>NZ_CP170629.1:0-4739803 GCF_042932255.1 Salmonella sp. WC3 | reverse complement strand
GGCGGACTCCACTCGAACAAAAGTCGATAAATGACAAAGGCTGATACATTAATGATTGTTGGCGCACGTCGATAAGACCCTGCATGAAGGGTGACGCACGAACCGCTGTCTGCGGTTTTCACGGATCTTTCAAACGATCGCGATTTCACGCAGCCTGAAAGATTCCGTGTTCATGCCTGACCAGGATCGTTTGAAACGATCAGGACCGCGGATCATAGCCTAAACTGAGCAAGAGATCTTCTGTTTCTCACAGATTCTTCCCGATTTATCCACAGGGCTTTCCAGGAAAGGATAAGTGTAATCGATCCAGGGGAACTCCTGTACGCTTTCGCGCGCATATTGAAAAAATTAATATGTAAAGGTGAGCAGACGCCTAAAAGATCGCATAAAGATCCAGGGCGATCCTTGCGCTTTACCTGGCAGTCCGTATAATTCTCCACCCGTCGCGCAATGCCCGTCATATGGCGTCAACGCTGCTTATTTTCCGCACAAAAAGGCGTGGAAAATCGCGGGAAAATAAGGAAAGAGAATTGACTCCGGAGTGTACAATTATTACAATCCGGCCTCTTTAATCACCCACACTGTGGCGTAAGTCGTTCAAAGTTTGTTCGGGTATACGCAAAAGTCAGTGAATTTATTCAAGTTTAGGTAGAAATCGCCATGAAACGCACTTTTCAACCGTCTGTACTGAAGCGCAACCGTTCTCACGGCTTCCGTGCTCGTATGGCTACTAAAAATGGTCGTCAGGTTCTGGCACGTCGTCGTGCTAAAGGCCGCGCTCGTCTGACCGTTTCCAAGTAATAAAGCTAACCCCTGAGTGGTTAAGCTCGCATTTCCCAGGGAGTTACGTTTGTTAACTCCCGCTCATTTCACATTCGTCTTCCAGCAACCTCAACGGGCTGGCACGCCGCAAATCACCATCCTCGGCCGCCTGAATTCGCTGGGGCATCCCCGTATCGGTCTTACCGTCGCCAAGAAAAACGTTCGACGTGCGCATGAACGCAACCGGATTAAACGTCTGACGCGTGAAAGCTTCCGTCTGCGCCAGCATGAACTTCCTGCAATGGATTTCGTGGTGGTGGCGAAAAAAGGGGTTGCCGACCTCGATAACCGTGCTCTCTCGGAAGCGTTGGAAAAATTATGGCGCCGCCACTGTCGCCTGGCTCGCGGGTCCTGATAGCCCTTATTCGGGTCTATCAACGCCTGATCAGTCCGCTGCTTGGGCCGCATTGTCGTTTCACGCCAACGTGCTCAAGCTACGGAATTGAGGCATTGCGCAGGTTTGGAGTGATAAAAGGCAGTTGGTTGACGGTGAAACGCGTATTAAAATGCCACCCTTTACACCCTGGTGGTGACGATCCCGTCCCGCCCGGACCATTTGATACCAGAGAACACTAACGATGGATTCGCAACGCAATCTTTTAGTCATCGCTTTGCTGTTCGTGTCTTTCATGATCTGGCAAGCCTGGGAGCAGGATAAAAATCCGCAACCTCAGACTCAACAGACCACGCAGACAACGACCACCGCAGCGGGTAGCGCCGCCGACCAGGGCGTACCAGCCAGTGGCCAGGGGAAAATGATTACGGTGAAAACCGATGTGCTTGATTTGACTATCAACACCCGTGGTGGTGATGTCGAGCAGGCCTTGCTCCCGGCTTACCCGAAAGAACTGGGTTCCAACGAACCGTTCCAGCTGCTGGAAACCACCCCGCAGTTTATCTATCAGGCGCAAAGCGGCCTGACAGGCCGCGACGGCCCGGATAACCCGGCGAACGGCCCGCGTCCGCTGTACAACGTCGAGAAAGATGCGTTTGTACTGGCCGACGGTCAGAACGAACTGCAGGTTCCGATGACTTATACTGACGCCGCAGGCAACACGTTTACCAAAACGTTTGTCTTTAAGCGTGGCGATTATGCGGTTAACGTGAACTATAGCGTGCAGAACACCGGCGAAAAACCGCTGGAAGTCTCCACCTTTGGTCAGTTAAAACAATCCGTCAACCTGCCTCCTCATCGCGACACCGGCAGCAGCAACTTTGCGCTGCATACATTCCGCGGCGCAGCGTACTCCACGCCGGATGAGAAGTATGAGAAATACAAATTCGACACTATTGCCGATAACGAAAACCTCAACGTCAGCTCCAAAGGCGGTTGGGTGGCAATGTTGCAGCAGTATTTCGCTACCGCATGGATTCCGCGTAACGACGGCACCAACAATTTCTACACCGCCAATCTGGGCAACGGCATTGTCGCTATCGGCTATAAAGCGCAGCCGGTACTGGTACAGCCAGGCCAGACTGGCGCGATGACCAGCACCCTGTGGGTCGGCCCGGAAATTCAGGATAAAATGGCGGCTGTTGCACCGCACCTGGATTTGACCGTGGACTACGGCTGGTTGTGGTTCATCTCTCAGCCGCTGTTCAAGTTGCTGAAGTGGATCCACAGCTTTGTGGGCAACTGGGGCTTCTCCATTATCATCATTACCTTTATCGTTCGCGGTATCATGTACCCGCTGACCAAAGCGCAATACACGTCAATGGCGAAGATGCGTATGCTGCAGCCGAAAATTCAGGCGATGCGCGAACGTCTTGGCGATGATAAACAGCGCCAAAGCCAGGAGATGATGGCCCTGTACAAAGCGGAGAAGGTTAACCCGCTGGGCGGCTGCTTCCCGCTGATCATCCAGATGCCTATCTTCCTGGCGTTGTACTACATGCTGATGGGTTCCATTGAACTGCGTCATGCGCCGTTCGCGCTGTGGATTCATGACCTGTCCGCACAGGACCCGTACTACATTCTGCCGATCCTGATGGGCGTAACGATGTTCTTCATTCAGAAGATGTCGCCGACCACCGTGACCGACCCGATGCAGCAGAAGATCATGACCTTTATGCCGGTCATCTTTACGGTGTTCTTCCTGTGGTTCCCGTCAGGTCTGGTGCTGTACTATATCGTCAGCAACCTGGTCACCATCATTCAGCAGCAGCTGATCTACCGTGGTCTGGAGAAGCGTGGTCTGCATAGCCGCGAGAAGAAAAAATCCTGATTCGGTGTAGGCCGGATAAGGCGAAGCCGCCATCCGGCAAGGCGCGCCGGTCAGCCTGATGGCGCTAACGCTTATCAGGCCTACAATCAAAAGGCGGTCATATGACCGCCTTTTTTTATTGCAACAAAGTTGAGACTAACCATGAGCCATAACGACACTATCGTCGCCCAGGCAACCCCACCGGGACGCGGTGGCGTGGGTATCCTGCGTATCTCTGGTCTGAAGGCGCGCGACGTTGCGCAAGAGGTGCTGGGCAAGCTGCCGAAGCCGCGCTATGCCGACTACCTGCCGTTTAAAGACGTTGACGGCAGCGCGCTGGATCAGGGTATTGCGCTGTGGTTTCCCGGCCCAAACTCCTTCACCGGTGAAGATGTGCTGGAGCTACAAGGGCACGGCGGTCCGGTGATCCTGGACCTGCTGTTAAAACGTATCCTGACGCTTCCAGGCGTGCGAATTGCCCGACCGGGCGAGTTCTCCGAGCGAGCGTTCCTCAACGATAAGCTCGATTTAGCCCAGGCGGAAGCCATTGCCGACCTGATCGATGCCAGTTCCGAACAGGCGGCGCGTTCGGCGCTAAACTCATTACAGGGGGCATTTTCCGCCCGCGTTAACCACCTTGTGGAAGCACTTACTCACCTGCGAATCTACGTCGAAGCGGCTATCGATTTTCCGGATGAGGAGATCGACTTTCTCTCTGACGGCAAAATTGAAGCGCAGCTCAATGGCGTCATCGCCGATCTTGACGCCGTGCGCACCGAAGCGCGCCAGGGCAGCCTGCTGCGCGAAGGGATGAAGGTAGTGATTGCCGGACGCCCGAATGCCGGGAAATCCAGCCTGCTGAATGCGCTGGCAGGCCGTGAAGCGGCCATTGTTACCGATATCGCCGGTACCACGCGCGACGTGTTGCGCGAGCATATTCACATCGACGGGATGCCGCTGCATATCATCGATACCGCCGGACTACGCGACGCCAGCGACGAAGTTGAGCGTATCGGCATCGAACGCGCCTGGCAGGAGATTGAACAGGCCGATCGCGTGCTGTTTATGGTGGATGGCACCACGACGGACGCCGTTGACCCTGCCGACATCTGGCCGGACTTTATCGCCCGTCTGCCCAAAAATTTACCGATTACCGTGGTACGTAACAAGGCGGATATCACCGGCGAAACGCTGGGTATTAGTGAAGTAAATGGTCACTCACTGGTTCGCCTCTCGGCGCGTACCGGCGAAGGCGTCGACGTGTTGCGTAACCACCTCAAGCAGAGCATGGGGTTTGATACCAATATGGAAGGCGGCTTCCTGGCCCGCCGCCGTCACCTACAGGCGCTGGCGGAAGCCGCTGAACATCTTGAGCAGGGCAAAGCGCAGTTATTAGGCGCATGGGCGGGGGAACTGCTGGCGGAAGAGTTGCGCCTGGCGCAGCAAAGCTTAAGCGAGATTACCGGCGAGTTTACCTCCGACGACCTGCTGGGACGGATTTTCTCCAGCTTCTGTATTGGTAAGTAACGTTGTATTGCCCGGTGTCGCAATGCTTACCGGGCCTACAAAACCCGTAAGCCGGATAAGGCGTTTATGCCGCCATCCGGCAGCAATGATTTCCCATGCGGAAATCACTGTTGTCCAAATGGCAACTCGTCTCGCGCAACGTCGCCCCGTATTCTTAGCGCCACACTTTTCGTGAGGCCGCTATGAAACGTTTTCTACTGTGTAGTTTTACCCTGGTTTTACTCTATCCTGCCGGTATTGATATGTATCTGGTCGGTTTACCGCGTATAGCCGTCGATCTGAACGCCAGTGAGTCGCAGTTGCATATCGCCTTCTCCGTTTACCTGGCCGGAATGGCGACGGCCATGCTGTTTGCCGGGAAGATAGCCGACCAGTCAGGCCGCAAGCCGGTCGCGATCGTCGGCGCGATCGTCTTTATGATGGCCTCACTGCTTTGTTCACGGGCGTCGGAAGGCTCGCTATTTCTGAGTGGGCGTTTTCTTCAGGGGGTAGGAGCAGGCGGCTGCTATGTGGTGGCGTTCGCCATTCTGCGCGACACGCTCGACGAGCATCGCCGGGCGAAAGTGCTGTCATTATTGAATGGGATTACCTGTATTGTGCCGGTACTCGCCCCGGTGATGGGGCATTTGATTATGCTGCGTTTCCCCTGGCAAAGTCTGTTCTATACGATGTCCGCGATGGGCATTATTGTGGGCCTGTTATCACTGTTTATCCTGCGCGAGACGCGCCCGGCAAGGCTGGCTCCACGCGATTTATCACGATCGTCGCCCGCCGCCGAGTCGCTGGTTAACCGTTTTTTCGTTAGTCGACTGGCGATCACCACCCTTAGCGTGTCGGTGATCCTGACCTTCGTCAATGCCTCTCCAGTGCTGCTGATGGAGGTGATGGGATTTAGCCGTGGCGACTATGCCATTACCATGGCGCTCACCGCAGGCGTCAGCATGGTCGTCTCTTTTTCTACCCCTTTTGCGCTTGGGTTATTTAAGCCGCGAACCTTAATGCTCGTCTCACAGGGGCTGTTTTTGACGGCTGGCATGACGTTAAGCCTTGCTTATACCAATACCGTCACGCTCTTTGGCCTGACGCTTATCTGCGCCGGATTCTCGGTTGGTTTTGGCGTCGCGATGAGCCAGGCGCTGGGGCCGTTTTCGCTGCGCGCCGGAGTGGCCAGTTCCACGCTGGGTATCGCGCAGGTTTGCGGTTCATCACTGTGGATTTGGCTGGCGGCAATACTCGGTATCAGCGCGATGAATATGCTGATCGGGATTCTGATTGGTTGTAGCATAGTGAGTATTCTGCTGATCTTCTCCGTCACGCCCAACAGGTCCGTAGCCGAGCATGAAGAAATCCCTTACCAATCTCGACCTTAATTTGCTGTTATGCCTACAGTTACTCATGCAGGAGCGCAGCGTCACTAAAGCTGCAAAACGGATGAACGTAACGCCCTCGGCGGTCAGCAAATCGCTGGCGAAACTCCGGGCATGGTTTGACGATCCGCTGTTCGTCAATACGCCGCTGGGCCTGGCGCCGACGCCGCTGATGGTCAGTATGGAGCAAAGTCTGGCGGACTGGATGCAGATGGGGAATCAACTGCTTGATAAACCGCATCATCAAACGCCGCGCGGTTTAAAATTTGAGTTGGCAGCAGAGTCGCCGCTGATGATGATTATGTTTAATTCACTGTCGCAGCAGATTTATCAGCGCTATCCGCAGGCTACCATTAAGGTTCGCAACTGGGATTATGACTCGCTGGAGGCGATTATGCGTGGGGAAGTCGATATCGGATTTACCGGACGCGAAAGCCATCCCCGCTCGCGAGAATTGCTCAGTCTGTTGCCGCTCGCGATTGATTTTGAGGTACTGTTTAGCGATTTACCGTGGGTCTGGCTGCGGGAAGATCATCCGGCGCTGCGCGAAGCGTGGGATCTGGACACTTTTCTGCGCTACCCGCATATCAGTATTTGCTGGGAGCAAAGCGATACCTGGGCGCTGGATGATGTCCTGCAAGAAATGGGACGCAAACGCCATATTGCGTTGAGCCTGCCGGGGTTCGAGCAGTCGCTCTTTATGGCCGCCCAGCCGGATCACACCCTGATAGCAATAGCGCCGCGCTATTGCCAGCACTACAATCAGCTCCACCAGCTACCGTTAGTGGCGCGCCCCCTGCCTTTTGATGCGCAACAGCGGGAAAAGCTGATGGTGCCGTTTACCCTATTATGGCACAAACGTAATAGTCATAATCCCAAGATTGTGTGGCTACGACAGGCTATCAACACGCTCTGCCGTCGCCTTATCTGACCACCTGTGTTGATAAATTAACCTTACTCTTACCAGAAATGTCACCGTCTGATTAAAGAACCTTCTGAAATTGAATTTTTAGCGCGTAAAACCTGTCCATAATTTACGTTAATGTTACTCTCGTCATTATCACGGCCCATTAATCACGGAGCGAAAAATGGCGACTCACTTTGCCAGAGGGATACTTACGGAGGGACAGTTGGTTTCAATTCGTCTCTCTTCGTCTTGCCATATTGAAGCCAGAAACCTGCCTGCTCACCGACGAACGCGTTTTCTTGCCTCCAGAGGCCTTCTTGCCGAACTGATGTTTATGCTGTACGGAATTAGCGAGCTGCCGGAAATCATTATTCAGGCGAAAGGTAAACCCGCGTTTCGTGACAAAAATCTGCCAGGCTTTTCTATCTCCTACGCCGGAAATATGGTTGGCGTGGCGTTGACCACCGAAGGAGAGTGCGGGCTGGATATGGAATTACAGCGCACCTCCCGCGGCTTTCACCATCCGCATTCGCTCGAACGCCACCCTTTCTCCCGTAATGAAAACTTATGGGTAGCCAATCAAAACGATCCCAACGAAGCGCGAGCGCAACTCATTACATTGCGCCAGAGCGTGTTAAAACTCACCGGCGATGTCATGAATGACGATCCGCGGGAGCTGCAACTTTTACCCGTTGCCGGACGCCTGAAGTGCGCGCATGTCACGCAGCTTGAAGCCGTATGCGATGCGGAAGATGTACTGGTATGGTCCGTAACCGTTACGCCAGCGATAGAAAAATTAAAAGTGTGGGAGTTCGATGGCAAACTGGGCTGGAAAAGCCTGCCCGATATCCAGACGCGCGCCAATGAGCCAACCGGTCGTCTGATGCGATTCGCCCAACTCCCCGCCGCCAAATCGTATACGCTTAATCGTTCATAATGAAAAAAGGGGCACGTATGTCTGAAACGCTGAATGTGGTTACACTGCTGGGAAGTTTACGCAAAGGTTCCTTTAACGGGATGGTGGCGCGTACGCTGCCTAAAGTCGCGCCGGCAGGAATGACGGTATCGCCGCTGCCTTCGATCGGGGATATTCCGCTGTATGACGCCGATATCCAGCAGGACGAGGGATTTCCAGCCAGCGTAGAGGCGCTGGCGGAGCAGATTCGCAACGCCGACGGCGTCGTCATTGTGACGCCGGAATATAACTATTCCGTTCCCGGCGGCCTGAAAAATGCCATCGACTGGCTATCCCGTCTGCCTGAGCAGCCGCTGGCGGGTAAGCCCGTTCTTATCCAGACCAGCTCAATGGGGGCGATTGGCGGCGCGCGCTGCCAGTATCATCTGCGTCAGATTCTGGTGTTCCTTGATGCGATGGTGATGAATAAACCGGAGTTTATGGGCGGCGTGATTCAGAATAAAGTCGATCCGCAGACTGGAGAAGTGGTGGATCAGGGAACGTTAGATCATTTGACTGGTCAGTTGACCGCATTTGGCGAGTATATTCAGCGCGTTAAAGCGTAAGTTCGTTAAAAACCCTCCCCCCGATGGGGCGAGGGTTCATTTCATCAGTGTGCGTCAATAAACACAATCTTCAGCACGAATAACAGCGCGACAATCACTACGCACGGGCTAAGGTCGCGCAGGCGACCGGTACCAATTTTCATCACGCAGTAAGAGATAAAGCCCAGCGCGATACCTTCGGTGATCGAGAAGCTAAACGGCATCATTACCGCCGTAATAAACGCCGGGACCGATTCGGTTAAATCCTGCCAGTTTACCCGCGCCAGGCTGGAGGTCATCAGCACGCCGACGTAAATCAGCGCGCCCGCCGCCGCGTAAGGCGGCACCATGCCCGCCAGCGGCGACAGGAAGATAACCAGCAGGAACAAAATACCGACCACCACCGCCGTTAAACCGGTGCGACCGCCCACCGAAACGCCGGAAGAGGACTCAATATAAGCGGTCACAGAAGACGTTCCGACAAATGCGCCAGTGACAGAAGAGATACTATCAACAAACAGCGCCTGCTTCATGCGCGGGAATTTGCCTTTCTCATCCGCCAGGCCGGCTTTATCAGTCACGCCAATCAGCGTACCGGAGGAGTCAAACAGGTTTACCAGCATGAAGGAGAAAATAACCCCCGCCAGGCCAAGATTGAACGAGCCTGCCAAATCGACATGCCCTACCACGCTGGTGACGCTTGGTGGCGCGGAGACAATGCCGTTGTAGTGTACATCACCCATCATCCAGCCAAGCAGCGTCGTGACGATGATAGACACCAGCACCGCCGCATGAATGTTGCGCGAAGCGAGAATCGCAATACTAAAGAATCCGAGAACCCCCAGCAGCACGCTGTGCGAGGTCAGGTTGCCGATGCTGACCAGCGTTTCCGGGTTAGCGACGATCACGCCGGCGTTTTTCAGCCCCATCATGCCGATAAACAGGCCGATGCCGCTGGTGATGCCCACGCGCAGGCTGACCGGAATGTTGGCGATCATCCAGTAACGCACGCGGAAGATAGTCAGCAATAAAAGACCAACAGCGCCCCAGAAAATGGCGCCCATGCCTACCTGCCACGGCAGTCCCATTGCCTGCACAACCACGAAGGCAAAGAACGCATTCAGCCCCATCGCGGGCGCCAGCGCCACCGGCAAGTTAGCGAACAGGCCCATCAGAATACTGCCAAAGGCCGCAATCAGACAGGTGGTCACAAAGACGGCGCTGGTGTCCATGCCAGCTACGCCCAGAATTTGCGGGTTAACAAAAACGATATAAACCATCGTCAGGAAAGTGGTAAAACCTGCGATCACTTCGGTTCGTGCCGTCGTGCCATGTTCGCGCAGTTTAAACACGCGTTCCAGCATACCCTGACCAGAAGCCTGGGTGGTGTGTTGTTGACTCATTATCAATTTCCGGAGAAAGGAGGGAAAATTCGCCGTTATCCTATACCAAAATGCGACATCTGGCGCAGTTGTGTGGTAATTTTTTTCACTCAATTTGTTAGTACGGCAACGATTGCGTCCCCTCATTCAGCATTACGTAAACGTTAAACTTGTTAAAATGGAAATGACATGTCCCAAATCGAAGCGGTGTTTTTTGACTGTGACGGCACGCTGGTCGACAGTGAAGTAATTTGCTCGCGCGCCTATGTCACTATGTTCCGGCAGTTCGGCATTACGCTTGAGCTCACGGAAGTATTCAGACGCTTTAAAGGCGTAAAGCTCTACGAAATTATCGATACCATCAGTAAAGAGCATGGCGTTGCGCTGGCAAAGGCGGAGCTGGAGCCGGTGTACCGCGCGGAAGTGGCGCGCCTGTTCGATACCGAACTGGAAGCGATCGCGGGCGCAAATACCCTGCTGGAGAGCATTAAGACGCCCATGTGCGTGGTATCCAACGGACCGGTCAGTAAGATGCAGCATTCGCTGGGTAAACTGGGCATGTTGCATTATTTTCCCGATTTGCTGTTTAGCGGTTACGATATTCAACGCTGGAAGCCCGATCCGGCGCTGATGCTCCACGCGGCGAACGCCATGAAGGTCAATGTTGAGAAGTGTATTCTGGTGGATGATTCCAGCGCAGGCGCGCAGTCAGGAATTGCGGCGGGAATGGAAGTGTTTTATTTCTGCGCCGATCCGCATAACAAGCCGATCGATCACCCTAACGTGACGACTTTTACCGATTTGGCGCAGTTGCCGGGATTGTGGAAAGCGCGCGGGTGGGAGATTACGCGTTAACTGAAATGCCGGATGGCGCTGACGCTTATCTGGCCTACAGCATCTGTACCTGTAGGCCCGGTAAGCGCAGCGCCACCGGGCAAAAGAATGAGATTTACTCTTTTGGGTCTTTCCCCGCCAGCAGCTTATCCAGCTCATCGCCGCCCACGTGACGGAAATCTTGCCCTTTCACGAAGTAGAAGATGTATTCACAGATATTCTGGCAGCGGTCGCCGATACGCTCGATAGAGCGCGCGCAGAATAACGCGGTCAACACGCTGGGAATGGTGCGCGAGTCTTCCATCATGTAGGTCATCAGCTGACGCACGATGCCTTCATATTCCTGGTCAACTTTCTTATCTTCACGATAGATACGCACCGCTTCATCGAGATCCATGCGCGCGAACGCATCCAGCACGTCGTGCAGCATCTGCACGGTGTGGCGGCCCAGCGACTCCAGGCTGACCAGCAGCGGCTGGTGCTGCTGGGAGAATTTCTCCAGCGCGGTACGGCAGATTTTATCCGCCACGTCGCCAATGCGCTCCAGTTCGGCGATGGTTTTGATAATCGCCATTACCAGACGCAGATCGCTCGCCGTCGGCTGGCGCTTGGCGATAATACGCACGCAGGCTTCATCGATGGCGACTTCCATCATATTAACCTGATGATCGCCTTCTACCACGCGCTTCGCCAGCTCGCTGTCCTGGTTGTGCATGGCGGTGATAGCGTCAGAAAGCTGCTGCTCCACCATGCCGCCCATGGTCATTACCTGAGTGCGGATGCTTTCCAGTTCGGCGTTGAACTGGCCGGAAATATGTTTATTAAGGTTCAGACTGTCCATTACGCACTCCTGAATTAACCGTAACGACCGGTGATATAGTCTTCTGTTTGTTTCTTCGCGGGCTTGGTGAACAGATCGTCCGTGTTGCTGAACTCAATCAACTCGCCCAGGTACATAAACGCCGTATGATCGGAGCAACGTGCCGCCTGCTGCATGTTGTGGGTCACGATCACCACGGTGTAATCCTGTTTCAGCTCGGTGATCAGCTCTTCAATACGCCCGGTAGAGATCGGGTCCAGAGCTGAGCATGGCTCATCCAACAGCAGCACTTCCGGGCGAATGGCGATACCGCGCGCAATGCACAGGCGCTGCTGCTGACCACCGGAGAGAGAGTACCCGCTCTGGTGCAATTTATCTTTGGTTTCGTTCCATAATGCGGCTTTGGTCAACGCCCACTGCACGCGCTCGTCCATATCGGCACGAGACAGCTTCTCAAACAGACGCACGCCAAAGGCGATATTGTCATAGATGGACATCGGGAACGGCGTCGGCTTCTGGAATACCATCCCCACTTTTGCGCGCAGCAGCGCGATATCCTGGGTGTTGGTGAGAATATTGTCGCCATCCAGCAGAATTTCACCTTCCGCGCGCTGCTCCGGATAAAGCGAGTACATTTTATTGAAGGTACGCAGTAGCGTTGATTTACCGCAGCCGGATGGCCCGATAAATGCCGTTACCTGATTCTTCGCGATATCCAGATTAATGTTCTTCAGGGCATGGAATTTGCCGTAGTAGAAGTTCAAATCACGAACCTGAATCTTACTCGGGGCAGTTTCAACCATACTCATTTCACTCTTTTCCTCATCCAGCGCCGCATCCGCCACGCCGTAAAATAATGCCTGATGGCGCTACGCTTATCAGGCCTACAATGTCTTTAACCGTGTTTTTTCTTCGCGAAAACAACACGCGCCAGAATATTCAGCAGCAGTACGCACAGGGTAATAATCAGCACGCCCGCCCAGGCTAATTGTTGCCATTCGGCAAACGGACTCATCGCGAATTTAAAAATGGTCACCGGCAGGTTGGCGATCGGCTGCATCATGTCGGTGCTCCAGAACTGGTTCGAGAGCGCGGTAAACAACAATGGCGCCGTTTCCCCGGCAATACGGGCAATTGCCAGCAGAATACCGGTCATAATGCCGAAGATAGAGGCTTTCAGCGTAATCGCGGAGATCATCTTCCACTTCGGCGTACCCAGCGCATAAGCGGCTTCACGCAGGCTATCCGGTACCAGCTTGAGCATGTTTTCAGTGGTACGGATAACGATCGGTACCTGCAACAGCGCCAGTGCAATCACCCCAGCCCAACCGGAGAAGTGCTGCATCTGCGCCACCACGATGGTGTAAACAAACAGCCCCACAACAATTGACGGCGCGGAAAGCAGAATGTCGTTAATAAAGCGAATGACTTCGGCGAGCCAGGATTTACGGCCATACTCGGCCAGGTAAATACCCGCCATAATCCCCAGCGGCGTACCCAATACGGTAGCCCAGAGAATCAACAATCCACTCCCCGCCAGGGCGTTCGCCAGCCCGCCGCCCGCCGTGTTCGGCGGCGGCGTCATTTCGGTAAACAGCGCCAGCGACATACCATCAATGCCGCGCGTGATGGTGGACATCAAAATCCAGATCAGCCAGAACAGGCCAAATGCCATCGTCGCCATTGAGAGCGTTAGTGCGATACGGTTCTTCATGCGGCGACGCGCCTGCATCTTGCGACGGGATTCCGCGAGCTGCGCGGTGTTCTGCATATCAAGCGTAGCCATTAACGTGCTCCCTCGTTCTTCGCCAGACGCATAATCATGAACTTAGACGCCGCCAGGACGATAAAGGTGATCACAAACAGGATCAGCCCCAGCTCCATCAACGCTGCCACGTGCAGGCCCGATTCCGCCTCAGCGAATTCGTTCGCCAGCGCGGAAGTGATGCTGTTGCCCGGCATATACAGCGACGCGCTGTCGAGCTGGTAAGTGTTGCCGATGATAAAAGTGACCGCCATCGTTTCACCCAGAGCACGGCCCAGCCCCAGCATAATGCCGCCGATCACGCCATTTTTGGTGAACGGTAGCACGATGCGCCAGATAACTTCCCAGGTAGTACAGCCGATACCGTAAGCGGACTCTTTCATCATTACCGGTGTTTGCTCGAAGAAGTCGCGCATAACCGCCGCAATGTAGGGGATGATCATGATGGCGAGGATGACGCCCGCCGCCAGAATGCCGATACCAAAGGCCGGGCCGGAGAACAGCGCGCCGACAAACGGAATGTTGGAAAGAATATTGCCGACCGGCTCCTGGAAGTACGTCGCAAACAGCGGCGCGAAGATAAACAGCCCCCACATGCCGTACACGATACTGGGGATCGCCGCCAGCAGTTCAATGGCGATGCCGAGCGGACGCTTTAGCCAGCCTGGCGCCAGCTCGGTTAAAAACAGGGCAATGCCGAAACTGACCGGAACGGCGATCAGCAGTGCGATAAAGGAGGTCACCAGCGTGCCATAAATGGGCACCAGAGCGCCGTAGATATCGTTTGGCGCGTCCCATTCCTTAGTCCAAAGAAATGAGAAACCAAATTTCTGAATACTTGGCCAGGAGGAGATGATCAATGAGACGATAATACCGCCCAACATCAATAGCACAATCAGCGCAGCCAGTTTTACCAGCGCGCTGAAAATCATGTCGCCTTTTTTACCCGGCGGGTTAAAAGCAGGCTTGGTTGCAGCCATAAATTACTCTTTCCATTAAACGCGTTTTACGACGTTGCCCCTGCCGGATGGCGCTACGCTTATCCGGCCTACAACGTGGGCCTGCGGTCGAAACCGTAGGGCGGATAAGCGTAGCGCCATCCGCCAATTCGTTAATTAATACAGCGCTTTACCGTTGCTGTCTTTTATACTGGTCTTCCAGGCGGTACGAACCTGCTCAACAACGTTATCCGGCAGGCTGGCGTAGTCCAGATCATTCGCCTGCTTAGCGCCATTTTTGTAGGCCCAGTCGAAGAACTTCAACACTTCAGCACCCTGCTCAGGTTTCTTCTGCGCTTTGTGGACCAGGATAAACGTGGTGGAGGTGATTGGCCACACATCGTCACCTTTCTGGTTGGTCAGATCCTGCGCGAAGGTTTTGCTCCAGTCTGCGCCTTTCGCCGCATTAGAGAAGCTCTCTTCCGTCGGGCTTACCGGTTTGCCGTCGGCAGAAACCAGTTTGGTGTAGGCCAGGTTGTTCTGCTTAGCGTAAGCGTATTCAACGTAGCCGATAGCGCCTGGCAGACGCTGTACAAATGCCGCGATGCCGTCGTTACCTTTACCGCCCAGACCGGTTGGCCAGTTCACGGTAGAACCCGCGCCCACTTTCGATTTCCACTCGTCGTTGACTTTCGCCAGGTAACTGGTGAACACGAAGGAGGTACCGGAACCGTCAGCGCGACGCACCACAGCGATATTCTGTGAGGGCAGCTTCACGCCTGGGTTCAGTTTGGTGATGGCTTCATCATCCCACTTCTTGATTTTACCGAGGTAGATGTCACCCAGCGTTTTACCATCCAGCACCAGTTCGCCGGATTTGAGGCCTGGAATATTCACCGCCAGCACCACGCCGCCGATCACTGTCGGGAACTGAAACAGGCCTTCCTGATTCAGTTTTTCGTCAGACAGCGGCGCATCGGAAGCGCCAAAATCAACGGTATTCGCGGTAATTTGTTTCACGCCGCCGGAAGAGCCTATCCCCTGGTAATTGACTTTGTTACCGGTTTCTTTCTGGTAGGTATCCGCCCATTTGGCATACACCGGCGCAGGAAACGTTGCACCGGCACCTGTCAGGCTTGCTGCTGCAAAGGCAGAGAACGCGCTCATCGATAAGGTCGCGGCGACAACAGTTGCGACAGTGGTACGCATAACTTTCATAATGTCTCCTGCACGGTTTCGGTAAATCGTTGTTTGAGTTGCTACGATGAGCAAAATAGGACAAATTGATGACAGTTATATGTCTTGATTATGACGGTTTGATGACAATGGAAATAAAAAAAGCTGGCCCGGGGAGACACCAGACCAGCCTGCAGGGGGAGATGAATTAGACTGTTTGCGCAACCGCAGACGGTTTCAACAGCGCGTACATCAGGCCGCAGACAATCGTGCCCAGGGCAATCGAGAGCAGGTACTGCATCACATGTTCTACCGCATGCGGGATCGCCAGGACAAAGAGACCGCCGTGTGGTGCCATCAGTGTACAACCGAAATACATGGACAGTCCCCCGGCGATTGCGCCACCGACCATCGTGGAAGGGATGACGCGCATCGGGTCACGCGCAGCGAAGGGAATCGCCCCTTCAGAGATAAAGCACAGCCCCAGGATAAAGGATGCGTTACCCGCTTCATGCTCAGAGGCAGTGAATTTCGCTCTGGCCGCCCAGGTTGCGACGCCCATTCCTAATGCCGGTACCATCCCTGCCGCCATAATGGCCGCCATTGGCATATAAGAATGAGAAGCCAGTAAACCGACGCCGAAGGTATACGCAGCTTTATTCACCGGCCCACCAAGGTCAAAACCTTGCATTGCGCCCAGCAACATTCCCAGCAAGATAGCATTCGTAGAGGTCATATTCCCCAGGAACGTCGTCAGCCCTTCCATCACCGCAGAAACGGGGCCACCCACCACGTAAATCATGATAAGGCCGGTAACCAGCGTAGACAGTAGCGGCAGAACCAGCACAGGCTTAAGCGCTTCCATTGACGCTGGCAGCTTAATATTTTGCGCCAGAAACCGTACGCTGTAACCGGCCAGAAAACCGGCCACAATCCCACCCAAGAAACCGGCGCCGCACAGGCTGGCCAACATCCCGCCAATAAGCCCCGGGGCCAGACCCGGACGATCGGCAATTGAGAAGGCAATAAACCCAGCCAGTACCGGCACCATCAGCGCAAAGGCCGCCTTACCACCAATTTGAAATAACGCAGCCGCCAGCGTGCCCGGCTCGTTGAAGGCCTGGATACCGAAGACAAAAGAGAGTGCGATACACAACCCTCCCGCCACCACCAAAGGAAGCATATGGGATACGCCGGTCATTAAATGCTTATAAACGCCAGGTAGCTCTGTTTTACCATCTGAAGAAGATCGCCCGGCACTCCCCTGATAGACCTCGGCGCTATTGAAAGCATTATCCATTTCCTGCGCACTCTTTTTTAGCGCCGCGCCGGTACTGGTGCGATAGAGTCTTTTGCCAACAAAGCCTGACAGATCCAGCTCAATATCCGCCGCGATAATCACCACATCCGCTTGCGCTATCTCTTCCGCGGTCAGCGTGTTCTTCGCCCCGACGGAACCGCGGGTTTCAACCTTGATCCAGTCACCACGCTTGCGGGCTTCAATTTCCAACGCTTCTGCCGCCATAAAGGTATGGGCGACGCCCGTCGGACAGGCCGTCACAGCAACAATTTTTTTAGTCATAGTAGGGTACCCTGTTCTTTTAATTTAAAGAAAAAGCGGGAAAAAATGTTACAGGCGTGACCAGGCCGCGGCTTTCTGGAACAGCGCGTCGTCCGGGCGAATCCCGGTATAAAGGACAAATTGTTCCACGGCCTGAATAGCAAACACTTCGGAACCGGTAATCACGGTTTTACCGCGTTCACGGGCGTAGCGGATCAGCGGCGTGACGGGCGGTAGCGCCACCACATCAAAGATAACGCTCGCCTTATCCACTTCCTGTTCGGAATAAGAGAGTTTGTCGGCATCATTACCGCCAGCCATTCCGATAGGCGTGGCGTTAATTAACAAATCGGCTTCAATACCGTCGGTATCCGGGCGCCATTCATAGCCATAGAGTTCGGCCAGTTGTTTACCTGACGCTTCATCAATCGCGACAATATAACCACGGGTAAACCCCGCATCCTTCAGCGCGCAGGCCACCGCCTTTGCCATACCACCGCTGCCACGCAAAGCAAACACCAGGTCGGGAGAGACCTTGTAACTCGCCAGCAAGCGAGCTATTGCAATGTAATCGGTGTTGTACGCCTTCAGATGGCCATTGGTATTCACAATGGTATTAACTGAGTGAATGGCCTGAGCAGAAGCATCCAGTTCATCCACCAGCGGAATGCAGGCTTCTTTAAACGGCATAGAGATCGCGCACCCACGGATCCCCAGACCGCGCACGCCGCTAATGGCCTGCGTAAGATCGGTCGGCGAGAAAGCTTTGTAGAGATAATTGAGATCCAGCGCTTCGTACAGATAGTTGTGAAAGCGTGTACCGAAGTTACTTGGGCGTGCCGCCAGGGACATGCAGACCTGAGTGTCTTTATTAATGCGCTTTGTCATGATGAATCCTCATAGAAGTTGCGATAGAGAAAATCATCGGCTAAAAAGGGGATATTAAAAATTGCTCATTCCCGTTCGGGAAATTTCACCTTTTATGACAACCCGGCACACTGAACAAAAATACTTAAAGCTACTCCAGCACTATGGCGACAAGCCTGTTAGCGTGACATTACAGGAGCTGGCGGATGTGTTGTTCTGCACCCGACGGCATATGCGTAATCTGTTGCTTCAGATGCAGGAGGCAAAGTGGCTCATCTGGCAATCACAGGCCGGACGTGGGCATCGCGCCCGGCTTCACCTGCGCTATAAACCAGAACAGCTGTTAAGCGAAAAGGCGGAGCAGTTACTGGAGTCTGGTCATATTGATCAGGCCATTCAGCTGCTGGGTAAAAATAAGCACCAGGTGGCGCAACTGCTGCGTTCAAAGCTGGGCTATAGCGTGCGGGCAGACTATCAGCGGCTGTGCATCCCCTATTATCGGACAATGCCGTCGCTGTGCCCCGGCATACCGTTGCGTCGCTCTGAGCAGCATCTGGTCAGGCAGATTTTTAGCGGCCTGACGCGCATAAATGAGGAAAAAGGTGAAGTCGAAGCCGATCTTGCCCACCACTGGCGGCAGATTGATCCACTGCGCTGGCGTTTTTATCTGCGCCCCGCCGTCCTCTGGCATGATGGTCAGGAGCTGACGATCGACGCGGTTATCGCTTCACTGACCCGCAGCGCTAAGCTGCCGTTGTTCTCGCACTTGCAGACCATTCAGGCCACCGGGCCGCTGAGCCTTGAAATTACGCTGGCGCACCCGGATAACCGACTGCCGCTGCTGCTCAGCCACATTGATGCCATGATCCTACCGCCTGACCATACACAACGCGCTGATTTCCCGGCACATCCTGTGGGGACTGGCCCTTATGAGGTGGTGGAAAACAATGGCTTTCATCTGCAAATGAAGGCCTTTGACCACTATTTCGGTCTGCGCGGGCTGCTGGATGAAGTGGAGGTCTTTATCTGGCCGAATTTAACGGAGACAGACAACCTGGCGGAATCGCTGTCGGATAACGACACGGCAGCCTGGCTCAGCTCCAGCCTGAGCGATGAGGATTACGTTTCCGGACGGCTTAGCCAGGTATCAGGCAAACCTTCTGACAACCTGCGCGAGATGTTTCTCGAGCGTGGAGGATATTTTTTATTATGCGACAGCCGCTCCCCGCACTGGCATACCGCCGAACATCGCCGCTGGCTGCGGGAAACACTCAGCCCTTACGCCATACTCCAGCATCTGAGTAAGGCAATTCGCCCCTTCTGGGTACCGGGCGGCAGCCTGCTGTCCTCCTGGTTTCATACTATTGAGGCGGGCCCGGCCTGTTCATCTTTTATCTCGTCGTCGCCCTACGCAAAACTGCGTCTGGCCTATCACGATCAGCACCCTGAATTTCCAATGCTCCTGGATATCATGCAAGAGATCATGCGCCAGCAGGGCATTTTACTTGAGGGCGTTGAGCTGAATTATGATGACTGGGCGAATGGCAAAGCCAATGTGGATCTCTGGCTGGGGACGGTCAATTTCCCCATTCCCGAAGAGTGGAACGTCGGTACATGGCTACTGGGCTCCCCTTTACTGCGCCACGCCATCAGCGGTGGGGATGATGCGCTGCTGGCCCAATGGGAAACCCAGTGGCATGCCGAAACCATCAGCGCGGAACAACTGGTCAGGGAAACCACCCGTTCAGGCTGGCTACAACCGCTTTTTCACCACTGGATGCGACTCAAAAGCCCCGACCGGGCCAGGGGGATCCACCTGAATAACC
Source organism: Salmonella sp. WC3 (assembly GCF_042932255.1). Classification (NCBI taxonomy): domain Bacteria; kingdom Pseudomonadati; phylum Pseudomonadota; class Gammaproteobacteria; order Enterobacterales; family Enterobacteriaceae; genus Salmonella; species Salmonella sp. WC3. The sequence continues at coordinate 4,720,307 of NZ_CP170629.1, read as the reverse complement.
TGGGGTGGTTTGACTTCCGATCCACCTGGATTGAGCCAGGGCCTTAAAGAAGAGAATGTGACCGGGTGCCCGTAGCGCAGGCAGGCGTAGCACCTCTTAGTCGCTCTTCAGCCACCATAGAGAAAGAACAGCGCCTGTCACAGCGCACAAAAAAAGGCCGTCTATCGACAGCCTTCTGCCTGGTACTACATTTGTACTTACTCTACGGTAACCGATTTCGCCAGGTTACGCGGCTGGTCAACGTCGGTGCCTTTAATCAGCGCCACGTGATACGCCAGCAGTTGCAGCGGAACGGTGTAGAAGATAGGCGCGATCACTTCTTCCACATGCGGCATCTCAATGATGTGCATGTTGTCGCTGCTCACAAAACCCGCATCCTGATCGGCGAAGACGTACAACTGACCGCCACGCGCGCGAACTTCTTCGATGTTGGATTTCAGTTTCTCCAGCAGTTCGTTGTTCGGTGCCACCACAATCACCGGCATGTCGGCGTCAATCAGCGCCAGCGGACCGTGTTTCAGCTCGCCTGCAGCATAGGCTTCCGCGTGAATGTAAGAGATCTCTTTCAGCTTCAGCGCGCCTTCGAGCGCAATCGGATATTGATCGCCACGCCCCAGGAACAGCGCGTGATGCTTGTCGGAGAAATCTTCTGCAAGCAGCTCAATACGTTTGTCCTGCGACAGCATCTGTTCAATACGGCTCGGCAGCGCCTGTAGGCCATGCACGATATCATGCTCAATGGACGCATCCAGACCTTTCAGACGCGCCAGTTTCGCCACCAGCATCAACAGCACGGTTAACTGGGTGGTGAAGGCTTTGGTAGATGCTACGCCAATTTCCGTACCCGCGTTGGTCATCAGCGCCAGATCGGATTCACGCACCAGCGAAGAGCCCGGCACGTTACAAATGGCCAGAGAACCCAAATATCCCAGCTCTTTCGACAGACGCAGGCCAGCCAGGGTATCTGCGGTTTCGCCAGACTGGGAGAGCGTGATCATCAGGCTGTTACGGCGCACGGCAGATTTGCGATAACGGAATTCAGAGGCGATTTCAACGTCGCACGGAATACCTGCCAGCGATTCAAACCAGTAACGGGAAACCATACCGGAGTTGTAAGACGTACCGCAGGCGAGGATCTGAATATGCTCAACCTTCGACAGCAGTTCGTCGGCGTTCGGCCCCAGCTCGCTTAAATCCACCTGACCGTGGCTGATGCGCCCGGTAAGGGTGTTTTTAATCGCGTTCGGCTGTTCGTAGATCTCTTTCTGCATGTAGTGGCGGTAAATACCTTTATCGCCCGCGTCATATTGCAGATTGGATTCGATATCCTGACGTTTTACTTCCGCGCCGGTGTTATCGAAGATATTTACCGAACGGCGAGTGATTTCAGCGATATCGCCCTCTTCAAGGAAGATAAAGCGACGAGTCACTGGCAACAGCGCCAGCTGGTCAGAAGCGATAAAGTTTTCGCCCATACCCAGGCCAATCACCAGCGGGCTACCAGAACGTGCCGCCAGTAGGGTATCCGGGTGACGGGTATCCATGATCACTGTACCGTACGCACCACGCAGTTGCGGGATAGCACGCAGAACAGCCTCACGCAGAGTACCGCCCTGTTTCAGTTCCCAGTTTACCAGGTGTGCAATCACTTCGGTGTCGGTTTCAGAAACGAAGGTATAGCCACGCGCTTTTAACGCTTCACGCAGCGGTTCATGGTTTTCGATGATGCCGTTATGCACCACCACAATGTGTTCAGAAACATGCGGATGCGCGTTAGCTTCTGAAGGTTCACCGTGCGTCGCCCAGCGAGTGTGAGCAATACCAGTGCCGCCATGCAGAGGATGTTCTTCCGCTGCCTGAGCCAGCATCTGGACTTTACCGAGGCGACGCAGGCGGGTCATATGACCTTCTGCATCCACCACGGCCAGACCGGCAGAGTCATATCCGCGGTATTCCAGACGACGTAAACCTTCGAGAAGGATTTCAGCTACATCACGCTGCGCGATAGCGCCAACAATTCCACACATAGTTTTATTTCCTGATTATGGCATTACGCCATGCGTTGTCGCTGACCTGTATGCCCGTCGTTGCGGGCGCCCCGAGCCTTGTAGAGAGTGGGGTTATTTTTATAAGTACTGCTCATGGAGCGGAGGATTATTTTATCCTCTCATCTCCGGTCTGCCGGATGGCGCTGACGCTTATCCGACCTACAAAATCACTTTTTCTTCACCGGACGCTGCCAGCCTTGCTTATGCACCTGCGGCACGCGGCTTAATACCAGTACATTGTCGGCTACATTACGGGTGACGGTAGTCCCTGCGGCGATGGTGGCCCCTTTACCAACAGTAACCGGCGCCACCAGTTGGGTATCGGAGCCGACAAACACATCGTCGCCAATAACCGTTTTGAATTTGTTCGCGCCATCATAGTTACAGGTGATGGTCCCCGCGCCGATATTCACGTTGTCGCCAATTTCCGCATCGCCCAGGTAGGTCAGATGGCCGGCTTTAGAACCTTTACCGAGACGCGCTTTTTTCATTTCAACGAAATTGCCGACGTGAGCGCCCGCTAACAGCTCCGCGCCGGGACGCAGGCGAGCAAACGGACCAATGGTGCAGGCCGCTTCCAGATGCGCATCTTCCACCACGCTGTATGGGCTAATTTCGCAGTCATCGCCAATAACGCTGTTTTTAATAATGCAGCCCGCGCCGATCTTCACGCGGTGACCGAGCGTTACATAACCTTCGATGATAACGTTAGCGTCAATTTCCACATCCATTCCACAATGAAGGGTGCCGCGAAGATCAAAACGTGCCGGATCGCGCAACATAACACCGGATAACAGCAGTTTCTCCGCCTGTTCGGCCTGGTAAATACGCTCCAGACGAGAAAGCTGTAGACGGTTATTCACGCCGTCCGTTTCGCTGATGCGAGCCGGATGCACCGCGGCGATCTCCCGTCCTTCCTGATAAGCCAGCGCGATGATATCTGTGATGTAATATTCACCCTGCGCATTATTGTTAGTCAGCTTAGACAACCAGCGTTTCAGGTCCGCGCCGTTGGCGATCAGAATACCAGTGTTAATTTCCTGGATCTGACGCTGTTCATCAGTGGCGTCTTTATGTTCAACGATGCCGGTCACTTTACCGTTTTCACGCGTAATACGGCCATAGCCGCTCGGATCGTCCAGCTTCACGGTTAATAACCCAATACCACCCTGCGGTTTGGCATCGCGCAGGCGCTGTAAGGTTTCAACCGAAATCAGCGGCACGTCGCCGTAAAGCATTAAAATATCTTCATCGTCGCTAAAAAAGGGCGCGGCCTGCTGCATTGCGTGACCTGTTCCCAACTGTTCCGCCTGAAGCACCCAGTTCAGCTTGTCATCTTTCAGGGTCTGTTTTAACAACTCGCCACCGTGGCCATAGACCAGATGAACCTGTGCGGCCCCTAATTTAGTAGCTGCATCAATGACATGCTGCACCATGGGTTTACCCGCCAGCGTGTGCAGCACTTTAGGAATATCGGAATACATGCGTGTGCCTTTACCTGCGGCAAGGATCACTACGCTCATAGCACTATTTAACATACGCGTCCTGACTGTAATTTGAGAACGAATTTATACTGTTTCACGTTGAAAATACTACATTTTTTTCATCGTAAAATGGAAGAAGGATAAAACGCTCACCGGGATAAAATCCCCGCCTGCTAATGAATCATTTTCGTTCATTACCGCGCCTCTTGTCTCCTGAAAAGTAAAAACACCCGCGTATTGGCAACGTAGTCCGATGTTTTTGCTGTTTTTTTACTCCATAAATAAAGAAGATAACGTAATAAAGCGCAGGGGAGTCAGAAAAGCAAAAACCAGCGACAGAGGCCGCTGGTTTTCCGTTGCGCATATTTTTTACTTAATTACGCGACATAAAAATCCGCAAAATATACCAGAACATGGTCGCGATAGAAGCAAACAGATGTAATGCCGCGCCAGCTGGGCGATCGGTAGGGTAATGGTGAATAATGTTAGAAGTATCGTAAAGTATAAACCCGGCGCACAGCAGTACCATTAGCGCAGAAAACCAGACGCCCAGCGAGAAGCCGCAGATGACGCTGGCAATAATCGCGCCAAAAGCAATGAACCCAGCCATAGTCAGAAACGAGCACAGAAAAGAAAAGTCTTTTTTTATGGAAAAAGCGGTAAACGTCAGACCGCCAACCAGCAACAGAGTCGTTATTGCCGCCGCGCCAATGCTCGACGGGTTAATATACGCCGCCACCGTTAACAGGGGGGCAAAAATCAGGGATTCTGCCAACACATAAATCCCCAGCCCGATAAGTTGCGTTTGATTAGTCCCCGCATTATCCGCCAGACGGGTCGCCAGCATTCCCACCAGCATAAAAGCGCCGAGAACAACCAACCAGCTATATCTTCCACCAGCCAGCAGCACATCAAGCGCATACTCCCCGACCCCTATAAAACTCCACGCCGCGCTCAACACGATAAAACCGACGATGGCGACGGCGAGATGAAGATAAGCGCGACGAATAAAGGTAGTACGATCAATCCTTGAGTCGGGTTGTGGACCCGCAAAGGATGGCTGAAATGACATAGTAATAATCCCTCATTTTATGCAATAAAAACGCATCCATTCCTTCCTTCTTCGCACAATGTGCAGATGCCAATGCCAGAAAGAAGGATTTAATGAAAACAGCGCTGTCGCTGAAAACGCATCGCCTTCAGCCGCTTGTTTTTGTCGTTGCTAGTTTATCGAATAAAAATTGAGAGGATAAAAAAAAACCAGTCCGCAATCAGACTGGTTTTATGCTTTCAAGCCGGTGTTACATCGCTTTTTTGGTCAACTCGATAACGCGCAGTTTAGCGATCGCTTTGGCCAGTTCCGCAGACGCCTGAGCGTAATCCACGTCACCGTGCGAGCTCTTAATGTGCTCTTCGGCTTTACGCTTCGCTTCCAGGGCTCGCGCTTCGTCGAGATCCTGACCGCGAATCGCGGTATCCGCCAGAACGGTCACGCTGCCAGGCTGCACTTCCAGAATGCCGCCGGACAGATAGATAAACTCTTCGTGACCGTGCTGCTTAACGATGCGAATCATACCAGGCTTAATGGCGGTGAGTAGCGGCGCGTGCCCCGGGTAAATCCCCAGTTCGCCTTCGCTACCCGTAACCTGGATTTTCTCGACCAGACCGGAGAACATTTGTTGCTCCGCGCTGACGACATCCAGGTGGTAAGTCATTGCCATATCACCCTCCGATTAAGGCGTTAAAGTTTTTTGGCTTTTTCCACGGCTTCGTCGATGGAACCGACCATGTAGAACGCCTGCTCCGGCAGGTGATCGTATTCGCCTTCCATGATGCCTTTAAAGCCACGGATGGTGTCTTTCAGGGAGACGTATTTGCCCGGAGAACCGGTAAATACTTCCGCCACGAAGAACGGCTGGGACAGGAAGCGCTGAATTTTACGCGCGCGTGCTACCACCAGTTTATCTTCTTCAGACAGTTCATCCATACCGAGGATGGCGATGATGTCTTTCAGTTCCTGATAACGCTGCAGGATGGACTGAACGCCACGCGCGGTGTCGTAGTGTTCCTGACCAACAACCAGCGGATCCAGCTGACGGCTGGTGGAGTCCAGCGGGTCAACGGCCGGGTAGATACCCAGGGATGCGATCTGACGGCTCAGTACCACGGTTGCATCTAAGTGCGCAAAGGTGGTGGCTGGAGACGGGTCAGTCAAGTCATCCGCCGGTACGTATACCGCCTGTACGGAGGTGATAGAACCGGTTTTGGTGGAGGTGATACGTTCCTGCAGAACGCCCATCTCTTCCGCCAGAGTCGGCTGATAACCTACCGCGGAAGGCATACGGCCCAGCAGTGCGGATACTTCCGTACCGGCCAGGGTGTAACGATAGATGTTATCGACGAACAGCAGTACGTCACGACCTTCGTCACGGAATTTCTCCGCCATGGTCAGACCGGTCAATGCAACGCGCAGACGATTTCCCGGCGGCTCGTTCATCTGGCCATACACCAGGGATACTTTATCGATAACGTTGGAGTCGGTCATTTCGTGGTAGAAGTCGTTACCCTCACGAGTACGTTCACCTACGCCCGCAAACACAGAGTAACCGGAGTGCTCGATCGCGATGTTACGGATAAGCTCCATCATGTTTACGGTTTTACCTACACCCGCACCACCGAACAGACCGACTTTACCGCCCTTCACGAACGGACACATCAGGTCGATAACTTTGATACCGGTTTCCAGCAGTTCCTGAGAGTTTGATAACTCTTCGTAGGAAGGTGCTGCGCGGTGAATCGCCCAACGCTCTTCTTCGCCGATCTCGCCTTTCATGTCGACCGGTTCGCCCAGGACGTTCATGATACGACCCAGCGTGGCTTTACCTACCGGGACTTCGATCGGGTGTTCGAAATCTTTTACATCCAGACCGCGACGCAGACCGTCAGAAGACCCCATCGCGATGGTACGCACGATACCGCCGCCAAGCTGCTGCTGAACTTCCAGCACCAGCTTCTCATTACCATTCTGCACCTCAAGGGCATCGTACACGCGTGGTACGGCATCCTGAGGGAACTCGACGTCGACCACGGCGCCGATTACCTGGACAATCTTTCCAGTAGCCATCTTAAATCCTCTACGAAATAACCTGGTTAAACCGCGGCGGCCCCCGAGACGATCTCGGTGAGTTCCTGAGTAATGCTGGCCTGACGAGCTTTGTTGTATACCAACTGCAGCTCTTTAATCAGGCTGCCGCCATTATCGGTTGCGGCTTTCATCGCCACCATTCGTGCGGCCTGCTCGCTGGCCAGGTTTTCTACCACGCCCTGATAAACCTGAGACTCCACATAACGACGCAGGAGAGTATCCAGCAGCGCTTTCGGGTCTGGTTCATACAGGTAATCCCAGGCTTTACGCTTCAGATCATCATCTTCTGACGCCGGCAGCGGCAGCAGTTGAGTGATCGTCGGCACCTGAGACATGGTGTTAATAAATTTGTTGCTGACAATGTAAAGCTTGTCCAGACGGCCTTCGTCGTAGGCCTGCAACATCACTTTAACCGGACCGATCAGTTCGGACAGAGAAGGGTTATCCCCCATACCTGTCACCTGAGCGACAACGTTGCCGCCTACGGAATTAAAGAATGACACGCCCTTAGAGCCGATCATTGCGAGTTCGCACTGAACGCCTTTATCGGACCATGCCTTCATATCCGCCAGCAGCTTTTTGAACAGGTTAATGTTCAAGCCACCGCACAAACCACGGTCGGTCGACACTACCAGGTAGCCCACGCGTTTAACGTCGCGCTCTTCCAGGTAGGGGTGCTTATATTCCAGCTTACCGTTCGCAAGGTGACCAATCACTTTGCGCATGGTCTCTGCATAAGGACGGCTGGCCGCCATGCGATCCTGCGATTTACGCATTTTGGAAGCGGCGACCATCTCCATCGCTTTAGTGATCTTTTGCGTGTTCTGGACGCTTGCGATCTTACTACGTATCTCTTTTGCGCCGGCCATGAGCTTCTCCTCAATGCCTTACGGCCTGCCCTAAGGCAAGCCGCCAGACGTTACCAGGACTGGGTTGCTTTGAAGGAATCGAGGATGCCTTTCAGCTTGCCTTCGATTTCGTCGTTATAGCCACCGGACTGGTTGATCTCTTGCATCAGCGGAGCGTGATCACGGTCGACGTAAGCCAGCAGTGCGGCTTCGAAGCTACCGATTTTCGCCAGTTCGACATCCGCCAGATAACCACGTTCTGCTGCGAACAGAACCAGAGACTGCTGCGCGACGGACATCGGCGCATACTGTTTCTGTTTCAGCAGTTCGGTCACTTTCTGACCGTGGTCAAGCTGTTTACGGGTGGCATCGTCAAGGTCGGATGCAAACTGAGAGAATGCCGCCAGTTCACGATACTGCGCCAGCGCGGTACGAATACCACCGGACAGTTTTTTCATGATCTTGGTCTGGGCTGCGCCACCTACACGGGATACCGAGATACCCGGGTTAACCGCAGGACGAATACCGGCGTTAAACAGGTTAGATTCCAGGAAGATCTGACCATCGGTAATGGAAATTACGTTGGTCGGAACGAACGCGGAAACGTCACCTGCCTGCGTTTCGATAATCGGCAGCGCAGTCAGTGAACCGGTTTTCCCTTTCACTTCACCTTTAGTGAAGGCTTCGACGTAGTCGGCGTTAACACGCGCAGCACGCTCCAGCAGACGAGAGTGGAGGTAGAATACGTCGCCCGGGAATGCTTCACGTCCTGGCGGACGACGGAGCAGCAGGGAGATCTGACGGTAAGCAACAGCCTGTTTAGACAGGTCATCGTAAATGATCAGCGCATCTTCGCCGCGGTCACGGAAGTATTCGCCCATTGCGCAACCGGCATACGGCGCCAGATATTGCAGCGCAGCGGATTCGGACGCGGTCGCCACCACAACAATGGTGTTAGCCAGCGCGCCGTGTTCTTCCAGTTTACGCACCACGTTAGAGATGGTGGACGCTTTCTGGCCGATAGCGACATAGATACATTTGATGCCGGAGTCGCGCTGGTTGATGATGGCGTCGATAGCCAGTGCGGTTTTACCGGTCTGACGGTCACCGATGATCAGTTCACGCTGACCACGACCGATTGGGATCATGGAGTCAACGGCTTTATAGCCGGTCTGCACCGGCTGATCGACAGACTGACGATCGATAACGCCCGGCGCAATCGCTTCAACGGCAGAGAAGCCGTCATTATCAACCGGACCTTTACCGTCGATTGGCGCACCCAGGGTGTTTACCACACGTCCCAGCAGGCCGCGGCCAACCGGAACTTCCAGGATACGGCCCGTACATTTAACCTTCATGCCTTCGGCAAGGTCAGCGTATGGACCCATGACTACCGCACCCACGGAGTCGCGCTCCAGGTTCAGTGCGATAGCGTAACGGTTACCCGGCAGGGAGATCATTTCACCCTGCATACAATCGGCCAGGCCGTGAATGCGGATAACACCGTCACTGACAGAAACAATAGTACCTTCGTTGTGAGCTTCGCTCACCACATTGAACTGAGCAATGCGCTGCTTGATCAGTTCGCTGATTTCGGTGGAATTCAGTTGCATGCTCCAGTCCCCTTAAGACTGCAAGACGTCTGCAAGGCGCTCAAGACGGCCGCGTACGCTGCCATCAATGACCATATCACCCGCCCGGATGATAACGCCTGCCATTACAGACTTATCGATTTTGCAATTCAGCTTCACTTTGCGTGACAGACGTTTTTCCATCGCGGCGCTGATTTTCGAAAGCTGCTCTTCACTCAATGCGGTTGCCGACGTAACTTCTACCTCGGAGGTAGCTTCACTGGCGGCACGCAGATGAATAAACTGCTCCAGAACATCCGGGAGCGCGTTCAGACGATTATTTTCAGCCATCACCCGAATCAGGTTCTGACCGTTTTCGTCTAACTGCTCACCGCAGACTGCGATAAACGACTCAGCGAGCGTTTCCGGCGCCAGCGCGCCAGAGAGAAGCTCTGCCATTTGTTCGTTCTTGGTTACCTCGGCGGCAAACGCCAGCATATCCTGCCAGCGCTCTACACTTTGGTGTTCAACGGCAAAGTCAAAAGCTGCTTTGGCGTAGGGGCGAGCTACCGTAACAAATTCAGACATCAGCCCCTCCCTCCTTACAGTTCAGCGACAAGTTTATCCACGATGTCGCTGTTAGCAGCTTCATCCACGGAACGTTCGATGATCTTCTCGGCGCCAGCAACAGCCAGGATAGCAACTTGCTTACGCAGCTCTTCACGGGCGCGTTTACGCTCGGCTTCAATTTCCGCCTGCGCCTGCGCCACGATTTTAGTACGTTCCTGCTCTGCTTCAGTTTTGGCTTCGTCCAGGATCTGAGCGCGGCGTTTGTTTGCCTGCTCGATGATTACCTGAGCTTCCGCTTTCGCTTTTTTCAGCTGGTCGGTCGCGCTGGCCTTTGCAAGGTCAAGATCCTTATGTGCTCGTTCAGCAGAAGCGAGACCGTCAGCAATTTCTTTCTGACGTTTCTCGATGGCTGCCATTAACGGCGGCCATACGTACTTCATGCAAAACCAGACAAAGAGAATAAACGCGATGGCCTGGCCGAGGATTGTTGCGTTAAGATTCACAGCACAATGCCTCTATCTAGTTAACCTTCTGATATTGCTCTTAATTCAAGCAACGCTTACTACGCGACAGCGAACATCACGTACAGACCCAGACCTACAGCGATCATCGGGATAGCATCCACCAGACCCATAACGATAAAGAACTGAGTACGCAGCAGAGGAATCAGATCAGGTTGACGCGCCGCGCCTTCCAGGAATTTACCCCCGAGGATGCCGATACCGATCGCAGCACCGATTGCCGCCAGACCCATCATCACAGCGGCAGCCATGTACAGCAGATCCATATTCAGGTTTTCCATGACAGTCTCCAGTTTGTTTCAGTTAAAACGTAGTAGTGTTGGTAAATTAATGCTCTTCGGACGCCATCGACAGATAGACAATCGTCAGAACCATGAAAATGAAGGCTTGCAGCGTAATAATCAGGATGTGGAAAATGGCCCACGGCACATTCAGAATCCACTGTGACCACCACGGCAACAGACCAGCAATCAGAATGAAAATCAGCTCACCGGCATACATGTTGCCGAACAGTCGCAGACCGAGAGAAACCGGTTTGGACAGCAGACTTACCCCTTCAAGGATTAAGTTGACAGGAATGAACGCCCAGTGATTGAACGGCTGCAGCGTCAACTCTTTTGCGAAGCCGCCGATGCCTTTCATTTTGATGCTGTAGAACAGAATAAGGATGAATACGCCCAGCGCCATCGACAGGGTGATGTTCACGTCAGCAGACGGCACCACGCGCGTTGCCGGCAGACCCAGCCAATGCTCAGCGATATACGGCAGCAGGTCGATAGGCAGTAAGTCCATCAGGTTCATAAGGAATACCCAGACGAAAATCGTCAGGGCCAGCGGCGCAATCAGCTTGCTTTTGCCATGGTACATGTCTTTGACGCTGCCATGCACAAAGCCGACTATCAGCTCAATCGCGGTCTGAAACTTGCCTGGCACGCCGCTGGTCGCTTTTTTAGCAACGCTACGGAACATCACCAGAAACAACAGACCCAGCACCACCGAGAAGAACATGGAGTCAATATTGAGCGTCCAGAAGGTGGCTGGGGGGTTCTGCGGATCCACCAGCGAGAAAGTACGCAGGTCCAACTGAAGGTTATTCAGATGGTGTCCTATGTATTCCTGCGGCGTCATATTTTCTGAAGCCATGATGCCTTTTACCCTTTGTTGTTAATTACAGCCGGCGCCAGTATCTGAACCACCAGCACCAAAACCCACGTAACGATCAGCGGCAAAAACACCGCCTTTAAAACCGCCAACGCCACCACCAGTAAAACCAGCATCGCTAACACCTTGAAGGCTTCACCGAAGGCGAAAGTCCAGGACACGCGGCCCTTAGCAGGTGTATGCGCCTGGTGACGCCAGGCAAATATCATAAACAACATATTAGGCAGTGCCACTGCCAATCCCCCACATACTGCGGAGATGCCCCAGAAGGGGTCTTTGAGGCAAAACAGCAATCCACTTGCTATTACCGCCAGAAACTGAATGAACAGAAGCTTACGAGCAACGTTTCGACTCACGAGCGACACAGACATCACGTTTTTACTCCTGCTCACTTCGAGGTATGCCGCGTGTCGTATAAAACGTTCTTTAAGACTTAGAGTCAAGCATCAAAAAGCGGTCAAATTATACGGTGCGCCCCCGTGATTTCAAACAATAAGTAGCCAAAAGGTGAATAAATGTTTAAATATTTTTCTCTGGCCCGCATTTTTAACTTTTAGCCAAAGTGTGAACGATCGTACAAAACTGCAAATAGCGCGAAAACACTGGCGATAAAGCGTGCACCAGATCACACATTAAACATATTCATGCTTACGCAATTCATTTACGTGTCAATTCATGCCTTTTCATCTTTTTGATATTTAAGCGTAAAACCAAGTACTGTTTTAAAAATACCAGCTTACACCTTAAAAACGCCCCATTGACATTTATAATAAAAATTTAACAAGCAAAAGTGATTTTTCGATTCGATTTTTAGCAGACTGATATTTACAAAGTTGATTACTCTCTGTTTTAACAAAAGAAGCGACGTTGTCATGTTGAAACGAAACCGTAAATCCAGAGTTAAATGTAACAACGCTGAAATGCGTTATACCTGTCGATTTTTAACACAAGCCGCGTCGTTTTTTTTCTATTTTTTTTGATAAAAATTAAACTTTGTTTGACTTAATAATCACCAGATGCCGCTCGCCTTCCAGTTGCGGAACGCGTAATTTTTCAACAGATTCGACGCTAAAATTGTCAGGTAGTGATGCAATTTCATCCCCTGGCAATTGCCCTTTTAAGGCATAAAAACGCCCTTTCTCTCCCGGCAGATGGTGACACCAGCTCACCATATCATTCAACGATGCGAAAGCGCGGCTGATAACGCCATCAAACGGCGGTTCGGAGGGATAGGCTTCAACGCGGCTTTGAACCGGCGTGATGTTTTCCAGTTTCAGTTCGTGCTGGACCTGACGCAGAAAACGTACCCGCTTGCCCAGGCTGTCGAGTAAGGTGAAATGCGCGTCAGGGAGAACAATAGCCAGCGGGATGCCCGGCAGCCCCGGTCCTGTTCCTACGTCGATAAAACGCTGTCCCTGAAGATACGGCGCAACGACTATGCTGTCGAGAATATGGCGTACCAACATTTCGTTGGGATCCCGCACTGACGTCAGGTTGTATGCTTTGTTCCATTTGTGCAGCATATCAACGTAGGCGACCAGCAGCGTTTTCTGGTGATCGGTAAGAGAAATACCGGCATCAGCCAGCAGACGAGAGAGTTTGTTGAGCACGGTCATTACCTGTTAATAATCAAATGCCCGATGCGCTTTCGCTTATCGGGCCTACAAATTTGTAGGGCGGGCAAGCGAAGCGCCCCCGCCAAATTAGTGTTATCAAGCGCTACGACGCAGCATACCTTGTTTTTTCAGCCATACCAGCAGAATGGAGATTGCCGCTGGCGTAACGCCGGAGATACGCGATGCCTGGCCGATAGACGCCGGTTTATGATCGTTCAGCTTGGCGATAACTTCGTTCGACAGACCGGAAACCTGACGATAATCCAGCGTGGCAGGTAGCAACGTATTCTCGTTACGTAGTTGTTTTTCAATCTCATCCTGCTGGCGAGCGATATAGCCTTCGTATTTGACCTGGATTTCCACCTGCTCAGCGGCTTGCTCATCTTCAAGCGCAGGCGCGAATGCGGCAAGCGAAGTGAGCTGCGCGTAGGTCATTTCCGGACGACGCAACAGATCTTCGCCGCTGGCCTCACGGGAGAGAGGCGTGGTCAAATGCGCATTCACTTCATCGGCGGATTCCGCAGACGGCGTTACCCATGTCGATTTCAGCCGCTGACGTTCGCGTTCGATATTTTCCAGCTTCTCGTTGAAGCGCGCCCAGCGTTCATCATCCACCAGACCCAGCTCGCGGCCCATTTCAGTCAGACGCAGATCGGCATTGTCCTCACGTAGCATCAGACGATATTCGGCACGGGAGGTAAACATGCGATACGGCTCTTTGGTGCCCAGCGTACAGAGATCGTCCACCAGCACGCCGAGATAAGCCTGAGAACGCGCAGGCGCCCAGCCCTCTTTGTCGGCGGAAAGACGCGCGGCATTCAGACCAGCGAGCAAGCCCTGCGCCGCAGCCTCTTCATAGCCGGTAGTACCGTTGATTTGACCAGCAAAGAACAGGCCGTGAATAAATTTACTTTCCAGAGTCGGTTTCAGATCGCGCGGGTCGAAGAAATCGTACTCAATCGCGTAACCAGGGCGAACGATCTTCGCGTTCTCCATACCCTGCATGGAACGGACAATCTGCATCTGCACGTCAAACGGCAGGCTGGTGGAGATACCGTTAGGGTAAATCTCGTTAGAGGTCAGTCCTTCCGGCTCAAGGAAGATCTGATGCTGGTTACGATCGGCAAAACGCATCACCTTGTCTTCGATCGAAGGACAGTAGCGTGGGCCGATCCCTTCGATCACGCCAGCGTACATTGGGCTACGATCGAGGTTATTACGAATCACGTCATGGGTTTTCTCATTGGTATGCGTGATGTAACACGGCACCTGTTGCGGATGCTGAGAAGCATTCCCCATAAACGAGAAAACCGGCATCGGGTTATCGCCATGCTGTTGAGCCAACACGCTGAAATCGATAGTACGCGCATCAATACGCGGCGGTGTGCCGGTTTTCAGGCGGCTGACGCGTAGCGGAAGCTCACGCAGACGGCGAGACAGCGGGATGGATGGCGGATCGCCAGCACGACCGCCGCTGTAGTTATCCAGACCAATATGAATTTTGCCATCCAGGAAGGTTCCGACGGTCAGTACCACCGCTTTCGCGCGGAATTTGAGCCCCATTTGGGTCACGGCGCCGACAACTCGATCGTTTTCGACAATCAGATCTTCAACAGCTTGCTGGAAGATCATCAGATTCGGCTGATTCTCCAGCGCGGTACGCACCGCCTGGCGATATAAGACTCGATCCGCCTGAGCCCGGGTAGCGCGAACGGCCGGACCTTTGCTGGCGTTTAGTATCCTAAACTGAATACCTGCCTGATCGATCGCTTTCGCCATCAGACCGCCGAGCGCATCCACCTCTTTTACCAGATGTCCCTTTCCAATACCGCCGATCGCCGGGTTGCAGCTCATCTGTCCCAACGTGTCAATATTGTGTGTCAAAAGCAGAGTCTGTTGACCCATACGCGCTGCGGCCATCGCGGCCTCAGTGCCTGCATGACCCCCGCCAATAATAATGACGTCAAAAGGATCCTGATAAAACATGGTAATTGCCTCGCATAACGCGGTGTGAAAATGGATTGAAGCCCGGGCGGTGGATTCTACTCAACTTTAGCCGATGGAGAAAGCCCCGGGATCCGGGCTATTAAAAAGAAGATCTTTTTATTTAGAGATCTGTTCTATTGTGATCTCTTATTAGGATCGCGCCAGGCTGTGGATAACCCGGATCCTGTAATAAAGATCAATGCATTGGAAAGGATCACTAGCTGTGAATGATCGGTGATCGTGGCCCGTATAAGCTGGGATCAAAACGGGTACTTATACACAACTCAAAAAGTGAACAACGGTTATTCTTTGGATAACTACCGGTTGATCCAAGCTTTCCACCAGATTTATCCACAATGGATCGCACGATATTTACACTTATTTGAGTAAATTAATCCAGGATCCGAGCCAAATCTCCGCTGGATCTTCCGGAATCTCATGCTCAAGGATGTTGATCTTCAGTGTTTCCCCAACCTGTTTTGCGCCAGCGCCTTTCAGTTCCGCTTCTATTTTCTCAATCGCGCCGCAAAACGTGTCGTATTCTCGACTGCCAATGCCAATTGCGCCGAAACGTACCGCGGAAAGATCGGGTTTCTGCGTCTGAAGGTCTTCATAGAAAGGGGTCAGGTTGTCCGGAATGTCTCCGGCGCCGTGCGTTGAGCTGATTATCAGCCAGATCCCGGAAGTTGACAGATCCTCTAATAACGGACCGTGCACCGTTTCGGTTGAAAAACCGGCAGCTTCCAGCTTTTCCGCCAGATGTTCCGCGACGTATTCGGCGCCGCCCAGGGTGCTGCCGCTGATAAGAGTAATGTCTGCCATTGATCGCTCGCTCAGGTAAAGAGGCTGCATTGTACTCTGTGAACGAGCTGGGATCTACCTGTGGAAAAATGTGGGATTAAAAAAGCCGATCATGGCTTGATGGTGCGCATGATCGGGTTCTGCAAGACGATCAGTGTCTCAGTGGACTGAATTTCATCAATTGTTTGGATCTTGTTGATAAGTACGTGCTGAAGCGCGTCGATTGATTTGCACATCACTTTTATAAAGATGCTGTAGTGACCGGTGGTGTAATACGCTTCCGTCACCTCATCCAGGCTTTCCAGCCGGGCCAGTGCGGAGGGATAGTCTTTGGCGCTTTTGAGGATGATGCCAATAAAGCAGCCCACATCGTAGCCCAGCTGTTTAGGGCTGACGTCAATCCGTGCGCCCGTAATGATCCCGGCCTGCTTCATTTTCTCGACGCGAACGTGAATGGTTCCAGGGCTAACGCCAAATTGTTTGGCCAGTTCGGAGTAGGCGGTGCGGGCATTTCCCATTAAGGCGTCAAGGATGCCGCGGTCCAGATTGTCGATCTGATAATTTTCCATCGCTTTTTCTTATGCAGATTAATGATTATCTCTATTTTAGCCATTATTTTTAACGAATCAAAACCGAAGTTAGCTTTTTATCTGTTGATTATTGAATAGTGCTCTCGTTTTGTTGCTTAATCATAGGCAACAGGACGCAGGAGTAAAAAAATGAAAACCGCTTACATTGCCAAACAACGTCAAATTAGCTTCGTGAAATCACATTTCTCTCGCCAGCTGGAGGAGCGTCTGGGTCTGATTGAGGTCCAGGCGCCGATCCTGAGTCGCGTAGGGGATGGTACGCAGGATAATTTGTCCGGCTGTGAAAAAGCGGTGCAGGTAAAAGTGAAAGCGTTGCCTGACGCCCAGTTCGAAGTGGTGCATTCACTGGCGAAGTGGAAACGTCAAACCCTGGGGCAACATGACTTCAGCGCGGGCGAAGGGCTGTACACGCACATGAAAGCCCTTCGCCCCGATGAAGACCGACTCTCTCCGCTCCACTCGGTCTATGTGGATCAGTGGGACTGGGAGCGTGTCATGGGCGATGGCGAGCGCCAATTTTCCACCCTGAAAAGCACAGTAGAGGCTATATGGGCTGGAATTAAGGCGACGGAAGCAGAAGTGCATAAACAGTTTGGTCTGGCGCCGTTCCTGCCAGAGCAAATTCAGTTTGTTCACAGCCAGGAGCTGTTGTCTCGCTATCCGGATCTGGATGCGAAAGGGCGCGAACGCGCGATCGCCAAAGAACTTGGCGCCGTTTTTCTGGTGGGGATCGGCGGTAAACTGAGCGATGGCCACCGCCATGATGTACGCGCGCCGGATTATGATGACTGGAGCTCCGCATCTGAGCTGGGCTACGCCGGTCTGAACGGCGATATCTTGGTGTGGAACCCGGTGCTGGAAGATGCGTTTGAGCTTTCCTCTATGGGTATTCGCGTAGATGCCGATACGCTGATGCGCCAGCTGGCGTTGACCGGTGATGAAGATCGTCTGCAACTGGAGTGGCATCAGGCGCTGCTGCGCGGCGAAATGCCGCAGACCATCGGCGGCGGGATTGGGCAGTCGCGTCTGACGATGTTGCTGCTGCAATTGCCGCATATTGGTCAGGTACAGTGCGGCGTATGGCCCGCGCAGGTTCGCGAAAGCATTCCTGCTATTTTATAAGCCGTTAGCGCCGCCAGCGTCTCAGCAGGCGGCTTCGCATCCCGGTGTCAAAGCGCCAGATATGATCGAAAATGCGCATGATGCCGGGTTTGCCGTGCGCCGACATCGCCACCGCATGGAATCGATGCTGGTGAAGACGCTGCAACTCTCCCACTTTGCTCACCACGTCATCCGGCAAGCGCTGGGCGATAAAATCCGAAATGACCACCGCATCGGCATCAAACCATTCCCGTCCCTGCATTCTTTCAATAATGGCGCGAAAACAGCTGGCGATATCCGTGCCGCCGCGAAAACGTTGACTTAAAAAGCGGATGGCCTGCTCGATACCTTCCGGGCCGGAGAGTTCATAGCGCACAACGTCAGTGGAAAACAGCATAATAAAGCAGCGGCGGTTATCCGCCAGCGCAACGCGCATCAACGCCAGGCAGAACGCTTTTGCGCACTGCTCGTTAAATCCTCCCATCGAGCCTGAAGTATCGACGCAGACAATAAACGGTCCGCGCGGCTGCTCGTCGACATCCTGGTGTACTACCGGCCGTTCGGTCACTTTCTCACGCCACGCTTCGCCATGCAGGCGATAGGTGAGGAGCTGTTTTTCCACTAACCGGCGGTAAAATTCATATTCCAGCTCGGTGATGCCGAGCGTCGCCAGCTCTGGCGGCAACAGGCGCAGAATATCATCGCCTTGCTGAATACCGTCAACCTGCTCCGGCACCGTTGCGGGTTCGCGTACCAGTGTACGAAAGGTTTCCATCGGCGCGTCTTTTTTCGGTACCGATTTGGCTTCCCGCGAACGTCCCAGTTGTTCCGCCAGTTGCATTAGCTCCGGCTGGGCGGCGAGAAATTCGCCGTATTTTACGATCAGTTGATAATCACCACGTTTAAGCTGGCCCGCGCTCATATCCCACAGGCGGCCTGCGGCATTATCATTTTCCGCCAGCGTCGGTTCCAGTTGCCCGCTCAGCGTCATCCGTTCCTGAACGTCACTCAGCAACTGCTCGCGCTCTTCTTCCAGTAGTTGCTGATTTAACGTGGTGGCCTGCACGACCAGACTTAACCGCCAGCGTTGCAAAAAAAGCGTGTGTAGCGCAGGGGTAAAGGTACTGTTGCTCTCCGTCAACTGCTTCGCCTGCGCGGCATACGGTGAATGCAGGCGGTGAAGCAACGCCAGTATTTGCGGCAGTTGCACGATGAACTGTGGGGTAGAGAGAAGTTGGCTTTGCTGATAACACATGACCTCTTCCGTGAGTTCCGGCGGAACGCGTGCGTCTTTAAGACGGCTGCGTAGCGCTTCCCGCCAGCGCGGGAGATCGGCGGTCACGGCGTTTTTTAAACGCGGAAACTTTTCAAAGAAAATGACCAGTTGTGGGGAAGCCAGTAGCGCGAGGATCATCTCTTCGACCATTCCCTCTTCGCTGACGGCCAGCATGGTATTTAGCGTATCCAGCGTCAGCATTGTTTCGCCTGGCGGATCTGTTCTCCTACATCCTGCAGGCTGGCCTCAATGCGCCCTAACCAGTCGCTGTGAATAAACAGGCAATGTTGCTGTTCGCTGAAGCGGGTATGCTGCTGGCGCCAGTCGTTTTCTAACGTTTCCAGCTGCTGTTTGATCTCCGCAGGCATACTGTCTTCAGCCGTTCCCGGTAACGCCAGACGGGTACCTTGTAGACTGATGTCGCGCACCACCAGATGTTGAGCGTTATCGACTTCCATATTCAACGTTTGGGCAAAGCCGATCCCGTTCAGTTTGCCGCGGATCTCGCCGCCTTTGGTCAGCCAAAGTTCCAGCGCGCTGCGGTCAAAAGTAATATGGATCACTTCCATATCATGCAGTTTTAGCGGTTTTTGTAGCAATAACGTCAACGTTGATGCACTGGCTTCCGGCGGTAAAGTGTAATGCGGGCGGCGGCTGAACATACCGCCTTCTTTAATGACGGTGAAGGCGGTTTTATCGCTTTGCTGTTGCTGCAACTGGAGGCGGCGCTGGACGATACCGCCGAGGCGAGTCAGCATGGCCTGCTGCTGCCAGGCGTGTCCGGTCATCAATATTTCCAGTTGCTGTTGCATGAGATTCAGACTCTGCGCGTCATACCACAAGCAATCTTTTAGCAGGATAAGGTCAATCGGCGCAACCGCGTCGCGTCCGCTAAAGAAGGCGCTGGCCTGTAACAGGCGGATGGCTTTCTTCCAGCGACGGTCGGAGACATAAGGCGCATTCGGCAAATTATCCAGCTGTTGGCGCAGAGTAAATATCAGCTCAAAGACCGGATCAGGGAGTGAAATCGTGCCGATATCTTTTTGCCACTGTTGATATTCTTCGTCGCTAACCTGTAACGAGGCGGGGACCGGGTTATCACTCTCATCCTGCTGACTAACCAGCATGGAGCGGAAATTGGCTTTATCCTGAACTTTATCCAGCCACAGGCGAATCAACATTCGGTCGTACAAGGCTTCCAGGCTGCTGTCCGCTTCGGGCAGTTCGTTAGAGGCCGCCACCAGCAGCCGCATCGGAATTTTTTCCTCAAATGCGCCGTTGCGGAAATGGCGTTCGTTAATGGCGGTCAGCAATGTGTTCAGGATAGCGGGCCCGGCTTTCCAGATTTCATCCAGAAAAACGATTTCGGCTTCGGGAAGGTAGCCGGTCGTTAAGCGTTCATAGCGACCTTCATCTTTCAGCGCCTGAATAGAGAGCGGGCCAAACACCTCTTCCGGCGTGGAAAAGCGTGTCATCAGATATTCAAAAGCGCGGGCGCGCTGGAAAGCAAACTTCAGGCGGCGGGCAATCAGACTCTTGGCGATACCGGGCGGGCCCAACAAAAAGACGCTCTCACCGCTTAACGCCGCCAGTAGGCAAAGGCGTATGGCATGACTACGTTCATACAGCCCCTTCTCAAGGGCGCTGCTCAGACGGGAAATTCTTTCCGCTAATAAATGTGGGTGAGCCATAATAAAGAGGCGTCCTTTCGACAAATGGATCATGCTAATTGCGAGTATAGACGTTTCACCACCGGGGCTGTAATCGTCTGACGCGCTGTTTATTTTTCTTTGAGCCAGGTTAATCTGGCTTCATTTAGGGGTACGATTTTATGATTAATCGTGCATACTGTGCGCTTTTTTGTGGGCCAAGGGACTAAGCACACATTTCATATCTATACACTCATTCATTCAAACTACATCAAGGCGGCAAAGGAGTGAATCCCCTGGCACTGACTTAAACGTGTGACTGGGGTAAGCGAATGCAGCCGACAAGGAGGTAGTGTGAAGGGTGACGTGTATAAACGAAAGATGAGTCTATGAGCACTGATAATAAGCAATCGTTGCCTGCGATTACCCTCGCAGCTATTGGGGTTGTCTACGGTGATATTGGTACCAGCCCGCTTTATACGCTTCGTGAATGTTTGTCCGGTCAGTTTGGTTTTGGCGTTGAACGAGATGCCGTGTTTGGTTTTCTGTCGCTGATCTTCTGGCTACTCATCTTTGTGGTTTCCATCAAATATCTCACCTTCGTGATGCGCGCCGATAACGCGGGTGAAGGTGGAATTTTGACACTGATGTCGCTTGCCGGGCGTAATACCTCGGCGCGCACCACATCCATGTTAGTTATCATGGGACTGATAGGCGGCAGCTTTTTCTATGGCGAAGTGGTGATTACGCCGGCGATTTCGGTGATGTCGGCGATTGAAGGCCTGGAGATTGTCGCGCCGCAGCTGGATACCTGGATTGTCCCGCTCTCCATTATTGTGCTGACTCTGTTGTTTATGATTCAGAAGCACGGTACGGGAATGGTAGGAAAACTCTTTGCGCCGATCATGCTGACCTGGTTTTTAATCCTGGCGGTACTTGGCCTGCGCAGTATTATCGCCAATCCCGAAGTGTTACATGCGCTGAATCCTGTCTGGGCGGTACGTTTTTTCCTTGAATATAAAACCGTATCATTTATTGCGTTGGGCGCGGTGGTGCTGTCGATTACCGGCGTAGAGGCGTTGTACGCCGATATGGGACACTTCGGTAAGTTCCCGATTCGCCTGGCGTGGTTTACCGTGGTATTGCCGTCGTTAGTACTGAACTACTTTGGTCAGGGCGCATTGCTACTTAAGCATCCGGAAGCGATTAAAAACCCCTTCTTCCTGTTGGCGCCGGACTGGGCGTTAATTCCGCTGCTGATTCTGGCCGCGCTGGCGACAGTGATCGCCTCCCAGGCGGTTATTTCTGGCGTCTTTTCGCTGACGCGTCAGGCCGTGCGTCTTGGCTATTTGTCGCCAATGCGCATTATCCATACCTCCGAGATGGAGTCCGGTCAGATCTATATCCCTTTCGTTAACTGGCTGCTTTATTTCGCGGTCGTGGTTGTTATTGTTAGCTTTGAGCACTCCAGCAACCTGGCGGCGGCCTATGGTATCGCCGTGACCGGCACGATGGTGCTGACGTCTATTCTTTCTACGACCGTGGCGCGTAAGAACTGGCACTGGAACAAATATTTTGTCGCGCTGATCCTCATCGCGTTCCTGTGCGTGGATATCCCGCTGTTCTCGGCTAACCTCGATAAATTGTTGTCCGGTGGTTGGCTGCCGCTGAGCCTGGGCCTGATCATGTTCACGATCATGACCACCTGGAAGAGCGAGCGTTTCCGTCTGTTGCGTCGTATGCATGAACACGGTAATTCGCTGGAAGCGATGATTGCTTCACTGGAGAAATCACCGCCGGTTCGGGTGCCGGGTACTGCCGTATACATGTCGCGCGCGCTCAGTGTGATCCCTTTTGCTTTATTGCATAACCTGAAGCACAACAAAGTGTTGCATGAGCGCGTAATCTTACTGACGTTGCGTACGGAAGATGCGCCTTATGTGCATAACGTTCGCCGGGTGAAGATTGAGCAGTTGTCTCCGACATTCTGGCGCGTGGTGGCCAGCTACGGCTGGCGCGAAACGCCAAACGTTGAAGAGGTGTTCCACCGCTGCGGTCTGGAAGGCCTTAGCTGTCGGATGATGGAAACGTCGTTCTTTATGTCGCACGAGTCGTTGATTGTCGGCAAACGCCCGTGGTATTTGCGTCTGCGTGGCAAGCTGTATTTGTTGTTGCAACGCAATGCCCTGCGCGCGCCGGATCAGTTCGAGATCCCGCCTAACCGCGTGATTGAGTTAGGTACGCAGGTCGAGATTTAACCTCCCATCAACATGCCGGGGGCCGCGTTGGCTTACCCGGCCTGGCCAATCCGTAGATTCCCACAAGATAATCGCCTGATTTCCGCTAGCGAAACGTTTCGACGGCGATCACAATTCTGTTACGTCATGATGGTTTTATGAACACATCCGGGGTTACACTGCGGCCAGCGAAACGTTTCGCTAGTGGAGCAGAAAAATGAAGAAAGGCACCGTACTCAACTCTGAAATCTCGTCGGTCATTTCCCGTCTGGGGCATACTGATACTCTGGTAGTCTGTGATGCGGGTTTACCCATCCCGAATAGCACCGCGCGTATCGATATGGCACTAACCCAGGGCGTACCTTCTTTTATGCAGGTGGTGGATGTCGTGACCCGGGAAATGCAGGTTGAGGCGGCGATTCTTGCAACGGAAATCAAACAACAGAATCCGCAGCTCCACGAAACGTTGCTCACTCACCTTGAGCAACTGCAGCAACACCAGGGAAACACCATAAAAATTAGTTATACGACACACGAACAATTCAAAAAATTGACTGCAGACAGTCAGGCGGTGATTCGCAGCGGGGAGTGTTCCCCGTATGCGAACGTCATTCTTTGCGCTGGCGTCACTTTCTGAGGCCGCTATGGACGCATTACTGCAACTCAAAGGGATCGATAAAGCGTTCCCCGGCGTGAAGGCTCTCTCCGGCGCCGCGTTAAACGTTTATCCTGGCCGCGTTATGGCGCTGGTGGGGGAAAACGGCGCCGGAAAATCCACCATGATGAAAGTATTAACCGGCATCTATACGCGAGATGCGGGATCGTTGTTATGGCTGGGTAAAGAGACCACCTTTAATGGGCCTAAATCGTCTCAGGAAGCCGGGATCGGCATTATTCATCAGGAACTGAACCTGATTCCGCAGTTGACCATTGCGGAAAATATCTTCCTGGGCCGTGAGTTTGTGAATCGCTTTGGCAAAATCGACTGGAAAAAGATGTATGCCGAAGCCGACCAGCTCTTAGCCAAACTCAATCTGCGCTTTAAGAGCGATAAGCTGGTGGGCGAACTCTCTATCGGCGATCAGCAAATGGTGGAAATCGCTAAAGTGCTGAGCTTCGAATCCAAAGTCATCATTATGGATGAACCGACCGATGCGCTGACCGACACTGAAACCGACTCTCTGTTCCGCGTTATCCGCGAATTAAAATCGCAGGGGCGCGGCATTGTCTATATCTCCCACCGTATGAAAGAGATCTTCGAAATTTGCGATGACGTGACGGTCTTCCGCGATGGGCAATTTATCGCCGAGCGTGAAGTGGCCACGTTGACCGAAGATTCTCTTATCGAAATGATGGTGGGACGTAAGCTGGAAGATCAGTACCCGCATCTGGATAACGCGCCGGGTGAGATTCGCCTGAAGGTCGATAATCTGTGCGGACCGGGCGTGAATGATGTCTCTTTTGTGCTGCGAAAAGGCGAGATTCTTGGCATTTCCGGCCTGATGGGCGCCGGTCGCACCGAGCTGATGAAAGTATTGTACGGCGCGATGCCGCGAACCAGCGGTTACGTGACGCTCGATGGACACGAAGTGGTGACGCGTTCTCCGCAGGACGGGCTGGCCAATGGCATCGTTTATATCTCTGAAGACCGTAAGCGCGATGGACTGGTGCTCGGCATGTCAGTTAAAGAGAATATGTCGCTGACGGCGCTGGATTATTTCAGCCGCGCTGGCGGAAGCCTGAAACACAAAGATGAGCAGCAGGCGGTGGGGGATTTTATCCGTCTGTTCAACGTCAAGACGCCGTCAATGGAACAGGCGATAGGCCTGCTTTCCGGTGGTAATCAGCAAAAAGTGGCGATTGCCCGCGGGTTGATGACGCGCCCGAAAGTGCTCATTCTCGACGAGCCGACCCGCGGCGTGGACGTCGGCGCCAAGAAAGAGATTTATCAGCTTATCAACCAGTTTAAGGCCGACGGCCTGAGCATCATTCTGGTCTCATCTGAGATGCCAGAAGTATTAGGCATGAGCGATCGCATCATCGTCATGCATGAAGGGCATCTCAGCGGTGAATTTACTCGCGAGCAGGCCACCCAGGAAGTGTTAATGGCTGCCGCAGTGGGCAAGCTTAATCGCGTGAATCAGGAGTAAAAAAGATGACAACCCAGGCTGTTTCTGGTCGCCGTTATTTCACTAAAGCGTGGCTTCTTGAGCAGAAGTCGCTCATTGCCCTGCTGGTGTTGATCGCGATTGTTTCGACGTTGAGCCCCAACTTTTTTACCGTTAATAATCTGTTCAATATTCTTCAACAGACCTCCGTCAACGCCATTATGGCGGTGGGGATGACGTTGGTGATTCTGACATCGGGGATCGATCTGTCCGTCGGTTCCCTGCTGGCGCTCACCGGCGCGGTTGCCGCTTCAATCGTCGGCGTTGAAGTGAATGCGCTGGTCGCGGTTGCCGCCGCGCTGGCGCTGGGCGCTGCGATTGGCGCCGTCACTGGTGTTATCGTCGCGAAAGGCCGCGTACAGGCGTTTATCGCTACGCTGGTGATGATGCTGCTACTGCGCGGCGTGACGATGGTTTACACCGACGGTAGTCCGGTCAACACCGGCTTTACCGATAACGCCGATCTGTTTGGCTGGTTCGGTATCGGCCGTCCGTTGGGCGTTCCTACGCCGGTCTGGATCATGGCTATCGTCTTTATCGCCGCCTGGTATATGCTGCATCACACCCGTCTGGGACGCTATATCTACGCGCTGGGCGGTAACGAAGCGGCGACGCGCCTGTCTGGCATTAGCGTGAGCAAAGTGAAAATTATCGTCTATTCACTTTGCGGCCTGACAGCGTCGCTGGCGGGCATCATTGAAGTGGCGCGCCTCTCTTCCGCGCAGCCGACGGCGGGTACCGGCTATGAGCTGGATGCTATTGCCGCCGTGGTGCTGGGCGGCACCAGCCTTGCAGGCGGTAAAGGACGCATTGTTGGGACATTGATCGGCGCATTGATTCTCGGCTTCCTTAATAATGGTTTGAATTTGTTAGGTGTTTCCTCCTATTACCAGATGATCGTCAAAGCGGTGGTGATTTTGCTGGCGGTACTGGTAGACAACAAAAAGCAGTAACAACGACTACAGGACATCTGAAATATGAACATGAAAAAACTGGCTACCCTGGTATCTGCTGTTGCGCTGAGCGCCACCGTGAGCGCGAATGCAATGGCGAAGGACACCATTGCGCTGGTGATCTCTACCCTCAATAATCCCTTCTTCGTGTCGTTAAAAGACGGGGCGCAAAAAGAGGCGGATAAACTGGGTTATAACCTGGTGGTGCTGGACTCCCAGAACAACCCTGCCAAAGAGCTGGCGAACGTGCAGGATTTAACCGTTCGCGGGACCAAAATTCTGCTGATCAACCCGACTGACTCCGATGCGGTGGGTAACGCGGTGAAGATGGCTAACCAGGCGAAGATTCCGGTTATCACGCTTGACCGCCAGGCAACCAAAGGTGATGTCGTCAGCCATATCGCGTCTGATAACGTGCTGGGCGGTAAGATCGCTGGCGACTATATCGCGAAAAAAGCTGGCGAAGGCGCCAAAGTGATTGAGTTGCAAGGCATTGCCGGAACATCTGCGGCGCGTGAGCGTGGCGAAGGTTTCCAGCAGGCGGTAGCCGCTCACAAATTTAATGTCCTGGCCAGCCAGCCTGCCGATTTCGACCGTACTAAGGGTCTGAACGTCATGCAGAACCTGCTGACCGCGCATCCGGATGTTCAGGCTGTCTTCGCCCAGAACGATGAAATGGCGCTGGGCGCACTGCGCGCGCTGCAAACTGCCGGTAAAGCAGATGTGATGGTGGTTGGATTTGACGGTACGCCGGATGGCGAAAAGGCCGTAAAAGATGGCAAACTGGCAGCGACTATCGCTCAGTTACCGGATCAAATCGGCGCCAAAGGCGTTGAAGTGGCGGATAAGGTGCTGAAAGGCGAAAAAGTTCAGGCCAAATATCCGGTTGACCTGAAACTGGTCATCAAGCAGTAATAAACGACACGGGTCAACTATGGCCTGATGGCGACAGAAATACGCGAGCCTCCGCTGAGGTGAACGTAAAAAAAGAAAAGCAGGGCACGCGCCACCCTAACCGGTGGCGCACTTTGACGTGGAACCCCGAATATGAAAACCGCAGGTAATCTCATCGTCCTTGGCAGCATTAATGCCGATCATATCCTTAATCTTGAGTCCTTCCCTACCCCGGGTGAAACGGTAACCGGTAGCCATTATCAGGTCGCGTTTGGCGGGAAAGGCGCGAATCAGGCGGTTGCTGCGGGACGTAGCGGGGCAAATATTGCGTTTATCGCCTGCACGGGCGATGACGATATTGGCGACAGTATTCGTAAACAATTAGTCAGCGATCGTATTGATATCGCGCCAGTTAGCGTTATTAAAGGCGAGTCTACCGGGGTGGCGCTGATTTTCGTTAACGGCGAAGGCGAGAACGTCATCGGTATTCATGCCGGAGCGAATGCCGCATTATCGCCGGCGTTGGTTGATGCGCAACGTGAACGTATCGCGCAGGCGGATGCGTTACTGATGCAGCTGGAATCGCCGCTGGAAAGCGTACTGGCGGCGGCGAAAATCGCCCATCAACATCATACTACTGTTGCGCTTAACCCGGCGCCTGCCCGTGAGCTACCGGATGAACTGCTGGCGCTGGTGGACATCATCACGCCAAATGAAACGGAAGCTGAAAAGCTGACGGGCGTGCGTGTGGAAAATGACGACGATGCCGCGAAAGCTGCGCAGGTTTTGCATGATAAAGGCATTCGAACCGTATTAATTACCTTAGGAAGCCGTGGCGTCTGGGCCAGCGTAAACGGCGAGGGCCGCCGCGTTCCTGGATTTAGCGTTGAGGCTGTCGATACCATTGCCGCCGGAGATACGTTTAACGGCGCCTTTATCACCGCGATACTGGAGGAGACGCCGTTGCCGGAAGCGATTCGCTTTGCCCATGCCGCCGCCGCGATTGCCGTAACGCGTAAAGGCGCGCAACCTTCCGTTCCGTGGCGCGAAGAGATAGAAGCGTTTTTACATCAGCAGGGGTAACGCTTGGCTACTATGAAAGATGTTGCCCGCCTGGCGGGAGTCTCTACATCGACGGTCTCTCACGTTATTAACAAAGATCGCTTTGTGAGTGAGACGATAACCGAAAAAGTTGAAGCGGCGATTAAATCGCTTAACTATGCGCCTTCTGCGCTGGCGCGAAGCCTCAAGTTAAACCAGACCCGCACGATTGGTATGCTAATTACCGCCAGTACCAACCCTTTTTATTCCGAACTGGTGCGCGGCGTTGAGCGAAGCTGTTTTGAGCGCGGTTATAGTCTGGTGCTGTGCAATACCGAAGGCGACGAGCAACGGATGAACCGCAACCTGGAGACGCTGATGCAAAAACGGGTAGACGGTTTACTGCTGCTGTGTACCGAAACGCATCAGCCTTCTCGTGAAATCATGGAGCGTTATCCGTCTATTCCTACCGTCATGATGGACTGGTCGCCGTTTGATGGTGAGGGCGATAGCGATCTCATTCAGGATAATTCGTTGTTAGGCGGCGATCTTGCCACCCAACACCTTATCGATAAAGGATTTACCCGAATATCCTGTATTACCGGCCCGCTGGACAAAACGCCAGCGCGTTTGCGGCTGGAAGGGTATCGGGCGGCGATGAAACGCGCAGGGCTGGCTATTCCGCAAGGCTATGAGATCACCGGCGATTTTGAATTTGGCGGCGGCTTTGACGCCATGCAGGCGTTACTCGCCCATCAACAGCGACCGCAAGCGGTTTTTACCGGAAACGATGCGATGGCTGTCGGCGCCTATCAGGCGCTATATCAGGCGGGGCTTCGTATTCCGCAGGATATGGCAGTCATTGGCTATGATGATATTGAGCTGGCGCGCTATATGACGCCGCCGCTGACGACTATCCATCAGCCGAAAGATGAATTGGGCGAGCTGGCTATTGATGTGTTGATTCATCGGATGGCGCAGCCCGCCTTGCAACAACAGCGACTTCAGCTTACTCCGGTTTTGACGGTGCGTGGGTCGGTTTAGATTTATGCCGTTCTTTAATCAGATTGTTGCCGTCTTTGGCTCTTAGCAGCATAAACATCAGCGCGGACACGATAGTGATCGCCCCCATCGTGATAAAGGTATAGTGGAACTGTTCCACGGTACTGGTGCCCGCAAAACCTTCATAAATACGTAACACCGCCGCGCTGATCG
This sequence comes from Salmonella sp. WC3, assembly GCF_042932255.1. Taxonomy (NCBI): domain Bacteria; kingdom Pseudomonadati; phylum Pseudomonadota; class Gammaproteobacteria; order Enterobacterales; family Enterobacteriaceae; genus Salmonella; species Salmonella sp. WC3. The sequence continues at coordinate 4,691,432 of NZ_CP170629.1, read as the reverse complement.
CCACGCCTAAACTGATAGACAATTGCTGCGTAACCGCCAGAACGTTGTTGCCGCTGCTGGCGTTATCGTCTGTCAGATCCGCAAGAGTAATCGTATTCATTGCCGTAAATTGAGTGGACATCGCCATTCCAAGAATGAATAGCGGCAGCACGAGCATCCAGATCGGCATGGCGGGAGATTGAAACGAAAACTGGGCAATCATCAGACCGATAAATACCGTAATGCCGACCAGAGTCTTCCGGTATCCCAAACGTCGCAAAACCTGCGTTACGGTCGATTTCGCGATAATAGAACCCAAAGCTGTCGGCGCCATCATGCAGCCGGCGATCAGAGCCGGGTAGCCAAAACCAACCTGTAGCATTAACGGCATCAAAAAAGGTACGCAGCCTGTCCCCAGACGCGTGGCGAGGTTGCCGGCAATACCGACGGAAAATGTGCGTGTCTTAAACAGCGATAGTGATATTAACGGTGTCGGATGACGGCGGGCGTGGCGGATATAGGCCAATAGTAGAACGATACTGCAAAAAATAATGGCGGATGCGATCCATGTCGCCACAATCTTTTCGCCAAACAGTTCCATTCCGCTGGAAAATAAAACCAGACTTAATCCAAAAAGAAAGAAGCCGGTCATGTCAAACTTGCGACGCGGCGTGGTGAAGTTGGGCATATATTTGCGGGCATACAGAATGCCTGCAACCCCAATGGGAATATTAATCAGGAAGATCCAGTGCCAGCTTGCCCAGGTCACCAGTACGCCGCCTAATACCGGCCCCAGAATCGGACCTACCAGCCCCGGCATAGTGACAAAGTTAAGAACGGGCAGCAGCTCACTACGCGGATAGGCTCGCAATAACGCCAGTCGCGCCACTGGCATCATCATCGCTCCGCCGACGCCTTGTACGACGCGAAAAATAACCAATTCAGATAGTGAACTGGAGAGCGCGCAGGCCAGCGAGCCTAACGTAAACAGACTTACGGCAACCATAAAGACGCGACGCGTACCGAAGCGGTCAGCCAGCCGCTTACCGGAATTAACATGGCTACTGTCAGGGTATAACTGATAATAGCGGACTGCATGGCGAGTGGGGAACGGTTAAGACTATGCGCAATAGCCGGTAAAGCGGTATTCAAAATGGTGGCGTCTAGCGCCTGCATAAAGAAGGCCATCGCCGCGATCCACGGCAGGCCAGCCATACTGCGCGCTTTTTTGCTGGTCATTCAATATCCTGTTAATTATCTGGTCTCTCATTGGGCGCTATTAACAACGCCTGGCAGGCCTGGAAAGCGCGTTCGCCGTCGCCATCAGCGATGGCATCAACAATGGCCTGGTGCAAATCCAGCTTTACCACCTCGTTATAGGTGATTGAGGTAAAGTAAGTGTGATAAACCGAATGAAATAGCGTAGCAAAAGAGATTAGAAAGGGATTGGCGCTCATTTCGTAGATATGCTCGTGCCACGCCATATCCACTTCAATCCAGCGTTCACGCTTAAAATGCTTTTTCAGCGCGACCATCTCTTCCATTAAGGCATTAAGCCGCGCTTTCTGCTCCGGTGTGCCAAGAGTCGCCGCCAGCAGGCAGGCTTGCGGCTCCAGGCTAATACGCATCACCAGAAAATGATCTACCACCTGATGAAAATTTTCTTCCGTCATCCACCAGGTCAGCAGCTCTTGATCCAGAAAGTTCCAGTTTCCCTGCGGCATCACCCGCGTACCAATGCGCGGACGGGGTAGCACCATACCTTTAGCCGTCAACGTTTTCACCGCTTCGCGAACTGCCGTTCGACTTACGCCGTACTGCTCGCCCAGTTCTATTTCGCCGGGAAGAATCGTACCGGGGGCGTAGTCACCCTTTAATATCCGCTGCGCCAGCTTTTCAGCCAGAACATAGGATAGATTTTTCTGTGCGGCTAATTGTTGTGCGCTTAAAGGCATGAATGTTCTTCCTTTCTCTTTCGTTTGGTTATTAGTATGCCACCTGGAAGTGTGATTGCAGTTGCAATAACGGCAATTTGCTTATTTTATGGCACGTTAAGCACGCCATTGATGAAAAAAGAGACACTCAGAAAATTATTTTAAATTTCCTCTTGTCAGGCAGAAATAACTCCCTATAATGCGCCACCACTGACACGGAACAACGGCACACAGGCCGCCGGGTCAGCGGGGTTCAGACCAGAACCTCACGGAGAAAAGCGAAAATAAACGCTTGACTCTGAAGCGGGAAAGCGTAATATGCACACCCCGCGCCGCTGAGAAAAAGCGAAGCGGCACTGCTCTTTAACAATTTATCAGACAATCTGTGTGGGCACTCGAAGATACGGATTCTTGACGTCGCAAGACGAAAAATGAATACCAAGTCTCAAGAGTGAACACGTAATTCATTACGAAGTTTAATTCATTGAGCATCAAACTTTTAAATTGAAGAGTTTGATCATGGCTCAGATTGAACGCTGGCGGCAGGCCTAACACATGCAAGTCGAACGGTAACAGGAAGCAGCTTGCTGCTTCGCTGACGAGTGGCGGACGGGTGAGTAATGTCTGGGAAACTGCCTGATGGAGGGGGATAACTACTGGAAACGGTGGCTAATACCGCATAACGTCGCAAGACCAAAGAGGGGGACCTTCGGGCCTCTTGCCATCAGATGTGCCCAGATGGGATTAGCTAGTTGGTGAGGTAACGGCTCACCAAGGCGACGATCCCTAGCTGGTCTGAGAGGATGACCAGCCACACTGGAACTGAGACACGGTCCAGACTCCTACGGGAGGCAGCAGTGGGGAATATTGCACAATGGGCGCAAGCCTGATGCAGCCATGCCGCGTGTATGAAGAAGGCCTTCGGGTTGTAAAGTACTTTCAGCGGGGAGGAAGGTGTTGTGGTTAATAACCGCAGCAATTGACGTTACCCGCAGAAGAAGCACCGGCTAACTCCGTGCCAGCAGCCGCGGTAATACGGAGGGTGCAAGCGTTAATCGGAATTACTGGGCGTAAAGCGCACGCAGGCGGTCTGTCAAGTCGGATGTGAAATCCCCGGGCTCAACCTGGGAACTGCATTCGAAACTGGCAGGCTTGAGTCTTGTAGAGGGGGGTAGAATTCCAGGTGTAGCGGTGAAATGCGTAGAGATCTGGAGGAATACCGGTGGCGAAGGCGGCCCCCTGGACAAAGACTGACGCTCAGGTGCGAAAGCGTGGGGAGCAAACAGGATTAGATACCCTGGTAGTCCACGCCGTAAACGATGTCTACTTGGAGGTTGTGCCCTTGAGGCGTGGCTTCCGGAGCTAACGCGTTAAGTAGACCGCCTGGGGAGTACGGCCGCAAGGTTAAAACTCAAATGAATTGACGGGGGCCCGCACAAGCGGTGGAGCATGTGGTTTAATTCGATGCAACGCGAAGAACCTTACCTGGTCTTGACATCCACAGAACTTTCCAGAGATGGATTGGTGCCTTCGGGAACTGTGAGACAGGTGCTGCATGGCTGTCGTCAGCTCGTGTTGTGAAATGTTGGGTTAAGTCCCGCAACGAGCGCAACCCTTATCCTTTGTTGCCAGCGGTTAGGCCGGGAACTCAAAGGAGACTGCCAGTGATAAACTGGAGGAAGGTGGGGATGACGTCAAGTCATCATGGCCCTTACGACCAGGGCTACACACGTGCTACAATGGCGCATACAAAGAGAAGCGACCTCGCGAGAGCAAGCGGACCTCATAAAGTGCGTCGTAGTCCGGATTGGAGTCTGCAACTCGACTCCATGAAGTCGGAATCGCTAGTAATCGTGGATCAGAATGCCACGGTGAATACGTTCCCGGGCCTTGTACACACCGCCCGTCACACCATGGGAGTGGGTTGCAAAAGAAGTAGGTAGCTTAACCTTCGGGAGGGCGCTTACCACTTTGTGATTCATGACTGGGGTGAAGTCGTAACAAGGTAACCGTAGGGGAACCTGCGGTTGGATCACCTCCTTACCTTAAAGATGCGTACTTTGCAGTGCTCACACAGATTGTCTGATGAAAAGTAAATAGCAAGGCGTCTTGCGAAGCAGACTGATACGTCCCCTTCGTCTAGAGGCCCAGGACACCGCCCTTTCACGGCGGTAACAGGGGTTCGAATCCCCTAGGGGACGCCACTTGCTGGTTTGTGAGTGAAAGTCACCTGCCTTAATATCTCAAAACTGACTTACGAGTCACGTTTGAGATATTTGCTCTTTAAAAATCTGGATCAAGCTGAAAATTGAAACACAGAACAACGAAAGTTGTTCGTGAGTCTCTCAAATTTTCGCAACACGATGATGAATCGCGAGAAACATCTTCGGGTTGTGAGGTTAAGCGACTAAGCGTACACGGTGGATGCCCTGGCAGTCAGAGGCGATGAAGGGCGTGCTAATCTGCGATAAGCGCCGGTAAGGTGATATGAACCGTTATAACCGGCGATACCCGAATGGGGAAACCCAGTGTGACTCGTCACACTATCATTAACTGAATCCATAGGTTAATGAGGCGAACCGGGGGAACTGAAACATCTAAGTACCCCGAGGAAAAGAAATCAACCGAGATTCCCCCAGTAGCGGCGAGCGAACGGGGAGGAGCCCAGAGCCTGAATCAGCATGTGTGTTAGTGGAAGCGTCTGGAAAGGCGCGCGATACAGGGTGACAGCCCCGTACACAAAAGCGCATGTGCTGTGAGCTCGATGAGTAGGGCGGGACACGTGGTATCCTGTCTGAATATGGGGGGACCATCCTCCAAGGCTAAATACTCCTGACTGACCGATAGTGAACCAGTACCGTGAGGGAAAGGCGAAAAGAACCCCGGCGAGGGGAGTGAAAAAGAACCTGAAACCGTGTACGTACAAGCAGTGGGAGCACAGGTTTACCTGTGTGACTGCGTACCTTTTGTATAATGGGTCAGCGACTTATATTCTGTAGCAAGGTTAACCGAATAGGGGAGCCGCAGGGAAACCGAGTCTTAACCGGGCGTTAAGTTGCAGGGTATAGACCCGAAACCCGGTGATCTAGCCATGGGCAGGTTGAAGGTTGGGTAACACTAACTGGAGGACCGAACCGACTAATGTTGAAAAATTAGCGGATGACCTGTGGCTGGGGGTGAAAGGCCAATCAAACCGGGAGATAGCTGGTTCTCCCCGAAAGCTATTTAGGTAGCGCCTCGTGAATTCATCTCCGGGGGTAGAGCACTGTTTCGGCTAGGGGGCCATCCCGGCTTACCAACCCGATGCAAACTGCGAATACCGGAGAATGTTATCACGGGAGACACACGGCGGGTGCTAACGTCCGTCGTGAAGAGGGAAACAACCCAGACCGCCAGCTAAGGTCCCAAAGTCATGGTTAAGTGGGAAACGATGTGGGAAGGCCCAGACAGCCAGGATGTTGGCTTAGAAGCAGCCATCATTTAAAGAAAGCGTAATAGCTCACTGGTCGAGTCGGCCTGCGCGGAAGATGTAACGGGGCTAAACCATGCACCGAAGCTGCGGCAGCGACACTATGTGTTGTTGGGTAGGGGAGCGTTCTGTAAGCCTGTGAAGGTGTGTCGTGAGGCATGCTGGAGGTATCAGAAGTGCGAATGCTGACATAAGTAACGATAAAGCGGGTGAAAAGCCCGCTCGCCGGAAGACCAAGGGTTCCTGTCCAACGTTAATCGGGGCAGGGTGAGTCGACCCCTAAGGCGAGGCCGAAAGGCGTAGTCGATGGGAAACGGGTTAATATTCCCGTACTTGGTGTTACTGCGAAGGGGGGACGGAGAAGGCTATGTTGGCCGGGCGACGGTTGTCCCGGTTTAAGCGTGTAGGTGTGTGTTCCAGGTAAATCCGGTTCACTTTAACACTGAGGCGTGACGACGAGGCACTACGGTGCTGAAGCAACAAATGCCCTGCTTCCAGGAAAAGCCTCTAAGCATCAGGTAACATCAAATCGTACCCCAAACCGACACAGGTGGTCAGGTAGAGAATACCAAGGCGCTTGAGAGAACTCGGGTGAAGGAACTAGGCAAAATGGTGCCGTAACTTCGGGAGAAGGCACGCTGACACGTAGGTGAAGTGATTTACTCACGGAGCTGAAGTCAGTCGAAGATACCAGCTGGCTGCAACTGTTTATTAAAAACACAGCACTGTGCAAACACGAAAGTGGACGTATACGGTGTGACGCCTGCCCGGTGCCGGAAGGTTAATTGATGGGGTCAGCGCAAGCGAAGCTCCTGATCGAAGCCCCGGTAAACGGCGGCCGTAACTATAACGGTCCTAAGGTAGCGAAATTCCTTGTCGGGTAAGTTCCGACCTGCACGAATGGCGTAATGATGGCCAGGCTGTCTCCACCCGAGACTCAGTGAAATTGAACTCGCTGTGAAGATGCAGTGTACCCGCGGCAAGACGGAAAGACCCCGTGAACCTTTACTATAGCTTGACACTGAACATTGAGCCTTGATGTGTAGGATAGGTGGGAGGCTTTGAAGCGTGGACGCCAGTCTGCGTGGAGCCGACCTTGAAATACCACCCTTTAATGTTTGATGTTCTAACGTGGACCCGTGATCCGGGTTGCGGACAGTGTCTGGTGGGTAGTTTGACTGGGGCGGTCTCCTCCTAAAGAGTAACGGAGGAGCACGAAGGTTGGCTAATCCTGGTCGGACATCAGGAGGTTAGTGCAATGGCATAAGCCAGCTTGACTGCGAGCGTGACGGCGCGAGCAGGTGCGAAAGCAGGTCATAGTGATCCGGTGGTTCTGAATGGAAGGGCCATCGCTCAACGGATAAAAGGTACTCCGGGGATAACAGGCTGATACCGCCCAAGAGTTCATATCGACGGCGGTGTTTGGCACCTCGATGTCGGCTCATCACATCCTGGGGCTGAAGTAGGTCCCAAGGGTATGGCTGTTCGCCATTTAAAGTGGTACGCGAGCTGGGTTTAGAACGTCGTGAGACAGTTCGGTCCCTATCTGCCGTGGGCGCTGGAGAACTGAGGGGGGCTGCTCCTAGTACGAGAGGACCGGAGTGGACGCATCACTGGTGTTCGGGTTGTCATGCCAATGGCACTGCCCGGTAGCTAAATGCGGAAGAGATAAGTGCTGAAAGCATCTAAGCACGAAACTTGCCCCGAGATGAGTTCTCCCTGAGACTTTAAGTCTCCTGAAGGAACGTTGAAGACGACGACGTTGATAGGCCGGGTGTGTAAGCGCAGCGATGCGTTGAGCTAACCGGTACTAATGAACCGTGAGGCTTAACCTTACAACGCCGAAGATGTTTTGGCGGATGAGAGACGATTTTCAGCTCAGATTCAGAGTTGAGTACGCAATAATTTGCGCAGCAGCAAGGCGGCAAGCGAAGGAAAGGAAGGAGCATACAGAAGTATGTGACTGACTTTACGAGCGCAGGCAACGCCGCTGATGCGATAAAGAATTGCGTACAGAGCACAAAAGAATTTGCCTGGCGGCACTAGCGCGGTGGTCCCACCTGACCCCATGCCGAACTCAGAAGTGAAACGCCGTAGCGCCGATGGTAGTGTGGGGTCTCCCCATGCGAGAGTAGGGAACTGCCAGGCATCAAATTAATCAGTAAACTGATGTAAAAATCAGTGGTTGTAAAAGAATTCGGTGGAGCGGTAGTTCAGTTGGTTAGAATACCTGCCTGTCACGCAGGGGGTCGCGGGTTCGAGTCCCGTCCGTTCCGCCACCCTAATTAGGGGCGTAGTTCAATTGGTAGAGCACCGGTCTCCAAAACCGGGTGTTGGGAGTTCGAGTCTCTCCGCCCCTGCCAGAAATAATCCTTAGCATCTGCTAAGGATTTTTTTTTTGCCTAAAATTACCTGATTATCTGATCAGGTAATCGTAAGTTCCCTTCTTTTTCTTTTCATCATTTTCATTGTTCATCCAGCACATCCGTTTTTAACAGATCGCAGATCAGCGAGTATTTATCGCTGTTTTGCAGCCAAATAGCGTATAGTGGCCGTGAAAGCGTTGCGCTGTCGGCAACGGTATGTAATCCGCCCTTTTCATTTGCCCAGTTTACAGGAAGCCAGCTACAGCCATTTAATGCGCTAAGCTGCTGTCGGGCGAGTTCGGCTGAACTGGTTGTTAATACCGGCACTTCATCTGCTGCGATCAGCCCTGTTTCATGCTGTTGGAAGTCTGGTCCCCACTCCAGCCGCAGATAATTGAGTTCTGATTTCTTACGGGCAGGGCTGCTGCAATATAACGCCAAAGTGAAGTGCCCTAACAGCTGACTGCTGAACTCATCCATTTTGGGCGCTTCGGTAGTAATGAGGAGATCAAGCTGGCGTTCATGAAGTTGCTTCACAAGCGATTGCCGTTGAGCGATTCTGGCTTCGAACTGCAGGCCGCTTTGCGGCTCCTGTAGTTGGTACAGTCGCCCCAGCCAGGCGTTAAGCATACACTCCCATAAAGACGCGCTGGCGCCGATGGAAAACTCGTTATGGCGTGAGGTATGCGCCACCTCTTTACGTGCCGCCTGCCACGTATTCATCAGCGTTTCCGCATACGGTAAAAGTTTTTCGCCAGCCGTGGTTAAACGGATATTGTTTCTGTGCCGCGTAAAAAGGTTTACGCCCAGTTGATTCTCCAGTTGCCTGATACGAAAGCTCACCGCGGATTGCGTCAGGTAAAGTGCTTCTGCGGCCCGCCCGAAATGGCGTGTCCGGCTAACTTCCAGGAAAGTTTTTAACAATTCCGTATCCACTGTGCTCTCCACAAAATTATTTGTCGTTATGATTTAAATGTTTTGTTTTACACTCTGTCAAGCGTAACTAATACTCCGCGCCATAAATAGCTCAGACAAAGAATTAGGAGCGTGCAGGATGGCGGAAAGCTTTACGACGACTAATCGATATTTTGACAATAAACATTATCCACGTGGATTCTCTCGTCACGGTGATTTCACGATTAAAGAGGCACAACTGCTTGAGCGTCATGGTCATGCCTTTAATGATCTGGATCTTGGCAAGCGTGAGCCTGTGACTGAAGAAGAGAAGCTGTTTGTAGCGGTATGTCGCGGTGAACGCGAGCCGGTAACGGATGCAGAACGCGTCTGGTCCAAGTATATGACGCGTATCAAGCGTCCAAAACGCTTCCACACCTTGTCTGGCGGCAAGCCGCAAGTTGAAGGCGCAGAAGACTACACCGAAGCTGATGATTAATAAAAAGGGCGTAATGCCCTTTTTTTACGCCAGCAGCTTTTGCAAATGAATTAACAACCTGTCTATCGCCCGATAGCTTACCGCCTCCTGCAAATGCTGACGCGAGATCTGGTCAGCCAGTTCTATGTCGGCAATGGTTCTGGCCACTTTTAGTAAACGCTGCCAGGCGCGAATGGATAATCCAAGATGCACCAGCGTGTCTTCAAGCCAGCGGGCGTCATCGTGGTGCAAAACACAGTATTTTTGGATTTCGCGACCCTCCAGACGCGCGTTTAACTTCTTCTGGCGTCGGTACTGCCGTTCATGGGCGGCGATGACCCGCTTTTTTACTGTAGCGCTGCTCTCACCCTTTGAGGCGTGTTGGCTAAGAATCCCGGGCGGTGGAAGCGGTATCTCAAGCGAAAGGTCAAAACGATCAAGAAACGGGCCTGACAACCGATTAAGGTAACGTAGTGTCTGTTCTGGCGTGCAGCGATTATGGTTTCCCTGATAATGTCCGGTCGGGCTGGGATTCATTGCGGCGATTAACTGGAACCTGGCAGGGTACGTTATTTTCGCTCTGGTACGGGATAAATGAATTTGACCGGATTCTATAGGTTCACGTAGCGCATCCAGTGTGCGTCGTTCAAATTCAGGCAATTCATCAAGGAACAAAATTCCGTTGTGCGCCAGCGATATCTCTCCCGGGGCGGGTATTGCGCCGCCGCCGACCATAGCAGTAAGTGAGGCGCTATGATGAGGTGAGCGAAAGGGGCGTTGCTGCCATCGTTTTTGTACCGTATCGGCATTAACCAGACTGAGGATCGCGGCGCTTTCCAACGCCTCTTCATTGCTTAATGGTGGAAGAATCCCGCTCAGTCGACTGGCCAGCATGGTTTTACCCGTACCCGGCGGGCCGATCAATAGCAGATTATGTCCCCCTGCCGCTGTAATCTCCAGGCCGCGTTTACCCTGCTCCTGACCGATCACATCGCGAAGATCGGCAGTTGCGGTAGGCGATGCCATATCCTGAGCTAAAGGTCTTTCCAGGGCGTGTTTCCCTTCCAGAAAGGCGCAGACGGTTTGTAGATGATCGGCGATAAAACAACCTTCTTTGCTGATAAGCCCAACCTCCGCCGCGTTCTCTGTTGCGACGATAATATTTCTGCCGGCCTTGATGGCTTCCGTTGCACTTGATATTGCGCCAGGAACGCCGCGTAATGCGCCTGTAAGCGCTAACTCACCCACCAGCTCATATGCCTCAAGATTCGACGCTGTAAGCTGCTCAGACGCGGCCAGAAGCGCAACAGCAATAGGCAGGTCATACCTTCCGCCCTCTTTCGGTAGATCGGCTGGAGCAAGGTTAATGGTTATTTTTTTAGCCGGAAATTCATATCCGCTATTAATAATCGCACTACGTACCCGGTCACGCGCCTCTTTTACCGTGGTTTCCGGTAGGCCAACCATGGTTAATCCCGGTAATCCATTACTGATATGCACCTCTATAGTGATAGGCGGCGCATTGACGCCAAGTGCGGCGCGAGTATGAACAATCGCCAGTGACATAATCCCTCCTGTTACGTGGATTATGCGGAATAGAAGAGAAAATCGAATTACTGACTTTTTGTTTTTTAGCGGCTGATTCCTGAATTTTGGCGTCATTTTCAGGTAAGAAACATCAAACTGGAAGAACGCTCGCAGAAGCGAAAAGAAGGAAAACAGGGTGTAAAGCGCGCCAAAAGGGGGAGGAAAACGTGAAAATTTTTCAGTTGCTAATTTTTCTTATAAAAAACAAAGCACTTTTAGGCATTCACCTGCATTATCTGAAACGTGGTTAAAAAAATATCTTGTGCTATTGGCAAAACCTATGGTAACTCTTTAGGTATTCCTTCGAACAAGATGCAAGAATAGACAAAAATGACAGCCCTTCTACGAGTGATTAGCCTGGTCGTGATTAGCGTGGTGGTGATTATTATCCCACCGTGCGGGGCTGCACTTGGACGAGGAAAGGCTTAGAAATCAAGCCTTAACGAACTAAGACCCCCGCACCGAAAGGTCCGGGGGTTTTTTTTGGCCTGAAAAACTTAAGCGAGGAGCAGAGCGTGAATAACAGCATAAAATTCTGTTTCTCAAGATTTACGACGGGGATGTAACTATGAACGGGGCACAGTGGGTGGTACATGCTTTGCGAGCGCAGGGGGTGAAAACCGTATTTGGTTATCCTGGCGGCGCAATTATGCCGGTTTACGACGCGTTGTATGACGGTGGTGTGGAGCATTTGTTGTGCCGACACGAGCAGGGTGCCGCAATGGCGGCAATCGGTTATGCCCGTTCTACCGGCAAAACCGGTGTTTGTATCGCCACTTCCGGCCCTGGCGCCACTAACCTGATCACTGGCTTGGCGGATGCGTTGTTAGATTCGGTCCCCGTCGTCGCGATCACGGGTCAGGTTTCCGCCCCGTTCATCGGCACTGATGCGTTCCAGGAGGTGGATGTGTTAGGCCTGTCGCTGGCCTGTACCAAACACAGCTTCCTGGTGCAGTCGCTGGCAGAGCTGCCTCGTATCATGGCGGAGGCTTTTGAAGTCGCCAACGCTGGCCGTCCTGGCCCGGTTCTGGTGGATATCCCGAAAGATATCCAGTTGGCCAGCGGTGAGCTGGAACCCTGGTTTACTACCGTTGATAACGAAGCGACCTTCCCGCAGGCTGATGTTGAACAGGCGCGCCAGATGCTGGAACAGGCGAAAAAACCCATGCTGTACGTCGGCGGTGGTGTTGGTATGGCGCAGGCAGTTCCGGCGCTGCGTAAATTTATCGCGGTAACGCAAATGCCAGTTACCTGCACGCTGAAAGGGCTGGGGGCTGTTGAAGCTGATTATCCGTACTATCTGGGCATGCTGGGAATGCACGGTACTAAAGCGGCTAATTTCGCGGTGCAAGAGTGTGATTTACTGATCGCCGTTGGTGCACGTTTTGATGACCGGGTGACCGGTAAGCTGAATACGTTTGCGCCGAACGCCAGCGTAATCCATATGGATATCGACCTGGCGGAAATGAACAAACTGCGTCAGGCACACGTCGCGTTGCAGGGAGATTTAAATTCGCTGTTGCCGGCATTACAGCAACCGCTGAAGATCGACGCATGGCGTCAGTCCTGTGCAGAGCTGCGCGCAGAACACGCCTGGCGCTATGACCATCCTGGCGAGACTATCTATGCGCCGTTATTGTTGAAGCAATTGTCGGAACGCAAACCCGCAGACAGCGTGGTGACGACGGATGTGGGGCAGCATCAGATGTGGTCAGCCCAGCATATGACTTACACCCGCCCGGATAACTTCATCACCTCCAGCGGTCTGGGGACGATGGGATTCGGCTTACCGGCGGCCGTTGGCGCGCAGGTAGCGCGACCGAATGATACCGTTATCTGTATCTCCGGTGACGGCTCCTTCATGATGAATGTTCAGGAGTTGGGCACCGTAAAACGCAAGCAGTTACCGTTGAAGATAGTCTTACTCGACAACCAGCGGTTAGGGATGGTTCGACAATGGCAGCAACTGTTTTTCCAGGAGCGATATAGCGAAACCACTCTGACCGATAACCCCGATTTCCTCATGCTGGCCAGCGCCTTCGGCATTCCAGGCCAGCACATTACTCGTAAAGACCAGGTTGAAGCGGCACTCGACACTATGTTGGCAAGCGAAGGGCCGTACCTGCTTCACGTCTCAATCGACGAACTTGAAAATGTCTGGCCGTTGGTGCCGCCTGGAGCCAGTAACTCTGAAATGCTGGAGAAATTATCATGATGCAACATCAGGTCAATGTATCGGCACGCTTTAATCCAGAAACTTTAGAACGTGTTTTACGCGTGGTGCGCCATCGTGGTTTTCAGGTGTGCTCCATGAATATGGAAGCCGCGACCGATGCGCAGAATATAAATATTGAATTGACCGTTGCCAGTCCCCGGTCGGTCGACTTACTGTTTAGTCAGTTAAGTAAACTGGTAGATGTTGCGCATGTCGCGATCTGCCAGAGCGCTGCCACATCACAACAAATCCGCGCCTGAGCGCAAAAGGAAGAAAAATGACGACGAAAAAAGCTGATTACATTTGGTTCAATGGCGAGATGGTGCGCTGGGAAGACGCGAAGGTTCACGTAATGTCTCACGCGCTGCACTACGGTACGTCGGTATTTGAAGGGATTCGGTGCTACGACTCTCACAAAGGCCCAGTAGTGTTTCGTCATCGTGAACATATGCAGCGCCTGCGCGACTCAGCAAAAATTTATCGTTTTCCGGTTTCCCAGAGCATTGATGAGCTGATGGAAGCCTGCCGCGACGTAATTCGTAAAAATAATCTGACCAGCGCCTATATCCGTCCGTTGGTATTTGTCGGCGATGTCGGTATGGGCGTTAACCCGCCCCCGGGATACACCACTGACGTCATCATCGCCGCGTTCCCGTGGGGGGCATACCTGGGCGCCGAAGCGCTGGATCAGGGGATCGATGCGATGGTTTCTTCCTGGAATCGCGCTGCGCCGAACACCATTCCGACCGCCGCGAAAGCGGGCGGGAACTATCTTTCCTCACTGCTGGTGGGTAGCGAAGCGCGCCGCCACGGCTATCAGGAAGGCATCGCCCTGGATGTAAACGGCTATATCTCCGAAGGCGCAGGCGAAAACCTGTTTGAGGTAAAAGATGGCGTGCTGTTTACTCCGCCGTTTACCTCTTCCGCGCTGCCAGGCATTACTCGCGATGCGATCATCAAACTGGCGAAAGAACTGGGTATTGAAGTGCGTGAGCAGGTGCTGTCCCGTGAATCGCTGTATCTGGCCGACGAAGTGTTTATGTCCGGAACCGCGGCAGAAATTACTCCGGTACGCAGCGTTGATGGTATCCAGGTAGGTGAAGGCCGTTGCGGCCCTGTTACCAAGCGTATTCAACAAGCCTTCTTTGGTCTCTTCACTGGAGAAACCGAGGATAAATGGGGCTGGTTGGATCCGGTAAATTCATAATAAATAAAATTAATATTTTCCCAAAATAATTTGCGTCACAGGAAGGCGGCAACGCAGCGAATCCCCAGAAGCTTACTGTAGTAAGTGACTGGGGTGAGTGAGGCAGCCAACGCACCTGTGGCGTGAAGTATGAAGGGAAAAGATGGGGAGTAAATAAAGCATGCCTAAGTACCGTTCCGCCACCACCACCCATGGTCGTAATATGGCGGGTGCCCGCGCGCTGTGGCGCGCCACCGGAATGACCGACAGTGATTTTGGCAAACCGATTATCGCCGTGGTGAACTCATTCACTCAGTTTGTGCCGGGTCACGTTCATCTGCGCGATCTCGGTAAGCTGGTCGCCGAACAGATTGAAGCTTCCGGCGGGGTGGCGAAAGAGTTCAACACTATTGCCGTGGATGACGGGATTGCCATGGGGCACGGGGGTATGCTCTATTCACTGCCGTCGCGCGAGCTGATCGCCGACTCCGTGGAGTACATGGTGAACGCTCACTGCGCTGACGCGATGGTGTGTATCTCCAACTGCGACAAAATCACCCCAGGGATGCTCATGGCCTCGCTGCGCCTGAATATTCCGGTGATCTTTGTCTCCGGCGGCCCGATGGAAGCCGGGAAAACCAAGCTTTCAGACAAAATTATCAAGCTGGATCTGGTTGATGCCATGATTCAGGGAGCGGACCCGAAAGTCTCTGACGATCAAAGTAACCAGGTTGAACGCTCCGCCTGTCCAACCTGCGGCTCCTGCTCCGGCATGTTTACCGCTAACTCCATGAATTGCCTGACCGAAGCGCTGGGCCTGTCGCAGCCGGGCAACGGTTCGCTGCTGGCAACTCACGCTGACCGTAAGCAGTTGTTCCTCAATGCCGGTAAGCGGATTGTTGAACTGACTAAACGCTATTACGAGCAGGATGACGAAAGTGCACTGCCGCGTAACATCGCCAGCAAAGCCGCGTTTGAAAACGCGATGACGCTGGATATTGCGATGGGCGGTTCGACCAATACCGTTCTGCATCTGCTGGCGGCGGCGCAGGAAGCGGAAATCGACTTCACCATGAGTGATATCGACAAGCTGTCCCGCAAGGTGCCGCAGCTGTGTAAAGTGGCGCCAAGTACCCAGAAATACCATATGGAAGACGTTCACCGTGCCGGCGGTGTGCTGGGTATTTTAGGCGAGCTGGATCGCGCCGGGCTGCTGAACCGCAACGTGAAAAACGTATTAGGCCTGACGCTGCCGCAAACGCTGGAACAGTACGACATCACGGTTACGCAGGACGAAGCGGTTAAAAAAATGTTCCGTGCTGGCCCTGCCGGTATCCGTACTACTCAGGCGTTCTCGCAGGATTGTCGCTGGGATTCGCTGGATGACGACCGCGCAGCGGGTTGCATCCGCTCGCTGGAATATGCCTATAGCAAAGACGGCGGTCTGGCGGTGCTGTATGGCAACTTCGCCGAAAACGGCTGCATCGTTAAAACCGCGGGCGTCGATGACAGCATCCTTAAATTCACCGGCCCGGCGAAAGTGTATGAAAGTCAGGACGAGGCGGTAGAGGCGATTCTCGGCGGCAAAGTAGTGGAAGGCGATGTAGTCGTGATCCGCTACGAAGGGCCGAAAGGCGGGCCGGGAATGCAGGAAATGCTCTATCCGACCAGTTTCCTGAAGTCGATGGGGCTGGGCAAAGCCTGTGCGCTCATCACCGATGGGCGTTTTTCCGGCGGGACTTCCGGTCTCTCTATTGGCCACGTTTCGCCGGAAGCGGCCAGCGGCGGCACTATTGCGTTGATTGAAGATGGCGACACTATTGCGATTGATATCCCGAACCGCAGCATTCAGTTGCAGTTGAGTGAGGCTGAAATCGCCGCACGCCGCGAGGCGCAGGAAGCTCGTGGCGACAAAGCCTGGACGCCGAAAAATCGTCAGCGTCAGGTTTCGTTTGCCCTGCGTGCCTACGCCAGCCTGGCGACCAGCGCCGATAAAGGCGCGGTGCGCGATAAATCGAAACTGGGAGGTTGATAATGGCGGAATCTCAACCACTGTCAGTCGCGCCGGAAGGGGCGGAGTATCTGCGCGCGGTGCTACGCGCGCCAGTATACGAAGCGGCGCAGGTGACGCCGCTGCAAAAAATGGAAAAGCTCTCGTCACGTCTGGACAACGTTATTCTCGTCAAACGCGAAGACCGGCAGCCGGTACATAGCTTTAAGCTGCGCGGCGCTTACGCGATGATGGCCGGATTGACCGAAGAACAAAAAGCCCACGGCGTGATTACCGCGTCGGCGGGCAATCATGCGCAGGGCGTGGCGTTCTCCTCCGCGCGGCTTGGCGTGAAGTCGCTGATCGTCATGCCAAAAGCAACGGCGGATATTAAAGTCGATGCGGTACGCGGTTTTGGCGGCGAAGTGCTGTTGCACGGCGCTAATTTTGATGAAGCGAAAGCGAAAGCTATTGAACTGGCGCAGCAGCAGGGTTTTACCTGGGTGCCGCCGTTTGATCACCCAATGGTGATCGCCGGGCAGGGCACGCTGGCGCTGGAACTGCTTCAGCAGGATTCGCATCTCGATCGTGTCTTTGTGCCGGTTGGCGGCGGCGGCCTGGCGGCGGGCGTAGCAGTACTGATCAAACAATTGATGCCGCAAATCAAAGTTATCGCCGTCGAAGCGGAGGATTCCGCCTGCCTGAAAGCGGCGTTGGAAGCCGGTCATCCAGTGGATCTCCCGCGCGTTGGGTTGTTTGCTGAAGGCGTAGCGGTAAAACGCATCGGCGACGAAACGTTCCGGCTGTGTCAGGAATACCTTGATGATATTGTCACCGTGGATAGCGACGCTATCTGCGCGGCGATGAAAGACCTGTTTGAAGATGTGCGTGCGGTGGCGGAGCCCTCCGGCGCGCTGGCGCTGGCGGGGATGAAAAAATATATCGCCCAGCACAATATTCGCGGCGAACGCCTGGCACACGTCCTTTCCGGCGCCAACGTCAACTTCCACGGCTTGCGCTATGTGTCTGAACGCTGCGAGCTGGGGGAACAGCGCGAAGCGTTACTGGCGGTGACCATTCCGGAAGAAAAGGGGAGCTTCCTCAAATTCTGTCAGTTGCTTGGCGGGCGTATGGTCACCGAATTTAACTACCGTTTTGCCGACGCGAAAAATGCCTGTATTTTTGTCGGCGTACGCGTCAGTCAGGGGCTGGAGGAACGAAAAGAGATTATCACCCAACTGTGCGACGGCGGTTATAGCGTAGTGGATCTCTCCGACGATGAAATGGCGAAGCTGCATGTGCGCTATATGGTCGGCGGGCGCCCCTCCAAGCCATTACAGGAGCGTTTGTATAGTTTCGAATTTCCGGAGTCGCCCGGCGCGTTGCTCAAATTCCTGCATACGCTTGGCACGCACTGGAATATTTCGCTATTCCATTACCGCAGCCACGGTACCGATTATGGCCGCGTGCTGGCGGCGTTCGAGTTAGGCGATCATGAGCCGGATTTCGAAACCCGGCTGCATGAGCTGGGCTATGAATGCCATGATGAGAGCAATAACCCGGCGTTTCGGTTCTTTCTGGCGGGTTAATTCAGCGTCTAGTTTTTCAGGCCCACAAAGTAAAGTGGGCCTGATATCCAGATATGATCTTCCCTCAGTTATTGGGCTTTTCTGCCAGCCCGGAGCATCCACTCATTTAATTTTGCGAGACGTTTTCCAGAAGGCGCCCAATCTGCTTGTGGTGAAACTCGGCTCACCATATCGTTAGCACCGCCATCACTTGCACCTGTTAAAAACAATGTATAAAATTTTATACACAAGAATGTTATGTTACTCACCCGAGCTCTCTCCAATGAAAAAGAAATTCGATGGGTGGGATCTTCTCTGGAGGATCTCCTGGCTTTTCCCATAACGGTACGTAAAGCAGTCGGTTATCAGCTTCACAAAATTCAGTATGGAATTGAACCCGATGACTGGAAACCGTTTTCAGAAATTGGGGCTGGGGTAAATGAAATTCGGATTCGTGACAACAATGGTATCTATCGCGTTATGTATGTCGCTAAGTTTGAAGAAGCACTCTACGTTTTGCATAGTTTCCAAAAACAGACGCAACAAACCAGTCAGCACGATAAAAACATCGCCAGAACGCGTTATAACCGGGTGGTGCAACAACGGAGAAACAGCTTGTGATTGCCAAAACTGATAGTGATATTCGCCATGTGACGCCATCTGGCGGTAATGTTTTTGCTGATTTGGGGTTTCATAAGCAGGACGCAGAAAAGTTTTACGCTGATTCCCTGAGTGAAATCGAAAACACGTTAGCCATTAAACAACAGCTCATGGAAGAAATTACCCTCTGGATTACGCGAAACCAGATGAAGCAAGCCGAGGTTGCTACAGTTTTGCATATATCCCGACCGCGCGTTTCGGATATCGTCAACAAGAAATGCAGCAAATTCACCATTGATGCTCTGGTGAATATGCTTAGCCGTATTGGGAAGCCTGTTCGGGTAACGGTAGGGCCGTAAAACTAATTCGGTAAAATTTTCCAGAACGCATCAATTAGCGGCTCATGCAGCCGCTTTTTTTGCGCGCAGACGCCAAGCTCAAACGGCGTTTTTTCATCACTACGTTCTAAAATCATTACCCGGTTGCGCACCGGCTCCGGGCTGTTTTCCAGCACCACTTCCGGCAGCAGCGCCACGCCGCAGCCCAGCGCCACCATTGAGACCATCGCTTCGTGACCGCCGACGGTAGCGTAAATCTGCGGATTGCTGATTTTA
This sequence comes from Salmonella sp. WC3, assembly GCF_042932255.1. Classification (NCBI taxonomy): domain Bacteria; kingdom Pseudomonadati; phylum Pseudomonadota; class Gammaproteobacteria; order Enterobacterales; family Enterobacteriaceae; genus Salmonella; species Salmonella sp. WC3. The sequence goes on along the minus strand of NZ_CP170629.1, from coordinate 4,672,552 downwards.
TGGCGGCGAAACCACAGCTCAATGCGGCGGCGTACCGGCCCCTGATCGGCCATGATAAACGGCACCGTCGACCAGTCGGGCTTATCAACCGAAACCTGATTGCGCACCGGGCAGGGCAGCGCCGGGGCGATCAGCACCACTGCCAGATTCTCCAGCATCGAAAACGCCACCGCGCCAGGCAGCGTTTCTGGTTTGCCGGCGATTGCCAGGTCCGCTTCTCCCGTTACCACCTTTTCCATCGCATCGGCGGCGTCTCCGGTCGTCAATTTGATTTCAACAGAAGGGTGTTCGGCGCGAAAACGGTCGAGGATCGGCGGCAGATGACTGTATGCCGCGGTCACTGAACAGAAGATATGGAGTTCGCCGGAAAGGGACGGCCCCTGCTGATCGAGGGTATGGCGCAACTGCTGATATTGCAAAAGCGTCTGTTGGGCAAACACTCGCAGCTCTTCACCCGCTTCGGTCAGCGTGACCGTGCGGTTATCACGCACAAACAGCGGCTGGCCGAGGTCTTCTTCCAGCCGCTGAATCTGTCGGGAAAGGGTGGAAGGACTGACATGCATCGCCCGCGCGCTGCGGCCAAAATGGCGGCTTTCCGCCAGATGCAGGAAGGTTTTTAGATCGCGTAAATCCACAGACAGACCTCCGGTTTTTGACGTTGCATAAACCGCAACATAACGTTGTGAATATATCAATTTCCGCAATAAATTTCCTGTTGTAATGTGGGTTCATTCGCACAGATAGCAATCTGTAAACCGAACAATAAGCGCGACAACACAACATCACGGAGTACACCATCATGGCTAACTACTTTAATACACTGAATCTGCGCCAGCAGCTGGCACAGCTGGGTAAATGCCGCTTTATGGGCCGCGACGAATTCGCCGACGGCGCGAGCTACCTGCAGGGTAAAAAAGTGGTCATCGTCGGCTGCGGCGCTCAGGGTCTGAACCAGGGCCTGAACATGCGTGACTCCGGTCTGGACATTGCCTACGCCCTGCGTAAAGAAGCCATTACTGAGAAGCGTGCTTCCTGGCGTAAAGCGACCGAAAACGGCTTCAAAGTGGGTACCTACGAAGAGCTGATCCCGCAGGCTGACCTGGTGGTTAACCTGACGCCGGACAAACAGCACTCCGACGTGGTGCGTTCTGTACAGACGCTGATGAAAGACGGCGCAGCGCTGGGCTACTCCCACGGCTTCAACATCGTGGAAGTGGGAGAGCAGATCCGTAAAGACATCACCGTGGTGATGGTGGCACCGAAGTGTCCGGGCACCGAAGTGCGTGAAGAGTACAAACGTGGTTTCGGCGTGCCGACGCTGATCGCCGTTCACCCGGAAAACGATCCGAAAGGCGAAGGCATGGCGATTGCTAAAGCCTGGGCAGCGGCCACCGGCGGTCACCGTGCGGGCGTACTGGAATCTTCTTTCGTTGCAGAAGTGAAATCTGACCTGATGGGCGAGCAGACCATCCTGTGCGGTATGTTGCAGGCCGGTTCTCTGCTGTGCTTCGACAAGCTGGTGGCAGAAGGCACCGACCCGGCATACGCCGAAAAACTGATTCAGTTCGGCTGGGAAACCATCACCGAAGCGCTGAAGCAGGGCGGCATCACCCTAATGATGGACCGTCTGTCTAACCCGGCGAAACTGCGTGCTTACGCGCTGTCCGAACAGCTGAAAGAGATCATGGCGCCGCTGTTCCAGAAACACATGGATGACATCATCTCCGGCGAATTCTCGTCCGGCATGATGGCTGACTGGGCTAACGACGATAAGAAACTGCTGACCTGGCGTGAAGAGACCGGTAAAACCGCGTTCGAAACCGCGCCGCAGTTTGAAGGTAAAATCGGCGAGCAGGAGTACTTCGATAAAGGCGTGCTGATGATTGCGATGGTGAAAGCGGGCGTTGAGCTGGCGTTCGAAACCATGGTCGATTCCGGCATCATCGAAGAATCCGCTTACTACGAATCACTGCACGAACTGCCGCTGATCGCCAACACCATCGCCCGTAAGCGCCTGTACGAAATGAACGTGGTTATTTCCGATACCGCAGAATACGGTAACTACCTGTTCTCTTACGCTTGCGTACCGCTGCTGAAACCATTTATGGCGGAATTGCAACCGGGCGATCTGGGTAGTGCTATCCCGGAAGGCGCGGTAGACAACGCACAGCTTCGCGACGTGAACGACGCGATTCGTAGCCATGCGATTGAGCAGGTAGGTAAGAAACTGCGCGGCTATATGACGGATATGAAGCGTATTGCGGTAGCGGGTTGATATACCTTGTCGGGTGGTGCTAGCGCTTACCCGACCTACAAAATCAAGCAGACGATGTAGGCCGGGTAAGGCGTAGCCGCCACCCGGCTTTTTATTTGCGATACAATACCTTAATGATGTGATAACCGAACTGGGTGTGCAATGGGCCGGTTGGCTCCAGTACCGGGCAGGAAAAGACTACTTTATCGAATGCCGGAACCATCTGGCCCTGACGAAATTCGCCTAAATGACCGCCTTTTTTACCGGATGGGCAGATAGAATGCTTCTTCGCCAGCTTCTCAAAATCGCCGCCGTTTTTAATTTGCTCCAGAAGATCCAATGCCAGTTTCTCTTCTTTTACAAGGATATGCAGTGCTGCTGCCATTTTTGCCATTATTGTGTTCTCACGTCGCAAAGATTGGCCGTCACTTTATCACTCCTTAGGCCGTCAGACATATACTCTTCGCCATTACAGGACAGATGTCCCGCCTGATTTAATGAACCGGGAGATAAGCGGCATTTTTAGCAGGCGTATTTCGGATGTGCGGGACGGCGGTCCTGTCCTTTCTGACAAGGGGCGAGATACCATGAACATAATGAAAAACGCAGAATTTCCAGACGACTGGCTTTTAGGGCTACGCCAGGTCGTACGCGACCCAGTGCTCTATGAATTACTCAAATACTGCCCGTTGGAAATCATGCAGTACAGGGCGTTTATGCGATGTCGCTTGAGTATGTTCTGCTGACGGCGATCGCGCTAATGGGTTCTTTCAGTTGGATCAAGAGCGCACAGCGTAATGGCTATACGCCGCTTGCCGCCAGAGCCTGCTGATTGACCTTTTCCTGGCTGCCTGAAAAGGCAGCCAGGTCTTCTCTGGGCCTCGCTTTCTGCTACAATCCCTCCCCCGTTCGAAGATTGAGCACTATTCCCATGCGTTTAAATCCCGGCCAACAACACGCTGTCGAATTCGTCACCGGACCCTGCCTGGTGCTGGCAGGAGCGGGTTCTGGTAAAACTCGCGTAATTACCAATAAAATCGCCCACCTGATCCGCGGATGCGGCTATCAGGCCCGGCATATTGCGGCGGTGACGTTTACCAACAAGGCAGCGCGTGAGATGAAAGAACGCGTCGGGCAGACGCTCGGCCGTAAGGAAGCGCGCGGTTTGATGATCTCCACCTTTCATACATTAGGGCTGGATATTATTAAGCGCGAGTACGCTGCGCTGGGGATGAAATCGAACTTTTCATTGTTTGACGATACCGACCAGGTCGCTTTGCTCAAAGAGCTGACCGAAGGCCTGATCGAAGACGACAAGGTTCTGTTGCAACAGCTGATCTCCACGATCTCCAACTGGAAAAACGATCTCAAAACGCCAGCGCAGGCGGCGGCCGGGGCGAAAGGCGAACGCGATCGTATTTTTGCCCACTGCTACGGGCTTTACGACGCCCATATGAAGGCATGCAACGTTCTCGATTTTGATGATTTGATTTTGCTGCCGACGCTGCTGCTGCAACGCAATGACGAGGTGCGCGAGCGCTGGCAGAATAAAATTCGTTATCTGTTGGTGGATGAATATCAGGATACTAACACCAGCCAGTATGAGTTGGTTAAGCTGCTGGTCGGGCAACGCGCGCGCTTTACGGTCGTAGGCGATGACGATCAGTCTATCTACTCCTGGCGCGGGGCGCGTCCGCAAAACCTGGTGTTACTGAGCCAGGATTTTCCGGCGCTGCAGGTGATTAAGCTGGAGCAAAACTATCGTTCTTCGGGCCGCATCCTGAAAGCGGCGAATATTCTCATCGCCAACAATCCGCACGTCTTTGAAAAGCGCCTCTTTTCCGAGCTCGGTTACGGCGCGGAACTCAAAGTGTTAAGCGCAAACAATGAAGAGCATGAAGCTGAGCGCGTTACCGGCGAACTGATTGCCCATCACTTTGTGAACAAGACCCAGTACAAGGATTACGCCATTCTGTATCGCGGGAATCATCAGTCGCGGGTATTTGAAAAATTCCTCATGCAGAACCGTATTCCGTACAAAATTTCCGGCGGCACCTCATTTTTCTCCCGTCCGGAGATTAAAGACCTGCTGGCCTACCTGCGGGTGTTGACCAACCCGGATGATGACAGCGCTTTCCTGCGCATCGTGAATACGCCAAAACGCGAAATCGGTCCGGCCACGCTGCAAAAGCTGGGTGAATGGGCAATGACGCGTAATAAAAGCCTGTTTACCGCCAGCTTTGATATGGGACTTAGCCAAAAGCTGACCGGACGTGGTTACGATTCATTGACGCGTTTTACCCACTGGCTGGGGGAAATCCAGCGTCTGGCCGAACGCGAGCCTGTCGCCGCCGTGCGCGATCTCATCCACGGTATTGACTATGAATCCTGGTTGTACGAAACCTCGCCGAGCCCCAAAGCGGCGGAAATGCGTATGAAAAACGTTAACCAGCTCTTTAGCTGGATGACTGAGATGCTGGAAGGCAACGAACTCGATGAGCCGATGACGCTGACCCAGGTGGTTACACGCTTTACGCTGCGCGATATGATGGAGCGTGGCGAGAGCGAAGAAGAGCTGGATCAGGTACAGTTGATGACGCTCCATGCATCGAAAGGACTGGAATTCCCGTATGTCTATATGGTGGGAATGGAAGAAGGATTTTTGCCGCATCAAAGCAGCATTGACGAAGATAATATTGAGGAAGAGCGTCGGCTGGCCTATGTTGGGATCACTCGCGCGCAGAAAGAGCTCACCTTTACATTATGTAAAGAGCGCCGTCAGTATGGGGAACTGGTGCGCCCGGAACCCAGCCGCTTCCTGTTAGAACTGCCGCAGGATGATTTAATCTGGGAGCAGGAGCGCAAAGTGGTAAGCGCTGAGGAGCGAATGCAAAAAGGGCAAAGTCACCTGGCTAATCTGAAAGCCATGATGGAGGCAAAGCGAGCGAAATCGTAGGCCGGATAAGCGAAGCGTCATCCGGCAATCAGACCACGGTTAGCGAACGTCCAGCGGCCAGTGTACATAGCTTTGCCACTGGCTTTCCTGATCAATCAACTCTTTACCCAGCGGGTGATGTGCCAGCCAGTCGCCAGGCAAGGTTAACGTCAGATTTTCATTTAGCGCCTGTAGCGTAATTTCTGGTACCAGATCGTCACGACGGCGACCGGCAAAAAGAATCGCCAGTCGCAGCAAACGGCATAGCTGTTCCGCAACACGGGGCGGTACCGCGTTTTGCTGATGAAGCGAAGAGAGATCGACCGGATTGGTCTGATTCAGTAAGAGGGTGGCGAGCAATTTTTTCTGCGCGGGCGTATAGCCAGGCAGATCCAAATGGCGTACTAAATAGGCGGCATGATAGGGCGCCTGTTTAAAATCAACGCTCAGACCGATCTCATGCAACTGGCAAGCGCTAAGCAACAGTTCACGACTGATAGGCTCAATATGCCAGGCATTTTCTACCTGTTTGAGGAAGTTATCTGCCAGCTTCGCTACGCGATTTGCCTGATCGGTATCGACGATAAACCGACGCTGAATGTTTCGCAGCGTGCGGCTGCGGATATCCTGATCTACCGCCAGATGCAACATCCCATACACCAGCCCTTCGCGTAACGCGCCGCCTGCCAGCGTCATGCTCTGGATGTTCAGCTCGGTAAATATGGCGATCAGAATAGCCAGCCCGCTTGGGAAAACCAGCGCGCGCTCCAGCGTCAGGCCTTCGATTTCCAGCTCTTCCAGACGTCCGCACTGTATCGCGCGTTGTTTCAGCTGCTGTAGTTTGGCGAGCGTAATGCGCTCGTCCATCCCCTGCGCCATCATGATTTCCTGCAATGCCTGTACGGTGCCGGAGGCACCCACGCAGACCTTCCAGCCATGAAAACGCAGTTCATCGGCGACCGGACGCAGTACATCGCGCGCGGCTTTCTCCGCATCATCAAAGTTTTCTTGCGCCAGATTACGATCGCTAAAATAGCGTTCAAGCCACGTTACGCAGCCCATCGACAGGCTAAACAGCGACGTGGTTTGCGCGCCAGTGCCGGTAACCAGTTCAGTGCTGGCGCCGCCGATATCCACCACCAGTCGCTGATCTGCGCCGCCGGTGGTATGAGCGACTCCCTGATAAATCAGCCGCGCCTCTTCTTCGCCGCTGATAACCTGCACCGGACAACCAAGGATAGTCTGCGCTTTCGCGATAAATTCCCCCGCATTAACGGCGAGACGCAATGTTGCGGTGGCAACCACGCGGATTTGCGGCTGCGGGATATCCTGCAAACGTTCAGCAAACAGACGCAGGCATTGCCAGCCGCGTTCCATCGCTTCGGCTGAAAGGTGGTTGTCGTTGTTCAGACCCGCGGCCAGACGCACCTTGCGTTTTATTCGGGTCAGCGTCTGGATGCTTCCCGCCGCCTCGCGCACGACCAGCATATGAAAACTATTGGAACCGAGATCAATGGCGGCATACAACGAGGTGGAATTCATACACTTCATCCTTCAACCTGTATCCGTGTTGGCTGCGTACACTCCCCTGAATCATTTACTAAAGTACGCTCATCGGGATTTGTTTTCTTGCCGCCTTGATACAGGCTAAATGATTTTGTGTATGGCATAACTTTTCTTAACCTGAACGACGACGATTACGCGGAGCGCCAGCGCGGCGCGGACCATTGCCAGGACGCGAACGCGTCAGGCGCAACGGCTTGGGCAGATCGTTCATGAGCGCTTCCGGATTGTATTTGCTGACCGGAATCGAGTGGCCGATATAGCTCTCAATGGCGGGCAGATTCAGCGCATACTCTTCGCAAGCCAGGCTGATGGAATGCCCGCTGGCGCCAGCGCGACCGGTACGACCGATACGGTGAACATAGTCTTCACAATCGTCTGGCAGATCGTAGTTAAAGACGTGCGTTACGGCGGGGATATGCAACCCGCGCGCCGCGACATCGGTCGCCACAAGAATATCCAGATCGCCGCGGGTGAACTCATCCAGAATCCGCAGGCGCTTTTTCTGCGCGACGTCGCCGGTCAGCAGACCAACACGATGGCCATCTGCCGCCAGATGTCCCCAGATATCTTCGCAACGATGCTTGGTGTTGGCGAAAATAATGGCGCGATCCGGCCACTCTTCTTCGATCAGCGTTTGCAGTAAACGCATTTTCTCTTCATTAGAGGGGTAGAAAAGCTCTTCTTTAATGCGGTGGCCGGTCTTTTGCTCCGGTTCCACTTCAACATATTCGGCGTTGTTCATCTGTTCAAACGCCAGCTCGCGAACCCGATAAGACAGGGTGGCGGAGAACAACATGTTCAGACGCTGTGCAGCCGGCGGCATACGACGGAACAGCCAGCGGATATCTTTAATAAAGCCCAAATCGTACATGCGATCGGCTTCATCGAGTACGACGACCTGAATGGCGCCGAGGTTAATGTGGTTTTGTTTGGCGTAGTCGATCAGTCGGCCCGTCGTACCAATAAGAATATCAACGCCGCTTTCCAGCACTTTAAGCTGCTTGTCGTAACCATCGCCGCCGTAAGCCAGGCCTAATTTTAAGCCTGTCGCTTGCGCCAGCGGCTCCGCGTCTGCGTGAATTTGTACGGCTAATTCACGCGTCGGCGCCATGATCAGCGCGCGCGGCTGGTTCACCTTGCGATCGTCGATCGCGGGATGAGAAAGTAAATAATGAAACGTTGACGTCAGAAACGCCATCGTTTTCCCGGTACCGGTTTGCGCCTGCCCTGCAACGTCACGACCCGCCAGCGTTAGCGGAAGGGCCAGTGCCTGAATGGGCGTACAATTATAAAACCCTTTTTTTTCAATGGCTTCAACCACCTGTGGGTGCAGGGCGAAGTCGGAAAACTTCTGTTCTGTTAAATGTGTTTTGCTCATAGTGTGGTAGAATATCAGCTTACTATTGCTTTACGAAAGCGTATCCGGTGAAATAAAGTCAACCTTTGTTGGCGAAGTTAACATCAGCACCTCGTTGGTTAATGCTACACCAACACGCCAGGCTTATTCCTGTGGAGTTATATATGAGCGATAAAATTATTCACCTGACTGACGACAGTTTTGACACGGATGTACTCAAAGCGGACGGGGCTATCCTCGTTGATTTCTGGGCAGAGTGGTGCGGGCCGTGTAAAATGATCGCTCCGATTCTGGATGAAATCGCTGACGAATATCAGGGCAAATTGACCGTTGCCAAACTGAACATTGACCAGAACCCAGGTACTGCGCCTAAATATGGCATCCGCGGTATTCCGACTCTGCTGCTGTTTAAAAACGGCGAAGTGGCGGCAACCAAAGTAGGCGCACTGTCTAAAGGTCAGTTGAAAGAGTTTCTCGACGCCAATCTGGCGTAATACCTTTTATACGTCGAATGACAAAGGCGCTGTATGGTCAGGCGTCTGTCATTCGATGAATGATTAAGGTATCAGGCAGTTTCGTGGCGTCTGTTGTCCTTACGTTATTCTTAAATTGTCAGGATCTCTGGACGCCCGGTCTGAGTCGTGCTAAGTTAGTATTGACTTCGAATTAAACATACCTTATTAAGTTTGAATCTGGTTTTATCCGTCACTTCCCGTTTTTTCTCGCACGAGAAGTGGAAAGATTCCTGGCTCTTCGCTCATTCCGTCTTGTTGTTTCAGTTCTGCGTACTTTCCTGTGACCAGACAGCGAACAGACATGAGTTGATAGCCGTAAACAGGCATGGATGACCCTGCCATACCATTCACAACATTAAGTTCGAGATTTACCCCAAGTTTAAGAACTCACACCATTATGAATCTTACCGAATTAAAGAATACGCCGGTTTCTGAGCTGATCACTCTCGGCGAAAGTATGGGGCTGGAAAACCTGGCCCGTATGCGCAAGCAGGACATTATTTTTGCCATCCTGAAGCAGCACGCAAAGAGTGGCGAAGATATCTTTGGCGACGGTGTGCTGGAGATATTGCAGGATGGATTTGGTTTCCTCCGTTCTGCAGACAGCTCCTACCTCGCCGGTCCTGATGATATCTACGTTTCCCCCAGCCAAATCCGCCGTTTCAACCTCCGCACTGGTGATACCATTTCTGGTAAGATTCGCCCGCCGAAAGAAGGTGAACGCTATTTTGCGCTGTTGAAAGTTAACGAAGTTAACTACGACAAACCGGAAAACGCCCGTAACAAAATCCTCTTTGAGAACTTAACCCCGCTGCACGCAAACTCTCGTCTGCGTATGGAGCGTGGTAACGGTTCTACCGAAGACTTAACGGCGCGCGTTCTGGATCTGGCTTCGCCGATCGGTCGCGGCCAGCGCGGTCTGATTGTCGCGCCGCCGAAAGCGGGTAAAACCATGCTGCTGCAGAACATCGCGCAGAGCATCGCGTATAACCACCCGGACTGCGTGCTGATGGTGCTGCTGATTGACGAACGTCCGGAAGAAGTGACCGAGATGCAGCGTCTGGTGAAAGGCGAAGTGGTTGCTTCTACCTTTGACGAACCGGCATCCCGCCACGTTCAGGTTGCCGAAATGGTTATCGAGAAGGCGAAGCGTCTGGTTGAACACAAGAAAGACGTTATCATCCTGCTCGACTCCATCACCCGTCTGGCGCGCGCCTACAACACCGTGGTGCCGGCTTCCGGTAAAGTATTGACCGGTGGTGTGGACGCTAACGCCCTGCATCGTCCGAAGCGTTTCTTCGGCGCGGCGCGTAACGTGGAAGAGGGCGGTAGCCTGACTATCATCGCGACGGCGCTAATCGATACCGGTTCCAAGATGGACGAAGTTATCTACGAAGAGTTTAAAGGCACCGGTAACATGGAGCTGCATCTCTCGCGTAAGATCGCTGAAAAACGTGTCTTCCCGGCTATCGACTACAACCGTTCCGGTACCCGTAAAGAAGAGCTGCTCACCACTCAGGAAGAGCTGCAGAAAATGTGGATCCTGCGTAAAATCATCCATCCGATGGGTGAAATTGACGCGATGGAATTCCTCATTAACAAACTGGCGATGACCAAAACTAATGACGACTTTTTCGAGATGATGAAGCGCTCATAACCTGGTCTTTACCTGAAAACGCCACGTTTTTACGTGGCGTTTTTGTTTTGCGATTCATCCTGGCGTCATGTCATATAAACTGGTCATCGGGATATGCGCTACAGAGTAACACCATGCACAATACACATTGTTTGCGGTAAAAAGTGTAATGTTCTAACAGGTCTCTTCTAGGAGCTGGCGTAACGCATTATACTTTAAGGAAATGATATATGCTGAGAGCACATACACTGTGAAGTTACTCACCGCTTTATCTGAGCTAATCAGTATTTTTTTATTCACGACCATTTTTATTTTTCTTGCGCGAAAAGTAGCCATAAAAATTGGTTTAGTGGATAAACCAAACTTTCGTAAACGACATCAGGGTGTTATCCCATTAGTCGGCGGGATTTCTGTGTTTGCAGGAATCTGCTTTATGTTTGGCCTCTCGGATTACTACATACCGCACTTATCGCTATATCTTATTTGCGCTGGTGTATTGGTTTTTGTTGGTGCGATGGATGACCGTTTTGATATCAGTGTAAAAATTCGTGCTGTGGTTCAGGCTGTTATTGCGGTTGTAATGATGGTTATCGCAAAACTTCACTTAGGTAGCCTTGGTTACATCTTTGGGCCTTGGGAGTTAGTGCTTGGCCCCTTTGGCTATTTCCTTACTCTGTTTGCGGTATGGGCGGCGATCAACGCTTTCAATATGGTGGACGGTATTGACGGCCTGCTGGGTGGGTTATCCAGCGTCTCATTTGCGGCGATGGGGCTGATTTTATGGTTTGATGGTCAGACTAGTCTGGCAATGTGGTGCTTTGCCATGATCGCCGCGATTCTGCCTTACATTATGCTTAATCTCGGTATTTTGGGGCGGCGTTACAAAGTCTTTATGGGCGATGCCGGTAGTACACTGATTGGCTTTACCGTCATCTGGCTCTTACTGGAAACGACGCAGGGGAAAACTCACTCTATCAGCCCGGTTACCGCGCTATGGATTATCGCTATTCCATTGATGGATATGGTGGCGATTATGTATCGCCGTCTGCGTAAAGGGATGAGCCCCTTTTCCCCTGATCGCCAACATATTCATCATTTGGTTATGCGAGCAGGGTTTACTTCCCGCCAAGCATTTGTTCTTATTACGCTCGCAGCGGCGATTCTGGCGGGAGTAGGCGTAACGGCAGAATACTCTCATTTTGTTCCTGAATGGGTTATGTTGGTGCTCTTTTTGCTAGCATTCTTCCTCTATGGCTACTGCATTAAGCGGGCCTGGAAGGTGGCGAGATTTATTAAGCGTGTGAAGCGTCGCCTGCGCAGGCAACGTGAGAACCGGCCAAACTTAACCAAGTAAATGAGGATACGATGACACAACCATTACCGGGGGCACGCGCGGTGAGCGCTGAAAATGAACTGGATATTCGCGGGTTGTTTCGTACTTTATGGGCTGGCAAATTCTGGATTATCGGCATTGGCCTGCTATTTGCCCTTATCGCGTTAGCCTATACCTTTTTTGCTCGTCAGGAGTGGAGTGCGACGGCGATCACCGATCGCCCAACCGTAAATATGTTGGGCGGTTATTACTCCCAGCAGCAGTTTCTGCGCAACCTGGATATTAAGACCGATCCTGCTTCTTCTGATAAGCCCTCGGTGATGGATGAAGCGTATAAAGAGTTCATCATGCAACTTGCCTCCTGGGATACGCGTCGCGATTTCTGGTTACAGACGGACTATTACAAGCAGCGAATGGTCGGGAATAGCAAAGCTGATGCGGCGATGCTTGATGAACTGATCAATAACATACAGTTTACGCCCGGCGATTTTACACGCGCCATCAACGACAATGTGAAGCTGATTGCTGAAACTGCGCCGGACGCCAATAATCTGCTGCGTCAGTATGTCGCATTCGCCAGCCAGCGGGCGGCGAGCCATCTGAATGATGAATTAAAAGGTGCCTGGGCTGCGCGTACCGTGCAGATGAAAGCCCAGGTCAAACGGCAGGAGGAGGTTGCGAAAGCGATCTATTCGCGTCGTGTAAACAGTATTGAGCAGGCGCTCAAAATTGCGGAACAACATAATATTTCTCGTAGCGCGACGGATGTCCCGGCGGATGAATTACCGGACTCAGAGCTTTTTTTACTCGGTCGCCCTATGTTGCAGGCGCGTCTTGAAAATCTGCAAGCGGTTGGCCCTGCGTTCGATTTGGACTACTTTCAAAATCGGGCAATGTTGAATACGCTTAATGTGGGGCCGACCCTGGACCCTCGTTTTCAGACCTATCGTTATTTGCGTACGCCGGAAGAACCGGTAAAACGTGATAGCCCACGCCGAGCCTTCCTGATGATCATGTGGGGTATCGTTGGGGCGCTAATCGGTGCGGGCGTTGCCTTAACCCGTCGCCGCACGATTTAGCAACACCTCTGCAGTAGGGGGCTGGGCCCCTACTGTCTATTCGAAGAGAATCGATGTGAAAGTTCTGACTGTATTTGGTACACGACCGGAGGCCATTAAGATGGCGCCTCTGGTCCATGCGCTGGAAAAAGATCCTCATTTCGAGGCCAAAGTATGCGTTACTGCGCAGCATCGGGAGATGCTTGATCAGGTATTAACTCTTTTTTCTATTGTGCCTGATTACGATCTCAACATTATGCAGCCGGGACAGGGGTTGACGGAAATTACCTGCCGAATTCTGGAGGGATTAAAGCCGATCCTGGCAGATTTTAAACCTGATGTGGTGCTGGTTCATGGCGATACCACCACTACGATTGCTACCAGCCTGGCGGCTTTCTATCAACGAATTCCGGTAGGGCACGTAGAAGCCGGGTTGCGAACCGGCGATCTCTATTCCCCCTGGCCGGAAGAGGCAAACCGCACGCTGACCGGACATCTGGCGATGTACCACTTTGCGCCGACGGAAAACTCGCGGCAGAATCTGTTGCGGGAGAACATTCCGGATGAGCGCATTTTTGTCACTGGCAATACCGTTATCGACGCGCTGATCTGGGTACGCGATCGCGTTCTGACGAGCGATACATTACAGGCTGAACTGGCCGAGCAGTATCCTTTCCTCAACGCGAATAAGAAGATGATTTTGGTGACCGGTCATCGGCGTGAAAGCTTTGGTCAGGGCTTTGAGCATATCTGCCAGGCGCTGGCGGAAATCGCCGCCGCGAACCAGAATGTGCAAATTGTCTATCCGGTGCATCTCAATCCCAACGTCAGCGAACCTGTCAACCGTATCCTCGGCCATGTTGAAAACGTGGTACTGATTGAGCCGCAGGACTACTTACCTTTTGTCTGGCTGATGAATCACGCCTGGCTCATTCTGACCGATTCCGGCGGTATTCAGGAAGAAGCGCCGTCATTAGGTAAGCCGGTATTGGTCATGCGTGAAACCACAGAGCGTCCGGAAGCCATTACCGCTGGTACGGTAAGACTGATCGGCACGGACTCCCGGCGCATTGTGGCGGAAGTTATGCGTCTGCTGCACGACGAAAATGAATATCAAACCATGAGCCGCGCCCATAATCCTTATGGTGACGGGCAATCATGCGCGCGCATTTTACAGGCGTTAAAAAGTTATCGGGTATCGTTATGAGTTTTACGACCATTTCTGTTATTGGGCTGGGGTATATCGGATTACCGACTGCGGCCGCTTTTGCTTCCCGCCAGAAGCAGGTTATCGGCGTGGATATCAACCAACATGCGATAGACACCATAAATCGCGGTGAAATTCACATCGTGGAGCCGGCGTTGGGCAATGTGGTGAAGATGGCGGTGGAGGGTGGCTTTCTGCGTGCGACGACGACACCTGTCGAGGCCGATGCGTACCTGATTGCCGTGCCGACGCCATTCAAAGGCGAGCACGACCCTGACATGGCCTATGTGGAAGCCGCGGCAAAATCCATTGCGCCGGTATTAAAAAAAGGGGCACTGGTGATTCTGGAATCAACATCGCCGGTCGGCGCAACGGAGCAAATGGCTGGCTGGCTGGCCGGGATGCGCCCGGATCTGACCTTTCCCCAGCAGGCGGGCGAGCAGGCCGACGTGAATATTGCCTATTGTCCGGAGCGTGTGCTGCCGGGTCAGGTGATGGTGGAACTTATTAAAAATGACCGCGTGATTGGCGGTATGACGCCAGTATGTTCGGCTCGCGCCAGCGCGCTGTACAAAATTTTCCTTGAGGGCGAATGCGTTGTCACCAACTCGCGCACCGCAGAGATGTGCAAGCTGACGGAAAATAGCTTCCGTGATGTGAATATCGCCTTTGCGAATGAATTGTCGCTGATTTGCGCCGAACAGGGGATTAACGTCTGGGAATTGATCCGCCTGGCGAACCGCCATCCGCGCGTCAATATTTTGCAGCCGGGACCAGGCGTTGGCGGGCACTGCATTGCGGTCGATCCGTGGTTTATTGTGGCGCAAAATCCGCAGCAGGCGAGACTGATTCACACCGCGCGTGAAGTGAACGACGGCAAACCGCACTGGGTAGTCGATCAGGTAAAAGCCGCGGTCGCAGATTGCCTGGCGGCCACCGATAAACGCGCCAGCGAAGTGAAAATCGCCTGTTTTGGGCTGGCCTTTAAGCCGAATATCGACGATCTGCGCGAAAGCCCGGCGATGGGGATCGCCCAAAGTATCGCCCGCTGGCACAGCGGCGAAACCCTGGTCGTCGAACCGAATATCCGTCAGTTGCCGAAAAAATTGGACGGACTTTGCACGCTGGCGAAACTGGACGCGGCGCTGACCGCCGCCGATGTGCTGGTGATGCTGGTCGATCACGACGAATTTAAAGCGATTCCCGGCGATGCGGTTCATCAACGTTATGTGGTTGATACCAAAGGAGTCTGGCGCTGATGAAACGCATTCTGGTGACCGGCGGCGCAGGCTTTATCGGATCTGCGGTGGTGCGGCATATCATCCATGAAACGGCAGACGCGGTGGTGGTGGTGGATAAACTCACCTATGCGGGCAACCTGATGTCTCTGGCATCGGTGACGCAAAGCGACCGTTTCGCCTTTGAGAAGGTGGATATCTGCGATCGGGCATCACTGGAGCGAGTCTTCCAGCAGTATCAGCCCAATAGCGTGATGCACCTGGCGGCGGAAAGCCATGTAGACCGTTCCATCGACGGCCCGGCGGCGTTTATTGAAACGAATATAGTTGGTACTTACACCTTGCTGGAAGCCGCTCGCGCTTACTGGTCCGCGCTTGACGCGGACGCTAAAGCGGCGTTCCGCTTCCACCATATCTCCACCGATGAAGTGTATGGCGATCTGCATACTGCAGACGATTTCTTCACCGAAACCACGCCATATGCGCCAAGCAGTCCTTATTCCGCCTCCAAAGCCAGCAGCGACCATCTGGTACGCGCCTGGTTACGTACCTACGGTCTGCCTACGCTTGTCACCAACTGCTCTAATAACTACGGGCCCTACCATTTCCCGGAAAAACTGATCCCGCTGATGATTCTGAACGCGCTGGCGGGTAAACCATTGCCGGTCTATGGCAACGGTCAGCAAATTCGCGACTGGCTGTATGTAGAGGATCATGCCCGTGCGTTGTATCACGTGGTGACGAACGGTGCGGTGGGCGAAACGTATAATATCGGCGGTCATAACGAACGTAAAAATCTGGATGTGGTCAGGACGATCTGCGCTCTGTTGGAGGAACTGGCCCCGCAAAAACCGCAGGGTGTGGCGAATTATCACGATCTGATTACCTTCGTCGACGATCGACCCGGCCATGACTTACGCTATGCCATCGACGCGTCGAAAATCGCCCGCGAGCTGGGCTGGACGCCGCAGGAAACCTTCGAAAGTGGGATGCGAAAAACCGTTCAGTGGTATCTCGCCAATGAGGCCTGGTGGAAACCCGTGCAGGATGGCAGTTATCAGGGCGAACGCTTAGGACTGAAACGCTAAACGACAGGTTCTTACTCCTGGAGGAGAAACGAATGAAAGGCATCATTCTGGCGGGAGGTTCCGGTACCCGGTTGCATTCCATTACGCGCGGCGTATCAAAGCGCCAGGGCTTCAAAATTGCCTGTCTGGAGGAGATTGCCTGGCGCAACGGCTGGCTGGATGATGATGGTTTGAAACGCGCCGCCAGTCAGCTTGAAAAAACCGGCTATGGCCAATATTTACTGGAGTTGCTCCGTGCCCGTCCGCGCCAGTATTGAACCGTTACTCTGGGAAAATACGTTTTTTGGCGTGAATAGCGGCATTGTGCGTATCGATGCCTCAGCGCCCGAATTAACGCCAGAAGCGCTGCAGGCGTGGCAACGCGTGCAGGTAAAAGTGCCGGCTGAAAACATCGCCTGGCTGTCGGCGTTGCAATCGCTGGGATTCTCTTTGGTTGAAGGCGAGGTGGATTTTGCGTTGCCGGTAAAAGGGCATCGCGACCAGCATGGCGCGGAAATTGCACACCTTAAAGACATTCCTGCTTTGCGTCAGTTGGCCGGAGAGGCGTTTACGCAGAGTCGTTTTCGCGCGCCGTGGTATGCGCCCGACGCCAGCGCTCGTTTTTACGCCCAGTGGATTGAGAATGCGGTACGCGGCACGTTTGATCACCAATGCCTGGTGCTTCGCACGGAAACAGGCGCTATCCGCGGTTACGTCTCGCTGCGGGAATTGAATGATACCGACGCGCGCATCGGTCTGTTGGCCGGACGCGGCGCGGGAGCGGAACTTATGCAGGCGGCGATCTGTTGGGCGCAGAGTCGCGGCAAAGCAACATTGCGGGTGGCGACCCAGTTGGGCAACACCGCCGCGCTTAAACGTTACATACAAAGCGGTGCCAACATCGAAAGCACTGCGTACTGGTTATACAGGTGACAACATGATTCCTTTTAATGCGCCGCCGGTGGTGGGAACCGAACTCGAATACATGCAGTCTGCAATGAGCAGCGGCAAACTGTGCGGCGACGGCGGCTTTACGCGTCGTTGCCAGCAGTGGCTGGAGCAACATTTCGGCAGCGTGAAGGTGTTGCTGACGCCTTCCTGTACCGCATCGCTGGAGATGGCGGCTCTGTTGTTGGATATTCAGCCCGGCGATGAAGTGATCATGCCGAGCTTTACGTTTGTCTCCACCGCTAACGCTTTTGTCCTGCGTGGCGCGAAAATTGTATTTGTCGATATTCGTCCGGATACGATGAATATTGACGAAACGCTGATTGAGGCGGCGATTACTGATAAAACCCGTGCTATCGTGCCGGTACACTACGCTGGCGTCGCTTGTGAAATGGACGTCATCATGGCGCTGGCGGATAAGTATAATCTGTTCGTTGTCGAGGATGCCGCCCAGGGTGTGATGTCCACGTACAAAGGGCGCGCGTTAGGGACGATCGGTCACATCGGCTGTTTTAGCTTCCATGAAACCAAAAATTACACCGCTGGCGGCGAAGGCGGCGCGACGCTGATCAACGATCGTACGCTAATTGAACGCGCGGAGATCATCCGCGAAAAAGGCACCAACCGTAGCCAGTTCTTCCGTGGTCAGGTGGACAAATACACCTGGCGGGATATCGGCTCCAGTTATTTGATGTCCGATCTGCAGGCTGCCTATCTGTGGGCGCAACTGGAGGCCGCCGATCGTATCAATCAACAGCGTCTGTCGCTGTGGCAGACTTACTACGATGCGTTAACGCCGCTGGCGCGCGCCGGGCGTATCGAGCTGCCTTCTATTCCGGAAAACTGCGGGCATAATGCCCATATGTTTTACATCAAACTGCGGGATATCGCCGATCGCAGCGCGCTGATTAATTTCCTGAAAGAGGCGGAAATCATGGCGGTATTCCATTACATTCCGCTGCATGATTGTCCGGCGGGCGATAAATTCGGCGAGTTTATCGGGGACGATGTCTACACCACAAAAGAGAGCGAACGTTTGCTGCGTCTGCCGCTGTTTTATAACCTTGCGCCCGTCGATCAACGAACGGTGATTACTACCTTGCTAAATTATTTCTCCTGATATGTCGCTTGCTAAAGCCTCCCTGTGGACGGCGGTCAGTACGCTGGTAAAAATTGGCGCCGGACTGCTGGTGGTGAAACTACTGGCCGTCTCTTTTGGTCCGTCGGGCGTCGGACAAGCGGGTAACTTCCGCCAGATGATTACCGTGCTGGGCGTATTGGCTGGCGCCGGGATATTTAACGGCGTTACCAAACTTGTCGCACAACATCATGATAACCCGGCGCAGTTACGTACCGTGGTGGGAACCTCCTCCGCGATGGTATTGGGGTTCTCTACGCTGCTGGCGCTGGTCTTCTTGCTGGCGGCGGCGCCGATTAGCCAGGGATTGTTCGGTCATACGGACTATCAAGGGCTGGTGCGTCTGGTTGCGCTGGTACAAATGGGGATCGCCTGGGCGAACCTGCTGCTGGCGCTAATGAAGGGCTTTCGTGACGCGTCGGGTAATGCCTTATCGTTAATTGTCGGCAGCTTTTTGGGCGTCGCCGCCTGGTATCTCTGCTACCGTGTCGGCGGCTATGAAGGCGCTCTGCTTGGCCTGGCGCTGGTGCCGGCGCTGGTGGTAGTGCCAGCCGGTATAATACTGATTAAGCGCGGCACCGTCCCGCTACGCTATCTCAAGCCCTCCTGGGACAACGGTCTGGCAGGGCAGCTCAGTAAATTTACCCTGATGGCGCTGATTACCTCCGTTACGATGCCGGTTGCCTATGTGATGATGCGAAACCAACTGGCCGCGCACTATAGCTGGAGCGATGTCGGGATCTGGCAGGGCGTAAGCAGTATTTCTGACGCCTATCTGCAATTTATCACCGCCTCCTTCAGCGTTTACCTGTTACCCACGCTCTCACGCCTGACGGAAAAACAGGACATTACGCGTGAAGTGGTAAAAGCGCTGAAATTTGTTTTACCGGCGGTTGCGGCGGCGAGTTTTACCGTCTGGCTACTGCGCGATTTTGCTATCTGGCTGCTTTTTTCCGCCAAATTCACCGCGATGCGCGATCTGTTCGCCTGGCAGTTAGTGGGCGACGTGCTGAAAGTCGGCGCCTATGTTTTCGGTTATCTGGTGATTGCCAAAGCGTCGTTGCGATTTTACATTCTGGCCGAAATTAGCCAGTTCATTCTGTTAACGGCGTTCGCTCACTGGCTGATTCCCGCTCACGGCGCGCTGGGTGCGGCACAGGCTTATATGGCCACCTATATTGTCTATTTTTCACTTTGTTGCGGCGTATTTTTACTCTGGCGTAGGCGAGCATGACTGTACTGATTCACGTCCTGGGATCGGATATCCCTCACCATAACCACACCGTGCTGCGGTTTTTCAATGATACGCTGGCCGCCACAAGCGAGCACGCGCGCGAATTTATGGTTGCCGGTGAAGATAACGGCTTCACGGAAAGCTGCCCGGCGCTCTCGCTTCGTTTTTATGGCAGTAAGAAAGCGCTGGCGCAGGCGGTTATCGCCAAAGCGAAAGCAAATCGTCGACAGAGATTCTTCTTTCACGGTCAGTTCAACACCAGCCTGTGGCTGGCGCTGTTAAGCGGCGGTATTAAGCCAGCTCAGTTTTACTGGCATATCTGGGGCGCGGATCTCTACGAAGTGTCCCACGGGCTGAAATTCCGCCTTTTCTACCCGCTTCGTCGTATCGCGCAGGGGCGAGTAGGGTGCGTATTCGCGACGCGCGGCGATCTCAGCTATTTTGCGCGCCAGCATCCGGACGTACGCGGCGAGTTGCTCTATTTCCCGACGCGCATGGATCCTTCCCTGAATGCTATGGCAAAAGAGCGCCAACGTGCGGGAAAATTGACCATTTTAGTAGGGAACTCCGGCGATCGCAGTAACCAACATATTGCGGCGTTACGGGCGGTGTATCAGCAGTTTGGCGATACGGTAAACGTGGTGGTGCCGATGGGCTATCCGGCCAATAACCAGGCCTATATTGATGAGGTTCGTCAGGCCGGTCTGGCGCTATTTAGCGCCGAAAATTTACAAATTCTTAGCGAAAAAATGGAATTTGATGCCTATCTTGCGCTGTTGCGCCAGTGCGACCTCGGTTATTTTATTTTTGCCCGCCAACAGGGGATCGGGACGTTATGTCTGCTAATTCAGGCCGATATCCCGTGCGTACTGAATCGCGACAATCCTTTCTGGCAGGATATGGCGGAACAGCATCTGCCCGTCCTGTTTACCACGGACGATCTTAATGAGCAGGTCGTGCGCGAGGCGCAGCGTCAGCTCGCATCGGTAGATAAAAGCGGCATCACCTTCTTTAGCCCCAACTACCTGCAACCGTGGCATAATGCGTTGAGAATCGCCGCAGGAGAAGCCGAATGAGTTTAATGCAATTCAGCGGGCTGCTGGTGGTCTGGCTGCTCTCTACGCTGTTTATCGCCACGCTGACCTGGTTTGAATTCCGCCGCGTGCGTTTTAACTTCAACGTTTTCTTTTCGTTGCTGTTTTTGTTGACCTTCTTTTTTGGTTTTCCGCTAACCAGCGTGCTGGTATTTCGTTTCGACGTTGGCGTCGCGCCGCCGGAAATCTTATTGCAGGCTCTATTATCCGCCGCCTGTTTCTACGGCGTGTATTACGTGACCTATAAAACGCGTTTACGCAAACGCGTTGTGGATGTACCACGCAAGCCGCTATTTACCATGAACCGGGTGGAAACCCACCTTACCTGGGTGATCCTGATGGGCATCGCGCTGGTGAGCGTGGCGATTTTCTTTATGCATAACGGCTTTTTGCTGTTCCGGCTGCACTCCTACAGCCAGATCTTTTCCAGCGAAGTCTCCGGCGTGGCGTTAAAACGGTTCTTCTATTTCTTCATTCCGGCGATGCTGGTGGTCTATTTCCTGCGCCAGGACAGCAAAGCGTGGCTGTTCTTTCTGGTGAGCACCGTCGCGTTTGGTCTGTTGACCTACATGATTGTCGGCGGCACGCGCGCTAACATCATTATTGCGTTTGCTATCTTCCTGTTTATCGGCATTATTCGGGGCTGGATCAGCCTGTGGATGCTGGCAGCGGCGGGCGTGCTGGGGATTGTCGGTATGTTCTGGCTGGCGCTCAAACGCTACGGATTAAATGTGAGCGGCGATGAGGCGTTCTATACGTTTCTTTATCTGACGCGCGATACCTTTTCGCCGTGGGAGAATCTGGCGCTGCTGTTGCAAAATTACCACAATATCGATTTTCAGGGGCTGGCCCCTATCGTGCGTGATTTCTACGTCTTTATTCCCACCTGGTTATGGCCGGGACGACCCAGTATCGTGCTGAATTCTGCGAATTACTTCACCTGGGAAGTCCTGAACAACCATTCTGGCCTGGCGATATCGCCAACGCTTATCGGATCGCTGGTGGTCATGGGCGGGGCGCTGTTTATTCCGCTCGGCGCGATCGTCGTCGGGCTGATTATCAAATGGTTCGACTGGCTGTATGAACTGGGTAACCGGGAGCCCAATCGCTATAAGGCGGCGATTCTGCACAGTTTCTGCTTTGGCGCCATCTTTAATATGATTGTGCTGGCGCGAGAAGGGCTGGATTCGTTTGTTTCGCGCGTGGTTTTCTTCCTG
Source organism: Salmonella sp. WC3 (assembly GCF_042932255.1). Taxonomy (NCBI): domain Bacteria; kingdom Pseudomonadati; phylum Pseudomonadota; class Gammaproteobacteria; order Enterobacterales; family Enterobacteriaceae; genus Salmonella; species Salmonella sp. WC3. The sequence goes on along the minus strand of NZ_CP170629.1, from coordinate 4,650,755 downwards.
GTGGTTTTTGGCGCCAGCCTGCTGGTCGCTAAGCTTCTGTTCTGGTTATTTGATAGCGCCGGACTGATTCATAAACGTACAACTTCGCTCCCTCAGGCACAGGTGGAAGGAAAACTATGACCAATAATGCCGCTGCGCCCCTTTACTCGCTGCGTGGATTACCTCTGATTGGCTGGCGCGACATGTCACATGCGCTGAATTATCTGTTTGCCGATGGTCAACTGAAGCAAGGCACGTTGGTGGCGATCAACGCCGAAAAGCTGCTGACGGCGGAAGATAATCCGGAAGTCCGCGCGTTGATAGCAGCGGCGGAATTTAAATATGCCGATGGCATCAGCGTGGTGCGTTCAATACGTAAAAAATTTCCGCAGGCGCAGGTTTCTCGTGTGGCTGGCGCTGACCTTTGGGAAGCGTTAATGGCGCGCGCGGGGAAAGAAGGCACACCGGTATTTCTTGTCGGCGGCAAGCCTGAGGTGCTGGCGCAGACAGAAGCAAAACTGCGGACGCAGTGGAACGTCAATATTGTGGGTAGCCAGGATGGTTACTTTACGCCGGAGCAGCGTCAGGCGCTATTTGCGCGTATCCATGTCAGCGGCGCGAAAATTGTCACCGTCGCGATGGGATCGCCAAAACAGGAATTACTCATGCGCGATTGTCGGGAAGTGCATCCCCATGCGTTATATATGGGGGTGGGCGGGACCTATGATGTGTTTACCGGTCACGTCAAACGCGCCCCAAAAATATGGCAGAACCTGGGGCTGGAGTGGTTGTATCGTCTGCTTTCGCAACCGAAGCGTATTACCCGCCAGATGCGTCTGCTGCGCTACCTTCGCTGGCACTATACTGGCGATCTCTAATTCTCCCTTCTGATGACTTGAGCAGCGGATTGTGCTTATGGCGCTGCTCATTTACAACATAATCGATGATTTCTTACACAATAAATGCATTTTTTTAATGCTCCATTTGCCATTTGTCCAAATTTAAGAAAATATTCGCAACAATCGATGTACCCATAACAATAACCGGTACTACCGGAACCGTTGCAAACACGACATGAGGATTTATGGCAGAGAAAAAACCGGAGCTACAGCGTGGGCTGGAAGCTCGTCATATTGAATTGATTGCCCTCGGGGGCACCATCGGCGTCGGACTCTTTATGGGCGCCGCCAGTACGCTGAAATGGGCGGGCCCGTCAGTGCTGCTGGCGTATATCATCGCCGGATTGTTCGTCTTTTTCATCATGCGCTCGATGGGGGAGATGCTCTTTCTGGAACCTGTTACCGGCTCCTTTGCCGTGTACGCCCACCGGTATATGAGTCCTTTTTTTGGCTATCTTACCGCCTGGTCATACTGGTTTATGTGGATGGCGGTCGGGATCTCGGAAATTACCGCCATTGGGGTCTACGTCCAGTTCTGGTTTCCGGAGATGGCGCAGTGGATACCGGCGCTGATTGCCGTCGGACTGGTCGCGTTGGCGAATCTGGCTGCGGTGCGCCTGTATGGTGAAATCGAGTTCTGGTTTGCGATGATCAAAGTCACCACGATTATTGTGATGATCATCATCGGTTTGGGGGTGATTTTCTTCGGCTTTGGTAACGGAGGCCAGGCGATTGGCTTTGGTAATCTGACCGAGCATGGCGGCTTTTTTGCCGGCGGCTGGAAAGGCTTTCTGACCGCATTATGTATCGTAGTGGCCTCTTATCAAGGGGTTGAGTTGATCGGTATTACCGCCGGTGAAGCGAAGAATCCGCAGGTGACGTTGCGTAGCGCGGTGGGTAAAGTGCTGTGGCGTATCCTGATTTTTTATGTTGGCGCGATTTTCGTGATCGTCACCATTTTCCCGTGGAATGAGATTGGCAGCAACGGCAGTCCCTTTGTGCTCACCTTCGCGAAAATCGGCATCACCGCCGCGGCAGGCATTATCAACTTTGTCGTGCTGACGGCGGCGCTCTCCGGCTGTAACAGCGGAATGTATAGCTGTGGGCGTATGCTTTACGCGCTGGCGAAAAACCGTCAACTGCCGGCGGCAGTCGCGAAAGTCTCTCGCCACGGCGTGCCGGTCGCGGGCGTGGCGCTCTCTATTTTGATTTTGCTGGTAGGTTCTTGCCTGAACTACATCATCCCCAATCCGCAGCGCGTCTTTGTTTACGTTTATAGCGCCAGCGTACTGCCGGGGATGGTGCCGTGGTTTGTCATTCTGATTAGCCAACTGCGCTTTCGTCGGGCGCATAAAGAAGCGATTGCGGATCATCCTTTTCGTTCCATTATGTTTCCGTGGGCGAACTATTTGACGATGGCGTTTCTGGTTTGCGTTTTAATCGGCATGTACTTTAATGAAGATACGCGCATGTCGCTGTTTGTCGGCGTCATCTTCCTGCTGGCCGTCACGCTGGTCTACAAAGTTTTCGGTCTGAATCGTCACGGAACCGCCCACAAGGTGGGGGAATAAGCGCCAAAATGCGCAAAGCATAACCAAACGCGCATTTTATTTAAAAAGGCACTGGACAGCGGGGTGTGAAGTCCGTATTATCCACCCCCGCAACGGCGCTAAGCGCCCGTAGCTCAGCTGGATAGAGCGCTGCCCTCCGGAGGCAGAGGTCTCAGGTTCGAATCCTGTCGGGCGTACCATTTATTTAGGTGCTTGAGCTGCGGTGGTTTAATACCGCGTAAAAAGTTTCAGTGGTGGCTATAGCTCAGTTGGTAGAGCCCTGGATTGTGATTCCAGTTGTCGTGGGTTCGAATCCCATTAGCCACCCCATTAATATAGAGTTGTGAAACGCGAAGGTGGCGGAATTGGTAGACGCGCTAGCTTCAGGTGTTAGTGTCCTTACGGACGTGGGGGTTCAAGTCCCCCCCCTCGCACCACGACTCAATGAATTGAACTAAAAATTCAAAAAAGCAGTATATCGGCGAGTAGCGCAGCTTGGTAGCGCAACTGGTTTGGGACCAGTGGGTCGGAGGTTCGAATCCTCTCTCGCCGACCAATTTTGAACCCCGCTTCGGCGGGGTTTTTTGTTTTCTGTTCCTTTTCAACCCCTTATCCCGCACGTGTTGCCATTATGATTTGTTGGCGATATCCCAGGCTTCATTTGTCGCTATTCGGTGACGAGTAATCTATTGATTTATAATCACTTTGTAAAAAGCATCCTGTTCTGTCTCCACCGGGCGACACGCTAAAACCTCGCCAGCGGCGGGGGGATGACAATCGCGTGAATTCTCTACGTTTTTTTAATGCCTGCGCCTGTTTTTTAGCGGTGCAAAGATGGCACGTTATGTGCAATAATGTACGGGTAGATGCTCATTCCATCTCTTATGTTCGCCTTCTGGCCTCATAAACTCAGGAATGATGCAGAGCCGTTTACGGTGCTTATCGTCCACTGACAGATGTCGCTTACGCCTCATCAAACACCCTGGACACAACGTTGAGTGAAGCACCCCTTTATGTTGTCATACAGACCTGTTTTGACGCCTGCCCCTTAACCGGGCAGGCGTTTTTTTATGCATCCCGAATGATTTTGTGTAGGCGGTAAGCCCGGTAAGCGAAGCGCCACCGGGCAAGAGGGAATTACTGCGGGGGAGTGTTCTGTAATGTCAGCATCAAGCCGTCGCGCCGCATGGCGGCAGCCTCTTCCGGTTGATGCAGTCGATCAAGCGCATCGGCAAGCCAGGCATAATCATACGCGTCCGGGCGTTGTTTCAGCGCGGCGCGGAAAGCCAGAGTCGCCTCCTGCCATTCACCGTGTTTCATTAGCGACTGGCCGAGCGTGCTCCATAACAGCGGGCGATCGCCTACCGTCTTGATTTGCTGGCGCAGCACTTTCTCCAGTTGTTCCGGATTATTGGTTCTGAAGCGAGGAATGGGCAGCACCAGCCGATCGTCATACTGGCGTTTCAGACCGTCGATGATAATCTGCTGCGCCATATCATGATCGTCACACTCGATTAGATGCTCGGCCATCGCGACCTGCAGCGCCACCTGATGGCGGGTTTTACGGCTTTGGTTTTTCCACCAGGTGCGTAATCCTTCGCTGCCCTGCTCGGCACGCGCCTGATCCATGAGTCCTATCCACGCCTGTTGTTCGAGCATGGCGCGATGCGCTTCATCGCCAACGTGCGCTTTCGCCATGGATGGGATGATATCCAGTAAAGAACTCCATGCGCTGGTGCGAATATAGGCCTGCTCCGCCAGACGCAGAACTTCCGGGTGACGCGGCGTGACCTCCAGCAGTTTGTCCACGCCGTGACGCGCTGCGTGATTTTCATTGCGCGCCAGCTGTAAGCGCACGCGCGTGATCTCGACCGGGATGGTGTCGTTCCCCGCCAGCTCTGCCGCACGTTCAAGGTGCTGATTAGCGCGTGCTTCATCGCCGCGCTGCTGCGCCGCTTCTGCCGCCAGCAGATAATTTACCACCGGTTGTTCAGCATGGTCGGCATTTTTTGACATCAGCTTTTCAACCTGCTGATAGTCGCCCTCCGCCAGCTTCAGCAGCGCCTGTTCGGTCTGCTTGCGAGCGCGACGGCGTTTACGACCGGCAAACCAACCGCGGGTGTGCGCGCCGGTACGAAACAGACGGCGTAGTAACCACTCAATGGCGAATAGTACCACCATAGCGACGATGAGAATGATCGCCAGGCCGGTGACGCTGGTTTCAATGTTGTAGGTATCGGTCTGGATTAACACATAGCCCTGGTGACCGGCTATCATCGGGCCGACCACGATACCCGCGAGCAACAACACAAAGAGCAATAATACTTTTAGCATCATTATTCTCCTTGCGGCGCGGCTGCCGGAGCGTCTGTCTGTGTGGCAGGCGCTGCCGTAGAGACTGTCGGTTGCGCCAGCAGATTACGCACGCGGGTTTGCATCAGTTTTTCAAGAATCGCCTGGCTTCCCAGAGTTTCCGGCAGATCCATCGTGATATTTTGCTGGCTTAATTTATCGACCTCCTCCAGGAAGGCTTTTGTCGCGGCGTCGTCAGTATCGTAATAAGCGCGAACCCAGGTCGAAACGTTATCCAGCGCCTGACGGTATGTTTCTTCCTGATGGCGTGGCACGGCCTGCGCGGCGACTAACAGGCGGGAGCGAATATTTTCGCGTAAATAGACGTCCTGGTTGGGCGCCAACAGCGGTACGGCGGTATCATCGCGGCGGCGAATGGTAATAAAGCTGTCCATAAAGTTCTGCCAGCTTTTTTGCAGGTTAACGCGCCATTCGCTTAGCGAGCTGGACAGCTCGCTGCTGTCTGAATCCATCGGCGAACCATCGGTATCGTTATCCGCCAGACGCAAGTTATCGATTTGGTTAGAGAGCTGATTGAGCTTGAGAATAATGCCGTCGTAGTCGATCTGCGCAACGGATGACAGGCTGGCGATATCGTCAGTAATCGCGCGTCGTGCGGTAATCAGGCTGGGGTCATTCATGTCCGCCAGACTGGCGTCAGCGCTTTTGAGCAGCGCAGCGGCGGTAGTGACGTCCTGATCGCTCCACAGCTTACGTCCGGCGAGTTTCACCAGGAAATCAGCCTGCGCCAGCAGCCAGGTTTTAGCATCGCTGCCGGAAATAGTGGCGACTTTTTGTTGTACTTCATCAAGCTGTTTCGCCAGCGCCGCCTGTTGGCGATTCGCGTCATCTAACTGCGCCGCTTGTTTTTTGATAATCCCTTCCAGCTCCGCTTTTTGGCTCTCCTGCGCCTTTTGCAAGGCGGTTAGTTGCGTCGCCAGCGCATCGCTGGTTTCCGTTTGCGCGGTTGCTTGCTGTTTCCCCCAGCCATAAAGCCCAATACCTGCCGCCAGGGCAATCGCAATCGCCACCGCGCTTAATACCAGCGCGGCGCCGTTCTTACTTTTTTTCTCGGTATTAACTGGCTGTGGCGTGGTTTCCACGCTCTCCCTGGTCTCATCAACCACGGCGGAGGATTTTTCTTGTTCCGTCATTATGGCATCCCATTATGAGAGTTATTGTAATGCGCGCAACAGCGCATCGTTGTCGGCGTTATCAGCGACCTTAATATCTTGCCAGCCCAGCTCCCGGGCAAGGTGCGCCAGACGTTCACTGACGACCAATAGCCGACAGCGTAGTAACCAGTGCTCACGATACCACTCGGGAGTCAGCGACCAGAGCCGTTGCAACATCTCGCCGCTGGTAACAACAAGCGTTGTTACGCCGCGAGTATGCCAGCGCATCGCTTCTTCCGCGCCATCGTAATGTTTCGCACATCGTTGATAACATTCACAAAAACTGACTTCGGCTCCGCGAGCTGTCAGGGTTTCGCCCAGCAGTTCGCGGCCGCCATTGCCACGCAAAATCAGCGCGCGTTTGCCCGCAATATTTTGTAATTCAGGTAATTGTAGCAAGGCTTCGCTGATTTCCCGATCCAATGGATAACGAATATCGAACCCGCTAACGGTATGAAGGGCGAGCGCCGTGGTGCGGCCAATCGCGAAATAGCGCGGCGACGCAGGCCAGTTTCGACCATCCCGCTGGAGCTGGGCGTGAGCAAAGGCGACAGCGTGCTGTGAAAGGGCAAAAACCAGATCGTTTTCCGTCAGCGTCGCCAGGCGGTCGGCCAGGGTGGGTAGCTCCCGACCGGCGACAAATTCAATCAGTGGAAAACTCCAGGCCACCTGCCCCAGTGCGCGCAGACGGCTCACTAACGCTTCCCCTGCGGGAGAGGGGCGGGTGATCAGAATACTCATGCGGGCGTCTCGCCGTTATAAACTTCCGTCAGAATCGCGCGTGCGCCGTTTTCCAGCAGTTCCTCTGCAAGCGAGATGCCCATTTGCTCCGCCTGCTCGGGAGAACCACGACGTTCGCCGCGCACCATCACCGAACCGTCCGGTGCGCCAACCAGCGCGCGTAACCAAATTTCACCGTTGATGATTTCTGCATAGCTGCCAATTGGCACCTGACACCCGCCTCCCAGGCGGGTGTTCATAGCGCGTTCCGCCGTTACGCGCAGCGCGGTTTGCGAGTGATTCAACGGTGCGAGCAGCGCCTGCGTTCGCGCGTCGTCAAGACGACACTCAATCCCGACGGCGCCCTGGCCTACGGCAGGAAGTGAAACGTCGGGCGGCAAGGCTGTGCGAATGCGCGACTCCAGACCTAAGCGTTTCAGACCGGCCACGGCCAGGATAATGGCGTCATAGTCGCCGTTGTCCAGCTTGCCGAGACGTGTGCCAACGTTGCCACGCAACGAACGGATAATGAGGTCCGGACGGCGTTCCGCCAGTTGACACTGACGACGCAAACTGGACGTCCCGACGATACTACCCGCGGGCAGATCGTCCAGACTGTGATATTTATTCGAGACAAACGCGTCGCGCGGATCTTCGCGCTCGCAAATGGTCACCAGACCGAGACCGTCCGGGAAGGCCACCGGAACGTCTTTCATAGAGTGCACGGCGATATCAGCGCGTTTTTCCAGCAGCGCGATTTCAAGCTCTTTAACAAACAGTCCCTTACCGCCCACTTTCGCCAGGGGAGTATCGAGAATCACGTCGCCGCGTGTGACCATCGGCACCAGTTCTACCGTCAGTCCCGGATGGGTTGCCATCAATGCGTCTTTGACATAATGTGCCTGCCAAAGCGCAAGGGGACTTTGGCGTGTGGCAATTCTTAAAACATTGTCTAACATGCTTGTTACCGTCATTATCAATCATTGACCATCCTAACATCCTTATAGAGAGTATGTTAGTTTTCCGGTCACCGTGAGTGAGAGGATAAGGCGCAGTGTCGTCAATGACAGTGAATAATGACGAGAAACCGCCAGCCCGTATTTAAGAATTTACACGCAGCGAACGGTGCTACACTTGTATGTAGCGCATCTTTCTTTACGGTCAATGAGCAAGGTGTTAAATTGATCACGTTTTAGACCATTTTTTCGTCGGTATTAGATAAAAATATGCAGACGAGAAAGGGTAACGGTTATTTTTGACATACGGTTTATCCCGAATGGCGACGGTCAAGTACTGACCTGCACCATGACGGGTAGCAACATCAGGCGATACGTCTTGTACCTCTATATTGAGACTCTGAAACAGAGACTGGATGCCATAAATCAACTGCGTGTGGATCGCGCGCTTGCTGCCATGGGACCCGCTTTTCAGCAGGTTTACAGTCTTCTGCCGACATTATTGCACTATCACCATCCACTGATGCCGGGTTACCTTGATGGTAACGTTCCCAGCGGTATTTGCTTCTACACGCCTGATGAAACCCAACGCCACTATCTGAACGAACTTGAGCTGTACCGCGGTATGACGCCGCAGGACCCGCCGAAGGGCGAGCTGCCGATTACCGGTGTTTACACCATGGGCAGCACCTCCTCGGTCGGGCAGAGCTGCTCGTCCGACCTGGATATCTGGGTGTGCCATCAGTCCTGGCTCGACGGTGAAGAGCGTCAGTTGCTGCAACGTAAGTGTAGCCTGCTGGAAAGCTGGGCCGCCTCGCTTGGCGTTGAGGTGAGCTTCTTCCTGATCGACGAGAACCGTTTCCGCCATAACGAAAGCGGCAGTCTGGGCGGGGAAGACTGTGGTTCTACGCAGCATATCCTGTTGCTTGATGAGTTTTATCGTACCGCTGTGCGCCTGGCCGGGAAGCGTATCCTGTGGAGTATGGTGCCGTGCGACGAAGAAGAGCATTACGACGACTATGTCATGACGCTCTACGCGCAGGGCGTATTAACGCCAAACGAATGGCTGGATCTGGGGGGCTTAAGCTCGCTCTCCGCCGAAGAGTACTTTGGCGCCAGCCTGTGGCAGCTATACAAGAGCATTGACTCGCCGTACAAAGCGGTGCTGAAAACGCTGCTGCTGGAAGCCTACTCATGGGAATATCCCAACCCACGTCTGCTGGCGAAAGATATTAAACAACGTCTGCATGACGGTGAAATCGTATCGTTTGGACTCGATCCCTACTGCATGATGCTGGAACGGGTCACTGAATACCTGACGGCGATTGAAGATCCGACGCGGCTGGATTTAGTCCGCCGCTGCTTTTACCTGAAAGTGTGCGAGAAATTAAGTCGCGAGCGTGCCTGCGTAGGCTGGCGTCGGGAAGTATTAAGCCAGTTAGTCAGCGAGTGGGGATGGGACGACGCGCGTCTGACCATGCTCGATAATCGCGCAAACTGGAAAATCGATCAGGTGCGCGAAGCCCACAACGAATTGCTCGACGCCATGATGCAGAGCTATCGTAATCTGATTCGCTTTGCGCGGCGCAACAACCTCAGCGTGAGTGCCAGCCCGCAGGATATCGGCGTACTGACGCGTAAGCTGTACGCGGCTTTTGAAACGTTGCCGGGTAAAGTCACGCTGGTGAACCCGCAGATATCGCCGGATCTGTCCGAGCCGAATTTAACCTTTATCCATGTGCCGCCGGGACGCGCCAACCGTTCAGGCTGGTATCTCTACAACCGCGCGCCGAACATGGACTCCATCATCAGCCATCAGCCGCTGGAATATAACCGTTATCTTAATAAGCTGGTCGCGTGGGCGTGGTTCAACGGCCTGCTGACGTCGCGAACGCATCTGTTTATTAAGGGCAACGGTATTGTCGACCTGCCTAAGTTGCAGGAGATGGTCGCCGATGTTTCGCACCATTTCCCGCTGCGCTTGCCTGCTCCGACGCCGAAAGCGCTCTACAGCCCCTGTGAAATTCGCCATCTGGCGATTATCGTTAACCTCGAATATGACCCGACGGCGGCGTTTCGCAATAAAGTGGTCCATTTTGACTTCCGTAAGCTGGACGTTTTCAGCTTTGGCGAAGAGCAAAACTGTCTGATAGGCAGTATCGACTTGTTATATCGCAACTCGTGGAACGAAGTGCGTACTCTGCACTTTAACGGCGAGCAGGCGATGATCGAAGCGCTGAAAACGATTCTGGGGAAAATGCACCAGGATGCCGCGCCGCCGGATAGCGTCGAAGTGTTCTGCTATAGTCAGCATCTTCGCGGTCTGATTCGCACCCGCGTGCAGCAACTGGTCTCCGAATGTATCGAGCTACGTCTTTCCAGCACCCGTCAGGAGACCGGTCGCTTCAAGGCGCTGCGGGTTTCCGGGCAGACGTGGGGACTATTCTTCGAACGCTTGAATGTCTCGGTGCAGAAGCTGGAGAACGCTATCGAATTCTACGGCGCGATTTCGCATAACAAGCTGCACGGGCTGTCGGTACAGGTGGAAACCAACCAGGTGAAATTGCCGTCAGTGGTGGATGGCTTCGCCAGCGAAGGGATCATCCAGTTCTTCTTTGAAGAAACGGGCGATGAGAAAGGCTTTAATATTTATATTCTGGATGAAAGTAACCGGGCGGAAGTGTATCACCACTGCGAGGGTAGCAAGGAAGAACTGGTGCGCGACGTCAGTCGCTTCTATTCGTCATCGCACGATCGCTTCACGTATGGCTCCAGCTTTATCAACTTCAACCTGCCGCAGTTCTACCAGATAGTGAAAACCGATGGCCGTGCGCAGGTGATCCCATTCCGTACGCAGCCTATCAACACCGTGCCGCCAGCAAACCAGGATCATGACGCGCCGCTATTGCAGCAGTATTTCTCCTGAGGATTTTCGCCCGGTGGCGGCTACGCCTTACCGGGCCTACAGTAAGCCGGATAAGCAAAGCGCATCCGGCAAATAAATCAACGAAAACTCACCTTTTCACCCGCTTGTTGCGTTGCCGCCTGCTCCAGCAGATCCCAGAAGGTTTCGCCGCTGCGATCGCAAACCCACTCGTCGCCTTTCAGATCGAAATGATAGCCGCCCTGTTTGGTCGCCAGCCACACCTGGTGCAACGGCTCCTGACGGTTAATAATGATCTTACTGCCGTTCTCAAAGCTGAGGGTCAGCACGCCGCCGTTGATTTCGCAGTCGATATCGCTGTCGCCGTCCCAGCTATCGAGGCGTTCTTCAATGGTGAGCCACAGGGCGTCAGCCAGGCGATGAAATTCACTGTCGTTCATTGTTTTATCCCGCTATTGAGTGATAGCGCCAGTATAAGGGGAAGCGTCAGCTTCTGGAACCGATACGAATTACCGTTGTGAGCGGTAAAGGATAAAACTCAGCGGTAGGTAAATGACGATAAATAGCGCACCGGTGATAAGTATGACGGACGCGTTAACCGGGAAATGGTTCAGAGCCGACAGCATTGCCACCATCAGTGCGACGCAGCCGCCGCAGAGGAGAAAATGCAACAGGATTAAGGGGGCGCGCGGCTTTGCTTTGATATCCAAAAGAGCGCTAAGCAGACCGAGTACCGCGCTTATCGTCAGGACTCCGGCAGCTTCAACACCGTTTATCGTGCCGTGCATAATGCTTTCAATAATGACGTAAATGCATGAACCGATCCCCACGCCCCGAAGGGCGTTTTTCAAATGTTTAATCAAGTGCGCAAAACGGTTTAGCGGCGTCATTTTTGGCATTCCGGTGCCTGCGTTATGATGATGATGTCTTTATTGTTGGTGTACATGACGTTCCTATTCAGAGTATGCGTCTTATCCGGGCAGGGGGATGCTGTTCGGTAAAGCTGGCTGCCAATCCACGTATAAACTAGCGGTTGTCATACGCAAAACGCTCGGTGACTTTTAGCGGCCCATTGATGCTAAAGACCTGAATACCCTGACCTTGCTGGCTATCACGCATAAAATAGCCATGCTCTTTTCCGGCGTTAATTTCCCGGTTCAGGAAGGGGGTTGCGCTATCCAGTTCCAGCCCTGAGTTGCCGGGTTAATCAATGAATTGGGTAATCGACGCAGGCGTTTGAAATTCACCTCCGGCAACGAAAGATTGTTCTCCTCTTCTGGCTGGAGATAAACCACGCCGCTGCCTTGCCGTTGATAAATATTGTGCGGAGATTCACTCAGCCGGCATCCCCAGGCGGGAGGTAGCAGAAGTGAAAGCGAAAAAAGGCAAAACAAATTACGATATTGCATAAGGTCATCCGGACGTGGTACGTAAACCTAAAGTGATGAGCAAAGCATGTTTCCTGATGTAAATGCGCAATAATCATGGCAACGCGCCGCTTTTCAGATTTTATAAAGAGCCCCTAAACGCTTGCTTTTACGCCTTCTCCTGCGATGATAGAAAATAGAAAGCATGAACTTACAGGCAATCCATAATGAAAAACGTGTTTAAGACACTCGCTGTACTTCTGACTCTGTTCAGCCTGACGGGCTGCGGTTTGAAAGGGCCGCTTTATTTCCCGCCAGCCGATAAAAATGCGCCGCCGCCGACGAAAAAAGTCGATTCGCAAACGCAGTCCACGATGCCCGATAAGAACGATCGCGCAACGGGAGATGGCCCGTCCCAGGTCAATTACTGAGGATAGTTTTCTGTCCCCGCGTGAACGGAGTGAATGATGCAATTCTCTAAAATGCATGGCCTTGGCAACGATTTTATGGTCGTCGACGCGGTAACGCAGAATGTCTTTTTTTCGCCGGAACTGATTCGTCGGCTATCCGACAGACACTTGGGCGTAGGGTTCGATCAGCTGCTGGTGGTTGAGCCGCCCTATGATCCTGAGTTGGACTTTCATTACCGCATCTTCAACGCCGACGGCAGTGAAGTCTCGCAGTGCGGCAATGGCGCGCGCTGTTTCGCGCGATTTGTTCGCCTGAAAGGGCTAACCAATAAACGCGACATTCGGGTCAGTACCGCGAATGGCCGGATGGTACTGAGCGTCACGGAAGATGAACTGGTACGCGTCAATATGGGCGAGCCAAACTTTGAACCCGCGCAGGTGCCTTTTCGCGCCAACAAAGCGGAAAAGACGTATATTATGCGAGCGGCGGAACAGACCATACTGTGCGGCGTGGTTTCAATGGGCAATCCGCACTGTGTCATTCAGGTTGATAACGTCGACACGGCGGCCGTTGAAACACTGGGGCCGGTTCTGGAAAGCCATGAGCGTTTTCCGGAACGTGCCAACATTGGTTTTATGCAGGTTGTAAGACGTGAGCATATCCGGCTGCGAGTCTATGAACGCGGCGCAGGGGAGACCCGTGCGTGCGGCAGCGGCGCGTGCGCTGCCGTTGCCGTGGGGATTCAGCAGGGGCTGCTGGCTGAAGAAGTACGCGTGGAATTACCGGGCGGTCGGCTGGATATCGCCTGGAAAGGTCCGGGTCATCCGTTATACATGACTGGTCCGGCGGCACATATCTACGACGGATTTATCCATTTATGAAGCAACCAGAGGAAGAACTACAGGAAACGCTCACGGAACTGGACGATCGAGCGGTCGTCGATTACCTGCGCTATCACCCTGAGTTTTTTATCCGTAACGCCCATGCCGTGGAAGCGATGCGTGTTCCACATCCCGTGCGGGGAACGGTTTCGCTCGTTGAGTGGCATATGGCCCGCGCGCGTAATCACATCAATGTGCTTGAAGAAAATATGACGCTGCTGATGGAACAGGCTCATGCCAATGAAAGCCTGTTTTATCGCTTGCTGCATCTGCAAAGCCGTCTGGTCGCCGCGGATAGTCTGGATGAGATGCTGATGCGGTTTCACCGCTGGGCGCGCGATTTGGGGCTTGCCGGCGCGACGCTGCGTTTGTTCCCGGATCGGTGGCGTCTTGGCGCGCCATCGCGCTATACGCATCTGGCTTTAAACCGTCAGGCCTTCGAGTCGCTGCGTATTCAACGACTGGGACAGTCGCAGCATTATCTTGGCCCGCTAAACGGCCCGGAACTGCTGGTGGTCTTGCCGGAGGCGAAGGCTGTGGGCTCGGTAGCCATGTCGATGATGGGCAGCGATGGCGACCTCGGGGTGATTCTCTTCAGCAGCCGTGACCCGCACCACTATCAGCCGGGACAGGGGACGCAGCTTTTACAGGAGATCGCGCTGATGCTGCCGGAACTGCTGGAACGCTGGATTAAACGCGTATGACGGATGTCGCGCTTTCTCAGGACGTCTCGCGGTTCCTGCGCTATTTAGGCGTGGAGCGCCAGCTTAGCCCCATTACCCTGCTGAACTACCAGCGTCAGCTTGATGCCATTATCGCTTTAGCCGGAGAAACCGGGCTGAAAAGCTGGCAACAATGTGACGCTGCGATTGTGCGCAGTTTTGCGGTGCGCAGTCGGCGCAAAGGGCTTGGCCCTGCCAGTCTGGCGCTACGTCTCTCGGCATTGCGAAGCTTTTTTGACTGGTTAGTCAGTCAGGGCGAATTGAAAGCTAACCCGGCGAAGGGCGTCTCCGCACCGAAAGCGCCGCGTCATCTGCCGAAAAATATTGATGTCGACGACGTTAACCGCCTGCTGGACATCGATCTTAACGATCCGCTCGCCGTACGTGACCGGGCGATGCTGGAGGTCATGTACGGCGCGGGGCTGCGTTTATCCGAACTGGTTGGCCTGGATATAAAGCACCTCGATCTTGATACCGGCGAAGTGTGGGTAATGGGTAAAGGCAGCAAAGAGCGACGCCTGCCGATTGGCCGTAACGCGGTGACGTGGATTGAGCACTGGCTGGATCTGCGCGGCCTGTTCGCCAGCGATGAAGAGGCGTTATTCCTGTCGAAGCTCGGCAAGCGTATCTCCGCGCGCAATGTCCAAAAACGGTTCGCCGAATGGGGCATAAAGCAGGGGCTAAACAGCCACGTGCATCCACATAAGCTGCGCCATTCGTTCGCGACCCATATGCTGGAATCGAGCGGCGATCTGCGCGGCGTGCAAGAGCTGCTGGGTCATGCCAACCTTTCCACCACCCAAATTTATACTCATCTTGATTTTCAACATCTTGCTTCAGTGTACGACGCGGCGCATCCGCGCGCTAAACGGGGGAAATAATGCGTTTTTACCGGCCTTTGGGGCGTATTGCCGCGCTCACCTTTGACCTGGATGATACCCTTTATGATAACCGTCCGGTGATTTTGCGTACTGAGCAGGAAGCGCTCGCTTTTATGCAAAATTATCACCCGTCGCTACGTTCGTTTCAAAACGTCGATTTACAGCGGATACGGCAGGCGGTGCGTGAAGCGGAGCCGGAAATCTATCATGACGTTACCCGCTGGCGCCATCGTGCGATAGAGCAGGCCATGCGGGATGCGGGATTATCGGCGCAGGAGGCCATTGCCGGCGCGAATGCGGCGATGATGCATTTTGCCAAATGGCGCAGCCAGATTGAGGTTCCGCAGGCTACCCATGAGACGTTACAGCAGCTTGCGAAAAAATGGCCGCTGGTGGCGATCACTAACGGCAATGCCCAGCCGGAACTGTTTGGCCTCGGCGATTACTTTAAGTTTGTACTGCGCGCCGGCCCGGATGGGCGTTCCAAGCCGTTTAGCGACATGTATTTCCTGGCGGCGGAAAAACTGCATGTGCCGATCGGCGAGATCCTGCATGTCGGCGACGATCTGACTACCGATGTGGCTGGCGCTATTCGCTGTGGGATGCAGGCCTGCTGGATTAAACCTGAAAATGCCGACCTGATGCGGACGCAGGACAGCCGTTTACTGCCGCATATCGAAATTTCGCGGTTGGCATCTCTCACCTCGCTGATATAATCACCAGTAGTTCTGTATAAATTCCCAGTTATTCTGGCGGATGGCGCTATGCTTATCCGCCCTACGATAAGTAGCCCCGGTAAGCGAAGCGCCACCGGGCGTTTTTAGTTTTCATGTTTTTACGCGGCGGTGCCAATGGACGTTTCTTACCTGCTCGACAGCCTTAATGATAAACAGCGCGAAGCGGTGGCCGCGCCACGTAGCAACATGCTGGTGCTGGCGGGCGCGGGAAGCGGGAAAACCCGCGTGCTGGTGCACCGTATCGCCTGGTTACTGAGCGTAGAAAACAATTCGCCATACTCCATCATGGCGGTGACCTTTACCAATAAAGCGGCGGCGGAAATGCGCCATCGTATTGGCCAGTTGATGGGGACCAGCCAGGGCGGAATGTGGGTAGGGACGTTCCACGGTCTGGCGCACCGCCTGCTGCGCGCGCATCATATGGACGCTAATTTGCCGCAGGATTTCCAGATTCTCGACAGCGAAGATCAGATGCGTTTGCTTAAACGCCTGATTAAGGCGATGAATCTTGATGAGAAGCAGTGGCCGCCGCGTCAGGCGATGTGGTACATCAATAGCCAGAAAGACGAAGGGCTACGCCCGCACCATATCCAAAGCTATGGCAATCCGGTGGAACAGACCTGGCAGAAGGTGTATCAGGCCTATCAGGAAGCGTGCGATCGCGCTGGTCTGGTGGATTTCGCCGAGCTACTGCTGCGCGCTCATGAACTATGGCTGAACAAGCCGCACATCCTGCAACACTATCGCGAGCGGTTTACTAACATCCTGGTGGACGAATTCCAGGATACCAACAACATTCAGTACGCCTGGGTTCGTCTGCTGGCGGGCGATACCGGTAAGGTGATGATTGTCGGCGACGATGACCAGTCGATTTACGGCTGGCGCGGGGCCCAGGTAGAGAACATCCAGCGCTTCCTCAATGATTTCCCCGGCGCGCAGACCATTCGTCTGGAGCAGAATTACCGCTCGACCAGCAACATCCTTAGCGCGGCGAACGCTCTGATTGAGAATAACAATGGGCGTTTGGGTAAAAAGCTGTGGACTGACGGCGTTGATGGCGAACCGATATCGCTGTACTGCGCTTTCAACGAACTGGATGAAGCGCGCTTTGTGGTTAACCGTATCAAAACCTGGCAGGACAACGGCGGCGCGCTTGCGCAATGCGCCATCCTTTATCGCAGCAACGCCCAGTCGCGCGTGCTGGAAGAAGCGTTATTACAGGCCAGTATGCCGTACCGGATTTACGGCGGTATGCGCTTCTTCGAACGCCAGGAGATCAAAGATGCGCTCTCTTATCTGCGTTTGATTGCCAATCGCAACGATGATGCCGCCTTTGAACGCGTGGTGAATACCCCAACGCGCGGTATCGGCGACCGCACGCTGGACGTGGTGCGCCAGACCTCGCGCGATCGCCAGCTAACATTGTGGCAGGCGTGCCGTGAATTGTTACAGGAAAAAGCCCTGGCCGGGCGTGCGGCCAGCGCGCTGCAACGCTTTATGGAACTGATCGACGCTCTGGCGCAGGAAACTGCCGACATGCCGCTGCATGTGCAGACTGACCGGGTGATCAAAGATTCCGGCCTGCGCACCATGTATGAGCAAGAAAAAGGCGAGAAAGGCCAGACGCGCATCGAAAACTTAGAGGAACTGGTGACGGCGACGCGGCAGTTCAGCTACAACGACGAAGATGAAGATTTAATGCCATTGCAGGCCTTCCTCTCTCACGCGGCGCTGGAAGCGGGCGAGGGGCAGGCGGATACCTGGCAGGATGCGGTACAGCTGATGACGCTGCACTCGGCCAAAGGGCTGGAGTTCCCGCAGGTGTTTATCGTCGGGATGGAAGAGGGGATGTTCCCCAGCCAGATGTCGCTGGATGAGGGCGGGCGTTTGGAAGAGGAGCGTCGTCTGGCCTACGTCGGCGTTACCCGTGCCATGCAGAAACTGACGCTAACCTATGCCGAAACTCGCCGTCTGTATGGTAAAGAGGTCTACCATCGCCCGTCGCGTTTTATCGGCGAGTTGCCGGAGGAGTGCGTGGAAGAGGTCCGTCTGCGCGCCACCGTCAGTCGTCCGGTGAGCCATCAACGAATGGGAACGCCGCTGGCGGAAAACGACACAGGCTACAAACTCGGCCAACGCGTGCGCCATGCGAAGTTCGGCGAGGGAACTATTGTCAACCTGGAGGGCAGCGGCGAGCATAGCCGGTTGCAGGTGGCTTTTCAGGGGCAAGGGATCAAATGGCTGGTTGCCGCGTATGCGAAGCTGGAAACGGTTTGACCGGCTCTCATATTGCCGGATGGCACCTCTTATCCGGCCTACGTGCTGGCTAACATTTTGATTTGTAGGCCGGATAAGGCGAAGCCGCCATCCGGCGATATATTGATGTTAATATTCTGAAATCATAGATAAATACTCTCACTCTGCTAACCTTTCTGCATAAGGGGAAATTATTGCTTTTTCGCGTTTCGTTGCGTGTTGACGGCAAATTTTTGCTGGCGTAACATGCGCCCACGATTACGCTAAGAGGACATTCGCCTTGGACACACCCAGTAGATACTGGCTCATTATCCTGTCATCCAGGAGCAACTCCTAAGGCTATCCCTTTTTGCTGATAGCCTTAGCGGTTGTCAGCGACCTTTCATTTTTTCCCGTCGCGTTGAGTCAGGCTGTTTAATGGTCTGAAACCCAATTTGTTTCTGTGTGCCCATCTGAACTGTCCGATATTTTTACGCATTGGGAGTCCCGGTCATGCTGAGCGCATTTCAACTGGAAAAAAACCGACTGACCCGGCTGGAAGTCGAGGAGTCACAAAGCCTGATTGATGCCGTATGGGTCGATTTGGTCGAACCGGACGACGACGAGCGATTGCGCGTACAATCTGAGCTGGGCCAGAGTCTGGCGACGCGTCCTGAACTGGAAGATATCGAAGCATCCGCGCGCTTCTTTGAAGACGAAGACGGACTGCATATCCACTCCTTCTTCTTCTTCGAAGATGCGGAAGATCATGCCGGTAACTCTACGGTGGCATTCACTATTCGCGATGGCCGTCTGTTTACGCTGCGTGAACGTGAACTGCCCGCCTTCCGTTTGTATCGTATGCGCGCCCGCAGCCAGGCGATGGTCGACGGTAATGCTTATGAATTACTGCTCGATCTGTTCGAAACCAAAATTGAACAGCTAGCGGATGAGATCGAAAACATTTACAGCGATCTGGAAAAACTGAGCCGCGTCATTATGGAAGGGCATCAGGGCGATGAATACGACGAAGCGCTCTCCACGCTGGCGGAACTGGAAGATATCGGCTGGAAGGTACGCCTGTGTCTGATGGATACCCAACGCGCGCTGAACTTCCTGGTGCGCAAGGCGCGCTTACCGGGCGGACAGCTGGAGCAGGCGCGTGAGATCCTGCGCGATATCGAATCTCTGCTGCCGCACAATGAATCGCTGTTCCAGAAGGTGAACTTCCTGATGCAGGCGGCGATGGGTTTTATCAACATCGAGCAGAACCGCATTATCAAAATCTTCTCGGTGGTTTCCGTGGTGTTCCTGCCGCCGACTCTGGTCGCTTCCAGCTATGGGATGAACTTCGAGTTTATGCCGGAACTGAAGTGGAGCTTTGGTTATCCAGGCGCGATTATCTTTATGATTCTGGCGGGGCTTGCGCCGTATCTGTACTTTAAGCGCAAGAACTGGCTGTAAGACATTAAGGCCAGGGTGATTCAGCTGCGGCTGAACCACCCTGAAAAGTTACAGGCTCCAGGTATTGATACCTTTAACCTCTTTCTCATAGAACCACTTATTTGTATTGACGCCGACATAAGCTGCGACAACAAGTCCAAGTATGTTAACGCCGATTAATGCTCCAATAAATATTGCAACGATCCCTAATAAAATAACTATAATTGCTTTTTTCCACAGACCCAGTACAAACAAATAAATCCATGAGAAGAAAAAGGCAATAAAGTTTATTTGAATAGTCAACCGTTGTCGGGGCTTTAATGCTTTAAATGCCTGTTTATATTCTGGGCTTACTTTCCAAAATCCAGGGAAACCATGTTGATCGTAAAATGAAAAACGGTATTTCCATTTTTCAGATAGCGAACCATCATTAATATAATCCTTGTCCATGTAAACTCCATTAAATTACTTGTTGAGTGAATTCGAATCCGGGGGGGCCAGAAGTAGCAGAGAAAAGGTTGCAAAATACCAGATTAGAAAAAGAGGCATACCAAAGCCATCGCAAGCGAAATCTTCAGCAACCATTATCACGAAGGAGGCAATATAGATTACAAGCGTACCCCATACATAGAATTTTATATATTCAAAGCCACTGTCTCTGAATCGCTGACAGTTTAAATTAATGACGAGATAATGTAGTAAAATTGTGAATAAAATTGCCAGTATCACAAAGCTTAAATGTAATAACACCCCAACCAAAATGGAAAATATTATATTTATTAGCGCGAATGATAATAAATAACGACATCTGGAAACACATCTCTCAGATGAAGGAATAAAAACACTTAACATTAATTTCACATCCATATGTTGGGTTACGTCGTTAGCATGACAATATGCTACCCCCCTTACAAGGGGAGGCATATTTTTTCAGATTATATTTAGAATAATAGTCGCGTTATTTTTTACGCTGCGTATAAATCGCATCCATCACGAAAATCGCCAGCGCGACCCAGATAAACGCAAATGTCACCATCTTATCCGCGCCCGGCACTTCGCCATAAAACGTCACCGCCAGTAAAAACATCAGCGTTGGGCCGATATACTGGAAAAAGCCCAGTGTAGAAAGACGCAGACGCGTAGCCGCTCCGGTGAAGCACAGCAGCGGAATCGTAGTGACTACACCCGCCGCCATTAACAGCAAGTTCAACGATAGTGCGTTTTGCCCCATATGGCTGGTAGGGCTATCGGCGATGCCAAACAGATAAATCGCCGCGACCGGCAACAGCCATAGCGTTTCGACCAGCATACCCGTCTGCGCTTCAACGGCGATCTTCTTACGCACCAGGCCGTAAAACGCAAAACTAAACGCCAGCCCCAGCGCGATAATCGGCAGTGAACCAAAGGTCCAGAGTTGCACCAGCACGCCGCACACCGCCAGAATCACCGCCAGCCACTGCATTCGACGGAAGCGTTCGCCAAGAAAAATCATCCCCAGCAAGATGTTAACCAGCGGATTAATGAAATAACCCAGGCTGGCCTCCAGCATATGGTGATTATTTACCGCCCAAATGAACAATAGCCAGTTACCGCCGACCAGTACGGTGGACAGGGCCAGCAGGAAAATCTTCTTTGGCGTTTTCAGTAGGCGCTTAACCTGTCGCCACTGCCGACTGACGCTAAGCAGCGCCACCATAAAGAAAAATGACCAAATCACGCGGTGCGTCAGGATCTCATCTGTGGGAACGTAATAGATCAGCTTGAAATACGCGGGGGCGATCCCCCAAATAAAATAGGCGGCAAGAGCGAGTAATACGCCCTGCCGTGTTTGTTTTGCGTCCATCCGGAAAACTCGTATCTGAAGTGTAACAACAGTTTACCTGCTTTTATCCCACCATATAAGTAGCGGTGGCGCTGGCGATGTACAGCTGATCTTCATTGTGTAATTCCACGCGGGCGACGGCCACTTTATTCCCTGCGCGCAGCAGGCTACTGGTGGCCGTAAAGCGGTTGCCTCTGCCCGGACGCAGGTAATCGACGCGCAGGTCAATCGTACCCATCCGCGACAGGCGCTGGCGTAGTTCATCTTCGCTGATGGTTTCGTGGCGAGTTAGCGTGCTGCCGACGCATACCAGTCCGGCGGCGACATCCAGCGCAGAGGCGATCACGCCGCCGTGTAAAATGCTTTGCGCCCAGTTGCCGACCATCATCGGCTGGTTGTTGAAGGCCAGTTGGGCGAACGCTTTTTCATAGCGTTCCAGCTCCAGCCCTAACGCCCGATTAAACGGCATGTGGTAGACAAACATTTCACCCACTAATTTCAGAGCTTGTTCAGCGGTAAGTACAGCGGACATAGATTCCTGACACCTCATTGGTTAATGAAATGTTGATATCATGCTTCTTAATTGTTGTTTTCTACTTTAAGAAGGGATAACTAACGGCTATGTGTGTAAATATGTAAAAATGGTTGGCAGAGAATGATTCAAGCTGAAAATACTTCGTCAGGAGAACGTCAAGAATGCGGGCGATTTTGAGAGGGTTGTTGCCAGCCACGCTACTGCCATTAGCGGCATATGCACAAGAAGCTACGATAAAAGAGGTTCATGATGCGCCTGCAGTACGGGGAAGTATCATCGCTAACATGCTACAGGAGCATGATAACCCTTTTACGCTTTACCCTTATGACACTAACTACTTGATCTACACGAACACCAGCGATCTGAACAAAGAGGCCATAAGTACCTACAACTGGTCTGAAAACGCACGTAAAGATGAAGTGAAATTTCAGTTGAGCCTGGCGTTTCCGCTGTGGCGCGGAATACTGGGGCCGAACTCGGTACTGGGCGCTTCCTATACGCAGAAATCCTGGTGGCAGCTTTCCAACAGTAAAGAGTCTTCGCCGTTTCGCGAAACCAACTACGAACCGCAGCTTTTTCTTGGTTTTGCTACCGATTATCGCTTTGCCGGCTGGACGCTGCGCGACGTAGAGATGGGCTACAATCATGACTCTAACGGACGTTCGGACCCCACCTCGCGTAGCTGGAACCGTCTGTATACCCGTCTGATGGCCGAAAACGGTAACTGGCTGGTAGAGGTCAAACCGTGGTACGTGATTGGCAGTACCGACGATAATCCGGACATCACCAAATATATGGGTTATTACCAGCTTAAAATCGGTTATCACCTGGGCGAGGCGGTATTAAGCGCCAAAGGCCAGTACAACTGGAATACAGGCTACGGCGGCGCGGAAGTTGGATTAAGCTATCCGGTCACTAAACATGTCCGGCTTTATACCCAGGTGTACAGCGGCTATGGCGAATCGCTGATCGACTATAATTTTAATCAGACACGTGTCGGCGTCGGCGTGATGCTTAACGATATCTTCTGATTGGATTGTGTTTTAAACATTGCAGTTTCTCTCGCAGGCGCTGAAAATAGCGCCTGTTTTGATTTATGGTGAACGGGGTTAATGTGGCGCAGGCGGAAGTGTTGAATCTGGAATCAGGGGCCAAACAGGTTTTGCAGGAAACCTTTGGCTACCAACAGTTTCGCCCGGGCCAGGAAGCGATTATTGATACTGCGCTCTCCGGTCGCGACTGTCTGGTCGTCATGCCCACCGGCGGCGGCAAATCTCTGTGCTATCAAATCCCCGCGTTGTTGCTGGACGGATTGACCGTCGTCGTTTCGCCCCTGATCTCGTTGATGAAAGACCAGGTCGATCAGCTACTGGCGAACGGGGTGGCGGCGGCGTGCCTGAACTCCACTCAAAGCCGCGAGCAGCAGCTTGAGGTGATGGCGGGGTGCCGTACCGGACAGATTCGTCTGCTGTATATTGCGCCGGAACGCCTGATGCTGGACAACTTTCTTGATCATCTGGCGCACTGGAATCCGGTATTGCTGGCGGTGGATGAAGCGCACTGTATCTCGCAGTGGGGACATGATTTCCGTCCGGAATATGCGGCGCTCGGTCAGCTTCGCCAGCGTTTTCCCGCTTTGCCGTTTATGGCATTGACCGCCACCGCCGACGACACCACGCGCCAGGATATTATTCGTCTGCTTGGGCTTAACGATCCGTTAATCCAGATCAGTAGCTTTGACCGACCGAATATCCGCTACATGCTGATGGAGAAGTTTAAGCCGCTCGACCAGCTAATGCGCTATGTTCAGGAGCAACGCGGCAAATCGGGTATCATCTACTGCAACAGTCGGGCGAAAGTGGAAGATACCGCTGCGCGCTTGCAAAGTCGCGGCATTAGCGCGGCGGCCTATCATGCGGGGCTGGAAAACGCTATTCGCGCCGATGTGCAGGAAAAATTTCAGCGCGACGATCTGCAAATCGTGGTGGCGACCGTCGCTTTTGGAATGGGCATAAACAAACCTAACGTACGTTTCGTTGTGCATTTCGATATCCCGCGCAATATTGAATCCTACTATCAGGAAACGGGCCGCGCCGGGCGCGACGGACTGCCTGCGGAAGCCATGCTATTTTACGATCCGGCTGATATGGCCTGGCTACGTCGTTGTCTGGAAGAGAAACCAGCCGGACAGCTTCAGGATATTGAACGGCATAAACTGAATGCGATGGGCGCTTTTGCTGAAGCGCAAACCTGCCGTCGCCTGGTATTGCTTAATTACTTTGGCGAAGGCCGACAAGAACCGTGCGGCAACTGCGATATCTGTCTCGATCCGCCCAAACAATATGATGGCTTAAACGATGCCCAGATTGCGCTTTCTACCATTGGTCGGGTTAACCAGCGTTTTGGCATGGGCTACGTTGTCGAGGTGATCCGCGGCGCGAATAACCAACGCATCCGCGATTTCGGTCATGACAAACTCAAGGTTTATGGCATGGGACGCGAAAAGAGCCATGAGCACTGGGTGAGCGTGATTCGCCAGCTCATTCATCTGGGGCTAGTAATGCAAAATATTGCGCAGCACTCCGCATTACAGTTGACGGATGCCGCGCGTCCGGTACTCCGTGGAGACGTTCCGCTAAAGCTTGCGGTGCCGCGCATCGTCGCCCTCAAACCCCGCGTGATGCAGAAATCGTTCGGCGGTAATTACGATCGCAAATTGTTCGCTAAGTTGCGCAAGCTGCGTAAAGCTATCGCTGATGAAGAGAATATCCCGCCGTATGTGGTCTTTAACGACGCCACGTTGATAGAAATGGCGGAACAGATGCCGGTTTCCGCCAGCGAGATGTTAAGCGTTAACGGGGTTGGGATGCGCAAACTGGAGCGCTTCGGGAAAGAATTCATGGCGCTCATCCGCGCGCATGTCGATGGTGATGACGAAGAGTAGTCAGCCCGGCAAAAAAGTGCCAGGATGGTGACTCACTGAACTATTTCCCCGCGAGCCATTTTTATGTTGATGCTATTTTTCACCGTGGCAATGGTGCACATCGTTGCGCTAATGAGCCCCGGCCCCGACTTTTTCTTCGTGTCTCAAACTGCTGTCAGCCGTTCGCGTAAAGAAGCGATGATGGGCGTACTGGGCATTACCTGCGGCGTGATGGTATGGGCGGGCGTGGCGCTGCTTGGCCTGCATCTCATCATCGAAAAAATGGCCTGGCTGCATACGATCATTATGGTAGGCGGCGGCCTGTACCTGTGCTGGATGGGCTATCAGATGCTGCGCGGCGCGCTGAAAAAACAGGATGCGGCGGCGTCTTCTCCGCACATTGAACTGGCGCAGAGCGGGCGCAGTTTTCTCAAAGGGCTGTTGACCAATCTGTCGAATCCTAAAGCGATTATCTATTTTGGTTCCGTTTTTTCACTGTTTGTCGGCGATAACGTCGGCGCTGCGGCGCGCTGGGGTATTTTCGCGTTAATCACCCTGGAAACGCTGGCCTGGTTTACCGTAGTCGCCAGCCTGTTCGCGCTGCCGAAAATGCGCCGCGGCTATCAGCGTCTGGCGAAATGGATTGATGGCTTTGCCGGCGCTTTGTTTGCGGGCTTTGGTATTCACCTGATTATTTCGCGCTAATTTACCTCCGGGCCGGATAAACATCATCCGGCACGACTATCACGCGTGTCTTGCCGACGCCAGGAGCGCGCCTACCAGCATAAACAACGAACCAAACGCTTTATTCAGCGCCTTCATCTGCTTTGGTCCTTTAATCCAGGCGGCAATGCGCTGCGCCAGTGTGGCGTAACCGGTCATCACAATCATATCCACCACAATCGTGGTGACGCCGAGAATGAGGTACTGCGCCAGTTGCGGTTGCTGCGGCATGATGAATTGCGGAAACAGGGCGGCAAGAAAGACAATACTTTTGGGATTGGTTAGATTGACAAATATCGCCCGTTTGAACAGCCGACCCCGCGATTGCGTCTGGGCGAGAGTATGCAGATCGATAGCGCCTGCGGCGCGCCATTGCTGGATACCCAGCCAGATAAGATAAGCCGCGCCAGCCCATTTCAGAATTTCAAAAGCGAGGAGCGAGCGCGAAAAGAGCGTACCCAGTCCGACGCCCACCAGTACGATATGTATCCCCAGTCCGGTCTGGAGTCCGGCGATAGAAGCCGCTGCGCCACGATATCCATGGTTGATAGACGTCGTCATGGTATTGATGGCGCCTGAACCCGGAGAAAGACTCAGCAGAGTTGAGGTCAGTAGATAGGCGAACCACCATTCAAAGGTCATGCGAAACTCCCTGGTTGTCTGTTTTTGTGCCACAATACGCTACTGCCGCTGTGTTGTGTCAGGCACGACGCAAAAAACGATTTTACCTGGTAAACGAGGCCGAAAACCCGATGTTTCAGCAGCAAAATGACTGGGAAACAAGAGAAAATGCGTTTGCCGCTTTTGCTATGGGGCCGCTGACCGATTTCTGGCGTCAGCGGGAAGAGGCGGAGTTTATCGGCGTGGGTAACATTCCGGTGCGCTTTGTCCGTTTTCGGAATGATTCTAACGATCGGACGATCGTCATTTGTCCTGGCCGCATTGAGAGTTATGTAAAATACGCTGAACTGGCGTATGACCTTTTTCATCTCGGTTTTGATATCTTCATCATCGACCACCGTGGTCAAGGGCGCTCCGGGCGGATGTTATCGGACCCGCATCGGGGCCACGTTGATCATTTTAACGATTATGTTGAGGACTTAGCGGCGTTCTGGCAGCAGGAAATTGAGCTGGGGCCGTGGCGTAAGCGTTATATCCTGGCGCACTCAATGGGAGGCGCGATAGCCACCCTGTTCCTGCAACGCCATCGTGTGCGGTGCGACGCTATTGCGCTCACCGCGCCGATGTTTGGTATTGTGATACGCTTGCCTTCCTTTATGGTGCGCCATATTCTCGACTGGGCCGAGGGGCACCAGCGTATCCGTGAAGATTACGCTATTGGTACCGGTCAGTGGCGGGCGTTGCCGTTTGGGATGAATGCGCTGACCCACAGCCGCCAGCGTTATCAGCGCAACTTACGATTTTATGCCGACGAGCCGCAGCTGCGCGTTGGCGGCCCCACCTGGCATTGGGTACGCGAAGGCATTCTGGCGGGTGAGCAGGTTCTGGCTGGGGCGAGCGATGACACGACGCCTACGCTACTGATTCAGGCGGAAGAAGAGCGGGTAGTGGATAACCGCACCCACGATCGTTTTTGTGAAATTCGCGCCGCGGCGGGATACCCTTGTGAAGGGGGAAAACCGCTGGTTATCAAAGGCGCGTACCATGAGATCCTTTTTGAAAAGGACGCCATGCGCTCAGTCGCGCTTAACGCCATTGTTGAATTTTTCAACAAGCCTAATTTATCCAGCGGAAATCGCTTTGCTTAGAGGTTAAATTTTATTATGTATCAGGTTGTTGCGTCTGATTTAGATGGCACGCTGCTCTCCCCCGACCATACGTTGTCCCCTTATGCCAAAGAGACTCTGAAGCTGTTGACCGCACGCGGCATCCATTTTGTCTTTGCCACTGGTCGTCATCATGTCGATGTAGGGCAAATCCGCGATAACCTTGAAATCAAGTCTTACATGATCACCTCCAACGGCGCGCGAGTGCACGATACCGACGGGAATTTGGTTTTTACGCATAATCTGGACAGCGACATTGCCAGCGACCTGTTCGGGGTGGTGAATGCGAACCCGGACATCGTGACTAACGTTTATCGCGACGACGAATGGTTTATGAATCGTCATCGCCCCGATGAAATGCGTTTTTTCAAAGAGGCGGTATTTAACTACTCGCTGTTTGAGCCTGCGCTGCTGGAGCCGGAGGGCGTCAGCAAAGTGTTTTTCACCAGCGACACTCATGAAAAGTTGTTGCCGCTGGAGCAGGCGATTAACGCGCGCTGGGGCGATCGGGTAAACGTGAGCTTCTCTACGCTAACCTGTCTGGAAGTGATGGCGGGCGGAGTGTCGAAAGGTCATGCGCTGGAAGCGGTCGCTCAGGCGATGGGGTACAGCCTGAAAGAGTGTATCGCCTTTGGCGACGGAATGAACGACGCTGAAATGCTCACGATGGCGGGCAAAGGCTGCATCATGGGCAATGCGCACCAGCGTCTGAAAGACCTGTATCCCGAACTTGAGGTGATCGGCATCAACGCGGATAACGCCGTGCCGCATTACCTGCGCGATCTTTTCTTACGCTGATGTGATTGTTTGTTAGTTGACCAGTTGTCAACTTCACTCTCCGCTACAATGGGTGTTCCCTGTTTTAAGAGACATCCATTGTGGCGCTACTCATCATTACCACTATCCTGTGGGCTTTCTCCTTTAGTCTATTTGGCGAGTATCTTGCCGGGCATGTCGATAGCTATTTCGCGGTGCTGATACGCGTTGGGCTGGCGGCGCTCGTTTTTCTGCCGTTTTTGCGTTCTCGCGGGCACAACCTAAAAACCATCAGCCTGTATATGCTGGTGGGGGCGATGCAGCTTGGCATCATGTATATGTTGAGCTTCCATGCTTACCTCTACCTGACCGTATCCGAACTGCTGCTGTTTACCGTTCTGACGCCGCTCTATATCACGCTGATTTACGATGTGATGAGTCAGCGTCGTTTGCGCTGGGGCTATGCATTTAGCGCGTTGCTGGCGGTGATTGGCGCCGGGATTATTCGCTACGATCGCGTGACCGACCATTTTTGGGTCGGTTTGCTCCTGGTGCAGCTTTCTAATATCAGTTTCGCTATCGGAATGGTGGGGTATAAACGTCTGATGGAGACCCGTCCCATGCCGCAGCACAACGCCTTTGCGTGGTTCTATCTGGGGGCGTTTTTGGTGGCGGCGGTGGCGTGGTCGCTGTTGGGGAACGCGCAAAAGCTGCCGGAAACCACGCTGCAATGGAGCATTCTGGTGTTTCTCGGCGTGGTGGCGTCAGGCATTGGCTACTTTATGTGGAACTATGGCGCTACCCAGGTAGACGCCGGGACGCTGGGTATCATGAATAACATGCATGTTCCCGCAGGACTGCTGGTTAATCTTGCCATCTGGCATCAGCAGCCCCACTGGCCAAGCTTTATTACAGGCGCGGCTGTGATCCTGGCTTCGCTGTGGGTGCATCGAAAATGGGTCGCTCCGCGCTCCGCACAAACGGCAGATGATCGCAGGCGTGATCCCGCGTCGAGCGAATAAACGCCTCGGTCACCGCCTGACGCTGGTCGCCGTCGCGCACGGCGGCATACAGGCGGCTCCACAGACCATCGCCCAGGGTTTTGGTCACCACCAGACCCTGGCGCTCAACGCTTTCCACCACCCAGTGCGGCAGGGCGGCAATACCCATTCTGGCCGCCACCATCTGAATCAGCAGTAGCGTATTATCCACGCTTTTCAGCAGCGGACTGATACCCGCCGGTTGCAGGAAATGTCGCCAGACATCCAGTCGGCTGCGCTGCACCGGGTAAATCAACAGCGTTTCGCTGGCTAAATCTTCCGGCGTAATCTGCGTTTTGCTGGCCAGCGGATGGTCGGGCGCCAGCACCAGTCGGACTTCAAAATCAAACATCGGCGAATAATGCAGCCCGCTGCGCGGCAAAATATCCGACGTCATCACCAAATCCAGCTCGCCTTGTTGCAAGGCCGGTTGCGGATCAAAAGTGACGCCGGATGTGAAATCCATTTCTACCTGCGGCCAGCTTGCACGGAAGTTTTCCAGCGCCGGGGTCAGCCACTGAATACAGCTATGACATTCAATAGCGATGCGCAGACGAGTTTGCTGCGGTTCGTTGCACGCTTGCAGCGCACGGCTGATTTGCGGCAGCACCTGGTTTGCCAGTTGCAGCAGAACTTCCCCCTGCGGCGTAAAGCGCAGCGGCTGGCTTTTACGCACGAACAGGCGGAAGCCAAGGCGTTGTTCCAGATCGCTGAACTGATGAGACAGAGCGGATTGAGTCTGGTGCAGCACCGCCGCCGCGGCAGCCAGCGATCCACTATTCCGCAATGCCTGGAGTGTTTTCAGATGTTTAATTTCGATCATGAAAGTCCTTCACTTCGCCATGAACAAATTGCGCTTGAGGAATATACAGTACCTTTACATTATGGATGTGTAAACATCCAGACGTCTAAAACTCGTCATATTTCGACTTGCAGATGCGTTGGCTTCCTTGCTTACCCCAGTCACTTACTTCAGTAAGCTCCTGGGGATGCGCTGTGTCGCCGCCTTCCTGCAAGCCGAACTATTTAGAGTTTTACTTTCAGATTCAATAAAATAAGAGAGGAAGTAAAATGACAATATTGACTCATACCCTCGGTTTTCCTCGCGTTGGCCTGCGTCGCGAGTTGAAAAAAGCGCAAGAGAGCTACTGGGCGGGGAACTCAACGCGTGAAGCGTTACTGGCGGTGGGGCGCGAACTGCGCGCGCGTCACTGGGAGCAGCAGAAACAAGCGGGTATTGACCTGTTACCGGTAGGCGACTTTGCCTGGTACGACCATGTTCTGACCACCAGCCTGCTGTTAGGCAATGTGCCGGCTCGTCATCAGAACAACGACGGTTCCGTGGACATCGACACTCTGTTCCGCATTGGCCGCGGTCGCGCGCCAACCGGCGAACCGGCGGCGGCAGCGGAAATGACCAAATGGTTTAATACTAACTATCACTACATAGTACCGGAGTTCAGCAAAGGCCAGCAGTTCAGACTCACCTGGACACAGTTGCTGGAGGAAGTGGACGAAGCGCTGGCGCTGGGGCATAAGATCAAACCTGTACTGCTGGGGCCTGTCACGTATCTGTGGCTGGGTAAAGTGAAAGGCGAGCCGTTTGACCGCCTGACGTTGCTGAAAGACATTTTGCCGGTGTATCAGCACGTACTGGCTGAACTGGCAAAACGTGGTATTGAGTGGGTCCAAATTGATGAGCCAGCACTGGTGCTGGAACTGCCGCAGGCGTGGCTGGATGCCTTCAAACCGGCTTACGACGCGCTCGCCGGCCAGGTGAAGCTGTTGCTGACGACCTATTTTGAAGGCGTGACGCCAAACCTGGACACTATTATCGCGCTACCGGTACAGGGGCTACATGTTGACCTCATTCATGGCAAAGATGATGTAGCGGAACTGCATCAACGTCTGCCGGTCGACTGGCTGCTCTCCGCAGGCTTGATTAACGGGCGTAATGTCTGGCGCGCCGATTTGACCGAAAAATACGCGCAGATTAATGCCATTGTGGGCAAACGCGCGCTGTGGGTAGCATCCTCCTGCTCTTTGCTGCACAGCCCGATCGATCTCAGCGTCGAAACGCGTCTGGATACGGAAGTTAAAAGCTGGTTTGCCTTTGCGCTGCAAAAATGCGGTGAACTGGCGTTGCTGCGCGATGCGCTGAACAGCGGCGAAACGGCGGCGCTTGAGGAATGGATCGCACCGATTCAGGCTCGTCGTCACTCCCGCCGCGTACATAATGCCGCGGTAGAAAAACGCCTGGCGGCGATCACCGCGCAGGACAGCCAGCGTGAGAATCCGTATGAGGTGCGCTCTGAAGCGCAACGCGCCCGCTTTAAACTTCCCGCCTGGCCGACGACGACTATCGGTTCGTTTCCGCAAACCACGGAGATTCGCGGTCTGCGTCTGGACTTCAAAAAGGGCAATCTCGACGCGAATAACTACCGCACTGGCATCGCCGAACATATCAAACAGGCTATCATCGAGCAGGAGCGTTTAGGGCTGGATGTGCTGGTACATGGCGAAGCCGAGCGAAACGACATGGTGGAATACTTCGGCGAGCATCTGGACGGCTTCGTCTTTACCCAGAATGGTTGGGTGCAAAGCTATGGCTCCCGCTGTGTGAAACCGCCGGTAGTGATTGGCGATATCAGCCGTCCGGCACCGATTACCGTGGAGTGGGCGAAATATGCCCAGTCGCTGACCGACAAGCCGGTAAAAGGGATGTTGACCGGCCCGGTGACTATTCTTTGCTGGTCATTCCCCCGCGAAGACGTGACCCGCGAAACGATTGCGAAACAGATTGCGCTGGCGCTGCGTGATGAAGTCGCGGATCTGGAGGCGGCGGGGATCGGGATTATTCAGATTGACGAACCGGCGCTGCGTGAAGGTTTACCGCTGCGTCGCAGCGACTGGGACGCCTATCTGGAATGGGGTGTGGAAGCCTTCCGCATCAACGCGGCGGTGGCGAAGGATGAAACCCAGATCCACACCCACATGTGTTACTGCGAGTTCAACGACATTATGGATTCGATCGCCGCGCTGGACGCGGATGTGATCACCATTGAGACCTCCCGCTCGGATATGGAGTTGCTGGAGTCGTTCGAAGCGTTCGACTACCCGAACGAAATCGGGCCGGGCGTGTACGATATTCACTCGCCGAACGTGCCGAGCGTCGAGTGGATTGAAGCCCTGCTGAAGAAGGCGGCACAACGTATTCCGGCACAACGCCTGTGGGTGAATCCGGACTGCGGTCTGAAAACTCGCGGTTGGCCGGAAACCCGCGCGGCGTTAGCGAACATGGTCAAAGCGGCGCACAATCTGCGTCAGGCGAAATAACCCATCCTGGCCGCTGCGTTTATCCGGCAGCAATGCGGCGCTACCCTTTGACGGGTAGCGCCCGTGCCTGACCTGATTAACAGCGCCTCTATCTCCTCTTTTTTCTCATTTCCCTTTTTCTTATTTTCCGCGCTGTCTTTTTCAGGATCTGGCTATTTGGCGATCTTGATAATAAAAAGGTTCTCCGTATGAATGACAACCAGGCGGATAGCGTCCCCGGAAGCAGCGCGGCGGATTTTATTGCCTCGCAGATCGTTTTTCCTGTCATGATCGCCCAGCGCTCTCATAGCACAAAACGAGGTTTTCCATTCTGTTATGTTCCCTGGCGACGATAAACGTCGCATTGTCTCATGGCGCTGGTGAACCTTATTTTTTAACGGAGATGTCTGACATGGCGGTAGCAGGTTGTCACGTAATGGCCAAACCCGGCGGCGCGATCTGCAATATTGATTGCACATATTGCTTCTATCTTGAAAAAGAGGCGCTGTACCCGGAACGCAATAAAAACTGGCGAATGTCGGACGAGACGCTGGAACAGTTTATACGCCAGCATATTGCCGCGCAGAGTGGCGACCGCATTGACTTTGCCTGGCAGGGCGGCGAACCGACCATGATGGGGCTACCGTTTTTCCGCCGGGTTGTCGCATTATGTGAAAAGTACGGCGATGGGCGAAAAATCACTCATGCGTTGCAGACGAACGGCATCCTGGTGAATGACGAGTGGGCGCGCTTTTTCGCTGAACAGCATTTTCTCATCGGTCTCTCTATCGACGGCCCGGCGTCGTTACACAACCACTATCGGCTTAATCGCGCTGGAAAAGGAACTCATGAACAGGTCGTCGCAGCAATGGCGCGGCTTAAAGCGCACCATGTCGACTTTAATACCTTAACCGTCGTGGGAAAACATAACGTCGGTCATGCAGCAGACGTCTACGAATTTCTTCTGGCGGCGGGATCGCGTTTTATTCAGTTTATCCCGCTGGTGGAGCGAATGAGCACCGATAACTCATCGGTACTTAATCTGGTGATGCCCGGCGAAAGCGCGGCGACGCTGGCGCCATGGACGGTACCGTCGTGGCAATATGGCGAATTTCTCAACCAGATCTTTGATATCTGGGTTCGTCGCGACGTAGACCGCGTCTATGTGCAGATGTTTGACGTGGCGTTAGCCGCCTGGACGGCGCAGCAGCCGGTACTGTGTGTACATTCCGAGACTTGTGGACATGCCTTCGCGTTGGAGTCGAACGGCGATCTCTACAACTGCGACCACTTTGTCTATCCGGAGCATCTGCTGGGGAATATCCACCAGCACAGCATCAAAACCTTAAATAATAGCGAGCGGGCTATTGCCTTTGGCGAAGCCAAGCGGGAGACCCTGACCGCCGATTGTCGTCGCTGTGACTACCGCTTTGCGTGTCATGGCGGCTGTCCGAAGCATCGCTTTGCCGTCTCGCCGTCCGGTCATCCTGCGCATAATTACTTGTGTGCGGGCTATAAGCATTTTTTCCAGCACGTTACGCCGTATATGAATGTCTGGCGGGAGCTGCTGGCGCAAGGCTATCCGATGGCATCGATCATGCGCTGGCTGGCGCAGGACGCGCGTAAAGACACAGGAGCCGTCAGTCGTAACCATCCCTGTCCCTGCGGCAGCGGTAAAAAATATAAAAAATGCTGTGGTAAAGCATAGCTAACGTGGCGATGACGCTTTGTTGAGCCTACACCGACTCCGGTCTCGTAGGCCCAACAAACATCGTAATGCGCTGTGGTTAGCCTTTTTTCCCACCGTACTGCGCGAACCATTCCAGCATTCTTTGCCAGCCGTCTTTCGCTGAGGCTTCGTGGTAGCCCGGACGATAATCGGCATTAAACGCGTGCCCTGCATCGGGATAGACCACGATTTCCGCCTTCGCATTAGCGGCGCGTAGCGCCTGACGCATGGTTTCCACGCTCTCCTGTGGAATACTGGTATCCTGCCCGCCGTATAAACCCAGTACCGGCGCGTTAAGATCGGTGGCGATATCAACGGGATGCTTCGGCGAATTGAGTGACGTGTCGCCCACCAGCTTGCCGTACCATGCTACCGCCGCTTTTAACTGTGGGTTGTGCGCGGCGTACAGCCAGGTAATCCGGCCTCCCCAACAAAAACCGGTGATCATCAGCCGATGCGCATCCCCGCCGTTGCGCGAAGCCCAACTGGCGACGTGATCCAGGTCGGCAAGGACTTGCGAATCGGGTACTTTAGCCACCAGCCCGCTCAATAATGTGGGTATATCGGCGAAATCATTGGGGTCGCCTTCGCGGAAATAGAGCTCCGGCGCGATAGCGAGATAGCCTTCCAGCGCCAGTCGTCGGCAAATATCGCGAATGTGTTCATGTACGCCAAAAATTTCCTGTACCACAATGACCACAGGCAGCGCGCCGTCGCTCGCTTTTGGTCTGGCGTAATAGGCTGGCATATCGTCGCCCTGAGAGGGAATCGACGTTATCCCCGCGCTAATGGCCCCATCAGGCGTATGAATCATCGTAGGGGCAAGTGGGGAAGCTGCAGGTGCAAAGCCGGATGGATGTGTCGTTGTCATGGTATTCTCCGTACCCTTAAAAAATAGCGCAATCTTAACTATAGACAGTGTGTAACAAACCACATTGCCTTAAAGCGGCTATCTTTTGTGCAATGCCTGGCGATATTGATTATTTATTGTGATGTGAATCACTTTTTAATGGTAATTGAGTGCAATTGTTTTACGCCATAGTGATGGCTGTCACGAAAATATCTTTATGCCTTAGGTAAAGTGTCTTTTTGCTTCTTCTGACAAACCCGATTCACAGAGGAGTTTCATATGTCCAAGTCTGATGTTTTTCATCTCGGCCTCACCAAAAACGATTTACAAGGGGCCCAGCTCGCCATCGTCCCTGGCGATCCTGAGCGTGTGGAAAAGATCGCCGCGCTGATGGATAAGCCGGTTAAGCTGGCATCTCACCGCGAATTCACCTCCTGGCGCGCTGAGCTGGATGGCAAAGCAGTTATCGTTTGCTCTACCGGTATCGGCGGCCCGTCTACCTCTATTGCCGTGGAAGAACTGGCGCAACTGGGTATTCGTACCTTCTTGCGTATCGGCACCACGGGGGCTATTCAGCCGCACATTAACGTCGGCGACGTTCTGGTAACGACCGCATCCGTTCGTCTGGATGGGGCGAGCCTGCATTTTGCGCCGATGGAATTCCCGGCGGTTGCCGACTTTGCCTGCACCACTGCGCTGGTTGAAGCCGCGAAATCGATTGGCGCCACGACTCACGTTGGCGTAACCGCCTCTTCCGACACTTTCTATCCGGGTCAGGAACGTTACGACACCTATTCTGGCCGCGTTGTGCGTCGCTTCAAAGGCTCTATGGAAGAGTGGCAGGCGATGGGCGTAATGAACTACGAAATGGAATCCGCTACGCTGTTAACCATGTGCGCAAGCCAGGGGTTACGCGCAGGTATGGTGGCGGGTGTTATCGTCAACCGTACCCAACAAGAGATTCCGAATGCGGAAACGATGAAACAAACTGAAAGCCACGCGGTGAAAATCGTCGTGGAAGCGGCCCGTCGTCTGCTGTAATTCTCCTCTCTTTTGCAAAGGCCGACGCGTTCGGCCTTTTCTTTTTGCGTGGCGCCTCGCAGGAAATCCCTTTTAAACTGGACGTTTATACAGCACAATTCTATTTTGTGCAGGACAGTGTGGTTCCAGGAGAGGTGTTGTGGATATTACTCTTATGATAAGCGCCGTCGTGGCGCTGGCGGCTGGGGCGGTGATTGGCTGGCTGGCGACGAAAGCGCACGCCGATCAAATCCGCGCCGATCTTATCGAAGAACGGCGTGAGCTGGATATCGAACTTAGCGCGGCCCGGCAGCAATTAGCGCAAGAAGCGCACTGGCGCAGTGAATGCGAGTTACTTAATAACGAACTGCGTAGCCTGCACAGTATTAATACCTCCCTGGAAGCCGATCTGCGTGAAGTCACGACCCGTCTGGAAGCGACTCAGCAACACGCGGAAGACAAAATCCGTCAGATGATCAACAGCGAACAGCGTTTAAGCGAGCAGTTTGAAAATCTGGCGAATCGTATCTTTGAACACAGTAATCGTCGCGTAGACGAACAAAACCGACAAAGCCTGAATAGCCTGCTGACGCCGCTGCGTGAGCAACTGGACGGTTTTCGCCGCCAGGTTCAGGAGAGTTTTGGCAAAGAAGCGCAGGAGCGGCATACGCTGGCGCACGAAATTCGTAATTTGCAGCAGCTTAACGCGCAAATGGCGCAGGAAGCGATCAACCTGACGCGCGCCCTGAAAGGGGACAATAAGGCGCAAGGAAACTGGGGCGAAGTTGTGCTGGCGCGGGTGCTGGAGGCATCCGGACTGCGTGAAGGCTACGAATACGAAACCCAGGTCAATATTGAGAACGATGCGCGCTCGCGGATGCAGCCGGATGTCATCGTCCGCTTGCCGCAGGGCAAAGATGTGGTCATCGACGCTAAAATGACGTTGGTCGCCTACGAGCGTTACTTTAACGCTGAAGATGACTACACGCGCGAGGCCGCTTTACAAGAGCACATCGCCTCGGTGCGCAATCATATTCGCTTACTGGGGCGTAAAGACTACCAGCAGCTTCCCGGCCTCCGCTCGCTGGACTATGTTCTGATGTTTATCCCCGTAGAACCCGCTTTCCTGCTGGCGTTAGATAAACAGCCCGAACTGATAACCGAGGCGCTGAAAAATAACATTATGCTGGTAAGCCCCACGACGCTGCTGGTGGCGTTACGGACAATCGCCAACCTGTGGCGCTATGAACACCAGAGCCGCAATGCGCAGCACATCGCAGACAGAGCCAGTAAGCTCTACGATAAAATGCGGTTGTTCGTTGATGATATGTCAGCGATCGGTCAGAGTCTGGATAAAGCGCAGGATAACTACCGTCAGGCGATGAAAAAACTTGCGTCGGGGCGTGGCAACGTTTTGGCGCAGGCGGAGGCCTTCCGGGGGCTAGGCGTGGAAATCAAACGCGAGATTAATCCGGATTTAGCGGAACAGGCCGTTACGCAAGATGAAGAATATCGTTTACGATCGATCCCTGAAGGGCGGCAGGATGAACATTATCCCAATGATGAACGGGTGAAGCAGCAGTTAAGTTAACCCATACGGAGTAGTTTAGTCCTGGCGCAGAGTAGGGCAAATTGGCCCAATCTGTTACACTTCTTGAACATTTTTATCGATAAGCAGGCACTGAGATGGTGGAAGATTCACAAGAAACGACGCACTTTGGCTTTCAGACCGTCGCTAAAGAGCAGAAAGCTGACATGGTGGCTCACGTTTTTCATTCTGTGGCGTCAAAGTACGATGTGATGAATGACTTAATGTCATTTGGCATTCATCGTTTGTGGAAGCGCTTCACCATTGATTGCAGTGGCGTGCGTCGTGGACAAACCGTTCTCGATTTAGCGGGTGGTACGGGCGATCTTACCGCGAAATTTTCACGTATGGTCGGGGAAACTGGCAAAGTTATCCTGGCGGATATTAATGATTCCATGCTCAAAATGGGGCGTGAGAAGCTGCGTAATATCGGCGTGATCGGCAACGTAGAGTATGTGCAGGCGAATGCCGAAGCTTTGCCTTTCCCTGATAATACGTTTGATTGCATTACCATTTCGTTTGGTTTGCGCAATGTAACGGAAAAAGAAAAAGCGCTGCGGTCAATGTTCCGTGTGTTGAAACCCGGCGGACGTTTACTGGTGCTTGAATTTTCCAAGCCTATCATTGAGCCGCTGAGTAAAGCGTATGACGCCTATTCTTTCCATATTTTACCGCGTATTGGCTCGATGGTCGCGAACGATGCGGATAGCTATCGGTATCTCGCGGAATCCATCCGTATGCATCCCGATCAGGATACCTTAAAAGCCATGATGCAGGACGCCGGATTTGAGAGCGTGGATTATTACAATCTGACGGCGGGTGTTGTGGCATTGCACCGTGGTTATAAATTCTAGGAGGGTGGAATGCCTTTTAAACCCTTAGTGACCGCAGGAATTGAAGGTCTCCTCAATACGTTTCTGTATCGTTCGCCAGCGCTGAAATCAGCCAGAACGCGCTTACAGGGAAAAGTACTGTGTGTGAAACTAAAGGGATTTTCGACGCCATTAGTCCTGGTATTCAGCGAACGCCAGGTTGATGTGCTGGGGGCATGGGAAGGCGAAGCGGACTGTACGGTAATCACTCAAGCTAGCGTTTTGCCAAAACTACGCGATCGTCAGCAGCTGGCCGCGCTTATTCGCAGCGGCGAACTGGAAGTGCAGGGCGATATTCAGGTCGTGCAAAATTTTGTGGCGCTCGCCGATCTCGCCGAATTCGATCCTGCGGAGCTGTTGGCGCCATACACGGGTGATATTGCGGCGGAAAGTATCGGTAAGGTCGTGCGTGGCGGGGCTAAATTCCTGCGCCACGGGTTTCAACGTCAGCAGCGTTATGCCGCTGAAGCGATCACTGAAGAGTGGCGTATGGCGCCTGGCCCGCTGGAAGTCGCATGGTTTGCCGAAGAAACCGCGGCTGTTGAGCGCGCCGTAGATGCTCTGACCACACGGCTGGAAAAACTGGAGGCCAAATGACGCCAGGTGAAGTACGGCGCCTATATTTCATCATCCGCACGTTTTTAAGCTACGGCCTTGATGAACTCATCCCCCGAATGCGTCTTACATTGCCACTCCGATTATGGCGCTATTCGCTGTTCTGGATGCCAAACCGGCATAAAGATAAATTGCTGGGTGAACGATTAAGACTGGCGTTGCAAGAGCTGGGACCGGTCTGGATCAAATTTGGTCAGATGCTCTCCACGCGCCGTGACCTGTTCCCGCCGCAAATCGCCGATCAGCTCGCTTTGCTCCAGGATAAAGTCGCGCCATTCGATGGTCGGCTGGCGAAAGCCCAGATTGAAGAGGCGATGGGGGGGCTACCTGTCGAAGCCTGGTTTGACGACTTTGATATCCAGCCTTTAGCGTCGGCGTCAATCGCCCAGGTACATACCGCGCGATTGAAATCAAACGGTAAAGAAGTGGTTATTAAGGTCATTCGCCCGGATATTTTGCCGGTAATTCAGGCAGACCTGAAACTGATTTATCGCCTTGCTCGCTGGGTACCACGCCTGTTACCGGATGGGCGTCGTCTGCGCCCGACGGAAGTGGTGCGTGAGTATGAGAAAACGCTGATCGATGAGCTGAATCTGCTGCGGGAATCGGCCAACGCGATTCAGTTACGCCGCAATTTTGAAAATAGTCCCATGCTGTATATCCCGGAGGTGTACTCCGATTACTGTAGCCAGAATATGATGGTGATGGAGCGGATATACGGCATTCCGGTTTCGGATGTGGCAGCGCTGGAAAAGAACGGCACCAACATGAAACTGCTGGCGGAACGCGGGGTTAAAGTTTTCTTCACCCAGGTTTTCCGCGACAGCTTTTTCCATGCGGACATGCATCCGGGAAATATTTTTGTCAGTCATGAACACCCTGAAAATCCGCAATATATCGGCATTGACTGCGGTATCGTCGGGTCGCTAAACAAAGAAGATAAGCGCTATCTGGCTGAAAACTTTATCGCGTTTTTTAATCGCGATTACCGAAAGGTGGCAGAACTGCATGTCGATTCAGGTTGGGTTCCGCCAGATACCAACGTTGAAGATTTTGAGTTTGCCATCCGCACCGTCTGTGAACCTATCTTTGAAAAGCCGCTCGCGGAAATCTCGTTTGGTCATGTGTTGTTAAACCTTTTCAATACAGCGCGTCGATTTAACATGGAAGTCCAGCCGCAACTGGTGTTGTTGCAGAAAACATTATTGTATGTTGAAGGGGTTGGGCGACAACTTTATCCTCAGCTTGATTTGTGGAAAACGGCGAAGCCGTTTCTTGAGTCCTGGATCAAAGATCAGGTGGGTATTCCGGCTCTCACGCGGGCTCTTAAAGAGAAAGCGCCGTTCTGGGTCGAAAAAATGCCAGAAATACCTGAACTGGTGTACGACAGTTTGCGCCAGGGCAAATATTTACAGCACAGTGTTGATAAGATTGCGCGCGAGTTACAGGTAAACCATGTGCGCCAAAGTCAGTCTCGTTATTTATTGGGAATTGGCGCAACGCTGTTACTGAGCGGGTCATTCTTACTCGTCAACCGCCCTGAATGGGGATTGATGCCTGGCTGGCTCATGGTCGGCGGCGTAGTTGTCTGGCTGGTTGGCTGGCGTAAAACTCGTTGAGATTTTTTATCGCTCAACGCCGGTTGTGTCACGCAGGTACATATTATCACTCGAGGCAGTACTCAGGCCGCAAGTCAATGTCGTCCCGGTCGTATGTAAAAGTATGTGAATAGGGCGGGCGAAAGCGGCTAACAAAGAGGCAGCGCGAAGGATAATGTGTATAATGCGGCCCTATTAATTCATCATCTATCACAGAGGAACATGTATGGGTGGTATCAGTATTTGGCAGTTGTTGATTGTTGCCGTTATCGTCGTACTGCTGTTCGGCACCAAAAAACTCGGTTCCATTGGTTCCGATCTTGGCGCGTCTATCAAAGGCTTTAAAAAGGCCATGAGCGATGATGATGCCAAACAGGATAAAACCAGTCAGGACGCTGATTTTACCGCTAAATCTATCGCGGATAAGCAAGGCGAAGCGAAAAAGGAAGACGCTAAAAGCCAACATAAAGAGCAGGTATAATCCGTGTTTGATATCGGTTTTAGCGAACTGCTGTTAGTGTTCGTTATCGGCCTCATTGTGTTGGGGCCGCAACGATTGCCAGTAGCGGTAAAAACGGTAGCGGGCTGGATTCGCGCGTTGCGGTCCCTTGCGACAACGGTTCAGAATGAACTGACTCAGGAACTGAAACTTCAGGAGTTCCAGGACAGTCTGAAAAAAGTCGAAAAGGCGAGCCTGGAAAATCTGACTCCCGAACTGAAAGCATCTATGGATGAACTGCGTCAGGCGGCGGAGTCGATGAAACGCACCTACAGCGCTAACGATCCCGAACAAGCGAGCGATGAAGCGCATACCATCCATAATCCGGTGGTAAAAGGGAACGAAACGCAGCATGAGGGCGTCACCCCTGCCGCCGCTGAAACACAGGCGAGCGCGCCGGAACAAAAGCCGGAGCCCGTTAAAGCTAACGTGCCTGAGTCGACGGAAACCGCTTCCGTAGCCACGATAGACGCCGAGAAGAAATCCGCTGCGCCTGTTGTCGAATCTTCCCCCTCGTCGAGTGATAAACCGTAAACATGGCTGTAGAAGATACTCAACCGCTTATCACGCATCTGATCGAGTTGCGTAAGCGCCTGCTAAACTGCATCGTCGCAGTACTTCTGATTTTTCTGGCGTTAATTTATTTCGCCAATGATATTTATCATTTAGTCGCCGCACCGCTGATTAAACAGATGCCGCAAGGGGCGACAATGATTGCGACGGATGTGGCGTCGCCGTTTTTTACGCCTATCAAACTCACCTTCATGGTGTCTTTGATCTTATCCGCGCCTGTCATTTTGTACCAGGTTTGGGCCTTTATCGCCCCGGCGCTGTATAAGCATGAGCGTCGTCTGGTCGTACCGCTGCTGGTATCCAGCTCGCTGCTTTTCTACATTGGTATGGCCTTCGCCTATTTTGTCGTATTCCCTTTGGCCTTTGGTTTCCTGACGCATACGGCGCCGGAAGGGGTACAGGTTTCGACAGATATCGCCAGCTATCTTAGCTTTGTTATGGCGCTTTTTATGGCCTTTGGCGTAGCCTTTGAAGTGCCGGTGGCGATTGTGTTGCTGTGCTGGATGGGCATCACCACGCCAGAAGATTTGCGTAAAAAACGGCCTTATATCTTGGTCGGGGCATTCATTGTGGGAATGCTGCTTACGCCGCCAGATGTTTTCTCGCAAACGTTGCTGGCGATACCGATGTACTGCCTGTTTGAAATTGGCGTTTTCTGCTCACGCTTTTATGTCGGTAAGCGACGGACGCGCGACGAAGATAACGAGGCCGAAACCGAAAAGGCCGAGCACACTGAAGACTAAACACAACCGCCCGCCAGGGCGGTTGTCATATGGGGGCAAGCATGTTTGATATTGGCGTTAATTTAACCAGTAGCCAGTTTGCAAAAGATCGTGATGATGTGGTCGCCCGTGCGTTTGCGGCGGGAGTAAAAGGTATGCTACTGACCGGAACGAACATCCATGAAAGTCAGCAGGCATTAAAACTGGCGCGGCGCTACCCCCATTGTTGGTCGACGGCTGGCGTCCATCCCCATGACAGTAGTCAGTGGTCACCCGCGTCTGAAGACGCCATTATTGCGCTGGCGAACCAGCCGGAAGTCGTCGCTATCGGTGAGTGCGGGCTGGATTTCAATCGCAATTTTTCCACGCCGCAGGAGCAGGAGCGTGCCTTTCAGGCGCAGCTACAAATTGCCGCCGAATTGCAGATGCCAATCTTTATGCACTGCCGGGACGCGCATGAGCGATTTCTGGCATTGCTTGATCCCTGGCTGGATAGTCTTCCTGGTGCAATACTGCACTGCTTTACCGGTTCACGCCAGCAAATGCAGGCCTGTGTGGACAGAGGGCTCTATATCGGTATTACCGGGTGGGTTTGCGACGAACGACGCGGGCTTGAGCTACGTGAACTCTTACCGTTTATTCCAGCGGAAAAGCTACTGATAGAAACCGACGCGCCGTATCTGTTGCCCCGCGATCTTACGCCGAAACCAACGTCACGACGCAACGAGCCCGCGTATCTGCCTCACATCCTGGAGCGCATAGCGCTATGGCGTGGTGAAGATCCGCAATGGTTAGCGGCGATGACAGATGCCAACGCCAGAACCTTATTTGAGGTTGTATTCTGAATGATCGCTAAATCTTGCGAAAACCGGTGTTTTTTACGCTCTGCTTCACTTCTTTATTGAGTAAATTAAGCAGTAACATCGAACGCGTTTCGCCATCCGGTTCGGTAAAAATCGCTTTCAGCCCTTCAAATGCGCCTTCCGTGATGATGACGCTATCGCCGGGATAGGGGGTTTCAGGATCGACAACGCCTTCGGGCTTGTAGATAGAAAGCTGATGAATAACGCTGGAAGGCACGATCGCAGGATGCGCGCCAAAGCGCACAAAATGGCTGACGCCGCGCGTGGCGTTGATTGTAGTGGTATGTATCACTTCCGGATCAAATTCAACGAACAGATAATTAGGAAAGAGCGGTTCGCTGACGGAGGTACGTTTTCCGCGTACCATTTTTTCCAGGGTGATCATCGGTGTCAGGCAACTTACCGCTTGTCTTTCGAGGTGTTCCTGAGCACGCTGAAGTTGCCCGCGTTTGCAGTACAGTAAATACCAGGATTGCATAATGACTCTTATCCGCTTGTTCGGGGCGCAAGCATAGCAAAAGCCATGCGCGAAGTTAATTATACACTTCATCCTTTAAGCCGTATCTGGATTAGCGTTGGTTGCCAGAGTTCACGCTAATTTAACAAAAATACAGCATCCCGATGATGAACGCCGTATAATGATGCGCTTACCAAGAGGCTACAATGGACGCCATGAAATATCACGATTTACGCGACTTCCTGACGCTACTTGAGCAGCAGGGGGAACTAAAACGCATCACGCTACCTGTGGATCCTCATCTGGAAATCACGGAAATCGCTGACCGCACGCTGCGTGCCGGTGGACCGGCGTTGCTGTTTGAAAATCCTAAAGGTTACGCCATGCCGGTGCTGTGCAACCTTTTTGGCACGCCAAAACGCGTGGCGATGGGCATGGGGCAGGATGATGTTTCCGCATTACGGGAAGTGGGTAAATTATTAGCGTTTCTGAAAGAACCTGAGCCGCCGAAAGGCTTTCGCGATCTGTTTGACAAGCTGCCGCAGTTTAAGCAAGTGCTGAATATGCCGACGAAACGGTTACGCGGCGCGCCTT
Organism: Salmonella sp. WC3; assembly: GCF_042932255.1. Taxonomy (NCBI): domain Bacteria; kingdom Pseudomonadati; phylum Pseudomonadota; class Gammaproteobacteria; order Enterobacterales; family Enterobacteriaceae; genus Salmonella; species Salmonella sp. WC3. The sequence goes on along the minus strand of NZ_CP170629.1, from coordinate 4,606,682 downwards.
GCCAGCAGAAAATCGCGTCTGGCGATGATGTCGATTTAACGCGTCTTCCTGTCATGACCTGTTGGCCGGACGACGCCGCGCCGTTGATTACCTGGGGACTGACGGTAACGCGTGGCCCGCACAAAGAACGGCAAAACCTGGGCATTTATCGTCAGCAGTTGATAGGTAAAAATAAGCTGATTATGCGCTGGCTGTCTCACCGCGGCGGCGCGCTGGATTTTCAGGAGTGGTTAGCCGCGCGTCCGGGTGAACGTTTCCCGGTCTCCGTCGCATTGGGCGCCGATCCGGCGACGATACTTGGCGCCGTGACTCCAGTTCCCGATACTCTGTCGGAGTATGCCTTTGCGGGCCTGCTGCGCGGCACGAAAACTGAAGTGGTTAAATGTCTTTCTAACGATCTGGAAGTGCCTGCCAGCGCCGAGATTATCCTTGAAGGTTACATTGAGCCGGGAGAGATGGCGCCGGAAGGGCCGTATGGCGATCATACGGGCTATTATAATGAAGTGGATAACTTTCCGGTCTTTACCGTCACGCATATTACGCAGCGTGAGGATGCCATCTATCACTCCACCTATACCGGGCGTCCGCCCGATGAGCCTGCGGTATTAGGGGTGGCGCTCAATGAAGTCTTCGTGCCTATTCTGCAAAAACAGTTTCCGGAAATCGTCGACTTTTATCTGCCGCCGGAAGGGTGTTCTTACCGCCTGGCGGTAGTGACGATGAAAAAGCAGTACGCTGGTCATGCGAAACGCGTCATGATGGGCGTCTGGTCGTTTTTGCGCCAGTTTATGTATACGAAATTTGTTATCGTTTGCGATGATGACGTTAACGCACGCGACTGGAATGATGTGATCTGGGCGATTACCACCCGTATGGACCCTGCGCGGGATACGGTGCTGGTTGAAAATACGCCGATTGACTACCTGGATTTTGCCTCGCCGGTCTCCGGGCTGGGTTCAAAAATGGGGCTGGATGCCACAAACAAATGGCCGGGCGAAACCCAACGCGAGTGGGGTCGTCCTATTGTTAAAGATCCTGAAGTTACCGCGCGTATTGATGCGATTTGGGATGAGCTGGCTATCTTTAAATAACTGAAAGCGGACATCGACATTTCAGGCTGCGGCGACTCGGCTTGAAAAATGTCGGTATTGACCCGACACCCGACAGAGGGAGCGCATGACAACCTTAAGCTGTAAAGTGACCTCGGTAGAAGCTATCACCGATACCGTATATCGGGTTCGTTTAGTGCCGGACGCGGCGTTTTCATTCCGCGCTGGTCAGTATTTGATGGTCGTAATGGACGAGCGTGACAAACGCCCGTTTTCGATGGCCTCAACGCCGGACGAGAAAGGGTTTATTGAATTACACATTGGCGCCTCCGAGCTCAATCTGTATGCGATGGCGGTCATGGATCGAATTCTGAAAGACCGGGAAATCGTCGTCGATATTCCGCATGGCGACGCCTGGCTACGTGACGATGAAGAGCGTCCGTTGATTCTGATCGCGGGCGGTACGGGCTTTTCTTATGTGCGCTCCATCCTGTTGACGGCGTTAGCGCGCAACCCGAACCGCGATGTTACCATTTACTGGGGTGGTCGCGAAGAAAAGCACCTCTATGATCTCTCTGAGCTGGAAGCACTCTCTGTTAACCATCCGAATTTGCGTATTGAACCTGTTGTCGAGCAGCCGGAAGAAGGCTGGCGTGGACGTACAGGAACGGTACTTACGGCGGTATTGCAGGATTATGGTACGCTGGCGGGGCACGATATTTATATTGCCGGACGTTTTGAGATGGCGAAAATCGCCCGCGATCTGTTCTGTCATGAGCGTAACGCGCGGGAAGATCGTCTGTTTGGCGATGCGTTCGCATTTATTTAACTATTTTATGGGACGCAGTAGCGTCCCTTTTTACGTTAGCCTACCTAAAAGTCCTCTTAAATATTAATTAATCGTCAACTATAAAACGTTATGATATTGAATATCTACAGGCTTTGTATTGCGTGTAATAAATTAAGTAATATTATGTCCTGAGACTATCAATAAAAATAGTTAATTATATATGCTTCATTTATTTTTATAAAAGAAACATAAAATGGAAAGTTATTTATTTATAAGATGGAGAGTGTTATGAAATTTAAATATGCTTTAACTTCTCTCGCATTATCTGTTGCAATTTTGTCATCAGTACCTTCTACTGCTTTCGCCATCGGCGGCGCCAGCGGCGCTAAAGTGGACTATCAGGTCCAGGGAAAAATTGGCGAAGTTGTTATGAACCCCTATGATATCGCGCCGCTAACCGCCGTTATTCGTAATGGCGGTTACCAGTTACGTGACGTGCATGTACGGATTGTACCCAAAGAAAATGGCCAGGAGATCGCGTATAAAGTTAATAATAAATACCTTTTAACGTATGGCGGTATTCCCGTCTTTGGTCTTTACCCGGATTATGTCAATACCGTTGAAGTTGAATATACAAGGATCCAGGGTAGTAAAACCGAAAATGTAAAAGAAAGCTATAAAATGTATGCGCCGCCTGCCTATATTGAATCAGCGGGTACAAAAGAAGAACAATCAGCACTCTTTACTATCGATGTTAAAAAGGTTTCCCCAGAATTTAAAGATCGCTTGTATCTTTTGAATAATACGAAAGATAAGTCTGGGAATGGAACGCGTACTGTCTGGAACAACCCTACTGGGGGTGCATTAGAATGGAACTTCACTACAGCTAACGCTATTATCGACACCTCCGGTGATATTCGTTGGTTTATGAATCCAAGTTCAATTTATGATTTAAAGTCAATTTATCGTGCTGGCGTTATGATGGGCTTTAAACAAAACCAGGATGGCGCACTATCGTGGGGCTACGGTCAGCGTTATGTGAAATACGATATCATGGGGCGTGAAATCTTTAACCGCCGTCTGCCGGATAATTATAACGATTTTTCACACTCAATGGATAACGCGGCCAACGGTCACTACTTCCTGCGTGTAGCCAGCTCTAACTATAAACGCCCTGATGGGAAAAATGTTCGTACCGTGCGTGATGTGATTGCCGAAGTTGATCAGAACGGCGTGGTAGTGGATGAATGGCGTCTGTTTGATATCCTCGATCCTTATCGTGATGTGATAATGAAAACCCTCGATCAGGGCGCTGTGTGCCTGAATATCGACGCCAGCCAGTCCGGCCATACGTTGAGCGAAGAAGATCTGGCGGCGCTGGACTCCTCCGACAAATTCGGGGATATCGTGGGTAGTGGGGCTGGCCGCAACTGGGCGCATGTCAACAGCGTCGACTATGACAGTGAAGATGATTCCATCATCATCAGCTCCCGCCACCAGAGTGCGATTATCAAAATCGGCCGCGATAAGAAAGTGAAGTGGATACTGGGTACGCCTGCTGGCTGGAAAGCGCCATTTAATGCCGCAATTCTGACGCCAGTGGATAGCAAAGGCCAAAAAATTGCTTGCCAGGACAGTGGCTGCGAGGGTGACTTCGACTGGACATGGACGCAACATACGGCCTTTAAAATTGATAGTAAGAGTAAAGGCGATATCTTATACCTTTCCGCTTTCGACAATGGCGATGGCCGCGGCTTAGAACAGCCTGCTATGCAGAGTATGAAATACAGCCGCTCCGTGATTTACAAAATCGACCAGAAAAACAAGACAGTCCAACAGATCTGGCAATACGGTAAAGAGCGCGGGAACGAGTGGTTTAGCCCGGTAACCTCTATCACCGAGTACCAGACTGACAAGAATTCTGTGTTCGTGTATTCCGCAACAGCAGGTGGTGCGTTTGATTTGTCGGTAGGCGCATTTACCAGCTTGCCTAATCCGTATCTGGAAGAGTTCAAATGGGGAGAAAAAGAGCCTGCGGTCGAAATGCAAATACATGGTGCGCGTGGATATCAGGCTATGCCATTTAGCCTGACCAAAGCGCTTACTGAGTAGAACGGGCCATACGGTGAAAAAACCCGCCCCTGACGGGCGGGAAAAACGGCAACTAAACTGTTTCCCGTCATAATTCGCGCAGCCTCTTTGTTGGCTGCCTTTGCTCATCCCGGGCACATAGTTATCTATGTGCCCGGGGATTCGCTCAGTTGCCGCTGCGCTGCAATGCGAGTTATTTAGGGGATATTATCTTTGATTAAACCCGCTCAAACACTGTGGCGATGCCCTGACCCAGACCAATACACATCGTCGCCAGACCAAACTGCGCGTCTTTGCGCTCCATCAGGTTGATAAGCGTGGTGCTGATACGTGCTCCGGAGCAGCCGAGCGGATGACCAAGCGCGATCGCGCCGCCGTTGAGGTTGAGCTTCTCGTCTATCTGCTCCATCAATCCCAGATCCTTAATGCATGGCAGGATCTGTGCGGCAAACGCTTCGTTCATCTCAAACACATCGATATCGCTGGCTGACAGTCCCGCTTTTTTCAACGCCAGTTTTGACGCCGGAACCGGCCCGTAACCCATAATTGACGGATCACAACCCACCACTGCCATTGAGCGAATACGGGCGCGAGGTTTCAGGCCCAGCTCACGGGCACGACTTTCGCTCATTACCAGCATGGCGGCTGCGCCATCGGAAAGCGCGGATGAGGTGCCCGCCGTGACCGTGCCACTAACCGGATCAAATGCCGGACGCAGCGTTGATAGCGCTTCGACCGTGGTTTCCGGGCGGATCACTTCATCGTAGTTAAACTGCTTCAACACGCCGTCTGCATCATGACCGCCAGTCGGGATAATCTCCGTTTTGAATGCGCCAGACTGCGTGGCGGCCCAGGCGCGAGCATGAGAACGCGCGGCGAACTGGTCCTGCATTTCCCGGCTAATGCCGTGCAGGCGGGAGAGCATTTCCGCCGTTAGCCCCATCATCCCTGCCGCTTTGGCGACGTTGCGACTCAGACCCGGGTGAAAATCCACGCCGTGACTCATCGGCACGTGCCCCATATGCTCCACGCCGCCAACCAGACAAACCTGCGCATCGCCGGTCATGATCATTCGCGCTGCATCGTGTAACGCCTGCATCGAGGAACCACACAGACGGTTGACGGTGACCGCCGGTACCGAATGGGGAATTTCTGCCAGCAGCGCGGCGTTACGGGCAATGTTGAAGCCTTGCTCCAGCGTTTGTTGTACGCAGCCCCAGTAAATATCATCGAGGGTCGCCGCTGTAAGCGACGGATTACGCGCCAGCAGGCTACGCATTAAGTGGGCGGAGAGATCTTCTGCCCGCACGTTGCGAAACGCGCCGCCCTTCGAACGGCCCATCGGGGTGCGAATAGCATCGACAATGACAACCTGTTCCATTGTGACTCCTTAAGCCGTTTTCAGAGAACCAACCGGACGGGCTGGTTCAACCGGGGGATAATACGGTTCGTTATGGCGCGCTTTATTACGCAGCCCTTCCGGCACTTCATACAGCGGGCCGAGGTGTTGATACTGCTGCGCCATATCAAGATATTTCGCGCTGCCCTGTGTATCCAGCCAGCGGAATGCGCCGCCGTGGAATGGAGGGAAGCCCAGGCCGTAGACCAGCGCCATATCGGCTTCCGCCGGGCTTGCGATAATGCCTTCTTCCAGACAGCGAACCACTTCGTTAATCATCGGGATCATCATACGGGCGATTATCTCGTCGTCGCTGAAGTCGCGTTTCGGCTGGCTGACGCTTGCCAGCAGGTCATCCACCGCGGCATCTTCTTCTTTCTTCGGCTTACCCTTGCTGTCTTCTTTATAGCGCCAGAAGCCCAGACCGTTTTTTTGCCCAAAACGGCTGGCGTCAAACAATGCGTCGATCGCGTCGCGATACTCTTTCTGCATCCGTTGCGGGAAGCCTGCCGCCATTACCGCCTGCGCGTGGTGGGCGGTATCAATACCCACCACGTCGAGCAGATAGGCCGGGCCCATCGGCCAGCCGAACTGTTTTTCCATCACTTTATCGACTTTGCGGAAATCCGCGCCGTCGCGCAGCAGTTGACTGAAACCGGCGAAATAGGGGAACAGCACGCGGTTAACAAAGAAGCCGGGGCAGTCGTTGACTACAATCGGTGTCTTGCCCATTTTGCTGGCCCAGGCGACGACTTTGGCAATGGTTTCGTCTGAACTCTTCTCGCCGCGAATGATTTCAACCAGCGGCATCCGGTGTACCGGGTTGAAGAAGTGCATTCCGCAAAAGTTTTCCGGACGTTCCAGGGCGCTTGCCAGTTCGCCAATTGGGATGGTGGAGGTATTTGAGGCCAGCACGGTTTCCGGGCGCACTTTCTGCTCGGTTTCCGCCAGTACCGCTTTTTTGACTTTCGGATTTTCGACTACCGCTTCGACAACAACATCTACGCGATCGAAACCGGCATAATCGAGAGTCGGGTGGATGGTCGAAATGACGCCCGCCAGCTTCAGACCGTCGATCTTGCCGCGCTCCAGCTGTTTGTTCAGCAGCTTGGCCGCTTCGGTCATGCCGAGGTTCAACGATTTATCGTTGATATCTTTCATGATGACCGGTACGCCTTTCCAGGCCGACTGGTAAGCGATACCGCCGCCCATAATGCCCGCGCCCAGTACGGCTGCCTGTTTCGGCGTCTCAATATCTTTGGTCAGCTTTTTGGCTTTACCTTTTACATATTGATCGTTGAGGAAGATACCGACCAGCGCACGAGCCTCATTGGTATGCGCCAGCGGAACAAAGCTTTTATTTTCCAGATTCAACGCTTCTTCACGACCAAAACGCGCGGCGGCTTCAATGGTTTTCACTGCGGTCATCGGCGCCGGATAATGTTTACCCGCCGTTTGTGCGACCATGCCTTTAGCGATGGTAAAGCTCATCGCCGCTTCAATCTTACTGAGTTTCAACGGTTCCAGTTTCGGCTGGCGTTTAGCTCTCCAGTCGAGATCGCCGGTAATGGCCTGGCGTAACACCGCTATCGCGCCTTCAATTAGCTTCTCTTGTTTGACCACGCCGTCCACAAGGCCGATTTTCAGCGCGTGCTCAGCACCGACATCTTTACCTGCCGCGATAATCTCCAGCGCGCTGTCTGCGCCCAGCATACGCGGCAGACGAACGGAGCCGCCGAAACCCGGCATGATGCCCAGTTTAGTTTCCGGCAGACCGATACGGAGGTCTGGCGTCGCCAGACGGTAATCGGTGGCCAGCACGCATTCGCACCCGCCGCCCAACGCATAGCCGTTTACGGCGGCAAGGGTCGGTACGGGTAAATCTTCCAGACGGTTAAAGACGCTATTAGCGAAATGCAGCCATTGGCTTAACTGCTCTTCGGGGACGAGGAACAGTGAAAGAAATTCGGTGATGTCCGCGCCGACAATAAAGGCCGCTTTATTAGAGCGCAGCAGCAGCCCTTTTAAATCGTGTTGCTTTTCCAGCACCTCAAGCGCCTGGCCGAGGCTGGCGACGGTTGCGGTGTCGAGTTTATTGACCGAGCCTGGAGCATCGAACACCAGTTCGGCGATGCCATCTTCCAGCCAGTCGAGGTACAGGGTGTCGCCTTTATAAAGCATGTCAATCTCCTGAATCCACAAGGTGATCTGGTCGTACCAGATGAAGCGAAGTGTGTATTTTGTGTTAATAAAATGCAAATAAATGATTAAAGAAATGCCGATGTGATCACGCTCGGCAGAGATCACGCTCTCGTGGGGCGATGTGCTAAGATGCGGAAACTTGAGGTCAAAAAAACAGAAGGGTAAAAAATGGAATCACTGGCCGCGCTCTATAAAAATCATATTGTTACCTTACAAGAACGGACGCGCGATGTTCTGGCGCGCTTTAAGCTGGATGCGTTACTTATTCATTCCGGCGAGCTTTTCAACGTCTTTCTCGACGATCACCCTTATCCGTTTAAGGTCAATCCGCAGTTTAAAGCGTGGGTGCCGGTAACTCAGGTTCCAAATTGCTGGCTGCTGGTCGATGGCGTCAACAAACCCAAATTGTGGTTTTATCTGCCGGTCGATTACTGGCATAACGTTGAACCGCTGCCAACGTCATTCTGGACAGAAGAAGTCGAGGTCGTCGCCTTACCGAAAGCGGATGGCATCGGCAGCCAACTGCCTGCCGCGCGTGGCAATATCGGCTATATCGGCCCGGTTCCTGAGCGCGCGCTACAATTGGATATCGCCGCCAGCAACATCAACCCGAAAGGTGTTATCGACTATCTGCATTACTACCGCGCCTATAAAACGGATTATGAACTGGCCTGTATGCGCGAAGCGCAGAAAATGGCGGTGAGCGGTCATCGGGCGGCGGAAGAGGCCTTCCGTTCCGGCATGAGTGAGTTCGACATCAACCTGGCGTACCTGACCGCCACGGGACATCGCGATACCGATGTTCCATACAGCAACATTGTGGCGCTGAACGAACATGCCGCCGTGCTGCATTACACGAAACTGGATCATCAGGCACCGTCTGAAATGCGCAGTTTCCTGCTGGATGCGGGCGCGGAATACAACGGCTACGCGGCGGATCTGACGCGAACCTGGTCGGCGAAAAGCGATAACGACTACGCCCACTTGGTGAAAGATGTTAACGACGAACAGTTGGCGCTGATCGCTACCATGAAGGCGGGCGTCAGCTATGTGGATTATCATATTCAGTTCCATCAGCGCATCGCGAAGCTGCTGCGTAAACATCAAATCATTACCGACATGAGTGAAGAGGCGATGGTGGAAAATGATCTCACCGGGCCGTTTATGCCGCACGGTATTGGTCATCCGTTGGGTCTGCAGGTACACGATGTGGCCGGGTTTATGCAGGATGATTCCGGTACGCATCTCGCCGCGCCGTCCAAATACCCGTATCTGCGCTGCACGCGTGTGTTACAGCCGCGAATGGTGTTGACCATCGAACCGGGGATTTACTTCATCGAATCGCTGTTAGCGCCGTGGCGCGAAGGGCCGTTCAGCAAGCACTTCAACTGGCAGAAAATTGAAGCGCTCAAGCCTTTCGGCGGTATTCGCATTGAAGATAACGTGGTCATCCACGAAAACGGCGTGGAAAACATGACGCGGGATTTAAAACTGGCGTAATGGACAGTTGGTTAATCCCTGCAGCGCCGGTCACCGTTGTTGAAGAGATCAAAAAAAGCCGCTTTATTACGCTATTGGCGCATACCGATGGCGTAGACGCGGCGAAAGCGTTTGTTGAGTCAGTCAGAGCTGAGCACCCTGATGCGCGCCACCATTGTGTGGCGTGGGTGGCGGGTGCGCCGGACGACTCACAGCAACTGGGCTTTTCAGACGACGGCGAACCGGCGGGAACGGCAGGCAAGCCGATGCTTGCGCAATTGATGGGCAGCGGCGTCGGAGAAATTACTGCCGTCGTCGTGCGCTACTATGGTGGTATTCTGCTGGGTACGGGCGGGCTGGTAAAAGCCTATGGCGGCGGTGTGAATCAGGCATTACGTCAGCTTGCCACACAACGCAAGACGCCATTAACCGAATATACTTTGCAGTGTGAGTACGGTCAGTTGGCCGGAATCGAAGCATTATTAGGACAGTTTGCCGGGAAGATCGTTTCCAGCGATTATCAGGCGTCTGTTCGGCTCAGGGTGGCGCTTCCTTTTGCTCATGTGAATGTATTTTCCACAAAACTGGCGGATTTTAGCCGTGGTTCATTGCAATTGTTAGCGATTGAAGAATAATCCCCACCTCATTTTTAAGAATAAAGGAAGCGGCAGAGATGCATTTTCGCGCCATTACCCGAATCGTTGGACTACTGGTTATCTTATTTTCGGGGACAATGATTCTCCCGGGACTGGTAGCGCTAATATATCGTGATGGCGCAGGAAGAGCGTTCACGCAGACCTTTTTTGTCGCGCTGGCGATCGGTTCCATACTGTGGTGGCCAAACCGTAGGGAAAAGGGCGAGCTGAAATCCCGCGAAGGATTTCTTATCGTGGTGCTGTTCTGGACCGTGCTGGGCAGCGTGGGTGCGCTGCCGTTTATTTTCTCGGAAAGCCCAAACCTCACCATTACCGATGCTTTTTTTGAATCGTTCTCCGGGTTAACCACCACGGGTGCCACTACGCTGGTGGGGCTGGATTCATTACCGCACGCCATTCTCTTTTATCGTCAGATGCTGCAATGGTTTGGCGGTATGGGGATCATTGTGCTGGCGGTGGCGATTCTCCCTATCCTCGGCGTCGGGGGGATGCAGCTCTATCGGGCAGAAATGCCGGGGCCGCTCAAAGATAACAAAATGCGCCCGCGTATTGCCGAGACGGCGAAAACGCTGTGGCTTATCTATGTTTTGCTAACGGTAGCCTGCGCGCTGGCGCTATGGTTTGCAGGGATGCCCGCGTTTGACGCTATCGGACACAGCTTCTCCACTATCGCTATCGGCGGCTTCTCAACGCATGACGCCAGCGTAGGCTATTTTGATAGTCCCACTATTAATACCATCATCGCTATTTTCCTGCTGATCTCCGGTTGTAACTATGGCCTGCATTTCTCTTTATTAAGCGGGCGTAGCCTGAAGGTATACTGGCGCGATCCGGAATTCCGCATGTTCATCGGCGTACAGTTGACGCTGGTGGTAATCTGCACGCTGGTACTGTGGTTCCATAATATCTACGACTCGGCGCTGACAACGCTAAATCAGGCATTCTTCCAGGTTGTGTCGATGGCGACAACGGCAGGGTTTACCACGGACAGCATTGCGCGCTGGCCGCTGTTTTTGCCCGTCTTGCTGCTATGTTCCGCGTTTATTGGCGGTTGCGCCGGGTCAACGGGCGGGGGGTTAAAGGTCATCCGTATTCTGTTGTTGTTTAAACAGGGGAACCGCGAACTCAAACGTCTGGTGCATCCGAATGCCGTTTACAGTATTAAGCTGGGGAACCGGGCGCTGCCAGAGCGTATTCTGGAAGCCGTCTGGGGATTCTTTTCTGCCTACGCGCTGGTATTTATCGTCAGTATGCTGGCTATTATCGCTACAGGCGTAGATGATTTCTCGGCTTTCGCCTCGGTAGTGGCTACGCTTAATAACCTGGGACCGGGGCTGGGGGTGGTTGCTGATAACTTCGCCAGTATGAATCCGGTTGCGAAATGGATACTCATCGCCAACATGCTATTTGGTCGTCTGGAAGTATTCACTTTGCTGGTACTTTTTACCCCGACTTTCTGGCGTGAATAATGGAGTAACAAGTGAAAACATTGATTCTTTTCTCTACCCGGGACGGACAAACGCGCGAAATTGCCTCTTATCTGGCTTCTGAACTCAAAGAGATGGGGATCTGGGCCGATGTCGTTAATCTGCATCGCTCAGAAGAGCCGGACTGGGATAGCTATGATCGCGTAGTGATTGGCGCGTCTATTCGTTATGGTCATTACCACAGCGCCTTTCAGGAGTTTGTTAAGAAATACGCCACGCGGTTGAACGGAATGCCGAGCGCCTTTTATTCCGTTAACCTGGTGGCGCGTAAAGCTGAAAAACGGACGCCGCAGACTAACAGCTACGCGCGGAAGTTTTTAATGAGCTCTCCGTGGCGACCTGACTACTGTGCCGTCATTGCAGGCGCGCTTCGCTATCCCCGTTATCGCTGGTATGACCGTCTGATGATCAAGCTTATTATGAAGATGTCGGGCGGCGAAACGGATACCAGTAAAGAAGTGGTGTACACCGACTGGGAGCAGGTTGCGCACTTTGCCCGTGAAATAGCCCATTTAACCAACAAATCGTCGGCAAAATAAACGCAAAGAATAAAAAGTGCGCACTCAGAAAATTATTTTAAATTTCCTCTTGTCAGGCAGAAATAACTCCCTATAATGCGCCACCACTGACACGGAACAACGGCACACAGGCCGCCGGGTCAGCGGGGTTCAGACCAGAACCTCACGGAGAAAAGCGAAAATAAACGCTTGACTCTGAAGCGGGAAAGCGTAATATGCACACCCCGCGCCGCTGAGAAAAAGCGAAGCGGCACTGCTCTTTAACAATTTATCAGACAATCTGTGTGGGCACTCGAAGATACGGATTCTTGACGTCGCAAGACGAAAAATGAATACCAAGTCTCAAGAGTGAACACGTAATTCATTACGAAGTTTAATTCATTGAGCATCAAACTTTTAAATTGAAGAGTTTGATCATGGCTCAGATTGAACGCTGGCGGCAGGCCTAACACATGCAAGTCGAACGGTAACAGGAAGCAGCTTGCTGCTTCGCTGACGAGTGGCGGACGGGTGAGTAATGTCTGGGAAACTGCCTGATGGAGGGGGATAACTACTGGAAACGGTGGCTAATACCGCATAACGTCGCAAGACCAAAGAGGGGGACCTTCGGGCCTCTTGCCATCAGATGTGCCCAGATGGGATTAGCTAGTTGGTGAGGTAACGGCTCACCAAGGCGACGATCCCTAGCTGGTCTGAGAGGATGACCAGCCACACTGGAACTGAGACACGGTCCAGACTCCTACGGGAGGCAGCAGTGGGGAATATTGCACAATGGGCGCAAGCCTGATGCAGCCATGCCGCGTGTATGAAGAAGGCCTTCGGGTTGTAAAGTACTTTCAGCGGGGAGGAAGGTGTTGTGGTTAATAACCGCAGCAATTGACGTTACCCGCAGAAGAAGCACCGGCTAACTCCGTGCCAGCAGCCGCGGTAATACGGAGGGTGCAAGCGTTAATCGGAATTACTGGGCGTAAAGCGCACGCAGGCGGTCTGTCAAGTCGGATGTGAAATCCCCGGGCTCAACCTGGGAACTGCATTCGAAACTGGCAGGCTTGAGTCTTGTAGAGGGGGGTAGAATTCCAGGTGTAGCGGTGAAATGCGTAGAGATCTGGAGGAATACCGGTGGCGAAGGCGGCCCCCTGGACAAAGACTGACGCTCAGGTGCGAAAGCGTGGGGAGCAAACAGGATTAGATACCCTGGTAGTCCACGCCGTAAACGATGTCTACTTGGAGGTTGTGCCCTTGAGGCGTGGCTTCCGGAGCTAACGCGTTAAGTAGACCGCCTGGGGAGTACGGCCGCAAGGTTAAAACTCAAATGAATTGACGGGGGCCCGCACAAGCGGTGGAGCATGTGGTTTAATTCGATGCAACGCGAAGAACCTTACCTGGTCTTGACATCCACAGAACTTTCCAGAGATGGATTGGTGCCTTCGGGAACTGTGAGACAGGTGCTGCATGGCTGTCGTCAGCTCGTGTTGTGAAATGTTGGGTTAAGTCCCGCAACGAGCGCAACCCTTATCCTTTGTTGCCAGCGGTTAGGCCGGGAACTCAAAGGAGACTGCCAGTGATAAACTGGAGGAAGGTGGGGATGACGTCAAGTCATCATGGCCCTTACGACCAGGGCTACACACGTGCTACAATGGCGCATACAAAGAGAAGCGACCTCGCGAGAGCAAGCGGACCTCATAAAGTGCGTCGTAGTCCGGATTGGAGTCTGCAACTCGACTCCATGAAGTCGGAATCGCTAGTAATCGTGGATCAGAATGCCACGGTGAATACGTTCCCGGGCCTTGTACACACCGCCCGTCACACCATGGGAGTGGGTTGCAAAAGAAGTAGGTAGCTTAACCTTCGGGAGGGCGCTTACCACTTTGTGATTCATGACTGGGGTGAAGTCGTAACAAGGTAACCGTAGGGGAACCTGCGGTTGGATCACCTCCTTACCTTAAAGATGCGTACTTTGCAGTGCTCACACAGATTGTCTGATGAAAAACGAGCAGTAAAACCTCTACAGGCTTGTAGCTCAGGTGGTTAGAGCGCACCCCTGATAAGGGTGAGGTCGGTGGTTCAAGTCCACTCAGGCCTACCAAATTTTCCCTGAATACTGCGTTGTGAAATAACTCACATACTGATGTATGCTTCGTTATTCCACGCCTTGTCTCAGGAAAAATTATCGGTAAAGAGGTTCTGACTACACGATGGGGCTATAGCTCAGCTGGGAGAGCGCCTGCTTTGCACGCAGGAGGTCTGCGGTTCGATCCCGCATAGCTCCACCATCTCGTGAGTGTTTACGAAAAAATACTTCAGAGTGTACCTGAAAGGGTTCACTGCGAAGTTTTGCTCTTTAAAAATCTGGATCAAGCTGAAAATTGAAACACAGAACAACGAAAGTTGTTCGTGAGTCTCTCAAATTTTCGCAACACGATGATGAATCGCGAGAAACATCTTCGGGTTGTGAGGTTAAGCGACTAAGCGTACACGGTGGATGCCCTGGCAGTCAGAGGCGATGAAGGGCGTGCTAATCTGCGATAAGCGCCGGTAAGGTGATATGAACCGTTATAACCGGCGATACCCGAATGGGGAAACCCAGTGTGACTCGTCACACTATCATTAACTGAATCCATAGGTTAATGAGGCGAACCGGGGGAACTGAAACATCTAAGTACCCCGAGGAAAAGAAATCAACCGAGATTCCCCCAGTAGCGGCGAGCGAACGGGGAGGAGCCCAGAGCCTGAATCAGCATGTGTGTTAGTGGAAGCGTCTGGAAAGGCGCGCGATACAGGGTGACAGCCCCGTACACAAAAGCGCATGTGCTGTGAGCTCGATGAGTAGGGCGGGACACGTGGTATCCTGTCTGAATATGGGGGGACCATCCTCCAAGGCTAAATACTCCTGACTGACCGATAGTGAACCAGTACCGTGAGGGAAAGGCGAAAAGAACCCCGGCGAGGGGAGTGAAAAAGAACCTGAAACCGTGTACGTACAAGCAGTGGGAGCACAGGTTTACCTGTGTGACTGCGTACCTTTTGTATAATGGGTCAGCGACTTATATTCTGTAGCAAGGTTAACCGAATAGGGGAGCCGCAGGGAAACCGAGTCTTAACCGGGCGTTAAGTTGCAGGGTATAGACCCGAAACCCGGTGATCTAGCCATGGGCAGGTTGAAGGTTGGGTAACACTAACTGGAGGACCGAACCGACTAATGTTGAAAAATTAGCGGATGACCTGTGGCTGGGGGTGAAAGGCCAATCAAACCGGGAGATAGCTGGTTCTCCCCGAAAGCTATTTAGGTAGCGCCTCGTGAATTCATCTCCGGGGGTAGAGCACTGTTTCGGCTAGGGGGCCATCCCGGCTTACCAACCCGATGCAAACTGCGAATACCGGAGAATGTTATCACGGGAGACACACGGCGGGTGCTAACGTCCGTCGTGAAGAGGGAAACAACCCAGACCGCCAGCTAAGGTCCCAAAGTCATGGTTAAGTGGGAAACGATGTGGGAAGGCCCAGACAGCCAGGATGTTGGCTTAGAAGCAGCCATCATTTAAAGAAAGCGTAATAGCTCACTGGTCGAGTCGGCCTGCGCGGAAGATGTAACGGGGCTAAACCATGCACCGAAGCTGCGGCAGCGACACTATGTGTTGTTGGGTAGGGGAGCGTTCTGTAAGCCTGTGAAGGTGTGTCGTGAGGCATGCTGGAGGTATCAGAAGTGCGAATGCTGACATAAGTAACGATAAAGCGGGTGAAAAGCCCGCTCGCCGGAAGACCAAGGGTTCCTGTCCAACGTTAATCGGGGCAGGGTGAGTCGACCCCTAAGGCGAGGCCGAAAGGCGTAGTCGATGGGAAACGGGTTAATATTCCCGTACTTGGTGTTACTGCGAAGGGGGGACGGAGAAGGCTATGTTGGCCGGGCGACGGTTGTCCCGGTTTAAGCGTGTAGGTGTGTGTTCCAGGTAAATCCGGTTCACTTTAACACTGAGGCGTGACGACGAGGCACTACGGTGCTGAAGCAACAAATGCCCTGCTTCCAGGAAAAGCCTCTAAGCATCAGGTAACATCAAATCGTACCCCAAACCGACACAGGTGGTCAGGTAGAGAATACCAAGGCGCTTGAGAGAACTCGGGTGAAGGAACTAGGCAAAATGGTGCCGTAACTTCGGGAGAAGGCACGCTGACACGTAGGTGAAGTGATTTACTCACGGAGCTGAAGTCAGTCGAAGATACCAGCTGGCTGCAACTGTTTATTAAAAACACAGCACTGTGCAAACACGAAAGTGGACGTATACGGTGTGACGCCTGCCCGGTGCCGGAAGGTTAATTGATGGGGTCAGCGCAAGCGAAGCTCCTGATCGAAGCCCCGGTAAACGGCGGCCGTAACTATAACGGTCCTAAGGTAGCGAAATTCCTTGTCGGGTAAGTTCCGACCTGCACGAATGGCGTAATGATGGCCAGGCTGTCTCCACCCGAGACTCAGTGAAATTGAACTCGCTGTGAAGATGCAGTGTACCCGCGGCAAGACGGAAAGACCCCGTGAACCTTTACTATAGCTTGACACTGAACATTGAGCCTTGATGTGTAGGATAGGTGGGAGGCTTTGAAGCGTGGACGCCAGTCTGCATGGAGCCGACCTTGAAATACCACCCTTTAATGTTTGATGTTCTAACGTGGACCCGTTACCCGGGTTGCGGACAGTGTCTGGTGGGTAGTTTGACTGGGGCGGTCTCCTCCTAAAGAGTAACGGAGGAGCACGAAGGTTGGCTAATCCTGGTCGGACATCAGGAGGTTAGTGCAATGGCATAAGCCAGCTTGACTGCGAGCGTGACGGCGCGAGCAGGTGCGAAAGCAGGTCATAGTGATCCGGTGGTTCTGAATGGAAGGGCCATCGCTCAACGGATAAAAGGTACTCCGGGGATAACAGGCTGATACCGCCCAAGAGTTCATATCGACGGCGGTGTTTGGCACCTCGATGTCGGCTCATCACATCCTGGGGCTGAAGTAGGTCCCAAGGGTATGGCTGTTCGCCATTTAAAGTGGTACGCGAGCTGGGTTTAGAACGTCGTGAGACAGTTCGGTCCCTATCTGCCGTGGGCGCTGGAGAACTGAGGGGGGCTGCTCCTAGTACGAGAGGACCGGAGTGGACGCATCACTGGTGTTCGGGTTGTCATGCCAATGGCACTGCCCGGTAGCTAAATGCGGAAGAGATAAGTGCTGAAAGCATCTAAGCACGAAACTTGCCCCGAGATGAGTTCTCCCTGAGACTTTAAGTCTCCTGAAGGAACGTTGAAGACGACGACGTTGATAGGCCGGGTGTGTAAGCGCAGCGATGCGTTGAGCTAACCGGTACTAATGAACCGTGAGGCTTAACCTTACAAC
Source organism: Salmonella sp. WC3 (assembly GCF_042932255.1). Classification (NCBI taxonomy): domain Bacteria; kingdom Pseudomonadati; phylum Pseudomonadota; class Gammaproteobacteria; order Enterobacterales; family Enterobacteriaceae; genus Salmonella; species Salmonella sp. WC3. Next base: position 4,589,644 of record NZ_CP170629.1, on the reverse strand, counting down.
GCCGAAGATGTTTTGGCGGTTGAGAGATGATTTTCAGCACTGATTCAGAGTTGAGTACGCAATAATTTGCGCAGCAGCAAGGCGGCAAGCGAAGGAAAGGAAGGAGCATACAGAAGTATGTGACTGAGTTTACGAGCGCAGGCAACGCCGCTGATGCGATAAAGAATTGCGTACAGAGCACAAAGAATTTGCCTGGCGGCACTAGCGCGGTGGTCCCACCTGACCCCATGCCGAACTCAGAAGTGAAACGCCGTAGCGCCGATGGTAGTGTGGGGTCTCCCCATGCGAGAGTAGGGAACTGCCAGGCATCAAATAAAACGAAGGGCCCTGTCGGAAGACAGGGCCTTTTGTTTTATCTGTAGTCTGCCGGATGGCGGCTCCGCCTTATTCGGCCTACAAGGAACGTGCTTTCTCTAACCACCGCAAAATGAAGGCAGAAATCTGCGATACATCATTAAGATCCAAAACGGGTACCGCTACGGCAAGTGGAATATCACTGGCAACCGCAATAACATGCTCATCAAGAATTAATTCTTCCTCGCTGTGCCCACATCCCTGACGAAAAAGTAAGATCTTCGCAACTGCCTCGTGTTTAAACCCTTCTACCAGCACCATATCCAGCTTTGATGCATCCATCCGGCTCACCAGCCATGCCAGATCCAACTCTTCTTGCCCCGGCGTTTCAGTCATTAACGCCCAGCGCTGCTGACTGGCAACCAGCGTTTGTGCTGCCCCGGCCTTACGTAATTCGTAGCTATCTTTACCCGGTTTATCAACATCCATATCATGATGGGTATGCTTAATCAGCCCTGGCCGAATACCGTGCGCACAAAGTGCTGGGATCAGTTTTTTCAGCAGTGTTGTTTTTCCCGTGCCGCTCCACGCGGCAATGGCGAGTAGCGGTATCATGGTCTCTTTTGCCATTGCGCGAGTTCCTCCGGCGTGTTGACGTTCACAAATGCCTCTTTACAATCGCTGAAATCAACGGCGTGTCCGCCTACCTGGCGCATAAAAATCATTACCCGCCGCTCGCCTGCTTGCAAATAAGCTGTCAACTGGGGCTCAACGGCACGATTAATCAACGCGATCGTTGGATGATCGCGCTCTCCATCATGAACCCAAACCACGGGTGCGCCATGACGCTGCGTTGCTAAACGATCGACCAGGTTGGGGGGGATACAGGGATTGTCACAGGGACAAAACAGAAACCAGTCGCCTGCTACCTGCTGAAAAACGGAAAGCATACCCGCCAGCGGACCGGGAAAGTCAGCGATTGAATCCGGAATGACTTTCAGGCCGCTGGCCTGGTAGATATCCAGATGGCGATTAGCACTAATGACGACCGTTGCAAGTTGTGGCGCGAGCGCGTCGGCAACGTGTCGCCAGAGCGGTTTCCCGTTCAGTTCAAGCAGACCTTTATCCGCACCTCCCATCCGCCGGGCTTTACCGCCTGCCAGCACCACGCCGGTTATTACTTCATCCAGATTCACCGATATCGCCTCTTTTATTGTGGGATTGACCCTGCTACCGTGTCTGTATCAAGAATAAGGAGCACAGCTATGAAATGTAAACGCCTGAATGAAGTCATTGAACTCCTCCAGCCAGCCTGGCAGAAAGAGCCTGATCTTAATCTGACGCAATTTTTGCAGAAACTGGCGAAAGAGTCAGGTTTTGACGGCAAACTGGAAGATTTAACTGATGATATCCTGATCTACCATCTGAAAATGCGCGATTCCGCCAAAGACGCCGCCATTCCAGGGATTCAAAAAGACTATGAAGAGGACTTTAAAACGGCGCTTTTACGCGCCCGCGGCGTTATTAAAGAGTAAAACCTTGTAAGCGGCGCCACCGAAATCGCCACGAAATGATATCCTGAATCATTCGTAGTATTTTCCGGATGATGGGATGAACGACAACGCTTTTACTTTCCAGACGCTACACCCGGAAACCATCATGGATGCGCTGTTTGAACAGGGGATCAGGGTGGATTCCGGGCTGACTCCACTAAACAGTTATGAAAACCGCGTCTATCAGTTTCAGGATGAAGACCGTCGACGTTTTGTCGTTAAGTTTTATCGTCCTGAGCGCTGGTCTGTTGATCAAATTCGGGAAGAACACCAATTTGCGCTTGAACTGGTGAAGGATGAGGTTCCGGTTGCCGCTCCGCTCGCGTTTAATGGCCAGACGCTGTTAGCGCATCAGGGCTATCATTATGCCATTTTCCCCAGCGTAGGCGGTCGTCAGTTTGAAGCAGATAATATCGATCAGATGGAGGCGGTAGGGCTTTATCTTGGTCGATTGCATCAGACGGGGCGAAAACGTCCTTTCACTTTCCGGCCTGACATTGGGCTTGCAGAGTATCTTTTTGAACCTCGCCAGGTATTCGAAGATGCCGCACTGATTCCCTCCGGGCAAAAAGCGGCTTTCCTGAAAGCCACTGATACTCTACTGTCTGCAGTTACCGAATGCTGGCGCACCGATTTCGCCACGCTGCGATTGCACGGCGATTGTCATGCCGGCAACATTCTATGGCGTGATGGACCGCTGTTTGTCGATTTAGATGATGCCCGTAACGGCCCGGCGATACAGGATTTATGGATGCTGCTGAACGGCGACAAAGCCGAACAGCGAATGCAGCTTGAAACCATTATTGAAGCTTATGAAGAAGTTAGTGGGTTCGATACGGCTGAAATTGGTCTCATTGAACCTTTACGCGCCATGCGTTTAGTTTATTATCTTGCCTGGGTGATTCGTCGTTGGGGCGATCCTGCGTTTCCAAAAAACTTTCCCTGGTTAACAGGGGAAGATTACTGGCAGCGACAGACAGCGACTTTTATTGAGCAGACTAAAATTTTGCACGAACTCCCTTTACAATTAACGCCAATGTATTAATCGGAGAGAGTTGATCATGAAAAAGATTTGGCTGGCGCTGGCTGGTATGGTTTTAGCTTTTAGCGCCTCGGCAGCACAGATCAGCGACGGTAAACAGTATATCACGCTGGATAAACCGGTCGCTGGCGAACCCCAGGTACTGGAGTTTTTCTCCTTCTACTGCCCACATTGTTATCAGTTTGAAGAAGTGCTTCATGTGTCTGACAATGTGAAGAAAAAGCTGCCGGAAGGCACCAAGATGACCAAGTACCACGTTGAGTTCCTGGGGCCGTTGGGCAAGGAGCTCACCCAGGCATGGGCGGTGGCGATGGCGTTGGGTGTAGAAGATAAAGTCACGGTCCCGCTGTTTGAAGCCGTACAGAAAACCCAGACAGTACAATCTGCCGCGGATATCCGTAAAGTGTTCGTTGATGCGGGCGTCAAAGGCGAAGATTACGATGCGGCATGGAACAGCTTCGTGGTGAAATCACTGGTTGCGCAACAGGAGAAAGCCGCGGCTGACCTGCAACTGCAGGGCGTTCCGGCGATGTTCGTCAATGGCAAATACCAGATTAACCCACAAGGCATGGATACCAGCAGCATGGATGTTTTTGTTCAGCAGTATGCTGATACCGTTAAATATTTGGTTGATAAAAAATAAAAAGAACGCCGGTCACTGACCGGCGTTTTTATAAGATGTTTTAATCTCTTCTATCTGTATATCTTTCTTATCCCACAGCGTATTAAGCCAACGTTGAAAACGGCGTTTGAATGTTTTGTCGTTCACGTAATCGCCGTGCAGTTCTTCATTTATGGGTTCCAGTTGCACCCGAACAACAATACGCGTCAGCCTACCGCTTAGCATATCGTAGAAGGGGTGACGATCGTTGTTTGGGTAACACAACGTAATATTAAGCAGCTTATCGAACTGTGAGCCTAAAACATTAATCGCCATTGCAATACCGGCTGCTTTTGGCGGCAACAGATGTTGATAAGGTGAATGCGTTTGCTGACGTTTCTCATGCGTAAATCGCGAGCCTTCAACAAAGTTAACGATAGTGGTGGGATACCGACGAAACTTTTCGCAAGAGCGACGAGTTGTTTCAACATCTTTGCCGCGTCGATCGGGGTGTCGGAGCAGGTAGCTACGGGAGTAGCGCTTCATAAACGGCATATCTAATGCCCAGCACGCCAGGCCGATGAACGGCACCCAGGCCAATTGCTGTTTAAGAAAGTACTTATTCATTGGGATATGCTTGCGGAACAGAACGCAAAGCACAACGATATCGGCCCAGCTGCGATGATTACAAATCAGTAAATACCAATTTTTCTTGCTCAGCCCTTCTAACCCTTCTACATCCCATTGCAAGTGCGGATTAAGGCGTAACAGCGCTGCAAGACCAGCACACCAGCAATACATCATGAAATTGCAGAAAATGGAGACCTTGCGCCAGATACCGGGAACAGGCAAAAGGAGCTTTACCATACCGGCAACGATGATCGGTATTGAGCAAACAATAGTGACCAGGATGGTCAATACGATACTCAATGGGAGCGTGATAGCCGCGAGTATTCTCGTCATAATAAATTATTCAAAAGTTAGCCATAAACGGTGCGCGAAAAGGGCGCAAGGGGCTGATTCTATCAGAAAACGATGCTAATGATGGCGCTGAGTGAAATAGAAACACTCGTAACAACTATCCACATTATGATAACGGCATGAATCAGATAATCAGAAAAACGTGATGTTAACAACTCATTGAAAATAATGGGTAATTATTAAGATGAGAAGGCTATCGCGCTGATTTTAAAGTAATGGTAAGAATTTACACACAAAGTTATCCACAGGTTGTTTTGCGAGCGATCCTGAAGATCGACAAAACTTTTCCGCAAATGCGGCGAAAAACTCAAGTTTTCCTCCTGTATGTGGCATCCTTTAACCATAATCTGTTAAACAGGCACGGACATTATGGTTCAGATCCCAGAAAACCCACTTATTCTCGTAGATGGCTCATCCTATCTCTATCGCGCCTATCATGCGTTTCCGCCGTTAACCAACAGCGCGGGAGAACCTACGGGCGCAATGTATGGTGTCCTCAACATGTTGCGCAGCCTGATCATGCAGTATCAGCCGACGCATGCTGCGGTGGTGTTTGACGCCAAAGGAAAAACCTTCCGTGATGAGCTCTTTGAACACTACAAATCGCATCGTCCTCCGATGCCGGATGATCTGCGTGCGCAAATAGAGCCGTTACATGCCATGGTTAAAGCCATGGGGTTACCTCTGCTGGCGGTCTCTGGCGTAGAAGCGGATGACGTTATCGGTACACTGGCGCGAGAAGCGGAGAAGGTGGGGCGTCCGGTATTAATCAGCACCGGCGATAAAGATATGGCACAGTTGGTGACGCCGAATATTACGCTGATCAACACCATGACTAACACCATCCTCGGCCCGGATGAAGTCGTTAATAAGTACGGCGTGCCGCCTGAGCTGATTATCGACTTTCTGGCGCTGATGGGGGACTCCTCGGATAATATTCCAGGCGTACCAGGCGTGGGTGAGAAGACGGCGCAAGCCTTGCTTCAGGGATTGGGCGGCCTGGATACGCTGTACGCCGAGCCGGAAAAAATTGCCGGCCTCACTTTCCGCGGCGCCAAAACGATGGCCGGTAAATTAGCGCAGAATAAAGACGTAGCGTACCTGTCTTATAAACTCGCCACCATTAAAACGGATGTTGAACTGGAGCTGACCTGCGAACAGCTTGAAGTGCAGCAGCCGATTGCGGATGAACTGCTGGGCCTGTTTAAAAAATATGAGTTTAAGCGCTGGACGGCGGACGTCGAGTCAGGCAAGTGGCTACAGGCAAAGGGCGCGAAACCGGCGGCCAAACCGCAGGAAACGGTCGTTATTGATGAATCGCCCAGCGAACCGGCAGCGGCGCTCTCTTATGAAAATTATGTCACTATTCTGGACGACGTTACGCTGGAAAGCTGGATTGAAAAGCTGAAAAAAGCGCCAGTTTTTGCTTTCGACACGGAGACCGACAGCCTGGATAATATCGCCGCCAACCTGGTGGGCCTCTCGTTTGCCATCGAACCTGGCGTTGCCGCGTATGTACCTGTCGCACATGATTATCTGGACGCTCCGGATCAAATCTCCCGCCAGCGTGCTCTGGAACTGCTGAAGCCGCTGCTGGAAGATGAAAAAGTGCGCAAAGTGGGGCAAAACCTCAAGTACGATCGCGGCGTCTTGCAAAATTACGGTATTGAGCTGCGCGGTATCGCCTTCGATACCATGCTTGAGTCTTACATTCTGAACAGCGTCGCCGGACGCCATGATATGGACAGCTTGTCCGATCGTTGGCTGAAGCACAAAACTATCACCTTTGAAGACATTGCCGGTAAAGGTAAAAACCAGCTCACCTTTAACCAGATCGCACTGGAGGAAGCGGGGCGCTATGCGGCAGAAGATGCGGATGTCACGTTACAGTTGCATCTCAAAATGTGGCCTGAGCTCCAGCAGCACAAAGGCCCGCTGAATGTTTTCGAAAACATCGAAATGCCGTTGGTGCCTGTACTGTCACGCGTTGAGCGCAATGGCGTAAAAATCGATCCTGCCGTCCTGCACAAACATTCGGAAGAAATCACGCTACGTCTGGCGGAACTGGAAAAGAAAGCGCATGACATTGCGGGCGAGGCGTTCAACCTGTCCTCGACGAAGCAGTTGCAGACCATCCTGTTTGAAAAGCAGGGTATTAAGCCGCTGAAGAAAACGCCTGGCGGCGCGCCGTCAACGTCGGAAGAGGTGCTGGAAGAGCTGGCGCTGGACTATCCGCTGCCGAAAGTGATTCTGGAGTATCGTGGTCTGGCGAAGCTAAAATCCACCTATACCGATAAGCTGCCGCTGATGATTAACCCGAAAACCGGGCGCGTCCATACGTCCTATCATCAGGCGGTAACGGCGACGGGACGTTTATCGTCCACCGATCCGAACCTGCAAAATATTCCGGTGCGCAATGAAGAAGGCCGCCGCATTCGTCAGGCATTTATTGCGCCTGAGGATTATCTCATCGTGTCTGCGGACTATTCACAGATTGAGCTGCGTATTATGGCGCATCTTTCCCGTGATAAAGGGCTGCTCACGGCGTTCGCCGAAGGGAAAGATATTCACCGTGCAACGGCGGCGGAAGTCTTTGGCTTGCCGCTGGATAGCGTGACCGGGGAACAGCGCCGAAGTGCGAAAGCCATTAACTTTGGCCTGATTTACGGGATGAGCGCCTTCGGTCTTTCTCGCCAGCTTAATATTCCGCGTAAAGAGGCGCAGAAGTATATGGATCTCTACTTCGAACGCTATCCTGGCGTGCTGGAATACATGGAGCGCACCCGCGCTCAGGCAAAAGAACAAGGCTATGTGGAAACTCTGGAGGGGCGCCGCCTTTACCTGCCGGATATTAAATCCAGCAACGCGGCGCGGCGCGCGGGGGCGGAACGCGCGGCGATCAATGCTCCCATGCAAGGAACGGCTGCCGATATCATCAAGCGCGCCATGATTGCCGTCGATGCCTGGCTACAGGCCGAGCAGCCACGCGTGCGGATGATTATGCAGGTACACGATGAATTAGTGTTCGAGGTGCATAAAGACGACTTAGATGCGGTAGCAAAACGTATCCATCAGTTGATGGAAAACTGCACGCGTATTGATGTGCCGTTGCTGGTGGAAGTCGGTAGCGGAGAAAATTGGGATCAAGCGCACTAAGCATTTAAGGAATAACGCGCTTTTTTCGTAATTAAGCAACATAAGCACGGGGGTTTTGTGATGGGTATTAGAATTCCCTATGTAAAGAATGAAAAAAAAATTACGAAAAGGTCTTTCTGTGTTGCTCAAAAAAGAGTAAAGTTATTCACGTAGGGTACAGAGGTAAGATGTTCTATCTTTCAGACCTTTTACTTCACGTAATCGGATTTGGCTGAATATTTTAGCCGCCCCAGTCAGTTTATGACTGGGGCGTTTTTTATTGTGCGCAAGAAAAGTTTCGCTCACACCGTAGGCCGGATAAGACGCGCAGCGGCGCCATCCGGCATAGCGGGTGATTATTCCCCGTCCTGAATCTCTTCGACCGGTGCCAGTTCACTAAACCAGCTATCCAGCTTCTGACGTAACTTATCCACGCCCTGCTTTTTCAGCGAGGAAAACGCTTCTACCTGCACATCGCCATTAAAAGCCAGCACGGCTTCACGTACCATATTCAACTGCGCCTTGCGCGCGCCGCTGGCCAGTTTGTCCGCTTTGGTCAGCAGAACCAGAACCTGGATATTGCTCTCTACAGCCCACTGGATCATCTGTTGGTCGAGGTCTTTCAACGGATGGCGGATATCCATTAAAACGACTAAGCCCTGTAGGCTTTGACGTTTCTCCAGATATTCCCCCAGCGCGCGTTGCCACTTGCGTTTCATCTCTTCCGGGACTTCCGCATAGCCATAGCCCGGCAGGTCGACCAACCGTTTGCCCTCTACGACTTCAAACAGGTTAATCAATTGGGTACGGCCCGGCGTTTTAGAGGTGCGCGCCAGGCTTTTTTGGTTGGTCAACGTGTTCAGGGCGCTGGATTTGCCTGCATTGGAACGGCCAGCAAAAGCCACTTCAATTCCGCAATCGGAAGGTAAATGGCGAATATCAGGCGCACTCATCACAAAATGCGTCTGTTGATAATTCAGGTTAGTCAAAGCGGTCGTCTCCGTCAGTCAAAGCATTGTGGCGATTATACCTGAACGCCAGCAAAAGACGGATTTTTCGGCGCGGCGGTGCTGTAAGTAAAAGCCATACGCTTTGTGAGACATTGACCATTGCACTTATGCGACATGACAGAGTCGTTGTCAGGCTCAAAGTCAGTTAATATAGTTAAATCATGAATTTATAGAAAGGTAATTGTCTGAAAAAAAGGATTTGCCGTGTCGGTATCTTGTGAGTTTACCCCAAAAGAGTAAAGTAATGCACATAGCGAGGACGCTAACAGGATCAACGACTCAGGATGAGGGTCAGGAGCGCCAGGAGGCGAAGACACAGGATTGTCAGGAAGACAAACGTCCGGAGACGTTAGTAAAAGGAAATGGAAACAACATGGAATGTTCCAGGCTAAGGGAAAAACAGGGCGTGTTGATAGCCAACAGGGATGGTGGAACCCGTTAAGGGTCGTGAGTCAAGAAAAAAGGCGGCAGATTACTCTGTCGCCTTTTTTCTTTGCTTGCTTTCTGCTAGATTCCACCTCAATTCTATACTGAATAAAACGGCTTAAAGATCTGACATCATGAAAAAACCAACCTCTGCACCGCGCAGTAAAGCCTTTGGCAAACAGCGTCGTAAAACGCGTGAAGAGTTAAACCAGGAGGCGCGCGACCGTAAACGCCTGAAAAAACATCGCGGTCATGCGCCGGGAAGTCGCGCGGCGGGCGGCAATTCCGCTTCGGGCGGCGGCAATCAGAATCAACAAAAAGATCCACGTATTGGCAGTAAAACACCTGTTCCATTGGGCGTGACTGAAAAAGTGACCCAACAGCATAAACCGAAAAGTGAGAAACCTATGCTTTCACCGCAGGCGGAGTTGGATTTACTGGAAACGGATGAGCGCCTGGATGCGCTGTTAGAACGTCTGGAAGCGGGCGAAACCCTGAGTGCGGAAGATCAAGCCTGGGTAGATGCCAAACTGGATCGTATTGATGAACTGATGCAGAAGCTTGGTCTGTCTTACGATGACGACGAAGAAGACGACGAAGAGGACGAGAAGCAGGAAGATATGATGCGCCTGCTAAGAGGCGGCAACTAACGGGTTTACACCGTGGGCTTGCCCGTCCTGCTTATAACCCTTCCGGTTATATGTTATCTGGTGTGGTTATTCGTTAAACTACAGCGATTGTCGCGGCGACAGAAATGGCTGCGCAGCCGGCTTGCCGCCCGTCATGGCGTGAAGCCGGTACGCCGTACCCGCCAGAGACGCCATCGGAAGGAGTGAGCATGTCTGAACAGCAAATAGACTGGGATCTGGCCCTGATCCAGAAATATAACTATTCCGGGCCACGATATACCTCGTACCCAACCGCGCTGGAGTTTTCTGAAGACTTCGAGGACGCCGCATTCTTGCAGGCTGTGGCGCGTTATCCTGAACGTCCGCTCTCGCTGTATGTGCATATCCCGTTTTGTCACAAGTTGTGTTATTTCTGCGGCTGCAACAAGATTGTCACCCGCCAACAGCATAAAGCTGACCAGTATCTTGACGCGCTTGAGCAGGAAATTCGTCATCGCGCGCCGCTGTTTGCAAACCGTCATGTCAGCCAGCTTCACTGGGGCGGCGGTACGCCTACTTACCTGAATAAAGAGCAAATCAGCCGCTTAATGACGCTGTTGCGTGAAAATTTCCACTTTAATACCGACGCGGAAATCTCGATCGAAGTCGATCCCCGTGAAATTGAGCTGGATGTGCTCGATCATTTACGTGCGGAAGGTTTTAACCGCCTGAGTATGGGCGTGCAGGACTTTAATAAAGAGGTGCAGCGCCTGGTTAACCGCGAGCAGGATGAAGAATTCATCTTTGCGCTGCTTAATCACGCCCGCGATATCGGCTTTACCTCGACCAATATCGATTTGATCTACGGTCTACCGAAACAGACGCCGGAAAGCTTCGCTTTCACGCTGAAGCGTGTGACGGAGCTGAACCCCGATCGTTTGAGCGTCTTTAACTATGCGCATCTGCCAACGCTTTTTGCCGCCCAGCGTAAAATTAAAGATGCCGATTTACCCAGTGCGCAGCAGAAACTGGATATTTTGCAGGAGACCATCGTATCGCTTACTCAGGCCGGTTATCAGTTTATCGGGATGGACCATTTTGCCCGTCCGGACGACGAACTGGCCGTCGCGCAGCGCGAAGGCGTGCTGCACCGTAATTTTCAGGGCTATACGACCCAGGGCGATACCGATCTGCTGGGGATGGGGGTTTCTGCTATCAGCATGATTGGCGATGGCTACATGCAGAACCAGAAAGAGCTGAAGCGTTATTACCAGCAAGTGGATGAGCGGGGCAATGCGCTATGGCGTGGTATTACGCTGACCCGTGATGATTGCATTCGTCGCGATGTTATCAAGGCGCTGATTTGTAACTTCCGCCTGGATTTTAACGCTGTCGAACAGCAGTGGGGTTTGCATTTCGCTGAGTATTTTGCCGAAGATTTGCAGTTACTGTCGCCGCTGGCGAAAGATGGGCTGGTGGATATTAGCGAGAAGGGAATTCAGGTGACGGCGGAAGGTCGTTTGCTGATCCGCAATATCTGCATGTGCTTTGACGCGTATCTGCGCCAGAAAGCGCGGATGCAGCAGTTCTCGCGCGTCATTTAGCCGGGTTGCCCGGTGGCGCTGCGCTTACCGGGCCTACACGTTGCGACAACCTGTAGGCCGGATAAGCATTAGCGCCATCCGGCACATTGTCAGCTGAACAGTCCTACCAGCGCGGCACACAACACGGCGGCTAGCGCAGTTTGTGGCGTGTGGCTGTCGACCGCTCCACTCGATACCAGATTAATAATAGATTCTAACATAATGAATCCCCCCGTTTGCCGGGCATGATCATACTGAACTCATCGGAACAGTAAAGCGCAAAATAGCAGCGTTTTGCGCTCAATTATTAATCTTTACACTCGCGGGTAATGTTTACTCCATTCCCAGCTCTTTCAACTTCCGCGTTAGGGTGTTTCGCCCCCAACCGAGCAGCCTGGCGGCTTCCTGTTTATGACCCTGCGTATGGCGTAACGCCGTGGTCAGTAGCGTTCTTTCCAGTTCTGGCTGCGCTTCAGAAAGCAGGTTTTGATGACCGGATCGCAAGGCGCGGTCCGCCCATTGCGCCAGTAATGTAGCCCAGCTATCCGGCGGCAGGTGGGACGGGCTATCCGGCGCCGAGGCTTCAAACAGTTCGCCCGGTAAATCCTGGATCAATACCTCCTGTCCGGCGGCCATGACGGTGAGCCAGCGGCAGGTATTTTCTAACTGACGCACGTTACCAGGCCATGCCAGGCGCGTTAACGCCGTTTCGGTTTCCGGATGTAATAATTTGGCTTCCACACCTAATTCACGGGCGGCGACCTGCAAAAAATGGCGCGCCAGGCGCGGAATATCCTCACGGCGTTCACGCAACGGCGGAAGATGGATACGAATCACGTTCAGGCGGTGGAACAGGTCTTCGCGGAATTTCCCTTCCTGAACGCGTCGTTCGAGGTTCTGGTGGGTGGCGGCGATAATGCGCACATCCACTTTTACCGGCGCGTACCCGCCCACGCGGTAGAACTGTCCGTCAGCCAGCACGCGTAACAGACGAGTCTGGACATCCAGCGGCATATCGCCAATTTCGTCCAGAAACAGCGTGCCGCCGTCAGCCTGCTCGAAACGGCCCTGCCGGATGGTATTCGCCCCGGTAAAAGCGCCTTTCTCATGGCCAAACAGTTCGGATTCAATCAAATCTTTCGGGATGGCCGCCATATTGAGCGCGATAAACGGCGCTTTGGCGCGTGGGCTATGGCGATGTAGCGCATGGGCGACCAGTTCTTTACCGGTTCCTGATTCGCCGTTAATCAGCACGCTAATCGAAGAACGCGACAGCCGACCAATAATGCGAAACACATCCTGCATGGCGGGCGCTTCGCCTATCATGTCTGTTGTCGGGCCGTTAACCTCGATATTACGCGGCTGCTGCTGCTCCTGATAGTGGCTAATCGCGCGCTCGACCAGAGCGACGGCTTCATCAATATCAAACGGTTTAGGCAGATAATCAAACGCCCCCTGCTGATAGGCGCTCACGGCGGCATCTAAATCGGAATGCGCGGTCATAATGATGACCGGAAGCATCGGGTGACGCTGTTTAATCTGCTTTAATAGCGCCAGCCCGTCCATTCCCGGCATTCGGATATCCGACAGCAAGACGTCCGGCGTTTTACTGGCCAGCGCAGCCAGTACTTCATTACCATTCTCAAAGGTGGTACAGGTCAACCCTGCCCCGGCGAGAGCACGCTCAAGCACCCAACGGATGGAACTATCATCATCGACGACCCAGACTATTCCTCGTTGCATAAACACCTCTATTTCCGAATCGGCAGGTAAACCGAAAACTCGGTATGCCCCGGCCAACTGGTAAATTCAATTTTGCCGGCGTGTTGATCAATAAGATTGCGGGCGATAGATAACCCAAGCCCGGTGCCGCCTTCGCGACCGCTGACCATCGGGTAGAACAGCGTATCCTGTAAATGGGGAGGAATGCCCGGCCCATTGTCTTCAACGTCTATACGCGCCGCCAGGCGATAGCGTTCGCCATGCAGCGTTAACTGGAAGGCGGTACGGGTACGCAGCGTAATTTCGCCGCCTTCCGGCCCCAGCGCCTGCAAGGCATTGCGGACAATATTCAGCAGTACTTGCTCAATTTGTTCCGGATCGTGCGGCAGTTCTGGCAGACTGGGGTCGTAATCGCGGATAAGCCGGACATTATCCGGCAGTTCCATAGACACCAGCGCCACCACGCGCTCCGCGACTTTATGTATGCTCTCGGTAATGTGCATTCCCGGGTGCTGCGGCCCCAGCAAACGATCGACAAGGTTGCGTAGCCTGTCGGCCTGTTCAATGATGACTTTGGTATATTCCATTAGCGCCGGGTCGGGCAGCGCCTTGCTGAGTAGCTGCGCCGCGCCGCGCAGGCCGCCGAGCGGATTTTTGATTTCGTGCGCCAGACCGCGCACCAGATCGCGGGCGGCGATTTGCTGCGCGTGCTGCAACTGCTCCTGACTCAGACGACGCTGGTTATCCATCGGCGCCATTTCGAGCAGTATAAAATCGTCGGGCAGACGTTGGGCGGTCAAAGAGAGAATATGCGAGCGACTATCAATCACCAGCGTCACTTCGTTATCGGTAAAGCCTTGTCCTGCCGCTAAACTTTCGCGCATCAGGTCAATGTTTAACGAAAAATAGCTCAACAGTTCAGGTAACGGCGTCCCGAACAGTTTGCGTGAGCTTTGCGCGAGCAACTGCTGCGCGGCAGGATTGGCGTAATGGATTGCCAGCGCGTCGTCGACCACCAGCACGCTGTTGATTAACGAATTGAGGATCTGCCCAGCATCGGGCTGTATGCCGCTTGCCATTCAGCAGTCTCCTGGAAAAGGTTGCACCATTTTAGTGCATTATAGCTTTTTACCACTAAAAAGCGCGTGAGATCAGATTGTTGGTGGAGAAAAAAGCCCATCCTGGGATGGGCTGAAAGTTTCCACGGCAACTCAAAAACTCCTGACGCCTTTCACGCTGCTGCTGCGTTGGCTGCCTTCGCTTACCCCAGTCACATCGCTATCTATGCTCCTGGGCATGTGCTCAGTTGCCGCCTTGCAGCAACGCGAAATTCGTCGGATTCTTAATATACGATTAAACGCTGTAGTACAGCTCAAACTCTACCGGGTGCGGGGTCATACGCACGCGGTCATCTTCTTCGCGACGCAGCGCAATATACGCATCGATCGCTTCATCAGTGAACACGCCGCCTGCTTTCAGGAACTCGCGGTCCAGGTCCAGCGCGTTCAGCGCTTCTTCCAGAGAACCCGCTACCTGTGGGATCTCTTTCGCTTCTTCCGGCGGCAGGTCATACAGGTTTTTGTCCATGGCTTCGCCCGGGTGAATCTTATTCTTAATCCCGTCCAGACCGGCCATCAGCAGGGCGGCAAAGCACAGATACGGGTTAGCCGCCGGGTCCGGGAAGCGAACTTCGATACGGCGCGCTTTCGGAGACGCCACCACCGGAATACGGATGGAGGCGGAACGGTTACGGGCGGAGTAGGCCAGCATCACCGGCGCTTCGTAACCCGGGACCAGACGCTTGTAGGAGTTGGTGGTCGGGTTCGCCAGGGCGTTGATGGCTTTGGCGTGTTTGATGACGCCGCCGATGTAGTACAGCGCTTGTTCAGACAGGCCGGCATATTTGTCACCAGAGAACAGGTTGGTGCCGTTCTTCGCCAGCGACATGTGGCAGTGCATACCGGAACCGTTATCGCCGAACATCGGTTTTGGCATAAAGGTCGCGGTCTTACCGAAGCGGTGAGCCACGTTATGCACGACATATTTGTAAATCTGAATTTCGTCGGCTTTTTTGGTCATGGTGTTAAAGCGGGTCGCCACTTCGTTCTGACCTGCGGTAGCTACTTCGTGGTGGTGCGCTTCAACGACCAGGCCCATCTGCTCCATGACCAGACACATTTCAGAACGGATATCCTGCGCGGAGTCAACTGGCGGAACCGGGAAATAACCGCCTTTCACGCCCGGACGATGGCCTTTGTTGCCGCCTTCATATTTGGTAGAGGAGTTCCAGGCGCCTTCAATATCGTCAATCGCCACATGTGAGCCGGAGATAGATGCGCCGAAGCGGATGTCGTCGAACAGGAAGAATTCAGGTTCCGGCCCAAACAGGACGGTATCGGCGATACCGGTCGCGCGCAGGTAGTCTTCCGCACGTTTTGCGATGGAACGTGGGTCACGGTCATAACCTTGCAGAGTGCCAGGCTCCAGGATGTCACAACGGATAATCAGGGTGGAGTCCGCGAAGAACGGGTCGATAACCGCAGTGGACGCATCGGGCATCAGCACCATGTCGGATTCGTTAATGCCTTTCCAGCCGCCGATAGAGGAGCCGTCAAACATTTTGCCTTCTTCAAAGAATTCGGCATTTACCTGATGAGCAGGAATCGTGACGTGCTGTTCTTTGCCTTTGGTATCGGTGAAGCGCAGATCGACAAACTTCACTTCGTGCTCGTTCAGCATCGTCAAAACGTGTTCAGCGGACATACTTGTACTCTCCCGGATTGGTCATGGTCGGTCGTCGTGGTAACGAGATCTTCAATTCTGCTGGCCGTGTCGCCGTAAAAATATAAAGCGAAATCTGTGCCAACTTTCACATTGCCCCCAAAAGGCGTTATCATGCGCACCATCGTGCAAAAGGGCTGCACCACGGTGACTATGTTGCACCAAAATAGTGCTTTAATGTGAACATTAAGCACCGCATTGGTGCAATAGAACGCAAGCCACCCTTTTAACGCTCCGTGAAAGCGATCACAAAGAGACTCTGCAATACTTGTTTGCGGAGGATGTTTGTGATCCTGTTTTGTAGTGCGATTAATCCGTGTACAATAACGCGCTATTTCTAATGCCTGAGGCAAAGTTGTGATCGAAAATTTGCGTAACATCGCCATCATCGCGCACGTTGACCATGGTAAAACTACCCTGGTTGATAAGCTGCTCCAGCAATCCGGTACGTTCGACGCGCGTGCCGAAACTCAAGAGCGAGTGATGGACTCCAACGATTTGGAGAAAGAGCGTGGTATTACTATCCTCGCTAAAAACACCGCTATTAAATGGAATGATTACCGTATCAACATCGTTGATACTCCCGGGCACGCTGACTTCGGTGGTGAAGTAGAGCGCGTCATGTCCATGGTTGACTCTGTGCTGCTGGTGGTTGACGCATTTGACGGCCCGATGCCGCAAACGCGCTTCGTGACCAAAAAAGCCTTTGCTCATGGCCTGAAACCTATTGTGGTTATCAACAAGGTTGACCGTCCTGGCGCGCGCCCTGACTGGGTTGTTGACCAGGTATTCGACCTGTTTGTTAACCTCGACGCGACCGACGAACAGCTGGACTTCCCGATCATCTACGCTTCGGCGCTGAACGGTATCGCGGGTCTGGACCACGAAGATATGGCGGAAGACATGACCCCGCTGTATCAGGCGATCATTGATCATGTTCCGGCGCCGGACGTTGACCTCGATGGTCCGTTGCAGATGCAGATCTCCCAGCTGGACTACAACAACTACGTTGGCGTTATCGGCATCGGCCGTATCAAACGCGGCAAAGTGAAGCCGAACCAGCAGGTCACTATCATCGATAGTGAAGGGAAAACCCGTAACGCGAAAGTAGGTAAAGTGCTGACGCATCTGGGTCTGGAGCGTATCGACAGCGATATCGCCGAAGCGGGCGATATCATTGCGATCACCGGTCTGGGCGAGCTGAACATTTCCGACACCATCTGCGACCCGCAGAACGTTGAAGCGCTGCCGGCGCTGTCCGTTGATGAGCCGACCGTGTCTATGTTCTTCTGCGTTAACACCTCGCCGTTCTGCGGTAAAGAAGGTAAGTTTGTGACTTCTCGTCAGATTCTTGACCGTCTGAACAAAGAGCTGGTGCATAACGTGGCGCTGCGCGTTGAAGAAACCGAAGATGCGGATGCGTTCCGTGTATCCGGTCGTGGCGAACTGCACCTGTCCGTGCTGATTGAAAACATGCGTCGTGAAGGTTTCGAACTGGCGGTTTCCCGTCCGAAAGTTATCTTCCGTGAAATCGACGGTCGTAAACAAGAGCCGTACGAAAACGTGACGCTGGACGTCGAAGAGCAGCACCAGGGGTCTGTCATGCAGGCGCTGGGCGAGCGTAAAGGCGACCTGAAAAACATGAATCCGGACGGTAAAGGCCGCGTACGTCTCGACTACGTGATCCCAAGCCGTGGGCTGATTGGTTTCCGTTCAGAATTCATGACCATGACTTCCGGTACGGGTCTGCTGTACTCCACCTTCAGCCATTACGACGATATTCGTCCGGGTGAAGTGGGCCAGCGTCAGAACGGCGTACTGATCTCCAACGGTCAGGGTAAAGCGGTGGCGTTTGCGCTGTTCGGTTTGCAGGATCGCGGTAAGCTGTTCCTGGGTCACGGCGCGGAAGTTTATGAAGGCCAGATTATTGGTATTCACAGTCGCTCCAACGACCTGACGGTAAACTGCCTGACCGGTAAGAAACTGACCAACATGCGTGCGTCCGGTACGGATGAAGCGGTGATTCTGGTTCCGCCAATTAAAATGAGCCTTGAGCAAGCGCTGGAGTTCATTGATGACGACGAACTGGTAGAAGTCACCCCAACCTCTATCCGTATCCGTAAACGTCACCTGACGGAAAACGATCGCCGCCGTGCGAACCGTGGTCAGAAAGAAGAGTAATTAACGCTCTTACGGATAAAAACCCTGCCGAAATGAAAGCTCGGCGGGGTTTTTTTATTCACGTTGAGAAAGGGATAAGGTTACCAAAAAATCAGCAATCGCTGGCGTATTATGCCGACCAATGACGCTATCCGCATACACCTTTGCCCGAGCGCTGGCATTCCCCATCGCGACGCCCAATTCGGCTAAACGTAGCATTTCCGCATCGTTATCATTATCGCCAAACGCCATCACTTCGCGCATTGCGATATGCTGTTGCTGTGCATATCTGGCGAGGCTTTGTCCTTTGCTACACCCCTTCTGGAGAATATCCAGTTGATGATGCCAGGACCAGGTACAGCTTAGCTGTAATTCATGCTGTATAAACTCAGCAATATTTTGTAGTTGTTTTATGTGCCGATGAACGACGCTGATTTGCCAGATATTCTCCCTACTGCTTAGCTCATCAGCCTGAAAGATTATTTTATCATCAGCACGAATTGTCGGTTTAAGCGGATATACCCGCGCCAGTATTTTTTCCGTTTGTAAGTGCGTCAGCGGCAGCGGGTGAAGGACCTGCTGTTGAGCCGGTTGATAAATATAACTTCCGTTACAACAGATCATCGGTTCGGTGAGCGCCAGCGTTTGATAATACGCATAGGCTTCACGATGAGAGCGGCCGGTGACAAGCATTATTCGTCAGCCCATGTCCTGCATCTGACGGATGGCGGTTAGCGACTCTGGCAGAATTTGTTTATTACGGTTTAGCAGCGTTCCATCAAGATCAAAAGCGATTAAACGATATCGCATGAGCGCCCGATCCTAAAACAGCGTGAGGCATCCAGGTGATTCAGCAATGGAATATCGAGACGGTGCTGATAAGCGAGAAAACAGTGGCATTGTTTTGCCTGGCAGGCGGGAGAATTGAGCCGTTGCTGATATAAATTACCCATTTTAATTTTGCTGATATGACAAGCAAAAAGATCGCCTTCTGCATTCATAAAAATACTTTTTCTTCCTGCGGTACAGATATCCAGCTGCGCTGGCCACTGCTGCGTTTCAATCACATACAGCGGATCGAGTTCGCCGAAGGCGATGGTTTCCTCAACGATATGCCGGGTATTGGCACACTCGTTGGCGTTAAACCAAAAATAATTCTGGTCAGACAACTGCTGGCGGAGCCAACGAAACTGGTCGATATCTTTCATACTGGCGACAGCCCCCGCGCACCAGGTTATTCCGGCGGCAGAGAGCGCTAAACACTGCTGGAGAAAGCGCTCAGCGGTAATTTGTGAGGGATGAAAAGAACACCATAACCGAAGCTTTGAGATATCTCCGCCGCCAGCACGAAATGCCTCCAGCAATGACATTAACGAAAAAGAGGCGTTAGTTTGTATGCCGACCGCCTGAACATGAGGATAGCGGCTAATTTCTGCCAGCGCCGCCATGTAATAACGCAAGCGTAGCGCCTCGCCATAGGGCGTAATCATCACATTCAACGGCGTACCTAAAAGAGGCAAATGGTCAACCATGCGCCATAGCGCGGCTTCGTCCCGTTTTTTATCGTTACGGGCGTGTTTATGGAACGGGCAATAGCCGCAATGATAATTACACGATTTAAGATAGCCGCGATAAAACAGCGTGTGAATATCGCGCAGGGCGGGGGTACTCATCTCTGCCGATTCTCCCGTAGCATCACCTCAGGCGAAACGAACACAGGAGCAAGGCAATCGGATAATGCCATACCGGTCTCCGTTAGCCGGAGGCGACTGCCATTCTGGTAACAGTAGCCTTGCTGTATAAAGCGTTCCAGGTCGGGGAAATCCCTTGGCGCATCGCTGGCAAAATATTGCTGATAATCGCTAAGAGAAAGTCCCTGCCAGAAAAATAGATTTTTAATGATAAAGCGGCGTTTCATTTCATCAGGGGGGAGCAGATAACCGTGATTAATGACGGTTTTATCCGGGCTGTCGATAAACGCCTGAATGATTTTTCGTGATGTTTGCAGGTTCGACGACCACGGTGAACAGTAATGCAGATTGCCAAGATAACTTCTGCCGCCCGCGCCGAGCGCCAGTGAGTTTTCAAATCCGCAGCTTTCCGCCGCGGCGGATGGCGCTGGATTAAGGACGAAACGGCGCATGGACGTTTGGGTGTAGCCCGCGTTGCGTAAAAGATCGCGGGCTAAAACGTAGTAGCTATGCATATTTTCCTGGCGAGGCATATTATAAAGCGGATAAAGAAACAGCTCTTCCGGTTGATAAACGAGCGCCTGATGTAACGATTCCGTCAGGCTTGCGTGAGTCTGTCCGGGAATGCCGTAAATAATATCAATATTGAGTGATGGAAAATGATCCGCCTTTAGCCATTCCAGCGCCTGGTGCGCGCTGGCGGCATTGTGGCGGCGGTGCAGCGTATGTAACTCGCTGTCATGAAAACTTTGTACGCCAATACTGACGCGATTAACGGAAAAGGCGTTTAATAGCGCTACTTTTTCTGCTGTGGTATCCGTAGGGGAAGTTTCAATTGTTTTATAAATATTCCAGTCAACATTGAGCACATCAAAGACGGAAAAAAATAACTTCTCTAATTGCGCAATGTTTAATAGCAGAGGTGTGCCGCCGCCTACGGTAAAGCTTCCCCAGTGGACGGGCGCCAGCGCCATTTGTTGGCCCTGGGTAATAATCGCGTCGATATAGCTATCAATGAACGTATTATCTGCGCCTGTGCAGGTAAATAAATTACAGAACCCGCAGCGACTTTGACAAAACGGCATATGAACATACAGATGTGTGTCGTGCTCGTAAATCCGTGGTTTTACTTCGCTAAAGCTGACGTTCTCCAGCTCCCGATAAGCCGTCTTATGCGGATAACTGTACATATACTGACGATAAATATCATTGTTATTCATATTAATGATTACCGCTCAACAAGAAATGCATATAAGGAACGGTATTAACGATCGGATGATTAAAACTATGGAAATATTTCCCGTCTTCGCCATAGCAGGTACCGTGATCGGAACAGACAATAACGAACGTTTCGCCGCCGGTTTGGCGGAAAATGTTCAGTAATCCGTCGATGCGGGCGTCGATATAGCGTAGCGCGGCGGCATGGGTCTCAACGGTATCGCCAGGGGCCGCGCCCTCAACGTAAAAATGGTTAGGGTAATGAATCGTGTCGATATTGATATACATCATGACCGGTTGGTTGCCAGCACGCTCGGCCATGATTTTCTGGATATAATGGATTTGGTTATCCATACTTTCTTTAACCGTACAGGCAAAGCGTGGATGCCAGTAACTCTCTTTAAACATCGACGGGAACACTTTTCCCATGCCGGAGCGGTTATTAAAGAAAGAGACGCCGCCAATACAGATGGTCTGGTAGCCTTTATTTTCCAGACTTTTTATCCATGTTGCGTCATCAAAGGCAAATGCATTTTTCGGCCCTTTACGACCAAGTCCGATATCTTTTGGGAAAAACAGCATGGTCTGATTAACGGTATCATCAATAGGTTTTGGCATAAAACCTGAAAACATGGCGTGATGCGAAGGCCAGGTAAAATTACCGGCCGCCTCGCATTTCGTCCATTGTCCATAATGATTAAGGTTTGGCGTATTTCCGGCGGTTTGTTCCTGAAGCGCAATATCGTAGCGTAACGAGTCCAGCACAATAAAAAGAATATGAGCGTTATTACTAATTAGCGCATTCATATCGAATTCGCCATCGCCTGTGTCAATCGACGCGTGCAGCGAGACGGGGACTTCATCCATTGAATTATACATTTTGCTTCCTCATGGCCCGGATCTGCGCCTGATAAATTAGATTGTTCTGCTGCGCATCCTGATAAATTAAATCACCCTGGCCATTAATTTCAATAATATACGGCGTCAGGCTGGTGGTAAGTAAAACATCAATACCCGCTAAGCGAATGCCAGGAAAAAGTCGCATGGCATTTTGACAGAGCGTATCGATCTCAGTCACTTTTGCGGCAGATAACTCCAGACTTTCGAAGCGGCAAGCCTGGTTTTGCAGATGTAAGTTAGTAATGGGCTGCGAGGAGGTTCTGACCACTCGCCAGATAATTTCGCCATCCAGGCAGACGATGCGTAAATCATAGGTTTTATGCTTTACGCTGGCTTTGGGCAGCCACTGTTCGACGAGGTTTTCCTGCTGAAGAACGCCATCAATAATGAGCTGGATATCTTCTTTCTGACGATACTGTTGGATTTTTTTGCTGTTAAATAGCTGTTGTCCTGATATGGCAATCGCGCTGTAAAGCACCTGCTTTATGCCATCAGGGTGGCGGCGCAAAGCGATAACGCCCGCCGCGCCAGAACCCAGCGAGGGCTTGATGAACACGCTGGCGACCTTTTTTTCCTGCATGATGGCGGTGAGCTGTGCAAAGCTTTTTACGTCTTCCGCTACCAACGGCGGCGTGGGGATGCCGTGTTCCAGTAAGTGCCGCTTGCAGCGTTTTTTATCCAGCAGGTGAATGAGGCCCGCCGGATGGTTAAGCCAGGTGACGCCAGGACGCGCCGCCATGTTCTGCAAAAAATGGATATAGTCCAGACCGATCGCGTTTATTTTGCGGATGTCAGTTTCACTGTGTACTGGCGGGTCGATTTTAACGATGCCAGAGGTCAGCGAAGCGTCCAGCGCGTGCGGATGAGTCAGCGCCGTGACGGGTTCCCCAAGTACGGCGGCAGCCTGCATAAAATAATGCGTGCGCTTGCTCTGACGGGGGCCAATGAGCGTAATCACAATAAATCCCTTTATCGGTGTGTAGGGGAATGTGCACATTCCCCTACACAATCACTCGGTGTACATCGCATTCATATAAATATCGCCATCGTAATCATCAGGCTCCAGCGCTTCTGAAAGATTCAGCGGTATCGGCAGCGCGGCTTTTAGCTTTTCCTGCATCTCCGGCGTCAAATAGTGGTGGTGGAGATCGAGTGTTTCCAGATGCGCAATTCGGTCTTTATGCTCCAGCAGCGCCTCTGCGCCGCTATCCGTTAAGGTACCGCATGAGAGTTCCAGCACGTTAAGCTGCGGCAGGATATTACTTTCCAGCACCCGGCGGACGATATCATCCTGCTCTTCACTGTTCATCAACCCCAGATGGGTGAGCTGAGGGAAAAGATCTTTGGATGCCAGCGCCATCACGTTATCCAGCGAACCGTCAAAACCGTATTCCTCTACGCCCAGGAAGAGCTTCAGCGTTTTTAATGCAGGGAGCTGCGCATTTTGTAGTTCGGCAAGCACGTTAGAAGGGATGCCGCCGGAAATGATTTCCAGGTGCTCCAGTTTCTCATGATGTATAGCGCCCAGTCGCAGATCCGACGCGCCTTTAATAATCAGTTCTTTCAGATTGGGTAACGCTGCATAGAGCCTGGAATAGTCACCTTGTTTAATCCAGGAGATCTCGCAGTCTTCGCTCTCCATATCACCGATAAACAGTGATTCTAGGTGAGCAAAGCGGGGGGCGTTCTCCACAATCATATCAATAATAGGCTGGCAGGTTTCGTCTTCCCAACAATCACCCCAGTTACCAATGGTCAGCGAGCGAAGCTTTGGCAGATCTTCATCGGTTAAAATTAAATTAATGAGCTGTTCCTGGGTTAATTCATTGTCCCAATCAATATTAAATCGCTTATTCATTTGTTTCCCTTCTCTATAAGCATGAATACGGTAAAACGCTTTGTGAATATTATCATGGCGCTTAGGGGCGGGATATCGGGAGTCCGATTCAGGATGAATGAGCGGGCAGAACAACTACCCGCTGTGATGCTGATTCGTAAAATAGAGGCAATAATATCAGAAGAAATACTTCGCCCCGATACGAATCTGGTTTTGCTCTCTATGGTAGGGGCCCACGTTACGATCTAACCAGCGTAATTCAAAGTAGGGCAACCAGTGTTCATTGATACGATAACGGAAGGTATTAGTGATTTCCCAATGATGCTTCGTACCATTACTACTATTAAAATCATTAACGTTATAAAAATAGTGTGGTTCAAAGGTATAAGAAAATTTATCGGTAATGATAAAATTCCAATAGTTACCGATTTCATAGCTGTCATTATTATCCAGTTCGCCATTCAAATCGGTTGAACTATAATTATTGTGATTATATCGGTTACGTACCGTAAGATTAAACCACGGGGTAAATTTATAGTTAACATCCAGATAGACGGCGCCGCCGGAACCAATGCTTTTGTCGTTTATTAACCCCCCAGGCTGGATGGTTAATTTATCTGTAGGTTTAAATAATGGATACCAGCCCTCAATCTCATTATAACCGTGCTTTAATTCATCATCACGCTGTAGCGTATAGGTATTGGTCAACATAATTCCGGCCCCCATATCGGAGTTATAGCCGACGCGCAGCATAAACTCCATTTGGTCAGACGCCAGGTTATAGGCCTCACGGTTTTCTACATAAGCGCCAGCAAAAACAGAGGTGGATATTACAGAAG
Source organism: Salmonella sp. WC3 (assembly GCF_042932255.1). NCBI lineage: Bacteria > Pseudomonadati > Pseudomonadota > Gammaproteobacteria > Enterobacterales > Enterobacteriaceae > Salmonella > Salmonella sp. WC3. The sequence goes on along the minus strand of NZ_CP170629.1, from coordinate 4,565,263 downwards.
TTAATATCACTAGAGTATTCAGAGATTTCATAATAAATCCATTTTTCAAATATAGGGAAGCCGCCATCCATCGGGATGGATAAAGCGGCAAGCGTCGTTTAATTATTTACAGTAGAAATACTTTGTTTATTATTAGTCGCGACAATTTGATTACCTGTTTTCTTTCGTTGGGCAATTTCCTCGATAATAAAAGCGAAACGTTGTTCATTGAGCTTATAAAAAAAGCCCATCGTTAGTGCTGCGATAATGGCAAGACCGCAAGGCCATAAAAAAATGAGCTGACGCAAACCAAGCAACGTGGTGTCACTTTGAGCTATGTTGGGGATATAACCGATTTGCGTCAGCATAATACCTGGCAAAAAGCCAGCAAGCGCAGCGGAAATTTTGCGGGAAAAGGTATAACCCGTATACACCGAGCCTTCAGCGCGAATACCCGTTTTCCATTCACCGTAGTCAACCGTATCCGGAACCAGTGCCCAGTTCAGGCTGTTGACGAAAGCGGTACCGAAGAAGGCGATACAAGAGAAAATAACAAACAGGAATGACGTTCCACCCCAGATAAAATTCAGGATATCGCCAACGGCCCACAATATCAGACCACCAAGATAAACCTATTTTTTCCCGAAGCGTTTTACCGCAGCAGGTACTAATAAAACACCAATCAGGATACAGCCCATGCTGAAAAAACCCATCCATGACAACAAATGAATATCGTTCAGCACGTATTGAGTGTAATAAACCTGAATGGCCAGCTTGATATTAAAGGCGGCCAGCGTGCACAAATTGGCAACGCAGAGCACCAGCAGCGGCGGATTACGAAAAATCGCGCAGAAGGACTTCAATATGCTGGGTTTATGCGTGTCAGGTACGGTTTCGATATACCGTTCTTTCACCCCGCTAAAGCACCACTACATGCTGAACAGCCCGCAGACCGAAAAAATGACTGCTGCAATCAGATAACCCAGCGAAGGGGAACGGGTAAACAGCGCCTGAATGGGCATAAAACCTACGGTACAAAGAAGAAGGCCAATGGTAGCGCCGCCTTGTCGCCATGCGGCGAGCTGGGCGCGCTCATGCGGATTTTTGGTAATAGCGGGTACCATCGCGCCGTATGAGCAGTTCATCAGGCTGTAGAACAGACCGAACAACATAAACAGCACCGTCGCGAAGGCTGTTTTAACGGGTAAAGTAAAGTGAGTGGCAAAGAATTGCGCAGTAGCAACCAGAGCCACCGGAAATGACGCATACAGAATAAAAGGCCGAAACTTTCCTTTTGCGCCAATATTACGGCGTGAATCCAGCAATACGCCGGTGAGCATATCGGTAAAAGCGGTGAAGAATTTCGCCACCAGAAAGATAATTCCACCGTAATATGCAGGCATCCCGAGTTCATCGGTATAAAACTTCAGTAGATACAGCGTACCGATACACAGCATCAGATTTGAGCCGAAATCGCCCACGCCATAGGCGCATTTTTCCCGCAGGCTCAACTTTAGCGTTAGCGGATCATGATTAGACATAATCGCCTCTCAAAACGCCCCGCAGGACGTTATATTTTATTGTTGTTAAACCGTATGTTTCCGGGCCTCAATCTCTTCCACAATTCGCACGTACATCTTCTCGTTGAGGTTGTAGAAACAGCCCATCGCAATAATGGTGATGACCGCCAGCACGCAAGGATAAATAAAGATCAACTGGCGTAGGCCTTCGACGGTGCCTGCCGATTGCACCACATTCGGGATATAACCGATTTGCGTCAGCATCCAGCCGGGGAAGAACCCTGCCAGTGCCTGGGAGACCTTACGGAAGAACGTGAAGCCGGTGTAAACCGTCCCTTCCGAGCGGACGCCGGTGCGCCATTCACCGTACTCCACCGTGTCGGAAACCAGCGCCCAGTTCAGGCTGTTGACGAAGGCGGAACCGAAGAACGCCAGGCAGGAGAAGGCGACAAAACTGACCGAGCCGCCGCCAAAGAAGTAGTTGAGCAGATCGCCCGCCACCCATATTAACAGCCCGCCGATATAGACTTTCTTCTTGCCAAAACGCCTGACTGCGCCGGGCATCAAAAAGACGCCGATAAAAATACAGCCCATGCTAAAGAAGCCCATCCAGGAGAGGAGGATCGGGTCGTTAAGAACGTACTGGGTGTAATAAACCTGAATCGCCAGTTTGACGTTGAAGGCGCCGAGAGTACAAAGGTTGGCGATACACAGAATAAACAGCGGACGGTTACCGGCGATGGCGCGGAACGACTGCAATAATCCGGGCTTTTGCGCGCTATCGACAGGTTTCACTTCGACGTAGCGCTCTTTAACGCCGGCGTAGCACAGCCACATAAATAGCAGGCCAAACAATGAAAATAGCGTGGCGGCGAAAATATAGCTGAGCTGGGCATTGCCTTCGATCAGGTTCATGACCGGCACAAAGCCAACGGTACACAGCAGCAGGCCGAGAGTGGCGCCGCCCTGACGCCAGGCGGCAAGCGAGGCGCGTTCATCCGGGTTCTTGGTAATCGCGGGCACCATCGCGCCATACGAGCAGTTCATCATGCTGAAAACCAGCCCGTACAGCATAAACAGCATCGTTGCGACGACGGTTTTTCCCGTCACCTCAAACGGTGTGCCGACAAAGTTAGCAATCGCCAGTAGCGTTACCGGAAATGCCGCGTAAAGCACGAACGGGCGGAATTTGCCCTTCGGACCAATTTTACGCCGCGAGTCGAGCATAATGCCGGTACCCATATCGGTAAATGCGGTAAAAAATTTGGCGATCAGGAAAATGATCCCGCCGTAAGTCCCTGGTAAACCCAGCACATCGGTATAAAATTTGAGTAAATAGAGGGTCCCGATATCTAACAGGATATTGGAACCTAAATCCCCCAGTCCATAGGCAAGTTTTTCTTTAAACGGCAAGCGTAGGGTTGCCGGATTCGATGATGTTTGACTCATTATTCTTCTCCATCTGCCCGCAGGTTTCCCTGCGGGCGAGCCGTATTAGATGTTGCGTAAAGTGGCAAACAGTGACGCCCATTCACTCTTCGCCCGATAAAACACCGGAGGCTGGCCAATCGGCGCGTCCACGGTAATTTCACCCCCCTGGTAAGTTTCCCCGGTCCAGACATTGACCCAGCTATCCTCCGGCAGATACAGCGTCCAGTCGCTGCGTCCCTGTTCGTGAACCGGCGCTACCAGCAAATCTTGTCCCAGCAGGTACTGATACTTCAGGGTGTAGGTGCGCGCATCGTCTTCGTAATGCAGGAATAGCGGGCGCATTACCGGCAGACCGGTGGCGCTGTTTTGCGCGACGGCCTGTTTGAGATACGGTTTCAGGGTGGTGAAGACGGTGGTCATACGGGCAAAGTGGGCAATAGTTTCCGCGTCGCCGTCGAACTGCCAGTTATCGCCGGGGCGGTTGCCTTCATGGGTGCGCATCATCGGCGTAAAGGCGCTGAAATCGCACCAGCGCAGCAGCAACTCTTTGCTGCGTTTCATGTCAAACAGGGTGGTGTAGCCGCCGATATCGCTGTGATGCAGACCATGGCCGGTCATCGCCAGCGACAATGCCGCAGGCACTACAGAGGCCAGACCATCATCAAGGCTCCAGTCAACGTTCTGGTCGCCTGCCCACATCATGGTGGAATATTTCTGACTGCCGGTGTAACCCGCACGCATAAAGAACAGGATCTCGCCGAGCTTGCCGGTCTCCTGTAGCGCTTCGTAGTTACATTTCGCCCACAGCGCAGGCCAGGCGTTATGCATGATCTCGGCGCTGACGCCGTTGTGCAGATACGTGTCGGTCGGCAGATATTCGCCGAAATCCGCCATCCAGCCGCTGCAGCCGAGCGCGATCATGTTCTTTTTGATGACGTCTTTGAACCAGTCGTAAGCTTCAGGATTGGTCAGATCGACCACGCCGCCATAGAATTCGCCAAACTCGACCAGATAGTCGCCGCCCGTGGCGTCTTTCGCCAGATAGCCGTGTTTCGCCGCCTCGGCGCAGAGGTCTTTATCACTGGCGACGTATGGGTTGATATAAGAGAGGAACTGGACGCCTTCTTCTTTCCACTGTTTGATCCGGCTATCCAGCTGTGGATAGTTGTCGCTATTCCACTTCCAGTTCCACATCACGCGCTTGCCAAAGGAGGTCATGCGGATACCGGACCAGTCCTGCGCCCAAATACCGTTCACTTTTACGCCTGCGTTGCGCATGGTATCCAGTTTTTGCTGACAAACTTCCGTACCGCCCTGAATGCCTAGCGTGACGCCGTCATAAACCCAGTCCGGCAGCTCCGGCTGGCGGCCTAACAGCGCAGTCAGTTTTTCCAGCAGGGCGATGTAGGTGTCGGCACACTCAAAACGCAGCGTAGTTTTATCTTCCCACAGCGCCAGCTCGTGATACTCCGGCGCGCTGAAGTCGAAATTCATATAGCAGCTATTATCGACGTGGCAGTAATACTTCTGCGTGCTGACAAAGGTCGGTTGCGGGAAGAAGGTCCAGTAATAGTCGCCGCCGGCGTTTTCTTTACAGTCTGCCTGCCAGGTGACATAGCTGGTTTTATTACGGCCAACGCCCTGTTCGCTGGTCCACAGCGGGAACGGCTTGCCGCGCAAATCGAAATAAGAGAACTGTTCGCCGCAGCCGTAGATATGGTCGTCTGGATTAGCCGCGAGGCGTAACCAGATACGGTTATGGTGCAGGTCGTCGTTTTGCAGATCCAGCTTCAGGCGTCCCGCCTCATCGGCGGAGATGCGAAGGGTGGCGCTAATTGTTGCGCCACGGCTGAATTGTACCAGCCAGCCGTCGGGTAGCTCGCTGACCGTGGCCTCCGTTAATGCAATCTTCTCGTTAAGTTTGTCTTTGATGCTGAAGTTGCCGCGGAACATATCAATGTCGGCAACGCCCGCGCCAATCCACAGACAGGGATTTTCGGCGCTGTGACGTAAAATCAGGCGCTGTTGCCAGCTAAGCGCAAAACCATCCTGTGATGTTGTCAGTTCAAAATCGGTTGACCGTTGTGGTAGAGAATTCATTGTAATCTCCGTGAATGTAGGGTAATTCGGTAATCCATTTGGGCTAGTCGCAGCCGATGGAAAAATGCAGTTGATGGATCGCTTTTGGGGCAAGATGAATCAGTGCGATCCCGGAATTAAATGCATCGGGCGGGCAGCTCATAGGCTCTACCGCGAGACCTTTTCGGCTGAGTTTTTCGCCGGTATAGATCTGTAGCCAGGGCTGGGTGCTGCGTAAAAATGTAGACATGTTCTGCGTTGGGCTGGTAAGTCTGACCTCCCACTCCGCCGGGGCAGTCGCGGTCTTAACCGCATGATCAAGGCGCGTTTCGCCGAGCAGGCATGATGCGGAAAAATCCCTGCCTGCGGGCAATTCTTCGCTTGCAGGCAGTGTTAATACACAGCTATCGATGCTTTGCAGATTACAAGTCAAATAAGGATGTGCGCCCGCGCCATAAGGGGCTGATTCATCGCCAATGTTTTGCGTACGAATAAATACGTGCAGCCCACTGGCGGCATCTAACCGATAAATCACTTCCGATATCAACGCAAAGGGATAGCCGTAAGAGGGCGGCAGAAAAATCGTTAGCGACGCTTCCGTCGCCGACTGATAATTAATCTGCCAGTCTCGCCAGGCTAACAGACCGTGAATGGCGGTCTGCGAAACCGGGTCGTTAATGGCAAGCTGGAAAACCTTGCCGTTATAGGAGTAGCAGCCATTTGTCACGCGATTGGGCCAGGGAATCAATACTTTCCCCAGATGCGCCATGGGTATTTCTTCCGGTTTATGCGGGATGACCACATGGCGTCCATGATGGGTCAGTTCCGCCAGACCTGCGCCAACCGTGACGATTTTCGCCTGGTAATGGCCCGCATTAAGCTGAATAGTTTTTCCACCGCTGTGCATGGCTGCCATCCTCATGACCTATTTCGCGTTGATATCCAGGAGACCCGCCGCGACCGCCGGAGCCAGGCCCGGCGCCAGTGGCAGACGAGGAATGACCAGACAGTGCAGCAGATGGTAAATATCTTGCTTGCCGTCCCACACTTTGGTGGTCACTTTGTTATCGGCGTCCAGCTCTTGCCACCAGGAACCATTTTCATAGTCCATCAGGTACTTAATGCAGTAGTCCCACCATTTCTGATACCACTCTTCATACTGGCTATCGCCCGTCAGGGTGTAGAGGGCGTAGGCCGTACCCATCGCTTCCACAATCGGCCAGCGCACGCGTTCACGTACGATAGGTTTACCGTCCCAGTCGACTGAGTAGACAAAACCGTCTGCGCCATCTGGCGCCCAGGCGTCGCGGATAGTGGCATGGAACAGACCTTTCGCGTCTTCCAGCAGCCAGGCGGGCGGCGTTTCGAAGCGGGCCTCCAGCGCAGCATGGAGATGGAGCATCAGACGGCCCCACTCAATCCAGTGACCTGGCGTACCGCCGTAGGCGCGAAAACGGTGGGCAGGATTATCTTTGTTGTAGTCGCGGATAGGGTTCCACTGTGAATCGAAGTGTTCATTGACGCGGTAATCACCGTTGCGCGCCACATCATGAATAATTACCGACGCGATACGCAGCGCGCGATCCAGCCATTTTTTGTCATGGGTAACGTCATAAACAATCAGGAACGCTTCGACGGCGTGCATATTGGCGTTGCCGCCACGGTAGTCTTCGGTTTTGCTGAAGGCTTCATCCCAGGACTCCAGGCACATCTGCTCTTCTTCACTCCAGAAGTATTTCTCAATCACTTCTATGGTGTAATCCAGCAATTTTCTGGCTTCAGGGTGCCCGGTCGTGACGGCGCTGGCCGCGCCCAGCAAGGCGAAGAAGTGTTGATAACCCTGTTTAGAGGCATCTACCACGCCCTGATCGTTAACGCAGGCATACCAGCCGCCGTATTTTTTGTCGCGCAGTGCGCCGTTCATGGCTTTGATGCCATGATCGACCAGATCATAAGCGCCCGGTCGGCCCATCGACGCCGCCACGGAATAAACGTGCAACATACGCGCCGTGATCCAAAGATGGGTGCCCATCTCTTCTTTGATTTGCCCTTTATTTCCCAGCCAGCCGAAGCCTGTCGGCACCGCGGCGTTTTTACCGAAATTAAAGATGCGGTCGGTTTCCTGCTCCAGCCAGCGGTTGTGGCTCAACGTGTTAAACCATTTCATTCTTTCATCCTCGTATTAACGACGTTTTGCCATCATTTCATCGACGATCTCGCCCAGACGTTGCAACTTAGGCGCAGAAACATCACGTAGCATCAGCTCGGTATCCGGTAAACCAATCACTGATGACCAGACCGCGCGTCCCGCCAGGAACCCGGATGCGCCAGCTTCCATGGCGACCCTGACCGCGCGAGGGAACAGTTTTTCGTCCACACCGGAAGAGAGGATGACCCACGGCATATTGATATGCCCATTCAGGCGTTGTGAGGCGGTAAGAAGATCGGAACGCGCGCCTTTGCCGTAGAGCGGCATTTCAACTTTATAAAGATCGGCGCCGCTGTCGCCCAGCTCTTTGGCCGCATCGATAATCGCCTGCTCGCGATCGAACTTGTCGCCGCAGCGCGGCGGACGAACAACCGGTTCGATAATGCTCAGCAAACCATTGGAGTGACATAATTCATTGAATTCTTTGACCATATCCAGACGCTGCTGCGCGTCTTCATCGCTGCGCCACAGCACCAACAGTTTTAAGGCTTTCGCGCCATCCCGTTTTACCGCCTGCGCATTAATTTTTTTATCAATGACCACGTTATCAACGGGAATACCGTTGCTCGGGATGAAATCATCCGCCGCGACGATCATGGCGCAGCTTTTAGCGACCGCGTTTTGTTCTACGGCCTGGCGATAACAGAACTGCTGATCCAGCAGAACGGCAGAGGCATACGGGGAAAGAATTTTCGCCGCATTCACTTTGAAATCCGTCAGCACGCTATCGGCAACGGGTGTTTTCGCACCAGCAGCAGCAAACATTAAACGCATCGCCTCGCGCTGATCGACAGCCAGCATGGCAAACCCGCCGGACGCTCGCGTAATGTCTTTGATGGTGTAGTTGTTCATTCAATTTTCCTTTATACAGTCGTTACTTTTTTACGTTGGCGGTCAGCCCGGCGCTGATGCGCACCTGTTCCAGGATGGCGCTCCAGTCTTCCCGATCGCGGCCTGCGGCCCGCGCCAGGTTATAAACTTCACGGGAGGCGGCGCCGAGCGGCATCGGTACGTGCAGTTGATTGGCGACATCCAACGCGATGCCAAGATCTTTGTGCGCCAGATCGATCATGAAGGCGGGAGACAGATCCCCTTTCATCACTTTATTCGGCCAGGTGGTGGTGAAATGCCCTTTGCCTGCGGCAGTGCCGCTCATCACTTTTAAAGCCACGTCGAAGGAAAGCCCCAGCGCTTCACACAGCACGGCGGCTTCGGCGGAGAGCGCATTTAGCGCAATACTCATGTAGTTGTTGATCAGTTTTACGCGAATACCCATTCCCGGGCCGCCGGTGTTGACCAGCTCATTACCCATCGCCATCAGAACAGGGGTAGCGCGCTCTACTTGCTCCGTCGTACCGCCTGCCAGCAGCAACAATGTGCCGGTAATCGCGTTGTCGGATGTCCGGCCTACCGGCACATCCATCATGCTGAACCCTTTGCTCTGCATGTCGGCAATCAGCTTATCGGTTTGCAACGGATGAATAGTGGACATATCAATGACCAGCGCTTCACGGGAAAGGGTTTCACAAACGCCTTGCTCGCCAAACAAAACGGAACGAACCAGATCGCCGTTCGGGAGCATGGTGATAACAAATTCAGCGCCGATGGTTGCCTGAGCCGGGCTGCTTGCAGGCTGCGCGCCTTTGTCTACCAGACGCTGTACGGCGTCGGGATTAACATCGAAGACGCTGATTCCGGATGGCTCCACGATATTTATCACGATTGGAACGACGGTTGAGCAGGTGGCGCGCGCGCTGCTCAACCATAATCATCTGCGCATTATCACCAATAGCCTGCGCGTCGCGCACATTCTTTATAATAACCCTCGTTTTGAAGTGATGGTGCCTGGCGGCACGCTGCGCCCGCATAATAGCGGCATTATCGGGCCATCCGCGGCGGCGTTTGTGGCGGGGTTCCGGGCGGACTATCTCGTCACCAGCGTAGGCGCGATAGAGAGCGATGGCGCGTTACTGGAGTTTGATGTCAACGAAGCCAGCGTAGTGAAAACCATGATGTCCCACTCGCGACATATTTTGCTGGCCGCCGATCATACGAAATACCATGCTTCTGCGGCGGTTGAGATCGGCAATGTGTCACAGATTACCGCTCTGTTTACGGACGAGTATCCAGGTCCGGCATTACAGAATTTACTTCAATCCCAGCAAATCGAAGTGGTTCAGGTGAGTCCTTCGCTGGACGACGCCGTTTCAGCGTGACAAGCGCCCTTGCGCCGGATGGTCGCGTCAGCGCTTTATCCGGCCAATAAAACGGCGCTGTGATGCAGGCGATATTGAACATCGTCTGCGTTTCTATTGTCTTTTTGTTAATTGATTTATAAAGGGATACATAGTCAAACTTCTCCTTTCCCGCTACAGTTATTCATCCCCGGTTAGCAAGGAGAATGACATGCTCTACATCTTTGATTTAGGTAATGTGATTGTCGACATCGACTTTAACCGCGTATTAGGTGTGTGGAGCGACCTGAGTCGAGTACCGCTGGCTTCGCTGAAGCAAAAATTTACGATGGGCGAGACTTTTCACCAACATGAACGCGGTGAGATAACGGACGAAGCGTTTGCTGAAGCTTTCTGTCATGAAATGGCGTTATCGCTCAGTTATGAACAATTTGCACACGGCTGGCAGGCGGTATTTGTCGGGTTACGGCCCGAAGTGATTGCTATCATGCATAAACTGCGCGAGCAGGGGCATCGCGTGGTGGTGCTATCCAATACTAACCGACTGCATACCCACTTCTGGCCGGAGGAATACCCGGAGGTGCGCGCTGCCGCCGACCATATCTATTTATCGCAGGACTTGGGAATGCGTAAGCCGGAAGCGCGTATTTATCAGCACGTCCTGCAGAAAGAAGGTTTTTCCGCTGCCGATGCGGTCTTTTTCGACGACAATGCCGATAATATAGAAGGGGCCAACCAGTTGGGGATCACCAGCATTCTGGTGAAGGATAAAGCCACCATCCCTGACTATTTCGCGAAGCTGTTATGCTAAAAACCGTTCACCAAAAAGCTGGACGCCATACGCGCCCTGTTCGGGCTTGGCTCAAGCTATTATGGCAGCGTATCGATGAGGATAATATGACGACTCTGGCGGGAAATCTCGCCTATGTCTCATTACTCTCCTTAGTACCGCTTATTGCCGTCGTTTTTGCCCTTTTCGCTGCTTTTCCGATGTTTTCTGATGTCAGCATTCAGTTACGCCATTTTATTTTTGCTAACTTTATGCCAGCCACCGGAGACGTGATTCAGCGCTATATTGAGCAGTTTGTCGCTAACTCCAACAAAATGACGGCGGTGGGCGCCTGTGGACTGATTGTGACGGCATTGCTGTTGATGTACGCCATTGATAGCGCCTTAAACACTATCTGGCGCAGAAAACGCACACGGCCAAAAGTGTACTCTTTTGCGGTGTACTGGATGATCCTCACGCTCGGCCCGCTTCTCGCCGGCGCCAGCCTGGCAATCAGCTCCTACCTGCTTTCTTTACGCTGGGCCAGCGATCTGAATACGGTCATCGACAATGTATTGCGCATCCTTCCGCTGCTGCTCTCGTGGATCTCATTCTGGTTACTTTACAGTATTGTCCCAACAACTCGCGTACCGAACCGTGACGCCCTTGTCGGCGCGTTTGTCGCAGCGTTGCTGTTCGAGGCCGGAAAGAAAGGTTTCGCGCTTTATATCACCATGTTCCCGTCATATCAGCTCATTTATGGCGTACTGGCAGTGATCCCTATCCTGTTTGTCTGGGTATACTGGACCTGGTGTATAGTCTTGCTTGGCGCAGAAATAACTGTCACTCTCGGGGAATACCGAAAACTCAAACAAGCCGCAGAACAAGAAGAAGCTGACCAACCATGATTGCATTAATTCAACGCGTAACCCGTGCCAGCGTCACCGTGGAGGATGAGGTGACGGGTGAAATCGGCCCAGGACTTTTGGTGTTATTGGGTGTCGAAAAAGAAGATGACGAACAAAAATCGAATCGTCTGTGCGAGCGCGTGCTGGGATACCGTATCTTCAGCGATGCTGACGGCAAGATGAATCTGAATGTACAACAGGCTGGCGGCAGCGTGCTGGTGGTGTCGCAGTTTACGCTGGCGGCAGATACCGAGCGCGGTATGCGACCAAGCTTTTCTGGCGGGGCTGCGCCGGATCGCGCGCAGGCGCTTTATGAATATTTTGTCGAACGCTGCCGCCAGCAGGCGATAAACACGCAAACCGGACGCTTCGCTGCCGATATGCAGGTTGAGCTGGTTAATGACGGTCCCGTGACATTCTGGCTCCAGGTATGAGTCAGCTTCCGGCGTGGCCGCGGATAACAAGAGAGAGTACGGCTATGTATCACCTTCGAGTTCCGCAAACAGAAGAAGAATTAGAACGTTACTACCAGTTTCGCTGGGAGATGCTGCGTAAACCGCTGCACCAGCCGAAAGGGTCGGAACGGGATGGCTGGGATGCGTTGGCGCACCATCAAATGGTGGTGGACGAAGAAGGAAACTTAGTTGCAGTGGGCCGCCTGTATATCAATGCAGATAACGAGGCGTCTATCCGTTTTATGGCTGTACATCCCTCGGTACAGGATAAAGGGCTGGGGACATTAATGGCGATGACCCTGGAGTCTGTCGCCCGCCAGGAAGGCGTTAAGCGCGTCACCTGCAGCGCGCGCGAAGATGCGGTTGAGTTCTTTGCCAAACTCGGGTTTGTCAATCAGGGGGAGATTACTACGCCCACAACCACGCCAATCCGCCATTTTCTGATGATTAAACCGGTAGCATCGCTGGATGATATCCTGCATCGCGGCGACTGGTGCGGGCAGCTTCAGCAGGCCTGGTATGAGCACATTCCATTGAGTGAAAAAATGGGGGTGCGCATTCAGCAGTACACCGGGCAAAAATTTATCACCACGATGCCGGAAACCGGTAATCAAAATCCGCATCACACGGTGTTTGCCGGCAGCCTGTTCTCCCTGGCGACGCTGACCGGATGGGGACTTATCTGGCTGATGCTCCGTGAACGCCACCTGGGCGGGACGATTATTCTTGCTGACGCCCATATTCGCTACAGTAAACCCATTAGCGGAAAGCCAAACGCCGTGGCTGATTTGGGGTCGCTAAGCGGTGATTTGGACAGGCTGGCGCGGGGTAAAAAAGCGCGTGTCCAGTTGCAGGTTGAACTGTTGGGCGGCGAGACCGCCGGGGCAATTTTCGAAGGCATTTATATCGTACTACCTGCGAAACCGTTCGGCCCGTATGAAGAGGGCGGGAATGAGGAAGAGTAGCTGGACATATCCAACTACTCGATGAAGGCATCCGCTGGTAGTTTAAAGCGTTGTGTAAGCGCTTTAATATGATTAACCGTTAGTGCTCTGCGGCCATTTAAGATGTTGCTGACGTTCGATTTAGAACCAAGTTCGTTGGCAAGATCTGCTGCTTTGAGACCGTATTGATCCATGAGCGTTCGCAATACTGAAACGCCAGGGGGCGTTTTCTCCAGGTGTTGGTTGAGTGCTTTGAATTCCGGCGCATGTTTTTCGTATTCACTGATTCGGGCACAGAGTAATTCAAATAGTGGGTTTTCAAGATCGTCGTGGTCGACCAGAAACTCCACTAGCGCTAGTGCCCTGCGATACTCATTGTCATTTCGGTCTTCCCCCATCAGTGGGACGGTTTTTACCGCATCGCTGAAGGTATCAACGATCTTTTTTGCGCTGGTTGCATCCATCTGACGATGAGTTCTCATTCTTTATTACCCCGATAATATGCGGTCAGTTTGTCATATTCGGCATGGGAAACGATATGTTTCACAAATATCTTATGTAACCTGAAATCTATGTAGGAAATGAGTCTCAGGCTGTTACCAGAAACATCAATCACCCACCATTTATCTCTGTACTTAAAATTATCCAGTGAAGGAATATACCGCTTCATCTCTTCAGGCTGAGTGAATGTTTTTTTCTCCAGAACATTCAGCAACTCAGTGAGAGCAAGCTCATGGTTTGGATACATGAGCATCGCTTCATTGAACGGTTTTCGGCTGATAACATGCACAATGTAGTTCCATTACAAAGTTTTCAACCTGAAAACAATTTAGCGCAACGTCATAAAGTTTTCAAGTTGAAAACAAAATTGAATTTTAGGTCATTTTGCCTGTTGATGGACTTACAACACGCCAGGCCACATCTCGCATGGCGCTTCGTGCCGCCTGGCTCACGCCTCCGAGCTGGAAAAAGCCATGGATGACACCGAGATAGCGCTGGCAAGTACACGCCACGCCCTGGTCGTTCAGACGATGATATAGCGCTTCGCCTTCATCACGCAGTGGGTCGAACTCTGCGGTGAGGATATGCACCGGCGGTAAACCGGCAAAATCTTCACGCCATATCGGATTGGCTTCCGGGTGGCGGAGGTCGGTATCCTGGAGATACATTTCGAAACCCGATAGCAGCGTATCGCGGGTGATGATGTAGTCTTGCCCGTTGCTGGCATAGCTGGGGAAACTGGCAGTAGCGTCAAGCATCGGGTAGATCAACAGCAGCTTCGCCGGAGACCAGTGGGCGGTGGATTTCAGGCGTAGCGCGCTGACCAATGCCAGGTGCCCGCCTGCGCTGTCGCCAGCAAGCGTGATACGTTCACGATCGATGCCTAACTGCTCCGCGTATTGATGGACGATATTGGCCCCGCGTTCAGCGTCGTCATGAGCCGCAGGGAAGGTGTGCTCTGGCGCAAGGCGATACTGAATGGCAATCACCTTACAGCCGCTTTTCCAGGCCAGTTGCCGTAGCTGGGGGTCATGAGTCAGAAAGCCGCCGCTAACAAAACAGCCGCCGTGATAGTAGAGGATACAGGGTAGAGAACCGGATGCGTTTGGCGGCGAAACGACGCGAAATGTCATCCCTTCCAGCACGATATCTTCCGAACTCACCCGAATTTCTTTCTCACCCGCCAGCGTTGTGCTGGCAATATAGCCCGCTCTCCGGTCATCAATATTCTGCTCTCGTGAAGAGGGACGGCCCGCGGCGATAAACCCAGCGACCAGTTCGGCAATTCCTTTTTCCAGTGGCATATAACGCTCCTTTGACTGTATGTATGTACAGTTTGTAACCTGGTTCGTTGGGGATGGAAAGTGGTGAAACGAGGGGATGATGATTCTGGATAGAGGTTCGCAAAAAATGGAATGCGGTTGGCGCTGGGTTTTTAATTTTTGTACTGTGAAATGATGATGCTATACGCCATTGACGTATAGATTATTTTCACTACTATAAGCCAATGGCGTATGGAATATGCAATTTATAGAAACGGAACTCTTTACTGAAGATGTTAAAAAACTGCTCGATGATGATGAATACCATAAGCTTCAGGTTTTTATGGCTCAGCATCCAGATTGTGGTGATGTCATTCAGGAAACGGGCGGCCTGAGAAAAATGCGCTGGGGAGCGCGAGGCAAAGGAAAGCGTAGTGGCGTGCGAATTATCTATTTTCACCGTAGTCAACGGTATAAGATTCGCTTGCTTCTGATTTATCAAAAAGGCATTAAAGATGATCTCACGCCGCAGGAAAAAGCGGTGCTTCGTATGCTGAATGAGAGGTGGTAGATGGATAAAGTGTTATTTGAGCGATTAACTCAAAGTATGTCTCAAATGAATGAAATCATTGAAGGGACCCGTGAGCCTTCTCGTACCTTTCATATTGATGCAATGAAGATTAAAGAAATACGGCAGGCATCTGGGTTGTCGCAATCTAAGTTTGCAGAACTGATTTCGGTCAACGTGGATACGCTGCGCAACTGGGAGCAAGGAAGACGTTCACCGACAGGGCCAGCCAAAGCGTTACTTCGCGCCATTGCCAACGACCCGAGAAACGTTATACAAGCATTGCGTTATTGAGCAATGATCCGGCTAACGTAGATTGCTAGCCGGTATACCAGAGAACTTATTCCCCTTCCACCGGGAACAGGAGCGGGTTGATGGAACTGCGGGCGAACCCTTCCTGTTCCATGCGCGCGTCCAGCACCAGCGAGGCGAGGTCGTCGGCCACTGCTTCCACTTTCGGGTCTTTTTCCTGATAGAGAATCTTCAGGTAAGTCCCGCAATCGCCGCAGCTTTCGGCTTTCACCGCAGCCTGCTCATTTTCCAGCGACCAGTAGTGTAAGTCGCGGCTCTGTTCGCAGTTACTGCATTTTACGCGCACGACATGCCATTCGGTTTCGCACAGGTTACAGTGCAGATAACGCAGCCCCTGCGTGGTGCCGATCTGCACCATGCTGGAGACCGGCATCGAACCGCACACCGGGCAATACTGGCGCGCTTCACCGTATTCCGCGCGGGCTTTGCCTGGAATCAAGCTGGCCATTTGCGCCCAGTAAAGGGAGAGCGCGGCCCAGATAAACGGGGCTTTATCGCTGCTGACGGAGGCAAAATCCGAGGCAAACAGCGCGCTGGCCATCTGCTCCAGCTCCTGCTCTGAGGCTTTCTCCAGGTTCTCAATCACCGCCAGCGCGGGGCCGCTCATCTCGGGTTTTAGCTCGGCAATTAACGAATGCAGCAGTTTTTGCCAGTGCTTATCACGCGGCAACACGTGGATATCCAGCGGCGGCTTGCCCTGGTCGTTCGCTTCTTTAATGCGTGCGGTCAGATCCATCTCCAGCGGATGGTCGTACAGCACCACTTCCTGCGCGTGCGCGATAAGCGCGGCAAAGCGCAGGTAATCGCCCAGCGGGTTATTTTCAGCCAGCTCGCGCAGACGTTCGGCACGGCGGTTGTAGACGTTTTTGAGTCGGGGGAACAATAACGGCGGAATCATATCCGCCGTACGTTTCTCGCTCGACCCCAGCTCATCTTGCGGGATTATGCGAATACTCATTCAGTTTCTTTTTCCGTTGTCTTGCGGACTTCTCGGTACCAGCGTGGGTGATGCTTCTTCGCCCACGACCGGGTTACCCAGCCTTCCACCATCGCGGTAATGGTGCCTTTCACCCAAAGGGCGGCGTAGATATGCACCATGATAACCACAATTAACGCTACTGCGGCAAAAGAATGCAACATTAACGCGAATCGGATCACCGGGATTGAGAAAGCAGGCGCAAAGTACGGACGCCAGATAATTACCCCGCTCACCAGCAGCAGCACCAGGAAGATAATCGCCGCCCAGAATACGCATTTCTGACCGAAGTTATAACGCCCGGTGTCACCCACTTCCTCGTTGACGACGATCTTACGAATATTCTTCGCCCAAAAGATATCATCCCGATTGATTAGATTGTGGTGCCAATAACGGAAAAACATGATGATGAACGAGGCAAACATAACCACGCCCACAAACGGGTGCAGAATTCGCGCCAGTTGTGGGGTGCCCAGGATATGCATCAACCAGTTGAAGGATGGGAATAAAAAGCCCAGCCCGCTCACCGCCGCCAGCACGAAGCAGAAGGCGACGATCCAGTGGTTGATGCGTTCCGGCGCCGTATAGCGCACGATGGTGTCACGTCGTTTCATTTGCGCACCTCGTCTTTCTCTTCATGCAGGTTGTCATCTTCCTCTTCCGCGCGGTTCGGGCCGACGCCGACATAGTGGAAGACGCTGGCGGCAAAGGTCGCGGCAAAACCGAACGCGGCGAGCGGTTTCCAGACGCCTTTCCAGAACTTAACGGTTTCGCTGATTTCCGGGTTTTCCGGCAGACCGTGATACAGATTCGGCTTGTCGGCATGATGCAGCACGTACATGACATGCGTACCGCCTACGCCCGCCGGATCGTACAGACCCGCGTTGTCATAACCACGGGTTTTTAGTTCCGCCACCCGCTCGCCCGCCAGCGTTTTCATATCCTCTTTCGAGCCAAAATGAATGGCGCCGGTTGGACAGGTCTTCACGCAGGCCGGTTCCTGGCCGACCACCACACGGTCAACGCACAGCGTACATTTATAGACGCGGTTGTCTTCCGGGTTGAGGCGCGGCACGTTGAACGGGCAGCCAGCGATACAGTAGCCGCAGCCGATACACTGCTCGGACTGGAAGTCGACAATACCGTTAGCGTACTGAATGATTGCCCCTTCCGCCGGACAGGCCTTCAGGCAGCCGGGATCGGCGCAGTGCATACAGCCATCCTTACGGATCAGCCATTCCAGTTTGTCGTTCTGTTCCACTTCCGAGAAGCGCATTACCGTCCAGGATTTCGCGGTCAAATCAGCCGGGTTGTCATACACCCCGACGTTATTGCCCACTTCATCACGGATGTCGTTCCACTCGGAGCACGCCACCTGACACGCTTTACAGCCGATACAGGTGGTGACGTCGATGAGTTTCGCCACCTCTTCCTGGTGGTCCCGCGCCTGGGGCGCGGGGGTGAAACCGTTAGTGGCGGAACGACGAATGATGTCTTGCGATTGATAAGCCATAGGTCGTCTCCGTTACACCTTTTCCACGTTCACAAGGAAGGATTTAAACTCCGGCGTTTGCGTGTTCGCATCACCGACGAAAGGCGTTAACGTATTGGCGATAAAGCCTTTTTTCGCCACGCCTTCGTAGCCCCAGTGAATAGGAATACCGATGGTATCGATATCCTTGCCGTCCGCTTTCAGCGTGCGAATACGCTTGGTCACCACCGCTTTGGCTTTGATATAGCCGCGGTTCGAGGAGACCTTCACGGTATCGCCATGCGCGATACCGAGCTTATTCGCCAGCTTCTCGCCAATTTCCACAAACTGTTCCGGCTGGGCGATAGCGTTAAGCAACGCGTGCTTGGTCCAGTAGTGGAAGTGCTCGGTCAGACGGTAAGTGGTTCCGACATACGGGAACTTATCCGCTTTACCCAGCGCGTCGGCATCGTCTTTAAAGATACGGGCGGCAGGGTTAGAGATAACGTTCGGGTGCAGCGGGTTAGTGCCCAGCGGCGTTTCAAACGGCTCGTAGTGTTCCGGGAACGGCCCTTCCGCCATCTTATCGATAGCAAACAGGCGGCCCATCCCTTCCGGCTGCATGATAAACGGTCCGACGTCGCTGCCGGGCGCGGCGGCGCTGTAGTCCGGAATATCCCATCCGGCCCATTTTCCGCCTTCCCATTTCAGTAGCTGACGTTTCGGGTCCTAGGGATTACCCTGCGGATCGGCGGAGGCGCGGTTATAGAGGATGCGGCGGTTAAGCGGCCATGCCCAGCCCAGCGTGTTGCCGAGACCAGACGGGTCGGCGTTATCACGACGCGCCATCATGTTGCCTTCCGGCGTCCAGCTACCGGCGAAAATCCAGCAGCCGCTGGACGTCGTACCGTCATCACGCAGTTGCGCGAACGAACTGAGCTGTTGACCTTTCTTCACTACCACCGCGCCGGTTGCCGGGTCGATAAGATCGGCCAGCGCTTTACCATTACTTTCCATCGCCACTTCTTCAGAGGCGGGTTCGTATGGTTTGGTGTAGTTCCAGGTCATATTCAGCACCTGTTCCGGGTTGGCGCCGCCCTGTTCAGAGTACATCTTACGCAGGCGTAAGAAGATACCGGCGAGGATTTCGCCGTCGGTCATGGCAATTCCCGGGGCGTCCGCGCCCTTCCAGTGCCACTGTAACCAGCGACCGGAGTTAACGATGGAACCATTTTCCTCGGCAAAACAGGTGGAAGGCAGACGGAACACTTCGGTCTGGATTTTTGCGGGATCAACGTCGTTCGACTCACCGTGGTTTTGCCAGAAGGTGGACGTTTCGGTGTTGAGCGGATCGATAGTCACCAGGTACTTCAGTTTGGAAAGCGACGCGACCACTTTGTTTTTGTTCGGGAATGAGGCCACCGGGTTAAAGCCCTGGCAGATATAGCCGTTGACCTTGCCCTGTTTCATCATCTCGAAGTACTGCAACACGTCGTAGCCTTTGTCCCACTTCGGTAGCCAGTCGAAGCCCCAGCTATTTTCCGCTGTCGCTTTATCACCAAAGAAGGCCTTCATCATTGAGACGAAGAATTTCGGATAGTTGCCCCAGTAGTTGACCTGATCCTTCAACAATGGCTTCGGCGTATTGGCAGCCAGATAGGTTTGCAGGTCGGTCTGTTTTTCGCTCGGCAGCGTCAGGTAGCCCGGCAGACTTTGCGACAGCAGTCCTAAGTCGGTCAGTCCCTGAATGTTGGAGTGACCGCGCAGGGCGTTAACGCCGCCGCCCGCCATCCCCATGTTACCGAGCAGAAGCTGGATCATTGCCATAGTACGGATGTTCTGCGCGCCGATGGAATGCTGCGTCCAGCCCAGCGCGTACAGGAACGACGCGGTTTTATCTTTTGCGCTGGTTTCTGCAATGTACTCGCACACTTTCAGGAAGTCCGCTTTCGGCGTACCGCAGATATTTTCTACCACGTCCGGCGTATAGCGTGAGACATGCTGTTTCAACAGATTCCAGACACAGCGCGGGTGTTGCAGTGTCGTATCGCGTTTGGCAAAACCGTTTTCGTCCAGCTCATAGTGCCAACTGGTTTTATCGTACTGCCGCTTGTCGGCGTCATAGCCGGTGAACAGACCATCATCGAAGCCAAAATCTTCACGCACGATCAGGCTGGCATTGGTATAGGCCTCGGTGTATTCACGGTTGTATTTTTCGTTGGTCAGCAGATACAGCATCACGCCTGACAAGAAGGCAATGTCAGTACCAGAGCGTATTGGCGCATAGAAATCGGCCACCGACGCGGTACGCGTAAAGCGCGGATCGATCACAATCAGCTTCGCGCCGTTGTGAATTTTGGCTTCCATCGCCCAGCGGAACCCGACCGGGTGAGCTTCTGCGGCGTTACCGCCCATCACCACGACGAGGTTGGCGTTCTTGATGTCGACCCAGTGGTTGGTCATCGCACCGCGACCAAATGTTGGAGCAAGACTTGCTACCGTTGGTCCGTGTCAGACACGCGCCTGGTTGTCGACCGCGAGCATACCCAGCGCGCGGGAGAATTTTTGCGTTAAATAACCCGTCTCGTTACTGGATGCGGAAGCGCACAGCATCCCGGTGGTGAGCCAGCGGTTAACGGTAACGCCTTCGGCGTTCTGCGCCTGATAGTTGGCGTCGCGATCTTCCTTCATCAGTTTAGCGATGCGGTCAAACGCTTCTTCCCAACTGATCTGTTGCCACTTATCTGAACCCGGCGCGCGGTATTGCGGGAATTTCAGGCGGCTTTCAGAGTGGATAAAGTCCACCAGACCGGCTCCTTTCGGGCACAGCGCGCCACGGCTTACCGGATGATCCGGGTCCCCTTCGATATGGAAAATAGATGCTTTGGCGTTTTTCGCACCGTCGCCGAGGCTGTACATCAACAGCCCGCAGCCAACGGAACAGTAGGTGCAGGTGTTACGGGTTTCGCGGGTGCGCAGCAGTTTATATTGCCGTGTTTCCGCTAGCGCTACGCCGGGCGCGAAGCCCAGTGCCGCCGCCGTGGTGCCTGCCATACCGCCAGCGCAGATCTTAAAGAACTGCCTTCTGCTGACCTGCATGGTTTGCTCCTTGTTTCGACATTGTCACTTCTCTTTCACATTTCTCTATCCGAAACGCTCAGGGAGTGGTTGTTATTTTTCTTTGCGGACGGGCCCGCAAAGGTTCAGAATTGGATAAATTTTCCTCCATCCGGGAGGAGTTGTAACAGAATACCATAATGTTGGTGTGTGTGTTCTTATATGGTTAAAAGAAAGTGAACAATATACTGTCTGAAGAAGTCCTAAATGTGACTGATTTCACAACCTCACGCCAGTTGACTCTCTGGAAACGCGAGGATTTGCAGTCCCCCCAACTTGATGATGTTGCCGAGGAAGTGCCAGTGGCACTGGTGTATAACGGTATTTCGCATGTCGTTATGATGGCCTCTCCGAAAGATCTGACGCATTTCGCAATAGGGTTTTCTCTGTCGGAAGGGATCATTGACAGCCCGCGTGAAATCTATGGCATGGACGTTGTGCCGTCTTGTAACGGACTTGAAGTGCAGATTGATCTTTCCAGCCGTCGATTTATGGGGCTGAAAGCGCGTCGTCGCGCGCTGGCCGGACGTACCGGTTGCGGCGTATGTGGCGTGGAACAGCTCAATGACATCGGTAAGCCGGTGCAACCGCTGCCGTTTAGCCAAACGTTTAATCTCGGTAACCTTGATCGCGCGTTAAAACATCTGAATGATTTTCAACCGACGGGTAAGCTGACGGGTTGTACGCACGCTGCGGCGTGGGTCATGCCGTCGGGTGAACTGGCGGGGGGCCATGAAGATGTCGGACGCCACGTTGCGCTGGATAAACTGCTCGGCCGCCGCGCTACGGAAGGTGAGGAATGGCGGCAAGGCGCGGCGCTGGTTTCCAGTCGTGCGAGTTACGAAATGGTGCAGAAGTCGGCGATGTGCGGTGTGGAAATTTTGTTTGCGGTTTCTGCTGCCACCACGCTCGCGGTTGACGTCGCTGAACGGTGTAATCTTACGCTGGTGGGGTTCTGTAAGCCGGGTCGGGCGACGATTTATACCCATCCGCAGCGGTTAATCGCAGACTAAAATAGTACCCTCTACATTTGCGTAAAATATATATTTTCTCAATTTTACAGCCTCTCTTGATAACGGAATCACGTATAGTGGCGAGGCCATACAGGTTTTAATCGTTTTTATGCTGGGCCGCAGCTTATTCCAGCCATTCACGAAGCGCTTGCTACCCGGTACTTCGAGCGAAAAAAGCGCCCTTGGGGCGCTCTTTCGACAGTCGCTAACGACTTATTTGCTCAGTTCAGCGGTCATATGCACGCGATTTGCAGCGTGAAAAGCTTAGAACTCACGCTCAAGATGATAGCCATTATAGGTATCGATGAGTTCGTTATAAGCTTTAACCACAGCCTCATAAGAACCATCTACCATATCGCCGCTGCCGCTATTGAGGTAGTCCTGCTCATGCGAGGTATACGCCACGTTATCGCGCACGCGCCGAATGCGTTTTTTCACCTTGCCCTGGAATTTTTCCAGCTCAGAAATAAAACCAGGGAAGCTACGATGTTTATCTATATCAACGTTGATCTTCTCGTTTAGCTTCTGAGTATGCTCTTCAAAATCAGCGAGCTGTTTGCTTACTGCCGCCACATCAAAAGAATCATCAGCTACAGCGTCATTAAGCGTCTCGGCTTCCTGCATCGTCAAAAGCGTATAGTACTTAATGGATTTACCTTCTTTCTTCTCGGTCGCCTTAATTTCATTAGCCGCATGCTGCCCACTCATAATGGTAATCTCGGCGATATATTTCTTCGCAATGGGATCAAACTCATCGAACTGTTTTATAAACGTTTTATGGAACGCTTTAGCGCCAGCAAAGGCATCATCCTTGAAGTTATCTTGATCATAGTATTTATTCATACTATTGATTGTTTCAGCTAGTGGCCCAGCCGCATTAATAAATGCCAGAGCAGCACTATCCAGAGAGGCAAACGCCGGCTTTAATTCAGCCGCCGCCTTGATGTCTTTCCGGCAGTCCTGGATAAATGCAGGATACACAGGAACCAGCGGAGAGGGATCGTCTTCCTTACCGGTAGGACCGGTGCGGAAATCGTCGAATGTGTTAGCATAACGATTTACAGCACGGTAAATATCTGCCTGGAGATTATTATAACAATCAATGTAAACATTCAGCTTTTGGTTAAGAACATCGTTCGCATCTGCGCTTTCCGCTGATGTGGATTGTGTATTGCTCGCTGATGAATCCGCACTCTGAGCTACAGGTTGTTCGTCCGCTTTTTTTTCATCACAAGCGCTTAGCCCGGCAGTCATCAGCATAGCGATAATAATTGATGATAACAAATCCTTTTTCATTAGAATAACCTATAAATAATATCATTGAAATTTACAGATTCATTTTAATGAAAAAAACAGGTATGTGATTTATTCAACACAAAAAATACTTAATCCATATTTCATTATAATTAACATTATCAATATCAATGTGTTCGTTAAAATAAGAGAACCCCAACGTAAATATACAAAAGGCAATTAAATGAAAAGGAATTTATTATCCTCAGCGATAATCATTGCGCTAATGACCCTGGGCGCAACAGGATGTGATGACAATAATGTTAAAACCGAGGCGACGCCGGCCGCCAGCAGTCAGCCTGCGACGACAGCGCCTTCTCAGACGCCGGAAACGCAATCTGACGAAAGTCCAGCGCAGCCCCCAGCAGCGAAGCCAGAAACGGCAACTCAGCCCCCGGCGGCGAAGCCAGAAACGCCAGCTCAGCCGGAGGTTGACGCTGAAGAAGTTTATAGTGAAAAAATGGATGTCTATATCGATTGTTTTAATAAACTTCAATTGCCCGTTCAGCGCAGTCTGGCGCGTTACGCGGATTGGGTGAAAGACTTTAAAAAAGGTCCGACAGGGAAAGAGAGCCTGGTTTATGGCATTTATGGTATTACGGAGTCTTACATAACGAATTGCCAGAAAGAGATGAAACAGGTGGCCGCCTTAACGCCATTACTTGAGCCTATTGATGGCGTTGCCGTTAGCTATATTGATAGCGCCGCCGCGCTGGGTAATACCATTAACGAAATGGAAAAATATTATACCCAGGAAAACTATAAAGATGATGCCTTTGCTAAAGGTAAGGCGCTGCATCAGACATTACTGAAGAATATCGAGGATTTTAAACCCGTCTCGGAAAAATATCATGAGGCTATTCAGGAAGTAAATGACAGGCGGCAATTGACACAGTTGAAGAGAATAGAAGAAGCGGAAGGCAAAACATTTAACTATTATTCTCTGGCTGTCATGATTTCGGCAAAGCAGATCAACAAGGTTATTTCTGCCGATACCTTTGATGCCGAAGCGATGATGAAAAAAGTCGCGGAACTGGAAACAATGATTGCGCAATTGAAAGAAGTGAATACTGATGGCCGTAATTCTTCTTTCATCATCTCTGCGGCTGATTATCAGCTACAAGCTAAAAAATATATTCGTCGCATCAGAGACAATGTTGAGTATTCTGATTTTGAAAAGAAACGGGTGCAGGACCCTGCAACAGGATGGATGGTTGCGGATTCTTATCCGGCGTCGTTGAGAAGTTATAACGAGATGGTGGATGATTATAACCGCCTGCGTTGAGTGACGGCACATTAACTGAGCGCAGGCTGGCGCAAGTGCCTATAAAATTACGCTATAACGCCAATAAAAAGCGCCGATCAGGCGCTTTTTTCGTTTATGTATTCTTCATCAGGCAATATCTGTAAAAATAGCTGACGTAAACATTAACTAAAGAGAGCTATTAGAAAAACCAGTAATCTGAAGCTATCACAAGATGTTGACGTCACGCTGGAAGGTACTGGTAGTGTAATTGAGGATCGGCATTTATATGGAAAGCATTTATCTCGCCTGATGCGAAAATTCTGAGCCACTTCAGCATAGGGCGGCCCAGCTTTCATCACTTATAGGGTGTCACGTCCAACTATTCTGTAAGACGTTAATTAATACCCGCCAGCCGCAGCAGTGCTGTCACTACCGCAGCGGCGATAATCACCACAATAAGCGGCATTTTACGCCAGGCTAAAAATACGGCGAAGGCGACGCCCAATACGCGCGCCATTCCGGCAAAATGTTCGCCTTCGTAAAAGGTGGTCGCCAGCGCGACGGAGAATAGCAGCACCGTTGCCGCATCCGAGAGCAGCGCCTGCGAACGCTCAGACAGCGCCAGACGGCTGCCAAGTTTCGCGCCGCCGAGGCGCATCAAATAGGTTCCCGCAGACAAAAGAGCAATACCGATAATAAATAGCGTCATATTGCCCATTATTTTTTCCTCGCCAGTAGGCCAAGCAGCGAAAGCAACACCGGCAATCCGGCAGCCACAAAGGGAACGGCGGCAAGCGACAGCGCGGCGCCGCTGCAACCACGAATCAATGTGGTGCGGTTTTTAAACGCCGGGATCACCAGCGCCAGTAAGATTGCCGGGAATACGGCATCCAGACCGATGGTTTCTGGGGCAGGGAGCAGTTTGCCGACACCAGCGCCAATCAGTGTGCCAATCGGCCAGAATAGGGCGACGCCCAGACCGCATAGCCAGTAGGCGGCTTTACGTTGTTCGGGTGTTTTTTGCGACAGGCCGAACACCACGCTCTCATCATTCATAATATGGCAGCCGAAAAAGCTGGCGGCGCGGGTGCCAACCAAATTGCGCACCGTTACGCCAAACGGCACGTGGCGCGCATTCACCAGTAGTCCTGCCGCCGCCGCCGCTAACGGATTGCCGCCGCTGGCAACAATGCCGATAAACATAAATTCGGACGCGCCCGCCAGTACAAAAATAGAGAGGACAAACGGCACCCACAGTGGGAAACCGTAGGCCATCGCCAGTGAGCCATAGGACATGCCGACGACGCCCACGGCCAGGCACACTAAAAATATCGCTTTTATCGTGTCTCCCTTGAGACAGGAAAAATAGTGTTTCATCTTCTTTAGTCATATCGAACGAATTTTCATTATAATGAACGGAACAGATTTGCTTTACAAGACGAACATTTCGTTCGTTATAGTGAACGTTGGATGCTTTATGACACAACCTATTAGCGTCATTGCCAGAAGCCTGGTACGCGAACGCCAGCGAACCGGACTGTCGCTGGCGGAGATTGCGCGGCGCGCAGGCATCGCTAAATCTACGCTTTCACAACTGGAAGCAGGGAACGGCAACCCCAGCCTGGAGACGTTATGGTCGCTATGCGTCGCGCTCGACATTCCCTTTGCCAGGCTGCTGGAGCCGCAGGTACAAAAAACGCAGGTGATTCGCCGCGGAGAAGGCACCAAAGTGGTGGCGGAGCAGGCGCATTATCAGGCGATATTACTGGCGGCGTGTCCGCCCGGCGCGCGGCGTGATATCTATCTGCTGTTGACGCAGCCGGGGGCCGACCGGATCTCTCATCCGCATCCGCCGGGGTCGGTGGAACATATTATTGTTACGCAGGGAAAAGCCCTCGTCGGCTTAACCGAGGCGCCGGAAGAGCTGGCGGAGGGCGATTACATTTGTTATCCCGGCGACCAGACGCATATCTTTAAAGCGCTGGAACCGGATACTCAGGCTATCCTGGTAGCGGAGCAGAATTGAACTTGCCGGATGGCGGCGTAACCGCCTTATCCGGCCGACAAAAAATAAAACCGTAGGCCCGGTAAGCTTGCGCCACCGGGCACACGATTTACTGCAGATAGAACACCTCTTTTAGCTCTGCGCTGACCGGGCTGTTATCCGGATTCGCGGGCATAACGTCACGCATATGTTTCCACCAACGCTGGCAAACGTCGGTGCTGGCAACGGCGTTCCAGCGCTCCTCGGATTCAATCTCAACGGTGGCGAACAGCAGATTGCGCTCCTGATCGAGATAAATCGCGTAGTGATGCGCGCCGTGAGATTTTAATACGGCTTCCAGCTCCGGCCAGATTGGGTTATGACGACACTGATACTCCTCGTGCGCGTCGGCATTTACCTGCATCACAAAGGCTTTGCGGATCATAACGCCTCCAGGTACAGCTCGCGAACTTCATCGCGGCTGGCGGTGCGCGGGTTACACGGCGCGCACGGGTCGGCGAGGGCTTTATCCAGCCAGCCTTCGATATCTTCTTTTGTGACGCCCAGCTTGCTGAAACCTTCTGGAATGCCGACGCGTTTGCTCAGCGTACGGATAGCGTTAATCGCTTCCTGACTTGCGGCCTCGTCAGACATACCGCGCGTCTCCACGCCCATCGCCTGTGCGATACGGGCAAAACGCGCGACGGCATTCGGACGGTTAAAGTTCTCGACAATTGGCAGCAGGATAGCGTTGCAGACGCCGTGCGGCAGGTTGTGGGTTGCGCCCGGCTGGTGCGCCAGCGCGTGAACCAGCCCCAAACCGGCGCTGTTGAACGCCATACCCGCCAGGTACTGGCCGAATGCCATTTGCTCACGGGCTTCGAGGTTATGGCCATCGTCAACCGCTTTCGGTAGCCACACATTGATTAAGCGAATCGCTTCCAGCGCGTTAGCGTCGGTGAGCGGATGCGCGCCAACGGAGACATAGGCTTCCACCGCATGGGTCAGGGCATCCATGCCGGTTGCGGCGGTCACAGACGCCGGGATTTCCAGCATGACGCTGGCGTCATCCACGGCAATATCCGGGATGATATTCGGGTCGATGATCACCTCTTTGACCTTACGGGCAGAGTCGATAATCACCGCGTTGCTGGTCATCTCTGCCGCGGTACCTGCCGTAGTATTAATCGCTACCAGCGGTACGCCGGCGTTTTTCACTTTGCCGACGCCGGAGTAGGCGGTAGATGGACCTGGGTTGGCGGTCAGAATTTTCACCGCTTTTGCGGTATCGATCGGGCTGCCGCCGCCGAAGGCGATAATGTAGTCACATTCTGCGCTCTGATACGCCGCAAAACCTTTCTGCACCAGCTCTTCTGTCGGGTTTGGGAACACCTCATCAAACAGGTGGTAAGACATTTGATGTTCATCCAGTGCGCTAAACAGGCTATCCAGCAGGCCCAGCTTTACCAGTTGACCATCGGTAACGATCAGCGCTTTGCCCCATTGCTTATTCGCCACGAGGTTCACCATATCGGCAATCGCTCCAGCGCCATGCAGGCTAATTTTTGGCAGTGCCAACATAAAGCTCATCACTATTCTCCTTAAAAAAATTCCCTGTTGCCCGATGGCGCTACGCTTATCGGGCCTACGGTAAAATGCGCACCGGCCTGTAGGCCGGATAAGGCAAAGCCGCATCCGGCGTTGAGTTGGGAGGTATCAGTACAGCGCTACGGCGCTGGCCAGCGGTGTCACGCCAAAACGTTTGCCGAGTGCGACCAGTTCTTCGCGCGTGATGGTCTGCTTCATACCGCCCATCGAATAGATTTTGACTAATACCTCAGCGGATTTCTCTGCGATATCTATCAAACCGAAGGTTTCATCCAGCGTAGGTCCGCTTCCGAACACGCCGTGGAACGGCCACAGTACCAGCGAATGTTTCTGCATTTCTTGCGCGGTAGCCTGGCCGATTTCATCGGTGCCTGGCACCATCCACGGCAGAATGCCGACACCGTCCGGGAATACCACCAGGCATTCGGTGCTGCCTTCCCACAGTTTGCGGGTGATCAGCGCAGTGTTGTTTTCCAGTACGTAGGTGAGGGCGATCAGGTTAGTCGCATGGCAATGCATAATGACGCGGTCTTTGCCGTGGGTGGCTTTGATGCGTTCGCAGTGGGAGAGGAAATGCGCCGGGAGTTCAGAGGTGGGTACCGCGTCGTGGGTTAAGCCCCACAGAATGTGGTAGCCTGCGCCGTCGCTGTCGATTTTGACCACGCCTAAATTGGCTGCCGGATCGAGCTGCACGTTGCGGAAGAATTTGCCGGAACCGGTAACGATAAACGGCGTATTCGCCAGCAGCGGCATGGGTTGACTTAGCGCGATATAGCGTGGTTTTTCGTGAAAATTAGTCGCAAAAGGCGCGATATCGGCTTCATCGAGACGTAGCGTCAGGTTACCGCCATTACGTTCGTCCCACCCTTTCAGCCACGCATCAGACGTGGCTTTAATCATGCCCTGGACAAACCAGGAATCGGTAATATTTTGCATGTTCGTGTTCCCATTTATTGCCCGAAGGTTATTCGGGTCTTACGTAGGCCGGATAAGCGCAGCGCCATCCGGCAATCGTGTTTCATTTATTGCCGGATGGCGACGCGGGCGTCTTATCCGGCCTACAGATCAGGTGTCGCTGTCAGCTACGTTTGCTCAGGATCTCTTTTTCATAGACGCGAACGCTGTCCAGCCACTGGCTGCCAGCCGGCGTGTCGTGACGCTGGCAATACATTTCCCAGACGGCCTGCCACGGCAGAGATTTTTGCTCTTCCAGCAGCGCCAGACGCGCGGTGTAATTGCCGCTGGCTTCAAGCTGACGCAGTTGATCTGTGGGTTCCAGCAGAGCGCGCAGCAGCGCTTTTTTCATGTTGCGGGTACCGATAACCCACGCGGCGACACGTTTGATAGAGGCGTCGAAGAAATCCAGGCCGATATGCACACGGTCGAACAGGTTATGACGGACGATCTCGCTGGCAATTGCCTGGGTTTCATCGTCCAGGAGCACCACGTGGTCGCTATCCCAGCGTACCGGGCGGCTGACGTGCAGCAGCAGCCGTGGCACGTAGAGCATGGCGGCAGAAATTTTGTCGGAAATCACTTCAGTGGGATGGAAGTGGCCCGCATCCAGGCACAGCGCGGTCTGACGGCTGGTGGCGTAGCCCATGTAGAACTCATTGGAGCCGACGGTGTAGCTTTCCGCGCCGATGCCAAACAGTTTGCTCTCAACGGCGTCGATGTGGTGCGCCGGGTCGAATTTCTCGCTAATGACCTCATCCAGCGCTTCCAACAGGCGCTGGCGCGGGGCTAAACGGTCGACGGTAATGTCTTTCATGCCGTCCGGAATCCAGATGTTCATCACCGACGGCGTACCGAGCTGCTCACCAAAGTATGCCGAGACGCGGCGGCTGGCTTTGCAGTGATCGATCCAGAACTGGCGAATTTTCGCGTCGGGATGAGAGAGGGTAAAACCGTCAGCGCTCAGTGGATGAGAAAAACAGGTGGGGTTGAAATCCAACCCCAGCCGGTTCGCTTTCGCCCACTCCACCCAGTTTTTAAAATGCTCCGGTTTGATCTGGTCGCGAGCAACCGGCGTATCCGACTCAAGATAAATGGCGTGCAGGTTCAGCCGTTTTGGTCCTGGGATCAGACGCAGCGCCTGTTCCAGATCGGCGCGCAGTTCGGTGGCGTTACGCGCTTTGCCAGGATAGTTGCCGGTCGACTGAATTCCGCCCGTCAACGAACCTTCCGGGTTCTCGAATCCGGCAACATCGTCGCCCTGCCAGCAGTGCATGGAAACCGGCAGGCGATCGAGCTGGCGCAGCGCCTCCTCGACATCAATACCTACTGCGGCGAAACGTTGTTTTGCCAGTTCCCAGGCTTGTTCCAGTTGAGTGGTCATGCGCAAAGCTCCTTTGTCTGTCGTTTGGGTTGAAACTGCGCAACGTGGCGGGCAATTTCACTATCAGGATTAGGGATATAGGTTGTCAGGTCGTAGTTAGCGCTGACGACCTGACGGAAGTCATCGACGTTGTTTAATTCGTCGAGGGTCATAAGCTGAATACCAATATTGCCAAGGGTGGAGGCTTCAACCGGCCCGGCCATCACGCGAATACCACATGCATCGGCGCACAACTGGTTGAGTAGCGCGTTTTGGCATCCGCCGCCGACAATATGCAGTTGGGTAAATTTTTCGCCGCGCAGATTTGCCAGTTCGTGCAGAATGTCGGCATACAACAGCGCCAGACTGTCGAAAATGCAGCGCGCCAGTTCGGCATCGCTGACGGGAACGGGCTGGTCGGTCTCGCGACAGGCTGCCTGGATTTCAGCTCGCATATCGTCAGGATTGATAAAGCGATCGTCATTCGGGTTAATCAGGAAACGGCAGGCCGGCAGCGCTTCTGTTTGGGCGATAAGCGCAGGCAGATCGGTAATGCGCCGTTCTTTCAGCACGCGCTGGAGCAGCCACAAACCCATAATGTTTTTCAGTACCCGATAACGCCCTTCCGCGCCGCCTTCGTTGGTGATATTGGCGGCCAGCGCCTCATCAGTGGTGTAGGGTTTTTTGCTTTCAAAACCCATCAATGACCAGGTGCCTGAAGACAGGTAAGCGCTATGTTTATTTGCCAGCGGAGAGGCAATAACGGCGCTGGCGGTATCGTGGCTGGCGACGGCTACCACCGGAATACGGTTGCCCTGCGGGCAAATCCAGTCGCCGATAACATTGCCAGGGTGCGAGGGGCGACCGAACCAGCTCTTTTTCGCGCCGGTCCACGCCAGCAGGGTATCGTCCCAGTCATCGGTATTGATATTGACCAACTGGGTGGTCGTGGCGTTGGTGTATTCCCAGTTCATTTCACCGGTCAGGCGGTAGCTGAAATAATCGGGCATCAGCAGCGCATGAGCGACCTGCGCCGTTAACTCAGGCTGTTGTTTCGTCAGCGCGCGTAGCTGATAGATGGTGTTAAACGGCAGAAACTGAATCCCGCTGCGGCGATAGATTTCGCTTTTGCCGATCTGGACCAGCGCTTGCGGCATGATGCCCGTGGTACGGTTATCGCGGTAGGAGACCGGCAGGCCGACACGCTGACCTTGTTTATCCAGCAGGACATAATCGACGCCCCAGGTGTCGATGCCGATGCTGTCGATAAGAATGCCTTCATTGCAGACTTTCTTCAGACCAAGACGGATATCCTTTTCCAGACTGTCGATGTCCCAGGTGTCAAACCCGTCTGTTTTTTGTAGGCAGTTCACAAAACGGTGAATTTCACGTAGCGTCAGGGTACGGTGTTTGCTGTCGTAACGCGCCAGCATCACGCGCCCGCTGGATGCGCCGAGATCAACCGCGACACAATGGCGAAAAGTCATAATCAGGTCCTTCTTAGAGTCATTGCGCACAGTCTAAAAAAGCCCTCAAAGACCTACCTTCTCGTTACTGACAGGAAAATGAGCCGCTGGCAACAAGGCAAAGATGAACGTGATAGCGTTCACAGTTTCTACTAATAGGCCGGTGTGATGTCGTCCGCATTTCCCGCTTTTTCCCGCCTTTTCTTGAAAAAAAGACCATGTTTGCGCGCTTTAGCGTCAAAAATTTAAGGTGAGGCCGATAACCCTTAATTACTATTCGGACATGTTGAATTCAGGAGGAAGCAACCATGACCGTACTGCATAGCGTGGATTTTTTTCCATCAGGTAAAGCGCCCGTGGCGATTGAACCTCGTCTGCCGCAAGCCGCTTTCCCTGAACATCATCATGATTTTCATGAAATCGTGATTGTGGAACACGGTACGGGCATTCATGTATTCAACGGGCAGCCGTATACCATCAGCGGCGGTACCGTGTGTTTTGTTCGCGATCACGACCGGCATTTATATGAACATACCGACAACCTATGCCTGACGAATGTACTGTGGCGTTCGCCGGACGCCTTCCAGTTCCTGGCGGGGTTGGATCAATTGCTGCCGCAGGAGCAGGATGGTTACTATCCTTCGCACTGGCGGGTGAATCAGAGTGTGTTGCAGCAGGTGCGCCAGTTGGTCGGTCTGATGGAGCACGCCGGAGACGGCATGGATGCGCCTGCCGTGGCGAATCGCGAAATTTTGTTTATGCAACTACTGGTGTTGTTACGCCGCAGTAGCCTGATGGAAGGCGCGACCAATAACGACGCCAAACTCAACCAACTGATGGCATGGCTGGAAGACCATTTTGCGGAGGAGGTTTGCTGGGAGGCGGTAGCCGAACAGTTTTCGCTGTCGCTACGCACGCTGCATCGTCAGCTTAAACAGCATACCGGGCTGACGCCGCAACGTTACCTTAATCGCCTGCGTTTGATCAAAGCCCGGCATTTATTGCGCCATAGCGATCATAGCGTGACAGAAATCGCGTACCGCTGCGGTTTTGGCGACAGTAACCACTTTTCGACTCTGTTTCGCCGAGAATTTAACTGGTCGCCGCGGGATATCCGTCAGGGACGCGATGCGATAATCCAGTAACGCGAACGCTATCAACGTTTTCGTCGCCAATATGCTGATAATTATACCCTTTAATACCGGATGGCGGCTGCGCCTTACCTGGCCTACGGCGGCGAGCGGTAGACAGAATAAGCGTAGCGCCAGCCGGCAAGCATTCAACATGAGGTGCTGCGGTGGCAAATCAGTTAATCCTTTTGAAAAAAGATTTTTTTACTGATGAGCAGCAGGCCGTTACGGTTGCCGATCGCTATCCACAGGATGTTTTTGCGGAACATACGCATGAGTTTTGTGAACTGGTGATGGTCTGGCGGGGCAATGGCCTACACGTTCTTAATGAGCGCCCATACAGAATTACCCGCGGCGATCTGTTTTACATTCGTGCTGAAGACAAACACTCCTATACTTCCGTTAACGATCTGGTGCTGCAAAATATTATTTACTGCCCGGAGCGTTTGAAACTCAATGTAAACTGGCAGGCGATGATTCCCGGCTTTCAGGGAGCGCAGTGGCATCCTCACTGGCGGCTGGGCAGTATGGGAATGAATCAGGCGCGGCAGGTCATTAACCAGCTTGAACATGAGAGTAATGGACGCGATCCGCTGGCGAATGAGATGGCGGAATTGCTGTTTGGTCAACTGGTGATGACGTTAAAACGGCATCGCTACGCGACCGACGATCTTCCGGCAACCTCCCGAGAAACCCTGTTGGATAAATTAATTACCGCTTTGGCTAATAGCCTTGAGTGTCCCTTTGCGCTGGATGCGTTTTGCCAGCAGGAACAATGCAGCGAACGGGTGCTGCGGCAGCAGTTTCGCGCCCAAACCGGGATGACCATTAATCAATATTTACGCTAGGTCCGTATTTGCCACGCGCAGTATCTGCTTCAGCATAGCCCGCTGATGATTAGCGAGATTTCGATGCAGTGCGGTTTTGAAGATAGTAATTATTTTTCAGTGGTGTTCACGCGGGAAACCGGGATGACGCCGAGCCAATGGCGTCATCTCAGTAATCAAAGCGATTAACTGGCCATGCCTAAACCGACAATATTCGCCGCGATAATAATTACCACGCAGCCGAGGCTTAATACGGCAACGGGACGGCGGCCAGCATTTTTCCACTCTTTTAGCACCAGACCGACAAGCCCCCCGCACAGCACATAGAAGCTCATGTGCAGCATCCAGCTCATGTAGTCATATTGCGCGGGAATGCGCGCGTGACCCCAGGCATAGAAAAAGAACTGTAAATACCACATCAGACCGCCAAGCGCGGACAACAGAATATTGCTGATAATCAACGGTCTTGCCAGCGAGAAGTCGGCTTTTATCGACAGATTTTGCACTTTTGCCAGGCGGATAAAACAGAAACCGAGGTTCACCAGCGCGCCGCCGCCCATAATCACCACGTAACTCGGCAGCGCGACATAGAGCGGGTCAACGCCAAGCGCGGCAGCAGCTTCATGCATCGGTTTCGCGGCGTTCATGGCAAAAGACATCCCCGCCGAGAAAATACCGCACATCACTGCCAGCAGAAGCCCTTTCTTCAGATTGAACTCCTCCGCTTTAATGCCCATTTTGCGTTCTTTTAACTGTCCGGCGCGCGTCACAATCCCGACGCCGATCAGCGCGACAAAAACGCCAAGTAGCGTCATGCGTCCCCCTTCGGTATGGATTAACACATCGAAGTTACCGTTGATGATAGGCGTCATCAGCGTGCCGACGATAAGCGTAATGCCGATAGCGATGCCGATACCCATCGACATCCCGAGATAACGCATGGTCAGACCGTAATTAATATTGCCGATGCCCCACATGGCGCCGAACAGAAAAACCGGTAAAAGGGTGGAGAGGTTAAACTGCCCATAATAGGCCCAGAAATCAGGCAGTAACAGAGCGCTAATTGTCCACGGCAGAATAAGCCATGAGACGATGCCGCCCACTGACCACATGGTTTCCCATGACCACTGTTTCACTTGCTTGAACGGGGCATAGAAGCAGGCTGCACTGGCCGCCCCTATCAAATGCCAGAAAATACCCATCGTAATCGCGTTACTCATGACATGTTCCTCATTATTTTTTATGGACGGGATACCCCTTCCGTTTGCATGAGTTTAAAAATTACGCAGCCTGGTAACCTTATAACGATTGCCGCCGTTGGGTGTATTCTGGCAATCAGCACGTTAATGAAGTGATTAACTTCACGTTTTAAAAAAGTCGGAGCGCATCGTGACCGTCTGGATGTTATTTAAATCAGTGGGTAATATTTGTTTTCTAAAATACCTTCATCATAACGACACGAAACGACTTAGCTGGCAACAATGCAAAGAAAACGCTGCGTGAGATCACATAATGGGAATAGTCTGACTTACCGTTTGATAAAAGGGTAGTTATACAGTAATTATTTAGTTGTTTTATTTGTATTTACAATTTAAATATATTGAAATTAACGTTAGGAATCAATGAAATATAAATATAAGGAAATCCCTATATTGGCGTTGTTGATGGTGCTTTGATTTTTATTTTATATGACGAATATGAATTTCATTTATTTTATTTTGCTTTTTGAACATTATCCCAATTTTAAATTAAAGAACTTTGTCTATATTGTCGCCATTCACATTGCGTATTATGGTTGTAATGGTCTGACATGAAACAACGTTTTAATTTTAAATTAAATGGATTCTGTTATGAGAAAAACTCTTTTCTTACTATTACCTCTTATTGTAACAAATGCGCATGCAGTATATGTCGATGTTCGTCATGAATATCTTGATGATAGTAAAGCTAACTATGACCGTGCGTATATTTCTCATCGGTTTGCGAATGGTGTTGGTTTTGCGATAGAAGCTATCTCAAAATCAGGCGGGGATGACACCAATAAAGCGTTTAATGACCTGGAAACACAGGGCAACGAATATACGATAAGCTACCAATTTAAAACCGGTGATGTCGCCTGGCAACCGGGTTTTGTGCTGGAAACAGGCAACGGTTACTCTACCTATAAGCCTTACTTCCGCGCGACGTGGACATTAAATGAAAGCTGGTGGGTTGGTGCGCGCTATCGTTTTGAATATGTACGCCGTTCTTCTGATATCCGTGATGATGATACCATCAATCGTATGGATGTCTGGGCGGGTTATAAATGGAACAACTTTGACTGGACAATCGAAGGAATTTATAAGAAAGCCGATAAATATGATCTTTACGATGGCGGCAAAGATAACTATGAATATAACTTCAGAACTGCCTATATTATTGATCAATGGTCGCCATTCGTTGAGGTAGGTAATGTTTCCGTCAATAGCAACAGCGATGAAAGACAAACCCGTTTCCGCGTGGGTATAGGCTACACATTCTAATCATTATCCCTGTTTATTATTTATTCCCTTTTCCGGCTACTTTATAGGTAGCCGGTTTTTTTTACCTGGTTATGACCTGCGGATAATTATTATCGTGCGTTGGCCGGATAAGACGCGAATCGCCATCCGGCAACGAGATGTGCAGGAAACTATGCGCTTACATGATGCCCAGTAGACGGGGTAAGAACAGTGTGATTTCCGGAATGTAGGTAATTAATAACAGAACGCCGATAATCGCGCCGTAAAAAGGCAGCAACGGTTTAATCACTTCCTCAACTTTGACCTTACCGACGCTCGCCCCGACATATAAACCACTGCCAACTGGCGGCGTAATGGTGCCAATCGCCAGGTTATAGATCATGATAATGCCGAAATGCACCGGATCGACGCCCAGTTTAGCCATGATCGGCAGCAGAATCGGGGTAAAAATCAGAATGGCCGGACCGATATCCATAAATGCGCCGATAATCAACAAAAAGACGGTAATGACTAACAGGATAACCAGTTTATTGGCGGAAATACCGAGGATCATATCGCTCAGCGCCGCAGGAATATTGGTGATCGACATCGAGAAGGACATCGCCGAAGAGGTTGCCAGCAGGAACATGATGACCCCGGTCATTACCACTGTCTGGAGCAAAATCGAAGGCAAATCCTTAATTTTCAGCGTGCGGTAAAACACCATCGTCAGCAATAACGTATACACCACGGCAATCGCGGAGGCTTCAATGGCGGTGAAAACCCCCTGCACAATGCCGCCGACGATAATCACGATCAGCAGCAGGCTGGGAATGGCCTCAACGGCAACTTTTAGCGCCATGCCTTTTTGGACGGTGAAGAAAACCCGATAATTTCGACGCTTAGCGACCACCAGCGTGACCAGCATACAGCCAACGCCCCACAGCACACCCGCAACCAGACCGCCGGCGAACAGAGCGGCAATCGATGTTCCCCCGCTTGCCAGCGCATAAAGGATAAAAGCCGTGGTGGGCGGAATTAACATTCCCGTCGGCGCGGAGGCGATATTCACCGCGGCCGCAAAGCCGCGATCGTAACCTTCGCGCGCGCTCATCGGCACCATCACGCCGCCGATGGAGGTTGAGGCGGCAATCGCCGATCCGGAAATTGCACCGAACATCATATTGCCGACGATGTTGGTATAAGAGAGCGAGCCGGGCAGTTTGCCAGTAAACAGTTTGGCAAAATTGACCAGCCGGGCGGCAATTCCCCCGCTATTCATGATCACCCCGGACAAAACGAAGAACGGCACGGCCAGCAAGGCAAAACTGTCCAGGCTGGAGAACATTTTTTGCGCGGTGGCGAACATCGAAATATCGAAAGGCAGTACCAGCATCATGGTGCTGAAAGAGGCGATAACGATGCAGATCCCAATAGGCGCGCCCATGGCCAGTAAAACAACAAAGACGGCAATTAGCGTACAGGACGCAAAAATAGGGTCAATCATGTGATTTCTCCAGAGTGTGCTCAGTGGTATCCGTGGCGGAATGGATAGCTTTCAGGGCGTCAACGATATTCAGCAGCCCATAGAGGATGATCAGTACGCCTGCGCAGGGGAGCGCGTAATAAATTTTCCCCATCGGAATGCCCAGCGCAGGGGAGATTTGCAGCATAGAAATCGCAGAAATCTTTAAGCCGCCGATAATCAATACCCAAATGGAAAACGCGATAAAAATGACCTGCAGAATAATATCCCACCAGCCGCGAATCGTCGGCGACACCTTATCCAGTAAGAGAGTCAGGCTGATATGCTGTTTCTGACCAGCGACAAAAGCCATGCCCAGCATTGATACCCATACCAGGAGAAATCGCAGCATCTCTTCGGTAAGGGTGCTGGGAACGCCCAGAATGTAGCGGCTCACCACCTGCCAGCAGGCGATGCCCACCATTATCGCCAGCACCAGGCAACAGATAGCGCCCAGCAATAAATCAAGTCCTTTTCTGAATGTGTTCATCTTAATTTCCTGATTAGATTAATTTTTTGCTGTCTGGATACGTTGATACAGCCCGTAAAGCCGCGGTTTGTTTTTCAGACCGTCGTAAATAGGCTGTACTGCCTCCTGGAAGGGTTTTTTGTCGATCTCGTAGAATTCAACGTTGAAATCTTTTACCGCCGCCAGCCTGGTTTTCTCTATTTCCTTGTCCCATGCGGCTTTCTCAAATTCGATCGACGCCTTGATGGCGGCTTCGACGATGCGCTGCTGTTCCGGCGTCAGCTTTTCCAGCGTGAGGGTACTCATTAGCAGGATATCGGGAATGCGGGTGTGCATATCGTAGGTGTAATAACGGGCGACTTCGCCGTGGCGGGCGATGGTGAGAGCGAATTCATTGTTTTCCGCGCCGTCGAGAATGCCTTGTTGTAATGAGATATAGACCTCCGCTTGGCTCATGGCGATAGGCGAAGCGCCCAGCAGTTTGAGGGTTTGGATCGCCGTCTCACTCTGCATGACGCGGATCTTTTTCCCGCGTAAATCCTCAATGCGTTTAATCGGCGCTTTGCTCATATAAAAATTACGCGCGCCGGAATCATACCAGCCTACGCCGACAAACCCCTGCGCGGCGGTGGACTGATAAACAGGCTCCATCACCTGTGGGTTATCCATTACGCGGTAGTATTCATCGACGGTGGCAAACAGGTAGGGAAGTGAGAACACGCCGTACTCAGGCGAAAAACTCTCCATCAGCCCGGACGACACTTTAGTGATGTCGACGACGCCGACCTGCGTCAACTCCACCAGTTCGCGCTCTCCGCCAAGCTGTCCGTCCGGGAAGTACTGTACTTTGATATCGCCGCCCGTTTTCTCTTCAACTTGCTGCCCCAGGAAGTGCAACGCATCTTTTACCGGCTGGCTATTTTCAGCGTAGGCCAGGCGCAAAATGGTTTCGCCGTGGGAGAAGAAAGAGAGTGTGGAGAGTAAGGCCAACGTAGCCAGACGTATAAAACCAGGTTGCTTCATAATTCCCTCGCAATTGTAATAATTTACCGGGAATGTAATTGCATGGTGAAATTATAACCTTCTTGATTTTGCCACCGCTGACAAAAATTGGCACCAAAAGAAAGATTTTGAAACCCTGTTTCACATTTCATGATTTCCAGGAATTCATCAACAGGCGGTTTCGGTTGGAGGCGTAAAAAACGATTTTTTTCAGCGGATGCCGTAACGTTTATAACCCTGGAAAAAGTACGGCATTGATAATCATTTTCAATATCATTTAATTAACTATAATGAACCAACTGCTTACGCGGCGTTAACACTGTGCCGCTCGACAATAATGGAGATGATTATGAGTTATACACTGCCATCCCTGCCGTACGCTTATGATGCACTGGAACCGCACTTCGATAAGCAGACGATGGAGATTCACCACACCAAACACCATCAAACCTATGTCAACAACGCTAACGCGGCGCTGGAAAACCTGCCTGAGTTTGCTGACCTGCCGGTTGAAGAACTGATTACTAAACTGGATCAGGTGCCAGCGGACAAAAAAACCGTGCTGCGTAACAACGCGGGCGGCCACGCTAACCACAGCCTGTTCTGGAAAGGGCTGAAAAAAGGCACCACTCTGCAGGGCGATCTGAAAGCGGCTATCGAGCGTGACTTCGGTTCCGTTGACAACTTCAAAGCTGAATTCGAAAAAGCAGCAGCAACCCGTTTCGGCTCCGGCTGGGCGTGGCTGGCGCTGAAAGGCGACAAACTGGCTGTGGTTTCTACCGCAAACCAGGATTCCCCGCTGATGGGTGAAGCCATTTCCGGCGCTTCCGGCTTCCCGATCCTGGGCCTGGACGTGTGGGAACACGCTTACTACCTGAAATTCCAGAACCGCCGCCCGGACTACATCAAAGAGTTCTGGAACGTGGTGAACTGGGACGAAGCAGCAGCGCGTTTCGCCGCTAAAAAATAATTTGCATTGCACGTCTGTAGAAGCGAGTCTGATGACTCGCTTTTTTTGTATCCGCGTAAGGAGCAGCAGATGCATTATCCGGTTGACGTGTTTATTGGCAAAATTCGTGACTATGACGGCAGCCGCCCGAGCGCTATCGCCAAGGTGCAAATCGACGGCGAACTCATGCTGACCGAGCTGGGTCTGGCAGGCGATCAGCAGGCCGAAAAGAAAATCCACGGCGGCCCCGATCGCGCGCTATGCCATTACCCCCGCGAACACTATGCTGATTGGATTCGCCAGTTCCCCGAGCAGGCGACGCTGTTTTGCGCCCCGGCGTTTGGCGAGAATCTGTCGACGGACGGAATGACCGAACACAACGTGTTTATTGGCGACATCTACCGCTGGGGCGAGGTGTTGATCCAGGTCACTCAGCCGCGCTCTCCATGCTTTAAACTTAATTTCCACTTTGCCATCAGCGACATGGCCCTCCTTATGCAGAACAGCGGAAAAACCGGCTGGCTGTATCGGGTCATTGCGCCAGGTAAGGTCTCCAGCGATGCGCCGCTGGAACTGGCGTCGCGTCTGAGCGATGTCTCGGTTCATGAAGCGGGTGTTATCGCCTGGTCTATGCCGTTTGATGACGAACAATATCACCGGCTGTTGAGCGCCGCCGGGCTGTCGGCGAGCTGGAGCCGCACCATGCAAAAGCGTCGTTTGAGCGGCAAAATTGAAGATAGCGCCAGACGACTGTGGGGGGATAAAACTCCGCCAAAATGAAAGGAAGGATTATGACTGAAGCTGAAAATGCGGTGGCGATCGTAAAAGAATTTTTGGTGGCCTCGATGATTCCCGATGCTGAACGCGCCGCAACGTATATGCACCCGGAGGTGAAAATTACCTTCACCGGAGGCCGGGCGATGGCGGGCGCGGCAGATATCGCGCAGTTTAACGGCGCTCGCTACAAGTGGGTGAAGAAGGCGCTGGGCGAGTTTGATGCGGTGCAGCATGATGATTACGTTGTGATTTATTCCAACGGTACGTTGTATGGCGAATGGCCCGACGGTCGCCCGTTTGCCGATAACCGCTTTATTGACCGTTTCGAAGTGCGCGATGGCAAAATTACCCGGATGGACGTGTGGAATGACAGCGCTGAGTGGATTCTGGCGCCGGAAATCTCCCGATAGCGTGGTGCGTAGGCCGGATAAGCGTAGCGCCGTCAGGTGTACATTGCCGGATGACGGCGTTTGCCTTATTCCGCTGGTAACCTATTAATTATTCACAAAAGATATGTAAATTATGGACGCACATATTCTCGAGGCTTGTACGGAAGAAGTTAAGCACATCTTATTCGAAGAGTATCACCTCAAATCTATCGAGGAGCTTTGGGAGCGGTCTCTGGATGAGGATTTTTTAGCTGAGTTGTATCAACAGTTTAAGTTCATAACGGAAAAGTATGGCGTGAATGGTGATGAATTGGACAGTATCCTCGATACGCTTTAAATGGTTAAGGCTCGGTAAGAGAAAGTATTACTGAGCCATGAATAACATTAGGTTCGCTTGTACAGCGGTAGCCACAGCGTAAGCCGCAACCCACCCAGCGGGCTATCGTCAGCCTTCACCCAGCCGCGGTGCTGCTGCATGGCGCTTTCGACAATCGCCAGCCCCAGCCCGGTGCCGCCAGACTCGCAGTCGCGCGCCTCATCAGTGCGATAGAACGGACGGAAGATCTGCTCGCGGTCTTCAGGGCTGACGCCCGGCCCGTCGTCATCGACCGTGATCGTAATACCGTCTTTATCCACCGAGAAGCCGACTTCAATCTTCGTATGTGAATAGCGCAGCGCATTACGAACTATATTTTCCAGCGCGCTTTCCAGCGCGTTTGGGTTGCCATAGAGCGGCCACGGCCCCGGCGGATAATTTACCGTTAACGACTTGCCCATCTGTTCGGCTTCAAAGGCGGCGTTATCCAGCACTTCGCCCCATAGCTGATTGGCTTTCATCGTTTCGCTGACCAGCGCATTTTTCTGTTGGTTACGCGACATCACCAGCAGGTCATTGATCATGCTGTCCAGACGCTGCGCTTCGGTTTCAATACGCTCCAGCTCTTTGCTTTCGCCGCCACGACGACGCAGCAGCGCGGTACCCAGTTGCAGGCGCGTAAGGGGCGTTCGCAGCTCATGGGAGATGTCTGACAGCAAACGCTGCTGCGAGGTCATCATCCGTTCCAGCGCCGTCACCATCTGGTTAAAACTGGCGCCAGCGGCGAGGAACTCCTGCGGACCCGCCTCCAGCTCCGGATGCTGACGCAGGTTGCCTTGCGCCACTTCATCAGCCGCGTTTTTCAACTTACGCGCCGGTTTCGCCAGACTCCATGCCAGCCATAGCAAGAGCGGCGAACTGACCAGCATCGTGACAATGAGCAACAGGAGCGGGCGGTCAAACAGCAGATTAATAAAATCGGATTGCGAACTGCTGGCCGGTCGAATCAGGTAAAGCTGGTAATTATCCTCTCCGTCACGAACGGAGAACGGCCCCACCATCTCTACGCGGCCATATTTTTTCTTCTGCGGATGATCGGCGTTATCCGCCTGACCAATGAAGTTACGAATGATCTGCATTTCGCTGCGTTCAGCGCCGATCACGCGTCCTTCAGAGGTCACCAGTAATAACCGCTGTCCAGGCGGCGCCCACTTATCGATCGCGCGGAACAGGCGACGCCACCACATCAGGTCGTTGGGCGGATCGTTCGCAAGTTCAGCTTCTACATGTTGCTCTATCATCAATCCCTGGCGCTGTTCGCTGTCCAGCAGCTCGGTCATCTGGCGTGAATCGAGCTTGGGCAACATCAGTACCAGCATTAGCACCAGCGCCAGCGTCAACCAGAAGATGGCGAAGATGCGCGCGGTTAAACTTCCTATCATGAAGCGGAAACCATCAGATAGCCGCGACCACGCAATGTTTTAAACCACGGGTGACCGTCTTTGCGTTCCGGCAGTTTGCGGCGCAGGTTAGAAATATGCATATCAATGGCGCGATCGAACGGCGTCAGGCGCTTACCCAGCACTTCCTGGCTTAAATGTTCACGGGAAACCACCTGGCCGAGGTGTTGCGCCAGCAAATAGAGCAGGGTGAATTCCGTACCGGTCAGCTCCAGCGTTTGGCCATCGAAACTGGCTTCCTGGCGACCCGGATTAAGGCTTAGCGCATCAACTTCCAGCGTCGGCGAGCCGTTGTCGCTGCTCTGCTGCTGTTCGCTCCAGTGGGAACGGCGCAAAATAGCCCTGATGCGCGCTACCAGCTCGCAGTCGTTAAATGGTTTGGGTAAATAGTCGTCCGCGCCCAGCTCAAGGCCGAGAACGCGATCCAGCTCGCTGCCGCGCGCGGTCAGCATAATGACAGGCGTCTGGTGTGTCTGGCGAAGCGCTTTCAACGTATCGATACCGTTTTTCTTCGGCATCATGACGTCAAGCAAAAGTAAATCGATGCTGTCATCCAAAAGCTCAAGCGCCTGCTCGCCGTCGTGGGCCACCAGGACATTAAAACCTTCCATTTCGAGGAGCTCTTTTAACAGGGAAGTCAGCTCTCGGTCATCATCAACTAACAGGATTTTATTCATTGTTTACGTACCTCCGAGGCAGAAATTACGTCATCAGGCGTCGCTAATCCATGACTTTACGTTGTTTTACACCCCCTGACGCATGTTTGCAGCCCGAATCGTAAACTGTCTCTCGTTGAATCGCGACAGAAAAGATTTTGGGAGCAAGCGATGCGCAAAGTTACCGCTGCTGTTATGGCCTCAACGCTGGCATTCAGTTTTTTAAGCCACGCAGCTGAAGTTGTTACAAGCGATAACTGGCACCCCGGTGACGGGGCCACGCAGCGTAGCGCGCAAAATCATATGTTTGACGGCATAAGTTTAACCGAACATCAGCGTCAGCAGATGCGAGATCTTATGCAACAGGCAAGGCACGAACAGCCTCCTGTTAATGTTAGCGAAATGGAGACAA
This sequence comes from Salmonella sp. WC3, assembly GCF_042932255.1. Classification (NCBI taxonomy): domain Bacteria; kingdom Pseudomonadati; phylum Pseudomonadota; class Gammaproteobacteria; order Enterobacterales; family Enterobacteriaceae; genus Salmonella; species Salmonella sp. WC3. Next base: position 4,521,248 of record NZ_CP170629.1, on the reverse strand, counting down.
TGCATCGGCTTGTCACCGCAGAAAAATTTGATGAAAGCGCTGTGCGCGCTCAGGCAGAAAAAATGGCGCAAGAGCAGGTTGCCCGCCAGGTCGAAATGGCCCGCGTGCGTAACCAGATGTATCGCCTGTTAACGCCGGAGCAGCAAGCGGTTTTGAATGAAAAGCATCAGCAACGAATGGAGCAACTGCGCGACGTGGCGCAATGGCAAAAAAGTTCATCGTTGAAATTATTGAGTAGTAGCAACTCACGTTCCCAGTAACAACCCTGTTTTCCTTGCCATAGACACCATCCCTGTCTTCCCCCACATGATGTGGGGGTTTTTTTTATCTCCAGTTTGTCATTCTGTTATTAGCTTACTGTTTTAAACCATCCGTTATACTACCGGCAGAAGATAGCGGGAGTATTTATGAATCAAACCTATGGACGGCTGGTTAGCCGGGCGGCTATCGCGGCAACGGCGATGGCATCAGCGTTACTTTTGATCAAAATTTTTGCGTGGTGGTATACGGGATCGGTGAGTATTCTGGCGGCGTTGGTGGACTCGCTGGTGGATATTGCCGCGTCATTGACGAATTTGTTGGTCGTGCGTTATTCGCTGCAACCCGCAGATGATGAACACACGTTTGGGCACGGTAAAGCGGAGTCGCTGGCGGCGCTGGCGCAAAGTATGTTTATTTCCGGTTCGGCGTTGTTTCTGTTTTTGACCAGTATTCAGAATCTGATTAAGCCGACGCCAATGAACGACCCCGGCGTGGGGATTGGCGTTACCGTCATCGCTCTGATATGCACTATTATACTGGTCACGTTTCAGCGCTGGGTGGTACGCAAGACCCAAAGTCAGGCGGTACGGGCGGATATGCTTCATTATCAGTCTGATGTTATGATGAACGGAGCGATTCTTATCGCGCTTGGGTTATCCTGGTACGGTTGGCATCGTGCGGATGCCCTGTTTGCGTTAGGTATCGGCATCTATATTTTGTATAGCGCGTTACGTATGGGGTATGAGGCGGTGCAGTCATTATTGGATCGCGCGCTGCCCGATGCGGAACGACAGGAAATTATTGATATCGTGACGTCATGGCCGGGAGTCAGCGGCGCGCACGATCTCCGCACGCGGCAGTCAGGGCCGACCCGCTTTATTCAGATTCATTTGGAAATGGAAGATAATCTGCCGCTCGTTCAGGCGCATTTTGTGGCTGACCAGGTAGAGCAGGCGATTTTACGGCGTTTTCCGGGTTCAGATGTCATTATTCATCAGGATCCCTGTTCAGTCGTCCCCAGGGAAGGCAAGAAGTTCGAGCTTGTATAATTGATTGTTAAAAAGTGAGCCAGGCCAGCATTTTGTGTATAAATTACCGCCATTTGGCCTGACCTGAATCAATTCAGCAGGAAGGGATTGTTATACTATCTGTATATTCGTTGGATCGTTTCGAAGTGCGAAATCGGCTTCCGGCAATAGATTTCATTTTGCATTCCAAAGTTCAGAGGTAGTCATGATTAAGAAAATCGGTGTGTTGACAAGCGGCGGTGATGCGCCGGGCATGAACGCGGCAATCCGCGGTGTTGTGCGCGCAGCGTTGACGGAAGGGCTGGAAGTCATGGGCATTTATGACGGCTATCTGGGCCTGTATGAAGATCGTATGGTGCAGCTTGACCGTTACAGCGTATCTGACATGATCAACCGTGGCGGTACTTTCCTCGGTTCCGCCCGTTTCCCGGAATTCCGTGACGAAAATATTCGCGCTGTCGCGATCGAAAACCTGAAAAAACGCGGTATCGATGCGCTGGTAGTTATTGGCGGCGACGGTTCTTATATGGGTGCAAAACGTCTGACTGAAATGGGATTCCCGTGCATCGGTCTGCCAGGCACTATCGATAACGACATCAAAGGCACTGACTACACTATCGGCTACTTCACTGCTCTCGGCACTGTAGTGGAAGCGATTGACCGTCTGCGTGACACCTCCTCTTCTCACCAGCGTATCTCTATCGTTGAGGTGATGGGCCGTTATTGCGGCGACCTGACGTTGGCGGCGGCTATTGCTGGCGGTTGTGAGTTTATCGTGGTGCCGGAAGTTGAATTTAATCGCGAAGATCTGGTGGCGGAAATCAAAGCCGGGATCGCGAAAGGGAAAAAACACGCTATCGTCGCTATTACTGAGCATATGTGCGATGTTGACGAACTGGCGCACTTTATTGAAAAAGAAACGGGCCGTGAAACGCGTGCGACAGTGCTTGGCCACATTCAGCGCGGTGGTTCCCCGGTACCTTACGATCGCATTCTGGCTTCCCGTATGGGCGCGTATGCTATTGACCTGCTGCTGGAAGGCCATGGCGGTCGTTGTGTCGGTATCCAGAACGAGCAGCTTGTTCATCATGACATCATCGATGCGATTGAAAACATGAAGCGTCCGTTCAAAAGCGACTGGATGGAGTGCGCGAAAAAACTGTACTGATTGTTTTTGCGCGCCTGATGGCGCTACGCTTATCAGGCCTACAGGTTGCAGAAACGTGTAGGCCGGATTAGGCGCTAGCCGCCATCCGGCAATCCCTCAGATTTATTCCTCGAAGTTATAGCCAATCCTTTTTTATTCTTTAATGTTTGGATCTCTTTCTGGCACGCTTTGCTCATCACAACACAACATAAGCGAGTCGGGCGATGAAAAAGTGGGGCGTGGGGTTCACATTATTGCTGGCGTCAACCAGCATTCTGGCAAAGGATATTCAGTTACTTAACGTATCGTACGATCCAACGCGTGAGCTGTACGAGCAGTACAACAAAGCGTTTAGCGCGCACTGGAAGCAGGAAACCGGCGACAACGTCGTGATCCGCCAATCGCACGGCGGTTCGGGTAAACAGGCGACTTCCGTCATTAACGGCATTGAAGCCGATGTCGTGACGCTGGCGCTGGCTTACGATGTGGACGCTATTGCTGAACGTGGTCGTATCGATAAAAACTGGATTAAGCGTCTGCCGGATAACTCAGCACCTTACACCTCCACCATCGTTTTCCTGGTCCGCAAAGGCAATCCAAAACAAATTCATGACTGGAACGATCTGATTAAACCGGGCGTGTCCGTTATTACGCCAAACCCGAAAAGCTCTGGCGGTGCCCGCTGGAACTATCTGGCGGCATGGGGCTACGCTCTGCACCACAACAATAACGATCAGGCCAAAGCGCAGGACTTTGTCAAAGCCCTGTTTAAAAACGTTGAAGTGCTGGACTCCGGCGCGCGTGGCTCAACCAATACTTTCGTTGAACGCGGTATCGGTGATGTGCTGATCGCCTGGGAAAACGAAGCGCTACTGGCGACGAACGAACTGGGTAAAGATAAATTCGAGATAGTGACCCCGAGTGAATCTATTCTCGCAGAGCCGACCGTTTCCGTGGTCGACAAAGTGGTGGAAAAGAAAGACACCAAAGCGGTAGCGGAAGCCTATCTCAAGTATCTCTACTCGCCGGAAGGGCAGGAGATAGCAGCGAAAAACTTCTACCGTCCGCGCGATGCTGACGTGGCGAAAAAATACGACGATGCGTTTCCGAAGCTGAAGCTGTTCACCATTGACGAGGTGTTTGGCGGCTGGGCGAAGGCGCAAAAAGATCACTTCGCTAATGGCGGTACGTTCGACCAAATTAGCAAACGCTAAACCGTTTATAAACCCGGTAACGTATTATGTTACCGGGTTTTTTCTTTGCCACAATTTTGCGTTACTCTTCCCCGTCTATGGGTCACAGGGAACGCATATCATGAAAAAAACAGGCTACTTTTTACTGGCGGTGATAGTGATTGTCGCCGCGGCGGGCGTCGGTTACTGGAAATTTTCCGGCAATCCTGATGCATTACGGGAAATCGTGCTTGAACAGTGCCTGCCCGATCAGTTACAGCATCAAAACCCAGCGCCTTGCGCGGAAGTCAAACCTCGCGCCGGCTATGTCGTCTTTAAAGATCGTCACGGTCCATTGCAATATTTATTGATGCCCACCTACCGTATCAACGGTACAGAAAGCCCGCTATTGCTGGAACCCGCTACGCCCAACTTTTTCTGGCTGGCCTGGCAGGCTCGCGGCTATATGAGTAAAAAATACGGGCATGATATTCCGGATAGCGCGGTCTCGCTGGCGATTAATTCGCGGCTTGGTCGTTCACAGGACCATTTGCATATCCATATTTCTTGCATCCGTCCTGACGTTCGGGAGCAACTGGATAACGATCTCACGCGCATCAGCACTCGCTGGCTTCCGCTACCGGGCGACCTGATGGGGCATGAATACCTGGCGCGCCGGGTAACCGAGAGCGAACTGGCGCAGCGTAGTCCGTTTATGATGCTGGCGGAAGAGGTGCCGGAAGCGCGCGATCATATGGGACGCTATGCGCTGGCGGTGGTACGCCAAAGCGACGACTCTTTTGTTCTGCTGGCGACCGAGCGTAACCTGCTGACGCTTAATCGCGCATCGGCGGAAGAGATTCAGGACCATAGTTGCGCCATTTTGTCTTCCCGCTGATTTTCGTTACACCCCCCTGCTCATTATCTTATTGATTCTTATCCCGGTTTAAAACTGGGGTAAGATCGTGTCTATAAAAATATGTGAAACCATCAAAAGATATAAAGGTATACCTTTATATCTTTTGATGGTTCGTTACACTCTCTTCATAGCCTCCATAGATTGTCTGGTGGATGGCTTATATATAAAAACGTTTTTATTTCATGTAGTGACATCATTAATTGTTCACCAGATTTGCGCTGTTAAGCGTAAAGGAATATCAACATGAAACTTTCTATCGTGGAAAAAATCGGCTTCGGCGCGGGAGATATGGCGATAAACGTTGTGATTATCGCCATGCAGCTGCTCCTCGCCTATTTCTATACCGATATCTACGGCCTGAGCGCCGCTGATGTTGGCGTACTGTTTGTGGTTGTGCGGATGATTGATGCCATTATCGATCCGGCCATGGGGGTTCTGACCGATAAACTGAATACGCGCTGGGGGCGTTACCGCCCGTGGCTGCTGTGGTTTGCCATTCCTTTTGGTTTCGCCGTGTATTTGATGTTTATTACGCCTGATATGGCTTATATGGCCAAGCTGGCGTGGGCCTATGGCACCTATATTCTTATGACCCTGGTCTATACCGCGATCACCATTCCCTATATTTCGATGATTGGCGTGATTACCAGCGACCCCGTCGAACGGTTAAGCGCCAACGGTTATCGTTTTGTGATGACCAAGATTGCCGCTTTCCTGGTGACTATCGTCGTACCGATGCTTGCCGTCTGGCTGGGGCAGGGCAACAAGGCGCTGGGTTACCAGTTTTCGATGGGGCTGATGGGGGCGATGGGCGCCTTGCTGTTTATCTTCTGTTTTCTTACCACGCGTGAACGCAGCGAGCCGGAAATTACCTCGTTATCGGTGGGGAAACAGTTTAAGTATCTGTTACGCAACGATCAGTGGATTATTCTCGGCGTTGTTATTCTGCTGCTGATGTGCGGTTATGTTATTCGCGGTTCCGTTGCCGCTTATTACGCTAAGTATTATCTGAACGGCGGAGATAGCCTGATTTCACCCTTCCTGACTACCGGCGTCGTTGCCTCTATTTTAGCGATGATCGCTACCACCTGGATAACCAAGTTCTGGGACAAAATTAAGATGTTCCGCTACACCCAGATTATTACCTTTATCCTGAGCGCGCTGATGTATTTCTCCGTCGGGCGTGAAAATCTTGTCCTCGCCTTTGCGTTCTATTTTCTTATTAATTTCTTCTGCGATATGCAAATGCCGGTGTTCTGGTCCTCTATCGCCGAAGCGGTGGATTACGGAGAAAAGAAAACCGGTCTGCGCGTTTCCGGGTTGGCGTTTGGCGGCATCCTCTTCTTCCAGAAGTTTGGGATGGGGATTGCGGGAGGCGTACTTGGATTCCTGCTGAGCCACTTTGGTTACCAGGCCGATGCTGAACAGACCGCGCGTTCACTCACCGGTATTGCGCTGATGATGACGCTCATTCCTGCTCTGTTCCACCTTGCGGTTGGGCTGCTTATGAAAAAGTATCTGATTAACAACGAATATTATCGTGATATTCAGCTCGCCCTGGCGCAGAAACAGGCATAAGGAGGCGCAAATGAAGGCCATGAATAAGGTTTGGGTTATCGGCGATGCCTCCGTTGATCTGGTGCCGGAAAAACAGAACAGCTATCTGAAATGCCCCGGCGGAGCGTCGGCGAATGTGGGGGTATGCGTTGCCAGGCTGGGCGGAGAGTGCGGTTTTATCGGCTGTCTTGGCGACGATGACGCCGGCCGCTTCCTGCGCCAGGTTTTCGAGGATAACGGCGTTGATGTCTCTTCGCTGCGGCTGGATGCGGACCTGACCAGCGCGGTGCTGATCGTTAACCTGACGGCTGATGGGGAGCGCAGCTTTACCTATCTGGTGCATCCGGGGGCTGATACCTACGTCTCGCCGCAGGACCTGCCGCCGTTCAGGCAGCACGAATGGTTTTACTTCAGCTCAATTGGCCTCACCGACAGGCCCGCTCGCGAGGCGTGCCTTGAGGGAGCGAGAAGAATGCGTGAAGCGGGTGGTTACGTACTGTTTGACGTCAACTTACGCAGCAAGATGTGGCGCAATACCGATGAAATCCCTGAACTGATCGCCCGGTCCGCCGCATTGGCTTCTATCTGCAAAGTCTCGGCAGATGAGCTGTGCCAGCTCAGCGGGGCCAGCCACTGGCAGGATGCGCGTTATTACCTGCGCGATCTGGGCTGCGACACCACCATCATTTCGCTGGGGGCCGATGGCGCTCTGTTGATTACCGCCGAGGGGGAGTTCCATTTCCCCGCACCGCGCGTCGATGTCGTCGATACCACCGGGGCAGGCGATGCTTTTGTCGGCGGCCTGCTGTTCACCCTTTCCCGCGCAAATTGCTGGGATCATGCCCTGCTGGCGGAGGCCATCAGCAATGCCAACGCCTGCGGCGCTATGGCGGTGACGGCAAAAGGCGCAATGACCGCTCTGCCGTTTCCTGAGCAGCTAAACACTTTTCTTTCCAGCCATTCGCTGGCACAAGCCATGACCGTGAAATAAGGAGTCATCATGCACGTTGATCAAAACAAAATACTGGGATGCCTGGTGGGCGCCGCCGCCGCGGACGCGATGGGAGCCGCGACGGAAGTACGCACCCAGCAGCAAATAAAAGACTATTTTGGCGGCTGGGTGACGACCTTTCAAAAACCGCCAGCGGACACGTTTGGCCGCTGCAACGAAGCGGGGATGTGCACGGATGATTTTATTCAGGCGAAGTACATCATGGATGCGCTGCTGCGCCATCAACGCCAGGTTAGCGACGAGGCGATGCGCGAGGCTTTTCAGCAGTGGCTGGATTACCCGTACTACGCCAACTTTACCGGCCCGACGACGCGTGCGGCAATGAAGGCAATATTCAATGATAACCGCGCCTCTTTACAGGGTGAGCTGGAAGGCGAGAAACAGTCGGTACAGATTATTAATAAGGGTAACGCGGAGGCAACGAACGGCGCCGCCATGAAGATTTGGCCAGCGGCGGTGCTGCATCCGGGTGATATTGACGCGGCGATTGCCTGCGCGCTGCAGATTTGCCGCTTTACCCATAATAACGTGCTGGCGATGTCCGGCGCAGCGGCGATGGCGGCGGCAACCAGCGAGGCGTTAAGAGCGCAGACCAATGCAGACAGCATTATTGCCGCCGGTATTTACGGTGCGCAAAGGGGCTATCTGCTGGCGCAGGAGCAAGGGGCGATGATGGTGGCCGGGCCTTCCGTTGCCCGACGCATTGAGCTGGCCGTAGATATCGGTAAACGTCATCGCCATTGGGAAACGGCGATAGTGGATATTGCCGATATTATTGGCTCCGGGCTGCACGTGAGTGAAGCGGTGCCCGCGGCCTTTGGCCTGTTCGCGTGTTGTCCGAATTCTGCGGTAGATGCTATTATCTCCGGCGTTAATATCGGCAATGATACTGATACTGTCGCCACCATGGTTGGGGCGATTTCCGGCGCATTCCATGGCGTGGAGGCTTTTCCCGCCGATTATTTAACGACCTTGGATCGTATGAATCATTTCGATTTGGCAGAACTGGCCAGGCAAATCGCAGGGTAGCGAATTCACCCTGCCGGGGACGGTAAAACGTCCCCTGCTGACGAAGACGTGAGGTGCGCAGCTTGCAGGTTGATAAAACGAGCTTTACTCCGCTTTATAAGCAACTATTTTTTATCATCTGTCAGCAGATCCAAAATGGATCCCTGCCTTTAGGCAGCCAACTGCCGACGCAAAAAGAGATTGCCAGAGCCTACAACGTCTCGCTGATTGTGGTTAAACAGGCCTGGAGCGAATTAATCAATGCGGGCATTATTTCCTCCCAGCGCGGAAGCGGTTCGGTGGTGTGCTCGGTACCGGAAGGCGTGAGCTACGGGCACACGTTTCGCGGTATTACCCGCGATCTCCAGGACGCCAGCGTGGCGATTGAGAACCGTATTCTGGAAATCGCGCCGCGCCGCGCGCGCGACGCTCAGGCAGACGGCTTGAGCCTGCCCGCACAGCATCACTATCTCTATATTTCGCGTATTCGTTGCCTGAATAACCGTCCGTTTAACCATGAAAAGATCTATCTCGATCTTAGCTTCTTTCCCAATCTGCAACTCACACCGCAGGCGCTGGAGCATACGTCGCTTTATTCGTTATTAAACGTCACAAGCGACTCGGCGATAGAAAAAGTTGAGGCGATTTTACCTTCCGCTGACCTGTGCGAAAAATTGCAAATCGCCGCCAATAAACCGCTGTTATCCGTCGCCAGACAGACGTTTCAGGCCGGGAAGGACAGCCCTTTTGAGTATTGCCGCTATTACGTGCTGTCTGAATACTTTGGTGAAATTCATTATCACTGATCTGTCCGCTTAATCTTGCGATAACCCCACTATATCTGGCGTTTACCTGCCTGACTGTCCGTCGTATTCTTGCTGAAAAAATCGTCAGGAGACAGGTATGTCGCTCTGGTTGTCCCATCCTCTGTTCCTTCCTTTCATCATTGATGTATCGCGCTGGCGGTGGTACGCCAAAGCGATGGCTCTTTTGTCCTGCTGGCGACCGAGCGTAATTTACTGATCTTCAATCGCGCTTCTGTCGAGGAAATTCAGGATCATCAGTGTGATATCTTGAACCAACAGGTCATCAAATGACAGCTTGATATTGCATTAACGAATACCGTTTGGAGGCCGGACAAGGCTCTCGTGGCGCTATCCGGCAAAATCTGGCGATGGCGCGGGCGTTACCAGGCCGGTGGATCTGCGGGGTGGCTGTCATTTTCCAGATGGGGCGATTTAATAAACACGCCTTTCCAGGGTTTATCGCCGTTATTAATGAGATAATGCGCCTCCCCAGGTTCGCACTGTAAAACATCTCCAGTTTGCAGGATATGAGGTGTTCCTTCCAGATACAGGCACACTTCACCGCTTAGGGTATAAAAAACCTCACAAGCGGTATTATGGCGATGGTTAGGGAATGACTGCCCTGGTTGTAGTATGACGACGCCCATATCGCAGCCCGGCCCACGGATTAAGTATTTAGGACCATTATCGCCAAAGCGGTATTCATGATTCTTCTCATTCGTTTTTTGCATGCTTATTCTCCTGTTACAGGCCTGGCGCTTTCCAGAGGGATGTCGTTAAGCCACCATCGACCAGCGCGCGTTGATCCTGATAAACGGCCTGCCATTTTTCTCTGGCCTGCTGATAGACAGCGAAATTTTCAGGATTAGGTTTATGCTCCCGATCCCAGCGCACTAGCTTTTCTCCCGTTTCCGCCAGCGATGGCCAGACACCCACGCCAACGCCTGCGGCAATAGCGCACCCTAGCGCGGTAGCTTCTTTGACGACAGGTACGTGAACGGTGAGTCCCGTAACGTCGGCAAGGATTTGGCTCCATAATTTGCCTTTAGATCCTCCGCCGGCAAAAACCAGCGAGTCGGCCTGTACGCCGGAAAACGCGGCAATTTGCTGTAAATTGCAGGCGGAAACAATGGCGGCATTCTCTTCCAGCGCGCGAAATAGGGTCGCTTTATTACACTTTTCAGGATCGATAGACAGATTGATAAACGACGGCGCGGCATGGTACCAGCGTTTAAAACGCATAACGTCAGAGAAGATGGGCATCACACCGTACGCGCCGGGAGGCACCCGGCTGGCCATATCTTCCAGCAGGGAATACGCATCAATACCTAACCTTTCAGCGATTAGTTTTTCCTCGGCGCAAAAGGCGTCGCGGAACCAACGCATCGTTAACCCAGTAAAAAAGCTAATAGACTCGGTTTGTACCATACCGGGGATCACATGAGGATTGATGCGAACGTTCATGTTTGGGTCGGTGACCGGCGCGGGAAGATTGACGACCTGTTGCCAGAAGGTTCCGCCCAGCACGGCCGTTTGCGCCGGGCGTACGACGCCCAGCCCCAGACAGCCTAACTGCACATCGCCGCCGCCAACGATGACCGGCGTACCCGCTTGCAGGTCGCACTGTTCAGCCGCTTTCTGTGAAATGTGACCGAGCAGCGTCCCGGTTTCTTTTACCGGCGAGAGAATGTCAGAACGCAGGCCCGCCATCTGTAACAGGCTACGTTTCCAGTTGCGGGTCACCAGATCCAATAACCCCGTCGTGCCTGCGTTGGAGGGATCGACCGCCAGTTCGCCGCTGAGCATAAAGGCCATCCAGTCGCTGATCATAGTGACGGTTGACGCGCGATGATAAATATCCGGACGATGGTGGGCAAGCCAGAGCAGACGCGGAATAGCGCTGAGCGCCAGCGTTTGCCCGGAGCAACGATAAACTTCCTCCTCAAAGGTGTTATCGTGCAGCTCTTTTAATTCACTGACTTCGTGCGCCGCGCGGGCGTCAACATTAGCGCAGGCCCAAATGGGTTCGCCGTTACTGTCATAAATAACAATGCCTTCACGCATCGAACAGGCCGATATGGCAGCGATAGCCGTTGCAGGGATGGCGGCTTTCTGTAGTGCCTGACGGATACACTGGCAAGCCAGTTGCCAGTTTTTGGCAAGATCAAACTCCATCGAACCAGGCACATCCGGCACGGCCAGATGCTGCCATTCCGCTTGACCGACAGCTATTTGCTTTCCTTGTAGATCAAAAATTACTGCTCTGACGCTACCGGTACCGGCGTCAAGAGCCATCAGGTAATGTCCTGATTCAGTATGGGTACAGAGTCGAGCCATTTTTTTATCCTCGGCTATTTTTACATCGTTACATAAAATCCTGTCAGTTATTGTTTATTGAATTGAGGTAAGTGTTATTTTATTTTTTATTTTTCAATAAGTTGAATTATTTTCCCTGCGGTTTTCTGATCGGTAACCAGCGCATTGATATAGTTACCGCGCATAGCGGCAATAATAGCTTCTGCTTTTTGTTCGCCGCCGGCGACGCCAATCACGGTTGGGATCGTGGAAAGTGAATTTAACTTCAGGCCAATTAATTCGTTATGGATTTTGATGTCTGGAATAATTTCGCCATGAGCATCAAAAAAATAGCCCAGAATATCGCCTACTGCGCCTTTGCGGCCAATCATGAGTTGTTCACCCTGAGTGATATAGCCGGATTTTAAGATACTGGCTTGATCTTTCTGGTTAATTGCCCCAATCCCCACGATGGCGGCATCGGCAGCTTGCGCTGTGAGCATCACATCCCGCACGCTATTTTCATTGCGCAGCGTGCAGGCAATTTCCTGCGATGATGCGCGCAGCGGCGCGGGCATAATACTTACGCTACAAGCGGCATCAAGCTGGCCTATTCCGGTCATATACGGCCCCACGCCGCCGGATAACGTGACCAGGCGGATTTGTTGCGCCGAGATAAATCCGCTGAGGCGTTTTAATGTGGTCATCGTGGCTTCGCCAAAGCCGACGGCCAGCAGTTGCTGTGGCCGCAGTGACTCCATCAACATATGGGCGGCGCCGATTCCTAAGCGCAGACCAATATCGGCATCGGGTAATGCCGGCAGCACGCGGATATTCTGCAATGCGAAGTGGTTACGCAAGGCATTTTCATACTCAAGACACCCTTCGAAACGGGAGTTGATTTGTACGCGAATAATACCGGACTGATGCCCTTTCTCCAGCAGACGAGAAACCTTTAGCCGGGTTAGCCCCAGACGCTCGCTGATTTCACTCTGCGTCAATCCATCGTGATAGTAGAACCAGGCAATACGCGCCACCTGCTCTTCTTCGCACATTCCATAATCAGATACCAACGTATTATCGCTCATTGTCATAACCTGGCTTTACTTTGAACATTTCTAAATCATTAACACAATTGTTCAGTTATCACTCCGAAATAACCGTGATTAACGCCACAAAAACGCGCCAAGTCTGAACATTTATCATCTAAAAATTCATTTATTCAGAAAACGTGATCTGGATGAGAGTTTTTTGACCAAATAACTACTACCGTTTTGAACAATTTCTTTTTCAAAAAACATTTGTTCAGTCCCGTCAGTCAACATTGAGGGAGCGGAGGCAACATGCAAATCAGTCACAATACTGCATCCCCTCTGATTTGTGTGCAGAACATTTATAAAAGTTATTCCGGCGTCGAAGTACTAAAGGGAATTGACTTTACTCTGCATGCGGGAGAGGTGCACGCATTGCTTGGCGGCAATGGTGCGGGTAAATCAACATTAATGAAGATTATTGCCGGTATAGTCCCGCCAGATGGAGGGACTATCGATATTGCTGGTGTGCGTTGCAGTCATTTAACGCCTCTGAAGGCGCACCAGTATGGCATTTACCTGGTTCCCCAGGAGCCTCTGTTATTTCCGAGTTTATCTGTGCGGGAAAATATCTTGTTTGGCTTGCAGGGACGTCAGGCCTCCACGGAAAAAATGCAGCAGCTATTAAAGGCGATGGGATGCCAACTCGATCCGGCGAGCGCTGCGGGTACGCTTGATGTTGCAGACCGCCAGATCGTTGAAATTATGCGCGGCTTGATGCGCGACTCGCGAATCTTAATTCTTGATGAGCCCACGGCGTCGTTAACGCCAGCCGAAACTGATCGGTTATTTACGCGTCTGCAAGAGTTGCTGAAAAAGGGTGTCGGAATTGTATTTATTTCTCATAAGCTACCAGAAATTAGACAGTTAGCTCACTGCGTTAGCGTGATGCGTGACGGTAAAATCGCATTATTCGGAAAAACGCATGACCTTTCTACCGACGAGATTATTCAAGCTATCACCCCGGCAACGCAGGGCGTCAGTCTTTCCGCGAATCAAAAGTTGTGGCTGGAATTGCCTGGCAGCCGCCCGCAGAACGAACGTGGTGCGACGGTATTAGCGCTGGAGTCACTGACGGGCGAAGGTTTTATGAATATCAACCTTGAGGTGCGGGCAGGCGAAATCCTTGGTCTGGCCGGGTTGGTCGGCGCGGGACGCACAGAACTGGCTGAAACGCTGTACGGTATTAGACCGGTCAATGCGGGGCGGATGCTGTTCAATGGTGAAGAAATTAACGCCCTGACAACCCAACAGCGGTTGCAACTCGGCCTGGTCTATTTGCCGGAAGATCGGCAGTCATCCGGGCTGTATCTTGATGCTTCCCTGACATGGAATGTCTGTTCGCTGACCCACAACCAAAAAGGATTTTGGATAAAGCCCCAGCGGGATAACGCCACCCTTGAACGTTACCACCGCGCGTTAAATATCAAACTCAATAATGCCGAACAGGCGGCGCGTACTTTATCCGGCGGTAACCAGCAAAAAGTATTGATTGCCAAATGCCTGGAGGCCTCTCCGCAATTACTGATTGTCGATGAACCGACCCGCGGTGTCGATGTCTCCGCCCGCAGCGATATTTATCAGCTGTTGCGCAGTATCGCGCAACAAAATGTCGCGGTGCTGTTTATTTCCTCCGATCTGGAAGAGATAGAGCAGATGGCCGATCGCGTATATGTCATGCACCAGGGGGAACTGGGGGGGCCTGCGTTATGCGGCGAGGAAATTAACGTTGATACCATCATGCACGTTGCGTTTGGCGAACATGGTGCGTCGGAGGCAACATGTTGAAATTCATCCAAAATAACCGGGAAGCGACGGCACTGCTGGCAATAGTCTGTTTATTCGTGTTTCCTGGCGCGCTGGATAGCCAGTATTTGAGCGTGCAAACGCTGACAATGGTTTTCAGTAGCGCGCAAATTTTGATGCTGTTGGCGATTGGCGCGACGATGGTAATGCTCACCCGCAATATTGATGTATCGGTGGGCTCGACGACAGGAATGTGCGCGGTATTGCTGGGAGTGATGTTAAACGCCGGCTATAGCCTGCCGGTCGCCTGCCTGGCCACACTAATATTAGGAATTGTCGCCGGATTTTTTAATGGCGTACTGGTTGCCTGGTTGAAGATACCCGCCATTGTCGCCACGCTGGGAACGCTGGGCTTGTATCGTGGGATCATGCTGCTATGGACAGGGGGAAAATGGATTGAAGGATTACCCGCAGGCTTAAAGCAACTCTCTGCTCCGGTGTTTCTGGGAATTTCCGCAATCGGCTGGTTTACCCTGGTGTTAGCGCTGCTTATGGCCTGGCTCCTGGCGAAAACCGCCTTTGGCCGCAATTTTTACGCCACCGGCGATAACCTGCAGGGCGCCCGGCAATTGGGTGTCCGTACCGAGATGGTACGCATCATGGCATTTTCACTTAATGGCGGTATGGCGGCATTGGCTGGAATCGTGTTTGCCTCGCAGATTGGCTTCATTCCCAATCAAACCGGCACGGGGCTGGAAATGAAAGCCATCGCGGCCTGCGTATTGGGGGGAATTAGCCTGTTAGGCGGGTCAGGCACGGTCATCGGCGCTATTCTCGGCGCTTATTTTCTTACGCAAATCGATAGTGTGTTAGTGCTGCTGCGCATCCCCGCCTGGTGGAACGATTTTATTGCTGGCCTGGTATTGTTGGGCGTACTGGTATTCGATGGGCGGCTGCGTTGCGCATTACAACGCAATCTGCGCCGCCAGAAATATGCCCGTTTTATATCACCACCCACTCCACTACAGGCGGAAGCAAAAACGCACGCACAACAGAATAAAAACAAAGAGGTGGCATGATGAATCCATGGCGACGCTATAGCTGGGAAATTGCGCTGGCAGCCTTATTGATCTTTGAAATTCTGGCTTTCGGTGTGATTAATCCACGTTTATTAGATATTAATGTCTTACTTTTTAGCACTAGCGATTTTATTTGTATCGGTATTGTCGCTTTGCCGCTAACAATGGTTATTGTCAGCGGTGGTATGGATATTTCATTTGGTTCTACAATCGGGCTATGCGCGATTACCCTGGGTGTGCTGTTTCAGCTCGGTATGCCGCTACCTTTAGCGATTATTATTACCCTACTACTTGGCGCAATATGTGGGCTGATAAATGCCGGACTTATTATTTATACCGGCGTAAACCCGTTGGTGATTACCCTGGGAACCATGTATTTATTTGGTGGTAGCGCATTATTGTTATCTGGTATGGCTGGCGCCACAGGTTATGAAGGTATTGGTGGATTTCCCACAGCGTTCACTGACTTTGCCAATATTTCATTTCTTGGTATTCCTATGCCGCTTATTTTTTTTCTTGTGTGCTGTTTGTTTTTCTGGCTGCTCATGCATCGCACGCATATGGGACGCAACGTTTTCCTGATTGGCCAGAGCGCCCGTGTCGCGCAGTACAGCGCGATCCCGGTGAATCGCACGTTGTATACCGTGTATGCCATGACCGGATGCGCCTCCGCTATCGCCGCCGTATTACTGGTTTCTTACTTTGGCTCCGCACGTTCGGATTTGGGCGCCTCTTTCCTGATGCCGGCCATTACGGCGGTTGTGCTGGGAGGCGCCAATATTTATGGCGGCTCCGGGTCGATTATGGGGTCCGCGTTGGCGGCGCTGCTGGTGGGATTTTTACAGCAGGGGCTACAGATGGCCGGAGTGCCGAATCAAATTTCCAGCGCATTGTCCGGTGCGCTTCTCATTGTTGTTGTCGTTGGTCGTTCCGTCAGTTTGCATCGTCACCAAATCCTTGAATGGTGCTCACGCCGTCGCAATGCGCATCAGGCATGATTTCCTTTTGAAATTTATGGAGAAAAAAATGGCAAGACACAGCATTAAAATGATCGCCTTACTCACTGCGTTTGGTCTGGCATCTGCGGCAATGACCGTGCAGGCGGCAGAGCGGATTGCTTTTATTCCCAAACTGGTTGGCGTGGGCTTTTTTACCAGCGGCGGCAATGGCGCGCAGGAAGCGGGAAAAGCGCTGGGCATTGACGTAACTTACGATGGCCCTACAGAGCCCAGCGTCTCAGGCTAGGTTCAACTGGTGAATAACTTTGTCAATCAGGGGTATGACGCCATTATCGTTTCTGCCGTTTCGCCTGACGGCCTGTGCCCGGCGTTGAAGCGGGCAATGCAAAGAGGCGTGAAAATATTAACCTGGGATTCCGATACCAAGCCGGAGTGCCGTTCTTACTATATTAATCAAGGGACGCCAAAACAGCTCGGCAGCATGCTGGTAGAGATGGCCGCTCATCAGGTGGACAAAGAGAAAGCGAAAGTCGCTTTCTTCTATTCCAGCCCAACGGTGACCGACCAGAACCAGTGGGTAAAAGAAGCTAAAGCCAAAATTAGCCAGGAACATCCGGGGTGGGAGATAGTCACTACCCAGTTTGGCTATAACGATGCCACGAAATCGCTCCAGACGGCGGAAGGTATCATCAAAGCGTATCCCGATCTGGATGCCATCATCGCGCCTGACGCTAACGCTTTACCTGCTGCGGCACAGGCGGCGGAGAACCTTAAACGCAATAATCTCGCGATTGTTGGTTTTAGTACGCCGAATGTAATGCGCCCTTATGTTCAGCGCGGCACTGTTAAAGAGTTTGGCCTGTGGGATGTCGTCCAACAGGGAAAAATTTCCGTATATGTCGCCAATGCGTTGCTGAAAAATATGCCAATGAATGTCGGTGATTCACTGGATATTCCCGGCATCGGCAAAGTCACCGTTTCACCTAATAGTGAGCAGGGATATCACTATGAGGCAAAAGGTAACGGCATTGTGTTATTGCCGGAGCGTGTCATTTTCAACAAAGACAATATCGACAAATATGATTTCTGATAACTGTTATGTATCGACGGAGTAAAGAATGGCTGATTTAGATGATATTAAAGATGGCAAAGATTTTCACACCGATAAACCACAAACTAACACTTTGTTCGCATTAAAAGGCTGTGGCGCGCTGGATTGGGGAATGCAGTCCAGACTGGCGAGGATTTTTAATCCCAAGACCAGAAAAACGGTCATGCTGGCCTTTGACCATGGATATTTCCAGGGGCCGACAACCGGACTTGAGCGTATTGATATCAATATTGCGCCGCTCTTTGAATATGCTGATGTCTTAATGTGTACTCGCGGCATATTACGCAGTGTGGTACCTCCGGCAATCAATAAACCAGTCGTTTTACGTGCGTCCGGGGCGAATTCTATTCTCACTGAATTAAGCAATGAGGCGGTTGCGGTGGCGATGGATGACGCTGTGCGGTTGAATAGCTGTGCTGCTGCCGCACAGGTTTATATTGGTAGTGAGCATGAACATCAGTCGATTAAAAATATTATTCAACTGATTGATGCCGGGTTACGCGTCGGGATGCCAATAATGGCAGTGACCGGGGTGGGTAAAGATATGGCTCGCGACCAGCGTTATTTTTCACTGGCAACGCGTATCGCTGCGGAAATGGGGGCGCAAATTATCAAAACGTATTATGTCGATAAAGGTTTTGAGCGTATTGCGGCAGGTTGTCCGGTGCCGATTGTCATCGCCGGCGGTAAAAAACTGCCTGAACGTGAAGCATTGGAAATGTGCTATCAGGCGATTGACCAGGGGGCTTCTGGCGTAGATATGGGGCGTAATATATTCCAGTCAGAAGATCCGGTAGCCATGATTAAAGCGGTACATGCTGTCGTTCATCATAACGAAACAGCAGAGCGTGCTTATGAGCTGTTTTTGAGTGAGAAAGGTTAAATGAGATCGCTTCCCCATCTTTTACCGATGCGAGGAGATGGGGATGACTGTTATTTTATTTGGAATAATCAGAGGGTTAATGATGCACGTTACGCTGGTTGAAATTAACGTTCATGATGACAAGGTTGAACAATTTATCGATGTTTTTCGGCAGAATCATCTGGGCTCAATTAAAGAGCTGGGTAACTTGCGTTTTGATGTTCTGCAGGATCCGCAGGTGCCTACGCGATTTTATATTTATGAAGCCTACGTTGATGAACAGGCCGTCGCTTTTCACAAGACAACGCCACACTATAAAACTTGCGTGGAGCAGCTTGAACCGTTGATGACCGGTCCGCGGACAAAAAAAGTTTTTATGGGTTTGATGCCTTAAGGAGTGCTCATGAACAGCCAGTTTGCCGGATTAACGCGCGAAGCATGTGTGGCATTGTTAGCGTCATATCCGCTTAGTGTGGGTATTCTGGCAGGGCAGTGGATTGCGTTGCATCGCTATCTGCAACAGTTGGAAGCGTTAAACCAGCCGCTGTTGCATTTGGATTTGATGGATGGTCAATTTTGCCCGCAGTTTACCGTTGGGCCATGGGCAGTTGGGCAACTGCCGCAAACCTTTATCAAAGATGTTCATTTGATGGTAGCGGATCAATGGACGGCGGCGCAAGCCTGCGTGAAGGCGGGCGCACACTGCATCACGCTTCAGGCTGAAGGCGATATTCATCTGCATCATACGCTAAGCTGGCTTGGTCAGCAGACCGTGCCCGTTATCGGCGGTGAAATGCCGGTGATTCGGGGGATTAGTTTATGCCCGGCAACGCCTCTGGATGTCATTATCCCTATTCTGAGCGACGTTGAGGTTATTCAACTACTGGCAGTGAACCCTGGATACGGCAGTAAAATGCGCTCCAGTGATTTGCATGAGCGCGTGGCACAGCTTCTCTGTCTACTTGGTGATAAACGCGAAGGTAAAATTATCGTTATTGATGGGTCGTTAACGCAGGATCAATTGCCTTCGTTGATTGCACAGGGCATCGATCGTGTTGTTTCTGGTAGTGCGTTATTTCGTGATGATCGGCTGGTTGAGAATACGCGGAGCTGGAGGGCGATGTTTAAGGTTGCCGGGGATACTACTTTCTTACCCTCCACAGCATAAATGCCGGATGGCGGCTTTACCTTATCAGGCCTACATAAGCACTTGGCTGGTAGGCCTGATAAGCGCAGCGCCATCAGACATTGATTGGCAATTAAGCTTGCTTAGCCGCTTCTGCTGCTTTCACGATCACCGCGAAGGCGTCAGCTTTCAGAGAAGCGCCGCCTACCAGTGCGCCGTCGATGTCCGGCTGCGCGAACAGTTCGGCTGCGTTGGAGGCATTAACAGAACCGCCGTACTGGATAATGACCTGTTCAGCGATTTTTGCGTCAGCTTTAGCAATGTGGTCACGGATGAATTTGTGAACTGCCTGCGCCTGCGCAGGAGTTGCAGATTTACCGGTACCGATCGCCCATACGGGTTCGTAAGCGATAACCGCGCCTTCAAAGGCTGCCGCGCCCTGCGTTTTCAGTACCGCGTCGATCTGGCGTGCGCACACTTCTTCTGTTTTGCCCGCTTCGTTTTCCGCTTCGGTTTCACCGATGCACAGTACCGGCGTCAGACCTTGTTCTTTCAGTACGGCGAATTTTTTGGCGATCAGCTCGTCAGATTCTTTGTGATAAGTACGACGCTCGGAGTGGCCGATAATAATGTACTGCGCGCCGATATCTTTCAGCATTTCAGCCGAAGTTTCACCGGTGAATGCGCCAGACAGATTCAGATCAACGTTCTGCGCGCCCAGCATGATGTGGCTGCCGGCAGCAGCGCGTTTCGCCAGATCGATATACATTTCCGGCGGAGCGATTGCCACGTCGCAGCCTGCTACGCCCGCCAGTTCTTTACGCAGGTTAGCCACCAGTTCGTTTACCATGTGGCGGCTGCCGTTCAGTTTCCAGTTACCCATCACTAAAGGATGTCGCATTTCATTTCTCCACGCTTAGTCAGCGAATTAAGGAAGATGGCCGCTCGTCAGAGCAGCATGGTCTGTGAAACAGTATAGAGATTCATCCCCGGAAAGGCTTTGCTTTTTGTCATCAATTCGCCCCTTCCAGATTTTCAGATAACGCCAGCTTAATCGGTTCAACCGCGAAGGTCAGCCCCTTTTCGCCGTTATCTGCGACAACATAACGTACCGCGCCTTCGGTCTCGGCGTAATAGTGTTTACCTTTACCGGCGATAAGCATCTTTTGCAGTTTTTTCTGGCTTTGCTCTTTTGTCAGCAACGGGGCGACAGTGCGAATAATGGCGGCCATATATTCCAGCGCTTTCGCTTTCGCCGCTTTCTGTTCCGGCCCCTGAATGGGCAGCCAGGTAATCTGCATACTTTTCACTTTGAGCGTACCGCGCTCCAGCGCCGTGGAGGCATACAGATTTTCGTTAATCTTACTGGCGGCGCGGGTCAGATTCGCCTTATCGCGGCTATTCTCAATGGCGCGAAATTCATTGAGCGGCAGATCGGGATTCTGGCGGTTAAAGTTCTCACGAAACTGGCTAATAGAAAGATCAAAGGTTGGCGAGCCCGCCAGCAGATAGGGCGCTGTCGTGGTCGATGAAGAGAGCTGCGCGTGCGCCGTTATGCTGGCGGTGAGAGCAGAAAACAACAGTAAAAACAGAGTACATCCTGGCTTCATCAATCTTACCTTTCGTTAGGACTGCTCACGATTAAAACGATAACTGTCGGGCTTGTCAAAAGGGTAAACTGTAGCGGAAGGCAAAATATAAGGAACTTACATGACCATACAGCAATGGTTATTCTCATTTAAAGGGCGTATCGGACGCCGTGACTTCTGGATTTGGATCGGCCTCTGGTTTGCCGGGATGCTGGCGCTATTTTCGCTGGCGGGGAAAAACCTGCTTGATATCCAAACGGCGGCATTTTGCCTGGTGTGTCTGCTGTGGCCGACCGCCGCCGTCATGGTCAAACGTCTGCATGACCGGGGACGTTCCGGCGCGTGGGCGTTGCTAATGATTCTGGCGTGGATGCTGCTGGCCGGAAACTGGGTGATGCTGCCGGGGATGTGGCAGTGGGTCGTCGGGCGATTTATTCCGACGCTGATCCTGGTGATGATGCTTATCGATCTGGGCGCGTTTGTCGGTGTTCAGGGGGAAAATAAGTTTGGGAAAGCGACACAGGACGTGAAGTTTAAGGCAGAGCTGTAACGGGCGGTAAACCGTAATTTGCCCGGTGGCGCTGACGCTTACCGGGCCCACAGATTGGTGATGATTTGCAGGCCGGATAAGCCCCAGCCGCCATTCGGTAAAACATCACCAGTAATGTTCAGCCGTCATCTGCCCCGGTCGGCGGCGCAGATGTTTAGTCATCTGTCTGGTCTCTTTCAGCAGTTGCTGCGTATCGCGCACCATCTGCGGGTTCCCGCACAGCATGACGTGGCTGGTCTCTTTATCCATCGGCAATCCAACGGCTTTTTCCAGCTCGCCGTTTTCAATGAGCGCAGGCACGCGCCCGGTAAGCGAGCCTGGCACGCTCTCCCGGCTGACCACCGTTTGGATGCGCAGCTTGCCTTCATAACGCTGTTGCAGTTCCAGCATTAGCGGCAGATAGCTTAAATCGGCGGCGAAGCGTGCGGCGTGGACCAAGACCAGATTTTTAAAGCGCGCGACATCCTGGCCATATTGCAGAATAGACAAATACGGGCCAATAGCGGTTCCGGTTGCCAGCATCCATAGCGTCTCGCAGTCAGGCACTTCATCCAGTACAAAGAAACCCGACGCGTCGCTGACCACTTGCACCTCATCGCCAGGTTTTAGCGCCGCCAGCCGCGGGCTGAGCTTTCCTTGCGGCACCGTCACCAGATAAAACTCTAAATTCGGATTGTCAGGCGCATTGACATAGGAATACGCGCGCTGAACGCGCTCGCCATCGATCTCCAGTCCGAGTTTGGTAAATTGGCCTGCAGTAAAAGGATTAATGGGGGCGTGAACGGTCAGGCTGAACAGTGCGTCAGTCCAGTTTTGCACCTTAGTGACTTTACCTGTTACCCAATCGGCCATGGTTTTCTCCTGTTCTGAATCGCTAACCTTATCTTCGTTCGTCAGGAGAAAGATTTCCAGCCCCGCGAGGCTGGAAGGCTCTAACTAACAAATGCGCTAGAGAATATGCGCCTGCACATCCGGATCTTTACGATCAAGATAGTGGATCGACTGAATGCGGCGGATGGTGCGTGATTTGCCGCGGATCAGCAGCGTTTCCGTCGTGGCGATATGGCCTTTTCGGCTAATTCCTTCCAGCAGATCGCCTTTCGTGATGCCGGTCGCGGAGAAAATAACGTTATCGCTACGCGCCATGTCGCCCAGGCATAACGCCTTGCCCGCTTCAATGCCCATTGCTTTGCAGCGCGCCAGTTCCTGTTCGCCAATGCGGCGGTTTTCTTCGCTGTCGCCTTTCACATCATGGCGCGCCAGCAGACGACCCTGCATATCGCCGTCCAGCGCGCGGATCACCGCTGCGGATACCACGCCTTCTGGCGCGCCGCCAATCCCGTACAGCACGTCGACTTCGCTATCCGGCATACAGGTCAGAATTGAGGCCGCGACGTCGCCGTCAGGAATGGCAAACACGCGTACGCCCAGTTTGGCCATCTCTGCGATGACCTCGTCATGACGCGGTTTTGCCAGAATGGTCACGGTCAGATCGCCAAGCGGTTTACCCAGCGCATCCGCGATGTTGTGCAAATTATCCGCCAGCGGCAGATTGAGATCGATCGCCCCTTTGGCACCCGGACCGACAATCAGTTTTTCCATATACATATCGGGCGCATTCAGGAAACAGCCTTTATCGCCGACCGCCAGCACCGCCAGCGCGTTCGCCTGACCCATCGCCGTCATGCGCGTGCCCTCAATCGGATCGACGGCGATATCTACCGCATCGCCGTGGCCGGTACCGACTTTCTCGCCGATATAGAGCATCGGGGCTTCGTCGATTTCGCCTTCGCCAATCACGATGGTGCCGTCAATGTTGACCTGGTTGAGCATGATACGCATGGCGTTGACCGCCGCGCCGTCCGCGGTATTTTTATCGCCGCGTCCCAGCCATTTGTAGCCAGCCAGCGCCGCCGCTTCGGTCACACGGGAAAATTCGATGGCAAGTTCTCGTCTCATAACAAACTCGTAGCAAAAAGGAGTGGCGCGCAGTGTAGCACAGGGGAAGGAGGGAATAATTGATGTGTGTGCGGAGTTGCCCCCGCACAAAGATTTTGCCGGATGGCGACCTTACTTGTCGTGATCTTCCCACGCCATTGCGCGTTTAACCGCTTTCTTCCAGCCGCTATAACGGTAGTTACGCTCGGTGGTTTCAATGCCGGGGCGGAATTCTCGCTCAATGACGGCTTTTTCCTGCAGCTCGTCCAGGTTCTGCCAGTAACCGACGGCCAGACCAGCCAGATAGGCGGCGCCCAGCGCGGTCACTTCGCGCACTTCCGGGCGTTCCACCCGCGTGCCGAGAATATCTGACTGGAACTGCATCAGGAAGTTGTTGGCTACTGCGCCGCCGTCCACACGCAGAGCGTGCAGGCGGATACCGGAGTCGGCCTGCATTGCTTCCAGTACGTCGCGGGTCTGGTAAGCGATGGATTCGAGCGTCGCGCGGATAATGTGATTAGAGTTCACGCCGCGGGTCAGGCCAAAAATGGCGCCGCGGGCATACGGGTCCCAGTACGGCGCGCCCAGACCGGTGAAGGCCGGAACCACGTAGACGCCGTTGGTATCTTTCACTTTCGTGGCGAAATATTCGGAGTCGAACGCGTCGCTGATGAGCTTCATTTCATCACGCAGCCATTGAATGGACGCTCCCGCCATAAACACCGCGCCTTCCAGCGCATAGTTGACTTCGCCGCTTGGGCCGCAGGCGATGGTGGTCAGCAGGCCGTTTTCCGATTTTACCGCTTTCTCGCCGGTGTTCATCAGCATAAAGCAGCCGGTGCCGTAGGTATTCTTTGCCATTCCTTCCCTTACGCACAGTTGGCCGAATAGCGCAGCCTGCTGATCCCCGGCAATCCCGGCGATAGGAATACGTGTACCGCCTTTACCGCCAATATTGGTCTGGCCGTAGACTTCGGAGGATTTACGTACCTGGGGCAGCATCGCGCGTGGGATATCCAGCACGTCCAGCATTTTATCGTCCCAGTCCAAATCATGGATGTTGAACAGCATGGTTCGTGAGGCGTTGGTGTAATCCGTAACGTGGACGCGGCCCTGCGTCATCTTCCAGATAAGCCAGGTATCCACCGTACCGAACAGCAGCTCGCCACGCTTCGCGCGTTCGCGCGAACCTTCCACATGGTCAAGGATCCATTTCACTTTAGTGCCAGAGAAGTACGGGTCGACGACCAGACCGGTATTGTCGCGGATGTAATCTTCCAGGCCGTCGCGTTTAAGCTGTTCGCAAATATCGGCAGTACGACGGCACTGCCAGACAATAGCGTTGTATATCGGTTTGCCGGTTTCACGTTCCCAGACGATCGCGGTTTCACGTTGGTTGGTGATACCGATAGCGGCAATCTGATCGGAACTGATATCGGCCTTAGCCAGCACTTCTACCAGCGTTGAGCTTTGAGACGCCCAAATTTCCATCGGGTCGTGTTCTACCCAGCCTGGCTTAGGATAAATTTGCTCAAATTCACGCTGTGATACGCTGACGATATTCGCGTCATGATCCATAACGACCGCGCGGGAGCTGGTGGTACCCTGGTCGAGCGCAACGATATATTTTTTTTCAGTCATAATTTTGTCCCGTAATCAGATTACAGCGAAGCATTTTGTTGTGTGGTCGCGGTGGAGTCCTTCTCTTCCACGACGCAGATATCGCACGGCAAATGACGGCCAATAAATTTGCGATAAGCAAACGCGCCCAGAATGGCGCCGACGATGGGGCCAAACAGTGGCACCAGGAAGTAAGGAATGTCTCTACCGCCGGTAAACGCAATTTCACCCCAGCCGGCAAGCCCGGCGAACATTTTGGGGCCAAAGTCACGCGCCGGATTCATCGCAAACCCGGTCAACGGCCCCATAGAGGCACCGATAACGGCGATCAGTAAACCAATGAGCAGTGGCGCAAGCGGACCGCGAGGTACGCCGTTACCGTCGTCGGTCAGCGCCAGAATCAGCCCCATCAGAATAGCGGTAATCACCATTTCAACCGCGAAGGCCTGCACAAAATTGATATGAGGATTCGGGTAAGTTGAGAAAATGCCTGCGAGATCGAGACTTTCAACGCTGCCACGGACGATATGGTGGGTTTGTTCGAAGTCCACAAAAAGATTGTAATAAAGCCCGTAAACTAACGCCGCTGCGCAAAAGGCGCCGGCAACTTGAGAAATAATAAAAGGAACAACTTTACGTTTGTCGAAACAGGCAAATAGCCAGAGTGCGATGGTCACTGCTGGGTTCAGGTGTGCGCCAGAAACACCTGCCGTCAGGTAGATAGCCATCGCTACCCCCAGACCCCAGATGACGCTGATTTCCCACTGTCCAAAAGTAGCTCCGGCAACTTTAAGCGCAGCGACACAACCCACACCGAAAAAAATCAACAACCCGGTACCGAGGAATTCAGCAATGCACTGGCCTTTTAAGGTTGATGTTTGACTCATAATCGGATCCTGAAGAGTATGTAATGATTATTGGTATGCGAGGAGGTCATGGACATCCACGATGCCCTGTAGGCACACTGTTAATTTATCGTTAACGAGCAAAAACGAGAAATATCAAAATCAAAATGTGTGTACTGCGTCAATAAAATGAGCGTTATCGCGCCATGAAGCGCATTTTGAGACAGCAGAAGAGAGTGAATTGAATCATTTCATTAACCAATATGTTAACACTTTTAAGTTATTGAATGAATGTTACCAGGAGATGGATGAAAATTGCTGCAAACCGCGATCTACGCGGTATGTCGCTGGACAGCGAGAGCGGGGCTTCATACAATCGACACTATATATTGTGCGCGTTTACGTGAAGCGTCGCCTTGCAATTCAGGAGAGGTAAGATCATGTCTTTAGAAGTGTTTGAGAAACTGGAAGCAAAAGTACAGCAGGCGATTGACACCATCACCCTGTTACAGATGGAAATTGAAGAGCTGAAAGAAAAGAACAACAGCCTGACGCAGGAAGTGCAGTCTGCACAGCATCAGCGTGAAGAACTCGAGCGTGAAAATAATTCTCTGAAGGAACAGCAGAGCGGCTGGCAGGAACGTTTGCAGGCGCTGCTTGGTCGTATGGAAGAAGTCTAATCCTCGTCATATTTCACGTTATGGCTGCGTTGGCTGCGTGCGTTCACCCCAGTCACATAGTGGCCTATGCTCCTGGGGATTCACTTACTTGCCGCCTTGCCCTGACGCGAAATCTATAGAGGATTTAGAATGCGGACACCGGTGGGCCGGATAAGGCGTAAGCTGCCATCCGGCAATCAGCGACAACGCATAAAAAAGGCGCCTTACGGCGCCTTTTTTGATCACTCGATATCAAGTGGGTCTTCGGAAAGGATAATCCCGGTGTTGTCGGCATAGAGATGATCGCCGGAGAAGAACGTCACGCCGCCGAAATTGACGCGCACATCGCTTTCCCCAATGCCTTCACCTGCGGCGCCAACCGGAATGGCGGCGATCGCCTGAATGCCGATATCCAGCTCTTCCAGATCGTCCACCTGACGCACCGCGCCATAGATAACCAGCCCTTCCCATTCATTTTGCGTGGCCAGACGCGCCAGCTCCGCATCGACTAATGCACGACGGACAGAACCGCCGCCATCGACCAGCAGAACCCGACCACGGCCATTTTGTTCGAGCAGATCGTACAGCAACCCGTTGTCCTCGAAACATTTTACCGTGATGATTTGTCCGCCAAACGACGACCGCCCTCCAAAATTAGAGAACAGCGGTTCCACGACGTTGACATCTTCCTGATAGATGTCACAAAGCTCGGAAGTATCGTATTTCATAGGCTTAACGTTCAGTTGCTGCGAGAATTTTTAGTATATCGCGCTAAGTATACTGTTGGCAAAATCATCAATTGTTAATTGATATTTGTCAGTTAAACGGCCCACTGACTTAAGAGTATCCCAATCACAAATAACAGGTTGGTTAACAACGCGCCTTTAACGGTACGTTCAAGCATCGGGCGCATTGCCGCAGGCTCCCTTTCGCGCATTACGTAGCGCGCTTGTTTAATGAGCAATGGCGCGGCCAGAATAAACAACCATCCCCACGGACTGTGTAGCGAGAGCAGATTAAACAGCGCCAGACAGAGCAGCGCGCCTAGCAACAGGCAGGCGTGATAACGACGCGCGTTGACATCGCCCAGTCGTACCACAAGGGTGTTTTTGCCGTTCTCTCTGTCGCTATTAATATCGCGCAGGTTATTAATATTCAGCACCGCCGTCGCCAGTAAACCGCAGGCGGTGGCCGGGAGAATCAGCGCCGGAATCAGCGTATGCGCCTGGAGATACCAGCTCCCCATGACACTTAGCCAGCCAAAGAATACCAGGACAGAGATATCACCCAGCCCGATATAGCCGTAGGGCCGATTACCCACGGTGTAGGTGATGGCGGCGATAATCGACAGCCCGCCCAAAATCAGGAAGCCGACAAAATCGGTTAACGTATGGCACGCGACCGCCACCAGCGCCAGTCCGGAGATACAGATCAGCACGACGGTAATGATTAACGCCCGCTTCATCTCCTGCCGGGTGATGACGCCTTTTTGCATCCCCCGCAGCGGCCCGATGCGATCTGGTTTATCACTGCCTTTGACAGCGTCGCCGTAATCGTTGGCGAGGTTGGATAAAATTTGCAACAGCCCGGCGGTGATAAGGGCCAGCAGTGCAACCAGAGGATCGAAATAGCCTTGCCACCATGCCAGGGCCGTACCGACGATAATCGCCGCGAAGGCGAGGGGTAAGGTTTTGGGTCGTAAGCTTTCCAGCCAGGCCTGGGTGCGGCTAATTTGTTGTTGTTCAGTCATATTTAGCGCCAATAAAAATGGGGCTTTTCAGCCCCATCAACAGTGATGAAAATGCATTGGACGCGATTATAAGATAAAACGGCTTAGATCTTCATCTGCGACCAGCGCATCCAGATGTTTGCTCACATATTCCGCATCAATTGTGATGTTTTGGCCGTGCAGATCGCTGGCGTTATAGGAAATTTCTTCCATCAGACGCTCCAGTACGGTATGCAGACGGCGCGCGCCGATGTTTTCGGTGGTTTCGTTAACCTGCCAGGCGGCTTCGGCAATACGTTTAATACCGGAATCGGTGAACTCGATATTGACGCCTTCAGTTGCCATTAGCGCTTTATACTGCACGGTGACGGAGGCGTTTGGCTCGGTCAAAATGCGTTCGAAATCGCTGGTGGTCAGCGCCTGAAGCTCAACGCGAATCGGCAGGCGGCCCTGCAGTTCCGGGATCAGATCAGACGGCTTCGCCACCTGGAACGCGCCAGAGGCGATAAACAGAATATGATCCGTTTTGACCATCCCGTGTTTGGTCGAAACCGTGCAGCCTTCTACCAGCGGCAGTAAGTCGCGCTGTACGCCTTCGCGTGAAACATCCGGGCCGGAGGTTTCGCCACGCTTACAAATTTTGTCAAT
Organism: Salmonella sp. WC3; assembly: GCF_042932255.1. Lineage (NCBI taxonomy): Bacteria > Pseudomonadati > Pseudomonadota > Gammaproteobacteria > Enterobacterales > Enterobacteriaceae > Salmonella > Salmonella sp. WC3. The sequence goes on along the minus strand of NZ_CP170629.1, from coordinate 4,492,491 downwards.
TTCATCGATAAACACGATGCCGTGCTGTTCAACCGCGTCGATAGCGTCCTGTTTCAGCTCTTCCGGGTTGACCAGCTTAGCCGCTTCTTCTTCAACCAACAGTTTCATCGCGTCTTTAATTTTCAGCTTACGCGGTTTCTGTTTCTGACCGCCCAGGTTTTGGAACATAGACTGCAACTGGCTGGTCATCTCTTCCATGCCCGGAGGCGCCATAATCTCTACGCCCATCGGCGCGGCGGCGAGGTTAATCTCGATCTCTTTATCGTCGAGCTGGCCTTCGCGCAGTTTTTTGCGGAACGTTTGACGGGCGGCAGAAGGCTCCTGCTGCTGTTCGGCCTGGCCCCAGTTATTTTTTGCGGGTGGGATCAGCACGTCGAGAATACGTTCTTCCGCCAACTCTTCCGCACGATAGCGGTTTTTCTCGATAGCCTGTACGCGAACCATTTTCACCGCGGCATCGGTCAGATCGCGGATGATAGAGTCCACTTCTTTCCCGACGTAGCCCACTTCGGTGAATTTGGTGGCTTCGACTTTAATGAACGGCGCGTTGGCGAGTTTTGCCAGACGACGGGCGATTTCGGTTTTACCGACGCCGGTCGGGCCAATCATCAGAATATTTTTCGGCGTCACTTCGTGGCGCAGCTCTTCATCAAGCTGCATACGACGCCAGCGGTTACGCAATGCAATCGCCACGGAACGCTTTGCGTTATCCTGGCCGATAATGTGTTTGTTCAGTTCGCTGACAATTTCGCGTGGGGTCATTTCAGACATGAGAGGTCCTTACGCTTTGGCGGTCAATTCTTCAATGGTGTGGAAATGGTTGGTGTAAATGCAGATATCGCCTGCAATATCCAACGCCTTTTCAGCAATTTCGCGCGCGCCGAGCTCGGTATTTTCCAACAGAGCGCGAGCGGCAGCCTGGGCATAAGGACCGCCGGAGCCGATAGCAATTAAATCGTTTTCAGGTTGCACGACATCGCCGTTACCCGTGATGATGAGCGAGGCGGTTTCATCCGCGACGGCCAGCAACGCTTCCAGTTTGCGTAGCATACGGTCGGTACGCCAGTCTTTCGCCAGTTCAACGGCAGCTTTGACCAGGTGCCCCTGATGCATTTCCAGTTTACGTTCAAACAGCTCGAACAGCGTGAATGCATCCGCAGTACCGCCCGCAAAGCCCGCAATGACCTTGTCGTTGTAGAGGCGGCGGACTTTCTTCACGTTGCCTTTCATTACTGTGTTACCCAGTGTGGCCTGACCATCACCGGCGATTACCACGTGGCCGTTACGGCGTACGCTTACTATTGTTGTCACGAGCAGACCCCTTGGTTACTAATGCTGAATTGCGGCCCCGTACGGCGTACGGGGCATAATGCAAGTATAGATGGGGGAGATTTTGAGGGTTTCAACCCCCGGTGGCGAGTCGAATGCAGTTTGTATGGCCCGCCATCTTCAGACGGTTAATGGTGCTGTCGGCATTTTCTTTACCTTTCACCGGCCCGATAACCACGCGATTCCAGCCGTTATTGGTGGTAATTTTGGAGTCAAAGCCTTCAAATGCCAGCTGAGCGCGGACGCTTTCTGCCTGCTCAGCGCCTTTGAATGAACCACATTGCACCATCCAGCGACGTTCATCTTTTTTCTCTGCTGTCGCCTTCGGCGCTTCAGGCGCGCGCGTAATTGGCGCGGCTTTTGGCGCTGCCGCGCTGGTATGCGCCGGCGTTTGCAGCAAATCCTGATAAGGTTGCTGCGAGGCCGTCTGCTTCGGCGGCTGACTTTGGCGCGCGGGTTGCGCCGGGGCGGACTGTACCGTGCGCGTTTGCGGCTGCTCGTTTACCCGCGGCTGCGTGCGTGGTTGCTGAACAGGCTGCGTTTGAGTCCACTGCTGCTGCTGCTGCTGCTGCTGCTGCTGCTGCGCCTGACGCTGGCGCTGTAGCGTTTGCTGGCGTTGTTCTGGCGTCTGCTCGTTCCACGGCACTTCGTTAAGTTGCGTCGGCTGCTGACGCATATCCGCCTGCATCTGTTCCAGGAGTTGACGCTGCTCGCTGGTGAGCTGATTCGGATTCATGACTTCGCCGCCGGCGGACGGTTCCGTTGGCGTACGCACGCCCGGCTGGCGACTTTCCAGCTCTTTGATGTAACGCCAGCGCTCTTCCGGTTTTGGCGGAAGCCCATTGCCGGTGACTTTCTGGTTTTGTAGCGTTTCGGACTCTTCTTTCTTATGGTGAGTAATGAAGTACAGACCGCCGATAAAGGTCACAAGGACGGCTGCCGCAATCGCGACCATTGCCGGCGAGACGGCAGGCATGTTGCTTTGCTTCTTCCGTGAGTTCCGTGAGGTGCTCTTTTTGCGCCGCGAAGGAGCCGGTTGGCCGCGACGTACATAATCTCGTTGTGCCACTATCGTTTCGCTGTATTTATTCGTTCGTCAGCCCGTCATGTTACTGAAGCGGCGGGCCTTTGACCAGACAGGTGAGTCTTAAAGCTATTTACTTTAGGGTAAAGCGCGCGTAGAACCGCGAATAATCAGCTCGCAATCCATTAAACGCGAGCCGCTGCTCACATTTTGCCCCTGCATCTGATCGAGCAACAGCAGCATCGCCTCGCGACCAATGTCAAAACGCGGCTGCGCCACGGTTGTCAACGGAGGGTCGCAAAACTCGGCCAGCGCGATATTGTCAAAGCCGATAATCGACAGATCGTCAGGCACTTTCAGACCCTGGCGCTTGGCCCAGGAGAGGGCGCCCAGCGCCATTACGTCGCTATGACAAAAGACGGCGGTAGGCGGCAACGGTTGCTCAAGCAACTGCTTTAATGCGTTTGCCCCGGCTTCAAAGGTAAAGTCGCCACGGGCGATGTAATGCGGATCGACCACAATGCCACTGCGTCTTAATGCCTGTACGTAACCTTGTAAGCGATAGTGACAGAGCGGCATATCTTCCGGCCCCGCAATACAACCAATCCGCTTGTGGCCCAAATCCAACAGGTAGTTCATGGCATTGAACGCGGCGGTGAGGTTATCGATATGTACCGTCGGCAGTTCAAGCTCCGGCGCGAACTCATTCGACATCACCATCGGAGGCAAATTGCGCTGCTCCTCAACGCTGGCGTCAAAGGGCAGTCGGGAACTGAGAAGTACCATGCCGTCGATCTGTTTGGTGATGATGAGATTAAGAAAGGTTTTTTCTTTCTGGTTTTGATGGGCGCAATCGCCAATCAGCACCAGATACCCCTGTTCTGCCGCGGTCACTTCGATACCGCGGATAATTTCACTGAAGAAGGGATCGCAAATATCCGGGACAATCACCAGAATCGTACGGGATTCATTGCGTTTTACATTTCGCCCCATCGACTGCGGGAAATAACCCACTTCAAGCGCGGCCTGTTCAACCCGGCTACGGGTCGACTGGGAGACTTTATCGGGGTTCATTAACGCGCGGGATACGGTTGCTGTAGAGACTTTCGCCTTCAACGCAACATCCTTCATCGTAGCGGCAGTAACCTGCTTGTTCGATTTCACTCTTTCTCCTCGCCTGGGAACTGCTGGCGCAGATCTATCCCTGGTAACACTCATCGAAAACATTTTTATCAGATAGTGCGTGGAAGCGGTTACAGAATTTTCATAAAAAGTGTGATGGATCTTTAATTTTACGATCCGCCTCGCATCGTGAGGACTATCCTTCAATCGGATCGACGTCCAGAACCCATTTAACTTTCCGCGCTTCCGGGAGCGTATTGATCAACGCCAGCGTGCCGCTGATGATGTGTTGCAGGCGAATCCGTGAAGGATGCTGAAGTAAAATTTGCCAGCGATAGCGGCCGCCGCGTTTTGGCGCGAGGGCTGGAACCGGACCTAAGATCCACAGCTTATCGTCTGATAGCGGGCTGGCCTGAATCAGATTACGCAACTGTTGGAGAAAGACGGGCGCCTGCTGATTGTTGTGATCCTCTGCGCGAATAATGACGTGGCTGGTCCACGGCGGAAGCTGGAGCGTTTGCCGTTCCGCCAGCGCCTGCTCCGCAAACGCATCATAGCCTTTATACAGTAACGTTTGCAGCAGGGGATGCTCAGGATGGTGCGTTTGGAGCACCACTTCGCCCTGTTTGCCCGCGCGCCCGGCGCGGCCGGAAACCTGAGTGTAGAGCTGGGCGAAGCGTTCCGCCGAACGAAAATCTGCGGAAAAAAGCGCGCCATCGACATCCAGCAACGCCACCAGCGTGACATCCGGAAAGTGATGGCCTTTCGCCAGCATTTGTGTGCCTATCAGGATGCGTGCTCCGCCGCGGTGAACTTCCGCCAGATGCTGCTCCAGCGCGCCTTTACGACTGGTGGTATCACGGTCGATTCGTGAGATCGGCACGCCGGGGAAGAAGGGCGCCAGCACCTGCTCCAGCTGTTCCGTCCCTAACCCAACCGGTAACATATGTGTGGAGCCGCAGGAGGGGCACTGACGCGGTACCGGACGCTGGCTGTCGCAGTGATGACAGCGTAAATGATGCTGCGCCTGGTGCAGCGTGTAGTAGTGATCGCAACGCGGGCACTCTGCAATCCAGCCGCAGTCGTGGCAAAGCAGCGCGGGCGCGAATCCCCGGCGGTTAAGAAATAAAATTACCTGATTGTCGGCCTGGAGATGTTGGCGCATACGGGCGATAAGGGCGGGCGCCAGTCCCGCCTGAAGACGCTGGCCTTTTAAATCCAGCACATGCTGCAGAGCTGGGCGGGCGTTGCCTGCGCGCCGCGTCAGACGCAGCATCCGGTATTTTTTCTGCCGCACGTTACATAGCGTTTCCAGGGCTGGGGTGGCGGAGCCGAGAATAATCGGGATCTGCTCGCTATGGGCGCGATACACTGCCAAATCGCGGGCGTGGTAGCGCCACCCTTCCTGCTGTTTATAAGAGCTGTCGTGCTCTTCGTCGATGACAATCACGCCAAGATTTTTAAACGGCGTAAACAGCGAGGAACGCGTGCCGATGACAATCGCCGCTTCGCCGTTTTTCGCTTTCAGCCATGCCGAAAGACGCTCGCTGTCGTTTAGCCCGGAATGCAGCACTTCCACCGGCGCGTTAAAACGTTCGCGAAAACGGGCGATCGTTTGCGGCGTCAGGCCGATTTCCGGCACCATCACCAGCGCCTGTTTGCCCTGGGCGAGGACGTTTTCCAGCACGCTCAGATACACTTCGGTCTTGCCGGAACCGGTTACGCCTGCCAGCAACCAGGCGGAGAAACCGTCCGACGCGCTGTGAATCGCGCCGACTGCTGTCGCCTGTTCGGTATTCAGCCGCAGGCGCTCTCCTGCGACGGCATAATGCTCCCGCCAGTCGGTAAACGCGGGCGCTTCACTGGCAAGCTCACAAAGCCCCTTACGCCGCAGCGTTTGCAGCGTGGCGTCAGTAAAATCAAGCTCGGCTACCTGATAGCGCCAGATCTTTCCTTGCCGTAGCGCCGCCAGCGCCTGTTGTTGTTTGGCGGAGCGTTTCAGGCTGTTGATGTCGACGGCTTGCCCCTCTTCGGTGGCGAACCAATACCACAGGGGCGCGTTGCTGGCTGGTTTTCCCTGACGTAATAAAACCGGCAGAGCGTGAAACAGAACGTCGCCGAGGGGATGGTGGTAGTAATCCGCCGCCCAGAGGAGTAAGCGCCAGATGGAGGGAGAAAAGATTGGCTCGTTATCCAGGATTTCAATGACCGATTTTAATTCATCAAGCGGCAATTCGCTGTGGTCGCTAACCGAGACGACAATGCCCACGCGCTCTTGCTGCTTGCCGAACGGCACGCGCACGCGGCACCCGGCTTTGGTGACCCCGCCTTCCGGCAGCAGGTAATCAAAGGTTCGGGGAAGCGGAACGGGCAAGGCAACGTGCGCGACGGACATAGCATCTTCCTGACTTGAAATTTCGTCGGGTAGTATACACATTACGATAAGGGAGCGCGGATCAGTTTGCATACGGTGGTCAAATTCTGTATGATTCGCCGCCTTTGGTGCGTGTTGTGAGCATCAAACCCTTTACTATTAACTTCGCGTGGTGTCTGGCGTTAGGGCTGGAAGAGCGACGCGGCCTTACACTGAGGTTCCCCATGAAAAAAGGTATTCACCCGAATTACGTAGAAATTACTGCAACCTGTTCTTGCGGTAATGTTATCAAAACCCACTCTACCGTGGGTCACGACCTGAACCTGGACGTGTGCGGCAAATGCCACCCGTTCTTCACTGGTAAGCAGCGTGTTGTTGATACCGGTGGTCGTGTTGAGCGCTTCAACAAGCGCTTCAGCATCCCTGGCAGCAAATAAGTTACCGCCAGAAAAAAAGCGCCGCAGGGCGCTTTTTTTGTTTTCTAGGGATAACAGTATTTGTTCAGACACATTCTGTGATCCGTAATCGCTTTCATTACGCTTCCTGCCGTGAGTTTTAACGAAGGATTTATAGTTAGTCCCGCGCTTTCCAGCCCCTTCGCTGTCCATTTATTGCAGGTATTGAGTATGCCGTAGCGGCCATTCGCGGCGTAAAACTGGCTATCGCCGTAAATTCCTTGTTTTAACGGAATCAGATTACCCTCTTCGTCACGCGCAAAGCTGCGGCCCAGATAGCGCATCAGACTGTTACGCTGGTTTGTGTGCAGGAGCAGTGATTTTATCTCGCTACCGGCGAAATAGCGTTCTGGTTTACCGGAAAAGGCGACGATGTGCATAACCGCGCCGGATGACCAGAACATGGCCTGGAGCGTAAGCGCGGTGGTTATTTCTTGTGACTGATAAAAGCCCTTATCGCCCCAGCCGATTTCATACCACTGCGTCTCCTGAGCGAACCGTTTTTTAAGCTGTGGCAGAACGGTATTAACATCATGGGCCGGCGCAATAATTCCCGTGTGCCAGCCATGACTGACGATATAGATTTCCGTCGGGTAGGGCTGTCCGCCTGTCGTAGGTTTTACGGCTTGTGGAAAGGTTGTGCAGCCATATAGCAATAAACTTAACCAGGCGATAAAGAGATTTTTCATGACATATCACCAGCAAAGGCGCGGTATGTTGTGGCGTTTGTCTAATGACGCTGCGCTTATCGGGTCGGTGCCGGATTGGTAATTCATTGATATTTTTGCATTCCTCTTCGAGGGCAATAAGGCGAATGTCATAACTACAATACGTTTTAACCATTCAGGCGGAAGTTAGCTTCCGCCTGTTTTACTTTTACTATCTCGCTTTATTTTTTAAACATCTGCTCTGGATCGATAATCAGCGCCCGATAACCTAGCATACCGGCACGGTTACTGTGTACTTTTAGCTCCAGCATCACATCCTGAGTACCGTCTTTGACTTCATCCAGAACGGAAACGATCGGTTTTGTACCGCTCATTCCCGCTGTGGCCGAGTACATGAACATCGTTTTGGTTTCCGGGCGATATTCCGTGACGGAAGTAATGGCGCTGTACCAGTCAAAACCGCGCTCTTTACCATATTCCCACATTTGGGAAACCGTCATATTTTTTTCGTCAATCTGATATTCCACGCCGCGGGAATATTTCATTGATGGCATGGCCGGTTGTTCCATGCCGCGCGCATCGCCGTTATCAAAGGCGGTCACGACGGTTTTACCTCCGGTGCTTTTGGATGGCACTAACCAACCGGTATGTTGTGTCCATGTCCAGTCAAATCCACCGTCGCAGTGGTGAGCTTCGCAGGTTAGCGGTTTACCGTTGCTGTCTACGGGTTTCAGCACTTTTTTCGCCAGTTCGCCTTTCCAGCCGGATGGATCGGAGAGTATCCATTTCACTTTTTTATCGCGGCCAATTTTGATGATGGCAGACTGGTGGCGCGAGCTAATGATAATGCTGTCGTCGCGAGGATCGTAGCTGACGGAGTTAACATGCGCCCAGTTGCGGCCCGGGCCGGAGCCCGCGATATCGCCGAAGGGTTGTTTTGCAAGCTGCTCTTTGGTCATGACCTGACCGGAATGTTCGGCATCGACGCTCAAACATACCGCTCCCTGATCCATCGCCAGAATAACGTCGTCACGATAGGGGTCGAGGATTTTTGGCAGATCCCAGTAATCGACGGTATCGCCGTTCTGGTCAACTTCAAGAATATGATCACGCACAGTATTGATGGTGTATTTACCATTTAATGGATAATTTTCTTTTGCGACACGCAGCAGGTAGGTGCCTTTCGGCGTTTCGGTAATGGCGTGCGAAAAATCAATAAATCCTTTTGGCAGTCGTTTATCAGAAATAACGCGGCCTAAGAAATCATATTTAAAGTAACGTTGACCCTGGCCAAAAATAAGATTGCCATCGTTAACCTGATGGAAGCTCATCATGGAACCAAAACGCGTTATATCATCCTGGTTACGGAATTTATCAATATTCATATAGCCACGAACATCGCCATTCGTATCGCTAATCCAGTTGATACCGGTATAATCCCAGTTCGCCGCGCCGCCTGCGACATGCATAATGTGGCCGGCTCTTGGCATCCCCGTTATATGGTTAAAAAGATATAAGCGATTTTTAAGCGAGCTATCGACTTTAACCGGTTCTACCGTAGGAAGAACGGCAGTTTGCCCGGTAGTAGAGGGTAATGATACCGGTGCGGCGTAAATGGACCACGTATAAGTTTGTTTTTTACCTTCTTCAGTCCAGTCAACTTTAACCTTATTGACATAATCTGGATACAAGCCAAATACAGGTATGCCGTCATGGGTATTTATAGCCTGCGGGCCGACATCATAACTGATCGGGATACCTTTTTCCCCTTTCCCTAAAACGGTAACCTTCACGTTCTGTACATTATGATTGGCTTTATTAATGATTGCTGTTAATGGGAAAACGCCGCCGTAGGGGGCGACATCGACCATACCTAATGGCCCCTCATGGACTGGAATGACATCTGCTGATGCGACCATTGGCCTGTTTGGGTCTAAAACACCTGAGGCCAAAACGCTGCCGCTCAAACACAGGCAGCATAATACAGGTAAGACTTTCCTTGTAAATAACATATTTATTTCCCCATTCGATATTATCGATAAAATGAATGTATATTAACCTTCTTATTTATCGGAGATGAAAAAACATTTAAAAAAGTAAAACAATCCGCGGAGGGGAATAATGATGTTGGTCACAAATATGAGGTGTTCATGGTCTTTTTAACAATAATCATCGTTGTACTATTTATTCAGTAAATATATGGCGGTGTATTATTATTCATGTACGCTTTGCTACGTGAAACATTAAATAAATATTGGAAGTTTAAATATAATAAAATTATATCGATTATGGCATGCCGGGAATTTTTTCAGGAAAATAACGAAGAGAAACTTATCATGTCTGACAAATTTATCCACCGAGGGCTATTCGGGAAGATGAACGTTTAGAACAATGTCGGAGATAGCCGTGTACAGGGGAAATCGTTAAAAAAGCGCGGCCAGAGGCGTTCTGACCGCATGCTTTGTTATCAGTATTCCCACGTTTCCGGGTCAATCCCCATCTCACGCATGATCTCTTTTGCCGCTTCCGGGATTTCATCGCTGCGCTCTTTTCGCAGATCGGCATCATCCGGCAAGGGTTGCCCGGTAAAGGCGTGCAGAAATGCTTCACACAACAGCTCGCTGTTGGTGGCGTGGCGCAGGTTGTTCACCTGACGACGCGTACGTTCATCGGTGAGGATTTTTAACACCTTCAGAGGAATGGAAACCGTAATTTTTTTGACTTGCTCACTCTTCTTACCGTGCTCAGCGTATGGGCTGATATATTCGCCGCTCCATTCAGCCATGAGATACTTAATCCTCTTCGTCATTAATATTGAGGTCTGAACCTGAGCCCGGACCATAATCGCGCGTAGTTTACCGTAGTGGCGCGGCCCTGACACGAAGTTAGCGGTCGCAGATGTGCGCTAATGCATATAATTTTAACGGCTATTTGCGGTTTGCTCAATCTATACGCAAAGAAGTTTAGATGTCCAGATGTATTGACGTCTATTGTGGTAGTGGTTAATCTGTGGCCTGACTTTCACCGACTCAGCCAGGAATATCTTCATATGACGCGTAAACAGGCCACTATCGCAGTGCGTAGCGGATTAAACGATGACGAACAATACGGCTGCGTTGTGCCGCCAATCCATCTCTCCAGTACTTATAACTTTACCGGTTTCAATGAGCCGCGCGCGCATGATTATTCCCGCCGCGGTAATCCCACGCGTGATGTTGTTCAGCGCGCATTAGCGGAACTGGAAGGCGGCGCGGGCGCGGTATTGACGAATACCGGCATGTCGGCGATTCATCTGGTCACCACCGTTTTCCTCAAGCCGGGCGATCTGCTGGTCGCGCCGCATGATTGCTATGGCGGCAGTTATCGTCTGTTTGACAGTCTGGCGACACGCGGCTGTTATCGTGTGCGGTTTGTCGATCAGGGCGATGAACGCGCCTTACAGGCGGCGCTGGAAGAAAAACCGAAGCTGGTACTGGTAGAAAGTCCAAGTAATCCATTGTTACGCGTGGTGGATATTGCGAAAATCTGTCGGCTGGCGCGCGAGGCGGGCGCAGTGAGCGTCGTTGATAACACGTTTTTAAGCCCGGCGCTGCAAAATCCGCTGGCGTTGGGTGCCGATCTGGTGTTGCATTCATGCACGAAATATCTCAACGGTCATTCGGATGTCGTGGCCGGCGTGGTGATTGCGAAAGATCCGGAAGTGGTCACTGAACTGGCGTGGTGGGCGAATAATATTGGCGTGACCGGCGGGGCGTTTGATAGCTATCTGCTGCTGCGCGGTTTGCGAACTCTGGTGCCGCGTATGGAGCTGGCGCAGCGCAACGCGCAGGCGATTGTGAAATATCTGCAAACCCAGCCGTTGGTGAAAAAACTGTATCACCCGTCGCTGCCGGAAAATCAGGGGCATGAAATTGCCGCGCGCCAGCAAAAAGGCTTTGGCGCAATGTTGAGTTTTGAACTGGATGGGGATGAGGAGACGCTGCGTCGTTTTCTGGGCGGGCTGTCGCTGTTTACGCTGGCGGAATCTTTAGGGGGAGTGGAAAGTTTGATCTCTCACGCCGCCACCATGACGCATGCCGGTATGTCGCCGCAGGCGCGTGCCGCCGCCGGGATCTCCGAAACGCTACTGCGTATCTCCACCGGTATTGAAGATGGCGAAGATTTAATTGCCGACCTGGAAAATGGCTTCCGGGCTGCAAACAAGGGGTAAACATGAGTGTGATTGCGCAGGCAGGGGCGAAAGGTCGTCAACTGCATAAATTTGGCGGCAGTAGTCTGGCGGATGTGAAGTGTTACCTGCGTGTCGTAGGCATTATGGCGGAGTATTCGCAGCCTGACGATATGATGGTAGTGTCCGCCGCAGGCAGTACCACCAACCAGTTGATTAGCTGGCTCAAGTTAAGCCAGACCGATCGCCTTTCTGCGCATCAGGTATTACAGACGTTACGCCGCTATCAGTGCGATCTGATTAGCGGGCTGCTTCCCGCCGACGCGGCAGATGATTTAACCAGCGCTTTTATTAGCGATCTGGAACGTCTTGCCGCCTTGCTCGACGGCGGCGTAACGGATGCCGTCTATGCTGAGATCGTCGGACACGGCGAAATTTGGTCGGCGAGATTGATGTCCGCCGTCCTGAATCAGCAGGGGCTGGATGCCGCCTGGCTGGACGCGCGCGCATTTTTACGCGCCGAACGCGCCGCACAGCCGCAGGTTGATGAAGGGCTATCTTATCCTTTATTGCAGCAGCTACTGGCGCAGCATCCGGGCAAACGTCTGGTCGTGACCGGCTTTATCAGCCGCAATCATGACGGCGAAACAGTCCTGTTAGGCCGGAACGGTTCCGACTATTCCGCCACGCAAATCGGCGCGCTGGCGGGCGTTTCCCGCGTGACCATCTGGAGCGATGTCGCGGGCGTTTATAGCGCCGACCCGCGCAAAGTGAAAGATGCCTGCCTGCTGCCGTTGCTGCGTCTGGACGAAGCCAGCGAGCTGGCGCGTCTGGCGGCGCCTGTTCTGCACGCCCGCACGCTACAGCCAGTGTCCGGCAGCGATATCGATTTGCAGTTGCGCTGTAGCTACACGCCGGATCAAGGGTCAACCCGAATTGAACGAGTGCTGGCTTCCGGGACGGGCGCGCGTATCGTGACCAGTCACGATGATATCTGTCTGATTGAGTTTCAGGTGCCTGCCAGCCAGGATTTCAGGCTGGCGCATAAAGAGCTCGACCACATTTTAAAACGGGCGCAGGTGCGTCCTCTGGCGGTGGGCGTGCATCGCGATCGCCAGTTATTACAGTTCTGTTATACCGCCGAGGTAGCGGATAGCGTACTGAAACTCCTTGACGATGTCGGGCTGCCGGGCGAATTGCGCCTGCGGCAGGGGCTGGCGCTGGTGGCGATGGTCGGTGCGGGCGTCACTCGCAATCCGCTACACTGCCATCGCTTCTGGCAGCAGTTGAAAGGTCAGCCAGTGGAGTTTACCTGGCAGTCGGAGGAGGGCATCAGTCTGGTGGCGGTGCTGCGTACCGGCCCGACTGAGAGCCTGATTCAGGGGCTGCACCAGTCTGTTTTCCGCGCCGAAAAACGCATTGGCCTGATGCTGTTCGGTAAGGGGAACATCGGCTCCCGTTGGCTGGAACTGTTTGCCCGTGAACAAAGCACGCTTTCCGCGCGTACTGGTTTTGAATTTGTGCTGGCGGGCGTGGTGGATAGCCGCCGTAGCCTGCTGAATTATGAGGGGCTGGACGCCAGCCGCGCGCTGGCATTCTTTGATGATGAAGCCGTTGAGCAGGACGAAGAGTCGCTATTCCTGTGGATGCGTGCGCATCCGTATGATGATTTAGTGGTGCTGGATGTGACAGCAAGCGAGCAACTGGCCGATCAGTATCTGGATTTCGCCAGCCACGGTTTTCATGTGATTAGCGCCAATAAACTGGCGGGCGCAAGCGCCAGCGATAAGTATCGCCAGATTCATGACGCGTTTGAAAAAACCGGGCGTTACTGGCTGTATAACGCCACCGTGGGCGCGGGATTACCGATCAACCACACGGTGCGGGATCTGATTGACAGCGGCGATACGATTCTCTCGATCAGCGGGATCTTCTCCGGGACGCTATCCTGGCTGTTCCTGCAATTTGACGGTACGGTGCCGTTTACCGATCTGGTGGATCAGGCCTGGCAGCAGGGGCTGACCGAACCCGATCCGCGCGTCGATCTTTCCGGAAAAGATGTCATGCGTAAGCTGGTGATTCTGGCGCGCGAGGCGGGATACGACATCGAGCCGGATCAGGTGCGTGTAGAATCGTTGGTGCCGGCGCATTGTGAAGAAGGGTCTATCGATCACTTTTTCGAAAACGGCGACGCGCTGAATGAACAGATGGTGCAGCGTCTGGAGGCAGCCCGCGAACTGGGGCTGGTGTTGCGTTACGTGGCGCGTTTCGACGCCAATGGCAAAGCGCGCGTCGGCGTTGAAGCGGTGCGTCCGGAACATCCGCTGGCGGCGCTGCTGCCGTGCGATAATGTCTTTGCTATTGAAAGCCGCTGGTATCGCGATAACCCGCTGGTGATCCGTGGGCCGGGCGCGGGTCGCGATGTGACCGCCGGGGCGATTCAGTCGGATATCAACCGCCTGGCGCAGTTGCTGTAATAAAGGCAAGTTCGTGAGCGAAGCGCCGGGTTGCGCTTCGCTCCCTCATCAATACGTTTCAATACGTTATGCTGTCATTCTGTAGATACTGATATACGAAGCGCCATCCGATTGCTGACGAAACATTATGGCGTGATGCTTTTTACATTCTCAACCCGGACATCCATCCGGGGGTAAGGAATATTGATGCCATTTTCATCCATTGCTTCCTTGATATTTTCCAGAAGATCGTAGTAAGTACTCCAGTACTGAGCGTTGGGCACCCATACGCGAACATAGAAATTCAGGCTAGAGGGCGCAAGTTCGCCCAGGCGGACCGTAATATCGCGGGTTTTATCAATGCGCTGATCTTGCTCAATAATACGATGTATCACGCTTTTTACGTCAGCAATACGGCTTTGGTAATCCACGCCAATAATCAGATCAATACGTCGATAGGGGTGTCGTGAATAGTTGATAATATTATCAGCAATAATTTTACCATTCGGGATGACAACTTCTTTGCTATCCGCAGTGAGCAGAGTGGTGGAGAAAATATGGACCTTTTCTACTGTGCCGATAACCAGGCCAATTTGTACAATTTCCCCGGCGCGGAAAGGACGCAGGGAGACAAGCAGTACGCCTGCGGCAAAGTTGGAAAGTGACCCTTGCAACGCCAGACCAATGGCTAAACCCGCCGCGCCGATAACGGCAATAATTGAGGAGGTTTCTATACCGATACGGCCAAGAGCGGCTACTGCCGTGAAAGCTATCGTGATGTAGCGAACCAGCGCGGAGAAAAAGTGGACAATAGTGGCATCCACTTGCCGCCTGAGAAGTAATTTTTCCAGCCCCCTCGATAGTAAGCGAGCTATTAACTTACCGATGAAAAGTAGAATGATGGCGGCAACAACATTCCAGCCAAAATGAATTACCGAGTCACTGTGCTCGGCCATCCATTTGATCGCGCCTTTAATTTTTGGAAATAGCTCAAAACCTTCCATGTTTATCCTCTGTCAGCAGTATCCGCGGTATTAGCGGTAATAAAACGGTTCATTTTTGCCTGGATAATCGCCGCGCCGACGGGTGGTAGCAGTAACGCCCAGAATAGTGTCCAGCCGGTTCGTATCAGATCGCGGATTTCGTCGCTAAGCGTCAGACACAATATGGCTGTGCCAAACGGCATAATGGCTGACAGCCATCCCGCGCCACATGCGGTCATGAGTCGGGGCGAAGGCGCCACAAATTGCATTTCCCGGTGAATTCTGAAGAACCAATAAATAATATAAAATGGAATGAAAAAGGCCAATAATGCGACGACAAGGGGTTCTGCGTACTCAGGTCGCTGGGTTGATGAGAACCTTTTGGGCGGTGCAATATAGAAAAGTTCTTTTTTGAGCGGTAATAGTAGCAAAAGCGCGATAACCGCTAAAGTAATTACGATTATTCCTATATAAGGAATTGAGTATATAAATATAGACAGATAGCCAGCGATGATAAATTTGAACAGTAAGCAGAGGCTAAATAAAATAACAAATGTCTGAGCACTGCCGATAGCGCTGAAAAGCAGCATGGGGACTAACAGCGTTATGATCCCCACACCCAGATTAATTAAAAACTGCGCTATGATAAGCCTGACTACGTCAGACGGGCCATTTATGCAGAAGGAACAGACCACGCCAATGATTAACAGGAGCGCAACAAAGTAGAAGGGGTAACAATTTTTTATACGGCAGACAAACCAGCTGGCAACCATACCCAGGAGGTATCCCAGTTGGCCGCCAACGAGAATGGCGCCAATATGATCGGCTGGAATAGACAGAGATTTACTCCAAAAATAAACACCATACGACGATCCCAGCGAACCGATAAAAGAGAGCACCAAAAAGAAAAAAGTGATCCCCCAGAATCGATAGCTACTCAGGAGATCGGCGCAGGTCCATTTTTTATCTGACATTGACGGTAAAGTAATTTCCATATTTATCCCTTGTTTTCCATAGAAAATAAGAATGTATAGAGCTATTCAAATTGATAATAAATATTGATTATGTGAATAACGTTTATAGCCGATCTTAACTTAAAACGAAGGGCCATTTTATCAAATAGTTCTATTCTTTTTCAGCGTGTAAAAGCAGGATGTGAGGTGATTAAATCTATAGCGCCTTCTGAATGATAATCTGTGATTTTTTATGCGTGGCATTACATCATTGGGTTAAATGTGATTCCATTGTGAGTTATATTTTTCCGTCAGCAAATACAGAATTTGTGTGACGCGTTTGGCGGAATAGTGGGCGCTTTGCTGGAATTCAGGTTGTTGCCATAGCCAGGTAACAAAGCGGCGACTGGCCGCCAGATTAACGGCGACACCTTGTTCTAAGTGGGAACCGGTTAACGAACAGACCATTTTGCGGTTGTGACCTTGCCCCCAGAGTTGCCACTGATTTTGCCACCATCCCTGCCATGTTTTGCCTAACAGTTGCCACTCTGCGCGGCAATCGTCATCGTTTATCTCTTCCTCAACGAACCACAGCGAGGAGAGACGCTGGCGAAACCGCTCCGCCCATGCCGTAATGACCGCGCCGCGCAAAAAACACTCATGGGCAATGATGTGTGTCGCGACATCAGGAAAGCGGTTTTTCAGCACCCGAAAATGACCATGCGCCGTAATGACCGGGCGAAGTATTGTTCCTTGCGCGTTACGTTTAAGCGCCGCCGGGCCATACTGAATCTCATCGAACTGACTGCGCTGTAAAAATTGCCGTTCTTTAATGGCGATACGGTGAATAATATCGCCCTTCTCGCCCTCGGGCGGCGCAATTCCTTTCCAGTGGTAATGCAAACTTTTTCCGGCAGACAGTAACGTGAAATTGCTGGAAAGGTGAAGAATATTGCCGCGAACAGCATCAAAACTGAATAAAAAGTACAATTGCTGGAAGGCATTCGCTCCCTGAAACGGTACGAGCAGCGGAATACTGCAAATCTGTTCCGGCGTTTCGGCGACATTCAGCGCGTGCTGTTTTGGCGTCCAGACTTTCTTACAGTACTGGCACTGAAGTCGCTGCGTTCCGCCGGGATTACGTCCATAACGAATCCATGTTTTTTGATAGCAGTCGGGGCAAAAGTGACCATGCTCTTTGGCATATTGCGCGATATAAGCAGACGCCCAGCGGCGAAATTCCCCCTCGTTGAAGAGCGGCGGATAACTGCCGCAGGCTCGACAATGCAATGCCGGATAACCCAGGCGATAGTCCGGCCACACATAATCCGGCGAGTCAGGCAGCCCAAGATTGCGACAACCAGCGCTTTTGCAGGCATTAATGGTGAACAGAGGCGGCATACATTTTACCAACGATTTTGGCAGGTCGTTGATTCTGCCTTCATAAAACGGTACGCGGGTGTGAGGACTCTCACATAAAAAAACCTTTCAGAACGTAACGTAGCGAATCTTTATATGACTGAAAGGGACTTATTTATGAAAGTAAAACTGCTTGCTGCCGGTATTTTGTTCACGCTGCCGTTCTGGGCCTGCGCCAAAGATGTCACCATTATTTACACCAACGATCTACACGCCCATGTGGAGCCTTATAAAGTACCGTGGATTGCTGACGGTAAACGCGATATTGGCGGTTGGGCCAATATCACCACGCTGGTGAAGCAGGAAAAAGCCAAAAATAAGGCGACGTGGTTTTTTGATGCCGGAGATTACTTTACCGGACCGTATATCAGCAGCCTGACGAAGGGTAAAGCGATTATCGATATTTTGAATACCATGCAGTATGACGCTGCCACTATCGGTAATCATGAGTTCGATCATGGCTGGGACAATACATTGTTGCAACTGAGCCGGGCGAAATTCCCTATCGTACAGGGCAATATTTTTTATGAGGACAGCAGTAAATCCTTCTGGGATAAGCCGTACACCATTGTTGAAAAAGATGGCGTCAAGATTGGCGTAATCGGCTTACACGGTGTCTTTGCTTTTAATGATACGGTTTCTGCCGCGACGCGCGTGGGCATTGAGGCACGCGATGAAATTAAGTGGCTGCAACGTTACATTGATGAACTTAAAGGTAAAGTCGATCTGACCGTCGCGCTGATCCACGAAGGCACCCCGGCCCGCCAGTCCAGCATGGGGAATACCGATGTGCGACGCGCGCTGGATAAAGATATTCAGACCGCAAGTCAGGTAAAAGGGCTGGATATTTTGATTACCGGCCACGCGCATGTCGGTACGCCGGAACCGATTAAAGTCGGTAATACGCTGATCCTCTCAACGGACAGCGGCGGTATTGATGTGGGTAAACTGGTGCTGGATTACAAAGAGAAACCACACCACTTTACCGTGAAGAACTTCGAGCTGAAGACCATTTTTGCTGATGAGTGGAAGCCCGATCCGCAAACGAAACAGGTGATCGACGGCTGGAATAAAAAGCTCGATAAAGTCGTGCAGCAAACGGTGGCCCAGTCGCCGGTTGAGCTGACCCGCGCGTATGGCGAATCGTCGTCGCTGGGGAATCTGGCGGCGGATGCGCTGCTTTTTACGGCGGGGAAAGACACCCAGTTAGCGCTTACTAACTCTGGCGGTATCCGCAACGAAATCCCGGCTGGCGCGGTGACGATGGGGGCGGTAATCAGTACCTTCCCGTTCCCTAATGAACTGGTCACGATGGATTTAACCGGTAAGCAATTGCGCAGCCTGATGGAGCATGGCGCTGGCTTAAGCAACGGCGTATTGCAGGTGTCTAAAGGGCTGGAGATGAAGTATGACAGCAGCAAACCTGTCGGCCAGCGGGTTACCGTGCTGACGCTCAATGGCAAGCCGATTGATGATGCGGCGGTTTATCACATCGCTACCAACAGCTTCCTTGCCGACGGCGGCGACGGTTTTGCGGCATTCACGGAAGGCCAGGCGCGGAATACCTCCGGCGGCTACTATGTGTCGAATGCGATAGTCGATTACTTTAAGGCGGGCAACACCATCACGGATGAGCAGCTCAAAGGGATGCGCGTTGCGGATGTGAAGAAGTAATTTCCCCTGCCGCGGCGCGTTCAGTGCCGCGGCGTGACATGAAGAAAATTCAACTTTGCTGAATATTCCTCATTCTTTGGCGTGATTTTTCAGTTGACGTCCTTCCGCTTTTCCGTCATTTTTACATCTGGACGTCTAAACGGATAGATGTTTACAACACAACAAATAATAACATGCGATTGATGAGGTAAGGTATGAGCTTTTTTCACGCCAACCAGCGGGAAGCCCTGAATCAGAGCCTGGCGGAAGTACAGGGTCAGATTAACGTTTCGTTTGAATTTTTCCCGCCGCGCACCAGTGAAATGGAGCAAACCCTGTGGAACTCCATCGATCGCCTGAGCAGTCTGAAACCGAAGTTTGTTTCGGTAACGTATGGCGCCAACTCCGGGGAACGCGACCGCACCCATAGCGTTATTAAAGGCATTAAAGAGCGTACTGGGCTTGAGGCCGCGCCGCACCTTACCTGTATTGACGCCACGCGCGATGAACTGCGCACCATCGCCCGCGACTACTGGAATAACGGTATCCGCCACATTGTCGCTTTGCGCGGCGATTTGCCGCCGGGCAGCGGTAAGCCGGAGATGTACGCCGCCGATCTGGTTGGTTTGCTCAAAGAGGTGGCCGATTTCGATATTTCAGTAGCGGCCTATCCGGAGGTACATCCGGAAGCGAAAAGCGCGCAGGCCGATCTGCTTAATCTGAAGCGTAAAGTGGATGCTGGCGCTAACCGCGCGATAACCCAATTTTTCTTCGATGTGGAAAGCTACCTGCGTTTTCGTGACCGCTGTGTTTCCGCCGGTATCGACGTAGAAATTATTCCCGGCATTTTACCGGTGTCTAACTTTAAACAGGCGAAAAAATTTGCCGATATGACCAATGTCCGCATTCCGTCCTGGATGTCGCTGATGTTTGAGGGGCTGGATGATGACGCAGAAACCCGCAAGCTGGTGGGCGCTAACATTGCGATGGACATGGTGAAAATTTTAAGCCGTGAAGGAGTGAAGGATTTCCACTTCTACACGTTGAATCGTGCGGAAATGAGTTATGCCATTTGCCACACGTTGGGCGTAAGACCGGGTTTATAACCTCCAGCTCCCTGCCGGGAGCTTTATTACAACTCATATTGATCTACATCTCTGTAACTAAAAATATAAAAGGTATTAGCTATCGAATCTGTGGATTAATTCAACTATATCTATTTGCTCCTGGTGTATATCGTAACGGTAACACTTTAAAAGGGAGCTGAGATATGAGCACGACCGACGATACCCATAACACGTTATCCACTGGAAAATGTCCTTTCCATCAGGGGGGGCATGACCGAAGCGCAGGCGCAGGGACTGCCAGCCGCGACTGGTGGCCGAACCAGCTTCGCGTGGATCTTTTGAATCAACATTCCAACCGTTCTAACCCGCTGGGTGAAGACTTTGACTACCGCAAAGAGTTTAGCAAGTTAGACTACTCCGCCCTGAAAGGGGATCTCAAGGCGCTGCTGACCGATTCACAACCGTGGTGGCCTGCCGACTGGGGCAGCTATGTCGGTTTGTTTATTCGTATGGCCTGGCATGGCGCTGGCACCTACCGTTCTATTGATGGTCGTGGCGGCGCGGGTCGTGGTCAACAGCGTTTTGCGCCGCTTAACTCCTGGCCGGATAACGTCAGCCTGGATAAAGCGCGTCGTTTGTTGTGGCCGATTAAGCAGAAATATGGCCAGAAAATTTCCTGGGCCGACCTGTTTATTCTGGCGGGTAACGTGGCGCTGGAAAACTCCGGCTTCCGTACCTTCGGTTTTGGCGCCGGGCGTGAAGATGTCTGGGAACCGGATCTGGATGTGAACTGGGGCGATGAAAAAGCCTGGTTGACTCACCGACACCCTGAAGCGCTGGCAAAAGCGCCGCTGGGCGCGACCGAGATGGGCCTTATCTACGTTAACCCGGAAGGGCCGGATCACAGCGGCGAACCACTTTCTGCCGCCGCCGCTATTCGCGCTACCTTTGGCAATATGGGGATGAACGACGAAGAAACCGTGGCGTTGATCGCTGGCGGGCATACCCTCGGTAAAACCCACGGCGCGGCAGCGGCATCCCATGTAGGGGCCGATCCGGAAGCCGCGCCGATTGAAGCGCAGGGCTTAGGTTGGGCCAGCAGCTATGGTAGCGGCGTTGGCGCGGATGCTATCACCTCCGGGCTGGAAGTGGTCTGGACGCAGACGCCGACCCAGTGGAGCAACTATTTCTTCGAGAACCTGTTCAAATATGAGTGGGTACAAACCCGTAGTCCGGCTGGCGCTATCCAGTTTGAAGCGGTAGACGCGCCGGATATCATCCCGGACCCGTTCGATCCGTCGAAAAAACGTAAGCCAACCATGCTGGTCACCGACCTGACGCTGCGTTTTGATCCGGAGTTCGAGAAGATTTCCCGTCGTTTCCTTAACGATCCGCAGGCCTTTAATGAAGCCTTTGCTCGTGCTTGGTTCAAACTGACGCACAGAGATATGGGACCAAAAGCGCGTTACATCGGACCGGAAGTGCCGAAAGAAGATCTGATCTGGCAGGACCCGTTGCCGCAACCGCTCTACCAGCCAACGCAGGAAGACATTATCAACCTGAAAGCGGCGATCGCTGCATCCGGGCTTTCTATTAGCGAGATGGTTTCGGTTGCCTGGGCATCCGCGTCTACTTTCCGCGGCGGCGATAAGCGTGGCGGCGCTAACGGCGCGCGTCTGGCATTAGCGCCTCAGCGCGACTGGGAGGTCAACGCCGTTGCGGCTCGCGTTCTGCCGGTATTAGAAGCGCTCCAGAAAACGACGAATAAAGCTTCGCTGGCCGATATTATTGTGCTGGCGGGCGTGGTCGGTATCGAGCAGGCGGCCGCTGCTGCGGGTGTCAGCATCAGCGTACCTTTTGCGCCGGGCCGGGTGGATGCGCGTCAGGATCAGACCGACATCGAGATGTTCTCGCTGCTTGAACCGATTGCCGATGGATTCCGTAACTATCGTGCGCGTCTGGATGTGTCGACGACCGAATCGCTGTTGATTGATAAAGCGCAGCAGTTAACGTTGACCGCGCCGGAAATGACGGTACTGGTTGGCGGGATGCGTGTGCTGGGAACCAACTTTGACGGCAGCCAGAGCGGTGTCTTTACTGACAGACCGGGCGTGCTCAGCACTGACTTCTTCGCTAATCTGCTGGATATGCGTTACGAGTGGAAACCGACCGACGAATCTAATGAGCTGTTCGAAGGCCGGGATCGTCTGACTGGCGAGGTGAAATACACGGCGACCCGCGCCGATCTGGTGTTTGGTTCCAACTCCGTACTGCGCGCGCTGGCGGAAGTTTACGCGTGTAGCGATGCGCACGAGAAGTTTGTGAAGGACTTCGTCGCGGCATGGGTGAAAGTGATGAACCTGGACCGTTTCGATCTGCAATAATCTGATGGGTTAATTCGTCAGCGGCTGCTATTCGGTAGTCGCTGACGTTTTCCGCGTTTAATGCGAAAAATAACGAAAATGCCCCGTGACTTTCCAGTTAAATAATACATCTTCCTCCTGTGCTCCCGCGCCTATGTTATGCACAACCAGCGGCACCCCTTCAGGCGTGACGTTCAGGGATACCACGCCAATATGCGCAAGGCCGTTATCCAGTCGCCAGGAGACAATATCTCCCGGTTGATAATCGCTATATTTATCTGTCACCGGCAACGCTTTGTTGTGGCGCTGGAACCAGGTTTCCAGATTCGGAACGCGGCGATGGTCGATATTGCTGTCCGGGCGTTTCAGCTTCCAGTTATTCGGGTAGGCAGAGAAATGTGCCTGCATGTCTTCATGTACCCGTTTCTGTAAATCAACCTGCTGACTGCGTAGCGCGCGGATGACGACATCTGCACATACCCCACGCTCCAGCGGAAGATCGCCATTCGGATAATCCAGACGAACATAGGCAGCATCATAAAATAGCGTCTTACCTATTTGCGTCCCGGCACTTTGGGCGATTGCAGCATTAGTTTGCGCCTGAACGGTTATTGGTCTGGTATCAGAGCGTGGCGAATGATGAGAGATATGGCTAATAAAAAAAGCAGCAAGAATACCGATAAGCGCCTGTGCGAATTTCATCTTCTTCGTCCGTGAAGTGTGTCAGTACGTCATTTGACTTTCCGCGGAGAGAATGGTGCGTGATAAAAAAGTCTATTTCAGGACAAAATGGACTGATTCCAGGCTATGGAATACCTGATGATGGCGCTTCGCTTACCTGGCCTGGATGATTGGATAACAAGGCCAGATAAGGTGCCTGTGTCGACATTCGGCAAATGAATTCTGTTGTGTCAGCAAGCTGAAATACTCCTGACTATCGTCAGGAGTATTGCTCAGACCTTATTCCCATTCCTGCAAGAAGCGTTGACCGTACTGGTCGGCGACCAGCAGCGCGGCGTACACTTCATCCGGCGTTGCGCCGCCAGGCATGTTATGAATAGTTTCACCTTCTGCGCAGGAGGCTTCCGCGACGGTGCGCATCTTGGCCGGGATATCCTGTTTAATATCCAGTTGCGCCAGCGTAATCGGCAGGCCAACGGAATGGCACAGCGCCGCAACGGTTTCGATTTCTTCGACCGGCGCGTTTTCCAGCACCAGTTGCGTCAGCGTACCGAAAGCGACCTTCTCACCGTGATAATAGTGGTGCGCATCCGGAATCGCCGTTAAACCGTTATGAATCGCGTGCGCTGCGGCCAGACCGCCGCTTTCAAAACCGACCCCGCTCAGGTAGGTGTTGGCTTCGATGACGCGTTCCAGCGCTGGCGTGACGACGTGCTGTTCGGCGGCCAACATGGCTTTTTCGCCTTCTTCGATCAGCGTGTTATAGCATAGCTCCGCCAGCGCCAGCGCGGCCTGTGTACACTTGCCGCCCGCCATTGTGGTGGCGCCGCTGCGTGAGCAGGCGCGCGCTTCAAACCAGGTCGCCAGCGCATCGCCGATACCGGCTGCCAGCAGACGCGCCGGCGCGCCCGCCACTATCTGCGTATCGACAATAACCATATTCGGGTTATGCGGCAGCAGCAGATAACGGTCAAACTCACCGGCATCGGTATAAATAACCGAGAGTGCGCTGCACGGTGCGTCGGTAGAGGCGATGGTCGGCGCGATAGCGACCGGGACGTTCATAAAGTGCGCCAGCGCTTTGGCGGTATCCAGCGTTTTACCGCCGCCGATACCCAGTACGGCGCCACACTGACTTTTTTCGGCGACGGCGCGCAGCCTGTCGATCTCATTTTGCGAACATTCGCCGCCAAACGGGGCGATTTCTACTGACAAACCGGCATCCGTCAGGCTTTTGCGCAGCGTCTCTTCGGCAAATCCCAGCACGAATTTATCGCCCACAACCAGCCAGTTGTTCGCCATTGGTTTTAAATAATCGCCAAGACGCGCGATGACGTTTGCACCCTGAATATACTTACCTGGTGACTGAATAATGCGATCCATACATTTCTCTCCTACAGGTTCAGATTACCAAAAGCGTTTTTCCAGTCTTGCTCAAACTTCTCTATTGCCGACTCTACCGCAGGCGTATTGAGCATTTGTTGCGCTACATCTAAAGGAAGGGTAATCGCCTGGCAACCTGCCAGTAAGCAATCCAGCGCCTGCCGCGGCGTTTTAAAGCTGGCCGCCAGTACCATGCTGTCGGGCGCGTGATGTTCCAGTAGCGTTTGCAGCTCCTGAACCATACGAATGCCATCGCCGCCCTGCGCATCAACGCGGTTGACGTAGGGAGCGACATATTTTGCGCCCGCCAGCGCCGCCAGCAGGCCCTGCGATGCGCTGTAGACGGCGGTGCCCAGCGTCACGATGCCTTCTTTTTTCAGCAATTTAATCGCTGCAAGACCTTCGGCGGTCACCGGAATTTTAACCACAATGCCGGGGATGGCGTTATTCAGTCGTTTGGCTTCTTCCACCATCCCTTTCGCGTCGCGGCTCATGGTCTGCGCAAATAAAGTGCCTTCTTCGCCGATGGCGTTTTGCAGCCTGGGCAGCACATCCCAGATAGATTCTTTGCTGGCTGCCACAATGCTTGGATTGGTGGTGACGCCGGCAATCGGGAAAATGCGCGCCAGACGTTCAACTTCCGCCACGTTAGCGGTATCCAGATAGAGTTCCATAGTCTTTCCTTTACAGTTCAAGTTCATGTTGCAGCAGGCTGGCGATAGCGTCGGCGGAAGCGGCGTTAACCAGCGTGTTGCGGAATTCTTCGTGCATGATGCGGCGGGCCAGGCGCGAGAAAATACGCATATGCTGGTCGCCCGCGGCGTGTTTGTTAAGCGTCAGCATAATGATGAACTGCGCCTCGTCATCTCCCCAGCGTACCGGCGCGTTCAGGCGCGCCACGCTGATGGTGGACTGTTCGATATGTTCCGATTTGCTGTGCGGAATGGCAAAGCTAAAGCCCAGTCCGGTGGAGAATACCGCCTCGCGCGCCCATAGATCGGCTTCCAGTTTGCGCGGGTAGCGGCAGCGGCCCGCCAGCAGCAGATTGTCGGTCATGCCTTTAATCACCTCCTCTTTGCTGCGCCAGTCGCTATCAAGCGTTATGCATTGGGCGGTAACCAGCGGGGCATCCTGCTGCGACATGCGGAACTGCGCCAGCAGATGCTCCACCTCCAGCGAGGTGCGGCAGGCCATCGCCTGATTCAACAACTGGCGGCAGGCTCGGCTGTCGAGTTGTGCCATCCGCGCTTTGGCGGCGGGAATCGACGGCGCGCCCATGCTGATCTCGTCCAGCCCCAGACCTACCAGCAATGGCAGAACCGAACCTTTGGCCCCCAGTTCGCCGCGCAGACCAATCCATTTGCCCTGACGATGTACCGCCTGCACCGCGAAATCCAACGCGCGCAGGAAGGCGGGATTCAGGCTGTTGTAGTGACGAGTGACTTTGGCGTTATCACGGTCTACCGCCAGCAGGTATTGTGTTAGATCGTTACTACCAATACTAAAGAAATCAATCTCTTCACAGCATTGATCGATGATGAACATCACCGACGGCACTTCCAGCATAATGCCGAGTGGGATCTTCTCATCGAACGGGATATGTTCATTACGCAGCTGCTGTTTGGCTTCCGCCAGCTTCTCTTTGACCCACAGAATCTCTTCCATAGAGGAGATCATCGGGATCATGATTTTCAGGTTGCCGTGGGCGGACGCGCGGAGGATCGAGCGTAGCTGGGTGGTAAACAGAGAAGCGTACTCTTCATAAATACGGACGGCGCGATAGCCGAGGAATGGGTTGGCTTCGGCAGGAATATTCAGATAATCAACGGGCTTATCGCCGCCTATATCCATTGTGCGCACAATAATGCTGCGTCCCTTTGCGGACTCCAGCGCCTGGCAAAAAATATTGTACAGCTCGTTTTCGTCCGGCGCGCAGGCGCGGTCCATATACAGCATTTCTGTGCGGAACAGGCCAACCGCTTCCGCGCCGTTACTAAAGGCCGCTTGCGCCTCGACGGAGTGCGCGATGTTGGCGGCGACCTCCATGCGGATGCCGTCAGCGGTGCGCGCTTCCTGGGTCAGCCAGATGCGCTGCTGTTCGCGCAGGGCGTCTTGCACGCGGGCTTCCTGCTGATAGTAACGAGTGACAGGCTCGTCAGGCGCAACGACAATCGCGCCTGCGTTGCCGTCAATATAAACCGTCTGCTGACGCCACGGTGTTAAGGCCTCAATCTCCACGCCAACCAGGGTGGGAATGTTGAATGAGCGGGCGAGAATCACCGTGTGCGAAGTGGTGCCGCCGCTTTTTAACAGCAGACCTTTGAGAAAGGTTTTATCCAGTTCGAGGAACTGGCTTGGCGTCAACTCTTCCGCCATACAGATAGATGGCCGGGTCAACTGGCCCGGCGCCGGAAAGCGCTGCTCACCGTAAATGTGTTGCAGTAACTGGAAGCAAACGTCACGAACATCCAGCGCGCGTTCCTGTAAATAGCTGCTGCTGGCGCGAGCGAACTCATTGCAGAAATGGTTCGCGCTTTCCACGATTGCCTGCGCGCAGCTTAAACCGCGCAGAACGCCGTCCAGTAAATGCTGACGCAGTGAAGCGTCGCCTGCCAGCGAACGATGGGCTTCCAGAATCGCGCTGGCGGCACCGTCACTGTCGAGCTGACGAAACTCAATATGCTTTATCAACATCGCTAAGCCATTGTCCAGCGCGGCTTGTTCCGTCTCTGTGTCGTTGGCGGTCGGGAGTTCGCCGAGCGCATTGAGATCCAGGGAAGAGAGTGGCGTCAGTACGCCGCCCGCGCTGCCGCTACACACGCTACGGGCGCGGTAAATCTGCGGATTCAGCTGGGTCAACGACGCCGGAAGTGGCTCCAGTTCGCTGTTTTTAATCTCCGCCAGCGGCGCGTCGCAGAGTGGGAATTCATCGCGCAGCCATTGACTCAGACGCTGGCAGGCAACCTGTTCATCGGCACCGGAAATCACCAGCTGACAGTGGTCGCCAGCCAGCGTGTCGGTGCCAATCAGCGCCAGCGCGCTTTTGGCGCTGCCTTTGCGATCGGTGCGCAGGTTGTGCCACTCAATTTGCGACGTGAAGGTATTACACAGCGTTTCTACGTGGCTTGCCGGGCGCGCATGTACGCCATTCGGCAGTTCACAGGTAAATTCCACAATCAGGGGCATTGCCTCTCTCCCATAACGATTCTCTCGCTACAGCATAAAAGGAGGTAGCCGGAATACGCCATGTGACAAATCTGTCAAAAGCTGGATAAATGTAATGTAGCGCAAAAAGTGCGAGTTGTCTCACAACTTAGCGTGGTAGCGCAGGTTTTACCTTTTTCAGAAGTTATGAAGCGGATCGCATTTTTATACTGATATTACAAAAATCCAGTAAATGGCCTTTTTATCCACTGTCTGCGCGACAATGGATTGCCTATTGTTTTCCGCAGTAACTTTATGGACATGGGCTTTATCCAGCCCGGGAGCGACTTATGAAAGAGTTGGTACAGATCCTGAAAAATACCCGCCAGCACCTGATGACCGGTGTTTCGCATATGATCCCCTTTGTGGTGGCTGGCGGAATTTTGCTGGCAGTCTCCGTCATGCTATATGGCAAGGGCGCCGTACCCGATGCCGCCACCGATCCGAATCTTAAAAAACTGTTTGATATCGGTGTCGCCGGGCTGACGCTGATGGTGCCTTTCCTCGCCGCATACATCGGCTACTCCATTGCCGAACGCTCCGCGCTGGCTCCTTGCGCGATTGGTGCCTGGGTGGGTAACAGCTTCGGCGCGGGCTTTTTCGGGGCACTTATCGCCGGACTTATCGGCGGGATCGTGGTGCATTACTTGAAGAAAATCCCGGTGCATAAGGTGCTGCGTTCTGTGATGCCTATTTTTGTGATTCCCATCGTTGGCACTTTTATCACCGCGGGCATCATGATGTGGGGGCTGGGCGAACCGATCGGTGCGCTGACAAGCAGCCTGACCCAATGGCTGCAAGGGATGCAGCAGGGCAGCATCGTGCTGCTGGCGGTGATCATGGGGCTGATGCTGGCTTTTGATATGGGCGGCCCGGTTAACAAAGTCGCTTATGCGTTCATGCTGATTTGCGTGGCGCAGGGCGTATATACCGTGGTGGCTATCGCCGCGGTGAGCATCTGCGTACCGCCACTGGGACTGGGGCTGGCGACGCTGATTGGCCGCAAGAATTTTTCTGTTGAAGAGCGCGAAGCCGGTAAAGCCGCGCTGGTCATGGGCTGCGTGGGCGTAACGGAAGGGGCGATTCCTTTCGCCGCTGCCGATCCGCTGCGCGTGATCCCATCCATTATGGTGGGCTCCGCTTGCGGTGCGGTAATGGCCGCGCTGTTTGGCGCGCAGTGTTATGCCGGTTGGGGCGGTTTAATTGTTCTGCCAGTCGTGGAAGGCAAGCTGGGTTATGTCGCGGCAGTCGCCGTGGGCGCGGTGGTAACGGCAGTCTGCGTTAACGTGCTGAAAAGCCTGACGCGTAAGAATGTGTCGCAAGTTGACGAAAAAGAAGACGACCTGGATTTAGATTTTGAGATGAATTAAGCGAGGAATAAGCCATGACTAAAATTATTGCAGTAACCGCGTGTCCTTCTGGTGTTGCGCATACCTATATGGCGGCTGAAGCGCTGGAAAGCGCAGCCAAAGCGAAAGGTTGGGATGTAAAAGTGGAGACTCAGGGCTCGATTGGGCTGGAAAATGAACTGACGGCAGAGGATGTGGCGAGCGCCGATATGGTGATTTTGACTAAAGATATCGGCATCAAGTTCGAAGAGCGGTTTGCGGGTAAAACTATCGTTCGCGTCAATATCAGCGACGCGGTAAAACGCGCCGACGCCATTATGAACAAGATTGACGCCCATCTTTCGCAAACCGCGTAACGTTAAAATGTCCGATGGCGCAAGTTTATCGGGCCTGCTCACAGGCCCGATAAGAGATTTATGCCGCCATCCGGCGCTCGTGTCCACAGGAGCTCCTCATGACCCATCGTATTCAACGCCTCAAAGCCGCTCTGTTTCAGAATCACCGTGAAATTTCTCTGGAGCGCGCGCTGCTTTATACCGCCAGCCATCAGCAGACGGAGGGCGAACCGGTCATTTTGCGCCGCGCCAAAGCGACGGCGTATATCCTTGAACATGTTGAAATTTCGATTCGTGACGAGGAGCTGATTGCCGGAAACCGAACCGTTAAGCCGCGCGCGGGTATTATGTCGCCGGAAATGGACCCGTATTGGCTGCTTAACGAGCTGGATCGGTTCCCGACGCGTCCGCAGGACCGTTTTGATATCAGCGAAGAGGATAAGCGCCTCTATCGTGAGGTTCTATTCCCGTACTGGGAAAAACGGTCGATGAAAGATTTTATTAACGGGCAGATGACCGATGAGGTGAAAGCCGCCGTCAGCACCCAGATTTTTAGCATTAACCAGACGGATAAAGGGCAGGGGCATATCATTATTGATTATCCACGCTTGCTCAATAACGGGCTGGGTGAACTGGCGGCGCAGATGCGCGCGCGCTGCGAGCAACAGCCGGAAAACGACTTTTATCAGGCCGCGCTGTTGTTACTTGAGGCATCGCAACGCCACATCCTGCGTTATGCCGTACTGGCGGAACAGCAGGCGGAGCGCTGCCCGGACGCTCGTCGTCGTCAGGAACTGCTCACCATTGCCGCCAATTCGCGGCATAACGCGCAGCACAAACCACAGACGTTCTGGCAAGCATGTCAGCTGTTCTGGTACATGAACATTATTTTGCAGTACGAGTCCAACGCCAGTTCGCTGTCGCTCGGGCGCTTCGACCAGTACATGCTGCCGTTTTATCAGACTTCGCTCACTCAGGGCGACGATCCGGCGTTCCTGAAAGAGTTGCTCGAGTCGCTGTGGGTGAAATGCAACGATATCGTGCTGCTGCGTTCCACCAGTAGCGCGCGCTATTTTGCCGGTTTCCCGACGGGTTACACCGCGCTGCTGGGCGGATTGACGGAAAGCGGACGCAGCGCGGTAAACGTGCTCTCTTTTCTCTGCCTGGATGCCTACCAGAGCGTGCAGTTGCCGCAGCCGAATCTCGGCGTGCGCACTAACGCGCTGATTGATACGCCGTTCCTGCTCAAGACCGCCGAGACCATTCGCCTCGGTACCGGCATTCCACAGATTTTCAATGACGAAGTGGTGGTTCCCGCGTTCCTTAACCGTGGCGTGTCGTTGGAGGATGCGCGCGATTATGCGGTGGTGGGATGTGTTGAGCTGTCGATTCCGGGCAGAACCTACGGGCTGCATGACATCGCCATGTTTAATCTGCTGAAAGTGATGGAAATCAGCTTGTATGAAAATGAGGGCAACGACACTCTTACTTATGAGGCGTTGCTGGCGCATATTCGCGCCAAAATCAGTCACTACATTACACTAATGGTAGAAGGCAGCAATATTTGCGATATCGGCCATCGTGACTGGGCGCCGGTGCCGCTGCTCTCTTCGTTTATCAGCGACTGCCTGGAGAAAGGGCGAGACATCACCGACGGCGGCGCGCGCTATAACTTTTCGGGCGTACAGGGCATCGGTATCGCCAACCTGAGTGATTCCCTTCATGCGCTCAATGGGCTGGTATTCGATCAGCAGCGCCTGAGTTTTGATGCGCTGCTGTCGATCCTGAAAAACAACTTCGCCACGCCAGAAGGGGAAAAGATCCGCGCCAGGCTTATCAACCGCTTCGAAAAATATGGCAACGACATTGATAATGTCGATAACATCAGCGCCGAACTGCTGCGGTATTACTGCAAAGAGGTGGAAAAATACCAGAATCCGCGCGGCGGCCAGTTTACGCCGGGTTCATACACGGTTTCCGCGCATGTGCCGCTGGGAGCGGTGGTCGGCGCGACACCGGACGGGCGTGTTGCCGGAGAACAGCTGGCGGATGGCGGCCTGTCGCCGATGCTCGGACAGGATATGCAAGGGCCGACGGCGGTACTAAAATCAGTAAGTAAGTTGGATAACACGCTGCTGTCGAACGGTACGTTGCTGAACGTGAAGTTTACTCCTGCGACTCTGGAAGGAGAGGCGGGACTGCGCAAGCTGGCGGATTTCCTGCGCGCGTTTACCCAGCTCAAACTGCAGCACATCCAGTTTAATGTGGTGAATGCCGACACATTGCGCGAAGCGCAGCTACGGCCTCAGGATTTCGCTGGGCTGGTGGTGCGCGTGGCGGGCTACAGCGCCTTCTTTGTCGAGCTGTCGAAGGAGATTCAGGATGACATTATTCGCCGCACCGCGCATCAGTTGTGAGGTTGTGGGGGCGCGCGATGAGGAGACCGCGCGTATCTTCAATATCCAGCGCTATTCGCTGAATGACGGGCAGGGGATTCGTACGGTGGTCTTTTTTAAGGGCTGTCCGCATACCTGTCCGTGGTGCGCTAATCCGGAATCTATCTCGCCGCGCATTGAAACGGTGCGCCGGGAAAATAAATGCCTGCGTTGCACGCCGTGTCTGCGGGATGCCGACGAATGTCCTTCCGGCGCGTTTGAGCGTATTGGGCGTGATATTACGCTGGATGAACTGGAACGCGAAGTGCTGAAAGACGACATCTTCTTTCGTACTTCCGGCGGCGGGGTGACGCTTTCTGGCGGCGAAGTGCTGATGCAGGCGCCGTTCGCCACGCGCTTCTTACAGCGATTGCGGCGTTGGGGCGTTCCTTGTGCTATTGAAACGGCTGGCGATACGTCGGCCAGCCGTCTACTGCCGTTGGCAAGGGCGTGTGATGAGGTATTGTTTGATCTGAAAATTATGGATGCGGAGCGGGCGCGCGAGGTGATCAACATGAATCTGCCGCGCGTACTGGAGAATTTACGGTTACTGGTTAGCGAGGGAATCACGGTGATCCCTCGTTTGCCGTTGATTCCTGGCTTTACGCTTAACGCAGAGAATCTGCAGTGCGCGTTAACATTGTTGAGATCATTAGGAATAAAGCAGGTTCACCTGCTACCGTTTCATCAGTACGGCGAGCCGAAATACCGGCTGCTTGGAAAATCATGGATGATGAAAGATATTCCCGCGCCGTCGGTGCAAGAGATCGCTCTGTTTCGGGAGATGGCGGAGCAAGCAGGATTTCAGGTCACCACAGGAGGCTAATATGGCAGTACCTGTACGGCATCTGGTGGCAGTGACCGCCTGCGTGAGCGGTGTAGCGCATACCTATATGGCTGCTGAACGGCTGGAAAAACTTTGCCAGCAGGAGAAGTGGAGCATCAAGATTGAAACCCAGGGGGCACTCGGTACAGAGAACCGCTTAACGGAAGAGGATATCCGCCGTGCCGATGTCGTGTTGCTCATTACCGATATCGAGCTGGCGGGCGTGGAGCGATTTACCCGGAGTCGCTATGTCCAGTCGGGGATCAGCGCTTTTTTGCGGGAGCCACAGCGGGTAATGAGCGCTGTGCGTAAACTCCTTTCCGCGCCGCAACATACCCACCTTATCCTGGAGTAATCTGCTTTTCCGTTAGCTGGCTGTGATACTGGCGGCGATACTCCGACGGCGAGCGTTCCGTATTTTTGCGAAACAGGCGGCAGAAATAGTTACTGTCGACAAAGCCGCAACGGTGCGCCACCTCTTTCACTTTCAGGTCATAGCCCTTCAGCAACGTTTTGGCGTGTTCCAGTCGCGTATGGTTCAGGTATTCGTTAAAGCCGATGGCCCCCGTTTTCTGGAACAGGTGCGAGAGGTAATTTGGCGAGATATAAAACGCCTGTGCTACCGATTCACGCGTCAACGGCGCGGCGTAGCGTTCATCAATATACTCCCGAATGGCTTCAAAAAGCGCGCGGCTGCGGGAGGCGGTCTGGATTTGGCTGCCGAGCAGATCGCGGCAATGGCTTAGTAGGCTGGCGACAATCAATCTGGCCGTTTGCTGCTCTTGCGGCTGCATCTGCATCTCATTAAGCGTTTGTAACAGGAAAGAGCCGATACGCGGGCCACGGCGCGCAACGTGCTGTTTCGTGAGGTTTTGATGCTGCTGACCATCCCAGTGGACTACGCTGAAACCTAACTGCTGTTTGCCAAACAGAATGCTCAGGGTGGTGACGGGCGTTTGCCACTGCGGGATGTTCCAGCCGCCAGCCGGAACGTAGAGAACATCGCAAGGAATGAGCGGGGCGGTAATGCTCATGTCAGTAAGCTCGCCCTCCAGCACAATCTCCAGCCGCGGAAAATCCACCTGGTACGCCAGTTCCGGCGCTGGGCCGCTGGCGCTGGCAAAATAAATCTGGCGCAGCGGCAGCGGGCCGTTGATGAGACGGGAGAGAAGGTGGCTGACGTCGTGATACATGATAATCCCCTGCCGATCGCAAACAGAGGAAACAGTAACGTCGAAAACCGATGTCCTCAAGCGATTATTGCCGGATGGCGGCGCTTTGCGCCTTATCCGGACTACGGGAGAGAAGAACGCCAGGCCCGATAAGCGTTAGCGTTATCGGGCAGCATATAGGCTATTGATTACCGACCTGATCGCCATACGGCAACGTATCATAATCAATCAGCGCGTTTTTCTTATACGGGTTGCCAATCCAGCGCGTGGTCTCTTTGAACTGCGGGTTGGTGATGGAACGCGTCGGGTCGTAGCCATCATAGGTCAGGCCCGCTAAGTCCGACCAGGTATGGATAAGCTCGGAACTGCTGTACTTACGATCGACATCCTGTGAGAAGTCGCGCGGATGCGCTGCCTGCCATTTCTCTGAGGTCCACAGCAGGAACGGCACCGTATACATATGACGGGTTGGCGAATCTTCGTTTCGTCCCTGCGTCTTATGCGGCGGCGTGTCATACACTTCTTCACCGTGATCGGAGAAGTAGAGCAGGAAACCGTTCGGATCGGTCGCTTTATAGTCCTTAATCAGGCTGGCGACAACATAGTCATTATACAGGTTCGCGTTGTCGTAATCGTTATACGATTCCAGTTCGTCGCTGCTTAATCCCGGCGGAACATGGTCGGTTTTACCATCAAACTTGCCCTGGTTTTCTGGATAGCGGAACTTGTATTTAATGTGCGTTCCCAGCAGATGCACAATAATGAATTTTTTCGGCGCCGGGTCGGCTAACACCGCTTTAAACGGCGCCAGCACGTTGCTGTCATATTCGCGTGCGCTTTGAGTGCGCTGCTGGTTCATATAGAACTTCTTATCAGTCTGCTTAGAGAACACGGTCAGCATGGTATTACGCGCCGTCATCGTCTGCTGGTTAGTGATCCAGAAGGTTTTATACCCGGCCTGTTTCATCATATTCATCAGCGATGGCTTCGTCAGATACCAGTCCGGGTTCTTTTCGTCCGCGAACGTTAGCGCCTGTTGCAGAATCTCAATGGTGTACGGTCGCGAAGTTACCACGTTATTAAACACGGTCAGCCCGGGGTCGGTTTTATGCAGCGCGTCCAGTTCCGGCGTGGTTTCGCGCGGATAACCGTACAGACTCATACGGCCACGCTGGGTCGATTCGCCAATCACCAGTACCAGCGTGCGCGGCGCATCGCCGGAGTGGTCTTTGAAGTTAGCCAGCGGCGGCAGGGCATCGTTTTCATTCAGCAGTTTATTCAGCGAAGCGAGCTGTAAACGGTACTGATAGTAGCCAGTAATAAATTGCCACGGCGCGGCGGGCTCCATTCGTGACGCCAGGCTATCCAGCGTTTTCTCCATCGACTTATGCTTGATAAAGGTATTCATCGCGATGGGATGGAGGATCAGCCCGTACAGCAGGGCAAACGACACCAGATAGCGCCAGGGGGATGGAATATAAACCGGGCGCAGACGTGTCCACAGCAGAATCGCCGCTACCGTATAAGCCAGGGCGACAAGAACAATTTTCAGACTGAAATATTGGCTTAAATATTCGCTGGCTTCATTGGCGTTGGTTTCAAACATCACAAACAGCACGCTTTGCGAGAACTCCTGCCCGTAGATTACGTAATAGCTCAGCGCCGCCAGCGAGGCGGCCCAGAGTATGACGCCAATAACGGCAGCAATAACCCGGATGCGGCCTGGAAACAGAAAGACCGGGATCAGCCACAGTGAGCTGTACAGTAGCGAATCCCGCAGACCGTTTGTCCCACTGTATCCGGTGAGATAAATAATGGCCTGCAGGAGGGTGGAAAAGAACCAAAAGTAGAGCAGTGCCCAGCCCAAGGCTTTCCAGCTAAACGCGGGTTTAGTCTGGAGTAATGTGGATTGCATAATGAGAGCCTGTCTTTAATCGTAGCGCCAAACGTAACGCCTGAACCTTAAAAGAATCTGAAGCAAACCTGCTTTATGCCGCACGTTTTGCTAAGAAAGATTTATAAATGCATAAAATGCAGACAGGAATATATTGAAAAAATGACGAGGATGACAGCAGTATTTCATGCCGCCCCCACATAACTGCGTGAGGGCGGCTTTCTTTTGGCGTTAGCCGGTGTTGCGCATACCGGCAGCGACGCCCGCAATCGTGACCATCAACGCCTGTTCGACGCGAGGATCGGGCGATTTGCCCTGCTCTTCAGTCAGACGGGAACGATACAGCAACTCGGCCTGCAACACGTTTAATGGATCGGTATAAACGTTTCTTAACTGAATGGACTCCGCAATCCACGGTAAGTCGGCCATCAGGTGCGAATCGTTGGCAATCGCCAGCACCACTTTAATGTCTTCTTCCAGCAGGTCTCGTAGCTCTTTGCCCAGCGGCCATAGCGTTTTCGCCACCAGACGCTGATCGTAATAGTCGGCCAGCCACAGGTCGGCTTTCGAGAATACCATTTCCAGCATCCCAAGACGCGTGGAGAAGAACGGCCAGTCGCGGCACATGGCTTCCAGTTCGCTTTGTTTACCGTCTTCCACCACTTTTTGCAGCGCAGTACCCGCGCCCAGCCAGGCTGGCAGCATCAGGCGGTTTTGCGTCCAGGCGAAGATCCACGGAATCGCGCGCAGCGATTCGACGCCGCCAGTTGGACGACGTTTCGCCGGACGTGAGCCGAGCGGCAATTTGCCCAGCTCTTGCTCCGGCGTCGCGGAGCGGAAGTACGGTACAAAGTCTTTATTTTCGCGCACGTAGCCGCGGTAGGTTTCACAGGAGATGACGGAAAGCTCATCCATAATATGACGCCAGCTGTCTTTCGGTTCCGGCGGCGGCAGCAGGTTTGCTTCCAGAATTGCGCTGGTGTAGAGCGAGAGGCTGCTGACGGTGACCTCCGGCAGGCCGTATTTGAAGCGGATCATCTCGCCCTGCTCGGTCACGCGCAGACCGCCTTTCAGACTGCCTGGCGGTTGCGAAAGCAGCGCCGCGTGGGCTGGCGCGCCGCCACGGCCAATAGAACCGCCGCGGCCGTGGAAGAGGGTAAGCTCGATGCCGGCTTTTTCACAGGTTTTGATCAGGGCGTCCTGCGCCTGATACTGCGCCCATGACGCGGCCATGACGCCGGCGTCTTTTGCCGAGTCGGAGTAGCCGATCATGACCATCTGCTTACCCTGAATCAGCCCGCGATACCAGTCGATATTCAACAACTGGGTCATCACGTCGTCGGCGTTGTTCAGGTCGTCGAGGGTTTCAAACAGCGGCGCGACCGGCATGGCAAAGCCGATACCAGCCTCTTTCAGCAGCAGATGCACAGCCAGCACATCAGACGGCGTTTTCGCCATTGAAATTACGTAGGCGGCGATCGACCCTTTTGGCGCTTCGGCAATAACCTTGCAGGTTTCAAGCACTTCGCGGGTATCGTTGCTCGGCTCCCAATTACGCGGCAGCAGCGGACGTTTGGAGTTCAGCTCGCGGATCAGGAAGGCCTGCTTGTCGCCTTCCGACCAGCTTTCGTAGTCGCCAATACCAAGGTAGCGGGTAATTTCGCCCAGCGCTTCGGTATGGCGGGTGCTCTCCTGACGGATATCAATACGCACCAGCGGTACGCCGAAACACTTCACGCGGCGGAGCGTGTCGAGTAACTCGCCGTTGGCGATAATGCCCATGCCGCAGGCCTGTAACGACTGGTAGCAGGCGTACAGAGGTTCCCAGAGCTGCTCGTTTTGCGTCAGCAGGCCAGCCGGTTTGGGCAGCTTCTCGCCTTTCAGACGCGCTTCCAGCCAGGACTGGGTCGCCATCAGACGGGCGCGCAATTTTTTCATCAGATAGCGATACGGCTCAGACGCGCCTTCTTCGCCCACTAACGCCAGCAGCTCCGGCGTGGCATCGACCATCGACAGTTCTGATACCAGAACATGAATGTCTTTCAGGAACAGATCGGTGGCTTTCCAGCGGCTTAACAAGAGTACGTGGCGGGTGATATCCGCCGTCACGTTCGGGTTGCCGTCACGGTCGCCGCCCATCCAGGAGGTAAAACGTACCGGCACAAAATCCACCGGCAATTTGTAGCCGAGATTTTCTTCCAGCTGTTCGTTCAGTTCACGCAGATAGTTAGGTACGCCCTGCCACAGGCTGTTCTCAACCACGGCGAAGCCCCATTTGGCTTCATCCACCGGGCTTGGACGCTGCTTGCGGATCTCATCCGTATGCCAGGATTGGGCAATCAACTGGCGCAGGCGACGCATTACCTGGTGGCGTTCGTAGTCGGCGATATCGGTATTATCAAGCTGTTTCAGACAGTTGTTGATTTCACCCATTTTGTGAATAAGCGTACGGCGGGTAATTTCTGTCGGATGGGCGGTTAGCACCAACTCCAGAGACAGCGACTCTACCGCTTTTTTGATGGTTGCGTCGTTGAGGTCCGGTTGGTTTTTCAGTTTACGCAGAGTGCGGGCAATCACTTCCGGGTTGCTGGCGGCTTCGCCTTTTGGCGAAATGCTGTGGTATTGCTCGGCAGTATTGGCCAGGTTCAGGAACTGACTAAACGCGCGCGCAACTGGCAGCAGCTCGTCATTAGACAAATTTTGTAGCGTGGTGAGCAGCTCCTGGCGATTAGCTTCATTGCCGGCGCGTGAAGATTTGGATAGCTTACGGATTGTTTCTACGCGATCAAGAATGTGTTCTCCCAGCGCATCCTTGATGGTTTCTCCCAGCACCTTGCCGAGCATACTGACATTACTACGCAACGCGGAATATTGTTCGTTCATATGACCCCAGACACCCCATCTTTAATGTAATTGCCCTGTCTCTTTCATGCCACAGCGGCAGTGGCTGCGCTCGCCCGTATGCCAGTTCTGCGGAATGGGCTCGTTTGCCGCCTTGCTGTAACGTGAAATTTTTCGGACTTTGCTTTTTAGCCGTCTTTTATAAAGCCACGTAAAACCCGTGGCGTCAATTACTGCGAAATCGGTTCAGCAAACGAAAAAATGGCGGTAATTTATTAAAGTTAATTCGCATCGTGCCAAATAAGAAATGCTTATGAACATGTGGCGTAGAGATGCCGGATGGCGCTGCGCTTATCCGGCCTACAAGACGGGGGAGGCCCGGTAAACATCACGTCACCGGGCAATATGCATTAATGCCAGCAAAAATGGTGTACTACCTGGGTAATCAATTCCCGGGTTGGCTTAATAAAACGCGTTTCGAGATATTCATCCGGCTGATGCGCCTGATTAATTGAGCCCGGACCAAGCACCAGCGTTGGGCATAATGTCTGCATAAACGGCGCTTCAGTACAGTAGTTCACCACGTCGGTTTTTGTTCCCAACAGTTTTTCTACTACTTCAACCAGTTGGTGGTCCGGTGGACACTCATAACCTGGAATCGGCGGATGTAATTCCGCCACCGTCAGGCGGCCCGGCCAGCGTTCGCTTACCGGGGTCAGCGCGTCGTTAAGCAGTCCATTAAGGTCGTTTAACGTCATGCCCGGCAGTGGACGAATATCCATATGCAATTCGCAGCAGGCGCAGATACGGTTTGAGGCATCGCCGCCGTGAATATGGCCCAGATTCAGCGTTGGATACGGAACGGTAAACGCCTCGTAGTGATACCGCGCTTTCAGCGAGTCACGCAGTTGCATGATATGGCCAATCGCATCGTGCATCAGTTCAATGGCGTTAACCCCACGCGCCGGGTCGCTGGAATGACCGGACTGCCCCAGGACGCGAACGACATTAGAGATATGCCCTTTGTGCGCGCGTATCGGTTGCAACGACGTCGGTTCGCCAATGATCGCGCAGTCCGGACGTAATGCCGTAGTTTCGGAAAAATAACGCGCCCCCGCCATGCTGGTCTCTTCATCGGCGGTCGCCAGAATGTAGAGCGGCTTTTTCAACTTTGTGACGTCAACGTCACGTAGCGCGTCCAGAATAAAAGCGAAGAAGCCTTTCATATCCGCAGTGCCCAGGCCATAGAGCTTATTGTCATGCTCGGTCAGCGTGAACGGGTCGCGCGTCCAGCGTCCGTCATCAAAGGGAACCGTGTCGGTATGGCCGGTCAGCAGCAAACCGCCCGCGCCATGTCCGGTGCTGGCGAGCATATTAAATTTGTTTCGCGTTCCTGGAACCGGTTGAACCTCTACGTTGAAACCAAGATCGCTGAACCAGCCTGCAAGCAAAGTGATTAAAGACGCATTACTTTGATCCAGGGATTCTTCGGTTGCGCTTATCGACGGTGTGGCAATCAAAGCGCGGTAAATCTCGATAAATGGCGGTAAAACGTTTTTCATTGTTGACACACCTCAGGTCATGATAGTATCAATATTCATGCATTAATTATGAATAAAAATACATTAACGTTGAGCATAAAGGAACCCGATGTTGAATACGCTGATTGTAGGCGCTAGCGGTTATGCGGGCGCAGAGCTTGTAAGCTACGTAAATCGCCACCCACATATGACCATAACCGCTTTGACCGTCTCAGCGCAAAGCAATGATGCAGGAAAGTTAATTTCTGATTTACATCCGCAGTTAAAAGGGATTGTCGACCTGCCATTGCAACCGATGTCGGATGTACGTGATTTTAGTGCAGATGTTGATGTGGTGTTCCTGGCGACAGCGCATGAAGTGAGCCACGATCTGGCGCCGCAATTTTTACAGGCCGGATGCGTCGTATTCGATCTTTCCGGCGCGTTTCGGGTAAACGATCGCGCCTTCTATGAAAAGTACTACGGATTTACTCATCAATATCCTGAGCTGCTGGAGCAGGCGGTGTACGGTCTGGCGGAGTGGAATGCCGATAAACTGAACACGGCGAATCTGATTGCGGTTCCTGGTTGCTATCCAACCGCAGCGCAGTTGTCGCTAAAACCGCTGATTGACGGCGGGCTTCTCGATCTGACGCAGTGGCCGGTAATTAATGCCACCAGCGGGGTGAGCGGCGCGGGGCGCAAGGCGGCAATATCGAACAGTTTCTGTGAAGTGAGTTTGCAACCGTATGGCGTGTTTACGCATCGTCATCAGCCGGAAATCGCTGCCCATCTGGGCGCGGAGGTCATCTTCACCCCGCATCTGGGGAATTTCCCGCGCGGGATTCTGGAAACCATTACCTGCCGCCTGAAAGCGGGAGTAACCCATGCGCAGGTCGCCGACGTGTTGCAAAAAGCCTATGGCGACAAACCGCTGGTGCGCCTGTATGACAAAGGCGTTCCGGCGTTAAAGAACGTCGTCGGGCTGCCGTTCTGCGATATTGGTTTTGCCGTCCAGGGCGAACATCTGATTGTGGTGGCAACCGAAGACAACTTGTTGAAAGGCGCAGCGGCGCAGGCGGTGCAGTGCGCTAATATTCGTTTTGGCTTCGCTGAAACGCAGTCTCTTATTTAAGGGTGAAATGATGAATCCATTAATTATCAAGCTGGGTGGCGTATTACTGGATAGCGAAGAGGCTCTGGAACGTCTTTTTACCGCGCTGGTCAACTATCGTGAGTCCCATCAGCGTCCGCTGGTGATTGTTCACGGCGGCGGTTGCGTGGTGGATGAGCTGATGAAAGGGCTTAATTTGCCAGTGAAAAAGAAAGACGGCCTGCGCGTGACGCCTGCCGATCAGATTGGCATCATTACCGGCGCGCTGGCGGGAACCGCTAACAAAACTCTGCTGGCCTGGGCGAAGAAACACCATATCGCCTCTGTTGGTCTGTTTCTGGGCGATGGCGACAGCGTAAACGTGACTCAACTCGATGAAGCGTTAGGCCACGTCGGGCTGGCGCAGCCGGGGTCGCCGAAGCTGATTAACATGCTGCTGGAAAACGGCTTTCTGCCGGTGGTCAGCTCCATTGGCGTAACAGACGACGGTCAACTGATGAACGTCAACGCCGATCAGGCGGCAACCGCGCTGGCGGCGACGCTGGGGGCCGATCTGATCCTGCTTTCCGACGTGAG
Organism: Salmonella sp. WC3; assembly: GCF_042932255.1. Taxonomy (NCBI): domain Bacteria; kingdom Pseudomonadati; phylum Pseudomonadota; class Gammaproteobacteria; order Enterobacterales; family Enterobacteriaceae; genus Salmonella; species Salmonella sp. WC3. The sequence continues at coordinate 4,451,127 of NZ_CP170629.1, read as the reverse complement.
CGGTATTCTGGACGGCAAAGGCCAGCGTATCGCCGAAATGACGGCGTCCAAAGCCGAGCAGCTTATCGACCAGGGCATTATTACCGACGGGATGATTGTGAAAGTGAATGCGGCTCTCGATGCTGCGCGGGCGCTGGGTCGCCCGGTGGATATCGCTTCCTGGCGTCATGCGGAGCAACTGCCGGCGCTGTTTAACGGTACGCCGATTGGCACGCGTATTCTGGCTTAACTATTTGTTCGCCCGATGGCGGCTGCGCCTTATCGGGCCTGCGTGAACAGAAATTGTAGGCCGGATAAGCGTAGCGCCATCCGGCAGTGAAATTCGAAGAATTTAAGGAAGTCTATTATGGCACTTTGGGGTGGGCGTTTTACACAGGCGGCAGACCAGCGGTTTAAACAATTCAATGATTCGTTGCGCTTCGATTACCGTCTGGCGGAGCAGGATATTATCGGTTCTGTGGCCTGGTCTAAAGCATTGGTCACGGTAGGCGTACTGACTGCCGATGAGCAACGACAGTTGGAAGAAGCGCTGAACGTGTTGCTGGAAGAGGTTCGCGCGAATCCGCAGCAAATCCTGCAAAGCGATGCGGAAGATATCCATAGCTGGGTGGAAGGTAAGCTCATCGACAAAGTGGGTCAGTTGGGTAAAAAGCTGCACACCGGACGCAGCCGTAACGATCAGGTGGCGACGGACCTGAAACTGTGGTGCAAAGAGACGGTGAGGGAACTGCTTACCGCTAACCGCCAGCTACAGAGCGCGCTGGTGGAAAACGCGCGGGCGAACCAGGACGCGGTAATGCCGGGATATACCCATCTGCAACGCGCGCAGCCAGTGACTTTCGCCCACTGGTGTCTCGCGTATGTCGAAATGCTGGCGCGCGATGAAAGCCGCCTGCAGGACACGCTTAAACGTCTGGACGTGAGTCCGCTAGGCTGCGGCGCATTGGCGGGCACGGCCTATGAAATTGACCGTGAACAATTGGCAGGCTGGCTGGGCTTTACGTCTGCGACCCGCAACAGCCTGGACAGCGTGTCCGATCGTGACCACGTACTGGAACTGCTTTCTGATGCGGCTATCGGCATGGTGCATCTGTCACGCTTCGCGGAAGATCTGATTTTCTTTAATTCTGGTGAAGCGGGCTTTGTAGAGCTTTCTGACCGCGTGACTTCCGGTTCATCGTTAATGCCGCAGAAGAAAAACCCGGACGCGCTGGAGCTGATTCGCGGTAAGTGCGGTCGCGTACAAGGGGCGCTAACCGGCATGATGATGACTTTAAAAGGTCTGCCGCTGGCGTATAACAAAGATATGCAGGAAGACAAAGAAGGGCTGTTCGATGCGCTCGATACCTGGCTTGACTGCCTGCATATGGCGGCGTTGGTGCTGGACGGTATTCAGGTGAAACGCCCACGTTGTCAGGACGCGGCGCAACAGGGGTATGCCAACGCCACGGAGCTGGCGGATTACCTGGTCGCGAAAGGCGTGCCGTTCCGCGAAGCGCACCATATTGTCGGCGAAGCGGTGGTAGAAGCTATTCGCCAGGGTAAGCCGCTGGAAGCGTTGCCGCTGGCCGATTTACAGAAATTCAGCCGCGTGATTGGCGACGATGTGTATCCGATATTGTCTTTGCAGTCGTGTCTGGATAAACGGGCGGCAAAAGGCGGCGTTTCTCCGCAGCAGGTGGCGCAGGCCATCGACGATGCCAGGGCGCGCCTCGCGTTGTAGGCCTTATAAGCGTAGCGCTATCAGGCAATACTGCCCGGCCGAGCATCAGCGACGCCGGGCTTTTTTACGCAAAAAAAAAGCGGACCAGAGGTCCGCAAAAGTTCACGTTGGCTTTAGTTATTTCGGGTTCGAGAGATACCCTCTGAACGGGCGGTGTCTTCAAGGGTTAAACGAGAAACCGCTCCGTTCTGTGATGTATTATTAATCAGAAAGGTTGATAGGGATAATCGTTCGTTGCTATGCTACCTATCGTCATGAACTATCGTGGCGACGGAGGATGAATAATGAATATTCGTGATCTTGAATATCTGGTGGCGTTAGCCGAACATCGCCATTTCCGGCGAGCGGCGGACTCCTGTCACGTCAGCCAGCCAACCCTTAGTGGGCAAATACGTAAGCTGGAAGATGAGCTGGGCGTTATGCTGCTGGAGCGTACGAGCCGTAAAGTGCTGTTTACCCAGGCGGGCTTACTGCTGGTGGATCAGGCGCGTACCGTACTGCGTGAGGTCAAGGTGCTCAAGGAGATGGCAAGCCAACAAGGCGAGACGATGTCCGGCCCGCTGCATATTGGTTTAATCCCAACAATTGGTCCCTATTTGCTGCCGCTTATCATTCCAATGTTGCACCAGACTTTCCCGAAGCTGGAAATGTATCTGCATGAGGCGCAAACGCATCAGCTGTTAGCGCAACTCGATAGCGGCAAGCTTGACTGCGCTATTCTGGCGCTGGTGAAAGAGAGCGAGGCGTTTATCGAAGTGCCGCTGTTTGATGAGCCCATGATGCTGGCTATTTATGAGGATCATCCGTGGGCGAATCGCGATCGCGTGCCGATGTCCGATCTGGCGGGCGAGAAATTGCTGATGCTGGAAGATGGCCACTGTCTGCGCGATCAGGCGATGGGGTTCTGTTTTGAAGCGGGAGCGGATGAAGATACCCATTTCCGGGCGACCAGTCTGGAAACGCTGCGCAACATGGTGGCGGCGGGCAGTGGTATTACACTACTCCCCGCGCTGGCCGTACCGCAGGAGCGTAAGCGCGACGGCGTGGTTTATCTGCCATGCATTAAGCCGGAGCCGCGTCGTACCGTGGGGCTGGTTTATCGCCCGGGATCGCCGCTGCGTAGCCGTTATGAGCAACTGGCAGAGGCCATCCGTGGCGCAATGGATGGCCATTTCGACAAGGCGTTAAAACAGGCGGTTTAAGCCGTTCAACGCCGCAACCCGATAAGCTTCCGCCATGGTTGGGTAGTTAAAGGTGGTGTTAACGAAGTATTCAATGGTGTTACCGCCACCTTTCTGCTCCATGATCGCCTGGCCGATATGAATAATTTCGGCGGCGCGTTCGCCAAAGCAGTGAATCCCCAGAATTTCTTTGGTTTCGCGGTGGAAGAGAATTTTTAGCGTGCCGACGTTCATGCCGACGATTTGCGCTCGCGCCAGATGCTTAAACTGCGCGCGGCCCACTTCGTAAGGCACTTTCATTGCCGTTAACTGCTGCTCGGTTTTGCCGACAGAACTGATTTCCGGAATGGTATAAATCCCGGTGGGGATATCTTCGATAAGATGTGCGGTCGCTTCGCCTTTCACCAGCGCCTGCGCTGCAATACGCCCCTGATCGTAAGCGGCGGAGGCCAGACTGGGATAGCCAATCACGTCGCCCACCGCATAGACGTGCGGCAGGGCGGTCTGGTACATACTGTTGACTTTGAGCTGTCCACGGCTGTCTGTTTCCAGACCAATATTCTCCAGCGCCAGCGAATCGGTGTTACCGGTACGGCCATTAGCATAGAGCAGGCAGTCAGCCTTCAGTTTTTTGCCGGATTTCAGGTGCATGATGACGCCATCATCGCAGCCTTCGATTTTCTCATACTCTTCATTGTGGCGAATAACCACGCCGCTATTCCAGAAATGGTAAGAGAGAGAGTCGGACATCTCCTGATCGAGAAAGGCCAGCAGGCGATCGCGGGTGTTGATCAGATCCACTTTCACATCCATACCGCGGAAGATGGACGCATATTCGCAGCCGATAACGCCGGCGCCGTAAATAATAACGTGGCGCGGTTCATGGTGGAGACTCAGGATTGAGTCGCTGTCATAAATGCGCGGATGCGAGAAATCCACATCACTGGGATGGTAAGGACGCGAACCACAGGCAATAACAAATTTTTCTGCCGTCAGGGTTTCAACCGTGCCGTCATGGCATTCCAGCTCCAGGGTATGTTCGTCAATAAAATGGGCGTTGCCCTGCAATATTTCACAGTGGTTACGCTCATAAAACCCCTGACGCATACGCGTTTGTTGATTAATCACGTTATCGGCATGATTAAGGATGTCGGTGAAAGAAGAACGAAGGAGACGGGAGTGGTCGCTATAGAGCGGGTTTTGATTAAATTCAATAATGCGGCTGACGGCGTGGCGAAGGGCTTTGGATGGGATGGTGCCCCAGTGGGTACATCCGCCGCCAACGTTATGATAACGCTCAATCACCGCGACGCGTGCTCCTTGCTTAACCAGACCCATTGCAGCGCCTTCACCGCCGGGGCCTGACCCTATGACGACTGCATCATAATCCCAGGAATGTGGCATGGTATTACTCACCTGTTTTTATACATAAAATAAACACGATGATAACATTTGCCCAGCTTTAACCCAATTATCGTTGTGCTTTTTTGCGAAGCCGGAGCACAAACTGTCTGTAAACAATCATTCACAATCCAGTGTGAACCCGTTACTTTTATTCTCTGGTATAGTGCCGAATAAGGCATATGGAAGGATTCAGACATTGTGATGGGTGTTAGAGCGCAACAAAAAGAAAAAACCCGGCGTTCGCTGGTGGAAGCCGCATTCAGCCAACTGAGCGCTGAGCGGAGTTTTGCCAGCCTGAGTTTGCGTGAGGTGGCGCGTGAAGCGGGCATTGCGCCAACGTCGTTTTACCGTCATTTTCGCGATGTCGATGAACTCGGTCTGACGATGGTGGATGAAAGCGGTCTGATGCTGCGTCAGTTGATGCGTCAGGCGCGACAGCGCATCGCGAAAGGCGGCAGCGTCATTCGCACGTCGGTCTCCACATTTATGGAGTTTATCGGCAACAACCCCAACGCCTTCCGTCTGTTGTTGCGCGAGCGTTCCGGCACTTCAGCGGCGTTTCGTGCCGCCGTCGCGCGGGAGATTCAGCATTTTATTGCGGAACTTGCCGACTATCTGGAACTCGAAAACCATATGCCGCGCGCGTTTACTGAAGCCCAGGCCGAAGCGATGGTGACTATTGTCTTTAGCGCGGGCGCAGAGGCGTTGGACATCGGCGCTGAACAGCGTCGGCAATTAGAAGAGCGGCTGGTATTGCAACTGCGCATGATTGCGAAAGGGGCGTATTACTGGTATCGCCGTGAGCAAGAGAAAATAGCACATCATTCCGAATAACGTGAAGGACGAGTAATGAAACAGTCAGGTCAAGATAAAGGTACGCTGTTGCTGGCGCTCATCGCTGGCTTATCGATTAACGGCACATTCGCGGCGCTGTTTAGCGCTATTGTGCCGTTCTCCGTATTCCCGGTTATCTCGCTGGTGCTGACGGTATATTGCCTGCATCAGCGCTACCAAAATCGTACTATGCCGGTAGGTTTGCCGGGGTTGGCCGCCGCTTGTTTCATTCTTGGCGTTTTACTGTATAGCACCGTCGTGCGTGCAGAATATCCGGATATTGGCTCTAATTTCTTCCCGGCGGTGCTGTCGGTGATTCTGGTATTCTGGATTGGCTTTAAACTGCGTAACCGCAAGGAGGACACCGCGGAATAGTGTGCGAATGCCGGATGGCGGTATAACCGGCCATCCGACGTACATTTTACCTTGCGGTGAGTAATACCCCGCATTCCATATGATGTGTATACGGGAACTGATCGAATAGCGCCAGGCGAGACACCGTGTGCGTCTGGCTTAACGTTTCCAGGTTTTTGCACAACGTTTCCGGATTGCAGGAAATGTACAGAATACGTGGATAAGCCTGCACCATTTTTTCCGTTTCGCTGTCCAGACCGCTGCGCGGCGGATCGACAAAAATGGTTTCGCACTGATAGCCCTTCAGGTCGATCCCCTGCAGGCGGTTAAACTCACGAACGCCATTCATCGCCTGGGTAAACTCTTCCGCCGCCATGCGAATAATTTGCACATTATCAATATGATTAGCGGCAATATTGTACTGTGCGGCAGCGACGGACGGTTTGGCGATTTCGGTTGCCAGCACGCGGTTAAAATTGCGCGCCAGCGCTAAAGAAAAATTGCCGTTGCCGCAATACAACTCAAGCAGATCGCCTTTTGAGTCTTTCGTCACCTCCAGCGCCCACTCTAACATCTGAATATTCATGGCGGCGTTTGGCTGCGTAAAGCTGTTTTCGACCTGGCGGTAGATCATCTCTTTACCTGCCACAGGCAGACGCTCATCAATATAATCCTGATCCAATTCGATTTTGGTTTTAGTGGCCCGGCCAATCAGGTGTACGTTCAGACCTTGCGCGCGTAAAGCATCGCGTAACGCAGTGGCAGCTTCACGCCACTCTTCGTCCAGCTTCTTATGGTACAGCAACGACACTACCGCCTGGTTGCTCAAGGTCGTGAGATAATCCATCTGGAACAGCTTATGCCGCAGTGCATGATTATCGCGCACGCCGGCAATCATCGCCTTCATTAAGGTATTAATCAGTTGGCTGGCCGCCGGGAAGGTGTCAACGCGAATCCGGCTTTTGGTCTGCTGATCAAACATAATGTGGTACAGGTCATCGCCGTCATGCCACAGGCGAAATTCCGCACGCATACGATAGTGACTGACCGGCGAGCGAAATACTTCCGGAACCAGGTCAGAAAACGGCGCCATCATACTCTGCAAGCGCGCCACTTTTTCGGCTAGCTGCGCCTCATACTGTTCTGTCGGAAGATGTTCGGGGGTCATATCGCATCCTGAATAATAAAAGTACGCGGGGATTGTAGGGATTGCTCAGTGGATGTCCAGCTATTGATGATTTCTGATTTGTGATGCGCGGTCTGGACAGGGTGTTGTGACAGACGGTAGCATCCGTGGGCCGGTCCTGTGAGTTAATAGGGAATTCAGTGAAAATCTGGAGCTGACGCGCAGCGGTAAGGAAAGGTGAGATGAGAGCGTAAGCAGACACTGCCTCCGGCGGGAAGTCATCATTTCTGCTATCCAGTCAACGGATAACCCTCCAAGCCCGAAGACCTGCCGGCTAACGTCGCATCTGGTTTTTCATCATCGCGTACTATCGATGAAGCCTGCGGCATCCTTCTTATATTGTGGATGCTTTACAATGATTAAAAAAGCTACGCTGCTGACGGCGTTCTCCGTCACGGCCTTTTCCGCTTGGGCGCAGGACACTAGCCCGGATACCCTGGTTGTCACCGCCAACCGTTTTCAGCAGCCGCGCAGCGCGGTTCTGGCGCCCGTTACCATCGTGACGCGTCAGGATATTGAACGCTGGCAATCGACCTCCGTAAATGATGTTCTGCGCCGTTTGCCTGGCGTCGATATTGCGCAGAGCGGCGGCGCCGGACAAAACTCCTCCATTTTCATTCGCGGCACCAACTCCAGCCATGTACTGGTATTGATTGACGGCGTGCGTCTGAATTTAGCAGGCGTGAGCGGGTCCGCCGATCTCAGCCAGTTCCCGGTGTCGCTGGTACAGCGCATTGAATATATTCGCGGTCCGCGCTCCGCTATTTATGGTTCCGATGCTATCGGCGGCGTAGTGAATATCATTACGACGCGCGATAACCCAGGCACAGAATTAACCGCTGGATGGGGAAGCAATAGCTACCAGAATTACGACCTCTCGACGCAACAGCAACTTGGCGAAAACACGCGGGCGACGTTGATCGGCGATTACGAATACACCAAAGGGTTTGACGTGGTAGCGAAAGGCGGTACCGGGATGCAGGCGCAGCCTGACCGGGACGGCTTTTTGAGTAAAACGCTTTATGGCGCGTTAGAGCATACTTTTTCTGATCGCTGGAGCGGATTCGTGCGTGGTTATGGCTACGATAACCGTACCGATTACGACGCCTATTACTCGCCGGGCTCGCCGCTGATTGATACACGCAAACTTTATAGCCAAAGCTGGGACGCCGGGCTGCGCTTTAATGGCGAACGTATTCAGTCTCAGCTGGTTTCAAGCTATAGCCACAGTAAAGATTACAACTATGATCCGCACTATGGCCGGTATGATACCTCCGCCACGCTGGATGAGATGAAACAGTACAATGTTCAATGGACCAACAGTGTGGTCGTGGGGCACGATAATGTTGGGGCGGGCGTAGACTGGCAGAAACAGACTACCACGCCAGGTACCGGCTATGTGCCCGAGGGATATGACCAGCGTAATACCGGGGTTTACCTGACAGGATTACAACAGTTGGGTGACTTCACTCTGGAAGCGGCGGCGCGCAGTGATGACAACTCCCAGTTTGGTCGTCATGGTACATGGCAAACCAGCGCGGGATGGGAGTTTATAGAAGGTTATCGCTTTATTGCCTCCTACGGAACCTCCTACAAAGCGCCTAATTTGGGCCAACTGTATGGTTATTACGGTAATCCGAACCTGAATCCTGAAAAGAGTAAACAGTGGGAAGGCGCATTTGAAGGGCTAACCGCTGGCGTCAGCTGGCGTATTTCAGGTTATCGTAACGATATTAATGACATGATCGATTATGACGATCATCTGCAAAAATATTACAACGAAGGTAAGGCGCGCATTAAAGGTATTGAGGCGACGGCGAATTTCGATACCGGACCGTTAACGCATACGGTCAGTTACGATTACGTTGATGCGCGTAATGCGATTACCGATACGCCATTACCGCGGCGTTCCAAACAGATGGCAAAATATCAACTTGACTGGGACGTTTACGATTTTGACTGGGGGGTGACATATCAATACCTTGGTTCCCGCTATGATTCGGATTACTCCGCTTACCCATACCGGACAGTAAAAATGGGCGGCGTCAGTTTATGGGATCTTACGGTTGCATATCCGGTCACCTCACATCTGACAGTTCGTGGTAAAATAGCCAACCTGTTCGACAAAGATTACGAGACAGTTTATGGCTACCAAACTGCAGGACGAGAATACACCTTGTCTGGCAGCTACACCTTCTGAACCACGTCCCACCGTGCTGGTATTTGATTCCGGCGTCGGTGGATTGTCGGTCTATGATGAGATTCGGCGGCTCCTGCCGGATCTCCACTATATATATGCTTTCGATAACGTGGCTTTCCCCTACGGGGAAAAGAGCGAAACGTTTATCGTTGAGCGCGTTGTCGAGATTGTGACCGCGGTACAGCAGCGCTATCCCCTTTCACTGGCGGTGATTGCCTGTAATACCGCCAGTACGGTCTCACTTCCCGCATTACGTGAAAAGTTTGCCTTCCCGGTGGTGGGCGTTGTGCCTGCGATTAAACCAGCGGCGCGGCTGACCGCAAATGGCGTCGTCGGGCTACTGGCGACGAGAGCCACGGTCAAACGTCCTTATACTCACGAGCTGATTGCGCGCTTCGCCAATGAATGTCAGATAGCGATGTTGGGGTCGGCAGAACTGGTGGAACTGGCGGAAGCTAAACTACATGGCGACTCGGTATCGCTGGAAGAGCTGCGCCGCATATTACGCCCATGGCTACGAATGCCGGAGCCGCCTGACACGGTCGTTCTGGGGTGTACGCATTTCCCTCTATTACGGGACGAGCTTTTGCAAGTCCTGCCTGAAGGGACGAGGTTAGTGGATTCCGGCGCGGCGATAGCGCGTCGTACAGCCTGGCTGTTGGAACATGAAGCGCCGGATGCGAAATCAACCGATGCCAATATTGCTTATTGCATGGCAATGACGCCAGGAGCTGAACAATTATTACCCGTTTTACAGCGTTATGGCTTTGAAACGCTCGAAAAACTGGCGGTTTAATGGCGTTTTGGGTAAATACCAGGCACTTGAGAAATTATTTTAAATTTCCTCTTGTCAGGCAGAAATAACTCCCTATAATGCGCCACCACTGACACGGAACAACGGCACACAGGCCGCCGGGTCAGCGGGGTTCAGACCAGAACCTCACGGAGAAAAGCGAAAATAAACGCTTGACTCTGAAGCGGGAAAGCGTAATATGCACACCCCGCGCCGCTGAGAAAAAGCGAAGCGGCACTGCTCTTTAACAATTTATCAGACAATCTGTGTGGGCACTCGAAGATACGGATTCTTGACGTCGCAAGACGAAAAATGAATACCAAGTCTCAAGAGTGAACACGTAATTCATTACGAAGTTTAATTCATTGAGCATCAAACTTTTAAATTGAAGAGTTTGATCATGGCTCAGATTGAACGCTGGCGGCAGGCCTAACACATGCAAGTCGAACGGTAACAGGAAGCAGCTTGCTGCTTCGCTGACGAGTGGCGGACGGGTGAGTAATGTCTGGGAAACTGCCTGATGGAGGGGGATAACTACTGGAAACGGTGGCTAATACCGCATAACGTCGCAAGACCAAAGAGGGGGACCTTCGGGCCTCTTGCCATCAGATGTGCCCAGATGGGATTAGCTAGTTGGTGAGGTAACGGCTCACCAAGGCGACGATCCCTAGCTGGTCTGAGAGGATGACCAGCCACACTGGAACTGAGACACGGTCCAGACTCCTACGGGAGGCAGCAGTGGGGAATATTGCACAATGGGCGCAAGCCTGATGCAGCCATGCCGCGTGTATGAAGAAGGCCTTCGGGTTGTAAAGTACTTTCAGCGGGGAGGAAGGTGTTGTGGTTAATAACCGCAGCAATTGACGTTACCCGCAGAAGAAGCACCGGCTAACTCCGTGCCAGCAGCCGCGGTAATACGGAGGGTGCAAGCGTTAATCGGAATTACTGGGCGTAAAGCGCACGCAGGCGGTCTGTCAAGTCGGATGTGAAATCCCCGGGCTCAACCTGGGAACTGCATTCGAAACTGGCAGGCTTGAGTCTTGTAGAGGGGGGTAGAATTCCAGGTGTAGCGGTGAAATGCGTAGAGATCTGGAGGAATACCGGTGGCGAAGGCGGCCCCCTGGACAAAGACTGACGCTCAGGTGCGAAAGCGTGGGGAGCAAACAGGATTAGATACCCTGGTAGTCCACGCCGTAAACGATGTCTACTTGGAGGTTGTGCCCTTGAGGCGTGGCTTCCGGAGCTAACGCGTTAAGTAGACCGCCTGGGGAGTACGGCCGCAAGGTTAAAACTCAAATGAATTGACGGGGGCCCGCACAAGCGGTGGAGCATGTGGTTTAATTCGATGCAACGCGAAGAACCTTACCTGGTCTTGACATCCACAGAACTTTCCAGAGATGGATTGGTGCCTTCGGGAACTGTGAGACAGGTGCTGCATGGCTGTCGTCAGCTCGTGTTGTGAAATGTTGGGTTAAGTCCCGCAACGAGCGCAACCCTTATCCTTTGTTGCCAGCGGTTAGGCCGGGAACTCAAAGGAGACTGCCAGTGATAAACTGGAGGAAGGTGGGGATGACGTCAAGTCATCATGGCCCTTACGACCAGGGCTACACACGTGCTACAATGGCGCATACAAAGAGAAGCGACCTCGCGAGAGCAAGCGGACCTCATAAAGTGCGTCGTAGTCCGGATTGGAGTCTGCAACTCGACTCCATGAAGTCGGAATCGCTAGTAATCGTGGATCAGAATGCCACGGTGAATACGTTCCCGGGCCTTGTACACACCGCCCGTCACACCATGGGAGTGGGTTGCAAAAGAAGTAGGTAGCTTAACCTTCGGGAGGGCGCTTACCACTTTGTGATTCATGACTGGGGTGAAGTCGTAACAAGGTAACCGTAGGGGAACCTGCGGTTGGATCACCTCCTTACCTTAAAGATGCGTACTTTGCAGTGCTCACACAGATTGTCTGATGAAAAACGAGCAGTAAAACCTCTACAGGCTTGTAGCTCAGGTGGTTAGAGCGCACCCCTGATAAGGGTGAGGTCGGTGGTTCAAGTCCACTCAGGCCTACCAAATTTTCCCTGAATACTGCGTTGTGAAATAACTCACATACTGATGTATGCTTCGTTATTCCACGCCTTGTCTCAGGAAAAATTATCGGTAAAGAGGTTCTGACTACACGATGGGGCTATAGCTCAGCTGGGAGAGCGCCTGCTTTGCACGCAGGAGGTCTGCGGTTCGATCCCGCATAGCTCCACCATCTCGTGAGTGTTTACGAAAAAATACTTCAGAGTGTACCTGAAAGGGTTCACTGCGAAGTTTTGCTCTTTAAAAATCTGGATCAAGCTGAAAATTGAAACACAGAACAACGAAAGTTGTTCGTGAGTCTCTCAAATTTTCGCAACACGATGATGAATCGCGAGAAACATCTTCGGGTTGTGAGGTTAAGCGACTAAGCGTACACGGTGGATGCCCTGGCAGTCAGAGGCGATGAAGGGCGTGCTAATCTGCGATAAGCGCCGGTAAGGTGATATGAACCGTTATAACCGGCGATACCCGAATGGGGAAACCCAGTGTGACTCGTCACACTATCATTAACTGAATCCATAGGTTAATGAGGCGAACCGGGGGAACTGAAACATCTAAGTACCCCGAGGAAAAGAAATCAACCGAGATTCCCCCAGTAGCGGCGAGCGAACGGGGAGGAGCCCAGAGCCTGAATCAGCATGTGTGTTAGTGGAAGCGTCTGGAAAGGCGCGCGATACAGGGTGACAGCCCCGTACACAAAAGCGCATGTGCTGTGAGCTCGATGAGTAGGGCGGGACACGTGGTATCCTGTCTGAATATGGGGGGACCATCCTCCAAGGCTAAATACTCCTGACTGACCGATAGTGAACCAGTACCGTGAGGGAAAGGCGAAAAGAACCCCGGCGAGGGGAGTGAAAAAGAACCTGAAACCGTGTACGTACAAGCAGTGGGAGCACAGGTTTACCTGTGTGACTGCGTACCTTTTGTATAATGGGTCAGCGACTTATATTCTGTAGCAAGGTTAACCGAATAGGGGAGCCGCAGGGAAACCGAGTCTTAACCGGGCGTTAAGTTGCAGGGTATAGACCCGAAACCCGGTGATCTAGCCATGGGCAGGTTGAAGGTTGGGTAACACTAACTGGAGGACCGAACCGACTAATGTTGAAAAATTAGCGGATGACCTGTGGCTGGGGGTGAAAGGCCAATCAAACCGGGAGATAGCTGGTTCTCCCCGAAAGCTATTTAGGTAGCGCCTCGTGAATTCATCTCCGGGGGTAGAGCACTGTTTCGGCTAGGGGGCCATCCCGGCTTACCAACCCGATGCAAACTGCGAATACCGGAGAATGTTATCACGGGAGACACACGGCGGGTGCTAACGTCCGTCGTGAAGAGGGAAACAACCCAGACCGCCAGCTAAGGTCCCAAAGTCATGGTTAAGTGGGAAACGATGTGGGAAGGCCCAGACAGCCAGGATGTTGGCTTAGAAGCAGCCATCATTTAAAGAAAGCGTAATAGCTCACTGGTCGAGTCGGCCTGCGCGGAAGATGTAACGGGGCTAAACCATGCACCGAAGCTGCGGCAGCGACACTATGTGTTGTTGGGTAGGGGAGCGTTCTGTAAGCCTGTGAAGGTGTGTCGTGAGGCATGCTGGAGGTATCAGAAGTGCGAATGCTGACATAAGTAACGATAAAGCGGGTGAAAAGCCCGCTCGCCGGAAGACCAAGGGTTCCTGTCCAACGTTAATCGGGGCAGGGTGAGTCGACCCCTAAGGCGAGGCCGAAAGGCGTAGTCGATGGGAAACGGGTTAATATTCCCGTACTTGGTGTTACTGCGAAGGGGGGACGGAGAAGGCTATGTTGGCCGGGCGACGGTTGTCCCGGTTTAAGCGTGTAGGTGTGTGTTCCAGGTAAATCCGGTTCACTTTAACACTGAGGCGTGACGACGAGGCACTACGGTGCTGAAGCAACAAATGCCCTGCTTCCAGGAAAAGCCTCTAAGCATCAGGTAACATCAAATCGTACCCCAAACCGACACAGGTGGTCAGGTAGAGAATACCAAGGCGCTTGAGAGAACTCGGGTGAAGGAACTAGGCAAAATGGTGCCGTAACTTCGGGAGAAGGCACGCTGACACGTAGGTGAAGTGATTTACTCACGGAGCTGAAGTCAGTCGAAGATACCAGCTGGCTGCAACTGTTTATTAAAAACACAGCACTGTGCAAACACGAAAGTGGACGTATACGGTGTGACGCCTGCCCGGTGCCGGAAGGTTAATTGATGGGGTCAGCGCAAGCGAAGCTCCTGATCGAAGCCCCGGTAAACGGCGGCCGTAACTATAACGGTCCTAAGGTAGCGAAATTCCTTGTCGGGTAAGTTCCGACCTGCACGAATGGCGTAATGATGGCCAGGCTGTCTCCACCCGAGACTCAGTGAAATTGAACTCGCTGTGAAGATGCAGTGTACCCGCGGCAAGACGGAAAGACCCCGTGAACCTTTACTATAGCTTGACACTGAACATTGAGCCTTGATGTGTAGGATAGGTGGGAGGCTTTGAAGCGTGGACGCCAGTCTGCGTGGAGCCGACCTTGAAATACCACCCTTTAATGTTTGATGTTCTAACGTGGACCCGTTACCCGGGTTGCGGACAGTGTCTGGTGGGTAGTTTGACTGGGGCGGTCTCCTCCTAAAGAGTAACGGAGGAGCACGAAGGTTGGCTAATCCTGGTCGGACATCAGGAGGTTAGTGCAATGGCATAAGCCAGCTTGACTGTGAGCGTGACGGCGCGAGCAGGTGCGAAAGCAGGTCATAGTGATCCGGTGGTTCTGAATGGAAGGGCCATCGCTCAACGGATAAAAGGTACTCCGGGGATAACAGGCTGATACCGCCCAAGAGTTCATATCGACGGCGGTGTTTGGCACCTCGATGTCGGCTCATCACATCCTGGGGCTGAAGTAGGTCCCAAGGGTATGGCTGTTCGCCATTTAAAGTGGTACGCGAGCTGGGTTTAGAACGTCGTGAGACAGTTCGGTCCCTATCTGCCGTGGGCGCTGGAGAACTGAGGGGGGCTGCTCCTAGTACGAGAGGACCGGAGTGGACGCATCACTGGTGTTCGGGTTGTCATGCCAATGGCACTGCCCGGTAGCTAAATGCGGAAGAGATAAGTGCTGAAAGCATCTAAGCACGAAACTTGCCCCGAGATGAGTTCTCCCTGAGACTTTAAGTCTCCTGAAGGAACGTTGAAGACGACGACGTTGATAGGCCGGGTGTGTAAGCGCAGCGATGCGTTGAGCTAACCGGTACTAATGAACCGTGAGGCTTAACCTTACAACGCCGAAGATGTTTTGGCGGTTGAGAGATGATTTTCAGCACTGATTCAGAGTTGAGTACGCAATAATTTGCGCAGCAGCAAGGCGGCAAGCGAAGGAAAGGAAGGAGCATACAGAAGTATGTGACTGAGTTTACGAGCGCAGGCAACGCCGCTGATGCGATAAAGAATTGCGTACAGAGCACAAAGAATTTGCCTGGCGGCACTAGCGCGGTGGTCCCACCTGACCCCATGCCGAACTCAGAAGTGAAACGCCGTAGCGCCGATGGTAGTGTGGGGTCTCCCCATGCGAGAGTAGGGAACTGCCAGGCATCAAATAAAACGAAGGGCCCTGTCGGAAGACAGGGCCTTTTGTTTTATCTGTAGTCTGCCGGATGGCGGCTCCGCCTTATCCAGCCTACAGGGACGCGCCGATCCACCCTCAATATAACCACAAGCCTTCCCAACACAGATACGGTAAACTATTGCCGATTGAGTATCAGGAAAGCAGCCATGACCCACTCCCTAAAACCCTGGAATACCTTCGGCATTGATCATTGTGCAAAGCACATCGCATGCGCTGAAAACGAACAACAACTACTGAGCGCCTGGCAGCAAGCAACTCGTGAGGGACTGCCGGTTATGATCCTGGGTGAAGGAAGCAATGTCCTGTTTCTGGAAAATTACGCCGGCACCGTGATCCTTAACCGCCTGAAAGGCATTGAGGTCAATGAAACCGCGGACGCCTGGCACCTACACGTCGGCGCAGGCGAAAACTGGCATCAGCTGGTTCGCTACGCGCTGGACAACAACATGCCCGGCCTGGAGAATCTGGCGCTCATCCCTGGCTGCGTTGGTTCCTCGCCTATACAGAATATTGGCGCGTATGGCGTAGAACTACAGCGCGTCTGCGACTACGTTGACTGCGTTGAACTGGAAACGGGAAAACGTCTGCGTTTGTCCGCGGCGGAATGCCGTTTCGGCTATCGTGACAGTATCTTCAAAAATGAATATCAGGATCGCGTTGCGATCGTCGCGGTGGGTCTGCGTTTGTCAAAGCAATGGCAGCCGGTGTTGACCTATGGCGATCTTACTCGTCTGGACCCGAAAACGGTCACCGCGCAACAGGTGTTTGATGCTGTATGCCATATGCGCACCACAAAATTGCCGGATCCTAAAGTGAATGGCAATGCGGGCAGCTTTTTTAAAAATCCCGTTGTCGCAGCCGATATCGCTATGGAACTGTTAGAACGATTTCCCAACGCGCCGCATTACCCTCAGGCAGACGGCTCAGTGAAGCTGGCGGCAGGCTGGCTGATAGATCAATGTCAGTTGAAAGGCGTCACCATTGGCGGCGCTGCGGTGCATCGCCAACAGGCGCTGGTATTGATTAATGCGAATGATGCGACAAGTAAAGATGTGGTGGCGCTGGCGCATCATGTCCGGCAAAAAGTGGGTGAAAAATTTAATGTCTGGCTGGAGCCTGAGGTTCGCTTTATTGGTCGGTCCGGAGAGGTGAACGCTGTGGAGAGCATTGCATGAAAGATACTACCGTTCCCCTGACGCTGATCTCACTACTTGCCGACGGAGAGTTTCACTCAGGCGAGCAGTTGGGTGAACGGCTGGGAATGAGCCGCGCGGCTATTAATAAACATATCCAGACATTACGCGACTGGGGAGTAGATGTATTTACCGTTCCCGGGAAAGGATATAGCTTACCGGAACCCATCCAGTTACTGGATGCTGACCGTATACATAGCCAACTGGATAGCGGAAACGTGGAGGTATTGCCCGTTATCGATTCAACCAATCAGTATTTACTTGATCGAATTGGCGAGCTGCGTTCAGGTGATGCCTGTGTAGCAGAATACCAACAGGCGGGGCGTGGTCGTCGCGGGCGTAAATGGTTCTCACCGTTTGGTGCGAATCTATATCTTTCAATGTACTGGCGTCTGGAGCAGGGGCCTGCGGCGGCAATAGGCTTGAGTCTGGTCATTGGAATTGTGATGGCGGAAGTGCTGCGTGAACTGGGCGCAGATAAAGTTCGTGTGAAGTGGCCTAACGACCTTTACCTATTGGACCGCAAACTGGCGGGTATTCTGGTCGAGTTAACCGGTAAAACGGGCGATGCCGCACAAATAGTGATTGGCGCTGGTATTAACATGGCAATGCGTCGCGTAGAAGAGGACGTGATAAATCAGGGATGGATCACACTACAAGAGGCCGGAATTACGCTCGACCGCAATATGCTGGCCGCAAAGCTGATTTATAAGTTACGTGCTGCGCTTGAGCTTTTTGAGCAAGAAGGACTTTCTCCTTATCTTTCGCGCTGGAAAAAACTGGATAATTTTATTGATCGTCCGGTAAAACTAATTATTGGCGACAAAGAAATATTTGGTATTTCTCGCGGCATTGATACTCAAGGCGCATTATTGCTTGAACAGGATGGCGTGATAAAACCCTGGATGGGCGGAGAAATATCGCTGCGAAGCGCCGAATAGTAAAAAAGGGGAGTCGGTGCTCCCCTTTTTTCTGTTATTTCCGCAATCTTACCTGTTCCACCGCATGGTTAGCGCTCTTGGTCATAATAAGGCTGGCACGTTCTCGCGTGGGTAAAATATTTTGTTTTAAATTCAACAAGTTAATTTCTTTCCAAAGCGAAGTCGCTGTATTAACAGCTTCTTCTTTAGATAATTTCGCATAATTGTGGAAATAAGAGTCAGGATCGGTAAACGCCCCTTCGCGGAATTTCAGGAAGCGATTGATATACCACGTCTGAAGAAGTTCTTCTGGCGCATCAACGTAAATAGAGAAATCAACGAAATCAGAGACAAATACATGATGCGGATCGTGAGGATAATCCATACCGCTTTGTAAAACATTCAAACCTTCAAGAATCAATATATCAGGTTGAGCGACGGTTTTATCCCCTTCAGGAATAACATCGTAAATCAAATGAGAATAGACTGGCGCCGTCACGTTCGGTACGCCCGACTTGAGGTCAGAAACGAATTTCACCAGTCGGTGCATATCATACGATTCGGGGAACCCCTTTTTCTTCATTAACCCGCGTTCTTTCAACACCTGGTTTGGGTGGAGGAAGCCGTCTGTGGTAATCAATTCAACACGGCGGTGTTCCGGCCAGCGACTCAGCAACGCTTGCAGAACGCGTGCTGTCGTGCTTTTACCCACTGCGACGCTGCCCGCGATACTGATGATGTAAGGGATTCGCTGGCCGTTAGTGCCCAGAAACTGTTCCAGGACAGCCTGACGACGCAGATTTGAACTGATATAGAAATTTAGCAAACGGGAGAGAGGTAAATATATTTCTGCAACTTCTTCCAGCGATAAATCTTCATTAATGCCTTTTAACTGCGCGATCTCATCCTCGGTCAGGGTCATCGGCACAGAATCGCGAAGCGCAGCCCACTGGCTGCGATCAAACTGTAGGTAAGGCGTCATTAACGATTGCTCTTTTATACTCATAAGCATGTTTCTGGCTGCTATTGCTACATCAGTTCAGCGATGAACGAGGGCCATCCCTGACATGCAACGGCACGTCACATTTAAGTTAATTTGGACAATGGGCAGGAGGGTAACACCAGATGGGGAGGAATAATAAGAAAAAATCTCGCTGTGAAAGCTATCCCTGAGAAGCAATGTGACGAATATACCAGATACAGAAGATTGCTTTCTATCGACGGAACGTTGAAATGCCGCGTCGTATCCTGGTCAGACGGTCGGTAAAATGCCGAAAATTTATGCTCTCTTGTTTGAAATTAGAGCATTTTTGTCTCTTATAGCGCAAAATGTGAGCGATAGAACATTTTATGCAATTTTTTAGTTGCATGAGCACGCAGGTCTCCATAGAATGCGCGCTACTTGATGCCGACTTAGCTCAGTAGGTAGAGCAACTGACTTGTAATCAGTAGGTCACCAGTTCGATTCCGGTAGTCGGCACCATCAAGTCCGGTGGGGTTCCCGAGCGGCCAAAGGGAGCAGACTGTAAATCTGCCGTCACAGACTTCGAAGGTTCGAATCCTTCCCCCACCACCATTTTCGGCCGCGCGATGGCGCAGCCCGAGACGATAAGTTCGCTTACCGGCTCGAATAAAGAGAGTTTCTCTCGATATTCAGTGCAGAATGAAAATCAGGTAGCCGAGTTCCAGGATGCGGGCATCGTATAATGGCTATTACCTCAGCCTTCCAAGCTGATGATGCGGGTTCGATTCCCGCTGCCCGCTCCAAGATGTGCTGATATAGCTCAGTTGGTAGAGCGCACCCTTGGTAAGGGTGAGGTCGGCAGTTCGAATCTGCCTATCAGCACCACTTCTTTTCTCCTTCCTGTTTTTCTCTTCTGTTTATTAGCATTCAACAAGTCGGGCGTGTTGCCTGGTTGATGTGGTGATATCACCGATTTATCCGTGTCTTAGAGGGACAATCGATGTCTAAAGAAAAGTTTGAACGTACAAAACCGCACGTTAACGTCGGTACTATCGGCCACGTTGACCATGGTAAAACAACGCTGACCGCTGCCATTACTACCGTACTGGCTAAAACCTACGGCGGTGCCGCTCGCGCATTCGACCAGATCGATAACGCGCCGGAAGAAAAAGCGCGTGGTATCACCATCAACACTTCTCACGTTGAATACGATACCCCGACCCGCCACTACGCACACGTAGACTGCCCGGGGCACGCCGACTATGTTAAAAACATGATCACCGGTGCTGCTCAGATGGACGGCGCGATCCTGGTTGTTGCTGCGACTGACGGTCCGATGCCGCAGACCCGTGAGCACATCCTGCTGGGTCGTCAGGTAGGCGTTCCGTACATCATCGTGTTCCTGAACAAATGCGACATGGTTGATGACGAAGAGCTGCTGGAACTGGTTGAAATGGAAGTTCGCGAACTGCTATCTCAGTACGACTTCCCGGGCGACGACACTCCGATCGTTCGTGGTTCTGCTCTGAAAGCGCTGGAAGGCGACGCAGAGTGGGAAGCGAAAATCATCGAACTGGCTGGCTTCCTGGATTCTTATATTCCGGAACCAGAGCGTGCGATTGACAAGCCGTTCCTGCTGCCGATCGAAGACGTATTCTCCATCTCCGGTCGTGGTACCGTTGTTACCGGTCGTGTAGAGCGCGGTATCATCAAAGTGGGCGAAGAAGTTGAAATCGTTGGTATCAAAGAGACTCAGAAGTCTACCTGTACTGGCGTTGAAATGTTCCGCAAACTGCTGGACGAAGGCCGTGCCGGTGAGAACGTAGGTGTTCTGCTGCGTGGTATCAAACGTGAAGAAATCGAACGTGGTCAGGTACTGGCTAAGCCGGGCACCATCAAGCCGCACACCAAGTTCGAATCTGAAGTGTACATTCTGTCCAAAGATGAAGGCGGCCGTCATACTCCGTTCTTCAAAGGCTACCGTCCGCAGTTCTACTTCCGTACTACTGACGTGACTGGCACCATCGAACTGCCGGAAGGCGTAGAGATGGTAATGCCGGGCGACAACATCAAAATGGTTGTTACCCTGATCCACCCGATCGCGATGGACGACGGTCTGCGTTTCGCAATCCGTGAAGGCGGCCGTACCGTTGGCGCGGGCGTTGTTGCTAAAGTTCTCGGCTAATCGCTGATAACATTTGACGCAATGCGCAATAAAAGGGCATCATTTGATGCCCTTTTTGCACGCTTTCACACCAGAACCTGGCTCATCAGTGATTTTATTTGTCATAATCATTGCTGAGACAGGCTCTGTAGAGGGCGTATAATCCGAAAGGCGAATAAGCGTTTCGATTTGGATTGCCTCGCGATTGCGGGGTGAAAATGTTTGTAGAATACTTCTGACAGGTTGGTTTATGAGTGCGAATACCGAAGCTCAAGGGAGCGGGCGCGGCCTGGAAGCGATGAAGTGGATAGTTGTTGCCATATTGCTGATCGTCGCAATCGTCGGCAACTACCTCTATCGCGACATGATGCTGCCGCTGCGTGCGCTGGCCGTAGTAATTCTGATTGCTGCAGCGGGTGGTGTCGCGCTGTTGACGACAAAAGGTAAAGCAACCGTTGCTTTTGCCCGTGAAGCGAGAACCGAAGTCCGTAAGGTCATTTGGCCGACTCGCCAGGAAACGCTGCACACCACGCTGATCGTCGCTGCGGTTACCGCAGTTATGTCACTGATCCTGTGGGGACTGGATGGTATTCTGGTTCGCCTGGTATCCTTTATCACTGGCCTGAGGTTCTGAGATGTCTGAAGCACCTAAAAAGCGCTGGTACGTCGTTCAGGCGTTTTCCGGTTTTGAAGGCCGCGTAGCCACATCGCTGCGCGAGCATATCAAATTACACAATATGGAAGAGCTGTTTGGCGAAGTCATGGTGCCGACTGAAGAAGTCGTTGAGATCCGTGGCGGCCAGCGTCGCAAAAGCGAACGCAAATTCTTCCCGGGTTACGTTCTGGTCCAGATGGTCATGAACGACGCAAGCTGGCACCTGGTGCGCAGCGTGCCGCGTGTGATGGGCTTTATCGGCGGTACCTCTGACCGTCCGGCGCTGATCAGCGACAAAGAAGTCGATGCGATCATGAACCGCCTGCAGCAGGTTGGCGATAAGCCGCGGCCGAAAACTCTGTTTGAACCGGGTGAAATGGTTCGTGTTAACGACGGTCCGTTCGCAGACTTTAACGGCGTTGTCGAAGAAGTTGATTATGAGAAGTCTCGCCTGAAAGTGTCTGTTTCTATCTTCGGTCGTGCGACCCCGGTAGAGCTGGACTTCAGCCAGGTTGAGAAAGCGTAAGGCTGCGATCAAAAAAGCAGCGATCTAATCGTTGCATAGGGCGCGAAATTGACATACAATTTCGCGCCTTTTGTTTTTATGGGCCTTATGCCCATAAAGCGATATTTATCACGGGGAGCTTCTTTGAAGCGATACTACCCAATTCGAGGAATTTAGAATGGCTAAGAAAGTACAAGCCTACGTCAAGCTGCAGGTTGCAGCTGGTATGGCGAACCCGAGTCCGCCGGTTGGTCCAGCACTGGGTCAGCAGGGTGTGAACATCATGGAATTCTGCAAAGCGTTCAACGCAAAAACGGATTCCATCGAAAAAGGTCTGCCGATTCCGGTTGTTATTACCGTTTACGCTGACCGTTCTTTCACCTTTGTTACCAAAACGCCTCCGGCAGCTGTTCTGCTGAAAAAAGCGGCTGGTATCAAGTCTGGTTCCGGCAAGCCGAACAAAGACAAAGTAGGTAAAATTTCCCGCGCTCAGCTGCAGGAAATCGCGCAGACCAAAGCTGCCGACATGACTGGTGCCGACATTGAAGCGATGACTCGCTCCATCGAAGGTACTGCACGTTCCATGGGCCTGGTAGTGGAGGACTAAGAAATGGCTAAACTGACCAAGCGTATGCGCGTGATCCGTGAAAAAGTTGATGCGACCAAACAGTACGACATCAACGAAGCTATTGCCCTGCTGAAAGAGCTGGCCACTGCTAAATTCAACGAAAGCGTTGACGTTGCCGTTAACCTCGGCATCGACGCTCGTAAATCTGACCAGAGCGTTCGTGGCGCGACTGTACTGCCGCACGGTACTGGCCGTTCTGTTCGCGTTGCCGTATTTACCCAGGGCCCGAACGCTGAAGCAGCTAAAGCTGCTGGCGCTGAGCTGGTAGGTATGGAAGATCTGGCTGACCAGATCAAGAAAGGCGAAATGAACTTCGACGTTGTTATCGCATCCCCGGATGCAATGCGCGTTGTTGGCCAGCTGGGCCAGGTTCTGGGTCCGCGCGGCCTGATGCCAAACCCGAAAGTCGGTACCGTAACTCCGAACGTTGCTGAAGCGGTTAAGAACGCTAAAGCAGGTCAGGTTCGTTACCGTAACGACAAAAACGGCATCATCCACACCACCATCGGTAAAGTGGACTTTGACGCTGACAAACTGAAAGAAAACCTGGAAGCTCTGCTGGTTGCGCTGAAAAAAGCAAAACCGAGCCAGGCGAAAGGCGTGTACATCAAGAAAGTTAGCATCTCCACCACCATGGGTGCTGGCGTTGCCGTTGATCAGGCTGGTCTGAGCGCATCTGCGAACTAAGATTAGTCTTTACGTGGGCGGTGATTTTGTCTACAATATTACCCCCACGATTCTGTTGAAATATAACAGAGCACTATACGAGTCATTTGAATTGCAGCAAGGCAGCAAGTGAGTGAGTCGCCAGGAGCATAGTTAACTATGTGACTGGTGTGAACGAGCGCAGCTAACACAGCTGCGGTTCAAAGGATGAAGTCATAGAAAGAATTTGTTCGTTGGAGCCTGGCCTATCCAGGCCTCCGTCGAAGACCGCAGGCGTCTCGCAAGAGGCTTAATCCCCTGCGTAGACGGTGACAGAACGCTAAGATTATTTTTGATACTCTGGCTTGTTTCTGCTCACCGTATTAAGACGCTCTTCTCGTTGAGATGAGTGAAGTGAGTTCCGGAACATGAGTTCCGGCAAACATCCAGGAGCAAAGCTAATGGCTTTAAATCTTCAAGACAAACAAGCGATTGTTGCTGAAGTCAGCGAAGTAGCCAAAGGCGCGCTGTCTGCAGTAGTTGCGGATTCCCGTGGCGTAACTGTAGATAAAATGACTGAACTGCGTAAAGCAGGTCGTGAAGCTGGCGTATACATGCGTGTTGTTCGTAACACCCTGCTGCGCCGCGTCGTTGAAGGTACTCAGTTCGAGTGCCTGAAAGACACGTTTGTTGGTCCGACCCTGATTGCATACTCTATGGAACACCCGGGCGCTGCTGCTCGTCTGTTCAAAGAGTTCGCGAAAGCGAATGCAAAATTTGAGGTCAAAGCTGCAGCCTTTGAAGGTGAGCTGATCCCGGCGTCTCAGATCGACCGCCTGGCAACTCTGCCGACCTACGAAGAAGCAATTGCACGCCTGATGGCAACCATGAAAGAAGCTTCGGCTGGCAAACTGGTTCGCACACTGGCTGCTGTACGCGATGCAAAAGAAGCTGCGTAATCGCAGTTGTCTTTATCAAGCATTTGCTTACGTATAAACTTATTCTGATATTCAGGAACAATTTAAATGTCTATCACTAAAGATCAAATCATTGAAGCAGTATCCGCTATGTCCGTAATGGACGTTGTAGAACTGATTTCTGCAATGGAAGAAAAATTCGGTGTTTCCGCTGCTGCTGCTGTAGCTGTAGCTGCTGGCCCGGCTGAAGCTGCTGAAGAAAAAACTGAATTCGACGTAATTCTGAAAGCTGCTGGCGCTAACAAAGTTGCTGTTATCAAAGCAGTACGTGGCGCAACTGGCCTGGGTCTGAAAGAAGCTAAAGACCTGGTAGAATCTGCTCCGGCCGCTCTGAAAGAAGGCGTGAGCAAAGATGACGCTGAAGCACTGAAAAAATCTCTGGAAGAAGCTGGCGCTGAAGTTGAAGTTAAATAAGCCAACCCTTCCGGTTGCAGCCTGAGAAATCAGGCTGATGGCTGGTGACTTTTTAGTCACCAGCCTTTTTGCGCTGTAAGGCGCCAGTAGCGTTTCACACTGTTTGACTACTGCTGTGCCTTTCAATGCTTGTTTCTATCGACGACTTAATATACTGCGACAGAGCGTACGTTCTGTGTAAATCGCAATGAAATGGTTTAAGCGTGATAGCAACAGGCATTGCGGAAAGTATCCATTTTCCGGTCAACAAAATAGTGTTGCACAAACTGTCCCCCGCAGGACAGATGGGTCGACTTGTCAGCGAGCTGAGGAACCCTATGGTTTACTCCTATACCGAGAAAAAACGTATTCGTAAGGATTTTGGTAAACGTCCACAAGTTCTGGATGTACCTTATCTCCTTTCTATCCAGCTTGACTCGTTTCAGAAGTTTATCGAGCAAGATCCTGAAGGGCAGTACGGCCTGGAAGCAGCCTTCCGTTCCGTGTTCCCGATTCAGAGCTACAGCGGTAATTCCGAGCTGCAGTACGTCAGCTACCGCCTTGGCGAACCGGTGTTTGACGTTCAGGAATGTCAGATCCGTGGCGTGACCTATTCCGCACCGCTGCGCGTAAAACTGCGTCTGGTGATCTACGAGCGCGAAGCGCCGGAAGGCACCGTTAAAGACATTAAAGAACAAGAAGTCTACATGGGCGAAATTCCGCTCATGACCGACAACGGTACCTTTGTTATCAACGGTACTGAGCGTGTTATCGTTTCTCAGCTGCACCGTAGTCCGGGCGTCTTCTTTGACTCCGACAAAGGTAAAACCCACTCTTCGGGTAAAGTGCTGTATAACGCGCGCATCATTCCTTACCGTGGTTCCTGGCTGGACTTCGAATTCGATCCGAAGGACAACCTGTTCGTGCGTATCGACCGTCGCCGTAAACTGCCTGCGACCATCATCCTGCGTGCGCTGAACTACACCACTGAGCAGATCCTTGACCTGTTCTTTGAGAAAGTCGTCTTCGAAATTCGCGACAACAAGCTGCAGATGGAGCTGATTCCAGAACGTCTGCGCGGCGAAACCGCGTCGTTCGATATCGAAGCTAACGGCAAGGTGTACGTTGAAAAAGGCCGTCGCATTACCGCGCGTCATATCCGTCAGCTGGAAAAAGACGATATCAAGCATATCGAAGTTCCGGTTGAGTACATCGCAGGTAAAGTCGTCTCTAAAGACTACGTTGACGAATCCACTGGCGAGCTGATCTGCGCGGCGAACATGGAGCTGAGCCTGGATCTGCTGGCTAAGCTGAGCCAGTCCGGCCACAAGCGTATCGAAACGCTGTTTACCAACGATCTGGACCACGGCCCGTACATTTCTGAAACGGTACGCGTCGACCCAACCAACGATCGTCTGAGCGCGCTGGTAGAAATCTACCGCATGATGCGCCCTGGTGAGCCGCCGACACGCGAAGCGGCTGAAAGCCTGTTCGAGAACCTGTTCTTCTCCGAAGACCGCTATGACCTGTCTGCGGTGGGTCGTATGAAGTTCAACCGTTCTCTGCTGCGCGACGAAATCGAAGGTTCCGGTATCCTGAGCAAAGACGACATCATTGATGTCATGAAGAAGCTCATCGATATCCGTAACGGTAAAGGCGAAGTGGATGATATCGACCACCTCGGCAACCGTCGTATCCGTTCCGTCGGCGAAATGGCGGAAAACCAGTTCCGCGTTGGCCTGGTGCGTGTAGAGCGTGCGGTGAAAGAGCGTCTGTCTCTGGGCGATCTGGATACCCTGATGCCTCAGGATATGATCAACGCCAAGCCGATTTCCGCCGCAGTGAAAGAGTTCTTTGGTTCCAGCCAGCTGTCTCAGTTTATGGACCAGAACAACCCGCTGTCTGAGATTACGCACAAACGTCGTATCTCCGCACTCGGCCCAGGCGGTCTGACCCGCGAACGCGCAGGCTTCGAAGTTCGAGACGTACACCCGACGCACTACGGTCGCGTATGTCCTATCGAAACTCCGGAAGGTCCGAACATCGGTCTGATCAACTCCTTGTCCGTGTACGCACAGACTAACGAATATGGCTTCCTTGAGACGCCGTACCGTCGTGTGGTTGATGGCGTGGTCACTGACGAAATTCATTACCTGTCTGCTATCGAAGAAGGCAACTACGTTATCGCTCAGGCGAACTCCAACTTGGATGACGAAGGCCACTTTGTAGAAGACCTGGTAACGTGCCGTAGCAAAGGCGAATCCAGCTTGTTCAGCCGTGACCAGGTTGACTACATGGACGTTTCCACCCAGCAGGTGGTCTCCGTCGGTGCGTCCCTGATCCCGTTCCTGGAACACGATGACGCCAACCGTGCATTGATGGGTGCGAACATGCAACGTCAGGCGGTTCCGACTCTGCGTGCTGATAAGCCGCTGGTGGGTACCGGTATGGAACGTGCTGTCGCCGTCGACTCCGGTGTTACTGCAGTAGCTAAACGTGGCGGTACTGTTCAGTACGTGGATGCATCCCGTATCGTTATCAAAGTTAACGAAGACGAGATGTACCCGGGCGAAGCGGGTATCGACATCTATAACCTGACCAAATACACCCGCTCTAACCAGAACACCTGTATCAACCAGATGCCATGTGTGTCTCTGGGCGAGCCGGTTGAACGCGGCGACGTGCTGGCAGACGGTCCGTCCACCGACCTCGGTGAATTGGCGCTCGGTCAGAACATGCGCGTGGCGTTCATGCCGTGGAACGGCTACAACTTCGAAGACTCCATCCTCGTATCCGAGCGTGTGGTTCAGGAAGACCGTTTCACCACCATCCACATTCAGGAACTGGCGTGCGTGTCCCGTGACACCAAGCTGGGGCCGGAAGAGATCACCGCTGATATCCCGAACATGGGTGAAGCTGCGCTCTCCAAACTGGATGAATCCGGTATCGTTTACATCGGCGCGGAAGTGACCGGCGGCGACATTCTGGTCGGTAAGGTGACGCCGAAAGGTGAAACCCAGCTGACGCCGGAAGAGAAACTGCTGCGTGCGATCTTCGGTGAGAAAGCGTCTGACGTTAAAGACTCTTCTCTGCGCGTACCTAACGGTGTCTCCGGTACGGTTATCGACGTTCAGGTCTTTACTCGCGATGGCGTAGAAAAAGACAAACGTGCTCTGGAAATCGAAGAGATGCAGCTCAAGCAGGCGAAAAAAGACCTGTCTGAAGAACTGCAGATCCTCGAAGCGGGCCTGTTTAGCCGTATCCGTGCGGTGCTGGTGTCCGGCGGCGTTGAAGCTGAGAAGCTCGACAAACTGCCGCGCGACCGCTGGCTGGAACTCGGTCTGACCGACGAAGAGAAACAAAATCAGCTGGAACAACTGGCTGAGCAGTATGACGAACTGAAACACGAGTTCGAGAAAAAACTTGAAGCGAAGCGCCGTAAAATCACCCAGGGCGACGATCTGGCGCCGGGCGTGCTGAAGATCGTGAAGGTCTATCTGGCCGTTAAACGCCGTATCCAGCCGGGTGATAAGATGGCAGGTCGTCACGGTAACAAGGGTGTTATCTCTAAGATCAACCCGATCGAAGACATGCCTTACGATGAAAACGGCACGCCGGTAGACATCGTACTGAACCCGCTGGGCGTACCGTCTCGTATGAACATCGGTCAGATTCTGGAAACCCACCTGGGTATGGCTGCGAAAGGTATTGGCGACAAGATTAACGCCATGCTGAAACAGCAGCAGGAAGTCGCCAAACTGCGCGAATTCATCCAGCGTGCCTACGATCTGGGCGCCGACGTTCGTCAGAAAGTCGACCTGAGCACCTTCAGCGATGATGAAGTGCTGCGTCTGGCAGAAAACCTGCGTAAAGGTATGCCGATTGCCACACCAGTGTTCGACGGTGCGAAAGAAGCGGAAATCAAAGAGCTGCTGAAACTGGGTGACCTGCCGACCTCCGGTCAGATCACCCTGTTCGATGGCCGTACGGGTGAACAGTTCGAACGTCCGGTAACCGTCGGTTACATGTACATGCTGAAACTGAACCACCTGGTTGATGACAAGATGCATGCGCGTTCTACCGGTTCTTACAGCCTGGTTACTCAGCAGCCGCTGGGTGGTAAGGCGCAGTTCGGTGGTCAGCGCTTCGGGGAGATGGAAGTGTGGGCGCTGGAAGCTTACGGCGCCGCCTACACCCTGCAGGAAATGCTCACCGTTAAGTCTGATGACGTGAACGGTCGTACCAAGATGTATAAGAACATCGTGGACGGCAACCATCAGATGGAACCGGGTATGCCGGAATCCTTCAACGTTCTGTTGAAAGAAATCCGCTCGCTGGGCATCAACATCGAACTGGAAGACGAGTAATTCTCGCTCAAACAGGTCACTGGTGTCGGGATAAAACCCGACACCAGATTGTGCTAACTCCGACGGGAGCAAATCCGTGAAAGATTTATTAAAGTTTCTGAAAGCGCAGACTAAAACCGAAGAGTTTGATGCGATCAAAATTGCTCTGGCTTCGCCAGACATGATCCGTTCATGGTCTTTCGGTGAAGTTAAAAAGCCGGAAACCATCAACTACCGTACGTTCAAACCTGAGCGTGACGGCCTTTTCTGCGCCCGTATCTTTGGGCCGGTAAAAGACTACGAGTGCCTGTGCGGTAAGTACAAGCGCCTGAAACACCGTGGTGTTATTTGTGAGAAGTGCGGCGTTGAAGTGACCCAGACCAAAGTACGCCGTGAGCGTATGGGCCACATCGAGCTGGCGTCTCCGACTGCTCACATCTGGTTCCTGAAATCGCTGCCGTCCCGTATCGGTCTGCTGCTCGATATGCCGTTGCGTGATATCGAACGCGTACTGTACTTCGAATCTTATGTGGTTATCGAAGGCGGTATGACCAACCTGGAACGTCAACAGATCCTGACTGAAGAGCAGTATCTGGACGCGCTGGAAGAGTTCGGTGACGAATTCGACGCGAAGATGGGTGCGGAAGCTATCCAGGCCCTGCTGAAGAGCATGGATCTGGAGCAAGAGTGTGAAACTCTGCGCGAAGAGCTGAATGAAACCAATTCCGAAACCAAGCGTAAAAAGCTGACCAAGCGTATCAAACTGCTGGAAGCGTTCGTACAGTCTGGCAACAAGCCAGAGTGGATGATCCTGACCGTTCTGCCGGTTCTGCCGCCAGATCTGCGTCCGCTGGTTCCGCTGGATGGTGGTCGTTTCGCCACGTCAGATCTGAACGATCTGTATCGTCGCGTGATCAACCGTAACAACCGTCTGAAGCGTCTGCTGGATCTGGCTGCGCCGGACATCATCGTACGTAACGAAAAACGTATGCTGCAGGAAGCGGTTGACGCCCTGCTGGATAACGGTCGTCGCGGTCGTGCGATCACCGGTTCTAACAAGCGTCCTCTGAAATCTTTGGCCGACATGATCAAAGGTAAACAAGGTCGTTTCCGTCAGAACCTGCTCGGTAAGCGTGTTGACTACTCCGGTCGTTCTGTTATCACCGTAGGTCCATACCTGCGTCTGCACCAGTGCGGTCTGCCGAAGAAAATGGCGCTGGAGCTGTTCAAACCGTTCATCTACGGCAAGCTGGAACTGCGTGGCCTTGCCACCACCATCAAAGCCGCGAAGAAAATGGTTGAGCGTGAAGAAGCTGTCGTTTGGGATATCCTGGACGAAGTTATCCGCGAACACCCGGTACTGCTGAACCGTGCGCCGACTCTGCACCGTCTGGGTATCCAGGCATTTGAACCGGTACTGATCGAAGGTAAAGCTATCCAGCTGCACCCGCTGGTGTGTGCGGCCTATAACGCCGACTTCGATGGTGACCAGATGGCTGTTCACGTACCGCTGACGCTGGAAGCCCAGCTTGAAGCGCGTGCGCTGATGATGTCTACCAACAACATCCTGTCTCCGGCGAACGGCGAACCTATCATCGTTCCGTCTCAGGACGTGGTACTGGGTCTGTACTACATGACCCGTGACTGTGTTAACGCCAAAGGCGAAGGCATGGTGCTGACTGGCCCGAAAGAAGCTGAGCGTATCTATCGCGCAGGTCTGGCCTCTCTGCATGCGCGCGTTAAAGTGCGTATCACTGAATATGAAAAAGATGAAAACGGCGAATTCGTTGCGCACACCAGCCTGAAAGACACGACCGTTGGTCGCGCCATTCTGTGGATGATCGTACCGAAAGGTCTGCCTTTCTCCATCGTCAACCAGGCGCTGGGCAAGAAAGCGATCTCCAAAATGCTGAACACTTGCTACCGTATTCTGGGCCTGAAACCGACCGTTATTTTTGCGGACCAGACGATGTACACCGGCTTTGCTTATGCAGCGCGTTCAGGTGCGTCCGTTGGTATTGATGACATGGTCATCCCGGAGAAAAAACACGAGATCATCTCTGAGGCGGAAGCTGAAGTTGCTGAGATCCAGGAGCAGTTCCAGTCCGGTCTGGTAACCGCTGGCGAACGCTATAACAAAGTTATCGATATCTGGGCTGCGGCGAACGATCGTGTATCCAAAGCGATGATGGATAACCTGCAAACCGAAACCGTGATTAACCGTGATGGCCAGGAAGAGCAGCAGGTTTCCTTCAACAGCATCTACATGATGGCCGACTCCGGTGCGCGTGGTTCTGCGGCACAGATTCGTCAGCTGGCCGGTATGCGTGGTCTGATGGCGAAGCCGGATGGCTCCATCATCGAAACGCCAATCACCGCGAACTTCCGTGAAGGTCTGAACGTACTCCAGTACTTCATCTCCACGCACGGTGCGCGTAAAGGTCTGGCGGATACCGCACTGAAAACCGCGAACTCCGGTTATCTGACCCGTCGTCTGGTTGACGTCGCGCAGGATCTGGTGGTGACCGAAGATGACTGTGGTACGCACGAAGGTATCCTGATGACCCCGGTTATCGAGGGTGGCGACGTGAAAGAGCCGCTGCGTGACCGCGTTCTGGGTCGTGTGACGGCGGAGGATGTGCTGAAACCGGGTACCGCGGACATTCTGGTTCCACGCAACACGCTGCTGCACGAACAGTGGTGTGACCTGCTGGAAGCAAACTCCGTTGACGCCGTTAAAGTGCGTTCCGTTGTATCCTGCGACACCGACTTTGGTGTATGTGCGCACTGCTATGGTCGTGACCTGGCGCGTGGCCACATCATCAACAAAGGTGAAGCTATCGGCGTTATCGCGGCACAGTCCATCGGTGAACCGGGTACACAGCTGACGATGCGTACGTTCCACATCGGTGGTGCGGCATCGCGTGCGGCTGCTGAATCTAGCATCCAGGTTAAGAACAAAGGTAGCATCAAGCTCAGCAACGTGAAGTCGGTTGTGAACTCCAGCGGTAAACTGGTTATCACTTCCCGTAACACCGAACTGAAGCTGATCGACGAATTCGGTCGTACCAAAGAGAGCTATAAAGTGCCTTATGGCGCTGTCATGGCGAAAGGTGATGGCGAGCAGGTTGCCGGCGGCGAAACCGTGGCAAACTGGGACCCGCACACCATGCCGGTTATCACCGAAGTGAGTGGTTTCATCCGCTTCACTGACATGATCGACGGTCAGACCATTACGCGTCAGACCGACGAACTGACCGGTTTGTCTTCGCTGGTGGTTCTGGATTCGGCTGAACGTACTACCGGTGGTAAAGATCTGCGTCCGGCGCTGAAAATCGTTGATGCTCAGGGTAATGACGTTCTGATCCCGGGTACCGATATGCCTGCGCAGTACTTCCTGCCGGGTAAAGCGATTGTACAGCTGGAAGATGGCGTACAGATCAGTTCTGGTGACACCCTGGCGCGTATTCCGCAGGAATCCGGCGGTACCAAGGATATCACCGGTGGTCTGCCGCGCGTTGCCGACCTGTTCGAAGCGCGTCGTCCGAAAGAACCGGCAATCCTTGCTGAAATCGCAGGTATCGTTTCCTTCGGTAAAGAAACCAAAGGCAAACGTCGTCTGGTGATTACGCCGGTTGATGGTAGTGACCCGTACGAAGAGATGATTCCGAAATGGCGTCAGCTCAACGTGTTCGAAGGTGAACGTGTAGAACGTGGTGATGTGATTTCCGATGGTCCGGAAGCGCCGCACGACATTCTGCGTCTGCGTGGCGTTCATGCTGTGACGCGTTACATTGTTAACGAAGTTCAGGATGTATACCGTCTGCAGGGCGTTAAGATTAACGATAAACACATCGAAGTTATCGTTCGTCAGATGCTGCGTAAAGCGACCATCGAAAGCGCCGGTAGTTCCGACTTCCTGGAAGGCGAACAGGTTGAATACTCTCGCGTCAAGATCGCTAACCGCGAGCTGGAAGCGAACGGCAAAGTGGGGGCTACCTTCTCCCGCGATCTGCTGGGTATCACCAAAGCGTCTCTGGCAACCGAATCGTTCATCTCTGCCGCATCGTTCCAGGAGACCACGCGTGTCCTGACCGAAGCAGCCGTTGCGGGTAAACGCGACGAACTGCGCGGCCTGAAAGAGAACGTTATCGTGGGTCGTCTGATTCCGGCCGGTACCGGTTATGCGTACCACCAGGATCGTATGCGCCGTCGCGCCGCGGGCGAGCAGCCAGCAACACCGCAGGTCACTGCGGAAGATGCATCTGCAAGCCTGGCAGAGCTGCTGAACGCAGGTCTGGGCGGTTCTGATAACGAGTAATCGTTAAATGGTGGAGGGGTATTTGTCCCTCCACCAGCTTCATGCTGGATGCCGAATTCCGGGTCGCTTGCCTACAAGGAAAGAAAATGCCAGCGATTATTTCATTAATCTATTTAATGTTTAGTCTTTTGGTATTTACAAAAAAGATAACCATTTCAAACGTTCTGTCCGCTTTTTTATTGTTTCTATCGTTATATATACTTCACCATAAATCATTACTTATATTTATTTATTGTCTTATTATTATTGTCGCCACCGTTATTCTTCATCAAGTCAAAACCAGCGCGGATAAAAAAGCCGTATTTTATTTTTCAATGCCATGCTGGCTCTTGATTTTATCTGTAATTATAAATTTAATGAATAAATGAATTATTTTTTCATGACTCTTGTTTCTCGCATTATTTGTGAAAACTCATTGTCACTGGTTATATGAATAAATTGTCCAGTTGTTGCATTATATTTTGCCATCGCACAGGGAAGACTATTACCGCCGTTAGCCATAACAAATTTTGCTTTTGTATTACGATAAAGATTGACGCCAGGAATGGGGTCTTGACCGAATGTATAAGGCGTTGGGACAATCACATTATGTTTGTTTGAGAGCCACTTTGCTAAAATCCCGCCAACGCCATCAACCGGCGTAATAAAAGTAGAGAATCCACAATACTCAAAATTGAAATTTTTTACCATTGGGTTTGATTTTTTCTGTAACATTGTGTCCAAATGTGACTTTAAATTTATCCCATAAATCTAAGTTATTAAAGTCTATTGGCTCGCCATTATAAAATGCCTGCTGTTCATACATTAAATGATAAACCTGTTTTATTGGTTGTTTACGCGGGAAATTTTAAATCATTAAATGAAGCATTTAATTCCATTAAGGTCTTTGTTTTACCTTATTACAGGAATTATAAATATGATGTCATTTCTGGAATAAAAATAAAGTTAACAAGCTATTTATTTAATTGCTCACTAGTAGGGTA
Source organism: Salmonella sp. WC3 (assembly GCF_042932255.1). Taxonomy (NCBI): domain Bacteria; kingdom Pseudomonadati; phylum Pseudomonadota; class Gammaproteobacteria; order Enterobacterales; family Enterobacteriaceae; genus Salmonella; species Salmonella sp. WC3. Next base: position 4,417,065 of record NZ_CP170629.1, on the reverse strand, counting down.
TTTATGTATCCACCGGTTAATGCTTAATTTAGCATCTTTTAGCTGACAGCGATTGCAACGCTAAAAAACATGTGCTAATAATCATCATGTAAAATATGTAATGAAGTAAGCATGGAGCATTTAATTGTTATGATTCCACCATTAAATAGATATGTTCCCGCGCTTTCAAAAAATGAATTGGTTAAAACTGTTACCAACAGGGGCATTCAGTTTACAAGTTTTAATGGAAAAGATTATCCCTTGTGCTTTTTAGATGAGAAAACCCCTCTTCTTTTCCAGTGGTTTGAGCGGAATCCTACTCGCTTTGGGAAAAATGATATACCTATAATTAACACAGAGAAAAACCCCTACCTTAACAATATCATTAAAGCAGCAACAATTGAAAAAGAACGTCTTATAGGTATTTTTGTAGATGGTGATTTTTTTCCAGGACAAAAGGATGCTTTTTCAAAACTTGAGTATGACTATGAAAACATAAAAGTCATATATAGAAATGATATTGACTTTAGCATGTACGATAAAAAATTATCAGAAATTTATATGGAAAATATTTCTAAGCAATAGTCCATGCCAGAAGAAAAAAGGGATTATCATTTACTGCAGCTATTAAAAAAAGAATTGAGTGATATTCAAGAGGGTAATGATTCATTAATTAAATCTTACTTACTGGATGAAGGCCATGGATGGTTTGATTTTTACAGGAATATGGCTATGTTAAAGGCTGGTCAGTTATTTTTGGAGGCGGATAAGGTTGGGTGTTATGATTTATCAACAAATAGTGGGTGTATATATCTCGATGCTGATATGATTATCACGGAAAAACTGGGGGGTATATATATTCCGGATGGAATCGCTGTTCATGTAGAAAGGATAGATGGCCGTGCTTCTATGGAGAACGGGATAATAGCTGTTGATCGCAATAACCACCCGGCTTTACTTGCTGGATTGGAAATAATGCATACTAAATTTGATGCTGATCCCTATTCCGATGGTGTATGTAATGGAATTAGAAAACATTTTAATTATTCTTTAAATGAAGATTATAATTCTTTTTGCGATTTTATTGAGTTTAAGCATGATAACATTATAATGAATACCAGTCAGTTTACGCAAAGTTCATGGGCTAGGCATGTGCAGTAGTGGAAATGGCAATAATCATGCTATTGAATACATAAAATATTGGCATAAACTATCAAGTTTCGGCGAAAAAATATTTGATGCTCAGTTTTCTCTACTACAGCCAACTTTAAAATCGCAGTGCTGTTCAGAACGGACATAAAAAAACGGGAGGTCGATAACAATCTCCCGTTTTTCGCATTATGTACTCGTTCGTGAAATACTAATGCGTTTACATACGGGTTCACCGCGTTTGCGAAGCGCGCCCCAGCCAACTGTCCCAGTCTTTCCAGACGGGCTGCAATCCTTGCGCGCTTAACGCGCTTGCTACTGTTTCAGGCCGACGGGCATCGTGGGGAGAAAACTGCTCCAGTTCCGGATGATCGTCAGCGTAGCCGCCGGGCTGCGTTTTTGAGAAGGCGCTGACGTTGTTGATTGCCAGAGGAATCACATGGTCTCGGAACCAGGGCGATTCGCGGGTAGAAAGCGATAGCTCAATTTCTGGCGCCAGTAACCGGAAAGCGCAAATCGTTTGCACCAGTTGCTTTTCATCCATCACAGATGCGGGTTCCACACCGCCAGTACACGGACGCAGACGCGGGAAGGAAACAGAATAGCGACTCTGCCAATAGTGTTTCTGCATCCACAACAGATGCTCCGCCACCATATAGCAATCCACCCGCCAGTTGTCCGACAGACCAATTAGCGCTCCAAGACCGATTTTGTCGATACCTGCCCGGCCTAACCGATCCGGCGTTTCCAGCCGCCAGAAAAAGTCCTGTTTCTTTCCCTTCAGGTGATGCTGTGCATAGATTGCCTCATGGTAAGTTTCCTGATAAACCATCACGCCATCGATCCCCAGCGTTTTGAGCTCCGCGTAGTTTTCTTGCGACAAGGGCTGGACTTCCATCTGTAATGATGAAAATTGACGGCGGATAGCCGGTAAATGGCGGCGAAAATAGTTCATTCCTACTTTGGCCTGATGTTCGCCAGTCACCAGCAACAGATGCTCAAAGCCCAGTTTACGGATAGCATCGCACTCCCTTTGAATATCCACCTCATCCAGCGTTTTACGCTTAATGCGGTTGCTCATCGAAAAACCGCAGTAGGTACAGTCATTGGCGCAGAGGTTTGAGAGATAAAGCGGCACGTAGAAACTGACGGTGTTGCCAAAGCGTTGTCGGGTCAGCCTTTGTGCCCGCTGCGCCATCGGTTCCAGATAATCGGCGGCGGCGGGGGAGAGCAACGCCATCAAATCGTCCCGGCTAAGATGCGCGGCGTTTAGCGCGCGCTCCACGTCGGCGGCGGTTTTACCGTTGATGCGCAGGCGAATATCGTCCCACTCCAGTTGCCGCCAACGGTCGCTGAAGGTTTTCATGACAGGGCCTCCAGAAATCCGGTGAACGGGCTGGTGGCGCTGGCGTAGGTGCTACGATTACCCGGCACCGCCTGACGCGCCAGTACTCCCGCTTCTACAGCCAGGCGGAAAGCGGTTGCCATCATTACCGGATCGTCCGCCAAGGCAATCGCCGTGTTGACCAGCACCGCATCAGCGCCCATTTCCAGCGCCTGCGCCGCATGGCTGGGCACTCCAATGCCCGCATCAACCACCACCGGCACGGTGGACTGCTGGATAATAATCTCCAGCATCGCTTTGGTTTCCAGCCCCTGATTCGAACCGATAGGCGCGCCGAGCGGCATCACCGCCGCGCAGCCGACCTCTTCCAGCCGCTTGCACAACACCGGATCCGCGCCGCAGTAGGGCAGCACCACAAAACCCTGCTTCACCAGCGCCTCGGCGGCTTTTAGCGTTTCGATCGGATCCGGCAGCAGCCAGCGGGCGTCCGGATGGATTTCTAATTTCAGCCAGTGGGTTCCCAGCTCTTCGCGCGCCAGTTGGGCGGCGAAGATTGCCTCTTCGGCGGTTTTCGCCCCGGAGGTATTGGGCAGCAGCGTGACGCCCGCTTCAATCAGCGGCGCCAGGATAGCGTCGTTGTGCTGACGTAAATCCACGCGCTTCATCGCCAGTGTCACCAACTGGCTGCCGGAGGCGCGAATTGCCTCGACCATCAGTTGCGATGAGGCAAACTTCCCGGTACCGGTGAACAGATGTGAATCAAACGTTTTGTCGGCAATACGTAACATATCAACCCCCTGCAATAACCTGAAAAAGCAGGATCTGGTCGCCTTCCTGCACGATTTGCTGCTGCCACTGCTCGCGCGGCAGGATCTGCTGATTGAGCGCTAGCGCCACGCCCGGTTTAAGCTGATTAAGCGTAGCGAGCAGGCTGCTGACGGTTTGCCCTTCGGCGCACTGCATCGGCTCGTCATTGAATTGAATTTGCATGTCGCCCTCCGCATACCGGACAGCCGCTGGCACGACGCAGCGCCAGGCTGCGCCACTGGCTGGTTTTACCGTCAAACAGGCGTAGCTCTCCGCTGGGCGTCTCAATACCGCTGAGTAATTTAATCGCCTCCAGCGCCTGCAAAGTGCCCATCATGCCAACAACCGGTCCGACGATACCGGCGGTACGGCAGTTGCGTTCAGGCTCGACATCGTCCGGCCACAGGCAGCGGTAACAGCCTTGTTCCCACGGCGGCGTGAGTACCATCAACTGACCGCCAAAGCCGACGGCGCTGGCGGTGATGAGTGGGATATTGAGCGCTACGCAGGCGGCGTTGATTTCCTGGCGCGTGGCCATGTTATCGGTACAGTCGAGCACCACGTCGGCTCGCGAGACCGCATGCCGGAGCGCATCGCCTTTTAGTCGCTGCTGGAGCGAGACCAGTTCGATATCCGGGTTGAGCCGTGTCAGGCGCTGCTGGGCAACCTGAGATTTTGAACGCGCGATATCATCAGTGGTAAATAGAATCTGGCGCTGTAAATTGCTCAGATGAATGTCGTCATCGTCTACCAGCGTTAGTTTGCCGATGCCTGCTCCCGCCAGATACAGCGCGGCAGGCGAACCCAATCCGCCTAAGCCGACAATCAATACATGGCTATTGAGCAACTTTTGCTGGCCTTCAATCGCGATATCGCCGAGCAGGATCTGGCGGCTATAACGCATAAAATCATGGTCATTCATCGCCGACTCCTGCGATTGCCAGCAGCTCTGCAGTGGCTTCACGCCAGTCTGCAGCCTGAGTAATAGCGCTGACCACGGCAATGCTGCCGACGCCGGTCGCCAGTACCGCCGGAGCGCGTTCAAGGCTGATGCCGCCAATTGCCACGGTCGGGTAATCCGCCAGTCGTTCAATATGACTGGCCAGCTGCGCCAGCCCCTGCGGGGCGGAAGGCATCTGCTTGGTTTGCGTGGGGAAGACATGACCCAGCGCGATATAAGAAGGCTTAGCGGCCAGCGCGACGTCTATCTCCATATCATTGTGGGTAGATACGCCCAAGCGTAAGCCCGCCGCCTGAATCGCTTTCAGGTCGGTGGTTTCAAGGTCTTCCTGACCCAGATGCACGCCGTAAGCGCGGTGCTTAATTGCCAGACGCCAGTAGTCGTTGATAAACAGACGGGCGTTATAACGACGCCCCAGCGCGATGGCAGCGATAACATCCGCTTCCACCTCTTCATCGCGTTTATCTTTGATACGCAGCTGGATCGTGCGCACGCCCGCCTCCAGTAGACGCTCAATCCATGCAACGCTGTCCACCACCGGGTAAAGCCCGAGGCGGAACGGCACGGTCGGGAAATCAGGCTGATACATCAGGCTTCCTCCCGTTTGAGATAAATTTCGCCGCCTTTGGCGCGGAAGTTCTCCGACATATCCGCCATGCCGACTTCAATGGCTTGCGCGGCGGCGTAGTCGCGGACCTCCTGGCTGATTTTCATCGAGCAGAATTTCGGCCCGCACATGGAACAGAAGTGGGCGACTTTGCCGGACTCCTGCGGCAGGGTTTCATCGTGATAAGCGCGGGCGGTGAACGGGTCGAGCGCGAGGTTAAACTGATCTTCCCAGCGGAATTCGAAGCGCGCTTTCGACATGGCGTTATCGCGGATCTGCGCGCCCGGATGTCCTTTGGCTAAATCCGCGGCGTGGGCGGCGATTTTGTAGGTGATTAGCCCCTGCTTCACATCTTCTTTGTTCGGCAGGCCGAGATGCTCTTTCGGCGTCACATAACACAGCATCGCGCAGCCAAACCAGCCGATCATCGCGGCACCGATCCCGGAGGTGAAGTGGTCATAGCCCGGCGCGATATCGGTGGTCAATGGCCCTAAGGTGTAGAACGGTGCTTCATGGCAGCTCTCCAGCTCTTCGGTCATGTTGCGCTGAATCATATGCATGGGTACATGACCCGGGCCTTCAATCATCACCTGCACGTCGTATTCCCAGGCGATTTTGGTCAGCTCGCCCAGCGTATGCAGCTCGGAGAACTGCGCTTCGTCGTTGGCGTCCTGAATGGAGCCGGGGCGCAGGCCGTCGCCCAACGACAGGGAAACGTCGTAGGCGGCGCAGATTTCGCAGATCTCGCGGAAATGTTCGAACAGGAAGTTCTCTTTGTGATGCGAGAGGCACCACTTCGCCATGATCGAACCGCCGCGCGAGACAATACCGGTCAGGCGTTTGGCGGTCATCGGCACGTAGCGCAACAGCACGCCCGCGTGAATGGTGAAGTAGTCGACGCCCTGTTCGGCCTGCTCCAGCAGCGTGTCGCGGAACGCTTCCCAGGTAAGATCTTCGGCGATCCCGTTGACCTTCTCCAGCGCCTGGTAGATCGGGACGGTGCCGATCGGTACCGGGCTGTTACGCAGGATCCATTCGCGGGTTTCGTGGATATAGCGGCCGGTGGAGAGGTCCATAACCGTATCCGCGCCCCAGCGGGTTGACCACACCAGTTTTTCCACCTCTTCTTCGATGGAGGAGGTGACCGCCGAGTTACCGATATTGGCGTTGACCTTCACCAGGAAGTTGCGGCCGATAATCATCGGCTCGGATTCCGGGTGGTTGATGTTGGCGGGAATAATCGCGCGGCCCGCGGCGACTTCATCACGCACGAATTCCGGGGTGATGTTTTCCGGCAGGCGCGCGCCAAAGTTCATCCCCGGATGCTGGTGGCGCAGCACTTCACTGCGAATGCGCTCGCGGCCCATATTTTCACGGATGGCGATGAACTCCATTTCGGGAGTGACGATCCCCTGGCGGGCGTAGTGTAACTGGGTGACGCGCTTGCCCGCTTTAGCGCGTTTTGGCGTCAGCAGGCCGGTAAAACGCAGATCGTCCAGGCCATCGTCGGCCAGACGTTCTCTGGTATAAGCCGAGCTACGGTCGTCTAATTCTTCGCTATCGTTACGTGCGTCAATCCATGGCTGGCGCAGTTTCGCCAGACCCTGCTGGACGTTAATCGCCACCTCAGGATCGCCATAGGGGCCGGAGGTGTCGTATACCGGTACGGCTTCGTTCTCTTCAAACTGCGGGTTGTCTTTACTGCCGCCGATGAGCGTGGGGCTAAGTTGAATTTCGCGCATCGGTACGCGAATATCATGCTGCGAACCGGTCACGTAGATGCGTTTCGAGTTGGGAAACGCGGTGCCTTCCAGCGTATCGATAAAATGCTGGGCTTTAGCGCGCTGCTCGCGGCGGGTTAACGTTGTTGTAGACATAGCTCATTCCAAAAAATTAAGGACGTGGCTTGTCAGACGACGGATGGAGTAATGGATGTGCGCCGCCCGTAAAGGCAGCAGCATAAAGCAGAATTACTCTTGTTCCCTTCGCAGGTATTAACCTGATCAGGTTCCGCGGATCCCGAATTAACGGTCTCAGCCTTTTCCACTTCATCCTTCGCGCTGCCTCTTCGTTGGCTTCGTCCGCTCACTCCATTCACTTACTTATGTAAGCTCCTGGAGATTCACCGACTTGCCGCCTTGACGCATCACGAACGCTTTTGTGGAAAATTAGCACTCCGACAAGATAACCGCCCCTCCGAAGAGGGGGCTGAAGTAAACTACCCGTTACTCGCGCAGAACTCAAGCGGGACGTTTGACTCTGGCGCCGTCGTGCATCGCGTCAAACACCAGCATAATCAGCTTGTCTTCCAGCACAAAGCGGGCTTCCAGCGCTTCGCCGATATCTGACAGAGCTTGTTGAAATTCGAGACAATTATCGTGATCGATGGCAGTTTCCAGGCTGGTATCGTAATAATCCATAATGCGCTGCGTATTATCTTCCAGCAGCGGCCAGATTTTTGCCGCATGTAAAAGCTGACCGTTTCCTTCCAATTTATGGAGAATACGTTCATAAATACTGAAGTGCCCGGCGGAAAGGTAATCGACCAGGCTCTGACAAAAATTATCCAGCGCTTTTTCATTCAGCCGCATGTACGATTCTTTGCCAGGCTTAATGCCAACCAGGTTGTAGTAAGCCACGAGCAGGTGCTTACGTACATCCAGCCAGCGATCGACCAGTTTGTTGCTTCCGCCAACGCGCTCCGTCAGGTTTTCCAGCTGGTTTAGCATGATTGTCTCCGCAAGTTAGATAAAGGCTGCTCGCCATGAATGTAAAAATAATGTTAACAACATGCCAGTGAAGCAAAGGTAGTGCAAGAGCTATGGATCGTATAATTGAAAAATTAGAGAGTGGCTGGTGGATCGTCAGCCATGAACAAAAATTATGGTTGCCGTATGGGGAATTACCACACGGGCTGGCAGCAAATTTCGATCTTGTGGGGCAGCGCGCACTCCGGATAGGTGAATGGCAAGGCGAGCCCGTCTGGCTGGTGTTACAGCATCGACGCCATGATATGGGATCGGTTCGCCAGGTTATCGATCAGGATGCAGGGCTGTTCCAACTGGCGGGACGTGGCGTACAGTTGGCGGAGTTTTACCGATCGCATAAATTTTGCGGCTATTGCGGGCACCCTATGCACCCGAGTAAAACCGAATGGGCGATGCTGTGCAGCCATTGCCGCGAGCGTTACTACCCGCAAATCGCCCCTTGCATTATCGTCGCGATCCGCCGTGAGGATTCGATCCTCCTTGCCCAGCACGTTCGCCACCGCAACGGCGTGCATACCGTGCTGGCCGGGTTTGTTGAAGTCGGCGAAACCTTAGAACAGGCGGTCGCGCGAGAGGTAATGGAGGAGAGCGGGATTAAGGTGAAAAATCTGCGCTATGTGACTTCCCAGCCGTGGCCTTTCCCGCAGTCGTTGATGACCGCTTTTATGGCGGAGTATGACAGCGGCGAGATTGTCATCGACCCGAAAGAACTGTTGGAAGCAAATTGGTACCGTTATGACGATCTGCCGCTACTACCGCCACCGGGCACCGTCGCGCGCCGTTTGATCGAAGATACGGTGGCAATGTGTCGGGCTGAATATGATTGACATGTTACACTGGGCGCATCAACGCTAAAGGAATGTAAAAATGACCGAACTCAAAAACGATCGTTATCTACGTGCGCTGCTGCGCCAGCCCGTTGATGTTACGCCAGTGTGGATGATGCGCCAGGCGGGCCGTTATCTACCGGAGTACAAAGCCACTCGCGCTCAGGCGGGCGATTTTATGTCGCTGTGCAAAAATGCCGAACTGGCCTGCGAGGTCACTTTACAGCCGCTGCGCCGTTATCCGCTTGATGCGGCGATCCTTTTCTCGGATATCCTGACGATTCCGGACGCGATGGGCCTGGGGCTCTATTTTGAAGCTGGGGAAGGCCCGCGCTTTACAGCCCCTGTCACCTGCAAAGCCGACGTTGAAAAACTGCCGATTCCGGATCCAGAAGGTGAACTGGGCTACGTGATGAATGCGGTGCGTACGATTCGCCGCGAACTAAAAGGCGAGGTTCCGCTGATCGGCTTCTCCGGCAGCCCGTGGACGCTGGCGACTTACATGGTGGAAGGCGGCAGTAGCAAAGCCTTCACGGTGATTAAAAAGATGATGTACGCTGACCCGCAGGCGTTGCATCTGCTGCTGGATAAGTTGGCGAAAAGCGTCACGCTGTACCTCAACGCGCAGATTAAAGCGGGTGCGCAGTCGGTGATGATTTTCGATACCTGGGGCGGCGTGCTGACTGGCCGCGATTACCAGCAATTCTCCCTCTACTACATGCATAAAATCGTCGATGGCCTGCTGCGTGAAAACGACGGTCGCCGCGTGCCGGTAACGCTGTTCACTAAAGGTGGCGGTCAGTGGCTGGAGGCGATGGCGGAAACCGGCTGCGACGCGCTGGGTCTCGACTGGACGACAGATATCGCCGATGCGCGCCGTCGCGTTGGTCATAAAGTGGCGCTGCAGGGCAATATGGACCCCTCGATGCTGTATGCGCCGCCGGCACGGATCGAAGACGAAGTAGCGACTATACTTGCTGGTTTCGGTCAGGGAGAAGGGCACGTCTTTAACCTTGGACATGGCATCCATCAGGATGTGCCGCCAGAACATGCTGGCGCATTTGTGGAGGCAGTGCACCGACTTTCTGCGCAGTATCACAACTAAGGAGTTAGTATGGATCTCGCGTCGCTACGCGCTCAACAGATAGAACTTGCTTCATCGGTTTGCCGCGAAGATCGGTTGGACAAAGATCCGCCAGCGTTTATCGGCGGGGCGGACGTCGGTTTTGAGCAGGGGGGCGAGGTGACGCGGGCGGCGATGGTATTGTTGAAATATCCGTCGCTTGAACTGGTAGAGTACAAGGTGGCACGTATTGCCACCACCATGCCGTATATCCCCGGCTTCCTCTCTTTTCGTGAATATCCTGCGCTGCTGGCGGCGTGGGAACAGCTCTCGCAAAAGCCCGATTTGCTGTTTGTGGACGGTCACGGTATTTCGCATCCGCGTCGGCTTGGCGTCGCCAGTCATTTTGGACTGTTGGTGGACGTGCCGACCATCGGCGTGGCGAAAAAACGGCTATGCGGTAAATTTGAACCACTTTCCACCGAACCTGGCGCACTTAGCCCCTTAATGGATAAAGGCGAGCAACTGGCGTGGGTATGGCGCAGCAAGGCGCGCTGTAATCCGCTGTTTATCGCGACGGGGCACCGGGTCAGTACTGACAGCGCGCTGGCGTGGGTACAGCGCTGTATGAAAGGGTATCGCCTGCCGGAGCCGACGCGCTGGGCGGATGCCGTCGCTTCCGGGCGTCCGGCGTTTGTTCGTTGGCAAGAAATTCAGCGCTGATTCAGGTAAACTGCCGCTAATTTCCGATTCGAGATTCCATCATGTTACAAAACCCGATTCATTTGCGTCTGGAGCGGCTGGAAAGCTGGCAGCACGTTACTTTTATGGCCTGCTTGTGCGAGCGCATGTACCCGAACTACGCCATGTTTTGCAAGCAGACGGAATTCGGCGACGGACAGATCTACCGTCGCATTCTGGATCTGATCTGGGAAACCCTGACGGTGAAAGATGCAAAGGTCAATTTCGATAGCCAACTGGAGAAGTTTGAAGAGGCAATTCCGGCAGCTGACGACTATGATCTGTACGGCGTTTACCCGGCGATTGATGCCTGCGTCGCATTAAGCGAATTAATGCATTCTCGTCTTAGCGGCGAAACGCTGGAACACGCTATTGAGGTTAGTAAGACTTCCATTACTACGGTGGCGATGTTGGAAATGACTCAGGCTGGTCGGGAAATGACCGATGAGGAGCTCAAAACGAACCCTGCCGTTGAACAGGAATGGGATATTCAGTGGGAAATATTCCGACTTTTAGCCGACTGCGAAGAACGCGATATTGAACTGATAAAAGGGCTCAGGGCAGACCTGCGCGAGGCTGGTGAGAGCAATATCGGTATAAATTTTCAGCAATGACACCAGAAAACGTGATTTAACGTCTGATTTGTCGTGCCATAAGGCTTCCCTTATGCCCCCCGTCTGGTCTACATTTGGGAGGCGAAAAAAAGTGGCTATCGGTGCGTGTATGCAGGAGAGTGCTTTTCTGGCATTTCCGTCGCACTCGATGCTTAGCAAGCGATAAACACATTGTAAGGATAACTTATGAACAAGACTCAACTGATTGATGTAATTGCAGACAAAGCAGAACTGTCCAAAACCCAGGCTAAAGCTGCTCTGGAATCCACTCTGGCTGCTATTACTGAGTCTCTGAAAGAAGGCGATGCTGTACAACTGGTTGGTTTCGGTACCTTCAAAGTGAACCACCGTGCTGAGCGCACTGGCCGTAACCCACAGACCGGTAAAGAAATCAAAATCGCCGCCGCTAACGTACCGGCGTTTGTTTCTGGTAAAGCTCTGAAAGACGCAGTTAAGTAAGACGCGTAGCTGTGAACAGTTTTATCGAAGGGGCTCGTCAGCCCCTTTTGTCTGTCTGGCGTCGCGCGTTTCTGTTTTCTGGCGCGCTGTTGCTGACTGCCTGTAGTCATAACGCTTCACCGCCTCCGTTTACTGCCAGCGGCTTTGCCGGCGATCACGGCGCGGTGCGTATCTGGCGTAAAGATACGAACGATGAAGTCCATCTGCTTTCTGTTTTTAGCCCGTGGCATAGCGGCAGCACGACGACCAGCGAATATCGTTGGCAGGGTGATACGCTTTCGCTTATTGAACTCAATATTTACAGCAAACCGCCAGAACATATTCGCGCGCGTTTCGACGCTCATGGCGAACTCAGTTTTATGCAGCGTGAAGTCGGGGGGCAGAAGCAGCAGCTTTCCAACGATCAGATTGCCTTGTATCGCTATCGCGCCGAACAAATCCGTCAGACCAGCGACGCCTTGCGCCTGGGGCGGGTCATACTACGCCAGGGACGCTGGCACGCCGACCATACGGTAACCACCTGTGAAGGTGAAACGCTGAAACCGGATCTGGATTCCTGGGCAATAAGCCACATTGAGCGCCGCCAGAACCACTCATCGGTAGAGGTGAGCGTAGCATGGCTGGAGGCGCCGGAAGGCTCGCAACTTTTGCTGGTGGCGAATTCAGATTTCTGTCACTGGCAGCCGCAAGCGAAAACCTTTTGATGGAATACCGAATGGCGAAGCCGCCATTCGGCAAACATGCTTTACCAGTTTCCCATACCCATATGACCGCCGCCGCGATGATAACCGCCGCCATAGCCGCCGCAACCGCCATAGCCCATTCCTGCGCCGCGTGGTATGCCAGCCTGCGCCATCGCGACATCCCGTTTCACGCGTTGCTCATCTAACTTCTGGCCTAATGACTCCATCTCTTTGGCAACCGCGTTAATTTTCGCAGTATCCGGCGAACTGGCGGTCAGTAGCGCGTTGTATTCATAACGTTTGGATATCAGTTGCTGGCGCAGCGCGCTGGTCTGCGTATAGTAATCATCATAAATCTTCTGCGCCGTCGCCTGCTGTTCCGTAGTTAACGGGCTACCTCCCTGTTGCCACATACCGTCATTGTTGCCCCAGTGATGCCCAGCGAAGGCGGCGCCGGAGCTCAGGGCCAAAAGAGAGAGGGCGATTAGCGCGATAGCTGATTTATTGTTCCGTTTCATTTTGCGTTCTCCTGTTGCTCATCTTATCCTCTCTCTTGCATCTTCCGTGCCAGGTAACTATTCCTTGTCGGGCAGCGAGTTAACCCGCTTCAGGCGGCAAAAAGCGAGTAAAAATGACTCGCATGACCCGCCTGGCGAGTCATTTTTACCCACCCGTATCCGAAAGGGTGTGCGACACCGCGCGGTTATGCGGAGCGAAGAATGGCATGATCTCTGCTTAAGTAAGGAAAATAAAAACGAGCCGGGGAAGCCTGTGAGTTTTATACGATTACATAAAGATGCCGCTGCAATGTGGTTGAGTCGGCTGTTACCTGCGGCGATCTTCATTCTGGTGGGGCTATTTTCCATTATGGTCATTCGCGACTATGGCCGTGAGAGCGCTGCCGCCAGGCAGACGCTGCTGGAAAAGGGAAATGTACTCATTCGCGCACTGGAGTCCGGCACGCGAGTAGGTATGGGAATGCGGATGCATCACGCGCAGCAGCAGACATTGCTGGAAGAGATGGCGGGTCAGCCAGGCGTGTTGTGGTTCGCTGTAACGGATGCGCAGGGGGTAATCATCACTCATAGCAACCCTGGCATGGTGGGCAAATCGCTCTATTCCGCATCTGAAATGCATCAACTAAACCCCGGGCCGCAGGAGCGTTGGCGGCGTGTCGACGTTGCTGCTAACGGCGAGACGGTGCCTGCGCTGGAAATTTACCGTCAGTTCCAGCCGCTTTTCGGTATGAGAGGTCACGGTATGAGGGGGCACGGCATGGCGCGTAGCGCCAATGACGACGAACCAGCGAAACAAACTATTTTTATTGCCTTTGACGCCAGCGAGCTGGCCGCAACACAGGCAAGGGAGTGGCGTAATACGCTGATTGTTTTGTCTGCGTTAGCGGCGGTGCTGTTGGCAACGTTACTGGCGTTTTTTTGGCATCAGCGTTATCAGCGCTCGCACAGAGAACTGCTTGATGCAATGAAGCGTAAAGAAAAGCTGGTGGCGATGGGGCATCTGGCGGCGGGCGTCGCGCACGAAATTCGTAACCCGCTCTCGTCCATCAAAGGGCTGGCGAAATACTTTGCCGAGCGCACGCCTGCCGGCGGCGAGTCGCATGAACTGGCGCAGGTGATGGCCAAAGAGGCCGACCGTTTGAACCGGGTGGTAAGCGAATTGCTCGAACTGGTAAAGCCCGCGCATCTGACGCTCCAGACGGTTAACCTCAATGATATTATTACTCACTCCCTGAATCTGGTCAGTCAGGATGCCCAAAGCAGAGAGATTCAGTTGAGATTCACGGCGAATGAGACGCTTAAGCGTATTCAGGCTGACCCGGACAGGCTGACTCAGGTGCTGTTGAATCTGTACCTGAACGCTATTCATGCGATTGGCCGCCAGGGAACGATTACCGTAGAGGCAAAAGAAAGTGGGACCGACCGCGTTATCATCACTGTTACCGATAGCGGGAAAGGGATCGCCCCGGATCAGCTGGAGGCGATTTTTACACCTTATTTTACGACCAAAGCTGACGGGACAGGCCTGGGGCTGGCGGTGGTGCAAAATATCATCGAACAGCATGGCGGTGCGATTAAGGTGAAAAGTATTGAGGGTAAAGGCGCGGTCTTTACTATCTGGTTGCCAGTGATAGCGAGACAACAGGATTAACAAGGGTGATACGCGGAAAAATCGATATTCTGGTTGTGGATGATGATGTAAGCCACTGCACGATTTTACAGGCGCTGCTTCGGGGCTGGGGCTATAACGTCGCTCTGGCCTACAGTGGGCATGATGCGTTGGCTCAGGTGCGTGAGAAAGTCTTTGATCTGGTACTGTGCGATGTGCGTATGGCGGAGATGGACGGTATCGCCACGCTGAAGGAGATTAAAGCGCTCAACCCCGCCATTCCGATTTTGATTATGACGGCATTCTCCAGCGTGGAAACGGCGGTAGAGGCGTTGAAAGCCGGCGCGCTCGACTATTTAATTAAACCGCTGGATTTTGACCGTCTGCAGGAGACGCTGGAAAAGGCGTTGGCGCATACGCGGGAAACGGGCGCTGAATTGCCATCGGCGTCGGCTGCGCAATTTGGCATGATTGGCAGCAGTCCGGCGATGCAACATTTACTGAATGAAATCGCGATGGTCGCACCATCAGACGCCACGGTATTGATTCACGGAGACTCCGGCACGGGTAAAGAGCTGGTGGCGCGGGCGCTACACGCCTGTAGCGCCCGGAGCGATAAACCGCTGGTCACGCTCAACTGCGCGGCGCTTCATGAATCGCTGCTGGAGTCCGAGCTGTTCGGACACGAAAAAGGCGCGTTTACCGGCGCGGATAAACGTCGGGAAGGACGCTTTGTCGAAGCTGACGGCGGGACATTGTTTCTTGATGAAATCGGCGATATCTCGCCGTTAATGCAGGTACGTTTGCTGCGGGCGATTCAGGAGCGCGAAGTGCAACGCGTGGGAAGTAACCAGACGATATCTGTAGATGTTCGATTGATTGCCGCTACCCACCGCGACCTGGCGGAAGAGGTGAGTGCCGGACGCTTTCGTCAGGATCTCTACTACCGTCTGAACGTGGTCACCATCGAAATGCCAGCGCTGTGCCAGCGTCGTGAAGATATTCCGCTGTTAGCCGAATATTTTCTCCAGCGCTTTGCCGCACGTAACCGAAAAGCGGTGAAAGGCTTTACTCCGCAGGCGATGGATCTGCTGATCCACTACGACTGGCCGGGCAATATTCGTGAGCTGGAAAATGCGATTGAGCGCTCGGTGGTGCTGCTAACGGGGGAATATATTTCTGAACGCGAGCTGCCAATGGCCATTGCCGCGACGCCGATAAAAACGGAATACAGTGGTGAGATCCAACCGCTGGTGGACGTCGAAAAAGAGGTGATTCTGGCGGCGCTGGAAAAAACGGGCGGCAACAAAACGGAAGCCGCCCGCCAATTGGGCATTACGCGCAAAACGCTGCTGGCTAAACTCAGCCGTTAGTTTTGCTCACGCTCGATGGCGCGCCAGCCGATGTCGTTACGGCTGAAGCTGCCGTCCCAGCGAATGTCGGTCATCAGGGCGTAAGCGCGTTTCTGCGCCTCAGCCACGGTGTGACCCAGCGCGGTCGCGCACAGGACGCGTCCGCCGCTGGTGAGCACGCGGTCGTCGTCGGCGAGCTTAGTGCCAGCGTGGAAGACTTTGCCGTCAGCCACTTCCTCCAGCGGCAGGCCGTGGATCTCATCGCCAGTGTTGTAGTTGCCCGGATAACCGCCCGCGGCGATCACCACGCCTAATGAAGCGCGCTCGTCCCACTCGGAGGTTTTCTCATCCAGCTTGCCGTCGCAGGCGGCGAGGCAAAGATCCACCAGGTCCGACTTCATGCGTAGCATGATCGGCTGGGTTTCCGGATCGCCGAAGCGGCAGTTGAACTCGATAACCTTCGGATTACCCTGCTTGTCGATCATCAGACCCGCATACAGGAAGCCGGTATAGGTGTTACCTTCCGCCGCCATGCCTTTCACGGTTGGCCAGATGATGCGTTCCATGGTGCGCTGGTGCACTTCATCAGTCACCACCGGCGCCGGTGAGTAGGCGCCCATGCCGCCAGTATTCGGGCCGGTATCGCTGTTGCCTACGCGTTTGTGGTCCTGGCTGGTGGCCATCGGCAGCACGTGCTCGCCGTCGACCATCACGATAAAGCTCGCTTCTTCGCCGTCGAGGAACTCTTCAATCACGATGCGGTGGCCCGCGTCGCCAAAGGCGTTGCCTGCCAGCATGTCATGAACGGCGGCTTCGGCTTCTTCAAGCGTCATCGCCACGATAACGCCTTTGCCCGCAGCCAGACCATCGGCCTTGATGACGATCGGCGCGCCTTTCTCACGCAGATAAGCCAGGGCAGGCTCAATCTCGGTGAAATTCTGGTATTCCGCCGTCGGAATCTGGTGACGAGCGAGGAAATCTTTGGTGAACGCTTTGGAGCCTTCCAGTTGCGCGGCCCCTTCGGTTGGACCAAAGATCTTCAGACCCGCCGCGCGGAACGCATCGACCACACCAATCACCAGCGGCGCTTCCGGGCCGACGATGGTCAGATCAATCTTCTCGTTCTGGGCAAAGCTCAGCAGCGCCGGAATATCGGTGACGCCGATAGCCACGTTCTGCAACGCAGGCTCCAGCGCGGTACCGGCGTTACCCGGTGCGACAAAAACGGTATCAACCAGCGGCGACTGTGCGGCTTTCCAGGCCAGCGCGTGCTCGCGCCCGCCGTTACCAATGACTAAAACTTTCATCGTCTGCTCCCTGAATTAATGGCGGAAGTGGCGCATGTCGGTGAAGATCATCGCAATGCCGTGTTCGTCGGCGGCGGCAATGACTTCATCATCACGGATAGAGCCGCCAGGCTGGATAACGCAGCTCACGCCGACAGCGGCAGCGGCATCAATACCGTCACGGAACGGGAAGAAGGCGTCAGAGGCCATCGCGGAGCCTTTCACTTCCAGACCTTCGTCAGCTGCTTTAATGCCAGCGATTTTGGCGGAGTACACGCGGCTCATCTGGCCTGCGCCTATGCCGATAGTCATGTTCTCTTTGGCATACACAATGGCGTTGGATTTCACGAACTTCGCCACTTTCCAGCAGAACAGCGCATCGCGCAGTTCCTGCTCGGTCGGCTGGCGTTTGGAAACCACGCGCAGTTCAGCTTCGCTCACCATACCCAGATCCCTGTCCTGAACCAGCAGGCCGCCGTTAACGCGTTTGAAATCCAGGCCCGGAACGCGACTTGCCCATTGTCCGCAGGTCAGAACACGGACGTTCTGCTTGGCAGCGGTAATTTTCAGCGCTTCTTCGCTTGCGGATGGGGCGATGATCACTTCCACGAACTGACGGGAGATGATGGCCTGCGCGGTTTCGGCATCCAGCTCGCGGTTGAAGGCGATGATGCCGCCGAAGGCGGAGGTCGGGTCGGTTTTGTATGCGCGGTCGTAAGCGTCGAGAATAGAGGTACTTACCGCCACGCCGCACGGGTTGGCGTGCTTGACGATCACGCAGGCCGGCTCGTTGAACTCTTTCACGCATTCCAGCGCCGCATCGGTATCGGCGATGTTGTTATAAGAGAGGGCTTTACCCTGAACCTGGGTTGCGGTGGCAACGGACGCTTCTTTCACATTTTCTTCTATATAGAAGGCAGCCTGCTGGTGGCTGTTCTCGCCGTAGCGCATATCCTGCTTCTTAATGAAGCTCAGGTTCAGCGTACGCGGGAAGCGACCGGCGGCTTCTTTGCTCTCACCGTGATAAGCCGGAACCATGCTGCCGAAGTAGTTGGCAATCATGCTGTCGTAGGCGGCGGTGTGTTCGAAGGCTTTAATCGCGAGATCGAAACGGGTGTCGAGGGTCAGAGAGCCCTCGTTAGCATCCATCTCTTTAATAATGGCGTCGTAGTCGCTGCTCTTCACCACGATAGCGACGTCTTTATGGTTCTTCGCGGCGGAGCGCACCATGGTCGGGCCGCCGATATCGATGTTCTCTACTGCATCTGCCAGCGAGCAACCTTCGCGTGCTACGGTTTCGGCGAACGGATACAGGTTAACGACAACCATATCGATAGGGGCGATGTGGTGCTGTTCCATAATGGCATCGTCCTGGCCGCGACGACCGAGGATGCCGCCGTGTACTTTTGGATGCAGGGTCTTTACGCGTCCATCCATCATTTCCGGGAAACCGGTGTAATCGGAAACTTCGGTCACCGCCAGGCCTTTTTCTGCTAACAGGCGGGCGGTGCCCCCCGTAGACAGCAGCTCCACACCGCGTGCGGAAAGTGCCTGGGCGAATTCGATGATACCGGCCTTGTCAGAAACACTGAGCAGAGCGCGGCGGACTGGACGACGTTGTTGCATGGTAAATCCCCTGGATTTGACGATTACAGAGAGCGTTAGCTGAATTTTTCGTGAAAAACTCAGCTAACGCCCCTTATGGGGCATTCTCATTTTGCGGCGACATTGTAACGAAAACGTTTGCGCAACGCTCGCGAATTTTTCTTTTTAAATTCTGGCCCGGCTTTTATCCCTGAAAGATCGTTTGCAGAGTGAGAAGATCCAGGAAATGAACACGCATTATGTGGATAAGTCTGTGCGTAAATGGGTATAACCAGGGGGGTTGCTGGGGAATGCAGCAAACAGTCATTTTTCTGCAATTTTTCTATTGCGGTCAGCAGAGAACTTCCTATAATGCGCCTCCATCGACACGGCGGATGTGAATCACTTCACACAAACAG
Organism: Salmonella sp. WC3; assembly: GCF_042932255.1. Lineage (NCBI taxonomy): Bacteria > Pseudomonadati > Pseudomonadota > Gammaproteobacteria > Enterobacterales > Enterobacteriaceae > Salmonella > Salmonella sp. WC3. The sequence goes on along the minus strand of NZ_CP170629.1, from coordinate 4,398,294 downwards.
CCGGTCGGTTGAAGAGAAAAATCCTGAAATTCAGGGTTGACTCTGAAAGAGGAAAGCGTAATATACGCCACCTCGCAACGGTGAGCGAAAGCCGCGTTGCACTGCTCTTTAACAATTTATCAGACAATCTGTGTGGGCACTCGAAGATACGGATTCTTAACGTCCCCGGACGAAAAATGAATACCAAGTCTCAAGAGTGAACACGTAATTCATTACGAAGTTTAATTCATTGAGCATCAAACTTTTAAATTGAAGAGTTTGATCATGGCTCAGATTGAACGCTGGCGGCAGGCCTAACACATGCAAGTCGAACGGTAACAGGAAGCAGCTTGCTGCTTCGCTGACGAGTGGCGGACGGGTGAGTAATGTCTGGGAAACTGCCTGATGGAGGGGGATAACTACTGGAAACGGTGGCTAATACCGCATAACGTCGCAAGACCAAAGAGGGGGACCTTCGGGCCTCTTGCCATCAGATGTGCCCAGATGGGATTAGCTAGTTGGTGAGGTAACGGCTCACCAAGGCGACGATCCCTAGCTGGTCTGAGAGGATGACCAGCCACACTGGAACTGAGACACGGTCCAGACTCCTACGGGAGGCAGCAGTGGGGAATATTGCACAATGGGCGCAAGCCTGATGCAGCCATGCCGCGTGTATGAAGAAGGCCTTCGGGTTGTAAAGTACTTTCAGCGGGGAGGAAGGTGTTGTGGTTAATAACCACAGCAATTGACGTTACCCGCAGAAGAAGCACCGGCTAACTCCGTGCCAGCAGCCGCGGTAATACGGAGGGTGCAAGCGTTAATCGGAATTACTGGGCGTAAAGCGCACGCAGGCGGTCTGTCAAGTCGGATGTGAAATCCCCGGGCTCAACCTGGGAACTGCATTCGAAACTGGCAGGCTTGAGTCTTGTAGAGGGGGGTAGAATTCCAGGTGTAGCGGTGAAATGCGTAGAGATCTGGAGGAATACCGGTGGCGAAGGCGGCCCCCTGGACAAAGACTGACGCTCAGGTGCGAAAGCGTGGGGAGCAAACAGGATTAGATACCCTGGTAGTCCACGCCGTAAACGATGTCTACTTGGAGGTTGTGCCCTTGAGGCGTGGCTTCCGGAGCTAACGCGTTAAGTAGACCGCCTGGGGAGTACGGCCGCAAGGTTAAAACTCAAATGAATTGACGGGGGCCCGCACAAGCGGTGGAGCATGTGGTTTAATTCGATGCAACGCGAAGAACCTTACCTGGTCTTGACATCCACAGAACTTTCCAGAGATGGATTGGTGCCTTCGGGAACTGTGAGACAGGTGCTGCATGGCTGTCGTCAGCTCGTGTTGTGAAATGTTGGGTTAAGTCCCGCAACGAGCGCAACCCTTATCCTTTGTTGCCAGCGGTTAGGCCGGGAACTCAAAGGAGACTGCCAGTGATAAACTGGAGGAAGGTGGGGATGACGTCAAGTCATCATGGCCCTTACGACCAGGGCTACACACGTGCTACAATGGCGCATACAAAGAGAAGCGACCTCGCGAGAGCAAGCGGACCTCATAAAGTGCGTCGTAGTCCGGATTGGAGTCTGCAACTCGACTCCATGAAGTCGGAATCGCTAGTAATCGTGGATCAGAATGCCACGGTGAATACGTTCCCGGGCCTTGTACACACCGCCCGTCACACCATGGGAGTGGGTTGCAAAAGAAGTAGGTAGCTTAACCTTCGGGAGGGCGCTTACCACTTTGTGATTCATGACTGGGGTGAAGTCGTAACAAGGTAACCGTAGGGGAACCTGCGGTTGGATCACCTCCTTACCTTAAAGATGCGTACTTTGCAGTGCTCACACAGATTGTCTGATGAAAAGTAAATAGCAAGGCGTCTTGCGAAGCAGACTGATACGTCCCCTTCGTCTAGAGGCCCAGGACACCGCCCTTTCACGGCGGTAACAGGGGTTCGAATCCCCTAGGGGACGCCACTTGCTGGTTTGTGAGTGAAAGTCACCTGCCTTAATATCTCAAAACTGACTTACGAGTCACGTTTGAGATATTTGCTCTTTAAAAATCTGGATCAAGCTGAAAATTGAAACACAGAACAACGAAAGTTGTTCGTGAGTCTCTCAAATTTTCGCAACACGATGATGAATCGCGAGAAACATCTTCGGGTTGTGAGGTTAAGCGACTAAGCGTACACGGTGGATGCCCTGGCAGTCAGAGGCGATGAAGGGCGTGCTAATCTGCGATAAGCGCCGGTAAGGTGATATGAACCGTTATAACCGGCGATACCCGAATGGGGAAACCCAGTGTGACTCGTCACACTATCATTAACTGAATCCATAGGTTAATGAGGCGAACCGGGGGAACTGAAACATCTAAGTACCCCGAGGAAAAGAAATCAACCGAGATTCCCCCAGTAGCGGCGAGCGAACGGGGAGGAGCCCAGAGCCTGAATCAGCATGTGTGTTAGTGGAAGCGTCTGGAAAGGCGCGCGATACAGGGTGACAGCCCCGTACACAAAAGCGCATGTGCTGTGAGCTCGATGAGTAGGGCGGGACACGTGATATCCTGTCTGAATATGGGGGGACCATCCTCCAAGGCTAAATACTCCTGACTGACCGATAGTGAACCAGTACCGTGAGGGAAAGGCGAAAAGAACCCCGGCGAGGGGAGTGAAAAAGAACCTGAAACCGTGTACGTACAAGCAGTGGGAGCCCCACCACTAAGCCAGTGGTGAACTCCACATACGCATCCTTTGCTGAGGATACGGTTAACGGAGCGAAAGCGACGTTCAACCTCAAAAGAAGCAGAGGGGGCTTAGTGGTGGGGTGACTGCGTACCTTTTGTATAATGGGTCAGCGACTTATATTCTGTAGCAAGGTTAACCGAATAGGGGAGCCGCAGGGAAACCGAGTCTTAACCGGGCGTTAAGTTGCAGGGTATAGACCCGAAACCCGGTGATCTAGCCATGGGCAGGTTGAAGGTTGGGTAACACTAACTGGAGGACCGAACCGACTAATGTTGAAAAATTAGCGGATGACCTGTGGCTGGGGGTGAAAGGCCAATCAAACCGGGAGATAGCTGGTTCTCCCCGAAAGCTATTTAGGTAGCGCCTCGTGAATTCATCTCCGGGGGTAGAGCACTGTTTCGGCTAGGGGGCCATCCCGGCTTACCAACCCGATGCAAACTGCGAATACCGGAGAATGTTATCACGGGAGACACACGGCGGGTGCTAACGTCCGTCGTGAAGAGGGAAACAACCCAGACCGCCAGCTAAGGTCCCAAAGTCATGGTTAAGTGGGAAACGATGTGGGAAGGCCCAGACAGCCAGGATGTTGGCTTAGAAGCAGCCATCATTTAAAGAAAGCGTAATAGCTCACTGGTCGAGTCGGCCTGCGCGGAAGATGTAACGGGGCTAAACCATGCACCGAAGCTGCGGCAGCGACACTATGTGTTGTTGGGTAGGGGAGCGTTCTGTAAGCCTGTGAAGGTGTGTCGTGAGGCATGCTGGAGGTATCAGAAGTGCGAATGCTGACATAAGTAACGATAAAGCGGGTGAAAAGCCCGCTCGCCGGAAGACCAAGGGTTCCTGTCCAACGTTAATCGGGGCAGGGTGAGTCGACCCCTAAGGCGAGGCCGAAAGGCGTAGTCGATGGGAAACGGGTTAATATTCCCGTACTTGGTGTTACTGCGAAGGGGGGACGGAGAAGGCTATGTTGGCCGGGCGACGGTTGTCCCGGTTTAAGCGTGTAGGTGTGTGTTCCAGGTAAATCCGGTTCACTTTAACACTGAGGCGTGACGACGAGGCACTACGGTGCTGAAGCAACAAATGCCCTGCTTCCAGGAAAAGCCTCTAAGCATCAGGTAACATCAAATCGTACCCCAAACCGACACAGGTGGTCAGGTAGAGAATACCAAGGCGCTTGAGAGAACTCGGGTGAAGGAACTAGGCAAAATGGTGCCGTAACTTCGGGAGAAGGCACGCTGACACGTAGGTGAAGTGATTTACTCACGGAGCTGAAGTCAGTCGAAGATACCAGCTGGCTGCAACTGTTTATTAAAAACACAGCACTGTGCAAACACGAAAGTGGACGTATACGGTGTGACGCCTGCCCGGTGCCGGAAGGTTAATTGATGGGGTCAGCGCAAGCGAAGCTCCTGATCGAAGCCCCGGTAAACGGCGGCCGTAACTATAACGGTCCTAAGGTAGCGAAATTCCTTGTCGGGTAAGTTCCGACCTGCACGAATGGCGTAATGATGGCCAGGCTGTCTCCACCCGAGACTCAGTGAAATTGAACTCGCTGTGAAGATGCAGTGTACCCGCGGCAAGACGGAAAGACCCCGTGAACCTTTACTATAGCTTGACACTGAACATTGAGCCTTGATGTGTAGGATAGGTGGGAGGCTTTGAAGCGTGGACGCCAGTCTGCGTGGAGCCGACCTTGAAATACCACCCTTTAATGTTTGATGTTCTAACGTGGACCCGTTACCCGGGTTGCGGACAGTGTCTGGTGGGTAGTTTGACTGGGGCGGTCTCCTCCTAAAGAGTAACGGAGGAGCACGAAGGTTGGCTAATCCTGGTCGGACATCAGGAGGTTAGTGCAATGGCATAAGCCAGCTTGACTGTGAGCGTGACGGCGCGAGCAGGTGCGAAAGCAGGTCATAGTGATCCGGTGGTTCTGAATGGAAGGGCCATCGCTCAACGGATAAAAGGTACTCCGGGGATAACAGGCTGATACCGCCCAAGAGTTCATATCGACGGCGGTGTTTGGCACCTCGATGTCGGCTCATCACATCCTGGGGCTGAAGTAGGTCCCAAGGGTATGGCTGTTCGCCATTTAAAGTGGTACGCGAGCTGGGTTTAGAACGTCGTGAGACAGTTCGGTCCCTATCTGCCGTGGGCGCTGGAGAACTGAGGGGGGCTGCTCCTAGTACGAGAGGACCGGAGTGGACGCATCACTGGTGTTCGGGTTGTCATGCCAATGGCACTGCCCGGTAGCTAAATGCGGAAGAGATAAGTGCTGAAAGCATCTAAGCACGAAACTTGCCCCGAGATGAGTTCTCCCTGAGACTTTAAGTCTCCTGAAGGAACGTTGAAGACGACGACGTTGATAGGCCGGGTGTGTAAGCGCAGCGATGCGTTGAGCTAACCGGTACTAATGAACCGTGAGGCTTAACCTTACAACGCCGAAGATGTTTTGGCGGTTGAGAGATGATTTTCAGCACTGATTCAGAGTTGAGTACGCAATAATTTGCGCAGCAGCAAGGCGGCAAGCGAAGGAAAGGAAGGAGCATACAGAAGTATGTGACTGAGTTTACGAGCGCAGGCAACGCCGCTGATGCGATAAAGAATTGCGTACAGAGCACAAAGAATTTGCCTGGCGGCACTAGCGCGGTGGTCCCACCTGACCCCATGCCGAACTCAGAAGTGAAACGCCGTAGCGCCGATGGTAGTGTGGGGTCTCCCCATGCGAGAGTAGGGAACTGCCAGGCATCAAATTTAGTGTGCTGATATGGCTCAGTTGGTAGAGCGCACCCTTGGTAAGGGTGAGGTCCCCAGTTCGACTCTGGGTATCAGCACCACTTAATACGGTTAAAGTTCGGCATTTGAAAAAGAATTTGTCTGGCGGCAGTAGCACGGTGGTCCCACCTGACCCCATGCCGAACTCAGAAGTGAAACGCCGTAGCGCCGATGGTAGTGTGGGGGCTCCCCATGCGAGAGTAGGGAACTGCCAGACATCAAATAAAACAAAAGGCTCAGTCGAAAGACTGGGCCTTTTGTTTTATCTGTTGTTTGTCGGTGAGTACTCTCCTGAGGAGGACAAATCCGCCGGGAGCGGATTTGAACGTTGCGCAGCAACGGCCCGTAGGGTGGCGGGCAGGACGCCCGCCATAAACTGCCAGACATCAAATAAAGCAAAAGGCTCAATCGAAAGATTGGGCCTTTTTGCATTTATTGACCCGTCCTGAATAGCGTTGACACGTTCCAGACTTAAATCCGGAGAACGTGATGATGACTGAGTTCAAACGCACCCAACGCGATTATCCTCTATCCTTTAAAATAGCCGTCGTTGAGCAGGTCGAAAAAGGCGAGATGACCTATAAACAGGCCCAGCAGCGATATGGCATTCAGGGGCGCTCCACCGTACTTGTCTGGCTGCGTAAATATGGCCGGCTTGACTGGAGACCCGGACTTCCTGACCTGGTGAAGAGGAAACTGCCTGTGGCTCAGACAACTATCCCGCTGACACCCGAGCAAAGAATCAGGGAACTTGAAGAACAGCTTGAGCTGGCAAACCAGAAAGCTGAGTTTTTTGAGTCCGTTATCAACGTCCTGAAAAATGATTACGGGGTAAGTGTTGTAAAAAAGCGGCCCGGCAAGTCCTCACGCAAAGTCAGGCCCCCAAAATAACAGTTACGCGTGCATGTCAGTTCCTGGGGCACAGCAGACAGGCGTGGTACCAGTACAATACAAGATGTAATAAACGGCAGGAGCATCATGCTCAGGTTCTTGATTTTGTTGCCCGTACCCGGTGCCGCCAGCCGCGAATCGGTACGCGTAAACTGCACTATCTGCTGAACATGCAGGCCGATAAAACGCTGAATATCGGACGGGACCGTCTGTTTAATCTGCTGGGTGAATACCGGCTCCTGGTCCCCGTGAAACGGGCATATCACAAAACCACCAACAGCCATCATCGCTTTTACCGGCATCCTAATCTGCTGAAACCCGGCCCTGAACAGGTTACCGCCCTTGAGCCAGAGCAGGTCTGGGTCGCCGATATTACTTACCTTCCACTACGCAGCGGCACGGCCTATCTGAGTCTGGTCACCGATGCCTGCTCCAGAAAAATCGTGGGTTACCATGTCGGGGAAAACCTGCAGACAGAAAATGTGGTAAAGGCGTTCAGGCAGGCTCTGAGGCGGAGAAAAACGACAGGTCCGCTGGTACATCGCTCTGACAGAGGACTGCAATACTGTTCGGTACTTTATCAGTCAGTTCATGAGCGAAACGGAATAACCTTTTCAATGACCGATGGTTACGACTGCTACCAGAATGCGCTGGCTGAGAGAATAAACGGGATACTGAAAAATGAGTTTTTACTCTCGCGTCCTGCAGACCTGGAGCAAGCGCGGGAAATAGTAAAAGAGTCCGTGGCAATTTATAACCATGAACGGCCACACCTGGCCCTGAAATACAAAACGCCCGATGATGTTCATCAGGTGTTTTACAGACAAAAAACTGTCAACCTATATCAGGACTAGTCATATCTCTCTATGGAAAAAGTTATCGGGTAATGACGCCGACGCGTTTTAAACATCTTCGTAGAGTAGATAAAAACCGTTTTAGTCAACGTGATTTCCCGCCATATATCCGCCTGAACCATCGAATGTGAACCGTGCTGAAGTAGATGTACAAACGGCTTTTACTTACGCCTCTAATAAGCAATAGAGATATTCGCTGAGGACTAAGAATCTGGCCCATTAGGCTATTTTATTTGCCAGTTTGGCCCTGGGGCAGTGCTCAAAATCCTCATGTATTACGTGTATGCTCCGGTTTATATCCAGACTGTCTGTAATAATTTACGCCTAATGACCACGCTCTAAGTCTTACTGTATAAAGCGTGTTTGTAATGCGGCTTACGATGCTATCAAGCTACAATTTTGTCTGCATCGGACAAGGAATAGAATAAATACCATCGGGATGGGCGAGTAAGAAAAGAGAGCGTTTTATCGTGTTAACTTTCGGGGGATAGGCTGAACAGATTACGTCGCTGAGTATCCTTACGACCTTTATATTATTACTGAAAGCGCGGCATTGCCGCGCCTGCATGTATCATTTAGAAAGCGCAATGATACCCATCGTCAACCCTGCTACCGCCGCAGCGCCGCCAGCAATAGCGCCTGCTGTCTCCCAGTTATCCTGCGTTGTACCTTTCATACATGTATTGGTATGAACCAGTCGCCCTTGATCGTCATAAACCGGTACGCAGGGAGAATCATGTGCACAACCTGCCAATAAGGTGGTAAGCAATGCAACTGGAATTAGTCTTTTCATGGTGTTACCTCATTAATCAGCGTTTCGCAAAGTACAGCAACGTAAATGCTGGCTCTAACCGCTGCGAAAACGAGAGTTATTTTACCACCACAGAAAAAATGGCCGACATGAGGAATCATCTCAATTCATGTGAATTGTAAAAACTATGGAGAATGCAGAGGTAAGCGGAGAGGGGGAATAGCGGAGATAAAGACGTACCGTTTAAAAAGGCGTCCGAAGACGCCTCTGTTTACCGGTTAATCATGATGGCGATTAAATCGGCGTTTTACAACAACGAAGAATACTGGCACGAAGAAGATAGCTAATAAGGTTGCGGTTAACATTCCCCCCATAACCCCTGTGCCTACTGCGTTCTGTGCACCACTACCTGCGCCACGACTGATAACTAACGGCATTACCCCGAGAATAAAGGCCAGCGAGGTCATTAGAATAGGACGTAAACGCATACGGGATGCTTCCAGCGTCGCTTCAATCAATCCACGTCCTTCTTTTTCCATGAGATCTTTGGCGAACTCAACAATCAGGATGGCGTTTTTAGCAGAAAGGCCAATAGTGGTTAACAAGCCAACCTGGAAGTAAACGTCATTGTTCAGACCGCGCAATGACGCTGCAAGCAGAGCGCCAACCACGCCGAGCGGTACGACCAGCATTACCGAGAACGGAATTGACCAGCTTTCATACAGAGCGGCAAGGCAGAGGAAAACGACAATGAGTGAGATTGCGTACAGCGCCGGCGCCTGGTTACCTGACAACCGTTCCTGATACGACATACCTGTCCAGTCATAGCCAATACCGTTTGGCAGCTGTGAAGCCAGGTTTTCCATTAACGACATGGCTTCACCGGTACTTCGTCCGGGCGCTGCTTCACCGAGCAGTTCCATTGACGGCATCCCGTTATAGCGTTCCAGGCGTGGCGAACCATAAATCCACCGTGCTGAGCTAAAGGTAGAGAAGGGCACCATCTCGCCATTGGCGCTGCGTACATAAAGATTGTTGATATCTCCCGGCAGCATACGGAACTGAGCGTCAGCCTGAACGTATACTTTTTTCACTCGTCCGCGATCGATAAAGTCGTTAACGTAATAGCCGCCCAACGCCGCGGAGATGGTTTCGTTGATATCAGACAGCGAAACACCGAGCGCCTGCGTTTTTTCTTGATCGACATCCAGCTTGAACTGTGGCGTGTCTTCCAGCCCGTTCGGGCGTACGCGCACTAATAGATCAGGATGCTTCGCGACCATACCCAGGAGTTGATTACGCGCTTTTGTTAACGCATCGTGACCGAGTCCTCCCTGATCAATCAGTTCAAAGTCGGAACCTGTCGCGGTACCTAACTCGACAATTGCCGGCATGTTGAAGGGGAACACCAACCCGTCGCGAATCTGGCTGAAGGCGCGTGTCGCTCTGGCGATAACGGCTTCGACGCTATTTTCTTCACCGTTACGCTCTTCCCAGGGTTTAAGGCTGACAAATGCCATCCCTGAGTTTTGTCCCTGACCGCTAAAGCTAAAGCCGTTTACGGTAAACACGCTTTCGACGTTCGCTTTTTCATTATTCAGGTAGTAATGAGTGACTTGATCCAGCACTTTCTGCGTACGTTCTTGCGTAGCGCCAGAGGGGAGCTGAATCATGGTCAGGAATACCCCCTGATCTTCTTCCGGCAGGAAGGAGGTCGGGAGGCGTAAAAACAGAACCGCCATTCCGACTACAATAAGTAGATAGATAATGAGATAGCGACCCGTATTACGCACGATGCCGCTTACGCTGTTAGTATAGTGGTTAACGCTGTGGTCAAACCTGGTATTGAACCAGCCAAAGAAGCCGCTTTTTTTCTCGTGATGTTCAGCAGATACGGGTTTAAGCAGCGTAGCGCACAGTGCTGGCGTCAGAATCAACGCAACCAGAACGGATAGCGCCATTGCTGAAACAATAGTAATAGAGAACTGGCGATAAATTGCCCCGGTCGAGCCGCCAAAAAAGGCCATCGGGATAAATACCGCAGACAGTACCATCGCGATACCAACCAGCGCTCCCTGAATCTGCGACATGGATTTTTCCGTCGCCTCTCGGGGAGAAAGGTTATCCTCCATCATTACACGTTCAACGTTTTCTACGACCACTATCGCATCGTCAACCAACAGCCCTATCGCCAGTACCATACCAAACATCGTCAGGGTATTGATGGAATAGCCAAAGGCGGCGAGTACCGCAAAAGTGCCTAGCAACACGACAGGAACAGCGATGGTAGGAATCAGGGGTGCCCGGATATTCTGTAAGAACAGATACATTACCAGGAACACCAGAATAATCGCTTCAAACAGCGTTTTTACCACTTCGTGGATAGATATTTTTACGAAGGGCGTTGTGTCATAAGGATAAACCACCTTCATTCCCTGAGGGAAGAAAGGCTGCAGCTCCGCCAGTTTCGCTTTGATTGCGGTTGCGGTATCCAGCGCGTTAGCGCCGGTCGCCAGTTTAATACCGAGACCGGAGGCCGGTTTACCGTTAATGCGCGCTACAACGTTATAGTTTTCACCGCCAAGCTCAATACGCGCGACATCTTTGAGATGGACGACAGAACCGTCGGTATTGACACGCAACGTAACTTTGCCGAACTCTTCCGGATCTTTCAGACGCGTTTGGGCGATGATTGAGGCGTTAAGTTGCTGGCCCGGTAATGCTGGCGTACCGCCCAGTTGGCCTGCCGCAATCTGGTCGTTCTGTACTTTTAACTGGTTGATGACGTCAACTGGCGTGAGTTGGTATTTATTTAGCAGATTCGCATCCAGCCAGATACGCATGGCGTACTGTGCGCCAAAGAGCTGAACGTCGCCCACACCATTCAGACGGCTGATAGAATCCTTAATGTTAGAGGCGACATAGTCAGAGATGTCGTCCTGGGTAGTGTTCGGATTATCCGAGACGAATCCGGCGACCATCAAAAAGCTGCTGCTGGACTTTTCAACGCTAATCCCCTGCTGCTGGACTTCTTGCGGCAGTAAAGGCGTGGCGAGCTGCAATTTATTTTGCACCTGAACCTGCGCGATATCCGGATCGGTTCCGGACTGGAAGGTCAGGGTGATGGTCACGCTACCAGCAGAGTCGCTGGTAGAGGACATATACATCAGGTTATCGATACCGTTCATATTTTGTTCGATAACCTGAGTAACCGTATCCTGTACCGTCTGCGCATCCGCGCCAGGATAGGTTGCAGAAATAGAAACCGCTGGCGGCGCAATGGTTGGATACTGCGCAACGGGAAGTTGCATTATTGCCAGTGCGCCAGCCATCATCAGGATAATGGCCAGAACCCAGGCGAAAATAGGACGTCTAATAAAAAAGTTTGCCATGTACGGTTACCTTATTGCGCCGTTTTCGCTGCAGGAGCATCGGTAGTGGCTTTCACCTGGACGCCCGGTCGCGCTTTTTGTAAGCCGCTGACGATGACCTTATCGCCCGGTTTTAACCCTTCGCTGATGAGCCATTTATCGCCAATAGCCTGCGCCGCCACGACATTGCGGGCTTCGACCTGGCTTTTATCGTTAACCACCATCACCATTGCGTCGCCGCGCGGCGTGCGGGTCACGCCCTGCTGGGGGACAAGGATGGCATTGGGCTGGACGCCTTCATCAATGCGGGCGCGAACAAACATACCGGGAAGCAGACTGTGTTGCGGGTTAGGGAACACCGCCCTGAGCGTGATAGAGCCGGTGCTTTCATCTACGGTAACGTCGGAAAATTGCAGCGTGCCTTTAATCGGGTAGACCTGACCATTTTCCATTACCAGTTGAACCGTGCTACTGGCGCTGTCTTTATGCAGGTTACCTTGTTCGACGGATTGCTTGAGTCGCATAAAGTCGTTGCTTGATTGCGTCACGTCGACATAAATCGGATCGAGTTGTTGCTTGATTGCGTCACGTCGACATAAATCGGATCGAGTTGTTGCACGGTAGCCAGTTCAGTTGACTGACCATTAGTCACCAGCGCGCCTTCAGTCACATTAGATTTTCCTATACGCCCGCTGATGGGTGAGGTGACTTTGGTATACGCAAGGTTAATACGCGCGCTTTCAACAGCGGCTTTTGCCGCCACAACGGCGGCATCGGCCTGGCGGGCGTCGGCAATCGCCTGATCATATTCCTGTTGGCTGATATATTTTGTGCCGACCAGTGGAACATAGCGTTTGACCGTCAGGTGCGCGATAGCCGCAGCCGCTTCGCTTTTAGCAAGTTCGCCTTTAGCGCTGTCATAATCGGCCTGATAAGTGGCAGGATCGATCTGATAAAGCGACTGTCCGGCCTCTACATCGCTACCTTCGGTGAAGTTTCTTTTAAGCACGATCCCGCTCACCTGGGGGCGAACCTCCGCAATGCGAAATGCGGACGTACGTCCGGGAAGTTCGGTCGTTACGGCTAGCGGCGCTGTTTCGACCACATGGACGGTGACTTGCGGCTCGCCGGCATGAGCTTGGGTATCTCCCTGGTCATTACAACCGGCCAGCAGCGCAGCAGAGAATATGATGAATGAGGGCAGGAGTGAAAACCTGGCATGTTTCGTCATTACTGTTCCTTAAAAAACCGAAAGCTCGTTATTCACCGGATAACGGTAAGGCGTTAACGCGCGAAAAATAGAATAGCAGTGGGGTATCCTACAAATTATTAGCTTGTGATGTAAGCAATACTTATTTTGGGATGGGGTTCACGGCACATAAAAGCAAAAAAAAAGAACTATTCCCTGTCGTTTCATAATGTCCCGATTAGTAAAATCATGATGTTGAATAACATAATTAGAAATATATATTTTATATGAATATGTTTTATTGATTTATTTGTTTTTATTATTGATTTGGCGATATTGTGCGAAATAAAAATGGCTGTCTCTCGTCTGACTAAAAAGGACATGGTAAAGTTGTTTTTTGTGCTGAGTATTTTATCAGCGTATTTATCGTTTTTATGGTCCAGGATATCTTAATTATGGCGAAGAAAACGAAGGCGGATGCGCTTAAAACGCGGCAACATTTGATTGAAACCGCTATTGCGCAGTTCGCTTTGCGCGGCGTTGCCAACACGACGTTGAATGATATCGCTGATGCCGCTGATGTCACGCGGGGCGCCATCTACTGGCACTTTGAGAATAAAACGCAGTTGTTTAATGAGGTTTGGTTACAGCAACCACCTTTACGCGAACTTATTCAGGATAGGCTTACGGGATGCTGGAATGATAATCCTTTACAGGATCTACGAGAGAAATTTATTGCAGCCTTACAATATATTGCGGCAGTGCCTCGTCAGCAGGCATTAATGCAGATTTTATATCATAAATGTGAATTCCATAATGGTATGATATCGGAACAGGCCATTCGGGAGAAGATGGGTTTCCATCATCAGTCGCTGCTTGAAGTATTACAGCGATGTATGGATAAAAAGCTGATCTCAGGCAGTCTTGATCTGGATGTCATATTAATTATTCTGCATGGTAGTTTTAGCGGAATAGTAAAGAACTGGTTAATGAATCCCACAAGTTATGATCTTTATAAGCAGGCGCCTGCATTAGTCGATAATGTATTAAAAATGCTAAGCCCGGATGGCAGTGTGAGGCAATTAATGCCAAATGAACAACAGGCGGAAGAAGCCTGAGATTATTTTGAGTTGATATTATATATTGACCTTGTGAATATATTGGCAGGGTCCCGAATATCGCGAGCAATTTCCTCTGCCGTACGCGGCTTGCCAAGCAGGAACCCCTGAAGCGTATGGCATCCTAACTGGGTCAAAAATTGTTGCTGCGTTTCATTTTCTACCCCTTCTGCCACAATTTGCAGATTTAACGCTTTCGCCAGCGCGACAATAGCCGCAACAATGGTCGCGCCGTCGCCTGCCTCGCTGAGTTCATGTACGAAAGCGCGATCAATTTTTAGTTCGCACGCCGGAAGACGTTTCAGATAGAGAAGGCTGGAATAACCGGTGCCAAAGTCGTCAATAGAGGCCTTAACCCCCATTTCCGTTAATCTGGTGAGTATAGCGACGCTTTGCTCTGGCTTGTTCATCGCCGTGGTTTCGGTGATTTCCAGAATCAATAAATCGGGACGGATACTGTGTCGGGCCAGGCTCCGCGTAATGGTGTCCACAAGCCCGGGCTGCTCAAATTGTAAGGCGGACAGATTTACCGCCACTGACCATAAGGCGTATCCCTGTAAGTGCCACTCGCGGAGCTGTCGACACGCCTCGTCTATCACCCAGCTACCGATAGTGACGATAAGACCCGTTTTTTCCGCCAGCGGTAAAAACTGGTCAGGATTCAGTACGCCTTGTTTTGGATGATACCAGCGCAACAGGGCCTCAAATCCTACAATGGGGCCGGCAGGGGCCTGAAATTTAGGCTGGTACACCAGCCTGAGCTCTTGTCTTTCCAGCGCCAGCCACAGGTCATTCATTAGCTGAAGTTGGGTTTGCGCCAGCATATTCATTGATGGCTGAAAGAAATGGTATCCGTTACGCCCCGTATGTTTCGTGTGGTACATTGCGGCATCGGCGTTGAACATCAGTTCCCGTTCGTTTTTTCCGTCCAGCGGATAGAGCGCTATTCCCACGCTAAGGGTGACGACCAGTTCATACGGATCTATCGTAAAGGGCGCATCTATCGAATGTACCAGCGCGCTGGCAAGGGAAGCCGCTTCGTCAGGCGCGCTGACTTCTGCAAGCAGCACAAATTCGTCGCCGCCAATCCGCGCCAGGGTAAACTGACCGCTCAGCGGTTGGTTCAGACGATGCGTGACCGCTACCAGTAGCTTATCGCCGATATCATGACCATAAGCGTCATTAACGGCTTTAAAGCCATCCAGATCCATAAACAGTAGCGCGAAAGACGTGCTTTCCCGATTCGCTTTGCTGATGGCCTGTTCCAGACGATCCTCAAGGAGTACCCGGTTTGGTAAACGGGTGAGCGTATCATGCAGCGCCAACTGCGCCAGTTCCTGGTTCGCCTGCGCCAGCGAAGAGGCAAGTAGTGCGGTACGGGCCTGAAGCCGGGCGTCAAATAAAGAAACCAGCAGAGTAATACCCAGGATAGTCAGCGCGACCACGCTGACAAGAACGGCCAGCCAGTTGCTATCGACGCCACGATGCTCCATCGGCCAGTTTTGGGGAAAGTGTGCGGCCTTCATGCCGGCGTAATGCATGCCGGCGATAGCTATCCCCATTAATACCGCGGCGCCTGCTCGCCTCAGGGCGACATCTGTTCCCTCATGACGCAGGCGGAACGTGAGCCACAGCGCGCCGCAGGACGCCAGTAGCGCGATAATGATAGAGAGGGCAACCCACGCGCTATTCCAGACGATAATGGAAGCAAATTGCAGCGCCGCCATCCCGGTATAATGCATTGCGCTGATGCCCAGTCCCATCACCAGCGCGCCCGGCAGTAAACGGCGCAGGCGCAGTTTTTCAGCGCTAACCAGCCATAGCGCAAACAGGGAGGAGCCGATCGCGATCAGCATGGAGAGGCCGGTGAGGAACGGATCGAAGCGCATGTTCATCGCGTGATCCATCGCCAGCATCCCGACAAAATGCATCGCCCAAATACCGACGCCCAGCGCGAAGCCGCCGCCCATTAGCCATATTCTGGCGTTTGATCGGGCGCTTCCGGCTACGCGTCCGGCCATATTTAATGCGGTATAGGACGCAAAAATAGCGACAGCAAATGAAACCGCCACAAGGATGTGGTTGTACTCACTAACCGGCATGTATCATTAGCTCATTGGTTATGCAGGAAAAGAACAGGACGAGACAGTATCACCCCTTCTTTTATCCTCAACGTGTTTTAATTCCCTGTTTTTATAAGGGATAAAAGAAATCCGGGTGATAAATAATCATAGGTTAAATCGCCCGGTTCGCTACTCCAGATCGGTACAATTGATCAATTTAAGAGGGTTAACCGAATCCATGTTTCGGCACTTATCCTGTTCAGTCGCCATCAATTCGATCCATTGCATCAAAAGCGCATCAAAAAGAAAAACGGAGACGGCAAAAACAACCAGCCACCAATACTTACGTATCATCGTCAAATCCTGTGTATTCATGCCCATGCGTGCTGGGAATATACATGAAATTTTGACGCTGAAAAGCGGACTTACAATGCTTTTACTTCTCTGAAGATAGCGCGTTTATCCCGACATTTCGCTGCTTTTTGGACAGGTTTTGTGTTTTTCGCTTTTTGACTTTTGCAAGTTCATTTTCTGAATAATGCGAAGTGACGCTCAATCTTCTGAGCCCCATTTTTACGTACTCATTATTGAGTTCAATACCGATAAACTTACGACCTGACGCCGCTGCGACAGCGCCTGTGGTGAAACTGCCTGCGAAAGGGTCCAATACGGTATCGCTCGGGTTAGAAGAGGCCAGTATGATCCGTTTTAACAGCGCGCTGGGCTTTTGCGTAGGATGGTTTTCATATTCATCCATCAGATAACGTACGCGAGGAAATGACCAAACGTTGCCCGGCACTTTTTTCTGATTGTATGGTTGGGGCGGGTTTTTTCGATAATCGATTAGCGCGCGCTTAGCGCCCGTGGTGGTTTCGACCAGAATCGCATCACGGTTAAAGGTATAGCTTTTCGGGTTTTTTACCATCATCAGGATCGGTTCATACATAGAACCAAAGTATTTTTTCGCCTGCACCCCGGAACTATCATAGGACCAGACGATACGGCTTTTGATGGTAAAAAGCGTTCGGCATTTGAGATCGATATACGGCATATTTTCTGTGCTATTCATGATGTACATGGTGCCGTGTTTCTTCAGTACGCGGTGGCACTCATCAATGCATTCATACAGCCAGGCCAGAAAAGACGTTTCGTCCCAGGATTCCACCATACCGTCGAAATCTTTTCCGATATTGTAAGGCGGATCGGCAAAAATTAAGTCAATGCTTTCAGAAGGCAGTTTTTTAAGTTCTGTTAGCGCGTCACCGTGAATAATCTTCTTCGATTCATCGCCAAAGTACTGAGGTTCACATTCCGCTTTCATGACCAAATTCCATGTGATGCGTATAAAAAAGGCGCTTCCCCATGCCGAGTAGCGCCTTTTTAAACAAGCAGTTAGCTAATCGAAATTAGTTCATGCCGTATTTTTTTAATTTTTTACGCAGCGTACCACGGTTGATGCCCATCATCAGAGCAGCACGGGTCTGGTTACCACGGGTGTATTGCATCACCATGTCCAACAGGGGCTGTTCTACTTCAGCCAGTACCAGCTCATACAGGTCATTAACGTCCTGACCATTCAGTTGAGCAAAATAGTTCTTCAGTGCCTGTTTAACCGAGTCACGCAGGGGTTTTTGGGTTACCTGATCCTGAGAGTTAACGGTAGATACGGTCAGTACGTCAGAATTTACGCGTTGTTCGAACATAGTTCTGTCAGCTCTTTATTTCTGTTTACGCAAAATTTTCGAAGTATGCCTCCAACGCCTCCAGCTGTTCGCTGGCGTCCTCAATAGCGTTGAATGTGCGCCGAAACTGGTCGTCTGGAGCGTGCTCCTGGAGATACCAGGAGACGTGTTTACGCGCGATTCGGTACCCTTTTGCCTGACCGTAAAAGTCATGCAGTTCCCGAACATGCGTGCAAAGCAAGCGCTTTACCTCTGCCAGCGGCAGCGGCGGAAGCAGCTCCCCAGTGTCCAGATAATGCTGGATTTCCCGAAAGATCCAGGGTCTTCCCTGAGCTGCGCGGCCTATCATCAGGGCATCCGCCCCTGTATAGTCGAGAACAGCTCTGGCTTTATGCGGGTTAGTAATGTCGCCATTCGCGATAATCGGAATGGAAACTTTCTGCTTAACTGCCCGAATACTGTCGTATTCAGCTTCTCCGTTGAACAAACAGGCGCGGGTGCGGCCATGAATGGTCAGAGCCTGAATACCACAATCTTCAGCCAGTTGGGCAATCTCTACGCAGTTACGGTGTTCCGGCGCCCAGCCGGTGCGAATCTTGAGAGTCACAGGAACGTCCACTGCGTTTACGACCCCGATGAGTATAGACTTCACTAAATCCGGGTACTGCAAGAGGGCTGAACCTGCCAGCTTACGATTCACTTTCTTCGCCGGGCACCCCATATTGATATCAATAATCTGGGCGCCGCTTTCCACGTTAATACGTGCGGCATCGGCCATCTCAACAGGGTCGCTACCGGCAATTTGCACCGTGCGAATTCCTGGCTCATCAACGTGCACCATCCGTAAACGAGATTTATCGCTTTCCCACACTTGCGGGTTAGAAGACATCATCTCGGATACTGTCAATCCTGCTCCCATCTCATAGCACAGCGTCCGGAAAGGTCTGTCAGTAATGCCAGCCATGGGCGCTGCGATCAGGCGATTTCTGAGCTGATATTGTCCGATGCGCATGAGTTAAGAAATGACCATACTGTGACTGCAAGGCGGCGTATATTACGCATTTTTTGCACGAGATGAAAGGCCAAACTTTGAACAATCCACTGTTGTAGATCAATGAATCGTGCTTAAAAACAGCAAAATAAATTTATAATTCAGTAAAATCATAGGGTTATTTATTGTCGGCGGTTTTGTACGCGCTTACAAATTCCCGTAACTTCTCTCTATTTCTTCGTCCAGAAACAAGATAAGCGGAATAATCTGCTTTTTTTATAAGCTAATTACCCCAAATGAATGGGATCGCCGTCTCGTTTCAGGACAAGATCACTTCCCGCTGCGCGTGACTTTTCTCCATTGCCAGTCGGAAGGGGGCGCACAGATGCGCTTTTGTGTTCATGAATGGCACGCATAAATTTTTCCAGCTGTGCTGAAGAGCGCGTTAGCGGATGCTGCAGAACAACCCGGACAGCATTACTAAGTACGAGGGCGATGGCTGCGACCCGTTAAAACGCCAGTACCTTTTGTCCGCTGGTAGCAGCTGTTTATCCAGACGGATAGTGACAAAGAAGTCATTTCAGGCATTCATTTGATGAATTTAATGATGTCTCGGTGCCTGAAAGGCGTTAAGGCAGTTGTGTGGAGAAAAGCGTGGCCGGGCGACCACGCTGACAAGAATTATTTCTTACGGCCAGTAATGCGGCACCACTCTTCTTTTTCGACGACCGGGTCGAGAGTGAAAAGCTCGGCGTAAGCATCACAGACGCTTTCCGCCTGGCTGGCGAGAATACCTGAAAGCCCCAGCAGACCGCCCTCAACGGGCAGTACGCTGATTAACGGGGCCAGTTCGCGTAATGGGCCTGCCAGGATGTTAGCGACGACCACGTCGGCTTTCATGGCTTCTGGCTGGTCTTTCGGCAGGTACAGCTCCAGCCGGTCAGACACGCCGTTGCGTTCGGCATTATCGCGACTGGCCTGAATAGCTTGCGGATCGATATCAATACCAATCGCTTTTGCCGCTCCCAGTTTCAGCGCGGCAATTGCCAGAATGCCTGAACCGCAGCCAAAGTCGATCACTGTTTTGCCGTTGAGATCGAGCCCGTCCAGCCATTGCAGACATAAAGAGGTGGTGGGGTGCGTACCCGTACCGAACGCCAGTCCCGGGTCGAGCATCACGTTGACGGCATTCTCGTCCGGAATGTTACGCCAGCTGGGACAGATCCACAGACGCTCGCCAAAACGCATCGGATGGAAATTATCCATCCATTCGCGTTCCCAGTCTTTATCTTCCAGTTGTTCGATTTTATGGGCAAATCCGGTACCCAGCAGCGGATGTTGCTCCAGAATCGCGACAACGTCTTTCATGTCGGTTTCGGCGTCGAACAGACCGATCACATCGGTATCGCCCCACAGACGGGTTTCGCCCGGCAACGGCTCAAAAACCGGCGTATCGTGCGTATCCTGAAAGGTAATGGAAACGGCGCCCGCTTCCATCAGCGCATCACTCAGCTCTTCAGCATTCGCGCCGGTGGTATTCAGTTTCAATTGGATCCATGGCATGGCAAAACTCTTTATTTATCAGTAGACAATACGGTGGCTTGCGAAGCGGAAGAGCCGAATCGGTTTCCGATCAAAAAAGCCAATAAACTTAACAGTAACGCGGGCACAATCGGATGAAAGCCCAGATACTGAATATTAAATGTGGCAAGCAGGGCATATAGCACGCCGCCCACGATCATGGCGCTTAATGCGCCTGCCGCGTTTGCCCGCTCCCAGTAAAGACCCAATACCAGCGGCCATAAGAACACCGCTTCCAGGCCGCCAAACGCCAGCAGGTTGAGCCAAATGATCATCTCTGGCGGTTTCCATGCGGCCAGTAGCAACAGCGCGCCTAGCAGTAATGTAATCACTGCCGACATACGCTTCAGCCGGATCTCATTTTGCATCTGATCGGGGCGCAGGTTGAGATAGAGATCTTTAATGATCGTCGCGGAACTTTGCAGCAGTTGGGCGTTAATTGTTGACATGATCGCCGCCATTGGCGCAGCAAGGAAGATCCCGGCGGCAAACGGCGGCAAAACTTTCACCATTAGCGTTGGGATCACCAGATCCGGCACCGTCAGATCCGGAAGCACCGCGCGACCCAGCGCGCCGGCAAGGTGCATCCCGAACATTAAAATCGCCACGACAATCGTACCGATAATAATGCCCCGGTGTACCGCTTTACTGTCTTTATAGGAGATGCAGCGCACCGCCGTATGCGGCAGGCCAATCACACCAAAACAGACCAGTACCCAAAAAGAGGTCATAAAGGCGGGAGAAAGTATGTCATCGGCGCCCTGCGGCGTTACCAGTTTGGGGTCGAGAGCGTGCAGCGTGTCAACGGCCTGACTTAGACCGCCCGCCGCATGCACCACGCCCACCAGCAGCACTATCGTGCCGACCAGCATCACCAGGCCCTGTAGCGTATCGTTAAGTACGCTGGCGCGAAAGCCGCCAAACGCCGTATAGAGTGCGATACTGACGCCAAATATCAGCAGGCCGGTTTCGTAGGGAATTCCCGCCGCAGTTTCCAGCAGTCGCGCGCCGCCGATAAATTGTACGGTCATTGCGCCAATAAACGCGACCAATAAACTCAGGCTTGCCAACCACACCAGCAGGCGGCTTTGGTAACGAGCGAATAACATATCGTTAAGCGTGACGGCATTATAGCGACGCGCCAGGATAGCGAATTTTTTACCCAGAATACCCAGTGAAAGCCAGACGGCGGGAAGCTGGATCATCGCCAGCAAGACCCAGCCCAGACCGTATTTATAAGCCGCGCCGGGACCGCCGATAAATGAACTGGCGCTAATATAGGTGGCGGTAAGCGTCATCGCGAGCACGATCCCGCCCATCGAACGGCTGCCAAGAAAATATTCGTTTAAAAAGGTGCCGGCGGTACGCTTGCGCATAGCGTAAATCGAGACCCCGAAGACCACGACCAGATAGGCTACCAGCGGTAGAATGACCTCAAGCTGCATCGTCATCCTCCAGCGGAATGTCGCGATAAATGAATTTCACCATCGCCCAGCACAGCAAAATAAAGACCAGCGGCGTCAATAAGCAGGCCATCTCGAACCAGTGCGGCAGACCGGTAATTCCCGGAGAGTCTCCAGGTAAGTAAGCAGCCACTAACCATGCCGCCAGATAGCAAAGGGTCAGCCACAGCGCCCAGCGCGCCTCTTTATGGGCCTGAACAAAACGAGCGTCCATTTTTTGTCCCTTATGGGTGAAGAAAGCGGGAATTGTACATGATGGGGCATCGCTATCCCCAGAAATAAAAAAGGCCGGATTCACCGGCCTTTTGAGATTAACGTGCGATTACTTTTCCTGAAGACCGAGTTTTTTCTCCAGATAGTGGATGTTGGTTCCACCGTGCTGGAAGTGCTCGTCATTCATGATGCGGGTCTGCAGATCGATATTGGTTTTGATACCATCGATAATCAGTTCCTGCAGGGCATTTTTCATACGGGCAATCGCCACGTCGCGGTTTTCACCGTAGCAGATGAGTTTGCCGATCATGGAATCATAGTACGGCGGCACCGTGTAGCCCGCGTAGATATGGGATTCCCAACGAACGCCAAAGCCGCCAGGCGCATGGAAGCGCGTGATTTTGCCTGGGCTTGGCAGGAAGGTGTTCGGATCTTCGGCATTGATACGGCATTCTACCGCATGGCCTCGAACGACAACTTCGTCCTGTGTGATCGACAGCGGCTGACCCGCCGCGATGCGCAACTGCTCTTTGATCAAATCGACGCCGGTAATCATTTCAGTCACCGGGTGTTCAACCTGAATACGGGTGTTCATTTCGATGAAATAGAACTCGCCGTTTTCGAACAGGAATTCGAACGTCCCTGCGCCGCGATAGCCGATGTCTACGCACGCTTTCGCGCAGCGTTCGCCGATATAGCGACGCAGTTCCGGCGTAATGCCTGGCGCCGGGGCTTCTTCAACCACTTTCTGGTGGCGACGCTGCATGGAACAGTCGCGTTCCGCCAGATAGATAGCGTTGCCCTGGCCGTCCGCCAGCACCTGAATTTCGATGTGGCGTGGATTTTCCAGGTATTTTTCCATGTATACCATGTCGTTGCTGAAAGCCGCTTTCGCTTCCGCTTTGGTCATGGAGATGGACTGCGCCAGTTCAGCATCGCTACGAACCACTCGCATACCGCGGCCGCCGCCGCCGCCGGACGCTTTGATGATCACCGGATAGCCAATACGTTTGGCATGAGCGCGGTTCGCATTCATATCGTCGCCCAGCGGGCCGTCAGATCCTGGTACGGTCGGCACGCCCGCTTTTTTCATCGCGGTAATCGCGGACACTTTATCGCCCATCAGGCGGATGGTGTCCGCTTTCGGGCCGATAAAGATAAAGCCGGAGCGTTCAACCTGCTCGGCAAAATTGGCGTTCTCAGAAAGGAAGCCGTAACCCGGGTGGATTGCCACCGCGCCGGTGATTTCAGCGGCGCTAATGATAGCCGGGATGTTCAGATAACTTTTTACGGACGGTGCCGGGCCAATACAGACCGTCTCATCCGCCAGCAATACGTGTTTTAAATCGCGATCCGCGCTTGAGTGCACAGCGACGGTCTTGATGCCGAGTTCTTTACAGGCTCGAAGAATACGTAGTGCGATCTCGCCGCGGTTGGCGATGACAATTTTATCCAACATGTTCGCCTCGTTACTCGATGACGACCAGTGGCTCGTCAAATTCTACCGGTTGACCACTTTCGACCAGAATCGCTTTCACAGTACCTGCTTTGTCAGCTTCGATCTGGTTCATCATTTTCATGGCTTCAACGATGCACAGGGTATCGCCCACGTTCACTTTCTGGCCCACTTCGATGAACGCTTTCGCGTCCGGGCTTGGGGTGCGGTAGAAAGTACCAACCATTGGGGAGCGTACGATGTGACCACTGATTTCCGCTGCGGCAGGCGCTTCCATTGCTGGAGTAGCCGCTGGCGCGACAGCGTTAGACAGAGCGGGTTGCTGCATCATCGGCGCCGCATAAGCCTGCTGCATCACCGGAAAACCGGCGTTTGCCGTTGTGCGGCTGATGCGAACAGATTCTTCGCCTTCAGAAATTTCCAGTTCGGAGATACCTGATTCTTCAACCAGCTCGATCAGTTTTTTAATCTTACGAATATCCATGAGTGGGTTCCGTACTCTTTGTTTAGTGTGATTGTGACAGGCGTTTTAGCGCCGTCTGTAAAGCATGTGAATGACTGCCGCGGGTAAAATACCGCGCATCTTTGATTTGCCTGTTATGCCGTAGCACCCGAAGGTGAAATTCATGATTTGCCAGTCATTGTGTGGCTATCTTCTGCCATTTTCGGGCAAAAAACAAAATATACCTTCATTGCTCGATTGTCACCCTTTCTGCGAACGAAAATCGCCGTTGGGCAATGTAAAGTCGCACATTATAACTATTTCGTCGCAATTGGCAGCTAAATACTGGTCTTATCAGGGAAGATAATCAACCCGAAACATAAAAAGGACATTACCTGTTTTGCGTTTTGCAATCGACCGTACAGTTCACCAAACTAGCGCCACCACTGGCGAAACTTCCGGTAACGCAACGCTAAAAGGGCTAACGCTAATGCCGCGTAGATGACCGGTTGCGGTGATAAAATCTTTACCGACCACAGGTAATGTATGGGAGCCAGGATCGCGACAAGATAGACGACGTTATGCAGTGTTTGCCAGCGTTTGCCCAATTTACGCTGCGCAAATTGCGTTGAGGTCAACGTCAGCGCTAGTAACACCAGCCAGCTAATGACCCCAAGCGTCAAATAAGGGCGTGAAATCAACTCGCTTCCTAACAGCGCTAGGTTATGTATCCCCAGTTCCAGCAAGGCATAGCTGGTTAAATGCAGTGTCGCCCAAACGAAACACCATAATCCTAACAGGCGGCGTGTGCGTATCAATAATGGCTGTTTAGCGTAGCGCGCCAGCGGTGAAACCAGCAAGGTGGCGAGCAAAAATTTGAGCGCGGTTCTACCGGTAAAGTGTTGGATATCCTTTACCGGGTCTGCGCTGAGTCCACCGTGATTTATCGCCCAAAAGAGCCATAGAAGCGGCAAAAAACCGGCAAGATGCAGACAAACTTTTAGCCAGGTTATCTGTTTTACTGTCAGACGCACTTAAAAATTCTCCCGCAAATTGAGACCGCGATACAGCGAAGCGACTTCATTGGCATAGCCGTTAAACAGCAGCGTCGGCTGCCTTTGTACATCGAGGATACCGCCTGAACCAATAAAGCGTTCGGTAGCCTGAGACCAGCGTGGATGATCCACATGCGGGTTCACATTGGCGTAAAAACCATATTCGTTGGGAGCCGACAAATTCCAGGTGGTTGGCGGACGTTCGCGGGTGAGTTTAATGCTGACAATAGATTTAATACCTTTAAAACCATACTTCCATGGAACGATGAGTCGAATAGGCGCGCCGTTTTGCGGGGGTAACGCCTTACCATAGACGCCAACGGTCATCAGAGTCAGCGGATGCATGGCTTCGTCCAGACGTAGCCCTTCGACATAAGGGTATTTCAGTCCGCCGCCAATAAAACGATCTTTCTGTCCTGGCATATCATCCGGCGCGTATAGCGTTTCGAATGCCACATATTTAGCGTGGCTGGTGGGCTGTGCCTGCGCGAGTAGCTTATATAAAGGGAAACCAATCCACGGCACGACCATGGACCACGCTTCGACGCAGCGCATTCGATAGATACGCTCTTCTAATGGGAAACGATGTGTTAAATCGTCATAATCCAGCGTAAATGGCTTCGCGACTTCCCCGCTGATTTTCAACGTCCACGGTTCGGTTTTCAGACTTCCGGCATTGGCCGCCGGGTCGGCTTTATCAAGGCCAAACTCATAGAAATTGTTGTAGCCCGTCACCTTATCTTCCGGCGTTAACGCTAAATCGCTTCGCCAGGCGGCAGGCTGACTAAACTCAAGCGGTTTACCGGCAGGCGCTTTCGGACGATCGTTGCCTTTAAACCAACTGAAGAGATCGGCCTGCGCCGTTGAGGGTAAGGATAAGGCGGCCGCGCTGATGCCTAATGCTTTTAGCACCTGTCGGCGCTGCATAAAAAAAGCCGATTCCGCAGTCACATCGGCTTCTGTTAATGGACGTATCTTTTTCATCACAGACTCCCGGTCTACCCACCACAACATGGCGTGTAGTGAATATGACAGGGAGTGTGTCAATGTGTAAAAATAAATAGTTAATTAAGTGTAAATTTTTTTATACGTGACGTTATTTTATCTTCACCAGCGTACGCCCCTGAACCTGATTATTGATGATGGCATCGGCGAACTTCGGCGCATCCGCCAGCGTAATCTCTGTGGCGGCCTGAGCATAGAACGATTCCGGCAGATCCTTAACCAAACGCGCCCAGGCTTCTGCGCGACGTGCCGGTGGGGTCATCACCGAGTCCACCCCTTGCAAACGCACATTACGCAGAATGAATGGCATAACGGTGGTCGGCAGCGCGAAGCCGCCCGCCAGGCCGCAGGCGGCCACGCAACCGCCATAGTTCATCTGTGCCAGCACTTTCGCCAGCACTTTATCGCCAACGGTATCAATTGCACCGGCCCACAGCTGTTTTTCCAACGGGCGAGATTCAGCAAACTCATCGCGGCTGAGAATACGGTTAGCTCCCAGGCTCTTAAGATAGCCGTGGGTGCTTTCACGTCCTGATACTGCTGCAACCTGATAGCCCAGCTTATGCAGTAATGCAACGGCAGTGCTGCCCACGCCGCCGCTGGCACCGGTGACGACAACCTCACCGTCTTGCGGGCGAATACCTGCATCTTCAAGCGCCATGACGCACAGCATGGCGGTAAAACCGGCGGTGCCGATGATCATGGCGTTACGGCTGCTCAGTCCTGCAGGCAGCGCGGCCAGCCAGTCGCCTTTAACGCGTGCGCGTTCGGCCAGGCCGCCCCAGTGGTTTTCGCCCACGCCCCAGCCAGTCAGTAGTACTTCCTGGCCTGCATGAAAGCGAGGATCTTCGCTTGCGTGAACGGTGCCGGCGAAATCAATACCAGGAATCATCGGAAAATGACGGATAATTTTCCCTTTTCCGGTGATAGCCAGAGCATCTTTATAATTCAGGCTGGACCAGTGGACATCCACCGTCACATCACCTGCCGGCAGTTGACTCTCTTCGAGATGTTGCACGGATGCGAGGGTTTTACCGTCCTGCTGTTCTAAGATCAACGCCTGCATAACCTGTCCTCACTTTACATGGTAGATTGGAAAAATAGCTACGAAGACTATACTCGCTAATTAAAACGTGATGCCGATGCAACGCAATAAATTGCCAGATAGATCTATTTTGGTAGTATGCCTGCTTCATTGCGCGCCGTGGCGAATTCCGCCTTCAGATTCGCTTTTTCATACTGTTTATAACCGTCGGAGTTAACTCAAGGATGCGATTAACGACGAAATTCTCAGCTTTTATCACGCTGCTCACGGGGTTAACGATCTTCGTGACTCTGATAGGTTGTTCGCTAAGCTTTTATAACGCCGTACAGTATAAGTATGTCAGCCGTGTGCAGGCGACGGCGACAGCCATTGATACGCACCTGGTGACCCATGATATTGTCTCGCTGACGCCGCGAATCGACGAACTCATGATCGCTTCCGATATTGTGCGTGTCGATCTGTTGCAGGGGGAGCGCAGCGTCTACAGCCATTCTCGCGCCAGAGGTTATCGGCCAGCCGGCACCAGCGACATGTATCGCGAGCTGGTCGTACCGCTGATAAAACATCCAGGAATGTCGCTACGTCTGGTTTATCAGGACCCGATGGGTAACTATTTTCACTCACTGATCACCACGGCGCCGCTGACGCTGGCGATCGGTTTTATCGTTCTGATTTTGTTTTTATCGGTGCGCTGGCTGCAGCGGCAGCTTTCCGGGCAGGAGCTTCTGGAAATTCGCTCAACGCGTATTCTGAACGGCGAACGCGGGGCGAATGTCCGCGGTTCTGTTTACGAATGGCCAGCGCGCACCAGTAGCGCGCTTGATGTATTGCTTTCCGAAATTCAGTTTGCTCACGAACAGCGTAGTCGCCTGGACACCCTCATTCGCTCCTACGCCGCGCAGGACACCAAAACCGGACTCGGTAACCGACTGTTCTTTGATAACCAACTGGCGACGCTGCTGGAAGATCAGGAAAAAGTGGGAGTGCATGGCGTGGTGATGATGATCCGCTTGCCAGACTTCAATCTTCTGCGCGACAGCCTGGGAGGCAATCAGGCGGAAGAGCAGATGTTTATGCTTATCAATCTGCTATCGACATTTATTATGCGTTACCCAGGCTCGCTGCTGGCGCGTTATCACCGCAGCGACTTTGCCGTGCTGCTACCGCATCGAACGCTGAAAGAAGCGGAAAGTATTGCCGGACAACTTTTAAAAGCTGTCGATGCGCTACCGGCTAACAAAATGCTCGATCGTGACGATATGGTACATATCGGCATTTGCGCCTGGCGCAGCGGACAGTCCACCGAGCAGGTGATGGAACATGCTGAAGCCGCGGCGCGGAATGCCGCCCTGCAGGGGGGAAATAGCTGGGCTATCTACGACGACACTCTGCCGGAAAAAGGGCGCGGCAATGTGCGCTGGCGCACATTGATTGAGCAGATGCTGAACCGGGGCGGACCGCGACTTTATCAAAAACCAGCGGTCACGCGAGAAGGTCGCGTACATCATCGGGAATTGATGTGTCGTATCTATGACGGTAAAGAAGAGGTGAGCTCGGCGGAGTATATGCCGATGGTGCTGCAATTTGGTTTATCGGAAGAGTATGACAGATTACAAATTAGCCGCCTGATTACGTTGCTGGGCTACTGGCCGGATGAAAATCTGGCAATGCAGTTGACGGTTGAGTCGCTGATTCGTCCGCGTTTTCAGCGCTGGTTGCGCGATACGTTAATGCAGTGTGAAAAATCACAGCGAAATCGCATAATTATTGAACTTGCGGAGGCAGATGTTTGTCAACACATCAGCCGGTTACAACCCATCCTTCGCTTAGTCAATGCGCTTGGCGTTCGGGTGGCGGTGACACAGGCGGGTTTGACGCTGGTTAGCACGAGCTGGATTAAAGCGCTCAATGTGGAATTACTCAAGCTGCATCCGAGTCTGGTCAGAAACATTGAGAAGCGAACGGAAAACCAGCTTCTGGTTCAAAGTCTGGTAGAGGCCTGCGCGGGCACGCCTACGCAGGTTTACGCGACGGGCGTCCGTTCGCGCGGCGAGTGGCAGACGCTGACAAAACGCGGCGTGGCTGGCGGGCAGGGTGATTTTTTTGCCTCCTCCCAACTACTTGACACAAACGTGAAAAATATTCGCAAAGATACTCGGTTTAACCTGCCGTTTAATTTGTTTTCACGTAGAATAACGCGCGCTGCGCCTCATGGGGGGGGGCTTGTCTGCTCGCCAGATTGTTGCAGCAAATATGCAGGTGAATGACCTTTGACAGGTTGCAAACGAAGGCGAGGATTGCTGCTGATTTTTTCAGCCCTGAGGGACTCAGGCCGAGATTTGTAACAAAGGAAACGAACTGCACTAATTTTCACCGTAGCAGATGATTTTTGCGCCTTGTCGCTGCTGCGTGTGGTTGGTAAAGTAAGCGGATTTTGTTTTCCGCCCCAGCTTTCAGGATTATCCCTTAGTATGTTGAAAAAATTTCGTGGCATGTTTTCCAATGACCTGTCCATTGACCTGGGTACCGCGAATACCCTCATTTATGTAAAAGGACAAGGCATCGTATTGAATGAGCCTTCCGTTGTGGCCATTCGTCAGGATCGTGCCGGTTCGCCGAAAAGTGTGGCTGCAGTCGGTCATGATGCGAAGCAGATGCTGGGCCGTACTCCGGGCAATATCGCTGCGATCCGTCCGATGAAAGACGGCGTTATCGCTGACTTCTTTGTGACCGAAAAAATGCTCCAGCACTTTATTAAACAAGTGCACAGCAACAGCTTTATGCGCCCAAGCCCGCGCGTACTGGTATGCGTGCCGGTCGGCGCGACGCAGGTAGAACGCCGCGCGATTCGTGAATCCGCTCAGGGCGCAGGCGCCCGTGAAGTCTTTTTGATCGAGGAGCCGATGGCGGCCGCGATCGGCGCAGGTCTGCCAGTTTCTGAAGCAACCGGTTCAATGGTTGTGGATATCGGTGGTGGTACCACTGAAGTTGCCGTGATCTCCCTGAACGGCGTGGTTTACTCTTCTTCTGTCCGTATTGGTGGTGACCGCTTCGACGAAGCCATCATTAATTACGTTCGTCGTAACTACGGTTCTCTGATCGGTGAAGCCACCGCAGAACGTATTAAACACGAAATCGGTTCCGCTTATCCGGGCGACGAAGTCCGCGAGATCGAAGTGCGTGGCCGTAACCTGGCGGAAGGCGTTCCACGCGGCTTTACCCTGAACTCAAACGAGATTCTGGAAGCGTTGCAGGAACCGTTGACCGGTATCGTCAGCGCGGTAATGGTGGCGCTGGAACAGTGTCCGCCGGAGCTGGCGTCAGACATCTCCGAGCGCGGTATGGTGCTCACCGGCGGCGGCGCGCTGTTGCGTAACCTTGACCGTCTGTTAATGGAAGAGACGGGCATTCCTGTCGTGGTTGCTGAAGATCCGCTGACCTGTGTGGCGCGCGGCGGCGGCAAGGCGCTGGAAATGATCGATATGCACGGCGGCGACCTGTTCAGCGAAGAGTAGTTGGATACGGGCAGGATTATCCCTGGATTATCCTGCCTCTCCGACGCGAGAATACGCATAGCCTATGAAGCCAATTTTTAGCCGTGGCCCGTCGCTACAGATTCGCCTTATTCTGGCGGTGCTGGTGGCGCTCGGCGTTATCATTGCCGACAGCCGCCTGGGGACGTTCAGTCAAATCCGAACGTACATGGACACTGCCGTCAGTCCTTTCTATTTTATTTCAAACGGCCCTCGTGAACTGCTCGACAGCGTGTCGCAAACGCTGGCTTCTCGCGACCAGCTTGAGCTGGAAAACCGGGCGCTGCGCCAGGAATTACTGCTAAAAAACAGCGACCTGCTGATGCTGGGGCAGTACAAACAGGAGAACGCGCGGTTGCGCGAGCTGCTGGGGTCGCCGCTGCGTCAGGACGAGCAGAAAATGGTGACGCAGGTTATTTCAACGGTTAACGATCCTTACAGCGATCAGGTCGTTATCGATAAAGGCAGCGTTAATGGCGTATATGAAGGTCAACCGGTCATTAGCGACAAAGGCGTCGTAGGGCAGGTTGTCGCCGTGGCGAAACTGACCAGCCGCGTACTGCTGATTTGCGATGCGACTCATGCGCTGCCGATTCAGGTACTGCGCAATGACATCCGCGTGATTGCCGCCGGTAACGGCTGCACTGACGATCTTCAGCTTGAACATCTGCCCGCCAATACCGATATTCGCGTCGGCGATGTGCTGGTAACGTCCGGACTTGGTGGGCGTTTCCCGGAAGGGTATCCGGTGGCGGTGGTCTCCTCCGTCAAGCTGGACACTCAGCGCGCCTATACCGTCATTCAGGCACGTCCAACCGCGGGTTTGCAGCGTTTACGCTATCTGCTGCTGTTGTGGGGAGCCGATCGTAACGGCGCCAATCCGATGACGCCGGAAGAGGTTCACCGCGTCGCCAATGAGCGCCTGATGCAGATGATGCCGCAGGTGTTGCCTTCTCCGGATGCGATGGGGCCGCCGGCGCCAGTGCCGGACCCGGCGACGGGGATTACTCAGCCATCTGCGGGCCAGACTGCGCCGGTATCAACGCAACCATCGCCTTCGGGCGCGACCACGCCGCCTGCGCGTGCGCCGGGAGGGTAATGGTGGCGAGCTATCGTAGCCAGGGGCGCTGGGTTATCTGGCTCTCGTTTCTTATTGCGCTGTTGCTGCAAATCATGCCCTGGCCGGACGACATCATTGTTTTCCGGCCAAACTGGGTTTTGCTCATCTTACTGTACTGGATTCTGGCCCTGCCGCACCGCGTAAATGTGGGGACGGGATTTGTGATGGGTGTCATACTTGATCTCATCAGCGGTTCCACACTTGGCGTGCGCGCTCTGTCGATGAGTATTGTCGCCTATCTGGTCGCTCTGAAATTCCAGCTCTTCCGTAACCTGGCGCTCTGGCAGCAGGCGCTGGTGGTAATGTTGCTTTCACTGGCCGTGGACATTATTGTTTTCTGGGCCGAGTTTTTAGTGATCAACGTCTCTTTCAGACCGGAAGTGTTCTGGAGTAGTGTAGTCAATGGCGTGCTGTGGCCCTGGCTCTTTTTGCTGATGCGTAAAGTACGCCAGCAGTTTGCTGTGCAATAAAGGTCGATATGACAACTCTGTATCTTGCTTCCGGTTCCCCGCGTCGCCAGGAATTATTGACTCAACTTGGATTTTCATTCGAGCAGGTCGTGCCTGGTATTGAAGAGCAACGGCGTGCTCAGGAAAGCGCGCAGCAGTATGTTGTTCGGCTGGCGCGCGAAAAGGCGCAGGCTGGCGTGGCGCTGGTTCCCCGTGATCTGCCGGTGTTGGGCGCGGATACGATAGTCGTGTTAAACGGCGAGGTGCTGGAAAAGCCGCGCGACGCCGCTCATGCCGCAGAAATGCTGCGTTTGCTTTCCGGAAATACGCATCAGGTGATGACTGCTGTTGCGCTTGCGGACTCGCAGCAGACGCTGGATTGTGTGGTGGTAACGGAGGTGACTTTCCGCACGCTTTCTGCGCAGGATATTACTGGCTATGTCGCCAGCGGCGAGCCTTTAGATAAAGCAGGTGCATACGGTATTCAGGGGCAGGGTGGCTGTTTTGTCAGGAAGATAAATGGCAGCTACCACGCCGTGGTCGGCTTACCGCTGGTTGAAACGTATGAGTTGTTGAGTCATTTTAACGCACTGCGTGATAAAAGGGATAAACATGACGGCTGAATTGTTGGTAAACGTAACGCCATCGGAAACGCGCGTGGCGTACATTGATGGCGGTATTCTTCAGGAAATCCATATTGAGCGCGAAGCGCGACGCGGAATCGTAGGCAATATCTACAAAGGTCGTGTAAGTCGTGTACTTCCAGGTATGCAGGCGGCTTTTGTAGATATTGGGCTGGATAAGGCCGCATTTCTTCACGCTTCCGACATTATGCCGCATACCGAATGCGTGGCGGGCGACGAGCAAAAACAGTTTACCGTGCGCGATATCTCCGAACTGGTGCGTCAGGGACAGGATCTGATGGTGCAGGTAGTGAAAGATCCGCTCGGCACGAAAGGCGCGCGTTTGACCACGGACATCACGTTGCCCTCCCGTTACCTTGTTTTTATGCCCGGCGCGTCACACGTTGGCGTTTCCCAGCGTATCGAAAGCGAAAGTGAACGCGAGCGCCTGAAAAAGGTGGTGGCGGAATACTGCGACGAACAGGGCGGGTTTATTATCCGCACCGCGGCGGAAGGCGTGTGTGAAGAGGATCTCGCGTCTGACGCCGCCTATCTCAAGCGCGTCTGGACGAAAGTCATGGAGCGCAAAAAGCGTCCGCAAACACGCTACCAGATGTATGGCGAACTGGCGCTGGCGCAGCGCGTGCTGCGCGATTTCGCCGATGCGCAGTTGGACCGAATTCGCGTCGACTCACGTCTGACCTATGAGTCGCTGCTGGAGTTTACCGCAGAATACATCCCGGAAATGACCAGTAAGCTGGAGCATTACAGTGGCCATCAGCCGATCTTCGATCTTTATGACGTGGAAAATGAGATCCAGCGCGCGCTGGAGCGTAAGGTTGAACTCAAGTCCGGCGGTTATCTGATTATCGACCAAACCGAAGCGATGACGACGGTAGATATCAATACCGGCGCGTTTGTCGGACACCGTAATCTCGACGACACCATTTTTAATACCAATATTGAAGCGACTCAGGCCATTGCCCGCCAGCTACGCCTGCGTAATCTGGGCGGCATTATCATTATCGATTTTATCGACATGAATAATGAAGATCATCGCCGCCGGGTGCTGCATTCGCTGGAACAGGCGTTAAGTAAGGATCGCGTGAAAACCAGTATTAACGGTTTTTCGCCGCTGGGGCTGGTGGAAATGACCCGTAAACGGACTCGTGAAAGCGTGGAACATGTGCTTTGTAACGAATGTCCAACCTGTCATGGCCGCGGGACGGTAAAAACGGTGGAAACCGTCTGCTATGAGATCATGCGTGAAATTGTACGTGTTCATCACGCTTATGACTCCGATCGCTTCCTGGTTTATGCTTCTCCTGCGGTGGCGGAAGCGCTGAAAGGCGAAGAATCACACGCGCTGGCGGAAGTCGAAATCTTTGTCGGCAAACAGGTTAAAGTTCAGGTCGAACCGCTTTATAACCAGGAGCAGTTTGACGTCGTAATGATGTAAAAGACCGCGACCCGTACGAGCATTTGCAGGCCGGATAAGGCGTTCACGCCGCCGTCCGGCAAAGCAAGGTTGTGAGTCGTATTTTTTGGCAGACAAGGAGAGACGCGTGAGGCGATTGCCGGGGATTTTATTGCTCACTGGAGCCGCGCTCATCGTCATTGCAGCGCTGCTGGTTAGCGGGCTGCGCCTGGCGTTGCCTCATCTTGACGCCTGGCGTCCGGCTATCCTGAATAAAATTGAGTCTGTGACCGGCGTGCCGGTGGCCGCCAGCCAACTCTCCGCAAGCTGGCAAAATTTTGGCCCTACGCTGGAAGCGCATAATATTCATGCCGCCCTGAAAGATGGCGGCGAACTGTCGATAAAACGCGTTACGCTGGCGCTGGACGTCTGGCAAAGCCTGTTGCATATGCGCTGGCAGTTTCGCGACCTGACCTTCTGGCAACTCAATTTCCGCACCAACACGCCTCTTCAAAGCAGCGACGGCGAAGGCATCGAAACCAGCCGTTTAAGCGATCTTTTCCTGCGTCAGTTCGATCATTTCGATCTGCGCGATAGCCAAATCAGTTTTCTGACGCTTTCCGGACAACGCGCGGAGCTGGCGATCCTACAGCTTACCTGGCTAAACGGCAAAGAGCGGCACCGCGCCGAAGGCGAGGTCAGCCTCTCCAGCCTGACCGGGCAGCACGGCGTGATGCAGGTGCGGATGGATTTACGCGATGACGACGGTTTGCTGAATAACGGCAGAGTCTGGTTACAGGCCGACGATATTGACGTCAAGCCGTGGCTGGGCAAATGGATGCAGGATAATGTGGCGCTCCAGACGGCGCGTTTCAGTCTGGAAGGCTGGATGACGCTCAGTAAAGGCGAAATCGCCGGAGGAGACGTCTGGCTGAAACAGGGCGGCGCAAGCTGGCTGGGCGATAACACGACGCACACGCTGTATGTCGATAACCTGACGGCGCAGATTAGCCGCGAGCAGCCGGGCTGGCAGTTTTATATTCCGGACACACGGATTACGCTTGATGGCAAACCCTGGCCGAGCGGAGCCTTAACCGTGGCCTGGCTCCCGCAGCAGGACGTCGGCGGCGAGAATCACACACGTAGCGATGAGCTACGCATTCGCGCCAGTAATCTTGAACTGGCGGGGCTGGAAGCATTACGTCCGCTGGCGGCTAAACTGTCGCCTGTGCTGGGCGAAATATGGCAGGCTACGCAGCCGAGCGGAAAGATCGCCACACTGGCGCTGGATATTCCGCTACAGGCGACCGAAAAAACGCGTTTTCAGGCATCGTGGGAAAATCTTGCCTGGAAACAGTGGAAGCTGTTGCCCGGCGCGGAACATTTTTCCGGTACGCTGGCGGGAAGCGTAGAAGACGGGCAGATGAAGGTTGCGATGCAGCAGGCTAAGATGCCCTATGAAACCGTTTTTCGCGCGCCGCTGGAAATTGAAAATGGCGTCGCGACGCTTAGCTGGTTGAAGAATGAGAACGGCTTTCAGCTTGATGGCCGCGACATTGACGTCAAAGCAAAGGCGGTACATGCGCGCGGCGGGTTCCGCTATCTGCAACCGACGGGCGACGAACCGTGGCTGGGTATTCTGGCCGGAATCAGTACCGACGATGGATCTCAGGCGTGGCGCTATTTTCCGGAAAACCTGATGGGCAAAGCGCTGGTCGATTACCTTAGCGGCGCGATTCAGGGCGGCGAGGCGGATAACGCCACGTTGGTTTACGGTGGTAACCCGCACCTCTTTCCCTATAAGCATAACGAAGGTCAGTTTGAAGTGCTGGTGCCGCTACGCAATGCGACGTTTGCTTTTCAACCCGACTGGCCGGCGCTAAAAAATCTCAACATTGAACTGGATTTCCTGAACGACGGCCTGTGGATGCGTTCGGATAGCGTCGATTTGGGCGGGGTGAAGGCCAGTAAACTCGCGGCGGCGATTCCGGATTATTCCAAAGAGAAACTGCTCATTGATGCCGATATTAACGGGCCGGGAAAAGCCGTTGGGCCTTATTTTGACGAGACTCCGCTAAAAGACTCGCTTGGCTCGACGCTGGCGGAGCTCCAATTAGATGGCGATGTGAATGCTCGCTTACATCTTGATATTCCGCTGGATGGCGAACAGGTTACCGCTGAGGGCGATGTCTCGTTGCGTAACAACAGCCTGTTTATTAAGCCGCTAAACAGCACGCTCAAAAATCTGAACGGTAAATTCAGCTTTGTGAATGGCGCGCTAAAAAGCGGGCCGCTGACGGCAAACTGGTTTAATCAGCCGCTGAACCTGGATTTCAGTACGACGGAAGGGGCAAAAGCCTATCAGGTCGCCGTCAACCTGAACGGTAACTGGCAGCCAACGCGTATGGGCGTCTTACCGCCGCAACTGAATGATGCCCTGAGCGGCAGCGTGACGTGGAATGGTAAAGTCGGCATCGATCTTCCGTATCACGCTGACACCACTTATCACATCGAGCTGAACGGCGATCTGAGAAATGTGAGTAGTCACTTACCTTCTCCGCTAAATAAACCCGCAGGCGAAGCCATTCCGGTGAACATTCAGGCTGACGGCAACCTGAAAAGTTTTGCGCTAACGGGGAGCGCAGGGAGTAAAAATCACTTTAACAGCCGCTGGTTATTAAATCAGAAGCTGACGTTGGATCGGGCTATCTGGACGACGGACAGCCGGACGATTCCACCATTACCTGCTCAACAAGGCGTTGAACTCAATCTGCCGGCGCTGGATGGCGCGCAATGGCTGGCGTTATTCCAGAAAGGCGCGGCGGATAACGTGAGCAGTTCGGCCGAGTTTCCTCAACGCGTCACGTTGCGTACTCCCGCGCTATCGCTGGGCGGCCAGCAGTGGAACAATT
Organism: Salmonella sp. WC3; assembly: GCF_042932255.1. NCBI lineage: Bacteria > Pseudomonadati > Pseudomonadota > Gammaproteobacteria > Enterobacterales > Enterobacteriaceae > Salmonella > Salmonella sp. WC3. Next base: position 4,361,582 of record NZ_CP170629.1, on the reverse strand, counting down.
TGAGCGTCGTTTCAGCCCCCTCGCTGAACGGAACAAAAATTGAAGCGCAGGGCCGTGAGGTGAACGCCACGCTGCTCATGCGCAACCATGCGCCGTGGCTGGCGAACATTAAGTACCTGTACTACAACCCTGGCGTCGCAAAAACGCACGCCTCGTCACCAACGCCGACATCGCCGTTGGCTTCGGCGAACACGATTAGCTTCCGCGGCTGGCCGGACTTACAGCTTCGCTGCGAAGAGTGCTGGCTGTGGGGGCAAAAATATGGGCGTATTGATGGCGATTTCGCCATCAAAGGCAATACGCTGACTCTGGCGAATGGCCTGATCGATACCGGATTCGCCCGTTTGAAAGCGAACGGCGAGTGGGTGAATGCGCCGGGTAATGAACGAACCTCGCTGAAAGGTAGTCTGCATGGTAGTAACCTCGACACGGCTGCCGGGTTCTTCGGCATCTCGACGCCAATCCAGAACGCGTCTTTTAACGTAGATTACGATCTGCACTGGCGAAACCCGCCCTGGCAACCTGATGAAGCCACGCTCAACGGGATTTTACGTACGCGTCTGGGCAAAGGCGAGTTTACTGATCTCAGTAGCGGCCATGCCGGACAGCTACTGCGGCTGCTCAGTTTTGATGCGTTGCTGCGTAAGCTTCGGTTTGACTTCAGAGATACCTTTAGCGAGGGCTTCTATTTCGACTCTATTCATAGTACCGCGTGGATTAAAGATGGCGTCCTGCATACTGACGATACGCTGGTGGATGGGCTGGAAGCGGATATTGCAATGAAAGGTTCTGTTGATCTGGTGCGTCGTCGTCTTGATATGGAGGCCGTTGTCGCGCCGGAAATTTCCGCCACCGTGGGCGTCGCCGCCGCGTTTGCCGTTAACCCGATTGTCGGCGCGGCGGTATTTGCCGCCAGTAAAGTGTTGGGGCCGCTATGGAGCAAGGTCTCCATTCTGCGTTATCGCATTACCGGCCCGGTCGATGCGCCGCAGATCAACGAAGTTCTGCGCCAACCGAGAAAAGAAAGCCAGCAATGATTTGACGGGGGCGAGGAATTGCCCCACTCTCAGTAAATAGTCATGCCGGACGGCGCTGCGTTTATCCGGTTTGTACAATCTAACAACGTAGTCCGGATAAGGCGTGAACCGCCATCCGGCAGAAATCAACGAGTAGCAAAAACGATGAGTCTGAACCTGGTAAGTGAACAATTGCTAGCGGCGAATGGCCTGAACCATCAGGATCTGTTCGCTATTTTGGGCCAACTGGCCGAACGCCGTCTTGATTATGGCGACCTCTATTTTCAGTCGAGCTATCACGAATCCTGGGTTTTAGAAGACCGCATCATTAAAGATGGCTCATATAATATCGACCAGGGCGTTGGCGTTCGCGCCATTAGCGGCGAAAAAACCGGTTTTGCTTATGCTGACCAGATAAGCCTCCTCGCGCTGGAGCAGAGTGCGCAGGCAGCGCGAACCATTGTACGCGAGAACGGCGAAGGCAAGGTAAAAACGCTCGCCGCCGTAGCGCATCAGCCGCTCTACACCCCCCTTGATCCGCTGCAAAGTATGAGCCGCGAAGAGAAGCTGGATATCCTCAGACGCGTTGATAAAGCGGCGCGAGAAGCCGATAAACGCGTGCAGGAAGTTAACGCCAGCCTGACCGGCGTATATGAATTAATCCTCGTGGCGGCGACCGACGGGACGCTGGCGGCGGATGTCCGTCCACTGGTGCGTTTGTCCGTTAGCGTGCAGGTGGAAGAAGACGGTAAACGCGAGCGCGGCGCCAGCGGCGGCGGCGGTCGCTTTGGTTATGAGTATTTTCTTGCCGATCTCGACGGCGAGATTCGCGCCGACGCGTGGGCGAAAGAAGCGGTACGCATGGCGCTGGTTAATCTCTCCGCGGTCGCTGCGCCAGCGGGGACGTTACCGGTGGTTCTGGGCGCCGGGTGGCCGGGCGTATTGCTGCATGAAGCGGTCGGGCACGGGCTGGAAGGTGATTTCAACCGTCGTGGAACGTCTGTGTTTAGCGGTCAGATCGGCGAGCAGGTTGCCTCCGCGCTTTGCACCGTAGTGGATGACGGCACAATGATGAACCGTCGCGGCTCCGTTGCTATCGATGATGAAGGTACGCCAGGCCAGTACAACGTATTGATTGAAAATGGCGTACTGAAAGGATACATGCAGGACAAGCTGAACGCGCGCCTGATGGGCGCTGCGCCGACCGGTAACGGGCGTCGCGAATCTTATGCGCATCTGCCGATGCCGCGTATGACGAATACCTATATGTTGGCGGGGCAGTCAACGCCGCAGGAAATTATCGAATCCGTTGAGTACGGCATCTATGCGCCTAACTTTGGCGGCGGTCAGGTGGATATCACCTCCGGCAAGTTTGTGTTCTCTACCTCGGAAGCGTATCTGATTGAAAACGGCAAAGTCACGACGCCGGTGAAGGGCGCGACGTTGATTGGATCAGGCATTGAAACGATGCAACAGATCTCCATGGTCGGCAACGACCTTAAGCTGGATAACGGGGTGGGGGTCTGCGGTAAAGAGGGCCAAAGCCTGCCGGTAGGCGTAGGCCAGCCGACGCTGAAAGTCGATAACCTGACGGTTGGCGGCACCGCATAACTGTCCGCCTTATCAGGCCTGTGGTATGTGCCCCCAGGCCTGATAAGCGCAGCGCCACCAGGCAATGTCTGCGTCGGGTGGCATCTGACCTACAATCGTCTTCAGCAATTACCCGGTGTTTTTATTTTTCTTTCCCTCGCCCGTGCATTCCCTGAAACAGGTGTGCGACATCGACAAAATAGTCAGTTAACGCGTTAATCACTACCTGCACTTTAAGCGGCAGCTTATCTTTTTCGGTGTACAGCGCGTACACCGGACGAGGATCGGACTGATAGCGAGGCAGCAGGATCTCCAGATCGCCACGATTGATCTCATCGATCACCCACATCAGCGGCACATAGGCGATTCCGGTTCCGGCGGTCAGCCAGCGTACCAGCGTCATCGGATCGTTAGTGACGAACCGCCCCTGTGGAATCAGTCGGGTAGAAATTCCTTCCGGCGCGATAAGTTCAAACTCATTATCCGGGCGCACGCTATATTCCAGCCAGGAATGGCTACTGAGATCGGCGGGTTTTTCCGGGACGCCGTACTGAGCGAGGTACGGCTTGGCGGCGCACACAACCATCGGCATCGCGCCGAGTCGACGGGAAAACAGGCTGGAGTCTTGCAGCGCGCCCACGCGGATCACCACGTCCAGCCCGTCGGCAATTAAATCCGGGGCCGGAATTCCTGTCACCAGATTGACCGCCAGACCGGGATACTCTTTTAATAATTTTGCGGTAAGCCCGGCCAGCACATTTTGCGCCATGGTTGAAGAACAGCCGATACGCAATGTACCGATAGGCGTGTTATTAAAAGCGTAAAGCTGCTCGTGAACATCCTGCACTTCATGCAGCATACGACGACAGCCCTGATAATAGATTTTTCCAGCCTCGGTGAGCCCAATGCTGCGTGTGCTGCGGTTGAGCAATTTAACCTGAAGCTCATCTTCCAGTTTCGCCACAGTCTGGCTGATGGACGATACGCTCATTTGCAGCTGTCTGGCTGCGGCGGTAAAAGAGCCAAACTCGACAACTTTGGCGAATACCGACATTCGTTTTAATCGTTCCATTATTCACTCTGGCTTAAAAGTGATTTAGATCACATAATATAGATAACAGCATAACAATTACGTTAATATACTATTATTCGAATAAGAGCTATGTCGCTCTCGCCTGGCGTCTCTTGCCCTTCTCTGCGGCGATGTAGCTTAACAAGCTATCGCCTGCTCTCTCTCAGAAATCAAGGTCAACATGAGTCTGTTTCCCGTTATCGTGGTGTTTGGTCTTTCCTTCCCACCGATATTTTTCGAATTGCTTTTGTCACTGGCTATTTTTTGGCTGGTGCGTCGGATGCTTGTGCCGACGGGTATCTATGATTTTGTCTGGCATCCGGCTTTGTTCAATACCGCGCTGTATTGTTGTCTGTTTTATTTAATATCGCGCCTGTTCGTTTGAGGTTGAAGTGAAAACACTAACAAGAAAACTCTCCCGTACGGCCATTACCCTCGTACTGGTTATTCTGGCCTTTATCGCCATTTTCCGCGCCTGGGTGTATTACACCGAATCTCCCTGGACGCGCGACGCGCGTTTTAGCGCCGATGCCGTCGCTATTGCCCCGGATGTCGCGGGCCTGATTACCCATGTAAACGTGCATGATAACCAACTGGTGAAAAAGGATCAGGTCCTGTTTACCATCGATCAGCCACGCTATCAAAAAGCGCTGGCGGAAGCGGAAGCTGATGTAGCCTATTATCAGGTACTGGCGCAGGAAAAACGCCAGGAAGCCGGTCGCCGTAATCGCCTCGGCGTACAGGCGATGTCCCGGGAAGAGATCGATCAGGCGAACAACGTCTTGCAGACGGTACTGCATCAACTGGCTAAAGCCCAGGCGACGCGCGATCTGGCTAAACTCGATCTGGAGCGTACCGTCATTCGCGCGCCTGCCGACGGCTGGGTGACTAACCTTAATGTTTATGCCGGTGAATTTATTACCCGCGGTTCCACAGCCGTCGCCCTGGTGAAAAAGAACTCTTTTTATGTGCAGGCCTATATGGAAGAGACCAAGCTGGAAGGCGTGCGTCCGGGATATCGTGCCGAAATCACGCCGCTTGGCAGCAACCGGGTATTAAAAGGTACCGTCGATAGCGTGGCGGCAGGGGTAACGAATGCCAGCAGTACCAGCGATGCGAAAGGGATGGCGACGATAGACTCTAACCTCGAATGGGTGCGTCTGGCCCAGCGTGTCCCGGTGCGTATCCGGCTCGACGAGCAGCAGGGGAATTTGTGGCCTGCCGGTACGACGGCAACCGTCGTGATCACCGGTAAGCAGGATCGTGACGCAAGCCAGGACTCCTTCTTCCGTAAACTGGCGCACCGGCTGCGCGAATTCGGTTAATCGTCATGGGCATTTTCTCCATTGCCAACCAGCACATTCGTTTTGCGGTAAAGCTGGCGTGCGCCATTGTGCTGGCATTATTTATCGGCTTCCATTTTCAACTGGAGACGCCGCGTTGGGCGGTGCTGACCGCCGCGATCGTGGCGGCAGGCCCGGCATTTGCCGCCGGCGGGGAACCCTATTCCGGCGCTATCCGTTATCGCGGAATGTTGCGTATTATCGGGACGTTTATTGGCTGTATCGCCGCGCTTATCATTATTATCTCTATGATCCGCGCGCCGCTATTGATGATTTTGGTGTGCTGTGTCTGGGCCGGTTTTTGTACCTGGATCTCCTCTTTAGTACGGATCGAAAACTCTTATGCGTGGGGACTGTCAGGTTATACTGCGCTGATCATTGTGATTACCATTCAGACGGAGCCGCTACTCACGCCGCAATTTGCGCTTGAACGCTGTAGCGAAATCGTCATCGGCATTGGCTGCGCTATTTTAGCGGATCTGCTTTTCTCGCCGCGATCGATAAAGCAGGAGGTTGATCGCGAACTGGACAGTTTACTGGTAGCGCAATATCAGCTAATGCAACTTTGTATTAAGCATGGCGACAGCGAAGAAGTCGACAACGCCTGGGGCGATCTGGTGCGACGCACGGCGGCGCTGGAGGGGATGCGAAGTAATCTGAATATGGAATCTTCGCGCTGGGTACGCGCTAACCGCCGCCTGAAAGCGTTGAATACGCTTTCGCTCACGCTGATTACGCAATCCTGTGAAACTTATCTTATTCAAAACACGCGGCCGGAACTGATTACCGATACATTCCGGGAACTGTTCGAGACGCCGGTTGAAACGGTACAGGACGTCCACAGACAGTTAAAACGGATGCGGCGTGTCATTGTCTGGACCGGCGAGCGCGAAACGCCCGTCACGCTTTATAGCTGGGTAGGCGCTGCGACGCGCTATCTATTGCTTAAACGCGGCGTGATCAGTAACACCAAAATCAGCGCGACGGAAGAAGAGATCCTGCAAGGCGAGCCCGTAGTTAAAGTGGAATCCGCTGAACGCCACCATGCGATGGTGAACTTCTGGCGCACCACGCTTTCCTGCATTCTGGGGACATTATTCTGGCTATGGACCGGCTGGACATCGGGTAATGGCGCGATGGTGATGATTGCCGTGGTGACCTCGCTGGCGATGCGTTTACCCAATCCGCGCATGGTCTGCATTGATTTTATTTATGGCACTCTGGCGGCGTTGCCGCTGGGATTGCTCTATTTCCTGGTGATTATTCCCAATACGCAGCAAAGTATGCTGTTGTTATGTTTGAGCCTGGCGGTATTGGGGTTCTTTATCGGCATTGAGGTCCAGAAACGGCGTCTGGGGTCAATGGGGGCGCTGGCCAGTACGATTAACATTATTGTGTTGGATAATCCGATGACGTTCCATTTCAGCCAGTTCCTCGATAGCGCGTTGGGGCAAATAGTCGGCTGTATGCTGGCGTTTATCGTCATCCTGCTGGTGCGTGATAAATCCAAAGATCGAACCGGTCGCGTGCTGCTTAATCAGTTTGTTTCCGCTGCGGTCTCGGCAATGACGACTAACGTGGTACGTCGTAAAGAAAACCGTCTGCCTGCGTTATATCAGCAACTCTTTTTGCTGATGAATAAATTCCCAGGCGATTTGCCGAAGTTTCGCCTGGCGCTAACGATGATCATTGCTCATCAACGTCTGCGCGACGCGCCGATACCGGTTAATGAAGACCTGTCAGTGTTCCACCGCCAGCTTCGTCGTACCGCAGACCATGTTATTTCCGCCGGAAGCGATGATAAACGGCGACGCTACTTTGGTCAGTTGCTGGATGAGCTGGATATCTATCAGGAGAAATTACGTATCTGGGAGGCGCCGCCGCAGGTGACGGAACCGGTTAAACGCCTGACGGGCATGTTACATAAATACCAGAACGCGCTTACCGATAGCTAACCCACAAGAACCGATGCCAAAAGCGTCGGTTTTTTTATGACTATACTTATTTGAGATACAAAAACAGCGCAAGAGTGCTCCGGGGCTAAAAGCGTTTCTGGAAGTGAAACCTCTGCATAATGATGCTTAGTAGTAAAACAGACAATTGTCTGTCGGGGATGGTGGCTGGCTATGAATGTCTATACTTTTGATTTTAATGATATTAAAAACCAAAGCGATTTTTATCGCGAGTTTACGCAGACGTTTGGTCTTGCCAGTGAGAAAGTAAGCGATCTTGATACATTATGGGATGCGGTAATGAGCGATATCTTACCCCTACCGCTAGAGATTGAGTTCGTTCACCTGCCTGATAAACTGCGCAGGCGCTACGGGGCGCTGATTTTACTCTTTGATGAAGCGGAAGAAGAGCTGGAGGGGCGGCTACGGTTTAATGTCCGGCATTGAAAAAGCATAAAAAAGCCCCCGACAGGCGGGGGCAAGTCGTCGGGTTAGACGACGAGGGTTTACTTATACAACTCGGCGGTGGCGTGCCAGTTATCACCTTCTTTTAATTCGATGATGCGATAGCTATTAGCGCCTGCTTTTTCGGCTTTAGCGACGATCTCCTGGCGCATATCCATTGGCGTACTGCCAATCTGCGAGACGGAAATGGTGCCTATCGGTTGCAGATTCTGCGCCTGTTCCGCGTTGACCTGGTGTACTGCGGCATTTGCGCCGAAAGAGAGCAGAGTGGCCAGGCCGAGTGATGCGATAATGTATTTCGTTTTCATGGTCTTTTATTCCTTTATAGGGTCAACCTCGCGGATTAATGGGCTTTTCTTATGCGATATCTCCGCGAAGTAACGACACGTTATATGCGATGGCAGATGAATTTTATTTGTACAGTTCGGCAGTGGCATGCCAGTTGCTGCCGCTACGCGCTTCGGTAATGTGGTAGGCCGTAGCGCCTTGTTCATCCGCTTTTTTGCTCAGCATGGCGTTCATATCCATAGGCGATGAGCCGATAGCGCTGACTGAAACCGATCCGATTGCTTCACGGTTTTGCGCTTGCTCTGCGCTGATAGGTTCTGCGGCGAAAGCGCCAAAAGAGAGAACGGACAGAATACTTAATGTTGCAACAGTGGTTTTGATTTTCATGATTTTTACCTCGTCGAATTCCTTTACTGGGGTCTTTGTTTCGTGACTCTCATCACAAAATTAAGTATACACTAATCACGTGATTAATTAATACCACGCTAATTGTTTCTGCTTTTTAAAGACATTAAAAATTTTATTTTTTATAACGTTATGGAATTAAAATTGCTGTTTTTCGCCGCTGCTGTTTAAAAAATAAAAGAAAATCAATCGGTTAAAAAATTTGACATTTTGTGCGTTTTTTTGATTTGTCATTCATGTGGTGAATGTTTAAGGGCATGATTTGCCAAATGATAGCTGTACAGGAAAGCGGCGAGGGGAGAGGACAAAAAGGTGCCTCCGCCGTACGACGACGGAGGAAGTGGGACTAAAGCTCTTGTTCAAAAAGTTCCAGAATGGCTTCGTACAGATCTCTTACGGAAAAGCCGCTGGCAGGCGTAGTGAAGATAGTATCGTCGCCGGCAATCGTGCCGAGAATACCTTCTGCTTTCCCCAGTGAATCCAGCAGGCGCGCGATGAGTTGTGCCGCGCCGGGGCTGGTATGAATCACCACGACAGCGTCGTTATAGTCGATATCCAGCACCAGATTTTTCAACGGACTGGATGTTGTTGGGACGCCCAGTTCAGCCGAAAGACAGTACACCATTTCCATTTTTGCGTTACGTGTACGCACTGCGCCGAACTTAGTCAACATGCGCGAGACCTTGGACTGATTGATATTTTCAAAGCCCTGATCCTGCAACGCGAGGACGATTTCGCCCTGTGAGCTGAATTTTTCTTCTTTGAGGAGCGCTTTAAACGCTCTTACTAGTTCTTCTTGTTTAGCCGAGCTTCGCATAAGTCACCCGTAATATGGCAGTAGAAACAACATTATTGTGCATACAGATGAATTTTTATGCAAACAGTCTGCCTTGTTTAAGGCTGAAATAATGTTATGAAAGAGCGGAATTTTATCAAATTTCGTTATCAAGAAACATGCCTGTGTCACGCCTCGCAAATAAGATTAAAAGTAAATTAATTGTTATCAAAATGATGTTGTTTTGAGAGGATAGTAGGGTATATTGTCACCACCTGTAGGAACGTTGCTCTCTGGTTGCAGTCGATCCGGATTACGCAAATTAAATGCATAAAAGCCAAAATTGCGCGACTCCGCATTCTTGATGAGTGAGGATTGTAATCATTGAATTTGTGAATTAAGGTCGCCGCCGCGGAGCAATAGACACTTAGCTAATCATATAATAAGGAGTTTAGGATGAAAGTCGCAGTCCTCGGCGCTGCTGGTGGTATCGGTCAGGCGCTGGCATTACTTTTAAAAAACCAACTGCCTTCAGGTTCAGAACTCTCCCTGTACGACATCGCTCCAGTGACTCCCGGTGTGGCCGTTGATTTGAGCCACATCCCCACCGCTGTAAAAATCAAAGGTTTCTCCGGTGAAGACGCAACCCCGGCGCTTGAAGGCGCTGACGTAGTACTGATTTCTGCGGGTGTGGCGCGTAAGCCGGGTATGGACCGTTCCGACCTGTTTAACGTTAACGCTGGCATCGTGAAAAACCTGGTGCAGCAGATCGCTAAAACCTGCCCGAAAGCGTGCGTGGGCATTATCACCAACCCGGTGAACACCACCGTTGCGATTGCGGCGGAAGTGCTGAAAAAAGCAGGCGTATACGACAAAAACAAACTGTTTGGCGTTACCACGCTGGATATCATCCGCTCTAATACCTTTGTCGCAGAGCTGAAAGGTAAGCTGCCAACGGAAGTTGAAGTTCCGGTGATTGGCGGACACTCCGGCGTGACGATTCTGCCGCTGCTGTCGCAGATTCCAGGCGTAAGTTTTACCGAACAAGAAGCGGCCGAGCTGACTAAACGTATTCAGAACGCCGGTACTGAAGTCGTCGAGGCGAAAGCCGGCGGCGGATCGGCAACCCTCTCTATGGGCCAGGCTGCCGCGCGTTTCGGTCTTTCTCTGGTTCGCGCTCTGCAGGGCGAAAAAGGCGTGGTGGAATGCGCCTATGTGGAAGGCGACGGTCAGTATGCCCGTTTCTTCTCTCAGCCGCTGCTGCTGGGTAAAAACGGTGTAGAAGAGCGTAAATCCATCGGCACACTGAGCGCTTTCGAGCAACATTCGCTGGACGCTATGCTGGATACGCTGAAAAAAGATATTCAGTTGGGTGAAGATTTTATTAATAAATAAGCTGTTCCTGCCCGATGCCGGGGCTTTTGCTCCGGCTTCTTTGACTGTAAACAAGCCACGAAATCAAGTACTAAATCTGCTAAACTCCTCACGTCTTATCGGTTATTAACGAGAACGTCGTGAAAAAGATCCAAAGAACGCAAACCCGCGATCACATTACGCAAATGCTTCGCTATGAAATTCTTTCCGGCAATATAAAAGCGGGAGAAGAACTCGCGCAGGAAAGTATTGCGGAGCAGCTTGGTCTTTCACGAATGCCGGTTCGAGAAGCGCTACAGTCACTCGAACAGGAAGGTTTTTTAATCCGACTGCCCAACAGGCACATGCAGGTCGCGCATCTTGAGGCCGATCGCGTGAGTCATATTTTTCGCGTGATTGCCGCGATGGCCGCCGAAATGTTTTCGCTGATACCCAGCGAAGTAGGCGATGCCCTCCTGATACGTGCGCAAGCGCTGGCTGTCGCAGAAGACAAATCCTGCGAACTGGAGTGTCATGCGATGCTGATTTCTTATGTGAATAACCGCTATCTGGAAAAGGTGTATCAGCAGTTCCTGGACGGTTATGTCTCTTATGTTATTTTGCATCTGAAAAAAGATAATCAGGAGTCGGCGCAGCTTTTCGCTGAACTGGCTGACGTCATACGCCAGGGGCGGCGTGATGAGATTGGGCAAGTTATGCAGCGTTATTTCCTCTCTTTAGCAGAAATAATGCGTCAACATATGAAGGATTGGGAAAGTGCAGAAGCCTAAGTTAGGGAAGATTAAGCTTCTTTCAGCGAAAGAACAGGTCGCGGCAGTGCTGCGTAAAGCGATTCTTTCGAGGGAGTTAGTGGAAGGGCAAGAGATTACGTTAGAAGGCATTGCCAGAATGGTCGGCGTGTCCAGTATGCCAGTGCGCGAGGCGTTTCAGATTCTGGCGGCGGATGGGCTGATAAAAGTGCGCCCTAATAAAGGGGCGGTGGTGTTGGGCATCAATGAACAAACGATCCGTGAACACTATGAAATTCGCGCGCTGTTAGAAAGTGAGGCGGTGGCTAAAGCTTCTCGTCCTGGCACCGATATCTCGCGGATAGCCCAGGTGCATTATGCCGCTGAAAAGGCTCTCGCGGAAAATAACTCGGCGGAATACTCCGACCTGAATCAGGCATTTCATATGGAAATATGGAATGTTGCTGGCAACGAAAAAATGAAAATGTTGCTCTGTAATATGTGGAACGGCCTGTCGATGGGCCATAAGGTCACCGAAGAAGAGTATGCCGTGATTTCCATTCAGGAACATAAAAGTATTCTGCAAGCTCTTGAACTTCATGATGAAACATTGGCACGCCAGCGCATGCGCGAACACATTATTCGCTCAATGGAGAATATGCTGACCCGCTATGTTGGTGACCCTTCTGCCTGATCTTTTCGCCTGCGTGAGCATCGCAGGCGCTTCAACCAATTCTTCAATTCTATTAATCACGTCCAGTAACGATCTAACCACGATCTTGATGTAGATCCCACTCCTGCATCTTTCCTGAGAAACGATTTGACTTAGTTTTTGTATGGGAATAATTTCTCCCTGTCAACATTGGATACAATATCATATATCATTGATTGGATAATTATAAATATGGAACCCATTACCCTTACCTTATGTTTATTGGTGTTCGCTATCGTCATGTTTGTATGGGAAAAAGTGCCACTGGCCGTCACTTCCATGATTGTCTGCGTGGCCTTAGTGATCACCGGAGTTCTGAATATCAAACAGGCCTTTGCTGGCTTTATCGACACTAACGTCATCCTCTTTGTCGCGATGTTCATCGTGGGCGGCGCGTTGTTCGAGACCGGTATGGCAAACAAAGTGGGCGGCGTCATCACGCGCTTCGCGAAAACAGAAAAACAGCTGATCTTCACCATTATGGTGGTGGTGGGTTTGATGTCTGGCGTCCTTTCTAACACCGGTACCGCTGCGGTTTTGATTCCGGTGGTGATCGGCGTGGCGGCAAAATCGGGCTTCTCGCGTTCTCGTCTACTGATGCCGCTGGTTTTCGCCGCTGCGTTGGGCGGTAACCTGTCGTTAATTGGCGCGCCGGGAAATCTTATCGCGCAGTCTGCGCTACAGAATATTGGCGGCGGCTTTGGCTTTTTTGAATACGCAAAAATCGGTCTCCCGATGCTCATCTGCGGCATTCTCTACTTCCTGACTATTGGCTATCGCTTTCTGCCGAATAATGCGACCGGCGGTGAGGTGGGGAGCGTCGGGGAGCAACGTGACTACAGCCATGTTCCACAGTGGAAACAACGGCTCTCACTGGTGGTGTTGATCGCAACGATCCTCGGCATGATCTTTGAGAAGAAGATCGGTGTCAGCCTGGCCGTGACCGGTTGTATTGGCGCTCTTGTGCTGGTAGTAAGCGGCGTACTCACGGGAAAACAGGCCTATAAAGCCATTGATTCACAGACTATTTTTATCTTTGGCGGCACCCTGGCGCTGGCAAAAGCGCTGGAAATGACCGGGGCAGGCAAGCTGGTTGCGGACTATGTAATCGGCATGCTGGGGCAAAACTCCTCACCGTTCATGTTGCTGATCGCCGTTTTCGCCTTATCCGTTGTGATGACCAACTTTATGTCCAATACCGCAACGACAGCGCTATTGGTGCCGGTGAGTTTGTCCATTGCCGCAGGCATGGGGGCCGACCCGCGTGCGGTTCTGATGGCGACGGTCATTGGCGGTTCCTGCGCCTACGCAACCCCTATCGGTATGCCTGCCAACATGATGGTGCTCTCCGCGGGTGGCTATAAATTTGTCGACTACGCTAAGGCCGGTATCCCCCTGATTATCGTTTCAACCATTGTCAGCTTGATCCTGCTGCCAATCCTTTTCCCTTTTCATCCGTAATTAACTGAAGCTGTTCTGACTAAGGAGCATTTATGAGTAAAAGTGAACAGATATCCCATATGACCGACGTTATGGCCAAGTTTGTGGGATATACCGGCAAAGTTTTGCCTGATGATGTCACTGCAAAACTGGAAGATTTGCATAAGAAAGAGACCAGTAAACTGGCCGACGTCATCTTTACTACCATGATTGAGAACCAGCGTCTGGCGAAAGAGCTGGATCGACCTTCCTGCCAGGACACCGGTGTCATTCAGTTTCTGGTGGAGTGCGGGACGAACTTTCCGCTGATTGGCGAGCTGGAAGCGTTGTTGCGTGAGGCGGTGATCAAAGCAACTGTAGATTCTCCGCTGCGCCACAACAGCGTAGAAACTTTTGATGAATACAACACCGGTAAAAACGTGGGTAAAGGTACGCCGACGGTCTTCTGGGAAATCGTTCCCAATTCCGATCAGTGCAGCATTTATACCTATATGGCGGGCGGTGGTTGTTCTCTGCCGGGGAAAGCGATGGTGCTGATGCCGGGTGCAGGCTATGAAGGTGTGACCCGCTTTGTACTGGATGTGATGACCAGCTACGGCCTCAACGCTTGTCCGCCGCTGCTGGTTGGCGTGGGCGTAGCGACCTCTGTTGAAACGGCGGCACTGCTATCGAAAAAAGCGCTGATGCGTCCGATCGGTTCGCATAACGAGAATGAGCGTGCAGCCTCGCTGGAAAAAATGCTGGAAGACGGCATTAACAAAATTGGCCTGGGGCCGCAGGGGATGTCCGGTAATACCTCCGTTATGGGCGTGAACATTGAAAACACCGCGCGTCATCCTTCTACCATCGGCGTGGCGGTAAACGTCGGCTGCTGGTCGCACCGTAAAGGGCATATCGTTTTCGATAAAGATTTGAATTACACCATTACGTCTCACAGCGGAGTGAATTTCTGATGACTAAAAAAATCCTGACTACGCCAATTAAAGATGAAGATTTAGCGGATATTAAGGCTGGCGATATTATTTATCTCAATGGTCATATTGTTACCTGCCGTGACGTAGCCCATCGCCGTTTAATTGAAGGTGGTCGCGAGCTTCCGGTAGATGTTCGCGGCGGCGCTATTTTACACGCTGGCCCCATTGTCCGCCCAATTAAAGGCGAAGACGATAAGTTTGAAATGGTCTCCGTTGGACCAACCACCAGCATGCGTATGGAGAAATTCGAAAAAGAATTTATTGCGCAGACCGGCGTGAAATTAATTGTTGGTAAAGGCGGTATGGGTAAAGGTACCGAAGAGGGCTGTGCTGAACACAAAGCGCTGCACTGCGTATTCCCTGCCGGTTGTGCGGTTGTAGCCGCCGTGTGCGTGGAAGAAATTGAAGATGCCCAATGGCGCGATCTGGGGATGCCGGAAACTCTGTGGGTCTGTCGGGTTAAAGAGTTTGGCCCGCTGATTGTTTCTATTGATACCCATGGGAATAATCTGTTTGAACAGAACAAAATTATTTTTAATCAGCGTAAAGAGATCGTCGCTGATGAAATATGCCAGAACGTAAGTTTCATCAAATAAACCTGATTACGTAAATTGCACGATAATGGTGGTAATACGTTATGACGATAATAATAACCAAGGGCTCTGGCCGGGGGCGGCTCAGGGAAATCCACCCTTATTATTTCATCGTCATAAATAGCCCCATTATCGTGCCTCCTGCCTGAAGGCTATTTTATGACTAATGCAGCTCTGCTATTAGGTGAAGGCTTCACCCTGATGTTCCTCGGCATGGGGTTCGTGCTGGCGTTTCTGTTCCTGCTGATTTTCGCCATTCGCGGCATGTCTGCCGTGATTACTCGCTTCTTCCCGGAACCCGTCGCCGCGCCCGCACCGCGCGCCGTTCCCGCCGTGGACGACTTCACCCGCTTAAAGCCGGTGATTGCCGCCGCCATTCACCATCACCGCCACCACGTTTAATTTCCCGGAGGGATCCATGACCATTGCCATTACCGACGTCGTCCTGCGTGACGCCCACCAGTCCCTGTTCGCCACCCGCCTGCGCCTTGATGACATGCTGCCGATTGCCGCTCAGCTCGACGACGTGGGCTACGGCTCGCTGGAGTGCTGGGGCGGCGCCACCTTTGACGCCTGTATCCGCTTTCTCGGCGAAGACCCGTGGCTGCGCCTGCGCGAACTCAAAAAAGCCATGCCCAAAACCCCGCTGCAGATGCTGCTGCGTGGTCAGAACCTGCTCGGTTATCGCCACTACGCCGATGACGTGGTGGAACGCTTCATTGAGCGGGCGGTGAAAAACGGCATGGACGTGTTCCGCGTCTTCGATGCCATGAACGACCCGCGCAATATGAAAGCCGCACTGCAGGCGGTGCGCAGCCACGGCGCGCACGCCCAGGGCACGCTCTCGTACACCACCAGCCCGGCGCACACCCTGCAGACCTGGCTGGATTTAACGGAGCAACTGCTGGAAACCGGCGTTGACTCGATTGCCATCAAGGATATGTCCGGTATCCTGACGCCAGTGGCGGCGTATGACCTGGTCAGCGAAATCAAAAAACGCTATGACGTGCGCCTGCACCTGCACTGTCACGCCACCACCGGGATGGCGGAGATGGCCCTGCTGAAGGCTATCGAGGCGGGCGTCGACGGCGTCGACACGGCAATTTCGTCCATGAGCGCCACCTACGGCCACCCGGCCACCGAAGCGCTGGTGGCGACGTTGGCAGGTACTGAGCACGACACCGGGCTGGATATCCTGAAGCTGGAAAATATCGCCGCGTACTTCCGCGAGGTGCGCAAAAAGTATCACGCCTTTGAAGGCCAGCTGAAGGGCTACGACAGCCGTATTCTGGTGGCCCAGGTACCGGGCGGAATGCTCACCAACCTCGAAAGCCAGCTGAAGCAGCAGAACGCGGCGGACAAACTCGACCAGGTGCTGGCGGAAATCCCCCGCGTGCGCGAGGACCTCGGCTTTATCCCGCTGGTGACCCCCACCTCACAGATTGTCGGCACCCAGGCGGTGCTCAACGTCCTGACCGGCGAGCGCTACAAAACCATCGCCAAAGAAACCGCTGGCATTCTGAAAGGCGAATACGGCCACACCCCGGTGCCGGTGAACTCCGCGTTACAGGCCCGCGTGCTGGAAGGGGGCGCTCCGGTGACCTGCCGTCCGGCGGATTTACTCAAACCGGAACTGGCTGAACTGGAAGCGGACGTCAGGCGCCAGGCGCAGGAGAAGGGCATCACTCTGGCGGGAAACGCCATCGACGACGTGCTCACCGTGGCGCTGTTCCCGCAAATCGGCCTCAAATTCCTTGAGAACCGCCACAACCCGGCGGCGTTTGAGCCGGTGCCGCAGGCGGAAGCCGCGCAGCCGGTGGCAAAAGCAGAGAAGCCTGCCGCCTCCGGTATCTACACCGTGGAAGTGGAAGGCAAAGCCTTTGTGGTGAAGGTCAGCGACGGCGGCGATATCAGCCAGCTTACTGCGGCTGTTCCGGCAGCCTCTTCCGCACCGGTTCAGGCTGCCGCTCCCGCAGGCGCCGGCACCCCGGTCACCGCGCCGCTGGCGGGCAACATCTGGAAGGTGATTGCCACCGAGGGCCAGACGGTGGCCGAAGGCGATGTGCTGCTGATTCTGGAAGCCATGAAGATGGAAACCGAAATTCGCGCCGCGCAGGCCGGGACGGTACGCGGTATCGCGGTGAAGTCCGGCGATGCGGTCTCCGTCGGCGACACCCTGATGACGCTGGCGTAAGGACGAGGAGCGGAAATGGAAAGTCTGAACGCCCTGCTTCAGGGCATGGGGCTGATGCACCTTGGCGCAGGCCAGGCCATCATGCTGCTGGTCAGCCTGCTGCTGCTGTGGCTGGCGATAGCGAAGAAGTTCGAACCGTTGTTGCTGCTGCCGATAGGCTTCGGCGGGCTGCTCTCCAACATCCCGGAAGCGGGCATGGCGCTGACCGCGCTGGAAAGCCTGCTGGCGCATCACGACGCCGGGCAGCTGGCGGTGATTGCCGCGAAGCTGAACTGCGCGCCGGACGTGCACGCCATTAAAGAGGCATTAGCGCTGGCGCTGCCGTCGGTGCAGAGCCAGATGGAGAACCTGGCGGTGGACATGGGCTACACGCCGGGGGTGCTGGCGCTGTTCTATAAAGTGGCGATTGGCTCCGGTGTCGCGCCGCTGGTCATCTTTATGGGCGTGGGCGCGATGACCGACTTCGGCCCGCTGCTGGCCAACCCGCGCACCCTGCTGCTCGGCGCGGCGGCGCAGTTCGGCATCTTCGCCACCGTGCTGGGGGCGCTGACGCTGAACTACTTCGGCCTGATTTCCTTCACCCTGCCGCAGGCGGCGGCCATCGGCATTATCGGCGGCGCGGACGGCCCGACGGCGATTTATCTGTCGGGCAAGCTGGCCCCGGAGCTGCTGGGAGCCATCGCGGTGGCGGCGTACTCGTATATGGCGCTGGTGCCGTTAATCCAGCCACCGATTATGCGCGCGCTGACCAGCGAGAAAGAGCGGAAAATCCGCATGGTGCAGCTGCGCACGGTGAGTAAGCGGGAAAAAATCCTCTTCCCGGTGGTGCTGTTACTGCTGGTGGCGCTGCTGCTGCCGGACGCCGCGCCGCTGCTGGGGATGTTCTGCTTTGGCAATCTGATGCGCGAAAGCGGCGTGGTGGAGCGTCTGAGCGACACGGTACAGAACGGGCTGATTAATATCGTCACCATTTTCCTCGGGCTGTCGGTGGGCGCGAAGCTGGTCGCGGATAAGTTCCTGCAGCCGCAGACGCTGGGCATTCTGCTGCTGGGGGTGATTGCGTTCGGTATCGGGACGGCGGCCGGGGTGCTGATGGCGAAGCTGCTGAACCTGTGCAGTAAGAACAAAATCAACCCGCTTATCGGTTCGGCCGGCGTGTCGGCGGTGCCGATGGCGGCCCGCGTATCGAACAAGGTGGGCCTGGAATCAGACGCGCAGAACTTCCTGCTGATGCACGCGATGGGGCCGAACGTGGCCGGGGTGATTGGCTCGGCCATTGCGGCGGGCGTGATGCTGAAATACGTGCTGGCGATGTAATCCAATCTAACCGGGGGCAGTGATTCTGCTCCCGCAAAATGAGGACACAGTAATGAGTGAAATGGTTGCGTTTCGGCAAGGTACATCCATGCCATCCAGAGAAACCATCTTGCGCTATGTTGTTGAGACGGTGAATCAGATAACTGAGCTTGAGCCAGCGCTGCATTTGCTGCCGTGGTCCGGCGTCAACTCAGCAATACATGAGCAACGTTTTGCACAGTGTTACGACGAGGGGCTTTGTGCCGCACAGACGTCGGCACCGAATGTTCCGCAGGGGATTCTGCCATCAACCGATTGGGCTCAGGGTATCGGGTTACTCTGTTTTGCCGCAGGGTATATGAGCGCAGGCGAGCGGCCATTAACACACAATCAGTTATGCGATTTCGTCAAACAGGCGGCTGTTGGTTTATCGCCGATTGAGGGGGAGGCGGCGAGCGGTTTCTCGACGGTACGTAGTATTGCATTACCCGTATTCAGGCGATTGCAACGCGATGGTCACGCGTCTCGGGTCCTGCTGTTACAAACGTTGCTGCATCTGGTCGCCTGGAAAAGCGCATCGCAGTATGCGCGTCAACAGGCGCAACGACTGCTCTGGATGGGCGGCATTTTGGGGGAAGGGGGGGAGCATAGCCTGCTTGTACTGGATAAGGCGCTGCGTGAAGAAGCCGTCGGGGAGAAAAGTCTCCCCGCTCTGCTGATCTTCACGAGTTTCCTGGCGCATTTTCCGGCAGGGCCAGTCTTTATTGACTAGTCGTCGAACGACGCGGGCAAAAGCCGCGTCGTTTTAGTTCGACGCCGGGTATTCCTGCACCGTCACCTGGAACGTGAGCTGCTTATCATCCCGCATTACCACGACCGGAATGACGGAGCCCGGGCGAATTTCCGCCACCTGATCCATCGTCTCCAGCGCGGACACGGCGGGTTTATTATTGACCGAAATAATCAAATCATTAACCTGAATACCGGCAAGCGCGGCGGGGCCGTTTGGCGTCACTTCATTAACGACAATGCCCTGAATCGGGTCCATGCCGCTACCCTGCTGCGCGTGCAGCGGCGCGATTTCTCGTCCGCCAATACCGATATAGCCGCGAATCACGCGACCGTCGCGGATAAGCTTATCCATAATTTTCGTGGCTAGCTGGAAGGGAATCGCAAAACCAAGGCCTTCCGGCGTTTCGCCATCGTTACTCTTATCAAAAGAGAGGGTGTTGATCCCCATCAGTTCGCCTAACGAGTTGACCAGCGCGCCGCCGGAATTACCGTGGTTAATCGAGGCGTCGGTTTGGAGAAAATTCTGTCGCCCCGTCGGGTTCAGGCCGATACGACCCGTTGCGCTGATGATCCCCTGGGTGATGGTCTGTCCCAGATTATATGGGTTGCCGATAGCCAGTACGACGTCTCCAATATGCGGTGTACGCTTTGTATTAATCGGGATGGTAGGCAGCCCGCCAGTGGCGTTGATCTTCAGCACCGCCAGGTCGGTAAGCGAATCGGAGCCAACCAGTAGCGCTTCAAAGACGCGGCCATCCTGTAGCGCGACGATAATCTGATCGGCATCGTTAATCACGTGCTTGTTGGTAATAATATAACCGCGTTGATCCATGATCACGCCGGAACCCAGCGTGCGGATCTCCAGTTGATTATGCGCGGTACTGTTCATACTGCGGTTATAGACATTGACGACGGCAGGCGCGGCGCGGCGAACCGCAAAATTATAACTGGCTGGCGTCTCATCGGTACTGTCGAATTGCGGGACGGTGATAGGATTAATTTTGCGCAAAAAAGGCATGACGGCCAACAGAATAGCGCCGACAATTAAACCTATTGCGACCGAACGTAAGAGCTTCACAAACATGATGGAGGCGTCGTTAAAAAAGGGAACGGCAGCAGCATACCATGAGTTAACCGGACATCACATCGCAGGCTGATGCCCGGTTTAAGACAGGATTAGCGCAGCAATAGATAAATGTTCTCGTTGCCGCGTACTACCTGAAGAGCAATGATGGACGGTTTTGCCGCCATCACTTTGCGCATTTCGGCGATAGAACTGATGCGATCGCGATTAACGCCGATGATAACATCATCTTTTTGCAAACCGGCCTGCGCGGCAGGACTGCTTTTTTCGACGCTATCAACCTTAACGCCTTTCGTCCCGTCTTTCAGTTGGCCGTCGCTCAACGTCGCGCCTTGCAACGCCGGGGCGATCATTTCGGCGCTGGCGGAAGAAGAGGTATTGGAATCCAGCGTGACTTCCACCTCCAGCGGCTTACCATCGCGCAGCAGGCCCAGCTTCACTTTCGTGCCCGGTTCGGTGGTGGCGATACGTGAACGCAGTTCGGCAAAGCTATTCAGCTGCTTACCGTTAAGACTGATAATCACGTCTCCGGATTTCACCCCGGCCTTCGCCGAACCTGAATTGGGTAAAACCTCGCTGACAAAAGCGCCACGCTGAACGTTCAGTTTGAATGCCTTGGCGATATCAGCGGTCATTTCAGTGCCTTTAATTCCCAGCAATCCGCGTTTGATTTCGCCGAACTGAATCAACTGCTGCGCCAGCGTCTGCGCCATATTGGAAGGAATAGCAAAGCCAATGCCGATGCTCCCGCCCCCTGGCGCGAGGATCGCGGTATTAATCCCGATCAGCTCGCCGTTCAGGTTAAGCAGCGCGCCGCCGGAGTTGCCGCGGTTAATAGAGGCATCGGTTTGAATAAAGTTCTCAAGCCCTTCCAGATTAAGCCCGCTGCGTCCCAGCGCTGAAATAATCCCGGAGGTGGCGGTTTGTCCAAGACCAAACGGATTACCGACCGCCACGGCGAAATCGCCGACGCGGAGTTTGTCGGAATCGGCGATGGCAATTTGCGTTAACTTGCTGGGATTCTGAATTTGTAACAGAGCGATATCGCTCTGGTCGTCGCCGCCGATCAGCTTCGCGTCGAATTCGCGTCCGTCATTCAGTTGAATACTGATCTTCTGTGCCTGATTAATCACATGATTATTGGTTAATACATAGCCTTTCGCGGCATCGATAATCACCCCCGAACCGAGTCCTTCAAACGGCTGGGACGGCTGGTCTGGCAGATCCTCGCCAAAGAATTTTTTAAACTCCTCCGGCACTTTTTGGCTCTGGGCGGCGGTTCCCTCGACTTTTACGCTGACGACAGCAGGCAGCACTTTCTCCAGCATAGGGGCAAGGCTTGGCAGCGTCGCCTGGCCTGGCACCTGGCCTGGTATCGATGCAAGGGCTGGAAACGGCGCCGAAAGAGTTAACCCGACACTTAACGCTAATGCACTTAACAGCTGGGTGTGTTTTTTCATGGATGCTGCTCTCGTACCTTGAATGAACGGATAGACAATTCAAAACAGATTGATGTTATTGAATTTTCAGCCTGGTAACAATGATAATAGCTGGGACAGGAAAGATAGAGAGAGGGCGCAAGCGATGCGCCCGATAAATTTCTTAACGGCGTGCGATTAATCGCGCTTTGCGCCGCTACGTAACAGGCCAGACGCGCCTTCAGAATAATCACGTGGCATTTGTACTGGCGCCTGATCGTTGCTCGCCTCAGACTCCGCCAGACGGTTACGGAACGGATTCGACTCCGCAGACATTTCCGGCAGCAGGCTGCTGGAGCTTTTCGCCATATGCTGGTACAGCTGGCGGTAATCATGCGCCATGGTATCCAGCAGTTCCGCGCTGCGAGCAAAGTGGCTAACCAGCTCTTCACGGTACTCTTCCAGCTCAGCTTTGTTTTTTTCCAGTTCGTACTGCAATGCCTGCTGTTGACGTAACTTACGATTACCAAAACGCATGGCCACGGCACCAATGATGATACCGACGACTAATCCAATTAGCGCATATTCCCAGGTCATGAACATCTCCCGTTGTCTTATGTTTCCGTAGGGTGTTGGCTCCAGGCTCCATGCCCGCGCCTGATTATGCCACTATAACCGCTAATTCCGTAGAAGTGGAATCCCGACAGCATATCGCGTAGTGTAGAACGGCCTTTTTTTCGTCAGCCGTGAACGACGGCACATCGATTTTCAAGGAATAACAATAACATTATGCAAAGCCTTTCCCCTACATCGCGTTATCTCCAGGCACTCAACGAAGGCACCCATCAGCCTGACGACGTACAGAAAGAGGCGGTCGACCGTCTGGAAACCCTTTATCAGGCGCTCACCGCGAAAAAATCGTCGGCTACGCCACCCGGCGGACTGATAGCGCGACTGGGGAAATTATTAGGCAAAAACGAACCGGACGCGCAAATACCGGTTCGCGGGCTGTATATGTGGGGGGGCGTGGGTCGCGGCAAAACCTGGCTCATGGATCTCTTCTACCACAGCCTGCCGGGTGAGCGAAAATTACGCCTGCATTTTCATCGGCTTATGCTGCGCGTGCATGAAGAACTTACCGCGCTACAGGGACAGATCGATCCGTTAGACATTATTGCCGATCGGTTTAAAACCGAGACGGACGTACTGTGTTTCGATGAGTTTTTCGTCACCGATATTACCGACGCCATGCTGCTGGGCGGTTTAATGAAAGCGCTGTTTGCACGCGGCATTACGCTGGTCGCGACCTCCAATATTCCGCCGGATGAACTCTACCGCAACGGTTTGCAACGCGCCCGCTTCCTGCCGGCTATCGATGCCATTAAACAGCACTGCGACATTATGAATGTGGACGCCGGCGTCGATTACCGGCTGCGGACGCTGACGCAGGCCCATTTATGGCTAACGCCGCTTAATGATGAAACCCGGCGGCAAATGGATAAACTGTGGCTGGCGTTAGCGGGGGCCGCGCGCGAGCACGCTCCGACGCTGGAAATCAATCATCGCTCTTTATCCACCCTGGGCGTTGAAAACCAAACGCTAGCGGTCTCTTTCGCTACGCTGTGCGTCGAGGCCCGCAGCCAGCATGATTACATTGCGCTCTCAAGGTTATTTCACACGGTTCTGCTGTTTGACGTGCCGGTCATGACGCCGCTGATGGAGAACGAAGCGCGCCGCTTTATTGCGCTGGTGGATGAGTTTTACGAGCGCCACGTTAAGCTGGTGGTCAGCGCCGCCGCACCGTTATATGAAATTTATCAGGGGGAACGGCTCAAGTTTGAATTTCAGCGCTGTCTGTCACGCCTGCAAGAGATGCAGAGTGCGGAGTACCTCAAGCGGGAGCATATGCCGTAAGCCGGACAAGCGCAGCGCCCCGGCATTATGCGGTATTATATCTGTGCAACCTCCCCGACCGAGGGGGAACCAGGCCTGAACAAAACCCGCGGCAAATCGCAAAAAGGGGTCGATCTTTGACCTGGACTTCTCTATAATCCTGCGACCCCACGTTACAAGAGAGTTTTTTCCCAAACTTTCTCTGTGCCGGCCAAACATATCCGAGGGGGTAGGTTTACCGGACTTTGTCGTGTGAACCTCAACTATTTAAAACGTTTGGGTGTTCACCAACGTGTAACTTATTTATTTGGGTAAGCTTTTAATGAAAACTTTTACAGCTAAACCAGAAACCGTAAAACGCGACTGGTATGTTGTTGACGCGACCGGTAAAACTCTGGGCCGTCTGGCTACTGAACTGGCTCGTCGCCTGCGCGGTAAGCACAAAGCGGAATACACTCCGCACGTAGATACCGGTGATTACATCATTGTTCTGAACGCTGACAAAGTTGCTGTAACCGGCAACAAGCGTACTGACAAAGTGTACTATCACCACACCGGCCACATCGGTGGTATCAAACAAGCGACCTTTGAAGAGATGATTGCCCGCCGTCCTGAGCGTGTGATTGAAATCGCGGTTAAAGGCATGCTGCCAAAAGGCCCGCTGGGTCGTGCTATGTTCCGTAAACTGAAAGTTTACGCGGGCAACGAGCACAACCACGCGGCACAGCAACCGCAAGTTCTTGACATCTAATCGGGATTATAGGCAATGGCTGAAAATCAATACTACGGCACTGGTCGCCGCAAAAGTTCCGCAGCTCGCGT
Organism: Salmonella sp. WC3; assembly: GCF_042932255.1. Classification (NCBI taxonomy): domain Bacteria; kingdom Pseudomonadati; phylum Pseudomonadota; class Gammaproteobacteria; order Enterobacterales; family Enterobacteriaceae; genus Salmonella; species Salmonella sp. WC3. Next base: position 4,337,356 of record NZ_CP170629.1, on the reverse strand, counting down.
GTTTATCAAACCGGGCAACGGTAAAATCGTTATCAACCAACGTTCTCTGGAACAGTACTTCGGTCGTGAAACTGCCCGCATGGTAGTTCGTCAGCCGCTGGAACTGGTCGACATGGTTGAGAAACTGGATCTGTACATCACTGTTAAAGGTGGTGGTATCTCTGGTCAGGCTGGTGCGATCCGTCACGGTATCACCCGCGCTCTGATGGAGTACGACGAGTCCCTGCGTGGCGAACTGCGTAAAGCTGGCTTCGTTACTCGTGACGCTCGTCAGGTTGAACGTAAGAAAGTCGGCCTGCGTAAAGCACGTCGTCGTCCGCAGTTCTCCAAACGTTAATGGGGTTCTGCTTCGGCAGACAACTGTTAGCGAAAAAACCCGCTTCGGCGGGTTTTTTTATGGCTAAAGTCCGAATCCAGTCTCTTTTCCTCCCTATCTTTAGCATTATTCTCATCTTATTCATTTTTCATGCACGCTCAGAGAAAAGGAAGTCACAGTGGGATTTTTTAACGCATTGTTTACTAAGAAAGAGTCGTTAATGCTGTCGAATAAATGGGAATTCTTTATAACAACGGTGGATGACCATGTTACGGGGATACGTGTGGATATCGGCGCCATCCAGGATGAAAAATTTGATCGCCTTATCCATACCGGGTTCTTACGTGTTCATTACACCAACTGTTATGAAAATGGTTTGCCGCAGCCCGATGAAACACAGCGTTTAAATCGTATAGAGGACTGGCTTGATGAAAAGGGGAAGACGTTTCCGATCTGGCTGGTGGGTGTGGTTACCCAACAAGGCTGGCGCGATTTTGTGTTCATGTCGGAAGAGGATCTTAACTGGGAAAAGACGCTGGATAAATTGCTCGCTGGTGGCCCGGAAATCTCTTTTAGTTATAGAGAGAGTCACAATGATAAAGGAAACTTTTACCGCCAGTTCTTGTATCCAACCCGATACGACTGGAACTGGATACACGATTCCCGCGTGTGCCGGGGATTACAGGAACAAGGTGATGATCTGACGCTTCCGCGCGCTATTGATTATTATGCGACATTGCCTACAGAAGTCGCCGCGCGCGACCTGGCGCAAGATATTGCTGCATTACCGTATGGCATAACGCTGGTCAGTATTCGAATGAATGACCCGCAACAGGAGTTTATGGCGTCTTTTATCAGCACCGATGCTCCGCAACAATGGCATATGACAGAAATCACTTGCCAGCTTACCGATCTGGCTGAAAAACATGGCGGCAGTTTTGATGGCTGGGGCGCACCGGTAGTACAGGCATAACAGGCGAAAGACAATATCTCAGGTGGGGCGAGCATTTCAGACCAGGAATATCTCTTTTTCCTCATTTCCAGAATCGACTCACCACAAAGGTCACAAAATCTGGTAAACTATCATCCAATTTTCTGCCCAAATAGCGGGGAATGTTCATTTTTTGTCTCGTTTCTGAGCAATGATGGCTTTTTTCGCCTTGGGTGACATAACATCTGGCTGGTCACATTGTGGCTGGTAGCAGTAAAAATTCTGAATATACCTGGAGGTTTTCATGGCTGTCGCTGCCAACAAACGTTCGGTAATAACGCTGTTTTCTGGTCCTACTGACATCTATAGCCATCAGGTCCGCATTGTGTTGGCTGAAAAGGGTGTTAGTTTTGAGATCGAACATGTGGAAAAGGACAATCCACCTCAGGATCTGATTGACCTCAACCCGAATCAAAGCGTTCCGACACTGGTGGATCGTGAGCTGACCCTGTGGGAATCTCGCATCATTATGGAATATCTGGATGAGCGTTTCCCTCATCCGCCGCTGATGCCGGTTTATCCGGTCGCGCGCGGTGAAAGCCGTCTGTACATGCACCGTATTGAAAAAGACTGGTATACGCTGATGAACGTCATCGTAAACGGGTCTGCTTCCGAGGCCGACTCTGCGCGTAAACAACTGCGTGAAGAGCTGCTGGCGATTGCGCCGGTATTTGGTCAGAAACCGTATTTCCTGAGCGACGAATTCAGCCTGGTTGATTGCTACCTGGCGCCTCTCCTGTGGCGTTTACCGCAGTTGGGTATTGAATTCAGCGGCGCAGGGGCGAAAGAGCTGAAAGGCTATATGACCCGCGTCTTTGAACGTGATTCTTTCCTGGCTTCTTTAACCGAAGCTGAACGTGAAATGCGCCTCGGTCGGGGTTAACCTGTATGGATTTGTCACAGTTGACGCCGCGTCGTCCTTATCTGTTGCGTGCTTTCTACGAGTGGTTGCTGGATAACCAGTTGACCCCGCATCTGGTGGTGGATGTGATGCTGCCTGGCGTGCATGTCCCTATGGAATATGCGCGCGATGGGCAAATCGTCCTCAATATTGCGCCGCGAGCGGTAGGTAATCTGGAGCTGTCTAATGATGAAGTGCGTTTTAATGCGCGCTTCGGCGGCGTTCCCCGTCAGGTTTCTGTGCCTTTGGCTGCGGTGCTGGCGATTTACGCCCGTGAAAATGGCGCAGGCACCATGTTTGAGCCTGAAGCCGCCTATGATGAAGACGTTGTCAGCTTAAATGATGATGACAATACCGCAGGCGCGGAAAGCGAGACCGTGATGTCCGTCATTGATGGTGATAAGCCCGACCACGATGACGACAGTAGTCCTGATGACGAGCCGCCTCCGCCGCGTGGCGGACGTCCGGCGCTGCGTGTAGTAAAATAATCAACAGGCCCTGAAGGGCCTGTTTTGTTTGGTCTCCTCTCGGGTTCACCCTGCTTTTAAAGCTGTGTTACGATAAGCTTGCTATTATTTGCCACCGACCACTCATGAATGGACGTTATGAACGCATTTGATTCGCAAGCAGAAGATTCTCCGACATCCCTCGGGCGTAGTTTGCGCCGCCGCCCGCTGGCGCGTAAAAAACTGTCTGAAATGGTTGAGGAAGAGCTGGAGCAGATGATCCGCCGTCATGAGTTTGGCGAGGGAGAACAGCTACCGTCTGAACGTGAATTAATGGCCTTCTTCAATGTGGGACGTCCCTCCGTGCGTGAAGCGTTAGCTGCGCTGAAGCGTAAAGGTCTGGTGCAAATCAATAACGGCGAACGCGCCCGCGTCTCGCGCCCCTCCGCTGATACCATCATCAGTGAACTGTCGGGTATGGCGAAAGATTTTCTTACTCATCCTGGCGGCATCGCTCACTTTGAACAGCTACGGCTTTTCTTTGAATCCAGCCTGGTACGCTATGCGGCGGAACATGCTACCGACGAGCAGATCGCGTTGTTAACGAAAGCGCTGGAAATTAATAGCCAGTCGCTGGATGACAACGCGCTGTTTATTCGTTCAGATGTCGAGTTTCACCGGGTGCTGGCTGAAATTCCCGGCAATCCGATCTTTATGGCTATTCATGTTGCTCTGCTGGACTGGCTAATCGCCGCTCGCCCAAGCGTTCCCGATCGTGAGCTGCATGAACATAATAACGTGAGTTATCAACAACATATTGTGATTGTTGATGCCATTCGCCAGCGAGATCCCGATAAAGCGGATCGCGCTCTGCAAACCCACCTCAATAGCGTTTCCGCTACCTGGCACGCGCTCGGTAAAAAAAGTCAAAAAATGCGGTAGCGATCGCACCTCCGATCCCGGTTTAGTGAAGCAGATCGCACTATAAGCGTTCTGTATTATTTGCTGCTTATTTGATCTGGTATAACAGGTATAAAGGTAGGTAGTTAATATATTCATCATCCGTAGAGGTAGGTATGGCAAAAGCATTGCAAGGCGTAATGGCGGCGTTGTTGACCCCATTTGATTATCAGCAGCAACTGGATAGCGAAAGCCTGCGCCGTCTGGTGCGTTTTAACATCGGGCAGGGTATCGACGGGCTGTACGTTGGCGGTTCCACCGGGGAAGCATTCGTACAGAGCCTTGCTGAAAGAGAGCAGGTACTGGAGATTGTCGCCGAAGAGGCGAAGGGAAAAATCACGTTGATCGCCCATGTCGGGACGGTAAGCACCGCAGAAAGCCAGCAGCTTGCCAGCGCCGCAAAGCGTTACGGTTTTGATGCGGTCTCTGCGGTGACGCCTTTTTATTACCCTTTCAGTTTTGAAGAGCACTGTGACCACTATCGGGCAATCATTGATTCCGCAGATGGATTGCCGATGGTGGTATACAACATTCCGGCGTTAAGCGGCGTAAAACTTACCCTCGATCAGATCAATACGCTGGTGACATTACCGGGCGTGAGCGCGCTGAAGCAAACCTCCGGCGATCTCTTCCAGATGGAGCAGATCCGCCGCGCGCATCCGGATCTGGTGCTGTACAACGGTTATGACGAAATCTTCGCTTCCGGCCTGCTGGCGGGCGCGGACGGCGGTATCGGCAGCACATACAACATTATGGGCTGGCGTTATCATGGGATTGTTCAGGCATTACGTGAGGGCGATGTGGCGAAAGCGCAGCGCCTGCAAACCGAGTGCAATAAGGTTATTGATTTACTGATTAAAACCGGCGTATTCCGCGGCCTGAAAACGGTCCTGCATTATATGGACGTGCTATCGGTGCCGCTGTGTCGTGAACCGTTTGCGCCTGTTGATGAAAAATACCTGCCGGCGCTCAAGGCGCTGGCTCAACAACTGATGGAAGAAAAGGCGTAACAGCATAATGCCGGGGGCGCTACGCTTGCCCGGCCTACAACAGTGCGAACAGTAGGCCGGATAAGGCGGAGCCGCCATTCGGCATAACGACAACAAAAATCGTCGGGAGAGTAAAATGAGTACTTCTACCCAGAACATCCCGTGGTATCGCCATCTCAACCGGGCGCAATGGCGGGCATTTTCCGCTGCCTGGCTGGGATATCTGCTTGATGGTTTTGATTTTGTGTTGATTGCTCTTGTACTGACTGAGGTACAAAGCGAATTTGGGCTGACGACGGTACAGGCGGCAAGCCTGATTTCTGCGGCTTTTATCTCTCGCTGGTTCGGCGGGTTATTACTGGGCGCGATGGGCGATCGCTATGGGCGTCGTCTGGCGATGGTCAGCAGCATCATTCTGTTTTCGGTGGGAACCCTGGCATGCGGGTTTGCGCCCGGTTACACCACCATGTTCATCGCCCGACTGGTGATTGGTATGGGCATGGCGGGCGAATATGGTTCCAGCGCGACCTATGTGATTGAAAGCTGGCCAAAACATTTACGCAATAAAGCCAGCGGTTTTCTGATTTCCGGCTTCTCCGTCGGCGCGGTCGTTGCCGCGCAGGTGTACAGCCTGGTGGTGCCTGTCTGGGGCTGGCGCGCGCTGTTTTTCATTGGCATTTTGCCAATTATCTTCGCTCTCTGGCTGCGGAAAAACATTCCGGAAGCGGAAGACTGGAAAGAGAAACACGCGGGTAAAGCGCCGGTACGTACGATGGTCGACATTCTTTATCGGGGCGAACATCGCATCATCAACATTTTAATGACTTTCGCCGCCGCCGCTGCGCTGTGGTTCTGTTTTGCCGGTAACCTACAAAATGCTGCGATTGTGGCGGGGCTGGGACTACTGTGCGCGGTTATCTTTACCAGCTTTATGGTGCAGAGCAGCGGTAAACGCTGGCCCACTGGCGTCATGCTGATGCTGGTGGTACTGTTTGCTTTCCTCTATTCCTGGCCGATTCAGGCGCTATTACCCACTTATCTGAAAACCGAGCTGGCCTACGATCCGCATACGGTGGCGAATGTCCTGTTCTTTAGCGGATTTGGCGCGGCGGTTGGTTGCTGCGTAGGCGGTTTTCTTGGCGACTGGCTGGGAACGCGTAAAGCATATGTCTGTAGCCTGCTGGCCTCGCAAATCCTCATTATTCCGGTCTTTGCGATTGGCGGCACAAACGTCTGGGTTCTGGGTCTGCTACTGTTTTTCCAACAGATGTTGGGGCAGGGGATTGCCGGGATTCTGCCGAAACTGATCGGCGGTTACTTCGATACCGATCAGCGCGCGGCGGGGCTGGGCTTTACTTATAACGTCGGCGCGCTCGGCGGCGCGTTGGCGCCGATCCTGGGAGCGCTGATCGCTCAACGTCTGGATTTGGGCACTGCGCTGGCATCGCTCTCTTTCAGCCTGACGTTTGTCGTGATCCTGCTTATTGGGCTTGATATGCCGTCTCGCGTACAGCGTTGGCTACGTCCGGAAGCGTTACGCACCCACGATGCTATCGACGACAAACCGTTCAGCGGAGCCGTACCGCTTGGCAGTGGTAAAGGTGCCTTTGTAAAAACGAAAAGTTAATCCGCTTGCCCGGTTTTCAACCGGGCAATATTTGTAAGGGAGTAGTATGTCGTTACTTGAACAACTGGATAAAAATATTGCCGCTTCTGGCGGCCTGATTGTCTCCTGCCAGCCCGTTCCGGGCAGTCCGCTGGATAAGCCGGAGATTGTAGCGGCAATGGCGTTGGCAGCGGAACAGGCGGGCGCGGTTGCGGTGCGTATTGAAGGCATAGACAACCTGCGTATGGCCCGCTCGCTCGTTTCGGTACCCATTATCGGTATTATCAAACGCGATCTGGACGACTCTCCAGTGCGCATTACCCCTTTTCTCGACGATGTAGATGCGCTGGCGCAGGCCGGCGCAAATATTATCGCCGTTGATGGAACCGCTCGGCAACGGCCGGTAGCCGTTGAGGCGTTGTTGGCGCGCATTCATCACCACCATCTACTGGCGATGGCCGACTGCTCATCCGTGGACGATGGACTTGCCTGCCAACGGTTGGGCGCGGACATTATCGGCACGACGATGTCCGGCTACACCACCCCCGATACGCCGGAGGAACCCGATCTGCCCTTAGTCAAAGCGTTGCATGACGCCGGATGTCGGGTGATAGCCGAAGGACGCTATAACTCGCCAGCACTGGCGGCGGAGGCGATCCGTTATGGCGCATGGGCGGTGACGGTAGGGTCCGCCATTACCCGTCTGGAACATATCTGTGGATGGTATAACGACGCATTAAAAAAGGCGGCGTCATGACTACGTTAGCAATCGATATTGGCGGGACTAAACTTGCCGCCGCGCTCATCGACAACAACTTGCGCATTAGCCAGCGTCGCGAGCTGCCGACCCCCGCGAGCAAAACGCCGGACGCATTACGTGAAGCATTAAAGGCGCTGGTTGAACCGCTACGGACAGAGGCGCGTCAGGTAGCGATAGCTTCTACCGGGATCATTCAGGAAGGGATGCTGCTGGCGCTAAACCCCCATAATCTGGGCGGCTTGCTACACTTTCCGTTAGTGCAAACACTGGAAACGATCGCTGGCCTGCCGACGCTGGCGGTGAACGACGCGCAGGCGGCGGCCTGGGCGGAGTATCACGCGCTCCCTGATGATATCCGCGATATGGTATTTATCACCGTTTCAACCGGCGTTGGCGGCGGCGTTGTCTGCGACGGCAAGCTCCTTACCGGAAAAGGCGGTCTGGCCGGGCACCTGGGACACACCCTGGCGGACCCACACGGGCCCGTATGCGGCTGTGGACGCGTTGGCTGCGTAGAGGCCATCGCCTCTGGACGAGGGATGGCCGCGGCGGCGCGGGACGATCTGGCGGGATGCGACGCCAAAACCCTATTTATTCGCGCTGGCGAAGGTCATCAGCAGGCGCGACATCTGGTAAGCCAATCCGCGCAGGTAATAGCGCGAATGATCGCCGATGTGAAAGCGACTACCGACTGCCAGTGTGTGGTCATTGGCGGCAGCGTAGGGTTAGCTGAGGGATACCTGGAGCAGGTTCGCGCGTTTTTGATGCAAGAGCCTGCGCCTTATCACGTGGCGCTGAGCGCCGCTCGCTATCGGCATGACGCAGGATTATTAGGCGCTGCGTTGTTAGCTCAAGGAGACACATTATGATGATGGGGGAAGTACAGTCGTTGCCTTCTTGCGGGTTGCATCCGCGATTGTTGGATGCCTTGACTCTCGCGCTGGCGGCAAGGCCGCAGGAGAAAGCGCCGGGGCGCTATGAATTGCAGGGCGACAATGTCTTTATGAATGTAATGCAGTTAACGACGCAAATGCCGGCCGAGAAGAAAGCGGAATTGCATGAACAATACATTGATATTCAGCTACTACTAACCGGCGTCGAGCGTATTGCGTTTGGGATGTCCGGTGCCGCTCGCCAGTGCGAGGAGATGCACGTTGAAGAGGATTACCAGCTTTGTAGTCAAATTGTCGACGAGCAGACTATTACGCTGCAAGCGGGGATGTTTGCTGTGTTTATGCCGGGAGAACCGCATAAACCGGGATGTGCAGTGGGTGAGCCGGATGACATCAAGAAAGTGGTAGTGAAAGTACGCGCCAGTCTGCTGGCGGCCTGAATCTCTTGCCGGAGCAGTCTTCCGAACGCAGCCCCTTACGGGGCTGCGTGGTGAATGTGCCGGAGAGCGCGGGTATGACGGGTTAACGCTTAAACGTCACGGCTTCCGGCTGGGTCAGGTGCAGCGTCGTCTGGCTCGGCACCGTCTCGGCAATTACCCGCCCGTGGCGAATCGAGTAACGGGCAGGCGTCTGGCGACGTACCGCGTCGAATCCATTCTCAGCGGGTAAGATAACCAGATTCGCGGCATTGCCGACGCTCAGACCGTAGTCCTGCAGGTGCAAAGTTTTTGCGCTGTGGATAGTGATCAGATTTAACCCGTCGTTGATTTGCCCATACCCCATCAACTGGCAAACGTGTAACCCCATATGCAGCACCTGCAGCATATTGGCGGTGCCTAATGGATACCACGGGTCGAAGACGTCATCATGGCCAAAGCAGACGTTGATCCCCGCTTCCAGCATCTCTTTCACCCGCGTGACGCCACGACGTTTCGGGTAAGTGTCAAACCGTCCTTGCAGATGAATATTCACCAGCGGGTTGGCAACGAAGTTAATCCCCGACATTTTCAACAGGCGGAACAAGCGTGACGCATACGCGCCGTTGTACGAGTGCATAGCCGTGGTATGGCTGGCGGTCACGCGCGCCCCCATGCCATCACGATGCGCCAGCGCCGCGACCGTTTCGACAAAGCGAGACTGCTCGTCATCAATTTCGTCGCAGTGCACATCGATCAAGCGATCGTATTTCTGCGCCAGGGCGAAGGTTTTGTGCAGCGATTCAACGCCATATTCCCGCGTGAACTCAAAGTGCGGAATGGCGCCAATAACGTCAGCGCCCAAACGCACGGCTTCCTCTAACAGCGCTTCACCGTTAGGATAAGACAGAATACCTTCTTGCGGAAAGGCGACAATTTGCAGGTCTACCCACGGCGCAACCTCTTGCTTCACTTCCAGCATGGCTTTCAGCGCGGTGAGCGTAGGATCTGAAACGTCAACGTGAGTACGAACGTACTGGATGCCGTTAGCCATCTGCCATTTCAGGGTCTGCATCGCGCGCGCTTTCACATCTTCATGCGTGAGCATTGCTTTACGTTCTGCCCAGCGCTCAATCCCTTCAAACAGTGTGCCGGACTGGTTCCAGCTCGGTTCACCCGCCGTTTGCGTGGTATCCAGGTGGATATGTGGCTCAACAAACGGTGGAATAGCCAGGCCGCCTTCGGCATCAAGCACTTCGCCCTGCGGTAACGATGCGGCTTCCTGAGGCTCAATCCGGCTAAAGCGCCCGTTTTCAATCGTAATCTGCCATAATCCTTCGTGTCCCTGCAGACGCGTCTGACGAATAGTGATGTTATTGTTCTGCATGGCTGACCTCTGGTGATTTAGCAAGGCTGCGGTTGAAAAGTGGATTCAGCAGGATATAGCTGAAGACGCCGCCGAGTACGGCGTTGACGGGCACAATACCAGGAACATAATGTCCGGCGGCGATGCCCAGCGCGACGGAAAGAATAGCAATCCAGTTAACGGGAATAAAGCGCACGGTGTTGAAGTCGGCATAGCGGCGGCGGTTCAACAGATAGTCGGCAATAATCACTCCGCCAATCGGTGGGATGGCAGATGACAGGAACGTCAGCCAGCCGACAAAATTATTGTAAAGCCACAGCGCGCACACGGTACCGATAATCCCGTTCACCACCGACAGCGTGCGGCTGGAAAGACCGGTAATATTGGCGAAGCCCAGACCCGATGCGTACAGCGCGTTATCGTTGGTGGTCCAGATATTCAGGCCAAGCACCACAATCGCGGGCAGCAGCAGCCCCTGCGCTATCATCACGTCAGAGATATCCGCCTGACCGACGGCGGCAGCGCCTGCCGCGCCAAAGATAAACATCAGCGAGTTGCCGAGGAAAAAAGCGATCATCGCAATCAGTACGGCGCTTTTGGCATGACGCCCGAAGCGGACGAAGTCGGCGGTCAATGTACCGGCGCTGACAAACGATCCCACCACCAGCGCCAGCGCGCTGGAAAAATCCAGCGGCGTCTGCGGCACTATCGTTTTTAAATGCTCCAGCCCACCCACGCCGCTGATCGCCAGCCAGACGGAGTAGCTGCCCAGTATAACGATCGCGGGTACGGCAATGATAGACAAAATGGTCAACGCCGAGATGCCGAAAAAAATGGTCAGGGTCATCAGTAGACCCGAAACGGCAATCAGAATATTGGCATCAATGCCCGTCGCTTTACTGACCGGAATAGCGAACATCGCTACGCCAACGCCAAACCAGCCTACCTGTGTGCCGCCTAGCAGCAGCGAGGGAAGCCATGATCCTTTAACGCCAAAGGAGTAACGTGCAAGGAGGTGGGTGGAGAGTCCGGTTTTTGCGCCGATGTAACCAAGAAATGCAGTGTAGATACCGAGGAGGAGATTACCGAAGAGAACTGCGAGGAAGAAATCATTATAAGAAAGACCGGTGCCGAGTGTCCCTCCGGTCCACATACTGGCGGAAAAAAACGTTAAACCCAACATGACAAACGTCAGTGGAATCACGCCCTTCCGCGCCGCCAGAGGGACGGGGCCCTGGCTATAATTGTTGTCCTGCGACACAACGCCTCCATGAATTTTGCCCAAAAAATCCGCCGCATAATATACAGTTCTCAGAATAAAGCAAACGTTTTCGTATGATATTTTTTTGATAATTATTCATGGCATTAATTGTTCGCTAGTTTTTCTCCGTTGTCAGTGAACCACCGCGTGTGAGTTGAGTTTCCAGCATGGTTTGCGAACGAATAAGTTCGTCTGTGAGTAATTTTTCGTCGGGCAACTGCACTTTGTACTCGCTCGCCATGATGGTGTTTGGCAGGCCAGTCAGCGCGTAATGCGCTTCCCCCGCGCCTTTCCCTGCGCACAAAACCAGGCCGACTGGCGGGTTTTCTCCGGGCATTGTCCAGTGCTCTTTGGCATAGTTCAGGTACATATTCATCTGCCCGGCATCCGCATAACCGAATTTGCCTACCTTCAGGTCAACGAGCAACAGGCAGCGCAAGCGACGATGGAAGAACAGCAGATCGACGCGGAACCAGCTATCGTCTATGCGTAGTCGGCGTTGGCGGCCAACAAAAGCAAAATCGTCACCGAGCTCCAGCATAAAGTCCATCAGGTGGCTGAGCAGCGCGTCTTCGAGATCTGATTCGGAATACTCGTCCTTCAGGTTAAGAAATTCCAGAATGAACGGGTCGCGTATAGCTTGCTCCGGCAAAACGTTTGGCTCGGCGGGTGCAGGTTGCTGCAGCATGGCGGATTTGTCGTGGGACAGTAGCGTTCGTTCGTAAAACTGAGTGGCGATTTGCCTGTCGAGCTGCCGTACGGACCAGCCGTTACGTAGCGTCTCTTTCTCGTAAAAAGTGCGGGCATCGGGATTTTTTACCGACAAGAGGCGGACATACGCCGACCAGGGGAGTGGGAATGTTTTGGCGAGCGGTATGAGATTTGAAAATTCCGCAGACAGTGTCTGCGGAATTTCAATGTGTTGAAAACAAAGATAAAATGTACGAATTTGCCATAGGTTTCTGGTGGAAAAACCGCGCTTATAGCGCTGACTTAAATCTACCGATAATCGTTCGATAAGCTGGGTGCCATAGGCCGCTCGCGCTTCTCCTCCCTGTTCAAATTCGACAATACGTCGGCCAATTTCCCAGTAGGTGGCAGTCATAATGGCATTGATGCTGCGCACGGTCTCGGTACGTGCCGTATCGACCAGACGAATAATACCGTCATGAATTTGCTGATATTCATCAGACTGTGGCGCTAAAGTTGGATTCGTCATGTCATCCCTTACGTGATAGTTTCATTGTGAAATTAGAACGCTATCAATACGCTTCAGGCGTAAACGGATCAATCCATGAACGGATTTTACATGGCATTACATCTCGATTTACGAGCGGGTTTCCAGAATCGGCAGGAGAGATATTGAGGAGAGGAATATCGGCTCCCCAGCCATCAGCACAAGGCATCGACCGGGGAGCCGGAAGGGTTACACTTCGAGGTAGTTCATAATCCCGTCAGCCGCCTTACGGCCTTCGGCAATCGCCGTCACCACCAGATCGGAACCGCGCACGATGTCGCCACCGGCGAAGATTTTCGGGTTGCTGGTCTGGAAAGCATTATCGCTGCGTTCCGGCGCGATAATTCGTCCCTGCGAGTCCAGTTCCACGCTGTGTTTCGCCAGCCATTCCATGCTGTGTGGACGAAAACCAAACGCCATCACCACCGCATCAGCCGGAACCACATGCTCGGAACCGGCGACGATCTCCGCCCGCCGACGGCCTTTGGCATCCGGTTCGCCCATTTCAGTGCGCACCATTTTTACGCCGCTCACTTTGCCGTTGGCATTGACTTCAATGCCCAGCGGTTGAACGTTAAACTGAAATTCGACACCTTCCTCGCGCGCGTTCTTCACTTCGCGTCTGGAACCCGGCATGTTCTCTTCATCACGACGATAAGCACAGGTTACGTGCGTTGCGCCCTGGCGTATGGAAGTGCGTACGCAGTCCATTGCGGTATCGCCGCCGCCCAGCACCACCACGCGTTTGCCTTCCATGCTGACATATGGTTCGTCGCTGGTTTCGCCAAACCCCATGATCTGCTTCGTATTGGCGATCAGGAACGGCAGAGCGTCGAAAACCCCGTCCGCATCTTCATTTTCCAGCCCGCCGCGCATCGACTGATAGGTGCCGACGCCAAGGAATACCGCATCGTAATCTTTCAGCAGATCTTCAAGCTGTACATCACGACCCACTTCGGTATTAAGTTTGAACTCAATACCCATGCCGGTGAAGATCTCACGGCGGCGGGTCATGACTTCTTTCTCCAGCTTGAAGGCCGGGATACCGAAGGTCAGCAGACCACCGATTTCCGGATGGCGATCAAAGACCACCGCCTTCACGCCGTTGCGGGTCAGCACGTCGGCGCACGCCAGCCCTGCCGGACCTGCGCCGATTATCGCTACCCGTTTGTCCGTCTGGCGTACGCCGGTCATATCCGGGCGCCAGCCCATCTCAAACGCTTTATCGTTGATATAGCGCTCAATGTTACCGATGGTCACTGCGCCGAACTCATCGTGCAGCGTACAGGAGCCTTCGCACAGGCGGTCCTGCGGGCAGACGCGGCCACACACTTCCGGCAGGGTGTTGGTCTGGTGCGATAGCTCAGCCGCCTCAAAAATACGCCCTTCGTTAGCCAGTTTCAGCCAGTTCGGGATGTAGTTATGTACCGGGCATTTCCACTCGCAGTAGGGGTTACCGCAGGACAAACAGCGATCCGCCTGGGCTTTCGCCTGACCTTCGGAAAACGGTTCGTAGATTTCAACAAACTCGATCTTACGGATCTTCAGCGGTTTCTTCGGCGGATCAACGCGCTGCAGGTCGATAAATTGATAAACATTCTGGCTCATTTCAATTCCTTACTGCGCCTGCACGCGCAATTCTGCCGCACTACGACTACGGTGGCCCAACAGGGCTTTGACATCGCTGGACTTGGGCTTAACTAACGCGAATTGGGTTGAGAAGCTTGACCACCTGGACAGGATCTCTTCGCCGCGTTGCGAACCAGTATGTTGCACGTGCTCGGTGATCAGGCCGCGCAGATGCTCTTCGTGGATAGCCAGCGAATCAACGTCCAGTACTTCTACCAGTTCCGGGTTCACGCGTTTACGGAATTCGCCATCTTCGTCCAGCACATAGGCGAAGCCGCCGGTCATCCCCGCGCCGAAGTTAACGCCGGTTTTACCCAGCACGCAGACGATGCCCCCGGTCATGTATTCACAGCCGTTGTCGCCGATGCCCTCTACTACGGTAATCGCCCCGGAGTTACGCACGCCGAAACGTTCGCCCGCGCGCCCCGCCGCGTACAGACGGCCACCGGTCGCTCCATACAGGCAGGTGTTGCCGATGATGCTGGCTTTATGGCTGAGGAAGGCGGAACCTACCGGTGGTCTGATGGCGATCAAACCGCCTGCCATACCTTTACCGACATAGTCGTTGGCATCGCCAGTCAGATATAACTCTACGCCGCCCGCGTTCCACACGCCAAAGCTCTGGCCTGCGGTACCGCTGAAGTGTGCTTTAATCGGATCGGAAGCCAGCCCCTGATCGCCGTGGGTCTGTGCGATGTAGCCGGAAAGCGACGCGCCGACGGAACGATCGGTGTTGCGGATGTCGAACCAGAAGGTTTTGCTCTGGCGCGCATCGACAAACGGTTTCGCCTGCTGTAACAGTTGCGCATTCAGCACGCCGTTATCAAACGGCGGGTTATTCTCGGTGCAGTACAGCGCTTTACCCGGATGAGGTTCAGCGGTTTCCAGTAGACGAGACAGCGCCAGCTTCTGCTGTTTAGCGGTGAAGCCCTCCAGCTCTTTCAGCAGGTCGGTGCGGCCAATCAAATCCACCAGGCGGGTCACGCCAAGCGAAGCCATCAGCTCGCGCACTTCGCGGGCGATAAATTCAAAGTAGTTGGTTACTTTGAACGGCAGGCCGTGATAGTGGTTCTTACGCAGTTTTTCATCCTGCGTCGCCACGCCGGTTGCGCAGTTGTTCAGATGGCAAATGCGCAGGTATTTACAGCCCAGCGCCACCATCGGGCCGGTGCCGAAGCCGAAACTTTCCGCACCGAGAATTGCCGCTTTAATGATATCGACGCCGGTTTTCAGACCGCCGTCCACCTGCAGACGAATCTTGTGACGCAGACCGTTGGCGACCAGCGCCTGCTGGGTTTCAACAAGTCCGAGTTCCCACGGACAGCCCGCATATTTCACCGAAGAGAGCGGGCTGGCGCCGGTACCGCCGTCGTAGCCAGCGATGGTGATCAGATCCGCATAGGCTTTCGCCACGCCGGTCGCGATGGTGCCGACGCCCGGTTCGGACACCAGCTTCACGGAGATCATCGCCTTCGGGTTGACCTGTTTGAGGTCGAAAATGAGCTGCGCTAAGTCCTCGATAGAGTAGATATCGTGGTGCGGCGGCGGGGAGATCAGCGTCACGCCCGGCACTGAATAGCGCAGTTTAGCGATATACGGAGTGACTTTATCCCCCGGCAACTGACCGCCTTCGCCCGGTTTCGCGCCCTGCGCGACTTTAATCTGAATCACATCGGCATTGACCAGGTAGGCCGGCGTCACGCCAAAGCGACCGGAGGCCACCTGTTTGATACGCGACACTTTATTGGTGCCGTAGCGCGCCGGGTCTTCGCCGCCTTCGCCGGAGTTGGAGTTGCCGCCGAGGCTGTTCATCGCTTCCGCCAGCGCTTCGTGCGCTTCCGGACTTAATGCGCCGATAGACATGGCTGCGGTATCAAAGCGTTTAAACAGCTCACTGGCGGGCTCAACCTCGTCGATAGTCACCGCCTCGCCGTCTGGATGTATCGCCAGCAGATCGCGCAGCGTTGCCGCCGGACGCTCATTGACCAGTTTGGCGTATTCCTGATAATCGCTGTACTCGCCGCTCTGTACCGCCTGTTGCAGGGTACGCACGACATCCGGGTTATAGGCGTGATATTCGCCGCCGTGGACGTACTTCAGCAGGCCGCCCGGGCTAATGGGTTTGCGCGCCAGCCAGGCGCGTTTGGAGAGATTCAGCAGATCCTGCTGGAAGTCATCAAAGCTCGCGCCGCCGATACGGCTGACCACGCCCTGGAAGCACAGGTTTACCACATCATCGTGCAGTCCGACCGCTTCAAACAGTTTGGAGCAGCGGTAAGAGGCAATGGTCGAAATGCCCATTTTGGACATAATCTTGTACAGCCCCTTGTTGATGCCGTTACGGTAGTTCTGCATCACGGTACGGTAGTTTTTGGCGATGGCCTGGGTATCAATCAGACGCCCCAGCGTTTCGTAGGCCAGGTACGGATAGATAGCCGTTGCGCCAAAGCCGAGCAGTACCGCAAAGTGATGCGGATCGCGGGCGCTTCCGGTTTCTACGATGATGTTGGCGTCGCAGCGCAGGCTTTGTTCTACCAGACGAGTCTGCACCGCGCCCACCGCCATCGGCGCGGGGACCGGCAGGCGATTCTTACCGATATTGCGATCCGAGAGGACCAGCAGCACGGTGCCGTTACGCACCATCTGTTCCGCTTTATCGCACAGCGCTTTAACCGTCGCGTCCAGTGTGGTTTCGGTGACATCAAAGGTAATATCAAGCCAGTCGGCGCGGTAGTGATGCTCGCTCATGGTGGTGAGCTGTTTGAAATCGGAGTACAACAGAATTGGCGATTTAAAACTCAGGCGATGGGCCTGACCTTCCGCTTCGCAGAAGACGTTCATTTCGCGACCGATGCTGGTGGCGAGCGACATGACGTGCGCTTCACGCAGCGGGTCGATAGGCGGGTTAGTGACCTGCGCGAACTGCTGGCGGAAGTAGTCGTAAATAATACGCGGCTGGCTGGAGAGCACGGCAAAGGGGGTATCGTCGCCCATTGAACCGACGGCTTCCTGGCCGTTTTCGCCCAATACGCGGATAACCGAGTCCAGCTCTTCGGCGCTGTAGTTAAACTGTTTCTGATAGCTGGCGAGCAGGTCATCGTCCAGTTCGCGGCTACCAACTTCTTCATCAGGCAGCTCTTCAAACGGCACCAGGCGGCGGACGTTTTTCTCCATCCACTCTTTATATGGATGGCGGCTTTTCAGATCGTCATCGGTTTCCGCGGAATGCAGAATACGTCCGCCGCGGGTGTCGATCACCATCAGCTCGCCTGGGCCGACGCGGCCTTTCTCGACCACTTCATCCGGCTGATAGTCCCAGATACCGACTTCGGAGGCGCAGGTGATCAGCTTATCTTTGGTAATGACATAGCGTGCCGGGCGCAGGCCGTTACGGTCAAGGTTACAGGCGGCGAAGCGCCCGTCGGACATCACGATGCCTGCCGGACCGTCCCACGGCTCCATATGCATGGAGTTAAAGTCAAAGAAGGCGCGCAGATCCTGGTCCATATCGGGGTTGTTCTGCCAGGCGGGCGGCACCAACAGGCGCATGGCGCGGATGATGTCCATCCCGCCTGCCAGCAGCAGTTCCAGCATATTGTCCAGCGAGCTGGAATCCGAACCGGTTTCGTTAACAAACGGCGCAGCGGACTGTAAGTCCGGGATCAGCGGCGTCTGGAATTTATAGGTACGGGCGCGCGCCCACTGGCGGTTGCCGGTGATGGTGTTAATCTCGCCGTTATGCGCCAGGTAGCGGAACGGCTGCGCCAGCGGCCAACGTGGCACGGTGTTAGTGGAAAAGCGCTGGTGGAACAGGCAGATGGCCGATTCCAGACGCAGATCCGCAAGATCCAGGTAGAAGCGCGGCAGATCCGCCGGCATACACAGACCTTTATAAATGTTGACCAGGTTCGACAGGCTGCATACGTAGAAATCTTTGTCGTCCTGCAGGCGTTTTTCAATGCGTCGGCGGGCGATAAACAGACGGCGCTCCATATCACGCGGACGCCAGCCCGCCGGAGCGTTGACAAGAATCTGCTCAATACGCGGCAGGGAGGAGAGGGCGATTTCACCGAGCACGCCTTCATTGGTGGGCACATCGCGCCAGCCGACAATCGACAGGGTTTCCTGCTGTAATTCTTCTTCGACAATATGGCGTGACGCGGCGGCCAGTTCAGGATCTTTATTTAAAAAGATCATCCCGACGGCGTAGTTTTTGGCTAAGCGCCAGCCGCGCTCTTCGGCCACGATGCGAAAGAAACGGTCAGGTTTTTGTAACAGCAAGCCGCAACCGTCGCCGGTTTTACCGTCGGCAAGGATCGCGCCACGGTGCTGCATCCGGGCCAGCGCGTGTATGGCGGTACGCACTACCTTGTGGCTAGGTTCGCCTTCTATGTGGGCGATCAGGCCGAAACCACAGTTATCCTTCTCAAGGGATTTATCGTACAACATATCAGTGAACCTCCCCAGGCTCTACGGGACGCTCTCCCAACCGATGGCGCGCGGGCACAGCAAGAGCATGGCGACGGGGCTGGCGCATCATACGCTTACCTCGCATTCGCCCTCTTTGTGTCCTTTGCGCATTGGTAAATACGGTTAAGAGGGAATCTCAATTACTGCATAAATATGATGAGCAGACGGCTCATCCAGAAAGCTTCCAGCGGATTCCCAACTTATCGGGAATCCACACCCAGGTCAAATGGCAAACTGATTTATGCAAAAGTGTGCTGTAGCACAGATAACTTTTTGAATCTATTGAAATTAAAAGGTTTTTTATAGAGTGGCTGCTAATACGGAGCGGCAGAAAGCCTGTGATCTGTCTCACTATAAGGGCCGCTCGCCAGACGTTATCTGACCTTGTTTTTTCAAAAATCTTGGCATTTTATGCTGTTTTAAGCGTGAGCAGTATTGAATGCTACTGTTTTTATCGATGACCCAGCAGACGCTGAAAAAAGAGGGGAATATCAGGAAAAATCATCAGCGGGATTATGAATGAAATGTCGTTTATTTTGCTTGATTATGCAATGGGTAAAAGCCTTCCGGGACGATTGATCCAGGTCATCGCCAAAGGAGACTAAAAATGGCAGGCTTTGGCCTCTTTTTAAGAGGCGGTCTATCAGATTATGCAGTTACAGAAATTAGTCAATATGTTTGGTGGGGATCTTTTACGTCGGTATGGGCAAAAGGTTCATAAGCTGACGCTTCATGGCGGTTTTAGCTGCCCTAACCGCGACGGCACCATCGGGCGTGGCGGTTGCACCTTCTGTAATGTCGCCTCTTTTGCCGATGAGGCGCAGCAGCATCATTCGATTGCCGAGCAGCTTGCGCATCAGGCGCATCTGGTGAACCGCGCTAAACGCTATCTGGCCTATTTCCAGGCCTACACCAGCACCTTTGCAGAAGTGCAGGTGCTGCGTTCCATGTATCAACAGGCGGTCAGCCAGGCCAGTATCGTCGGGTTATGCGTCGGTACGCGTCCGGATTGCGTCCCGCAGTCAGTAGTAGATTTACTGTGTGAATATAAAGATCAAGGCTACGAGGTGTGGCTGGAACTGGGATTGCAAACCGCGCACGATAAAACCCTGCACCGAATTAACCGCGGGCATGACTTCGCCTGCTATCAGCGTACCACCCGGATTGCCCGGGAGCGCGGGCTGAAAGTGTGCGCGCATCTGATTGTGGGGCTGCCGGGCGAAGGCCAGAGTGAATGCCTGCAAACCATGGAGCGTGTGGTGGAGACGGGCGTTGACGGCCTTAAGCTGCATCCGCTGCATATTGTGAAAGGCAGTACGATGGCCAAAGCCTGGGAAGCGGGGCGGCTGAACGGCATCGAACTGGACGACTACACGCTAACGGCAGGTGAGATGATTCGTCATACGCCGCCGGAGGTGATTTATCACCGAATTTCAGCCAGCGCTCGCCGTCCGACGCTGCTTGCCCCGCTGTGGTGCGAGAATCGCTGGACGGGGATGGTTGAGCTGGACAAATACCTGAATGAGCATGGCGTACAGGGCTCTGCGCTGGCCCGTCCCTGGATACCACCTGTAGCGTAGCGTGATGAGGGGCGCTACGCATATTTCGCACAATATTCAACGCGGTTCCCATAATTGGGTATTATGTGCGAAGTTGTGGTGAAGGAATCCTCTATGAAGCAAATTCGTATGCTGGCGCAATACTATGTCGACCTGATGATGAAATTGGGTCTGGTGCGCTTTTCCATGCTCCTGGCGTTGGCATTGGTGGTGCTGGCGATTGTCGTGCAGATGGCGGTGACCATGGTGTTGCATGGTCAGGTTGAAAGTATCGACGTTATTCGCTCCATCTTTTTTGGCCTGTTAATTACGCCCTGGGCGGTCTATTTCTTATCCGTTGTTGTTGAACAACTGGAAGAGTCAAGGCAGCGACTGTCGCGTCTGGTGCAAAAGCTGGAGGAGATGCGCGAGCGCGATCTCAAGCTTAACGTACAGTTGAAGGACAATATTGCCCAGCTTAATCAGGAAATTGCCGATCGCGAAAAAGCGGAAGCGGAGCTGCAAGAGACATTTGAACAGCTAAAAGTAGAAATTAAAGAGCGTGAAGAGGCGCAAATCCAGCTAGAACAGCAATCCTCTTTTCTGCGCTCCTTTCTGGACGCCTCGCCGGATTTGGTTTTTTATCGTAATGAGGATAAAGAATTTTCCGGCTGTAACCGCGCAATGGAATTGCTAACCGGCAAGAGCGAAAAACAGCTGGTGCATTTGAAGCCGGAAGATGTGTACTCTCCCGAAGCGGCGGAGAAAGTCATTGAAACCGATGAAAAAGTATTCCGCCATAACGTCTCCCTGACCTACGAACAGTGGCTGGATTATCCGGACGGACGAAAGGCCTGCTTTGAAATTCGTAAAGTGCCTTATTACGACCGTGTCGGTAAACGTCATGGCCTGATGGGATTTGGTCGTGATATTACCGAACGTAAGCGTTATCAGGACGCGCTGGAGCGCGCCAGCCGCGACAAGACCACATTTATCTCTACCATCAGTCATGAGCTGCGCACTCCGCTTAACGGCATCGTCGGTTTAAGCCGCATCCTGCTGGATACCGATCTCACCGTCGAACAGGAAAAATACCTTAAAACAATCCATGTCTCCGCCGTGACGTTAGGCAATATTTTCAATGATATCATTGATATGGATAAGATGGAGCGGCGTAAGGCTCAGCTTGATAACCAACCGGTTGATTTCACCAGCTTTATGGCCGATCTGGAAAACCTTTCCGGTTTGCAGGCGCAGCAAAAAGGGCTACGTTTTGTGCTTGAGCCGACGCTGCCGCTGCCGCACAAAGTCATTACCGACGGAACGCGTCTGCGCCAGATTTTATGGAATTTGATCAGCAATGCGGTGAAGTTTACTCAGCAGGGCCAGGTGACGGTGCGGGCGCGCTATGATGAAGGCGACATGCTGCACTTTGAAGTGGAAGATTCCGGGATCGGCATTCCGCAGGATGAGCAGGATAAAATTTTCGCCATGTATTATCAGGTAAAAGACAGTCATGGCGGTAAGCCGGCGACGGGGACCGGTATCGGGCTGGCGGTCTCCCGTCGGCTGGCGAAAAATATGGGCGGCGATATTACCGTTTCCAGTCTGCCGGGCAAAGGATCGACCTTTACGCTAACGGTTCATGCGCCAGCGGTGGCGGAAGAGGTGGAGGACGCCTTTGATGAAGACGACATGCCGCTGCCCGCGCTGCATGTTCTGCTGGTCGAAGATATTGAACTGAACGTGATTGTGGCGCGTTCAGTACTGGAAAAACTGGGTAACAGCGTGGATGTCGCGATGACCGGCAAGGCGGCGCTGGAGATGTTCGCGCCGGGCGAATATGACCTGGTCTTACTGGATATTCAGCTACCGGATATGACGGGTCTGGATATTGCCAGAGAACTGACCCGTCGCCACACGCGGGAAGATTTACCGCCGCTGGTAGCGCTTACGGCTAACGTTCTGAAAGATAAAAAAGAGTATCTGGACGCTGGTATGGACGATGTGCTGAGTAAGCCGCTGTCGGTGCCAGCCTTAACCGCGATGATTAAAAAATTCTGGGATGCCACCGATAAAGAGGAGAGTACCGTGACGCCTGAAGAGAGCGATAAAGCGCAAGCGCTGCTGGATATCCCGATGCTGGAACAATACATCGAGTTGGTTGGGCCTAAATTGATCACCGACGGTCTCGCGGTGTTTGAAAAAATGATGCCTGGCTATTTAAGCGTGCTGGAGTCCAATCTGACGGCGCGTGACAAAAAAGGCGTCGTTGAGGAAGGGCATAAGATTAAAGGCGCCGCCGGTTCGGTAGGGCTGCGTCATCTGCAACAGCTTGGCCAGCAAATCCAGTCGCCGGATCTTCCCGCCTGGGAAGATAATGTCGCGGAATGGATTGAAGAGATGAAGCAGGAGTGGCAGCACGATGTCGCGGTGCTGAAAGCCTGGGTGGCAAACGCGGAAAAAAAATGACCCCGGTTTGACCGGGGTGCGCGAATACTGCGCCAACACCAGGGAAATCGTGGCTGCGCCGTGCTTATTATGATGATGTCAAAGGCGCAGTCCTGTTTTCAGGCCGCACGCAGTTAAGATAGCAAATCCTAAATGATTTGTTACATGAATCATTTAAATGTG
Organism: Salmonella sp. WC3; assembly: GCF_042932255.1. Lineage (NCBI taxonomy): Bacteria > Pseudomonadati > Pseudomonadota > Gammaproteobacteria > Enterobacterales > Enterobacteriaceae > Salmonella > Salmonella sp. WC3. Next base: position 4,314,943 of record NZ_CP170629.1, on the reverse strand, counting down.
TGAAGCGTAGCATTTTAATCAAAATTATTAATGGGCTTGAGTCGGTTGCAGGAGGATGTTCACCATGAAAAAAATTGGCGTAGTGCTCAGCGGATGCGGCGTCTATGACGGCACCGAAATTCATGAGGCCGTTCTGACGCTGTTGGCCATTGCCCGCAGCGGCGCGCAGGCTGTCTGCTTCGCGCCGGATAAACCACAAGCGGATGTTATTAATCACCTGACCGGCGAAGCGATGGCGGAAACGCGTAACGTTCTGATTGAGGCGGCGCGTATTACGCGGGGCGATATTCGTCCCCTGTCCCAGGCGCAGCCAGAGGAACTGGATGCGCTCATTGTGCCCGGTGGTTTCGGCGCGGCGAAGAACCTGAGTAATTTCGCCAGCCAGGGGAGCGAATGCCGGGTGGATAGCGATGTCGTCGCGCTGGCGAAGGCCATGCACCAGTCCGGCAAGCCGCTGGGATTCATCTGTATCGCGCCCGCAATGTTGCCGAAAATCTTTGACTTCCCGCTACGTCTGACAATAGGGACGGATATTGATACCGCTGAAGTACTTGAAGAGATGGGCGCCGAACACGTACCTTGCCCGGTTGATGATATCGTTGTGGACGAGGATAACAAGGTCGTGACCACCCCTGCCTATATGCTGGCGCAGGATATCGCTCAGGCGGCAAGCGGCATTGATAAATTAGTGTCGCGCGTGCTGGTTCTGGCGGAATGAGCAAACGACGCATCGCGCCGTTAACGTTTTTGCGCCGTCTACTTTTACGTATCCTTGCTGCGCTCGCCGTCTTTTGGGGCGGCGGCATTGCGCTGTTTAGCGTGGTTCCGGTGCCTTTTTCGGCGGTGATGGCGGAACGGCAGATTAGCGCCTGGCTAAGTGGAGAATTTGGTTATGTGGCGCATTCTGACTGGGTCAGTATGGCGGATATCTCGCCGTGGATGGGGCTGGCGGTAATTGCGGCGGAAGACCAGAAGTTCCCTGAGCACTGGGGCTTTGATGTTCCGGCGATTGAAAAAGCGTTGGCGCATAATGAGCGGAATGAGAGCCGTATTCGCGGCGCCTCTACGCTTTCGCAGCAAACGGCGAAAAATCTCTTTTTATGGGATGGACGCAGTTGGGTGCGCAAAGGTCTGGAGGCTGGGCTAACGCTGGGCATTGAAACTGTCTGGAGCAAAAAACGCATTCTCACGGTTTATCTGAATATCGCGGAGTTTGGCGATGGTATTTTTGGCGTGGAGGCTGCGGCACAACGGTATTTTCATAAACCCGCCAGCCGCTTAAATATGTCCGAAGCCGCGTTACTGGCGGCGGTATTGCCAAATCCGTTACGCTATAAGGCGAATGCGCCTTCCGGCTATGTGCGTAGCCGGCAGGCGTGGATTATGCGCCAGATGCGCCAACTGGGCGGGGAATCTTTTATGACGCGCAACCAGCTTAATTAATTTTGCCGATTGGCGGCGCGAACGCCTTATCCGGCCTGCGATCTGTGTCGTCCAGGCCTGATAAGCACAGGTCATTAAGCTTCGTGAGAAGTAAGCGCCAGCCGTTTCTTGTCTTTTGGCTGCGCGTCCCTCTCCAGGGCAACGGCCAGCGCAGGCTGGGCGATAAACCGCTGCCACACTCTCTCCAGTTTGCGTTCACAGCACCATGTTGACCAGGTCGCCAGCGGGATAAAGGTACTTTCCCCCAGATTGTCGCAAACCACCGGAACCACTTCTGACTCGCTGATACGCTGGCACAGGATATTTTGCGGCTTCAGCGACATCGTCACAATATGGTTATCCAGCAGGTAACGTTTCAGTTTTTTCAGTAGCCGCCGCAGGACAGCGACATCCTCTTCATAACGACATTGCGCGGCGAACTCGGTCAGGGTAATAGAGGGCGCGCCGTTGAAATCGGTAATCATGTCGTAGACATAGCCGGTGCCGCAATCGGTTTCTACCGTGCCGTAATAACGGGGGATAGCGCTCCAGTCCGTCAGGTAGCGGGACAGATGCGCATAGTAGCTCAGTTCACGCCGAATCTCTTTATCACCGCCGTGGTCACGGTTGTAAATAACTTTTATGCAACGCCGGGCATTATCCGGATGCGTATAGCATTTACGATGTCGACCAGCGCCCAGCGGAGTCTGTTCGGATAAAAGGATCATGGCAAGTCCTGGAAAAATTTATTCACATAAATTTAGTATGGACAAAGAACTTAAACAAAACCTAAACGAAATTTTTTAAGGTTTTATTAATGTTTTTATGCATAGGTAAAGCGCACGAAATGTACAAATCTTACGAAAGGGTGGGGCTGCGGGACAAGTGGCAGGCAGGCGTAACACGCCCGGTTTTGGGGTGACTGTCATCAAATACCGGGACGGCGTTGGGGGAAAATAGGGTATAGAGGGGGAGGTTTAGTCTTCGTCAAAGCCGGAATTGAACAGCGCGATAACCGCCGCCAGCGCTTCAACTTCTTGCGGGCCGGTGGCTTCAATTTCGATCTGACGCCCTTTGGCGGAGTCGAGCATTAACAGAGCGATGACGCTATTTGCTTCTGCTTCGGTGCCTTCGTCATTGCGTAATAGCACCTCGGCGTCAAAACCCTGCATCAGTTCGAAAAGCTTCATGGCAGGCCGGGCATGCATGCCCAGCTTATTGGTGACTTCAACTGTTTGCTTTACGGTCATGTTTTGCGTTTTTCCAGCGTGCGATGGCGAGACTGGACATTTTTACCGCGCGAGCGGAAGTAGTCTGCCAGCTGTTCTGCAATATACACCGAACGGTGTTTCCCGCCGGTACAACCGATAGCGACGGTAAGGTAGCTGCGGTTGTTGGTCTCCAGCATCGGTAACCATAGCTCAAGATAGCTGCGAGTCTGATAGATAAAATTGTGAACTTCTGTGTGTCGGTCAAGAAACGCGGCTACCGGCTTATCAAGCCCGGTCATGGGGCGCAGTTTTGGATCCCAGTGCGGGTTGGGCAGAAAGCGGACATCGAACACATAGTCCGCATCAATCGGGATACCATGTTTAAAGCCGAAGGACTCAAATACCATCGTCAGTTCGCGCTCGCGTTTGCCCAACAGCCGGGTACGCAGCATCTCCGCCAGCTCATGGACGGACATTTCTGAAGTGTCGACGATCAGATCCGCACGTGAGCGTAACGGCTCCAGCAAGTCACTCTCTTTATCGATCGCACTCTCTAAAGAAAGATTTTTGCTGGAAAGCGGATGCAAACGGCGCGTGTCGCTGTAGCGGCGAATCAAGGTATTGCGGTCGGCATCAAGAAACAGCAATTGCGGCGAGAAAGCGCCAGGCAGATTATTCATCGCCTGTTCAAAAATCTCAGGTGATTCAGGCATATTGCGCACATCAATGCTGACGGCGGCGGAAATCTGGCGATCGGCCAGCGTTCGCGCCAGATCGGGCAACAGCACGACGGGGAGGTTATCCACGCAGTAAAATCCCATATCTTCCAGCGCGCGCAGAGCGACAGATTTACCTGATCCGGAACGCCCGCTGACGATCATCAGTACCATGTACCGTTTCTCCTCACAACGACAGAAATAAATGCCATTGAGTTGTTATGCCTCATTCTGCTCACCTTCGGTGTCAGTAATGATTTGATACAGCTCTTCATCATTCAGCGCCGCGCGCAGGCGGCGGCAGATCGTTTTATCCGCCAGACGTTTCGCCACCAGCGACAGCGTGTGCAGATGCGTTTTAGTTTGATCGGCGGGCACCAGCAGGGCGAAGAGGAGATCGACCGGCTGGTTATCGATGGCGTCGAACGCGATCGGCGTTTCGAGCTGAACGAACACGCCGACGGCGCGTAAGGTATCTTCTTCCAGTTTCCCGTGCGGGATGGCGATACCATTACCAATACCGGTACTGCCCATTTTTTCGCGTGTCAGAATGGCTTCAAACACGACCTGAGGAGGTAAACTGAGCTGTTTTGCCGCCAGTTCGCTGATGATTTCCAGCGCGCGTTTCTTACTCTGACAATGAACGCCGCTACGCGTACACTCCTGGTTAAGTACACTGCTCAGTTGTAGAGTCGTATCGTTATTTATCATAATTTCACCTAAGAACCTGTCCTGTCAGGTTGATGGCCAGGTTCGGAGCGCTAACTGTACAAATGGCCCGTTGTGTCACACAACAGGCCGTCCTGCACTGGCTAACTGCCCGGACAATTAGTGTTGTTTCAGTTTATCTTTATGCCTGGTTAACTGCCTTGCCAGTTTATCAATCAAGCCGTCAATGGCGGCATACATATCCTGGCCTTCCGCGCTGGCGTGAATTTCGCCGCCGTTAACGTGTAGCGTCGCATCCGAGATGTGCGTGACCTTCTCCACTTTCAACACCACGTATACCTGATTAATCCGCTCAAAATACTGTTCAAGTTTGGCGAATTTTGTCGTCACAAATTCACGCAGGGCTTCAGTAATTTCGACATTATGTCCGGTGATATTGAGCTGCATAGTGTCTTCCTTATCGGTTGGGTCAAACCAGCTGTTTGCGTTGGTTTGACGGCGGAATGGATAAAGACTCTCGGTACTTCGCAACAGTGCGGCGTGCCACCATGATACCTTGTTCTGACAGCAGAGAGGTTAACTTGCTGTCGCTCAGTGGTTTCGCGGGGTTTTCCGCCGCAATTAACTTCTTCACCAGCGCGCGAATCGCGGTGGAAGAGGCTTCGCCTCCGCCTTCGGTATTGACGTGGCTGGAAAAGAAATATTTGAGTTCAAAAATACCGCGCGGGTTGTGCAAATACTTCTGCGTGGTCACGCGGGATATAGTGGATTCGTGCATCTCGACGGCCTGGGCGATATCCGCCAGTACCATCGGTTTCATATATTCTTCGCCCTGTTCAAAAAAGGCTTGCTGTTGCTCGACGATGCAGCGACTGACACGCAGCAGCGTGTCGTTGCGGCTTTCAAGGCTTTTTATCAGCCACTTCGCATCCTGTAAATTACTGCGGATGAACTGGCTGTCGGCATCGTTGCGCGCGCTATTGCACATGGCGGCATAGTGCTGGTTAATCTGTAAACGGGGAATACTGTCGCTATTAAGCTCCACCGTCCAGCGACCGTTATGCTTGCGTACCAGCACATCCGGGATAACGTACTCCGGCTCGCCGGTCTGGATCGATTGACCGGGTCTGGGATCGAGCGACTGAATCAGGTTTACCGCCTCTTTCAGCACCTCTTCTTTCAGTCGGGTAACGCGCATCAACGTGCGGAAATCGTGGTTGGCCAGCAGATCAAGGTGATCGCAGATAATAAGCCGCGCCTCTTCCAGCCACGGCGTGGATTTGTCGAATTGTGAAAGCTGGATCAGCAGACAGTCGCGAAGATCTTTTGCCGCGACGCCTACCGGATCAAAACGCTGAATACGCTTCAGGACGGCTTCGACCTCATCGAGATCCACCTCTACATCGCCCATGCTTTCGCGAATTTCGTCCAGGGATACGGTGAGATAACCGGTATCATCTACCGCATCGACAATGGATGTCGCAATAGCGCGATCGGTATCCGAGAAGGGCGTTAGCTCAACCTGCCACATCAGATAATCCTGCAACGACTGCGTCGTTTCGCCCTGATAGACGGGCAGCTCATCGTCGATATAATCGCCGCTGGGGCCGGACGGCGTCCCGGCGGTGTAAATTTCATCCCAACTGGCGTCAAGCGGCAGCTCTTCCGGCATCTCTTTTTGTTCGAGCGCGTCGGCGGTATCGAGAGGATCGTTATCCTGAGGTTGCTGAGTGTCGATTTCGTCATGAAGATCGGTTTGCTCAAGCAGCGGGTTATTTTCCAGCGCTTGCTGGAGTTCCTGCTGAAGTTCCAGCGTAGACAACTGCAACAGACGGATGGCCTGTTGTAGCTGAGGCGTCATCGCCAGTTGTTGGCTAAGCCTGAGTTGCAAACCTTGCTTCATATTCAGAGTCGTTTTCTCCCGCTAGAGCAGCATAGCCCTCTACCCTATCAGAGTCTGAAGTCTTCCCCAAGATATACACGCTTAACGTGTTCGTCTTGCAGGATTTCTGTCGGCGTACCGTGGGCAATAAGGTGGCCCTGGCTCACGATATAGGCACGTTCACAGACTGCCAGCGTCTCACGGACGTTATGGTCGGTGATCAGCACGCCGAGCCCGCTATCGCGCAGATGCTCGATAATGCGTTTGATGTCGATAACGGAAATCGGGTCAACGCCGGCAAAGGGTTCATCCAGCAGGATAAATTTGGGATTAGCGGCCAACGCGCGGGCAATTTCTACACGACGGCGTTCACCACCGGACAACGCCTGTCCCATGCTGTCGCGCAGATGCTCAATATGAAACTCTTCCATCAGCTCGTTGGCGCGGTCTTCTCGCTGTTCTGCGGTCAAATCGTCACGAATTTGCAGTACCGCCATCAGGTTATCAAATACGCTGAGACGGCGGAAAATAGAGGCTTCCTGCGGCAAATAGCCGATACCGCGGCGCGCGCGCGCGTGCAGCGGCAGCAGACTGATATCTTCATCATCGATGATGATATTGCCCGCGTCACGCGGCACGATACCGACGACCATATAAAAGGTGGTGGTTTTACCCGCGCCGTTTGGACCGAGCAGCCCGACAATCTCCCCGGAGTTAACGGTCAGACTGACATCTTCCACTACGCGACGGCCTTTATAGGCCTTCGCCAGATTCTTTGCAGTTAATGTTGCCATAACGAATTAGTTACTCTTCTTTTGCGCCGGAGTCTGGCCTTTGTTTTTGTCTTGCAACTGCGACGGCACCAGAACGGTGGTGACGCGTTTGCCTTTCTCGCTGAAGGCCTGCATTTTCTGCTCTTTCACCAGGTAGGTGATTTTGTCGCCGGTAATGTTGCTGTCAAGCTGCTCCAGATAAGCGTTGCCGGTCAGCACCACAAAATCTTTCGCCAGCTCGTAGTGCATATGGGAAGCGTGGCCTTTCACCGGCTTACCGTTGTCCTGCATCTGGTAGAAGGTGGCCGGATTGCCGTAACCGTCGATCACCTCTTTCCCCTGTTCGCCGCCAGGGCGGGTAACCACGACTTTATCGGCGTTGATCTTAATCGTGCCCTGGGTCATCACCACGTTGCCCGTAAAGGTCACGACGTTGCCTTGCATATCCAGCGACTGTTGATCCGAGTCAATATGAATAGGCTGTTCGGTATCGCCCGTGACGGCGAAAGCCGGAATGCTGACGGCCAGCAGCGAGCCGGCAAGCATAAGATTAAGGCTGAGTTTGTTTGTTTTGAATTTCATAAGAGGTTCTAACCTTTTCAATCAGCTCGGCGTTCTTGCTGCGTAAGTTACCGCGCATTTTCAGTCCGCTGGAGTTAAATGTTGTGCCGTATAACGTCACCAGATCGTTCGAGGTAACATCCTGCGTCACCAGATTAATCTGCGCGTTATCGGTGGTAATTCTGCGTAATTGAGCGTCAGGCACCAGGGCGTTGACTTCAACATGGCCATACAGATAGAGCATCCGATCGTTAGTCAATTTGGCTTTATCGGCCTTGATCGACCATGTCGGCACTTTATCCTTATCAAAGGTGGTTAATACCGGTTGCGTAAACCATGAGACCGCCTGATCGGAAAAATATTCAACGTGCTGCGCGATCAGACGATAGCTTAACGCGCCTTCCGGACTGTACACGACGGTATCCGTATGCTCGCTTTTATACGTGGGATCGTTGCTGTTGACCATCACGGCAGCAGGATCGTCTTTATCCGCCAGATTGATACCAATCAGTACCAGAATGGCCAGCGACAGTAGAATGATAACCCAACGTCTGGTTTTACTCATATCGATTGCCCTTTGGCCTCATCCAGCTTGCCCTGCGCCAGCAGCAGCAAGTCGCACACCTCACGTACCGCGCCGCGCCCGCCGGCAATGTGCGTCACATAGTCAGCGCGGGGGATCAGCAGCGGATGCGCATCCGCAACGGCAACGCTTAACCCCACTTTTTCCATCACCGGCCAGTCAATCAGATCATCGCCGACATAGGCAACATTTTCCGGCGCAATGGCCAGTTTTTCCAGCAGATCGCTAAAGGCGATCAGCTTATTCGACTGTCCCTGATAAAGATGGACAATCCCCAGCGTGGCGCAGCGATCTTCTACAAGTTTAGCCTTTCGTCCGGTAATAATGGCAACCTCGATATTGGAGGTCAAAGCACAGCGAATACCATAGCCGTCACGAACGTTGAAAGCCTTCAGCTCTTCGCCGTTATTGCCCATATAAATCAGGCCGTCAGACAATACGCCATCCACGTCCAGGATGAGCAGGCGGATATTCTCCGCTTTGGTCATGACATGGGTGCTGACGGGGCCATAACAGGTCGCAAGCGACGCACCTGCTTTACTCATCGTTAATTATCCTTGAGTTTCTACACGACGCCTGCACGCAGGAGATCATGCATATGTAACACACCGAGTAACTGGTCGCCATCAGCAACCAGTACGGAGGTGATATGGCGGGACTGCATTAAATTCAGCGCATCGACAGCGAGAATACCGGGACGCACGCGAATGCCCCCTGGCGTCATCACCTCGGCGATCCCCAACTGGCGCATATCGCCGCCCATATCGAACACGCGACGTAAATCGCCGTCGGTGAAGATACCGTCGATCTTCATGGATTCATCGCAAATGACGGTCATACCGAGATTTTTACGCGTAATTTCTAACAGCGCATCACGCAGGGTGGCATGTTTATTAACATGCGGGATCTCATCGCCAGTATGCATAATATCGCTTACGCGCAGCAGTAGCTTACGTCCCAGCGCGCCGCCAGGATGCGACAGAGCAAAATCCTCGGCGGTAAAGCCGCGCGCTTTTAATAACGCCACGGCGAGCGCGTCGCCCATCACCAGCGTTGCGGTGGTACTACTGGTAGGCGCCAGGCCTAACGGACACGCTTCTTTGGGCACTTTAACACACAGATGCACATCTGCCGCACGCGCCATGCTGCTTTCCGGTCGCCCGGTAATGCAAATTAACGGCACGTGCAGACGTTTAAGTACCGGTATTAGCGCCGCGATCTCGCTGGATTCGCCGGAGTTGGAGATAGCGATAACCACATCCTGCGGCGTAACCATCCCCAAATCGCCGTGCGCGGCTTCGCCCGGATGTACAAAAAAGGAAGAGGTGCCGGTACTGGCGAACGTGGCGGCCATTTTCCGTCCGATATGACCGGATTTTCCCATCCCCATGACCACCACTTTTCCGGTGCAGTTGAACATTTTTTCACAGGCCAGGGTGAAATTCTGATCGATGTATTGATCAAGCTCCGCCAGGCCTTCACGTTCAATTTCCAGGACATCTTTGCCTGCCTGCTGAAAGTCAAACCCCGGTTGCAACGCTAAATGCGACATAATCCGTTTCCAGTTATCCAACAAGAAGTGGCGATAGCCAATAGAGCATCGCCAGCCATACGATAAACCCGCCGGTCAGCAGTATACCTGCGCCCCGACCAATCTGGCGCGGATGCCGCCAGCAAAGTAAAGCGAAAACCACGCTAACCAGCAACATCACGCTATAATCTCGCCCAAACGCCAGCGGGTTGATCTCCCCCGGCGCGATCAGCGCAGGCAGTCCCAGCACGATGGCGAGATTAAAAATATTGGCGCCAATGAGATTACCAACGGCAATATCATTTTCGCCTTTTCGCACGCCGGCAATCGCCGTCGCCAGCTCTGGCAGACTGGTGCCGACAGCGATGACTATCAGACCGAGCGTTAATTCACTCATGGCGAAATAGTTCGCCAGCACCGTAGCGTTATCGATTACCATGCGCGTCGCCATCGGCATGATGACCAGCGCAATGCCCAGCCATAAGAACGCGACGGGGAGCCCGCCTTCGCGTGGCAGCTCCGCCAGTTGTTCGCGGGTGAGGCTGTCATTCTCCTGGCGTTCGGCCAGACGCGCGATTTTAACAATGAATAACAGCCATAGCACAGCCAGAAGCAGGAGAAAGATACCATCACTGCGGCTTAACTGTCCGTCATGCAGTACGGAACCGGCTACCACGCTAACAAATAACATTAATGGCAATTCGCGACGTAAAACATCGGAATGCACGGTAAATGGACGAACCAGCGCCGCCAGCCCTAAGATCAGCAAAATATTGGTGATGTTAGAACCGAGCGCCGCGCCGACGGCCAAATCGAGCTGACCGTGTAGCGATGCGGCGACCGACACAATAATTTCCGGCAGCGAGGTGCCGATACTCACGACCGTCATCCCGATGATCAGCGGGGGAATACCGAATGTACGGCATAAAATAGAGGCCGCAAACACCAGACGATCGGCGCCGTAGGCCACCAGAAGCAAACCAATTATGAGTAGCGCCATCGCTAAAAGCATCTAAAGTCCTTTCTTCAGGTATACTCGCCGGTCCCCTGGAAGGGATATCTGGAAGCCGTAACGAAGTCCTAATTTTGACTTTATGCGGCTAAAAAGTAAAACGAATGCCAGCTTTCGCTAACCCTGTCAGTTAATATTCTGTAATTATGTCGAACCCATGGTTAAATTCAGCGCCATGGTTACCTCAACAAGGAAATACGAAGGATGAATCAATGGGTCAGTCTGCGGCCAATTTAGTCGATATGCGCGACGTCAGCTTTTCCCGTGGCGAACGCTGCATTTTCGATAATATTTCCCTGACGGTGCCGCGCGGGAAGATCACGGCGATCATGGGGCCGTCGGGCATCGGTAAAACCACGCTGTTGCGCCTGATTGGCGGACAGATCCCGCCGGATAAGGGCGAGATCTTATTTGATGGCGAGAATGTGTCGGCCATGTCCCGTTCGCGGCTCTACACCGTCCGCAAACGTATGAGTATGCTGTTTCAGTCGGGAGCGCTGTTTACCGACATGAACGTGTTTGACAATGTGGCCTATCCGCTACGGGAGCACACCAATTTACCCGCGCCGCTGCTAAAAAGCGTCGTGATGATGAAACTGGAAGCTGTCGGGCTGCGCGGCGCGGCAAAACTGATGCCTTCCGAGCTCTCCGGTGGGATGGCGCGCCGCGCCGCGTTGGCGCGCGCCATCGCTCTGGAACCGGATCTCATCATGTTCGATGAGCCGTTTGTCGGCCAGGACCCGATTACCATGGGCGTTCTGGTGAAGCTGATTTCAGAATTGAACAGCGCGCTGGGCGTGACCTGCGTGGTGGTCTCGCATGATGTGCCAGAGGTGCTCAGTATTGCTGATCACGCCTGGATCATGGCGGACAAAAAAATCGTCGCTCACGGTAGCGCTCAGGCGTTGCAGGAGAATACGGACCCGCGCGTGCGTCAGTTCCTTGACGGCATTGCCGACGGGCCGGTTCCGTTCCGCTATCCGGCGGGCGACTATCACCTTGATTTACTCGAAACAGGGAGTTAAGCCACTCATGCTGTTAAATGCGCTGGCAGCACTCGGACACAGCGGGATCAAAACCGTCAGGACGTTCGGGCGCGCCGGGTTAATGTTATTCAATGCGATTATCGGTAAGCCGGAGTTTCGCAAACATGCGCCGCTGCTGGTGCGCCAGCTTTATAATGTGGGCGTCTTGTCGATGCTTATCATTATTGTCTCCGGCGTATTCATCGGTATGGTGCTGGGGCTGCAAGGCTATCTGGTTCTGACCACTTACAGCGCGGAGACCAGTCTTGGCATGTTAGTGGCGCTTTCGCTGCTGCGCGAGCTGGGGCCGGTGGTCGCGGCGTTGCTGTTTGCCGGGCGGGCCGGGTCGGCGTTGACGGCGGAAATCGGCCTGATGCGGGCGACGGAGCAGCTCTCCAGTATGGAGATGATGGCGGTCGATCCATTGCGCCGGGTGATTTCGCCGCGCTTTTGGGCGGGCGTGATTTCATTGCCGCTACTGACCATTATCTTTGTGGCGGTCGGTATCTGGGGCGGCTCGCTGGTCGGCGTAAGCTGGAAGGGAATCGACGCCGGGTTCTTCTGGTCCGCGATGCAGAATGCCGTCGACTGGCGTATGGACCTGGTGAACTGTCTGATAAAGAGCGTGGTGTTCGCCATTACGGTAACATGGATTGCGTTATTCAACGGTTATGACGCAATACCGACTTCTGCCGGGATTAGCCGGGCAACGACGCGTACCGTGGTTCACGCATCGTTGGCCGTTCTGGGGCTGGATTTTGTGCTGACCGCACTGATGTTTGGGAATTGAGTTCATGCAAACGAAAAAAAATGAAATTTGGGTAGGCGTTTTTTTGCTGGTAGCGTTGCTGGCGGCGCTGTTTGTTTGCCTGAAGGCGGCAAATGTGACCTCTATGCGCACGGAGCCGACCTATAAGGTTTATGCGACCTTCGATAACATCGGCGGTCTGAAAGTGCGTTCCCCGGTACGCATCGGCGGGGTGGTTGTCGGGCGGGTTGAAGATATCTCGCTTGATCCGAAAACATACCTGCCGCGCGTAACGCTCGACATCGAAGAGCGTTATAACCATATTCCCGATACCAGCTCGTTGAGTATTCGAACTTCCGGACTGCTGGGGGAGCAATATCTGGCATTAAACGTCGGTTTTGAAGATCCTGAGCTGGGAACGTCTATTCTCAAAGATGGGAGTACGATTCAGGACACCAAGTCTGCAATGGTGCTGGAAGATATGATTGGCCAGTTCCTTTATAACAGCAAAGGCGACGACAATAAGAATTCTGGCGATGCGCCAGCCGCAACGGAAGGCCATACTGAAGCCACAACGCCCGCGGGCGAAACGAAATAATCTCAGGAGAATTGAGGCATGTTTAAACGACTGATGATGGTGGCCCTGCTGGTCATTGCGCCATTAAGCGCAGCAACGGCAGCGGATCAGAGCAATCCTTATAAACTGATGAACGAGGCGGCGCAGAAAACGTTTGATCGCCTGAAAAACGAACAGCCGAAAATTCGTGCCAATCCGGATTACCTGCGCGACGTTGTTGATCAGGAACTTCTGCCGTACGTGCAGGTAAAATATGCCGGCGCGCTGGTGTTGGGCCGCTATTACAAAGAGGCGACTCCGGCGCAGCGTGAAGCCTATTTTGCCGCGTTTCGCGAATACCTCAAACAGGCATACGGTCAGGCGCTGGCGATGTACCACGGCCAGACTTACCAGATAGCGCCTGAGCAACCGCTGGGCGATGCGACCATTGTGCCTATCCGTGTAACGATTATCGATCCCAACGGTCGTCCGCCGGTACGCCTGGATTTCCAGTGGCGCAAAAACACCCAGACCGGCAACTGGCAGGCGTATGACATGATTGCGGAAGGCGTCAGCATGATCACCACCAAGCAAAATGAGTGGAGCGATCTGCTGCGTACTAAAGGCATCGACGGCCTGACCGCACAACTGAAATCTATCTCTCAACAGAAAATTACTTTGGACGAGAAACAGTAATGACGCCGCAACTCACCTGGACGCGTGAGGCGGACACTCTGGTGCTGGCGGGAGAGCTGGATCAGGACGTGTTGGCGCCGCTATGGGACGCGCGCGTAGAAGCGATGAATGGCGTTACCCGTATCGACCTGAGCCAGATCTCCAGGGTAGATACGGGGGGACTGGCGCTGCTGGCGCACCTTGTGAACCAGGCAAAAAAGCAGGGCAATGCCGTGTCGCTGTCTGGCGTTAACGACAAGGTTTACGCGCTGGCGCAATTATATAACTTGCCCGAAGACGTACTTCCCCGTATGTAATGAATGCCGGATGGTTTATCCGGCCTACACTTCGCATGATCCCCGTAGGCCGGATAAGTTGCGTTAGCAGCACCATCCGGCACTTTTACCGCGCTGATTTATCAGCGTAATCTTTTGCTTATTTAAGACGGCGCGACTTTGCTCTAAGATGTTGGGCTGTTTTCACTATTTGACGAATAAAGAACCCATGGAAAATCATGAAATTCAGAGTGTGCTGATGAATGCCCTCTCCCTCCAGGAAGTCCACGTCTCCGGCGATGGCAGTCACTTTCAGGTTATTGCCGTGGGAGAGATGTTTGACGGCATGAGCCGGGTCAAGAAACAGCAAACGGTCTATGGGCCGCTAATGGAGTACATTGCGGACAACCGTATCCATGCCGTATCGATCAAAGCATATACCCCGGCGGAATGGGCGCGCGATCGTAAACTTAACGGATTTTAAGCTACGGGTAACCTGCCGGTAGCGGAGATGAATGCTTAACTGAGAATACAATAATGGATAAATTTCGTGTACAGGGGCCAACGACGCTCCAGGGCGAAGTCACAATTTCCGGCGCCAAAAACGCCGCGCTGCCGATCCTGTTCGCCGCTCTGCTGGCAGAAGAACCGGTAGAGATCCAAAACGTTCCAAAACTGAAAGACGTGGATACGTCGATGAAGCTCCTGAGCCAATTAGGCGCGAAAGTGGAACGCAATGGATCGGTACACATTGACGCCAGCCAGGTGAACGTGTTCTGCGCGCCTTATGATCTGGTTAAGACCATGCGCGCCTCGATATGGGCGCTGGGGCCGCTGGTTGCCCGTTTTGGTCAGGGACAAGTCTCTCTGCCGGGGGGCTGTACTATCGGCGCGCGTCCGGTTGATCTGCATATTACCGGTCTGGAACAACTGGGTGCGACCATCAAGCTGGAAGAGGGCTACGTAAAGGCCTCCGTAGAAGGGCGTCTTAAAGGGGCGCATATCGTGATGGATAAGGTCAGCGTCGGCGCGACCGTCACCATTATGTGCGCCGCTACGCTGGCGGAAGGGACGACCATCATTGAAAACGCCGCGCGCGAGCCGGAAATTGTCGACACCGCTAACTTCCTGGTTACGCTGGGGGCGAAGATCGCCGGGCAGGGCACCGATCGTATTACGATCGAGGGCGTAGAGCGTCTGGGCGGCGGCGTTTATCGTGTGCTGCCGGATCGTATCGAAACGGGGACTTTCCTGGTGGCGGCAGCGATCTCTCGCGGCAAAATCCTCTGCCGTAACGCGCAACCGGACACTCTGGACGCGGTACTGGCGAAACTGCGCGATGCTGGCGCGGATATCGAAGTGGGCGAGGACTGGATTAGTCTGGACATGCACGGCAAACGACCGAAGGCGGTCAATGTCCGTACCGCGCCACACCCGGCATTCCCGACCGATATGCAGGCGCAGTTCACGTTGCTGAACCTGGTGGCGGAAGGGACGGGCTTTATCACTGAAACCGTCTTTGAAAACCGTTTTATGCACGTGCCTGAACTCAGTCGCATGGGCGCGCGTGCGGAAATTGAAAGCAATACCGTCATATGCCATGGCGTAGAAACGCTCTCTGGCGCCCAGGTCATGGCGACAGATCTGCGAGCATCTGCGAGCCTGGTGCTGGCGGGCTGTATTGCGGAAGGCACGACGATTGTGGATCGCATTTATCACATCGATCGCGGTTATGAGCGCATCGAAGACAAACTGCGCGCGCTAGGCGCGAATATTGAACGCGTGAAAGGCGAATAACCTTCTGTACGCTGAATAACCCCCGCGAACGCGATTGCGGGGGTTATTTTACAGGCGCTTACTCTACATTCTGTTTGTCTTTATTACGCGCTCTCATAAGCCGCGTTCTGTCGATAAACTCATGCGTGCGCGGATCGTGATAACGCGATGGCCAAATAACCCAGGGTTCCGTTCCCAATGCTTTCGCAATAATCAACTCTCCTTTCGGCCACGGGCGCGTTAATGCATTGGCCAGCGTGGATGAACTCAATCCATTCCGACGTGACTCAGCGGCCATTGAAGTCCCTTTTTTACGTAGTCCGGCAATGATATCGGCCGGATGCCAGTCAATAAGCTTGCTTTCCATACATCCATCACTCCTTAGGTTAATCACTTACGGTTTTAACAACCCGACGACGTTCGATACTATAACGCTTCGTGAAGGAATATTCTAAAAAGTTCATGTAAGTGGCGGCAATATTCAGAATATGCCAGGGGAAGCCGTATATGAATATACGAAAAGACAGGCAATAGGGTATCTGGAGTTTATTAGAACTTAATGGGATATCCCGCGCAGTGCGCGGGATAAGAGAATGGCATTAACGATCGCGCTGCACCGCGATGTGTGCGAGACCGATTAGCGCCTCACGCCATGGAGTATCCGGCAATATCTGCAACGCGGATATCGCTTTGTCGGCTTCTTCTTCCGCTCGCTGACGCGTCCATTCCAGCGAACCGCAGGTGGTCATCGCTTCCAGAACCGGTTCCAGAAGATGACGGCCATTGCCTTGTTCAATAGCGGTACGGATCATCGCTGACTGTTCTGGCGTACCGTGGCGCATGGCGTGAAGCAACGGTAAGGTAGGTTTGCCCTCATTGAGGTCATCACCCACATTTTTACCGAGATGCTCGCCGTCGGCACTGTAATCCAGCACATCGTCAATGAGCTGGAAAGCCGTACCAAGGTAGCGGCCATAGTCCTGCAACCCTTTCTCTTGCTCAGGCGTACAACCGGCAAGAATACCGGAGCACTGGGCGGCGGCTTCGAACAGACGGGCCGTTTTACTGTAAATCACCCGCATGTAATTTTCTTCGGTAATGTCCGGGTCATTCACGTTCATCAATTGCAGCACTTCGCCTTCTGCAATCACGTTGACCGCTTCCGACATCACTTCCAGCACTTTTAACGAGCCGAGGCTGGTCATCATCTGGAAGGCGCGGGTATAGATAAAGTCGCCGACCAACACGCTGGCGGCATTACCGAAAGCGGCATTTGCCGTCGCTTTGCCGCGACGCATATCAGATTCATCCACCACATCATCATGTAGCAGCGTCGCCGTGTGGATAAACTCGATCAGAGCGGCGATAGTCACGTGCGCGTTACCCTGATAACCCACCGCGCGCGCGGCAAGAACGGCAATCATCGGACGAATGCGTTTTCCGCCGCCGCTAATAATGTAATATCCTAGCTGATTAATCAGTTGAACGTCGGAATTAAGCTGTTCAAGGATTGTCGCATTGACACCCGCCATATCTTGCGCGGTTAACTCGTTGATTTTTTCTAAATTCATCGCAAAAGCCGGGCTTATCGCCCCGATTATCCCATGTCTGAATGAGGTAACGTAGGGTTTATGGTTAGAAATATACCCTGATTGTACTGAAAAAACGCCGCAGATAAACGTTACCGTATGCGTTGTGTTTTTTTTCTTCATGTATTGATGGTAGCACTTGTCAAAGCCGTGCAATTTGCGTAATATTCGCGCCCTATTGTGAATATTTATAGCGCGCTCTGAATCATTGAAAGGTGTGCGCGGAAGCGGAGTTTTTTATGTACGCGGTTTTCCAAAGTGGTGGTAAACAACACCGAGTAAGCGAAGGTCAGACCGTTCGCCTGGAAAAGCTGGACATCGCAACTGGCGAAACTATCGAGTTCGCTGAAGTTCTGATGATCGCAAACGGTGAAGAAGTCAAAATCGGCGTTCCTTTCGTTGATGGCGGCGTAATCAAAGCTGAAGTTGTTGCCCACGGTCGTGGCGAGAAAGTTAAAATCGTTAAGTTTCGTCGCCGTAAACACTACCGTAAGCAGCAGGGCCATCGTCAGTGGTTCACTGATGTGAAAATTACCGGCATCAGCGCTTAAGATTAGGGGAGCAGATTAAATGGCACATAAAAAGGCTGGCGGCTCGACTCGTAACGGTCGCGATTCTGAAGCTAAACGTCTGGGCGTAAAACGCTTTGGCGGTGAAGCAGTTCTGGCAGGCAGCATCATCGTTCGTCAACGTGGTACTAAATTCCACGCTGGTACCAACGTTGGTTGCGGTCGTGACCACACTCTGTTTGCTAAAGCAGACGGTAAAGTGAAATTCGAAGTTAAAGGCCCGAAAAACCGTAAATACATCAGCATCGTTGCTGAGTAAGTTTTTTGTGGTCCGGTAACGGATGAAAGCCCCGCACCTGTTGCGGGGCTTTTTACATTCGATGGCCGACTAAAATATACCCGTGTGGCTGTGCGAATGCCGTTAACGGGTCTTTGCAGGGAACACGGCATGAAGCAGCAGGCAGGCATTGGCATTCTTTTAGCGCTCACTACCGCGATGTGCTGGGGAGCGTTGCCAATAGCAATGAAGCAAGTGCTGGAGGTGATGGAGCCTTCAACCATTGTCTTCTACCGCTTCTTAATGGCCAGTATTGGCCTCGGGGCGATACTGGCAGTAAAAAGAAAGCTGCCGCCGCTGCGTATTTTTCGTAAGCCGCGTTGGTTGGTGTTATTGGCGATAGCGACCTGCGGACTGTTCGGTAATTTCATTTTGTTCAGTTCTTCCCTGCAATATTTAAGCCCAACCGCGTCGCAGGTTATCGGCCAGCTCTCGCCGGTTGGCATGATGGTCGCCAGCGTCTTTATTCTGAAAGAAAAGATGCGCGGTACGCAGGTGATTGGCGCGCTGATGTTATTGAGCGGGCTGGTGATGTTTTTTAACACCAGTCTGATCGAGATTTTTACCCGACTGACCGACTACACCTGGGGCGTTATTTTTGGCGTAGGCGCGGCGATGGTGTGGGTGAGCTATGGCGTGGCGCAAAAAGTATTATTGCGACGTCTGGCCTCGCAGCAGATCCTGTTTTTACTGTACACTTTATGTACGATAGCGCTCTTGCCGCTGGCAAAACCGATGGTGATAGCGCAACTGAGCGACTGGCAGCTCGCCTGTTTGATTTTCTGCGGGCTAAATACGCTGGTAGGATATGGCGCCCTGGCGGAAGCGATGGCGCGTTGGCAGGCGGCGCAGGTGAGCGCGATAATCACGCTTACACCGCTATTTACCCTGCTGTTTTCAGATCTTTTATCTATGGCCTGGCCCGATTTCTTCGCCAGACCGATGTTAAACCTTTTAGGTTATCTCGGTGCGTTTGTCGTGGTTGCGGGCGCGATGTATTCCGCCATTGGTCATCGTATTTGGGGCGGTTTACGCAAGCATGAAACGGTGGTTTCGCAACCCCGCTCAGGCGAATGATTTACGGAGAATAAAATGAAGTTTGTTGATGAAGCATCGATTCTGGTCGTTGCAGGCGATGGCGGTAATGGCTGTGTGAGCTTCCGCCGCGAAAAATATATCCCGAAAGGCGGCCCGGACGGCGGTGATGGCGGCGACGGCGGCGACGTCTGGATGGAAGCCGATGAAAACCTGAATACGCTGATCGATTACCGCTTTGAAAAATCGTTCCGCGCTGAACGTGGTCAGAATGGCGCGAGCCGCGACTGTACCGGTAAACGCGGTAAAGACGTGACCATCAAAGTGCCGGTCGGTACGCGCGTTATCGACCAGGGAACCGGTGAAACGATGGGCGACATGACCAAACACGGTCAGCGTCTGTTGGTCGCGAAGGGCGGCTGGCATGGGCTAGGCAATACCCGTTTTAAATCCTCGGTTAACCGTACGCCGCGCCAGAAAACCAATGGTACGCCGGGCGATAAGCGCGACCTGCTGCTGGAACTGATGCTGCTGGCGGATGTCGGGATGCTGGGGATGCCAAACGCCGGTAAATCAACGTTCATTCGCGCGGTATCGGCAGCAAAACCGAAAGTCGCGGACTATCCGTTTACCACGCTGGTGCCGAGCCTGGGCGTGGTACGTATGGACAGCGAAAAGAGTTTTGTGGTGGCCGACATTCCGGGGTTGATCGAAGGCGCGGCGGAAGGCGCGGGCCTGGGGATTCGCTTCCTGAAGCACCTCGAACGTTGCCGCGTACTGCTGCACCTCATTGATATCGATCCGATCGACGGTTCCGATCCGGTGGAAAACGCCCGTATCATTATTGGCGAACTGGAAAAATACAGCCAGGATCTGGCGGCTAAACCGCGCTGGTTAGTGTTCAACAAGATCGATCTGATGGATAAAACCGAAGCGGAAGAGAAAGCGAAAGCGATCGCCGAAGCGTTGGGCTGGGAAGGGAAATACTATCTGATTTCCGCCGCCAGTCAGCTAGGGGTGAAAGATCTCTGCTGGGATGTGATGACCTTTATCATCGAGAATCCGATCGCGCAGGCTGAAGAAGCAAAACAGCCGGAAAAAGTCGAGTTCATGTGGGACGATTATCATCGCCAGCAGTTGGCTGAAGTGGAAGAAGACGCAGACGATGACTGGGATGACGACTGGGATGAAGACGACGAAGAAGGCGTCGAATTCATCTACAAACGTTAATCTCGTAGCCGGATGGCGCTAAAGCTTATCCGGCCTACAAAAGCCAACGGGCCGCATTTGCGGCCCATTTTATTATGTTCGTTGTAGGCCGGATAAGACGCGTTAGCGCCGCCATCCGGCAATAATGCACTCAGTTAGTCTGATAAATATCCTTATACAACCGACTCTCGAAGCGTACCAGCGGGATTCGGCGATTACGCTGATCGGCAGGTGGAACCGCGTAGCCGGACAAATACTGTACAAATGCCATCCGTTGTCCGCTTGCGGTGGTAATAAAGCCCGCCAGATTATACACGCCCTGCAGTGATCCGGTTTTCGCCGAAACCTTACCGTCTACGCCCGCCTGATGCAGCCCGGCGCGGTATTGTAATGAACCATCATAGCCCGCCAGCGGCAGCATAGAGATAAAGTTCAGCTCGTTATCGTGTTGGGCGATATATTGCAGCACCTGCATCATCGTGGCGGGAGCGATCAGGTTATGGCGAGAAAGACCGGAACCGTCGGCAATAATGGTATTGCCGATATCAATTCCCGCCTGTTGGCGCAGGATCTGGCGAACGGCATCCGATCCCGCCCGCCAGGTGCCAGGCACGTTAAACCTGACATGACCAATCATCCGAAAAACAGTATCGGCGATCATGTTGTCTGACTTTTTCAGCATAATCTTAAGCAGATCGTGCAGTGGCGCCGACGGTTTACTGGCGACGATCGTTCCGGGCTCGTTAACCTGCGTCTGGCGCAGCAGCGTGCCGCGGTAAGTTATCCCGGCCTCTTTCAGTTCCTGCTTGAGGATCGCGCCCGCGTAGCTGGCGCCGTCCTGAATAGCAAAGGCCAGCGGCAGCGGGTCGGCGCGCTGGGGTAAACAGCCGGTAAGCGTATAACGGTTCAAATCGCCAGGCACAACATCCAGCTCGCAATACTGCGCTTCTGCCGAACCGCGCGGCAGAGTCCGTACCTGGCTGAACATCGTTACCGGATAATAAGAGGCCACGCGAATAAAGGCTAAATCGTTTGGTTTTTGCGCGCTATAAAGCGACACAGAAAAACAGTTGCGGTCAACAATGGCGGCGGCGGGAGGCGCGCTGAAACACTGCGTCAGGTTGTTCCACGGCCAGCCTGGCGCTTTATCGTGGCTGGCGAAAATCGACGTGTCGATAAGCACATTACCGTCGATTTGCGTGACGCCGGACTTTTTCAGCGTCGCGACCATATTGCGAATATCCTGACGTCTTAGCGTTGGATCGCCACCGAAGCGCGCAATTAAGTCACCTTTCAGGATACCGTTATCGACGTTGCCTTTAGTCTCCAGCGTGGTCGTAAAACGGAAATCCGGGCCGAGTTGAATCAGCGCCGCCAGCGCGGTAATCACTTTTTGGGTACTGGCGGGAAGCGCCATCTGCTGACTATGATAATCAATAGCCGGCGCGGGCGCGCCAATCTTTTGCACCATCAGCGCGAGGTTGGCGCCGGCCGGAAGCTGTTTGATGTATTCGTCAATATTCGCGGCCTGAACGCTGAACGCTATACTGGTGGTCAATCCGATGATAAATCTGGAAAATCGCATAATCTCGCGCTAACACCCTGGAAACAAGCCGTCATACTACGGCGCAACGCCCTAAAAAGTAAACGATGACCCATAGGGAACTCCAGGGTAAAATGGTTATCAAAGAGGAAATTGTAGCTGACCTGGGACTGCGCGCCCGGGTTGGTGTTTTTTTGCTTCTGACCCTAGTATGGCATATGCCGGGGCTGGCTTAGCAGCCGGGGTAGAGTTCATTGCCCCCTACAGGAATGTTCAAGAGGTATAACAAATGCAAGCTATTCCGATGACCTTACGCGGAGCCGAAAAACTGCGCGAAGAGCTGGATTTTCTGAAATCTGTGCGCCGTCCTGAAATCATCGCCGCTATCGCCGAAGCGCGCGAACATGGCGATTTAAAAGAAAACGCGGAGTATCATGCTGCACGCGAACAGCAGGGTTTCTGCGAAGGGCGCATTAAAGATATCGAAGCAAAACTGTCGAATGCGCAGGTGATTGACGTTACCAAAATGCCGAACAATGGTCGCGTGATTTTCGGCGCTACCGTCACGGTGCTGAACCTGGACACCGACGAAGAGCAGACCTATCGTATTGTTGGCGATGATGAGGCGGATTTTAAGCAAAATCTCATTTCGGTAAACTCGCCAATCGCTCGCGGCCTGATCGGCAAAGAGCAGGATGACGTCGTGGTGATTAAAACGCCTGGCGGCGATGTGGAATACGAAGTGCTTAAAGTGGAATACCTTTAAGTAGTACTCAATACGCAAATTGTTGGTGTATTGTAAAGAAAGGAAAAAGGCCGCATAGCGGCCTTTTATCAACGGAGAGAGCGTGGCATTTTGCTCTCCTGCTCGTGGAAAACCCCTCGTTTTACACAGATTTTGTGTTCGACTTTAGGATATCCTTAACGCGGCAGCGAGATTTTACGCTCTTTAGTTGGGCGATACAGCACCAGCGTTTTACCGATGACCTGTACGTTACAGGCGCCGGTTTCGCGCACGATAGCGTCCACGATCAAGGTTTTTGTTTCGCGATCTTCCGAGGCGATTTTCACCTTGATAAGTTCATGGTGCTCTAACGCTTGTTCAATCTCGGCCAGTACCCCTTCGGTCAAACCATTATTGCCAAGCATAACAACAGGCTTGAGCGGATGTGCCAGACCTTTTAGGTGCTGTTTTTGTTTAGTACTCAGATTCATCGTATATTTTTGCTTACGTTGGGATTGAAAACGGGTCATTCTACCGCCATCTCCCTTATATCGCCAAATAGGCGTGTAGAAATTTACGCCATTGGCTACGATGAACTGCCCCGACGGGAAAGTTAAATGACAGGTAAAAAGCGTTCTGCCAGCTCAAGCCGCTGGCTTCAGGAACACTTTAGCGATAAATATGTTCAACAGGCGCAGAAAAAGGGGCTACGCTCCCGTGCCTGGTTTAAACTTGATGAAATACAGCAAAGTGACAAACTTTTTAAGCCGGGAATGACGGTAGTCGATCTCGGCGCTGCGCCAGGAGGCTGGTCACAGTATGTGGTCACGCAGATTGGCGGCAAAGGCCGCATCATCGCTTGTGATCTTTTACCTATGGATCCTATCGTTGGTGTGGACTTTCTTCAGGGCGATTTTCGTGATGGACTTGTCATGAAAGCGTTACTGGAACGCGTGGGTGACAGTAAAGTACAAGTTGTCATGTCGGATATGGCACCAAACATGAGCGGAACACCGGCGGTGGATATCCCCCGCGCCATGTATCTGGTGGAGCTGGCGTTAGAGATGTGCCGCGATGTGCTGGCGCCAGGCGGAAGTTTTGTAGTGAAGGTGTTCCAGGGCGAAGGTTTCGATGAGTATCTAAGGGAAATTCGCTCCCTGTTTACGAAGGTTAAAGTTCGTAAGCCGGACTCTTCGCGTGCGCGTTCGCGTGAAGTGTACATTGTAGCGACCGGGCGAAAGTGATAACCGGCAGATTTCAGACGTAAGGTTTGAAAGAAACTGGATATAGAGTATCCTGACGCTGTTTTTAACACAGTTGTAATAAGAGGTTAATCCCTTGAGTGACATGGCGAAAAACCTAATACTCTGGCTGGTCATTGCCGTTGTGCTGATGTCAGTATTCCAGAGCTTTGGGCCCAGCGAGTCTAATGGCCGTAAGGTGGATTACTCTACCTTCCTGCAAGAGGTCAATCAGGACCAGGTTCGCGAAGCGCGTATCAACGGACGTGAGATCAACGTTACCAAGAAAGATAGTAACCGTTACACGACTTACATTCCGATTAATGATCCGAAGCTGCTTGATAACCTGCTGACTAAAAACGTCAAGGTTGTTGGCGAACCACCTGAAGAGCCAAGCCTGCTGGCTTCTATCTTCATTTCCTGGTTCCCGATGCTGTTGCTGATCGGCGTCTGGATCTTCTTCATGCGTCAGATGCAGGGCGGCGGTGGCAAAGGCGCCATGTCGTTCGGTAAGAGCAAGGCGCGTATGCTGACGGAAGATCAGATCAAAACCACGTTTGCTGACGTCGCGGGTTGTGACGAAGCGAAAGAAGAAGTGGCGGAACTGGTCGAATACCTGCGTGAACCGAGCCGTTTCCAGAAGCTGGGCGGTAAAATTCCGAAAGGCGTCCTGATGGTCGGCCCGCCGGGTACCGGTAAAACCCTGCTGGCAAAAGCCATTGCGGGTGAAGCGAAGGTGCCATTCTTTACGATTTCCGGTTCTGACTTTGTGGAAATGTTCGTCGGTGTCGGCGCGTCTCGAGTGCGTGACATGTTCGAACAGGCCAAGAAAGCGGCGCCGTGCATTATCTTCATCGATGAAATCGACGCCGTAGGCCGCCAGCGTGGCGCAGGTCTGGGCGGTGGTCACGATGAACGTGAGCAGACGTTGAACCAGATGCTGGTTGAGATGGACGGCTTCGAAGGTAACGAAGGTATCATCGTTATCGCGGCAACCAACCGTCCGGACGTTCTGGACCCGGCGCTGCTGCGTCCAGGTCGTTTTGACCGTCAGGTGGTGGTAGGCCTGCCGGATGTTCGCGGTCGTGAGCAGATTCTGAAGGTGCATATGCGTCGCGTACCGTTAGCGACGGATATTGATGCGGCGATCATTGCGCGCGGTACGCCGGGCTTCTCCGGTGCTGACCTCGCGAACCTGGTGAACGAAGCGGCGCTGTTTGCGGCTCGTGGTAACAAGCGCGTTGTGTCGATGGTTGAGTTCGAGAAAGCGAAAGACAAAATCATGATGGGCGCCGAACGTCGCTCCATGGTGATGACGGAAGCGCAGAAAGAGTCGACCGCGTACCACGAAGCGGGCCACGCGATTATCGGTCGCCTGGTGCCGGAACACGATCCGGTGCACAAAGTGACGATTATCCCGCGCGGTCGTGCGCTGGGCGTGACCTTCTTCCTGCCTGAAGGCGACGCGATCAGCGCCAGCCGTCAGAAGCTGGAAAGCCAAATCAGCACGCTGTACGGTGGCCGTCTGGCGGAAGAGATTATCTACGGCGTTGAGCATGTTTCTACCGGCGCGTCGAACGACATTAAAGTCGCGACTAACCTGGCGCGTAACATGGTCACCCAGTGGGGCTTCTCGGAGAAACTCGGTCCGTTGCTGTACGCGGAAGAAGAGGGCGAAGTGTTCCTCGGCCGTAGCGTCGCAAAAGCGAAACATATGTCTGATGAAACTGCGCGTATCATCGACCAGGAAGTGAAAGCGCTGATTGAACGTAACTACAATCGCGCTCGTCAGATCCTGACTGACAATATGGATATTCTGCACGCGATGAAAGATGCGCTGATGAAATATGAAACCATCGATGCGCCGCAGATTGATGACCTGATGGCGCGTCGTGAAGTGCGTCCGCCTGCGGGCTGGGAAGATCCAAACGGCACCAATAACTCTGACAGCAATGGTACGCCTCAGGCGCCGCGTCCGGTTGATGAACCACGCACGCCGAACCCGGGCAACACGATGTCAGAGCAGCTGGGCGACAAATAAGTATTTGTTTTACAACATTATGTTTAGCGCTCACCGAAACCCTGGGGCTTGCCCCGGGGTTTTTCTTTTTTTAACTCACCATAAATAAAACAGGGATTTTGACCATGAAACTCTTCGCTCAGGGCGCCACGCTCGATCTCACTCATCCGCATGTTATGGGGATCCTGAACGTAACGCCGGATTCGTTCTCCGACGGCGGCGCGCATAACACGCTGATTGAGGCGGTGAAACATGCGAATTTAATGGTGAATGCCGGGGCGACAATTATTGATGTGGGGGGGGAATCAACGCGACCAGGCGCGGCAGAAGTGAGCGTGGAAGAAGAGCTGGCTCGCGTTATTCCGGTACTGGAAGCAATCGCGCAACGTTTTGAAGTGTGGATTTCTGTGGATACCTCTAAACCCGAGGTGATCCGTGAAGCGGCAAGGGCGGGCGCGCATATTATCAATGATGTCCGTTCACTCTCCGAACCCGGCGCGTTGGAAGCGGCAGCGGAAACCGGCTTGCCGGTCAGTCTTATGCACATGCAGGGCAACCCCAAAACCATGCAGGAGGCGCCGAAATATGACGATGTCTTTGCCGAGGTGAATCGCTACTTTATTGAGCAAATAGCACGTTGTGAGAAGGCCGGCATCGCAAAAGAGAAATTGTTGCTCGACCCAGGATTCGGTTTCGGTAAAAATCTCTCTCACAATTATACCTTACTGGCGCGACTGGGTGAGTTTCATCATTTTAACCTGCCGCTGCTGGTGGGCATGTCACGTAAAACGATGGTTGGTCAGTTACTTAACGTGGGACCATCAGACCGTCTGAACGGTAGCCTTGCGTGCGCGGTAATTGCCGCGATGCAGGGCGCGCAGATCATTCGCGTCCATGACGTCAAAGAAACCGTAGAGGCAATGCGGGTGGTGGAAGCCACTCTGTCTGCAAAGGGAAACAAACGCTATGAGTAATCGTAAATATTTCGGTACCGATGGGATTCGCGGACGTGTAGGCAATGCCCCCATTACACCTGATTTCGTGCTTAAACTGGGTTGGGCTGCCGGAAAAGTGCTGGCGCGTCATGGCTCGCGTAAAATCATTATCGGTAAAGATACGCGTATTTCCGGCTATATGCTGGAGTCCGCGCTGGAGGCGGGCCTTGCCGCTGCGGGACTGTCGGCCTCGTTTACCGGACCTATGCCAACGCCAGCCGTCGCCTATCTGACGCGGACTTTCCGCGCGGAGGCGGGTATCGTTATCTCGGCTTCGCATAACCCGTTCTATGATAACGGCATTAAATTCTTCTCTATCGACGGTACGAAACTGCCTGACGATGTGGAAGAAGCCATCGAAGCCGAAATGGAAAAAGAGATCACCTGCGTAGACTCCGCCGAGCTGGGGAAAGCGAGCCGCATCGTCGATGCCGCCGGACGCTATATTGAGTTCTGTAAAGGCACCTTCCCGAACGAACTGAGCCTCAACGGCCTGAAAGTGGTTGTGGATTGCGCCAACGGCGCTACCTACCATATCGCGCCGAATGTGCTGCGCGAGCTGGGCGCGACCGTTATCGCCATCGGCTGTGAGCCAAACGGCGTCAACATTAACGAAGAAGTGGGCGCGACCGACGTGCGCGCGTTGCAGGCGCGCGTGTTGGCGGAGAAGGCGGACCTCGGCATCGCGCTTGACGGCGACGGCGACCGGGTCATCATGGTTGACCATGAAGGCAATAAAGTCGATGGCGATCAGATCATGTATATCATCGCGCGCGAAGGGCTGCGCCAGGGGCAACTGCGCGGCGGCGCGGTGGGGACGCTGATGAGCAATATGGGGCTGGAGCTGGCGCTCAAGCAGCTTGGCATTCCGTTTGCCCGGGCGAAAGTGGGCGACCGCTACGTGCTGGAAAAATTGCAGGAAAAAGGCTGGCGCATCGGTGCGGAAAACTCTGGTCACGTTATTCTGTTGGATAAAACGACCACTGGCGACGGTATTGTAGCGGGGCTACAAGTTCTGGCGGCGATGGTGCGTAATCATATGAGTCTGCACGATCTGTGCAGCGGTATGAAAATGTTCCCGCAGATTCTGGTTAACGTGCGTTACACCGCCGGTAGCGGCGATCCGCTGGAAAATGATGCGGTGAAAGCGGTAACGGCGGACGTAGAAGCCACGCTCGGCAATCGTGGGCGGGTACTGCTACGTAAATCCGGTACCGAACCGCTGATTCGCGTGATGGTTGAAGGCGAGGATGAAGCGCAGGTTACGGCTTTCGCCCATCGTATCGCGGATGCGGTAAAAGCCGTTTAAGCGTTTAAGTGACTAAAAAGGCGGCGGTTGCCGCCTTACTGCCCGCAAAAAACAACGCTTTTGCTGTTTTTTTCCGCAGTTGATACAATGCGCTTAAATTGCCCTTGCGAAGGTCATTCGCTTTGGTTAGTATTCACACCCGCTTCAGTGGGAAACAGTAAAAATCCCGCTTTATTGGTAGAAGCATTGGTACGCGGCAACTCCGCAAGGAACAGGTTGATTATGTACGAAGCTCTTTTAGTTGTTTTCCTTATTGTGGCAATTGGCCTTGTAGGTCTGATCATGCTGCAGCAAGGTAAAGGCGCTGATATGGGAGCCTCCTTCGGAGCAGGCGCTTCCGCTACGCTATTTGGTTCAAGTGGTTCTGGTAACTTCATGACCCGAATGACGGCGGTATTGGCGACGTTGTTCTTCATCATCAGTCTGGTGTTGGGTAATATCAATAGCAACAAAACCAATAAAGGAAGCGAGTGGGAAAATCTGAGCGCGCCGGCGAAGACCGAGCAGACTCAACCTGCTGCACCGGCCCAGCCGACCAGTGATATCCCGCGCTAATAGCAGTATCCGTGCCGAGGTGGTGGAATTGGTAGACACGCTACCTTGAGGTGGTAGTGCCCAATAGGGCTTACGGGTTCAAGTCCCGTCCTCGGTACCAATATTCCGAAAGAAAGACGCTGAAAAGCGTCTTTTTTTTCGTCTGTTATTTGTGATTTTCTGTAGGTCGGATAAGGCGTTTACGCCGCCATCCGACATTATTACAACGCCTGATGGCGCTACGTTTATCAGGCCTACAGACACCTTATATTCCGCGCATAAAAAAGGCCGCTTTCGCGGCCTTAAAATGATAAATGTTTACTTCGCTTTGTTTTCCAGATTCTCAACCTGCGGCAGACCGGTCGCGGAAGAGGCGGTTAACAGACCGGCTTTCGCGTAGCCGAACAGTTTCTCGCGGGTATCGGTAATGTCCAGATTACGCATGGTCAACTGACCGATACGATCGTCCGGTGAGAACACGGACTCGCCTTTCTCCATGGTCAGACGTTCAGCCTTATAGGTCAGATTGTCAGACACGGTGTTCAGGATGGAGTAGTCGTTGCCGCGACGCAGCTCGAGTGTGACCTCACCGGTAATCTGGCTGGCGACCCAACGTTGCAGGCCGTCACGCAGCATCAGCGCCTGAGAGTCGAACCAGCGGCCCTGATACAGCAGTTTACCCAGCTGACGACCATGAGAATGATACTGTTCAATGGTGTCTTCGTTGTGAATACCGGTCAACAGACGCTCGTAAGCGATGTGCAGCAGCGCCATCCCCGGGGCTTCATAAATACCGCGGCTTTTTGCTTCAATGATGCGGTTTTCGATCTGGTCGCTCATGCCCAGGCCGTGACGGCCGCCGATGCGGTTTGCTTCCAGCATCATCTCAACATCATCGCTGAAGGTTTTACCGTTCAGGGCAACAGGGTGGCCCAGCTCGAAGCGGACGGTCACCTCTTCTGCCGGGATCTTCACGCTCTCGTCCCAGAACTTCACGCCCATAATCGGGTTGACGATCTTGACGCTGGAGTTAAGAAACTCCAGATCTTTCGCTTCATGCGTGGCGCCGAGCATGTTGGAGTCGGTGGAGTAGGCTTTTTCGACTGACATCTTATAGTCGAAGCCGCAGGCAATCATAAATTCAGACATCTCATGGCGACCACCCAGCTCATCGATAAAGTCGGTATCCAGCCACGGTTTGTAAATCTGCAGCTCGGCGTTGGTCAGCAAGCCGTAACGATAGAAACGTTCAATATCGTTGCCTTTATAGGTGCTGCCGTCGCCCCAGATATTTACGCCATCTTCTTTCATCGCGGCGACCAGCATCGTGCCGGTCACGGCACGGCCCAGCGGCGTGGTATTGAAATAGGTCAGTCCGCCAGTCGTATTATGGAAAGCGCCGCACTGAATCGCTGCGATCCCTTCTGCAACCAACTGCTTGCGGCAATCAATCAGGCGAGCATTCTCTGCGCCATACTCCATTGCGCGACGAGGAATGGCGTCATAGTCATCCTCATCCGGTTGTCCCAGATTCGCAGTATAGGCATATGGGACAGCTCCTTTTTGTCGCATCCACAGCAGCGCGGCGCTGGTGTCCAGACCGCCGGAAAAAGCGATACCAATACGTTGACCTGCTGGAAGATGCTTAAGAATCGTCGTCATAGAATAGAACCCTGCTTGATTGACTGATAATGAGATCGGTTTCTGCTTTAGTGCATTTTTATGCAAAATAAATGAGTTTTCATTTAATCATCTTTTAGCAGAAACAGGAAGCGTTTAGTGAAGGTTTACTGAAATAACGTTGTGAAATGCGTGTATAAGCCGGAGAGGTGGGATGAGTATAACGAAGAGTGATATTCATTCATCTGCATATTGGGAATAGGGTTGACATAACTCATGCCTGGTCACTATACTGTGCGCAGATTTTACGTCCCGTCCTCGGTACCAAATCCCAGCAGTATTTGCAAATTTTGCCCAAAACGAGTAGAATTTGCCACGTTTCAGGCGCGGGGTGGAGCAGCTTGGTAGCTCGTCGGGCTCATAACCCGAAGGTCGTCGGTTCAAATCCGGCCCCTGCAACCACTTTCCCTTAGAGTTCTTTTTCAAATATACTGTGAAGATTATGTCCTTCGTAGCTGGATTTGAAAAAAATTCTTTCGGAAGGTACACCAGACCGCCGTTGCGGTTATAGGGTTCAGTTATCTAAAGCCCCGATTTATCGGGGTTTTTTGTTATCTGACTACAGAATAACTGGGCTTTAGGCCCTTTTTTTATGTCTTGGGGGTGGGCTTGTCCACATTAGAGCAAAAATTAACAGAGATGATTACAGCGCCAGTTGAAGCCTTAGGCTACGAGCTGGTCGGCATCGAATTTATTCGCGGTCGCACATCCACACTGCGCATCTATATTGATAGTGAAGATGGCATCAATGTTGATGATTGTGCTGATGTGAGCCACCAGGTAAGCGCGGTGCTGGACGTTGAAGATCCTATCTCCGTGGCTTACAACCTTGAAGTCTCGTCACCGGGTCTCGACCGTCCTATGTTCACTGCCGATCATTATGCGCGTTTCCAGGGTGAAGAAGTCGCGCTGGTTCTTCGCATGGCGGTACAGAACCGTCGCAAGTGGCAGGGCATTATCAAAGCGGTGGACGGTGAAATGATTACCGTCACAGTCGAAGGCAAAGATGAAGTGTTCGCGCTGAGTAATATCCAGAAGGCGAACCTGGTTCCCCACTTTTAACAGTCTGGATGAGGTGAAAAGCCCGCGATGAACAAAGAAATTTTGGCTGTTGTTGAAGCCGTCTCCAACGAAAAAGCGCTGCCACGCGAAAAAATTTTTGAAGCGCTGGAAAGTGCGCTGGCGACAGCAACAAAGAAAAAATATGAGCAGGAGATCGATGTTCGTGTAGAAATCGATCGTAAAAGCGGTGATTTTGATACTTTCCGCCGTTGGTTGATCGTTGAAGAAGTGACCATGCCGACGAAGGAAATTACGCTGGAAGCGGCGCGTTTTGAAGACGAAAGCCTGAATGTCGGCGACTATGTTGAAGATCAGATTGAATCTGTCACCTTTGACCGTATCACCACGCAGACTGCGAAACAGGTTATCGTACAGAAGGTCCGTGAAGCTGAACGCGCGATGGTTGTCGATCAGTTCCGCGACCAGGAAGGCGAAATTGTCACTGGCGTGGTGAAGAAAGTGAACCGCGACAATATCTCTCTGGAAATTAAATCCGAAGGGATGGCCGGTAACGCTGAAGCGGTGATTCTGCGTGAAGATATGCTGCCGCGCGAAAACTTCCGCCCTGGCGACCGTATTCGCGGCGTGCTGTATGCTGTTCGACCGGAAGCGCGTGGCGCGCAGCTGTTCGTCACCCGTTCCAAGCCGGAAATGCTGATCGAACTGTTCCGCATCGAAGTGCCGGAAATCGGCGAAGAAGTGATTGAAATTAAAGCGGCGGCTCGCGATCCGGGTTCTCGTGCGAAAATCGCAGTGAAAACCAACGATAAACGTATCGATCCGGTCGGCGCTTGCGTGGGGATGCGCGGCGCGCGCGTTCAGGCGGTCTCTACCGAACTGGGCGGTGAGCGTATTGATATCGTGCTGTGGGATGATAACCCGGCGCAGTTCGTCATTAATGCGATGGCGCCGGCAGACGTCGCGTCTATCGTGGTGGACGAAGATAAACATACCATGGATATCGCCGTTGAAGCCGGTAATCTGGCGCAGGCGATCGGACGTAATGGTCAGAACGTCCGCCTGGCTTCGCAATTGAGCGGCTGGGAACTCAACGTAATGACCGTTGATGACTTGCAGGCTAAACATCAGGCTGAAGCACATGCCGCTATCGAGATTTTTACTAAATATCTTGATATTGATGAAGAGTTCGCGACCGTTCTGGTAGAAGAAGGTTTCTCCACGCTCGAGGAACTGGCCTATGTGCCAATGAAAGAACTGCTGGAAATTGACGGCCTTGATGAGCCGACCGTTGAAGCACTGCGCGAGCGTGCTAAAAACGCACTGGCCACTCTGGCGCAGGACCAGGAAGCAAGCCTCGGTGATAACAAACCGGCTGACGATCTGCTGAATCTGGAAGGATTAGATCGCGATATGGCTTTCAAACTGGCGGCTCGTGGTGTTTGTACGCTGGAAGATCTCGCCGACCAGGGCATTGATGATCTGGCTGATATCGAAGGGTTGACCGACGAAAAAGCCGGTGAGCTGATTATGGCTGCCCGTAATATTTGCTGGTTCGGCGACGAAGCGTAATAAACTGTAGCAGGAAGGAACAGCATGACAGATGTAACCCTAAAAGCGCTGGCCGCAGAGAGACAGGTTTCCGTGGATCGCCTGGTACAGCAGTTTGCTGATGCAGGTATCCGGAAATCTGCTGACGACTCTGTGTCCGCACAAGAAAAACAGACTTTACTGGCGCACCTGAACCGCGAAGCGGTTTCTGGTCCCGATAAACTGACGCTGCAGCGTAAGACGCGCAGCACCCTGAACATTCCAGGTACCGGTGGAAAAAGTAAATCGGTACAAATCGAAGTCCGCAAGAAGCGCACCTTTGTGAAACGCGATCCGCAAGAGGCTGAACGCCTGGCCGCGGAAGAGCAGGCGCAGCGTGAAGCGGAAGAGCAAGCCCGTCGTGAGGCAGAAGAACAGGCCAAACGCGAGGCGCAACAAAAAGCTGAACGCGAGGCCGCAGAACAAGCTAAGCGTGAAGCCGCTGAAAAAGCGAAACGTGAAGCTGCGGAAAAAGACAAAGTGAGCAATCAACAGACTGACGATATGACCAAAACCGCCCAGGCCGAAAAAGCCCGCCGTGAGAATGAAGCTGCAGAGCTGAAGCGTAAAGCGGAAGAAGAAGCACGTCGCAAACTCGAAGAAGAAGCGCGTCGTGTAGCAGAAGAAGCTCGCCGCATGGCGGAAGAAAACAAATGGACCGCAACGCCTGAGCCAGTAGAAGACACCAGTGACTATCATGTCACCACTTCTCAGCACGCTCGCCAGGCCGAAGACGAAAACGATCGTGAAGTAGAAGGCGGTCGTGGTCGTGGCCGTAATGCAAAAGCGGCGCGTCCGGCGAAAAAAGGCAAACATGCCGAATCCAAAGCCGATCGCGAAGAAGCGCGTGCTGCGGTTCGCGGCGGTAAAGGCGGCAAGCGTAAAGGGTCTTCTTTACAGCAAGGCTTCCAGAAGCCCGCTCAGGCCGTTAACCGCGACGTGGTGATCGGTGAAACCATCACCGTTGGCGAACTGGCGAACAAGATGGCGGTGAAAGGTTCTCAGGTCATCAAAGCGATGATGAAGCTGGGCGCCATGGCCACCATCAACCAGGTCATCGACCAGGAAACCGCACAGCTGGTTGCCGAAGAGATGGGCCACAAAGTTATCCTGCGTCGTGAAAACGAACTGGAAGAGGCGGTAATGAGCGACCGTGATACCGGCGCTGCGGCTGAACCGCGCGCCCCGGTTGTGACCATCATGGGTCACGTTGACCACGGTAAAACCTCTCTGCTGGACTACATTCGTTCCACGAAAGTGGCCTCTGGCGAAGCGGGCGGCATTACCCAGCACATCGGTGCTTACCACGTTGAAACTGACAACGGGATGATCACCTTCCTGGACACCCCGGGTCACGCCGCGTTTACCTCGATGCGTGCTCGTGGTGCGCAGGCAACGGATATCGTGGTTCTGGTGGTAGCGGCAGACGATGGCGTGATGCCGCAGACTATCGAAGCTATCCAGCACGCGAAAGCGGCAGGTGTGCCGGTCGTGGTTGCGGTGAACAAAATCGATAAGCCGGAAGCCGATCCGGATCGCGTTAAGAACGAACTGTCCCAGTACGGCATTCTGCCGGAAGAGTGGGGCGGCGAGAGCCAGTTCGTTCACGTGTCTGCGAAAGCGGGCACCGGTATCGACGAACTGCTGGACGCTATCCTGCTGCAGGCCGAAGTTCTGGAACTGAAAGCCGTTCGTAAAGGTATGGCGAGCGGTGCGGTGATCGAATCCTTCCTGGATAAAGGTCGTGGTCCGGTGGCTACCGTTCTGGTACGCGAAGGTACGCTGCATAAGGGCGATATCGTGCTGTGTGGCTTCGAATACGGCCGCGTGCGTGCGATGCGTAACGAACTGGGTCAGGAAGTGCTGGAAGCGGGGCCGTCCATTCCGGTGGAAATCCTCGGCCTGTCCGGCGTTCCGGCTGCGGGTGACGAAGTGACCGTCGTTCGCGACGAGAAGAAAGCGCGTGAAGTTGCTCTGTATCGTCAGGGTAAATTCCGTGAAGTTAAACTGGCGCGTCAGCAGAAATCTAAACTTGAGAACATGTTCGCCAACATGACCGAAGGCGAAGTTCACGAAGTGAACATCGTGCTGAAGGCCGACGTACAGGGTTCTGTGGAAGCGATCTCCGACTCCTTGCTGAAACTGTCTACCGACGAAGTGAAAGTGAAGATCATCGGTTCTGGCGTAGGTGGTATCACCGAAACCGACGCGACCCTGGCTGCGGCGTCCAACGCCATTCTGGTGGGCTTCAACGTTCGTGCCGATGCCTCTGCGCGTAAAGTGATCGAATCTGAAAGCCTGGATCTGCGTTACTACTCCGTCATCTATAACCTGATCGACGAAGTGAAAGCGGCGATGAGCGGTATGCTGTCTCCGGAACTGAAACAGCAGATTATCGGTCTGGCTGAAGTGCGCGATGTGTTCAAATCGCCGAAATTCGGCGCGATCGCGGGCTGTATGGTTACCGAAGGTACGATTAAACGCCATAACCCAATCCGCGTTCTGCGTGACAACGTGGTTATCTATGAAGGCGAGCTGGAATCCCTGCGCCGCTTCAAAGATGACGTTAACGAAGTCCGTAACGGCATGGAATGTGGTATCGGCGTGAAGAACTACAACGACGTTCGCGTTGGCGATATGATTGAAGTATTCGAAATCATCGAGATCCAACGTACCATCGCTTAAGGTTGGTTGGGTGTAGGCCGGATAAGGCGTTTACGTCGCCATCCGGCAATGTTATGCCTGATGGCGCTAGCGCTTATCAGGTCTACAGCCTGAATACCGTATTAATTTCAAAAAGGGGCTGATAGCCCCTTTTTTGTCTGGAGAATTTATTATGGCGAAAGAATTTGGTCGCCCTCAGCGCGTAGCGCAAGAGATGCAAAAAGAGATCGCAATCATCCTGCAGCGCGAAATTAAAGACCCGCGCCTGGGCATGATGACTACCGTCTCCGGTGTCGAAATGTCCCGTGACCTGGCCTATGCCAAAGTGTTTGTCACCTTTTTGAACGACAAAGATGAAGACGCAGTAAAAGCGGGCATCAAAGCGTTGCAGGAAGCGTCTGGTTTCATCCGCAGCTTGCTGGGTAAAGCGATGCGTCTGCGCATCGTGCCGGAACTGACCTTCTTCTACGACAACTCGCTGGTGGAAGGGATGCGTATGTCCAACCTGGTAACTAACGTGGTGAAACATGACGAAGAACGTCGTGTGAACCCGGACGACAGCAAGGAGGACTGATGAGTCGTCCTCGTCGTCGTGGCCGCGACATTCACGGCGTTCTGCTGCTGGATAAGCCGCAGGGTATGTCCAGCAATGACGTGCTGCAGAAAGTTAAGCGCATCTACAATGCCAACCGCGCCGGGCATACCGGCGCGCTGGACCCGCTGGCGACCGGCATGTTGCCGATTTGCCTCGGCGAAGCGACAAAATTTTCGCAGTACCTGCTGGATTCTGACAAACGCTATCGTGTTATTGCCCGTCTGGGGCAGCGCACGGATACCTCTGACGCCGATGGTCAAATCGTGCAGGAGCGTCCGGTGACTTTCAGCGCTGAGCAGCTTGCGAGCGCGCTGGAGACCTTTCGTGGGGATATCGAACAGATTCCCTCGATGTATTCGGCGCTGAAGTATCAGGGCAAGAAGCTGTACGAATATGCCCGCCAGGGTATCGAAGTGCCGCGCGAAGCCCGCCCGATTACCGTCTATGAGCTGCTGTTTATTCGCCATGAAGGTAACGAGCTGGAGCTGGAAGTTCATTGCTCCAAAGGCACCTATATTCGTACCATTATTGATGATTTAGGTGAGAAACTGGGCTGTGGCGCGCACGTAACGTACCTGCGTCGTCTGACGGTCAGCAAGTATCCGGTGGATCGTATGGTGACGCTGGAGCATTTGCAGACGCTGGTAGCACAGGCGGAGCAGCAGGGCGTTCCGGCGGCGCAGTTGCTCGATCCATTATTGATGCCAATGGACAGTCCAGCTTCGGACTATCCTGTTGTTAATCTGCCGTTAACATCTTCGGTATACTTCAAAAATGGCAACCCGGTTCGTACCACGGGCGCGCCGTTGAAGGGACTGGTTCGTGTGACGGAAGGTGAAGACGATAAATTTATCGGTATGGGCGAAATTGACGACGAAGGCCGTGTCGCGCCTCGTCGGCTGGTAGTAGAGTACCCAGCGTAATGTCGCTTCGTCTTGCGATAAGAGAGCGCTGCGAGTAGAATACCGCCGCTTAACGTCGCGTAAATTATTTAACAGTTTACGCGGCGTACACTGGGATCGCTGAATTAGAGATCGGCGTCCTCTCATTCTTAAATACTTTGGAGTTTTAAAATGTCTCTAAGTACTGAAGCTACAGCTAAAATCGTTTCTGAGTTCGGTCGTGACGCAAACGACACCGGTTCTACCGATGTTCAGGTTGCTCTGTTGACTGCACAGATTAACCACCTGCAGGGTCACTTTGCAGAGCATAAAAAAGATCACCACAGCCGTCGTGGTCTGCTGCGTATGGTTTCTCAGCGTCGTAAACTGCTCGACTACCTGAAACGTAAAGATGTTGCACGCTACACCGCGCTGATTGAGCGTCTGGGTCTGCGTCGCTAATTCTTTCGAGTTTCAGAAAGAGGGGGCCTTCATGGCCCCTTTTTTCCAGCAGATGGCAGCAATTCGCTGGAAACTAATGTATTGTTGCTATGAATGATCTTCCGTTGCAGAGGTTCGCGCGGCTAATGAGAGGCTTTACCCATATCAGGGTTAGGGTTGTCATTAGTCGCGAGGATGCGCAGAAGATCGGGTATTAACGACGGCGCGTATTATGCCGTCAAAAATTGGAAAGGATATTATTTTGCTTAATCCGATCGTTCGTAAATTCCAGTACGGTCAGCATACCGTTACGCTGGAAACTGGCATGATGGCGCGTCAGGCCACTGCCGCTGTTATGGTAAGCATGGATGACACCGCCGTATTCGTTACCGTTGTCGGCCAGAAAAAAGCCAAGCCAGGCCAGGACTTCTTCCCACTGACCGTTAACTATCAGGAGCGTACCTACGCTGCTGGTCGTATCCCGGGCAGCTTCTTCCGTCGTGAAGGCCGTCCAAGCGAAGGCGAAACCCTGATCGCGCGTCTGATTGACCGCCCGGTTCGTCCGCTGTTCCCGGAAGGCTTCGTTAACGAAGTGCAGGTTATTGCGACCGTCGTTTCCGTTAACCCGCAGGTTAACCCAGACATCGTTGCCATGATCGGCGCATCTGCTGCGCTGTCGCTGTCCGGCATTCCGTTCAACGGCCCAATCGGCGCGGCGCGCGTAGGTTACATCAATGACCAGTACGTGCTGAACCCGACCCAGGACGAGCTGAAAGAAAGCAAGCTGGACCTGGTGGTTGCCGGTACCGAAGCGGCTGTGCTGATGGTGGAATCCGAAGCTGAACTGCTGAGCGAAGACACTATGCTGGGCGCGGTGGTATTCGGTCACGAGCAGCAGCAGGTTGTTATCCAGGCGATCAACGATCTGGTGAAAGAAGCCGGTAAACCGCGTTGGGACTGGCAGCCGGAAGCCGTCAACGACGCGTTGAACGCGCGTGTTGCTGCGCTGGCTGAATCTCGTCTGAGCGACGCGTACCGCATCACCGATAAACAAGAGCGCTATGCTCAGGTTGACGTAATCAAATCCGAAACCATCGAGCAGCTTATTGCAGAAGATGAAACTCTGGATGCTAACGAGCTGGGCGAAATCCTGCACGCTATCGAGAAAAACGTGGTGCGTAGCCGCGTACTGGCAGGCGAGCCGCGTATTGATGGCCGTGAAAAAGACATGATCCGTGGTCTGGACGTGCGCACTGGCGTACTGCCGCGTACTCACGGTTCCGCTCTGTTTACCCGTGGTGAAACGCAGGCGCTGGTTACCGCAACTCTGGGTACTGCCCGTGACGCGCAGGTGCTTGATGAACTGATGGGCGAGCGTACTGACAGCTTCCTGTTCCACTACAACTTCCCTCCGTACTCCGTAGGCGAAACCGGCATGGTCGGTTCTCCGAAGCGTCGTGAAATTGGTCACGGTCGTCTGGCGAAGCGCGGCGTGCTGGCAGTGATGCCGGACATGGATAAATTCCCGTACACCGTTCGCGTGGTGTCTGAAATCACCGAATCCAACGGTTCTTCTTCTATGGCTTCCGTGTGCGGCGCTTCTCTGGCGCTGATGGACGCTGGCGTGCCAATTAAAGCCGCCGTAGCAGGTATCGCTATGGGTCTGGTGAAAGAAGGCGACAACTACGTTGTACTGTCTGACATTCTGGGCGACGAAGATCACCTGGGCGATATGGACTTCAAAGTGGCGGGTTCCCGCGACGGTATCTCTGCGCTGCAGATGGATATCAAAATTGAAGGTATCACCAAAGAGATCATGCAGGTTGCGTTGAACCAGGCTAAAGGCGCGCGTCTGCACATCCTGGGCGTGATGGAACAGGCGATCAACGCGCCGCGCGGCGATATCTCTGAATTCGCGCCGCGTATCCATACCATCAAGATCAGCACGGACAAGATCAAAGACGTGATCGGTAAAGGCGGTTCTGTGATCCGCGCGCTGACTGAAGAGACCGGCACCACCATCGAAATCGAAGATGACGGTACTGTGAAGATCGCGGCGACCGACGGTGAAAAAGCGAAATACGCTATCCGTCGTATCGAAGAGATTACCGCGGAGATCGAAGTCGGCCGTATCTACAATGGTAAAGTGACCCGTATCGTTGACTTTGGCGCGTTTGTTGCCATCGGCGGCGGTAAAGAAGGTCTGGTTCACATCTCTCAAATCGCGGATAAGCGTGTAGAGAAAGTGACCGATTATCTGCAGATGGGTCAGGAAGTCCCGGTTAAGGTTCTGGAAGTTGACCGCCAGGGCCGTGTACGTCTGAGCATTAAAGAAGCAACCGAGCAGTCTCAACCTGCGGCTGCGCCGGAAGCTCCGGCGAGCGAACAGGCCGAGTAAGGTAGCCTTTTGCCCTCCGCAGTGCGGAGGGCTTTAGACCTGGCTGGACGCCTTGTTGAGCCACCGGGGAACAGGACGTTCATTCAATCGTTGTCTTCGGGAGTGGGAAATGAAGCCTTTTTTGCGCTGGTGTTTCGTTGCGACAGCACTTACGCTTGCAGGATGCAGTAATTCCGCCTGGCGTAAAAGTGAAGTCCTCGCAGTACCATTGCAACCGACTTTACAGCAGGAAGTGATTCTGGCGCGTATGGAACAGATTCTTGCCAGTCGGGCTTTAACCGATGACGAACGCGCACAGCTTTTATATGAGCGCGGAGTGTTGTATGATAGTCTTGGTTTGAGGGCATTAGCGCGAAATGATTTTTCACAAGCGCTGGCAATCAGACCGGATATGCCTGAAGTATTCAATTACTTAGGCATTTATTTAACGCAGGCAGGCAATTTTGATGCTGCCTATGAAGCGTTTGATTCTGTACTAGAGCTTGATCCAACTTACAACTACGCGCACTTAAACCGCGGTATCGCATTGTATTACGGCGGCCGTGATAAGTTAGCGCAAGATGATCTGCTGGCGTTTTATCAAGACGATCCCAATGATCCTTACCGCAGCCTGTGGCTGTATCTTGTTGAGCAGAAGCTTAATGAGAAGCAGGCGAAAGAAGCGTTAAAAGCACGCTTTGAAAAATCGGATAAAGAGCAATGGGGATGGAACATTGTCGAGTTCTACCTGGGCGACATTAGCGAAGCAACGCTGATGGAAAGGCTCAAGGCGGACGCAACGGATAACACCTCGCTCGCTGAGCATCTCAGTGAAACCAACTTCTATTTAGGTAAGTATTACCTAAGTCTGGGGGATTTGGACAGCGCCACGGCTCTGTTCAAACTGGCGGTGGCCAACAACGTTCATAACTTTGTTGAGCACCGATACGCATTGTTGGAATTATCGCTCCTGGGCCAGGACCAAGATGACCTGGCAGAATCGGACCAGCAATAGCTGACGAACATATCAGCCCGTAATCTTTTTGATTGCCATCACCTTCGCGGGTGAGGGCGTTGTTGTTCGTTAATACACCTACTTTGAGCCGGTTC
The DNA here is from genome assembly GCF_042932255.1 of Salmonella sp. WC3. Classification (NCBI taxonomy): domain Bacteria; kingdom Pseudomonadati; phylum Pseudomonadota; class Gammaproteobacteria; order Enterobacterales; family Enterobacteriaceae; genus Salmonella; species Salmonella sp. WC3. Next base: position 4,274,125 of record NZ_CP170629.1, on the reverse strand, counting down.
ACACTTTTCAATGAAAATTGCAGATCAATTTCATGATGAGTTATGTAGACTGGCCGCCATTAATTTTGAGGCACACGTACTACATGGCTGAATTCGAAACCACTTTTGCAGATCTGGGGCTGAAGGCTCCTATCCTTGAAGCCCTTACCGATCTGGGTTACGAAAAACCATCTCCAATCCAGGCAGAGTGCATTCCGCATCTGCTGGGCGGTCGCGACGTGCTGGGCATGGCCCAGACCGGTAGCGGCAAAACCGCAGCGTTCTCTTTACCGCTGCTCAACAATCTTGATCCTGAGCTGAAGGCACCTCAGATTCTGGTGCTGGCGCCAACCCGCGAACTGGCGGTACAGGTTGCCGAAGCCATGACGGATTTCTCTAAACACATGCGCGGCGTAAACGTGGTTGCCCTGTACGGCGGTCAGCGTTATGACGTGCAGTTACGCGCCCTGCGTCAGGGGCCGCAGATCGTTGTCGGTACGCCGGGACGTCTGCTTGATCACTTAAAACGTGGCACTCTCGACCTCTCTAAACTGAGTGGTCTGGTGCTGGATGAAGCCGACGAAATGCTGCGTATGGGCTTCATCGAAGACGTTGAAACTATTATGGCGCAGATCCCGGAAGGTCATCAGACCGCTCTGTTCTCCGCCACCATGCCGGAAGCGATTCGTCGCATTACCCGCCGCTTTATGAAAGAGCCGCAGGAAGTGCGCATTCAGTCCAGCGTGACTACCCGTCCTGACATCAGCCAGAGCTACTGGACTGTCTGGGGCATGCGTAAAAACGAAGCGCTGGTGCGTTTCCTGGAAGCGGAAGACTTTGATGCGGCGATTATCTTCGTACGTACCAAAAACGCGACCCTGGAAGTAGCAGAAGCGCTGGAACGTAGCGGCTACAACAGCGCCGCGTTGAATGGCGATATGAACCAGGCGCTGCGTGAGCAGACTCTGGAACGCCTGAAAGATGGTCGTCTGGACATCCTGATCGCCACCGATGTTGCGGCACGTGGTCTGGACGTTGAACGTATCAGCCTGGTGGTGAACTACGATATCCCGATGGACTCCGAGTCCTACGTTCACCGTATCGGTCGTACCGGTCGTGCGGGTCGCGCCGGTCGCGCGCTGCTGTTCGTTGAGAACCGCGAGCGTCGTCTGCTGCGCAACATCGAACGCACCATGAAGCTGACCATTCCGGAAGTGGAACTGCCGAACGCAGAACTGCTGGGTAAACGCCGTCTGGAAAAATTCGCCGCGAAAGTTCAGCAGCAACTGGAAAGCAGCGATCTGGATCAGTACCGTGCGCTGCTGGCGAAAATCCAGCCGTCTGCCGAAGGTGAAGAGCTGGATCTCGAAACGCTGGCCGCCGCACTGCTGAAAATGGCGCAGGGCGAGCGTCCGCTGATTCTGCCGCCGGATGCGCCGATGCGTCCTAAGCGTGAATTCCGTGACCGTGACGACCGTGGTCCGCGCGATCGTAATGACCGTGGCCCGCGTGGCGATCGTGAAGAACGTCCGCGTCGTGAACGTCGTGACGTTGGCGATATGCAGTTATACCGCATTGAAGTGGGCCGTGATGACGGCGTTGAAGTTCGTCATATCGTGGGCGCTATCGCTAACGAAGGCGACATTAGCAGCCGTTACATTGGTAACATTAAGCTGTTCGCGTCTCACTCCACCATCGAGCTGCCGAAAGGTATGCCGGGCGAAGTGTTGCAGCACTTCACGCGTACCCGCATTCTGAACAAGCCGATGAATATGCAGCTGTTGGGTGATGCGGTTCCGCACGCGGGCGGCGAACGTCGTGAAAGCCGTGGTCCGCGTCGTGATGACTCTACCGGTCGCCGTCGTTTCGGCGGTGATGCGTAACTCTCGCTGACCTGCGCATTCACAGCGTAAAGTAAAATATACAGCCCCGATCGTCACAATCGGGGCTTTTTTTTATTTCTTTTGTACTCGTGTACTGGTACAGTGCAACGTATTGAGAGATAGTCACATTATAAATGACTGGAGAGAGAGCTGAATGGCAACACTTACCACCACCCAAACGTCACCTTCGCTGCTTGGCGGCGTGGTGATTATCGGCGGCACCATCATTGGCGCGGGGATGTTCTCCCTGCCGGTGGTCATGTCCGGGGCGTGGTTCTTCTGGTCGATGGCGGCGCTGGTCTTTACCTGGTTTTGTATGCTGCACTCCGGGCTGATGATCCTCGAAGCCAACCTTAACTACCGCATTGGTTCGAGTTTCGACACCATCACCAAAGACCTGTTGGGCAAAGGCTGGAACGTGGTAAACGGCATCTCTATTGCCTTTGTGCTCTATATCCTGACCTACGCCTACATTTCGGCGAGCGGCTCGATTCTGCACCATACCTTTGCTGAGATGTCGCTGAACGTGCCGGCACGAGCAGCAGGCTTTGTCTTCGCGCTGCTGGTGGCGTTTGTTGTCTGGTTGAGTACTAAAGCGGTGAGCCGCATGACGGCCATCGTACTGGGCGCGAAGGTGATTACCTTCTTCCTGACCTTCGGCAGCCTGTTGGGGCACGTTCAGCCTGCCACGTTGTTTAACGTGGCTGAAAGCCACGCGTCATATACGCCGTACCTGCTGATGACGCTGCCATTTTGTCTGGCCTCTTTTGGTTATCACGGTAACGTACCGAGCTTGATGAAATATTACGGCAAAGATCCGCGTACCATCGTCAAATGCCTGATTTATGGGACGTTACTGGCGCTGGTGCTCTATTCCGTCTGGCTGCTGGGGACGATGGGCAACATCCCGCGTCCGGAATTTATCGGCATTGCGCAGAAAGGCGGCAATATTGATGTGCTGGTACAGGAGTTGAGCGGCGTGCTGAACAGCCGCAGCCTGGATCTGCTGCTGGTGGTGTTCTCTAACTTTGCGGTCGCCAGTTCCTTCCTTGGCGTGACGCTGGGGCTGTTTGACTATCTGGCGGATCTGTTTGGTTTTGATGACTCGGCAATGGGGCGTTTTAAAACGGCGCTGCTGACTTTCCTGCCGCCGATGATTGGTGGCCTGCTGTACCCGAACGGTTTTCTGTACGCCATTGGCTATGCAGGTTTAGCTGCAACTATCTGGGCGGCCATTGTGCCTGCGCTGTTGGCACGTAAATCTCGCGAACGTTTCGGCAGCCCGAAATTCCGCGTCTGGGGCGGTAAACCGATGATTGCCCTGATTTTGGTCTTCGGTGTTGGCAACGCGGTTATCCATATTCTGTCGAGCTTTAATTTGCTGCCGGTGTACCAGTAATTGAACGAGCCGGATGAGCTGTTTTCATCCGGCAATATTTCACAAGTCCGCGAAATGGTATCAAATAAAACCCTGTTTATTATAAAGTTCTTCGGCGAGTGCTTCCCCGTGTTCATCGAAAAAAGCATCGGCGATAGTTAAATTTTCTGCCTTAGGATTTGCCGTTATTCTGCTACCATTGGCGTCAAATTCGAGCGCGATGGCGATCTCCGAACCCCACCAGTAATAATAAATTAGCGCAAAATTATTTTCCCCTGGCGTAATAAATTTCTCGATTCCCCGCACACAGGCCATGAGTGGCATGAAGATTTCATAGCTCTCTGAGAGAAATATGTGATCCATCGTGACTATCTGTGTTTCTTTATTAAAGTTGATATGTTCAGCATAAATATTCTTTTCACTTTCACCAGAATTACATGTGGCAAGATTGTTAAGCATTTTTGCAGGATCGCCGTACAACCTTTGCTCCTCAGTAAACCATGGCAACCAGTCGTCATAGTCTTTAATATTTGTTGCCGGTGAACGGAAAAATTTCTTGAGGTTACTCTCGGTAATATGTGCATGAAGAAAAAAGGAAGCAGGTTCACTCATGATGATTTTCTCTGGTAATAAGTCGATTTATTCATATCCCTGTTCGGCCATGATAAAACGATTACTATTTTATAAAAGTACAGAACTGGACCTTTCCTCTATTTCATATCATAGGAAAATATATACTTGAACTGGTTCAGAATAAGCGGAATACGAAAATGGGGTGTAAAGGACTACTCGCTATTGTATTATTGAGCCTGTTTATCGCTTTTATTTTAAAATTTTTCTGGCTCACTCCGTACGATGAAGACGTTTACCTGCCAGTGGAAAAACCTGTCGCATCGTCTTTAAAAATCATTCACCCCGGCGACCAGTTATTTATCCGCATTCTGAAAGCGGAAGATAAGCTGGAACTGTGGGCAAGCGCCAATAACAAGCCTTACAAACTCTACAAAACCTGGACTATATGCGCATGGTCTGGTGGCTTAGGGCCAAAACATAAACAGGGAGATGGTAAAAGCCCGGAAGGCTTTTATGCCACCAACAAAGGGTTGCTTAACCCAAACAGCCGCTATCATCTGGCATTTAATATTGGCTACCCGAATGCTTACGATCGGGCAAATGGCTACACCGGTGATTTCATTATGGTTCACGGGAACTGCGTTTCGGCCGGTTGCTATGCCATGACCGATGCCGGTATTGAAGAGATTTATCAACTGGTGGCGCAGGCGCTAAACAGCGGGCAGAAGAGCGTGCCTGTCCATATCTTCCCATTTACGATGAATGACGAAAATATGCGCCAGGCGCAAGCATGGCCGGAATATAATTTCTGGCGTATGTTGAAGCCCGGCTATGATTACTTCGAAAAAAATCGCCGATTGCCAACCATCACCGTTGAAAATCGGCGTTATAAAATCAGCCCAACAACTCTTCCTTAACATCCATCGCTAAATCAAACGAATGCAGGCGTGCCTGGTGGTCGAAAATCTGCCCGTTTACCATAATTTCATCCGCTTGGGTCTCCCGCAGGATGGATTCCAGCCCGTGGCGGACTTTCGCTTTATCACCGACCAGCGACATACTCAGCGCCTGCTGCACGCCATACTGCTCGGATGGCGACCAGAAGGTCTCCATATTCTCAATCGGCGGCGGCAGTTGGCCGGTTTCCCCACGGCGTAGCTTCACGAAAGCCTGCTGCATGGAGGTAAACAGGAATTCGGCGTCGCGGTTGCTGTCGGCGGCGATAATATTGATACACACCATCGCGTACGGTTTTTCCAGCCGCGCTGAAGGTTTGAACTGGGTACGGTACAGATGCAGCGCCTGGAACAACATATCCGGCGCGAAATGCGAAGCAAAGGCGAACGGCAGGCCAAGCTGGGCCGCCAACTGTGCGCTATACAAGCTGGAGCCCAGCAGCCAGACCGGGACCTGCTCGCCGTAGCCGGGCACCGGGCGCACATGCGGATTAGGGTCGCGAGCGTCGAACCAGTCCACCAGCTCTGCGACATCGCGTGGAAAGTTATCGATATCGCCGCTCATATGGCGACGTAGCGCGCGCATCGTCGGCTGATCGCTACCCGGCGCGCGTCCCAACCCTAAGTCGATACGTCCCGGATAGAGCGTATTCAGCGTGCCGAACTGCTCGGCAATCACCAGCGGTGAATGGTTAGGCAGCATCACGCCGCCGGAGCCAAGATGTAATGTTGTGGTATTGGCCGCCAGATAACCAATCAATACCGAGGTCGCCGCGCTGGCGATACCGGTCATGTTGTGATGTTCTGCCAGCCAGTAGCGGTGATAACCGCGCTTTTCAGCCAGCCGTGCGAGATCCAGCGAGTGCGTGAAGGCTTCTTTTGCCGAAGCTCCTTCAGGGATCGGCGCCAGATCCAGCGCCGAGAACGGAATAGTTTTGTCAGTCATAACGGCTCACTTTGTTACCGGTTAATCTTTTAATACTGCATTAAAGATTAGCGAATGTTGTTAACAAAGTGAGCTTTATGAGACTGACGGCAAAAACAATGCCCGATAGCGCTGCGCTTATCGGGCCTACGGGATCGCTATTTGTAGGCCAGATAAGGTCTTTATGCCGCCATCCGGCTAGGCCTGTAGCTCCAGACCTGCCAGCCGCTTCCAGTAGCCGTTACAGTCGCTATGCGCGGCAAGCGGTAATGGCGCGCCGCCGTTTTCGTTAGCGCGAAAGGCATCAAGCATGGCAAATGTCTCCGTCCCCAACGGCGACAGCCGCACGATATCGACCAATCCCTGCATCGACGTCAGTTCGTTGCCAAGGTTATAGACATAGCCGCTCATGGTCTGAATACCGTTAAGCACAAACACCTGCTGATTCTCTTGCGAGAGCACGTCACGACCGTTTGGATACTTGATACAGCAGGTTTCGCACTCATCTTTCGGGCGGTCTTCCGAACGGGCGGTAAAGCAGCGAGCGGAGTAGGCCAGCGGCAGATGCCCGTAGCTCAACACTTCCACTTCAAACTGATTGCGGATGCCCAGTTCATCGCACTGATTAAGCAAATTCACCAGCCAGTCGCGGGAGAGCTCCACCGGCATACACCAGCGTACCATGCCTTCTTTCAGCAACCGGCGCAGCGTGACCGCGTTGTAGCAATTCAGCGCATGGCCGGCGACAAACGGCAGTTTGCGCTCGGCGCACAGATTCACCACGCCAAGATCGCTGGCTTCCAGCAGAAAATCGCCGTTGTCCACATAGCGTTTCAGCTCGCTTAATTCAGATGACGCCTGTACCAGCGCCAGGGGGGAGAGCACCACCTGCTTACCGCTGGCGGCGAGGGATTTCGCCATTTCCAGCCAGTCGCCGACTTTGGTCGCGCGACGCTTGCTGCACACCGCTTCGCCCAGATAAATGACATCAGCGCTGCTTTTTGCGGCCTGCTGATAAAAATCTTCCAGCGTCTCTTTCGGCCAGTAATAAAGCACCGGTCCTAAGGAATATTTCATAGCTCCTCTCACTGCCATTTACGGTGATATGCGCCAAGCGTGGTTTGGGTGCCTTCGGACATCGCGCCGAGCGTCTCCATCCAGTCGCGCTGTGGAACGAAGTTTTGCGGGGCGGCTTTGCAGCGATCGATCGCCTGGCGCCACACTTTCGCCACCTGGCTGACGTAGGCCGGGCTGCGCTGGCGGCCTTCGATCTTCACCGAAGCGATGTTCGCCGCCATGAGCTCCGGCAGCAGTTCCAGCGTGTTCAGGCTGGTTGGCTCCTCCAGCGCGTGATAGCGCTCGCCGTCCACTAAATAGCGGCCTTTGCACAGCGTTGGGTAGCCCGCGTTTTCGCCATCCTGGTAACGGTCAATCAGGACATCATTCAGGCGCGATTCCAGCCCCTGCGGCGTTTGCTGCCAACGGACAAAGCGGGCGGGAGAGCAGGCGCCGACGGTATTGGGCGACTCCCCCGTCAGGTAGGAAGAAAGATAGCAGCGACCTTCCGCCATAATGCACAGGCTGCCAAACGCGAATACCTCCAGCGGCACCGGCGTGACGCGGGCCAGTTGTTTTACCTGGTGAATCGACAGTACACGCGGCAGTACTACGCGGTGGACATCAAAGTTGCGGTGATAAAAGCGAATCGCCTCTTCGTTGGTTGCCGAGGCCTGAACGGAAACATGGCGCTCAATATGTGGGTAACGCTCTGCGGCATATTCCAGCATAGCGAGGTCGGCAAGAATCAGCGCGTCGGCGCCAAGCTGCGCCGCCATATCCACGGCGCGCTGCCAGCGGGCATAGCCGTCCGGATGCGCAAAAGTATTAATGGCGATGTGTAATTTGCGGCGATGCTGGTGAACAAAACTCACCGCTTCCTGCAATTTTTTTTCGGTAAAGTTAAGGCCGGCAAAATGACGGGCATTGGTATCGTCTTTTAACCCGATATAAACGGCGTCAGCGCCGTTTTCGATGGCCGCCTTCAGCGCCGGGAGATTTCCGGCAGGGCAGAGCAGCTCCATAATTTATCCTGAGGGTTACGTCTGAGACGCAAAATTGTTAACGAACAGGGATTTTAGTTAACCTTGCTGCGACAATTTTTGATTTAAGGCAGTTAAAGGCGTATTGGTAACACCAATAATGGGGTAGAAAATCAGACCCAATTGTTGATTTACGCCGCCATGTGATTTATTGGATATGGCAAAATAACAGGACTATTGAAACAGGGAGTAAAGCTCGTGTTAGATAAACTGCGTTCACGCTTAGTCCATGCTGGCCCGTCTCTGATGAGTGTACCGGTTAAACTGACGCCCTTTGCGCTAAAGCGCCAGGTTCTGGAACAGGTTCTGAGCTGGCAGTTTCGTCAGGCGCTGGCCGATGGAGAGCTGGAATTCCTCGAAGGTCGTTGGTTAAGCATTCATGTTCGTGACATCGACTTAAAATGGTATACCACGGTTGAAAATGAAAAGCTGATCGTTAGCCAGCAGGCGGATGCTGACGTCAGTTTTAGCGCCGACGCCAGCGATCTGCTAATGATAGCTGCCCGTAAACAGGACCCGGATACGCTCTTTTTCCAGCGTCGACTGGTCATTGAAGGCGATACTGAGTTAGGGTTGTATGTGAAGAATCTGATGGACGCCATCGAACTGGAGCAGATGCCGAAAGCGTTACGCGTTATGCTGCTGCAACTGGCGGATTTTGTTGAGGCGGGAATGAAAAACTCGCCGGAAACCAAACAGACCTCGGTAGGTGAACCATGCTAATTCGAGTAGAAATTCCTATTGATGCGCCTGGTATTGATGCGCTGTTACGCCGTTCATTCGAAAGCGATGCGGAAGCGAAGCTGGTTCACGATTTGCGTGAAGATGGTTTTCTGACGCTCGGACTGGTGGCCACGGATGATGAAGGTCAGGTGGTGGGCTATGTCGCCTTTAGCCCGGTTGATGTGCAGGGCGAAGATTTACAGTGGGTCGGCATGGCGCCGCTGGCGGTCGATGAAAAGTATCGCGGGCAAGGGCTGGCGCGCCAGTTAGTGTATGAAGGGCTGGATTCGCTCAACGAGTTCGGCTACGCGGCGGTCGTGACGCTGGGCGATCCGGCGTTATATAGCCGCTTCGGTTTTGAACTGGCCGCACATTACGATCTTCACTGCCGTTGGCCCGGTACGGAAAGCGCTTTCCAGGTACACCGTTTGGCTGAGGATGCGCTGGAGGGCGTGACGGGGCTGGTGGAGTATCACGACCACTTCAATCGTTTTTAAGCACCGGCGTTTGCAGGCTGGACAGCAGCGCCTCAAACGCTTCGCGTTCCGTCACAAGGCGCTCTTTCTGGCGCTTTGTGAGCTGTTTGATGCGATACTCTATGCGCAGGGCCAGCGAGCGATCGCCAACCTGCGCCGCAAACGCCAGCGTTAACTCGCCTTTTCCCCGTAATGCTTTTGCGCCTTTTCCCGTTTGATGCTGCCTGTAACGACGCGCCACATCGGTGGTTATTCCGGTGTAAAGCGCATTGTCTGCAGTACGAATCAGATACAGATACCAGGGTGTCATTGTCGCCATCAGCATGATAATTTTCAGGTTCCCAGTATAAGCGAGAATAAAGATGGACACACTTACCGCTATTGGCCGTTGGCTGGCGAAACAACACGTGGTGACCTGGTGCGTACACCATGAGGGAGAGCTGTGGTGCGCCAATGCGTTTTATTTGTTTGATGCGCAAAACGTCGCGCTGTATCTGTTAACGGATGATAAAACCCGCCATGCGCAAATGTCCGGCGCGTGCGCGCCAGTTGCGGGAACGGTCAATGGTCAGCCGAAAACGGTGGCGCGCATTCGCGGCGTACAGTTTAAAGGGGAAATTCGCCGTCTGGAGGGGCAGGAGAGCGACGCCGCGCGTAAAGCTTACCTTCGTCGCTTCCCGGTCGCCAGGGTGCTGCCAGCGCCGGTATGGGAAATCCGGCTGGATGAAATTAAATTCACCGACAACACGCTGGGGTTTGGTAAAAAACTGCACTGGTTACGCGACTCACGCGCCCAGCAGACGTAGCGCCTCGCGGTTAAATGCCGGCAGGTCGTCAGGCGTGCGGCTGGTCACCAGCTGATCTTTATCGACGACGACTTCCTGATCGTAAAATTCCGCGCCCGCGTTCTTCACATCGATAATAATCGGTTTCACCGCCGTGAGTTTGCGGCCACGAATGACATCGGCGCTGATCAACAACTGCGGGCCGTGGCAAATGGCAAAAACCGGTTTACCGCTGTTAACGAAATCGCGGGTAAAATCCACGAAACGGCTGTCGCCGCGCAGGTAGTCCGGCGAATGACCTCCCGGCAATAGCAAGGCGTCGAACTCGTCGGGACGAACGTCATCAATAGCCTTATCAATGGTGACGCTGGCCTCGCCTTTTTTTCCTTTCACCGTTTTACCCGCCTCTTTTTCGATGGTGATGACCTCATGGCCGGCCTGACGGAATTCTGCTGCCGGCGAGGTAAATTCTGAATCTTCAAATTCATCGGTAATCAAAACGGCAATTTTCTTACTCATGCGTTTCCTCCGCAGTGGTGGCGTCGGGTAAGGCAAATTTTCCACAATGATGGATACTTACCTCGTAGATTATTAAGCTTGGTCGATAGGGCCGAGAGTGCAAGGTGGACAAATCTGTAAAGGAGCGAGGATGAGTCAGGTACTGATTACCGGCGCGACCGGACTGGTCGGCGGACATCTGCTGAGAATGTTAATCAACACGCCGCAGGTGAGCGCTATCGCCGCGCCGACGCGTCGCCCGCTGACGGATATTGTCGGCGTTTATAACCCTCACGATCCGCAGCTTACCGACGCGTTAGCTCAGGTGACCGACCCGGTGGATATTGTTTTTTGCTGCCTGGGCACGACCCGGCGTGAAGCGGGAAGTAAAGCGGCGTTTATTCATGCGGATTATACGCTGGTGGTTGATACCGCGCTGACCGGGCGTCGACTGGGCGCGCAGCACATGTTGGTGGTCAGCGCAATGGGAGCAAACGCGCACTCTCCGTTTTTCTACAATCGGGTGAAAGGATAAATGGAAGAGGCGTTAATCGCGCAAAATTGGCCTCGTTTGACGATTGCCCGGCCTTCTATGCTGCTCGGCGACAGAACAACGCGGCGGGTGAATGAAACGCTTTTCGCTCCGCTATTCCGGCTGCTGCCCGGAAACTGGAAATCGATTGATGTGCGGGATGTGGCGCGGGCCATGCTGGCGGAAGCGCTGGCGCCAGCACAAGAAGGCGTGACGATTCTGACCTCATCGCAACTGCGGGAAAAAGCGGAATAGCGAAGCCGGATGATTTACCGGATGGCGACGCGGTTTACACATTTTTATCGCCACCCGGCACACCGGTTACTTAATATACGTAAAGGCGGTGGTCACGCGTTTCACGCCGCTCACCCGGCTGGCGATGTCCGCTGCCGCTTTACCTTCACGTTCAGTCACCAGGCCCAGCAGGAACACTTCGCCATTTTCGGTGGTGACTTTCACGTTTGACGATTTTACCTGATCGCTGGTCAGTAGCTGTGAGCGAACTTTCGTGGTGATCCAGGTATCGTTAGAGGCGGTCCCCAGGCCGATAGGCTGACCCTGGCGAATCTCGTTATAGACCTCGGTGGTGCCTTCAACGCCCATCGCTATCTGTTTCGCGCGTGCGGAGAGTTCGCTGTTTGGCGACTGGCCCACTAACAAAACTTTGCCCTGATAAGCCGTGACATTGATGCGCGTCTCTTTTTTGATTTGCTCATCTTTCGACAGCGCGCTGCTGACACGCAGTTCCAGCGTTCCGTCATCCACCTGGGTGCCCACGCTACGCGGGTCGGTTGCGGCTTTGGTGCCGACGGCTGCCGTACCCACTACCGCGGCGGCGACGCAACCTTGCAATAGCAACGCAGAAATAAGGACTGCGAGCGGCGAAAATGCCTTCATGTGTACTCCTTAATCATCCTGGTGAGGAAAAAGCGTGTTATCGATCAAATCGCACAGGCAGTTTACCGTCAGCATATGCATTTCCTGAATGCGCGCGCTGTGGTGTGAAGGGATACGAATTTCGACATCCTGCGGCCCTAATAGTCCGGCCAGCTCGCCCCCGTCATACCCGGTTAGCGCCACAATGGTCATGTCACGTGTGACGGCTGCTTCAACGGCTTTTACGATATCGCGACTATTACCACGCGTAGAGATCGCCAATAAAACATCGCCTGCATGTCCCAGCGCCCGGACTTGTTTTGCATAAACTTCATCGTGCAGGCGATCGTTAGCGATCGCAGTTAAGACCACATTATCGGTATTTAGTGCAATGGCGGGTAAACTGGGTCGCTCCGTTTCAAAGCGGTTAATCATGCTGGCAGCAAAATGCTGTGCGTTGGCCGCGGACGTCCCGTTTCCACAACAGAGGATTTTGTTGCCGTTAAGCAGGGAATGAACCAGCGTCATGGCGGCGCGGGAAATGGCATCCGGAAGCGCTTCCGCCGCAGCAATTTGAGTTTGAATGCTTTCTGTAAAGCAAACTTTGATTCTTTCGAGCACGCTAATCCTTAAAATCTTCAATTATGGGTGGTCGTTAAACGCATCCCGAAACCACTCAATCTCATTTCCGGTGAAGGCTAACACATCGAACCGACAATCCACAGTATCAAAACTCCCATTCTGGCGGGCGAGCCACAAGCGGGCAGTATGTAATAATTTGTGTTGCTTGCTGCGGGTCACACTAGCCGCCGCGCCGCCATAAAGCCCGGAGCGCCGATAGCGGACCTCAACAAAAACCGTCGTTTTTCCGTCGCGCATGATCAGATCGATTTCGCCGCCGCGCTCGCGCACGTTGGCGGCGATAAACCGCAGTCCTTTGCTTTCCAGCCAGCGACGCGCGGCAGCTTCCCACGCGTCGCCAGCCTGTTTACGCGTTAGCTGGCGGGAACAATCTCCCCTTGCTGGTATTTGAGCCATGATAACTTCCTGTTAATCACACAATCCGGGCTGGCGGTTAATGCGCCGGTATTACCATTGATCTCAAACCCCTGCACCTGACGCATCTGCGAAAAGTGGTTCGCCAGCGTCCAGGCATCCACGCCCATGGCGTACATCCGCGCCAGAGAATAGTCGTTATGTACAGCGCTCAGCGCCTGCTGCATCAACGGCATATTGCCGCCTGCCAGCATAGGAATTTCACTGTATTGTAAACCCTCCATTTCCAGACGGAAGTCGGGGCCGGAGGTGCCTTGCGCGCTGCGGGAGCTGGCATACAGCGTCGCGCCACTCTGAGTGCCGTTACGCATGGCGATCATCGGTTTGATAAAGCCAATCTCTTCCGGCGTAGCCAGAATATAGACCGCGTCTACGCGTCCGCCGCCGGTGATTTGCGCGTCGGTCGGCGGCGCAGGGATGGTCAGACCGCCAATGGTGACGCCAGGCTGCGCAGGCACGCTGGCGGCGACCGGACTGCCCGTCAACGCGATACCCGCGCCGCCGTTCACACCCATTTTCAGCTCGGCTACGGAGCCGAATTTTTGCTGTAACACGATGCCGCCGCCCAGTTTTTGCCACTCCTGGGTGAAGGCGTTCGCCACGCGATCGCCAAGCGTGCTGCGTGGGATCAACAGTAGCGGCGACTGCTTGCCCTGGTCATAAATATGATGCGCCGCGTCACGGGCTTCATCTTCTGGAGAGAGCGCGAAATAGCAGATATTAGGGAAGCTACGTACCGTTTCCGGCTGGTTGAGCGCCAGCACGTTGAGCGGCGTGTTGCTTTTCATCAGCGCTTCCACATTGTTTTTCAACAGCGGCCCGACCACGATACTGGCGCCGTCTTGCTGAACCTGAGCAAGCACCTGATCCAACGGCTGGGAAGAGGTATCATAGATTTTTAATTCAGCGGAGGGATCCGCCGGCGCGCTTGCTGTAGCAGGGGGAGTCTGTGGCGCGCTGACTGGCGTAGCGGACTGGGATGGAGCGTCATCAGTCAGATCGCTCATCGAGGCCTGCGACGGACTGGCGACGCCGTTGGTCATTTGTGGTTGCGTCTCCTCCACGCCAGGTTCGACCGGCGCGTCAGGAGCGGCGGCAGGCTGCATCTCCACCGCCTGGGTGCCGAGGTTTTTCGCGGCTTCGAAACCTTGCTGGATGGTACGGCCAAACACGGCAGCCTGACCGTTCAGCGGCAGCAGCAGAGCGATTTTGCTGGTGGAAGCTGGTTTAAAACGTTGTACATTGACGAGCTGCGTCGGCAGCATTTTCGCCCCCGGATTTTGCGGGTAGCGTTTTTGCCAGTCGGCGATCCCGGCTTTCAGCATGTCCGGATCGTTGCGGTTGTCAAACCAGACGCGTTGCAGATCCAGCCAGCCCTGAAGCACATTTTCATCGGCGTTGATAACCAGCGTCCTGGCCTGATCCGGCGTCATGGCGGAGAGCGCCTGCCAGGTGGCGTCGATATTTTTTTGTTTATCTTTCGCCGCCAGTAGCGGTTCCTGGGCGATTAACGCCCGCAACAGGGTAAGCGACGGGCGTCCCTGGCTGGCAACGATCTGCGCCTGCCAGTAACGCGCTTGCTGATGTGGCGCAAAGTCGGCGGGTTTTAGTTTATCCAGCAAGGCCTGCGCGCCTGCGACATCTTTTTGCGCCAGTTTGATTTCTACCGCTAATAAAGACTGTTCGCGACGCTGGGTATCGTTCAGATTTTGCGGGAGTTGGTTGAACAGGTCGACGGCCTGCTGGCTTTTTCCTTCTTTCAGCAGTGCATGAATGGCGAGTAATTGCCAGTTGGTCTTGCTATCATCTGCGCTTTGCTGCATCTGATGCAGGTAAAAGGCGGAGTCAGCTTGCGCTGAACCCTGCATATAGGCTGCGCTTTGATCTGGCGCCTGGGTGCCGCACCCGGCGAAAAGTAGCGCAGCCAGGACGACAGGCAGCGCGCGTGCGGCGTTCAAACGAGAAAATGTTGAGGGTACCATACTGTATCCAGTGATATTTTTTTACGCAATGCTCAATATTAAATCGGCAATACGGACGACACAATGAAACAAAACGAATCGGCGGATAATTCTCAGGGCCAACTCTTTATTGTACCTACTCCTATCGGTAATCTGGCGGATATTACCCAGCGTGCGTTGGAGGTGTTACAGGCTGTAGATCTGATTGCCGCCGAGGATACTCGTCACACCGGTTTATTGCTGCAACATTTTGGGATTAATGCCCGATTGTTCGCGCTGCACGACCATAACGAACAACAAAAAGCGGAAACGCTGGTCGCGAAGCTAAAAGAAGGGCAGAACATTGCGCTGGTTTCCGACGCCGGTACGCCACTAATTAATGACCCCGGCTACCACCTGGTGCGTACCTGCCGTGAAGCGGGGATTCGCGTGGTGCCGCTACCGGGGCCGTGTGCGGCGATTGCCGCCCTGAGCGCCGCTGGCCTGCCATCTGACCGTTTCTGCTATGAAGGCTTTTTACCGGCGAAATCCAAAGGCCGCCGTGATGCGCTAAAAGCCATTGAAACGGAACCGCGAACGCTGATTTTTTATGAGTCAACCCACCGCCTGTTAGATAGCCTGGAAGATATCGTCGCGGTATTGGGAGAATCCCGTTATGTGGTGCTGGCGCGTGAGCTGACCAAAACCTGGGAAACCATTCACGGCGCGCCGGTCGGCGAGCTGCTGGCGTGGGTCAAAGAGGATGAAAACCGTCGCAAAGGCGAAATGGTGCTGATTGTCGAAGGCCATAAAGCGCAAGAAGACGACCTGCCCGCCGACGCGCTGCGCACGCTGGCGCTGCTACAGGCAGAACTGCCGCTGAAAAAAGCGGCGGCGCTGGCAGCAGAAATTCACGGCGTGAAGAAAAATGCGCTGTATAAGTATGCGCTGGAGCAGCAGGAAGAATAAAAGCGAGCGCCCGGGAACCGCCTTTTATCGCCATCGCGTTAATACTCAATCAGGTGATTGATGTGGGTAAAGTGATGGGGGCATTGGGCGGTGATAGCGGACCGGACCTTTCCTTCGGGCTTACTCTCGCGATCAGCAACGCATAACCGACTCCTTTTTAGACGATCATTAGTTCCACGCCTGTTTTCGCTAATGCCGCTTTATCCTGTTTGCTGATGGTGTCATCGGTTATCACACAGTTGATCTTGTCCATCGGCAATACCTGGTTAAAGCCGCGACGGTTAAATTTGGTCGCGTCCAGTACCGCGATAACTTTGTGTGCCGCCGCCGCCATGACGCCGCTAATGGAATAACCTTCGTTAAACGTGGTAATACCGTTTGTCGCATCAATACCATCCGCCCCGACAAACATGACATCGGCGCTGATGCCGTGTAGCGATCGTTCCGCAATCGTGCCGTGCATTGAGTGGGTTTTATGCCGTACCGTACCGCCGCAGACCACCAGCGTGAGATCTTTATTTTCTGATAGCGTAAAAGCGGCAGGCAAGCTGTTAGTGATCACCGTAATATTGCTTTTTCGCGCGAGCGCTTCCGCAATCAGTAATGTTGTGCTCCCGCTATCCAGAATGATGGTCATTCCTTCTTCAACCATTGCCGCAGCCGCCTGGGCAATCCGCTTTTTCGGATCGCTGGCGAGTTGATACCGATCTTCCAGAATGACTTCCTGATTGTCGCCTTCCGCCAGATGACTTCCCGGTTTTGCCGCGCCGCCATGAAAACGGGTGACAAGGCCTTTCTCTTCCAGCAGACGCAGGTCAGCACGGATAGTCACTTCAGAAATACCAAAGGTATTTGAAAGGTCCATCACCAGCACGCTGCCTTGCGTATTAATCAGGTCGACAATTTTATTTCTTCGCTCAAATGAGTTCATATTGATTTGCCTGATAATTAACTGTAACTAGTTTAAACGAAGGATTGCGAAAGGTGAACGCTAAATTTCGAAAGGAAATGTGAGCCAGCGCAGGTTGCTGGCTCGTACCATCAGGAAAGTTGAAGTAAAATTTTGCCCTGCATGGGCGCGCCATTAAGCGCTTTGACTGCTTCTGCAAAGCTTTCCGCATCGCCGCGATGGGCAATGAGAGGGGCCAGTTGAAGACGTTTTTCAGCCAACAGGCGCGCTGCGGTTTCCCATTCCTCTCCTGGCCATGGCGCGGAGTAGTTCATCCAACTGCCGAGGAGCGTGAGCTCTTTACGCAAAATTAACCCGAATGTACGCGTTGTCAGGGTGAGATCGTGATGTAACGTCCCCACCAGCGCCAGTTGCGCGCGCGGCCCGGCGATATCGATAGCCAGCGAGACGGTCTGGGGAGTTCCTGCCGTTTCGAGAACCAGTTGATCAAACTGAATGTCGGACAACGCGGTCTGGATGTCGTCGGCGGTCATTTCCCGGCTATTACAGGTATGCGTTGCGCCGAGCGCTTTCGCCAGTTCCAGTTTCTGCGGATTGATATCAATCGCCGTTACGCTTCGCGCGCCCAGTTCCCGCGCGCACTGTAAGGCCAGCAGGCCAATTGTCCCGGCCCCGACGATAATTACGTTTTTCCCCTCGCAGCCCTGCGCCAGATGAAAGGCGTGTAAGCCCACGGTAATCGGTTCGATAAACGCGCCATCTTCAATTGGCATATCAGACGGCAAGCGGAAAAGATTGGCCCGTTTGACCACCACATATTCCGCATTACCGCCTTCGCTGCGCGATCCTACAAACTGATACTGTTTGCATAAAGAAAAGTAACCGCGTTCGCATTGCGGACAGTGAAAGCAGGGAAGAAGCGGGACACAAGCGACGGCATCGCCGGGCTGCATATCCGTTACGCCTGTGCCGTAGGATTCAACGTAGCCGCTGAATTCATGACCTAACGTAATAGGATAATAATGGGCGCCCTGCGCGAAAATACGCGGGATATCCGACCCGCAAAGCCCTGAGCTAACGACTTTGACCAACACATCGTCCTCGGCTTGCAGTTGTGGTAAGGGACGTTCTTCAACGCGCACGTCTCCCTCAGCGTGAATAACCACTGATTTCATAACATTCTCCAGGAAGGTGAGGGGAGCGATTGCTCCCCTAAAATTAAGAGGCGATTTGACTTTGCTGTAGCGCCGTGGCTTTCTCAGCCGCGACAAACTGTCGGGCGCGACGCCAGGTCAGCAGTACGCCGGCCAGATAGATAATGGCAATGACGGCGAAGCCGACGATATTCTGCCAGGTAAAAAGTTGAATCAGCAGCCAGGTGATGGGAGAACCGCCCTGATCCAGCGAGGCGACTTGTCCGCCTGCTTTTAGCGCTCCGGCATTGGCAGCCAGTTGGGTATGCAGGCCAATCGTCTGGGTGGCTATCCACAGGGTGATACCCATGATAATGACACCTGAAATCAGCGTGCGGAACAGGTTGCCCTGGTGTACCGCGACCGCCATCGCAATAAAGAAACCGATGGTGGCGAGGTCGCCGAACGGCAGCACCTGGTTTCCCGGTACTAAGACGGCAATCAGGATGGTCAGCGGAATGAATATCAGGCTCGCGGAGACAACAGAGGTATGACCGAGCAGTAGCGCTGGATCAAGGCCTATCAGGAACTCCTGCCCGCCAAATTTGGCCTGTAGACGTTTACGCGCATGTTTCGCGATAGGCGTTAGGCCATCCATAATAGGTTTAATGACGCGTGGCATAAGCAGCATCACCGCTGCAGTTTTGACCGCCAGTTGCAGAACGGCTTTAGCGTCGTAGCCTGCCAGTACACCAATCACCAGCCCCATCACGAAGCCGACAGTCACCGGCTCGCCAAACGGTCCGAAGCGTTTCTGGACATCATCTGCGCTAAAGTGAATACGATTGAGGCCCGGAATTTTTTCGATAATGGTATCAACGAGCACCGCCACGGGGCCCAGGTACGCGGATGAGCCGTGTGGGATAGCAATCCCCTCGAGGCCAAAATAGTCGCGGGTATCTTTGGCAAACCAGTCCCCCAGTTTGTAGACAAAGGCGGCATGAACCACAACGCCCAGAATCCCCAGCCAGTATGAACCGGTCGCCAGATGCAGCATGGCGCCCGTGAAGGTCATGTGCCAGATATTCCAGATATCGACATTCACCACGCGGGTCATGCGGGTCACTAGCATCAGGACGTTAACCCCGATGGCGACAGGGATCGCGACCAGCGCGATTTGTGACGCCCAGGTCATGGGCGATGAACCCGGCCAGCCGACGTCAATAACGTGGAGATTGATTTGGAAATGTTCCGCCATGGCTTTCGCCGCGGGGCCGATAGAATCCAGCATCAGGCCGATGACCAGACCAATACCCACGAAGCCGATACCAATATGCAAACCCGATTTAAAACAATCCCCAAGCTTCATTCCCAGCAGTTTAGAGAACACGATGATCACCAGAGGCAGCATCACCGTTGGGCCTAAGTCGAGGATATAACGCATTATTTCGCTAAACATACGTTACCCCATGAGAATGGACAGAATTTTTTGCTGTAATGCTTCAATACCCACGCCGGAAACAAAAGGCATACCGTGAACGACGGGAATATTGCCAAAGGCGCGATCGACCCTGGCAGTGGTACAGATAAGATCGGCGCCGTCCATATAGGTTTCGATTTCGGTGACCCGGCATTGCACTAAGTCGAGCTCAATATGGTTGGCATCACACAGCTCTTTAATTTCTTCCGCAGCCATCGTTGAGGTTGCAACCGCACCGCCACAGGCCACAATTACTTTACGTTTCATAGGGTATTCCTCATTATTATCAATTTATTATCAAACCTGGACGCACTGCTCAGCCGTAAGGACTTTGTGCTCAAAGCACGACGCCAGTTCGGCATCCGGGGCGCTCAGTAAGGCTTCTATGGTGTCCGGGATTTGTAATGCCCCGAACAGGCGGCGCAGAAGTTTTAGCTGTGCCGCCGGGTTTTCAACGATTAAGGCGATGATTAACGAAACGGAAATCTCTTCGTCATCATCCGCCTGTTGAAACATGACCGGCTTATCTGGACGAATCAGATAGATAGCGGGTGATTTCGCATGAACCGCCTCGCAATGAGGGATAGCGACGGCGTGACGCTCCAGCGCAATGCCGGTAGGAAAAGACGCTTCACGTTCCACCAGCGCCTGCGGATAACTATCATGTACCACGCCTTTCGCCAGCATCTCTTTGCCAATGTGCGCCAGCGCCTGTTGGCTCGAGTCGAATGTGATTCCGGTTCGGACAAATAGTTGGCTCATAAATTCTCCATTATTCAGGCGACATCCGGCGTGCAACCGAAGCGATAAGCGCGCAGAACATCCTGAATTTTGTCAATAATCAGGTTATGCGGCGTAGGGGTGAGCACGCCCTCAGACAGGCGTTCAAACTGTACGGGCATAAACTGGCTAATTAATCCCAGCGGCAATGTGACGTTGTTCAGATTGGCGATTAACTTCTCTACGCTTTGACGAATACGCGGGTGCGGCCAGTAATAGCGAATACGGTCAGACAAACTAAAGTGGATGTCGACCATCGCCTGGCTCCAGGTTGGACGGTAGTATTTTTTCCAGTAGCCCGGTTCGTTTAGCATAACTTCATCAATGACCTCCAGTACCCGACTACGTTGTTCCGGGGAGATCAGCTCGTTTTCCATTTGCGCAAGTGCGAAAATGGCTTCGCGCAGCGCGAAAGTGAGCGCCGGGCCGACCTTCAGAATGGCGTAATGATCGCGTACCAGCGCACGGTAGGCCTGTCGCGTCTGATAATCAGTCGAATGCGCTTCATAGACCATCGGCGTTTCTTTTATCCATGCGGAGAGCGCCTGTGCCGCCTGCGGCTGATAATGAATAATCTGGGTATGATCAAATTCAACGCCCGGCTTTACCACAATGGCGATCACGCGTGACAGTGCTTCTTCCAGACCTGATTCACGAAACGCGATTTGGTGAGTTTCCAGCGTACGTGCAGCATCGACTTCGCGGGTGACATGAACGCTGCCGATGGTACTGGCTTCACCGCCAGGAACGGGCACTTCCGTGCCGATGACATAAGTCAGATGGCATTTTTGTTCTTCGTTTGCGGTCTCTTCTGCTGCTTTACAAAGCACGGCGGCACGGCGTGCAACGACCATCGGATCCAACGGTGTCGGGTCGTCAGCGCAGGACATTGACGCGTCCAGGTGAATTTTGCTAAAACCAGCGGCGACATACGCTTTTATTAACTCAACCGACTTTTCCATTGCCGCCGCTGCCGGTTCGTTCTGCCAGCAGTTAGGCCCTAAATGATCGCCACCAAGAATCAACCGCTCACGTGGAAATCCCACTTCCTGAGCAATGCCATAAACAAAATCACGAAAATCAGCCGGTTTCATTCCGGTATAACCGCCAAACTGATTCACCTGATTGGATGTGGCTTCAATCAATACCTTGTTGTCAGTATTGAGATCGAAAAGCAGAGCTGATTCGATAACCAGGGGATGAGCAGAACAAACTGAACAGATGCCCAGATGTTCTCCTGCTTTATGACGAGCAATTATTTCTTTCACTTTTATCTCCGAGTTCTTTCGTTTTTCTTCTTCGAAAGAATTTATAGGCTTTCGTAATGTTGTTTTGTGATTTTGATCTGATAAATGAAAGTTGCGAAAGGAAATGTAAGGTAACGAAATGGTGTGTAATGTCTGTAACTTCACTTTGTCATGAAAAACCGTACCCGCCGGAGCGGGCACGGAGGAACAAATGAAGGCTAATTAAACAATCGAGATAGCCAACTGCGCTTTGGCTGCATGACTTCTGGTGGTGGGGTAACGGGAACGGTGATCATCTCGCCTGCACCAGAGGCGATAAGCTCCCCGATTTCACGTAGTGCCTGCTGTGCATCTTCGCCCTGCGCCCGGAACAACAAGCGATGCCCCTTTTTCGCGCCGAGCGACACCACTCGCATCAGGTTTTTCCCGTCCACCGGGCCGGAGGCGCTATCCAGATTTTCTACCGTAATGTGGCTTTGAAACTGTTTGATAAACTTCACCAGTACCGCACTGGGTCTGGCATGTAAACCATGCGGATTATGGATGACAAACGTTGCCTGCTCACCCTCCTGCAACTCCACGGCTGCTGGCGTATTGGTCGTCGATCCAGTCAGTAGCGCTAAAACCTGACTGGGGGATTCGGCTTTAGCCAGTGCTTGCAGAATAGCGTCATCGCTGAGCACGCGAGTCAGTTGGCGCAAAATCTCAAGATGTTCATTGGAGCGCGCGGCAATTCCGGTGACCAGATACGCGGTATTGCCGTCACCCCAGTCAACGCCGTGGCGAAAAACGATTACCTTTACACCGGTTTGTAATACCGCATCGCGAGACTCTGGCGTACCGTGTGGGATCGCGATTCCATTTCCCAGATAAGTGGAGATCTGTGCTTCGCGATCCAACATGCCGCGTAAATAGTCAGTCGTGGTATTGCCAGCCGCAGATAACTTTTCCACCACACGGTGCAGAGCGGTGACTTTATCGAGGCGCTCATCGCTGATAAAAATATCGTGTTCACAGAGCTGCATTCTGACCTCCAGCCTTTGCTACAGGAGTTGTGTTGACTGAATTTTTGCGCACAGCCCACAATCTCCATAGGCCAAGCATCACCGCACCACATGCAGAGCCCGCAAGGATACATAACACCCAGGCCAGCGGCTGACTCACCAAAGGTAAAATTAAGAAGCCGCCGTGAGGAGCCGGAACCTGAATACGCAAGCTGTAGCTAAGTACTGCGGAAATGCTGGAAGCAATCATCATCATCGGGATGACACGCAAAGGATCTTTCGCTGCGAAAGGAATCGCGCCTTCAGTGATGTGTGTACAACCGAGGATATAGTTAACCATGCCTGCGGCACGTTCTTCCTCGCTAAAACCTTTTGGAAAGAAGGTGGTCGCCAGAGCAATTACCAGTGGTGGAGTAATACATGCGGCAGACACACCAGCCATAAAGTAGAAGTTGCCCTGGCCCAGTAAAAGCGTGCCGGTGACATAAGCGGCTTTGTTTACCGGGCCGCCAAAGTCAAAGGAGCACATTGCACCCACCACAATACCCAGCAATATTGGATTCGCTTCCTGTAGCGATGCCAGCCAGTTCATCATGCTATTATTGATAGCTGCGACAGGTTGCCCAAGCAGCGACATCAACACGCCAATAACCAGTACGCCAATGAGCGGCATAATAAAAATCGATTTCAGGCCTTCATACTGACGCGGTAAGCCTTCGAGTCGATTCTTTACCCATAACATCAGGTAACCGGCGGCGAATCCGGCAATTATCCCACCAAGAAATCCTGCGCCGGTAGCATTTGCCAGTAAGCCGCCGACAAATCCAGCCACCATCCCTGGTCTGCCAGAAATAGAGAATGCAATATAAGCGGTAAAGACCGGAACCATAATCGAAAAGGCTTGCTGACCGATTTTCATTAGCATTGCGGCGGTTGCATTGTATTCAGCTGAATTAGGATCAGCGGAATAAATCCCCCATAAAAACGACACCGCAATTAATATGCCTCCGGCAACTACAAAAGGTAGCATATTTGAAACACCACTCATCAGGTGCTTATAAATTTGTCGCCCCAGTGATTCTTTTTCGATAATTTCCGTGCTGGTGGTTGATTCGCCTTTACGTATTGGGGCTTCACCATTAATAACTTTGTTAATCAGCTCCGCAGGATGATGGATTGCTTCTTTTACCGGTACTTCAATAACCGGTAAACCATTAAAGCGATCAGGTAAGACATCTTTATCCGCCGCAATAATGACTCCGGCAATATCTACCAGATCAGCAGGTTGAATAGCATTTTCAACGCCACTGGCACCATTGGTTTCAACTTTTATTTCAACAGATAATTTTTTCGCGGCATTTTTTAAGGCTTCTTCAGCCATAAATGTATGCGCAATACCGGTAGGGCAGCCGGTCACTGCAATGATCTTTTTCATAAGCAGACCTTATATTGTAATTTAACCTACAGCTTTCTGACGTGGATTTGCGAAAGTAAGGTTTCTATTGCCGCAAGTTGGCCTAGTCCGGCAGAACTTGCGACATCAGCTCCTGTTGCACTGGCAAGAGATAAGGCATATTCCACTTCTCCTGTAGATAACCACTGGCTGAGAAAGGCGGCCAGTGCAGCATCGCCTGCACAGGCGGAGCTCACCAAATCAACCGTTGGCGCGCTACAAAACCAGTAATCAATCCCATTGGAGAAATACATTCCTTTAGCGCCAAGGGTTAGCAGAACATTTTGTGCACCAAGTGCATGTAAAGTGGTTAGAGTATTTTTCGCATCATTGTCGTCAGAGACAGTTAAACCGAATATTGCTTTAACCTCTTCATCATTTGGTTTAATTAATAACGGTTTGAACTCCAGTAACTGACGTAATGACGGATGACTAATATCTAAAATTACGCCGATATTTTTTTGCTGACAAATATGCATAATTTCTGCGTAAAAGCGGCTTTCAATACCTTGTGGCAGGCTGCCGCTTATCACCAGATAGTCTGCATCGGGCAGTTGCGAAATAATCGTGATAATTTGTTGTTTACATTCATCTGGAATATATGAGCCAGGGTTGACCAGTTTATATTCCTGCTTACCGTCATGAATGAAAATATTAATCCGCGTGGGTTCTTCTACCCATGCTGGTGTGACTGGCATTTTTCGGGTACGCAGGCTTTCTACAATATAATGCCCGGTGAAACCACCAAAAATGCCTAATATATGCGCAGGTATTTGAAAGTGATCCAGAACCAGCGCAACATTTACCCCTTTACCATTTGGGCAAAACTCGGTGTGGTGAGTGCGATTGACAATATTTGGCTGTAAAGGATCGCTAAATATATTCATATCAATCGCGCTATTAAGTGTTAGCGTGTAGATCACAGGCGATTCCTCACAGTTGCCCTTCACAGCCGCAAACATGAATTACTTTGCGTACCACCTCTTTCATCGCCTGTTTTGCTGGTTGCATATAGTGGCGGGGATCATTGGCTTTCGGGTTTTGTAGGAAATACTCTTTTAAGGCGTCGGAGAAGGCGATTTTCAGTTCGGTGGCAACATTGACTTTGCATACCCCAAGGCTGATGGCCTGGCGAATATCGCTTTCCGGCAAACCAGATGCCCCATGCAATACCAGAGGGATATCCACCAGAGCGCGTATTTCTGCCAGTCGCTCAAAATCAAGTTTAGGTTCAGCGGCATACATGCCGTGTGCCGTGCCGATAGCAACCGCCAGCGAATCAATGCCGGTGCGCGCCACAAACTCACGTGCTTGCTGTGGATTGGTGTAAAGGGCATCTTTGCTGTCTACCACTAAATCATCTTCGATCCCACCAAGGCGGCCCAGTTCTGCCTCCACGCTGGTGTCGTAGCGATGGCAAAAATCGACCACGCTTTTCACCAGCGCCACATTCTCTTCAAAGGGAAAGTGGGAACCATCGATCATGACTGAACGGATCCCTGCCATAACTTTGCTTTCAATATCGGCTAACGATTCATGATGATCCAGATGAATGGCCAGTGGCAGATTGTATTCACGAGCCAGATCGCCCGCGATCGCCACAATGTTACCCATTCCGGCATAGCTAAACGTGCCTGGTGTTCCGGCAACGATCAGCGGTGAGCGCATTTCTGCGGCGGTTTCTACCACCACCTGCAAGGTTTCCAGGTTATGGATGTTAAAGGCTGGCACGGCATAGCCTGCATGCTGGGCCTTCTGGAGCATATTTTTACTGGAAATAATGAACATAGTGGTCTCCGTTTATAACTTTCGAAATTAAAGTCCAAAATAAAAATAACCTTCGTTTTGAAAGTAATGTAACGATCATTGCCACACATGATTGTGATCATCAACACAAAAGCAGGATAATTTTTCTTAAATGAAAGCAAATATGTGGATTTAAATTTTGTTTTGTAAGTAAATAGGGGATGTGAAAATTCTATAATTGATTGATTTTATTGTGATGTTTCCCATTGAGCATTCGGTGACGTGGTGCAAAATTGACATCCCCTGTCAGAAGTTTAAAAATGAAAGTTAAAGCACGGGATAACTTCCCGACGAAGCGGAAAAAAAGGGTATGTTGTGGCAAAACCATCTACCAGCCTGTTGAAAAGGCGTCTGGACATTGCCGAAATCGTCCGTAAAAACGGCGAAATAAAAGTAGACGATTTGGCTGAAATGTTATCGGTTTCAGGGGTAACGATCCGTAATGATCTCAATTACCTGGAGCAGCAAGGCTATCTGAAACGCTCCTTTGGCGGAGCGATTTACACGGCCCAACCCGTCAGAGCAGCGGTAAGCCATGAAGTGGTGCAGTCGCAGGCGTTAGAGCATAGCGTCGAGCTTGAACTGGCTAAGCAAGTTGCCCGTCTGGTCTGCGACGACGATACCGTGTTTCTGGGGGCCGGAGAGGTGTTGCGTAAAGCGCTTCCTTTCCTGGGCGATTATCGGGATCTGTGCCTTATCATCAACGATCTTAGCCATGTTGCACCGGCCCGTGATTATATCGATGGTGAAATTGTGTTGTTGGGCGGTGTACTGGGGCGCAGTGGTCAGGCGCTGGGGGGCGAAATCGCCATCCAATCTTTGCAACAATTTCAACCGTCATGTTGTCTGGTGATGGTGGACCATATCAGCGAGGATGGCACGCTCAACGTGAAAAACGAAAGTGCAGCTGCTTTGCTAAGTGAATGCCTGCGCCTTAGTGGACAGAGTATTGCCGTGGTGGCGCAGCGTCCGATTCATGATGTGGCGCGTTATCCGGTAGGAAAACTGAATACGCTGAGCGCGATTATTACGCCACAGATTGTCGCCGCTGAGTACCACTCACGGTTTCTGGCCGACGGCTTAACCAACAGCTATACCAATAACGAATGTCTGACCTGGATAAACCCGACCCTGCATCAGGCAAGATGAAGGACAACGCATGAACATAACAATCGCAACATTGGGTGAATTGCTCGTCGAGTTTCTGGCAAAAAAAGAGAACCAAGGATTTTCCTCACCGGGGGAATTTTGGGGGCCGTATCCCAGTGGGGCGCCTGCCATATTTGCCGATCAGGTTGCTAAACTTGGTTTTCGTTCATTGTTGTTTAGCTGTGTTGGCAACGATGCCTTTGGCGTTATGAATATTACCCGATTGTCGCGCGATGGCGTAAATGTACAGGGAATTTCCGTACTGCCGAACGCCACAACAGGTAGTGCTTTTGTCAGCTACCGAAGCCAGGCCCAGCGAGATTTTATTTTCAACATGCCGGACAGTGCGTGCGGTTTGCTGAGTGCCGACCACCTTGATGAAACATTACTCAGGCAATATCGCCACTTTCATATTATGGGATCGTCATTATTTTCCTTTCGTTTGATCGATGCCGTACGCAAGGCGATTAGCATTGTAAAAGAAAATGGTGGCACAATTTCTTTCGATCCTAATATCCGTAAAGAGATGCTAAAGATCCGCGAAATGTCGCAGGCCTTTGAATATATTCTTGACTACACGGATTTCTTCCTGCCAAGCGATGGCGAACTGGATTATTTCGGCCTGAGCAAATCCCGCGATGAAGAGAAAATTGTCGCAAGGCTTCACAAGCGTGGAATTGCCCATGTCATCATTAAACGTGGCGCCCGTGGAGCCAGTTACTATTCAAAAGACGAACAACATCATGTGGCTGGGTATCCGGTGAAGGTGGTTGATCCTACAGGCGCTGGCGATTGCTTTGGCGCAACCTTTGTCAGCCTGTTTCTTGCGGGATATTCCGTACCCGATGCTTTAGCCCATGCTAATGCCGCAGGATCGCTGGCTATCTCTGCGCGTGGGCCGATGGAAGGCACGTCCACGCTGGCACAAATTAAAGAATTGATGAGGCAGCAGAATTAAGTAAAGGTGATTAATAGGCTGTCGTTATATTCGACATACCTCAAATTGCATGTGCTGCGACTCAAATTAGTGAGAAACGTAAGGTTGCGCCTGGCATAGAATTTCAATTTATTGAATTTGAATGGTTTTATGGTGGGTTAGATGTTTTTGCCATATCCGGTATGAACATGGCGCAGTTTATCAAACATATGAAAACATGGCCCTTAAGCCATGTTTTGCGAGGCGCTTTCCAGAATAGATCAGGTCACAGGTGCCGGGTTAAACACTGCCAGCTGGTTATGCAATCCCCATTGATCTGAGAAAGTCTTTTTCCGGCCGCTGGCGACATCGAGAATAAAGTGAAATAGCTTCCAGCCCACATCTTCGATTGTCTCTTCACCCGTGGCGATGGTGCCTGCATTGATATCCATTAAGTCATACCAGCGGTTCGCCAGCTCGGTACGCGTCGCCATTTTAATGACCGGCACCGCCATCAGCCCGTACGGCGTGCCGCGTCCGGTGGTAAAGACCTGTACGGTAATGCCGGAAGCGACCTGCTGCGTGCCGCAGACGAAATCGCTGGCGGGCGTCGCGGCGTAAATCAGGCCGCGTTTGGTGGGGCGCTGGCCCGGCGACAATACTTCGACAATGGCGCTCTTACCCGATTTAGCGATAGAGCTCAGCGCTTTTTCCACGACGTTCGCCAGGCCGCCTTTTTTGTTGCCGGGGGACGGGTTAGCGCTGCGATCGGTTTTCCCCATATCAAGGTAGTTATCGTACCAGGCCATTTCATCCAGTAGGCGTTTACCCACGGCTTCGTTGATGGCGCGCGGCGTCAGAAGATGAATGGCATCGCGCACTTCGGTGACCTCCGAGAACATGACGGTCGCGCCGCAGCGTACCAGCAGATCGGAAGCATAACCCACCGCCGGGTTTGCCGTGACGCCAGAAAACGCATCGCTGCCGCCGCATTGCATCCCGACGACCAGCTCGGAGGCCGGGCAGGTTTCGCGCTGGCGCTGGTTCAGTTTCGTCAGATGGCGTTCGGCGACCCGTAAAATATCGTCGACCATTGATTTAAAACCGACATGCTGCTCGTCCTGTAAACGCACAATACTGGCGCTTTCAACGGCGATGGCGGGAATATCCTCGGTGCCTTCCAGCAGTCGTTCCGGCTGCAGTTTTTCGCAACCGAGGCCAATCACCATCACTTCGCCGCCAAAATTGGGGTTGAGCGCGATATTATGAATCGTGCGAATCGGCACGACCGCCGCCGGCGCGTTGATTGCCACGCCGCAGCCGTACAGATGGTTTAGCCCTACAACGCCATCGACATTCGGGTATTTGGGCAGGAGATCGCGCTCAATTACTTTCACCACATAATCGACCACGCCCGCCACACAGTGCACGCTGGTGGTAATGCCAAGCAGATTTTTGGTGCCGACGCTGCCATCGGCGTTACGATAGCCCTCAAACGTGTAGTTTTCCAGCGGCGGCAGCGGTTCCGGTACTTTGGTCGCCAGCGGTAGCGTATTCAGCGGCGGCGCTTTTGGCAGTTCAACCAGCGACTCGTCGATCCAGCTTCCGCGCGGGATGTCGCGTACCGCATAACCGATGACTTCGCCATAACGGATGATTTCGCCGTGAGCGGGGATATCCGTCAGAGCGACTTTATGGCCTTGCGGAATATGTTCAGTCAGTTCCAGGCCATCCGGAAAACGTGTCCCGGCTTTAAGACCGTGGTCATTAACAATAATTGCGACATTATCGGTTTCATGTACTTTTATATAAAACGCCGATGGCGATTCCTGGCGAATTTCGATATTGGCCATTGTTCAACATTCTCCAGCCTGGATGATAGAAATAGGATTATCTATTTTGGTTATGGTTAAATCGTTAAATCTCAATATAAGAAATAAAGTTCATGCATAATGAAATAAGAATGACAGGAGTATAAATATAAGAATGTGATCCAGATCACCGCAAATTATGAAATTTTTTATGTAGGCCGGGTAAAGCGTAAATGTGTGCATTAGCGCCCAGTATCATGGGCGTATGCTCAAAAATAAGCGTTAAATAATCCCTTTTTAATGAGCGTTTGCACAATGATTATCCGCCATAGGCTGTTTATACTGAATGGCGAATTCAGTGTATCTGACGAGTTATTTGAAAATACCATGATAATAATAAAAGACGATAAAGATATCAGAACGGTATATTGTGCTACAGGATGTGTACCACATTAGAAATAGAATGCGGAGACCCATTCTGATTTCAGATAAGCATTTTATTGTCGTTGCTATAAGTTATGGTGGCGGCATCACATGTAGAGAATTAAAGAAATAAGCGAAGGTATAAGCGATGAATAACGCTATTTTCCCGAATAAGTTTAAAGCGGCGCTGGCGGCGCAACAGGTGCAGATTGGCTGCTGGTCTGCACTGGCAAGCCCAATCACCACCGAAGTTCTTGGTCTGGCGGGATTTGACTGGCTGGTGCTGGATGGCGAACATGCGCCGAACGATGTGACCACCTTAATTCCGCAGTTAATGGCATTGAAAGGCAGCGCCAGCGCGCCTGTGGTACGTGTGCCAACCAATGAACCGGTCATTATCAAACGGATGCTGGATATTGGGTTTTATAATTTCCTGATCCCCTTTGTTGAAACGCAAGAGGAAGTGGCTCGCGCCGTCGCCTCGACGCGTTACCCGCCGGAAGGCATTCGCGGCGTCTCCGTTTCTCACCGCGCGAATATGTTCGGTACGGTGCCTGATTACTTTGCGCAGTCGAACAAAAACATCACCATTATTGTTCAAATCGAAAGCCAGTTGGGTGTCGACAATGTTGATGCCATCGCCGCAACGGAAGGCGTTGATGGCATTTTTGTCGGCCCAAGCGATTTGGCCGCCGCGCTGGGTCATCTCGGCAATGCTTCTCACCCTGACGTGCAGCAGACGATTCAACATATTTTCGCCCGCGCTAAAGCGCACGGTAAACCGTGCGGCATTCTGGCGCCGGTAGAGGCGGATGCCCGCCGTTATCTGGAATGGGGCGCGACCTTTGTCGCCGTTGGCAGCGATTTAGGCGCCTTCCGCGCCAGCACGCAGAAGCTTGCCGACACCTTTAAAAAATAATCCTGGTATGGAAAGAGAGAACGCTATGACGATGAAAGTTGGCTTTATTGGCTTAGGCATCATGGGTAAGCCCATGAGCAAAAACTTACTGAAAGCAGGGTATTCGCTGGTGGTGTCCGATCGTAATCCTGAAGCGATTGCTGACGTCATTGCCGCAGGCGCGGAAACGGCCTCTACGGCGAAGGCGATCGCTGAACAGTGTGACGTCATCATCACGATGCTGCCTAACTCTCCGCATGTGAAAGAGGTTGCGCTGGGCGAGAACGGTATCATCGAAGGCGCGAAGCCGGGAACCGTATTGATTGATATGAGTTCTATCGCGCCGCTGGCAAGCCGTGAAATCAGCGATGCGCTGAAGGCGAAGGGCGTTGAGATGTTGGATGCGCCGGTCAGCGGCGGCGAGCCGAAGGCGATTGATGGCACGCTGTCGGTGATGGTGGGGGGCGATAAAGCCATTTTCGACAAGTACTACGACCTGATGAAAGCGATGGCGGGTTCCGTGGTGCATACCGGCGATATCGGCGCAGGCAACGTCACAAAACTGGCTAACCAGGTGATCGTGGCGTTGAATATCGCCGCCATGTCTGAAGCGCTGACGCTGGCGACTAAAGCGGGCGTCAACCCGGATCTGGTCTATCAGGCGATTCGCGGCGGTCTGGCTGGCAGCACGGTACTGGATGCGAAAGCGCCGATGGTCATGGACCGAAACTTTAAACCAGGTTTCCGTATCGATCTGCACATTAAAGATCTGGCGAATGCGCTGGATACCTCCCACGGCGTTGGCGCGCAGCTCCCGCTGACCGCCGCCGTTATGGAAATGATGCAGGCGTTACGCGCGGATGGACACGGTAATGACGACCATAGCGCGCTGGCGTGCTACTACGAAAAACTGGCGAAAGTGGAAGTCACTCGCTAACGACGTTGTGCCCGGATGGCGTGTAGCGATCCGGGCCTGAATTTCAGGCTGGATAAGTGAAACGCCATCCGGCGTTGTGCAGTAACAGGCTACCGCTATGAAAATCGTAATTGCCCCCGACTCCTACAAAGAAAGCCTTTCTGCCGCCGAGGTAGCGCAGGCGATAGAAAAAGGATTTCGGGAAATTTTCCCCGATGCGCAATATGTCTCTGTTCCGGTTGCCGATGGCGGCGAAGGAACGGTCGAAGCCATGATTGCCGCGACGCAGGGCGTTGAACGCGCCGCATGGGTGACCGGGCCGTTGGGTGAAAAAGTGAAAGCCTGCTGGGGAATGTCCGGGGATGGTAAAACCGCGTTTATTGAAATGGCGGCGGCCAGCGGACTGGCGCTGGTTCCGCCAGAAAAACGCAACCCTTTGATTACAACCTCGCGGGGAACGGGGGAGCTGATATTGCAGGCGCTGGAAAGCGGCGCAAGCAATATCATTATCGGCATTGGCGGCAGCGCGACAAATGACGGCGGCGCAGGGATGATGCAGGCGTTAGGCGCAAAACTGCGCGATGCAAACGGCGCGGATATTGGTTACGGTGGCGGAAGCCTTCATTGTCTAAGTGACATTGATATTTCAGAGCTCGATCCCCGTTTAAAACTCTGCGCTATTCGTGTCGCTTGCGATGTCTCTAATCCTCTGATCGGCGACAACGGCGCATCACGAATTTTTGGGCCGCAGAAAGGCGCGACCGAAGAGAACATTGTTGAGCTGGACAGAAATCTTGCTCACTATGCCGACATCATAAAAAAATCGCTGAATGTCGACGTAAAGGCGGCGCCCGGCGCAGGCGCGGCAGGCGGTATGGGGGCGGCGTTAATGGCTTTTCTCGGTGCGGAATTACGCAGCGGGATCGAAATTGTCACGGCGGCACTGAACCTGGAGGAGCATATCCACGACTGTACGCTGGTGGTGACGGGAGAAGGGCGGATTGATAGCCAAAGTATTCGCGGTAAAGTGCCGATTGGCGTCGCGAATGTGGCGAAAAAATATCATAAGCCAGTGATTGGCATTGCCGGCAGCCTGACGCACGATGTAGGGATAGTGCATCATTATGGCATCGACGCTGTCTTTAGCGTACTCACGCGCATCGTGACGCTGGAGGAGGCTTTTCGGGGCGCTTTTGACAATATTTATCGGGCATCCAGAAATGTTGCTGCCGCTCTGGCGATAGGAATGCGCAGCGCAGGGTGACAAAGTCGCGCGAACCCTCTATACTTCGCGCCGAAGCTGACCAGACAGTCGCCGCTTCGTCGTCGTCCTTTCGGGGAGACGGGCGGAGGGGAGGAAAGTCCGGGCTCCATAGGGCAGGGTGCCAGGTAACGCCTGGGGGGGAAACCCACGACCAGTGCAACAGAGAGCAAACCGCCGATGGCCCACGCAAGTGGGATCAGGTAAGGGTGAAAGGGTGCGGTAAGAGCGCACCGCGCGGCTGGTAACAGTCCGTGGCACGGTAAACTCCACCCGGAGCAAGGCCAAATAGGGGGTCATAAGGTACGGCCCGTACTGAACCCGGGTAGGCTGCTTGAGCCAGTGAGCGATTGCTGGCCTAGATGAATGACTGTCCACGACAGAACCCGGCTTATCGGTCAGCTTCACTTCTTCATAAAACCCGCTTCGGCGGGTTTTTGCTTTTACAGGGCGGCAGGATGAATGACTGTCCACGACGCTATGTCCAAAAGAAAGCGGCTTATCGGTCAGTTTCACCTCTTCATAAAACCCGCTTCGGCGGGTTTTTGCTTTTACAGGGCGGCAGGATGAATGACTGTCCACGACGCTATACCCGAAAGAAAGCGGCTTATCGGTCAGTATCATCTCTTCATAAAACCCGTCAGTGTAAGCTGGCGGGTTTTTGCTTTTACCGGGCGACAGGATGAATGACTGTCCACGACGCTATACCCAAAAGAAAGCGGCTTATCGGTCAGTATCATCTCTTCATAAAACCCGTCAGTGTAAGCTGGCGGGTTTTTGCTTATCAGGCCGGTGAAGGGTATAGAGGTTGCAGAAGACGCCAGCGTCACCATCCGGCAATTAATTGACAGCCGTGGTGACATAATATTATTCGTTTTTGTGATGAGAAACACAAAACGCTATGGATTGCGCTATTTTTAGTTGAAGTGAAAAGCAATCTATTTCTTTCACAAAATTACATCCTGAAAAACAGCAAGAAAGCGGTGTAAATTATTTGTTGTAAATGAAAATTAAATGTATGAAATATTTTGGTTAAAATTTTATTAAATGTTTCTTTACAAACAAATAAGGTAAAAAAATGTGACGCGTAACGGTTTTTAAGCGCATTTACCTTCGGTTTATACTTAAATTTGAGAAATTATGCTTTAAATTTAACGCTGGAATTGCCGATAAAATGTCCCGTAATTGATTGAAATATCGTCTTCATGGGATATCAAAAATAGGAGATAAAATAGGCTGGTTATCGCCATAATATATCGTTATCCCGCCCCTGTTTTTTGATTGAAATCAGGCTAAGTTACTGCTTTATTTTTGTAACCTATTGAAATATCAGGTTTTCTTTATTTAATAAAAACCATGTAAAAATTGTGGTAAGTTAATTTGTGAGTGGTCTCACATAACCTTTAAGATTTAATTTGCTACACTTCCTGCCGTTCACAATGTTATTTCAGAGAGGTAGATATGAATACTCTTGCTCTCCCTAAAACACAGCATTTGGTGGTCTTTCAGGAAGTCATTAGAAGTGGTTCTATCGGTTCTGCCGCAAAATCGTTAGGGTTAACCCAACCCGCCGTCAGTAAAATCATTAGCGATGTTGAGGCCTATTTTGGCGTTGAGCTAATTGTACGTAAAAATACCGGCGTTACGTTGACCGAAGCGGGACAGGTACTGCTTTCCTAGTCTGAATCTATCACCCGCGAAATGAAAAACATGATCAACGAGATGAACAGTATGACGTGCAATACCATTGTCGACGTCTCGTTTGGCTTTCCTTCGCTGATTGGCTTTACCTTCATGTCCGATATGATTCATAAGTTCAAAGAGGTCTTTCCAAAAGCGCAGGTATCCATGTACGAAGCCCAGCTCTCTTCATTCCTGCCGGCCCTGCGCGACGGGCGGCTGGACTTTGCTATCGGTACGCTCAGTAATGAAATGCAACTACAGGATCTGCATGTCGAGCCGCTGTTTGAATCAGAGTTTGTCCTGGTAGCCAGCAAGCCCCGAACATGCACCGGCACCATCACACTGGAATCGTTAAAGGACGAACAGTGGGTGTTGCCGCAAACGAATATGGGCTACTACAGCGAATTACTCACCACTCTACAACGAAATGGCATCAGCATCGAAAACATTGTTAAAACAGATTCCGTTGTCACAATATATAATCTTGTTCTCAATGCTGATTTCTTAACTGTTATTCCCTGCGATATGACCACGCCTTTTGGCTCTAATCAATTTATCACGATACCAATCAAAGACACGTTACCCGTCGCACGTTATGCGGCGGTATGGTCTAAAAATTATCGTATCAAAAAAGCTGCTTCAGTATTAGTAGAATTGGCTAAGCAATATTCATCATATAATGGATGCAGACGCAGGCAGTTAATAGAAATTGAATGATATGGAATAAACATATTTAGCGAAATTGACGCCACCTGGTTCTTTTGAACAGTGGGCAACGGTAACTTATTTTTAATACCCAGGTTAAGAGGTTATAATGCACATTACATACGATCTCCCGGTTGCAATTGAAGATATCCTCGAAGCGAAAAAAAGACTGGCGGGGAAGATATATAAAACGGGAATGCCTCGCTCTAACTATTTTAGTGAACGTTGCAAAGGCGAAATATTTCTCAAGTTTGAAAATATGCAGCGTACGGGTTCATTTAAAATTCGTGGCGCTTTTAACAAACTTAGCTCGTTAACGGAGGCGGAAAAACGTAAAGGCGTCGTGGCCTGTTCCGCAGGTAATCATGCACAGGGCGTTTCTCTTTCTTGCGCAATGCTGGGTATTGACGGCAAAGTCGTGATGCCGAAGGGCGCGCCAAAGTCAAAAGTGGCGGCCACCTGTGATTATTCGGCGGAAGTGGTGCTCCACGGTGACAACTTCAATGACACCATTGCTAAGGTGAGTGAAATTGTCGAAACCGAAGGCCGCATTTTTATTCCGCCTTACGACGATCCAAAAGTCATTGCCGGACAGGGCACTATTGGTCTGGAAATTATGGAAGATCTGTACGATGTCGATAATGTCATCGTGCCTATTGGCGGCGGCGGTTTAATTGCAGGTATTGCCATTGCGATTAAATCGATTAACCCGACCATTAAAGTTATCGGCGTACAGGCCGAAAATGTTCACGGTATGGCGGCGTCTTATTACACTGGCGAAATAACCACGCACCGAACGACCGGCACCCTGGCGGATGGTTGTGATGTCTCCCGCCCGGGTAATTTAACCTATGAAATCGTTCGTGAATTAGTCGATGACATTGTCCTGGTTAGCGAAGATGAAATTCGTAACAGCATGATCGCTTTAATTCAGCGCAATAAGGTTATTACTGAAGGCGCTGGCGCTCTGGCTTGCGCCGCACTATTAAGTGGGAAATTAGATAGCCATATTCAGAACAGAAAAACGGTCAGTATTATTTCTGGCGGCAATATCGATCTTTCTCGTGTATCACAAATTACGGGTTTAGTTGACGCTTAATCTTTTCGTGAGGATAGGATATGAGTACTACTGATAGCATTGTATCCAGCCAGGCAAAACAGTCGTCATGGCGTAAATCGGACACGACGTGGACGCTGGGTTTATTTGGTACCGCCATCGGCGCCGGGGTGCTGTTTTTCCCTATCCGCGCCGGGTTTGGCGGGCTTATCCCCATTCTTCTGATGCTGGTTTTAGCTTACCCCATTGCGTTCTATTGTCACCGGGCGCTGGCGCGTCTGTGTTTATCCGGATCTAATCCGTCCGGCAATATTACGGAAACGGTCGAAGAGCACTTTGGTAAAACGGGCGGGGTAGTTATCACGTTCCTTTACTTCTTTGCGATTTGTCCGCTGCTGTGGATTTATGGCGTCACCATTACTAACACGTTCATGACGTTTTGGGAAAACCAGCTGCAGATGCCAGCGTTGAATCGCGGTTTCGTGGCGCTGTTCTTGCTGCTGCTGATGGCCTTTGTGATCTGGTTTGGTAAAGATCTGATGGTTAAGGTGATGAGTTACCTGGTATGGCCGTTTATCGCCAGTCTGGTACTAATCTCATTATCGCTGATTCCTTACTGGAACTCGGCGGTTATCGATCAGGTTGATCTCAGTAATATCGCGCTGACCGGGCACGATGGCATACTGGTTACGGTGTGGCTGGGAATCTCTATCATGGTGTTCTCCTTTAACTTTTCGCCCATCGTCTCTTCCTTCGTGGTGTCTAAGCGGGAAGAGTATGAGAAAGAGTTTGGCCGCGAATTTACCGAGCGTAAATGTTCACAGATCATCTCGCGCGCCAGTATGCTGATGGTCGCCGTGGTGATGTTCTTCGCCTTTAGCTGCCTGTTTACGCTCTCTCCACAGAACATGGCGGATGCGAAAGCGCAGAACATTCCGGTACTTTCCTACCTGGCCAACCATTTCGCCTCTTTGTCGGGGACAAAATCTACTTTTGCAACGGTGCTGGAGTATGGCGCGTCTATCATCGCGCTGGTTGCTATTTTCAAATCTTTCTTCGGTCACTACCTGGGGACGCTGGAAGGGCTGAACGGCCTGGTGCTGAAATTCGGTTATAAAGGCGATAAAACCAAAGTTTCTATGGGCAAGCTTAATACCATCAGCATGATCTTCATTATGGGGTCTACCTGGGTCGTAGCTTACGCAAACCCGAACATTCTGGACCTGATTGAAGCGATGGGCGCGCCGATTATCGCCTCGCTGTTATGCCTGCTGCCGATGTACGCCATTCGTAAAGCGCCGTCGCTGGCGAAGTACCGTGGTCGTCTGGATAACGTGTTCGTCACCCTGATTGGTCTGCTGACCATCCTGAATATTGTCTACAAATTGTTCTAATCCTCACGTTTAGCTTGCGTTCCGCCCCAGGGCGCGGACGCAGGCTGACATCGACGGAGGCACTACATGAATGAATTTCCGGTCGTTCTGGTCATTAATTGCGGATCATCTTCTATCAAATTCTCTGTACTGGATGTCGCTACCTGTGATGTTTTAATGGCGGGAATAGCAGATGGAATGAATACTGAAAACGCCTTTTTATCTATTAATGGCGATAAGCCGATAAACCTCGCGCACTCTAATTATGAGGACGCGTTAAAAGCCATTGCCTTTGAGCTGGAAAAACGTGATTTAACGGATAGCGTGGCATTAATTGGCCACCGTATCGCGCACGGTGGAGAGCTATTTACGCAGTCCGTCATTATTACCGATGAGATTATCGATAATATTCGTCGGGTATCACCTTTAGCGCCGCTGCATAATTACGCTAATTTAAGCGGCATTGACGCGGCGCGGCGCCTTTTCCCGGCCGTGCGTCAGGTGGCGGTATTTGATACCAGTTTCCACCAGACGCTGGCACCGGAAGCCTATTTATACGGATTGCCGTGGGAATATTTTTCCAGCCTGGGTGTGCGTCGCTACGGCTTTCACGGTACGTCGCATCGCTATGTTTCGCGGCGCGCGTATGAACTGCTTGACCTCGATGAAAAAAACTCGGGTCTGATTGTCGCGCATCTGGGCAATGGGGCGTCTATCTGCGCGGTACGCAATGGTCAGAGCGTGGATACCTCAATGGGGATGACGCCGCTTGAGGGGCTGATGATGGGCACTCGCAGCGGCGACGTTGATTTCGGCGCGATGACGTGGATAGCCAAAGAAACCGGGCAGACGTTGAGCGATCTGGAGCGAGTGGTGAATAAAGAGTCCGGTTTGCTCGGCATCTCCGGGTTGTCATCCGACCTTAGAGCCCTGGAAAAAGCATGGCACGAAGGACATGAGCGCGCCCGGTTAGCGATAAAAACGTTTGTCCACCGTATCGCCCGTCATATTGCCGGTCACGCGGCATCGTTACATCGGCTGGATGGCATTATTTTTACCGGCGGTATTGGTGAAAATTCAGTATTAATTCGCCAGTTGGTCATTGAACATTTGGGCGTGCTGGGGCTTACGTTAGACGTTGAAATGAATAAGCAGCCGAATTCTCACGGCGAGCGCATTATTTCCGCTAACCCTTCTCAGGTTATTTGCGCTGTTACTCCCACGAATGAAGAGAAAATGATTGCCCTTGATGCCATTCATTTAGGCAACGTGAAAGCACCAGTGGAATTTGCATAACTTAACGGCTGTTCTGTAGAGAGATTATTTTTCATGAAGGTAAATATCGATACCAGCGATATGCTGTATGCCGAAGCATGGCGTGATTTTAAAGGTACGGACTGGAAAGAAGAAATTAATGTCCGTGATTTTATTCAGCATAACTATACGCCCTATGAGGGGGATGAATCTTTTCTCGCCGACGCGACGCCAACGACCACGGCGTTGTGGGAAAAGGTGATGGCGGGAATACGTATCGAGAACGCGACCCATGCGCCGGTGGATTTCGATACCAACATCGCGACGACGATTACCGCGCACGATGCGGGGTATATTGAAAAAGATCTGGAAAAAATCGTCGGTTTACAAACGGATAAGCCGCTTAAACGCGCTTTGCATCCGTTTGGCGGCGTTAACATGATCAAAAGTTCATTCCACGCTTATGGCCGCGAAATGGACGCCGATTTTGAATATACCTTTACCGACCTGCGGAAAACCCATAATCAGGGCGTATTCGATGTTTACTCGCCGGATATGCTGCGCTGCCGTAAATCCGGCGTATTAACCGGTTTGCCGGATGGTTATGGTCGCGGGCGCATTATTGGCGATTATCGTCGCGTCGCGCTGTATGGCATCCGTTATCTGGTACGCGAACGCGAGCTGCAATTCGCCGACCTGCAGTCGAATCTGGAGCAGGGACAGAATCTTGAGGCGACGATTCGCCTGCGTGAGGAGTTGGCGGAGCACCGTCGCGCGCTGCTGCAAATGCAGGAGATGGCGGCGAAATACGGCTATGATATCTCCCGCCCGGCGCGGAACGCGCAGGAAGCGGTACAGTGGCTCTACTTCGCCTACCTGGCAGCGGTAAAATCGCAAAATGGCGGTGCAATGTCGCTGGGAAGAACCGCGTCGTTCCTTGATATCTACATTGAGCGCGATTTCAACGCGGGCCTTCTGACAGAGCAGCAGGCGCAGGAGCTGATCGACCATTTCATCATGAAGATCCGCATGGTGCGCTTCCTGCGCACGCCGGAATTTGATTCGCTCTTTTCCGGCGATCCGATCTGGGCCACCGAAGTTATTGGAGGGATGGGGCTCGATGGCCGCACTCTGGTGACGAAAAACTCCTTCCGTTATCTGCATACCCTGCACACGATGGGACCAGCGCCGGAGCCGAACCTGACCATACTGTGGTCAGAAGCGTTGCCGGTGGCATTCAAGAAATATGCTGCGCAGGTCTCCATCGTGACCTCATCTTTGCAGTATGAAAACGACGATTTAATGCGTACCGACTTTAACAGCGACGATTACGCCATCGCTTGTTGCGTCAGCCCGATGGTCATCGGTAAGCAGATGCAGTTCTTCGGCGCGCGCGCCAACCTTGCCAAAACGTTGCTGTACGCTATCAATGGCGGCGTTGATGAGAAACTGAAAATCCAGGTCGGGCCGAAAACCGCGCCGTTAACGGATGAGGTGCTGGATTATGACGCAGTAATGGAGAGCCTCGACCATTTTATGGACTGGCTGGCGGTGCAGTACATTAGCGCGCTGAACATCATTCACTACATGCACGATAAGTACAGCTATGAAGCTTCGCTGATGGCGCTGCACGACCGTGATGTGTATCGGACGATGGCGTGCGGCATCGCCGGACTGTCGGTGGCGGCGGATTCCCTGTCCGCCATCAGGTACGCTCAGGTGAAGCCGATTCGCGACGAAAATGGCCTTGCCATCGACTTTGCTATTGAAGGCGAGTATCCGCAGTACGGCAACAACGATGAGCGCGTGGACAGCATCGCCTGCGACCTGGTGAAACGCTTTATGCAAAAATTAGCGTGTTGCCGACGTATCGCAATGCGGTGCCGACGCAGTCCATTTTGACCATCACCTCGAACGTCGTGTACGGGCAGAAGACCGGCAATACGCCGGATGGACGCCGCGCCGGAACGCCGTTCGCGCCGGGGGCGAACCCGATGCACGGTCGTGACCGCAAAGGGGCGGTAGCCTCGCTGACGTCGGTGGCGAAACTGCCGTTTACCTACGCCAAAGACGGTATTTCGTACACCTTCTCGATTGTGCCTGCGGCGATCGGGAAAGAAGATGCGGTGCGGAAAACCAATCTTGTCGGCCTGCTGGACGGCTATTTCCATCATGAAGCACAGGTAGAAGGCGGGCAGCATCTGAACGTCAATGTCATGAACCGTGAAATGTTGCTGGATGCGATTGAACATCCGGAAAACTACCCGAACCTGACGATCCGCGTTTCCGGCTATGCCGTGCGCTTCAATGCGCTGACTCGTGAGCAGCAACAGGACGTTATTTCGCGCACCTTTACTCAGGCGATGTAACGTGAACGGGGCGATCGTGTGGATCGCCCCGCGACGGATCTTCACTGAACGGTAATCTTAGGGGGAGATATGATTAGCGCATTTGATATTTTTAAGATTGGCATTGGACCTTCAAGCTCCCATACCGTAGGGCCAATGAATGCAGGAAAATGTTTTATCGATCGGCTGATCGACAGCGGCGACCTGCCGCGAACGACGCGCATCACGGTTGATCTTTACGGATCGCTATCGCTGACGGGCAAAGGCCACGCGACCGATACCGCCATCATTATGGGGCTTGCGGGCAATACGCCGCAGGATGTCAATATTGATAGCATTCCGGCGTTTATCCAGGAGGTTGCCCGCAGCAGCCGTTTATCGGTGGCGGGTGGCGCGCATGTGGTGGATTTTCCCGTCGCCGACAGTATTCTCTTTCACGCTGAAACCCTGGCGCGCCATGAAAACGGTATGCGTATTACCGCCTGGAACGGACAAGCGCCGCTTTTACACAAAACGTATTACTCTATTGGCGGCGGCTTTATTGTCGAAGAGGAGCGTTTTGGTCAGTCGCACGACGTAGAAAAATCGGTGCCGTATGATTTTCTTATTACAAGAAAGTACCTGCACCTCACGTTCTGCATATCGCCTTGCTGCGGCACGAAAAATAAAAAAACCTCTACCTACACATTGAGCGAGAATTCTATGGAATCGGCTAGTAATACCAGCGTAATCCTCGACGCATCAGCCCCGGCGCGTCGGGCAGGGATGACAGAAAGCGAATGGCGTGAAGCCATCAAATTTGATAGTACCGACACCGGTTGGGTTATTATGAGTATCG
Organism: Salmonella sp. WC3; assembly: GCF_042932255.1. Taxonomy (NCBI): domain Bacteria; kingdom Pseudomonadati; phylum Pseudomonadota; class Gammaproteobacteria; order Enterobacterales; family Enterobacteriaceae; genus Salmonella; species Salmonella sp. WC3. The sequence continues at coordinate 4,232,032 of NZ_CP170629.1, read as the reverse complement.
GGATGGCGATCGGCGCAGGGATCGTTTTTCTTCCTGTCCAGGTTGGCCTGATGGGACTTTGGGTCTTTTTACTCTCTTCTATTATTGGCTATCCGGCCATGTACCTGTTCCAGCGGCTGTTTATTAATACGCTGGCGGAATCCCCGGAATGTAAAGACTACCCCTGCGTGATCAGCGGCTATCTGGGCAAAAACTGGGGTATTTTATTAGGCGCGCTGTACTTTGTGATGCTCGTCATCTGGATGTTCGTCTATTCTACGGCGATTACTAACGACAGCGCCTCTTATCTGCATACTTTCGGCGTAACGGAAGGATTGCTTTCCGATAGTCCATTTTATGGTCTGGTGCTGATCTGCATCCTGGTAGCGATTTCCTCACGCGGTGAAAAATTACTGTTCAAAATCTCCACCGGCATGGTGCTGACCAAGCTACTGGTAGTGGCGGCGCTGGGCGTCTCTATGGTGGGTATGTGGCATCTGTATAACATTGGCGCGCTGCCGCCGATGGCCCTGCTGATTAAATCGGTATGGTGGGCTGTTTAATTCCGGCATGGTTGGTCTACAAGGTTCCCGCATTGCACAAATATAAAGGCGCTTCGTTGTACCTGATTATTATTACCGGTCTGCTGCTATGCGTTTCTCCGTTCCTGGCATTCTCTTGATATACCTGAGATTAAGGTTGTTGTTATGTTTGAATCTAAAATAAATCCATTGTGGCAAAGTTTTATCTTGGCCGTACAGGAAGAAGTAAAACCGGCGCTGGGGTGTACTGAGCCAATTTCACTGGCGCTGGCGGCAGCGGCGGCGGCGGCTGAACTTGACGGCACAGTTGAACGCATTGACGCGTGGGTTTCGCCTAATCTGATGAAAAATGGTATGGGCGTTACCGTTCCAGGAACGGGAATGGTAGGGCTACCGATCGCCGCGGCGCTTGGCGCGTTGGGCGGTGATGCGAAAGCCGGGTTGGAGGTGTTAAAAGACGCTTCCGCTAAAGCCGTTGCCGATGCAAAAGCGATGCTGGCCGCCGGACATGTCGCAGTGATGTTGCAGGAGCCATGTAACGATATCCTGTTTTCACGGGCGAAAGTGTATAGCGGCGATAGCTGGGCATGTGTCACGATCGTCGGCGATCATACAAACATTGTGCGGATAGAAACCGACAAGGGCGTGGTATTTACCCAGGCCGATAATGCGCAGGAAGAAGAAAAAACCTCGCCACTGGGAGTGCTGTCTCATACCTCGCTGGAAGAGATCCTGGCGTTTGTGAATGCGGTGCCCTTTGACGCTATCCGCTTTATTCTCGATGCGGCCAGGCTAAACGGCGCGTTGTCGCAGGAGGGACTGCGTGGTTCCTGGGGGCTGCATATTGGTTCGACGCTGGCCAAACAGTGCGATCGCGGTCTGCTGGCGAAAGATCTCTCCACGGCGATTTTGATCCGTACCAGCGCGGCGTCAGACGCCAGAATGGGCGGCGCCACGTTGCCCGCGATGAGCAACTCCGGCTCCGGCAACCAGGGGATTACCGCCACGGTGCCAGTCATGGTGGTTGCTGAACATGTCGGCGCCGATGACGAACGCCTGGCGCGCGCGCTAATGTTATCGCATTTGAGCGCTATCTATATTCACCATCAGCTTCCGCGTTTGTCGGCGCTGTGCGCGGCAACTACGGCGGCGATGGGCGCGGCAGCGGGTATGGCGTGGCTGATAGATGGTCGTTACGACACTATCGCAATGGCTATCAGCAGTATGATTGGCGATGTCAGCGGGATGATTTGCGATGGCGCGTCGAATAGCTGCGCGATGAAAGTCTCTACCAGCGCGTCGGCGGCGTGGAAAGCCGTACTGATGGCGTTGGATGATACGGCGGTGACCGGAAACGAAGGGATTGTGGCGCACAATGTCGAACAATCTATTGCGAATTTGTGTTCGCTGGCGTGTCGCTCAATGCAGCAGACCGACAAGCAGATCATCGAGATTATGGCCAGTAAAGCGCATTAATAATCACGCCCCGGCATGACGTCGGGGCAGCGTGTTGCCCGATGGCGCTGCGCTTATCGGGTCTACCTGTTATCAGCCGGAGCGGGCGCTTGCGCCGCCATCCGGCATGATTTCAGGCTGCGGCCTCTTCTTCTGCCAGCCGGGCTTCGGCGTCCGCCACGATGGCTTCCAGTTCGGTTAGCATCTCTTCATAGCCCAGCGGCACAGTGGCGCTCATCGCCTCCTGTACGGCAGGTTTTACCACGGGCTGACGTTTCTTCGCCGATTTTTTGCTCATCTTGCGACTCCTTTTCTGGCTGGCTACACCGGTAAATCTACCAGTAATGCGCGCAGCGGCGTATCGGCAACCAGCGTAATGTTAGGTTCATCACGAATAAATGCGCCATCTCCGCAGGTTAACGCCTCGCGTTCTTCGTTGTGCGTCATCGCGTGGAACGTACCGTGAATCGACTGCAAATAGGCGCGCGGCCCGTGAAGCTGGAAATTAAGCGATTCGCCTTTCTCCAGCGTAATATGATGTACCCAGACCTGTTGGCGCAGTTGTAAGCTGTTTTGCTCACCGTCGGGCGAGGCAAGAAGCTGTTGTTGCGCCGTCGAGAGTGGGATTTTTTGTACCAGCGCGTTTTCCCGTTCAGGACAGGCGTCAAGCCACAGTTGCATTCGGGTTAACGGCTTAACTTTGCTGAGGTTATGTTCGCTGTAGCTAATGCCCGGCTGCGCGGCGAGCAGCAACGCTTCGCCCGCTTTAGCCTGTACATGGTTGCCGTCGCTGTCGCGGTATTCCGCTTCGCCGTCCAGAATCAGGTTTAAAATATCCACCTTTGGATAAGTTCGAGGCTGAAAAGAGGCGCCCGGCGCCAGCACTTCCTGGTTCAGTACGCGCAACGACGCGTAGCCCAGCAGTGTAGGGTCGAAGTAGTGTCCAAAGGAGAAGGTATAGCGGGCCTGTAGCCATCCGTAGTCTGCCTGTCCACATTGTTTGGCGGTTCGGGTCGTAATCATCGTTATTAACCTCTCTTTACTTCCTTTTATGTTAAGGGGCTGGACGCTGCATTGTTAGCCAGATATTCTGCCCGGTATGTTCAAATTTCCTGAATGAGAACGTTATGGCTAAAGAGAGAGCGCTGACGCTTGAAGCATTGCGTGTGATGGACGCCATTGACCGCCGGGGCAGTTTTGCCGCAGCGGCTGATGAGTTGGGGCGGGTGCCCTCCGCGCTGAGTTACACCATGCAGAAGCTGGAAGAAGAGTTGGACGTTGTACTGTTCGATCGCTCCGGCCATCGTACAAAATTCACCAACGTCGGACGTATGCTGCTGGAACGCGGGCGGGTATTGCTGGAAGCGGCAGACAAGTTAACGACGGATGCTGAAGCGTTGGCCCGCGGTTGGGAAACGCATCTGACGCTGGTCACTGAAGCTCTGGTACCGACGCCTGCTTTTTTTCCGCTGATCGACCGGCTGGCCGCTAAAGCCAATACGCAGCTTTCATTGATTACCGAAGTACTGGCTGGCGCATGGGAGCGGCTTGAGCAGGGACGGGCGGATATCGTTATCGCCCCGGATATGCATTTTCGATCGTCGTCGGAAATTAACTCCCGTAAGTTGTATACGTTAATGAATGTGTATGTCGCCGCGCCTGACCACCCTATTCATCAGGAGCCGGAGCCGCTTTCGGAAGTGACGCGGGTTAAATACCGCGGCGTAGCGGTAGCGGATACCGCGCGCGAGCGGCCGGTATTAACGGTGCAACTGCTGGATAAGCAGCCACGTCTGACGGTAAGCACGATTGAAGATAAACGTCAGGCGCTGCTGGCCGGGCTTGGCGTCGCGACCATGCCATATTCGATGGTGGAACAGGATATTGCCGAAGGGCGGCTACGCGTGGTAAGCCCGGAATCGACCAGCGAAATCGATATTATTATGGCCTGGCGGCGCGACAGTATGGGAGAGGCAAAAGCCTGGTGCCTGCGGGAAATACCTAAGCTATTCGCCGGAAAATAAATAGCGCGCGGCGCTTTAAAAGCGGCGCCGCGCCGCCCTCAGGAAAAACGTTTCGGATCGGGGCCGAAGCGGTTGTTGCCCGGCGTACTATTCTGGCAGTTGAACGCGATGATGATAAGCCAGCCGATAATGGGGATAAGTAGCAACAGTAGCCACCATGCGGAGCGGTCAGTGTCATGCAGACGACGGAACTGCACGGCCCACCACGGTAAAAAGATCAGAACGCCGTAAATGGTGGTCAGAACGCCTTCACCCCCGGCGCGTTGCCAGCCAAGCATGGCGTCCAGCAGGCCCAACACAAAGGTAAAGATGATATTGACCAGAATAAACATCCAGTACTCTTTGCGTCGCGCGCGGCCGCCAAATCCCAGATAATTTTTTAAAACCTTTAAATACCAATCCATTTTCGCCTCAATAATGGTTCAATCACTTGTTTTTAAAGTAATCAAACTAAGAATAGCCGCGAATGAAATGTTGGTAAATATTTGTGGTATTTATTAATAAGGCATCCCGGAGGACGCCTGAAATTAGCCAAAGCGCACGTCGCGCCCGTGAGGTTCGAGCAGATCCTGCCACGGTCCGACAGAAATGATACCTGTGGGGTTAATCGTTTTATGGCTACGGAAATAGTGGTGACGAATATGGTCAAGATTAACGGTTTCAGCAATGCCCGGTATTTGATAGATATCGCGCAGGAAACCGTACAGATTCAGGTAGTCGCTGATTCGGTATTTGTCGCATTTGAAATGAGTCACGTAAACCGGATCAAAGCGTACCAGAGTCGTCCATAAGCGGATATCCGCCTCGGTCAACTGGTCGCCCGTCAGATAGCGGTGCTGTCCGAGAATCTGTTCCAGGCGCGCCAGCGCAGTAAATACCTTGTCTACCGCTTCATCATACGCTTGCTGGCTGGTGGCGAAGCCTGCTTTATAAACGCCGTTATTAACGTTGTCATAAATCCAGCCGTTTAACTCGTCAATTTTGCTTTGCAGCGCGGGGGGATAGTAATCCCCGGCTTTAGCGCCCAGCCCATCGAAGGCGGAGTTAAACATACGAATGATTTCGGCGGACTCGTTGCTGACGATAGTATGATTTTTTTTATCCCATAAGACCGGTACGGTGACGCGGCCGCTGTAGTGTGGATCGGCGTGCAGATACAACTGGTAGAGAAATTCATGCTGATAGAGGGTATCGCCGGTGGCCGCCGGAAAAGTATCATCAAACGTCCAGCCGTTTTCCAGCATCAATGGATTCACGACGGAAACCGGAATAAACGGCTCCAGACCTTTCAGTTTACGGAAAATGAGCGTGCGATGCGCCCAGGGGCAGGCAAGGGAAACGTACAGATGGTAACGATCTTTTTCTGCGGCGAATCCGCCTTCGCCGGAAGGTCCGGGCGCGCCGTCAGCGGTAAGCCAGTTGCGGAAAGCCGACGCTGAACGCTGAAATTTCCCCCCGGAAGATTTGGTGTCATACCAGGTGTCGTGCCAGACGCCATCGATCAGTTGTCCCATGTCTCTCTCCTTCAGATGACAAAAGCGAGGCGCTATTCCCTCGCTTTTTAATTGAGTATAGATTGCTTACCACTTTTTATTCAGCAGACGGTCAAGGCTGAACGCGCCAGGCCCGGTTAACGCCAGTAATAAGAATCCGCCGGCAATGGTCAGGTTTTTCATAAACATCAGCGAGTTTACACCTTCTGCAAAATTGCTATGGAAGATCAATGCCGTCAGCAACGTAAAACCAGCGGTAAAAAGCGCAGTGGTGCGGGTGAGGAACCCCAGCAGAATCGCCAGACCGCCGCCGAACTCAAGCAGTATGGTGAGCGGCAGCAGGAATCCTGGTACGCCCATCGCTTCCATATACTGCTGTGTGCCCGCATAGCCGCTAATTTTTCCCCATCCTGCGGTAATAAACAGAACTGGCATTAAAATACGCGCTATCAGTACACCAACATCTTCTAATTTTTTCATTTTATTCTCCAGAGGGCCGATTCGGCGGCTGCTGCTATTTTCATGAGCAATGACGCGGTTTGGCGCATCATTGTTATCGCTGGAGAGAATCATAAACGTGGCGTGCAGGAATTGTTAGCAAGGAAAATTGCCAAATTTTTTCAAAAAATTTGAGTGATTGCTAAAGAGACGATATGCATAAAAGTATCGCGCCACCAGGTGATAACCTGATGGCGCGATGCTATAAAAGAAAAGATATTAACCGCGGAGCTGTTGTTGACGGAGGGTAGTTTTTACTAGGCGCCAGGCGCTCCAGATACCCAGGCCGCGTTTCGCCCAGCGTACCAACATATTAGGATGACGGATGGTCCAGATGGCCATTACGCTGCTACCGACCAGCGCCCAGGAGCGCAGGCTTAACACCGTATTCCAGCCGCGATCGTACGCGCCGGTGGTCTCCAGCCAGTCGCGACGGCTGGCGGACAGATCCAGCCGTTGCTGCTGGAGCTGACTGAGAAGCAGCGCTTTACGTTTTTCGCGTTCGCCTTTGCTGCTCACGACTGATCGTCCTCCAGAATTTGCCGATCGTTAGCCAGTTCGTGCCGCGTATGGCGCAATAGCGTGGACTGACGCGCTTTGCGCAAAGTCCAGATGCCGCCGATTAGCGCAAGCACTAACAGCACAACTGTGGTAGCGATCATCGCGTTCAAACGGTACTGAGGATCGATAGCCCAGATGACCAGAACCATCAGGCTCATTAAGCCAAACGCCGCGAAGAGCATGGTAAGACCTACCATCAGCAAAAGCTGAAAGAGGTTCGCTTTCTCTTCTTCCAGTTCTACTACCGCCAGTCGCAGCCGGGTTTCCACCATCTCAACGATAATGGTGACAATCCGCTGCCCGATACCCAGTACGCTTTTGCCTGGTCCTTGTGCCTGTCGAGAGTCCGCCATAATTAACGACGCGTCAGCAGTACGCCCAACACCAGACCGACAGCGGCGCCAATGCCTACGCCTGTCCAGGGATTTTCGCGCACATAATCATCGGCGCGGGCGGCGGCGACGCGAGTCTGTTTGGCAATCACATCACCCGTTTCGCCCAGGCGGTAACGGCTCTCTTTCAGCGCGCGCTCGGCTTTGCTACGAATCTTACTCAACTCTTCTTTCGACTTTTCGCCCGAAGAGCTCAGCACTTCTTCAAGCGTATCGGTCAGGGATTTCAACTCAGCGCGCAGATGTTCCGTAGTGTTATCTTTCGACATAGTTTTCTCCAGGTGAGTGAGTATTTACATTCGGCGTTAATTTAGTAGTCTCTGGCCTCAAGTTTTTTTAGCTCATCCTGAGCCTCGGCCAGCTTACGTTCACGTTTGTCTATTTTATCCGCATCGCCTTTTGCTTTTGCCTCGGCTAAATCACGTTGGCGTTCGGCTACCTCTTCTTTTTGCTCAGCGATCTTTTTCTGATGCTCGGCGCGCAGCTTGCTGTCAGTACAATTGGCGCGTACTTCGCTGAGCGCCTTGTTCAGACCCTCAATACGGCGCTGATTGTTGTGCTTTTCAGCGTAGCTAATTTCCTTTTGTATATCCTGCTCTTTTTCCTGACAAAGCGAATTAGCGTAGCTGCCGGCGCTAAGCGTAAAAAGCGTGATAGCCAAAGCGATGCGGTATTTCATTCCTGAACTTTCCCTTATGTTCGGACCCGTTGTCCGGGGCGGTGATCCCGATAATAACGCGGTGGGTTAAACACCGCTTTATTAATCATAGTCATTAAACAATGAAATCACCAAAGTGAGTGATATGATTCGGATTCCTGGAGATTAGCCAAAGCGGTGTGAGCTTTCCCGTAAGCGGGACAGCCACTGTACCGTTTCGTTGTCATCGTCCTGCTGAGCGACGACATAACCGTGTGGTAACGTTTGATCAAGCACTGTTTTTGCTGCGGCGCTTTGCGCAGGGGAATCGAAGGTAATGAGCAACATGTCATTTTTAGGCGTAATGCTTTTAAAATGAATGCCGTTCGCATCCAGATGATGCAGAACTGAGAAGCCGTCTGGCATACTGGCGCCCTGGTTAACCGCGCGAATGGCCAGCGTCGACTCTTGCTGACGCAGCGTTGACCACGTCATCATGAGTATGGTCAGCATCAGTAGAAAAGCGCTGATCCAAATGAGTTGTCGGGCAGTTATGCGTGGTTTAAGCATAAGTTATCCCCGGCTCCCATACTTCTTTTTCCACAGCATGACCAGTGAACCCGCCAGGCCAAAAAAGAGCAGCACCACGGGCAGCAGCATCAGGCATGACATTAACTGATCTTCATACTTCATAAAGACGGGCGTTTTGCCCAGCAGATAGCCCAGCGACGTCAGGATAAGCACCCACAACAAGCCGCTCATCCAGTTGAAGAACTGAAAGCGCGCGTTATTCAGACCGGATATGCCGGCAATGGTGGGCAGCAGCGTTCTGACAAACGCGATAAAACGGCCTATCAATAGTGCCGACAGGCCGTGTTTATGGAAAAGGTGATGGGCGCGTTGATGATAATGTGCGGGGAGATGAGAGAGCCAGTTTTGCACGGTGCGGGTATTCCCCAGCCAGCGGCCCTGAATATAGCTGACCCAGCAACCCAGGCTGGCCGCGACGGTAAGCAGCAAAATGGTTTGTGGATAACCCATCGCGCCTTTGGCGATCAGCACGCCGACCAGGATCAACAGGCTGTCGCCAGGCAAAAAGGCGGCAGGGAGCAGCCCATTTTCCAGAAACAAAATCATAAATAACACAAAATATAACATGCCAATCATGGAAGGATTGGCCAGTGTTTCAAAGTCCTGAGCCCACAGGGCATTCAGCAATTGAGTCAGTAGTTCCATTCAGTATTCCTGGAGAATCGGTTAACGTCACGCCGGTGATCTGAGGTTTGCACTGCCGCAACAGAGTTGGAGTTTTTATCAGCGTTGCGGAAACGGCAAATTCGCGGCCTGAACTATTCCTTGTTAAGTTGTGAAGTAAGCAAGCACTAACACACAAAAATTCAAAATGCATCTAATTGTAACAAAGGTCAACGAAGTCCGTTATAGAAATTACGCGTCGTTGAGCTTTGATTTTGCTTATCGCAAGGGAGGGTGGCGAGAGGATTTACACAGGCTGACACTTTATACTTTACGCTGACCGAGCGCCGCGGCAGACGCCATCTACATATAACGTTACGCGAGGATGTTGCGTGTGGATATAAATTCGCTTTACGTCACAGCCTACGGATTGGGAGATTCAGATCTATCGTTACGCCGGATGGCATACGCCATCCGGCATCGATAATCACTTAGCTACGCAAGGCGTTATTCGCCAGACGTTCGTCCTCTGCCTGGCAGGCTGCCGCAGTGAACAGAACATCGGTAGATGAGTTCAGCGCCGTTTCACACGAATCCTGCAATACGCCGATAATAAAGCCGACCGCTACTACCTGCATCGCGATATCGTTCGGGATGCCAAACATGTTGCACGCCAGCGGGATCAGCAGCAATGAACCGCCTGCCACGCCGGAGGCGCCGCAAGCACACAGCGAGGCCACCACGCTCAGCAGCAGCGCTGTAGGCAGATCCACCGGGACGCCTAACGTATGAACTGCCGCCAACGTCAGAACCGTAATGGTAATTGCCGCGCCGGCCATATTGATAGTGGCGCCCAGCGGAATGGAAACGGAGTAAGTATCCCTGTCCAGATTCAGCTTTTCGCACAGCGCCATATTCACTGGAATATTGGCGGCAGAGCTGCGGGTAAAGAAGGCATAAACGCCGCTTTCACGCAGGCAGGCGAACACCAGCGGATAAGGGTTGCGACGAATTTTCCAGAATACCAACAGCGGGTTGACCACCAGCGCGACCAGCAGCATACAGCCAATCAAGACGACCAGCAGGTGCGCATAGCCCCACAGGGTGGAGAAGCCGGTGGTTGCAAGCGTTGATGAAACCAGACCAAAAATACCGACTGGCGCGAAACGGATCACCAGTTTCACCATAAAGGTCACGGCGTTAGACATATCGTTCACGAGGTTTTTGGTGGTTTCATTACCATGACGCAGGGCAAATCCCAGACCGACGGCCCATACCAGAATCCCGATATAGTTAGCGTTCAGCAGCGCGTCGATGGGGTTCGACACCATGCTCATCAGCAGACCGCGCAGGACTTCTACAATGCCGGACGGCGGCACGATATCCTGGGCGCTACTGGACAAATGCAGGGTTGAAGGGAAGGCGAAGCTGAACACAACGGCCGCCAGCGCGGCTGAAAAGGTGCCTAGCAGGTAAAGAAAGAGAATAGGGCGAATATTGGTTTTTTGGCCGTGCTGGTGGTTGGCGATCGAGGCCATTACCAGCATCAGCACCAGAACGGGGGCGACCGCTTTTAAGGCGCCGACGAACAGGGTGCCAAGCAAGCCAACCGCTTCTGCCGCAGGCTTAGAAATCCATGCCAGTAAAATCCCCAGTACCAGACCCACTAAAATTTGTTTAACCAGACTGCCTTGCGCTAAACGCTGCAGTAGCCCTGATGCTCGTTGCGTAGCCATTTCATGTTCCTTGTATTGTGTTGCTGGTCATCCCCTGCACGCTCTTACGGCGCATCTTTCAGGATGTAACAAAGTGTTTGCCTGGTTGAGTATAAGGAAAGTTGAAGGTTCGGGAAGCGAAATATCCTGGATTTTTTGCTGTGATCATGTTTTATAACTTTATATTAACAGTATTGTGACATGTTAAACAAAAACGCCCGACAGGTGTGCGCTGTCGGGCGTTTTTGACGGGGCAGGTTTACCCCGATAAAAGATTATTGCGCCCGTAGTTTCTTATCGCGCTGATGGTTAACCCAGGCGTTAATCACCAGCGTAATGGTCAGAATACCAAACACTACGCCCAGCGAAATCGCGATAGGAATATGGTAGAAGTCGACGATCAGCATCTTAATGCCGATAAAGACCAGAATGACCGCCAGACCATATTTCAGCATCGAGAAGCGTTCCGCCACGCCGGACAGCAGGAAGTACATCGCGCGCAGTCCTAAGATGGCAAACAGGTTAGAGGTCAGTACGATGAACGGGTCGGTGGTGACCGCAAAGATCGCCGGAATACTGTCAACGGCGAAGATCACATCGCTGAACTCAACCATAATCAGCACCAGCAGCAGCGGCGTGGCATACAGCAGGCCGTTTTTACGTACGAAAAAGTGCTCGTTCTCGATCGTATCAGTCATGCGCAGATGCCCGCGCAGCCAACGCACCATCGGTTTTTCGCCAATGCCGGATTCGTCTTCCTTCGCCAGCGCCATTTTTACGCCGGTAAACAGCAGGAAGGCGCCGAACACATACAGCAGCCATTCGAACTGAGTGATAAGCCAGGTACCGGCGAAAATCATGATAGTACGCAACACGATCGCGCCAAGAACCCCATACACCAGCACCCGGCGTTGCAGAGCCGGAGGGACGGAGAAATAGCTAAACAGCATCAGCCAGACAAAGACGTTATCTACGGCCAGCGACTTCTCAATCAGATAGCCGGTAAGGAACGCCAATGCCTGCGGGTCAGCAACTTCGCGCCCTTGCGTTTCAGCCAGATACCACCAGAAAGCGGCGTTAAACAGTAGCGAGAGCGTTACCCACAGGATTGACCATCCTGCCGCTTGTTTCATCGACATCGCATGTGCGCCGCGGCGCCCCTGCAACAACAGGTCGATGGATAGCATTATCACCACAACAACCGCGAATCCACCCCATAATAATGGCGTACCGACAGTATTCATTATTTCTCCCTATGCAAAAAAAACGGCTAACGCCGAATGGCATTAGCCGCTGCTTTTATGCATAGACCTTGCCATTCGGCAAGGTCTCACTTACAACAATAAAGGAATACGCTGACGCATTCCTTTATGGCTGCCCGGTGACCGGATGTGGTTTTGCATACATCGTAATGACGATCGACCGGCAATGAAGTTACTCCCCTTTGCGCGTAACAAAGTATGACAGGCCACGCGTAGAGTCAATGGCTTGTAACATATGATTTACATAATTTTACGCAGTAAGGGGATGAGTCAGATCGTCCGCCGGGAAGATGACCCCGGTTTGACGGCGTATTTCTGTCAGCCATTTTGCCGTGGCGCGACTTAGCGACAACCCCGGATGTTCCACGGCGTGGTTTTCAATAAGCTGGGCAAACGCCCCGGCTTCATACAGCATGGTATTAATATGCTGAGGCTGGGTCAGATCCTGCATCAGCGCGCCGCGCGGCGCAAAACACACTTTCTGGCATTCCGACAGCTTTTCAATGACCAGCGATCCCCTCTCGCCCTGAATTTCACTGGCCAGTACCGAGTCGCTGACTTTGGAATGCTGTAGCGTGACGCTAAAATCGCCGTAATCCATAACCACGACGCCGTGCGCATCTACTCCGCTTTCCAATAAATTCGCCGACGCCTGAACGCTGCGCGGCTCGCCCCATAGCGCGATCGCCGACGCCAGACAGTAATACCCGATATCCATAATCGAACCATTGGAGAAGGCCGGATTAAATGTATTCGGGTTTTCACCGTTCAGATAGCGCTGATAACGAGAAGAGTACTGGCAGTAATTTAGGAATGCTTTATGCATTCTGCCGATTTTCGGCAACGATTCCCCCAGCAGCAGGAAATTGGGCAGGCAGGCGGTTTTAAAGGCTTCAAACAGTACCCGCTGATTATCGCGCGCGCAGGCGATAGCGGCATCAACCTCCGCCAGGTTAGAAGCCAGCGGCTTTTCGCACATGACATGTTTTTTATGCTGCAAAAAGCGCTGCGTCTGGGAGAAATGCAGGGAATTCGGGCTGGCGATATAAACCGCCTCAATCGCGTCGCTTTGCGCCATCGCTTCCAGCGAGGTAAACAGATGCTCGACGGGATAATCATTTGCGAAAGACTGCGCCTGTTCAAGACTACGGGAGTAAACGGCGGCGAGCCTGAATTTGCCGGTTTCATGGGCGGCGTCGACAAACTGGCGCGTGATCCAGTTAGTCCCAATTACAGCGAAACGTATCATAAACGTCAGCGGACTCCAGAAAGGGATTTTTCGTCAATGTAGCACGCCTTTCCGCCCTTGCCAGTGCGCTGCGACGCACTCTGGCATTTTACTGGCGAGAAGGGCACCCGTGTGCGCTATCAGCCCCAATAGTGACGCCAGCGCCCAGATATTTAGGCTGACGGTGCAAAATTTTGGCATCCAGCACCGCGCTAACCCGCGCCAGCTTTTCCCGAAGTCGTGTGTAGGTTCCGTGCCTTTTATTCAGATCCGGCGCGTTAACGCCGATAGCGTCAATGCCATATTGTTGCGCCAGCCAGATCGCCCGTTGATTATGGAATGCTTGCGAGATAATCGTAATGCGGCTTTCGCCAAACACTTTCCGGGCGCGAACTACGGAGTCCAGCGTGGAGAATCCGGCATAATCACAAAAAATGGCCGCTTCCGGCACACCTTTCGCTATCAGCGCCTGCTGCATCGCCGAAGGTTCATCGTACTCTTTTTTGCCATTATCGCCGCTGACTAACAGCCACTTCACTTTACCGGCGTGATACAACGCGGCGGCAGTATTAATCCGCCGGGTAAAATACCGATTGCCGGGTTTAGCGCCTAACACCAGCCCGACGTTGCGGGCGGGAACGGTCTGAATATCATTCCATGTCAGATGCTGCGAGGCGTTGACGATAAGCCAGTTGGAATAGAAAAGCGCGACGCCTGCTGCGACAAGCAGAAAACACGCCACTGTTAACGCCCGGCGTGTAAAACAGAGGCGGCGGATAAAACGGGCACATTGTGAGAGCATGGTTGTTGCGCGGTTCCGTTGGCGGTGGATAAAAAATACCCTCTACAGATCGTCATCCTTGACGTGGCGGCAGGAAATGAGCGAAATGTGAACGCGCCGATTTTATGCCCACGCCGTTAAAAAGATACGGGGGAAGGGGCATTTTCAGAATTTATTGTGCCGACAGCGCCTGATGCGTCAGCCACAGTCGCGTATCAAACTCCAGTTGATGGTACTGCGGCTCCATATGGCAGCAGAGCTGATAAAACGCTTTGTTATGATCTTTCTCTTTCAGGTGCGCCAGCTCGTGAACCACAATCATCCGTAAGAATGGCTCCGGAGCGTTGCGAAACACGGTAGCGACGCGGATCTCCGCCTTTGCCTTGAGCTTGCCGCCCTGAACGCGCGAGACAGCGGTATGCAGTCCCAGCGCATTTTTCAGCACATGGATCTTGCTGTCATACATCACTTTATTGATGGGCGGCGCATTGCGCAGAAACTGACTTTTCAGTTCCTGAGTATAGTGATATAGCGCTTTGTCAGTGGCGTAATCATGCGCGCCGGGATAACGTTTTTCCAGCACCGCTCCCAGGCGCTGCTCGGCGATTAAGGTGCGCACCAGGGCAAGGAGATGTTCCGGATACCCCTGAAGGTAAGTTAGTGAGGTCATCAAAGCTCCATGTTGCTGATAAAAAGTGTATACTCACGCACCCTTTTCAGGGATAACGCCGCAATTTTACCATTCAGGAGGCCTAATGAGCCACGTAGACGACGGTTTCCGTTCACTGACGCTGAAACGTTTTCCGCAAACGGATGATGTTAACCCGCTTCTGGCGTGGGAGGCGGCCGATGAGTATCTGCTGCAACAGTTGGATGAGACGGAAATTCGCGGCCCGGTGCTGATCCTGAATGATACGTTTGGCGCGCTAAGCTGTGCGCTGGCGGAGCATTCGCCATACAGTATTGGCGATTCGTATTTAAGCGAACTGGGTACGCGAGAGAATTTACGCCATAACGGCATCGCGGAGTCCAGCGTAACGTTTCTCGACAGTACCGCTGACTACCCGCAGGCGCCGGGCGTGGTATTGATTAAGGTACCGAAAACGCTGGCGTTGCTGGAACAGCAGTTACGCGCTTTGCGTAAGGTCGTTACGGCGCAAACGCGTATTATCGCCGGCGCGAAAGCGCGTGATATTCATACCTCTACGCTGGAACTGTTTGAAAAAGTGCTGGGCCCAACCACGACGACGCTGGCGTGGAAGAAAGCGCGCCTGATTAACTGTACCTTCAGTCATCCGCAACTGGCCGACGCGCCGCAAACGCTAAGCTGGAAACTGGAAGATACAGGCTGGACGATTCACAACCACGCGAATGTGTTTTCTCGTACCGGATTGGATATCGGCGCGCGCTTCTTTATGCAGCATTTGCCGGAAAACCTCGACGGGGAGATTGTCGATCTCGGCTGCGGCAATGGGGTGATTGGCCTGGGCTTACTGGCGAAAAATCCGCAGGCGAACGTGGTATTTGTCGATGAATCGCCGATGGCGGTAGATTCCAGCCGTTTGAATGTAGAAACGAACCTGCCGGAAGCATTCGAACGCTGCGAATTTATGATCAACAACGCGCTCTCCGGCGTGGAGCCGTTCCGTTTTAACGCTGTGTTCTGCAACCCGCCGTTCCACCAGAAACATGCGCTGACGGACAATATCGCCTGGGAGATGTTCCATCACGCCCGCCGCTGCCTGAAAATCAACGGCGAACTGTATATTGTGGCGAACCGCCATCTGGACTATTTCCACAAGCTGAAGAAGATTTTCGGTAATTGCGCGACGATAGCAACCAACAATAAGTTTGTTATTTTGAAAGCGGTGAAGCAGGGACGCCGTCGATAAGGCGCTCAAGCGTCATACCGGCCTATAAAACCGGTATGACGGCATAGGCCCGATAAGCGCAGCGCCATCAGGCAAAGTCGTTAAATCTCCAGCGCCAGTCGGGTGCCCTGGGCAATCGCCCGTCGGGCATCCAGCTCCATCGCGACATCGCATCCGCCGATAAGATGTACCGTTTTACCTGCGGCGCGTAACGGGTCCGCCAGCTCGCGGCGAGGTTCCTGTCCGGCGCAGATCACCACATGATCCACTTCCAGCAACTGCGGTTCGCCGCCGATCAAGAGATGTAATCCGTCGTCGTCGATCTTCTGGTAACTGACCGCCGGGATCATCTTCACGCCGCGCGCCAGTAACGTCGCGCGATGGATCCAGCCGGTGGTTTTTCCTAATCCTTCGCCCGGCTTGCTGGCTTTGCGTTGCAGCATGACGATTTGCCGTGGACTACGTGCCAGGCGCGGGCCTTCCGGACGCAGACCGCCTGCCTGCTGCAGGCTGGTATCAATTCCCCATTCCGTACAAAACTCAGCAATATTTTGGCTGGTGGATTCGCCGTGCTGGCTCAGATACATGGCCGTGTCAAAACCGATCCCGCCGCAGCCGATGATCGCCACTCGCTTACCAACCGGCGCTTTATCGCGCAATACCTCCAGGTAGGTCAATACTTTTGGATGATCGATACCGTCTATCGGCGGGCGGCGCGGTACTATTCCGCAGGCGAGGATCGCTTCGTCAAACGGCTGAAGATCCTCTGCGTTCACCCGTTGGTTCAGTTTCAGCGTAACGCCAGTAACATCGATCATTCGACGGTAGTAGCGCAGCGTTTCGTAAAACTCCTCTTTACCCGGGATCTGCCTGGCGATAGTAAACTGACCGCCAATTTCACTCTGAGCGTCAAACAGCGTGACATGATGGCCGCGCGACGCGGCGTTAATCGCGAAAGCCAGCCCCGCCGGGCCTGCGCCGACAACGGCCAGGTTCTTTTTGCGTATGGCCGGCGTTATCGGCATGTGGGTTTCGTGACAGGCGCGCGGGTTCACCAGACAGGAGGTCACTTTGCCGATGAAGATCCGATCCAGACAGGCCTGATTACAGCCGATACAGGTATTGATCTCATCTGCGCGTCCGGATTGCGCTTTAGTCAGGAATTCAGCATCGGCAAGGAAGGGACGCGCCATCGACACCATATCGGCATCGCCGCGCGTCAGGATCGTCTCGGCGACCTGCGGATCGTTAATGCGATTGGTCGCGATCAGTGGAACCGACACATGACCTTTGAGTTTCCGCGTCACCCAGCTAAAGGCGCCACGCGGTACTGGCGTGGCGATGGTCGGGATTCGCGCCTCATGCCAGCCAATGCCGGTATTAATTAGGCTTGCGCCTGAGGCTTCAATGGCTTGCGCCAGTTGTACCGTTTCGTCGAACGTGCCACCATTTTCCACCAGATCGAGCATCGACAGGCGATAGATAATAATAAAGTCGTTCCCTACCCGCTGGCGTACCGCGCGTACTACCTCAACCGCGAAGCGCATACGGCTGGCATAGTCGCCGCCCCATTCGTCATCGCGATGGTTAGTTCGCCGCGTGATAAATTCATTAATCAGATAGCCCTCTGATCCCATCACCTCTACGCCGTCGTAGCCTGCTTCCTGCGCCAGTTGCGCGCAATGCGCGAAGTCGTCGATTAACTGCAAGATTTCATCATGCGTCAGTTCATGCGGCATAAAGCGGTTGATTGGCGCCTGAATTGCCGACGGCGCGACCAGGTGCGGCTGATAGCTGTAACGCCCGGTGTGCAGAATTTGCAGCGCGATTTTACCTCCTTCCGCATGTACTGCATCGGTCACCACGCGGTGAGGCGTTAACTGGCTGGCATCGTTCAGCATCGCGCCGCCGGTCATCACGACCCCGGAGGGAACGGGCGCAATACCGCCGGTGACGATTAACGCTACGCCGTGTCGCGCGCGCTCGGCATAAAATGCCGCCAGGCGCTCAGCGCCATCAGGATGTTCTTCCAGACCCGTGTGCATCGATCCCATCAGCACGCGGTTTCTGAGAGTAGTAAAGCCCAGATCGAGCGGGGCGAACAGCGACGGGTAGCTCATAAGCGTATCCAGTATGTAAAATTATTGTTATGTGGTCGGATGAGTTACTACTGTAGCCGTCGCGAGGTAAAAGGGAAAAGGGGAATGTGGTGATTGTGATGGGATTCAAAAAAGAGGCCGCGACCCGGGGAAAACAGGCCGGATAAGCATAGCGCCATCCGGCATCGTTTTTAAACCTCTTCAACGCTCACCTGCATCGCCGCCAGCGCATTACGCGCTGATTTCAATACCTGTTCGCACAGTTCAATGGTTAGCGTGAGCGGTGGCTCAATACGAATTGTTTTCGCATTATTCAGCGTACCAGCGACCAGCACGCGTTGACGGAACATCTCACTGGCAAAACGGTAGCCCGTTTCGTTATCGACAAATTCAATGGCCATCAACATACCTTTGCCGCGCGCATCGTGTACCAGATTGGGATACTCACGCGCAAGTTGTCGAAAACCATCCAGGAGCGTATCGCCTTTTTGTTCCGCTTGGGCCGGGAGATTTTGTTCCAGCAGGACGTTAATGGTCGCCAGCGCGGCAGCACAAGCCAGCGGATTACCGCCAAAAGTGGTGGTATGCAGGAAGGGGTTGTCGAACAGAACCGAAAACACCTCTTCAGTCGCGATGGTGGCGCCAATCGGCATCACGCCGCCGCCCAGGGCTTTCGCCAGACACAGAATATCAGGCTGCACATTTTCGTGCTCACAGGCAAACATCTTGCCGGTACGCCCCATGCCGGTTTGTACTTCATCCAGAATCATCAGCGCGCCGAATTCGTCACAGAGCTTACGTACCTCTGTCAGGTATCCCTGCGGCGGCAGGATCACGCCGCCTTCACCCTGAATAGGCTCCAGAATCACGGCTGCTATCTCGTCGCCCGTTTTTTTGCCTTCGCTAAATGCCATGCTCATCGCGTCGATATTGCCAAACGGCACATGGCGGAAGCCCGGCAGTAAAGGCATAAAGGGTCTGCGGAAGGTGGATTTGGCCGTGGCGGAGAGCGCGCCCAATGATTTGCCATGAAATGCGCCGCTGGTGGCGATAAAGGTAAACTTGCCGCGCGGCGACTGATACGCTTTTGCCAGTTTTAGCGCCGCTTCGGCGGATTCGGTGCCGCTGTTACAGAAAAAGCTGTACTTGAGTTTCCCCGGTGTCAGCGCCGCCAGCGTTTTTGCCAGCATCGCCCGCAAGGGATCAAGTAACTCCTGGCTGTGGAGAGGTTGTTTTGCGAGTTGATTCTGGACGGCGGATACCACAACAGGATTACGGTGCCCCACGTTAAAGATGCCAAACCCCCCAAGACAGTCGATAAACTCCTGCCCCTGGGTGTCGACAAGCGTATTCAAACTGCCCGCTTGCCACTCTACGGCTCCGTAATCCCCGCCGGCGGTAACAGATTTCCGGTATTCCAGAAATCCTGGATTTACATGCTCTTTAAAGTAGTCAATGACCTCTCGGTTTAGTGCTTTCATTTCCTCATGGTTTAGCGTTCGCTTCTCGATGAGATTCAGTGCGTGCGCGCTACAGGCCAAAGCCGATGCGCTGGAAGGTAACCTGTTCAAAATGAGCTCCAGAGGGCCGTGTATCACATGATACTGAATTAAGTATTGCAGGGATTAGCGGGGGTCTAAGCCCATAGTGAAAATCGGGATAAACACCAGGAATAATCACATTTACACAACATTTAATGTCATGTGTTAACAATTGGATGCATTTTGAGCAGATCTTGTTTTACGGTGTGTTGCGTTAGAGGCGGCGTGAGAAAAAGGTGAGCCAGGGCATATTTTAAAGAAAAAGGTTGTCCACGCTAAACAATTTCATAATGAAAATAAGGCGCAGGATGAGGTGAAAATCGTACAAATATTAAGGATTAATCGCAAATTGCGATCCAGAGCAATTTTAACAACTAAAGATAAATAGATTAGCGCCGAAATAACATCTGAGCGAAAAATTAACATCCAGATAACCTGCACAGGACGCTATCATGTCTTCTCATCCCTACGTCAGCCAGCTAAATACCCCGCTGGATGATGATACCACTCTGATGTCTACGACCGACCTGGAAAGCTATATCACTCACGCCAATGACACTTTTGTCCAGGTGAGCGGCTATCAGTTAAACGAGTTACTGGCGCAGCCACATAATCTGGTGCGTCATCCGGATATGCCGAAAGCTGCCTTCGCAGATATGTGGTATACCCTAAAACAGGGCGAACCGTGGAGCGGCATTGTGAAAAACCGGCGTAAAAACGGCGACCATTATTGGGTGAGGGCCAACGCGGTACCGATGATACGTGAAGGGCGTGTGACGGGATATATGTCGATCCGTACCCGCGCCACGGATGATGAGATTGCCGCCGTCGAGCCTTTATATCAGGCGCTAAATGAAGGGCGGTGTAGTAAACGTATTCATAAAGGCTTGGTGGTTCGTCAGGGCTTGCTGGGCAAACTGCCCGCTATGCCTGTTCGCTGGCGAGTGCGTAGCATTATGGGGCTAATGGCCGTAATGCTGGTGTTGGCGCTGTTCGGTACGGATGCGTCATGGCAGGCGTTGCTGTTGGGCGCGTTGGCGATGCTGGCAGGTACGGCGCTATTTGAATGGCAAATTGTGCGTCCCATTGAAAATGTGGCGACGCAGGCGCTGAAAGTGGCGACCGGCGAACGCAACAGCGTACAACACCTTAATCGTAGCGATGAGTTGGGGCTGACGCTGAGGGCCGTGGGGCAGCTTGGCTTGATGTGCCGCTGGCTGATCAATGACGTATCAAGTCAGGTTTCCAGCGTCAGAAACGGCAGTGAAAGGCTGGCGAAGGGTAACAATGATCTGAACGAACACACCCGTCAGACCGTGGAGAATGTTCAGGAAACGGTAACGACCATGAACCAGATGGCGGAGTCCGTGAAGCTCAATTCCGAGACGGCTTCCGCTGCGGATAAGCTTTCCATGGCGGCCAGTAGCGCGGCGACTCAGGGAGGTGAGGCGATGGATACGGTGATTAAAACGATGGATGATATCGCTCACAGTACGCAACGTATCGGGACGATCACCACGCTAATTAACGATATCGCTTTTCAGACGAATATCCTGGCGCTGAATGCGGCGGTAGAAGCGGCGAGAGCGGGCGAGCAGGGGAAAGGGTTTGCCGTGGTTGCTGGCGAGGTACGCCATCTTGCCAGCCGTAGCGCTAATGCGGCGAACGATATTCGTAAATTAATTGACGCCAGTGCAACAAAGGTGCAGTCAGGCTCCGAGCAGGTTCACGCCGCAGGCCGTACCATGGATGACATTGTAGCCCAGGTGCAAAATGTCACCCTGCTTATCGCACGGATCAGCCAGTCGACGCAGGAACAGACAGATGGGCTTTCCAGCCTGACTCGCGCCGTGGACGAGTTGAACCGCATAACCCAGAAGAATGCGGCGCTGGTGGAAGAGAGCGCACAAGTCTCCGCGATGGTAAAACACCGTGCCAGCCGGCTGGAGGATGCGGTCACGGTACTGCATTAAGTTTATTTGTAGGTTGCAACGGTAATGACATCCGCCCGGTAGCAACAAGCTTACCGGGCGGATGTGCTCTGATAGAAGGCGGTGCCTGCCATCATAGAGAGTACCAGTGGCCTGTGATGTTAAAAATAATGTGATATTTATTCCTTCTCCCTTGTCTACCTATTAATAGGTATAAACTCAGTTAATAAATAAGAAATGGTTAACCTTTTAGCGTATTTCTTTCATTATTAGTGCCAATTTATGTCACTTTTGGTTCATCTTTCTGTGAACAATAAATATTACTTACTAATAATGTTCCGAAATAAAAAGCGATCAATATCATAAAGTTAGTAACATTATTGCCGATAAATCTTCCTGTATGAGGATATGCAATCCCAGGGAGAAAATATGTTTTTGCATAACATTAAAATACGTTCAAAATTATTTATGGCCTTTGGCTTATTCATTGTTCTCATGGTGGTGAGTTCCGCTCTGTCTTTGTTTAGCCTTGATCGGGCTAATACGGGTATGCAGAACATTATTACCAATGATTATCCCACCACGGTAAAAGCCAATCTGTTAATCGATAATTTTAATGATTTCATCATCGCGCAGCAGCTCATGTTACTGGATGAAGAGGGGCGCTGGAGCCAGAGTTCGCAGAAAGAGCTGGATGAAATAAGCCAGCGTATTACGGCGTTACTGGATGAGCTTTCCAGCAATCGTCACGATGCGGCTTCGCAGAAAATCATTACCGAGATCCGTGAAGCGCGCCAGCAATACCTGGAGTCCAGATTCCGTATTTTGAAAGATATTCAAAGCAATAATCGTCAGGCGGCCATTCAGGAGATGATGACCAGAACGGTGCAGGTGCAAAAGGTCTATAAGGACAAAGTTCAGGAACTTATCGCCGTTCAGGATGCGCAGATGCACAACGCGGGCGTGCAGGTCGAAGGAGATTTTAAAACTAACCGGACGCTGTTAATTACCCTGGCGCTGATAAGCATCGCTGCCGGATGCGTAATGGGATGGTATATCGTACGTTCCATTACCCGGCCGCTTGATGAAGCGGTACGCTTTGCCGAGGCGATTGCCGATGGCGATCTGACTCGCCATATCACCACCGACTATAAAGATGAAACAGGCGTACTACTGCAAGCGTTAATGGCGATGAAAACGCGTCTACTGGATATCGTACAGGAAGTGCAAAACGGTTCGGAAAGTATCTCCACAGCGGCGGCGCAAATTGTCGCCGGTAACCAGGATTTGGCGGCGCGTACGGAAGAGCAGGCCAGCCCGGTTGAAGAAACGGCGGCGTCGATGGAACAGATTACCGCCACGGTTAAAAATACGGCTGACCATACCAGTGAAGCGACCAAACTCTCTGCCGGCGCCGCCAGCGTAGTGAAAAACAATGGGGAGATGATGAATCAAGTGACGCAGAAAATGCGCGTCATTAACGATACGGCAAATCGTATGTCGGATATCATCAATATCATTGATTCCATTGCCTTTCAGACCAATATTCTGGCGCTGAACGCGGCGGTTGAAGCGGCGCGCGCGGGCGAACATGGACGTGGTTTTGCCGTTGTCGCCGGAGAGGTTCGCCAGTTGGCGCAAAAGAGCGCCTCGTCAGCCAGTGAAATCCGTAATTTGATTGAAGATTCAACCAGTCAGACTCAGGAAGGGATGCACCTGGTGGAGAAAGCCAGCGCCCTGATTAATGGCATGGTGGATAACGTCGAAGAGATGGATGTGATATTACGTGAGATTGGGCAGGCCAGCCGCGAGCAAACTGACGGTATTTCGCAGATTAACAGCGCGATTGGCCTGATTGACGCCGCCACGCAACAAAACTCCTGCCTTGTGGAAGAGTCTGTTGCCGCCGCGGCGTCGCTGAACGAACAGGCGTTACATTTAAAAGAGCTGGTTAACGTGTTCCGCGTCCGCGAAGAGGACACGCAGCCCGCTTAATCCAGTTCGGCGATTTCCAGCGCCGCGCGATCAATCACGCCGATAATGCGTTTGATTTGCGCGTCGTTGATATCGCTGTGGTTTATCCGCAGATCCAGCACGGCCTTGAAGTTATCCAGCGCCCGCTTCATCTGCGGATTTTTACGTAACTCCATGCCCACACAACGGGCTTTTAGCCGCGCCTGAATATGCGTCAGGTGTTCGCGATTTTCATCAAGCCATTGCGCGCCGTTCGCGGTAATCGCGATTTTTTTCCGCCCGCCCTCTTCGTCGCTAATCGTGATAAATTGCTGATCCTGTAAAAAATCCAGCGTAGGGTAGATCACGCCAGCGCTTGGCGTATAGCCGCCCCCCGTCAGGTTTTCTATCGCTTTAATCAGTTCATAGCCGTGGCTGGCGTCCCGGGTCAGGATATCAAGAATGACCAGCCGAAGTTCCCCGTGGCCAAAAAATCGCTGACGTCGACCACCGCCCTGTCCATGACGACCACAGCCGTGTCCGTGACGGTGCTCGCCGCCGCAACTGGCGTTCTCATGCTGATGCGCGCTATGGCAGCCTTCATGCTGATGTTCTCGATCTTTGCAGCAACCATCGTGCATATGATCCCGGTTTTTGCAACACCCTTCATGTTGATTTTGCATCATTGCCTCCTGCTTATTTAGATATATCTAATTTATATCTAAATGATGGTTTTTAGCAAGGATAAAAGCGCTTGTTGATATAATCTATTAATTTATAACGTTTTATTTTGAAGTTGTGATTAGCGATGTGTTGCCAGAACACTATCAAAAAACAGTTGCATTTTTACTGATTAACAATCATTATCATTTAAAATTTTAATTTAGATATATCGTATTACTTCACGAAGGCAAAAAATGACGACATCATCCGTACGCTACCCACAGCGTGTTCGTAATGAGCTGCGTTTTCGCGAGCTGATCGTTCTGCGGGTAGAACGTATTAGCGCAGGATTTCAGCGGATCGTACTTGGCGGCGAGGCGCTGGACGGTTTCATCTCCCTGGGCTTTGACGATCACACGAAAGTTTTTTTCCCTGAGCCAGGCTGTCGCTTTACGCCTCCGACAGTCACTGAGGAAGGCATTATCTGGGGGGAGGGCGTTCGCCCGGTCTCCAGGGATTACACGCCGCTGTATGACGAGGCGCGTCGCGAGCTGGCGCTGGATTTCTTTATCCACGATGGCGGCGTAGCCAGCCGTTGGGCAATGGAAGCCCGTGAAGGCGATACACTGACGATCGGCGGGCCGCGCGGTTCGCTGGTGGTGCCGGAAGAGTATGCCTGTCAGGTTTATGTCTGCGATGAGTCCGGTATGCCTGCGCTACGTCGTCGTCTGGAATCGCTTAGCCGTCTGCCTGTGCGCCCTGCGGTAACCGCGCTGGTGAGCATTCAGGATGCGGCATACCGCGATTATCTCGCCCATTTGACGGATATTACTGTGGAATATGTTGTTGGCGGCGATGAACAGGCAATGCAAACGCGCCTGTCGCAGCTGACAATACCAGAATCAGACTATTTCATCTGGATTACTGGCGAAGGCAAAACGGTAAAACGTTTAAGTCAGTGCTTTGAAAAGGGGTTTGATCCACACCTGGTACGTGCGGCAGCCTATTGGCATCGTAAATAGCGGTATGGGGCGAGCCCTGTCAGAAACAAAAAAGCCACTCTTTAGAGTGGCTTAATTATATGATTTTAAAGCTAAAATTTGGTGGCCCCTGCTGGACTTGAACCAGCGACCAAGCGATTATGAGTCGCCTGCTCTAACCACTGAGCTAAGGGGCCGTGGCGGTGGATTATAATGTAACTTTACGCTGTAATCCAGCCGTAACCGTGCGGGTGCTGTTTTTATAAACAATGTGTTTTCAACCCGTTATACTTAAAGAACGTTGTATTGCTCAGGAGTAATAATGGTTAAGGACATACTGGCGCCAGGGCTACGGGTGGTTTTTTGCGGCATCAATCCGGGACTCTCCTCGGCGAATACCGGCTTTCCGTTTGCGCATCCCGCGAATCGTTTTTGGAAAGTTATTCATTTGGCCGGTTTCACCGATCGACAGTTGAAACCAGAAGAGGCGGAAAAATTACTGGATTTTCGCTGCGGGGTAACGAAACTCGTCGATCGACCGACGGTACAAGCGACTGAGGTGAAGTTGCATGAATTACGTAGCGGCGGACGAAACCTGATTGAAAAGATAGAGGACTACCAGCCCGCGGCGCTGGCAGTGCTTGGTAAACAGGCTTTTGAACAGGGATTCAGCCAGCGCGGTATCGCCTGGGGTAAACAAAAGATCGCCATTGGCGCGACGATGGTGTGGGTGTTGCCGAATCCCAGTGGCTTAAACCGAATTAAAACGGAAAAACTGGTCGAGGCCTATCGCGAACTGGATCAAGCGCTCATTATGCGTGGGCTATAGCAATGGGGAATGAGGGCGCGAATACTCGCGCTGTGTAGAAATTCTGCAGGCCAAATAGGGCGCTTGCGCATGGCCTGATAAAAAAACGCCGCCTTGCGGCGGCGTTTATACGTGTGGGGCGAATTAATCGTCGAGGAAGCTGCGCAGCACTTCAGAACGGCTCGGGTGGCGCAGTTTACGCAGCGCCTTCGCTTCGATCTGACGGATACGTTCGCGGGTAACATCGAACTGTTTACCCACTTCTTCCAGCGTGTGGTCGGTGTTCATATCGATACCGAAACGCATACGCAGCACTTTCGCTTCACGAGCGGTCAGGCCAGCCAAAACGTCGTGAGTGGCGGCACGCAGGCTCTCGGTAGTGGCAGAGTCCAGCGGCAGCTCGAGGGTGGTATCCTCGATGAAATCACCCAGATGCGAATCTTCATCGTCGCCGATCGGCGTTTCCATGGAGATTGGCTCTTTGGCAATCTTCAGCACCTTACGAATTTTATCTTCCGGCATCAGCATCCGTTCAGCCAGCTCTTCCGGCGTTGGCTCGCGGCCCATCTCTTGCAGCATCTGGCGAGAAATACGGTTGAGCTTGTTGATGGTCTCAATCATATGCACCGGAATACGGATGGTGCGCGCCTGATCCGCGATAGAACGGGTGATCGCCTGACGGATCCACCAGGTTGCATAGGTGGAGAACTTGTAGCCGCGACGGTATTCAAACTTATCTACCGCTTTCATCAGACCGATGTTGCCTTCCTGAATCAGATCAAGGAACTGCAAGCCACGGTTGGTGTATTTCTTAGCGATAGAAATAACCAGACGTAAGTTCGCTTCAACCATCTCTTTCTTCGCACGGCGGGCTTTCGCTTCCCCGATGGACATTCGACGGTTGATGTCTTTCACCTGTTCGATGGTCAGACCGGTCTCTTCTTCAATCTGCCGCAGTTTTTGCAGACAGCGTTGCACTTCTTCCGCGACATCGTGCAGTTTTTCCGACCACGGTTTGTTCATCGCGATAGCGGCGTTGAACCAGGTTTCGCTGGTTTCGTTACCGGTAAACAGCGTGATAAAGTTCTTCTTCGGCATTTTGCACTGCTCGACGCAGAGCTTCATGATCAGACGTTCCTGGGTACGCACGCGATCCATCATCACGCGCATACTGTTGACCAGATAGTCGAATTGCTTCGGTACCAGACGGAACTGTTTGAACACTTCAGACAGCTTCAGAATCTCTTCCTGCGCGGCAGCATGGCTGCGGCCTTTCGCTTTGATGGTGTCGCGCGTAACGACGTATTGCGCGCGCAGCTCAGCGAATTTTTCGCGTGCCAGTTCAGGGTCAATGCTGTTGTCGTCATCGTCGCCGTCTTCTTCATCTTCGTCTTCGTCATCATCCAGGTCTTCCTGGGAGAGTTCAGAACCGACGTGAGTTGCGGTCGGCGCCATCTCTTCTTCCGCGTTCGGATCGACAAAGCCGGTGATAAGATCGGACAAACGAGCCTCTTCAGCCTCAACGCGATCGTACTGTTCCAGCAGATAGGTAATGGCTTCCGGGTATTCGGCAACGGAGCATTGAACCTGGTTGATCCCGTCTTCGATACGTTTAGCGATGTCGATTTCGCCTTCCCGGGTCAACAGTTCAACAGTGCCCATTTCACGCATATACATGCGTACCGGGTCAGTCGTACGACCGATTTCAGACTCAACACTGGACAGAACTTGTGCAGCAGCTTCTTCCGCATCTTCATCGGTGCTGGTGGTATTTTCAGCCAGCAGCAGATCATCGGCATCAGGCGCTTCTTCCATTACCTGAATACCCATGTCGTTGATCATTTGGATGATATCTTCAATTTGATCTGAATCGACGATATCTTCCGGCAGATGGTCATTGACCTCAGCATAGGTCAGATAGCCTTGCTCCTTACCACGGGTGACAAGAAGTTTCAGCTGTGACTGCGGGTTTTGCTCCATAAGACGGTATCCACACTTATTCGTTTGATTGGTGTCGACGGTATAGCTGTCGACATTTAAAGCGAGGGCATACTTATATTTTGGCCGCTGCCTCTCACTGCGGCTGTCGGGGGCTTCCCGATCGATATGCGGCATTTAAGCCGTTAAATTCATTTTCTGGCCAGCTCCTGGTTTAACGTCCAGAGCTCTCGGCGTTCTTCGTTGCTTAAACCGTGAGTGCGATCGCGAGCGATCAGCTCTTCTTGTCGCAGTTGCAGCAGCGAATCAAACATATGGTTGAGTGAGTCGGTAAAGGTCTTTTCGGCAATCGCCTTGTCTGCTATATCGTCCCACATCGATAATTTTTCAAGGGTCGCAGCATCATTTGTGCCACGGTAGAGTTCCAGAAGTTGTCCGGTAGTAAGACCTGGCTGAGCCAAACAAGTTTTGACCAATTCTTTAAATAAGCCAAGTCCAGGCAGCTTATTCTGATCCAGCGCGTCTAAGGGCGGCACTAACGGCGCGAGATCCGGATTTTGCACCAGTAATCCTATCAGTATACGCATGGTCGTGCGTTTTAGCTGCGGAGCCGGGCGGGAAACGCCGCTTTCCGCCTGTTTTGGCACTAAACGATCAAGCTGACTATCATCGAAAATGCCTAACTTCAGCCCCAACGTCTGGCGCAGCTGAATACGGTGCGCGTCGCCAGGCACCTGATTAATGAGCGGCAGCGCCAGCGCGGCTAACTGCGTGCTGCCATCCGGCGAGCTTAAATCCACCTGCGGCAGGAGGCTATTAAACAGAAACGTAGAGAGCGGCTGCGCCTGCTCCATCCGCGCTTCAAAAGCCGCCTTGCCTTCTTTACGCACCAGCGTATCCGGGTCTTCGCCGTCAGGTAAAAACATAAAGCGTACCTGCCGACCGTCGGTCATATAAGGCATTGCTGTTTCCAGCGCTCTCCAGGCGGCATCACGGCCAGCCCGGTCGCCGTCGTAACAGCAAATCACGTTGTTCGTCGCCCGGAATAACATATGCATATGGTCTGCCGTGGTTGAGGTACCCAGCGAAGCGACCGCATAGTTAATGTCGTATTGCGCTAGTGCGACGACATCCATATAACCTTCGACCACAAGCAAGCGTTGCGGTTCAGCACTATATTGCTGAGCCTCATAAAGACCATATAGCTGGCGGCCTTTATGGAAAATGTCCGTTTCCGGAGAGTTAAGGTATTTCGGCGTGTCGTTCCCCAGTACTCGACCGCCAAAACCAATCACCCTGCCGCGTTTGTCCCGAATAGGGAACATGACCCGATTACGGAAACGATCGTAAGTGCTGCCCTGCTCGTTATTGACCAGCATTCCGGCATCCAGCAACAATGCCTTGTTATCGCTGTTATTACCGAAGCGCTTTAACGCGTTATCCCAACCAGGCGGCGCGAAGCCAATGGCGAAACGCTGAATAATTTCAGCGCTCAGACCGCGCTT
The DNA here is from genome assembly GCF_042932255.1 of Salmonella sp. WC3. NCBI lineage: Bacteria > Pseudomonadati > Pseudomonadota > Gammaproteobacteria > Enterobacterales > Enterobacteriaceae > Salmonella > Salmonella sp. WC3. The sequence goes on along the minus strand of NZ_CP170629.1, from coordinate 4,202,982 downwards.
TTGCAGATAGTCACGCGCAGGTTTTGCCGCAGGATGGGTAAGCGACTGCTGATAAAAGTCATTCAGACCATTCATCAACTGATAGAGGTTTTGCCGTTGATGGCGCTCTATCTGGCTAAGCCCGGTGCCTGCTTCATAGGGAATTTCCAGGTTATGCATGGCCGCTAATTCTTCGACGGTTTCGACAAATTCGAGCTTGTCGTAATTCATCAAAAAGTCGATCGCATTGCCATGCGCGCCGCATCCAAAGCAGTGATAAAACTGTTTTTCACCGTTTACGGTGAAAGAAGGGGTTTTCTCATTATGGAATGGACAACACGCGTGATAGTTCTTGCCCTGTTTCTTGAGTTTTACGCGCACGTCGATCAGATCGACGATATCGGTTCTCGCCAGCAGGTCATTAATGAATACGCGTGGGATTCGTCCAGCCATATGCCCCTTTTATACACGTCATTCTTCAGGCTGCCGTAGTGTTGGCTACGTTTGCTCACCCCTGTCGCTGACTTGCGTAAGCGCCGGGACTTGCTCTCTTGCCGCCTGGACGCAGCATGAATGATTTTGTGTATATGCTAATGCATAAACGAAAACAAGCCGCGCATTCCTTTCGGAAGCACGGCCTTACAACTACAACTCGATCTGAATTGAGAGCAGCCCGCTCTCAAAAGATTAGTACAGACGAGTACGGCGTGCGTTTTCGCGAGCCAGTTTCTTCGCGTGACGTTTCACTGCAGAAGCTTTAGCGCGCTTACGTTCGGTCGTCGGTTTTTCATAGAACTCACGACGACGAACTTCCGCCAGAACACCTGCTTTTTCGCAGGAACGCTTGAAGCGACGCAGAGCTACGTCGAACGGCTCGTTTTCACGTACTTTAATTACCGGCATGTGCCTCTCACCTTTGATTAATTCGGTTTGCCGCTGGCATCAACGCCAGCTTATTTCAAAATGGTGCGGAATTTTACTGCAATTGCTGCTGCTTTGTAAAGCACCGCGGCCTTTTTTGAACGGGACTTTTATAAGGTGAGGGAGTATACACGAAGTCGGGACTGAGGGTATACATCCACCCGCATTCGACCTACACTGCGCGGTATTAGAGCGAGGTAAAACAAGTCATGCGTGTACTGGGTATTGAAACATCCTGCGATGAAACCGGCATCGCTATTTACGACGACAAAAAGGGTCTGTTAGCCAACCAATTGTATAGTCAGGTGAAATTACATGCTGACTACGGCGGCGTAGTGCCTGAACTGGCTTCCCGCGATCATGTGCGTAAAACCGTGCCGCTGATTCAGGCGGCATTAAAAGAAGCCGGTCTGACGGCGAGCGATATCGACGCGGTGGCCTATACCGCAGGCCCGGGCCTGGTCGGCGCGCTGCTGGTCGGCGCAACCGTCGGGCGTTCGCTGGCATTTGCCTGGAATGTGCCGGCCATTCCTGTACACCATATGGAAGGGCATCTGCTGGCGCCGATGCTGGAAGATAATCCCCCGGATTTCCCGTTTGTGGCGCTGCTGGTCTCCGGCGGACATACGCAGCTCATTAGCGTGACCGGAATTGGTCAGTACGAACTGCAGGGCGAGTCGATTGACGATGCCGCCGGCGAAGCGTTTGATAAAACTGCCAAATTGTTGGGGCTGGATTATCCTGGTGGCCCGATGCTGTCGAAAATGGCGTCGCAGGGGACGGCGGGACGTTTTGTCTTTCCGCGCCCGATGACCGATCGCCCGGGGCTGGATTTTAGTTTTTCCGGTCTGAAAACCTTTGCCGCTAACACCATTCGTAGTAATGGCGGCGACGAACAAACTCGCGCTGATATCGCGCGCGCTTTTGAAGATGCGGTCGTGGATACGCTGATGATCAAGTGCAAGCGCGCGCTGGAAAGCACCGGTTTTAAGCGTCTGGTCATGGCGGGCGGCGTCAGCGCTAACCGCACGCTGCGTGCGAAGCTTGCCGAAATGATGCAAAAACGCCGCGGCGAAGTGTTCTATGCGCGTCCGGAGTTTTGTACTGACAACGGGGCGATGATCGCCTATGCCGGAATGGTGCGGTTTAAGGCGGGCGTTACGGCGGATCTTGGCGTAACGGTACGTCCGCGCTGGCCGCTGGCCGAGCTGCCGGCGGCGTAAAAGCGGAGAAAGGGGGCGACATCATGCCGCCCCAACGGGTTTACAGCAAAACGACGGGCATCCACAACAGCCTGGAGACGATCAGCAGCACCAGGAAGATCAGGCCGAAAATCGCGCCTAACCACGCCAATGGTGGAAGGGGGACGCGCGGCGGATTCGATATGTACGCCCATCACCAAGCTATTGCCGGTCAACCCTTGTGAGCCGATCCCCAGACGGTTGAGGCCCTCTTCCAGACGCAGTTCCAGCTCAATCTTTCTGGCGTTTCTTTTTCAGCTTCGTCCAGATTTTCGTCTCCTGGCGACGCCACAGACGCTGGATGTTGTCATGATGGCGCAGCAAAATGAGACATGACAGCATCGATACCGGGAAGGTGAACTGCGGTTTAAACCACCAGACGTAAAACGGCGCAATCAAGGCGCTGACAATCGCCCCTAACGATGAATAACCGCTTAACAGGACCGTCAGCAGCCAGGTGCCAGCCATGACGCCGGTTAAATCCCAGCCGATGGGCGCAATGGCGCCAAACGCGGTTGCTACGCCTTTCCCGCCTTTAAAGCCAAAAAAGACCGGCCAGATATGCCCCAGACAGGCGGCGATAGCGATAAGCCCAAGCCAGAAAGGGGTAACGCCTAACGCATACGCGCCCCAGACGGGCAACATGCCTTTAAGGATGTCAAAAATAAGTACCGCGACAGCCGCTCCCTTGCCACCGATTCGTAATACGTTCGTCGCGCCCGGGTTGCCGGAGCCGCTTTCTCGCGGATCGGGCAGCCCGGCGATGCGGCAAACCAGAATGGCACTGGAAATTGAGCCGCAGAGGTACGCGAAGAGGATCATTCCAGGCGCGATTGCACTCATAAGCTGTTCCGTATTGAAAGTGTCGTTTTATTTACTATTTCTGTGGATAATACGCACATTTCGCCGGAAGTGGTATCCGGGTTAGCCAAAAAGCAGGCAGGTCGTGATGGATATTGTATTTATAGAGCAACTTTCGGTAATCACCACTATCGGTGTTTACGACTGGGAACAGACTATCGAGCAAAAACTGGTGTTCGATATCGAAATGGCATGGGATAACCGCAAGTCGGCGAAAAGCGATGATGTCGCAGATTGTCTAAGTTACGCGGATATCGCCGACACGGTGAGAAATCATGTCGAAGGCGGGCGTTTTGCTCTGGTCGAGCGCGTGGCGGAAGAGGTGGCGGATCTGCTGCTTAGCCGATTCAATTCTCCGTGGGTTCGCATCAAACTGAGCAAGCCTGGCGCCGTCGCGCGCGCGGCGAACGTAGGGGTAATTATTGAGCGTGGCAATAATCTGAAATAAAAATAAATAATTTTATATTTTTTAAACCAAACGGTTATATATGGGGTCTTAACGCGAGATCCATTTTTGCAGTGTTTTTCATTTTAGGGGTTTATTGATGAGCGATATGCACTCGCTGCTGATAGCGGCAATTTTGGGTGTGGTCGAAGGATTGACGGAGTTTTTGCCGGTATCCAGCACGGGCCATATGATTATTGTGGGTCATCTGCTGGGGTTTGAAGGCGATACGGCCAAGACATTCGAAGTGGTGATTCAACTTGGATCTATTCTGGCGGTCGTGGTGATGTTCTGGCGGCGGTTGTTTGGCCTCATCGGTATTCACTTTGGCCGCCCGCTACAGCGTGAAGGTGAAAGTAAAGGTCGATTAACGTTGATTCACATCCTGCTGGGCATGATTCCGGCGGTGGTGCTGGGGTTAGTCTTTCATGACACGATCAAGTCGCTATTTAACCCGATTAACGTGATGTACGCGCTGGTGGTAGGCGGTCTGTTGCTGATTGCCGCCGAGTGCCTGAAGCCGAAAGAACCGCGCGCGCCGGGGCTGGATGATATGACGTATCGTCAGGCGTTTATGATTGGCTGTTTCCAGTGTCTGGCGCTGTGGCCGGGCTTCTCGCGTTCCGGAGCGACCATTTCCGGTGGGATGCTGATGGGCGTCAGCCGTTACGCCGCCTCTGAGTTCTCGTTCTTACTGGCTGTGCCGATGATGATGGGCGCAACGGTTCTGGATCTCTACAAAAGTTGGTCATTCCTGACCGCAGCGGATATTCCGATGTTCGCAGTGGGCTTTGTGACGGCGTTTGTGGTGGCGCTGATCGCCATCAAGACCTTCCTGCAACTGATTAAGCGTATCTCGTTTATTCCGTTTGCGATTTACCGCTTTGTGGTGGCGGCTGCCGTTTACGTTGTTTTCTTCTGATGATTGACCTGCCGGATGGCGGCGTACCGCCTTGTCCGGCCTAACTGTTTTGTCGGTCTGATAAGTGCAGCGCCATCAGGCAATTTATCGTGCCGGATGGCGTTTAGCTGGCGGGGTTCGGGCAGCGCTTCTCTTTCCAGTTGGCGACCGCTGCAATTCGTCGCTTGGTCAGCTCCTCGCGAATCTCGATGCCCTTAAATCCGGCCTCCACCACCTCTTTAGTCGGTACCGCCTGCGCTACCTGCCAGGCTTCGCGCAGCCAGCGCCCCTGCGGGTAATCCGACGCTTCAAAGCCGGTACGTCCACGGACATCGGCCTCGCTGGTCAGCGCAATCTGCTCGACGCGCTGCGGTTTACGCCATGCATCAATGGCGTCAAACAGCTTAACGATCGTTTTCGGCTGGAGTATCGGAAAGGTGTGGATCAGATCGTGGTACTCGGCGACCAGTTTAGCTAAATCACGCAGGTCATTGGGGACGCGCAAACGCTGGCATAACTGTTCGACCAGTTTCACGCCCGCCGGGCCGTGGCCATGATGGCGTGGCCAGAGGTTTTTCGGCGTTAAGCCTTTGCCCACATCATGACAAAGCGTGGCGAAACGGACATCAAGCTGCGGACTGAGCATGGCGGCCATCGACAGCGTCATCAACGTATGAACTCCGGTATCAATTTCCGGATGCCACTTTGCCGGCGCGGGCACGCCAAACAGGGCGTCGATTTCCGGAAACAGGACGCGCAGGGCGCCGCAGTCGCGCAATACCTGGAAGTAAACCTGCGGATTGCGGGTGGTAAGCGCATTTTCCGTCTCTTTCCATACCCGTTCCGGCGTCAGATGTTCCAGCTCGCCTGCCGCGGTCATTTCGCGCATTAGCGCCAGTGTTTCATCGGCGATACGGAAACTAAGATGAGCGTAACGGGCGGCAAAACGCGCCACGCGCAATACGCGCAAGGGATCTTCGCCAAACGCGGGAGAGACATGGCGCAGTAGACGCGCCTCCAGATCCCGGCGCCCGTGGTAAGGGTCGATAATCTGGCCGTCATCGTCGCGCGCCAGAGCATTAATGGTCAGATCGCGACGCTGGAGATCGGCTTCCAGGGTAACGTCCGGCGCGGCATAACAGGTGAAGCCCGTGTAGCCGGAACCGGATTTACGCTCAGTACGCGCCAGCGCGTATTCTTCGTGAGTTTGCGGATGGAGAAACACAGGAAAATCACGGCCTACCTGCTGGTAGCCCGCATCAAGCATCTCCTGCGGCGTGGCGCCGACAACGACCCAATCTTTATCTTTAACCGGTAGCCCTAACAACGCATCCCGAACCGCACCACCGACCAGATAAATCTTCACGCCACTTTCCTTTTAAAAACGATCATCCTCTAATGATAAGACAGTGCCGCAGAGAAGGCGATTTAGTTCATCCAGCGGTCTTTGCGTTTACGGCTTGGGATCATATGCGGCAGCACCAGCCCTAACAGCAAGCCAATACCCAATACGCCGCCGCCATACATAAACCACTGCATAATAATGGTGCGCTGTTTGTCATCCAGTTGCAGATTCGCGGCGCTAACTTTTTTCTGCGCGACAATCAGCTCGTTTTTCAGCTTCTGGTTCTCTTCTTTTAGCCCGTTGATGACGCTGTCGCTTTGCGCCACTTTCTGCTGCATATCGGCGGTGCGCTGATTCCACGTGGTATCAATATTGTTGAGTTTATCGGTCAACGTTTTGACCTGATTTTCCAGATCCGGCACGCGGGTACGCAGGCTTGGCGTGGTATTCAGTTCTTTTAACGGTATCCAGGCAGTACGACCAGAACTGTCTTTAATTTGACCATAGTTGGCATCGCTCTGTAAGAGCGTGACTTCCTCGCCGGCGTTGACGGTACCCACAAGGCGATAATTATCTCCCGGACCGCTGCGGACCCAGGTATTCAGTTCATCAGAAACGTAACGCGTCTCTTCAGCATGAGAGACGGCGGTGGCGCTAAGCGCAAGTAAAGTTAGTCCAATCAGGCGTAATTTTGGCATCAGGCTGTCGTTATTGTCAGAGAAAGTGGAACGATAGTAACGGCATCAGTGTCGCTACGCAAAGTAGTCGACATCAATCGGAATCATCTGTGTCGCCTTTGCCGCTACGTCAAACTTTTACGCCCGTCAAATTGCTCGTTGCATGGCAATTTGGCGCAAAATACTATCTACTGACAAAAATAATGCGGGTAAGTTCGCCAAGAATCTTCCCAGATGTGACATAACCCATAAGTACAAGGCCATGGCTCAGGAAATCGAATTAAAGTTTATCGTCAATCACGACGCCGTAGATGCGCTGCGAAATCATCTTCATACGCTCGGCGGCGAGCATCATGCGCCCAGCCAGTTGCTGAATATCTACTTCGAAACGCCTGATAACTGGCTACGCCGCCATGATATGGGGCTGCGTATTCGTGGTGAAAATGGGCGCTATGAAATGACCATGAAAATTGCCGGCCGGGTAACGGGCGGGCTGCACCAGCGACCCGAATACAATGTTGCGCTAAGCGAACCCGTGCTGGATCTGACGCAACTTCCGGCGGAGGTCTGGCCGGATGGCAAACTGCCTGTCGGCCTGGCATCAAGCGTACAGCCGCTGTTCAGTACCGATTTTTACCGGGAAAAATGGTGTCTGGACGTTGACGGCAGCAGGATTGAAATTGCGCTCGATCTCGGCGACGTAAAAGCGGGCGAGTTTGCCGAACCGATTTGTGAGCTGGAGCTTGAGTTGCTTCGCGGCGATACGCGCGCCGTGTTAAAACTGGCGAAGCAACTGCTGTCGCAAACCGGTTTGCGTCAGGGCAGTCTGAGTAAGGCGGCGCGAGGTTATCACCTGGCGCAGGGGAATGCGCCGCGAGAGAATACACCAACGGCAATTCTGCGGACTGCCGCGAAAGCCACGGTAGAGCAAGGGCTGGAGGCCTCGCTGGATCTGGCGTTGTCACAGTGGCAGTACCATGAAGAGCTCTGGCTGCGCGGCGACGAGTCGGCGAAAGAACACGTGCTGGATGCTATGGGATTAGTGCGCCATGCCTTAATGCTTTTTGGTGGCATTGTTCCGCGTAAAGCGAGCGCTCACTTACGTGATCTACTTACCCTGGCGGAAGCGACGATGACATCCGCGGTGTCCGCCGTCACAGCCGTTTATAGTACGCAAACGGCGATGGCGAAACTGGCATTGACGGAATGGCTGGTGACGAAAGCCTGGCAGCCATTTCTGGACGCGAAGGCGCAGGCCAAAATGGCCGATTCTTTTAAGCGTTTCGCCGACATTCATCTTTCTCGTCATGCTGCTGAATTAAAAAAAGTTTTTGGACAACCGCTGGGTGATAAGTATCGCGACCAGTTGCCGCGTTTGACTCGCGATATCGACAGCGTTTTACTGCTGGCTGGGTATTATGATGCGATGATCGCGCAGGCATGGCTGGAGAACTGGCAGGGATTGCGTCACGCTATTATTACCGGGCAACGTATTGAAATTGAACATTTCCGTAATGAGGCCATTAACCAGCAGCCGTTCTGGTTGCACAGCGGAAAACGATAATCAGAACCGTAGAAAGCGCCTGATGACGCTGCGCTTATCAGGCTTACGGTATGCGGACTTGTAGGCCGGGTCAGGCGAAACGCCGCCATCCGGCATTATTTAAAGGATATCCCCTAAATGACGCCGCTCTCTTCACCCTTATCGCAGTACTGGCAGACCGTTGTTGAGCGCCTACCAGAAGGATTTACTGAGACATCGCTTAGCGTGCAGGCGAAGTCAGTACTTACATTTAGCGATTTTGCGCTGGATAGCGTGATAGCGCATCCGGAGTGGCTTGCCGAACTGGAATCCGCATCGCCGCAGGCTGATGAATGGCGACATTATGCTGGCTGGTTACAGGAGGCGTTGGCAGGTGTCTGTGACGACGCCTCGCTGATGCGTGAACTGAGGTTTTTTCGTCGTCGCATCATGGTACGCATCGCCTGGGCGCAGACGCTGTCGCTGGTGGACGATGAGACTATTTTACAACAGTTGAGCCATCTGGCGGAGACGCTCATTGTGGGGGCGCGCGACTGGCTGTATGCCGCCTGTTGCCGCGAATGGGGAACCCCCTGTAACCCGCAGGGCGTTCCGCAGCCGCTGTTGATTTTAGGCATGGGCAAGCTGGGCGGCGGCGAACTGAATTTTTCGTCTGATATCGATCTGATTTTCGCCTGGCCGGAACATGGCGAGACCCGGGGCGGGCGTCGTGAACTCGATAACGCCCAGTTTTTTACGCGTCTCGGGCAGCGGCTGATCAAAGCGCTGGATCAGCCCACAATGGATGGTTTTGTCTATCGGGTGGACATGCGCCTGCGACCGTTTGGCGACAGCGGCCCGCTGGTACTGAGTTTTGCCGCGCTGGAGGATTACTATCAGGAGCAAGGACGCGACTGGGAACGCTACGCCATGGTGAAAGCGCGGCTAATGGGCGATAACGACGACGCCTGGTCTCGTGAATTACGCGCCATGCTGCGGCCTTTCGTTTTTCGCCGCTATATCGATTTCAGCGTCATCCAGTCGCTACGTAATATGAAAGGGATGATCGCCCGCGAAGTGCGACGCCGCGGTTTGAAAGACAACATTAAACTTGGCGCGGGCGGTATTCGTGAAATTGAGTTTATCGTGCAGGTATTCCAGCTCATCCGCGGCGGACGCGAGCCGTCGCTACAGTCGCGTTCGTTACTGCCAACGCTGGATGCTATCGCTGCGCTGCATTTGCTGCCTGAGAATGACGTGGCGCAACTGCGCGTGGCCTATCTTTTTCTACGTCGTCTGGAGAATCTGCTGCAAAGCATCAATGACGAACAGACGCAAACGTTGCCTGCCGACGATCTGAATCGGGCGCGGCTGGCCTGGGGAATGAAGGCGGAGAACTGGCCGCAGCTTGTTGGCGAACTGACGGATCATATGGCTAATGTACGCCGCGTATTCAACGAATTAATTGGCGATGATGAAGCCGATACCCCGCAGGAGGAAGAACGTTCAGAGCCGTGGCGTGAAGTATGGCAGGATGCGCTACAGGAGGATGATTCGACGCCAGTGCTGGCGCATTTAGCCGATGAGGATCGGCGACAGGTTCTGACCCTCATCGCTGACTTCCGTAAGGAACTGGATAAACGCCCTATCGGCCCGCGCGGGCGGCAAGTGCTGGACCAACTGATGCCGCACCTGCTTGCTGATGTCTGTTCTCGCGAAGACGCCGCTGTTACGCTATCGCGGATAACGCCGTTGCTGGCGGGGATTGTCACTCGCACCACCTATCTGGAGCTGCTGAGCGAATTTCCCGGCGCGCTGAAACACCTGATTATGCTCTGCGCCGCTTCGCCAATGATAGCGAGCCAATTGGCGCGTTATCCGTTGTTGCTTGATGAACTGCTCGACCCCGGCACGCTTTATCAGCCGACGGCTACCGACGCTTACCGCGACGAATTACGTCAATATTTACTGCGCGTGCCGGAAGAAGACGAAGAACAACAACTGGAGGCATTACGCCAGTTTAAACAGGCACAGCTTTTGCGGATTGCGGCGGCGGATATTGCCGGTACGCTGCCGGTGATGAAAGTGAGCGATCACCTCACATGGCTGGCGGAGGCGATGATTGATGCTGTGGTGCAGCAGGCGTGGACGCAAATGGTTGCGCGTTATGGTCAGCCAGCGCATCTGGACGAGCGCCAGGGGCGGGGGTTTGCGGTTGTCGGTTATGGCAAGTTGGGCGGATGGGAGCTGGGCTACAGTTCCGATCTGGATCTCATCTTCCTGCATGACTGTCCGATGGACGTCATGACCAACGGCGAACGCGAAATCGACGGGCGGCAGTTTTATCTGCGCCTGGCGCAGCGCATTATGCATCTGTTCAGTACGCGCACCTCCTCCGGCATTTTGTATGAGGTGGATGCGCGTCTACGCCCCTCTGGCGCGGCGGGAATGCTGGTGACTTCAGCGGACGCGTTTGCCGATTATCAGCAGCATGAAGCCTGGACCTGGGAACATCAGGCGTTGGTACGCGCTCGCGTGGTATATGGCGACCCGCAGCTTACCTCACAGTTTGATGCGGTACGCCGCACTATCATGACGACGGCGCGCGACGGCAAGACATTGCAGACTGAAGTGCGTGAAATGCGCGAGAAAATGCGGGCGCATCTCGGCAATAAGCATCGTGATCGTTTTGATATTAAAGCTGATGAAGGCGGTATTACGGATATTGAGTTTATCGCGCAATATCTGGTACTGCGCTACGCTCATGAAAAACCTAAATTAACGCGCTGGTCTGATAACGTGCGCATCCTGGAGCTTCTGGCGCAAAACGGCATTATGGATGAACACGAGGCGCAGGCGCTGACGGTAGCCTACACCACACTGCGTGATGAACTGCACCACCTGGCGTTGCAGGAGCTTCCCGGTCATGTGGCGCAGACGTGTTTTAGCAAAGAGCGCGCGCTGGTGCAGGCAAGCTGGCGGAAGTGGCTGGTAGCCGTTTGAATTATGCTATTATCGCGCGCAAATTTTGAATCTCTCAGGAGACAGGAATGAAAGTAAATCTGCCAGCGTTTGAACGTGCAGGCGTCATGGTTGTGGGTGATGTAATGCTGGATCGCTATTGGTATGGCCCCACTTGCCGTATTTCACCGGAAGCGCCGGTGCCCGTGGTTAAGGTAAATACCGTTGAGGAACGTCCGGGCGGCGCGGCGAACGTGGCGATGAACATTGCGTCTCTGGGAGCGAACGCCCGTCTGGTCGGCCTGACGGGTATTGATGACGCCGCGCGCGCGCTGAGCAAAACGTTGGCGGAGGTCAATGTGAAGTGCGACTTCGTCTCGGTGCCGACGCATCCGACGATTACCAAACTGCGCGTGCTATCACGTAATCAGCAGCTCATTCGTCTTGATTTTGAAGAAGGCTTTGAGGGGGTGGACCCGCAGCCGTTGCATGAGCGTATCAACCAGGCGCTGGGATCGATCGGCGCGCTGGTATTGTCCGATTATGCCAAAGGCGCTCTGACCAGCGTGCAGACTATGATTTCCCTGGCGCGCCAGGCGGGCGTGCCGGTGCTCATCGATCCGAAAGGAACGGATTTTGAACGTTACCGCGGCGCCACGCTGCTGACGCCAAACCTTTCTGAATTTGAGGCGGTCGCGGGGAAATGTAAAAGCGAAGACGAACTGGTTGAACGTGGCATGAAACTCATTGCCGATTACGACCTTTCCGCGCTGTTGGTCACGCGTTCCGAACAGGGAATGACGCTGCTGCAACCGAATAAAGCGCCGCTACATATGCCGACGCAGGCGCAGGAAGTTTATGATGTTACCGGTGCGGGCGATACGGTGATCGGCGTGCTGGCGGCGACGCTGGCGGCGGGAAATACCCTGGAAGAGGCGTGTTATTTCGCCAATGCGGCGGCGGGCGTAGTGGTAGGTAAACTCGGGACGTCAACGGTTTCCCCTATTGAGCTGGAAAACGCAGTGCGCGGACGCGCGGATACCGGCTTCGGCGTCATGACCGAAGAGGAGTTGAGACAGGCCGTCGCCAGCGCGCGTAAGCGTGGCGAGAAAGTGGTCATGACCAACGGCGTTTTCGATATTCTGCACGCGGGCCACGTCTCTTATCTGGCGAACGCGCGCAAATTGGGCGACCGCCTGATTGTTGCGGTCAATAGTGACGCCTCGACTAAACGCCTGAAAGGCGAAAGCCGTCCGGTTAATCCGCTCGAACAGCGTATGATCGTGCTGGGCGCGCTGGAGTCGGTCGACTGGGTTGTCTCTTTTGAAGAGGATACGCCGCAACGACTGATTGCCGGTATTCTGCCGGATCTGCTGGTAAAAGGCGGCGACTATAAGCCGGAAGAGATCGCGGGCAGCGAAGAGGTCTGGGCCAACGGCGGCGAAGTCATGGTGCTGAACTTCGAAGATGGTTGTTCCACGACCAATATCATCAAAAAGATCCAGACCGAGAGCGAGAAGTAAAACCGCGACATCAGGCGTTACAGACGCGGCGGGCGCTGATTTTGAAGGCGCGTCGGACATTTTGTTTCGACGCGTATCTCGCGGTTGACGCTGCTTTTTTTTCGACCTAAAGTAAAGGAATAAGGGTGAGAGGGGATCTCTCCCCCCTCTGATTGTCTGTTAGTAAGCTGCGAAACTTATCAGTAACAGAACAATCAGTATGATGACCTGGTGCATCATAACCCTTTCCTTATTAAAGCCCCTTCCTCGGGAGGGGCTTTCCCGTTTCAGCCCCTTGCTGACATCGCGATTGTTGGTGAGTGCCTGTCTGGCGCAAGGGCTTTCTCCCGCCGATTTTGCGTTACTGGATCGCCCACGCAAAATGGCCTGCTGGTCATAACGCTTTGTACAGACAAGGTGGAAAAAAGATAAAAAAATCCCCGGTCTTATGACCAGGGACAGGAGATATGGCGGGGGGTTATTGCTCTTTTATCGTTGCTTCGCGATTAATCTCATCCGTTGCCGATGAAACCAACGGCGTGGTCAGCGCCTTTAGCGAGCCGCCAGCGATGCCAATCTCGTTTAACAGCGAATCGATCAGCGGTGCCTGGGTACGATAGGTGAGCGCGGCAGATAACGCTTGTTCCGCCAGGTTTCCCCCGTTAGCGCCGCCAGCGGCGACGTCGCCCGCCGTCGCGCCGCGATTGAGGCCATCGACCTGAATAATCTTAATGCCGTCGATGGATTTCATCGGTTCAACAGACTTCTCAATAACAGCAGGCAACGATTGTAAGAGCGCTAGTTTAAATTTGAGGCTGGTTTGTTCGTCAGAAAGCACGTTGATAGCGTCATTCAGCGCCCGTTGCGCTTCGGCTTCCGCCAGACCTTTTTTACGCGTTGCTTCCGCCAGTTCGATGATGGCGGCGGCTTGCAATTCTGCCGCTTCTTTCTCTGCTTTTGCCCGAACGGTCAGTTCGACCGCTTTGGTTTCCGCATCCTGCGCCGCGGCGATCAGAGCGACCTGCTTGGCGCGATCCGCTTCGGCGGTCTGGCGGGTGGTTTCTACGTTTTGCTGGGCGCGAACCGCATCGGCCAGCGCGTCGTTGGCGCGCGCTTCCGCTTGCGATTGCTGCTCGGATTTGGCGGCAATGGCGATAGATTTCGTCTGGTTGGCGATTTCTGTCACCTGTTGCTGTTCTATCTCTTTAATACGTACTTCACGCTCGGCCTCAACTTTCCTGGACCGTACTGCTTGCTCACGTTCGATCTCCGTCTCCTGGATCTGCCGCTCAGCAAGAATGCGCGTCTGTTCTGCTTCACGATGGCGCTCGGCCTCAAAAGCGGCAATTTTGGCGTTTTGTTCGGCGGTGCGGGTTTTAACCTGTTGCTCCTGCTCCAGAGTCATAAAGGCTTCTTGCTGCTCGATTTCCAGCTTGCGTTCAAGCGCGTCGCGGTTCTTTTCGCGCACCGCCACTTCCACATCCTGTTCCACTTCATTACGTTCACGACGGCGGCGTTCGGTTTCCTGCGTCAGTTTCGTCAGACCTTCGGCATCAAAGGCGTTGTTTGGGTTGAAATGCTCTTTGGACGTTTGGTTAAAGTTGGTTAATGAGACGCTTTCCAGTTCCAGGCCGTTTTTCGACAAATCTTCCGCAACGGTGTTTTGTACGCCCTGAACGAAGTTTTCACGCGTATCCTGTAGCTCATGCATCGTCATCTGGGCCGCGGTAGCGCGTAAGGCGTCAACGAATTTATCCTCAACCAGCATACGCAGATCTTCCGGCGACAGCGTTCGCTGGCCAAGCGTTTGTGCGGCGGTAGCAATACCTTCAACAGAGGGTTTTACACGCACGAAGAAAGCAACGACCACGTCAACGCGCATACGATCTTTGGTGATCAGGCTATCGACGGTAGCACGGCTAACTTCAAGTTTTAGGGTATTCATATTGATCGGAATAATTTCGTGAAAGATTGGCATCACAATAGCGCCGCCGCTCATCACCACTTTTTGCCCGCCAAGCCCGGTACGGACAAACGCCTGTTCCGCAGATGCGCGGCGATAGAGGCGAGCAAAAATGATCCCGATAATTAGTAAGACGATAACCGCAACGATGGCGGTAAACATCCATGATGGCAATATGCCAAAAACATCATCCATTATGTAAGTTCCTCTCAATTAGACATAGAAGTTACGCTCAGCCAAATAACGCGTTGCGGAAAGTCGGCAGACAATCAGCACTTTGTCTCCTTTTTTAAATTCTTTTCCCTTTTCAGGTTCCAGCAGTAAATAGTGAATCTGGCCGAACTTATCGGTAAATTTTCCTTCGCAAGGTGTACCGGCGACGGCGGCGTGGCCGGTAATTATCGCCATGCCGCCGATAAATTCCTCTTCCCGGAGGGCGGAGCTTTCATCTCTGGGTAGCCAGGGCGCGAGGATTTTTCCGCTGTAATGCACGGCAAAGACCGACAGGACAATGCTCAACGGGACCAGCAGCAGATTGCTGAGCGGCGCTTGCCAGAGCATGATCCCGCCATGCTGGATGAGGATACCGAAGAGGCCGAAATAACCGGCCAATAGACAGAGGACGACCAGGGCGGGAACGCGTCCAATATTCAGATAATGAAGCGCCTGGCCCGCAGGGCCGGATGACAGGGCGTCATAATGATCGAGATGGGCGTCGAGCGCGCCTGAAAGAAAGTGGCCAAAAATCAGCGAAATCATCTCCAGCACGCCGATAAAGAAAACGAACGCGATGGCAAACAGATAGGGGCTGTTATACTCCGCAAATAAGGTCATATTTTCTATCCTTGTCGCCGCCTTCAGAAGGGGGTTCGCGTGATAATTTTCATGCTTGTTATTTCATTGCGTTACAATATCATGTGACCCATATCTCCTTAAGTCCGAAAAGCGATTTATCCGTCGTTATCTTTGGTGAATATTGTGATTTTGCGCATTAAATTTGCGCACGTTATGTATAAAACCGCCGTACATATAGGGAAATACTGAAATTAGAAAAAGCATATAGCCTTAACAGAATTCAATAACTGGAGGGTATGCTGATGAACAACAATAACGTCTATTCATTAAATAATTTCGATTTTCTGGCGCGCAGTTTTGCCAGAATGCAGGCGGAGGGGCGTCCTGTTGATATCCAGGCGGTAACCGGCAATATGGACGAGGAGCACCGCGACTGGTTTTGCAAGCGTTACGCGCTTTACTGCCAGCAGGCGACTCAGGCGAAAAGGTTAGAATTAGAACACTAATGCAGGCTCCCTTTACAGGTGCAGGGCATTATTCAGATCTTATATGAGCGGGCCGTCAGGCCCGTTCACGTTTTTACTCTTGTGGATCGACTGGCGGGATGGCGGGCGCAGGTTTTACTTCTTCAGGTTTGTCGCGAGCTTCCAGTTCGCTGAGGCGTTGCTCCAGCAGCGCCAGTTTTTCCCGGGTGCGCAGCAAGACCTGAGTCTGGACATCAAACTCTTCGCGGCTCACCAGATCGAGACGCGTCAGCTGAGATTGCAGCGTTTGACGGATTTTTTTCTCGATATCTTCCCCGAACTCGCGAATACCTTTCGGCATTGACTCATGAACCTGGCGTGCGATTTGCTCAATTTTTTTCGGGTCAATCATTGTGGTTTCCCTGAACTGGTAAGTGTTAGCTCTTATTGTAGTGCGATATGTGGACGCCATAAACCAGAATTGTGTGACGTCATACGGAGTAAAGGCGTTGATGAAGGTAATCAATAGCGTTATAGTTAACCCGCTTATTCTCAGGGCGGGGCGAAATTCCCCACCGGCGGTAAATCAGCGATGTTTAACGCATTTCTCATCACGGCGCGCCGTGACGGAACGCGGAGAGCAGGTTGAAAGCCCGCGAGCGCTTTTTGCCATAGCGAAAAGGTCAGCAGATCCGGTGTAATTCCGGGGCCGACGGTTAAAGTCCGGATGGGAGAGGGTAACGATCCAGTCGGGCATGGACCCGCTCACGTTATTTTTTTGCCGCTTGTCGGCACTCCTAAGACTGCCCTGATTCTGGTAACCATAATGTTAATGAGGTTTTTTTACCATGAATCAGACGCTACTTTCCTCTTTTGGTACGCCTTTTGAACGTGTTGAACTTGCACTGGATGCGCTGCGTGAAGGACGCGGTGTGATGGTGCTTGATGATGAAGATCGTGAAAACGAAGGCGATATGATTTTCCCCGCAGAGACGATGACCGTAGAACAGATGGCGTTAACCATTCGTCACGGTAGCGGTATTGTTTGCCTGTGTATTACTGAAGATCGTCGTAAGCAGCTCGACTTGCCAATGATGGTGGAAAACAACACCAGCGCCTACGGCACCGGTTTTACCGTGACCATTGAAGCCGCAGAAGGCGTGACCACCGGCGTTTCCGCCGCTGACCGTGTCACTACGGTGCGTGCGGCAATTAAGGATGGCGCAAAACCGTCCGATCTTAACCGTCCGGGGCACGTTTTCCCACTGCGCGCTCAGGCGGGCGGCGTGCTGACGCGCGGCGGTCATACGGAGGCGACCATCGATCTGATGACGCTGGCCGGTTTTAAACCTGCAGGTGTACTGTGCGAGTTGACTAACGACGATGGGACGATGGCGCGCGCGCCGGAGTGTATCGCGTTTGCAGGCCAGCATAATATGGCGGTAGTCACGATTGAAGATCTGGTGGCTTACCGCCAGGCGCATGAGCGCAAAGCCAGCTGATCGAACGGATCATTGACTAGTCCTGATATAGGTTGACAGTTTTTTGTCTGTAAAACGCCTGATGAACATCATCGGGCGTTTTGTATTTCAGGGCCAGGTGTGGCCGTTCATGGTTATAAATTGCCACGGACTCTTTTACTATTTCCCGCGCTTGCTCCAGGTCTGCAGGACGCGAGAGTAAAAACTCATTTTTCAGTATCCCGTTTATTCTCTCAGCCAGCGCATTCTGGTAGCAGTCGTAACCATCGGTCATTGAAAAGGTTATTCCGTTTCGCTCATGAACTGACTGATAAAGTACCGAACAGTATTGCAGTCCTCTGTCAGAGCGATGTACCAGCGGACCTGTCGTTTTTCTCCGCCTCAGAGCCTGCCTGAACGCCTTTACCACATTTTCTGTCTGCAGGTTTTCCCCGACATGGTAACCCACGATTTTTCTGGAGCAGGCATCGGTGACCAGACTCAGATAGGCCGTGCCGCTGCGTAGTGGAAGGTAAGTAATATCGGCGACCCAGACCTGCTCTGGCTCAAGGGCGGTAACCTGTTCAGGGCCGGGTTTCAGCAGATTAGGATGCCGGTAAAAGCGATGATGGCTGTTGGTGGTTTTGTGATATGCCCGTTTCACGGGGACCAGGAGCCGGTATTCACCCAGCAGATTAAACAGACGGTCCCGTCCGATATTCAGCGTTTTATCGGCCTGCATGTTCAGCAGATAGTGCAGTTTACGCGTACCGATTCGCGGCTGGCGGCACCGGGTACGGGCAACAAAATCAAGAACCTGAGCATGATGCTCCTGCCGTTTATTACATCTTGTATTGTACTGGTACCACGCCTGTCTGCTGTGCCCCAGGAACTGACATGCACGCGTAACTGTTATTTTGGGGGCCTGACTTTGCGTGAGGACTTGCCGGGCCGCTTTTTTACAACACTTACCCCGTAATCATTTTTCAGGACGTTGATAACGGACTCAAAAAACTCAGCTTTCTGGTTTGCCAGCTCAAGCTGTTCTTCAAGTTCCCTGATTCTTTGCTCGGGTGTCAGCGGGATAGTTGTCTGAGCCACAGGCAGTTTCCTCTTCACCAGGTCAGGAAGTCCGGGTCTCCAGTCAAGCCGGCCATATTTACGCAGCCAGACAAGTACGGTGGAGCGCCCCTGAATGCCATATCGCTGCTGGGCCTGTTTATAGGTCATCTCGCCTTTTTCGACCTGCTCAACGACGGCTATTTTAAAGGATAGAGGATAATCGCGTTGGGTGCGTTTGAACTCAGTCATCATCACGTTCTCCGGATTTAAGTCTGGAACGTGTCAACGCTATTCAGGACGGGTCACATGGTTGAAAAAAGCCGATGAGATGTCATCGGCTTTTTTGTATTCCTTCGGTGCCATATTGTTCAGTTTCAAAGAACGACGAATAAGCTGAATGGTAAAATTATTGTGAGAAAAGCAGAGGCCTGAATGCAGACCTCTGCTTTGGTTTATCTATTCAGGTTATTTGCCTCTGGCCAGTTTCAAT
Source organism: Salmonella sp. WC3 (assembly GCF_042932255.1). Lineage (NCBI taxonomy): Bacteria > Pseudomonadati > Pseudomonadota > Gammaproteobacteria > Enterobacterales > Enterobacteriaceae > Salmonella > Salmonella sp. WC3. The sequence goes on along the minus strand of NZ_CP170629.1, from coordinate 4,184,393 downwards.
GCCCAGGCGCCGCTCATCACCAGCAGCAGAATCAGGCACAACCCAAAGGCCAACATACATGCCTGCGCCATGTTCATAAAGTGCCAGGGCGGAAGCAGATACCAGCCTTCGGACTGCTGGTAGAGATCGACAAACCACTGCTGTACGCTACTGAGCGTTACGCCATCAGGGACGATAGGCGCGTCATAACCGCAGTCTCCGGTAGGTTTAAACCACTCCGGTGCCCATTCCGCCAACGGTAAGTTGAAAGGAAAGGTCGGGTCAGTCGAACATCCTTGCACGCCAAAAAGTGAATCGGGGTCCGCATTATGTACCGCATGATGGATACCATTAAGCTTAATAGAAAACTTAATGCCCATAATGCTGCCATAAAACGCCGCGATGCAGCCAATCAGCTTCAGCACGATATTTTTGGGATTTATCGCCGCAATCACCCCGCCAATTACCATCACAAACATCGCGTAACGAATGTAAACACACTGTTCGCACGGCGCCATGTAGAGATAGATTTGGAAGAACGAGTGCGCCAGGATAATTAACCTTCCCATCGCGATGTCCATTAACAGCCACAGAAAGCGCTGTTCCTGCCATCTCACCAGCGTATCTACTGGTCTTGCGCGTAGGTCTCGCCATAATCCCTTAATAAAATCCATAATCGTTTCCCTGCTTATTTTTTAGTGGCCAGTTCCCGAACGAGTTCAGCCATAGAATCGATGGATTTGATGTTTTTGGTATAGATAAGGTACTTGCCGTTGACGACGTAAGCCGGAACACCCTGAATTTTGGCAACGTCATAGGCGGCTTTCCATTTTTCCAGCGTCTCCTGAACGGCAGGATCTTTCAGCGCCGCTTCAAAATCAGCCTGGCTCATGCCTGCGGCGTCCAGCCCGGTTTTAATAAATGCCGCCGGATCTTTCCCATCTGACCAGCGCTCTTTCTTATCATGGTAAGCCGCATACCAGGCGAACTTCGCTTTTTTGAATTGTGATTTAGCATCAAATAACGAAATCCCGGCAGCTTTATCTTTGGCGATCAGGACTGCAAATACTTCGCTGGCCTGTTTGCCATATTCGCCTTTTGTTTCCAGGTGGAACGGAGTGAACGTAACGAGATCGGCTACTTTATCAGAAACCGGACCTGTTACGGCTTTGTCATATTTGTAGCAGAAAGGGCAGGCGTAGCTAAATACCTTAATCAGCGTTTTATCCGCATTAGGAATCGGTTTCTCCAGAACCATATAATCTGTGCCCTCGGTAAAAGCCGATGCCGCAAAAGGAGTGACCAATGCCGCGGTTAATACTACGCTTTTAAATAAAGAGGTAATCCATTTAGATGACATATTAATTCCTTCCCGTGATTTATTTAAACATTTGCGTTGGATGAACCAGTAACGCACGATAGTGAGTCTGGTTGGGCTTATCCGACAGCACATCAATTTCAACTTTCACTTCTTTCGTTTTATAGTCAATCTCATTCAGTTTGCCGACTGTTGGTTTACCAACGTCGAACAGGTTAATAGAACCGCCAAAGCCGAACATGGTGTCGCGGTCTTTTTGATATTCAACAACCGAGGTAATAGGACTATAGAAATCATATCCACGTTCTTTACCGTATTCCCAAACTTGTTGTACGGTGCCTTTCTTCTCATCGATCTTATATTCGACAAAACGGGAATATTTCATGGTCGGTAGAGCCGGTTGCTCCAGGCCGCGACCATCGCCGTTATCAAAGACCGTTAACGTGCCTTTGCTGGAAAGCCATGCCGTATGTTGGGTATAGGTGAAATCGAAATCGGTGTCCTTACACTTGCCGTTTTCGTCACAGGTCAACGGCTTACCATGATCGTCTACCGGTTTCAGCAATTTACTGGCTAGCTGCTTATTCCAGCCTTTAGACGGTGCCAGTATCCATTTCACCTGCTTATCGCGACCAATTTTTACAATACCCTGATGGCGGGAAGAAAGGATGATGGAGTCGTCTTTCGCGTCATAAGCGATAGAGTTGACGTGCGCCCAGTTACGACCGGCACCAACGCCAAGCGCATCGCCATACGGCGTATCCGGTTCAAGTTTCGCCTGCTGTCCGGCATGGGCCAGATCGACGTTCACGCATACTGCGCCCGCATCCAGCGCGCCGAGCAGCGCATCACGCATAGGGTCGAGGATTTTGGTTAAATCCCAAACGTCTACTACGCGGCCAGACTTATCGACCTCAATGATTTGGTCACGAATAGTATGAACATGTATGCCGTCTTCTTTGCGGTAATCGCGTTTGCCGACGCGCAGCAGTACGGTGCCGTTCACGGTTTCGATGGATTCATGAGACGCATCCAGGAACCCGCGCGGCAGTTTATGATCGGCAAGAATTTGCCCCATCATGTCAAACTCGTACCAGTGTTGGCCCTGCACCGCGGTAAAGGTGCCGCGAGGCGTTTCACGAATACCCATCAGGTAGCCGCGTTTGTTGATATTCATATCGTGGCCGTCGTAGAAGGTATCTTGATCCAGCCACCAGCGGTATTCACCCTGGGTGTCGACCACAAACGTATAAGGGGCGATATCGAAAGGCAAAGCACCGCCCGCCGGACCGGCATCAAGAATGCCCGCATTTTTATCTTTTTCGCCGTGCCAGTGAAATTCAGCGCCCTGCGGCGTAAAGGTATGGGTATTTACCAGATAAAGGCGATCTTCAAATCCTGGCGCGACTTTAATAACTTTCGTTTGCTGGAGATCTGAAATAGAACGGTTATCCATATAATGGTTGACGATGGCGGACGTCTGCACCACATAGTCATCCTTCATGGCTTTGCCGTTTTCTTTATATTCTACCGTGACGTTGTTGGCAAATTTCTGATAAAGGCCAAAAATAGGAATACCGTCATAGGTTTCTAAAGATTCTTTCCCAACGGTATAAGTAACAGGAACGCCTTTTTCCCCTTTGCCATGTACAGTAACTTTAACGTCTGAAATAACGTGGCTATCTAATTCCACCAGTGCGGTGAGAGGGGCATTACCGTAAGGATCGACAACGACTGCGCCTAATTTCCCTGCGGGCTGCGCCGGTTGAAAACCTGCGGCAAACGTACTGGCTGCGGTGAGTCCGCATGTCAGTGCGACGGCGCCGGCAAGTATTGTTTTCCGGTATTGGTCAAACATGGATATATCTCCTTATATACAACTTCTAAATATAATACTTCTGAATATACTATGTTTTTATGAATAATAAATGAGGTAAATGATTGGTCTTTAAATATAAGTCATGATGCTGTTACTTATTTTAAAGTATATTCTGTATCAATATTTTTTAATTGCCTGAGTGAGTCGATAGTAGGAGTGTGATATTTTAAGAACAATATAAATTAGTACGAAGTGTGATCTTATCGACATTGTTTTCTGCTTAATACCTCTTTCATTATTGTGTTTCACCACTGATTTATATGATCAAAATCATTTATTTGTTCCACAAATATGCCAGTATATGAATACGTCAAAATAAGGGTATGTAGAATTTTAACGTTAAATGTTTAGTGATGTTAAATTTTAAGGGTAAAAAGGATGTTTATTGCCTGGTATTGGATAATATTAATCGTTCTGGTGGTAGTAGGGTATATTTGCCATATGAAGCGTTATTGCAGAGCGTTTCGGCAAGACAGAGATGCATTACTTGAAGCGCGAACGAAACGTTTTCGCCAGACGAGCGAAGGCGACAGCGTGATGAATGAGCAGAAATAGCGCATATCCTTGACGGGAAGCCGGATGTTGCCTGGCTAAAGGCCTGCATCCGGCGCGACGTTTCTCTTAACCGATACCTATAGTCTGCAAAATGACGAGACTGAGCCCCATGATGGACATACCGCAAAGCACGCCATAGCTGGGGTTATTGTTAGGATCGATCTCTTTTGCCAGCGGCATCAGTTCATCGACGGAGAGCGCCACCATAATACCGGCGACTGCCGCCATGATAGCCGCCATAACGATTGGCGAAACCAGACTGCCCAAAATCAGCCACGCCAGCACGCCGCCAAGAATTTCCGCCATGCCGGAGATACCGGCCCAAAAAATCGCGGTACGTTTTGAGCCCGTCGCGGCATAAACCGGACCGGCAACCGCCAGACCTTCAGGAATATTGTGCAACGCCACCGCCAGTGCGATGCCGAAACCCAGTTCAAGATTGCTGCTGGCAGTGACAAAGGTGGCGATCCCTTCCGGAAAGTTATGCAGGCTAATGCCGAGCGTCAATAAAATCGCAGTGCGTTTTATCGAGCCGGGAAGCGGCTGCTGCCTTTTTTGCATCAGATCCTGCGGATGAGCGTGAGGAAGCAGGCGGTCCAGCCCGAAGTAGCCCAACAGGCCGATAATAAACATTCCGTAGCCCAGTACAGGCGACATCCCCTCGGTATCAAGCGCGGCGGGCAGCATCTCCATCAGCGAGATGAGCAGCATGATCCCTGCGGCGAAGCCCAGCGAAAAAGCCAGCACGCGGTTAGACGGTTTTTGGCCGAGAACGCCAAGAAACGCGCCAATAAAGGTGGCGGCGCCCGCCAGTAAGGTCAGAATAAGTGGTACTGACATCCATTACTCCTTATCAATTTGCCGTCCGAACCTGACCTTCAAAATAACTGATGATCTTCATCATAGTTATCTGAGTTCTTCCTCTGTGAAGAAAGCGTATGGTGATGTTAACAAAATGTCTTTCCTGTAAGGATAACATCATGTCTTTAACGTGTATGCCAGCATTGTTTTTGGGGCATGGCAGCCCGATGAACGTGCTGGACGATAATGATTATACCCGCGGGACGGGCGTCACAGCGATGGAAAGGCCGCAAACTCTCCATGATTTTGGCGGTTTTCCGCAGGCGCTGTATGACACGCATTATCCGGCCCCTGGATCGCCTGCGCTGGCGCAGCGTCTGGTTGAACTGTTGGCTCCCGTTCCCGTCGCGCTCGATAAAGAAGCGTGGGGATTTGATCACGGCTCCTGGGGCGTATTGATCAAGATGTACCCGAATGCGGATATCCCGATGGTGCAGCTTAGTGTTGATAGTACCAAACCGGCGGCATGGCATTTTGAGGTGGGCCGTAAACTGGCGACGCTGCGTGACGAAGGCGTGATGCTGGTGGCCAGCGGGAATGTAGTTCATAACCTGCGGACTGTGCGTTGGCACGGTGACAATATACCGTATCCCTGGGCGGCGTCATTTAATGACTTTGTGAAAGCCAATCTGACGTGGCAGGGGCCGGTAGAACAGCACCCGCTGGTGAATTATCTGCAACATGAAGGGGGGGCCTTATCGAACCCGACGCCGGAGCACTTTTTACCTTTGCTGTATGTACTTGGCGCCTGGGACGGCAAGGAACCTATCACCATCCCGGTCGACGGTATTGAGATGGGCAGTATAAGTATGTTGTCGGTGCAGGTGGGGTAGGCCGGATAAGGCGCTGAATGATTGCCCGATGGCGCTACGCGCATCGGGCTTACAGGAGAATCTATCCTTCGACAAAAATATGCGGATAGAAGCGGGAGAGATCCTGGGTGATCTGCGCCCGATCTTCACGGATACCAATTCCGGCGGGCTGATCGTTAATCAGCCAGCTACCAATCAGGGTGTAACTGTCGCCGAATTTTGGCAGCGGATAGAACTGTTGCACGATCATACCCTCTTCACCATACGGGCCTTCCACGGATTCGATCGTTTTACCGTTCTCAATAATCGATACGTTCGCCCCTTCGCGGGAGAAGATCGGTTTCACGACATATTTATCCATTTGTGGATGTTCGTCTTCGGCGAAATACGCAGGCAACAGATTCGGATGGTCCGGGAACATCTCCCACAACAGCGGCAATAACGCTTTATTGGAGATAATGCTTTTCCAGGCCGGTTCCAGCCAGCGCACGCCGGCATCTTCCAGCTTGGTGGAAAACATCTCGCGCAGCATAAATTCCCACGGATAGAGCTTGAACAGGTTCGCAATGACCTGATCCTGCAGATCCGTAAATTGGCCTTTTTCCCCCAGACCAATATCGTCGATATAGAGAAATTCGGTGGCGATTTCCGCTTCGGCCGCGCAGTCCTGTAAATACTGAATGGTGCCGCGATCCTCAACCGTATCGCGACAGCAGGTGAGATGCAGCAACTGAAAACCGTACTGCTCGCGAAGTTCAGCAAAGCGTTCAATCAGCTTTTCCTGCAGGCTATTAAACTGATCGCTGCCTTCCGGCAGATTGCCCGCGTTGATCTGATCTTCCAGCCAAATCCACTGAAAAAACGCCGCTTCATACAGCGATGTTGGCGTGTCGGCATTATTTTCGAGCAGCTTAGGCTCGCCGATGCCGTCCCAGGCCAAATCGAGGCGGGAATAGAGCGACGGTTGTTGCGTTTGCCAGGACTGGCGAACAAAACCCCAGGTATGTTTTGGAATACGAAACTTCGTCATCAGCTCATCGCTGGCGATGACGCGTTCTACTACCTTGAGGCACATCTGGTGCAGCTCGGCGGTAACGTCTTCCAGTTTTTCCACCTGGGCGAGCGTTAACTTGTAATAAGCGTCTTCACACCAGTACGGTTCACCATACATAGTGTGAAAATTAAACCCGTATTCAGTCGCTTTATCGCGCCAGTCCGGGCGCTCGGTAATACTGACTCTTTCCATGCGTATCAGCCGCCCATCGAACGTGTTGAAGTACCGGCAGCGCTACGCTGCATGGTGCTCTGTTTGGCGACGGATTCGCCAAAACCGCCGCGGGTAACGGTTGTTGTGGTGGCAGGTTTCGGCGCCATCGCGGTTTTCGGTACGGTCATTGTCCGGCCCGGTTGCGCCGCGCCGTAGTTTTTACCTGCCGCATCGGTATATTTGCCGTATGCAGGGCTGGCCGGGTTTTTCGAGCTAAACAGCGGCTGTTGCGCAAAGCCTGCGCCGCCGCCCATCAGACGCCCCATCATGTAACCTGCCATAAGCGGCATCCAGAAACTGCCGCTGGATTGTTGGGCCTGCGCCTGATTTTCCGGCGCCATGCCAGCCTGTGCGGGCGCTTGCTGGCACTGGCCTTCGCCAAACTCAGCGACGCAATCTTCGCGTGTAGCGTACTTAGGCGCAGTACGTTCGGCCTCTTTCAGCGCATTGTTATACGCGGTTGTACATTCCGCGCTTTTGCCCGGATTCGCCGCTGAACAGTCATCAGCGTTTTGATACAGCGATACGGTTTCATCGCTTTTTTCACAGCCAGCCAGCATAAAAACAGCCGTAACCGCCAGGGCGACCGGCGTTAAATGCCGCGCGCTCCAGCTTTTGCGAAATGATGCGTGATGGATGGATTTTGTCCGTTTCATATTTGTCTTCCAGGACCCAGTGGTAAATACAACATGCGTTCAGAATAGAGGATGACTGGTCGAAATTGAAGCGAGAAAAGGCGAGAATGCGGCGGAATAGCAGGATCTTTACGTTGTCTTACGTTCAGGTGCGGCTTTATGACAGGTAGCGCCGCGCTTACCAGACCTACAAGGGCACAGGTCTGATAAGCGCAGCGCCAGCGAATAACTTATCAATGCCGGAATGGATTGCCGTTATTGCTGTTGGCGCGAGCGGCGGTCGGCTGTACTGCCGGCGCGGCGCTATGGGCATTATAACCGTCTGCGGCGGCATCCTGATCTGGCGTTTCCAGCGCTACGCTTTCCGGCGACGTCGGGATAGGTTTACCCAACGTACTGTTAAGCGCGAGCAGATCCTGCTCGTTCAGCGTACCGAGCGCATATTTGATATTTAACTGATTAATCAAATAGGTATAACGCGCGTTGGCCAGTTGCTGCTTGGCATCATACAGAGTGGTGGTGGCATCCAGTACATCAACAATGGTACGTGTACCGACCGAGTAACCGGCTTCCATTGCATCCAAAGAACTTTGCGCGGAAACGACTGCCTGTTTATACGCGTTGATGCTGCTGATGGAGGCGTTAATATTGTTAAAGGAAGAACGTACGGTCTGCACCACGCTACGGTGCGCGCTTTCCAGCTGTTCGCTTGCGCCGACGAAGTTATACTGCGCCTGTTTTACCTGCGAGTTAACCATTCCACCTTGATACAGCGGCAGGGAGAAGTTAAGGCCGATTTTATTCTGCCCCATGTTGCTATCGTCGTACTGGGTGGAGTTGGTTTTAGAACCGCTATAAGAGGTATCAGAAATGCCGGTTGAGGCCGTTAAATTCAGCGTCGGCAGATGGCCATCCTGCGCCTGACGGATTTGCTCGCGCGCCAGATCCTGACTTAAACGCGCCTGCAACAGCGACAGGTTACGGTTTTCCGCTTCCTTCAGCAGCGCATTAACAGCTTTGGGTTTGTCGGTTTTAAAATGCTCGACGTTAAGCGACGCCAGCTCCGGGTAATAATTGCCGGTCACCTGGCGCAACTCTTCTACCGCGTTATCCAGGTTGTTGCGGGCGGTCACTTCATTCGCCAGTACGGTATCATATTGCGCACGGGCGTTTTGCACGTCGGTAATGGCGACCAGACCCACGTTAAAACGTTGCGTCGTTTGATCTAACTGACGGTAGATAGCCTCTTTTTGCGCCTGGGTATAGGAAAGCACATCAATAGCGTTCAATACCTTAAAATACGCGTTCGCGGTATTGAGGATCAGCGTCTGCTGATCGGTCTGATAGGTGACATCCTGAATGCCTGCTGCTTTTTCTTGCAGGGTGAGCCCACGCCATTTCGACATATCAAATAGCGTCTGCGTTAATTGCAGGGAAGCGCTGGTTTCATTGGAGTTGATACCGTTCGCATCGCGATAACCGTTGCTGTAGGTGTAGTCGGCACCTAAACCCAGTTGCGGCAGTAAAGGACTACGCGCTTCGTTAATTTTTTCGAATGCAGCATCGCGATCGGCAGCGGATTTACGCAATTCCGGGTTGCTCAGGCGTGCTTGCTGATAAACTTGCATCAGGTTCTCTGCCTGGCTTAGTGTGCTGAACCCCGACAGGCTCAGGCCGATAAGGATGGGGAGCAATTTCTTCATTTGCATTCCTTGTTGTGAAGCAGTATTTAGCGCTGATCAATTTGTAAAAATAATTGCTGATTCTAGCAGAATCCGCCACTGCAAAAAGTTGGCGTTACGTGCCATACGAGCCTTAATTGGCACCAATTTACCACAAGGGTGATAAAACAGCAGTCAACCACCCTTGAAATTCATCATTTAATCATTATTGCTAGCAGGGCAGCACAATGCGTAAATCAGACAACTTGCCAGTTACTTTCACCAAAAGCGATGTAGAAATTATTGCACGGGAAACGCGCTATCGCGGTTTTTTTTCATTGGATGTGTATCGATTCCGCCATCGTTTATTCAACGGAGAAATGAGTGGCGAGGTAAAGCGCGAAATTTTTGAGCGCGGGCACGCCGCCGTCTTGCTACCCTTTGACCCTGAACGCGACGAGGTGGTGCTGGTCGAACAGATTCGTATTGCCGCGTATGACACAAGCGTTACGCCGTGGCTGCTGGAGATGGTCGCTGGCATGATAGAAGAAGGCGAAACCATTGAGGCGGTCGCCCGGCGGGAGGCGATGGAAGAAGCGGGGCTGACCGTAGGCCGCACCCGACCGGTCATCAGTTACCTGGCGAGCCCAGGAGGAACCAGCGAGCGCTCATCTATTCTGGTGGGTGAAGTGGACGCCACGACCGCGGCAGGTATTCATGGTCTGGCGGATGAAAACGAAGATATTCGGGTTCATGTGGTAAGCCGGGAACAGGCATACCAGTGGGTAGAAGAGGGGAAAATCGACAACGCAGCCGCAGTCATCGCTTTGCAATGGCTTCAGTTGCATCATCAAGAGTTAAAAAACGAGTGGAAAAAATGAAGCGTTATACACCTGACTTCCCAGAAATGATGCGTTTGTGCGAAACCAATTTTTCGCAATTGCGCCGCCTGCTGCCGCGCAATGACGCCCCCGGTGAAACGGTGAGCTATCAGGTGGGCAACGTACAATATCGGTTAACGATTGTGGAATCGACCCGATACACTACGCTTGTAACGATCGAGCAAACGGCGCCAGCCATCACCTACTGGAGCCTGCCGTCGCTGACGGTGCGCCTCTACCATGATGCGATGGTGGCTGAAGTGTGTTCAAGCCAGCAGATCTTTCGCTTCAAAGCGCGGTATGATTATCCAAATAAAAAGTTGCATCAACGCGACGAAAAGCATCAAATTAATCAGTTTCTGGCCGACTGGCTACGATTCTGTTTAGCACATGGAGCGATGGCGATTCCGGTTTATTAGCGTCGTGAAACCTAAGGACACCATTTGGAAAGCCTGTTAACCCTACCTCTGGCTGGTGAGGCCCGAGTCAGGATTTTACAAATTACAGATACTCACCTGTTTGCCGAAAAGCATGAAACGCTGTTAGGCGTCAATACCTGGGAAAGTTACCAGGCCGTGCTGGAGGCTATTCGGGCGCAACAGTATGAATATGATCTGATCGTGGCCACCGGCGATCTGGCGCAGGATCAATCCGCTGCGGCTTATCAGCATTTTGCTGAGGGTATCGCAAGCTTTCGCGCGCCTTGCGTTTGGCTACCGGGCAATCATGATTTTCAGCCGGCAATGTACAGCGCGCTGCAAGAGGCGGGGATTTCCCCGGCTAAACGCGTGTTAATCGGTGAACAATGGCAGATTTTGTTGCTGGATAGCCAGGTGTTTGGCGTCCCGCATGGCGAACTGAGCGAGTTCCAACTGGAATGGCTTGAGCGTAAGCTCGCCGATGCGCCAGAGAGACAGACATTGCTCCTTTTGCACCACCATCCGTTGCCGGCAGGGTGCAGTTGGTTGGATCAGCACAGCTTGCGTAATGCCGGCGAGCTGGATAGCGTGCTGGCGAATTTCCCGCGTGTAAAATATCTGTTATGCGGACATATTCACCAGGAGCTGGATCTCGACTGGAACGGACGCCGTCTGCTGGCGTCGCCGTCAACCTGCGTACAGTTCAAACCGCACTGCGCGAACTTTACGCTGGATACTATCGCGCCGGGCTGGCGTACGCTGGAGCTCCGGGCGAACGGCGTCCTGGAGACGGAAGTGCATCGCCTGCAGGATACCCGGTTCCGACCCGATACCGCTTCGGAAGGATACTGATGTCTACGCTTCTCTATTTGCACGGATTCAACAGTTCCCCTCGCTCGGCAAAAGCGTGCCAGCTAAAAAACTGGCTGGCGGAGCGTCATCCGCATGTTGAGATGATCGTCCCTCAACTACCGCCGTATCCTGCCGATGCGGCGGAGTTGCTGGAATCTCTCGTGCTTGAGCATGGCGGTGCGCCATTAGGGCTGGTAGGATCGTCGCTGGGTGGTTATTACGCCACCTGGCTGTCGCAATGTTTTATGCTGCCGGCTGTGGTGGTGAATCCCGCCGTGCGGCCCTTTGAATTACTGACCGACTATCTCGGTCAGAACGAGAACCCCTACACCGGGCAGCAATATGTGCTAGAGTCTCGCCATATTTATGATCTTAAAGTCATGCAGATTGACCCGCTGGAAGCGCCGGACCTGATCTGGCTACTGCAACAGACGGGCGATGAAGTGCTGGATTACCGCCAGGCGGTGGCATATTACGCCTCCTGCCGTCAGACAGTGACCGAGGGTGGTAATCACGCATTCACGGGCTTCGAAGATTATTTCAACCAGATTGTCGATTTTCTTGGACTGCACAGTTGCTGACAATCAATTCGAATTGCTAATTAAACCATGACGCAAACTTATAACGCTGATGCCATTGAGGTACTCACTGGGCTTGAGCCGGTACGCCGCCGCCCGGGGATGTACACCGATACGACCCGCCCCAACCATTTGGGTCAGGAAGTGATTGATAATAGTGTGGATGAAGCACTGGCAGGTCACGCCAAACGCGTGGATGTCATTTTACATGCCGATCAATCGCTGGAAGTGATTGACGACGGACGCGGGATGCCGGTGGATATCCATCCGGAAGAGGGGGTTCCGGCGGTAGAACTGATCCTCTGTCGACTTCATGCCGGCGGTAAATTCTCCAATAAGAACTATCAGTTCTCTGGTGGTCTGCATGGGGTGGGGATTTCGGTAGTAAATGCCCTGTCAAAGCGCGTGGAAGTGACCGTGCGCCGCGACGGTCAGGTCTATAACATCGCGTTTGAAAACGGCGAAAAAGTGCAGGATTTGCAGGTTGTCGGCACCTGCGGTAAACGTAATACTGGAACCAGCGTCCATTTCTGGCCGGACGAAAGTTTCTTCGACAGCCCGCGTTTTTCTGTCTCTCGCTTAATGCACGTTCTGAAAGCAAAAGCGGTGCTGTGTCCCGGCGTGGAAATCACTTTTAAAGATGAAGTGAATAACAGCGAGCAGCGCTGGTGCTACCAGGATGGTCTGAACGACTATCTGGGCGAAGCGGTAAACGGCCTGCCGACGCTGCCGGAAAAGCCGTTTATCGGTAATTTTAACGGTGAAACGGAAGCGGTTGACTGGGCGCTATTGTGGCTGCCGGAAGGCGGCGAATTACTGACGGAAAGCTACGTCAACCTGATCCCGACCATGCAGGGGGGGACGCACGTCAACGGTCTGCGCCAGGGCCTGCTCGACGCGATGCGCGAATTTTGCGAATACCGCAATATTCTGCCGCGCGGCGTCAAACTGTCGGCGGAAGATATCTGGGATCGCTGCGCTTATGTGCTTTCCGTGAAAATGCAGGACCCGCAATTTGCCGGGCAGACCAAAGAGCGTCTGTCGTCGCGTCAATGTGCGGCATTTGTTTCCGGCGTGGTGAAAGATGCCTTCAGCCTGTGGCTGAACCAGAACGTGCAGGCGGCGGAACAACTGGCAGAGATGGCGATTGCCAGCGCGCAGCGGCGACTGCGCGCCGCAAAAAAAGTGGTGCGCAAAAAGCTCACCAGCGGTCCGGCGTTGCCGGGGAAACTGGCGGACTGTACCGCGCAGGATCTTAATCGGACCGAGCTGTTCCTTGTGGAAGGGGATTCGGCAGGCGGTTCCGCCAAGCAGGCGCGCGATCGCGAATATCAGGCGATCATGCCGCTCAAAGGTAAGATCCTTAACACCTGGGAAGTCTCTTCCGATGAAGTGCTGGCCTCGCAAGAGGTGCATGATATTTCCGTGGCGATCGGTATCGATCCGGACAGCGACGATCTGAGTCAGCTGCGCTACGGCAAGATCTGTATCCTGGCGGATGCGGACTCCGATGGTTTGCATATCGCTACGCTGCTTTGCGCGCTGTTTGTCAGACATTTCCGCGCGCTGGTGAAGAATGGTCATGTCTATGTCGCGCTACCGCCGCTATACCGTATCGATTTGGGTAAAGAGGTCTATTACGCGCTGACGGAAGAAGAGAAGGCGGGCGTACTGGAACAACTGAAGCGTAAGAAAGGCAAGCCGAACGTACAGCGTTTCAAAGGCCTGGGTGAAATGAACCCGATGCAGTTACGCGAAACCACGCTTGATCCAAATACTCGCCGCCTGGTGCAGCTCACCATTAGCGATGAAGACGATCAGCGTACTAACGCGATGATGGATATGCTGCTGGCGAAGAAACGTTCTGAAGATCGACGCAACTGGCTACAGGAAAAAGGCGATCTCGCGGATCTCGACGTGTAACGGTTGTTGCACGCTTTATCCGGTCTGCGTGGCGCAGGCCGGATAAGCGAATCCGACATGACGCCGCAGCCTGATGGCGACACTTGCGCATCGCATCAGGGAGACGTCAGACGAGGGTAATAACTTAAACGCCGGATTCCAGAATACGAATATTCATTTCCAGCACATCGTCTTTTACCGCGTCGCTGTAGGCTTTCATATGCGGGGTTTGCAGATGCGCCTCAAGGTGCGCAACGCTTTCCCACTGTTCAATCATCACGATCGAGTCAGGCGCCAGAGTCTGAAAACTCACGCCCGCGGCATGATCCACCATCGGCGCGTAACCGTGGCACCCCTCTTCTTTAAGAACGGTTGGAATAATTTTCGCAAACTGGTCGAGGACGGCCTGACGGTGATGTTGGCCCGGACGCGTGCGAATTTCGGCAATGACGGTAAGCATGGTTAACTCCTTCTAATTCCAGGATGACCAGTTAAGCAAAAATTTCGCTCAGATGCTTGCGATATTCTGCGGTATAGCGCGGAACATCCGGCATTTTAATCACGTCGTTGGCAATAAACGTTGGCAGCGCGTCCATGCCCAGGAACTGGTTGGCTTTATGGAAGGGCAGATAGACGCCATCTACGCCTACGCCGTGGAAAAACTGATCTTTTTCGGTAAATGCTTCCATCGGCGCGTTCCACGTCAGTGACAGCATATATTTTTTCCCCTGCACCAGACCGCCGGAACCGTACTTTTTAGCGGCATCGGAACGCGTGCGGCCATCGCTGGCATAGAGCGTGCCGTGACCTTCGGTAAAGACATCATCCATATATTTTTTTACTGTCCATGGCGCGCCCATCCACCAGACTGGCATCTGCCAAATCACCACGTCAGTCCAGACGAAATTCTGCACCTCTTCTTTAATGTCATAGTCGCTGTCGGCGCGGACGATCTTAACCTGATGACCCAGATCGCGCAGCAGCCCATCGGCAACTTCGGTCAGGGTGTCATTTAACTGGCCGTTGGAGTGCGCGAATTTTTTCGCCCCGTTGATAATCAGGATGTTACTCATTTTGTGTCCTCAAGAAATGCGTTTGCTGCTGATTCTACGCTGACGGGCGGTGCGGTGAAATTAGCAAAATGTGCAAAGTCTTTTGCGTTTTTGGCAAAAATCTCTGCTACCAGCGTACTACGGCCTCAAATCCACCTTCCGCGGCGTTGCCAAACGACACCGTCATGCCGTGCAGCGTAGCGATGCGACGGACGATTGATAATCCCAGACCGCTGCCGGTCACACTTTGGCCAGGCGGGCGGTAAAAACGTTCGCCGATATGCGTCAGAATCTCTGGCGCTACGCCGGGGCCATTATCTCTGACGGTGAAGCTGCGGGCATGTAAGGTAACGTCGACGACGCTGCCTTGCGGACTGTAGCGAATCGCATTATCCAGCAGGTTACGCACTAACAGGCTTAAGAGTAGCGGCTGGCCGGTACGTATGACGTCATGGGCGTTAAGCTGTAAACGCACGTCGATATTCGCCTGCTGCGCCGGATGATAAATATTCATTACCGCGGACTGCAGTAGCTCTTCCAGCGAAATCTCCGCTACATCCTGCAAATTATTGAGCGAGTCGAGACGCGATAACGTCAGTAGCTGATCGACCAGCCGCGTGGCGCGATCGATCCCCGCATGGAGCTGGGTCAGCGCTTTATCACGCGATAGCGGATCGTCGCCCGAGAGCTGCGCCACCTCGGTTTGTACTTTCAGCGCGGCCAGCGGGCTGCGCAATTCATGGGCGGCGTCGGAGGTAAATCGCCGTTCGCGCACCATCATGGAGTGGATGCGGCTAAAAAGCTGATTAAGCGCTTCGACCAGTGGGCGAACCTCGCTCGGTACGCCTTTGGTGTCGAGCGGCGTTTCCGATTCCGGCGACCGGAAGCGTAGCGCCTGCGCCAGTTTTTTCAACGGTCTGAGCTCGCGGTGAAGCAGGAGCAATAAAATCAGCAGCATGAAGGGAAGGGCGATCAGCCACGGCGTTAATTGCGCCGCCACGATCGCCAGCGCCATATCTTCGCGGTAATCCCACTCCTGACCGACGACGATACGATACTTGCCGTCCGCCGAGTTCAACCACAAAAAACGCCAGAGGTCGTTGTCATCCTTCAGATAGCCATTGTCGAAACCTTCCCGGCGATAGCGATACGGAATATCCTGGCCGTTGTCGCCATCATGCAGCAACATTTTGCCATCAGCGGAAAAGATGGCGAACGCCAGCGCATCGTCATCGATATGCCCATGTTTTAATTTCTTTGGCGTATGCGCCATGCGCTGCGGGGCGTTGATCTCGTTAAGATCAAGGGTGCTAAGCCGTCTGGCGAACAACATCAACTGTGTGTCAAACAGCTCGTCGACATTATCCGTCGTCTTTCTCCAGGCCACAAAACTGGAGATTGCCCAGGTGATGGAGACCAGAATCAGGAAAATAAGCGTCAGCCTGACGCGCAGGCTGAGACGTTGCGTCAATTTCATGCGTCACCCAGGGTGTAGCCGATGCCGTGTACGGTGCGAATAAATTCGCTGCCGAGCTTGCGGCGTAAATGATGAACATGGACTTCCACTGCATTGCTGGACACGTCGTCATCCCAGTTATACAGCTTCTCTTCAATAAGCTTGCGCGGCAGCACGCGACCTTTGTTGCGCAGTAAGAGTTCCAGCAACGCGAACTCTTTTGGTTTTAAGGCCAGCGGTTCGCCGGCAAGCGTCGCGACGAGATTGCCTGGATTGAGCGTCACCTGGCCGTGGCGCAATTCGCTACTGGCCTGACCGCTGGCGCGGCGTACCAGCGCCTCCAGACGGGCGGCGACCTCAATGAGCGCGAAAGGTTTACATAAATAGTCATCGGCGCCCAGACGTAGCCCCTCGACGCGCTCTGCTAACGCGTCGCGCGCCGTCAGGATCAGTACCGGTTCCTGTTTACCCTTTTCGCGCCATTCGCGCAAAATATCCCGTCCGTCCATGCCTGGCAGCGTCAAATCTAAAATAACCGCATCATAAGGCGCGCTGTAAAGCGCCTCTTTGCCCGGGCGTCCCTCGGTAAACCAGTCGACGCTGAAACCCATTTTACTCAGGCCCGCTTTTATGCCATCGCCAATAAGTGTGTCATCTTCTACCAGTAAAATTCGCATCTGTTCTTCCTTGCGGTAACTCGCGTTACCGTCAGTTAACCTTGTCGCCGCAGACGATGTACAGAAAAAAAGATTCTTTTTTTGCCTTAAGAAGTTGTTAAGGATTACCATTATTAAATGGATCTGAAACGACATGAAAGGGAAAAGTAATCATGAAAAAATTAGCTGCAATCGTTGCCGTTATGGCACTGTGTTCTACCCCGGTTCTGGCGGCTCAGCAGGGCGGTTTCTCCGGCCCGTCGGCGACGCAAACGCAAGGCGGCGGATTTGTCGGCCCGAACGGCAGCAGCACGACGGTAGAGAGCGCTAAATCGCTGCGTGACGATGCGTGGGTAACGCTGCGCGGGAATATCGTCGAGCGCATTTCCGACGACCTGTATGTGTTTAAAGATGCGACCGGTACTATCAATGTGGATATTGACCACAAGTGTTGGAACGGCCTGACCGTAACCCCGCAGGATACCGTTGAAATTCAGGGCGAAGTGGATAAAGACTGGAACTCTGTCGAAATCGACGTAAAACAGATTCGTAAAGTGAATCCGTAATCCCACATTGCGCAAGATCGGTCAGGATTCACAGCCGCCCGGTGGGCAGAATAGGCCACAAGGAGGCAGTGATGAATGACCTGATCAGCGCGGCTTATTCCGAACGTCTGCGGCGCGTTTGCGACCACATTGAGCGTCATCTGGATGAGCCTCTGTCGCTTGAGGCGTTAAGCCGGATGGCGCACAGCTCGCCGTTTCATTTTCACCGGCAGTTTACCACCTGGAGCGGGCTTCCGCTCTATCGCTATATCCAGTGGTTGCGTTTGCGCCGCGCGTCATGGCGGCTGGCGTTTAACCCGCAGGATAAAGTTATCGATATCGCGCTGGATGCCGGGTTTCAGAATCCGGAGTCGTTCACACGTGCTTTCAAAACCGCGTTTGGTCAAAGCCCGCGCCGGTTTCGGCAATCGCCGGACTGGCTGGCCTGGCACCAACGCGTTCCTAAACTTGCGTTACAGGAGCAGCATGTCATGGACGTAAAAATCGTTGAATTTCCACCTACCCGCGTCGCGATGCTGACGCATCTGGGGCATCCGGATAAGGTCAACGCCAGCGCGGCGAAATTTATTGCATGGCGGCGCGAAACGGGGCAGTCGCCGATTGCCAGCAGTCAAACTTTTGGTATTGCTTGGCACGACCCGCAGACGACGCCGCCGGATCAATTCCGCTTTGATATCTGCGGCAGCGTCCACCAGCCGATAGCCGAAAATGACGTTGGCGTGGTGAATAGCGAGATTCCTGGCGGGCGCTGCGCGGTGGTACGCCATCAGGGATCGCTCGACAGCCTCCCGGAGAGCGTGTGGTATTTATTCCGCGAATGGCTACCGGCCAGCGGCGAGACGCTGCGCGATTTTCCGGTCTTCTTCCAGTACCTGAATTTCGTCAATGAGGTGGCGGAACATGAGCTGCTGACGGATATCTATCTGCCGCTTCGTTAACTTCCTCGTCACCTGGCTCACGGTTTGTGACTCAGACCGTGAGATAGGGTATTATCTGCGGCAATATTGCCGTCCGAACGGTCAGCATGCAGATTGAGGATCCCCTGTTAATGAGCGATATGGCAGAGCGCCTTGCGCTACATGAATTTACGGAAAACGCCTACTTAAACTACTCCATGTACGTGATCATGGATCGTGCGTTGCCGTTTATTGGCGACGGCCTGAAGCCGGTACAGCGCCGCATCGTCTATGCGATGTCAGAGCTGGGGCTGAACGCCAGCGCTAAATTTAAAAAATCCGCCCGTACCGTCGGTGACGTACTGGGTAAGTATCATCCGCACGGCGACAGCGCCTGCTATGAAGCCATGGTGCTGATGGCGCAGCCGTTCTCTTACCGTTACCCGCTGGTCGATGGCCAGGGAAACTGGGGCGCGCCGGATGATCCGAAGTCATTCGCGGCAATGCGTTATACCGAATCTCGCCTGTCCAAATATGCCGAGCTGCTGTTAAGCGAACTCGGTCAGGGGACGGCGGACTGGGTGCCAAACTTCGACGGCACGATGCAGGAGCCGAAAATGTTACCGGCGCGTCTGCCGAACATCCTGCTGAATGGCACCACCGGTATAGCGGTGGGCATGGCAACAGATATCCCGCCGCACAACCTGCGCGAAGTGGCGAAAGCGGCGATTACGCTGATTGAGCAGCCGAAAACGACGCTGGATCAGTTGCTGGATATCGTCCAGGGGCCGGATTACCCGACCGAAGCGGAGATCATTACCCCACGTGCGGAAATTCGTAAAATTTACGAAAACGGGCGTGGCTCCGTGCGTATGCGCGCGGTATGGACCAAAGAAGACGGCGCCGTGGTGATCACCGCGCTGCCGCATCAGGTCTCTGGCGCGAAAGTGCTGGAGCAGATTGCTGCGCAGATGCGTAATAAAAAACTGCCGATGGTGGACGATCTGCGCGATGAATCGGATCACGAAAACCCGACGCGTTTAGTGATTGTGCCACGCTCCAACCGTGTGGATATGGAACAGGTGATGAACCATCTGTTCGCCACCACCGATCTGGAAAAAAGCTACCGTATTAACCTGAACATGATCGGTCTGGATGGTCGTCCGGCGGTGAAAAACCTGCTGGAGATCCTCACCGAGTGGCTGGCGTTCCGCCGCGACACGGTGCGCCGTCGTCTGAACTATCGTCTGGAGAAAGTGCTTAAGCGCCTGCATATCCTCGAAGGTTTGCTGGTGGCGTTTCTCAACATCGACGAAGTGATTGAGATTATCCGTAACGAGGATGAGCCGAAACCCGCGCTGATGTCGCGTTTCGGCATCAGCGAAACCCAGGCGGAAGCGATTCTCGAACTGAAACTGCGCCATCTCGCCAAACTGGAAGAGATGAAAATTCGCGGCGAGCAGGACGAGCTGGAAAAAGAGCGTGACCAGTTGCAGGGCATTCTCGCGTCCGAACGCAAAATGAATACCTTGCTGAAAAAAGAGCTACAGGCAGATTCCGATGCCTATGGCGACGATCGCCGTTCTCCGCTGCGTGAGCGCGAAGAAGCTAAAGCGATGAGCGAACACGACATGCTGCCGTCCGAACCGGTGACTATCGTGCTGTCGCAGATGGGCTGGGTGCGCAGCGCCAAAGGTCATGATATTGATGCGCCGGGGCTTAACTATAAAGCGGGCGACAGCTTTAAAGCCGCGGTGAAAGGTAAGAGTAATCAACCGGTGGTGTTTATTGATACCACCGGGCGCAGCTATGCTATTGATCCCATTACGCTTCCGTCGGCGCGTGGGCAGGGCGAGCCGCTGACCGGCAAACTCACGCTGCCGCCGGGGGCGACCGTAGAGCATATGCTGATGGAAGGCGATGACCAGAAACTGCTGATGGCGTCGGATGCGGGCTACGGCTTCGTTTGTACGTTTAACGATCTGGTTGCCCGTAACCGTGCCGGTAAGGCGTTGATTACACTGCCGGAAAATGCGCACGTCATGCCGCCGCTGGTGATTGAAGACGAGCACGATATGCTGCTGGCGATTACCCAGGCCGGACGGATGTTGATGTTCCCGGTAGACTCTCTGCCGCAGCTGTCGAAAGGCAAAGGGAATAAGATTATTAATATCCCCTCTGCGGAAGCGGCGAAAGGCGATGATGGACTGGCGCACCTGTACGTGCTGCCGCCACAAAGCACTCTGACTATCCATGTCGGGAAGCGCAAAATCAAACTGCGCCCTGAAGAGTTACAAAAGGTGGTCGGCGAACGCGGACGCCGTGGCACATTAATGCGCGGCCTGCAGCGTATCGATCGCATTGAGATTGATTCGCCGCATCGCGTAAGTCATGGCGACAGCGAAGAGTAAGAGAGGGGCGCCCGTAGGCCGGACAAGGCATCTAAGCCGCCATCCGGCGCTCTGCCGTTGCCGGATGACGACGCAGTAGCGTCTTATCCGGCCTACGGTTTCAGATCGGATTAACATTAAAATTTCCCGTAAAACCGTTGTTTATTCGTGCATTGCGATTAACAATACGTTTTTCCAGAGAGCCACACTTACCAAAATCCTAACCTGAATTTCAGGTGACGTAGAATGCCGGGCTCTTAGACCTTCAGAGGTTGTTATGCTATATATTTTTCGTCTTATTGTTACCGTTATTTACTCCATTCTGGTCTGTGTTTTCGGTTCTATTTACTGCCTTTTCAGCCCACGTAACCCAAAACACGTGGCGACGTTTGGACATATGTTCGGCCGTCTGGCCCCGCTGTTTGGCCTGAAAGTGGAGTGCCGCAAACCCGCCGACGCGGAAAACTATGGCAATGCTATCTATATTGCTAACCACCAGAATAATTATGATATGGTCACGGCGGCGAATATTGTGCAGCCGCCAACGGTGACGGTGGGGAAAAAAAGCCTGCTTTGGATCCCGTTTTTTGGGCAACTGTACTGGCTGACCGGTAATCTGTTGATTGACCGTAATAACCGCGCCAAAGCGCATAGCACCATTGCGGCAGTGGTTAACCATTTTAAAAAGCGCCGTATTTCTATCTGGATGTTCCCTGAAGGTACGCGTAGCCGGGGACGCGGTCTGCTGCCGTTTAAAACCGGCGCGTTTCATGCGGCTATCGCGGCTGGTGTGCCGATCATTCCTGTCTGCGTTTCCAACACCTCTAACAAAGTCAATCTAAACCGCCTGAACAACGGACTGGTTATTGTGGAAATGCTGCCGCCAGTCGACGTCAGCGAATATGGTAAAGATCAGGTTCGCGAGCTGGCGGCCCACTGTCGTGCGTTAATGGAGCAAAAAATCGCGGAACTTGATAAAGAGGTTGCGGAACGTGAAGCGACCGGTAAGGTTTAAGCAGTCTTACTCTGTTATTGTAGAAATCATTTTTTCAGGCACAACTCTTTAGCCTGTTTTACATGGAGCTTATATGTCATTCAGTCGGCGTCAGTTTCTTCAGGCATCGGGAATCGCACTATGTGCAGGCGCGATTCCCCTCAGGGCGAATGCTGCCGGTCAGCAACAGCCGTTGCCTGTTCCGCCGTTGCTGGAGTCCCGTCGCGGGCAGCCGTTGTTTATGACGCTACAGCGAGCGCACTGGTCCTTTACGCAAGGCACGCGCGCGCCGGTCTGGGGAGTGAACGGTCGTTATCTGGGGCCGACAATCCGCGTCTGGAAAGGCGATGACGTTAAACTCATCTATAGCAACCGCCTGGCGGAAAATGTCTCCATGACGGTTGCTGGTTTACTGGTGCCGGGGCCGCTGATGGGTGGCCCGGCGCGTATGATGTCGCCGAACGCGGACTGGGCGCCGGTGTTGCCGATTCGTCAGAGCGCCGCGACGCTGTGGTATCACGCTAACACGCCTAACCGCACTGCGCAGCAGGTGTATAACGGCCTGGCCGGAATGTGGCTGGTCGAAGACGACATTAGTAAAACGCTGCCCATTCCGAACCATTACGGCGTGGATGATTTTCCCGTCATTATCCAGGATAAACGGCTGGATAACTTTGGGACGCCGGAGTACAGCGAACCGGGAAGCGGTGGTTTTGTCGGCGATACGCTGCTGGTGAACGGCGCGCAAAGCCCCTATGTCGAAGTGTCCCGCGGCTGGGTGCGGTTACGGTTGTTGAACGCCTCGAACTCGCGGCGCTATCAGCTTCAGATGAGCGATGGCCGGGCGCTGCATGTGATTTCAGGCGATCAGGGCTTTTTACCTGCGCCGGTTTCCGTCAAACAGTTGTCACTGGCGCCCGGCGAGCGACGTGAAATCCTGGTTGATATGACCAACGGCGACGAAGTCTCGATCACCTGCGGGGAAGCGGCCAGCATAGTCGATCGGATTCGCGGTTTCTTTGAGCCTTCCAGTATTCTGGTTTCGACCCTGGTGCTGACGTTACGGCCAACCGGATTGCTGCCGCTGGTGACCGATAATCTGCCGATGCGTCTGTTGCCGACGGAGATCATGAGCGGCGCGCCTGTCCGCAGTCGGGACATCAGTCTTGGCGACGATCCGGGGATTAACGGCCAACTGTGGGATGTGAATCGCATTGATATTACCGCCCAACAAGGCACCTGGGAGCGCTGGACGGTACGCGCCGATATGCCGCAGTCGTTCCATATTGAGGGCGTCTCTTTCCTGATTCGTAACGTCAACGGCGCTATGCCGTTCCCGGAAGATAGAGGCTGGAAAGATACCGTCTGGGTGGATGGGCAAGTCGAATTGCTGGTCTATTACGGTCAGCCGTCCTGGCCGCACTTCCCGTTCTATTTCAACAGCCAGACGCTGGAAATGGCTGACCGCGGCTCGATTGGGCAAATGCTGGTGAATCCGGCGTCGTAAAGCGTCCGAGTACGGGTCTGAATAGCGCAGACCCGTCAGGGTTTTCAGGAAGGAGCAAACAGCGTGGGAAGCAGCAGACTCAACTGCGGGAAGTAGCAAATCATCGCCATGACCACAAAGAGTGCCAGAAACATCGGTAATAGCGGTTTGACGACTTTATCAATACTGATTTTGCCGATACTGCAACCGACGAACAAAATAGTGCCTACCGGGGGCGTACACAGTCCGATGGTTAAATTGAAAACCATAATAATGCCAAAATGGACAGGGTCGATTCCCAGATGTTGAGCAATGGGAAGGAAAATAGGCGTAAAGATCAGAATAGCCGGGGTAATATCCATAAACGTCCCGACGAGTAACAAAATGAGATTGATAATCAGCAAGATGACCCATTTATTTTCGGACACGCTGGTAATCATTTCATTAATCAGTTCAGGAACATCAGCATTGGTCATCGCCCATGACATTCCCATTGAGCAGCCGACCAGTAAGAGAACAATAGAGCTGGTTACTACCGAATCCAGCAGAATATCGCGCAACTTACTCACATTAATTTCTCGATAAATGGCCGCCAGCGCCAGGCTATAGATTACCGCGATCGCAGAGGCCTCTGTTGGCGTAAATACGCCGCCGATAATGCCGCCGATAATAATAAATATCAGCAACAGGCTGGGCAATGAATCGCGGAATACCGACAGAAACTGCCGCAGGTTGATGCGTTCGGCAACCGGGTAATGGTGGCGATGGGCATACAGCGCCGCTACCGTCATTAAAGCCAGCTCGGTTAAGATGCCGGGCAGGTAGCCCGCCAAAAACAGGGCGGCGACAGAGGTGCCGCCGCTAGCCAGCGAATAGACAATTAGCACATTGCTGGGCGGGATCATCAGGCCAATCGGCGCCGAAGCGACGTTGATCGCCGTAGAGAACGCCGGAGAGTAGCCCTCTTTTTCCTGTAATGGCGACATGATGCCGCCCACCGCGGCCGCAGAAGCGACAGCCGAGCCGGATATCGCGCCAAACAGGGTGTTCGCCAGAATATTGCAGTGCGCCAGCGAACCGGGAAGGCGGCCAACTAACGCCTGAGCCAGATTCACCAGGCGCCGGGCGATTCCCCCGGTATTCATGATATTGCCGGCTAACACAAAAAAGGGGATCGCCAGCAGCGTAAAGCCATCGAGACCGACGGTCATTTTTTGCGAAATAACCGAGATTGCCGCATCCGGGGGAAGGGCTATCAGGATTGAGAATAAGGACGACAGCCCGATAGCGAATGTAATAGGAACGCCGACCGCCAGCATAATGGCAAAGCTGCCAAATAAAACAATTATTGGGTAAATATATTCAAAGTCCATATACCCCTCGTTAGCGAAGATGGCGCTGATGATAATTATCAATAACGTTCACAATGGTGTAGTACACCAGGATGACGCCGCTAATCGGCATGACCCAATAGACTTTATCCATAGGCCATTTTAATACCGGGGACATTTGGCTGACGTGCGCCGCTTTTTCAACAATAATATCACCGCCGTACACCATAAAAATCAGCGCGAACACGGTAATAATCACCTGAATGATACTGTCGAGCACGAGGGCGGGCGTTCGGGAGAGTTTTTGCGCTAACAAATCGATAGCTAAATGTTTTTTTAATCCGGCGGTATAGACGCCGCCTAACAGAATCATCCACATAAAAAGAATCTGGGTGAATTCGTCGAGCGTGCTGCTTGGCGCGTTGAATATAAAGCGCGCCGCCACCTGCCAGGATACGCAGGCAACCATGATCGCCAGAATAATACAGCAGCACCCGGCCAGTATTTTGTTCAGTGCATTGGTGAGTATTCGCATATTACATCCTGTAAAGGGCAGGAGAACCCTGCCCGGCAGATTTACATATTCTCGATGTATTCCAGATCCTTCGCTGATTGAGCATCTTTCGCGCGGAACTCATCAAACAAGGGCTTAACACGCTGTTTGAACGCGGATTTATCAATATCAACAACGGTCGCATTCATGGCCTTCATGCTCTCATAAGCCTCTTTTTCCGCGGCGGGCCAGATGACGTCTTTCATTTGCTGCATGGATTCATCTGCGGCTTTATATAACGCTTTCCGCTCTTTATCGCTCAATTTGTTAAGTACTTTGGTACTGATGACCAGGACATCCGGCACCATCGTGTGCTCGTCGCGGGAATAGAATTTCGCCACCTCCGCATGACGCATATCGGCATAAACCACGGGGTTGTTTTCGCCGCCATCGACCACGCCTTGCTGAAGCGCGGTATAGAGTTCGCCTTGCGCCATCGGCGTCGGCACGCCGCCGAGCGCTTTCACCATCGCGATAGCGCTGGGGCTTTGCTGCACTCTGATTTTCATACCGGCTAAATCGTCGGGTTGAGTGATGGGCTTACCAGCGTAAAAACTGCGGGCGCCGCCGTCGTACCAGGTTAAGCCGACGAAGCCTTTGCTTTCGGAGGACGCGAGAATGCGTTTCCCTAAGTCGCTTTTCAGTACGTTGTAGTAGTGATCGCGGTCGCGGAATAAAAACGGCAGGCTAAACACGCTATATTCCGGCGCAAAAGACTCCAGCGATGCCGCATTGACTTTCACCATTTGCAGAGCGCCGGAGTTCATCAATTCCAGCGATTCACGTTCGTTGCCCAGCGTGGCGTTGGGGTAAATACGAATATTTAATTCGCCGTCCGAATAGGCTTTCGCTTTATCGGCCAGATAGCTCATCGCTTTGTGAACGGCGTGGCTTTTATCCTGATTGTGGCTCAGTTTCAGCGTGGTTTTGGCGAGCGCTGGAAATGCCAGTAGCAAACAGCCGGCCAGTAATACCGCTGATGTTGTGAATGAACGTGTGTTTTTCATATCTGCTTCCTTATAGGTTGGGATTCCTGTGGTTATCGTTGATTAATTAATAACCTGCTGATACGTAAGGTATTGCGTAGGGGAAAGGCGTGGTGATGGTGTTCTTTATCCCCTGAACTCTGTCAGCCAATTTAATTTAATCAATAGACCAAAGAAAGAGATCTGGTTCACAGAAGAAAGTCATGGTAAAAACAGTGCCGTGAGCAATTCAGCGAAGTTTTTTTATATATTACTGATGATATGATATTTTTTTTACTTTTTGTTGTTATGGCGATACTGCGTTTTTAGACGTGGGTATAATTAATTGCATACCAATTTGGAGATATTCATAAGACCAATTTCAAACACATCAGGCCAGGCCGTTTAAAGTTGTTTCTATTTCGCGCCAGCCCTGCATATAAGGCGATAATCTCCTTCATTTTCGCTATAGATACGGCTTATAATCCCCGACCTTTGATTATTTTTTTGCCAATCGTTTTGGAAGCAATATGAGCGCTATCTCCCTGATCCAACCGGATCGCGACCTTTTCTCCTGGCCGCAGTACTGGGCCGCCTGCTTTGGGCCGGCGCCGTTTTTGCCGATGTCACGTGACGAGATGGATCAACTTGGCTGGGATAGCTGCGACATTATTCTGGTAACCGGCGACGCCTACGTCGACCATCCGAGCTTCGGCATGGCGATTTGCGGTCGTATGCTGGAAGCGCAGGGCTTCCGCGTGGGGATCATCGCCCAGCCTGACTGGAACAGCAAAGACGACTTTATGCGTCTGGGAAAACCGAACCTGTTCTTCGGCGTCACCGCCGGCAACATGGACTCGATGATCAACCGCTACACCGCCGACCGTAAGCTGCGCCATGACGACGCCTACACCCCGGATAACGTCGCGGGCAAACGCCCGGACCGCGCCACGCTGGTCTATACCCAGCGTTGCAAAGAAGCGTGGAAAGATGTCCCGGTGATCCTTGGCGGCATTGAGGCCAGTCTGCGCCGTACCGCGCATTACGACTACTGGTCTGATACTGTGCGTCGTTCGGTGTTAGTCGATTCCAAAGCCGACATGCTGATGTTTGGCAACGGCGAGCGTCCGCTGGTGGAAGTGGCGCACCGTCTGGCAATGGGCGAAACCATCGATCAGATTCGCGACGTGCGTAACACTGCGATTATGGTTAAAGAAGCGCTGCCTGGCTGGAGCGGCGTCGACTCCACTCGTCTGGACACGCCGGGTAAAATCGATCCAATTCCCCATCCCTATGGTGAGGATCTGCCGTGCGCGGATAACAAGCCGGTCGCGCCGAAAAAGCAGGAAGCTAAAGCGATTACCGTGCAGCCGCCGCGTCCGAAGCCGTGGGAAAAAACCTATATCCTGCTGCCATCCTTTGAAAAGGTGAAAGGCGACAAGGTGCTGTACGCCCATGCGTCGCGTATTCTGCATCACGAAACTAACCCTGGCTGCGCGCGGGCGCTGATGCAAAAACACGGCGACCGCTATGTCTGGATCAACCCGCCCGCCATACCGCTCTCCACTGAAGAGATGGATAGCGTGTTTGCGCTGCCGTATCAGCGTGTGCCGCACCCGGCTTACGGCAATGCCCGTATTCCGGCCTATGAGATGATCCGCTTTTCGATCAATATCATGCGCGGCTGCTTTGGCGGCTGCTCTTTCTGCTCGATCACTGAACATGAAGGGCGCATCATTCAGAGCCGCTCGGAAGACTCTATTATCAACGAGATCGAAGCGATCCGCGACACGGTGCCGGGGTTTACCGGCGTGATCTCCGATCTGGGCGGTCCTACCGCGAACATGTATATGCTGCGCTGTAAGTCGCCGCGTGCGGAGCAGACCTGTCGTCGCCTGTCATGCGTCTATCCGGATATCTGTCCGCATATGGATACTGACCATACGCCGACGATCAATCTTTATCGCCGCGCCCGTGAGCTGAAAGGCATTAAGAAAATCTTAATTGCCTCCGGCGTGCGCTACGACATCGCCGTAGAAGATCCTCGCTACATTAAAGAGCTGGCGAGCCATCATGTGGGCGGCTATCTGAAGATTGCGCCGGAGCATACTGAAGAAGGTCCGCTGTCGAAAATGATGAAGCCGGGTATGGGCAGCTACGATCGCTTTAAAGAGTTATTTGACCTTTACTCTAAACAGGCCGGAAAAGAGCAGTATCTGATCCCGTATTTTATCTCCGCGCATCCGGGCACGCGGGACGAGGATATGGTGAATCTGGCGCTGTGGCTCAAGCGCCACCGCTTCCGTCTGGATCAGGTGCAGAACTTCTACCCGTCGCCGTTGGCGAATTCGACCACCATGTATTACACCGGCAAAAACCCGCTGGGTAAAATTGGTTATAAGAGTGAAGAAGTGGTGGTGCCGAAGGGAGACAGGCAACGTCGCCTGCATAAGGCGCTGCTGCGTTATCACGATCCGGCGAACTGGCCGCTGATTCGCCAGGCGCTGGAAGCGATGGGGAAAAAGCACCTGATTGGCGGTCGCCGTGAGTGTCTGGTGCCTGCGCCGACCATTGAAGAGATGCGCGAAGCGCGTCGCCAGAACCGCAACACGCGCCCGGCGTTGACCAAGCATACGCCGGTGGAACATCAGCGGCAGGGGCTTGCTGCGAATAAGAAGCGCGGGAAAGGCGCAGGGCGTTAATTACCTTTGAATCTGTTGCTTCTGGAAGCTAATGTTTCTGGAAGTAACAGACATCTAAATATATTGTGTCGGTCTTTAGTAATTGCTAAATTACGGGGAGCTTTATATTTTATTTAAATATTATTGATTGTATAAATTAATTATATATTACCTTAATGATTAAGGCATGATGCTTGTATACAGCCCCAGAGGAGGGGATATCATGGGTATGATTATTATTCCCTGTTTTATCGTAATTGCTATAATAGCTGTTGTTATATTCATAATGGCTATTAAAGCATGTAATATGGAAAAACGTGAAGACAGGCAAATGACTCTTGCAGGGATAATTTTAATGGGTGTTATTGCCGCTATTCCTGGATGGTTTTTGTACGAAATATTTAGCCACGCGCCGTAATATTTAACCTACCAGGGTTGATATATTAAAATAGATAAGAAGTATATAATCTAAGGTATAATGCCTGACGGCGCTGCGCTTATCAGGTCTATGAATAGCACAGTTTTGTAGGCCGGATAAGGTGCTTACACCGCCATCCGGCAGAAGTGCTCCGTATTTATGCCTCACGAATTCTGGCCGCCAGCGCGGCCAGTTTTTCATCATCAGCCCGTTCATGATCGTGTGACGACAGATATCCTTCATACTGTTCGAAAAATTTATTCTGCCGCGATTCAATCGGTTTCCAGTGGGTTAAATCGCCAGTACCGTGCATGGGGCTTAATTTACTGTGCACATGGTCTACGCCGAAACCTTCGAAGAACATTCCCGTACGACTGACATCCGGGAAAGCCTTATCCAGTTTCTTAGCCACTTTTTGGGTCGCCAGCATCAGGTCCGCTAACGCCTGCGGCGGTAGATCGAACGCGTAGCTGGGGTAATGTTTTTTCGGGATCACTACGGTAAACCCATCGGTATTCGGAAAAATCGACAAAAAAGCCAGGTGATGCTCATCTTCCCAAACTTTATGACAAGGTGCTTTACCTTCAACTATTTGACAGAAAATGCAGGTCATTCCATTTCTCCGTTAACCGAGGGGCTTATCGATGAGTTAAGCGTTTAATACAACCCTAACACTTTCCACCATGCGAGGCCGACTGTCAAAAAGACCGCCTGATTAAAGAGACTGATAATAAATCCCGTTCGCCACCAGACGCCCGTCGGTACATAGCCGGCGCCAAATAGAATGGGGCCGCGTGCGTGGGTATACTGCGTAAGAGAGCAGTACAGGCTGCTGGTAAACGCCAGCATGAGCGCCATCGGCGCCGCCGGGATATTCAGATGCAGACCGACACCCAGAAACACCGCATACAGCGCGGCGATTTGCGCGTTGCCGCTGGCGAAAAAATAGTGGGTATAAAAATAGGCTGCGTTAAGCAGCAGCAGGATGATTATCCAACTGGTTCCATGCATCGTACTGCCGATGCTGTCGCCAATCAGGTTGCCAAACCAACTGGTGAATCCTAGTTTCTTCAACTGGTTAGCCATCATCAGCAGCGCGGCAAACCAAATCAACGTATCCCAGGCGCCTTTTTCGCTTTTAACGTCTTCCCAGGTGAGCACGCCGCTCAGTAATAAAATCGAGAGACCGACAAAAGAGGCCGTCGTGGCATCCACGCCGAGCGAGCTGCCAAAAATCCATAGCACCAGCAACACGCCGACGGTCGCCAGCATGAGCCACTCGCCGCGCGTCATACTGCCCATTTGCGCCAGCTCTTTGCGCGCCAAATCCGGCGCATCCGGCGTATGTTTAATTTCCGGACGCGTCAGCCAGTAGACCAGCAGCGGGACGATAAGAAAAGAGACCAGGCAAGGCAGGAGCGCGGCGATAAACCAACTTCCCCAGCTCAACGTAACGCCGGCGTTCGCCGCCAGTTTTACCGCCAGCAGGTTACCCGTATAACCGGTCATAAACAGTGCGGCAGTGACGTCGTTAACATTGCCAATACAGGTGATCAGAAAGGTGCCGATTTTGCTGCGAGACTCATCTTCCGGATGTGAATCAAAGCTGCGCGCCAGCGAGTCGGCGATCGGGTAAATCACGCCGCCGCAGCGCGCGGTGTTACTGGGCATCGCGGGGGAGAGGATCAGATCGGCAAACGCCAGACCATAAGCCAGACCCAGCGTTCGTTTACCTAACAGACGGATCATTTGTAGGGCGATACGCCGACCCAGCCCGGTTTTGATAAACCCACGGGCAATCATAAAGGCGACGACGATAAGCCAGATCAGCGAACTGTTCAGCTCGCTCAAGGCCGTGGTAATCGCGCCGCTGGCCGTTTTGTCGCCGGCAGCATAGGCGAGCGCAAAGACGGTGATACCAATAATACCGACCGCGCCAATAGGCAGCACTTTCGCCACGATAGAGGCGATCGTCGCGACAAAAATAATCGCGGAATGCCAGGCCGGCGCGCTTAACCCGGAAGGGGGCGTTAGCTGCCACAGTCCGGCGGCGATAACCAGAATAA
Source organism: Salmonella sp. WC3 (assembly GCF_042932255.1). Lineage (NCBI taxonomy): Bacteria > Pseudomonadati > Pseudomonadota > Gammaproteobacteria > Enterobacterales > Enterobacteriaceae > Salmonella > Salmonella sp. WC3. The sequence goes on along the minus strand of NZ_CP170629.1, from coordinate 4,153,284 downwards.
GAATGAATGGGAGCCATTTGACGCCCTGAGATTTTTTTTCCGCCACAATCACACATCCATAAATATTTTATATGCATTAAGTAAATTCATAATAAATATGAATAATTATTCACAAAATTAGAATAATTATGCGCTTGTGTGTGGGGGAAATATACTGTTAAATGCGCGTAATTGTTTCTTAATGTTTCGGAATGCAAAAAAGCCCGACGACATCGTCGGGCATGGCGTGCGATAAATCCGGCTTAACCGCCGAACTGATCCGGATCGGGGCCGAGGCGTTTTCCTTGAGCCAGTTTTGCGATCTCGCCTAATTCATCTTTATCGAGACGGAAATCCCAGACAGCAAAGTTTTCCGCGATACGGGAAGGGGTGACGGATTTCGGAATGACGACCAGCCCGCAGTCCAGATGCCAGCGAATAACAATCTGGGCGGGCGTTTTGCCGTATTTATCCGCCAGTTCGCGAATCACTTTCTGATCGAATACGCCTTCGCCACCCTGCGCCAGCGGGCTCCAGGACTCGGTCTGGATTTTATGCGTCGCATTCCACGCATGTAGCTGGCGCTGTTGCATCAAGGGGTGAAGCTCGATCTGGTTGATCACAGGGGTAACGCCGGTTTCATCGATCAGACGCTGGAGGTGATGGATCTGAAAGTTACAGACCCCGATACTCTTTACCAGCCCCTCTTTTTGCAGCGCGATCATGCCCTTCTAGGCGTCGACATAGTGATCGATAGCCGGTACGGGCCAGTGCATCAGATAGAGATCGAGATAATCAAGTTGCAGTTTTTTCAGACTCTCCTGCAGGGCTTCGCGGGGACGTTTTTGATCGTCATTCCACAACTTAGTGGTGATAAACAGCTCTTCCCGCGCCACGCTCGCTGCTTTTAGCGCTTTGCCGACGCCTTCTTCATTCTGATATGCTGTGGCGGTATCAATCGATCGATAGCCCACCTCCAGCGCTTTATGAATCGCCGCGATCACCTCTTCATTGCTTGCTTTCCAGACTCCCAGCCCAAGTTGTGGCATTACGTTGCCATCCTGTAGCCTGATAATGGTTGGATTAGCCATGATGTGTTCCTCTTTTAATTGGCTCGCCGGAGTCGGGTCCGGCGAGACTAAGTGACTTAAGTCTGGACGAAATGGCCAAAAACGAAAGTCAGAGGCGAAAAAACCTTAGCGCGCCGCTTCATAAATCCGACGGCTGACATCCAGCGTAATATCCTGATTTTCACCTAAATTTGTGCATCCATGCGCCTCAAGTTTAGCCAGTAGCGCCGGAATAGTGCTGCCATCCAGACCGTAATCGGACAAGTGGGTAGGCACGCCCATCTGTTCAAAGAAACGGCGGGTGGCGGCAATGGCGGCATCAATACGCTCGTCGTCGGAACCGTCGGTGATATTCCATACACGTTCAGCATATTGCAGGAGTTTTGCGCGTTTAACGTCTCGTTTTTCGTTCCATAGCGCAGGCAGAATGATAGCCAGCGTTTGGGCATGATCGAGACCGTGCATCGCGGTAAGCTCATGGCCCAGCATATGCGTCGCCCAGTCCTGCGGAACACCAGCGCCAATCAGGCCATTTAACGCCTGAGTAGCGGCCCACATCACGTTAGCGCGGACGTCATAGTTTTCAGGCTCTTGCAGCGCTTTGGGACCTTCTTCAATCAGTGTGAGTAAAATGCCTTCGGCGAAACGATCCTGAATTTTGCCGTTAACCGGGTAAGTGACGTACTGCTCAACGGTATGGACGAAAGCATCCACGACGCCGTTCGCAACCTGGCGCGGCGGCAATGTATAGGTGTAGACCGGATCCAGTACGGCAAACACCGGTTGCACGAACGAGGAGTGGAAGGCCTGTTTGTCGCCAGTAGTTTTACGGGAAATGACTGCGCCGGCGTTCGATTCTGAGCCGGTTGCCGGTAGGGTCAGCACAGACCCCATCGGGATTGCGCTACGAATCTCAGTACCGCCGGTTTCCAGAATGTGCCACGGATCGACGCCGTCCGTATACTGCGCCGCTGCGGCGATAAATTTGGTGCCGTCCAGTACGGAACCGCCGCCAACGGCCAGCAGGAAGGTAATACTTTCGTCGCGCACAAGCTGCACGGCCTTCATCAGCGTTTCATAGGACGGGTTCGGTTCAATACCGCCAAACTCCCGAACATCCAGTCCTTTTAACGCGTCCTGAACTTGCGCCAGTACGCCGGTCTTTTTCACGCTACCGCCGCCATAGGTAATCAGCACGCGGGCGTCCTGCGGGATCTGATCGCGGAGATCGACGATAGCGCCTTTACCAAACAGAATGCGGGTAGGGGTATGTAATTTGAAATTTTTCATTGCTCATTCCCTTATGTGGGTAAAAAGAGGGCAGGCGGCTGTCTGCCTGATGGTCATCATTGTGGTCTTGTGAGAGATGTCTCTCAATGCACATTTCTGCCAATGTTTTGCCTATTTCTCCAGAATGCTGGAGAAAATCGCTAAAAATGCGCACAATCCAGCGGAGTGGATTTGATAAAAAAATGGCGCGTTATGAATCGTGAAGCAATTTGCTTACAGTTGGCTGATAAAATTAATCATTTAAAAAATAATGATAAAATAATCAGCGAGCGGCTGGCGGGCATTCGTCTGTTGTATGGTGTTGAACCGGGGCCGCGCACGCCGGTCATGTATCAGCCTGGCATCATATTTCTCTTTTCCGGCCATAAAATTGGCTATATTAACAAGCGCAAGTTTCGTTATGACGCTAATGAATATCTCTTACTGACCGTGCCGCTCCCTTTTGAATGCGAGACCTGGGCGACGCCGGAGGTACCGTTGGCCGGTATTCGGCTCGACATTGATGTGCTGCAACTGCAAGAGTTGCTCATGGACATTGGCGAAGATGAGCGTTTCCAGTTGCCGATGGCGGCCAGCGGGATTAACTCCGCCACGCTGTCGGACGAGATTTTATGCGCGGTGGAAAGATTGCTGGATGTGATGGAGCGCCCGCTGGATGCGCGGATTCTGGGAAAACAGATTATTCGCGAAATTCTTTATCATGTGCTGATGGGGCCGCGCGGCGGGGCGCTGCTTGCGCTGGTTAGTCGCCAGACGCACTTTAGCCTGATCAGTCGCGTACTTAAACAGATCGAAATGAAATACACCGAGAACCTGAACGTTGAGCAACTGGCGGCAGAAGCGAACATGAGCGTGTCGGCGTTTCACCATAATTTTAAGGCGGTCACCAGCACCTCGCCGTTGCAGTATTTAAAAAGCTACCGACTGCATAAAGCGCGGATGATGATGATTCACGATGGTATGAAGGCCAGCGCCGCGGCGATGCGGGTCGGCTATGAGAGCGCATCGCAGTTTAGCCGGGAGTTTAAACGTTATTTTGACGTTACGCCGGGCGAAGATGCGGCAAGAATGCGGACAATGCAAGGGAGCTAAGTGGGGCATCCCGCCACGGGTCAACGAAGCGTAATCGGGCCATCCTGGCCGATTATGGATACGTCAGGCGTTACAGTATTTCTTTTTAATCACCACGACCAGCGTACCTAACAGCCCGGCGACCAGTAGCGCGACGGGAAGGATCATTAAAAATGTCATTACCTGGTCTTCATGGCGCTTAACAAACGGGATCATACTGAGCGCGTAGCCGAAGCTGGTCACGACAGTCACCCACAGCAGGCCGCTTAACCAGTTAAAAAACTGAAACCGGCGGTTGGACAGGCCGGAAATACCCGCCATTGTTGGCAGCAGAGTGCGGACAAACGCCAGAAAGCGCCCGGCAAGTAACGCTAACAAACCGTGACGGTCAAACATGCAGGTGGCGCGCTGATGATATTTTGCCGGAAGCTGCGCCAGCCAGCCTTTGACGGTACGCGTATTACCGAGCCAGCGTCCCTGGATATAACTTAGCCAGCAGCCGAGACTGGCCGCGGTGGTGAGAATGCCAATCGTCGGCAAAAAATGCATCACATCCTGGGCGATCAACGCGCCTGCCAGTAGCAGCAGACTATCGCCAGGTAAGAATGACGCTGGCAGCAGACCGTTTTCTAAAAATAGCGTGGCGAACATGACAAAGTAGACGACGCTAACAACGTGTGGATTCGCCAGCGCGGCAAAATCATGTTGCCAGAGCGCAGCGATAATATCTTGAATGACAGCCATGAACTTTCCTGTGGAACAGCATTTACGCTTTTATCTGCCTATTGTACTCCTGAATCGTCCGGGATGCCTTGATCCCGGACGCAACAAACGCAGACTTTTCCACGGAAATTGTCTGCATATATGTCCATCCCCGGCAACTTTACACAATTCTGGCGAAGCCGGCGGCTAAATCAGCGATCAAATCATCAACACTCTCTAAACCAATATGCACCCGAATCAGCGTACCGGTAAAATCTACGCCGCCTGCGGGACGAATCGCGGCGATCTGTTCCGGCTGATTAGCAATAATCAGCGATTCGTAGCCTCCCCAGGAGTAGGCCATACTGAACAGCGAAAAGTTATCCAGATAGGCTGATAATTCTGCCTCGGTCAGCTTTTTATTGAGCACAAAGGAGAACAGACCGCTGCTGCCTGTAAAGTCTCGTTTCCAGAACGCATGACCTTTGCTACCCGGCAGGGCCGGATGATTAACGCGCGCGACCTGAGGATGGTTCGCCAGCCATGCGGCGATTTTGAGGCTGCTTTCTTGATGCTGGCGCAGTCGGACACCGAGTGTGCGCAGACCGCGGCTGGTCATATAAGCCGTGTCGGCGTCGAGCATTTGCCCCATCAGATAGGCGTTTTCCCGCAATTGTTCCCAGCAGCGCGCATTTGCAACGGCAGTCCCGACCATCGCATCAGAATGACCAATCAGATATTTAGTGCCCGCCTGGATAGAGATATCAATATCGAATTCCAGAGCTTTGAACAGAACGCCAGCCGCCCAGGTATTATCAATCATGATGACGGCTTCTGGCGCGACGCGTCTGACCGCACTGACAATGGTAGGAATATCATGTACTTCCATGGTAATAGAACCGGGGGATTCCAGAAATACGACTTTCGTGTTCGGCTGAATATGTTGCGTGATATCAGCGCCGATGAGCGGGTCGAACCAGCTTGTCGTCACGCCCAGTTTGCCGAGAATTTTGCTGCAGAAATCCTGGCTGGGTTCATAGGCTGTGTTGGTCATCAGGATGTGGTCGCCCTGCTCAACGAATGCCAGAATGGTGTTGGCGACCGCCGCCGCGCCGCACGGGAAGAGCGCGCATCCGGCGCCGCCTTCCAGTTCACACATGGCTTCCTGGAGCGAAAAGTGGGTCAGCGTTCCCCGGCGTCCGTAAAATAATTCGCCGTTGGCGCGATTGCGGGTAGCGTGTTTTTTGGCCTCGACGGTGTCAAACACCAGTGAAGAAGCGCGTTGAATCACACTATTCACTGAGCCAAGCGTGTATTTTTTGCTGCGTCCTGCGTTTACCAGTTTGGTATCCAACTGTTTATCCGTCATGTTGCGTTTCCTGATTTTAACCGTCTGGATGTCTAAACTAGCATGAATATAACCATCTGCACCCTGGCGACGTGTGATACAGATGAAAATTTTTGACTAGTCCTGATATAGGTTGACAGTTTTTTGTCTGTAAAACGCCTGATGAACATCATCGGGCGTTTTGTATTTCAGGGCCAGGTGTGGCCGTTCATGGTTATAAATTGCCACGGACTCTTTTACTATTTCCCGCGCTTGCTCCAGGTCTGCAGGACGCGAGAGTAAAAACTCATTTTTCAGTATCCCGTTTATTCTCTCAGCCAGCGCATTCTGGTAGCAGTCGTAACCATCGGTCATTGAAAAGGTTATTCCGTTTCGCTCATGAACTGACTGATAAAGTACCGAACAGTATTGCAGTCCTCTGTCAGAGCGATGTACCAGCGGACCTGTCGTTTTTCTCCGCCTCAGAGCCTGCCTGAACGCCTTTACCACATTTTCTGTCTGCAGGTTTTCCCCGACATGGTAACCCACGATTTTTCTGGAGCAGGCATCGGTGACCAGACTCAGATAGGCCGTGCCGCTGCGTAGTGGAAGGTAAGTAATATCGGCGACCCAGACCTGCTCTGGCTCAAGGGCGGTAACCTGTTCAGGGCCGGGTTTCAGCAGATTAGGATGCCGGTAAAAGCGATGATGGCTGTTGGTGGTTTTGTGATATGCCCGTTTCACGGGGACCAGGAGCCGGTATTCACCCAGCAGATTAAACAGACGGTCCCGTCCGATATTCAGCGTTTTATCGGCCTGCATGTTCAGCAGATAGTGCAGTTTACGCGTACCGATTCGCGGCTGGCGGCACCGGGTACGGGCAACAAAATCAAGAACCTGAGCATGATGCTCCTGCCGTTTATTACATCTTGTATTGTACTGGTACCACGCCTGTCTGCTGTGCCCCAGGAACTGACATGCACGCGTAACTGTTATTTTGGGGGCCTGACTTTGCGTGAGGACTTGCCGGGCCGCTTTTTTACAACACTTACCCCGTAATCATTTTTCAGGACGTTGATAACGGACTCAAAAAACTCAGCTTTCTGGTTTGCCAGCTCAAGCTGTTCTTCAAGTTCCCTGATTCTTTGCTCGGGTGTCAGCGGGATAGTTGTCTGAGCCACAGGCAGTTTCCTCTTCACCAGGTCAGGAAGTCCGGGTCTCCAGTCAAGCCGGCCATATTTACGCAGCCAGACAAGTACGGTGGAGCGCCCCTGAATGCCATATCGCTGCTGGGCCTGTTTATAGGTCATCTCGCCTTTTTCGACCTGCTCAACGACGGCTATTTTAAAGGATAGAGGATAATCGCGTTGGGTGCGTTTGAACTCAGTCATCATCACGTTCTCCGGATTTAAGTCTGGAACGTGTCAACGCTATTCAGGACGGGTCATTTGCCAAAATAAAAACAGGTGGCTTTTTTAATGCGTAAGCGCAAAGAAAAAGCAGTAAAGGTGCGGCAGTATGTAAATAGTAATGAGAACGACTATCAATTCGACGTTGTTTTGATATTATTATGCTCAGATTTTGTGATTTGCGTCCTGGAGATACAGAGTGGGTAATAATTTGATGCAGACGGATCTTTCCGTCTGGGGCATGTATCAGCACGCCGATATTGTCGTGAAGTGCGTGATGATTGGTTTGATTCTGGCGTCAGTCGTCACCTGGGCTATCTTCTTCAGTAAAAGCGTTGAATTTTTCACGCAAAAGCGCCGCTTAAAGCGCGAACAATTGCAATTAGCCGATGCGCGCTCCTTAGATCAGGCTTCCGACATTGCGGCAGGTTTCAGCGCAAAAAGCCTCAGCGCACAACTCATCAATGAAGCGCAGAATGAACTGGAACTCTCTCAGGGCAGCGAAGATAACGAAGGGATTAAAGAACGTACCGGCTTCCGTCTGGAACGTCGCGTCGCGGCAGTTGGCCGCTACATGGGACGAGGCAACGGTTATCTGGCGACGATCGGCGCCATTTCCCCCTTCGTCGGGTTGTTTGGCACCGTATGGGGCATTATGAATAGCTTCATCGGTATTGCGCAAACGCAGACCACCAACCTGGCGGTGGTTGCTCCTGGTATTGCGGAAGCGCTGCTGGCGACGGCGATTGGGCTGGTAGCCGCGATCCCGGCGGTCGTCATTTACAACATCTTCGCACGTCAGATAGGCAGTTACAAAGCGACGCTGGGCGACGTGGCGGCGCAGGTATTGCTGCTGCAAAGCCGCGATCTCGATCTGAATGCGAGCGCCAGTGCGCAGCCGGTACGCGCCGCGCAGAAATTACGGGTAGGGTAATGCGTCATGGCAATGCGTCTTAACGAGAACCTGGATGACAACGGCGAAATGCATGAAATCAACGTGACGCCGTTTATCGATGTCATGTTGGTTCTGCTGATTATCTTTATGGTGGCTGCGCCGCTGGCGACGGTGGACGTCAAGGTGAATCTGCCCGCTTCTACCAGTACGCCACAGCCGCGTCCGGAAAAACCGGTTTATCTGTCGGTGAAAGCGGATAACACCATGTTTATCGGTAACGATCCGGTGACGGATGATACTATGATTGCCGAGCTAACGGCCCTGACGGAAGGGAAAAAGGATACTACGATTTTCTTCCGCGCGGATAAAACCGTAGAGTATGAAACCCTGATGAAAGTGATGGATATGCTGCATCAGGCGGGCTATCTCAAAATTGGTCTGGTCGGCGAAGAGACCGCGAAAGCGAAATAAGTATTCTGCTGACGCTGTAGGCCGGGTAAGGCGAAGTCGCCACCCGGCTTTTTTATTGCCTAAAGTGGCGCCTTGCTTAACAGAATTGCGCCACCTTAATCGACTTCATGCGTTAGCCTAAATGCTCCCCGCCGCACACGCCGTGCACTTCTGCGGTAACGTAACTGGATTCCTGGCTTGCCAGATAGACATACACCGGCGCCAGCTCTACCGGTTGGCCGGCCCGCTTCATTGGCGTCTGCTGACCAAACTGCGGAATTTTATCCTGGGTTTGACCGCCGGAAATTTGCAGCGCTGTCCAGATAGGGCCAGGCGCGACAATATTCACACGAATTCCTTTTTCCGCCACCTGTTTCGTCAGGCCACGGCTGTAATTGAGGATTGCCGCCTTGGTTGCCGCATAATCCAGCAGGTGCGGACTGGGCTGATACGCCTGGATAGACGACGTTGTGATAATACTGGCGCCTTTTGGCAGCATCGGAATCGCTTCCTGGGTTATCCAGAACAGAGCAAAAACGTTAACGGCGAAGGTTTGCTGAAATTGCTCGCTGGTCAGATCTTTTATCTCCGGGATTGCCGTCTGTTTACCGGCCACCAGCGCCAGAATGTCCAGCCCGCCCAGCGCTTCACGCGCCTTATGGACCAGCGAACGGGCGAAAGATTCGTCGCTAAGATCGCCTGGCAATAACACCGCTTTACGGCCGCACTCCTCAATCAGCGCTTTAACCTGCTGGGCGTCCTCTTCTTCCGCTGGCAGATAGTTGATCGCGACATCTGCGCCTTCACGCGCGTAAGCGATAGCGGCAGCGCGCCCAATCCCGGAGTCGCCCCCTGTCACCAGCGCCTTACGATCTTTAAGGCGACCACTGCCGACATAACTTTTTTCACCACAGTCAGGAACAGGCGTCATTTTCGCCTGGACGCCGGGCGCCGGCTGTTTTTGCTTAGGATACTCGCCGGTGTAATACTGCGTGGTAGGGTCGTATAGATGAGACATTGAGCTTCTCCCTTCAGGTTGAACACCCTTTAAGCGTAGACACTTTTACTACCGTAAGAGGGAGAATCAGAACGATCCTTATGCTTCGCCCGTATTCACAACAGAGTTAACTAGCCATGAAGGTTATTTTTCTCGCCGTGCGACGGTGGTGACGTTGCGCGTCCGGTAGTCGCCATCGGAAAGCTTACGCGTCAGACGTAGGGTTGCCGTCTCGCGAGCCAGCAGATGCTGCCAGTCACTTTCAAGACGAGACATAATTTTGTCTCGTAATTCAGGATGCTGCTCGATAATGGCATTGATGGTCGCGCCATAAATCTCCTCTTTGACCTGTAACGCATACATCTCCCGTCGGTTTTGCCACTTCAGGCGTACTAACGCCGCCGGTATGGATACCACCTCCTGCGTTACCTTTTCCAGGGTGGCATTTTTGCTGGCGATTAGCGCTGCAAGATTTTGCTTTAAGATAAATTCATCACTTTTATGGTTGTCTAAAGCCAAATAAACGTTATTGTCTTCAACTTCTTTCATCTTTATCTTCCAGTGAATAAAATAGCGGCATATCGGTTTCGCGAGTGATTAAATTAAGCCAAATGGCATTGCCTTTTTCATTTATCATTGCGGTTTTATCCGCCAGTATTTTACTTAGCGTTTGGGCATCAATATCGCCTTCTGCCTGTAGTGCGTTTATCAGGCGGGCAAACGTTTCAATTTTAGCCACACAATACAGACGTTCTTTAATATGACGGTCGCGTTCTTCAAATAATACGTTTCTGTGTTGCCCGGCAGCGTTAGCGCTAATTAAAATATCGGGCTCGTAATCGCTGAGTTTTGTCTTTCCCTTAGGCAAATTTTTACTGTTTTCTGTGGCTTCAGGGGGCGGCGATGACAGGCGAAAATGAGAGGAAACCAGATGCTCAGGAAGCATGACTAAATATCCTTTACGATCAGTGGTATACTATTTTTAATAGTGTAGGTTTCGTTGACAATAACATGGCGTAATTTTAAAATCAAAAAAAATGGAGCCTGCTATGAACAGTATTTTTTATTCTGTTATTATATTGCTATTACTGACCGGCGCGATACATCTTCCTGATGTGGGAGGTTAATAAAAAACGTCCTGGTGGAAAAATCGTAAATTTAAATCAAACTGAACCCATGACAAAGGAAGAGGGCGAAGATCATTTCTCAGTATTAATGAATTCGATAACGCCGGTATGGTACTGGCGCGTTAACCATGAATATATCGATTTCCTTCATGCAACGATAAAACGAATGACAATGACTGAGTTGAATGAAACGCCTGGATTATTTGACGCACAGCGTCGTTGCAGCGACCTTAACTCTGCCGTTTATAAGTATTACGACAATATTAAGAAGCGTTGTCTGAACGGAGAAAAGGTGCCGTATTCGGATTTGGACGTCCTTAATTTACGCCAGTGTTTTCGTGAGTTCAGTCTTGAAGCCTACCCGGCGTTGGTCGAGCTGGTATGGCCGGAATATCAGCGCCCACAGGTTAACCCGGATGAGACTTAGAGCCTATCCCATTAGGGCTATTTTACTTGCCATTTTGGACCTGGGCAGTGCTCGCCAAAACGCGTTAGCGTTTTGAACGCCGCTTGCGGCGGCCCGAAGGGCGAGCGTAGCGAGTCAAACCTCACGTACTACGTGTACGCTCCGGTTTTTGCGCGCTGTCCGTGTCCAAACTGGCTGCGCCAATAACGCCTGGTGGGATAGGCTCTTAACTGCATGTTGATCTGATGTTGCATGGTTGAGATATACTGTTGCTGGTTTTAGTTACCTGACAGGTCCCTATGGAACGCTTTCTTGAAAATGTAATGTATGCGTCTCGCTGGCTGCTCGCGCCGGTGTATTTTGGCCTCTCTTTGGCGCTGATCGCTTTAGCGCTAAAATTTTTCCAGGAAATTCTACACGTTCTGCCGAACGTTTTTGCCCTGGCGGAGGCCGATCTGATCCTGGTGCTGTTATCGCTGGTTGATATGACGCTGGTCGGCGGGTTGCTGGTAATGGTCATGTTCTCCGGGTATGAGAATTTTGTCTCTCAGCTGGATATCTCTGCGGGCAAGGAGAAGCTGAACTGGCTGGGGAAAATGGATGCGACGTCGCTAAAAAATAAGGTGGCGGCATCGATAGTCGCTATCTCTTCCATTCACCTGTTACGCGTGTTTATGGACGCGAAAAACGTCCCGGATAACAAATTAATGTGGTATGTCATCATCCATCTGACCTTTGTCCTGTCGGCGTTTGTGATGGGCTATCTGGACAGATTGACGCGGCATAACCATTGAGCCGCCGTCAACGGCGGGGCAGTTGGGCAAAGGACGCTGAGCCCGGCTGTAAAACAGCGCTTCTTTAACGGCGGATAACCGTCTTCCTGCAGCCTTACGCAATATTTTTACTACATCTATTCATTTACCCAGTAATAAGACTAAAAGATTTTCTCTGCGTTCACAGATATATAACATCTGCGGGTACGTGAACGGCGATAACTGTAAAAAAATGGAGAATGCATTATATATTCTCCGCGCCTTGCCGATAACGAGAGTGCGTCATCGTCTGATGACTAATCTCTTATATTCAGCAAGGAAATTCATATGCGTTTGCTGCAAAACTTTATTATTCGTATGGTCATGCTGACGATACTGGGACTTTTTTGTCTACTCTGGTCGGGGGTGGGGTTATACAGCGTCCATGCTTTATCCGAAGTTTCGGAAGGAAATGATATTGACCGGCATCTTGTGCGGCAAATGACGGTGCTAAGCCAGGGTAACGATCAATATTTCCGCTTTGTTACCCGCCTTAGCCGCGCGATGGATGTAAAAATCGGCGGCGGCACGCCCGATTTTGCGCCCGCCCGGCAGTCGCTCGAGAATATGCGTCAGAAGCTGGAGGAGATGAAAGCGCTATCGCCAGGGCCGATGAACCCTGATATCTCAAGGGAGGTCTTGTCCAACTGGCAGGCCTTGCTGGAGAAAGGCGTCGTTCCTCAAATGCAACTGGCGCAGCAAGGATCGCTGACCGCCTGGAGCGAACATGCCAGTACGGTCACGCCCGCACTCAGTCGCGCGTTCGGCGCCAGCGCGGAACGGTTTAGTCATGAAGCTGGCGCCATGCTGGATAACACACGTGTGATGGTCGATGGTAAAACCTATACCATCCGCATCCTGCTTATCACGGCGGTGATTCTGGGCATTGCTATCCTGATTTTTACCGATCGCTATCTGGTTGCAATGATGGTGAAACCGCTGGAGCGTATCCGTCAGCAGTTTCAGCGTATCGCGCAAGGCGATCTTAGCCAGCCGATTGAAGCGTTGGGGCGTAACTGCGTAGGCCGGTTGGTGCCGCTACTGCGCGCGATGCAGGACAGTTTACGCGAAGCCGTGAGTACGATCCGCGCCGGAAGCGACAATATCTGGCGCGGCGCGACGGAAATTTCTACCGGTAATAACGATCTCTCTTCCCGAACGGAAGAACAGGCCGCCGCGCTGGAAGAAACTGCCGCCAGCATGGAACAGCTTACCGCAACGGTGAAAATGAACGCCGAACACGCTCGCCAGGCGAGTCAGCTTGCGGATGCCGCCTCGCTAACGGCAGGAAAAGGCGGTGAACTGGTTTCCGATGTGGTAGAAACAATGAACGGTATTTCCGCCAGTTCGCAGCAGATCGCGGAAATTACTACCGTAATTAATAGTATTGCTTTCCAGACCAATATTCTGGCCTTGAACGCAGCGGTAGAAGCGGCCAGAGCGGGCGAGCAGGGACGCGGCTTCGTGGTGGTCGCCGGTGAGGTACGTAACCTGGCCAGCCGCAGCGCGGGGGCGGCGAAAGAAATTGAAGCCTTAATTGGCGAATCGGTACGTCGCGTAGCGCAGGGCGCGCAGTTGGTCCAGGAGACCGGCGCGACGATGGACGCCATCCTGCGCGGCGTCACGGAAGTGACGACGATTATGAAACAGATCGCGTCCGCCTCCGAAGAACAGAGTAAAGGTATTTCTCAGGTTGGCGTGGCGATCACGCAAATGGATAGCGTTACGCAACAAAACGCCGCGCTGGTTGAGCAGGTTTCCGCGGCGGCGGCGGCGCTGGAACGGCAGACGGAGGATTTGCAACGCTCCGTACAGCAGTTCCGGCTTTCCGCTAGTGAGCCGCAACAACGCGTAACGGCGAAAGCGGCGCCTGGCGTTCAGAGAATGGCGTCGGCTCCCGCACAGTCTACTGATGAATGGGTTTCCTTCTGATGTGAAGCAAAAAAGCGCGTAATGCGCTGGCCTTCATTTAATTAGTCGCTATATAATTTATTATATAGCGACTAAGGAGGTCAGATGAATAATCATTTTGGGAAAGGGTTAATGGCTGGGTTGCACGCGCCATATGCATATAGCGCGCATCATGCGGTGAATTTCTGTTCTGAGTATAAACGTGGCTTTGTATTGGGTTTTACACACCGTATGTTCGAAAAGACCGGCGATCGTCAACTTAGCGCGTGGGAGGCCGGAATTCTAACGCGTCGCTATGGTCTGGATAAAGAAATGGTGATGGATTTCTTTAAAGAGAATCATTCCGGGATGGCGGTTCGCTTCTTTATGGCCGGTTATCGACTCGAAGGTTGATCCAACAGGGGTATTATCTTGCTTTAATTAATTACACTATCGCCTCTTCCCTTCGTTTTACTGTTCCGTCGAAGTATTATGGCGCACATAACCATAAAAAAAGTGTGGTAAATGGCGTACCGATCGCAATAACTTCTTCGCGAACAGTGCAAAATAAAAGCCAGGTCTTCGTAACGGAATAACTATAAAATGACTGGAGATAATACTCTCATCACTTCTCACGGCATTAACCGTCGTGATTTCATGAAGCTTTGTGCAGCACTGGCCGCTACTATGGGGCTCAGTAGCAAAGCCGCCGCAGAAATGGCAGAATCGGTATCCAATCCACAGCGTCCGCCCGTTATCTGGATTGGCGCTCAGGAGTGTACCGGTTGTACCGAATCACTGCTTCGTGCTACACACCCAACCGTTGAAAACCTCGTTCTGGAGACTATCTCTCTGGAATACCACGAGGTACTTTCCGCCGCATTCGGTCACCAGGTCGAAGAAAACAAACATAACGCTCTGGAGAAGTATAAAGGGCAATATGTTCTGGTGGTGGATGGTTCTATCCCACTAAAAGATAACGGTATCTACTGCATGGTTGCCGGCGAGCCGATCGTGGATCACATCCGCAAAGCCGCTGATGGCGCAGCCGCGATTATCGCTATCGGTTCCTGCTCGGCATGGGGCGGCGTTGCTGCGGCTGGCGTAAACCCAACCGGCGCTGTCAGTCTGCAGGAAGTCTTACCGGGCAAAACGGTTATCAATATTCCAGGTTGTCCGCCAAACCCGCATAACTTCCTGGCGACCGTCGCGCATATCATCACTTACGGCACGCCGCCGAAGCTGGATGCGAAAAATCGTCCAACCTTTGCCTATGGCCGTCTGATTCATGAGCATTGCGAACGTCGTCCACACTTCGACGCAGGCCGTTTTGCCAAAGAATTTGGCGACGAAGGCCACCGTCAGGGCTGGTGTCTCTACCATCTTGGCTGTAAAGGGCCGGAAACCTGGGGCAACTGTTCTACGTTACAGTTCTGTGACGTTGGCGGCGTCTGGCCAGTGGCGATCGGTCATCCTTGCTATGGCTGTAACGAAGAAGGTATCGGCTTCCATAAGGGCATTCACCAGCTTGCTCATGTCGAAAACCAAACTCCGCGTTCAGAGAAACCTGACGTCAATATGAAAGAAGGCGGCAATATCTCTGCGGGCGCTGTCGGTCTGCTTGGCGGCGTAGTCGGTCTGGTTGCCGGCGTCAGCGTGATGGCGGTACGTGAACTGGGGCGTCAGCAAAAGAAAGATAACGCTGACTCACGGGGAGAATAACCGTGAACAGACGTGACTTTATTAAAGCAGCCTCCGGTGGAGCATTGCTGTTGGGCGCCGCGCCGTCTGTCAGCCATGCGGCTGCAGAAAACCGTCCGCCGATTCCAGGTTCGCTGGGTATGCTGTATGACTCCACTCTGTGCGTGGGCTGTCAGGCCTGCGTCACAAAGTGTCAGGATATCAACTTCCCGGCGCGTAACCCGGAAGGGGAGCAGACCTGGTCGAACAACGACAAGCTGTCGCCGTATACCAATAACATTATTCAGGTATGGCGTAGCGGTACGGGCGTGAACAAAGATCAGGAAGAGAACGGCTATGCCTACATCAAGAAACAGTGTATGCACTGCGTCGATCCTAACTGCGTTTCCGTTTGCCCGGTGTCGGCGCTGAAAAAAGATCCGAAAACCGGCATCGTCCACTATGACAAAGATGTCTGCACCGGCTGCCGTTACTGTATGGTTGCCTGCCCGTATAACGTACCTAAGTACGACTACAACAACCCGTTTGGCGCGCTTCACAAGTGTGAGTTGTGTAACCAGAAAGGCGTTGAGCGTCTGGATAAAGGCGGTTTGCCTGGGTGTGTGGAAGTTTGTCCGGCAGGGGCCGTCATTTTCGGTACTCGTGAAGAGCTGATGGCGGAAGCGAAAAAACGTCTGGCCCTCAAACCAGGCAGTGAATATCACTATCCGCGCCAGACGTTGAAAACGGACGACACCTATCTGCATACGGTGCCTAAATACTACCCACACCTCTACGGTGAAAAAGAGGGCGGTGGTACTCAGGTGCTGGTGCTGACAGGCGTTCCTTATGAAGATCTGGATCTGCCGAAGCTGGATGACCTTTCAACCGGAGCGCGCTCCGAGCATGTTCAACACACGCTTTATAAAGGCATGATACTACCCCTGGCTGCGCTGGCGGGCTTAACCGTGCTGGTTCGTCGTAATAGCAAAAACGACCATCACGATGGAGGAGACGATCATGAGTCATGATCCAAAACCGCTGGGCGGAAAAATCATCAGTAAACCGGTCATTATTTTTGGACCGTTAATCGTCCTGTGTATGCTCCTTATCGTGAAGCGTCTGGTCTTCGGGTTGGGCTCCGTTTCCGACCTGAACGGCGGTTTCCCGTGGGGCGTCTGGATTGCCTTTGACCTGTTGATCGGCACCGGCTTTGCCTGCGGCGGTTGGGCGTTGGCATGGGCGGTATATGTCTTTAACCGTGGGCAATACCATCCGTTGGTGCGCCCGGCGTTGCTGGCAAGCTTGTTTGGTTACTCGCTGGGCGGTCTGTCGATCACTATCGACGTCGGTCGTTACTGGAACCTGCCGTACTTCTACATTCCAGGTCACTTCAACGTGAACTCGGTACTGTTTGAGACGGCGGTCTGTATGACCATCTACATCGGCGTGATGGCGCTGGAGTTTGCGCCTGCCCTGTTTGAACGTCTGGGCTGGAAAGTGTCGCTCAAGCGTCTGAATAAGGTGATGTTCTTTATTATCGCGCTGGGCGCGCTGCTGCCGACGATGCACCAGTCCTCAATGGGGTCATTGATGATCTCGGCGGGCTATAAAGTGCATCCGCTATGGCAAAGCTATGAAATGCTGCCGCTGTTCTCGGTTCTGACCGCGTTTATCATGGGCTTCTCCATTGTCATATTTGAGGGGTCGCTGGTTCAGGCAGGCCTGAAAGGAAACGGTCCGGATGAGAAAAATTTGTTTGTTAAGCTGACGAATACCATCAGCGTGCTGCTGGCGATTTTCGTCGTCCTGCGTTTTGGCGAACTGATTTATCGCGACAAGCTGTCCTATGCGTTTGCCGGCGATTTTTACTCCGCTATGTTCTGGATTGAAGTCGTCCTGATGGTCTTCCCGTTAGTGGTGCTGCGTGTGGCGAAACTGCGTAATGACTCTCGTATGCTGTACCTGTCGGCGCTGAGCGCGCTGTTGGGCTGCGCGACGTGGCGTCTGACCTATTCGCTGGTGGCATTCAACCCGGGTGGCGGCTACCACTACTTCCCAACCTGGGAAGAATTGTTGATTTCTATTGGTTTTGTGGCTATTGAGATTTGTGCATACATCGTACTCATTCGTCTACTGCCGATACTTCCTCCTTTAAAACAAAACGATCATAATCGTCATGAGGCGAGCAAAGCATGAGCCAGAGAATTACTATTGATCCGGTAACCCGTATTGAGGGTCATTTACGCATTGATTGCGAAATTGAGAACGGCGTCGTATCCAAAGCATGGGCGTCCGGCACCATGTGGCGCGGTATGGAAGAGATCGTGAAGAACCGCGATCCGCGCGATGCGTGGATGATTGTGCAGCGTATTTGCGGCGTTTGTACGACAACTCACGCGATCTCTTCTGTTCGTGCGGCAGAAAGCGCGCTGAATATTGATGTTCCCGTCAACGCGCAGTATATCCGTAATATTATTCTGGCGGCGCATACCACCCATGACCACATTGTCCATTTCTACCAGCTCTCTGCGCTGGACTGGGTGGACATTACCTCTGCGCTGAAAGCCGATCCGGAAAAAGCTTCTGCGATGCTGGATGGCGTGTCGAGCTGGCACCTGAACAGCGCGCAAGAGTTCACGAAAGTTCAGAACAAGATCAAGGATCTTGTCGCCAGCGGTCAGTTAGGTATTTTCGCCAATGGCTACTGGGGGCACCCGGCAATGCAGTTACCGCCGGAGGTCAACCTGATTGCGGTCGCCCACTATCTGCAGGCGCTGGAATGTCAGCGTGACGCTAACCGCGTGGTGGCGTTGCTGGGCGGTAAATCGCCGCATATCCAGAACCTGGCGGTCGGTGGGGTGGCGAACCCGATCAATCTCGACAGTATCGGTACGTTGAACCTTGAACGCCTGATGTACATCAAATCGTTTATCGATAAGCTGAGCGATTTTGTCGAGCAGGTGTATAAAGTGGATACCGCAGTCATCGCGGCCTACTATCCGGAATGGCTGGAGCGCGGCAAAGGCGCGGTGAACTACCTGAGCGCGCCGGAATTCCCGACCGACGGTAAAAACGGCAGTTTCCTGTTCCCGGGCGGTTACATTACCAATGCCGATCTGTCGACATACCGTCCGATCACCTCTCACTCCGACGAGTTCCTGATTAAAGGTATTCAGGAGAGCGCGAAGCACGCCTGGTACAAAGATGAAGCGCCGCAGGCGCCGTGGGAAGGCACTACGATCCCGGCTTACGACGGTTGGTCGGATGACGGTAAATACTCATGGGTCAAGTCGCCGACATTCTACGGCAAAACCGTCGAAGTCGGGCCGCTGGCGAACATGCTGTGTAAACTGGCTGCAGGTCGTGAATCCACCCAGACCAAGCTCAATGAAATCATTGCGCTTTATCAGAAGCTGACCGGCAAAACGCTGGAAATGGCGCAACTTCACTCTACGCTGGGTCGTATCATCGGGCGTACCGTTCACTGTTGTGAACTGCAAAACATATTGCAGGATCAATACAACGCGCTGATTGTAAATATCGGCAAAGGTGATTACACCACGTTTGTGAAGCCGAACATTCCGGCGACGGGCGAGTTCAAGGGCGTGGGCTTCCTGGAGGCGCCGCGCGGTATGCTGTCTCACTGGATGGTGATTAAAGACGGTATTATCAGTAACTATCAGGCAGTGGTGCCATCGACCTGGAACTCAGGTCCGCGTAACTTCAACGATGACGTGGGGCCGTACGAACAGTCGCTGGTCGGTACGCCGATCGCCGATCCGGCGAAGCCGCTGGAAGTGGTACGTACCATCCACTCCTTCGACCCTTGCATGGCGTGCGCGGTACACGTGGTGGACGCCGATGGCAATGAAGTGGTCTCGGTGAAGGTTTTGTAATGCGGATATTAGTCTTAGGGGTCGGCAATATTTTGCTGACCGATGAAGCCATCGGGGTGCGTATTGTTGAAGCGTTAGAGCAACGATACACCCTGCCGGATTTCGTTGAGATTCTGGATGGCGGTACGGCGGGAATGGAACTTCTTGGCGATATGGCGAATCGTGATCATTTGATCATTGCCGACGCCATCGTGTCGAAAAAGAACGCGCCGGGAACCATTATGGTACTGCGCGACGATGAAGTTCCGGCGCTGTTCACCAACAAAATCTCCCCCCATCAGCTTGGACTGGCCGACGTATTGTCGGCCCTCCGCTTTACCGGCGAGTTTCCGAAGAAACTGACCCTGGTCGGCGTTATTCCACAGTCGCTGGAACCGCACATCGGCTTAACGCCAACCGTAGAAGCGATGATTGAACCTGCGCTTGAGCAGGTTCTTGCTGCGCTGCGTGAGTCCGGCGTCGAAGCAATTCCTAAGGAGACGGCGCATGTCTGAAACGTTTTCCGGATTCGACACGGCGCCCGTCGCCCGGGTTCAGGCGGCATTTGAAGAGATAGCCCATCGTTCGATGCACGATCTTTCGTTTCTGCATCCGACTATGCCTGTGCATGTCTCTGATTTTACGTTGTTTGAAGGACAATGGACGGGCACGGTAATTACGCCGTGGATGTTAAGCGCATTAATCCTCCCTGGCCCGGACCAGATCTGGCCCGGGCGTACCGTCGGTGAAAAACTCGGTCTGCAACTGCCTTATGGCACGATGACCTTTACCGTTGGCGAACTGGAAGGCGTTTCGCAATATCTTGCCTGCTCGTTGATGTCGCCGCTTTCCCGTAGCCTGTCGCCGGAAGAGGGCGTCCGGCTGGCGGATGACTGCGCGCGGATGCTGTTATCCCTGCCGGTAAGCAATCCTGATGCGCCGCAGACAAGCCGGCGTGCGTTGCTGTTTGGCCGTCGGAGCTGTGAGAATGCATGAGCTGTCTCTTTGCCAAAGCGCCGTTGAAATTATTCAGCAGCAGGCAGAACAGCACGGCGTGGCGCGCGTCACCGGCGTATGGCTGGAGATAGGCGCGCTTTCGTGCGTTGAAGAGCGCGCGGTTCGTTTCAGCTTTGACATCGCCTGCCAGGGGACTTTAGCGCAAGGGTGCGAATTGCACATCGACTACAGACCGGCCCAGGCCTGGTGCTGGGATTGCAGTCAGGTGGTGGAAATTCTCAGGCATGACGCGCAATGTCCGCATTGTCATGGCGATCGCCTGCGGGTGGATACCGGCGATTCGTTGAAAGTAAAAAGTATTGAGGTCGAATAACCCGCATTTTATTTCAGGTGGTTAATTATGTGTATTGGCGTCCCCGGTCAGGTGCTGGCCGTCGGAGATGATATTCACCAGCTTGCGCAGGTGGAAGTGTGTGGCATCAAACGTGATGTCAATATTGCTCTGATTTGTGAAGGTAAGCCAGCCGATCTGATAGGGCAATGGGTATTGGTACACGTTGGTTTTGCGATGAGCATCATTGACGAAGACGAAGCGAAAGCCACGTTAGATGCGCTGCGCCGCATGGAGTACGACATAACCAGCGCGTGATCCCTTAATCACCTCTATTATATCGCTCTATAATCGTTATATAATTATTTATATATCGATTATGGGGCGAAACCTATGAATAAATTTTTGCGCCAGCTCTCTCTGCTGGCGTTGCTTTTTTGCTGGCCGTTAATGTCACAGGCGGCGCGTACTTTTACCGATCAAATTGGCCGCCAGGTCACGGTTCCGGACACCGTCGACAGAGTGGTGGTGCTCCAGCATCAAACGCTCAATCTCCTTGTACAGATGAATGCCACTGACAAAATCGTTGGGGTCATGGCGAACTGGAAACAGCAATTAGGCGACGGCTATGCGCGTCTGGCGCCGGAACTGGCGCAAAAAGCCTCGCTGGGCGATCTAACGCACGTTGATCCTGAAAAACTGGTGGCGCTGCGCCCGCAGGTGGTGTTTGTCACGAATTACGCTCCGCAGGAGATGATCGACAAGATCAGCCGTCTTGGCATTCCGGTAGTGGCGATTTCGCTGCGCCATGATATTGCTGGCGAGCAGGCTAAAATGAACCCGACCCTGGCCGATGAAGAGCAGGCTTATAATCGCGGGCTGCGTGAAGGAATAACGCTGATTGGCGATATCGTCAATAAACCGCAAGAGGCGAAAGCGCTGATTGAGGCGATGGATAAAGGTCGCAAGATGGTCAGCGACCGTTTGCAGTCGGTTCCTGAAAATGAGCGGGTTCGCGCCTATATGGCGAATCCGGAGCTGACCACCTACGGTTCCGGTAAATATACCGGTCTGATGATGGCCCATGCGGGGGCGCTGAATGTAGCGGCATCCTCGGTGAAAGGCTTTAAGCAGGTGACAATGGAGCAGGTGATCGCCTGGGATCCGCAGGTGATCTTTGTCCAGAATCGCTATCCAAAGGTCGTCAATGAGATCCTGCACAATCCCCAGTGGCAGGTCATTGACGCGGTGAAGCATCATCGGGTTTACCTGATGCCGGATTATGCCAAAGCCTGGGGATATCCGATGCCGGAGGCGGTGGGAATCGGCGAACTATGGATGGCGAAAAAACTCTATCCGGAAAAATTCCACGATATTGACATGCAAAAGGCCGCTAACGACTGGTATCAACGTTTTTACCGTACTGACTATCAGGGCGTACAGTGATGCGAATACTGGCTGCGGGGAGCTTGCGCGTCGTCTGGCCGCAGCTAATGACGGCGTTTCAGGCGGATGCGGTATGTGATTTCGGTCCGGCGGGGCTGTTACGTGAACGCATCGAAGCGGGCGAAGCGTGCGACTTTTTTGCTTCGGCGAACCTGGCGCATCCGCAGGCGCTGCTGGAAAGCGGGCGGGCGCTGCGGGTCGCGCCTTTTACGACGAACCGTTTGTGTCTGAGCGTGCGGGCACAGGCGATGCGTGAAGGCGAGGACTGGCTGTCGCTATTAACCCGGCGGGATCTGCGGATCGGCACCTCAACAGCAGGTTGCGATCCTTCCGGCGATTATACGCAGCAGCTTTTTTCGCGGATGGGCAAGGAGGGCGAAGCGGTCCGAAAACGCGCGGTAGCGCTGGTTGGCGGCAGGCAGACTTTGCCGTTACCGGCGGGCCGGCTGGCAGCGGAATGGCTCATCAATCATGATTACACCGATATCTTTATCGGCTATGCCAGCTATGCTCCCTAGCTACGGCAGGTTAATTCGCTGCGAGTGGTTGATATCCCGGAACCTTATAATCCCGTGGCTGAATATGGCTTTGCCTGCCTGAGCGAGCAGGGAAAAACGCTTGCCGACTTTTTACTGTCAGCACGGGCGAGGTTGATTCTCATGCAACATGGGTTTAGTGAAGCGCCGAATATGACACACTCGCAGAACTGATAAGCGAAGCGTCAGCAGGGAATACCATGCCGGATGACGACATTACTACCTCATCCGGCATCATGGTTTAACTTTGACGTTTATCTTCGGTATTGTTTTCGAAGTCGCTGGCGTCATGGCGTTCGTGAAGCTGTTCGTTCAATGGGCCGTTGGTCCGGTTGACAATGCGCCCCCGCTTTACCGCCGGACGTTCGGCTACCTGCTTCGCCCAGCGTTGTACGTTTTGATAACTTCCGGCATCCAGAAACTCCGCTGCATCATAGACATTCCCCAGCACCACGTTGCCGAACCACGGCCAGATGGCCATATCGGCAATAGTGTACTCTTCTCCCGCGACATACGGGTGGTGAGCTAACTGCTTATCCAGCACGTCCAGCAGACGTTTGGCTTCCATGGTGAAGCGATTAATGGCGTACTCAATTTTTACCGGCGCATAATGATAGAAGTGACCGAAACCGCCGCCGAGGAACGGCGCCGCGCCCTGTAGCCAGAACAACCAGTTAAGGGTTTCTGTGCGCTTAGCCAGATCCTGCGGCAGGAAATGGCCAAACTTATCCGCCAGATAAACAAGAATTGCGCCCGACTCAAAAACCCGAATCGGCGGGTTGTGTGAGTTATCGCGCAGCGCCGGAATTTTTGAGTTCGGATTGATGTCAACAAAGCCGCTGGAGAACTGATCGCCCTCGCCGATGCGAATCAACCAGGCGTCATATTCGGCGCCGGTCACGCCCAGCGCCAGGAGCTCTTCCAGCATAATGGTCACTTTCTGGCCGTTAGGCGTCCCCAGCGAATAAAGCTGTAACGGATGTTTGCCGACGGGCAGCGTTTTGTCGTGCGTCGGGCCGGAAACCGGGCGATTAATGTTAGCGAACGCGCCGCCGCCGGATTTATCCCACGTCCAGACTTTTGCGGGTTGATAAGTATTATCTGCCATATTGACCTGCCTTCACAGTGGTGGTGTTGAAGCAGTGTAGCAGCTTGCTAACCGGACATTTAACCTATTGGGACATTCCGGCGAGTGAAATTTTAACCTTCTGGCCTCAGTGTGCCTTATTGAGGTGTATGATTATGTCGACCTCTGTCCGGTTAGTGTCACAGAGCAGACAATCAGAGCGAAATCACGCCAGGCTGCTCAGGCGGTCTTGTTTTGAGGTAAGTGCATGAGCAAAGGAACCACCAGTCAGGATGCCCCCTTCGGGACATTATTGGGTTACGCCCCCGGCGGCGTAGCGATCTACTCTTCAGATTACAATTCCCTCGATCCGTGGGACGACGACGCAGCTTTTCGTAGCTACATCGACGATGAATACATGGGGCATAAATGGCAGTGCGTGGAATTTGCCCGCCGTTTTCTCTTTCTGAATTATGGCGTTGTTTTTACTGACGTCGGCATGGCCTGGGAGATCTTCTCGCTGCGTTTTCTGCGCGAGGTCGTGAATGACAATATTTTACCTTTGCAGGCCTTCCCGAACGGTTCGCCGCGCGCGCCGGAGGCCGGGGCGCTGCTCATCTGGCAAAAGGGTGGCGAGTTTAACGAAACCGGGCACGTCGCGATTATCACCCAACTCCTGGATAACAAAATTCGTATTGCTGAGCAAAACGTTATCCACACGCCATTGCCTCCAGGGCAGCAGTGGACTCGCGAACTGGAAATGGTCGTAGAAAACGGGTGTTACACCCTGCGCGACACCTTTGATGACACGACGATTTTAGGCTGGATGATCCAGACCGACGACACGCAATACAGTTTGTCACAGCCTGACATCGCGAATCAGTCGCTGGCGATTCGTGGCGCAAGACTGCCAGAGAAAGGTCAGTTTGACGGTCAGTGGCTGGATGAGCGCGATCCGTTACAAAAAGCCTATGTACAGGCGAACGGACACGTTATCAATCAGGACCCGTACCAGTATTTTACCATCACCGAGAGCGCTGAACAGGAGCTTATCAAAGCGACCAATGAGTTGCATTTGATGTACCTGCACGCCACGGACAAAGTTTTAAAAGACGATAATCTGCTGGCGCTATTCGATATCCCCAAAATTCTTTGGCCGCGCCTGCGTCTCTCCTGGCAGCGCCGTCGTCACCATATGATCACCGGTCGTATGGATTTCTGCATGGATGAACGCGGGCTGAAAGTCTATGAATACAATGCCGATTCCGCATCATGCCATACCGAAGCGGGATTAATTCTCGAAAAATGGGCTGAGCAGGGCTATACCGGTAAAGGGCATAACCCGGCGGAGGGCTTAATTAACGAGCTGGCAGGCGCCTGGAAACACAGTAAAGCGCGTCCTTTCGTCCATATCATGCAGGATGATGATATCGAGGAGGACTATCACGCGCAGTTTATGCAGCAGGCGCTGCATCAGGCCGGTTTCGCGAGCAAAATTCTCCGCGGGCTGGGCGAGTTGCGCTGGGATGACGCCGGGCAGTTGATCGATGGCGACGGACGGCTGGTGAATTGTGTCTGGAAAACCTGGGCGTGGGAAACGGCGATGGAGCAGATACGCGAAGTCAGCGAGACGGAGTATGCCGCAGTGCCTATTCGTACCGGGCACCCGGAAAATGAAGTCCGGCTGATTGATGTATTACTGCGCCCGGAAGTGTTGGTGTTTGAACCGCTGTGGACGGTGATCCCGGGTAACAAAGCGATCCTGCCCATCCTGTGGTCGCTCTTCCCGCATCATCGCTATTTGCTCGACACGGATTTTACCGTTAACGATGAGCTGGTGCAGACCGGCTATGCGGTAAAACCGATTGCCGGACGTTGCGGTAGTAATATTGATTTGGTGAGCCATCAGGAAGAGCTCCTGGATAAAACCAGCGGCAAGTTCGCCACGCAGAAAAATATCTATCAGCAGTTGTGGTGCCTGCCGAAGGTCGCCGGGAAGTATATTCAGGTCTGTACGTTTACCGTGGGCGGTAACTACGGCGGTACGTGCCTGCGCGGCGATGATTCATTAGTCATTAAAAAAGAGAGCGATATTGAACCGTTAATCGTCATCAAAGCGTAACGGGGTCATTCTCGTCGGGATATCGGCGTGGGTGCCGATATCCCGCCTGTTGTGTTTACCAGCGAACGGCTATCAGCCTGCCATTTACTGGTAACATATGAGAAATAATATCACAAATTATTCTTAACTTTTCTGACGCAGGCGGTGACGCTCGCCGCGTTGGCGCATCCGTTTCCTGATTTTCGACTACTCGATACTTTTTGCGGCTGGTTACGCTGCCCCCATTCCTTTGGATTTAGGTCATGCCTGTTTGGCTGGTAAACGGACAGCATAATATATTGATGAGTCCAAATGATATTATTGGTCATATAAAAAGTTTACGTTAGGTTATTTTTCTATTGCAAAAGTTTGCGTTTAAACCCTGTCTGCAATCTTCGTGGCGAGATATAGCTACACCTAAGTAAATGCAGTTAATTATTATTCAGCTATTGTTGTCAGCCTTGTAAATAATATTTCCGTATAAAGCGAAGCGACTTCCATCATGACTATTAATGGTATTGTTGAATAGTTTACCTTGTAATTATTTAAGTTTGGTGGACGTTTTGTCTTATTCTGGTGAGCGTATGGTTATGGCAGATGACAGCCGATTTTTCATTATGTTAGCATGAGTTGATAATACTTTATCCAGGCATAGATCAGGATGTCCACATATAATAAGGAGAATGGTATATGTTTAAAAAAGTATTAGGCTTGCGCCACTGGAATAATAATGTTGTAAAAATACCGCCGCCAGCAGCAGAATCTGGCGCTAATGCGTCTGACGTGGTGGTGGATACTCCTGAGCCTTATGAGCGGATACTGTGTCAAAAAATTCTGATGGGGATCTCGACGATCGATATCATTCGTAATGCCATCATTAAGTCCTGTGAGCAGCTCAACATTGAAAAAGAACGCATTAATGAACTTAACGAACAGAATGATAAAGCCAGAAGTTCATTAAAATCGCTCGTGGAATTTATCACCGAAATTGGCACGACTTCATCGGATATTGGCTGTCGTATGGGCGACTTAAATACCTCCTTAACGCAAATTAATGCGTGTATTAAAGAGATACAGAAGATCGCTAACCAGACCAATTTGATAGCGATTAACTCCGCGATCGAGGCCGCGCGCGTAGGGGATGCCGGGCGTGGTTTTAGCGTTATTTCGAAAGAAGTGAAAAACCTGTCCGAAGATGTTAAACACAGTTCGAAAAGCGTCAGTACGTTAACCTCTGTAATCAAAGATAATACGGCCAGAGTGAGTGAGGTGCTGGATAACCAACAGCCGGTTATTGATAATATTACGACTAACATAAATCAAATTGTGGAGTCTATTGGCATCGTCATCGATAAATCGCTGAGCATGAAATCGGTCATGCAGTACATCTCTACGGTGCAGTTTTTGAATATTGTTAAAGTTGACCATGTTATCTGGAAAATGGAAGTCTACAAATTACTCTTAAATAAAGACATAAACAGCAAAATAACGATGCACGATCAGTGTCGGCTGGGGAAATGGTACTACGGTTTTGAAGGGCAGCAGTTTAGCAATTACTACAGTTTCCGTAGTCTGGAAGCGCCGCATAAAGAGGTGCATAGCGCTGGTCACTCTGCGCTGAACTATTTTACCGCAGGCGATATGAATGCGATGTCGCAAGAACTCGACAGAATGGAGCGTTCCAGTCATGAGGTGGTTAACCAGCTGGAAATGCTGGCTGTCGATTTATTAAAAGAAACCACACTGTGAAGTCATGAGTTATTACCGTATAACCAACAGGAGCCATCATCAACAGGACTGATGTATCACACTTTCTGCACTGGAGTTATTCCGGACAGAGAAAAAAAGCATGACGCAGAAGATGGCTGTGTTTGTTTACCCGAATCACTTACTTTAGTAAGTGATTCGGGATTAATCAGCAACCTCTTTGCTTTTTATCGGCGGCCAGACTTTGGCTGGAAAAGTGCGTTACTGCTAAATTTCTCACTCTCTTACCGCCTTCCTGCTCCTCGAAATACCTGAAACCTGTGCTCACAGATTAATAGCGATTATTTAATCGTGAAATAACGCTGGGCATTATTGAAGCAGATATCCTGAACCATACGGCTTAGCATCGCTTCATCATCAGGAATCTCTCCGTCCTGCGCCCACTGTCCCAGCAGGTTACAGAGAATACGACGGAAATATTCATGTCGCGTATAAGAAAGGAAACTGCGGGAGTCGGTCAGCATCCCGACAAACTGACTTAACAGTCCCATTTGCGACAGTTGCTCCAGTTGGCGCAGCATCCCGTCTTTCTGATCGTTAAACCACCAGCCGGAACCAAACTGTACTTTTCCGGCAATTCCCGGCCCCTGGAAGTTACCGATCATGGTCGCCAGGACTTCGTTATCACGTGGGTTCAGGCAATAGAGGATAGTCTTGGGCAGTTCATTGGTCACATCCATACTGTCGAGCAAACGGGAGAGCGCCCAGCTAATGTTATTATCGCCAATGGAGTCAAAGCCGGTATCCGGCCCCAGCAGGCGGAACATACGGGTATTATTGTTACGGATCGCGCCAATATGTAGCTGCATCACCCAGCCGCGCGCGGCGTACTGACGGCCCAGCCAGACCAGCACCGCCGTGGTAAACTGGGCGATCTCAAGTTCGCTCAACGTTTCGCCAGCCAGACGTTTGCCCAGAATGGCGTCAAGCTGCGCGTCGTCGGGCACCGGCGCAAATCGCAGCGTTTCAATGCCATGATCGGACGCGCGGCAGCCGCAGGCGGCGAAATGGTCGAGACGGCGAGTGAGCGCCTGACGTAAATCGTCGAAACGGGTAATGCTGACATCTGCCGCCGCTTCCAGTTTCCCCAGATAATCGACAAAGCCGTCCAGTTCGATTTTGAAAACTTTGTCGGGGCGCCAGCTTGGCGCGACTTCAATATCAATGCTGTCGTCGGCGGCTATCTGGCGGTGATATTCCAGAGAATCTATCGGGTCGTCGGTGGTTCCGACCATCCGCACATTCATCTGCTGCATAATACCACGCGCGGAAAAGGCCGGTGTCGCCAGTTTCTCATTACACTGCGTCCAGATACTTTCCGCGGTATCCGGTCCGAACAGCGTACCTGTAATGCCAAATGGACGGCGTAGTTCAAGGTGCGTCCAGTGATACAGCGGATTACCCAGAGTTTTTGGTACGGTATTGGCCCAGGCCATATATTTTTCATAATCGCTGGTCTCTTTGCCGGTGATCAGCGACTCATCCACGCCTGCGCTTCGTAGCGCTCGCCATTTATAGTGGTCGCCTTCCAGCCAGATCTGACCGAGGTTATCGAAACGGCGATCGTCGGCGATTTCCTGCGGACTTAAATGGCAGTGGAAGTCATAAATCGGCATGGGCGCGGCGTATTTATGGTACAGCGTGCGGGCAATGTCGTTTTTCAGTAGAAAATCTTCAGTCATAAACGTAGCCATGATTTATCTCCTTACTTAGCCAGCGCTTCTACCGTGGCTTTCGCGCCATTCTGCAATAGCTGTTGGTAAGCGTCGGTAACGGCTTGCACAAATTCGTGGTTCTTCGGCAGGTCGTTGCCAAAGATAGACTCGATGGCCAGTAGCCCGCGAACGCGTTCTTCCGGCGTCTGATATTGCTGATGAATCGCCTGATACTGTGCAAGCAGCGGATCGACGACATCAATGGTTTTACCTTGCTCATCGACACCGCCGACATAACGCATCCATCCGGCGACGCCCAGCGTCAGGCGGCGATAGTCATCGCCCTGTTGCAAGTGCAGACGTACCGGGTCCAACAAACGCTGCGGCAGTTTCTGACTGCCATCCATCGCGATCTGCCAGGTGCGGTGTTTCAACGAGGGGTTAGTGAAACGCGCAATCAACAAATTCGCATACCCTTCCAGATCGGTGCCTTCCGGCATTGACAACGTCGGCGCTTGTTCATCAAGCATCAGCGCCAGCGCCGCGCGACGGTAAGCCGGGTTAGTCATAGTATCGGCGATAGTGTCATACCCGCCGAGATAACCCAGATAGGCGAGGAAAGAGTGACTGCCGTTAAGCATACGCAGCTTCATCATCTCAAACGGTACGACATCTGCAACGAATTGCGCGCCGACGGTATCCCAGTCCGGGCGACCATTCACAAAGTTATCTTCGATGACCCACTGGCGGAAGGGTTCGCAGGCGATAGCGCAGGGATCATAAACGCCTAACTGGTCGGCAACCAGTTGTAGCGTCTCTTCGGTCGCTGCCGGAACAATGCGGTCAACCATGGTGCAGGGGAAGGTCACATTGTCGGCAATCCATGCGGCGAGGGCGGCATCGCGAGCTTTTGCCAGGCCGAGGACGGCAGCCTTCGCGACGTGACCATTCTCGCGCACGTTATCGCACGACAGCACGGTAAAAGCTTTCAGTCCTTGCTCCCGGCGCATGTTTAGCGCTTCGAC
The DNA here is from genome assembly GCF_042932255.1 of Salmonella sp. WC3. NCBI lineage: Bacteria > Pseudomonadati > Pseudomonadota > Gammaproteobacteria > Enterobacterales > Enterobacteriaceae > Salmonella > Salmonella sp. WC3. The sequence goes on along the minus strand of NZ_CP170629.1, from coordinate 4,123,417 downwards.
AATATAGCCAATGGCGGATTTAGGCTGCTGTGGATGGGCAAGATCGTTTTGGATCAGCGGGTTATTGACATCAAGCTCGCCGCTGGCGGGGTCGGTGCAGTAGCCTTTTTCGGTCACGGTTAAGGAGACGATGGCGGTTTCCGGGCGCGCCATTGCCGCCAGAATCCCTGCATGACCGTCGAATTCAGGGTGTAGCGCTTCTTTCATTGAACCGATAATTTTCAGTTCGGTGCTTTCTGCGCCGCGTTCTGCAACGGTGTACAGCAGATTTTGCGCTTTCAGGTTCGCGATCAGCCGCGCGTCGTTACCCGGCATCAGGTTCACTTCACAAATGCCCCAGTCGCTGTCGCTCTTTTCCAGTAGATGATGGGTAAAGAGCGCCTGGTGCGCGCGGTGAAACGCCCCGCAGCCCAGATGCACAATACGGGATACCAGACGTGATTTGTCCCAGTTTGGGCGGGCGACGGAAACCTGGGCGGTGGCGATATTCTGTTCCATTGCAAACTCCTGTCATTCGACGTCTTCGCCCGCGATCTCCGGGGCGAGGCATGTTGCTATTGCATTGAGTAGGGGAAATCGCATGACGCGTCGCGCCATGCGAAAGAAGGTTATTTGCTAAAGAAAGCGCGCTGGATAGCCAGTTCGACGCCGCGGACTTCCGCAAGCCCTTTCAGACGGCCAATGGCGGAATAACCCGGATTCGTTTTCTTCTTCAGATCGTCCAGCATCTGATGACCGTGGTCCGGGCGCATTGGGATCAGATCGTCGCTACCTTCGGCTTTACGACGGTGCTCTTCTTCCACAATCGCTTTAACGACTTCATACATATCCACATCGCCGTGCAAATGGGCGGCCTCGTGGAAGGTCTTCGGATTCTCTTCGCGCAGCGTAGAGCGCAGATGCGTAAAGTAGATGCGCGGACCAAACTGTTTGATCATATCAACCAGATCGTTGTCGGCGCGCACGCCGTAAGATCCGGTACACATGGTGAAGCCGTTCGCCATGCTATTAACGGTTTCCACCATCCATTGCATGTCTTCAATGGTAGAGACAATGCGCGGCAGGCCGAGAATAGGGCGCGGCGGATCGTCAGGGTGAACGGCCATACGCACGCCAACCTCGTCGGCAACCGGAATAATGGCTTTCAGGAAATAGGCAAAATGTTCACGCAGTTTTGCTTTATCGATATCTTTATACGTCGCCAGGTGTTGACGGAACTGATCCAGCGTATAGCCTTCTTCCGCGCCAGGTAAACCGGCAATAATGTTGCGGGTCAGACGTGCTTTGTCTTCCTCGCTCATGGTGGCGAAACGCCGCTCTGCCTGAGCAATCTCTTCTGCCGTATAGTCGGCTTCTGCTCCCGGACGCTTCAGGATATGCAGTTCGAACGCGGCGAATTCAATCTGGTCAAAACGCAACGCTTTGGAACCATCCGGTAATACGTATTCCAGATCCGTACGTGTCCAGTCCAGTACCGGCATAAAGTTATAGCAAACCGTATAGATACCGCATTGCGCCAGGTTACGCAGCGTTTGCTGGTAGTTTTTGATCCATAAATCGTACTGACCGGTGTGGGTTTTGATATCTTCGTGGATAGGTACGCTCTCTACCACAGACCACTCCAGACCCGCCTCTTCAACGATAGCTTTACGTTTCTGGATCTCGTCTACCGACCAAATTTCTCCATTCGGGATATGGTGTAACGCCGTTACCACGCCGGTTGCGCCAGCCTGGCGTACATCTGACAGCGTTACCGGGTCGTTAGGTCCGTACCAGCGCCAGGTTTGTTTCATATCTCGTTTCCTCTTCTTGCGATAACGTCTTCGTGGTTGACCCATTGCCAGCCAACATCGAAACGTGCTTTGTAAACCCGTTCTGCCCCCTAAATTCAACCAAAATTTTTCTCATGTCAACCTTATTGTCTAAATTGGCTAACCAAATCACAAATATCATCATTCACGGTCTGCCAATTTTATTTATTTGATCTGTGTCAATTTTTGCTGGGTGAAAAGCATTCACCATTCAACTTGAAATGAGTTGATGTATTTATTTCAAGAATATTAAGGGCGGGAGTTGCCGCCAGATTTTGACCGGTCCGGATGAGAAAATATTGATTGGTCAACCAATTTTGTGATTTCAGTTTTCCCGCTACAGGTCAGACGGCGCGGAGCTAATGTTTTTTAACGAGGCTTTATCATGAAGATGACAAAATTAAGATGGTGGATTATCGGCCTGGTCTGCGTAGGGACCATCGTAAACTACCTGTCCCGTAGCTCGCTTAGCGTTGCGGCGCCAGCGATGATGAAAGAACTCCATTTTGATGAGCAACAATATTCCTGGGTGGTGAGCGCCTTCCAGCTTTGTTACACCATTGCGCAGCCGATCACCGGCTATTTGATGGATGTCATCGGACTGAAAATCGGCTTCTTTATCTTTGCCTTGTTATGGTCGCTGATTAACATGGCGCACGCGCTGGCCGGCGGCTGGATAAGTCTGGCATTTCTGCGTGGTCTGATGGGGCTAACCGAAGCGTCAGCGATTCCGGCCGGGATTAAAGCCAGCGCCGAATGGTTCCCGACGAAAGAACGCGGTATTGCGGGGGGCCTGTTTAATATCGGTACTTCAATTGGCGCGATGCTGGCGCCGCCGCTGGTGGTCTGGGCGATGCTGACCTTTGCTGATAGCGGCATCGGTACTGAAATGGCGTTTGTGATTACCGGTGGGATCGGCGTGCTGTTCGCCATCACCTGGTTCCTGATTTATAACTCGCCAAATAAACACCCGTGGATCACCCACAAAGAGCTGCGTTATATCGAAGACGGCCAGGAAAGCTATCTCCAGGACGATAATAAAAAACCGGCCGTTAAAGAGATCGTTAAAAAGCGTAACTTCTGGGCGTTGGCGATTACCCGTTTTCTGGCTGACCCGGCATGGGGAACGCTGAGTTTCTGGATGCCGCTGTATCTGATTAACGTGATGCATCTGCCGTTAAAAGAGATCGCCATGTTTGCCTGGCTGCCGTTCCTGGCGGCGGACTTTGGCTGCGTTGCAGGCGGTTTCCTGGCGAAGTTCTTCATGGAAAAGATGCACATGACCACGATCAATGCGCGTCGTTGTAGCTTTACCATCGGCGCTGTTTTGATGATTTCGATCGGTTTTGTCAGCATTACGACTAACCCGTATGTCGCCATTGCATTGATGAGTATTGGCGGTTTTGCGCACCAGACGCTGTCTACCGTCGTGATTACCATGAGCGCTGACCTGTTCAAGAAAAATGAGGTCGCGACGGTTGCCGGTCTGGCAGGATCTGCGGCATGGATGGGACAGTTAAGCTTCAACCTGTTTATGGGGGCATTGGTCGCTATTATCGGTTACGGCCCGTTCTTCATTGCACTCAGTCTGTTCGATATTATCGGCGCCATCATCCTGTGGGTACTGATTAAAGATCCAGAAAAGCACCACCCGCCAATGACGGAACAGCCGCTGGCGTCTCACCGCTAAAGCTGTCTCGGTTTCACTGGCCTGATAAGCGAAGCGCTACCGGGTTCTAACGGCCACCTTCGGGTGGCCGTCTTCATTACCCTTATCGGTAAAAATACGCGTTGGTTTTATACCAGCGCGTTATCATTTAGTTTGCCTGATTATTTTCAGATGCTGAAAATAATATTGTGGTAAGGGTTATTGTTTTTCGCCTGGATTTTTATCGACTCTCTGTCTCGCTGCGATCATCGATAAAGTCCCCTTTATGTAAATAAAGGTTCAATGCTTCTACTCTTTTCTCCATATATTTTGCGCAGCTTCACAAAAAATAACCTGATGTCGTAATGTCCACTCCCTAATATTCTCCATGCTCTATACGTTAATTTAAGTTTAAATTTCATGCCGGGGATATCACGATGTCACGTAATTTTACTGTTTCAGCCTGTCAGTATATTGTTACCGAAATAAACACTTTTGAAGATTTCATAACAAAGGTAAGGATACTTCTTAATAAAAGTCAGGGGGCTGATGTCGTTATCTTCCCGGAGCTATTTACCATTGAGTTATTTACATTATTGAAAAAATGGCAAGAAAGACCCATTTCACACCTTACTTTAATTGATCAGTTCACGGATGCCTATAAGCAGCTTTTTCAACAGGAAGCGAAAGAAAGAGGACAGTTCATTATTGCTGGCTCTCATCTGGAGCAGACCGGAGCAGATCGCTATGAGAATGTTGCGCATATATGGGGACCCGATGGCGAACATTATGCTCACAGTAAGTCGCATATCTTCCCGGCTGAACGGGGTTGGTATACTCAGGAAGGCGATAAAATGGCTGTTTTTCAACTGCCATTTGCAAGGGTGGGTTTTAATATTTGTTATGAAGCAGAAATACCGGAGTGTGCCGCGACGCTGGCGGAACAGGGTGTAGAGTTAATTTTAACGCCTTCCGCTACGTTTACTGAACAGGGATTTTGGCGAGTCAGGCATTGTTGCCATGCACGTTGTATTGAAAATCAAATTTATCTTGTTCACTGTTGCCTGGGCGGAAACCCGGGCGGGCCACTGCCAGGCTGCTGGGCCCGAAGTTCAATTTTAAGCCCCTGTGATGTCGTGTGGAAAAATCCACAAGGTATTATCGCAGAGGCGCACGTCAATCAAGAGGATGTCATTTCAGGAGAAATTAACCTCGATGTTCTATATGAAAATAGACTTGGGGGGGCAGCAACAACGTTCAAGGACAGACGCAGAAAAGCAGGCATATATAATATCTGGCCATCACACATTAAATAACAGAATGTGTCCCTTCTATGTATTAGCTGGAGGTCGTTATGGGATATTTAAAATTACCTGAGGGTAAAAGGATTGCGGTCAATCTTGGTGTCGATGTAGATGCTCAGTCTTTATGGCTGGGCGGATTTAATCGACCATCGCCATCCTTTATGTCACGAGGAGAGTTTGGTGCACAAGTTGGCGTACCAAGGCTTCTGAAATTGTTCAAAGAAAATAATATCAAAACCACCTTTTTTATTCCCGGACACACTGTAGACACCTTCCCGGAAATCAGTAAAGCAATTTTTGATGCCGGGCATGAAATCGCTCACCATGGCTACTATCATGAAAATCCGACTCTGGTGAATCGTGATACAGAACGCCGACTTATGGATCTGGCGTTCGCCTGTTATAAAAGACATTTCGGCATACGCCCTGTGGGATACCGTTCTCCCTATTGGGATTATAGCGAGAATACGCTGGATCTTCTGGAGGAAGCCGGTTTTCTCTATGACAGTAGCCTGATGGCGAGAGATCTTGTGCCTTACCATCCTCAACGTTGGCAGGTGAATTGGGAAACGGGAAATATCGCAGGCCCGGCCAGCGCGATTCTGGAAATTCCTGTTAGCTGGTATCTGGATGATTTTCCCGCACTGGCGTATACCGGTAACCAGGAGGGGATGAGCGATACTGACGGTGTTCTGCGACGCTGGAAGGATATTTTTACCTATGCTTATAACCATCAGGAAAACGGTTTATATGCGATGGCTCTTCATCCGCAGATAATCGGTCATGGGCATCATATGATGATGTTGTCACGTTTGATTGAACATATTAAAGGGCATGATGGCGTATGGTTTGCAACCTGTGAAGAGATAGCCAGTGTCTGGGTGGATGACGAAGAGGATCGACAAAAAATGCTCCGTCCTGATGTTCGTGGCGTAGCGCCGGTTCCGGATGATTATGGCTGGCCAGGCAAATGATATCACCTCATGACAATGTTAATATCAGTCGGGTAACGGATTACCCGGGCAGAAGTTACCTGTTTGCCCGCTTGTTAATGCATATTGTCCATCAGAAAGGGAGATTATCCCGGGACGTATAAAATCTTTTTTATTTCGGTCAAAACGTTAATCAACGAGAATAGTTTGTTTTTTTGATTTAAATCATTTTTTAGTGTTTACAGGAAAATAAGCAAATAACATTTATAATGTGAGTATTAAGAAAAATAAAATTTTCATAGTGATTGATTTTTATTTAACGCTTTGATTTTTAATGTTTTTATATGTGTTAATTGATATAAATCAATTTGTATTTTTTTATTAAATAAGTAAAAATTAAGTTGATATTTGCTTTTTGATGTGTTTTTTATATATAACTGATTATTATTCTGAAATGTCAATTTTTGAATAATGACGCTGTGATACCGGCACCAGGGATACTTTGCGATAAAAGGGATTGAATATGGCAGAGAGCGTTCAGTATAACCTCAATTGTATTTGGCCACAGCGGGCCAAAACCCTCTATTGCATTGCAACCAGTGGAATAACGTTCATCAGACGTGGGTAAACGTTGGCAAAATCCCTGCAAACCTGGCGCTTTTCACGCTGTGTTTTTTGGTAGTTGCGCTTTTAATAAGAGTCACAAGCGTTGGCCGCCGGTATTCGTCTGGCTGCGGAACTGCCACCTGATCAACAAGGAGATAAATCATGGATGCGATTTTTTTAAAGCTCGACAATATCAAAGGCGAAAGCCAGATTGAAGGCTTTGAAGATCAGATAGAGATCATGTCTTATAGCCACAATGTGGCAATGCAGGTAAATAACGATGTTAGCCTCACTGAGCGGACTTCCGGGCGTGCGCATGTTGGTGAAATGTCGCTCACCAAATTTGTCGACCTCGCCACGCCTGTGCTCAATGAGTACTGCTGTAGCGGGAGGCTAATTAGAACCGCAGTGCTGACGTTGTGCCGCAATGACGACGGCAAAATGCGGTCGCTTATCGTTTATACCCTGACAAACGTGCTGATATCACAACTCAGTGTTAGCGGCGGCGCCGGCGGTAAGCCGGTGGAAACGATGTCGCTGAACTTCACGAAAATCAAATGGCAAATCACTGCCGAGAAATCAGACAGCGCTCAACAGGAGTCCAGAACGTCAGTATGGGATCTGGCGATGGGCCAGATAGGGAAATGATGATGACACCAGCCATTCCGGTCGCGCTATTCGACAGGCTCTTGGTTGAGGGGATAAGCCCACATGAATTGGTACGCCGCAAGTTAATGTGTTTATTCAACTCTTGCGTTGTGGCAGGTGGCGAGACATTACCGCCGCTGCTCACTCAGGGTATGCCGGAATGGCACGAGGTGAATGTGGGTGACAAACGGGTTCTCAACTGGTTTTGCCGTGAGCTTCGCGCTGCTATTTTACGTTATGAACCGAGCATCAACATGCTGAAAGTCAGTGTAAAAGATGCCCATCATCAGACGCTGGCGTTGTCTTTGGAAGCGACGTTACAGGACGAGTCTGAACCGTTAAGGCTGGAGATAGCCTACTCTAACGGTAGATGGCGCTAGTAATGCAGGAAGGAACGCCGGGCCGGGCGTTTAACATTATCCCAAAAGCAAAAAAACGCAGCGAGCGAACCTGATAATCAGGCAGACAGTCCACCTTTCGGTATGGTTGATCTGCCTGCATCATTTTCAGGATGGTTAATAACGGACCATGACCGATTTAAGTTCGGTATAGTCATCAATAAACGCGCTGCCAAATTCACGACCACTACCCGATCCTTTCATCCCTCCAAAGGGTACCGCGGGATCGAGGAAGGTATGCATATTGACCCACACCATGCCAGCATCAATATCTTCAGCGTAGCGTAATGCCTTAGACATATTTTCCGACCACACACTTGCAGCAAGGCCGAATGGCGAAGCGTTGATATGCGAAAGCGCCTCTTTTTCATTCTGATAACCAATAAAGCTACAGACAGGGCCAAAGGTCTCCTCGTGCATCAGCGTACTGTTTTTACTACGCACTTTTACCGCTGTCGGCTGTAAAAAGAACCCTCCGCCGGGTAAAGTTTCACCGCCATAAACAATGGTATCCCCTTCTTCCCGTGCACGTTGAATCAGACGCAGCACTTTTTCAAGCTGAACCTGATTCGCCAGCGGGCCCATCACCGTTTTTTCATCTAAAGGCGAGCCGGGCACGATCTCCGATAACCGTTGTCTGAGGAGCGTCATGACCGTATCCAGTTTTTCCTGGGGCAGATAAAAACGCTCTGCGGCAGCACAAATTTGCCCTTGATTCAGATAACCGGCTTCAAGAATACCGTTGACCATGGCTTGTGCCGTGAGATCATTGAGAAACAGCGCCGCATTTTTCCCTCCCAGTTCGAGGGTAACGCGTTTTCCTGACGATGTTGCCGAACGCCGGACTTTCTCACCTGTCGCGACTGACCCGGTGAAACTCACTTTGGCGCAATCTGGATGCGCGATCAGCTGTTGCGCTATCTCACCGCCAGCACCGTTTACCACGTTAATTACGCCATCAGGGAAACCTGCCTCTTTCGCCAGTTCAGCGACTCGCAGCAGTGTCAGCGGGGTATATTCACTTGGTTTAATGACGATGGTGCAGCCACATACCAGCGCTGCGGCCAGTTTCCAGATAGCAATCATAATTGAGAAATTCCACGGCACAATACCGACGACCACACCAATGGGTTGGCGTTGGGTAAACGCGGTGTATCTCTCTTCTCCCATTGATGGCAGGGAGACATTCAGCGTTTCACCGGTTATTTTTCCTGCCCAACCGGCAAAGTAACGCAGGAAGGCCACTGACTGAGCGAGTTCAAGACCGCGCGACAGCGTAATCGTTTTACCTGAACAGACGCTTTCCAGTTGAGCTAACTCTTCACGATGAGCGGCAAGAATATCAGCCAGTTTCAGCAGTAATGCGCCGCGTTGTAACGTTGGCATTTTACGCCAGACATCAAACGCCCGTCTGGCGCTCTGCATGGCCTCTTCTGCCTGCGCAGGGGTTGCCGACACAACGTCGGCGATGATTTTGCCGGTGGCTGGGTTAGTGACCGAGAAGTTCGTGCCGTTTCCGGCCTGACGTTCACCTGCAATAAATTGTCCGTGTCGTTGGCGTAAAAAAGTCGTTACTTCGGCAAGTAATGTCACGTCGCTCATCAGAAGTGCCTGTAGGTCAGGAATGTACGTTTTTCTATCTCAACATACTTGCCTGGAACTGAATATCGTTCCAAAGAACGTCATTCTTCCGGACGATATTTTGTAAAACGTTACCGTGCTGTGATAGCGGTCTTAGTCAAGCGTGATGACAAGGTAACGCGATGAATACAAAAATCGATGCGTTGAATTACTACGGCGCGACGAAAAAATACCCGTTGCATTTTCCTGCTCTGCAAGACGATATTGATGCCGATGTGGTGATCATTGGCGGTGGCTTTTCAGGCATCAATATAGCGCTGGAACTGGCGGAGCAGGGGATCACTAATGTTGTCGTTCTGGAAGCCCGTCATCTTGGGTATGGCGGCACCGGACGAAACGGCGGTCAGGTAATGGCCGGTATAGGTCACGACATCGAAGCCGTTAAAAAATATGTAGGCGCAGCGGGAATGGAGACGCTGTTTAAAATCTCGAACCTCGGCGCAGGCATTATTCGGGAGCGAATTCGTAAATACCATATTGATGCTGATTTTGTCCCCGGATATGGTTATCTGGCCTACAACCAGCGGCAGTTAAAAACGCTGCAACAATGGGAAAAAGAATTCAAAGCCGCTACGCCGGAAGACGATATTGAACTCTATACCGGTAAAGACGTGCAGCAGGTTATCGGTTCCGACGTCTACTGCGGTGTTCTCAAGCATATGGGGGGAGGGCATGTCCACTCGCTGAATTTATTGCTGGGCTCCGCTCAGGCTGCGAATTCGCTGGGGGTGAAGATATTCGAATATTCACCTGTGGTTGAGGTCAGTTACGGTAAAACTGTGCGGGTACGTACTGCGATGGGCAGCGTAAAAGCAGCCAAATTGCTGTGGGCCTGTGATAGTTTTCTCAATAATCTGGAACCAGAAATTTATAAGAAAACGCTGGTTACTTATTCTTATCAGGTCTCTACAGAACCTCTCTCCAGCGAGCTTGTTGAGCGGATCAGTCCCTTGCGCGGGGCTTTTAGCGATATCCGCCCGGTGATAAATTACTACCGTCTCACAAAAGAAAACCGTCTGCTGTTTGGCAGCGCCACAAGGTTTCTTGAATATACCCCGCACGATTTTGCTGCCTGGAACCGCACTCTGTTGACGGAGGTCTTCCCTTATTTGAAAGACGTTAAAATCGATTTTGCCTGGGGCGGACCGATGGCCTGTAGCGCGAATCTGTTTCCGCAGATTGGCACGCTTCGTGAACACAATAATGTTTTTTATGTTCAGGGTTATTCCGGATTTGGCGTCACGCCTTCCCATATTGTATGCAAAATCCTGGCCGAAGGAGTAAATGGCGGTTCCGAGCGGTATCGTCTGATGAGTAGCATTCCCCACGCGACAATTTATGGTCGCGACAGTCTACGTCTATTGCTGGTCAGTGCGGGAAAACTGATACATCAAACAGCCGGTTTCTGGAAAGGCCGGAATTAACCAGGAGAACATTAATGCACGCTTTTAAACTCAATCAACCTGTTCCTGAATTACAGCCAATCGGGAGTGTCAGCCTGTTGGGGGCGTTGCCAACAGAAGGCGATCCCCAGGTCGCCGTTGCGATGATTTACGGTAAACCTGAGGACGTATTTACCTGTGGACTGTTTTCATCGACCCGCGGCGGTTTCACGATGATTTATCCCTTTACCGAGCACGCAACCGTGCTGGAAGGGGAAGTGGAACTCACTGTCGCGGGTCAGGAACCGATACGTTTTTCACCGGGCGATAGTTGGTTTGTTGAACAGGGAACCGAAGTGGCATGGAAAGTTTTAACGCCCCGTTTTGTAAAACATTATCTGGCAAACGTTGAAAGCCATAAACAGGGTTGAATCCTTTAATTGTTCGTCAGTAGCGTTGGCATCACTGGGGAGAATAACGCGCTCCCCACTTGCTATTAACGCATGCGGGGACGGCGTCACAACGTTATTTACCGTTATCCCTCTTCAGGACGATACCTGTTAGATACGGTGCCTGCCATAAATAAGCGTTATTCCGGAGCGGTAATTTATTGTTGTAATAATAGTGAAGAGGTTGACCATGTTTAAAAACAGACTTGCCAGCCATCTTGAACGTGGCGTTATTGGTTTCCCCACGACGCTTGCCAGCTCCGTTGGGCTGATTATGGCAAGCCCGGTGATCCTGACCGTGACCAGTGGTTTTGGCTCAGGGGGAGATACCTTTGCTCTTGCGGTATTACTGGCATTTATTATGATGCAAGCGCAGATTACCACCTTTGCCGAAGCGGCAACGCTCATTCCCACGACTGGCTCCGTCTACGACTATATCTCCTGCGGGATGGGGCGTTTTTTCGCTATCACCGGTGCGCTTTGCGCTTACCTGATCGTACACATTTTTGCCGGCACGGCAGAAACGATTCTCGCTGGCGTCATGGCGCTGGTGAACTTTGAGTCTGTTAGCGAACACGTGGCCATGCAGCACAATACCTGGATGGTTGGCGTCGGCATGGTAGTGGTTTTCGGGTTACTGAATGCCATTGGTGTTGAAGTATTTGGCAAGGTGGAAGTGTTTCTTACATTCGGTATGTGGACTACCCTGACCATCTTCGGTTTATGCGGGATCCTGTTATCCCCGGTCACTCATCATTCCGGGTGGTTTGGCGCACCGCTTGATGTCAGTAATCTTTCTGGTCTGTTTGGTTATATAGGCATGGCGATGTTTATGTTCGTCGGTTGTGAACTGGTCACGCCAATGGCGCCGGAAATTAAAAAAGCGCATCGTACGATTCCCAGAGCAATGGCGCTTGGCCTTTTAGCGGTGGCAGGTTGTATGTTCCTCTATGGCGCTGCGATTAACCGGCAGGTAAATAATGTGGTGGTCGATGCGGCAAACCATATCTTTTTACTGGATACGCCGATGGCTATTCCCGCCTTTGCCAATCGTGTCATGGGACATGTCGGGCAATACTGGCTGGGCGTGGGGTTGTTGTTAGCGGGATGTGCGACGATTAATACGCTAATGGCGGCAGTACCGCGTATTATATACGGCATGGCGCTGGACGGCGCTTTGCCGCGGTTTCTGACCTGGTTGCACCCCCGCTTTAAAACACCGGTTATCGCCATCGCATTCGGTGTTGCGATTCCCTGTTTACATGCCTGGTATCTGAACGGTGATATCGACCACATTGTTCCGCTGATCCTCGCTGCGGTCTGCGCCTGGGGAGTAGCTTATCTGCTGGTAACGTTATCGGTCGTTATCTTACGTATTCGGCGCCCCGATTTACCACGCGCTTACCGGGCCCCCTGGTTTCCCTTACCTCAGATTATTTCGAGCGTGGGTATTATTATCGCCATTATTAATATCGCGCCTCCAGGAATGAACAGTCGGGATGTACTTATACCATTCGGTATTATGCTTGGATTGACTGCCGCCTATGCCTTATTCTGGACATTATGTGTGCAACGGGTTAATCCTTTCCTCCCGCTTCCGGTAGAAGAGGTCGTGGAACGGGCGATGGGCAATTATGAAAAGCGAAACAATGAAGAGATGACGCCAGATGTCCTCCGTCCCCTGGTTTAAGAACGCATTAATGAATATGGTGTTACGTGATTTGAGCGGCTGGCGTTGTGAAAAATTGACCGAACATAGCGCCGTGCTGCATCTGAATGCATTTACCCAGGTTATCTGCCATGTTCAGCAAAAACGGTTATTCATGGCCAGTATTCACAGTTGTGAATTCAGGGTGAAAGGCACAATCAATTATCCTTTGCAGGGCAAAATTCGCGTTCATCAGCCCGGATGGCTGAAACGTTATCCCGTCATTTTTACTGGCAGCAAAAGTTCCGCCGGGCTGATTAACTATCTTAATCGTTTCCCCAATTTACAACAGGCTCTGAGTGAACTGGATTATCGTCGGTTCACGCTGGTTTTACATCATAAGGAATGGTATTGCAGCGTTGAGCTATGGGCTGCGAGCGAAGTGGTTTGTAAAATGCCGCCGCTGCGCCGTTATCTGCGGCTTGAGCGGCACCAGCGTGTTCTTCTGCTTAGTGTGATAAATATGATCAATCAGGCCATGAATCAATGGCTGCAACAGGATACCGACGCCAGATAATATGACATTTTATTGCGGCATCAGCTCAGAGGGTGGTATTAATTCAGGCATATATGACATATGGGGAAAAGACCCGCAATTGACGCGGGTTAAAAAGAACGCTTTCACATATTCAGTGAATGTTGTACCGAGGACATTCTGGTTCGGGAAACCAGTTCCGTGCGATTTATCACTTCTGTTTTAGCAAAAATATTACGTAAATGCGTTTTCACTGTTGAGAGAGAAATATTCAACTGACGGGCAATCAATTTGTTGCTGGCCCCTTCGCAGACCATTCCCACAATTTCACGCTCTTTGGCGGTCAATATTGACGCCAGATCGTTGTTTTCCTGAAGAGAATCATGAATTGCCAGTCCCAGTAATGGTTGTACTGCCTGGGCTCGCAAACGCTCTTCGCTGGAAAAAGGTATATCGCGCATTAATGAAATGCCCGCGATAATACGATGGCCCCGACGAATAAAGATCTCAATCATGTCGCACACATGATTAGGTAGCATAAATTCATGATAATAATGGCGATGACGAGCACAGATGCCGGGCGTCATCGTCGCTACTGTAATAACCTGTTGGCCGAATCGGGAAGGCGATAGCGGGTCTAATGGTTGAAAATGCTCCAGATATTGTTGGTGTGTGCTATTAGAAATATTATGTAAAACATAGGCTTCCGGCTTTAAATAAGCATTAACACGATAAAAAACCGCCGACGACAGAGGAATGAGTTGCGCAATGCTCTGTAAGCAATGGAGAGTGATCCCGTCATTATGGCCAGTAGTTGATAAGGCTGACATGTTATCTCCTTCCATCCGGATGAGCGCGTCGGGGCGCAGTAAAATAGTGGTATGTTGAAACATACAATTTACATTCGGTTAACACAATCATTCACATGTTAATAATGTGACGTATGTTGCGGTATTTTTTATAACATATTGAAAATAAATGATTTTAATTTAAATCCTGTCTGGTTTTCTAAAAAATAATTTAAAATTATTAATATAATTTTTTCTGTCGCGGTTGACTCATCTCCTGAAAATGCCGTGAGTTCTCGTCCTTCAGGACGATATTCTTTTGAGACGCCTGTTCTATGATTTTCTGTAATAGCGCAGGTTAACAGAGACTTAATTTCTGGCTCAGACAGGATTTGCTAAATAACATTTCAATAGCGTCATGCGCTATGCAGAAAACCGGCGTATCAATAGATACAGCCTGCTCTCGGCATTCTGCCCGCAGCGCCAGACGAACGCTATTGCGAAATGTGAGTCATGTCTCCGCATCAGAAATGATAATTACAGGACAGAATAATGTTGAATCTCAACACATTACGGCAACAACAAATCCCCGTAATGACGGAATATCGCGCGCAGATACCCTTTCATATATTGGCAAAACCCATAGGCCCTGCATGTAATCTGGCCTGCCGCTATTGTTATTACCCACAGGGCGAAACGCCCGTAGAAAAAATGAATGAATCAACGCTGGAGGTTTTTATTTGTCGCTATATTGCGGCGCAACCTGCCAGTGCGCGTGAAATTAATTTTGTCTGGCAAGGCGGTGAACCGCTTTTAGCCGGAATCGGTTTTTATAAAAAGGTAATAGCGCTTCAACAACGATATGCGCCTGACGGCGTGACGATCAGTAATAGTCTGCAAACGAATGCGACGTTGTTAAACGATGCCTGGTGCCGTCTGTTTCGCGACAATAATTTTACTATTGGCATCAGTCTTGAGGGCAGTGAAGACTTGCAAAATCATCATCGTCCGGGCAAACGCGGCGAGGCCAGCTATCCGGCGGTGTTGCGGGGAATCACATTGTTACAACACTATCGAGTCGATTTTAATGTACTGATTGTCGTGCATGATGACATGGCTCGCCATGCGGCAGCCATCTACGATCATGTTGTTAGCCTTGGCGCTCGTTATCTGCAATTTCAGCCACTGATGAACGAAGGCAACGCCCTACAGCAACGTTACCAATTGAGTGCGGATAACTGGGGACGTTTCATGATTGATATCTGGCGTCAATGGCGCAAACGCGGTGATATGGGACGGGTTTTTGTGATCAACATTGACCAGGCATGGGCACAATATTTTACGCATATCAGCGCCACCTGTGTCCATTCCGCCCGCTGCGGAACGAATCTGGTCATGGAGCCGGACGGCAAACTCTATGCCTGCGATCATCTGATTAATAGCCAGCATTACCTGGGACAGCTTGCTAATAATACGTTAGCGCCAGCCGTAGATTCCGCAACCCGGCTTCCCTTTGGTATCAAGAAAAGCCAGCGCCGGGAGTGTCAACGGTGTTCTGTGAAAATAGTCTGCCAGGGAGGCTGCCCCGCACATATCAACAGTGCCGGCTACAACCGACTTTGTAGCGGCTATTACTCTTTTTTCACGGAGATTCTGGCTCCGCTACGCGCCTGGCCCCGGAATCTGAATGGACTGAAGGCCTGGCGTGCTGACGTTATGGGCAGATTTTCGGGCTGATGGTCCCTCTTGCCGCATTTGCCTGCCGCTCTTGTACAACATCCGTAGTCTGAAATGGAGAATAAGCCGTGAAAAAAGAAGTAACACTTGCCACACTCAGCATTATCTTCTCCGGTACGGCACACAGTACGCAAAACGAACGTCCTGATATTATCGTGATTATCGCTGATGATATGGGATATTCTGATATCACTTCCTTCGGTGGGGAAATCCCAACGCCTAATTTGCAGGCGATGGCTGAGAACGGCGTGCGGATGAGTCAATATTACACGTCTCCCATGTCTGCTCCCGCCCGTGCGATGCTATTAACCGGGAACACCAGTCAGCAAGCGGGTATAGGCGGTATGTGGTGGTATGAAAATACCATAGGTAAGGAAGGCTATGAATTGCGCCTGACTGATCGGGTGACGACCATGGCTGAACGCTTTAAAGATGCTGGTTACAATACGCTGATGGCGGGTAAATGGCATCTTGGTTTTACGCCAGGCTCGACGCCAAAAGAGCGGGGCTTTCGTCATTCTTTCGCCTTGATGGGGGGAGGCGCCAGTCACTTTGATGATGCCGTGCCGCTGGGAACCGTGGAGATATTTCATACCTATTATACCCGTGACAATCAGCGCATTTCACTGCCCTCCAGTTTTTACTCCAGCGAAGCCTATGCCAGCCAGATTAATCGCTGGATCAGCGAGACGCCACGGGAACAACCTATCTTCGCGTGGTTGGCCTTTACTGCGCCACATGATCCTCTGCAGGCGCCGGATGAATGGATTAGTCGTTTTAAAAGTCAGTATGAACAGGGCTATGCAGACGTCTATCGTCAGCGTATTGCTCGTTTGAAGAAACTGGGTTTCCTGCGTGATGACATACCTCTGCCAGGACTGGAACTTGATAAAGAATGGCAGGCGATGACCCGGGAACAGCAGAAATATACGGCGAAGGTGATGCAGGTTTACGCTGCTATGATCGCCAATATGGATGCACAGATTGGCACCGTTATTGAGACATTAAAAAAGACCGGGCGCGATAAAAACACGATTCTGGTCTTCTTAAGTGATAATGGGGTGAATCCGGCAGAGGGCTTTCACTATGAATCTGAACCAGATTTTTGGAAGCAATTCGATAATCGTTACGAAAATATTGGTCGTAAAAATTCATTTATCTCTTATGGTCCCCACTGGGCTGATGTCAGCAATGCGCCTTATGGTCGCTATCACAAAACGACCAGCGGTCAGGGGGGAATTAATACCAGTTTTATGATTTCCGGTCCTGGTATCATCCATCATGGCGCCATAGATAACGCCACGATGGCGGCGTATGATGTTGCGCCCACGCTCTATGAATTTGCAGGTATTGATGCCAGTAAATCATTATCTGAAAGACCGACACTGCCAATGATCGGCGTGAGTTTTAAACGCTATCTGACCGGTGAAAGTCTGCACGCGCCTCGCACACAATATGGTGTTGAACTCCATAATCAGGCGGCCTGGATAGATGGGGAATGGAAATTGCGTCGTCTTGTCACAGTATTCCCACAGGCGGGTAATGCTCCATGGGAATTATTCAACCTGCAACGTGACCCCCTGGAAACGCATAATCTCGCAGCAGATTATGTGGATAAAGTGAAAATACTGAGCAGTGCATATGAGGCATTTGCAAAACAGACAATGGTGCTTTATGCCAAAGGCAAGCTTATCGATTATGTGGGTATCGACAGTAAAACCGGGCGTTATCTGGCTGTCGATCCACAGACATTGCAGCCAGTTCCTGCTCCGTTAGCGATTCCTTTAGACACAAAATCGGACCAATAATTATTGGTTACGTTTCAAATGATTATTCAACGCTCACGTAACTGCATTCAGCCAGTGACTTTCAGGATGAAGTTTCTCAGCGTTGGCGATGTATCGCCGCGCCGGTATGCCAGAGCCAGTTTTGCGACGGGCATCTGGTCTGCAACGGGGCGGTATACTACTCCCTTGACATTAACCTGTCTCATTGAATCTGGAACCATCGACACGCCCATCTCTGCCGACACAAGGTTAATGACTGACGAAATTTGCGGCACGAGTTGACCAATTTTCGGTTCAAAGCCCGCTTTACCGCAGGCCTTGATCACTGCGTCATAAAGCGACAGGCCGATTTCACGTGGGAAGAGTAAAAAAAACTCATCTTTGAGAATCGAGAGTGCAATCTGTTTACACGCCGCAGCAGGATGCGTTTCTGCCAGCACAATAACCATTGGCTCTTCAGACAGTAACCTGAGCTGGAACCGTTCATTGCCTGTAAAACCGGGTCTCAGAAAGGCAACATCCAGCGATCCTTCATTCAATTCATTAGCCAGTTGGGTTGTATTTCCTTCCTCAAGCTGCAAACGAACGTCAGGATAAGCCCGCTTGAAAGTACGGATTGCGCCGGGCACCACACTGTTAAATGCCGCAGAGGCAGTAAACCCCACCTTTAACACGCCCGACTCCCCCCTGGCGACACGCTGCGCCGCCAGCACGGCTTTTGTCGCGGTAGCAGGCATCCCTTTAACAACATCATAAAATGCTTTTCCAGCCTCGGTTAATTCCGCGCCATGAGGCACTCTCCGGAATAGCTGCGCTCCCAGCTCTCTTTCCAGATCCTTAATCTGTTGGCTTAGCGGCGGCTGACCTATGCCTAATTTTGTCGCAGCCCGCGTGAAATGCCGCTCTTCAGCGACGGCGAGAAAATAGCGAATATGGCGCAGTTCCATCCTCATCTCCAAAAGCAATTAAGAATGGCACCATCATATATTGGAAGAATGAAACCAGCGAGCGCATAGTGAGGTTAACAGGAGGTGCAATATGCCCGATATTTCTCATACACCGACACGTAGCTGGCTTTTTACCCCAGCAATTCGACCAGAACGTTTCATAAAAGCAGTTGAAAGTGCGGCGGACATTTCTATTATCGATCTTGAAGATTCCGTCACCCCGAATGACAAGGCGCAGGCCCGGAAAATTGCGATGCAGTTCCTTTCATCCCGACCAAACTCATCGCTGAAAATAGCATTAAGAATTAATGGAATGAATACTCATGCTGGCATTGAAGACCTGCATATGTTACTGGAATGCCGTTTTTTTCCTGATTACATTATTCTTCCGAAAACAGAGTCAGCCGCGCACCTGCAAATCGTGGATAGTCTTATCATGATGGCTGGTTCTGATACTCGCCTTATTGGCATTATTGAGTCAGTTGTTGGGCTTAATGCCGTAGAGTCTATTGCGGACGCCACCCCCAGACTCTGCGGGTTGATGTTTGGCGCCGCAGATATGGCGGCTGACATTGGCGCCACACCCGCCTGGGAGCCTCTTGCGCTGGCGCGGGCCAGAATAGTGGCTGCCTGCGCTATGAAAGGGCTTCTTGCAATAGATGCTCCCTTCTTTGATATAGGCGATTTTTCAGGTCTGAAAGAGGAAACGCTGCAGGCGCTCAGTTTTGGTTTTTCTGCAAAATCGGCTATTCACCCCGCTCAGATTAGTGTAATCAACGCCGCATTTACTCCTACAACGGCAGAAATTAATCATGCTCGTGCAGTACTGACAGAGAATGCCAAAGGCGTCGGGATCGTTAGCGGCATGATGATAGATGCAGCCGTTGCCCGTCAGGCCCGGAGATTACTCGCCCGGGCAGGGATCTTTTCCTGATTTTATTAACAGAGGAATTGATTATGAACACGTTATTACCCGCTTATAAAACCATTAGCGAGGGGCGCTACCGAGAAATTTCGGGTCTTTACTGGGAGGATTTTCATCCCGGTGATGTTTTTGAACATCGTCCCGGCCGGACGGTTCTGGACGCTGATAATGTGTGGTTTACCCTGCTCACTCTCAATGTGCAGCCGGTCCATTTCGATGCGGCTTACGCCAGCAAAACGGAATGGAAAAAGTTACTGGTTGATTCAACGTTCACTCTGGCGCTTTTAACCGGTATGAGCGTGCGTACTGTCAGCGCCAAGGTCGTGGCCAATCTTGGCTGGGATAAGGTACAAGCCGTCCATCCGGTTTTCGCAGGGGATACACTTTATGCTGAAAGCACTGTACTCAGCAAACGCCTGTCAAATAGTCGCCCGGGACAAGGCATCGTTACCGTTCGGACATGTGGTATTAACCAGAATGGTGTAGAGGTCATGCGCTTCGAACGAACAATGTTAGTTTATTGCTGTGGATGTTCGCCTGAAGAAGACGCCGCTTATTGAGAAATCGCCCTGAGGTTTAGAGTCATGATGAATGTTAATGCAGTGTATGCCGAAAAATGCGTGACGCCTGACGAGGCGGTTACTTTAATTACCTCCGGCAGTCACCTCTCTATGGGAATGTTTGCAGCAGAGCCTCCAGCTTTGCTGAATGCGCTGGCAAAGCGAGCGAAAAGGGGAGAAATCAACGATCTGCGGGTTTACTGTTATGAAACAGCCAGCATTGCCGGGAACACTATTTTCCGTTATGAGCTAAGTGACTATATTCATCTCTACAGTATGTTTATTACCGGTATTGAACGGGCTTTAATACGTCAGGGGATTGAGAGTTCCGGGCGAAAAATAGTTAACTATGTACCTTCAAATTTTCATCAGGCGACGCGATTACTGGCTGATGATATTGGTATTGATACCTTTATTCACACCGTGTCCCCTATGGATAAGTATGGCTATTTTAATTTTGGAACTGGAAACGATTATTCCACCCGGATTGCGAGGACAGCTAAAAAGCTTATTGTCGAAGTTAACAAATATATGCCACGCGTTCATGGAGAAGGTGCTGCAATCCATATTTCAGAAATTGACGCCATTGTTGAAAACCATGTCCCTTTAATTGAACTACCAATACGTACTGCCGTAGCCGAAGATATTGCTATCAGTCAGATTATCGCCTCTCTTGTGCCAGATGGCGCTTGTCTCCAGATGGGGGTCGGCGCATTACCGGAGCTCATCTGTAATGCGCTCAAGGAACATAATGATCTGGGGGTCCATACAGAGGCACTGAATCCGGGGTTGGTAAGTTTGATTCAACAAGGCGTCGTTACCAACCAGCGTAAAAATATCGACCGGGGAATGTCTGTATTTACTTTTGCTATGGGACAAAAGGATATGTATGACTATCTCAACGACAACCCCTCTTTTTTTAGTCGGCCTGTCGATTATGTTAACGATCCGGGGATCATTGCGCAAAATGAGAATGTTGTCTCCATTAACGCTACCTTACAAATCGATCTCACTGGTGCCTGTAACTCTGAATATTTGTTTGGACACCAGTACAGCGCTTCAGGAGGGCAATTGGATTTTGTCAGAGGCGCATATGCATCTAAAGGAGGTCGTTCCATTATTACGACCCGCTCAACGGCCGCGAATGATACGATTTCTCGTATTGTTCCCCGCCTTGAGGGGCCTGTAACAACCCCACGAACGGATACGCACTGGATAGTCACTGAATTTGGCTCCGTAAACCTGAAGGGGCTCTCTTCAACCGAGCGTGCGCTCAGCATCATTGAATTGGCACATCCCAATTTTCGGCAGCAACTTAGAGTAGATGCAAAAAAAATGCATCTGATTTAAAAGTAGGTTAATGCTATTTTTTAATGTAGCATCCCTAAAATATAAACATCATGAGTCTATTCAAATGATAATTGACAGAATTGATCACCTTGTATTAACGGTATCTGATATATCAACCACAATAAGATTCTACGAAGAGGTACTTGGTTTTTCTGCGGTAACATTTAAACAAAACAGAAAAGCGTTAATATTTGGAGCGCAAAAAATTAACCTCCATCAGCAAGAAATGGAGTTCGAACCAAAAGCGAGTAGACCAACGCCGGGATCTGCCGATTTATGTTTTATTACATCGACACCGATAAATGATGTTGTGTCTGAGATCTTACAGGCAGGCATTCCCATTGTTGAAGGCCCGGTTGAGAGAACTGGAGCCACAGGCGAGATAATGTCTATCTACATCAGGGACCCTGATGGAAACTTAATTGAAATTTCGCAGTATGTTTAATGTTAAAACTTACTATTACTGCCTTTATTATGATCACGCATTCGTTTATATTGGTCTAATGGAGATCATATGGCAATAATTTCTGGAAAGAGTCTATGTTCAAACTTATTGACTTGAAGACATCGAGGTATTCATAAGAAAGCATAAAAAAAGAAAGGTGGTGCCCGGACTCGGAATCGAACCAAGGACACGGGGATTTTCAATCCCCTGCTCTACCGACTGAGCTATCCGGGCAACGAGGCGCATTAAACCGTAATCGCCTCGCTTCGTCAATGAAATTTCTTCAAATCAACGTAGACTGCACAATCTATCACCACTTTGTTGTTATTGCACGCAGAATCAGGCAAAAAACATCGCCCATGCGGCGGAGATCGGCATCGCCAGCAACAGCGCCGGGAGCATATTCACTACCGGAAACATTTTGATTCCACATACACGCAAGCCGGTCGCCACCAGCAGCAGTCCGCCCACGGCGCTAAAGTCGCCCATCATTGCCGGCGTGGTCAGTGGAAGAATGAGGGTGGCGCAGGCGGCAAGCGTTAACTGGATAATCAACATCGGTGCGCAAATCGCCGAAACGGCGATGCCAAGCGAACAGGCGAAAATAATGGCAGTGAAAAAATCCAGAAAAGATTTAGCGATCAAAATGTTTGGATCGCCGGTCATCCCTTCATGCATCGCGCCGAAAATACCGGTGCCGCTGGCGCAAAAAAGTACAATGATAGCGACGTAACTTTGAATAAATGAGTCGTGTGTCGGCTTCTTACCCGATGCTATAAATAATTGTTGGATTTTCGCGACTGCGCCATTAATGCCTTTTTCCAGCAAACAAAACTCGCCGATGAGCGCGCCGACCAGCGTCGCCAGCACCATCACCGGGAGATTAGCGCACTTCATCACCAGCAGAATGCCAATTCCCAGAGAGCACAGACCAAAAATAGACGTCATTGAGACGCGAATCCGTTCTGGCAGACGCTGACTTAACAGCGCGCCAATAACGCCGCCGAATAAAATTGCGCCAGCGTTAATAAAAGGTCCAATTACCACAATGACTCCTGTTATTTGTCTTTCAAATTGCCTTATTATCACGCGATTAAGCTGTTAATAGCTTGATTATCTGTGACGTATAGAGCGCTGATTTTACCTTGCGCCGTCTGGTGAAAGGTGCCATGATTGCGCGAAATTTCTCCTGCCAGCATGGGGCTCGCCGGGATGAACATAGCGCCTTTATATTGTCTTCACTGTCGCCTGACTGCGCGAGGTTTGCCCCTTTCTTTCCTTTTTTTTGTCATCCCCGCTATGCGGTGAGGGCAGCGCACGCTCACTGCAGGACAACAGTAAAATCAGAAACAGTCTGTTTTTACTGATGTCTGGCGGTCGGAGCTGGTATCCAGTTTGACCCGGCATCTCGTTGGGCAAGGCATCGGGCCTTGTCTGGGGTTACTCTACTCCCGAAACGGGTATTTGCGCTTATGAAATCAATGAATATTGCCGCCAGCGGTGAACTCATTCCCCGTCTCTCCACCCACCGAAACGTAGTGGCGCTGGACAGTACCGACTTTACCGATGTGGCCGCAGTCGTCATTACCACTGCCGACAGCCGTAGCGGTATTCTGGCGTTGCTTAAACGCACCGGTTTTCACCTGCCGGTATTTATGCTTGCGGATGAACCCGTCAGCGCGCCTGTCGGCGTTACGGCGGTAATCGGCGGGAACGCGCAGGAATGGCTGGAGCTGGAAAACGCTGCCTGTCGCTACGAAGCGGAACTTCTGCCGCCCTTTTATGGCACCCTGACCCAGTATGTCGACATGGGGAATAGTACCTTTGCTTGCCCGGGGCACCAGCATGGCGAGTTTTTTAGAAAACATCCCGCAGGCCGTTATTTTTATGACTTTTTTGGTGAAAACCTGTTTCGTGCGGATATGTGTAACGCCGATGTGAAACTTGGCGATCTGCTAATACATGAAGGTTCTGCCAAACACGCGCAGAAATTTGCGGCAAAAGTGTTTAATGCGGATAAAACCTACTTTGTGCTGAATGGGACTTCGGCGGCGAATAAAGTGGTCACCAACGCCCTGCTGACGCGCGGCGATCTGGTGCTGTTTGATCGTAATAATCACAAATCCAACCACCACGGCGCCCTGATTCAGGCCGGGGCGACGCCGGTCTATCTTGAAGCGGCGCGTAACCCGTTTGGTTTTATCGGTGGTATTGATGCGCACTGTTTTGATGAAACGTACCTGCGCGACCAGATTCGTGACGTGATGCCGGAAAGCGCCGATGCGCTGCGTCCGTTCCGCCTGGCGATCATTCAGCTGGGTACCTATGACGGCACTATTTACAACGCCCGTCAGGTGGTGGATAAAATCGGGCATCTCTGCGATTACATTCTGTTTGACTCCGCGTGGGTAGGCTATGAGCAGTTTATCAATATGATGGCGGATACCTCGCCGTTGCGGCTGGAGCTTAATGAAAACGACCCTGGGATTTTTGTGACCCAATCGGTACATAAGCAACAGGCGGGGTTCTCACAAACCTCGCAGATCCACAAAAAAGATAACCATATTCGCGGCCAGGCGCGTTTTTGCCCGCACAAACGCCTGAACAACGCCTTCATGTTGCACGCCTCGACCAGTCCGTTCTACCCGCTGTTTGCGGCGCTGGATATCAATGCCAAAATCCACGAAGGGGAGAGCGGTCGCCGCCTGTGGGCGGAGTGCGTTGCGCTGGGCATTGACGCGCGTAAAGCCATTCTCGCCCGTAGCAAACTGCTTCAGCCCTTTATCCCACTGGTGGTTGACGGCAAGCCGTGGCAGGCATATCCGACGGAGACCATTGCCAGCAATCGTCGTTTCTTCAGTTTTGAGCCCGGGGCGAAATGGCATAGCTTTGAGGGTTATGCGGATGACCAGTATTTTGTCGACCCCTGTAAACTGTTACTGACCACGCCAGGTATTGATGCCGATAGCGGGCAGTACACCGAATTCGGCATCCCGGCGACCATTCTCGCCCACTATCTGCGTGAGAACGGTATTGTGCCTGAGAAATGCGATCTCAACTCGATTCTGTTCTTGCTGACACCCGCCGAGAGCGAAGAGAAACTGGCGCGGCTGGTCGCGATGCTGGCGCAATTTGAACGGCACATTGAAGACGATACGCCGCTTGCGGATGTATTGCCGACGGTTTTTCAGAAATACCCGGTGCGCTACCGCGATTACACCCTGCGTGAGCTATGTCAGGAGATGCACAATCTGTACGTTAGCTTTGACGTTAAGGATCTGCAAAAAGCGATGTTCCGCAAAGAAAGCCTGCCGCATGTGGCGATGAACCCACAGGACGCCAACAGCGCCTTTATTCGCGGCGATGTAGAACTGGTGCGTATCAGCGAGGCGGGCGGGCGTATTGCTGCCGAGGGGGCATTGCCATACCCGCCGGGCGTACTGTGCGTGGTGCCCGGGGAGATTTGGGGCGGCGCGGCGCAGCGTTATTTTTTGGCGCTGGAAGAGGGCATCAATCTGTTGCCCGGTTTTTCGCCGGAATTGCAGGGGGTATATAGCGAGACCGATGCCGATGGAATTCAACGCTTGTACGGATATGTTTTAAAGTAACGTTGCCTGCAGGCCGGATAAGGCATTTACGCCTTATCCGGCCTGCGAAACAGGGCAAGGATTAATGTGCAACGGGTTGCGAACTTGCCGGAACGCGAACGTGTTTGTATTTGAACAAGGCTACGAACGCAAAGGCCAGCACCAGCGAGTAGCCTGCGAAGATGAGCCACACGGTCTGCCAGTCGGTAATGCCGTTTTGAGTGTAATACTCCACCACTTTACCGCTCACAATGCCGCCCAGGATACAGCCGAAGCCGTTGGTCATCATCAGGAACATCCCCTGCGCGCTGGCGCGGATTTCCGGGCGTACTTCTTTTTCGACAAACACCGAGCCAGAAATGTTGAAGAAGTCGAAGGCGCAGCCGTACACAATCATCGACAATACCAGCAGAACGGTACCAAACGGCGTCGGGTCGCCATAAGCGAACAGGCCGAAACGCAGCATCCACGCCACAATACTGATAAGCATAACGTTCTTAATACCATAACGGCTCAGGAAGAACGGAATGGTCAGGATGAATAACGTTTCAGAAATCTGCGAAATCGACATCATCACCGAGGCGTGCTGCACGATAAAGCTACTGGCGAATAGCGGATCTTTATCAAAGCTATGCAGGAAGGTGTTGCCAAACATGTTGGTGATCTGCAGTTCCGCGCCCAGCATCATGGAGAAGATGAAGAAAATCGCCATCCGCTTATTTTTAAACAGCGCAAAAGCGTCAAGGCCCAGCATTGATGTCCAGCTCTGGTTTTTCTGTTGGTTCGCCACCGGAATGTGCGGCAGGGTAAAGGTAAACAGTACCAGCAGAACGGAAAGCGTCGCGCCGATATAAAGCTGCATATGGCTCAGCTCGAAACCGGAGAAACTCACGCCCCACATCGCCAGAATAAAGCCAATGGTGCCCCAGATACGGATAGGCGGGAAGTCAGTCACAATATCCATGCCGGCAGACTGCAGGCGGTAATACGATATGGTATTGATCAAGCCCAACGTCGGCATATAGGCCAACGAGTTAAGCAGGATCACAAAGAACATCGCCCCAGGCGTAGTGACTTCCGCGGCCATGAATAGCGTGATGGCGCCGACAACATGACACAGGGCATAGACCCATTTCGCGCTCAGCCATTTGTCAGCCACAATGCCTAGCAAGGTCGGCATAAAGACGGCGGCAATCCCCAATGAACTATAAACTGCGCCAATAGATGCGCCGTCAAATTTTAAGGTGACGAACATATACGAGCCCAGGGTAGTGAGCCAGCTTCCCCACAGACAGAACTGCAGAAAAGAGAGTATTTTAAGCTGCAGCTTAAGATTCATGTTAATTTCCTCACGCCTGAGAGCGAATGAATGTTTTAAAAGGCACATTTGCCGTTGTGATTTGGTGTGATTCTATCAATGAGAGGCGGGCTTTTTTTGTTACCTGTGACAAATATTTGCAAACAATTTCTGATTGCAAAGCAAAAGGGTGACGGAGTTAACACTTTTATCTTTCCCGCCTCTGTCATTTGCCAACCAGAGGCGGGATGCGATGGTTTATCGGCGGCGATACGATCGCTGGGCGGAATTCACCTTATACAGATAGCGGCGCGACTCCGCAGATGGATGTCGGGTGGTTAATATCTGGTACACATCCCCCGGCGACATGCGGTTAATCATATTCGCGGCCTGAATCTTATCGTTCGAGAATACGCGTAATACGCTGCCTGCGCCGCCATTGTAGGCGGTAATGACCGCATAGCGCCGCGACGTCGGATTCTCAATACCGCTCAGATAGACATTATTCAACATTGCCAGATACGCTGTGCCGGTATCGATATTGCTGGCGGGGTCGAACAGGAAGTTACGGCTTGGCGTGCCGGACTTACCCTGAGAACGGAAAACATCTTTCCCGGCGCTGTGTTGCACCACCTGCATCAGGCCCAGCGCATCCGCGTGGCTGACCGCATACGGGTTAAACGAGGACTCCGTTTGCATAATCGCCAGAATCAGCGACTCGTCAACGCCGTATTTACGGGAGGCCTGGCGTACCATGCCAATGTATTTATGCGCGCGTTTATCAAGGTGGTTCGGCACCAGATTAATGGTGACGCTGTAAATAATACGCAGGCCGTTACTGCGGCTTTTGAGCCGCGTTTTCAGCAAGTAATCCGCGAATGCCGTGGCGCGGCCTTCCCAGCGAATAGGCTGGCCGGTATTGTCGAGGACCTGACCATACAGGAAGGGTTCTTTAGAAATTTTTATGTCATCGACATCGGAGTAAAGATCGACGGAGGTTGGGTCGTCACCCATGAGCAACGTTTTAATAATGGCCCGGCGCAGATGTGCGGTAGGTTCCGTCCCGGCGATGGTTTCAACGGTAATGGTCCCATCATCAAAGTTGATGTGGCTACGGGTCTGGAACTGATCGGTATATTTGACGTAGTCTTTCGGCCCGGCGATCAGGACTTCCTTATATCCCCACAGATTTTCAATATTGTTGGCAAATTGCCCCATCAAAATATCAAAGCCGTTGGTATCCTTGACCCAGGCTTCATTATACGTCTCGCCTTTTTTGGTCGAACTGGAGCAGGAGATGAGCAACGGCGCAATAACAGCAAGCGCGAGTAATTTTTTCATCATTCCGGGAGTGCATGTTGTGTTGTCGTTATGCCATGTTGCCGGGCAGCGGCGCTAAGGGCTTATCCGGCATAACTCACAGGCCGAATAAGCGCAGCTTCATTCAGCAACGGGCCTATTTTTTATCTTCCGGCGTATAACCTTCGATATGAACGTCTTTGCCTTCGAACAGGAAGCTCACCATCTCCTGTTCCAGCAGCTTACGGTGCTCGGCGTTCATCATGTTGAGCTTTTTCTCGTTAATCAACATGGTCTGCTTATGCTGCCACTGCGCCCACGCGTCCTTAGAGATCTCGTTATAGATACGTTTTCCTAGTTCGCCAGGGTAGAGCTGAAAATCTTGCCCTTCAGCGTCGCGTTGCAGGTAAGTACAAAAAATCGTTCTACTCATAAGTCATCCTCTTCATCGACCGGGGCGTTAAACTGGCGCTCCGGTACGTAACTGCTGTAACAAGCGCTCCACGGGGGCCGCCAGTCCGACTGACGGCGGTTGCGCTAAGTTATACCAGAGCGCGCTGCCTTCATCCATGCAGGCGTCCAGTGACGACACGGGAAGCCACATAGGCACAATATCCAGGTGGAAATGGCTAAATGTGTGGCGAAACGCGTTAAGCTGGGTCAAATTATCAGCGTTAACATGCCGTTGCGCCAGCCATTCACGTAATTCATCTTCGCTGGCGAACTGCGGAAAGCAGTAGAGTCCGCCCCATAAACCGCTGGGAGGGCGCTGCGCCAGGAAAATCTCCTGATTATGCTGTAACAATAAAAAGTAACCCGTCCGCTCCGGCAACGTCTGTTTCGGTTTCTTACCCGGATAGCATGACCAGCTTTCATGCGCAGCGGCGATACAACCGTTTTGCAGCGGACACAGGGTGCACTTTGGCTTTGAACGCGTACAAACCATCGCGCCCAGATCCATCATCGCCTGATTAAAACGCTCCACGCCGTGTGCGGGCGTCACTTGCTCGCTCAGCGTCCACAGCGTATTCTCCACCTCTTTTTTTCCAGGCCAGCCGCTAACAGCATAACAGCGAGCCAGCACACGTTTAACGTTTCCATCAAGAATCGGATAATGTTTACCTAACGCGAGGGAGAGAATTGCGCCGGCGGTTGAACGCCCGACGCCGGGTAGCGCGGCGATTTCGGCAAAAGTTTGTGGGAATTCTCCACCGTGAAGCGTCGCCACCTGTTGCGCCGCTTTATGCAAATTACGTGCGCGGGCGTAATAGCCGAGCCCGGTCCATAAATGGAGTACTTCATCCAGCGGCGCATTCGCTAAATCCGTCACTGTGGGAAAGCGCGCCATAAATCGCTCAAAGTAAGGAATCACCGTCGTCACCTGCGTTTGTTGCAACATGACTTCCGAGAGCCATACTTTGTAAGGCGTCTTGTTAATTTGCCAGGGCAGCGTTTTCCGCCCGTATTTGTCGTACCAGTCCAGAACCTGGGCTGAAAATTGAGACGCTTGCATGGAAACTCATTCATTATTGCCGGGGGCAAGATTGCAGCACAGAGGCCGCAGGGTGTAAACCGGAACTTTCCGCAGTGCGCTTCATGCTTGCATCCGGCAACTAACTTTGGATAATGCCCGTTTTCAGAACTCAAACACAGCAGACTACACTTTTATGAAAAACGACGTCATTTCACCGGAATTTGATGAAAACGGTCGCCCGCTGCGCCGTATTCGTAGTTTTGTTCGTCGCCAGGGGCGACTGACAAAGGGGCAGGAACACGCGCTGGAAAACTACTGGCCGGTGATGGGCGTCGAGTTCAGCGAAGCGCCGGTAGATTTCGCCACGTTGTTTGGTCGCGAAGCGCCGGTGACGCTGGAGATTGGTTTTGGCATGGGGGCGTCTCTCGTGGCGATGGCGAAAGCGCGCCCGGAGCAGAATTTCCTCGGCATTGAAGTGCATTCACCCGGTGTCGGCGCGTGTCTGGCGTCCGCTCATGAAGAGGGCGTTGAAAACCTGCGCGTCATGTGCCACGACGCGGTAGAAGTGTTGCATAAAATGATTCCTGACAATTCTTTATCGATGGTTCAGCTCTTTTTCCCTGACCCGTGGCATAAAGCGCGTCATAATAAACGCCGTATCGTTCAGGTGCCGTTTGCTGAACTGGTATTGAGCAAGCTGAAATTGGGCGGCGTTTTCCATATGGCGACCGACTGGGAAGCGTATGCGGAACACATGCTTGAAGTCATGTCTTCTATCGACGGGTACAAAAATCTGTCAGAGAGCAATGATTATGTACCGCGCCCGGAATCGCGCCCGGTAACGAAATTTGAACAACGTGGCCATCGTCTTGGTCATGGCGTATGGGACTTAATGTTCGAGAGGGTGAAATAATGGCAAAGAACCGTAGTCGTCGTCTGCGTAAAAAAATGCACATTGACGAATTCCAGGAATTAGGATTTTCGGTGGCATGGCGTTTTCCGGAAGGTACATCTGAAGAGCAGGTCGATAAGACTGTCGATGACTTTATTAATGACGTTATTGAGCCTAATAAACTGGCGTTTGACGGCAGCGGCTACCTGGCCTGGGAAGGGCTGATTTGTATGCAGGAAATCGGTAAATGTACCGAAGAACATCAGGCGATTGTGCGTAAGTGGCTGGAAGCGCGCAACCTTGAAGAAGTCCGAACCAGCGAACTTTTCGACGTTTGGTGGGACTAATAAGTACAGGGTCGGCAAATGCCGGCCCGCTTTGTCTTGAGGGAAAGTTATGATGCGCAAAACGCTGCTGGCGGCAGTGCTAACTTTTACGGCGATGGCCGCTCATGCAGATTACAAATGCAGCGTCACGCCGCGTGACGATGTGATCCTGAGTCCACAAACGGTGCAGGTGAAAGGTGAAAATGGCAACCTGGTGATCACGCCGGACGGCAATGTGATGTACAACGGTAAGCAGTACACCCTTAGCGCCGCGCAGCGCGAGCAAGCGAAAGATTACCAGGCGGAGCTGCGAAGCGCGCTGCCGTGGATTGATGAGGGCGCCCGATCGCGCGTCGAAAAAGGCCGCGTGGCGCTGGATAAAATCATCGCTAAAGAGGTGGGCGAAAGCAGCAACATGCGTAGCCGTCTGACGAAGCTTGATGCGCAATTAAAAGCGCAAATGAACCGCATTATCGAACATCGTACGGACGGCCTGACGTTCCACTATAAAGCTATCGACCAGGTGCGTGCCGACGGTCAGCAGTTGGTGAATCAGGCGATGGGCGGTATTTTGCAGGACAGCATTAACGAAATGGGCGCCAAAGCGGTGCTTAAAGGCGGCGGCAATCCTTTACAGGGTGTGATGGGCAGCCTCGGTGGTTTGCAAACCGCTATCCAGAACGAATGGAAAAACCAGGAGAAAGATTTCCAGCAGTTTGGCAAAGATGTCTGTAGCCGCGTAGTGACCTTAGAAGATAGCCGCAAAGCGCTGGTTGGCAGCCTGAAGTAATCTTTTCTTTTTAAACAATGGCGCAGATCGTATCTGCGCCTTTTTATTCTGTTTTTTCCTGCATTTTGTTATCCATCTCTAAAAAATACTCTCTGTCGGATATATATCTCTGGTTAATCGTATGGCGTCACATTATTCGTCTGCAATATAGAGATAATGCGACCAGTTGACATAACTGGAGATATAACATGGAGTTTTTCAGGAAAACGGCATTAGCTGCTCTGGTAATGGGTTTCAGCGGCGCAGCGTTCGCTTTACCGAATATCACCATCTTAGCGACCGGCGGAACGATCGCTGGCGGTGGTGATTCAGCAACAAAATCAAATTATACGGCAGGTAAAGTCGGCGTCGAAAATCTGGTGGATGCCGTTCCTCAATTGAAGGACATTGCGGTAGTGAAAGGCGAGCAGGTCGTTAACATTGGCTCGCAGGATATGAACGATGAAGTCTGGCTCACGCTGGCGAAAAAAATCAATACCGAGTGCGACAGCACCGACGGTTTCGTGATCACCCACGGTACTGATACGATGGAAGAGACCGCTTATTTCCTCGATCTGACCGTGAAATGCAATAAACCGGTGGTACTGGTCGGCGCGATGCGTCCTTCCACGTCAATGAGCGCAGATGGCCCGTTCAACCTCTATAATGCGGTAGTAACAGCGGCTGATAAACAGTCTGCCAACCGCGGCGTGCTGGTGGTAATGAATGATACCGTTATGGACGGACGCGACGTCACTAAGACCAATACGACTGACGTGGCGACGTTTAAAGCGGTTAACTACGGCCCGCTGGGTTATATCCACAACGGTAAAATTGACTACCAGCGTACGCCAGAGCGTAAACATACCACCTCCACCCCGTTCGACGTGTCGAAGCTGACCGCGTTGCCGAAAGTCGGTATCGTTTATAACTATGCGAATGCGTCCGATCTGCCGGCAAAAGCGCTGGTAGATGCGGGTTATGACGGGATCGTGAGCGCAGGCGTGGGTAACGGCAACCTGTATAAAACGGTCTTTGATACCTTGGCGACCGCCGCGCACAACGGTACGGTAGTGGTGCGTTCTTCACGTGTGCCGACTGGCGCAACCACGCAGGATGTGGAAGTTGACGATGCAAAATACGGCTTTGTCGCTTCCGGCACGCTGAACCCGCAAAAAGCGCGTGTCTTACTGCAACTGGCGTTAACCCAGACTAAAGATCCAAAACAGATCCAGACGATGTTCAATCAGTATTAAAGATAATGCCCCGGTCGGAAGGCCGGGGCCATCTTTGGAAGACCTCTCGCACAACCAACACTATTATCTTGCTAATTATCATCCTGGTTATGATAATCGTGGGTGTCATGTCTCTGGACGGGAGGTCCACAAGTGGTTCGACAATGGATTGCTGGCGCAGCGCTGTTTGCCCTGATTTCAGGCTATAGTTGGGCAGAGGTTGCTCAACCCTCCGATAACATCTTAAAAGAACAGTTTAGTAAGCAGTACCACGGCATACTTAAACTGGATTCCATTACCTTAAAAAATCTTGATTCGACGGGCAATCAGGCCACCTGGTCTGCCGAAGGGGATATTTCTTCCCGTGAAGATATGTATACCGGCGTTGGTATGGCGGCGGATTATTATTTTGTTGAAAAAACCTGGACCAAAGATCGTCCCGTTAAATTTTCTGCCATGTTAACCAGTAAAGGGACGCCAGCCTCTGGCTGGACGGTGAACTATTACTCATTACAAATGGCAGCCAGCGATCAGGGCCGGGCTATTGACGACATTAAAACGAATGATAAATACCTGATCGTCAACAGTGATGACTTTAACTATCGGTTTGGCAACATTGAAGCCTCCTGGCGTGCGCAGAAAGCGTCGATCCCCGGTCTTGAAGAACAACTCTCTGCCCTGGATAAGAAAATAGCGGTAGCTAAAAAAGAAGCGGACGTGTATTGGGGAAAAGGCGCTGATGGGAAACCGTTGACCCGCGCCGAGGCGTTTAAAAAGACGTTAAAAGAGCGCGATGATTATGTAAAAGCCAACGATAGCAGCGTATATGCCGAGAAATACGAAAAAGAGGTCTATCAACCGGCATTAGACGCGTGCCGTAAGCAGAGTGAGCCGTGCAATGAAGCGGCTATTCAGCAGAAAAGAGATTTAGACATACACGAGCAACGGCGGCAGGTATTTTTGAAATCAGAAGAGCTGCGTCGAAAAGCGCAGAATGACTGGATAACGTTAGAGAAAGGACAATATCCGCTGAATATAGCGGTACAGAAACTTCAGATGCAACAGAGTGATATCCGTCTGAAAATTATGGATATTAATGACGGTTACGAGCGCTGGAAAAAAGATACGGACGATTTGCGTCGTAAAGGGGTTATTAAATAATGCGCTTGCCGGCGGCGCATTAACCGCCACAGGTCGGTAAGCGTCGCGCCATCAGGTATTTTACCCGCTGGCGCGACAGGCTTATTCCTTGTTATTCCGCGAGAAACAACTCAAGAAGAGAGTTTAAAAACAGTTTACCGTGACGGGTAATCTGCCAGTATTGCTCGCATTCGGTCAGGTAGCCCTGGGCAATAGCCTCGTCGATTGGCTGACGAATAACCGCTTCCGTAAGCCCGGTGTAGTCGACAAATTCGGCGCGAGGCGCGCGCTCCAGCAACCGAAAACGATTCATAAAGAACTCAAAGGGTTTATCGTCATCACTCACGTCACGCTGGCTTTCCAGGTAACGTCCCTGCATATAACCGCGTGGGTGACGGGTTTTGGTGGTGCGCAAGATCCTGCCGCCCGGGAAGGTGACTTTACCGTGGGCGCCGCAGCCAATACCCAGATAGTCGCCAAAGCGCCAGTAGTTCAGATTATGCTGGCACTGATAACCGGGTTTGGCATAGGCCGACGTTTCGTATTGCTGATAGCCCGCGGCGGTTAATAACTGGTGGCCCTGCTCAAAGATATCCCACAGAGCATCATCGTCCGGTAAAACCGGCGGACGCGAACCGAACAGAGTGTTGGGTTCAATCGTCAATTGATACCATGAGAGATGCGGCGGATTAAGCGCAATCGCCTGTCGCAAATCGTTCAGCGCCTCTTCCAGCGTTTGGTCCGGCAATCCATGCATCAAGTCGAGGTTAAAGCTGCGTAGCCCAAGCCCATTTGCCAGTCTTGCTGCCCGCATCGCCTCTTGTGGACCGTGAATACGGCCAAGACGTTTCAGCTTAGGCTCACTAAAGCTCTGCACGCCAATGGAGATCCGGTTTACGCCGGCGCGCTGATAGTCGATGAAGCGGTCGGCTTCGACCGTGCCGGGGTTCGCTTCCATGGTAATTTCCGCATCCGCCGCCAGATTCAGGCGCGCACGCACGCCGTCCAGCAGCGTTTGCATCGCCGGCCCGGAAAGCAGGCTTGGCGTACCGCCGCCAATAAAAATGGTCTTTACTTCACGCCCTTGCGCCCAGGCGACATCGGCGTCCAGATCGCTTAACAGATGCTGGACGTAGTCGTCATGCGGCACCTCGCCCTTCAACGCATGGGAATTGAAGTCGCAATATGGACATTTTT
This sequence comes from Salmonella sp. WC3, assembly GCF_042932255.1. NCBI lineage: Bacteria > Pseudomonadati > Pseudomonadota > Gammaproteobacteria > Enterobacterales > Enterobacteriaceae > Salmonella > Salmonella sp. WC3. The sequence goes on along the minus strand of NZ_CP170629.1, from coordinate 4,088,660 downwards.
GTACACACCAGGGAATATGAATATAAAGACTGAGCGGCGGTAGTTTAGCCATTGCGTAACGCATCCAGCAGCAGCTTGAGCGCTTGTCCACGGTGGGAAATCGCGCTTTTTTCTTCACGGGTCAGTTCTGCGGCGGTTTTGCCTTCAGACGGTACGAAGAAAATGGGATCATAGCCAAATCCGCCATTTCCGGCCGCCTGGCGAGTAATGACGCCAGGCCAACTACCGTGACAGACTATCGGTGTGGGATCTTCGGCATGACGCAAATAAACCAGTACACAATGGAATCGCGCCTGGCGTTTGTCGTCCGGAACATCTCGTAGAGTATGCAGCAGTTTTTCCAGATTTTGCTGATCTGTCGCGTTTTCGCCAGAATAGCGCGCGGAATAGATACCCGGCGCGCCGCCTAAAACGTCAACGGCCAGACCGGAGTCATCGGCAATGGCGGGCAGACCGGTCATTTTGGCGGCATGGCGCGCTTTGAGAATCGCGTTTTCAATAAACGTCAGGCCGGTTTCTTCCGCGGAGTCAACGCCCAGTTCCGTTTGCGCTACCACATCAAGCCCAAAATCGCTTAACAGCGACGCGAGCTCGCGCACTTTACCGGCGTTGCCGGTTGCGAGAACAACTTTTTGCATGGAGTACCTACTCAGTTAACGCCGCAATTTCCGGCGGGATCTGTTGCGGGTGAATAATTTTTACCTGTTTGTGACGGCCCAGCTCGCCTTTTTCGATGACGATCTGACTTTTCGCCACGCGAAACTGTTTACCGAGAAACTTGGTCAGATGGCTGTTTGCCTGACCGTCAACCGGCGGGGCAGTAATGGCGACTTTCACCTCGTCGCCATGTAAGCCCACAATACTGTCGCGGCTGGCTTTCGGCTGAATATAAAGCCGTAACACCAGACCGTCTTCGCAGCGAGTCACAGCACTCATAGCGCCATCCACAGCCCCGGCAGCAACATGTTGCCTGTCGCTTGTAAGACTTCAGCGATCCCCATATTAACGACATACAGCAGCAGCACCAGAACCATCGGCGAGAAGTCGATGCCGCCCATCGCAGGCAGTATACGGCGAATCGGGCTGAGCAGCGGCTCGGCAAGCTGAATCAATACATATTCAATCGGGCTACGACCCTGGCTCACCCAGCTCATGATAGCCATGACCAGCAGCACCCAGAAGATCAGCAGGCCGATTGTTTTAAGCAAGATAAGCACCGCGGCAATCCAGATAATCGCCTGAAACGTAATGACCTTAAACAGCACTATCGCCTTAATAACGCTAAGAATAAACGCCACCAGCAGGGAAGCGCTGTCAATCGGCCCCATTGGCGGGATAATACGACGCAGCGGTCCGATGATGGGCTGCGTAATTTTCACCACGAACTGGGAGAAAGGGTTGTAAAAGTCACAGCGGGCCCACTGCATCCACACGCGCAATAATAGCACCATGGTATACAGCTCAATTACCGTTGAGAGCAGGAAGGTCAACGTATTCATGGCGTTCCTCAGTTTTCCTTAATTTTTTGTGTAATCACGAGCACCAAAGATAGCGGTGCCGATGCGCACCATTGTGCTACCTGCCGCAATCGCGGCTTCCATATCGTCGCTCATACCCAGAGATAAGGTATCAACGTCAGGGTAGCGCGCTTTCAGCCCGGCAAATGCTACAGCCATTTGACGTGCGACTTCAAACTGCCTTACATAATCTGACTCTGGCGCCGGGATCGCCATCAGTCCGCGAAGCCGCAGACGCGGCAGTGTAGCCACCGCAGCGGCCAGCTCATCCAGTTCCGCCAGCGGAATGCCTGATTTGCTGTTTTCATCGCTGATATTAATTTGGATCAGAACATTTAGCGCCGGCAGATTATCCGGGCGCTGTTCGCTCAGCCGCGAGGCGATACGCAGGCGATCGATGGTATGACACCAGTCAAAATGCTCGGCCACCAGCCGACTTTTGTTGGACTGTAAAGGGCCAATAAAGTGCCAGTGCAGGCCTTCCACTTTCGCTTCCTGAAAGTGGCGGATTTTTTCCACCCCCTCTTGTACATAATTTTCACCAAATGCCCGTTGTCCGGCGGCAATGGCTTCTGCGATGTCGCTCGCAGGTTTGGTTTTACTCACTGCAAGCAACGTAACTTCTTCTGAAGAGCGGCCGCAACGCGTCGCCGCGGCGGAGATTTTGTCCCGGATGTATGCCAGGTTATGCGCGATATCGTTCATTTTCCGAGGATGTTTATATGAATATGGAAGAAATTGTGACGCTTAGTGTAAAGCATAACGTCTCGGATCTACACCTGTGTAACGCCTGGCCTGCGCGATGGCGCAAACAAGGACGCATGGAGACAGCGCCTTTTACCGCGCCAGATGTCGACAGGCTTCTGCTTGATTGGCTTAATGACGCGCAACAATATCAGTGGCGAACGCACGGCCAGCTTGATTTCGCCGTCTCGCTGTCTGGCACGCGGCGCCTGCGCGCCAGTGCGTTCACACATCAACAGGGAACGTCGCTGGCGCTACGGCTATTGCCCGAGCGCTGTCCTGATCTGGCGAAAATCCAGACGCCGCCGATAGTACCCGCACTGCTTGCCAGCGAGAACGGACTGATTCTGGTCACTGGCGCTACTGGCTGCGGGAAGTCCACCACGCTGGCGGCGATGGTGGGATATCTTAATCAACATGCCGATAAACACATCCTGACGCTGGAAGATCCTATTGAGTACCGTTACACCAGCAAGCGTTGCCTGATACAGCAGCGGGAAATCGGCCAGCATTGCGCCACTTTTGCCGCCGGGCTGCGCGCAGCGTTACGTGAAGATCCTGATGTCATTTTGCTGGGAGAGCTGCGTGACAGCGAGACCATTCGCCTGGCGCTGACGGCGGCGGAAACGGGGCATCTGGTACTGGCAACCCTGCATACTCGCGGTGCGGCGCAGGCGGTGGAAAGATTAGTGGATAGTTTTCCGGCGCAGGAAAAAGAACCGGTACGCAGCCAACTGGCGGGTAGTCTGCGCGCCGTACTATCACAAAAACTGGAGGTCGACAGACAGGATGGGCGCGTGGCGTTGTTTGAATTACTGATTAATACGCCAGCCACAGGGAATTTGATCCGTGAAGGCAAACTCCATCAGTTGGCCCACGTGATACAAACCGGGCAGCAGCAGGGGATGATGACATTCGCCCAGAGCGCGCAATGGCGTCAGGCGCAGGGACGACTGTAGCGAAGATGGCGGCGTAGGGGGGGTGTAAAGTGTTGACTGGCGCGGTGGATTGAACGGCATGCAGGCTTGTATCCTGGCGAACCGGCGTTAAAATCGCAGCTTTGTTAAAACCACAGCGAAGCCATTTAACGATGTCATCACAACCGAATCAAAGCCTGATAGATGGCATTCGCTGTCTGCAATATCTGGTCTCCAGCGACCGTGCTATCGGATGTCGCGAGCTTGCCCGGCTGATGGATATTAATACCACGCGCGTTAATCGCCTGTTAATGACGATGGCCTCTATTGGACTCACGATGCAGGATGAGCACCGACGCTATTTACCCGGGCCAGGCATTCATGCTTTGGCGGCGCAGGCGATTCGCGGTTCAGCGCTGTTCTCCCATGCGTTGCCTATCCTTGAGCGCCATGCGCCCAAAGACATCGTGGTGGCATTAGGCGTGCTATGGGAAGACCAGATTATCTATATTTATCACTCTACGCCGGGTTCGCAGGGAAGTCAGGCGCTGGCGGGGTTTCGCATGTACCCTGCCTGGCAGTCGGTACCTGGGGTGGTGTTACTGGCGGCAGAAAGCGATGAGGCGCTAATGCAGCGTTTTACTCCGGAGCAATGGCGTAATCTGGCGCCGCATGTGGCGCAGCAGCGCCAGCGGGGATACGTGCTGTGGCATCACGCTGATGGTGAAGTTTCTATGGCGCAACCGCTAGGCAAGCACGCCGCAGCGCTGGCCTTTGCGGGAATGTGGCGGATTGATGAGGCGGAGGCGGAGGCGGCTGCGCGTTTACAGGCGCTGAAGGCACTAAACCAGCTTATTGCCCAGTAAGCCTGGCAACCGTGACCGCGTTACCCGCCTGCTGACAAAAACGGCTTTAATACCCCTGTTCAAAATAGCTTTCGAGGATAATCACGGCGGAGGCCGAGTCCACTTTGCCTTTGTTCAGCGCGCGATACCCACCTCGTTCAAACAGACCGGAGCGTGCTTCAACGGTGCTGAGTCGTTCATCGTGCAGCGTGACAGTTACCCCGAAGCGCCCATGAATACGGTTGGCGAATTTACGGGCGCGCGCCGTCAGCGGTTGTTCAGTGCCATCCATATTGAGCGGTAGCCCGACAATAATTTCGTCCGGCTGCCACTCTTTCAGCAAACGCTCAATGAGCATCCAGTCGGGCGTGCCGTCCTGTGCTTTGATTGCCGGAAGCGGACGGGCGGTGCCGGTAATGCGTTGTCCTATTGCAACGCCGATGCTTTTTGTGCCGAAGTCAAAGGCCAGTAAGGTGTCGCTCATCAGGCGTGCCCCGCAACGCCAGGCATGGTCAGAATATCAATGCCAATAAGTTTTGCCGCTTCGCGCCAGCGCTCGGCAATGGGTGTTTTGAACAAAATATTGAGATCGGCGGGCGCGGTAAGCCAGGCGTTATCAAGCAACTCTTGTTCAAGCTGGCCTTTATCCCAGGAGGCGTAGCCCAGCGCGACCAGCACATCGGAAGGCTGTTGTTGGGTACCTAACGTTTCCAGCACATCGCGGGAGGTGGTAATCACGGTATTGTCTGAGATACGAATGCTGGAGGCGAAACGTGACGGCGGAGTATGGAGAATAAATCCGCGATCTTCCGCCAGCGGGCCGCCGAGCATCACGGCTTTATCAAGACGAATTGCCGAATCGCGCGGTTCCGGCGTAATTTTTAGTTTTTCCAGAATCCCTTCAATTTGCAGATTTTCCAAAGGCTTATTAATAATAATCCCCATAGCGCCGTCCTGGTTGTGCTCGCAAATATACACTACGGAACGGCGGAAAATCGGGTCCTGGAGCGCAGGCATGGCAATAAGAAAGTGATGCTGTAAATTCATTGTCAGAGGTTCTGTTTCCTGGTTCAAAAAAACGACAGCGTTCAGTATGTGGGGAAAGCGGACGGTTGTCACTCATATAAGCCGTCTTTTGCCAAAGGACGGCGGCCTTATCGGGCAATAGACTGCCGGATGGCGATGCTGACGCGCCGCCTTATCCGACCGGGGCGGCGTGATTGCTCAGGCCCGGTAAGCGCACGCCACCGGGCAATAAACGTTTACTTCGCCAGACGCGCTTCGATGGCGTCCATCAACATCCCGGTGATAGAGATCGGGTATTCCGCTTCGATTTCACGCACGCAGGTTGGGCTGGTCACGTTAATTTCCGTTAAGCGGTCGCCGATAATATCCAGACCGACGAAAATAAGCCCTTTGGCTTTAAGCGTTGGTCCAACGCGGCGGGCGATTTCCCAGTCGCTTTCGCTCAACGGACGGGGTTCGCCGCGACCACCAGCCGCCAGGTTGCCGCGGGTTTCGCCGCCCTGCGGAATACGCGCCAGGCAGTAAGGCACCGGCTCGCCGTCGACGACCAGTACGCGCTTATCGCCATCTTTGATCGCGGGCAAATAGTTCTGCGCCATGCAGTAGCGGTTGCCCAGCTCGGTCAGCGTTTCGGCGATAACGCCTATGTTAGGATCGCCTTCCTTAACGCGGAAAATGGACGCGCCGCCCATACCGTCCAGCGGTTTCATAATGATATCGCCGTGCTTTTCCCAAAACGCTTTGAGCTGCGCTTTATTGCGCGTTACCAGCGTTTCCGGGGTCAGGTCGGCAAACCAGGCAGTATACAGTTTTTCATTACAGTCGCGCAGGCTTTGCGGTTTGTTGACGATCAGCGTCCCTTCTTCTTCAGCGCGTTCCAGAATATAGGTCGCATAAATAAACTCGGTATCAAACGGCGGATCTTTGCGCATCAAAATGACGTCCAGATCGGCGAGTTTAATCTCCTGCTCGCTGCCGAACTCGTACCATTTATCGTAATTTTGCTCCACGCTCAACGTTCGCGTGCGGGCGCGGGCTTCGCCGTTAATCAGATAAAGGTCGGCCATCTCCATATAATGAAGTTCATAACCACGACGTTGGGCTTCCAGCAGCATAGCGAAACTGGTGTCTTTCTTGATGTTGATGTGTGCGATGGGGTCCATCACGATGCCGAGCTTGATCATTATTTTCTCCGTTAACGCTTCATCCTAAGTCGCCAAAACGCACCTGTAGCGCGGTAATGGCGGTGAGCGCGGTTGTCTCAGTACGCAGAACGCGAGGTCCTAACAGAATATCAGTAAACTGATAGCGCGCGGTCATCGCGATTTCGTCCGCCGACAGCCCGCCTTCCGGGCCGATCAGCAGTCGGACGCGTTCAACCGGCAGCGGCAGAGTGTTGATGCTGGCATGGGCGCGCGGATGAAGATTGAGCTTCAGCCCGGAATCTTGCTCGGCGCACCAGGCTTCCAGCGCCATCGGCGGGCGAATTTCCGGCACCCGGTTACGCCCGCATTGTTCGCAGGCGGCGATGGCGATCTTTTGCCACTGCTGGCGCTTTTTGTTCAGACGTTCATTATCCAGTTTAACGCCGCAGCGCTCAGAGAACAGTGGCGTAATGAGGCTTACACCTAGTTCGATCGATTTCTGGATAGTAAATTCCATTTTTTCACCGCGCGACATCACCTGGCCCAGATGGATATGTAGCGGCGATTCACGATCGTCGATTTCGCCTTTCATCACTTGCACTTCAACGCTTTTCTTACTGGCGCTAATGATTTCAGCATCGAATACCTGATTACTGCCGTCAAACAGCTGTAACGCTTGTCCCGCTCCCATGCGCAGTACACGACCAATATGGTTGGCCGCATCTTCGCATAACGAAATCTGCGTACCGGACGTTAACAATTCAGGGTGATAAATGCGGGGAATACGCATAATAAAAAAATCCGCGTCATGGCCCCGGCGTTTGGCTATCCAGGGCATGGGTTAACAAGAATCCCGCTAGTGTAGGTTAGCTCTTTCGCGCCTGGCAAGCGCGTTGCACATAGGGATTATGATTACCCTGGACCTTCGCGATACGCGCATCGCGCTCGCACTCCCAGGCGGTAACGGGGTACTGCTTATCCCAGACGTTAAAAAGCTGCGTTTGTTGGCGGGAAAGTTTCAGTTGGTATTGGTCGCGCATATAAAAATAAGTGCGGGCGATTGCGCCACGGGCGCGGGCGGGCGGCTCGGCGAGCTTCGCTTTGAAATCTACTTTCATGGCGCACTGCCCGTACTGACCTTCGCCGCCGTTCCACTGGCTATACATAAAGTTGCCGCGATCGCCATTCACTTCGCCAATCGCGGGTTGCAGGTTATGCATATCGCTTTCCATTTTGCGGTAGACCGGGTCTTTAGCGCAGTTTTTTCGCCCGCCGTCCTGCCAGCACTGGCGCTGATGACCGAATTGCCAGGCGGGGACAACGTGCTCCCACTCAATGCGTCTGGCGCGATTCTCGTTTTTACGCACCTTATAGCCGCAGGACTCCAGGTCTACGACGCCTTTTTTACCCTGCCAGCGGATTTGGCACCCGCAGTAAAAGCTGCCGGGCGCGTCAGCATTGACTTTGACGCTCGCCGCTTTGGCCTGAGAAAAATTGTTAATGCCATCGGCCAGGGCCAGGCCTGAAAACGCTGCGGCCAGCAACGCAGCGGCAAAAGAAAAATTACGGTACATTGCACACTCCATAGCAAAACGAGCCCGCAACGTAACGAAAGTTGTGTCTGTATGCAATCAGTCCGCTCAGGAAAGCTCCCGGACGTTTCGGGAAACTACCCGGCGACCAGTGGTTCGCCGCAGTGAACGCAACGATAAACCGCTTCGCCGCGTACTACCCGATTATGACGGCGGACGGTGAGTTGATGTTGCTGGCATTGGCAATGGTAGGGAAAGGTGTTGCGCCGTACGGATTGCAGCGCAAATTGATGAGTACGTCTGGCCGGAACGCCCAGCACGCTTTCCATCATCCACTTCCATTCCTTGCCATGCGGAGCCTTGCGTCCGAAGTGCTTCCACACCAACAGATGCGCCAGTTCATGCGGCACGACCTCTGCTATAAAGGTGTCGATGTTTTCCAGCAGTAACACCGGGTTGAGGCGGATTTCGTAGCTCTCCAGCCAGGCTGTGCCCGCCGAGGTGCCGCGTTGCGTATACACCAGTTTCGGCTCCGGATAATGTCTATCGAGCTTGAGGTTCGCCTGGGCGAGATTTTCCCGCAGACGGCGCATCACGGCCTGCTGGATAGCGATAGGGAGACGAGGGGTTTTCATAGCGGCAGAGAATAGTGCGACGGAAGAGGGACTGCAAGAAAAACGCTTCCTCCTGTGGCAGGAGGAAGCGTGGAGGGATTAGTCGTGGGCGCCGATTTCGCGCAGTTTACGACCTTTCATCAGGTTACGTTCAATGTGTTCCAGCGAAACGTGTTTGGTTTCCGGCACCAGCCACAGGGTCAGCAGGATAAACAGCACGTTCAGGCCAGCGTAGACCCAGAAGGTGTTGGCGTTACCCAGATTGTTCAGCATGGTCAGGAACGTTGCGCCGACGATCATATTGGCGATCCAGTTGGTCGCGGTGGAGCAGGTGATGCCGAAATCGCGGCCTTTCAGCGGCTGGATTTCGGAGCACAGTACCCAAATCAGCGGACCAGCGCTCATCGCAAATCCAATGATGAACATCAGCAGCATAGCGATAGCGAAGTATTGCGCAGACGGCGAATGGATGCCGATGTGCATCATCGTACCCAGAATCCCCATACCAATCGCCATGACCAGGAAGCCCAGCGTCAGGGTCGGCTTGCGGCCCCAGCGGTCAACCAGGCCGATAGCGATGAAGGTTGCCAGCACGTTAGTCAGACCAACAATAACGGTGCCCCACATCTGCTCCGTGGTATTCGTGTATCCCGCCAGTTCGAAGATTTTCGGCGCGTAATACATGATGACGTTCATCCCGGTAAATTGCTGCATGACCTGCAACAAAATGCCAAGAAACACGGCGCGGCGGAAGTTGCTGTTCTCTTTGAACAGCGCCCAACCGCTCTGTTTAACCTGCAAACTTTCGCGAATTTCATCGAGCTCACGTTTTGCTTCCGCACTGGTGTCACGCAGGCGCAACAGGACGCGTTCAGCATCATGGAAACGGCGTTTCGCCGCAAACCAGCGCGGGCTGTCCGGCAAGAAGAAGACGCCGATCAACAGCAGAATGGCCGGGATGATGATCACGCCGAGCATCCAGCGCCATGCGCCGCTGTAGCTGAACGCGGTATCTGACAGATAAGCGCCCAGAATCCCGATGGTGATCATGAGTTGGTACATTGAGATCATACTGCCGCGAATTTTTTCCGGCGCGATCTCGGACAGGTACAACGGTGCAGTGTAGGAAGCGACGCCGACGGCCAGACCCAGCAGCACGCGAGAAATAATCAGGACTTCAACGTTAGGCGCCGCAGCGGAGAACAGCGAACCGGCGACGAACAGGATAGCGCCGATCATCAGGCTTTTTTTACGGCCCAGCTTAAAGGAGAGCCAGCCGCTGCCGACAGCGCCGACGGCCGCGCCAAACATCATGGAGCTGACCACCCATTCCTGAGTGTGTGCGGTAATCTGAAACTCGTCGGTAATGAAGGGTAAAGCACCGGCGATAACGCCGATATCCAGGCCAAAAAGTAATCCTGCCAGGGCTGCAAGAAAGCAGACAAAAAATGTCATGGCCTTGTTGGAACGCCCTTGTTTTTTATTGTCAGGCATTATGCCCTCCGGTTGGGTTAGCAATTTTATCGATGTTAAGAGTAGGTGAGTACGCCGTAAAAAGATGTGAGGCTAATCACAATGGTGTAATCGTTTACACTGCTATTTATCTCGGTGATTATTTAATTATCTGAAAAATAATAGTTTTAATAATCTTATAACCATATCAATCGCCTGGTATTCAGACAAAGTTGAAAAATTATGTAATATTTTCATCGCAGAATTAGCATACCGATAGTGAGGCGGTCAGTTCTTAATGAAAATGAATGTAACCGCTTTCATGATGACTGAAACTGAATGATAAAAAGTGTAGTCGAAGAAACGAAAGGGGAGGGTGGATTGTGCTGCGCATCACAAAAAGGTCAGTATAAATTCACGCTGGAATATCTGATAACGTTGCGTGTATCAGCAATGATAAAGGCCAGCAGGGCGCTGGCCTTGATAAGTACGGTATGGTTTACCTGACTGAAAAACAGCGTCAGGCGCGGGCGATTATTTCAGACCGGCAGCATCGCGCAGCAGTTGCGCTTTGTCGGTTTTTTCCCATGGGAAGTTTTCGCGACCGAAGTGGCCGTAAGCCGCAGTTTCTTTGTAGATCGGGTGCAGCAGATCCAGCATCTGAATCAAGCCGTACGGGCGCAGGTCGAAGAATTCGCGCACCAGCAGAATCAACTGTTCAGCAGGCACTTTTTCAGTACCGAACGTTTCCACCATGATGGACGTCGGCTCCGCTACGCCGATAGCGTAGGAGACCTGGATTTCACAGCGATCCGCCAGACCTGCCGCCACGATGTTTTTCGCGACATAACGCGCAGCGTAAGCTGCAGAACGGTCAACTTTAGACGGATCTTTACCGGAGAAGGCGCCGCCGCCGTGACGCGCCATACCGCCGTAGGTATCAACAATGATCTTACGACCGGTCAGACCACAATCGCCCATCGGGCCGCCGATAACAAAACGACCGGTTGGGTTGATAAAAAACTTAGTGGACGTATTTAACCATTCAGACGGCAGAATGGGTTTGATGATCTCTTCCATCACCGCTTCTTGCAGCGATTTTTGGTCGATATCTTCTGCGTGCTGCGTAGAGAGAACCACGGCGTCGATACCGACGATTTTGCCGTCGTCATACTGGAAAGTGACCTGGCTTTTTGCATCCGGACGCAACCATGGCAGGGTGCCATTTTTACGCACTTCAGCCTGACGCTGTACCAGACGGTGCGCGTAGGTGATTGGCGCAGGCATCAGTACGTCGGTTTCATTTGTCGCGTAGCCAAACATCAGGCCCTGGTCGCCCGCGCCTTGTTCCAGCGGGTCTGCGCGGTCAACGCCCTGGTTGATATCCGGAGACTGTTTGCCAATTGCGCTCAGTACCGCGCAAGAGTTGGCGTCAAAGCCCATGTCGGAATGCACATAGCCAATTTCGCGCACCGTATTACGGGTAATCTCTTCGATATCGACCCAGGCGCTGGTGGTGATCTCACCGCCAACTAAAACCATGCCGGTTTTAACGTAGGTTTCACAGGCGACGCGTGCTTTCGGATCCTGTTGCAGGATAGCGTCCAACACGGCATCAGAGATTTGGTCTGCGATTTTGTCAGGATGCCCTTCTGATACGGACTCAGACGTAAAAAGGTGTTTTGCCATATTTAATTTCACCTAAGGAGAATTTAGTTAGCTCAAACTGTTGTGCGGAATAGTCATGACAGAAGATTCTACCATGAGTCTGAAGGTCGCTGACACTGGCAGTCTGAGTGTTAATCAGTATGGATGGATTAACATCTGGACGGCTATTTTAGGTCACTTCTTCGCCCAATTTCCAGCTTTTTTTGAAGGCCGTCGCAATGTCGGTCAAAATCAGGCGATAAACGTTTCTGATAATGCTGACATTATGCGCATTTATGCTTTGCTTTTTTTCTGCGTTCTGGGTATAAAACGCGACGCGCGGCTCATACAAAAGCACACGACGTTTTCTTCGTGTCGCCACTTCCAGCCGGGTTAAAACGTTGCTTTGGCTTGTGGGTTCGTCTTACGAGGCGGCCGTGGAGGTGATACGAGATAATGAACCGTTGTATTCTGCTGAATCTGTCGCATCGTTCTGGTGCGCGCATGTCCCCCGCAATCTGCATCTCTGCTTTGCATACCTGCCGATGTTATACCCATCTCGGCGCTTCTCAGGATTCCAGAGCCGGCAATGGCGCTGAAGACTGAACAAGGGCGCTCTTGTTAACGCAAGAGTTTTCTCGTGGTTTCGCCGAACCGTTATCTGTGAGTTCGGTTACGTGTTTACAATGATATGAAAAAGAAACCGGTCGCGCAGGCGGAGCATCAGCGCTATCTGCTGGAAAATCCGCTTGTCTATGGGTTGCTATCGCGTCTTCGGATTGCGATAGTAGTCAACTGTTTTACACTTGCTAATAAAAATTGAGGTTCGCTATGTCTGACGACATGTCTATGGGTTCGCCTTCGTCAGCAGGCGAACAGGGTGTACTACGCTCCATGCAGGAGGTTGCAATGAGCTCCCAGGAAGCCAGCAAGATGCTGCGCACTTACAATATTGCCTGGTGGGGCAATAACTACTACGACGTCAACGAGCTGGGCCATATTAGCGTATGCCCCGATCCCGACGTACCGGAAGCGCGTGTCGATCTTGCCAAACTGGTGAAAGCGCGCGAAGCGCAAGGTCAGCGTCTGCCGGCGCTGTTCTGCTTCCCGCAGATCCTGCAACACCGTTTGCGTTCAATTAACGCGGCGTTTAAGCGTGCGCGTGAATCTTACGGTTATAACGGCGACTACTTCCTCGTTTATCCGATTAAGGTCAATCAGCATCGCCGCGTGATCGAGTCCCTTATCCATTCCGGTGAACCGTTGGGGCTGGAAGCGGGGTCAAAAGCGGAATTGATGGCGGTGCTGGCGCATGCCGGCATGACCCGTAGCGTGATCGTCTGTAATGGTTATAAAGACCGTGAATACATTCGGCTGGCGTTGATTGGCGAGAAGATGGGCCATAAGGTTTATCTGGTCATCGAAAAGATGTCTGAAATCGCGATTGTGCTGGAAGAAGCTGAGCGCCTGAACGTGGTTCCTCGTCTGGGCGTGCGTGCGCGTCTGGCCTCTCAGGGGTCCGGTAAGTGGCAATCCTCCGGCGGCGAAAAATCAAAATTCGGCCTGGCGGCGACGCAGGTGCTGCAACTGGTGGAGACCCTGCGTGACGCCGGGCGTCTGGACAGTCTGCAACTGTTGCACTTCCACCTGGGATCGCAGATGGCGAACATTCGCGATATCGCGACCGGCGTGCGCGAGTCCGCGCGTTTCTATGTTGAGCTGCATAAGCTGGGCGTGAATATCCAGTGCTTCGACGTGGGCGGCGGTCTGGGCGTGGATTATGAAGGTACCCGCTCGCAGTCCGACTGTTCGGTGAACTATGGCCTGAACGAATATGCCAATAACATCATCTGGGCGATTGGCGATGCCTGCGAAGAGCATGGTTTACCGCATCCGACGGTGATTACCGAGTCTGGCCGCGCCGTCACTGCGCACCATACGGTACTGGTCTCTAACATTATCGGCGTGGAGCGTAACGAATACACGGATCCGACTGCCCCTGCTGAAGATGCGCCGCGCGCGCTGCAAAATCTGTGGGAAACCTGGCAGGAGATGCATAAGCCTGGCACTCGCCGCTCGCTGCGTGAATGGCTGCATGATAGCCAAATGGATCTGCACGATATTCATATCGGCTACTCTTCCGGCGCGTTTAGTTTGCAGGAGCGCGCCTGGGCGGAGCAACTTTATCTCAGCATGTGCCATGAAGTGCAGAAGCAACTGGACCCGCAAAACCGTGCGCATCGTCCGATTATCGACGAACTGCAAGAGCGGATGGCGGACAAAATGTACGTCAACTTCTCGCTGTTCCAGTCAATGCCGGACGCGTGGGGAATCGATCAGCTCTTCCCGGTGCTGCCGCTGGAAGGGTTAGATCAGGTACCGGAACGTCGTGCCGTGCTGCTGGATATAACCTGTGATTCCGATGGCGCTATTGACCACTATATCGATGGCGACGGTATCGCCACGACGATGCCGATGCCGGAATACGATCCAGAGAATCCGCCGATGCTCGGCTTCTTTATGGTCGGCGCCTATCAGGAGATCCTCGGTAACATGCACAACCTGTTTGGCGATACTGAAGCGGTTGACGTGTTTGTCTTCCCGGATGGTAGCGTCGAGGTTGAACTGTCGGACGAAGGCGATACCGTTGCGGATACGCTGCAATATGTGCAACTGGATCCAAAAACGTTGTTAACGCATTTCCGCGACCAGGTAAAACAGACGGATCTGGACGATGCGTTGCAGCAGCAGTTCCTTGAGGAATTTGAAGCGGGACTGTACGGTTATACTTATCTTGAAGATGAGTAATTAAGAGTATTCCACTTGTGGGTCGATTTAATTATTTAAATCGACCCTTTTATATTTTATAAATTCTTAATTATCAGCGCGTCGCTTCTCTATGTAATCTTATGGGCCTACAATCCCCCTAATAATTAAAAAGGGGTGTGAGTATGAGCAAATTTAAATTTAATGCCGTCATTGTTGGCTTGTTTTTGCTGTTAGGCGGCTGTTCCAGCGGAATGCAATCTAATAATGGCTCTTCATCCGACGTCGGCACCGCCTGGGGCGGCGACGTGCATTCATCGGTACAAAGCGTTTCGGTAGAACGTGCCGATCGAGAACCTGCCGAAATGGTGGTAATAAATTACTCCACTCAATATCCGTCAGGTTACGATAAAGTTTATAGTATACGTATCAGCGATCTTGAATATGCTGTGCGCGACGCTAATTTTAATTCGATTCCAATTACTCGTCGCTACAACGCATCAATGGGACAATGGCAATATAGTATTCCTGCAAGATCAGGGATGAACTATCAGTTATATATCCGTAATTACAGTCATGATACCAATTACGAAATCGTCGCAACGGTTGATGGCCTGGACGTGTTGAACGGAAAAGCAGGCTCGCTGAATCATCATGGCTATATTGTTAACGCCGGCGATTCACTGGCGATTAAAGGGTTTCGCAAAGATAAACACACTGAGGCGGCATTCCAGTTCGCCGACATAGCTGACGCTTATGCGGCCCACTCCGCGCAGGGCGATGTACGCAACATCGGCGTCATCGGCTTTGCCGCCTTTGCATTGCAGGGTAAAGCAACAAATACGCTACCGCCTTGTTCCTCGCAGGCTTTCCCGGCGGACAACAACGGGTATGCGCCGCCGCCCTGCCGCAAATAAACCCGGCATCAAACGTCAAATATGCGTTATGGGAATCAGCACCTTTCCTGCCGAGTCTGGTGAGGAAGGACTGTGTGACGCGCATAGCCGTAGGTTGCGGGAAAGAAACGACCACTCTCTGGCAGGGAAATTGTTTACCATAAACATTAGGATTTGTTTACACTACCCTCAAGTGGAGCAATTGCTGTCTACATAGGTATGTGCATGGAACAAATTTTAACCAAGCGGCGCTATTTTGATATAGGGCTGCAAATAGAAGAACTACTCTATTCAGGGGTATTTAAAGCTGGCGAGCGACTTCCGGCGGAGAGAGAACTCAGCGAGCGTTTTCAAACCAGCCGCACGACGATTCGTGAGGCGATTATTATGCTTGAGCTGAAGGGAGTGGTAGAGGTTAAGCAAGGCGCAGGCACTTACTTTATTGATAGTCTGGAAAAAATCAATCAAAAAGCGCTCTTGCCTTACTCAGACATTGGCCCCTTTGAATTGCTACAGGCCCGGCAGGTCATCGAAAGTAACATCACCGGTTTTGCCGCTACGCAAATCAGATTTAATGAACTTAAGCAGCTTAAACGTATTATTGAGCAGCAGGAAAAGCAGATTGGCGGCGACAGCGACACATTTGAAGAACTGGATCGCCAGTTCCACAATATCATCGCGGAATCCACGCAAAATCGTGTATTAATGAAACAATCTGCCGAGCTGTGGCGGGCTGTCAGGACCGAAAATCCGCGCTGGAAGCAGTTAAACTATAAGTATTTACATAAGAAAGAGTTAAGAATGAAATGGGTGGAAGATCACCGTAGTATCTTCCTTGCATTGCAAAAACGCGATGCTGAGCAGGCCAGACAGGCTTCGTGGACCCATCTTGAAAACAGTAAAAATGAGCTGGTAAAAATCTTCCAACAGGATGATTCGCTGGAAGATTTTGATGATTTTTTCTTCGCCACCTGACGGCTATTTTCAGGCGGATGACATTTTTGTCAGCGATTAACCGGGCCTGCCGCCAAAAACAAGCCCGGAGAGAGGGAATCAGGCTTCGTAAACGCTCAGCTTATCCCAGTCAAACTCTACGCCAATGCCGTAGGTGTCCGGTGCCACGGCGCGATAATTGTCGCCCACCAGCGGATGTTTGGTATATTGATCGATCGGGAAGCTGTGAACTTCCAGTCAGCCAGTCTCGAATGCGGAAACCAGTCTGACGTGTAATTCCTGCATACCGAGCGAGCATACCGAAAGACCGCCATTCGTCGACAGACGCGCCGCCTTCAGCCAGCCATTTTCCACAGCGGCAGTTTTTCACGTTTGCCTTTCAAATCCCAAAGAGGGATATCCATCGCAAACGACGCGATGCCTCCGCAACCCACATAGTGAATATGCTATTCCATAAAGTCATAGATATCGTCAATCGCAGCGCCTCTTTCCCTGACAGTACCGGGGCAAGATCGTGGTCGATCATCGCTTTAATTGCATACCCTCCCTTTCCGCCGGTATAGGTATATCCGGTGCCAGTTGAACCGTCTTCCAGCGTAATCGTCGTGGTTACCAGTTCGAAATGGCTATTATGCCATGTTTCACGTCAACTAAGACCTCGGCCAGAGGGGCTTTGAAAGCTTTGTTTCAACGTGCCTAATCCGCGTCTTCATCAATTTTTTCCTGTTTTAAATCAATTGATTAATTTGCCAATTACGTCTAAAGGCGGCTCACTCATCATCGCTTTAGCAGCGACCCGGATGATCAAAACCGTAACTGATGTTCTTAGGTTAATGTTGATGCTGATAATAAATTGAGTTCATTAATTCACTAGACAAATTATCAGGTTTGGTTTGCTGTATTTCGGGTAATTATTGAACCAATCATGTGTGGCATATACGCTTGCAGCGGGGTGTTATTCAATAAGATATTGTTTTTAATGGGGTTTAATGATTGCGGGTTGTATGGGTGGTATGCCAATTCGTGGCCGATTTTTCTAATCAAAATCACGCTTTTGTGAATCGTAAAATTTATCCTGATAAGCGCATTTTATAAGTAATTGATAAATAAGTTGTTTTTATTAATTGGTTATTAGTCAGCATACCGGGGGGAAGAATATGGTGCCATGAGTGTGATCATATTTATGGATTTTGGTATGCTGTTTAAGCAGAATTGGTAAACAAAAAAGGAGTGGGAAAAATTTATGGACACCATAGCTCGTCAGTTAGACGCCGCAAGGCACCAATTCAAAACAACTTATCCACGTCAGGGGATGGAAGCCAACATCGTACATATTGGATTTGGCGCCTTTCACCGTGGTCACCAGGCTGTTTATAACGATCTCACGAATGAGATAACCGGCAACCGCTGGGGGATTTTTGAACTAAATCTGTTCGGCGATGCGGAGCTGGTGGATGCGCTAAATGCGCAACAGGGGCTGTTTTCAGTGGTGGAAACGTCAGCCAGCGCCATCAATAGTCGCCTGGTTCGTACCATCACCGGCGCGTTGCATACGCCGAAGTCAGGTATTCAGGCGGCGATCGAGAAGCTGACTGAGCCGCAGGTGAAAATTGTTTCGTTGACGATAACGGAAAAAGGTTACTGCACCGATCCGCGGTCCAGAACGCTCGATCTCAGCCATCCGCTCATCAAACACGATCTTGCCGATCCTGAACATCCCCGGTCAGCACTCGGACTGATCGTCGAAGCGCTACGGATACGCCGCCAGCAAGGGCTTCCCCCGTTTAGTGTACTGTCGTGCGATAACATTCCGGAAAACGGTCATTTGACCAAAACGGCGATCGTTACGTTTGCCGATAATCTCGATCCGCAACTGGCGGCCTGGATAGCGAAGCATGTCACCTTTCCTGGCACCATGGTCGATCGCATCGTGCCGGCAATGACGCCAGAGCAATTTGACATGATTAAAGACCAGATCGGTTTTGCCGATCCCTGCGGCATCGTATGCGAGGATTTCCGTCAGTGGGTTATCGAAGATAATTTCGTTGCCGGTCGTCCTGACTGGGATAAAGCAGGGGCGATGTTCGTCTCGGACGTGCTTCCCTATGAAGAAATGAAACTTCGTATGCTGAATGGCAGCCATTCGTTTCTCGCCTATAACGGCAGCCTGGCCGGATATGAGTTTATCTATCAGTGCATGGAAGACGACGCTTTTAAAACCGCCGTACATCATTTAATGACGGAAGAGCAGGCAAAATCGCTGCGCCCGAATTTGGCGGTAGATGTACATCAATATGCGCAGTTGCTCATTGAGCGATTCAGCAACCCGAACATTAAACATAAGACCGGACAGATTGCGATGGACGGTTCTCAGAAGCTGCCTCAGCGGGCCGTCGATCCTTATCTGACGCTCCAGGCGCGCGGCGTTAAGGGCAGGGCGTTGGCGACGCTGATTGCGGGCTGGCTCCATTACGTCATTAATACGCTCTCTCAGGGGCAGAGCGTGGCCGACCCGCTCAATGATACCTTCAATGCGGCTATTAAAAATAAAAACACGCGATGGGAACAAGCGCTGTCTTTGCTGCAGATAAATAGCATCTTTGGAACGCTGGCCAGCGACAACGCAGACTTTTTAAACAACATTCAGCAGGCCTTTAACCATATTGAATTACATGGCGTCACGGCCACCATTCACCGTTTATCTTCAAAGGGTTAAGTATGAAAACGCTTATCTGTAATAATCCGGGAAATATCGAATACATTGAAAGGGATATTCCTCATTTAAAAGACGATGAAGTACTGTTAAAAAT
Organism: Salmonella sp. WC3; assembly: GCF_042932255.1. Taxonomy (NCBI): domain Bacteria; kingdom Pseudomonadati; phylum Pseudomonadota; class Gammaproteobacteria; order Enterobacterales; family Enterobacteriaceae; genus Salmonella; species Salmonella sp. WC3. The sequence continues at coordinate 4,069,795 of NZ_CP170629.1, read as the reverse complement.
TAAAGCGGTTGGTATTTGCGGCACCGATATCCATGCGTTTGCCGGTCGCCAGCCCTTTTTTGCCTATCCGCGCGTGCTGGGTCATGAAATTTGCGGCGTGGCTGAAATGTTAGGTAAATCGTGCAGCACGGCGAAGGTCGGCCAACGCTATAGCGTTATTCCCTGTATTCCTTGCGGCGCTTGCGCAGCCTGCCGGGAAGGAAAAACCAACTGCTGTGAGAACGTCTCGCTGTATGGTGTTCACCAGGACGGCGGCTTTAGCGAATATCTGGCCGTTCGTGAACAAAATCTGGTTGAACTGTCGGATAACCTCACCGACAGCGCGGGCGCGCTGGTTGAGTGTTTCGCCATCAGCGCCCATGCAGTACGCCGCGCTGACGTGAAGCCGCAGCAAAACATTTTGGTGGTCGGCGCCGGGCCGATTGGGCTGGCCGCCGCCGCGATAGCAAAAGCCAAAGGCGCTCGCGTCGCGGTAGCTGATATTGACGCCGAACGCCGTCGTCTGGTCGCCGAAAAGGTAGGCGTTGCAACGCTCGATCCGTCGTCAGACGACTATATTGATGCGCTGAAAGCCTGTTTCTCCGGTGAATTAGCCGGCACTGTGCTTGATGCCACCGGCAATAAATCCTCCATGAGCCGCGCTGTCGATCTGATTCGTCACGGCGGAAAAATCGTCTTCATCGGGCTGTATATCGGCGAGCTCGTCATTGACGATCCGACCTTCCATAAAAAAGAGACCACGCTATTGAGCAGCCGTAACGCGACGCGGGAAGACTTCGAATGTGTCATTGAGCTAATGGCTCAGGGCGCTATTAGCGAAACAATGATGAAAAACCAGGAATTCGATTTCTATACGTTCGGCAACCAGTACCAGAAGAACGTGGTAGAAAACAAAAAATTGGTTAAAGGCGTTATCAAATTTTAATAGCGGGATAGTTATGTCAACAATATTAGTCAAAGAAAATGAATTGAAAGCGCTGGCGTTTAATAAACTCACCCAGGCGGGTCTTGACGCGCAAACGGCGCAGCAGGTAGCCGACGTTTTGGTTCATGCCGATATTACCGGCGTTCACTCCCACGGCGTTATTCGCGTAGAGCACTATTGTACCCGCCTGAACGCAGGCGGGCTCAATCCAAAAGCAACATTCAGCATTGAACAGATTTCGCCTTCTGTCGCTATTCTGGACTCTGATGATGGAATGGGACACTGCGCGCTGATAAAGGCGACAGACCACGCTATTAGTCTGGCAAGAGAGACGGGACTGGGCTTCGTCAGCGTCAAAAATACGTCCCACTGCGGCGCGCTCTCGTGGTTCATTGAGCAGGCGACAAGCCAGGGAATGGTGGCTATCGCCATGACGCAAACGGATACCTGCGTTGCGCCGTATGGCGGCGCGGAGCGCTTTCTGGGGACTAACCCAATCGCCTTCGGCTTCCCCGTTAAAGACAGCCATCCGATGATCGTCGATATGGCGACCAGCGCCATTGCGTTTGGTAAAATTCTGCACGCCAAAGAAACCGGGAAACCAATAGGTCATGGCCTGGCGCTGGATAAAGAGGGACATATCACTACCGATCCGCATAAAATTGAAAATCTGCTGCCCTTTGGCGGACACAAAGGTTCTGGTATTGCCCTGGCGATTGATGCGCTCACGGGCGTTCTGATGGGGGCAAACTTTAGCAACCATATTGTTCGGATGTATGGCGACTATGACAAGATGCGCAAGTTAGCGAGTCTGGTTATCGTTATTGATCCGCAGATGTTGGGCAATCCGCTGTTTTCCTCAATAATGAGCACAATGGTCAATGAGCTAAGGGCTGTAAAACCGATGCCCGGTGTTGATAAAGTGCTGGCGCCAAACGATCCGCAAATCGCCTATAAAGAAAAATGTTTAAAAGAAGGTATTCCTGTGGCTGAAGGTATTTACCAGTACCTGATTGGCTGATAATTATAATCACGACCATTATTTAGGATAACTATAGTATGCTATATGGAAATATAGAGCAGCTTACTTTATTACCTTACGTTAACCACATTATTAAAAAACTTATCATCGAAGCGGTGAAGATAGCTGAAGATCAGCCTGCTGGTAGATATGAACTTTCTTTCCCGGAGTCATTTCTTATGATAAGCGAAGGAGAAACACACTCTTCGTTAAACTGCAAAGCTGAATTTCATAAAAAATATATCGATGTTCAGATTTTACTAAGCGGTTATGAGGAGATTGGCTATTCCAATAAAATTGATACCAGGATAAAGGAGCTTGAGCATCTTCCTGATGACATCATCTTTCCTGAATGTGTCGCTAATGAGCAGTTCGTTACATTAAATCCTGGCGATTTCGCGCTTTTTTATCCCAACCAGATCCACCGTCCGCTTTGTACGCGTGGTAAACCTGCGCCGGTTAAAAAAGCGATTGTGAAAATTCCGGCCACGGCATTTAGCTAGTCAAGCTTGCCCTGTCAGACGAAGGAATAAAGAAAGCGCCAAATGCAATTCAGGAAGAGACCTTCAAGTCATCCTGAATTACAGCCAGAATGAATAAGGTGGCACTTTTCTGACTTCAGAGCCTTTTCGCGTTGGGGCTAATCGCGGAAAGGCTTTTTACGTTCTGTAAAAAGAGGATGCGGGGTCTCCCCGGTAAATAAGTGAAAATGATACAAATCGATTTTGATGTTATTTTTGTTCAATCTGAATAATATGGTCTTTTACACGGAAAGTGATTGGCGAGGTGTTATGAATCATATTTTTAAATTCGCATTTATTTTTATTATCAATATTATATTTTTAATAAATGCTTCAGCAACAACGATGGACAAAGATAAATTTGTGGAAGCGAATGGTATCAAAATTCATTACGTTGAAGAGGGCGAGGGGCCTCCGCTGCTGTTGATTCACGGTGGTGGTCTGACGGCGAAAAGTTGGCAGGGATTAGCGAAAGAGGCATCTCGATATTTTCGCGTCATCATGCCGGACAGTCGTGGACATGGATTAACCAATAACCCGCAAGGAACGTTTAGCTATGATCTGATGGCGGAAGATATGGCGGCTTTTGTTAAAGCGCTGAAGCTGGAAAAACCGCTGGTGATGGGGTATAGCGATGGCGGCATGGTCGTTCTGAAATTAACCAGCCGATACCCGGATCTAGCGCACGCTGCTATCGTCGGCGGCGCAACGCATCGCTTTGCTACGGCCCATTACATGCAGGGGATGGAAATTTTTTATGGTAAAGGAATGCCTCAGGGGCAATTGACGGATCGCGATCTGGATAAAATGGCTTCGGATGCGCCCGGGATGGTTAAATTTTATCAGGGCATGCATCATCCAGAGCAAAAAGACTACTGGCGCACGTTCCTCAAAGGTGTCTGGCCAATGTGGACAACGCCCACATCGCTGACGGAAGAAGAGGTGAAAAAAATCCACATTCCTGTGCTATTACTGGCCGGCGACCGGGATGAATTTTTCACCGTTGAAGAAGTTACCGAGCTGTACCGGCTGCTGCCTCAGGCGGAGATGACCCTCATTCCCGGTAGCGGTCACGCCATTTTCCAGACGCCGGGGAAAACACCGCTGTTTTACGCAGTAGTGCTTGAGTTTTTACAGCGGCAACTCCCTAAGGCCTCTTAACTGACCGCGATGACGTATGAGCCTACTGATTTGCGCTGGATATATATTTTTTTCGGGCGTTGTCTACTGTACCTGGCTAAACTGACTTCAATAATGCGGTCTGTCAGAGTAAACTTTGAGCCGTAAACAAATTCAAACCCTTCCTCGTCGGGCCTAACGACGCGGGAGGGTTTTTTTATATTGACTAAGAAGAGGTTTTTGCCATGAGCACCTTAGGTCATCAGTACGATAACTCACTGGTTTCTAATGCGTTTGGTTTTTTACGTCTGCCAATGAACTTCCAGCCGTATGACAGCGATGCCGACTGGGTGATCACTGGCGTACCGTTTGATATGGCAACGTCCGGTCGCGCTGGCGGCCGTCATGGCCCGGCGGCGATCCGTCAGGTGTCGACCAACCTCGCCTGGGAACATCACCGTTTCCCGTGGAATTTTGACATGCGCGAGCGCCTGAACGTCGTGGACTGCGGCGATTTGGTGTATGCGTTTGGCGATGCCCGTGAAATGAGCGAAAAATTACAGGCGCACGCTGAAAAACTGCTGTCTGCAGGCAAGCGTATGCTCTCTTTCGGCGGCGACCACTTCGTCACGCTGCCGCTGCTGCGCGCCCACGCGAAACATTTTGGCAAAATGGCGCTGGTACATTTTGATGCGCATACCGATACCTACGCTAACGGCTGCGAATTCGATCACGGCACGATGTTCTACACCGCGCCGAAAGAAGGCCTGATCGATCCGCATCATTCGGTACAGATCGGTATTCGTACTGAGTTTGACAAAGACAATGGCTTTACCGTGCTGGATGCCTGCCAGGTCAACGATCGCGGCGTGGATGATATCCTCGCTCAGGTGAAACAGATCGTCGGCGATATGCCGGTCTATCTGACCTTTGATATCGACTGTCTGGACCCGGCGTTTGCGCCTGGCACCGGTACGCCGGTGATCGGCGGTTTGACCTCCGATCGCGCCATTAAACTGGTACGCGGTCTGAAAGATCTGAACATTGTCGGTATGGATGTAGTGGAAGTCGCGCCGGCTTACGATCAGTCGGAGATCACCGCTCTGGCGGCCGCGACGCTGGCATTAGAAATGCTCTATATCCAGGCGGCGAAGAAGGGCGAGTAAATTGTTTTGCCGGATGGCGCTGTTCGGGGGTTATTTGATTCCGTCCGCGCTCATACGATCGCGCACATGCTGTGCGCGTGCGGCGGACGCCGGGTGATCGTCGAACATCGAGCTTTGACGACCCGCTTCCAGTTTTGCCAGTTTCTCAAAGCTGGTGGCGAGTCCTGCCGGACTGATACCGCGTTTGCGCAACAGATCGTAAGAATAATCATCCGCTTCGGACTCCTGACGCTGGGAGAACTGCGAGTTCACCAGTTTTTCGCCAAGATCGCCAAGCTGTGATTGCGACAGGCTGCCGACAACGCCTCCTGCCGATGCCGCCGCAACGCGCACGGCGTTAGTGCCCAGCGCGACCTGCATCCCTTTCTTTACATGACCCAGCGCGACATGGCCCATTTCATGACCGATCACGGCTTCAACTTCGTTGTCGGTCATCATATCCATCAGTCCGCTGTAGACGCGAATACAACCGTTCGCCATGGCAAACGCGTTGACGTCTTTCGTCTCGTAAACCTTATAGTTCACCGGCTGGCCGTTAATGTTATCCCCCAGTGCGGCGGCAATTTTTGTCAGTCGTTTAGCGTATTCGCTGCTCGCCGGCGCGATTTTCGCTTTGCTGTCGAGCTCTTGACAGGATTGATCGCTCAACGCTTTTACCTGCGCATCGCTTAACGTATAGGCCTGAAAAGCTTCAGCGCCCGAAGAAAGCAGTCCATTAGAGTCCATATTCTGGCAGCCGGTCAGCACCGTCGCCATGCCCAAAGCAAGCAGTAAAGCGCGAATTTTCATTTTTCTCTTCCATACGAATTAATATTATTTTGAAATGCGCCCGTTGCAGATGAATTAGCGCCTGGGTTAAGTATAAAGAAAAGCGTGGCAGGCAAGTTAGCTAATTGCGCAACATGCGAGCACGATCCGGAGATTTCTGAAGCGGTAAAAGGATGTTCCATGTACATGACGCGCGGCTTGGGGTAAATTGTTGGCAAATTTTCCGGCGTAGCCCAAAACGCGCTGTCGTCAAGTCGTTACGGGCATGGCCTTTCAACATCCGATCTGGAGTCAAAATGTCCTCACGTAAAGAGCTTGCCAATGCTATTCGTGCGCTGAGCATGGACGCAGTACAGAAAGCCAAATCCGGTCACCCGGGTGCCCCGATGGGTATGGCTGACATTGCCGAAGTCCTGTGGCGTGATTTCCTGAACCACAACCCGACCAACCCGTCCTGGGCCGACCGCGACCGCTTTGTGCTGTCCAATGGCCATGGTTCGATGCTGATTTACAGCCTGCTGCACCTCACCGGCTATGACCTGCCGATGTCCGAACTGCAGAATTTCCGTCAGCTACATTCAAAAACCCCTGGTCACCCGGAAGTGGGCTACACCGCTGGTGTTGAAACCACTACTGGCCCGCTGGGTCAGGGTATTGCCAACGCCGTCGGGATGGCGATTGCCGAGAAGACTCTGGCGGCGCAGTTTAACCGTCCTGGCCACGACATCGTTGACCACTTCACCTACGTCTTTATGGGCGACGGCTGCATGATGGAAGGCATTTCTCACGAAGTGTGCTCTCTGGCTGGTACTCTGAAACTGGGCAAACTGATCGCGTTCTATGATGACAACGGTATCTCTATCGACGGTCACGTTGAAGGCTGGTTCACCGATGACACCGCGAAACGTTTTGAAGCCTACGGCTGGCACGTTATCCGTGGCATTGACGGTCACGATGCCGACGCCATTAAACGCGCCACGGAAGAAGCTCGCGCTGTGACTGACAAACCGTCCCTGCTGATGTGCAAAACCATCATCGGTTTTGGTTCGCCGAACAAACAGGGTACCCACGATTCCCACGGCGCGCCGCTGGGCGACGCGGAAATCGCGCTGACCCGCGAACAGTTGGGCTGGAAATACGCGCCGTTCGAAATCCCGTCTGAAATCTACGCCCAGTGGGATGCGAAAGAAGCTGGCCAGGCGAAAGAGTCTGCATGGAATGAGAAATTCGCGGCTTATGAGAAAGCCTTCCCGCAGGAAGCTGCTGAATTCACTCGTCGTATGAAAGGCGACATGCCGGCTGACTTCGATGCGAAAGCGAATGAGTTCATCGCTAAACTGCAGGCGAATCCATCCAAAATCGCCAGCCGTAAAGCGTCCCAGAATGCCATCGAAGCCTTCGGTCCGCTGTTGCCGGAATTCCTTGGCGGCTCTGCAGACCTGGCACCGTCTAACCTGACCCTATGGTCTGGTTCTAAGGCTATCAACGAAGATGCCGCAGGTAACTACATTCACTACGGCGTGCGCGAATTCGGTATGACCGCTATCGCCAACGGTATCGCCCTGCACGGCGGTTTCCTGCCGTACACCTCCACCTTCCTGATGTTCGTCGAATATGCCCGTAACGCAGTGCGTATGGCAGCGTTGATGAAACAACGTCAGGTGATGGTGTACACCCACGACTCCATCGGTCTGGGCGAAGATGGCCCGACGCACCAGCCGGTCGAGCAGGTGGCAAGCCTGCGCGTAACGCCGAACATGTCCACATGGCGTCCGTGCGACCAGGTGGAATCCGCGGTGGCGTGGAAATATGGCGTAGAGCGTCAGGATGGCCCAACCGCGCTGATCCTCTCCCGTCAGAACCTGGCGCAGCAGGAACGTACTGAAGAGCAACTGGCGAATATCGCCCGCGGTGGTTACGTACTGAAAGATTGTGCGGGCCAGCCGCAGATTATCTTCATTGCGACCGGTTCTGAGGTTGAGCTGGCGGTTGCCGCCTACGAAAAACTGACTGCCGAAGGCGTGAAGGCGCGCGTGGTTTCCATGCCGTCCACCGACGCGTTCGACAAGCAGGATGCGGCCTACCGTGAATCCGTGCTGCCGAAAGCGGTCTCTGCGCGTGTGGCGATTGAAGCGGGTATCGCTGACTACTGGTTCAAATACGTCGGCCTGAACGGCGCTATTGTCGGGATGACCACCTTCGGTGAGTCTGCTCCGGCAGAGCTGCTGTTTGAAGAGTTTGGCTTCACGGTGGACAACGTGATCGCCAAAGCGAAAGCGCTGCTGTAATCCTTAATACGGCATAAAACGGGTCGCTTCGGCGACCCGTTTTTATTCCCCCTTTGACAACCTGCCGTTTTCCAGCCGTACCACCCGTGAAAAATGACGCTGGGTAAACGCAGCGTCATGGCTAATCGCCACGACGCTGGTTCCCCGTGCCCGGCATGTCGCCAGCCAGTGTTCAAATACGGTTAGCCAGTGGGAGTCAAAATCCCGGCTGGGTTCATCCAGCAATAACACAGGCGGCGCCATCGCCTCCAGACTGGCGACCGCCACCATCCGGCGCTGTGCGGCGTGCAGATCAAGCGGGTGCGCCTCGGCGACGTCCGTTAGCTGGCATAACCGCAGCGCGGCCTGCGTGCGCCGTGAAATTTCCTCTGCCGATAAGCGTTGTAGTTTCAGCCCAAAAGCGACCTCTTGCGCGACATTGCTGTGGAAAATCTGGTTTTCCGCTTCCTGAAAGAGTACGCCGATAGCGGCGGCGCGTTGACGATTTTTAAGCTGCGCAATCGGCCCTCCATTAAGCGTTACCGAGCCGGAAGTGGGGGAAAGCAGGCCGGCCATAATCCGTAACAGCGTTGATTTTCCCGCGCCGTTATCGCCGGTCAACGCCAGCCATTCGCCGTCACGAAGTTCAAGTGAGATAGCGTGCAAACAGTCGGCTGCGGCATTCGGCCAGCGATAAGCGACCTGATTTAACGTCAACATAATGGGGTTAGCGCTCCGTCGCGCAATTGCCATACCCGCTGGCATCGCGTCAGAAAAGGAAAGTGATTACGTTCAAAAAGCACAATGAGAGAATGACGTTCCAGCGCCCACTGTTGTAACCGTTCCAGCAGTGTCCCGGTGGCCGCTGAGGTCAGTCGACTGAAGGCTTCATCAAGAACTAATAGTCTGGGCTGCATGGCAAGCGCGCTGGCAATCACTACCCGCTGCGTTTCGCCGCCGGAGAGCGTGCCGGGATGGCGATGGCGTAACGACTGGCAGTTTGTCAGAGTCAGCGCCTCGTCAATGCGCCGTAGAATTTCCGCTTCATGGAGGCCGAGATTCTCCGGGCCAAACGCCACCTCTTCCTCTACGCTAAAGGTACAGCCGGAAAGCTGTAAATATGGCGATTGCTGCACCAACTGGATGGTGGGCGACTGTTCTACCAGCGGGAGCCGCCCGATAGGGACGCCAAGCAGTAAGCCTGTGCCGTCAATATCACCGGGGAGATAATCCGGATACCAGCCAGCCATCAGTTGCGCCAGCGTACTTTTTCCGCTGCCGTTATCGCCGACTATCGCCACTATTCCGGGTGTTGAATAGTGGAAATCAAAACATGCCGGCGGGCGTGTCGCATCGGACGGAAGATAACGAAACTGCTCTAACGTAACCATATCCATACTCCCGCTTCCGCCACTATTAGCAGTACCATGCCATACCGCGCAACCCGTTGTAACATGCTATCTTTCGGCGCCCACAGCGTGGTTCGGGCTCGATGAAGCCGAAACCCCCGCATATCCAACGCCGCGCCGCGTATTGTCAGATCGTTAAGCGCATTTTGCGTAAGCGGCATGATCAGCGCAGGCATTGCCCGTAGCCGCTGATACCAGCCTTCATCCAGCGGTACGCCACGCGCGCGCTGGGCTTCATGAACGATCGTCAGTTGTCGTTTGAGCTGTTCGACGACCAGCAGCGGGCCAGCGAACAGGTAAGCGATGCCGGGCGGCAAACGTGAAGCGAACAGGGCGCGAATAAACCGCTGAACCGGCACATACTGCATCCATAGCTGCGACGTCGACACGATCGCCAGCAGGCGTAGCCATAGCGTAACGGCATATATCCAGCGCTGCGGATCGAGAGGCTGCCCGCTTATCCATTCCGTTAGCCAACCGCCATGTACCAGCCATAGCCCAAACCCTAAAGACAGCATCAGCCAGGCGACATACTTCGCCCGCCGCCGCGTTGATTTCAGCGCCAGCAGACAGAGGAAGGCCGCCGCGCTATAAACCGGGAGCACGGTCTGCGCAGGGAGTAGCAGCGTGGTGCAGGCCGCCAACGCCCATAAGGTTAACGAGGTAAACGGATGCATTTAGCGTACGGCTGACATCGCAGGAAAATGCCGTGTCGTACGTAACGGTAGCTGACGCAGCAGCACCCAAACGATGATCGCCGTCAGAATTTTATCGACCAGATTAGCGCCTATGACGGTAATCGCGACTGACTCCACCAGGTTTTGGCCCATTGAATGCATCCAGGCGACGAACAAATCAGCGCCGCTGCCGGTAACGCCGCCAAAAAGCGCGGTACGAAGCGGTACGGCGACCAGCGTCACCGCCAACGTAATGACGACCCCGCTGACGATCACCTTGGGCAGGGTACGAAACCAGCCTGCGCGCGCCAGCCACCCGGCGACCAGACCGATAACCATCGCTACCGGGGCAAACGCGGCAGCGATAGGATCGGTAAGCAGCCCCCACAGCAAGTTGGTCAGAAGCCCAGTCAACATGCCGATGAACGGTCCTAACAGTACCGCGCTAATTAAGGTGCCGATCGAGTCGAGAAAAATAGGCAGCTTCAACATGCTAATAAGCTGTCCGCCAATCATATTGATGGCAATAGCGATGACAATCAGCACCAGAGACTGGCTGGAAAACGGGCGACGCGCCATAAAGTACCTCTTAAAGAGTCGTCAATTAACGGGAAGAAATATGCAGTTCGTCATAACCGGAAATGGCGCACGGTTGACGGCTGAACGTCAGCGCTGGCAGCTCGCCGATAACCAGTTCCAGCGTGGTACGCACGGTACACTCTGGCATCATATGGCCGCCGAGCATGGCCCCGTAGGGATCCGATACCGCGAGATGCAGATGCTCGCCGGTCAATTCAAGCGTGCCGTTTAGCGAGATAACTTCAAACGTGCCGGTGAGCGATGTGGTCGCCTCTTGCCCGGCATAACGCAGCGCAACATCGGCCAGACTGCCGGTACACCCTGCAATCCAGGCGGCATGTAGTTGGTTCTGTTGCACAAAGGCGTGTAATTGGGAAAACACTTCCTGGCCGGGAAGCAGACGAAGCGCGTAAAAGCGCGCTGTAGAGGCATTGTGGTGAGATACAGTCATCGTTACAGGACTCCGAGACTCGGACGTGGCGCTGATAATATAGACGCTGGCGACAGCGCTTTCTGATATAAATCAGTATTTGTGACGCGACGATGAAAAGATCTGACGGATGAACTGGTGATTCTTAAATATGGAATAAATTGCAGCGTAAGCGGCCATGAAATGTGATGCAGGTCAGATAACTGTCTTCTTCGACTGGACAAACATTCCTTTTATTCCCCGTTTCGCTTATTCTAGCTGAAGCGTTTCAGTTAATTAAATGTTCGACAATTAACCAATCAGTCGCAGTTTGCGACAGGTGAGGTTTTACTCGACGATGAGCTGCATTACTCTGTCAGCCTCATCTGAATCGGGATAGCCTTGCAGGAGACCTATGACCGTACGCATAGCGATTAATGGCTTTGGTCGCATCGGGCGTAACGTGGTTCGTGCTTTGTATGAATCCGGACGTCGGGCGGAAATTACCGTGGTGGCCATCAACGAGCTGGCGGATGCCGCAGGCATGGCGCATTTGTTGAAATACGATACCAGCCACGGGCGTTTTGCATGGGAGGTTCGCCACGAGCGCGAGCAGCTTTTTGTCGGCGACGATGTGATTCGTATTCTGCATGAACGAACGCTGGCGGATCTGCCGTGGCGCGAACTGGGCGTGGATGTCGTGTTGGATTGTACGGGCGTATATGGCAACCGGGAGCATGGCGAGGCGCATATTGCCGCTGGCGCGAAGAAAGTGCTCTTTTCTCATCCGGGCAGCAACGATCTTGACGCCACCGTCGTTTTTGGCGTGAACCAGAACCAACTGCGTGCGGAACATCGTATTGTCTCAAACGCGTCCTGTACCACGAATTGCATAATTCCCGTCATTAAATTGTTGGATGATGCTTACGGCATCGAGTCTGGTACCGTCACGACGATCCACTCCGCGATGAACGATCAGCAGGTGATCGACGCGTATCACTCCGATCTACGGCGCACGCGCGCGGCCAGCCAGTCGATTATCCCGGTAGATACAAAACTGGCGGCAGGCATTACGCGTATATTCCCGCAGTTTAACGACCGTTTTGAGGCGATTGCGGTGCGCGTTCCAACCATTAATGTGACGGCGATCGATTTAAGCGTAACGGTGAAAAAACCAGTAAAAGCCAGTGAAGTCAACCAGTTGCTGCAAAAAGCAGCACAAGGTGCATTTCATGGTATAGTTGACTATACGGAATCACCGTTGGTCTCGATAGATTTTAACCACGACCCGCACAGCGCCATTGTTGATGGCACGCAAACCCGGGTCAGTGGCGCCCACCTGATCAAGACGCTGGTCTGGTGCGATAATGAATGGGGCTTTGCTAACCGGATGCTCGACACCACGTTAGCGATGGCCGCAGTTGGTTTCAGGCTCGACGCGTCAGCGTCGACAAAACTTTAAGCATCATTGAGAGGATTCACCATGTCTGTAATTAAGATGACCGATCTGGATCTGGCCGGGAAACGCGTTTTTATCCGTGCGGATCTGAACGTACCTGTTAAAGAAGGGAAAGTGACCAGCGACGCGCGTATCCGCGCCTCTCTGCCGACCATCGAACTGGCTCTGAAACAGGGCGCGAAAGTGATGGTAACTTCCCACTTGGGTCGTCCTACCGAAGGCGAGTACAACGAAGAATTCTCTCTGCTGCCGGTTGTTAACTATCTGAAAGACAAACTATCTAACCCGGTTCGCCTGGTCAAAGATTACCTGGACGGCGTTGACGTGGCCGAAGGTGAGCTGGTGGTTCTGGAAAACGTTCGCTTTAACAAAGGCGAAAAGAAAGACGACGAAGCGCTGTCTAAAAAATACGCCGCCCTGTGTGACGTATTCGTGATGGACGCCTTTGGTACTGCGCACCGCGCGCAGGCTTCTACCCACGGTATCGGCAAATTTGCTGATGTTGCGTGCGCAGGCCCGCTGCTGGCCGCTGAACTGGATGCGTTGGGTAAAGCGCTGAAAGAACCGGCTCGTCCGATGGTGGCTATCGTTGGTGGTTCTAAAGTATCTACCAAACTGACCGTTCTGGATTCCCTGTCTAAAATCGCTGACCAGCTGATTGTCGGCGGCGGTATCGCCAACACCTTCGTTGCCGCTCAGGGCCACAGTGTCGGTAAATCCCTGTACGAAGCTGACCTGGTTGACGAAGCAAAACGTCTGCTGACCACTTGCGATATCCCGGTTCCGACCGATGTTCGCGTTGCCACCGAGTTCTCCGAAACCGCACCGGCGACTCTGAAATCCGTTAACGACGTGAAAGAAGACGAGCAGATCCTGGATATCGGCGATGCTTCCGCTCAGCAGCTGGCTGAAATCCTCAAGAATGCCAAAACCATTCTGTGGAACGGCCCGGTTGGCGTGTTTGAGTTCCCGAACTTCCGTAAAGGGACTGAAATCGTGGCGAATGCCATCGCTGATAGCGAAGCGTTTTCCATCGCTGGCGGCGGCGACACTCTGGCGGCAATCGACCTGTTCGGCATTGCTGACAAAATTTCCTACATTTCTACTGGCGGCGGCGCATTCCTCGAATTCGTGGAAGGTAAAGTTCTGCCAGCCGTAGCGATGCTCGAAGAGCGCGCTAAGAAGTAATCGTTACGGGCAGGGATTCCTGCCCGTTGATTTATCGCCGATCTGACATTCAGGGCGGCCCGTGTTTTTTCCCAAAGCCCGACGATACAGGACAACGAAACATGTCTAAAATTTTTGATTTCGTAAAACCAGGCGTGATCACTGGTGATGACGTACAGAAAGTGTTCCAGGTAGCAAAAGAAAACAATTTTGCTCTGCCGGCAGTTAACTGCGTGGGCACTGATTCCATCAACGCTGTTCTGGAAACCGCTGCAAAAGTTAAAGCACCGGTCATCGTTCAGTTCTCCAACGGCGGCGCGTCCTTCATCGCGGGTAAAGGCGTGAAAACTGACGTACCTCAGGGCGCGGCAATCCTGGGCGCTATCTCTGGCGCGCATCACGTTCACCAGATGGCTGAACACTACGGCGTGCCGGTTATCCTGCACACTGACCACTGCGCGAAGAAACTGCTGCCGTGGATCGACGGTCTGCTGGATGCGGGTGAAAAACACTTCGCGGCTACCGGTAAACCGCTGTTCTCTTCTCACATGATTGACCTGTCTGAAGAGTCTCTGCACGAAAACATCGAAATCTGCTCCAAATACCTGGCGCGCATGTCCAAAATTGGCATGACTCTGGAAATCGAACTGGGTTGCACCGGTGGTGAAGAAGACGGCGTGGACAACAGCCACATGGACGCTTCTGCCCTGTACACCCAGCCGGAAGACGTTGATTACGCGTACACTGAGCTGAGCAAAATCAGCCCGCGTTTCACCATTGCCGCTTCCTTCGGTAACGTACACGGCGTTTACAAGCCGGGTAACGTGGTTCTGACCCCGACCATTCTGCGTGATTCTCAGGACTATGTTTCTAAGAAACACAACCTGCCGCACAACAGCCTGAACTTCGTTTTCCACGGCGGTTCCGGTTCTACTGCTCAGGAAATCAAAGACTCCGTAAGCTACGGCGTAGTGAAAATGAACATCGATACCGATACCCAATGGGCAACCTGGGAAGGTGTTCTGAACTACTACAAAGAAAACGAAGCGTATCTGCAAGGTCAGCTGGGCAACCCGAAAGGCGAAGATCAGCCGAACAAGAAATACTATGACCCGCGCGTATGGCTGCGTGCTGGCCAGACTTCGATGATCGCTCGTCTGGAAAAAGCATTTAAAGAACTGAACGCGATTGACGTTCTGTAATATAGTCTGCTGATTGAAATGGCTTCCCTTGGGAAGCCATTTTTTTATCGTTATTTCCGGAGAGCGGCGTTAGTTAGCGCTTTCATCCGGCCAACTCACAATGTACCTGCCTTTTTTGGTTTTGGGATGATGCCGAAAAATGGCATATTCCTCTGTTTTTGTTTACCTTTAAAAAGTTCTTTTCGTGAGAATGATCTCATTTGCTTGTTTTGCTATGACCAAGGAATATTGAATGGAAGATTTGAATGTTGTCGACAGCATAAATGGTGCGGGCACCTGGCTGGTACGCAACCAGGCGTTATTGCTCAGCTATGCTGTGAATATTGTTGCGGCTATCGCTATTATCATCATCGGCTTGATTGTAGCGCGCGTGATTTCCAATACGGTAAATCGTCTGATGCGTGCGCGTCATATTGATGCGACAGTGGCCGACTTTCTTTCTGCGCTGGTGCGCTATGGGGTTATCGCTTTTACGCTGATTGCGGCTCTGGGTCGCGTGGGGGTTCAAACCGCCTCGGTTATTGCCGTACTGGGCGCCGCTGGTTTAGCCGTTGGCCTGGCATTACAGGGATCGCTTTCTAACCTTGCGGCTGGGGTATTGCTGGTTATGTTCCGTCCGTTCCGCGCCGGTGAGTATGTCGATTTAGGCGGCGTTGCCGGTACGGTACTTAACGTGCAAATCTTTTCCACGACAATGCGCGCGGTAGACGGCAAAATTATTGTGATTCCGAATGGCAAAATTATCGCGGGAAATATCATCAACTATTCTCGTGAGCCGGTTCGCCGCAACGAATTCATTATTGGGGTGGCCTACGATTCGGATATCGATCAGGTGAAACAGCTGCTCACGACGATTATCGAGTCCGACGATCGTATTTTAAAAGATCGCGAAATGACGGTGCGTTTGAATGAGCTGGGCGCCTCATCAATTAATTTTGTGGTGCGTGTCTGGAGTAAAAGCAGCGACCTGCAAAATGTCTACTGGGACGTGCTGGAACGTATTAAACGTGAATTCGACGCCGCTGGTATTAGCTTCCCGTACCCGCAGATGGACGTCAATTTTAAACGCGTGAAAGATAACGCCGCGGAGTAATTTTCCTCCCGTGCTGCCTGCCAGTGCTGCGTTTATCCGCCTCCAGTATTCTCTGGTTATTGAGCGGATAAGCGTATCCGCCATCCGTTATTCAGTCTCTTCATTAGCTTTTCTTATTAGTGATTAAAACTATCAATTTCCGCTAATAATATTCCCGCGCTATAGTCTGCCTTTAAGAAAAACAGCTCAGGGTAGTTAACGTGATATCTTATTATTTTCAAGGGTTTGCCCTTGGCGCCGCCATGATCCTTCCGCTTGGCCCGCAAAATGCGTTTGTGATGAATCAGGGAATTCGTCGCCAGTACCACCTCATGATAGCGCTGCTTTGCGCGTTAAGTGATTTAGTCCTGATTAGCGCCGGTATTTTTGGCGGCAGCGCGTTGCTGATGCAGTCGCCGTGGCTGCTGGCGCTGGTCACATGGGGCGGGGTCGCGTTCTTGTTATGGTACGGTTTTGGCGCGCTGAAAACGGCAATGAGCAGTAATCTGGAGCTGGCCAGCGCCGAGGTTATGAAGCAGGGGCGCTGGAAAATTATTGCTACGATGCTGGCGGTAACGTGGCTGAATCCGCACGTTTATCTGGATACGTTTGTCGTGTTGGGCAGTCTCGGCGGACAACTGGCTATGGAGCCAAAGCGCTGGTTCGCCCTCGGCACGATTAGCGCGTCGTTCTTATGGTTTTTTGGGTTAGCGCTACTGGCGGCCTGGCTTGCGCCTCGACTGCGTACGGCGAAAGCTCAACTCATTATCAACATTCTGGTTGGGGTGGTGATGTGGCTTATCGCCTTCCAACTGGCGCGGGAAGGCGTCGCGCATATGCACGCGCTTTTCAACTAAGCGTTGTCTGATGGACAACAGGCCGATATCCGCTAAGCTTGCCTGCATGCGCCCTGTATATCAGGGCAATGACTGCAATATGGAGGAGAGACTGTGAAGTTCAAAGTGATGGCCCTGGCGGCATTAGTGGGTTTAAGTGCAATGTCGGCGCAGGCAAGCGAATTGCCGGAAGGCCCGCACATCGTGACTTCCGGTACGGCAAGCGTCGATGCTGTGCCTGATATCGCCACCTTAGCGATTGAAGTGAACGTCGCGGCGAAGGACGCGGCGACGGCGAAGAAGCAGGCCGATGAGCGCGTGGCGCAATATCTTTCCTTCCTTGAGCAAAATCAGATTGCGAAAAAAGACATTAGCGCGGCAAATCTGCGCACGCAGCCAGATTATGATTACCAAAACGGTAAAAGCATTCTGAAAGGGTATCGCGCGGTGCGAACCGTTGAGGTGACGCTGCGTCAGTTAGATAAACTCAATTCGCTGCTGGACGGCGCGCTGAAGGCGGGTTTGAACGAGATTCGTTCGGTATCGCTGGGCGTGGCGCAACCGGACGCCTATAAAGACAAGGCCCGCAAAGCCGCCATTGATGACGCGATTCATCAGGCGCAAGCGCTGGCAGCCGGTTTTAACAGTAAATTGGGGCCAGTTTACAGCGTTCGTTACCATGTCTCTAATTATCAGCCGAGTCCGGTGGTGCGAATGATGAAAGCCGCAGATGCTGCGCCGGTATCCGCGCAGGAAACTTACGAGCAGCCGACCATTCAGTTCGACGATCAGGTCGATGTGGTCTTCCAGCTTGAACCTGGAACAGGGCAGACGTCGACAACGGCCGCCAGCACGCAGTAATCTCGCCCGGCCTGGGCGCTTCCAGGCCGCGTTTTCTCCCGGTGTTCTCATTTTTTGCTCCGTATTACGCATTGAAATGAAGATTTGCTAATACGGTGAGCGTTTTGAATCGCCTTGTCGCCAGCAAAAAATAGCCAATGGCGCGTCGTTTTTTGCCGCCTGAACGCAATGATTTTGTGATGAACTTCAAAGAAGTGACGAGGGAATAATGGGTCATGCAGGCCGGATAAGACGTTCACGCCGCCATCCGGCATTCATAGAGAGGCTAATCCTGACGCAGCACCTTGTGCCCGTACTCCAGCAGCGCGTCGGTCACTTTGCGCATCATCCGGCTTTCCGGGGCAAAGCGGTGCCAGTAAAGCATCCGGCGCTGCAGCAAACCAGGCGTTAAGTTGATCAACTCGCCGCTTTCCAGCTCTTTCTCAATCTGCAGGTGAGGGATCATGCAGCAGGTCGTGCCCTGACGCGCAAGCTGTACAAATGCTTCGGATGAATTAACGATATGGCACGGCACGCTGCCGGGCGGTAGATCGAAATTCTGTTGCAAAAAGGCCTGATGCATATCATCCAGATGGTCGAACGCGACGGCGGGCGCTTTTAGCAGCGACGACCGGGTAACGCCATTGGGGAAATAGCGCTCGGCAAACGGCTTTGACGCGACAAACAGATAGTCGAGTGCGCCCAGTTTGTCCACCAGGCAACTGGGTAGCGCCTGATGCTGAATACTCACCGCGCCCACCACCTCGCCGCGCCGCAGACGTTCTTGCGTGCGCGTTTCATCTTCCACCTGTAAATTGAGACGGATAGGGGAGTCCGCCAGTACCGGCGCCAGCGCCGGAAGCAGCCAGGTCGCCAGACTGTCGGCGTTAACCGCCAGCGACAGCAGCAGCGGCGTAGAGCCGGTTTGTTCATCGCCCAGCCACTCTTCTTCCTGCAGTTCAACCTGACGCAGCAGAGCCAGTAATTTTTGCCCTTGCTCCGTGGGGCGAGGAGGAACGGTACGCACCAACAAAGGTTGTCCGAACATATTCTCAAGCTGTTTTATGCGCTGTGAGACGGCGGATTGCGTGATGCACAGCTTCTGGGCGGCGCGCTCGAATCCTCGTTCACGTATAACGGCATCCAGCGCCTGTAGTGTTCTGTAGTCCGGACGTTTCATTGTTGTGTCATGCTCCTGTTATTTTTTTCCGCACTATGACATAAATTTGCCGTCGGTACAGATGAAATCCGTAGCCTGTGTACGGACACGGAGATTTTTCCCGACAATGTTCTATAATGCGGCTGTATTTTCACACCACAGGCGAAACGATCTATGACGCAGGATGAACTGAAAAAAGCGGTAGGATGGGCGGCACTTCAGTATGTACAGCCCGGCACCATTGTGGGCGTTGGTACAGGCTCAACGGCCGCACACTTTATTGATGCGCTGGGCACAATGAAAGGCCAGATTGAAGGCGCGGTCTCCAGCTCGGACGCCTCGACTGAAAAACTCAAAGGCCTCGGTATTCATGTGTTTGATCTCAACGAAGTGGATAGCCTGGGTATCTATGTCGATGGCGCGGACGAAATCAACGGTCATATGCAGATGATCAAAGGCGGCGGCGCGGCATTAACCCGTGAGAAAATTATTGCTTCCGTGGCGGAGAAATTTATCTGTATTGCGGATGCCTCTAAACAGGTGGATATTCTTGGCAAATTCCCGTTGCCGGTCGAAGTGATTCCGATGGCGCGCAGTGCGGTCGCTCGTCAACTGGTGAAGCTGGGCGGGCGTCCGGAGTACCGTCAGAACGTGGTCACGGATAACGGCAACGTGATTCTGGATGTTTATGGTATGGAAATCCTTGATCCCATCGCGCTGGAAAACGCCATTAACGCGATTCCGGGCGTCGTGACCGTAGGGTTGTTCGCCAACCGTGGCGCCGATGTCGCACTGATCGGCACGCCGGACGGGGTGAAAACCATCGTAAAATGATCCCGCCAGGCGTATTTCCTGCCGCGTAAAAAATTCGGTCAGGGCAAATTTGGTGACATGTATCACGTTTAATCGTTTGCCCTGCCGATCCCTCCAAAGAAAAAGTTATTCCCGGTATTTTCATCTGCTATTTCCCGCTGTATGCGATTCCTTCACGACGCTGGCGCAAACGTTCATATTGCCGTGATAATTTTTTTTGATATGTTGAAGGACGGATGCAAATCCACACACAACATCAGATGGCAAAAAAAGACAGGATCGGGGAAATGGCAAAGGTATCGCTGGAGAAAGATAAAATTAAATTTCTGCTGGTTGAAGGGGTGCATCAAAAGGCGCTGGAAAGCCTTCGTGCGGCAGGTTACACCAACATTGAATATCACAAGGGCGCGCTGGACGCTGAACAGTTGAAAGCGTCCATCCGCGATGCCCACTTCATCGGTCTGCGATCCCGTACTCATCTGACAGAAGAAGTGATTAACGCCGCAGAGAAGCTAGTGGCGATTGGCTGTTTTTGCATCGGCACCAACCAGGTGGATTTAAATGCGGCGGCAAAACGCGGTATTCCGGTCTTTAACGCGCCATTCTCGAATACCCGTTCCGTGGCGGAGCTAGTGATTGGCGAGCTGTTGCTGCTGCTGCGCGGCGTGCCGGAAGCGAACGCCAAAGCGCACCGCGGCGTATGGAATAAACTGGCGGCGGGATCGTTCGAAGCGCGCGGTAAAAAGCTTGGCATTATCGGTTACGGCCATATCGGAACGCAGTTGGGCATTCTGGCGGAATCGCTGGGGATGCATGTCTATTTCTATGATATTGAAAATAAACTGCCGCTTGGTAACGCAACTCAGGTGCAGCACCTGTCTGAATTGCTGAATATGAGCGATGTGGTCAGTCTGCACGTACCTGAAAACGCCTCCACCAAAAACATGATGGGCGCAAAAGAGATTGCCCTGATGAAGCCGGGTTCGCTGCTGATTAACGCCGCGCGCGGTACGGTGGTGGATATCCCAGCTTTGTGCGACGCGCTGGCGACGAAACATCTGGCGGGGGCGGCTATCGACGTCTTCCCGACGGAACCGGCCACTAATAGCGATCCGTTTACCTCTCCGCTGTGCGAATTCGATAATGTGATCCTGACGCCGCATATCGGCGGCTCGACGCAGGAGGCGCAAGAAAACATCGGTCTGGAAGTCGCAGGAAAACTGATTAAGTACTCGGATAACGGCTCGACGCTTTCCGCCGTGAACTTCCCGGAAGTGTCGCTGCCGCTGCACGGCGGTCGTCGCCTGATGCACATCCACGAAAACCGCCCGGGCGTATTGACCGCGCTTAACCAGATCTTTGCCGAGCAGGGCGTTAACATTGCCGCGCAGTATCTGCAAACCTCCGCCCGAATGGGGTATGTGGTGATTGATATAGAAGCCGATGGCGATGTGGCGGAGAAAGCGCTGCTGGCGATGAAGGCGATTCCGGGCACCATTCGCGCCCGTCTGCTGTACTAATTTCCTCTAAATGGGCAGGAGATGACCTGCCCATCCTTTCTCTGGTTTCCCTGCCTCAACATCTCTTTGTGTAACGCATACATTCTGTTTTCGAGCCTTGCCGCAATTGGTAATTAAAGGCAGCGTTGCGTGTTGTACAGCAATAAAAGGAATTTACGATAAGGGCTCAGCATAGCGCTGAAACGGGAAAGCCCCTACCGAGGCAGGGGCTCTAAAAAGGAAAGGGACGATGATGAGATACGTCATCATGCTGCTGATCCTGTTAATCATCGCTACGCCAGCATATTAACAGAGAGTACGCAGGAGGGAGGTTCGCCTCCCTCACCCTTCACCGAGAAATTTAGGTCAAAAAAGCGACGCTGTCAATCGGCAAAACACGGCTACCACTCCCAAATTTTGGATGGCGTTACCACCGCAGGCAGCGGGATATCCCACTCTTTAACCGGCAACTTTTCCACTAACTGGCAATCATGCGCGTAGCCCACAGGTAGGATCTTATGCTGCTGCCAGTTTTGCAACGTACGGTCATAAAATCCGCCGCCCATCCCCAGGCGCTGCCCGTCTTCGTCAAACGCGACTAACGGCGTTACCAGCACATCCAGCTTTGCCAGCGGCAATACGTCGCGGACATCAAGCCGTGGCTCCTGAATCTTTAAGCGGTTGGTCACCAGCACACTCTGCGGATAATAGTGCAGGAACAGGAGGTTGCCAGGGCTGAAGGGATGAAGAACCGGAAGGTAGACGCGCTTGCCCGCTCGCCATAGCTGTTCAATCAGCGGCTGGGTGTCGAGTTCGCCATCAAAGGAGAGAAACACGGCGACAGTGTGCGCCATCACGACGGGAGGAAAGCTGAGCATTCGGGCGGCGGCCTGTTGACCAAAACGGCGTTGCTGCTCTGGCGTTAGCGCACGGCGACGTTGCCGAATCATCCGGCGGATTTCTTGTCGTGATAAAGAGAGTTCGGGAAGTTGCGTCATGGCTGTCGCCAGTCAGAAGGGGAATCTCCGAGATGCCGCCGCAGGCTGTAACCCTTGAACCCTTGGTTCAAGGTGAATGTGTCGTCACAGTTTTAAGGCTTCTCGGACGAACCGAGCATGCTCACCAACCGCGGAGCGCCACATTCTTGTGGTATGAAATATCGGCTCAGGGGACTGGCCCGCTTGCAAACATCTCAGAGAAATTCTGTTTTCACAATCACTTTACCATAGTAAAGCGAAAAGTGTTATTCAAAGTTTTGGCCCGTTTTTTCGGTTATGCGACCTTGATCAAGCAACGCCTGTTCGATGGTCTGTTGTAGCATCCGAATACGTTGTTCCATGCTCGCCGCGTAATCGCGGGTCTTCGCTTTTTCCTGAGTTAACTCATAGCTGATATTCAATGCGGCAATGAAAACCAACTGCTCAGTATTTGTGACTCTAGTGCGAACTTTCAGATCTTGCAACCGCTGATTCAGATCGTCCGCAGCCTGATTCAACGCATCCCTTTGGTCAGGCGGGCAATTCACTCGCAGTGAACGGCCAAATATTTGGATATCGACGGGTTGTGCAGACATGCCACCTTCCTGCTGATTGACTGCGCTGCCTTCGTCTCCAGACCCAGGGTC
The DNA here is from genome assembly GCF_042932255.1 of Salmonella sp. WC3. NCBI lineage: Bacteria > Pseudomonadati > Pseudomonadota > Gammaproteobacteria > Enterobacterales > Enterobacteriaceae > Salmonella > Salmonella sp. WC3. The sequence goes on along the minus strand of NZ_CP170629.1, from coordinate 4,047,263 downwards.
CGCGAAGGGGCGACACTATAGCTACCCTGGTGTGAAGATACAAGCCCTTTTCTGGTTCACCAGGGTCCAAAGTGGTAGCATATCATGAATATCCTCCCTTTGATGACGAATGCTTATGTCTATACAGAACGAAATGCCTGGTTACAACGAAATGAACCGGTTTTTGAATCAACAAGGGGCCGGTCTGACCCCGGCTGAAATGCATGGTTTAATCAGCGGGATGATTTGCGGCGGCAACAACGACAGCTCATGGCAGCCGCTGCTGCACGACCTGACGAACGAAGGTCTGGCCTTCGGGCATGAGCTTGCTCAGGCGCTGCGCAAAATGCACGCGGCGACCAGCGACGCGCTGGAAGACGACGGCTTTCTTTTTCAGCTTTATCTGCCTGAAGGCGACGATGTCAGCGTATTCGATCGCGCAGATGCCTTAGCCGGGTGGGTTAACCACTTTTTGCTTGGCCTCGGCGTAACGCAGCCTAAACTTGATAAAGTCACCGGCGAAACGGGTGAAGCGATTGACGACCTGCGTAATATTGCGCAGCTTGGTTATGATGAGAGCGAAGATCAGGAAGAGCTGGAGATGTCGCTCGAAGAGATCATCGAATATGTCCGTGTTGCGGCGCTGTTATGTCATGACACTTTCACGCGCCAACAGCCGACCGCGCCGGAAGTGCGTAAACCGACGCTACACTAAGAAAAAACGAAATGGAGGCCATGTCATGACTCAGCAGGAATACCAACGCCGTCGCCAGGCATTACTGGCGCAAATGCAGCCCGGCAGCGCCGCGCTGATCTTTGCCGCGCCGGAGGCGACGCGCAGCGCAGACAGTGAATATCCGTATCGCCAGAGTAGCGACTTCTGGTATTTCACCGGTTTTAACGAACCGGAAGCCGTGCTGGTACTGATTAAGAGTGATGACACCCACAACCACAGCGTTTTGTTCAACCGCGTTCGCGACCTGACTGCGGAAATCTGGTTTGGTCGCCGTTTAGGACAGGATGCCGCACCGGAAAAACTGGGCGTTGACCGGGCGCTGGCGTTTAGCGAAATCAACCAGCAACTCTTTCAGTTGCTTAATGGTCTGGATGTGGTGTACCACGCGCAGGGCGAATATGCGTATGCCGACGAGATTGTTCTGGCTGCGCTGGAGAAGCTGCGTAAAGGCTCCCGCCAGAATCTGACCGCGCCGGCCACCATGACTGACTGGCGACCGATCGTCCATGAGATGCGCCTGTTCAAATCGCCGGAAGAGATTGCTGTCCTGCGCCGCGCCGGGGAAATTAGCGCGCTGGCGCATATCCGCGCGATGGAAAAATGCCGTCCGGGGATGTTTGAGTATCAGCTGGAGGGGGAAATTCACCACGAATTTAATCGCCACGGCGCGCGCTATCCCTCCTATAACACCATTGTCGGCAGCGGCGAAAATGGCTGTATCCTGCATTACACTGAAAACGAAAGTGAAATGCGCGACGGCGATTTAGTGCTTATCGACGCGGGCTGTGAATATAAAGGTTACGCGGGCGACATCACGCGTACTTTCCCGGTGAACGGGAAATTCACGCCAGCTCAGCGTGAAATTTATGACATCGTTCTGGAATCGCTGGAGACCAGCCTGCGACTGTTCCGTCCTGGCACCTCTATTCAGGAGGTGACCGGCGAAGTCGTGCGCATCATGATAACCGGGCTGGTGAAGCTGGGGATTTTGCAAGGAGAGGTTGATCAACTGATTGCCGAAAATGCGCATCGTCCTTTTTTTATGCATGGCTTGAGCCACTGGCTGGGGCTGGATGTTCATGATGTCGGCGTTTATGGGCCGGATCGCTCCCGCATCCTGGAGCCGGGCATGGTGCTGACCGTAGAGCCAGGTCTCTATATCGCGCCGGATGCCGACGTGCCGGAAGCGTATCGCGGCATTGGCGTTCGAATTGAAGATGACATTGTCATTACCGAAACCGGTAATGAAAACCTGACCGCTGGCGTTGTGAAGAAGGCGGATGACATTGAGGCATTAATGGCGGCGGCGCGGCAGCAATGAGCGTCATTATCGTTGGCGGCGGCATGGCAGGCGCGACGCTGGCGCTGGCCATCTCTCAGTTCAGTCATGGGACGTTGCCTGTACACCTGATTGAAGCGAAAGCGCCTGAAGCCGACGGTCATCCCGGCTTTGACGCCAGAGCGATTGCGCTGGCGGCGGGCACTTGTCAGCAACTGGCGCGAATTGGCGTCTGGCAGGCGATTTCCGATTGCGCAACGGCAATCAACACCGTACACGTCAGCGATCGCGGCCATGCCGGATTTGTGACTCTCGACGCGCAGGACTACAGTCTGGCAGCGTTGGGGCACGTTGCGGAGCTGCATGATATCGGGCTGCGTCTGTTTGCGCTCTTGCGTAAAGCGCCAGGCGTTACGCTGCACTGCCCGGAGCGCGTAGCCAGCGTGTCGCGTACCCAACAGCAAGTTAACGTCACTCTGGAAAACGGCAATGTGATAGCTGGCAGCGTGCTGGTGGCGGCTAACGGTACCCACTCCGCGCTCGCGTCAGCCTGCGGCGTTGACTGGCATCAGGAGCCTTACGAACAGTTAGCGGTGATAGCGAATGTCGCGACCGCTATCCCGCATCAGGGACGCGCCTTTGAACGTTTTACCCCCAAGGGCCCGCTGGCGATGTTGCCGATGTCGCATGGCCGATGTTCGCTGGTTTGGTGTCACCTGCTCGACCAGCGCGATGAGGTGCTGAGCTGGTCCGACGCGCAGTTTTGTCATGCGTTGCAGGCCGCGTTCGGCTGGCGGCTGGGGCGAATTACTCAGGCGGGTAAGCGCAGCGCGTATCCGCTTGCCCTGACTACGGCGGCAAAAGTGTTTACTCACCGGACTGTCGTGGTCGGCAATGCGGCGCAAACGTTGCATCCTATCGCCGGACAAGGGTTTAATCTCGGTCTGCGCGATGTCATGAGCCTGGCGGAAACGCTGGTCGCGGCACAGGACGCGGGCGAAGATATTGGCGCCTGGCACGTGTTATCGCGCTATCAGCAGCGGCGTCAGGTTGACCGGGATACGACGATTGGCGTAACGAACGGTCTGGTCCATCTGTTTGCAAATCGTTGGGCGCCGCTGGTTATTGGGCGCAATATCGGTTTAATGGCAATGGAATTATTACCGCCTGCGCGCGATGCGCTGGCACAGCGGACCTTAGGTTGGGTTGCGCGTTAAGCAGATCTGTAGGCCGGATAAGGCGTTTACGCCGCCATCCGGCATCGTGTTCGTAAAAATGCCGGATGGCGGCTTCGCCTTATCCGGCCTACGGTTTTGATTGTTCCGGTTTCCAGGAGTAAATAGTGCAAAGTGTTGATGTAGCAATAGTTGGCGGAGGCATGGTGGGACTGGCTGTCGCCTGCGGCTTGCAGGGGAGCGGTTTGCGCGTTGCGGTACTGGATCACGTTGTTCCCCAGCCGTTGGCGAACGATGCGCCGCCTCAGCTTCGGGTGTCGGCGATTAATGCCGCCAGCGAAAAACTGCTTACCCGTCTTGGCGTATGGTCAAACATTGTGGCGCGACGGGCAAGTTGCTACCACGGTATGGAAGTCTGGGATAAAGACAGCTTTGGCCGTATTACGTTTGATGACGCAAGCATGGGATATAGCCATCTGGGGCATATTGTTGAAAACAGCGTCATTCACTATGCATTGTGGCAAAAAGCGCAGCAAGCGGCGGATATCACCTTAATGGCGCCAGCGGAGTTACAGCAGGTCGCCTGGGGGGAGAACGACGCCTTCCTGACTTTAAAAGACGGCGCGATGTTAACCGCGCGTCTGGTGATTGCCGCGGATGGCGCCAACTCCTGGCTGCGTAACAAAGCGGATATTCCCTTAACTTTCTGGGACTACCGTCACCATGCGCTGGTAGCGACTATCCGCACCGAAGAGCCGCACGGCGCGGTTGCTCGCCAGGTGTTTCATGGTGAAGGTATTCTGGCGTTTTTGCCGTTAAGCGATCCGCATCTGTGTTCCATTGTCTGGTCGCTTTTTCCGCAGGATGCGGAGCGTATGCAACAGAGCGGCGACGAGGCGTTTAACCAGGCGTTGACTATCGCCTTCGATAATCGGCTGGGCTTATGCCGCCTGGAAAGCGAACGGCAGGTTTTTCCGCTGACGGGCCGCTATGCTCGCCAGTTTGCCGCGCATCGTCTGGCGTTAGTCGGCGATGCCGCGCACACCATCCATCCGCTGGCAGGGCAAGGCGTCAACCTCGGCTTTATGGACGCGGCCGAACTGGTGGACGATCTGCGCCGGCTTCAGCGCCAGGGCAAAGACATTGGCCAACATCTTTATCTCCGTCGTTATGAGCGTAGCCGTAAACATAGCGCGGCGATGATGCTTGCCGGGATGCAAGGTTTTCGTGACCTGTTTGCCGGCGAAAATCCGGCAAAAAAATTGCTGCGCGACATCGGGCTGAAACTGGCGGATACGCTCCCCGGCGTCAAACCCCAACTGCTTCGCCAGGCAATGGGGCTAAACGACCTTCCGCAATGGCTTCGTTAAGCGTCTGACTGCACGCCAGCAAGAGTTTGAAACCCGTCACACTTTGCTTTCCCGGCTATCGCGCCGGGGGGCTTTCCTCGTTTGAAATAATCTAATTTCACCGCCTATTTCGCATTATATTTTCTAATGTCATTATTTTTAGCGAACGCGATTTTCGACATTTTTTCCGCATTTAATATTAATTTATGTTGTGATAAATCGTATCAGCTTCCTTTTTATGACGGTTATTTAGCGTAATAGTGGTTTTTTGTGCTGATGGGATTTTAGCGTTTTTTAGTCATAAGCTAATGTGATGGTAAATTCATCCTTATGGTTTAGCGCTTGGTTCGGTGGTAAGTTCAGGAGCAAGAGAACGTTTGCGTCGGCGCAGGAAAAAGGGCGTCGATGCCAGGTTTCGTGGCGAAGATTTCCCATGAAAATGGTTGTTAGCCCCCCGCTAATTCAACGAGGAAAAGATGGCCCAACAGACGCCTTTGTACGAACAACACACGCTATGCGGCGCCCGCATGGTCGATTTTCATGGCTGGATGATGCCCCTGCATTACGGCTCTCAGCTTGATGAACACCACGCTGTGCGCACCGATGCCGGGATGTTTGATGTATCGCATATGACCATTGTCGATCTTCATGGTAGCCGTACACGAGAGTTTCTACGTTATCTGCTGGCAAACGACGTCGCGAAGCTAACGAAGACGGGTAAAGCCCTCTACTCCGGTATGCTTAACGCATCGGGCGGCGTGATTGATGACCTTATCGTCTACTACTTCACTGAAGATTTCTTCCGTCTCGTTGTTAACTCCGCCACCCGCGAAAAAGACCTCTCCTGGATTACCCAACACGCTGAACCTTATGCCATCGACATTACCGTTCGTGACGACCTGTCGCTGATTGCGGTACAGGGGCCGAATGCGCAGGAAAAAGCGGCGACTCTGTTTACTGACGAACAGCGCCATGCAGTAGAAGGTATGAAGCCGTTCTTCGGCGTTCAGGCGGGCGATCTGTTTATCGCCACCACCGGTTATACCGGCGAAGCGGGCTATGAAATCGCCATGCCGAATGAAAAAGCGGCGGATTTCTGGCGTGCGCTGGTGGAGGCGGGCGTGAAGCCGTGCGGTCTTGGCGCGCGCGACACGCTGCGTCTGGAAGCTGGCATGAACCTGTACGGTCAGGAGATGGATGAAGGTATCTCTCCGCTGGCGGCTAATATGGGATGGACTATCGCCTGGGAACCTGCTGACCGCGACTTTATTGGCCGTGAGGCGCTGGAGATGCAGCGTGAAAAAGGCCATGAGCAGCTTGTCGGTCTGGTGATGACCGAGAAAGGCGTATTGCGTAATGAACTGCCGGTGCGTTTTACCGATGCGCAGGGCAATCAGCAAGAAGGCATTATCACCAGCGGGACGTTTTCCCCAACGTTGGGCTACAGCATTGCGCTGGCGCGTGTTCCGGCGGGCATCGGCGAGACGGCGATTGTACAAATTCGTAACCGTGAAATGCCGGTAAAAGTGACTAAACCTGTTTTTGTGCGTAACGGCAAAGCCGTCGCGTGATTCATCCTTTTTTGGAGATTAATTGATGAGCAACGTACCCGCAGAACTGAAATACAGCAAAGAACACGAATGGCTGCGTAAAGAAGCGGATGGCACTTACACTGTTGGCATTACTGAACACGCTCAGGAGCTGTTGGGCGATATGGTTTTTGTTGATCTGCCGGAAGTCGGCGCGACCGTAAGCGCGGGCGACGACTGCGCCGTGGCGGAGTCCGTAAAAGCGGCGTCCGACATTTATGCGCCGGTAAGCGGCGAGATCGTGGCGGTAAACGATGCGCTGAGCGACTCCCCGGAGCTGGTGAACAGCGAACCGTATGCCGGTGGCTGGATCTTTAAAATCAAAGCCAGCGATGAAAGCGAACTTGAATCGCTGCTGGATGCCACCGCGTATGAGGCATTGTTAGAAGACGAATAATGTTGTGCCGGATGGCGCTAATGCTCATCCGGCCTACTCACTGCAACGCGAATGATTTTGCGTATTCGTTTTCGCACGCGTAGGCCCGGTAAGCGTCAGCGCCACCGGGCAATTGAGTTAGAGACAATCACGATTCACTGCACGTTTCAGGAACCATCGCCCATGACACAGACGTTAAGCCAGCTTGAAAACCGCGGCGCTTTCATTGAACGCCACATCGGACCGGACGCCGCACAGCAACAAGAGATGCTGAATGCGGTTGGCGCCGAGTCGTTAAACGCGCTGACAGGTCAGATTGTGCCGAAAGACATTCAGCTCGCGACTCCGCCGCAGGTTGGCGAGGCGGCAACCGAATATGCCGCACTGGCGGAATTAAAAGCCATCGCCGGGCGTAACAAGCGCTTCACGTCGTACATTGGCATGGGCTACACCGCCGTGCAGCTACCGCCGGTTATCCTGCGCAACATGCTGGAAAATCCAGGCTGGTACACCGCTTATACCCCGTATCAACCGGAAGTCTCTCAGGGGCGTCTGGAAGCGCTGCTCAACTTCCAACAGGTGACGCTGGACCTGACGGGGCTGGACATGGCTTCCGCCTCGCTGCTGGATGAAGCGACCGCCGCCGCTGAAGCGATGGCGATGGCAAAGCGCGTCAGCAAACTGAAAAATGCCAACCGGTTCTTTGTCGCCTCTGATGTCCATCCGCAAACTCTGGACGTCGTGCGTACTCGCGCCGAAACCTTTGGCTTTGACGTCATTGTGGATGACGCGGCGAAAGCACTGGATCACCAGGATGTGTTTGGCGTGCTGTTACAACAGGTAGGCACCACGGGCGAAATTCACGACTACAGCGCACTGATTACTGAGCTGAAATCCCGTAAAGTTGTGGTCAGCGTCGCCGCCGATTTTATGGCGCTGGTGCTGCTGATGGCTCCGGGCAAACAGGGCGCGGACATTGTTTTCGGCTCTGCGCAACGCTTCGGCGTACCGATGGGGTACGGTGGCCCGCATGCGGCGTTCTTTGCCGCCAAAGACGAATTTAAACGCTCCATGCCAGGCCGTATTATCGGCGTCTCAAAAGATGCGGCGGGCAATACCGCACTGCGCATGGCGATGCAGACTCGCGAGCAGCATATCCGCCGTGAGAAAGCGAACTCCAACATTTGTACCTCGCAGGTACTGCTGGCTAACATCGCCAGTCTGTATGCCGTTTATCATGGACCGGTTGGACTGAAACGCATTGCGAATCGTATCCACCGCCTGACCGATATTCTGGCGGCAGGTCTGCAACAGAAAGGCTTAAAGCTGCGTCATGCGCACTACTTTGACACGCTGTGTGTGGAAGTAGCTGATAAAGCTGCGGTACTGGCGCGTGCGGAAGCGGCAGAGATCAATCTGCGCAGCGATATTCATAACGCGGTGGGGATTACCCTTGATGAAACCACCACCCGTGAGAATGTGGCGCAGTTGTTCAATGTTTTGCTGGGCGACAGCCACGGTCTGAACATTGAAACACTGGATAAAGACGTGGCGCTTGATAGCCGTTCCATTCAGCAAAGTATGCTGCGTGACGATGCGACTCTGACGCATCCGGTATTTAACCGTTACCACAGCGAAACCGAGATGATGCGCTATATGCACTCGCTGGAGCGTAAAGATCTGGCGCTGAATCAGGCGATGATCCCGCTGGGTTCCTGTACCATGAAGCTGAACGCCGCCGCCGAGATGATCCCTATCACCTGGCCGGAATTCGCTGAACTGCATCCGTTCTGCCCGCCGGAACAGGCGGAAGGATATCATCAGATGATTAGCCAGCTTTCTGACTGGCTGGTGAAACTCACCGGGTACGACGCCGTCTGTATGCAGCCTAACTCCGGCGCACAGGGGGAATACGCGGGGCTGCTGACGATTCGTCACTATCACGAAAGCCGCAACGAAGGGCATCGCGATATCTGCCTGATTCCGGCCTCTGCTCACGGCACTAACCCTGCTTCTGCACATATGGCAGGAATGCAGGTGGTGGTAGTCGCCTGTGATAAGAACGGCAACATCGACCTGGACGATCTGCGGGCAAAAGCAGAACAACATGCTGCGAACCTTTCTTGCATCATGGTGACCTATCCGTCCACCCACGGCGTGTATGAAGAAACGATCCGTGAGGTGTGTGAAGTTGTGCACCAGTTCGGCGGTCAGGTTTACCTTGACGGCGCGAACATGAACGCTCAGGTCGGCATTACCTCACCGGGCTTTATTGGCGCGGACGTTTCGCATCTTAACCTGCATAAAACTTTCTGCATTCCGCACGGCGGCGGTGGCCCAGGCATGGGACCGATCGGCGTGAAAGCGCATCTGGCACCGTTCGTACCGGGCCATAGCGTGGTGCAAATCGAAGGCATGTTAACCCGTCAGGGCGCGGTTTCTGCGGCGCCGTTCGGTAGTGCCTCTATCCTGCCAATCAGCTGGATGTACATCCGCATGATGGGCGCAGAAGGCCTGAAGCAGGCAAGTCAGGTCGCGATTCTTAACGCTAACTACATTGCCAGCCGTCTGAAAGATGCCTATCCGGTACTGTATACTGGTCGCGATGGCCGTGTGGCGCACGAATGTATTCTTGATATTCGCCCATTGAAAGAAGAAACCGGCATCAGCGAGCTGGATATTGCCAAGCGTCTGATCGACTACGGTTTCCATGCGCCGACCATGTCGTTCCCGGTGGCGGGCACGCTGATGGTAGAGCCGACGGAATCTGAAGGTAAGGCTGAGCTGGATCGCTTTATCGATGCGATGCTGGCTATTCGCGCAGAGATTGACCAGGTGAAAGCGGGTGTCTGGCCGCTGGAAGATAACCCGCTGGTGAACGCGCCGCACATTCAGAGCGAGCTGGTCGCCGAGTGGGCGCATCCGTACAGCCGTGAAGTTGCCGTATTCCCGGCAGGCGTGGCAGACAAATACTGGCCGACGGTGAAACGTCTGGATGATGTTTATGGCGACCGTAACCTGTTCTGCTCCTGCGTACCGATTAGCGACTACCAGTAATTTACTGATTCGACTGTTTTCTAAAGGCGCTTCGGCGCCTTTTCAGCTTGTTAATAAAGTGCGCTTTGTTTATGTCGGATGCAGTGTGAGTGCCTTATTCAGGCTACAAAGTGTTACTAATTCAATATATTACACTAAATCGTTGGCTCCTGTCAGGCAACCTGGCGTTTGTATCAGTGTATTAGCCAGAATTAAATTACCGCTTTTTTAGAGCCTAATGATTCATTGTGCGTCATTTTTACCTTGCTGTTATTTAATCAAAACAACACAGTATATTTACATGTAGTTACAAATAGTTTCTCTCCGGAATCGTTATTTACCTCTCAATATAGTTACAAAAATTTCCGTATATTAAATTCATCAAGTTATTAATTTAAATTATAAATTAAAAATAAACATAAATAACGTAAATATTTATTAACTTAGCGCTTTGTTTTTTATACCTGGAGGGAATAATGAAACGATTTATATTTCTGCCATTAATGACATATTTTCTATTAATGAATGCAATGGCAGCTAACGGAGAAAATAATCCCAGTAATCTATTAGGTGCACCAGTTAATACCGCTATTTCTGGTGGTTCAGTATTGCCGGAAGGAAAGTTATTAACCGCCGTGAATAGCTCATTTCGCGATAAAGATCATCAAATCGAGGGGCACGGAAGTCCGGATGTTTACTCCCAGATATGGTTATTGAAGATTCGTTACGGTTTGACCGACAGACTAGAATTATCAACTGTGGGTTCCTATATCAATAACAAACGAGACAATCTGTCTCCTGAGCACATAGAGGGAATGGGCGACCAATCGGTGGGGGTCAATTATGCTTTAATGAGCCAGCGAAGAGGTGATCCGTTTTGGGTTACGGTAGGTGGGGCAGTATTACTACCCACCGGGCAAGATGGAGATAATCATTTGCCTGGGAATAGCGCCTGGGGAGGAAGAGTAACACTCACTTTAACAAAATTATTTACTCCTAACATTAAAGGGGATATGGGTTTTGTCTATCAGGGACCATTTGAGCGCGGTAACCAGGACGTGAAACGAGGTAACGAATTCCAGTGGAATACCCAGGTGCGGTATATGTTTAGCGATTTACCGCTGGATCTTGGTCTGGAAAGTGCCTACAGCAATAATGCCTCTGGAACGAAAAAACTGTCTAATGGCAGCGTAATTAATAACCATTCTGGAACTACCGAATGGGTTGTTGGTCCGTCATTTAATATTGCCGTCGATTCACTGAAATTATGGTTTGGTGCCGGAGCCTTCTTCCCGGTAATGCAGGAAGCGAAGTCGCCAACCAAAATGGAAGATGTACGCTGGGAATTTAAAATAGGTAAGACCTGGTAAGACTCGTTCAAAGTGTTACCCGCCGACTGGCGGGTAACGTGCAGGGGTTAAAGCTTCTCGCCGTTGCTGGCAATCACCTCTTTGTACCAGTTGAAGCTTTTCTTACGCGAACGCGACATATCGCCCGTACCGTCATCGTGCTTGTTCACGTAGATGAAGCCGTAGCGCTTGCTGTACTGACCGGTGGTGAACGACACGCAGTCGATGCAGCCCCACGGCGTGTAGCCCATCAGGTCGACACCATCGTAAGTCACCGCTTTTTTCATCTCTTCAATATGGGCGCGCAGGTAGTCAATTCGGTAGTCGTCGTTGATGCTGCCATCTTCTTCTACTTTGTCGTAAGCACCAAAACCGTTTTCGACAATAAACAGCGGCTTTTGATAGCGTTCGTACAGTTCACACAATGAATAACGCAGGCCCACCGGGTCAATCTGCCAGCCCCAGTCAGATGCTTTAACATAGGGGTTCGGTACGCTGCCTTCAAAACCGGAAATCGCATCGCCGCTACCGCCTTCGGCTTTGACCGCGTTGGTCATGTAATAACTGAAACCAAGATAATCGCAGGTGCCTTCGCGCAGCACTTCAAGATCGCCATCTTCCATTTTGATGTTAAATCCGCGGCGCTCCCACTCGTTCAACACATAGGACGGGTAATAGCCGCGCAGCTGCACATCGGTAAAGACGTAGCGTTCACGCATCGATTCCTGAGCAAACATCACATCTTCTGGTTTACAGGAGAAAGGATACAGCGCGACCATCGCCAGCATACAACCCACTTTCATCTGTGGATTAATACGACGTGCCGCTTTTACCGCCAGCGCGCTGGCGACAAACTGATGATGTAAGACCTGATACATGGTTTCTTCTGGATTCTCATGCTCGGTATACACCACGCCGGAACAGCAGTAGCCAAACAGCGGCGCGCGCCAGTTTCGCTGATTGTTGATTTCATTGAAGGTCATCCAGTATTTGACCTTATGTTTGTAGCGTTCAAACACGACTTCAGCAAAACGGACAAAGAAATCAACGACCTTACGATTGGTCCAGCCGCCGTAGTGCTGTACCAGATGTAATGGCATTTCAAAGTGAGAAAGGGTAATGACCGGTTCGATGTTGTATTTGAGTAACTCATCAAACATGTCGTCGTAGAATTTCAGACCGGCCTCGTTTGGCTGGGATTCGTCGCCATTCGGGAAGATACGCGTCCAGGCAATAGAGGTACGGAAGCATTTGAACCCCATTTCGGCGAAAAGACGGATGTCTTCTTTGTAATGTCCGTAAAAATCCACCGCCTCGTGGTTCGGATAGTATTTGCCAGCAACGACATTCTGGGTGATTTCGCGTGGCACGCCGTGTGCGCCGCCGGTTAGCACGTCGCAGATGCTGGGGCCTTTACCGTCTTTATTCCAGCCGCCTTCAACCTGGTGTGCAGCAACCGCGCTGCCCCATAAAAAATCTTTTGGCAGGGTGAGTTTTCTCATTGTTGCATAATCTCAATTTATTTAGTCTGTTATCATTCATTCTGCACCAAATGGCATGTAAAGCGTACGCAAAATTCCAGGATGCTCGCGTGTCGGGACAAGAACACATTCAGATCGTAACATCCACTTCAAGGGGCCATATTCAGGGGATAACCACATGCAGCCAAACGACATTACTTTCTTTCAACGTTTCCAGAATGACATTCTGGCAGGGCGTAAAACCATCACTATTCGTGATGCCTCCGAGTCCCACTTTAAAGCAGGCGATGTGCTACGCGTGGGACGGTTCGAAGATGATGGCTATTTTTGCACAATCGAAGTGACAGGAACGTCAACTGTGACGCTGGATACGCTGAACGAAAAACATGCGCAACAGGAAAATATGTCGCTTGATGAGCTGAAACGGGTCATTGCTGAAATCTATCCCAACCAGACGCAATTTTATGTGATTGATTTTAAATGCCTTTGATAAATATGAACGCGTGTTAGTTGAGTTTTTGTAATTAACTTATTGAATAATAAGCAAAATTTAATTTTGCAAATTTATTTTAGCTAACATGTGTTCACTGGAACCATTCTCAGTTACGCTAGAGGCGCAGTTCATCGTTATGAACGTTTCTCCGGAGTAAGTTATGGTGCAAAAACCATTAATGACGCAGGGATATTCGCTGGCTGAGGAAATCGCCAACAGTATTAGCCACGGCATTGGATTGGTATTTGGTATTGTCGGCCTGGTGCTGTTGTTGGTTCAGGCGGTAGAGGCGAATGCGGGTATGACGGCTATCGCCAGCTACAGTTTATATGGCGGGAGCATGATCCTGCTTTTTCTTGCCTCAACGCTTTATCATGCCATTCCTCATCAGCAGGCAAAAATCTGGTTAAAGAAATTTGATCACTGCGCTATCTATCTGCTCATTGCCGGAACCTATACGCCATTTCTGCTGGTAGGTCTGGATTCGCCGCTGGCGCGCGGACTAATGATTGTGATCTGGAGCCTGGCGCTATTCGGTATCCTCTTCAAGTTGACGATTGCGCACCGATTTAAAGTGCTTTCACTGGTTACGTATCTGGCAATGGGCTGGCTGTCGCTGATAGTGGTTTATCAGTTGGCGATTAAGCTGGCGATAGGCGGCGTGACGCTGCTGGCGGTAGGTGGCGTCGTTTACTCGCTGGGCGTAATTTTCTATGTTTGCAAACGCATACCTTATAACCACGCCATCTGGCATGGCTTTGTGCTGGGCGGCAGCGTGTGCCACTTCCTGGCTATCTATTTGTATGTGGGACAGGCGTAATTCCCGGATGCCCGTGCCGGATGGCGGCGCTGTCGTACCTTATCCGGCCTACGAGAGCAGCACGTGCGAGCCTGATGGCGTTGCGCTATCAGGCTATCCGGCTTTTAACGTGATATCACTCTTCCAGCGAGTAAGGCAGCGGGACGATATGCAGGGTGTTGGCATCGTCGCGAACACGGAAGACGCTTTCGGCTTCTAAATCGTTATTCATGACGGCCTGAACCAGTAACTGACCATCGTCCAACTGCGTCGCCGCCAGAATAGCGCCGGTACGACGCCAGTTCTCGCCCATCTGTAGCTCCAGATCTTCTCCTGCTTCCGGTACCCGGCTGGCTTTGCCCGCCAGCAACCAAAGCGCGCGTTTATTGGCGCCGCGGAATTTTGCCCGTGCGACCATCTCCTGTCCGGTGTAGCAGCCTTTCTTGAAGCTGATGCCGCCCAGCGCCTGTAGGTTAGTCGCCTGGGGGATAAACTGACCGCTGTTCGCCGCGTCAATCACCGGAATGCCTGCTTCAATATCCAACGCCAGCCACTGTTGGCTGTTATTCAGTTCGGCTTCGCCATGCAACTTCTCTGTTAACATGTTGGCCGTCGCGACATCGGTGACAAGCAGGAATCGTTCCGCAGGATGTTCAAACCATAGCAGCGTGGAGGCGCCGTCTCTGACCACCTGATTTTCGCTATTGGGCAGTTCGCTAAAGACTTTAGCCAGCGCCGCGCGGGCCTGAAAACCGGCCACGCCAAGCAATACGCGTTCGTCATCCGGCGCGATGACCACTTTGGAAAATACGGCGTACTTTTTCAGCTCCGTTAATTGTGCTTCACGCACGCTACGGCGTTCAATCCAGGCGAAACCGTCGCGCTCACGGAACAGGCGCAGAGTGCTCCACATCTTACCTTTAGCATCGCAGTGGGCGGCGAGAAGGTGTTGCTGCTCAGTCATCTGGCTTACGTCAGCGGTGACCTGGCCCTGAATATACTTTTCACTGTCTACGCCGGTAATGGTCGACAGCGCCCAGTCGTCAAGCGCGATCAGCGTCAGCGGCAGGCGGGCTGACGATGAAGGATGACGCGGTGGAAAGGAGATAAAAGCCATAAATAATGTCCTGGTTAGCTGCAACAATAATGGTTAATGGTAAAAGAGCCATCGGTCATTGCAAGTGCTTTAAATAGCCCATTGAGAGCGGATTGATCGTTTTGCGAGGCGGTATCCAAAATGGATGAACATATTGATTCCCAGCCTTTTATTTCGCGATCGCGTTCCAGATTACTGAGATTCCCGTAAAACAACGCCAAAAACACGTTACAATAGCCCGGTACTTCATTTTCGCGAGGCAGGAAGAACATGGATATTCACAATAAAGCACGTATTCACTGGGCATGTCGTCGCGGTATGCGCGAACTTGATATTTCCATCATGCCGTTTTTTGAACATGAGTACGATAGTTTAAGTGATGAAGAAAAGCGTATTTTTGTCCGTTTGTTGCAGAGTGATGACCCGGATTTATTTAACTGGTTAATGAATCACGGTAAACCGGCTGACGCTGAACTGGAACAGATGGTCCGACTCATTCAGACACGGAATCGGGAACGTGGTCCTGTGGCAATCTGATTTACGCGTCTCATGGCGCGCTCAGTGGATCTCATTGCTCATTCATGGGCTGGTTTCTGCGGTGATTTTATTGATGCCCTGGCCGCTGAGTTATACCCCGTTATGGATGATACTACTGTCGCTGGTCGTGTTTGACTGTGTACGTAGCCAGCGCAGGATTAATACCTGCCAGGGAGAGATCAAGCTACTCATGGACGGGCGCTTACGCTGGCAGGGGCAGGACTGGACGCTCTTGCGTCCGCCCTGGTTACTGAAGAGCGGGATGGTGTTGCGTTTACGCGCAGAGTCTGGACGTCATCAGCATTTATGGCTGGCGGCGGATAGCATGGAAGAAGCGGAATGGCGTGAGTTGCGTCGGATACTGTTACAGCAGCCGATATCAGGCCAACACTAACGGAACGGCGTAAACGCGGTTCCGTCGAGAGGGAAATACAGCGAGTAAGGCTTCAGGCGTAGTGTTCGGCCATTTCGCCGAGAATTTGTTCACACCAGGTCTGTATACGCTCATCGCTGAGATCGTACTGGTTCGTTTCATCCAGCGCCAGGCCGACAAACAGTTGCCCATCCGCAATGACCGGTTTATTGCTGGTAAATTCGTAGCCTTCTGTGGGCCAGTAGCCGACAAATTTAACGCCTTTGAGGGCAAGTTTGTCATGCAACATACCCAGCGCATCCAGGAACCACTCGCCGTAGCCGAGCTGGTCGCCCATACCGTAAAGCGCAACGATTTTGCCTTCCAGATTGAGATCGTCCAGTTGCTCCCAGACGGCTTCCCAGTCCTCCTGAATTTCGCCAAAATCCCAGGTGGGGATGCCTAAAATGAGCACGTCGTACTGCTCCATTAAGGCGGGGGCGTCATCCTTGAGGTTATGTAATGTCACCAGCTCCGGGCCGAGGATATCGCGAATTTTCTCTGCGGCCATCTCGGTGTAGCACGTGCTGGAACCGTAAAAAAGACCCATGTTCATTACGTTACATCTCGATTCTGCTATAGCGTTGCGGGTAGTGTAACAGAATCACTGCATTCACGGCACAATGAGGCATAATGCACCAAAAGTCAGCGTGAAGTAGGGAGCGCGAATGGAACAGGATTTAGCGCGTATTGAGCAGTTTCTGGATGCCCTGTGGCTGGAACGAAATCTGGCGGAAAATACATTAAGCGCGTATCGTCGCGACTTATCGATGGTCGTTGCGTGGTTGCATCATCGCGGAAAAACGCTTGCGACGGCGCAGGCTGATGATTTACAAACGCTGCTGGCTGAACGGGTGGAGGGCGGATACAAAGCGACCAGTTCCGCACGCCTGTTAAGCGCTATGCGGCGCTTTTTCCAGCATCTGTACCGTGAAAAGTATCGTGAGGATGATCCGAGCGCGCAGTTGGCCTCGCCTAAGCTTCCGCAGCGTTTACCGAAAGACCTTAGCGAGGCGCAGGTTGAACGGCTCTTGCAGGCGCCGCTTATTGATCAACCTTTGGAGTTGCGCGATAAAGCTATGTTGGAAGTGCTGTATGCCACCGGTTTGCGCGTGTCGGAACTGGTGGGGCTGACAATGAGCGATATCAGTCTGCGGCAGGGCGTGGTGCGGGTTATCGGTAAAGGCAATAAAGAGCGGTTGGTGCCGTTAGGCGAAGAGGCGGTATATTGGCTGGAAACGTATCTGGAGCATGGGCGTCCTTGGTTACTCAATGGCGTATCGATTGACGTATTATTCCCCAGTCAGCGTGCGCAGCAGATGACGCGGCAGACCTTCTGGCACCGTATTAAACATTATGCGGTACTGGCTGGAATCGATAGCGAAAAACTATCGCCGCATGTTTTACGTCACGCTTTCGCCACGCATTTGCTGAATCACGGCGCCGACTTGCGCGTTGTACAAATGCTACTTGGGCATAGCGATCTTTCGACGACACAAATTTATACGCATGTCGCAACGGAGCGTTTGCGTCAACTTCATCAACAGCACCATCCGCGGGCATGAGTGCTGACAGGAAAGGATAGTTTATGAAAAAGCGTTTTATGATGTTCACTTTACTGGCGGCGGCGTTTTCAGGCGTGGCCCATGCGGATGATGCGGCTATCCGTCAGTCGCTGGCTAAGCTGGGCGTTCAGAGTACGGAAATTCAGGCCTCGCCAGTGGCAGGGATGAAAACCGTCCTCACTCACAGCGGCGTACTGTACGTCACTGATGACGGCAAACATATTATTCAAGGGCCGATGTATGACGTGAGCGGCGCGCATCCGGTAAACGTGACGAACAAACTGCTGATGAGCCAGCTAAATGCGCTGGAAAAAGAGATGATCGTCTATAAAGCGCCGGATGAGAAACATGTCATTACTGTTTTTACCGATATCACCTGCGGCTATTGTCATAAGCTACATGAAGAGATGAAAGATTATAACGCGCTGGGGATCACGGTTCGTTATCTGGCCTTCCCGCGCCAGGGGCTGGAAAGCCAGGCGGAGCAGGATATGAAATCTATCTGGTGCGCCAAAGACAAAAACAAAGCGTTTGATGACGCCATGGCAGGTAAGGGCGTGAAACCGGCAAGCTGTGACGTGAACATTGCTGATCATTATGCGTTGGGCGTGCAGTTGGGCGTTAGCGGTACGCCAGCCATTGTATTGAGTAACGGCTATGTGGTGCCTGGCTATCAGGGACCGAAAGAGATGAAAGCGTTTCTTGATGAGCATCAAAAACAGACCAGTGGTAAATAATACGCGTGAAACAACAGAGACAACTTCGTCGGCGCGAGGCTGATGAGACGGCGGAACTCCCCGCCGATCTTCCTCCATTACTACGACGTCTATATGCCTGCCGGGGCGTTCGTAGCGCCCGCGAACTGGAGCGCAGCGTGAAAGGAATGCTGCCCTGGCAACAGCTTAGCGGCATAGATAACGCGGTGGAGATCCTCTACAACGCCTTTCGCGAAGGTACCCGCATTATTGTTGTTGGCGATTTTGACGCCGACGGCGCGACCAGTACTGCGCTAAGCGTATTGGGAATGCGTGCGTTGGGATGTGACAACATCAGTTATCTGGTGCCTAATCGCTTTGAAGACGGCTACGGTTTAAGCCCGGAAGTGGTCGATCAGGCGAAGGCGCGCGGCGCGCAGCTTATCGTCACCGTAGACAACGGCATTTCATCCCATGCCGGCGTAGCGCATGCAAAGACGTTGGGGATTCCGGTGATCGTGACCGATCACCACCTGCCAGGCGACACGTTGCCGGATGCCGAAGCGATTATTAATCCCAATCTGCGCGACTGCGAATTCCCGTCTAAGTCGCTGGCGGGCGTCGGCGTGGCGTTTTACCTGATGCTGGCGTTGCGAACATTTTTGCGCGACAAAGGATGGTTCGACGAGCGCAACATCGCGCCGCCGAATCTGGCGGAGCTGCTGGATTTAGTGGCGTTGGGTACGGTAGCAGACGTTGTGCCGCTGGACGCTAACAACCGTATTCTGACCTGGCAAGGGCTAAGTCGTATTCGTGCCGGGAAATGCCGTCCGGGAATTAAAGCGTTGCTGGAGATATCGAATCGCGATCCGCAGCAGCTTGCCGCCAGTGATTTAGGCTTCGCGTTGGGGCCTCGCCTGAATGCCGCCGGCAGGCTGGATGATATGTCCGTTGGCGTGGCGTTACTGTTGTGCGACAACCTCGGCGAAGCGCGTGTTCTGGCCAGCGAGCTGGATGCGCTTAACCAGACGCGCAAAGAAATAGAGCAGGGGATGCAGGCGGAAGCGCTTATCCTGTGCGAAAAGCTTGAGCGCAGTAGTGAAACGCTTCCGGGCGGTCTGGCGATGTATCATCCTGAATGGCACCAGGGCGTGGTCGGAATTCTGGCGTCGCGCATTAAAGAGCGTTTTCACCGCCCGGTGATCGCCTTTGCGCCTGCGGGCGATGGCACGCTAAAAGGCTCAGGCCGATCGATTCAGGGGCTGCATATGCGCGATGCGCTGGAACGGCTGGATACCCTTTACCCTGATCTGATGATCAAGTTCGGCGGCCATGCGATGGCGGCGGGATTGTCGCTGGAAGAGCATAAATTCGAGCAGTTTCAGCAACGGTTTGGCGAGCTGGTGACGGAATGGCTCGATCCTGCCCTGTTGCAAGGCGAGGTGATCTCCGATGGTCCATTAAGCGCGGCGGAGATGTCTATGGAAGTGGCGCAACTGTTGCGGGATGCCGGACCGTGGGGGCAAATGTTCCCGGAACCGTTATTCGATGGTCGTTTCCGTCTGCTACAGCAGCGTCTGGTGGGCGAGCGTCACCTCAAGGTGATGGTGGAGCCTGTCGGCGGCGGCCCGCTGTTGGATGGCATCGCATTTAATATTGATACGACCTGTTGGCCGGATAACGGCGTGCGGGAGGTAGAACTGGCTTATAAACTGGACATTAACGAGTTTCGCGGCAACCGTAGTTTACAGATTATTATCGATGATATTTGGCCGCTATGATCGGGGCGATTTAACAACACTTTCGCTGTAATTAAGGGGCGAAATCCGCTAATATTTCGCCCTTATAACCGCATTTTGACAAGTCAAATAAAAGAAATCAGACCATGTTTGAAATTAACCCGGTGAATAACCGCATTCAGGACCTCACGGAACGCACCAACGTTCTTAGGGGGTATCTTTGACTACGATGCTAAGAAAGAGCGTCTGGAAGAAGTAAACGCCGAGCTGGAACAGCCGGATGTCTGGAACGAACCTGAGCGCGCGCAGGCGCTGGGAAAAGAGCGTTCATCGCTCGAAGCGATCGTCGATACGCTTGATCAAATGACTCAGGGGCTGGACGACGTTTCCGGGCTGCTGGAACTGGCGGTAGAAGCTGACGACGAAGAGACGTTTAACGAAGCCGTCGCGGAACTGAATACGCTGGAAGAGAAGCTGGCGCAGTTGGAATTCCGCCGGATGTTCTCCGGCGAGTACGATAGCGCCGATTGCTATCTCGATATTCAGGCCGGTTCCGGTGGTACTGAAGCGCAGGACTGGGCCAGCATGTTGCTGCGTATGTATCTGCGTTGGGCGGAAGCGCGCGGCTTCAAGACGGAAGTCATTGAAGAATCGGAAGGGGAAGTCGCCGGTATTAAGTCCGCGACTATCAAAATCTCCGGCGAATATGCCTATGGCTGGCTGCGCACTGAAACCGGCGTACATCGTCTGGTGCGTAAAAGCCCGTTTGACTCCGGCGGTCGCCGTCATACCTCGTTTAGCTCCGCGTTTGTGTACCCGGAAGTGGACGACGATATCGATATCGACATTAACCCGGCGGATCTGCGTATCGACGTCTATCGCGCGTCTGGCGCAGGCGGTCAGCACGTTAACCGTACGGAATCCGCCGTGCGTATCACCCATATTCCAACCGGAATCGTGACGCAGTGCCAGAACGACCGTTCGCAGCACAAAAACAAAGACCAGGCCATGAAGCAGATGAAAGCGAAGCTTTATGAACTGGAGATGCAGAAAAAGAACGCTGAAAAACAGGCGATGGAAGACACTAAGTCCGATATCGGCTGGGGAAGCCAGATTCGTTCCTATGTCCTGGACGATTCCCGCATTAAAGACCTGCGTACTGGGGTGGAAACCCGCAATACACAGGCGGTACTGGACGGTAGTCTGGATCAATTTATCGAAGCAAGTTTGAAAGCAGGGCTATGAGGAATCAACATGTCTGAACAAAACGCACAGGGCGCTGACGAGGTAGTCGATCTTAACAATGAAATGAAGGCACGTCGCGAGAAGCTGGCTGCACTGCGTGAGCAGGGTATCCTGTTCCCGAACGATTTCCGTCGTGACCGTACCTCAGACCAACTGCACGCAGAGTTTGACGCGAAAGAAGCTGAAGAACTGGAAGCGCTGAATATTGAAGTGTCCGTCGCGGGCCGTATGATGACTCGCCGTATTATGGGTAAAGCCTCTTTTGTTACCCTGCAAGACGTAGGCGGCCGCATTCAGCTGTATGTGGCGCGCGATGATCTGCCGGAAGGCGTTTACAACGAGCAGTTCAAGAAGTGGGATCTTGGCGATATCCTCGGCGCGAAAGGTAAGCTGTTCAAAACCAAAACCGGCGAGCTGTCTATCCACTGCACCGAACTGCGCCTGCTGACGAAAGCGCTGCGTCCGTTGCCGGATAAATTCCACGGCCTGCAGGACCAGGAAGCGCGCTATCGCCAGCGTTATCTGGATCTCATCTCTAACGATGAATCCCGTAACACCTTCAAAACCCGTTCGAAGATCCTGGCTGGTATTCGCCAGTTTATGGTTGCTCGCGGCTTTATGGAAGTCGAAACGCCGATGATGCAGGTGATCCCAGGCGGCGCGTCTGCCCGTCCGTTTATCACCCATCACAACGCGCTGGATCTGGACATGTACCTGCGTATCGCGCCGGAACTGTACCTCAAGCGTCTGGTGGTTGGCGGCTTCGAACGCGTATTCGAAATTAACCGTAACTTCCGTAACGAAGGCATCTCCGTGCGCCATAATCCTGAGTTCACCATGATGGAACTCTATATGGCGTATGCGGACTACAAAGACCTGATCGAGCTGACTGAGTCTCTGTTCCGTACGCTGGCGCAGGATGTTCTGGGCACCACCCAGGTTCCGTACGGTGATGAAGTGTTTGACTTCGGTAAGCCGTTCGAAAAACTGACCATGCGTGAAGCGATCAAGAAATATCGTCCGGAAACAGATATGGCTGATCTGGACAACTTCGATTCCGCGAAGGCGATTGCTGAAAGCATCGGCATTCACGTCGAGAAGAGCTGGGGTCTGGGCCGTATCGTCACCGAGATCTTTGACGAAGTCGCTGAAGCGCATCTGATTCAGCCGACCTTCATCACCGAATATCCGGCTGAAGTGTCTCCACTGGCGCGTCGTAATGATGTGAACCCGGAAATCACTGACCGCTTCGAGTTCTTTATCGGCGGTCGTGAAATCGGCAATGGCTTTAGCGAGTTGAACGATGCGGAAGACCAGGCGCAGCGTTTCCTGGATCAGGTTAATGCAAAAGCGGCGGGCGACGACGAAGCCATGTTCTACGACGAAGACTACGTGACGGCGCTGGAACACGGTTTACCGCCGACAGCGGGTCTGGGAATTGGTATCGACCGTATGGTGATGCTGTTTACTAACAGCCACACGATTCGCGACGTTATTCTGTTCCCGGCGATGCGTCCGGTGAAATAAGATGTAAATTGCCGGATGGGGCATTAGCCGCCATCCGGCATCTCTTTGTTCAGGCGTAGCGCCATCAGGCAATCTTTAACGCTGGCAGTAATTGAGCAGTCGTTCACGCGCTTGTTCGTCTGACGCTTGCATGACCATCCACGGGCTAAATGCCCACGGCGTAGCGAGAAGGCTTTTCCATACGCTTTTAAATTCGCTCCACTGATAGTCCATCACCTCTTCGCTGTTAACCTGTAACACACTGGTTGCCCGCGCGGCAAATACCGGACAGACTTCATTTTCCACAATACCGTTTGGATCTGTCGCCCGATAGCTGAAGTGCGGATAGACGGGGGTGAGATCGGTAATTTCCACGCCGAGTTCGAACCGACAACGGCGGATGATCGCCTCTTCGGTGGTTTCGCCTTGTTGCGGATGACCGCAAACCGAATTCGTCCACACGCCTGGCCAGGCTTTCTTGCTCAGCGACCGTCGTGTTACCAGCAACTGACCATCTTCGTTAAATAGCCAGCAGGAGAAAGCCAGATGCAAAGGCGTATTAAGCGTATGAGCCGCATACTTTTCCAGTGTGCCGGAAGGCTTATCCTGCTCATCCAATAAAACGACATGTTCCTCAGTCATGAAAGCTCCTGAAAATTAAAATGACCCGGCAGCATGGCCAGGCCATATACTCAGACGATCAGCGTAGCGCATAACAGAAAGAAAGGCATTACCAAAACAGGCCCTGACAGAACGCAGACGAGCGCCATTGTGCCGTGATTCGATATTATGCTGGCATATCGGATATTCGCGGCATCATCATCCACGCGGACCCTTTCCGGCGTCAATGGATTGGGCATACGGCATTTGGCTGCTATCATAAGGCGTCTGTCAATAGAGTGAGGAATGGTTTTGAGCGCAGGACGCCTGAACAAAAATAGCCTGGGTATTGCGGTGCTGTTATGCACAGGGCTGCTGCTGGCGGGGTGTTCCAGTAATTCCGGCTCAGGAACGTATTCCGGCTCCGTCTATACCGTTAAGCGCGGCGATACGTTGTATCGTATATCGCGCGCTACGGGAACCAGCGTGAAAGAACTGGCCCGACTGAATGGCATTTCTCCGCCTTATACTATTGAGGTGGGGCAGCGAATTAAAGTGCGCGGCAGCGCAAAGAGTAGCAGTTCAACACGCAAAACCAGCAATAAAACAGCAACAAAAACTGCTGCGGTCAGACCGTCATCTTCGGTGCCAAAATCCTCCTGGCCGCCGGTGGGGCAGCGTTGTTGGGTATGGCCTGCTAACGGTAAAGTGATTTTACCTTATTCCACCGCGGAGGGCGGAAATAAGGGGATCGATATTGCGGGCGCGCGCGGAACGCCTGTTTATGCGGCGGGAGCGGGTAAAGTTGTCTATGTCGGGAACCAGCTGCGCGGTTACGGCAATCTCATCATGATTAAGCACAATGAAGATTACATTACGGCTTACGCTCATAATGACACCATGCTGGTTAATAATGGACAAAGCGTTAAAGCGGGGCAAAAAATCGCTACGATGGGCAGCACGGATGCCGCATCCGTAAGACTACACTTCCAGATTCGCTACCGGGCGACGGCCATCGATCCGCTGCGTTATCTGCCGCCGCAGGGGAGTAAATCGAAGTGCTGACGGCGAATTAATCGCCAGTCAGCCAGTAAGTCTCTTGCCAACCAGAGCGTAAGGTTTATAATGCCTTACGCATCTCAAAGCGGGCGTAGTTCAATGGTAGAACGAGAGCTTCCCAAGCTCTATACGAGGGTTCGATTCCCTTCGCCCGCTCCAGACAAATATCTTCTAGTATTTACTAAAACCACGAATTTACAGCAATTTTCCGTGTCGGCCCCACAGCACACAGGGTTTCAATACCTATGTCGGACGGCTATTATCAGCTGGCGACTCCGGTAATGACTTTATCATTCAGCCCGCAGCACAACGATGCCCGGTCTGGAATGCATGTATTCCATAAACGGTGTATCCACCACTTTTCTGTTTGCGGCCAATGAGGAGGCGTTCCTGAACCACACCTGTTCATCATGGCGAACTACGATACCCACATGTGAAACGTCCAGCCCGTCAAGCGGGGAGTAGACACCGATATAATCCCCGTTTTTTAGGTGGTTCATGACCTGCTGGTTGATGGCTCTTCCGGGAATGTAATTTATTTTACGAGGATGGATGCCCAGACCAGGAATGTACTCGCCGCCATCAGGTTTATGGTTAAGCTGCTTGTCAACAACGACATAATCAGGGCTGATATCCGGCGTTACATCCCGTGCATTACGCGGTGTTGCGGCGAACCAGTCAGAGAAGAAGTGCCGGCGGCTGAGATAAGCAACTTTGCCCGCGGCGTAGCGAGTCCTGGCAAGATTATGCAGAAACGATTTCTGATTATCGCTGCGGGCCAGGGCTTCAACGTAATCAGCCAGGGTAAAGCAGTCCACGCCGTTGAAATTCGCTACAAGGACTTCGGGGATGCCGGGCCCACCGATGAGCGTATCCGCCTGATAAGGTGTTCCGAGAAAAGCAGACGATACGCGGCTGATAACTTCTCCATGGTTTTCGCCTTTATAAGGAATGACATCCGACTGGATAATCCGGCTTATTTTTTCTGCCGTAACGCTGTCCATGCTGGTCTGATATTTTTCTGTGCCAGGGACGGCACAGGCCGTCAGATGCGCCGACATAAGCAAAATTGTCCATGTATTTACCTTCATTATCATCTCCGGAAAGGTTCAAATCCCTTTTTTACCTTTACCGGAAATGGTTGTGATGGATACAGAAAAACGCCAGAGGTTGATTACAGGTTGAGTAATATGAACGCTGATGATGATAAATGTGAAGATCATCATACGACTTTATTCGCCGTTGTTTTTTGCCTGATCGTCAAAGCCAACATGCCCCTTAAGGCTGGCTTATAAGTCAGAGTGTAGATTGCGACGTGTCCGATCAGCGATTCTGACGTGTCCACCTCGGTGTGGCGGTCGTCGCTGACGATCACTTTGACATGGAGAATTTTGTACTCACTGAATGTTCGAACCGGACCACCTCCCAAGAGGTGAAGGAATAGTCCATCAGACGGATTTCCTGTCGCGCGGTCTCAATTATCTTAAGAACAAGCTGGAGATCTGTACCTTCCGGATAAAATCCTGCCTCAATGATGGCTGCGTAAGTATGCGGTACTGGCGCACACCGAGCCAGACCGAGCAAACCGGGCAGAAGCCATGGGCACATATGTTTTTTATGCATTGTTTGCATGGTATTTCCTTCATTGGATGTATTCAGAAATGCCGGAGTCGGGGAAACTCGCTTTCCCCGATTGCCGGGGTTGGCAAGGATGCCCTGCGGAGTGCGCGTCATGTGACTGGATTATTTTTTCCTGTATATCTCTTTGACATATACATCGCCTCTACTCATAATGGATATACTCGTTGTATATCCAGAAAGGAGGCAGTTATGCACACAACACTTTTTTTTAGTAACCGGACCCAGGCAGTCAGATTGCCTAAATCGATATCCTTTCCGGATGATGTGAAACATGTCGAAATCATTGCGGTTGGTAGAAGCAGAATCATTACTCCAGTCGGAGAATCCTGGGACAGCTGGTTCGATGGCGAAGGCGCCAGTACTGATTTTATGAGTACCAGAGAACAACCCGCAGTACAGGAACGGGAAGGATTCTGATGCTGAAATTCATGCTTGATACCAATACCTGTATTTTCACCATCAAAAATAAGCCCGAACACATCAGAGAACGCTTCAACCTCAATACATCCCGAATGTGTATCAGCTCCATCACCTTAATGGAGCTGATTTACGGTGCTGAAAAAAGCCTGGCGCCGGAGCGTAATCTTGCCATCGTGGAGGGATTTATCTCCCGCCTTGAGGTTCTGGATTACGATACACAGGCAGCGATACATACCGGTCAAATCCGTGCCGAACTGGCCCGCAAGGGAACACCTGTCGGGCCTTATGACCAGATGATTGCTGGCCATGCCCGTAGCCGCGGACTGGTCGTCGTCACAAACAATCTCCGCGAGTTTGAACGCATTCCGGGTATCCGAATCGAAGACTGGTGCTAATTTCTGCATCAGATGTTATCCCCGGATTCAAACTCTTTTCCGGATTTAGTGGCACAGTCAATTTGGTTACCTGCTTAATGGTGGTTTGCATCACATTTTTAGCTGGTGGTATTTTTTTATGTTGACTGGAGATATCTGCCAACAGCATAACTTTTACGGCCAGATAATAAATAAAAGAGTACCAAAATGTCGTATTCTGACATGTTTACGAAGGGAGTACCGCTCCCTTCTTTTTTTGTTTCCTGGATACTCACTGAACAATGCCGTTACTGCCCGATAACTGCCGCCCCCCCCCCCCCCTCACCATAGCCGTTTCCTGCAACTAAGTCACAGACGTTGATTTACCAGGCCGATATGCCTTCTTTCCCGTTATATACCCTTCATACTTCAAGTGGCTTATGTGTTGGCTACGGATTACTCAGTCCATCCATGGGCCTCGCCCTGACGGCCGTCGCACGCGACGTTCAAATCTGTTCCCGGCAGATTTGTCGCTCACCCCAGTCACATCGTTATCTATGCTCCTGGGGACTCACTCCCTTGCCGCCTTTAAGCAACTCGAATTATTTTGGGTATATATCAGTGAACTTCTATTTTTGTCAGTTTTTATTTTTCAGTTTATTTATTATTAAATACTGTTTCTGGCCTGGATATATTTTCGTGAATAGCCTCCCGACAGCCGGAGATAAAGGTATTTGCTGGAGTAACAGCGCTCATAATTTAAAAGATTTATTTATAGTTTGTTATCACGGAAAGATTTTAACTTAATACATGCCAGTAAGGCATCAGGTAAAAATAACCGGAGAGAAGAAGATGAACAAAATGCTATTAGCCGGAAGTGCCGGTATTGTTCTGCTGTCTGCTGCAGCCAGTCCGGTATGGGCAGACGATAATGCCAGTACATTTTCACTTGGATACGCCCAGTCCCATACTAATCACGCCGGGACGTTGCGTGGGGTTCGGCTGGCAAACAACTATGAAATGTCACCGGACTGGGGGCTGACAACCTCATTTGCCTGGCTAAATGGAAGCCAGCGCTATTCCGATGAAAGCAGTAATGGTCGTGTAACAACCCGTTATTACTCCCTGCTTGCAGGCCCCTCATGGAAAATAAATAACCAGTTAAGTCTGTATAGTCAAGTGGGTCCCGTATTATTGCATCAGCGTGATCACGGGATAAATGAGTCTGACAGTAAGGTCGGATATGGTTATTCTGCTGGCGTGGCTTATACCCCGGTCAGTAGTGTCGCTATAACTCTGGGTTATGAGGGAGCGGATTTTGATGCTACCCATAACAGCGGAAGCCTTAATAGCAATGGTTTTAATCTTGGCGTGGGTTACCGGTTCTGAATAGGATAATCCGATAAAAAATGTTACTTTGTGGAGATGATGGATTATGAAAAGCCATATTATGCCAGGCGTTGCGCTGATGGTTATCCTGTTTTCAGGAAATATTATGGCCGCAACAAACATGACTGATAACGTTACTCTGAATAATGACAAGATATCCGGACAGGCCTGGCAGGCCATGCGTGATATCGGAATGTCGCGATTCGAGTTGTTTAATGGTCGCACCCAAAAGGCGGAACAACTGGCTGCGCAAGCAGAAAAACTCCTGAACGATGACAGCACTGACTGGAATCTGTATGTCAAATCAGATAAAAAAGCCCCAGTTGAAGGAGACCACTATATTCGGATAAATTCATCGATTACGGTAGCAGAAGATTATCTCCCTGCGGGCCAGAAAAATGATGCTATTAATAAAGCAAACCAGAAAATGAAAGAAGGAGATAAAAAAGGAACTATAGAGGCCCTGAAACTAGCAGGCGTCAGTGTTATTGAAAATCAGGAACTCATTCCTCTTCAGCAAACCCGTAAGGATGTGACCACAGCGCTTTCCTTGATGAACGAAGGAAAATACTATCAGGCAGGTCTGTTACTGAAATCAGCTCAGGATGGCATAGTTGTAGACTCTCAGTCAGTTCAGGAATCACCCACGCACTCCGTGCAGCACGACGCCGCGCATTAATATCCCCCAGCCTGCTGTATACATTACAGCAGGCAGCATTATGTCTGACAGCTATTACCAGTTTGTTCTTTGCTGTCGGCATTGTTTTTAAATTTCATCCGCGAAGTTCAGAAATGTCAGGGTACCTGCATTTATATCTATTGTGATGCCCATCACAAATACAGAAGAATATCATTTCATTTATTATTTTTTATTCCTTCCACTTATGATGGTTCATAATGATTTATTAAGTTAATGTTTTGGAATTAAATGCCTTTTACTTGCGTTATATCCAGTTTTTTATGCTACTAGTAATTTCATTGTTATATATGATTAGTATTATGTTTTGTAAATATCCAGTGTAATGGAAAAGCAAAACATACATTCCCGATAACATATTACAAAATATTTCATGTCCGCTGCGAATATCTGTCTGTTAGGTATTCACCCGCTTATAATTACATTAAAAAGTATTTCTTTGATGATTATTCTTAAATTACGATCATAATCATCGATCGTATCGATCTATTTTTATTGTTTTAATTTGAATAAGAATTTTCTTACAACTGATTAGGCATTAGCTGAAATCAATATTTTTCGATGGAAAGTTCAGGTGCTTCGTTTAACACCAGGCGTTTATTATTCATACGAATCTTTTCTGAACGCTTTCATTAATACCCTCAGAGTTGTTTTCAGCCTTTGCAAAATAATTCTCATTCACCCAAAGGACATATTATCTATGCGTAATAAAATAATACTTGCCATGGCGGCTGCCGGTATGATGTATGGCGCTTCTGTATATGCAGTCGATCCACCCACAGCAGGCCCGTTCGGCTCAGGTAAAATTCTTTTCACTGGTACCATCACCAACTCACCCTGTGATATCGCACCGGGCGACGATGCGATCACCGTTCCGTTTGGACAGATTTCTTACCGTAAACTGAATACCGCCGACGCAACTACGGAATCAAAACCGTTCACCATTCATCTGCAGAACTGCGCCTTCGATCCGAATGATGCAGGTTCAAATCCTGCTGGCTCCGCAGGGAAAATGTCTAAAGTAACCGTCTCTTTCAGTGGCACAGCTGATACCTCAGGTAAAGCTTACGTCACACCGGCAGTGCCCAGCATGTTGGTGTGCAGCTTCTGAAAAGTGACAATACCTCACTGATTACACCTAATACCCCGATGCCGGATGGCGAAGCTCAGCAACTGCAAGCCGGGAATAACGAACTCAACTTCTTTGCCCGCCTGATAGCCCTGACAGGTGCCGCAACTCCTGGCGATGTTAACGCATCCGTCACCTACACCCTGAAATACCTGTGATTTCACGCGGTAAATAACGACAGGGAGAAGCCGTCCACGGAGGGGATCGGACGGCTTTTATATCTGACTGTGCCTGCGGGCTGTCTGTTACACGGACGACAACACGAAAGCGCCATGCCATGAAAATTACCCGGCTTGCCATTCTGATTACCCTGACATTTTCCGTCCTGAAGTCGCAGGCCACGGAGTTCAATGCCAGCCTGCTGGACAGCGGGAACCTGTCTAACGTGGACCTCACGGCCTTCAGCCGCAAGGGGTATGTGGCGCCCGGTAACTATATTCTCGATATCTGGCTCAATGACCAGCCGGTACGGGAACAGTATCCGGTCAGGGTTGTACCGGTTGCCGGACTCGACGCGGCCGTCATCTGTGTGACAACAGACATGGTGGCCATGCTGGGTCTTAAGGATAAGATTATTCATGGCCTGAAACCCGTTACCGGTATCCCGGACGAGCAATGCCTTGAGCTGCGCTCCGCTGACAGTCAGGTACGGTACAGCGCTGAAAATCAGCGTCTGACCTTCATTATTCCCCAGGCCTGGATGCGTTATCAGGACCCGGACTGGGTGCCCCCTTCACGCTGGAGCGACGGCGTCACCGCCGGCCTGCTTGATTACAGCCTGATGGTCAACCGCTATATGCCGCAGCAGGGGGAAGCCTCTACCAGCTACAGCCTCTACGGCACCGCCGGGTTTAATCTCGGCGCCTGGCGATTGCGGAGCGATTACCAGTACAGCCGTTTTGACAGTGGGCAGGGCGCATCACAGTCCGATTTTTATCTGCCGCAGACGTATCTGTTCCGTGCCTTGCCAGCACTGCGCTCAAAACTGACGCTCGGACAGACGTACCTCAGCTCCGCTATTTTTGACTCCTTCCGCTTTGCCGGGCTCACTTTGGCCAGCGATGAGCGCATGCTGCCGCCCTCTCTTCAGGGGTATGCCCCGAAAATTAGCGGCATTGCGAACAGTAATGCACAGGTCACCGTCAGCCAGAATGGTCGCATTCTGTACCAGACCCGGGTGTCGCCGGGGCCTTTTGAGCTTCCCGACCTGAGCCAGAATATCAGCGGCAACCTGGATGTCAGCGTCCGGGAAAGCGACGGTAGCGTCCGGACCTGGCAGGTCAACACGGCCAGCGTCCCCTTTATGGCACGCCAGGGACAGGTTCGCTATAAGGTGGCCGCCGGACGTCCGCTGTACGGCGGGACGCATAACAACAGCACGGTCAGCCCTGACTTTCTGCTCGGGGAGGCCACCTGGGGAGCATTTAACAACACGTCGCTGTATGGCGGCCTCATTGCCTCCACCGGCGACTACCAGTCCGCGGCGCTCGGGATCGGCCAGAATATGGGGCTGTTGGGCGCTCTGTCTGCGGACGTCACCCGCTCAGATGCGCGGTTGCCGCATGGGCAGAAGCAGTCCGGTTACAGCTACCGTATCAACTATGCCAAAACGTTTGATAAAACCGGCAGTACCCTGGCGTTCGTCGGATACCGCTTCTCGGACCGCCATTTTCTGTCCATGCCGGAGTACCTGCAGCGTCGGACCACTGACGGCGGCGATGCATGGCATGAAAAACAGAGCTACACCGTGACTTATAGCCAGTCCGTTCCGGTACTCAACATGAGCGCGGCCCTCTCGGTAAGCCGGCTCAATTACTGGAACGCACAGTCCAACAATAACTACATGCTCAGCCTCAACAAGGTGTTCAGTCTCGGCGACCTTCAGGGACTCTCGGCCTCGGTGTCGTTTGCCCGTAACCAGTACACCGGCGGGGGTAGCCAGAACCAGGTCTACGCCACCATCAGTATCCCGTGGGGAGACAGCCGCCAGGTGAGTTACAGCGTACAGAAAGATAACCGGGGCGGCCTGCAGCAGACCGTGAATTACAGCGATTTCCATAACCCGGACACTACATGGAACATCAGCGCCGGTCATAACCGTTATGACACCGGCAGCAACAGCAGCTTCAGCGGCAGCGTGCAGAGCCGTCTGCCGTGGGGCCAGGCGGCAGCGGACGCCACCCTGCAGCCCGGACAGTACCGCAGCCTGGGCCTGAGCTGGTACGGCTCGGTGACTGCCACCGCCCACGGTGCCGCTTTCAGCCAGTCGATGGCCGGGAATGAGCCCCGCATGATGATAGATACCGGAGACGTGGCCGGTGTGCCGGTGAACGGCAACAGCGGGGTGACCAACCGCTTCGGGGTGGGCGTGGTGAGCGCCGGCAGCAGCTATCGCCGCAGCGATATTTCGGTTGATGTGGCCGCCCTGCCGGAGGACGTGGACGTCAGCAGCTCCGTCGTCAGTCAGGTACTGACGGAGGGCGCGGTGGGCTACCGGAAGATTGACGCCAGCCAGGGGGAGCAGGTGCTCGGTCATATCCGGCTGGCTGATGGCGCAAGTCCGCCGTTTGGCGCCCTGGTGGTGTCCGGGAAAACCGGCAGAACCGCGGGGATGGTCGGAGATGGCGGTCTGGCCTACCTGACAGGTCTCAGCGGGGAAGACCGCCGGACCCTGAATGTGTCCTGGGATGGCCGGGTGCAGTGCAGACTCACCCTGCCGGAAACGGTGACACTCAGCCGGGGGCCGCTGTTACTGCCCTGCAGATAAAAATATCCCTGTCACAGAGCAGGTCTAAAGGAGAAAACAGGTGAAAAACAGCAGAAGAAGCCGTGTGATTTTACTCGCACTGGCGGCAGCATGGAGCCAGTACAGCCCGGCGGCCGTCAATGTTGACCGGACCCGTATTATCATGGATGCGCCGCAGAAAACGGTGGCCATCACGCTGAATAACGATGACAAAACCACGCCGTTCCTGGCGCAGTCCTGGGTGACGGATGCTGACGGGGTGAGAACCGATGCGCTGATGGCGCTGCCGCCGCTGCAGCGTATTGATGCCGGACAGAAATCCCAGGTCCGTATCACCCAGGTTCGCGGGCTGACAGATAAGCTCCCTCAGGACAGGGAAACACTGTTCTGGTTTAACGTGCGGGGCGTTCCCCCGAAGTCAGAAGACGACAACGTCCTGCAACTGGCCATGCAGAGTCAGCTGAAACTGTTTTACCGTCCGAAAGCCATTATCAGAAGCAGCAGTGACCAGCCGGAAAGAAAGCTGACTGCTGAGCGGAATGCGGGACATCTGACCCTCAGAAACCCGACGCCGTACTACATCACTGTGGCGTGGCTGGGAGCAGACCGCAGCCACAGGCTCAGCGGTTTCAGCGAGGGCGTGATGGTGCCGCCCCTGGGGAGCCTGCCTTTAAAGGCTGTTTTGCCGGCAGAAACCCGGACGCTGTGGGTGGGGTATATTGATGATTACGGGGGACTGCAGATGAACCGCTACGCCTGCGATGCCCTGAACTGTGCGTTTAAGGACGCAGGGGCGACATCATGACAGGAAGATTATTCAATATGAAATCACTGATACTGTCAGGTGTATTTTTTTTCTTTGCTGTCTGTGATTCTGCGCAGGCAGCTATCGAATGGTCATATTGTAATGCCACTGGGAGTGTTAACATCCAGAATATTAATATTAAAGCAGGGCAATATGGCACAGGTGATGAACTACAGACAATTAAAGACATTCCCTTCAGTTATACCTGCATAACTGCAATTAATACTTATTCAGAACCTTATAATGCCACTATCAGTCTTAAGAATGTGCAACCAATGGTGGAAGCCCTGAAAAAGAGCGGTCTTGGTATGGAGTTGTTTATTCAGGAGGGTAGTCGAGATCCTGTTAAATTTTCATGGCGGGAGATACAGGCAGGTTTTGTCGGCTGGTCCAGCTCAAAGATATTTGGTCAAGAGTTGGAACAGAATAAAACATATAATCTGAGTGGAAAACTTACTGTACGTATTTATGTTGAACAAAGTTTTAAATATGTTTTTTTGAACATAAACGTT
This sequence comes from Salmonella sp. WC3, assembly GCF_042932255.1. Lineage (NCBI taxonomy): Bacteria > Pseudomonadati > Pseudomonadota > Gammaproteobacteria > Enterobacterales > Enterobacteriaceae > Salmonella > Salmonella sp. WC3. The sequence goes on along the minus strand of NZ_CP170629.1, from coordinate 4,013,476 downwards.
CCGGCAAGTACATTTGATATTCTTCCCTATAAACCATCAACCGTACCGCCACCAACTAAACCGTATACACCTTTGTCGGTTTCTGCCTTTAATATCAGGATGATTCCTGACAACTCAGGCAAGGTTATTATTTCTCCTTCTGCTACCATCAAAATGGGGCATTTTTATACGGAATATAAGGAAACCATGGTGCCCAGGGAAGTACCTTTCACCGTTACAGCACAACAGAATGTCGGAACGCAGATCCCGTTCGACGCCCCACTGGCTATAGAGTTCAGGACCAACGATCTGACACTGGCAGATGCTGACAGCACCGTAATTCTTAAGAATAATAAACAAGAAAACAATGGATTCAGACTGTCGGTAATTGATGTGGATAATAACACACCAGTTAAATTTAATATGAAAACAGATATGGGAACTATCCATCTTGATAACGGTGCTGGTGGCAAAATTATAAAACAGTATAAAGCAAAGGTCGAAGCTATACCCGGTGCGGTAATTAAAACAGGTGCTTTTTCAGCCGCAATGACAGTGATTGTTACTTACAATTAGCAGAATTAAATACCATTTCCTGATAGTTAATTAAAAATAGATATAAATTTATCTTTATGATTATTTTTTTCTTCTCGGTCTTTTTCACTAAAAAACGGAGAGTCTGCATGTCTTCTGATAAATCAAAAGAGAAGATAGTTTTTTCAGGTAACGATATTCATTATCCCGGACAGACCAACCATGATGCCTGTTTTATTCCGGTAAGTGTCCGCCAGTATGCCGGCGAGCCCCTGTATATCATCGTGGCACACTGGTGCCTGTTACAGCAGAATTGGGTTCAGCGTAACCAGATAGCAGAGGCGTTTCACATCACGGCCAGACGGGCCAGCTACCTGATTGCCTATCTGCGAAGCAAAACATCGCGGGTGGTTAGCATCTGCCGTCACCAGACCCTGCCCAATAAAGCACGACGCTATGAGATTTATGTTATACGGGTTCTTGACAGTCCCACCCCGTCCACGCGCCGTGAAAAGGCCGGACCGCCGCCGGTATCAAAACGCCGGGTCGGTAATGGTGACAGGTCGATGGCAAATGAACTGTGGAACCGGCTGTGCAGTAACAGAAATGCGGGGAAAATCCTGAAAAAGAAGGAGGATGAGGATGACGGAACATAACCGGATGCCGGCCCGGCAGATTATCGTTTACGGTGACTGCTGGCCGGTGACGATCGCCGTGGCACACCTGGTCCGAAGATTTCTGCCGGGCTGCAACTGTGAAACCGCATACAGGCTGCCTGTTCTGTTGCAGCAATTACGTCGGAAACCGGAGGCCATACTGATACTGTGTCTGCGTCCCCGTGAACATCTCTTTTTGTTCTATTCCCTGAGACAGATACTGCCGGACTACCCGGTTATGGTTATCAGCGATGAGCTGTTTTTCAGCGACCGGGTGGTACTGAAGGTATACGGCGGCATCCCGGCGCTGCTGGAGCCGGAACTGGCGGAGATACTTATCCGGGGGCGGCGGGGTGAACAGTGGGCCGGGGGCGCACGCCTGCGCAGGACAGGAGAGCTGGACGCCTTTTTGTTATCTCCGGCTCCGGTGACGGGCTTTCTGGAAGTGCCACCGATATTTAACAATCCGAAGCGGTTGATGAACTATATGGACCAGTTGATGCACCGGGAGATACTGGCATGTGGAGTGAGCCTGGCCCAATTACGCTTGCTTCAGGAAGTTTACCGTGGACGAGGAAGGTTGTCAGCGTTGTGTGGAAGGCTGAATACACAGGAGAAGCAAATCTGGCAGGACAAATACCGGTTACTGGTGAAGCTGGGAATGCGGAACCGATTACGGGAACTGCTGTTTGGTACCCGGTTTTGTAAATCACTGCAGCGAACTCCGTTTATCGCTCCGCAATAACCCGCCTCCGGCGACCCTATCCAGAAACACTGACACGCCGGCTACACCCGGTGGCGGTGGGGTATGTTTTGCCTGTAGTGGAGTAAAATACAGAATTCAGGCGGGACGCTGAATGTATGGCCTTTCATACCGTTTGATAAGTAAAAACGCTTCTGGAATGAAACCCGACGTGAATGATACGGCCTGAGCAGAAGCGTTACATATTTACTGCATGATCCCGGTATAGCCATGAATTCCCATATACACGCCGACCAGACCAATCAGAATGCTCGAAAAATAGGGCGCCCGCCGGGCAAGCGTCGAAAAACCACTCCAGCGCTTTGCTGCCTGTTGAACGCTTATCGCCGCGCCAACGCCTACCGTCACCAGCGTTAATGCCAGGCCAAGACTAAAGCTCAGCACCATCGTGGCACCCAGCGTAAACGCTTTAAGCTGGATACAAATCAGTAAAACGGTGATCGCAGCCGGACAGGGGATAAGCCCTCCGGTCAGGCCGAACAGCAGGATCTGTCCATTATTCACTGTTTGACCATCAAAACGGCGTTGAATATCGGCAGCATGGGCGCGTTCATGGGCATCCTGATACGCTTTTGACGTTGCGCCTTCCGGATGTATGTGACCATGATGGTCATGGTCATGGTCATGGTCATGGTCATGGTCGTAATGGTGGTCGTGATGGTGGTCGTGATGGTGGTTTCCCGCCAGCCACTGCTGCTCGCCTCGCCATGTCCGCCAGAACATCCAGCACGCGGTGCTCAGAATAATGATCGCAGAAATTAACTGCAGCCATGGTTCCACTGATTGTGCGGTGAATGCCCGGCTAAGATACATCCCACCCAGCGCGATTAACCAGACGATCGCGGTATGAGAAAGCGTTGCTGCCAGACCGAGCATGACAGCCTGTTTAACCGTACCTTTAATGGCAATGATAAAAGCCGCCATCATAGTTTTGGAGTGCCCTGGTTCAAGCCCGTGCAAAATACCTAATAAAATGGCGCTGGGAATGAAGAACCAGCCGTTTCCTTGCTGAAGAAGTGTCGAAAATTCACCCATGAGAATGATTCTTAGTTGTTTTATGTGGGGCGTCATTCTACTCCCCCCCCCCCAGTATGGAATACTACCCCCAGTAGCATCGTAATGCTATAATTTGTATTCGTTAATGTTAGTGAGGTGTTGCAATGTCACATACCATCCGGGACAAACAAAAGCTTAAAGCCAGAACCAGCAAGATTCAGGGACAGGTGATAGCGCTAAAAAAAATGCTGGATGAACCGCATGAATGCGCGGCCGTGTTACAACAGATCGCGGCGATTCGCGGCGCGGTAAATGGCTTAATGCGTGAGGTGATTAAAGGGCATCTGACCGAGCATATCGTTCATCAGAGTGATGAAGCCAGACGTGAAGAAGATCTGGACGTAATATTAAAGGTGCTGGATTCTTATATAAAATAGCCGGGAGTTATATCCCGGCTATCTTTTACTTTAGCCGAAAAACATCACCGATACGCAAAGTAAACCGACGACCAACGTAATGAAATTACCTACTGAACGGTAGGGTTTCAATGCCGGTATCAGGTACGTTGACAACGTGGGCATAATAAACAGAATCATCGCAATGAGCGGGCCGCTAATGGCATAAATCATAGAGATGGCATTCGGGTTAATACAGCAAATAATAAACGTAATCCCGGAAACCAGCATGATAGACAGCGCGCGATTGAACGCCCGGCTTTTTTTCACGCCAACCTGCTGTAGGGTGGTTCTTACCATTTCGGTTGCGCCCTCGATGACGCCGAAATAGGTGCCGAGGAAAGATTTCGACATGGCCACGACGGCAACGATAATACCGGAAATAGAGAGCCAGGCCGGCGCATTGGGCATCATCGAGAGCGCGGAAAGGATGGTAACGCCTTCGTTGCGTGCGTCTTCAATGTATGACGGCGGAATGGAGAGCAGGCAGCTAAAGACAAAGAACAGCACGCTCAGGCAGATAATCAGATAGGCGACCTTCATGATCTTTTTGCATTTATCCATGGCCTGATCGCCAAAATTTTCCCGTCTGTCGATGGCAAACGTCGAAATAATGGGCGTATGGCTAAAAGCAAAAACCATCACCGGAATAGAAATCCATACCTGGTGCAACGTGTGACTATCCAAAGACATCTGCCCGGTCAGTAACGAGGGTTGCCAGCTTCCGGTTAAGTAGAGCGAAAGGAACAAGAAGTAAGCGATAAGTGGAAAGACTAAAAAGCCCATTACGCGAAGAGTGGCATGTCTTCCCATTAAGAAAATCATATTCAGGATAAGTACTACGCCGAAGCTAACTGCCATCCGGATGCGAATATCTATCTGAATATGCTTCGCTAATTGCTCTGTCAGGGAATTGGTAATCGCCACAGCATAAATTAATACCACGACAAAAAACGCAATGAAATAAAGCGTGGTAATAATACTGCCGATTTTCTTGCCGTAATAATGAGTAACGGCGCCAGTAATTCCCTCACCTGCAGAAGTCTTTGAGGAAAGAATAAACTGACACAGCGCCTTATGCGGCCAGTATGTCAGAGGCCAGGCGACCAGCGCGGTAATAAATAGCACGATTGCGCCTGCCGATCCCAACTGGATGGGAAGGAAAAGAGTGCCTGCGCCTACAGCCGTTCCGTATAATGCAAAACTCCAGAGAGTCTCATCTTTTGACCAAATTTTAGACATTATTTGAATTTATCAACTATAAAACACACAAAAAGAAGCGCAATTTACCATAAATAGCGTCAGTTGGGGGCGTTTTAAGCAGATGGATGTCGTGGAGGCGGAGGGCCGGGAGCGTTGCGATCCCGGCAAAAAAGAGCAATATCATGCACTAACGCGCTGTTGGCGGCGGGTCACTATTCGCTGGCGTAAAACATCGTATGCCCAGTTGTACAGCATCGTGTACGGCAAAAAGAACAGGAAGAAACCAATTTCCAGGGTGAATGCTTGTAGCAGGCTGACATTCAGTACCCAGGCGACAATACTCACGCCAATGACAATAAACCCACTTTCAAATCCTAACGCATGGAGTGCGCGCACTTTGGCGGTTCGTCTCACCTGATGCGCGGGCCACAGTCGATCAAACAGAGCGTTATAAATGATATTCCAGATCATGGCCGTCGTTGCCAGCAATATCGTCAGGCCGCCCATCTCCAGCACCGAGCGCTGCATTAGCCAGGCGGTCGTTGGCGCCAGTATCGCAGTCGCAATACCTTCAAAACAGACAGCATGGAAAATACGCTCCGGCAGCGAGCGACGTTGTATGGCGTCATGTTGCATAAACGAAAAAACCTTACTCTTAATCAAACTAAAGAAATTTCCGCTATTTTATCGTTTAATGTGATACCTAAAAGATAACATCCATCGATAAAGTAGATAGGTTATGCGTTACTCACCTGAAGCGTTAATGGCATTTGTTGAGACCGTCTCTTGCGGTTCGTTTTCTGCTGCGGCGCGCCGCCTGCGTAAAAGCCAGTCCACCATTAGTACCGCCATTGCGCATCTGGAGGCGGATCTGGGATTTTCATTATTTGATCGATCTTCGCGCCAGCCCGTTCTGACCGAAGAAGGAAAACGGGTGCTTAGCTATGTTCAGGCTATTTTATTGGCGAGCGATCGTTTGGATGAGGTGGCGCTGACGTTATCCGGCGAGACGGAGGCAAGACTCACGTTCGTCCTCTCTGATACCCTGCACCCTGACAGTCTGGAAGAGTTAATGGCGCAGTTTGATCGTCAATTTCCGCATACCGAGTTTGAATGCTTGATCGGAGAAAATGATGATGTCATCGACCTGCTGCAAAAAGGGCGCGCCCAGATAGGCCTGATTGAAGCGCGTGATGACTATCCCACAAACATTGGCGCGACGCGTCTGCCTGTTCAAAGCTGGATGGGGGTTTATGTGGCGACCACGCATCCGTTGGCGTCGCAGACGAACCTGCAATGGGAGCAACTGCATACCTGGCGCTAGCTGCGTCTGAATACCTACCTTGAATCTAACGCCAACATTACGCGCGGCCCGGCCTGGTCAGCGCCAAACTATTTATTGCTGTTGAGCATGGCGGTTCAGGGATTTGGCTGGTGCGTATTGCCCTGCGCGCTGGTGGAAGAGTTTGCGGCAGAAAAACCGCTGGCGCAGTTGGATGTTCCTGGCTGGCCGAGGGCGATTGCTATTGATTTGCTGTGGAACAAGAAGACGCCGCCCGGAACGGCAGGGAACTGGCTTCGCTACCATTTGCAGCAGAAATAAGCTGCGTCACCGTCAAATCAGCGTTATTTCCTTTGTGATAAAACTCACTTTTTTTAAACAATCAAGATAACTAATTTTAACAATGCTCTACTATGGCGGTGTCATTTTGCGCTGAGGTGGTAATGAAAGAGGTTGTGATAGTGGGGGCTTTACGGACACCCATCGGCTGTTTTCAGGGAACGCTGGCCCGTCATTCCGCCGTCGAGCTGGGGAGCATGGTCGTAAAAGCGTTAATTGAGCGCACCGGCGTGGACGCTAACGCTATCGATGAGGTCATCCTCGGTCAGGTACTGACGGCTGGCGCCGGGCAGAATCCGGCGCGCCAGTCAGCCATCAAAGGAGGGCTGCCGACTACCGTTTCCGCTATTACCATTAATGACGTTTGTGGTTCCGGTTTAAAAGCGTTGCACCTGGCGACGCAGGCTATTCAGTGCGGCGAAGCGGACATTGTTATTGCGGGCGGGCAGGAGAATATGAGCCGTGCGCCGCATGTCCTCAATGACAGCCGTACCGGCGCGTTGCCTGATGCCGACAATCTGGTGGATAGTCTGGTACATGATGGCTTATGGGATGCCTTCAACGATTATCACATTGGCGTGACGGCAGAAAACCTGGCGCGGGAATATGGCATCAGCCGCGAGTTACAGGATGCTTATGCGCTCAGTTCGCAGCAAAAAGCCAGGGCCGCGATTGATACCGGGCGTTTTAAAGATGAGATTGTCCCCATCGTCACGCAACGTAATGGGCAGACCGCAATTGTCGATACGGATGAACAACCGCGGGCCGACGCCAGTGCGGAGGGGTTAGCCCTGCTGCATCCGGCGTTTGATAGTTTAGGTTCGGTGACGGCGGGTAATGCTTCCTCAATCAACGATGGCGCTGCCGCGGTGATGATGATGAGCGAGACGAAAGCCCAGGCGCTGGGGCTGCCGGTGCTGGCGCGCATCCGCGCGTTTGCCAGCGTCGGCGTCGATCCTGCGCTAATGGGGATTGCGCCGGTATATGCTACCCGGCGCTGTCTGGAGCGTGCCGGCTGGCAACTGACGGAGGTCGACCTTATCGAAGCCAACGAAGCGTTTGCCGCCCAGGCGTTGTCGGTAGGAAAAATGCTGGAATGGGATGAGCGACGGGTAAACGTTAATGGCGGCGCGATTGCGCTGGGGCATCCCATTGGCGCTTCCGGCTGTCGAATTCTGGTTTCACTGGTTCACGAAATGGTTAAACGCGACGCGCGTAAAGGCCTGGCGACGCTGTGTATCGGTGGCGGTCAGGGCGTTGCTTTAACCATTGAACGCGACTGATCCTACGCCAGCCATCCTTTCCCTGTTTCAGTATTCCGTCATAAAAAGCCCTCTATCACGAGGGCAAAGCCAGTGACAGCCCCCCTTTTTCGTTATAGCACAGGACGTTTTGCCGCGTCGGGTATTGCAGACGCATACCGCTTTTAATTCAATTCGCACATCAGACCTCGTTCTAAAACAAGCTCTAATTTTTATCTGGGTAACCGCATACAGCATCTGGCGCGCATGTCTGAAAATCAGACAAATGCGTAAGTTTTAGCGCTGATCGTGATCGCTACAGCAGTTTTAAAAATAACCAGACATAAAAATGAAACGTTGTTTTATTTATTGTTGAAAACCTTTATCCAGGCGACTATGATGCCGTTAAATAAATCAAAACAGTGTTTTGATTTTATGCCGTTGCGATCGATTTATCATTGGAGGGAAAAGTGGACGTAAGGCAAAGTATCCATAGCGAGCATGCTAAAACGCTGGACACCCAGGCGCTGCGACGCGAGTTTTTAATAGAAAATATTTTTGTCGCAGATGAATATACGATGGTCTACAGCCATATCGACCGTATTATTGTCGGCGGCATTATGCCCGTCAGCCATCCCGTTGAAATCGGCGGAGAGGTGGGTAAACAGCTTGGCGTTTCCCGGTTACTGGACCGCCGCGAGCTGGGCGTCATTAATATTGGCGGCGCGGGCGCCATTATTGTTGACGGGCAGCGCCATGACATTGGTCATCGTGATGCTCTGTATATTGGTAAAGGGGCGAAAGAGCTGGTCTTCGTCAGCAATGAGGCGAGCAGACCGGCGAAGTTTTATTACAACTGCGCGCCAGCGCACACCGCTTATCCGACGAAAAAAGTGTCGCCTGCCGACGTTGCGCCCGTCACCTTAGGCGATAACCTCACCAGTAACCGTCGCACCATCAATAAATACTTCGTACCGGATGTACTGGAAACCTGTCAGCTCAGTATGGGACTCACCGAACTGGCGCCCGGCAATCTATGGAACACCATGCCATGCCATACCCATGAGCGCCGTATGGAAGTTTACCTCTATTTCAATATGGAAGAGGACAGTTGCGTTTTCCATATGATGGGGCAGCCTCAGGAAACCCGTCATATTGTGATGCGTAATGAACAGGCGGTTATTTCCCCAAGCTGGTCAATACATTCCGGCGTTGGCACCAAAGCCTATACGTTTATTTGGGGCATGGTGGGAGAAAATCAGGTCTTCGATGACATGGATCACGTTGCGGTACAAGATCTGCGCTAGTCGCGACCGGTGATAACGCCTGTGCGTGACAGGCATGACAAAAATAAGGATTAACAATGATTTTGAATGCATTTTCTCTTGAAGGTAAAGTCGCAGTTGTGACGGGGTGCGATACCGGATTGGGGCAGGGGATGGCGTTAGGGCTGGCGGAAGCGGGCTGTGACATTGTCGGTATTAACATTGTTGAACCGACGGAAACTATTGCGCGCGTCACCGCTCTGGGACGTCGTTTTTTAAGCCTGACGGCCGATCTGCGCCAAATCGATGGTATTCCGGCGCTACTGGAACGGGCGGTGGCGGAATACGGTCATATTGATATTCTGGTGAATAACGCGGGTTTGATCCGTCGTGAAGATGCGATTGATTTCACGGAAAAAGACTGGGATGACGTCATGAACCTGAACATTAAGAGCGTGTTCTTTATGTCTCAGGCGGCGGCAAAACATTTTATTGCCCAGGGCAACGGCGGCAAAATTATTAATATCGCGTCAATGCTCTCCTTCCAGGGAGGTATTCGCGTTCCGTCTTATACCGCGTCGAAAAGCGGCGTAATGGGAATAACGCGTCTGATGGCGAACGAGTGGGCGAAACACAATATCAATGTAAACGCCATCGCGCCGGGCTATATGTCCACGAATAATACCCAGCAATTGCGCGCTGATGCACAACGTAGCGCCGAAATTCTCGACCGTATTCCGGCTGGACGTTGGGGGCTACCGGGCGATTTAATGGGCCCGGTAGTCTTCCTGGCATCCAGCGCCGCTGATTATATTAACGGCTATACCATAGCGGTAGATGGCGGTTGGCTGGCGCGTTAATCCGCTACTGACAAATGCGTTTCTGGGAAAATCGACTCTTTGGCCGAAAAAACTGATAAAGCCCTGTCCTCGGACAGGGTTTTTTTATGATCTCATTAGCATAGTCCATATTGTGGGTTTAACTTAATCCATATATTATTAAATAATAGCTATAATCAATGATTTAACTTATTGAAATATTGGTGGTTTGAAAAAATACCTGGCAACGGCGTTAAATTTAAAAAGTGTAATATCCATCACATATCGCTATAGCGTAGCCATTTAATCCATATTTATGCCGTTTCCAGCCTGACACTTGAGGAAGAGTATCCCGTACTTTCAGGCTATGTCTTACTCTGTGGTGGCAGGAAAATATGGTCTCTATTAATGACTCTGCTTTAACGCCGCGTTCGCTTCGCGACACACGACGTATGAATATGTTTGTTTCGGTTTCTGCGGCGGTAGCGGGACTGTTATTTGGTCTGGATATCGGCGTTATCGCCGGGGCGCTGCCTTTTATTACCGACCATTTCGTGCTGACCAGTCGGCTGCAGGAATGGGTCGTCAGCAGTATGATGCTTGGCGCGGCAATTGGCGCATTATTTAACGGCTGGCTTTCATTTCGGCTGGGGCGTAAGTATAGCCTGATGGCCGGCGCGATTTTGTTCGTGCTCGGCTCGCTGGGGTCGGCGTTTGCTTCCAGCGTGGAAGTATTGATTGGCGCCCGCGTGATACTGGGCGTAGCAGTAGGGATTGCGTCCTATACCGCGCCGCTTTATCTCTCTGAAATGGCTAGCGAAAATGTTCGCGGCAAAATGATCAGTATGTATCAACTGATGGTGACGTTAGGCATTGTGCTGGCTTTTTTATCCGATACGGCATTCAGCTACAGCGGCAACTGGCGCGCGATGTTGGGCGTACTGGCGCTGCCTGCGGTGTTGCTCATTATTCTGGTGGTATTCTTGCCGAATAGTCCGCGTTGGCTGGCGCAAAAAGGTCGCCATATTGAAGCGGAAGAGGTGCTGCGTATGCTGCGCGATACCTCGGAAAAAGCCCGTGATGAACTGAATGAGATTCGGGAAAGCCTCAAACTCAAGCAGGGCGGGTGGGCATTATTTAAAGCTAACCGCAATGTTCGCCGCGCCGTGTTCCTCGGTATGCTGCTACAGGCAATGCAGCAGTTCACCGGCATGAACATCATTATGTACTATGCGCCGCGCATTTTTAAAATGGCCGGCTTTACCACCACGGAACAGCAAATGATCGCTACGCTGGTGGTCGGACTGACCTTTATGTTCGCGACTTTTATCGCCGTCTTTACGGTCGATAAGGCCGGGCGTAAACCGGCGTTAAAAATCGGTTTCAGCGTAATGGCGTTAGGGACATTGGTGTTGGGCTACTGCCTGATGCAGTTTGATAACGGTACGGCATCAAGCGGTCTCTCCTGGCTTTCCGTTGGGATGACGATGATGTGTATCGCCGGTTACGCGATGAGCGCCGCTCCGGTGGTGTGGATACTGTGTTCGGAAATCCAGCCGCTGAAATGTCGTGATTTTGGCATTACCTGTTCAACCACGACAAACTGGGTATCGAACATGATCATCGGCGCGACATTCCTGACACTGTTGGACAGCATTGGCGCGGCAGGTACATTCTGGCTCTACACCGCGCTGAATATCGCTTTTATCGGTATCACTTTCTGGCTGATTCCGGAAACCAAAAATGTCACCCTGGAGCATATCGAACGCAAGCTAATGGCGGGCGAGAAGCTAAGAAATATTGGCGTGTAATCCCCCCTCCCATGCCGGATGACGCCTGTTATCCGGCATGATGAAAAATAGACTGGAAACGGATGTGTAAGTTTGCTTCACTGCCATAATGCCTTACAAAAAGGAGAGCGCAGTGAAAACGATCGGACTGTTGGGTGGTATGAGCTGGGAATCGACTATCCCTTATTACCGTTTAATCAATGAAGGCATTAAACAGCAGTTGGGAGGCCTGCACTCGGCGAGCTTACTGCTGCATAGCGTAGATTTCCACGATATTGAAGTATGTCAACGCCGCGGCGAGTGGGATAAAGCGGGCGATATCCTGGCGCAGGCCGCGCAGGGGTTACAGCAGGCGGGCGCAGAAGGCATTGTGCTGTGTACCAACACCATGCATAAAATCGCGCACATTATTGAATCTCGTTGTTCTCTGCCTTTCCTACACATCGCGGATGCTACCGGGCGAGCCATCGCCCGTCAGGGGTTGCATCGCGTGGCGCTATTAGGGACCCGCTATACGATGGAGCAGGATTTTTATCGCGGGCGGCTGGAACAGCAATTTGCGATTGAGACCATCGTGCCGGAGGCGGACGATCGGGCGCGTATCAATCAGGTCATTTTTGACGAGCTCTGTCAGGGGACATTCACCGACGCGTCGCGCCACTATTATTTACAGGTTATCGAACAACTGGCTGCGCAAGGCGCGCAGGGCGTTATTTTTGGCTGCACTGAAATAGGTTTGCTTGTTCCCCAGACGCAAAGCGCGCTACCGGTTTTCGATACCACGGCAATTCATGCCGCAGATGCCGTGAGCTTTATGCTTTCGTCATCGGCCCCAGAATAACCTCCAGCGGTTCGACCAGGCGCGAAAGGTGCGTTTGTAAATGCTTACTGAAGGCGTCAACCAGCGCGGAGGCAAGGCGGTGTAGCGGGCGAATCAGGCTGACGGTAAAGGGCACGTCAATGCTGAAGCGGCGAACGGTGACGCCGCTGGCGGCATAGTCCAGCGCGGTCAGCGGGTTAACGATCGAAACGCCCGCCCCGGCGCGCACCATCGCGCAGACGGAGGCCGCGCTATGCGTTTCCACCACCATTCTGCGCTTCACCTGATGTTCGGCAAATAACGTATCCAATAACTGTCGATAGCTGTCCAGGCGGGAGAGGCTGATAAAGTTTTCCCCCTGAAAATCGTCTGGCGTCAGTACCGTTTTGGCGGCAAGCGGATGGTCGCAGGGCAGTACGCACACTTCATTTAGCGTTAGTAACTCGGTACGGGTTGTTCCTGCCGGGGCATGAAGCGTCTCCGTCAGCCCTAAGTCGTGGCGCTGGGCGGAGAGCCACTCTTCCAGCAACGGCGACTCCTGCGGCACAATATTCAGGCTGACATCCGGATAACGCGCCAGAAAAGGCGGTAGTAACGGCGGCAAAAAGGATTGTGAAAACACCGGCAGGCAGGCGATAGAGAGTTCGCCCTGACGGAACTCGCGCAGACTTTCCGCCGCGCTGACGATGCGATCCAACCCATACCAGGAGCGTTGTACCTCTTCGAACAGGCGTAGCCCTTGCACCGTCGGATGTAAGCGCCCGCGTGTGCGCTCAAACAGCGTTAATCCCAGCACTTTCTCAAAACGCGCCAGCTCGCGACTGACGGTAGGCTGCGAGGTATGCAGCAGCCGCGCCGCTTCGGTGAGATTTCCGGCGGTCATTACGGCATGAAAAATTTCAATGTGACGTAAATTAACGGCAGCCATACGTTTCCCTGAATCATTTATCCCATATCATTTTTGCATAGACTGACAATAAAACGATATTTTTTATTCTTTCTAAGGTATGGCGTAATCGTTAAAAAGCCTGTTCCGGAGTTTGTTATGTCATTGCCGCATTATTACGCTGAAACCGACCTTAACGCTGAAAATTTGCTCAGATTGCCTGCTGAATTCGGCTGTCCGGTCTGGGTCTATGACGCGCACATTATTCGCCGTCAGATAGCCGCCCTGCAGCAGTTTGACGTTGTGCGTTTTGCGCAAAAAGCCTGTTCGAACATTCATATCCTGCGCTTAATGCGCGCGCAGGGTGTCAAGGTGGATTCTGTTTCATTGGGGGAGATCGAACGTGCGCTGGCGGCGGGCTACGATCCGCAAACGTGCCCTGATGATATCGTTTTTACCGCCGATGTGATTGACGCCGCCACGCTGGCGCGCGTCAGCGAACTGCATATTCCGGTCAATGCCGGTTCGGTAGATATGCTGACGCAGCTTGGTCAGGTTTCGCCTGGGCATCGCATCTGGTTGCGCGTGAATCCTGGCTTTGGTCACGGCCACAGCCAGAAAACCAACACCGGGGGCGAAAACAGCAAACACGGCATCTGGCATAGCGATCTTCCGGCGGCGCTGGCGGTAATGCAGAAATACCGACTGAAACTTGTCGGTATCCATATGCACATTGGTTCCGGCGTCGATTATGGTCATCTGGAGCAGGTTTGCGGCGCGATGGTTCGCCAGGTGCTGGAATGTGGTCAGGATTTGGACGCGATTTCGGCAGGCGGCGGACTCTCGATACCTTATCATGAGGGAGAAGAGCCCGTTGATACGCGCCATTACTATGGTCTGTGGAACGCGGCGCGCGAGCAAATCGCCCGCCATCTGGGACATGCGGTCAAACTTGAGATCGAACCCGGACGTTTTCTGGTGGCGCAATCGGGCGTGCTGGTAACGCAGGTACGTAGCGTAAAACAGATGGGAAGCCGCCATTTCGTGCTGGTAGATGCGGGTTTTAACGATCTGATGCGCCCGGCGATGTACGGTAGCTATCACCGTATTTCGGCGCTGGCGGCGGATGGTCGCGCGCTTGAAAATGGCCCGTGGGTCGAGACGGTGGTAGCCGGGCCGCTATGCGAATCAGGCGATGTTTTTACGCAGCAGGAAGGGGGAATGGTTGAAACACGCGCCTTACCTGCGGTCATCCCCGGCGATTACCTCGTATTGCACGATACCGGCGCGTACGGCGCGTCTATGTCATCGAATTACAACAGCCGCCCGCTCCTGCCGGAAGTACTGTTTGACAATGGACAGGCGCGGCTGATCCGCCGTCGTCAGACCATTGAAGAGCTGTTAGCGCTGGAGATGCTCTGAAGCGCCTCATTAGGCCGGACGTTGAAAAAACGGGCCCGCGGCGACGGACTCGCGCAGAATCAGCGTGCCGGTAAAGGGCGGGATCGGGGCGACCGGCTCGCTGTTCGCCAGACGAACGGCCTGATCGATCGCGGTGGCTATCATATCCTCGATGGATAAATAGACTGTTGAAAGCCCCGGCTCAAGCCAGGTTGCGCCCGGCGCATCGTCAAAACCAAACAGCGACACATCCTGTGGGATGCGTAATCCGGCCTGGCGCAGCGCTTTTGCCGCGCCCAGCGCCGTGTCATCATTACAGGCGAATAGCGCGCTAAACGTGACGCCTTCCTCCAGTAATTCCCGGCAGGCGTCATAGCCGCGCGTCAGCGTGTAATCGCCGTATTTCACTTTTGCCGGTTGCCAGGGAATGCCATACTTTTCCAGCGCCTTGCGATAACCCGCTACGCGTGATGTGCCGGTGGGAGTATGAACAGGCAGCGTAATACAGGCGATATCGCGATGGCCCTGCGTAATCAGATATTCCACCGCCTGGAATGCCGCCGTCTCCTGCTCGAAGAAAATAGCGCGATCGCGGGCCTGAGTGACGTTGCGATTAATAATCACCAGCGGCATTTCCGTGGCGTCAATCAACGACAAAATCGCCGGCTCATCCATATAGCGAGTGTAAAGAATAATAGCGTCGCACTGTCTGTCGGCCAACATTTGTACGGCTTTCTGCTCTCGTTCCGGCGTATCGTGACCATCGGTGACGATCAACTGCTTGTTATGAAACTCCGCCTGGCGCGACGCCCGGCGCAACAAACTGCCAAAATAGAAGCCGTCAAACGTAGAGACGACCAGACCGATGCTGTTGCTGGTGCGATTTGCCAGCGAGCGTGCCAGCAGGTTGGGGCGATAGTCCAGAGCCTGCATCGCCGTAAACACTTTCTGGCGCGTGCTTTCTTTTACCTGCCCCGTCCCATTCAGCACTCGTGAGACGGTGGCCTTTGATACGCCCGCATGGCGGGAAACATCCAGCATTGTCGCCATCATGCTACCCTGATTAATCGGTTGTCGACAGGTGCCCGGTATCCGTCGGCGTGGACACCGAATGTCGGCGTACCAGTGTCGGACTAAATACATGAGTTACTTCTGGCGTAGGGCATTTCCCTGCCAGCGCTAAGGCCAGCTCCGCCGCCTGTGTCGCCATGGTGACGATCGGATACCGAATGGTGGTCAGTCGGGGACGCACATAGCGTGAGACCAGTACATCATCAAAACCGATGAGCGATACTTCGCCCGGCACCCCCACGCCATTATCATTTAATACTCCCATCGCGCCGGCCGCCATCGAGTCGTTATAGCAGGCCACCGCGGTAAAATTTCTGCCGCGACCTAATAACTCAGTCATCGCCTGCTCGCCGCCGCTTTCATCCGGTTCGCCGAACGTCACCAGCCGATCGTTAGCCGGGATATGGCTTTCCGCCAGCGCATCGTAATAGCCCCTCAGGCGATCTTCGGCATCAGAGATAGTGTGATTGGAACAGATATACCCAATACGCGTATGACCTTGCTGGATCAGATGTCGGGTCGCCAGCCATGCCCCGTAACGGTCATCCAGCGCGACACAGCGGTGTTCTAACCCCGGTAAAATGCGGTTAATCAGCACCATGCCGGGGATTTGCTTCATTAATGAGGCCAGGTCCGCATCCGGAATCATTTTGGCGTGTACCACTAACGCTGCGCAACGATGACGAATCAACTGTTCAATAGCCTGACGCTCTTTTTGTTCGTTATGATACCCGTTGCCAATCAGTAAAAAATTGCCGGTGTGATACGCCACCTGTTCAACGGCTTTCACCATCGCGCCGAAAAAAGGATCGGAAACGTCGCCGACCACCAGACCGAGGGTTTCCGTTGCCTGCTGTGCCAGCGCGCGCGCGTTGGCGTTAGGGTGATAGCTCAGGGACTCCATTGCGCTGGTCACCGCCAGCCGGGACGCTTCGCTGGCTTTTGGCGAATCGTTAATAACGCGAGAAACGGTGGCGACTGAAACACCGGCCAGTCGGGCTACATCTTTTATGGTCGCCATGATAATACCTATAGTGGGTAAACGCTTACATTACGCCAGTTTTACGGAAAATGAACGTCTGTTCAAGCCTCTTGCCCCGCCGTGTCGGGCAAATGTGACCTGCACGGGAGAAATGCGTCTGTAAAGTGACAATACAAATCTTTCGTTACAGTTTGCGAAGCGCTGTTGCGATTGTCTGCTGGCAGGCCAGCGAGTCAGGTTGATAGAGTGGTGATCCCAGAGGTATTGATAGGTGGAATCAACGTCATTGTTGATCACACGAATTACACCAACCTGCGTAAAGATGCGCAGGTTTTTTTTGTTTCGCCTGAACCTGTAACAGTAACGGATAATTTACACAACTCGTTGCATTTCCGTTTATTCCTTTGCGTTTTCGGACTGGCGATGCAGACGCGCGAAGCCCACAATCAAGATCCCAGAGGTATTGATTGGTGAGATTATTCGGTACGCTCTTCGTACCTGTCTCTTGCACCAACCTGCGCGGATGCGCAGGTTTTTTTTCGAACCTATTTTGCTATCGCTCCTGTTACGCAACTCGTGTAATCTGCCACAATTCATGTTTTAGCGAATTGTCGGCCAAAGGGAGTTGAAATGCTGTTTGGATTTTTCCGTAACCTGTTTCGCGTGCTTTATCGTGTGCGCGTCACTGGCGATGTCCGGGCGCTACAGGGGAACTGGGTCTTAATTACCCCCAATCACGTTTCATTTATCGATGGTATGCTACTGGCGCTGTTTTTGCCGGTACGGCCTGTCTTTGCGGTATATACCTCCATCAGCCAGCAATGGTATATGCGCTGGTTAACGCCGCTGATCGATTTTGTACCGCTCGATCCCACTAAACCCATGTCCATTAAACACCTGGTGCGTCTGGTGGAGCAGGGGCGTCCAGTGGTGATTTTCCCGGAAGGGCGGATTTCCGTGACCGGCTCGCTGATGAAAATTTATGACGGCGCAGGCTTTGTGGCGGCAAAATCGGGCGCAACCGTCATTCCGCTCCGTATTGACGGCGCGGAGCTGACCCCTTTCAGTCGCCTGAAAGGTCTGGTTAAACGGCGCTTATTCCCCCGCATTCAGCTTCATATTTTACCGCCGACGCAAATACCGATGCCGGAAGCGCCGCGCGCGCGCGACAGACGTAAGATAGCGGGTGAGATGCTGCACCAGATCATGATGGAAGCGCGTATGGCGGTGCGCCCGCGCGAGACGTTATACGAATCGTTGCTGGCGGCGCAATATCGTTACGGCGCGGGTAAAAACTGTATTGAGGACATTAACTTTACGCCGGATACGTATCGTAAGTTACTGACCAAGACGCTTTTTGTTGGCCGGATTCTGGAAAAGTACAGCGTTGAGGGCGAGAAAATCGGTTTAATGCTGCCGAATGCCGCCATCAGCGCGGCGGTGATTTTCGGCGCGGTTTCTCGTCGCCGCATTCCGGCCATGATGAACTACACGGCGGGGGTAAAAGGGCTGACCAGCGCGATTACCGCGGCGGAAATTAAAACGATTTTTACCTCCCGCCAGTTCCTCGATAAAGGTAAATTGTGGCACCTGCCGGAGCAGCTAACGCAGGTTCGCTGGGTTTACCTGGAAGATTTAAAAGCGGACGTCACACCCGCCGACAAGCTGTGGATTTTTGCCCACCTCCTGGCGCCGCGACTGGCGCAGGTAAAACAGCAGCCGGAAGACGCGGCGATCATTCTTTTTACCTCCGGCTCGGAAGGGCACCCGAAAGGGGTGGTGCACAGCCATAAAAGCATTCTGGCGAACGTCGAGCAGATAAAAACGATTGCGGATTTCACCGCCAATGACCGTTTTATGTCGGCGCTGCCGCTCTTTCACTCGTTCGGTTTGACGGTGGGCCTGTTTACGCCGTTGTTGACCGGCGCGGAAGTGTTTCTTTATCCAAGTCCGCTGCACTACCGCATTGTGCCGGAACTGGTCTATGACCGTAACTGTACCGTGTTGTTTGGTACGTCAACCTTCCTCGGCAACTATGCGCGCTTTGCCAATCCGTATGATTTTTATCGCCTGCGCTATGTGGTGGCCGGTGCGGAAAAACTTCAGGAGAGCACCAAACAACTGTGGCAGGATAAATTCGGTTTGCGCATTCTTGAGGGCTACGGGGTAACGGAATGCGCGCCAGTAGTCTCGATTAACGTGCCGATGGCGGCTAAGCCTGGCACTGTTGGCCGCATTCTGCCTGGCATGGACGCGCGTCTGCTGGCGGTGCCCGGTATTGAAAACGGCGGTCGGCTACAGCTGAAAGGGCCTAATATCATGAATGGCTATCTGCGTGTGGAAAAACCGGGCGTGCTGGAGGTGCCGTCGGCGGAAAACGCCAGAGGCGAAACCGAGCGCGGCTGGTACGACACGGGCGATATTGTACGCTTCGATGAAAATGGTTTTGTGCAGATTCAGGGGCGCGCGAAACGCTTTGCGAAAATTGCTGGCGAAATGGTCTCGCTGGAGATGGTCGAGCAACTGGCGCTTGGCGTTTCGGCGGACAAAATGCACGCTACCGCCATTAAAAGCGATGCCAGCAAAGGTGAAGCGCTGGTACTGTTTACGACTGACAGCGAACTCACCCGAGAAAAATTACAGCACTATGCCCGTGAACACGGTATTCCGGAACTTGCCGTCCCGCGTGATATCCGTTATCTGAAACAGCTTCCCTTGCTTGGCAGCGGGAAACCCGATTTTGTGACGCTGAAAAGTTGGGTGGATGCGCCGGAACAACATCATGAGTGAGTCAGTACGTACTAACACCTCCATCTGGTCGAAAGGGATGCTGTCGGTGATTGTCGCGCAGTTTCTCTCGGCTTTTGGCGATAATGCGCTGCTGTTCGCGACGCTGGCACTGCTGAAAGCTCAGTTTTACCCGGACTGGAGCCAGCCTGTTTTGCAAATGGTGTTTGTGGGCGCTTACATTCTTTTTGCGCCGTTTGTCGGCCAGATAGCGGACAGCTTTGCCAAAGGCCGGGTGATGATGGTCGCCAATGGTCTTAAACTGGCGGGAGCGGCAGGTATCTGCCTCGGCATAAATCCTTTTGTCGGTTATACGTTGGTCGGGATTGGCGCGGCGGCTTATTCTCCGGCGAAATACGGTATTCTGGGCGAACTGACGACGGGCGATAAGCTGGTGAAAGCCAATGGCCTGATGGAAGCCTCTACGATTGCGGCGATTTTGCTCGGTTCCGTCGCGGGCGGCGTATTGGCCGACTGGCATGTCATCGCCGCGCTGGTTGCCTGCGCGTTGGCCTACGCTGGCGCAGTGGCGGCGAACCTGTTTATCCCGAAGCTTGTGGCGGCGCGTCCAGGACAATCCTGGCGGTTGTCGGCGATGACGCGTAGTTTCTTCAGCGCTTGCGTTGTCCTTTGGCGTAACGGTGAAACGCGGTTTTCGCTGGTGGGGACCGGGCTATTCTGGGGCGCAGGCGTGACGCTGCGTTTTCTGCTGGTGCTGTGGGTGCCGGTGGCGCTGGGTATTACGGATAACGCCACGCCGACTTACCTGAACGCCATGGTGGCGGTAGGCATTGTGGTCGGCGCGGGCGCGGCGGCAAAACTGGTGACGCTGGAGACCGTATCGTGCTGTATGCCCGCCGGGATTTTGATTGGCGTTGTGGTTGCGATCTTCTCATTACAGCACGCATTGCTGCCTGCTTATGCCTTGTTGCTGTTGATAGGTATGCTGGGCGGCTTTTTTGTGGTGCCGCTCAACGCTTTGCTCCAGGAGCGTGGTAAGAAGAGCGTTGGCGCCGGGAATGCCATTGCCGTACAAAATCTGGGCGAGAATAGCGCCATGCTATTAATGCTGGGACTGTACTCGCTGGCGGTGCTGGTTGGCGTTCCGGCTGTGGCGATAGGTATCGGCTTTGGCGTGCTGTTCGCGCTGGCGATCGCGGCGCTGTGGATCTGGCAGCGCCGGCAGGCATCATACTGAGTTAATATGCCGGGCGGCGAGTGCGCGTTATCCGGCTTACATTGTCTCTGTAAGCCCGGTAGCGTAGCGCCACCGGGCACTGACCATCACGGCGCCGGATAGGTATAAACCTGATGCGCCGCCTCTATCTCCGCCAGGACCTCTTCGCTTAACGTCAGATGCAGACTTTCCACATTCGTCTTGAGCTGCGCCATCGTGGTTGCGCCCAGTAACGTACTGGCGACAAACGGCTGGCGGCGAACAAAGGCCAGCGCCATCTGCGCCGGATCAAGATTGTGACGCTTCGCGATATCGACGTAGGCGGCAACGGCTTTTTGTGCCTGTTCGCCGCTGTAACGTGTGAAGCGGCTGAACAAGGTATTCCGCGCACCTGCGGGGTTGGCCCCGTTCAGGTATTTACCGGTTAATGTGCCAAACGCCAGACAGGAGTAGGCGAGCAATTCAACACCTTCATACTGGCTGACTTCCGCCAGCCCGACTTCGTAGCTGCGGTTTAACAGGCTATAGGGGTTCTGGATCGTGACAATACGCGGCAGGTCATGTTTTTCCGCCAGGTGCAGATAGCGCATAACGCCAAACGCTGTCTCATTTGAAACGCCAATATAACGAATCTTACCCGCTCGCTGAAACTCACTTAGCGCGTCTAACGTCTCCAGCAGACTTACTACTGGCGTGGAGTCCGTCCAGTTATAGCCGAGTTTACCGAAGCAGTTAGTGGGGCGCTGCGGCCAGTGCACCTGATACAAATCCAGATAGTCGGTCTGCAACCGGGTCAAACTGTCGTGTAGCGCTTCGCGAATATTTTTACGATCCAGCGCCTGATGAGGCCGGATGCCTTGATCATTATTACGTGCCGGTCCGCTAACTTTGCTGGCGATGATCAGTTTTTCACGGTTGCCGCGTTTGGCGAGCCAGTTACCGATATAGGACTCCGTCAGCCCTTGTGTTTCCGGGCGCGGCGGTACCGGATACATTTCGGCGGCGTCGATAAGGTTAATGCCATTTGCGATGGCATAGTCGAGCTGTGCGTGAGCGTCGGCTTCGCTGTTTTGTTCACCAAATGTCATTGTGCCCAGCCCTAGCGTACTTACTTCGAGCGAGCTGTGGGGTATACGGTGATAGTGCATAGCCGTTTCCTTTTTATTATGAAGTCAGAAATTCCCGACAAAGGACAATAAAAATGGCAGAGGGAAGGCAAAAGGGAAAGTAAAATTGCAGGCTGCGCGGCGTAATTGTTACCGGGCGTGGTCGCCACGCACCGTTACGGGACGCAGCCTGAAGGCTTGCAGAACGCTGACCTCGATCACAGGCCACCGCTTAACGTTCGATGATTTGAGACACTTCGTCACGGTTGATTTGCATCTCGTTTCCCTGTGCATCGGTATAGCTGACCAGACCGGTATCATCGTCAACTTGCGGTTTTCCATCGGTCAGGATCATACGACCATCTTTCGTCGCCATTACATAATCGCTGCTGCATCCGGATACCGCAAAAGCCAACCCTACTGCGGAAATTACAACTGCCCACTTTTTCATCCGTTTGTCCTCACGTAGCCTGCATCTGATAATAGTCTGTTAATCATATGTCTGATAATAGTCTAGTAATAACGCGCAGCTCTGCATGTCGGAAGCAGCAAAATCTTAATCTGTGAGAAGAAAGGAAATAAAGTGAGTATTCGCTCCCCCAGCGGGGGAGCGAGACAGGATTACAGCGGATTCTTTTTATTACGCAACAGGTTCAGGCTCTCTACTGCGATAGAGAAGAACATGGCGAAATAGATATACCCTTTCGGAACGTGAACGTCGAAACTTTCCAGAATCAGGGTAAAGCCAACCAGGATCAGAAAGGAGAGCGCCAGCATTTTTACCGACGGATGACGATCGACAAACTCGCCGATGGGCCGTGCCGCAAACATCATGACGCCCACGGCAATAACGACTGCCGCCATCATAATAAACAGATGATCGGAGAGGCCAACCGCTGTGATAACTGAATCAAGGCTGAAAATAATATCCAGCAGCATAATCTGCACTATTGCGCCCAGGAAAGAAGAAACCCGAGTTTTTAACCCTTCTTCTTCGCCTTCGTTGGACTCATGGATCTCCTTGCTGGCTTTCCAGATTAAAAATAACCCGCCCAGTAGAAGAATGAGATCGCGGGCGGAAATCGCTTCGCCGAAAAGCTCAAACAGCGGATTAGTCAGACGAGTGACCCAGGCGATTGACGCCAGCAGCGCCAGGCGCATGACCATCGCCGCCGCCAACCCAAGCCGCCGTGCGTGGTTCCGTTGCGCCGTAGGAAGTTTTGCTACCACCAGAGAAAGAAAAATAATGTTGTCGATCCCAAGTACAATCTCCAGCAGCGTCAGCGTACCGAGCGCCAGCCAGGCATTAGGATCGGTTATCCATGCAAATAACATCGAACAAAGTCCTGCCAAAAAAAGAAGCGGTAATTATAGGCCCGTCGAGTGACGGGCGAAAGCCCAGGCTGAATTTGCGCAACCAGGAACGGTGTAAAATAGCGGCGACAATACGCTTACGTTTATCGAGCGTCGGTCCGACGCGTAGCCATAGCGGAGGCGCATTTGCGTGTAATGGACGTTACGGATTCTGCAATAAAAAATGGCGAGCCAGCAGCGCCTGCGTAAAATTTTTTTTCAGATAAAATCCACGCGGTAGCGTCAAAATAGGTTCCCCGCGCGCGCCGATAGCCTCGGTGAGCGCCCTGGCATTGGCGGCTTTGGGTCGTAGTTGCAAGACTTCGCCATGGCGGGCGGTAATGCGTTCCACCTGGCCCAGCACTATCATGTCCATCAGCTCTTCCCAGTCGAGGCGTAGCTGCCTGTCCTCTTCTTCACTCGGACTCCAGAGTAGCGGCGAACCTACGCGGCGTTCGGCTAACGGTATGCTGCGATCGCCTTCGACCGGCACCCATAGCACGCGCTTCAATTTATGCCGTACGTGACTTGTCTCCCAGGTCACGCCGCTGTTACCGGTTAACGGCGCCACGCAAACAAAGGTTGTTTCCAGAGGACGACCCAGACTATCCACCGGGATGGTTTTCAGTTCTACGCCTAATGCGGCGAAATCCTGCTCCGGCTTGCTCCCGGCGCTGGCGCCGAGCCAGATCTCCAGCAAGACGCCGATCCAGCCTTTGTCTCGCTTCAAATCTTTAGGCGTGGTAATGCCGGCCATCGCCGCCAGCTCGCCTAACGTATAGCCGGAAAGCTGCCGCGCCTGGGCTAACAGCAATGCTTCCGAAGCAGGCGGAGTCAGTAGCGGACAAAGAGCGGACATGACAATTACCTTAGGTCAAAAAATGAGCAGTGATTTTATACCGTATGGGCAGAGTTTATCTTTTTCTGTGTCTTATATTCAATAGACTGATTTTTATTGCCTTTTTTGTGTTGTTTCCTCGTGTTGCGCAACGCTGAAGCGGGTTTTCCAATTCTGGTCACTGACAATAAACAGGATCTTACACTATGTTATCCACAGAAAGTTGGGATAACTGTGTAAAACCACCACTACTGTTTCCATTTACAGCCTTGACGTGCGACGAAAATCGAAAATTCAGACAAATAGTGCGTAAGTTATTGGCACAATCTGTGGATAAAACCGACGCTGGTTGATCTTTCATCAGCATAAGGATCTTAGATGTGATGCTGGTCACGCTTTATGAAGGTAGCATGTAAGATTTGTCTATAACGCAATGAATATAAGGCACTATTTTTACTGTCTCCAGCATGAGGAATTCAGACTGTTCTGGGTTTTCCCGTGGTAATTCCATACTTCTTCACAACTATATCCACAGAAAAGGTGAATAAAATGGCGCAAGGGCGTCATCATCTGTTTATAACTCGGCTATTTACTGTGAGTTATTCAATTGTTATTAGGCTGTGTCACTATTACAGAGTGGTTTACCGCCTCACTGGAGTATGAAACAATCGTTCATATATAAGGTTTATGTTGAGGTAGTCCGGTGATTGATGACGATGGCTACCGCCCAAATGTAGGTATCGTAATTTGTAATCGTCAGGGGCAGGTGATGTGGGCCCGGCGATTTGGTCAGCACTCCTGGCAGTTCCCGCAGGGCGGGATAAATCCAGGGGAGTCGGCAGAACAGGCGATGTACCGGGAACTGTTTGAAGAAGTTGGGTTAAGCCGTAAAGATGTGCGGATCCTTGCTTCTACTCGCAACTGGTTGCGTTACAAGTTACCAAAACGTTTGGTGCGTTGGGACACAAAGCCGGTATGTATCGGCCAGAAACAAAAGTGGTTTCTTTTGCAGTTAATGAGCGCCGACGCCGAAATCAATATGCAAACCAGCAGTACGCCGGAGTTTGACGGCTGGCGCTGGGTAAGTTACTGGTATCCGGTTCGACAAGTGGTGTCATTTAAACGCGATGTCTACCGCAGGGTAATGAAAGAGTTTGCAAGTGTTGTCATGGCGCTTCAGGATAATCCCCCTAAGCTACAAAGCGCGCCTGCTTATCGACGTAAAAGAGGTTAAGCCACGCAAATTATGCTCACTCGCCTGCGCGAAATAGTCGAAAAAGTGGCCAGTGCGCCGCGTCTGAACGAGGCGCTGAATATTCTGGTCACGGATATCTGTCTTGCGATGGATACAGAGGTTTGCTCGGTTTACCTGGCCGATCATGACCGACGCTGTTATTACCTGATGGCGACGCGGGGGTTGAAAAAACCGCGTGGTCGAACCGTTGCGCTTGCGTTTGATGAGGGGATCGTCGGTCTGGTGGGCAGACTGGCGGAACCCATTAACCTTGCCGATGCGCAAAAACATCCCAGCTTTAAATACATTCCTTCGGTAAAAGAGGAGCGTTTTCGCGCGTTTCTCGGCGTGCCGATCATTCAGCGTCGCCAACTTCTCGGCGTGCTGGTCGTACAGCAGCGCGAATTGCGCCAGTACGATGAAAGCGAAGAGTCTTTCCTCGTCACGCTCGCTACGCAGATGGCGGCTATCCTGTCACAGTCGCAGGTCACAGCGCTGTTCGGGCAATACCGGCAGACGCGAATTCGTGCGCTTCCTGCGGCGCCGGGCGTGGCTATCGCAACGGGCTGGCAAGACGCGACCATGCCGCTGATGGAACAGGTTTACGAAGCGTCTACGCTGGATACCTCTCTTGAACGCGAACGATTGACCGGCGCGCTGGAAGAGGCGGCGAACGAATTCCGACGATACAGCAAACGCTTTGCCGCCGGCGCGCAAAAAGAGACGGCGGCCATTTTCGATCTGTACTCACACCTGCTTTCAGACGCCAGACTGCGTCGCGAACTCTTCGCCGAGGTCGACAAAGGCGCTGTTGCGGAGTGGGCCGTTAAAAAAATCATCGAAAAATTTGCCGAGCAATTTGCGGCGCTAACCGATAACTACCTCAAAGAACGTGCGGGAGACTTACGCACGCTGGGGCAGCGGCTGTTATTCCATCTTGATGATTCAGTTCAGGGGCCAAACGCCTGGCCGGAACGTTTTATTCTGGTCGCGGATGAGCTGTCGGCGACCACCCTGGCGGAGCTGCCGCAGGACAGGCTGGCGGGCGTTGTGGTGCGCGACGGCGCGGCAAACTCGCATGCGGCGATTATGGTGCGCGCGCTCGGTATCCCGACCGTCATGGGTGCGGATATCCAGCCTTCGGTGCTACATCGCCGTACGTTGGTGGTGGATGGCTATCGCGGTGAATTAGTGGTCGATCCTGAACCCGTACTTATTCAGGAATATCAGCGGCTCATTAGTGAAGAGATAGAACTCAGTCGTCTGGCGGAGGACGACGTCAATCTTCCCGCCCAACTGAAAAGCGGCGAGCGTATCAAAGTGATGCTGAATGCCGGGCTCAGTCCCGAGCATGAGGAAAAGTTAGGCAGTCGGATCGACGGTATCGGCCTGTACCGTACTGAAATTCCCTTTATGCTGCAAAGCGGGTTTCCCTCGGAAGAAGAGCAGGTGGCGCAGTATCAAGGGATGCTGCAAATGTTTAACGATAAACCGGTGACGCTGCGGACCCTGGATGTGGGAGCGGATAAGCAACTGCCCTATATGCCGATCAGCGAGGAGAACCCGTGTCTGGGCTGGCGCGGGATCCGCATTACGCTGGATCAGCCGGAGATCTTTTTGATCCAGGTCCGCGCGATGCTGCGCGCCAATGCGGCGACTGGCAACCTCAGCATTTTGTTGCCGATGGTCACCAGTATTGATGAAGTCGATGAAGCGCGGCGTCTGATCGAACGCGCCGGGAGCGAGGTCGAGGAGATGATCGGCTATGCGATCCCGAAACCGCGTATCGGCATTATGCTGGAAGTACCGTCAATGGTATTTATGCTGCCGCATCTGGCTAACCGGATCGACTTTATCTCGGTCGGCACCAACGATTTAACGCAATATATCCTGGCGGTAGATCGCAACAATACCCGCGTGGCCAGTATTTACGACAGTCTGCATCCGGCTATGCTGCGCGCACTGAGCATGATTGCGCAGGAAGCCGAAAAAAATGGCCTCGATCTTCGCTTGTGCGGCGAGATGGCGGGCGATCCGATGTGCGTGGCGATTCTTATCGGTCTGGGATATCGCCATCTTTCGATGAATGGCCGTTCGGTAGCGCGTGTGAAATATCTGCTGCGGCATATCGATTTTGAAGACGCGCAAACCCTTGCCAGACGCAGCCTTGAGGCGCAGATGGCGACCGAAGTGCGTCATCAGGTGGCGGCGTTTATGGAGCGCCGCGGGATGGGGGGATTGATTCGCGGAGGGTTGTAACGACTGGAGCGGGAAAAGAGAGTGACTGTGGATTCACGGCGCAGACAACACGCCTGCAAGATGAAAGACAATGCGTATACATATCTTTTAACGGTAATCGGCATCTCGCTTTTAACCCTTGTGCTATTATTCGCACCTTTGGAGCGTCTGCAACGCGCAGGCGCGCTTATCAATCGCTATCTCTTCAGCGAAATAACAAGAAATTGTGGTGACAGATGACCAGTAGCTATCTGCATTTTCCGGACTTTGATCCGGTCATTTTCTCAATTGGGCCCGTCGCGCTTCACTGGTATGGCTTGATGTATCTGGTGGGGTTCGTTTTCGCGATGTGGTTGGCGGTGCGTCGCGCTAACCGTCCGGGAAGCGGTTGGACCAAAAACGAAGTTGAAAATTTACTCTATGCAGGTTTCCTGGGGGTCTTCCTGGGGGGACGTATTGGCTATGTCCTGTTTTATAACTTCCCTCTGTTTCTGGATAACCCGCTCTATTTATTCCGCGTCTGGGACGGCGGCATGTCCTTCCACGGCGGGCTTATCGGCGTGATACTGGTGATGATTATCTTCGCCAGGCGCACGAAGCGCTCGTTCTTTCAGGTGTCTGATTTTATTGCGCCGTTAATTCCGTTCGGCCTGGGCGCCGGGCGTCTGGGCAACTTTATCAACGGTGAATTGTGGGGGCGCGTCGATCCTGACTTCCGGTTTGCCATGCTCTTTCCTGGCTCACGCGCGGAAGATATTGCGTTGCTGCCGTCACATCCGCAATGGCAGCCTATTTTTGATACCTACGGCGTATTGCCGCGCCACCCTTCCCAGTTGTATGAACTGGCATTAGAAGGCGTGGTGCTGTTTATCATCCTTAATCTCTTTATTCGCAAACCGCGTCCGATGGGCGCAGTCTCCGGATTATTCCTGATTGGCTATGGCGCGTTTCGTATCATTGTTGAATTCTTCCGCCAGCCGGACGCGCAATTTACCGGCGCGTGGGTACAGTACATCAGCATGGGGCAGATTCTCTCTATCCCGATGATTATCGCTGGCGCGATCATGATGGTTTGGGCATATCGCCGCCGCCCGCAGCAACACGTTTCCTGAGGAACCATGAAACAGTATTTAGAACTGATGCAAAAAGTGCTGGATGAAGGCACACAGAAAAACGACCGTACCGGCACCGGCACGCTTTCCATTTTTGGCCATCAGATGCGTTTTAACCTGCAGGAAGGCTTTCCTCTGGTGACGACGAAACTCTGCCATTTACGTTCAATTATTCACGAACTGCTATGGTTTTTGCAGGGCGATACCAACATCGCTTACCTGCACGAAAATAATGTCACCATCTGGGACGAATGGGCCGATGAGAACGGCGATTTAGGCCCGGTTTATGGTAAGCAGTGGCGTGCATGGCCAACACCGGATGGCCGCCATATCGATCAGATCGCCACGGTCTTAAGCCAGCTTAAAAACGACCCGGACTCTCGTCGTATTATCGTTTCTGCGTGGAACGTCGGCGAGCTGGATAAGATGGCGCTGGCGCCGTGTCACGCCTTTTTCCAGTTTTATGTCGCAGATGGAAAACTCTCCTGTCAGCTTTATCAGCGCTCCTGCGATGTGTTCCTCGGTCTGCCGTTCAACATTGCCAGCTACGCGTTACTGGTGCATATGATGGCGCAACAGTGCGACCTGGACGTCGGCGATTTTGTCTGGACCGGCGGCGACACGCACCTGTACAGCAACCATATGGAGCAGACGCACCTGCAATTAAGCCGTGAACCTCGCGCGCTGCCGAAATTGGTGATTAAGCGTAAACCCGATTCGCTTTTTGACTACCGGTTCGATGATTTCGAAATTGAAGGCTATGATCCGCACCCCGGTATTAAAGCGCCGGTCGCTATCTAAGCGCTGACGATCCTGCCATAACCGACGTCATTGCGCGTCGGTTTTTTTTACCCTTCGTCTCAATCTTCGGCGCGGATTCCTGAAATTTTGCAACGCGCTGCAAGACATGAACTTTTTTCCGTAACGCGCCGAACAATCTGTATTTGGCGCTCGTTATTTTTCTTCCGCCCGCCATACTGCCGACATGAAAAAACAACAGGGCTATACGCTCATTGAAACGGTGGTCGCGATGTCGCTCATTATCATTCTCAGCGCCACAGGACTTTATGGCTGGCAACGCTGGCAGCAGCAACAGCGCCTGTGGCAAACCGCATGTCAGGTGCGGGATTACCTGCTGCAACTTCGTGAGGATGCTCACTGGCATAACCGCGATCACATTCTTCGCGTGGTCAGCGAAGGCGGTTCATGGTGCTTTGTCAGCTCTGTTGCTACGCAAACATCGTGTACGCCATCTTCCCCCTTTGTGTTTACGCCCGACTGGCGTGATGTCGTCCTTGCCGATATCACGCCGTCGTTAGCCTTCTTTGGCCTGCGCAATACGGCATGGGCAGGGCACATCGTACTGAAAAACGCTGCCGGAGAGTGGCGTCTGGTCGTCTCCTCCTGGGGGCGAATCAGGCTATGCGAGCGTAACGAGGCCGCCACGTGTCAATAACCACGCGGGGGTTCTCGCTACTGGAAGTTGTGCTGGCGATGGCGATAGGTTCCATTTTACTGCTTGGGTCCGCACGATTTTTACCGGCGCTACAGCGTGAGATCTGGCACAACACGCGACAGTTATCGCTGGAAGATGAAATCTGGCAGCGAACCTATACCGTAGCGAAGCATCTTCAACGTGCGGGTTATTGTCATGGCCACTGTATCGGCGAAGGGCTACATCTTGCCGAACAGGGGCAATGCGTCATCGTTCAGTGGGACGGGAATAATAACGGGGTCTGGGATACCATACCGGCGAAAGAGGCCGACCAGACCGGGTTCCGTATGAAGGATAACGTTCTGGAGACATTACGCGGAGCAACATCTTGCCAGGGTAAGGGATGGGAAAAAATGACCGATCCCAATACGGTACTCATCACGGCGTTTAACGTTGAGCGCCGGGATATAACGGGATTCTCGCCAGTGCTCATGCTGCATCTGCGTGGCGCCAGCAAAGCCGAGCCTCAGACGGTTATTGACGCGCAATACAGCGTAACGGGATTTAATCTGTGAATCGGGAACGTGGCGCTTCTTCGCTAATACTGGCGCTTTTAATACTGATTCTGGGCAGTCTGCTACTGCAAGGCGTAAATCAGCAGCAGGCCAGCTATGCCGCCCGCGTGACGACGCAGAGCATGGCGATACAACGCCAGGCGCTTGTGCAGTCGGCGCTGGAATGGGGGCGGGGGCAGCTATGGTCAGGCGTAACCGAAATGGAATGTCGGCGCTATTCCTCTTCAGGAGCAAGAGTCTGTTTGCGGAGATTATCGGGGGATGAGGTGGTGATGGCGGCGCAAGATGACGGCATGACGTTATGGCGTTTGGGCAACGTCATTCAGGGAAGCATTGTCTTTTCTCCCCACGGCTGGAGCGATTTTTGTCCGTTAAAAGAGGTGGCGTTATGTCGCATCCCCTGAATTTACAACGCGGGTTTAGCCTCCCGGAAGTTTTAGTGGCGATGGTTCTAATGGTAATGATCGTCACCGCGCTGTCAGGCTATCAGCGGGTATTAATGCACAGTTTTGCATTACGACATCAGTATCTCCAGATCTGGCGGCAGGCGTGGCAGCAAACGGCGCTGTATCCATTTTCGCCTGCTGACAGCTGGAAGGCCAACCGGATGCAGACAACGCAATCGGGATGTGTCAGCATCAGCGTCACGATGGTTTCACCCTCTGGCAGGCAGGGGCAAATGACGCGCTTGCATTGTCCAAATCGTTAATCGTCAGGAGTAATTATGTTAAGGGTCTACCACTCCAATCGTCTGGATGTGCTGGAAGCGTTGATGGAGTTCATCGTCGAACGCGAGCGGCTGGATGATCCCTTTGAACCAGAAATGATTCTGGTGCAAAGCACGGGTATGGCGCAGTGGCTGCAGATGACCCTTTCACAAAAGTTTGGTATTGCGGCGAATATCGCTTTTCCATTACCGGCGAGTTTTATCTGGGAGATGTTTGTCCGCGTGTTGCCGGATATCCCCAAAGAAAGCGCTTTCAGCAAACAAAGCATGAGCTGGAAACTGATGACCTTGCTGCCGCAGTTGCTGGATAAGGATGAGTTTGTACTGCTGCGCCATTATCTGACCGACGACACCGATAAACGCAAACTCTTTCAGCTTTCCGCGCGCGCCGCCGACCTGTTCGATCAGTATCTGGTTTATCGGCCTGACTGGCTTACGCAGTGGGAAGCGGGAAAAACCGTGGAAGGTCTGGGGGAGGCGCAAAACTGGCAGGCGCCGCTGTGGAAAGCATTGGTGGAATATACCGCCGCGCTGGGGCAGCCGCGCTGGCATCGCGCCAATCTCTACCAACGCTTTATTCAGACGCTGGAGAGCGCGACCGCCTGCCCGCCAGGGTTGCCGTCCCGCGTTTTTATTTGCGGCATTTCCGCGTTACCGCCAGTGTATCTCAGAGCATTGCAGGCGCTGGGTAAACATATTGAAATCCATCTCCTTTTTACTAATCCGTGTCGGTATTACTGGGGGGATATTAAAGACCCAGCCTGGCTGGCAAAACTCATGGCTCGCCAGCGTCGTCACAGTTTTGAAGACCGTCATTTACCGTTGTTCCGTGAAAACCAGAATCCGGAAGCCTTATTTAACAGCGACGGTGAACAGGATATCGGGAATCCGCTACTGGCCTCATGGGGAAAACTGGGACGGGATTATATCTACCTGCTATCTGAACTGGAAAACAGCCAGGAGCTGGATGCGTTTGTTGATATTACGCCAGATAATCTTTTGCATCGGATTCAGGCGGACATCCTTGAACTGGAAAGCCATGCGGTGGCGGGCGTAAATCTTGAGGAGTATTCGCGCAGCGACAATAAGCGTCTGCTCGATCCCGAGGATAACAGCCTCTCTTTTCACGTTTGTCACAGCCCGCAGCGCGAGGTGGAGATACTGCACGATCGCCTGCTGGCGATGCTGGAAGCCGATCCGACGCTAACGCCGCGCGACATTATCGTTATGGTGGCTGATATTGACAGCTATAGCCCGTTTATCCAGGCGGTATTTGGTAGCGCGCCAACGGAGCGCTATCTGCCTTATGCCATTTCCGATCGGCGGGCGCGTCAGTCACATCCGGTGTTACAGGCATTTATCAGCCTGCTTTCGTTACCGGACAGCCGCTTCGTCTCCGAGGATGTTCTGGCGTTGTTAGACGTACCGGTATTGGCTGCCCGCTTTACGATCAACGAAGAAGGGCTGCGTTATTTGCGCTTGTGGGTCAATGAGTCAGGCATTCGCTGGGGAATTGACGATGACAACGTACGCGAGCTGGAACTTCCTGCCACAGGGCAGCATACATGGCAATTTGGCCTGACGCGTATGCTGCTGGGGTATGCGATGGAAAGCGCCCAGGGCGAGTGGCAGTCGGTTCTGCCTTATGACGAATCCAGCGGTCTGATTGCCGAGCTGGTCGGGCATCTGGCTTCGCTGCTGATGCAGCTTAATATCTGGCGGCGCGGTCTGGCGCAGGAGCGACCGCTGGAAGAGTGGCTGCCCGTTTGTCGCGACATGCTCAATGATTTCTTCCTGCCCGATGCGGACACGGAAGCGGCAATGACATTGATTGAACAGCAGTGGCAGGCCATTATCGCCGAAGGCGTCGCGGCGGAATATGGCGACGCGGTACCGATTTCGCTACTGCGGGATGAACTGGCGCAGCGTCTGGATCAGGAACGTATTAGCCAGCGCTTCCTGGCGGGCCCCATCAATATTTGTACGCTGATGCCGATGCGTTCCATTCCGTTCAGAGTCGTTTGCCTGCTGGGAATGAACGACGGCGTATACCCGCGCCAGCTTGCGCCGTTGGGCTTTGACCTGATGAGCCAAAAACCCATGCGCGGGGATCGAAGCCGTCGCGACGATGACCGCTACCTGTTTCTGGAAGCGTTAATTTCGGCGCAGCAAACGCTGTATATCAGCTACATCGGTCGCTCCATCCAGGATAATAGCGAACGCTTTCCCTCTGTACTGGTGCAAGAATTGGTGGATTACATCGGGCAAAGCCACTATTTGCCGGGCGACGAAACGCTGACCTGTGATGAGAGCGAAGCACGAGTCAAAGCGCATATTACGCGTCTGCATACCCGTATGCCTTTTGATGCGCAAAATTACCAACCCGGCGAACAGCAAAGTTATGCCAGAGAGTGGTTGCCCGCGGCGAGTCAGTCGGGAAAAGCGCATTCTGACTTTGTGCAGCCGCTTCCTTTTACGATGCCGGAAACATTGACTCTGGAAAGTCTGCAGCGTTTTTGGGCCCATCCGGTACGCGCATTTTTTCAGATGCGGCTTCAGGTTAATTTCCGCTCGGAAGAGAGTGAGATTCCTGATGCGGAACCGTTTGAATTAGAGGGATTGACGCGATATCAACTTAACCAACAGTTGCTCAATACGCTGGTTGAAGAGGACGACGCCGAACGCTTGTTCCGCCGTTTCCGGGCTGCGGGAGAGTTGCCTTACGGCGCGTTTGGCGAAATATTCTGGGATGCGCAATGTCAGGAGATGCAGCAACTGGCAAGCCGGGTTATCGCCTGTCGTAAGCCGAGCCAAAGCCTGGAAGTGGATCTGCTTTGCAATGGCGTTCAGCTAACCGGCTGGCTACCGCAGGTACAGGAGGATGGATTATTGCGCTGGCGTCCCGCTTTAATCAGCGTTGCGCAAGGTGTGAAACTTTGGCTGGAACACCTTGTCTATTGTGCCAGCGGCGGGAGTGGCGAAAGTCGTCTGTTTTTGCGCAAAGAGGGAGAATGGCGATTTCCGCCACTTGATAAAGCGCAGGCAATGGCTTACCTGGCGCAACTGATTGAAGGCTACCGGGAAGGCATGTCTTCTCCGCTATTGGTACTGCCGGAAAGCGGCGGCGCATGGATAAAAGCCTGTTATGACGCTGAAAATGATGTCATGTTAGACGACGATGACACCTTACAGAAGGCCAGAACAAAGTTTCTACAGGCTTATGAAGGCAACATGATGGTGAGCGGCGAAGGCGAAGATATCTGGTATCAACGTCTTTGGCGTCAGCTGGAATCTGAAACGTTGCAGGCTATCATTGCGCAGTCCCGGCATTACCTGTTACCGCTGTTTCGTTTTAATCAGTCTCGTTGATTGTATGAAAATCGCGCAATTAAAAGGCTTCGACTATGATGCGCTCTTCGTCACGGACTGATTACTGATAAAAAGATGCTGCCTGGTTCAGCACAATAATATCCCGTTCCGCTCAGGTCGATGGTTTATGTGACCATCGAGGTGAGTGGGAATGAAAGTTAATGATGAGGTCCGTGAATGCCCCGCAGCACCTGGTTCAAAGCGTTATTGTTATTGGTCGCCCTCTGGGGGCCTGCAGTTCAGGCGGATATCGGTTGGCAACCGCTGCAAGAAACTATCCGTAAAAGCGATAAAGATACCCGGCAGTATCAGGCGATACGTCTTGATAATGACATGGTGGTGTTGCTGGTATCCGATCCGCAGGCTGTAAAGTCTCTTTCAGCGTTAGTGGTGCCCGTTGGATCGCTTGAAGATCCTGAGGCTCATCAGGGGCTTGCTCATTATCTTGAGCATATGTGCCTGATGGGGTCAAAAAAATATCCGCAGGCGGATAGCCTTGCCGAATACCTTAAAAGACATGGCGGTAGCCACAACGCCAGCACCGCGCCTTATCGAACAGCCTTCTACCTGGAGGTTGAAAACGACGCGCTTCCAGGCGCCGTAGATCGCCTGGCCGACGCCATTGCCGCGCCATTGCTCGATAAAAAGTATGCCGAACGCGAACGAAACGCGGTGAATGCCGAGCTGACGATGGCGCGCACCCGCGACGGTATGCGTATGGCGCAGGTAAGCGCCGAAACCATTAACCCGGCGCATCCAGGCTCGCACTTTTCTGGCGGCAATCTGGAAACGCTAAGCGATAAGCCGGGAAATCCGGTGCAACAGGCGTTGATCGCTTTTCATGAAAAATACTATTCATCTAATCTGATGAAGGCGGTGATTTACAGTAATAAACCCTTGCCGGAACTGGCGAGTATTGCCGCCGCAACCTATGGTCGCGTGCCGAATAAACCGATTAAAAAACCGGAAATTAACGTACCTGTCATCACCGAGGCGCAGAAGGGCATCATTATTCATTACGTGCCGGCGCTACCGCGTAAAGTGCTGCGCGTGGAGTTTCGTATTGATAACAATAGCGCGCAGTTCCGTAGCAAGACCGATGAACTGGTCTCTTATCTGATTGGCAATCGTAGCCCGGGGACGCTCTCTGACTGGCTGCAAAAACAAGGACTGGTCGAAGGTATTAGCGCGGATTCCGATCCGATTGTTAATGGTAACAGCGGCGTATTTGCCATTTCGGCAACGCTGACCGATAAAGGTTTGGCCAATCGTGATGAAGTCGTCGCAGCTATCTTTAGCTATCTCAATACGTTACGTGAAAAAGGGATAGATAAACGTTACTTTGACGAGCTGGCGCATGTGCTGGATCTCGACTTCCGCTATCCGTCGATTACCCGCGATATGGACTATGTCGAATGGCTGGCGGACACTATGATCCGCGTCCTGGTAGCGCATACGCTGGATGCGGCGAATATCGCCGATCGTTACGATCCTGCCGCTATCAAAAATCGCCTGGCGATGATGACGCCGCAGAATGCGCGCATCTGGTACATCAGTCCCCAGGAACCCCATAATAAGACGGCGTATTTTGTGGATGCGCCTTATCAGGTCGATAAGATTAGCGAACAGACGTTTAAAAACTGGCAGCAAAAAGCACAGAGCATTGCGTTGTCGCTGCCGGAGTTAAACCCCTATATTCCTGATGATTTCACGCTTGTTAAGAATGACAAAAACTACGTGCGGCCAGAACTGATTGTCGATAAAGCGGATTTGCGCGTGGTTTATGCGCCGAGTCGTTATTTCGCCAGCGAGCCAAAAGCTGACGTGAGCGTGGTATTGCGTAACCCGCAGGCGATGGACAGCGCCCGCAATCAGGTACTGTTCGCCCTTAATGATTATCTGGCGGGAATGGCGCTCGATCAGCTCAGCAACCAGGCGGCAGTGGGCGGCATTAGCTTTTCCACTAACGCCAACAATGGTCTGATGGTCACTGCGAACGGTTATACCCAGCGTTTGCCGCAGCTTTTCCTGGCGTTGCTGGAAGGATATTTTAGCTACGACGCCACGGAGGAACAGCTGGCGCAGGCGAAATCCTGGTATACGCAGATGATGGATTCTGCGGAGAAGGGAAAAGCCTACGAACAGGCGATTATGCCGGTGCAGATGATTTCGCAGGTGCCTTATTTTTCCCGTGATGAACGTCGCGCTTTGCTGCCGTCCATTACGTTAAAAGAGGTGATGGCCTATCGTAATGCGTTAAAAACGGGCGCTCGTCCGGAATTTCTGGTTATAGGAAATATGAGCGAAGCCCAGGCGACCTCTCTGGCGCAAGATGTCCAAAAACAGCTCGCGGCGAACGGATCGGCGTGGTGTCGTAACAAAGACGTGGTGGTTGAGAAAAAGCAGTCCGTAATATTTGAAAAAGCGGGCAGTAGCACCGACTCCGCGTTAGCCGCGGTCTTTGTCCCGGTCGGCTACGACGAGTATGTCAGCGCCGCCTACAGCGCGATGTTAGGTCAGATTGTTCAACCGTGGTTTTACAATCAGCTACGAACCGAAGAGCAACTGGGATACGCCGTTTTCGCCTTTCCGATGAGCGTTGGCCGTCAGTGGGGAATGGGATTCCTGCTACAGAGCAACGATAAACAGCCCTCTTACCTGTGGCAACGCTATCAGGCATTTTTCCCTGACGCCGAGGCGAAGCTGAGGGCGATGAAGCCGGAAGAGTTCGCCCAAATTCAGCAGGCGATCATTACGCAAATGCGCCAGGCGCCGCAAACGTTGGGCGAAGAAGCATCCCGTTTAAGCAAGGATTTCGATCGGGGTAATATGCGCTTTGACTCGCGTGATAAAATCATCGCTCAGATAAAATTGCTGACGCCACAAAAGTTTGCTGACTTCTTCCACCAGGCGGTGGTGGAACCACAAGGTATGGCAATATTGTCACAGATTGCTGGTAGCCAGAATGGAAAAGCAGAATACGTGCATCCGACAGGCTGGAAAGTGTGGGATAACGTCAGCGCTTTGCAGCAAACGTTACCTCTAATGAGCGAAAAGAATGAATGATGTCGCCGAGACTCTTGATCCTCTGCGCTTGCCCCTTACAGGCGAGCGTTTGATTGAAGCATCAGCGGGCACAGGCAAAACGTTTACTATCGCGGCGCTGTATCTGCGGTTATTGCTCGGCCTGGGCGGCAGTGCCGCATTTCCCCGCCCGTTGACCGTTGAAGAACTGCTGGTGGTAACCTTTACGGAGGCCGCCACTGAAGAGCTGCGTGGGCGAATCCGCAGTAATATCCATGAGTTGCGCATCGCCTGTCTGCGGGAAAGCACGGATAATCCGCTTTATGCCCGCTTGCTGGAAGAAATTAGCGACAAAAAGCAGGCCGCACAGTGGTTATTACTGGCGGAACGACAAATGGACGAGGCCGCGGTTTTTACCATCCACGGTTTTTGCCAGCGTATGCTCAGCCTGAACGCTTTCGAATCCGGTATGTTGTTTGAGCAACAGCTTATTGAAGACGAATCTTTGTTGCGTTATCAGGCCTGCGCCGATTTCTGGCGGCGTCATTGCTATCCGCTGCCGCGCGACATCGCGCAGGTGGTGTTTGACGTGTGGAAGGGACCGAAGGCGCTCTTAAAGGATATCGATCGTTATCTGCAGGGCGAAGCGCCGGTCATTAAAGCGCCGCCATCGCAGGAGGAGACGCTGGCATCGCGTCATGAACAGATCCTGGCGCGCATCAACCAGGTGAAGCAGCAGTGGTGTGAGGCGGTTAGCGAGCTGGACGCGCTGATCGAATCATCCGGCATCGATCGCAGAAAGTTCAACCGCGGCAATCAGGCGAAATGGATCGAAAAGATCACCGCGTGGGCGCAAGAAGAGATGAAAAACTATCAATTACCCGAGGCGTTGGGAAAATTTTCACAGCGTTTTTTAGCTGAGCGCACCAAAGCTGGCGGCGTGACGCCCCAGCACCCATTGTTTGTCGCCATTGATAACCTGTTGGGCGAACCGCTATCGATTAAAGATCTGGTTCTTACCCGAGCTCTATCAGAGATCCGTGAAACGGTGGCTCAGGAAAAACGCCGGCGCGGCGAGCTGGGGTTTGACGATATGCTCAGCCGTTTAGATACCGCGCTGCGTAGTGAAAGCGGCGAGGCGCTGGCTGCGGCGATTCGTACCCGTTTTCCGGTGGCGATGATCGATGAATTTCAGGATACCGACCCACAGCAGTACCGTATTTTTCGCCGTATCTGGCGACATCAACCCGATACGGCGCTATTGCTGATTGGCGATCCTAAACAGGCGATTTATGCGTTTCGTGGCGCGGATATCTTTACCTACATGAAGGCTCGCAGCGAAGTGAGCGCGCACTATACCCTTGACACTAACTGGCGCTCCGCGCCGGGGATGGTGAATAGCGTTAACAAGCTGTTCAGTCAGATGAATGACACCTTTATGTTCCGCGATATTCCCTTCAGTCCGGTAAAGTTTGCGCCCAGAAACCAGTCGCTGCAATTTAAAGTGAATGACGCGCCTCAACCGGCGATGACCCTGTGGCTAATGGAGGGAGAAAGCTGCGGTTCGGGCGATTATCAAAGTTATATGGCGCAGGTGTGCGCCACACAAATTCGCGACTGGCTGCGTGCCGGGCAAACGGGCGACGCGCTGCTGACGAACGGCGATTCGTCGCGGCCCGTTCGTGCCTCGGATATCAGCGTGCTGGTGCGCAGCAGGCGGGAAGCCGCGCTGATACGGGATGCGCTGACCTTACTGGCGATCCCCTCCGTCTATCTTTCTAACCGCGACAGCGTATTCGAAACGCTCGAAGCGCAGGAGATGCTGTGGGTGTTGCAGGCGGTGATGGCGCCCGAACGTGAGAATACGCTGCGTAGCGCTTTGGCGACATCAATGATGGGCCTTACCGCGCTGGATATCGAAACGCTTAACAATGATGAAAATGCGTGGGATGCGGTTGTCGAAGAGTTTGATGGCTACCGACAGATTTGGCATAAACGCGGCGTGATGCCTATGCTGCGCGCGCTAATGTCGGCGCGCAATATTGCTGAAAACCTGCTGGCGACGGCGGGAGGCGAACGTCGGCTGACGGATATTTTGCATATTAGCGAGCTGTTACAGGAAGCCGGTTCGCAGCTGGAAAGCGAACATGCGCTGGTGCGTTGGCTGGCGCAGCATATCCTTGAACCCGATAGCAATGCTTCCAGCCAGCAACTACGTCTGGAAAGCGATAAGCATCTGGTGCAAATCGTCACCATTCATAAATCGAAAGGTCTGGAATACCCGCTGGTCTGGTTACCTTTTATCACCCATTTCCGCGTGCAGGACCAGGCTTTTTATCACGACAGGCACTCCTACGAGGCGGTGCTGGACCTTAGTCACGCCGAAGAGAGCGTAGCACTGGCGGAAGCCGAGCGCCTGGCGGAAGACCTGCGCCTACTTTATGTCGCGCTGACCCGTGCAGTGTGGCATTGCAGCCTCGGCGTCGCGCCGCTGGTACGGCGTCGCAGCGATAAGAAAGGCGAGACGGATGTGCACCAAAGCGCGCTTGGGCGACTCCTGCAAAAAGGCGAACCGATGGATGCCGCAGGCCTTCGCGCCTGTATTGAGGCGCTATGCGACGAGGATATCGTGTGTCGAACGCCAGGCAACACGGATAACGATCGCTGGCAAATTGCCGCTGCATCGCATGCGGAACTCAGCGCCAGAGCGCTGCAACGCCTGCTTTATGATAGCTGGCGCGTCACCAGTTATTCCGGTTTGCAGCAGCGGGGACATAGCGTGGCGCAAGATCTTATTCCTCGTCTCGACATTGACGCCGCAGGCGTTGGCGAAGCGGCGGAAGCGC
Source organism: Salmonella sp. WC3 (assembly GCF_042932255.1). NCBI lineage: Bacteria > Pseudomonadati > Pseudomonadota > Gammaproteobacteria > Enterobacterales > Enterobacteriaceae > Salmonella > Salmonella sp. WC3. The sequence continues at coordinate 3,973,174 of NZ_CP170629.1, read as the reverse complement.
CGGCAATGACGCCGCATCACTTTCCTCGCGGGGCATCGCCGGGAACATTTTTGCACAGCCTGTTTGAAGAGCTTGATTTTACTCAACCGATAGACCCCCAATGGGTACAGGAAAAACTGGAGCTGAGTGGTTTTGAAACGCGATGGGAGCCCGTACTTACCCGCTGGCTGGACACCGTGTTACACGTTCCCCTTAACGAGACGGGCGTTAGTCTGAGCGTGCTGACCGAGCGTGAAAAACAGGTCGAAATGGAGTTTTATCTGCCGATTGCCCAGCCGCTTACCGCCGGAGAGCTGGATGCGTTGATTCGTCGGTACGACCCGCTTTCAGCAGGTTGCCCTGCGCTGGATTTCATGCAGGTTCGCGGCATGTTAAAGGGCTTTATCGACCTGGTGTTCCGTTATGAGGGGCGCTATTACTTGCTCGACTATAAATCTAACTGGCTGGGCGAGGATAGCGCCGCTTATACCCAGACGGCGATGGCTGCGGCGATGCAGGCGCATCGCTATGATTTGCAGTACCAGCTTTATACGCTGGCATTGCACCGTTACCTTCGTCATCGAATGGCGAATTACGACTATGAACGCCATTTCGGCGGCGTCATCTATCTCTTTTTACGCGGGGTGGATAGCGAACGTCCGCAGCAGGGTATTTTTACCACTCGTCCTGCGGCGGCGTTAATTAACCAACTGGATGATATGTTTGCAGGTGAAATGAGTGAGGAGGCGCAATGACAATCCAGGAGCGGTTGCTGGAGGCCGTTGAACAAAAACTCTTACGGCCCATTGATGCCCAGTTTGCTTTAACCGTCGCCGGTAACGACGATCCCGCCGTGACGCTGGCGGCAGCGCTGCTTAGTCATGACGCAGGTGAAGGTCACGTGTGTCTGCCGTTGTCGCGTTTAACGTTAACGGAGGAGGCGCATCCCTTACTGGTCGCCTGTATAAGCGAAACGGCTACGCCAATCGACTGGAAAAAGCGGTTACTGGCGTCTGCGGCGGTTAGCTGCGGCGATAGCCCCGCGCCGTTAATTCTGTGCGGCGAGCGTCTCTACCTGAATCGCATGTGGTGCAACGAACGTACGGTTGCGCGCTTTTTTAACGAGGTTAACCAGGCCATCGCCGTAGATGAAGATCAGTTATCCCGTATTCTGGACGCGCTATTCCCTCCGACAGACGAGGTGAACTGGCAAAAGGTGGCCGCCGCCGTAGCGCTAACTCGCCGTATCTCCGTGATTTCAGGCGGTCCCGGCACCGGTAAAACCACCACCGTCGCGAAGCTGCTGGCGGCATTAATTCAAATGGCGGATGGCGAACGTTGCCGTATCCGGCTGGCAGCGCCGACCGGGAAAGCGGCCGCACGCCTGACGGAGTCGCTCGGCGCGGCGTTGCGTCAGCTTCCACTTACCGATGCGCAGAAAAAGCGTATACCGGAGGACGCCAGTACGCTGCACCGACTGCTAGGCGCACAGCCCGGCAGCCAGCGATTACGCCATCATGCGGGCAACCCGCTGCATCTGGACGTGCTGGTGGTCGATGAAGCATCAATGATTGATTTGCCGATGATGTCACGTTTGATTGACGCTCTGCCGCCGCACGGGCGGGTCATTTTTCTTGGCGATCGCGATCAGTTGGCATCCGTTGAGGCGGGCGCTGTGTTGGGCGATATTTGCGCCTATGTCAACGCAGGGTTTACGGCGGAACGCGCCCGACAGCTAAGTCGACTAACAGGGAGCGCCATTCCGGCGGGGGCCGGAACGCAAGCCGCATCTTTACGCGATAGCCTCTGTTTATTGCAAAAGAGCTACCGTTTCGGCAGCGATTCTGGCATCGGCAAGCTGGCGGCGGCGATTAACTGCGGCGACAGGTCGGCAATCCAGGCTGTTTTTCAGCAGGGGTTTAGCGATATAGAGAAGCGTACATTGCAAAGCAGCGACGATTATGCCGGGATGCTGGATGAAGCGCTGGCGGGCTATGGGCGCTACCTGCGGTTGCTGCATGAAAAAGCGGCGCCGGAGGCAATCCTTCAGGCTTTCAATGAGTATCAACTGCTTTGCGCGCTGCGCGAAGGCCCATTTGGCGTGAGGGGATTGAATGACCGCATTGAGCAGGCGATGGTGCAGCAACGAAAAATTCAGCGGCACCCGCATTCTCGCTGGTATGAAGGGCGTCCGGTAATGATTGCGCGCAACGATAGCGCGTTGGGGCTATTTAACGGCGATATTGGGATTGCGCTCGATCGCGGGCAGGGGTTACGCGTCTGGTTTGTGATGCCGGACGGCACGATCAAGTCCGTTCAGCCCAGCCGTCTGCCGGAACATGATACAACCTGGGCGATGACGGTACATAAATCTCAGGGGTCTGAATTTGATCACGCCGCGCTGATTTTACCCAGCCAGCGTTCGCCGGTCGTGACGCGGGAGCTGGTGTATACCGCTGTTACGCGGGCGCGGCGGCGGTTATCGCTGTATGCCGATGAACGGATCCTGGCAGGCGCGATTGTGACGCGCACGGAGCGGAGCAGCGGATTAGCCACCTTATTTGATGAAGTCAGTCGTACCGGATAAGACGAGTTCTCGCCGGATGGCGACGCGTAGCGTCTTATCCGGCCTCCAAATGATGCTTTCGAGCGTAGGCCTGATAAGCGCAGCGCCATCAGGCCCACCTTGTTATCCTAAATCTGCCATCAGCACCTTTGAACGTCGCTGATAGTTATACATTTTTTTCTTGCTCTCAGGCAGTAACTCAATATCGACAGGCGTAAAACCGCGCTCCTGGAACCAGTGAATACTGCGCGTCGTCAACACAAACAATTTACGCAGCCCCATTTGCCGTGCCTGGGCGGCAACCCGCTCCAGAAGCACTTCTCCACGCGATGAGCTGCGGTAATCCGGATGTACCGCTACGCAGGCCATTTCGCCTATTTTCTCTTCCACAAAAGGATACAGCGCCGCGCAGGCGATAGTCATATTATCGCGCTGAATAATGGTAAATTTATCGATCTCCATCTCCAGTTGTTCACGGGAACGGCGTACCAGAATGCCCTGCTGTTCCAGTGGGCGGATAAGCTCCAGAATACCGCCAATATCGTTGATGGTGGCGCGGCGGATCTGCTCGGCGCTCTCCATGACGATCTGCGTACCGATACCATCACGCGAGAACAGTTCCTGTAATAGCGAGCCATCTTCCTGATAGCTGATCAGATGGCAACGACGAACGCCGCTACGACAGGCTTTTACCGCGCCGCGCAAAAAACGTACGGTACCGGAGTTGTAATCGCCCTGCGCTTCCAACTCTTCCACCCGTGCCTGCGCTTCATTCGGGAAGAGTTCAGAAATGATGCCGCCCTCGCTATTGGTAACGCCCTGAGAAGAACAGAAACCGATCATTTTTTCCGCTTTCAGTTTAACGGCGAGTTGAGTGGCAATCTCTTCTGAGGTCAGATTAAAACTTTCGCCGGTCACTGAGACGGCGACCGGCCCCATCAGAACGATCGCGCCGTTATCCAACTGGCGGTTGATCGCATCTTCATCAATGCGCCGGATACGGCCGCTATGACAGTAGTCCACGCCATCATCAACGCCCAGCGGCTGCGCAATGGTGAAATTGCCGCTGACGACATTAATGTGCGCGCCCTGCAACGGCGTATTGTTCAGACTCATCGACAGACGGGCGGTAATATCAAGCTGGAGTAAACCGGCGGCCTGTTTCACCAGCTCCAGTGTTTTGGCGTCCGTCACCCGTGTGTTTTTGTGGTAAATCGGTTCATGATGATGCGCGGCCAGATTGGCGTCGATTTGCGGTCGCGCGCCATACACCACGACAAGGCGAATACCGAGGCTATGCAGTAGCCCGATATCGCTAACGATGCTGGAAAAATTGTCATGCTCAATGGCTTCGCCGCCGAGCATAATGACAAAGGTTTTTCCGCGATGGGTATTGATATAGGGAACTGAATGGCGAAACCCTTCTACCAGTTCGGTTTTACGTTCCTTTATCATTGCTCGCCCCACTAGTGAATTATTATTCGAAATTAGTGTATTTTTATTCTGTTTTTGCCCTCTGTGCAAGCGTAAATTTTATGCGGTCCGATCGCTTTTCTTAGTAATGCCGTGAATATAAAAAGAATGTTTACCCTTTTATAGATGACAGATTATGCGTCATTCGCTAAAGTTTCCGGTCAATTTGGATGAACTTTGTATGATCTCTATTTAGTTTTTGCTCGGGAGAAGCATGTCGGGAGCCAATTCAGCAATCAGCCGTCGCCGTTTACTACAAGGCGCGGGCGCCATGTGGCTATTAAGCGTGAGCCAGGTCGGGCTGGCTGCCGTAAGCCAGGTCGTTGCGGTGCGTATCTGGCCTGCGTCCAGCTATACCCGCGTCACGGTAGAGTCGAATCGTCTGCTGAAATATAAACAATTTGCCTTAAGTAACCCGGACCGCGTGGTGGTAGATATTGAGGATGTGAATCTGAACTCGGTGCTTAAAGGCATTGGCGCGCAGATTCGCAGCGACGATCCGTATATCAAATCCGCAAGGGTAGGGCAGTTTGATCCTAAGACTGTGCGTATGGTCTTTGAGCTAAAACAAAACGTGAAGCCGCAGCTATTTGCGCTGGCGCCTGTGGCAGGCTTTAAAGAACGTCTGGTGATGGATCTTTATCCTGCCAATGCGCAGGATATGCAGGATCCGCTGCTGGCGCTGCTGGAAGACTACAATAAAGGCGATCTGGATAAACAGGTGCCGCCTTCGCAAAGCGGGCCGCAGCCCGGTAAAGCGGGGCGCGATCGTCCCATTGTCATTATGCTTGATCCGGGACACGGCGGCGAAGACCCCGGCGCGATAGGCAAATACAAAACGCGTGAAAAAGACGTGGTGCTCCAGATAGCCCGCCGCCTGCGCGCGTTGATCGAAAAAGAAGGCAACATGAAGGTCTATATGACGCGCAATGAAGACATCTTCATTCCGTTAAAAGTCCGGGTGGCGAAAGCGCAGAAACAGCGCGCCGACCTGTTTGTCTCTATTCATGCGGATGCCTTCACCAGCCGGCAGCCTAGCGGTTCATCCGTATTCGCGCTATCGACCAAAGGCGCCACCAGTACCGCGGCGAAATATCTGGCGCAAACGCAGAACGCCTCGGACTTAATTGGCGGCGTGAGCAAAAGCGGTGACCGTTATGTCGACCATACGATGTTCGATATGGTGCAATCGCTGACCATTGCCGATAGTTTGAAATTCGGTAAAGCGGTGTTGAAGCAGCTTGGTAAAATTAATGACCTGCATAAAAACAAGGTCGAGCAGGCGGGGTTTGCGGTGTTAAAGGCGCCCGATATTCCGTCTATTCTGGTCGAGACGGCGTTTATCAGTAACATTGAAGAAGAACGCAAGCTCAAGACCGCGACGTTCCAGCAACAGGTCGCAGAGTCGATTCTGGCGGGCATTAAAGCGTATTTTGCCGATGGGGCGACGCTGGCGAGAAGAAGTTAACCTGAGATGACGGCGAGTTTATTGCGCGGGTAAGTAGGATGCTGCCCGCACTGTCGTTGCGGACCAGACGACAGGTACAAAAAAACACCCGTAAGGGTGTTCATTAAGTTGGTTGCGGGGGCCGGATTTGAACCGACGACCTTCGGGTTATGAGCCCGACGAGCTACCAGGCTGCTCCACCCCGCGTCCGTCTAAACTTGCATTCTCATTGTAATTGGTTGCGGGGGCCGGATTTGAACCGACGACCTTCGGGTTATGAGCCCGACGAGCTACCAGGCTGCTCCACCCCGCGTCCGTGGATGCGCACTATACTCCGCTGAGCTTTTGTTGCAACCCTTTTTTCATATAAATCGCTAATTTCTCATGAATTGCGCAAATACACCGCAGATAGCGCGATTTTTAAACGAATTTACATAATGAGATCGCGATCGCATTTCATTACTTCGGACGGTTTGTTATCTTCACCGGGCACTTTCGATTACGCAGAAGACGAGACACCATGAAAGGACGTTGGGCAAAATATGTGGCGACAGGCGTAATGCTGGCAATGCTGGCTGCCTGTTCATCAAAACCGACCGATCGCGGTCAGCAATATAAGGACGGGAAATTTACCCAGCCCTTCTCCCTGGTAAACCAGCCGGACGCGGTGGGCGCGCCGATTAATGCTGGTGACTTTGCCGAGCAGGTCAACCAGATCCGTTCCGCGTCGCCGCGTTTATACACCAATCAAAGCAACGTCTATAACGCTGTCCAGAACTGGTTACGTTCCGGAGGCGATACGCGCACTATGCGCCAGTTTGGTATTGATGCCTGGCAGATGGAAGGCACCGACAACTACGGTAACGTCCAGTTCACGGGCTACTATACGCCCGTCGTTCAGGCTCGCCATACGCGCCAGGGTGCGTTCCAGTATCCTATCTATAGTATGCCGCCAAAACGCGGACGCTTACCGTCCCGCGCTCAGATCTACGCAGGCGCGCTGAGCGATAAGTACATCCTGGCCTGGAGTAATTCGCTGATGGATAACTTTATTATGGATGTCCAGGGCAGCGGTTATATTGATTTCGGTGATGGTAGTCCGCTGAACTTCTTTAGTTATGCCGGTAAAAACGGCTGGCCTTATCGCAGTATTGGTAAAGTGCTTATCGATCGCGGTGAAGTGAAAAAAGAAGATATGTCGATGCAGGCTATACGCGAATGGGGAGAGAAGCATAGCGAAGCGGAAGTGCGTGAATTACTGGAGCAGAACCCGTCGTTCGTCTTCTTTAAGCCGCAATCTTTTGCGCCGGTCAAAGGCGCCAGCGCTGTACCGCTGATTGGGCGAGCATCCGTCGCCTCCGACCGCAGCATCATTCCGCCTGGCACGACCTTGTTGGCGGAAGTACCGTTGCTGGATAACAACGGTAAATTTAGCGGTCAGTATGAGCTACGTTTGATGGTCGCGCTGGATGTCGGCGGAGCGATTAAAGGCCAGCACTTTGATATTTACCAGGGGATTGGCCCGGATGCCGGGCATCGTGCCGGATGGTATAATCACTATGGTCGCGTCTGGGTGTTAAAAAGCGCGCCGGGCGCCGGTAACGTGTTTAGCGGCTGATTGTGGTATTCTGCGACAACCGGATTGCCCGATAACGCGATCGCTATCGGGCCTGAAAATAGTGAGCAGGGGTGAGGAATAACCTCGCCTTTTTTTATTCTGAGGTCATATGTCAGTGGTGATAAGTGATGCCTGGCGCCAACGCTTTGGCGGCACCGCGCGTCTGTACGGTGAAAAAGCGCTGCAGCGGTTTGCTGAGGCGCATATCTGCGTCGTGGGAATCGGCGGGGTGGGATCATGGGCGGCAGAGGCGCTGGCGCGTACGGGCATCGGTGCGATTACGCTGATTGATATGGACGATGTCTGCGTGACCAATACGAACCGTCAGATCCATGCGTTGCGTGATAACGTCGGGTTGGCGAAAGCGGAAGTGATGGCCGAACGGATTCGGCAAATTAACCCGGAGTGCCGGGTAACGGTTATCGATGATTTCATCACGCCGGATAATGTGGCGGGTTATATGAACGCGGGTTTTACCTATGTCATTGACGCCATTGACAGCGTTCGTCCAAAAGCCGCGCTGATTGCGTACTGTCGCCGATATAAGGTTCCTTTAGTGACCACAGGCGGCGCGGGCGGGCAGATCGATCCGACGCAAATCCAGGTCGCTGATTTGGCGAAAACTATCCAGGATCCGCTGGCGGCAAAACTGCGTGAGAGATTGAAACATAATTTTGGCGTAGTGAAGAACAGTAAAGGTAAACTGGGCGTGGACTGCGTTTTTTCCACTGAAGCGCTGGTTTACCCACAGGCGGACGGTTCCGTATGCGCGATGAAAGCTACCGCAGAAGGGCCAAAACGGATGGATTGCGCCTCTGGCTTCGGCGCGGCGACGATGGTGACGGCAACGTTCGGTTTTGTCGCCGTTTCCCATGCGCTGAAGAAGATCATGGCTAAAGCGGCGCGACAAGAATAAAAGGACGGGGCGGAGTGTCACGCAGACGCGTATCCGGCCCTGCGCCCTTCGTTAGCGAAAGAAGCGCTGTACCCTGCTGAACACCGGTTTCAGACGGGCGCGGAGATAATGGGAATATAAATTTTCAGATATGCATAAAAACAACCCGAACCATACCGCACAAAAGCAGAGCAGTTCCGCGTAATTAATGTGCTCGCCAAATATCATAATGGCAAGTAAGAACTGTAAAGACGGCTCTATATATTGCGCCAGTCCGGTGACAATCAACGAGGTGTGATTTAACGCGATGGCAAATAATACCAGTGGAATGATCGTCACTGGCGCCGTCATGACATACAAAAAGAAAGGAGTATTAGCGGATATAAGTGGTCCGGTATCGCTAAAGAGAAAAATTAATAGTGAGACAGGCAATGCCCATAATGTTTCAATCGTTATCGATGTCATCACATCATAATGTATAAACTTTCGCGCCAGGCCATATAGCGCAAATGATAATCCCATGGTTAGCGCCAGCGCCGGGAAATGCCGTAGCATGATAATTTGAAAAGTCAGGCCGCAGACACCGGAAAAAACGGCGATGGCCTGAAACAACGACAGTTTTTCTTTAAGAAAAATGCATCCCAGCGCAATAACAAATAGCGGGTTGATAAAATAGCCGAGGCTGGCATCAAGCACCAGATGATGGGTTAGCGCATAAATAAAAGATGACCATGAGACAATCATCAAAAGTCCGGCGATCATGCAGAAGAAAAAAGATTTTTTATCTTTCCAGGCATCATGAAATCGCGTTCGCTGCCGAAATAACAATCTTACTGCCAGTAATAATGGAATTGACCAGAACACCCGGTATATCAATATTTGTGCGAGATTCCCCCCTGATAAATATTGATAATATAAAGGTGTTAACCCCCATAATATAAATGCCAGTACCACAAACATGGTACCGCTACGCAGATATTTTTCCACTTATCCATATCCTGTTATAACTTCACCCGATGCGTATGAATTTTCCAGTTCTCCTGCTACGCTACATCGAGTGGCTTTATTTACTCTAAAATCTTCACGCCGTTTTAACATGGATTCTAACATTGTAATTTCATTGTGATAGCTGATAAAAATCAAAAGAATGCTTATCAGGGAAATCTGACGCCGAAACTAATAAAGTGACTGGATTATTTTATCTGCATCGCCTGACCGCTGCGGGCGGCGCTGTCAGGCGACAGAATATTTACGCTATTTCAACCCTTATGCGTTGCGGCAACAATCGCTTCGCTCAGCGCGTTCAGCCCCTGACTACGTGAGGCGCTAAGCTGGGCGCGTAAACCCAGCTCATCAAACAGCGCCAGCGGTGAACGAGCCTGCAACTCGGCGGCGTTTTTTCCTTCCACCGCGGTGAGCAATACCGCCAGCAGGCCGCGGACAATCCGCCCCTCACTGTCGCCGAAAAAGTGCATCGTTCCGTTATCTGATCGGGTAAAGCCCAGCCAGACGCGGTTCTCGCAGCCGGCTATCTCTTTCGCCTGCGCTTTGCATTCATCCGGCAGAGCGGGGAGCTGTTTTCCTAACAGAATCAACTGACGATATTTATCCTCCCACTGGGTCAGCGGGAGAAAGATAGCGCGTAACGTCTCTTCCGTTACCGTTGTGCCGAACGGGTGTCCGGTATAAAGAGGGTTTGTCATTAATCCACCAGCAGTTCCAGCGCGCGGTCAACGGCGTTAACCAACGCATCCACATCATGTTGGGTATTATACGGCGCAAAAGAGGCGCGCAGAGTCCCTGTGACGCCAAGTTCCGCCAGCAATGGCTGGGCGCAATGTTGCCCGGCCCGGAGCGCAATACCGTATTCCGCCAGCAGCGTCACCATATCGCCGTGGTGCACGCCGACAAAATCAAAGGCCAGCAGGCTGGAGTCCTGGCAGCGGAACGAACGAAAGCCCGGGCGTTTCGCCAGTGCGTCTTCCGCCAGCGTCGCCAGCCCCCGGCTCCAGTTTTCGGCCTGTTCAATATCGATATCGGACAGCCATTCCAGCGCAGCGCTCAGGCCGATGACCCCGGCGACGTTCGGCGTCCCCGCTTCCAGCTTCCAGGGAGCGCTTTGAGTGGTGAAGCCTTCAAAGCTAACGTCACGGATCATCTTGCCGCCGCCGAGCCAGGGCGACATCGCCTCAAGAAGCTCCGGCTTACCGTACAGCACGCCGATGCCGGTCGGGCCATACAGTTTGTGAGCGGAAAAAGCATAAAAATCGATATCAAGCTGCTGGACATCCGCCGGGAAGTGTACCGCGCCTTGCGCGCCATCTACCATCACGACCATTCCCGCTGCGTGAGCGGTGCTGATAGCGCTTGCGAGATCCGGGCAGCCGCCCGTTACGTTCGACATTTGCCCCAGCGCCAGAATGCGGCTGCGCGACGTGATCAGTTCCGGCAGACGCTCAACATCAGGAAGACGTCGGTCATTAAGCGGCAGTTTTATGACCTGCGCGCCGGTTTGTTGCGCCACCATCAGCCAGGGCACAAGGTTGGCGTGATGCTCGGCGACGCTAACGATAATTTCATCGCCGGGGCGCAGACGAGGACGGGCGTAACACTGCGCCACCATGTTGATCGCTTCGGTGGTGCCGCGTGTCCAGACGATACTTTTTTCATCGGGCGCGTTTAACAGCCGCGCTGCTTTTGCTCTGGCCGCTTCATATTGCGCCGTCAGGCGCTGCGCCTGCGCAAACTGGCTACGATGAACGTTACCGGCGCTCAAACAATAAAACTGGTGCGTGGCGTCAATGACTGCCTGTGGCTTTAATGCCGTGGCGGCGCTATCGAGATAAACACCCGCATCGGCTAGCGCGGGAAACTGCGCGCGAAACTGCGTGGGATTAAAAGCGTTCATGATATTCCTCGGTTCAGTTTACCGATCGTGGCGTAAAAGCACGGCTGATACAAGGTTTGTCCTAACCATCGGAATCGTCTGTATATCCTGGCGAATTATGTAAAGGAGGTTATGCTGAATAATGTTAGGCGAATGTTTAAGCCTGTTACGGAGTCCGCTTTAAATAGCACAAACAGCTTTAAGGAGAAGAAGATGAAAAAGACTGCCGCAATTATCTCTGCATGTATGCTGACTTTTGCCCTGAGCGCCTGTTCCGGTCCTAATTACGTTATGCACACCAATGATGGACGTAGCATTGTGACCGACGGTAAACCCCAGACCGATAACGATACCGGTATGATTTCGTATAAAGACGCTAATGGCAACAAACAGCAGATCAATCGTACTGACGTGAAAGAGATGGTGGCTCTGGAAAACTAACCGTTTGTTATACAAAAAAAAGCACCGCAATATGGCGGTGCTACATTAATCACTATGGACAGACAGGGTAAATGTACAGGAAGTGAAAAAGGGTAGTCTCACTACCGTGGTCTGAATCGCAGACCAATTGCAAACACAACAACACAACACACAACCGTAAGCCAAAAGCCCATCAGAACACGCATTCCGATAAAACTTTTCGTTCCGGCTCAGGAAGTGCCGCCACTATAGGTATTTGCTGGTAGAACCTCAACGGACAATTTATAATGTCTCAGATTAAAAAAACTAATAGGTTACATGTTGTTACCTATTTGTTAAATTCATTCGACATTAAGTCCAGAGGCCATGTCAAAACGATTACCTCCTTTAAATGCGTTACGCGTTTTTGATGCTGCCGCGCGCCATTTGAGCTTTACGCGAGCAGCGGAAGAACTTTTTGTGACGCAGGCCGCAGTAAGCCACCAAATTAAGTCACTTGAGGATTTTTTGGGGCTAAAACTGTTCCGCCGCCGCAATCGTTCGCTGCTGCTGACGGAAGAAGGCCAAAGCTATTTTCTCGACATTAAAGAGATATTTTCCCAGCTCACGGAAGCAACGCGTAAGCTCCAGGCGCGCAGTGCCAAAGGGGCGCTGACGGTGAGTTTACCGCCCAGTTTTGCCATCCAGTGGCTGGTGCCCAGGCTCTCCAGCTTTAACTCAGCTTATCCGGGAATTGACGTTCGGATACAAGCCGTTGACCGTCAGGAAGATAAACTGGCAGACGATGTCGATGTCGCGATTTTTTATGGCCGGGGAAACTGGCCGGGCTTGCGCGTCGAAAAATTATACGCAGAATATTTACTGCCCGTCTGTTCTCCTTTATTACTCACAGGCGAAAAACCGTTAAAAACGCCGGAAGATCTGGCGAAACACACGCTATTGCACGACGCCTCCCGGCGTGACTGGCAGGCCTATACTCGTCAGTTAGGGCTCAACCATATTAACGTTCAGCAAGGGCCGATATTTAGCCACAGCGCGATGGTGCTACAGGCCGCTATTCACGGACAGGGGATCGCGCTGGCGAATAATGTTATGGCGCAGTCGGAAATTGAAGCCGGGCGACTGGTGTGTCCATTTAACGATGTTCTGGTGAGTAAGAATGCTTTTTATCTGGTTTGTCATGACAGCCAGGCAGAACTGGGTAAAATAGCCGCCTTCCGTCAGTGGATTTTGGCGAAGGCGGCGACGGAGCAAGAAAAATTCCGTTTTCGTTACGAACAATAATTAACTTAGGGTATGACCATGACCAGCCGTTTTATGCTGATTGTCGCCGCTATCAGCGGTTTTATTTACGTTGCTCTGGGCGCGTTCGGGGCGCATGTTTTGAGTAAAACCCTGGGCGTGGTTGAAATGGGCTGGATTCAGACCGGCCTGCAATATCAGGCGTTCCATACGCTGGCGATCTTTGGCCTGGCGGTGGCGATGCAGCGCCGTATCAGCATCTGGTTTTACTGGAGCAGCGTTTTTCTGGCGCTGGGCACGGTGCTGTTTAGCGGCAGCCTGTACTGCCTTGCGCTTTCGCATCTGCGCCTGTGGGCGTATATCACGCCTGTCGGCGGCGTCAGTTTCCTGGTGGGCTGGGCGCTATTGCTGATTGGCGCCATTCGTATGAAACGTAAGGGCGCGAGCCATGAATAAAGTTGTATTGCTCTGCCGTCCGGGGTTTGAAAAAGAGTGCGCTGCAGAAATTACCGATAAAGCGGGAAAACGGGAAATATTTGGTTTTGCACGCGTAAAAGAGAACGCAGGCTATGTCATTTATGAATGCTACCAGCCGGAAGATGGCGAAAAGCTGATTTCAGAACTGCCGTTCAGTTCGCTGATTTTCGCCCGCCAGTGGTTTGTGGTGGGGGAACTGCTGCAACATTTACCGCCGGAAGACAGAATTACGCCGATTGTCGGCATGTTGCAGGGCGTAGTGGAAAAGGGCGGCGAGCTGCGGGTTGAAGTCGCCGACACCAATGAAAGTAAAGAACTGATGAAGTTCTGCCGCAAATTTACGGTGCCGCTGCGCGCGGCTTTGCGTGATGCGGGCGTATTGACGAATTATGAAACGCCGAAGCGTCCGGTCGTTCATGTCTTTTTTATCGCGCCAGGATGCTGCTATACCGGCTATTCGTTCACACATAACAATTCACCGTTTTATATGGGCATCCCGCGTTTGAAGTTTCCGTCTGATGCGCCGAGCCGCTCAACGCTGAAACTGGAAGAGGCGCTCCACGTTTTCATCCCGGAAGATGAGTGGGATGAACGTCTGGCGAACGGCATGTATGCGGTGGATTTGGGCGCCTGTCCCGGCGGATGGACGTACCAGTTAGTGAAGCGCAATATGTGGGTCTACTCCGTAGATAACGGCCCGATGGCGCAAAGCCTGATGGACACCGGACAGGTGACCTGGTTGCGTGAGGATGGCTTCAGGTACCGTCCGAACCGGAATAATATTTCATGGATGGTCTGCGATATGGTGGAGAAGCCGGCCAAAGTCACCGCGTTAATGGCGCAGTGGCTGGTGAACGGCTGGTGTCGGGAGACGATTTTTAACCTTAAACTGCCGATGAAAAAACGCTATGAAGAGGTGTCGCATAACCTGGCGTATCTTCAGGCGCAGTTGGATGAGCACGGCGTTAATGCGCAGATCCAGGCGCGTCAGCTTTATCACGATCGCGAAGAAGTGACGGTACACGTGCGTCGGTTGTGGGCGGCTGTTGGCGGACGTCGCGACGAGCGATAAAAACGCGTTGCCGTCGTCCGGCGCGTCATCAGCGCCGGATGACGCACGCTTATCCGGTCTACGATTGCGGCGCATCTGAAACAATATGCGTCACATCATCCAGATGGCCGATGCGCGCCTCTCCTGAACGATTAAATTTACTTTTATCAATCAATAATAAAGACTGCGAGGCGCGCCTGAGCAGGATAGATTTAAAATCGGCGTTGATCGCATTGGAGTCCCACAGATCGCCGCCGCCGTCGATCCCCTCACAGGAAAAGATGAACAGATCGATATCAAGCGATTTTAGCTGTGAGATAAGCGACGGATTAACATAACAGCCATATTTACGTTCAAGCTGGCCGCCGGAACTTATCAGCGCAATGCGTTCGCGTTTTCCCAGCTCCTGACAGATAGGATGGCTATTGGTAAAAACCTGAATGGGAATATCCGGCAACTGGCGGGCCAGATACCAGCAGGTTGAACTGGCATCCAGCGCAATCGTCATTCCTTCTTCTATCCACGCTAACGCTTCACGGGCAATATCGGCTTTGTGCGCATAATGGCTTTTCAGGCGGATATGGAATGGATCGCCGCTGTCCTGATTTTCACGATGAATATATTTAGCTCGTCCGTGATTACGCAGCACTTTTCCCTGCGTCTGTAGTTCACTGAGATCGCGGCGGATGGTCTCTTTACTGACGTTAAGCCGGGTGGCCAGCGCTTCGGTGGTCAGACTTTTATGATTGATCAGCAGATCGACTATCGCTTGTTGGCGTGCCGCTTTCATTTTTCTCACCCCATCATTCGATGAACGCCCGCGTCATGCGGGCGCACCGGCAAGAGATTACGGCGTTACCCCTTTTTTTAAAAGAATATTTCCGTACTTCGCGCACTCACCTGTGATAACGATCGCAAACGCTTTTTGCGCCCGCTCATAAAACGCATAACGGTCGATACGAACGATATCCGGGCACGGCGCTTCTAATGACAAAGCATCGCGATAGCGCGCTTCAACGCTGGGGTCGAGCGTGTCGCCTTCCACGGCGGCCATCATTACCAGCGGCGGGGCGTAGCTATCCAGCTCAAAGAGCGGAATAATTGCCCGCAGTAGATCGCTGACGCTAAGACCATCGGCGCGAATCACCTGTGGGCCCAGGCTATGCGCGGGAAAGTGAGCGTCGGAAAAAATGATTTCGTCCCCGTGGCCCATCTCGGCCAGCACTTTGAGCAGTGTCGGGGAAATTAACGGTGAAATGGTTTTTAGCATTTCATACTCCCTCAATAATTTCAGGTTCGGTTTGCGGCCAGAAATAGCGATACTGATAATTGACCTGCGCGCGCGCCTGTTCCGGGCTACTAAATTCGCCTACGCCGTACCAGCCAAACATGGCAGCGCCGGCCACGGTTGTTTCCGCGTCGTCCAGCACTTTGATAGGGATATCAAGCTGATTCGTTTTAATTTGATTCCACAAAGCGTTGCGACTGCCGCCGCCAACCAGTAACAGTTCTGTGGCGTTAAAATGACCGATTTTCTCCAGCGTGCGCAGATTACGCTGCAGTTGCGCCGTCAGGCCTTCCAGCGCGGCGCGATAGAAATGGCCGCGGGTGGTATTGAGCGTCACGCCCTGCCAGCCTGCATTTTGGCAGGCGAGCAGATCGCACTGCATCCGTACGCCTTCCGCGCCAGCGGGAATAGCGCGCGCTTCGTCGATCAGCGTTTGCCATGGTGTTTCCGGCGTCCACAGCAGTTTTCGTACCCATTCGAGTACACCGGAGGCCAGCCACTGCATTCCGGGGTTATAAAGCCCCGACTGACTGTCCAGTTCACAGGTCGAGCCCGGATACTGACTGAGCAGCGAGGTATCCACCTGACCGCTGCGTACCATCAGAATCTCCCATGTTCCGGAGGAGAGCACCGGTTCACCTTGCTGCGCGCCAGCGCCGAATAACGCGAACTGAGTATCGTGTCCGGCAGAGATCACCGGCACACCCGCCGGGAGACCGAGTAGCCTGGCCGCGTCTGTCTGTAGCGTGCCTATCTGGGCGCCTGCTTCCACGATACGCGGGAACAGGCGGCGCGCCAGGCCCGTCGCCTGCAGGATTTCCGGACTAAAGTCGCGCTGATGGATATCCAGTAGCTGGCTGGTGCCTGCCATAGTGATATCGGTTGTAAACTCGCCGGTCAGACGGTGGTTAATCAGCGACGAGATAAACAGCCAGCAGTGAGCTTGTTCCAGCAGGCGCGGATGATTCTCTTTAAGCCAGACCAGTTTATACAGCGTGTTAAAGCTGAACGCGCCGACGCCGGAGAGCGTCTGCAATTGCCGGGGCGAGATAAAGCGCTCAATCGTTTCCATCACGGCGGCGGTTCGCGGGCATTTCCAACTGATGACCGGGTAGAGCAGCTTACCCTGCGCATCGACCAGCGCGCCATCGACGCCGAACGTAGTCACCGTAATACCGCGAACAACACACTCCGACAGGGCGCTGGAGAGTGACCTGCAGCAGTCGGCGAAACGTTGCAGGATGGCGTCCAGAGACCACTGATGCCAGGCGCTATTTTCTGCGGCAATGTCGCTGGCGTTAGTGGTTGAGGCGCGGGCGACAATTTTCCCCTGGCGATCAACGGCGATCGCCCGAACGTTTGTCGCACCGCAGTCGAGAACCAGGATAACGTCTTGTTTCATAGATAACTCCATAAACGCCGCCCGATGGCGCTACGCTTATCCGGCCTACGGTTCACGCGCCCGTAGGCCCGGTAAGCCTGCGCCACCGGGCTAAGCCGCATTAACGTTTATACAGCGGGCCATAATTTTGGCAGGCGCGATAATCCTGGCCTTCGATATCCATACCGTGAGCTGTCCAGGCGGAAGGACGGTAGATCTTCGCCTCCTCCACGTTGTGCATACATACCGGGATACGCAGCATCGCGGCGAGAGTAATAAAGTCTGCCCCTACATGGCCGATGGTGAGTACGCCGTGGTTAGCGCCCCAGTTCGCCATCACCGAATAGACATCGGTAAACGGGCCTTTGCCGGTAAGACGCGGCGCAAACCAGGTGGTAGGCCAGGTAGAGTTGGTGCGGGCATCAAGCTGATCGTGCATCGCTTTCGGCAGTTCGACGCTCCACCCCTCGGCGATTTGCAGTACTGGTCCCAGGCCTTTGATGATATTCACGCGGGTCATGGTGAATGGCACGCCGCCTTCGGTCAGAAAACGGGATGAGTAGCCGCCGCCGCGGAAGTATTCGTGAATTGCCGGGCACCATTCAGTGGCCGCCAGACACGCATCCGCCTCTTGTTGGCTGATTTCCCAGTGCGGTTTCATGGTCGGCTTGCCTTCGCTGTCGCGCTGTTTACAGGCACCGTCCAGCGCGGCAGAACCGGAGTTAATCAGGTGAATAATGCCGTGTTCCGCCAGGCCGCTGAGCGCCTGGCCGGTGACGCGTTCTACGGCTTCCGGCGACCAGTAAGTTCGCACGTCGGCGAATATCTGCGCGGTACCGGTGAGTTGATGGCCAAACAGCATCGCTACTCCGTTCAGACTGTCATTTTCGGTGGCGACGACAAACGGTTCGCGTACGCCGTTCCAGTCAAAAGAGCTATTGAGCAGCGCTTCGGCGGTATCGCCGTTCGGGTATTGATCGGTCCAGTGGCGCTGGCCCTGGAAGCCGGCGGCAATGGCGTTGTAGCCCAGCGATTCTTCAACTAACCCTTTGTCCGCCAGCGTCTTGTTGCCCTGCATCATGTCGCGAATACACATCGCCATCAGCAGGCTCTCTTTTAGCACCGCGCGGTTCTGGGCTTCATTGCGCTTATACTGTGAGGCGTTCTGATCTTCGCCGTAGCGGAAGTTTTTATCCGCCCACGCCAGCGCCATCTCCAGTTCGGCCTCATCATAAATTTTTTGATCGATACGGCGGCGCAGTTCGGTCATATCTACCGCTTGCACCTTCATGCCCAGCCAGGATTCAAAGAAGTTATGATCGACAATGGAACCCGCGATCCCCATCGACACGCCGCCGACGGAGAGGTAGCTTTTGCCTTTCATGCTGGCTACCGCTAACCCTGCCCGCGCAAAACGCAGCAGTTTTTCTTCGACGTCGGCAGGAATGGAGGTATCGTCGGCATCCTGCACGTCATGGCCATAAATGGAGAACGCCGGAATGCCTTTCTGGCTGTGCGCCGCCAGCGCCGCGGCAAGGTAAACCGCCCCGGGACGCTCTGTGCCGTTAAAGCCCCAGATGGCTTTCGGACGCATCGGGTCCATATCAATGGTTTCGCTGCCATAGCACCAGCACGGCGTAACGGTAATGGTCACGCCCACGTTCTGGCTACTGAATTTTTCTTCACAGGCGGCGGATTCCGCCATTCCGGCAATACAGGTATCCGCAATGACGCACTCCACTTGTGCCCCACAGGCGTGGCGCATTTTCTCGGTGATGAGCGCCGCCGTCGCTTTCGCCATGTTCATGGTTTGCTCTTCGAGCGACTCGCGTACGCCCATACGACGTCCATCAATCACCGGGCGGATACCGATTTTCGGTAAGCTGATTTTTTTCATGACAGATTCCTCACGTTATTCGGATAAATGTTCAGTTTGTCGCCGCTTGTGAACGGAAACGGGCAAAGATGAAGATGACGGCAAAGCACAATGCCGGGACCAGTTCGGCGGTCGGGATTTTGCCTGCGGCGTCGCTAACGAAGCCCATTACTGGCGTGACAATACCGCCGCCAATAATGGTCATGACGATAAAAGACGAGCCGTACTTAGTGTCCTGTCCCAGATTTTTGATACCCAACGAGAAGATGGTCGGATACTGGATTGACATAAATGCGCTACACAACGTCAGCGCCAGCAGGCCGATATGTCCGCCGCTAAAGGCGGAAATCAGACACAGGAGCATGGCAAACAGGGCGTAGGCGGCCAGCACTTTATGCGGCGCGAAGCGGCTGATAAGCCAAGTCCCGGTGAAACGGCCGATAAAGAAGCACACCATCGTGCCGGTCAGGTAGTTGGCGGCGAAACCGGGCGTCATTCCAGGGATCTCCTCAATGGCGTAGCGGATCAGATAGCTCCAGCAGGCGGTTTGCGCCCCCACGTAGCAGAACTGCGCCAGCACCGCCCAGCGCCAGTGGCGGATACGGATGAGTCGGGAGAGAGAAGATAAGAAAGAGCTTTGTTTAGCATCGCTATGATCGTCACTTTGCAGGGCCGGAAATTTGGTCAGCATAATCAGCAGCGCAACTACTAATACGATGGCGACGATAATCATGTATGGCGTTTGTACCGATAACACCAGGCTGTGTTTATAGGCGCTAAGCTGATCCGGCGTCATTTTATCAAGCGCTTCTTGCGATTGATGCGGCACGTTAGACAAAATAAGGCTTTGCCCAAACACAACGGCGATAATAGCGCCAAAGGAGTTAAAAGTTTGCGCCAGATTAAGCCGGAAATGTCCGCCGCTTTCTGGACCTAATACCGTAACAAAAGGGTTGGCCGCAGTTTCAAGGCAGCCTAAACCGGCGGCGATGATAAACAGGCCAATTAAAAATAATGTGTAATTCATTATCTCGGCGGCAGGCCAGAATAATGCGGCGCCAACAGCATACAAAAAAAGCCCGGTGATAATCCCTGCTTTATAACTGAGTTTTTTCATCAAAATCCCAGCGGGAATTGGAATGACGAAATAACCGAAATAAAAGGCTGACTGAATAAGCCCGGCCTGAAAGTTAGTTAGCGTAAAAGCTTGTTGAAACTGCGGTAATAAAATGTCATTCAGATTATTGGCGACGGCCCACAGAAAAAATAGCGAGCAAAGTAAGGCGAATGGAATAATGTAGCGCTTGCTCTTGCTTTGCTCTGCATCCACAGCACGAAAACTCTGCGTTTGTATTGTTGTGTTTCCCATAGCATCCTCATCGGTTCAGAAGCTTTTGCGTGCGGTCGGTTCTGGTCACCAGACCGTTAAATTAGGTGAGTTCGCTTTTCTTTCCGGTAATAAATTGGCGTCCGGAATGAACTCATGGAGTCATTTTCAAATAAAAAAGGCCTTTTAATATGATGGTGGTCACATTTATACCTGAGAGCAGAGCGTTCTGTGATTATCATCACTTTAATTTTTCATAAAAAAATGACCGTTTGAGATGTTTAATTTAAAAAACCACAGACTGAATGCCCGAATTAAATTATTGCCACGAAAACGGGCAGTAGTAACTTATTCTTCATCTTTGCCCGTTTTAAAAAATATTATTAAGAGCGGGCATTTATCGGCGAGAGAAACGGTAGTCGTCTGGTTTATCGTGGCGAATTAATTGATGTGAATCACAAAATATCGTTATTTAAATTCCCTTCTCTTTATTCAGTATGATGATAGTTGCTAACTATTCGATTATTTCAACAGGACAGCAGCGCGATGCGAAAGGCGGTTTTGTTGTCTCATTTTGAATCACAGAGAGAGGTAAATAATGGAACGAAATAGACTGGCGCGGCAGATTATTGATACCTGTCTGGAAATGACGCGGTTAGGGTTAAATCAGGGGACGGCAGGTAACGTGAGCGTACGTTATCAGGGCGGAATGCTGATTACGCCGACGGGGATCCCCTACGAGAAGCTGACAGAGTCGCACATTGTCTTTATTGATGCTGACGGTCAGCATGAGCAGGGCAAGCTGTCTTCCAGCGAGTGGCGTTTTCATATGGCGGCATACCAGACGCGCCCTGACGCCAATGCCGTGGTACATAACCACGCTGTCCATTGTACGGCAGTCTCGATCCTGAATCGCCCGATTCCGGCGATTCACTACATGATTGCCGCCGCAGGAGGAAACTCTATTCCCTGCGCGCCCTACGCCACTTTTGGCACCCGCGAACTTTCTGACCATGTTGCCGTGGCGCTTAAAAATCGTAAAGCGACGCTGTTACAGCATCACGGGCTTATCGCTTGTGAAGAAAATTTAGACAAAGCGTTGTGGCTGGCGCATGAAGTGGAAGTGCTGGCGCAGCTCTATTTAAGTACGCTGGCCATTGTCGATCCGGTACCGGTACTGGATGACGAGGCGATCGCTATCGTACTGGAGAAATTTAAAACTTACGGATTACGTATTGAAGAGTGATGTCAGGAGACAGGCGATGGCGAACAGAATGATTCTGAATGAAACGGCATGGTTTGGCCGGGGAGCGGTGGACGCATTAACCGATGAGGTGACGCGCCGCGGTTATCATAAAGCGCTGATTGTTACCGATAAAACGCTGGTGCAATGCGGTGTGGTCGATAAGGTGACAAGCAGAATGGATGCCGCAGGGCTGGCGTGGGAGATCTATGCGGGCGTGATCCCTAATCCTACGATTTCCGTTGTCCAGGAAGGGCTTAAGGTCTTTACCCAAAGCGGCGCGGACTATCTCATCGCCATTGGCGGCGGTTCTCCGCAGGATACCTGCAAAGCGATCGGTATTATCAGTAACAATCCGGAATTTGCCGATGTGCGCAGTCTGGAAGGGCTATCGCCGACCCGTAAACCCAGCGTGCCGATTATGGCGATCCCGACAACGGCGGGAACTGCGGCGGAAGTCACTATCAATTATGTGATTACCGATGAAGAGAAACGGCGCAAATTCGTTTGTGTCGATCCGCATGATATTCCGCAGGCGGCATTTATCGATGCCGATATGATGGACGGTATGCCGCCCGCGCTGAAAGCAGCAACGGGCGTGGATGCGCTAACCCATGCTATTGAAGGCTATATTACCCGGGCCGCATGGGCGCTGACGGATGCATTACATATCAAAGCCATTGAGATTATTGCTGGCGCGCTGCGCGGCGCCGTAGCCGGAGAAAAAGAGGCCGGTGAGGCGATGGCGCTGGGGCAATACGTTGCCGGGATGGGGTTTTCCAATGTGGGGCTGGGGCTGGTGCATGGGATGGCGCATCCGCTGGGCGCGTTTTACAACACGCCGCATGGCGTCGCGAATGCTATTTTGCTCCCGCATGTGATGCGTTTCAATGCCGGGTCTACCAACGAGAAATTCCGTGATATCGCCCGGGCGATGGGGGTGAAGGTAGAAGGATTGAGCCTTGAAGAGGCGCGTAATGCCGCAGTGGAAGCCGTATTTACGCTAAATCGCGATGTGGGAATTCCGCTGCATTTGCGTGATGTCGGCGTTCGAAAAGAGGATATCCCGGCGCTGGCGCAGGCAGCGTTCGATGATGTCTGTACGGGCGGCAATCCGCGTGAAGCGAGTCTGGCGGACATTGTCGAACTGTATCATATCGCCTGGTAATTTTGCCGGATGGCGCTGCGCTTATCCGCTCTACATTTCGTGCAGTCCTGTAGGCAGGATAAGGCGTTCACGCCGCCATCCGGCAACAAAACTACCGCGCCAGCCGTAGCTGCTGTAAGTTTCCGTCGATATGTAAATCGGTTTGCAGACGTGCAATATCGCGGCAAAGAAATGCCATTTCTTTATGCGTCTCAAGCTTTTTGCGCCACTTTTCCGGCACCTCGTCCAGATGGGCGTAAATTCCCTCCAGATTTTGAAACTGAATCAACAGCTGGGTCGCGCTTTTGGGGCCGATACCGGCAACGCCGGGGACTTTCAAACTGCTGATTCCTGCCAGACCCCAGTAATCCGGCAACTGCCGGGGAAGTACGCCAAACTCTTTTTCAATAAACGGCGCGTCCAGCCAGCGTTTCTGGAAGTAGTCGCGAATGCGCAATCCCGGAGAGAGCAACTGGCAATAGCCTTTATCGGTTGACACAATGGTTGCCTGGTGTCCGGCTTCGGTAACTTTTAGCGCCAGCGTCGCCGCCAGATCGTCCGCTTCGTTACCATCTGATGCCCAACAGCGTACGCCGCGCTGTTCAAATGCGGCGCGTAGGGCGGGCATTTCATTATGTAAATCGTCAGGCATCGGCGGACGTCCTGCTTTGTAGTCCGGCAAACGCTGATGACGCCAGCCGCTGCTGCGCGCGTCGTCATCAAATACCGCTACGGCATGGGTTGGCTGGCTGTGAATAATCAATTGATCGAGCGCGTGTTGGCAGGTTTCCACACAGGGCGATCCCTGAACGGCGTGAATACGGCGAATCAAATTGAGCGCGTCGACGATAAGCAGATGAGCAGCCACGGTGTTCTCCCTTACAAACCTGCGCGTAGGGTAACATTCACGGCGGGGGGAGGCGAGCATTGCGAAATAGCGCTATCCGTAGGCCTGATAAGCGAGGCGCCATCAGGCAACAAAAGCCGGATGGCGGCGAGCGCCTTATCCGGCCTACAGATCCTAAAATGTGCTGAGAATTAATCGCAGGTAACGATCTTCATCGCCAGGCCGCCGCGCGAAGTTTCGCGGTACTTAGCGTTCATGTCTTTACCGGTTTCGTACATGGTCTCAATCACTTTATCGAGGCATACACGCGGTTCGCTGGTACGGCGCAGCGCCATACGCGCGGCGTTGACTGCTTTGACTGAAGCAATCGCGTTACGCTCAATGCAGGGAACCTGTACCTGGCCGGCAACCGGATCGCAAGTTAACCCCAGATTATGCTCCATGGCGATTTCTGCGGCGATACACACCTGCGCCGGACTACCGCCCAGCAGCTCGGCCAGACCCGCTGCCGCCATGGAACAGGCCACGCCGACCTCTCCCTGACAACCCACTTCGGCGCCGGAAATAGAGGCGTTCATCTTATACAGCGAGCCAATCGCGCTGGCGACCAGCATATAGCGAGCAAGTGAGTTAGCATTTACTTCGCGGATAAACTTGTCATAGTACGCCAGCACCGCCGGCACAATACCACATGCGCCGTTAGTCGGCGCAGTGACTACTCGTCCGCCTGCAGCATTCTCTTCGTTCACCGCCAGCGCGAACATATTGATCCAGTCAACGACCGCCATCGGATCGGTGGTGGTCTTATCCTGACTGACCAGCATCCGACGCAGCGCCGCCGCGCGACGCGGAACGCGCAGTTTGCCCGGCAATACGCCCTCGGTGGTGATACCGCGCTCAATGCCGCTGCGCATTACCTCCCAGACCCTGGCGAAGTGCTGCTCCAGCGCTTCTTTACTGTGCAGAGCCAGTTCGTTTTGCATCATCAGACCGGAGAGCGACAGACCCGTCTCCTGGCAGTGGCGCTGTAAATCCGCGGCGGTTTTATAAGGATACGGTACGTTAACGGGTTCGCTATTTGTCAAACCAAAGTGCTCTTCATCGACGATAAAGCCGCCGCCAATGGAGTAGTAGGTTTGGCTGTAGAGCACTTTATCGCCCGCCAGCGCGGTAATACGCATCCCGTTCTCATGCAGAGACAGGTTGTCGGCGTGGAAATTCATGCACTTATCGACCGGAAATTCGACTTCATGCTGCCCATTGGCCAGTAGTAAACGCCCATGGGTGTTCACATCCTGAATAAAGGACGGAATGGCGTCGATATCGACGGTGTCCGGCAGATTCCCCGCCAGGCCCATAATAATGGCGATATCAGTGTGGTGGCCTTTACCCGTCAATGACAGAGAGCCGTAGACATCCACCACGACGCGGGTGACATCTGTAAGGATATGGCGGGCAATCAGATCGTCCGTGAACTGCTTGCCTGCTTTCATTGGTCCGACGGTGTGAGAACTGGAAGGGCCAATGCCGATTTTAAAAATATCGAATACGCTAATCATAGGGCATCCATTGCGGTTGTATCATAGAGAAGCGCCGCGGTAAGCGGCGCTAAAGGACTTAGCTGAACAGTGAGTAGAAAATAGCGGAGATGGCAATCAGGCCCATAATCACAACGAATACGTTGCTGATATGACCGCTGTACTTACGCATTGCCGGTACTTTCTGGATGGCATACATCGGCATCAGGAACAGAATCATCGCGATGATCGGGCCGCCCAGGGTTTCAATCATGCCCAGGATGCTGGGGTTCAGCGTCGCCACAATCCAGGTGGTGACCAGCATGAACAGCGCGGTAATTTTATTCAGTTTGTTGATTTCGATGGATTTACCTTTACCACGCAGCGATTTAATCACCATCCCGTTAAAGCCTTCACGCGCGCCCAGGTAGTGGCCGAGGAAGGATTTGGTGATAGCAATCATCGCAATGATCGGCGCCATCCAGGCGATGATCGGCGCGTTAAAGTGGTTCGCCAGGTAAGACAGAATAGAGATGTTCTGCTCTTTTGCCGCTGCCAGATCTGCCGGCGTCAGGCTCAGCACGCAGCTGAAGACGAAGAACATCACGGTCAGCACCATCATGATGTGGGCGAAGGCCAGAATTTTAGAACATTTCTTCTCAGCGCCTTCACCGTACTCTTCACGCTTCGCAACCGCGAAGGAGGAGATGATCGGGGAGTGGTTGAAAGAGAAAGCCATCACCGGAATCGCCAGCCACAGCGTCATCCACAGACCGTTACCGGTAGACGCGGCGGAATCAAAGGACAGAGTTTCCAGCGCCGCGCCGTTCCACTGCGGGATCAGGTACAAGGCCAGCAGCATCAGCGCAGCGACGAACGGGAATACCAGGATACTCATCGCCTTAACGATCATTTGCTCGCCGAAGCGCACGATGGTCATCATGCCAACAATCAGGATCAGGGAAAGAATCGCCCGCGGCGGCGGATTAATCGCTAACTGGTGGGTCAGGAAGCTTTCCACGGTATTAGTAATCGCCACGCTGTAAACCAGCAGGATGGGGTAAATCGCGAAGAAGTAAAGCAGGGTAATCAGTTTACCTGCGCCGATACCGAAGTGTTCCTCAACGACTTCAGTGATGTCTTCACCCGGATTTTTACCGGACAGCACGAAGCGGGTTAAACCACGGTGTGCGAAAAAGGTCATCGGGAAAGCGAGAATCGCCATGATGATGAGCGGAATCATGCCGCCGACGCCTGCGTTGATCGGCAGGAACAGAACGCCCGCGCCGATAGCCGTGCCGTAAAGGCCCAGCATCCACATGGTATCCGTTTTGCGCCATGCGCTTCGAGAGTCAATCGAAGCAATAGTGCTGGTCTGAGTGGTTTCCATCTATTTCTCCTGGAGGATGCTAAAAATCAGGTTGCTGGTCTAATCCAATGAAAAAAGACCTGATCGTAAAATGAAATCTGCTTAGGGACGCTTTTTATATAATTTTTCGCCGTAATAATTTTCGGGCGGAAAGATACATTTAAGTGATGAATCTATCAGTGATCCCGATCTCAAATGCAATAATCCGCTTCTTACATGGATAAATTTGGACCATTAATCTATTAAAAAAACGTCATAACGAATTTCCGGGCGCGAAGGCTACCATTAACGATATAAGGCCGGAAAGATTGGGGCGCAAGATACGGAGGTTTGACTATAAAAATCAAGGTTTTTAGTGGATTCTGGCGAAGAATAAGAGTTTGAACCGATAAATCACGGTAAGAAGAGTGAAGTAAACGTTTGCCTGGCAATCTATTTATGATGAATTATAAATGGTGTTTATAAAACAATGCGGGCTATGCCTCTGATGATCATCATAAAAAATGAAGGCATACGTTAATTGCCATACCGCAATGAAAGGAATGGGAGAAGCGCCCGGCTGCTGGCGGCAACCGGGCATAAGCGCTAAGCGCAGATCTCGTAACAGGGGATGTAGGCGGAACCCGGCAATTTCATACGATGCTGCGCGACGAATCCCTGCAGCAGATCGTCCATGCGACGCATCATTTCTCGATCGCCGTGGATTTTATACGGACCATTAGCTTCAATGGCGCGTATCCCGACCTCCTTCACGTTCCCCGCGACAATACCGGAGAAGGCGCGTCGCAGATCCGCCGCCAGAATCTCAACCGGCTGATCCGGGTACAGTTTCAGGTTGGCCATATTCTCATGCGACGGCTCAAACGGCACCTGCAGATCCGGTGCAATACGCATCGACCAGTTAAAACTATAGGCGTCGCCAGTATCGCGGCGATTCTCTTTCACTTGCGGCATCGCTTTCTTCATCAGCCGCGCTACCTCCGCCGCATCGTCAATGATGATGCGGTAATGACGGCGGGCCGCTTCGCCCAGCGTATGGGTAATAAACTCATCCAGCACGCGGAAGTAATCGGCGCTCTCTTTTGGTCCGGTCAGGATCAGCGGCAGCACCTGATTTTTATTGGCTGGATTCATCAGAATCCCCAGCAAATAAAGCAGCTCTTCCGCCGTACCCACGCCGCCCGGGAAGATGATGATACCGTGTGCGATACGGACGAACGCTTCCAGGCGTTTTTCGATATCCGGCATGATGATCAGTTCGTTCACCAGCGGGTTAGGCGGTTCAGCCGCAATAATGGAAGGTTCAGTCATGCCGATAAAGCGGCTGTCTTTATAGCGCTGCTGTGCGTGACCGACCGCCGCGCCCTTCATGGGGGCTTCCATCGCCCCAGGGCCGCAGCCGGTGCAGATGTTCAGCTCGCGTAATCCCAACTGCGTGCCGACGCGACGGGCATACAGGTACTCGTTTTCGTTAATTGAGTGGCCGCCCCAGCATACCACCATGTTTGGCGCTTCGCCGACGTGCAGCGCCCGGGCGTTGCGCAAAATGGAGAACACCAGATTGGTGATATGTGTTGAGCTTTCAAGATCCAGATGCTGGAAACGGCCGGCATTGTGGATCTGCCCATTCACAAAGAGAATGTCGCGCAGCACCGCGAACAGGTTAGCCTGTAGCGCACGAATAATCCGCCCGTCAACAAAAGCGTCTTCAGGCGGGTTAATCAATTCCAGCTTCACGCCGCGCTCGCGGCGCAGTACGTTAATATCGAAATTTTCAAAGCGGGACAGCAGCTCTTTGCTGTTGTCGGTCAGGCTGCCGGAGTTAAGAACGGCAAGTGAACAGTTACGAAACAGTTGATACAGGTCGCTACTGGCCGTGCGTTTCAGCATGTCCACTTCCAGTTGCGACAACATATCCATTGAGCCAAGCGGGCTAATATGTGTAATCAAGTAAACTCCTTATGGGACGCAACACGCCATTCCCTGTTGATTACAATAGCCCTGGCTGATGACCTTTCACAACCTTACATGCGCAATCCGGCACGCAAAATTGACAAAAAAATTACTGTCGCGCCAGCCTGCCCGTGGCGGGCACGAAATCGGTATTGCTGCGCCAGGGATTAATGTCCAGCCCGCCGCGGCGAGTATAGCGCGCATAAACGCTTAACGTTTCCGGCTGGCAGAAGCGCAGAATGTCATTAAAAATACGCTCTACGCACTGCTCGTGAAATTCATTATGGTGACGGAAGGAAACCAGATAACGCAGCAGTTTTTCCCTGTCGATTTTGCGCCCGCGATACTGAATTTGTATCGAGCCCCAGTCCGGTTGGTGGGTGATCAGGCAGTTGGATTTCAACAGATGACTGACCAGCGTCTCTTCTACTTGCTTCTCGCCGCTGACCGCATGTTGCAGATAGTCGGTAGTAAACTGGTAGTTGTCGATACTGATATCCTGATCGTCAATACAGGTGCCGTGGAAATGGGCGACAGGCTGTCCTTCCAGCTCATCAAGACGATGAAGCCTCACGCTAACGTTGCCCTGCGCGCAGGCGCGCAGATCGCGCTCCAGCGTCTGGCGAACCGTCTCCCAGGTGTCAAAGCGCGTCTGGTTAAAGCTGTTCAGATACAGTTTAAAGCTTTTGGATTCGATTAAATTAACGCTGGTGTAATCCAGTTCGACATGCCCGACGGCGACCTGCGGAAGACCCTGGCTGTTAAGCCAGGAAAGTTCATACAACGTCCAGATATCCGCGCCGTGGAACGGCAAATTATCGGCTGTTAATCCGAGCGGGTCACGATTCAAACTGCGCGGTACGCCCTGCAGCAGGCTGACGTCATAATTGTCCCGGTAATCCGTTGATTTTCCGAGAGTCAGGCCATCAAGAGCCTGATGGTTTTCATAAGAAGACATGTTTCACCGTCATAAACCAGATACACTATGCGCCAAGTGTATCCTGGCTTTTATGAAGAGAGAAACTGGTGGACGAACTGACAGCGCAGGCATTGAAAGCCTTTACGACGCGTTACTGCGACGCGTGGCAAGAAAAACACGGTAGCTGGCCGTTGAGCGAAGAACTGTATGGCGTACCTTCTCCGTGCATTATTTCTTCAACCCGCGATGCCGTTTACTGGCAGCCGCAACCTTTTGAAGGCGAAGAAAATGTAAACGCGGTTGAACGCGCCTTTGATATTATGGTACAACCTGCGCTCCACGCGTTTTACACCACGCAGTTTGCTGGCGACATGCCCGCGCAGTTTGCGGATGAAAAGCTTACGCTACTGCAAACCTGGAGTCAGGATGACTTTCGGCGCGTGCAGGAAAATCTGATAGGCCACCTGGTCACGCAAAAGCGGCTCAAGCTTCCTCCCACGCTTTTTATTGCGACGCAGGAAAATGAGCTTGAGGTCATTTCGGTCTGTAATCTGTCCGGCGAGGTGATTAAAGAAACGCTGGGCACCCGCAATCGTACCGTTCTTGCCGCAACGCTTGCGGAATTCCTTACGCAACTTAATCCTCTTCTGTAATCGTTTGCCCTAACAGGTGTGAGAGATCTCTTACAAAGTCTGTAGGAGATCGCCAGGATATCAGCGGATACTGAGCCCCGTTTTCTTATGTAAGTCTATATAAAACAACTAATTAAAATGTTTTTGCGCACTTTCATATGAAAATTTACTTAAGGTATTGTCTGTAAGCGTCTTGTAAGACAAGGTGAAACAGGCGATTCTATCTTCGTCGACAGGGAGTCGTACAACGAAGCGAACGTCAGGATGATGACGTTTCAGCAGGACACGCCAGGATGGTGTTACAAGGAAAGGCTTCAGGATGAAGCAAAGTGGAAAGCGCAGGATGCGTTAAAGGACACCTCCAGGACGGAGAACGAGAGCCGATCAGGATGTTCGGCGGGTCTGGATGACCAGGGACGCTTCAGGAAGAAGCTATCACATCGGGCGATGTGCGCAGGATGCAAACGTTCAGGATGAACAGGCCGTAAGGTCACAGGAAAAGTTGTCACGGATGAGCAGGGAGCACGAAAAGTAGCTGGAATGCTGCGAAACGAACCGGGAGCACTGTTTATACAGTGCTCCCTTTTTTTTGTTATTCTTCGCGCCAGATTTTCATCATTGAGGTTTTTAACATGACGACTCATGACCGTGTGCGTCAGCAGTTACATACGCTTGAAACGCTGCTGCGCGAGCATCGCCACTGGCGGCAGGATGCGCCGCAGGCGCACCTGTTTACCAGCACCCAACCATTTTTTATGGATACCATGGAACCGCTGGAATGGCTGCAATGGGTATTGATCCCACGTATGCATACCCTACTTGATAATGCGCAGCCGCTGCCCGAGGCGTTTGCCGTCGCCCCTTATTATGAAATGGCGCTGGCGGCGGATCATCCGCAGCGGGAGGCGATCCTGGCGGTTTTGCAGGATCTGGATGCGCTATTCGCCCGCGATAAATCCTGATGCTGGAGATCCTCTATCAAGACCCGTGGCTGGTTGCCGTGAATAAACCCGCAGGCTGGCTTGTTCACCGGAGCTGGCTGGATCGCGACGAAAAAGTCGTGGTCATGCAAACGGTGCGCGACCAAATCGGCCAGCATGTTTTTACCGCCCACCGTCTCGACAGACCCACGTCGGGCGTACTGTTAATGGGACTGTCCAGCGAAGCGGGACGCCGTCTGGCGCAGCAGTTCGAGCAGCACCACATCCGTAAACGCTACCATGCCATTGTGCGCGGCTGGCTGATGGATGACGCGGTACTGGATTATCCGCTGGTGGAAGAGCGCGATAAAATTGCCGATAAATTCGCCCGCGAAGATAAAGCGCCCCAGCCGGCTGTAACGCAGTATCGCGGACTGGCGACGGTCGAAATGGCGGTACCGACCGGGCGTTATCCCACCACGCGTTATGGTCTGGTTGAGCTAGAACCAAAAACGGGACGTAAGCACCAGCTCCGTCGTCATCTGGCGCATCTGCGTCATCCTATCATCGGCGACAGTAAACATGGCGATTTGCGACAAAACCGCAGCGCCGCAGAGCATTTTGCCTGTCGTCGCCTGATGCTTCATGCCAGTCGGCTTGAGCTGGCGCACCCCTTTACCGGACAGCCGTTGATAATCCAGGCCGGGTTGGATGAAACCTGGATGCAGGCGCTGACGCAGTTTGGCTGGCGTGGACTTCTCCCTGACAATGAAAGGGTTGAGTTTACGGCGGCGTCCCGGCAGGATGAGACTCATCTGACATAATTCAGGGAGATACGCATAATGGCGGAAATTGGTATTTTTGTCGGGACCATGTATGGCAACTCACTGCTGGTGGCGGAAGAAGCGGAAGCGATCCTCGCCAGACAGGGCCACAGCGCGACCGTGTTTGAAGATCCTGAACTGTCCGACTGGCAGCAATATCAGGATAAGGTTGCGCTGGTCGTTACCTCGACGACCGGGCAGGGCGATCTACCGGATAGCATTGCGCCGCTCTTTCACGGCATTAAAGATACGTTGGGTTTTCAGCCAAACCTGCGTTACGGGGTGATTGCGCTAGGTGATAGCAGCTACCCCAATTTCTGTAATGGCGGCAAACAGTTTGATGCCCTGTTGCAAGAGCAAAGCGCGCAGCGGGTGGGGGAGATGTTATTCATTGACGCCAGCGAACATCCGGAGCCGGAGAGCCAGTCCAATCCCTGGGTTGAAAACTGGGGAACTTTACTTTCCTGAGGTAAATCCCTCCCCCCTACGGGAGGGTACCTTTTCGTTTGCTTGCGTTGCCAGTAAGCAAAATCACGACCTGTATACAGTGTAAAGTAACTGAATCGTGTTAGCTTTGGGCATATGCCCGCAAAAGCGGCAGTTTTTTACGGGCGTTTTCATGTAATCAAGCGACCTGTTTCACATTCTTCTCTTTTTATTCCTCCTGCGTCGACGCCTGGCGCCTTCTGATTTCATTTCCGTGAAGTGGCTTCCACTGTCCTGGGCTTTTGCCATAAACAGGCGTAATTCATCGCCAAAATACTGTGTTGTTGCACGGTGAGTGTGTGTGGCGCGCTTTTTATACTTCTCCTGCCAGTGAATAAAAGCATGCAGCGTGCAAAGCAAACGACCTAATAAAAGCTGCAACAAGGAAACGTTATCTCTGATTCCCTACCGGTTGTGCAGTTCAGAGTGAGCGTAGCTAACGCGAAATTTCAGGAGTGCAACAATGAGTTCATTAAGTCACGCGGCGAGCAGTGCGGAGAAACGCACGAACGCCCGCTACTGGATAGTGGTGATGCTGTTTATCGTCACATCCTTCAACTACGGCGACCGCGCCACATTGTCCATTGCCGGCTCAGAAATGGCCAAAGATATCGGCCTTGATCCGGTAGGCATGGGCTATGTTTTTTCTGCTTTTTCATGGGCCTATGTTATCGGGCAGATCCCGGGCGGCTGGCTGCTGGACCGCTTTGGTTCCAAACGCGTCTATTTCTGGTCTATTTTCATTTGGTCAGTCTTCACCCTGTTGCAGGGTTTTGTCGATATCTTTAGTGGTTTCGGCATTATTGTCGCCCTCTTTACGCTTCGTTTCCTGGTTGGTCTGGCGGAATCGCCTTCTTTCCCGGGTAACAGTCGCATCGTTGCAGCCTGGTTCCCGGCGCAGGAGAGGGGAACGGCGGTGGCCATATTTAACTCCGCGCAATACTTTGCCACGGTTATTTTCGCGCCGATTATGGGCTGGCTGACGCACGAAGTGGGCTGGTCGCATGTCTTCTTCTTTATGGGCGGGTTAGGGATCATCATCAGCTTTATCTGGTTGAAAGTTATCCATGAACCAAATAACCATCCGGGCGTAAATAAGAAAGAGTTGGAGTACATCGCAGAAGGCGGCGCGCTGATCAATATGGATCAGAAAGACACCAAAGCGAAAGTACCGTTTAGCGTCAAATGGGGCCAGATCAAACAGCTGCTGGACTCTCGTATGATGATTGGCGTTTACATCGGTCAGTACTGTATTAACGCATTGACCTATTTCTTTATTACCTGGTTCCCGGTCTATTTGGTCCAGGCGCGCGGCATGTCGATTCTCAAAGCGGGCTTTGTCGCCTCGGTTCCTGCGGTCTGCGGCTTTATCGGCGGCGTGTTGGGCGGCATCATTTCCGACTGGCTGATGCGTCGTACTGGCTCCCTGAATATCGCGCGCAAGACGCCGATTGTGCTGGGGATGTTGCTGTCAATGGTTATGGTGTTCTGTAACTATGTGAACGTGGAATGGATGATCATCGGCTTTATGGCGTTGGCCTTCTTCGGTAAAGGTATCGGCGCGTTGGGCTGGGCAGTAATGGCGGATACCGCGCCGAAAGAGATCAGCGGTCTTTCCGGCGGCTTGTTTAATATGTTCGGCAATATCTCCGGTATTGTGACGCCAATCGCGATTGGTTACATCGTTGGCACCACCGGTTCCTTCAACGGCGCGTTGATCTATGTCGGCGTACATGCCCTGGTGGCCATCATCAGCTATCTGGTGCTGGTAGGCGATATTAAGCGTATTGAACTGAAACCTGTCGCAGGACAATTATCATGACAACGCAATCCAGTCCCGTTATTACGGACATGAAGGTCATTCCGGTTGCCGGACATGACAGTATGCTACTCAACATCGGCGGCGCGCATAACGCGTACTTCACCCGTAACATCGTCGTCCTCACCGATAACGCCGGGCATACTGGCGTCGGCGAGGCGCCGGGCGGAGAAGTGATTTATCAGACGCTGGTCGATGCTATTCCGATGGTATTAGGCCAGGAAGTCGCCCGCCTGAACAAAGTGGTGCAGCAGGTGCATAAAGGCAACCAGGCCGCTGATTTTGACACCTTTGGCAAAGGCGCATGGACGTTTGAACTGCGGGTTAACGCGGTGGCGGCTTTGGAAGCGGCGCTGCTTGATCTACTGGGACAGGCGCTTAATGTGCCGGTCTGTGAACTGTTAGGGCCAGGTAAACAGCGCGATGCCGTCACCGTGTTGGGCTATCTCTTCTATATTGGCGATCGCACTAAAACCGATCTGCCGTATCTGGAAAGCACGCCGGGCAGTCATGAATGGTATCGTCTGCGCCATCAGGAAGCGCTGAACAGCGACGCGGTCGTGCGGCTGGCGGAAGCGTCTCAGGATCGCTACGGCTTTAAAGATTTTAAACTCAAGGGCGGCGTGCTGCCGGGCGAACAAGAGATTGATACTGTTCGCGCGCTAAAAAAACGCTTCCCGGACGCGCGTATTACCGTGGATCCGAACGGCGCCTGGCTACTGGATGAAGCCATTGCGTTGTGCAAAGGGCTGAATGATGTACTGACCTACGCGGAAGATCCGTGCGGCGCGGAGCAAGGATTCTCTGGTCGTGAAGTCATGGCGGAGTTCCGCCGCGCGACAGGACTGCCGGTGGCGACCAATATGATTGCCACCAACTGGCGTGAAATGGGACACGCGGTGATGCTCAACGCGGTAGATATTCCTCTTGCCGACCCGCATTTCTGGACCCTCACCGGCGCCGTTCGCGTGGCGCAACTGTGCGATGACTGGGGGCTAACCTGGGGCTGCCATTCGAATAACCATTTTGATATTTCACTGGCGATGTTTACCCATGTCGGCGCGGCGGCGCCAGGCAAACCCACCGCTATTGATACGCACTGGATCTGGCAGGAGGGCGATTGCCGCCTGACTAAAAATCCGCTGGAAATTAAAAACGGCAAAATTGCCGTTCCGGATGCGCCAGGACTGGGCGTGGAGCTTGACTGGGAACAGGTGCGAAAAGCGCATGACGCGTATAAAAAGCTGCCAGGCGGCGCGCGTAATGATGCAGGCCCGATGCAATACCTGATCCCCGGCTGGACTTTTGACCGCAAACGCCCTGTTTTTGGTCGTCACTAATTCTGAATAAGGACACAGTTATGAGTACTCAATTTACGACGCCTGTAGTCACTGAAATGCAGGTTATCCCGGTTGCGGGTCATGACAGTATGCTGATGAACCTGAGCGGCGCGCACGCCCCGTTCTTCACGCGCAACATCGTCATTATTAAAGATAACTCCGGCCATACCGGGGTCGGCGAGATTCCGGGCGGCGAAAAAATTCGCAAAACGCTGGAAGATGCGATCCCACTGGTGGTGGGAAAAACGCTGGGTGAATATAAAAATGTCCTGACCGCCGTTCGCAACCAGTTTGCCGATCGCGATGCGGGCGGACGCGGTTTACAAACATTCGATCTCCGTACCACTATCCATGTGGTGACGGGCATTGAAGCGGCAATGCTTGACCTTTTGGGCCAACATCTGGGCGTCAACGTCGCTTCGCTGTTAGGCGACGGTCAGCAGCGCAGCGAAGTCGAAATGCTGGGTTATCTGTTCTTTGTCGGCAATCGCAAGGCTACGCCGCTGCCGTATCAAAGCCAGCCGGATGAGCAATGCGACTGGTATCGTCTGCGCCATGAAGAGGCGATGACGCCGGAAACGGTAGTGCGTCTGGCGGAAGCCGCCTATGAAAAATACGGCTTCAACGACTTCAAACTGAAAGGCGGCGTGCTGGCGGGCGAAGAAGAGGCCGAGTCAATCGTGGCGCTGGCGAAACGTTTCCCACAAGCGCGCGTCACGCTCGATCCAAACGGTGCCTGGTCGCTGAACGAAGCGATCAGCATTGGTAAATACCTGAAAGGTTCTCTGGCCTATGCAGAAGATCCGTGCGGCGCGGAGCAGGGTTTTTCCGGACGTGAAGTGATGGCGGAATTCCGTCGCGCGACCGGATTACCGACGGCCACCAATATGATAGCGACCGACTGGCGTCAAATGGGGCATACGCTGTCGCTGCAATCCGTCGATATCCCGCTGGCGGACCCGCACTTCTGGACTATGCAAGGCTCTGTACGCGTGGCGCAAATGTGTCATGAGTTCGGTCTGACCTGGGGCTCGCACTCTAACAACCACTTTGATATTTCGTTGGCGATGTTTACCCATGTTGCCGCGGCGGCGCCGGGCAAGATCACCGCGATCGATACCCACTGGATCTGGCAGGAAGGCAACCAACGTCTGACTAAAGAACCGTTTGAAATTAAAGGCGGCATGGTGCAAGTACCGACCAAACCGGGTCTGGGCGTTGAGCTCGATATGGATCAGGTGATGAAAGCGCATGAGCTCTATCAAAAACATGGCTTAGGCGCGCGTGACGACGCGATGGGAATGCAGTACTTAATTCCTGGCTGGACGTTTGATAATAAGCGTCCTTGCATGGTGCGTTAAGTCAGAGCCGGTTCCGTAAGGAACCGGTTCTTCTCTGGGTGTATGCTTAACAGGATCAACATGCGTAAGGACGACTTATGAAAATAGTGATCGCACCAGACTCGTATAAGGAAAGTTTGAGTGCTCTTGAGGTAGCGACCGCCATTGAACAAGGATTTCGCGAGATCTGGCCTGACGCCGATTACCTGAAATTGCCGCTGGCTGATGGCGGAGAAGGTACTGTCGAAGCGATGGTTGAAGCGACGGCGGGTCGAATCGTGCATGTTGAGGTCACCGGGCCGTTGGGGCATCGCGTCAATGCGTTTTATGGGCTTTCCGGCGATGCGCGTTCCGCGTTCATTGAAATGGCGGCCGCCAGCGGGCTGGAGCAGGTGCCGCCCGCGCAACGCGATCCGTTGAAGACCACATCATGGGGAACCGGCGAGCTGATCCGTCATGCGCTGGATGCGGGCGTTGAGCATATCATTATTGGTATCGGCGGTAGCGCCACCAACGATGGCGGCGCGGGGATGGTACAGGCGCTGGGTGCCAGGCTACGGGATGCGCAGGGCAATGATATTGCGCAAGGCGGCATTGGGCTGGAAACACTCGCCAGCATTGATATCAGCGGCCTGGATAAGCGTTTGTCGGCGTGCCATATAGAGGTCGCCTGCGATGTCACGAATCCCCTTACCGGCAAAGAGGGCGCGTCTGCGGTTTTTGGTCCGCAAAAAGGGGCGACGCCGGAAATGATTGAACGCCTGGATACGGCATTGACTCGCTATGCGCATTTGATTGCCCGCGCTCTGCATGTCGATGTGTTGGATCTGGCAGGCGGCGGAGCGGCAGGCGGCATGGGGGCGGCGTTATACGCGTTTTGCGGCGCGCAGCTACGGCGTGGCATTGAGATTGTCACCGATGCGCTTCATCTGGAAGCGTGTCTTGCGGATGCTGATTTAGTCATCACCGGCGAGGGACGCATCGACAGCCAGACCATTCACGGTAAAGTCCCTATTGGCGTGGCAAACATCGCCAAACGGTATAACAAGCCGGTAATTGGTATAGCGGGTAGCCTGACGGCGGACGTTGGCGTGGTTCATGAACATGGGCTTGATGCCGTTTTCAGCGTGATTTATACCATCTGCACGCTGGAGGACGCGCTGAAGAATGCGAGTGAAAACGTACGAATGACCGCGCGCAACGTGGCTGCAACGCTGAAAGCGGGGCAACAGTTACGCTGAGTTATAGGCCGGATAAGGCGGTCACGCCTCCATCCGGCGAATATCAGCCTAATATCTTCTTCGCTTCACGCGCGACATTATCCATCTCATCCAGCAGCTCCAGAAACTCAGGCTCCAGCTCCTCTTCGTGGACGCCGCTGCGAAGCTGTTGCTCAATAAGCTGGCAAAGGTTCTTCATCCGCGGTACGCCGCTATAGCCGCAGCTCCCGTGTAGCTTATGGACCAGATCGACCAGGCCGTTGGGATTTTCTCCCACCAGTTGTTCTTCAATTTTGTTGCGCACTTCCGGCAGAAAATCAATCAGCATTTGCAGCATATCCCGCGCCAGATCGGGCTTACCGGCAGCCTGGCGGAGCGCAAGCTGCCAGTCGAGCGTTGCATTCGGATTGAAGATAAATTCAGCTGGTTCCGGCGCCATCAGACGCGCTGCTACGTTGGCGCCAGGTTTATAGCGCAGCAACAGATTATGCAACTTCTCTTCTTCTATCGGTTTAGCCAGATAGTCGTTCATGCCCGCGCTGAGCAACTTCTCTTTTTGCCCGGCCATCGCATGTGCCGTAACGGCAATAACCGGTGTTTGCTGCTGATGAGGAAGCTGGTGAATCAATTCGCAGGCGCGTATGCCGTCCATATCCGGCATCTGAATATCCATCAAAATCAGATCAAACTGCATTTGTTTCGCCCGATCCACCGCCTGATGTCCGCTATCACAAAGCTCTACGTGCTGGACTTTATCTTCCAGTAACGCGCCGATAAGCTTCAGATTAGCGGGATTATCATCAACCGCCATAACCGTCATGGTGATTTTACTGGTATCCATTAGCAGCGGTTCAGGATGGTGATTCAACTGGCAATATTCCGTCAGCGCTGGCAACAGGCGCGTTGACGTCAATGGTTTTAACAGACAGGCCGCCGCGCCTCCTTGTTTCAGCTTTTCGGCGTTAATTTGCGCATGGCAAGGTAGCGCCAGCAGTAGAAAGTCCGTCATTGACGCTGCTTTCGCCAGACGTTCATGCTGCATGGTGAGCGGCTCGCGGAAGGTCACCGGAACGCTCAAAATCATAATATCGTAGTGCGCTAACGGCAGCGCGGAGAAGGTCGGGCTGTAAACCACTTCCACCGGCGTGTCGCTCAGCAGATCCAGGGTACATTGCGCGGCGGTAGCATTCGGTTCGACATAAGCCAGCCGTTTCCCGGCCAGACACGCGGTCGACGGCCCGTCAATAATGACATTTGGGTTAAGATCAAGATTAATATGAAACCAGAAGGTCGAGCCGCGATTAGGCTGGCTGTGGAAAGAGATATCCCCGCCCATTTCGTTGACCAGCTTTTGCGTAATCACCAGCCCAAGCCCGGTGCCGCCGTGACGGCGAGAAATACTGGCATCGGCCTGGCGAAACGCCTGAAACAGTCGCGACTGGTCGCGCTCCGGAATGCCGATCCCCGTATCGCGGATCTGCACTTCAATCTGTACTTTGGTGTTACTGAGCGCCCGCTTTTCTACCAGAATATCGATATTGCCACTCTCGGTGAACTTAATGGCATTACCCACCAGATTAGTAATGACCTGTTGCAGGCGCAGCGGGTCGCCAATCACATTATCCGGGACGTCGTTTTTAATATTTAACGTCAACTCCAGCCCTTTATCATGCGACGAGTGGGCCAGCAGCGTAACCACTTCATCCAGCGTATTACGCAGTGGAAAAGGGATACTTTCCAGAATGAGTTTACCGGCTTCCAGCTTGGAGAAGTCGAGCACGTCATTAATGATCGCCAGCAGATTATTCGCAGAACGCTCAATGGTGTTCAGATGGTCACGCTGGGTGGGGTTCAGCTCCGTTTTTAATGTCAGGCGGGTAAAGCCAATGACGCCGTTCAGCGGCGTTCGCAGTTCGTGCGACATGTTCGCCAGGAACTCCGACTTAATACGCGCCGCTTCCTGGGCGCGCTTTTTCGCCAGATCCAGCTCAACGTTTTGGATTTCCATCTGCTCAAGGGTTTCACGCAGGTCTGAAGTGGCCTGATCGATATTATGCTGCATCTCTTCGTGATAGGCGGCAAGCGACATCGCCATGGAATTAATGCCGTTTTTCAGCATATCCAGTTCGCCCAGCATAAATCCTTCCACACGGCTATCCAGTTGTCCGCGGCGAATGCGGTCAACGGTATTCACCATATTACGGATAGGCCCGGTGACATCGCGCATAAGCCGCCAGCCAAAGATCAGCGCAATGCCAATACAAAAAAGCATCATCACGCTGGAGATAAAAATCTCTTTGTATTGCTGTAGCCTGACCGACTTGAGATCCAGTTCAAGCGCCACATACCCCAGCATATTTTTGGTATTTTTCGCGTCAGCAATCGCTGACTCGTCCGGCGAATAGCTCTCCGAGATAATTGGGGTGCGCAGAATCATAATATCGCCGTGGCGATCAACGCTCAGACGACGTGGAAACGGCGCTCCGGCGGGAAGCTGCATCTGTGAGGGGTCCAGATGGAAATTAGACGTTACAAACAGACGGTTATGATCGTCATAAACGGAAATCGCCCGCACAATATCAGAGTGTCTGCGGTGCAGGACGCTGATAAGTTGGCCGATAGACTCCCGGTTTTGTAAGTTCATACCATATTCGCTGGAGACGGCGAGCGGTTCAATAATACTGGCGCCGGCATCTTCCAGTTGACGCTGCAGGTCGTTATAGCGGTGCACTACAAAAAAGATACTGAGCAGCAAACCTATCAGGACGGTCGGGGCCAGGATCAGAATCATCATGCGTGCGCGCAGGCTGTAGTTGGTCATGGAGTTCCGTTATGGGACAATTAGGGTCACACTGTTAAATTGAGAAAAAGCTGGTCGATGGCGCAATTCTACTCTGCAAAACGGCGCGTGACGACGCGTCAGATCATAACCGTTAAAGTCAATGACCTCGATTCATTTGGTCAGGGCGTAGCCCGTCATAACGGAAAGGCGCTGTTTATCCCCGGTTTATTGCCTGAGGAAAGCGCAGAAGTCATTATTACAGAAGATAAAAAGCAATTTGCCCGCGCACGCGTTTCGCGCCGTTTGAATGATAGCCCGGAACGAGAAACGCCGCGCTGCCCGCATTTTGGCGTCTGCGGCGGTTGTCAGCAGCAGCATGTCAGCATCGCCCTGCAACAACGTAGCAAAAGCGCGGCGCTGGTGCGTTTGATGAAACACGAGGTGAATGACATCATCGCCGGCGCGCCCTGGGGTTATCGGCGTCGTGCGCGGTTAAGTCTGAATTGCCCGCCGGATAAACCGCTGCAAATGGGATTTCGCAAAGCGGGTTCCAGCGATATCGTCAATGTCGAACAGTGCCCCGTTTTGGCGCCCCAGCTTGAAGCATTGCTGCCCCGAATCAGGGCGTGTCTGGCGAGTTTACACGGCACCCGACATCTTGGGCATGTTGAGCTGGTACAGGCGGGAAGCGGTACGCTGATGATTCTGCGCCATACCGCGCCATTAAGTGCGGCGGATAAAGAAAAACTGGAACGCTTTTCGCATTCTGAGGGATTGTCTCTGTTTCTGGCGCCGTTTAGCGAGATACTGGAAACGGTATCTGGCGAGGCGCCCTGGTATGATTCGCACGGCTTACGTTTAGCCTTCAGTCCGCGAGACTTTATTCAGGTTAATGAGGCGGTAAACCAGCAAATGGTCGCCCGCGCGCTGGAGTGGCTTGATGTGCGCGCCGAGGATCGTGTCCTGGATCTGTTCTGCGGAATGGGGAATTTTACGCTGCCGCTGGCAACGCGCGCGGCAAGCGTGGTAGGGGTTGAGGGCGTTCCGGCGCTGGTAGAAAAAGGCCGTGAAAACGCCATCCGCAATGGTTTACATAATGTGACATTCTTCCATGAGAACCTGGAGGAAGATGTCACGAAGCAGCCGTGGGCGAAAAACGGCTTTGACAAAGTCTTACTCGATCCTGCGCGTGCGGGGGCTACAGGAGTGATGCGACATATTATAAAATTAAAACCTATTCGCATTGTTTATGTATCCTGTAACCCGGCGACGCTGGCGCGCGATAGTGAAGCGCTGGTCAATGCGGGATATGAGGTTACGCGTTTAGCGATGCTCGACATGTTCCCGCACACAGGACATCTGGAATCAATGGTTCTGTTCGAGCGCATGTAATGATTACCGGCTTACCGACTTCGGTAGGCCTGGTCCCTTAAGGAGAGGACGATGGTCGCGGTAAGAAGTGCACATATTAATAAAGCTGGTGAATTTGATCCGAAGAAGTGGATCGCAAGCCTGGGAATTTCCAGCCAGCAGTCGTGTGAGCGCTTAGCCGAAACCTGGGCGTATTGCCTGCAACAGACACAAGGACATCCGGATGCGGATCTGTTGCTGTGGCGTGGCGTGGAGATGGTAGAAATTCTTTCCACGCTGAGTATGGATATCGACACGCTGCGGGCGGCGCTACTGTTCCCTCTGGCCGACGCCAACGTAGTCAGCGAAGATGTACTGCGCGAAAGCGTCGGCAAATCTATCGTTACCCTGATTCATGGCGTGCGCGATATGGCGGCGATCCGCCAGTTAAACGCCACTCATAACGACTCTGTTTCTTCGGAGCAGGTTGATAACGTCCGTCGAATGTTATTGGCGATGGTGGATGATTTCCGCTGCGTGGTGATCAAACTGGCCGAGCGAATCGCTCATTTGCGCGAAGTGAAAGAGGCGCCGGAAGATGAGCGCGTGCTGGCGGCGAAAGAATGTACCAACATCTATGCGCCGCTCGCTAATCGTCTGGGCATCGGGCAACTGAAGTGGGAACTGGAAGACTACTGTTTCCGCTACCTGCATCCGGCGGAATACAAACGCATCGCCAAACTGCTGCATGAGCGCCGTCTCGATCGCGAACATTACATCGAAGAGTTTGTTGGACATCTGCGCGCCGAAATGAAAAACGAA
The DNA here is from genome assembly GCF_042932255.1 of Salmonella sp. WC3. Classification (NCBI taxonomy): domain Bacteria; kingdom Pseudomonadati; phylum Pseudomonadota; class Gammaproteobacteria; order Enterobacterales; family Enterobacteriaceae; genus Salmonella; species Salmonella sp. WC3. The sequence continues at coordinate 3,930,717 of NZ_CP170629.1, read as the reverse complement.
GGCGTGCAGGCGGAAGTCTACGGACGACCAAAACATATTTATAGCATCTGGCGCAAAATGCAGAAAAAGCATCTGGCGTTTGATGAACTCTTTGACGTGCGCGCCGTGCGTATCGTCGCTGAACGTCTGCAAGACTGCTACGCCGCGTTGGGGATAGTGCATACGCACTATCGCCACCTGCCGGATGAATTCGATGATTATGTCGCTAACCCGAAACCGAACGGTTACCAGTCTATCCACACCGTGGTCCTGGGGCCGGGCGGTAAAACCGTTGAGATCCAGATCCGTACCAAACAGATGCATGAAGACGCCGAACTGGGCGTGGCGGCACACTGGAAGTATAAAGAAGGCGCCGCGTCCGGCGGCGTGCGTTCCGGTCATGAAGACAGAATTGCGTGGCTGCGTAAGCTGATCGCCTGGCAGGAAGAGATGGCCGACTCCGGCGAAATGCTGGATGAAGTGCGCAGCCAGGTGTTTGACGATCGGGTCTACGTTTTTACGCCAAAAGGCGACGTGGTTGACTTGCCTGCCGGATCTACGCCGCTCGATTTTGCTTACCACATCCACAGCGATGTCGGGCATCGCTGCATCGGCGCGAAAATTGGTGGGCGTATTGTGCCATTCACCTATCAGTTGCAGATGGGCGATCAGGTTGAAATTATCACTCAGAAGCAGCCGAATCCCAGCCGCGACTGGCTGAATCCAAACCTGGGCTATGTGACGACCAGCCGCGGACGCTCGAAAATTCACGCCTGGTTCCGCAAGCAGGATCGTGACAAAAATATCCAGGCTGGACGGCAGATCCTCGACGATGAGCTGGCGCATTTGGGGATTAGCCTGAAAGAGGCCGAGAAACATCTGCTGCCGCGCTACAACTTTAATGAGCTGGAAGAGTTGCTGGCGGCGATAGGCGGCGGCGATATCCGTCTTAATCAGATGGTGAATTTCCTGCAATCGCAGTTCAATAAGCCGAGTGCGGAGGAGCAGGATGCAGCGGCGCTGAAACAGCTTCAGCAAAAAACATACGCGCCGCAAAATCGTCGTAAAGACGACGGGCGCGTGGTGGTGGAAGGGGTTGGTAACCTGATGCACCACATTGCCCGCTGCTGCCAGCCGATTCCTGGCGATGAAATTGTCGGCTTCATTACTCAGGGGCGGGGAATTTCCGTGCACCGGGCCGACTGCGAACAGCTGGCGGAACTGCGCTCCCATGCGCCGGAGCGGATCGTAGAGGCGGTATGGGGCGAAAGCTATTCGGCGGGATATTCGCTGGTGGTGCGCGTCCAGGCCAACGATCGCAGCGGCTTGCTACGTGATATCACCACCATTCTGGCTAACGAAAAAGTCAACGTGCTGGGCGTCGCCAGCCGCAGCGATATTAAACAGCAGATCGCCACCATTGATATGACCATCGAGATCTACAACCTGCAGGTGCTGGGCCGGGTGCTCGGTAAGCTGAACCAGGTGCCGGATGTGATTGATGCACGGCGACTGCACGGGGGGTAAAGTGAAACGTTATTATCTACAAAGTAGTCTGATATATCTACCCGTTATACTTTACGTTGCTTGTGTGTTTGCATGGCCCGGCTCTCCGGGCCTCGCCCTAAAGGGCCGCCGTAAGTGGCGTTCACATCGGCCTTGCCAATTTGTCCTCGCTCCCCCCAGTCACTGACCAGCGTAAGCCCCGGGGATTGATGGGGGACATCCTTGTCCCCCACCGCAGGCAGCCTTCGGCTGTTCAAATTCGTATCAGACGAATTTGTCACTGCGTCGCCGCCTGCCTGCAACTCGAATTATTTAGGGTATATGAGTATAAAAGTATGCAATCGTAAACTCAGATCTATTAAGAAAAATACTATTGCCAGGGCAAAATAACTGTCACGCTGCAATTAGTATCAACGTTTATTCGTTCCCAGTTGCCGATTATTCTTCCCAGTTCGCCATTGTTGCATGCCCCCATATCACCATTCCTACATTGATAATCTACATTTGTTTTAATCCTGCTATCAGCACAAACTACATTGATCGTGCTATTTTCCAATGTATAATCGAATCCTTCACCCCACGTGACATTTTTCTCCTTATACATCAAATAAATTTTCCCTAGTTCTATATTTTCTGCCTTATCGTTATAATGAAGTTCATTATAATTTAACACGGAGTTCTTATCCAAAGACGCAGTTATGAAACCAATCGGCGATGCAACCGTATAAGTTGAATTGTTATTCGTAAAAACAGAACCTGTCCCAGAATGATATTTGTATTGACCGCATCCAGGTACCGTAAAAATAAACCCGGGATCATATAGTGGTGGCATTGTTATGTTAGAAATAACACCCGTATTAGGGGTTGGTGTTATTGCGCCTGTATTAATTACTACTGCACCACCAATCGCCATACCCTGAAAGCCACTGCCATCCATCGGGATCTCTGTTATATATCTCATTGTTCCTGTAGCATATAATTTACTTTCGATAATTGACATGCCATTATCTGTCCTTACAGGTACAGCTTTGTCTGTGTCATAACCAGTAACAAAGCATGTTATGCCGTAATAACCAGGAAAATTACCATTGAGTAATGTACACTGGGCATCTGTATTAACTTTGACATCTGCTGTTGTATATAAATTAACTGTTATGCCACCAATAAACATAGATATGAGACTTCCATTAAGCAGGGTTGCCTCATATTTTGCTGGAATAACAGTGCTATCATGCGGCCAGCTTTTGCATTGTGAGAATTCAGCCTGTTGAGCCTGAGGTAGTACTAAATAATTTGTTGAGTCACGTATTACTAATGGTTCAATCATTACATTTTGGTTAATGGCCTGAGTTATCCCAGGATATGCAATTATACTTAGAAAAAATAATACTTTTTGATTCATTTAAATTTCCATTATTTAAATAAAATATTAGAAATGAGTATATAACTTGAGAAGTTACTGATATTCAAAACTCACTGTTGCGCTACCCGAAAATTCCCCCGGCATAACCTCTTCACCAGCGTATTTTTGCAGCCTGGCCTGCAAGTTGATGGTGGTAATCCCTTCTTTCAGCACAAAAGCTGTACCCACTGTTGCATTGATACTCACTGGTTGCTGTGCAGCCGTTTCCACGCCAATCGCAAAACCACTGGCCTCCGACGAGGGCTCCAGCGCCAGCAGTCCGGGCAGGGTACTGTCTTCAATGCCCTGAAAGGTCACCAGCACGCCGTTGGCTAGCGCTGTTTTGCAATCCTGGAGGCTAAGTGTGAATGGAACAGGAGTCGTTTGCCCGCTGGCGTCGAAATTGTCACTGCCAATAGTATGAAAATCCACCGTCGCCATCGTGTCATTATCCACTACCAGGTTACAGGCGCCGGCAACCAGCTTACCGCTGTAGTGCACATTAGGCGTGGCGGCAGGTAGCGTATTGCAAACCGCCCATAACATTACGCCTCCGATCAAATGCCCGGCAGTTTGAAAAATACGGTTCATTGGTAATCCACCTGTAACGTGGCAAAAGCCTCAAAATCGCCTTCGGCAGGCTCTTTACCTGGCTGTTTTACCGGCACGGCTTTTAGTGTGGGAAGCGATGATTCATCGATGGTTAGCGACGTGCCGGGAGGAAACACCGTGCCGTTCTGCTGAAGTTCAATGCCCAGCTCAGGGACATTGGTGGTTAAGGCATTTGCGGAGTAAGGCGTCGCCGTGCCCAGATAGCTCAACGTAAAAGTTAATGCGTCATCGCGAAAGCTGCTGTCGCAGGTAAGGGTCCACGGGATCTCGGTCAGGTAATTGACGCCGTCAATATTATCAATAATCACGCTACCAAAACTGACCTCCAGCGTTTCACCATTATTGATAGTACAGGCGGGCGGGTTTATCAGTTTGCCGTGAAAGGTCAAATTGTCGGCGCAGGCAAACTGGGTGATTAAAAGCGTCAGGATAAGCACCCTTTTCACTATGAATCTCTCCATCACTGGTAATCCACGACTAACGTCGCACTGGCGTTAAAATCGCCACCGGCTAACTGCGTGGTGGGCTCTTTAACCGGTACGGCTTCCAGCTCCGGCCCATTGCTGCCGCTCAGGGTGAAGTTCAGCCAATCCGTTATACCAACCGGAACCAGTTGCTTATTGCCCGCCTGCTGAATACGGATGCCTAACCCCTGCACCGAAGTTTGCAGAACCTGCTCCCCGCTGATGGTGGTAGTGGTCCCCTGAATTTGTAGCTTCAGATAGTCGCTCGCTCTGCCATCGCAGTTCAGGCTGTAGCCCACAGGTTTCGTTTGAGAAGCATCGCCAACTTTGGTGGTCAGGACATCGCCAAACTCTACGGAAGCGCCGCCTATCGTACAGGGCGGTGGTTGAGTGACGACCAGATGCAGCTCCAGTTGCACGGTTTTTGTGCCGGCAGCCTCGGTGCCGGTAACGAATCCACCGCACAGCAGCACCAGTATTTTCCAGCGAGTCAACATCGTCATGGATCTCTTTCGCACAGGATTACTTATTCGCTTTCTTCTCAGCGTCACGGGTTTTTTCCTCATTGACCTTGCAGGTATTCCCTGAGCAGGTAAAAACCAGCAGGCGATGGCCGCCGTAATCATCGACGTAGCCCACCACCGGCGAGCTGCCGAGCGAGGCACCTTTGATGGGAGAGGTCACTTTTTCACGCGGGGCAATCAGCAGGTTTTTAAAGCCGGAGGCGGTCTCGTTCTCTTTGCTACCGGCATTGCTGATGACGAGGTAAAACGGTGTGGGGTTGTCGAAGATCACACCATCGCCCTGGTAGGTCAGCGTGAGCTTCGTCTGCCACGGGTGCGTCTTATCCACCTGCCGGGCGACGGCTACCGGGCGGTAGAAAAACTTAATACGCGTTTGCAGCGCCAGCTGGAGCGTATTAGGCTTATCGCTTTTCGGCGGAATTTCCCGCACGTTGAAATAAAACAGACTTTCCCGGTCCTGCGGTAGGCTAGCCGCGGCTGGTAACGGCTGGACTTTAACCTGCCCGTCGGATTTTGGCTCAATACGCTGCAGCGGCGGCAGGGCGGTAAAATAGCGGGTATCTTTGGCGAACTTATCGTCTTCCAGCCACGCCTGTGCGAGGTAGGGCAGAGTGGCGTTGCCGTTTTTCAGCGTGACGGTGATTGAATTTTCATTGCCGTTAAAAATAACGCGGGTACGATCCGGCACAATCGCGCTGTGCGATACCAGCGGCGCAGCCAGTAATACCGAAGCGATAAGCGCCTGGCGCTTAAAATGGTTGGTCTTGTTCATTACAGGTTCCCTTTATTCCATATCCTTGCGATTCACCGCATGGTTGTCAGCCAGCGGTATGGGCGGGGTTTGAGTGGTTGTCGCCACCGGCGCGGCCGGTTGGCCATCGGTTTGCGTATGTTCCTGGATTAGCGGTTGCGCAGGCAGCGGAGAACTTTTCTGCGGTGCGGTGGGGGGCTGACCTTCCAGCATTTTGCACGGCAGCAATAGCGCGTTGGCCAATAGCTCCGGTGTAAACGTGGGCGGGAGTGATGCTTCACACTGCGCCGCGCCATCCCAGAAGACTTTCAATGTTTCCCCGGCTTTTACGCCCGCCAGCCAGGCGTTGCCGCCATCGGCCACCAGGCCCAACTGCTGCTGGCGCTCGTTTTTCACTTCGGCGCCGAACGGTGGGAAGTCGCCGTCTGCCAGCCGGAAAACCGCCATCATTTTCTCGCCGCTGACCACGTCAAAGTGACGGTAGCCGATGGCGCCTTCGGTGAGCGTGATCTGCACAACCGACTTAGTAGCTTCCGCCTTCTCCGGCAATTTGTTCAGATCGATACGCGCCAGGCTGCGCGAATAGCTTCCGACATCCGCAATCACGGCCTTGCCGAAAATGTTGGTTGAGGTTGGCGAGCCGCTACCGCTAACGGGGACGTCCGCAATACCGTCGGTATCAACCAGCAAACGTGTGCTGCCCGCTAAACTTCCCCGGTGTAGCGCGCCGCCCTGGGTGGTCAGCGTCATGCCGCCGCGCAGCGACATGCCCAGCGAACGGTACGATCCTTCTTCATAATCCGCGCTCAGATCGATGTCCGTCAGCGCGCCCTGATGGCTGTAATAACCGTCTGCCTGTGCGCCTTGTTCATCCTGCCCGACGTGAAGCTGCCAGTTATCGCCGTTCTGGCTGTGGCCGGAATAGCCGAGCTGATTACGGTGTTGACTACCGTTAAACGTACCGTTGTAGCTGATGGAATCATTGCCCCAGGGAACAGACAGCGAGATATAGACGCCATCATCTTTATCACCGTTATATTCGCTGCGATAGCCGTTCAGCGACGCACTGAGATTTTTTATCGACCCTAAGTCGAAGTACCAGGAAAGAGACAGGTTATAGTTACTCTGATCCGGGCTGTCCCAGAAGGTACTGCGTGAGTAGCTGAAATAGGCGCTCATGCCTTGTTCACGGAAGTTCTGGTTATAGGTGACCGTATAGCGTTCTTTTTCGTGACCGGCATTGAGATGATGATAGGTTTTCGCATCCAGATAGTCGCTCATGCTCATAAAGTTCTTTTCTGAGAAGCGGTATCCGGCAAAGGTTAGTCGGCTGTCGATTTCATCAAAGTCACGGGAGTAGCTGATGCGATATGAGTTACCCTGCAGCGTTTCGCCGTCAAACCCGTCGTCTTGCGGCATGTGGGCGATGGAGTGCGTAATGTCCACCGCCACCGCGCCCACCACGCCAAGATCCTTACCGCTTCCCAGCGCCACGGCCTGATAGTTGCTTTCTCCAATTGCGCCGCCATATAGCGACCAGCCGTTGGTGACCCCCCACGAAGCTTCCGCCGAGGCGAATGTGCCGGTAATGGGGTGATGATCCCAGTCCTGCGGGCGGCCCAGCGCCATCTTGTAGCGCACCATGCCGGGGCGCGTCAGGAAGGGAACCGATGCGGTGTTAACGTCAAACTCCTGGGTCTGACCGTTCTGCTCTTCCACGGTGACGTGCAACGTACCGGAAACGGACTGGTTGAGATCCTGAATACGGAACGGTCCTGCGGGCACCTGCGTTTCATACAGTACGCGCCCCTGCCAGGAGACTTTGACTTTTGCGTTAGAACGCGCAATGCCCACGATCTCCGGCGCATAGCCGCGCAGTTTCGGCGGCAGCATCTGATCGTCAGAAACGACGCTGGCACCGATATAGTTAAAGCTGTCGAAAACATCGGACTGGAGATAGCTTTCGCCCAGCGTAAGTTTGGCCCCGAGCGTCGGTAGTGCGCGATAGGCGTAGTAGCGGCTCCAGCTCTGATCGTGGAGGGGGGGAAGTGTTCTCGTCATCGTCACGATGGTCGTAGCTGGCCTGCCAGTCGGCCCGCAGTCGCCATGCGCCCAGGTTCGCGCCTAACGTCCCGTTGCCGCTGATGCTTTGCTCTTCGCTGCCACTTTCTTGATCGTGGCGGAGCTGATTATTAATGTTGTAATCCAGAATGATGCCGGGAATACCATTATCCCAGCGGGCGGGCGGGTCCCAGTCGACATCGCTGTATTCCATATACGCCTGGGGTAAATTCACCAGCAGCGTGGAGTGCCCCAGGTCGGCCTGAAAATCCATGCCTTTCAGTGAATCTGGCGCCAGACATTGTCGTTCACCGTGCGTTATCCAGACGAGTTTTTCCGCGAGTTCCGGTTTTATACCCAATTGCGTAACTAATTCTGGTTCTGCGCAAACCTCGCTTCCTTGTGGATCATGTTCTGGTATAACCCAGTTAACAGGAAATTCCTGCGGCAGAGTCTGTCCGTTAATTTTAATTTGTAAGAGGTAGACGCCTGGCAGAATAAAACCCTTACGAGAAAACTGTGCAATGTTAACGTTATCGCGATTTTTTACATCGAGGAAATCGGTATTAAATTCGATGTCTTTGCCTGACGCGCTATAAGGGGAGGCGCTTAGAAGCATTCCCACTCCGCACGCTATTGGGCAAAGAACACTTTTCCATGTGTTATTCATCAAATATATTCCGCAATAAAACTCAACAGGAATACCCTACCTAAAGCGGCAGGGTATTATCGTCGTGACTCTGTTAACTGAATTACAGGTAAGAGATAGTGACGTTGGCGGCGCTGCTGAATTCACCTGTGCCTACGGTGCCGGTTGCTGCGCCAACCAGCCAGGCGGTGAAATTCAGGCTTTGCTTCTCATCAATAATGGTATCTCCGTCCAGGTCCGCAATGGCCTGTGTATAGGTATCGCCCAGTTTGATATTGTTTTTGCCAGCATCGCCGATTGCCAGGCTTACGTTGCTAATAGCGCCGGTGCCGTCAGTCTTCATCAGCGCGAGATTATCCGTGGCGCCTGTAGCCGCTGTGGTTCCACTACCTGTAGTGAATACCACATTCATATTTTTCTCGGTAGCCCAGGTACAACCCTCAAGATCGATATGAAAAGTACGGGCATTGTTGATGGTCGTTTTACCATTACTCAGCGTGCCATTACCGATACTTGAGCCCATATTGACTGTTTGATCTTCCGTATCCAATGTGAGAGAGCAGGGGGAGTCAACAATATTACCAAGGAAAGTGACCTTTGCTGTGTTGCTACCCGCGGCTTGAGCGCCGGAGACAATTCCCATAACTAAAGATGCAGTTACTGCCAGTTTACAAAAATGAGATGACTTCATCGTGTTATCCTTAATTAACGTGTTTTATGGCAGCATTTTGTACGCGTATACCAAGGGATATGCGGCATAGAGCCATGCTGCGGGCTTTGGGTAAAAAATAGGTCATAATAAAAATATTATATTTCTACATTTTTATGAGTATATTCTTATGAGCTGAATGATCGTACCTGCTCATTGAATATTATATGTAATACTTTCAATATATTTATTTCATGTATGTTCCAGAAAAAACAAAAAAAGTGGTCTTTTTTGAATATTAAACTGGCGTGCATGCTACTCGTTTTTCCGTAAAAGTGAAATAATTTATTTTTTTGAAAGGGAAGGCTCTTTGGGTGGGGTACTTATAGTGTTTGCATAATTTTTTTTACTTAATTGATGTTATTTATAATGCCTTGTGCAAATATCTGTTTTTTTAATAAATTAGTTATATGATTATTATATTGTTGTGTATCGATTAATAATTTTAAAGTTATACGGGAAAGGTAGCATTCAACACCTGTTAACAATATATTTTATTATATAGGCGTTGTCGTAGTGTCTCTGTGCGTGAATGGTTAAGAATAATACGTTACAATTGTCGCTGGTATTTACAACCGATTAAAAACCATGACAACTAACCATCAAATTGACCATCTTCTCACCCTCATGCAGCGCTTGCGTGACCCGGAAAACGGCTGCCCGTGGGATAAAGAGCAGACCTTCGCCAGCATCGCGCCTTATACGCTGGAAGAAACCTATGAAGTACTGGATGCGATTGCGCGTGAGGATTTTGACGATTTGCGCGGCGAACTGGGCGACCTGTTGTTCCAGGTGGTGTTTTACGCGCAGATGGCGCAGGAAGAAGGCCGCTTCGATTTTAATGATATCTGCGCTGCCATCAGCGACAAGCTGGAGCGCCGCCATCCGCATGTTTTCGGCGAGCTTTCCGCGGATAATAGCGAAGAAGTCTTAGCTCGCTGGGAGCAAATCAAAACGGAAGAGCGCGCGCAAAAAGCGCAGCATTCCGCGCTGGACGATATTCCGCGCAGCTTACCGGCCTTAATGCGCGCGCAAAAAATCCAGAAACGGTGTTCAAACGTGGGCTTTGACTGGACGACGCTGGGACCGGTCGTCGATAAGGTCTATGAAGAGATCGATGAGGTGATGTTCGAGGCGCGGCAGGCGGTTGTTGATCAGGCTAAACTGGAAGAGGAAATGGGCGATTTGCTCTTTGCCACGGTCAACATGGCGCGTCATTTAGGTACGAAAGCGGAGCTCGCTTTGCAAAAAGCGAACGATAAATTTGAACGTCGTTTTCGCGAAGTTGAACGTATTGTCGCAGCCAGAGGCCTGGAAATGACCGGGGTGGACCTGGAAACAATGGAAGAAGTTTGGCAGGAAGTAAAACGCCAGGAAATTGATCTCTAAAGGTTTTAGGCGGTCAAGAGCGATTTGTGTGATTTTTTAAATAACAAGCGCTTGATTTACGTCAAAAACATTTACCTCAAAGGGGCTATTTTCTCCCTCCCTGTGTGAATGTCAGCCTGACGAAGAGGAGGAATAATGAAAGTTTGTGGCGTAGGTCATGTTCGGGTATACTGCTTTCCCGTCCTGGTTATTCCATCGTCTTTTAAACCTAACTTCTCAGGTTCCGCATGACAACGAACTATATTTTTGTGACCGGCGGGGTCGTATCCTCTCTGGGTAAAGGCATTGCCGCAGCCTCCCTCGCAGCCATTCTGGAAGCCCGTGGTCTCAACGTGACCATCATGAAACTGGATCCGTACATCAACGTCGATCCGGGTACTATGAGCCCAATCCAACACGGGGAAGTGTTCGTTACTGAAGACGGCGCTGAAACCGACCTGGACCTGGGGCACTACGAGCGTTTCATCCGCACCAAGATGTCTCGCCGCAACAACTTCACGACTGGCCGTATCTACTCCGACGTTCTGCGTAAAGAACGCCGTGGCGACTATCTGGGCGCAACCGTACAGGTAATCCCTCACATCACTAACGCGATTAAAGAGCGCGTGCTGGAAGGCGGCGAAGGCCACGATGTGGTACTGGTGGAAATCGGCGGTACCGTCGGTGATATCGAATCGCTGCCGTTTCTTGAGGCGATTCGTCAATTGGCGGTAGATATCGGTCGTGAACACGCGCTGTTTATGCACCTGACGCTGGTACCTTACCTGGCGGCTGCGGGCGAAGTGAAAACTAAACCGACTCAGCACTCCGTGAAAGAGCTGCTGTCTATCGGTATTCAGCCCGATATTCTGATTTGTCGTTCTGATCGCGCGGTTCCTGCCAACGAGCGTGCAAAAATTGCATTGTTCTGTAATGTGCCGGAAAAAGCCGTTATTTCAATGAAAGATGTCGATTCCATTTATAAAATTCCAGGCCTGTTGAAATCTCAGGGGCTTGATGATTATATTTGTAAACGATTCAGCTTGAACTGTCCGGAAGCTAACCTGTCTGAATGGGAACAGGTCATTTACGAAGAAGCGAACCCGGCAGGCGAAGTGACTATCGGCATGGTCGGCAAATATATTGAACTGCCGGATGCCTATAAGTCGGTGATCGAAGCGCTGAAACACGGTGGTCTGAAAAACCGCGTTACCGTCAATATCAAATTGATCGATTCGCAAGATGTTGAAACGCGCGGCGTCGAAATTCTGAAAGATTTGGACGCTATCCTGATCCCCGGCGGCTTCGGCTATCGTGGCGTTGAAGGTAAAATCGCCACTGCGCGCTATGCGCGTGAAAACAATATTCCTTATCTGGGCATTTGCCTGGGGATGCAGGTTGCGTTGATTGAGTTCGCTCGTAACGTGGCCGGCATGGACAACGCCAACTCAACGGAATTTGTGCCAGACTGTAAGTACCCGGTTGTGGCGTTAATTACCGAGTGGCGCGATGAAGACGGTAACGTTGAAGTCCGTAGCGAGAAGAGCGATCTGGGTGGCACCATGCGCCTGGGCGCGCAGCAGTGCCAGCTTAGCGATGACAGTCTGGTACGTCAGTTGTACGGCGCGTCGACGATTGTTGAACGTCATCGCCATCGTTACGAAGTCAACAATATGTTGTTGAAACAAATTGAAGCAGCGGGTCTGCGTGTCGCAGGCCGTTCCGGTGATGATCAGTTAGTCGAGATCATTGAGGTACCGAATCATCCGTGGTTCGTGGCCTGTCAGTTCCATCCGGAATTTACTTCCACGCCGCGTGATGGACATCCGTTGTTCGCTGGCTTTGTTAAAGCCGCCAACGAGCATCAGAAACGTCAGGCGAAGTAAAAAAGTTAGAACGGCGGTGCACCCTCAGCGGTGCACCGTTTGTCTGAAGTTTTAGTTTAACTAGTGACTTGAGGAAAACCTAATGTCCAAAATCGTTAAAGTCATCGGTCGTGAAATCATCGACTCCCGTGGTAACCCGACTGTTGAAGCTGAAGTACACCTGGAAGGTGGTTTCGTAGGTATGGCGGCGGCTCCGTCAGGTGCTTCTACTGGTTCCCGCGAAGCGCTGGAACTGCGCGATGGCGACAAATCCCGTTTCCTGGGTAAAGGCGTAACCAAAGCTGTTGGCGCGGTTAACGGCCCGATCGCTCAGGCTATTCTTGGCAAAGACGCTAAAGACCAGGCTGGCATCGACAAAATCATGATCGACCTGGACGGTACTGAAAACAAATCTAACTTCGGTGCAAACGCCATTCTGGCTGTCTCTCTGGCTAACGCCAAAGCTGCTGCTGCCGCTAAAGGTATGCCGCTGTACGAGCACATTGCTGAACTGAACGGCACGCCGGGCAAATACTCCATGCCGGTTCCGATGATGAACATCATCAACGGCGGCGAGCACGCTGACAACAACGTCGACATCCAGGAATTCATGATCCAGCCGGTTGGCGCGAAAACGGTTAAAGAAGCCATCCGTATGGGTTCTGAAGTTTTCCATCACCTGGCAAAAGTGCTGAAAGGCAAAGGCATGAACACCGCTGTGGGTGACGAAGGCGGCTATGCGCCGAACCTGGGCTCCAACGCGGAAGCACTGGCTGTTATCGCTGAAGCGGTTAAAGCGGCTGGTTACGAGCTGGGTAAAGACATCACCCTGGCGATGGACTGCGCAGCATCTGAATTCTACAAAGACGGTAAATACGTTCTGGCTGGCGAAGGCAACAAAGCGTTCACCTCCGAAGAATTCACCCACTTCCTGGAAGAACTGACCAAACAGTACCCGATCGTTTCCATCGAAGATGGTCTGGACGAGTCTGACTGGGACGGTTTTGCATACCAGACCAAAGTACTGGGCGACAAAATCCAGCTGGTTGGTGACGACCTGTTCGTAACCAACACCAAAATCCTGAAAGAAGGCATCGAGAAAGGCATCGCTAACTCCATCCTGATCAAATTCAACCAGATCGGTTCTCTGACCGAAACTCTGGCTGCAATCAAGATGGCGAAAGACGCTGGCTACACTGCTGTCATCTCTCACCGTTCTGGCGAAACTGAAGACGCTACCATCGCTGACCTGGCTGTTGGTACCGCTGCAGGCCAGATCAAAACCGGTTCTATGAGCCGTTCTGACCGCGTTGCTAAATACAACCAGCTGATTCGTATCGAAGAAGCTCTGGGCGAAAAAGCACCGTACAACGGTCGTAAAGAGATCAAAGGCCAGGCGTAATCCTGCTTTTAGCTCTTAACGTAAAAACCCGCTTCGGCGGGTTTTTTTGTATCTGTACAATAGCGCAGCCGCTGTGCATGACCGGGCAGACGAAATCTGCAATAATTAACGATTATCCCCTTAACAGAGAACGCTATGCAGTACCCGATTAACGAGATGTTCCAGACCCTACAAGGCGAGGGTTACTTTACCGGCGTCCCCGCTATTTTTATTCGTTTACAGGGATGTCCGGTCGGCTGTGCCTGGTGTGATACTAAGCATACCTGGGATAAACTGAGCGATCGGGAAGTGTCTCTGTTCAGCATTCTGGCAAAAACCAAAGAGAGCGACAAATGGGGTGCTGCGAGCAGTGAAGATCTGCTGGCGGTGATTAATCGTCAGGGCTATACCGCGCGTCACGTTGTCATCACCGGTGGAGAACCCTGTATTCACGACCTCATGCCGCTCACCGATCTGCTTGAAAAGAGTGGTTTTAGTTGTCAGATTGAGACCAGCGGGACGCACGAAGTGCGCTGTACGCCCAATACATGGGTCACGGTTTCACCAAAAGTGAATATGCGCGGGGGATATGACGTGCTTTCCCAGGCGCTGGAGCGCGCCAATGAAATCAAGCATCCCGTTGGGCGAGTTCGTGATATTGAGGCGCTGGATGAACTGTTAGCCACGCTGAGCGATGATAAACCGCGCGTGATTGCTTTGCAGCCCATTAGCCAGAAAGAAGACGCGACGCGTCTGTGTATTGAAACGTGTATTGCACGTAACTGGCGGCTGTCTATGCAAACGCATAAATATTTAAATATCGCCTGATGCATTACTAATCTTACAGACGGCCTGCCGATGCCGTCTGTGACTCATCCATTACCTTGCATTGTTTATTTTCTCTATGTGAATTTCGATGAGTGTATAAAAGCGCTGATAAATTTTTCCATAGCGATGCACGGATCGCGCTATTTTGGTAAATTTAAAGAAAAAATCATTCTATGAACTTTTTTGCATCAAAATCAGCAAATTAGCTGTTCTTTAATAATTTAAATTGTTGCGATTATGTTGGTGGAATGTGGTGCTGATAAAAAATAGTTTATAAACAACAATATACGTTTAGTGTGTTCCCCGCGCCAGCGGGGATAAACCGATGAAATGCCACAAGTTTTGTTCATTGGTGGAGTGTTCCCCGCGCCAGCGGGGATAAACCGGAAAATTCCACCGGCCAGATTTGGGTTTATCTGTGTTCCCCGCGCCAGCGGGGATAAACCGGGCAGCGACGATATTCGCGAGGTGAACCTGATGTGTTCCCCGCGCCAGCGGGGATAAACCGGTATCGAAACGGCGCTTGCCGCGTACCAGATTGTGTTCCCCGCGTCAGCGGGGATAAACCGGCTCACAGAGTTGCATCCTCGATTACGGTCTAGTGTTCCCTGCATCAGCGGGGATAAACCGGAAAAACGGACGCTATCGCGAATACTAATTTCGTGTTCCCCGCGTCAGCGGGGATAGCCGTTGCATAATCATAATCTGTGTACCAGTAATGGCTGCTACAAACCTGTAAAGTAAAAAGGCCGCGTTTTCCCGGGGAGGCTTTTATACAGGAGAAGGCCATGGCGTTAAGGATCAGGGTATTGCTCGAAAATCATAAGGGAGCTGGAGCGGATAAATCGTTGAAGGCCCGGCCAGGATTAAGCTTGTTGGTCGAGGATGAGTCTACGTCTATCTTGTTCGATACCGGCCCTGATGGCAGTTTTATGCAAAACGCGTTGGCGATGGGGATCGACCTGTCCGATGTGTCTGCTGTGGTGCTTTCGCATGGTCATTACGATCATTGCG
The DNA here is from genome assembly GCF_042932255.1 of Salmonella sp. WC3. Classification (NCBI taxonomy): domain Bacteria; kingdom Pseudomonadati; phylum Pseudomonadota; class Gammaproteobacteria; order Enterobacterales; family Enterobacteriaceae; genus Salmonella; species Salmonella sp. WC3. Next base: position 3,915,604 of record NZ_CP170629.1, on the reverse strand, counting down.
GCGGCGTGCCGTGGCTTCCTGATAACAGTCGAATCATCTGCCATCCCGATATTGCGCGTGAACGTTATGCGGCAATGACTTTTCTCGGTATTACCCGGAAAATAAAAAAATTGTCGTGTGAGGTGGACTATTCACGCTACCGAATGATGTACACGCGTGACCCCCTGCCGATTGGCGAAAACTTTATCTGGTCAGGGGAAATACCAGTGGTCGCGTCTGAAGCCTACGGCATTTTTGGCGGCCACGATGCGGAGCCGGACTCTATTTTGGATGAGGGCGTACTGATTTACCAATCGACAAAAGGATTAGTCATCATTACGGGATGCGGGCATCGGGGGATCGCAAATATTGTCCGGCACTGTCAGAACATTACCGGTATAAAGCGGATTTACGCGCTTGTCGGCGGATTTCATCTCCGCTGCGCATCACCGTTCACGCTGTGGCGAGTCAGGCGCTTTCTGCAAGAACAAAAACCTGAAAAACTATGCGGTTGTCACTGTACAGGGGCCTGGGGGCGGTTGTGGCTACCGGAAATAACCGCACCTGCAACCGGTGATGTGCTGCGCTTTTAACACCGCGCTGGACAATGTTTTCACTGATGAAACGTCGTGTGGATGGGCTGGAATCAATCTGCCATCCAGCCCACGCGTTAATAAACCTTATTCGCCGCGATAGACGCAGCCGGCTGTACAGGTTTCTTTCACCATCACGGCGCTCAGTAGCGGCACGACGGGCTTAACCTGATCCCAAATCCATTTTGCCAGCACTTCGCTGGTGGGATTGGACAGCCCTGGAATATCATTCAGATAGTAGTGATCAAGACGATCGTAAGTAGGTTTAAACGCCGCTTTGAGATCCGCGAAATCCATAATCCAACCGGTATGAGGATCGACTTCACCGGTAATTTCGAGACGCACCATAAACGAGTGTCCGTGCAGGCGGCCGCACTTATGCCCTTCAGGCACGTGAGGCAGGCGGTGAGCGGCTTCAAAGGTGAAATCTTTATACAACGTGGTGGACATGATGAACTCTCAGGCAATAAAAAAACCGCCGTAGGGTACCGGAAAGCGCATTTTTTATCATTAACTAAAACCATTCTCCGCCTTGTGACGGGCAATTAATTTAAGAATTTCCAGAAAATTTAATAATTATCAATCAATTATAAAATCGATTTTGGCGTTAATCACGATAACTAAAACAGGTTAGTTCATTTGGTTATTTGTTATTTCCAACCCTTCTTTAATTGTTATTCCTCTCACCGTTAACCTTATCCTCAGTTTGGGATTTATCGCTTATACATTTCATCTTTCAAGCCGCATCTGTGTTGACTGCGTTTACTCACCCCAGTCACGTATTTATGTACGCTCCTGGGGCGCGCTCAGCTTACGGCGAACTTGAATGATTTTGTGTATAGATCCGCTTTGCTTACTGGAACATAACGACGCATGACGACACCGGCTCCACTGACTGGGTTGCTTCCGCTTAATCCGGAGCAACTGGCGCGCCTTCAGGCCGCGACAACCGACCTTACTCCCGAACAGCTTGCCTGGGTCTCCGGCTATTTTTGGGGCGTACTGAACCCGCGCTCAGGCGCTGTTGCCGTCACGCCTGCTCCTGAGGGGAAGATGCCGGGGGTTACGCTTATCTCCGCTTCGCAAACCGGCAATGCGCGTCGTGTGGCGGAAGCGCTGCGTGATGATCTGCTGGCGGCCAACCTTAATGTGACACTGGTGAACGCCGGCGACTACAAATTCAAACAGATTGCCAGTGAAAAACTACTGGTGATAGTGACGTCCACCCAGGGAGAAGGCGAGCCGCCGGAAGAGGCCGTCGCGCTGCATAAATTCCTGTTCTCCAAAAAAGCGCCGAAACTGGAAAACACCGCTTTTGCCGTGTTTAGCCTCGGCGACACCTCTTATGAATTTTTCTGCCAGTCCGGAAAAGATTTCGACAGCAAACTGGCGGAACTGGGCGGTGAACGTCTGCTCGACCGTGTCGATGCTGACGTTGAATATCAGGCAACTGCCAGCGAATGGCGCGCCCGCGTGGTTGATGTTCTGAAGTCTCGCGCACCTGTCGCGGCACCTTCGCAATCCGTCGCTACTGGCGCGGTAAACGACATCCACACCAGCCCCTATACTAAAGACGCGCCGCTGATCGCGACCCTCTCCGTGAATCAGAAAATCACCGGTCGCAACTCGGAAAAAGATGTGCGTCATATTGAGATTGATTTAGGCGACTCCGGCCTGCGCTATCAGCCGGGCGATGCGCTGGGCGTCTGGTATCAGAACGATCCGGCTCTGGTGAAGGAGCTGGTTGAGTTGCTGTGGCTGAAAGGCGATGAGCCGGTGACGGTTGATGGTAAAACCCTGCCGCTCGCCGAAGCGCTGGAGTGGCACTTCGAGCTGACGGTGAATACCGCCAACATTGTTGAGAACTACGCGACCCTGACGCGCAGTGAGTCGCTGTTGCCATTAGTGGGCGACAAAGCGCAGCTCCAGCACTACGCCGCGACCACGCCCATTGTTGATATGGTGCGTTTCTCTCCGGCGCAGCTCGACGCTGAAGCATTAATCGGCCTGCTGCGTCCGCTGACGCCGCGTCTGTACTCCATCGCCTCCGCGCAGGCGGAAGTCGAAAGCGAAGTACACGTAACCGTCGGCGTCGTGCGCTACGATATTGAAGGCCGCGCCCGCGCGGGTGGTGCTTCCAGCTTCCTCGCCGACCGCGTGGAAGAAGAGGGCGAAGTGCGCGTCTTTATTGAACACAACGATAATTTCCGCCTGCCAGCGAATCCGCAGACTCCGGTGATTATGATTGGCCCAGGTACGGGTATCGCGCCGTTCCGCGCCTTTATGCAGCAACGCGCCGCCGACGGTGCGGAAGGCAAGAACTGGCTGTTCTTCGGTAACCCGCACTTCACCGAAGACTTCCTTTATCAGGTTGAATGGCAGCGTTACGTGAAAGAAGGCGTGCTGAACCGGATCGATCTGGCCTGGTCCCGCGATCAAAAAGAAAAAATCTACGTACAAGACAAACTGCGCGAACAGGGCGCGGAGCTGTGGCGCTGGATCAATGACGGTGCCCACATTTATGTCTGCGGCGACGCCAGGTGTATGGCCGCAGATGTCGAAAAAGCATTGCTGGAAGTGATCGCTGAATTCGGCGGTATGGACCTCGAATCGGCAGATGAATATTTAAGTGAGCTGCGCGTAGAGCGCCGTTATCAGCGAGATGTCTACTAATGAGCGAAAAACATCCAGGCCCACTGGTGGTCGAAGGTAAACTGTCCGATGCCGAGCGCATGAAGCTGGAAAGCAACTACCTGCGCGGTACCATTGCGGAAGATCTGAACGACGGTCTCACCGGCGGTTTTAAAGGCGACAACTTCCTGCTAATACGCTTTCACGGCATGTATCAGCAGGATGACCGCGATATTCGCGCCGAGCGTGCGGCGCAGAAGCTGGAGCCGCGCCACGCCATGCTGCTGCGCTGCCGTCTGCCGGGCGGGGTGATTACTACGACGCAATGGCAGGCGATCGATAAATTCGCGGCGGATAACACGATTTATGGCAGTATCCGTCTGACCAACCGCCAGACCTTCCAGTTTCACGGTATTCTGAAGAAGAACGTCAAGCCGGTGCACCAGATGCTGCATTCGGTCGGGCTGGATGCGCTGGCAACCGCTAACGACATGAACCGTAACGTGCTGTGCACCTCCAACCCGTACGAATCGCAGTTGCACGCGGAAGCCTACGAGTGGGCGAAGAAGATCTCCGAACATCTGCTGCCGCGCACCTGTGCGTATGCGGAGATCTGGCTCGATCAGGAGAAGGTCGCGACCACTGACGAAGAACCGATCCTCGGCGCAACCTATCTGCCGCGTAAATTTAAAACCACGGTGGTGATCCCGCCGCAAAATGATATCGATCTGCACGCCAACGACATGAACTTTGTGGCGATTGCCGAGAACGGCAAGCTGGTCGGCTTTAACCTGCTGGTGGGCGGCGGTCTGTCTATTGAGCATGGTAATAAGAAAACCTACGCTCGTACGGCCAGCGAGTTTGGCTATCTGCCGCTGGAGCACACCCTGGCGGTGGCCGAAGCGGTAGTGACGACGCAGCGCGACTGGGGTAACCGTACCGACAGGAAAAATGCCAAAACCAAATACACCCTTGAGCGCGTGGGACTGGAGACATTTAAAGCGGAAGTCGAGCGTCGCGCGGGGATCAAATTTGAGCCGATCCGCCCGTATGAGTTTACCGGTCGCGGCGATCGTATCGGTTGGGTGAAAGGGATCGACAACAACTGGCACCTGACGCTGTTTATCGAAAACGGTCGTATCCTGGATTATCCGGGGCGCCCGCTGAAAACCGGCCTGCTGGAGATCGCGAAGATTCATCAGGGCGAGTTCCGTATTACCGCTAACCAGAACCTGATTATTGCCAGCGTGCCGGAAAGCCAGAAAGCGAAGATCGAGACGCTGGCGCGCGACCACGGGTTGATGAATGCCGTGAGCGCGCAGCGTGAAAACTCAATGGCCTGCGTGTCGTTCCCAACCTGCCCGCTGGCAATGGCGGAAGCCGAGCGTTTCCTGCCGTCGTTCACGGACAAAGTGGAAGCGATTCTGGAAAAACACGGCATTCCTGATGAGCATATCGTGATGCGCGTGACCGGCTGCCCGAACGGCTGTGGTCGCGCGATGCTGGCGGAAATTGGCTTAGTAGGGAAAGCGCCTGGTCGTTATAACCTGCATCTTGGTGGCAACCGCATCGGGAGTCGTATCCCACGGATGTATAAAGAAAATATCGCCGAGCCGGATATTCTGGCCTCGCTGGATGAACTGATTGGGCGCTGGGCGAAAGAGCGTGAAGCGGGTGAAGGCTTCGGCGACTTTACGGTGCGTGCGGGCATCATTCGCCCGGTGCTCGATCCCGCGCGTGATTTCTGGGAATAACCTGAATTGCCGGATGGCGTCTGTGTAGGCCTGATAAGCGCAGCGCCATCAGGCAAGGCAAACAGTGAGGAACTTATGTCCCAACTCGATCTCAACGCATTGAATGAACTGCCAAAAGTCGATCGCGTACTGGCGTTGGCGGAAATCAACGCCCAACTGGAAACACTGAGCGCCGAAGAACGCGTGGCATGGGCGCTGGAAAATCTGCCCGGCGAATACGTGCTCTCCTCAAGCTTTGGCATTCAGGCGGCGGTGAGTCTGCATCTGGTGAATCAGATTCGCCCGGATATCCCGGTGATCCTCACCGATACCGGCTACCTGTTCCCGGAAACCTACCAGTTTATTGATGAGTTAACGGACAAACTCAAACTCAACCTGAAAGTTTACCGCGCGGGCGAAAGTCCGGCCTGGCAGGAAGCGCGCTACGGCAAACTGTGGGAGCAGGGCGTAGAAGGTATTGAGAAATACAATGACATCAACAAAGTCGAGCCGATGAATCGGGCGCTAAAAGAGCTGAAAGCGCAGACGTGGTTTGCGGGTCTGCGTCGCGAGCAGTCCGGTAGCCGCGCGCATTTACCCGTTCTCGCTATCCAGCGCGGCGTGTTTAAAGTGCTACCGATTATCGACTGGGATAACCGCACGGTTTACCAGTATCTGCAAAAGCACGGTCTGAAATACCATCCGCTGTGGGATCAGGGCTATCTGTCGGTGGGCGATACGCACACCACCCGCAAATGGGAGCCGGGTATGGCGGAAGAAGAAACGCGGTTCTTCGGGCTGAAGCGCGAGTGCGGGCTGCATGAAGGGTAATTGTCCTTACGCGGCATGATTATACTTGCTGCTATGAAAAATCCGGCAGGCAGCCGGATTTTAAATTGGTTATATACCCAAAATAATTCGAGTTGCTTAAAGGCGGCAAGGGAGTGAGTCCCCAGGAGCATAGATAACTATGTGACTGGGGTGAACGAGCGTAGCCAACACATAAGCAACTTGAAGTATGAAGGGTATATTACTGACTATCTTTATACCAGTAATATATTACGACTGCACCCATCTTTACCAATGTGCAAAGAACGTTCATGGGTTAGATATAGCTTTTCAAGAATTACATCAATAAACATTTTTTTTGCATGATAGTCGTTATAATCCTGATTAAGTTTTTTAAAAAACCAGAATTTGTTGGTTTAAACTCTGCAAACGGCGAATAGGTATGTAGTAAATAGGAGATACACGGATGCATCATGCTAAAAGCGACTTCACCTTGTACCTCCTGATAACCTATTTTGCAAAACTGAGTTGTAGGCTCAAAGTTACCTGCATTAATACAGGCCAGCATCGATTTTTCATCTTCAGTAAGCGAGTCCTGCCATTCGACAAGCGGGTGGTCTGGAGCCTCTGCGGGACGCATCATCTCATAAACCGCCGCTTTGATTTGTGCATTGCCCGTCACTTCTTTTCGTAGTGTAGAAATCGACTCCTGAAGTAATTCCGGGTGCCAGGTCATCTTCGCACCAATCACCTCGCATATTTGTAAAAATAACTGTCTCTCCTCTCTACTGATAGATTCTATCACTGCATCATCTGATATATTGAGGATGTCCTTAATATTGCTTTGGCTGATCACCGTGTCGCCGACCATAAGTAAAAATTGTGTCTGAGAAGCGTCCAACTTGATAGTAAACAGATCCTGATGAGCCGGGCAGGCCAGATGTTGTAGCCGTTTAAAGGCGTAAATTTTATTTATATCCTCTATGTTAACTTCCATCTCTCCAGGTTCACCACGGCCCTGCCCGTGAATGATGGAGTGTAACACTTCCAGCGCATGGTCCTTTTTTTCCGCTCTAAAATGATCCTGGACTTTATCCCAGCCCCCCATATGGATTGCTTTTTCTTTATCTGCGCTTAACAGATGAGCAAGCCGACTTTCATTAAGCGTATAATTTTGATGATTACCGAAGCTTAAAGTGACTGGCATAATATTTTCCTTCAAATTTATATTATTCAATATCCGGAGTAAAATATATCGTTCAATTCTCTCTTTTTTATTAAACAGATAAAGTTTACTACAGGAGAGAATTTGAACGACATTATTAATACAGCACATTTATGGTTGGTAATCCTTTGTGGTGACGATAATTCAGACAAAAGGTAGATGATTCGCCGCAAATGGTCGTTTTTTTAAATTTTGGTTTATGCAGGGGGCGTTGGAAGATGCCTCTTTGATCGCTTCTTCCAGAAGAAAAGAGCGGAAAAATTTATAATAATTATTCGTGGGGTAAATATTTCTGAAGAATATATAAAGTTGAGTGAGCATATTTAAATATAATCTCAGGAAGTGCAATTTTTGTGAGATATATCAACAAAAAAGACCATTAAAAAGGCGTAGAGTGCTTTTATTATCCACATGTTGGAGTTTACGTGTCGATATATCACTATTGGGGAAAGTCTCGACGAGGAGAAAATGACGGCGGTGATGATTACCATTTGCTTTGCTGGCATTCTTTAGATGTTGCGGCTGTGGGTTACTGGATGGTGATAAATAATATTTATTTTATTGACCACTATCTAAAAAAATTAGGCATCCAGGATAAGGAGCAGGCGGCGCAATTTTTTGCCTGGATTTTATGTTGGCATGATATTGGAGAGTTTGCTCATTCCTTCCAGCAACTATACCGTCATGAGGCTTTAAATATCTTTAATGAGCCTACACGGCATTATGAAAAAATCGCGCATACCACGCTGGGATACATGTTGTGGAACTCCTGGCTAAGTGAATGCCCTGAATTGTTTCCTCCTTCTTCGCTTTCAGTTCGTAAAAGTAAGCGCGTTATGGCGCTTTGGATGCCAGTCACTACAGGTCATCATGGACGCCCTCCAGAGGCAATCCAGGAGCTGGACCATTTTCGCCAGCAGGATAAAGACGCGGCAAGAGATTTTCTTCTGAGAATAAAAGCGCTCTTTCCTTTAATTACTTTGCCTGAAGCCTGGGATGAAGATGAGGGTATCGACCAATTTCAGCAACTTTCCTGGTTTATTTCCGCTGCGGTTGTACTGGCTGACTGGACTGGTTCTGCCAGCCGTTATTTTCCGCGTACTGCGGAAAAAATGCCTGTTGATACCTACTGGCAGCAAGCTCTCGCTAAAGCACAAACTGCCATCACGCTATTTCCCTCAGCGGCGAATGTGTCTGCCTTTACGGGCATAGAAACGCTTTTCCCTTTTATTCAGCATCCCACACCGTTACAACAAAAGGCGCTTGAGCTGGATATCAACGTGGATGGCGCCCAACTCTTTATTCTTGAAGATGTCACCGGGGCCGGAAAAACAGAGGCGGCGCTCATATTAGCTCATCGACTGATGGCGGCAGGTAAAGCGCAGGGACTCTATTTTGGACTGCCGACAATGGCGACAGCCAACGCGATGTTTGAACGTATGGCGAACACCTGGCTGGCGCTGTATCAGCCGGACTCCCGTCCCAGCCTGATTCTGGCGCATAGCGCGCGTCGCTTAATGGATCGTTTCAATCAGTCAATATGGTCGGTCACTCTTTCTGGTACGGAAGAACCCGATGAAGCGCAGCCTTATAGTCAGGGATGCGCCGCCTGGTTTGCCGACAGCAATAAAAAAGCGTTGTTGGCGGAGGTTGGCGTAGGCACGTTGGATCAGGCGATGATGGCGGTAATGCCATTTAAACATAACAACCTGCGGTTACTGGGTCTTAGCAACAAGATCTTACTGGCTGATGAGATCCATGCCTGTGATGCCTGGATGTCCCGAATACTTGAAGGTTTGATCGAACGGCAGGCCAGTAATGGCAACGCCACTATTCTGTTATCTGCGACGCTATCGCAGCAGCAGCGAGATAAGCTGGTGGCGGCATTTTCCCGTGGGGTGAGGCGTAGTGTGCAGGCGCCGTTGCTAGGCCATGACGATTATCCCTGGCTGACTCAGGTCACACAAACAGAGCTGATTTCTCAGCGGGTTGATACACGCAAAGAGGTTGAGCGTTGCGTAGATATTGGCTGGCTACATAGTGAAGAGGCGTGTCTTGAACGTATAGGTGAAGCAGTGGAAAAAGGAAACTGTATCGCTTGGATACGTAACTCCGTTGATGATGCGATTCGTATCTATCGCCAGCTTCAACTGAGTAAGGTCGTCGTCACGGAAAACCTTTTACTCTTCCATAGTCGCTTTGCTTTTCACGATCGTCAGCGGATTGAGTCGCAGACGCTGAATCTCTTTGGCAAACAGAGCGGCGCGCAACGTGCCGGTAAGGTCATTATCGCCACGCAGGTAATCGAACAAAGTCTGGATATTGACTGCGATGAGATGATCTCTGATTTAGCGCCGGTGGATTTATTAATTCAGCGGGCCGGTCGACTACAGCGTCATATTCGTGATCGTAACGGTCTGGTGAAAAAGAGTGGGCAGGATGAGCGAGAGACACCAGTGCTGCGCATTCTTGCTCCGGAGTGGGATGACGCGCCGCGAGAGAACTGGTTATCCAGCGCCATGCGTAACAGCGCCTATGTCTATCCCGATCATGGGCGCATGTGGCTGACGCAGCGCATATTACGTGAGCAGGGGGCGATTCGGATGCCGCAATCTGCCCGATTGTTGATTGAGTCGGTCTACGGCGAGGATGTCAACATGCCGGTTGGATTTGCAAAAACCGAGCAATTGCAGGAAGGCAAATTTTATTGCGACCGGGCATTTGCCAGACAGATGCTGCTTAATTTTGCGCCGGGCTATTGTGCTGAAATTAGCGATTCTCTACCGGAGAAAATGTCAACGCGGCTGGCGGAAGAGTCTGTCACGCTGTGGCTGGCGAAAATCGTGGATGGCGTCGTAACCCCTTATGCCAGCGGTGAACACGCCTGGGAGATGAGCGTGCTGCGGGTACGTCAGAGCTGGTGGGATAAACATAAAGACGAGTTTGAACGGTTAGATGGTGAACCGCTGCGCAAGTGGTGTGCGCAACAGCATCAGGATAAGGATTTTGCCACGGTGGTTGTGGTGACGGACTTTGCCGCTTGTGGTTATTCGGCGAATGAGGGATTGATTGGCATGATGGGGGAATAACGAATATAGATATGGACAATTTTTCACTTTTAACAACTCCCTGGCTCCCCGTCCGTTTCAAAGATGGCTCGACGGGTAAGTTGGCCCCCGTCGATCTGGCGGATGAAAATGTGGTGGACATCGCCGCAACGCGAGCAGATTTGCAGGGAGCGGCCTGGCAGTTTCTACTGGGATTGCTGCAATGCAGTATCGCGCCGAAAAGATACAAAAACTGGGAGGATATCTGGTTTGATGGATTGCATGCCGATGCGCTCCATAAGGCATTAGCACAGTTAGAACACGCTTTTCAGTTTGGCGCGGAAACGCCGTCTTTTATGCAGGATTTTGAAGAATTACCCGACAATAAAATAACTATAGCTTCGCTATTACCGGAAACACCAGGTATTCAAACTACTGAGTTAAATACAGATCATTTTATCAAACGTGGTGTAATGGAATGTTTTTGCCCGCATTGTGCCGCGTTGGCGTTGTTTTCAATGCAGCTTAACGCTCCTTCCGGCGGACAAGGCTACCGCACTGGGCTGCGCGGCGGCGGGCCGCTGACTACATTGATTGAATTGCAGGAATATCAGGGAGAGCGGCAAACGCCGCTCTGGCGCAAGCTGTGGCTCAACGTGATGCCGCAGGATGCTGCGGATCTGCCTTTGCCTGTCGTCTATGATGCGGCTGTATTTCCCTGGCTTGCCGCAACACGTACCAGCGAGCCACCAGCTCATACTATTACAACAGATGAGCAGGTAAATAAATTACAAGCATACTGGGGGATGCCACGCCGTATCCGTCTGGATTTCGCGACAATACGTCAGGGAGTGTGCAATATCTGCGGTAATAATAGCGATGAGCTGCTAATCCAGATGTTGGTCAAGAATTATGGCGTTAATTATGACCGCTGGCGGCACCCATTAACACCACATCGCCTGCAAATAAAGAATAGTAAGGGATTTGAACCTGTTATAACCCAACCAGGTGGACTTCTTTGGCGAGATTGGCTGGGACTAAGTCAAGAAAACCCGACGGAAAAGAATACCGAATATCCGGCACAGGTGATTAAAGTGTTTAATGCCCGAGAGCTCAGGAATATCAAAGTAGGCTTGTGGGGATTTGGTGCCGATTTCAAAAAAATGAAAATCCGCTGTTGGTATGAGCACCACTTTCCGTTGCTGATGACGGAAGGTCTGATCCCTGATTTACGTAAAGCAACACAAACTGCTACCCGACTCCTCAGCCTGCTGCGCAGTGCGCTAAAAGAAGCGTGGTTCGCCAATGCGAAGGGCGCCCGCGGTGATTTCAGTTTTATCGACATTGATTTCTGGAACCTGACGCAGGGGCGCTTTCTCAATCTGATCCACGATCTGGAAAACGGCCACAAGCCGGACGAAAGGCTGAATAAATGGCAAAGAGAACTTTGGCTGTTTACCCGTTGTTACTTCGATGATCACGTCTTTACCAACCCCTACGAGAGCAGCGATCTGGAGCGCATCATGAAGGCGCGCAAAAAATATTTTACCTCATCGGCGGAAAAGCAAAGCGCGAAAGCCGCCAAAGCAAAGAAGCAGGAGGCTGCTGAATGAGTATTGTGCAAGAGGATCACAAAGCCACGCTGCGCAAATGGCATGAGGATTTGCAGGAGAAGCGGGGTGCACGGGCCAGCTTGCGGCGCAGTAAAACGGTGAATGAGGCCTGCTTGTCTGAGGGATTTCATTTGCTGTTAATGCAGACGCATTCGTTGTGGAAAAACAAGGCAGACTGGCATGTTACTGCATTGGCAATTACTGCGGTACTGGCTGCGCATATCAAATTTATTGATGAGCGACAGAGTTTTGCTACACAGCTTGGACAGAAGAAGAGTGGTGACAATCCGGTAATGTCAAAACTACGCTTCTCCCGCCTGTCTGCGGTGAAAAATCCCGACGAGCTATTACGCCATTTGCGTCGTGCAGTGCAGTTGCTTGATGGTTCGGTAAATCTAATTTCTCTGGCGGACGATATTTTCCGCTGGTGTCAGGAACAAGACGACTTGCTGAACCACCATCGCCGCCAGCAGCGGCCAACCGAATTTCTCCGTATCCGCTGGGCGCTGGAATACTACCAGGCTGGCGATAACGAACAAGATTAACAGGGATATCTTTATGACAACGTTTATTCAGCTCCATTTATTAACCGCTTATCCTGCCGCCAACCTCAACCGTGACGATACCGGCGCGCCAAAAACCGTGGTGCTTGGCGGCGCGACGCGTCTGCGTATCTCCTCTCAGAGCCTGAAACGTGCCTGGCGTACCTCGGAACTGTTTGAGCAGGCGCTTGCCGGGAATATCGGTATTCGTAGCGGACGTATTGCGCGCGAAGCGGCGCAGATCCTGATTGAAAGCGGCATTGACGCCAAAAAAGCGGTTGAGTACGTCAAGAACATCGCTAACTATTTTGGCAAGGTAAAGGCGGAAAAGAAACCCAAAGATGAGTTGACGAATGCTGAAACCGGGCAACTGGTGCATATCAGCCCAGCTGAATTTGAGGGCGTAAAAGCGCTAGCGCACCGTCTGGCAGAAGAAAAACGCGCTCCAAAAGAGGAAGAGCTTGCACTGCTACGTAAAGATCGCATGGCCGTCGATATTGCCATGTTTGGCCGGATGTTAGCGGAGAAAACTGATTTTAACGTTGAAGCCGCCTGCCAGGTCGCCCACGCCTTCGGCGTCAGCGAAACGATCGTCGAAGACGATTTCTTTACTGCTGTGGATGACCTACGCCAGGCATCGGCAGAAGATGCAGGCGCAGGCCATCTCGGCGAAACCGGCTTTGGCTCCGCGCTGTTTTACACCTATATCTGCATCAACAAAGATCTGCTGGTGAAAAACCTGAACGACAATGAAGAACTGGCAAACAAAACGCTGCGCGCCTTTACTGAAGCGGCGCTGAAAGTGTCGCCGACCGGCAAACAGAACAGCTTTGCCAGCTGTGCCTATGCCTCGTGGGCGCTGGCCGAAAAAGGCACCGACCAACCACGTTCACTGGCGGCCGCGTTTTATGAACCGATCAACGGTACAGACCAATTGAACGTTGCGGTTAAGCGTATTACATCGCTGCATAAGAATATGAATAAGGTTTATGGTCAGCGGACTGATACCGCCAGTTTCGACGTGATGAATCAGCAGGGAAGCATGAAAGACGTGCTTGACTTCATCTGCGCGTAAGGGGCGGCTTATGAGCCAATATCTGGTTTTTCAGCTTCACGGGCCGATGGCCTCCTGGGGCGTGGATGCGCCAGGCGAAGTGCGCCACAGCCATGATCTGCCTTCGCGCTCGGCGCTGCTGGGGCTGCTGGCGGCGGCGCTGGGTATTCGCCGCGATGAGGAGGAACGGCTAAACGCCTTCAATCGTCATTACCAATTTTTGCTGTGCGCCAGTGGCAACCCGCGCTGGGCGCGGGATTATCACACGGTGCAGATGCCGAAAGAGGTACGTAAGGCACGTTACTTCAGCCGCCGTGAAGAGTTGCAGGATCCTGAGTTACTGAGCGCGCTGATTTCCCGACGCGACTACTACACCGACGCCTGGTGGATGATCGCTGTCAGCGCGACGCCGGACGCGCCTTACACGTTGGCGCAGCTTCAGGCGGCGTTACAACATCCTGTGTTCCCGCTGTATCTGGGGCGCAAAAGTCACCCTCTGGCGTTGCCGCTTGCGCCGCAACTGCTGGAAGGGAGTGCGACGGATGTGTTACGCGAAGCGTATCGTCAGTATCAGGATAAATTCAATGCGCTGAAACTGCCTCTCCCCAGATTACAGAACGAATGCTGGTGGGAAGGTGAACACGATGGCTTAACGGCGAACAAAATTTTACGTCGTCGCGACATGCCGTTGAGCCGCCAGCAATGGTTGTTCGGTGAACGTAGCGTGAATCAGGGGCCGTGGCTCCGCAAGGAGGACGCGTGTATCTCTCAAGAATAACGCTGCACACCAGCGAGCTTTCGCCGGCACAGCTCTTGCATCTGGTGGAGCGCGGCGAGTACGTGATGCACCAGTGGTTATGGGAGCTCTTTCCCGGCGGCAAGGAACGGCAGTTTCTTTATCGCCGCGAAGAGTTACAGGGCGCGTTTCGTTTTTTTGTCCTCTCGCAGGAACAGCCTGCCGCTAGCGCGATTTTTGACGTGCAGACTCGCCCGTTTGCGCCAATGCTGAGCGCGGGACAGACGCTGCGGTTTAACTTGCGCGCCAATCCGACGGTTTGCAAAAACGGCAAGCGTCACGATTTGCTGATGGAGGCGAAACGCCAGCGTAAAACGCAGGGTGATAGCCAGGATATTTGGTCTTATCAGCAGCAGGCGGCGCTGACGTGGTTGGCGCGCCAGGGGGGAGCAAAATGGCTTCACCCTGAGCGAGGCGAGCGTTGATGCTTACCGGCAGCAGCAGATACGTCGAGAGAAATCCCGGCAGATGATTCAGTTTAGCAGCGTGGACTATACCGGCGTGCTGGTGATTAACGATCCCGTGCTTTTCCTGCAACGTCTGGCGCAGGGGTACGGTAAAAGTCGGGCGTTTGGCTGCGGAATGATGATGATCAAACCCGGAGACGACGCGTGACGTTCGTGCCGCTCACCCGATCCCGTTAAAAGATCGAACCTCGATGATCTTCCTCCAGTACGGTCAAATTGACGTGCTGGATGGGGCATTTGTATTAATCAATAAAACCGGGGTTCGTACGCATATTCCGGTGGGATCGGTCGCCTGCATCATGCTGGAACCGGGAACGCGGGTTTCCCATGCGGCTGTGCGTCTGGCATCGACGGTGGGAACGCTGTTGGTGTGGGTGGGCGAGGCGGGAGTGCGGGTCTATTCCTCTGGTCAACCCGGCGGCGCACGAGCCGATAAGTTGCTTTATCAGGCAAAGCTGGCGTTAGATGATGACCTGCGGCTGAAGGTGGTGCGCAAAATGTATGAACTGCGTTTTCGCGAACCGCCGCCCGCCCGTCGTTCCGTTGAGCAACTGCGCGGTATTGAAGGATCCCGTGTGCGGGCGACCTATGCATTGCTGGCGAAGCAGTATGGCGTGAAGTGGCATGGTCGTAACTATGATCCGAAAGACTGGGAGAAGGGGGATGTCGTCAACCGATGTATTAGCGCGGCGACATCGTGCCTGTACGGGATTTCAGAAGCGGCTATCCTGGCGGCGGGATATGCGCCAGCTATCGGTTTTATCCATAGTGGTAAGCCGCTTTCTTTTGTTTATGACATTGCCGATATCATCAAATTTGAATCGGTGGTGCCCAAAGCATTTGAGATCGCTGCTCGTCACCCGGCGGAACCTGATAAAGAAGTGCGCCTGGCCTGCCGTGATATTTTTCGCAGTTCGAAGCTGACCGGAAAATTGATCCCACTGATCGAAGAGGTGCTCGCTGCCGGTGAAATTGAACCACCTCAGCCTGCGCCGGATATGTTGCCGCCAGCAATACCGGAACCTGAATCACTGGGTGATAGCGGCCATCGGGGGCATGGTTGATGAGTATGGTGGTTGTGGTCACGGAAAACGTACCGCCGCGCCTGCGGGGACGTCTTGCCGTCTGGTTACTCGAGGTTCGTGCAGGTGTTTATGTTGGCGATACCTCGAAGCGTATTCGGGAAATGATTTGGCAACAGATCACACAGCTTGGCGGTTGCGGAAATGCCGTCATGGCTTGGGCGACCAACACGGAGTCGGGATTTGAGTTTCAGACATGGGGTGAAAACAGACGTATTCCGGTAGATTTGGATGGACTTAGATTAGTTTCTTTTCTTCCTGTTGAAAATCAATAAGTTGAATGTTCTTTAATAATAAGGAATTGTTATTTTACCGTTGGTAGTTTGTTAGGTAGTAAAAAAGGGCTTTTAGAACAAATATATAGTTTTAGTGTGTTCCCCGCGCCAGCGGGGATAAACCGCATTTTTGCCCCCAAATTTGCCCCCAAAATCGGTGTTCCCCGCGCCAGCGGGGATAAACCGGATCCCAGCTCCAATAAAATACGTAAGACCATGTGTTCCCCGCGCCAGCGGGGATAAACCGGTGTTCAAAGCCCTGGGTTATATAGAATTTAAGTGTTCCCCGCGCCAGCGGGGATAAACCGCCATGTTCTGCGCTGGCAAAAGTAACGAAGCCGTGTTCCCCGCGCCAGCGGGGATAAACCGACGGCACGCAGTTGCCGACGCTATTTTTTGTGGTGTTCCCCGCGCCAGCAGGGATAAACCGAGAAACGAGAGCCAGATAATCGCTATAGCGGGGTGTTCCCCGCGCCAGCAGGGATAAACCGAGAAACGAGAGCCAGATAATCGCTATAGCGGGGTGTTCCCCGCGCCAGCGGGGATAAACCGTCTGGCTGGCAATTGGCGACGAACTGGCGGCGGTGTTCCCCGCGCTAGCGGGGATAAACCGAGGGGCGTTCCGCAGTCGACAAGGGCTGAAAAATGTTCCCCGCGTCAGCGGGGATAAACACGTTTCACCAGCATATCAGGACGTTTTTTCCGCCTTCGCCAGCTCTTTTACCAACGGCAGCATTATCCGTACTACATCGCGGCTACGGCGCTCAATTCGCCCTGGCAGCGCCTTGTCAATATGCTGTTGATTATCAAGCCGTACGTCGTGCCAGCTATTGCCGTTCGGGAAGGAGGCATTTGTCACGCGTTGCTGGTATCCGTCTTTTTTACCCAGATTCCAGTTCGTCGCCTCAACAGAAAGCACCGATATTCCCGCTTTATCGAAAACCTCCGCATCATTACAGCAACCCGTTCCTTTGGGGTAGGATGGATTGCGTCCCGGATTGGTGTTGGCGGCGATACCATAACGGCGCGCAATCGCTAATGCCCGATCGCGGGTCAGTGTACGCACCGCTTCCGGCGTATTTTTCCCGCTATTAAAATAGAGCTTGTCGCCAACAATCAGGTTATCGAGATTAATCACCAGCAGCGTATTTTTCTTCTCAGCGTCACTCATTCGTTTGAGTAAATTTTCCGCGCCTAGCTTTCCCTCTTCTTCCCCGCTGGTGGCGATAAAACGAATCCCGTAATGGGTCGGTATATCTTTCAGACGCGCCGCCAGTTCCAGCATAACGCCTAATCCCGCGGCATTATCATCCATTCCCTGTAACGTTAAACCGCCCAGATTGGCATCGACATCAGCGTCGCTCTGCGGAGCGTACGTATCCAGATGCGCCATAATGATGATCTGTTGCGGCACGCGCCCTTCATGGGCGGCGATGACCGTACTGCCCGTCACGTTATGCCAGTTTTTGCGATTATCCTTCGTGGTATAAATAAATCGGCTATTAAACGTTCGAATATCGCTTTGATATCCCATCTGGGTAAATTGTTGGCGTAAATAATCGGCAGACAACATCTCGGCGGGGGAGCCAGTCATTCTCCCGGGAAAAAAGGTGGCGATATGTCGTGCCTGAGTATTCGCTATTTCACCAGGCCCTGGTGATGCTGCTTGTGCAGGAAGGATAAAGCCTACGCCGAGCGCCAGAATGACGGCAAAGCGGCGCGTTGCGGAAAACATAATGAGTCCTTAAATACAGAACAAAATTTTACGTGGCTAGTATGAAACCGCGATCGTGTTAATACAATTTCATTTGCTCCTAAATGCTGGCAATCCGGTACGTTAAGCATTTTTTGATATTGGTTTTTGGGCCGCGTTATTCCTTTGAGGAACTACTCATTCCAATTCGTCATTTCATTCACTCTCCTGCGCTCCCTATAGTCGTGTAATCGAAATGTTTAGCAAAAAACGGTATTGCAAAGGAACGGTTATGGATCAAAAACGACTCACCCACCTGCGGCAACTGGAGGCGGAAAGTATCCACATTATCCGTGAAGTGGCAGCGGAATTCGCTAATCCGGTCATGCTGTACTCCATTGGTAAAGACTCCAGCGTCATGCTGCATCTGGCGCGTAAGGCGTTTTATCCGGGTACGTTACCGTTCCCGCTATTGCACGTTGATACCGGTTGGAAATTCCGTGAGATGTACGCCTTTCGCGATCGTACCGCCAACGCATACGGCTGCGAATTGCTGGTACATAAAAATCCGGAAGGCGTGGCGATGGGCATCAATCCGTTCGTTCACGGTAGCGCTAAACACACCGACATTATGAAAACCGAAGGGTTAAAGCAGGCGCTGAATAAGTACGGTTTTGATGCCGCGTTCGGCGGCGCACGGCGCGATGAGGAAAAATCCCGTGCGAAAGAACGTATTTACTCCTTTCGTGACCGTTTCCATCGCTGGGACCCGAAAAATCAGCGTCCAGAGTTGTGGCGTAACTATAATGGTCAGATTAATAAAGGCGAAAGTATACGCGTCTTCCCGCTCTCCAACTGGACAGAGCAGGATATCTGGCAATACATCTGGCTGGAAAACATCGACATCGTGCCGCTGTATTTGGCTGCTGAACGCCCGGTTCTGGAACGTGACGGCATGTTGATGATGGTGGATGACGATCGTATCGATCTCCAGCCTGGCGAAGTCATCAAAAAAAGGATGGTGCGCTTCCGTACACTTGGCTGTTGGCCGCTCACCGGGGCGGTGGAATCCCACGCGCAAACGCTGCCGGAAATTATCGGAGAGATGCTGGTTTCTACCACCAGCGAGCGCCAGGGGAGGATGATTGACCGCGATCAGGCGGGGTCGATGGAGCTTAAAAAACGTCAGGGGTATTTCTAAGGAGCCGCCATGAACACCATACTTGCACAACAAATCGCCAATGAAGGCGGCGTCGAAGCCTGGATGATTGCCCAACAGCACAAAAGCCTGCTGCGTTTTTTAACCTGTGGCAGCGTTGATGACGGTAAAAGTACGCTGATAGGTCGTTTGCTGCACGATACCCTGCAAATTTATGAAGATCAGCTCTCTTCCCTGCATAATGACAGTAAACGTCATGGCACGCAGGGAGAAAAACTCGATCTGGCGCTGCTGGTAGATGGGCTGCAGGCCGAGCGTGAGCAGGGCATTACTATTGACGTCGCGTACCGCTATTTCTCCACGGAAAAACGAAAATTTATTATCGCCGACACGCCGGGCCATGAACAATATACCCGGAATATGGCGACCGGAGCGTCCACCTGCGATCTGGCGATCCTACTGATCGACGCGCGTAAAGGCGTGCTGGATCAGACGCGTCGCCATAGCTTTATCTCCACTCTGTTGGGGATCAAACACCTGGTGGTGGCAATCAACAAAATGGATCTCGTTGACTACCGCGAAGAGACCTTCGCCCGTATTCGTGAAGATTACCTGACCTTTGCTGAACAGTTGCCGGGCGATCTGGATATTCGCTTTGTCCCGCTTTCGGCGCTGGAAGGGGATAATGTCGCCGCGCAGAGCGCCAATATGCGCTGGTACAGCGGTCCGACGCTGCTGGAAGTCCTGGAAACGGTAGACATACAGCGTGCGGTAGACCGTCAGCCGATGCGCTTTCCGGTACAATACGTCAATCGCCCGAATCTTGATTTTCGGGGGTATGCCGGCACTCTGGCGTCTGGTAGCGTCAAAGTCGGAGAGCGCATTAAAGTGCTGCCGTCTGGCGTGGAATCCAGCGTGGCGCGTATCGTCACTTTTGATGGCGATAAAGAAGAAGCCTGTGCGGGCGAAGCCATTACCCTGGTACTCAACGACGACATTGATATTAGCCGCGGCGATCTGCTGCTGGCGGCAAACGAGACGCTGGCACCTGCGCGGCACGCTGCGATCGACGTGGTATGGATGGCGGAACAGCCGCTGGCGCCGGGCCAAAGCTACGATGTTAAACTTGCGGGTAAGAAAACCCGCGCGCGTATCGAGGCTATTCGCTATCAGATTGATATCAACAATCTGACCCAACGAGACGTCGAAAGTCTGCCGTTAAACGGTATTGGTCTGGTGGAGATGACATTCGATGAGCCGCTCGCGCTGGATATTTATCAGCAAAATCCGGTGACGGGCGGGCTGATTTTTATCGACCGACTTTCTAACGTTACCGTGGGCGCTGGCATGGTGCGGGAACTGGATGAACGCGGAGCGACGCCGCCCTTGGAATACAGTGCGTTTGAGCTGGAGCTGAATGCGCTGGTACGCCGTCATTTTCCGCACTGGGACGCCCGAGATTTGCTGGGAGATAAACATGGCGCTGCATGATGAGAACGTGGTCTGGCACTCTCATCCCGTTACTGTCGCCGCCCGTGAACAGCTCCACGGCCACCGTGGCGTGGTGCTGTGGTTTACCGGACTCTCCGGTTCGGGAAAATCAACGGTGGCCGGCGCGCTGGAAGAGGCGTTACATCAGCGTGGCGTCAGTACCTACCTGTTGGATGGCGATAATGTGCGCCACGGTTTGTGCCGTGATTTAGGCTTTAGCGATGCCGATCGCCAGGAGAATATCCGGCGGGTAGGCGAAGTGGCCAGCCTGATGGCGGACGCCGGCCTGATTGTTTTGACGGCATTTATTTCTCCGCACCGCGCCGAGCGGCAACTGGTAAAAGAGCGCGTCGGCCACGATCGTTTTATCGAGATTTATGTCAATACGCCGCTGGCTATCTGTGAACAGCGCGATCCTAAAGGGTTGTATAAAAAAGCGCGTGCGGGCGAGTTGCGTAACTTTACCGGCATCGACGCCATTTACGAAGCGCCTGACTCGCCACAGGTTCATCTTAATGGTGAACAATTAGTAACAAATTTGGTTTCCCAATTATTAGACCTGCTGAGACGGCGCGATATTATCAGATCCTGAGACACCACCGGGCTTGTATGCCCGGTATGGTCAAGGTTACAGGATTTAATATGCGTAATAGCCATAACATTACTTTCACAAGGTCAGACGCCTTCATGGTCGACGATGACGCCACCAGTGCATTTCCGGGGGCGGTGGTCGGCTTTGTGTCATGGCTGCTGGCGTTGGGGATCCCTTTTCTGCTTTATGGCCCTAACACGCTGTTTTTTTTCCTCTATACTTGGCCCTTTTTCCTCGCGTTAATGCCGGTATCGGTAATTATCGGCATTGCGTTGCATCTGCTGGTAAAGGGCAAAATACTTTTTAGCATCATGTTTACTCTACTGGCCGTAGGCGCGCTGTTCGGCGCGTTATTTATATGGCTATTAGGGTAGACGGGTTATCACTGCGCCTCCGGTCATAATTCAAACCGTAACCAACAATGAGATTATGTTCTCCTTACTCGGGTATACGTAACATCCGGCAAATGTGGTACATTTGCCGGCGTTGTCGCGGCAATCCCGTCCTGAATGTGGAGTCACAGAGGACGTTATGGGATGATGATGCCGTTTTTCAGGGGGCAGGATGGGTAAACTAACGCTGCTGTTGCTGGCTTTACTGGTCTGGCTACAGTACTCGCTGTGGTTCGGTAAGAACGGCATACATGACTATAGCCGCGTCAACGATGATGTGGTCGCGCAGCAGGCGACAAACGCCAAACTTAAAGCGCGTAACGATCAGCTTTTTGCCGAAATTGACGATCTCAATGGCGGCCAGGAAGCGATTGAGGAGCGCGCGCGCAACGAACTTAGCATGACCAAACCGGGCGAAACCTTCTATCGTCTGGTGCCTGACGCCTCAAAACGCGCGGCAACGGCGGGGCAAACTCATCGATAAACCATCCAGGGATTTAACATGGCAGCCACTTTATTGGACGTTTGCGCCGTGGTGCCGGCGGCCGGATTTGGCCGCCGAATGCAAACAGAATGTCCTAAGCAGTATCTCTCAATCGGTAATAAAACCATTCTGGAGCACTCAGTTCATGCGCTGCTGGCGCATCCTCGGGTGACACGCGTTGTTATTGCTATCAGTCCTGGCGATCATCGCTTTGCCCAACTTCCGCTGGCGAATCATCCGCAAATCAGCGTTGTGGATGGCGGTAACGAACGCGCTGATTCCGTTTTGGCCGGGTTACAGGCCGTTGCAAAGGCGCAGTGGGTGCTGGTGCACGACGCGGCAAGACCCTGTTTGCATCAGGATGACCTTGCGCGGTTGCTGGCTATCAGCGAAAACAGCCGGGTCGGCGGTATCCTCGCCAGTCCGGTGCGCGACACCATGAAACGCGGCGAACCAGGGAAAAACGCTATTGCCCATACCGTAGAGCGCGCCGATTTATGGCACGCGCTCACCCCGCAGTTTTTCCCCCGCGAACTCTTGCATGATTGTCTGACGCGTGCGCTGAATGAAGGCGCGACCATCACCGACGAGGCGTCAGCGCTGGAGTATTGTGGTTTTCATCCGGCGCTGGTAGAAGGTCGCGCGGATAACATCAAGGTCACCCGCCCGGAAGATCTGGCGCTGGCGGAATTTTATCTGACCCGAACCATCCACCAGGAGAAAGCATAATGCGAATTGGACACGGTTTTGACGTACACGCGTTTGGCGGAGAAGGGCCGATTATTATTGGCGGCGTGCGTATCCCTTATGAAAAAGGGCTATTGGCGCATTCCGATGGCGATGTGGCGTTACATGCGCTGACCGATGCGCTGCTGGGCGCGGCGGCGCTTGGCGATATCGGCAAGCTCTTCCCGGATACCGATCCGGCATTTAAGGGAGCGGATAGCCGCGAACTACTGCGTGAAGCCTGGCGTCGTATTCAGGCCAAGGGGTACACCCTCGGAAACGTGGATGTCACCATTATTGCGCAGGCGCCGAAAATGCTGCCGCATATTCCGCAAATGCGTGTCTTTATCGCCGAAGATCTCGGCTGCCATATGGATGAGGTTAACGTGAAGGCGACGACGACGGAAAAGCTCGGATTTACCGGACGCGGAGAAGGCATTGCCTGCGAAGCGGTCGCGTTGCTGATGAAGGCGGCGAAATGACAGAGTTTGACAATCTCATCTGGCTGCACGGAAAACCACAAGGTAGCGGATTGCTGAAAGCGAATCCGGAAGATTTTGTGGTGGTTGAAGATTTAGGCTTTACGCCGGATGGTGAAGGCGAGCACATTTTGCTGCGTATTTTGAAAAACGGTTGCAATACCCGTTTTGTCGCTGACGCGCTGGCGAAATTCCTGAAAATTCACGCTCGCGAAGTGAGCTTTGCCGGGAAAAAAGATAAACACGCCGTTACCGAGCAGTGGCTGTGCGCGCGCGTGCCGGGGAAAGAGATGCCCGATTTCAGCGCCTTTCAGCTGGAAGGTTGTAAAGTGCTGGAATACGCGCGTCACAAGCGTAAGCTGCGTTTAGGCGCGCTGAAAGGCAATGCCTTTACTCTGGTGTTGCGTGAAATAAGCGATCGCCGCGATGTCGAAACACGATTGCAGGCGATTCGCGATGGCGGCGTGCCGAACTATTTCGGCGCACAGCGATTCGGCATTGGCGGCAGCAACTTGCAGGGCGCGCTGCGCTGGGCGCAAAGTAACGCGCCGGTGCGCGATCGCAATAAACGCAGTTTTTGGTTGTCGGCGGCGCGTAGCGCGTTGTTTAATCAAATTGTTCACCAGCGGCTGAAGAAACCAGACTTTAATCAAGTTGTTGACGGCGATGCGCTACAATTAGCGGGGCGTGGAAGCTGGTTCGTCGCGACATCTGAAGAACTGCCTGAATTGCAGCGCCGGGTAGACGAAAAAGAGCTGATGATTACAGCGTCGTTGCCGGGCAGCGGAGAGTGGGGAACACAGCGTGCGGCGCTGGCGTTTGAGCAAGATGCCATTGCCCAGGAAACGGTGTTGCAATCGCTGTTGCTGCGCGAAAAAGTAGAGGCGTCGCGCAGAGCGATGCTGCTTTATCCGCAACAATTAAGCTGGAACTGGTGGGATGACGTTACCGTCGAGTTACGTTTCTGGCTGCCCGCAGGCAGTTTTGCCACCAGCGTAGTAAGGGAACTGATCAACACAATGGGTGATTATGCGCATATTGCTGAGTAACGATGACGGGGTTCACGCGCCCGGTATACAAACGCTGGCGAAAGCGCTGCGTGAGTTTGCTGATGTACAGGTCGTAGCCCCGGATCGTAACCGCAGCGGCGCGTCTAATTCCCTCACGCTGGAATCTTCGCTTCGTACTTTTACCTTTGATAATGGCGATATCGCCGTACAGATGGGGACGCCGACCGATTGCGTCTATCTGGGCGTTAATGCCTTAATGCGTCCGCGTCCGGATATTGTCGTTTCCGGTATTAACGCGGGTCCGAATCTGGGCGATGATGTGATCTATTCCGGTACTGTCGCCGCGGCGATGGAAGGTCGTCATCTCGGCTTTCCGGCATTAGCGGTCTCCCTTAACGGCTATCAACATTATGATACGGCTGCGGCCGTGACTTGCGCGCTTTTGCGAGGGTTAAGCCGGGAGCCGTTGCGTACCGGGCGTATTCTCAACGTGAATGTCCCGGATCTACCGTTAGCGCAGGTTAAAGGCATCCGCGTGACTCGCTGTGGTAGCCGCCATCCAGCGGATAAAGTAATCCCGCAGGAAGATCCGCGCGGTAATACATTGTACTGGATTGGCCCGCCGGGCGATAAATACGATGCCGGGCCGGATACCGATTTCGCGGCGGTGGATGAAGGCTACGTCTCCGTCACGCCGTTGCATGTGGATTTAACCGCGCACAGCGCGCATGATGTGGTTTCAGACTGGTTAGACAGCGTGGGAGTTGGCACGCAATGGTAAGTGGACGTGTACAGGCTCTTCTTGAACAATTGCGCGCGCAGGGCATCAGAGATGAGCAGGTGCTTAATGCGCTTGCTGCAGTGCCGCGCGAGAAATTTATTGATGAAGCGTTTGAACATAAGGCCTGGGAAAATATCGCTTTGCCGATAGGCCAGGGTCAGACGATTTCGCAGCCCTATATGGTGGCGCGAATGACGGAACTGCTCGAACTGACGCCGCAATCCAGGGTGCTGGAAATTGGCACCGGTTCCGGCTATCAGACGGCGATTCTGGCGCATCTGGTACATCACGTTTGCTCCGTTGAGCGGATTAAGGGGCTGCAATGGCAGGCGCGTCGCCGCCTGAAGCAGCTCGATTTACATAATGTTTCTACCCGTCATGGCGATGGCTGGCAAGGCTGGCAGGCGCGTGCGCCGTTTGACGCTATCATTGTGACGGCCGCGCCACCGGAAATTCCTACCGCGCTCATGGCACAGTTGGATGAAGGCGGCATTCTTGTTCTGCCCGTGGGCGATGAGCAGCAGTTTTTGAAACGCGTGCGTCGCCGGGGCGGCGAATTTATTATCGATACCGTGGAGGCCGTTCGCTTCGTCCCGTTAGTCAAGGGAGAGCTGGCCTAGTTTGCTCTGCAAACACCCACTCTTACGCCTGATGAAGCCGAAACGAATACCTGGAGTTTTCCTGGTTATTCCCGGTGGGTTAAGCGTATCGTGAACACATTTTCCCGTGTTCACTTAATGCGTTGCACGGTTCTTACGTCACTGGTTGTTAACCAAATTTTTTCCTGGGGGATAAATGAGCGCGGGAAGCCCAAAATTCACCGTTAGTCGCATTGCGGCACTATCACTGGTTTCACTATGGCTGGCAGGTTGTACCAGTTCGTCAAACCCTCCGGCGCCGGTCACGTCTGTGGACAGTGGGTCGTCATCAAATACCAATTCCGGGATGTTGATCACACCACCACCAAAAATGGGCGCGACGCCGCAACAAGCGCCGCAAATTCAACCCGTTCAGCGTCCTGTAACGCAGCCCATGCAAACTCAACCGGTCACGGAACAACCCGTGCAGATGGAAAATGGGCGAATTGTATACAATCGCCAGTATGGGAATATTCCGAAAGGTAGCTATACGGGTGGCAGTACTTACACCGTGAAAAAGGGTGATACGCTTTTTTACATCGCCTGGATTACCGGGAACGATTTCCGCGATCTGGCCCAGAGAAACAGTATTTCTGCCCCGTATAGCCTGAATGTGGGGCAAACTTTGCAAGTTGGTAACGCATCCGGTACGCCAATTACTGGCGGAAATGCGATCACCCAGGCGGATGCAGCACAGCAAGGAGTTGTGACCAGGTCTGCACAAAATTCCACCGTTGCAGTTGCGTCTCAACCAACAATTACGTATTCTGAGGGCTCAGGTGAACAAAGTGCTAACAAAATGTTGCCAAACAACAAGCCTGCTGGGACGGTTGTCACAGCGCCTGTAACGGCACCAACGGTAAGCACGACCGAACCAAATGCAAGCAGTACGTCAACCAGCGCGCCGATTTCCGCATGGCGCTGGCCGACGGATGGCAAAGTGATCGAAAACTTTGGCGCTTCCGAAGGGGGCAATAAAGGGATCGACATTGCAGGCAGTAAGGGACAGGCTATCGTCGCAACCGCTGATGGGCGCGTCGTATATGCCGGTAACGCACTGCGTGGTTACGGTAATCTTATTATCATCAAACATAACGATGATTACCTGAGTGCCTACGCCCATAATGATACGATGCTGGTCCGGGAACAACAGGAAGTTAAGGCGGGGCAAAAAATCGCTACTATGGGTAGCACCGGCACCAGCTCTACACGCTTGCATTTTGAAATTCGTTACAAGGGGAAATCCGTAAACCCGCTGCGTTATTTACCGCAGCGATAAAGCGGCGGAACTAGGCTTTGACTTGCTAGTTCCGTCAAGGGATCACGGGTAGGAGCCACCTTATGAGTCAGAATACGCTGAAAGTTCATGATTTAAATGAAGACGCGGAATTTGATGAGAACGGAGTAGAGGCTTTTGACGAAAAAGCCTTGAGTGAAGAGGAACCCAGTGATAACGACCTGGCTGAAGAAGAGCTGTTATCGCAAGGGGCCACACAGCGTGTGTTGGACGCGACTCAGCTTTACCTTGGTGAGATTGGGTATTCACCACTGTTAACAGCCGAAGAAGAAGTCTATTTTGCGCGTCGCGCACTGCGTGGAGATGTCGCTTCTCGCCGTCGCATGATTGAGAGTAACCTGCGTCTGGTGGTAAAAATTGCCCGCCGTTATGGCAATCGTGGACTGGCGTTGCTGGACCTGATTGAAGAGGGCAATCTGGGGCTTATCCGTGCAGTCGAGAAGTTTGACCCGGAACGCGGGTTCCGCTTCTCAACATACGCAACCTGGTGGATTCGCCAGACAATCGAACGGGCGATTATGAACCAAACCCGTACGATTCGCTTGCCGATTCACATTGTTAAAGAGCTGAACGTATACCTGCGCACCGCACGTGAGTTGTCGCATAAACTGGACCACGAACCGAGTGCGGAAGAAATTGCAGAGCAACTGGATAAACCGGTTGATGACGTCAGCCGTATGCTTCGTCTCAACGAGCGCATTACCTCGGTAGACACCCCGCTGGGCGGTGATTCCGAAAAAGCGTTGCTGGACATCCTGGCCGATGAAAAAGAGAACGGTCCGGAAGACACCACGCAAGATGACGATATGAAACAGAGCATCGTCAAATGGTTGTTCGAACTGAACGCCAAACAGCGTGAAGTGCTGGCGCGCCGTTTCGGTCTGCTGGGATATGAAGCTGCGACACTGGAAGATGTAGGCCGTGAAATCGGTCTTACGCGTGAACGTGTTCGTCAGATTCAGGTTGAAGGCCTGCGCCGTCTGCGCGAAATTCTGCAGACGCAGGGGCTGAATATCGAAGCGCTGTTCCGCGAGTAAGTACCCTTGTCAAAAAAAGGCCAGTCTGTCGACTGGCCTTTTTTTACCGTTTGTCTTCTGCCAGCAGCGGCGGGATACTCGGCACCATTGGCGCGTCATCAATATCTTTTTGCGTCATGCGAAACGCTTGTGGATAGTGTTCGCGGCTGGTACGGCGTAACGGTTCGGTATCGCGCCAGGTATACAGACAATGCTGACACTGATATACCGTCCAGACTCCTTTTACCGGCGAAGTCGCCATGAGTTCAATATGTGCATCGGCACAGCGTGGACAAATCATCGGTTACTCCTTATTTACGGTTGGCCAGCATGGCGGTCAGCTTTTCAGCCCAGGCTTTAGTTTCCGGTAAATCAACAACCGGCTGGCTATAGTGACCACGGTTATCTGGCGCAACCGGCGTGGTGGCGTCAATGATCAGCTTGTCGGTAATCCCCGCCGGGCTTGAGCCCGGATCCAGTTCCAGGACGGACATATTCGGTAGCTGTACCAGATCGCCTGCCGGATTCACTTTCGACGACAACGCCCACATCACCTGTGGCAGATTGAATGGATCGACATCTTCA
Organism: Salmonella sp. WC3; assembly: GCF_042932255.1. Classification (NCBI taxonomy): domain Bacteria; kingdom Pseudomonadati; phylum Pseudomonadota; class Gammaproteobacteria; order Enterobacterales; family Enterobacteriaceae; genus Salmonella; species Salmonella sp. WC3. The sequence goes on along the minus strand of NZ_CP170629.1, from coordinate 3,887,435 downwards.
TCAACCATGATCACCATCTTCACATATCCCAGACCGTGCGGCGTCGTCATCGCGCGCAGGCCCACCGCACGGGCAAAGCCGCCGTAGCGTTTTTTGGTTGAGATGATGGCCAGCAGGCCGTGGGTGTACATGGCGTTTACCGCCTGCACTTCCGGAAATTCGGCTTTCAGCTGTTGATACAGTGGCACGCAGGTTGCCGGCCCCATCAGGTAGTCGATTTCCGTCCACGGCATACCTAAATAGAGCGATTCAAAAATGGGTTTGCTGCGGTAAGAGACCTTATCGATACGCACCACGGTCATGTTGCGACCGCCGGAATAGTGGCCGGTAAATTCGCCGAACGGTCCTTCAATTTCACGTTTACGGCTTTCGATGACCCCTTCAAGAATGACTTCAGATCCCCACGGCACATCAAAACCGGTCAGCGGCGCGGTGGCGATAAGATAGGGGCTTTCACGCAGCGCGCCTGCCATTTCATACTCTGACTGATCGTATTTCAGCGGCGTTGCGCACATCAGGGTAATGATCGGATCGTTACCCAACGTGATCGCAATCGGCAGATCTTCCCCGCGCTCTTCAGCTTTGTGCAGGTGCAATGCGATATCATGAATCGGTACTGGTTGCAGACCCAGCTTACGCTTGCCTTTAACTTCCATGCGGTAGATGCCGACATTCTGCTTGCCGAAGTTATCGGGATCGAGCGGATCGCGTGATACCACACAGGCTTTATCCAGATAGAATCCGCCGTCGCCGTCGTTCAGACGAAACAGCGGCAGGATATCAAACAGGTTGATTGCGTCGCCGTCGACGGTATTTTCCGCCCAGCCCGGATTCGCCCGTCGTTCCGGCGCTACCGGAAAATTGTCCCAGCGGCGAATAAATTCATCGATCTGTTTTTTAACCGGCGTGTTAGGCGGCAAACCCAGTGAGATGGCATGGTTCTGCCAGGAACCGATGGTATTCATCGCCACGCGGGCGTCGGTAAAACCACGAATATTGTCAAACCACAGCGCGGGCGCGCCATCGCCGATGCGTCCCGTTGCGTTGGCAGCGGCGGCGAGATCCGGCTCCGCATTCACTTCCTCGCTGATTTTCAGCAGTTGTCCCTGCTGATCCAGCGCATGTAAAAAACTGCGCAAATCATCAAATGCCATTATCCATTCTCCTGTGAAAAATTTGCTGTCTGTCGCAGTCCTTGCCAGCGGCGCGTGCGCGTATGCTCCAGACCAAACTGGTCGAGAACGCGCGCTACGATGTGCTGGATAATATCGTCAACGGTTTGCGGCAGGTTGTAGAACGCGGGCATGGGCGGCACTATCGCCACCCCCATACGAGAAAGCGCTAGCATGTTTTCCAGATGAATCGTGCTGAGCGGCATTTCCCGCGGCACAAGCACCAGCTTGCGACCCTCTTTCAACACGACATCGGCAGCGCGTCCCACCAGCCCCTCGGCATAGCCGGCGCGAACCCCCGCCAGTGTTTTCATACTGCAGGGGATAATAATCATGCCGTCGGTACGAAATGAGCCGGAGGAAATGGTCGCCGCCTGATCGGCCGGGCTATGACAATAATCTGCCAGGGCGGCTACCTCAGCGGGCGTGTAGGGCGTCTCCAGTTCAATAGTGGTTTTCGCCCACTTTGACATTACCAGATGCGTTTCAACATCAGGTATCGCCCGCAATGCCTGGAGTAGCTCGACGCCAAGCGGCGCGCCGGTCGCACCGGTCATCCCCACAATCAATCTCATTTCTTACCTCAAATATCGTTCGTATACGAACATTTTGATCAAAATACGCCCATACGGCCTTTGCGACAAGATCGCTCCCGACGCCTGCGCACGTTTAGCTAAAGCATTCGTCATTAAAAAACCGTGCATAAGTCGTTATGATAGAAAAAGTTAATTTATCCGGAGCGCTCATGGAGTTACGAAACACCGCGTTTCATCTGTTACGCCAGCTTTTTCAGCAACATACCGCACGCTGGCAGCATGAACTACCGGAGCTCACCAAACCTCAATATGCGGTGATGCGCGTTATTGCTGAACATCCGGGTATTGAACAGGTCGATCTGACCGAAGCGGCGGTCAGCACTAAAGCGACGCTGGCGGAGATGTTAAGCCGGATGGAAAATCGTGGGCTGGTAAAGCGAGAAAACGATCCGCTGGATAAACGTCGGCGTTTTGTCTATCTCACCGTTCAGGGCCAAACGTTGCTCGCCGCCGCGATACCACTGGGGGATCGCGTTGACGATGAGTTTTTGGGGCGACTGAGCGCTGAAGAACGCGAACAGTTTACGCAACTGGTTCGCAAGATGATGACGTAAGCGGCTTGCGCCGCTTCGCTATTGTTTGGCCATCAGCAGTGAGATATCCACTTTGGCCAGCGCCCGAATTGCGCTTTCCGGCAGGCCGTCATCGGTGACGATTTGGTTGAATTCCGCCAGCGGTAACGCCAGCCATGTAGCTACCTGGCCGTATTTGGTCGCGTCGCACACCAGAATTTTTTGGCGGCTGGCGCTGGCGACGGCCCGTTTCACCGTGACTTTATCTTCTGCCGGCGTTGAAATACCGCGCACGCTCCAGGAAGAGGCGGAAATAAAGGCCTGGTCAATCATCAACCCGCGCAAAAGCGTCGCCGCGGCTTCACCGACGCACGACCGGTTTTCCCGGCATACCGCCCCGCCAGTGTGAATAATTGTGCAATCGCTATTGTCCATCAGGTAATCGGCGATAACGAAATCATTCGTCACCACCGTAAGTTTATTCATCGTAACCAGCTGCCTGGCGATCGCCAGCGTGGTCGTACCTGCATCAAGGTAGATACAGCTTTCTGGCTGTACCAGGCTGGCGGCCAGTTTGCCAATCGCCGCTTTCTGCGGCGTCGCCAGTTCGGTTTTGATCTGATGCGAGGGTTCGTGCGCCACGCGAGTCGATGATTGCACGCCGCCAGAGACCTGGATTACCGCGCCTTGCTGCTCCAGTTTTTGTAAATCACGGCGGATAGTCATGTGGGATACATGCATGCGCTCGGTCAGTTCAGCGATACTGACGATGCCTTTCTCCGCCACCATATCAAGAATGATTTGTCGACGCTCAGTAGGTATCAACGTCTGCTCCTTTCTTTAGTCCTGTCGCGATTTTACGCGATTTCTCGTCACAGCGTGTGAAGTTCTATGAGGATTGCCTTCACAAAAAATAACACATTTTGTTATTTTTTGTGAAACAACTCACCGCAATTGTTTACAAAAACGCCTATATTCACATAACAAAACATAATATCACGTAAATTAACATGGAGTGATAATGACAACAGGAACTGATTTTCATGTCGGCATTGTGGGGCTTGGCTCAATGGGAATGGGCGCTGCGCGTTCATGCCTGCGCGCCGGGCTTTCCACATGGGGGGCCGATCTTAACCCGCAATCGTGCGCGAATCTTCTCGCTGAAGGGGCTTGTGGGGCTGCCGCCAGCGCCAGGGAGTTCGCCGGCGTCGTGGATGCGTTAGTCATTCTGGTCGTCAATGCCGCCCAGGTCAGACAGGTGTTATTCGGTGAGGATGGCGTCGCCCATCTGATGAAACCCGGAAGCGCGGTGATGGTTTCGTCCACGATCTCAAGCGCCGACGCGCAAGAGATCGCCGCGGCGTTGACGGCATTGAATCTTAACATGCTGGATGCGCCGGTTTCCGGCGGCGCGGTAAAAGCGGCGCAGGGCGAAATGACGGTGATGGCCTCCGGGAGCGAGGCGGCGTTTACCCGCCTGAAGCCTGTGCTGGACGCCGTTGCCAGCAACGTTTATCGCATCAGCGATACGCCGGGCGCAGGCTCAACCGTCAAAATCATTCATCAACTGCTGGCTGGCGTGCATATTGCGGCGGCGGCCGAAGCGATGGCGCTGGCCGCGCGGGCCGGTATTCCTCTGGACGTGATGTATGACGTCGTGACCCATGCCGCCGGCAACTCCTGGATGTTCGAAAACCGTATGCAGCATGTCGTTGACGGCGACTATACCCCGCGTTCGGCCGTCGACATTTTTGTCAAAGATTTGGGGCTGGTTGCCGACACGGCGAAAGCGCTGCGCTTCCCCTTACCGCTGGCCTCTACGGCGTTAAATATGTTCACCAGCGCCAGTAACGCCGGTTATGGCAAAGAGGATGACAGCGCTGTGATCAAAATTTTCTCGGGGATTACTCTGCCTGGCGTCACGCCTGAGGAGCCGTCATGTTAAAAATTGGCGTCATTGCCGATGATTTTACCGGCGCGACTGACATCGCCAGTTTTCTGGTCGAAAACGGGATGCCGACAGTGCAGATCAATGATGTTCCAACCGGGACGCAACCGGAAGGATGCGACGCGGTGGTTATCAGCCTGAAAACCCGCTCATGCCCGGCGCAAGAGGCGATAAAACAATCGCTGGCGGCGCTGGTATGGCTAGAAAAACAGGGCTGCCAGCAAGTCTATTTCAAATATTGCTCGACTTTCGATAGTACCGCCGAAGGCAATATCGGCCCGGTCACCGACGCGCTGATGGTGGCGCTGGATACCTCATTTACCGTGATTTCTCCCGCGCTGCCGGTTAACGGACGCACGGTTTATCAGGGCTATCTGTTTGTCATGAACCACTTGCTGGCGGAGTCCGGTATGCGCCACCACCCTATCAATCCGATGACCGACAGCTACCTGCCGCGTCTGATGGAAGCGCAGGCGCAAGAGCGCTGCGGCGTTATTCCGGCTCAGACGCTTGATGAAGGCGTTGCCGCGACCCGTGCGGCGCTGTCGCGTTTACAGCAGGAAGGATATCGCTACGCGGTACTTGACGCGCTCAATGAGCGACACCTGGAAATTCAGGGCGAGGTTTTGCGTGATGTCCCGCTGGTGACCGGCGGTTCCGGGCTGGCAATGGGGCTGGCGCGTCAGTGGGCGAAGCACGGCGTTTCTCAGGCCCGTTCCGCAGGCTATCCGCTGAGCGGTCGCGCGGTGGTGCTTTCCGGTTCCTGTTCGCAAATGACGAATCAGCAGGTGGCTTTCTATCGACAACATGCTCCCACACGCGACGTTGATGTGGCGCGCTGCCTGTCATCCGAGACGCGCGAGGCCTACGCTGAAGCGCTGGCGCAGTGGGTGCTCAGTCAGGACAGCGAACTGGCGCCAATGATTAGCGCCACCGCCTCCACGCAGGCGCTGGCCGCCATCCAGCAGCAATATGGCGCTACCGAAGCCAGCCATGCGGTAGAGGCGCTCTTTTCCCTGCTGGCTGCTCGCTTAGCGGAAGGCGGTATCACCCGGTTTATTGTGGCGGGCGGCGAAACCTCGGGCGTGGTGACGCAAAGCCTCGGTATTACCGGTTTTCACATCGGACCGTGCATTTCACCCGGCGTGCCGTGGGTCAACGCGCTCCATGCGCCAGTCTCGCTGGCGCTAAAGTCAGGTAATTTTGGCGATGAATCCTTTTTCATCCGCGCTCAAAGGGAGTTTCAGGTATGACGATACTGGCAAAAGAAGAGCACGCTTTGCGAGAAGAGATGGTCAGGATAGCCGCCTCGTTTTTCCAGCGCGGCTATGCCACCGGCTCGGCAGGCAACCTCTCTCTGTTACTGCCGGACGGCAATATTCTGGCGACGCCCACCGGTTCGTGTCTGGGTAATCTCGACCCGCAGCGGCTATCCAAAGTGGACCCGCAGGGCGAATGGCTCAGCGGCGATAAACCGTCTAAAGAGGTGCGTTTTCATCTGGCGTTGTATCGCAATAACCCTTGCTGCAAGGCCGTGGTACATCTGCACAGCACCTGGTCAACGGCGCTTTCCTGTCTCGAAGGGCTGGACCCGCAAAATGTGATTCGCCCGTTTACCCCCTATGTGGTGATGCGGATGGGCGACATTCCGCTGGTTCCCTACTATCGCCCGGGGGATGACCGAATTGCCCGCGATTTGGCAGCGCTGGCGGCCCGGCATCAGGCCTTTTTACTGGCTAATCATGGGCCGGTCGTGTGCGGGGAGAATTTGCAGGAAGCCGCTAATAATACCGAGGAGCTGGAAGAGACGGCAAAGCTGATTTTTATCCTTGGCGAACGCCCGATTCGTTATTTAACCACCGAAGAAATTGCGCAGTTAAGGAGATAACCCGATGCCGCGTTTTGCCGCCAATTTGTCGATGATGTTTACCGAAGTGCCGTTTACCGAGCGTTTTGCCGCCGCTGCCGAAGCCGGTTTTCAGGCCGTTGAGTTTCTGTTCCCCTACGGCTTTGCTGCCAGCGAGATTAAAGCCAAGCTATCGCGTCATGATCTGACGCTGGCGCTGTTTAATACTTCGGCGGGCGATACCGCGGCGGGCGAGTGGGGACGTGCCGCGCTACCGGGGCGCGAACACGACGCGCGCGCCGATATCGATCTGGCTCTGGAATACGCTCTGGCGCTGGAATGCGAGCAGGTTCACATCATGGCGGGCGTCGTGCCGGATGGCGCTGATGGCGCACGTTATCGCGCCACGTTTATCGATAATTTGCGTTATGCCGCCGACCGGTTTGCCGCCCACGATAAACGTATTTTGATCGAAGCGCTGAGTCCCGGCGTTAAACCCGGCTACCTCTTTTCCAGCCAATATCAGGCGCTGGGCATCGCAGAAGAGGTTGACCGCCCGAATGTGTTCATCCAGCTCGACACTTTCCACGCACAAAAAGTGGATGGCAATTTGAGTCACCTGATTCGCGAGTACGCGGGCCGCTATGCCCATGTACAAATCGCCTCGCTACCGGACAGACATGAACCGGATGATGGCGAGATCAACTACCCATGGCTGTTCCGGCTGTTCGATGACGTAGGTTATCGCGGCTGGATAGGCTGCGAATACCAACCACGGAATACCACGCAGGACGGGCTTGGCTGGTTTAACGCCTGGCGCTAACCCTGAACTACCCTACACAACAATAAAGAGGACATCCGGATGCAGATTATCATTACCGGCGGGGGCGGCTTTTTAGGCCAGAAACTCGCAAGCGCCTTATTAAACTCATCGCTGGCGTTTAACGAACTGCTTCTTGTTGATTTAAAAATGCCTGCACGGTTATCAGATTCCCCTCGTTTACGCTGCCTGGAAGCTGACTTAACCCAGCCGGGCGTGCTGGAGAATGTGATTACCGCTAATACCTCTGTTGTTTATCATCTCGCTGCGATTGTCAGCAGTCATGCGGAAGACGATTTTGATCTGGGATGGAAAGTTAACCTGGATCTTACCCGCCAGTTACTTGAGGCGTGTCGTCGACAACCGCAGAAAATTCGTTTTGTCTTCTCCAGCTCGCTTGCCGTTTATGGCGGTACGCTGCCGGAATGCGTCACCGATACCACCGCGCTCACGCCGCGCTCGTCTTATGGCGCGCAGAAGGCCGCCTGTGAACTGTTGGTCAACGATTATACCCGCAAAGGCTATGTGGATGGGCTGGCGCTGCGTTTGCCGACGATCTGTGTTCGCCCGGGTAAACCAAACCGCGCCGCTTCTTCTTTTGTCAGCGCGATTATTCGTGAACCGTTGCAGGGCGAGACGACCGTCTGCCCGGTGTCGGAAAGTTTGCGGCTGTGGATTTCCAGCCCGGCGACGGTGATCCATAACCTGTCGCTGGCCGCAACGTTACCCGCGCCTGGCGAGGCGAGCAGCATCAACTTACCCGGGATCAGCGTAACCGTGGGCGAGATGCTGGAAACGTTGTGTCAGGCGGGCGGCCAGGCGGCGCGCGATCGGGTTACGCATCAGCGCGACGAAGGCGTCGAGAAAATTGTCGCCTCCTGGCCGGGACGTATCGATAACCAGCGTGCGCTGGCGTTAGGTTTTGTCTCCGATAAACGCTTCGATGACATTATCGAACGCTTTCGACAAGATGATATGGAGGGGAGGTCATGACAAGTTTACCGACCCCAATTATCGGTCTGATCGTTGCCGTTTTCGTGCTGGTATGGCTGGTGTTACGCACCCGTGTTCATGCGCTGATCGCAATGCTGGCGGCGGCCTGCATCGCCGGTCTGTTGGGGGGAATGGGCATTGATAAAACGCTCTCTGTCATCACCAGCGGATTCGGTACGACGCTGGGCAGTATTGGCCTGGTGATTGGTCTTGGCGTAATGATGGGGCGCTTGCTGGAGGTTTCCGGCGCGGCGGAGCGTATCGCCTGGAGCTTTATCAAATGGCTGGGGAAACGCCGTGAAGAGTGGGCGCTGGCGATCACGGGTTATATTGTCAGCATCCCCATTTTCGTCGATTCCGCTTTTGTCATTCTTTATCCGGTGGCGAAAGCGCTGGCGAAAAGCGGTAAGCGTTCGCTACTGACGCTGGGCGTCGCGCTGGCGGGCGGGCTGGTGGTCACTCACCATACGGTACCTCCCACGCCCGGTCCGCTGGGGGTAGCCGGAATTTTTAACGTCGACATCGGCGCAATGTTATTGACCGGGATGGCGCTGGCGGTGCCCTGTGTGATCGGCATTGTGTTCTATGCGCAGTGGCTGGATAAACGCTACCCTGATTTCGTGCCGCTCACGCTGAACGCCGATGAAGTCAATGCCGCGCTGGAGCAGTACAATAAAGAGAAAGAGCAAAAGGATCTGCCGAGCCTGACGCTCTCTCTGCTGCCTATTGTGGTGCCGATCGTGCTGATCTTCCTGAAGGCTATCTGTTCCACCCTCGCGACTGTAGAAGGATGGTCCGGCCTGGCGACGCATCCGGTGGTACAGGCAATCAACTTTGTGGGAAGTCCGGTGATCGCGTTGGCCATCAGCGTTCTGCTGGCGGTGTATACGCTGGTGCCGCGCATGGATAAACATACCACCGCAGAGCGTCTGGAAGAGGGCTTGCAAAGCGCCGGGATTATCTTACTGGTCACGGGCGCTGGCGGCGCGTTGGGCGCGATCCTGCGCGACAGCGGCGCGGGACAACAGCTGGCGGAGCAGGTTGCCAACCTGCCGATCTCGCCGATCCTGATCCCGTTTATCGTGGCGACGCTGGTACGCCTGATTCAGGGATCGGGGACGGTGGCGATGATCACTGCCGCCTCGATTTCCGCGCCGATCCTGGCGCAGATCCCCGGCATCAATATGTTGCTTGCCGCTCAGGCCGCAACGATGGGGTCGCTGTTCTTCGGCTACTTCAACGATAGCCTGTTCTGGGTGGTTAACCGCATGATGGGCGTCTCTGATGTCAAACAGTAGATGGTGGTTTGGTCTGTACCGACGACCATTGCCTGGGCGATTGGCGGCACCGGCGTGGCGCTGATTAACCTGCTGTTCGGTTCCGGCGGCAGTTGGCTCGATCCGTTACTGCCGATCGTCGTTCTGGCGGCAATTATGCTGTGGGTGCGTTGGCAGGCGCAGGGGATCAAAGACAAGCTGGTAGTTAAGGATTAAGACGGTATTATCCGTCCGGGAGCGTAATGCTCCCGGACTGGCTACAATGATGGGACGTGCTCCCCGCAATCCCATTGCGAACGTAAAAAATCAATAAATGCGCGTACTTTTGTCGATACATGGCGGGCGTCCGGATAAACGGCATAAATGCCCTGACGGGGAAAATGATAGTCGGGTAACAGGTGAATTAACGTTCCCTCCTCCAGTGCGGTGTTGACTAACCATTGCGGCAGTAATGCGACGCCGCTTCCTGCGAGAGCGAAGGCCATCAGCGAGCGCGCGCTGTCGACAGAAATTTTGCCGGCTTTGCTTATCTCCAGGCGTGAGTGTTGGCCATGATTATTCGTTACTGTCCACCGTAGCGGCGTAGGTAATCGCTTATGAATAATCCATTCCGCCTGAGCCAACGACTCCAGCGACGACACGGGGTGGCGGGCGAGCCACTGCGGCGCGGCGACCGGCAGAATGGTAAAGCGGGATATCAGCGCGGCGCGATAGCGGGAGTCGGCCAGCGAGCCAAGCCGAATCGCCACATCAAAGCGCTCGGCAATTAAATCGGCATGATGTGATGAGGACATATGCCGAATACGGAGATCGGGATGGCGCTGACTAAACTGCGCCAGTACCGGAATGACCACCTGTTCGCCAAACTCGGGCGTAGTGGTAATACGTAACTCGCCGCCCAGCCCACTATGGCTGGCACGCACTTCATCCTGCAAATTTTTCGCTGCGTTGAGTAAATTCACGCCTTTTTGGTAAAAGAGGACGCCGGCGTCTGTGAGCGTCAGTCGTCGGGTGGAACGTAGCAATAACGTTACGCCAAGCTCTTTTTCAAGCTGCCGAATATTAAAACTCACTACCGCTTTTGTTTGGCCCAATGCGGCCGCCGCCGCCGTGAAGCTGCCGCTATCTACCACGGCGATAAACAGCGATATACGCTGCAAATTGAGCATGGCGAGCTCCTTTACTGTCAAAATTATTTTGACAGTATATCGTTGAAGCGCGGACTTATCTGGCTTTCTCCGGACGGCTACATTAGCGCCTCTGACGGAGGATGCATAATGACGTATCGCAGTAAAGTGGCAGTGGTTTACCTGCTCGGCTTCTTTCTTGATCTGATTAATCTGTTTATTGCCAGCGTGGCTTTTCCTGCGATGTCCGTGGATCTGCATACGTCCATATCGGCGCTGGCATGGGTGAGTAACGGTTATATCGCAGGATTAACGCTGATCGTTCCGTTTAGCGCGTTTCTTTCGCGTTATCTCGGCGCACGACGGCTGATCATATTTTCGCTCATTCTGTTTAGCGTTGCCGCCGCTGCCGCAGGTTTTGCCGATTCCTTACACAGCCTTGTTTTCTGGCGTATTGTGCAGGGGGCGGGCGGTGGCTTATTGATCCCGGTTGGTCAGGCGTTAACCTGGCAACAGTTTAAACCGCATGAACGCGCTGGCGTGTCATCGGTTGTCATGATGGTGGCGCTACTGGCGCCGGCATGTTCGCCTGCGATTGGCGGGCTGCTGGTGGAAACGTGCGGCTGGCGCTGGATATTCTTTGCCACGCTGCCGGTGGCCGTTCTCACCTTATTGCTCGCTTATCGTTGGTTGAACGTCGCGTCGACGACAATGGCGTCAGCAAGATTGCTCCATCTGCCGCTGTTGACGGACAGGCTGCTGCGTTTTGCCATGATCGTCTATCTGTGCGTACCGGGTATGTTCATTGGTATCAGCGTGGTCGGGATGTTTTATCTACAGAACGTCGTGCAGCTATCGCCTGCGGCGGCGGGGTCGCTGATGATCCCCTGGTCGATCGCTTCATTTGTCGCCATTATGCTTACCGGACGTTACTTCAATCGGCTTGGGCCGCGTCCGCTGATTATCGTCGGCTGTCTTCTTCAGGCCGCAGGGATACTGCTTTTAACTAACGTTACGCCTGCGACATTGATGATGATATTCGCCTTAATGGGCGCTGGCGGCAGTTTGTGCAGCAGTACCGCGCAGAGTGGCGCTTTCCTGACTATTGCTCGCCGGGACATGCCTGACGCCAGCGCGCTATGGAATCTTAATCGTCAGATCAGCTTTTTCCTTGGCGCGACGCTGTTGACGCTGCTGTTAAATGCGCTCCAGCGCGTTATGTCGCTTGAGGTTGCTTATCGCTGGACCTTTATTGCCGCCGCCGGTATCACCCTGCTGCCCCTTATTTACGCTGTCTGTCTAAACAATAGACAAGCACTTCTGTGCCTGAAAAAGGAAAGACCATGAATCCATATAAAGATGAAATTATTCACGCCCATGCGGCGATTGAGAACTGGCTTAGCAAGGGGATGGGGAGCATGGAGGCGTTGATAGCGCGTTTCGCTGCTGATTTTACGATGATAACGCCAGGCGGTGTTTGTCTGGATTATCCGGCGCTTGGCGCTTTTTTCCAGGCGCAGCGCGGGTGTCGCCCGGGGATGGTTATCGTGGTTGAGCACATTGACCTTGTGGCGGAGTGGCCGGAAGGCGCCGCGCTGCGTTATCGTGAGCGCCAGCAACTGCCGGGCCAGGCCGAGACGGTACGCTGGTCGACGGTCATTTTAAAAAGGGAAAGAGAACGGATAGTCTGGCGTCATTTACATGAAACGACAGTCACAGCCTGAAAAGCCTGTTCCGGGACGTGGACCCGATAGCGCGGTGCTATCGGGTCTGACACGTTTACACCAGACTTTTCAGCCGATAGATCCACTCCAGCGCCTGGCGTGGCGTCAGGGAGTCCGGATCGAGATTCTCCAGCGCTTCAACGGCAGGCGATGTCTCCTCCGGGGCGGCAAGCAACGACATTTGCGTGCCGTCCACCTGCGTTGCCGCCGCATTGGGCGAGATGCTCTCCAGCTCGCGGAGTTTTTGGCGCGCGCGTTTGATGACTTCTTTAGGGACGCCCGCAAGCGCCGCGACCGCCAGGCCATAGCTCTTACTTGCCGCGCCGTCCTGCACGCTGTGCATAAACGCGATAGTATCGCCGTGTTCCAGCGCATCCAGGTGGACGTTCGCCACGCCTTCCATTTTCTCCGGTAATTGGGTCAGCTCGAAGTAGTGGGTAGCGAACAGCGTTAACGCTTTAATCTTATTCGCGAGATTCTCCGCGCAGGCCCAGGCCAACGACAGCCCGTCATACGTAGAGGTACCGCGCCCGATTTCATCCATCAATACCAGACTGTTTTCCGTGGCATTATGCAGAATGTTCGCGGTTTCGGTCATCTCCACCATAAAGGTCGAACGCCCGGAAGCCAGGTCGTCCGCTGCGCCGACGCGGGTAAAAATACGGTCGATGGGGCCGATTTCCACGTTTTGCGCCGGAACGTAACTGCCAATATAGGCCAGCAGGGCGATCAATGCCGTTTGTCGCATATAGGTACTTTTACCGCCCATATTGGGGCCGGTAATGATCAACATCCGGCGCTGCGGCGACAGATTGAGCGGGTTAGCGATAAACGGCTCATTCAGTACCTGTTCAACCACCGGGTGGCGACCTTCGGTAATACGGATACCGGGTTTATCGGTAAATGTCGGGCAGGTGTAATTCAGCGTCCAGGCGCGTTCGGCCAGGTTAACCAGCACATCCAGTTCCGCCAGCGCGTTGGCGCTCTGCTGTAAATCGGCCAGATGCGGCAACAGCAGATCAAACAATTCGTCATATAGCTGTTTTTCCAGCGCCAGCGCTTTGCCTTTCGAGGTCAGAACTTTATCTTCATACTCTTTTAGCTCAGGAATAATGTAGCGTTCGGCATTTTTCAGCGTCTGGCGACGCACATAATTGATGGGCGCCAGATGGCTTTGACCACGGCTAATCTGAATGTAATAACCATGTACCGCGTTATAGCCGACTTTCAGCGTATCCAGCCCGGTACGCTCGCGTTCGCGAATTTCCAGACGATCGAGATAATCGGTGGCGCCATCCGCCAGCGCGCGCCATTCGTCCAGCTCTTCATGGTAGCCGGGCGCAATAACGCCGCCGTCGCGGACCAGTACCGGCGGCGCGTCAATAATGGCGCGTTCCAGGAGGTCGCGCAGCTCGGCGAAATCGCCCATTTTTTTACGCAACGCCTGTACCGGCGCGCTGTCAACGGTTTCAAGCTGAGCGTGCAATTCCGGCAGCTGCTGGAAGGCGTGACGCATTCGGGCGAGATCGCGCGGACGCGCGGTGCGCAGCGCCAGACGCGCAAGGATACGCTCCAGATCGCCGACCTGACGCAGCACCGGTTGCAGTTCGCTGACGGTGTCCTGCAAGGCGCCGATGGTCTGCTGGCGTTCACGTAATATGTCGGTATTTCGTACCGGCATATGCAGCCAGCGTTTAAGCATTCGGCTACCCATAGGCGTCACGGTACAGTCAAGCACCGCGGCGAGGGTATTTTCGACACCGCCGGCCAGGTTCTGGGTAATTTCCAGATTGCGGCGGGTCGCGGCATCCATAATGATGCTGTCCTGCTGGCGTTCCATCGTAATGGAACGAATATGCGGCAGGGAGGTGCGCTGGGTATCTTTTACGTACTGTAACAGGCAGCCTGCCGCACATAATCCACGCGAGGCATTTTCGACGCCGAAACCGACCAGATCCCGCGTACCGAATTGCAGATTTAACTGCTGGCGGGCGGTATCAATCTCAAACTCCCACAACGGGCGACGGCGCAGACCCCGGCGTCCCTCTATTAACGCCATTTCAGCAAAATCTTCGGCATACAACAGTTCGGCGGGATTGGTGCGCTGCAGCTCTGCGGCCATCGTTTCACGGTCGGCGGGTTCGCTCAGACGAAAGCGCCCGGAGCTGATATCCAGCGTGGCGTAACCGTAGCCTTTACCATCCTGCCAGATAGCCGCCAGCAGGTTATCCTGACGCTCCTGTAACAGGGCTTCATCGCTGATAGTGCCAGGCGTAACGATACGCACGACCTTACGTTCAACGGGACCTTTGCTGGTGGCCGGATCGCCAATCTGTTCGCAAATAGCGACGGATTCGCCCTGATTGACCAGTTTCGCGAGGTAGTTTTCTACGGCGTGGTGCGGGATACCCGCCATAGGGATAGGTTCGCCAGCCGATGCGCCGCGTTTGGTCAGCGAAATATCGAGCAACTGCGACGCACGCTTTGCGTCGTCATAAAACAGCTCGTAAAAGTCTCCCATACGATAAAAGAGCAGGATCTCCGGATGCTGGGCTTTCAGCTTGAGATACTGCTGCATCATCGGGGTGTGGTTGGAGAAGTCCTTATCAAATGACTCATTCATATTGATTTTACTCGTTTTTTTATTCTTTCAAGTGCTCATGTGGCCCCAGGTAAAACCCTTATAAACTCACATAAACCCATAAATTTGTAGCTCACCTGTAGCCTAAAATGTGACAGGTTACATTCTCATCATTCCTGGACTACAACAGGGGTGATACTTTGAAAACAACTCTCAGCCAGCCTTTCATTATCAACAAGTTAAGTATCAATGTTAAGTCTGCACTCAGTCGCTCTGGAAAAATCGTTTTCGAAGCTAACCCAGCTCAAAAACTCTACATTGTTTTCGATGACCACAGAGAAGCTCCTGCTGGTTTCGGGGTAAAAGCCAGTTTGACGAAAAAAACCTACGTAATCCAGCGAAGAGTAGCCTCGTCAGATCGTAATGTCAGTGAGGGTAGGAAGCCAAGTTCTGTCTTGAAAGTAAAAGTTGGAAATGTGTTCGATTTTCCAAATATTGACGAAACAAGGCAAGTAGCCAGGCAATTAGTTCAGACCATGCTCGCAACAAAGAGAAATCCCAACAAAATTAAGAGGGGAGCGGATGCTTCCGAACTCAAAATGAGACTGTAATTAAAATTGTGTAATTGCCTGATTTTGATATGTTCGATTCAACATTAAAAGCTGGTTGCTTTATGGACGAAAAACAGTTGCAGGCTCTGGCTAATGCACTGGCCAAAATCTCAAAATACCTGAAGATCTCAGCCCGTTCGATCGTCTGCTGAAGAAAAACCAGGGCATAGATAACCAACATGCTATCAAAAGCGTACGGTGTTTCCGACGGACGAGTCAGTGAAAAAGGTCGTGTGACTGGCAATTCAGGCCGACATCCGAAAATGGACAATGTCGCTAAGGGACTGGCTCATGACAACGAGTCGCTTTATTATCACGCTCGGGTTCGGTAGCCGCCTGGACGTTCACTTCTGAGAAAGGCATTTACACCGAATGGTGTATAGGCTCGTGGTTGGTCTTCGGTGAGAGGCAGGATGTCTCTCATTAATCTCCGGGAGCGTACAATAGTTGCTCCGGCAGCCTGAAGGATGAAGTGTATATAACCTAAAACATAACGGATATAGCTTCCTTACTCAACCTGACGTAATACGCCGACAGTAAAATCAGGGATACCATACCATCATGGAAAGTCGTCAATACACCCGGCATCTTTCGCTTTCGGAGCTGAAATGGTTTGCTATCGGGATCGGTTTTTTTATTCTCAGCATAGCAACAGCCACCGTGAATTATCGGCTTTCCGGTATATCGCTACTGGTGGGCCTGTTGTTTATCATCTGGAAATTCAGCGTCACAGTTCTGTTTACGCCGCGCAGGATGACGTTAACCGAAACCGCGTTGCAGGCTGGGCATCGTGTTATCCATTACGATGCGCTTGAATCAATGCGTCTGCTCCACCAATCCGACAAACTCATCTTGCGCCACAGTGGCGGCAAGAAGTACGTCATCTACCTTGATTTCTGGAACGATGGCAACGGAATTTACGACCGACTGGCTGCTGAACTTGTCCGGCGACACGGTTCTGCGCTGGGGGCGCGCCTCGCCGCCGATGGACGTCTTAAATTCGGCAAAGTGACCGCGCTGGCGGATCGGCTTGAACACAAAAACCGGGCGGTGCCGTATGCGCAGATCGCCAGTATTCGCACCCAGCGCGAGGAGGGGGCTGGCAGTTCAATGAGCTATCTGATGATTAGCACCGCTACGGGCCGGATCTGCAAAATCGACCGCTCCACTATCGTCAATGAGCCGCTGCTGCTCAACTTTCTTTCCCAGCGTTTACCCGCCTGACGACATTTTTATACAAGGATGAATCAATGGAACTGTACGTATCAAAAACCAGCCAGCAAAACATGCCTGTGGAGTTCAATATCTATTATTCCAGATCTAAAACGTTGGTTGGTATTGTGTTCTGGATTTGTATGATGGGAGTTTTTATTGCGCTGGCGGTGAGTATGGCCACCGATCCCGAGGAGCCCAAAACTGGCGGTGCCGTCTTTATGGGGCTTATTTGTTGCGGCAGTCTGTTATTTATTGTGCGCCTGGCTTGCTCATTTTTAAGCGCGGCAAAGCCGGCAGTCACCATCAGTCGTGAAGGTATTCGCTTCTGTAATGGCAAATTCGCGGCCTGGACAAATATCGCCGAAAACACCTGGCATTCACAGAGCATTAACTTCATCCCGGCCGCCGCCGGTATTAAGATTGTGTTGCATGAAGGCAAGCCGATCCATTTCGCCACCACGGTTATTGCGCTTTCTTCCGATAGGTATCTTGAGATGTGCGATCTTTACTCGTCTCAGGCGCTCGGGTAACTACCTGCGTCGGATTACGGCTTCGTTTTTTTGGCCTGCGATCTTAATGCTGAAATGGGCAGAAAAACGCGAAATTTAGACGCTATTACGAATGGGCAATGGTACTTATTGAAGGCTATATCATTGCCCATAATGCAGGGAGGGTTAATATGCTATGATAGAATTCTATGTTTGAATATATATCCTCAGAATACAAAATAAAGTAACGCTATCGTTGCGTATATTACATAATTCTATTTCCAGATTACTTTATTTTAAAAAAAGACAGATTGCCTGAACAGAAAGAACCTGTGTCAATGTAGATTTGATTGGCGAATGTTGTTGTGTAGTCAACAATCATATGGCCGAAGATGAAAGTATCCGCACCGCGTATTGGATGGATATTCCCCTGTAACGAACCAAGCAGACGATCGCGTGACCATAGAACGCTATCAATATCAACTTGCTTCCCATAATCGTAGCTGTCATCTGGATAATCGGCATGGGCAATCACGTACTTCTTTGAGGACGTTTCAACCTCTATGATGTGAGGACGCTGCTTAAAAGTTAGTAATAGCTCAGTGGCTTCTTGCCTGTCTTTTTCGGTGACCGAGTCGTACCAGTAACCACCGTTTACATACCAGAAATTGCCATCCTGTGTTTCAAAAGCGTCAAGCGCCATAGCTTCATGATTACCCACTACAGAAATAAACCATGGGGTATTTAACAGTCTCAGTGTTTCAAGGTTTTCTTTTCCTCGATCAATGTTATCTCCAGTGGAGATCAAGAGATCGGTATCAGGAGAGAAATTTAATTGAGCCAGTCTGGTTAACAATAAGGAGTAACATCCATGAATATCACCAACGACCCAAATGTGGCGATAGAGATCGCTGTTGATGTCAGCATAACGGATTAATTCCATGATGTTCCTATAGCACAATTTTGGAGGCTGGTATTATAACAAAGAAGTAGGGTAATATTAATTTTTATTGTTTAAAATACACAGTTATTAAAATAGCCTACAAGCTAGAAATGAACAGAGAGTATATATTTTATGAATTGGTTAATTAAAGTAGACGATGTGCTTGAAAGATGCACGATTTCTTGCGCAACACTTTATTGATTAATTGCAAAGGCATACTTTCCCATTCAGCGGAAACTCTATCCCGAAGGGGCTTTGTTGAATAAATAGAACTTTCAGGAGATTGGCGGATCTAATCGTTACTGTCGTTTCAGCATCGGGTTCCGATGGCAAAGCAAAAGTTTAAAATCAACATCGGAGCGGCAGCAATGAGGTCTGGAAAAGAAAGTGGGCTATCACCGTCGTTCAGTAGTGGAAACAGCGATGTTCCGTATCAAAACCTTGCTGGGCGGCCATCTGAGCCTGCGGAACTATGACGCGCAGGTGGGTGAAGCGATGGCGATGGTCAAAGCGCTGAACCGGATGACGTTGTTGGCAATGCCGTCCAGCGTCAGGCTCGTATAACGAGTGCTCCGGTGGGAGTCCTGTATCCTTATCGTTGGCCGATTCTGAATTATTCAACAAAGCCTCATGTTGTCATAACCTACCAGATGCAGATAAAGCAGCATAAAGCGTTTTAAACGACAGCAACAAGGAAAGGGGTTGATCGTTTAATGGTACTGCGCCAAATCCTTTGTACCAGTCGCAGACCTGTTTATTTTTGGCATCAATAAGTAGGGCTACGCCACCGACCTGCAAAGCCGCCTGTATGCAACGCTTTCCGGCAGATAACAAAAGTTGTGCTCCCAGCCCTTGCCCCTGCATAGATTTGTCTACGGCTAAACGACCCAGACGAAACACTGGCACATCGTATCTCCCTAATCCTTTGCTGATTGCGCCGGGAACCTGTGCATATATCAGTGATGCAGGACTGACTGAGTAAAAGCCGTGGATACGTGTAACATCCGAATTATCAAGCACAACATAGGTTTTCGTTGTCCCTTTCTCATGATTTTGTCGTGCATGGCGTTGCAGGAATTGGTTCAGATCGGCATCCCCACAATCAAAATTCATTCGATTGTGGGTTTTCCCTATCGCGGCCTCATGCCAGTCTGTAAACATCATTTCTTCATGTCCGGCAGGGCGAAAGCAGCAGCAAGAAGCTTTTCATTCGGCGCTGGCGGGTTATCTAAAATTTCCATGATCATTTGAGTATCACGCTCCGTCAGATATACCCGTTCGGCGGCATCAACAATCTTCTGTGCGACAGGTAGTACGTTACTGACCACAAAATCCGTCAGGTTGGTTTGCTGGATTGCCGCAGCGCGGACTATCAACTTTTTGGCATCCGTCGATACACGTAACGACAGCCTTTCGTTAGATTCTATAGCTATCTGAGGCATGGTTTTCATCCTCCTGTTTATGAACAATATGTACAATTATAATACATATATGTACGCTTTCAAGGCGTACATGTGAGGCTAATATAGTCCAGACATGGCAAGAAGGTCGTTCACTGTCTTTAAACAGAGGATTAACTTCGGTTTATCGCGATTGCATTATTTTAATCTCACTGATTACGTATCATCAGGGAGTTTGCTAAATATATTCATGATTCTCTTTTTTGCCGTAACTGGTTGATTGATCCTACCCGCGTAATAGGGACACAACCCTAAGTGGCGGACATCTCCTGCTCACGTTCAGAAGAAGAGAGCTGAGTTTGCTGTTTGCTTCGCCAGCTGTAGAGCTGTGATTTATACAGATTAAGCTCGCGGGCGGCAGCGTCCACCCCAATGCGTTCCGCCAGTTTCAGGGCCTCCTGACGAAATTCAGGCGTGTGCTGCTTGCGTGGCTTTTTGGTGGTTGATGCTGGTTTTGTTATGTGAGTCACCTCTTGCTTGAGCGTTTACTCACTTAGTTGCGTGTCCACTATTGCTGGGTAAGTTCAAAAGAACGTTATTCGCGAAAAGTGGATGGGGTATCGTAAGAATGCCAACATGTGGGGCAAGAGGGGGATGTCAGTTTATCGCGATATACGAGACGATAGTTTGTCAGTATAAGTTTCGGCTATTTTCCCGAGTCTGGGAGACAGTTCTTTATCACAAATAAAAAAAGCAGCAGCGAGGTGCTGCTGTATCAAAAAGCAGATTGATAAATGCAACGTAAGAGACAAATGGCCAACCGTAAAAGTGACCATAGCTATAATAATTATATTGATATTAAGTGGCAATGCAAAATATGGTCTTAATTATATCATGATGAGTTCAGCCAACGGTGATATGGCCTTATAAGGCTTGCAGTCTTTCATGGGCAGAAAGTAACGTCTGATATATGCTTAAATTCTTACTTCCGGGTTCAAGCAAAACTTTTTTAAATTCGGTCATGAGTTGCTCTTCATCTTCTTTCGAACGCATGTATTGTGGATGTTCCTGGAAGAAGGTGAACGCCTGCTCTTTGGTTTGTTTATATTTTTCGCAAAAAATGCTTGAGCTGATTGCGCTATTTTTTGATGCGGAATTATCAGCGTTCTGGTTTGATAATGATTTATTCTTCGCAAGGTCTGACGGCACATACGGAAGAGACTGACACTCATCAATACTATTTGCGTTGGCCAGTTGCTCTTGCTGAGCGCCAGGTTGCTGTACCGGTTTGCTCACGGAGGAAGGGAGGGGCACCTGAGCACAGCCGATCAGTAAAAAGACAGGAAGACAGCTATAAAATTTTTTCATATTAACTCCAACTACAGAAGAATGAGGCGCCATGTTTTTACACAACCGTCAGAACGTTATCTGACAATAGTGATAAGGGGCGAATGCGTTTCAGGAATGCTAGCAAAAAAAACTCCTGATATAAATAATTAATTCTCCATCCCGATGACAATATCTGAATTTTTGCGGCTGTAGAACAATAAGCCAGAATTTATACACTATGAGCTGATTTTCTGTTTTAAATTATCAAGCGCTGTGCAAGTGGGCCAATTTAATTAGCGGGTGGCATCAGTTTCATAATGTTTGCATCAGGATTTTGCCACCCGCTCCCGGTATTGTTTACATATTAAAATGATTTTTAACTGGTGCTGACAACTATGCTAAATACGCAGGAAGTACTTAAAGAAGGAGAGAAGCGGAAAATCCGCAGCCCGGAAGCATGGTTTATACAGACGTGTTCCGCGCAAAAGCTGCATATGTCATTTTCTGAAAGCCGACACAATGAAAACTGCCTGATTCAGGAAGGCGCGCTGCTTTTTTGCGAGCAGGCCGTTGTCGCACCAGTATCAGGAGACCTGGTTTTTCGACCGTTAAAAATTGAAGTACTCAGCAAATTACTGGCATTTATCGATGGCGCAGGATTAGTGGACACGACATATGCTGAATCCGATAAATGGGTTTTGCTGAGTCCTGAGTTTCGCGCTATTTGGCAAGATCGTAAACGCTGCGAGTACTGGTTTTTGCAGCAAATTATTACGCCTTCTCCGGCCTTCAATAAGGTACTGGCGCTGTTACGAAAAAGCGAGAGTTACTGGTTGGTTGGCTATTTACTCGCTCAGTCAACCAGCGGCAACACGATGAGAATGCTGGGAGAAGACTATGGCGTTTCTTATACCCATTTTCGTCGTTTGTGCAGCAGAGCGTTGGGCGGAAAAGCGAAGAGTGAATTACGAAACTGGCGTATGGCGCAATCGCTGCTGAATAGTGTAGAAGGCCACGAGAACATCACCCAATTAGCCGTTAATCATGGTTACTCATCGCCTTCACATTTTTCTAGTGAGATCAAAGAGCTGATCGGCGTTTCGCCGCGGAAATTATCAAATATTATTCAATTGGCAGACAAATGAAGACACATATTCTTTTGGCCAGAGTGCTGGCATGTGCCGCGCTTGTTCTGGTTGCACCTGGTTATTCTAGTGAAAAAATACCTGTAACGGGAAGTGGGTTTGTTGCGAAAGACGATAGCCTGCGGACATTTTTCGATGCCATGGCGCTACAGCTAAAGGAGCCTGTCATTGTTAGCAAAATGGCGGCACGAAAAAAAATTACGGGCAACTTTGAGTTTCACGATCCTAACGCATTACTGGAGAAGCTTTCCCTACAACTGGGGCTGATTTGGTATTTCGATGGGCAGGCTATCTATATTTATGACGCCAGTGAAATGCGCAATGCCGTGGTTTCTTTACGCAACATCTCACTCAATGAGTTCAACAATTTTCTAAAACGCTCAGGCTTATATAACAAAAATTATCCGCTACGTGGCGATAACCGTAAAGGAACATTCTATGTTTCAGGGCCACCCGTTTATGTTGATATGGTGGTCAACGCCGCCACCATGATGGACAAGCAAAACGATGGTATTGAGCTGGGACGCCAGAAAATAGGGGTGATGCGTCTGAATAATACCTTCGTGGGCGATCGTACCTACAATCTGCGCGATCAGAAAATGGTTATCCCCGGTATTGCCACGGCCATTGAAAGGTTATTGCAGGGAGAGGAACAACCCTTAGGTAATATTGTCAGTAGCGAACCCCCGGCGATGCCAGCGTTTTCAGCGAATGGAGAAAAAGGTAAAGCAGCAAATTATGCCGGTGGCATGAGTCTGCAGGAAGCTTTAAAGCAAAACGCCGCGGCGGGCAATATTAAAATCGTGGCCTATCCGGATACCAACAGTTTGTTAGTAAAAGGAACGGCTGAGCAGGTGCATTTTATCGAAATGCTGGTTAAAGCGCTGGATGTCGCCAAACGTCACGTAGAATTATCCCTGTGGATTGTCGATCTTAATAAAAGCGATCTGGAGCGTTTGGGCACTTCATGGAGCGGCAGCATTACTATTGGGGACAAACTTGGCGTGTCATTAAACCAGTCTTCAATAAGTACCCTCGATGGCAGTCGATTCATCGCCGCGGTAAATGCGTTAGAAGAGAAGAAACAGGCGACGGTGGTTTCGCGCCCGGTATTACTGACTCAGGAAAATGTTCCCGCTATTTTTGATAACAACAGAACGTTTTACACCAAGCTGATTGGGGAACGTAATGTGGCGCTTGAGCATGTAACATACGGAACAATGATCCGAGTGCTGCCCCGTTTTTCCGCAGATGGTCAGATAGAAATGTCGCTGGACATTGAAGATGGCAACGATAAGACGCCGCAATCTGATACTACCACCTCCGTAGATGCGTTACCCGAAGTCGGGCGAACGTTAATTAGCACTATTGCGAGAGTGCCGCACGGAAAAAGTTTGCTGGTCGGGGGTTATACACGGGATGCAAATACCGATACTGTCCAAAGTATTCCGTTTTTAGGCAAATTACCGCTTATTGGTAGCCTGTTCCGTTATTCCAGTAAGAATAAAAGTAATGTTGTTCGTGTGTTCATGATTGAACCAAAAGAAATTGTCGACCCGTTAACGCCGGATGCCAGCGAATCGGTAAACAATATTCTGAAGCAAAGCGGTGCCTGGAGTGGGGACGATAAGTTACAGAAATGGGTTCGTGTTTATCTGGATAGAGGTCAGGAGGTAATTAAATGATTCCTGGCTCAACCTCCGGTATTTCATTTTCCAGAATATTGTCCCGGCAGACATCTCACCAGGATGCGACCCAGCATACTGATGCGCAACAGGCGGAAATACAACAGGCCGCGGAGGATTCGTCTCCAGGGGCGGAAGTACAAAAATTTGTCCAGTCGACGGACGAAATGTCAGCGGCGCTGGCGCAATTTCGTAACCGTCGCGATTATGAAAAAAAATCCAGTAATTTATCTAACAGTTTTGAACGCGTGCTGGAGGATGAGGCTTTACCGAAGGCGAAGCAAATATTAAAGCTAATTAGCGTACATGGCGGCGCGTTAGAAGATTTTTTACGTCAGGCGCGTAGCTTATTTCCTGACCCCAGTGATTTAGTCCTTGTGTTACGCGAATTGCTTCGTCGTAAAGATCTGGAAGAGATCGTGCGGAAAAAGCTGGAGTCGTTACTTAAGCACGTTGAAGAGCAAACCGATCCGAAGACCCTCAAGGCAGGGATTAATTGTGCGTTGAAGGCCCGGCTTTTTGGGAAAACATTATCGTTAAAACCAGGCTTATTGCGCGCCAGCTATCGGCAATTTATCCAGAGTGAATCACATGAAGTGGAGATTTACTCTGACTGGATAGCCAGTTATGGCTATCAACGTCGACTGGTGGTACTGGATTTTATCGAGGGTTCGCTATTAACCGATATTGACGCGAATGACGCCAGCTGTTCGCGCCTGGAGTTTGGCCAGCTTTTACGACGCCTGACGCAACTTAAAATGTTGCGCTCCGCTGACCTGCTGTTTGTGAGTACATTGTTGTCGTATTCGTTTACCAAAGCGTTTAATGAGGAGGAGTCGTCGTGGCTACTACTGATGCTTTCGCTATTGCAACAGCCACATGAAGTGGATTCGCTGTTAGCCGATATTATAGGTTTGAATGCGTTATTGCTTAGTCATAAAGAACATGCATCCTTTTTGCAGATATTTTATCAAGTATGTAAAGCCATACCCTCTTCACTCTTTTATGAAGAATATTGGCAGGAAGAATTGTTAATGGCGTTACGTAGTATGACCGATATTGCCTACAAGCATGAAATGGCAGAACAGCGTCGTACTATTGAAAAGCTGTCTTAATTTAATATTAACAGGATACCTATAGTGCTGCTTTCTCTACTTAACAGTGCTCGTTTACGACCTGAATTACTGATTCTGGTACTAATGGTGATGATCATTTCTATGTTCGTCATTCCATTACCTACCTATCTGGTTGATTTCCTGATCGCACTGAATATCGTACTGGCGATATTGGTGTTTATGGGGTCGTTCTACATTGACAGAATCCTCAGTTTTTCAACGTTTCCTGCGGTACTGTTAATTACCACGCTCTTTCGTCTGGCATTATCAATCAGTACCAGCCGTCTTATCTTGATTGAAGCCGATGCCGGTGAAATTATCGCCACGTTCGGGCAATTCGTTATTGGCGATAGCCTGGCGGTGGGTTTTGTTGTCTTCTCTATTGTCACCGTGGTCCAGTTTATCGTTATTACCAAAGGTTCAGAACGCGTCGCGGAAGTCGCGGCCCGATTTTCTCTGGATGGTATGCCCGGTAAACAGATGAGTATTGATGCCGATTTGAAGGCCGGTATTATTGATGCGGATGCCGCGCGCGAACGGCGAAGCGTACTGGAAAGAGAAAGCCAGCTTTACGGTTCCTTTGACGGTGCGATGAAGTTTATCAAAGGTGACGCTATTGCCGGCATCATTATCATCTTTGTGAACTTTATTGGCGGTATTTCGGTGGGGATGACCCGCCATGGTATGGATTTGTCCTCCGCCCTGTCTACTTATACCATGCTGACCATTGGTGATGGTCTTGTCGCCCAGATCCCCGCATTGTTGATTGCGATTAGTGCCGGTTTTATCGTGACTCGCGTAAATGGCGATAGCGATAATATGGGGCGGAATATCATGACGCAGCTGTTGAACAACCCATTTGTATTGGTTGTTACGGCTATTTTGACCATTTCAATGGGAACTCTGCCGGGATTCCCGCTGCCGGTTTTTGTTATTTTATCGGTGGTTTTAAGCGTACTCTTCTATTTTAAATTCCGTGAAGCAAAACGTAGCGCCGCCAAACCTAAAACCAGCAAAGGCGAGCAGCCGCTCAGTATTGAGGAAAAAGAAGGGTCGTCGTTGGGACTGATTGGCGATCTCGATAAAGTCTCTACAGAGACCGTACCGTTGATATTACTTGTGCCGAAGAGCCGGCGTGAAGATCTGGAAAAAGCTCAACTTGCGGAGCGTCTACGTAGTCAGTTCTTTATTGATTATGGCGTGCGCCTGCCGGAAGTATTGTTACGCGATGGCGAGGGCCTGGACGATAACAGCATCGTATTGTTGATTAATGAGATCCGTGTTGAACAATTTACGGTCTATTTTGATTTGATGCGAGTGGTAAATTATTCCGATGAAGTCGTGTCCTTTGGTATTAATCCAACAATCCATCAGCAAGGTAGCAGCCAGTATTTCTGGGTAACGCATGAAGAGGGGGAGAAACTCCGGGAGCTTGGCTATGTGTTGCGGAACGCGCTTGATGAGCTTTACCACTGTCTGGCGGTGACGCTGGCGCGCAACGTCAATGAATATTTCGGTATTCAGGAAACAAAACATATGCTGGACCAACTGGAAGCGAAATTTCCTGATTTACTTAAAGAAGTGCTCAGACATGCCACGGTACAACGTATATCTGAAGTTTTGCAGCGTTTGTTAAGTGAACGTGTTTCCGTGCGTAATATGAAATTAATTATGGAAGCGCTCGCATTGTGGGCGCCAAGAGAAAAAGATGTCATTAACCTTGTGGAGCATATTCGTGGGGCAATGGCGCGTTATATTTGCCATAAATTCGCCAATGGCGGCGAATTACGAGCAGTAATGGTATCTGCTGAAGTTGAGGATGTTATTCGCAAAGGGATCCGTCAGACCTCTGGCAGTACCTTCCTCAGCCTTGACCCGGAAGCCTCCGCTAATTTGATGGATCTCATTACACTTAAGTTGGATGATTTATTGATTGCACATAAAGATCTTGTCCTCCTTACGTCTGTCGATGTCCGTCGATTTATTAAGAAAATGATTGAAGGTCGTTTTCCGGATCTGGATGTTTTATCTTTCGGTGAGATAGCAGATAGCAAGTCAGTGAATGTTATAAAAACAATATAAGGGCTTAATTAAGGAAAAGATCTATGCAACATTTGGATATCGCTGAATTAGTTCGTTCCGCACTGGAAGTAAGTGGTTGCGATCCTTCACTCATCGGAGGAATAGATAGCCATTCAACAATTGTTCTGGATTTATTTGCATTGCCAAGTATCTGTATCAGCGTCAAGGACGATGATGTATGGATCTGGGCGCAATTGGGTGCTGACAGCATGGTGGTATTACAACAGCGGGCTTATGAAATCTTAATGACCATCATGGAAGGATGCCATTTTGCCCGCGGCGGGCAATTACTACTGGGGGAGCAGAATGGGGAGCTAACGCTTAAAGCCTTAGTGCATCCGGATTTTTTATCTGACGGTGAAAAGTTCTCTACTGCCTTGAATGGGTTTTACAACTATCTGGAAGTTTTTAGTCGGTCGCTAATGAGATGAAAACACCTCGTTTACTGCAATATCTGGCCTACCCACAAAAAATAACCGGCCCAATTATTGAGGCGGAATTGCGCGATGTGGCCATTGGCGAACTGTGTGAAATACGCCGTGGCTGGCACCAAAAACAGGTTGTTGCACGTGCGCAGGTGGTTGGCTTACAGCGGGAACGCACCGTGCTGAGCCTTATCGGCAATGCCCAGGGGCTGAGCCGCGATGTCGTGCTTTATCCCACTGGACGTGCGTTATCGGCGTGGGTGGGATACTCGGTATTAGGCGCGGTGTTGGATCCGACAGGGAAAATCGTTGAGCGTTTTACCCCTGAAGTGGCGCCGATTAGCGAAGAACGCGTTATTGATGTCGCACCGCCGTCTTACGCTTCACGCGTTGGCGTCCGTGAACCGCTGATTACCGGTGTGCGCGCGATTGACGGGTTATTGACCTGTGGCGTAGGCCAGCGAATGGGCATTTTTGCCTCCGCAGGATGCGGTAAGACCATGCTGATGCATATGCTGATCGAGCAAACGGAGGCGGATGTCTTTGTTATTGGTCTTATCGGTGAACGAGGCCGTGAGGTCACTGAATTCGTGGATATGTTGCGCGCTTCGCATAAGAAAGAAAAATGCGTGCTGGTTTTTGCCACTTCCGATTTCCCCTCGGTCGATCGCTGCAATGCGGCGCAACTGGCGACAACCGTAGCGGAATATTTTCGCGACCAGGGAAAACGGGTCGTGCTTTTTATCGATTCCATGACCCGTTATGCGCGTGCTTTGCGAGACGTGGCACTGGCGTCGGGAGAGCGTCCGGCCCGTCGAGGTTATCCCGCCTCCGTATTCGATAATTTGCCCCGCTTGCTGGAACGCCCCGGGGCGACCAGTGAGGGAAGCATTACTGCCTTTTATACGGTACTGCTGGAAAGCGAGGAAGAGGCGGACCCGATGGCGGATGAAATTCGCTCTATCCTTGACGGTCACCTGTATCTGAGCAGAAAGCTGGCCGGGCAGGGACATTACCCGGCAATCGATGTACTGAAAAGCGTAAGCCGCGTTTTTGGACAAGTCACGACGCCGACACATGCTGAACAGGCATCTGCCGTGCGTAAATTAATGACGCGTCTGGAAGAGCTCCAGCTTTTCATTGACTTGGGAGAATATCGTCCTGGCGAAAATATCGATAACGATCGGGCGATGCAGATGCGGGATAGCCTGAAAGCCTGGTTATGCCAGCCGGTAGCGCAATATTCATCCTTTGATGACACGTTGAGCGGTATGAATGCATTCGCTGACCAGAATTAAAGTATTGCAGCGGCGCTGTACGGTATTTCATTCACAGTGTGAGTCGATATTACTTCGCTATCAGGATGAGGACCGCGGGCTGCAGGCCGAGGAGGAGGCGATCCTTGAACAAATAGCGGGTCTGAAATTGTTATTAGATACGCTGCGTGCAGAAAACAGACAGCTCAGTCGTGAGGAAATTTATACGTTATTACGTAAGCAGTCTATTGTTCGCCGGCAGATAAAAGATTTAGAACTCCAGATTATACAAATTCAGGAAAAACGGAGCGAGCTGGAAAAGAAAAGGGAAGAGTTTCAGAAAAAAAGTAAATATTGGTTGCGCAAAGAAGGGAACTATCAACGCTGGATAATCCGTCAGAAAAGACACTATATCCAGCGAGAGATACAGCAGGAAGAGGCCGAGTCAGAGGAGATAATTTAATGGGCGATGTGTCAGCTGTCAGTTCATCCGGGAACATTTTACTGCCGCAGCAGGATGAGGTTGGCGGTTTATCAGAAGCATTAAAAAAAGCGGTGGAAAAACATAAGACAGAATATTCCGGTGATAAAAAAGATCGCGACTATGGCGATGCTTTCGTAATGCATAAAGAAACGGCTTTACCGGTATTACTGGCGGCATGGCGACATGGCGCGCCAGCGAAATCAGAACATCACAATGGCAACGTTTCTGGTCTGCATCATAACGGAAAAGGCGAACTCAGGATTGCTGAAAAACTGTTGAAAGTCACTGCTGAAAAATCTGTCGGTTTGATTTCTGCGGAGGCCAAAGTAGATAAATCCGCAGCGTTGCTATCGTCTAAAAATAGGCCGTTAGAAAGCGTAAGCGGTAAAAAATTATCTGCTGATTTAAAAGCCGTGGAATCCGTTAGTGAAGTAACCGATAACGCCACGGGAATCTCTGACGATAATATCAAGGCATTGCCTGGGGATAATAAAGCCATCGCGGGCGAAGGCGTTCGTAAAGAGGGCGCGCCGCTGGCGCGGGATGTCGCACCTGTCCGAATGGCCGCAGCCAATACCGGTAAGCCTGACGATAAAGATCATAAAAAGGTTAAAGATGTTTCTCAGCTTCCGCTGCAACCAACCACTATCGCCGATCTTAGCCAATTAACCGGCGGCGATGAAAAAATGCCTTTAGCGGCGCAATCAAAGCCGATGATGACTATTTTTCCCACTGCCGATGGCGTGAAAGGAGAGGATAGCTCGCTGACTTACCGTTTTCAGCGCTGGGGAAATGACTATTCCGTCAATATTCAGGCGCGGCAAGCAGGGGAGTTTTCGTTAATACCGTCAAATACGCAGGTTGAACATCGTTTGCATGATCAATGGCAAAACGGTAATCCCCAGCGCTGGCACCTGACGCGAGACGATCAACAAAATCCGCAGCAGCAACAGCACAGACAGCAATCTGGCGAGGAGGATGACGCCTGATGTCATTGCGTGTGAGACAGATTGATCGTCGCGAATGGCTATTGGCGCAAACCGCGACAGAATGCCAGCGCCATGGCCGGGAAGCTACGCTGGAATATCCGACGCGACAGGGAATGTGGGTTCGGTTGAGCGATGCAGAAAAACGGTGGTCGGCCTGGATTAAACCTGGGGACTGGCTTGAGCATGTCTCTCCCGCTCTGGCGGGGGCGGCGGTTTCTGCTGGCGCTGAGCACCTGGTCGTTCCCTGGCTTGCTGCAACAGAGCGACCGTTTGAGTTGCCCGTGCCGCATTTGTCCTGTCGGCGTTTATGCGTAGAGAACCCCGTGCCGGGAAGCGCGCTGCCGGAAGGGAAATTGTTGCACATTATGAGCGATCGGGGCGGCCTGTGGTTTGAGCATCTTCCTGAACTGCCTGCAGTCGGGGGCGGCAGGCCGAAAATGCTGCGTTGGCCGTTGCGCTTTGTAATCGGTAGCAGTGATACGCAGCGTTCGTTGCTGGGCCGAATCGGGATCGGAGATGTACTCCTGATTCGTACTTCCCGTGCGGAAGTTTATTGCTACGCGAAAAAGTTAGGTCATTTCAACCGTGTTGAAGGGGGAATTATTGTGGAAACGTTAGATATTCAACATATCGAAGAAGAAAATAATACAACTGAAACTGCAGAAACTCGGCCTGGCTTGAATCAATTGCCCGTCAAACTGGAATTTGTTTTGTATCGTAAGAACGTTACCCTCGCCGAACTCGAAGCCATGGGGCAGCAACAGCTATTATCACTGCCGACCAATGCTGAACTTAACGTTGAAATTATGGCGAATGGTGTTTTGCTGGGTAATGGCGAACTGGTACAGATGAATGACACCTTAGGCGTTGAGATCCATGAATGGCTGAGCGAGTCTGGTAATGGGGAATGATATCTCATTAATTGCCTTACTGGCATTTTCCACCCTGTTGCCATTTATTATTGCGTCAGGAACCTGTTTCGTTAAATTTTCTATTGTATTTGTCATGGTGCGTAACGCCCTGGGATTGCAGCAGATACCTTCAAATATGACGCTTAACGGCGTCGCATTGCTGCTTTCTATGTTTGTTATGTGGCCCATAATGCATGATGCCTACGTCTATTTTGAGGACGAAGATGTCACCTTTAATGATATTTCGTCATTAAGTAAACACGTTGATGAAGGCCTGGATGGTTATCGCGATTATCTGATCAAATATTCAGATCGCGAGTTAGTTCAGTTTTTTGAAAACGCGCAACTGAAGCGTCAGTATGGAGAAGAGACCGAGACGGTAAAGCGTGACAAAGATGAAATTGAAAAACCATCAATATTTGCGTTATTACCTGCTTATGCGCTGAGCGAAATAAAAAGCGCGTTTAAAATTGGTTTTTATCTCTATTTGCCCTTTGTCGTCGTCGACCTGGTGGTATCCAGCGTGCTACTGGCGCTGGGGATGATGATGATGAGTCCGGTGACGATATCTACACCTATTAAGCTGGTGCTTTTTGTCGCGCTTGATGGCTGGACCTTACTGTCTAAGGGATTGATATTACAGTATATGGACATTGCAACATGACATCATTACGAGACGGGATAGTTAAATGGATGATTTAGTGTTTGCAGGTAATAAGGCGCTCTATCTTGTTTTGATCCTGTCAGGGTGGCCGACGATTGTCGCAACGATTATCGGCCTCCTGGTAGGGTTATTCCAGACGGTAACGCAATTACAGGAACAGACGCTGCCTTTTGGCATTAAATTACTTGGCGTGTGTTTATGCTTGTTTTTACTGTCTGGCTGGTATGGCGAAGTTTTACTCTCTTACGGGCGTCAGGTGATATTCCTGGCGTTGGCTAAGGGGTAAAAAATGTTTTACGCGTTGTACTTTGAAATTCATCACCTGGTTGCGTCTGCGGCGCTAGGGTTTGCTCGCGTGGCGCCGATTTTTTTCTTCCTGCCGTTTTTGAATAGCGGGGTATTAAGCGGCGCGCCGAGAAACGCCATTATCATCCTGGTGGCATTGGGAGTATGGCCGCATGCATTGAACGAGGCGCCGCCGTTTTTATCGGTGGCGATGATCCCGTTAGTTCTGCAAGAAGCGGCGGTAGGCGTCATGCTGGGCTGTCTGCTGTCATGGCCTTTTTGGGTTATGCATGCGCTGGGTTGTATTATCGATAACCAGCGAGGGGCAACGCTAAGTAGTAGTATCGATCCGGCAAACGGTATTGATACCTCGGAAATGGCTAATTTCCTGAATATGTTTGCCGCTGTCGTTTATTTACAAAACGGCGGTCTGGTCACGATGGTTGACGTGTTAAATAAAAGCTATCAGCTATGCGATCCGATGAACGAGTGCACGCCTTCATTACCGCCGCTATTAACGTTTATTAATCAGGTGGCTCAAAACGCGTTGGTTCTGGCCAGCCCGGTGGTATTAGTGCTGTTGCTGTCAGAAGTATTCCTGGGTTTATTGTCGCGCTTTGCTCCGCAAATGAACGCTTTTGCGATTTCACTGACGGTAAAAAGCGGCATTGCCGTTTTAATTATGCTGCTTTATTTCTCTCCGGTACTACCGGACAATGTACTGCGACTCTCTTTCCAGGCCACAGGGTTAAGCAGTTGGTTTTACGAGCGAGGGGCGACGCATGTCCTCGAATAAAACAGAAAAACCGACTAAAAAACGGCTGGAAGACTCTGCTAAAAAAGGCCAGTCATTTAAAAGTAAAGATCTCATTATCGCCTGCCTGACGCTGGGAGGAATTGCCTATCTGGTGTCGTATGGCTCATTTAATGAGTTTATGGGGATAATTAAGATCATTATTGCGGATAATTTTGATCAGAGCATGGCTGATTACAGTTTGGCCGTTTTTGGGATAGGATTAAAATATCTGATTCCATTTATGCTGCTCTGTTTAGTGTGTTCCGCATTACCGGCGTTATTACAGGCCGGTTTCGTGCTGGCGACAGAAGCATTAAAACCTAATTTATCGGCGTTAAACCCGGTAGAAGGGGCGAAAAAACTTTTTAGTATGCGCACGGTTAAAGATACGGTCAAAACCCTACTGTATCTCTCATCCTTTGTGGTGGCCGCCATCATTTGCTGGAAGAAATATAAGGTTGAAATCTTTTCTCAGTTAAATGGCAATGTTGTGGATATTGCCGTCATTTGGCGTGAACTTCTCCTCGCATTGGTATTAACTTGCCTTGCTTGCGCATTGATTGTCTTATTATTGGATGCTATTGCGGAATATTTCCTGACCATGAAAGATATGAAAATGGATAAGGAAGAAGTGAAGCGTGAAATGAAGGAGCAGGAAGGGAACCCAGAGGTTAAATCTAAAAGACGTGAAGTTCATATGGAAATTCTGTCTGAACAGGTGAAATCCGATATTGAAAACTCACGCCTGATTGTTGCCAACCCCACGCATATTACGATCGGGATTTATTTTAAACCCGAATTGATGCCGATTCCGATGATCTCGGTGTATGAAACGAATCAGCGCGCGCTGGCCGTCCGCGCCTATGCGGAGAAGGTTGGCGTACCTGTGATCGTCGATATCAAACTGGCGCGCAGTCTTTTCAAAACCCATCGCCGTTATGATCTGGTGAGTCTGGAAGAAATTGATGAAGTTTTACGTCTTCTGGTTTGGCTGGAAGAGGTAGAAAACGCGGGCAAAGACGTTATTCAGCCACAAGAAAACGAGGTACGGCATTGAGCCGCGTAAAGCAGTAGCGATGTATTCATTGGGCGTTTTTTGAATGTTCACTAACCACCGTCGGGGTTTAATAACTGCATCAGATAAACGCAGTCGTTAAGTTCTACAAAGTCGGTGACAGATAACAGGAGTAAGTAATGGATTATCAAAATAATGTCAGCGAAGAACGTGTTGCGGAAATGATTTGGGATGCCGTTAGTGAAGGCGCCACGCTAAAAGACGTTCACGGGATCCCTCAAGATATGATGGACGGTTTATATGCTCATGCTTATGAGTTTTATAACCAGGGACGACTGGATGAAGCTGAGACATTCTTTCGTTTCTTATG
Source organism: Salmonella sp. WC3 (assembly GCF_042932255.1). Lineage (NCBI taxonomy): Bacteria > Pseudomonadati > Pseudomonadota > Gammaproteobacteria > Enterobacterales > Enterobacteriaceae > Salmonella > Salmonella sp. WC3. The sequence goes on along the minus strand of NZ_CP170629.1, from coordinate 3,853,631 downwards.
CATTTATGATTTTTACAATCCCGATTACACTATGGGGCTGGCGGCGGTATGCCAACTGAAAAAACAATTTCAGAAAGCATGTGACCTTTATGCAGTAGCGTTTACGTTACTTAAAAATGATTATCGCCCCGTCTTTTTTACCGGGCAGTGTCAATTATTAATGCGTAAGGCGGCAAAAGCCAGACAGTGTTTTGAACTTGTCAATGAACGTACTGAAGATGAGTCTCTGCGGGCAAAAGCGTTGGTCTATCTGGAGGCGCTAAAAACGGCGGAGACAGAGCAGCACAGTGAACAAGAAAAGGAATAATTATGGTAAATGACGCAAGTAGCATTAGCCGTAGCGGATATACCCAAAATCCGCGCCTCGCTGAGGCGGCTTTTGAAGGCGTTCGTAAGAACACGGACTTTTTAAAAGCGGCGGATAAAGCTTTTAAAGATGTGGTGGCAACGAAAGCGGGCGACCTTAAAGCCGGAACAAAGTCCGGCGAGAGCGCTATTAATACGGTGGGTCTAAAGCCGCCTACGGACGCCGCCCGGGAAAAACTCTCCAGCGAAGGGCAATTGACGTTACTGCTTGGCAAGTTAATGACGCTACTGGGCGATGTTTCGCTGTCTCAACTGGAGTCTCGTCTGGCGGTATGGCAGGCGATGATTGAGTCACAAAAAGAGATGGGGATTCAGGTATCGAAAGAATTCCAGACGGCTCTGGGAGAGGCTCAGGAGGCGACGGATCTCTATGAAGCCAGTATCAAAAAGACGGATACCGCCAAGAGTGTTTATGACGCTGCGGCCAAAAAACTGACGCAGGCGCAAAATAAATTGCAATCGCTGGACCCGGCTGACCCCGGCTATGCACAAGCTGAAGCCGCGGTAGAACAGGCCGGAAAAGAAGCGACAGAGGCGAAAGAGGCCTTAGATAAGGCCACGGATGCGACGGTTAAAGCAGGCACAGACGCCAAAGCGAAAGCCGAGAAAGCGGATAACATTCTGACCAAATTCCAGGGAACGGCTAATGCCGCCTCTCAGAATCAGGTTTCCCAGGGTGAGCAGGATAATCTGTCAAATGTCGCCCGCCTCACTATGCTCATGGCCATGTTTATTGAGATTGTGGGCAAAAATACGGAAGAAAGCCTGCAAAACGATCTTGCGCTTTTCAACGCCTTGCAGGAAGGGCGTCAGGCGGAGATGGAAAAGAAATCGGCTGAATTCCAGGAAGAGACGCGCAAAGCCGAGGAAACGAACCGCATTATGGGATGTATCGGGAAAGTCCTCGGCGCGCTGCTAACCATTGTCAGCGTTGTGGCCGCTGTTTTTACCGGTGGGGCGAGTCTGGCGCTGGCTGCGGTGGGACTTGCGATAATGGTTGCCGATGAAATTGTGAAGGCGGCGACGGGGGTGTCGTTTATTCAGCAGGCGCTAAACCCGATTATGGAGCATGTGCTGAAGCCGTTAATGGAGCTGATTGGCAAGGCGATTACCAAAGCGCTGGAAGGATTAGGCGTCGATAAGAAAACGGCAGAGATGGCAGGCAGCATTGTTGGTGCGATTGTTGCCGCTATTGCGATGGTAGCGGTCATTGTGGTGGTCGCAGTTGTCGGGAAAGGCGCGGCGGCGAAACTGGGTAACGCGCTGAGCAAAATGATGGGCGAAACGATTAAGAAGTTGGTGCCTAACGTGCTGAAACAGTTGGCGCAAAACGGCAGCAAACTCTTTACCCAGGGGATGCAACGTATTACTAGCGGCCTGGGTAATGTGGGTAGCAAGATGGGCCTGCAAACGAATGCCTTAAGTAAAGAGCTGGTAGGTAATACCCTAAATAAAGTGGCGTTGGGCATGGAAGTCACGAATACCGCAGCCCAGTCAGCCGGTGGTGTTGCCGAGGGGGTATTTATTAAAAATGCCAGTGAGGCGCTTGCTGATTTTATGCTCGCCCGTTTTGCCATGGATCAAATTCAGCAGTGGCTTAAACAATCCGTAGAAATATTTGGTGAAAACCAGAAGGTAACGGCGGAACTGCAAAAAGCCATGTCTTCTGCGGTACAGCAAAATGCGGATGCTTCGCGTTTTATTCTGCGCCAGAGTCGCGCATAAAAACTGCCAAAATAAAGGGAGAAAAATATGTTAATTAGTAATGTGGGAATAAATCCCGCCGCTTATTTAAATAATCATTCTGTTGAGAATAGTTCACAGACAGCTTCGCAATCCGTTAGCGCTAAAGATATTCTGAATAGTATTGGTATTAGCAGCAGTAAAGTCAGTGACCTGGGGTTGAGTCCTACACTGAGCGCGCCTGCGCCAGGGGTATTAACGCAAACCCCCGGAACGATCACGTCCTTTTTAAAAGCCAGTATTCAAAATACCGACATGAATCAGGATTTGAATGCCCTGGCAAATAATGTCACGACTAAAGCGAATGAGGTTGTGCAAACCCAGTTACGTGAGCAGCAGGCAGAAGTCGGAAAGTTTTTTGATATTAGCGGAATGTCTTCCAGTGCCGTTGCGCTGTTGGCTGCCGCGAATACGTTAATGCTGACGTTGAACCAGGCTGATAGCAAACTGTCTGGTAAGTTGTCATTAGTCAGTTTTGATGCAGCTAAAACGACAGCAAGCTCCATGATGCGCGAAGGGATGAATGCGTTGTCCGGTAGTATTTCCCAGAGCGCGCTTCAGTTGGGGATCACTGGCGTGGGCGCCAAACTGGAATATAAGGGGCTGCAGAATGAAAGAGGCGCGCTTAAACATAATGCCGCGAAGATCGATAAACTGACCACTGAAAGCCACAGTATTAAAAACGTGCTGAACGGGCAGAATAGCGTCAAACTCGGTGCTGAAGGCGTCGATTCTCTGAAATCGTTAAATATGAAGAAAACCGGTACCGATGCGACGAAAAATCTTAATGATGCGACGCTTAAATCTAATGCCGGAACCAGCGCCACGGAAAGTCTGGGTATTAAAGACAGTAATAAACAAATCTCCCCTGAACATCAGGCTATTCTGTCGAAACGTCTTGAGTCTGTCGAATCCGATATTCGTCTTGAGCAGAATACCATGGATATGACCCGAATTGATGCGCGCAAGATGCAGATGACGGGCGATCTGATTATGAAGAACTCGGTCACGGTCGGTGGTATTGCAGGGGCGTCCGGGCAGTACGCCGCTACTCAGGAACGTTCCGAGCAGCAAATTAGCCAGGTGAATAACCGTGTTGCCAGCACCGCATCGGACGAAGCCCGTGAAAGTTCACGTAAATCGACCAGCCTGATTCAGGAAATGCTGAAAACAATGGAGAGCATTAACCAGTCGAAAGCATCCGCACTTGCTGCTATCGCAGGCAATATTCGCGCTTAATCTGAAAGGTCATCTATACGCCATCATGGGTGTGATTTAATCGCGCTCCTGATGGCGAACTGGGGATATTATGCTTAATATTCAAAATTATTCCGCTTCTCCTCATCCGGGGATCGTTGCCGAACGGCCGCAGACTCCCTCGGCGAGCGAGCACGTCGAGACTGCCGTGGTACCGTCTACCACAGAACATCGCGGTACAGATATCATTTCATTATCGCAGGCGGCTACTAAAATCCAGCAGGCACAGCAGACGCTGCAGTCAACGCCACCGATCTCTGAAGAGAATAATGACGAGCGCACGCTGGCGCGCCAGCAGTTGACCAGCAGCCTGAATGCGCTGGCGAAGTCTGGCGTGTCATTATCCGCAGAACAAAATGAGAACCTGCGGAGCGCGTTTTCTGCGCCGACGTCGGCCTTATTTAGCGCTTCGCCTATGGCGCAGCCGAGAACAACCATTTCTGATGCTGAGATTTGGGATATGGTTTCCCAAAATATATCGGCGATAGGTGACAGCTATCTGGGCGTTTATGAAAACGTTGTCGCAGTCTATACCGATTTTTATCAGGCCTTCAGTGATATTCTTTCCAAAATGGGAGGCTGGTTATTACCAGGTAAGGACGGTAATACCGTTAAGCTAGATGTTACCTCACTCAAAAATGATTTAAACAGTTTAGTCAATAAATATAATCAAATAAACAGTAATACCGTTTTATTTCCAGCGCAGTCAGGCAGCGGCGTTAAAGTAGCCACTGAAGCGGAAGCGAGACAGTGGCTCAGTGAATTGAATTTACCGAATAGCTGCCTGAAATCTTATGGATCCGGTTATGTCGTCACCGTTGATCTGACGCCATTACAAAAAATGGTTCAGGATATTGATGGTTTAGGCGCGCCGGGAAAAGACTCAAAACTCGAAATGGATAACGCCAAATATCAAGCCTGGCAGTCGGGTTTTAAAGCGCAGGAAGAAAATATGAAAACCACATTACAGACGCTGACGCAAAAATATAGCAATGCCAATTCATTGTACGACAACCTGGTAAAAGTGCTGAGCAGTACGATAAGTAGCAGCCTGGAAACCGCCAAAAGCTTCCTGCAAGGATAACAGAAGAGGATATTAATAATGGTTACAAGTGTAAGGACTCAGCCCCCCGTCATAATGCCAGGTATGCAGACCGAGATCAAAACGCAGGCCACGAATCTTGCGGCGAATCTTTCCGCAGTCAGAGAAAGTGCCACAGCGACGCTGTCAGGGGAAATTAAAGGCTCGCAACTGGAAGATTTTCCCGCGCTGATCAAACAGGCGAGTCTGGATGCATTGTTTAAATGCGGGAAAGACGCTGAGGCGTTAAAAGAAGTTTTTACCAATTCAAATAATGTCGCCGGTAAGAAAGCGATAATGGAGTTTGCCGGGCTCTTTCGTTCAGCGCTCAACGCCACCAGTGATTCTCCTGAGGCGAAGACGCTACTGATGAAGGTGGGGGCAGAGTATACCGCGCAAATCATAAAAGATGGCCTGAAAGAAAAGTCAGCTTTTGGGCCATGGCTGCCAGAAACAAAGAAAGCGGAAGCGAAGCTGGAAAACCTGGAAAAGCAGCTGTTAGATATTATCAAAAATAACACTGGCGGTGAATTAAGTAAATTATCGACGAATTTTGTTATGCAGGAGGTGATGCCCTATATTGCCAGCTGCATTGAACATAACTTTGGCTGTATGTTAGATCCGTTAACCCGCAGCAATCTTACGCACCTTGTTGACAAAGCGGCGGCGAAGGCGGTTGAGGCGCTTGATATGTGCCACCAAAAATTAACGCAAGAGCAGGGTACCAGCGTAGGACGGGAAGCCCGGCACCTTGAAATGCAAACGTTGATACCCCTGCTGCTACGTAATGTTTTTGCACAAATTCCTGCAGATAAACTGCCTGACCCTAAAATTCCGGAGCCTGCGGCTGGACCAGTACCTGATGGTGGGAAAAAAGCAGAACCTACGGGTATTAATATCAATATTAATATTGATAGCAGTAACCATAGCGTGGATAACAGTAAGCATATTAACAATAGCCGAAGCCATGTCGATAATAGCCAGCGCCATATCGATAATAGCAACCATGATAATAGCCGGAAGACGATTGATAATAGCCGAACATTTATTGATAACAGCCAACGCAATGGCGAGTCACACCATTCGACTAACAGCAGCAACGTAAGTCATAGTCATTCGCGTGTGGATTCGACTACGCATCAAACGGAGACGGCACACAGCGCCAGCACAGGGGCAATTGACCATGGCATCGCGGGTAAAATTGACGTCACGGCTCATGCGACGGCAGAGGCTGTGACCAACGCTTCATCCGAAAGTAAAGATGGAAAGGTGGTCACGTCAGAAAAGGGCACTACGGGTGAAACAACCTCTTTTGATGAAGTCGATGGCGTAACCAGCAAGAGCATTATCGGCAAGCCGGTACAGGCCACGGTGCACGGCGTTGATGATAATAAACAGCAAAGCCAGACGGCAGAGATTGTGAATGTGAAGCCGCTTGCCAGTCAACTGGCTGGCGTCGAGAATGTTAAAACCGATACCTTACAATCAGACACGACGGTAATTACAGGTAATAAAGCCGGTACGACCGATAATGATAATAGTCAGACAGATAAGACTGGCCCATTTTCTGGTTTGAAGTTTAAGCAAAATAGTTTCCTCTCAACAGTACCGAGCGTTACGAATATGCATTCAATGCATTTCGACGCCCGTGAGACGTTTTTGGGTGTGATACGTAAAGCCCTGGAGCCAGATACCTCCACACCGTTCCCTGTACGCAGAGCGTTTGACGGCTTGCGTGCGGAAATATTACCCAATGACACGATAAAGAGTGCAGCGTTGAAAGCGCAATGTAGCGATATTGACAAGCACCCAGAATTGAAAGCGAAAATGGAGACTCTCAAAGAGGTCATTACTCATCATCCACAAAAAGAAAAACTGGCTGAGATTGCACTGCAGTTTGCCAGAGAGGCGGGGCTGACCAAGCTAAAAGGGGAAACTGACTATGTGTTAAGTAATGTGCTGGACGGCCTTATCGGAGACGGTAGCTGGCGAGCTGGCCCGGCTTACGAGTCATACCTGAATAAACCTGGCGTGGATCGGGTTATTACTACCGTTGATGGCTTGCACATGCAGCGTTAATTAACCGGGAAAGATGCGATGAATATGGATATTGAAGCAAGAGTCAAAAAAGTGATCACCTCCTGTATTGCCGTTGATGTTGATAGTATCAATGGTCAGACCCATCTGGTTGAGGATCTTTACGCTGACTCATTGGATTTAATTGATATTGTATTTGGTCTTAGTGAGGAGTTTGACATTAGTTGCAATGAAAACGATCTTCCTGATATGACGACCTTTGCGGATATATGCCGTGTTGTTAAAAAAAGTCTTGAGTCCAGGGTGTAGTATTTTTCTCTCGCTTGACAACAATTGAATAAGATTAATTGTTATGAAAATCATCACACATGTAGTACCCGGTTCAGGTATGGCTGCAATATATGATGATATTGCTGACAGTTCGCGTTTTGTTATTAAAGGCAAGTTACGTCATGTTGAAAATGATCCGAAGGAGTTGCTGATATGTGTTCCGATGCGTAGTGAATGGCTATTCTACTGGATTAAAGGAGAGAAATATTGCGCCCGGCGATGGGCGCGAAAAAATATCAAGACATTGTGTAACCAGATTAAATTTGAAGAAGCAATCTTATAAAAGATATAATTTAAGAGGAAAGTAAATTGCAAGCACACCAGGATATTATCGCTAATATTGGTGAGAAATTGGGTTTACCGCTCACTTTTGACGACAACAATCAGTGCTTATTACTACTCGATAGCGATATTTTTACGTCTATTGAAGCTAAAGATGATATCTGGTTATTGAACGGTATGATTATACCGTTATCGCCTGTTTGTGGCGATTCTATCTGGCGGCAGATTATGGTGATTAATGGTGAACTGGCTGCGAATAATGAAGGTACGTTAGCGTATATTGATGCTGCAGAGACGTTGTTGTTTATACATGCAATTACCGATCTGACAAATACTTACCATATTATATCGCAGCTTGAGTCATTTGTGAATCAGCAGGAAGCGCTCAAAAACATACTGCAGGAATATGCTAAAGTATGAGGAGAGAAAATTGAATAATTTAACGTTGTCTTCGTTTTCAAAAGTTGGTGTGTCGAATGATGCCCGACTTTATATTGCTAAGGAAAATACTGACAAGGCATATGTTGCGCCTGAAAAACTTTCGTCAAAAGTATTAACTTGGCTTGGAAAAATGCCGTTATTTAAAAACACTGAAGTGGTGCAAAAACATACGGAAAATATCAGAGTACAGGACCAAAAGATTTTACAGACATTTCTCCAGGCACTAACGGAAAAATATGGGGAAACAGCGGTTAATGACGCACTGTTAATGTCCCGTATAAATATGAACAAACCCCTTACCCAACGTTTAGCAGTGCAGATCACGGAGTGTGTAAAAGCTGCTGACGAAGGGTTTATAAACCTTATTAAGAGCAAGGATAATGTTGGTGTCAGGAATGCCGCTTTAGTCATAAAAGGCGGCGATACAAAAGTGGCAGAAAAAAATAACGATGTTGGAGCAGAAAGTAAGCAACCTTTACTCGATATCGCGCTAAAGGGACTTAAAAGAACATTACCGCAACTGGAACAAATGGATGGAAATAGCCTGCGAGAAAACTTCCAGGAGATGGCTTCAGGTAACGGCCCGCTGCGTTCATTAATGACGAATTTACAGAATTTAAATAAAATTCCAGAGGCTAAACAACTTAATGATTATGTTACAACGTTAACAAATATTCAGGTCGGTGTAGCCCGGTTCTCACAATGGGGAACCTGTGGAGGAGAGGTTGAGAGGTGGGTTGATAAAGCCTCTACTCATGAATTAACCCAGGCTGTAAAAAAAATTCACGTTATTGCTAAAGAACTGAAAAATGTTACAGCTGAACTTGAGAAAATAGAAGCCGGCGCGCCAATGCCACAGACGATGAGCGGACCGACACTGGGCCTGGCACGGTTTGCGGTCAGCAGCATTCCAATTAATCAGCAAACCCAGGTGAAACTGAGCGATGGAATGCCTGTGCCAGTGAATACGTTAACTTTTGACGGTAAGCCTGTGGCATTAGCCGGTTCGTACCCAAAAAATACGCCGGACGCGCTGGAAGCGCATATGAAAATGCTTCTTGAAAAAGAATGCTCGTGCCTGGTGGTGTTAACGTCGGAAGATCAGATGCAGGCAAAACAATTACCAGCCTATTTCAGAGGGAGCTACACCTTTGGCGAGGTGCATACCAACAGCCAAAAAGTGAGTTCAGCCAGTCAGGGAGAAGCGATAGACCAATACAATATGCAACTGTCCTGCGGGGAAAAGCAGTATACAATCCCGGTATTGCATGTGAAAAATTGGCCAGATCACCAGCCGTTACCGTCTACTGATCAGTTAGAATACCTGGCGGATAGAGTGAAAAATAGTAACCAAAATGGCGCGCCGGGGCGTAGTTCATCAGATAAGCATTTACCGATGATTCATTGTCTGGGCGGAGTGGGAAGAACCGGAACGATGGCGGCGGCCCTTGTACTTAAGGATAATCCTCATAGTAATCTGGAGCAGGTACGTGCAGATTTCCGGAATTCACGGAACAATAGAATGCTGGAAGACGCCTCACAGTTTGTACAACTAAAAGCAATGCAAGCCCAGTTGCTTATGACGACGGCAAGCTGATAAAAACATAGCTTACTTTTAGAACTATCTGAAAGTAAGCTATTTCTGTATAATTATTTGTTTACCGCGATAGAAAGTCTTTTGTTTTTCTCTTCTGCTGACATCTCTTTTAATTTTCTATAATTCTCCCAAATTTTTTTAGCATAACGCTTCCTTATATCCGATCGTTTCGGAGACGTCCCGGCATTATAAGCGCCAACGGCCTCCCAGCTATAACCGTAGATTTTCATCATATCTGATAAAATGGATGCGCCCACAATGACAGAAATGCAGGGATCCTGTAACAACTGTTTTTCACTAATCCCCATTTTTTTCAGCCTTTTCATATGGAAGCTGTTAATTTGCATCAGGCCAAGATCGGTTGAACCATCTCGGTTATGGCCAATGGCGCCAGGTTTCATCGCCGATTCCTGCTGGGCGATAGCGTAAAGTAGTTCGGATTCAATATTGAACATTTTTTCAGCCTGAAGCCAGCAATCAGCCCATGCCGTATTTATGCTAAGCAACCAGATTACGATGATAAAAAAATAATGCATATCTCCTCTCTCAGATTTTACCGTAATTTAATCAAGCGGGGATCCTGTTTCCATCTTTTGAACCAAATATTGTCTTCGTTTTTAAATTTATTCCACATTTTCTCGGCAATAGCTTCGCCGTGGGCAACCAGCACTAACGGTAATAATCCCGGATTATTATCTATACGCTGTTCACTTTCCAGAAATTCTCTTATCGTCGGTAAGGCACGCTCACTATTCTGACAATATTCAGCGTAAAGAAGATTAACAGCAATAAGTCCTGTTATTTCCTGCGTGGATATTTCTTTAGTTAATTTTCGTGCCAGTTCATGTTTACCTTTAAGCGAAAGAAACATAACCTGCATACTTAATAATATTGGATTATCCTGCAGGTGTTGTGAGCGTAATTCATCGCCTAAACGTATAGCATCATCAATACCGGTATGATAATAGGTAATCCACAGCTTAGTGATCCCTGCGGCTGCGCGCGTTGGGTCCAATTTTAAACACTCGTTAATCGTTTGTAAGGCCTCCTCCAACTGACCAGCCATGAAGAGATTCCAGCCATAATAATATTTAATATCTGCAGAAATGGGCGAAAGTAAGTTAGCTTGTTTGAATAGCAAACTCCCGACGATGTATTCTGAATGAATCGTATTAATTAGTCCCAGTAATCCTAAAGCTTGTGGATTATTGTGGTCCAGCTCTGTCGCCTTAATCGCATGTTCTTTAGCTTTGATCATGGCGTTTTGTTTATCAAAAATCCCCATTTGCGCCATGCTGAGGTAGCATTCTGCCAGCGCACAGTAAGGCGCAATGCTGTTTGGCGACATGTTAACGCATTGAGTCAGCAATTTAAGCGCTTGCTGTAAGCTATAGGGGGTATATTGATTTAACTCATGCTTACCGCGTAAGTAAACCATAGTACTGTCAATCGAATTTAGCTCGCTAATCTGCTTTGTGTCCCAGCGAAGTCCGGGAATACATCTGAGCAAAAGATTCGCAATTTTGTTTTGTAAGAGAGAAGCGGGTTGGTGTTCTATCAACTTAATGCTTTCCTGGTGCAGCAGGTGATAACCTTTAACCCGAACTATCTCGATCTGTACAATATTATCATTGCCATCGGGTATCATCTGCCCGGAGATATAATAATCGGGGCGTAATTGATCCATGAGCTCAAGAATATCCTTAACACTGCGGCAGTTCTTCGTAATGGTCACCGGCAGCACGCTCAGGCCAAAGGGCGCATACTGCGATAATCCCTTCACGATAGAGTAATGCAGACTCTCGGATTGAACCTGATCCTGCATCTGAAAAGGAAGTATCGCCAATGTATGAGTCGTAGGTTGCGGCGCTGGCGGAGACACCACTACGACCGGACGATTAAACCGATAGCCCTGTCCGTACAGTGTTTCAATGTAACGATGCTCTTTATCTTCCGACAGAATACGTCGTAAGGCATAAATACAGCGGGTAAGAGATTCTTCGTTAACTTCCGCGTCGCCCCATACCTGGTCCAGTAAGGTGTTTTTACTCACAATCTCGCCGGCGGCTTCGAGCAGGATGACCAGAACGGCATATTCTTTTGGCGGAATATTGACTTTCTTTTCTGAGCGTAGCAGGGAGCCGTCCATGTTGAGTATGAAATCATCAAAGACGAATTTTTTATTCGATACAGGAACAGGATTAAAATGTGGCATGATAATAGTGTATTCTCTTACAGGGTGAAAAGTTATAATAACTAATACAAGTCGTTAGGATAGAATCTACTGTTTCAGTAATTCTGCTGTTAGTACTAACGGTCAGGTTGAGCTTTTATTATGAGCTTAATGTCATATTCTACGGGCTCGGGTTTATATGTTTTTAACATTTGATTATTTAGCTTATGCCTGTGCTTTAAATAACTGACATGTTGGTAATAATATTGTTATAACTAACTGTGATTATCGAATGGACGCTGCCGTATATCCTGGTGCAGAGAGAGTCAGCGCCGGGCATCTAAATATTTACATATTTAACTTGGCCTCATTGCAATAGAGATTAGTTTTGTAGCTATCTTACTGCATTTTTTTGGGGTGTAAATGCTGCTTATTATATCTTCATGGTTAATGGTCTGATAATTACACCATCAGAACCATTTTTCTCGAAGATTTCCACTAAATGACCATTCGTTGAAAGTTTAAGAGTGTAATTTGTCTTAGGTTCCAAAATATAAATGAAAGACTGTTTATAATGGTGCGCTTATTTTTATATTTTTTTTGCAAAATAATGATATCGTCTTTTCTTTACTCCCTTCAGCTATAGCGTCAAAAAGGCAGGGGGTTTATGAGCAGTATCATCCTCAGGCTGGCCCCAGGCATTATATCGATATCAGGAGGAAGAGAGGAGGTATGCCTGGCAGAAAGCTAACAAGCGTGACTGTTTCGGTATAGACCGTTCAGGCAAATAGTTCTCAGAGGGAACGGATGATGTATAAATATGAATAAAATGCCGGCCTTAATCCACAGGGTTAAAGCCGGAAGGAGATAGTGTCATCTGGACGAATTCTTACGCTGTGAATAAGGCAATATCGTTTTACCAGTCATCATAGCGATGACAAGTTCACAAAAATCGTGTTATATAATCAGCCTTACTTTAAATTACCAGAGATATCAGTATAAGCTGTCTTCCGGACAGAACAATGATATTGAATAGCCTCCCATCCTGATAGAGTGTGTTAATGCGCAGTCTGAATTTTAAATTATTACAATTTTAATAAAAATCTTTACTTAAGTGACAGATACAAAAAATGTTAATGGTTCGCCATTTTTATGAATGTCGATGGCGTAGTTTTAAAATATTTTTTGAAACATTGAATGAAGTAGGACGTGCTATCATAACCACATTTTAATGCTACAGCATTAACATTATGGTTGCCTATGCGTAAAAGTTTTGCTGCCTGATTCATTCTTGCCGATAAGTAGATGTCGCTAAAGCTTGTACCTTCTTCTGCAAGTTTCCGTTTGAGCGTTGACGTACTCATAAATATATGATCGGCAACATCCGTAAGCTTCCACTGTCTACTGGGTGACGAAGATATAATGTTGTAAACGCGCTCCTTTAACGTTATCTGAGCCGAGCTAAGGATGATCTCATAACTCTCCGGGAGTCGGAGAAAAGCAGTAAGCAGGAACAGCAGAAAATAAGGAATTAACTCTTCATTTTCAATACAACTCTTGTTGTTACAGTTACTGCAACCTTTGCTTGTATCCTTCGTACAGGAGAACGCCGTTTTCAGATGTTCAAATACCTCTCTTCTGGCAGGAAAGTCAGGCGTATAGAAGATTTTCTGCGCTTTCTCTGTGGGTACCGCCATTTTGGTTTGCTGCTCGTTTGGGATAAGTGCATAGAGAGCGCCAAGTCGTTGCGTCGGTATCTCGAGTATATCGAAATCCATGTGGCCATTGACCTCTTCAAGCGTCACGTTAACTACCTGCTCTTTTTTGAGCACCAACATCCCAGGTTCGTCACAGTAAATCGTATCGTGATTATTGCTAATCGTCAGTTTACCGCTCCGAAAGCAAACTAAAGTGAAACTGCTTACATAAAGATTTTTGATGGTAACCTGCTGAGTCTGACTTTTAATTTGCTGCCGGGTATTTGTCAAAAGTGATTTTAATTTCTGTAAGTTATCTGCGGCAGGACGCTGATGACTATTACTTACAAAGGTTACATTTTCCATATTATCCCTTTGTTGATGTTATTTTAATGTTCCTTACTGGTATCCTACTGAAAAAATCTGAGTTGTAAATGCTCTTTATTAGCGTGTGTTGGCAATGGTCTGATTGTTACACCAAAAGAACCCAAATTTGGGTAATTTATCTACAGTAGTTTAAGCCCCAATGGGGATGATGGTTCTTTTAATATGTGTTGAGACGCATTATACAGAATAAATTGATTTTATTTCTCACTTTTCATTCTATTTTCATCAGGAATCCCTGTGTCCTGTGCGGTAATCTGCTGCTATCGAGAACGACAGACATCGCTAACAGTATATATGGAAACATCAAAAGAGAAGACGATAACAAGCCCAGGGCCATACATAGTTCGATTACTTAACAGCTCACTGAACGGCTGTGAGTTTCCATTGCTGACAGGCCGAACACTCTTTGTGGTAGGTCAGAGTGATGCGCTCACTGCTTCAGGTCAACTCCCTGATATACCTGCCGATAGCTTTTTTATCCCGCTGGACCATGGCGGAGTAAATTTTGAAATCCAGGTGGATACGGATGCGACCGAAATTATACTCCATGAGCTGAAAGAAGGAAATTCTGAATCTCGTTCGGTGCAATTAAATACGCCAATACAGGTCGGTGAATTGCTTATCCTGATTCGCCCGGAAAGCGAGCCGTGGGTGCCCGAGCAGCCTGAGAAGTTAGAAACGTCTGCAAAAAAGAACGAGCCGCGTTTTAAAAACGGAATTGTAGCAGCACTGGCCGGGTTTTTTATATTGGGAATTGGGACGGTGGGGACGTTATGGATACTTAACTCGCCGCAGCGGCAGGCCGCAGAGCTCGATTCGTTATTGGGGCAGGAGAAGGAGCGCTTTCAGGTGTTGCCAGGACGGGACAAAATGCTCTATGTCGCTGCGCAAAATGAAAGAGATACGCTGTGGGCTCGTCAGGTTTTAGCGAGGGGCGATTATGATAAAAATGCGCGGGTGATTAACGAAAACGAAGAAAATAAGCGTATCTCTACCTGGCTGGATACCTATTATCCGCAGCTGGCTTATTATCGGCTTCATTTCGATGAGCCGCGTAAACCCGTTTTCTGGCTAAGCCGCCAGCGAAACACGATGAGCAAGAAAGAGCTCGAGGTGTTAAGTCAAAAGCTGAGAGCGCTAATGCCTTACGCGGATTCGGTTAACATCACGTTGATGGACGATGTTACCGCAGCAGGCCAGGCGGAAGCGGGGCTAAAACAGCAGGCGTTACCTTATTCCCGCAGGAATCATAAGGGGGGCGTAACGTTTGTTATTCAGGGGGCGCTCGATGATGTAGAAATACTCAGAGCCCGTCAATTTGTCGATAGCTATTACCGCACATGGGGAGGACGCTATGTGCAGTTTGCGATCGAATTAAAAGATGACTGGCTCAAGGGGCGCTCATTTCAGTACGGGGCGGAAGGTTATATCAAAATGAGCCCAGGCCATTGGTATTTCCCAAGCCCACTTTAATTTAACGTAAATAAGGAAGTCATTATGGCAACACCTTGGTCAGGCTATCTGGATGACGTCTCAGCAAAATTTGATACGGGCGTTGATAATCTACAAACGCAGGTAACAGAGGCGCTGGATAAATTAGCAGCAAAACCCTCCGATCCGGCGCTACTGGCGGCGTATCAGAGTAAGCTCTCGGAATATAACTTGTACCGTAACGCGCAATCGAACACGGTAAAAGTCTTTAAGGATATTGATGCTGCCATTATTCAGAACTTCCGTTAATCAGTTATAAGGTGGATTATGTCGATTGCAACTATTGTCCCTGAGAATGCCGTTATAGGGCAGGCGGTCAATATCAGGTCTATGGAAACGGACATTGTCTCGCTGGATGACCGGCTACTCCAGGCTTTTTCTGGTTCGGCGATTGCCACGGCTGTGGATAAACAGACGATTACCAACAGGATTGAGGACCCTAATCTGGTGACGGATCCTAAAGAGCTGGCTATTTCGCAAGAGATGATTTCAGATTATAACCTGTATGTTTCTATGGTCAGTACCCTTACTCGTAAAGGAGTCGGGGCTGTTGAAACGCTATTACGCTCATGATTCGTCGATATCTATATACTTTTCTGCTGGTAATGACCCTTGCCGGCTGTAAGGATAAGGATCTTTTAAAAGGACTGGACCAGGAACAGGCTAATGAGGTCATTGCCGTTCTGCAAATGCACAATATAGAGGCGAATAAAATTGATAGCGGAAAATTGGGCTATAGCATTACCGTTGCTGAGCCTGATTTTACCGCTGCGGTGTACTGGATTAAAACTTATCAGCTTCCTCCCCGGCCACGGGTGGAAATAGCGCAGATGTTCCCGGCGGATTCGCTGGTATCGTCTCCGCGAGCTGAAAAGGCCAGGTTATATTCGGCTATTGAACAGCGACTGGAACAGTCATTACAGACGATGGAGGGCGTGCTCTCCGCCAGGGTCCATATTAGTTATGATATTGATGCTGGTGAAAATGGCCGCCCGCCAAAACCTGTTCATCTGTCGGCATTAGCCGTATATGAACGAGGTTCGCCGCTTGCGCATCAGATCAGCGATATCAAGCGTTTCTTAAAGAATAGTTTTGCCGATGTGGATTATGACAACATTTCTGTTGTGTTGTCAGAACGTTCTGATGCCCAATTACAGGCTCCCGGCACACCAGTAAAACGTAATTCTTTTGCAACCAGTTGGATTGTGTTGATTATTTTGTTATCCGTGATGTCAGCAGGCTTTGGCGTCTGGTATTACAAAAACCATTATGCCCGCAATAAGAAAGGCATAACGGCTGATGATAAGGCGAAATCGTCAAATGAATAGGCAGCCATTACCCATTATCTGGCAAAGAATCATTTTTGATCCGTTATCGTATATCCATCCTCAGCGGTTGCAGATAGCGCCGGAAATGATTGTCAGACCCGCCGCCAGGGCGGCGGCAAATGAGTTAATACTGGCGGCATGGCGGCTTAAGAACGGAGAAAAGGAGTGTATTCAAAACTCACTGACGCAGCTGTGGCTGCGTCAGTGGCGCCGACTGCCGCAAGTAGCGTATTTACTCGGTTGCCATAAACTGAGAGCCGATCTGGCAAGGCAGGGAGCCTTGCTTGGCCTGCCGGATTGGGCGCAAGCATTTTTGGCAATGCATCAGGGAACAAGTTTATCTGTCTGCAATAAGGCGCCGAATCACCGGTTTTTACTTAGCGTCGGGTATGCACAGTTAAATGCCCTAAATGAATTTTTACCTGAATCTTTAGCACAGCGTTTTCCTTTGCTTTTTCCTCCATTTATTGAGGAGGCATTGAAGCAGGATGCTGTAGAAATGTCAATTTTGCTACTGGCCTTACAATATGCTCAAAAATATCCCAATACCGTCCCCGCTTTCGCCTGTTGAGGGGATACTGATAAAGCGTAAAACGCTGGAACGTTATTTCTCTATTGAAAGATTAGAACAGCAGGCGCATCAACGGGCTAAGCGTATTTTGCGAGAGGCGGAAGAAGAGGCAAAGACCTTGCGGATGTACGCCTATCAGGAAGGTTACGAGCAGGGAATGATAGACGCGTTACAGCAGGTCGCCGCTTATCTTACTGATAATCAGACAATGGCCTGGAAGTGGATGGAAAAAATACAGATTTATGCCCGCGAGTTATTTTCAGCTGCGGTCGACCATCCCGAAACGCTTTTAACCGTCCTGGATGAGTGGCTAAGGGATTTCGATAAGCCTGAGGGGCAACTTTTTTTAACACTGCCAGTTAATGCGAAAAAAGATCACCAAAAACTGATGGTGTTGCTTATGGAGAACTGGCCAGGCACTTTTAATCTTAAATATCACCAGGAACAGCGCTTTATCATGAGTTGCGGCGATCAGATCGCAGAATTTTCACCTGAACAATTTGTTGAAACGGCAGTAGGCGTCATTAAGCATCATCTTGATGAACTTCCACAAGACTGCCGGACAATTTCTGATAACGCCATTAACGCACTTATTGATGAATGGAAGACAAAAACGCAAGCGGAGGTTATAAGGTGATACCGGGTACGATTCCGACTTCTTATTTGGTCCCGACAGCAGATACTGAAGCGACGGGTGTGGTTTCGTTGAGTGCCAGGGCCGCTATGCTGAATAATGTGGATAGCGCGCCTTTAAGCAATGGCGGCGACGTTGATCTTTATGATGCATTCTACCAACGACTTTTGGCGCTTCCTGAGTCAGCCTCTTCTGAAACGCTTAAAGATAGCATTTATCAAGAGATGAATGCCTTCAAAGATCCTAACAGTGGTGATTCGGCTTTTGTTTCTTTTGAGCAGCAAACGGCTATGCTACAAAACATGTTAGCAAAAGTTGAACCGGGCACCCATTTATATGAGGCTTTAAACGGGGTATTAGTTGGTACAATGAACGCACAGTCACAAATGACCTCCTGGATGCAGGAGATTATTTTATCGGGCGGGGAAAACAAAGAGGCAATTGACTGGTGAACCCCCATTGCTGGCGATTTGTGATAAGGTATGGTGTATATATCAGCAAATAATGCAGAAAATGCACCATGCCAGTGTGTCTATCTTATTGATGTATATGGATTATTAAGATGTCTGCCAGCCGTTTTATTCTGAAATGATTATATTAATATTGTAAGCTTTTATTACAAAATTGTGCATAAAGTTTGTAAGGGTATCTTTTTGTGACGAAATGAACGCGCGTTGGAATGTAATTATTGGCTATAATAATAAAAAAATCGGATTTAAATCATCTCTGTGAGTTTTAATTATTTGTTTATAAGAATATAACGATTTTGAGTTCCTTATAGCACACAGGATAAAATATGGTATTGCCTTCAATGAATAAATCAGTTGAGGCCATTAGCAATAATCACCTTCAACAGCCGAACAAATTTCCATTAATAAATGGATTAGCTGACGTAAGAGACTATTATGTCGCAAACTGCTTATTGTTTAAACTTAATAAAGGCAGTTTGCGAATTGAAAACGAATTTGGGGAGTTCATCGAACAATCTGCGCCGTGTTTATTTTTATTGGAAAAAGATCAAACAATCACGCTTAGTATGAGCGAAATAGAAGGGCATATTGATTTTTCTTCACTGGAAGTTTCCTATGACTTAATGCAAAAATTCTACAAAGTTTTTTACAGTACAAGAAACTATAATGATCGAGAGCTATCATTAAAAACGAAACCAAAGTATTTTTTTCATGCGGACTTGTTGCCAGGGATGAGTGATACTTTTGACTCTATTTTGCATGGTGTGGCATGTCCACGGGTTTGTAGTAATGTGAGTATTGATGATCATGATTATTCATATTTCTCATTGATGTATCTTATATCGGCATTTGTACGTAAGCCCGGTGGGTTTGATTTCCTTGAGCGAGCAATAAAAATTACGACAAAAGAGAAAGTTTATAACATTATTATCAGCGATCTCACCCGCAAATGGTCACAGGCTGAGGTGGCAGGAAAGCTGTTTATGAGCGTATCAAGTCTGAAGCGAAAACTGGCCGCTGAAGAGGTGAGTTTTAGCAAAATATACCTGGATGCTCGTATGAATCAGGCTATAAAATTATTACGTATGGGGGCTGGAAATATTTCACAAGTCGCGACGATGTGTGGCTATGATACGCCTTCTTATTTTATCGCTATTTTTAAACGGCATTTTAAGATTACACCGCTTAGCTTTATGCGTACAATGAACCATTGATTTGTGAAATTATTTTAAACGTTACTATCTGTTTGCGTTACAGATACCAAATATTTTTTTAATCGTAGTGTATATTTCAGTATCGCTACACCAGTGATATGTAGTTAATGAAAGGGAATCGAAAGCGTTCATTGTCAGACATACATGGCCACCAGGCGCCGGGCAATCGTTGTACTCTAAGAGATTACAGTAAAGTAAAACAGCAAATTTAATCATTATCAGATTTGTAAAAGGAATTCATTTCGGTAACGACATTGCGCATGTAATAACGTATCTGGTCTTATTACCTTTGTAGTAAGAAGGCGTTATCTACTTGCGCAGTAGTCGCCCAGGAAGAAAAATCATTACCGAAGCTGTGGTCAGTTTTCAAAAAAGGATAAATAAATGAGAAATGTAATTATATACGGTATTAACTGGACTAATTGTTATGCCCTACAGTCTATTTTTAAGCAAAAATATCCGGAAAAGTGCGTTAAAACGTGTAACTCATTAACTGCACTTTTGCATTCTCTATCCGATATGCCGGACGCCGGGCTGATTTTAGCTTTGAACCCGCATGAGCATGTTTATCTTTTTCATGCGTTGCTGACGCGGTTGCAGAACCGTAAAGTTTTGGTAGTGGCAGATCGCTTGTATTATATCGATCGCTGTGTGCTGCAATATTTTGGCGTTATGGATTATGTTTTAAAAGACGAACTATCCTGCGCTATCCGCTCGGATCGAGAGAAGCTCCGTCTTCCGGAAGCCTGGCTGCGTTTCTGCCACAGGCCACAAAAGAAAACCGTGGCTGCTACGTATGCTTTTAATGCCGGCGAGACGCCGGAAGAGGTATTGTTTAATATCAATCAATACGCCTGGTGGAATCTACCTCCCGGTGTCACGCAGGCGAAATATGCGCTGCTGATATTATTATCCTCCGGACATCCGGCAATTGAACTGGCGAAAAAATTTGGTCTGGGAACAAAAACCGTCAGTATTTATCGTAAGAAGGTTATGTATCGTTTGGGGATGGACTCTTCACCGCTATCGCTGTTCCGGGGACTGAAACTAGACGCGCATTTACAGCGCACTGCTTTTGCACATACCCCTGCTGTACCTGACGATAATTGCGCGTTACCGATTGCGGTAGGAATGAATTAAAATATTTTTTATCATTTATGACCATGTGTTGAGCTTTTATTATAAAAAAGATTTTTTGAGTAGTAATTCTTATATATAATCATCCGGAGGTGGTTGGTAGCCTGGCTCAATCATTGAGGCATATTTTTGCAGGCAATATATTGAATCTGAAAAGTTAAAGATGATATTTTCGGTGCAGGAGCTATCATGTGGAGGGAAAAGTATGCTAAGTCCTACGACTCGTAATATGGGGGCGAGTTTATCGCCTCAGCCTGACGTCAGCGGGGAGCTAAACACCGAAGCATTGACCTGTATTGTTGAGCGTCTGGAAAGTGAAATTATAGATGGCAGCTGGATTCATATCAGTTACGAGGAAACCGATCTCGAAATGATGCCTTTTCTTGTTGCACAGGCCAATAAGAAGTATCCAGAGTTAAATCTTAAATTTGTTATGTCAGTCCATGAGCTTGTTTCCTCTATAAAGGAGACCAGAATGGAAGGCGTTGAATCTGCCCGATTTCTCGTAAATATGGGAAGTTCAGGTATCCATATTTCAGTCGTCGATTTTAGAGTTATGGACGGAAAGACATCGGTGATTTTGTTCGAACCAGCAGCGTGTAGCGCTTTTGGACCTGCTTTACTGGCGTTGAGGACCAAAGCAGCTCTTGAACGTGAACAACTGCCTGATTGTTATTTTGCTATGGTCGAGCTGGACATTCAACGAAGCTCTTCTGAATGCGGTATTTTTAGCCTGGCGCTCGCCAAAAAACTTCAGCTTGAATTTATGAACTTAGTAAAAATTCATGAAGATAATATTTGTGAACGTCTGTGTGGTGAAGAACCTTTTCTCCCGTCCGATAAAGCAGACCGCTATCTGCCGGTGAGTTTTTACAAACATACTCAAGGCGTACAACGATTAAATGAATATGTGGAGGCCAATCCGGCGGCGGGAAGCAGTATAGTAAACAAAAAGAATGAAACGCTTTATGAGCGATTCGATAACAATGCCGTTATGCTAAACGATAAAAAACTCTCTATATCCGCTCATAAAAAAAGGATAGCTGAATATAAGTCTTTACTTAAACCGTAATGAAATTATAAGGTTGCCTGCCAGAGGAAATCCTTCCAGCGCCATAAGACTACTCTATATTATGACCGTATGTTTCCTGAATAGCAGGCAAAAAAGTGTTAACCTTGCGCCTCTGGTACGATTTCATTACGCCTGTCGCGCCATGTTGCGTAAATAAATACCGCAATAAACACGATGGCAAATAATACCACGATGGTCGGCGCTGGCGCGCTATCAAGATAAAAAGACAGATAGACGCCCGCAAAAGCGGTAATAACTGACAGACTCACCGCTAATCCCAGCGCGCGCGCAAAGCGTCGCGTCAGCAAAATGGCAATTGCGCCGGGGGCGATAAGCAGTGAGATCGACAGAATAATGCCCACCGATTTCAGCGTGGCGACGATAGTCAGCGCAATCATACATAGCAGGCCATAATGCAGTAGCGTGGTATTCAGCCCGCTGGCTTTCGCCTGGTGCGGGTCAAAAGCGTGTAGCAGGAGATCTTTCCATTTCAGCCCAATGATTAACGCAATACCCAGTGCAATAACTGACGTTTGTACGATATCCCCCAGCGATACGCCCAGCATATCCCCAAACAGGATGTGATCCAGATGCACTTCCGATTGAATAGAAACATAGAGCACCAGACCTGCGCCAAACATCCCGGAAAAGACGATGCCCATCACCGTATCACGTTTGATGCGGCTGTTATCGTCCAGATAGCCGGTGGCGATAGCGCAAAATAATCCGGCAATGAAAGCGCCAATCGCCAGGGGGATCCCCACAATATATGCCAGCACGACCCCGGGGAATACCGCATGACTCATTGCGTCGCCCATTAACGCCCAGCCTTTTAACACTAAAAACACGGACAGCAAGGCGCAGGGAATCGCCACAATGACCGAAACCATAAGGGCGTTCACCATAAAATCAAACTGAAAGGGTTCCAGTAACGTTGTTAAGAACATGTCGGCTCCTTCTGCAGGCGGGCGCGTCGACGGTTGGCTAACAGACCGTGTTTCGGGGCGAAAATAAAGGCCGTGATGAACAGTAAGGTTTGCATGACGACAATAATTCCGCCAGTGGCGCCATCCAGCCAGTAGCTAAGCCATGCGCCCAGAAAACTGGTCAGGCTGCCAATCACGACGGCAATCATGAGCAGACGTGGAAAACGGTCGGTGAGTAACCAGGCCGTCGCGCCCGGCGTGACGACGAGACAGATCACTAGGAACGCCCCAACGGTTTGCAGGGCCGCCACGGTAGAGACGGACAATAGAGTGAAAAACAACAGCTTTAATCGACCCGGATTAAGCCCGATAGAACGCGCATGAGTCTCATCGAAAAAGACGACCATCAGATCTTTCCACTTTAACAGCAGAATCGTCAGCGAGGCTGCGCCGATAATCGCCAGTTGCGCAATATCCGCTGGCGCGATCGCCAGCACGTTGCCGAGAATAATCGTCTGGATATTCACCGACATCGGATTGAGCGACACCATAAAAAGGCCGACGCCAAAAAAAGAGGAGAAGATAAGCCCGATAATCGCGTCTTCTTTCAGGCGTGAGCGTTGGTTAAGAAAGAGCATACTGCCTGCAGCCAGTCCGCCGGAAAGAAACGCGCCGAGCGAGAAAGGCAGCCCTAACATCCAGGCGCCAGCGACGCCAGGCACAATAGAGTGAGATAGCGCATCGCCAATGAGCGACCAGCCTTTGAGCATCAAATAGCAGGAGAGAAACGCGCACAGACCGCCCACCATCGCGGAGACCCACATCGCGTTGAGCATATACTGGTAGCCAAACGGCTCAACAAGCCAGTTCATGACGATTTTCCTCCGCTGGCCACGCGCCGGGAAATAAAGGGGCGCTCGTCATCGGTGATGATGTGCTCTTCGCCTCCGCTTAGCGCGATATGACGTAGAACGCCGCTAAACGCCTGTTCCAGATTCGCGGCGGTAAACGTGGTTTCGGTAGGGCCGCTGGCCAGTACGGTTCCTTTAATCATTACCGTATAGTCGCAAAACTCGGTGACGGAGCCGAGATTATGCGTTGAGACCAGCATCGTGCGGCCTTCATCGCGCAGTTCCCGTAGTAGATCGATGATTCGCGCTTCGGTTTTTACATCCACGCCGGTAAAAGGTTCATCCAGCAGGATTACTTGTCCATCCTGAGCGATGGCCCTGGCAAGAAACACACGTTTTTTCTGCCCGCCGGACAGCTCGCCAATCTGCCTGTGACGATATTCCTGCATATCCACCCGCGCCAGCGCGGCGTCAACACAGGCGTGATCATGCGCAGTGGGACGGCGTAGCCAGCCCATATGGCCGTAGCGTCCCATCATCACCACATCTTCTACCAGCACCGGAAATGACCAGTCCACTTCTTCCGATTGCGGAACATAAGCAATGAGGTTTTTTTTCAGCGCCTTGTTGACTGACTGTTGCAGGATAGTGATATTGCCCTGCGCAAGATGCACAAAGCCCATTAACGCTTTAAATAACGTAGACTTACCGGAGCCATTTACGCCTACCAGCGCGGCGATTGAACCGCCTGGCACCTGAAAAGTGGCGTCCCGTAGGGCGGTATGACCGTTGCGATACGTCACCGTGACTTGATCAACGGTAATCGCAGATTGACTCATTGTTGACTCCTCAGTCCGTCGTTAATGCCGTTGACGATGGTTTCGGTCGTGACGCGCAGCAGATCCAGATAGGTTGGCACAGGGCCGTCAGCGGCGCTCAGAGAATCGACATACAGCACGCCGCCATAATGCGCGCCGGATTCACGCGCGACCTGGCGGGCCGGTTTATCGGAAACCGTACTCTCGCTAAAGATGGCGGGAATATGGTGCTTTTTAATAGTATCAATCACTTTACGCACCTGTTTTGGCGTTCCCTGTTGATCGGCGTTAATTGGCCAGAGATAAAGCTCTTTCATGTCGTTATCGCGCGCCAGGTAAGAGAACGCGCCTTCACTGGTGACCAGCCAGCGCTGATCGGCGGGAATTTTTTCCAGTTCGGCACGCAACGGATCGGCCATCTGGCGAATTTTCGCTTTATAGCGTTCGGCGTTTTGCTTATAGATCTGCGCATTATCCGGATCGTACTTCACCAGGGCGTCGCGAATGTTATCGACATAAATCAGCGCGTTTTCTGCCGACATCCAGGCGTGCGGGTTCGGTTTACCGTTATACGGGCCTTCGGTAATGCCCATCGGTTTGACACCGGTGGAGACGACGACTTCCGGCACGCCGGAAAGGTGCTGATAAAAGCGGGCGAACCATCGCTCCAGGTTCAGACCATTCGCGAGGATAAGCTGTGCCCCCTGCGCTCGTTTAATATCGCCGGGCGTTGGCTGATACTCATGGATTTCAGCGCCGGGCTTGGTAATTGAGCTGACTTCCGCTGCGTCGCCCGCCACGTTTTTCGCCATGTCGGCAATAACGGTAAACGTGGTGATGACTTTAAATTTCTCTTTTGCATAGGCTGGCGATAGCGCGAGTATCGCAACAATACCGGCAATCAGGAGTGTTTTCAGACGATGTAGATTCGTCATAGTATCCCTCGCAACAATGTGGTTAATTAATCATCGAATATAGCCTTTGCTATGTTATATAGCACAAGGCATGAATAAATGAAAATAATTCTTATTTGCGAAATGGCGACGATATGCAGTGATAGTGCTAAAGAGGGATAAGGTGTAAAATAAATACACCTTAATGTTCGGAGAGAGCACGATGCCTGGTAAACGTATCGCTCGTGAAAAACTGACGATCAAAAAAATGATCGCGCTGTATGAAAGCCAGTGCCCACAGGCGTCAGCGGTGCAGGGGCATTACGAGGCGCTGTTCGCCTACGCGCAAAAACGTCTTGATAAATGCGTATTTGGCGAGGAAAAACCCGCCTGTAAGCAGTGCCCGGTGCACTGCTATCAGCCGGCTAAACGCGAGGAGATGAAGCAGATTATGCGTTGGGCAGGTCCGCGAATGCTTTGGCGGCATCCTGTCCTGACCGTGCGGCACCTTATCGACGATAAGCGCCCCGTTCCGGAATTGCCGGAAAAATATCAGCGCAAGAAGTGAAGGGGAAGCGCCAGGCCTACGGCGCGCATCATCTCCAGGCCGGATCAGATCCGGCAACCCGTTACGCTAACGCGTCTTTATCAATACCCAATCGCTTCATACGCGACAGCAGGGTGGTTCGTTTAAGCCCCAGACGCTGCGCCGCGCCTTTTGGTCCAGCCACTACGCCATTGGTCTCTTTCAGCACGCGTATAATAAGCTGATATTCATCTTCGCCTTCTTTGGCGCTTTCAGTCGCAACAGGCGAGGTATCGGGCGTTACGGCGGTAATATCCGGCAGCGACAGTTGTAGCACATTGCCGCGCGTCAGCAGCACGGCGCGCTCGACGACATTCTCCAGCTCGCGAACGTTCCCCGGCCATTCCATGCTGCTGAGCGTGCGCAGCGTTTCGGCGGGAATGCTGTCGATATTACGCCCCATTCGGCGGGCGATTTTGAAAGTGAACGCTTTGACCAGTAGTGGAATATCTTCCGGACGTTCGCGTAACGGAGGAAGCTGGATCGGAAAAACATTCAGCCGATAGTAGAGATCGTTACGGAATTCGCGATCGGCGACCATTTTTTTCAGATCGCGGTTAGTCGCGGCGATCAGCCGCACGTCGGTCTGGATCAGTTTATTGCTGCCGAGACGTTCAAACTCTTGCTCCTGAAGGACGCGCAGCAGCTTAGGCTGTAGCTCCAGCGGCATGTCGCCCACTTCATCCAGAAACAGCGAGCTTTTATCCGCCAGCTCGAAACGGCCAATCCGCTGCGCGCTGGCGCCGGTAAACGCGCCGCGCTCATGACCAAACAAATCGCTTTCCAGCAGCCCCGCCGGCATCGCGGCGCAGTTCATCTTTACCATCCTGCGCCCGCTACGTCCGCTCAGGTTGTGAATGGCGCGGGCAATCAACTCTTTACCGGTTCCCGTTTCGCCCAGAATTAGCACGGTACTGTCGCTTTGCGCCACCATCTCAACCTGCTTTAGCACGTTGTACATCGCTTCGCTGCGTCCGATGATCTCGCCAAACTCGCTGTCGACGTTATTAAGCTGCTCTGTGAGCGCCAGGTTTTCGTCGACCAGGCGTTCCTTCAGTCGGTGGATTTCCTGATAGGCCAGCGCATTATCCACGGCAATGGCTACCCGTTCGGCAATCTGACGCAGCAGCTTGAGGTTGGCAGTGGTAAACACTTTTTCTTCGCACTGGGCCAGTTTGAGCACGCCAAGCATCGTCTTGCCGGACATCAACGGCAGCAGGCAAAGCGTCTGGATCTGATTGCCCCAGGTATCGAACAGCATGCGTTCGTAGGGGGCAAGCGGATCGCGTTCGTTGAGGTTGATAAGCAGCATCTCTTTACTTTTAAAGACGCGCTCCGTGAGCGTGCCGGCTTCGTCGACTTCGCTCTGTTCGTGCGCCGGATGATGCTCATCAAGGTAGTGGGTGGAGTAGATATTCAGCTTATTTTTGCGATGGCTGCGCAACACGATGCTGATTGCGTCGATATTGAAATAGTGGTGGATCTCTTTTGCGACTTCGCTTACCAGCTCATCAATATCCAGACGCGACAGGACGGCGTTGGTAATCGCAACCAGAATACGGAAGTTATCGCGTTCGCGGCACAATAGATCATAATCGACATTATTGTTTACCCGGTTTTGAATTTGCTCGGCGACCACGCCGACAATTTGGGTAAACGTATGCAGACGGTCATATTCCTTTTCACTCCAGGGGCGATCTTCCTGACGGATGAATTCGCAGCCGCCGAAAATACGGCCCTCCGCGGCTAAAGGAAGCAGACAGTAATGACCAAATTCAGGGTAGAGGCCGCTCGCGGCAAGCTGCGGCCAGGTTTCGGTAAACTCATGGAAATTACAGTGCAATGCATCGGGGCGAGAAAGGATGCGACGTACCGGGCCGTGCGCCAGTACGGTTTCATCTTCATATTCAACAGGACGGCCATTTTCTCGCGTCGCATAATATTGTGCGCGTTGCGACTGCGCCTGCCATAGCACAATGCCGGCGCTGTCGGCGAGCGCTGAACGCTTTACCAGTTGCGAAAGCGCTTCACTGAGCGACGCCAAATCGGGCTGCTGCAATAAGGTACGAGTGATATCGAACAAGCCTTGCTGTCCAAGATCGCTCATGGGTGTATACGACATGTTGCTTTTCCAGGAAAATACCGCAAAACGGTGCGAAAACGGTAAATGAATTATAGGTATAAGTCGTAAGTTATTGCCGGATGGCTGACCGCAAACTCGCTGGTCACACACTCCGTAGGCCTGATAAGCAAAGCGCCATCAGGCGTTCATGCAGCGTTAATGCCGGATGTCGACGCAAATGCGTCTTATCCGGCCTACAGTATGCTGCCAACAGGCTGCTAGCATATACGAGGTAATGGTTCGGCGTGTGGCAAATCAAGAGTTCGCTTCACGCCATAGAGTCCGGCTAAGCGAACGCCTTTGCGTTCCACGACTTCGCCAATCAGCGCTGCATCACGTCCCAGCGGATGCGCGCGTAATGCCGCCAACGCCCGATCTGCGGCCTGCCGTTCAACGGCAATCACCAGTTTTCCTTCGTTGGCAAAGTTCAGGGCATCCAGCCCCAACAGCTCGCAGACGCCGCGCACGGCAGGTTTGAGCGGCAGTGCGGATTCGGACAATTCAATACCATAACCGCAGGACGCCGCAAACTCATGGGCGACCGCATTCACGCCGCCGCGCGTGGCGTCACGCAATGCCTTCACTCCGTCAATATGACGCAGCGTCTGAATAAGCGGCGTTAATACTGCGCAGTCGCTCGCCAGCTCGCCATCCAGTCCCAGTTGCTCACGCAGGTTGAGAATAGTGGCACCGTGATCGCCAAGCGTACCGCTGACTAACAGCACATCGCCAACGCTCAGCGTTTGCGCGCCCCAGCGAATATCGGCGGGAATCGCCCCCATGCCGGCAGTGTTGATAAATAATTTATCCGCCGCGCCGCGCTGCACAACTTTGGTGTCGCCGGTTACAATGGCGATATCCGCTTCCCGCGCGGTCGCCGCCATGCTATTGACCACGCTTTTTAACGTCTCCATCGGCAGCCCTTCTTCAAGGATAAAGCCGCAGGAGAGATAGCGGGGGATCGCGCCGCTCACCGCTACGTCGTTCGCCGTACCGCAAATCGCCAGTTTGCCGATATTGCCGCCGGGGAAAAAGAGCGGATCGATCACATAGCTATCGGTAGAAAACGCCAGACGGTCGCCCTCCGCCGTCAGTTGCGCCAGCTCCAGACGCGCCTGATCTTCTTGTTCCGCCAGCCACGGGTTGGCAAAGGCCTCCATAAACAGGCTATTAATCAACTGTTGCATAGCCTGGCCGCCGCTGCCGTGGGCGAGTTGTATATTGTTCAAACTTCACACTCCTGCTGACGATACTGATACCAGGCGGCGCATGCGCCTTCGGAAGAGACCATCAGCGCGCCGAACGCGGTCTCTGGATTACATGTTTTACCAAATAGCGGGCACTGATGCGGCTTGCATCTGCCGGTCAGCACTTCGCCGCAGCGGGCGCGCGGATCGTCATAGACCTGCTGCGGCGCTGGGCGGAAATGCGCTTCGGCGTCAAAGCGCTGATACTCTGGCGTCAGGTGGACGCCAGAGGATTCAATCACGCCCAGACCGCGCCACTCGCTGTCGCCATTAACGCAGAACACATCGGCGATGGCCTGCTGCGCCAGCATGTTTCCGGCATCCGGCACCACGCGACGGTATTGGTTTTCAACCTGGCTTAGGGCCGCTATTTTCTGCTCAACCAGCATGACCACGCCTTGCAGTAGATCAAGCGGTTCGAATCCAGCCACCACCAGCGGGCGATGAAAATCGGCGGCGATAAACTGGTACGCCTCGGTGCCGATGACCATGCTGACGTGGCCTGGCGCAAGAAAGGCGTCAATGCCGTTGTCCGGCTGCTCCAGTAGGCTACGCAGCGTCGGGATCAGCGTAATGTGCTGGCAGAAAAAGTAGAAGTTTCGCACGTCACGCTGTTTTGCCTGCTGTAGCGTGATGGCTGTGGTCGGCATGGTGGTTTCAAAGCCCAGCCCGAAAAATACCACTTTGCGGGTCGGGTTATCCTGCGCCAGCTTCAGCGCGTCCATCGGAGAATAAACAATACGGACATCCGCGCCGCGCGCTTTAGCCTGCAACAGCGAACCCTGTTTCCCCGGCACGCGCATGGCATCGCCAAAGGTGCAGAAAATCACCTCCGGATGGCTGGCGATTTCCACGCAACTGTCGATACGTCCCATCGGCAGCACGCAGACCGGACAACCGGGGCCGTGAATAAACTCCACGTTTTCGGGCAGTAACTGATCGAGACCAAATTTAAAAATTGCGTGGGTATGACCCCCGCAGACTTCCATAATGCGCAACGGACGTTCGGCAGTGTAAGGAAGAAGGGCGGCGCGTTCACGCAGGTGTTCAATGAGCTGCATTACCTGTTCCGGCGCACGGTACTCGTCAACAAAACGCATTATCTCTCCTCACCATACAGCAGTGCGCCGACGTCCGGCTCAACATCAAACATATTTTGTAGCGCGTCGAGCGTGTCGCGCGCTTCCGCTTCGTTAATGACGCTCATGGCGAATCCGACATGAACCAGCACCCACTGACCCAGACGCGGCTGACCGTTTTCATCACAACTGCCGACTAATGTGAGATCGACGTCGCGCTGAATGCCGCAGACGTCAACTTTTGCCTGATTGCCGTCAATGGCGCGGATTTGACCCGGCACGCCTATGCACATCGCTGCGCCTCCAGCCAGGCCAGCCACTGAGCCATGCCTTCGCCGCTGGTGGCGGAAATCAGGATAATTTCAATCTCCGGGTTCACTTCACGCGCGCTGGCGATGCACTTCTCAACGTCAAAATTGAGGTAGGGCAGCAGATCGACTTTATTGAGCAGCATGAGCGACGCAGCGGCAAACATATGGGGATATTTCAGCGGCTTATCTTCACCTTCGGTCACGGAAAGCACTGCGACTTTATGCTTTTCGCCCAGATCGAAGCTGGCCGGGCAGACAAGATTACCGACGTTTTCGATAAACAGAATACCATGGTCATCCAGCGGCAGGCGCGGCGCGGCGTCGGCGATCATTTGCGCGTCAAGATGGCAGCCTTTACCGGTGTTGACCTGAATGGCGGGCGTGCCGGTAGCGCGGATGCGGGCGGCGTCGTTCACTGTCTGCTGGTCGCCTTCAATCACCGCGCACGGTACACGGTCTTTCAATTTCATTAGCGTTTCAGTCAGCAGGGTGGTTTTACCGGACCCGGGGCTGGACACCAGGTTGAGCACCAGTTGCTGGCGGGCGGCGAAACGGGCGCGGTTGCGCTCAGCCAGACGATTATTTTTGTCCAGCACGTCGATTTCAACCTCCAGCATCCGCCGCTGACTCATACCAGGCGCGTGGGTTCCGGCTTCGCCGTGGCCGTAATGCAGATCGCCTTCTGCGGTTTGACTTGGGGCAAAGTCAGGCGTTTTAATGCCGGTAATATTCAGCGCCGGGCGAGCCGCTGGGGCAAAGGGCGCGCTACGAAACGCTGAGTGCGGATTATGTTCATCGCCTTCTATATAAAGGTTGCCTTCAGCGCAACCGCAAGTCGTACACATCGCTTACTCCTGATCTTTTTCTTGTTACAGGCTTTCTGCCGGATGGCGACGCGAGCGTCTATCCGGCATTAATCTTCAGTTTCATCAATCTCTATGCGCCGAATTTGTAAGCCGTCATCGGCCACAATTCGCAGCGTATCGCTATGACATTGCGGACAACGACGTACACGGTGGGTTAACAACGTGACATATTGTTGACAATGCTCACACCAGCATTCGGCTTCCTGTTCTTCGAGGTGCAGTTTACAACCTTCTGCTATCGTGCCGCGGCATACCAGATCAAAACAAAAGGAAAGAGCGCTGGTTTCCACGCAAGAAAATGCGCCAATTTTGATCCAGACGGCTGTCACACGTTTTGCACCGTATGCTGAAGCCTGTTGTTCAATCAATTCCAGTGCCCGTTGGCAGAGGGTGATTTCGTGCATATCGCCTCCCGTAGTGGTTGCCCCTGTAAAGCAATATTTATGCCAATATTTTTATCCCCTGGCAGGTTAATGTCGACGATGACGAAATGACATGTCGTCACCGCGTCGAAACGGCAGTGACTGTGCTCGTCTGCCATTAAAAACAATAAGTTAAAAATTGGCATGGAAAATGCTTAACGCAGGCATCTCTGTTAAACGGGTAACCTGACATGACTATTTGGGAAATAAGCGAAAAGGCCGATTACATCGCGCAACGGCATCGTCGCCTACAGGACCAGTGGCATATTTACTGCAACTCGCTGGTTCAGGGGATCACCCTCTCGAAAGCGCGCCTGCATCACGCAATGAGCTGCGCGCCGGAAAGGGATCTTTGTTTTGTCCTGTTTGAGCACTTTCGTATTTACGTCGCGTTGGCGGATGGTTTTAACAGCCACACCATTGAGTACTACGTTGAAACCAAAGATGGCGAAGATAAACAATTGATTGCACAGGCGCAGCTCGATATCGACGGCAAGGTTGATGAACGGGTTAACAACCGCGATCGCGAGCAGGTGCTGGAGCACTATCTGGAAAAAATCGCTAGCGTTTACGACAGCCTCTATACCGCTGTAGAAACCAACTCGCCGGTTAATTTGCGTCAATTGGTAAAGGGACACAGCCCGGCGGTATAAGCCTGAGGCGTTGCCCGCTTTGATTCGCGATGTGGCGTTGCGCCATGTCATGAATGTTTTGGGGATGGGCGTGTCGATAAGTGTCGAAAATGACATTTCAACGGCATGTTTTCGTCAAAAATGACAATCACCTGAGGAATGCCTGGTGAATCGTTTTGTAATTGCTGACTCCACTCTCTGTATCGGCTGCCACACCTGTGAGGCCGCCTGTTCAGAGACGCATCGCCAGCATGGCCTGCAGTCAATGCCGCGCCTGAAAGTGATGCTGAATGAAAAAGAATCTGCGCCGCAGCTTTGTCACCACTGTGAAGATGCGCCATGCGCCACGGTATGCCCGGTTAACGCGATTAATCGCGTTGACGGCACTGTCCAGCTTAATGAAAGCCTGTGCGTGAGCTGCAAACTGTGTGGTATTGCCTGTCCGTTTGGCGCTATTGAGTTTTCCGGCAGCCGTCCGCTGCATATTCCGGCGAACGCCAATACGCCGAAAGCGCCGCCCGCGCCGCCAGCGCCTGCGCGCGTCAGTACGTTGCTCGACTGGGTGCCGGGCGTACGCGCTATCGCGGTGAAATGCGACCTGTGCAGCTTTGACGAGCAAGGCCCGGCCTGTGTGCGGATGTGCCCGACTAAAGCGCTACACCTGGTGGATAACACGGATATCGCCCGCGCCAGCAAACGTAAACGTGAGCTGACGTTTAATACCGATTTTGGCGATCTCTCCTTGTTTCAGCAGGCTCAGAGTGGGGATGCATAATGAGTTCACTTTCACTGATTACTGGCGGCGTCGCGTGGTTTGCCGCCGCCGCCGTTCTGGCGTTTCTGTTTTCGTTTCATAAAGCGCTGAGCGGCTGGATTGCCGGTATCGGCGGCGCGGTCGGCAGCCTGTATACGGCTGGCGCGGGGTTCATCGCACTGACCAGCGCCGTTACGGTGAGCGGCGTGATGCCGTTTACCGGTCACATGCTGCAAATTACGCCGCTGAATGCTATCTGGCTGATTACACTGGGGCTGTGCGGTCTGTTCGTCAGCCTGTTCAATATCGACTGGCATCGCCATCCACAGGTAAAAGCCAACGGACTGTTGATCAACCTGCTGATGGCGGCAGCCGTCTGCGCCGTGGTCGCCAGTAATCTGGGGACGATGGTGGTAATGGCGGAAATCATGGCGCTCTGCGCCGTGTTCCTCACCGGCGGTAGCAAAGAGGGCAAACTGTGGTTTGCGCTGGGCCGTCTCGGTACGCTGCTGCTGGCAATCGCCTGCTGGCTGGTGTGGCAGCGCTACGGCACGCTGGATCTGGGGCTGCTGGATCAACGCGCTCAGCAACTGCCGCTGGGCTCCGATATCTGGCTGCTCGGCGTTATCGGTTTTGGTCTGCTGGCCGGGATTATCCCGCTACACGGTTGGGTGCCGCAGGCGCACGCCAACGCCAGCGCTCCCGCCGCCGCGCTGTTCTCGACCGTGGTGATGAAAATCGGGCTGCTGGGCATTCTCACGCTATCTCTGCTTGGCGGCAATGCGCCGCTGTGGTGGGGCGTGGCGCTGTTGGTGCTTGGGATGATCACCGCCTTTGTCGGTGGTTTGTACGCGCTGATGGAGCATAACATTCAGCGCCTGCTGGCCTATCACACGCTGGAAAATATCGGCATCATTTTGCTCGGTCTGGGCGCAGGCGTTACCGGGATTGCTCTCAATCAGCCGGTACTGATCGCGCTGGGTCTGACCGGCGGGCTCTATCACCTGCTGAACCATAGCCTGTTCAAAAGCGTGCTGTTTCTGGGCGCGGGCAGCATCTGGTTCCGTACCGGTCATCGCGATATCGAAAAACTGGGCGGTATTGGTAAACGGATGCCGGTTATTTCTATCGCCATGCTGGTCGGTCTGATGGCGATGGCGGCGTTGCCGCCGCTGAACGGCTTTGCCGGCGAGTGGGTGATTTACCAGTCCTTCTTCAAACTGGGCAACAGCGGCGCGTTTGTTGGTCGTCTGTTAGGACCGCTGCTGGCGGTTGGCCTGGCGATTACCGGCGCGTTGGCGGTGATGTGTATGGCGAAAGTGTATGGCGTTACGTTCCTTGGCGCGCCGCGCACGAAGGAAGCTGAAAATGCCAGCTGCGCGCCGATCCTGATGGGCGTCAGCGTGGTGGCATTGGCGATTTGCTGCGTACTGGGCGGGGTTGCCGCGCCGTGGCTGCTGCCGATGATTTCCACTGCGGTACCGTTGCCGCTGGAAACCGCGCACACCACCGTATCGCAGCCGATGATCACGCTGCTGTTGGTCGCCTGTCCGCTACTGCCGTTCATCATTATGGCGATATTCAAAGGCAACCGTCTGCCGTCGCGTTCTCGCGGCGCGGCCTGGGTGTGCGGCTACGACCATGAGCAGTCGATGGTGATTACCGCGCACGGTTTCGCCATGCCGGTGAAAGAGGCCTTTGCCCCGGTACTTAAACTGCGTAAATGGCTTAACCCGGTATCGCTGGTGCCGGGCTGGCAGAACGCGGCGGCCGCGGTGCTGTTCCGTCGTCTGGCGCTGATTGAGCTGGCGGTGCTGGTGGTGATTGTGGTTTCACGAGGAGCCTGAAAATGAGTGTGTTTTATCCGTTAATTCAGGCGCTGGTGCTATTTGCCGTTGCGCCATTGCTGTCCGGTATTACTCGCGTGGCGCGCGCCCGTCTACACAATCGCCGTGGGCCGGGCGTGTTGCAGGAGTACCGCGACATTATCAAACTGCTCGGTCGTCAGAGTATTGCGCCCGCTGATTCCGGCTGGGTTTTTCGCCTGACGCCGTTTGTGATGGTCGGCGTGATGCTGACTATCGCCACCGCGCTGCCGGTCGTCACCGTTGGATCTCCGTTGCCGCAACTGGGTGATTTAATCACCCTGATTTACCTGTTCGCCATCGCGCGCTTCTTCTTCTCTATTGCAGGCCTGGATACCGGCAGTCCGTTCACCGCGATCGGCGCCAGCCGTGAAGCGATGCTCGGCGTGCTGGTGGAGCCGATTCTGCTGCTGGGTCTGTGGGTCGCCGCGCAGGTGGCGGGTTCAACTCATATCAGCAATATCGCCGATACCATTTATCACTGGCCTGTCGCGCGCAGTATTCCGCTGATTCTGGCGCTGTGCGCCTGCGCCTTCGCCACCTTTATCGAAATGGGCAAGCTGCCGTTCGACCTGGCGGAAGCGGAGCAGGAGTTGCAGGAAGGGCCGTTGACCGAATACAGCGGTAGCGGCTTTGCGGTGCTGAAATGGGGCATCAGCCTTAAGCAACTGGTGGTGCTGCAAATGTTCGTCGGCGTGTTTCTGCCGTGGGGACAGATGGAAACCTTCAGCGCAGGCGGACTGTTGCTGGCGCTGGTGATTGCCGTCGTCAAGCTGATTGTCGGCGTACTGGTGATCGCCCTGTTTGAAAACAGCATGGCGCGACTGCGTTTTTGCGCCACTTCACGCGTGACCTGGGCCGGTTTTGGGTTTGCGTTTTTAGCCTTCGTCTCCTTGCTGGCGGCGTGATTTAAGAGAGTTTGAGCATGTCTGAAGAAAAATTAGGTCAACAATACCTTGCGGCGCTGCACCAGGCGTTTCCGGGCGTCGTGCTGGACGAAGCCTGGCAGACCAAAGATCAGCTGACTATTACGGTAAAAGTGAACTATCTGCCGGAAGTGGTGGAGTTTCTTTACTACCAGCAGGGTGGGTGGTTGTCGGTGCTGTTCGGTAATGACGAACGCCAGTTGTGCGGCCACTATGCCGTTTATTACGTGCTGTCGATGGAGCAGGGCACGAAGTGCTGGATTACCGTTCGCGTTGAAGTAGATGCCAATAAGCTGGAATTCCCATCCGTTACGCCGCGCGTGCCGGCTGCCGTGTGGGGTGAGCGCGAAGTACGCGACATGTACGGTTTAATCCCGGTCGGTCTGCCGGACGAGCGCCGTCTGGTGCTGCCGGACGACTGGCCGGATGAACTCTATCCGCTGCGTAAAGACAGCATGGATTATCGTCAGCGCCCGGCGCCGACCACCGATGCGGAAACCTACGAGTTCATTAACGAGCTGGGTGACAAGAAAAATAACGTGGTGCCGATTGGCCCGCTGCATGTCACCTCCGATGAGCCGGGACACTTCCGTCTGTTCGTCGATGGCGAAAACATTATCGACGCCGACTACCGCCTGTTCTACGTCCACCGTGGTATGGAAAAACTGGCGGAAACCCGCATGGGTTATAACGAAGTCACCTTCCTGTCGGATCGCGTGTGTGGTATCTGCGGTTTCGCGCACAGCACTGCCTACACCACTTCCGTGGAAAACGCGATGGGCATTCAGGTGCCGGAGCGTGCGCAGATGATCCGCGCCATTCTGCTGGAAGTGGAACGCCTGCACTCGCACCTGCTGAACCTAGGCCTCGCCTGCCACTTTACCGGCTTTGACTCCGGCTTTATGCAGTTCTTCCGCGTGCGTGAAACCTCCATGAAGATGGCGGAGATCCTTACCGGGGCGCGCAAAACTTACGGTCTGAACCTGATCGGCGGGATTCGCCGCGATCTGCTCAAAGAGGACATGATCCAGACCCGTCAACTGGCGCAGCAGATGCGTCGTGACGTGCAGGAGCTGGTGGACATGCTGCTGAGCACGCCGAATATGGAACAGCGTACCGTGGGTATCGGCCGTCTGGACCCGGAAATTGCCCGCGACTTCAGTAATGTCGGCCCGATGGTGCGCGCCAGCGGTCACGCCCGCGACACCCGAGCCGACCACCCGTTTGTGGGCTATGGCCTGCTGCCGATGGAAGTGCACAGCGAGCAGGGCTGCGATGTGATTTCTCGTCTGAAAGTCCGTATCAACGAAGTTTACACCTCGCTGAATATGATCGATTTCGGTCTGGATAATCTGCCGGGCGGCCCGCTGATGGTGGAAGGCTTTACCTATATTCCGCACCGTTTTGCGCTCGGCTTTGCCGAAGCGCCGCGTGGCGATGATATCCACTGGAGCATGACCGGCGACAACCAAAAGCTTTACCGCTGGCGCTGTCGTGCGGCGACCTACGCCAACTGGCCGACGCTGCGCTATATGCTGCGCGGCAACACCGTCTCCGATGCGCCGCTGATTATCGGCAGCCTCGACCCGTGCTACTCCTGTACCGACCGGATGACCGTGGTCGATGTGCGTAAGAAGAAGAGCAAAGTCGTGCCGTACAAAGAACTTGAGCGCTACAGCATTGAGCGTAAAAACTCGCCGCTGAAATAAGGAATCGCCATGTTTACCTTTATCAAAAAAGTTATCAAAACCGGCACGGCGACCTCGTCTTATCCGCTGGAGCCGATTGCGGTTGATAAAAACTTCCGCGGCAAGCCGGAACATAATCCGCAGCAGTGCATCGGCTGCGCCGCCTGTGTTAATGCCTGCCCGTCGAACGCGCTGACGGTGGAAACCGATCTTGCGACTAATGAGCTGGCGTGGCAGTTCAATCTTGGCCGCTGCATCTTCTGCGGTCGCTGCGAAGAAGTT
This sequence comes from Salmonella sp. WC3, assembly GCF_042932255.1. Taxonomy (NCBI): domain Bacteria; kingdom Pseudomonadati; phylum Pseudomonadota; class Gammaproteobacteria; order Enterobacterales; family Enterobacteriaceae; genus Salmonella; species Salmonella sp. WC3. The sequence goes on along the minus strand of NZ_CP170629.1, from coordinate 3,816,055 downwards.
TGCCCGACGGCGGCGATCAAACTGTCGCAAGAGTACGAACTGGCAGTGTGGAAGAAAGAAGATTTCCTGCAACAGTCCCGCTTCGCGCTGTGCAACTGTCGCGTGTGTAATCGTCCTTTCGCGGTACAGAAAGAGATCGACTACGCCATTGCGCTGCTTGCGCACAACGGCGACAGCCGCGCGGAAAACCACCGCGAAAGCTTTGAGACCTGCCCGGACTGTAAGCGTCAGAAATGCCTGGTGCCGTCCGACCGTATTGAACTGACTCGCCATATGAAAGAGGTCAGCTAATGAGCAATTTATTAGGCCCGCGTGACGCCAACGGCATTCCGGTACCGATGACGGTGGATGAATCCATCGCCAGCATGAAGGCGTCTCTACTGAAAAATATTAAGCGTTCGGCATACGTTTACCGCGTGGACTGCGGCGGCTGTAACGGCTGTGAAATCGAAATCTTTGCGACGCTTTCGCCGTTGTTTGATGCCGAGCGTTTCGGCATCAAAGTAGTACCGTCGCCGCGTCATGCCGATATTCTGTTGTTTACCGGCGCGGTCACCCGCGCCATGCGCTCTCCGGCGCTGCGCGCCTGGCAGTCGGCACCGGACCCGAAAATCTGTATCTCTTACGGCGCCTGCGGCAACAGCGGTGGCATCTTCCATGATCTGTACTGCGTCTGGGGCGGTACCGACAAAATCGTCCCGGTGGATGTGTATATTCCAGGCTGCCCGCCAACGCCTGCCGCCACGTTGTACGGATTTGCAATGGCGCTTGGCCTGCTGGAGCAGAAAATCCACGCCCGCGCGCCGGGTGAGCTGGACGATCAGCCCGCAGAGATCCTGCATCCGGATATGGTGCAGCCGCTGCGCGTGAAGGTGGATCGCGCGGCGCGCCGGCTGGCGGGTTATCGCTATGGTCGTCAGATCGCCGATGATTACCTGACACAGTTGGGGCAGGGCGAGCAGCAAGTGGCGCGTTGGCTGGAAGCGGAAAACGATCCGCGTTTAACCGAAATTGTCACCCATCTCAATCATGTTGTTGAAGAGGCGCGTATCCGATGAGCGAACAGGTGGTGTTCAGTCAACTGAGCCGTAAGTTTATTGATGAGAACGATGCGACGCCCGCCGAGGCGCAGCAGGTTGTCTATTACAGCCTGGCGATTGGTCACCACCTGGGGGTTATCGATTGCCTGGAGGCCGCGCTCACCTGCCCATGGGATGAGTATCTGGCGTGGATCGCCACCCTGGAAGCCGGTAGCGATGCCCGGCGTAAAATGGAAGGCGTGCCGAAGTATGGCGAGATCGTCATCGATTTCAACCATGTGCAAATGCTGGCGCGCGCGTTTGATGAGGCGCGCGCCGCGCAGACCCCGCAGCAGCAAGAATGGAGCAAACTGATGCTCAGTATGCTGCATGACATTCATCAGGAAAGCGCCATCTACCTGATGGTGAGGAGGCTTCGTGACTGACGTTTTACTCTGTGTCGGCAACAGCATGATGGGCGACGACGGCGCAGGCCCATTACTGGCGGAAATGTGCGTGGCGCAGCCGAAGGGCAACTGGGTTGTCATCGACGGCGGCAGCGCGCCGGAAAACGACATTGTGGCGATTCGAGAACTGCGCCCGCAGCGTCTGTTGATTGTCGACGCCACCGATATGGGACTTAATCCGGGCGAGATCCGCATTATCGATCCGGATGATATCGCCGAAATGTTTATGATGACCACCCACAATATGCCGCTCAACTACCTTATCGATCAGCTGAAAGAGGATGTCGGCGAGGTGATTTTTGTTGGTATCCAGCCGGATATCGTCGGGTTTTATTATCCGATGACTCAACCGATTAAGGACGCGGTAAACACTGTCTATCAGCGTCTGGAAGGCTGGCAGGGAAACGGCGGATTTGCCGCGCTGGAAGCGCCGGAGGCGTAAAATGCGCACATATTTAGGGATAATTTGTGTTACACGGCAAAGGTTATAAGAAGGACGTGAAGATTATCGTATGGTGCGGACTGCTATTTTTCTGCATCGCCGCGCGCGCACTGGCCACCGGTGTTGTCGGTTACCTGCCGATGAGCGACAGTGAATATGCGCAAAAGCGTGCGCTGAAGCCGCTGTTGACCCTGCCTTATTCTGTATCGCCCGACCAGACCTGGTATTTTCGCCAGGTCGGAGTCAGTGGCGTGACGCTACTGCCGGAGCCGAAAAAAGATAACGAATGGCGGATTAGCGGAAAAGACAGAGCCGGTAATTCGTGGGTTGTCCCGGTGGGAATGCTGATTAATTTGGCGGGTAATGCGCAATTTTATCGCGCTGACCTCGATCGTAACGGCATTCAGGATCTGGTTATCTGGTTGGGCAATCCTGGGTTGGGCCTGGCGCCGAGCGCGCAATACATCATTTTCACCTTTCTCAAGAATGGCCGCCCCTGCGTCTTTGAACCGTGGGGGTTTTATACCGCCACCGATACTGGCGTCGATGATTTGCTTGATTTACAGGGCAATGGTCGCACGCAACTGTTGGATATGCAGTTTGACTCAGGCTACTGGATAACCAATTTATATCAGGTGAAGGACGCCCGCTGGCAGCGCGTACACGGCTGGTTTGGCCGGTTGAGTTATCCGGCGCTGACCCGCTTTAATCACTATCCTGGCCGTAAATTAATTATCAAACCTATTGCCGGAAGGAATCCGCAAACGGACGATCTTTCCCTTACGCAGCGCTGTTTAATACGCGGTAACGTATTGCCGGGCGTTAATCAGGATTGATGCCAGTTTCGGTGCAGAATCGGATGGCTATCACTGTAAATCTTGACCACCACTGGCGACATTACGTGTCATCGACACTTGTGACGATGACACGTAAATGCTCACGAAAATAGAAATAATATTCTTAAATAACAATGAAATAAAAATTGGCACGATTCGTGTATATATCGGCACATCATCTGTTATTGCTGGAGAATTTGATGAACCGTTTCATCATTGCAGACGCGAGTAAATGCATTGGTTGCCGTACCTGTGAAGTGGCTTGCGTCGTATCCCATCAGGAAAATCAGGATTGCGCATCGCTGACCCCTGAAACCTTTTTACCTCGTATCCATGTCATCAAAGGCGTGAACGTTTCCACGGCAACGCTGTGTCGCCAGTGTGAAGACGCGCCGTGCGCCAACGTTTGCCCGAATGGCGCCATCAGCCGTGACAAAGGCTTTGTTCATGTGATGCAGGAACGCTGCATTGGCTGTAAAACTTGCGTTGTGGCATGTCCTTACGGCGCCATGGAAGTGGTGGTACGTCCGGTGGTTCGCAATAGCGGCGCGGGGCTGAACGTGCGTGCTGAAAAAGCCGAAGCCAACAAGTGCGATCTGTGTCACCACCGTGAGGCCGGTCCGGCCTGTATGGCCGCTTGCCCAACGCACGCCCTCATCTGCGTGGACCGCAATAAGCTTGAACAGCTAAGCGCGGAAAAACGCCGTCGTGCGGCGCTGGATTCAACGGCATCGCTGCTTTTCTGATTTCTGCGATTGCGCGTAGAATACGCCACAAAGCATTGCCGGATGGCGGCATCAATGCCTTATCCGGTCTACGGTCCGTGCGGTTGTAGGCCTGATAAGCGTCGCGCCATCAGGCATCCGGGTTCGATGATGGCGGGAAAATAAGATGGCGATAGACACACCTTCCGGCGTACAGCTACGCATTCGGGGCAAAGTACAGGGCGTCGGTTTTCGTCCTTTTGTCTGGCAGCTGGCGCAGCAGTTGCGATTACACGGCGACGTGTGTAATGACGGCGACGGCGTCGTCGTTCGGCTGCTGGAAGAGCCGTCGCAATTTATTGCCGCGCTCTATCAGGATTGCCCGCCGCTGGCGCGCATTGACAGCGTTGAACACGCGTCGTTGGTATGGGAGCGCGCACCGACGGATTTCACCATTCGTCAGAGCGCAGGCGGTTCGATGAACACGCAAATCGTGCCGGATGCGGCGACCTGCCCGGCATGTCTTGCCGAGATGAATACCCCAGGCGAGCGGCGCTACCGTTATCCTTTCATCAATTGCACCCACTGTGGACCACGCTTCACCATTATTCGCGCTATGCCCTATGACCGGCCATTTACGGTAATGGCGGCGTTTCCCTTGTGTCCGGAATGCGACAGCGAATACCGCGATCCGTACGATCGCCGTTTTCATGCCCAGCCCGTTGCCTGTCCGTCATGCGGGCCGCATCTTGAGTGGCGGAGCCAACATGAACGAGCGGAAAAAGAGGCGGCTTTGCAGGCGGCGGTCGCCCAACTGAACGCCGGAGGCATTATTGCCGTTAAAGGGCTGGGTGGTTTTCATCTGGCCTGCGACGCGCGCAACGATAACGCAGTGGCGATGCTGCGGGCGCGTAAACATCGTCCGGCGAAACCATTGGCGGTGATGTTGCCCACGGCGCAAACGCTGCCGACCGCGGCGCGTTCGCTGCTGACCACGCCAGCGGCCCCGATTGTACTGGTGGATAAGCAGTATGTACCTTCGATGAGTGAGGGCATCGCGCCAGGGCTTACGGAGGTGGGCGTGATGCTGCCCGCCAACCCATTGCAACATCTCTTGTTGCAGGCGCTCGATTACCCGCTGGTGATGACATCCGGCAACCTGAGCGGCAAACCGCCCGCCATCACCAACGAACAGGCGCTGGACGATTTACACGATATTGCCGATGGTTTTCTGTTGCACAATCGCGACATTGTACAGCGCATGGACGACTCTGTCGTGCGCGACAGCGGCGAAATGCTGCGTCGTTCGCGGGGATACGTGCCGGACGCGATTGCGTTGCCGCCAGGATTTCGCGATGTGCCGCCGATACTTTGTCTGGGCGCGGATCTGAAAAACACGTTCTGTCTGGTACGCGGCGAACAGGCGGTTGTCAGCCAACATTTGGGCGATCTCAGCGATGACGGTATCCAGGCGCAGTGGCGCGAGGCATTGCGCCTGATCCAGTCAATCTACGATTTTACGCCAGAGCGTATCGTCTGTGATGCGCATCCGGGCTATGTTTCCAGTCAGTGGGCCAGTGAGATGCGTCTGCCGACAGAGACGGTGTTACACCATCATGCCCATGCGGCGGCTTGCCTGGCCGAGCATGGTTGGCCGCTGGACGGCGGAGAGGTGATTGCCCTGACGGTAGACGGTATCGGCATGGGTGAGAATGGCGCGCTATGGGGCGGAGAATGTCTGCGGGTCAATTATCGCGAATGCGAACATTTAGGTGGTTTACCCGCCGTGGCGCTGCCGGGAGGCGATCTGGCTGCCAAACAGCCGTGGCGTAATCTGTTAGCGCAGTGCCTGCGCTTTGTGCCGGACTGGCAGGATTACCCGGAGACAGCGGGGCTGCAACAGCAAAAATGGAATGTCCTGGCGCGCGCCATTGAGCGCGGCGTCAATTCCCCGTTGGCCTCTTCCTGCGGGCGGTTGTTTGACGCGGTGGCTGCCGCGCTTCGCTGCGCGCCAGCATCGCTTAGCTATGAGGGCGAGGCCGCCTGCGCGCTGGAGGCGCTGGCCTCTCAATGCGCTAACGTTGAGCATCCGGTAACGATGCCGCTTAACGGCGCTCAACTGGACGTCGCTGTTTTCTGGCGGCAATGGTTGAACTGGCAGGCCACGCCCGCGCAACGCGCCTGGGCTTTTCATGATGCGCTGGCGTGCGGGTTTGCCACGCTAATGCGTCAGCAGGCTACGGCGCGGGGGATAACCACTCTGGTCTTCAGCGGCGGGGTGATACACAACCGCTTACTTCGCGCGCGTCTTGCCTTTTATCTTTCTGATTTTAAATTGTTATTTCCGCAGCGGTTACCAGCGGGCGACGGCGGGATGTCGTTTGGACAGGGTGTGATTGCCGCAGCGCGAGCATTAAGGGAAGTGTAGGGCACCGGATGGCGGCTGCGCCTTATTCGGCCTGTAAACAGATGCTCACTCGTAGGCCGGATAAGACGCGAAGCGGCGCTATCCGGCATCACAGGCTTATACCGACAACGTTTTCAGCAGTGCAAAGGCCTCTTTCATGCGGTCTTCACTCACCACAAAGGCGCGTAGCTGGCCTTCTCCACTCATGCCTTTGGCAATCATACCGTCAGATTCTGCGGTAATCTGCCAGCTTAAATCACGGCGCTGAGTTTCTCCCGCCAGATGCAGCGGCAGTTCCGGCGTTTTGACTTTGACCAGCATCGCCGGTAGCTTCAGCGGCGCGTTGCCGCCGAGCAGATTTTTCGCCAGGTACATCGCGCTTAACTGGATCGGTTGCAGGAAGGGCAGCACCTGACCGTTGATCTCCGCGCAATCGCCGATCGCATAAATATCCGGGTGACTGGTCTGTAGATAGCTATCCACGCAGACGCCGCGGTTGACGGCTACCCCGGCGCGGCGCGCCAGAGCGGTTTCCGGGCGTAAGCCGGTGGCGGCAATCACCGCATCGACCTCAATACTATGCTGGCTTACCAGCGTAGCGCGGATACCGGCTTCGGTTTTCTCCAGTTTTTGCAACTGCGATTTCAGCAGCAGATGCACCCCCATATCGGTCAGGTGATGCTGTAAGCGACTGCTCACTTCCGGTGGCATCAGTGAGGCGAGAAGGCTGGCGGCGTTATCCATCAGCGTTACCGTTTTCCCGGCGCGGCAGAAATCCATCGCTAATTCACTGCCAATGAGACCGCCGCCGACAATCAGCACTCGCTGCGCGTCGCGCAGTTGTGTCTCACAGGCGCGGTACTCCTGCTGGCTATTCAAAGTAAGCATTAACTCACGTCCTGCAATCGGCGGCACAAAGGCTGTCGCCCCGGTCGCCAGTACCAGCTTGTCGTACTGCCACTGCTTATCCTGACTTTTCACCACATGGGCATCGGCATCAATGTCAGCAACCCTGGTATGCGGGAACAGTCGCAGATTAAACTGTTCAGCAAATTCCCCCGCTAACTGGCGGGTGAGATCATCGGCGCGCTGCGACTGGCTGATAACGTGGCTGAGATCGGGCTTGTTGTACTCATCCATGCTGTCCGCCGCAATCAGGGTTAACGGCACATGCGCATCTTGTTTACGGATATTTTTGACGAGCTGGCGGGCGGCGAAGCCCGACCCAATAATGATGATCCCCCGACTCATTTTGCCTCCGTCGCCAGTACGTCGAACACGTCTTTACCTAATGAACATTCCGGGCACAGGAAGTTATCCGGCACGTCGCTCCACGGCGTACCCGGCGCGACATCCTGCAACGGCTCGCCCAGCGCAGGGTCGTAAATCCACTGGCATACGCTGCATTGCATTTTAGGACCGAGGTCTGCGGCGGCGCAGGTTGTGATTTCTTCGGCTGGCGCGATTTGCTGTGTGGTTTCCGGCAGCGGAGCAAGCGCCCACTGACGGGCGATGTCGCGACCATGCTGACGGCACAACTCCAGCGCATCCAGATCCGGACGCCATTTCGCTTTCAGACTCAGGGACATTTCAAAACCGGCATCCTGTAAGCGCGTGGACAGTCGATCCACCGCGCCGCCGCTCCAGCCATGAGAACCGAAGGCGCTGGCGCGTTTGTTGCGAAAGCGCAGGCCGGTCATCTCTTCCACCAGACCAGCGATTTTCGGCATCATCACGTTGTTCATGGTAGAAGTGCCGACCAGCACGCCTTTCGAACGGAAGACGTTGGTCAATATTTCATTTTTATCGCTGCGGGCGACGTTAAAAATTTTGACCGCCACGTTGGGGTCTACTTCGTTGATACCCTGCGCGATGGCATCCGCCATCATGCGAGTATTGTTCGACATGGTATCGTAGAAAATAGTGATACGATCTTCCTGATAATCTGCCGCCCATTTCAGATACAGCTCCACGATTTGCGTTGGGTTGTCGCGCCATACCACGCCGTGTGAGGTGGCAATCATATCCACCGGCAGGTTGAAGCCGAGGATTTCGGTAATTTTTGGCGTTACCAGACGGCTGAACGGCGTCAGGATATTGGCGTAGTAGCGCTGGCATTGCTCAAACAGTTCGGTTTGGTCCACTTCATCATTGAACAGGCGCTCGTCGCAGTAGTGCTGACCAAAGGCGTCGTTGCTGAATAACACCGCGTCGCCGGTCATATAGGTCATCATGCTGTCCGGCCAGTGCAGCATCGGCGTTTCCACGAAGATCAATTGCTTGCCGTTGCCGATATCCAGCGTATCGCCGGTTTTCACCACCTTAAAATTCCATTCCGGGTGATGGTGATGGCCGTTGATAGAGTCAATGGCGTTGGCGGTACAGTAGATAGGCGTGTCCGGGATCTGCGCCATCAGTTCGGTCAGCGCGCCTGCATGGTCTTCTTCGGCATGGTTAATGATGATGTAGTCGATATCCGCGAGGTCGATTTCACTGCGCAGATTTTGCACAAACTCACGGCTAAACTTATGATCGACGGTATCGATCAGCACATTCTTTTCTTCACGAATGAGATAGCTGTTATAGCTGCTGCCGCGCAGCGTTTTGTATTCGGTTCCGTGAAAATCACGTACTTCCCAGTCGCGCTGGCCAACCCAATAAATATTATTTTTAACCAGAATAGACATAACCACCTCAATTCATTCAACGTTTACAAAAAGTTGTTTTGCTTATTGCAGGTAGTGTGCCAACTTTTCATCTTATTGATTTATATTAAATTATAATAATTTTGTATTTTTGGTGTAGTCAAAAAGACTATAAATGATGCTGTCAATATGACACTATAGGTTGTCAAAATGACAATGAGGTAACCATGAGTTTTTCCGTGGAGGTATTGGCGGGCATCGCCATTGAGTTACAACGCGGCATTGGGCATCAGGATCGTTTTCAGCGGCTGATTACTACGCTGCGTCAGGTTCTGGCGTGCGACGCCTCGGCGCTGTTGCGTTATGAATCACGACAATTTATTCCACTGGCGATTGATGGCCTGGCGCAGGACGTTCTCGGCAGACGTTTTACCCTGGAAGGGCATCCGCGCCTGGAAGCCATCGCTCGCGCGGGGGACGTGGTGCGTTTTCCGGCTGATAGCGATTTACCCGATCCGTATGACGGGTTAATTCCCGGACAGGAAAGCCTGAAAGTCCACGCCTGTGTTGGTCTGCCGCTGTTTGCCGGACAGAACCTCATCGGTGCGCTGACCCTTGATGCTATGACGCCGGAGCAGTTCGAGGTATTTAGCGATGAAGAGCTGCGGCTTGTCGCCGCGCTGGCCGCCGGGGCATTGAGCAATGCGCTGTTAATTGAACAACTGGAAAGCCAGAACATGCTGCCGGGGTCGTCAGGCGTGTTTGAACCGATAAAAGAGACGCACATGATCGGCCTGTCGCCGGCGATGACGCAGTTGAAAAAAGAGATCGAGATTGTGGCGGGCTCCGATCTTAACGTGCTGATCGGCGGTGAAACGGGGACTGGTAAAGAGCTGGTGGCGAAAGCCATTCACCAGGGCTCCCCCAGAGCGGTCAATCCGCTGGTCTATCTCAACTGTGCCGCGCTGCCGGAAAGCGTGGCGGAGAGCGAGTTGTTTGGTCATGTAAAAGGGGCTTTTACCGGGGCTATCAGTAATCGTAGCGGTAAGTTTGAAATGGCGGATAACGGCACGCTGTTTCTGGATGAGATTGGCGAACTGTCGCTGGCGCTACAGGCCAAGCTACTTCGCGTGTTGCAGTATGGCGATATTCAGCGCGTCGGCGACGATCGTAGCCTGCGCGTGGATGTGCGGGTGTTGGCGGCGACCAACCGTGACCTGCGTGAAGAGGTGCTGGCGGGGCGTTTTCGCGCCGACCTGTTCCATCGCCTGAGCGTTTTCCCGCTCTTTGTGCCGCCGCTGCGCGAGCGCGGCGATGATGTGGTGCTGCTGGCGGGCTATTTTTGCGAGCAGTGCCGACTGCGGCTGGGGCTGTCCCGCGTGGTGCTGAGTCCCGGCGCGCGCCGCCATTTGCTCAACTATGGCTGGCCGGGCAACGTCCGGGAGCTGGAACATGCCATTCACCGTGCGGTTGTACTGGCGAGAGCGACCCGGGCAGGGGATGAGGTGATACTGGAGGCGCAGCATTTTGCCTTGTCAGAGGACGTTTTACCCGCGCCGTCTGCGGAAAGCTTTCTGGCGCTGCCGGCCTGCCGCAATTTGCGCGAATCGACGGAGAACTTCCAGCGAGAGATGATTCGCCAGGCGCTGGCGCAAAATAATCACAACTGGGCGGCCAGTGCGCGGGCGCTGGAAACCGACGTCGCCAACCTGCATCGGCTGGCGAAGCGTCTGGGACTGAAGGATTAGATAATCCCCGCCTGGTAGAAATTCTGCAGGTTAATGGCGCCGGTGAGTTTGCCGTTTTCATCGACCACTGGCGCGGCGGTAATTTTGCGTTTCATCAGGAGCTCTTTGGCGTCAATGGCGCGGCTTTGCGCCTGGAGCGTAATACCGTTGGGCGTCATGGCTTCGCTTACCGGCGTGGTGAGTGCGCCGCCGCCCACCAGCCAGCGACGCAGGTCGCCGTCGGTAAAGACGCCTTTCACAACATGTTGCTCATCGCAAACCGCCACCAGCCCCAGCCCGGTGCGGCTAAGTTCCAGCATGGCATCCATCACGCTGGTGGCGAGCATCACCTGCGGTATTGCATCGCCCTGGCGCATCAGGTGATGCACATTATTGAGCAAACGCGCGCCCAGTGCGCCAGCCGGATGCGAACGGGCGAAATCTTCTTCGTTAAAACCGCGCGCCTGCATGACCGCCATCGCCAGCGCATCGCCCATCATCAGCGTATTGACGGTACTGGATGTCGGCGCCAGATGCATCGGACAGGCTTCACGCTCGACGGAAATATCCAGAACGGCTTTTGCCGCTCGCCCCAGCGGAGAGTGAGGTTTACCGGTCATCGCCAGCAGCGCGACGGATTTATCTTCCAGACGCGGGATGATGAGGTCGAGTTCTTTTGCGCCGCCGGAATAGGAGATAAATAACATCACGTCGCGGCTTTCAATCATCCCCAGATCGCCATGCAGTGCTTCCGCCGGATGAACAAAAAAAGCGGGAGTACCGGTACTGGCAAGCGTCGCGGCGATTTTTTTACCAATATGACCTGACTTGCCAATGCCGGAAACGATCACTTTGCCTTCACAGTGAATAATGATATTGGCGGCGCGGACAAAATCATCGCCCAGACGCTCCGGCAGACGGCTGGCTTCCTGTAGCTCCAGCATTAAGGTCTGACGGCCCGCGTTTAGTAGTGCATCACTCATAGCTTTCTCCGGTTATGATTACTTCAATCCCTTTTGCTTCCAGCGCCTGACGAAATGCCGGATCGATCCCCGCGTCCGTGATCAGTTTGTCGACGGTTTCCAGACTGCACACCACATTGGGGCTTTTACGACCAAATTTTGAGGAGTCCGCCATCAGAATCACCTCGCGTGCTGCATTGCACATTGCGTTACTGACGGTGTAAACCTCATTGAACGTGGTCACACCGACGTTCAGGTCAATACCGTCAGTTCCCATGAAAAGTTTATCAAAGCTGAATTGCTCAAAGGCGTTTTCCGCCAGTTGACCGTGAAACGACGCCGATTTTTTACGGAAGGTGCCGCCGGGCATCAGGATAGTTTGTTCGTTGTCCAGTTCCGATAGCGCGTTGACAATATGGAGGCTGTTGGTCATCACCGTGATGTTGCTAAAACGCGAAAGCAACGGCACCATCTGTAACACGGTACTTCCGGCGTCCAGAATAATGGAATCGCCATCATGGATATATTTCACAGCGGCTGCGGCTATCAGCGCTTTTTTGTGGGTGTTGATAAGCGTTTTGTGATCAATAGGCGGATCGGACTCTTCTTTATTCAACACCACGCCGCCATAGGTGCGGATGACGGTTCCGGCATTTTCCAGAATGACCAGATCTTTACGGATAGTGGTGCCTGTCGTGTCAAAGTACTGGGCCAGTTCTTCAACCGAGCATTTTCCCTGTTTTTGCAGGTGCTCCAGAATCGCGGCCTGACGCTGACGAGGTTTCATAGGCGTGATTACCCTGACTTATGTATTTACCCGTCATACTTCACGCTGCATGTGCGTTGGCTTTCCTCGCTCACCCCGGTCACGTACTGATGTACGCTCCTGGGATTCACTGCGTCGCCGCCTTCCTGCAACTCGAATTATTTAGGGTATTGGTTGCAAAATGATAATTTCGCAAGCTATACGCATTCACAACGAAATTACCCATGTTTCAGTTTAAGCGCCAATGATAGTGCATTCTGCGCGAGCGAATCATGGGGAAAGATCACATCAGGCTGTAATTCATGCAAATGTTTTCCTTGCATTGCGGCAATTTTAACCGGTCTGGCGAATACCGTAAGGCCTTTCATCAATAAAGTGTCCGTCACCCGCTGCTGTTCGTCCAGCGCCACGGCAACCACCACCCGGGGCTTAAAACGCCCGCCGGAGCGCCCGACGCCGACCCGTCCCTGTTGGCTAAGTTTATCGAAAGCTTGATTAAAGCGGGAAATCTGCCAGCCGCCCAGCGCCAGTTGCGCACACCAGGCGATAACGGCGACGGTAATCAGAGTGGAAACCATAATGTGCTCCTGTTGTTTTGCCTGATGGCGGCGTAACCGTCTTATCCGGCCTACGGCGCCATCCGGCAATTCACGGTCAGAACATCACTTGACCGCCGGTTACGTTGATCGACTGCCCGGTGCAATAAGACGCTTTCGGGCTGGCATAAAATAGCAGCATGTTCAGCACATCCTGATAATCACACCCGCGTTTGAGCGGTACTTTATCAATGTAATACTGTTCCACCTCGTCGGGCTTAATGCCCAGTTTAGTGGCGTATTGCGGCAGCAGTGACTGGAACATTGGCGATTTCAACAGGTTGCCGAGCATCAACGAGTGTACGGTAATGCCGTATTCCGCCAGATCCAGCGCCAGAGACTGGGTTAACCCCACGCCGCCGAATTTCGCCGCGCTGTAGCCGGAGTTGTGTTTACTGCCCACTTTGCCGGATTTAGAGTTAATCTGAATAATGCGCCCCTGAATGCCGTCGCGGATCATCAGGCGGGAAAACTCACGGGCGCAGAGGAAATAGCCCACCAGATTCACCTGTAGCGAGCGGTCAAAATCGCCCAACTGGAAATCGCTGATAAACGCCGCTTTGGCGATACCCGCGCTGTAAACCAGCAGATCGACGCGCCCGAAAATCTCGTCTACGCCGCGGGAAAGCGCCAGCACGCTCTGCTCGCTGGTGGCGTCGGCGCCAAAACCGTACGCCATACCTTCGCCAAAATCGGCGTTAATTTCTTGGGCGACATTCGCGGCTTTATCGCTTTGAATATCAACGACCGCCACGCGGTATCCTTCTTCTGCAAGCCCACGGCAAAGGAATGCCCCCAGGGTCTGGCCTCCGCCAATGACAACGGCAACTTGATTCATGTTTTTTCTCCTTAAGCGACAAACGTCAAAATACAGCCCGGCGCGATATCGTCCGGTACAGGCCCCGCAACGTGTACGGTGCCGGGAAATTCTGCTTCGCGCAGACCATCGAAGCGCAAAGTGATATGCCCCAGTTCACGCAGGTTTTGCTCGGCTACGCTGCCGACCGCCGTGACCGGATAGCAATGTTGACCCAATTCACACCGCGCGCCAGGCTGCAGCGCGCCGGTCAGTTCGCCATGACAATGGATGAAGCAAAATTCTTCGATATCCGCCGGCGCGCCTTCCCGAAACGTAATCAGCATCTGTTCGCCGAGCGCCTCCTTCGCGCTCTGGCCGATACGGGTGATGGTGGTTTGATAAATCACGCTCATGTCTGAACCTCTTATTGATAGATAAAGCCGGAAACAAACCAGGCGATAAGTACCGTGGGCGCGCCAGTCAGGAAGCGTCCGACCAGCACAGAAGGTACGCCGACGCGAACGGTGTCTTGTTTCGCTTCCGCCAGTGACAGGCCGACCGGGATAAAGTCGCAGGCCGCCTGCACGTTAATCGCGAACAGGGCGGGAAGCGCCAGATGCGGGGGGATATTGCCCAGGCCTATCTGAACGCCGATCAGGACGCCAATGACCTGAGCGATAACCGCGCCAGGGCCGAGAAAGGGCGACAGCAGCGGGAAAGAGCAGATCAATGCCAGCGTCACCAGCCCCAGTGGATGGCTGGCTAATGGCGCCAGGCCGTGGGCGATCCAGTCGCCAAGACCTGAGGCCATAATGATGCCGATCAGCGCCGAAACGAACGCCATAAACGGCAGGATTGTTTTCAGGACCGTATCAATGGTGTCGCGACCGGACTGGAACAGTACCGCCACGGCGGAGCCCATTCCCATACCGACTTTTGCCAGCAGCCCGTCGCTCTGCTCGGTGATTTTTTTGCTGGTGTCGTAGTCACGTCCTAATGTCGTTTTGGCAGGCTGGGGACTGGCAGGCGTTTCGCCGACAAGAGTAATGTTTTCTTCTTTTACGCCGGAGACATAAATATCCTCAACAATATACTGCGCCAGTGGGCCGGACTTACCCGTCGAGTGAATATTAATGGTTGGGATCCGGCGTTTCGGGTAGATACCGCAGCGCAGCGTACCGCCGCAGTCGATAATGGCCGCGCCGATCTCCGCTTCCGGCGGTTCGCCTTCTTTAAAGCCGTCCACTGCTTGCCAGCCTGTTAGTTGCGCCAGTTTGTCGACGATCGCCGGGCGCGTACCGGCTGTGATATAGACGATCTTTTTGTCTGGCGTAACGTCCAGTTCAAGCGGGCCGCCCCAGCCGCCGGCGCCTTTCTCAATGCGAACCCGTGTCATGATACCGCTCCTGTCAGATGAACTTTCTGCTCAAGTTGAATCCCCATTTTTTTCTCAAAAATAGCGGTGGTGAGATCGGTGACCCAACCGCGGAAGAAGTTCGTCACCAGACCTACCAGCAGATAGCTCACCGCGAGCGGGCCGAGAGGAAGCCCTAACGTGGTGAGTCCGCTGGCGATACCCAGATAAACAAACAGTTCGCCGGGATTGATATGCGGAAACAGACCGTTCATGGAGTGACAGCTATAGGAGGCCGCCGCGTAATAGCTCGGCTTGTACTTCTCCGGCATAAAGCGTCCCAGACTCAGGGTCATCGGATTACAAAAAACAAACGTTCCGATAAACGGTAAAAGCAGGTAGCGGGATAGCGGATTTCCGGCGCAGCGTTGGGCAAAACGCTCAATACGCTGCTGGCCGATAAAATTGATGAGCGCATTCATGATAACCAGCAGGCTTATCAGTAGCGGAAGAATACCTGTCACCATACCGGTAAACACCTCTCCGCCTTTCTGGAATAACCCGATGAACCACTCCGCACCATGTGTAATGGTTTCGATCATTGTTCTCTCCTGTAGGGTTTTTAGTTTTCTTGCTAATTTCCTGTTTATTGTAATCATGTTGAAAGATTCAAAAGTGTTATTGTGATCGAAAAATAAAAGAAAAATATCTTAAGTTGAAAGATTGCGGGGGGAGCGGATACAAACTGAAAAGAGGAGAAAGGTGATTTATTCTCTTGTGCCGCTTCCTTGTGCGGCGGGGGATGCTTTACCATACTTCTCCCTGGCTGAATTTGTTTAATGGATCTCTCATGTTCAAGCGTCGTTATGTAGCGTTACTTCCACTTTGCGTATTGCTTGCTGCCTGTAGCAGCACGCCAAAATCTTCCGAGACTCAAGCGACGACTGGCACGTCTTCCGGCGGCTTCCTGCTTGAGCCGCAGCATAACGTCATGCAAATGGGCGGCGACTTCGCCAACAACCCTAATGCGCAGCAGTTCATTGATAAAATGGTCAGCAAACACGGTTTCGACCGTCAGCAGCTGCAGGAGATCCTCTCGCAGTCTAAAAGACTGGATTACGTCCTGCGTCTGATGGACAGACAAGCGCCGACCACTCAGCCGCCCGCCGGACCAAATGGCGCCTGGCTTCGCTACCGCAAACAATTTATTATGCCGGATAACGTGCAAAACGGCGTCGCGTTCTGGAATCAGTATGAAGACGCGCTGAACCGCGCCTGGCAGGTATACGGCGTACCGCCGGAAATCATCGTGGGGATTATCGGCGTGGAAACCCGCTGGGGACGTATCATGGGGAAAACGCGGATTCTGGACGCGCTGGCGACGCTGTCATTTAACTATCCGCGCCGGGCGGAATATTTCTCCGGCGAGCTGGAAACCTTCCTGCTCATGGCGCGCGATGAGCAAGACGATCCGCTCAATCTGAAAGGTTCCTTTGCGGGCGCGATGGGCTACGGCCAGTTTATGCCATCTTCCTATAAAGAATATGCGGTCGATTTCAATGGCGATGGGCACATTAACTTGTGGGATCCGGTAGATGCCATCGGCAGTGTGGCGAACTACTTCAAGGCGCATGGTTGGGTGAAAGGCGATACGGTTGCGGTGCCGGCGAATGGTCAGGCGCCGGGACTGGCGAATGGTTTCAAAACAAAATACAGCCTCTCTCAGCTTGCCGCCGCAGGCTTAACGCCGCAGCAATCGTTGGGCAATCATCAGGAAGCCAGCCTGCTGCGTCTGGATATCGGTACGGGCTACCAGTACTGGTACGGTCTGCCGAACTTCTACACCATTACCCGATATAACCACAGCACGCATTATGCGATGGCGGTTTGGCAACTGGGCCAGGCGGTAGCGCTGGCGCGGGTGCGCTAATTTACGCTTAGGGAGGGGAGCACCCCCTCCGCTATTATTATGGCTTTTTGGGCTGATTCTCTGCCTGCAAGTGGGATATCTTCTTTGATAGTGCCATACTATATCCCAGACATCCCAGGCCTAAGATAATTTGACCGCCATCATACGGTTCAAAATAGCCTGACGACAATATATTCAGTACTCCCATTCCTAATGAACATACTCCACCCACAATTAACCACAGCCGTAGTTGACAGGTTTGTTTCAGTTTGTGCTGTGTGCTTTCCGTTTTTTTGAGTGACATCCTTGCTTTCTCTCCGTGCGTGTAAATTTAGCGACATGGTACTGCTATTTAGTCATGTGCTACCTCATTTCATTCTGCATAAATAACCTGCTGGCATTTTTTCGGAATCCGACTCGTAAAATCGACTGCTCGTCCCCATCTCTGGTGAGAAAGTGCTATCTTGTGCGGCAGGATTTCTAACTGACAGAGGTCATGATGACTGACAGTGAACTGATGCGGCTTAGCGAGCAGGTCGGGCTGGCGTTAAAAGCGCGCGGGGCGACCGTAACGACAGCAGAGTCCTGTACCGGCGGATGGCTGGCGAAAGCCATTACCGACATCGCCGGAAGCTCCGCCTGGTTTGAACGCGGCTTTGTCACCTATAGTAATGAAGCCAAAGCGCAGATGATTGGCGTGCGTGAAGAGACTCTGGCGCAGCATGGCGCGGTCAGCGAACCCGTAGTGGTCGAAATGGCGATCGGGGCGCTGAAGGCCGCTCGCGCCGATTTTGCTGTCGCTATTAGCGGGATTGCCGGGCCGGATGGCGGCAGTGAAGAAAAGCCGGTTGGTACGGTGTGGTTTGCTTTCGCCAGCGTCAGCGGAGAAGGGATTACGCGTCGGGAATGCTTCAGCGGCGACCGTGAATCGGTGCGTCGACAGGCGACGACGTACGCGCTACAAACCCTGTGGCAACAATTTCTACAAAACACTTGATACTGTATGAGCATACAGTATAATTGCTTCAACAGTACGAATTCACTATCCGGTTCAATACCAAGTTGCATGACAGGAGTAATAATGGCTATCGACGAAAACAAACAGAAAGCGTTGGCGGCAGCACTGGGCCAAATTGAAAAGCAATTTGGTAAAGGCTCCATCATGCGTCTGGGTGAAGACCGTTCTATGGATGTGGAAACCATCTCCACCGGTTCGCTTTCACTGGACATCGCACTCGGTGCGGGCGGTCTGCCGATGGGGCGTATCGTCGAAATTTACGGGCCGGAATCTTCCGGTAAAACGACCCTGACGCTGCAGGTGATTGCCGCTGCGCAGCGTGAAGGTAAAACCTGTGCGTTTATCGATGCGGAACACGCGCTTGACCCTGTTTACGCACGCAAGCTGGGCGTCGATATCGATAACCTGCTCTGCTCTCAGCCGGATACCGGCGAGCAGGCGCTGGAAATCTGTGACGCGCTGGCGCGTTCAGGCGCGGTGGACGTCATTGTGGTCGACTCCGTAGCGGCGCTAACGCCGAAAGCGGAAATCGAAGGTGAAATTGGCGACTCTCACATGGGCCTCGCGGCGCGTATGATGAGCCAGGCGATGCGTAAGCTGGCGGGGAACCTGAAACAGTCCAACACGCTGTTGATTTTCATCAACCAGATCCGTATGAAGATTGGCGTGATGTTCGGTAACCCGGAAACCACCACCGGCGGTAACGCGCTGAAATTCTACGCCTCTGTTCGTCTTGATATCCGTCGTATTGGCGCGGTGAAAGAGGGCGATAATGTCGTGGGTAGCGAAACGCGTGTGAAAGTGGTGAAAAACAAAATCGCCGCGCCGTTTAAGCAGGCCGAGTTCCAGATCCTCTACGGTGAAGGCATCAACTTCTATGGCGAACTGGTTGACCTGGGCGTGAAAGAGAAGCTGATCGAGAAAGCGGGCGCATGGTACAGCTACAACGGCGAGAAGATTGGCCAGGGTAAAGCGAACGCGACTACCTGGCTGAAAGAGAACCCGGCGACAGCGAAAGAGATCGAGAAAAGGGTTCGTGAATTACTGTTGAGTAATCAGAATGCCACGCCCGATTTCGCCGTTGACGATAGCGAAGGCGTTGCAGAAACCAACGAAGATTTTTAATCATCAGGTGATGGTGGGTCGGGCAAAACGAAACCGCCATTCAGCAAAACGTTAAATTACCATCAAGGGCTGCATTTATGCGGCCCTTTTGGCATTTCTCCCTGTTAAGGTTTTTTATGAGTGAACCCACATCGCGCCGTCCCGCTTATGCTCGTCTCCTTGATCGTGCGGTACGTATTCTTGCTGTCCGCGATCACAGCGAGCAGGAATTACGGCGTAAACTCTCCGCGCCGGTGATGGGCAAAAATGGGCCGGAAGAGATTGATGCGACGGCAGACGATTATGAACGCGTGATCGCCTGGTGCCACGAACATCACTATCTTGATGACGAGCGCTTCGTGATGCGCTTTATCGCCAGTCGTAGCCGCAAAGGCTATGGCCCGGCGCGTATTCGCCAGGAGTTGAATCAGAAAGGCATTTCCCGTGAATCGACTGAAAAAGCGATGCGAGAATGTGAAATTGACTGGAGTGAAATGGCACGTGAACAGGCCGTTCGCAAATATGGCGAGCCGCTCCCTTCAAACTTTTCAGAAAAGGTTAAGGTACAGCGCTTTTTGCTCTATCGCGGGTATCTGATGGACGATATCCAGCAAATATGGCGAAATTTTGCAGATTGAGCGCATACGGGATTTTACTTCCCGGTAAAGAAAACTTATCTTATTCCCACTTTTTCCGTCTGGACGCGGGTTGCTTAACGGCGAACAGCGTCTGCGACGAATATTCCTTAAATACACAAAATCATTCAAGCCGCATCAAAGCGGCAAGTGAGCCTCGGGAACGCGTGACCGGGAAACTCGCAGCCAACGCAGAGGCGGCCTGAAGGATGAAGTGTAGCTTGATTTCAGGATAATTATGAGCAAGAGCACCGCTGAGATCCGTCAGGCGTTTCTCGACTTTTTCCATAGTAAAGGGCATCAGGTAGTTGCCAGCAGTTCCCTGGTGCCTAACAATGACCCCACTCTGTTGTTTACCAATGCCGGGATGAACCAGTTCAAGGATGTTTTCCTTGGGCTCGATAAACGTAATTATTCCCGTGCAACCACTTCCCAGCGTTGCGTACGCGCGGGGGGTAAACACAACGATCTGGAAAACGTCGGATACACTGCACGTCACCATACTTTCTTCGAAATGCTGGGCAACTTCAGCTTCGGCGATTACTTCAAACACGACGCCATTCAGTTCGCATGGGAATTACTGACCGGTGAAAACTGGTTTGCTCTGCCAAAAGAGCGTTTATGGGTCACCGTCTATGAAACCGACGACGAAGCCTATGAGATCTGGGAAAAAGAAGTCGGCATCCCGCGCGAGCGTATCATTCGTATCGGCGACAATAAAGGCGCGCCATACGCATCGGATAACTTCTGGCAGATGGGCGACACCGGTCCCTGCGGTCCGTGCACCGAAATCTTCTACGATCATGGCGACCACATCTGGGGCGGCCCTCCGGGAAGCCCGGAAGAAGACGGCGATCGCTATATTGAGATCTGGAACATCGTCTTTATGCAGTTCAACCGTCAGGCTGACGGGACGATGGAACCATTGCCGAAACCGTCTGTAGATACCGGTATGGGGCTGGAGCGTATTGCCGCGGTACTGCAGCACGTTAACTCTAACTATGACATCGACCTGTTCCGCACGTTGATTGAAGCGGTAGCGAAAGTCACCGGCGCTACCGATCTGGGTAATAAATCGCTGCGCGTTATCGCCGACCACATCCGTTCTTGCGCATTCCTGGTTGCCGATGGCGTGCTGCCGTCGAATGAAAACCGTGGTTATGTGCTGCGTCGCATTATTCGTCGCGCGGTTCGTCACGGCAACATGCTGGGCGCGAAAGAGACCTTCTTCTACAAGCTGGTTGGGCCGCTGATTGAGGTAATGGGCTCCGCAGGCGAAGAGTTGAAACGTCAGCAGGCGCAGGTCGAGCAGGTTCTGAAAACGGAAGAAGAGCAGTTCGCTCGTACGCTGGAGCGCGGTCTGGCGCTGCTGGATGAAGAACTGGCGAAATTGCAGGGCGACACCCTGGACGGCGAAACCGCTTTCCGTCTGTATGATACTTATGGTTTCCCGGTCGATCTAACGGCGGACGTCTGCCGTGAGCGCAACATCAAAGTCGACGAAGCCGGTTTTGAAGCCGCCATGGAAGAGCAACGCCGTCGCGCGCGCGAAGCTAGCGGTTTTGGCGCGGACTACAACGCGATGATCCGCGTTGATAGCGCTTCTGAATTTAAAGGTTATGACCATCTGGAACTGAACGGCAAAGTGACTGCGCTGTTTGTCGATGGTAAAGCGGTTGAAGCGATTAACGCGGGACAGGAAGCGGTTGTCGTGCTGGATCAGACCCCATTCTATGCGGAATCAGGCGGTCAGGTTGGCGATAAAGGCGAGCTGAAAGGCGCTGGATTTACTTTCGCTGTGGACGACACGCAAAAATATGGTCAGGCGATTGGTCACCTCGGCAAATTGTCTGCGGGCGCTCTGAAAGTGGGCGATGCGGTACAGGCTGACGTAGATGAAGCGCGCCGCGCACGTATCCGTCTGAACCACTCCGCCACGCACCTGATGCACGCGGCGTTGCGCCAGGTGCTTGGGACACACGTTGCGCAGAAAGGTTCGCTGGTTAGCGATAAAGTGCTGCGCTTCGACTTCTCGCACAATGAAGCGATGAAGCCGTCGGAGATTCGTGAGGTTGAAGATTTGGTGAATGCGCAAATTCGCCGCAACCTGCCGATTGAAACGAACATCATGGATCTCGACGCGGCGAAGGCGAAAGGGGCCATGGCGCTGTTTGGCGAGAAATACGACGAACGTGTACGCGTTCTGAGCATGGGCGATTTTTCTACCGAACTGTGCGGCGGTACTCACGCCAGTCGTACCGGTGATATCGGTCTATTCCGTATTATCTCTGAGTCCGGCACCGCAGCGGGCATTCGTCGTATTGAGGCGGTAACCGGTGAAGGCGCTATGGCCACCGTTCATGCGCAAAGCGATCGCTTAAACGATATTGCGCATCTGCTGAAGGGCGACAGCCAGAATCTGAGCGACAAAGTGCGTGCCGTGCTGGAACGTACACGTCAGCTGGAAAAAGAGTTGCAGCAGTTGAAGGACCAGGCCGCAGCGCAGGAGAGTGCAAATCTTTCCAGTAAAGCGGTCGATCTCAACGGCGTGAAGCTCCTGGTCAGCGAGCTTGCTGGTATTGAGCCGAAAATGCTGCGAACCATGGTTGATGATCTGAAAAATCAACTGGGGTCTACCGTTATCGTACTGGCAACGGTTGTTGAAGGTAAGGTTTCTCTGATTGCGGGCGTGTCGAAGGATGTGACCGACCGGGTTAAAGCAGGGGAATTGATTGGTATGGTCGCTCAGCAGGTGGGCGGTAAGGGTGGCGGTCGTCCGGACATGGCGCAAGCCGGTGGTACGGATGCGGCAGCTCTGCCTGCAGCGTTAGCCAGTGTACAAGGCTGGGTCAGCGCAAAATTGCAATAATTATAAGCGTTCGTTGGCGCCGCAGCTCGTGCTGCGGCGTTTACGTCAACGCTATCGACAACGATAAAGTCAGGTTGAAGTTTTGTATATCGGCTAAACTTAGGTTTAACAGAATGTAATGCCATGACTGCTTACACCTAAGGTGTTTGTCATCGCTTACTTTTTGGCGTTATATGATGGATAATGCCGGGATACAGAGAGACCCGACTCTTTTAATCTTTCAAGGAGCAAAGAATGCTGATTCTGACTCGTCGAGTTGGTGAGACCCTCATGATTGGCGATGAGGTCACCGTGACAGTTTTAGGGGTGAAGGGCAACCAGGTGCGTATTGGCGTGAACGCCCCGAAAGAAGTTTCTGTCCATCGTGAAGAGATCTACCAGCGTATCCAGGCTGAAAAATCCCAGCAGTCCAGTTACTAAGGTTTTCGCGTCTCACTTTTCGGGTGAGACGCAGCCTCTCTTCTCGCTCGCCCGCGTTGTCCCTTCATGACTTTTTTCAACCTCACTGTTGATATGGTGCGCTTTTGGCGGCCAGCGTGTCATCAAATTATCTGTTGATAAAACACTCTTTTTGGCTTTTTTACAGACTAATTGAGCGTGAAGTGTGCAAACGATAAAAGCTCTGGAAAAATTGTTTGACTTATAAGTCCCAGAAAGTAATATGTGCGCCACGCAGCGACGATGAGCAGAACAAGTTCTTCGAAGCACTCGTAAGAGGCGTGTGGTGAGGTGGCCGAGAGGCTGAAGGCGCTCCCCTGCTAAGGGAGTATGCGGTCAAAAGCTGCATCCGGGGTTCGAATCCCCGCCTCACCGCCATTTGCATCCGTAGCTCAGCTGGATAGAGTACTCGGCTACGAACCGAGCGGTCGGAGGTTCGAATCCTCCCGGATGCACCATCTCTTACTTGATACGGCTTTCACCGCGGTATCAATATCGGCAGTAAAGCAAGTTTTCCGATGCATCCGTAGCTCAGCTGGATAGAGTACTCGGCTACGAACCGAGCGGTCGGAGGTTCGAATCCTCCCGGATGCACCATATTCTCCGTACTTTCAGCAATGCAGATAAGATAGCGGTAATCACCGCTGGCATCAGAAGGATAACGTTGCGTCAGCAACGGCCCATAAGGCGAATAATCCTCCCGGATACGTCACTGCCCTGCAATCGCTTTTCCCCTTATCCTGAACACACCTCTTCATCTCTATTAGCGACAAAATCAACCAATTGCGATAAAGTACTGTCTGGTTATTCGGTTTGCGAGAACACGATGTACGCACGTTATGCTGGTTTGATTTTTGATATGGACGGTACTCTCCTGGATACCGAACCCACGCATCGCAAAGCGTGGCGTGAGGTTTTGGGGCGCTATGGTCTTCGTTTTGATGAACAGGCAATGGTCGCGCTTAACGGTTCGCCAACCTGGCTTATCGCCCAGTCAATCATTGAGCTTAACCATGCCGATCTTGATCCCCTGTCACTGGCGCGTGAGAAAACCGACGCGGTAAAAAGCATCCTGCTGGACTGCGTAGAACCGCTGCCGCTGGTTGAGGTGGTAAAAGCGTGGCATGGGCGGCGTCCCATGTCGGTCGGTACCGGTAGTGAAAGCGCTATCGCGGAAGCCTTGTTAGCGCATCTGGGGCTGCGTCGTTATTTTGATGCGGTTGTGGCGGCAGATCACGTACAGCATCACAAACCTGCGCCTGACACCTTCCTACTGTGCGCCCAGCGGATGGGCGTCATGCCGACGCAGTGCGTGGTATTTGAAGATGCCGATTTTGGTTTACAGGCGGCGCAGGCGGCGGGAATGGATGCCGTGGATGTCCGACTATTGTGAGTGACGGACTGTCGCTCCTGTCTCTGTTTGCCAGTAGTTTTCTCAGCGCGACGCTGTTACCCGGTAATTCTGAGGTGGTTTTGGTTGCTATGCTGGTCTCCGGCGTCAGCCATCCCTGGGTCTTAGTCTTAACAGCAACAATGGGTAATAGCCTTGGAGGGGTAACTAACGTTATTCTTGGGCGTTTCTTTCCGCTGCGCAAAACGTCGCGCTGGCAGGAAAAAGCGACTGGCTGGCTAAAGCGTTATGGCGCAGCCACACTATTATTAAGCTGGATGCCGGTCATCGGTGATTTGTTGTGCCTGTTAGCGGGATGGATGCGCATCCCGTGGGGGCGGACGATCTTTTTTTTGTGTCTTGGTAAGGCGCTGCGCTATGTTGCGCTCGCAGCGGCGACGGTTCAGGGCATGATGTGGTGGTAATAATTGTAGGTTTGGCATGTATGGCCGCCATTACAGTTATGCTTATTAAAACGATTTGGACAGGCGGGAGGTCAATTTGATCCCGGACGTATCACAGGCTCTGGCCTGGCTGGAAAAACATCCTCAGGCGTTAAAGGGGATACAGCGCGGGTTAGAGCGCGAAACGCTGCGTGTCAATGCTGATGGCACGCTGGCGACAACAGGTCATCCTGAAGCGTTAGGTTCAGCGCTGACCCATAAATGGATTACCACGGATTTTGCGGAAGCCCTACTGGAGTTTATTACGCCAGTCGATGGCGATATCCAGCATATGCTCACTTTTATGCGCGATCTCCATCGGTATACGGCTAGGAAACTGGGCGATGAGCGGATGTGGCCATTAAGTATGCCCTGCTATATTGCGGAAGGGCAGGACATAGAGCTGGCGCAGTACGGCACATCAAATACCGGGCGCTTTAAGACGCTCTATCGCGAAGGGCTGAAAAATCGTTATGGCGCCTTGATGCAAACCATCTCCGGCGTACATTACAATTTTTCATTACCGATGGCGTTCTGGCAGGCGAAATGCGGCGTTACGGAAGGCGAAGCGGCAAAAGAAAAAATTTCTGCCGGCTATTTTCGTCTGATTCGCAACTATTACCGTTTTGGCTGGGTCATCCCCTATCTGTTTGGCGCGTCTCCGGCCATTTGTTCCTCTTTCCTGCAAGGGAAGCCAACCACATTACCGTTTGAAAAAACGGACTGCGGCATGTACTACCTGCCATATGCGACGTCGCTGCGTTTGAGTGATTTGGGCTATACCAATAAGTCGCAAAGCAATCTCGGAATTACGTTTAACGATTTGCATGAATACGTTGCAGGTCTGAAGCGCGCGATTAAAACCCCTTCCGAGGAGTACGCGCGGATTGGTGTGGAAAAAGACGGTAAGCGGCTACAGATTAACAGCAACGTTTTGCAAATTGAAAATGAGCTGTACGCGCCCATTCGTCCCAAGCGCGTGACGCGCAGCGGCGAATCGCCTTCTGACGCGCTTCTGCGTGGTGGTATTGAGTATATTGAAGTTCGTTCTCTCGATATTAACCCGTTCTCACCGATCGGCGTAGACGAGCAACAGGTGCGCTTCCTCGATCTGTTTATGGTCTGGTGCGTATTGGCCGATGCGCCGGAAATGAGTAGCGATGAGCTGTTATGTACGCGTACTAACTGGAATCGCGTTATTCTGGAAGGGCGTAAGCCGGGCCTGACGTTAGGCATTGGCTGTGAAACTGCGCAATTCCCGCTGCCCAAAGTAGGGAAAGATCTTTTCCGCGATCTGAAACGCGTGGCGCAAACGCTGGACAGTATCCACGGGGGAGAGGAGTATCAAAAGGTGTGTGACGAGTTGGTCGCCTGCTTTGATAATCCTGAACTGACATTCTCCGCCCGGATCTTACGGTCTATGATTGATGAAGGCATTGGCGGCACCGGGAAAGCGTTCGGTGAGGCTTACCGTAATCTGTTACGCGAAGAGCCGCTGGAGATTTTACAGGAAGAAGAGTTTATTGCTGAACGTGACGCTTCAGTACGTCGTCAGCAGGAGATTGAGGCGGCGGATACCGAGCCGTTTGCCGCGTGGCTTGCAAAACACGCCTGACCCAAAAGAAAAAGGCCACTCACGGAGTGGCCAAAATTTCATCGCTGAAAACAGGGATGATGATAACAAATGCGCGTCTTTCATATACTCAGACTCGCCCCGGAACAAAGAGTTCAGTTTATTTTTAAAAAATTATCGGAGGTGACTAAATGCCATTATTAGATAGCTTCGCAGTCGATCATACCCGGATGCAAGCGCCGGCGGTCCGGGTTGCAAAAACGATGAACACCCCGCATGGCGACGCAATCACCGTGTTTGATCTGCGTTTTTGCATTCCGAACAAAGAAGTGATGCCGGAAAAAGGGATTCATACGCTTGAGCATCTGTTTGCTGGCTTTATGCGCGACCACCTCAACGGTAACGGCGTTGAGATTATCGATATCTCGCCGATGGGCTGCCGTACCGGTTTCTACATGAGCCTGATTGGCACGCCGGACGAGCAGCGTGTTGCCGACGCCTGGAAAGCGGCGATGGCGGATGTGCTGAAAGTGCAGGATCAAAACCAGATCCCGGAGCTGAACGTTTACCAGTGTGGTACGTATCAGATGCACTCGCTCAGTGAAGCGCAGGACATTGCCCGTCATATTCTGGAGTGTGATGTGCGCGTGAACAGCAATAAAGAGCTGGCGCTGCCGAAAGAAAAACTGCAGGAACTGCATATTTAGTCTTATTGGTAAGCGGTTCCAGTATTTAAATTAACCCCGGTCTATGGCCGGGTTTTTTTATTGCTTAATATAATTTGCGTTTATTATATTTGCGGCGAGAATACATTTTAAATTAAGTAATGCCTGGCCTGTTAAATAATAAAATGTGATCTGGTAAACAGAAAAGGCGGATAACTCACGATGCCAGAGTGTATTGATCACATAAACTAAAAATCATAAATAATTAATAGAAAAACATAATGGAATGCGCCAGATATCCAGGTAATAACAAGACTCTACTAATAGCCGGTCGATGGGGTTTTTAGCAAATCTTATCTGGTATACATCAAACTTAAGGGATAAAAAATGAAGGCTAAATATTTGGCGCTGATGATCGGTGCTTGCTTTTCTCATAACCTTTGGGCAGCGAATAATATCACTATTGAGCAGCGTCTGGCTGAACTGGAGCAACGTGTTGTTAATGCTGAAAAACGGGCATCCGATGCCGAGGCGCAAATTCGCTCGTTGAAACAGCAGCAGGTCGCCGCTACGCCGACGGTGAATGTCCAGTCTGCCGAGCCCACTGCAGCAGGTAAAACACCGCCGAAGCTGACCTTATCCGGATTCAGTGATATTAAGTTCTATGGCGATGTCGAATTTAATATGGATGCGGCAAGCCGTTCCGGTAGCCTGACATCGATGAGAACGTCAGCGAATAAAGATTGGGCATCAGGAACCAATGAACGCTGGGATATTAACGGGCGCCTGTTGCTGGGCTTTGATGGCTACCAGCGACTGGACAACGGTAATTTTGCCGGATTCTCTGTACAGCCTCTGGCGGACCTGACCGGAAAAATGAACCTTGATGATGCCGTTTTCTTCTTTGGTCGTGAGAATGACTGGAAAATTAAGGTTGGTCGTTTTGAAGCCTACGATATGTTCCCGCTGAATCAGGATACGTTTATTGAATATTCGGGGAATACAGCGAACGATCTTTACAGTGACGGTTACGGCTATATCTATATGATGAAAGAAGGACGGGGACGTAGCGACAGTGGGGGTAACTTCCTGCTGAGCAAAACCATCGACAACTGGTATTTCGAAGTTAACACATTGCTGGAAAATGGCAGTACGTTATATACAGAGAAGCAGTACCACGGAATGGATTTAACCAACGATAAAAACGTGGCTTACGTCCGTCCGGTTATTGCCTGGCAAAACGGGCGTTTTTCAACGGCGATAGCGATGGAAAGTAACGTCGTTAACAACGCCTATGGCTATTATGAGAATGGGAAGTGGATCGATCAGTCAGATCGTACGGGCTATGGTTTTACCATGACCTGGAATGGTCAAAAAACTGACCCGGAAGATGGCGCGGTGATTAACCTGAATACCGCTTATATGGATGCGACCGATGAGACAGATTTTACCGCTGGGGTGAATGCGCTGTGGCATCGATTTGAACTGGGTTATATCTATGCGCATAACAAAATCGAAGCCTTCAATGCTACCAATATCGATGCCGTTTGTGAGGACGATTGCTGGATCACCGATCCCGGCAATTATGATATTCACACCATTCATGCCTCATATTTATTCCCCAACGTGATGGATATGAAAAACTTTAACATCTACCTCGGCGCCTATGCTTCATGGGTAGAGGCCAATCCGAATAATGGCGATAACAGTGAAGATGCGCGTTACGGCGGGCGTCTGAGATTCAAATATTTCTTCTGATTGTTGGTCTACTAAAAAAGGGATCCGCAGATCCCTTTTATCAGATAGTTAGTGCGCGCCGCCACCGCCGCCGCCCGCACCGAAGGGCGGTTTGGCGAACCACACCAGGCCGAGCAGCACCAGGAAGATCCCCGCCGACATCCAGAAGATTTCGTTGGCGGAAATAATCAGCCCCTGATTCGTGATTTGCTGGGCTATCCAGCCTGACGCCTGTTGGTGCGTCATCCCTAAGCCTTCCAGTTTATCGTACATAGCCTGAGCGTTTGGATTATACGCTGTAACCGACTCGGTGAGCTGCGCATGGTGTAGCGACTCACGATCGGTCCACATAGTGGTGGTAATCGAGGTGCCAATGGAGCCCGCCAGCGTTCGCGTGAAGTTCGACAGGCTTGATGTCGCCGCCAGCCGTTCGGGCGGTAACCCGGAGAGCGTAATGGTGGTCAGCGGCATAAAGAAGCAGGCGACGGCAAATCCCTGAATAAACTGCGGCCATGCGGAAGCGCCGAAATCCATACCCGGTTCGAACGTCCAGGCGCGCCAGTAAAAACAGACGGCGTACATAATGAAGCTGAATGTGACCAGCCTGCGCATATCCAGTTTATGCGCGAAGCGTCCGATAATCGGCGACAAAATTACCGGAATAATGCCGACTGGCGCCGACGCCAGACCTGCCCACGTTGCGGTATAGCCGTACACCTCTTGCAAAAGCTGCGGCAGTAGAACAATGGCGCCGAAATAGAGCATATAGGCAAGGCTGATGCACAAGCAGCCAATAGTGAAGTTACGCGATTTAAAAAGAGAAAGATCGACGATAGGGTGATCGTCGGTCAGTTCCCAGACGATCAGGAAACTGATGGCGATGACGGCGACCACGGTCAGGATGATAATTTCCTGCGAGGAGAACCAGTCCAGCTCTTTACCGCGATCGAGCATAATTTGCAGGCTGCCGATGCCAATCACCAGTAGCGCCAGCCCGACGGCGTCAATACGTCGCCGTTCGGTATGCGTTTCACGTCCACGCAGCGTGTGTAACGTCATCAGGACGACGGCGATGCCAATCGGCACGTTGATGAAGAAAATCCATCCCCAGTGGTAATTATCACTGATATAGCCCCCCAGAATCGGGCCGCAAATCGGCGCGACAATGACGGTCATTGACCAGAGCGCCAGCGCAATGGAGCGCTTTGCAGGCGGATAGTTATTCAGCAACAGGCTTTGCGAGAGCGGAATCAGCGGCCCGGCGACCACGCCCTGCACCAACGCGGAAGAAGATCAGCATATTCAGACTGCTGGATACGCCACAGGCCCAGGAAGCCGCGGCAAAGGCGACCGTCGACCACATGAACAGTTTGACTTCGCCAAAACGTTTCGCCAGCCAGCCGGTTAAGGGAATCGAGATAGCGTTCGCCACCCCGAAAGAGGTGATAACCCATGTCCCCTGGCTTAGGGAAGAACCCAGGTTCCCGGCGATGGTCGGAATCGCCACGTTGGCAATGGTGGAGTCCAGCACCTGCATGAATGTCGCCAGCGACAGCGCGATCGTCATGATGACGAGCTGCGCGCCTTCCAGCGGTTTTTGCTGTTGCATCACACGCACCTCAGGATTAACCCGCGTTAGCCTGTACGATGTCGTCGATCAGTTTATTGACCGGCGCGAGATTAATTTCGCGTGCGTTACTTTCGGCAACCGGCGTCGTTCGTACCTGGCTGGCCAGTACCTGACCGTCGCGATTAGCGGTATCCACGGTGACCAGCGTCGATAAACCAATGCGCAGCGGATGTTGTTCTAACTGGCGGGCGTCCAGTTCGACGCGTACCGGCAGACGTTGAACCACTTTAATCCAGTTACCCGTCGCATTTTGCGCTGGCAGCAGGGAGAAGGCGCTGCCTGTCCCCATATCCAGACCGACGACTTTACCGGTGTATTTTACGTCGTCGCCATAAATGTCAGTAATAATCGTCACTGGCTGCCCAATGCGCATATTCGCTAATTGGGTCTCTTTAAAGTTAGCGTCCACCCACAGATCGGTTGCAGGCACCACGGCCATCAGCGGCGTGGTGGGGCTGATCTGCGCGCCAGGCTGGACGGCGCGGCGGGAGACATAACCGGTCATTGGACTGACGATGCGAGTACGCTCCAGCGCCAGCCAGGCGTTACGCACTTCGGTCGCCGCTTGTTGAACCGCAGGCTGATCTTCCAGATTACTGTTGAGTATCATTGCCTGGTTGGCATTGTACTGTTGAATGGCGACATCCAGCTGTGCCTGCGCGCTGGCGACGGCATCGCGGGCGTGTTGCAGCTCTTCCCGGCCAATAAGATTGGCATTACCCAGCGGCACACGACGGTTAAGGTCGCTCTGCGCTTGCGCCAGGGCGGTTTTTTGCACGTCGATATTCGCCTGCAACTGCTTACTGTTAATCATCAACTGGTGCGTTTGGCGCACGCTGGAGGCCAGCGCCGTTTTGGCTCTTTCAAACGCTTGTTTGGCGTCAGTCTGATCGAGCGTGACCAGAACATCGCCCTCTTTTACAAAGTCGGTGTTATCAGCCCAGACTTTCGTCACGCTGCCTGACACCTGCGCCATGATTTGAACCTGGTTCCCTGCCACGTAAGCATCATCTGTCTCTTCAATATGACGCAATACTAAAAACCAATAAATTCCATATGCCACGGCAATAATAACAAAGAGCAAGGTAAGAAGTAGCAGCGCTGTTTTGCGTTTGCCTTTCTTCTTAGCCGGTTGCTGCGGGGTTTGGATCTCCGCATTTGCGCTCATGTTGTTCTCCACGATCTTATTATTCACATCGGCTGAGCCGACCTGTTGTCAGAAAGGCCAGCAGTAATGCGTGCCGGCCTGTCCGCTTTCCTGTTATTAATCTGGATTTTTGAGCGGGTCGGCGCTTTAGCGCAGCGCCTCAAGAACAGTGCCTTCCTGCTCCATTTGATCAAGACGCGTCAGGAGTTTACGAGTGATGTGCTCAAGTTGATCTTTTTCGGCTGTGCTAAGTGATGACCAGAGTTGATGCAGACAATGATGCTGAGGCGGAAGCACTTCTTGCAAAAATGCCTGGCCTTTCTCCGTTAATTGCAGATGCAGGCAACGGCGGTCGTTATCGCTCTCACGACGCTCAATCCAGCCGCGTTTTTCCAGCTCATCTGCAATGCGTGTCGCATTGGTGCGAGATGAACCCAGCGCGCAGCTTAATTCAGACGGCTGAATACTGTGGTTTTCCTGAGACTCCAGCGTAATCAACGCCATAAACAACGTCTCGTTAATCCCTTGAGCCTTCAGCATCTTATTGCGGTTTTCCAGGAGCTTGCCTTGCATGTGCATACAAAGACGAGTCAAAAGAATTTCCTGATAAGGAAAGTCTTCGTGACGGCTGGCGCGAAATTTTAGCATTTGTTCAATGGGCGTAAACGAACTATCCATTTGGGCATGACCTCATTAATTTCAGTCGATATAGTAACGACAGTGACAAATAAAGTAAATGTATTATTAATACAAAATCATTCTTTCAGGCTATAAAGCAACCAATGATACGCAGACTGAGACGCCAGCGGGAACATTGGGCCCGGTAAAGCGCCGCCTGCGGCAAATCCAGGAATGACGAGAAAAGCGTGAGTGCCTGCATGAAAAAATCAGGAGAGAACGATAAGCGGGAGGGGCGAAAGCCGGGTAAACGGCCTTACAACCCGATGCAAAAGCCACCGGAATATCACGGATAGCTATCGGTGAACGACCTTCGAATCCTTGAACGGGCGCTATTGGCCTGGGAGCAGATGGGGATGCAGGGCTTTCCATAGAATTATATTATTCTTCACCGGTATAAAAATAACCATGATAAATGAATAGCATAACCTTAACAGACTGGGGAGCTCCTTAACACCCTAAGGAGCTTAAACAAAGGTAAACGCTCACTATCCGCTTAATTTACGGCTTCCTGTCGGTGAAAACCTCGCCACCAGACCAGTAAATTAAGTAAGGCTACCGTGACACCCGCCAGACAAACGCCGGCCCAGCCGGCATGTTGCCAGGCGGAGGCGGAAATCAGCGACCCCGCGGCGCCACCGATAAAGTAGCTGGTCATATAGCCGGCGGTGAGCCGGTTACGCGCATCCGGATGCAAACGATAGATGACCGTCTGATTGGTGATATGTACCCCCTGAACGGTGAGGTCCAGTACCAGAATGCCAATAATCAGCGCCAGTACCGAGGTATGCCCAAGCCAGATAGCCAGCCAGGAGAGTAACAGCAGCAGTAAGCCGAACGTGGTGGTGAGGTGAGATTTACCTTTATCGGCAAATCCGCCAGCCGGACGCGCGCCTAAAGCGCCGGCGGCCCCCGCCAGGCCAAACAGGCCAATCATCCCCTCGGAATAGCTAAACGGCGGCGCGGCGAGCAAAAAGGCCATTGACGTCCAGAGGATGCTGAAATTAGCAAAGGTCAGACAGCCCAGCAGCGCGCGGGTACGCAGCAGCTTATCGTGAATAAACAGGCTGAATACAGAACCCAACAGCTGCGGGTAGTTAAGATGGGTGTCGGATTTGAGCTTTGGCAGTCCGCGCCACAACGCGACGGCCATCAGCGCCATCAGCGCCGACGCTACCCAAAATACGGTGCGCCAACCGCCGAGGTTTGCCAGCAGTCCGGCGACCGTTCGCGCCAGCAGGATCCCCAGCAACAGGCCGCTCATAATGGTGCCGACCACTTTACCGCGGGTGGCGGGCGTCGCAAGCGTGGCGGCCAGCGGAACCAGAATCTGCGCCACCACGGAGAACAGTCCGGTTAAGGCCGTTCCGAGTATCATCATGCTAAGCGACTGACTGCTGGCGGTGATCAGCATTCCGCCAGCCGCCAGCAACGTCATGGAGACAATCAGCGTTCGGCGTTCAAACATGTCGCCGAGCGGCACCAGAAACAACAGGCCAGCGGCATAGCCCAACTGCGCGGCGGTAACGATAAACCCTGCGGAGCTGGCGGAAAGCGAAAAGTGATGCGCGATGGTATCAAGCAGCGGCTGGGCATAGTAGTTGCTGGCGACCGCCAGACCTGTGGCCACAGACATTAAAACGATCAGCGCCGGGCTAAGCTCATGAGTGGGTTTCGTCATTATGGTAATCGTGATTCAGATAATTATTTCCTGGGAAAACAATCATAGCGGATGTTGATGAATAAAGGGGAACGGTGACGTGATGAATCGTGCGCTTTGAGGAGAGATTGCGTTGGCCGGATAGCGGCGCATGAACTGCGCCTTATCCGGCATAAAAAACGATATTATTTCTGCGCGGCCAGCGCTTCTTTCACCCAGCCGTCAAACTGCTGCTGGTGGGCGTTGATCCAGCCGTCTACGTGGCCCTGAACATCGGCTTCAGACGATTTACCGGCATGCATCATGGCGTTCTGCGCGTTGATATCCGCCAGCGGCAGCTTCATGATGGCGAACAGTTTCGCCGCCGCCGGGTTTTTCTCCGCCCATGCCTTATTGGCGACAATATGCATGGTATTAACCGGGAACCCATAGTTCGCGCCGTTCGGCAGCTTAGTATCAATATTTTTCTGTTCGCCCGGCAGGGAGGAGAACGGCACCTGTAGCCAGACGACATCTTTACCCGGCTTCATTACGTCGCTCACCCAGTACGGGGTCCAGGTGTAATACAGCACCGGCTTGCCTTCTTTAAAACGGGTAATGGTATCAGCCATCATCGCCGCATAGTTACCGTGGCTGACCTCAACGGTTTTTTGCAGATCAAACGCTTTATTCTGGTGATTGATCACGGCTTCGCAGCCCCAGCCCGGCGAGCAGCCCATCATGTCCGCTTTTCCGTCGCCATTGGTATCGAAGATTTTGGCGATTTTCGGATCTTTTAGCTGAGCGATATTGGTGATGTTGTACTGCTCGGCGGTTTTTTTATCGATCAGATAGCCCTGCGCAGCGCCGGAGACGAAGATGCCCTCGCGGTAAAACTTTTTGTCTCCGCCTGCTGCGGCATACATATCATCATGCAGCGGCTGCCAGTTCACGGCGGTAAACGTCGCATCGCCAGAGGCGATGGAGGTATAGCCTACGTTGTAATCGACTTCACTCGGCTTATTTACGGTATAACCCAACTTTTCCAGCGCCCGGCTGACCAGTAACGTCTGGAAGGACTCTTCAGAAATCGTGCTTTGGATAGGTTGAACGGTAATGCCTTTGCCAGGCAGGTCGGCAGCGAAAGCGCTGGCGGTGACAAGGGTGGCAAACGCTGAGGCAAATATCACAGTATGTCGCATCGTTGTTCCTTTAATTATGGTAGGGCGTTGTAAGCCCGGTAAGCGTAGCGTCACCGGGCGTCAGGAGAGTTACTTAACGAAAGGGCGGGTGATTAGCCCAACAGGACCGGTGGTATACCAGCGACGGTTACCGCGGCTACGCGAGTCGCGCCCGACGGCCTGCGTCAGACGGTCCAGAATGATGGCGAGAATCACAATGCCGACGCCGCCGACGGTTGCCAGCCCCATATCAAGACGACCAATGCCGCGTAGTACCATCTGGCCAAGCCCACCGACCGCAATCATCGAGGCGATGACGACCATTGAGAGAGCCAGCATCAGCGTCTGATTAACGCCTGCCATAATGGTGGGCATCGCCAGCGGTAGCTGTACTTTGAACAACATTTGGCGCGGGCTGGCGCCGAACGAGCGCGACGCTTCAATTAAGTCGGCAGGCACCTGGTTAATGCCCAGGATCGTCAGGCGTACAATCGGCGGTAGAGCAAAAATAATCGTCACCACGACGCCCGGCACGTTACCGATGCCGAATAACATGACAATCGGCACCAGATAGACAAACGCGGGCGTGGTCTGCATCGCATCCAGCAGCGGGCGAACTATTTTGGCCGCGCGCGGGCTGCGCGCCAGCCAGATTCCCATCGGTAATCCGATCACGACGCAGAACAACAGGGCGGTCAATACCAGCGCCAGGGTAATCATCGCCTGCGACCAGGCGCCGATCGCGCCGATGGCGATCAGCGATATCAGCGTCGCGATCCCCATGCCCACGCCGGAAACCTGCCAGGCAATCAGCGCAAAGAGAATAATCGCCACAGGGGCGGGCATTCCCAGCAGCAGTTGCTGAAAGCCGTTAAGGATGTAATCCACCGGCACACGAATCCCCTGAAAAAGGGGACGGAAATGGGTGACGACCCAGTCGATTCCCTCTGTGACCCAGCTATCCAGCGGGATCAGCGTCTTATGGAACGGGTCCAGAAGAGAAAAGTGTTCAGGGGTTGGCGCGGGCGCGCTGTTCAACCAGTCGGTACTGCCGCCGTCCGTGGCTACGCCTGCCGGTGTTCCCCAGGCATCAGCCGTTTGCGTCGTCGTATCGGCCACCTGTGCGGTATCCCACGGATTCGTTTGATCAGCCATTGTTACCCCCCTCGCGATCTAAAGCCTGTAGCAACATGCGTTTTGAAATAATGCCAACATACTGATGTTCTTCATCGACAACCGGCACCGCGCAGGGCGCCTGGCCGACGTGAGAGAGCAACTCGCTGAGTGGGGTTTGCGCATCAACGACTAAAGGGTCGTCGATAAGCGCCGCTTCAATCCCTTGCGCCTGGCTTAATGCCGCTTTTAATGAGTCGATGGACACGACGCCCACGAATTTATTGCCACGCTCAATGACGTAACCATATTCACGGTCTTCGTCCTGTAATAATTTCAGTGCCGAACGGGGACCGAAACCTGGCGTTTTACGAATTAAGCCGACCGGACTGCGACGGGCAATATCTTTGGCGCTAAAGACCTGACTAATATCCACGCCACGGAAGAACGTGCGGACATAATCATTTGCCGGATTATTCAGGATCTCATCCGGCGTACCAACCTGTACGACCTCGCCATTTTGCATAATGGCAATCCTGTCGCCAATACGCATAGCCTCATCAAGATCGTGGGAAATAAAGACAATGGTGCGCTGATGTTTCGCCTGTAATTTCACCAGCTCATCCTGCATTTCGGTACGAATTAATGGATCGAGGGCGGAAAACGCTTCATCCATTAATAAGATATCAGGGTTGATTGCCAGCGCGCGGGCAAGTCCAACACGCTGACGCATCCCACCGGAAAGTTCATCCGGATAGGCATGAGCGTAATTTTCAAGCCCCACCTGACGCAAGGCGTCCAGCGCTTTTTCGCGACGCTCTTGCGCCGCGATGCCCGCTAATTCCATACCGAATGCCGTATTATCCAGCACGGTCATATGTGGCATGAGCGCAAATGACTGGAAGACCATCGCAATCTTTTTCCTGCGCACCTCGCGAAGCTCAGCGTCTGATATTTTGGCAATATCGACGCCGTCAATCAGTACCTGTCCGCGGGTGGGTTCAATCAGGCGATTGAGAAGGCGTACCATTGTGGATTTACCCGAGCCGGATAATCCCATGATGACAAATATCTCGCCTTCTTCAATGGCCAGACTGGCGTCTTTAACGCCAAGCGATAGCCCCGTTTTTTCCAGTATTTGCTCTTTCGATAGTCCCTTTTCAATATATTTGAAGGCACGCTGCGGATGCTCTCCAAATATTTTATACAGATTCTTCACTTCTAATTTAATTGCCATGCAATAGAATGATTCCTGTTATTTACTTATGTCGATATGTTACCTGATAGAAATAGTTACCTTTTTCTACCCTAACATACTCAGAATCTGAGACAACCCTGAATTTGCTTCTGGCATGAATATTGCGAGGTGCTATCGGCTGTGATTTCCCATGATATAAGGGCTGAACGCGAATGGGGAGGAAGAGATATTTTTTGGAACAACCAGCAAAAATCCACCTGAATTGGGGGAATCCAGGTGAATAATGTCACTCGTATTGAGTGTAGGACATGTTGTAATATTTGCGCGATTTGACTCCCTATTGCTTGAAATAAAGGCATGGGAAATGTAACGTTATTTCCCATGCCCGTAAGGTTAAAAATTCCAGTCTTCGTCTTCGGTTTCGACTGTTTTCCCCATCACATAAGATGAACCTGAGCCGGAAAAGAAATCATGGTTTTCGTCGGCATTCGGCGAGAGCGCGGCAAGGATTGCGGGATTCACGTCTGCCATCTCCGGCGGAAATAACGCCTCATAACCCAGGTTCATTAAGGCTTTATTGGCGTTGTAGCACAAGAAGGCTTTGACGTCGTTAACCCAGCCGGTTTCCGCATATAACGCTTCTGTGTAGCAGATTTCGTTGTCGTACAGTTCCATCAACAAATCCAGCGCGAAAAGCTTTAACTCTTCACGCTCGATTGCCGATAGTTTTTGTAGCGCTATCTGATACTTATAGCCAATATAATAACCGTGAACCGCTTCATCGCGAATGATTAAACGAATCAGGTCGGCAGTGTTCGTGAGCTTACCGCGGCTGGAGAAATACATCGGCAGCCAGAAGCCGGAATAGAACAGAAAAGACTCTAAAAAGACGCTGGCAATCTTTTTCTTTAGCGGTTCATCGCTGACGTAATGAGCCAAAATAATCTGCGCCTTACGCTGAAGCGGCGGGTTTTCTTCGCTCCAGGCGTAGGCGGCATCAACCTCTTTCTTCTGGCACAGCGTGGAAAAAATAGAACTGTAAGAGCGGGCGTGTACCGCTTCCATAAAGCTGATGTTCGACAGCACTGCCTCTTCATGCGGCGTGATGGCATCTGCCATTAACGACGGCGCGCCTGCGATGTTCTGGATAGTGTCGAGCAGCGTAAGTCCCGTAAACACGCGAATGGTGAGCTGCTGTTCGGCGGCGCTCAGCGTCTGCCAGGCCGGAATATCATTCGATAACGGCACTTTTTCCGGCAGCCAGAAGTTACTGGTCAGCCGGTTCCATACCTCCAGATCTTTGTCGTCCTGGATCTTGTTCCAGTTGATGGCGCTAATACGAGATAATTTCATATGGCTTTCCTTATAGCGCGCAGGATACGCAGCCTTCAATTTCAGTACCTTCCAGCGCCAACTGGCGAAGCCGGATGTAATACAGTGACTTAATACCTTTTCGCCAGGCATAGATCTGCGCTTTGTTGATATCGCGGGTCGTGGCGGTATCGGGGAAAAACAGGGTGAGCGACAGTCCTTGATCGACGTGGCGCGTGGCCTCAGCATAGGTATCAATAATTTTTTCCGGACCGATATCGTAAGCATCCTGATACATGTCCAGGTTTTCATTGGTCATAAACGGCGCGGGGTAATACACACGCCCGGTTTTGCCCTCTTTGCGAATCTCAATTTTGGCTACAATCGGATGAATGCTGGAGGTCGCATGATTAATGTAAGAAATCGAACCGGTCGGCGGCACCGCCTGCAAATTTTGGTTATAGATGCCATAGCGCATCACATCGTCGCGCAGCTTTAGCCACATTTCTCGTGTGGGCAGCGTAATGCCGCTGCGGGCAAATAGCGCCCTGACTTTCGCCGTTTTCGGTTGCCAGTCGTCCTGTAAATACTGCGTAAAATAGTCGCCGCTGGCATAGCGCGACTGCGCAAATCCGGCGAAGGTTTTGCCGCGTTCGCGGGCCAGCC
This sequence comes from Salmonella sp. WC3, assembly GCF_042932255.1. Classification (NCBI taxonomy): domain Bacteria; kingdom Pseudomonadati; phylum Pseudomonadota; class Gammaproteobacteria; order Enterobacterales; family Enterobacteriaceae; genus Salmonella; species Salmonella sp. WC3. The sequence continues at coordinate 3,776,987 of NZ_CP170629.1, read as the reverse complement.
GCATTGAAGTATGCACGGCATGCCAGGTAATGGTGTAAAAATAGAAATTGGTGAAATCCAACGCCTCCGGCGAACCGTAGGCAATACCTTCCCTCGCCAGATAGCCATGCAGATTCATCTGGCCCAGACCGATGGCATGAGAGGCGGCATTACCGGCGGCTATTGAGGGCACGCTGCGTATATGGCTCATGTCCGACACCGCCGTCAGGCCGCGAATAGCGGTTTCTACGGTACGGCCAATGTCCGGTGAATCCATGACGTGAGCGATATTCAGCGAGCCGAGATTGCAGGAGATGTCATGCCCGATGTGGGTATAGTCAAGGTTATCGTCGTAACGAGAGGCGCTATTGACCTGTAAAATTTCCGAGCACAGGTTGCTCATATTAATGCGACCAGCAATAGGATTCGCGCGGTTTACCGTATCTTCAAACATGATGTAGGGATACCCGGATTCGAACTGAATCTCCGCCAGTGTTTGAAAAAAGTCACGGGCGTTAATATAGGTTTTGCGCACGTGCGGATCGGCAATTAATTCATCGTACCGTTCGCTAATGGCGATATCGCCAAACGGTTTGCCGTAGCGTCGTTGTATGTCATAGGGCGAAAAGAGCGCCATTTGCGCGTTTTCTTTCGCCAGCCGGAAGGTGATATCCGGGATCACCACGCCGAGAGAGAGCGTTTTGATCCGGATTTTTTCGTCAGCGTTTTCTCGTTTGGTATCCAGAAAACGCAGAATATCCGGGTGGTGCGCATGGAGATAAACCGCGCCGGCCCCCTGGCGCGCGCCAAGTTGGTTGGCATACGAAAACGCGTCTTCCAGCATTTTCATCACCGGGATCACGCCGGAAGACTGATTCTCAATGCGTTTGATCGGCGCGCCCGCCTCGCGCAGATTGGAGAGTAAAAACGCGCCGCCGCCGCCGCGTTTGGAGAGTTGCAGCGCCGAATTCACCGCCCGCCCGATCGACTCCATGTTGTCTTCGATACGGAGCAGGAAGCAGGAGACCAGTTCCCCACGCTGCTGTTTACCGCAATTTAAAAAAGTCGGGGTGGCGGGCTGAAAGCGACCAGAAAGCATTTCATCGGTCAGTTGGGTGGCCAGCGTTTCGTCACCCTGCGCCAGCGTCAACGCCACCATTGTCACCCGATCTTCAAAGTGTTCCAGATAACGTTTGCCGTCGAAGGTTTTCAGCGTGTAACTGGTATAGAACTTCCAGGCGCCAAGAAACGTCTGGAAGCGAAAGCCGCTGGCGTGGGCGTGCTCGAACAGGCGGAAGACGAAGGCGCGGTCGTAACGCGCGAGGACAGCTTCATCGTAATACCCTTCCCGAACCAGCGTCTCCAGACGTTCATGCTGGCTGGCAAACGTCACGGAATGCGGGCGGACGTGGGCGGCAAAGAAGGCGTCGATCGCCTGCTGGTCCTTGTCGAACTGAATATGGCCTGCTTTATCATAAAGATTCAGCATCGCGTTCAGGGCGTGGTAATCCATGGTTTCCTGCATTACGCGCTCCGGGGTAGTTGTTGCCAAAATTCATTTACTCCTTTTCGGACGTTATCGATGTCGCGTTGTGTGCCCATGAGCTCAAAGCGGTACAGCCAGGGGACGCCGCATTTTTGTGCTATCACATCGCCAGCGCATCCCCAGGCATCGCCGAAATTGCGGTTACCGGAGGCGATGACGCCGCGAATGCGCGCCCGGTTGTGTTCATCATTTAAAAAGCGGATCACCTGTCGCGGCACCGCACCAGCCATCCCGCCGCCGCCGTATGACGGCACAACCAGAATGTACGGTTCGTCTACCTGAATTCGCTCCCGTTCATTGAGCGGAATACGCGTGGCGGGTAGCCCCAGACGCTGCATAAAACGGTGCGTATTTTCAGAGCTGCTGGAGAAGTAGACGAGCGCGCTCATGCGTTTGCCGCGTGGGGTGTCGGGGGCAGACGGTTAATCATGTCCGGACGGAAGCCAGACCAGCTCAAATCGCCCGCCATCACCACCGGTAATTGACGAAACCCTTGCGCCCGGAGCGTATCCGCTGCATCCGGCACCAGATCGACGTTCACCATCTCAAATTCAAATCCACGGCTTTCCATTGCCCGCTTTGTGGCGTGGCACTGAACACAGTTATTGCGAGTGTAAATAGTAATGCTCATGATTCGTATTTCCATTTAAAATGAGAAAACGGCGCGATGAAACGCGTCGGATTGTCGTGTGTTGATACACGAAATACTAGATGTAGTTGAATTAAGATTCAACCATACAAGATATGGGAATTTTCGATTGATTTTAACGTCGCTGATGAACGCAGCGGGGTAGGGGCGGCATGGCTAATTTTTGCCGGATGGTGGCGTGAACGCCCGATCCGGCCTGCAGGTTGACGCATAACAGAGTTGGCTGACATCTGCGCCATCCGGCAACAATGCGTCACATTCGCATACCAATCGCCAGACGGTTAAAGCAGTTCATTAAACCGATGGCGAAGGTCAGATCGCTGATTTCACGCGCGCTGAAATGATCGAGCAGCGGCAGGTAAACATTATCTTCGGCGTGGGTTTCAGCAATGTGCGTCACCGATTCCGCCCAGGCTAACGCCGCGCACTCTTGCTCGCTGAAATGGTGGCTTACCCGCCATCCTGCCAGCGCATCTAATTTAGCTTGATTCACGCCAGCCTTACGCAGCGCTTTGCTGTGCATCTCCAGGCAAAATGCACAGCCATTTATTTGCGAAACACGCAGGTAAATCAGCTCCATCAGCGTGGGGTCAAGCGTGCTCTTTTCCAGCGCGTTTTTCGCCTGCACCAGAGCGCTGTAAACCTCCGGGCTCAGTTCATAATAGGGTTGGCGTAACGTCGTCATCATGTTTCTCCTCGTGTTGATGACGAGCACTGTAGCACTATAATGGTCTGTAAAAGAGAGCCATATTTTTACAGAAAAAGCAGACCATATGCCGCGCTATCAGCACATCGCTCGTCAGTTAAAAACGGCCATTGAGCAAGGAGAACTCGCGCCCGGAACGCGTTTGCCTTCCAGTCGGACGTGGGCGCAGGAACTGGGCGTTTCTCGCGCCACGGTGGAAAATGCCTATGGCGAGCTGGTAGCGCAAGGCTGGCTGGAGCGACGTGGCCAGGCAGGCACGTTTGTGAGCAACGCTCTACGGTTTGAGACGGCGCCGCCGATACCCGCTGTTTTTGCCGGAGAAAGCCCGGAACCGAAACCCTTTCAGATGGGGTTACCGGCGCTGGATCTCTTTCCGCGCGAGAAGTGGGCGCGAGTGATGGGACGTCGGTTGCGCACGCAGACGCGCTTCGATCTGGCATTAGGCGACGTCTGCGGCGAGGCGATTTTGCGCCAGGCGATAGTCGATTACCTGCGGGTTTCGCGTAGCATTGAATGTCTGCCGGAACAGGTATTTATTACCTCCGGTTATGCGGATTCTATGCGGCTAATCCTGCGTACATTGTCTGTGCCGGGAGACAGCATGTGGGTGGAAGATCCCGGTTTTCCGTTAATTCGCCCGGTGATAACGCAGGAGGGGATTACGCTGGCGCCGATTCCGGTCGATGCGGATGGGCTGAATGTCGCGGCGGGGATGCGGGATTGCCCGCAGGGGCGCTTTGCATTGGTGACGCCCGCCCACCAAAGTCCGTTGGGGGTAGCGCTGTCGTTAACTCGCCGACGGCAACTTCTGGCATGGGCGGCGAATGTGCAGGCCTGGATTATTGAAGATGACTACGACAGCGAATTTCGTTATCACGGTAAACCGCTTCCGCCGCTCAAGAGTCTGGATGCCCCGCAGCGAGTGATTTACGCCGGAACGTTCAGTAAGTCGCTCTTCCCGGCATTACGTACCGCCTGGCTGGTGGTGCCGATAAAGCAGATTGAGCATTTCCGCCAGCAGGCGTCGCTGATGCCCTGTAGCGTACCGTTGTTATGGCAGCACACGCTGGCTGATTTTATCCGTGATGGCCATTTCTGGCGGCATCTGAAAAAGATGCGTCAACATTATGCTCAGCGACGGTTATGGATTGAAGAGGCGCTGGCAGAACAGGGATTTGTCGTGACATTACAGAAAGGCGGTATTCAACTGGTTATTGAGGTTGAAGGCGATGATAAAGCGCAGGTAGCGAAAGCGAATCAGGCCGGGCTGGCGGTACAGGCGCTAAGCCGTTGGCGAGTGGTTTCGTCAGGAAAGGGGGGCATTTTACTGTCGTTTACCAATATTACTTCCGCTGGCATGGCGAAACAGGTCGCATGGCAGCTTCGACAGGCGATACAGTAACCGTTTCGCCGAATGGCGCGACCTGGGCCTGCGGCAATGATGCAGGCCCCATAAAGTATGTCGCCATCCGGCAGCGCACGTCGTTAGCGACGCAGGCTAAGCAGCGCCCCGATAAAAATCCCTACCGCTGCGGCGGTTCCTACGCTACACCAGGGTTTTTCACGCACAAACGTATCCGCGCATCCCATCGCATCACAGGCGGCTTGTTTTACGCGAGTACGACCCTGCATCCGCGCCCGGGTCTCTTTCAACAACGCCTGTGCTTTACGTCGCGCAGCCTCGGCTTCGTCTTTCGCATCGCTTCCCCAGGATTTAAGGACATCTTCCAGACTGTCGGCTAATCGATTGACATCATTCTGAATATCCTGAACACCATCATCGACGTCGTTTCGGTTCGGTTTGTTAAGCATATGATCCTCCATTGATTTCGATGTAGCTTTCAGTGTAGTTCATATTTTTACCTGCTGAGGCTTGTTACGGCGATATCATGCGTTTCTGGACTTTTCTGAAAGCGTTGATAACGCGCTATCGGGTAAGGTAAGCCCGCAGTACAAGAGAATGAGGATAAAATATGTATTTACGACCTGACGAGGTGGCGCGGGTACTGGAAAAGGCAGGGTTTACCGTCGATGTGGTGACGAATAAGACGTATGGTTATCGACGCGGCGAGAATTATGTTTATGTTAACCGCGAGGCGCGTATGGGGCGTACCGCGCTGATCATTCACCCCAGATTAAAAGACCGTAGCTCATCACTGGCTGACCCGGCTTCGGATATTAAAACCTGCGATCACTACCAAAATTTTCCGCTCTATTTAGGCGGCGAGACCCACGAACATTACGGTATTCCCCACGGCTTTAGCTCCCGAATAGCGTTAGAACGTTATCTGAATGGGCTTTTTGGCGACGAAAAAAGCGACTAAAAGCGCGACTGGCAATGCCAGTCGCGACGTTAACTTACGCCTTAGCCTGATGATAGCTGCTCACTTTAAACAGGCGACGACAATAATCCAGGAACTAGCCATAAACCGCGCCCATTAACATTGAAACAACAATGTTTGAACTCACGGCGGCAACTATCTGATGCCAGCCGGCGCCGACGGTCAGCAAGATGATAATATAAACGGGTGACTGAAAGGTGACATAAGCCAATACATCCGCCAGGTTTTTGGCCCATCCCGCCGGGCTTGCCTTACGCGCGACGCGCATAATCAGATCGCGGTAAACGCCGTATGGCCATGCAATCAAAATGTTGACAGGTATCGCCACCAGCCTGGAAGAAAGCGACTGCTCAAAGCTCATTCCGGAGAGGAATATCTCGATCAACATGTTCACAACAGAACAGTAAACAACCATCGCAAACGTGTCTGCTACGGCATGACGCAAGCGTGACTGTGGAGAGAACATGTTAATGCTCCTTGTAGCGTATCGATCAGAATGAGGTGATGGTTGGTAGTGAAATCATAAAGCACTTTTGTCTTTGCATAGAGTATATCCCTATATAATAACTATAAACTAGTTTAATATTTTTATTTATAGGCTTTTTGTTGATAAAATACTCTGTGATTGTGTGTTTTTTGCTCGCAGCGAGATTTTCGTTGTTGTTAGTCATTAATTACTTTTAAATCAATGCATTATAATGCATTGTTTTTCTGGCGATTTTCAGCCACATTCCAAATGTTGTCAGATGCGATGTATTCTCGGCTAACGGCACGCGCTCTACTTTTCTCAGCATAATTATAGCTATTGCAGGGTGATGTTTAGCATAAAGCTCTGATGATGATTTTTGAATGGTTAATCTCTTATTGTGATGAAATATTCACTTCTGTATAAGGTCAGCCACCGTGAGGGTCACCGTGGTTACTGAGATACGCAATACGCTATAAACAGCCGAACGGGAAACCTACAGATATACCGTAGGCAGAATAACCTGAAACACACAGGGGGTAATGAATATAACCTTCTGGTTAACAGATTAATATAATTAATCGAGTTATACTGAGTATATCTGTATGAACTTTAGAATCTGGAAATATAATCAATAATCGCATACAATACCGCCTGTAATAGTTTTTGTTTTCTGCGTTAAAAGGTTTTTATTGATATGAATTTGATGTTACAGAACTTAAATAATATCCGCACGCTGCGCGCTATTGCTCGCGAATTCTCCATTGACGTTCTTGAAGAAATGCTCGAAAAATTCAGGGTTGTCACTAAAGAAAGACGCGAAGAAGAAGAATTGCAGCAACGCCAGCTTGCCGAGAAGCAGGAGAAAATTAATGCCTTTCTGGAGCTGATGAAAGCAGACGGTATTAACCCGGAAGAGTTATTTGCCATGGATTCAGCAATGCCGCGTTCTGCTAAAAAGCGTCAGCCGCGTCCGGCAAAATATCGTTTTACTGATTTCAATGGCGAAGAAAAAACCTGGACCGGACAAGGCCGTACGCCTAAACCGATTGCCCAGGCGCTGGCGGCGGGGAAATCTCTGGATGATTTCTTAATCTAATCACGGATAACCTTTAACAGATGGCGCTGCGTTTCCTGTCTCTATTAACCGGGGCTCAGGGAACGTTGCGCCATGCTCATTCTGATAAATCAGCACACGCCAAAATCGCCCTCTTCGCAATAGGGGGTGACATCTGCCGCTTTGAGGATCAATTTTTCGCCCTGCTCATTACCGACCTGTACCGCGACAATATGATCCTCGTTGACTTCAATCACTTTCAGTTTCGGCCCACCCATTCGGGGCTGTACGATATCGCCTGGTGTGAACATCACGCCCTCCTGTTGAACAATGGTATAAACCCGCCTTCAGTCTACTACACACTTACCGACGTGTGGTGAAGGTACCGCTTAATGAGTACGGGTATTCCAGGGCATTTTTTCCAGTAGTCGCGCCATTCCGCAGAAGCCGGTCATGCCTGCCAGCATTAACCCGGCCCCGACAAAACCGCTAATGAGGAAAAAGCCGCCGTGGACCGTATAGCCCAGAATCACCCCAAGCAACGTCAACCCGCCGGCGGCGATTTGCACCTGACGCATCAGTGGCAACGGTTGCGATTTGTCTTCTGTGACGGGCAATCCTGCCGCTTTCCATCCGTCGATACCGCCTTCCAGTAGACTGACCTGAGCTGGGGCGGCAATGGCTTGTAGTTTTGCTGCATTGCTGCTGGTTCGTTTACCTGACTGACAGTGAAAAATAATCTGTTCCGCTCGCAGGTTGGCGGGCAAATCGCCCTGTTCAAGCCGGGAAAGCGGCGCCAGTTGCGCATGTGGAATATGCTCGCGCAGATATTCGTCGGCGTCGCGTACATCAATCAGTTTCGCGCCTTGCGCTATCAGCGCTTGCGCCTCACGGGGGGAAACTATCCCAATGGACATCGTGCCTCCTTATGGACAATAGAGATTCTTTAACGTGGCGATAATCGTATTAACCGCCTCATTTTTAATGAAATAGTGAATGCGCTGGGCATCGCGTTGACTATCAATCAGCCCTTCTTCCCGCATCCGCGCCAGATGTTGCGACGTCGCGGAGGGGCTTAGCCCGGTAATGCGCGCCAGTTCGCCTGCGCTGGTTTTTGGCGAACCGCAAAGCATACATAAAATCAGTAATCTTTTTGGGTGGCTCATCGCTTTGAGCAGGGCCGCCGCCTGTTCTGCGCTGGCCTGAAGTTGTTCAAGCTCTGTCATAGTTATTTAAGTATTTTCTAAATTTAGTTAATTCTAAAATAAACGTCAACCTGATGCCAGCGTAAAAAGCGTAAAGGAGGGTAAAAGCGCGGCGCGTGACTGGCAGGCTCAGGTAAACTGACTATGCTTAGAGATAAAATCTCTTTTTAAACAATGACTAATTTTGCTTGTATGGAGTGTATATGGGTTTCTGGAGAATTGTATTTACGATTATTTTGCCTCCGCTCGGCGTACTTTTAGGAAAAGGGTTCGGTTGGGCATTTATCCTTAATATCCTGCTGACATTACTCGGATATATTCCGGGGCTTATCCACGCATTTTGGGTTCAGATGCGTCATTAATTACCGGCCACCGGCGGCGCATAAGCGCCGCTTATCAGGATAACCTCATTCCCTCTGCTACACTTTTCTTTGTGTGTATTTTTGACAAGCGAGGTGAATATGGGACTTTTCAATTTTGTAAAAGATGCAGGTGAAAAACTCTGGGACGCGGTAACCGCTAATCATGATAAGGACGATCAGGCGAAAAAAGTCCAGGAACATTTAAATAAAACGGGAATACCCGACGCTGACAAAGTGAATGTGCAAATAGCTGATGGAAAAGCGACAGTGACGGGTGATGGGCTGAGTCAGGAGGCAAAAGAAAAAATTCTGGTTGCCGTGGGGAATATCGCCGGGATTAGCAGCGTTGACGATCAGGTTAAAACCACGACGCCGGCGGCTGAAAGTCAGTTTTATACCGTAAAATCAGGCGACACCCTGAGCGCTATTTCAAAGCAAGTGTATGGTAACGCCAATCTGTATAATAAAATTTTCGAGGCAAATAAACCGATGCTGAAAAGCCCGGAAAAAATATATCCGGGACAAGTGTTGCGTATTCCTGAAGAATAATGGCTATCAGGTCGCGCCAGGCTACATTTTCCCTGCCATCGCCTGGCGAATAATGGGAATCGGCGTCAGCAAATGCTGACGCATTAATTCGCTGGCGCGTGCCGCCTCGCGCGCCAGTATCGCTTCGGTTAGCGTGTGATGCTGGATATGTTTATCTTCCAGCATCTCGACGGACAGAACGGTTTCACGTAACCAAATAAAGCGGTAGCGGGCCGCCAGGTCAAATAAGCGTTCGCGCATCTGTAGCAGATAGTGGGAGCCGCACCCGGCGACAATGGCGGAATGGAACGCCTGGTGGCGCTGATCCCATTCATCGAGCATATGTTCACTGGCATCGCTGGCTTCCAGTTTGTTGAGCATATGCGCTCGCGCCAGGATCTCCGCCTCCCACGCATCATCGCCGCGTTCAATCGCCAGGCGTACCAGCATCGCTTCCATATTGGCGCGCGCGTCAAAAATATCGAGGAGTTCCGCCTCTGACATGGACGCCACGCGATAGCCTTTTTGATTCACCACGGTGACCAGCCGTTCCGCCACCAGTTGTGACAGCGCCTCGCGCAGCGGCCCTACGCCAAGCGCATAGCGGGCGGTTAATAAACTCATCCGCAGTTTCTCATCCGGCTGATAAGTGCCGCGAATAATGTCATTTTTAAGCCAGCGATAGCCATCTATGGCCGTCGGTTGGGAAAGGGCGGTCATCTTTTACTCCTGAGAAGCTTCCCGGCTGACGCCGGGAATAACTAACGTAGGTTTTGCAGGGGGGCTTTTTGCCACCTTATCAGTTTTTTCCAGCGAGACATAATGGGGACAGTACCTATTATGCCCAGCCCTAACAGCCCGGTCGAAATGACTTCTAGTTGCTGTGCCGGTCGAAACAGCATCACCACCAGGACAAAGCAGATAAAGCCGATAACCAGTCAGGTGAGCCACGGATAAAGCCACATTTTCAGCTTAATTTCTCCGCCCTGCGCCAGCAGAATTTTACGCATCCGCAATTGCGAAATCGCAATCACCAGATAGACCAGCAGCGCGATGGCGCCGGAACTGTCGATAAGAAATTTAAACACTTTTGCCGGGGCGTAATAATTGACGATAACGGTTAAAAAGGCCGCGCCGGTAGAGAGGAGAACCGCTACCCAGGGCGTTTTGCTACGGTTAGTTTTTCCCATTATCGCAGGCGCATCGCCGCGGCGGCTAAGGGAATAGAGCATCCGGGAGGCGGTATATAATGCGGAGTTCAGACAACTGGTCACCGACAACAAAATCACGCAGTCCATAATGAATTTTGCGTGCGGAATATGAAGCAGCTCCAGTACCGAACGGTACGAACCTACGCTTTTCAGACCCGGCATATTCCACGGGATCAGCGCCACCACCACAAAAATGGAACACAGGTAAAAGATGGAAATTCGCCAGATAACAGAATTGGTGGCGCGTACGATATGTTTATCCGGCGTATCGGATTCCGCGGCAGCAATAGTGACGATTTCCGCGCCCATAAAAGAGAACATGGTGATCAACATGGCGCTTAACACCGCGCCGAAGCCGTTAGGCATAAAACCACCGTGATCCCATAGCCGGGAGATACCGCTTACCTCGGCATACGGATAAAAACCGCTAATCGCCGTCGCGCCCAGCGCGATAAACGCCAGAATGGCAATTACTTTACATAGCGCCAGCCAGAATTCGAACTCGCCGTAATTTTTGACGCTCAATAAATTGCTTCCGGTTAAGGCAAGCGTAATCACTAATGAAAATAGCCACACCGGAATACCCGGTATCCATGAATTCAGAATAATGGCGGCAATATTGGCCTCCAGCGGAATAACCAGCACCCAAAACCACCCGTATAACCAGCCGATGGTATACCCGGCCCAGGGGCCGATCGCTTTATCCGCATAGGTGGAAAAAGAACCGGTATCCGGCGTGGCGACGGCCATTTCAGCCAGCATTCGCATAATCATGACGACTAAAAGTCCTGCGAACAGATAGGCCAGCAGTACCGCAGGGCCGGCCTCTGCAATCGCCACGCTGGAACCGACAAACAGGCTGGCGCCGATGACGCCGGCGATCGATAACATGGTGACGTGGCGTGATTTCAGCCCGCCCCCTAATGCATGTGATTCTGACAATTGCCCCATCCTAAAACCTCTTTATTGTTATTGCGCTCGTTTACCGGATGGCGCCTGGCTTATTCGGCCTACAATCGAAACGGTTTTTGTAGGCCGGATAAGACAGTTACGTCGCCACCCGACGCTGCTTATTGGACATTACGCTTGTTTCGCCTCATCAAAGCACTGGGCGATAATCTCCAGGCCTTGCCGAATCTGCGAGGCCTCAATAGTGAGTGGAACGAGGATGCGCAAGATGTTGTAGTAAGGACCGCAGGAGAGCAGAATTAACCCTTTCTCGCGGGCGCGGGCCACAATGTCGGCGGTCAGAGTCGCGTTCGGTTTGCCGGGGTCGCCATTTTCAAACAACTCAATGGCGATCATGGCGCCCAGTCCGCGCACGTCGCCAATCTCACGGTGCGTTTCCGCTATCTCCATCAGGCCATCGCGCAGCGTTTTGCCAAGCGTATTCGCCTTTTGCAGTAGATTTTCCTGCTCAAAAATGTCCAGTACCGCCAGCGCGGCGGCGCAGGCAATCGGGTTTCCGGCATAGGTGCCGCCCAGACCGCCCGGCGCGATAGCGTCCATCACGTCTGCCCGGCCGGTAACGCCTGCCAGCGGAAAGCCGCCGGCGATCGATTTCGCAAACGTGGTAATATCTGCCGCAACGCCCATCTGTTCCATGGCGAACAGCGTACCGGTCCGGCCCGCGCCGCTTTGCACTTCGTCGGCAATCAACATAATGCCGTGTTGGTCGCATAGCGCGCGCAGTCGCTGCATAAACGCGGGAGAGGCGGCGTAAAATCCGCCTTCGCCCTGTACCGGCTCAATAATAATGGCGGCGATATCTTCCGGCGCGGCATCATTTTTAAAGATGCGTTCAATGCTGGCGATCGCGTCGTCGTCGCTGATGTTGTGTAGCGGGCAAGGATAAAGCGCGCGGTAGACATGGCCTGGCATCAATCCCATACCAGCAGAGTACGGGTGTACTTTCCCGGTCAGAGAGAGCGTGTAGTGGGTACGACCGTGGTAAGCGCCGCTAAACGCGATAGCGCCGCTGCGTTTTGTCGCCGCGCGGGCGATTTTCACCGCGTTTTCAACCGCTTCTGAACCGGTCGTGACCAGCAACGTTTTTTTGGCGAAATCGCCCGGTACCTTCTGGTTCATGCGTTCGCACAACGCCAGGTACGGTTCATAGGCCAGCACCTGAAAACAGGTATGCGACAATTTCTTCAACTGCGCTTCGACCGCTGAAACAATGCCCGGATGTAAATGACCGGTGTTCAGGACGGCAATGCCGCCCGCGAAATCGAGATACTCACGGCCTTCGACATCCCACACCCGACAATTTTCCGCCCGCTCGGCGAAAATCGGGTGAATCTGCCCCACGCCGCGAGGAACAGCGTTATGACGGCGCTGCATTAAAGCGTTATTGGTATTCATTAGCGACTCTCCTGTTAAAGGCCGATGCACATATATTTGATTTCTAAATAATCTTCGATGCCGTATTTGGAACCTTCTCGGCCTAATCCGGAGGCCTTAATGCCGCCGAAAGGCGCGACTTCGTTGGAGATAATGCCGGTATTAATACCGACGATGCCGTATTCCAGCGCTTCGCCGACGCGGAAAACGCGGCTTAAATCGCGTGCATAAAAATAGGCTGCCAGGCCGAACTCGGTATCGTTAGCCTGCCTGATGACATCCGCCTCGTCGCTGAAGCGGAACAGAGGCGCGAGCGGCCCGAATGTCTCTTCTTTGGCGACTTTCGCGTTATCAGGAACATCCGCCAGAATGGTCGGTTGAAAGAAGTTGCCGCCCAATTTGTGCGCTTCACCGCCCGTAATGACGCGGGCGCCTTTTTCCAGCGCATCGGCGATATGCTCCTGGACTTTCGCCACGGCTTTTTCATCAATCAGCGGCCCGATAGCAACGTCGGCTTGCAGACCGTCGCCGACCGCGAGCTTATTTACCGCCTGGTTGAGTTTTTCCGCAAAACGATCGTAAACGCCGTCCTGTACATACAATCTATTGGCGCAGACACAGGTCTGCCCGGCGTTGCGAAACTTCGAAGCCAGCGCGCCCTCGACGGCTTTATCCAGATCGGCATCGTCAAAGACGATAAACGGCGCATTACCGCCCAACTCCAGTGATACTTTTTTAATGTCTTTGGCGCATTGTTCCATTAGCTGGCGGCCAATCTCCGTCGAGCCGGTAAACGACAGTTTGCGTACCAGCGGGTTGCTGGTCAGCTCGCCGCCGATATCGCCTGCCGAACCGGTAACGACGTTAAATACACCTGCGGGAATTCCGGCGCGCCGGGCCAGTTCCGCCAGCGCCAGCGCGGAAAACGGCGTCTGGCTGGCGGGTTTGAGTACCATCGTGCAGCCTGCGGCCAGCGCGGGGCCGGCTTTACGGGTGATCATTGCTGAGGGAAAGTTCCACGGGGTAATCGCGGCGGTGACGCCGATGGGCTGTTTAATCACCAGCAGCCGTTTATCGGCCTGATGACCTGGAATCGTGTCGCCATAGATACGCTTCCCCTCTTCGGCGAACCATTCAATAAACGAGGCGGCGTAGCTAATTTCGCCTTTCGCTTCCGCCAGCGGTTTACCCTGTTCCAGCGTCATCAGACGCGCCAAATCGTCCTGATGTTCCATCATCAGATTGAACCAGCGACGCAGGATATTGGCTCGCTCTTTGGCGGTGAGCGCGCGCCAGGCGGGCAGGGCGCGATTGGCGGCGTCGATGGCGTCGCGCGTCTCTTCCGCCCCCATTTTTGGCACATTGCCGAGCGGTTTCCCGTTGGCGGGGTTGCTAACGGGGATGACATCGCCGCCGCGCGCGTCGCGCCAGTCACCATCGATAAAGGCCTGCTGACGGAACAGGGTAGAGTCGTTAAGTTGCATAATTGCTTCCTGTCTGAAGGGTTAACGGGTAAATGCGGCGTGTAATGCGTCCACGCTGCGTGCCGCACGCAGCGCACGTCCGGGGTTGCTCTGGCTTGCGCGTAGCGCCTGAACTTTACTGACGATATGCGCGCCGATAGGTATCGCGGATGTCGCCGCCGGGGAGGGGGCGTTACAGGTGTGAATGGAACGCGGCGTCGTGACGAACAGAAAATCATCAATCAGTTTGCCGTCCGGTGAAACCGCCTGCGCCCGCACGCCTGCCGGCCAGGGCTGGAGATCGTTGACGGTCAGGCTGGGGCAATACTTTTGTACTCGCCGCAAATAGCCGCTTTTGCACAGCGAGTTTTTCATCTCGCCCAGCCCGGAAAGCAGATGGTTTTGCAGTACGCGGCGAATGCCGGCGGAGCGGAAAATCTCCAGGGTGTCGGTGAAGGAAACGTCGCGCTTACGGTAGCCTTCGCGTTTAAGCGCCAGCACCGCATTCGGCCCGACCGTAACGCTGCCGTCGATCATGCGGGTAAGATGGACGCCGAGAAACGGCATTGCCGGATCGGGGATCGGGTAGATCAAATAGTTAACGATCCGGTTGTGTCGCGGGGCCAGACGAAAGTACTCGCCGCGGAAAGGGCAGATAATAAAACCGGGCTCCACGCCCAGCATTTTGACCAGCCGATCCGCCATCAGTCCTGCACAGCCGATAAGCGTAGCGGTTTCTATTTCCCGACCTTGCGAGGTGCGAATAACAATGCCAGCGGCATGTTCTGTTAGCGCGCTGACCTCGGCATGGTAGATGATCTCGCCGCCTTTGGCCTGAAAGCGGTTCGCCATGGCCGTCGCGACATCGCGATAGCTGACAATCCCGCTGGAAGGGACAAAAATCCCGCCCAGGCCAATGATATTGGGTTCGCGTTCACGCAGCTCCGCCGCGCTTAACCACTCGCGCTCTAAGCCGTTGGCCGCCGTCCGCTCCCATAGCGCGCGCATCCGCGCCATTTCCAGCTCCGAGGTGGCGACCAACATTTTGCCGCAGGTGTCGTAGCGGATGTTGTTTTGATCGCAAAAGGTTTTGGTCGCCTGATTGCCTGCCAGACAAAACCGCGCTTTGAGGCTGCCGGGCGTGTAGTACACCCTGGCATGGATCACGCCGCTGTTATGCCCGGTCTGATGGCAGGCTGGTGCGGACTCTTTTTCCAGCAATGCGATGCGCGCATCCGGGTAGACATCAATAAGTTGCATGGCGGTCGACATGCCGATAATGCCGCCGCCGATAATCACAAAATCATACATCCGCGTAATTCCTTCGCCGTGGCGCTTATTGGTGAGTTTGATAATGGCTGGCGGCGTAGGCGAAGTAACCGCGCTGGCGCATCAGCTCGCGACGCAAGTCAGGATGCGGCGTAAAACGATCGCGTCCATGTAGCCAGAATAGATTGTTAATCAGCAGGAATTTGCCGACCGGTACCGGCACGGAGAGGATGTTTTGACTGGTTTCCAGCGCGTCTGAAAGCTCGCTGAGCCAGATGCCTTCTTCAAAGTCTTTTGGCTGGACGAACTGGTCGATATAACGCATGACCGGGCGGCCTTGTTGGTCGACATCAAACACCGGGTGCCAGACGTCATGGCTAACATTCTTGCTTGGCGGCGCCGCCCAGCGCATGACGCGACGCGCCAGCGGATGGGTAAAAAAGGACTCCAGATGTTCCCAGTCATCAAGGTGCAGCAGCAGCGAGTTACCGCCTTCCATATTTTGTTCGTCGATTTTCATCATCAATACGTAGTCGGTCACCTCCTCAACATAGGTACCGTCATTGTGCAGTTCCATTACGCGGTGGGGCTGGCGCAGATAACTGTCGGAGTTGTCGACGTTTTTGACCACGAAACGCGCGTAATACTGGCCGCTCATCGCATCGTAGTTGGAGCGACCAATAAGATGCGCCACCGCCGTCGCTAGTTTGACCATCTCTTCTGCCTGTGCGACATCATCGATCCCTTCGGCGCTGATCAACAGCGCGCCTTGTGCACGGTTGAGGAGCGTTTTGATCAACAGCGGTTGTAGCTGATTGCCGCACAGATCGTCGAGGATCTTGCCGATTTTGAAACGTAACAAAGATTTGTATTCCAGCGCCTGCACCGGCCACTGCGCAACCTGATGGAGAAATTGTCTTGTGGTATCCGCCGTAAACGTTAACGCCAGCAGGCGCGGCGACTGCGCCGAAGGGGCAAGGGTGAAACCAGTATGGCGTTGGGCTAAATCATCTGTGTTCGCTTTTACGGCAGTCAGTGCATTCATCAGAATCATTCCTCTCGGTAAGATGGTCAGGGAGACATGGCGATGCTCATTTCGTAGCCATAAATTAAAAATATCGACATTTTCCAGGAACGCGTATGAAATAACCGTTTTTGTTTAATTATTGTGATCAAAAACAACAAATATTTAATAATACGAAAGGTGAGGTTAACGGCGCCACGAGCCTGACAACGGCAAGAAGGGGTGTAAAATGAGCGAGTTATGGGGAGAGTGATGCTGGCGGGGTTGCCCGGCCTGGCACATGAGCGCGTAGGCCGGACAAGTACAACATATTTCAGCAGTCAATTAACCGGCGTCAACCTGCGGTTTACGGCTGTGTTTACGGATCAGACGTAACACTGGCGGTACGACAATGACCATGATAGCCATGAGCAGCAGGGCTTTGGCAACGCCGCTTTGCCACAAAATCGCCATATTGCCGTTACTGATGGAGAGTGCGCGACGCAGGTTCTGCTCCAGCATTTCCCCCAGTACGAATCCCAGGATCAGCGGCGACATGGGGAAGTGCATTTTACGTAAAATGTACCCTAACACGCCAAGTGCGACCATCAGCACCAGATCGAAGGTGGTGCTGTGTACCGCATACACCCCTACCGCCGATACGGCAGCGATGGCGGGTACCAGGAACCACAGCGGAATGGTGAGCATACGGGTGAACAGACCGATCAACGGGATATTCATGATCAGCAGCATCACGTTCGCAATCAGCAGCGCAGCGATGAGTCCCCAGACGATATCCGGCTGTTCGGTGAACATCGCCGGGCTTGGCGTGATGTTGTACAGCGTCAGCGCCCCCATCATCACTGCCGTAGTGCCGGAACCGGGAACGCCCAGCGTCAGCATCGGGATGAAGGAGCCGCAGGCAGAGGCGTTGTTTGCCGCCTCCGGCGCCGCGACGCCGCGAATATCCCCTTTGCCGAAGCTATCGCTGTTGCCG
Source organism: Salmonella sp. WC3 (assembly GCF_042932255.1). NCBI lineage: Bacteria > Pseudomonadati > Pseudomonadota > Gammaproteobacteria > Enterobacterales > Enterobacteriaceae > Salmonella > Salmonella sp. WC3. The sequence continues at coordinate 3,759,861 of NZ_CP170629.1, read as the reverse complement.
CTGAGTTTTTTCTCGGTCATATAGGTAATGGCGCTGGCGATGGTCGCCCCGGCGCCGGGCAATACGCCGACAAAAAAGCCGATTACCGAAGAACGCAGGGTAGTGCCGATACACTGCGCGCCTTCTTTCAGGTTGAACAACATTCGACCCGTTTTGCGGACCATTGTTTGCCCGCTACTGGTATGTTCCAGCATTAAAAGTATTTCTGATACCGAGAACAGGCCGATCACCACGACGATAAACTGTACGCCGTCGGAAAGATGAACGCTGTCAAAGGTAAAGCGATAAACCCCGGTGTTGGCGTCCACGCCGACGGTCGCAAGGCCAAGACCGATCAGCGCTGCCAGAAATGATTTAAGCGGGTTTTGCGCCATCATGCTGCCAAGACAGGCGATGGCAAAAACCATTAAGGCGAAATATTCCGCCGGCCCAAAGGCCAGCGACCATTGCGCCAGTAAAGGGGCGAACAGAATGATGCCGCCGATAGCGATTAATGAACCGAAAAATGAGCTGACTGCGGAAATCGACAGCGCTACGCCGCCTTTCCCTTGCTGCGCCATCGGGTAACCGTCCAGCGCCGTCATGATCGCCGCCGCATCGCCGGGGACGTTGAGCAATATGGAGGAGATCCTGCCGCCATACTCACAGCCAATGTACACCGTCGCCAGCAGAATTAGCGCCGACTCCGCAGGCAGATGCAACGCAAAGGCCAGCGGCAGTAAGATTGCCACGCCGTTGATCGGTCCCAGGCCCGGCAGCAGACCGACAATCGTGCCCACGAAGCAGCCAATCAACGCGATAACCAGGTTTTCCGGCGTCATCGCCACCGCAAAGCCCTGAGAAAGATATATCCAGGTATCCATCGTTGCTCCGTTAACTCAGCCAGGCGCCGAGAGGTAAGGTGACATCAAGCAGCCGGTCAAAGGCATACCACAGCAGAATGCCCAATACCGCGCCGGAGATACCCGCCGCCGGAATCGTGGCGCCGAACAGCATCCCGATAACCATGGTGAGAAGCGCGGTGGCGATGGGAAAACCCAGCCATTCGAATCCCCAGGCATACATCAACAGGATGATGATCATGGTAATTAGCTTTTGCAGAACATGGCGGCGCGGCCAGCTAACCGTGTCGGGATGGCGTAATAACAGCGCTAGCGCGCAGAGCGCCATCAGGCCGATAATCCCCAGCGGAAAAGGGCGGGGGCCGACGGGTTCATAGCTGTATTCGCTTTGGATCTGCCAGGCGATGAATAGCCCGGCGATACAGAGCAACAGCCAGATACCCGCAAAGATACGATCGCTCATCATTGCCTCCGCGATTATTTCGCGAGTCCGAAGGCTTTCGCCTGTTCACGGTAATCAGTAACCTGTTTTTTCACGTAGTCATCGAGCTGCTGGCCGGTCATGTCGAACTCAAACAGGCCGCGCAGATCGCGCTGCTTTTTAAACTCGTCGGTTTGCTGGAGCTTCTTGAAGGTATCCACCCACCACTGGTAATCGGCATCGCTGACTTTGGGTCCGACATAGAAGCCGCGAATAATCGGCCACACCAGGTCGTAGCCCTGTTCTTTAGCGGTAGGGACATTGGCAAGCTGGCCCGGCAGACGATTTTCTGAAAAGACGGCAAGGACGCGGATTTTGTCGCCGCCCAGATAAGGCACCATTTCACTGAGATCGCCGGAGACAACCTGAACATGGTTGCCCATTAATGCCGTCACCGGCTCGCCGCCGCCCTCAAAGGCAACGTAGCGCATCTTGTGCGGGTCGACGTTCGCCTTTTGCGCCAGCAACGCCGACTTCATCCAGTCCTGGCTGCCAATAGAGGCGCCAGCGCCAATGACCACGCTGTTGGGATCTTTTTCCATCGCCGTCATCAGATCTTTCAGCGTCTTCCACGGGGAATCCGCACGCACGGCGATCATGCCGTAATCAGTGCCCACGCTTGCCAGCCAGCGCACATCATCCACGCCGTAGCGACCAAATTTCCCCTGCGACAGGTTGAGCAGCGAACCGCCGGAAAAGGCGACCACAGTCCCGGGTTCGCCAGGGCGTTGGGCGACTATCGCGTTATAGGCCACAGCGCCGACGCCGCCGGGCATATACGTTACCCGCATGGGTTTCTCGATAGCGCCAGTCTCCAGCAAACTCACCTGAATCAGCTTACAGGTGAGGTCGAAACCGCCGCCAGGTTTGGCTGGCGCGATACATTCCGTTCGCGACGGCGCCTCCTGCGCCAGAACAGAGATACTCATTAATAAAATGCTTGCAGTAAGGGTACGAAGTAATTGTTTTTTCATTTTTTATCCTCACGCCGGACGTCCGGATTTTTCAGGTTCGGAAGAAGATTTTTGTGATTATGTGAGCCGACATGTAGCAGTTTGGTTGCGTGATTGTTAAAACAATAACCTTTCAATTCCCTTTCAATGCGGCAGAAACTTTACAGGATGTGATATGCGTCTCTTATTGGCGGAAGATAACCGTGAGCTGGCTCATTGGCTGGAGAAAGCGCTGGTGCAAAACGGCTTTGCCGTGGACTGCGTATTTGACGGCCTGGCGGCTGACCATCTTCTGCACAGTGAAATGTACGCGCTGGCGGTGCTGGATATCAATATGCCGGGAATGGATGGACTGGAGGTGGTGCAACGGCTGCGTAAACGCGGTCAGACCTTGCCCGTTTTGCTGCTCACGGCGCGAAGCGCGGTGGCGGATCGCGTAAAAGGTCTCAACGTCGGCGCGGATGACTATCTGCCGAAACCCTTTGAACTGGAAGAACTGGATGCCCGTTTACGGGCCTTGCTCCGACGCAGCGCTGGGCAGGTTCATGAAGTTCAGCAACTGGGGGAATTGATCTTTCATGATGAAGGGTATTTTCTGTTACAGGGACAGCCGTTAGCGCTGACGCCGCGTGAGCAGGCGCTCTTAACCGTATTGATGTACCGACGAACGCGACCAGTTTCGCGTCAGCAGCTTTTTGAACAGGTGTTCAGCCTGAACGATGAGGTAAGCCCTGAAAGCATCGAACTTTATATTCATCGACTGCGTAAAAAACTTCAGGGAAGCGATGTACGAATTACGACGCTGCGCGGCCTGGGTTATGTGCTGGAGCGCGGCGATGAAGTGGGTTAAGCCGCAATCGTTGTACCTGCAACTCTTACTGTTCCTGGGGTTGCCGCTGATTCTGCTATGGGGGCTGTCGGCGTTTAACAGTTATGTCAATGCGCTACAGGCCGCCACTCAGGCTTATGATCGTACGTTGCTCTCCTCGGCGCGAACGGTATCGGAACGGCTGGTGGTGCGCAATAACCATCTGGAAGTTAACGTGCCCTGGGTGGTGCTGGATAGCTTCGAGCTTAATATGAATGATCGACTCTATTACAAAGTCGTCGACCCTTCCGGAAAGGTCATTTCCGGTTATGACGATCTGCCTGCCATGCCGCCCGCTACGTCCCGTACCCGGCTTTATCCGGCGCTGGCGTGGTTCTATCATACCGAGTATCGCGGCGAGGCGATCCGCGTGGCGCGTTTGCTACAGCCGGTCAACGAAGGCGGCATTATCGGCATGGCGGAGATTTATGTCGCAGAGACGCTGCAGTCCCGTCGTTATCTGGCGGGCCAACTGCTGTTCTCTTCCTGGATCTCACAGGGTCTGCTGGTGTTGCTGACCCTGGTGCTGGTTGGCTGGTTATTACGCCGGATCCTGCGTCCTATGCGTCAACTTTCATCATTAATGGTACGCCGCGAACCGGGTCTGTTAACGCCGCTGCCGGAACTGCTGCCGTGGTCGGAAACACGCTTGTTAATCGTGGCGTTTAATCGCTACATTGACAGGCTCCGCGGCATCCTCTCCCGGCAGGAATGCTTTAGCGCCGATGCTTCTCACCAGTTAAAAACGCCGCTGGCGGTGTTAAAAACGCAGGCGGCGGTGGCGTTAGCCAGCCAGCATCCTCATCACTGGTACGAAAGTCTGCAGGCGATGAGCGTAACGCTGGATAGCACCATTCAGCTCACGGAAAGATTGTTGCAACTTTCTGCGGTAAAGCATAAAGAGCAGGGCGAGCGGCGTTTTTCCCCGGTGAATCTGTACGATATCGTACAGAGCGGCTGTTTTACCCGACTGGCGCAGGCGCGGAGTAAACATATCGACCTGGGCTACGAAGGCGAACAGGAAGCGATGTGGATCGAGGGGGATGAGGTACTGCTTAGCGAGCTATGCGGAAACTTGCTGGATAATGCGCTGAAATACACGCCTGAGCAAGGCATCGTCACCGCGCGGCTTGAACGGGATGGCGATGCCGTGACGCTGGTTGTCGAAGATAGCGGCCCCGGTATTGATGATGAACACATCCATCTGGCGCTACAGCCGTTCCACCGGCTCGATAACGTAGGAAATGTGGCCGGGGCGGGCATTGGTCTGGCTTTGGTCAATGATATCGCACGCCTGCACCGTACTCATCCCCATTTTTCCCGTAGCGAAGCGTTGGGAGGGTTATACGTTCGGATACGCTTTTTAAGCCTTGTCCCGCAGTAATGCGCACAAATGTGTCAGCGGTAAAGCACGTTTACAAAAAGTCGCATCTTGAGGTGTGACGTTTTAATCAAATGATCATACATTCCCCCTACAAACCGTAGCGTTAATTAAAACTATAGTGGGTGCAGGGGCATGAATAATCATACTAAACGACGGGGAATAGCATTAACCGTCTTTCTTGTCGGGGTTAACATCCTGGCCTGGATTTGGGCGTTCTGTGTTTTTCATCACCATGCCGTCATGCTAAGTGCAGCCATACTGGCGTATAGCTTTGGGCTGCGTCATGCGGTTGATGCCGATCATATCGCAGCCATCGATACTGTCACCCGTAAACTGATGCAGCAGGGTAAAACGCCTTTAGGCGTGGGGGCGTTTTTTTCATTGGGTCATTCGACCATTGTCGTTCTGGCATGTCTGGCGATTGTTGTGACGTCGATGGCATTTCGCGATCGTATTGATGTTTTGCATCAATATGGTTCGTTGATTGGTACGGCTGTTTCCGCTTTTTTTCTGCTGGCGATGGCCCTGCTTAACCTGTTTATTTTGTTCAACGTCTGGCGGCAATTTCGCTCGGTTACCCGCGGCGAGTCAGTGAGGGCGCATGACGAGGCGATACCTGGCGGGCTGATGACGCGTATATTTCAGCGTACGTTTCGTTTGGTCACTTCCAGTTGGCATATGTATTTTGTCGGTTTTCTGTTTGGTCTGGGATTTGATACCGCAACCGAGGTTGGGTTGCTGGGCATTTCCGCTTCAGCAGCCAACCAGGGGCTATCTCTCTGGTCGATGATGATTTTTCCTGTGCTGTTTACCGCCGGGATGGGTGGATTCCCTGGATAACTTTGTCATGGTCGGCGCTTACGGTTGGGCTTTCTCGCATCCATTACGTAAGCTTTATTATAATATGACCATTACCGCCGCATCCGTCATTGTCGCGCTGGCGATTGGCGGGCTTGAGGCGCTGGGGTTGATTGATGATGCGTTACAGTTAAGCGGAACATTTTGGCAGACCGTCAGCACGCTTAACGATCATATGGGGAATGTGGGCTTCTGGGTAGTGGGTGCTTTTGTGCTATTCTGGCTGCTCTCGTTGTTGAATTATCGCTGGCGCGGCTATGATAAAATCACCCTCAATACCTGATTGATTTCTGTAAAAATAGCATTTCGGCAGTGGTGTCATATCATTGCCGAAGCATTTTATCTCCTGAGAGTATATTCTTCCCGGTAAGTGCGTTATTTTTCATGCTTGCCTTTCGTTATCAATTTAAGCAATCCGATATAACATACAATACCAAAAATAATAATAACAGTTGTATACCCAAGAATCAGCCAGTCTGCATGTGTCATAATATAATCCAGTTATCAGGTATCCCGTGTTAAGGCGATCTTTAAGCCTGTTGTCAGCAAGAACCACTGTACCCGTTCAGTGCTGTTGGCAATAACGTATTGTTTATGCACAAGAGCGTTGTTACAAATAACGTATACATTGAGCATAGACCCCACCCGCATTTTTGTAATGCCATAAAGCAAGGCTACTCCTTTAATCTACTGACGGTATGCCAGGCCAGAAAAGATAAAAGGGTAGTTGTCATCATCATCTGTTCCTGACGCCAGGTTAATGACACACACATATGAAAATGTATAACCGCTGCACGCTTTTTAGCACGTTATCTGTAACATACCGTGTTAATCAATTCCATAAAACCGAGTATAGTGTAAGTGAATTTCGAGTAATTGTCATTATGATTATATGGTGGTTAACTTATTTTTTAAATTCTGATTAAATTTTCGTTTTTTATCAGTTCATCAGGATTTATGAAAAATCTGGACGTAAAAAACATATTTACGTCCAGGCTTTCTTTTTAGCAAATCGATTTTCCGGTAAAATAGGGGGTCGACCACATGCGCTTATATTCCCATTCAGGCTTTAGTATGCCGATGGAAAAAAGCAATTTTTTTTGTCTTTCCTGGCAGTAATGTCTGGCACGGCTAATATTTAGCCACATTAGTATGCTGCCGGGACTGAGTGGCCTGCACTCATTTTTAATTGCACCATTAGATACGTCAAAGTAGACGTTCATCTGGCTTTCAGATTTCAATACGATATCAAATGCACAGGGTATCCCTTCAATATAAAGAATATGCCCAAACAGAAGGTGATGCAGTTGACTAAAAAAGTTGGCAAGGTTATCAGCGGGATAGCAGGATGAAGTATTGCCGAAACGAGACCGAAATAACTCGATAAAAATATGAGTCAGTTCATCAGAAGAACAATCAGCAACGCTTTTTACACTTCCGCCTTTTTTAAGAAATCGCTGATATTCATTACGGCGTGTTTTTTCAAACTTAGAAGAGAACGCTTCTTTGACCAGACAATTTTGTTTTTTTCTGGTGAGTTTCCATATGGCATTGCGTATTTGTGGCTGGTGTAACGCCGAAAGTCGGTTAGTACGATCGGGTAAGAAGCAGCGTAAATCTGGTGCCATTGGAATAAGTATCTCATCTGACGATAGCGGGAAGGTTCTGCGCGTCAGGATGCCAATATTCTGATCATTACAGATAAAGTAGGCGCCTTTAATCTTATCATCTTCTTTATAGTGGAAGAATTTAAAATGCCAGTTATGGCGCTTCATAAAATAATCAACAATATCTGGGTGCATATTGATACTACCGCCGTATTGCGTAAACACCTCCCGGTATAGGGTAAAGGAAGACGGCTGCCAGCGGGTTAATATACGCTTAACTTCTTGTATTTTCACCAAAACTCCTGACTTAGCTTACTGAAAATGCTATTTTGTATTATTTTTTTGCTTAACCAAATAAAAATGTGACAAATGTTTAGCTTGTATTTAATGGTTAACATGCTAATCGATGACGTTATGGTGAAGGGAATAAGATTAAGATGTTGATCATAACATGAGTGAAAGCGACGGTTTAATGCCGCGCTTTTCACTCGCAAGACATTCTGTATTTAACCATCCAGTAGCGATACAGATTTCAAAGAGATCCGCTGAACGGTAGCAGGATCTGCACATCCGCGTATGAAATAGCTCTACCGGGAGAGGCTGTTGACCTCTTGTATTATTGTATCCAGAATATGATAGCGTTTCCGATACTCTGCGCGTTTTTTGCTGGGAATACTTTCAGGCGCTTTACGCATCACCTGTGATGGCAGATGATATAAGGCTCCTTTCTTAACGCCGTTTAGCGACTCCCAGAATTCACTATAGCTGGCCACAAAAGTTTTTTTCTTCTGGAATAAGTACCTGAGTTGACGATAAACATGGTTGTTTTCACTTACCGCATAAATCTCGTCGATATTACAGGCCTGCATCAATGTTGCAAAAGCTTCATACAGCATCCGTTTAGGAAAGAGACCGTAACAATCTTTGGTGGCGTTACGTATGACTTGTGGGCCGACATGTTTACTGGGCCCTTGTAACCCGGCAACCAGCGCTATTTGCTTCCCTTCATGGCGGATAAAGGAAAATGATAAACGTGCCAACGGCGTATCATTGAAACACAGCGTTAATGTCAGCTCACCTTCTCTGTCATAGCCACAGGGACCGCAGTAGATATCTACCAGAGCGTCGTTTTTTCCTTCCAGGTGAGCGAGTAAGATTTGTTCCTCGGACAGGAGGATCTTTTTAATTTTACTTTCCGGAAAGGACTGAACGAACTGGTAGTGTTCCAGAATAGCTTTTGCCCGGCAACGTATGCTAAGCCCGGTATACAAATAGGGCCGCTGGATTTTTGCCGGCAACAGTGGACGATGAATAATCAGCGTTCTGGGCTGAGACAGATGGCATAATTCATTGAAGTATTTAATTGTCGTTACGGGGTTAATAAGGCAACGTAATAAAAATTTATAGCGAAACTTACGCTCTCCCCAGCGTTTATGGCGATAAGGCGTCTGCGCCATGACTTCTTTTAACATTAATAATGGATTATATCTTTCCATATCACTTTGCTGCATCGTCATACTACGGCTCTACTACTCGATAGACTTATAACCGAGACGGTAGCCTGATTGAGTTAAACGTAAAGGCAACGAAGAAGGTCTGTACAGACGATGTTGTTAAACAGTTTATTAATGGCGGTAATAAAACGCCTGAACACGCTTTTTAATAGGTTTTCTGCTAATGAGTGGGATGAGTCCAGAACGTAGTATTAAAACGAATGCCGTGTTTATTATTTTAAATGATGTTATATACTCTAAATAATTCGAGTTGCAGGAAGGCGGCAAGCGAGCGAATCCCCAGGAGCTTACTAAAGTAAGTGACTGGGGGGAGGGAACGCGGCCGCAGCACATGCAACTTGAAGTATGACGAGTATAAGCCAATATATTTATTTGGCTGCTATTGTGTAAGCCAGACAGCAACGCGTCGTGATACGTTATTATGTAACCAGACGTAAAGGGGGTATTCACCTTATCTCTAAATGCAAATCTATATGATAAATTTTATCATGCACTGTGTTGCTGTCTCTGGGAGAAAATATATGGAGCGTTCACTCGATAGTCTGGCTGGTATGGCTAAATCTGCTTTTGGCGCGGGGACTTCTGCTGCTATGCGGCAAGCTACCTCGCCCAAAACCATTCTGGAATATATCATTAACTTTTTTACCTGTGGTGGGATACGTCGGAGAAATGAAACACAATATCAGGAATTGATAGAGACTATGGCTGAGACATTGAAAAGTACAATGCCTGACAGAGGTGCTCCGTTGCCAGAAAACATCATCCTGGATGATATGGATGGGTGTCGTGTCGAATTTAATCTTCCTGGTGAGAATAACGAAGCTGGACAAGTTATTGTACGAGTCAGTAAAGGCGACCATTCTGAGACAAGAGAAATTCCGCTTGTCTCTTTTGAAAAAATATGTCGAGCTTTACTATTCAGATGCGAATTTTCTCTCCCTCAGGATTCTGTAATATTAACTGCCCAGGGAGGCATGAATCTTAAAGGCGCTGTCCTTACCGGAGCAAATCTGACGGAAGAAAATTTATGTGACGCAGACTTAAGCGGCGCAAATTTAGAGGGGGCAGTGCTGTTTATGGCGGATTGTGAAGGTGCAAATTTTAAGGGTGCAAATCTATCGGGAACATCATTAGGCGACAGTAATTTCAAGAACGCCTGTCTGGAAGATAGCATTATGTGTGGCGCTACCCTCGATCACGCTAATCTTACTGGCGCCAATTTACAACACGCGAGTCTGTTAGGCTGTAGCATGATAGAATGTAATTGCTCCGGTGCAAATATGGATCACGCTAATGTTTCAGGCGCAACCCTTATACGTGCCGATATGAGCGGTGCGACATTACAGGGTGCTACTATAATGGCTGCTGATATGGAAGGCGCTATCTTAACCCGGGCAAACCTGCAAAAGGCGAGTTTCATTTCTACGAACCTGGGCGAGGCTGATTTGTCCGAAGCTAATTTAAAAAATACCAGTTTTAAAGATTGTACACTAACCGATTTGCGTACTGAAGACGCCACAATGTCTACGAGTACACAAACACTCTTTAACGTATTTTATAGTGAAAATATTTAGCCCTATTTGACGTAAATCTGAAATAAAAGCAATGTAAGAATAACAATCTGCTACTGAATAGTAGCTGAGAGTAAATTATTTACAGTATCTTTTATTATTACAGGAGTATGCGACGGTAAAAATATCTGAATAACCATTCCTATTTTCTCAAGTAGAACTTCCAACTAAAGCGAATTGTTTGAAAAGGAAAACGCTATGCCTGGATGTATAAGTGCCTGTTCGTGCGTTGTCAGCTCGACGCCTACCGATCCTAAGGCCCCCCTAAGCCTAAGTGGATAGAGTTAAAAGGTTATTGTGTTACATGTACTAGTCAGGAGGATATTCGTCCACCTAAAGAGGGTGAACCAAAGCAAAAAATGACACCCAGGGATTTAGTGCTGTTACGCGGTCTTTTAAAAGACCTGGGGGTAACACAAAATCCCTGGCAAGACCCGACAGTAAAACCCAATAACTGTGGGTTGCCATATTTTCCAGTAGTTCCTGGAGAACGAGAAACTGATGTTTGATGGTTTTCTGTCTGCAAAGCGCCTGATAAATATTATCAGGCGCTTTGTATTTTGGCGCCTACATCACTTTCATTGTCATATATCGAATGACTACAATCGTATCCGATCCCGCCATTACCCTGACGGAAAGCCTCTGGCAAACTGTAAGAACGGTTCGCCGTCGGCAGGGAAGCGCCGATGGACTCTGAACCGCGCTATACCATTTTTCCTGGTTGTTTCTTGTCATTAACGCTTTGAAAAATAGTTTTATTTTATCTATTCCTGTTTTGTAAAACCTCCGCTCAGTAGGCGCATTCTGCCACCCTTCCCGGATTTATTGGCAAAGCGGAGCCCGGACAGAGAGTCATATTGCAAAATCCCGTTTCTGTTTTCTTATGACCAGATTTTTGCGGTCGAAAGATTGCCTTTTTCTTAATTGAATGATAATTATTATCATTATCATATGATAATAATTACTATATAGCCGTAACCTGGCAAGGATGTGAGCTTGAGGGCAACAGCGCTACTTTAGACATTATTTAGGGAATGGGTATGAGAGTTAATAAGTTCCTCTGGTTAATAACCGTGGTTTCTACAGGGATTAATAGTCCATTATCAGCAGCAGAATCTACAGACGACAACGGCGAAACGATGGTGGTTGAATCCACTGCCGAGCAAGTATTAAAGCAACAGCCGGGCGTTTCGATTATTACTCGTGACGATATTCAGAAGAATCCTCCCGTTAACGATCTTGCCGATATTATTCGTAAGATGCCTGGGGTTAATCTTACCGGCAATAGCGCCTCGGGGACGCGCGGAAATAACCGACAAATTGATATTCGTGGTATGGGGCCGGAAAATACCTTAGTGCTGATTGACGGCGTGCCGGTGACGTCACGAAATTCGGTTCGCTATAGCTGGCGCGGAGAACGCGACACCCGTGGCGATACGAACTGGGTACCGCCGGAGATGGTAGAACGTATTGAAGTGATCCGTGGGCCCGCCGCCGCGCGCTATGGCTCCGGTGCCGCTGGCGGGGTGGTGAATATCATCACCAAACGTCCGACTAACGACTGGCATGGTTCGCTGTCGCTCTATACCAACCAGCCGGAAAGCAGCAAAGAAGGTGACACCCGGCGGGGTAACTTTAGCCTTAGCGGCCCGTTGGCTGGAGATACGTTGACGATGCGCCTGTACGGTAATCTCAACAGAACCGATGCCGACAGCTGGGATATTAACTCCTCCGCCGGTACCAAAAATGCCGCCGGACGGGAGGGGGTCACCAATAAAGATATTAATAGCGTCTTCTCATGGAAAATGACCCCGCAGCAAATCCTTGATTTTGAAGCGGGATACAGTCGGCAGGGGAATATCTATGCCGGCGATACGCAAAACAGTACTTCGAACGCGGTTACTAAAAGTCTGGCGCAGTCCGGGCGGGAGACCAATCGCCTGTACCGGCAGAATTACGGTCTAACTCATAACGGCATCTGGGACTGGGGGCAAAGCCGCCTGGGGTTCTACTATGAAAAAAACGATAATACCCGCATGAATGAGGGACTCTCCGGCGGCGGCGAGGGGCGCATTACCAACGACCAGACGTTCACCACTAACCGCCTGATCTCGTATCGCACCAGCGGCGAGGTGAATGTCCCTGTGATATGGCTATTTGAGCAAACGCTCACCGTCGGCGCGGAGTGGAACCGCGATGAGCTGAACGATCCTTCCTCTACCAGTCTGACGGTTAAGGATAGCAATATCGCCGGGATTCCCGGTTCGGCGGCTAACCGTAGCAGCAAAAATAAATCGGAAATCAGTGCGCTGTACGTTGAAGATAATATCGAACCCATGGCCGGTACCAATATTATTCCGGGTCTGCGTTTTGACTATTTGAGCGAATCCGGGAGTAATTTTAGTCCCAGTCTTAACCTTTCCCAGGAGTTAGGTGAATACGTCAAGGTGAAAGCCGGTATTGCCCGGGCCTTTAAGGCACCGAACTTGTATCAAACCAGTGAGGGGTATTTACTCTATTCGAAAGGCAACGGTTGTCCAAAAGATATTACGTCAGGCGGCTGTTACCTGGTCGGTAATAAGAACCTCGATCCTGAAATTAGCATCAATAAAGAGATCGGGCTGGAATTTACCGTAGACGATTACCACGCAAGCGTCACGTATTTCCGTAACGATTATCAGAATAAGATTGTCGCAGGTGATAAGATTATTGGCAGAAGCGCATCTGGCGCTTATGTATTGCAGTGGCAGAACGGCGGTAAGGCGCTGATTGAAGGTATTGAAGCCAGCATGGCTGTTCCGCTGATGCCGGACCGTCTGAACTGGAATACCAATGCGACTTATATGATCACTTCTGAGCAAAAAGATACCGGTAATCCCTTATCGATAATCCCGAAATATACGGTGAATACCTTCCTCGACTGGACTATCACCAGCGCGCTCTCCGCTAACGTCAACTGGACGTTATACGGCAAGCAAAAACCGCGAACACATGCGGAGTCGCGTAGTGAAGAGACCAAAGGATTGTCCGGGAAAGCGCTGGGGGCTTACTCACTGGTCGGCGCTAACGTTAACTACGATATCAATAAGAACCTGCGTCTTAATGTCGGTATCAGCAATATCTTCGATAAACAGATCTATCGCTCCGCCGAAGGGGCAAATACCTATAACGAACCGGGTCGGGCTTATTATGCCGGTGTGACGGCCTCGTTTTGATGGGTTATGCCCGCCGCTGGCGGGCATATTCTGGCGACGGGTTAATGGCAGCGTGGTTCTTGGCTTGCCGGTTCGCGACTGATATCCAGCAATGCACTACGAAAAGAGGCGTTAAACATGGGCCCGTGGCCCAGGCCCGGGTAATGCTGCAGGGCCGCGTTAACGCCGTTGTTCTCAAGCGTTCTCACGGTCTCCTGAACTTTTTGCAGGAGCTCGGCCATCTGGCGTTGCCTGCTATCCCCATTCGACGCTGAACCTTCCATTATGATGAGTTTTTTATGGCAGAACAGCGACGGCTTCACTGTCGTAAGGCGATTCAACAGGACAAAGTTATCCCTGCTGAGTGACGGGCTGGCGCTGTAATAGATATGAAAGAAGGATGACGACAGCCAGGAGTCTAAAACGAACAGGCCGCCATAAGAATGTCCCCATACCCCGCGCCGTTCGGGGTTGATGGTTATTCCTTGTTCCACCTGCGGCGCGATATGTCTCTCCAGTAGCTGGCGGAACGCTGGCCCGCCGCCGGTTTTACGATGAAAACGCGGGTTATTTTCACTGCCTTCGCGATCGATTCCCGGCGCCGGCGTATAGTCATAAGCTCTGCCGTTAAGATCAAACGGCAGGTTAGTCTGATAGCCAATCGCCACAATCACCGGCGGCGAGTGGTCTGCCAGCTGTTTGAGCAGCGTCTCCGGCAGTCTGTCCATCACTGCGTTGCCGTCCAGCATATATAAGACAGGATAACCCGATGGCGGGGCGGCTTTATTGGGGATAGCGGTCCATACCCGGTAATGTCTCGCGCCATCGGCAGATTGAAAGTCATTGACCCTAAAATGGTAATATCCCGAACCTTTATCAGCAATATTCGGCCCTAATGGCTGCATATCCGGCTGCTCATAACTCAGCGCGCTAAAACAAAAACTCACTAAAAATAGCGCCATGCGATAGCGCTTGTTGTGGTACTGGCGACCATACATCGGATGTTATTCCTTTTTGGCAGGTGAAGTTTTATCGGGGCAGTAGACGTAATCCGTCAATCAGAGCGCCGCGCCACCAGGCATAATCGTGACCGCCGGTGTACACGCTGTAATGGCTTTCGACGCCGGCGGCGCGCAATTTTTCATGCAACTGTTTGACCTGCGGGACCGTTGAACCTTCCAGCGATCCCACGCACAGATGCGTACGTACGGCTGGCGAGGGCGCGGATAACACATGTTCGCTGACCCATGAGCGCTCTTCTGCGCTGAAATGGGGCGGGCGATTGCGGTTGTCCGGCGTCCACCACATTGAGGGGGAGTGGCTCAGTACCAGGCCGAAGCTCTCTGGCGCGTGGCGGGCCGCCATCAGCGCGGTCACGCCGCCGAGGCTTTGCCCAGCCAGCACCGTTTGTGTACGGTCCGCCCACCGCCGTTCCGGGTATTTGGCGCGAAGGGTTGGCAGCAGGCGTTCGGCAATGTCGAGCACCAGCTCGCGGCGACCGCCGAGTATTGCGACGCGTTCACGCGCGTTGATGTTATCAATGCCGAGTACGGCCACCGGCGCGATGCGTCCGCTGCGGATGGCGGCGTCAATGGCGGCGCTTACCCCAAGATGGTCGAACCAGATCTCGCCATCCGTGAGTACCAGCAAGCCCAGCGGTTGTACGACAGGAACGTCAGGAAGATACAGCCGCACACGGCGACGTTGTCCGGCGAGCCGATGCTCTGAGGTGAAAAGCTGCCCGGCGTAAGCGCGACAGCCTGACCACTCCTCCTGTGCCGGGGCATGATCCAGCGCCAGAACGGATTCCTGCGCATTGCCCCGAACATTTATTCCCGGCGCGCTGTTCAGCGGATCCGCCTTCCCCGCAAGGGAGGCGAAACGGCTTCCAAGCTGCAACACCGTCTCGTCCGGGGTTTCCGGTGGTATTTCGACCATCGTATAGGAACCGCAGTAGGACGCCGGTAAGCGAAGCGTCAGATGCCAGATATCCGTTGTGGGCAGTTGCGTCATCATACCTTTCGCCACGTTATCTTTATCGGTGACACGGTTCAGGCGAACATAAACCCCCCGCAGAGGAGAGGCGGCACGCCACAGGAAGGTGACTTCCCGTTCATCGTCTGCGCCGTTAATGGCTGTCACCAGCGGCAGCGCGAGCGAGTTTACTTCTCGCCAGAAGTGAGAAGCGTCAACCTGGCTTCCGGCGGCGAGTTGGCGGCGAAGGCGCGTAGCGGTCTGTATAGCGACAGGAGCGACGGACGGGCTCAGTCTCATTCTTTGTATTCCATCTCATTTATATTTCGGTCAGTACTAATAGCTAAAGCGGCTGTTACAGGAACAGCCGCTTGCGGGCTTTCTTTTGCGTAAATCGTGGCGATAAAAACTATCCCATGACCTCTTCTTGCGTATCGCGTGTCTGGCCGACGCTGTCCCGCCACAGACGAGCATACAGGCCATGAGTCGCTATCAACTGCTCATGGCTGCCATATTCAGCGATACATCCTTTATCGATTACGACAATAACATCGCAACGGCGAGCGGTGGTCAGCCGGTGCGCGACGATAAGCGCGATGCGTTTCTCGGTATGCGTCACCCTGGTAAGCGAGGTCATTAAGCGCTCCTCGGCGCTACGGTCGATACGCGCTGTCGCCTCGTCGAGCAGCAGAATGTGCGCCTGCGCCAGGTGGGCGCGGGCGAGGGCAATCAACTGACGCTGGCCCGCGGACAGATCCGTGCCGCCGTTATTGACCGGAGTACGAAACCCCAGCGGCAGATGTTGCACAGTTTCAAAGAGTCCCGCCCGTCGCGCCGCGATTTCCACCTCCGTGTCGCTGCTGTCTGGCCGCGGATAGCGGATATTTTCGGCAATATCGCCGCTAAATAATGCGACATCCTGAGTGACCAGCCCCGTCTGGCGACGATAATCACTAAGCGACGCGGCATCAATTAGGCGCTCACCGACACGGATTTGCCCGCTGCCGGGAGAGTAGAGCCCGGCCAGCAGCTTGATCAACGTCGATTTGCCAGCGCCGCTACGTCCGACCACCGCGACTACCGTTCCTGGCGGAATGATGAGCGAGAGATTATCAAGCACAGGTTGCGTTTTTTCGGGATAGCGGAATGTCAATGCCTCCAGACGTAGCGCGCCGCCAGTGCTAGGCGTTATGGAGGACGGTTCAATATTCTCCGTTTCCTCAGTCGCCAATAGCGCATTGATATGTTTGCCGCTGGCGGTCGCCTGCTGCCAGGAATCAACAATGCCTGACAACTGCTGTACCGGGCCATAAAATTGTCCCAGTAGCAGGAAGAACGCCGCCAGTATCCCGGGCGTCATTTCGCCTTCGGCGACCCGGGTCGCTCCGATTAAAAGCACGGCGGCATAGGCAGCCTCGGTGCAGAAGGTCAGGAACGGAAAATAGACAGCAAGGTATTTTTGCGCCCGCACGCGGGTGGCGCGGAAGTTGTCTGATAACGCCCGTAGCCTGGCGGCTTCCTGCTTCTGTTGACCGTGTGACTGCACTACCCGCATACCGGAGACCTTTTCCTGAAGCGTACTGTTCACCTTACCAATTTCCAGCCGTGCCTGGGCGTAAGCAGGCGAGCTCAAACGGCGGTAAATCCACGTCGCCAGTATCACTACAGGTACGGCGCTTAATGCCGTTAACGCAAGAATGGGGTCAAGCCAGAACATTGCCGCGGCGATAGCGACCATCGTCACGATGCTGGTGGCCGCGCTGGCAAGACCGTTTTGCAGAAATCGGGCGAGTGAATCAACGTCGACGGTCATGCGAGTAAGGCGCGAGTCGATGTGCTTCTCGTGCCAGGGAAGACTCAGGTGTAGCAGGTGGCTGAAGCTGCGTAAGCGTACCGTATGCTGTACCGACTCTGCCGCGCGGGCGGCGAAGATCGTTTGCAGCGCATAGCAGCACCAACCAATCGCCACCAGGCACAGCGCGAGCAGGGCGCATATGCCAATAGTCGACATATCCCCTGCGGCAACGCCTGAGTCAATACCGCGCTGCAAAAGCACCAGCACGCCAATGCCTGCGGCGGAATCAAGCGCGATAAGCAGGGCGGCGATGACGAACATCCAGGCTACTGGCGTCAGCAGCGATGAGACTTGACGCCCGTGGCCTGTCAGCGCCATCTGTACGGCGCGTTCCGGAACACGCATCATCCGGTCGACAAAACCTTTTCCGGCGGATGTCTGGCGCTCATGCGCGTCGTCGGATTTTACCGCCTGCGTTGTTGGCCATAGCTCACGTTGTTCCGCCGGGGCGAGAGCGAGAAAATCACCCTCGCCGCTCATCAGCGAGCGAAACGTCGGACACCTTGCATCCAGCTCCGCCTGGGTACCGATATCCACGACGCGGCCTTTATCCAGCACGACGATCCGATCGGCTAACTGCAGTGTTGAACGGCGGCGTGCAATCACCAGCAGCATATGCTCATTATCGGCATAACGACCAAGAGCCGTATTAATTTCCGCTTCAGTACCGGCATCGACCGCCGAGGTGGTGTCATCGAGAATCAGCAGTTCCGGCGCGGTAATCAATGCCCGGGCTAGCGCAATACGCTGGCGTTGGCCGCCGGAGAGGTTGCTTCCGCGTTCGGCCAGTCGGGTGTTGAACCCCTGCGGTAGCGCATTGATGAACCCGCTGGCGCCTGCGGCATCGGCGGCGCGTCGGATGTCGTCCTGAGTCGCTTGCGGGTGCCCATAGGCGATGTTTTCCGCCACCGTACCGGCAAACAGAAACGCGTCTTCAAACACTACGCCAACGCGACGACGAAGCGCCGTCAGTTTCAGGTCGCGAATATTCTGTTGACCCGTAGTGGTGTTGAGCCATACTCCGCCGGAGGTGGGATCGTAAAAGCGCGCCAGCAACATCAGCAATGTTGATTTCCCGGAGCCGGATGCGCCAACCACCGCCACGGTTTCACCGGCGTGAATGGAAAACGAGATCTCATTGAGGATACGGTTACCGTTGTCGTAGTGGAAACTCATCTTCTCCACGTCCAGCCCGATAATCTGACCCTCAACCGACTCAGTACCGTCTTCCATGCGAGAACGCGTGTCGATAAGCGCGAAGACGCGCTCTACCGACGCCTGTGTGCGCTGTGCGATAACCAAAAACGATGCCAGTACGCGGGTAGGGCCGGTCAACATAGCGAGAAAACTCGCGAACGCAACGAAGGTTCCCAGATCGATGCGCCCATTCATTACCGACCAGCCGCCATAGCACAGCAGGACGATTTGCCCTATCACCGGTAGCGCCAGCATGGTTGCGCCCGGCATCGCCTGCGAGATAGCGGCGCCGATGCGTACCCGCACCATCTGCCGCGACTGACCATCGAGCCAACGCGTTTCGCGCAACTCCGCCACGCAGGACTTCACCACTGAGATCTGTTCCAATACTTCGCGCATATGCTCCGTCATGTGCGCCAGCCGGTCTGAGGCAAGCCCCGTTTGCGCGAAAACACGGCGACGGGCGCGCAGGGCGGTAATAGCAAGGGCGGCCAGTACGCAAATCACGATAAGCGTCATGGATGGCGACATCCATAGCATCACCGCGATACCGGCCACATAGTAAGTGAGCACCGCCAGCGGCACCGGACACATCTGTAGCAAGGTGTGTACCTGTTGAAGATCGCTGTTGGTACGCGAAATGACCTGCCCGGTACGCAAGGCGTCCTGGCCTGCGCCGTCCAGTTTCTGAATACTGTCGAACGCACGGCTACGTAACGTATGCTGAACCCACAGCGAGAGTTCCCCGGCATAGCCGCGGCGCACGTAATTCCCGATAAAATCAAAAAGGGCAATTAATATCAGGCCGCAGGCAAGTAACGGCAGGTGGGTTGTATCGCCTGCTATCGCGTCATTGACGGCCTGACGCGTTATTAGCGGCGTCAGCGCAGCCAGTAAAATGGTCGATACTGATGCTACGATGACAATGATGCTCAGTGTTTTACGTTCCCAACACACGCGGGCAAGGCGAGCTATCCAGGCACGAGCGGGCATGGGGGAATGAGTCGCGGGCATTAAGCCTCCTTATCGGTGAAAGATGAGTTATGGCGACACAGTCTGGGCTCAGCCGCCATATTGTCATTGCGCTGCCGCGGTTAGCCGTGTTGCAGCATGGCGATCAGTTTTTTTGCCACCTCGGTCGGGCAAGGCTGGGCCGCCATTTCCGCCGCGACTTCCTGCGACGTCTCGCGAAGCGCGCGATTACCGAGGAAGGTATTGATCATGCTGCTCGTAAGCCCGCTCTTACCGGGAATAATGCCGCATCCACGCTCGACCACGGCGCGGGCATTGACGGGTCTGTCGGCACCCTGGCCAAAGACTATCTGCGGAATGCCAGCATGTAGCGCCGTCAGGGTGTTGCCTGCGCCGCCATGGTGGATAAAACCGTCGGCGCCGTTAAGGAAAACGCCCATCGGAAGCCAGTCGACCAGACGGACATTCGGCGGCAGCGAACGTAAATCCGAGCGGGCGTTTGCCGGAAGATGCAGGATGATTTCGGCATCTACTTCGCCGGCAGAATCCATTACCCAGGAAATCAGATCCAGGCCATCCACCATCGGTTTGACGGTGCCGAGGCTAACCAGAAGACGCTTGCGATCAGGTGTACGTTCCCACCATTCTTCCCAGACGGCGCCGCCGTTATACGGGACGTATTGCATGGAGATAACCGGCTCTCCGTCATTTTGCAGTATGCTCATGCTGGGCGGTGTGACGTCTATCCACGCCAGATCTCTTGGTGGCGCGCTGACCCCATGGCGGCGGTAGGCGTTAGAAAGTGATTTCGTCACGCCTTTGATGTGCCAGGGCGTATGACCGAAGCCGACGGTTTGCATCACTATCGGAATGTCATACTTAGCGGCAATCAGTGGTCCAACGACCCCAAGGGGAGGGTAGACGATGAGATCTGGCCGCCACTGCCCGGCGAACGCGACCAGCGGGTCAGTCATCTCTTCGCTGAAGAATGAGAAGTTCCCCATTTTTGTTCCAATGTTATTTTCTTTTCGCAATGCCTCCTGACGGCGATAACCCGCTTCCGAATCGAAACCAGGCGCAGCATCAAATACCACCAACCCAGCTTCGGCTGCTTTCTGTGCAAATTTTCCACCGCTTGCAATCAGCACTTCATGGCCATTAACACGAAACGCTTGCGCCAGGGACAGCACAGGGTATAGCAGTCCATACAGTGGTGGACCGACAAACAGAATACGCATGAGAAATCCTCTCTCTCCACGTCATACATCGAACAAGTCGTTAATGAGAATGATAATAATTACCAATGTCATTTGAAAAATGCAATAACAAATACGACCCTTGATCATGTGATGATTTTTTTCATAAAAATCGAGGAAGAGGAGAGCGTTAAGCGGTGAAGTTTGGTTTCAGACTTATTTACGCGCGTATGGTCGCGAAGGCAAAGCGCCAGGATTGGGGAACTGGATTCGAATACCAGACGCCCGTGGATTATTAATGATAACTTCGCAAATAACCTTTCAGACAATGAGGTAAACGTACCGACAGCAAGGTAACGGGAAACGTAGAGAGTAGTATTGATAACACGTTGCGGGGCAATTTACTGGTGTCCGGCGGCAGATCGTGTTCTGTGCAGACTTTCCGGCGTTAAATCCCGTATCAGCTGCGAGCCTGGACTATCTCTGTGGTATCAACTCTGTAGGAATTTTGTCCCCTTCGTCTTCATTAGCCAATGAAACCGGCTTTAACGTCACCGTTCGAATGTTGCGAACGAACAGCTCCTTATGCGGAATATCGTCACCGCTCTGCGATTTTTATAGCGCATCAGCCACACGATTTATTGGTTCTTGAAAACCAAGGTTTTTGATAAAGCAATCCTCCATGAGAAAAGCGACTAAAATTCTTCCTTATCTGATGTAAAGGAGAAAATCATGGCTACTATTGGGTATATTCGGGTGTCAACAATTGACCAAAATATCGATTTACAGCGTAATGCGCTTACTAGTGCAAATTGTGACCGCATTTTTGAAGACCGTATCAGTGGCAAGATTGCAAACCGCCCCGGCCTGAAACGGGCGTTAAAGTATGTAAATAAAGGCGATACTCTTGTCGTCTGGAAATTAGACAGACTGGGCCGTAGCGTGAAAAATCTGGTGGCGTTAATATCAGAATTACATGAACGTGGAGCTCACTTCCATTCTTTAACCGATAGTATTGATACCAGTAGCGCGATGGGGCGATTCTTTTTTCATGTAATGTCAGCACCGGCCGAGATGGAGCGAGAATTAATTGTCGAGCGAACCCTTGCCGGACTGGCTGCCGCCAGAGCGCAAGGACGACTGGGAGGGCGCCCTCGGGCGATCAATAGACACGAACAGGAACAGATTAGCCGGCTATTAGAGAAAGGCCATCCTCGGCAGCAACTAGCTATTATTTTTGGTATTGGCGTATCTACCTTATACAGATATTTTCCGGCAAGCCGCATAAAAAAACGAATGAATTAAAATAAAAATTACAACAGGATGGATATAACATTTTTGTAATACAGGCGTATGGCATAAATAAACCGGAAGGGTATACGAAAAAGACAGCATCTAATTAAAAAGAGAAAAAAATTCAACGCATTAACATATATAGTGTAGCGCGCTCACGATAAGGCCTATGTTACATCCAGCTATAGACGATATCGCTCAAAACACTAGCAGACACTGCGTTCACATAGAAAGGCTTTTTAATCAAAACGTTAGGTGTAAGCAATTACAGACGGAAAAAGTAGTAAAGTTTATGCCTCAAGTGTCGATAACCTGGATGACACAGGTAAGCCTGGCATAACATTGGTTATCAAAAACCTTCCAAAAGGAAAATTTTATGGCACAAGTAATCAACACTAACAGTCTGTCGCTGCTGACCCAGAATAACCTGAACAAATCCCAGTCCGCACTGGGCACCGCTATCGAGCGTCTGTCTTCTGGTCTGCGTATCAACAGCGCGAAAGACGATGCGGCAGGTCAGGCTATTGCTAACCGTTTCACCGCGAACATCAAAGGTCTGACTCAGGCTTCCCGTAACGCTAACGACGGTATCTCCATTGCGCAGACCACTGAAGGCGCGCTGAACGAAATCAACAACAACCTGCAGCGTGTGCGTGAACTGGCGGTTCAGTCTGCTAACAGCACTAACTCCCAGTCTGACCTCGACTCCATCCAGGCTGAAATCACCCAGCGCCTGAACGAAATCGACCGTGTATCCGGCCAGACTCAGTTCAACGGCGTGAAAGTCCTGGCGCAGGACAACACCCTGACCATCCAGGTTGGTGCCAACGACGGTGAAACTATCGATATCGATCTGAAGCAGATCAACTCTCAGACCCTGGGTCTGGATTCACTGAACGTGCAGAAAGCGTATGATGTTTCTGCGACAGACGTTATCAGCTCTACCTATAGTGATGGTACTCAGGCGCTTACGGCACCAACTGCAACTGATATTAAAGCTGCATTAGGCAACCCGACAGTAACTGGCGATACATTGACTGCCGCGGTATCCTTTAAGGATGGTAAATATTATGCCACTGTAAGTGGTTATACCGATGCGGGGGATACTGCCAAAAATGGTAAATATGAAGTTACCGTTGATAGTGCTACAGGGGCTGTATCATTCGGTGCTACCCCAACTAAATCTACTGTTACAGGTGATACCGCTGTTACTAAGGTACAGGTTAATGCTCCTGTAGCAGCAGATGCTGCCACGAAAAAAGCCTTACAAGATGGGGGCGTTTCATCTGCGGATGCAAGTGCCGCGACATTGGTCAAAATGTCTTATACCGATAAAAATGGTAAGACAATTGAAGGCGGTTATGCGCTTAAAGCTGGCGATAAGTATTACGCTGCAGATTACGATGAAGCGACAGGAGCAATTAAAGCTAAAACCACAAGTTATACTGCTGCTGACGGCACTACCAAAACAGCGGCTAACCAACTGGGTGGTGTAGACGGTAAAACCGAAGTCGTTACTATCGACGGTAAAACCTACAATGCCAGCAAAGCCGCTGGTCATGATTTCAAAGCACAACCAGAGCTGGCTGAAGCAGCCGCTAAAACCACCGAAAACCCGCTGCAGAAAATTGATGCCGCGCTGGCGCAGGTGGATGCGCTGCGTTCTGACCTGGGTGCGGTACAGAACCGTTTCAACTCTGCTATCACCAACCTGGGCAATACCGTAAACAACCTGTCTGAAGCGCGTAGCCGTATCGAAGATTCCGACTACGCTACCGAAGTCTCCAACATGTCTCGCGCGCAGATTCTGCAGCAGGCCGGTACTTCCGTTCTGGCGCAGGCTAACCAGGTCCCACAGAATGTGCTGTCTCTGTTACGTTAATTTATTTCGTTTTATTCAGCCCCGTGAATCCGGGGCTTTTTCATTCAGCATAGATGAATATATCTTTATGGAATGTATAGCTGTAAATGATATTTCCTACGGGCGAGAGGCTGAAATATGGCCGCGGGATTATTCTATGCTTGCTCGTCGAGTTCAATTTCTACGTTTTAATGATATCCTTGTTCGATTGGTGAGTAATAATGCCCGGATAATCACAGGCTACATTGCGAAGTTTAATCCGAGGGAAAATTTGATTCTGGCTTCGGATAAACCTAAAGGAAATAAGCGAATTGAAGTTAAATTAGAGTCTCTGGCAATTCTTGAAGAATTATCAGGTAATGACGCTTTTAATCTTTCGCTGGTGCCAGCTGACGAATTTAATCTTCAGCAATATACTCCATCGAGAAGAGATTATTTCTCGATTTGCAATAAGTGCTATAAACAGGGAGTCGGTATCAAAATCTATATGAAGTATGGACAGGTTTTGACTGGCAAAACGACAGGCGTAAATGCGTGTCAGGTTGGTGTGAGGACATCCAATGGCAATCATATGCAAGTTATGTTTGACTGGGTGAGCAGGATCACGTCTTCGGATTACGCTGAATAACGCCTACGGTAATAAAAAATTCCGTGAGAAAATATTGCTCCTGGAGGAACAGAGACCATTCGACAGCGCATAGATAGTTTCGCCGCTGCTCGTGCCACTACGGCCAGGACGCTTAAAGCAGTTGACAGAAAAGAATTGATCATTAAAGCTTCGCAAATCTATGGATACCGTAGCCCAACATCCTGGCGTCTCACGGGCAACTGCTTATCTTTATGCTCGACAGTCTGACTGAGAGCTTTGCCCCAGCCAGGCTGGACTCTCAGTGAATGTTCCATTTTCTTTGACTCTCGTATTCCAATTCTTTCGGGAGTTATTGGTGAGACTTTTGGCGTTTTGCCCTGTCACCCATTGCGTCATTTGACGTCAATGCCCGTGAGGCTCTCAGCAATCTTCACCAGGCGGCAATAGATGTAAAAAAGCCCGCAGAGCTTGTGCTGTGCGGGCTTAGTGAACTTCATTGAGCTGGCGGAATCTGAATACTATTTTCAACCTAATTTTTTTATTGTTGATTTGCCAATTCAGCTTTAATTTGTATACCTAAGCGTATACCAATGGCGATTTGTTGCAATGTTTTCTGTGGTTAAGCAAAATTGTTTTTGAATAGATCACATAAGAAAAAACTTTTTTACGGAAAACTTTTCACACTGGTCACTCGTCATTATTTATCTTTAATTTCAATTTGATACATGATGAACAGTCCGTGAACAGTGAACACTTTACTGTTCACTTTTGCATTCTCGCTGGAAGAATTGTCTTTTACCCAAAATGGATGTATACCAGTAATTTCCACTAATTACAGTGGGTTAGGCATGAAACTACAATCCTCATGTCCAGTGTGTTTGAAGGAATTCATTACAAATCAAATGATTGGCACTAGTGAAAGCTCTCTTCCTATGATTACGAACTTGTCGTCAGTTGGATTCCGAGAGGATGGCAGATATGAAATGATGTGCCTTAAAGGGCATACCTCCATCACGTTTTTACAACAACAAAAATTCGAAATTCTTTTCGATATTGGCGCATATGCAATCATCGATGGTTACTATCGAGAGGCAGTTTCATCATTTACTTCTTCATTGGAAAGATTCTATGAGTTCTTCATAAAAGTAGTATGCATTTCGAAAGGTATCAGTGAATCGAAAGTGGTTGAAGCATGGAAAGAAGTTTCAAATCAATCAGAAAGACAACTAGGTGCATTCATATTCCTACATCTATTGGAATTAGGTTGTAAACCCACTTTGCTCAATAATAATAAAATAAAATTTCGTAATGGGGTCATTCATAAAGGAATGATTCCGAGTGAGGAGCAGGCTTTAGAATATGGACAAGCTGTTCTTGACGTGATTCGCCCACTCCTTAAAATACTTAAAGAAAACTATAGCGAAGCTATATCAACGGCCGTTTTTCAATATTTAAATAGTATCAGAAACCCGTCTGATGATGGTGTACCAGTTTCCACTATGTGTCTTACGACAATTTTAAGTCTTTCTTATGCCGAACCGGCCCATGAGACTCAAAGTTTGAGTGAGGCAATTTCACAACTGAAGAATTGGAAATCGATAGTAGAAAACACAGTTTTCCCCGAGTGAAATTGATTCAATAGATCGCGATTGGTAGACTGCAGGGGGTATGTTTAGGCATTGGATCTGTGATGAAATCGAGGCCAGGTAATGAAAAAACTTTTTTTACGGAAAACTGTTCACACGCCATTATTTATCTTTAATTTCAATGTGATATATGGTTAACGGTCCGTGAGCAGTGAACGCTTTACTGTTCACCTTCCAGGATTTCAGATAAAAAAAGACCGGCTGATGCCGGTCCGGGTAGGTTATGTTGCGGTGGTTTCGTCGCACCGGGGCAGCCAGTCGTCGTTACTTTCCTCCCTGAGCGCAAGATTCGTCTGCATCCCCTGTTTTGTTCACCGCCTGGCGTAATTCAGCCCGTATTCTTTCAGCATGGCTGGCAACCCCTTACCGAACATAGTCAGGCTCAGGGTATTCCTGTAGCCGTGGGCTTCCATATACGCCAGATAGGCATGATACAAATACAGACGCGACTGACGCGGAATGATGTTGGCATTGCCAATATACATACCGTCAGGCTCCGGCAGTGCCTCCAGATAGCCACAAAAATCAAATGCCTGGTCGGCGTCGCGCTTGATGCTGAGCGCCTCGTCGGAGTTCTGCTGTGACTGGAGCAGGGGGGGCGGTCATCGGGTCGCTGAACTTCTGCATTAGCTGGCGCACAATCACGGCCAGCTCGCGGGCGATTTTGTTCTTGAGCTGCGGGTCGCGTTCCTTCGGGGCAATCTGTTCCGGGAAATGCAGGATCACCCGGCGACGGGAAACACCGCCGCTGCGGTCGGAAAAGCGCATCGGGTTATTGTTCACGGCCAGAATCACCGCCGGAATATGGGTGGAGTACGCATCCTTGTATTTCGGGTCGACCGATAAAGCATCACCGCCGGTGATGGCCTTGAGTCCTGCCCCGTCACCGCTCCACTTTTCCTGCTCAGGCAGACGAATCAGCGAGAAGCCAATCAGCGCGGCGCGTTCGCGCGGTGATTCCAGCGTTTCGATGGGGGCCGATGCGGCATTATCTTCCCCGGCAAGCATGGTCGCAATTTCGGCCAGAATACTTTTTTCGCTCCCGCCCGGCCCGGTCACCTCAAGAAAGAGCTGCCCATTCTGCCGCACGGCGGCCCACGTTCGTACCAGCCGCTATATGTCTGACAGCGTCAAAGAGAGTTACCTGCAGTGCCAGAATGTGCACTGCTCGGCGACATTCAAAACGCATGAGTCCATCTTTGAAGTGATACTTACAATACGTTCGCCTGTCGTCGATGAGAAACCCGCGCCGGTGCCGACAGCCCCCGTAGCACCCCGTCGGGTAAAAGGCTGCTACAGCTCGCCGTTCCGCCATTAATCAGGAGAGACAATCCGTGACCACCCTGACCTTACGGCAGGCCTATGACGCCTGTCAGACGAACAAAACGGCCTGGCTGAACCGGAAAGCCGAACTGACCGCCGCAGAGCAGGAATATCAGGAATTATTGCTGGATGACAACGCATCAGGCTCCCGCAGATTACAGTCGCTGCGTGACCTGATTGACGTAAAAAAATGGGAGGTTAATCAGGCCGCCGGTCGCTACATCTTCTCGTATGAGGAAGTACAGCGCATCAGCATCCGTAACCGGCTGCATGATTTTATGCAGCAGAACGGCGCGGAGCTGACCGCCGCACTGGCACCAGAACTGATGGGGATTAAGAACCAGCCCGCGATGATAAAAAACCGCGCGCTTGACCGTTCGATGGCATATCTCCGTGAAACCCTTTCCGTCTGGCTGGCCGCAGGAAATGAAATTAATTATTCTGCACAGGATAACGACATTTTAACGGCCATCGGATACAGGCCTGACGCGCCTTCGCAGGATGATAATCATGAAAAATTCACCCCTGCACAGAACATGATTTACACCCGTCGACGCGCCGGACTGGCCGCGCAGTAGCCTGTCAAAAAATCCCCGTAAATTCCGTCATTTTTAACCAAATAAGCCATGCATCCATAAGGTGCATGGTTTTGCATGTGTTTCCTCGCTCCGGCATACCAGACCAGCGCCAGTCGTGGCGCGGCCTGAGACCATCTTTGCACCTGCATTAAAAGCGGTCCCTTAAGCGGGCAGGCGTCGCGGGGAGAGCATTGCGCGCTATTCGAAATAACACTAATACATGTGAATTTAATTTCTTTTGGTAATAGTTTTAATTCTAATTAATTTAATATTTGAGAGATTCCACACTTTCTTTAATTTGCTAACATTAACATATTGATTTTTGTCTGAAATGTTATGATTATTGGGGTGAATCTTATATACGGAGTTTTTTATGGCAAAGGTCCAGCTGCATTTCGATGGTGACATAGCAACAAATCATCAAGTTTCTCTACGTACTTTGGCTAAATCGTTTACCCATCTACAAAACTCTTTGGATCGCGCTTATCTCGAAATGCACGAAGGGCAATTACGCAAATATGCTCGAATGCAGCAATCTTATTACGATGATGTTGAATTACTTGTTCAGGAGCCTAAGGAAGGCGGATATGTAATTGATTTTCTCACTCAGAATAAAGTAACGCAAAAAGTAATTGATCGTGTAATGACTGCTATAGATGGAGCCGTCGATGATGCTAAAAACAATGCTAAAAATAATGCAGAAGTGGTAGAGAAGTCCGTTGAAACAAGAAAGGCGCAACTAGCTAGCGGAGTACTTAAGGAAATTAATTATCAGCAATTATTAGCTGCTCCTGACAAACAACAAGTTAGAAAATATGGTGACCGGGCAATAGTTCGCGAAGTAGATCAAATACTATCATTAATTAGAGCATCTCATGCTGGTGATAGCACTCTTGAGCTTTATTTTGAAGGGACTAAAACTGCGAAATATGAGTTTGATAAGGCAAAGGCTACTGCTTTTCACAAGGTTGTAGCACAGAAAAATCTCGGAGATCCAGTAGCATTTAAAGTGATTATTTCCAAAATGGATAGGTATAATAATAGCGCTAAAATAATTAACGTTGAAAATAAATCAATAGCTAATTTATATTTCACAAACCCTGCTGATTTCCAAGGGGCAGTTCCTTTTTTTGAATATCAGACAGAAATGGAGTTTATAGGGTGTCCTTATATTGAATATGGCGCATTTGATCCAATGTCTGGTGATGTTTATTTTATTAGGTTGTTATGATGGAAGAGTTAGCGAAAACAGTTCAGCAGAAATATATTGATGAAATTGTGTCTAAGTACCCCTTGCATAGATTCGTCATACTGTTTGTGTTTATTATATCTACATATGCATACAATGTTACCGAACATTCTTTGTTAACTGAGTTGAGAAGCGTCAAAGTAGGCGATTTATTTGATTTTAAAGATGGGCTTATAAGTAAAGTTACGCTTTTACAGCTAATTTTTTGTGTTGCCCTGACAGCAATAAATACTATCGTTTTTGAAAAGACTAGTGGAATTATTTTTAATAAACTAATAAAAAGATATGATATAGCGAAGTTTACTCAAGACTTGAACGCTAGATATGAAAAGATAAGAACAAACAATGAGTTAGTTAACTACTATCTTTCTAAGGATATTACATCTGATCTTGATAAAAAGAAAATAAGATTAAGATGTTTAACCATTAATATAGAATATTTAACTGCAATTGTTTTTTCTATTGTTATAGGCGTAATGAAAAATGGGGTGCTGGAATTACTAGGTTTTATTGTGGTTCTATCGCTTTTAGCATTCTTACACTTTAGATTATTCATTTTTTATATTCAGTCTTTTATTCCATTGCATGTCGCAGAAAAAGTTTTGCAGGGAGCAGATGTTGATATCGAAAATCCATTATCATAAGTTTTGATTATTTTTTTGTAAGGCATTAGTTCTATTTCTGGTTGTCATAATGAATCAGGGAAAGTCGATGGGGAATGGAAGAACTATCAACTTTCTTATTCATTAATTTTAATGAAAATCAATTTGGAAGTATGATTTAAGAAAGACTTTTTGCATAAGCGGAGTGACAATAAGTTCCCCACCAAGACATCAAATCTTTTCGTTGTTCTAAATAGGTTGAACGATTATATGCGCGTCTTACCTCATTTTTATCGCTATGTGCTAAAGCTGCTTCAATTACGTCAGGGCTAAAACCTTCTTCATTCATAGCCGTACTTGCAATTGAACGTAACCCATGTGCCACAAGCTTACCTCCGAATCCAATCCGTTTTAAAGCGGCATTAGCTGTCTGACTATTCATTGGCTGTTTGGGATCATTTCTACTGGGGAAGACATGTTTACGATGGCACTAACAGACTTCATAACTTCCAAAATATCTAAAGCCTGAGGTGACAAATGGACAATGTGTTCACGCTTAGCCTTCATGCGTTTGGCGGGAATCGTCCAGAGTTTGGCATCGAGATCGATCTCGACCCACCGAGCACCAGAAGCCTCAGAAGGGCGCACTAGGGTCAGGAGCTGCCACTCAATAAGACAGCGAGTCGAAGCAGAAAGATTGGACATAACAAGAGAACGCATTAGTTTCGGCAATTCCTCTGGCCGAAGCGTCGGCATGTTTTGCTTTTTGGGTTTCTCAAATGCCATTCCAACCCCTGATGCCGGATTCGCGTCTATCAGACCAGTGTTGACTGCGTAAATCATGATTTCGTTAATACGTTGCACTAGGAGGCGAACCGTCTCTAAGGCACCACGCGCTTTGATTGGTTCCAATGCTTCAACTATCGTTCTGGCCTTAATCTCCTGAACAGGTATCGCGCCTATTGCTGGGAATACGTCTTTATCTAGAGAACGCCAAATATCTTTCGCGTAGTCCTCAGTGACGCTTTTGCTCTTCATTTTGAACCAGTTGGCGGCCGCAGTTGAGAAAATACTATCCAGCTCAATCTGACGTTGCTCTAATGCTTGCTCTTGCTCTTGCTCTTGCTCTTGCTCTTGCTCTTGCTGTTGTTGTGGATCCATCCCCTGCGCAAGTGTGGCCAAATGTTGGTCGCGTATCTGGCGAGCTGCTGCGAGTGTAAGGGCAGGGTATGAGCCGAGACTCAGATTAGTTCGGCTATTACTTACCGGACGTTGGTATCGGAAGCGCCAGAGCTTTTTACCAGATGCTTTCACGAGTAAGAACAGACCGTCCCCATCATGCAGAGTGAAATCTTTTTCTCGCGGTTTAGCTTTAAGGATCTCGTTGTTAGTGAGGGGGCGTGTGATGCGCGCCATGTCTGGATTCCTTCCATAATTGGTATACGCTTTTAGGTATACATCCTACCGTATACCTAAACGTATACCAATAATCACCGGATTTAGCCGGATGTTCTCGGACAAGGACAGACACAAAAAAGCCCGCAGGGCTTGTGCCATGCGGGCTTTCAGGACTTCATCGGATGACTCTGGTAATCACCGATGGAGAATTTTGGTGGAGCTGGCGGGAGTTGAACCCGCGTCCGAAATTCCTACATCCTCGGTACTACATGCTTAGTCAGTCTTTACATTCGCCTGGCACCTGCGGACGGACACGCCACTACCAGACTAGCCTGATTCGTTTTAACGCTTCAACCCCAGGCAGGGCATCCGCGCGATCTCTTTTGGGTTTGACCTCTCTTGATCCCCGTCCTAAGAGCGGAGGCTAGGGAGAGAGGGCTCTAAGCAGGTTATTAAGCTGCTAAAGCGTAGGTTTCGTCGTTTGCGACTATTTTTTGCGGCTTTTTACGAGGCCAACCGCCCCTCGGCATGCACCTTGGGTTTCGCAAATCCCGTCGAATCCAGAATCAGCCCCAATGTGTAAGGTAAGTATAACAGACTTGTGACACGCGTGACCAGCCCCCGTATATTCTTATCTTCAACGATTTACCGCTCGCGCAGCGCTTCTTTCGCGCGATTAAACGGTTTGATTAAATAGTCGACAATGGTTTTTTCACCGGTTTTGATATCCACCGTGGCGATCATGCCTGGAACAATCGAAAAACGGCGTCCTGATTTATTTTGTAGATAGTCCTGGTGGGTGCGGATAAATACGCGATAGTAAAAAATTTCCGGTTTCACTTTATCCTGAATGGTGTCCGGTGAAATGGTCTCCACCACGCCGTCAAGCCCGCCGTAAATGGCGTAATCGTAAGCAGTAATTTTAACCAATGCGCGTTGGCCGGGATGAATAAAGGCGATATCACGCGGCGAAAGGCGGGTTTCAATCAGCAGACGATCGTCTACCGGCACTATCTCCATCATCTCGCCGTTAGGCGGGATCACGCCGCCAATCGTCGTGACCTGGATATTTTTAACAATGCCGCGTACCGGCGAACGCACGGTGAGGCGGGTGACGGAATCCTCGCGTCCTTTTAAAATGGCGGAGAGCATATCGACCTCAGCGTTCGCTTTTGATAACGCTTCGCGTGCCTGCACATAATATTGTGAGCGCAGATCGGTAATTTTTAAGCCTAAATCGCTTTTTTGTCGTTGCAGGCGCAGCACTTCAACATGACTGGCCGCGCCGCTTTTCTCCAGACGCTGGGTAATGGCCAGCTCTTTATTAACCGACGCCAGCGCATCCCGTAGCTCGGCTTCGGTATCGGACAGCTGCGCGCGGCGGCTTTTATAGAGACGCGTCTCTGCGGCAATCAGATCCGGCCAGCCGTTCAGCTCAGCGGGGAAGGCGAGAGGTAAGTCGTTGACTTCCGCGGTTAACCGTGCGCTGGAGGCGAGTGAAGCGCGATATTTTGCCGCACTTTCACCAACATTGGATGCCAGACGCGTCGGATCAAGCCGGGCGACAATCTGGTTAGCCTGAACTCTGTCGCCTTCCCGCACCGTCAACTGCGCCAGAATGCCGCCATCCAGCGACTGCAGAACCTGTTCGCGTGAAGTGGGGATCACTTTCCCGTTACCGGTGGAAACCTCATCCAGTCGGCCAAACCACGCCCAGATGCCGAAAATGAGAAATAACAGTGAGCAGATCAGAACAATACGACCCGCGCCGGAAAACGCCCGTTCACGCTGAATATCGAAATCGTCCATCGCGGCATCATGCTGATTGGTTTTCATTTTTCCACTCCCGACGGTGACTTTGCATCCGATCCGCGTTAAGCGCCTGCGCTTTTGGCGCATCCATCACCAGTTGCCCTTCTTTCAGGACAACGACACGCTCAACCAGCTCCAGTATTGGTACCCGGTGCGTCGCGACGACCAGGGTACGGTTGCCAAGCCACTGATGTAACCGCTGAATAAACTCTCGTTCCGTATGCTCGTCCAGCGAGGCGCTGGGTTCATCAAGTAGCACAATATTGGGGGAGCGCAGCAGCATTCTCGCCAGCAATAGGGACTGACGCTGCCCGCCGGACAGGCCGTTACCACCCTCCATAATGGGATGATCCAACCCTTTTGCCAGCCGCCTGACGAAGACGGCGCCGCCGCTGACTTCGAGCGCGTCAAAAATCTGTTCATCGTTGGCGTGCGGCGCGCCGAGCGTCAGGTTCTCTCGTAGGGTGCCGAAGAAAAGCCGCGCGTTCTGGCTAAGAAAGCCGATGTTGCGGCGTAAATCCGCCATATCGATGTGCGACAAGCTGAGATTATCAAGCCGGGCCTCTCCCTGAATCATCTCCAGGCCACCCGCCATCGCCTGTAAAAGTGTGGATTTACCCGCACCGTTACGCCCCAGTATCGCAATCCGCTCGCCAGGCATGATCTCCAGACGCACGAGGCGCAACGGTATGCGTTGATCGTCGTTATGGTAACGAAACTGAGCGTTTTCAAAGAAGTAATGCCCGTGGAGGATGTCGCGGTGTATCAGGCTATCGTCATGCTGTGTCTCGGTGGGCAGTTGCATAATGTTGTCGAGACCCATCTTCGCCGCTTTCACCTGCTGCCAGCGCGCCAGCACGCCGCACAGGTTAGCCATTGGCGCGATCATCCGCGAGCCGAGCATCGACGCGGCGACCACGGCGCCGGTAGTCATACTGCCTTCAATGACCATCGGCGCGCCGAACATAATCACTGCGGCATACACCAGACTTTGTACCGACATCCCCCAACTGATAAGCCCTTGCGTGAGTTTGCGGGTGCGTAGACCCGACTCGCCGGTAATACGGATATAGCTATTCCACTGCTGAAGAAAGCGGTTCTCCGCCTGCATCAGTTTAATATCTTCCAGCCCCTGAACGCTTTCGACCAAGACTGCATTGCGTAGCGTCGCTTCGTGGGCGGCCTGGTTGGCGAGGACAGCCAGTTTTTTTGCAGTGCGACGCCCGGCAGGATCATCAGCAGAGCCGCCACGGGCGCTATCCATGCCAGCGGTGGGGCAATAATCGCCAGGACTATCATAAACAGGAAAAAGAAAGGCAGATCGACAATGGTCGCCAGCGTTGAAGAGGTAATCATCTCGCGGATCTGTTCCAGTTCGCGTAACTGCGAGATAAAACTGCCTGTGGAACGGGGAATAGCGCTGTTGCGCAGCCTTAACGCATGACCGAATACCCGATCGGAAATGCGCATATCGGCGCGTTTACCGAGCACGTCCATAATGTGCGTACGCGCTTCACGCAGCAGAAAACCGAACAGCACCGCTACCAGCACGCCGAAGGAGAGAACGTACAGGGTAGGATATGACTGAGCGGGGATCACCCGATCGTAAACCTGCATAGAGAACACAATCCCGGCCAGCGACAGCACGTTAATCAGAAAGGCGGCGACCATTACCGGTAAATAAGGGCGAATATCCTGCAGAACCAGCTCGCGCATCCAGTCAGGTTTAAAGCGGGAGATATAGCGGTCGACGCGGCTATCCTTGAGCGCCGATAGCGGGCGTAGCGCGGCAACATAGAGGATCTCCGGCAATAACTCGCTGAGCGTCAGGCGGTTACGCTGACCCTCTTCTTCAATCACAAAAACGTCTACCGCATCTTCGCCATTAACATGTTCGATGACCAATAACTGCCCGTCCCGGAGCTCGACAACCAACGGCAATCGCCACTGACTAAATGCCGTTTTGTCTATGTCCGGCGCATGAAAGGATAAACCCGCCTGCCGCGCGAGCTGCGTTAAGGCGGTCGTTCTGCTTTTACCCCTAAACCACGGGGCGTTGGCCTGAATTGAACCGGGAGAACAGGCAACGCGATAATGACCGGCGACATGGCTGATGGCCTGCGCCCATTGGCTTAGCGCGCGCTCACTGAGTACCTCTTCTACATCGGGGGCGGCGCGGGTCATGGCTGGATCTCCACGGATTGAATGCTGCGATGATTTAACGCGAACGCCTGACGAAGCGCGCCGGTGTTATACAGACAGTTCAGTTGTAACTGATGCAACTGGCTTTCCGTTTGCAGTTCGGCAAAACGCGCCTGGTAAACTTCCTGCTCCGCATTAAGCACGTCGAGCAGCGGGCGGGAACCGAGGTCAAGGTATTGCTGCTGATACAGTTCGCGCGTACGTTCGCTAAGCTGCTGTTGCCGACGAAGGATTTGTAACGCGCTGGCAAGACTCATTGCCTGGCTGCGCGCCTCCATCAGTTTCTGGCGGACATCAAGCCGGGTGCGCTGAATGGTCGACTGAGCCGCGTCTACCGCATGGCTGGCGGCGTTGCGTCGGGCAGTCAGCCCTCCGCCCTGGTAAAGCGGCATCTCAACTTTCACCCAGGTGGAATACTGGGTTTTATCCAGCACTTCATGACTGGGATATTTATCATTAAGATAATGTTGTACAGAAGGTTCGAGCGAAATCGTCTGCGTCATTTGCGCGCTGGCATAGTCCAGATTCGCCCGCGCAACGTTGGCCTGCGCCCAGGCGGCCAGTACCGCGGGCACCAGTCGATCGTCGGGAGTCGCCGTCTCACAGCTGCGAGCGAGTTTCGCCGGGAAGTCATTATTGATGCCGTTAAGCGAATTCCAGCCCAGCCAGCTCATCAGTGAGGCTTTCGCACTATCGAGATTGGCCTGATACTGCGCCAGTTGCGAGCGGGCGGATTCGATTCTGGCTTCGGTTTGCACCACGTCAGAGAGCGACGTAGCGCCTTCATCGCTGCGCTGCCGGATAAGTTTACCGATGCTGTCCAGCGCGACGAGCTGTTCTTCCGCCGCTTCTACCATTTGCTGCCAGCTCTGCGTTTGTACAATGGCGTTGGCGGTTTCGTGCGCGACGGTATCAATACTGAGCAACACATTGGCCTGTTGCTGCGCTGCGCCTGCGGTTTCGGCGCGAACCTGGCTTGCCACTTTGCCGAAGTCATAAAGCATTTGCGATACCGACAGCACTAGCGAGGGGCTATACCCGTGATCGGTGTAGGTATTGCTGTACCCATTGTTCACGCCAGCGCTGACTTGCGGATAATATTTCGATTTGGCGACCTCTATTTGTTCATTCTGTGCGAGCAGTTTGCCGATGGCTTCGCGAATAGAAGGATGCCAGTTAACGGCGCGATTGACCGCGTCATTGAGCGTCAGGTTGCCCGGCACGGCGGCGCTGAGCGGCAACTCAGCGGCGGAGCCATCCAGCGAAGGAAGCATCTGGTCCGTTGCTAATCCTTCGGATGTGATAATTGGCAGCGCTTCTGCGCCCCGGGGCTGGTGATGAAACAAAGCAAATGCCAGTACGATGGCGACAGGCGCGACTCTTCCCATAGTTTATCCCTTTTAAATATCACCGCTTGTTGCCCCGAACGTCGTGGCGTTCGGGGCTTTTTTATCAACCGCCGGTTATCAGGTGGTTGTTCTGCAACAGATCATTTAACGTGAGCTGCACATTCTCCAGCGTGACAAGGTCAGTGGATTTAAACGCGCTACCGGCGCCGTCGCGATCGACGGATATCACCGTATTGGCACCGCTGGTATGAACCTGCACAAAGTTACCCAGCGTCGCCGCCTGGTGATCCCAGCCGGTCAGCAGTTCGTGGATATCGATCTTGTCGCCCTGCGCGGTGGAGAAGTTTTGCCAGCGATCGGCGCCGTTGCCGCCGGTCGCGTCCGCGCCGTTTAACAGGTGGTAAATCAGCGTATCGCCATAGGCTGAGCCGATGAGAACATCGTTTTGGTTGGTACTGACGATTTGCGGCGCCATATCAATGGTCAATGTGGCGCTATCCGTATGACCCATCTTGTCATCCAGTTGATAGGTAAAGACCTCTTTACTGGTGATGGACGACATCGCGACGCCATTATTCAGGGTGTAGGTGTAGGCGCCATCAAGGTTAATTTGCAATGTGCCGTAATGTCCCTGAATCGTGGCGCTGGTGGTATTCGCCGCGGCGTCCAGCGTGGCGGCGCTGCCGTTATACCCGCTAATGCTCAGGCGGGTATTCACCGTATTAAGCTGATCCATCGCCCCCGCCGCATCGCTGCCGTCAAAAATATTGCCGGGAACGGTATGCGTTCCGGACGTTTCAAAATTATCCAGATCGACGGTGGTGCCGATGACGCGTGGCGTGATTGTCGCCGCCCCGGCCAGGGTATTGGTGCCGGTGAAGTTAAGCGTGTACGTTCCGGCATCCAGCTCCAGGCCGCTCAGGTTAACGGTCACCGTCGCGCTGCCCAGCGTGATATTCGCCACCGGAACGGTTCCGTTGCGTATGACGGTCCCGTTCTCCTGAATGGCCCAGCTAATATTCAGATTGCCCAGCGTAATGAGCGTGGAGACATCAAAAACCAGTGACGCGCCTTTAAGTACGGTGCCCGTTGCAACGTCAAAGGTGCCGCTCCCGCTGCCCGATTTGCCGAGTAGCCCCCAACTGGCGCTGCCGACGCTGGAGTCCAGCCAGGCAGCGGTATCCTGAAGCGTGGCGACGCTGAGGGTATCGCTGACATCATTAATCGCATCCAGCGCCCTGGCGGTTGGCGTGATATTGAGCGAGGCCGTATCGGTATCGCCGTTTGGCGCTTTGACCGTATAGATAAAGCTGTCCGGCGTTTTAATGCTGTCGGCGCCGACGCCGTTCTTCAGCGTGTAGGTATAGTTGCCTCTTGCGTCAATGATGAGCGAGCCATACAGCCCGTTTACCTCCGTTGTGCCGGTCGCCGCAATCGCCACGCCGTTTACTTCAGTGAGGAGGGCGTCCGTAGGGACGACATCATTGGTCAGTACGTTGCCGGTGGTGTTGGCGGTGATACTGTCAACGGCATAGGTGTGGTCCTGGGAAATCGCCAACGTATAGCCAGTGAGGACGCTAATGCCGCTGGCGGTATTCAGCACGAACAAGTATTCGCCGCCAGGCAACGTCAGGGTCAGCGGCTGGGACTGTCCGGCTAACAGCAGGGTGTTAATCCAGCCCTTTTGCACCCGGAACTGCTCATATTGTTGAATGGCATCGTTGAAGCGATAAACGTACAGATCGAACGTGGAAACCAGTGAGACGCCGCCGACGGTTCCCTGTAACGTCATGGTTCGCGTAGCGCCTTCTTCAACGTTAAAGATGATCGGATTAGTCATATCATCAAGCAGATTCGCGTTCAGTACATTACCAAGTCCGACGCTTAATACCGTGACGCCGCTTTGTGTCGAGGGGCCGTTGTTGACGTAGCTAACGTGAGTATCAAAGACCAGCGAGGCGTTATTGTCTGTCGCTATCACGCTGCCCGGTACAGGCGCGGGACCCAAATTAATAACCAGTTGCGCGGCGCTGCTACCGACGCCATTCTGGGTGATGGTGTAGGTGAAGCTCTCTTTATGTCCGTATCCCGCCGTGGGCTTAGTCAGCGTGTAGGTGTAACTGCCATCCTGATTAATGTGCAGCGTGCCGTATTGCCCCAGGATATCCACGCCGCCCGCGCCGACCGGCGTACTGACGCCGTTGGCGTTGGTGATGGCGGTGACCGTGGTGCCCGTCGGCGCGGTATCATCAGCCATGACGTTGCCGGTACTGATGGTTGGCCCGCTAATAATACCTGCGCTGGTCTGGTGTACATCGACATCCAGGCTGGTATATGACCCGGTAGCGAGCAGACTGGTGTTATAAGTGAGTACCCGGTACTGGCCTTCGCCCAGGCCGCTCAGGTTCAGGGTAACGCCGCTCCCGGTCAGGGTAAGCAAATTCGCGAAGTCGCCAACGGCGGTGTTGACGATCGTCGTCCAGGCGCCGAGGCTGGTGTCGTAGCGCTGTACCACAATCTTCTGAGTACTGAGCAGCGAAAGCACGATTCCCGTTGCGGCGGCATCGATGGTGACGTCGCCCGTACCACCTTCAGCAATGGTGAACTCAACCTGAGCGGTATCGTTACCCAAAACCGAGGCGACATTGCCAAGCGCGCCAACCAGCAGCAGGCCGTAATCCGAATAGTTTTGCGTGCTGGTGACGGCGGTCGAGGTCAGATCAAGACTGGTGATGTTATCCCTTGCCGCCAGCGGCAGAACCGGCGCGGTAATGCCTAACGTGCCGGAGGCGTTACCCGCAGCGTCAGTGGCCGTCACGTTAATGAGCTGACCTTCAATTTGTTTTGTCGGCAAGGTGAGAGACCATGCGCCGTTGCTGCCGGCGGTGGTGGTGAGCGTCACGCCGCCCGCCAGCGTGACGGTTACGGTGCTGTTTGCCTCTGCCTGTCCGGAAAGTGAACCGCCATCGGCGCTGAGCGTACCTGACGGCGTACCGGGCGCCAGCGTATCGACAATCACCGTCGCGGCGGTGGAGACGCTGCCTGTACCGTTGGCGTTAGTCGCGGTGGCGGTGAAGGCGTGGCTGCCTTCGGTCAAATTACCTGTCGGGGTAAAGCTCCAGTTTCCGCTGGCGTTCGCCGTGGTGGTGCCGAGCAGCGCCCCGTTGTTATAAATGCTCACCGTGGCGCCCGCCTGAGCGGTACCATTCAATGTGGGTTGTGCGTCATTAGTGACCTGACCGTTGGCGATAGCGCCGGTATAAATACCCACATCATCCACTACGTTGGTGATGATCGGTGCTTCCGGCACGCGCGTATCGGGCGCGGTAAATCCGGCGGCAATGCCTGTGTTGCCTGCTTTATCTTGGGCAAATGCCAGTAGCGGCTGACCATTGGTCTGCGCGGGCGTGAGTGTGGCGGTGAAGCTGCCTGTACCGTCGGCGGTGGCGGTTCCCAGTACCACACCAGTATCAGAGGTAATCGTCACTGTACTGCCTGCTTCCGCGGTGCCCGTCACGCGATTACCGGTAGCATTGATGACCAGGTTGCCGGGCGCAATGGTATCCACGATAATCGTTATCGATGGCGAAGCGGCGCTAACGTTGCCAGCCGCATCGGCGGCGCTAACGCTATAGGCGTGACTTCCCTGGCCGAGCGCGACGGTTGGCGTCCAGCTCCAGTTGCCGCTGGCATTGGCGTTCACGGTCGCGACCAGCGCGCCATTATCGAAGATGCTTACCGCGCTGTTGGCTTCCGCAGTACCGTTGAGCGTCGGCTGTGTGTCGTTGGTCGATTGTCCATTGCCAATGGCACCGGTGTTGTTCGGGACATCATCAACGATGCTGGTTATAAGCGGAACCGTTGGCGCAAGGGTATCGACCACGATAGTAAAACCGCTGGTGGCCGGGCTAACGTTGCCTGCCGGGTCGGTGGCGGTCACTGTTAATGTGCGCGTGCCGTCGTTTAACCCTGTCGTCGGCGTGAAGCTCCACGCGCCGCTCGCGTTAGCCGAGGTGACGCCAAGCAGAGTGTCGCCATCATAGATACTGACCACGCTGCCCGCTTCGGCAGTGCCGTTCAGCGTGGGGCGGTTATCATTGGTTATCTGACCATTAGCGAGATTTCCTGTGACCCCACCCGCGACGTCATCCACCACGGACGTCAGGATTGGCGTTTGCGGCGCGGTGGTATCGACCGTCAGGGTGAAAGCCGTACTGTTCGGGCTGCTGTTTCCTGCGGCATCGGTGGCGACGGCGGTGATGACGTGCGTTCCGCTTGCCAGCGTTGAGGTGGAGACGCTCCACGCGCCGTCAGGCTGAGCCGTTGTCGTGCCAATGACCGTACCATTTTCATAGAGCGTGATCGTGGCGCCGGCTTCTGCGGTGCCGCTGAAGGTTGGCGTAGGATCGTTGGTATTTTGGCCGTTCGCGATCGTGCCGAGGCCTGGCGCCTGATCGTCACTGACTGATGTGATTACCGGCGTCAGCGGCGGCGTAGTATCGACGACGAAATTAACGCTGTCCGAAACGGGGCTGGCGTTGCCTGCGGCATCAACGGCAATGACGGTAATTACATGGTTGCCCGTCGCCAGCGAGGCGTCGGGCGTGTAGCGCCAGCTACTGCTATTGTCGGCGGGAATTTCAGCCAGCAGCGTGCCGTTATCGTAGAGACGAATAGTTGTGTTGGTTTCACGGGTGCCGCTAATGACAGGGCGCGCCTCGTCTGTGATCTGTCCTGAACTCAGATTGCCGGTAATGGGGCCCGTACCGTCGTAGACCGTATCAATAACAGGCGCGGCGGGAGCCGTGGTATCAATAGTAAACGAGCGTATTTCGGACGCGGTGCTGGTATTGCCTGCCGCATCGGTTGCTGTCGCCGTCAGGTTCCAGACGCCCGCGCCCAGCGAGGTAGACGGTGTAAAGCTCCAGCTACCGTTGGCCTGAACTTGCGCCGTACCGACCAGCGCGCTGCCATTATAAATCGAGATGGTTGTACCCGCCTCACCGGTACCCGAGAGTGTTGGTCGGGTTTCGTTCGTCGAGCCGCCGTTGGGGACGATGCCCGTTACCGGCGCCGTATTATCTGCCACGCTGGCGATAACCGGCGCGGCGGGCGGTGTGGCGTCAATCGTCAGCACAAATCCGCTGGACACCGCGCTGCTATTACCCGCCGGATCGGTGGCGCTAAGGGTGAACGTGTGGCTACCGTTTGCAAGCGGCGTCTGCGGCGTGAAACTCCACGTGCCGTCGCTATTCACCGTCGTGGTACCGATGGACGCGGGATTACCGTCAAGATAGACATTAATCGTCGCGCCTGCCTCTCCGCGCCCGTTCAGGGTGGGCGTCGCATCGTTCGTTAGCTGCCCGCTAACCAGGTTGCCGGTAATTCCGGGCTGGTCATCCACGACGGAGGTGAGAACCGGGATCGCCGGAGGCGTAATATCGACCACGATCGTCCACGGCGCGGAGACCGCGCTGGTATTGCCCGCCGGATCGGTAGCGCTAACCGTCAGATTATGGCTTCCCTCTGACAAATTGCGGGGCACCGGGAAGGTCCAGCTACCGTTTTCGCCTACCTGAGCCGTGCCAAGCGGCGTACCGTTATCAAAAATGGTGATTGTCGCGCCAGGTTCGCCAGTTCCGTTCAGTATTGGCTGCCGATCGTCGGTGGATTGCCCCGGTAACACCGGAACGGTCGGTTGATTGTTATCGTCAATCACGGACGTGATAACCGGCACATCTGGCGCCTGCGCGTCAATGTTCAGCGTAAAGCCGTCCGAAGGCTGGCCGCTATTGCCAGCGGGATCGGTCGCCACGGCGGTAAAGATGTGCGCGTTGCTCTCTAGCGGCGCGTTCGGGGTGAAGCGCCAGTTGCCGCTTTGATCTACCGTGGCGGAACCGATTTCTACGCCGTTATCCAGAATGCGGATCGTGGCGCCAGCTTCTCCCGTTCCGTTGAGCGTCGGGCGTGAATCATTGGTGAGCGCGCCGTTATCCAGCGTACCGGTCATGCCGGGGACATCATCCGTTGCGCTGGTAATAACCGGTTGCGCCGGCGCGCTAAGATCGACAGTGATCCCGACCGGTGCGGACAGGCCGCCCGGGCCATTCGCATTGGTTGCCTGGACGGTGAAGTAATGTGTGCTTTCGCTTAATGGCGTCGCGATCTCAAAGATCCAGTTCCCGCTGGCGTCAACGGTGGCAAAGCCTGCCGAATCGCCATCAATGAAAACTTCAACGGTAGAGCCGATATCCGTGGTGCCGCGCAGCGTCGGCATGGTGTCGTCCGTGGCGCCGCCCGCCGCAATATTCCCCTGTACGCTCCCGACATCATCTTCAATCGCCGTGATGGCCGGGACGGCGGGCAGACCGCTGTCGGAAGCGGGAAAATTCGTAGCCGGGCCGTTATTCCCCGCGCGATCGATAGCAATTGCCGTCAGCGTACCGCCATCGGTTTGCGCCGGACTGAGCGTAACGACGAATTCACCGGTGCCATTAGCGACAGCGCTGCCGACCAGGGTGCCATCGGCATGGTGAATTTCAACGGTAGCGTAAGGATCGGCAAGTCCGGCGACGCGCGTGCCATCGTCGTCCACCGTCTGGATCGTTGGCGCGGGCGGGGCAGTGATATCCACGGTAATAGTGATCGGCTGGGTTTGCGCCGTGGTATTTCCAGCATCGTCAGTCGCGCTGAAGGTTAGCGCATGGCTGGCTTCTGA
The DNA here is from genome assembly GCF_042932255.1 of Salmonella sp. WC3. Classification (NCBI taxonomy): domain Bacteria; kingdom Pseudomonadati; phylum Pseudomonadota; class Gammaproteobacteria; order Enterobacterales; family Enterobacteriaceae; genus Salmonella; species Salmonella sp. WC3. Next base: position 3,716,775 of record NZ_CP170629.1, on the reverse strand, counting down.
TAATTCGGGCGTATTGAATGTCCAGACCCCGTCGGTGACGAGCGCCGTCCCGATTGCCACGCCATTGTCGTAAATCGTGACGGTGCTGCCGTTTTCGCCGCTGCCGTTAATAGTCAGCGTCCGATCGTTAGTAAAGGCGCCATCGGTTAATGGCCCGGTCACTGGTGCAACATCGTCGAGGATCTCATTGACGACGGGCGGCTGCAACGGAACGGTGTCGACGGTGAAGGTAAAGCTGTTCGATACGCCGCTGCTGTTTCCGGCTGCATCGGCGGCAATGGCGGTCAGGGTGTAGACGCCATCCGGCAACGCGCTGGTCACCGGCAGCGTCCATGTGCCGGTCTCATCGACGGTGACTACGCCTAAAACGCTGCTGCCGTTATAGAGCGTAATAATGCTGCCGATGTCGCCAGTGCCGTGAATGACTGGTGTATTGTCGTCAGTGGTTGCGCCGCTGACAATAGTATCCTGGACTTCGCCGACGTTATCTTCGGCAAAAGTGATAACTGGATTGGCGGGCGCAGTGGTGTCTAGCGTAAAAGTGACTGAGGCGGAAGGTGGACTGATATTGCCCGCTATATCGGTTTCCGTGACGGTAATGGTATAGGTTTCTGGCGTCAGTGCCGCAGGCGTAAAGCTCCAGCTTCCGTTATCGCCTACCGTTGTGCGACCAATTTCACTGCCATTATTGTAGAGAATAATCGTGCTGCCGATCTCTCCCGTGCCGCTGAAGGTCGGCGTGGTATCGTTCGTTGCGCCATTATTGCCGATGTTGCCGATAACCGGCGCGACGTTATCGCTGATTAGCGGCGCGTCAGGCTGCGCTGGAGGCTGGGTATCAAGGGTAACGGAGAAAACGCTGGAGGTGGGGCTACTATTGCCTGCGGCATCCGTGGCGGTGGCCGTCAGGATGTTTAACCCTTCGCTCAGATTACGGGTTAGTGGATAGGTCCAGCTACCCTGTGGATTGACCTGGACGGTAGCCAGTTCTACGCCGTTATTGTACAGGGTGATGATGGTGCCGGGTTCGCCGGTGCCGCTGAGGGTCGGCATACGCTGATTGGTAATACTGCCGTTTGCCAGTAGCATCTCGCCTTCTCCGCCGGTGATGGCGGCTGACACGATCTGCGGCGCATCCGGCGCCTGGGTATCGACGCGCAGGGTAAAGCTGAGGGATTCGGGACTTTCGTTCCCCGCCGGATCGTTGGCGCGAGCGGTCAGATGGTGGTCGCCGTCGCCCAGCGCGGCAGGCGGCGTAAACTGCCAGCGCCCGTCCGTGCCGACCAGCGCCTGACCTATGGCATTGCCATTATCGTAAAGGATGATTGTGTCGCCTGCGGTGCCGCTACCGCTCAACCGGGGCTGGGATTCCTGGGTAATCTGATTGGTATCAATCGTATTTCCGTCGCCGTTAGCTACGCCGATAACGCCGGGGGCGGCAGGGGCCTGGGTATCAATGGTAATCGTAAAATCGGTCGAAAAAGGCGTGGTGTTGCCGTTACTGTCGCTGGCCGTCACGGTAAAGGTGTAGGTGTCGTCCGCCAGTGGCGAGGCCGTGGTGTAAGCGTAGCTCCAGACGCCGGAATTACCGACGATAATATCTGCTATCCGGGCGCCATTCTGATACAGGTGTACTGTGGAACCCGGTTCACCTGTACCATTAATCGTTGGCGTGCTGTCGTTAGTGAGCCCCAGATGCGCGACGCTACCGAGAATACCCGGCGCATCATCTGTAATGAAGGTGATTACCGGTTGCTGCGGCGATTGCGTATCGACCACCAGGTCGAATGACGCGGCCTGACTGGCATTGCCTTTAGCGTCGGTTGCGATTACGGTCAGTCGATGCGCGCCTTCACCTAAATTTTGCGACGGCGTAAACGTCCAGGCACCGTTGGGCTGTAGCGTGGCGAGTTCCAGTGAAACGCCGTTATCAAAGACTTCGACACGCGCGCCGGCCTCCGCCGTACCGCTAAGGGTGGGACGGTTGTCGTTGGTGGTTTGTCCGTTAACCAGCGGCCCGGTGAAGCTTTCAACATCGTCCAGCACCTGAGTGATAATGGGCTTATCCGGGGCGGTGATATCGGGCGCTTGCGCTGTGGTTGGCGGGCTGACGTTGTTGGCGCTGTCGGTGGCGGTAACCTGTTCGCCGTTGGTCTGTGCGGGGACGAGGGGAAGGGTAAAATGACCTTCGCCATCTGCTTTGCCGCTGCCAAGCGGCTTGCCGTCCGGCGTGGCGATCGTGATGGCGCTACCCGGTTCGGCGGTGCCGCTGATACTGGTGCCATCCTCACTAATTACCACGTTTTTCGGCATTTCCGGCGCGGTACTGTCCGGCGCGATAACCGTCGCGGCGGCGCTTTCGTTTTTCGCGACATCGGTGGCGGTAGCGATAAGCGCCTGGCCGTTAGTCTGCGCCGTATTCAGCGGAACGATAAATTGTCCGTTGCCATTAGCGACGGCGCTGCCAAGTACGGTGTTGCTACTGTCGCGGATAGTGACCGTTGCCCCGGCTTCCGCCTGACCGCTTACGGACAGACCGTCGGTCGCCACGGTAAGACAGTCCGGTGCCGCAGGCGCAGTTTTATCCGGCGCGTTCAGCGTTTCTACCGGACCGCTATTCGCGGCTTTATCGGTAACGCTAATGCTTAATGTTTCGCCGTTAATTTTCGCCGGGCTAATACCTATTGAGAAGGTACCGTCGTCGCCTGCCGTTCCACTACCGAGCGTATTTCCCAGGCTATCTTTGATAACCACAGTGCTGCCAGCTTCCGTAGTGCCGGTGAGTCTGTCGCCGACGTCGCTAACCGCCAGGCCTTCCAGCACCGGCGGCTGCGTGTCGATATCAATGGTAAAGGAGACGGACTGCCCGCTGGTGCCGCGATCGTTGGTCGCGGTAGCGGTAAAGACATGGTCGCCATCGGCAAGCGCCAGCGAGGGGGTAAAGCTCCATTTGCCGTCAGCGTCAGCGACAATGGGCGGAAAGGTCGGTACAGGAAAGCCATTATCGTTAATCGATATCGTACTGCCTGGTTCAGCAGTACCGCTGAGGGTTGGGCGGTTATCATCTGTGGTATCGCCATTTTTCAACAGCCCGGTAACGGTGCCAGCGTCATCCGTCACGGTAAGGATAGTCGGCTGGGCAGGATTCTGTGAGTCAGAAGCGGTAAACTCCGTGGCGGGGCCGATGTTACCGACGGCGTCCTGAATACGCGCTTCCAGACGCTCGCCGTGGGTCTGGGCTGGATTCAGCGTGATGCTGAAGTGGTTATTTTCTCCGGTAATCGTGGAGCCCAGGTAATTTCCCGCCGGGTCATAGATCGACACGGTACTGCCAGCTTCAGCGGTGCCGCTAACGGTTGTGCCGTCTTTCGCGACATTATCAATGGTAGCGGCGTCCGGCGGTGTGGTGTCCACAATGATAGTAGGCGTTGTCGTCACGCGGCTCGTGTTTCCGGCTTTGTCGCTTTGTTCGACGGTAAAGGTATGTTCGCCATCGCTTAACGGCGTAGTCGGCGTAAAGGTCCAGCGCCCATTTTCGTCTACGGTAGCGCTGCCGATAACGGTTGAACCCTCTTTAATCGTGATGGTATTGCCTGCCTCTCCCTGCCCGGAAAATAGCGGTTTTGCCTCGTCAGTCCGGTCATTATTCTGTAGCGGCCCGGTGAGCAAACCGGTGTTATCGGCAATCAGTTCAACGCGTGGGGCATCGGGGCTGAGTGTGTCGATAGTCAGTGTAAAGCGGGCTGATTCGCTACTTTCGCCTTTAACGTTAGTCGCAATGGCGGTGAAATGATTTTCCCCATCCGCTAGCGCGCTGGTAATGGCAAAACGCCAGCTTCCGCTGCTATCAACCGTTGTGGAGCCTATTTCCTGACCATTGGCGTAAATATGGATGACTGTGCCAGCGCTGCCGGTGCCCTCCAGCGTGGGGGTATTGTCGTTCGTAAACTGATTATTGCTCAGCGTGCCGGTGAGGGGAGCGGCATCATCGATAGCGGCGGTGATAGCTGGTGTATCGGGGAGAGGAATGTTGGGCGCATCAATGGTTGCGGATGGGCCGGTATTGCCGGCATCGTCAGTCGCGGTCACGGTAAGTTGTTCGCCGCTAAGCTGTGGCGCTGTCAGATCAATACTAAATTTACCGTCGCTATCCGCTTTGCCCTCGCCAACGACGTTGCCTGAGGGATCTTTGATGGTAATGGTACTGCCCGCTTCGGCTTGCCCGCTTACCGTTTTTCCGTCCGCTGAAATCAATAATTCGCCGGGAGCGAGAGGCGGGGTAGTATCTACAGGATTACTGCTACCTGGAGTATTGCCGTTGGGGGTACTGCCGCCGGGATTGCTGTTATCAGGGGGATTACCGTCAGGATTGGTGTTATCGGGGGGCGGATTATCGCCATCCGAATGATGGTGGGAATCGCCGCCGCCGGAAGACGCGATAGCGGCAATGCCGCCAGCCGCCACCGCGCCAGCCAGTACCCACGGCCAAACGGCGCCGCCTGCTTCATGGGAAACGCCGGAAGTGACCAGCAGCTCATTAATATCAGCGATTTGTTCAAAATGTAGCCCGGCTTGAGGATTTTCTACCCACCATAACGTGCCATCGTTTTCCGCCAGTACTAACTGGCTTGCGCCCAGATCGTTGGTAACGTAAAAGTTTTTAATCGTGATCGTTTCGCCGGAATGGAGCCTCACCACCAGATCCTGATTAATGCGCGTAAGTTGACTAATTTCCTCCCGGGCCACTGATAATTTAACAATTGACGGGGCGTTAAGAGTGATCGCTGAGGATTCCACAGTGGTGGAGACGCCAGTCAATTTCGAAACCACGGCGAGTAGACGCATAAATTAGCTCCTGATGGATTTGCTCTGTGTATTAATTAACGGGCACGACGTTCAGGGCAAAATGCGTAGACGAGCCTTCCCGTTCATCGTGAGAGATGAATTTCCGTAGCCATATTCTTTTTTATGAGCGTAGGTGGAGGTCTGGTTTTCTCGCCGAATAACCCTTTGTTTTTTGTGCCTGACTAGTGCTTTCGTATTAGATGATATAGTCAGAAAAAAATCTTTCTGCAAATTAAGATCTATTGATAAAGGTGTTAGTGCGTCTGAAATATAACGGAGTTTGTGTTAAGTAGAGGTGGAGTGGGCTAACAATGCATGATAATTTTTTATTTATCTTTATGTTTTATAATGAATTTTAATTTTTTCTTCTTTTTCTCTTTTAACATAAAAACAATACTTTTTGTGAAGGTATTCAGCAATATTAAATTTTATAAAAATCATTTGAAGTATTGTGTTATTAGGCTATAAAAATTTTTTAAACAAAGAATATATTCTTGTTGTGGTATTTATTGCTATTGATAAGCGTCAGACACAGAGAATATATTTTCGAGGCATGCATGAGATATGAACATTGACCAGCTTCATACTGAGAAGCTGGTCACAAAAAATGTCTATTATCGGCCTGCATTTTTCATAATGCGTGCTTTATCCAGTTGCCACTCACGTTCTTTAAGATCGGAACGTTTATCATGTTGTTTTTTACCTTTCGCCACGCCGATCTTCACTTTGCACCAGGCATTTTTCCAGTACAGAGAAAGCGCGACGACAGTATAACCTTCACGATTAATACGGCCATACAGCGAATCAAGCTCACGCTGATTTAACAACAATTTGCGGGTTCGGGTTGGGTCGCATACGACATGTGTCGAGGCGACCGCCATCGGCGTAAAGTTTGCGCCAAACAGCCAGGCCTCGCCATCTTTGAGGATAACGTAACTGTCGCCGATATTGGCTTTTCCTGCGCGCAGAGATTTTACTTCCCAGCCTTGCAGGGCGAGACCAGCCTCGAACTCTTCTTCGATAAAGTATTCGTGCCGGGCGCGCTTATTCAGCGCGATGGTGGCTGAGCCCGGTTTATGTGCTTTTTTCTTCGTCATAAGTGTCGTGAATTCATAGGTAATCTGATATCGAAAACACCCCATTACGTCCTGATGAGGTGCAAAAATCTATCTTAGCATGAGTTGGGCTATGCACGCACAATTAAGGCATGACGGTTGGGGACAGCATTTTTTTTACTCGCTGATAAGTGGTATTATTTACACGATTTATGTTGATGGGAATTGCTATGCCTCAGATTAGTCGGACTGCTTTAGTCCCCTACAGTGCGGAACAGATGTATCAGTTAGTGAATGACGTGCAATCGTATCCCCAGTTTTTGCCTGGGTGTGTTGGTAGTCGCGTCCTGGAGTCATCGCCAGCACAGATGACGGCGGCTGTTGACGTGTCGAAGGCGGGTATCAGCAAGACGTTTACGACGCGTAATCAGCTAACGCGTAACCAGAGTATTCTGATGCATCTGGTGGATGGCCCCTTTAAAAAGCTGATCGGCGGCTGGAAATTTACCCCGCTCAGCCCCGAGGCGTGCCGCATTGAGTTTCAGCTTGATTTTGAGTTTACCAATAAACTCATTGAGCTGGCGTTTGGTCGTATATTCAAAGAGTTAGCGTCCAACATGGTGCAGGCGTTTACGGTTCGCGCCAAAGAGGTTTACCGTGCCGGATAAACTTGTGGTTGAAGTGGCTTATGCGCTGCCGGAAAAGCAGTATTTGCAGCGCGTAACACTGGAGGAGGGCGCGACGGTCGAAGAGGCGATTCGCGCTTCCGGCTTGCTGGAATTGCGCACGGATATCGATCTGGCGAAAAATAAAGTAGGTATCTACAGTCGTCCGGTAAAACTCACCGATACGGTGCAGGATGGCGATCGGGTTGAAATTTACCGTCCCTTAATCGCCGATCCAAAAGCATTACGCCGCCAGCGTGCCGAAAAATCGGCTGGCAGATAATTAGCCTCTTTTGCCGGATAACGGTGTGAAAGCCGTACCACACCTGAAGCACAGGCGTGCCTGTAAGCCAGATAAACGTAGCGCCATCAGGCAAATTCGTACCAAATGGCGGGGGAGAGGTTTGCAGGCCTGATGAACGTAACCTCATCAGGCGGTATCACAAAATTACTTCGTCAACGCCGGTTTGTTATCAATATTGGTTAACACGCCGCTGCTGTTAAAGGTGAGCGTCAGAGTCTGCTGCGTCACGTTCTCATGTCCTGGCTGCTGGCGGAAGACATAAAACCAGGTGTTCGTACCAAAAGGATCGGTCATCATCGGCGTGCCTAAAGCATACGCAACCTGTTGTTGCGTCATACCAACACGCACTTTGGCGACATCCGTAGGTGTAAGATAGTTCCCCTGATTGATGTCAGGTCGGTAAACCACTCGCTCCAGAGTGGAACAGCCTGCGGTCAACATCAGGAGTACTGCTGCGGCAGCAGTCAGCGTTTTACAGCGCATAGTGATTGGGTTCCTTTTCGGGCCTGAGCAGTACGTGGCTCATATTAATATGCCGATGATAATAGACCTTTCATCACTTTAAAACCTTTTGCTGTCGGGTCTTACGGCGTTTTTGTTGTGAACTCAGACCTTCGGGAGATAAAAAAGTTTACGCCGCCAGCAGTTCTTTTGCGTTTGCCAGCGTATTACGCGTAACTTCACTTCCTCCCAACAGGCGGGCCAGTTCCTGTAAACGCGCACGTTTATCCAAAGGTTGCATATGGGTTTCGGTCATTGCCCCGTCTGTTTCTTTACTGACAAAGAAGTGCTGGTGACCGCACCCGGCTACCTGTGGCAGGTGAGTGACGCACATCACCTGAGTGGATTCGCCAAGCTGACGCAGGAGTTTACCGACCACGGCGGCGGTTGGGCCGCTGATGCCAACATCGACCTCGTCAAAAATTAGCGCCGGCGTTTCCATTTTGCGCGCGGTAATCACCTGAATAGCCAGCGCAATGCGCGACAGTTCACCGCCAGACGCGACTTTAGCGATAGGCTGCAGCGGCTGACCCGGGTTTGTCGTCACTTTAAACTCCACGCGATCGGCGCCGTCGTTGCTCAGATGATGCTCATCAAATTTCACGTCGATAGTAAACAGACCGTGCGGCATCGAAAGTAAATGCATACTTTCAGTGATCAACTGCCCCAGCTCCTGGGCGTAAAACTGACGCTGTTGATGCAGCGCTTGCGCCGTTTCCAGCGCTTGTTGGTGATGCTTATTAACCGCCAGCGTTAGCGTTTCCAGCGAATCGGCCTGATCGTCGAGCTGCTGCTGTTCTTCGAGCAGTGACTGATAAAGCTGCGGCAGCGCTTCCGGGCTGACGTGATGTTTTCGCGCCAGCGAAATTTGTTTAGCGATGCGCTGTTCAAGCTCAAACAGGCGATTGGGGTCTAAATCCAGACGCTCGCAATAGTGGCGTAATTCATCGCTGGCTTCGGTGAGTTGGATAGTGGCTTCTTCCAGCATATCCAGGATGCCGGAAAGCTTGCTGTCCATACCTACCAGCTCGCTAACCAGTTGTTTTGCGCTATATAACTGGCTTTGCAGGTTAACGTCTTCGCCGTCCGCTAGTAGCGCCAGAGCGTTCTGGCTGGTCGTAAGCAACTGCCCGCTGTTGGCCAGCCGTTTGTACTCTTCGTCAATTTGCTCGAATTCGCCGGCCTGCGGATTAAAGTCGTTCAACTCTTTTAACTGATATTGCAGCAGTTCCGCGCGCGCGGCGCGTTCCTGGCTTTGTTGCTGGTGATGGGCGAGATCGCGGCAGCTTTGATGCCATAATTGGTAGCGAGCAGCCATCTGCTGCGCTAAAGCGGCTTCGTTGGCATAGCTATCCAGCAGCGATTTTTGCTGTTCGGGTTTGGTAAGCTGCTGGTGCGCATGTTGGCCGTGAATTTGAATCAGCAACTGACCGAGCTCGCGCAATTGAGACAGGGGCACAGCGGTGCCGTTAATAAAGCCCCGTGAGCGGCCATCGCTGCTGATAACGCGGCGAAGTAAGCATTCGCGACCTTCTTCAAGCTGGTTTTCTTCCAGCCAGCGCAATGCCGCAGGCGTGTCTTTCAGCGCAAAGCGGGCACACAAATCGGCACGGGTCGCTCCGGTACGGACCATATCGGCCTCAGCGCGACCGCCCAGACACAGACCCAGGGCATCAATCGCAATAGATTTACCCGCGCCGGTTTCACCAGTAATGACGGTCATTCCGCTCTGAAAATCGATCTCAAGCTCACGAACGATAGCAAAATTGCTGATGGTCAGTTGCGCCAACATAGCTGTTTTCCTGTATGAAAAACCATGACTGTAATTAAATACAGTATAAACTGGTTTTTTATACAGTAAAGAGGCTAACGTAAAATTAGAATAATTTTTTTGACCAACCGAGTTTTGTGCTTAATGTATTGAAATAGCTATAGTCTTTGGGATGTATCAGGTTGAGATGGTAGTCGCAGCGGCGAATCAGCACATCTTCTCCTTCCTGAATAGGCAGCGCTATCTGGCTGTCGCAGCTAATTTCCAGATCGCTACGGCGATGCGAAAAACGCAGACGAATCGTGCTACTGCTGTTAATGACTAACGGGCGCGCCGACAAGGTATGCGGGAACATCGGCACCAGGGTGATGGCATCCAGTGAAGGGGTCAGAATAGGGCCGCCTGCGGAGAGCGAATAGGCGGTGGAGCCGGTCGGCGTAGAAATGATCAGACCATCAGAGCGCTGTGAAAAAGCGAAGGTTTCATCAATATAAACCTCGAATTCGATCATATGCGCCACTTTTCCCGGATGCAGCACTACTTCATTAATGGCTGTGCTGATACGCTTCTGGCGGTCCTGTTGGCAGACCTGCGCTTCCAGCAGAAAACGTTTTTCGGAGATATAGCGCCCTTCCAGCACATCAGATAATTGTTGCAGGGCGTTGTCCGGATCGAGATCGGTCAGGAAGCCAAGATTACCGCGGTTAATGCCAATCACATTGATGTCATAACGCGCCAGCGTACGCGCTGCGCCAAGCATATTGCCGTCGCCGCCCACAACTACCGCCAGATCCGCCTGTTGACCAATTTCCGCCAGCGTGCCGGTTGGCACATTTTTTAGCTGTAATTCGTGGGCGATTTGTTGCTCCACAATGACCTCATAACCCTGAGCGCATAGCCAACGGTAGAGCATTTCATGTGTCGTGAGTGCGGTGGGATGACGCGGATGCCCCACAATGCCGATACACTTGAAATGATTATTCATTTTTCTGAGGTCCTTGTAGCGAAGATTGATGACAATGTGAGTACTTCCCTTGAAACCCTGAATCTGATCCCCATAATAAGCGAAGTTAGCGAGATGAATGCGAAAAAAAACGCGGAGAAATTCATGAGTAGTAAAGAACAGAAAACGCCTGAGGGGCAAGCCCCGGAAGAAATTATCATGGATCAGCACGAAGAGGTTGAGGCAGTTGAACCAAACGATTCTGCTGAGCAGGTGGATCCGCGCGATGAAAAAATTGCGAATCTGGAAGTTCAGCTTGCAGAAGCCCAGACTCGCGAACGCGACACCGTGTTGCGCATCAAAGCGGAAATGGAAAACCTGCGCCGTCGTACTGAACAGGATATCGAAAAAGCGCATAAATTCGCTCTCGAGAAGTTCGTCAACGAATTGCTGCCGGTCATCGATAGCCTGGATCGCGCGCTGGAAGTCGCAGACAAAGCCAATCCGGATATGGCGGCAATGGTCGAAGGGATTGAGCTGACGCTGAAGTCTATGCTGGATGTGGTGCGTAAGTTCGGCGTGGAAGTGATTGCTGAGACCAACGTGCCGCTGGACCCGAACGTGCATCAGGCGATTGCGATGGTGGAGTCGGAAGAGGTTCCGGCAGGCAATGTGCTGGGTATTATGCAGAAAGGCTATACGCTGAACGGTCGTACCATTCGCGCGGCGATGGTGACTGTAGCGAAGGCGAAGTAAAAGTCTGATGGCCGATGTAAAGTCGGCCATTTTTTTAGCTTAAAAAATCCTGCACTTCCAGCCACGGCGTGTTGAAATCCTCTATTTTTTTATATTCGCTCATTGGCAGAACGACCACATTATAGGTGTCAGATCCTTCATTCAGATCAAAAATCTGGAAGCCCCTCTTATTGAGTTCGGTCTGGATGCGTTCAAAGATCTCGTCAAGGTAACGGTCTCCGGCTTCACAGACATCGGAGATTTCATCCTCTTGGGTTATTTCGACAAGAAGACTCCTTAATTCCTCAGAGGCCGTCAGGTTTTTTGTGAGTTCATAAAAGCGATCTGCAGCAAAATTAGCCAGTTCGCCTTCTTCATCTTCACCTTTCCAGTCAACGAGGTGAATAAATCCTTCGCCGCGTAGAACTTGTAAAAATGCCTGTGCCAGCTCGTTATTTCCGAGATCGCCACCGCTACAATCCAGGACGTCCTGCAACCCATATTCGTCTTCATCTTCGTCTTCAAAGATTTCAGGTTGCGTCGAAAGTTGAGAGAAAATAGTGGGCCATAAGGTTGGGTTGTGCGATAAAAAAACGTTAGCGACGACGTTGAGGTCGTCTGTAAAATTCTTATCCCATTCAATTACATAATCTTCTGACATAACATCAATATCCTTTCTGAATGCCTGAAAAGACATTATTGCATTGTTAAGTAAATGGCAGGAATTGATGGAATCTTAAAAGACGGCGATAAAAAGGCGAACCGGAGTTCGCCATTGTGTTACTCCGCCACACTCTCGCGCAGCGGCTTTACCGGTACAACCTTTACCTGCTTAATCATATTTTCCTGTACATCGAGAATATCGATATCGTACTGCTCAATGCGCACGCGCGTGCCAGCAACCGGAATTTCCTCCAGCGCCTCCAGAATCACCCCGTTGACGGTGCGCGCGTCATCTTCCGGCAGGTGCCAGTTAAACGCTTTATTGATTTCCCGGACGTTGGCGGTACCGTCAATAATGACCGAACCGTCGTTTTGCGGCGTGACCTCTTCCGCCAGTGTGGGCGACATCGATGTGGTGAAGTCGCCAACGATCTCTTCGAGAATATCTTCCACGGTGACCAGCCCCTGGATATCGCCATATTCGTTGACGACCAGTCCGACTTTCTTTTTATTGCGCTGAAATTTAATCAGTTGCGTACTGAGCGGCGTACCTTCCGGGACGTAATAGATTTCATCGGCGGCGCGCAGCATCATCTCTTTGGTGAACTCTTTTTTCTCGGCCATTAACCGCCAGGCTTCACGCACGCGCAGCATACTGATGGCGTCATCCAGCGAATCGCGATAGAGCACAATGCGTCCGTGCGGCGAGTGGGTAAGCTGCCGCTCGATAGACTTCCAGTCGTCATTGATATCGATTCCGATAATTTCATTACGCGGCACCATGATGTCATCCACGCTGACCTTTTCCAGATCGAGAACCGACAGCAGCATATCCTGATTGCGGCGAGAGATTTGCGAACGGGATTCATGCACGATAGTGCGTAATTCCTCTTTGCTTAACGACCCGCTGACCACGATGTCCGTTTTAATTCCCATCAGACGCATCAGCAGGCGGGTGATGGTGTTAAGTAACCACACCAGCGGCATCATCAGTATCTGTAACGGCGCCAGCAGGAAGCTGCTGGGATAGGCCACTTTTTCCGGATAGAGCGCGGCGATAGTTTTGGGCAGGACTTCAGCAAAAACTAACACGACAAACGTCAGTACCCCGGTGGCGATAGCCACGCCGGCGTCGCCGTAAAGCCGCATACCCACAATCGTGCCGAGCGCCGAGGCAAGAATGTTGACCAGGTTATTGCCGATCAGCACCAGGCTTATCAGTCGATCGGGTTTACGCAATAATTTTTCTACCCGTTTTGCCGAGCGATTACCTTGCTTCGCCATATGGCGTAAACGGTAACGGTTTAGCGTCATCATTCCAGTTTCGGAACCGGAAAAATAGGCCGAGATGACCACCATGATGATTAATATGATAATCAGCGTGGTGGTGGAGATGTGTTCCAGGGGAAACTCCTTTAAAAGCTTAGCTTACAAATTGCTGTAATATGCGGCTACCAAAATAGGCCAGCGTCAGAATACCCGCGCCTGCGACGTTAAACCACACGACCCGCCGACCCCGCCAGCCTTCATGGTAATGCCCCCACAGCAGAACGATATAGACAAACCATGCCACGATAGAGAGCACGGCTTTATCAATATTTTCAGTACTGAACAGGTTATGCATGTAAAACAGGCCGGTACACAGAGTAAGGGTCAGCAGTACGACGCCAATCTGCGTGATATGAAACATTTTGCGCTCAATGCTCATCAATGGCGGCATTTCATTACTAAACGCCAGCTTTTTGTTCTTCAACTGATAGTCGATCCACGCCAGTTGTAGCGCATACAGCGCGGCGATTATCAGCGTCGCGTAAGAGAAAAGCGACAGACCGATGTGCACCATCATGCCTGGGGTCGCTTCCAGATGCGTAATATATTCATTAGGCATGAACGTGGCGAAGGCCAGGTTAATCAGCGCAAAAGCATAGACAATGGGCAGAAGTAGCCAGCCGCGATTACGCGACGCGACAATGGTCATCACCGTGCAGATCATCAGACTGACCAGCGAACCGACATTCAGCAGGCTCAGGTTTTGTCCACTGTCGCCGCCGGGCAGAATACGCGATTCCAGCGCGACAGCATGGCACACCAGCGCGATGACCGCAGAAAGAATAGCCATACGCCGCCAGCCTCTGTTTTTTTGCAACAGTCCGGGAACGATCAGCGCGAGGCTGAAGGAGTAGGCGACAAGGGCAAGTAAAGCAAAAACGGGCATAGTTGTGTCGACAGTTGACCAGTGAGAAAGAGAAGCAGTATAGCGTTACGTGACCGCAGCTCCAACCGTTGCATAACAACAAAGACGGCTTCATGGTATACTGTGGCGAAATTCTGTAACTGTGTCGCTGCGGCGACCAACCGTTTCCACCCCAGGCGAGAGACAATGTTTGATAATTTAACCGATCGTTTGTCGCGCACGCTGCGCAATATCAGTGGCCGTGGGCGCCTTACTGAAGACAACGTTAAAGAGACGCTGCGCGAAGTGCGCATGGCGCTGCTGGAGGCTGACGTTGCGCTGCCGGTAGTGCGTGAGTTCATCAATCGCGTAAAAGAGAAAGCGGTTGGTCATGAAGTTAACAAGAGCCTGACCCCAGGGCAGGAGTTCGTCAAGATTGTCCGTAGCGAACTGGTTGCGGCGATGGGCGAAGAGAACCAGACGCTGAATTTAGCTGCGCAGCCGCCAGCCGTAGTATTGATGGCGGGTCTGCAGGGGGCGGGTAAAACCACCAGCGTCGGTAAGCTGGGGAAATTCTTGCGCGAGAAGCACAAGAAGAAAGTGCTGGTCGTCTCTGCCGACGTCTATCGCCCGGCGGCGATCAAACAGCTCGAAACGCTGGCTGAGCAGGTTGGCGTGGATTTCTTCCCGTCTGATGTCGGCCAGAAACCGGTTGATATCGTCAACGCCGCGCTGAAAGAAGCGAAGCTCAAATTCTACGACGTGCTGCTGGTGGATACCGCCGGTCGTCTGCACGTTGACGAAGCGATGATGGACGAAATCAAACAGGTCCACGCTTCTATCAAGCCAGTAGAAACGCTGTTTGTCGTCGATGCGATGACCGGTCAGGATGCGGCGAATACCGCAAAAGCCTTTAACGAAGCGTTGCCGCTGACCGGCGTGGTGCTGACCAAAGTTGATGGTGATGCGCGTGGCGGTGCGGCGCTCTCTATTCGTCATATCACCGGCAAGCCGATTAAATTCCTCGGTGTCGGCGAGAAAACCGACGCGCTGGAGCCGTTCCATCCGGATCGTATCGCCTCGCGTATTCTCGGCATGGGCGACGTACTGTCTCTTATCGAAGATATCGAAAGCAAAGTTGACCGCGCACAGGCTGAGAAGCTGGCGACCAAACTGAAGAAAGGCGACGGTTTCGACCTGAACGACTTCCTGGAACAGCTCAAACAGATGAAAAACATGGGCGGTATGGCCAGTCTGATGGGCAAATTACCGGGCATGGGGCAGATTCCGGACAACGTTAAATCGCAGATGGATGACAAGGTGCTGGTGCGTATGGAGGCGATCATCAATTCGATGACGCTGAAAGAACGCGCGAAGCCGGAAATCATCAAAGGTTCCCGCAAGCGTCGTATCGCGCAGGGCTGTGGGATGCAGGTGCAGGACGTTAACCGTCTTCTGAAACAGTTCGACGACATGCAGCGCATGATGAAGAAGATGAAGAAGGGCGGGATGGCGAAGATGATGCGGAGTATGAAGGGGATGATGCCGCCAGGCTTCCCGGGTAGATAAATATATCGGGCTACCTTATTTGCCATTTTGACGCCGGAGTGTGCTCGAAATGCTCACGTACTGCGTGTACGCTCCGCTTTCTGCGCGCACGCCGACGCCAAACTGGCTGCAACGGTCACGCCCTGGAATCAAGCTTCATCACATGTTGATTGCTTTTTTCCCAGAAATCAGTAAAATTTTCGGGCTTTTAATATGACGCCGGGCTCCGTTCCTCGATGGGGCCCGGTTGTTTTATTCACACAAGAGGATGTTATGGTAACTATTCGTTTAGCTCGTCACGGCGCTAAAAAGCGTCCGTTCTACCAGGTTGTTGTCACCGACAGCCGTAATGCACGCAACGGTCGCTTCATTGAGCGCGTTGGTTTCTTCAACCCAATCGCTAGCGAAAAAGAAGAAGGCACCCGCCTGGATCTGGATCGCATCGCTCACTGGGTTGGCCAGGGCGCAACCATTTCCGATCGCGTTGCGGCGCTGATCAAAGAAGTAAAAAAAGCAGCTTAATCTGTCACGGTGGTCATGATGAGCAAGCAACTCGCCGCACAAGTACCCGCTGAACCGGTTGTACTGGGGAAAATGGGTTCTTCATACGGTATCCGTGGTTGGCTCAGAGTGTTTTCCTCCACTGAAGACGCCGAAAGCATTTTTGACTATCAGCCCTGGTTTATCCAGAAGGCGGGTCAGTGGCAGCAGGTACAGCTGGAAAGCTGGAAGCACCACAATCAGGATCTGATCATCAAGCTGAAAGGCGTTGACGATCGAGATGCCGCGAATCTTCTGACAAATTGCGAAATTGTCGTGGATTCCTCGCAACTTCCTGCGCTTGAGGAGGGAGACTACTACTGGAAAGACCTGATGGGCTGCCAGGTAGTCACCGCTGAAGGCTACGATCTCGGTAAAGTTATCGACATGATGGAAACCGGGTCGAATGACGTTCTCGTCATTAAGGCGAACCTGAAAGATGCATTTGGTATCAAGGAACGACTAGTACCGTTCCTCGATGGGCAGGTTATCAAGAAAGTCGATCTCGCTACTCGTACTATCGAAGTAGACTGGGATCCTGGTTTTTAAACCACCGAATAAACGGTAATAAATGGCGTTATGGGGATTGGCTTGTGTTTATTGGCATCGTTAGCCTGTTTCCTGAAATGTTCCGCGCAATTACCGATTACGGGGTAACTGGCCGGGCAGTAAAAAATGGCCTGCTGAACATCCAAAGCTGGAGTCCTCGCGACTTCACGCATGACCGGCACCGTACCGTGGACGATCGTCCTTACGGCGGCGGACCAGGGATGTTAATGATGGTGCAACCCTTGCGGGACGCCATTCACGCAGCAAAAGCCGCGGCAGGTGAAGGCGCTAAAGTGATTTATCTGTCGCCTCAGGGACGCAAGCTTGATCAAGCGGGCGTTAGCGAGCTGGCCACGAATCAGAAGCTTATTCTGGTGTGTGGTCGCTACGAAGGCGTAGATGAGCGCGTAATTCAGACCGAAATTGACGAAGAATGGTCAATTGGCGATTACGTTCTCAGCGGTGGCGAACTACCGGCAATGACGCTGATTGACTCCGTCGCCCGGTTTATACCGGGGGTTCTGGGGCATGAGGCATCAGCAATCGAAGATTCGTTTGCTGGTGGGTTGCTGGATTGTCCGCACTATACGCGCCCTGAAGTGTTAGAGGGGATGGAAGTACCGCCAGTATTGCTGTCGGGAAACCATGCCGAGATACGTCGCTGGCGTTTGAAACAGTCGCTGGGCCGAACCTGGCTTAGAAGACCTGAACTTCTGGAAAACCTGGCTCTGACTGAAGAGCAAGCAAGGTTGCTGGCGGAGTTCAAAACAGAACACGCACAACAGCAGCATAAACATGATGGGATGGCATAGGCCCCCAAATATCAGTTTACCCAGGATAAGAGATTAAATTATGAGCAACATTATTAAGCAACTTGAACAAGAGCAGATGAAGCAGAACGTACCTTCCTTCCGTCCGGGCGATACCGTGGAAGTGAAAGTATGGGTTGTTGAAGGTACCAAGAAACGTCTGCAGGCATTCGAGGGCGTGGTTATCGCTATTCGTAACCGCGGTCTGCACTCTGCATTCACTGTTCGTAAAATTTCCAACGGCGAAGGCGTTGAGCGTGTCTTCCAGACTCACTCTCCGGTAGTTGACAGCATTGCTGTTAAACGTCGTGGTGCTGTTCGTAAAGCTAAACTGTACTACCTGCGTGAGCGTACTGGTAAAGCGGCTCGTATCAAAGAGCGTCTTAACTAAGAACGCGCTTTCGCAACATCCGAAAGCTTGTAGAAAAGAAGGGGCTGGCATTACGCTGGCCCCTTTTTTATGGGGTTGCTCCACGCCATAGACGGTTGCATGATTAGTCTGGGTCTGTGGTCTCAACGCTGAGTCAGAAACGGCCTGGCCCGTTCCTTAGTTTAGCGAGCGTTCCGCACGCCGGTGTTTAGCCTGATACATATTTCGATCGGCCAGTTCTTGTAGTTTTTCGGCAGTGGCATGTTCCCATGTCAGCGCAAAGCCAATACTCAGGGTCATCGTTATCCGCTGGCCGTTATGCAGTTCAAAAGGTCGATTAAACGCCTGGGATAGCGCTGCGCAAATACGTTGTACTTCATATTCCGAATGTACATCGTAAAGCACCATCGCAAATTCATCGCCGCCGAGTCGGTAAGTCTGATAACGGCTACCACCGAATTCCGCTAATCTTTTGGCAACCTCTATAAGTACGCGGTCGCCTGCCGCATGTCCCCAGGTATCATTAATATATTTAAAGTTATCGCCATCCAGAAATAACAATGCCGAACTGCTACGAGCGGAATTGTCCTTCATCAGCGCGTTAATACAGCTGCGAAATGCCGCGCGATTGGCAAGCCCCGTCAGCGGATCGTGCAGCGCGGTACGTAGTAACTGGGCATTTTTAGCCTGAAGCCGTAGCTGCCATTCTTCCATCTCATCCAGAAGGCTATTGAAATCCTGCGCAAACAGGTGAAATTCCGCAATACGCTCATCAGGTACCCGGCGTGAAAAATTTCGGTTAGTGCGAACGTCGTGTACAACTTCAGTAATATTTTGCAGCGCATCCACAACGCCATTGTGTAAATAACGCGTGAGCAGCAGGGCAATGCCGGATGCCAGCAGAATACATCCTGTCAGCACTGCCAGCGATAGCCAGATAAAATGACCAATAAGGCTGTCGCGGGCGACAAGCCGTACTTCGCCGATAGCCCTGCCGTTGTGCCAGACGGGTTGCGATACCGGCAATGGAAAAAGCCAGTGGCTAATTAAGCCGATGAGCTTATCGTCTGCGGCTCGCGCATCATAGCGCCATGAAGCGATAGTACGGCCATTTTTATCGCGGACCTCCGCCGCTGAAAATTGTCCCTGGCGTCCCAGTGTGGCGAGCGTTTCCGCTGCGGCCGCGTTATCGGAAAATACCAGTGCCGCTTCAAGGCTATGGGCCATTGTGGCGGCGGTCAAATCGAGATTTTTTTGCGCATACTGTTTGAGCGTAAGGACAGACGCAACGCAAATTAATAGCCAGATCAATGTCATTGTAAGCAGCACGCTGATTATACTAATCCGCCGTAGTGTGCGTTTAAATGTTGGTCTGGACAGAGAAAATTCCTTATTCATGCTTTTGATTCCGTGCAAGCATTAATACTTCTGGATTCACTCTCACGCCGCTATGCGAGAGGGAGTCCAGGTTGACGGAAAATTTGACTTCATCATTGTTAATGATCAGACAAAATGCGCTGCCAATAATACATTCGGTATTTTGCTCGGCAATTAATAACAAGGCATTAACTGGATAATGACGCGTTAACTCCACCTGATAAGCTGGCGATTCATTGCCAAAGTAAAAACCATCACAGCGGGCGCTCAGGGCTTCCTGTGTGGTACGGATGACAAGCGGTTGATAAGGGAAAGCCCAGTCAGCCTCTTCGCTAAGTACCCTGACAAAACGCGCAGATGAAAATATGCATAGCCTTGGCGGCCCGGATAACGCCGGCCAGTGTGTATAACTGACGATACCGGAGACGATGGCGCGTACGGATTTCTCTTCTTCCGTGACGCGTTGAGCATACAGAGGCAAGCTTGCTAATAATAGCGATAACAGAAGGATAAATCGGTGAGAAAAACGCATTAACAAGTCCCCACCATCTTCAGTCGTAAAGCATTAAAATACATCCGTGATTGTTTGTAGCAAAATAACATTATTTTGCCATATCGTCATTATGTCTTATTGATAATATGAATAATTTAAGTGGCGTCCCTGATATTAAATTCTTGTGATAATGGTATTAATCACCCTATATCAGAAAGTAAAATTATGCGTGCGGAGAAAAAATAATCAAAAAATGGCGAGCATCGCTCATTTTACCGTTTTTCTGAGGCTGGGAATAAAATAATTCACTTGTTGTGTAAAGTTTTTGATACGAAATGGAGGGGTTTAATCGACGATTGCGCATGGTGTAAAGTTTATTTTACGTAATATGGATTGAAATCTTTACTTTTTGTGGTATGGTTTAAACATCCTCGTGGAGGATCAACTATCGCAAACAAGAAAAGACAGGATCGCCATCATGCAAAAAGACGCGCTGAATAACGTACGTATCACCGATGAACAGGTATTAATGACGCCGGAGCAGCTTAAAGCGGCCTTTCCGTTGAGCCTGGCGCAGGAAGCGCAGATAGCGCAGTCCCGGGGAATCATTTCTGACATTATTGCCGGGCGCGATCCGCGTCTGTTGGTGGTATGCGGTCCTTGTTCTATTCACGATCCTGAAACCGCTCTGGAATATGCCCGTCGATTTAAAGCCCTTGCCGCAGAGGTCAGCGATAGCCTCTATCTGGTAATGCGCGTCTATTTTGAAAAGCCGCGGACTACCGTCGGCTGGAAAGGGCTGATTAACGATCCTCACATGGATGGCTCATTTGATGTGGAAGCCGGGTTGAAAATAGCGCGTCAGCTACTGGTGGAACTGGTGAATATGGGGTTGCCATTGGCGACCGAAGCGTTGGATCCGAACAGCCCGCAATACCTGGGCGATCTGTTTAGCTGGTCGGCGATAGGCGCGCGCACAACCGAATCGCAAACCCACCGCGAAATGGCGTCTGGTCTTTCTATGCCGGTCGGCTTTAAAAACGGCACGGATGGCAGTCTGGCGACAGCGATTAACGCCATGCGCGCCGCTGCGCAACCTCATCGTTTTGTTGGCATTAACCAGGCCGGTCAGGTTGCGTTATTGCAAACCCAGGGAAATCCGCATGGCCATGTGATTCTGCGTGGCGGCAAAGCGCCAAACTATAGCCCGGCAGATGTCGCTCAGTGTGAAAAAGAGATGGAACAGGCGGGACTACGTCCTTCGCTGATGGTAGATTGCAGTCATGGTAACTCCAATAAAGATTATCGCCGCCAGCCAGCCGTTGCCGAATCTGTGGTTGCGCAGATTAAAGATGGCAATCGTTCAATCATTGGCTTAATGATTGAAAGTAATATTCATGAGGGTAACCAGTCTTCCGAACAGCCGCGCAGCGAAATGAAGTATGGCGTTTCCGTCACCGATGCTTGTATTAGCTGGGAGATGACCGATGCCCTGTTACGTGAAATTCATAAAGATTTGAGCGGCCAGCTGGCGGTGCGCGTCGCATAAGAGGTTGTTATGGTTGCTGAATTGACCGCGTTACGCGATCAAATAGATGATGTCGATAAAGCGTTGTTGAATTTACTGGCTAAGCGCCTGGAACTGGTTGCCAAAGTCGGCGAGGTGAAAAGCCGTTTTGGCCTGCCTATTTACGTGCCGGAGCGTGAGGCCTCTATGCTGGCTTCACGACGGGCGGAAGCAGAAGCGATCGGTGTCCCGCCCGATCTCATTGAAGATGTCCTGCGCCGGGTAATGCGTGAATCTTACTCCAGCGAAAATGATAAGGGGTTCAAAACGCTTTGTCCTTCTCTGCGTCCGGTCGTCATTGTGGGCGGCGGCGGACAGATGGGGCGTCTGTTTGAAAAAATGCTCACGCTGTCGGGCTATCAGGTCCGTATTCTGGAACAACAGGACTGGCCGCGCGCCAGGGACATTGTCGCCGATGCCGGAATGGTGATCGTCAGCGTGCCGATTCATGTTACTGAACAGGTCATAGCGCAACTGCCGCCCCTGCCGTCCGACTGTATTCTGGTCGATCTGGCATCGGTGAAAAGCGGTCCGTTGCAGGCAATGTTGGCGGCCCATGATGGCCCCGTGTTGGGCTTGCATCCGATGTTTGGCCCGGACAGCGGGAGCCTGGCGAAGCAGGTGGTGGTCTGGTGTGATGGGCGTCAACCGGAAGCGTATCAGTGGTTTCTTGAGCAAATCCAGGTGTGGGGCGCGCGGTTGCATCGAATTAGCGCAGTCGAGCACGATCAGAACATGGCTTTTATCCAGGCGTTGCGCCACTTTGCTACCTTCGCTTATGGGCTGCATCTGGCGGAAGAGAACGTCCAGCTTGAGCAGCTTCTAGCGCTTTCATCGCCGATTTATCGACTGGAGCTGGCGATGGTCGGGCGTCTGTTCGCCCAGGACCCGCAGCTGTATGCGGACATTATTATGTCGTCGGAGCGCAATCTGGCGCTTATCAAGCGTTACTATAAACGTTTTGGCGATGCTATCGGGTTACTGGAACAGGGTGATAAGCAGGCTTTTATCGACAGTTTTCGCAAAGTTGAACGCTGGTTTGGCGATTATGCCAGACGCTTCCAGAATGAAAGCCGTGTGTTATTGCGTCAGGCGAATGACAGCCGACCATAATGATGACATCTATACTAAAAGCCAGCTTTGCTGGCTTTTTTCGTTTAAGGAACCGTTATAACTACGCCGTACGTTTTATTTGATTATGTCGGACATCTACCAGAATGCCCCACATGGAGCGAGGATGAAAGCGCGCTGTATTGGACCGATATCCTGGAACAGGAGATCCATCGTTACCATCCGGCGAGCGGGACGCATAGCGTGCTGGCGTTTCCGGAAGAGGTGGGCTGTTTTGCCTTGCGTGAGCAGGGCGGATTTATTGTGGCCATGCGTCATGCTATCTGGCTGGCCGATAAAAATGGATTATTGCAGCGTAAGGTTTGCGACAATCCCTCTAATACGAAACTGGCGCGTTTCAACGATGGCGGCACTGATGGCGATGGACGTTTTTATGCCGGAACGTTCTGGGCGCCAGGTGACTATAATGGCGCGTTGCTGATGCGGATCGATCATGACCTGACGGCAAAAGTGATCCAGTGCGATATCCAGGGACACAACGGCCTGGCGTTCAGCCCGGATAACCAGTGGATGTATACCTCCGATACGCCGAATGGCGTGATATACCGCACGTTACTTGATAAGCATGGCGAACCGGGCAAGCGTGAACTTTTTCGCCATTTTGGCGAAGGAGAAGGACTTCCCGACGGCGCGGCGATGGATAGCGAAGGGTGCTACTGGAGCGCGATGTTTGACGGCTGGCGCGTGGCGCGTTTCTCACCGCAAGGAGAGCAGCTGGAAGAGTACCGGTTGCCGGTACGTTGTCCGACGATGGGTTGCTTTGGCGGCGCAGATATGAAAACGCTGTTTATTACAACTACCAGAGAAAATATGTCTGCTCAGGAAGTGGCGGATTATCCGCTCTCCGGCGCCATCTTCACCCTGCAGGTAGCCGTCGCAGGGATGAAGAAAAGCCGTTTTATTGAACGTCAGGCAGGTTCTACCGGCACGACGTTTTCGCTGGGATAGCAGCCAAGCACTTTCATTGAGCGCGTGATCTCGCCCAGCTCTTTTAGCGCGCTTTGCATTACCTGCGACTCCAGGTTCGCCTGAATATCGAGATAAAACATCTCTTCCCACGGATTGCCGTGAATGGGGCGCGACTCCAGTTTCGTCATGATGAGATTGTGGTTACGCAGCACCAGCAGCGCTTCGACCAGCGCGCCAGCTTGCTGCCCGGTGGCGATTAACAGAGTGGTTTTTGCCGGAACCTGATCGGAAACGTTGATGGCTTTGCGCGCCAGTACCAGAAAGCGGGTGATATTCTGCGTCTGGTTTGCGGCGATGTGTTCCAGCACCTGTAAACCGTGCAACATGCCGCCTGCCTCGCTGCCGAGCGCTGCGACGCGCGGAGAGTTTGCCTGCGCGACTTTTTCCATCGCTGCCGACGTACTCTCGGTATAGTCGATTTTCCAGTGCGGATAGCGGCTCAAAAACTTACTGCACTGCTGGAACGGCTGCGGATGGCTGTACACCGTTTCGATGGTATTCAGATCCGTAGCGCCGGAAACCAGCACGCAGTGATCGATAGTGACGGTCATCTCACCGACAATTGACAGACTGGTGTGTTGCAATAAGTCGTACACATCGTTGATAGCGCCGGAGCTGGTGTTCTCTATCGGAACCACGGCGTAATCGGCCTGGCCGGTTTCGACCTGATGAAAAATATCGGCGAATTTTGCGCAGCCGCTCTCAATAAATTGCTCAAAATGGCGTGCAGCATACTGGCGCGCCGCGAGATGAGAATAGGAGCCTTTCGGCCCAAGAAACGCAATACGTGCCGAATGAGGGTGAGTATTATTCAGATGTTGTTGCAGCAGCGCCTGCTGAGTAAGCACGGAGTCTTCAATGATAAGCTGGAACAGCCGGGTAATGTAGTGTGCGTCGAGATGGTGGGCTTTACCGAGATGGATGAGCCTGTCCAGCAGCGCGCGTTCACGATCGATATCCCGAACCGGACGATGCGACAGTAGTTTTGCTTGTCCCACTTCAATCGCCAGCGCGCGTCGTTTTGCCAGTAAGGCCAGTAACTCTTCGTCTAAAGCGCTGATTTTATCTCGCAGCGCCAGTAATGGGTTTTCCGATGTCATAGTGTTGCCTTTTTTGTTATCAATAAAAAAGGCCTCCCGGTGGGGGAGGCCTTCTTGTTCGTCTTCGCATTCTTTATCACATGACGAAACGCCTCCCGGTCAGGGGAAGATAAAAAAGAATGCGAAGAAAAACCGGGTTAGCTTCATAACTGTTTCCTTTGTGTACGTAAGTACAGTACCCGTACTGTTTTAATCCTGTCAACAAAAAACGCGCCCGAAGGCGCGTTGGCGATACACTCAATGTAAGGGACTACTCTTCTTCTGCTTCGACGAAGCTGGCATCTTTCACCGATGCGGTGGCACGACGGGCTTCGCCTTTGTGCTGCACTTTATTGAGCTGCCGTTCCAGCTTGTTGATCAATTCATTAATAGCGGTGTACATATCTTCGTGTTTTGCGCTGGCGACCAGATGTCCGTTCGGTGTATTAATGGTGGCGTCAGCAATAAAGCCCTGTGGCTCTTTAGACAGAATGATATGAGGATTAATCAGGTGAGTTTGCCATTTTTCCAGTTTGGCGAGACGGTCTGCGACATGTTGGCGAATTGCCGGAGTAATTTCCATTTGTTTACTGGTAATGTTCATTGCCATAAATTTTACCTCTTGTCTTTCCCGTCTTGGTGATTCCAGCATACCGTTCTTAATGTCAAAATGCGTGATGTAAATCACATTATTTTGTCACTTTTTGTCAAGGCGAACTTTTTGTGAGGCATCGCAGGAAGAAGCGATCTTTTACTTGAGGAATGGCTGAAAGCAGGCCATATTTGACTGGATGCGTTGCAGTGAAATCATTTCTGTTGCATCAGATATCGAATAAAAAAACGGCAGCCTTCCGGCTGCCGTTTTGCTTGTTGGTATTGCTTCAGGTGTTTTTGCTGTTAGCGGCAATAATTTTCGCGACTTTGTCAGCCTGCGCATTCAGCTGCATCTGACGATAGGCGTTTTCCATCAGCGGCAACGCATCGCGCGTGGCCTGCGTATCAGGATAATTGCGTAGCATACCTTCTACCCGGTTTACGACCGCAACCCATGCGCCGCGCGCGGTATAGTACTCTGCGACGGAATATTCATATTTCGCCAGACGGTCT
This sequence comes from Salmonella sp. WC3, assembly GCF_042932255.1. Classification (NCBI taxonomy): domain Bacteria; kingdom Pseudomonadati; phylum Pseudomonadota; class Gammaproteobacteria; order Enterobacterales; family Enterobacteriaceae; genus Salmonella; species Salmonella sp. WC3. The sequence continues at coordinate 3,691,581 of NZ_CP170629.1, read as the reverse complement.
TTCAGGAATACCAGACGCTTAGTGGCGTCGGTGGTGTACTGGCTATTAGGATAGCTGCGTACCAGTTTCGAAAAGTCATTGAACGCCGCCCGCGCATGTTGCGGATCGCGATCGCTGCGATCGACGCCAAAGAAACCCTGCAGCGCGCTATCATCCAGCGCCATGTTCGTCAGGCCGCGCATGTACATGACATAGTCAATATTAGGGTGCGTTGGATTAAGACGCATAAAACGATCGATAGCGGCCTGCGCTAGCGGCAAATCGGCGTTTTTGTAATAGGCGTAGATAAGATCCAACTGCACCTGCTGAGAATACGGTCCGAATGGATAACGATTATCTAATGCTTCCAATTGCGTTATTGCCTGTTTCCAGTTACCGTCCTGCAGCTTTTGCTGAGCAGTCGCGTAGATTTCATTCGGCGGATTATCGGGCACCTCTTCCTTTGAACCCGAGCAACCCGCCAGAAACAGGCTCAACGTGGCTGCTGCCACCAGATATTTCATGCGCGTCATGACGTTTTGACTTTCCTCAAAATGTTTTACGGGAGATTCTCTGTTCCTGCTCCCGGTTAAGACCAGCTACAATAGCACACTATATTAAACGGCAAAGCCGTAAAACCCAACGTTAAACGAAGAAGCTGTATATGGCACAACGAGTACAACTCACCGCAACGGTCTCCGAAAACCAACTCGGTCAACGCTTAGATCAGGCTTTGGCCGAAATGTTCCCGGATTATTCACGTTCGCGTATAAAAGAATGGATTTTGAATCAGCGCGTGTTGGTCAATGGTCAACTTTGCGATAAGCCAAAAGAAAAAGTGTTAGGCGGCGAGCGGGTGGCTATTGATGCGGAGATCGACGAAGAGATTCGTTTTGAAGCGCAGGATATCCCGTTAGATATTGTTTATGAAGATGACGATATTCTGGTTATCAACAAACCACGCGATCTGGTGGTACATCCTGGCGCGGGTAACCCGGACGGTACGGTACTGAACGCGTTGCTACATTATTATCCGCCGATTGCGGATGTTCCGCGCGCGGGCATTGTGCATCGTCTGGATAAGGACACGACGGGGCTGATGGTGGTGGCCAAAACCGTTCCGGCGCAAACGCGCCTGGTGGAGTCTTTGCAGCTGCGCGAGATCACCCGCGAATATGAAGCGGTCGCGATCGGACATATGACGGCGGGAGGAACGGTGAATGAACCCATCAGTCGTCACCCGACCAAACGTACCCATATGTCGGTGCATCCTATGGGCAAACCGGCGGTGACCCACTACCGCATTATGGAACATTTCCGTGTGCACACGCGTCTTAGGTTGCGTCTGGAGACCGGGCGTACGCACCAGATCCGCGTGCATATGGCGCATATTACGCATCCGTTAGTGGGCGATCAGGTCTACGGTGGTCGTCCACGTCCACCGAAAGGCGCATCGGAAGAATTTATTTCCACGCTGCGTAAGTTTGACCGCCAGGCGCTGCATGCAACGATGCTGCGTCTCTACCATCCTGTATCGGGTATCGAAATGGAGTGGCACGCGCCGATTCCACAAGATATGGTGGACCTTATCGATGCGATGCGCGCCGATTTTGAAGATCATAAAGATGATGTGGACTGGTTATGAATGCACTGATTGTCCCGCAGTGGCCGCTGCCGAAAGGCGTCGCAGCCTGTAGTTCTACCCGTATTGGCGGGGTGAGTTTACCGCCTTACGACTCGCTGAATCTGGGCGCGCATTGCGGCGATAACCCGGAGCATGTTGAAGAGAACCGCAAGCGTCTGTTTGCGGCGGGCAATCTGCCTTCGAAACCTGTCTGGCTTGAACAGGTTCACGGTAAAAATGTGTTGAGGCTTACCGGAGAACCTTATGCCTCCAAACGTGCGGATGCGTCTTACAGCAATACGCCAGGAACCGTCTGCGCGGTAATGACGGCAGACTGCCTGCCTGTGCTATTCTGTAACCGTGAGGGAACAGAAGTGGCGGCGGCTCATGCGGGCTGGCGCGGATTATGTGAAGGCGTACTGGAGGAAACTGTCACCTGCTTTGCTGACAAACCAGAAAATATCATCGCCTGGTTAGGTCCGGCGATCGGCCCGACCGCGTTTGAAGTGGGGCCGGAAGTGCGTGACGCATTTTTAGCAAAAGATGCGCAAGCCGATAGCGCATTTTTGCCGCACGGGGAAAAATTTCTGGCGGATATTTATCAGCTTGCACGCCAACGTCTGGCGAATACCGGCGTTGAACATGTCTATGGCGGGGATCGCTGCACCTTTAGCGAAAGTGAGACTTTCTTCTCTTATCGTCGCGACAAGACGACAGGTCGTATGGCAAGTTTTATTTGGCTGATATAACCTAAAGAATCAAGACGATCCGGTACGGGTAACTTTCTTTTCACATAATTCAGGTCATTCACCTTGAATAATTGAGGGATGACCTCATTTAATCTCCAGTAGCAATTTTGACCTGTTATGGGAGGAGTTATGCGTCTGGATCGTCTTACTAACAAATTCCAGCTTGCTCTTGCCGATGCCCAGTCGCTCGCGCTGGGGCACGACAACCAATTCATCGAACCTCTTCATTTAATGAGCGCCTTGCTGAACCAGGAAGGGGGATCGATACGTCCTTTATTAACCTCCGCCGGTATTAATGCTGGTCAGTTGCGCACTGCTATCGATCAGGCGCTGAGCCGTTTACCGCAGGTGGAAGGCACCGGCGGCGACGTACAGCCTTCTTCGGAACTGGTACGCGTACTGAACCTTTGCGACAAGCTGGCGCAAAAACGGGGGGACAATTTTATTTCGTCAGAGCTGTTTGTTCTGGCGGCGCTTGAGTCTCGCGGCACGTTAACCGATCTGCTGAAATCAGCCGGTGCGACCACGGCCAATATCACTCAGGCAATTGAACAGATGCGCGGAGGTGAAAGCGTGAACGATCAAGGGGCTGAAGACCAACGTCAGGCCTTGAAAAAATATACCGTCGATCTGACCGAGCGGGCTGAACAAGGTAAGCTTGACCCGGTAATTGGTCGTGATGAAGAAATTCGCCGTACCATTCAGGTATTGCAACGTCGTACTAAAAACAACCCGGTGTTAATCGGTGAGCCAGGCGTAGGTAAAACCGCCATTGTTGAAGGGCTGGCGCAACGTATTATCAACGGTGAAGTACCGGAAGGCCTGAAAGGCCGTCGCGTGCTGGCGCTGGATATGGGCGCGCTGGTGGCCGGGGCGAAATATCGCGGCGAATTTGAAGAGCGTCTGAAAGGCGTGCTGAACGATCTGGCGAAACAGGAAGGCAACGTCATCCTGTTTATCGACGAGCTGCACACCATGGTTGGCGCAGGTAAAGCTGATGGCGCCATGGATGCCGGTAACATGCTGAAACCGGCGCTGGCGCGTGGTGAACTGCACTGTGTGGGTGCGACCACGCTGGATGAATACCGTCAGTACATTGAAAAAGACGCGGCGCTGGAACGTCGTTTTCAAAAAGTGTTTGTCGCAGAACCCTCAGTGGAAGACACCATCGCTATTCTGCGTGGCCTGAAAGAACGTTACGAGCTGCATCACCATGTGCAGATCACTGACCCGGCGATTGTGGCGGCGGCAACATTATCTCACCGCTATATCGCCGACCGTCAGTTGCCGGATAAAGCTATCGACCTCATCGATGAAGCGGCATCCAGCATTCGTATGCAGATTGACTCTAAGCCGGAGGAGCTGGACAGACTCGACCGCCGCATTATTCAGCTCAAACTGGAACAGCAGGCGTTGATGAAAGAGTCTGACGAGGCGAGTAAAAAACGTCTCGATATGCTCAACGAAGAACTGGACGACAAAGAGCGCCAGTATTCTGAGCTGGAAGAAGAGTGGAAAGCGGAAAAAGCGTCGCTCTCTGGTACGCAAACTATTAAAGCGGAGCTGGAGCAGGCGAAGATTGCCATCGAGCAGGCGCGTCGCGTTGGCGACCTGGCGCGAATGTCTGAACTGCAGTACGGCAAAATTCCGGAGCTGGAAAAACAGCTGGAAGCCGCGACCCAGTCGGAAGGTAAAACCATGCGTCTGTTACGTAACAAAGTAACGGATGCGGAAATTGCCGAAGTGCTGGCGCGCTGGACCGGTATTCCGGTTTCCAGAATGCTGGAAGGCGAACGTGAAAAACTGTTGCGTATGGAACAAGAGTTACACAGCCGTGTGATCGGGCAGAATGAAGCCGTTGAAGCAGTATCGAACGCCATACGTCGTAGCCGTGCTGGGCTGTCCGATCCGAACCGTCCGATTGGTTCCTTCCTGTTCCTGGGGCCGACGGGGGTCGGTAAAACCGAACTGTGTAAAGCGCTGGCTAACTTTATGTTCGACAGCGACGACGCGATGGTGCGTATCGACATGTCTGAGTTTATGGAGAAACACTCCGTGTCTCGTTTGGTCGGGGCGCCTCCAGGATATGTCGGCTATGAAGAAGGCGGTTATTTGACGGAAGCGGTGCGCCGTCGCCCTTATTCCGTCATCTTGTTGGATGAAGTGGAAAAAGCGCATCCGGATGTATTCAACATTCTGTTGCAGGTGCTGGACGACGGTCGACTGACTGACGGGCAGGGGAGAACGGTCGACTTCCGTAATACGGTGGTCATTATGACTTCTAACCTCGGTTCCGATCTCATTCAGGAGCGCTTTGGCGAACTGGATTACGGTCGAATGAAAGAGATGGTGCTGGGTGTGGTTAGCCAAAACTTCCGTCCGGAATTTATCAACCGTATTGATGAAGTTGTGGTATTCCATCCGTTAGGTGAGCAACACATCGCTTCTATTGCTCAGATCCAGCTGCAGCGTCTGTACAAACGTCTGGAAGAACGTGGTTATGAAATCCATATCTCCGACGAGGCGCTGAAACTGTTGAGCGCCAACGGTTACGATCCGGTCTACGGGGCGCGTCCGTTAAAACGTGCTATTCAACAGCAGATCGAAAACCCACTGGCGCAGCAAATCCTGTCTGGTGAACTGGTTCCTGGCAAAGTGATTCGCCTTGAAGCCAATGATGATCGTATTGTGGCAGTGCAGTAAGTCACAAATTTGAATAAAACGGGCCCTGACGGGCTCGTTTTTGTTTAAAAACCAGGCGAAAATAGGCTTTTGGTTCAAATGTTGTTTGAAAAGTGAACGGTTGAGCTTTTTTTTGCATTTAGGTCTTGTCAGGCTCTAATAACTCCCTATAATGCGCCACCACTGACACGGAACAACGGCATACAGGCCGCCGGGTCAGGAAGGCTTCGTTAAGAAGTCTGTGAGGAAAGCGAAAATAAAGGCTTGACTCAAAAAGAGGAAAGCGTAATATACGCCACCTCGCGACGGTGAGCTGAAAGCCGCGTCGCACCTGCTCTTTAACAATTTATCAGACAATCTGTGTGGGCACTCGAAGATACGGATTCTTAACGTCCCCGGACGAAAAATGAATACCAAGTCTCAAGAGTGAACACGTAATTCATTACGAAGTTTAATTCATTGAGCATCAAACTTTTAAATTGAAGAGTTTGATCATGGCTCAGATTGAACGCTGGCGGCAGGCCTAACACATGCAAGTCGAACGGTAACAGGAAGCAGCTTGCTGCTTCGCTGACGAGTGGCGGACGGGTGAGTAATGTCTGGGAAACTGCCTGATGGAGGGGGATAACTACTGGAAACGGTGGCTAATACCGCATAACGTCGCAAGACCAAAGAGGGGGACCTTCGGGCCTCTTGCCATCAGATGTGCCCAGATGGGATTAGCTAGTTGGTGAGGTAACGGCTCACCAAGGCGACGATCCCTAGCTGGTCTGAGAGGATGACCAGCCACACTGGAACTGAGACACGGTCCAGACTCCTACGGGAGGCAGCAGTGGGGAATATTGCACAATGGGCGCAAGCCTGATGCAGCCATGCCGCGTGTATGAAGAAGGCCTTCGGGTTGTAAAGTACTTTCAGCGGGGAGGAAGGTGTTGTGGTTAATAACCACAGCAATTGACGTTACCCGCAGAAGAAGCACCGGCTAACTCCGTGCCAGCAGCCGCGGTAATACGGAGGGTGCAAGCGTTAATCGGAATTACTGGGCGTAAAGCGCACGCAGGCGGTCTGTCAAGTCGGATGTGAAATCCCCGGGCTCAACCTGGGAACTGCATTCGAAACTGGCAGGCTTGAGTCTTGTAGAGGGGGGTAGAATTCCAGGTGTAGCGGTGAAATGCGTAGAGATCTGGAGGAATACCGGTGGCGAAGGCGGCCCCCTGGACAAAGACTGACGCTCAGGTGCGAAAGCGTGGGGAGCAAACAGGATTAGATACCCTGGTAGTCCACGCCGTAAACGATGTCTACTTGGAGGTTGTGCCCTTGAGGCGTGGCTTCCGGAGCTAACGCGTTAAGTAGACCGCCTGGGGAGTACGGCCGCAAGGTTAAAACTCAAATGAATTGACGGGGGCCCGCACAAGCGGTGGAGCATGTGGTTTAATTCGATGCAACGCGAAGAACCTTACCTGGTCTTGACATCCACAGAACTTTCCAGAGATGGATTGGTGCCTTCGGGAACTGTGAGACAGGTGCTGCATGGCTGTCGTCAGCTCGTGTTGTGAAATGTTGGGTTAAGTCCCGCAACGAGCGCAACCCTTATCCTTTGTTGCCAGCGGTTAGGCCGGGAACTCAAAGGAGACTGCCAGTGATAAACTGGAGGAAGGTGGGGATGACGTCAAGTCATCATGGCCCTTACGACCAGGGCTACACACGTGCTACAATGGCGCATACAAAGAGAAGCGACCTCGCGAGAGCAAGCGGACCTCATAAAGTGCGTCGTAGTCCGGATTGGAGTCTGCAACTCGACTCCATGAAGTCGGAATCGCTAGTAATCGTGGATCAGAATGCCACGGTGAATACGTTCCCGGGCCTTGTACACACCGCCCGTCACACCATGGGAGTGGGTTGCAAAAGAAGTAGGTAGCTTAACCTTCGGGAGGGCGCTTACCACTTTGTGATTCATGACTGGGGTGAAGTCGTAACAAGGTAACCGTAGGGGAACCTGCGGTTGGATCACCTCCTTACCTGAAAGAAACGGTCTTTGCAGTGCTCACACAGATTGTCTGATGAAAAGTAAATAGCAAGGCGTCTTGCGAAGCAGACTGATACGTCCCCTTCGTCTAGAGGCCCAGGACACCGCCCTTTCACGGCGGTAACAGGGGTTCGAATCCCCTAGGGGACGCCACTTGCTGGTTTGTGAGTGAAAGTCACCTGCCTTAATATCTCAAAACTGACTTACGAGTCACGTTTGAGATATTTGCTCTTTAAAAATCTGGATCAAGCTGAAAATTGAAACACAGAACAACGAAAGTTGTTCGTGAGTCTCTCAAATTTTCGCAACACGATGATGAATCGCGAGAAACATCTTCGGGTTGTGAGGTTAAGCGACTAAGCGTACACGGTGGATGCCCTGGCAGTCAGAGGCGATGAAGGGCGTGCTAATCTGCGATAAGCGCCGGTAAGGTGATATGAACCGTTATAACCGGCGATACCCGAATGGGGAAACCCAGTGTGACTCGTCACACTATCATTAACTGAATCCATAGGTTAATGAGGCGAACCGGGGGAACTGAAACATCTAAGTACCCCGAGGAAAAGAAATCAACCGAGATTCCCCCAGTAGCGGCGAGCGAACGGGGAGGAGCCCAGAGCCTGAATCAGCATGTGTGTTAGTGGAAGCGTCTGGAAAGGCGCGCGATACAGGGTGACAGCCCCGTACACAAAAGCGCATGTGCTGTGAGCTCGATGAGTAGGGCGGGACACGTGATATCCTGTCTGAATATGGGGGGACCATCCTCCAAGGCTAAATACTCCTGACTGACCGATAGTGAACCAGTACCGTGAGGGAAAGGCGAAAAGAACCCCGGCGAGGGGAGTGAAAAAGAACCTGAAACCGTGTACGTACAAGCAGTGGGAGCCCCACCACTAAGCCAGTGGTGAACTCCACATACGCATCCTTTGCTGAGGATACGGTTAACGGAGCGAAAGCGACGTTCAACCTCAAAAGAAGCAGAGGGGGCTTAGTGGTGGGGTGACTGCGTACCTTTTGTATAATGGGTCAGCGACTTATATTCTGTAGCAAGGTTAACCGAATAGGGGAGCCGCAGGGAAACCGAGTCTTAACCGGGCGTTAAGTTGCAGGGTATAGACCCGAAACCCGGTGATCTAGCCATGGGCAGGTTGAAGGTTGGGTAACACTAACTGGAGGACCGAACCGACTAATGTTGAAAAATTAGCGGATGACCTGTGGCTGGGGGTGAAAGGCCAATCAAACCGGGAGATAGCTGGTTCTCCCCGAAAGCTATTTAGGTAGCGCCTCGTGAATTCATCTCCGGGGGTAGAGCACTGTTTCGGCTAGGGGGCCATCCCGGCTTACCAACCCGATGCAAACTGCGAATACCGGAGAATGTTATCACGGGAGACACACGGCGGGTGCTAACGTCCGTCGTGAAGAGGGAAACAACCCAGACCGCCAGCTAAGGTCCCAAAGTCATGGTTAAGTGGGAAACGATGTGGGAAGGCCCAGACAGCCAGGATGTTGGCTTAGAAGCAGCCATCATTTAAAGAAAGCGTAATAGCTCACTGGTCGAGTCGGCCTGCGCGGAAGATGTAACGGGGCTAAACCATGCACCGAAGCTGCGGCAGCGAACGTATCACTTAAAGCGATTCAGCGGGTTACGATTGACGGAGCGAAGCGACGTCAAAGCGTATACAAAGTCGAGTCGGTTTAAGGATACGTTCGTTGGGTAGGGGAGCGTTCTGTAAGCCTGTGAAGGTGTGTCGTGAGGCATGCTGGAGGTATCAGAAGTGCGAATGCTGACATAAGTAACGATAAAGCGGGTGAAAAGCCCGCTCGCCGGAAGACCAAGGGTTCCTGTCCAACGTTAATCGGGGCAGGGTGAGTCGACCCCTAAGGCGAGGCCGAAAGGCGTAGTCGATGGGAAACGGGTTAATATTCCCGTACTTGGTGTTACTGCGAAGGGGGGACGGAGAAGGCTATGTTGGCCGGGCGACGGTTGTCCCGGTTTAAGCGTGTAGGTGTGTGTTCCAGGTAAATCCGGTTCACTTTAACACTGAGGCGTGACGACGAGGCACTACGGTGCTGAAGCAACAAATGCCCTGCTTCCAGGAAAAGCCTCTAAGCATCAGGTAACATCAAATCGTACCCCAAACCGACACAGGTGGTCAGGTAGAGAATACCAAGGCGCTTGAGAGAACTCGGGTGAAGGAACTAGGCAAAATGGTGCCGTAACTTCGGGAGAAGGCACGCTGACACGTAGGTGAAGTGATTTACTCACGGAGCTGAAGTCAGTCGAAGATACCAGCTGGCTGCAACTGTTTATTAAAAACACAGCACTGTGCAAACACGAAAGTGGACGTATACGGTGTGACGCCTGCCCGGTGCCGGAAGGTTAATTGATGGGGTCAGCGCAAGCGAAGCTCCTGATCGAAGCCCCGGTAAACGGCGGCCGTAACTATAACGGTCCTAAGGTAGCGAAATTCCTTGTCGGGTAAGTTCCGACCTGCACGAATGGCGTAATGATGGCCAGGCTGTCTCCACCCGAGACTCAGTGAAATTGAACTCGCTGTGAAGATGCAGTGTACCCGCGGCAAGACGGAAAGACCCCGTGAACCTTTACTATAGCTTGACACTGAACATTGAGCCTTGATGTGTAGGATAGGTGGGAGGCTTTGAAGTGTGGACGCCAGTCTGCGTGGAGCCGACCTTGAAATACCACCCTTTAATGTTTGATGTTCTAACGTGGACCCGTTACCCGGGTTGCGGACAGTGTCTGGTGGGTAGTTTGACTGGGGCGGTCTCCTCCTAAAGAGTAACGGAGGAGCACGAAGGTTGGCTAATCCTGGTCGGACATCAGGAGGTTAGTGCAATGGCATAAGCCAGCTTGACTGTGAGCGTGACGGCGCGAGCAGGTGCGAAAGCAGGTCATAGTGATCCGGTGGTTCTGAATGGAAGGGCCATCGCTCAACGGATAAAAGGTACTCCGGGGATAACAGGCTGATACCGCCCAAGAGTTCATATCGACGGCGGTGTTTGGCACCTCGATGTCGGCTCATCACATCCTGGGGCTGAAGTAGGTCCCAAGGGTATGGCTGTTCGCCATTTAAAGTGGTACGCGAGCTGGGTTTAGAACGTCGTGAGACAGTTCGGTCCCTATCTGCCGTGGGCGCTGGAGAACTGAGGGGGGCTGCTCCTAGTACGAGAGGACCGGAGTGGACGCATCACTGGTGTTCGGGTTGTCATGCCAATGGCACTGCCCGGTAGCTAAATGCGGAAGAGATAAGTGCTGAAAGCATCTAAGCACGAAACTTGCCCCGAGATGAGTTCTCCCTGAGACTTTAAGTCTCCTGAAGGAACGTTGAAGACGACGACGTTGATAGGCCGGGTGTGTAAGCGCAGCGATGCGTTGAGCTAACCGGTACTAATGAACCGTGAGGCTTAACCTTACAACGCCGAAGATGTTTTGGCGGATGAGAGACGATTTTCAGCTCAGATTCAGAGTTGAGTACGCAATAATTTGCGCAGCGGCAAGCGAAGGAAAGGAAGGAGCATACAGAAGTATGTGACTGAGTTTACGAGCGCAGGCAACGCCGCTGATGCGATAAAGAATTGCGTACAGAGCACAAAGAATTTGCCTGGCGGCACTAGCGCGGTGGTCCCACCTGACCCCATGCCGAACTCAGAAGTGAAACGCCGTAGCGCCGATGGTAGTGTGGGGTCTCCCCATGCGAGAGTAGGGAACTGCCAGGCATCAAATAAAACGAAGGGCCCTGTCGGAAGACAGGGCCTTTTGTTTTTGTCTGTTTCTGCCGGATGGCGGCTCCGCCTTATCCGGCCTACAGGAATTATCCCGCCTACGAAGCTGGTGTTCTTGTAGAACCGACAAGAGTACATCCCACCCAATCGTTAACGATGAACTATCCTTTACACGTGCTTATATAAGCAGTGAGGATTTTCATTGGCTATCAAACCTTTTAACTACCAGCAGGACTTTTCCAGCATTGACTTCCGCCAGCAGCCTGAATTGTATCAGGTTGGACGAGGCGAGCAGGGGGTGCTACTGGTTGAACCCTACAAAAGCGAAATTCTTCCTTTCTGGCGCTATAAAGATGAAGCATCGGCGATGAAATCCGCAGAACAGATCTACCAGTTGTTCGAAGCTTACCGGCAGCAGGATGATTTCGTTGGTATGGACATGGCGCGTAAATTTATTCAGATGGGATACACCCGCGCCAGGCGATACGCTAACTATAAAGGCGGTAAAAAGTATGCAGAAGACGGCAGCCTGAATACACGGGGTAATGATCCTATTAAGGCCGCGGCGGCAACGGTTTTCAAAGGTTGGTGGGATAAAATCCGTCAGGACGAAGACTATCTGAAACGGAAACGCCAGCATCAGGCACGGTGGGGATAAAAATTAGCAAACAAATAATTAACACTTTATTTACTTTTGGGTCTCGCGTAATCTGAATCTCCAAAATAAAAGGCCGATTAAGCCTGGCAACAAGGAGAACAGTATGGCAGAAATTATTCAGCGTATAGATAAAAACAACGCTGAGGCTCCGGAGATGCGGCGACGCATATGGGCTATCGTGGGGGCCTCTTCCGGAAACTTAGTGGAATGGTTTGATTTCTACGTCTACTCTTTCTGCTCGCTCTATTTTGCACATATCTTCTTTCCTTCTGGTAATACCACTACTCAGCTTTTGCAAACGGCAGGCGTCTTTGCCGCCGGTTTTTTAATGCGGCCTATCGGTGGTTGGCTGTTTGGACGCATTGCAGATCGACGCGGGCGCAAAGCCTCAATGTTGATTTCGGTGTGCATGATGTGCATGGGGTCGCTGGTGATTGCCTGCTTACCTGGTTACGATACCATCGGCACCTGGGCGCCGGCGCTGCTCCTTATTGCAAGGTTATTTCAGGGGCTCTCGGTAGGGGGAGAGTATGGGACCAGCGCGACATATATGAGTGAAGTTGCGCTTGAAGGTCGTAAGGGATTTTTCGCCTCGTTTCAGTACGTTACGCTTATCGATGGCCAACTACTGGCATTGCTGGTCGTTGTGATTTTGCAGCAGGTTCTGGAAGATGCTGAACTTCGTGCCTGGGGATGGCGTATTCCCTTTGCGCTGGGCGCCGTGCTGGCGGTTGTGGCGTTATGGCTACGTCGCCAGCTGGATGAAACCTCGAAGCATGAGACTCGCGCATTAAAAGAAGCCGGTTCGTTGAAAGGTTTGTGGCGTAATCGCAAAGCCTTTTTGATGGTGCTTGGTTTCACCGCGGCAGGCTCGCTGTGCTTTTATACTTTCACCACCTATATGCAGAAATATCTGGTAAATACAGCAGGTATGCATGCCAATGTCGCCAGCGGCATTATGACGGTCGCGCTGTGTGTTTTCATGTTGGTACAGCCGTTATTCGGCGCGTTATCCGATAAGATTGGCAGGCGCACTTCTATGCTATGTTTTGGCGCGCTCGCGACGCTTTTCACCGTTCCAATTCTCTCCGCGTTGCAGAATGTGACGTCGCCTTATGCCGCATTTGCTTTAGTGATGTGCGCGCTATTGATTGTGAGTTTCTATACCTCGATTAGCGGGATCCTGAAAGCGGAGATGTTTCCGGCGCAGGTTCGCGCCCTGGGCGTCGGTTTATCTTACGCGGTAGCAAACGCGTTATTTGGCGGCTCTGCGGAATATGTCGCGCTGTCGCTAAAATCTGTCGGTATGGAGAGTTCGTTCTTCTGGTATGTTACCGCGATGGCCATTCTGGCTTTCCTGGTTTCGCTGATGTTGCACCGTAAAGGAAAGGGCTTGCGCCTTTAGTATCGCGCCATTTGCCAGATAGCGTAACCGGTTGTCGCGCCAGCGACATCCCAGACAAAATCTTTCCAGCTCCAGCCGCTGCCTTCCGGGCGGCTGTCCCAGAGTTCTTTTGAGGCTCCGAGACTCAAAGAAAACATCAGCCCTATCGCTGCGCTGCGGTCAGGGCTTACTCCCTGGTGACGCGCATACTCATTACCGGCTGCCGATAGCATCGCTGATGCCATAAAATGTTGGGCTTTATCCTGACCGCTCCAGCGGTCGTTAGCCAGATGGCTGCACCCGGAGAGAAACAACACCGTAAAAGGAATCAACACGCGCACCAGTTCACTCCTAAGAGAAAACCCCGTACAGGACGGGGCTTCGATTACAGGATACGGCTAATTAATCTGTCGATGCGGATCCGGCGCAGACGGCGAATCAATTTACGCACTTTTATCGGATAGTCGGCAATGCTCTGCAGGTCACGATAATGTTTTACGATGGTTGTGTGCGTTCGGATAAGTTCCAGCTCTTTTTCCCGCTGAGGGGCAAGCTCCTGCTTAGGATCGTGGATCAGAATGGAGTTTTCCAGATCCAGACGCCAGGCGCGGGGATTCAGATTGTTGCCGGTGAGTAGCATCCATTTATCATCTACCCACATCCCTTTCAGATGATAGGTATTGTCGTCATCTTTCCACAGACGCACCACAAGCTGATCGGTATTGACGTAATACTGTAAACGGCTCAGGAAGCGGCGCAGGTTAATCTCATAGAGATAGGGCAGCGCGCCAATGATCTTGAACGGTTCATCTTCCGGAATGTAAAAATCATTCGCGGTTTTATCGCCAACTATGATTTCGACTTTCTTTCCATCGCGCAGTAGCTGAATAATATTCCGCACCAGTACCGCTGGTAGATTGAAGTAAGGGGTACAAATGGTGAGCTTATGCTCCGCACAGGGCATGAGATGGAAAATGGTTTTGTTCAGCAGACTGGATTTGCCAAGCCCGACCAGCGGCGTAACGGAGAGCTGCTCGTCATTAGCGTCACCCTGAAAATGATATGACGCATCACGCAGCTCCTGACGGTATAAGCGGATATCGTTTTTAATCTCCGGGCTTTTCGGACGCTGGGTATTATCCAGACGATTCACACCACGGCCATTCATCAGATTTTGCGTCACCCAGTCAAACATGATGTCTGCCATTTGCCGATTGCGAATCAGCTGGTAGCGATCGTAGCGATATTTATCATGCTGATGGAGATAGACATCGTTCAGGCTGGCACCGCTGTACAGGACGCTATCATCAATGATAAAGCCTTTAAAATGCAGTACGCCAAGCGCTTCTCGCGTATTAATCGGTACGCCGTAAACCGGGACATCAATGCCGGGGTTTTCCTGCGCCAGTCGGCAATACCAGTCTGCATTGGTATTCGAGGCCGCTGCGCCAATGCGCCCGCGTTGCGCGCGATGCCAGTCGACCAGCACCCTCACGTCCAGTTCAGGACGCTGCCGTTTAGCCGCATAGAGCGCGTCGAGTATACCTTTACCCCCATCGTCCTGTTCCAGATACAGGGCAACGATACAAATACGCTGCGTCGCGCTGGCGATTTTCTCCAGCAGTGTCTCCCGAAAAGTAGCAGGAGTATAAAAGAAATCTACATCATCAACTGACTGAGAAATCTTAGGGAGTTGGGCAAGGTGTTGTTGATGTTTATTACGCTTAAATTTTGACAACATCACAGTGCATTTCTTCTCTGTTCATTGAAGGGTCCTCTGTGCTATGCAGACGACATAAGCGAGCAATAATAACATCAGTACCCGTTAAAGTGGTCAACATTTCCAGTACATTACTCACGATTCATCACATTTGGCCAGATTCAGCGTCAATCCCACGATGCCCTCTTCGAGCTGAATATCGACCTGAAATCCCAGTTTTCTGGCCAGCGCGACCATGCCGCGATTGTTTGGCATCGTAATACCGTTCAGCCGCTTCAATCCGTGATCGCGAGTATAGGCAATCAATTTCTCCATTAAACGGCGTCCTAAACCCAACCCTTTGAGATCTGAACGCACCAATACGGCAAATTCGGCATCTACGTTGTCAGGATCGGAGATCGCGCGCGTTACGCCGAGGATCTCTTCAGCGTTGTCCATCCGCCTCACGGCCACAAAGGCCATTTCTCGATCGTAGTCGATCTGCGTCATGTTGGCTAAATCTTCATGGGTGAATTCGTTGATCTCGCTGAAATAACGGTAGTAAAGATCCTCTTTGGTGACCTGTGCGATGAATTGTCGCAGTTGGGGCTCATCTTCCGGCAGGATAGGACGGAACAGGCAGCGATCGCCATTTTTCATCTCCACCCACTCTTCAAGCTGGTGGGGATAGGGGCGTACCGCAAGTCGACTTTCGTTATCGCCATCAAACGGGGCAATATCCAGCGTCACATCCAGCGCGGTAAACTCACTGGCGGAAGCCAGCAGCGGATGGATATCCAGACGCTGAATTTCCGGGCAGTCGACAATCAGGTTTGAAACCTGGACCAGCAATTGGCTTAAACCGACAATATCCAGCGGACGCAGCGCTCTACGGGCGCGAATTTTCCGCTGTTTAATGCCCTGAATCACCAGATAGCGCGCCAGGTTCATGTTGAGCGGCGGCAGCGCGACGACAGCCTGCTCTTCCGGACGCCACTCTACGCCGCCTTCACCCAACATAATCAAAGGACCAAACACCGGATCGTGCTCGACCACCACACGAAGCTCCTGCGCGCCGGCGCGGTTAGCCATGCTTTGTACCAGCAAACCGTGAATCCGCGCTTGCGGCCAGGCCATCTTTACACGATCAAAAATGGCGTTCGCGGCCTGTTGTACCTCGCTTGCGGTCCGCAGGTAAAGCATGACCCCCTGAACTTCAGATTTATGCGGAATGTCGGGCGAGCGCAGCTTGAGAGCTACCGGATAGCCTATCTGTTCGGCGATATGCACCGCTTCAGCGCTGTCGCTGGCAATCCAGGTTGGGAGCGTGTGCAGCCCATAGGCGTGTAAAATCGGCTGTACTTCATGGGTATCCAGTGAGGCGGCGCCTTCCGCAATCGCCCGCTGTAACAGATTATGCGCCTCAGCGGTATTGGACGTCAGGTTACTCGGCAACGCTGGCGTTTCCCGCAGTTGCTTCTGGTTACGCCGGTATTCCACCATATGCATAAACGCGGTAATCGTGCCTTCCGGCGTACGGTAGGTTGGTAATCCGGCTTCGCTGAATAGCCGTCTTGCCTCCTGAGACGAGAACTCGCCGCACCAGTTTGTCAGCAGCGTAACAAACTTGCCTCTGGGGTGGCGCTTAATCGTCTCGATCAGAGCATGGGCGCTTTCCGTACCCGGCGCGGCAGCGCTGGGAGAGTGGATAACCATAAGCGCGTCAAAATCCTGACTGGCGAGCAGGATATCCAGCGTTTTGACGTAATGTTCGCTGCTGGCGTCATCACACAGATCCAGCGGATTGGCAATATCTATGTGCGGGGGAAGCGCCTGCCGTAGTTGCAGGCAGGTCTCTTCGCTCAACGTCGCCAGCTTGCCGTTACGCGACCACAACTCATCTAACGCCAGCGCGGCAGGCGCGGCGCCATTGCTGATAATCATCAGTCTGTCGCCGCGTAGCGGACGCATATGGCTCAGTGTTTCGACGGCGGAAAAAAGCTCGTGCGTATCCTGGACTCGCAGCAGGCCTGCGCGCTGGATGGCCGCATCCCACGCAGGGTCCATTCCCGCGCTGGTATTAAGTAAACGCTGGGCTGCCGGGCTTCGGCCGCTTTTAATCACCAGAATCGGTTTGTTACGTGAAGCGCTACGGGCGGCGGAAACAAAACGGCGGGCGTCGCTTAACTGTTCCAGATAGAGCAAAATCGCGCTGGTCTTGCTGTCGCGCGCCAGATAGTCCAGTAGTTCATCGACATCAATATCCAGGCTATCGCCCAGCGCGATAAAGTAGGAAAAGCCCATTTCACGCTGTTGCGCCCAGTCAAGAATAGTATTGGAAACTGCGGCAGACTGGGAAATAAAAGCGAGCTTGCCCTGTTTAATCGGGACGGGAGAAAAGCTGGCATTCAGCCCTTGCCACGGCGCGAGAAGCCCAAGACTGTTTGGACCCAGCAGACGCATTTTATAATGCCGGGCACAGGCAAGAAGTTCTTCATGTTGCGACGTGGGAGCAGAAAGGATAATGCACGTTTTACACCCTTTCGCGCCAAGCGCGTCCAGTAACGCCAGGTTACGGCTGGCGTTAGTGCATAAAATAGCCAGATCGGGTGTGAAAGGAAGACTGGCGATATCCGGCCAGGCCATGACGCCTAAAACGGCTTTCCAGGCGGGCGTCACGGGAAGGACGGGGCCATTGAATCCGCCCGCCAACAAGTTACGCATCATCAGGTAACCCGCGCGGTGGGGCTTCATTGATGCGCCAATCACCGCGATCGATTTTGGTCGCAGTAGCGCTTCCAGTCCTTGCTGGCTCATACCGGTTTCCCTTACACAGAAGTGACCGGATAATTTTAAACGCTTTCGCTATTTTATGCTGTGACGTTTCCCGGATGTTGTGTTTTTCCTGCCAGATAGCGCGTTTTAAAACGGGTAAAATGTTCACCTAAACTGGTTGCCGCCTCGGTATCTCCCGCCAGATCTAACAACGCTATCGCGACTTCGGCGGTGCAATATTGCCCTTCGGCATGGATTTCACGCAGACGATAAGCTGAAAGACGCGATAAATCGACGGAAATGACCGGCAGATGATCCAGATAAGGGCTTTTACGAAACATTTTACGTGCTTCGGGCCAAGTGCCGTCCAGCATAATAAACAGCGGCGGTTTCCCGGCGGGCGGGGTGGAAATGACCTCGCGCGCTTCGCCGGCGTAGGACGCAGGAAAGACCACTATCGGTTGATAATCCGGATGCTGTACCAACTCCAGCAACGCCTGCGGCGGCTCGGTACGCGACCACTGAAACGCCGCGGTATCCGGCAAAATATCGGCTATCAGCCGGCCGGTATTACTGGGTTTCATCGGTTCAGTGTCAAACATGACCAGACAAAAACGGCTTTTCGCCTGAGAAGGCGTTAACGTATCACACAGGCAAGATTTTAGCGGCAGCAGGCAGCGTTGACAGCGGCGAACCCGATTGCCTCTGGCAAGAAAAGGGCGTGTAGCGCGCGCAAGCCGTTCGGCGCGTAACTGAAGGACAGCGTTATTGGTCATAGAAAGCGTTTGCGGAGAAAAACGCTATTGTGGCAGAGGTGAAAACGGGGCACAAGATGCGCCCCGTGGCGTTTACAGCGCTTCGTTCAGCCAGCTGTCGAAAGGCGCTTTAGGCACTGCGCCATTAAGCATATCGACCACTTGTCCATGTTTAAAAATCATAATCGTCGGGATGCTGCGAATACCGAAACGGGCGCTGAGTTCCCGTTCCGCCTCGGTATTCACTTTGACGAAACGGACTTTACCGCTGCGCTCTTCTGCGACATCCTCGAAGATTGGCGCAAAGTTACGGCAAGGGCCGCACCAGGGGGCCCAAAAGTCGATCACCACTGGAAGATCGTCCTTCAACAGTTTGTCCAGCGTTTCGCCGGTCGCATTAATGACTTCTCCGTCAAACAACTCATGACCGCAGCGTCCACATTTTGCCGCGTCCTGAAGCCGATCGTCGGGGATGCGGTTAATGGCCTGACAATGGGTACAAACGGTGTTCATAGCTAATCTCTGAATACGTCGGAAGACGTCCCGCTACGCGCGGGATGTTTCTATAATGTTACATATTATCGAGGAGTCTGTGCTAAACAACAATGTGTTTTATTCAATGAGTACAATAGTCGCAAGCTTTTAAACGAAATCATGGCTAACCGGATGCACATCGGGTAATCTTCGCGCTTCGCGCAGCGCTGGTGGAGAAAAGCATGAACGATGAATTAAAAAACAAAAGCGGCAAAGTCAAAGTGATGTATGTCCGTAGTGATGATGACTCTGATAAACGCACCCATAACCCGCGTACCGGGAAAGAGGGAGGCCGCCCAGCAAAGTCTCGCACTGACGGTGGACGTCGCCCCGCCCGTGATGAGCGAAATAATCAGAGCCGTGACCGTAAACATGAAACTTCGCCGTGGCGCACCGTGTCCCGCGCGCCAGGCGATGAAACGCCTGAGAAAGTCGATCATGGTGGTATTAGCGGTAAAAGTTTTATCGACCCTGAAGTTTTGCGTCGCCAGCGTGCGGAAGAGACGCGCGTCTACGGCGAAAATGCCTGCCAGGCGCTATTCCAGAGCCGTCCTGACGCCATCGTGCGCGCATGGTTTATCCAAAGCGTGACTCCGCGTTTTAAAGAGGCGCTGCGCTGGATGGCGGCGAATCGTAAAGCCTACCATGTGGTGGATGAAGCCGAACTGGCAAAAGCTTCCGGCACCGAGCACCACGGTGGCGTGTGTTTCCTGATTAAAAAGCGTAACGGTACGACCGTTAAGCAATGGGTAAAGCAGGCGGCGGATCAAGACTGCGTGCTGGCGTTGGAAGATGTCGCTAACCCGCATAATCTGGGCGGCATGATGCGTAGCTGCGCGCACTTCGGCGTGAAAGGCGTGGTGGTACAGGATGCGGCGTTGCTGGAGTCCGGCGCGGCGATTCGTACCGCGGAAGGCGGGGCGGAGCATGTCCAGCCGATCACTGGTGAAAGCATTGTTGACGTACTGGATGATTTTCGTCAGGCGGGGTACACCGTGGTGACGACGTCCAGCGATCGCGGTCAGGCGCTCTTTAGTACGACCCTGCCGGAAAAGATGGTGCTGGTCTTAGGCCGTGAATATGACTACCTGCCGGAAGCGGCGCGCGAACCCGACGATCTGTGCGTGAAAATTAACGGCACCGGGAACGTGGAAAGCCTGAATGTGTCGGTTGCGACAGGCGTACTGCTCGCCGAGTGGTGGCGACAGAATAAAGCGTAAGGGCTGCAGCCCGGTGACGCAACGCGCGCCGGGCCGATTATGTACTTCCTGCCGCCCGGTCAGACAAGGCGCTTTCGCGCCGTTATTCGGGCGATAAAACGGCGAGTCGCCAACGTTATTCACTCTCAGCCGGTAATACTGGCGTCCAGTCGATAGTTTTCTCGCCGTGTTGTTCCAGCCATTGGTTCGTTAGCGCAAAATGGTTACAGCCAAAAAATCCACGGTGCGCAGAGAGTGGCGAGGGATGCGGGGCTTTCAGAATATGGTGGCGCTGTGGATCAATAATCGCGCCTTTTTTCTGGGCGTGCGAGCCCCACAGCAGGAAGACGACCCCTTCGCGGTGTTGGTTAATCAGGCTTATCACTTTATCCGTAAAGGTTTCCCACCCCAGGCTGGCATGAGAGTGCGCCTGGCCTGCCCGTACCGTGAGCACCGTATTCAGTAACAGTACGCCCTGGCGTGCCCAGCTTTCCAGATAACCGTGCGCGGGGCGAACAAAGCCGGGAATGGAGGCTTCCAGCTCTTTGTACATATTCACTAATGACGGCGGGGGAGCGATCCCAGGACGCACGGAAAACGCCAGACCATGTGCTTGGCCGGGGCCGTGGTAAGGATCTTGTCCCAGGATCACCACCTTAACGTCGCCCAGTTCTGTGAAGCGAAAGGCGTTAAACACATCTTTTTGCGGCGGGTAGACCGTGATACCCGACTGACGCTCGCCAGCAACAGTGTGAAGCGTATTGATAAAGTAAGGTTGCTGTTTCTCATCAGCCAGCACATCGTGCCAGGTTAACTCAGTCGCCATCTCGCTCTCCTGCGAATTTCCAGTTCCCTTAGCTTAACTGCTTCTTTCTGCAGTGCAAAATCCTGCGTGCTACAAAAACGGTTACCTACAAAAGATAGTTGAAAATTTATGTAAAAAATTTATAGGTCTGAATGGTGTAAGTTGATGTAAAACAATAAATTCTCTTCATCACCCTTTTTATGGTGTGGTTTTTATTGATTTAAATCAAAGAATGAAGGGTGATCGAAGGGTATATATACACTCAAGCAACAATGGTTTTACCAATTGGCCGGGATTAGGCCGACCGAAATCAAATAATTTTGCCTGGGGAGGCATCACATGATTACAGGTGTCCAGATTACTAAAGCCGCTAACGACGACCTGCTGAATTCCTTCTGGCTGCTGGACAGCGAAAAAGGCGAAGCGCGCTGCATCGTTGCAAAATCCGGCTTTGCTGAAGATGAAGTTGTGGCTGTCAGCAAACTGGGCGAGATTGAATACCGTGAAATTCCGATGGAAGTTAAACCGGAAGTACGCGTTGAAGGTGGTCAGCATCTGAACGTTAACGTTCTGCGTCGTGAAACTCTGGAAGATGCGGTTAAGCATCCGGAAAAATACCCGCAGCTGACTATTCGTGTTTCTGGTTATGCGGTGCGTTTTAACTCCCTGACGCCGGAACAGCAGCGCGACGTTATCGCTCGTACCTTTACCGAAAGCCTGTAAGGCTTATCCGGTAATAACAAGCGGAAGAGGCCGGGCCTTTTCCGCTTTTGTTTTATTTGGGTCAGTAAAAAATCCGCACCGCGCAGTACACCAGCAGTAACGCCAGAATGATATTTAACTGGCGACCATAATGGCGAAACGCCCGCTGAAACAGATGTCCCGCCAGCGCCCAGCACACATTACCGAACGTGCCGATCAATGCCAGCAATATACTGACGCCGATGACCCAGTTCAGCGCCTGCGTTTGCGGTAAAACAAATGTAGACAGAGCGGTAATGCCGTACAGAATAATTTTGACGTTCACAAACTGCAGGCCAAAGCTTACCCAAAAGCCAACCGGTTTTGGTCTGACATTCTCATCTGCCGCTGGACTGGTGGCAATTTTCCACGCCAGCCACAGGATATACGCAGCCCCCACCCAACTGAGCAAATGAATGATTGCCGGATCGATAACCGCAAGGGAAAACGCGATCCCGGCGCACAGCAGCATGACGACCAAAAATCCCAGACTCATACCTGCCAGTACACGAATACTCTGCCGAAAACCATGTGCAGTTGCTGCGCTAAGCGCGAGAATATTGTTAGGGCCGGGGGTAAGGGCGGCGATTAATGTATAAGTCCAGAAAGCGCTTAAAAGCATTGGTGTCACTTGTCATCTCCTCTGTTTTAGCAGACAGTACCCGATATGAAATATTTAAAAAAATGAATGTTTTTTAATTCTGAATTCGAGATTTTCGATAGGTTGGTGGTTATGGATCTGCGTCGGTTTATTACGCTGAAAACGGTAGTGGAAGAGGGCTCGTTTCTGCGGGCTTCGCAAAAGCTGTGCTGCACTCAGTCGACGGTAACTTTTCATATTCAACAGCTTGAACGTGAGTTTTCCCTGCAACTGTTCGAGAAAATAGGGCGCCGAATGTGCCTGACCACTGAGGGGAAAAAGCTGATGCCGCATATCCATGAACTGACGCGTGTGATGGAGTTGATTCGTGAAGCCGCAAGGCAGGATGCGGAACCCGGCGGAGAGCTGCGCGTGGCGACAGGTGAAACCTTACTGGCGTACAAAATGCCGCAGGTTCTACAACGTTTTAAGCTGCGAGCGCCGAATGTCAAATTGTCGCTACAGTCGCTGAATTGCTATGTGATACGTGATGCGTTGCTGAATGACGAGGTCGATCTGGGCGTTTTTTATCGCGTAGGTAATGATGACGCGCTCACGATGCAGCAACTGGGGGAGCAGTCGCTGGCGCTGGTGGCCTCTCCACTGCTACAGGATGCTGATTTTACGCAGCCAGATCAGCATATCCCCTGCAGCTTCATCATCAATGAACCGCAATGTGTCTTCCGCCAGCTATTTGAAAGTACGCTACGGCAGAGGCGGATTACGCTGGAAAACACCATTGAACTGTGGAGTATTGAAAGTATTAAACAGTGTGTGGCTGCTAACCTGGGCATCAGCTTTTTACCACGTTTTACCGTTGAACGAGAACTTAGTACCGGTCAGTTGAAAGAGCTGCCGTTTGGCGCGCCGTCGCTATCGATCATGGCGCTGTGCGCCCATCATGCCGGGAAAGCGGTCAGCCCGGCAATGCAGATATTTATACAGTGTATGGAGGCGTGTTTTACCGTGGAAGATAAAAAAATGCCGGGTTAACGAACCCGGCATTATCATCACTCTTCGCTGGATTGCTCCTGCATTTTTGTACCGCTTGGCTTGCGGCGCTTACCGATATTTTTTGTATCGCGGTGACGTTTCTTCACGCGCGGCTTCTCTTTTTCTTTCTCTTTTTTCTTCTCGGCGCGTTTCGCCTGCACTTTTTTCGACGGTTTGCCGGTCAGCTTTTCGCTGGGCGCACGCGTGGTCGGGCGAAGCTCATCAATGACGCGCGCTTTTAGCGGCTCTTCGATGTAGCGACCGATTTTCAGCAGCAACAGATGGTCGTGGGCTTCTACCAGCGAGATTGCAGTGCCTTTGCGGCCAGCACGGCCTGTACGACCAATGCGATGCAGATAGGTATCGCCACTGCGCGGCATGTCGAAGTTAATGACGTGGCTGACGTCAGGAATATCAATCCCACGTGCCGCGACGTCGGTCGCGACCAGCACGTTAACGCGACCGTCGGTGAGACGCTTAATACCTTCGTTACGTTTGATCTGCGCCATCTCACCTTCAAGATAGCAATTGTTGATCCCTGCCAGACGCAGCGTTTCAGCCAGTTCATGGACGCGTTCACGTTTACGTACAAACACGATAGAACGGGTTGCATCGTCTTGTTTTAGCAGGTGCTTCAACAGCGCAACTTTATGTTCGAAATTGTCGGCACGGTAGTACCACTGGTGAATTTTCTTGCGCTCGCGGGTTGACGGATTGGCGGAAACCTCAACCGGGTCTTCCAGCAGGCGCTCGGCAAAATCTTTAATCGCATCGCCTTCCAGCGTGGCGGAGAACAGCATCGTTTGTTTACGCCAGCGGGTCTCACCAGCGATATGTTCAATGTCCTGAGCGAAGCCCATGTCGAGCATCCGGTCAGCTTCGTCAAGGATCAGTGTTTCAACCGCCCGGCAGTCAAAGTTCTCTTCTTTTATATATTGCAGCAGACGGCCCGTCGTGGCGACCACGATATCCTGGTTTTCGCTAAACACTTCAGCATGGTTCATATAGGCCACGCCGCCGGTAATCGTGGCGATATCCAGGTGAGTATGCTTAGCCAGTTCACGAGCGTGATCGGCAACCTGCATAGCCAGTTCGCGGGTTGGCGTCAGGATCAGAATACGCGGCGGCCCCGATTTTTTACGCGGAAAGTCGAGCAGGTGCTGCAACGCCGGCAGCAGATATGCCGCCGTTTTACCGGTGCCTGTCGGCGCAGAACCGAGTACATCACGGCCATCGAGCGCAGGCGGAATGGCGGCAGCCTGAATGGCGGTCGGGCGAGTGAAACCTTTATCCTGGAGGGCATCCAGCAGGCTTTCGTCGAGTTCAAGTTCGGAAAAAGTCGTTACAGTCATGTTCTACCTCTGTGTGGGGCGCTGATTATAGACGTTACGGCCGCAATCTTCATCTGTTTGTATGGATATCCCTTCTCAGGTATTGTTTTCACTCGGCGCTGTCGCCGTTTTTTGCAAGGTTGTTTTTACATGTCTCAGTCTGGCTCCGTTCTTCGTCGTAACGGATTTACGTTTAAACAGTTTTTTGTCGCACACGATCGGTGTGCGATGAAAGTGGGAACTGACGGTATTTTACTCGGGGCGTGGGCGCCGGTCGCGGATGTAAAGCGAATTCTGGATATCGGTACTGGAAGCGGTCTGCTGGCGTTAATGCTGGCGCAGCGGACGGATGACAATGTGCCTATTGACGCCGTGGAACTGGATGCCGGGGCTGCCATGCAAGCGCAGGAAAACGTGGCTCACTCTCCCTGGCCGCATCGAATAACGGTGCATACTGACGATATTCAGCGTTGGGCGCCTCGCCAGACGGTACGCTTTGATCTTATTATCAGCAACCCGCCTTATTACGAACCCGGTGTGGAATGCGCCACGCCGCAGCGGGAGCAGGCGCGTTACACCGCTACGCTGGATCACCAGACGTTATTGGCTATTGCGGCGGATTGTATTACCGAAGACGGCTTTTTTTGCGTAGTCTTGCCGGAACAAATAGGTAACGCTTTTACGCAGCAAGCGCTCAACATGGGATGGCATTTGCGATTACGTACTGACGTTGCGGAAAACGAAGCGCGCTTGCCGCACCGGGTTTTGCTCGCATTCTCCCCGCAAGCCGGGGAGTGCTTTAGCGACAGATTAGTAATTCGCGGGTCAGACCAGCATTATTCTGAAAGTTATACGGCGCTGACCCAGGCATTTTATCTGTTTATGTGAGGCGTTAACGGCGAAAGGATCGATGGGCCTGATTCAGCCAGTTGTTGCGGATAATCCAGCGTAAAGTGCAGCCCCCGGCTCTCTTTACGCATCATCGCGCAACGCACAATCAGTTCGGCCACTTGCACCAGATTGCGCAGCTCCAGTAAATTATTCGAGACGCGAAAGTTGGCGTAATACTCGTCAATCTCTTGTTGCAACATGGTAATACGCCGTAGGGCGCGCTCCAGCCGTTTCGTCGTGCGCACAATGCCCACATAGTCCCACATCAGCAGGCGCAGTTCATGCCAGTTATGCTGAATCACCACCCGCTCATCGGCGTTCTCCACGCGGCTTTCATCCCAGGCGGGAAGGACGTCAACGCTGTGGACAGAAGGCATTCGCCTGTCGATATCCATTGCTGCGGACCAGCCGTACACTAAGCATTCCAGCAACGAGTTGGACGCCATACGGTTAGCGCCGTGCAGGCCGGTGTAACTGACTTCGCCAATGGCATATAAGCCGTCTACATCGGTACGACCATAATCATCGACGACCACGCCGCCGCAGGTATAGTGCGCGGCAGGAACAACGGGAATCGGTTCTTTGGTTAAATCCATCCCCAAATCGAGCAGTTTCGCATAGATCATCGGGAAGTGCTGGCGGACAAAATCGTCAGGCTTGTGGCTAATATCGAGAAACATACAGTCTGCGCCGAGTCGTTTCATCTCATGGTCAATAGCGCGGGCGACAATATCGCGCGGCGCCAGTTCCCCGCGTTCGTCAACGTCCGGCATAAACCGTGAACCGTCCGGACGTTTAAGGTATGCGCCTTCGCCGCGCAGCGCTTCGGTAAGCAGAAAATTACGCGCCTGCGGGTGATAAAGGGCGGTGGGATGAAACTGGTTAAATTCCAGATTAGCGACCCGACAGCCTGCGCGCCAGGCCATCGCGATACCGTCACCGGAGGAAATATCCGGGTTAGTAGTATATTGATACACCTTTGAGGCGCCGCCGGTCGCCAGCACCACCGACTTCGCATGACAGGTTTCAACCCACTCTTTATTGCGATTCCAGATCCAGGCGCCGACGACCCGGCGAGGCCCCGGCAGACCCATTTTATCGGAGATAATTAAATCAACGGCGTTGCTGCGTTCCAGCACCTGAATATTAGGATGATTTTGTGCCCGACTGACCAACGTGGTTTCGACTTCCTTTCCGGTAGCGTCAGCGGCATGAAGGATACGGCGATGGCTATGGCCGCCTTCACGCGTGAGATGATAGCTCTCCTTGCCGTTTGGCTGGACATGCGTATCAAACAGGACGCCCTGATCGATAAGCCACTGCACGCAGGTACGGGCGTTGCTGGCGACAAACTCCACCGCGTGGCGATCGCAAATTCCGGCACCGGCAATCAGCGTATCTTCGACATGCGACGCAATACTGTCGGTTTCATCAAACACGGCGGCAATACCGCCCTGCGCATAAAACGTGGAGCCCTCGCTCACCGGCCCTTTACTCAGGACGATAACCTTATGCTTTTCAGCCAGACGCAGCGCCAGCGAGAGTCCGGCCGCGCCGCTGCCGATAATTAACACATCACAGGACAGTTCAGGAGTTGTCATCATGGTTATTGTTTAATTTACTAAACATGGTTGTGGCAGATTAGCACTATATGGCGCTAAAAAGCACGTTATGATTTCAAAAGTGTTGTGCTTATTAAACATAAAATAAAAATACGGCGAGAGATAAACGGCAAAAAATATTTTATAGGGCAGGGTGTTAGCGTCGGATTTTGTAGTGAAATAAAGATGCTGTTAGGTTACTCTGCAAACGACGAAATGGGCATTTCTGTACAGATAGTGCGTTGTTCAGCATCTGTAGACTTATAATGGAAGATAAGACCTGTCTACAACATGACAAACAAAAACAAATGCGTAACGGAACTTTACGAAACATAGACACTCTAACCTGTTGCTTGCTCATAGTGCGGCTTATGGAGTGGCGTTTCGAAAGCGCGTGGAAATTTGGTTTGGGGAGACATTACCTCGGATGAGCGAGCAGTTAACGGACCAGGTCCTGGTTGAACGGGTCCAGAAGGGAGATCAGAAAGCCTTTAACTTACTGGTAGTGCGCTACCAGCATAAAGTGGCGAGTCTGGTTTCCCGCTATGTGCCATCGGGCGACGTTCCCGATGTCGTACAGGAATCATTTATTAAGGCCTATCGCGCGCTGGATTCTTTCCGGGGGGATAGCGCTTTTTATACCTGGTTGTATCGCATTGCGGTCAATACCGCGAAGAACTACCTGGTTGCGCAGGGGCGTCGTCCGCCTTCCAGTGATGTAGACGCGATTGAAGCAGAAAACTTTGAAAGCGGCGGCGCGCTGACAGAAATTTCGAACCCTGAGAACTTAATGTTGTCAGAAGAACTGAGACAGATAGTTTTCCGAACTATTGAGTCCCTCCCGGAAGATTTACGTATGGCAATCACCTTACGGGAGCTGGATGGCCTGAGCTATGAAGAGATAGCGGCTATCATGGATTGTCCGGTGGGGACGGTGCGTTCACGTATCTTCCGGGCGCGGGAAGCTATTGATAATAAAGTTCAACCGCTTATCAGGCGTTGACGATAGCGGGATACTGGAAAAGGTATTAGGCATGCAGAAAGAAAAACTTTCCGCTTTGATGGATGGCGAAACGTTGGATAGTGAGCTGCTCAAAGCGCTTACGCACGACCCGGAAATGCAGAAAACCTGGGAGAGTTATCACCTGATCCGCGATTCAATGCGGGGGGATACGCCTGACGTTCTCCATTTCGATATATCCGCTCGCGTGATGGCCGCTATTGAAAACGAGCCAGTACGTCAGGTGTCGCCATTAATCCCTGAGGCCCAACCCGCTCCGCAGCAATGGCAGAAAATGCCGTTCTGGAAAAAAGTGCGTCCGTGGGCGGCGCAGCTTACCCAAATGGGCGTGGCGGCGTGCGTTTCACTTGCAGTTATCGTCGGTGTCCAGCACTATAATGGGCAATCTGAAACATCCCAACAACCTGAAACGCCGGTTTTCAATACCCTGCCTATGATGGGGAAAGCCAGCCCGGTAAGTCTGGGAGTGCCTTCTGAAGCAGCGCCTGTCGGCAGTCAGCAACAGCAGGTACAGGAGCAGCGTCGTCGCATTAATGCCATGTTGCAGGACTATGAACTGCAGCGCCGACTGCACTCCGAACAGCTTCAGTTTGAGCAGGCGCAAACCCAGCAAGCCGCGGTACAGGTGCCAGGAATCCAAACTTTAGGAACGCAATCGCAGTAATGAAGCAACTTTGGTTTGCCATGTCCCTTGTGGCGGCTAGCCTGTTCTTCTCTGCAAACGCCTCGGCCGACCCTGCGTCCGGGGCGTTATTGCAGCAGATGAACATCGCCAGTCAGTCACTGAATTACGAGCTGTCATTCGTCAGCATCACGAAACAAGGCGTTGAATCTCTACGTTATCGACACGCACGCCTGGATGGTCGCCCGCTTGCGCAATTGCTACAGTTGGACGGTCCCCGCCGGGAGGTCGTACAGCGTGGTAATGAAATCAGTTATTTTGAACCGGGCCTTGAGCCGTTCACCCTGAACGGTGATTATATTGTCGATTCTCTGCCTTCCCTGATTTACACCGACTTTAAGCGCCTGGCGCCTTACTACGACTTTATTTCTGTCGGACGCACCCGTATCGCAGACAGATTGTGCGAAGTTATCCGCGTTGTGGCGCGCGATGGTACGCGTTACAGCTATATCGTCTGGATGGACATGGACACCAAACTGCCGATGCGTGTTGATCTGCTGGATCGCGATGGCGAGACGCTGGAGAAGTTCCGCGTTATTGCGTTCACGGTGAGTCAGGATATCGGCAGCAACATGCAGGCGCTGGCGAAGGCGAATCTGCCGCCGCTGCTTTCTGTTCCCGGTGGCGAAAAAACGAAATTTAACTGGAGTCCATCCTGGGTGCCGCAAGGCTTTAGCGAAGTTTCCAGCAGCCGTCGTCCGTTGCCGACGATGGATAACCTGCCTATCGAATCGCGGCTTTATTCTGACGGTCTGTTTAGCTTTTCCGTCAATGTGAACCGGGCGACGCAAAACAGCAGCGATCAGATGCTGCGCACCGGGCGCCGAACGGTTTATAGCAGCGTTCGCGACAACGCGGAAATCACCATTGTCGGCGAGCTTCCGCCGCAAACGGCGAAGCGCATTGCCGACAGTATCAAATTCAGGGCAGTACAATGATTAAAGAGTGGGCAACCGTTGTCTCCTGGCAGAATGGTCAGGCGGTGGTGAGCTGCGACGTTAAAGCGTCATGCAGCAGCTGCGCCTCCCGTGCGGGATGCGGCAGTCGCGTGCTGAATAAATTAGGGCCGCAAACCACCCATACCATTGTTGTGCCAAGCGCGGAGCCGCTGGCGCCGGGGCAGAAAGTCGAGTTGGGCATCGCCGAAAAAAGCCTTTTAGGTTCGGCGTTGCTGGTCTATATGTCGCCTTTAGCGGGGCTATTTCTTTGTGCGGCGCTTTTTCAGATGCTGTTTGGATCTGACCTTGCCGCATTAAGCGGGGCCGTGCTGGGCGGCGTGGGCGGTTTTCTGGTTGCCCGCGGCTATTCCCGAAAACTGGCGGAGCGCGACGCCTGGCAGCCGGTGATTTTAAACGTTGCCCTCCCGCCGGACCTTGTTCGCGTCGAAACTACCTCAATCGAAACGCGCCAGTAAACGTTTTGCCCAACGGTACACCTGCCGCGTTGGGTTGTTGTCCCGATAAGCATGCGCTTTTCCTGCGTTGCGGTGTTTTACAGGAAAAAAGCGAGGCGTTTTCCAGTTCCCGCTCTCCTTACACTATGAACATTTCCTCGCCTTAGCGTTGTAGTGTAGAATGCGGCGTTTCAGTTAAAACAGACGTTAAGCTCAGAACAGCGACCTCTAAAGTCTGGTCAACCAGGCGTAAGGCATAATAATTTATCTCTATGAAGAACATACGTAACTTTTCGATCATTGCTCACATCGATAATTGATACCCCGCCACCCTCCGCAAACATACGACAAAATCCTCTCAAGATCCCCGCAAAATAAGCGCTCACAAAAATGATACTGGTTGCATGCACAGTCAACCTACGACATCATGAGTCATGGTTTTTGTGTCCACCAGTGCGTCCATATCCTATGATGGACACAGAATCTTCCGTTCTGATGGACACATGCAGGGATAAATCATGGCTATTTCAGATAGTTATCTAAAGTCGTGCCTCGGGCGCGAACGCGATAAAGTTGAGGAGAAGGCAGACCGGGACGGTCTGTGGGTGCGCATTTCCAAAAAGGGCGCCGTCACTTTTTTCTACCGATTCCGTTTCCTGGGTAAGCAGGACAAGATGACGATCGGCAGTTACCCGGAATTCGGGTTGAAGGCCGCGCGCGAAGAGGTAACTAAGTGGGCCGCCATTCTTGCCCGGGGAGAAAATCCGCGGATCAGGCAAAGCCTCGATAAAGCTAAAATCAACAGCCAGTACACATTCGAGGAACTTTTCAGAGAATGGCATGCGATGGTATGCGTTCAGAAAGAAACATCCGATCAAATACTGCGTTCGTTTGAGCTGCATGTATTCCCTAAGCTGGGTAAGTATCCGGCGCATCAGTTGACGCTGCACAACTGGCTTACAGTTCTGGACCGACTGGCGCAGGGATACACTGAGATCACCCGGCGAGTAATTAGTAACGGTCGGCAGTGCTACTCATGGGCAGTGAAGCGCCAGTTGCTTGAGGTTAACCCACTTTCTGAAATGTCCGGTCGTGATTTTGGTATTCAGAAGAAAATGGGGGAGAGAACACTGGATCGCAAAGAAATTGCGATTGTCTGGCGAGCTATTGAGGATTCCCGCCTTATTGAGCGAAACAAGATCCTTTATAAATTGTCCCTGATATGGGCGTGCAGGGTCGGTGAACTCCGTCAGGCTGAAGTTTCGCATTTCGATTTTGAGGAGGGCGTCTGGACCGTACCGTGGGAAAATCATAAAACGGGACGGAAAAGTAAGAAGCCGATAATCCGCCCGATCATCCCTGAAATGCTCCCGCTGATACAACGAGCCATTGAGCTGGCGCCAGGCCGTTTTGTTTTCTCAAAATATGCAGACAAGCCGATGAGCGAAGGCTTTCATATGAGCATCAGCAGCAACCTTGTTAAGTTCATGCTGAAGGCTTATAACGAGCAGGTTCCGCACTTTACGATCCATGATCTACGCAGAACTGCGCGAACGAATTTCTCCGAGCTGACTGAACCACATATTGCTGAGATGATGCTCGGGCACAAACTGCCTGGAGTGTGGTCGGTGTACGACAAATACACCTATATCGAAGAAATGAGAGAAGCTTATAGTAAATGGTGGGCCCGACTGATGAGCATCATCGAGCCCGATGTTCTGGAGTTCACGCCACGTCAGACCGGATGAGTCGACCTTTGTTGTCACGGGGCAGATTCAGATGCGACATTGGACGGCGTGTTGGTCGTGACATTTCCCTGACCTGCCACTCATTGACTTTGGTTTTAATCCATTTGTTGGAGCCACCCATATATGAACAGTCAGGCTCCGGGAATGGGTTGTTGTCGCTTGGTCGCTTACGGTAACGCTCCAGCGTCCTGGAAGAAATCCTGAGCTGGCAGCAAATTTCGCGGGTGCTCATCAATTCAAAGTCTCTAATTTTTTTGCTCATCGTTTTCTCCAGTGGCCCCGCAGCGGGCCATCGCTAATATTCAGTTTGCCTGTGCTGGCAGATTTCTAAGTTTCCGGACGCCGATCATTGCGGTGGCTACGTAGCTGGTGGCCCGGTTAACTACTTCAACAGGCACCTTTACGCCATCCACTACAACGGTGTAATTGGTAACGTGCTTTTGTCTGCCGTAATCGCCGAACTTTTCATGATGCGCCGCCAGTGCAACATCACATGCGCGACGGCCCAATGGCGATTGCTTACTGCGATTTATTAGGCGCATAAAACCTCCTCAGGCGGGAGGGCGTAACCCCTCCCGATGCAATTAGCCGATGTATTCCGGTTTCATATCGTCCAGGGTGACGCGGTACTTATCGTGCAGTTCGTCGCCAAGATGACGTTTAGCAGCGCCAAGCGTGCTTTCAGCTTTAGCAAACATCTCTGCGGCTTCCGGTTCGCCAGGGTTTGGAATTGAGTTGATCACTGCCTCGACTTTGTTCTGTGCATCGACCTGGTAATAGCGCTTCACTGCTTTGTTTTTTAATTCGGTGAACAGCGCAGTACCCAGCAACGCTTTCTGTGATTCGATATCCGCACGGATTGCTTTTGCCTGATCAACGGAACTTGCTGTATCAATGCGTTCGCGAAGATCGTCGGCAACAGCATCAACGTTAGCTGCCGACTCCTGCGCGCTGGTCCTGGTGCTAACCTCGCTGGTGATTTCCTGTACGCTCATGCGCTGGACTGGAGCAGGGTTAATCTCGCGTTCTTCTCGTTGCTCAACCTCATCAGGGCTGTACACGCCGAGGATCACTTCCGGGCAGTACAGGCGAGCCCAATATTTAACGCCCAGATAGGCAATTTGCTGTTTAGGGTTTGAAACCCATAGCGGAGAATTGCGGGTAACAACGCCGGAGAGGTAAAGAGGTTCTCCCCAGGTGATTTCAGATTCACCTCGCAGAATGGCACCAACCTGAACGAACAGGCCGATCTCGTCCTCATCCGTCCAGCCACGAACGCGCTCAGTGACGGTGTACTTCCCATTTTTACCGTTTTTATCGCGTGTGATTTCCTGTGTCCTGGTGCAGCGCTCCCAGTCACCCCCATAGCGGTAATGAAAACGGCCATGAATGGCACTGGAGCTTGCGATTACTGCGTTGACCAGTTGTGCCTCGTAACCAAGAACACCGTTAACCAGGTGTGTTTTCTGAGCCACAGCGTAAGGGTTCATGCCCCATTGCATAGCCTGCATGACGATAGCCATACAGTCGGCTGGTTTCCCTGCAAGGGTGCCGGTACCGTCACCTGTGAGTCTGCCATCAGGTTAGCGAAAGCTGTTAACTGACCCAGTGCCTGAACGTTAAAAATTGCGTTACTGGCAGAAATGGTGTTTGGTGCCTGCTGCTCAGTGGTAACAATATTTGTGTTTTCCATGATTTTCCCCTTATGCCTGTACGCGCAACGCTTCAAGGCGGCGCACATCAAAATCGTTCAGTTCGTCGGTGTAGTCTTCTGTGATAGGCGCTGACCATTCACCAGTGTCGAAGCCGTTTGCTATCTCTCGCATTGTTTTGCGGTATTCCAACATGCCAAGTTCCAGCAACTCGGTAGACGCCTCAATGATGGCGACCCAGTGGTAGTTCTCGTCTTTGTTGACGAAAATCCAGAAAAACTGGTCCAGCGCCGCAGTTTCGCAGTACATGGCCGCGCTCAGGTGATAGTCCCGATCGATGATTTCCCGGTGCAACTTCGCACGCAGGCCTTCCTGCTTGATGTTCCACATGCTGATAGTTTTCAGGTCGGCGCCAATGCGCAGGCCGCCCATATCGAGCTCAAGGTCAGGGCGTACCCGAACTTCCAACCCGGTTTCCTCATCAATCCCAAAATAGCTAACCTCGACAGCGCGGCTTGGGTGAGTCAGCAATTTGCCGGCGGTCGGGTGCTCCAGCAGGGCTTTCTGAATGTTCAGCGCGGTGCTGAGCTGTTGGCGGGTGACCAGCACTTTCCCTTCGGTGTTCTCCCGCCACGCATCCAGCAATTCGTCGGCGAATACCGCTGCCGGGTTGACTGATTTCACGGCCTGAATCAGATCGGCCTTCGTGCCAGAGACTTTCAACGGCGACGATTTTTGCGCTTCCTGAGCGACCAGGTCAGGGTTGATTATTGCCAGTTGCTCCAGCAGCGCGTCACGGCTGCCGCTGGTTTTAACCGGCGCGGGCAGGGTGGCGTTGTACTCTTTGATGCAGGCTTTCATCGCCGTGGCTGTATGTTTGGTGCCGTTTTCAATGCGCTGGAATTCTTCGGGAAGCTGCTCATACGATGCATAGGTTTCATCTACCGAAGCTCCAAGCGGCATCTGCGACGGCAGGGTGGCGTTGTACTCTTCCAGCAGCGCTTTGATATCGTCAGCACTCAGCAGCGCTGGCAGGCTGGCGTTGTGCGCGTCGATGAACTCGCGCAGGGTGGCGGTGGTGTTGAAAGCACCCTCAGGGATCTCCGGCTCTACGCTGAACTCCGCTTCGAGGTTTTCCGGCTGTAGAGCCAGAACATGTACCAGGTTGCCCATATCAAGCACTGGAGAGCGCTCTTTGACGATAGTCTTCTCTACGTGACGCGCGTTAAAGTACATCAGCGACACGCGAGCATCTTTCACCTGAGTTGAGCTGATCCCGTTGGCGGCGTGGTAAACCTCGTTTGGTACACCTTCATAGCGGCCCGGCTCGAAGTATTCCGGCCAGGCTGCTTCTGGCTCTTCTTGTTGCGATTCCGGTACGTTTTGTTGCGCCTCAGGTTCAGATTGGCTCACAGAATCGTTGTTCTGGTGCGTCTCAGCCTGATTCTGGTTCTCTACGGTAACGGCTTCTTTACCAGTACCCAGATCGCCTTCGCCTGCCTGCACCGCATCACCAGCCTGTTTTTCATCACTGTCAGCTTTTTGAACCTGCACATTGCTGGTGGTCTCCGGATTCGTTTCTGTGCCATGAGTTGATGAGTTCTGCATTAAAGCGGACACGTCGAAAATACCGTTGCCAACATTTTTAACCAGTTCAGGTTCGGTGGTCGGCTGGCTTGTCCCGGTCTTCACCCATTTTGGGTCGTTCGGGTCGCTGATGCCTTCCACATATTCACCGCGCGCGGCGGCAAGCTGTCGGTTGGCTTCTTCTACCGCGTCTTTTTCCGGAGTGTGTCGGGCAGCCGTGAGAGCTTCCTCGGTGGGGTTCTCGTGATCAGTCTCCGTTAAGTTGGCGTTGATATACCCCTGAAGGCGTCCGGGGTAGTGATAAAACTCAGGGTGCGCGCTTCGGATCAGCGCGAAAATAGCGGCGCGGGAATAATCCAGGATACCGGGCGTTGCGCGAAGTGCTGCGGACCATTCTTTGAACGGACTTTCCTTTTTCTTTACGATTTCTTTTGCGCGACGGTAAACGCTGCCAGGTAGCTCATAGATATTAAAGTCCATAGGCAAAGTGGCCATTGCAATCTCTACGTCCAGAGTATCGAGAGTATGTTCGTAATCAGGGTTACGGTCAGTCTTATTGCCACCGCCAGCGTTGGCGCCGCTTTCAGTGCGTTGAATAGCCGATACACGGTTGCCTTTCGCCCACTCCTTAACGAGCAAACCGCGATCGATATGCTCCGTCTCGAACCATGTTTTAAGGAACTGGATAACAGTCGCCAGTTCAGGAGTTTTTCCATCGACAGGGAATATTTTTTTAACGGCATTCACTATTTTGTGAATGTCATGTTCAATGGCTTTCTTGAACGCTTCAACATTCTCGGCGGCAAGCAGCAGGTTCTGGACATATGAATTATCGGTGTCCATTTCGAGACGCAGAATTTCTTTTTTCTGGGAGGCGTCGACGTGATAAAGATACTCACCTTCACCTATGTACTGAGCAAGAACGCGGTGACGGAGAGGCATAGTTGCGACAACAGTCAGCTCGGGGGCTGGGGCTGTTGCCTGGGCAGGGCTGTTGCTTTCGTTACCAAAATTTTCGGTGTGGTCTTCCAGCACTTCGCCTGTTTCGGTATCAACACCATCGACGATATGCTGGCGCGCCGCGGCGGCGGCTTCAGATGATGGCAGGGTGACGCCGGGGATTTGCGTCCAGGTCATATTGTCTTTAGCGAGTTGATAGTAATCGCAGAAAGTGAGGCTCAGTTCGCCTTCCGGCGGCAGCTCGTTAACGACAGGGAAATTAGTAGCGACAGCTTTGAAATAATCTTTCAGCTTCGCACCGGATTTAATCAGAAGATAATCCAGTGTTGCATTTGCCGCTTCAAAATCATCACTGCACCAGAGTACAGCGTCTTTCTGGCCTGATGATTTCTTTGCTTTGCGGACTAAAAATACAGGATTAATTCCACTCATTGTTTTGTCCTCAATTCGTGTAGAATGGAGGTGCCTTAACAGCACCCCGATATATCTGGTTGTTAGGTCCGGTTCGCTTTGGTCGGTTGGACCGGACAGGGCACGCCCGCTTCGGTGGGCGTTTTCTTAATGGATGGTCTGATAAAATTTTTCTGAGTAATCAAGCTTGTAACTTCGGTAATTACCAAACCCTGCTTGTTCTCCATCACTTACCTTGACTGTGAGCAGCGAAATGGCTTCTACAGCACAATGAGGACAGTCGAACTTTCCGAGTACATATCCACCGTCGAGAATCACAGTGGTTTCGCCAGTTGAATTTGAGTGAATAACGCCTGAGACTTTCTTTTCGCAATTGAATAAAGCAATGCTCTTATTAACTGCTTTCAGGTTCATTTCTATTTTTACGATTTCCATAATTTCTCCAGTCTTAAATTCAGGGTGTAGGAAGCCACGCCAAATTAATGGCGAATTTTTCATTTCATATTTCGGAACTACTATTTAACTTTCGTGCGCCATCTGGTCGTATTCAGCGCACTGCCTGGAACAATATTCCTTTTCTTTGCGCGCCAGTTGCGAGCCGTTGAGATAGAGAAGGGTGTTTTTTACTTCTTTGCCTTCATCAATGGATTTGCGGCAGTAACCGCATTGTTTAAGCATCCGGATCTCCTTTCTGCGCCAGCAGGTAGCAGAGGCGGCGGATTAAAACCTCAATCCGGTTGAGCGGGACGGCCTGCTGTCGAGCTGGTTTACGTGCGAAATCAATCATTCTCACCCTCGTTTGCCTTATCGCCGGCCAGCGGAACGTTTATCACCTTCTGCGCGTTAACTTTTCCACCTCATTCCGGTCTTCGTATGCCCCGGGCGGCTAGTTCGTGGGCGTCCTGCCTTGATGACTCGTTGCTGCGTTTGATAGGTTAAGTATTATCGATTCAATCGATATATGTCAATTAAATTTGATGATTGATTTTACAGGGAAGATTAAGAAAGCGAGATGTGGGTGAATTAATGACATAAAAAAACCGCCAGTTAAGGCGGTTAGTAGTTTTAAAGCTGGTTTAGCGAGAAGGAGGCTCGATTTTTCTGCGTCTTTGGTATTCAGCCATGAAATCGTCTAATTCTTGAAGTCTGGCGCCTGCCAGCTCAATAAAACGGTCTTGTTCAACAGTCGGTAGCTGATCAAATATTTCTAAGAGCCGCTTTTGTCGGTCATTGAGATCTGTTGGACCACCTTGTGTTAGACGTTCAGGCACATCCGATTCCTCATCATCCTCCATGAAGAACCAATACAACGGCTTACCCGTGGCCTTAGGTAACAACTCTAAGATATCTTTTCGGGGAAGAATGCCGGACTGACACCAACCATTAACTGATTGAGAGGTAGCGCCGACTCTACGACCTAACTCAGATTGGGTGATCCCAGTCTCATTAAGCACTCTTTGTAAACGCTCTCCAAAGTTCATTTTTCGTTCTCGCACAATTACATGGTTTCATTATACAGATTTTTTCTGTAGGTATGGCTATCGAAATAATTTGACAGTATCGATTAAATTTGAATAATTGGTTGTATCTTCACTCAATGAGACCGACCAATGAAAGTAACTGTTCAACGCAAGATCCTTTCCGTGTGTAGCCAGGCTGAGTTGGGACGCCGACTTGGTCGCCGTGCTCAGACCGTTAACGGCTGGTTTAAAAACAAAGTTCCCGGCGAACTTGTAGTTCGAGTGGCAAGAGCTATTGACTGGAAAGTCACCCCACACGAACTGCGTCCTGATCTCTACCCAAACCCAACCGATGGCTTACCAAGCCAAGAGGCATCAGCCAAATAACCATAGAGGATATTTACCCATGGAGAACGCAATTGCACGAAAGTTAGACCCACCAGAAATCAACCCGATTGAGATAGAGAGTGTTCTGCTCAACCGGCTTGCATCAGTAGGGCAGAAATCATACGCCGAGCATATGGGCATCAGCGAGTCGACAGTCAGCAGGCGTAAAGCTGAGGGATATTTCTGCAACATGGCGAAAGAGCTGGCTTTTCTTGGGATTCAGGCCGCGCCACCGGAGGCGGTACTGGTATCCAGAAACTATCTCACAGCAGTAGAGATTCTCGCTGATGCCGGGCTAAAGGCTGAACGAGCCAGGCCGGATGCGCTGGGGTGGGACTGAAAATGACAGCAACCAAAAAGGCGAAAGCCGCGGTGAGGGGTCACCAACGGCTTTCTGGTGCAAAAACGGTAGGTAATTGCGGAGATGAGTATGTCAAATACCGCTGAAATATACAAATTCCCTGCGCCGATACCGACGCAACAGGAGTGCCGTATGGCTGATCTGGAAAATGGCTATTTACGTTTAGCTAATCAGATCCAGGACGCCTTGTGTATCGTTGAACTATCGGGGCGTGAGTTCCGTGTTTTGAATGCGATTATCCGGCTGACTTATGGCTGGTCGAAAAAATCAGATCGTATTGCCAACAGCCTCATTGCAGATAAGACAACACTGAAGGTAAAGCATGTATCCGAAGCGGTGCTGAGTCTTGCCTATCGTAACATCATTATCCTGCGCCGTATTGGTCAAACAAGATACATAGGGATTAATACAAACCTGGATAAATGGGCTTATTCCAAGCCACATTGCTCAAAATGTCCGGTGTCTTTTCCTGATGATGAAATTGCCACATGGATTATTTCTGTACCCGAAACCAGGGATAGTTATCCCCGAAAAGGGGGAAGGGCATCCCCGAAAACAGGGAACACCAAAGACATTATTCCAAAGACAAATATAAAAGATCTAACCCCCTTTAATCCCCCTAAGGGAAAAGTGAAGTTTGATCCGTTGAGTATTCCTGTTCCCGAATGGCTGAATGCTGCGTCGTGGAACGAATGGGTCACATACCGCCAGCAATCCGGAAAGCCCATAAAAACCGAACTGACGGTAACAAAAGCTTTCAGGCTTCTGAAGGAGTGCCTGGATGAAGGCCACGATCCGGTAAACGTCATCAACACAAGCATTGCCAACGGCTACCAGGGACTATTCAAACCGAAGTTCGCTCTCAACGACCGAAGAGCTGGCAGAGATGTGAACCACATTTCTGCGCCAGACAAAACCATTCCTACCGGATTCAGGGGGTAACGATGAAAAACGTAATCGGTACTGGCAGTGCGCTTGATCGCCTGAAAAGAATTATCCCAGCCAGTGTGCAGCCGAAATTCTCGACTGCTGATGAGTGGCGGGCATGGCAGGAAGCCGAAGGGCGTAAACGCAGTGAAGAGCTTGACAGGATGAATCAGAAATCCCGCACCGAGAAGATTTTCGGGCGATCTGGCATTCAGGATCTCCATCGTAGCTGTACGTTTGCTAACTACGAAGTAAGCGGGGAGGGGCAGCGAAAAGCGTACACGATGGCAAAAAGTTATGCCCAGAACTTCGGTAGTGGATTTGCGAGCTTTGTGTTCAGCGGTGGTCCGGGAACCGGGAAAAACCATCTTGCGGCGGCAATCGGAAATCATCTGCTGGCCGGCGGTCATAGCGTTCTGGTGGTAACCATTCCTGACCTGATGCTCAGGGTTCGTGAGTGCTACGACGGTGGGCAATCAGAAGCGTCCCTGCTTGATGACCTTTGCAAAGTTGACCTGCTGGTACTGGATGAAGTCGGTATTCAGCGCGGGAGCAGTGGTGAGAAGGTCATTCTCAATCAGGTTATCGATCGCCGTCTCTCATCGATGCGACCTGTTGGCGTTCTGACGAATCTTAACCACGAGGGGCTGTTGGATTCACTGGGCGCGAGGGTTATCGATCGCCTCCAGATGGACGGAGGGATGTGGGTGAATTTTGACTGGGAAAGCTACCGGAAAAACGTTAGCCACCTCCGGATTGTGAAATAAGGGGTTAAAAATGGCCCGACCTAAAACACACAGCGAACGGATGATTATTCTTGAGCGGATTATCGGTCTGGTGAAAGAGCAGGGGCGCATCACGACGAACGACGTCGTTGCGATTTTTGGCGTGCACCGAACCACGGCGGAGAAATATCTACGTATCGCGCTGGAGCGAGGCGGCTTCATTCGTCATGGCCGCTGCGGCATTTTCCGAGACCAGCGTGCGGTGATTGATTATGACCTCAGGCGATACAGCAGTAGTCAGGTAACGGGATTTTCAGCGCTGCCGGTGCTGGAGAAAAGCCCGGTAATGCAGGTTTATGGAGCATCCAAAATGAGCATCAACAAGGGGGGAGCCCAATGAGCAACATCGACAAACGGGCGCTTCGTGAAGTGGCTGAGAGGGCTACGCCGGGGAATTGGCGCCGCACCTCATCACTGTTCAATGGCATCACGGTAACGCCATTTTCTCTTTGCGGTGAAGAAGTGACGTTGGCCCATACTGTTGAGAAACGTGACGCGGAATTTATCGCCGCAGCCAACCCCGCCACCATGCTGGCGCTGCTGGATGAGCTGGAAACCAAAGAGGAACAGCGCGCCAATTGGTTTCGGATGGCGCAGAAGTTAGGCGAGGATTTGGATACAGCAGAACGCCTCATAGCCGAACTGGACCAACGCCTGATTGAATACGCGGGAATTGCAACCCGTGAGGCTCGCCGGGTGGCAGAACTGGAGGCGCGGAAGGTCAACCTGTCAAAACTCAGCGTTGGAGAAGTCATGCACATGAGCGGATTCAGCCGGGATTATGCCGAGGGTTGGTGTGCTGGTAATAATAATGCGATACACGAAATACGCACCGCTGGCATCAAGGTTAAGGAGTCGTGATGGAATCGCAATCTATTCTGGATATGTGCTGCGGCTCGCGCATGTTTTGGTTTAATAAGCGCGATGAACGCGCCGTATTCGCCGATATCCGCGCCGAGGAGCATATATTGTGCGACGGTCGCCGCCTGGTCATCAGTCCTGACCTCATTGCTGATTTTCGTGCGCTACCGTTCGCTGATGCGTCGTTTCCGGTCGTGGTGTTTGATCCGCCTCACCTGGAACGTGTCGGCCAAACGGCCTGGATGGGCAAAAAGTACGGGAGACTCAACAAAAAACATGGCGTTCTGACCTCCGCGCCGGATTCAAAGAGGCGTTTCGGGTGCTGAGGGCACACGGCGTTCTCATTTTCAAATGGAACGAAACGCAGATTCCGGTTAGCCAGATTTTGGCGCTTACTGACGTGAAACCAATTATTGGCCAGCGCACCGGCAAGAACGATAAAACCCACTGGATTATTTTTGTGAAGGACTAACCCATGACCACTATTACCAAAGAACGCATTGAGCAATACGCCAATGACCCGCGCATGTTTAATGTTAACGATGAAATTCGCCAGATTGCTCGTATCGCGCTGGCATCGCTCGAAGAGGAGGCTATTGGTGAAGTTTCAGAGAAGCGGCATGGTCTTGTTATGGATGGAATTGTAGACCTTGGTGGGGAATATACTTACCGCATCATTAAGGGATAAAAAGCGATGAAGCGGTTGCCGCTGGGAACGAAGTTCTACATCGCACCGCCAGCACTGGTAGTATCAAATGATGACCGTACTCTAACATCAGGCTAGGTATCATTTTACTGTTTCTTTACATAAACATTACTGATATCGTTTAGCTGAAACCATATGCACTGCTAGGACTTTATAAATGAGTATCAATGAGTTAGAGTCTGATCAAGAAGATTGGGCGTTATCAATGTTGTGCAGATCCGGTGTCTTGTCTCTATGTAGGCATCACGAAGGTGTTTATGTAGATGAAGGTGTAGATATAGAGTCGGCATACAAATATTCAATGAAGGTTTATAAGTCTAACGAAGACGAATCCCCATTTTGCAATGCGCGAGAAATGACTGATGCCGTACAAAATTATTATCACGAGTACGGGGGAAACGATACTTGCCCTCTCTGTACAAAACATATAGATGATTAAATCCAATATTACATAACAATCCTCGCACTCGCGGGGATTTCTTTTATCTTAACCCGCTGCGGCGGGTTTTTCGCCTAAAATCTGATATGAAACAACATGCTAGCTTTTGCAAAAAGTGCTATTCACCTCTTGAATATTCTTTCTAACAGGTATACTGTGTTTATATACAGTAGTTAAATGTAGAGGGAATTATGAGAATTGAACTTGTTATCAGCCGGACAAAACAGCTTCCGGAAGGTGCCGTTCCTGCGCTTGAAAAAGAATTAATTACCCGTCTCCAGAATCAGTATGAAAACTGCAACTTAACCATCCGTCGAGGCAGTCAGGATGGTCTGAGTATCGTCGGTGCTGCTGATGGCGATAAAAAACGTATACAGAGCATTCTGCAGGAAACGTGGGAAAGCGCTGACGACTGGTTTTATGCATATTAAGCATCGTGGAGTCGCAGACGTTTCCAGAAATAAAGTCAGTGTGACGGGGGGTTACATGTTAGAAGACTTACCAGAATCAGGGTATGCGGTTATACGTTGTTACGATCATTGTGTAGTGGCAAGGTTCGGTAGTATTCCGGATAGCGGACGCGCTCTGATGTATCGTCGTGGTGACGAGATATCTTTTGTTCCCCTTCATCCTGATGACATAGTTGGAACTCCAACATTATTTACGCAAATGTTAGAAAAGGCAGGCTATCGAATTACCCGTTGCTTTGATACACTTCAAATGTAGGCCTGAACAACCTGCACCTGCTGCGCCACGGAGAACACCATGGCGCACGAATTACAACTCATCAAGCAGTCATCTGGAATTCTGATCCCCGCAACGCCGGAGACCAGTGATATTCTGCAATCAAAAATCAAACTCGGCGCCGTGCTGGTGGCTGAGTTCCGTCAGGTGAGGAATCCTGCATTCCATCGCCGCTTTTTCGCGTTGCTTAATCTTGGGTTTGAATACTGGGAACCCACCGGCGGCGCCATTTCTGCCAATGAACGCAAACTGGTAAACGGTTATGCAAAGTTTCTCGCTGCATATGGCGGGAATGAGGGCGCATTACTGGATGCGGCTGAACAGTATCTGGAACAGATTGCAAACCGCCGGGTAACAAACGGGATTAGCCTGTGTAAATCATTCGATGCCTACCGCGCATGGGTGACGGTTGAGGCTGGTCACTATGACGCCATCCAGCTACCGGACGGCACCCTTCGCAAACATCCCCGCAGCATCGCTTTTTCCAGCATGGATGAGGTCGAATTTCAGCAGTTGTATAAATCCGCGCTTGATGTGCTCTGGCGGTGGATTTTATCACGTACATTTCGTACTCAGCGCGAGGCCGAGAACGCCGCCGCCCAGCTCATGAGCTTTGCGGGGTGATGGCGATGAAATACTCCTGGTTCCATCATCACGACTGCACAACCGAGCAGGCCGACACGCTGGTATCGGATTATCAGAAGCGGGGCGTAAGGACAGAAAAGAGCCTGAACCCTGACTTCATTACCTGGACTGTCAGCGCGAAATTACCTGAATATGCACACCGGGTGCGGACGCCAAAATCCTTACGCCAAAAGGTCTGGGGGTGAACATGGCTAAATTACCGCGCCGTAAGTGCAAAGTTTGCCGGGAATGGTTTCATCCTGCTTACAGCAACGTTGTCTGGTGCTGTCCTGAACATGGCGCTATCTATGCCCTGGAACTGCGTGCCAAAGAAAAGATTAAAGCCGCAGCCAGGCGTATCAGGGAGAAACACCAGGCGGATAAAGCCGAACGCCAGCGCCGCCAGGCTAAGCGTGAGTCGTTCAAAACTAAAGCTCAGTGGGATAAAGAGGCGCAGGCCGCCTTTAACCGTTACATCAGGATACGGGATGAAGGTAAACCCTGCATTAGCTGCGATGCGCCGCTGGTTGGTAAAAGCAATTTCCTGACCGGAAGCGCCATCGATGCAAGCCATTACCGCTCGCGCGGTGCCGCCTCACATCTCAAATTCAACGTATTCAACGTTCATTCGGCCTGCACGCGCTGCAACCGGCAGTTAAGCGGTAATGCGGTCGAATACCGAATACGCCTCATCAGGCGTATAGGCTTGGAAAGGGTGGAGCGTCTTGAATCTGACAATGCGCCACGTCGTTTCGATATCCCGTACCTGAAACGCATCAAATCCATATTCACCCGCAAAGCCTG
Organism: Salmonella sp. WC3; assembly: GCF_042932255.1. Taxonomy (NCBI): domain Bacteria; kingdom Pseudomonadati; phylum Pseudomonadota; class Gammaproteobacteria; order Enterobacterales; family Enterobacteriaceae; genus Salmonella; species Salmonella sp. WC3. The sequence continues at coordinate 3,647,219 of NZ_CP170629.1, read as the reverse complement.
GGCGCTGGAGAAGCGCCGCGCACGTCGGCAGGAACATGCAGCATGAAACCAGAACTGATCGAGATACTCCGCATGCGCTGGTTGCGTCTCCGAATTTATCGATACCGGGGATCTTTGCCTGTGGCATACCGCATTCTTCGTAATTACGTCCGCATTGAAGCAAAACGGGAGCATCGAAATGAATCTTGAGTCCTTACCGAAATATTTTTCACCTAAATCCATGATGCCCGGCGCAGTACCATGCGGAATAACGTCTGATACGCTGACTATTACTGACGTAATGGCATCACTCGGGCTACTTACTGCAAAAGCCGCAGTGGGTATTGAATTGTATCTTGCAAAAGCTGGGGTTTTATCTTCTGAAAATATCATCGCCTATATCAGGCTATTAGCAGAGCAGCGTGCAGAACGGTATGGGGCATTACGGAAAATGGAAGAGGGTAAGCGTTCAAAATTTCTCGACACTATGGCGCGTTATGTATTTCGCGATTATTCCCTCAGCGCGGCCAGCCTGGTGACGTGCAGTAACTGTCATGGTGCTAAATTAATTGATGCTGAGGTTTTCACGAACAAGGTTACCTACCCAGATGGTAAGCCACCAAAATGGGTAAAAGATACGAAAGGTATTTCTCCGTCCGACTGGGAGGTGTGGAAATCAGTTCGTGAGCAGGTACGCGTAGTGTGTAAGGCGTGTGATGGCAAAGGCCATGTGAAAAATGAATGTCGTTGCCGGGGACGCGGAGAAATTCTCGATAAGAAAAAATCTGAGTTGCAGGGCGTGCCGGTTTATAAAAAATGCCCAAGATGCAAGGGAAGAGGCTACCCACGTCTCAAAGATACCGAGATTTTTAAAGCACTAGGAGTAACGGAAATGGTATGGCGGTACAACTATAAACTGTTTTTCGATCGGCTGGTGGAGCATTGCCATATTGAGGAATCGTATGCAGAAAAGGTTCTGGGAAACGTGACTCGATGACCAAAATAATTTAGCTATTGCAAACTTAACGGAAAATGGCTAACCTGATTCCAACGATGGGTTATTATGCCTGTGACGTTACAAGAATTAAGAACCTCGCCTCGGCGGGGTTTTCTTTTATGGATTCCCGACGCCAATAAGACAAAGTGCGGGGAGTGATGCGGAGTCTACATGTTCCAGCCGACCGCAAAGCTCACACAGGCAGGACCACAATCTGATACCGCGATAGCTTTTGCTGATCGCGCCGGAGCGGTAACCGGCAACAATTTAAGCCTCGGTGATTGCCGGGGCTTTTCTGTTTGTGCCGTCCGGAATAATCCCTCTGAGTTTTGTTGTTAATCCACCGGGCGGCCTTCCTACTTCACACTGCGCCATCCGAGCTATCGGTGGTGAGGCTATGACTGGAAAGAGCAGCCTGTACAACAGGATTTGAGTTGTGGCTTCTTGCACCGCGGCATTTTCTGCTTCGCCTTATACTATTTGCTTAGTCTTGCGGAGGTGTGAATGAAAGAAGGGTATTACTGGATTCAGCATAACGGTGTTGCTCAGGTGGCATACTATACGAATGACACAGTTGACGATCTGGAATCAGGACAGCTTATTGTCGGTGTCTGGCATCTGACAAGGGGTGATGATATCTGCCATAACGGTGAAGCAGAAGTACTGTCTGGGCCGTTACAGCCGCCAGTTTAAATGACTTAAACCTTATCAGGGCTGCCATCAGGCAGCCTTTTTTATTTCCCCTCATAACTGAGAGGACCCACATAACCAGAGGGGGATGAATGTCCGAACCTGTATCCAGTGCGACAGTGTTGGCTGGTGGATTAATGGGGGCCAGTGTATTCGGTCTGGCAACCGGAACCGATTATGGTGTGGTATTCGGTGCTTTTGCCGGCGCGGTGTTTTATGTCGCCACGGCAACCAACATCGGACGCATCAGGCTGGTCGCTTATTTTATTACATCATTTATTGTGGGAGTGCTTGGCGCCGGGTTGATAGGTACTAAGCTTGCGGCAATAACGCATTATGAAAAACCACTGGATGCACTTGGCGCAGTGATTATTTCTGCAATGTGTATAAAGTTTCTCACTTTTCTTAACAGTCAGGATCTGAACAGCCTGTTCAGTATTCTTTCTCGTATCAGGGGAGGGGGAGCAAATGGTAGCAAATGACCCTTCTGCAGTTCTGAATGCCGTAATTTGTGGGGTGATAGTCATCGTTCTGATGTTTTACCGACGCGGTGATGCGACACACCGTCCCCTGATTTCGTTACTGGCCTATGTCATGGTGCTGGTATATGCCAGCGTCCCTTTCCGGTTTGTTTTTGGTTTATATGAATCATCCCACTGGCTGGTGGTGATGGTGAATATCCTTATCTGCGCCACTGTGCTGTGGGCTCGCGGTAATGTGGCGCGTCTGGTCGATGCACTGAGGCACTGATGAATCAACAACAATTTCAGCAGGCGGCTGGTATCAGCGCCGAGCTTTCTGCGAGCTGGTATCCACATATTACGGCGGCAATGAGCGAATTCGGTATCACTGCGCCACTGGATCAGGCCATGTTTATTGCACAAACGGGACATGAATCAGCCGGATTTACTGTTCTGAAGGAAAGCTTCAATTATTCGGTGGAGGCGCTGAAAAAAACGTTTGGTAAACGTCTGACGCCGTATCAGTGCGAAATGCTGGGGCGTATTGATGGTCGCCAGGTTGCCCACCAGCCACAAATAGCCAATCTGGTTTACGGTGGCCGCATGGGGAATAACAGCCATGATGATGGCTGGAAATATCGTGGTCGTGGCCTGCTTCAAATCACCGGTCGCGAGAACTACGCTAAATGCGGTGCGGCGCTGAAGCTTGATCTGATCAGCACACCAGAGTTGCTGACACAGGAGAAGCATGCAGCCTGTTCTGCTGCATGGTATTTCACATTACGTGGTTGTCTGATGTATTCAGGTGATGTTGTCCGTGTAACGCAGATCATCAACGGAGGGCAGAACGGCATCGGTGATCGGCGGGAGCGCTTTGAGAAAGCAAAATCGGTGCTCGTATGATAGTACTGCTGAAATTGCTTAAAAAATTCTGGAAGCCATTAGCAGAAATACTGCTGGTGGCTTTTTTGTTATGTGCTGGTGCGTACTGGTGTTATTCACGAGGTTATCAGAAGGCGGATACATCCTGGAAATTCCAGTGGGCGCAACGAGACCTTACTGATGCGACCACCGTATTGCAGCGTGAAGTAACCGAAAGAGCGAAAGAGCAGCGTCGCCAGCACGCCGCAGATGAAGAACAGAAAAGAGCTGATGAAGAACTGGCAAAAATACAGGCCGATGCTGATGCTGCTGAGCGTGCTCGCGGTGGGCTGCAACAGCAGCTCGCAGCAGTACAACGGCAACTTGCAGGAAGTGAAACCGGCAGGCTTTCCGCTCTTGCCGCAGCAAGCCAGGCAAAAGCCGAGACCGGAATACTGCTCGCCCAGTTGCTTGGCGAAGCTGACGATCTGGCGGGAAAGTTCGCAAAAGAGGCTGATGAGCGTTATGTCGCCGGAAGCACATGCGAACGTACCTGGGACAAAGTGACCGGGCAGAACTGAAACCTGATAACAAGGAAAATTAATGAAGGCAAAATTATTCGTACTGGCCCTGGTATGTGTGTCCCTCGCCGGGTGTACAACGCTTTATTATCGGTAATGACTATGCGCCGTATATTAGCCACCGCTGCCGCACTTTGTCTTGGCGGCTGCATTACTGTGTATGGTCCGGTTAAAACAGGAGGGCAGCAACAGCAGGACAGCCAGGCCGGGCAGCAGCCAGGGATGAGCGAACAGATATCAACCTTATTCATCGGTAACCGTAAACCGGATGAGTTGCTGAATGCCGTGGCGCTGTATTTCAGGGAGAAGGCCATCACAGCCAGTGTTAACGACCAGACCACAGGTATTATCGCCGGTACAGGGGATGACCCGGAACTGAGTTCGTTGTATCTGGACTGTTCACTGTTACCGCAGACACAAAATATCCAGGAGCATTACCGTATCGTCGCGCAGGTCTGGAGTGCCGGTGAAGGCAGTAATGTTTCGGTAATGGTGACAGGCACTGCCGGACTGGATACTGCCGACGGTAACGATAAGGTGAAGCCGGTGGAGTGTAAAAGTACCGGGATATTTGAAAAAGATTTGCTGGAACGGTTACGTAAGTAAGTATTACAGCAGGCATTCCTTGAGTGTCTGCGATAATGCACAATAGCTCCTCCTGTTAGGGAGGAAATATGAAACATAAAGAGCAATGGTTTTTTTCGTGGAATGCTTACGATGCAACCACATGGGAGCACTTACCGGCGTATTCGTATGGTGAAGTCTACAATTGCGATGGTGAACAATCCTCGCATGAAATATTCGAATCCTTAATGGCTGAAAAACAGAGGCTGAGAGAAAACCTCTGGATACAGTGCATTGCATTCAACAAAGTTTAACCGCCTCAGGGCGGTTTTTTTTGGAGAAAATATGGCAAAACCGGACTGGGAGGCCATCGAGACGGCATACCGGGCCGGAGTGATGTCCCTCCGTGAAATTGCGTCACATCATGGTATTAGTGAAGGTGCTATCCGCAAGCGTGCAAAGCGTGATGACTGGTCCCGTGATCTTAACGCCAGGATTCAGCAAAAGGCTGACGATCTGGTACGCAAACAGGAAGTACGCAAAACGGTACGCACCAAAACGGAACTTACAGAACGCGTACTGATAGAGGCCACAGCGGAGGTAATAGCCTCGGTACGCATGGAGCACCGGGGCGATATTCGCCGGGCCCGGGAACTCACAAACACGCTTTTTGATGAACTTGGTGCGCAGTGTGCTGATGTGGTGGTGCTGGAGCAACTGGGTGACATCATGTTCGATCCTGACGATAAAGGCCGTGACCGGCTCAATGAAACTTATCAAAAAGTCATCAGTTTGCCTTCCCGTGTGAAATCTCTGAAAGACCTGAGCGACAGCCTGAAAACGTTGATCGGCCTGGAGAGAGAAGCATGGAGTATAGGTGCTGTCAGTGAACCAGAAAAAACGCCTCTACCAGGAAAAAATACTGATCTGACAACTGATCAGGCAGCGGAGCTATACAAAAAAATGATGGGTTAATTATGCCGTTACCATTCTCCTTCGATTTCAAACATCCAGATTACCAGATGGTGTTTGAATGGCGGATGGAACGCTTACAGCGCATTCGCCAGCATCCTGAGATGCTTCCCGCGTTGAAGCAGTTTTATCGTACTAACCCGGCTCAGTTCATCATCGACTGGGGTATGACGACGGACCCGCGTAATATCGATTATGGCCTGCCGGTCACCATCCCTTTTCTGCTATTCCCGAAACAGGAAGAGTGGATTCACTGGATTATGGAACGCTGGGGCAAGCGGGAGAACGGTATCACCGAAAAATCCCGTGAAATGGGGCTGAGCTGGACGGCGATCGGGATGGCCTGCTCGCTTTGCCTGTTTAACAAAGAGATGGTCATCGGCTTCGGTTCCCGTAAAGAGGAATATGTCGACAGTACTGGTGACCCTAAGGCGCTGTTCTGGAAGGCGCGCAAGTTTGTAGAGACGCTGCCCGTCGAGTTTCGTGGGTCGTGGAATGAGAAGAAGCATGCACCGTACATGCGTGTTGAATTTCCTGAGACAGGCGCGGTCATCAAGGGCGAGGCTGGTGACAATATTGGACGTGGTGACCGAACCACACTCTATCTGGTGGATGAGGCTGCATTTCTGCAACGCCCGCTACTGATTGATGCGGCGTTATCGCAAACCACCCGTTGCCGTATTGACCTGAGTTCGGTCAACGGCATGGCGAACCCGTTTGCGCAGAAACGCCACGGCGGAAAGATACCGGTATTCACATTCCACTGGCGCAGCGACCCCCGTAAGGATGATGAGTGGTATCGCAGGGAATGCGAGAAAATCGACAATCCGGTGGTAGTGGCGCAGGAGCTTGACCTGAACTACAGCGCATCAGCGGAAGGTGTCCTGATCCCCTCAGACTGGGTACAGGCTGCTGTTGATGCACATATCAGGCTGGGCATCCAGCCAACTGGCAAACGACTGGGGGCGATGGACGTCGCCGACGAAGGTCGGGACAAAAACGCCTTTTCAACCCGTCACGGTTTCCTTCTGGAGAATGTGCGGGAATGGTCCGGCGTGGGCAGCGACATTTACCAGTCTGTTGAGAAGGTCTTCGGCTTTTGTGAACAGGATAATCTCGAAGAGTTTCGCTTCGACGAGGACGGCCTGGGGGCTGGCGTTCGCGGCGATGCGCGCGCCATTAACGAGTTACGCAAAGCCGCCCGCAGGCCGCCAGTACTTGCCACACCGTTTCGTGGTAGCGGCGCGGTATTCGATCCTGATGACGAAGCCGTACGGGGCGACAATGGGTAGGCCGCACGCCTGAACAAGGATTTCTTCGCCAACGCCAAGGCACAGAGCTGGTGGTACTTACGCAAGCTCTTCCGGAATACCTACCGCGCCGTTGTTGAGGGTATGGCCTACAACCCGGACGAAATTATCTCCATCAGCAGCACGATGGAGAGCAAAGACAAACTCATCATCGAGCTTTCGCAGCCAACCTACTCCATTAACGGCGTGGGGAAAATCGTTGTGGATAAACAGCCTGACGGTACCAGGTCGCCGAACCTCGCCGACTCGGTGATGATCAGCTACGCGCCAATGAATTCAGCCCTCAATATCTGGGAGCTGCTAGGGAGACAGGCCTGATGGCACGAAACAAACAAGCCTCGCGACGAACGGTGCAGGCCACGGCCGACGGCTACGAGAACTTTGTCGCCCGCGTGGGGATGCAGACGCCTAACCAGCACTCCGCATCGACCTACCGGGCGAACTTCACCAGCCGCAACCGTATGCTGGTGGAATGGTCCTATCGCTCATCCTGGCTCATCGGTGAAGCGGTAGATGCTATCCCCGACGACATGACCCGCAAAGGCATTCGCATCACTTCTGAGATTGACGCAAAAGACCGTGGCACTCTCGAAGCGCAACTGGATCAGTTGCAAATCTGGGATGCGCTGAACGACGTACTGAAATGGTCTCGTCTCTACGGCGGCGCGGTGGGCTTCATCATGATAGAAGGTCAGGCGCCCATGACCCCGCTACGGCTCGAAACCATTGGTGAAGGCAAGTTTAAGGGGATTCTTCCGCTTGACCGCTGGATGATTAACCCGGTACTGACCCGCCGCATTAAAGAAATGGGGCCGAATCTCGGCAAGCCTGAGCTTTATGATGTGGTGACCACCGCAACGGGCATCCCCGCCTGGCGTATTCACCATAGCCGCCTGATTCGCTTCGATGGGGTGACGCTGCCATTCCAGCAGAAGATGACCGAGAACGAATGGGGCATGTCGGTTGTAGAGCGTATCTGGGATCGGCTTACTGCGTTCGACAGCGCCACTGTCGGTGCGGCGCAGCTGGTCTACAAAGCGCATCTGCGGACCTACAAAGTGGAAAAACTCCGTGAGCTTATTGCACTGGGCGGCCCGGCATTCGAGGCGTTGCTGAAAAACATTGATCTGATCCGCCAGTTTCAGAGCAATGAAGGCATGACGCTAATGGATGCCAAGGATACCTTCGAAACCCACCAGTACAGTTTCAGCGGTCTGGATGACATTCTTTCGCAGTTCGCCGAGCAGATTAGCGGTGCTGTTGGCATTCCACTGGTGCGCCTCTTCGGGCAGTCCCCTAAAGGTTTCTCAACGGGTGACGCAGACCTTGCCAACTATTATGACCGGGTCAGTTCATTGCAGGAGCGTCGCTTACGCCTGCCAGTGCGCCGGGTGCTGGACATTATGCATCGTTCGGAGCTCGGTAAGCCGCTGCCGGACGATTTCACGTTTGAGTTTAACCCGCTATGGCAGATGTCAGATGTGGACCGCTCAACGGTGGCTGTGAATACCACCACGGCGATTGTCAATGCGCTGGATGCAGGTCTGATGACAACCAAAGCCGCTATGACCGACCTGCGTGAGAACTCCGATGTTACTGGCATCGGTGCATCCATTACCGACGAGGATATCGAGAATGCCGAAGACGAAGCGCCACCAGGCATCGGCGAACTTGTCGACAAACCGCCAGAGCCGACAGGCGGAGATCCGATATCGAACGAGCCTACGGCAGATAGCGCGGGCGGTCGGGGATATCGTAAATGGGCACTACGATGGTTCAAATGATAGCGTCACCGAAATCATGGAAGCCCTGGAGCGCTACAGCGAAATTATAACGCCGTGTGGGCGACGAAGGTTGCTGAGAACTTTACCGCCGACATTGTGCGCAAGAATGATGAGCAGTGGCGGAAACACAGCAAAACCATCAGTCGTGAACTACGCAATCTGGTGAGCAATGCCCCGCCAGGGCAGGTGATGAAATCCATCGTTGCCGAACAGGTTAAGTACATTAAATCGCTACCCCTCGAGGCTGCTGACAGGGTATACGACATCCAGAATCGGGCGATTGAAGCTGTTGTGACCGGTGGGAGAGCGGAGCATTTTGCTAAAGAAATTGCAGCATCGGGTGATATAGCAAAGTCCAGGGCTGACCTTATCGCCCGTACCGAGCTTGGACGTGCAACCGGCGCGCTCGATCAGGCGCGAGCGCTGTCAATCGGCTCGAATGGTTATATCTGGCGTACAGCCGAAGATGGCGACGTCCGGCATTCTCATCGGGAGATGGAAGGGAAGTTTGTCGAATGGGGACGACCCCCAACGCTTGACGGCATGACCGGTCACGCTGGCGAGCTCCCGAACTGCCGCTGTTATAAAGAAATCGTCTTCCCCAACCCTCATTCTTATCTCGCCTGAATCGCAGGTAAAACATGAAATATTTTTTCAATACCCGGCTGGGGGAAACCCGCTATCAGCTGGCTGACGGCTCGCTGCTGTGCAGAGACGTGCCGATAGGTCGAACGGGTAAGCAGCTTTACGGCGCTGCTGATCTGCCAAACCTCAAGCCTGACAAGTTCGGTGAGATAGTCGTAACGCGCTCTCCTGAGCAGGTATTCCATCCGGCCACGCTTGCCTCCTTCGAAGGGATGAGCATCACGATCCTGCATCCGGAGGATGAAAACGGGAACGTCCGGCTGGTCAATCCCGAGAACTGGAAAGAGCTTGCGGTCGGTCATCTTCAGAATGTCCGGCGCGGGACTGGTGAGCAGTCTGATTTGATGCTGGCTGACCTTATCGTCAAAGACGAAAGCGCCATTCAGCTTATCGAAGATGGTCTGCGCGAAGTGTCGTGTGGCTATGACGCGGAATATGAACAGGCTGAGCCGGGTAAGGCTGAGCAGGTCGATATTACCGGAAACCATGTGGCTCTTGTCCCCAAAGGCAGAGCCGGAAATCGTTGTGCAATTGGAGACAGAGACACAATGGCAAATCAAAAGAAAAGCTGGTGGACCCGCATGCGCACGGCCATCAAAACAGGTGACTCGGACACCATGAACGAACTGCTGGACTCAGCGCCAGCGGCTGTAACGGGGGATGAAGGTGATCTGCCGGGCGGCGTCAATCTCAACATTAACCTTTCACCACAACAACCATTGCCGGACAAAAAGCCGGAGATGGGCGGAGATGTGACCGGCGACGGCGAGGACGATATCAAAACCCTGCTCAAGGCCCTACTGGCTAAGCTGGAAGGAACGGCAACAGGCGATAATGCTGACACCCCTGATGATAAAGATAAGAAAGACCCGACCGGCGACGGCGAGGACAACGAAGAGGAAACCACGATTACTGGTGATTCTGCCTATCGCGCTGAAGTCATTATCCCGGGTATCGATCTGAGCCGTAAGGTGAAACCGACCGCATTTAAACGTGATGTGCTGGCGGCCGCAGACAAAACACTGGTTCGCCAGGTTGTCGGTGACGCTGATATCCGCAAATTACCTAAACAATCGGTTGATATGGCGTTTAACGCCGTATCTGAGATTGCCAAGGGGAGAAACACCCGCAGCACCACGGGCGATGCACAACGTCCAGGCATGGGCATGACCAGCATCGCTTCCCTGAACAAACAAAACGCCGACTTCTGGTCTAACCGCAAAGGATAATCCAATGACTGCATATCTGTACCGGATGCCTGTTGGCATTGCCGGGGCTATCTCTCGCCCGCAGGACTTAACCGTCGAACCGGTGATCCTTAAATCCGATAACGCCTTCGCAGCGTATGGTCTGGCTGGCAAATACGACGCTGACGGTTTTTTCGTGCCGCTGGCGGAGGGTGACACCGTCGACAAGGTGAAGGGTATCTACGTTCGTCCGTATCCGACCACATCGCAGCCAGACATGGTTCGCCAGGTGGGTACTGATAAGAATTTCCCGGGCGACGCCATGAAGCGTGGGTACATGACGGTAAACGTGGGTGCTGATGCTTCGTCCGTTAAAAAAGGGGGCGTGGTGTACATCGTGGTATCAGCCGATGCTTCCATCCCGGTTCCGCTTGGTGGGATCACGGCGGCAGAGGTGACAGGCAAAACAGCCGCGTTACCTGATGCTTTTTTTACGGGGGCCGGTGACGCTAACGGCAACGCAGAAATCTCCTGGAAGATTTAAGGAACAGACGAATGATTACTTTTGATCAGGCAACCGTTGATAGCTCCGGTGCCTTTCTCATCGGGGAGCTGGAGCGACTCGACCAGGGGCTGAATCTGCCACTGGTGGGTTATACCTGGACACGTGATATCCAGTTGCGCGAAGACGTCTCTATCGCAGATGACATTTCCAGCTGGACGAATACCAGTTTTGGCGTGGCGGGTTCTGGCGCTAATCCGAATGGTAAAAACTGGGTAGGCAAAGATTCAACTGCCATTGCTGGCGTTAATGTTGATATCAGTAAAGACGGCAATCCGCTGAACCTTTGGGGGATGGAGCTGGGATGGACTGTTGTTGAGCTGGCTGCGGCACAGCAAGTAGGCCGTCCGATCGACACTCAGAAGTACGACGGGATGCAGCTTAAATGGCAGATGGATAACGACGAACAGGTTTACGTCGGAGACGAAGCGCTTGGTTTGAAAGGTCTGACGAATCTCGTTGGTGTGACGCTGAACAACGCGACGAAGACCTGGGCTAACTCCACCAACGATGAGATCCTCGACAGCGTAAACAGCATTCTGTCGAATGCCTGGGCAGCATCCGGTTATTCCGTTGTGCCTTCTGATCTGCGCATTCCGCCAGAGCAGTATTCATTGCTGGCGAGCCGTAAGGTTTCCGAAGCGGGTAACCAGTCACTGCTGACCTATCTGGCTGTGAACACTATCGCTTTCCACCAGAACGGCGTTCCGCTGGAAATCAAAGCGGTCAAATGGCTAAAAGGGCGCGGGGTTGGCGGTAAAGACCGTATGGTCGCCTACACCAACGATAAGAAATACGTCCGCTATCCACTGGTTCCGCTGCAAAGCGTTCCTGTTCAGTATCGTGGTCTGTACCAGATTGCGACCTACTACGGCAAGCTCGGTGCGGTTGAGCCAGTGTACAAAGAAACCCTGTCCTACGTGGACGGTATCTGATAACCAGAACGGCCCCGAAAGGGGCCAGAAGGAAACTAAAAATGGCGAAAGAAAAGCTGGTTACCATCCATGTTCACACCCCGTTTACGCTGACGCTCGGCGATCAGTCAAAACAGGAGTTTGGCCGGGGACGGCATAACGTACCAGAAGAGGTCGCGTCGCACTGGTTTACCCGGGCGCACGCTGAGCTTTCCGAAAGCGGATCGAATGAAACTGATGACCAGCAACCCGTTATTGACAGCCTTCAGGCGCAGATTGCCGATAAAGATAAACTGATTGCCGATCTGAAAGACGCTCTGCTCAAGCTGCAGGAGCAGAACGACAGCCTGCAGGCGCAGATTACTTCCGCCCGGACTGGCGGTAATGGGGCGAAAGATGCCAAAGAATCAAAGCCTGCCAACAGTAAGTGATTTTCGCCGCGACTTCCCGCAGTTTGCTGACCCTGCCAGATATCCCGAAGCACAAATCCAGTTTCGTCTGAATCTGGCCGATGTGCTGCTGAGCGAAAACGTCACCGGCAAAGCGTTGTTTCCGTACTTTGCTGAGTTGTTTTTGGCTCACTACATGACGTTATGGGCGGCAGATAGCCGGGCAATGCTCGTTGGCGGTCCGGGCGGTTCAACCAATGGTGTGCAGTCCTCCAAGTCCGTTGACAAGGTAAGCGTCAGCTATGACACCAGCGCGACGCTAAACCCTGACGCAGGCTTCTGGAATAACACCCGGTATGGCGCTGAATTTTATCAGCTGATTACGATGTTCGGTGCGGGGGGACGCCAGCTATGAGTTTCAAAAGCGGTGTAACAACGAGGGTTGATAACGCTCAGGCAATACTGGATGCGCTAAAGTCGCTAACCAAAAAGGATGTGCTGGTCGGTATCCCTGCGGAAGACAGCGATCGGGATGATGTGCCGTTCGGTAATGCCGGGATTGGGTATATCAACGAATACGGTTCACCTGCACAAAACATCCCACCACGTCCGCATCTTGTACCCGGCGTTAAATCAGTTGAAGACCAGACGATGCCACAGCTTAAAGCTGCGGCACAGGCTGCGCTTGATGGTAATGCGGCGGGAGCGGAAAGAGCACTCAACCGCGCGGGTACAGTGGCTGCAAGAGGGGTGAAAAATCACATCAAAGCTGCCAATTTTACTCCGCTTGCAGATAGCACCGTTGAAGCGCGCGCGCGCCGTGGGCGTAAAGGTGCGAAAGCGGAACTTGCGCGGCGTGCTGCTGGTGAATCTCCGGGCACCACTTTGGCTAAGCCTCTTTACGATACTGGCAAATATCTCGCCTCAATAACCCATGTAGTGAGGGATAAAGATGCCGACTCTTGATGTAACCGATGTTCTTTTCGACCCGGATTTTTGTGACTTCAACCTTTGGGTAACGCGTCGGGTACAGACAGTGGACGAAGACGGGATTGGTAGCGACAGCGAAGTTAAAACGCAGTTTGCCGGGGTTGTTACCGTTGACCGTTCACTGGAAAACCGCCGCATGCAGTCCGGGCAGGTTATCAGTGGAGCAATCCTTATCGTGACGACTGAGCGACTCACGCAGGGGCAGACTGGCCGTGATGCCGATATCGTGACGTATCAGAACCGTGATTATCGTGTGACATTCGTCGACCCGTACACCGCATATGGCGCCGGCTTTGTACAGGCGCATTGCGAGCTGCTGCCGTTCGATGGAGGATTTCCCGTTGAGCAATAATTCCAGTACGGAGCCGGGATGGCTTACACCTGTCAGCGGCGATCCGGATTATGACGAGGCGCTCGACAGGCTGTTAAGCCAGTGGGTACGCAACGTTTCCGGCTTGCCTGCTGGGATGGTTCGCCCGCGTTGGCAGAAAGATCAACCGCCACTGCTGCCAGTTGAAACGAACTGGTGCGCGTTCGGCGTTACCGGATGGCCCATAGATAACAGCCCCGCATTCACTAACCAGACTGAAGAGGGCGCGCAGCTCTGGCGACATGAAACCTTTGAGTGCATGGCGTCATTTTATGGCCCGGCGGGCATGACGTTTGCGTCACGTTTTCGCGATGGTATTTCTGTTGCGCAAAACAACGCCGAACTGAACGCGCTTGGCCTGTCCATGGGGGACTACACCGGTCTGACCCCTTTCCCGGAAATTATCAACCAGCAGTGGGTTCGCCGTTACGACATTACTGTGCGCCTTCGTCGCAAGGTGGTACGCGAGTACGGCATTAAATCGCTGGTGGATGCACCAGTTTCATTCTTCGGAGATTAAATTATGCTGCAGGGATTACCTGTATCAAACGTCGTTAATGTCGACGTGATCATTGGGCCGCGCGCGGCTACTGGTCGAAATTTTGGTTCACTGCTTATTCTCGGGACATCCACGGTAATTCCGGTGAAAGAGCGTCTTTGCCTCTACTCCTCAAAGGAGGACATCGGATCTGATTTCGGCGTGGACAGCCCCGAATATGAAGCAGCAACAGTCTATTTCTCGCAATCACCACGCCCTAAAGAAGTATATGTAGGTCGCTGGGCTAAGACACTGGCAACGGGTGAGGCGGGTGCTGCTGAAAATCTGATGGATGCGGTTAACGCCGTAATGGGCTACACCAACTGGTATGGTCTCGGTATTGCAGACAAAGAGGATATTGCAGATGACGACTGGCTGAAAGTTGCTGCAGCCGTAGAAGCTTCGGGCGTCAGCCGCATTCTGGCAATTACCACCAGCGATCCCGCCACCGTTGACGCCACTTCAACCGGGGATCTGGCCTACAAGCTGAAGGCGGCAAAATACAGGCGCACGTTCCTACAGTATTCCTCCAGCAGCAAGTACGCTGCGCTGTCTGCATTTGGCCGCGCGTTTACGGTGAATTTCAACGGCAGCAATACCACCATTACCCTGAAATTTAAACAGGAGCCGGGGATCACTTACGAAACTCTGACGACTGATCAGGCGGCGGCGCTGGATGCCAAAAAATGCAACGTGTTTGTGTATTACCAGAACGATACGGCAATCCTGCAGCAGGGCGTCATGTCCAGCGGTGATTTCTTTGATGAGCGCCACGGGCTCGACTGGCTGCAGAACTACGTTCAGACCAACCTGTATAACCTGCTGTACACCAGTACAACCAAAGTGCCTCAGACCGATGCGGGTGTTACACGTCTTCTGTCCAATGTTGAGCAGTCTATGGATCAGTCCGTGACGAACGGGCTGGTGGCTGCCGGCGTCTGGAACGGTGGCCCAATCGGGCAACTGGATTCCGGCGATACGCTGACAAAAGGGTATTACGTCTACGCGCAGCCGATTTCCGAGCAGGCGCAGGCAGACCGCGAAGCACGTAAGGCACCGGTTATTCAGGTGGCCTGTAAGCTGGCTGGCGCAGTGCATTTCGCTGATGTTCAGATCAACGTCGTTCGCTAAGGGGAAATAAATATGGGTTCAACTTACAGTTTTATGGACGTCACGGCGTCCCTCTCCGGCCCGACTGGCGAGATTGACCTGGGCTACGGTTCCGCCAGTTCAGAGGAGGGGATCACCGTTGCAATGGGCGGCCCCAAAAACACCATGACCATCGGTGCTGACGGCGAAGTGATGCACAGCCTGCACGCGGATAAAAGCGGTACGGTAACTGTCAATCTGCTGAAGACCTCGCCGACAAACAAAAAACTGTCGCTGGCGTATAACGCACAGAGTCAGTCCTCAGGTACCTGGGGAAACAACGTCATTGTGATCCGAAATAAGGTGAGCGGAGACATCATCACGGCGCGCAGTGTGGCGTTCCAGAAACAGCCGGATAACGCCAACGCTAAAGCCGGTAATACGATGCCCTGGGTATTTGACTGCGGCAAAATCGACCAGGTACTCGGAGAGTTTTAACAGATGGAATGTTCAGTCAAAGGCCACGATTATCGCGTGGCGAAACTCAGCGTTTTTGACCAGCTGAAAGTCACCCGTAAATTGCTGCCGGTACTGGCGGGCATGATGTCAGATTTCGGGAGCATTCGCTCCCTTCTGCCTGCGGATGGCAAAATCGACAGCGCTAAGTTTGATGCGCTTAAGCCGGTGTTTGAAAACCTGCTTCCGCGCATCGCTGAGGAACTGTCTTCCCTGACCGAAGAAGACACCAACGCGATTATTCATCCTTGCCTGGCTGTGGTGTCACGCAAACATATGGGTGGATGGACCCCGGTATTTAACAGCGGTCAGTTGATGTTTGACGATATCGACCTGTTGACCATGCTCCAGCTGGTGGCGCGGGTGGTCGCCGATTCTCTGGGAAATTTTTTGCCCGTGAACCCTACCAGCGCGACGCCGGGGCAGTCTCAGGATTAATCCTTAACAGCCTGCCTGACGGGCTGTCTTATCTCCTCGATCCGGTTGATGCCGGGTTAATCCCTTATTACGCGCTGAAGGATGGGTCTGTCGATCTGTGCGATATCGCGCTGATGAATGACCATCTGGCCGTTAAGGCTGACAACCAGCGCCGTATTGAGAAATGGAGAGAGGATAATGAACGCTGAGACTATTAAAGATTTTCTGGTCTCCCTTGGCTTTGGTATTGATGAAGCCGGATACGAGAAATTTGAATCTGTTCTTGCTGGCGTCACCGCAAATGCCATAAAAACAGGGCTGGCGGTGGAAGGTGCGGCGCTGTCCGTTGTTGCGTTTACGGCGAAAATTGCCTCCGGTCTGGATAATCTCTACTGGGCATCTCAACGCACCGGCGCGACGGTTCAGGGGATTCAGTCGATTGGCTACGCAGTTTCGCAGGTGGGCGGTAGTGTGGACGCGGCGCGGACTTCGCTGGAAAGCCTCTCCCGGTTTGTGCGTAATAATCCCGGCGCGGAAGGCTTTCTGAACCGCTTGGGTGTACAGACCCGTGATGCCAGCGGGAATATGCGCGATATGGCCGCCATTTTTACGGGTGTAGGTCAGAAGCTCAGCAGCATGCCGTATTACCGGGCTAACCAGTATGCGCAGATGCTGGGCATTGATGAAAATACCCTTATGGCGATGCGTCGCGGGATCGGGCAATTCAGCGCTCAGTATTCTGAAATGACAAAGGCGATTGGCTTCAATGCGGATCAGGCCGCTGTGTCGTCAAATCGGTTTATGACTTCACTGAAGGCATTCGGTGAAATGGCGGGTATGGCCCGAGACAAAATCGGTTCCAACCTTGTTGAAGGAATGGCTGGTTCGATTGATAATCTTCGCAAACGCATACTCGAAAATTTCCCCAAAATTGAAACCACTATCACAAAGATTGTGAAGGGGATTCTTTGGCTGGGGGATATCGTCGGTCGCGTGGCGTTTCGAATTGTTGAAGGTGTAGGGGATATTATCGACTGGTGGGGAAAACTGGATAAAGAAACGAAAACCCTGATAGAGGTTATCGGTGGTCTGGTTGTCGCCATGCGGATACTTAACTCTACTTTCTGGATGTCACCTGTAGGGCTGATTACTGGCCTGATCGTGGCGCTCGGTCTCTTGTGGGAGGACTACAAAACATGGAAAGAAGGCGGTAACAGTCTTATTGACTGGGAAAAATGGCAGCCAGCGATAGACAAAGCGAAGGATGCGATGGTCTGGCTCCGTGATCACCTGCTCGAACTTAAGGATAGCGTAGGCGGCTGGCAAAAATCGCTCGAAATCCTCGGAACGTTTATCGCTGGTGTCTGGGTATCCAAAGTTCTTGGTGCTTTCGGGAAAATTTCCGGTCTTCCGATCCCACCCTGGCTAAAATTGTGGGGGCTTTACGCAGGCTATATTGTCAGCGACAGAGAGAATATTGCCGATAGCGCAAAATCTTCACTGAGTTATACGAAGCGAATTATCGGCGACACGCTAACCGCTATCGGTATAAAAACAGATATCGGACGCAGGGATGTCAGTGAGGTTCGTGAATGGCCTGCGTGGATGGACTGGCTGCACGGGGGACCCGGTAAAGTTATCCGGCAGGGACAGAGTAACGGCGTAGTGTATGGTTCCAACATCCAGCCAGATATCCCCGGTGGCGGCACTCTTGCAGATCGCAACAATAACCCCGGTAACATTCGCCCGGTGGGCGGTAACGGCTTCCGGTTCTTCGAGTCCGCCCTTCAGGGCTGGGAGGCGATGAAAAACCAGCTTATGCGCTACTTTACAGGGAAAACAACCGGGCGGGCATTACAGACCATTCAGGATATTGTCAGTACCTGGGCGCCGGCTGGTGACAACAACGACCCGAAAAAGTATGCGCAGGATGTTGCAAAATGGATGGGCGTTTCACCGAACACTGTATTGAACCTCGCCAACCCGGAAACTATGGCCGCGCTGATGCAGTCGATGGCGCGCAAAGAAGGGTATTCAAACTGGAACAGCCCGCTGGCGTATCAGGCCGCTGGCGGCAGCCTCAACCAGCAGACTGTTATAAATGTCCACGGCGTGAACAACCCTCAGGAGGCGGCTAACCTGATCGCTGACAAGCAGGGTGCTGTGAATGCCAGGGCGGTACAGCAATTGAAAGGACCTGCGTAATGGATTTTTTATCTGTTTTGCTGCAGCAGCGAACCCGCTCGATAGGAATAATTATTCCTGATGTGGTTATTACCGAAAAGCATACTGACGCTCTGGAAATTACGGAACATCCGGTTGAACAACCCACGAATGCTGGTGCCAGTGGTGAGGGCGCTGGTTACATATCAGAACACGCATTCAGGCGACCTTCAGAAGTTGTGATGGAAACCGGATTTTCCGGAGGCGGATCGCTGCTTGATTTTGCTGATACTTCCGCTATTGGTCTTTCACTGGGGCTGAGCCCGAAAGAACTGTATCAGGAGCTGCTTAACCTGCAGCGGGATCGTATTCCTTTCGATGTAACAACCGGCAAGCGTATTTACAACAATATGTTGATAAAAACGCTGGCGGTGACGACTGACAAGAGTAGTGAGAATGTGCTTCTGGCGACCCTTACCCTCAGGGAGGTGATTATTACCTCCACGCAGTCAATCAGGGTTGCCTCGAAAAACAATATGACCGAGGGAGTAGGGACGTCTGCTGTGCAGAATACAGGTACCAAAACCACGGTACCGCCGAATAATTCCATTCTGAAATCGCTGCCACAGATGGCGCAAAAAGGTGTCACCACTGTCGATGGGTATCTGAGCAATTTATTTCTGGGAAGGTGATTCATGGAGGCCGTAGAAATCCCACTGGTCGCTGATAATCAGACTTTTGCCACCACAATTAACGGTACGGTTTATCACCTGTATGTCATCTGGCGCGGAGAGTACTGGGTTCTGGATCTTGCTGACAGCAATGGTTCCGCCATTATCTCAGGTATGCCGATGATTACGGGGGCTGACCTGCTGGCGCAGTATCGATATATGAATCTCGGGTTTTCGCTGGTGGTACTCTGCGATGTGGCAGGGCAGGAAAACCCGACGCAATTCGATCTCGGAACGTTCTCACACCTCTATGTCTTCACGGAGTAACAATGTCAAAAAACTGGATGCGTCACTTTGAATTATTGCTGGTTGACGATAAGGGCGACGGGATAAAAATTTCTGAGCTTAAAGTCACTTTCAATATTCAGAAAATGCCTGCGACCATATTTAATGGATTCGTTGGAAATTTTAAGGTTTATAACCTGTCCCCTACCACTCAGAACCGGATTATGCAGAAGGAATTCTCGCGTATACAGGTTATAGCCGGATATAAGGGACAACCGGATGCAACGGGTAATTATCCCGATGAAAACGTTGGTATGATATTCAACGGAGATATCCGTTTCACTGTCACCGGGAAAGATAATGCGACAGACAGTTGGATTATGTTGCAGTGTATCGACAGTTGGGAAGGCCACCTGAACGCCAGTGTGAAAACCACAGTGGCTGCCGGATGGAAGTACAGTGATCTTTTCAGCCTTGGCATGAAATCATTCGGGCCTTATGGTATCGAATCAGGTGCAGTTCCTGACATGCCTGAGATGGTCTTCCCCCGTGGGCGGGTTGTCTATCAGAGCACAGCCAGGCTGATGAATCATATCGCCGGACAGTGTAACGCTAACTGGTGGTATGAGAATAATCAGGTCAACATTGTGCCGGAAGATAACTATATCGGTGTCGCTACGGTGCTGAATGCCAATACAGGGCTAATCGGTATGCCTCAGCAAACAATGGGTGCAGGCGTAAACGTCAGATGCCTGATTAATCCAAACATTAAGCTGGGGGGGCTTATTCGTCTGGATCAGGCATCTGTCTACCGGGCCTCTTTGAGTAATGACCAGATAGCGCAATCGCCAGCACGGCTGGATGAATCGGAAAGCGACGGTAATCTCTACGTTAACGGCCTGCCCGGCATGTCACAGCCTGCCAGCATTAATACTGATGGTGATTACATTGTGGGCAGCATCGATTATACTGGCGACACTCGCGGGCAGGCGTGGTATATGGACCTGCTTTGCCTGGCTAAAGGTGGCAAAGAATTGCTTAACTCGAAAGGGATTGATGCGGCGAAATACACATGAAAAGACTATTGTTGGCAGCTTTACTTGTTTGTATCTCCTTCACTTCCTTTGCTGATACCGGGTGCGGACCATTCACGATCAACTGGAAAGCGCAAGACGGACTTGCAAGGATTGATGGACAGAAACCGGAGACACAGAAAATCACCTTTCTCAAACAAAAAGGGGATTATGACAATGTGAACATCCAATGGATGGTTCCGGGTAATGGACGTTGGTTAGGGATGGACTTTGTGGCCAGAAATGGCAAGCCGATCCTCAACGTTGAAGTTATCCGCAAAAATATGGACGAGCCGCGAGAGTTCTGGACGTATGACTGCCGGAAGGTGAAGTGAGCCCACTCAGGTGGGCTTTTTGCCTTCGACACTACCGCCTTGATCAATTAGAGATAGTGTAAATTCACTCAATGCTTTCCTGACAATTCTCTCCATCATTTCTTCAAGTTCATTTTTGCTGAGAGACTGAACTCCGCCGGATCGTTTTGCATCATCCAGCATAAATCCATCAAGTAATTGCTCGCACGTCACAGTGTCTTCAAGTATTTGAACAATCTCGGCGTTCATGGAGCGCCCATTAGATTTTGCTCGCTCTGCAATTTTCTCTTTTAGCTCTTCCGGCATGCGCAGACCGAATGGGGCGATCAAGCTTGCACCTTTCATAGTGATTCCTCGCACAAAACTAGCTTCATAATGTAGTTAAAATTCATTTGACATGATAGCTACATGATGTAGTATTTTATTGATGGCTACATGATGTAGCCAATATATTGGAGGGATGATGGAAAACGCACGTAATATCGCACCAACAGGGATTCGATTCCCTGAGCAACTGAAAGAGATTATTAAGAAAGCAGCTAAAGAGGAGGGGCGTTCACTGAATAGCGAGGTGATTAAGCGCATCGAACGGAGTTTGAAAGAAGATGGTTTATTGCAGGTGTAAAACAGTGAAGCCCCAACTGCTCGAACAGTCAGGGCTTCGGTGTCAAATGATTCCAGGCTAGGAAATATCGACATGAACAGTGTACAGAAAAATGAACTCACATTCCACAACGTCACTTTTAACCAGGTAAGCCATGAAAATCAAATCTGGCTTACCTCATCAGAATTAGCTAAGGCATTGGGTTACAAAAAATCAGATGCAGTAACTCAGATTTATAGCCGATATCACGACGAGTTTACAGAAAGCATGTCAACGACCCTCAAAATGAGTGTCGTTAGGAAAACTGGGGCGGTAGATATTCCGGTACGCGTTTTCTCCCTTCGCGGTGCTCACCTTATCTCCATGTTCGCCAATACTCCAGTAGCCAAAGAATTCCGCCGCTGGGTTCTGGATATCCTAGATCGGGAAGTGGGTTCCGCAGGGAGCGATCGTCTACCAACCAAATTTCATCAGAGGGTAATGCTTTACCTTGATACCAAAGGGGACGTCATCAATACGTACCCATTGAATAAAGATCAGGTAGTCATGTCATTTGATGCATTTGTCAGCTATTTCAGGAAGAAGGGATGGATAGTGGCCCCAAGAGATGAGGTAGCAAAAGGAATAATGGGGGCAATACAGGTTTTATCGTAGCAAAAAGAAAAACCGCCAGTTGCTGCTGGCGGCCTATGTCACAAACCCTATCATCATATAAGGAATGTCGAATGACTTCTAAGAATGTAGCAAACCTCGGATCTGTTGTCACGGATAAAACCATTGATAGCCAGTACCTGCTTGAGATGGTAAATCAGGCTCGTAAACAGTGCGGTGAAAAAGAAGTCCGCAACAACGACTTTATTGGACGCATTAAGGATGAGCTTGAAGGTGAGCACTACGAAATTTTCGTAGTTCAAAAAGCAAACAAAACAACCTCTGAAAAAGTTGTTATGTCAATTAAGCAAGCCCTTCGAGTGGCCGCTCGTGAATCAAAAGCGGTGCGTCGCTCACTGGTCGATAAACTGGAAGATATGCAAACCATCCAGATTCCTGCGCAAAGTAATTCCGGTCTTCCTGAATACCGTCTTGCAAAGGCCGAACAGTTGAAAGCGCTGGCGCTGGAAAAAAATATCGCATCCGCTCGTGAGTTGATGGTGATGCTGCCCCGTCTTGACCCTATGTCCCACCAGACGCTGGCGGCTTCGCTGATTAATCCGATTATCGGTTATGACGCGATCCCCTTGCCGGTGATTGAAGAGCATTACTACACCGCAGCGGAAGCGGGTGAGAAAATAGGTGTCAGCGCCAATAAAATCGGTCGCATCGCTAACGCAAACAACCTTAAAACTGAGCAGTACGGCAAGTTCTTCCTTGATAAATCCGCGCACTCCAGTAAGCAGGTCGAAGCGTTTCGCTATAACGCTGAGGGCGTAAAAGCCTTACGCCATCTTATTCATGGTGCTGATGTAGCTTAATTACTAACAGATAATTAATACCAAGCCCGCCGTCGAGCGGGTTTTTTTATGTCTGGAGAAAATATGCCAGTTTCACTTTCCTCTCAACTCGGCAGTAAAGAACAGGCTGATACAAGGCTTGCCAGCTCTATCATGTCTGCGTTGCGAGTTTCAATGCCTGGCATCGTCCAGTCATTTGATCCCGACACCGTAACCGCAGTTGTTCAACCCGCTATCAAAGGCTATGAGCCGGATTCGAATGGCGTTAGCCAGTCGACGACATTACCACTGCTGGTGGATGTGCCCGTGGTATTTCCTCGCGGCGGTGGCTGCACGCTAACGTTCCCGGTTAAAGCTGGTGATGAATGTCTGGTGATTTTTGCCGATCGCTGCATCGATTTCTGCTGGCAGAACGGCGGGGTACAGGAGCCTGTCGACGATCGGGTGCATGATTTATCGGATGCGTTCTGTATCGTAGGGCCGCAGTCTCAGGCGCAGAAAATAAGCGGAATCAGCACCAGCGCCGCGCAATTGCGTACCGAGGATGGGGCTGCTTTTGTGGAAGTGGCCGCAGGCCATAACGTTACTGTTAAAACCCCCGGCGCGCTGACGGCTACTGCAGAAGGCGGAACCACGATCACATCACCCACCATTACGCTAAACGGTGACGTAACCATTAACGGCAATCTGTCGCAGGGGATGGGGGAGGGCGGCGGTAGCGCAACGATGCTCGGTCCTGTCACGGTGACAAACGATGTAACGGCTGGCGGTAAGAGCCTGATGACGCATACCCACGGCGGGGTACAGACTGGCGGTGGTAATACAGGAGCGCCTAACTAATGCGGTACAGACGTGAAGACGGAGAAGGTGATTACACTTTTGGTAGTGGTGATGACACCTGGCTGATTAACTCGCCAGAAGCTGTCGCGCAGGCGGTAAAAACACGATTCGCATTGTGGTACGGGCAGTGGTTCCTCGATAAGACAGAGGGAACACCATGGATTCAGTCTGTGCTCGGTAAGCAAAAGCCGGAAACCTACAATCTGGCGATCCGCAAGCGCATCCTCGAAACGCGGGGCGTGAAATCCATCCTCTCTTTCAATACCACAGTGAACACGACGACGCGCCGCGTCCAGTTCTTCGCTGAAATCGACACTATCTACGGAACAACGACAGTAACCAGCGAGGCATAAATGGCCCTCAATTTGGACACACTCGGCTTATCGGCAACGGTAACCGCTGAGGGGATCAGTGCGCCTGATTGCCAGACGATACTCGATACCCTGACGAGCTATTTCCAGCAGATTTATGGTAGTGACGCTTATCTGGAGCCGGACAGCAAAGACGGCCAGATGGTGGCGCTGGTGGCGCTTGCTATTCACGATGCCAATAACACAGCCATTTCCGTCTATAACTGCTTCTCACCTGCTACGGGTTACGGCGCAGCGCTGACCAGTAACGTAAAAATTAACGGTATCGCGCGCAAAGGTGCAACGAACTCTACCGTGGATTTACTGCTCACTGGCACCGCAGGAACAACCATTACGAACGGCACCGTGAAAGACACTAATAATGTGATATGGCGTCTTCCTGCTTCAGTGGTGATTGGTGTTGATGGCACCGTGACGGCAACTGCAATTTGTTCCAAAAGCGGAGCGGTTGCAGCTCCTGCCGGGGCGATTACCACTATCAATACACCGACCCGTGGCTGGACGTCAGTAGCCAACCCGGCAGCGGCCACCGTTGGCGCACCTGCAGAAACGGACGCAGAACTGCGCATCAGGCAGGGGCAGAGTGTCGCGATACCATCCATCACACCATTTGAAGGTGTGGACGGGGCGATCGCTAATATTGCTGGTGTGACGCGCCACAAGCTCTATGAAAATGATACAGGAAAGACTGACGGTAACGGGCTTCCTCCGCATTCCATCTCGGCCATTGTTGATGGTGGTGATGTGACCGAAATAGCCAGAACCATCCGGGGAAATAAAGGGCAGGGGGTCCGGACCTGGGGGAAAACATCCGTAACCGTACCGGATAAATATGGCAATCCTCACATAATCAGTTTTTCGCGACCAACTGATGTCCCTGTTTACGGAAAAATCACCTTAAAAGTTTTTGCCGGGTACACCTCTCAGATAGGTGTGCAGATTCAGCAGGCTGTTGCGGATTACATTAACAGACTGATGATTGGTGATCAGGTACTGCTGAGCCGGATTTATTCTCCTGCTAACCTTGGGGTCGTCAGTGGTGGAAATGCACGCTATTACGATATTCAGGAGCTGCTGATCGGCAAATCTCCGGAAGCTGTTGCTGCGGCGAATATTAATATTGCTTACGACGAATCTGCCTCCTGTAAGCCGGAAAATATTATTATTACGGTGGCAGCATGAGCAAATATACGGACTTAATTATTAACTATCATGCGACAAAACCTAAATTCGTTGAACACATCGATTTAGTGACCAGGCCGTTAGCTGAAATCTCAGCCGCAATAAATGGGCTAATAAGCGCTTTTGATATTGATTATGCGACAGGAATACAACTCGATATTCTCGGCCAGTGGATAGGGTTAAGCCGGGTTGTAAGCCAGCCAATAAGCGGTGTCTATTTCAGTTGGGACACTGACGGACTTGGATATGACCAGGGCGTCTGGCAGGGGCCATATGATCCGGATTCGGGTTATACCTCGCTGAGCGATGAAACCTATCGCATCGTTCTAAAAACGAAGATAGCAATTAACAACTGGGACGGAAGAAACGACTCCCTGCCTCCCATTCTTGACGCCGCACTGGACGGGGCCGGTCTGAAGATGCAGATCGTCGATAACCAGGATATGACCATAGGTATCTGGGTTTTTCCTGAAACAGATATTTCATCGGTCTCTCTCGAACTTATTGCTGCTATACGACAAGGGTATCTGACGGTAAAGGCCGCTGGTGTATGGGGCGGAAGTATTGAAATACCTTCGGTGGAAACGCCTTCTGAAGGAAACAGGTTTTTTGGGTTTGATATGGATAACGAATATATCAGCGGGTTTGATGCCGGTTCATGGGGGACATTACTCTGATGGCTAAAAATGATTTTAAACCGTTTGCGACGGGTAAGGGTGCTAATGTTACATCACAGCCTGACTGGGAAGCGCTGCCGGCGCTCCTGTCTGGTTTTACTGCGGGAAAGGCATCCAGTGCACAGGTAAATAAAGCGCTGCGTCAGGCGAGCTTCATCGCTGCAGCACTGGCACAGTACACAGCCAGCAAGAGCGGACAGGGATGTACTCGATGATGGTGACCTGAGCGGCTTTATCGCCAAAATGTCCGCTGCGTTCGGTAAGGATTTTCAGACTCTTGATGCCACGCTAACGGCGCTCGCTGGTCTGGCTACCGGTGCAGATAAACTCCCGTATTTTACGGGGGATGATACAGCCGGACAGACAGATCTTACTTCTGTTGGGCGCGACATCATCGGAAAAGCCAGCATTGCGGATATTCTCACATACCTCGGTTTGGGAGAAACAGCAAAGCAAGCAGCTGGCGCCCTGCAAAAATCGCAGAACGGCGGCGATATTCCCGATAAAGCCTCATTTATTGAACACCTCGGCATGAAGGAAACGCTTAACCCAACAAAACGCGTGAGTATTGGCAATATCGGAACCGGCGTTTTTGACGGCAGCACACCGTGTATAAATATCGGTGACAGTGACAGTGGATTTATCGGCAGCGCGGATGGCGTACTGGATATTTACTGTAACGGTGCCAAAGTGGGTTATATCAATGGTAACGGATTACACATGCTCACTGATATTCATTTCGATAATGCGCGCATGACCACTAATGGGGACATTTTTAGTTCCGTGTGGGGGAATAACTGGCTGAGTATCTGGATTACTAATCAGCTAAATACCCGTGGAACGATTGACTGGATCAATAGTGAACTGGCAATTCGTGACAACAACATCAACACCCGCGCCACCATTGATTATGTTAACCAGACTTTCGCCCGTAAAAATACCGGCAGCATTCAGGACTGGGGCTGGATTCTGGACGACAGCACGGGATTTATAATGCAGTGGGGAACACTTGGTAACTCAAACGGAACCTACAATTTCCCGCGCGCTTTCCCTGTTGGTTGCTTTGCCGTTTTTGTAACCAATACCAACGCTCAGGGCACCCAGGTGGATAACGCATTCGGATACCCGGTGAGCAACAGTCAGTTTTTTGCCGCCACCAAGTCATCAGGAATGGCCAATCTGGTCAATAATTTTCCTGTAGCCTGGTTTGCGATTGGGAGATAAATATCAATGAGCGAATATTATTACAGCTTTAAAGAAAAAGGTTTTTTCTGGCAACCGGATACCGAATCCGATAATTACCCTGACGATTTAATTCCCCTGACAGATGAGCATTACCGAGAGCTTATGCAGGGCCAGGTGGACGGAAAATATATTGAACACAGGAAAGGAGGCCCGGTACTGGTTGAGCATCGCGAATATACACCTGAAGAGCTGGTTGCACAGGCTGAAGCCAGAAAAGCGGAACTTCTTGCTGAGGCAGAGTCAGTTATTGCGCCACTGGCGCGTGCAGTAAAGCGTGGTATCGCGACTGATGAGGAGCAGAAGCGACTGGAGGCATGGGAACTCTACAGCGTAATGGTAAACCGGGTGGATACATCTGCGCCTGACTGGCCGGAAGTGCCTGTAAACCAGTAATATGACGTTGTGAAAAAACAGGCTGGCATTAATAAAATACACCAGCCTGAAGTAATATTCAGTTCAGGAGGAACTGATGAAGCATAATAACCAGATATACCATCAGTACTGATATGGTTGTTACAGCCTTCTGTAAAAAATTAACAACCACAAATCTGACACCACTCTGGTGGTTTTTCTATATCTGGTGGCCAGTTGTCACACCAGGGGGGACGAATAAATGGGGCGGGTATTGGCGGCAGTCCACTGGAGGCGGATTTTGTATTATCTGGTGGGGGTTTTGTATCACTGGCGGCCATCGCCGATGCCGAAAAGGCTGTAGCCGACAACACCAGAAGCAATGGGAAAAATATACGATGTCTCATAATATCACCCGTGAATATTCAGACTATCCTTACTGTTGACTTCCTTCATTTCCAGCATAGTTCACGCTTCATCGTCATTGAATAAACAATTAAGTTTGTTGAGCGAAAATTTACTTAAAGAAAAAATAATAAGCATCGATATTTTTCTTTTTTGCAGGTTTTCAACGCATGCCCGAATAAACGTGCGCAGATGGTGAAAAATCTGGTTGACCATAAAAAAGTTTAAAGATAAATGCAAGTGCTTATCTGTTGCGATATCAATTAAATTAATCTTGTTTTTTTATTCATACCCTTGCCAAACAGATATGTAGCAAGAAAATATGATACTAAGTAAAGTTGGCATGTAGTCTAGAGTTAGGGGTAGTATATATTCTTAACTCCAATAGGACTGCTCTATATATAAATATATTAATTGCATATTTTATTTTTAAAGTCAACGATTTCTATGAATCATACGTTAAATATCAGACTCCATTTTTAGGCTTATATTTATCCCAACCAACTAATGAAAAAACATCTTCGTGTGAAATAGCCTCACCATTAAGAAAAAATTTAACATTTTGTTTTACCAGATCATCATGTCGATTCCGATATACCCATCTTAGCTCATGTGCTGTAATAGAATTACCATGCTTTCCTGTTTTATTTGCGATATCACTTATAGCATCAACTAAATTGTCAATGACAAAAATAACTGACCGTTCCCTTAATCGTGTTTGGAATTCAAGACCGGCTTTACTTGTTTTTATCCAGCACTCCTCATTGGATAAGTCTGAATATTTATCTTCGGTAATATTGTATTTTTTATGTTGAGATAAAAATTCTCTAAAAAAAGTCCCTCTCTGAACATCATTCAATCTTTCTGCTATCTTCTCATCTTTATTAAACACGGCTCTATTCTTCCTGTCCCAGACCGCATCTGTTAATGTATTTTGAATAATAATATCTTTTTTTGAAAAATAATATAACGAATTAACTAAAGTATTTACTCGATCTCTTGCCTTACATAAACCATAAACCACATCTCCAGGCTGAAAACTTAACGCATCTCCTGCAGGTTTGTTACTAAAGGTAATATCACTCCTGGTAAGAAATTCAGGATTAAGCTTAACATAACCATCGGTACTAATATCTATATGTGCAGGCAGATTGCAGGTTGGTATTTCCCATACAATAGGGGTCCTTGAGGATAAATTGATAGACTTTAAATTAACAGGAAGCTTAACTGGAAGTTTAATATTATCACAAAAGTTGATACTTAATTTTTTTAGCTTATCAGGCAAAATATCATCTATAACAGTACCGGGAACTGTTTGTATAAGTTCAATACTTAGTTCTTTTAACCCCTCAGGTAACATTTTCATTAATGGCAAGAAAGGGCAATTTTGTAAGTCTAATTTATCTAATTTATATGGTAACTCAGCACATAATATTTCAGGGAAATTTTGCAATGACAAAGAAGATAGATGCGGAGGAAGGGGAGGCAAAAATTTACCATAGCACGCAGTAAAACTCTTTAATCCATAAGGTAATGCGGGGAAAGTATAATTTTCTTCATATGCCTGCATATCTATAGATAGTGACTCTAAGCTATCTGGGAAATATGAAATTTTAATGGTCTGATTTCCAGATATAGTTAAACTTTTTAACCCATCAGGAAGATTTGGAATAGACTCCAGTGTATAGCATGAAGATAAATTCAACTCGGATAAATTATCAGGAAATACCGGAATAGAGGTAACATGATGAGCAGTAATTGATAAGCTCCCGGTATGATTTGCTGCTATTATTTTGTCGTAAATACTATTACGCTCCTCCTTCTCAATATCTGGGGATTCTATTCTCCATTTATTTAATAACTCAAGGTTTGATGTCGCCTCGTTACTTGTATATGCATATTGCAATATGGCTGGTTGGAATCCTATTTTCATGCGCTTTTTCAATCTATATGTCAATACCAAGCTATCATTATTACATTTATTTTCATTCAGGCAAGATTTAGAACCTAGCCTAATACCGATCGTTTAAGAAGCTGTTAGCCGATTCAGCAACATGGAGAATTTGAAGACAATCCGGTGGGATGGATTACCGCAGTCACGTTGTCTGCAAGAACGTGACTGCGGTAGGCCGGCTGCTGTTTAGTCAGGACTGACTGTAACCGTGTTTATAGGTTTATAGATCGTATAGACCTCTATTGTGATGTAACATCGTATGTTGATCAGCAGATCGTATGCTGACGATTTCAAAGCTACAGTGTAATATGCACGCCAGTCGTTGATGGGGTAGTTATTGTGGAATGTCCACCGCTGTGTCCATCAAGAAAAATTTATCAGCATAGCGAGTTAAAAAATTCATATTTATGAAGAACATAATAAATTTCTCCATCATTGCTCACATTGACCACGGTAAATCGACGCTGTCTGACCGTATTATCCAAATCTGCGGTGGCCTGTCTGACCGTGAAATGGAAGCTCAGGTACTTGATTCGATGGATCTTGAGCGTGAGCGCGGTATTACTATTAAAGCCCAGAGTGTGACGCTGGATTTTAAAGCGTCTGATGGTGAAACTTATCAACTGAACTTTATCGACACGCCGGGACACGTTGACTTTTCCTATGAAGTTTCCCGTTCGTTAGCCGCCTGCGAGGGCGCGCTGCTGGTGGTGGATGCCGGCCAGGGCGTAGAAGCGCAAACGTTGGCGAACTGCTACACCGCGATGGAAATGGATCTTGAAGTGGTGCCGGTGCTTAACAAGATTGACCTGCCGGCCGCCGATCCGGAGCGTGTGGCGGAAGAAATCGAAGACATTGTCGGTATCGATGCGACGGACGCGGTACGCTGCTCCGCCAAAACGGGTATCGGCGTGACGGATGTTCTGGAACGCCTGGTGCGCGATATCCCGCCGCCGCAAGGCGATCCGGACGGCCCGCTGCAGGCGCTGATTATTGACTCCTGGTTCGATAACTACCTAGGCGTGGTATCGCTGGTGCGTATTAAAAACGGCACCATGCGTAAAGGCGACAAAATTAAAGTGATGAGCACCGGGCAGACCTACAACGCTGACCGCCTGGGGATCTTCACGCCAAAACAGGTTGATCGTACCGAGCTGAAGTGCGGCGAAGTAGGCTGGCTGGTCTGCGCCATTAAAGATATCCTCGGCGCGCCGGTTGGCGATACCTTAACCTCAGCGCGTAACCCAGCGGAAAAAGCGTTGCCGGGCTTTAAAAAGGTGAAACCGCAGGTCTATGCAGGTCTGTTCCCGGTCAGCTCCGACGATTATGAAAGTTTCCGCGACGCGCTCGGCAAGCTGAGCCTGAACGATGCCTCACTGTTTTATGAACCGGAAAGCTCCTCGGCGCTGGGCTTTGGCTTCCGCTGCGGCTTCCTCGGCCTGTTGCACATGGAGATCATTCAGGAGCGTCTGGAACGCGAATACGATCTGGATCTGATCACCACTGCGCCGACCGTGGTGTATGAAGTAGAAACAACGGCGAAAGAGACTATCTATGTTGATAGCCCCTCCAAGCTGCCGCCGTTGAATAACATTTATGAACTGCGCGAGCCTATCGCCGAGTGTCATATGCTGTTACCACAAGCCTATTTAGGTAACGTTATTACGCTGTGTATTGAGAAACGCGGCGTACAAACTAACATGGTATATCACGGTAACCAGGTCGCGTTGACCTATGAAATCCCGATGGCGGAAGTGGTGCTCGACTTCTTTGACCGTCTGAAATCAACGTCGCGCGGCTATGCGTCTCTGGATTATAACTTCAAGCGCTTCCAGGCTTCCGACATGGTGCGTGTTGATGTGTTAATCAACAACGAACGTGTCGATGCGCTGGCGCTGATCACGCACCGTGATAACTCGCAAAGCCGTGGTCGCGAGCTGGTGGAGAAGATGAAAGATTTGATCCCACGTCAGCAGTTTGATATCGCGATTCAGGCGGCGATTGGTACGCATATTATTGCCCGTTCGACGGTAAAACAGTTACGTAAAAACGTGCTGGCGAAGTGCTACGGCGGTGATATCAGTCGTAAGAAAAAACTGCTGCAGAAACAGAAAGAAGGTAAGAAACGCATGAAGCAGATCGGTAACGTCGAGCTGCCTCAGGAGGCGTTCCTCGCCATTCTGCATGTCGGTAAAGACAATAAATAATCCCTAAGGAGTTGGCATGGCGAACATGTTTGCCCTGATTCTGGTGATAGCCACACTGGTGACGGGCATTTTATGGTGCGTTGATAAGTTTGTTTTCGCGCCAAAACGTCGGGCGCGCCAGGCTGCCGCGCAAACGGCGTCGGGAGATGCGCTGGATAACGCTACGCTCAATAAAGTGGCGCCTAAGCCGGGCTGGCTGGAGACCGGGGCGTCGGTTTTCCCGGTTCTGGCGATCGTTCTGATCGTTCGTTCATTTCTTTATGAACCCTTTCAGATCCCGTCAGGCTCAATGATGCCGACACTGCTTATCGGCGATTTTATTCTGGTGGAAAAATTTGCCTACGGCATTAAAGATCCGATCTACCAGAAAACCCTGATTGAAACCGGTCATCCAAAGCGCGGGGATATTGTGGTATTTAAATATCCGGAAGATCCTAAGTTAGATTACATCAAACGCGCCGTCGGTTTGCCGGGCGATAAAATCACTTATGATCCGGTTGCGAAAGAGGTGACGATTCAGCCTGGCTGTAGCTCCGGTCAGGCGTGCGAAAATGCGCTGCCGGTTACCTACTCTAACGTTGAGCCGAGCGATTTTGTACAGACTTTTGCCCGCCGTAACGGCGGAGAAGCGACCAGCGGTTTCTTTGAGGTTCCGCTAAACGAGACAAAAGAAAACGGCATTCGCCTGACCGAACGTAAAGAGACGTTAGGCGATGTGACCCACCGCATCCTGATGGTGCCGATAGCTCAGGATCAGTTGGGCATGTATTACCAACAGCCAGGACAACCGCTGGCGACCTGGGTTGTACCGCCGGGGCAATATTTCATGATGGGCGACAACCGCGATAACAGCGCGGATAGCCGTTACTGGGGATTTGTTCCGGAAGCGAATCTGGTCGGTAAAGCGGTCGCTATCTGGATGAGCTTTGACAAGCAGGAAGGGGAGTGGCCGACAGGCGTACGCCTGAGTCGTATCGGCGGTATTCACTAACTGTGACGAAATGATCGTTCACGCTGCCGTCTTTTTAGCGGCAGCGTGAATTATTTCCTGGATAAATTCCCTCAGACTAACGACATCCCCTGTCGTTGTGTATAGAATATTCCCCCGAAGTTTTAGGTTGGCGCCGTTTGGTCGCCACGGCACACGAAACAGCGTTGGTTATAGACAACCTTCTTTCCGCTGCAGCGATGCGGCAGGACAGATAACGTGTATCAGGTCTGTTTCGTGTGCTGGATTGTTGACGCATTCATTTATTGGTATCGCATGAACCCCATCGTAATTAATCGGCTTCAACGGAAGCTGGGCTACACTTTTAATCATCAGGAGCTGTTGCAGCAGGCATTAACTCACCGCAGCGCCAGCAGTAAACATAACGAACGCCTGGAGTTTTTAGGCGATTCAATCCTGAGCTTCGTTATCGCTAACGCGCTTTATCACCGTTTCCCACGGGTGGATGAGGGAGATATGAGCCGTATGCGCGCCACGTTGGTACGTAGTAATACGCTGGCGGAATTAGCCCGTGAATTTGATTTAGGCGAGTGCCTGCGTTTAGGGCCGGGCGAATTAAAAAGCGGCGGATTTCGTCGGGAGTCCATTCTGGCGGACACCGTGGAAGCGTTAATCGGCGGAGTATTTCTCGATAGCAATATCCAGACCGTCGAGCAGTTAATCCTTAACTGGTATAAAACCCGTCTGGATGAGATAAGCCCGGGCGATAAACAAAAAGATCCTAAAACGCGCTTGCAGGAGTATTTGCAGGGTCGCCATCTGCCGCTGCCATCTTACCTGGTTGTGCAGGTACGCGGCGAGGCGCACGATCAGGAATTTACTATCCACTGCCAGGTCAGCGGCCTGAGCGAACCGGTGGTTGGCACGGGTTCCAGCCGTCGTAAGGCGGAGCAGGCTGCCGCCGAACAGGCGCTGAAAAAACTGGAGTTGGAATGAGCACTGACAAAACTTACTGCGGATTTATTGCCATCGTCGGACGTCCGAACGTTGGCAAATCCACCTTGCTGAACAAACTGCTTGGGCAGAAGATTTCAATCACTTCCCGTAAAGCGCAGACCACGCGCCACCGCATTGTCGGTATTCATACCGAAGGCCCGTATCAGGCAATTTATGTCGATACCCCGGGACTGCATATGGAAGAAAAGCGCGCCATTAACCGTTTGATGAATAAGGCGGCGAGCAGTTCGATTGGCGACGTTGAGCTGGTGATTTTCGTTGTGGAAGGCACCCGTTGGACGCCGGACGACGAAATGGTCCTGAACAAACTGCGCGATGGCAAAGCGCCGGTTATTCTCGCCGTTAACAAGGTGGATAACGTGCAGGAAAAAGCCGATTTGCTGCCGCACCTCCAGTTCCTGGCAAGCCAGATGAACTTTCTTGATATCGTACCGATCTCTGCTGAAACGGGTATGAACGTCGATACCATTGCCGGTATCGTGCGTAAACATTTACCGGAAGCGATTCATCACTTCCCGGAAGATTACATCACCGATCGCTCTCAGCGCTTTATGGCGTCTGAAATCATTCGTGAAAAGCTGATGCGTTTTCTCGGCGCCGAGCTGCCGTATTCCGTTACCGTTGAGATTGAACGTTTTGTTACCAACGAACGCGGCGGCTATGATATCAACGGGCTGATCCTCGTCGAGCGCGAAGGGCAGAAGAAGATGGTGATTGGCAACAAAGGCGCCAAAATCAAAACCATTGGTATTGAAGCGCGTAAAGACATGCAGGAGATGTTTGAAGCGCCGGTACACCTGGAACTGTGGGTGAAAGTGAAATCCGGCTGGGCCGATGACGAACGCGCTCTGCGCAGTCTCGGTTACGTAGACGATCTGTGAGTTAACACAGCGTGGAAGGGTGGCAGCGCGCATTTGTCTTGCACAGTCGCCCCTGGAGCGAAACCAGCCTGATGCTGGACGTCTTCACGGAAGAATCGGGGCGCGTGCGCCTTGTCGCCAAAGGCGCGCGATCTAAACGTTCCAATCTGAAAGGCGCGTTACAGCCTTTTACGCCGTTATTGCTACGCTACAGCGGACGCGGCGAGGTGAAAACCCTGCGCAGCGCCGAGGCAGTTTCTCTGGCGCTGCCGTTAAGCGGTATTACGCTCTATAGCGGCCTGTACATCAACGAACTCCTCTCTCGCGTACTGGAATATGAAACGCGCTTCTCCGAACTCTTTTTTGATTATCTGAACTGTATTCAGGCGCTGGCGGGAACCACCGGCTCGCCTGAACCGGCGTTGCGACGTTTCGAACTGGCGTTGCTGGGTCATCTGGGGTATGGCGTCAATTTCACCCACTGTGCAGGCAGCGGCGAACGGGTGGATGACACCATGACCTACCGTTACCGCGAAGAAAAAGGCTTTTTCGCCAGCGTCGTCATCGATAACAACACCTTTACCGGACGGCACCTGAAAGCGCTGGAGGCGCGGGAATTTCCGGATGTAGATACTCTGCGTGCCGCTAAACGCTTTACCCGTATGGCATTAAAGCCGTATCTTGGGGGAAAACCGTTAAAAAGCCGGGAGCTGTTCCGGCAATTTATGCCCAAACGCACAGTAAAAACGAAGAAAGATTAACGAGGATTGTCATGGCTGAATTACTGTTAGGCGTCAATATTGACCACATTGCCACGTTACGTAATGCGCGCGGCACCGACTATCCGGATCCGGTACAGGCGGCGTTTATTGCTGAACAGGCAGGCGCGGACGGCATTACCGTACACCTGCGCGAAGATCGTCGCCACATTACCGATCGCGATGTGCGCATTCTGCGTCAGACGCTGCATACGCGTATGAATCTGGAGATGGCGGTGACCGAAGAGATGCTGGCGATCGCCGTAGAAACCAGGCCGCATTTCTGTTGTCTGGTACCGGAAAAACGCCAGGAAGTCACCACCGAAGGCGGCCTGGATGTGGCCGGACAGCGCGATAAAATGCGTGATGCCTGTGCGCGCCTGGCGGCGGCTGGCATCCAGGTTTCGCTCTTTATCGATGCCGATGAAGCGCAAATCAACGCGGCGGCGGAAGTCGGCGCGCCGTTTATCGAAATCCATACCGGCTGCTACGCCAACGCAGAAACCGATGCGGAACAGGCAAAAGAGCTGGCGCGTATTGCCAGCGCCGCGACCCTGGCGGCCCGTCTGGGGCTAAAAGTAAATGCGGGTCATGGCCTGACCTACCATAACGTCAAAGCTATTGCCGCACTGCCGGAAATGCACGAGCTCAATATCGGTCATGCCATTATTGGTCGGGCGGTGATGACGGGGCTGAAAGAGGCGGTGGCTGAAATGAAACGTTTGATGCTGGAAGCGCGCGGCTAATGGCGATTCTCGGCCTGGGAACGGATATTGTAGAGATTGCCCGCATTGAGGCAGTGATCTCCCGTTCCGGCGAACGTCTGGCAAGGCGTGTGCTCAGTGACAACGAGTGGGCTATCTGGGAGACGCATCAGCAGCCGGTGCGTTTTCTCGCCAAGCGTTTTGCGGTCAAAGAGGCGGCAGCGAAAGCTTTTGGCACCGGCATCCGCAACGGTCTGGCGTTTAATCAGTTCGAAGTGTTTAACGATGAGCTGGGAAAACCACGTTTGCGGCTGTGGGGCGAGGCGTTAACGCTGGCGGAAAAACTCGGTGTGGCGCACATGCATGTCACGTTGGCCGATGAACGCCATTACGCCTGCGCTACGGTCATTCTGGAAAGTTAGATTTGCCGGATGGCGGCGTAAACACGTTATCTGACCTACAGGCCGATATATTGTCGGCCTGATAAGCATAGCGCCATCAGGCATTGTTGCGTTGGAAGTGCGTTAACCCGCTTACAATTTATCTGCGTGATGCATCAGAACAAACTTATCCCACAACTGTTCTTCGGTTTCGACATGGGCGGGATCCTGCAAAATCGTATTGGGGATCGGGCAGACTTTCTGACAGGTCGGCGTTTCGTAATGGCCTACACACTCGGTGCATTTGTCGCTGTTAATCTCATAAATGCTGTCGCCCATTGAAATCGCCTCATTCGGGCACTCCGGCTCGCACATATCGCAATTGATACATTTTTTGGTGATTAACAGCGCCATCAGGAAATTCTCAGAAACAACACAAATCGGGCGGGCATTATACGCCTATTTTCTACTCGGGCCAGCTCTTTTCTGGCGCTGATTTGTTATCTACAGTGTAAAAATTTTTGATCTGCTTGAGCAGGCAGATGGTTGCGTTATCCAGTGAAAGGTCATTACTGTGCACCAGCATGACAGGAATAAAGAATGCGGGGATGTCCAGTGAAACCAGGCGAACATTTTTGGGTGTCGATAAATGGGTTAGCGAGCGGGTAATAAATGCGATGCCAATCTGCGCTTCGGCATACTCAAGGCATGAGTAGTGGTTATCCAGTTCGCAGATGACGTTAGGAACGACTTTGCGGTTATTAAATTCTGTGGTGATGATCCCTCTTAATAGCAGAGAGTCATTAAGCACGATAATGGGCTGGTCGTTTAAATCTTTTAGATGCAGACGTTCGCGTGTCGCCAGAGGATGAGAAAGTGGGATTGCAGCGATAATTTCATCTTCAAACAGCATGGTCGAGCTTAGCTGGGCAGGGAGCGCTGTTCGATAAACAATGCCAATATCAACGGCGCTATCCGTCAGCTTTTTAATGGTTTGCTCAGTTGAGAACTCTTTAACATTTAAAGATATTTCCGGATGGTGCGCCATAAAGTTGCGAAAAGCGGGCAGGACCAGGTAGCTGCCTGACACCCCGATTGAAATAGTATCGCGCTGTTGATCCTGATAGGGAAGAAGTTCATTTTCGGCATTTTTTAAATCCAGCATTATTTTGTTAGCGTGTCGTTGCAAAATAATGCCTGCTTTTGTTAATTTAATTCCTCTGCCTTTTCGCTTAAATAATATTGTTTTAAGTGATGACTCAAGTTGTTTGATTTGCTGACTTAATGATGGCTGAGTGATAAATAGGCGACTGGCTGCCCGACCATAATGTAATTCATCACACAATATCAGGAAGGAGTGTAGTTGTTTGATATTCATTAAAATTTAATGCCAATCGATTGGGTTTTGTTATAACGATTATAAAAAATACCAAATTGTTTGCCTATTTTGCTTTTTTTAAACTGTGATCAGTGCATTTTAAAAAGGGAAAATTATGTCGGCATCAATCAACCGCTGGGGAATGCTTGCCGCTCACGTGTGCATCAATTTTGTGCTCGGGGGCGTCTACGCATTTAGCTATTTCAAAACACCACTCATGGCGCAATATCACTGGGATCCGGCTACGCTGGCGTTAGCATTCTCTATCAACATGGGGATCATTCCTTTACCGATGATTTGGGGCGGGAGAATGATCGACAATGGTAAAGGAAAGCAGGCGATAGT
Organism: Salmonella sp. WC3; assembly: GCF_042932255.1. Classification (NCBI taxonomy): domain Bacteria; kingdom Pseudomonadati; phylum Pseudomonadota; class Gammaproteobacteria; order Enterobacterales; family Enterobacteriaceae; genus Salmonella; species Salmonella sp. WC3. The sequence continues at coordinate 3,609,219 of NZ_CP170629.1, read as the reverse complement.
TATCGGCGGTATCCTGTTTTCTTTAGGTTTTATCTTGTCCGGGTTTGTGGATAATTTGCCCATGCTGTTTTTAACCTACGGCGTCATTGCCGGGTTGGGATCGGGCCTGGCTTTTACGGGTAATCTTAATAATATTCTGAAATTTTTCCCTGACCGTCGCGGTCTGGCCAGCGGTATCGTACTGGCGGGTGTTGGCGTCGGGACGCTACTTTGCACCCGCCTGGCCGAATATTTTATGGCGCAAACTCACGATGTTAGTCGGGCGTTGTTATATCTGGGTATTGTTTATCTGGTGGTTATTTTTATCGTCCAGTTCTTTATTCGTAGCGCGCCAGCAAAAGATAGCGGAGGAATTAAAGCGTCGCCACTGGATAAAGACTATCGGCACATGCTGAAAGATCTGCGCTTCTGGCTGCTGTTTATGATTCTGGCGCTGGGCGTGTTCTCTGGGATGGTAATTAGCTCAAGTTCTGCGCAAATTGGTATGACGCAGTACGGTTTACTGTCCGGTGCATTAGTCGTTAGCCTGGTCTCGATATTTAACTCGATCGGTCGCCTGTTCTGGGGAGGGTTAACCGATAAATTAGGCGGCTATAATACGCTGGTTATTGTTTACCTCTTTACCTGCTTGTGTATGCTGCTGTTATTTTTCTTCAATGGCAATACTTCGGTATTTTATTTCAGCGCTCTGGGCGTGGGTTTTGCTTATGCCGGTATATTAGTTATCTTCCCTGGTTTGACCAGCCAGAATTTTGGTATGCGTAACCAGGGGCTAAACTACGGCTTTATGTATTTTGGTTTTGCCGTCGGTGCGGTTATTGCTCCTTATGTAACGTCCGCTATTGCAAAATATACCGGAAGCTACAATACAGTATTTATTTTGACAACGGTGCTATTGCTTATTGGAGTCGTGTTGACCCTGATAACGAAAAAATATGTCGCAACGGTTTTAGCCAAAATTCATTAATCAGATAATAAGGAAATAAAAATGAAAATTGCAATCGCAGGTGCAGGCGCTATGGGGTGTCGTTTTGGCTATATGCTGCTGGAGGCCGGGCACGACGTGACGCTTATCGATAGCTGGCAGGAGCATGTCGACGCTATTCGTAGCAAGGGGTTGTTTGTCGAAACGGAAACGACTCAGAAGTATTACCCCATCCCTGCTATGTTGGCTGATGAATCCCAGGGGGAGTTTGAGCTGGTTATTCTGTTTACCAAAGCAATGCAGCTGGATAGCATGTTACAGCGTATCAAGCCATTACTGCCAGCCGCGAAGGTCGTGATGATTTTATCTAACGGCTTGGGAAATATCGAAACGCTGGAGAAATATGTCGATCGGCAGAAAATCTATGCGGGTGTGACGTTATGGTCCAGCGAACTGGAGGGGGCTGGGCATATTATGGCCACCGGTACCGGAACGATTGAACTGCAGCCGATTGCCAGCCAGGATTCGGCTCAAGAGGCTAAGGTCATTGCCACCCTTAATAGCGCTGGATTGAATGCTGAAATAAGCCCTGACGTATTATTATCGATCTGGAAGAAAGCAGCCTTTAATAGCGTAATGAACACCTATTGCGCGCTACTGGATTGTAATGTCGGCGGATTTGGTCAGCGGCCTGGTGCTTTAGATTTAGCGCAAGCGGTAGTTGATGAGTTTGTGTTAGTTGCTGCCAGCCAGAATATTCCGTTGACTGAGCAAATGGTGATGAATACGGTGAAGAAAGTGTTCGATCCGCGTGAGAGCGGCCACCACTATCCTTCTATGCATCAGGATTTACATAAAGGCCGACTGACTGAAATCGACTATTTAAATGGTGCGATTGCGCGAATCGGCGCTCAGAACAATATTGCCGTACCGGTTAACACACTCCTGACGCAATTGATTCACGCTAAAGAAGCGCAATAAACTTGATGGCTCTTCTGCATGAGGCGGAAGAGCCATTTCAAACCAGTTTTTTTACCAGCGCCTCGCTATGGCGAATACGCTCCGGCGCCCGCTCTAAATCCTGTTGTACCAGCGCCATAAACAGTAAGTCGGTCAACATCATTTGCGCATGTGTCGAGGAGATAGCGGCGCTGCGCGTCGCCTGCTCTTCAGCAATCGTATACAGACAGCGGGTGGCGCGCTGCTGCAAGGCGTTGGGAGAAAAACCGGTAATGGCCAGGATCTTCGCGCCTGCGCGTAATGTTTCGTCCGCCGCCAGGTTCAGCTCGCGCCGTTCCCCGGAATAAGAGATCGCCAGCAGCAGATCCTCCGGCGCCAGCGCCTGCACCGTCGCCAGCAGGGCGTGCATATCGCGCTCAACCACCGCGTTAATGCCAATCTTCAGTAGCTTCCAGGCAAAATTTTGCGCCACCAGCCCAGAGGCGCCAATCCCGGTGATCACAATACGGCGGGCGTGGCGCAGCATCGTGACGCTTTCTAACAGCTTTTCTTCACTGTTAACGTCCAGCGTGGCGTGCATCGCCGCCATATTCTCTTTAATTAATTTTTCCCCGACCAGGCGCATCGGATCGTCGCCGCGAATCTGGTTATGAACGGGAACGGAATGCGGATTAGGATTGCTGGCCAACGCTTCGCTGATAGCCAGTTTCAACGCCGGAAACCCTTTAAACCCCAGTTTTTGCGCGAACTTGACTACGCTGGATTGGCTGACGCCCGCTTCGGCCGCCAGTTGCTGCGAGCTCAGATGCCGCGCCGTATCCGGTTGCGCGAGCAGATAATCCGCCAGTTTCCTGTCGCTTTGCGCGAGATCCGGATAACGCTGGCGAATACGAATCAAACAGTTCATGGGCAGCTCCTGCGAAACGTGATGGCGACGACAAAACGAAATTTCACTCGCCTGGGGGAATATTCTATTCCATCATGGACGCTTATTATGAATTAAAAATTCCAGAGGGACAAAAATGAATCTTGGTACCTTAGTGTCTGAAACCCGTAACCCGAAAACGATGGATCTGGATGCGTTGCCTACTCCTGAATTAGTTAAGCGTTTTAATGAACAGGATACGCTGGTAGCGGAAGCAGTAAAAGCCACTCTGCCTGACGTTGCGCGTGCGGTTGATGCCGCGGCGGCGGCGCTGAAGTCTGGCGGACGTATCATCTATATGGGCGCGGGCACCAGTGGTCGGCTTGGCGTACTGGATGCCTCAGAATGCCCCCCGACGTTTGGCGTTCCGCACGGTCTGGTCGTCGGGCTGATTGCCGGCGGGCCGGGCGCGTTGTTGAAAGCGGTCGAAGGCGCGGAAGACAGCCAACAGGCAGGCGAAGACGATCTTGTCGCACTAAATCTGCAAGAACAGGATCTGGTCGTGGGGCTCGCGGCGTCGGGTCGTACACCCTATGTGATTGGCGGCCTGCGCTATGCGCGACAGTCCGGTTGTACCACTGTTGCCGTCTCCTGTAATCCAGATTCGCCTATTGCGCGGGAGGCTAATATCGCTATTTCGCCCGTTGTCGGGCCGGAAGCGCTTACCGGCTCCACGCGGCTGAAATCCGGCACCGCGCAGAAAATGGTGCTCAATATGATTTCTACCGGCGCGATGGTGAAGTTTGGCAAGGTCTATCAGAACCTGATGGTGGATATGAAAGCCACCAACGTCAAACTGGTCGATCGCGCGTGTCGGATGGTCGTTGAAGCGACCGGGATAGGTCGTGAAGAGGCGGAAACGTTGCTGGAACAGACCGATTTTGAGGTTAAGCCCGCCATTTTGATGGCGCTTACGGGGCTGGATGCTGCAGCCGCCAGGGAAAAACTCGCCGCTCATCAGGGCTTTTTAAGGGCGGCGTTAGAACACTAAAGAGGTGTGTATGGATAAGACGGCAGCGCTCGCCAGCGACATTTTACGTGGTATCGGCGGAGAGCAAAATATTCTGCGCCTGGAAAACTGTATGACGCGAGTCAGAGTGGAGGTACAGGACGACAGCCAACTGGATATTCCGCGCTTAAAAGCGTTGCCTGGCGTCAGTGGATACGTAAAGCAAGGGGAGCAACATCAGCTGATCGTTGGGCCGGGGAAGGCTGCACAGGTGGTTGATGCGATGCGCGTGCAGATTGCCGCAGGTGATGTAAAGCCGGACGATGCTATGGCGCGTACCAAATCCGAGGCGAAAGCGAAGTATAAAGCGCCGATGAGCGATGCGTTGCGTAAGCTGGCGAATGTTTTTATTCCGCTTATCCCTGCCTTTATCGCATCCGGCTTGATTACCGGCATTATCAATATTCTTAAACGTCCGGATATCGTTGGCGATGTTGCCGTCCACTATCCTAACCTGCTGGGCCTGATGGGGATATTTGGTAGCGCGGTGTTCGCTATCATGAACATTCTGGTTGGCGTCAATACCGCGAAAGTTTTTGGCGGATCGCAGGCGTTAGGCGGCGTGATGGCGGGGAGCCTTTCCAGCCCGCAACTGGCGCAGATTACGCTCTTTGGCGAGGCGCTTCAGCCGGGACGGGGCGGCGTCATCGCCGTCCTGCTGGTGGTAGCGTTAATGTGCTGGATTGAGCGCCAGTTCCGTAAGCTGCTGCCGGGGTCGCTGGAGTTAATTCTTAACCCTTTATTGACGACTGTTATCACCGGCGCGGTAGCGATTTTCGCTCTGCAACCGCTTGGCGGCTGGATTTCAGACGCTATCGCTCACGGCGCGTCCTGGGCTATCGATCGCGGCGGTTTTCTGGTGGGCGCGGTGTTAGCCGGAACCTTCCTGCCGTTGGTACTGACCGGGCTGCATCAGGGGCTGGTGCCTATTCATGTGGAGCTGGTGCAAGCGCACGGCTATAACGCGCTGTTTCCCATCCTGGCGATGGCGGGCGTTGGTCAGATAGGCGCGGCCATTGCCGTACTGATGAAAACCCGCAATGCGCGACTCAAAAAGGTGATTAAAGGCGCGCTTCCTGTCGGACTGCTGGGGATTGGCGAGCCGCTGATTTTTGGCGTCACGCTGCCATTGGGTAAGCCATTTATTGGCGCTTGCCTCGGCGGCGCGGTAGGCGGGGCGTTGATCAGCTACTGGAAAGTGGCGACGGTAATTACCTTTGGTATTTCCGGTTTGCCGCTGGCATTAACAATTGTTGCCGGAAAAGTCCTGTTCTATCTGTTAGGCTATTTAATAGCGGTAATTGCCGGGTTTATTTTTACCTGGCTGCTGGGGTTCAATGATCCAGAGGAGTAAGGTTTGGTCAGCCACGAGCGTCGTGTCGTCTTTTTTGATTTGGATGGAACGTTACATCAACAGGATATGTTCGGCAGTTTTCTGCGTTATTTGCTGCGCCGTCAGCCGCTAAATGCGCTGCTCGTACTGCCGCTGTTGCCCATTATCGGTATCGGTTTACTGGTAAAAGGGCGTGCGGCCCGCTGGCCGATGAGTCTGTTATTGTGGGGCTGTACTTTTGGCCATAGCGAAACGCGTTTGCAGGCGCATCAGGCGGATTTTGTCCGTTGGTTTCGCGCTAACGTCACGGCGTTTCCGGTTGTACAGGAGCGTCTGACCACCTATCTATTGAGCTCTGACGCGGATATCTGGCTTATTACCGGTTCTCCGCAATCATTGGTAGAGCAAGTCTATTTTGATACGCCGTGGCTGCCGCGCGTTAACCTCATCGCCAGCCAGATGGCGCGACGGTATGGCGGCTGGGTATTAACCGTGCGCTGTCTGGGCCATGAAAAAGTCGCGCAACTGGAACGTAAAATCGGTACGCCGCTGCGTCTTTATAGCGGCTACAGCGACAGCAAACAGGATAACCCGCTGCTTTATTTTTGCCAGCATCGCTGGCGGGTGACGCCGCACGGCGAGCTGCAGCAGCTCGAATAGTGAAACGCATAGCGTCTGTGTATAATGCCGCCCGCTTTCATTACCGGAGTTACCTCTTTGTCTGATGTCGAATTAGATCACGAATACTGGATGCGCCACGCGCTGACGCTGGCGAAACGCGCCTGGGACGAACGCGAGGTTCCGGTTGGCGCGGTATTGGTGCATAACCATCGCGTCATTGGCGAAGGCTGGAACCGACCCATTGGCCGCCACGATCCTACTGCGCATGCTGAAATAATGGCGCTGCGTCAGGGCGGTCTGGTATTGCAGAATTACCGGTTACTGGATACCACGCTGTATGTCACGCTGGAACCCTGTGTGATGTGCGCAGGCGCTATGGTGCATAGCCGCATTGGACGCGTTGTCTTTGGCGCGCGCGATGCAAAAACCGGCGCGGCCGGATCGCTAATTGATGTGCTGCACCATCCGGGAATGAATCACCGGGTCGACATTATTGAAGGGGTGTTGCGCGATGAATGTGCGACGCTGCTCAGTGATTTTTTCCGTATGCGTCGTCAGGAAATTAAAGCTCTGAAGAAAGCCGACCGTGCGGAAGGCGCGGGGCCGGCAGTATAGCGCAATGCCGGATAAGACGTTGCGCGTCGCCATCCGATAAGACCATCGCGCTATTTTTCTTCTTTCTTCTGCGGCGTAAACAGTAAAGACGGCGAATGCGTCAGGTAGCCTGATGACTGCGATAAAAACGACAGGAAGGGGAAGGGTGCTTTATTCAGCTCCTCCGGCGACACCGCCGGGTAATCCTGCGCCAGTTTCATAGCTTCCGCTTCCTGCTTTTCTTTTTCCTGCAAATACCCCACCAAACTTATCTGGTATTTACGGATATTTTCCACATAAGCATAAGCCTCATGTCCACGCGCGTAACCGTAGGTTAGCTTACTGTAATACGGTTTTTGGCTTAACAGAGGCAAACGCTGCTTCACATCGGTCCAGCTATCCGGATTGCCTTTGGTTTTTACCGTCAGCGATCTGGCGTCGAGCATGTGCGCATAACCCATATTGTAGGCGGCTAAAGCAAACCAGATACGCTCGTCTTCCGGAACGGTTTCGGGAACTTTAGCCATCATATCTTCAAGATAGCGAGCGCCGCCGCTGATGCTTTGCTCCGCATCGGTACGGTCGGTCAGCCCCAGACTTTGGGCGGTATTTTTAGTCAGCATCATCAGGCCGCGCACGCCGGTTGGCGAGGTCGCCAGCGGGTCCCAGTGTGATTCCTGATAAGAAATCGCCGCCAGCAGGCGCCAGTCTATCTCTTTGGCATATTTTTTAAATAACGGTTCCAGCTCCGGCAGGACGTTATCTACCGCTCGCAGGAAAGAGCGGGTATCAACGTAGTCGAAATCATCGCCATGTCCCAGATATTTCTCTTCGATCCGCGCCAACGACCCGTCTTCATTGATCGAATTGAAAAAATCGAGCAGCGCGGCGGAGAGCGTATTATCGTCGTCCAGTCGGCTAAACCAGGTCACGGGCTGTTCATCCGTGACATCCAGCGCCACGGCCAGCTCGGGATGAACGCGCTGAAACAGACTGATCGCCACTGAATCGGCAATGGTGTAATCCAGTTTGCCGCTGATGACCTCTTCCAGCAGCGTCGTCGAGCCTTTTTTATCATCCACTTTCCAGCTCAGGTCGGGAAACTTTGTCTCTTTTAAACGTTGTAAATCATTGACCACGACGTGCCCTGGCGCAATGGTAAGCTGATTCTCGTTAACGGTCGCCAGCGAACGTGGGCGATATTGTCCGACCCGGTAGACGAGCTGTTGCGAAACCGAATAATACATGGGGCCGGGCTGATAGTTTTTAACGCGCGCGCTGTCGTAGACCAGCCCTGCCGCGAGCAGGTCGGCATTGCCGTTATCCAGATCGTCAAACAACTGGCTGATATTCTGGCGCACCGTCACTTTCAGCTTCACGCCGAGATAGTTGGCGAACTGCTGCGCCAGTTCATAGTCCAGACCATATTTTTTACCGTTGATAACGGAATAGGTTAATGGCGAGTCGATCGTACTGACGCGCAGTACCCCCCGGGCTTGAATCGCGGCGATATGGTTTTCGGTTTTACCGAACCAGGGGATTGAGGGCCAAAGGGCTGCTGCCAGCAGCAGCGTCAATATGCCGATGAACAGATAATTAATCTTTAATTTTTTCAATTAGTTAATTCTCTGGATCGTGCGTTGCCTCGGGCTGAAAAAGATGTTTTGCTGCAATAGATAAGTCACTAATGAGCGGCATTTTGCGTAACAATGCGCCAGTTGGCAACTTATTCGCAACGATAGCCGCACCGTATGACAAGAAAAAGCGGTGATTTTATTTCTACGCAAACGGTTTCGTCGGCGCGTCAGATTCTTTATAATGACGGCCGTTTCCCCCCTTGCGCACACCGAAGCTTAGAAGACGAGAGACTTATGATGGAAATTCTGCGTGGTTCGCCTGCACTGTCTGCATTCCGTATCAATAAACTGCTGGCGCGCTTTCAGGCTGCCAACCTCCAGGTCCACAATATATACGCTGAGTATGTCCATTTTGCTGACCTGAACGCCCCGTTAAATGATAGCGAGCAGGCGCAGCTTACCCGTCTGCTGCAATACGGCCCGGCGCTTAGCAGCCATACGCCGGCGGGTAAACTCCTGTTAGTCACACCGCGTCCTGGTACCATCTCCCCCTGGTCTTCAAAAGCAACGGATATCGCCCACAACTGCGGCCTGCAACAGGTTGATCGTCTGGAGCGCGGCGTAGCGTACTATATCGAGGCTTCGACGTTGACGGCGGAACAGTGGCGACAAGTGGCCGCAGAGCTGCACGACCGTATGATGGAGACGGTGTTCTCTTCTTTAACCGATGCGGAAAAACTGTTTATCCACCATCAGCCTGCGCCGGTTTCCAGTGTCGATCTGCTGGGAGAAGGCCGTCAGGCGTTAATTGACGCCAACCTGCGTCTTGGTCTGGCGCTGGCGGAAGATGAAATCGACTATTTGCAGGAGGCGTTTACCAAACTGGGGCGCAACCCGAACGATATCGAACTGTACATGTTCGCCCAGGCGAACTCCGAGCACTGCCGCCACAAGATTTTTAACGCCGACTGGATTATCGACGGTAAACCGCAGCCGAAGTCGCTGTTTAAAATGATTAAAAACACCTTCGAAACCACGCCGGACTATGTGCTCTCTGCCTATAAAGACAATGCCGCGGTGATGGAAGGATCTGCGGTGGGGCGCTACTTCGCCGACCACAATACCGGCCGTTACGATTTTCATCAGGAGCCCGCGCACATTCTGATGAAGGTCGAAACGCATAACCACCCAACCGCCATCTCTCCGTGGCCGGGGGCGGCGACCGGTTCCGGCGGCGAAATTCGTGATGAAGGCGCCACCGGGCGTGGCGCGAAACCAAAAGCCGGGCTGGTGGGCTTCTCCGTTTCCAACCTGCGTATTCCGGGCTTTGAACAGCCGTGGGAAGAGGATTTTGGCAAGCCGGAACGTATTGTCACCGCGCTGGATATCATGACCGAAGGTCCGCTGGGCGGCGCGGCGTTTAACAACGAATTTGGTCGCCCGGCGCTGACCGGTTACTTCCGTACTTATGAAGAGAAAGTGAACAGCCACAACGGCGAAGAGCTGCGCGGCTACCATAAGCCGATCATGCTGGCGGGCGGGATCGGTAATATCCGCGCCGATCACGTGCAGAAAGGCGAGATCGTCGTAGGCGCGAAGCTGATTGTCCTTGGCGGCCCGGCGATGAATATCGGCCTCGGCGGCGGCGCGGCATCGTCAATGGCTTCCGGCCAGTCTGATGCGGATCTCGATTTTGCCTCTGTTCAGCGCGATAACCCGGAAATGGAGCGTCGTTGCCAGGAGGTGATCGACCGCTGCTGGCAGTTGGGCGACGCCAACCCAATCTTGTTTATCCATGATGTGGGCGCGGGCGGTCTCTCCAATGCGATGCCGGAGCTGGTAAGCGACGGTGGGCGCGGCGGGAAATTCGAACTGCGCGACATTCTTAGCGACGAGCCGGGCATGAGCCCGCTGGAAATCTGGTGTAACGAATCCCAGGAGCGCTACGTACTGGCGGTCGCGGCTGACCAGTTGCCGCTGTTCGATGAACTGTGTAAGCGCGAACGCGCGCCGTATGCGGTCATTGGCGACGCTACCGAAGAACAGCATCTCTCGTTGCATGATAACCATTTCGACAATCAGCCGATCGACCTGCCGCTGGATGTCCTGCTGGGCAAAACGCCGAAAATGACCCGCGATGTGCAAACATTGAAGGCGAAAGGCGATGCGCTGAACCGCGCGGATATCACGATTGCCGACGCGGTAAATCGTGTTCTGCATCTGCCGACCGTGGCGGAAAAAACCTTCCTTGTCACTATTGGCGACCGTACCGTCACCGGTATGGTGGCGCGTGACCAGATGGTTGGCCCGTGGCAGGTCCCGGTGGCTGACTGCGCGGTCACTACCGCCAGCCTCGACAGCTACTACGGCGAAGCGATGTCGATTGGCGAGCGCGCGCCGGTGGCGCTGCTGGACTTTGCCGCCTCCGCCCGTCTGGCCGTCGGTGAAGCGTTGACTAACATTGCCGCGACGCAGATTGGCGATATCAAGCGCATCAAGCTTTCCGCTAACTGGATGGCGGCAGCCGGTCATCCTGGCGAAGATGCCGGTTTATATGACGCGGTTAAAGCGGTGGGAGAGGAACTCTGTCCGCAGCTTGGCCTGACGATTCCGGTGGGCAAAGATTCGATGTCGATGAAAACCCGCTGGCAGGAAGGCAACGAACAGCGCGAAATGACCTCGCCGCTGTCGCTGGTGATTTCCGCGTTTGCCCGCGTGGAAGACGTGCGTCACACCCTTACGCCGCAGCTGTCAACGGAAGATAACGCCTTGTTGCTGATCGATCTTGGCAAGGGCCACAACGCGCTGGGCGCAACGGCGCTGGCGCAGGTCTATCGTCAGCTTGGCGACAAACCCGCGGACGTGCGTGACGTCGCGCAACTGAAAGGCTTCTATGACGCCATGCAGGCGCTGGTCGCTGCGCGTAAATTACTGGCCTGGCACGACCGTTCCGACGGCGGTCTGCTGGTGACGCTGGCCGAGATGGCCTTTGCCGGCCACTGCGGCGTGCAGGTCGATATCGCCGCGCTGGGCGATGACCATCTGGCCGCACTGTTCAACGAGGAGCTGGGCGGCGTGATTCAGGTACGCGCTGAAGACAGAGACGCGGTCGAAGCGCTGTTGGCGCAGTACGGCCTTGCTGACTGCGTCCACTACCTTGGTCAGGCCCTGGCTGGCGATCGCTTTGTAATTACCGCTAATGACCAGACGGTATTCAGCGAAAGCCGCACTACGCTGCGTGTCTGGTGGGCGGAAACCACCTGGCAGATGCAGCGTCTGCGCGACAATCCGCAATGTGCTGACCAGGAACACGAGGCGAAAGCGAATGATGCCGATCCGGGCCTCAACGTGAAGCTGTCGTTTGATATTAATGAAGATATCGCCGCGCCGTACATTGCGACAGGCGCACGACCGAAAGTCGCTGTACTGCGCGAGCAGGGGGTGAACTCTCACGTGGAGATGGCGGCGGCGTTCCATAGTGCGGGCTTTGACGCGATTGACGTCCATATGAGCGACCTGCTGGGCGGTCGTATCGGTCTGGGCAATTTCCATGCGCTGGTGGCTTGCGGCGGCTTTTCCTACGGCGACGTGCTGGGGGCGGGCGAAGGCTGGGCGAAATCCATTCTGTTTAACCATCGGGTGCGCGACGAATTCGAAACCTTCTTCCATCGTCCGCAGACGCTGGCGCTGGGCGTGTGCAACGGTTGCCAGATGATGTCGAATCTGCGCGAGCTGATCCCGGGCAGCGAACTGTGGCCGCGTTTTGTACGTAACCATTCTGACCGCTTCGAAGCCCGCTTCAGCCTGGTGGAAGTGACGCAAAGCCCATCGCTGCTGCTGCAAGGAATGGTAGGCTCACAGATGCCGATTGCGGTTTCCCATGGGGAAGGGCGCGTTGAGGTGCGTGACGATGCGCATCTTGCCGCGCTTGAGAGCAAAGGCCTGGTCGCTCTGCGCTACGTTGATAACTTTGGTAAGGTGACCGAAACCTATCCGGCTAACCCGAACGGTTCGCCGAACGGCATCACGGCGGTGACGACCGAAAACGGTCGGGTGACGATTATGATGCCGCATCCGGAACGTGTATTCCGCACCGTCGCCAACTCCTGGCACCCGGAAAACTGGGGCGAGGATAGCCCGTGGATGCGTATCTTCCGTAATGCGCGTAAGCAGCTAGGGTAGTTCCATTCGTCGCCGTCCCGTATTTGGGTGGTGTCGCGAAATGCCGACATCACCCTAAATACAGTGTCGCTAAAAGGTGACACTTAACTCATTGTTTTTCGATTAATATTAAGGTGATGGTGTTTAGTGTTGCCTTTTGGCGACATATTGCTTAAGTTTTGCTCGTTAGCGCCAGAGTGAGGTTAAGTTATAAAATATATTAAAATCATCATGTTAATTAATTGTTTTGCAACCTGGCACAATTACTGCATAATGATAACCAGTGGCTCATTCACCTTCTTATGTCAGCCCCTTAGGGACGCGCTACATAAACTTCGAATGACGCACAACAAGGTGCCTGCCGTCCAACTTCTGATAATAGCGTAGCTTTATCAACCTCCGGGCGAAACGTCGAGTTAGGCACCGCCTTATTCCATAACAAAGCCGGGTTTAGCCCGGCTTTGTTGTATCTGGCGCTTCCCTCGGTTAGCATCTTTTTTATTCTTCTTTTATGTGAGCGACACGTTGAAGCGCTGGTCTGTTTTCCCCCGTTCTTTACGACAATTGGTCATGCTGGCCTTTTTGCTGATCCTGCTGCCGTTGCTGGTTCTGGCCTGGCAGGCGTGGCAAAGCCTTAACGCGTTAAGCGATCAGGCTGCGGTGATTAACCGCAGCACGCTTATTGACGCCCGGCGCAGCGAGGCGATGACCAACGTCGCGCTGGAGATGGAGCGAAGCTACCGACAGTATTGCGTGCTTGACGATCCGACGCTGGCAAAAGTGTATCAAAGCCAGCGTAAGCGCTATAGCGATATGCTGTATGCCCATGCCGGCGTATTGCCGGATGATAAGTTGTATCAGGCGTTACGCCAGGATTTAAACGCGCTGGCGCAATTGCAGTGTAAAGATAGCGGCCCGGAAGCGGCAGCGGCCGCGCGTCTGGAGGCCTTTGCCAACGCGAATACGGAAATGGTGCAGGCGACGCGTACTGTGGTTTACTCGCGCGGGCAGCAGTTACAACAAGAAATCGCCGAGCGCGGACAATTTTTCGGCTGGCAGGCGCTGGTGCTATTTCTGGTGAGCCTGGCGATGGTGCTACTTTTTACCCGCATGATTATCGGGCCGGTAAAAGGAATTGAACGGATGATTAATCGCCTGGGCGAAGGCCGTTCTTTAGGGAATACCGTCACCTTTACCGGTCCGCGTGAATTACGATCGGTGGGGCAGCGCATTATCTGGCTGAGTGAGCGTCTGGCGTGGCTGGAATCCCAGCGCCATCAGTTTCTACGTCACCTGTCCCATGAGCTGAAAACCCCGCTGGCCAGTATGCGCGAGGGGACAGAGCTGCTGGCCGATCAGGTGGTTGGGCCGCTGACGCCGGAGCAAAAAGAGGTGGTCGATATTCTGGATGGCAGCAGTCGTAATTTACAAAAATTGATTGAGCAATTGCTTGATTACAACCGGAAACTGGTAGACAGTGCCACAGAGCTGGAAGCGGTCGATATCGCACCGCTTGTGGATATGGTGGTTTCCGCCCACAGTTTGCCTGCCCGCGCTAAAATGATGCATACCGATGTCGACCTGGAGGCCGAACGCTGCATAGCAGAGCCCATGTTGCTGATGAGCGTGCTGGATAATCTCTATTCCAACGCGGTGCACTATGGCGCTGAATCCGGTAACATTTGTATCCGTAGTCGCTCTCAGGGCTCCACGGTTTATATCGATGTGGTTAATAGCGGCGAGCCGATTCCGCAAACCGAAAGAGAAATGATTTTTGAGCCTTTTTTCCAGGGAAGCCACCAGCGAAAAGGGGCGGTAAAAGGCAGTGGGTTAGGGCTGAGTATCGCCAGAGATTGTATTCGTCGAATGCAGGGAGAGATCCAACTGGTGGATGACAAAGCGCAGGAAGTCTGTTTTCGCATCTCGCTGCCGCTGCCTGCATCTGACAAACACTAATATGAATTTAAGCTTGGTGCGTATGTCACACGTTTTCGTCCAAACTATTAAACGATGCCTTTTGCGGTGGGGAATACCGGTGGGCATATCGTGTCTGGCGCTGACCGCATGTGTTCCCCATGCTTCACAGCAACTGCCCGGTAGCGCAGCGCAGGACACGCTCCCCCATTATCAACTGGCGGATTATCTCCCGACGGCGTGCGCGGATATCTGGTCGCTACGCGGGCAGGCGGTGGAGACGAATCCGCTGTACTGGCTACGCACGATTGACTGCGCCGATCGTCTGATGCCGGTTCAGTCGCGCGCAGAGGCGCGCGCGTTGACGGATGATAACTGGCAAAATGCCTTCAGGCGCGGGATCTTACTGGCGGACGCAAAAATTACGCCGCCGGAGCGGCGCGCCATAGTGACCCGCCTGGAGGCGTTAAGCGCGCAAATACCGGCTCAGGTACGGCCCGTCTACCAAATCTGGCATGACGGTCAGGCGCTGCAACTGGCGCTTTCTGCCGAACGTCAGCGTTATAGCAAACTCCAGCAAACGTCAGATAGTGAGCTGGATGCGCTGCGCCAGCAGCAACAGGCCTTGCAAACGCAGCTCGATCTTACCACCCGTAAGCTGGAGAGTTTAACCGATATTGAGCGCCAGCTTTCGACACGAAAACCGGCAGGGAATTACAACGCCGATACGCCGCATACGAATGACAAACCCGCGACGTCTGGAGATGGCGCGGCGCCGTCGCCGTCACAAGATGAGGTAACGCCATGATAAGCCGTAAACCGGCGCACCTGCTGCTGGTCGATGACGATCCCGGATTACTGAAATTGCTCGGTATGCGCCTGACCAGTGAAGGATACAGCGTAGTGACCGCAGAGAGCGGCCAGGAAGGACTACGGGTACTGCATCGGGAAAAAGTGGATCTGGTAATAAGCGACCTGCGCATGGACGAAATGGATGGTATGCAACTGTTCACAGAAATTCAGAAAGTACAGCCGGGAATGCCGGTTATTATTCTGACGGCGCATGGTTCTATTCCGGATGCGGTGGCCGCTACCCAGAAGGGCGTATTCAGCTTTTTGACGAAGCCGATCGACAGAGACGCGTTATATAAAGCGATAGATGAAGCGCTGGAGCAGTCCGCTCCCGCGACGGACGATAGCTGGCGCAACGCTATCGTTACCCGTAGCCCGCTGATGCTGCGACTGCTTGAACAGGCGCGCATGGTCGCGCAGTCGGATGTCAGCGTATTGATTAACGGACAAAGCGGCACCGGGAAAGAGATTTTCGCACAGGCGATTCATAATGCCAGCCCGCGCAGTAACAAGCCGTTTGTCGCCATCAACTGCGGCGCGTTGCCGGAACAGTTGCTGGAGTCCGAATTATTCGGCCATGCGCGCGGCGCCTTTACCGGCGCAGTGAGCAATCGTGAAGGGTTGTTCCAGGCGGCGGAAGGCGGCACGCTGTTTCTGGATGAAATTGGCGATATGCCCGCGCCGTTACAGGTGAAGCTGCTGCGGGTGTTACAGGAGCGCAAAGTCAGGCCGCTGGGCAGTAATCGCGATATTGATATCGACGTGCGAATTATTTCCGCGACGCACCGCGATCTGCCGAAGGCGATGGCGCGGGGCGAATTTCGTGAAGATTTGTACTACCGGCTGAATGTCGTGAGCCTGAAAATTCCGGCGCTGGCGGAGCGTACCGAGGATATTCCGCTGCTGGCTAATCATCTGCTCAGACAGTCGGCACAGCGGCATAAACCGTTTGTTCGCGCCTTTTCTACTGATGCAATGAAACGGCTGATGACGGCAAGCTGGCCGGGCAACGTGCGCCAACTGGTCAACGTCATTGAACAATGCGTGGCGTTAACTTCTTCGCCGGTGATCAGCGATGCGTTGGTCGAGCAGGCGCTGGAAGGCGAAAACACCGCGCTGCCAACTTTTGCCGAAGCGCGAAACCAATTTGAACTGAACTATCTGCGCAAGTTACTGCAAATTACCAAAGGTAACGTGACGCACGCGGCAAGGATGGCGGGGCGCAACCGCACGGAATTCTATAAGCTACTCTCCCGTCACGAACTGGATGCGAATGATTTCAAAGAGTAGTTTTCATGCCGTAAAGTAGTGCGAAATATGTTACGTTTAACCGATCAAAACACAGGCGACCTTTTCAAGGAATAGCATGAAAAAGATTGATGCGATTATTAAACCCTTCAAGCTGGACGATGTCCGTGAAGCGCTGGCCGAGGTAGGTATTACCGGCATGACGGTCACTGAAGTCAAAGGTTTTGGCCGTCAAAAAGGCCACACCGAGCTGTATCGCGGCGCGGAATATATGGTGGATTTTCTGCCGAAGGTAAAAATTGAAATCGTTGTGCCTGACGATATCGTGGATACCTGTGTTGATACCATCATTCGTACCGCGCAGACGGGGAAAATCGGCGACGGTAAGATCTTTGTCTTTGATGTCGCCCGCGTTATTCGTATCCGTACTGGCGAAGAAGACGACGCGGCTATCTGATGTGCCGATTCGCTGCCCGTCTCCTCCTTGTGGGCAGCGAACCACCGTTTAATCGCCCTGCGGTAGCGCCGATGTAGTCCGGGTGCAAACCCATCTCAGGCCGACAATGGCGACGATCAGCGCCACGCAACTTAGCGTCCACTCGCCCATTTGCGAGAAAAAGTGTCCGTAGGCGGCTACCGCCGTATCACTAATTTGCGATTCCGTGGTTTGTTGCGCGACGACGCCAGCCAGCCAGTTAGCGACCGCGCCGGTCGCCAGCATATAAATACCGGTCAGCACGCCCGTGACGCCAGGCAGGTTGAGGCGGGTAATTTGCGCCATCGCGACCGGATCAATAAACAGCTCTGCAAAGCCCATCAGTGCCAGCCCTGCGATCATCATTCCCATTGATGCCTGCCCGTCTAACCGGGCCTGATGCGCGTTTAGCGCCAGCAGCATAAAACCGCCGCCCATTAATACCAGTCCCACGGCAAATTTAAGCCAGACGCGCAGCACCGAGCGGGCGCTCTCTTTCGGGCTGCTCAGCCACGCCAGCACCACGCCCGCCGCCATCACCGCAATCGCATTGACCGACTGGAACAATGCGGTGGGGACGGTCATGTTCAGCCAGTGGCGGTTGACAAAACGGTCGATGAATAAACTGATCGAACTTCCGCCCTGCTGCGCCAGAACCCAGAAGAGAGTGCCGGTGATCATTAACAGAACGATTTGCCACAAGGCGCGACGGTGTTCGGGAAATTTAACCATAATACGGGCGATAAGTTGCGCCGCGAAGACGCAGACAATGGCCAGCACATAGCCAGACCAGTTATTTTCCAGCAGGAGGGTGAAGAATACCGGCGCGATACACAGCATTAATACCAGCCAACCCCAGGTTGGAAGGGCGAATTTAACCGCCCGCAGCGCGGGGCGATTAACACCGCGCGTCTGCTGAAAGTGGCGATGACCGCTTAAAAAGATGAGCAGGCCGATGAACATTCCGACGCCCGCCAGCGCAAAGCCGACATGCCAGCCATACCACTGCGCCGCCAGACCACAGGCGATCGGCGCGGCTATCGATCCAATATTCCCGGCGGCGTAGAGCAGCGAGAATCCCCCGTCGCGGCGGTTGTCATCAGGGGCGTAAAGTTCGCCCAGCAGACAGCTAATATTGGATTTAAACAAGCCGTAGCCGCAGATAATAATGGCCAGCGCCGCATATAAACTCAGCGTTGAATTAGATTCTAAGCCCAATACCACATGACCCAGCGTCATCAATAAGGCGCCGGTGATAACCGCCACGCGGTTGCCAAGCAGGCGGTCGGCAAGCCAGCCGCCAAGAATAGGGGTAACGTAAACTAAAGAGGCGTAGGCGCTGAAGAGGTTGATCGCGTGGCTGTCATTAAAACCAAGCTGGTGGGTAAGATAAAGGATGAGTAAGGCACGCATGCCGTAAAAGCTGAAGTATTCCCAAATTTGAATCGCCACGATGTAAAAAATCGCGCGCGGTTGTGAGGGTGTTTTCATAAAGTCTCCTTGCTGCGTGAAAAAAGGGAAGTGGCAAGCCACTTCCCTTTGGTACTTATTTCGTATTTTCTTTCAGCACCTTAACGGTGTAACGTCCGTCTGCCTGACGATAGGCGCCGTGGATATCGGTTTCGAAGCCCGGATAGTGGGCGCCGATTTCGCACAGCATTTGCAGGAATTCCAGTACCGGACGGCTTTCCTCGGTGATCATTTCACCAGGCATCACCAGCGGCACTCCCGGAGGGTAAGGAAGGATCATGTTGGCGTTGACGCGTCCAACCATCTCTTCAAGATACACCTCTTCCGTTTCGCCATGCAGCTCTTTCTGGAACGCAGTATACGGCGTCATCACCATTTTCGGCAGCACTTCAAACGCACGGTACATTAAGTCCGGCAGATTATGATGTTCGACCAGTTTATGAATATTCTGCGCCAGTTCCTGGATGCGCATATTTTCATAAAACTCAGGCGCTTCGCGGTACAGTGCCGGCAGAATGTTTTTGACGCGCAGGTTCAGGTCAAAGGCGCGTTTAAATTCAGTGAGCGCGCGCAGCAGGCTCAGAGCTTTGGTTTTGTCGATACCAATGCTGAACAGGAACAGCAGGTTGTATGGACCGGTTTTTTCTACGATGATGCCGCGTTCATCGAGATATTTGGCGACCAGACTTGCCGGAATACCGAATTCATCCATCGTACCGTCTTTCTTCATCCCCGGCGTCAGGATAGTGACTTTGATCGGGTCGAGGTACATGTGTTCGTTATCGATATTTTTGAAGCCATGCCATGCGCTATCTGAACGCAGCGGCCAGCACTCAGCTCCATCGATATGTTCCGGCTGCCATACGTCAAAGAACCAGCCGTCAGATTCGCTTTTCAGGCGTTTAATTTCTTTACGGAATTTAATCGCACGTTCAATAGAGCCGTTAATCAGGCGTTTACCCGCATTACCTTTCATCATCGCCGCTGCGGTTTCAGTAGACGCTACGATACCGTAGTGCGGAGAAGTGGTGGTATGCATCATGTAGGCTTCGTTAAAGGTTTCTTCGTTAATGTCGCCTTTAACATGAATCATGGATGCCTGTGAAAACGCCGCCAGCAGTTTATGCGTGGACTGGGTTTCATAAATGATTTTGCCTTCTACACGGTCGCCGCTCATACCGCATTTACCCTGATAAATAGGGGAGAAATTGGTATAAGGCACCCAGGCGGAGTCAAAATGAATGGACTTCACATCCAGAGTTTTCTTGATGTAGTCAGTGTTATACAACAGACCGTCATAGGTTGAGTTAGTAATAACAGCGTGGACCGGCCAGGTTGCGTTAGGCGTCTCTTTTACCCGTTTAGCGATAGTGGCGTGCTGGAACTCGCTTTGCGGAATACCGCCAAGAATACCGTAGGCGTTACGGGTTGGGCGGAAATAAATCGGCGTAATGTCGCTCATCATCATCAGATGGGTCAGCGATTTATGGCAGTTACGGTCAATCAGTACCGTGCTGCCTGCCGGCGCGGAGTACATACCGACGATTTTGTTCGCCGTAGAGGTGCCGTTCGTCACCATGTAGCTACGTTCGGCGTTAAAGACGCGGGCGATATACTCTTCCGCTTCTTTATGCGGGCCGGAGTGGTCCAGCAGTGAACCCAGTTCGGAAACGGAAATCGAAATATCGGATTTCATCGTGTTCGGGCCGAAGAAATCATAAAAGATGCTGCCGACGGGGCTTTTCTGGAAAGCGGTCCCGCCCATGTGGCCAGGCGTACAGAAAGTATATTTCCCTTCGCGCACATATTTGAACAACGCTTTTGTCAGCGGCGGCAGAATATTGTCGATGTATTCATCGGTATTCTGGCGAATTTTCGCCGCGATATCGGCTGCGGCGCCTAAAGCATATTCAAAGAAGCGAACCTGCATTCTCAGATCGTTGAGGCTGACGTCCAGCGTAGAGTAGCTGTTGGCGAAGGCGTACAGCGGCATATACTCGTTCAGCTTGCTAATCTCTTCGCAAAGCTCAAGGTTATATTTATCCCAGTCGAAAATGACGCCGCAAAGGCGGGAGTTATTTTCAATCAGCTTCAGCAGGTCTTCTCGGTCGTTTGGATAGACGATACGGAAATTTAAACCTTCCAGTGCACGATGCAGTTCACGAATAGGCTCTTCTTTAAAGTAGACGCCCATGTGGTTCATGATAGCAATAACGTTCATAGTCTTGTTCCTGGTAAAGTGGGCCCCTCCCGCTACGCTATAGCAGGTGACGAAAGGGGCTTTGAGAAAAAGGAGTTAGCGGTTAAAGCGCTTCAGCCGTATTGTTGTCGCTGTCGTTGTTCTGGCGCTGGTGCATTTTGCGACCGTAGAACATCAGGATGATCAGACTGACGATAAAGGTGCCGGAGAGTTCGAAGGAGCTGGCGCCCATCAGTGCGATGAAGCAAAATGCGCAGCCCAGTACAGAACAAATCAGGCTTACCGAGTTACGGATGTTGAACCCTTCGAAGCGAATCAGGTCAACACAGGAGTAGAAGTACGGCAGCATGGTAAGCAGTACGGCAATCCCGGCCAGTTCGCCGAACAGGTCGGACGCTTTACCGCCGCTGGAGTTCATGATGGTGATCAGAATCATCAGCGCCGTCATTTTCACCGCAGCCAACAGCAGACCTTTTTTCGGAATACCGTTTTTATCCATTTCACCGTAAATTTTCGGGAAGTTGCCGTCGTTGGCGGCGCGAACCCCAGCCTGGCCGACCAGCATCATCCAGGAGCCCAGAGACGTCAGGCAGGCGAAAGCGGTAAAGGCGGAAACCAGCGGCGCAGCCCAGCCACCCAGAATCGTGGAGGTACTGATAGCGAACGGCGCGCCGGAAGAGGCCATAACGGAAGCTGGGAACATCCCGGCTATAACCTGAGTCGCGGCGATATAGATGATGCCTGCCAGCGCGGTACCCAGCATGGTTGCCAGCGGTACGGTGCGTTTCGGGTTTTTCACCATGCCGGTGCTGACGGCGGCAGACTCAACGCCAACGAACGCCCACAGGCAGAGCAGAATACTTTTAACAATGGCGTGAGAGTCGGTCGTCGTAGACGTGTTCCAGTTTGCGTGATAGGTCGCGATATCGAACCAATGCCAGCCGGCGACTGCGGTCAAGACTACCGGGATCAGCACCAGGAATAGGCCAATCGTTGTCAAGCGGCTGACCCAGGCCCCGCCCAGCATATTAATAAAGGTGAACAGCCAGACGATAGCAATACAGGCAATACCTGCCGGTATTGGATTATTTAATGCCGGGAAGAACGTAGAAAGATAAGAAACAGCGGTAATGCCGATGGCTAAGTTACCAATCCAGTTTGCGTGATAATAAAGAACGCCGGTCTGGAAACCAAACGCCGGAGATATTTCCCCAGCATAAGCGATAGGGCCACCCTGTTGAGGGTTTTTGGTTGCCAGCCTCGCATAAACATAAGCCAGCGACATTGCCCCAATAATAGAAATTACCCAGCCCCAGATGGCAATGCCACCAATACTGGCAAGGTTGGCGGGTAATAATGCAATCCCGCTCCCCATCATATTACCGGCAACGACACCAGTACAGGCAAATAGCCCGATCTTTTTGACGGAACTCATGTTCATTTCTCCTGAGCTGTATTTTTAAGAACCGGGCTTATGCTTCATATATGCTGCGTGCCCGTTCAACTGTCGACAAGATTAACGAATGGGTTGAGATAAGTCCTAAAGAAAAAGTGAAATAAACACAAACATGAAAAAACTGATAGATTGATTTTTTTTTGAATTAACATATAAATATCATAGAAAATATCATGAAAGGATAAACATCGTTTAATTACAAAGAGTTATATTTACATATCTTTGCAATGAATATGTTGCCAAAATTAACATAAGCTATTTTTGGCAACATGTTTTTCACAAAATAAAAGCGAAAAATTTAATATCTTTTCGCTTTTATTTGTCATGGTTCAGCGTTAAATTTAATCTTCTGCCAGAAAACTATTCAGATAAGGGACAATTTTCTGAACGGATGTCTGAAATACGCCATTTTCGATCCAGTACAGCGTGTTTTCACCTGGACGTAAATTAAAGGCGGTCAGATAGGCATCAGCGGCCAGACGATTCTCACCTTTCATTTCGTAAACTTTCCCCAACAGGACATAGTTAAACCACGACATTTCAAGCTCGATGCTTTTATTGATTTCCTCATACGCTGCATCGATATCACCTTTGCCCAAAAGATCAACGGTCTTGATTTTATAATAAACAGACGTTTTCTCAACGCCCGGAATTTGATCTATTTTTTTAAACTCTTCGTTCAGCGCAGCCACTTGTTCTTTATCAAACGGCTGTTGTGATTGCCGTAATACATCTACCAGCACTTTATATTCATAGGCATAGTTGAAATCAGGCGTTTCCTTAATAATGCCATTCAGAATATCGCTGGCTTTACCTAGCGCCTGCGCATCGCCGCTCAGAATAAGCTGGCGCGCCTCATAAAAACGCATCAGCGCGGTATTTTGCGGCGTTCTGAACAGGGCCAGTTGTTCTCGCATACGATTAGGCCAGGGCTGTGTTAAAACGAAAGACAGGCTATTAAACAGATCATCCTGGATGGACAACTGGTTAGTATTGGTGACGAAATAACGCTTATCCAGCATGGTTGAACCATCGGCGTTATCAATGAGCACTACAGACATAAAGCACTGCTGCGCCCGATAGTGGCGCTGATTGACAAACTGAATGGTTAACGTCTTACCGGAGCTGCTTGGCTCATTGACCCGGTAATTGGTTTTATCGTGCACCATAAAAGTCGAGTAGGTGTTCAGCAGGTCGGTGATTAAGCCGCCCAGACCGATGGCGTAGGACTCCTGCGAGACCCAGTTATTACAGGAATTGCCGCCTTCAAAACGAACATCTATATCTCGTGGGTTAAGTAATAACCGCGTTTTTGTTACCGCGGCATTATGATCTACCACCGACATCACGATAAACACCACCAGCGTCGCCAGCGAGAGCAGGAACATCACCCACGTCCAGAAAGCGGCGATACGCGGCTTTTTCGCCTTTTTAGTCGGCGTTTGCAAAGAGGCGGGCAGCACAGGCGTAGCGGCAGTAACCCCCTCCGTCGGTTCTGCATTCGTCGCTGCGATCGGCGGCGGCGGCGACGTTGATGAATTATCGATCTCATCGCTATTTTCTTCGCACCAGATAACCGGCGCCGTCAGCTTATAGCCGCGTTTAGGTACGGTAACGATGTATTCAGCATTGCTGTCTCCGCCATCTCTTAATGATTTGCGTAGTTCAGAAATGCTTTGGGTGACAACATGGTTGGTCACGATGGTGCGCATCCAGACATGATCAATAATGTTATCCCGGCTTAACACTTCATCCGGGTGATGCGCAAAATACATCAGAAGATCGATCAGCCGTGGTTCAAGAGTAATCTGGCGTCCCTGACGACTGATCTGATTAACAGAAGGTGTAACCAGCCACTCTCCAATGCGTACAACAGGTTGCTGCATAAAAAGATGCCCTAACGAGCTAAGTCAAACGTTAATAATAACACGATTTGCACAGACTTTTTTTATTCCCCTTTTTTGTAAAAGAAAGGCATAAAAAGCAGCGCAATAAGCAGGGGAACGGGGAGGAAAACGGGCGTTCGCCTTAACGATAACGCCCGTTTTTTCAGAGGATTTCTTGCAATTACAGCACTTTATGCGGGCCGAAGCATTCGTAATGAATGTTTTCGTGATTCACGCCAAGTGAAACCAGTTGTTTTGCGGCAAACTGCATAAAACCTACCGGGCCGCAAAGATAGAACTGCATTGCCGGATCGCTGATCGCGGCTTCCAGTTTGCTTAAATCCATCAGCCCTTCGCTGTCGAAGAGGCGTTGGGCGCGATCGGCCTCGGTCGGTTCGCGGTACCAGGTATGGGCAGTGAAACGCGGCAGTGTACGGCCCAGCTCGCTCACTTCGTCGGCAAACGCATGGACGTCGCCGTTCTCCGCCGCGTGGAACCAGTTCACCTGCGCGGTATGCTGTTCTTTCGCCAGCGTATCGAGCATCGCTAACATCGGCGTCTGGCCGACGCCAGCGGAAATCAGCGAAACGGGGGTATCAGCGGCGACATTCATAAAGAAGTCACCTGCCGGCGCAGCCAGATGTACCACATCGCCTACGCTGGCGTGATGGTGTAACCAGTTTGATACCTGGCCGCCGTCTTCACGCTTCACGGCAATACGGTACCCTTTGCCATCGGGTTTACGGGTCAGTGAATATTGGCGGATCTCCTGATGCGCAAAACCTTCTGGCTTCAGCCAGACGCCCAGATACTGCCCGGGACGGTATTCCGCCACCGTACCGCCGTCGACCGGTTCAAACTCAAAGCTGGTGATCAGTGCGCTACGCGGGGTTTTCGCAACGATGCGGAAGGGGCGCGTGCCTTCCCAGCCGCCGTCTTTGCTGGCGTTCTCGTGATAAATCTCGGCTTCCCGATGAATAAAGACGTTAGCCAGTACGCCATAGGCTTTGCCCCACGCGTCCAGCACTTCCTGGCCTGGGTTGAACATTTCGTCCAGCGTCGCCAGCAGATGCGTCCCGACGATGTTGTACTGCTCCGGCTTAATCTGGAAGCTGGTGTGCTTCTGCGCGATTTTTTCTACCGCCGGCAGCAACGCCGGTAAATTTTCGATATTGCTGGCGTAGGCCGCGATAGCATTAAACAGGGCTTCACGCTGGGAGGCGTTACGCTGGTTGCTCATATTGAAGATTTCTTTGAGCTCCGGGTTATGCGTAAACATACGGTCGTAGAAGTGGGCGGTCAGTTTCGGTCCTGTTTCAACCAGCAGGGGAATGGTGGCCTTTACTGTAGCGATGGTTTGTGCGTCAAGCATACGTGCTTCCTTTATGTGAAAATCTAATGATGTATATCAAATGCATCTTATAAAAATACCCTTGCATTGTAAATGGATCTTCTCTGCTTTACGTTATGGAGGTAACAACGTGAAAAATCTGCATCACAAAGCTGAAAAGAAATCCGTTGAAATTCGTCAGGCTCTCGTTCAGGAAACCCTTATCTGACGCATAGGTAATCGTTTGCGTAAAAACCTTTGTCAAGACCTGTTATCGAAGAATGATTCGGTTATACTGTTGGCCGAAGTCCCACGGACTGCCTTTTCAGGCACAAATTTTATTGTTAGCTGAGTCAGGAGATGCGGATGTTAAAGCGTGAAATGAACATTGCCGATTATGATGCCGAATTGTGGCAGGCTATGGAGCAGGAAAAAGTACGTCAGGAAGAGCACATCGAACTGATCGCCTCCGAAAACTACACCAGCCCGCGCGTGATGCAGGCGCAGGGGTCTCAGCTGACCAACAAATACGCTGAAGGTTATCCGGGCAAGCGCTACTACGGCGGTTGCGAATACGTTGATGTCGTTGAGCAGCTGGCTATCGACCGCGCGAAAGAACTGTTCGGCGCCGACTACGCTAACGTGCAGCCGCACTCCGGTTCTCAGGCTAACTTCGCTGTTTACACCGCGCTGCTGCAGCCGGGCGATACCGTTCTGGGTATGAACCTGGCGCAGGGCGGCCACCTGACTCACGGCTCCCCGGTTAACTTCTCCGGTAAACTGTACAACATCGTACCTTACGGTATCGATGAGTCCGGTAAAATTGACTATGACGAGATGGCGAAGCTGGCCAAAGAGCACAAGCCGAAGATGATTATCGGTGGCTTCTCTGCCTACTCCGGCGTGGTTGACTGGGCAAAAATGCGTGAAATCGCTGACAGCATCGGCGCATACCTGTTTGTCGACATGGCGCACGTGGCGGGCCTGATTGCCGCAGGCGTTTACCCGAACCCGGTTCCCCATGCGCATGTGGTCACCACCACCACCCACAAAACCCTGGCGGGTCCGCGCGGCGGCCTGATCCTGGCGAAGGGCGGCGATGAAGAGCTGTATAAAAAACTGAACTCCGCCGTGTTCCCAAGCGCGCAGGGCGGCCCGCTGATGCACGTGATCGCGGGTAAAGCGATAGCGCTGAAAGAAGCGATGGAGCCGGAGTTCAAAGTTTACCAGCAGCAGGTGGCGAAAAACGCCAAAGCGATGGTGGAAGTGTTCCTGAACCGCGGCTACAAAGTGGTGTCTGGCGGCACTGAGAACCACCTGTTCCTGCTGGACCTGGTGGATAAAAACCTGACCGGTAAAGAAGCTGACGCCGCGCTGGGCCGTGCTAACATCACCGTGAACAAAAACAGCGTGCCGAACGATCCTAAGAGCCCGTTCGTGACCTCCGGTATCCGTATTGGTTCTCCGGCGGTTACTCGTCGCGGCTTCAAAGAAGCGGAAGTGAAAGAGCTGGCTGGCTGGATGTGTGACGTGCTGGACAACATCAATGATGAAGCAACCATTGAACGCGTGAAAGCGAAAGTGCTGGATATCTGCGCACGCTTCCCGGTTTACGCATAAGCGCTTGTGTTGTGAAAATGGCCCGATGGCGCTGCGTCTGTCGGGCATTACTTATGCGCCATAACGTGACGCCGCCGGAAGTCATTATCCGGCGGCGTTGCCGTTTGAACTTCTCCCTCCGCCTGTTAACCTTATGTTACCCTTGCCAGCGCAACCGTTTACCGCCAGACTATCGCCTCCAAACGGGAGGGAATCATGGCATTGCATTCCACGCGCTGGCTGGCGCTCAGTTATTTCACCTACTTCTTTAGTTACGGTATTTTTCTGCCCTTCTGGAGCGTCTGGCTCAAAGGTCTTGGGCTAACGCCGGAAACCATCGGTCTTCTGCTGGGCGTGGGTCTGGTCGCGCGTTTTCTCGGTAGTCTGCTCATTGCGCCTCGCGTAAGCGATCCTTCGCGGTTGCTCTCCGCGCTGCGCGTACTGGCATTGCTGACGCTGGTATTTGCGCTGGCATTTTGGGCAGGAACGCATGTCGCGTGGCTAATGGTGGTGATGGTTGGGTTTAACCTCTTCTTTTCACCACTGGTGCCGCTGACCGATGCGCTGGCCAATACCTGGCAAAAGCAAATTACCCTGGACTATGGTCGGGTGCGGCTGTGGGGGTCCATCGCCTTCGTGATAGGGTCGGCGCTGACCGGTAAGCTGGTGAGTTTATACGATTACCAGGCGATTCTGGCGCTACTGACGCTCGGCGTCGCCTCGATGTTGCTGGGTATGTTGTTACGTCCCAGCGTGCCGCCGCAAGGGGAAAGCCGTCAGCAGGAGAGCGCAGGCTGGCCCGCCTGGCGTACGCTGGTGGCACAAAGTTGGCGTTTTCTCGCCTGCGTCTGTTTGCTGCAAGGGGCGCACGCCGCCTACTACGGTTTTAGCGCCATCTACTGGCAGGGGGCTGGCTATTCAGCATCGGCGGTCGGCTATTTATGGTCGTTGGGCGTGGTGGCGGAAGTGATCATTTTTGCCCTGAGTAAAAAGCTATTCCGCCGGTTTAGCGCCCGCGACTTGCTGTTGCTTTCCGCTGTGTGCGGCGTGGTACGCTGGGGACTGATGGGCTGGAGTACGGCGTTGCCGTGGCTGATTGTGATACAAATCCTGCACTGTGGCACGTTTACCGTTTGCCATCTGGCCGCCATGCGCTATATCGCTGCGCGTCAGGGAAGCGAGGTGATTCGTTTGCAGGCCGTCTATTCCGCTGTGGCGATGGGCGGCAGTATCGCGATTATGACGGTATTTGCCGGTTTTCTGTATCAACATCTGGGCGGCGGCGTATTCTGGATTATGGCGCTGGTGGCATTGCCCGCTATCTTCCTTCGGCCCAAAGTGGTTGCCGCGTCATGATTCCAGGATCTTGCGGATCTGCTGCTGTTGGTGCTCTGTGAGGGCGCGATCCGCATGAATTAATGGCGGTGAGAAGAGCGGTAGCGGCGTGGCGTAAGGGGTAACAATCAGCGCTACGCCGCGCGGGCATCCCTCTTTTTGAAACGCCTGGAGCGATATCCGTCTGATATTCAGCGGCAATAGGGTCAGTTCACGCAGTTGCTGCTCAATATGCGTCTCCAGCGCATCATTTTTATCCGCTAACAATACGATCTGTCTCTCATGCAAATCGTTATCCTGCATCAGCCAGGCGCCGAAAATCACTGCCACCAGCCCCGTCTCTTCCTCGGAAAAGTGGATACCATATTCGGCTTCAAACCCGGCGAGCGCCTCACGTGTGGTGCGAACCAGACGCGGATAAAGACGGTTGAACTCTTCCGGAAGCGTATTATCGATGCCAATCGTGAATAAACTTCGGTTCAGCGCCTGGGCGAGATGGACATAGAGCTGATCGTTAAGCCCTTGTTCGTCGCTGAAGCGTACGTTCCCTTTTTCTCGAAAGCGCAGCACCAGCCGCGCCACCTCCAGTCGCAGTTGCTGCGCCCGTTGATGCGTGTCGCGAATCGGGTCGGGGAGGCGAATCATTGAAAACAGTAACGCCATAAACAGCGCTTCATTGAGCGGTGCGGCCTGCATCACGTGGCGCTGCCAGTGACGACCAATTTCCTGGGCGAGTGGATATTCCGCGCACGACTGCGCCCAAATCTGCTGCACAGGGTTGAATTCCGGGGTGATGCCGGCATGGTGTTGTAGCAGACAATACTGTAAAAAAAGGCGCAGGAACTGCACGTCGCGATGTTCAAATGGTTTTTGCAACCGGCGGGCGCACAGATTGATGAGCGCGTGCAGATTAATATCGTCATACAGCGGACGCGCGATACCGCGCTGCTTTAGCGCGTTTTTTAAGGCCGGGGTAAACTGTTGCGTGACGAAGGTCGGGCATAAACGCAGGCCGCGCCTGAGCCAGTGTAAAAGGCAAAGGCGCTGATCGAGTGCTGTACCTTCGATCCGATAGCAACCGTTCTGGCATGTTGTGATGGCAAGGCGATGATAGCGCTGGATCTCCAGACTTGTCTCAGTGATATCCTCACGGGCAGTATCATCATCAACGCCATTAAGCGCGCTGAAGATTTCCACCGTGGCAATTGGCTCCGGCTGGAAAAGCGTCAGCAATACCTGACAGCGGCGCTGGGGAGCGGAAAGTACAGATGGTGGGGCAATTGTCGGCATCATCTGTCAGGTCTCCCGTTAGTTTGTCTGGTAAGGATAGCTAAAGTTTGCGTGTGAAAAATGTGATAAGCGTGCTTTTAGGCCAGGAATGCTGAGGAGTGTCACAGAATTTTTATCGCGAGGAACAGATGAAGCCAGTGAAACGCAGCGCCTTAACACTATTTCTTGCCGTTTTATCTTTCGTGGCGGCGGCGCATCCGCACAGCTTCATCCGTCTGCAAACGCAGGTGGTCAGTGAAAATGAGCAATTTGTGGCGTTAAAAATGCGCTGGACAATGGACGCGCTGACGTCCGCAGATCTGCTGTATGACGCCGGAAACGCGGCACCGGGGTCAGAAATATGGAAAAAGTTGGCGGCGGAAGTGATGGCTAACGTACTTGGGCAGCACTACTTTACAGAAGTGTGGCGCAATGGCGCGAAAGTGAAGTTTAAAAACAGGCCGACAGAATACGGTATGACGCGTGACGCGCATCAGGCGGTATTGACCTTTACGCTACCGCTGGCTGAACCGCAGCCGTTAAGCGGACAGACTTATACCTTTTCAACGTTTGATCCCTCTTATTATGTCGATATGCATTATGACCAGGACAGCGATATCACGATGCCGGAACCGCTGCGCGAAAAGTGTCGGATTCAGGTTTATACTCCTGCGCCCGGCGAAGAGATGCTACGTTTCGCCCAGTCGCTGGATAAAGAGGACGCGCCGCCGGAGGATATGGATTTAGGTAAACAGTTTGCCCAAACGGTGACCTTGCAATGTCAGTAATTTTTTCTCAACGCACTCCGGGGCGACGCTGGCTCTCGCTGTGGCCATTGGCGTTATTCCTGCTGCTAATGCTGGTTGGCGGTCTGTGGATATGGCAGGCCTGGCCGCAGGTGATGTTGAAAAGCGCTCTTTGGCAGCGGGACGTAAATCAGCAGTTGAGCGCGCTGCTTAATGCGGTGGCGACGCATCCTGAGCGGGCGGGCGGATCGTTGCTTCTGCTGAGTTTTATGTATGGCGTGCTTCATGCGCTGGGGCCGGGACACGGCAAAGTGGTGATCGCGACATGGCTGGCGACGCATCCTTCGAAGCTGAAATCAAGTATCGTGTTAACCCTCGCCGCCGCGTTATTACAGGGGTTCGTGGCTATCGGGTTGGTGGTGGGCGTGCTGACCGTATTGCAACTTCCGGCCAGGCAGCTCCATCTGAGCGGTTTCTGGATGGAAAAGGGGAGCTATGCGTTAGTTGGCGGGCTGGGCATCTTGCTGTGCTGGCGGGCCATAAAAAGGTTACGCGCGCTGCTACGTAAACCTGCCTTTATCGCTTTTACGCCGCGCCATGTTCACCATGAAAAATGCGGCTGCGGACATCAGCATCTACCGACGCAGGAACAATTGCATAGCGGCGATGACTGGCGCGCGCGACTCATGATCGTACTGTCTATGGGGATGCGGCCCTGTTCCGGCGCGATAATGGTGCTGTTATTCAGTAAAGTGATTGGCGTTTTTAGCTGGGGAATGGCGTCGGTACTGGCAATGGCGGCGGGAACCTCGCTAACGATTACCTCGCTGGCGCTGCTGGTACACACTTTTCGTGCTCTGGCGGTGAAACTCAGTGGAAACAAAGCGCCGGCTTTATGGCGGCAGGTAGGCTGGTCAACGCTGGCGCTGGCCGGAGGGGTCATACTGCTTGTTGCGGCGTTGGTCATGTGGTTTAGCGTGCCGCAGCCTGTGGGCGGGCTGCGGCCATGGCGTGGTTGATTAGTGCCCGACGGGTTTGAGATGCATCCGCGCGACGGATTCGTCTTCGGCCCAGTAAATGCGTTCGGCGACCATCGCTTCCGGATTGAGCTGAACGCCGCGCAGTACCCGTTCTTTAAAACGCAGGTAGCCGCCTTTGTCGATCAGATGGCCCATATGTAGATAGATCGGTTTTCCGCCGAGCATCTCTTTTTCAAATTCATACAGGTTAACGATCACCTGCTTTATCACATCTTCAGTCACCCAGTTGAGGAAGAGCTTGCCGACGCGCGGCGTCTTTTTACTGGTGCGTCCGCCCAGACGGACTTGCCAGAGCTGATCCGGCTTACGTTGCCAGGCCAGCGTCGGACAGGCCAGCACGCACTCGCCGCAGCCGATACAGGCGGACTCTTCTTTGACCGCTTTGCCGTTCTTCAGCGCCAGGCAGTCTACCGCGTGGTGACTACAGGCCTTCACGCAGGCGCCGCAGCCGATACAGCGATCGGCAGTGAAGCGCATTTTCGCCACGCCAATAATTCCCAGATCTGCCATTGACGCCTTCGCGCAATCATTCGGGCAGCCAACGATGACCGTTTTGAGATGATAAGGGCTGGGATAGACCAGTTTTTCAAGACGACGGGACAGACCGGTCGTGTCAGTGTTGGCTTTCTGGCAAATGCGGTTCCCCTGACAGGCGACAATATTTCGCCCGCCAATAGCGAGGTAGCCCGCTTTGGTATCCTCAACCTGGACGTCGCACAGTTCTATTTCAATCTCGCGAAGAAACGGCTCCAGCGCGGCGTTCACGTTGTCGATATCTTCGTAACGGATACCCGGCATCGCCAGCTTCTGGCGGGTAGTGAGGTGAATTTGTCCGTTGCCCCAGGTTTCGGCGATGTCACGCGCCACCGTTAGCAAATGCGCAGGCAAAATACCGCCGGGAATGCGGACGCTGATCATGGCTTCGCCGCGCACTTTTGACAGGCGATATTCGTTTTTCGCACGGGCTTTAATGATATCAATATCAATGCTCATGATGTTCTCCTTAATCGGCAAAACGTTGCGCGACGGCGTAGTTAAATATCGGGCCGTCGGTGCAGACATACACTTCGCCCATACGGCAGTGGCCGCACTTCCCGACGGAGCAGGCCATCCGGCGTTCGTAGTCCACCCAAATTTGCTCCGGCTTGAGCCCTTTTTGCAGCAGCATTTTTACGGTAAAGGTAATCATTATTGGCGGCCCAACGACGATGGCCTGCATGGTGTCGATATCGCTAAGCGTCATGTCGGCAAGCCGATCGGTCACCCGACCAATCTGGTAACGGTCATCAGCCTCGCCTTCATCCAGCGTGAGCACCAGATTATGTTTGCCGCGCCACGTCGCCATTTCTTCTTTGTACAGCACGCAATCGCGATTTTTATAGCCGAGAATCATATCCAGTTGACCAATTTCCTGGGGATTCTCAACGAAATAGCGCATTAAACCTTTCACCGGCGCGACGCCCGTGCCGCCTGCGACAACCAGCAAGGGTTTATGGCGCAGCGTATCGACCGGATAGCCATTGCCATAGCAGCCGCGTAGCCACACGTTGTCGCCTTCTTTCAGCGTAAAGAGGGCGCTGGTCACTTTTCCGACATTACGAATCAGCAGATCTATCCAGCCGTCGCCGTAGTCGGAAACGGAGATGGGCGCTTCGCCGACGCGCGGCAGCGACACCTCAACAAATTGCCCCCAGTGCGCGGGAAAATCGACGGCCACGCGGAAATTCCACTCCAGCGGCGTGTGGCGAGTAATACTGAGGATGCGGTACGCCGCAGGCAGCAAACTGTGCTGCGGTTTATCATGACAGGAACAATGTGACATGCGTTATGCCTCCTCTGCCAGCGCCTGCCGAACGGCAGCGGTCATTTTATTGATAATCAAAGAAAATTTGATGTATTGCGGGCAGCGATCGTCGCAGCGGCCGCAGCCGACGCACATATGTTCAATGCCGTTGCGCGCTTTGTAGTCATTGACCTTATGCAGGGCGCGGTAGCGCAGACGCTCGCCGGGTTTTTCGCGAAAACCATGACCGCCGGCCATGTCGCTAAAGCCCGGCACCATGCAGCTTGCCCACTGGCGACGGCGTTCGCCGCGCTGCGGATTTTCATCATAGGCGACGTCAAAGACGCTATAGCAGGTACAGGTTGGGCACCCGGTAGTGCAGCGGCCACAACTGATGCAGCGGCTGTCGTAGGCGTCCCATAGCGGATGGCGGGTGAGAATGTCGCGAATTTTTTGCGGATCGCGGCAAACGCTGTCCGGCGTGACGACGGTTTCCCGGTTTTCGCTGACGAAAGAGGGGGTATAGTCAGCCTCCTGCCCCAGCCCTTGTATCGCCGCCTCGATAAAGGGATCGCGGATGCTGACAAGCGCGCCCTCATCGCTAAAACGCATGGCGGCGCTATAACAGTCAGTTTTATTGGTACCCATTGAGACGCAGAAACAATTTTCGAAGCTTTCTTCACACTCAATAAGGACGAAACGAATATGCTCCCGTAGCAGTTGATAACTGTAATCGGAATTATTCCCATTTGATAAATACATATAATCCAGCCGCGACATGGCGTTAATGTCGCAGGCGCGGGCAAAGATGATTATCGGGGAAGTGTCTGTCTCGGCAATTTGAATGGTGTCTTTATCGAAATAAAAGAGCGTTTCGGTGATAGGGGCGATAATGGTATTCGGCGACATGTGCGATTTCTCGTGCCAGATGAGATCGCGCCAGCCGCTAATCCGTTGATAAATAATGTTGTCAGTGTCGGAAAAACGTCCGCCGCGAAACTCTGCGGACGGGGCAAACACGCGCCATTTTTTGTTTAATCGCTGGATAAGCAAACTAAACTCGTCAGGCGTAATTTTGATAGCCATCACATACTCCACAGTAATATTCAGGAAAAACAAATGAAAATAAATTGTTATAAAAATCAGTTGAATATTACTGTTACGCTAGCGCTAATCCACCGCCTTCGCTAACGGGAAAAAATGGTTTTTACTATCGGTATAATAAATATATTCTTAATCATAAAATATGCATATATACAGCGTCGCGCTATTTAGCGGATAGCGCGGTCTGAATAAATTTAATCATTGCATCACGGTAAAGGTTTGCATAACGTCCGGAAAAAGCATCAATGTGATCGCCGTCAGGAATGAAGATTTTTTGTTTGGGTTCCCGGGCGAGGGCATACAATTTCTCACTGTCCTGCCAGGGAATAACATGGTCTGCCGTGCCATGAAGAATCAATACCGGAATGGGGCTGACGCTGGCGATATTGCGATCCGCGCTATAGCGGTCATCAAGCAAATAGCCGCTGCCCGGGATCATCTGGTTGGCGATGGAGGAATAGGATAAAAACGTTGAGTCGAGGATAATCGCACGTATCCCCGCCTGGTCGGCGTAGCGCATATTTGCGCAGCCTACGCAGTGGCCTACGGCGGCCAGTACATTATTGCCGCCCAGGCTCTGCCCCAGCAGTACCAGGCGCTCGGGGTTAACGTCGGCGCGATGCCGCACATAATCTATCGCGCTTTTCGTATCGTCCAGTAGCCCCTCTTGTGATGGGGTACCCTCCGATTCGCCAAAACCACGGTAATCAAACATAAACAGGTTTACGTTGCGTTCTGGCAGCCAACTGACTAACGGCCAGTGCGCCGACATATTTCCGGCGTTGCCATGGACATGAATCACCGTCGCGACGGCGTTTTCCGGCCTGCCGAAAGCAGTGGGAATAAACCAGCCGTGCAGATGCGTGCCATCTTTGGCGGTAAAGGTAATGGATTCAGCTTCGGCAGGGGTTGGCCCATAGACTTTAT
Source organism: Salmonella sp. WC3 (assembly GCF_042932255.1). Lineage (NCBI taxonomy): Bacteria > Pseudomonadati > Pseudomonadota > Gammaproteobacteria > Enterobacterales > Enterobacteriaceae > Salmonella > Salmonella sp. WC3. The sequence continues at coordinate 3,574,480 of NZ_CP170629.1, read as the reverse complement.
TGTCCGGGTAATAAAAGGCATTGATCGCTACGCGGGGTAGCAGATAAATACAGACCACAATGATAAACAGAATAAAAAGGGATTTGACGATGCGTCGGGTATGTTGAAGGGTCATGTTCGCTTCCTTGCCGCTTTATGCCAATAGCGGAGCAGGGAGCGATCGTACAAAAACATGCAGGCAAGTAAAGCGATGAGGCTGTGTTTAGGAAAAACGCCTGAAAAGGCACGGCGGATGAGTGGCCCCATCCGCCGAAGAGACTTAGCGCTTCAGCGCATCGCTCAGTTCGTCGCGCATATTCGCCAGCATGGCTTTAACGACGCGCGGATTCCCCGCCACGATATTACCGGTCATCATGTAGTTATGACCGCCGGTGAAATCGCTGACGATACCGCCCGCTTCACGAACCAGCAGTTCGCCTGCGGCGAAATCCCACGGACGAAGGCCAATTTCAAAGAAACCATCGACACGACCTGCAGCCACATAGGCCAGATCCAGCGCGGCGGAACCGGTGCGGCGGAAATCGGCGCATTCGGTGAACAGCTTGCCGATAATATTAATGTAGGTGGTCGCGTATTGTTTGGCTTTGAACGGGAAGCCGGTAGCGAGGATAGTGCCGTCCAGATCGCGAGCGGTACTGCCGCGCAGACGGTAGCCGTTCAGTTGCGCGCCCTGACCGCGGGTGGCGGTGAACAGTTCGTTACGCATCGGATCGTAAACGACAGCCACTTCAGTACGGCCTTTAATGCGTACAGCAATGGAAACAGAGAAGTGTGGCAGACGTTTGATGAAGTTGGTGGTGCCATCCAGCGGATCGATAACCCATTGAACATCCTGATCTGTGCCAACGTGCTCACCGCTTTCTTCGGTGATAATAGTGTGTTGCGGGTAAGATTTGCGAATGGTGTCGATAATTACCGCTTCAGCGGCCTTATCTACATTGGTCACAAAATCGTTACTGCCTTTTTGGCTCGCTTCTACAGCGTCCGGAGTTTCATAGTTTTTGGCAATTACATTACCCGCCTTGCGCGCTGCGCGCACGGCGATGGTCAGCATCGGATGCATCGGTCTCTCTCACTGGATGTTAAAGAACGGGAAAACGGCGCAGAGTATAGCAGCGAGATCGGAATCTGTCTTGGTTTTATGGTAAGATGTCAGAATAATCTTTAGCTGAAGAAAGACAATGCTGCAAAACATTCGAATTGTGCTGGTGGAAACCTCCCACACCGGCAATATGGGCTCTGTGGCTCGCGCTATGAAAACCATGGGCTTAACTAACCTGTGGCTGGTAAACCCGTTGGTGAAACCAGACTCCCAGGCTATCGCCCTGGCGGCAGGCGCCAGCGATGTGATCGGTAATGCGCAGATCGTCGATACGCTGGATGAAGCGTTGGCTGGCTGTAGCCTGGTGGTCGGCACCAGCGCCCGTTCCCGCACTTTGCCGTGGCCGATGCTTGATCCGCGCGAGTGCGGCTTAAAAAGCGTGGCGGAAGCGGCAAATACGCCGGTTGCGCTGGTTTTTGGTCGTGAGCGTGTCGGGCTGACTAACGATGAGTTGCAAAAATGCCATTATCACGTCGCTATTGCCGCTAACCCGGAGTACAGCTCGTTGAATCTGGCGATGGCGGTACAGGTCATCGCGTATGAAGTCCGCATGGCCTGGCTGGCGACGCAGGAAAACGGCGACGCGGCAGATCATGAAGAGACGCCGTATCCGCTGGTGGACGATCTTGAACGCTTCTACGGCCATCTGGAGCAAACGTTGCTCTCCACTGGCTTTATTCGCGAAAACCATCCGGGGCAGGTGATGAATAAATTGCGCCGTCTGTTTACCCGCGCCCGCCCGGAAAGCCAGGAGTTGAATATTCTGCGTGGGATTCTGGCGTCTATTGAGCAGCAGAATAAAGGCAAGTAACCGCGTCAATATCGCACGGAACGCTAAATACCTGACTAATTTACTCAAGTAAATAGTTGACCAAATTACTCGGGAATGTCAGACTTGTCCCTGCTATGCAATACCCCCATTTTACAATAAAAAACCCCGGGCAGGGGCGAGTTTGAGGTTAAGTAAGACATGAGACTGACATCTAAAGGGCGTTATGCCGTGACCGCAATGTTAGACGTTGCGCTCAACTCCGAAGCGGGCCCGGTACCGTTGGCTGATATTTCTGAACGTCAGGGGATTTCCCTTTCTTATCTGGAACAGCTATTTTCCCGTTTACGTAAAAACGGTCTGGTTTCCAGCGTACGCGGGCCGGGCGGCGGTTATCTGCTGGGTAAAGATGCTGGCAGTATCGCGGTCGGCGAAGTGATCAGCGCGGTTGATGAATCCGTTGACGCGACCCGTTGCCAGGGGAAAGGCGGCTGTCAGGGCGGCGATAAATGCCTGACCCATGCGCTGTGGCGTGATTTAAGCGATCGCCTGACCGGCTTTCTCAACAATATTACCTTAGGCGAGCTGGTGAATAACCAGGAAGTTCTGGATGTGTCTGGTCGCCAGCACACGCATGACGCGCCGCGCGCCAGTGGTCGTGCGCAGGACGCTATCGACGTTAAATTACGCGCTTAATTAAAATATTACGCCATCTCTTCTGGCGGCCTCATGCGGTGAATGCCGCGGTCGTCTGAAGGATGAAGCGTAAAAAAGAATTCAGAATCAGGCCGGGACGCGGACGTCCCGTCAACACGGTCGTACATCCAGCCGGTTGCCTGATTCCTTGCATTGAGTGATGTACGGAGTTTAAGAGCAATGAAATTACCGATTTATCTCGACTACTCCGCAACCACGCCGGTGGACCCGCGTGTTGCCGAGAAAATGATGCAGTTTCTGACCCTGGACGGAACCTTTGGGAACCCGGCGTCTCGTTCACACCGTTTCGGCTGGCAGGCTGAAGAAGCCGTCGATATCGCCCGCAACCAGATTGCTGAACTGGTCGGCGCCGACCCGCGTGAAATCGTCTTTACCTCAGGGGCGACGGAGTCCGATAACCTGGCGATTAAAGGCGCTGCCAACTTTTATCAGAAAAAAGGCAAGCACATCATCACCAGCAAGACCGAGCACAAAGCGGTGCTGGACACCTGCCGTCAGCTTGAGCGCGAAGGGTTTGAAGTGACCTACCTGGCGCCCCAGCGCAACGGCATCATCGATCTCAACGAGCTCGAAGCAGCGATGCGTGACGACACCATTCTGGTTTCCATCATGCACGTGAACAACGAAATCGGCATGGTGCAGGATATCGCGACCATCGGCGAAATGTGCCGCGCGCGCGGTATCATCTACCACGTTGATGCCACCCAGAGCGTGGGCAAACTGCCTATCGATCTGAGCCAACTGAAAGTGGATCTGATGTCCTTCTCCGGTCATAAAATTTATGGTCCGAAAGGCATTGGCGCGCTGTATGTGCGTCGTAAGCCGCGTATTCGCATTGAAGCGCAGATGCATGGCGGCGGGCACGAGCGCGGTATGCGATCTGGTACTCTGCCTGTCCACCAGATCGTCGGCATGGGCGAAGCTTACCGTATCGCGAAAGAAGAGATGGAGACCGAAATGGCCCGTCTGCGCGGTCTGCGTAACCGTCTGTGGAACGGCATCAAAGATATTGAAGAAGTTTACCTGAACGGCGACCTTGAGCAGGGCGCGCCAAACATTCTCAACGTGAGCTTTAACTACGTTGAAGGCGAGTCGCTGATCATGGCGCTGAAAGACCTGGCGGTCTCTTCCGGTTCCGCCTGCACCTCCGCCAGTCTGGAACCGTCCTACGTGCTGCGCGCGTTGGGCATGAATGACGAGCTGGCGCATAGCTCTATCCGTTTCTCTTTAGGTCGTTTTACCACTGAAGAAGAGATCGACTACACCATTGATCTGGTTCGTAAATCCATTGGCCGCCTGCGTGACCTTTCTCCACTGTGGGAAATGTACAAGCAGGGTGTGGATCTGAACAGCATCGAATGGGCACATCATTAATCGGTATCGGAATCAGGAGAATTTATAATGGCTTACAGCGAAAAAGTAATCGATCACTATGAGAACCCGCGTAACGTAGGGTCGTTTGACAACAACGACGATAACGTGGGAAGCGGCATGGTTGGCGCGCCGGCCTGCGGCGACGTCATGAAGTTGCAGATTAAAGTTAACGATGAAGGTATCATTGAAGACGCGCGCTTCAAGACTTACGGCTGCGGTTCCGCTATCGCCTCCAGCTCTCTGGTAACGGAGTGGGTGAAAGGGAAATCCCTGGACGAAGCGCAGGCGATTAAAAACACCGACATTGCAGACGAACTGGAGCTGCCGCCGGTGAAAATTCACTGCTCTATTCTTGCGGAAGACGCGATTAAAGCCGCTATTGCGGATTACAAAAGCAAACGCGAAGCGAAATAAAATAGAACGTTAACATTGAGGTTTTGTTATGTCGATTACACTTAGCGACAGTGCAGCAGCGCGAGTTAATACCTTCCTGGCCAACCGTGGTAAAGGGTTTGGTCTGCGTCTGGGCGTGAGAACCTCCGGCTGCTCAGGTATGGCTTATGTACTGGAATTTGTTGACGAGCCAACGGCGGAAGACACCGTGTTTGAAGACAAAGGCGTTAAGGTAGTGGTTGACGGCAAGAGCCTGCAATTTCTGGACGGTACACAGCTGGACTTCGTAAAAGAAGGTCTGAACGAAGGGTTTAAATTCTCCAACCCGAATGTGAAAGATGAGTGTGGTTGCGGCGAAAGCTTCCACGTGTAACCGTGTTCCGCTGTTATACCGAGCATTCGTGCTGTAGAAAAGCGGCAAGCGAGTGAATCCCCAGGCGCTTACTTGAGTAAATGACTGGGGGAACCCGCGCAGACAACGCATCTGCGGCGCGAAGTAAGAAGGTATAACCCCACCGTGGTCGCCTGCGTGTGGGGTTTGTTCTGACAGGCTATCCCTGAGAATGTTATGGATTACTTCACCCTCTTTGGCTTACCAGCCCGTTATCAGATTGACACCCAGGCGCTGAGCCTTCGTTTTCAGGATCTGCAACGCCAGTATCACCCTGACAAATTTGCCAACGGCACTCAGGCGCAGCAGCTTGCCGCCGTCCAGCAATCCGCCACGATCAACCAGGCCTGGCAAACGCTGCGTCACCCTTTGACGCGCGCGGAGTATCTGCTCTCCTTACACGGGTTCGATCTGGCCAGCGAGCAACATACGGTACGCGACACCGCGTTTCTGATGGAACAACTCACGCTTCGCGAAGAGCTGGACGATATCGAACAATCAAAAGACGACGTGCGGCTGGAAAGCTTCATCAAACGCGTACAAAAGATGTTTGATGCTCGTCTTCAGCAAATGGTGGAACAGTTGGACAACGCCGCGTGGGACGCGGCGGCGGATACGGTGCGCAAACTGCGGTTTCTCGATAAACTGCGAAGCAGCGCAGAACAACTCGAAGAAAAGCTGCTCGATTTTTAACTGGAATCTAACATGGCCTTATTACAAATTAGTGAGCCTGGTCTGAGCGCCGCGCCGCATCAGCGTCGTCTGGCGGCGGGCATCGACTTAGGCACTACCAACTCTCTGGTTGCGACGGTTCGCAGCGGCCAGGCGGAAACTCTGCCTGACCACGAAGGGCGCCACCTGTTGCCTTCAGTGGTTCACTATCAGCAGCAGGGCCATACGGTCGGTTACGCTGCGCGTGACAATGCCGCGCAGGATACGGCCAACACTATCAGCTCTGTGAAACGCATGATGGGACGCTCGCTGGCGGATATCCAGGCGCGCTATCCGCATCTGCCTTACCGGTTTAAGGCAAGCGTTAATGGGCTGCCGATGATTGACACGTCGGCTGGATTGCTCAATCCGGTACGCGTATCGGCTGATATTCTCAAAGCGCTGGCCGCGCGGGCTAGCGAATCGCTCTCCGGCGAGCTGGATGGCGTGGTGATTACCGTTCCCGCCTATTTCGATGATGCCCAACGTCAGGGGACGAAAGACGCCGCGCGGCTGGCTGGCCTGCATGTGCTGCGCCTGCTCAACGAACCGACGGCGGCGGCGATTGCCTACGGTCTGGACTCAGGCAAAGAAGGCGTTATTGCTGTTTACGATCTCGGCGGCGGTACCTTCGATATCTCTATTTTACGCCTGAGCCGCGGGGTGTTTGAAGTGCTGGCGACGGGCGGTGATTCTGCGCTCGGCGGCGATGACTTTGACCATCTGCTGGCGGACTATATTCGCGAGCAGGCGGGAATTGCCGATCGTAGCGACAATCGCGTTCAGCGCGAACTGCTGGATGCCGCGATTGCGGCGAAAATCGCCTTAAGCGATGCCGATACTGTTCGCGTTAACGTTGCGGGCTGGCAGGGGGAGATCACTCGCGAGCAGTTTAACGATCTCATTTCCGTGCTGGTTAAGCGCACGCTATTGGCCTGCCGTCGCGCATTGAAAGATGCCGGCGTTGAGCCCCAGGACGTTCTGGAAGTGGTCATGGTCGGCGGTTCGACCCGTGTACCGCTGGTGCGTGAGCGGGTGGGCGAATTTTTTGGCCGCACGCCGTTAACCGCTATCGACCCGGATAAAGTGGTCGCTATCGGCGCAGCGATTCAGGCCGATATTCTGGTCGGCAACAAGCCGGACAGCGAAATGCTGCTGCTGGACGTGATTCCACTCTCTCTTGGGCTGGAAACGATGGGCGGCCTGGTGGAAAAAGTCATTCCGCGCAACACCACTATCCCGGTGGCGCGCGCGCAGGATTTCACCACCTTCAAAGACGGTCAGACCGCGATGTCTATCCATGTGATGCAGGGCGAACGCGAACTGGTGCAGGACTGCCGCTCGCTGGCGCGTTTTGCGCTGCGCGGGATTCCGCCGCTGCCGGCGGGCGGGGCGCATATTCGTGTGACCTTCCAGGTAGACGCCGATGGCCTGTTGAGCGTCACCGCAATGGAAAAATCCACCGGCGTCGAGGCCTCCATTCAGGTCAAACCTTCCTATGGCCTGACCGATAGCGAAATCGCCTCGATGATCAAGGATTCCATGAGTTTTGCCGAGCAGGACGTGAAAGCGCGTATGCTGGCGGAGCAAAAAGTCGAAGCCGCGCGCGTGCTGGAAAGTTTGACCGGCGCGCTAACTGCCGACGCCGCGCTGTTAAGCGCCGCAGAACGTCAATGCATTGATGATGCCGCCGCACATTTGAGCGCGGTCGCACAAGGCGATGATGTTGACGCCATAGAACAAGCCATTAAAAACGTAGATAAACAAACCCAGGAATTTGCCGCTCGCCGCATGGACCAGTCGGTTCGTCGCGCGTTGAAAGGCCATTCCGTAGACGAGGTTTAACATGCCGAAGATTGTTATTCTGCCTCATCAGGATCTTTGTCCGGATGGCGCAGTTCTGGAAGCTGAGACCGGTGAAACCATTCTTGACGTTGCGCTGCGCAACGGCATCGAGATTGAACACGCCTGTGAGAAATCGTGCGCCTGCACCACCTGTCACTGTATTGTACGTGAAGGCTTCGACTCCTTGCCGGAAAGTTCGGAAGAAGAAGACGATATGCTGGATAAAGCGTGGGGGCTGGAGCCGGAAAGTCGACTGAGCTGCCAGGCCCGCGTTACCGACGACGATCTGGTTATCGAAATTCCACGTTACACAATCAACCATGCGCGTGAGCATTAACAGAGGGTAGTATGGGACTCAAGTGGACCGATAGCCGCGAGATCGGCGAAGCGTTATACGACGCATATCCTGATGTCGATCCTAAAACCGTTCGTTTCACCGATCTGCATCAGTGGATCTGCGAACTGGACGATTTTGACGACGACCCTAACGCATCCAATGAAAAAATTCTGGAGGCGATTCTGCTAGTCTGGTTGGATGAAGCAGAGTAAGTCAAATAACGGGCTGCCCTACGGCGGCCCGTTTGCTAATAAGGAAAATAACAATGACAGAAGCCATGAAAATTACGCTTTCCACGCAGCCTGCCGATGCGCGCTGGGGCGATAAAGCCACTTACAGTATTAATAACGACGGTATTACCTTGCATCTTAACGGTAAAGACGATCTGGGATTGATCCAGCGTGCGGCGCGTAAAATCGACGGCCTGGGAATAAAACAGGTCGCGCTGACAGGCGAAGGATGGGATACCGAGCGTTGTTGGGCATTCTGGGCGGGTTACAAAGGACCAAAAGGCGTCCGTACCGTAATGTGGCCGGATTTAGACGATGCCCAACGTCAGGAACTGGATAACCGCCTGACCATTATTGACTGGGTGCGCGACACCATTAATGCTCCGGCGGAAGAGCTTGGGCCGGAGCAACTGGCGCAGCGCGCGGTGGATCTGCTGTGCAGCGTCGCGTGCGATAGCGTCACTTACCGTATCACCAAAGGCGAAGATCTGCGCGAGCAGAACTATATGGGGCTGCATACCGTAGGCCGTGGTTCTGAGCGTCCACCGGTACTGCTGGCGCTGGATTACAACCCGACGGGAGACAAAGATGCGCCGGTTTATGCCTGCCTGGTCGGTAAAGGTATCACCTTTGACTCCGGCGGCTACAGTATCAAACAAAGCGCTTTTATGGACTCAATGAAACCCGATATGGGCGGCGCGGCGACAGTAACGGGCGCGCTGGCGTTCGCCATTACCCGTGGGCTGAATAAACGCGTAAAACTGTTCCTGTGCTGCGCCGATAATCTGATCAGCGGCAATGCGTTTAAACTGGGCGACATTATTCGCTACCGTAATGGCAAGAATGTCGAAGTCATGAATACCGATGCGGAAGGGCGACTGGTGCTGGCGGATGGCCTGATTGACGCTAGCGCGCAACACCCGCAGCTAATCATTGATATGGCGACGTTAACCGGCGCGGCGAAAACGGCGCTGGGTAACGACTACCATGCGCTATTCAGTTTTGACGATACGCTGGCGGGGCGCTTGTTGACCAGCGCGGCGCAAGAAAATGAACCGTTCTGGCGTCTGCCGCTGGCGGAGTTCCACCGTAACCAGCTGCCGTCTAACTTTGCGGAACTGAACAACACCGGCAGCGCGGCTTATCCCGCCGGGGCAAGCACCGCCGCAGGTTTTCTGTCGCACTTTGTTGAAAATTACCGCGAAGGCTGGCTGCACATTGACTGTTCCGCCACTTATCGCAAAGCGCCGGTTGAGCAGTGGGCTGCCGGGGCAACCGGTCTGGGTGTGCGCACCATCGCGAATCTGCTGACCGCCTGAACGGTGTTTTTGTAGGCCGGGTAAGCGAAGCGCCACCCGGCATTTTGCCTGATGGCGACGCCGTGCGTCTTATCAGGCCTACAACCCATATACATAATTTGTGATTCCTATGTCCGAAACTAAAAATGAATTAGAAATCTTGCTGGAGAAAGCGGCGACTGAGCCCGCGTATCGTCCGGCATTTTTCCGTACCTTACTGGAGTCCACCGTCTGGGTGCCGGGCAGCGCTGCCGAAGGCGAGGCGATTGTGGAAGACAGCGCTCTGGATTTGCAGCACTGGGAAAAAGAAGACGGCACGACCGTCATTCCCTTCTTTACTTCTCTGGAGGCGCTGCAGCAGGCCGTGGAAGACGAACAGGCGTTTGTGGTGATGCCGGCGCGCACGCTGTTTGAAATGACGCTTGGCGAAACGTTATTCCTCAACGCTAAATTGCCGACCGGCAAAGAGTTTATGCCGCGTGAAATCAGCCTGCTTCTCGCTGAGGAAGGCAGTCCGTTAAGTACGCAGGAAGTGCTGGAAGGCGGCGAGTCGCTTATTTTATCCGAAGTGGCCGAGCCGCCGTCGCAGATGATTGATTCCCTCACTACGCTGTTTAAAACCATCAAACCGGTGAAACGCGCATTTCTCTGCGCGATTAAAGAACATGCGGACGCCCAACCCAATCTGCTGATTGGCATTGAGGCTGACGGCGATATTGAAGAGATCATTCACGCAGCGGGCAATGTGGCGACCGACACGTTACCGGGTGACGAACCGATCGATATTTGTCAGGTGAGGAAGGGCGAGCAGGGTATCAGCCACTTTATCACTGAGCATATCGCGCCGTTCTACGAGCGCCGCTGGGGCGGGTTCCTGCGCGATTTTAAATAGAACCGCATCATCTGAAGAAAAGAAAGCCGCCCAACAGGGCGGCCTCCTGGCTTACCTGCTCTGGACGTTGAGAGTTACGGGAACAGAATTACCTGGGTAGCTTCTGTCTGCGTGAAGACACAACGTGCCAGAAACAAGAAGCACGACACAAAAGCATCGTACCTTCATGTTGCGGTCCTTGCGAAGACCGCATCACGGCAGCACCGCTGGCGATAATGCCGTGATAGCAGGCACTACGGTGTGCCTGCGCTTACGGCCATGGGTTATCCTCTCCTGAAGCCAGCGCCCGTTTGCGAGACGGCGGAAAGGGCCGGGAAAGATAATACCTCAAATGTTGAATAGTTTCCTGATAAATTATATTGACATTTGCTCCCTTAAAAGGGAGTATTAATCCCCTACGGTGTGCCTGCGTTGCTATGGCAACAAAGCCTGCTGGAAAGGCCGCGAACCGGACCAGCACAAAAAAACCGCTCAATTGAGCGGTTTTTTTGTGGCCTGCTTAAACCGAATTTATGTAGATTCGTTTTAAATCAGCCTGAACGGTAGGCTGGATAAGCGTGAGCGCCATCCGACATCGTGTCGATTAATCGCCGAGCGCGTCCAGTTTTGCCCAAAACGCCTCATGATAATCCTCTAGGTCAAGTAAAGCGGCATCGCGTTTTTCATTCATTTTTTGCTGTGCCTTCCATTGCGAAAGATGTAAATCCTCTTCGGTAAAGCCAATGTCTTTAGCGCCCGAAATAATATTATAGAGATATTCCACCAGGGAAGACTCCGCCAGCCAGAATTCATTACGTTCCATGCGGGCAATAGGGTATTCGCCGTTGGCATCCCGTTCTGTGATATAGATAAAAATGGCCTGATCGCCGACATGATCGATACGAATTAATGCCGGAAGACGGGGATCGTTACTCCAGACAGGCATCAGATCTTCAATATCAATACCTGAGCTATCCATGCCAACGCCGTAATACGCCTCTTCATCAGGGGAGTAAGAATGAATTACTCCCTCTTTATCAATAGATCTTTGTAATGTTTCAATCACAGGCATATTATAATTGCTAAGTAGATCGCGGTCGTAGGCCAGTAGCGCCTTCAGGCTTTCAGGTAACTCAGTGGTTTCCGTATTTTGCGGATCGCGATACTTACGCACTCGCAGACGACTTATTTCCTCGGCAGGCATAGGAGTAGGTACCTTATTACGGTTAACCTTTTTAACCAACTCAATTAAATTAGCGAGTGAAATATCCATTTTCCATCCTTAAAAATTATATTTACAGGAGTTATTTCCCGGTGAAAACCAAAACAGCGGTGATGATACTCCTTATACCCGGCGTAAAGTATTTACCGATAAAAAATAGGATTTTATTAAGAGAAAATAATGCCCGTTTGCAGGACAGCAGAAAAGAGCTGAATAAAAACAATGTCTGTAGATCGTTTTACATCAGCCTGAACGGTAGGCCGGATAAGCGTGAGCGCTATCCGGCATGGCGGATATTAAGCGGGTTCAACCGGTAAATCGGTACGCGCGCCCCATTCGCTCCACGCGCCGTCGTAAAGCGTGACGTCAGGCACATCCAGCGTGGCGAGCGCCAGCACCACGACCGCGGCCGTCACGCCGGAACCGCAACTGGCGATAATCGGTCTGTCGAAACTCACGCCGTGGCTGAAAAAAACCTCATTCAGTTCGTCAGTGGTCTTTAATTCGCCCTCATACACCAGTTCCGTCCATGGGACGTTTAGCGCGCCAGGAATGTGTCCGCGCCTCAGCCCCGGACGCGGTTCATCAGCCTGAGCGTTAAAACGCGCCGCCGGACGCGCGTCAACAATTTGCGCGGTTTTTTCATGGCTTGCCAGCAATACGTCGGTGAGACGCACCACGGCTTGCGGCGTGAATTTCGCCTCAAACTCGCCTCCTTCATGCGCCTCCTCGCCTTCGCGCAATAGCCATTCGTCGCGCTGCCAGCTCGCCAGTCCGCCCGCCAGAATGGACACTTTCTCGGCACCGAACGTGCGCAGCATCCACCATGCCCGCGGAGCGGAGAACAGATTGCCTTCATCGTATATGACCAGGTGTTTATCCTGACGAACACCCAGTTCACGCATGGCCATCGCAAACGCTTCCGGGCGCGGCATCATATGCGGCAGCGGCGATGCGCGATCGGAAAGCGCTTCAATATCAAAAAACAGCGCGCCCGGAATATGTCCGGCGCGATATTCGCCCGCCATATCACGATGTTCCTGTCCTGGCGGCGCCATACGGGCGTCAAGAATCTGTATTTCCGGATCATCAATATGTTCGGCAAGCCAGTCGGCGGCGACAAAAAAGGCGGTGGTCATGGGCATCTCCATTGTTACCTGATTATGATCAAATTGTCGGACGTTTCCCGAAAAGGGACAAGTAGAAGAGGCTGTTTTGGCTGGCGAAACCACATTTCTGCGTAAAATTTTCGCATCATCACAGTAATACGGACTTACACAATAAAATTTCTCGCGCATAATATCTCATCAACCGTTGCTGACAGGCCGTTAAGGCCAGGGATGAAAGATGAAACATTTACGCGTGGTGGCCTGCATGATCATGCTGGCGCTGGCGGGATGCGATAACAACGATAAAACCGCCCCGACGACTAAAAGCGAAGCGCCAGCCGTAGCGCAGCCCTCGCCCGCGCAAGACCCGGCACAGCTACAAAAGCTGGCGCAGCAAAGCCAGGGCAAAGCGCTCACGCTATTAGACGCCTCCGAAGCGCAGCTTGACGGCGCGGCGACGCTGGTGCTGACGTTTTCAATTCCTTTAGATCCTGAACAGGATTTCTCCCGTGTGGTTCACGTGGTTGATAAGAAAAGCGGCAGCGTTGACGGCGCATGGGAGCTGGCGCCAAATTTAAAAGAGCTAAGGTTACGTCATCTGGAACCTGAACGCGTGCTGGTGGTCACGGTTGATCCCGCCGTTAAAGCGCTGAATAACGCCACCTTCGGCAAGTCTTATGAAAAAACGATTACCACGCGTGATGTCCAGCCCAGCGTCGGCTTTGCCAGCCGGGGATCGCTGCTACCGGGGAAAATCGCGGAAGGACTGCCGGTCATGGCGCTTAACGTCAACCACGTTGATGTGAACTTTTTCCGCGTTAAGCCCGGATCGCTGGCGTCATTTGTCAGCCAGTGGGAGTACCGTAGTTCTCTCTCTAACTGGGAGTCCGACAATCTGCTGAAAATGGCGGATCTGGTTTATACCGGTCGTTTTGATCTTAATCCGGCGCGCAATACGCGTGAGAAACTGCTGTTGCCATTAAGCGATATTAAGCCGCTGCAACAGGCGGGCGTATATGTGGCGGTAATGAATCAGGCTGGACACTACAACTATAGTAATGCCGCTACGTTGTTTACCCTTAGCGATATCGGCGTGTCCGCGCACCGTTACCATAATCGTCATCGTCTGGATATCTTTACGCAAAGCCTGGAAAACGGCGCGGCGCAGTCGGGAATTGAGATCGTTCTTCTGAATGATAAAGGTCAGACGCTGGCGCAGGCGACGAGCGACGCGCAGGGACATGTGCAACTGGAAGCTGATAAAGCGGCGGCGCTATTACTGGCGCGTAAAGAGGAGCAGACCACGCTGCTCGATCTCACGCTTCCGGCTCTGGATCTGTCGGAATTTAATGTCGCTGGCGCGCCCGGCTACAGCAAGCAGTTCTTTATGTTCGGCCCGCGCGATTTCTACCGACCGGGCGAAACGGTTATCCTCAACGGATTACTGCGCGATAGCGACGGTAAAACGCTGCCCGATCAACCCGTTAAGCTGGAAGTGGTAAAACCAGACGGACAGGTGATGCGTACCGTCGTCAGCCAGCCGGAAAACGGGCTATACCGTTTGAATTATCCGCTGGATATCAACGCGCCGACCGGCTTGTGGCATGTCCGCGCCAACACCGGCGATAATTTGCTGCGGAGTTGGGATTTCCACGTGGAAGACTTTATGCCGGAGCGGATGGCGCTCAACCTGACGGCGCAAAAAACACCGCTGGCGCCTGCGGATGAGGTGAAATTCTCCGTTGTCGGCTATTACTTGTATGGCGCGCCTGCTAACGGCAATACCCTGCAAGGGCAACTTTTCCTGCGTCCGCTGCGCGACGCTGTCGCGGCGTTGCCTGGCTTCCAGTTCGGCAATATTGCCGAAGAGAATCTTTCGCGCAGCCTGGACGAAGTTCAACTGACGTTGGATAAAGGCGGACGTGGTGAAGTGAGTGCTGCCAGCCAGTGGCAAGAAGCGCATTCGCCGCTGCAGGTAATTCTACAGGCCAGCCTGCTGGAGTCTGGCGGTCGTCCGGTCACTCGTCGCGTAGAGCAGGCGATTTGGCCTGCCGATACGTTACCGGGAATTCGTCCACAGTTCGCCGCCAAAGCGGTATACGACTACCGTACGGATACCACCGTTAATCAACCGATTGTCGACGAAGACAGCAACGCCGCATTCGATATTGTTTACGCCAACGCGCAGGGCGAGAAAAAAGCGGTGTCCGGTTTACAGGTGCGGCTCATCCGCGAGCGTCGCGACTATTACTGGAACTGGTCGGAAAGCGAAGGCTGGCAGTCGCAGTTTGATCAAAAAGATCTGGTGGAGGGCGAGCAGACGCTGGATCTGAACGCGGATGAAACCGGAAAAGTCAGCTTCCCGGTGGAATGGGGCGCGTACCGTCTGGAGGTCAAAGCGCCGAATGAGACGGTCAGCAGCGTTCGTTTCTGGGCCGGCTATAGCTGGCAGGATAACAGCGACGGTAGCGGCGCGGCGCGTCCGGATCGCGTCACCCTCAAACTGGATAAAGCGAATTATCGTCCAGGCGATACCATGAAATTGCATATCGCCGCGCCGGTCGCCGGTAAAGGTTATGCGATGGTGGAGTCCAGCGATGGTCCGCTGTGGTGGCAGGCGATCGACGTGCCGGCGCAGGGGCTGGAGCTCACGATTCCGGTGGATAAAACCTGGAATCGCCACGATCTCTATCTCAGTACGCTGGTGGTGCGTCCCGGCGATAAATCTCGTTCCGCGACGCCAAAACGCGCCGTGGGGTTACTACATCTACCGCTGGGGGATGACAACCGCCGCCTCGATCTGGCGCTGGAAAGCCCGGCTAAAATGCGCCCGAATCAGCCGCTCACCGTCAGGGTTAAAGCCAGCGTTAAACACGGCGAAATGCCAAAACAGATCAACGTGCTGGTCTCCGCGGTCGATAGCGGCGTATTGAACATCACCGATTACGCGACGCCGGACCCGTGGCAGGCGTTCTTCGGTCAAAAACGCTACGGTGCGGATATCTACGATATTTACGGCCAGGTCATTGAAGGGCAGGGGCGGCTGGCGGCGTTGCGTTTTGGCGGCGATGGCGACGACCTTAAGCGCGGCGGAAAACCGCCGGTAAACCATGTCAATATCATCGCGCAGCAGGCGCAGCCGATCACGCTCAATGAGCAGGGCGAAGGGGTCGTAACGCTGCCGATTGGCGACTTTAACGGCGAACTGCGGGTTATGGCGCAGGCATGGACAGCGGACGATTTTGGTCGCGGCGAAAGCAAAGTCGTTGTCGCCGCGCCAGTGATTGCCGAGCTGAATATGCCGCGTTTTCTGGCGGGAGGGGATGTTTCGCGACTGGTGCTGGACGTCACCAATCTGACCGACCGCCCGCAGACGCTGAATATTGCGCTCGCCGCCAGTGGGTTACTGGAACTGCTTAGCCAGCAGCCGCAACCGGTCAACCTGGCGCCGGGCGTGCGCGCCACCTTATTCGTTCCGGTACGCGCGCTGGAAGGTTTTGGCGAAGGCGAAATCCAGGCGACCATTAGCGGTCTGAATCTGCCGGGAGAAACCCTCGGCGCGCAGCATAAGCAGTGGCAAATCGGCGTGCGTCCGGCCTGGCCTGCCCAAACGGTAAATAGCGGCATTGCGCTGGCGCCGGGAGAGAGCTGGCATGTACCAGAGCAGCATCTGGCAAACGTCTCGCCAGCCACGTTACAGGGACAACTGCTGTTAAGCGGAAAACCGCCGCTCAATCTGGCGCGCTACATTCGCGAGCTGAAAGCATATCCGTACGGGTGCCTGGAACAAACCACCAGTGGGTTATTCCCGGCGCTGTATACCAATGCCGCTCAATTGCAGTCGCTCGGTATTACCGGCGATAGCGATGAAAAACGGCGCGCCGCGGTGGATATCGGCATCTCCCGGATACTACAGATGCAGCGTGATAACGGCGGTTTTGCGCTATGGGATGAAAATGGGGCGGAAGAGCCCTGGCTAACGGCCTACGCGATGGATTTCCTCATTCGCGCGGGCGAGCAGGGATATAGCGTCCCGCCGGAAGCCATTAACCGGGGCAATGAGCGACTGCTGCGCTATCTGCAGGATCCCGGCACGATGCTGATTCGTTATAGCGATAATACTCAGGCCAGTACTTTTGCCGCTCAGGCTTACGCCGCGCTGGTACTGGCGCGCCAGCAGAAAGCGCCGCTCGGCGCGCTGCGCGAAATCTGGGAGCGCCGTAGTCAGGCGGCTTCAGGACTGCCGCTGATGCAATTGGGCATCGCGTTAAACACGATGGGTGATGCCAGACGCGGCGAAGAGGCCATTACGCTGGCTCTGAATACGCCGCGTCAGGACGAACGGCAATGGATAGCGGATTACGGCAGTTCTCTGCGCGATAACGCTCTGATGTTGTCGTTACTGGAAGAGAACAACCTCAGACCGGACGCGCAAAACGCGCTATTAAGCTCGCTTTCTGAGCAGGCCTTCGGTCAGCGCTGGCTCTCTACCCAGGAGAACAATGCCTTGTTCCTCGCCGCGCATTCGCGACAGGCCAGCGCGGGCGCCTGGCAGGCGCAGACCTCGTTAGAGGCGCAGCCGCTGTCGGGCGACAAGGCGCTGACCCGTAATCTGGATGCTGACCAGTTGGGCGCCCTTGAGGTGACGAACACCGGTAGCCAGCCGCTATGGCTGCGTCTGGATAGCAGCGGCTATCCCTCATCTGCGCCTGAGCCTGCCAGCAACGTTTTGCAGATTGAACGACAAATACTGGGGACCGATGGTCAGCGCAAATCGCTGTCCTCGTTGCGTAGCGGCGAACTGGTGCTGGTCTGGTTAACGGTAGTGGCCGATCGCAATGTGCCGGATGCGCTGGTGGTGGACCTGCTCCCGGCCGGGCTGGAGCTGGAAAACCAGAATCTGGCTGACAGCAGCGCCAGCCTGCCGGAGAGCGGTAGCGAAGTGCAAAATCTGCTTAATCAGATGCAGCAGGCGGATATTCAGTATATGGAATTCCGCGACGATCGGTTTGTGGCTGCCGTCGTTGTCAATGAGGGCCAGCCCGTGACGCTGGTCTACCTGGCGCGCGCGGTAACGCCGGGGACGTACCAGCTTGCGCAACCGCAGGTGGAATCGATGTACGCGCCTCAGTGGCGGGCAACCGGCGCGAGCGAGGGGCTGCTGATTGTGACGCCTTAAATGAACGGTTGGCGTGGTAAACGTGGCCGCTGGCTGTGGCTGGCGGGCGCGCCGCTTTTTATTTTCCTGGCGTTATGGGCAGCGGATAAACTCTGGCCGCTGCCGCTCAATGAGGTCCATCCTGCGCGGGTCGTGGTCGCCCATGACGGTACGCCGCTGTGGCGCTTTGCCGACGCCGGGGGGATCTGGCGTTATCCGGTGACGATTGAAGAGGTCTCTCCCCGCTACCTGGAGGCCCTAATCAATTACGAAGATCGCTGGTTCTGGCGGCACCCTGGCGTTAACCCTTTCTCCGTCGCGCGCGCGGCATGGCAGGATCTTACCGCCGGGCGCGTTATTTCCGGCGGCAGTACGCTGACTATGCAGGTGGCGAGACTGCTGGACCCGCATTCGCGCACGTTCGGCGGTAAAATCCGCCAGCTTTGGCGCGCCCTCCAGCTTGAATGGCATTTGTCCAAGCGCGATATCCTGACGCTGTACCTGAACCGCGCGCCGTTCGGCGGCACGCTACAGGGTATTGGCGCTGCAAGCTGGGCCTACTTCGGCAAGCCGCCCGCGCGCCTGAGCTACGCTGACGCGGCGCTGCTGGCCGTATTGCCGCAGGCGCCGAGCCGGCTACGCCCCGACCGCTGGCCTGCGAGAGCCGAAGCGGCACGAAATAAAGTACTGGATCGGATGGCGGCGCAGGGCGTCTGGCCTGCCGAAACGGTACGTGAGTCACGTGAAGAACCGGTCTGGCTGGCGCCGCGCCAAATGCCGCAACTGGCGCCGCTTTTTGCCCGAATGATGTTGAGTAAAAGCCAGAACGACAAAATTGTGACCACGCTGGACGCCGGATTGCAGCGGCAACTGGAAGATCTGGCGCGGGCATGGAAAGGGCGGCTGCCTGCACGCAGTTCGTTGGCGATGATCGTTGTCGATCATACCGATATGAGCGTGCGCGGCTGGGTAGGATCGGTAGACCTTAATGACGACAGCCGTTTTGGTCATGTCGACATGGTAACGGCGATCCGATCGCCGGGATCGGTACTCAAACCCTTTGTGTACGGTCTGGCGCTGGATGACGGCTTGATCCATCCCGCATCATTATTACAGGACGTTCCGCGCCGCACCGGAGATTACCGCCCGGGAAACTTCGACAGCGGATTTCACGGCCCGGTCAGCATAAGCGACGCGCTGGTACGCTCGCTGAATCTGCCAGCCGTTCAGGTGCTTGAAGCCTATGGGCCGAAACGATTTGCGGCAAAACTGCGTAACGTCGGCCTGCCGCTATATTTGCCTGCTGGCGCGGCGCCCAATCTTTCGCTGATTCTGGGCGGCGCGGGCGCGCGGCTTGACGAGATGGCGGCGGCATACAGCGCGTTCGCTCGTCATGGGAAAGCGGCGAAACTACGGTTACAGCCGGACGATCCGCTGTCGGAAAGACCATTAATGTCGCCGGGAGCGGCGTGGATCATTCGGCGGATTATGGCGGATGAAGCGCAACCCTTACCGGATAATGCGCTGCCGCGCATTGTGCCGTTGGCATGGAAAACCGGCACCAGCTACGGCTATCGCGATGCGTGGGCTATTGGCGTTAACGCGCGCTATATCATCGGCATCTGGACAGGCAGACCCGACGGCACGCCTGTGGTGGGGCAATTTGGTTTTGCCAGCGCGGTGCCATTGCTTAATCAGGTCAATAATCTGTTACTGGCGCATACGGGACGCCTGCCGGAAGATCCGCGTCCGCAGGCGGTAAGCCGCGGCGTCATTTGCTGGCCGGGCGGACAGACTCTGCCTGCCGGAGACAGCAACTGTCGCCGCCGCCTGGCGACATGGCTTCTCGATGACAGCCAGCCGCCCACGCTGCTGTTACCTGAGCAGGAAGACATCAACGGTATTCGTTTCCCGGTCTGGCTGGATGATACGGGGCGGCGTGTCGCTGCCGACTGTCCGCTGGCGCGTGCGCATACGTTTATCGTCTGGCCGCGGCCGCTGGAGCCGTGGCTGCCGCCTGCGGAAAGACGTAGCGCCCGCTTGCCCGCGGCGTCCGACCACTGTCCGCCGCTAAAGGGCAGTGATGCCGCGCCGTTAATGCTGTCAGGAGTGAGGGATGGCGCGGTGATCAGGCAATTGCCAGGCCAGGAAAACGTTACGCTGCCCGTCTCGACTACCGGCGGTAAAGGGCGTCGCTGGTGGTTTTTAAATGGCGAACCTGTTAATGGCGAAAATAATCGCCTTTCTTTATTACTCAATATCGCTGGACGTTATCAACTTGTCGTAATGGATGAGTCCGGTCAGGTTGCAGCGGTTAATTTTGAATTAATACGTTAACAACTCTTCAGAATAAATTATGAATTTCATTTAATTTAAAGTTAATGAGAATTATTAATTTTTCCGGAATTACCCTTAATGAGGGAGCTTGATAAATATCAAGAGAACCAGCGCATAAAAACGTGAGAATGGGTTTTTATTTGACGAGTCGGATCATGAAAAATATAAAAAGCCAGGGAAATGGCGAACAGCCCGCTATTTCTCGCCGCCACTTTATCCAGGCCAGCTCCGCGCTTATTGCGTTACCGTTTGTCTCCTCGCCAGCTACCGCTCAGGCGCGCGCTGTGACGGCAACTGAAAACAGGCCTGCGGAAAAAGTCGTTCAGACATGCAGCACTTTTGACTGCGGGGGCAAATGCGATATTCGGGCGCATATTAGTGACGGTATCGTGACGCGAATTTCAACGCGACCGGATAATGCGCTGGATGCGCAAATGCCGATGATGCGTGCCTGTGTTCGTGGACGCGCATACCGTAAATTTGTTTATCATCCTGACAGACTTAAATATCCCATGAAGCGCGTAGGAAAATGCGGTGAAGGAAAATTCGAGCGAATTTCCTGGGATGAAGCGACAACCTTAATCGCCGATAATTTAAAATCGATTACTGAAAAATATGGCCCGGCTTCGCGCTATGTTCATGTTGGCACCGCCGTTTCCGGCGGCACCTTTTCCGGCGATAAAATGGCGCGTCGCCTGCTGAATCTGACCGGCGGCTATCTCGAAAGCTACCATTCTGTGAGTATGGGCAATACGGCGGCCGCGACGCCTTATACTTACGGCATTGCCGCCAGCGGCAGTTCGCTGGATACGCTTTTGGAGACCAAACTGGTGATTCTGTGGGGCCATAACCCGACGGAGACCATTTTTGGTCATACCAACTATTTCCTGCAGAAGATGAAGCAGAACGGTACGCGGTTTATTGTGGTCGATCCGCGCTATTCCGACACCGTTTCGTCGCTGGCGGATCAGTGGATCCCGCTGCTGCCCACCACCGACAATGCGCTGATGGACGCGATGATGTACGTCATCATCAGCGAGAATCTGCACGATCGCGCATTTATTGCGCGCTACGCTATCGGTTTTGACGAAGACTCAATGCCGGAAGGCGTACCGGCTAACGAATCGCTGGTGGCGTATCTGACCGGCGCCAAAGACGGTGTCGTTAAGTCCCCCGAGTGGGCGGAAAAGATCACCCATGTGCCGGCGCAAACCATACGCCAGTTAGCGCGTGATTACGCGAATACCAAACCCGCCGCGTTGATTCAGGGGTGGGGACCACAGCGCCACAACTGCGGCGAGCGCACCGCGCGCGGCTCGACTCTACTGGCGACCATTACCGGTAATGTCGGCATCAAAGGCGGTTGGGCTGCGGGTTACGGCGGCTGCGCTAACCGTAAATTTGCCGCGGGTCCGGAGATGCCGGATAACCCGGTAAAAGCCAAAATTTCGGTGATGAACTGGGTGCAGGCCGCAGACGACGCCAGCAAAGTGACGCCGGATATGGGGCTGAAAGATGCCGATAAGCTGGACAGTAACATCCGTATTCTGTTCTCGCTGGCCGGGAACTATCTGGCGAATCAGAACCCCGATCTGCACCAGGCGGTACGCGTACTGGAGGATGAATCAAAGATCCAGTTTATTGTCGCCAGCGATCTGTTTATGACGCCGAGCGCGAAATACGCTGATCTACTGCTGCCGGAAACCAGCTTTATGGAACGCTGGAACATCGGTGAAACCTGGGGCACGGCAAGCTACCTGATACTCTCTGAAAAACTGATCGAGCCTGAATTTGAGCGGCGCTCCGACTACGACTGGCTACGTGAGGTGGCGGCGAAATTAGGCATTGAGAATGAATTTAGCCAGGGGCGCGATGAGAAAGCGTGGATTGAACACATCTGGGAACAGACGCGCCTGGCGATGCCGGACGAAAATCTGCCGGATTTCGCCACGCTGCAAAAGACCCGTCAGCATCTGTTCAAAAGCGCGCCATTTATCGCCTTTGAAGACAATATTCGCGATCCGGAAAATCATCCGTTCCCGACGCCGTCAGGGAAAATAGAGATCTTCTCGAAGCGCCTGTACGACATGCAGCATCCGGAAATCCCGGCGTTATCGCACTACGTTCCCGCGCATGAAGGCCCGGAGGATGCGCTGGCGAAAGATTTTCCGCTCCAGTTAATTACGTGGAAAGGAAAAAACCGCGCCAACTCAACGCAATACGCTAACCCGTGGCTGATTGAAGTGCAGCAGCAGACATTGTGGATCAACCCGCAGGATGCGCAAACGCGCGGCATTGCGCATGGCGACATGGTGCGTATTCATAACTCACGCGGGATTTGCGAAATCCCGGCGGAAGTGACGCCGCGCATTATTCCTGGCGTTGTCGCGATGCAGGCCGGCGCCTGGTGGCAGCCGGATGAGAACGGTATTGATAAAGGCGGCTGTGCGAACGTCCTCAGCTCGGCCCGTATTACCGCGCTGGCGAAAGGAAATTCACATCAAACCATGCTGGTGGAGGTGGCTAAAGCATGAGTCAGTTTACACATTACCCGCCGGTGAGCGATAAACAACTGGGATTTTTCATCGACTCCTCACGCTGCTCCGGTTGTAAAGCCTGCCAGGTGGCCTGCAAAGACAAAAACAATCTGGAAGTAGGCCGTCGTTTCCGCCGCGTCTATGAAGTCAAGGGCGGAAGTTTCATCCCGACCGGGCAGGGCGGGGTCAGCAATAACGTATTTGCTTATACGCTTTCTATTTCCTGCAATCACTGTGCGGACCCTGTCTGCACCAAAAATTGCCCGACTACCGCTATGCATAAACGCCCGGGCGACGGCATCGTGCGCGTTGATACCGACAAATGCGTCGGCTGTGGCTATTGCGCCTGGTCCTGCCCTTATGGCGCGCCGCAGCTTAACGAGCAGAGCGGCCAAATGTCCAAGTGCGACATGTGCGTTGATTTACTGGCGAAAGGTGAACTGCCCGTCTGTGTTGCGACCTGTCCGCTGGAGGCCATCAAGTTTGGTCCGATTGATGAACTGCGCGCGAAGTACGGTAGCGTATGCGACGTTAACGGGCTGCCAGATTCATCCATAACCAAACCTAATCTGGTTGTCAAAGCGCATCAGGGCGCAGAAAAAGAGGGTAAACGCCATGCATGAGTTACCGCTGCTGATTTTTACGCTCTGTTTGCAAGGGTCCGTGGGCGTGACTCTGTGGCTGGCGTTGGGCCGCCAGTACGTCGTAGGGGGACGCGTGCCTGCACGCGGCGCGCTTCCCGCGATGGCGGGGGCGTTTGTACTGGCCTGCGTGGGGCTGCTTGCTTCAGCGCTGCACATGGGCTATCCCCTGAATGCGCTAAACGCGTTACGTCATGTCGCCAGTTCGTGGCTGAGTCGCGAAATCGTCTTTGCCAGCCTTTATCTGGCGGCGCTGGGACTGGGGGTTGTGCTGCTGTTTTTCCGAAAGCCAGGCTGGCAGCCGCTGCTGGCGCTGGCGGCAGCGTTCGGGCTGGTGGATGTATTCTGCATGGCCCAAGTTTATATCCATGCCTCGGTGGCGACCTGGCAGCATAGCAACACGCTGGCGCTGTTCTTTGGCACGTCAGGCATTATCGGCTCGGTAGTCATTGCGCTGGCTTATCTGCGCAACGCTGGCGCCGCAATGCGCTGCGCTGTGGTGGTGGTCGCACTGATGGTGCTGATTCGCCTGATCATGCAGCCGCTATGGCTGGCGGATATTAATGCGGTGGATACGACGGTCGTCACTTTCCCGCATCATCCGCTACAGGCGCTGGCGCAGTTGCGTGACGTCTATCTTCTCGGCTGGTGTGTCTCAGCGGCGGGAATGCTCTGCTTTGCCGCAGGCGGTCTGCGAAACGCCAGAGGGACGCTGGTGGCGGGCAGCGTATTGCTGCTTATCGGCGAGATTATGCTGCGCTACGTCTTCTTTAGTATTGGCTGATGGTTAACCTGACGATCGATCCGGCGGTAGACGTGACGCAGGCTTGCGTCCGTCGTCGCTTTCGTTTTTCTTCCTGCCGCGCTTGCGCCAATGTTTGTCCGGCGCAGGCGTTTTCGCTGGCGCAGGGGCAGGTCAGCATAGATACGACGCGCTGCATAGCCTGTGGCGACTGTCTGTTTGTCTGTCCTGTTGACGCCATTACCGGTATCAAACCGGTTAAACGCTTTGTGCAGGGGGATACGTTGGTGGGGCCGTTTTCGCTACAGGCGCCAACGGTCGATGAACTGCTTCTCTGGCACAGCCAGTACGGTATTCGCTTTATTGATATTGCGGTGGAGCGATCGGCGCAGTGGCTGATGGCGCTGGCGGGGCTAAATTTAGCGCTGCGCCGCTACGGCGAGCCGGGCTGGTCTTTCAAACACGTTGTCGGCGCGGAGATTAACGCCTCGCGGCGCACTCTGTTTCATGTTCCGCGCGACGCCATTACCCCGTGCGCCGTCGAGCCGGGGAAACGGAGTCTCAGACAGGCGTTTTCCGCGTTCAGCGAATGCGTACCCGAAATCAGTCCGCAAGAGTGCAGGATGTGCGGCGCCTGCTGGCGAAGCTGCCCGGAGAACGTTATCCAGTTTGACGACAATACCCTGACGATAGTGGCGGCGCGTTGTACGGGATGCGGCGGCTGTGCGGCGGTATGTCCGCATCAGGCGCTGCGGCTGCGGTTTGACGTGGAACCCGCCTCAACGCGGCATAGTGCGGCGTATACGCTCACCTGCGAAAGCTGCAAACGTACTTTTCATGCTCTCACGCCTGAACACACGCACTGCGTGCTGTGTCAGTCCCCTGAGTTTGCTGTGCGCCTTTAACTTTTGTTGCTAATGCTCATTTTATTTTAAAAAAATGTTACCTGCATCCATAGGCAATTGATGGGATGCTCTTTATAATCCGCGCCTGACATAACAACAGAACATATTTCAGAGGTAAACATGGCTATTGAACGGACTTTTTCCATCATTAAACCCAACGCGGTGGCAAAAAACGTTATTGGCAGCATCTTTGCGCGCTTTGAAGCTGCAGGGTTCAAAATTGTTGGCACTAAAATGCTGCACCTGACCGTTGAGCAGGCGCGCGGCTTCTATGCTGAGCACGACGGCAAGCCGTTCTTTGACGGTCTGGTGGAGTTCATGACCTCTGGCCCTATCGTGGTATCCGTGCTGGAAAGTGAAAATGCGGTACAGCGTCATCGCGATCTGCTTGGCGCCACCAATCCGGCGAACGCGTTGGCGGGTACGCTGCGCGCCGACTACGCTGATAGCTTAACTGAAAACGGCACCCACGGTTCGGATTCGCTGGAATCCGCGCAGCGCGAAATCGCCTTTTTCTTCGGTGAAGGCGAAGTGTGCCCGCGCACCCGTTAATCTCCTTCGTCTTTCACGCTGTAAATGCGTTGGCGATAAATTATCGGTTCAAATATTATTTTTGCTAATGCCGCGTGCAGACGTGGCATCCTTACGCCAGAATTTGTACAATGCAGCGCCCCCGGACGAGCAGTAAGCTTACCGGGGCGTTTCTTTTTTCAACCCTCCAGGGGCCATAACGTGTAATAACGAGGCCGGAATAGCATATGTCTGAACAAATTGTCACACCTGAAAGCAGTACCCCGGTAGTTCTTAACAACGAAACAAAAATCAACCTGCTGGATCTCAACCGTCAGCAGATGCGCGAGTTTTTTAAAAACTTAGGTGAAAAGCCTTTCCGCGCCGATCAGGTGATGAAATGGATGTATCACTATTGCTGCGATAATTTTGATGAGATGACCGACATCAACAAAGTGTTGCGCGGCAAATTAAAAGAGGTCGCGGAAATCCGCGCGCCGGAGGTCGTTGAAGAGCAGCGTTCCTCAGACGGCACCATTAAGTGGGCGATTGCTGTCGGCGATCAGCGCGTTGAAACGGTCTACATCCCGGAGGACGACCGCGCTACGCTGTGTGTCTCTTCACAGGTAGGGTGCGCGCTGGAGTGCAAGTTTTGTTCAACTGCGCAGCAGGGCTTTAACCGCAACCTGCGCGTATCGGAAATTATCGGTCAGGTCTGGCGTGCGGCGAAAATCGTCGGCGCGGCCAAAGTCACCGGCCAGCGTCCGATCACCAACGTGGTCATGATGGGGATGGGCGAGCCATTGCTTAACCTGACCAATGTCGTACCGGCGATGGAAATTATGCTCGATGACTTTGGTTTCGGCCTGTCCAAACGTCGTGTCACGCTCTCAACGTCCGGCGTAGTGCCTGCGCTGGATAAACTGGGCGATATGATAGATGTCGCGCTGGCTATCTCCTTACATGCGCCGAATGACACTATTCGCGACGAAATCGTCCCGATCAACAAAAAATACAATATCGAAACGTTCCTGGGCGCGGTTCGCCGCTATCTGGAGAAATCCAACGCCAATCAGGGGCGCGTGACGATTGAATACGTGATGCTTGACCACGTTAACGACGGCACTGAACACGCGCATCAACTGGCGGAGCTACTAAAAGAGACGCCTTGTAAGATTAATCTGATTCCGTGGAACCCGTTCCCTGGCGCGCCGTATGGCCGCAGCTCTAACAGCCGTATCGATCGCTTTTCTAAAGTTCTGATGAGTTATGGTTTCACGACCATCGTACGCAAGACGCGTGGCGATGACATTGATGCGGCATGCGGACAGTTGGCTGGCGATGTGATTGACCGTACCAAACGTACCCTGCGTAAGCGTATGCAGGGAGAGGTGATTGACATCAAGGCTATTTGATAGCAGTTGCGCCACGGGGCATTCATTATACCGTGGCGCAATGTCAGTTGAATAATGTCTGGCGTTGTACTTGTCTGGTCAATAATAACGGTGCGTTTTTGTCGACTTTAAGGCAGTATGTAATGGTGCAACAAGAGTTTAGCCTTGTGTCTTAGCGGTTTTGTCATCTGCGGCCTGACAGGCTTATACTGTCTGACTAAGGTTAACTAACCTGATGTTTCGCGGTGTGGGCGGGCATTACGGCTCGTCGGCGCCTGAATCCTAATTTACACGTACCTGTAGCTGTAGCGAATGAATACTGAAGCCACGCACGACCAAAATGAAGCACAAACCACCGGCGTTCGTCTGCGCAATGCCCGTGAACAACTCGGACTCAGCCAGCAGGCTGTCGCTGAGCGACTTTGCCTGAAGGTTTCTACGGTACGCGATATTGAAGAAGATAAGGCGCCGTCCGATCTTGCTTCAACCTTCCTGCGCGGATATATCCGCTCATATGCGCGTCTGGTGCATGTTCCAGAAGAGGAACTGCTGCCGGGGCTGGAAAAGCAGGCCCCGCTGCGCGCCGCTAAAGTCGCCCCGATGCAGAGTTTCTCATTAGGAAAGCGTCGTAAAAAACGCGACGGCTGGTTAATGTCTTTTACCTGGCTGGTACTGTTTGTGGTCGTAGGGCTGACCGGCGCCTGGTGGTGGCAGAACCATAAGGCGCAGCAGGAAGAGATCACGACAATGGCCGATCAAAGCACGGCTGAACTGAACGCAGATAAAGACAGCGGCCAAAGCGTACCGCTGGACACCGGTGCCGTGACAAGCCAGGATACGACGCCAGCGCAAACGGCTCCGGCGCCTGCGACGCCGGTTGATTCGACGGCGGCGACGCAAACGCAAACGCCAGCGCCAACGGCGGCGGCGACGCAAAATACGGTAGTCGCGCCTTCGCAGGCGAATGTCGATACGGCTGCGACATCTGCCGCGCCAGCGGCAACGGAGACGCCGTCCGCGCTGCCGACCAGTCAGGCTGGCGTAGCGGCGCCTGCTGCCGATCCGAACGCGCTGGTGATGAATTTTACCGCTGACTGTTGGCTCGAAGTCACTGACACCACGGGTAAGAAGCTGTTTAGCGGTATGCAGCGTAAAGATGGTAATTTAAACCTAACCGGTCAGGCGCCTTATAAACTTAAAATTGGCGCGCCGGCCGCGGTGCAGATCCAGTATCAAGGAAAACCTGTCGATCTGAGCCGCTTTATCAGAACTAATCAGGTTGCGCGTCTGACCCTTAATGCCGAACCGACACCGGCGCAGTAACAGACGGGTAACGCGGGAGGTTTTTCATGCATAACCAGGCTCCGATTCAACGTAGAAAATCGACACGTATTTACGTTGGGAATGTGCCGATTGGCGATGGCGCCCCCATCGCCGTCCAGTCGATGACTAACACGCGTACCACTGACGTGGAAGCGACGGTTAATCAGATCAAAGCGCTGGAGCGCGTTGGCGCAGATATTGTTCGTGTTTCTGTACCGACCATGGACGCCGCCGAAGCGTTCAAGCTTATCAAACAGCAGGTTAACGTCCCGCTGGTTGCCGATATTCACTTCGACTACCGCATTGCGCTGAAGGTGGCGGAATACGGCGTTGACTGCTTGCGTATCAACCCCGGCAATATCGGTAACGAAGAACGTATTCGTATGGTGGTGGACTGCGCGCGCGACAAAAACATCCCTATTCGTATCGGCGTAAATGCCGGATCGCTGGAAAAAGATCTGCAGGAAAAATACGGTGAGCCGACGCCGCAGGCGCTGCTGGAATCAGCCATGCGCCATGTCGATCATCTCGATCGTCTCAACTTTGATCAGTTCAAAGTGAGCGTAAAAGCGTCCGATGTATTCCTTGCCGTTGAGTCTTATCGTTTGTTGGCTAAACAGATCGATCAGCCGCTGCATCTGGGGATCACCGAAGCGGGCGGCGCGCGTAGCGGGGCGGTCAAGTCGGCGATCGGTTTAGGTCTGCTGTTATCGGAAGGTATCGGCGACACGCTGCGCGTATCGTTGGCGGCCGACCCGGTGGAAGAGATCAAAGCCGGTTTCGATATTCTGAAGTCGCTGCGCATTCGCGCGCGCGGCATCAATTTCATCGCTTGCCCGACCTGTTCTCGCCAGGAGTTCGACGTTATCGGCACGGTGAACGCGCTGGAGCAGCGTCTGGAAGATATCATCACCCCGATGGACGTCTCGATCATCGGTTGCGTGGTGAACGGACCGGGCGAAGCGCTGGTATCGACGCTGGGCGTGACGGGCGGCAATAAGAAAAGCGGCCTGTATGAAGACGGCGTGCGCAAGGACAGACTCGATAACGACGATATGATCGCGCAGCTTGAATCCCGTATTCGCGCGAAAGCAAGTCAACTTGATGAAGCGCGTCGGATTGACGTGCTGCAGGTTGAAAAATAAGAACGTGATGGGAAGCGGCGCGCTTCCCGTGTATGATTGAACCCGCATGGCTCCCGGTTCGTTCGGGGAAGCGCTGAGGGTTCATTTTTATATTCAGAAAGAGAATAAACGTGGCAAAAAACATTCAAGCCATTCGCGGCATGAACGATTATCTGCCTGGCGAAACCGCCATCTGGCAGCGCATTGAAGGCACACTCAAAAACGTGCTCGGCAGCTACGGTTACAGTGAAATCCGCTTGCCGATTGTAGAGCAGACCCCGTTATTCAAACGCGCGATCGGTGAAGTTACTGACGTGGTTGAAAAAGAGATGTACACCTTTGAGGATCGCAACGGCGATAGCCTGACATTGCGCCCTGAAGGTACGGCGGGCTGTGTACGCGCCGGCATCGAACATGGTCTCCTGTACAATCAGGAACAGCGTTTGTGGTATATCGGGCCGATGTTCCGTCATGAGCGTCCGCAAAAAGGTCGCTACCGTCAGTTCCATCAGCTAGGCGCCGAAGTCTTTGGCTTACAAGGCCCGGATATCGACGCGGAACTGATTATGCTGACCGCACGCTGGTGGCGCGCGCTGGGCATCGCTGAACACGTTAGCCTGGAGCTGAACTCTATTGGTTCCTTAGAGGCGCGTGCGAACTATCGCGATGCGCTGGTCGCGTTCCTCGAACAGCATCAAGAGACGCTGGACGAAGACTGCAAACGCCGTATGTATACCAATCCGCTGCGCGTGCTGGATTCAAAAAATCCGGACGTGCAGGCGCTGCTCAACGACGCGCCCGCTCTCGGCGACTATCTCGATGACGATTCACGCGAGCACTTTGCCGGCCTGTGTAAATTGTTGGACGCGGCGGGGATTGCCTACACCGTCAACCAGCGTCTGGTACGCGGTCTGGATTACTACAACCGCACCGTATTTGAATGGGTAACAAACAGTCTGGGGTCACAAGGCACTGTCTGTGCGGGTGGTCGTTATGACGGTCTGGTGGAACAACTGGGCGGTCGCGCTACCCCGGCAGTGGGCTTTGCGATGGGCCTGGAACGACTTGTTTTGTTAGTTCAGGCAGTTAATCCGGAATTTATTGCCTCTCCTGTTGTCGATATATACCTGGTAGCTGCCGGCGCACAAACGCAGTCTGCGGCAATGACGCTGGCGGAGCGGCTGCGCGATGAAATGCCAGGCGTGAAGCTAATGACAAACCACGGCGGCGGCAACTTTAAGAAACAGTTTGCCCGCGCCGATAAGTGGGGCGCCCGTATTGCACTGGTTCTTGGCGAATCTGAAGTCGCTGATGGGACTGTTGTAGTGAAGGATTTGCGCTCCGGTGAGCAAACGGCAGTGGCGCAGGACAGCGTTGCCGCGCATTTGCGCACTTTATTGGGCTAAGGAGAAGGACAGCGTGGAAATTTACGAGAACGAACACGACCAGGTGGATGCGATTAAACGCTTCTTTGCCGAAAACGGCAAAGCGCTGGCTGTCGGAGTGATTTTAGGGGTTGGCGCGCTGGTTGGCTGGCGTTACTGGAGCAGCCATCAGACGGAGTCCGCGCGTGCTGCTTCTCTGGCGTATCAAAATGCGGTGACGGCGGTAAGCGCCGATAAGCCGGATAGCATTCCCGCCGCTGAAAAATTCGCGGCTGAGAATAAAAACACCTATGGTGCGCTGGCGTCTATGGAACTGGCGCAGCAGTTTGTGGATAAGAATGAACTTAAAAAAGCCGAAGCCCAGTTGCAGCAGGGGTTGGCGGCCACCAGCGATGAAAATCTCAAAGCGGTGATTAATCTGCGTCTCGCTCGCGTTCAGTTGCAGCTTAAGCAAGCCGACGCCGCGCTGAAAACTCTGGATGCCGTTAAAGGCGAAGGATGGACAGCCATTGTCGCTGATTTGCGCGGCGAAGCGTTGCTGAGTAAGGGTGATAAAAAAGGCGCGCGCAGCGCATGGGAAGCGGGCGTCAATAGCGATGCTTCTCCGGCGTTGAGCGAAATGATGCAGATGAAAATCAATAATTTGTCCATCTGAGAGGGACCCGATGCAATTGCGTAAATTACTTCTGCCAGGGTTGCTTTCCGTTACCCTGCTCAGCGGCTGTTCACTGTTTAGCGGCGAAGAAGATGTCGTCAAGATGTCTCCATTACCGCAGGTTGAAAACCAGTTTACCCCGACCACTGTCTGGAGCACCTCTGTCGGTAACGGAATTGGCGAATTTTATTCTAACCTTCATCCGGTAATGGCAGATAACGTGGTCTATGCAGCCGATCGCGCGGGCGTGGTAAAAGCGCTCAATGCGGATGATGGCAAAGAGATCTGGTCTGTGAATCTGGGCGAGAAAGACGGCTGGTTCTCTCGTTCGTCCGCGCTGTTGTCCGGCGGCGTCACTGTTGCGGGCGGTCACGTCTATATCGGCAGTGAAAAGGCCGAGGTTTATGCGCTGAATACCAGCGACGGCACTACAGCATGGCAGACGAAGGTCGCAGGCGAAGCGTTGTCTCGTCCGGTTGTCAGTGATGGAATCGTCCTTATCCATACCAGCAACGGTCAGTTGCAGGCGCTAAATCAGGCGGATGGCGCCATTAAATGGACGGTGAACCTGGATATGCCTTCGCTGTCGCTGCGCGGGGAATCTGCGCCGGCAACCGCGTTCGGCGCGGCTATCGTTGGTGGCGACAATGGCCGCGTCAGCGCCGTGTTGATGCAACAAGGCCAGATGATTTGGCAACAGCGTATCTCCCAGGCCACTGGCCCAACGGAAATTGACCGTCTGAGCGACGTTGATACCACGCCGGTTGTGGTAAACGGCGTCGTTTACGCGTTGGCGTATAATGGTAACTTAACGGCGCTGGATCTGCGCAGCGGTCAGATTATGTGGAAACGCGAGCTGGGTTCGGTCAATGACTTTATCGTCGACGGCGACCGTATCTACCTGGTCGATCAGAACGATCGCGTGCTGGCGCTGACCACTGACGGCGGCGTAACGCTGTGGACGCAAAGCGATCTGCTGCACCGTTTGCTGACCTCCCCGGTGCTGTATAATGGTGATTTAGTCGTCGGCGATAGCGAAGGTTATCTGCACTGGATTAATGTTGATGACGGGCGTTTTGTGGCCCAACAAAAAGTAGACAGTTCCGGTTTCCTGACCGAACCGACGGTGGCGGATGGTAAACTGCTCATCCAGGCCAAAGACGGTACGGTCTACGCGATTACGCGTTAATCGTCACGGTTGTGCGTTTTAAAAAACGGCTCTTGGTGTAGGGGCCGTTTTCCTGTTTTTAACAATGGCGCAAAATGCGCGCGTTGTCTGATGATTTTTTTAATGAGGCTTTAAACATGGTACCTGTGGTCGCGCTTGTCGGGCGCCCTAACGTCGGAAAATCCACGCTATTTAACCGTCTGACCCGCACCCGAGATGCGCTGGTTGCGGATTTCCCGGGTCTGACTCGTGACCGTAAGTACGGTCGTGCGGAGGTTGAAGGCCGCGAGTTTATCTGTATCGACACCGGCGGTATTGACGGCACCGAAGACGGCGTCGAAACGCGGATGGCGGAACAGTCGCTGCTGGCGATTGAAGAAGCGGATGTGGTGTTATTCATGGTTGATGCGCGCGCTGGCCTGATGCCGGCGGATGAAGCGATTGCCAAACATCTACGTTCCCGTGAAAAACCGACCTTCCTGGTGGCGAATAAAACGGATGGTCTCGATCCCGAGCAGGCGGTTGTCGATTTTTACTCGCTGGGATTAGGCGAAATTTACCCTATCGCCGCCTCACATGGTCGCGGCGTATTGAGCCTACTGGAACATGTGCTTCTGCCGTGGATGGATGATGTCGCGCCGCAGGAAGAGGTGGATGAAGACGCGGAATACTGGGCGCAGTTCGAGGCGGAACAAAATGGTGAAGAAGCGCCGGAAGATGATTTTGACCCGCAAAGCCTGCCGATAAAGCTGGCGATTGTTGGTCGCCCGAACGTAGGTAAGTCCACACTCACTAACCGTATTCTCGGTGAAGAGCGCGTGGTGGTATACGACATGCCGGGCACCACTCGCGACAGCATTTATATCCCGATGGAACGCGACGAACGGGAATATGTGCTGATTGACACGGCGGGGGTGCGTAAGCGCGGAAAAATCACCGATGCGGTAGAAAAGTTCTCGGTGATTAAAACGTTGCAGGCGATTGAAGACGCTAACGTCGTACTGTTGGTTATCGATGCGCGCGAGGGGATCTCCGACCAGGATTTGTCTCTGCTGGGCTTTATCCTCAATAGTGGGCGCTCACTCGTTATCGTAGTCAACAAATGGGATGGCCTGAGCCAGGAAGTCAAAGAGCAGGTGAAAGAGACGCTGGATTTCCGTCTGGGCTTTATTGATTTTGCCCGCGTCCATTTTATCTCTGCGCTACACGGCAGCGGCGTCGGCAACCTGTTTGAGTCCGTACGCGAGGCTTACGACAGTTCCACTCGCCGGGTGAGCACTGCGATGCTGACCCGTATCATGACGATGGCGGTGGAAGATCATCAGCCGCCGCTGGTGCGTGGTCGCCGTGTAAAACTGAAATATGCCCACGCTGGCGGCTATAACCCGCCGATTGTGGTGATTCACGGCAACCAGGTAAAAGATCTGCCAGACTCCTATAAGCGCTATCTGATGAACTACTTCCGCAAGTCGTTGGAAGTGATGGGGACGCCGATTCGCATTCAGTTTAAAGAAGGGGAGAACCCGTATGCGAACAAGCGTAACACACTGACGCCAACGCAAATGCGCAAACGTAAGCGTCTGATGAAACATATCAAGAAAAGCAAGTAATGCTTTTTCAGTAATATTCCAGGCCTGACAAGCGCTGCGCTATCAGGCCTTTCAAGTAAAAGTAAGTCACGCGCCTGAGGAGAATGTTATGGAAATAACCTGCCCCGTTTGCCATCACGCGCTGGAGCGCAATGGCGATACAGCGCATTGCGAGACATGCGCTAAAGATTTCTCGTTACAGGCAATGTGTCCTGACTGCCGCCAGCCGTTACAGGTTTTGAAAGCCTGCGGCGCAGTGGACTATTTTTGCCAGAACGGTCATGGTTTAATTTCAAAAAAACGGGTTAACTTCGTCATTTCCGATCAATAAAACCGCTGTCGACGTTGCGCCGCAGAGCAGAGGCGCCGACGTCTTATCCGGCTAAGGGCAAAAGCGTTATTCGATACTCCCGTAATATCAGCATAGTATCCTGCCCGGCGGTTATTTTATTCTTTTTATTGATTCAACTATTTATAGGGAATATTATTCCCGAAAATTAATATTAGAAATAAATAACAGCTTTCTTTTTATTTATTATATCAATATTATAAATCTGTTTTATATTAAACTTTTCTTTTTAGGAATATATTTAGGCCTGTTAGTTATGATTCCATCTGAATCATCCATATAATATCTTTTCATAGAGGCGTGTTTATTTAACGACAGGGATATCATATGGTGCGAAGGATTCGCATTCTGGTTTTGCTATTAGTGTCTGGAGTCTCAGTTGCGGCTTCTGGCGCAGATAACTCTGCATCTGCAAATGATGAAAGCCACTCCTCCCTGCCTGATTTAGCCAGCGAATCCGCGAAAAAAGAAGAACAGGAAAATAAAGGAAAGTCCTTTAAAGAACAGGGCGCTGACTACTTTATTAATTCCGCCACCCAGGGCTTTGATAATCTCACCCCGGAAGCGCTGGAATCCCAGGCGCGTAGCTATTTGCAAAACCAAATCACTTCCTCAGCACAGTCATATCTTGAAGGTGTAATGTCACCTTATGGCAAGATCCGTACCAGCCTGTCCGTGGGCGAAGGCGGCGATCTGGACGGCAGTTCGCTGGATTATTTTATTCCCTGGTATGACAACCAGAGCACGCTTTTCTTTAGCCAGATTTCGGCTCAGCGTAAGGAAGACCGCACCATTGGTAACTTTGGGCTTGGCGTTCGCCAGAACGTCGGCAACTGGCTGCTTGGCGGCAACGCATTCTATGACTACGATTTTACGCGCGGTCACCGTCGATTAGGTCTGGGAACCGAAGCCTGGACGGATTATCTGAAATTCTCCGGCAACTATTACCATCCTCTTTCTGACTGGAAAGACTCCGAAGATTTCGACTTTTATGAAGAACGACCCGCGC
Organism: Salmonella sp. WC3; assembly: GCF_042932255.1. Lineage (NCBI taxonomy): Bacteria > Pseudomonadati > Pseudomonadota > Gammaproteobacteria > Enterobacterales > Enterobacteriaceae > Salmonella > Salmonella sp. WC3. The sequence continues at coordinate 3,539,285 of NZ_CP170629.1, read as the reverse complement.
GCGGCTGGGATTTCCGCATGGAAAGCTGGCTGCCGTTTTATCCGCAGCTTGGCGCTAAATTAGTTTACGAACAGTACTACGGCGATGAAGTAGCGCTGTTTGGCACCGATAATCTGCAAAAAGATCCTCATGCCGTCACTTTGGGGCTGGAATATACGCCGGTACCGCTGGTCACGGTTGGTACGGATTACAAAGCCGGTACTGGCGATAGTAACGACTTTAGCGTTAACGCGACCGTGAACTACCAGATAGGCACGCCGCTGGCGGCGCAGCTCGATCCGGAAAACGTTAAAATTCAGCACTCCTTAATGGGCAGCCGCACCGATTTTGTCGATCGTAACAATTTCATCATTCTCGAATATCGCGAGAAAGATCCGCTGGATGTCACGTTGTGGCTGAAGGCTGACGCCACCAATGAACACCCGGAATGCGTGATTGAAGATACGCCTGAGGCCGCTGTTGGTCTGGAAAAGTGCAAATGGATTGTCAACGCGCTGATTAACCACCATTACAAAATTATTTCTGCCTCCTGGCAGGCGAAAAACAACGCCGCCCGTACGCTGGTGATGCCGGTGGTAAAAGCTAATGCGTTAACCGAAGGCAACAATAACAGCTGGAATCTGGTGCTTCCTGCCTGGGTTAATGCCGATACCGAAGAGCAGCGCACCGCCCTGAACACCTGGAAAGTACGCATGACGCTGGAAGATGAAAAGGGCAATAAGCAGAACTCCGGCGTGGTGGAAATCACCGTCCAGCAGGATCGCAAAATTGAGCTGATCGTCGACAACATTGCCGATACCGATCGCAGCGATCACAGCCATGAAGCCAGCGCGCTGGCCGATGGCGAAGACGGCGTGGTGATGGATCTGCTGATCACCGATTCCTTTGGCGACTCCACGGATCGCAATGGTAACGAACTGGTGGACGATGCCATGACGCCCGTGTTGTACGACAGCAATGATAAAAAAGTCACCCTGGCCCAGACGCCCTGCACCACGGAAACCCCCTGCGTGTTTATTGCCAGTCGTGACAAAGAAGCGGGGACGGTGACGCTTTCCAGCACCCTGCCAGGCACTTTCCGCTGGAAGGCGAAAGCAGACGCCTATGGCGACAGTAACTACGTTGATGTCACTTTTATCGGCGACAACCTGAGCGCGCTGAATGCGGTGATTTATCAGGTCAAAGCCGCCAACCCTGTCAACCTTATCGGCAAAGAAGATAAGCACCCTACGGTCAATAATGCTTACCGTTTCCTGCTGTGGCGCGACAAAAATAAAGACGGCATATTCCAGATGTCCGAGCAGCTCACGGAAGAAGAGATGGCGCTGTACGACTACCAGTGGGAGTTTACCGGGCAGAGTACAAACGGACATACCGGCGCGCTGGCCAACACCATGAATGAAGATCTTGTCCTGCCAGTAACCAATAAAGAGGCGGCGCAGAAGTTTGCCGCCAATGTGGAAGATGGCGTTCAGGGTTACGGCATACGCGTTACGTATAGTCAGAAATAGCGTCAGCGTTGTGGCTGACCAGCCAGCCGCTGAATTTTGAGAAAAAGGAGAGTCTGAATGCAAGCAACAGTAAAACGGCGGCTGACGAAGGTCGCTTTAGCATTAGTAGTTGCCGGGTATTGCGCCGCGCCAGCGGTGGCGGCAAACGGTAATCTGAAATCGGGGCAGTGGCAGATTGTCTCTGAACAGACGGGCACCATTCAGGGTACGGTGCCGTGGATTACCCGTGCGGCGGATAAAACTGCGGATACCGACAAAGATCACGTAACGGTAACTATCGATCGCGGCGATCGTAAAATTGTGACCGAAGGCGATAAGCAGTTCCACGTTGGCGATAAGGTCACGGTGAACTGGGCGATTGGCGATACGGAAGGCGACCTGGACACCGACAACACGGCAACTAAAGCCACCGTGAAATGGGTGAGCTTTAGCGATCAGAATGGCAGCGACCCCAAAGATCTTGGTACTGGTGACAGTTATGAAATCCAGGCCGCTGATGCGGATCGTTATATCGGTATCAAAATCACGCCAACCACTACCACCGGTGACCCTGCCGTGGCAACCGAACTGCTGTTGAAAGACTTGTCGACCGATGCGGGCGGTGGTGCGGATGGCGACGACATTCCGGAAGGTCCGGTGGTGGATGAAAACGTCCATGTGGTTATCTATGAGTCTGGCTCAGCCACCAACCTGCTGGGTACCTCTACTCCGCTCAAAACCGACACTACCTATAAAGTGCTGCTGTGGAGCGATAAGAACAGCAACGGCACCTATGATACTGGTGAAGACGTTACCAGCCAGTATGACTACCGCTGGAAATTCGTCGGCACCAGTAAAATTGCAGGTACCGGTACCGGCGGTATCGTCAACGAAAGCTGGAACGATAAAGACCTTGTCATCCCTGTCACCAACGCCGAAGCGAAAACGGCGTTCGAGGGAGCAGACGGCGGCGTTACCGTGGGTAGCGACGGTGTCCAGGGCTTTGGTCTGTCCATCGACTACAAACGCAAATAAGTTGTCCTCAACATACCACTCCCCGCGGGGAGTGGTATTTTCCGCGCACTTTGCTTAGCCGCGCGCTAAGCAAAGTGGGTTGAATTACGACAGAGAATGAAAACGGGTGGCTATCGCTCATGGACAGGAATCGGCAAGTGAATAAAGTTGTACATTTCTTACTGACATTACTGATCATGTTTGCAGTGTCGATCGCACCTGCGCAGGCGCTATTGAAGGGCGGAACTTGGCAAGAGCTGAACTCAGTCACCGGTGCGGTTAACGGCACCGCGCCGCTGGCCGACGGCGCTATTATCCCCCTTTACCAGGGAAGTACGCTGCTTGACCCGAGCAAAACCCACGATATTGAATTCAGCGCCATGCCGCGCGATTTTAGCGCGGATGCTACCTCAACCTCGATGCGGGCGGTCAATTCCACCGATACCGAAGGCGATCTCTTTAGCGATCCGCCCACCATCGCCTGGGAAAACCGCCAGCCGCCCGCCATGGGTCTGGTATGGGCCGATGCCGCCACGCCCGATACGCCGCTCTCGCCGCAGCCGGTTCCGAACCTGACCTTTTGCGCCCAAAACCTCGCCGGGCGACAGCTGGTGGCCTGGGCGCAGGTGGAAGATGAAACCAACGTTCCCGCGCTGTGGCTCTTTACGAATACCGGGGTGCCGAATTATGCGACCATTCCGCTGTTAAGCCCGAAAGTGGCGCTCAACATTAAACCGGCCACCGACACGCCGGTTACAGTCAGCGGCGATCACGTTGATTCGGCCTTTGAGGCATCAAAAGTGAAGGTGGGGGAAAGCATCACCCTCACCATCGCCACCAAAGCGTGCGACGGCACGCCCGAAGGCAACGCGCCGTTTGTCATCCGCCGTAAAGATGCGGAAAACCGCTAGGGTGTGGTCAATAACGCCAACCCGGTTCGCGTTGGCGATACCGAGCTCACGACCACCCAAACGGAATATCGCGGCGTCACTGACGCCAACGGCAACGCCACGGTGGTGGTCACCCAGAAGGAAGGCCCCGGCGTCAAAACGCCGCTGGTTGTCAGCTCGGTCAACTTTCCGGCGCTTACGGCTGAAACCGCCGTCATTTTCACCACCATCACCAGCCCGGATACGCCAGCGGCCAAAATGTGGGGCCATATGGCCGACACGATTACCGTGGGCGACTGGACTTTTGAGCGGCCCAAACTGGCGGGTGAAGTGAGCAACCCGCTGCGTACCCAGGACGAGAGCAATGAGACCTGGGCGCGCGTGGCCCATAGCGACGCGGTGGGCAACCCGGATGCGGGCGGCTGCGCGGCGAACCTCCTGCCGCGCATCGACCAGCTTGAGGCGCTGTATAACGCCAACAGCGGCGGCAAGATTCACAGCATTCAGGGCTGGCCGACCTATCTTAACTACTGGTCGTCCACCTACCAGAGCGCCACCACCTGGAAACTGATCGCGCTGACGAACGGCAGTGAATTTGCCAACAGCAACGTCTCGATTTACGCCAGCTGCCTGGCCAGCGATAACCCGGTGGCGGCGTCCATCACCATTGAACCAGTCAATCCGTCGCAGTGGTACGACGGCAGCGACGTCCACGCGGTCAAAGTGAAAAAGGGCGAGACGATGCAGCTCAAGGTGACGGTGAAGGACGCCAGCGGTAACCCGATCCCGGAAGCGCCGTTTGTGCTCACCCGCGGCGACGGTTACGATCGCCGGGGCGAAAAGTATACCGCTCAGGACGGTGACGATCTGCAAGGCATCGTGACGCCCGTGGTGATCGACGGCGAATCGCTGGCATGGACCACCACCAAAATGGGGTCGCAGACCGGCACTGACGGCACCCGTATCATCAGCGTCACCCGCCCGGACACCCACGGCACCCGCACCGCGATTAACGCGACGCTGTATGAAAATGCCGCCGTGAGTGCCAGCATCGACACTATCTTTACCGTCGTCACCAGCCCGGATGTCAGCGTCGCCCGCATGTGGGGGCATATGGCGCCATCGCTGACGGCGGCGGATGGCGCGGTGTACCAGCGCCCGCTGCTGTACGCTGAGCTGTCCAGTACGGACAATACTGCGTCTAAGCAAGAAACCAACGAAACCTGGGCGGTTTTTCATGGGCCAGCCAGTGAAGGGGCCAATCCGGCCCGTTGCGCGGCGGGCTATTACCCTGCCGTTGAGGCGCTGGATTCGCTCTACAGCAAATACCCGAGCCGAACGATAAATACCGCCCAGGGCTGGCCGGTCTACTATTCTTACTGGAGCGGATCGAACTCGACGTCATTTTCCAGCGGGGCAAAACTTGACTTCTATTACGCAGTCGATCTGGCTGATGGTTCGCGTCGGTCAGAAAACAGCGCGACCAGCACTGCTTGGCAGTATCAAATTTGCGCCACGACGCCGCTGCCGCAGGCCACGCAGATTACCCTCACCTCCCCGCAGGCGATGGATGACGCTATTCAGGCGGTAAAGGCGAAAAACAGCGAGTCGATCCCGCTACTCATCACCACTACCGATGCGATGGGCAACCCGGTGCCTTATGCGACTTTTTCGCTTAAACGCGATGCCGGGAAGGCGCGCAACACCGACTATAATAAATTTAACACCACCAACGCCACCAACATGACGGTGACGCCGCTCACCGGTGCGCAGCAACAGTTTTACTATGCCACATCGGTTCTGACCGGCGCCACCGGCGCGGATGGTACGCTGGCCCTGACGCTTGCCGAACCCGGCGGCATAGGGTTGAAAAACCAGCTGACCGCGAATCTGAACGATACGCCGACGGCGACCTCATCGCTGCCGGTGGTGTTCACCGTCCTCACCAGCCCGGACAGCGATAAGGCCAACATGTACGGCCATATGCCGGAGACCTTCACCGCCAGCAACGGTGCGGAGTTTAAGCGCCCGCTGGTGGCAGGCGAGCCCTCATCGGAGGCGCACACGGATACCTATTTCGAAACCAATGAAAACTGGATCATGGTGAATAGTTTTAATACCGGCAATTACGGCGGGTGTCCGATGAACCAGATGGCTGCGATAGATGATTTCACTGCGCTGTACAACGATCACCCAAGCGGCAAGGTGGCGACCGATATTGGATTGCCCGTCGGGAAGCGGTGGTGGGCGGGGGATAGCCTGCTGAAAGGCTCAACCCTTTACTGGCAGTATAAAGATCTCAAGACGGGGAAAAACTACAGCATGTCGGAAAACCCGGGTAACTACTACTTACAACTCTGCCTGACAACATCGCGCAGCGGGCTGAATATCGCGCTCTCTTCCGACGCATGGAACGCCGATAAATCGGCGGCCGTGGCGAAAAAAGGCGAAACGATACCGATGACGGTAACGGTGACTAACGACGCCGGGCAGCCGCAGGCCGGGGTGGCCGTACTGTTGACGCGTGATTACGCTTATTCGCGCGGTGCGGTGGATAAGCAATACATTGAACCAGGCGTGATTGGCGAGCCGGTTCCGTTTACAACTTCGCCGGCGAATATGATGCTGACGCCGGTTGCACCTGCGGGTACGGCAGTGGCGTTTAATAACCAGAATGGCCTCAGCACAAAATGGTCTGGCTTCACCGGCGATGACGGTAAGTTGCGGTTTACGTTAACTCAGGATAAATCGCTGGGGTTAAAAACGTCTGTCACGGCGGCGCTTGCGAATCAATTTGATGAGGCGGCGAGCGTGGATGCAATCTTTACGGTACAAACCAGCCCGGACACGCCGTATGCGTCATACTGGGGTCATATGCCGGATACCGTGCAGGTGAACGGCGTTACGCTGCGCCGCCCGTACCTGAAAGCCGAGCTCTCTGCCGCGCCCCGGGATACCTGGCCGTTTAATAATGAATTCTGGGGGACGAACTATTATTATCAGTCCGAACACGTGGAAACATCGCTGACACATATTTGCGGATCGCAGGAAAATATGGCCTCGTTGGACGATCTGAAAGCGTTGCAGAGTGTTATCGGCACGTTGCAATGGCCGACGACATCGTCCTGGGATTATGTGTCGCAAGATGAAGGTCAAAGCAATAAGTACTACTGTTCATTTAACGAAACGACCGGCCAGACAACCTGTACTCGTGAAAAAGCGACGACCTCGGGCTTAGGCTCGTGCCGGGTGCCGTAGTGAATGGGGAATGGGGCCGGGAGCTCGTTTGAATGTTGGGTGACGCTTTGCGGCGCCCAACTTGGGTATCCCTTGTAGCTGGCGCTGTTCCGGTAGCGATGTATTTTTACGTTTTTGTATTCATGGAATGAACTGCAACGAAATGGACTTTTCTCAGGTACGTCAGTGAAATCGAAAAAGTGTGTCGGTTTTTTACCCTGGCTGCTGCTATGCGCCCTCAGTTTAACGCCTTTCTTCGCGCAGGCCGTGCGAAGCAGCGGCGCATGGCAGGAACTCACTGAGCAAACTGCGGCTATTAATGGCACTCCGCCTCAGGCCGACAGTGTAACGATCCCGGTATATCAGGGCAGCGTGCAGTTGCGCTCTGATGCGGCGAATCCTGTTGACTACTCCGCGAAGCCCAGCCAGTTCAGCACCAGTGATGCTGGCAGCGCGCTGACCTTAACCAATCCGCACGACACCGAAGGCGATATCTTCGCCGTGCCGCCGCTGGTCTGGCAGGCTGAACGCGCGCCCACCGTCACGCTGGTGTGGGCCGACGCCGCCACGCCGGACACGCCGCTTGATCCACAACCCGTCAGCAATATAAGTTTCTGCGCGCAGAATCTGGCGGGCCGCCATCTGGTGGTCTGGTCGCAACTGGATACCTCAACCGCCATACCGCCGCTGTGGTTGCTTACCCGCACCGGCGTGCCTTATAACACGGCGGTCGAAGTGCTTGATCAAAAGTTTGCCGTGGATATCGCGCCCGCCGTGGGCGACCCGGTAACGCTCGCCGCCGATCATCTGGATGAGTCGCTCAACGCCGCGAAGGTCAAAGCGGGCGAAAGCATCATGCTGACGGTAACGACCAAAGACTGCGGCGGCGAACCGGAGGGCAACGTTGATTTCGTGATTACCCGCGGCGACGCGCAAAACCGCCAGGGCGTGGTAAACAATGCCGCGCCGGTGCGCGTCGGCAACACCGAACTGACCACCACCGCCACGGAATATCACGGTACGACCAACGCCGAGGGCGTGGCGACCGTGGTCGTCACCCAGGCGAACGGCCCGGGCGTTAAAACGCCGCTGATAGCGCACCCGTCGAGCGCGCCAGCGCTGAAAGCCAGCGTGGACGTGATTTTTACCACCCTCACCAGCCCGGACAGCAGCAGCGCCAACATGTACGGTCATATGGCAGAGACGTCCACCGCCACGGTGGACGGCGCAAGCTACACCTTTTACCGCCCCAAACTGGCGGCGGAAACCGACGGTGAAGACCGCACCGCCAGCATCAACAATGAAACCTGGGCGCAGTTCAACTGGGGTCACGCCGACGCGCACTGCGATATTCTGCCGGATGCACGCCAACTGGAAGGGTTAAAAATTGCGCGCGGCGATCTGGCCACCACCCTCGGCTGGCCGGTAGGGCTGACATCCGGTGATGAAGAGTACTGGTCCTCCTCCCAGGGATCGACTGCCACTGACCATATCAGCATTGATATGCGCAGCCGCAGCCTCACGCAGATGCCGGACGCCACGCAATCGCTGGTTAGCTGCGTGGATAAAGCCCCGCCTGCGGTCACGCCGAAATTAGTGATTAGCGCCGATAATTTTGATTCAACGGTCAACGCGGCGAAAGTGAAGGTGGGCGAAGAGATCAACATGAAGATCACCGTCACCGACAGCGCCACCAATAAACCGCTGCCTTATCGCTACTTTAACGTCTACCTGGGCGACGAGCAAAATCGCCAGAATCAAAAGAACGCTGATATTGATAGCGGGCATCAGTGGACGGATGATCCGGTAATTATCACCAATCTGGCAGGCAGCGACGGCCACTATCATGGCGTCACCGACGCCAACGGTCAGTTCTCGCTGGTGTTGACTCAGGATAAGGGTGCGGGCGTATTAACCCCGGTGCGCGTGGTGCTGTTCGACGGCACGGAAGCGACGCAGAACGTGATTTTTACCGTCGTCACCAGCCCGGACGTGGCGCAGGCGCGCATGTGGGGCCATATGCAGGGCGTGGTGGAAGCGGGCAATATCTACAAACGCCCGCTGCTGGCAGAAGAGGCCGCGCAGGATACCGGTTCCGAATTTGAGAATAACGAATACTGGGCGACGTTTAACTCGGTAACGGCGGCGACGAACCAGTGCGGTACCGGCCAGGTGCCGGGGCAACTGCTATTGGATACGCTGTATCAGGCCCATTCCGGTAACGCGATGGAAACGACCTACGGCTGGCCGACGCAGAAACACAGCTATATCGCGGCGGATACTGATGGTTCCACCACCGCGCACGTCAACCTGGCGACCGGCGCGGACAGCATGTTCAGCGGCGCCGAACCGAACTATCTCTCCTGCTCCGGCAATGAGTTGGTGACCAGTCTGGACGTTTACTTTGATGGCAACGAGTCGTTACGTAATGCGGTAGCCAAAGTGGGCGAAAAAATTACGATGAACGTCCATTCCGTCAATGCGCTGAATGGGTTAAGCGTGCCCAACGCCAGCTTTACCGTCACTCTGGCGCACGGCAAAAATCGCGCCAACGCCACCACGGGCTTTACCGATCCCAGCGACGGAACGCTGGTGATGGGCGGAACGCCTTTCGGCTCTTCCCAGGCGTCGATGACGTACCAGGGCATGACCGATGCCGAGGGCAACGCCACGCTGGTGATTGAACAGCCGCAGGGCGTGGGCTTGCTGACGCCGCTGAGCGTCCTGCCGGTCAACTCACTGATTACCACGCCCATCAACCGCAGCGTGAAATTTACCGTTCCCACCAGCCCCGATACGCCGGAGGCGCAGATGTGGGGCCATATGGCGGACACGCTCACCGTGGGTGGTATGGAATTCCAGCGGCCAAAGCTGGCGGCGGAAGCGACTGCCGCCACCCGTACCCAGGAGCAGGATAACGAAACCTGGGCGCGCGTCAGCCACGCCGACGCGCTGAATAACCCCAACGCCGGGGGCTGCGAGGCCGGCCATCTGCCGCGCGCCGATCAGCTTGCCGCACTGTATGCCTCCAGCGACGGCAATAAAATCCACACCGTATCCGGCTGGCCGACGACGTATGACTACTGGTCTTCCACCTTCGCCAGCGCCGCTACATGGCAGGCGGTATCACTGGCTGCGGGCGGCTATACCGCTTCCGGCGATGCGTCGGACTACGTGAGCTGTCTGGTCAGCAAAAATCCGACGGCGGCGTCTATCACCATTGAGCCGGTGGATGCGGCATTGTGGTATAACGCAAACAGCGAACACGCGGTGAAGGTGAAAAAGGGCGATACGCTCCAGCTTAAAGTGACGGTAAAAGACGCCAGCGGCAATCCGCTGCCGCAAGCGCCGTTCGTGTTAAGCCGCGGCGACGGCTATACCCGCCAGGGGGAGAAACATATCGCCGGTAGCGGCGACGGCATCGTCTCGGCGGTGGTGATTGACGGCGATTCGCTCAACGACAGCGCCACCCAAATCGGCGGTATGACCGGTGAAAACGGCAGCAAAATCATCAACGTCACCCGCCCGGATGCCCACGGGACGAAAGTCGCGATTACGGCGGCGCTGTACAATAACGCCAGCGCGACGGCCAGCATCGATACTATTTTTACCGTGGTCACCAGCCCGGACAGCGACAAAGCCAAAATGTGGGGCCATATGCCGGAAACGACGACGGCGGCCAACGGCGAGGTGTTTAAGCGCCCGCTGTTATCGGCTGAAATCGCCAGCGGCGTTACCCACGGCGACAATACGGAAAACAACGAAGCGTGGGGAATCGTCGATTTTGAAATGGCGAACGACGCCTGCGGCGCGGGATACGTGCCGACCCTTGCCGATATGCAATCGCTGTACGACGCCAGGCCCGGCGGCGCCATGAATACCCAGCAGGGCTGGCCGCTGGATGGTAAAAACTACCAGGACAGCACCGTCGATTTGAGCCGGAGTACGCAAAACCGCTACGTTAAGTCGATTAATCTGCGCGACGGCGGCGTCGGTTCGCTATTGTGGAATGAACAACTCTATTTTGTCTGCCTGCAAAACGCCCATCCGGCGGCGACGCAGATAACGCTCACTTCGCCTGTGTATAACGACAGCGACGGATTCGCCAAAGCGAAAGTCGGCGAGACCATCCCGGTCATCATCACCACGCGGGATGCCCAGGGCAACCCGGCCGCCGACACGCCGGTTATCTTTACGCGCGGCGACAGCGTCGGGCGCGCGAATCAGGAGGTGAATAGCTCGGCGGCGGCGGATATACAGATAAACCACAGCGACGGGCGTAGCAGCGGCGCTAACTATTACACCGCCACGGGCGCCGACGGCACGCTGACGCTGAATATCAGCCAGGACAGCGGCGCGGGCTTTAAAACGCCGCTGACGGCGGCGATAGAACACAACGGCGTAACGAGCGCGCCGCTGCCAGTCATCTTTACCGTGGTCACCAGTCCGGACACGCCGAAGGCCAACTACTGGGGCCATATGGCGGAAACGCTGACCGACAGCAGCGGCGTGGCGTACAGGCGTCCGCTGCTGGCCAGCGAGTTTAGCGCTACGCCCGGCAAAACGCTGACCATCGCCAACGGCTACTACGACAAAGGCGAAACTTGGGGCATGATAACCGTCGATAAAGCCTGGAACGGCACCGGCGGCGGCTGTGGGCGCAACGCGCTGCCGACCGTAGCCAACCTCCAGACGCTGTACGGGACATACCCGGATAACGCCATGCGCAGCCGTAACGGCTGGCCGATGACCAGTTCAGGCAACAACAACGTCAGCCGCTACTGGTGGGCGGGGGATTACGTGATATCGTCAGACGGCACGCAGTCGCTCTACGCGGCGGTCAACCTGTTTAACGACGGCAATGATGTCAAAACGACGACCAGCACCTCGATGTACTACATGCAGACCTGTCTTGCCTCGCCGCGCAGCGCCGCCGCCAGCCTGACGCTGACGCTGGCAGGCCAGGATGAAACCACCGGAAGCGCAAAGGCGAAGAAGGGCGAGCAGATGGCCGCCACCATCGACGTGAAAGACGCCGCAGGTCAGCCGATGAAAAACGTGATGGTGAAAATCAGCCGCGGATCTTCGTACAATCGCGCCAACAGCGCCACATCGTCCTCAAGCGTCACAGACGATATTACGCTGCGTAATGTGATGCCGTCCGGCCTGGCGACATACCTGCTGGATACCTCGGCGAAATATCTGTATGCGCAAACCGATGCCCAGGGACAGGTGACATTTACCCTTGCGCAGGACAGTACCGCCGGTTTAAAAACCACTATCAGCGCCGCCACGATGGACGGCAGCAACCTGACAGACAGCAAAGACGCAATCTTTACCGTAGTGACCAGCCCGGACAGCGATAAGGCCAAATACTGGGGCCATATGCCGGAAACCTTTACCAACAGTAAGGGGGGGGAATTTAAGCGACCGCTGCTGCGCGCTGAACTTTCTTCAACGGCGGACACGTCGGGTTATACGGAAAATAACGAGACCTGGTATACCTGGAGCCGTTATCCGAATATGTATCAGGACACCGCCAGCCCGTGCGATCGGCTGGGGTTGCCGACGGTAAATGATTTACAGACGCTATATACCGATTATCCCAATGGCGCACTCACGACAACGCTTGGCCTACCGGTGGCATCAGGAAAATATTGGGGGGCGGGTAACTCAGTACCGGATGCCACGCACTCAGACAGTCAGTTCCAGTATGTCAGACTCAGCGATAATAATACGCTGACAACCAAAGCCAATACCGCCACGGCGCAGCTTTGTCTGGCAAAGCGCCGGGACTTGTCGATAGAACTCACCTCCAGCGACATGGATGCGGATAAAGGCGCTCCAGTGGCGAAGAAGGGCGAGAGCCTGCCGTTGACCGTCACTGTGAGGGATGGTTCCGGCACGCCGCAGCCCAATACCGCTATCCGTTTGGGACGAACGCTTTCGATAGACCGGGCGGGTGTCGTTGATGGCAGTTCCGGCGGAGGCATGGTACTCACATCGGTTGCGCCGTCTACGGGCTCAATGACGTTTAACTGCACGGTATCTTCGTGCACAAGTTATTGGTATGGCATTACGGATGAGGATGGTAAAGCGCAACTCAAAGTGACGCAGGATGATTCCCGTGGCCTGAGAACACCGCTGCAGGCGATGCTTGTCGACGATCCGCTGACAGTTAGCGATATGGACGTCATTTTCACCGTCATTACCAGCCCGGACAGCGATAAAGCCAAATACTGGGGACACATGCCGGAAACCGTGACCAACAGCGCGGGCGTGAAGTTCCGGCGTCCGCTGCTGGCGGTGGAGATGACGTCGAATAGCGGTACTTACCTGGTTAACAATGAAACATGGCCCTTAGTCACCGCAGCGAACACTGAAAAAGCGGGCGCAACCGGCTGTGATGCGGAATACCAGCCGTTGTCAGGCGATCTGCAAACGTTGTATGGCGACAATCCTAACGGCGCAATCGGTACAAACTACGGCTGGCCGGTGGCGGGGAACAAATCCTGGTGGGTGGCGGATCGTGCGCCGAATACCGGATATTACCAATTTATAAACCTGAATAGCGGCGGTAAGGGCACCGCCAGTTCATCGACTGCCACCGGCGCTCAGGTGTGTCTGGTCGAGCCGCGTACTTCTACTCCTGCCAGTATTACGCTGACCTCGACGGCGATGGACAGCGCGAAAAATGCGGCAGTAGTGGCGAAGGGAAGCGCGATGCCGTTAACGGTGACGGTAAAAGATAGCAGCGGTAACCCGGTCGCCAACGTCGGTTTTACGTTGTCACGTGGCGATTCGAAAAATCGGGCAGGTATGGTGATAACGGATGGCGACGTGGCAGCGGATGCCGGAGCAGACGATCTCATGCTTAAAGAGCTGACTCCCGCAAGCGCCAGCCAAAGTATGACCACCACCGGGATTGTCTTTACCGGCACTACCGGCAGCGACGGTACGGCAACGTTTACGCTTAATCAGGATAAAAGCCTGGGGTTGAAAACGCCACTCACGGTGAAAGTGACGGACAATACGACTCTTCACGCATCGCTGGATGTGATTTTTATGGTACTTACCAGCCCGGATACGGATAAAGCGTTGTTCTGGGGAAATATGTCGGATACGACATCCGTCAACGGAAAAACGCTGCATCGTCCGTGGCTTCAGGCTGAGATGCTGTCAGGCGTGACGCCAGTATTTACCAACGGAGTGCATGCAAATAACGAGTACTGGGCGATGGCGCATACGGTGGACAACACGAAATGGGATATTGCCAAACAGTGCGGTAGCCTTAGCAAAGCACCGGATAATAACGACCTGTTGACGCTGTATCATTCAATTAGCTCGTTAGGCTGGCCGACGCTGGGCTATCCCTATTTATCTAAATCAACCTCGAGCGGCGGCATGTATTGCGGCGTAGATGAGAATACCAAGAGTCAAAACTGCGCCATTAAGCCGGCAGGCACAGCGGGTTATGCGACGTGCGTGGAGTAACGTATTATGCGTCTGGCACGAAAATAATCTGCTTTTCACATTCAATTGAGCTTCATGAAAAAGTGAAAGTAGCATTCATTGAAAAGTATATGTTCTGCTAATTGGCGTCACCACCGTTTGCCACGCGTGTGTAAAAGCGCCGTCTCCCTTCTGCAACCCGGCATCTGGCGCTACGTATATACTCTAAATAATTCGAGTTGCAGGAAGGCGGCAAGCGAGCGAATCCCCGGGAGCTTACTAAAGTAAGTGACTGGGGTGAGGGAACGCAGCCGCAGCACATGCAACTTGAAGTATGACGAGTATATTTAAAATAACGCCAGGTGTCGCATGATAATCACACCTTTTTGTTTCACGCATTTATTTATTTCAATATATGAAGTTATTAAATGTTATTCACGATATAAATATTTATTAAATGGATGAATGTATTTATATCAATTATAAATCAACCAGAAATTGACCTGGCATTGAAATAAGCTTTGAAATTAGTTAATAATTTGGCTTGGATAATATATTGTTTCAGGTGATTGCAACCATTCATAGAGCTGTATTTTTGTTATTTATTATTTAACTCATTGATAATGTAGCATTTAAAGGCTATTTGTAGCCCAATCAAAATCCAGTTTGCTTCGTGAACGTTATTAAAGGGAAATTTAAAAATTGAACAGGACTTACAGTATTGTCTGGAGCGCCGTGCGAAATATGTATGTCGTGGCTTCAGAACTGGCGCGAGGCCACAGCAAAGTTAAAGCGCAAGTATGCGCGAGTGAAATCCATTCCCTAAACAAAAAGTCCGAATATGGACAAATAATAAAAGCAACGCGCGCGGCGCTGGCTTGCGCCGTGGCTGCAGCGCTCGGATTTTTCAGCCCGCTGGCCATGGCCGACAATCAGGTATCATATGCTGATGCGCAGACCCACGTTCTGGATGCGTCAACGCCGCCGATGAGCTATTCGGGCACCGATGAAGGCGCGGCGCTATATGTCTCGGGTGTCGCCACCGTCGGCTGGCAGCCCACCACGGTCACAGGGACTGGGCTCGTCATTGAAACAAGCGGAGGCGGGGCTGATGATCCGGATGGCGGTAAGTATGTTTCCAACGCCATTTCGCTGGATCATTACGCTATCCTTGAGCTTACCGACGCGAAGATAACCACTACGGGTATTTATACCCAGGGTATTTCCGCAGCGGATGGCAGCACACTGACGTTAACGGACAGTACGCTAACAATTGACGGCAATTTCGGCGTAATGACGTTGTATACGGGTTCAGAAGCAACGCTGGACGGTACCATCGTTGAGGCAGCTAACAGCAGCAGCGCGCAGGTGCAACAAGGCAGTACGCTGAACGTGCTGGACGGTAGCACAATCACCCTGGCGCAAGGCCAGATAAACGTTGTTGCCGGAAACACCGCGACAGACGAGGGTTCCACCCTGAACCTGTCTGATAGCTCGGTCAGCTCTGCAGGTACGATGAGCACCATCCAGGGTACCAATAAGGCCGCTCTTAATCTCACCAACGCGACCATAACACATACCAATGCCAGCGGCGCGGCGGTACAGGCCAATAACGCCACTACCCTGGATATTACAGGCGGCAACATTACCTCTGCCGGTACGGGCGTGTATATTCTGGCGTCGGACGCCAGGATCGACGGCGCCACCATCAACGCCGACGGCGACGGTATCTTTATAACCAGCAAAAGAAAACTCGACGGGTATGAGGATCTCAACGCGCTGACGGTCAACAAAGCACAGGTTAATTCAGACACGATTGCGCTGCATGTGGACACTGGCACGACGATTAACGCTCCTATCGTGCTGACCGACAGCACATTTGAAGCGCCGGAAGTGATCAAGCTTGGCAGCAAGGCGGTAATTCAGGCCAACAATACGACATTGATCGGTGACGTTGCTCAGAGTGACATGTCATCGTCATCGCTCTCTTTAAGCCAGGGGTCCACGTTAACCGGTAGTGTAGATGCGATGTTTACTACGCTGTCGCTCGACGACACCAGCCAGTGGAACATGACCGACCCGTCAACCGTCGGCAATCTGACCAACGACGGCGATATTACGCTGGGCAACGCGAGCGGTTCGACAGGTACGCTGCTGACGGTGGACAATACCCTGACCTTACAGGATAACAGCCAGATAAACGCGACGCTGGATACCGCCAACAGCGCGCCAATTATCAAAGCCGCCAACGTCACGCTGGACGGGACGCTGAACCTTAGCTCAACGGCCACCTTTGTCGCGCCCGAAACCGACGAACACTTTGGATCGATCACGCTGATTGATTCACAAAGCGCAATCACTACCGATTTTGACAGCGTAACACTGGATGCTGACACCTCCGCTATGCCGGATTATCTGACGATCAACGCGGGCGTTGATGCGAATGATAATACCAACTACGAGTTGTCTACGGGCTTGAGTTGGTACGCGGGCGCAAATTCTGCGCGCGCTGCGCATGGCACTTTTACCGTTGATGCAGGCAGTACCTTTACCGTCACCAGCGAACTGGACGAAACCACGGCGACCTCCAACTGGAACGGCAGCAAGCTAACCAAACAAGGCGACGGCACGCTGATCCTCAGCAACACCGGCAACGACTACGGCGATACTGAAATTGACGGCGGCATTCTGGCCGCCAAAGACGCCGCCGCGCTCGGCACTGGCGATGTGACGATTGCAGAAAGCGCAACGCTTGCGCTGAGCCAGGGCACGCTGGATAACAACGTGACCGGCGAGGGCCAAATTGTCAAAAGCGGTAGCGATGAGCTGATCGTGACCGGCGATAACACTTACAGCGGCGGCACCACTATTTCCGGCGGTACGCTGACGGCTGACCATGCGGATTCGCTGGGTACCGGGGCTGTTGCTAACAGCGGCGTGCTTCAGGTCGGCGAAGGCGAGCTGGAAAATACGCTTTCCGGCAGCGGCTCGCTGGTGAAAACCGGCACAGGCGAGCTGACGCTAAGCGGCGACAACACTTACTCCGGCGGTACCACCATTACCGGCGGTACGCTGACGGCTGACCATGCGGATTCGCTGGGCAGCGGCGATATCGATAACAGCGGCGTGCTTAAGGTGGGCGAAGGCGATCTGGAAAATACGCTTTCCGGCAGCGGTTCGCTGGTGAAAACCGGTACCGGCGAGCTGACGTTAAGCGGCGGCAACGATTACTCCGGCGGCACCACCATTACCGGCGGCACGCTGACGGCTGACCATGCGGATTCGCTGGGTACCGGAGCTGTTGCCAACAGCGGCGTGCTTCAGGTCGGCGAGGGCGAGCTGGAAAATACGCTTTCCGGCAGCGGTTCGCTGGTCAAAACCGGTACGGGCGAACTGACGTTAAGCGGCGATAACAGTTACTCCGGCGGCACCACCATTATCGGCGGTACGCTGACGGCTGACCATGCGGATTCGCTGGGCACTGGCGCTATCGCTAACAGCGGCGTGCTTCAGGTCGGCGAGGGCGAGCTGGAAAATACGCTTTCCGGCAGCGGTTCGCTGGTGAAAACCGGCACAGGCGAGCTGACGTTAAACGGCGATAACGATTACTCCGGCGGCACCACCATTGACGACGGTGTGCTGATTGCCGCCAACGTTAACGCGCTGAGCGGCGGTGATGTCGACAACAGCGGTACGCTGATGCTGGATGCCAACGGCGCATTCGAGCTTGCGAACATCACCACCCATACCGGCACCACGACCGCGCTGGCGGCGGGCAGCACCCTTGACGCGGGCCAGCTCACTCAGGAAGACGACAGTACGCTAAGTATTGACCTCGGTGCGGCCACCAACGATGCCATGATTACCGCCGACAGCGTCACGCTGGGCGGCACGCTGAACGTTACCGGCATCGGCAGCGTTACAGACAGCTGGACGCCTGAGGCATACACCTACACGCTGATTGACAGCGACAGCGCCATTACGACCGATTTCGACAATCTGACCGTCGCGGGAATGAATAGAGAAGATGTTGACTTCCTGACTATCGACGGAAAAGTCGATGAAACGGACAACACCCACTATGATCTGACGGCCTCCCTCTCCTGGTATGCGGACAGAGACAACGCCACTACCGACGCCCACGGCACCTTTACCCTGAGCGACCCTGACGGCAGCTTTAACGTTGCGGCTACACTGACAGACGTTGACGATACGCTGGATCCGGGTAGCAGATGGGACGGTAAATCGCTGACCAAAGAAGGCGCAGGCACGCTGATCCTCTCTGGCGACAACGACTACAGCGGCGGCACCACCATCAATGAAGGTACGCTGGTCGCCGCCAGTACGACGGCGCTGGGCACCGGTCTGGTAGACAATAATGCCACGCTGGTGCTGGACGCAGACGGTGAAGTCAGCGCGGTGGGCGGCATCACCACTCATAGCGGCGCGACGACCCAACTGGCGCTCGGCACCTCGTTGGATCTCGGCGACAGCGCGTTAATTCAGCAAGATGGCAGTACGCTGAACGTTGAGCTGAATAGTGACTCAGTGCAACCGCTGATTACCGGCAGCAGCGCCACGCTTGGCGGCGATTTGGTCGTCAGCGACGCCAGCCTGCAATCGCGCGCCTCCGACGCGGAGTTCCAGTCCTTTAAACTGATGGATATGACCAGCGATATCAGCGGCGACTTTACCAGCCTGACGATGAACCTCACTGACAAGCCGGACTATCTGACCGTAACCGGGACAATCAATCCTGAAGATGCGTCAGAATATCTGCTTACCGAAGGGCTGAGCTGGAATGCGACCGCCACGTCAGCGACGCCAGCACACGGCACCTTCACTCTGGGCGCAGGCGATAGCTTTGAAGTCACCAGCGTACTGGGCGATAAAACCGGCAACGGCGACTGGGATGGTAAAACGTTGACCAAACTGGGCGCGGGTAAACTGACGCTGAGCGGCGTGAACACCTACACCGGCGATACTAACGTACAGGAAGGCACGCTGTGGCTGGCCGGAGACGGTACGATTGGCGAAGTGGGCAGCCAGCAGGCGGTGAACGTCGCTTCTGGGGCGACCTTCGGCGGCAGCAATGGTACGACCGTTAACGGTAAGGTGACCAATGAAGGGACGCTGGTCTTCGGCGACAGCGAGGAGACAGGCGCTATCTTCACCCTCAATGGCGATCTGGTCAACATGGGGACGATCGCCAGCGGCAGCACCTCCAGCACGCCGGGCAATACGCTTTATGTTGATGGCAATTACACCGGCAACGGCGGCTCGCTTTATCTGAATACCGTCCTGGGCGACGATGATTCGGCGACCGATAAGCTGGTGATTACCGGCGATGCCTCCGGCACCACCGATCTGTACATCAACGGCATCGGCGATGGAGCACAGACCACTAACGGTATCGAAGTGGTGGATGTTGGCGGCGTATCGACCCGCGATGCGTTTGAGCTAAAAAATGAGGTTAACGCCGGTCTCTATACCTACCGTCTGTACTGGAATGAAAGTGACAACGACTGGTATCTGGCGTCAAAAGCACAGTCTGATGATGACGACAGCGGCGGTGATGACACGCCTTCGGATGGCGGTGACGATGGCGGTAATGTCACGCCTCCGGACGACGGCGGCGATGGCGGTAATGTCACGCCTCCGGACGACGGCGGCGATGTCGCACCACAGTACCGTGCGGATATCGGCGCGTACATGGGCAACCAGTGGATGGCGCGCAACCTGCAAATGCAGACCCTCTATGACCGCGAGGGCAGCCAGTATCGTAATGCCGATGGCAGCGTATGGGCGCGCTTCAAAGCGGGTAAAGCGGAATCCGAGGCTGTCAGCGGCAATATCGATATGGACAGCAACTACTCCCAGTTCCAGTTAGGCGGCGACATTCTGGCCTGGGGCAACGGCCAGCAGAGCGTTACCGTTGGCGTCATGGCGAGCTACATCAACGCCGATACCGACAGCACCGGTAACCGTGGCGCGGACGGTAGCCAGTTCACCAGTAGCGGCAACGTAGACGGCTACAACCTCGGTGTTTATGCCACCTGGTTTGCCGATGCCCAAACGCATAGCGGCGCGTATGTCGACAGCTGGTACCAATATGGTTTCTACAACAACAGCGTAGAGAGCGGTGATGCGGGTTCTGAATCTTACGATTCAACCGCTAACGCTGTCTCGCTGGAAACCGGTTATCGATACGATATTGCGCTTAGCAACGGCAATACCGTCAGTCTGACGCCGCAGGCGCAGGTTGTCTGGCAGAACTACTCAGCGGATAGCGTGAAGGATAACTACGGCACCCGGATCGACGGTCAGGATGGCGACAGTTGGACAACGCGCCTGGGTCTGCGTGTTGACGGCAAGCTGTACAAAGGCAGCCGTACGGTTATCCAGCCGTTTGCTGAAGCTAACTGGCTGCACACCAGCGATGATGTGTCGGTATCGTTTGATGATGCCACGGTGAAACAGGATCTTCCGGCTAACCGTGCGGAGCTGAAAGTGGGTCTGCAGGCAGATATCGATAAGCAGTGGAGCGTTCGCGCTCAGGTTGCCGGGCAGACTGGCAGCAATGACTTTGGCGATCTGAACGGTAGCCTGAATCTGCGCTATAACTGGTAAGTGAGCGACAAAACCGGGCGGGTATTCCCTGCCCGGTTTTGAGGCGAATGACAAATCGGTTGAGCGTCGGATTGCGGCTACACCTTATCCGACGTGGCGCGTAGGTTGGGTGAGGCGAAACCGAAACCCAACATTGCGCTGCCGAGGGTGGGGGAATATTGGATTACGTTCCCGGCGTGACGGATTTGACTTCACTTTCAAGCCAGCCGTCCTCCAGTCGCGTAGTCATGATATCGCCTGCTTTGACCTGTTTGATCTTTTTCAGCACCTTGCCGTTCGTTGTCGTCGAAACCGTATAGCCGCGCGCCAGCGTGGCTAACGGGCTTACCGCCTCCAGATGCGTAACCGCGTTGCCAAAGCGTTCGCGCTGTTCGCTTAACCGTGAGCGGATATTCTCCGTCAGACGATATTCCAGCTGTTGGATGCGCGACTGCGCGCGGTGAATGCGCGGCTGCGGATTTTGCTGGCTCAGGCGTTGGCTTACGCGCT
Organism: Salmonella sp. WC3; assembly: GCF_042932255.1. Lineage (NCBI taxonomy): Bacteria > Pseudomonadati > Pseudomonadota > Gammaproteobacteria > Enterobacterales > Enterobacteriaceae > Salmonella > Salmonella sp. WC3. The sequence continues at coordinate 3,518,083 of NZ_CP170629.1, read as the reverse complement.
GCTGACGCTGAGTGGCCTGCTTAATCCTGGCCTCAAGCGCAAATCCCATCCGTTGGCGTAGACGTTCCAGCGCGGTTTGCTGACGGGCCAGACGCAGTTGCGGATGTTGTTGTTGCAGACGGTGAAAAATCTGCGTGAAACGACGGCTGCGGTTGGCGAGGTAGTAGTCCATCGCCATGCCCAGACGCTGCTGGGCGGACTGGATCTGACGCAACAACTCCTGCTGGTTGCGGCTGACAATTTCTGCCGCTGCTGATGGCGTCGGCGCGCGCAGGTCGGCGACAAAATCAGCTATCGTGACGTCCGTTTCGTGACCGACGGCGCTGACCACCGGAATGCGGCTGGCAAAAATCGCCCGCGCCACGCGTTCGTCGTTAAAACTCCACAAATCTTCCAGCGAACCGCCGCCGCGCCCGATGATCAGTACATCACACTCGCCCCGCGCGTTCGCCAGTTCGATAGCACGAACGATCTGCCCCGGCGCGTCGTCGCCCTGTACCGCGGTTGGATAGATAATAACGGGCAGGGATGGGTCACGACGCTTCAGCACATGGAGAATATCGTGCAGCGCCGCGCCGGTTTTCGAGGTGATCACCCCCACGCAGTGGGCCGGGGAGGGCAACGGCTGTTTATGCTGCTGTTCGAACAAGCCTTCGGCATGGAGTTTGGCTTTTAGCTGCTCATACTTCTGCTGCAACAAGCCTTCGCCAGCCGGCTGCATACTTTCGGCGATGATTTGATAATCGCCGCGCGGCTCGTACAGCGTAATGTTGGCGCGTACCAGCACCTGCTGTCCGTGCTGCGGACGGAACGTCACCCGGCGGTTGCTGTTACGGAACATCGCACAGCGCACCTGAGCGGTATCGTCTTTGAGCGTAAAGTACCAGTGGCCCGACGCAGGCTGCGTGAAATTAGAAATCTCGCCGCTGATCCATACCTGTCCCATCTCCTGTTCTAACAGCAGACGAACCGTCTGGTTAAGGCGGCTTACGGTAAAAATTGAGGAAGTTTGAGAGGATAACATGTGAGCGGGATCAAATTCTAAATCAGCAGGTTATTCAATCAATAGTAACCTGCTCACGGGGGATCGCAAGCACTATTTGCAAAAAAATGTAGATGCAACCGATTACGTTCTGTATAATGCCGCGGCAATATTTATTAACCTCCCAGGTGAGATATTGCCCATGCTACGTATCGCTAAAGAAGCCCTGACGTTTGACGACGTCCTCCTTGTTCCCGCTCACTCCACCGTTTTGCCGAATACTGCCGATCTCAGCACGCAGTTGACGAAAACTATTCGTCTGAATATTCCTATGCTTTCTGCGGCGATGGACACCGTGACGGAAGCGCGCCTGGCAATTGCCCTGGCTCAGGAAGGCGGCATTGGTTTTATCCACAAAAACATGTCCATCGAGCGCCAGGCGGAAGAAGTTCGCCGCGTGAAGAAACACGAGTCCGGCGTAGTGACCGACCCGCAGACCGTCCTGCCAACCACCACGTTGCATGAAGTGAAAGCTCTGACCGAGCGTAATGGCTTCGCGGGCTATCCGGTGGTGACTGAAGATAACGAGCTGGTGGGTATCATCACCGGTCGTGACGTGCGTTTTGTGACTGACCTGAACCAGCCGGTGAGTGTCTACATGACACCGAAAGAGCGTCTGGTGACCGTTCGTGAAGGCGAAGCCCGTGAAGTCGTGCTGGCAAAAATGCACGAAAAACGCGTAGAAAAAGCGCTGGTCGTTGATGATAACTTCCATCTGCTTGGCATGATTACCGTAAAAGATTTCCAGAAAGCGGAACGTAAACCAAACTCCTGTAAAGATGAGCAGGGCCGTTTACGTGTCGGCGCGGCGGTCGGCGCAGGCGCGGGCAACGAAGAGCGCGTTGACGCGCTGGTGGCGGCAGGCGTTGACGTACTGCTGATCGACTCCTCTCACGGTCACTCTGAAGGCGTGTTGCAACGTATCCGTGAAACCCGTGCTAAATATCCTGACCTGCAAATCATCGGCGGCAACGTCGCCACTGGCGCAGGCGCTCGCGCACTGGCGGAAGCCGGTTGCAGCGCGGTGAAAGTGGGTATCGGCCCTGGCTCTATCTGTACGACTCGTATCGTGACTGGTGTGGGCGTTCCGCAGATCACCGCTGTTTCTGACGCGGTGGAAGCGCTGGAAGGCACCGGGATTCCGGTTATCGCTGACGGCGGTATCCGTTTCTCCGGCGACATCGCCAAAGCCATCGCCGCAGGCGCGAGCGCGGTAATGGTGGGCTCTATGCTGGCCGGTACCGAAGAATCCCCGGGCGAAATCGAACTCTACCAGGGCCGTTCGTACAAATCTTACCGCGGGATGGGCTCGCTGGGCGCGATGTCCAAAGGTTCCTCCGACCGTTACTTCCAGAGCGACAACGCCGCCGACAAACTGGTGCCGGAAGGTATCGAAGGCCGCGTAGCCTATAAAGGTCGCCTGAAAGAGATCATTCACCAGCAGATGGGCGGCCTGCGCTCCTGTATGGGGCTGACCGGTTGTGCTACCATCGACGAACTGCGTACTAAAGCGGAGTTTGTGCGTATCAGCGGTGCGGGTATCCAGGAAAGCCACGTTCACGACGTGACCATCACCAAAGAGTCCCCGAACTACCGTCTGGGCTCCTGATTTTCTTCGCCCGACCTTCGCGTCGGGCGATTTATTTAATCTGTTTCACTTGCCTCGGAATAAGCGTCAATGACGGAAAACATTCATAAGCATCGCATCCTCATTCTGGACTTCGGTTCTCAGTACACTCAACTGGTTGCACGCCGCGTGCGTGAGCTGGGTGTTTACTGCGAACTGTGGGCGTGGGATGTGACAGAAGCACAAATTCGTGACTTCAACCCAAGCGGCATTATTCTTTCCGGCGGCCCGGAAAGCACTACCGAAGAAAACAGCCCGCGCGCGCCGCAGTATGTCTTTGAAGCAGGCGTGCCGGTATTTGGCGTCTGCTACGGGATGCAGACCATGGCGATGCAGCTTGGCGGTCATGTAGAAGGTTCTAATGAGCGTGAATTTGGTTACGCGCAGGTCGAAGTGCTGACCGACAGCGCGCTGGTTCGCGGTATTGAAGATTCCCTGACCGCAGACGGCAAACCGCTGCTGGACGTGTGGATGAGCCACGGCGATAAAGTGACGGCGATTCCGTCCGACTTCGTGACCGTCGCCAGCACCGAGAGCTGTCCGTTCGCCATTATGGCCAACGAAGAAAAACGCTTCTACGGCGTACAGTTCCACCCGGAAGTGACTCACACCCGCCAGGGTATGCGCATGCTGGAGCGTTTTGTACGCGATATCTGCCAGTGTGAAGCGTTGTGGACGCCGGCGAAGATCATCGACGACGCCGTGGCGCGCATTCGCGAGCAGGTAGGCGACGATAAAGTGATCCTCGGTCTCTCCGGCGGCGTGGATTCTTCCGTCACCGCGATGCTGCTGCACCGCGCCATCGGTAAAAATCTGACCTGTGTTTTCGTCGACAACGGCCTGTTGCGCCTGAACGAAGCCGAGCAGGTGATGGACATGTTTGGCGACCATTTTGGCCTGAATATCGTTCACGTACCGGCAGAAGAGCGCTTCCTGTCCGCGCTGGCTGGCGAGAACGATCCGGAAGCCAAGCGTAAGATCATCGGTCGTGTTTTTGTAGAAGTGTTCGACGAAGAAGCGCTCAAACTGGAAGACGTGAAGTGGCTGGCGCAGGGCACCATTTACCCTGACGTTATCGAATCTGCGGCGTCTGCAACCGGTAAAGCGCACGTCATCAAATCTCACCACAATGTCGGCGGCTTGCCGAAAGAGATGAAGATGGGGCTGGTTGAACCGCTGAAAGAGCTGTTCAAAGACGAAGTGCGTAAGATTGGTCTGGAGCTGGGCCTGCCGTACGACATGCTGTACCGTCACCCGTTCCCGGGGCCGGGCCTCGGCGTACGCGTACTGGGCGAAGTGAAGAAAGAGTACTGCGACCTGCTGCGTCGCGCGGACGCTATCTTCATTGAAGAGCTGCGTAAGGCGGATCTGTACGACAAAGTCAGCCAGGCGTTCACCGTCTTCCTGCCAGTACGCTCCGTTGGCGTCATGGGCGATGGTCGTAAGTACGATTGGGTGGTCTCCCTGCGTGCCGTCGAAACCATCGACTTTATGACCGCGCACTGGGCGCATCTGCCGTATGATTTCCTGGGTCGTGTTTCCAACCGCATCATCAATGAAGTCAACGGGATTTCCCGTGTGGTGTATGACATCAGCGGTAAACCACCGGCTACCATTGAGTGGGAATAAGCCGATAATCCTTCCTGTGTTTTCATGAACAGGTAAAAGTGAATTTAACCCTCTGTTTTTGCAGAGGGTTTTTATTTATGTGCATAGATGCATTTTCTGTGTAGCGCACAGCTCCTGACGGCAAATTTGACGTAATTACGAACCCACGAAGGTTGGCTGTATCTTGCCGTGGTCGTTGATTTGTTCTCGCGCAAAGTTATCGGTTGGTCAATGCAACCACGAATGACAAAAGATATTGTCCTGAATGCGCTTCTGATGGCCGTGTGGCGACGTCATTCCCAAAAACAGGTGCTGGTTCATTCTGATCAGGGTAGTCAGTACACCCGCTATGAATGGCTGAAATCGCACGGACTGGAAGGCAGTATGAGCCGTCGTGGCAACTGTTATGACAATGCGGTTGCAGAAAGCTTTTTCCAGCTACTGAAGCGTGAACGGATAAAGAAAAAGATCTACCAACGACTCAGAAGTGTCCAGGTTATCCGTGGCGATTCAGCCCAAATAAGGGGTATTTAAAATATAGTAACTTTATTCTTCAACTATATAACCAACGTCCAGCTTTAGCACTTTCAACGAGCATACCAACTGTTAGTGGCTTACGCGGATCAGGCTCTTTACTTCCAAAGTACTCTGGATTCAGATAGTTGAGTATGTCAAATCCTTCTGAATCTACATTCCAACGCTTGAAGTACTCTTGTAGAAGTTCTTCACTATCTTCAAAAACGAGTTTTAGATCATCCCTAATACTGGTATCAAGCGTGATGGTTCGCTTTGGCCCACAGAGAAAGTACTTTTTAGTGTTATATTCCTGATCGATAAAATCGATAATTTCTTTCTCAATATCTCTCATTAGAAGCACGTCCACTGAATGCGATCTTTAGGAACCGCCACACGATTAAATGTATCTTTAATATCACGCTGGATATCATAAATCGTAGTGAATGTCATAACCCAACCGAGCCAGGGTACATTACGACCAACGAAACGACCTAAATTATTCGTTGAGCTTAGCTGTAATGAGTTGATGGTTTTGCCTGTCAACGTTGGTAATCTGATCCCAGGTGGCTCTTTACAAAACAAATTCTGACGTATAGGACTGGTCACCTTATTCTCCTCCCACGATGGTTATCTTCCTGATTTCGCATTGACTCTGGCGGATAGGTCGGAGCCGCAGGTGACCTTTGAGTATACGTTTACGGTAAAGCACTGCATCGACACAATAGCGGGTTTCCTTAAGTGCGTTGAGGTTGAGCCGCATCCGGCTATCGCAGAGATACTTACACAGTTTGAGAGTACCGTACGTCAGTGCCCGCTGGGATGCCAGATTTGCCCTGAACTTGTGCCAGCTACCGGGAGTTTAACCACGCTGAAGGCTATCGGGTTTTGTATTCGGTCAAGGGAATCTTAGTAACCGCGCATGTGATCTTATCACCCAGGCAGGATATCCCGCGGTTGCTCTTTAAGCGTCTGATCATGGCCTGAACCCATTGAGTGGGTTGTCTTTTTGCGTTAACGCTAAAGCTTCTTTTTCTTGCGCGGGCTTTTTAACGGATAACAGCTTAACGTTGTCCCGGCGTGGTGACAGAAAGCGATGACTGTTGCGCTTCTTTTTTATCCTGATGGTGCTGCCAGGCGCCGATAGAAGAGTAGACGAAACGTCCAAAGAAGAAGAGAAAACTGATAAGCAGTACGATACGGGTCATGCGAGTGTTAAATCGATGTCGTTTTCGCATACTGTTGGCCTGACTCACAAAGGGTTCCTTAACGTTGGCCCAGCGGTATGGGCGGGATCAGGCTGGGTTCTTCAAGGGTATTATCAAGGCGAAGAACGTAACAAGCCTGCGTTCACTCTACATTAAGGCATACTGCGAACCGATGGTCAATTCCTCTTAATGTAAAATTGCGTCAGTTGATTTATCTTATATTGTTATGGAAGATAATTTTAGTATTTACATTAATAATAAATTAATGATAACAAAGAATAAAAAGGCGAATAAAGGCTGCAGGAGAAAGGTAATAATTGACTTAAATCAAATGTTACTTTTGTTTAATAATTACAATCGATGACTATCGTGTGATGTATATCGCATCATCAATTTAAAGTCAGGTGGGATGCCTGTCTGTTAACGCCCCTTTGGGATTGGGGGGTTCTGCTGAGCATCCATGAAACTAAATAAAACTTATATAAATATCAGAGATAAATGGTGGGGACTACCGCTCATCCTTCCTTCGATTTTACTACCTGTTTTAAGTAGCGCAAATACTTATGCGCTTACCAGCACTGGAAATGTGGTTCTTTTTTACCTGCCGTTAGCTTTTATGCTTAGCCTGATGCTCTTTTTCGGCTGGGCAGCACTGCCGGGCATTGTGCTTGCTATCTTCTGGCGCAGATACCCGCAGACAGGGCTGTATGAAACCCTTTCTGTGACGATGCACTTTATCATTACTATCGTGCTAAGCTGGGGCGGCTATCGTGTCTTTTCCCCCCGGCGAAACAATGTTTCCCACGGCGACGCCCACCTGCTGTTTCAACGAATATTCTGGCAGGTATTTTGTTCTGCAACATTATTTCTGGTCATCTACCAGTTTGCCGCTTTTGTTGGCATGTACGAAAGCAAAGCCAGCCTGATGGGGGTAATGCCCTTTAATATCAACACGCTGATTAATTACCAGGCGTTACTGGTCGGTAACCTTGTCGGCGTGCCATTGTGCTATTTTATTATTCGTACTCTCCGCAATCCGCTGCACCTGCGGGGGTATTATCAGCAATTAAAGCTACAGATTGATAGCAAGGCCACTAAAAAAGAGATCGTTATTTGGCTGGCCGTATTGACTACACTAATGTTTATACTGTGTATGCCATTGACTGATAATAGTTCAATATTTAGTACCAACTATACGCTTTCGTTATTATTGCCGGTCATGCTGTGGGGTGCGATGCGCTATGGCTATAAGTTTATTTCAATTATCTGGGCCGTCGTGCTAATTACGTCGATTCATTATTATCAGCGTTATATGCCCTGGTATTCAGGTTATGATACGCAATTAGCGATTACCTCTTCGAGCTATCTGGTTTTTTCTTTTATTGTTAATTATATGTCTGTACTGGCCACGCGCCAGCGCGTAGTGAGTGGTCGCGCACGGCGGCTGGCCTATCTTGACCCGGTTGTACATCTTCCCAATTTACGTGCGTTAAACCGCGCGCTCCAAAATGCGCCCTGGTCTACGATCTGTTTTTTACACGTGCCGGGCCTGGAGCTATTGGGTAAAAATTATGGCGTCATGTTACGCATCCAGTATAAGCAAAAGCTCTCTCACTGGATTACGCCGATGCTGGCCTCAAATGAGTGCGTCTACCAGATGTCAGGGCACGACCTGGTGCTGCGTCTTAATACAGAGTCGCATCAGCAGCGTATTGAAGCGCTGGATAAACATATTAAGCAGTTTCGGTTTATCTGGGATGGACTGCCGCTACAGCCGCCTGTCGGCGTGAGCTACTGCTGCGTGCGTTCTCCGGTTAGCCACCTTTATCTGCTGTTGGGCGAATTAAGCACCAGTTCCGATCTTTCGTTGACGACTAACGCGCCGGAGGATTTACAGCGGCGCAATGCACCTGCAGCGCGATTTGAAGGGCAGAATTGCGATGATGAATCGGCTGCAACAGGCGTTGGAGCACGATCATTTTTTCCTGATGGCGCAGCCTATTTTCGGCGTTCGTGGGGACGTTTACCATGAAATTTTACTGCGACTCAGGGATGACAACGGCGACGTTATCAACCCGGACAATTTTTTACCCGTGGCGCATGAGTTTGGTTTGTCTTCCGCTATCGATCTCTGGGTGATTGAAAACACGCTGCGGTTTATGGCGGCCAGCCGGGAATATATGCCCGCGCATCGTTTTGCCATTAATCTGTCGCCAACATCGGTATGCCGCGCTCGTTTCCCTGCAGAAGTTAAGCAGTTGCTTACGCAATATCAGGTTGAACCCTGGCAACTGGTTTTTGAGGTAACGGAAAGCAACTCTCTCACCAATGCTGAGCAGGCGCAGTTGACGCTGGGACAGCTACAGCAGTTTGGCTGTCAGATAGCGATTGATGATTTCGGTACTGGCTACGCCAGCTATGCGCGGCTGAAAAACGTTGACGCCGATATTCTTAAAATTGATGGCAGTTTTATTCGCAATATAGTGTCAAACAGTCTCGATTATCAGATTGTGGCTTCTATTTGTCATTTAGCGCGAATGAAAAATATGCAGGTCGTCGCGGAGTATGTCGAGAGCGAAGAAATACGAAGCGTCGTGCTCTCGTTGGGGATCGACTATCTTCAGGGATATTTAATTGGCGAGCCGCAGCTATTATCTGAGATTCAGTAAAGACAGACGCCGCGGCGCGGCGTCTGGCTCACAATTTACGCGGCGATCTCCGGCGAGCTTTCTTCCTCAATATTGAGACGCCAGCCAGTTACCGCTTCCCAGTACTGCTGTTCTTTTTCCAGATCAAGCAGTACCAGCGCATTCTGGCTGAACCAGTCATGCGGAAAACATAACGTCCAGTGGCTGTCATCGGTCGTTAGTCGCAGCGTCGGCGGCGTAGTGGTCGCCTGCCGCTGGTTGTTCAGTAATACGCCCAGCCGAAGTAGCTGAATTAACGGCAGATACTGTTTTTTCTTAAACAGCGTAAAGCGGGGCATATCATCCAGTTTTATGGCTTTACGATGGTAACGCACCAGCGTCGCCATCATCATTTGCTGCTCCTGATTAAAGCCGGGCAAATCGCTGTGTTGCAGAATATAAGCCGAATGGCGATGTAAACCGCTGTGATTAATATTCAGTCCAACCTCATGCAGCATTGCCGCCCAGCGGAGCAACGCTTCAAGCTGCGGATGCGCCAGTTTTGGCTGCTGGGCCTGCCACTGCTCGTACATCTGCATGGTGGTTTCCAGCACGCGTCTGGCCTGTTCTCTGTCAATGTTGTATTGATTGGCCAGACTTTTTGCGGTACGGCTGCGAACATCCTGATGGCGGAAGCGGCCTTCCATTTCATACAGCACGCCTTCGCGCAACGCGCCGTCGGAAAGGCGAAGCTCGCGGATAGCCAGAGCATCAAAAACGCCGCACAGAATCGCCAGGCCCGGCACAAAGACCGCTTTTCGTTCTTCAGACAGACCCGGCAGGCTGAGCGCATTAAAGGAGCGGTGCTTCAACACTTCTGACTTCAGTTTATCGAGGCGCTCCGGCGTAATGAAGCCATCTTTCTCACCCAGCGCCAGGAGAACTTCATGAGCGGCCTTAATCGTACCGGAAGCGCCCATCGCCACGTTCCAACCCTGAATACGATACTGCCAGGTTAAGGTTTCCAGTTTTTGCGCTGCCGCCATTCGGGCGCGCTGGAAGTTTTCTTTATTGATAACGCCGCCGGGAAAGTAGAGCTGCGCGAAGCTCACGCAGCCCATACGACGGCTTTCAACCAGCCTGGGTTCGAAGTTTTCGCCAATGACCAGCTCTGTTGACCCGCCGCCGATATCGATCACCAGCTTGCGGCCTTTTTCCGGCTGCGTATGTTCTACGCCCATAAAAATCAGGCGCGCTTCTTCGTTACCGGAAATAATCTCTATCGGGTAGGGAATAACCTTTTCCGCGCGTTTGAGAAAATCAGCGGCATTTTGCGCCTGACGTAACGTATGGGTGCCTACGATACAGACGCTGGAAGGGGAGAAACCTTGTAAGCGTTCAGCAAACAGCGACAGACAGCTAAGCCCCCGTTCCATGGCTTCTTCGCTGAGTTTATTATCTGCGCCCAGCCCGTCCGCCAGATGGACGCGCTGTTTTAAACGCCCGATAATCTGCATTGCGCCGTCAACCACGCGGGCAATGACCATATGAAAGCTGTTTGAGCCGAGATCGACCGCAGCGAACTCCTGCGGACGAGGGGATTTATCGTAAATTGGCATAGCGTTAGTCTGGTTGCTCGAGTGATTTGATGTAGTCATAAATTGCCAGCTGCGCCTGGACTTTACGGCGATTGCCGCGCGGTACGTAGCGGTTGCTGAGTTCTTTATCGATAAAACGCGCTTTTACCGTGTCGCTAAACAGAATGTCAATGATATCCAGGACGCGCTGTTTAAGCCGCGGGTCGAGGATAGGCGTAGCGACTTCGATACGGTAGTCAATATTACGCGTCATCCAGTCAGCTGAAGAGAGCCAAACTTGCTTATCACCGCCGTTTTCGAAAATATAAACTCGATCGTGTTCCAGATAGCGATCCACGATGCTAATCGCGCGAATATTATCGCTAATGCCTTCCAGTTGCGGAATAAGAGAACACATACCGCGTACCAGCAGATTGACCTGGACGCCCGAACCCGACGCGGCGTATAGCCTGTCGACCAACCCTTTATCAACCAGGTTGTTAAGCTTTAAGGTAATCCCTGACGGTAAGCCTTGCTGGGCATTGGCGATTTCACGATCGATCATCTCATACAGCAGACGCCGTGAGTTTTGTGGAGAAACCATCAAATAATCGAAAGTGACCGGGCGATAGGGGTTTTCAATAAAATTAAAGACCCGACGCACTTCATTGGTAATGCGCGCATCGGCGGTCAGCAGCGAATAATCGGTATACAGCCGCGCTGTTTTTTCGTTGAAGTTACCGGTGCCGATATGCGCATAACGCACCACGTCATCGCCCTCTTTTCGTGAGATGAGGAAGAGTTTGGCGTGAATTTTTAGCCCGGGCGCAGAGAAAATAACATGGACGCCCGCTTCGGTTAACCGCTTGGCCCAGTGAATATTTGCCTCTTCATCGAAGCGCGCCTGCAACTCCACCACCACGGTGACTTTTTTGCCGTTATGGGCGGCATGGATCATCGAGTCAATAATGCGCGAGTCTTTCGCTACGCGATAAATATTGATTTTGATCGCCAGCACGCTTGGGTCAAACGACGCCTGACGCAGCAGTTCCAGCACATGTTCAAAGGTGTGATAAGGATAATAGAGCAGCACATCACGTTCACGAATCGCGTCGAAACCGTTACGAAACTTCTCTTTATCAAACCAAAGATGGCGTAACCGCGGTAACGGTTTATTGACCAGGTTGGCTTTACCGACATTCGGAAAATTAATAAAGTCTTTAAAATTGTGGTAGCGCCCGCCGGGTACGATTGAGTCATACCGGGAGATCGTTAGTTTTTCCCGCAGTACGTCGACCAGCGCGGCGGGCATATCGCGTTGATAGACAAAGCGCACAGGTTCAGCGGTCAGGCGCTGCTTCAGGCTGGAAGACATCAGCTCCATCAGACTGGATTCCATCTCATGCACCAGGTCATATTCGGCATCGCGGGTCATTTTCATCGAATAGGCATTAAGCGCGTCATAGTCGAAGAACCCTTTAAAAATGTCATCCAGGCAGTAGCGCAGAATATTATCCAGCAGGATCATCGGCTTGCGTCTGCGCGGTGTCTCCGGCGGCAGATTAACGAAGCGTGGGACTTTGTCGGACGGTATCTCCAGCAGCGCATAGTTGATGGTGTCGCCGCGGATAATCTCCACCGCCAGATAGGTGTAATCATCTTTTAAAAACTGAACAAGATCCGTCTCCCGGTTAATGAGAATCGGGGTAATATGCTGGCGCAAATAGTGCTTAAAATAGTGGCGCAACCAGCTTTGTTGGTTCACCGAGAGCTGACGCTCGTTGATCAGAAAGATTTGATTACGCGCCATTTCCAGCAGTAATTCGTTGTACAGGCCGTCGAACTCCTGGTCTGCTTTCAACACGCGAGACTGAATTTTGCCTAACAAATGGCGTGAATGAGAATTTGAACCCTGTTCTTCGCTGATAATAATGCGTCGTTTCAGTTCAGCGAAACGCACTTTGTAGAACTCGTCGAGGTTATTAGAATAGATTCCCAGAAACCGCATCCGCTCAATCAACGGGTTGGATTTGTCCGCCGCTTCCTGTAACACGCGTTCGTTAAATGCTAACCAGCTCAGTTCTTTCTCGATATATAGCTTTTCCTGACCCATTACTACCTATACTCCGTTTTATTCACGGGACACTGCCTGATGATTATGGCGAGCATTACGCGTTAATGTCCAACTGCGCCAGAAAAATATGACAATAAACTGATAGCATAAAGGAAGGGAAAAGAGTAGGCCGGATAGGCATTTATGCCGCCATCCGGCAAGCAGACGCAGTCCTGTCCGATGACGTATTATTCGTCAGACGCATAACCTTGCGGCGGCAGACGACGCCCGTCCAGCCAGGCGGCGTTATCGCGCATCTTTAGACGCCCCTGCGCAAACCAGCTAATCACCAGCGGATAAATCGCATGTTCCTGAGTCTGTACGCGTGCGGTGATATCATCTTCGCTGTCGTCGGCAAAAACCGGCACCTTCGCCTGGAGAATGACCGGGCCGCCGTCGAGTTCGTCTGTCACGAAATGTACCGAAGTACCGTGCTCCTCATCGCCGTTTTCCAGCGCCTGGCGATGGGTATGCAACCCCGGATATTTTGGCAGCAGGGAAGGGTGAATGTTCAGCAGACGCCCGTAGTAATGCGCGACAAACATCGGACTCAGAATACGCATAAAACCGGCCAGCACGACCACATCGGGCGCATACGCGTCTATCTTGCGAATCAACTCGCGATCGAAGGCGTCGCGGCTGTCAAACCGATCGGCAGTCAGCGCTTGCGCCGGAATACCGGCTTCTCTGGCGCGTTCAAGGCCGAACGCGTCGGCCTTATTGCTGAATACTGCCCTGAGGGTGCCTTTAATTTTCTTCGCTTCGCAGGCATCGATAATCGCCTGTAAATTGCTTCCATTGCCGGAAATCAGCACCACAATATTCATTATTCAATAACCACACGCTGTTCGGAATCAGAGGCTTTGATGATACCGATTTTCCATGCGTTTTCACCTTTCTCGTTTAGCAGAGCAAGCGCTTTGTCCGCCTCCGGAGCGGAGAGCGCAATCACCATGCCGACGCCGCAGTTAAAGGTACGGTACATTTCATGTCGGCTGACATTACCGGCGGTTTGCAGCCAGGTAAAGATGGCGGGCCACTGCCAGGACGACTCATTAATTACCGCCTGGGTATTCTCCGGCAGAACGCGCGGAATATTTTCCCAAAAGCCCCCGCCGGTGAGGTGGGCGATAGCGTGTACATCGACGTTTTCAATCAGTTCCAGAACCGATTTTACGTAGATACGGGTCGGTTCAAGCAGATGATCGGCCAGCGGCTTCCCTTCCAGCAGAGTGGTTTGTGGGTCGCAGCCGCTAACGTCAATAATTTTCCGCACCAGCGAATATCCATTCGAGTGCGGGCCGCTGGAGCCGAGTGCAATCAGCACGTCGCCTTCGGCAACCCGGGAGCCGTCGATGATTTCTGATTTTTCGACTACGCCGACGCAGAAACCCGCCACATCGTAATCTTCGCCGTGATACATGCTCGGCATTTCCGCCGTCTCGCCGCCGACCAGCGCGCAGCCGGATTGCAGGCAGCCTTCGGCAATACCGTTGATCACGCTGGCGGCGGTATCGACATCCAGTTTACCCGTGGCATAGTAATCGAGGAAAAACAGCGGTTCCGCGCCCTGAACGACCAGATCGTTTACGCACATTGCCACCAGATCAATACCGATAGCGTCGTGACGCTTTAAGTCCATCGCCAGGCGAAGTTTGGTACCTACGCCGTCAGTGCCGGAAACCAGTACCGGTTCACGATATTTTTGCGGCAACGCGCACAGCGCACCGAAACCGCCCAGACCGCCCATAACCTCCGGGCGGCGAGTTTTCTTCACTACGCCTTTGATTCGATCAACCAGAGCGTTACCCGCATCAATATCGACGCCGGCATCTTTATAGCTAAGAGAGGTCTTATCGGTCACTGCCTGGTTCCCCACGTTTTTTCTTGCGGTAAAAGTTAAATTCGGCGCAATTCTAACAGGGAAAGCAAACGTTTGCGAGCGTGGTCTGCGCCCTGGTTATCCGGGCGATTTTTTTTGCATGGTTTCGGTCGCTGCTTGAAAATTTCCCTGTTGGTAAAAAAGAAAAGGATATCCAGCACTTGGTTTACGACAGGCGGTCGGGACAGGTCATTCACCCTTAAAATTGCTAATATTCAAACGGTTGTTAGCCTTTATCGCCTGTTTCAACGTGAGTGATTTATACTCACTTTTCCGCTATCAGCGCTTTTGGTTGATCCAGGTCAAGCATACATTGTGTTGCGTCAGAGAGGAAAAGCGGTATAATCCGGCGATTTTTTTTGTGGTTGCCAGTCATCTGAGGATAGGAGAAGAGTATGAAGATCGTGGAAGTCAAACACCCACTCGTCAAACACAAGCTGGGTCTGATGCGTGAAAACGACATTAGCACTAAACGCTTTCGTGAACTCGCCTCAGAAGTAGGCAGCCTGCTGACGTATGAAGCGACAGCCGACCTGGAAACGGAAAAAGTCACCATCGAAGGCTGGAATGGCCCGGTGGAAATCGACCAGATCAAAGGTAAAAAAATTACCGTTGTGCCGATTCTGCGCGCGGGTCTGGGCATGATGGAAGGCGTTCTGGAAAATGTACCGAGCGCGCGTATCAGCGTAGTCGGGATGTACCGTAACGAAGAGACGCTTGAGCCAGTACCTTATTTCCAGAAACTGGTATCGAACATTGATGAGCGCATGGCGCTGATCGTCGACCCGATGCTGGCGACTGGCGGTTCTGTCATCGCGACCATCGACCTGCTGAAAAAAGCAGGCTGTAGCAGCATTAAGGTGCTGGTGCTGGTCGCCGCGCCGGAAGGCATTGCGGCGCTGGAAAAAGCGCACCCGGACGTTGAACTGTACACCGCCTCTATCGATCAGGGGCTTAACGAGCACGGATACATTATTCCGGGGCTTGGCGATGCCGGCGATAAGATTTTTGGTACCAAATAAGTGAATAAATAATTAAAAGCCGACTTTAAGAGTCGGCTTTTTTTTGAATAAAACCACTCATAACAAACACACTTAGAGGAAAACACTATGACGCGCCGTGCTATCGGGGTGAGTGAAAGACCGCCGCTTTTACAGACAATCCCGCTTAGTTTACAGCACCTTTTCGCTATGTTTGGCGCGACCGTGCTGGTGCCAGTTCTGTTTCATATCAATCCCGCGACGGTGCTGCTGTTTAACGGTATCGGAACGTTGCTGTATCTCTTTATCTGCAAAGGTAAAATTCCTGCCTACCTCGGATCGAGCTTTGCCTTTATTTCCCCGGTATTACTGTTGTTGCCGCTGGGTTATGAAGTGGCGCTGGGCGGTTTTATTATGTGCGGCGTGTTGTTCTGTCTGGTCTCTTTCATCGTTAAAAAAGCGGGCACCGGCTGGCTGGATGTGATGTTCCCGCCTGCGGCAATGGGCGCAATCGTTGCCGTCATCGGTCTGGAGCTGGCTGGCGTCGCGGCGGGGATGGCCGGATTACTGCCTGCGCAAGGGCAGTCGCCGGACACGAAAACAATTATTATCTCCATGGTCACGCTGGCGGTGACGGTGTTCGGCTCCGTACTGTTTCGCGGTTTCCTGGCGATCATTCCGATTTTGATCGGCGTGCTGGCGGGCTATGCGCTGTCATTCGCGCTGGGGGTGGTCGATACCACGCCGATTGCCCAGGCGCACTGGTTTGCGCTGCCGACCTTCTATACGCCGCGTTTTGAATGGTTCGCGATCCTGACGATTCTGCCCGCGGCGTTGGTCGTGATCGCCGAGCATGTCGGTCATCTGGTGGTGACGGCGAATATCGTCAAAAAAGATTTAGTGCGCGATCCCGGTTTGCACCGCTCGATGTTCGCTAACGGACTGTCGACGATCATTTCCGGTTTCTTCGGCTCCACGCCGAATACTACCTATGGGGAAAATATCGGCGTCATGGCGATCACCCGCGTTTACAGTACCTGGGTTATCGGCGGCGCGGCGATTTTCGCCATTCTGCTTTCCTGCGTTGGCAAACTGGCGGCGGCGATTCAGATTATCCCGTTACCCGTGATGGGCGGCGTCTCGCTGCTGTTGTACGGCGTTATCGGCGCGTCGGGGATTCGCGTATTGATCGAATCGAAAGTCGACTACAATAAAGCGCAAAACCTGATCCTCACCTCGGTGATTTTGATCATCGGCGTGAGCGGCGCGAAAGTGCATATCGGCGCGGCAGAATTGAAAGGGATGGCGCTGGCGACCATCGTCGGGATTTGCCTGAGCCTGATTTTTAAACTGATTAGCCTGTTGCGTCCGGAAGAAGTGGTACTGGAGGCAAATGATGCGGAGCCCCCGCATCAGTAACGGGTTGCCGGGCAGCGATGCTGCCCGGTTCTATCTCACGGGAATTATGTGGTAAACTCAGCGCGATTTTATGTCATCCTGGGTTGAGGTATCTCTGAACACACCGGCACAGCTCTCTTTGCCACTTTATCTTCCTGACGACGAAACTTTCGCAAGTTTCTGGCCGGGGGATAACGCCTCTCTACTGGCCGCGTTACAAAACGTGTTGCGCCAGGAACATAGTGGATATATCTACCTTTGGGCGCGTGAAGGCGCGGGCCGCAGCCATTTACTGCACGCCGCCTGCGCTGAATTGTCGCAGCGTGGAGATGCGGTAGGCTATGTCCCGCTCGATAAACGCACCTGGTTTGTGCCGGAAGTGCTCGACGGTATGGAACACCTCTCGCTGGTGTGTATTGATAACATTGAGTGTGTCGCTGGCGATGAACTGTGGGAGATGGCGATCTTTGATCTCTATAACCGCATTCTGGAGTCCGGTAAGACGCGGTTATTGATCACCGGCGATCGTCCGCCAAGACAGTTAAATCTGGGCTTGCCCGATCTCGCTTCCCGTCTGGACTGGGGGCAAATCTATAAACTCCAGCCTCTTTCCGATGAAGACAAACTTCAGGCGCTACAGTTGCGCGCCCGGTTACGGGGGTTTGAACTGCCGGAAGATGTCGGGCGGTTTTTGCTCAAACGTCTTGATCGCGAAATGCGTACGCTGTTTATGACGCTGGATCAGCTCGATCATGCGTCGATCACTGCCCAGCGAAAACTGACGATCCCGTTTGTCAAAGAGATCCTGAAACTGTAATACGCCGCGACGGCGGCGTTCAACGGTTAACCGAGGATGTCCAGCACCTGCTCAGGCGGTCGGCCAATGCGCGCCTGACCATTTGCCACCACAATGGGGCGCTCCATCAGTTTAGGGTGTTCAACCAGCGCCTGGATTAACGCCTCTTCACTCAGCTGGCTGTCCGCCAGGTGAAGCGTCTTATAGAGATCTTCTTTCTGGCGCATCAGTTCGCGCGCGCTGGACATGCCCAACATACGCAGCAGTTCACGCACGGTGGCGGCATCGGCGGGCGTATCCAGATAAAGCACCACTTCCGGTTCCACGCCGTTAGATTTCAGCAGGTTCAGCGTGTCGCGGCTCTTCGAGCAGCGCGGGTTATGGTAGATTTTAATCGTGTCGGTCATGAGTTCTCCTTGTGACGCCATCCGGCTAATAAACGGCGATTACATTTTCGTGTATGGCTTGAAGCGTTCCTGTAACTGGCGCAACTGGTCGATACGCGCATCGTAACGCGCCTGTTGCTGGCTACCCAGTTTTGCCTGGGCGCTGGCGCTACTGAGCAGTGAAATTGCCTGATCCAGTCGTCCCGCCAGCGCATAACTTTCAGCGCGCGCCGCTAGCTCCTGATCGCGGTTGTTCAGCGCGGCTTCGGCCTGAGCAAGCAGATCCCAGCCGTTACCGTCATCTTTATGGCTAAAGGTGTAGCGATTCAGAATGGTTTCCGCCGCTTTCGGCTGGCCTCCCTGGAGGTACGCATTGGCGAGGTTTAACTGCAGCACAGGATTAACGCGCAGATCGCGGGCATTTTTCAGGCGATTAATCGCGTTGTTGGCTCTTTTCTGCCCCAGGTCAATATCGGTGGCGAGGTCAAGATACCAGGCATTATTCGGTTCCGCGCTTAATAGCGGCTGCAACGTTTTGCGCGCTTCATCGTACTTGCTCGCTTCCATCGCCTGCAACGCCCGGCCATATTGCGCCGCATGTTGCTGACGCACGTTGCCTTTAGACCACTGATCCAGCAGGTCGCTGGTGAGCTGGTTACGTCCGGAATTGTACATTCCCAGGGCGCGCGCTTTGGCGAAATAAAAGTCGGCGGAAGATTGCACCACGACCGGGCGCATCTGGTTGGCACGGTTGCGGGCATCCGCAAGGCGGCTTTCCGGTAAGGGGTGAGTGAGCAAAATTTCAGGCGGACGCGTGGAGTAACGCGCCTGGTCGAGCAGTTTTTCGAGGAAAGAGGGCATCGCCTGTGGGTCAAATCCGGCGCGTTGCAGTACCTGAATACCAATACGGTCGGCTTCTTGCTCATTTTGCTGGGTGAAACTTATCATTCCCTGGCGCGTTCCCGCCAGAGTACCGGTTAGCGCCGCCATACCGGCCTGTGGGCTGGCCATGGCCAGCAAAATGGAACCCAGCGCGCCCACCCAGGTAAGCGGCGCGCTGCGCTTTTGATCTTCCATCGCGCGCGCCAGGTGGCGCTGCGTCACGTGGGAGATTTCATGCGCCATGACTGAAGCTAGCTGGCTTTCGTTATCCGCGTAGCGAAAAAGCGCCGAGTGCAGCACCACATTGCCGCCAAAGAACGCGAACGCGTTGATTTCGTCATTATTGATCAAGAAAAAATGGAAGGGCGTTTTGACGGAGTCGGCGTGCGAGACCAGACGCATCCCCAGCGCGTTAATGTATTGCACCAGCAGCGGATCGTTGATTAACGGCGCGCTACCGCGTAGCTGGCGTACATAAAAGTCGCCCATTTGCATCTCTTGTCCGATAGAAAGCGTGCTTCCTGCCGAGGTTCCCATATCGGGCAGCGTGTCGGCAGGGTCGGCAAATGCGGGCGCGACCTGACCGAGAGCCAATGCTGCAATGAGGGTTGCCACCAGGTTTTTTTTCAACTGCCTGAACATAACCTCTATCCTGTTGTTTTGAGATAGCCCTTTGACCAACGTCGTGAAATATCGTTCCACGCTCCGACACTTCATAAGTGTAACTGTGATGAGCACAGACTCACTATTTTAGTTTCCTGAATCAACGATAAAAAGCGAAGTCTTTTTTGTGACATTTCGATACAATTCGGCATCACAATCCCGCAGTTGAGTTCTGGGAAGGGTTTTATGCTCGAAATGTTAATACAATGGTATCGCCGTCGCTTCAGCGACCCGGAGGCGATTGCCTTGCTGGTCATTCTGGTGGCTGGTTTTAGCATCCTCTTTTTCTTTAGCGGCCTGTTAGCGCCGCTGCTGGTCGCTATCGTACTGGCCTACCTGCTGGAGTGGCCGACGGCGCGCCTGCAGGCGATTGGCTGTTCCCGGCGCTGGGCAGCCTCCATTGTCCTTATCCTCTTTGTCGGTATTTTGTTATTAATGGCGTTTGTGGTGATGCCGATTGCCTGGCAGCAAGGTATTTACCTGATTCGTGATATGCCCGGTATGCTGAATAAACTGTCCGATTTCGCCGCGACCTTGCCGCGACGCTATCCGGCGCTGATGGATGCGGGCATTATTGATGCGATGGCGGAAAACATGCGTACCCGGATGCTTAACATGGGCGATTCGGTGGTGAAGTATTCGCTGGCTTCGTTAGTCGGGCTACTGACGCTGGCGGTATATCTGGTGCTGGTGCCGCTGATGGTCTTTTTCCTGGTAAAAGATAAAGAGCAGATGCTGAATGCCGTGCGCCGCGTGCTGCCGCGTAATCACGGGCTGGCGGGGCAGGTGTGGAATGAGATGAATCAGCAGATCACCAACTATATCCGCGGAAAAGTGCTGGAGATGGTAGTGGTGGGCGTGGCGACCTGGCTGGGCTTTTTGTTGTTTGGCCTCAACTATTCGCTACTGCTGGCGGTACTGGTGGGCTTTTCGGTCCTGATCCCCTATATCGGCGCCTTTGTGGTGACAATTCCGATGGTGGGCGTCGCGCTGTTTCAGTTTGGTCTGGGGACGGAATTCTGGAGCTGTTTTGCCGTTTATCTGATTATTCAGGCGCTGGATGGCAATTTGCTGGTACCGGTACTTTTCTCCGAAGCGGTGAATTTGCATCCGCTGGTGATTATTCTGTCAGTGGTGATTTTCGGCGGTCTGTGGGGATTCTGGGGGGTGTTTTTCGCCATTCCATTGGCGACGCTGATTAAAGCCGTTGTCCATGCCTGGCCGGATGGTCAGGTGACGGATGCCTCATCCTGAGCGGTCAGTACAAAAGTTGTAAAGCGTGAACGACATCATAGTGCCCTGCCGCCATTTTGCGCACGCCTGATGAGGGACAAGCGCTTAGAAAGCCGCTCTTTTTTTTAATGCCGCACCGTGTTGCGGCATTTTTATTGTCGGAATCTACAAAATTCTCGCTGTAAAGCCGCCAAAATTTGGTGACTTAGCCTAAGCATTCTTCTGAGAAATTCGTTAATAAGTGACATCATTGATGCGAGATTGTTTTTTTAATGTGAAGCGATAACGAAACAGGGAATGAGTGTGTTGAGAAAACATTACTTGAAAGGGTATACCGCGCGGCAAATTGTACAGCGAGCCATGAAAATTATTCCTTACTCGGTAAACGTCATGGATGAGCATGGCGTCATTATCGCGTCTGGCGAACCTTCGCGGCTTCGCCAGCGTCACGAAGGGGCCATTCTGGCGCTGAAGGAAAACCGTATTGTAGAAATTGATTCCGCTACCGCCAATCAGCTTAAAGGCGTGCGATCCGGCATTAATCTTCCCATCTCTTTTCATGAACAGCTTATCGGCGTGGTCGGCATTACCGGCGAGCCGGAGGAGGTTCGCGCGTATGCCGAGCTGGTTAAAATGGCGGCGGAGCTGGTGATCGAGCATATGGTGCTGATCGAACAGCGACAATGGGATAAACGCTATCGCGAAGAGCTGATCAACCAATTGATTTTGCGAGAAAATTCAACAGAGTCGTTGCGCTCCATGGCGGTCTATCTGGGTATTGATCTGGCGGTTCCCAGAGTGGTGCTGATTATTGAACTTTCCCAGCCGGATCGCGAAGCGCTGCGCAATGTAATGGATTATTTCGAGAATCACGCGCGTAACCATTTGGTGACGTTTACCGAATTTAATGAATTAATCATTATTAAGCCTATCACGTTAAAAGAGGGAAAGTGGAATACCCGCCAGGAAATGGGCGAATTGCAGATTTTTAAATCATGGGCTGCATCATCGGGCTTTAGCCGTATTTTGGTTGGGGGCTATTTTGCCGGCGAGACGGGATTGCACCGATCTTTGCTCACAGCGAGAGCCACGCAGGCGATGGCGAAAAGACAAAAGCTGCGCAGCCAGTACATTTTTTTATCATGACCACGCGCTTCCCGCGCTGCTAAGCGGGCTGTCTGAAAGTTGGCAAGTGCAGGAGTTATCGCGTCTGTGGCTGCAACTGGCGCAACATGACGCGAAAGGCGTATTGCAACAGACGCTGCGGACTTGGTTTGAACATAATTGTGACCTGACGCAAACGGCCAAAGCATTGCATATTCATGTGAATACATTGCGCTATCGCTTACAGCGCTGTGAGGATATTACGCACATAAAAATCAACGAGTTAAAAAGTACGCTTTGGCTTTATATCGGTATGGAGCTCCAGGCCGAATCTGTACCGTCCGACAAGTTACCGCTGCCAGGTCGAATCGAAATTTGTTGAAAGCTCCAGCGGATTTTTAGGCGGGTTTTTCCATACTGCGCGCTCCATGTTAAAGGAGGCGCAGTATATGACGTCGATATCCACCCTGGGAGCCATTGCCGCATTGGTTGTGGCCATCGTATTAATTTTAAGAAAAGTGTCGCCAGCCTACGGCATGATGGCGGGCGCGTTGGTCGGCGGTTTGATTGGCGGCGCCGATCTTCTGCAAACCGTGTCGCTGATGGTGTCAGGCGCGCAGGGCATCGTTAATGCCGTATTGCGTATTCTGGCCGCAGGCGTACTGGCGGGCGTATTAATTGAGTCCGGGGCGGCGAATACGATTGCTGAGACGATTGTCCGCAAAGTGGGGGAAACCCGGGCATTATTGGCATTAGCCATTGCCACACTATGTTTGACCGCCGTCGGCGTATTTATTGATGTGGCGGTGATTACCGTCGCGCCGATTGCGCTGTCGATTGCGCGTAATGCAGGCCTGTCAAAAAGCGCTATTCTGCTGGCGATGGTTGGCGGCGGCAAAGCGGGTAACGTGATGTCACCCAACCCGAACGCTATTGCCGCCTCTGATGTGTTTCATGTTCCTCTTACCTCTATTATGCTGGCGGGCGTGGTTCCGGGCATCGTTGGGCTTATTATCGCCTATCTGTTAGCGAAACGGCTGAATAATAAAGGCGCGGGCGTCGCCGATCATGAAGTGACTCACCATGATGACTCCGTCGCCAGACCCGGTTTTCTGGTGGCGATTAGCGCGCCGCTGGTCGCTATTTTCCTGCTTTCTCTCCGTCCGTTTGCCGGCATTTCCATTGACCCGTTAATTGCCCTGCCCGTAGGGGGATTGGTCGGTCTGCTGTTGATGGGACGCGCGCGCCACTGTAACCAGTACATGGTCGCCGGTCTGATGCGTATGGCGCCTGTCGCTATTATGTTGCTGGGAACCGGTACGCTGGCCGGCATTATCGCTAATTCTGAACTTAAAGATGTCCTGATTCATGGCCTCACCGCTTCGGGATTGCCGTCCTGGCTGCTGGCGCCCGTGTCTGGCGCCATGATGTCAATGGCGACGGCCTCAACCACAGCGGGAATGGCGGTGGCGTCCGGCGTTTTCTCTCCCACGTTACTTGAACTTGGCGTTTCCGCCCTGGCGGGAGCCGCTATGATCCATGCGGGTGCCACGGTGCTGGACCATCTGCCGCACGGCAGCTTTTTCCACGCGACGGGCGGCAGCGTCAATATGCAAATTCATGAACGTTTAAAGCTAATGCCGTATGAAACGCTGGTGGGGTTAGCCATTACCTTTATTTCTACTCTGATGTTCGGTTTCTTTGGTTTTGCAGGATAATCCCTATGAAAATTGTTATTGCTCCTGATTCATTTAAAGAAAGTTTGTCCGCAATGGCGGTCGCTGAGGCGATAGAAAAGGGGTTCCGCGAAATTTATCCTGACGCCGACTACATTAAAGTGCCCATGGCGGATGGCGGGGAAGGAACCGTACAATCAATGGTGGAGGCCAGCGGCGGGCGTTATGTTGACCAGTGGGTACAAGGCCCGCTTGGGCAACCGGTGGCCGCGCGCTGGGGAATGCTGGGCGATAGCGATACCGCCGTGATTGAAATGGCGGCGGCATCCGGGCTGCATCACGTTTCGCCTGAATTGCGCAACCCGCTTAATACCACCAGCTACGGCACCGGCGAGTTAATCGTCGCGGCGCTGGAGCGTGGCGTAAAGCGTATTATTCTGGGAATTGGCGGCAGTGCGACGAATGACGGCGGCGCGGGGATGATGCAGGCGCTTGGCGTTATATTGCGCGATAAACAGGGGCGCTCGCTTTCTCCGGGCGGCGAGGCGCTGGCGGCGCTGGCCTCTGTCGATCTGTCCGGTTGTCACCCATTGCTGCGTAAGGTATCGATAACCGTGGCGTGCGATGTCAACAATCCGTTGTGTGGTCCCCAGGGCGCATCGGCCATCTTTGGCCCACAAAAAGGGGCGACAGCGGAAATGGTGAACACCCTGGACGCGGCGCTGGAAAACTGGGGCCGACATATTTATCAGGCTACGGGGCGTGAGGTGATTAATGCTCCCGGCGCGGGCGCGGCAGGTGGAATGGGCGCCGCGCTTTTAGGGTTGCTCAATGCGGAATTACGCGCCGGCGTAGAGATTGTCGTGGAAACGCTACAGCTTGAGCAGGCGGTTAAAGATGCCGATCTGGTGATTACCGGAGAAGGGCGGCTGGACAGCCAAAGTATTTGCGGCAAGACGCCGATTGGCGTCGCCAGAGTGGCGAAGCGGTATCATAAACCGGTTATCGCGCTCGCCGGTGGGCTGCAACACGATCATCACGTTGTGTATCAGCAGGGTATCGATGCGGCGCTGTCGATTTTGTCGCATATCGTTACGCTGCCGGAAGCCTTACATGAGGCGGAATATAACCTGAGCCTGTCGGCGCGCAATGTGGCGGCGATATGGCGTCTGGCGCGGCAAGTCTGACGGCGCATTCCCTTTCCAGGCCGCACATCAGCGCGGCCTGAGGCTTTTACGCGTTTTCTTTCAGCCAGTTCAGCACCACATCATGGTGATTGCTGGTTTTAAAATCATTAAAGACGTGTTCAATCTTACCATCAGCGTCAATCAAAAAGCTGATGCGGTGAATGCCGTCATACGTTTTGCCCATAAACGACTTTTCGCCCCAGACGCCGAACTGTTCACACACCTGATGGTTTTCATCGGACAAAAGGGTAAAGTTCAGCAGCTCTTTTTCAGCGAAACGGGAGAGTTTTTCAGGTTTATCGGTGCTGATGCCCAGCACGTCCACGCCTGCTTTTTTGAGCTCGTCCATGTTATCGCGTAAGCCGCAGGCCTGCACGGTACAGCCGGGTGTCATGGCTTTTGGGTAGAAATAAACCAGAACGCGCTGTCCCTGGAAGTCGGTCAAATTTACTTGTTCCCCGTCTTGATCCGGCAAGCTAAATTTCGGTGCGATATCACCGGCTTTCAGTGGATTCATTACTTAACTCCATCCTGTTCATCATGTTGTGAGTAATTGACGACGTTTATACTGCCTTGCGCATTGAGTTCTGTACATAGTGCTTTAAAGGCTTGCTCAATATTTGCGGAATTTTGCGACGCCGGGCTATGTGCGGTGATTTGAATAAATAATTGCGCAGCTTTATCACCTTCAGCCGGCTGTGTGCGGGAGACCAGCTCCGCAATATTCATTTCATGACTATTAAACAGCGCGGTGAATCGCTCAATTAAATGCGGGGAGTCGGCGACTTCAACCTGAACCCATACCGTCGCGGGCATTGCCGGGCGGGGGCGGTCGGACGTCCGTTTCATCACAATCAGCAGATCCAGCTCCGCGCCTTTTAACGGCAATGTCGATTCAATCAAGGTAATCGCGTTCCACGTGCCGGACAACAGCATAATAAACGTGAATTCATCGCCCAGCATCGCCAGTCGGCTGTCTTCGATATTACAGCCGCAACTGCTGACATGGCGAGTAATGGTATTCACAATACCGGGCCTGTCGGCGCCCAGCGCAGTGATAACCAAATAGTGTTGTGATGACGGTGTCAAACCAGTTATTCCTTTGAGCGGTGAGGTAATCTTAAGGAAACCATAAAAAAAACCTGCATACAACAATCAGAACGGCTTTGGTCGCTTGCTTTTATTGCCATACCAAACGTACCATTGAGAGACTTGTTTGCACAGAGGATGGCCCATGTTCACGGGAAGTATTGTCGCGCTTGTTACGCCGATGGATGAGAAAGGTAACGTCAGTAGGTCTTGCCTGAAAAAACTCATTGATTATCATGTCGCCAACGGTACCTCGGCGATTGTTTCGGTTGGCACTACCGGCGAGTCTGCCACGCTAAGCCATGATGAACATGGCGATGTCGTGATGATGACGCTGGAACTGGCTGACGGACGTATTCCGGTTATCGCCGGCACGGGCGCAAACGCGACCGCGGAAGCGATTAGCCTGACGCAGCGTTTTAACGATAGCGGTATTGTAGGCTGCCTGACGGTAACGCCGTACTACAATCGCCCCACGCAGGAAGGTTTGTTCCAGCATTTCAAAGCCATCGCGGAACACACTGACTTGCCGCAAATTCTGTATAATGTGCCGTCCCGTACCGGTTGCGACATGTTGCCGGAAACCGTGGGTCGTCTGGCGGAAATAAAAAATATTATCGCTATCAAAGAGGCGACAGGGAACTTAACCCGCGTTCACCAGATCAAAGAGCTGGTTTCAGACGATTTTATTCTGCTTAGCGGCGATGACGCGTCTGCGCTGGACTTTATGCAACTGGGTGGTCATGGCGTGATTTCCGTTACGGCTAACGTAGCGGCGCGCGAGATGGCTGACATGTGCAAACTGGCGGCGGAAGGGCAATTTGCCGAGGCGCGCGCTATCAACCAGCGTCTGATGCCGTTACACAACAAACTATTTGTCGAACCCAATCCTATCCCGGTGAAATGGGCATGTAAGGCATTGGGTCTTGTGGCGACCGACACGCTGCGCCTGCCAATGACGCCTATCACGGACCATGGTCGTGACATCGTCAAAGCAGCGCTTCAGCATGCTGGCCTGCTGTAAAGTTTAGGGAGATTTGATGGCTTACTCAGTACAAAAGTCGCGCCTGGCGAAGGTTGCGGGTGTTTCGCTTGTTTTGCTGCTCGCTGCCTGTAGTTCCGATTCGCGCTACAAGCGCCAGGTAAGCGGCGATGAATCCTATCTGGATGCTGCGCCGCTTGCTGAACTTCACGCCCCGGCAGGAATGATCCTGCCGATAACGACCGGCGACTACGTTATTCCGGTCACGAAGGGGAGCGGCGCGGTTGGTAAGGCGTTGGATATCCGTCCGCCAGCGCAGCCGTTAGCGTTAGTGAGCGGCGCGCGTACCCAGTTCTCTGGCGATACCGCTACGCTATTGGTGGAAAATGGTCGTAGCAGCACGCTGTGGCCGCAAGTCGTCAGCGTGATTCAGGCGAAAAATTATCCGATTGAAAAACGTGACGATGCCAGCCAGACCCTGACGACCGATTGGGTGAACTGGAACCGCCTGGATGAAGACGAACAGTATCGTGGACGTTATCAAATCTCGGTGAAGCCGCAGGGCTATCAGCAGGCGGTAACGGTAAAACTGGTTAATCTGGAACAGGCTGGCAAGCCGGTCGCTGACGCGGCGTCGCTGCAGCGCTATAGCACGGAAATGATGAACGTCATTTCCGCCGGTCTGGATAAGACCGCTACGGATGCGGCAAATGCCGCGCAGAACCGTTCCGCCGCAACGATGGATGTGCAGAGCGCCGCTGATGATACCGGTTTACCTATGCTGGTCGTTCGCGGTCCGTTCAACCTCGTGTGGCAACGCCTCCCGGCCGCGCTGGAAAAAGTGGGCATGAAAGTCACCGACAGCACTCGCTCTCAGGGCAGCATGGCGGTAACGTACAAACCGTTGTCTGACAGCGACTGGCGGGATCTGGGCGCTAGCGACCCGGGCCTGGCATCCGGAGACTATAAATTGCAGGTCGGCGATTTAGATAACCGCAGCAGCTTGCAGTTTATCGATCCTAAGGGGCATACTCTGACGCAAAGCCAGAACGACGCGCTGGTTGCCGTCTTCCAGGCAGCGTTCAACAAGTAATTTAACAGGGCTGGAGTAATCCGGCCCTTTTTTCTGATAAGATACGCAAACGTGTGCGTCGGTACAAAAACGCGATTTAACCGCTATTTCGCACCACAATTACAGGCCGACGTCTCCGGCAGGCGTAGCAGGAAATGAATACTTATCGTTAATTCACACCCAGGAGTGTTAAAGATGCAAAAGCAAGCTGAGTTGTATCGTGGTAAAGCGAAAACCGTATACAGCACGGAAAACCCGGACCTGTTGGTGCTCGAATTCCGCAATGATACGTCAGCAGGGGATGGCGCGCGCATTGAACAGTTTGATCGCAAAGGCATGGTAAATAACAAATTCAACCATTTCATTATGACCAAACTGGCCGAGGCGGGCATCCCGACCCAGATGGAACGTTTGCTGTCTGATACCGAGTGTCTGGTGAAGAAGCTGGAGATGGTGCCGGTTGAATGTGTGGTGCGCAACCGTGCGGCTGGGTCGCTGGTCAAGCGTCTGGGCGTGGAAGAGGGCATGGAGCTTAACCCGCCGATATTCGATCTGTTCCTGAAAAACGACGCGCTGCACGACCCGATGGTGAATAGTTCCTACTGTGAAACGTTCGGTTGGGTAAGTCAGGAAAATCTGGCGCGTATGAAAGAGCTAACCTACAAAGCCAACGACGTACTGAAAAAACTGTTTGATGACGCGGGTCTTATCCTGGTGGATTTCAAACTGGAGTTTGGCCTGTATAAAGGCGAAGTGGTGCTGGGCGATGAGTTTTCGCCGGACGGCAGCCGCCTGTGGGATAAAGAGACGCTGGACAAAATGGACAAAGACCGCTTCCGCCAGAGTCTGGGCGGTCTGATTGAAGCCTATGAAGCCGTCGCGCATCGCCTGGGCGTGAAATTAGATTAATTCCGCTTCTGACCGGGGGGCAACCGCTCTCCGGTATCATCCTTTCCTCATTCTGATAGCGTTTACCTGTGGTAATCCTGCGCCTGACCGCCTACGATCATCTGTATAACAAAGAGAGAATGAGGTGATTATGCGCTGGCAAGGGCGTCGTGAAAGCAACAATGTAGAGGACAGACGTAATCGGCCAGGCGGCCCCTCGCTGGGTGGCCCAGGCTTTCGTCTTCCGCGCGGGAAAGGCGGCATCATTCTGTTGGTGGTGGTGTTGGTCGCAGGGTACTATGGGGTGGATTTAACCGGTCTGTTGACCGGTCAGCCGGTTTCGCAGCAGCAGTCGACGCGTTCGATAAGCCCCAATGATGATGAAGCGGCAAAATTTACCTCGGTGATTCTGGCGACGACCGAAGATACCTGGGGGCAACTCTTTCAAAAAATGGGGCGCGGCTATCAGCAGCCAAAACTGGTGATGTACCGTGGTATGACGCGCACCGGCTGTGGTGCGGGTCAGTCCGTGATGGGGCCGTTTTACTGCCCGGCGGACGGCACCGTCTATATCGATCTCTCATTTTACGATGATATGAAAAATAAGCTGGGCGCGGACGGTGATTTTGCCCAGGGTTATGTCATCGCCCACGAAGTCGGCCACCACGTACAAAAACTGTTAGGTATTGAGCCGAAAGTACGCCAGTTACAACAAAACGCGTCGCAAACGGAGGTGAATCGCCTTTCGGTGCGCATGGAGCTACAGGCGGATTGCTTTGCCGGCGTGTGGGGACACAGTATGCAGCAGCAAGGCGTACTGGAGGCGGGCGATCTGGAAGAGGCGCTCAATGCCGCACAGGCTATCGGCGACGATCGCTTACAGCAACAGGGGCAGGGGCGCGTCGTGCCGGATAGTTTTACCCACGGCACCTCAGAACAGCGCTACAGCTGGTTTAAGCGTGGATTTGACAGCGGTGACCCGGCGCAATGTAATACGTTTGGCAAAAACTTTTGATAAACCGGGGCAGGGATGTCTGATATCGATGCGCTACGGGCGTTAACGTCGCAAATGACACAGGAAGGCATTCGCCGTTTACTGGTCATCAGCGGCGATGCGGCGTGGTGCCGGGAGCGGGCCGAGGCGATACGCGCTGCATTGCCCGGTGACTGGCTGTGGGTCGCGCCTGACGCGCCCGCACAGCCGTGCTGTACGCCACAGGCGTTACAAACGCTGTTGGGCCGTGAATTCCGTCATGCGATATTTGATGCCTGGCAGGGCTTTGACGCCGCAGCGTTTGCCGCCCTGAGCGGGACCTTGCAGGCCGGAAGCTGGCTGCTTCTGCTGATGCCGCCGTATGAGACGTGGGAAAGCCGGCCTGATACCGATTCACTGCGCTGGAGCGACTGCGCGCAGCCTATCCCTACACCGCAGTTTGCACAGCATCTTAAACGGACTCTCTCCCGCGATCCGCAAACGCTGCTGTGGCGACAGCGCCAGCCGTTTTGCTGGCCATCTTATCCTTCCCGTGAACGCTGGCGACCCGCCACCGGCGAGCCGCAGCCGGAGCAGGCGGCTATCTTATCGCGTTTACGTGAAATGCCGCCCGGCGTGGCGACGGTGATTGCCCCCCGTGGGCGCGGCAAATCGGCGCTGGCCGGGCAATTCATCTCCCGGATGGCGGGCACGGCTATCGTGACCGCACCGGCGAAAACGGCAACGGATATCCTGGCAGCGTTTGCCGGTGAGCGGTTCTGCTTTATGGCGCCGGATGCGTTGCTGGCGAGCGGGGCAAGAGCCGACTGGCTGGTGGTTGATGAGGCGGCGGCAATCCCCACGCCGCTGCTGCTGCAACTGGTTTCGCGCTTTCCCCGCATACTACTCACCACCACCGTTCAGGGCTACGAAGGCACCGGACGCGGTTTTTTACTTAAGTTTTGCGCCCGTTTTCCGCAGCTTCACCGCTTCACGCTTCGTCAGCCTGTCCGCTGGGCGCCAGAATGCCCGCTGGAAAATATCGTCAGCGAGGCGCTGATATTCGACGATGAAGCGTTTGCGCAGGCGCCACATGGCGCGATAGCAATCTCGGCGTTTTACCAACAGGCCTGGGGGAAGACGCCCGCGTTGCCGAGGGCTGTGTATCAGTTACTGTCGGGGGCGCACTATCGTACTTCGCCGCTGGATCTGCGCCGAATGATGGATGCGCCAGGACAGCATTTCTTGCAGGCTACGGCGAATAACCGTGTGGCGGGCGCCCTCTGGCTGGTCGAAGAGGGTGGGTTATCCGCAGAACTCAGTCAGGCTGTATGGTGCGGTTTCCGGCGGCCGCGTGGGAATCTGGTGGCGCAGTCGCTGGCGGCGCACGGTAGCGACCCTTTAGCCGCGACGCTGGTTGGGCGTCGCGTAAGCCGTATCGCAGTGCACCCCGCTCGCCAGCGTGAAGGCATCGGTCAGCAGTTGATTGCCTGCGCGTGCATGCAGGCGGCGCAGTGTGATTATCTTTCCGTCAGCTTCGGCTATACGCCGGAGCTGTGGCGTTTCTGGCAACGCTGCGGCTTTGTACTGGTACGGATGGGCAACCATCGGGAGGCGAGCAGCGGTTGCTATACGGCGATGGCGTTATTGCCGCTGAGCGACGCGGGAAAACGGCTGGCGCAGCAGGAACACCGGCGTTTGCGCCGCGATGCGGACATCCTGACGCAGTGGAACGGCGAGGCGATACCGCTGGCGGCGTTAGACGAACAGGCGCTTAATGATGAAGACTGGCGTGAGCTGGTCGGCTTTGCGTTCGCGCACCGCCCGCTACTGACATCGTTAGGTTGCCTGCATCGTTTACTGCAATACAGCGCATTGCCATTACCGGCGCTGAGAGGGCGGCTGGAGGAAAAAGCCAGCGATGCCGAACTGTGCGCCCGGCTACGCATTTCAGGCCGTAAAGCTCTGCTGGCGTTGCAGCGTGCGCAGGCGGCGCAGGCGCTGATTGCGTTGGATGCCGGACGAACGCAGCGTTTGCGCGACGTAATGCCCGGCGGTGGGGAGCATGCCGGATAGCGATACCTGTCCGGCATGATATCCGGTTACTTTTTCGGCTGATCTTTCTTCGGCCAGTCGTCTTCATCGTCCCACTTATCGTTAAAATCGCGATGCGGGGGCAGCTCAGGTTTATTGGCAAGGAATTTCTTATGGTCGATGCGTTTGAGATCTTTGATCACATTCAGCAGTACGCCTACCAGAAACACCAATACCAGAATCCACCAATATTTTGCCAGCCAGTCCATGCTTATTTCCTCTTACCGGAACGCTCATCAGGCGACGAGCTGTTCCATAATGCGTTGATACATACGGGCCAGTAGCTGGAGATCGGCGGCATTCACACATTCATTAATTTTATGAATGGTGGCGTTCACCGGCCCCAGTTCTACCACCTGCGCTCCCATACGGGCGATAAAACGTCCGTCGGACGTACCGCCCGTCGTCAGTAATTGCGGTTTAATTTCATTATAGTGCTCAATGGCGTTTACTACCGCGTCCACCAGCTTGCCGCGTGCGGTCAGGAACGGCTGGCCGGAAAGCCACCAGTCTACGGTATAGCGTAGCTGATGCTTCTCAAGCAGCGCATGTACCCGCTCTTTGATCATCTCATCGGTCAGTTCCGTGCTGAAACGGAAGTTAAACTGCACGAACAGTTCGCCGGGAATGACATTATTGCTGCCGGTGCCTGCCTGGATATTGGCTACCTGCATACTGGTGGCCGGGAAAAAGTCATTGCCCCGATCCCACTCGATAGCGACCAGTTCATTAAGAAAAGGCGCAGCGCGATGAACAGGGTTATCCGCCAGATGCGGATAGGCGACGTGCCCCTGAACGCCATGAATAGTGAGGTTACAGGTGAGAGAACCGCGACGTCCGTTTTTGACGACATCGCCCACAATTTCGGTACTGGAGGGTTCGCCGACCAGACAGTAATCCAGCCGCTCGTGACGGGCCATCAGCGCTTCAACCACCTTTACGGTGCCATTTTTTGCGCTGGCTTCCTCATCAGAGGTAATCAAAAACGCGAGGCGGCCCCGGTGATGAGGATGCTGCGCAACAAATCGTTCAGCAGCCACCACCATGGCCGCCAGTGAACCTTTCATATCCGCCGCGCCGCGACCGAACAACATTCCGTCGCGAATCGTAGGCTCAAACGGCGGATTGATCCAGCGATCGACATCGCCTGCCGGTACGACGTCAGTATGCCCGGCGAACGCCAGCGTTTCGCCACGCCCACGCCATGCCCAAAAATTTTGCGTGTCGCCAAAATCCATATGCTCAATGGTAAAACCGATTTTACGCAGGCGTTCAATCATTAATGCCTGACAGCCTGCGTCATCCGGACTCAGGGAGGGGCGACGAATAAGTTGCTGTGTCAGCTCAATAACCGGGCACGACATAGACTACACCTCATCAAAAAACTGCTGATAACGGGATTCACTGAAACCAAGCAGCATAGGCTTCCCGGGCGCGCAGAGCAATGGGCGTTTGATGATTGCCGGCTGTTCAACCATGAGAGCAGCGGCGGAGTCGGCATCGGTAATCCCGCTGCGGTGGCCTTCATCCAGTTTGCGCCATGTTGTGCCGCGCGTATTCAGTAGAGGCTGCCAGCCGAGTTCGGCAATAAAGGTATTAAGAAGAGGGAGGTCTATGCCATCCACACGGTAATCGTGAAAACGATAATCAATGCCATGCTCCTCCAGCCAACGGCGCGCTTTTTTGATCGTGTCGCAATTCTTAATGCCATAGAGGGTAATCATATTGAATCCTTTAACGCGAAATTCGAATAAATAATCAATAGTATCGTCTGCGGGATAATAAGTGTGGCCGTTTATGGTTATTTATCCAGCACTGATCGGCAATCAATATAACATTGTTGAGTGAATGTGAATAATGATTCCAAAACGTTCCAGATGTGGCTTGTTTATACTTCGTGGAATAAATCCTATTTTGTGCATATGCAATTGTTTGTTTTTTAACCCAATTTGATAAAGTAGTAGAAAAGGTATTAATGTTGCTAAATATTGCAGTAAGTCACATAAAATTTACGGCTACAGCGCCATAGTAATATCATAGATAGCATAACCAGAGGATATCGCAACAATCGGTTAAATGAACTTCTCTCTATACCGCTAACTACGTAGAATACCCATAATAATAAGAGAGGCTATTATGATTGAACGTGAACTGGGGAACTGGAAAGATTTTATCGAAGTCATGCTTCGTAAATAAATGCCTGGAAGGCACCGCGCTCCCATAGAGGATAAGAAAAGGCGACTCAACGAAAGTCGCCTTTTTTGTGCCCGACACCTCGTATCAGGCTGGCCGGGATCTTATTCCGGGCGCGGCTTCAGCGGGAAGCGGCGACGTATCAGCACGAAAAACAGGGGTACAAAGAAGATAGCCAGAACGGTTGCTGAGATCATTCCCCCATCACGCCGGTTCCGACAGCATGTTGGCTACCCGAGCCTGCCCCGGTGCTGGTGGCCATCGGCAATACGCCAAAGATAAACGCCAGCGAAGTCATCAGTATCGGTCGCAGGCGCTGGCGGCTGGCGTACAGCGTGGCGTCTAACAGCGCGTGTCCCTTCTGATTCATTTCGTTGGCGAATTCCACAATCAGAATCGCGTTTTTCGCCGAGAGGCCGATAACGGTCAACAGCCCCACCTGGAAGTAAACATCGTTTTCCAGCCCGCGCATCCAGGTGGCGAGTAACGCGCCGATGACCCCGAGCGGCACAACCAGCATCACCGAGAAGGGCACCGACCAGCTTTCATACAATGCCGCCAGACACAGGAAGACGACTAATAGCGAAATAGCGTACAGCGCAGGCGCCTGCGCGCCGGAGAGCCGTTCCTGGTAAGACATGGCTGTCCATTCCAGGCCAAAACCGCCCGGTAGCTGATGCACCAACGACTCCATGACATCCATCGCCGTCCCGGTACTGACCCCCGGCGCGGCCTCTCCGACAATTTCTACCGCCGAATAGCCGTTATAGCGTTCCAGACGCGGCGATCCGGTTTCCCAGCGCGAGGTGGCGAAGGCGGAGAAGGGGACCATGCCGCCCTCTTTGTTACGGACATACCAAAGATTAATATCATCCGGCAACATACGATATTTCGCTGCGGCCTGAACATAGACCTTCTTCACGCGGCCCCGGTCCATGAAGTCGTTGACGTAGCTCGACCCCCAGGCTGTTTGCAGGGTGTCGTTGATATCGTCAATCGATACGCCCAGCGCCTGCGCTTTCCGTTGGTCAATATCAATTTGCAGTTGCGGGCTGTCGTCCAGGCCGTTGTGGCGCACGCGGGTCAAGGAACTGTTTTTCCCGGCCAGCTCAATGAGTTGATCTCGTGCGGCCATCAGCGCGTCATGGCCTGCTCCGGCGTGATCCTGTAATTCCATATCAAAACCGGCGGAGCTGCCCAGACCGATAATTGCCGGCGGGCTGCTGGCGAAGACGCGAGCTTCTTTAATCTGGTTAAATGCTTTTGTCGCCCGCTCAATAATGGCGAACGAGGAGCCGGTGGTGGGATCGCGCGCGTCCCAGTCTTTCAAGCGAACAAACATGCGCGCGACGTTTTGCCCGTTCCCGCCAGGGCCGGAACCGACCGTCGAGAAGACCGACATAATGTTGTCTTTCTCATGGGTGAAGTAATAGTTTTCAACCTTTTCAACGACTTTCAGGGTCTGCTGTTGCGTAGAACCGCTCGGTAGCTGGATAGACGTAGTGAACATGCCCCGATCTTCCTGCGGCAGAAAGGAGGTGGGGAGGCGCAAAAACAGGAACACCATGCCGCCAAGCAACAGAACATAAATCAGAATCCAGCGCAGGCTGCGATGCAAAATTTTCGCTACGCCTTTCTCATAACGTTCGGCATTACGATTGAAGGTACGGTTAAACCAGCCGAAAAATCCGCGTTGCCCGTGCTGCTCGCCTTTGTGCAGCGGTTTTAATAACGTTGCGCACAACGCTGGCGTCAGGATCATGGCGACCAGCACCGACAGCACCATTGCCGAGACAATAGTAATAGAAAACTGACGATAAATTGCCCCGGTGGTACCGCCAAAGAACGCCATCGGCACGAATACCGCAGACAGCACCATCGCGATACCGACCAGCGCCCCCTGGATTTGTCCCATGGATTTGCGCGTCGCTTCACGCGGCGTGAGCCCTTCTTCGCTCATGATACGTTCGACGTTTTCCACCACCACGATGGCATCGTCGACCAGGAGCCCGATCGCCAGCACCATCGCGAACATGGTTAATGTGTTAATACTGTAGCCGAACGCATAAAGCACGGAGAAGGTGCCCATTAATACTACCGGCACGGCGATCGTCGGAATGAGCGTGGCGCGAAAGTTTTGCAGGAACAGGTACATCACCAGGAAAACCAGCGCGATAGCTTCCAGCAACGTTTTGACCACATCGATAATCGAGGCTTTGACAAAGGAGGTGGTTTCATACGCGATCTTGTATTCCAGGCCGTGAGGGAAGTACTGCGCCAGCTCGTTGAGGCGATCCAGCACCAGCTTCGCGGTCGCCATTTCGTTCGCGCCGGAGGACAGCTTAACGCCAAGACCGGAAGCCGGATTGCCGTTAAAACGGCTGAGGTAGTCATACTTTTCCGCCCCCAGCTCCACGGTGGCGACATCGCCCAGTTTGACCTCGGAACCGTCCTGATTAACGCGCAGGGTGATATCGCGAAATTGTTGCGGCGTTTGCAGCAGTGACTGCGCATTAATGGTGGCGTTCAGCGCCTGCTTGTCGACCGAAGGCGTACCGCCAAGCTGCCCGACGGCGATTTGCGCATTCTGCGACTCAATTGCATCGGTCACGTCTTTCGTGGTCATCTGAAAACTATTCAATTTGGCAGGATCGAGCCAGATACGCATAGAGTACTGTGAACCATAAGCGTCAATATCGCCGACGCCGTTGACGCGGCTGAGCGGGTCCTGAATATTACTGGCGACGTAGTCGGCGATATCCTGCTTGTCCATAGAACCGTCGGTAGAGACGAAAGCGATGGTCAAAATATTGGTATCGCCCGTTTTGCGTACCGTGACGCCTTGATCCTGTACCGTCTGCGGCAGTTTACGCATCGCGGACTGTAACTGGTTTTGCACCTGCTGAACCGCCTCATCAGGATCGGTTCCCGCAATAAAGCTCAGGGTGATGGTCGCCTGTCCGGTGCCGCTACTTTGTGATGACATGTACATCAGATTATCGAGGCCCGTCATATTCTGCTCAATAACCTGGGTTACGGTATTTTCCAGCGTTTGCGCCGACGCTCCCGGATAATTCGCGGTAATACGTACGTTGGGCGGTGCCAGATCGGGATATTGTTCAACAGGTAAAGAAAAAATGGCTAACGCCCCTGTCAGACACAACAGGATAGCCAGCACCCAGGCAAAAATGGGGCGATCGATAAAAAAATTAGCCATTAAAGGGGAACCTCGTGTTTCTACATATCGTTATAGATTTGAACTGCTTCACTGTAGCGGCAAGCTACGAGCCAAACGTGGAGAAATAAAGGAGATAATGTAAATTATCATGCGCTTTTACAGCATACTTTTTGTGCCAACGCCGGAAAGCCTGACATCTGGCCTTCCGGCGATTTGCCGTTCTTTACGTTAACTGACTCTCTTCCTTGTTGGAGGAGCGAAAACTGATACTGACCAGTGTGCCGCCGCCGGAGGGTTGCGAAAAATTCAGCGTGCCGCCAAGGCGCTCCGCGCGCTCACGCATTATATTCAGACCATAGTGTCCGGCAGGCTCATGCGGTTCGCCGATACCAATGCCATTATCGCGAATATAAACGGTATGATCGCCGTCAGGCGCGGTGACGCAGCTCACGGCGATTTCGCTCGCGTTGGCGTGTTTAATGGCGTTCAGGACCGCTTCACGCACAATTTGCAACAAATGCACCTGCATTTGCGCATCCAGCGCCAGCGTGGGTAAACGGCAATCCAACGTGAGTTTGGCCGGGGTCTGACTCTGTAAATCTTCCAGCATCTCATGCAATGCGGAGGGTAAATCGGCCTGCTGTAACGTCAGACGGAACGTGGTGAGTAGCTCGCGAAGCTGACGGTAGGCGTCGTTCAGCGCTCTGGAAAAATCCGCCATGATGCTTTGCGCGCCGGCGTTATCTTCTGGAATGGCGCGCTTCAAAAGCGTTAACTGAATACGTAAATAAGAAAGTACCTGCGCCAGCGAATCGTGTAGCTCACGGGCAATTGTCGCGCGTTCTTCCATTAACAAAAGTTGCTGGAAGTGTTTTTGCGCCTGATTAAAGTACAAACCACGCCCCAGCATCGTGGAGACGCTGTTCAGCAACGGCGTAGAGGCATTAACGTTGGGGCTTTGCCAGTGGAGTTCGCCATAGACCGTGTCCTGCATCGTCACTGGCAGCATTTGCATCGGCAGGTCGGGGCTTTGCGCGCCTTCGCTAATCCGCCAGTTATCGCCCACGGTTAACTCCAGATACCAGGCGGCGTCATGTTCACGGACAATTTGCAAAATATGGCGAAAACAGTGGACGTCGATTTGGCTGGTATTCAGCGCCTGGGAGCACTGGTATAACACCTCCAGGCGGCGGTGCGCTTCGTGCAGATCGTGCGTTTTTTCTTCCACCGAGGCTTCCAGCGAACGGTAAAGTTTATGCAGCTCGCTCGACATCTGACTAAACGTTTTCGCCAATAATCCCAGCTCATTGGGTAAGCTGGTATCCAGCGGCAGCGGGGCGAACTGACCATGCTCAATACGCTGACTGGCGGTGACCAGTTGATTCAGTGGACGAACGACCTGCTGGCGGATACGTCGTAGGGTAAAAAAGACCAGCGTAAATATGCCGATACCGCCCGCCAGCGATATGGCGACGACCAGCATGACTTTACGCTCGGCGTAATGCTGTAACGCCAGAACGAAGAGATCAATTTGATTGACGTAATTGTTGATATTGGTCTGATACCAGGCAATGTCGCCGTCCTGTAGGCGGCTATTCATCTCCAGCCAGTTGGCGTGCAGGCGCGCGTAGCGAGTTTTTACCGCCTGCGGCACATACCAGGCGTTGAGATTTTGCAGTACCGGCGAGTTGAGCGCGTGCTGGAAAAGTTGACGATGCGCATTAATCTGCGGGCTACGGCTTTGCAGATCGTAACCCAGCCGATAGCTCTGCATTCGTAGCGAACCGGCGATATTGATCGCTTCGGCATCCCGTAAACTGCTGGTCAGCGTCAGTAATGCGCTGCCGGTGGACAGAATAGACAACAGCACAATATAGAAAAAAGCCTTAGCCAGACTGGCCGAGACCGGGCGTTTAACCGTCACACTGGTACTCCCCGCATTTAGCTGAACCGCAATTTCATTTGCTTTGAAATAAATTGATCTGCCACAGGTTCTGGACAGATAGTTGTGCTTCCTGGGCAGATGAACATTGCCGACCCCGCCTTCGTCAGTTAATAACAATCCTCATATAAAGAATAAGGTTTTTGCAACCAAAACAGAAGGACGCCATGAATCGTTTTATTATGGCCAATAGCCAGCAGTGTCTGGGATGCCATGCCTGCGAGGTCGCCTGCGTAATGGCTCACAATGATGAGCGACATGTCCTGACGCCACAGCGCTATCAGCCCCGAATTACTGTCATCAAACATCAGCACCAGCGCAGCGCGGTCACATGTCACCATTGCGAAGATGCGCCCTGCGCCCGTAGCTGTCCGAACGGCGCGATCGCGCATATTAACGACAGCGTGCAGGTCAATGCGCAGAAGTGTATAGGCTGTAAATCCTGCGTCGTCGCCTGCCCATTCGGCACCATGCAGATGGTATTGACGCCCGTCGCGCCAAACCAGTTCAAAGCCAGCGCGCATAAATGCGATCTGTGTCAGGGACGTGAACAGGGCCCGGCCTGTGTGGAAAATTGCCCGGCGGATGCGCTGCAACTGGTCACCGAAGACTCGTTGACCCGTCTGGCTAAAACGCGACGGCTGCGTACCGCCCGGCAGGAGATTCGCCCCTGGCATACCGTGGATACACAACACAGTGGGACAGCAAGCAGCAAAGTCGAGCGTATGCAGGCGACGCCGCCGCGCGGCGAACCGGATAAACTGGCGATTGAAGCGCGTAAAACCACCTTTGAGGAAATTTATCTGCCGTTTCGCGCCGCGCAGGCGGAGCGTGAAGCGTCCCGCTGCCTCACATGCGGGGAACACAGTATCTGCGAATGGACCTGTCCGCTGCATAACCATATTCCCCAGTGGATCGAACTGGTGAAAGCTGGCGATATTGATGCGGCGGTAGAGCTTTCTCACCAGACCAACTGCCTGCCGGAAATTACCGGGCGCGTCTGTCCGCAGGACCGGCTATGCGAAGGCGCGTGTACACTCCGCGATGAGTATGGCGCGGTTACCATCGGCAACATTGAGCGCTATATCTCCGATCGCGCTCTGAGCAAAGGCTGGCGTCCCGACCTGTCGGACGTACAGAAGAGCGATAAGCGCGTGGCGATTATCGGCGCGGGGCCGGCAGGTCTTGCCTGCGCTGACGTGCTGGCGCGCCATGGCGTAAGCGCCACCGTCTACGATCGCCATCCGGAAATCGGCGGTTTGCTCACCTTTGGTATTCCGGCTTTCAAACTGGATAAATCTCTGCTGGCGCGCCGTCGGGAAATCTTCAGCGCGATGGGGATTCGTTTCGAGCTTAACTGCGAAGTAGGGAAAGATATTTCTCTGGAGACGCTGCTGGAGAGTTATGACGCCGTCTTTGTTGGGGTTGGAACCTATCGTTCCATGAAGGCTGATTTACCGAATGAAGATGCGCCGGGGGTATATGATGCGTTGCCATTCCTCATCGCCAATACCAAACAGGTGATGGGGCTTCCGGCGTTGCCTGACGAGCCGTTTATTGATACTGCGGGCCTTAACGTGGTTGTGCTGGGCGGCGGTGACACCGCAATGGACTGCGTACGTACGGCGCTGCTAACGTCACCTGCGCTTATCGCCGCGATGAGGCCAATATGCCGGGGTCGAAAAAAGAGGTGAAAAACGCGCGGGAAGAGGGCGCGAACTTTGAATTTAACGTTCAGCCAGTTGAGTTGGTGCTGGATACGCACGGGCGCGCCAGCGGTATTCGCTTTTTGCGTACGCGGCTTGGCGAACCGGATGGTCAGGGGCGACGCCGCCCGGTACCTGTACCGGACAGCGAGTTCGTGATGCCGGCGGATGCGGTCATTATGGCGTTTGGTTTTCATCCGCATGGTATGTCGTGGCTGGAATCGCATGGCGTGAAGGTGGATAACTGGGGACGTATTGCCGCCAGCGTCGAGAGCGAGTTTCGTTACCAGACGTCCAACCCGAAAATTTTCGCCGGCGGCGATGCGGTGCGCGGCGCCGATCTGGTGGTGACGGCGATGGCAGAAGGCCGACATGCCGCGCAGGGGATACTCGACTGGTTAGCTAAATAAGCGTATTTGTAGGCCGGTTAAGGCCTGGAACGGTTAAATGATTGAGTGATAAAAAATCTTAAACTTATTGGCTAACCTTACTCCGTTTGCAGAAATGTTGACGCTCGCAGGGCTGAACGCCCTGCGATAAACATTTTCCCGTCGGGTCGACGTTTAACGGGCCTGATAAGGTCAATCTTAGTATTGAAAATAGAGTGTAAATTGAAGGAAGGGACGCTATCAGAATCCCTTCTTAGAGCCTATCCCATTAGGGCTATTTTACTTGCCATTTTGGACCTGGGCAGTGCTCGCCAAAACGCTAACGCGTTTTGGCGAGCACTGCCCAGGTCCAAACTGGCTGCGCCAATAACGCCTGGTGGGATAGGCTCTTAATTTTTATTTTAAGGAACCATATATCTGGTCAACAATCCAGCCATACGTCGCCGCAGGTAATAACCCACTGACAAAAACATTCGGATTCACTTTAGGATTTGCTACCGGCGAGTGCGGCCTGTTACCTAAAATCACAATCGCCATATGATTAACCGGATCGATAGACGTCAGCGTGCCGGTCCATCCGGTATGTCCATACGTTTGCGGACTGGCTAATACCCCGAACGTGGGGGTCATTGAGGCGTTGCCGTTAACGCGCCACCCCAGACCAAAGGTAGCGTCTTCTGGCGAGCGGCGAGTAAACTGCGCAACCGTTTTGTCGTCGAATAGCTTCACGTTACCGTAGCCGCCCCCATTGAGCATGACTTGCATTAACACAGCCATATCATGGGTGTCAGAAAACAGTCCGGCGTGTCCTGAAACGCCGCCCATTGAGTACCAGGCTTTTTCATCATGCACCTGGCCCCATAGTGTATTGGTGCGAATATTGGGGAAATGAATCACGCCGTCACGCGTGTTGCCATGTAGTTCCGTTGCGGCGATTTGCGGCGGCGTGAAGCCTTTCATCAGCGGGTTAAAGACGGTATGTTTTAATCCGAGCGGTTTATAAATGGTGGTTTCGACGTAGCGATCTAATGGCATTGCCGTTATCGATTCAATGATAAAACCAAGAATCATATAATCCACGTCGCTGTAGATATGCTTCGACCCAGGTTGATATTCCAGCGGTGTCTTTTTAATCATCTCCAGAGTAGTGCTTTTACTCTGTGAAAATAATTTACCGGCGACGTTTTTATTGGGATATTGTGGGTCGGCAGGAAAGCCCGCGACGTGATGAAGAATATCAATAATGCGGAGTTTATCTTTGCCTTTTATTTTATCCCCAGGCATATCCTTAAAGCCGGGGATATATTTTGATACCAAATCATTGACATCTATTTTTCCTTCATACACTAGTTTTTGCAATGCGAAGTTAGTGGCATACATTTTTGTGTTTGAAGCCAGATCATACATCGTGTTAGTGGTCGCCCGAATGGGATGGGCTAACAGCGTGGAACCGTCATATTTTTTGGCATAGCCCCAGGCTTTTTGTAGAACAATATGATTATCTTTTATCACCAGAAGATTGATGCTGGGATATCCGGCATCAATTTGATTTTGAATCCAGCCATCAAGTCGGTGAAGTTTTTGGCTATCAAACCCCACCTGATCAGGGCTCGCGGTGGTCAATACCGGATACTCAACGGCAAAAGCTGAAAGGGAAAACGTCAGTAGAACCGTCGCAACGAGAGTAAATTTCATGATGATTCCCTCAGTCTCACTCCGGCCGTCAAATCATATCGCGAGCATGGACTCTGCGGCCCGGAGAAGCAGAATATAGTCATGGCAGTGACAGAAAAATATGGCTGTACGTCCGTTCAGTCGGCATTAAGGATTAACCCTTCAGCAGACAAAACCGACCTCACGGCGTAATATTAATGCTCTTTTTACACCCTGGAGCCAGCATGTCGCAAACCATTACGCTTATTAAGGATAAAATTCTTTCTGATAATTATTTTACTCTGCGCAACATTACCTATGACCTGACCCGTCGTAATGGCGAGGTTATCCGTCACAAGCGTGAGGTTTACGATCGCGGGAATGGCGCAACCATTCTGCTTTACAACTCAACTAAAAAAACCGTGCTTCTGGTTCGCCAGTTTCGC
The DNA here is from genome assembly GCF_042932255.1 of Salmonella sp. WC3. Taxonomy (NCBI): domain Bacteria; kingdom Pseudomonadati; phylum Pseudomonadota; class Gammaproteobacteria; order Enterobacterales; family Enterobacteriaceae; genus Salmonella; species Salmonella sp. WC3. Next base: position 3,474,976 of record NZ_CP170629.1, on the reverse strand, counting down.
GTGGCGACATGGGTCAACGGTAATCAAGATGGTATGTTAATTGAAACCTGCGCTGGCCTGCTTGATAACGACGAGCCGGAGGTCTGTATCCGTAAAGAGGCCATTGAAGAGACAGGGTATGACGTTGGTGAGGTACGCAAGATATTTGAGCTGTATATGTCGCCAGGCGGCGTCACGGAGCTGATTCATTTCTTCATTGCCGAATATCATGATAGCGAGCGTGCCAGCATCGGCGGCGGCGTGGAGGACGAAGAGATTGAGGTGCTTGAACTGCCGTTTTCCCGGGCGCTGGAAATGGTGCGCTCAGGCGAGATTCGGGACGGTAAGACCGTGTTATTGCTTAACTATTTACAGACGTCTCATCTAATGGACTGAAAAAAAAGAAATATATTTCTTTACACAAAAAAGACCAATCCGATAAATCTGATTGAGAACCCTGAGGCGCGCAAGGAAGATACCGCCTTAGCTGTGTTGTTCTGAATCTGGGGTTGTTCCGTTCATGCGCTACCGCGTTATTCTTTTTTGTCTGTTTGGCCTGTTGCCGGTCCAGCTACTGTGGGCTGCGCCAGCGCAACGGACTTTTTCCGACTGGCAGGTCACCTGCAATAACCAAAATTTTTGCGTAGCGCGCAATACTGGCGAACATCATGGGCTGGTGATGACATTAAGCCGCAGCGCCGGGGCGCGTACCGATGCGGTACTGCGTATCGACCGCGGCGGTTTGGCGCCGCCCGACGCTAAAGAAGCCGCAATTGCGCCTCGCTTATTGCTGGATGGCAAACCGCTTTCGTTCAACAGTCCACACTGGCGCGTGTCGCCCTGGCATCTCATGACCGGCGATCCTGCCACCATCACCGCATTTTTACAGACGATTCAGGATGCGCAGGCCATCACCTTAAAAAACGGCGTTCAGACGCTTTCGCTGGCGGGATTAAAAGCGGCATTACTGTTTATCGACGCGCAACAAAAACGTGTGGGCAGCGAAACCGCCTGGATTGAAAAAGGAAACGAACCGCCGCTCAGCGTGCCCCCGGCGCCGGCATTAAAGGGGATCGCCGTGATTAATCCAACGCCCGTACCGCTGAGTGAGGAAGAACGCGACGATCTGCTGGACTACGCAGCATGGCGGGTAAACGGCATTCGTTGTTCGCTTGACCCGCTGCGTCGCGAGACGCAGGTCAGCGCGTTGACGGATGATAAAGCGTTATTGATTGTTAACTGCGAAGCCGGCGCCTATAACACTATTGATCTCGCCTGGGTAGTTTCACGCAAAAAAACGCTCGTCTCGCGCGCCGTACGTTTGCGGCTGCCGTTTAATCGCGGCGTCGAAAGTAATGACATGGAGTTGATGAACGCCTTCTTTGACGAGAAAACGCGCGAACTGGTGACGTTGGCGAAAGGGCGGGGGTTAACCGACTGTGGTATCCAGACGCGCTGGCGCTATGATGGCGATCGTTTTCGTCTGGTACGTTATGCCGAAGAACCGAGCTGCGATAGCTGGCACGGGCCGGATGCCTGGCCTACGCTGTGGATCACGCGTTGAATCCTGGTTGTTATCCCCTTTTCAGAATAGGGATACACCTATTGAGGTTTCATTTATGGTATAGAGATTGCTACGTTACGGTAGGATTGTTACTTTACCCGATAGCCTCACCACAGCAGGAAATAGTATGAAAATAAATAATGGCCCCGTATTATGCCCCCATTGTGGCTGCCTGAGCGCTTATTATGAAATAGATCGGCTGGCGGCGATAAGAGAGAAAGTGAATAAAGAAGGCGGATCAGCGGCATGGGATTCAACATTACAGGCGCATAAAAAAAAGGCCTTTTGCCTGATGTGCCATAAATCCATTGATGAGGTCGTCATCGGGCAGTCAGATGCGCCTGAGTCTACGAAGTAATTTTGCACAGCCTACAGAACAGGTCTGCAGACTGTGCAAAGTCTGTGTTGCTAACGCTCGCCTTAGCCTTTGATGTTTAGCACCCGGCGGGCTTTTTCTACAATATTTTCCACGGTAAAGCCAAAATACGGGAACAGTTTGTCAGCCGGAGCGGATTCACCGTATCCCATCATGCCGATAATTGCGCCTTTTAGGCCAACATATTTATACCAGTAGTCGGCTATACCGGCTTCCACCGCGACGCGGGCGGTCACGTGCGCCGGTAGCACTGATTCGCGATATGCCTCGTCCTGCGCATCGAAAATATCCGTTGAAGGCAACGACACCACGCGAACGTTATGCCCCTCGCCAGTCAATTTTTCCGCCGCCTGGAGGGTAATTTCCATTTCCGATCCGGTAGCGATCAGAATGATATCCGGCTTGCCGCCGCTATCTTTGAGAATATAACCGCCGCGGGCAATCGCTTTCACCTGTTCCGGCATGCGTTCCACCTGCGCCAGATTCTGCCGCGAGAGAATCAGCGCCGTCGGCCCGTGCTGACGTTCAATGGCCAGCTTCCAGCCGACCGCCGCCTCAACCTGATCGCAGGGACGCCAGGTGCTGAAGTTTGGCGTTAAGCGCAGGCTCGCCAGTTGTTCCACGGCCTGGTGCGTCGGGCCATCTTCGCCCAAACCGATGGAGTCGTGGGTATAGACCATAATCTGCCGGGCTTTCATTAAGGCCGCCATACGCGCCGCGTTACGCGCATATTCGACAAACATCAAAAACGTGGCGGTATACGGTACAAAGCCGCCGTGGTGGGCGATGCCGTTGGCAATGGCGGTCATGCCGAATTCGCGCACGCCATAGTGGATGTAATTACCTGCTGGATCCTCTTTCAACGAGGTCGAACCTTTCCAGATAGTCAGGTTGCTCGGCGCCAGATCCGCCGATCCGCCCAACAGTTCCGGCAACAGGGGACCGTAGGCATTGAGCGTATTTTGCGATGCTTTACGGGTGGCGATTTTGGCCGGATTAGCCTGCAAGTCGTTAATAAATTTTTGCGTGGCGGATTCCCATGCCTCCGGCAGTCCGCCGCTCATCCGGCGGGTAAACTCCGCGGCCAGCTCAGGATAAGCCTTCTCATAAGCAGCAAACTTTTCCTGCCACTGCTGCTGCGCTTTCTCGCCTTTTTCACGGCCATCCCACGCGCGGTAAATCTCTTTTGGGATCTCAAACGCCGGATGATGCCATCCCAGCTTCTGGCGGGTCAGTGCCACCTCTTCTTCGCCCAGCGCCGCGCCGTGCGACTCCTCCTTCCCGGCTTTATTCGGCGAGCCAAAACCTATCACCGTCCGACAGATAATTAGCGAAGGTTTGTCTTTTACGCTCTGGGCTTCGAGAATGGCTTTTTTCACCGCCTCCGGATCGTGCCCGTCAATGTCATGTACGACATGCCAGTGGTAGGCTTCAAAACGTTTGGCGGTATCGTCGGTAAACCAGCCTTCGGTTTCGCCATCAATGGAGATGCCGTTGTGATCGTAAAAGCCGATCAGTTTGCCCAGTCCCAGCGTACCAGCCAGCGAACACACCTCATGCGAGATCCCCTCCATCAGACAGCCGTCGCCCATAAAGACATAGGTGTAGTGGTCGACAATCTCATGGTCCAGCCGGTTGAACTGTGCGCCTAACGTACGCTCGGCAATCGCCAGCCCGACGGCATTCGCCAGCCCCTGGCCCAGCGGCCCGGTGGTGGTTTCAACGCCGGGCGTATAGCCAATCTCCGGGTGACCAGGCGTTTTAGAGTGCAGTTGACGGAAGTTTTTTAACTCCTCCAGCGGCAGGTCATAACCGGTTAAATGCAGCAGACTATAGAGCAGCATGGAGGCGTGACCGTTGGAAAGGATAAAACGGTCACGGTCATACCAGGTCGGATCGGTGGGGTTATGTTTAAGAAAATCGTTCCATAGCACTTCAGCGATATCCGCCATCCCCATCGGCGCGCCGGGGTGCCCGGAATTGGCTTTTTGAACGGCATCCATGCTCAGCGCACGAATCGCATTGGCAAGGTCTTTACGGGACATAAATCACTCCATGCAAGGTTTATAGTTTGGCGGCAAGCAGGTCTTCCAGTTTGCGCTGGTCAACGGCAAAAAGACGGATACCTTCCGACAGCTTCTCTACGGCCATCGCGTCCTGATTATGTTCCCAGCGGAACTCCGCTTCCGTCATTGGCGTAGGACGGTGGAACATCTGCGAGGAAGGCACCAGTTTACGGATCACCGGTTCTTCTTTTTCTTTCAGCTCTTTAAGCAGGTTAGGGGAGATAGTCAGTCGATCGCAGCCGGTTAGCGCGAGGATTTGCTCAGTACGGCGGAAACTTGCACCCATCACGATGGTTTCATAGCGATGTTGTTTAAAGTAATCGTAGATATTGCGTACCGATTTCACGCCGGGATCTTCCTCCACGACATACGGCTCCAGTGGACTACGCGCCTGATACCAGTCGTAAATTCGGCCCACGAACGGAGAGATTAAATAGACGCCCGCTTCGGCGCAGGCGCGCGCCTGGGCAAAAGAGAACAACAACGTCAGGTTGCAATTAATGCCTTCTTTTTCGAGCTGTTCGGCGGCGCGAATACCTTCCCAGGTCGCGGCGAGCTTGATCAGAATGCGTGATTTATCAACATCCTGCTGCTGGTAGAGATCCACCAGATGGCGTGCTTTCTCGATACTTTTTTCTTTATCGAACGATAACCGCGCGTCGACTTCAGTGGAGACGCGACCGGGAATACTTTTCAGTATTTCCGCGCCAAAATTAACCGCCAGTTTATCGCTGGCTGCCGCAACCTGCTGTTCCTGCGTACCGCCGTGTTTTTTCCCCCAGGCAATCGCATCCTCAATCAAATGACCATACTGCTCAAGCCCGGCGGCTTTTAACAGTAAAGAGGGATTTGTCGTGGCATCCTGCGGCTGGTAGTGGCGGATGGACTCAATGTCGCCGCTGTCGGCGACGACGGTAGTGAATTGTTTGATGCCGTCTAGCTGGTTCATAGGAAATACTCCTTGAAAAGTAAAGTGTTAGATGAGTGTGTTGATTCACACTTCTGAAAGATTGATACACTACATAACCAAAAAGCATAGCAGACAGGCATGGTATTGCTGGTATAAGCAGGTAACATGGCCGTTATAAGTTGATAACAAACTCTTGCGCTGCGTCGTGATAGTTTGCAGACCTTCAAAGTTTGTGTTGCGCAGTACGGTGATAATGTGCGGCGCACCAGGCCGCGTCACTTTTTGAACGATACGTGAAAGGAACAACAAGATGGATGAGCAGTTAAAACAAAGCGCCCTTGATTTCCACGAATTTCCGGTACCCGGTAAAATTCAGGTTTCTCCGACTAAGCCCCTTGCCACCCAACGCGATCTGGCGTTGGCTTACTCGCCAGGCGTGGCGGCGCCTTGCCTGGAAATCGAAAAAGATCCGCTGGCAGCCTACAAATACACCGCGCGCGGCAACCTTGTCGCGGTCATTTCCAACGGTACAGCGGTGCTGGGGTTAGGCAACATTGGCGCGCTGGCCGGCAAGCCGGTCATGGAAGGCAAAGGTGTTCTGTTTAAAAAATTCGCCGGCATTGATGTGTTTGACATTGAAGTCGATGAGCTTGATCCGGACAAATTTATCAATGTGGTCGCAGCGCTGGAGCCGACCTTTGGCGGCATTAACCTCGAAGACATTAAAGCGCCGGAATGTTTCTATATTGAACAGAAACTGCGCGAGCGCATGAACATCCCGGTTTTCCATGACGATCAGCACGGAACGGCGATCATCAGTACGGCCGCCATTCTTAATGGCCTGCGAGTCGTAGAGAAAAATATTTCCGACGTGCGGATGGTCGTCTCCGGCGCAGGGGCGGCGGCAATCGCTTGTATGAACCTGCTGGTCGCGTTGGGGATGCAAAAGCACAACATCGTGGTGTGCGACTCTAAGGGCGTTATTTACAAAGGCCGTGAGCCGAATATGGCGGAGACCAAAGCGGCCTATGCGGTAGACGACAGCGGCAAGCGCACGCTGGATGAGGTCATTGACGGCGCGGATATTTTCCTCGGCTGTTCAGGCCCGAAAGTGCTGACTCAGGAGATGGTGAAGAAAATGGCCCGCGCGCCAATGATTCTGGCGCTGGCTAACCCGGAACCGGAAATTCTGCCGCCGCTGGCGAAAGAAGTGCGCCCGGACGCCATTATCTGTACCGGTCGTTCCGACTATCCGAACCAGGTGAACAACGTATTGTGCTTCCCGTTTATCTTCCGCGGCGCACTGGACGTCGGCGCGACGGCGATCAACGAAGAGATGAAACTGGCGGCGGTCCGTGCGATTGCCGAGCTGGCGCACGCCGAACAGAGCGAAGTGGTGGCCTCGGCCTATGGCGATCAGGACCTGAGCTTTGGGCCGGAATACATTATTCCGAAACCGTTTGACCCGCGTCTGATTGTCAAAATCGCTCCGGCGGTCGCGAAAGCGGCAATGGATTCCGGCGTGGCGACGCGCCCGATTGCTGACTTTGATGCCTATATCGATAAACTGACCGAGTTTGTCTACAAAACCAACCTGTTCATGAAGCCGATCTTCTCGCAGGCACGCAAAGATCCGAAGCGCGTAGTGCTGCCGGAAGGGGAAGAGGCGCGCGTGCTGCACGCAACCCAGGAGTTGATAACCCTGGGGCTGGCGAAGCCCATCCTGATCGGACGTCCGAGCGTGATCGAAATGCGTATCCAGAAACTGGGGCTACAGATCAAAGCGGGCGTTGATTTCGAGATCGTGAATAATGAATCCGATCCGCGCTTCAAAGAGTACTGGAGCGAGTATTACCAGATCATGAAGCGTCGCGGGGTAACTCAGGAACAGGCGCAGCGTGCGATGATCGGCAACCATACGGCCATTGGCGCGATCATGGTGCAGCGTGGGGAAGCGGATGCGATGATCTGCGGCACCATCGGCGACTACCATGAGCATTTCAGTGTCGTGAAAGCCGTCTTTGGCTACAGTGACGGCGTGCATACGGCAGGGGCGATGAACGCCTTACTGCTGCCAAGCGGCAACACTTTTATCGCCGATACTTATGTTAACGAAGATCCCACGCCGGAACAGTTGGCGGAGATCGCCGTAATGGCGGCGGAAACCGTTCGCCGCTTTGGTATTGAGCCGAAAGTCGCGCTGTTGTCGCACTCTAACTTTGGTTCCTCAAATTCGCTGTCCGCCAGCAAAATGTGCGAAACCCTTGAGCGGGTACGCGAACGAGCGCCCGATCTGATGATTGACGGTGAGATGCACGGTGATGCGGCGTTGGTGGAAGGTATTCGTAATGACCGGATGCCGGATAGCCCGCTGAAGGGAGCCGCCAATATTCTGGTGATGCCGAATATGGAAGCCGCTCGCATTAGTTACAACTTACTCCGCGTCTCCAGTTCCGAAGGCGTCACGGTCGGCCCGGTCCTGATGGGCGTGTCTAAACCGGTACATGTATTAACGCCGATCGCCTCTGTACGCCGTATCGTGAATATGGTGGCGTTAGCGGTAGTTGAAGCGCAAACCACGCCGCTTTAATAACGCATTACTCTCTCTTCTGGCGCAGGTTCTCCTGCGCTTTTTTTATGCGCCGCTGGGCTTCGCCATGGCATGAAAGGCTCGGGTGGGGATATTCTGGAACCTGTTGCGCTTACCCCTACTTATTTCACTGAATCTGTACTATGCACAAAGCGAGTGATACGCATTATTTTTATCAATGGTAGTAATACAAAGAATAGTCGGTAAGTATTTATTGCGGAACAGGCTTAAATTCAGAATGTCGCCTGAAAATGTGATGCACCACGATATTTATCGTTAACACCTTCGACAGAAGTCACTTTTATTTTCTTTCTCTTAGTGATCTACCTCACCTTTTACATCACCTTGCCGAATTTTGTTATTTACTCCGACAAAAAATTGCCACGATGACGGCAGTTTCAGTGGAGACGGTGAGCAATGAATAAAGAACGCATTATTCAGGAATTTGTGCCGGGCAAACAGGTCACGCTGGCGCATCTCATTGCGCACCCTGGTGAAGAACTGGCGAAAAAGATCGGCGTTCCCGATGCTGGCGCGATTGGCATTATGACTTTAACGCCGGGGGAAACGGCGATGATCGCTGGCGATTTAGCGATGAAGGCTGCGGATGTACACATCGGTTTTCTCGATAGATTTAGCGGCGCGCTGGTGATTTATGGCACCGTCGGCGCAGTAGAAGAAGCGCTATTACAGACGGTCAGCGGGCTGGGGCGATTATTAAACTTTACCCTGTGTGAGTTAACAAAAAGTTAATTGGTGGCGGTAATGAAACGTATTGCTTTTGTCGGCGCGGTCGGTGCCGGAAAAACAACGCTTTTTAACGTGTTACGGGGAAATTATTCCCTCGCCAGAAAAACGCAGGCCGTGGAATTTAATGATCATGGCGATATCGATACGCCGGGTGAATATTTTAGCCATCCCCGTTGGTATCACGCCTTAATTACCACGTTGCAGGATGTGGACACGCTGATTTATGTCCACGCGGCAAACGATAAAGAAAGTCGCTTACCTGCCGGGTTATTGGATGTTGGAACCCGTAAACGACATATCGCCGTTATCAGCAAAACGGACATGCCGGATGCCGACGTCGCCGCTACGCGGCAGTTGCTTTGCGAGATTGGATTCCGGGAGCCGATTTTCGAGCTCAACGGCCACGACCCGCAAAGCGTGCGGCAGTTGGTGGATTATCTGGCGGCTCTCAGTGAACAGGAGGAAGAGGCAGGTGAAAAAACTTATCACAGCTAACGATATTCGTGCGGCCCACGCCCGCGGCGAACAGGCGATGTCGGTAGTGCTGCGCGCCAGCATTATTACCCCGGAGGCTCGCGAAGTGGCGGAACTACTGGGCTTCACGATTACCGAATGCGACGAGTCCGTCCCGGCATCCACATCGGCGCAGGCGTGTAAAAGCGAAAGCCAGCGCATTCGGGAAGCCATCATCGCGCAGCTCCCGGAAGGGCAGTTTACTGAAAGCCTGGTGGCGCAGTTGATGGAAAAAGTGCTGAAGGAAAAGCAGTCGCTGGAACTGGGGACGATGCAGCCGAGCTTTACCTCCGTCACGGGTAAAGGCGGCGTGAAAGTCATTGACGGCAGCAGCGTGAAATTTGGCCGCTTCGACGGCGCCGAACCGCACTGCGTCGGCTTAACCGATCTGGTTACAGAGCAGGACGGCAGCAGCATGGCCGCCGGGTTTATGCAGTGGGACAACGCCTTTTTCCCGTGGACGCTGAACTACGACGAAATCGACATGGTGCTTGAGGGCGAATTGCATGTACGCCATGAAGGCGAAACCATGATTGCCAAAGCCGGAGATGTCATGTTCATCCCTAAAGGCTCCAGCATTGAATTTGGCACGCCAACGTCCGTGCGCTTCCTGTACGTCGCCTGGCCTGCGAACTGGCAATCCGTATGAACGATTTCATCACCGAAACGTGGCTCAGAGCGAATCACACGCTCAGCGAAGGATCGGAAATCCATCTGCCCGCTGATGCCCGCCTGACGCCCTCGGCCCGGGAACTGCTGGAAAGTCGTCGCCTGCGCATTAAGTTTCTGGATCCGCAAGGCCGGCTGTTTGTCGATGATGACGAACAGCAGCCGCAGCCGGTACATGGCTTAACCAGTAGCGATACGCACCCACAGGCCTGCTGTGAACTGTGCCGCCAGCCGGTGGTGAAAAAGCCCGATACGCTGACCCATCTGACGGCGGACAAAATGGTCGCCAAAAGCGACCCGCGCCTCGGCTTTCGCGCCGCGCTCGACAGCGCCATCGCGCTGACCGTGTGGCTACAAATCGAACTGGCGGAACCCTGGCAGCCGTGGCTTTTCGATATCCGCTCGCGGCTGGGCAACATTATGCGCGCCGACGCTATAGATGAACCACTGGCGGCGCAGTCTATCGTCGGGCTGAACGAGGATGAGCTGCATCGGCTTTCCCACCAGCCGCTGCGCTATCTCGACCACGATCACCTGGTGCCGGAGGCCAGCCACGGTCGCGATGCGGCGCTGCTTAATCTGCTGCGAACCAAAGTCCGCGAAACGGAAACCCTCGCCGCACAAGTGTTTATTACCCGTAGTTTTGAGGTCTTGCGCCCGGACATTTTACAGGCGCTGAACCGTCTCTCCAGCACGGTTTACGTGATGATGATTTTGAGCGTGGCGAAACATCCGCTGACGGTCGCCCAAATTCAACAACGGTTGGGAGAGAAGCCATGATCATTGAACGCGCCCGCGAACTAGCGGTACGCGCCCCCGCCAGAGTCGTCTTTCCCGATGCGCTGGACGAACGCGTGCTGAAAGCGGCGCATTACCTGCAACAGTACGGTCTGGCTCGCCCCGTTCTGGTCGCCAGTCCGTTTGCGCTGCGTCAGTTTGCCCTGAGTCATCGTATGGCGATGGATGGCATTCAGGTCATCGACCCACACAGCAACCTGAGTATGCGCCAGCGTTTTGCGCAACGCTGGCTTGCCCGTGCCGGAGAAAAAACGCCGCCGGACGCAGTGGAAAAGCTTAGCGACCCGCTGATGTTCGCTGCCGCCATGGTGAGCGCCGGTGAGGCTGATGTGTGTATCGCAGGCAACCTGTCGTCAACGGCGAATGTGCTGCGCGCAGGGCTGCGGGTGATTGGCCTGCAACCCGGGTGCAAAACATTGTCGTCTATTTTCCTGATGCTGCCGCAGTATGCCGGCACGGCATTAGGGTTCGCCGATTGCAGCGTAGTGCCGCAGCCGACGGCGGCGCAGCTGGCGGATATCGCTATCGCCAGCGCCGACACCTGGCGGGCCATTACCGGCGAAGAGCCGCGCGTGGCGATGCTGTCATTTTCAAGCAAAGGCAGCGCCCGTCACCCCAATGTCGCCAACGTGCAGCAGGCGACAGAGCTCGTTCGCGAACGTGCGCCGCAACTGCTTGTGGACGGTGAATTGCAGTTTGACGCCGCTTTCGTCCCGGAGGTCGCCGCGCAAAAAGCGCCTGACAGCCCGCTGCAAGGCCGCGCCAACGTGATGATTTTCCCGTCGCTGGAGGCGGGCAATATTGGCTACAAAATCGCTCAGCGTCTGGGAGGCTATCGCGCTGTTGGGCCGCTAATTCAGGGGCTTGCCGCGCCGCTTCACGACCTCTCCCGAGGCTGTAGCGTGCAGGAAATTATCGAACTGGCGTTGGTGGCAGCCGTGCCGCGCCAGGCTGACGTGAGCCGCGAACGCAGCTTACACACACTGGTTGAATGAACGGTCCCGTTCTGGACCCCTTTAATGAGAGGAAAACACGATGGAAGCATTAGGAATGATTGAAACCCGGGGCCTGGTTGCGCTGATTGAGGCCTCAGATGCGATGGTAAAAGCCGCACGCGTGAAGCTGGTCGGCGTGAAGCAGATTGGCGGTGGCCTGTGTACGGCCATGGTGCGTGGCGACGTGGCGGCGTGCAAAGCCGCAACCGATGCTGGCGCCGCTGCGGCGCAGCGCATTGGCGAGCTGGTCTCTGTACACGTGATTCCACGCCCGCACGGCGATCTGGAAGAAGTGTTCCCGATCAGCTTCAAAGGCGACAGCAACATTTGATGGTAGGCCGGATAAGACGCGCAGCGTCGCCATCCGGCATGAATGCGCGCCATTGCCTGATGGTGCGCAGATTCAAGGCCTACGACCCAACGGGCAATCCATGGAGGCGGATATGAAACTGGCAGTCGTCACAGGACAAATCGTATGTACCGTCCGCCATCAGGGACTGGCGCATGACAAATTGCTGATGGTGGAAATGATCGATGCCCAGGGCAACCCCGACGGGCAGTGTGCCGTCGCCATCGACAGTATCGGGGCGGGAACCGGAGAGTGGGTACTGCTGGTCAGCGGCAGTTCCGCACGCCAGGCGCATCGCAGCGAATTATCACCGGTCGATCTGTGCGTCATTGGCATCGTCGATGAAGTGGTGGCTGGCGGGAAAGTGGTTTTCCATAAATAGGATTGAACATCATGAATCAACAGGATATTGAACAGGTGGTGAAAGCGGTACTGCTGAAAATGAAAGACAGCAGCCAGCCGGCCAGTACTGTTCATGAGATGGGCGTTTTTGCCTCCCTGGATGACGCAGTGGCGGCAGCAAAACGGGCCCAGCAGGGGCTGAAGAGCGTGGCGATGCGCCAGCTTGTTCATGCCATTCGCGAAGCGGGCGAAAAACACGCCCGAGAATTAGCGGAACTTGCCGTCAGCGAAACCGGCATGGGACGCGTTGACGATAAATTTGCCAAAAACGTGGCGCAGGCGCGCGGCACGCCGGGCGTCGAGTGTTTATCTCCGCAGGTGCTGACCGGCGATAACGGCCTGACGCTGATTGAAAATGCGCCGTGGGGCGTGGTGGCCTCGGTCACGCCGTCCACCAATCCGGCGGCGACGGTGATTAATAACGCCATCAGCCTGATTGCCGCAGGCAACAGCGTCGTGTTTGCCCCGCATCCGGCGGCGAAAAAGGTCTCTCAGCGGGCAATCACTCTCCTCAATCAGGCGGTGGTCGCCGCCGGTGGCCCGGAAAATTTGCTGGTCACCGTGGCGAACCCGGATATCGAAACCGCCCAGCGGTTGTTCAAATATCCCGGTATTGGCCTGCTGGTGGTGACTGGCGGCGAAGCGGTGGTGGACGCGGCGCGTAAACATACTAATAAACGCCTGATCGCCGCCGGTGCCGGTAATCCCCCGGTGGTGGTGGATGAGACCGCCGACCTGCCGCGCGCTGCACAATCCATCGTCAAAGGCGCGTCGTTTGATAACAACATCATCTGTGCCGACGAAAAAGTGCTGATTGTGGTGGATAGCGTCGCCGACGAGCTGATGCGTCTGATGGAAGGTCAGCACGCGGTGAAACTGACCGCCGCTCAGGCCGAACAGCTCCAGCCGGTGCTGCTGAAGAATATCGATGAACGCGGCAAAGGCACCGTCAGCCGTGACTGGGTCGGTCGTGACGCGGGCAAGATCGCCGCAGCCATCGGCCTGAACGTCCCGGATCAAACGCGCCTGCTGTTTGTGGAAACGCCCGCCAACCATCCGTTTGCCGTTACTGAAATGATGATGCCGGTACTGCCGGTGGTGCGGGTCGCCAACGTCGAAGAAGCCATCGCCCTGGCGGTTCAGCTTGAAGGCGGTTGCCACCATACGGCGGCGATGCACTCGCGCAATATCGACAACATGAACCAGATGGCGAACGCCATCGACACCAGCATTTTCGTCAAAAACGGGCCGTGCATTGCCGGGCTTGGATTGGGCGGAGAAGGCTGGACCACCATGACTATCACTACGCCAACCGGCGAAGGGGTGACCAGCGCGCGTACCTTTGTGCGGCTGCGTCGATGCGTGCTGGTGGATGCGTTTCGCATTGTATAAGGGATGACTCATGGCGCACGACGAACAACTCTGGCTCACCCCAAGACTGCAAAAAGCGGCGGCCCTGTGTAACCAGACGCCCGCCGCCAGCGATACACCGCTGTGGCTGGGCGTCGATTTGGGCACCTGCGACGTGGTGTCGATGGTGGTCGACGGCAACGCCCAGCCGGTGGCGGTGTGCCTTGACTGGGCCGACGTTGTGCGTGACGGCATCGTCTGGGATTTCTTCGGCGCCGTCACCCTCGTGCGCCGCCATCTCGACACCCTTGAACAGCAGCTCGGCTGCCGCTTTACCCACGCGGCGACCTCGTTTCCGCCAGGCACCGACCCGCGTATTTCGATCAACGTGCTGGAGTCTGCCGGGTTAGAAGTCAGCCATGTACTGGATGAACCGACGGCGGTAGCGGATCTGCTGGCGCTTGATAATGCAGGCGTGGTGGATATTGGCGGCGGCACTACCGGCATTGCCATTGTCAAACAGGGCAAGGTGACTTACTCCGCCGATGAAGCCACTGGCGGGCACCATATCTCCCTGACGCTGGCGGGCAACCGCCGTATTCCCCTGGAAGAGGCGGAACAGTACAAGCGCAGCAATGCGCAGGAGATTTGGCCGGTAGTGAAGCCGGTGTACGAAAAGATGGCGGAAATCGTTGCTCGCCACATTGAAGGGCAAGGAATTGCTGATTTATGGCTGGCGGGCGGTTCCTGTATGCAGCCGGGCGTGGAGGCGTTATTTCGCCAGCGTTTCCCGGAGTTACAGGTGCATTTACCGCAGCACAGCCTGTTTATGACCCCGCTGGCGATAGCTAACAGCGGGAGAGCGAAAGCGGAGGGACTCTATGCAAGCTGAACTACAGACGGCGCTGTTTCAGGCATTCGACACCCTGAATCTGCAACGGGTGAAAACGTTCAGCGTACCGCCGGTCACGCTGTGCGGACTTGGGGCGCTCGGCGCCTGCGGCCAGGAAGCGCAAGCGCGAGGCGTAAGCCATCTGTTTGTGATGGTCGACAGCTTCCTGCATCAGGCGGGAATGACCGCGCCGCTGGCACGCAGCCTGGCGATGAAAGGCGTGGCGATGACGGTCTGGCCGTGTCCGCCAGGCGAGCCGTGCATCACCGATGTTTGCGCGGCGGTGGCGCAACTGCGTGAGGCGGCGTGCGACGGCGTAGTGGCCTTTGGCGGCGGTTCGGTGCTGGACGCGGCGAAAGCGGTCACCCTGCTGGTGACTAACCCTGACCAGACGCTGAGCGCCATGACCGAGCGCAGTACATTACGCCCGCGTCTGCCGCTGATTGCGGTGCCGACCACCGCCGGAACCGGTTCTGAAACCACCAACGTGACGGTGATTATCGACGCGGTCAGCGGGCGCAAGCAGGTGCTGGCGCACGCGTCACTAATGCCGGACGTGGCGATTCTTGATGCTGCCGTGACCGAAGGCGTTCCGCCAAACGTGACGGCGATGACCGGTATCGATGCGTTGACGCATGCGATTGAGGCCTACAGCGCGCTCAACGCCACGCCGTTTACCGACAGCCTGGCGATTGGCGCGATAGCGATGATTGGCAAATCGCTGCCGAAAGCCGTGGGTTACGGCCACGATCTGGCGGCGCGTGAAAATATGTTACTGGCCTCCTGTATGGCGGGAATGGCCTTTTCCAGCGCTGGTCTGGGGCTGTGTCATGCGATGGCGCACCAGCCAGGGGCGGCGCTGCATATTCCGCACGGCCAGGCCAACGCCATGCTGCTGCCGACGGTCATGGGCTTTAACCGGATGGTATGCCGCGAGCGCTTCAGTCAAATCGGTCGGGCGTTAACCAATAAGAAATCGGACGATCGCGATGCAATTGCGGCGGTGAGCGAGCTGATTGCCGAAGTGGGGCAGAGCAAACGGCTGGCTGACGCTGGCGCCAAACCCGAACACTACAGCGCGTGGGCGCAAGCCGCGCTGGAGGATATTTGTCTGCGCAGTAACCCACGCACCGCCACACAGGCACAGATTATCGACCTGTACGCGGCTGCCGGGTAATGCCTGTAGGCCGGATAAGGTGCTCGCACCGCCATCCGGCAATAACACGGCGTTAATGCCGGAGGCGACGTAAACGTCTTATCCGATTTACAAATCAAAAATGACAGGGAGTAGGGGCTATGGGAATTAACGAAATCATCATGTACATCATGATGTTCTTTATGCTGATTGCCGCCGTGGACAGAATCCTGTCGCAGTTCGGCGGGTCGGCGCGCTTCCTCGGTAAATTCGGCAAGAGTATCGAGGGGTCTGGCGGCCAGTTTGAAGAGGGCTTTATGGCGATGGGCGCGCTGGGGCTGGCGATGGTCGGTATGACCGCGCTGGCGCCGGTGCTGGCGCATGTACTGGGGCCGGTTATTATCCCGGTATACGAAATGCTGGGCGCGAACCCATCCATGTTCGCGGGTACGCTGCTGGCCTGTGATATGGGCGGATTCTTCCTCGCCAAAGAGCTGGCCGGCGGTGATGTCGCGGCGTGGCTATACTCAGGGTTAATACTTGGGTCGATGATGGGGCCGACCATTGTGTTCTCCATTCCGGTGGCGCTCGGCATTATCGAACCGTCTGACCGCCGCTACCTGGCGCTTGGCGTACTCGCGGGTATCGTCACCATTCCCATTGGCTGCATTGCGGGGGGACTGATCGCCATGTACTCAGGCGTGCAGATCAATGGTCAGCCAGTGGAGTTTACCTTCGCGCTGATCCTGATGAACATGATCCCGGTATTGATCGTCGCGGTGCTGGTAGCGCTGGGGCTGAAGTTCATTCCGGAAAAAATGATCAACGGTTTCCAGATTTTCGCCAAATTTCTGGTGGCGCTGATCACCATCGGTCTGGCGGCTGCGGTGGTTAAATTCCTGTTGGGTTGGGAGTTGATTCCGGGACTCGACCCGATCTTTATGGCGCCAGGCGACAAACCCGGCGAAGTGATGCGCGCCATTGAAGTGATCGGCTCTATCTCCTGCGTGCTGCTTGGCGCGTATCCGATGGTGCTGTTACTGACCCGCTGGTTTGAAAAACCGTTGATGAATGTCGGTAAACTGCTGAACGTAAATAATATTGCGGCGGCAGGCATGGTAGCGACCCTGGCGAACAATATCCCCATGTTCGGCATGATGAAGCAGATGGATACCCGCGGCAAAGTGATTAACTGCGCATTTGCCGTCTCTGCGGCGTTCGCGCTGGGCGACCATTTAGGCTTCGCCGCCGCCAACATGAACGCCATGATCTTCCCGATGATTGTCGGCAAGCTGATCGGCGGCGTGACGGCGATTGGCGTGGCGATGATGCTGGTGCCGAAAGATGACGCCGCCCAGGTGAAAACCGAAGCGGAGGCGCAATCGTGAACACTCGCCAGCTACTGAGCGTCGGTATCGATATCGGCACCACCACCACGCAGGTGATCTTCTCGCGCCTGGAGTTGGTTAACCGTGCGGCGGTGTCGCAGGTGCCGCGCTACGAATTCATCAAACGCGACATTAGCTGGCAAAGCCCGGTCTTCTTTACGCCCGTGGATAAGCAGGGCGGTCTGAAAGAGGCCGAACTTAAAGCGCTGATTCTGGCCCAGTATCAGGCCGCAGACATCGCGCCTGAATCGGTGGACTCAGGGGCTATCATTATCACCGGCGAAAGCGCCAAAACCCGCAACGCCCGTCCGGCGGTCATGGCGCTCTCGCAGTCGCTGGGCGACTTTGTGGTCGCCAGCGCCGGGCCGCATCTGGAATCGGTCATTGCCGGTCACGGCGCCGGAGCGCAAAGCTTGTCTGAGCAGCGGATGTGCCGGGTGCTGAATATTGATATCGGCGGCGGCACGTCTAACTACGCGCTGTTTGACGCGGGAAAAGTCAGCGGCACCGCCTGCCTTAACGTCGGTGGTCGCCTGCTGGAAACCGACGCTCAGGGGCGCGTGGTTTATGCCCATCAGCCGGGGCAGATGATTATCGATGAGGTATTCGGTTCGGGTACTGATGCTCGCGCCTTAGCTGCCGCACAGTTGGGGCAGGTGGCGCGGCGGATGGCGGATCTCATCGTCGAGGTTATCACCGGCGCGCTTTCGCCGCTGGCGCAATCGCTGATGCAAACCGGGCTGCTGCCCGCCGATATTACGCCGGAGGTGATCACTCTTTCCGGCGGGGTGGGCGAGTGCTATCGCCATCAGCCTGCCGATCCGTTCTGCTTTTCTGACATTGGACCGCTGCTGGCGACCGCGCTGCATGAGCACCCGCGTCTGCGCGAGATGAACGTGCAGTTTCCGGCGCAAACCGTACGCGCCACGGTGATTGGCGCAGGGGCCCATACGCTCTCGCTTTCCGGCAGTACTATCTGGCTGGAAGACGTCCAACTGCCGCTGCGCAACCTGCCGGTGGCGATCCCGCAGGATGACGCCGATCTGGTGAACGCCTGGCGGCAGGCGCTTCTCCAGCTTGATCTCGACCCGCAAACCGACGCTTACGTGCTGGCGCTTCCCGCCACGCTTCCGGTGCGTTACGCCGCATTACTCACGGTCATCAACGCGCTGACGGCTTTTGTCGCGCGTTATCCCAATCCACATCCCCTGCTGGTGGTGGCCGAGCAGGATTTTGGTAAAGCGCTGGGCATGTTATTGCGCCCACAGTTACCGCAACTTCCGCTGGCGGTCATCGATGAGGTGGTCGTGCGGGCGGGAGACTATATCGACATTGGTACGCCTCTTTTTGGCGGATCGGTTGTGCCGGTGACGGTGAAATCACTCGCATTTCCTTCCTGAGGGAACGACTTATGAAACTAAAGACCACATTGTTCGGCAATGTTTATCAGTTTAAGGATGTAAAAGAGGTACTGGCTAAAGCCAACGAACTGCGTTCGGGGGATGTGCTGGCCGGGGTTGCCGCGGCAAGTTCGCAGGAGCGCGTAGCGGCAAAACAGGTACTGTCGGAAATGACGGTGGCGGATATCCGCAACAATCCGGTGATTGCCTATGAAGAGGACTGCGTGACGCGCCTGATTCAGGACGACGTCAACGAAACGGCCTATAACCGGATTAAAAACTGGAGCATCAGCGAACTGCGTGAATACGTGCTGAGCGATGAAACCTCCGTGGACGACATCGCGTTTACCCGCAAAGGCCTGACCTCCGAAGTGGTGGCGGCAGTAGCGAAAATCTGCTCCAACGCTGACCTGATCTACGGCGGCAAGAAAATGCCGGTGATCAAAAAAGCCAATACCACCATCGGTATTCCGGGCACCTTTAGCTGCCGTTTGCAGCCGAACGATACCCGTGACGATGTACAGAGTATCGCCGCGCAAATCTACGAAGGGCTTTCTTTCGGCGCAGGCGATGCGGTGATCGGCGTTAACCCGGTGACCGATGACGTGGAGAACCTGACCCGCGTGCTCGACACCGTTTACGGCGTTATCGATAAATTCAATATTCCGACCCAGGGCTGCGTGCTGGCGCACGTCACCACCCAGATTGAAGCGATTCGCCGCGGCGCGCCGGGCGGACTGATTTTCCAGAGCATTTGCGGCAGCGAGAAGGGCTTAAAAGAGTTCGGCGTCGAGCTGGCTATGCTCGATGAAGCGCGGGCCGTGGGGGCGGAGTTCAACCGCATCGCCGGGGAAAACTGCCTGTACTTTGAAACTGGGCAAGGGTCTGCGCTCTCTGCTGGCGCGAACTTTGGTGCCGACCAGGTGACGATGGAAGCGCGTAACTACGGGCTGGCTCGCCACTACGATCCGTTCCTGGTGAACACCGTGGTGGGCTTTATCGGGCCGGAGTATCTCTACAACGACAGGCAGATTATCCGCGCCGGTCTCGAAGATCACTTTATGGGCAAGCTGAGCGGCATCTCAATGGGCTGCGACTGCTGCTATACCAACCATGCCGACGCCGACCAGAACCTTAACGAAAACCTGATGATTCTGCTCGCCACTGCCGGCTGTAACTACATCATGGGGATGCCGCTCGGCGACGACATCATGCTCAACTACCAGACTACCGCTTTCCACGATACCGCCACCGTCCGTCAGTTGCTGAATTTACGGCCGTCGCCGGAGTTTGAACGCTGGCTGGAAACGATGGGCATTATGGCAAACGGTCGTCTGACCAAACGGGCGGGCGATCCGTCACTATTCTTCTGATGACGCGGGGATAACACCATGGATCAAAAACAGATTGAAGAAATTGTACGTAGCGTGATGGCGTCAATGGGACAGGACGTACCGCAGCCCGTCGCGCCGTCAACGCAGGAAGGCGCAAAGCCGCAGTGCGCCGCGCCGACGGTGACCGAAAGCTGCGCGCTGGATTTAGGTTCCGCAGAGGCAAAAGCCTGGATTGGCGTCGAGAATCCGCATCGTGCGGACGTGCTGACCGAACTGCGTCGCAGTACTGCGGCACGCGTCTGTACGGGGCGTGCCGGGCCGCGTCCGCGCACCCAGGCGCTGTTGCGCTTCCTGGCGGATCACTCCCGTTCGAAAGATACCGTGCTCAAAGAAGTGCCGGAAGAGTGGGTAAAAGCGCAAGGGCTGCTGGAAGTGCGTTCGGAAATCAGCGACAAAAACCTGTACCTGACGCGCCCGGATATGGGGCGTCGCCTGAGCCCGGAAGCCATTGACGCGCTGAAGTCGCAGTGCGTGATGAACCCGGATGTGCAGGTAGTGGTCTCCGATGGCCTCTCTACGGATGCGATCACTGCCAACTATGAAGAGATCCTGCCGCCGCTGCTTGCCGGTCTGAAGCAGGCCGGGCTGAACGTCGGCACGCCGTTCTTTGTGCGCTATGGCCGCGTGAAGATTGAAGATCAGATTGGCGAAATTCTCGGCGCGAAGGTCGTCATCCTGCTGGTGGGCGAACGTCCGGGGCTGGGGCAGTCGGAAAGCCTCTCCTGCTACGCCGTCTATTCCCCGCGCGTGGCGACCACCGTCGAGGCCGACAGAACCTGTATTTCAAACATTCATCAGGGGGGGACGCCGCCAGTAGAAGCTGCCGCCGTGATTGTGGATTTGGCCAAACGGATGCTGGAGCAGAAAGCGTCCGGCATTAACATGACCCGTTAAGGAGACATCATGCCTGCATTAGATTTGATTCGACCTTCAGTGACTGCCATGCGCGTGATTGCCTCCGTGAATGACGGCTTTGCGCGGGAACTTAAATTACCGCCACATATACGTAGCCTCGGACTCATCACGGCAGATTCTGATGATGTGACCTATATTGCCGCTGATGAAGCGACAAAACAGGCGATGGTGGAAGTGGTCTATGGCCGCTCCCTCTATGCCGGGGCGGCTCACGGGCCGTCGCCGACCGCCGGTGAGGTGTTGATTATGCTGGGCGGACCGAACCCGGCGGAAGTGCGCGCCGGTCTGGATGCGATGGTTGCCAGTATTGAAAACGGCGCGGCGTTCCAGTGGGCGAACGATGCGGAAAATACCGCGTTCCTGGCGCATGTGGTTTCGCGTACCGGCTCGTACCTCTCGTCTACCGCAGGTATCGCGCTGGGCGATCCGATGGCCTATCTGGTGGCGCCGCCGCTGGAAGCGACATT
The DNA here is from genome assembly GCF_042932255.1 of Salmonella sp. WC3. Taxonomy (NCBI): domain Bacteria; kingdom Pseudomonadati; phylum Pseudomonadota; class Gammaproteobacteria; order Enterobacterales; family Enterobacteriaceae; genus Salmonella; species Salmonella sp. WC3. The sequence continues at coordinate 3,454,074 of NZ_CP170629.1, read as the reverse complement.
CGGCATTGACGCGGCGATGAAATCCGCTGACGTTCAACTGGTGACTTACGTGCCGCCGCCGTCGGAAACCAACTATTCGGCCGCGTTCTTAACGGGAAGCCAGGCCGCGTGTAAAGCCGCCTGCAACGCCTTTACCGACGCCGTGCTGGATATCGCTCGTAACCCTGTCCAGCGTGCGTAACGGAGGTTGCCAATGATCAATGCCCTGGGATTACTGGAAGTGGACGGAATGGTCGCCGCCGTCGATGCGGCGGATGCCATGCTGAAAGCGGCCAACGTGCGTTTGCTCAGTCATCAAGTGCTCGACCCTGGCAGGCTCACTCTGGTGGTGGAGGGCGATCTGGCGGCGTGTCGTGCGGCGTTGGATGCCGGAAGCGCCGCCGCGCAGCGCACAGGTCGTGTGATTAGCCGCAAAGAAATTGGTCGCCCGGAAGAGGACACCCAGTGGCTGATTGGCGGGTTTGCGCGTGCGACAATGCCGACTGAGAAAGCGCCCCAGGTACCCGCAACGCCTGAGTTCGCCGAAGCGTTACTGGCGCTGCTGGCATCAGTACGCCAGGGAATGACGGCGGGAGAGGTGGCCGCGCATTTTGGCTGGCCGCTGGAGCAGGCCAGAAACGTGCTGGAACAACTCTTTTCTGACGGAGCGTTGCGTAAACGCAGTAGTCGCTATCGCATCAAAAATTAATCTGTCGGAGGGCCGGGCGTCCTGGCGGGCGTCCGGCATAGAAGATCATGAAAAAGACCCGTACAGCGAATTTGCACCATCTTTATCATGAAGCGTTACCCGAAGACGTTAAACTTACGCCCAGAGTCGAGGTGGACAATGTTCATCAGCGACGGACGACGGATGTCTATGAACATGCTCTGACTATCACCGCCTGGCAGCAGATCTACGATCAGTTACACCCGGGTAAATTTCATGGCGAGTTCACGGAAATCCTGCTTGATGAGATTCAGGTGTTCCGTGAATACACCGGCCTGGCGCTGCGTCAGTCGTGTCTGGTTTGGCCAAACTCTTTCTGGTTTGGTATTCCGGCGACGCGCGGCGAACAGGGATTTATCGGCGCGCAGGGGCTCGGCAGCGCCGAGATTGCCACCCGACCGGGAGGCACCGAGTTTGAACTGAGTACGCCGGATGATTACACCATTCTGGGCGTCGTTATCTCGGAAGATGTTATTTCCCGTCAGGCCACGTTTTTGCATAACCCGGAAAGGGTGCTGCATATGCTACGTAACCAGTTAGCTCTGGAGGTAAAAGAGCAGCATAAAGCGGCGCTGTGGGGTTTTGTGCAGCAGGCGCTGGCCACCTTCAGCGAGAGTCCTGAAACCCTGCATCAACCTGCGGTGCGTAAGGTCTTGAGTGATAATTTGTTGCTGGCGATGGGCACGATGCTGGAAGAGGCGAAGCCGATTCATAGCGCTGAGAGCATCAGCCATCAGGGATATCGTAGGCTACTGTCGCGGGCGCGGGAATATGTGCTGGAAAATATGTCGGAGCCGCTGACGGTGCTCGACTTATGTAACCAGCTACACGTAAGCCGTCGCACGCTGCAAAATGCGTTTCACGCCATTTTGGGCATTGGCCCCAATGCGTGGCTGAAACGTATTCGCTTAAACGCAGTACGCCGGGAACTGATTAGCCCGTGGTCGCAGAGCGCCACGGTCAAAGATGCCGCGATGCAGTGGGGATTCTGGCATCTGGGGCAATTTGCCACCGATTATCAGCAATTATTTGCCGAAAAACCGTCGTTGACGCTGCATCAACGGATGCGGCAATGGGCTTGATATTGATGGGTAGGCTCTCCGGTTGCTGATAACGTGCGCGTGTCGGGAATTGCCCGGTGGCGGCTGGCGCCTTACCGGGCCTACGGATTCGCTGCCGTCTGTGGTTGGTAGCCCGGACAAGGCGCGCCAGCGCCGCCTCCGGGGAACCGCGCGCACAACGTGCAAAACAGTTTTGTCATCAGATCATGAGGATGAGCGTTTATGTTTGCTGATAAGACGTTGCCGTTGTTTGGCAGGAGGGGCAGATAAACCCATAAAGCATTCCTTCCGCATATTCCTCTTCCTCGATATCTTCATAGCTTAGCTGCGCAAGAAACATCATCGTTTGCGCGCACGTTGGGCACGTGGGATAGTCTGCATCCTGAACCCATGCGGGATGGCCGCCGAGCTGTGAGAAGGTGGTGGGTAAAAATATTTCAGCAGCGAATAGCGGCAAACGGGATTCCCCGGGGTGCAGAACATCAAGCGGTAGCGTTATCCAGTCAGAGGAATTCTCCACCGCCAGCGTCGAGAGCGCATTTTTTTCGCACCATCGCGGCTGGCCTTGTGGATCGACGGTGGCGAAAACGGTGTTATATGCCGTACAACACTGACAGGTCAGAATACGAATTTGACCGGGCCAACCCTGCGTGCTGAGGCCGACGGCGCTCGGCGCAACCTCAAACAGATTGATTAGCGGCAGGGAACAGTGTGGGCAGTTTTCACCATATTCTGCGACGGCGCGAAAAACGGCAGGCTGTTCAGGTGCCTGTTTTACCAGATGGGTACATTGCGTAAAGTAAAGATCGCGCCTGCGGCCATTTTCAGTGAGCTCCCATCCCGCCTGGTGAGCATAGCGATGAGGGAGGATATGAAGTGAAGCACTCCACGCAGGTGGTTCCTGGCGCCAGCGGTTAAAATGCTCAACGACAACCTCATCGCCAATCCAGGCCAGGGCGCAAAGAATGCCGTCACGGTTTTCGTCATCGGTTTCCACCTTCTGCAAAAGCGCGTCGCGTACGTCAGGCGGCGCACGGTGAAAAGGTAGGGGTGAAGAGAGCTCCAGTTCTTCTTCATTTATTACCTGGCGCAGGAAATTATCCAGATTGGCCCGGGTAAATGCCGCCAGGCACAGCGCAATTTCCTGAGCTTCCTCCTGCCATCCGGAATCAAATAATTCTTCTGCATAATCGACCATGTCGCGGCTTTCATCATCGGAGAGCTTTTTGTAAAGCTCATCGGTCGGAATGGGGCAGGGAATCCACTCGATTAACGGATCGTGTTCCCGGGGTTCATGAACGAGTTTAAGCATTTCAACAGGGTTGGTAATGCCACTGAACGCGTCGATCGTTTTTCTGTTTTTCCGGATATATTCTTCCTGCTCTTGCCGATAGCGCGCCTGGACGCAGGGCATACAATAGCCCTCCGTGCGGGCAGCCGTTGCTGGCAGGATGAAGTGTGAGCATTGCGGGTTTTTACAAGGAATACGCTCGTCCATGCGGTAGTGCTCCACTGCAAATTCTACGAGTGCTTACTGTACTGTTTTACTAATGATAACGGCAGCGGGCGGTTATCCGAATTCTTTATCTACAATGAACTCGTTTATTTCTACGAGCCTGCTTTTATTCAACGGCCAACCGGATAGGCGATAAACAAACCGGCTATCGTCAAAATACATGACAGTAGGCATAGCAAGATACAGTTAACGCTTTTACGCGGAATATGAATAATAAAGCAGAGTAATGCTATCAGGGCCATGACCACAGGGATGGTCACCATATTGATAACCAGAAGCACGATCAGACCGAAGCTCACCCCTCCGCTATGAGGGATGAATATTCTTTCTTCAAAATATATTTCTAGTGTAATGGCAAGCAGGCAGCCAATAAAACTTATACCCAGATGGGGATGCCATTTGGCGTCACTGGTTACTACTTTCCGTGTATTTGTTTGCATTGTTTTACTTTATAAATAAGTTAAATCCAGTCGCGTACCTGAATAAACTCGCTCAGCGCCGCTTCCGGGCTACCCGCTTCCGGGCTACCCGCTTCTGGCTGCCAGTCGTATTCCCAGCGCACCAGCGGCGGCATCGACATCAGGATAGATTCAGTGCGCCCGCCGGTTTGCAGACCAAACAGGGTGCCTCTGTCCCATACCAGATTGAACTCCACGTAGCGACCGCGGCGATAAAGTTGAAAATTACGCTCCCGCTCTCCCCAGACCATCGCTTTGCGTCGTTCGACAATCGGTAAATACGCCTCGGTGTAGCCGTTACCGACCGCCTGCATAAAAGCAAAACAGTGGTCGAAATCCGGCGTATTCAAATCGTCAAAAAACAGGCCGCCGATACCGCGCTGCTCGTTACGATGCTTGAGGAAAAAGTAGTCGTCGCACCACTTTTTATAGCGCGGATACACATCGTCGCCAAACGGCTGGCACAGGTCGCGGGCGGTGCGGTGCCAGTGAACGGCATCCTCTTCAAAGCCGTAGTAGGGCGTTAAATCGAACCCGCCGCCAAACCACCACACCGGATCGGCGCCCGGTTTTTCGGCAATAAAAAAGCGCACGTTAGCATGGCTGGTGGGAATATACGGATTGTGCGGATGCACCACCAGCGATACGCCCATCGCTTCGAAGCTACGCCCGGCGAGTTCTGGCCGATGCGCGGTGGCGGACGCGGGCATTGCATCGCCGTGAACGTGAGAGAAATTAACGCCCGCCTGTTCGAAAATCCCGCCGTTGCGTAATACCTGGCTGCGTCCGCCGCCGCCCGCTTCGCGTCGCCAGCTATCTTCGACAAAGTTTGCGCCATCCACAGCGGATAACGTTTGGCAAATATCATCCTGCAGGCGTAGCAGAAACTGTTTTACGTGATGTGCATCGGGTTTCATGATTACCGTTTCTTCGTGTGCGCTTTCTGGTTATCAAACCAGTGAAAATAACTGATGATGCCGTTGGCGATCGCCGTAGCGATTTTCTGGCGAAACGCCGTTGTGCCCAGCAGGCGTTCTTCTTCCGGATTGGTAATAAACGAGGTTTCGACCAGTACCGACGGAATTGACGGTGATTTTAGCACCACAAAAGCCGCTTGTTCGGTAGTGCGGCTGTGTAATTTATGTATAGGTTTGATTTTCTTGAGAATATGCGAACCCAGCGTCAGACTGTTTTTAATCGTATCGGTTTGCACCAGATCAAACAAAACTTGTTGTAATAGATGATCCCGGTCAGTGGCTTTTTTACCCGCCACTTCGTCCGCGCGGTTTTCACGCTCGGAGAGATACTTCGCCATGGCGCTACTGGCCCCGCGGTTGGAAAGCGCAAAAACGGAAGCGCCCGCTGCTTTCGGGTTAGTAAAACCATCGGCATGAATAGACATAAACAGATCCGCGCCGTGCTTATGGGCGATTTCCACCCGATCGTACAGCGGAATAAAGGTATCCCCTGTCCGGGTTAAACGCGCATCGATTCCGTGATTTCGCAAAATAGCGCGCACGTTTTTGGCAATTGCCAGTACGACGTGTTTTTCCTGAGAACCGTTGCGGCCAATCGCGCCGGTATCGATGCCGCCGTGTCCGGGGTCGAGCATCACCAACCGTTTACTGCCGGTTTTTTTGGTTTTGGGTTTGCTGTGACCATTACTGGTTTTTAGCGTTTCTTCTTTGGCTATTGCGTGCGACATACCTGACAGCGTCAGGGCCGCCAGACCTGTTTTGAGTACCTGGCGGCGCGAAGTGAGAGTTTTTAGGAGTTTAAAAGTGCTCATACGGCCTGAGTTGTGAAAATTAAGTTCAAGATGTTATATCGTATCGCGTAATCCGTTACGACGGTTGGTGATGAGAATTGTTTTACTTTTCATTTCAATACGTGACACATCGCCATTATGCCATTTTTTCCGCTACATCGCGTCAGATATTGGCTGAATCAGATGTTTGCGCCATAATCTTGGTTTTTCCACCCGAAAAGGCAACGAATACCATGGAAATACGCGTTTTTCGCCAGGAAGATTTCGAAGAGGTGATTACCCTCTGGGAGCGTTGCGACCTGCTGCGTCCATGGAACGATCCTGAAATGGATATTGAACGCAAGGTGAATCACGATGTCAGCTTGTTCCTCGTTGCGGAAGTTAGCGGCGAAGTCGTCGGTACGGTAATGGGCGGTTATGACGGGCATCGCGGCTCGGCGTATTACCTGGGCGTTCACCCGGAGTTCCGCGGGCGCGGCATTGCGAATGCGTTGCTTAACCGGCTGGAAAAAAAACTCATCGCCCGCGGGTGTCCGAAAATCCAAATTATGGTGCGCGATGATAACGACGTTGTGCTGGGCATGTATGAACGTCTGGGGTATGAGCATTCTGACGCCCTAAGTTTGGGTAAACGCCTGATTGAAGATGAAGAGTACTGAGTTTCATCCAGCCGATTATGATGTAAACGGACGTTTACGCCTGCCGTTTCTGTTCTGGTGCGTACTGCTACTTCAGGCGCGCGCCTGGGTACTCTTTGTCATTGCCGGTTCATCCCGTGGACAGGGTAATACTTTGTTAAACTTTTTTTATCCCGACCATGATAATTTTTGGCTGGGGCTGTTGCCCGGCGTTCCGGCGGTAGTGGCGTTTTTACTCAGCGGGCGGCGTGAAGCGGTTCCTGGTGTGTGGCGCTGGCTACGCGGACTCCTGATCCTCGCTCAACTGGTGTCGTTGTGCTGGCTGCCGGTGATGTGGCTGGGTGGCGACCCGGTCAACGGCGTCGGGCTGGCGCTGCTGCTGGCGGACATCGTCGCGCTGATCTGGCTGTTAACCAATCAACGTTTGCGTGCCTGTTTTTCCCTTGAGAAAGAATAACGGCACTTTTTGGCGAACCCGCACTCCAACCAACGTTAATTAATAAAAGAAAGGAAGTGAGATGAAATCGCTGCGTTTGACTTTACTCGCACTGCCGCTGGCGCTGACCGGCTGCTCGACGCTCTCCTCGGTCAACTGGTCTGCCGCAAATCCGTGGAGCTGGTTTGGTTCCTCGACAGAAGTCACTGAGCAAGGCGTGGGAGCGCTGACCGCCGCCACGCCGCTGGAAGAGCCGGCTATTGCAGGGGCATTAGATGGCGATTATCGCCTGCGTAGCGGTATGAAAACCGATAACGGCAACGTGGTGCGCTTTTTCGAAGCGATGAAGGGCGACAATGTCGCGATGGTGATCAACGGCGAGCAGGGAACCGTGAGCCGTATTGATGTGCTGAACAGCGATATCCCAACCGCCGCGGGGGGCAAAATCGGTACGCCGTTTAGCGACCTTTACAGCAAAGCTTTTGGTCACTGCGAGCCGGTTTCCAGCGATAGCCATACCAGCGTCGAATGTAAAGCCGAGGGAAGTCAGCATATTAGCTATGTTTTCTCCGGCGAGTGGAGCGGACCGGAAGGCTTAATGCCTCCTGATGACGTCTTAAAAAACTGGGACGTGCGCAAAATTATCTGGCGTCGTTAATTTGCGCCTGAACAAACCGCTTCGCTTAAAAACAAGGTAAAATAGCCTCCATTAATGCCACGACTGCGTGGCATTCTCATTTTCAGGAGGAATCATGTCTCAGGTTCAAAGTGGCATTTTGCCGGAACATTGCCGTGCGGCAATTTGGATTGAAGCCAATGTGAAAGGCGACCTGGACGCCCTGCGCGCGGCCAGCAGAACATTTGCCGATAAACTGGCGACCTTCGAAGTCAAATTTCCGGACGCCCATCTTGGGGCCGTTGTGGCGTTTGGCAACAACACCTGGCGCGCTCTGAGCGGCGGCGTCGGGGCGGAAGAACTGAAAGATTTTATTCCTTATGGTAAAGGGCTGGCGCCGGCCACGCAGTATGACGTGCTGATCCATATCCTTTCCCTGCGCCACGATGTGAATTTTTCTGTTGCCCAGGCGGCGATGGAAGCCTTCGGCGACTGTATCGACGTGAAAGAAGAAGTTCACGGCTTCCGTTGGGTGGAAGAACGCGATCTGAGCGGCTTTGTCGACGGGACAGAGAACCCGGCGGGCGAAGAGACGCGTCGTGAAGTGGCGGTGATCAAAGATGGCGTGGATGCCGGCGGCAGTTATGTGTTCGTGCAGCGTTGGGAACACAATCTCAAGCAACTTAACCGGATGAGTATTCACGATCAGGAGATGATGATCGGGCGTACCAAAGAAGCCAATGAAGAGATTGATGGCGATGCGCGTCCGGCAACGTCTCACCTGAGCCGCGTCGATCTCAAAGAAGATGGCAAAGGGCTGAAGATTGTACGCCAGAGCCTGCCATACGGCACCGCCAGCGGTACTCATGGTCTCTATTTCTGCGCTTACTGCGCACGTCTGCACAATATCGAACAGCAGCTTTTGAGTATGTTCGGCGATACCGACGGTAAACGCGACGCGATGCTGCGCTTCACCAAACCGGTGACTGGCGGCTACTATTTTGCGCCGTCGCTGGATCGCCTGTTAGCGCTATAAGGTAAAACCCTGTCGGATGGCAGCGCAAACGCTTTATTCGACCTACGATTGGTAGGCCTGATAAGCGCAGCGCCATCAGGCAGAACAGCATGAAACAGCATGAAAATGCCCATCCCCGCCTCCGCGGGGATTTTTTTACCTAATATTTACCTGAATTAGTGAGCTATTCCTCAGCACTTATTTGTTATTACTGTATTTTCAGTGTTAATGGAGTGTAAGACTCCATATTCAAAAGGAGACATTGAAAATGGGTAAACTCACGGGCAAGACAGCATTGATTACGGGCGCATCGCAGGGCATTGGCGAAGGGATCGCTCGCGTATTCGCACGCCACGGCGCGAACTTAATCTTGCTGGATATCTCCGATGAGATTGAAAAGCTGGCGGATGAGCTGGGCGGGCGCGGACATCGCTGTACTGCCGTTAAGGCTGACGTCAGAGATTTTGCTTCGGTGCAGGCGGCGGTTGCGCGCGCCAAAGAGACTGAAGGTAGAATTGATATTTTGGTGAATAACGCTGGCGTGTGCCGTCTGGGCAACTTCCTCGATATGAGTGAAGAAGATCGCGATTTCCACATTGATATTAATATTAAAGGTGTCTGGAACGTCACCAAAGCCGTCCTGCCGGAGATGATTAAACGTAAAGATGGCCGCATTGTGATGATGTCTTCCGTCACGGGAGATATGGTGGCGGACCCGGGTGAAACGGCCTATGCGCTGTCAAAAGCCGCCATTGTCGGTTTAACCAAATCGCTGGCGGTAGAGTATGCGCAGTCCGGTATTCGCGTGAATGCCATTTGCCCCGGTTATGTAAGAACGCCGATGGCGGAAAGCATTGCCCGTCAGTCTAATCCTGACGATCCGGAGTCGGTATTAACGGAAATGGCAAAAGCCATTCCGCTACGCCGCCTTGCCGATCCGCTGGAAGTAGGGGAACTGGCGGCATTTCTGGCTTCCGATGAGTCCAGCTATCTTACCGGAACGCAAAACGTCATTGATGGCGGCAGTACCCTGCCTGAAAGCGTAAGCGTAGGCGTCTGATTGATGCCGGTCTCCTCCCCGCGCCGCGTGGGGAGGGATTCTCTTATTCCCTTTTCAACTTTCAAATCAACAAACGGTATATAAAACCGTTACTCCTTTAGCGCTGGTTATAAATATGATGATCATAAGAAAGTCATTAAATTTATAAGGGTGCGCAATGGCCGTTAACTTCCTGAAAAAAAATGCTCTGACGCTGGCGGCGTCTCTGTTACTGGTCGGTCAGGTACAGGCGACGGAACTGCTGAACAGCTCATACGATGTCTCCCGCGAGCTGTTTGCCGCCCTTAACCCACCGTTTGAGCAACAATGTGCGAAGGATAACGGCGGCGATAAGCTGACGATTAAGCAGTCTCATGCCGGGTCATCAAAACAGGCGCTGGCGATTTTGCAGGGACTGAAGGCAGACGTCGTGACCTACAATCAGGTGACCGATGTACAGATTCTCCATGATAAAGGCAAACTGATCCCTGCCGACTGGCAAAGCCGTCTGCCGAACAACAGTTCGCCATTCTATTCCACGATGGGCTTCCTGGTGCGCAAGGGGAACCCGAAAAATATTCACGACTGGAGCGATCTTGTACGTTCCGACGTGAAGCTGATTTTCCCTAACCCGAAAACCTCCGGCAACGCCCGTTACACGTATCTGGCGGCATGGGGCGCGGCGGATAACGCGGACGGCGGCGATAAAGCCAAAACCGAACAGTTTATGACCCAGTTCCTGAAAAACGTCGAAGTGTTTGATACCGGCGGTCGCGGCGCTACGACTACCTTTGCCGAGCGTGGTCTGGGCGATGTGCTGATTAGTTTTGAGTCGGAAGTGAACAATATCCGCAAACAATATGAAGCCCAGGGATTTGAAGTGGTGATCCCGAAAACGAACATTCTTGCTGAATTCCCGGTTGCCTGGGTGGATAAAAACGTGCAGGCCAACGGCACAGAAAAAGCCGCCAAAGCTTACCTGAACTGGCTGTATAGCCCGCAGGCGCAGACCATCATCACCCATTACTACTACCGCGTGAATAACCCGGAAATCATGGGCAAGCAAGCAGATAAATTCCCGCAGACCGAACTGTTCCGCGTGGAAGAAAAGTTTGGTTCCTGGCCGGAAGTGATGAAAACGCACTTTGCCAGCGGCGGCGAGCTGGACAAACTGTTGGCGGCGGGGCGTAAGTAATGCTTGCCGTTTCTTCCCGACGCGTGCTGCCCGGCTTTACGTTAAGCCTCGGCACCAGTTTGCTGTTTGTCTGCCTGATCCTACTGTTGCCGTTGAGCGCGCTGGTGATGCAGCTCTCACAGATGAGCTGGGCGCAATACTGGGATGTCGTGACCAACCCTCAGGTGGTGGCTGCCTATAAAGTGACGCTACTGGCGGCATTTGTAGCGTCGATTTTTAATGGCGTGTTTGGCCTGCTGATGGCGTGGATTTTAACCCGCTACCGTTTTCTAGGGCGCACGTTGCTGGATGCGCTGATGGATCTGCCGTTTGCGCTGCCGACAGCGGTAGCGGGGTTAACGCTGGCCTCGCTGTTCTCAGTGAACGGTTTCTACGGTCAGTTTCTTGCGCAGTTTGATATCAAAGTGACCTATACCTGGCTCGGTATTGCGGTGGCGATGGCCTTTACCAGCATTCCATTTGTGGTGCGCACCGTCCAGCCGGTACTGGAAGAGTTGGGGCCGGAATATGAAGAAGCGGCACAAACGCTGGGGGCCACCCGGCTGCAAAGTTTTCGCAAAGTCGTGCTGCCTGAGCTGTCGCCTGCGCTGATTGCCGGCGTGGCGCTCTCTTTTACCCGTAGCCTGGGCGAGTTTGGCGCGGTGATTTTTATCGCCGGAAATATCGCCTGGAAAACAGAAGTGACCTCGCTGATGATTTTTGTGCGTTTGCAGGAGTTTGATTACCCCGCCGCCAGCGCCATTGCCTCGGTGATCCTTGCGGCATCCTTGCTGCTGCTGTTCTCAATTAACACTCTGCAAAGTCGCTTTGGTCGACGTGTGGTAGGTCATTAATGGCGGAAGTGACTCAATTGAAGCGATACGACGTCCCCCGCATTAACTGGGGAAAATGGTTTTTGATTGGCGTCGGGATGCTGGTTTCGGCGTTTATCCTGCTGGTGCCGATGATTTACATCTTCGTGCAGGCGTTCAGCAAAGGGTTAATGCCGGTACTGCAAAATCTGGCCGATCCGGACATGCTGCACGCCATCTGGCTGACGGTGTTGATTGCCTTGATCGCAGTGCCGGTGAATCTGGTGTTCGGCATTCTGCTGGCGTGGCTGGTGACGCGCTTTAACTTCCCCGGACGTCAGCTACTGCTGACCCTGCTGGATATTCCCTTTGCCGTCTCGCCGGTGGTGGCCGGTCTGGTTTATCTGCTGTTTTATGGTTCCAACGGCCCGTTGGGCGGCTGGCTGGATGAGCATAATTTACAAATGATGTTCTCCTGGCCGGGGATGGTACTGGTCACTATTTTTGTCACCTGTCCGTTTGTGGTGCGCGAACTGGTGCCAGTAATGCTCAGCCAGGGCAGTCAGGAAGATGAGGCGGCTATTTTGCTGGGCGCATCCGGCTGGCAAATGTTTCGCCGCGTGACGTTGCCGAATATTCGCTGGGCGCTACTCTACGGCGTGGTATTAACCAACGCCCGCGCGATTGGCGAGTTTGGCGCGGTGTCGGTGGTGTCCGGCTCGATTCGCGGCGAAACGTTATCGCTACCGTTACAGATTGAATTACTGGAGCAGGACTACAACACCGTCGGCTCCTTTACCGCCGCCGCATTGTTGACGCTAATGGCGATTATTACCCTGTTTTTGAAGAGCATGTTGCAATGGCGTCTGGAGAATCAGGAAAAACGCGCGCAACAGGAGGAAAATCATGAGCATTGAGATCGCCAGAATTAAGAAATCGTTTGGTCGCACTCAGGTACTGAATGATATCTCGCTGGATATTCCTTCCGGCCAGATGGTTGCCTTGTTGGGGCCGTCAGGTTCCGGTAAAACGACGCTGCTGCGCATTATTGCCGGGCTGGAACATCAGTCCAGCGGCCATATTCGTTTCCACGGTACGGACGTTAGCCGCCTGCACGCGCGTGAGCGTAAAGTCGGTTTTGTGTTTCAGCACTATGCGCTGTTTCGCCATATGACGGTGTTTGACAACATCGCTTTTGGCCTGACGGTGCTGCCGCGACGCGACCGCCCAACTGCGGCGGCGATTAAAACGAAAGTGACGCAATTGCTGGAGATGGTGCAACTGGCGCACCTCGCGGATCGCTTCCCCGCCCAGCTTTCCGGCGGACAAAAACAGCGCGTGGCGCTGGCGCGCGCGCTTGCCGTGGAACCGCAAATCCTACTGCTGGATGAACCGTTTGGCGCGCTGGATGCCCAGGTACGTAAAGAGTTACGTCGCTGGTTACGCCAGTTACATGAAGAACTGAAATTCACCAGCGTCTTTGTCACCCACGATCAGGAAGAAGCGACGGAAGTGGCGGATCGGGTGGTGGTGATGAGTCAGGGCAATATCGAACAGGCTGATGCGCCGGATCGAGTGTGGCGTGAACCGGCAACCCGCTTCGTACTGGAGTTTATGGGCGAGGTGAACCGCCTGACAGGCACCGTCCGCGGCGGGCAGTTTTACGTTGGCGCGCATCGCTGGCCGCTGGGTTATACGCCCGCGTACCAGGGGCCGGTCGATCTGTTCCTGCGTCCGTGGGAGGTGGATATTAGCCGCCGCACCAGCCTGGATTCTCCGCTACCAGTACAGGTCATTGAGGCCAGCCCGAAAGGTCACTATACACAGTTAGTGGTACAGCCGCTGGGGTGGTATCACGATCCGCTGACGGTGGTGATGGCGGGTGAGGATGTTCCGGTTCGCGGCGAGCGTTTGTTTGTTGGACTGCAAAAAGCGCGTCTGTATAACGGCGACCAGCGTATTGAAACGCGTGAAGAGGAACTTGCTCTGGCGCAATCGGCCTGATAGGTTAATTTGTATAGTTATCGCCCGGTGGCGCTACGCATACCGGGCTTTTTTACGAGCTGAAAACGTGAATACATTAGAACAAACCATCGGCAATACGCCGCTGGTCAAATTACAACGTCTGGCGCCGGATAACGGCAGTGAAATCTGGGTTAAGCTGGAAGGCAATAATCCGGCAGGATCGGTGAAAGATCGCGCGGCGCTATCGATGATTGTCGAGGCGGAAAAGCGCGGGGAAATTAAACCGGGCGATGTCCTGATTGAAGCGACCAGCGGCAACACGGGCATTGCGCTGGCGATGATCGCCGCGCTGAAAGGTTATCGCATGAAGCTGTTGATGCCAGACAACATGAGTCAGGAGCGTCGGGCGGCAATGCGGGCCTGTGGCGCAGAGCTGATTCTGGTCACTAAAGAGCAGGGAATGGAAGGGGCGCGCGATTTAGCGCTCGCTATGTCTGAACGTGGAGAAGGTAAACTGCTCGATCAGTTTAATAACCCCGATAACCCATATGCGCACTACACCACCACCGGCCCGGAAATCTGGCGGCAAACGTCAGGTCGAATCACCCATTTTGTCTCCAGCATGGGCACCACCGGCACCATTACCGGCGTGTCGCGTTTTCTGCGCGAGCAGGAAAAACCGGTCACCATCGTTGGCCTACAGCCGGAAGAGGGCAGCAGTATTCCGGGCATTCGCCGCTGGCCTGCGGAATATATGCCGGGCATTTTTAACGCCTCGCTGGTAGATGAGGTGCTGGATATTCATCAGAATGATGCCGAAAACACCATGCGTGAACTGGCCGTTCGTGAAGGCATTTTCTGCGGCGTGAGTTCCGGCGGCGCGGTAGCGGGCGCGTTACGCGTCGCACGAGCCACGCCCGGCGCGATAGTGGTGGCGATCATCTGCGATCGCGGCGACCGTTACCTTTCGACCGGCGTGTTTGGTGAAGAGCATTTCAGCCAGGGGGCAGGGATTTAAACTAATGGGTTCAGCTGATTGGGATAAACACAGGCAACGGCGCCTTTGACAGGCGGGAATATCCTGCCGATTTTCTATGTGCGCCAGCGCATTACCGCCGCCTTTTATAATAAAAGCTCGTCTGTTGTTCTTATTGTTGTATTTGTTCCTGGCAAAGCGTCATGTAATGCTTGCTGCTTTCTACCAGCCTGGCTGAACCAGGCCGGTAAAGTGACGGCGCTTTAAACATATAAATCAGTTGTACTTGTTGCTGGCAGGTCATCTCTGTCACTGGTACGTGAAATAACGTTAACGCCGCATTTTTCGTACCGTAAACCGCGTTACCCTGCGAATCCCGGCCATAATACGCTTGCGCCAGCATCATGGCATACAGCTCGTCGTCGCGGTACAGGCTGTCCAACCAGAACACCCAGATCGCGGTCCTGAAATGCCCATCCACGCCGGCTTGGGTATAGAGCAATCTGGCAGTATAAGATTTGGGGTGTATTTTGGCCGTAGCGCGGCGCAAAAAACGCGTCTGCGGCGATTCGGACAACCAGAAAGAGGCGCTCTGTAATGCGGTCTGGGCTATGGGACGAATTTCCAGATAATAGTAAACGATTAACCCTACAGCAAACGCTAACAGAAGCGCGATAACGCCTTTAAAAAACCACAGTAACACGCCTGGCATTATGATTTTTTCTTACTCAACATTCTTATCCGTTTCCGCAATAAGCGCATGTAAATAAGGCTGCGCGTTTTCATCGCTTTTACCGGGAATTTTAACGATATAGGGTTTTCCGGTGATGGACGACGACGACGCGACTTTATCGATAAACTGTTCGGCGGTGTCGATACGATTGCGCGTGTTACCCAGTTTTAAGCGCAGGTGCGATACGGCTTCCTCGCAGTTATGCGCATCACCGTTACGAACGAATGTCAGATCCTTTTTCTGCGCCAGCGCATTCAGCATGGCGTTAATGCGCGCTTCTTCGTGGGCGTTTAGCTTCGCCCAGGCGGGGAGGGTTAGCAGGAGCGCAACGACGGCGCAGACAATTTTCTTCATGGTAAAATCCTTTTTCATGCGATAATCACTGCACCTCAGACCGTTAGCCGGGTAATAAGTTGCACTCCTGGTGTGGTTATTTCTGTGAGTGCGCCAGCGTGAGTTCATCCAGAAAACGCCACAGCTTTTCATTCATTTGCTGGTAATCCCATGCGCGCATCTCGGCAACCGAGCGGATAAAACGCTTCCCTTGCGCGTCAGCCAGCTCCTGCTGCGAATGTTGGATTAATCCTTCAACCGCCTCGACGGTAAATTCCATATGACACTGGAAGCCGTAGACAAAATTGCCGTACTGCACTATCTGACGTGGACAGCCTTCGCTTTCGGCCAGCACGGTCGCCTGATCGGTGAGTCCTGGCATATCGTTGTGCCAGTGGCCGACGGTTAACGGGGAGCCAAAGTGGGTGATAAGCGGATGCCGCAGACCGGCTTCAGTGAGCGTAATAGGGTAGTGACCAATCTCTTTTTCCGGACTTTGGCACACAGCGGCGCCCAGCGCCTCGCCAATGAGCTGCGAACCAAGACAAATGCCGATAACCATTCGCCGGG
The DNA here is from genome assembly GCF_042932255.1 of Salmonella sp. WC3. Lineage (NCBI taxonomy): Bacteria > Pseudomonadati > Pseudomonadota > Gammaproteobacteria > Enterobacterales > Enterobacteriaceae > Salmonella > Salmonella sp. WC3. The sequence continues at coordinate 3,438,258 of NZ_CP170629.1, read as the reverse complement.
CCGTAATCGCCTGATTAATTAAGTGCTGTTCGGCGCGAGAGTCAAAGTACGGGCACTCTTCGCGGGTGGTGCGCGGCGACTGCGGACCGCCAAATACCACGAGCATATCGAACTCATCGGCATTGGGCGGTAGCGCTTCTCCGGCATAGACGCGCGACCATGAAATGGTATAACCGCGATCTTCAGCCCATTTCAGATAAGCGCCAGCGGATTCAAACGACTCATGGACAACAAAATGAACTCGCACGTTATTTTCTCCTGTTAGCGATTTAGCGCCTGATGGATATCAGCCGCCAGCGTGTTGATCTCGCTGTCATTTAATGTCGACAGCGTGATACGTAGACCGTGAGACGGCGCGCTTACGCCAAAGGCTTCTCCCTCACGTACCAGCCAGCCGGATTTTGCCAACGTAAACGCGGTAGCCTGGCTATGGGTGTCCAGTGGGAGCCAGGCATTCACGCCGTCGCCGGGAGAAATGGCGATGCCATATTGCTGTAGGGCGCGGGCCAGTTTTTGTTGCCGGGCGGCGTAAAACAGCCGCGTTTGCGTCAGCCTGTGCTGATACTCAGGGTCGGTCAGGCAGGCGTAGACCAGATCCTGTAACAGATGGCTGACCCACTGACTACCGGCATTTAGCCGCAGCCGAAGTTTTGCCGAGGTCGCGCTGTCGCTGGCGACAATAGCAAGACGTAAATCGGGGCCGAGGGTTTTGGAAACGGAGCGTATCACCGCCCAGTGTTGCGTTGTCTGCGCAATAACCGGCTGCCAGGGCGACGAAGAAAGCAGGGCGAAGTGATCGTCGATAATGACCAGTACCTGAGGGTAACGCGCCAGCATATTTTGCAGCGCAGCGGCACGGCGAGCGCTCAGGCTACAGCCGGTAGGGTTGTGCGCGCGCGGCGTTAAGATCACTGCCCGCGCGCCCTGATTTAGCGCCCGTTCCAGCTTTTCAGGCTGCATTCCTTCGCTATCTACGCTGACCGGGCTGGCGCTAAAACCGGCATAGCGCAGCATATTGATACTGCTTAAAAAACAGGGATCTTCCACCGCGACGCTGTCGCCCGGCAGCAGATGCGCGCAAAGCAGTCTTTCAATGGCGTCGATAGCTCCGCTGGTGATATCAATTTCGCCTGCGACGGGGGTGGCATCCCGTAGCCAGCGCGCCGCCCAAGCGTGTAGTTTAGGGGAAACGGGCGCATCGCCGTAGAGATGCGGCGTGCGGCTGAGACGGGCAAAATAACGGCTAAGGTCAGGCAGACGCTGCGGATCGGGATTGCCGCCGGAAAGGTCGTGCAGAGGCGTATGCGGATCGCCGCCTTCCAGCGCTACGGGAGACGGACTGCCTTTAATCACCGTCCCATTGCGGCCTAAACTTTGCGCCAGTCCCGCCGTTATCAGCCGTTTATACGCCGCTGCGACGGTATTGCGGTTCACCTTTAATTCGCTTGCCAGCTCCCGTACCGGCGGGAGCGAATCCTCCGCCCGTAACGTGCCGGCGATAATGTGTTGACGGATACTGTCAAAAATTTCGTTAGCGGTTTTTCCGTCGATCATTATTGACCTATGACAAAATGAATTTTAGCATATGATAATGATAATGATAATGATAATGATAATGATAATGATAATGAGGCGGTAGCCTGCTGTCCAGCGAGAGGAAAATTTTATGGGACAAGAGAGTGATATTCAGTCAGTGCTCTTCGACGACAACCATCGGGCATTACAGACCGATATCGTCGCCGTCCAGTCACAGGTCGTGTACGGCAGCGTAGGCAACAGTATCGCTGTTCCGGCCATTAAAGCGCAGGGACTACGCGTGACGGCGGTCCCGACGGTGCTGTTCAGCAATACGCCGCACTATAAAACCTTTTATGGCGGCATTATTCCCGCCGAGTGGTTTGCAGGCTACCTTACGGCGTTGAATGAGCGCGATGCGCTACGTGAATTAAAAGCGATTACCACCGGTTACATGGGCAGCGCAGACCAAATTGTCTTGCTTTCGAAGTGGCTAATGGCGATCCGGGCTTCGCATCCGGAGGTGTGTATTCTTGTCGATCCGGTCATTGGCGATACCGACAGTGGAATGTATGTGCAGGCGGAAATTCCGCAGGCTTATCGCACACATTTGTTGCCGCAGGCGCAGGGGCTAACGCCGAACGTATTTGAGCTGGAGATGCTGAGTGGTAAACCGTGCCGCACGCTGGAAGAGGCGGTGGCGGCGGCGCAATCGCTGCTTTCCGATACGCTGAAATGGGTGGTTATCACCAGCGCGCCGGGCGAGTCTCTGGAGACCATAACGGTTGCGGTCGTTACTGCGCAGGTCGTGGAGGTCTTTGCCCATCCGCGGGTGGCGACGGAATTAAAAGGGACGGGAGATCTCTTCTGCGCCGAGCTGGTCAGCGGTATTGTGCAGGGAAAAAAACTGACGACCGCGGCAAAAGATGCGGCGCAGCGCGTGCTGGAGGTGATGACCTGGACACAGCAGTGTGGCTGTGATGAGTTAATTCTGCCGCCGGCAGGGGAGGCGCGATGAAGAGTTATCGGCTGGTAGTTCGCCAGCAGGGGCGTATCGTGGGGCATTTTGAAACGAGCGGGCTGGACGCGCTGGAAGATATCTGCGTGGCGCGAGCGATGTTTGGCATCACTGGCGGCTATCAGTGCGAGCTGCAAGTGTCCGATTCCGAACGCAGGATGCTGGAGAGTGGCCCGGATGGGATGAAGATCCTGATGCGCGAGAAGTGCTTTCGCCCGGTGACCTCGCAGTTGTAACCCGTGGATTGGCGCTGAAATGTTCGCAACCTTGTAGGCCTGATAAGCGTAGCGCCATCAGGCAGTGCGCCACACCATCGCCGGATGGCGGCGCAAGTACAGGCAAAAAAAATGGCGCCCAAAGGCGCCATTCTTCACTGCGGCAAGAATTACTTCTTAATGCGGATAACCGGAGTTTCACCCACGGTCACGCTACCGGACAGTTTGATCAGTTCTTTGATTTCATCCATGTTGGAGATAACAACCGGAGTCAGGGTAGACTTGGCTTTTTCTTCCAGCAACGGCAGATCGAACTCGATGACCGGATCGCCAACTTTCACGCGCTGACCTTCTTCAGCAATACGCTTGAAGCCTTCGCCTTTCAGCTCAACGGTGTCGATACCGAAGTGAACGAACAGCTCAATGCCGCTATCGGATTCGATAGAGAACGCATGGTTGGTTTCAAAGATTTTGCCGATGGTACCGTCAACAGGGGCGACCATTTTGTTACCGGTTGGTTTGATAGCGATGCCATCACCAACGATTTTTTCAGCAAAAACTACATCCGGCACGTCTTCGATGTTGACGATCTCGCCAGAGAGCGGGGCAACAATCTCAATAGTTCCGGTGTCTTTCTTATCATCAGAAACCAGAGATTTTAGTTTATCGAACAAACCCATGATCTTCTCCTAAGCAGTAAATTGGGCCGCATCTCGTGGATTAGCAGATTGTTTTTTCTTCAATGAACTTGTTAACCAGCGTCATTAACTCGTCCGTTGTCGGTTGAGCAAGAGCCTGCTCTGCTAACACCTTCGCATCTTCGAAGTTCGTGTTACGGATAATCTTCTTAATGCGCGGGATAGAAATGGCGCTCATAGAGAATTCGTCCAGACCCATCCCCAGCAACAGAAGTGTAGCACGTTCGTCGCCTGCAAGCTCACCACACATGCCAGTCCATTTACCTTCTGCATGAGAAGCATCAATAACTTGCTTGATCAAGTTCAGTACGGACGGTGACATTGGCTGGTAAAGGTGTGAAATCATATCATTACCACGGTCAACTGCCAGGGTGTACTGCGTTAAATCATTGGTGCCGATACTAAAGAAATCAACTTCTTTGGCTAAATGACGCGCAATTGTCGCCGCAGCCGGTGTTTCCACCATCACGCCAATCTCAATGCTTTCGTCAAATGCTTTACCTTCGTCACGCAGTTCCTGTTTGTAGATTTCAATCTCTTTGCGCAGCGCGCGAACTTCTTCAACAGAGATGATCATCGGGAACATAATGCGCAATTTACCGAAAGCGGAGGCACGCAGAATCGCGCGAACCTGGTCACGCAGGATCTCTTTGCGATCCATGGCGATACGCACGGCGCGCCAGCCCAGGAACGGGTTCTCTTCTTTCGGGAAGTTCATGTACGGCAGCTCTTTGTCGCCGCCAATGTCCATGGTACGGACGATAACCGCCTGCGAGCCGCACGCTTCAGCGACCGCTTTATAGGCGGCAAACTGCTCTTCTTCCGTCGGCAGCGCGTCGCGATCCATGAACAGGAATTCAGTACGATACAGACCAACGCCTTCCGCGCCGTTACGCTCAGCGCCTTCAACGTCGCGAACGGTACCGATGTTGGCGCAAACTTCAACCTGATGTCCATCCAGCGTGATTGCCGGCAGATCTTTCAGTTTTGCAAGTTCCGCTTTCTCGGTCGCAACCTGCTCCTGGACGGCGCGCAGTTGCTCAATAACATCGTTGGTCGGGTTGACGTAAACCTGGTTGTTTACGGCATCCAGAATCAGATAGTCGCCGTTTTTCACCTGAGAGGTGACGCTACCGGTACCTACGATCGCTGGCAGTTCCAGAGAACGCGCCATGATGGAGGTATGAGACGTGCGTCCGCCCGCGTCGGTGATGAAGCCCAGCACTTTCTGCAGGTTCAGCTGTGCAGTTTCTGACGGCGTCAGGTCAGCGGCAACCAGGATAACTTCTTCCTGAATCGCGCTCAGATCGATAATGGCCAGACCCAGGATGTTGCGCAGCAGGCGCTTACCAATATCACGTACGTCAGCCGCACGCTCTTTCAGGTATTCGTCATCCAGTTCTTCCAGGGCAGTGGCCTGACCTTCGATAACTTCATGTGCGGCTGCGTCAGCCGTCATGTGCTTATCTTTAATCAGGGCTATGATTTCCTGCTCCAGCTCCTCATCTTCGAGCAGCATAATATGCCCTTCAAAGATGGCTTCTTTTTCTTCACCGAACGTTTCACCAGCTTTTGTCTTGATCGCTTCCAGTTGCGCAGATGCCTTGGCACGACCGCTCAGAAAACGTTCAACTTCCTGATCAACCTTGTCGGCAGAAATTTTTTTCCGGTCAATGACGATTTCGTCTTCTTTCAGCAGCAGTGCTTTGCCGAAAGCGATACCCGGGGATGCTAAAATGCCTGAAATCATAACCCTACCTTACTTGTGACTGATTTTTAAAAGAACCCGGAAAAAAACTTACTCGAGTTCCGCCATCAGTTTGACCAGATGTTCAACCGCTTTCTGCTCATCTTCACCTTCTGCGGAGATGGTGACGACGGTGCCTTGAGTCAGGCCCAGAGTCTGCAGTTTAAACAGGCTTTTCGCGCTGGCGCTTTTGCCGTTGGAAGTCACAGTAATCTCAGAAGTGAAGCCTTTTGCTTCTTTAACAAACTGAGCAGCAGGGCGGGTGTGCAGACCGTTCGGAGCGGTAATGGTAACTTCTTGCTGGAACATTGTATTTCCCCAACTTATAGGTTTAGTGTTGTGGAACTAAAGTCTAGCCTGGCGGCTCAACTTTAGCCTGTATTGTTAGCGCCGGCGTAAACGGGACGCGACACAAAAGGTGTTCTACGCAATCCGTTGCTGGCAACTTAGCTGGCAACTTATGGCCGCTGACGTTTCGCTCGTCATTAAACATTATGCCGCGAAAGGAAGATTTGAACCAAATCATAAAATCGATTCAGCTAACGCTTTTCCTGTAACGATTAATTTCGCGCATCAAAATAATTAGTCTGGTTAAATACCAGTTCCGGCAGGGTGAATCAATGCCAGGTGAGGTGAAAGTTTGAAGCAGGCCACAAAAAAGCACCCAAAAAGGTGCTTTTTTACGCGTTTTTAACATGCTGGCATCACTGTTGCAGTTCTTTCTCAGTAAAGAGATCGGCGAACAACGCGGTGCTCAGATAACGCTCACCTGATGAAGGTAGGATAACCACAATATTCTTATTGGTAAAGCTTTCATCTTCCTGCAGCTTAAGCGCTGCAGCAACCGCGGCGCCGGAAGAAATTCCCGCCAGAATACCTTCCTCTTCCATCAGACGGCGCGCGGTAGAAATGGCTTCTTCATTGGTGATGCCAACCACTTTATCAATCAGTTTCAGATCCAGGTTGCCCGGGATGAAGCCTGCGCCGATGCCCTGAATTTTATGTGGGCCCGGTTTGATTTCTTCACCAGCCAGCGCCTGGGCAATAACCGGGGAGTCAGTGGGTTCTACCGCAACGGTGATAAGATCGGTTTTACCCTTCGTCCCTTTGATATAACGCGTGACGCCGGTTAACGTACCGCCAGTGCCGACGCCGGAGATAAACACATCCACCTGACCATCGGTGTCTTCCCAGATTTCCGGGCCGGTGGTTTTTTCATGGATTTCCGGGTTGGCAGGGTTGCTGAACTGCTGGAGCAGGAGATATTTTTGCGGATCGCTGGCGACAATTTCTTCGGCTTTCTGAATAGCGCCTTTCATCCCTTTCGCCCCTTCGGTCAGCACCAGATTCGCGCCTAATGCTTTGAGTAGCTTGCGGCGTTCAATGCTCATGGTTTCCGGCATGGTCAGGGTGAGTTTGTAACCGCGCGCGGCGGCGACATACGCCAGCGCAATACCGGTGTTGCCGCTGGTCGGCTCCACCAGTTCCACGCCAGGTTTCAGTACGCCACGCTTTTCGGCATCCCAAATCATATTGGCGCCGATACGGCACTTGACGCTGAAGCTCGGGTTGCGCGACTCCACCTTCGCCAGAATGCGTCCATTACCGATACGGTTCAGTCGAACCAGCGGCGTATGACCGATAGTCAGCGAGTTATCTTCATAAATCTTACTCATGGCCTGTCCTTAACTGTATGAAATTGGGATACCTTCCCAGCATACCTTCCAGCCAGATATGGGGAAGTAAGGATTTCGCATATCTATATGCTGATGGGAAATAATGGTTATCAGTATGGAATAAGAGACAGCATAAGCCATCTCTTATTTATACATTTTTACGTTATTTCCATAACGCGTGCTTAGCACGCCAGCAATCAACCCACATTGCCGTCGCGCCACAGACGGCGACAGGCATAATGAACAGGTTAAGCACCGGAATCATCGTAAAGAGGCTGGTGAGCGCGCCAAATTGCATATTCGCCACCTTCTGCGTGCGCAACGCGGCGCGCATCGTTTTAAACGGCACTTTGTGGTTATCAAACGGGTAGTCGCAATACTGGATCGCCAGCATCCAGGCGCTGAACAAAAAACACAGCACCGGCGCGATGGTTTGGCCAATGCCAGGAATAAAATAGAGAACCAGCAGCACAATAGCGCGCGGCAGATACCACGCCAGCTTTTGCCATTCACGTTTCATAATGCGCGGTACATCTTTCATGATGCCGAGTATGCCGGTATCTGGCGGCGTGGCGCCGGTTAACCGCGCCTCAAGCTGTTCGGCTAAAAGGCCGTTAAACGGCGCGGCGATCCAGTTGGCGAGGGTAGAGAAAAAATAGCCAAAGACCAACAGAACAGAGATAACCGCAATCGGCCACAGCAGATAGCTCAGCCATTGCAGCCAGTCCGGCACATGACTCATCAACGAAGGTATCCAGGCGTCAAGCTGGGTAAACAGCCACCAAAATGCGCCGCCCATCAGCACAATGTTGACCAGCAAAGGTAAAATAACAAAGCGGCGGATTCCCGGTAGGGTGACTAACTTCCATCCTTGCGAGAAATAATAGACGCCGCTACGTGGTACGGTTGTGGATGATGAAACCATATTCAGGACATACTCCTTTTTCTTAAAGCCCTGGGTAAACGTGGGATATCTTACCCGGTTATCAGACGGTGGATAGTTCGGAAATGTTCGAAAAAACAGCAAAAAGCACATTTTCCTTCATCTTTATGCTGCGAAAGCCAACAGTACACTTGCACTTGACGTAATCGGCAAATACTCTTAGTGAGTAAATGTTTGCCGTGGTGGCAAGGTGTTAGAACAACAGAGAATATAATGATGCAGGATTTGCGTCTGATATTAATCATTGTTGGCGCGATCGCCATAATCGCTTTACTGGTACATGGTTTCTGGACCAGCCGTAAAGAACGATCTTCTATGTTCCGCGATCGTCCACTAAAACGCATGAAATCGAAACGCGACGACGACTCGTATGACGACGATGTCGAAGAAGACGAAGGCGTGGGTGAAGTTCGTGTTCACCGCGTAAATCATGCCCCCGGCCAGTCGCAGGAGCATGATGCCCCTCGTCAGTCGCCGCAACACCAGTACCAGCCGCCTTATGCGTCTGCGCAACCGCGTCCAGCGGCGCCGCCGCAGCCGCAAGCGCCGATGCAACAGCCGGTTCAGCAACCGGTCCAACCTGCGCCGCAGCCTCAGCAGGTTCAGCCATCTGCGCCGCCGGTACAGCCGCCGCAACAGCAGCCTGCACCGCCGTCGCAAGCGCCGCAGCCTGTTGCGCAGCCCGCGCCGCCGCCATCAGCGCAAACCTTCCAGCCTGCGGAACCTGTGGTTGAGGCGGAACCGGTAGTGGAAGAAGCGCCGGTTGTGGAAAAACCGCAGCGTAAAGAGGCGGTCATCATTATGAACGTCGCGGCCCATCATGGCAGCGAGCTTAATGGTGAAGTGTTACTGAACAGTATTCAGCAGTCAGGCTTTAAATTTGGCGATATGAATATTTTCCATCGTCATTTGAGCCCGGACGGCAGCGGCCCGGCCTTGTTCAGTCTCGCGAATATGGTCAATCCGGGAACGTTCGATCCTGAAATGACGGACTTCACTACGCCTGGCGTCACTATCTTTATGCAGGTACCGTCTTACGGCGATGCGCTGCAGAATTTCAAGCTGATGCTGCAATCCGCGCAGCATATCGCTGATGAGGTCGGTGGCGTCGTGCTGGATGACCAGCGTCGGATGATGACGCCGCAGAAACTGCGCGAATATCAGGACCGCATCCGCGAGGTGATGGACGCTAACGCCTGAGGTTAACGCAGGTGTGACATTTTTAACGTAACCCCCGCCTGTCGGGGGTTTTTTATCATTGATGGTGTGATATGGAACCAATCGAACAACAACTGACAGAACTGCGAACCACGCTTCGCCATCATGAATATCTGTATCATGTGATGGATGCGCCAGAGATTCCCGACGCCGAATATGACCGCCTGATGCGGGAACTGCGAGAGCTGGAGGCGCAACGTCCGGACCTTATCACGCCGGATTCGCCCACGCAGCGCGTTGGCGCGGCGCCGCTGACGGCATTCAACCAGATTCGCCATGAAGTACCGATGCTGTCGCTCGATAACGTATTTGATGAAGAAAGCTTCCTGGCGTTTAACAAGCGAGTGCAGGATCGTCTAAAAAGCACGGAAAATGTCATCTGGTGCTGCGAGCTAAAGCTGGATGGCCTGGCGGTCAGCATTCTGTATGAAAACGGCGTGCTGGTGAGCGCAGCGACGCGTGGCGACGGCACCACCGGTGAAGATATCACTTCAAACGTGCGCACGATTCGCGCCATTCCGTTAAAGCTGCACGGCGATAACATTCCGGCGCGTCTTGAAGTTCGCGGAGAGGTATTTTTACCGCAGGCCGGGTTTGAAAAGATCAATGAAGACGCGCGCCGCACTGGCGGCAAAGTGTTTGCTAACCCGCGTAACGCGGCGGCGGGCTCGCTGCGTCAGCTCGATCCGCGTATTACGGCGAAGCGACCGCTAACATTTTTCTGCTACGGCGTCGGTATTCTGGAAGGCGGCGAGTTGCCGGATACGCATCTGGGACGTTTGCTGCAATTTAAAGCGTGGGGGTTACCGGTCAGCGATCGCGTGACGCTGTGCGATTCTCCCCAGGCGGTTCTGGATTTTTATCGCAACGTCGAAAAAGATCGCCCCACGCTCGGTTTTGATATCGACGGCGTGGTGATTAAGGTCAACTCGCTGGCTTTGCAGGAACAGCTGGGCTTTGTGGCCCGCGCGCCGCGCTGGGCGGTGGCGTTTAAATTTCCTGCTCAGGAGCAGATGACTTTTGTGCGCGATGTTGAGTTTCAGGTCGGGCGCACTGGGGCGATTACGCCGGTGGCGCGTCTGGAACCGGTTCAGGTGGCTGGTGTGCTGGTCAGCAATGCCACGTTGCATAATGCCGATGAAATTGAGCGACTTGGCTTGCGCATTGGCGATAAGGTGGTTATCCGTCGGGCAGGCGATGTGATCCCTCAGGTGGTCAACGTGGTTCTGTCCGAACGCCCTGAAGAGACGCGTCCGATTGTGTTTCCAACGCACTGTCCGGTGTGCGGATCGGACGTAGAGCGCGTTGAAGGCGAAGCCGTTACCCGTTGTACCGGCGGGCTGATTTGCGGCGCGCAGCGTAAAGAGTCGCTGAAACATTTTGTGTCGCGCCGGGCGATGGATGTAGACGGGATGGGCGATAAGATCATCGACCAACTGGTGGAAAGGGAGTATGTCCATACGCCAGCGGATCTGTTCCGTCTGACGGCGGGTAAACTGACCGGCCTGGACCGAATGGGGCCAAAGTCCGCGCAAAATGTTGTAAACGCGCTGGAAAAAGCCAAAGCGACGACTTTTGCGCGTTTTCTCTATGCGCTGGGCATCCGTGAAGTGGGTGAAGCGACGGCGGCGGGGCTGGCGGCTTATTTCGGCACGCTGGAGGCGCTGCAGACCGCTACCATTGACGAGTTGCAGAAAGTACCCGACGTGGGGATTGTGGTCGCTACGCACGTCTTTAACTTTTTTGCCGAAGAGAGCAATCGTGACGTGATTGGGCAGCTACTGGCGGAAGGGGTTCACTGGCCCGCGCCGGTAGTCATTAATGTGCAAGAGATCGATAGCCCGTTTGCCGGTAAAACCGTGGTACTAACCGGTAGCCTGAGCCAGATGTCCCGCGATGACGCTAAAGCGCGTTTAGCGGCGCTGGGCGCGAAAGTGGCAGGCAGCGTATCGAAGAAAACCGATCTGGTGATTGCCGGTGAAGCGGCGGGCTCCAAACTGGCCAAAGCGCAGGAACTGGGTATTACCGTGATTGATGAAGCGGAAATGATCCGCTTACTGGGTGCCTGAGATGGAAAAAGAGCAGCTGGTTGAAATCGCCAACACCGTGATGCCCTTTGGCAAATATCAGGGACGTCGATTGATCGACCTTCCGGAAGAGTATTTGCTGTGGTTTGCCCGTAAAGATCAATTTCCGGCGGGTAAACTAGGGGAGTTGATGCAAATCACGCTGCTGATTAAAACCGAGGGGCTGACGCAACTGGTACAGCCCCTGAAACGCCCGCTTTAAGCTTTCGCGGCGCGGCTTTCCTGCTGCGCCTGTAACTTCTCGGTCTGGCGTTTGTAGCGCCGCGCCAGCCCTGCGCAGACCATCAGTTGGATCTGGTGGAAGATCATCAGCGGTAATACCATCATACCCAGCACTGACGTCGGAAACAGAATATTGGCCATCGGGATCCCGTTGGCCAGGCTTTTTTTCGAACCGCAGAAGACAATAGTGATTTCGTCGGCTTTATTGAAGCCGCATTTACGGGCGACAAAGACGTTAATGGCTATGACGATCGCCAGCAGTATGAGGCTGACCACGACGATAAACAGCAGCGATCCCCAGCCGACTTTGTGCCAGATGCCGTTGACCACCGCTTCGCTGAACGCCGAGTAGACCACCAACAGAATAGAGGTCTGATCCGTTTTCGCGATCCACTTTTTGTTGCGCGCGACCCAATTGCCGATCCACGGGCGAGACAGGTGTCCCAGCACAAAAGGCAGCAGCAGTTGCAGCATAATTTTGCCCACCTCTTCCAGACTGCCCTGCGCGCCATGAATATTCATTACCAGACCGACCAGCAGCGGCGACAGGAAAATGCCCAGCAGGCTGGACGCAGACGCTGAGCACACCGCGGCCGCGACGTTACCGCCCGCGAGTGAAGTAAACGCAATCGCAGACTGCACGGTGGCGGGCAAAATACACAGATACAGAAAGCCACTGTAGAGCATAGGGTCGACATTGACAGGCGCCCACCAGGCAAACAGTACGCCGAGGACAGGAAAGAGCACAAAAGTGCTGCACATGACCCACAGATGCAACCGCCAGTGGCTGCCGCCAGCGATGATCGCTTCACGCGAAAGCTTCGCGCCATGCATAAAAAACAGCAGAGCGATGGCCGCTGTCGTAATGCCTTCAACGACAGGCACAAAGCCGCCTTCCGCCGGGAAAAAAGAGGCCAGTAGTACCACGGTGATAAGTGTCAGCGTGAAAGGGTCAAGGATACGAAAAAGTTTCATAAAAACTCCTGAAAGTCGGTGCAGCTATTTTGCGTTTTTCGCTTTGAGAAATAAAATTGATTTATTGCATCTATATATGAATCTAGTCGATGAACTATTCACTGCGTCAACTGCGTATTTTTATTACCGTCGCCCAGGCCAAAAGTTTCAGTCGGGCAGGGGACAGGATTGGACTGAGCCAGTCTGCGGTCAGTCATAGCGTAAAAGAGCTGGAGCGGCAAACCGGCGTCAGACTGCTGGATCGCACCACGCGTGAGGTGGTGCTGACCGAGGCGGGGCAACAACTGGCGACGCGTCTGGAGCGGGTGCTTGATGAACTGAACAGCATACTGCGCGATGCAGGCAGAGTAGGGACACAATTAACCGGCACCGTGCGCGTTGCCGCGAGCCAAACCATTTCTGCGCATCTTATTCCGCAATGCATTGCCCAAAGTAATTCACTTTATCCCGCTATTGATTTTGTATTGCACGATCGTCCGCAGCAGTGGGTGCTGGAGAGCATCCGCCAGGGTGAAGTGGATTTTGGCATCGTTATCGATCCCGGCGCAGCGGTGGATTTACAGTGTGAAGCCATCTTATCAGAGCCTTTTTTACTGTTGTGTCGCCAGGATCATCCGCTGGCGCATCAGGAATGGGTAAGCTGGCAGGATCTTAAACAGGCCTCGCTGGTCTTACAGGATTATGCTTCCGGCAGTCGACCGCTGATTGATGCGGCGCTGGCCCATTTTGCTATTGAGGCGGATATCGTGCAGGAGATTGGTCACCCGGCCACGCTGTTTCCAATGGTGGAAGCGGGAATCGGCATCAGCGTGCTGCCCGCGCTGGCGTTACCGCTCCCGCAGGGCAGCCACTTACAGGTTAAACGGCTGACGCCCGTAGTTGAAAGGCAGCTCATGCTGGCGCGGCGAAAAAACCGATCGCTCTCCACGGCGGCGCAGGCGTTGTGGGACGTGGTGCGTACTCAGGCCAGCGAATTAACCGCCGCGAGGGCGAAAGATCCGCTGTATCAGCTATAAATATCTATCTGTCCGTGTGTGAGGTGCGGTCTTGCCCTGCCATTTTTGACAGGGCTGTGTGTTAAAACAGGTATTTGATGGAATAAATAATGCCATCCTGCAGGAAGGATTCTCCTAACTTATTATCAGCGTAACGATATTGTACTCCTGCGGTCAGGTGAGGAGTCGCATTCCACCACAGCGCTACTGCGCCATTAATGCCATCTTTCCCGCCATTGCCCGCAGCGTAGGACGCATCGCGGTCAAACTCATACTCATTCCAGTTCGTTACGCTGAATTTCTCACTACCCAACGAGAAGCTATAGCCGGCCACCCAACCTAATACATAACCATTATCGCCTGTGTAGTAGGTCTGATCGGTATAACGTTTGGCAAAGAAGGGTTTAAACCAGTAACCGTTACCCGTGAAGTTATAGCCTAAACCATAGAGAAACATGTCATCATGGAAATTAGCGCGATGAGGTGAACCGTACGTCCCGTAGGCATGGAGATAGAGGTTTAATCCTGTATCGCTCAGATAAATACGGTTGGTATTTTTAAAGGTGTAACGCTGTTCGCTGCCTGGTTTAGCGTGGCGGCCATTGTAAAAATTTTCCCAGTCGAAGAACCCGTACATTTCTCCCCAGCTAAAATTCGCTCCGCCTTCCAGTTCCAGGTACCCAAAATCATCTTTATGGGATTTTTTACTGGTTTTTTCCGTGGTGTCTGATGTCCAGTCGAGGTAATGGAGGCCGATATCGGCGAACCCGCCTTTAAATTCCGCATGGGTGAGTGCGGGAATAATGAGTAAAGAAGAAAGCGTTAGAGTAAGAATTTTTTTCATAGCATATTTCCCTATGCCGATAATTATTAATGGGTTAATTAAAAAGAGGCAATTTATAAATATGAAAGCGGCATATTGTTAATATGAAGTGCAAGCAAAAACCAATACTGTTTTCCCTCTGTATTAATACAGAAGCGATCTAAATCTATCGATATTAAATGGCTATTGATGACACGTGAAAAGTGTATTGGTCAGCAAGGGGCGATGGTCGTTATAAAAAGGAGTCAAATTAAATCCGATAGAACAAGGAAACTTATGCCTCACGCTATTTTTTCTCATAATCCTGAGTATTGTGTTGATATTATTCATGCACATAAACCGGCATTTACCCCGCGCGTCGCGTTTATTTTAGGCTCCGGGTTGGGTGCTCTGGCGGATCAAATCGAAGATGCGGTAGCCATTTCTTACGAGAAATTGCCGGGATTTCCCGTCAGCACCGTACACGGCCATGCTGGTGAACTGGTGCTCGGCCATCTGGCGGGGGTTCCGGTGGCCTGTATGAAAGGCCGCGGACATTTTTATGAAGGGCGTGGAATGGCGGTGATGACCGATGCCATTCGCACGTTGAAATTACTGGGCTGTGAAGTGTTGTTCTGCACCAATGCGGCAGGATCTCTGCGTCCGGAAGTGGGGCCGGGTAGCCTGGTTGCGCTTAGCGATCACATTAATACGATGCCCGGTACGCCGATGGTGGGGCCAAACGATGATCGTTATGGCGATCGCTTCTTCTCGCTGGCTAATGCTTATGACGCAGATTATCGCGCCATGCTTCAGTCCGTTGCGGCAGAGGAGGGATTCCCCCTCACTGAAGGCGTATTTGTTTCTTATCCGGGTCCGAACTTCGAAACGGCGGCAGAAATCCGCATGATGCAGATTATTGGCGGCGATGTGGTCGGAATGTCCGTTGTCCCTGAGGTGATTAGCGCACGTCATTGTGGTCTCAAAGTTGTTGCCGTCTCAGCGATCACCAATCTGGCGGAAGGGCTGGGCGATGTAAAACTCTCCCATGCGCAAACGCTGGCGGCGGCTGAACTTTCCCGGCAGAACTTTATAAATCTGATTTGCGGCTTTTTACGTAAGCTGGCCTAACCACAATGACTACGGCCCCGTATTGGGGCTTTATCTCACGGCAAGGAATAAAAAATGGGTATTACGTCCCGCTTAAAAGTCATGTCGTTCTTGCAATATTTTATCTGGGGGAGCTGGCTGGTTACCCTGGGCTCTTACATGATCAACACTCTGGATTTTACCGGCGCGAATGTCGGTATGGTCTACAGCTCAAAAGGGTTGGCAGCGATTATCATGCCGGGCATTATGGGGATCATTGCTGATAAATGGCTGCGCGCTGAGCGAGCCTACATGCTTTGCCATCTGGTTTGCGCGGGGGCGTTATTGTACGCCACCACCGTTACCGATCCCCAGACGATGTTCTGGGTGATGTTGGTTAATGCGATGGCGTATATGCCAACGATTGCATTACCCAATAGCGTTTCGTACTCCTGTCTGGCGAAAGCAGGTCAGGATCCGGTAACGTCATTTCCGCCCGTGCGCGTTTTCGGCACAATAGGTTTTATTGTTGCGATGTGGACGGTGAGCCTGATGGGGCTGGAACTGAGCAGTGCGCAATTATACATCGCTTCTGGCGCATCGTTATTGCTGGCCCTGTATGCGCTGACGTTACCGAAAATTCCGGTAGCCGAGAAGAAGGCGAACACCACGCTTGTCAGTAAGCTCGGACTGGATGCTTTTGTTCTGTTTAAAAATCCACGCATGGCAATCTTCTTTTTGTTTGCGATGATGTTGGGGGCGGTGCTGCAAATTACCAATGTCTTCGGTAATCCGTTCCTGCATGATTTTGCCCGTAATCCTGAGTTTGCCGATAGTTTTGTGGTGAAGTATCCCTCTATCTTGCTTTCAGTTTCGCAGATGGCGGAAGTGGGCTTTATCCTCACCATTCCGTTCTTCCTTAAACGCTTTGGTATTAAAACGGTAATGCTGATGAGTATGCTGGCGTGGACGTTGCGTTTCGGCTTCTTTGCCTTTGGCGATCCATCCCCGTTTGGCTTTGTGCTACTGCTGCTGTCGATGATTGTTTATGGCTGCGCATTTGATTTCTTCAACATCTCAGGGTCAGTATTTGTAGAGCAGGAGGTGGACTCAAGTATTCGCGCCAGCGCGCAGGGGCTATTTATGACCATGGTTAACGGCGTGGGGGCGTGGATTGGGTCTCTTTTAAGCGGTATGGCCGTGGATTATTTTTCTATTGATGGTGTAAAAGATTGGCAAACCATTTGGCTGGTTTTTGCCGCCTACGCTCTGGCATTGGCCGTTATTTTTGCATTGTTCTTTAAATATCAGCACCATCCAGAAAAACTGTCGACCAAATCATTAGCACATTAATTTTATTTGACTGGCGAGAGGATGTTCGCCAGTCCATTTTTATGAACAAGGACACAGTATGAAAGAAATTATTCTCTCCTCCGGTATTGGATTTGGTATTGGCGCATTTTTTACTTTATGCCGTATACCTATTCCCGCACCAAATGTTTTACCCGGGGTATTATCTATTGTATTTATGTATATTGGGTATCTTGTCGTTAAATCTATTTTTTACTAGGTAATATGGTAAATTCCAGACGTTATCCCTTATTCCTGGAGTGCGATAGTGATGGAACGAGCCCATCGTATTGATCTAAAGCTATTACGTTATTTCCTCGCTGTTGCAGAAGAATTGCATTTTGGCCGGGCTGCTGCCCGGTTAAATATGTCACAACCTCCCTTGAGTATCCATATCAAAGAACTTGAACAGCAACTGGGTACATTGCTGTTTATTCGTCATTCCCGCAGCGTTGCATTAACCCATGCCGGGAAAGTTTTAATGGAGGAGTCACGTCGCTTGTTAGCCAATGCAAATCAGGCGCTGGCGCGAGTGGAGCAGATTGGTCGCGGTGAAGCGGGGCGCATTGAACTGGGTGTGGTTGGTACGGCGCTGTGGGGAAGAATGCGTCCTGCGATGCGTCACTTTTTGAAAGTAAATCCCAATGTTGAAGTACTTTTTCGCGAAAAGTCTCCAGGTATGCAAATGGCGTTGTTAGAGCGTCGGGAACTTGATGCAGGGATCTGGCGTATGGCTATCGAACCGGCAGTCGGTTTTACCAGCATACGTTTGCATGAATCTGCATTCATGGTTGCAGTTCCGGAAGATCACGATCTGGCATCCAGAGATTCTGTGCCGCTGTCGGCGTTGCGCAATGAATATTTTGTTACGTTGCCTTCCGTACATTCTGATTGGGGATTTTTACAACGTGTATGCCAACAGGCGGGTTTCTCGCCAATGATTATTCGGGAAGTGGTTGAGCCGCAAACGGTGTTGGCGATGATCAGTATGGGGATCGGGATTACGTTGATGGCTGATGGCTATGCGCAAATGAGCTGGCCGGGTGTGGTGTTCCGTCCGTTAGAGGAACGTATTCCGGCGGATTTGTATATTGTGTATGACCAGCAGCAGGCAACGCCAGCACTGGAGAAACTGGTGGCGGCGTTGACGGTATGATGTCTGTGCCGGATGGCGACTAACGTCTTATCCGGCCTACGTGTGCGGTGTCGTCTGTGCCGGATGGCGATTAACGTCTTATCCGGCCTACGTGTGCAGTGTCGTCTGTAGGCCTGATAAGCGCAGCGCATCAGGCAAGACCCGAACCTGCGGCAGGTTCGAATCTTATAAATCGCAGATAGCAAAAAGGCGCCTTTAGGGCGCCTTTTTACATTGGTGGGTCGTGCGGGATTCGAACCTGCGACCAATTGATTAAAAGTCAACTGCTCTACCAACTGAGCTAACGACCCGAAGTGGTGGGTGATGACGGGATCGAACCGCCGACCCCCTCCTTGTAAGGGAGGTGCTCTCCCAGCTGAGCTAATCACCCACTTCTCAATTTCTTATCTACACGGCGGAGACTACATAAAGTAGTTGGTGGGTGATGACGGGATCGAACCGCCGACCCCCTCCTTGTAAGGGAGGTGCTCTCCCAGCTGAGCTAATCACCCCCGCTGTGTGGAGTCGCATTATAGGGAGAGTTGAAAATGAGTCAACGCATTTTCTAAAGTTTTTGTTTGTTCGTCGTAAAATTAAACAAAACGATCGTGAATTACCCCGCACTGCATGATTTCTATACGGAAATAGCAAAGCGCAGTGTTCTGACCGGATCAACATTGAGGAATCAAGCCACAGTGATAGAATACAAGGCTATTCATCTTTCCAGGATTTGCCGGTTGTCGGCATCTTTATAAACGTAAGGCCATTTCATGAAAATCAAAACTCGCTTCGCGCCTAGCCCGACAGGTTATCTGCACGTCGGCGGCGCGCGTACTGCTCTTTATTCCTGGCTTTTCGCACGTCACCACGGCGGTGAGTTCGTGCTGCGTATTGAAGACACCGATCTTGAGCGTTCCACGCCGGAAGCCATTGAAGCCATCATGGATGGTATGAACTGGCTGAACCTAGAATGGGACGAAGGCCCATATTTCCAGACCAAACGTTTTGAACGCTATAACGCGGTGATTGACGAGATGCTGGAGGCGGGAACAGCCTATAAATGCTACTGCTCTAAAGAGCGTCTGGAGCAACTGCGTGAAGAGCAGATGGCGAAAGGCGAGAAGCCGCGTTATGACGGGCGTTGCCGTCACAGTCACGAACATCATGACGACGATGAGCCATGCGTGGTGCGCTTTGCTAACCCGCAGGACGGTTCCGTTATTTTTGATGATCAGATCCGTGGCCCGATCGAATTCAGCAATCAGGAACTGGACGATCTGATCATTCGTCGTACCGACGGTTCGCCGACCTACAACTTCTGTGTGGTGGTTGACGACTGGGATATGGAAATTACCCATGTGATTCGTGGCGAAGACCATATCAACAATACTCCGCGCCAGATTAACATTTTGAAAGCGTTAAACGCGCCGGTGCCGATGTACGCGCATGTGTCGATGATTAACGGCGACGACGGTAAAAAGCTGTCTAAACGTCACGGTGCGGTGAGCGTGATGCAGTATCGCGATGACGGTTATCTGCCGGAAGCGTTGCTGAACTATCTGGTGCGTCTGGGCTGGTCCAGCGGCGATCAGGAAATCTTCACTCGCGAAGAGATGATCAAGCTGTTCTCCCTCGGTGCGGTGAGCAAGTCTGCGAGCGCGTTCAACACCGATAAACTGCTGTGGCTGAACCACCACTATATCAATACGCTGGCGCCGGAATATGTGGCGACGCATTTGCAGTGGCATATCGAGCAGGAAAATATCGACACCCGTAACGGCCCGCAGCTTGCTGAACTGGTGAAGTTGCTGGGCGAGCGCTGCAAAACTCTGAAAGAGATGGCGCAGAGCTGCCGCTACTTCTATGAAGACTTCAGCGAGTTTGACGCCGATGCGGCGAAAAAACACCTCCGCCCGGTGGCGCGTCAGCCGCTGGAAGTGGTGCGCGACAAGCTGTCGGAGATTACGGACTGGTCAGCAGAAAACGTCCACCACGCGATTCAGGCCACGGCGGATGAGCTGGAAGTGGGGATGGGTAAAGTGGGGATGCCGCTGCGTGTGGCTGTGACCGGTGCCGGGCAGTCGCCTGCGCTGGATGTCACCGTACATGCGATTGGTAAAACCCGCAGCATTGAGCGTATCAACAAAGCGCTAGGCTTTATCGCCGAGCGTGAAAGTCAGCAGTAACGCCAGCTGAAATAGAATAAACGGCAGGGCAGACGCCTGCCGTTTATTCTTTGTTAGTCCGCCTCATTGATACCTAAACGCGTCAGAAATCCGCGAATACCTTCCCGCGATAAAAACAGCGCCAGTTTTTCCTGTTCCTGAGCAGACATATTTTCAACGGCATCAATAATTTGTCGATAAGCGTGACTGTGCGCCGCGTTCGCATATTCTGCGAAAGCCTCTTCCGCCTGATAAAACGCAGGCAGTTTGCGAAAAGCCGGAATATTGAGAATAAACTCCCGCACGCTGGCATCAATATGGATGAGTCTTGCGCGTCCGCCTTTGACGCCGGGAAATTTTTCGGTTTTCCAGTGTTGTTCTCTGATCCAGCGATTGACGGTTTGTCTGGCCACGCCGAGGCATTCAGCCAGCTCTTCAGTGGTCATTTTACTGCGTAATCTTTTCATATTATTTGCTATCGCGTATCCCTAAGCGTTGTAACAAACCGGTAATCCCTTCACGCACGAGGAGAGAGGTAAACTGTTTCTGCTCGGATGAGGTCATCTCTTTGGCAAGCGTCATGAGCAGCGCTTCAAGCGATGCGTTGCTGGCAGGCATAAATGTGTCTGCGTGATGGTCAACTGAACGTTCAGCGCTGCGGATATATTCACGAACCTGTTCGTTTACATGAACCAGACGGGCTTTACCGCCCTGGACGCCAGGTTTGGGCGATGTTGCCCAGCCTTCTTTCCGTACCCATTTATTGATGGTTTGTCGGCTGTAACCGGTGAGATTAGCGAGTTCTTCTGGCGTCATCCGTTCCTTGAACATAACGATTCCCTGAATAGTCGTGGGGTTAATTAGTGGTTCATTTTATAGCACCATTTTAGTCGAAACCGTGACGTGTTTAACTACTGAATGCGAGTTGTGCCGCAATGTCCTTTATTTGAATGCTTTTTCAGCGATTGAATTCGGCAAGTTCATTTTGCCGTTGACACATGCCGAGGGAATTCATATGATGCCGCCCGTCAACTCGACAAGCTTTACGTAGTGGGGCTATAGCTCAGCTGGGAGAGCGCTTGCATGGCATGCAAGAGGTCAGCGGTTCGATCCCGCTTAGCTCCACCAACATTCAAACCCTCGCTGAAAAGCGGGGGTTTTTGCTTTTTGTCACAAAATTTATGGCCTCTGATCTGCTCTTCAGGTGCGTTTGTTTGCCGCTGCTTTTGCGGTCAATATGAGCTTTTGTTAGATTGCTTCATAATGCGAATATACTTATTATTCATGCGCCTTATATAATGATGTGAGCATTAAAGCAATGCCGGATAAGTGTAACGTATTAAAAAATATAAAAATATTCTTACTGGCCTTCTGCCTGACCGTTCCGGCTATTCTGCTATCTCGTCTCATTTCTCCCCGCGCCACAATTGATTCCAGCTATATCTTTCTGGCCTGGCTACCGCTCTGCGTCATGTTTTCCGTGCTGTTTTTATTTGGCCGCCGTGGCGTCGCGCCGATGGTAGGCGGAATGATGTTGACTAATGAATGGAATTTTCATTTACCTCTGCCACAGGCGATGGTGCTGCTATTTTGCCAGACGTTTCCCGTGTTGCTGGTTTGCGCTATCGTACGCTGGCAGCTGGGCGCGCGCTGGCGCTACGGAATACCCAACCAAGGCATCTGGCTACGCGTTTTCTGGTTAGGGTTAATGACGCCGTTTGGCATAAAAATCAGTATGCATCTGGCGGGGCACTACCTGGCTTTCCCGGTGACAATCTCTACCTTCTTTGGCACCGGCACCGCTATTTTCTCGATTGTTGATTTATTGAGTCTGATTTCTGCCGCGCTTATTTTTACCCTCTTTTTCTATTATCCGCTGCGGATGATAGTCAGCCCGCACTATATTCGTATTTTCTGGCGGAGGGATGTCGCTCCTTATCTCGCCAAAGAAAAACGCCTGTTTACGCTTCTCTGGTTTGCCACTCTGGCGACGCTATTAGCGGTGCTGTGTACGCCTTTCGAGACAAAGTATATTGCTGGCTATCTGGTGCCAGTTCTGTTCATTGGATTTACCATCGGCGTGGGGAAAATCAGCTATCCGCTGTTGAATTTTAGTTGGGCTCTCACTGCGCTATTCCTGCTTAGCTATAACCGCAATTTTCTGCAGGGCGTGGGCTCAGAATATTCGCTGGCATTTATCCTTTCAGTTCTCATTTCTTTTAGTATTTGTTTGTTGTACATGGCGCGGATTAATCAGCGTAGCGAATGGTTGAATCGACAGTGGCACTCGCAGGCATTAACCGATCCGTTGACGCAACTGCCTAACCTGCGTGCGCTGGAGCAGTTTCTTTTACAGGATGCCGGGCAAAGCGTGTGTTATCTACGCATGGAAAACCTGGAATTTCTGAGCCGTCATTACGGTATGCAGATGCGCGTGCATTGCGAACGCGAGGTGTTTCGCGTGTTGCAGCCGCTGCTGCTGGAAAAGGAGAAAATTTTCCATCTGCCGGGCAGTGAGTTATTGCTGGTATTGACGGGACCGGAGACGGAAGCCCGCCTGCAATATATGCTCAATGTGCTTAATAACCGCAAAATTTACTGGAACAATACCGGTCTGGACATGGAATACGGCGCATCGTGGGGAACATTCGATGGTCGCCAGGAAACCTTGCAACCGCTGTTGGGGCAATTAAGCTGGCTGGCGGAGCAATCCTGTTCGCACCGTCGGGTGCTTGCACTGACCCAGAGTATTGAAGCCGCTTCCGGGCAGACGACGGAACGGGTGCTGCGGTTGCAGAAAATCCGTCAGGCGCTGGAGCGCGGCGCGCTGGTTTTGTATGCGCAACCCATTCGCGACTCGCAGGGAAAAGGGTATGACGAGATTCTGACGCGGCTTCGGTGCGACGACGGTATCATGATGCCCAATCAGTTCATTCCGCTTATCGCCCAGTTTAACCTGAGCGTACGGTTTGATATGCAGGTGATGGAAGCGCTCCTGCAATGGTTGTCCGCGCATCCTTCGGCGGAGCAGGGGGCGCGTTTCTCGGTTAATTTGATGCCGCTGACGCTGCTGCAAAAAGAGACGGCGTCACGCATTATGCAGCTTTTTAAACGCTATGGCGTCCCGCCTGCTTCGGTCATCATCGAAATTACTGAAGAACAGGCCTTCTCTCATTCCGAAATCAGTATGCACAATATCAACCAGTTGCGTAAGTTTGGCCTAAAAATCGCCATTGATGATTTCGGCACCGGCTATGCAAACTATGAACGGCTAAAACGCCTCAAGGCGGACATCATTAAAATCGACGGCTGTTTCGTAAAAGATATTCTGACGGACTCCCTGGATGCGATGATCGTGAAATCCATCACTGATTTAGCGAAAGCGAAATCGTTGAGCGTCGTGGCTGAGTTTGTTGAAACGCCTGCGCAGCGCGATCTGCTATTGCAGCTTGGCGTACACAGTTTGCAGGGATATCTGATTGGCCGCCCGCGCCCGTTAGGCAAATAAGCGGCATAAAAAAACCGGGGATAGCTCCCCGGTTTCTACATTAAACGCAGACTTACAGTACCAGCGCCGCGATAGAGGCGGACAGTACGCTCACCAGCGTAGAACCGTAAACCAGTTTCAGACCAAAACGGGAAACCACGTTGCCTTGCTCTTCGTTCAGGCCTTTAATCGCGCCCGCAATAATACCGATGGAAGAGAAGTTCGCGAAGGACACCAGGAAGACGGAGATAATGCCTTCAGCGCGTGGAGAGAGGGTAGAGGCGATTTTCTGCAGATCCATCATCGCCACGAATTCGTTGGAAACCAGTTTGGTCGCCATGATACTTCCTACCTGCAGCGCTTCACTGGACGGTACGCCCATTACCCATGCGACCGGGTAGAAGATGTAACCCAGAATGCCCTGGAAGGAGATGCTGTAGCCGAACCAACCGGTAACAGTTGCGAACAGCGCGTTCAGCGCCGCGATCAGCGCGATGAAACCGAATTGCGGTCGCTGCCATGGTGTACATGCGGTTACGGGACATTTTGCCGAGGATATCTTTATAAGCGATAAAGTTCTCAGACTGGCCGAGGATCAGCGAGCTGACGGCGTTAAAAGACTCCAGTTTGCCCATACCGTTTACTTTGGACAACAGGAAACCAATAGCGCGGATGACCACTGGCAGAACGCGGATATGCTGAAGAATACCGATCAACGCGGAAATAAAGACGATCGGGCACAATACTTTCAGGAAGAAGAACGCCAAACCTTGATCGTTCATATTGCCAAAGACGAAGTTTGTCCCTTCGTTGGCAAATCCGAGCAGTTTTTCAAACATCTCGGAGAAACCTTTTACGAAGCCAAGGCCAACATCCGAGTTCAGGAAGAACCAGGCCAGTAATACTTCGATAACAAGTAACTGAATGACATAACGAATGCGAATTTTTTTACGGTCACTGCTAACCAGCAGTGCGAGTACCGCAACAACGGCAAGCGCCAGGACAAAATGAAGGACGCGGTCCATATTTGCTCCAAATATGAGGCAGGTTTAATTTTCGTGCACATTCTATGCAACAGCCGTAAAGAAAACGAGATCCAACACACACTATAATAAGGACCTGTGACGAGATTCAAAATTAGTGATCTGTAATACACTTTTACTGTACTGAATATGAAAATGAAAAGTTATATCAGTGTGCTAATCTTGTAATGTTAAGCCAAACTGTTCTGATACAGGTCGTCATCGTATCGGTCTATCGTTTCACACTATCAAAGTAATCACCCGTACCCATTGAAATGCACTTGATAATCATTATCAATAAACATAGCATGAAACATAGCAAAGGCTATGTTTTTGAGG
The DNA here is from genome assembly GCF_042932255.1 of Salmonella sp. WC3. Lineage (NCBI taxonomy): Bacteria > Pseudomonadati > Pseudomonadota > Gammaproteobacteria > Enterobacterales > Enterobacteriaceae > Salmonella > Salmonella sp. WC3. Next base: position 3,413,560 of record NZ_CP170629.1, on the reverse strand, counting down.
CAAAAGATGACTGACAATCGCGTAGAGAATAGCAGCGGACGGGCGGCGCGCAAGCTAAGGCTCGCATTAATGGGACCTGCGTTCATTGCCGCGATTGGTTATATCGATCCCGGTAACTTCGCGACCAATATTCAGGCCGGCGCCAGCTTTGGCTACCAGCTACTTTGGGTGGTGGTCTGGGCGAACCTGATGGCGATGCTGATTCAAATCCTCTCGGCAAAACTCGGAATCGCCACGGGCAAGAACCTGGCGGAGCAAATTCGCGACCATTATCCGCGCCCGGTAGTCTGGTTTTACTGGGTACAGGCGGAAATCATCGCGATGGCCACCGATTTAGCTGAATTTATCGGCGCAGCAATAGGTTTTAAGCTGATCCTGGGCGTCTCTTTATTACAGGGCGCGGTATTGACCGGTATCGCGACGTTTCTGATTTTAATGTTACAGCGCCGCGGTCAAAAACCGCTTGAAAAAGTCATCGGCGGTTTACTGCTTTTTGTCGCCGCCGCTTACATTGTGGAACTGTTTTTCTCTCAGCCTGATATGGCGCAGCTCGGCAAAGGAATGGTTATCCCGGCGCTGCCGAACCCGGAAGCCGTATTCTTAGCCGCCGGCGTGCTTGGCGCGACGATTATGCCGCACGTGATTTATCTGCACTCGTCATTAACACAGCATCTGCACGGCGGAACGCGGCAACAACGGTACTCAGCAACGAAATGGGATGTCGCTATTGCCATGACGATTGCCGGTTTTGTCAATCTGGCAATGATGGCGACCGCCGCGGCGGCGTTTCATTTTAGCGGCCACACCGGCATCGCCGACCTCGATCAGGCATACCTGACGCTGGAACCGTTACTAAGCCATGCGGCGGCAACGGTGTTTGGTCTTAGTCTGGTAGCGGCAGGGCTTTCCTCCACTGTGGTAGGGACTCTGGCGGGGCAGGTGGTGATGCAAGGGTTTGTCCGTTTTCACATTCCGCTGTGGGTACGGCGCACCATTACCATGCTGCCCTCATTTATTGTGATTTTGATGGGGCTGGACCCTACCCGAATTCTGGTGATGAGCCAAGTGCTGCTGAGTTTTGGTATTGCGCTGGCGCTGGTGCCGCTCCTGATTTTCACCAGTAACGCTACGCTAATGGGCGAGCTGGTGAACACGCGGCGAGTAAAACAGATTGGCTGGATAATTGTCGTGCTGGTCGTCGCCCTGAATATCTGGTTGCTGGTTGGAACGGTGATGGGATTGTCATAAAGACAGAAAGATAGCAGGCCCGATGCGTGGGCGTCATCGGGCTGTTATTCAGCAGGAGGCTTAGTGATGATGTTTGTGACCCCGGCCTCGCCCGCGATGATCGTCGCGATCGCGCCAGCCTTCCCGATAACCGCGTTCATACGCTTTACGCTTATCCCAGCCGCGATGATAGCCGTTGTCATGGCGCCACCAGCGATTTTTACGCCATTCATAATGGTTGTGCCAGTAATCCCGGTCGCGCCAGCGACCACCGTCCCAGTAGTTACCGTAATCATCGCGATCGCCAATCTGTAATTTTATTGAGGGCAACAGGGTGATTTCGCCCGCATTCGCGGCAAGCGGTGTAAAAGCCAGCAAGGCTGCCGCCAGAATCAGTGACCTGAACATACTTTCTCTCCTTCACGATCGAGCCGTCGCCGGCCTGTTAATGCAATATTACAAAGCAGTAAAGATTTGTTTCATCGCCTTAACTCTTAAATCATGAAGGAGAGCATTTTTTGCTAAAACCGGCCCTCCAGAATAGCGTCAATTTCTGCACATTCCGCCGCCGAAAAACGGCGATTGGCCAGCATTCCTACGGCGTCTTCGATTTGCGACGGTTTGCTGGCGCCAATCAGTACCGAGGTAACGTTATCGTTACGCAGCACCCAGGCGAGCGCCATCTGAGACAATTTTTGGCCCCGTCGCGCGGCCAGTTCATTCAACCGGCGAACTTTTTCCAGTTTGTCGGCGGTAATCTGTTCTGGTTTAAGGAAACGGCTTCCGCTCGCCGCGCGGGAATCTTCCGGAATGCCATTCAGATAACGGTCAGTGAGCTGCCCGCCCGCCAGCGGCGAGAAGGCAATACTGCCGACGCCTTTTTCCTGCAACAGCGCCAGCAGCCCGTCCTCTACCCAACGCTCAAAAAGCGAATATTTAGGCTGATGAATCAGGCAAGGCGTGCCGAGATCCTCCAGAATATCGATAGCTTGTCTGGCCAGATTGGCAGGATAGTTAGAGATCCCCACGTACAACGCTTTGCCGTGGCGCACAAGGTGATCTAACGCTTTCATCGTCTCTTTAAGCGGCGTTTCGGGATCGGGACGATGGTGATAAAAGATATCGACATACTCCAGCCCCATACGTTTCAGGCTTTGATCGAGGCTGGCGATAAGGTATTTCCGTGAACCCCAGTCGCCATAAGGGCCATCCCACATGGTGTAGCCCGCTTTGGTGGAGATGATCAATTCATCACGCCACGGTAAAAAATCTTCCTGCAGAATGCGGCCAAAATTGCATTCTGCGGAGCCCGGCGGCGGCCCATAATTATTGGCGAGATCAAAGTGGGTAATGCCCAGATCGAACGCGCGTTGCAGCAGCGCCCGGCTATTTTCTACCCGTGTCGTATCGCCGAAGTTGTGCCATAACCCCAGCGAAATAGCGGGAAGTTTGACGCCGCTGCGTCCGCAGCGACGATACTCCATTGTGTGATAACGATTCTCATCGGGCTGATAAATCATGACCTTTCCCCTTGTGGCGTGAATAAATAGTGTATACGGTTACACTCGCCAGGCGGTATCCGGCTTTTACTGTTTGCCGCTGTAAACATTGTTTTCCAGGCTTTCATCCCCACCGTGCTGGACAGCCATCGGCATTCCTTAATACTCAACATAATATCAACGTCAGAAGGAAAGCTGTCATGCAAAACCCCTATACCGTGGCCGACTATTTGCTGGACAGACTGGCAGGATGCGGCATTGGCCATCTTTTTGGCGTACCGGGCGATTATAACTTGCAGTTTCTTGACCATGTGATTGACCACCCGACCCTGCGTTGGGTGGGATGCGCCAATGAGCTGAACGCCGCTTATGCCGCGGACGGCTATGCGCGCATGTCGGGCGCTGGAGCGCTACTCACCACCTTTGGCGTGGGAGAACTTAGCGCTATTAACGGTATCGCGGGCAGTTACGCGGAATATGTCCCGGTCTTGCATATCGTCGGCGCGCCCTGTAGCGCTGCGCAGCAGCGTGGCGAATTGATGCACCATACCCTCGGTGACGGCGATTTTCGTCATTTTTATCGCATGAGTCAGGCGATATCCGCTGCCAGCGCAATATTAGATGAACAGAACGCCTGTTTCGAGATTGACCGCGTGTTGGGTGAAATGCTTGCCGCACGCAGGCCAGGATACATCATGTTGCCCGCCGATGTGGCGAAAAAAACGGCCATCCCACCTACGCAGGCGCTGGCGTTGCCCGTGCATGAAGCGCAAAGCGGCGTGGAGACGGCTTTTCGTTACCACGCCCGTCAGTGCCTGATGAACAGTCGGCGTATTGCGCTATTGGCCGACTTTCTTGCCGGGCGTTTTGGTTTACGACCACTGTTGCAGCGCTGGATGGCGGAAACGCCCATCGCTCATGCGACACTACTGATGGGGAAGGGGCTTTTTGATGAACAGCACCCGAACTTCGTTGGCACCTATAGCGCTGGCGCCAGCAGCAAAGAAGTGCGTCAGGCCATAGAGGACGCTGATAGGGTTATCTGCGTCGGCACCCGTTTTGTCGATACCCTTACGGCCGGATTTACCCAACAATTGCCGGCGGAACGCACGCTGGAGATTCAGCCTTACGCGTCGCGCATCGGCGAAACCTGGTTCAACCTCCCGATGGCGCAGGCGGTGTCTACGCTGCGCGAACTGTGCCTGGAATGCGCTTTTGCGCCGCCGCCGACGCGTTCCGCCGGACAGCCAGTGCGGATTGATAAAGGAGAACTGACCCAGGAAAGCTTCTGGCAAACCTTACAGCAGTATCTCAAACCCGGCGATATTATCCTTGTCGACCAGGGGACTGCAGCTTTTGGCGCTGCCGCGCTGTCGCTTCCTGACGGCGCGGAAGTTGTGGTACAGCCGCTGTGGGGGTCTATCGGCTATTCCTTGCCCGCCGCGTTTGGCGCGCAAACCGCCTGTCCCGATCGGCGGGTGATTCTGATTATCGGCGATGGCGCGGCGCAGCTCACGATTCAGGAGATGGGCTCGATGTTACGCGACGGGCAGGCGCCGGTCATCCTGCTGCTCAACAATGACGGCTATACCGTAGAGCGCGCCATTCACGGCGCGGCCCAGCGGTATAACGACATCGCGAGCTGGAACTGGACGCAGATACCACCGGCGCTAAACGCGGCGCAACAGGCGGAGTGCTGGCGGGTGACGCAGGCTATCCAACTGGCAGAGGTCCTCGAACGGTTGGCGCGCCCACAACGTCTGTCATTTATTGAAGTGATGTTGCCAAAAGCCGATCTGCCGGAATTACTGCGTACCGTGACCCGGGCGCTGGAAGCCCGCAACGGGGGATAATGGCCCCCGCTGCGCCGGATTAGGGTTCGTGACGGTTGGCGGCCAGCAACGGTTTTCCCGCCAGCAATAGCCAGGCGGGGAGCATCACAATGCAGAGCAGCGGCAGCAGATTGGTATCCGGTACGACGACTGCCGCCATAAACAGACTGAGCCAGCCGTCGCGCGTCACTACCAGCACTAAGCCAAGAATCGCGCAGGAGACGGTAATCGCCGCGGGTACGGCCTCAACATGGGCATGGAGCATGAGCCCCAGCGCCGCGCCGATAAACACAGCCGGAAAAATGCGCCCGCCGCGAAAGCCGCTCGCCGCCGCGATGACCAGCGCGGCGAGTTTGACGACGGTTAAGGTAAAATAATCTCCCGCGCCCAACGTCTGGCTAAACGCCATTTGTTGCATTTCGTCCAGGCCTTTAAACAGGGTAAGCGGCCCGCCAATGACGCCCAGGATGCCCAGTATAAAACCGCCAATGCCGAGAATCAGGACCGGATTTTTCAGGCGGTGCAGCAACTCATGCAGACGCGGAAGGCACCAGACGGCGACCATCCCGGCGGCAATGGCGATCGCCGCGACGATCGCTCCGCTGGCAATGTCCACCAGCCGCATCTGCGTGTAATGGGCGATGGGTAACGAAAAATGCGGATGAAAGAACAGGCTGGTGGTGAGTGACCCCGCCGCTGCCGCCATTAACGGCGCAAACAGGCGATCCCACATGGGAATATCGTTAGAGCCGCTAAGCGTTTGCGAAAAAATCAGCGCCGCGGCGACGGGCGTGCCGAACAGCGCGCCGATGGTGCCCGCTGAGGCCAGAATCGTCCAGTCTAACGCCGTGATACGCGGAAACAGGCGGGAGCCGAAAGCCGCCGCCAGCGCGATATTTATTGTCATTATCGGATGCTCTGGCCCCAAACTTACCCCACCAGCAAGGCCGATGATTAAGGCGAGAAGCAGCCCGGGCAGCGCAGATGGCGAGACCGGCATACTGATTAACGGTTCGATGGCCGGATCGGGGCCAGCGTGTCCGGGACTGTAACGGATAATCAAACCCACCACGATCCCGGTTAGCGTGAGCATACCCACTATCCAGAACGGCGAATCATAAGCGATGCCGATGCTGGTGGGCAGTCGTTGCCAAAGAAATTGCTGAAAAACCGACGCGACTTTCATCGCAGCGATTAAAACCAGGCTTGACGCTACGCCAATAATCAGCGCGGGGAGCGACAGCAGCAGCATCGTTCGGGCACGCGGGTGGAACATAATCTCTTCCTTACACGGGGTCGTATACCTATTTTGCACAGCCTGCCCGACGGCATTGCTGCAATTGGTGCTGAAACAAGAAAGTAATTCTGTGATGAAGATCTATATTTATAGGCAGTCAGCCTGATGGCCGTTGTTGTTATGCCCCCATGAATTTACAGTGTGACAAAGACTTATTTTGACTTTAGCGGAGCAGTAGAAGAATGACAAAGTATGCTTTAGTAGGAGATGTAGGCGGCACGAATGCGCGTCTTGCCCTGTGTGATATCGCCAGTGGAGAAATCTCGCAGGCCAAAACGTATTCCGGCCTGGATTATCCCAGTCTTGAGGCCGTGGTGCGCGTTTATCTCGATGAGCATAGCGTCAGCGTGGAAGATGGTTGTATCGCCATAGCCTGCCCGATTACCGGTGACTGGGTAGCGATGACTAACCATACCTGGGCTTTTTCTATTGCGGAAATGAAAAAAAATCTCGGCTTTAGCCATCTGGAAATCATCAACGATTTCACCGCCGTGTCGATGGCGATCCCGATGCTGAAAAAAGAGCATTTAATTCAGTTCGGCGGCGGCGAACCGGTAGACGGCAAACCTATTGCGGTGTATGGCGCGGGAACCGGCTTGGGCGTGGCGCATCTGGTGCATGTGGATAAGCGTTGGATTAGCCTTCCGGGCGAAGGCGGGCATGTCGATTTTGCGCCTAATAGCGAAGAAGAAGCTATGATTCTGGAAATATTGCGCGCCGAAATTGGCCACGTTTCCGCCGAGCGCGTGCTGTCTGGCCCGGGGCTGGTGAATCTTTACCGGGCGATTGTTAAGTCCGACAACCGTCTGCCGGAAAATCTGCGCCCGAAAGATATTACCGAACGCGCCCTGGCGGATAGCTGTATCGATTGTCGCCGCGCGTTATCGCTCTTTTGCGTCATCATGGGGCGATTTGGCGGCGATCTGGCGTTAACCATGGGGACATTTGGCGGCGTTTATATCGCTGGCGGTATTGTCCCGCGCTTCCTGGAATTTTTTAAAGCGTCCGGCTTCCGTGGTGGCTTTGAAGATAAAGGCCGCTTTAAAGATTATGTACACGGTATTCCGGTCTATCTGATTGTCCATGATAATCCTGGCTTGTTAGGCTCCGGCGCGCATCTGCGCCAGACATTAGGTCATATTCTATAAGCCAGATGGTGGCATAAACGCCTTATCCGGCCTACAAAAGTGTGTCATCTGTAGGCCTGATGAGCGCAGCGTCATCAGGCAATTAAACATTCTCTTGTCAGTCTCAAACCGCGTGCCTCACGCGGTTTTTTTCATTGCCTTTCCTGTGCATGAATGCTTCAACTGACTGAATTATTTCACTTTACTTTTGCTGAGCGAAAGGTCAAACACCAGCGCGTTGAGTCATCATGTCATGGCGGTTAGTCAGGCGAAAACAGGGATTTATTTTACTATACGTATCCGGTTCGCTGCCTTATTTACGGTTTCATCGCGGCATCTTGCTGGAAAGGATCCTCATTTTCGGGGAAATGTCCCTGAAAAATACCGCAATATGACATGATCGAATACCATTATCATTAGTAAGGATTTTGGTTAAAGAGGAAAAACCACAAAATCAAAAGGGGATTATTTGAGATAAGGTTTATTGACAGGAAATTATCGTCGGCTGCACCACATTAGGTAAATTCAATGATATCAAGTTGTTAATAATATGATTTGTTTGATGCTATAACTGACATGCTTAAAAGGTAAATTTTTACGCTTGTTCCTCTTTTTTCGTCGCTAAAAAATATTTTCATTAGCCTCTCGACAGGAAGAAAATTTTCAGGCTATTTTCTAAAGGAGCCACCATCGTGGCAGCGTCGCTCGGACGGTCCGGGCGCTAACGTTAATCTGAGGATATTATGGCTGACTTCCGCCCTGAACGTCGCTTTACGCGTATCGATCGCCTTCCGCCCTATGTTTTTAACATCACCGCTGAACTCAAAATGGCTGCGCGTCGGCGCGGTGAAGATATTATTGATTTCAGTATGGGTAATCCTGATGGCGCAACCCCTCCCCACATTGTCGAAAAACTTTGCACCGTCGCGCAGCGTCCGGATACGCACGGTTATTCCACGTCTCGCGGCATACCGCGTTTACGCCGCGCGATTTCTCACTGGTATCAGGAACGTTATGATGTCGATATCGATCCGGAAACCGAAGCGATTGTGACCATCGGTTCCAAAGAGGGACTGGCGCATTTAATGCTGGCGACGCTGGATCATGGCGATACGGTACTGGTGCCGAACCCCAGTTACCCGATTCATATCTATGGCGCCGTTATCGCCGGGGCGCAGGTGCGTTCGGTTCCATTGGTCGAGGGGGTGGATTTCTTCAACGAGCTGGAGCGCGCTATTCGCGAAAGTTATCCGAAACCGAAAATGATGATTTTGGGTTTTCCATCTAACCCTACGGCCCAGTGCGTCGAACTGGAATTTTTTGAAAAAGTGGTCGCTCTGGCTAAACGTTATGATGTGCTGGTGGTGCACGATCTGGCGTATGCCGATATCGTGTACGACGGCTGGAAAGCGCCATCCATTATGCAGGTGCCCGGCGCGCGCGACGTGGCGGTTGAATTTTTCACACTGTCGAAAAGCTATAATATGGCGGGCTGGCGTATTGGGTTTATGGTGGGCAATAAAACCCTGGTCAGCGCGCTGGCGCGCATTAAAAGTTATCACGATTATGGCACCTTTACCCCGCTTCAGGTGGCGGCTATCGCCGCTCTGGAAGGCGATCAGCAGTGCGTGCGCGATATCGCCGAGCAGTATAAACGTCGTCGCGATGTGCTGGTGAAGGGGCTGCATGAGGCGGGCTGGATGGTTGAAATGCCGAAAGCCTCAATGTACGTCTGGGCGAAAATCCCGGAGCAATATGCGGCGATGGGATCGCTTGAGTTTGCCAAGAAGCTGCTGAATGAGGCGAAGGTTTGCGTTTCTCCAGGGATAGGCTTTGGTGATTATGGCGACACCCATGTACGCTTTGCATTAATAGAGAATCGCGACCGCATTCGCCAGGCCGTCAGAGGGATTAAAGCGATGTTCCGCGCCGATGGCGTGCTGCCGTCACATCCAAAACCCGTTGAAGCGAGCACGGAGTAGAAAAGCAAACAGGAGCCTCATGGCTCCTGTTTTTCTTTGCATTGTACTTTTAAATCATCAGGGCGAAAGTACCGGCCCAAACGATGACCATAAATGAAATGCCCATAAAGAAATATTTCACGTTTCATCTCTCCGCGTACCTGTCGTACGCCTAAATGAACTTACACTTACCTGATTATAGAGAGTTGATGCCGGACAATACGAAATTGAGAATTATTCGTGTTTCGACCGCCTGCATCACCTCAGAATTCTGCGCGTCATCGCTCCAGACGGCGCTAATGTACGCCTAAAAATGAGGTGAAACAAGAGGCATTTTCTTATTTACTTTTAGTAACTTACAAGTGTCGGGAATCGGCGACAGTTTAATTTCTGACAGTGATGAATCGCTATTGAGCGACGCCGCCGACACAGTAAAAAATCGCCTGTAAACAGGAGACTTATCGCTAAAAGCAGGAATGAGTAATTTACGATATGAATATTATGACAATGCGAAATGCCAAAATAAAAGGCCTTGCGGCCTTTTTCAGATGTAGAGTGACGCTTCCCCCAACGGGCGAGTCTTGAAACGGCGATGGATCCAGAGATATTGCTCCGGGGCGCGCATGATCTCTTTCTCAATAATTTTATTCATATAGGCAGCGGCTTGATTTTCATCTGCCGGGTAACCTTCCATTTCAGGGGTAATATACAGACGATAACCCGAGTTATCGGATTTCCTTACCATTGTAACGGTCAACATGGCGGCGCCAGACAGCCTGGACAGTACATAGGTGCCGTTGGTGGTGGCGACGTTTTCAACCGCGAAAAATGGCGCAAAGGAGCTGCCTTTAGGGCCGTAGTCCTGGTCGGGAGCAAACCAAACGGCTTCCCCTTTTTTTAGCGCGCCCACAATGCCGCGCAGATTGTTTCTGCCGATCATCGCTTTATTTGAGCGCATACGACCGCGCGTCTGCACCCACTCCATGAGCGGATTGTTATGCGGACGATAGGTCGCCATCATCGGCTGGCAGAGACCCATTACCCGGCCTCCCAATTCCAGCGACATAAAATGCACGCCAACGACCATTACGCCGCGATTTTGCGCCTGCGCACGGGTAAGGTTGTCCAGCCCGTCCACATCAAACCATTTGCGAACCCGGTTATCAGGCCAGAACCAGGCCATGCCCGTTTCAAGCAGCGCCATGCCAAGAGAGTGGAAATTCTCGGCGATCAGTTTTTCCCTTTCTTCCCGGGAGAGGGTCGGAAAACAGAGTTCAATATTTTTCTGGGCGATTGACTCACGTCGCTTCAGGAAGGGGCGCGCCAGTTTACCGGTGCGGGTGCCCAGAAAACGCAAAACCGGGTAGGGAAGCTGCACCAGTAACCAGAGGACGCCAACGCCAAACCACGTCAGCCAGTAGCGCGGGTGCAAAAACGCGCGTGAAAATTTGCTTTGAGGAAACATAAAATACCTTCTGTAGATACGAAAATAATGTATCGCAGAAGAGTCATTATCCGCAGCGGTACACTCTGAAATACGCATCATCCTTCAAGTTGCGTTCGCTTATCCGAAGCACTTACTTGAGTAAGCTCATCAGGGTAACTTGAATGATTTACGTATAGTTAGGCCATCATGTACGACAATGGTTCCCGTAAGGAGTGTAAAACTAAGTCAGTACTAAACCACGAGGGCATGAACGCCAGGCAGGCTAATGTACCACCAGTTATTTACTCGCGCCCAGAAATTCTTTATCAAGAAGCGTAAATATTTCTCCCGTAGCAAAAATAAGCTAATCATTATTTTTAATGCATTGTTTTTACAGTGATAATTTTATTTCAGACGAAGGTCATTGAAAAATGATTAAAAAAATAAAATGTGGGATAAATGTTATGGAAATGACGGGCTGATAAGGTTTATCTTAAAGGAGAAGTGAGAGGGACCGTAAGGCTATATGGAAGCCTTGCCATAGACAGGAGGTATTATAGATGATCTATTTATGGACATTTCTTGCAATAAGTATACTTGCCGTGAGTGGCTATATCGGTCAGGTGATGGGGGCTTTTTCTGCGGTTTCTTCTTTTACGGGAATGGTTATCCTTGCCGCGCTGATTTATTTACTCAATGTATGGTTGCAGGATGGCGATGACATCGTTAGCGGATTATTGCTTTTTCTCGCACCGGCATGTGGGTTAATTATTCGCTTTATGGTGGGATACGGTAAGCGTTAGTCAGTACATACCCTTCATACTTCAAGTTGCTGATGTGTTGGCTACGGATTACTCGGCCCATCGATGGGCCTCGCCCTGACGGCCGTCGCACGCGACGTTCAAATCTGTTCCCGGCAGATTTGTCGTTCACCCCAGTCACATCGTTATCTATGCTCCTGGGGACTCACTCCCTTGCCGCTTTTAAGCAACTCGAATTATTTTGGGTATACACGATGTCAGCGAATAGATAGCGCCGACAATGTCGGCGCTTCTGTTCCCCGGGAAGGCTAATCGTTTATTGCGCGTCCGCAAGCTGCAGTGAGTCCTGATTATGTAACGCATTCTGGCGCTGGCGTTCCAGTTCCAGCGCGCCGCGATGGGAGAGGTAACAGAATAGAATGCAGCACACGATGCCGCCCATCAGAAGATAAAATCCGCCGTACCAGCCAAGTTTATCCACCATTACACCAAACAGGCTGGTGCCCAACGAGGCGCCGAAAATATAGCTCATGAACCCACGTAAACCGACGGCGGAACCTACGGCAAAGCTGGGGACTATCTCCATTGTCTGTACGGACGCGAGGAACTGCGGGACGTAAATCAGACAACCTACAATGGCGGCGAAAATCGTTACCATCAGCAAAGATTCACTTTTCCAGTATCCGATCAGACAGACAAAAATCAGCGCCATGCAAATCATGGCTAACGGCATTCTGCGGCCCTTAAACAGTTTATCTGACAGCCAGCCTGCCAGTAGCGTGGAGGGAATCGCCGCCCACTCGAAAAAGAGAAACGCGACGCTCATCTGTTCTTTTGAAAAGTGTTTTACTGTCAACAGATAGATAGGCAACCAGCTAATCATGCCAAACCGCACCATATAGACGAAGACATCCACCAGCGAAATATACCAGGCATTTTTATTGCGCAGCACATAAGTACAGAAGATTTGCCATGCGCTCATATTTTCCGGCGCTTTTGCCGTATTCTTCGTTTTCAGTACGACTTTTTCTTCCGGCATCATCTGTTCCAGTGAGGGAAGACCTTCTTCGCGTGGCGAACCTTTTCCCAAGACCAGAACAATTAAGGCAAAAATGACGGCGACGCAGGCCGGAACGATATAACTGGCGCTTTGCCAGTGTTCGTTGCCCAATATCGCAAAAGCCGCACCGACGATAGGCGCGACGATCCCGCCGCCAACGTTATGCGAGATATTCCAGAAGGCGCCTACGCGTCCGCGTTCCCGACGAGGGAACCAGTTTGCAATAGTAATAAACGAGGGGCCGACGCCCATGCCCTGAAAAAGGCCATTGAAGACCACCAGAGCGGCAAATATCCAGAATGCGCTACTGAATCCCAGCCCAACGTTAACAATCGCGCAGAGTACCAGACCGCACGCCATGAAGACTTTTGGGCTGGCTTTATCCGCCAGACTGCTCATTACGCCTTTACTGATTCCGTAAGCAATAAGCATACAGCTACTCAGCAGGCCGATTTGCGTAGCGCTGAGATCCAATTGCTCTTTTAAATAAGGCGTCGATAATGTGAAATTGTTTCTGACTATATAGTAAGCGAGATATCCCAGAAATACGCTTAACAATGCCTGTATACGATATCGACCATATGTGGCCTGGACTTTTTCCGGTGGGACTTTATGCGCCGATTGCCCTGTTTTTAATATTGTTAACATGGAGTCACCTGTATTTTATAGTGAGATGAACATCAGGAGGTTTTGTCGGTAGAGTGAAAGGAGTGACAATAAAATTCAAGTCGAAGAAATGTGTCAAAATTGACTCAATTGGGTGAATTTAAAGGTTATTTTTGACCCATCCTGAAGGGTGTGGTGAAACTTTAATTATTGGCATGGCCGTTTTATCGTTAGCATGTGCGGATATTAACAAATTTGCTGCCAGTGATCTGATACGCTTTATTGATGTTTTCGGGCGACGGACCCGTTATTATTCAAATAACGTTGTTCTGGATGCCAACAGAAATAAAAGGGTAAGTTTTGTCTCAATATTTTCTTTATGTGATATCGATATTTATGAACGGGATCACAAATCGACTTTTCTCATGCTGTAGTCGTTTCGCCAGAGTGGGCGCTTTTACGCTATGGCTGGCGGCAATGTTCGGTTCTTGCCAGGCGTACAGCCGCGAGCTGGTGATGGCAACGACCTTTTCACCCAGCGCGACCGCCTGGATTATCCAGCGCTGGCAGACGGAGCCGGGTTCCGTCATGATTCGTACGCTCAACCGTACCAGCGGTTCTTTAGAGCAATTACTTGATACGGCGAATGCGGAAAATGTCGATCTGATCCTGACGTCATCCCCCATGCTGTTGCAACACCTTCAGGAGCACCAAAAGCTGGCGCTATTGGATAGCGCGCCTGCCGCCAGCCAGAAGCTGGTGCCGCGTTCTATCCGCTCAACTTCAGTGGCGGTAGCGGTATCCGGATTTGGGCTATTGATCAATCGTTCAGCGCTCGCTGCGCGCCATCTTCCGCCGCCTGCCGACTGGCAGGATATGGGCCTGCCCAGTTACCAGGGCGCTCTATTAATGAGCAGTCCGTCACGCTCAGACACCAATCATTTGATGGTGGCGTCGCTGTTGCAGCAAAAAGGCTGGACGGCAGGGTGGGCGACGCTGCTGGCAATCTCGGGTAATCTGGTCACGATTTCCTCTCGCAGTTTCGGCGTAGCGGATAAAATCAAAAGCGGGCTTGGCGTTGCCGGGCCGGTCATTGATAACTATGCTAATTTGCTACTTAACGATCCTAATCTTGCTTTTACCTATTTCCCGTATTCTGCGGTGTCGCCCACTTACGTCGCGGTGTTGAAAAACAGCCGTCATGCAGACGAAGCGCGTGCTTTTATTCATTACTTATTAAGTCCGAAAGGGCAAAGGATACTGGCTGACGCGAATACCGGTAAGTATCCCGTCGCACCGCTTAGCGCCGATAATCCTCGCGCCGCGCAACAACAGCGTTTGATGGCCCAGCCGCCGTTGAACTATCGTCTGATCCTGAAGCGTCAGCAACTGGTACAACGCATGTTTGATACCGCGATCAGTTTTCGTCTCGCGCAGCTTAAAGATGCATGGCGAGCGTTGCACAGCGCAGAAACGCGGCTTAAACGCCCCTTACCTGAAATCAGAGCTTTATTGACCAGCGTCCCGGTGGATGCGGCAAGCAGTGAGGATGAAACCTGGCTGGCGCAGTTTGATAATAAAAGCTTTGCCGAACAAAAAATGATGGAGTGGCAGATCTGGTTTCTGAACAATCAGCGGCTGGCGATTCACAAACTGGAAGAGCTGAAATGAAGGGGAGATTATTGCAACGGCTTCGTCAGCTCAGTATCAGCAACAGTTTACGGGGCGCATTTTTAACGGGCGCATTACTGACGCTGATTGTCAGTATGGTCAGCCTTTATTCCTGGCATGAGCAAAGTTCGCAGGTTCGCTATTCGCTTGATGAATATTTTCCTCGCATCCACTCCGCTTTTTTAATTGAGGGGAACCTGAATCTGGCCGTGGATCAACTCAATGAATTTTTGCTGGCGCCGAACACGACGGTACGTTTGCAGTTACGTACGCAGATTATTCAGCATCTGGATAAGATTGAGCGTCTCAGTCAGGGGCTTCAGCTTGCTGAGCGCCGGCAACTGGCCGTCATTTTACAGGATAGCCGGACCTTGCTGGCGGAGCTGGACAACGCCCTCTACAACATGTTTTTGGTGCGGGAGAAAGTCAGTGAGCTTTCCGCTCGCATCGACTGGCTCCATGATGATTTCACCACGGAGCTAAATTCGCTGGTACAGGATTTTACCTGGCAGCAAGGGACGCTACTCGATCAAATTGAGGCGAATCAGGGCGATGCAGCACAGTATTTGCAACGTTCGCGCGAGGTGCAGAACGAGCAGCAGCAGGTATATACCCTGGCGCGAATTGAAAATCAGATTGTTGATGACCTGCGCGACAGATTGAATGAGCTCAAGTCCGGCAATAATGACGGGATGCTGGTGGAGACCCATATTCGCTATCTGGAAAACCTAAAAAAAACGGCGGATGAGAATATTCGTGCGCTGGATGACTGGCCCAGTACGATCACGCTGCGGCAAACCATCGACGAACTATTGGAAATCGGGATGGTAAAAAATAAGATGCCCGATACCATGCGCGATTATGTTGCGGCGCAAAAAGCCTTACTGGACGCCAGCCGCGCCAGAGAGGCTACGCTAGGGCGCTTTCGCACGCTGCTTGAGGCGCAGTTAGGTAGTAGTCACCAGCAAATGCAGACGTTCAATCAACGCCTGGAACAGATTGTTCGCGTTAGCGGCGGGCTTATTTTAGTGGCAACGCTCCTGGCGTTGCTGCTGGCCTGGGGACTCAACCACTATTTTATCCGTTCCCGGCTGGTAAAGCGTTTTACCGCGCTTAATCAGGCTGTGGTACAGATAGGGCTGGGAAGAACCGACTCGACTATCCCGGTTTACGGGCGCGATGAGCTAGGGCGGATAGCCCGTTTGCTACGTCATACGCTGGGCCAGCTCAATATGCAACGCAGGCAGCTTGAACAAGAGGTCGCCGAGCGCAAAGAGATAGAAGCCGACCTGCGCGCCATGCAGGATGAGTTGATTCAGACGGCGAAACTGGCGGTAGTCGGCCAGACCATGACCACGCTGGCGCATGAAATTAACCAGCCGCTGAATGCGCTTTCAATGTATTTATTTACGGCGGGACGCGCGATTGAACAAGGTCAGAGCGGACAGGCGAGAAATACGCTCACCAAAGCGGAAGGGCTCATTAACCGGATTGACGCCATCATCCGTTCGCTGCGGCAGTTTACCCGCCGGGCGGAGCTGGAAACGCCATTGTATCCCGTTGATCTGCGCCAAACCTTCGTGGCGGCATGGGAGTTATTGGCCATGCGCCACCAATCCCGGCAGGGAGCGCTTTCACTGCCAACCGACACCGTATGGGTTAGCGGCGATGAAGTGCGTATTCAGCAGGTTCTGGTGAATGTGCTGGCGAATGCGCTTGACGCCTGTTCGCATGATGCGGTGATCGCGGTGACGTGGCAGACGCAGGGAGAGGCGCTGGAGGTTTATATTGCAGATAACGGCCCTGGCTGGCCTGTGGCGCTGTTGCCCTCTTTACTCAAGCCGTTTACCACCAGTAAAGCTGTCGGGTTGGGTATTGGGCTGTCGATTAGCGTGTCGCTGATGGCGCAAATGAAGGGCGACCTGCGTCTGGCGTCGACGCTGACGCGTAACGCTTGCGTGGTGCTGCAATTCTCGGTAACGGATGTCGATGATGTTGAATGATGAATGTTCTATTTTGCTGATTGATGATGACGTTGATGTACTTGACGCCTATACCCAAATGCTTGAGCAGGCAGGCTACCGCGTGCGTGGCTTTACCCATCCTTTCGAGGCCAAAGAGTGGGTAAAAGCGGATTGGGAGGGGATCGTTTTGAGCGATGTGTGTATGCCGGGGTGTTCCGGTATCGATCTTATGACGCTGTTTCATCAGGATGACGATCAACTGCCAATCTTATTGATTACCGGACATGGCGATGTACCGATGGCGGTTGATGCGGTGAAAAAGGGCGCCTGGGATTTTCTGCAAAAACCCGTCGATCCGGGCAAGCTGTTGATATTAATTGAAGACGCGCTACGCCAGCGCCGGTCGGTCATTGCACGGCGGCAATATTGCCAGCAGACGTTACAGGTTGAACTGATTGGGCGCAGCGAGTGGATGAATCAGTTTCGACAACGGTTACAACAACTGGCGGAAACGGACATTGCCGTATGGTTTTATGGTGAGCATGGCACTGGACGTATGACTGGCGCCCGTTATCTCCATCAACTGGGGCGTAACGCGAAAGGGCCGTTTGTACGCTATGAACTTACGCCGGAGAATGCCGGGCAGTTGGAGACATTCATCGACCAGGCGCAAGGAGGCACGCTGGTGTTGAGTCATCCCGAATATCTGACACGCGAACAGCAGCACCATCTGGCGCGTTTACAAAGCCTGGAGCATCGGCCTTTTCGTTTGGTGGGCGTTGGCAGCGCTTCGCTGGTGGAGCAGGCGGCAGCTAACCAGATTGCGGCCGAGCTTTACTACTGTTTCGCCATGACCCAAATCGCCTGCCAGTCTCTTTCTCAGCGACCGGATGATATCGAGCCGTTATTTCGCCATTATCTTCGAAAAGCCTGCCTGCGACTCAATCATCCAGTGCCGGAAATAGCGGGGGAATTACTGAAAGGAATAATGCGACGCGCCTGGCCAAGCAATGTGCGCGAACTGGCTAATGCGGCAGAGCTTTTTGCTGTTGGCGTGCTGCCGCTGGCGGAAACGGTCAACCCGCAGTTGCTTCTTCAGGAGCCGAGCCCGCTTGATCGGCGCGTTGAAGAGTATGAGCGACAAATTATTACCGAAGCATTAAATATTCATCAGGGACGAATTAATGAAGTGGCGGAGTATCTGCAAATTCCCCGTAAAAAACTTTATCTGCGCATGAAAAAATATGGTCTAAGTAAAGAGCATTATAAATTCTGATATTACAGTTACTTTCAATCTGGCTGACAACAACAGCAACGATGTCGTTAGCCAGATAACGTCACATCACCGTAATGGTAAATCATTCCATTATGATTATAGATTGCTTATTATTCACCTGAGCATCAAATTCTATTTCTTAACTTCAATATAAGGTAAAAATGCGTCAAGTTCTCTGGCGTAATAAATGTACTCTTGTCCGACGATTTGACAAGATGAAAACTTCATCACCCCTCCAGATTACATCTGAATATGAGGACAAGAGAAATGAAAAAACATGCTATTGCAGTAATGATGATCGCCGTATTTTCTGAGTCGGTTTATGCGGAGTCTACCTTATTTATTCCGGACGTCTCTCCTGATAGCGTCACGACATCCCTTTCCGTGGGTGTGTTAAATGGTAAATCCAGGGAGCTGGTTTATGATACCGACACCGGGCGGAAGCTGAGTCAACTGGACTGGAAAATAAAAAATGTCGCCACGTTGCAGGGGGATTTATCATGGGAACCCTATTCGTTCATGACGCTGGACGCCCGCGGCTGGACGTCTTTGGCGTCGGGATCGGGTCATATGGTTGACCATGACTGGATGAGCAGTGAGCAGCCAGGCTGGACCGATCGTTCAATTCATCCGGACACCAGCGTCAACTATGCTAATGAATACGATTTGAACGTGAAAGGTTGGTTATTGCAGGGCGATAACTACAAGGCGGGCGTAACAGCGGGCTATCAGGAAACCCGTTTTAGCTGGACGGCAAGAGGCGGGTCTTATATTTATGATAATGGTCGATATATTGGTAATTTTCCTCATGGCGTGCGCGGCATAGGTTATAGCCAGCGTTTCGAAATGCCCTATATCGGGCTGGCGGGTGATTATCGTATTAATGACTTTGAGTGTAATGTACTGTTTAAATACAGCGACTGGGTAAATGCGCATGATAATGACGAACACTACATGCGCAAACTTACCTTCCGCGAAAAAACGGAAAATTCACGATATTATGGCGCTTCTATTGACGCCGGATATTATATTACCAGTAATGCAAAAATCTTTGCTGAGTTCGCTTACAGTAAATATGAAGAAGGTAAGGGCGGTACGCAAATCATAGATAAAACCAGCGGTGATACGGCGTATTTTGGTGGCGATGCCGCAGGTATAGCTAATAATAACTATACGGTTACCGCGGGGTTGCAGTACCGCTTCTAGACCACATCGGGATGTCATCGGTCATAACCGGCCGATGACGACTTTTTGCTGAACGTATGGCATGTCCGGTGATATTGCATAGGGGCAATAAAAGCAACATGAAAGGGGAACCGCTCGAAAGGTTATGCAGCAAGAAGAGAATGTCCTGGGTATCAATGGTGTCCCCTGCAGGAATCGAACCTGCAACTAGCCCTTAGGAGGGGCTCGTTATATCCATTTAACTAAGGGGACAACGCGGCGCCAGTATAGCGTTTTTTATTCGCCGGAGTAAGTGTAGCGCCGCCTGACTGGTTAAACCGTCGCCACTCAGCGCTGTTTTTACGCTTTTTTCCGCTCCCGTTCCAGGCGCTCGCCGCGTAGCCTCGCTTCTTCCTTACGCTTATTGCTCATATCGTTGCGGATCTGCGCGTGGCTCATTAATGCGAAAATAAAGGTGCCGCCGCAGATATTTCCGGCAAGTGTGGGAAGGGCGAAGGGCCAGAGAAAGTCGCTCCAGGGCAGCGTGCCGTTGAAAACCAAATACAAAATTTCAACGGAACCGACGACAATATGGGTGGTATCGCCCAGCGCGATAAGCCAGGTCATCAAAATAATGACCACAATCTTTGCCCCGCCTGCTGCAGGAAACATCCATACCATTGTGGCGATGATCCAGCCAGAGATAATCGCGTTGGCAAACATCTCCGTTGGGCTATTTTTCATGACCTCCATACCAATTTTGACAAAGGCGTCGCGGGTCTCTTCATCAAATATAGGCATATATTCAAATGCCCACGCCGCAACCCCGGTGCCAATAAGGTTGCCCAATAAGACTACGCCCCATAAGCGCATCAGCAGGCCAACGTTACTCAGAGTGGGATTTTGCATTACCGGCAATACGGCAGTAACGGTATTTTCAGTAAATAATTGCTGGCGGGCCATGATGACAATGATAAAACCAAAGGTATAGCCGAGATTTTCCAGTAAAAAGCCGCCGGGAACGCCTTCAAGCTGCACGTGGAAAATCCCTTTCGCCAGGAGTGATGCCCCCATAGAAAGTCCTGCGGCAATGGCTGACCAGAGCAAAGCCATCGCATCGCGTTCCATCTCTTTTTCACCATCCTGGCGAATATGTTCATGAATCGCCATGGCGCGGGAAGGAAGACGATCTTCATCCACTTCAATCTCTTTACCGCTTTGTTTTTCTTCGCTTTCAACTTCCAGGTCACTGCTGTGCCGGTTAATTTTATCGTCGTTAAGGCTATCCATGATGATCTCTGCTGATTAACACATATTAATAAAGCGTAGCGGTTTTTCATTTACCCAGGCCGGGGCATTCTCCGAAAAAATAAAAATGATCACGCTCGTTTTTATCTGTTTCGTTAGAATAGGGCCGTCACGTTGTTGCGTTACCAGGCTATGCTCAGAGCAATGAGATCGCGCATATAGACATCGTTTGACGTGCTGTTAAAATCGCTCACACCTAAACAGGCGGATACGGTAGCGTTCCGTCATGGATGGCAATCAGCGATAGCCATAATTCACAGGGAGACATCTATGAAGCTTCGCCTGTCGGCGCTGGCGCTGGGAACCACACTGCTGGTCGGGTGTGCGAGTTCCGGTACAGAACAGCAGGGGCGTTCAGACCCATTTGAAGGGTTTAACCGCACCATGTACAACTTCAACTTTAATGTGCTGGACCCGTATGTTGTTCGGCCGGTCGCGGTCGCCTGGCGTGATTATGTTCCACAGCCTGCGCGTAACGGTTTAAGTAATTTCACCGGCAACCTCGAAGAACCGGCGATCATGGTGAACTATTTCCTGCAGGGCGATCCTTATCAGGGTATGGTGCATTTCACCCGTTTCTTCCTGAACACCTTATTAGGGATGGGCGGCTTTATTGACGTCGCGGGAATGGCGAATCCTAAGCTGCAGCGCGTTGAACCGCATCGCTTTGGCAGTACGCTGGGCCATTATGGCGTGGGGTATGGGCCTTATATGCAACTTCCGTTCTACGGCAGCTTCACGCTGCGTGAAGATGGCGGGGATATGGCGGATACCTTGTATCCGGTGCTCTCGTGGTTGACCTGGCCAATGTCCATAGGAAAATGGACTATCGAAGGGATAGAAACCCGCGCGCAGTTGCTGGACTCCGATGGTTTGCTGCGCCAGTCTTCCGATCCTTATATTATGGTGCGCGAGGCGTACTTCCAGCGTCATGACTTTATCGCCAATGGCGGAAAACTCAAGCCGCAGGAAAACCCGAACGCGCAGGCGATTCAGGACGAACTCAAAGAGATCGACTCGGAATAAACGGCAGTAAATAAAAAGGTGAGCGCAATGCTCACCTTTTTGATCCGTTTCAGAAAGAGATTAGAACGCGTAGTTAAAGTTAGTACCGAACAGCCAGGCTTTCCCTTCAGATTCAAACTGATAAGGGCCTTCATTAATTTTCACGCTCTGACCATGCATATAAGAGACGCCAACGTCGACAGAGGCATCTTTGTTAAAGGCGTAAGTCGTACCGGCGCTCAGCCAGAAACGGTCCTGGTCCGGAATAGAGATAGAACGGTTTTGCGCTGGTACCGGGCTGTCATCGAAGGCGATACCGGTACGGAACGTCCAGTTGTCATCGTAGTAATAGGTGGTACCCAACGCAATGCGATAAGCGTCTTTAAAGCCTTCATGCTTCTCAAAGAGCGTATCGCCGGCGGTCGATTTTGCCTTCAATTCCTGGAACTGGCTCCAGCTGGTATAGGCCAGGCTATAGTGGATGGCCCACTGTGGCGCCACACGGTTATAACCGGACACTTCCCACATTTCTGGCAGATTCAGCGTCAGGTAGCCTGACTGCGTCGCGCCGCCGGTTGCCGTTGGGATAGGCAGGTTAAATCGGTTTATAGCGATGGGAAGATCGCTACTGTAGTTGCCTTTAAAGTCAATTTTGACTTCCGAGCGGTAGGTCAGCGCGTAGCGGTTATTTTTATCCAGTTCATAAAGGATACCGGCATTCCAGCCAAAGCCCCACTGATTACCGTTCAGGTGGGCAATCTTGGTGTCGCTGGGAATCTGACCCGCGACCGGCGCCAGCGCCGGATTCTGTGCCGCGACCAACTGGCCTAAATCGCCCGCAAAACGTTCGATTTTTGCACGCGCGTATACCGCATCAAAGCCGAGGCCGAAGCTCCAGGCCTCATTTAAGCGATAAGCGCCGCTTAAATTCAGGTTCATGGTTTCAAGATCGGTCGTACCGCCAACCGAGCCGCCGGCGTATGTGTCGTTAAACTCTGTCGCCAGACCATAGTTAGAGGTAATAGAAGCCCCCCAGCCAAACTGGTCGTTAATCGGGGCGACAAAATGGACGTTCGGCACCCAGGCCGTCGGCGCGATGTTATCCGCATCTAACGTCCGACGAGATGGCGATGTCCCGCTAATATTAACATCAGGATCAATATAAACCGCGCCCGCTGAAAACGTCGGGCGGTCAAACATGGTAATTAACGCCGGGTTGCGGCTAACGTTACCCGCATCATCTGCGATTGCGCCTTCACCCGAATAGGCCCGGCCAAGGCCAGAGGAAGAAAATTCGTTTAACTGAAAGCCTGCAGACCAGGCCTGGGTGGAGATGATTGCCACTGCGACTGCGAGAGCAGACTTTGTAAACAGGGTTTTCTGGCTCATGACCATAACCTCATTGATTATTTTTATACAAACTATGTTACATGCTGTAACAGGAGCGCGAAGTGTAGGGTCTGCGGTACGACTTAGAAATCAGACCAGTGGCGAGGGTATAGGTCTGACCAGCTAGAATGTTGCAAGTATGTTTATAAGTTTTTTCAATTGTGATCTTAGAAACGAGATCTGGCTGGCAAAATCGGCGGGCTTAACGGTCACCCGATCGCGAGATTTTTGTTTTAGATCATTTTTAAGTGTGATTTCGGTCACTTAACGCGTTTCCCACCATTAACGACTGGAGAGGCGAATGCCGGGAGCGTAAAATATCCCCATCGTTTATCTGGCACCCTGGGTGCAAATACAGAGGAAATCTACAATGAGTAAATGCAGTGCTGATGAAACCCCGGTTTGCTGCTGTATGGACGTTGGAACCATCATGGACAACTCCGATTGCACCGCGTCATACAGCCGCGTATTCGCTACCCGCGCAGAGGCTGAAGAGACGCTGGCGGCGTTAACCGAAAAAGCGCGTAGCGTGGAGTCTGAACCTTGCCAAATTACGCCAACCTTTACCGAGGAATCCGAAGGCGTTCGTCTGGATATTGATTTTGTTTTCGCCTGCGAAGCAGAAACGCTGATCTTCCAGCTCGGCCTGCGTTAATCCGTTCATTCACGACGCCTCCGTCATCATCTGGCGGAGGCGTTTTCTTTTTTTGTCGCTTCCCTTCACTGTGCCTTAGCTCCCACTTTCTTTTCTCTCTGCTTGGCTAAATGTAAAAAATTGGTTAAGACTGTGATCAGGTCAGACCACTAATTTATTTTTTTACAGGGGAGTACTATGCGTCAGGCTTTACCGTTGGTCACCCGCCAGGGCGATCGCATTGCTATTGTCAGTGGGTTACGAACCCCCTTCGCTCGTCAGGCCACTGCATTTCATGGTATTCCCGCTGTTGATCTCGGCAAGATGGTGGTAGGCGAGCTGCTGGCGCGCAGTGAAATTCCAGCCGATGCCATTGAGCAACTGGTTTTTGGTCAGGTAGTACAAATGCCGGAAGCGCCCAACATTGCGCGCGAAATTGTGCTGGGTACGGGGATGAATGTTCATACCGATGCCTATAGCGTAAGCCGCGCCTGCGCCACCAGTTTTCAGGCGGTAGCGAATGTGGCGGAAAGCCTGATGGCCGGCACGATACGCGCGGGTATCGCTGGCGGCGCAGATTCGTCGTCGGTACTGCCAATAGGCGTGAGTAAAGCCCTGGCGCGGGTACTGGTTGATGTCAATAAAGCCCGGACGACCCGCCAACGGCTGACGCTTTTTTCTCGTCTGCGCTTACGCGACCTGCTGCCCGTTCCTCCCGCCGTTGCTGAGTATTCCACCGGTCTGCGCATGGGCGATACCGCCGAACAGATGGCGAAAACGTATGGTATTACGCGTGAACAGCAGGACGCTCTGGCGCATCGTTCACATCAGCGCGCCGCGCAGGCATGGGCGGAGGGCAAACTGGCGGAAGAAGTGATGACGACCTATGTGCCGCCGTATAAAAACCCCTTTGCAGAAGACAACAACATTCGCGGCGCCTCCACGCTGGCGGACTACGCTAAACTGCGTCCCGCTTTTGACAGAAAACATGGCTCCGTAACTGCCGCCAACAGTACACCGCTGACCGACGGCGCTGCCGCCGTTATTCTGATGACCGAATCCCGCGCTAAAGAGCTGGGGCTGCGCCCGCTTGGTTATCTGCGCAGCTACGCCTTTACCGCTATTGATGTCTGGCAGGACATGCTATTGGGGCCGGCCTGGTCAACGCCGCTGGCGCTGGAGCGGGCCGGGTTGACGATGGCCGATCTGACGCTTTTTGACATGCATGAAGCGTTTGCCGCTCAGACTCTGGCGAACTTACAACTGCTGGGCAGCGAACGATTTGCCTGTGAGGTGCTTGGTCGTGCGCAGGCGACAGGGGAGGTGGATGACGCTAAATTCAACGTGCTCGGCGGCTCAATCGCCTACGGGCATCCTTTTGCCGCAACGGGCGCGCGGATGATAACCCAAACGTTGCATGAATTACGGCGTCGGGGCGGAGGTTTTGGCCTGGTCACGGCCTGCGCGGCTGGCGGTCTTGGCGCGGCGATGGTTCTGGAGGCGGAATAATGACTACCACATCAGCTTTTATGCTTAACGTGCGTCTGGATAATGTCGCGGTTGTCGCTATTGATGTCCCTGGAGAAAAGGTGAACACCCTGAAAGCGGAGTTTGCCGCGCAGGTACGCGCCATCCTGAAGCAGATCCGGGAAAATAAAGCGTTGCAGGGCGTTGTTTTTATCTCAGCCAAAGCAGATAACTTTATTGCTGGCGCTGATATCAACATGATAGGTCACTGCCAAAACGCGCAGGAAGCGGAAACGCTGGCGCGTCAGGGGCAACAACTGATGGCGGAGATCCAGGCGTTGCCTGTTCCGGTTATCGCCGCCATTCACGGCGCCTGCCTGGGGGGCGGTCTTGAAATGGCGCTGGCCTGCCATCGGCGTATCTGTACCGACGACGTTAAAACCGTTCTCGGACTGCCGGAGGTACAGTTAGGGCTTTTACCGGGATCGGGCGGAACGCAGCGACTTCCACGGCTGGTGGGGGTCAGTACCGCGCTGGATATGATCCTGACAGGTAAACAGCTTCGCGCCAGACAGGCGCTTAAAGCCGGGCTGGTTGATGATGTGGTGCCGCAAACCATTTTACTGGAAGCGGCTGTCGAGCTGGCTAAAAAAGAACGTCTGGCGCAGCGGACATTACCGGTCCGGGAACGTATCCTGGCGGGGCCGTTGGGACGCGCGCTGTTATTTCGCCTGGTGCGTAAAAAGACGGCGCAAAAAACGCAGGGTAATTATCCGGCGACGGAGCGGATCATTGATGTGATTGAAACTGGACTGGCGCAGGGCAGCAGTAGCGGCTATGACGCGGAAGCGCGCGCTTTCGGTGAGCTGGCGATGACGCCTCAATCGCAGGCGCTGCGCGCTATTTTCTTTGCCAGTACCGAGGTGAAAAAAGATCCCGGTAGCGATGCGCCGCCCGGCCCGCTGAACAGCGTGGGCATCTTAGGCGGCGGGTTAATGGGCGGCGGTATCGCCTGGGTTACGGCCTGTAAAGGCGGCTTGCCAGTACGAATTAAGGATATAAATACTCAGGGGATCAATCATGCTCTGAAGTACAGCTGGGATCTGCTTGAAACAAAAGTACGCCGCCGCCATATCAAAGCCAGCGAACGCGATAAACAGTTGGCGTTGATATCAGGTTCGACCGATTACCGTGGTTTCAGTCATCGTGATCTGGTCATTGAAGCGGTGTTTGAAGATCTGCCGTTAAAACAACAGATGGTGGCGGAAGTGGAGCAAAATTGCGCTGCTCACACCATTTTTGCCTCCAATACTTCTTCCCTGCCGATTGGCGATATTGCGGCGAATGCGGCCAGACCGGAACAGGTGATTGGATTGCACTTTTTTAGCCCGGTCGAAAAAATGCCGCTGGTTGAGGTTATTCCTCATGCGTCTACTTCCGCGCAGACCATCGCCACGACCGTTAAGCTGGCGAAAAAACAGGGTAAAACCCCGATAGTCGTCAGTGATAAAGCCGGGTTTTATGTTAACCGAATTCTTGCGCCGTATATCAATGAGGCGATTCGGATGCTGACTGAAGGCGAACGCGTCGAACATATTGACGCCGCCCTGGTAAAATTTGGTTTTCCGGTGGGGCCAATCCAACTTTTGGATGAGGTAGGAATCGACACGGGCACTAAAATTATTCCTGTGCTTGAGGCGGCGTATGGAGAACGTTTTAGCGCGCCTGCAAATGTTGTCGCTTCAATTTTGAATGACGATCGCAAAGGTAGAAAAAATGGTCGCGGTTTCTATCTTTATGGCGAAAAAGGGCGTAAAAGCAAAAAACAGGTTGACCCTGCTATTTATAAGCTTATTGGCGTGCAAGGGCAGAGTCGACTGTCTGCGCAGCAGGTGGCAGAGCGCTGTGTCATGTTAATGCTTAACGAAGCGGCGCGCTGTTTCGACGAAAAAGTGATTCGCAGCGCGCGCGATGGCGATATTGGCGCCGTGTTTGGTATCGGTTTTCCGCCGTTTCTCGGTGGCCCGTTCCGCTATATGGATGCTCTCGGGCCGGGTGAAATGGTGGCGACATTACAGCGCCTGGCCGCACTTTACGGTCCTCGTTACGCGCCTTGTGAACAATTAGTGCGCATGGCGGAGCGCAGGGAGCATTTCTGGACGAATGGGGAAACTGACCAGGGAAATTGAGGTCAAAGAGAATATGAATCCGCACTGAATGCCTCCTTAGTGGCGAAATAATAATCAAGGATTGACTATACTTACGCCATTGAGGTAAAAAACAGCGTTTCATTCAGTGAATGGATAAGGCACAATGCCGGCCACCGCATTTTTGCCGCAGCCAATAGGGGCATGTGGTAAGCGTGTTGGTGAAACTGGTTAACAAAAGCGGTGCAATATGCAAGTTTTTATCATGCGTCACGGCGACGCAGCCCTCGATGCCGCCAGTGATTCGGTTCGTCCCTTGACCCCTTGTGGGTGTGACGAGTCTCGCCTGATGGCGAACTGGCTGAAAGGTCAAAAAGTGGATATCGAACGTGTTCTGGTGAGTCCGTTTCTTCGGGCCGAACAGACGTTAGATGTGGTCGGCGATTGTATGAATCTGCCGGCTCAGGTGGATGTCCTGCCGGAGCTAACGCCCTGTGGCGATGTCGGTCTGGTCAGCGCCTACCTCCAGGCGCTGGCCAATGAAGAGATCGGATCGGTGCTGGTGATTTCTCACTTACCTCTGGTCGGATACCTGGTATCTGAGCTTTGTCCGGGCGAAACGCCGCCGATGTTCACGACGTCCGCAATTGCCAACGTTACGCTTGATGAAAGCGGCAAGGGGACATTCAACTGGCAAATGAGTCCCTGCAATCTGAAAATGGCGAAAGCGATTTAATCTTTGCTGCCTGATGGCGCTTCGCTTATCAGGCCTACGACAGCGTTGGCTGTTCGTAGGCTGGATCAGGCGCTTGCGCCGCCATCCGGCAATTCCGCATCAGGGTAATTCGGGCGGTTGCCACTCTTCCACTTCAATCAACACCAGCAGCGCGGCGTCGCCGCCGTACTCTTTCGGCGCCTGATGAAAGGCCATCACATGCGGATGCTGCGCCAGCCATAACGGCGTTTGCTGTTTCAGAATATGTTTACCGTGTCCATGCATGACGCAGGCGCAAAAAATATGTTCCCGACGGCAGGCGGCAATCAGCGCCCCCAGTTCCTGCTTGGCCTGAAGCTGCGTTAAGCCGTGTAAATCCAGAAACAGTTCTGGCGAATAGTCGCCGCGGCGCATTTTTTTTAGCTCGAAATGGCTGACATCTTCACGGACATACTTTACCGGCCCTTCCGTATTGAGCAGCGGCTGGAACTCATCGGAAAAATAGTGGCTGGCGTCCGCCTGTTCCTGAATTAACCTTCGGGTAGGGACTTCCGTGATTTTCTTGCGCAGCGGCCGATGGACGATAGTATCCTGTTTAATCTTTCGGGTGCCGACCATCAGCTGACGGAACAGCGCCTGGTCCTCCTCGCTGAGCGATGTTTTCTTTTTCATTCGTGGGTCTCGTCTGATCTTTTGCCTTAGTTTACCCGACCCGGAGGATATCCGAACGGTCAAAACGGATTTTTCGTATTCTCCCGCCGCGTCAATGCTGATTTATCCCTGTCTTCGTGGCAAACTAGCCGCCGAATTTAATGCGAGCATGCCCTGGAGGAATACGTGGATAAAATTTTTGTCGATGAAGCAGTAAGTGAACTGCATACCATTCAGGACATGTTGCGCTGGGCGGTAAGCCGCTTTAGCGCGGCGAATATCTGGTATGGACACGGTACCGATAACCCGTGGGATGAAGCGGTACAACTGGTGTTGCCGTCTCTTTATCTGCCGCTGGATATTCCGGAGGATATGCGGACCGCGCGGCTGACGTCCAGCGAAAAACACCGCATTGTCGAGCGAGTGATTCGTCGCATTAACGAGCGTATCCCGGTCGCCTACCTGACCAATAAAGCCTGGTTCTGCGGCCACGAATTTTATGTCGATGAGCGCGTGCTGGTGCCGCGTTCGCCGATTGGCGAGCTGATTAATAACCGCTTTGCCGGCCTTATTAGCCAACAGCCGAAATATATTCTGGATATGTGTACCGGTAGCGGCTGCATCGCCATCGCCTGTGCTTATGCTTTCCCGGACGCAGAGGTTGATGCGGTCGATATTTCGCCGGATGCGCTGGCTGTCGCCGAGCATAACATTGAAGAACACGGTCTTATCCATCACGTGACGCCAATCCGTTCCGATCTGTTCCGCGATCTGCCGAAAGTTCAGTACGATCTGATAGTCACTAACCCGCCCTATGTCGATGCGGAGGATATGTCCGATCTGCCGAACGAATATCGCCACGAACCTGAGCTGGGGCTGGCGTCCGGCACTGACGGCCTCAAATTGACCCGTCGTATCCTGGGAAATGCGCCGGATTATCTGTCCGATGATGGCGTTCTGATTTGTGAAGTCGGAAACAGCATGGTACATCTGATGGAGCAGTATCCGGATGTGCCGTTCACCTGGCTGGAGTTTGACAACGGCGGCGATGGCGTTTTTATGTTGACCAAAGCGCAGTTGCTCGCGGCCCGTGAACATTTCAACATTTATAAAGATTAAAACACGCAAACGACAACAACGATAACGGAGCCGTGATGGCAGGAAACACAATTGGACAACTCTTTCGCGTAACCACTTTCGGCGAATCACACGGGCTGGCGCTTGGGTGTATCGTCGATGGCGTGCCGCCCGGCATCCCGTTGACGGAGGCCGATCTGCAACACGATCTCGACAGACGCCGCCCCGGCACCTCGCGCTATACTACCCAGCGCCGCGAACCGGATCAGGTAAAAATTTTCTCCGGCGTGTTTGATGGCGTGACGACCGGCACCAGCATTGGCCTGCTGATTGAAAACACCGATCAGCGCTCGCAGGACTACAGCGCGATTAAAGATGTTTTTCGTCCGGGACACGCGGATTACACCTATGAGCAGAAATACGGCCTGCGCGATTACCGTGGCGGTGGACGTTCTTCCGCGCGTGAAACCGCGATGCGCGTAGCGGCAGGGGCGATTGCCAAGAAATACCTGGCGGAAAAGTTCGGCATCGAAATCCGCGGCTGCCTGACCCAGATGGGCGATATTCCGCTGGAGATTAAAGACTGGCGTCAGGTTGAGCTTAATCCGTTCTTTTGCCCCGATGCAGACAAACTTGACGCGCTGGACGAACTGATGCGCGCGCTGAAAAAAGAGGGTGACTCCATCGGCGCGAAAGTGACGGTGATGGCGAGCGGCGTGCCGGCAGGGCTTGGCGAACCGGTATTTGACCGACTGGATGCGGACATCGCCCATGCGCTGATGAGCATTAATGCGGTGAAAGGCGTGGAGATCGGCGAAGGATTTAACGTGGTGGCGCTGCGCGGCAGCCAGAATCGCGATGAAATCACGGCGCAGGGTTTTCAGAGCAACCACGCTGGCGGCATCCTCGGTGGCATCAGTAGCGGGCAACACATTGTGGCGCATATGGCGCTGAAACCTACCTCCAGCATTACCGTGCCGGGACGTACGATCAACCGGATGGGTGAAGAAGTCGAAATGATCACCAAAGGGCGCCACGATCCGTGTGTGGGGATTCGCGCAGTGCCGATCGCAGAAGCCATGCTGGCGATCGTGCTGATGGATCACCTGCTGCGCCATCGGGCACAGAATGCGGATGTAAAGACAGAGATTCCACGCTGGTAAGAAATGAAAAAAACCGCGATTGCGCTGCTGGCATGGTTTGTCAGTAGCGCCAGCCTGGCGGCGACGCCGTGGCAGAAAATAACCCATCCTGTCCCCGGCGCCGCCCAGTCTATCGGTAGCTTTGCCAACGGATGCATCATCGGCGCCGACACGTTGCCGGTACAGTCCGATAATTATCAGGTGATGCGCACCGATCAGCGCCGTTATTTCGGCCACCCGGATCTGGTCATGTTTATCCAGCGGTTGAGTCATCAGGCGCAGCAACGGGGGCTCGGAACCGTCCTGATAGGCGACATGGGGATGCCTGCCGGAGGCCGCTTTAATGGCGGACACGCCAGTCATCAGACCGGGCTTGATGTGGATATTTTCTTGCAGTTGCCGAAAACGCGCTGGAGCCAGGCGCAGCTATTGCGCCCGCAGGCGTTAGATCTGGTGTCCCGCGACGGTAAACACGTCGTGCCGTCGCGCTGGTCGTCGGATATCGCCAGTCTGATCAAACTGGCGGCACAAGACAATGACGTCACCCGTATTTTCGTCAATCCGGCTATTAAACAACAGCTTTGCCTCGATGCCGGAAACGATCGTGACTGGCTACGTAAAGTACGCCCCTGGTTCCAGCATCGCGCGCATATGCACGTGCGTTTACGCTGCCCTGCCGACAGCCTGGAGTGCGAAGATCAACCTTTACCCCCGCCGGGCGATGGATGCGGCGCTGAACTGCAAAGCTGGTTCGAACCGCCAAAACCTGGCACCACAAAGCCTGAGAAGAAGACACCGCCGCCGTTGCCGCCTTCCTGCCAGGCGCTACTGGATGAGCATGTACTCTGATGGACAATTTTTATGATCTGTTTATGGTCTCCCCGCTGCTGCTGGTGGTGCTGTTTTTTGTCGCCGTACTGGCAGGATTTATCGATTCTATCGCCGGGGGCGGAGGGCTGCTCACTATTCCTGCGCTGATGGCCGCCGGGATGTCGCCGGCAAACGCGCTGGCGACCAATAAATTACAGGCGTGCGGCGGCTCCCTCTCGTCTTCGCTCTATTTTATTCGCCGTAAAGTGGTAAACCTGGCCGAGCAAAAGCTCAATATTCTGATGACGTTCATTGGCTCGATGAGCGGCGCGCTGCTGGTGCAGCACGTGCAGGCGGATATTTTGCGCCAGATCTTGCCTATCCTGGTGATTTTCATCGGCCTCTATTTTTTATTGATGCCGAAGCTGGGCGAGGAAGATCGCCAGCGCCGCCTGTATGGATTACCGTTCGCGCTGATAGCCGGGGGATGCGTCGGGTTTTACGACGGCTTTTTCGGGCCTGCCGCCGGGTCGTTTTACGCTCTGGCGTTTGTCACCTTATGTGGCTATAACCTGGCGAAATCCACGGCACATGCCAAAGTGCTTAACGCTACCTCCAACGTTGGCGGCCTGCTGTTATTTATCATCGGCGGCAAAGTGATCTGGGCGACGGGCTTCGTGATGCTGGTTGGTCAGTTTTTAGGGGCGCGAATGGGGTCGCGTCTGGTGTTGAGCAAAGGCCAAAAACTTATCAGACCGATGATCGTTATTGTCTCGGCGGTAATGAGCGCCAGGTTACTTTATGATAGCCACGGACAGGAGATCCTCCACTGGTTGGGGATGAACTAATGAACAATACGCACCATTACGAACAGTTAATTGAGATTTTTAACGGCTGCTTTGCCGAAGAATTTAATACCCGTCTGATTAAAGGCGACGACGAACCGATCTATCTTCCTGCTGACGCGCAGGTACCGTACCACCGCATCGTCTTTGCGCATGGGTTTTACGCCAGCGCGCTGCATGAGATTTCTCACTGGTGTATCGCCGGTAAGGCGCGCCGCGAACTGGTTGACTTTGGTTACTGGTACTGCCCGGATGGACGCGACGCGCAGACCCAAAGTCAATTTGAAGACGTCGAGGTGAAGCCACAGGCTTTCGACTGGTTGTTTTGCGTGGCGGCGGGGTATCCCTTTAACGTCAGTTGCGACAATCTGGAAGGCGATATTGAGCCGGATCGCGTGGCGTTTCAGCGCCGGGTTCATGCGCAGGTAATGGAGTATCTGGAGCAGGGCATTCCTGAACGTCCGGCCCGCTTCATCAAAGCGCTACAGAATTACTATCACACGCCCGAACTTAAGGCGGAACAGTTCCCGTGGCCGGAAGCGCTTAATTAAAGCCAGCGCCACGTTTACAATGAGGAAAGAAGATGATCGCGGAGTTTGAATCACGCATTCTGGCATTAATTGACGATATGGTAGAGCACGCCAGCGACGATGAGCTTTTTGCCAGTGGATACCT
Organism: Salmonella sp. WC3; assembly: GCF_042932255.1. Taxonomy (NCBI): domain Bacteria; kingdom Pseudomonadati; phylum Pseudomonadota; class Gammaproteobacteria; order Enterobacterales; family Enterobacteriaceae; genus Salmonella; species Salmonella sp. WC3. The sequence continues at coordinate 3,380,824 of NZ_CP170629.1, read as the reverse complement.
GCGTGGCCACCTGACGTTAGCCATTGCCGAGCTGGAGAGCGGTGATGACCACTCCGTTGAGGCGGTCTATGCCAACGTTAGCCAAAGTCTGGAGAAAGCGATCGGCGCCGGCGAACTGTCGCCGCGCGATCAGGCGTTAGTCAAAGCGATGTGGGACAATTTGTTCGACAAGGCAAAACAATAACGCCGTGGGCCGGAAGGCGACGCTTGCCGCCTTCCGCTATTGACTGACCCATTACTTCACCGCTTTTCCCTTCAATAACTTTCTCACCCATAACCGATTCGGATTTAACGCCGCCAGCGTACCGGCATCCAGTGGAATCGGCTCGTTACTCATCTGCGCCCCCAGAATTTCTGCGCATAATGGCGCTGAGCACAAACCACGCGATCCCAGTGCGCCAAGCACAAATAAACCCGGATACACAGGCGCAGGCGCCGCCGACGTTTTGTTATCGGCTAAATCGGCGTAATGCGTCAGCGTGGCGTGGTAATCCGGGACATTGCCCACCATCGGCAGATGGTCGCGGGTGGCGCAACGCACGCCGCAACGGGCGCTGTTGCCGCTAACGTCAACCTCTGTGGCCCATTTCGCATCCGGAAAACAGTCAATCAGACGCTGTCGGTTCTGACGCTGATCTTCTTCGCGCCAGACGGTGCTTTCGTCACCCCGGTGATAGCTGGCGCCAATACAGTGCTGCTGATTATGCGGATTTTGCGGCGTCAGATAGCCGTCGTAGCATAACACCTGACGCAACGCCGAGAGGGCGGGGGTGGTGGGAATATGACTGACCTGCCCCCCGACGGCATACACCGGTAGCGGCCGGGTCTGATCAAAACGGTTAATCTGATGGCCGTTCGCCAGAACGACGGTCTCATGGCTGGCGGTTTCACCTGACGTAAAGCGCAGTTGCCAGCGCGACTCCTGCGCAACGAGCGACGTGAGCGTATGGCAAAAGCGCGTTTGTAAACCCTGTTCGGTCGCCAGTGCGATGACTGCGCGAGTTAATTGTTCCGGGCACAGCCAGCCGCCTGCCGGATAGGTAATTCCTCCGCAGCGTGTCGTCACGCCAACCGCCTGTTCCGCCTCTTCGGCATTGAGCGCCGAGGCCAGTCCGGCGGGCAGCGCCAGGGACAGCATCTGGGTAATTTTCTGCTGGCTTTTCTCATCCCATCCGAGCTGCGTCACGCCGCACCAGTCATGATCAAAAGAGACGGGCAGGGCATCATACAGGCGACGGGCAAAGGTGAATGCGGTCGGGAAAAAGCGATTAATGGCGGCGTCATGTTTGCTAAGGAGCGGATAAAGCGCGCCCTGTCGATTACCGGAAGCGCCCTGGGCGGGCTGGTCGTCCGCGCAATAGAGGGTCACCTGCCAGCCGCGACGCAGTAACGCCAGTGATAACAGCGCGCTGGCGATGCCGCCGCCAATGATCGCCGTTTCACGTTTTTCGCTTCCGCTGCGGTAAAACCAGGGCGCGGAAAGGGTCGGCATGAGGTGTTGTTCCATCACTCCACAAAGCATCTCGCGTTTACGTCCGAAGCCTTTGCGTTTTTGCATGGTAAAACCGGCTTCCTGTAATCCCCGACGGACGAAACCCGCCGAGGTAAACGTCGCCAGCGTTGCGCCGGGCCGCGCCAGCCGCGCCATCGCGTTAAACAGGTTTGGCGTCCACATATCCGGATTTTTCGCCGGGGCAAAACCGTCGAGGAACCAGGCGTCGACTGTTTGATTCAGCGTGGCGTCCAGTTGGTCGGTCAGCTCATTAATATCGCCAAACCACAAATCCAGCGTCACCCGGCTCCGATCCAGCAATAGTCGGTGGCACCCCGGGAGCGGCAGCGGCCATTGCGCCTGCAGCTGCTCTGCCCAGGGCGCGAGCTCCGGCCAGTGTTGGTGCGCCAGCGCCAGATCGTCGCGCGTTAACGGGAATTTCTCAAAACTGATGAAATGTAACCTTTGCAGCGTCGCCTGTGGGTGCGCAGAACGAAAGCTGTCAAACGCCTGCCACAGCGTCAGGAAGTTGAGTCCGGTGCCAAAACCGCTTTCCGCGACTATAAATAATGGATGTGAATGTACGGGAAATCGCTCCGTAAGACGATTGCCGCCAAGAAAAACGTAGCGTGTCTCTTCGAGTCCATTGTCATTAGAAAAATAGACATCATCAAAATCTCGGGAAACAGGTGTACCCTCAGCGTTAAATTCGAGTGTGGCGGGTTGTATGGCGTATTGTTTCACGTAAGTTACTCGTCTGACGGGCGGTATCGCGATCTTAACGATGTGTGCCTGATGGCGCAAATTTCCGTATTAAATGGCTGATCGGACTTGTTCGGCGTACAAGTGTACGCTATTGTGCCAATCGAAACTTAAAAATAGTGCGAATTACAGAGGTATTGAATGAAACGTGCAGTGATTACTGGCCTGGGCATCGTTTCCAGCATCGGTAATAACCAGCAGGAAGTCCTGGCATCTCTGCGTGAAGGACGTTCAGGGATCACTTTCTCTCAGGAGCTGAAGGACGCCGGCATGCGTAGCCAGGTATGGGGCAACGTAAAACTGGATACCACTGGCCTCATTGACCGCAAAGTCGTGCGCTTTATGAGCGACGCCTCCATCTATGCTTATCTGTCTATGGAGCAGGCAGTGGCCGACGCCGGTCTGGCGCCGGAAGTCTATCAGAATAACCCGCGTGTCGGCCTGATTGCAGGTTCCGGCGGCGGCTCCCCGAAATTCCAGGTCTTTGGCGCAGACGCCATGCGTAGCCCGCGTGGTCTGAAAGCCGTGGGCCCGTATGTGGTGACGAAAGCAATGGCATCCGGCGTTTCCGCCTGCCTCGCTACGCCGTTTAAAATTTATGGCGTGAACTACTCCATTAGTTCCGCTTGCGCGACCTCCGCACACTGTATCGGCAATGCGGTTGAACAGATCCAACTGGGCAAACAGGACATCGTTTTTGCTGGCGGCGGCGAAGAGCTGTGCTGGGAAATGGCCTGTGAGTTCGATGCGATGGGCGCATTGTCCACCAAATATAACGATACGCCTGAAAAAGCGTCCCGTACCTATGATGCGCACCGTGATGGGTTTGTCATCGCGGGCGGTGGCGGTATGGTTGTTGTCGAAGAGCTGGAACACGCTCTGGCGCGCGGCGCGCATATCTATGCGGAAATCGTCGGTTACGGCGCAACATCCGACGGCGCAGACATGGTTGCTCCGTCTGGTGAAGGCGCAGTACGTTGCATGCAGATGGCGATGCACGGCGTAGACACGCCGATCGACTACCTGAACTCTCACGGTACGTCCACGCCGGTAGGCGACGTGAAAGAACTCGGTGCAATCCGTGAAGTGTTTGGCGATAACAGCCCGGCTATCTCCGCGACCAAAGCGATGACCGGCCACTCGCTGGGTGCGGCTGGCGTGCAGGAAGCCATCTACTCTCTGCTGATGCTGGAGCACGGTTTTATCGCGCCGAGTATCAACATCGAAGAGCTGGATGAGCAGGCTGCGGGTCTGAACATCGTGACCGAAACGACCGAGCGTGAACTGACTACCGTAATGTCTAACAGCTTCGGTTTTGGCGGCACCAACGCCACGCTGGTGATGCGTAAGTTGTAAGCCTGACTATTACGTTGTAGTATCAACAATGAAACAGGTCGCTAATGCGACCTGTTTTTTCATTCAGGGAACAACAAATTATATGGATATTATATAAATGACAACTAATACATTAGATAAAATTAGGCATAGTTTGAGTTGTGTGGCTGTTTTATTTGGTTTGTTCGGCATTTTTGTTTTTGCCTCATTTTCGCCTTCCTATGCCTGGCTTTATTTGGGAGGTCTGGCTGCGCCTTTTATATATAGTATTGTTTTTGTCTATGCGATTGCCGCCTGGAGTATTTATTCAAAGTATTATCCGTTTTTATCATTGGGTCGCTTATCATTCGTGGAGTGTTTTGTTCCGGCGCTGGCCCTGGTGTGCCTTACCGTTCTCTACAATGCTTTTAGTGGCCCGGAACCCTGGATGGCCGAGTTATCAAGGCAATTTTTTCTTCATAAATTTCTTAACACTCTGGCGATGTGCTTTCTGGCTCCTGTGGCGGAGGAAATTATATTCAGAGGGTTTTTATTAAACAGCAGTATCGGTTGGGGTCGGTACTCAAGAGCTTCCGGTATTATTATTACTTCACTCGCTTTTGCATTTATGCATACACAATATCTCTTTGCGGTGACTTTTGTTTATCTGTTTGTTTTTTCATCGATATTATGCGTTGTTCGAATGAGAAGTCGAGGGTTAATGATACCGATAATACTTCATATTTTAAATAATGCCTGGGTTATTTTCGGCTTACTGTTTTCAGCGACGGAATAAGCGCCTGATGCAAGAGGCGCTTTAACCTCTCCGGTACGAACAAGAGACCGATGGCGGTTCCCTTTTTTAATGCTTCTTATATTCCGGCGCGACTTTCGCTGACCAGGCCTCAGACTGGGTGATGGCGCCTGCGTCATAAATCGGCTGTTCATAACCCCTGTCAGCATCCCGAACGCGGTAAATTTTCCAGCGTCCCTCTTCCCAACGGGTATAAACTTCCAGGTGGATGGGCGTTGACTCTGTAGCCAACAGAACATCCACTTTTTCTCCGCCGAGGAAAGGGTGTGCCTTCCCAACCCGTAACTGTGGAATCCACTCTGGCGCATAGTCCTGCGCATACATAAAATAATCTGCCCCCACAATCTCCTGTTCATAAAGGGACTGTATTAGCGCCAGGCGATGAATAACCTCTTTAGCAACGTAACGTTGCATTAAGGCGGTGGTGTCGTCAGGGGGATTCACATCGTTCGTGAACGTCGTCATCCATGAGGTATAGAACTGCTTCACGGCCTGCGTACTGTCGTGATGAGGCGTGGAGCAACTACAAAGCAACAGGATAAGCGCGACAAGGGAGAACGTTTTCATTAATTCTTCCTGTAGATGGTATATGAGGGCCTGGCTGCCCGGTAGCCAGGCCCTCATATCGCGTTGTTTAAAATCCGAATACCACTCTGCGCCATCGTATATCGCCATGTGACCGCTCGGGTTTCCGCCAGCGTAAGGTTGAATAATGATGACGTCACCCTCGCGCGGCATTTCATAGGTACCAATGGCGGTGAATCCGGCGCTTCTTAACATTGGGCCATAATCTTTCGCATGATACGTATGCCCCAGCGTGATACCGCCCGCCTGAATTGCCTTTCGGGTAAATTCCGCACACCGGCCTTGAGAATGAGAACCTGCATGCGTTTTGGCATAATTAACCGCCACTCTTTTATCCCAACTCATAATGATTCCTGTTAATAAAATACGTAATAGCAATGACGTAATGCTTTAACAGTATTTGATTCGGGAAGCATGACAGATCGTGCTATTACTATTTTCAATAGAATAAGTTTAAATATTTATTAATTGTTGAGATTGATAAGTTAGGGCTAATTTATTCAACATTAAATATTATCCTGCGGTATTGGCATCATTTTTTATTTGCATATCGCCATAGCGCGACGGCCAGATCTCCTGCGGCGTGATGCCCAGCGCGTCCGCAATAATCCGTTCAGCTCTCGGCCAGGAGCGGGTAAAGACATTGCGCAGTGAATCAGGTGATAAACCGGCCTGACGAGAAAGATCTCTGAGCGTAATACCTCTTTTTTCCAGTGCACTTTTAATATCTGCACGATGCCAGTCTTGGCTTTTTGGTTCCATTCTGTAATCCTAAGAAGATGTGTTATCGGCGCCGATATTTTTAAGATGAAAATTAGCGCATGGAAAAGGAAGTTACTTTCTTTTTCACGCTAAGAATAGTGCCAGAAAGAAAGCAAAATTTCGCGAAAAAGAAGAAATATTTTTATTTCATCAGGGGAAAGGAAAGAAACCGATGGCAAAGGAATGGTTCACGGTTAAGGAATGTCTTGGCTTACCGGGGTTTCCGGGAAGCGAGCCTGCGGTTCGCGAACGTTTATATAAGTACAGTGAAGGGAAAGCGGGGGTCAGGCGTAAGCGTGTTAAATCAAAGGCCGAGGAGTTTCATATATCTGTTTTCCCTCTCTATGTTCATCGTTATCTGGACGACAGCGGAGAGGAACCGACGCCAGAACCCATTTCCTTACAGGAAGCGGAGCCTGAAGATATCTGGGAGATGATGTTCAGGTTACTGACGCCAGAACAGCGCAAGCAGGTGACCGGACGGTTTAAGGTGAGAGGGATGAAAGCGGTCTTTCCCTTTCTGTTTGATGACACGCCGCCACGTTGATACCCTGGCTGCAATTTCAAGGTTGACAAGTTTCGCGTCTCACAGGCAGACTTCACTTTCTACATTATCCTTCCGATAATGCGTAAGCGTTTAACGTTATCCAACGCACCTTAATCCTGACGTTCAGGTAGAGGGGGGCGTGGCATTCCCCCGCCTTACTCTGCATTCTGGAGTAATGCATGACAGCAGTTAGCCAAAAAACAACGACCCCGTCTGCGAATTTTTCGCTGTTCCGCATCGCCTTTGCGGTTTTCCTGACCTATATGACGGTCGGCCTGCCGTTACCGGTCATTCCGCTTTTTGTCCATCACGAACTGGGCTATAGCAATACGATGGTTGGGATCGCCGTGGGCATTCAGTTTTTTGCGACGGTACTGACGCGCGGCTATGCCGGACGGCTGGCGGATCAATATGGCGCTAAACGATCGGCGTTACAGGGGATGTTTGCCTGCGGGCTGGCGGGCGCCGCCTGGCTCCTGGCCGCGCTGTTGCCGGTTTCCGCGCCGATAAAATTCGCGCTGCTTATTGTCGGGCGTTTGATCCTCGGATTTGGCGAAAGCCAGCTGCTGACCGGAACCCTGACCTGGGGACTGGGGCTGGTTGGCCCAACGCGTTCCGGTAAGGTGATGTCGTGGAACGGGATGGCGATTTACGGCGCGCTGGCGGCCGGTGCGCCGTTGGGCTTGCTGATCCATAGCCACTTTGGCTTCGCGGCGCTGGCGGGGACGACGATGGTTTTACCGCTGCTGGCCTGGGCATTCAACGGCACCGTGCGTAAAGTGCCTGCGTATACGGGGGAGCGACCTTCACTGTGGAGCGTGGTCGGGCTTATCTGGAAACCGGGCCTGGGCCTGGCATTGCAGGGCGTGGGCTTTGCCGTCATCGGTACGTTTATTTCACTTTATTTTGTCAGCAATGGCTGGACGATGGCGGGATTCACCCTGACCGCGTTTGGCGGTGCGTTTGTACTGATGCGCATATTGTTCGGTTGGATGCCGGACCGCTTTGGCGGCGTGAAGGTCGCCGTTGTCTCATTGCTGGTTGAGACGGCAGGGTTGCTGCTCTTGTGGCTGGCGCCGACGGCCTGGATAGCGCTGGTAGGCGCGGCGCTCACCGGGGCAGGGTGTTCACTGATTTTCCCGGCGCTGGGCGTGGAGGTTGTGAAACGCGTACCTGCACAGGTACGCGGTACGGCGCTCGGCGGCTACGCCGCGTTTCAGGATATCTCCTACGGCGTTACCGGCCCGCTGGCGGGCATGCTGGCCACGTCATACGGCTATCCTTCCGTATTCCTCGCGGGAGCGATCTCCGCGGTGGTTGGCATCCTGGTGACGATATTATCGTTCCGGCGCGGTTAAGAAACCAGCCAGAAAAGCGCCAGTACAATTATTAGCGTGATAAACAACAGGCCTGGTCGCGCAGACAGATTTTTCACGGTTTCAATCATCGGCGCAAACGGGCGGTAGATGGGTTGAATAGAGAGCGGTTCGAGCTCATCCGCCTCCCGCTCTACGCGACGCAGGAAAATATGGTTAAGTAAATCCTGCACCTGGGCGGTGGTCAGCACCGTTTGCGGCTGAATTTGATAAGTGTGTTGGGCATACTCTTTGATCGTTGTGAGTTCGTCCGGTTCCAGCGGTTGTTTTAACGCAGCCTGCAGCGTATGTAGCGTAGGCGCGTGTTGTAGTGACAGCGTCTGTAGCCATGTCGCCAGATGGGTAAACTGTTTTGCCGGAATGAGCTCGCCGCTTTTCACGCCGGAGAGTTCCAGCATTGATTGCCAGATAAGTTTGTTTGACTCGCCGGTCGCGGCCGCCAGCTTCGTCACCAACTGATTCAACGTATTATGTTCAGCAGGCAATAATGGCCGATCCGTTGCCGGACGTTGCTGCGGCTGCGGAATGGAAAGCTGCCCCTGTTGCAGGAGCGTCAGCACGTTTTTGAGTTGATCGGGCGTAAGCTGGCTAAGCGCGGTTTGACCGTATTGCTGACGGATAAAGTCGCTGACGGCCTGACGATTATTCCCGACGCCAAGCAGCTCTGTTAGCTGTGAAAGCACCTGACGATTGGCATGATTTTGCTGCGCTACGCCCAGACGCTGGGTAAGATTCTGTTCAGCGGCGGGGAAGTGGCGCGACAGTAGCGGCGCGTCATTTTTTATCCCCAGATCGTGTTTCATTCCGGCCCATACTTCCGCGCTTTGCTGCTGGGTCAGTGAAATCAGGCGCGTGATCAGCCTTTCCAGTACCGTACGCTGTTGCATGGAAAGCGGCTGCTCGCTCGCAGCGGAAAGAGGATTACGCCCTTCGCCTGGAGGCTGTGCAGGGGCGCCGGAGATGGGATGCATAATTAATTATCCTTTAACCATAAATCTGAGCAATATATGCCTGGCGGCCAGATTATGGCACACTTGTCCGGTTAACTCTCGTTCTCAAACAGGTACGACAGTCGTGAAAATTCTCGTTGATGAAAATATGCCTTACGCCCGCGAATTATTTAGCCGCCTGGGTGAGGTAAAGGCAGTGCCGGGTCGCCCGATCCCCGTTGAAGAATTGAACCATGCCGATGCGTTAATGGTGCGTTCGGTCACGAAAGTGAATGAATCGCTGCTGAGCGGCACGCCGATTAACTTCGTTGGTACTGCTACGGCAGGCACCGATCATGTGGATGAGGCATGGCTGAAGCAGGCGGGCATCTGTTTTTCAGCCGCGCCCGGCTGTAATGCTATCGCCGTGGTGGAGTATGTGTTTTCCGCGCTGTTGATGCTGGCCGAACGTGACGGCTTTTCGTTACGCGATCGCACTATAGGGATTGTCGGCGTGGGTAACGTCGGAAGCCGGCTACAGACCAGGCTTGAAGCGTTGGGTATCCGCACGTTGCTGTGCGATCCGCCACGCGCCGCACGCGGGGACGAGGGTGATTTTCGTACGCTGGATGAGCTGGTGCAGGAAGCGGATGTCCTGACTTTCCATACGCCGCTCTATAAAGACGGACCGTACAAAACGCTGCATCTGGCCGATGAGACGCTGATCCGTCGACTGAAACCCGGCGCCATTCTCATTAACGCCTGCCGCGGTCCGGTGGTGGATAACGCCGCGTTGCTGGCGCGACTTAATGCCGGGCAGCCGCTGAGCGTGGTGCTTGATGTGTGGGAGGGCGAACCGGATCTTAACGTCGCGCTACTGGAAGCTGTGGATATCGGCACGTCGCATATTGCCGGCTATACGCTGGAAGGCAAAGCGCGCGGCACCACCCAGGTCTTTGAGGCGTATAGCGCGTTTATCGGCCGCGAGCAGCATGTCGCGCTGGAGACATTACTGCCTGCGCCTGAGTTTGGTCGTATTACGCTTCATGGCCCGCTGGATCAACCGACGCTGAAAAGACTGGCGCATTTGGTGTATGATGTGCGCCGCGACGATGCGCCGCTGCGTAAAGTCGCTGGAATTCCGGGTGAATTTGATAAATTGCGTAAAAATTATCTTGAGCGCCGTGAATGGTCGTCTTTATACGTGATGTGTGACGACGAAACGGCAGCCGCCTTGCTGTGTAAGCTAGGTTTTAACGCTGTTCATCACCCGGCACATTAATGTCTTCTTAATGCTCCCTGTCGAATAATGCGACAGGGACGCTTATGTATTTCTGGAGTAAATCACCATGTCTGAAGGCTGGAACATTGCCATTCTGGGCGCAACGGGCGCCGTAGGCGAAGCCCTGCTTGAAACACTGGCTGAACGCCAGTTCCCGGTCGGTGAAATTTATGCGTTGGCGCGTCATGAAAGCGCGGGCGAGCACCTCCGTTTTGGTGGCAAGTCGGTCATTGTCCAGGATGCGGCGGATTTTGACTGGACGCAGGCGCAGTTGGCGTTTTTCGTTGCCGGCGCAGAGGCATCGGCTGCCTGGATAGACGACGCGACCAATGCAGGTTGCCTGGTGATAGATTCCAGCGGTCTGTTCGCGCTGGAGCCTGATGTGCCGCTGGTCGTGCCGGAAGTTAACCCGTATGTACTGGCGGATTACCGCAACCGTAACGTGATTGCGGTCGCCGATAGTCTGACCAGTCAACTGCTGGCGGCGCTCAAGCCGTTAATCGATCAGGGGGGACTGTCGCGCATCGCCGTCACCAGTATGTTATCAGCGTCCGCACAGGGGAAAAAAGCGGTCGATGCGCTGGCTGGACAGAGTGCGAAGCTGCTTAACGGCATACCGATTGATGAAGATGATTTCTTTGGCCGCCAGTTAGCGTTCAATATGCTGCCGCTGCTGCCGGATCGTGAAGGCAGCGTGCGCCAGGAACGTCGTATCGTCGATGAAGTGCGTAAAATTTTGCAGGACGATGGCGTGATGATCTCCGCCAGTGTCGTGCAGTCGCCGGTGTTCTATGGCCATGCGCAGATGGTGAGCTTTGAAGCGCTCCGTCCGCTGGCGGCGGAAGAGGCGCGCGAGGCGTTTTCCCGCGGTGAAGATATCGTACTGTCAGAAGAGACGGATTACCCGACGCAGGTGGGCGACGCTTCCGGCAATCCACAGCTTTCTATTGGCTGTGTGCATAATGATTACGGTATGCCGGAACAAATTCAGTTCTGGTCAGTGGCGGACAACGTGCGTTTCGGCGGCGCGCTGATGGCCGTTAAAATTGCGGAGAAGCTGGTGCAGGAGTATCTGTACTGATGTCCGGACAGCAATCATCGCCGGTCTATAAAATTGCGCTGGGTATTGAGTACGACGGCAGCAAGTATTATGGCTGGCAGCGTCAGAATGAAGTGCGCAGCGTGCAGGAAAAGCTGGAAAAAGCGCTCTCGCAGGTGGCAAATGAACCTATTAACGTGTTCTGCGCCGGGCGTACCGATGCCGGCGTTCACGGCACCGGGCAGGTTGTCCATTTCGAAACGACCGCATTGCGCAAAGATGCGGCATGGACGCTGGGGGTAAATGCGAATTTGCCTGGTGACATTGCCGTGCGCTGGGTGAAAACTGTACCGGATGATTTTCACGCGCGATTTAGCGCTACGGCTCGCCGTTATCGCTATATCATCTACAATCATCGACTGCGTCCTGCGGTGTTAGCAAAAGGCGTGACGCATTACTATGAGCCGCTGGATGCAGAGCGGATGCATCGCGCGGCGCAGTGTCTGCTTGGCGAAAATGATTTTACCTCGTTTCGCGCGGTGCAGTGCCAGTCGCGCACGCCGTGGCGTAATGTGATGCACATCAACGTTACCCGCCACGGCCCTTATGTGGTGGTCGATATCAAAGCGAATGCCTTTGTTCATCATATGGTCAGGAATATTGTCGGCAGCCTGCTGGAAGTAGGCGCTCACAACCAGCCGGAGAGCTGGATCGCAGAGCTGTTAGCGGCCAGGGACAGAACGCTGGCGGCGGCAACGGCGAAGGCGGAAGGGCTATATTTGGTTGCGGTGGATTACCCTGACCGGTTTGACCTTCCAAAACCGCCAATGGGCCCGCTATTTCTGGCGGACTAATCCGAATCGCACACCCGAAACGTGTCGGGTAGAAAGGCAAAGACAAATATGGACCTGATCTACTTTATTATTGATTTTATTCTGCACATCGATGTGCATCTGGCGGAGCTGGTCGCGGAGTACGGCGTCTGGGTGTACGCTATTTTGTTTTTGATTCTGTTTTGTGAAACCGGCCTGGTCGTCACGCCGTTCCTGCCGGGCGACTCGCTGCTGTTTGTCGCCGGGGCGCTGGCTTCGCTGGAAACCAACGATCTCAATGTGCATGTCATGGTGGCGTTAATGCTGATCGCCGCAATTGTCGGCGATGCGGTAAATTACACGATTGGTCGACTGTTCGGCGAAAAACTGTTCAGTAATCCGAATTCGAAAATTTTCCGCCGCAGTTATCTGGATAAAACCCACCAGTTTTATGAAAAACACGGCGGTAAAACTATCATTCTCGCTCGCTTCGTGCCGATCGTCAGAACCTTTGCGCCGTTTGTGGCAGGGATGGGGCACATGTCCTATCGGCATTTTGCCGCCTATAACGTCATCGGCGCGCTGCTGTGGGTGCTGCTCTTTACCTACGCCGGTTATTTCTTCGGTACGATACCGTTGATTCAGGATAACCTTAAGCTGCTGATTGTGGGGATTATCGTGGTTTCGATATTACCTGGCGTCATTGAGATTGTCCGGCATAAGCGCGCTGCGTCGCGTGCCGCAAAATAGAAAGTAACTCAGCGGTTCGACCACTTTTTTATCCAAAGTTTCGGGCTGTTATGTTTTAATGTGCAACATTCATGGTCTGTTGGGGGCAAAAATGGCATTATGCGCCCCTTATAATAAAGCTGACTAAGGTTCAGGCAGAAAGGTCACCAATGAGCTGGATTGAACGAATTAAAAGCAACATTACTCCCACCCGCAAGGCAAGCATTCCTGAAGGGGTGTGGACCAAGTGTGATAGCTGCGGTCAGGTTTTATACCGCGCTGAGCTGGAACGTAATCTTGAGGTCTGTCCTAAGTGTGACCATCATATGCGCATGTCGGCGCGCAATCGCCTGCATAGCCTGTTAGATGAAGGTTCCCTTGTGGAGTTGGGTAGCGAGCTGGAGCCAAAAGACGTGCTCAAGTTCCGCGACTCCAAAAAATATAAAGACAGACTGGCGTCCGCGCAGAAAGAAACCGGCGAGAAAGACGCGCTGGTGGTCATGAAAGGGACGCTTCACGGTATGCCGGTTGTCGCCGCCGCGTTTGAATTCGCGTTCATGGGCGGCTCAATGGGGTCTGTCGTTGGCGCACGCTTCGTTCGCGCCGTTGAACAGGCGCTGGAAGATAACTGTCCGTTAGTGTGTTTCTCTGCTTCCGGCGGCGCGCGTATGCAAGAAGCGCTGATGTCGCTGATGCAGATGGCGAAAACCTCGGCGGCGCTGGCTAAAATGCAGGAACGTGGTCTGCCCTACATCTCGGTATTGACCGATCCGACAATGGGCGGCGTTTCCGCCAGTTTTGCGATGCTGGGCGATCTCAACATCGCCGAGCCAAAAGCCCTGATTGGCTTCGCCGGCCCGCGCGTTATCGAACAGACCGTTCGCGAAAAACTGCCGCCAGGATTCCAGCGCAGTGAGTTCCTGATCGAAAAAGGCGCTATTGATATGATAGTCCGCCGCCCGGAAATGCGCCTGAAGCTGGCGAGCATTCTGGCGAAGCTGATGAATCTGCCCGCGCCGAACCCGGACGCCCCGCGTGAAGGCGTGGTGGTGCCTCCGGCGCCGGATCAGGAGTCTGAGGCCTGATAACTGAAAAGGGCAGGGCCGCAGGCTCTGCCCTTTTGCTTTTCACCGTAAAGAAGCAGCGGAATCAATGAAAAACAAATCTATACCTCAAGCTGCGTCGCCCCTGGCCTCGTGGCTTTCTTATCTGGAAAACCTGCACAGCAAGAGTATCGATTTAGGCCTTGAGCGCGTAAGCCAGGTGGCAGCGCGTCTGGACATCCTCAAGCCTGCGCCGTTCGTTTTTACCGTTGCGGGAACCAACGGCAAAGGTACGACCTGTCGCACGCTGGAGTCGGTGTTAATCGCGGCGGGATACCGTGTGGGCGTCTATAGTTCGCCTCATCTGGTACGTTACACCGAGCGCGTGCGCGTGCAGGGGAAAGAATTAGCGGAATCCGCGCATACCGCGTCCTTTGCGGAAATAGAAACGGCGCGCGGCGATATTTCATTGACCTATTTTGAATATGGTACGTTGTCGGCATTGTGGCTGTTTAAACAGGCTAACCTTGACGTGGTGATTCTGGAGGTCGGGTTGGGCGGGCGCCTGGACGCCACGAACATTGTGGATGCCGATGTAGCAGTAATTACCAGCATCGCGCTTGACCATACTGACTGGCTGGGGCCGGATCGCGAAAGTATCGGCCGCGAGAAAGCCGGGATTTTTCGTGCGGAAAAACCCGCTATCGTCGGCGAACCGGAAATGCCGGCAACCATCGCGGATGTCGCGCAGGAGACCGGCGCGCTGTTGCGGCGTCGCGGCGTTGACTGGCGTTATGAGGTGGCAGCGACCCACTGGGCGTTTACCGATGGCGACGGCACGCTTGCCGGACTGCCGTTGCCGCAGGTTCCCCAGCCGAATGCCGCCACCGCCCTGGCCGCGCTGCGCGCCAGCAGGTTGAACATTGACGAGCAGGCGATTCGCGACGGTATTGCGCAGGCTACCTTGCCGGGACGTTTTCAAATCGTGAGTGAGTCGCCGCGCGTTATCTTTGATGTTGCCCATAATCCTCACGCGGCGGAATACCTGACGGGTCGTCTGAAAATGTTGCCGAAACGCGGGCGCGTGCTTGCGGTGATTGGTATGCTGCATGATAAAGATATCGCCGGCACGTTAGCCTGGTTGAAAAGCGTGGTTGACGACTGGTATTGTGCTCCGTTAGAGGGGCCGCGCGGCGCGACGGCGGAACAACTTCTGGAACATCTGGGGAAAGGGAATGTCTATGATAGCGTCGCGCAGGCATGGCAGGCCGCTATCGACGCGGCGCAGCCAGAAGATACCGTGCTGGTGTGCGGATCGTTCCACACCGTCGCACATGTTATGGAAGTGATAGACGCGGGGAGAATCGGTGGCGAGTAAGTTTCAGAATCGTTTAGTCGGCACGATTGTGTTAGTCGCGCTGGGGGTTATTGTGCTTCCCGGTCTGCTGGACGGACAGAAAAAGCATTATCAGGATGAATTTGCTGCGATTCCACTGGTACCGAAGCCTGGCGACCGTGATGAGCCGGATATGATGCCGGCCGCAACGCAGGCGCTGCCGACACAGCCGCCGGAAGGGGCGGCTGAAGAGGTGCGGGCGGGAGATGCGGCAGCGCCATCGCTGGACCCGTCGCGCATGGCGTCTAACAATGTTGAGCTTGATCCGATACCGGCGGAGACGCCTAAACCGAAGCCGGTTGAAAAGCCGAAGCCGCAGCCTAAACCGCAACAGCCGGTTGTCGCCGCTTCCACGCCGACGCCCGCGCCGCAACCAGTCGCCGACGATAAACCTGCGCCGACCGGCAAAGCCTATGTCGTACAGTTGGGCGCGCTGAAAAATGCGGATAAAGTCAACGAGATAGTCGGCAAGCTTCGTTCCGCCGGGTTCCGGGTTTATACTTCCCCCTCAACGCCGGTACAGGGTAAAATAACCCGTATTCTCGTCGGGCCGGATGCGTCGAAAGATAAGATGAAAGGATCGCTTGGCGAGCTCAAGCAGATTTCCGGGTTAAGCGGCGTGGTGATGGGATATAGCCCGAACTAAGGCGCGTTTTGCCTGAGCGCGCAGCGTTAAGGCCTACGGTGTTCACCTGGTAAATAGCCGAAGTTCTGTAGGCAGGATAAGGCGTTTACGTCGCCATCCGGCAGAAGGAATAAACCTGGTATCCTGCGCTTATCAGGCCGATGGCAGCTCTTCTGGTCGTGCCCGAAGAGATAAAAAG
This sequence comes from Salmonella sp. WC3, assembly GCF_042932255.1. Taxonomy (NCBI): domain Bacteria; kingdom Pseudomonadati; phylum Pseudomonadota; class Gammaproteobacteria; order Enterobacterales; family Enterobacteriaceae; genus Salmonella; species Salmonella sp. WC3. Next base: position 3,365,118 of record NZ_CP170629.1, on the reverse strand, counting down.
TGTGATGGCGTTGAATATTTTTTCAGCGCCATTTTTATTTACGCGTGGGAAGGAAATCCCTACGCAAACGTTTTCTTTTTCTGTTAGAATGCGCCCCGAACAGGACGACAGGGCGTAAAATCGTGGGACATCTATGGTCTGGATTGATTACGCCATTATCGCGGTGATTGCTTTTTCCTGTCTGGTTAGCCTGATCCGCGGCTTTGTTCGTGAAGCGTTATCGCTGGTGACGTGGGGTTGTGCTTTCTTTGTCGCCAGTCACTACTACACTTACCTGTCTGTCTGGTTTACGGGCTTTGAAGACGAACTGGTTCGTAATGGGATTGCTATCGCGGTACTGTTTATCGCGACGCTTATCGTCGGCGCTATCGTGAATTTTGTGATAGGTCAGCTAGTAGAAAAGACCGGCCTGTCGGGAACTGACCGGGTGTTGGGTATCTGTTTCGGCGCACTGCGAGGCGCGCTGATTGTCGCCGCCATTCTGTTCTTCCTTGATACCTTTACCGGCTTGTCGAAAAGCGAAGACTGGAGCAAATCGCAGCTCATCCCGCAGTTCAGCTTCATCATCAGATGGTTCTTTGACTATCTGCAAAGCTCGTCGAGTTTCTTGCCCAGGACGTAACAGGTTCTGAGATGTGGCTTAACGAGGAAAATGACGTATGTGCGGTATTGTCGGTATCGCCGGTGTTATGCCGGTCAACCAGTCGATTTATGACGCGTTAACAGTGCTCCAGCATCGTGGTCAGGATGCTGCCGGTATCATCACCATTGATGCGAATAACTGCTTCCGCTTGCGTAAGGCAAACGGGCTGGTGAACGATATTTTTGAAGCTCGCCACATGCAGCGTTTGCAGGGCAACATGGGGATCGGCCATGTACGCTACCCTACCGCAGGCAGCTCCAGCGCTTCGGAAGCGCAACCTTTTTACGTTAACTCGCCGTATGGCATCACGTTGGCCCATAATGGCAACCTGACTAATGCGCACGAGCTACGTAAAAAGCTGTTTGAAGAAAAGCGCCGCCATATCAACACCACCTCCGATTCCGAAATCCTGCTCAATATTTTCGCCAGCGAGCTCGACAACTTCCGTCACTATCCGCTGGAAGCCGACAATATTTTTGCCGCGATTGCCGCGACTAACCGTCAAATCCGCGGCGCCTATGCCTGCGTGGCGATGATTATCGGTCACGGTATGGTGGCTTTTCGCGATCCGCACGGCATTCGCCCGTTAGTGCTGGGCAAGCGTGACGTTGGCGATGGTCGTACGGAGTATATGGTCGCTTCTGAAAGCGTGGCGCTGGATACGCTGGGCTTTGAATTCCTGCGCGATGTCGCGCCGGGCGAAGCTATCTATATTACCGAAAAGGGGCAACTGTTCACGCGCCAGTGCGCGGATAACCCGGTCAGTAATCCCTGCCTGTTCGAGTACGTTTATTTTGCTCGCCCGGACTCCTTTATCGACAAGATCTCCGTCTACAGCGCTCGTGTGAATATGGGCACCAAACTTGGCGAAAAAATCGCTCGTGAATGGGAAGATCTGGACATCGACGTCGTGATCCCTATCCCGGAAACCTCCTGCGATATCGCACTGGAAATTGCCCGTATTCTCGGCAAGCCGTACCGCCAGGGATTTGTCAAAAATCGTTACGTGGGACGTACCTTTATCATGCCGGGCCAACAGCTACGCCGTAAATCCGTGCGCCGTAAGCTCAATGCTAATCGCGCGGAATTCCGCGATAAGAACGTCCTGCTGGTGGATGATTCCATCGTGCGTGGCACCACATCAGAGCAGATCATCGAGATGGCCCGGGAAGCCGGCGCGAAGAAGGTTTATCTGGCGTCCGCCGCGCCGGAAATTCGTTTCCCCAACGTCTATGGCATTGATATGCCGACCGCCAATGAGCTGATCGCGCATGGTCGCGAGGTGGATGAGATTCGTCAGATCATCGGCGCAGACGGGCTTATCTTCCAGGATCTGAACGATCTGATCGAAGCCGTACGCGCGGAAAACCCGGATATCCAGCAGTTTGAATGTTCGGTATTTAACGGGGTATATGTCACCAAAGACGTAGACCAGCAATACCTCGACTTCTTGGATTCATTACGTAATGACGACGCCAAAGCGGTGCTGTTCCAGAACGAAATGGAAAACCTGGAAATGCATAACGAAGGCTAATGGCTTTGCCAGCGGCGCAATGCCGCTGGCCGATGTCAATTACGCACCACGCCGAAGCGAATAGCGTATTTTTGTACTTTGTACTGTAACGTGGTGCGCGATACGTTAAGGCTGCGGGCCGCGGCGGCAATATTCCCCTGATGCGTATCCAGCGCGGTTTCTATTAAATGCCTTTCGTAGTTAGCAACTCGTACCTCCAGCGACCCTTCATACTGCGGATCGGGTGACGAGGGAAGGGGATTTTCCGGCGCGGTTTCCGGTACGCCTAAATTTAACTCGTCCTGTTCAAAAATGATGTGTTTGAGCAGCCCGTCTTTTTCCTGCATGATCATGCTGCGTACAATCGCGTTTTCCAGCATCCTGACATTACCCGGCCAGGCGTGATTGAGCAGATCAGCACGCGCCGTCTCGCTTAATCCGTGAATGTCCTGCGGCACGTCATTACGGTATTTATCAATAAAATAATTCGCCAGTAAGGGAATATCTTCCGGGCGGGCGCGCAGCGGCGGTAACGTCAACATTCCGACGCTCAACCGATAAAAAAGATCTGCCCGCAGACGTTCTTGTTGAATTAATTTGACGGGCGCTTCGTTCATGGCGGCAACGATCCTGACATCAGAGTGGAGTTGCTGTTGTCCGCCGAGCCGCCAGAAGGTTTTATCCTGCAAGAATCGCAGCAGCTTACTTTGCATCTCTATCGGCATGGCGTTCAGCTCATCAAGAAAGAGCGTTCCCCCGTTTGCCAGTTCCAGATAGCCCTGGCTATTTTCCGCGCCGGTATAGGCGCCGCGCACGGTGCCGAAAAGCGTACTTTCGATAAGCGTAGGCGGTAGAGCGCCGCAGTTCAGGGCGATAAATGGCTTATTCGCCCGCTTGCTGCATTGATGTATCAGGCGGGAAAATAGCTCCTTACCCGTTCCCGTCTCCCCGACAATCGTCACCGGAATATTACTGGCGGCCAGCCGTTTGGCTTTGGCGATATTACTGAGCATTTCCGGATTTTCGGTAATAATGGCATGGTGCTTCTCATGGTGATCGGCATACAGCAGTTGGTTCAGTTCTACCACCTGCTCCTGGAGCCGCCTGACGCCGGACATATTCCTGCCGATTTCGATAACGCCGACCATGCCGCCATCGCTTGCATAGAGCGGCGCGGTGGTGTGCTGATAGTCAACGGCCTGGCCTCGCGCATTGTAATAAATTTGATAATGGCCAATGTATTCCACGCCTTTTTTTAACGATGAAAGCATCGTACTTTGCGTCTCTTTCATGCCCGGATAGACATCCAGCATATGTTTTCCCATTGCCCGTTCAATACTATAGCCGTCCAGATCCGCGCTTTCCTGATTGTAGTAAACGTATTCACCACGCTCATTAATGACGGCCAACGGCTGATGAATCAAATCGAAAAAGCGGGAAAACATCCTGAGCGCCGAGGCCAGCTCCTGATTGGTGGATGCCATATATGCATTCCTCATATCTATTGTTCATGTTGTCATTATAAAAGTGACGAATTTTCGTCGTTGTGATGAATAGCAAACTCAATGACGAAAATGAGAAAAAGTTTATTTTTATAAGTAATTGATTATTTTGATAAAAAATAGTGGCATGCCTTTTGCTTTATCCCTGTAAAGAATGCGGATTTTTACCATAAACATTAAGCAGAGGGCGTTATGACTGACTCGATTATGCAGAATTACAACCAGCTACGTGAGCAGGTAATCAACGGCGATCGCCGTTTCCAGCACAAAGACGGTCATTTGTGTTTTGAAGGGGTCGATCTGGACGCTCTGGCGCGCTAGTACCCCACGCCGTTCTATGTGTTTTCTGAGCCGGAGATTATTCGTAACATTCATGAAATCCAGCAGGCATTTGCGGCGCATAAAAATACCAAAACCTTCTTTGCGTCAAAAACCTGCTCGGTCATGGGGGTGTTGAAAGCCATTCGTGACGCCGGAATTTGCGCGGAGGCAAACTCACAATATGAGGTTCGCAAGTGCCTGGAGATAGGCTTTCGCGGCGATCAGATCGTCTTCAACGGCGTGGTGAAAAAGCCTGCCGATCTGGAATATGCCATCGCTAACGATCTGTATCTTATTAATGTTGATAGCCTGTATGAGCTGGAACATATTGATGCCATCTCTCGCAAGCTGAAGAAAGTCGCCAATGTTTGCGTCCGCGTAGAGCCGAATGTTCCCTCGGCGACGCATGCGGAACTGGTTACCGCTTTCCATGCGAAGTCAGGTCTCGACCTGGAACAGGCGGAAGAAACCTGCCGCCGCATTCTGGCGATGCCTTATGTGCATTTGCGCGGCTTGCATATGCATGTGGGTGATCAGGTGCCGGAGTCAGAGCCTTTCGCAAAAGCGACTAAAGTGCTGGTGGATGAATCCCGTCGCCTGGAAGAGGTGCTTGGTATTAAATTTGATTTGATCAACGTGGGCGGCGGAATTCCGGTTCCCTATAAATATGACGACGAGAATGGCGACCCGTTAAAAGATAATATGTATGCCGGTATTACCGCCCAGGATTTTGCCGATGCGGTCATTCGCGAAGTGCATAAATGGCGTACCGATGTGGAAATATGTATTGAACCCGGACGTAAAGTGACCGGGTCGGCGGCGGTTTTACTGACGGAAGTCTCCTGCGAAAAACGTAAAACAAATTACGATCTTAACGGCAATGTGGAATGCCACGTTGAATGGAAATTTGTCGACGCTGGTTACAGCGTACTCTCTGACAGCCAGCATTTTGACTGGTTCTTTTATGTCTATAACGCCTCTCGCATGACGGCAGCGCACGACGCCTGGATAAAATTAGCCGGGCCGCTGTGTGATGGCGGAGATTATTTCCACATGGGGGCGAAAGGCGAAGAGTTTTTACTGCCGAAGGAGACTCATGTTGGCGATATTGTCGCGTTTCTTGATGCGGGGGCATACACCATTGAAAGTCAAACCGTTTATAACAACCGTCCGCGCACGGGCGTGGTGATGATCGATAAAAATGGTGAGACGCGTCTGATTCGTCGGGAAGACAGTTACGAAGATATGGTCAAGTACGACATTTATTAATACTGTTTTGGGCTTCAGTTTCATGCTGAAGCCCGTCGTCAGATGATAAGAAGAGGGCAGTGATGCCTGAATGCATAACAGGAGATGGCCATGAGTAACACGAATTCTGGCTTACTTGGCATCAAAGACATTGTCTTTATGAATGTCATCGCTATTCTGAGTTTGCGGCAAATCCCTAACGTGGCGCCTTACGGGGCATCGGCCATGTTGTTATGGGTGATCGCCGCATTCTGCTTGTTTTTTCCTTTAGCGATGGTATGCGGCGAGCTGTCAACCGGCTGGCCGAAAGATGGCGGGATATTTGTCTGGATTAAAGAGGCATTTGGTAAACGTATTGCATGGATTGTTGTGGTTTGTTTTCTCTTTTCCTGCGTACTGTTTTTCCCATTAATGCTGCAATTCGGCTTTACCGCGTTGGGCTATATGATCGGCGGCGGCCTGGCGGAAAATAAAGCATTTATCGGTATTGGTTCCGCGGTAATTTTCTGGCTATTAACGCTGATGAATATCCGCGGGATGGAATGGACAAAAATTATTAATAGCATCAGCGCCTGGTGCGGCGTATTTATTCCCTCCGCCATCCTCATTTTACTGGCGGTGATATGGCTATGTACCGGACACCAGATGCAGACGGACTACACTACAGCGAAAAACTGGATTCCGGATCTCGGACACTGGGATACGATCGTTTTCTTATCCAGCATGATGTTTGCGTTTGCCGGACTGGAGGTCGCCCCGATGATTGCCGGGCGTACCCGTAATCCACAGCGTGATTTTCCGCGAGCGATGGCCGTCTCCGCTGCCGTTATCGTTGGGATCTATATGGTCGGTACCTGGGCGCTAAACACGCTTTTACCCGCCGGGAAAACCGACATTGTGGCAGGCGTCATGCAGGCTATGCATGCTGCTGCGGACACGCTGCATATGCCGTGGTTAATTCCTGTTATGGCCATCTGTATGTTTTTTGGCGCTCTCGGGCAGATTAACTCCTGGCTGGTGGGGCCGATTTATATGCTCCAGGAAGCTTCGCGTGAAGATAATCTGCTGGGGGACCGAATCGGCAAATTACATCCGGTGTGGAAAACGCCCGCCTTTGCCTTGACTGTACAGGCGATTATTGTCACGGTCCTGTGTTTTTCGACTTTTATTTCGCCAAGCGTTGCGGCGGCTTACTGGATGTTAACGGCGCTAACGACCATCACCTATTTTATTCCTTACCTGGTGATGTTCCCGGCGTTCTGGCGTTTACGTAAGACTCAGCCGGATACGCCAAGAAGTTTTAAAATTCCGGGCAAGGTTTTACCGGCTATTTTACCCGCGCTGGGCTTTCTTTCTATCGCCTTTGCCGTTGCGCTGTTATTTATTCCGCCTTCTCAAATTGATATGGGCGGATATTTCCAGTACGCCGGGAAAATTATTGGCGGAGCCGTGCTGGCGGTTGTCGTCGCGGAGTACATTTACCATCGGGCGCAGAAACGTAATGCCCGTTTAAGCATGGCGGGAGGAAAATAAAATGTATATGCCAGTTCTGGAAATAAATCTACGCAAGCTGGAAGAAAACGCCCGCACGGAAAAAGCTCTGCTGGCAAGTAGCGGTATTGACGTGATGGCTGTCAATAAAGTTTTTGACGGCTGCGTGGAAACCGCGCAGGCGGTGTTCAACGGCGGAATTACCGTTATCGCTGAATCACGAACCTATAATTTGAAAAAAATACGCGAGACAGGATGTACGACCTGCCTGTTACGCAGTCCGTGTCTGAGTGAAATCGAAGATGTGGTGCGCTACGCGGATATTAGTTTAAATAGCGAGCCGGTGGTATTACGGGCATTATCGCAAGAAGCCCAACGCCAGGGGAAAACGCATCAGGTATTACTGATGGTGGATATGGGCGATTTACGCGAGGGTATCTGGTTTGGTGAATATCAATGCATTCTTGAGACCGTGACTCTGATTACTGGTCTGCCCGGTCTGGAATTATATGGACTGGGCACCAACTTTAATTGTTACGGCACCGTGTTGCCAACGGTAAAAAATGGCGAGGATTTTCTGGCGCTGGCCGCCCGGCTGGAAGCTGACAGCGGTATTCCTGTCCGGCGGCTTTCTGCGGGAAACTGCACCAGCTATCACCTGCTGGATAAAGGTATCTGGCCGCAGGGACTGAATCATCTGCGCATCGGCGGACTGCATGAATTCGGCATTGAATATGTGGACATGAAATACCTGAATGAATTTCACCACTCCGCAAAACCGGTCGATAAAGCCTGTTCCGATATGTATATCCTGGAAGCGGAAATCATCGAACTGAACAGTAAACCTACCGTCCCGGTCGGGGTGCTGGGCGTCGATGCCTTTTTGCAAAGTAAAACCTTTGTCGATCGTGGCATACGCCGACGCGCATTGCTGGCGTTTGGTCGCCAGGATGTGCCGTCGGATAACTGTGTGCCATGCGACGACGCTATCACTATCTTAGGGCAAACCAGCGATCATACGCTGGTGGATATTGAAGATTGTCGTCAGTCGCTAAAAGTAGGCGATGTGGTTCGCTTTGAGCTGGATTATACGGGCCTGTTAATGGCCTGCCAGACCAAAGGCGTCGCCTGGAGGTTTACGCGTTAACGCATAACCGCCGCGGCTATGTCGCGGCGGCATCTTTGACCTCACACAAGACAGGGAGTAACGATGGATACCCTGCAACAACCACCGCCAGCAGAGCCCGAAGGCGGTCTGCGGCGTAACCTGAAGAAGCGGCATCTGCTGATGATGTCGTTGGGCGGCACGATTGGCACCGGCTTATTTATCGGCATTGCCGAACCGTTAAGCAGCGTCGGGCCGGCGGGAACCTTACTGGCCTATCTGTTTGCCGGAAGCATTATGCTGGCGACGATGATGTGTCTTGGCGAATTATCATGCGCCTTTCCTCACTCCGGTTCATTTCAACATTACGCGCTGATGTTTATGCCGTCACCTTGCTGGAGCTATACCATTGGCTGGCTTTACTGGTTTAGCTGGGTCTTTTCCCTTGCGGCCGACCTCACTGCCGCAGGGTTTATTGCTCACCAGTTTTTCCCCGCGGTTCCGGTATATATGTTCTGCCTGGCGATTCTGCTCATCCTGACGGCCATCAATCTCACCTCCGCAAAAAGTTTTGGCGAATGCGAATACTGGCTTTCGGCCATTAAGGTTTTCGCGATCGTGCTGTTTATTTGCGCGGGCGGGGTCATGATCTACTCGCTAATGGGCCATAGTGACTGGCACCCGACGTTAAAAACAGACGGAATGTGGTTTCCCCACGGTTGGGAGCAAATTGTGGTCTGTATGACGATCGTGATTTACTCCTTCCAGGGGGTGGAACTGGTAGGAAATGCGGCAGGGGAGACCGAATCGCCGCACATTATTTTACCGAAAGTGATCCTGGGGATCGGTCTCAGAATCATTTTGTTTTACGGCCTGGCGATTGCGGTGCTGGCGCTGGTCTATCCGCATGAACTGACGCCAAATGGACAAAGTCCCTTTGTATGGGTATTCTCCCACGCGGGCATTCCGGGGGCGGATACGCTGATGACGCTGGTGATCTTTTCCGCCGCGGTTTCTGCCGCTAACTCGGCCATTTACGCCAGTTCGCGTATGCTGTGGTCTATGGCGGGCGATCGCTTTGCGCCAGCCTGCTTTGGTAAAACGAACGGCGGCGGCGTGCCGGTGTATGCTATTTTAATCACGGCCTTGCTGGCGTTGGTGTCGTTGCTGACCCGCTATATTCCCGCACAGCAATTTTATTTATATCTGATCGCCAGTACCGGGCAGGTGGGTTGCCTGGCATGGATAACCATCGGATGGTGCCAGTATCGTTTCCGACAATCGGTGCGTAATGGAACGTACGCCAGCGATTTGCTACGCTATCGATCGCCGCTTTTCCCCTGGACGGCCCGATTTGTCATTATCACCAATTTTGCCATTATGGTCGGCACCTGGTTTAGTGAGCAGGGGGTAGTGATAATGTTGGTTGAGCTGGCTTTTATGATAGGGATTCTTTTGTCATGGTATCTCTTCAGACCCACTTTGAGCCGATTACGTAACACAGTGGGATGAACGGCACTCGTAAACGGTAAGAGAACATGAAACGACTCATTGTAGGAATTAGCGGCGCCAGCGGAGCGATTTATGGCGTGCGCTTATTACAAATTTTGCGCGATGTCGATAGCGTGGAAACGCATCTGGTGATGAGCCAGGCGGCCCGGCAAACGCTGGCGCTGGAGACCCATTTTTCGCTGCGCGAGGTGCAGGCGCTGGCCGATGTGACGCACGATGCGCGCGACATTGCCGCCAGCATTTCCTCCGGCTCTTACCCGACGGCGGGAATGGTTATCCTGCCTTGTTCGATTAAAACGCTGTCGGGGATTGTCCACAGTTATACTGACGGACTGCTTACCCGCGCGGCGGATGTGATATTAAAAGAGCGGCGACCTCTGGTGCTGTGTGTGCGCGAAACGCCGCTGCATATCGGGCATTTGCGTTTAATGACCCGGGCCGCTGAGATAGGCGCGGTGATTATGCCGCCGGTTCCGGCTTTTTATCATCTTCCTCAGACGTTAGATGATGTTATAAATCAAACGGTTAACCGAGTTTTGGATCAGTTTGATATCCCCCTTCCGCACGATCTTTTTGTTCGCTGGCAGGGCGCATAGCGTTGTCTGTTTAGCGTGCATTATTGTCCCTGTTGCCCTGTTTTAGGGCAATTTTGTAACCGCGATCATATCCTCAACATTTAATTCGTTAAAAGCCGCCGAAACGCTGCGGTTCAACCGTCATACCTGCTATCTTCAACATCAGGACAATATTGCAACGTTTTATTAACAAATTTAACGTCGAATCGTTTTGCTGACGTGAAAATGGCATAAGACCTGCATGAAAAAGTCTGCAAACACACAACGCCACGTAAAACATAAGAAAATGACGCCACTTGAGGGGTATGTATGAAGAAGACCGTTCTCGCTTTGTCTTTGCTGATAGGTCTGGGCGCGACGGCGGCCAGTTACGCCGCGCTCCCACAAACGGTTCGTATTGGAACAGATACCACCTACGCGCCTTTCTCATCAAAAGATGCCAAAGGCGAGTTTATTGGCTTTGATATCGATCTCGGTAATGAAATGTGTAAGCGTATGCAGGTGAAATGTACCTGGGTCGCCAGCGACTTTGATGCGCTTATTCCCTCACTAAAAGCGAAAAAAATTGATGCCATTATTTCATCGCTCTCTATCACTGATAAACGCCAGCAAGAAATTGCGTTTTCCGACAAACTTTACGCGGCGGATTCACGCCTGATTGCGGCAAAAGGGTCTCCCATTCAGCCGACGCTGGAATCGCTGAAAGGCAAGCATGTCGGCGTGCTGCAAGGGTCCACGCAAGAGGCTTACGCCAATGATAACTGGCGCACTAAAGGTGTGGATGTGGTGGCTTATGCCAACCAGGATCTTATCTATTCCGATTTAACCGCCGGTCGTCTGGATGCCGCATTGCAGGATGAAGTCGCCGCCAGCGAAGGTTTCCTGAAGCAGCCAGCGGGCAAAGAGTATGCGTTTGCCGGTCCTTCCGTGAAGGATAAAAAATATTTTGGCGACGGGACGGGGGTTGGGCTGCGCAAAGACGATACCGAGCTAAAAGCCGCGTTTGATAAAGCGCTGACCGAACTGCGCCAGGACGGAACTTACGACAAAATGGCCAAAAAGTACTTCGATTTTAATGTTTACGGCGATTGAGGGAAGGGGATAACGCGCCGCGCTGGGGAACTATCACGGTGCAAAATAGATGTTTTGCACCTTTTTGGTGCATAAGCCGTTGCGGAACAGGCGCATAAATGCATACTTAATCGATTTTTATGCAAAATAAACCGGCTGACAAGGTAGAATGCTTTGCCTTGTCGGCCTGATTAATGGCACGATAGTCGCATCGGATCTGTAAAGATCTCCTGGAAAGACAGTCTGTTGAGGATAGTTATGAAAAAACTGGCGTTATCCCTTTCTCTGGTGCTGGCATTTTCCAGCGCTACCGCAGCATTTGCCGCTATTCCACAAAAGATTCGTATCGGTACCGATCCTACATACGCACCGTTTGAATCCAAAAATGCACAAGGTGAATTGGTCGGCTTTGATATCGATCTGGCCAAAGAGCTGTGCAAACGTATCAACACACAGTGTACGTTCGTGGAAAACCCGCTGGATGCGCTGATTCCGTCTTTAAAAGCGAAGAAAATTGATGCCATCATGTCCTCGCTGTCCATCACTGAAAAGCGCCAGCAGGAAATCGCGTTTACCGACAAGCTTTACGCCGCTGATTCCCGTCTGGTGGTGGCGAAGAACTCTGATATTCAGCCGACCGTCGCGTCGCTGAAAGGCAAGCGCGTCGGCGTGCTACAAGGGACGACGCAGGAGACCTTCGGCAATGAGCACTGGGCGCCGAAAGGGATTGAGATCGTCTCTTACCAGGGGCAGGACAACATTTATTCCGATCTGACGGCTGGTCGTATTGATGCAGCGTTCCAGGACGAGGTCGCGGCCAGCGAAGGTTTCCTTAAACAGCCCGTCGGAAAAGACTATAAATTCGGCGGCCCGGCGGTGAAAGATGAGAAGTTATTCGGCGTAGGAACCGGTATGGGGCTGCGCAAAGAAGATAACGAGCTGCGCGAAGCGCTGAATAAAGCCTTTGCTGAAATGCGTGCTGACGGTACTTACGAAAAGCTGGCGAAAAAGTACTTTGATTTTGATGTTTATGGCGGTTAATCACCGTCGGTGCAGATAAAGCCCAAAGAATGTTGACTGTCTGCATTGCCTGATGGCGCTGTGCATGTCAGGCCTACGGAGCATCGTAGGCCGGGCAAGGCACAGCCGCCATCCGGCGTGATGTGAGGCAAAAATGCAAAAGAGGCTTCTTACTTCACCACACACAACAGGACAGGCTGCATGTTGTACGGGTTTTCAGGCGTAATTTTACAGGGCGCGATCGTCACGCTGGAACTGGCGCTCAGTTCCGTGGTGCTGGCCGTGCTTATTGGTCTCGTCGGCGCGGGGGCGAAGCTTTCGCAAAACCGGGTAACGGGGCTTATTTTTGAAGGGTACACCACCCTGATTCGCGGGGTGCCGGATCTGGTCTTAATGCTGCTGATATTTTACGGATTGCAAATCGCGCTTAACGTGGTGACCGATTCGCTGGGTATCGACCAGATAGATATTGATCCGATGGTGGCCGGTATTATCACCCTTGGTTTCATCTACGGCGCCTATTTTACCGAAACCTTTCGCGGCGCGTTTATGGCGGTGCCGAAAGGCCATATCGAGGCGGCGACGGCCTTTGGTTTTACCCACGGGCAAACCTTCCGGCGGATTATGTTCCCGGCGATGATGCGTTACGCCCTGCCGGGGATCGGCAATAACTGGCAGGTGATACTCAAAGCGACGGCGCTGGTGTCGCTGCTGGGCCTGGAAGATGTCGTCAAAGCCACGCAGCTTGCCGGTAAAAGCACCTGGGAGCCTTTCTATTTTGCCGTGGTCTGTGGACTTATCCACCTGGTATTTACCACCGTTTCCAATGGTGTGCTGCTCTTACTTGAGCGTCGCTATTCCGTGGGCGTGAAGAGGGCCGATTTGTGATTGAGATCATTCAGGAGTACTGGAAATCCCTGCTGTGGACGGATGGCTATCGTTTTACCGGCGTGGCGATTACGCTGTGGCTGTTAATTTCATCGGTGGTGATGGGCGGTCTTCTGGCGGTGATTCTGGCGGTAGGTCGCGTTTCCAGTAATAAATTCATCCGTTTTCCCATCTGGCTGTTTACGTATATTTTTCGCGGCACGCCGCTGTACGTACAGCTACTGGTGTTCTATTCGGGGATGTATACGCTGGAGATAGTCAAAGGCACCGATCTTCTTAACGCGTTTTTCCGCAGTGGACTGAACTGTACCGTACTGGCGCTGACGCTGAATACCTGCGCGTACACCACGGAAATTTTCGCGGGGGCGATTCGTTCGGTACCGCACGGTGAAATTGAAGCGGCACGGGCCTATGGCTTCTCGTCATTTAAAATGTATCGCTGCATTATTTTGCCGTCGGCATTACGCATCGCCTTGCCTGCCTACAGCAACGAAGTGATTTTAATGCTGCACTCTACGGCGCTGGCGTTTACCGCGACGGTGCCGGATTTGTTGAAAATCGCCCGCGATATTAACTCAGCGACTTACCAGCCGTTTACCGCGTTTGGCATTGCCGCCGTGTTGTATTTACTCATTTCGTATGTCCTGATAAGCCTGTTCCGTCGGGCGGAAAGACGCTGGTTGCAGCACGTGTCCTCTAAATAATTCGAGTAACATGATGTCAGAAAATAAATTACACGTTATCGATTTGCACAAACGCTACGGCGGTCATGAAGTGCTGAAAGGGGTATCGCTGCAGGCCCGCGCCGGAGATGTGATTAGCATCATCGGCTCGTCCGGCTCCGGTAAAAGCACTTTTTTGCGCTGCATTAACTTCCTCGAAAAACCGAGCGAAGGCGCGATTATCGTGAACGGTCAGAACATTAATCTGGTGCGCGACAAAGACGGGCAGCTCAAAGTGGCGGATAAAAATCAGCTACGCTTGTTGCGTACCCGCCTGACGATGGTGTTTCAGCACTTTAACCTCTGGAGTCACATGACGGTGCTGGAAAATGTGATGGAAGCGCCGATTCAGGTACTGGGATTAAGCAAGCACGACGCGCGCGAGCGGGCGTTGAAATATCTGGCGAAGGTGGGGATTGATGAGCGCGCTCAGGGCAAATATCCCGTTCATCTCTCCGGTGGCCAACAGCAGCGCGTTTCTATTGCGCGCGCGCTGGCGATGGAACCTGACGTTTTACTGTTCGATGAACCCACTTCGGCGCTCGATCCTGAACTGGTCGGCGAAGTGTTGCGCATCATGCAACAACTGGCGGAAGAAGGCAAAACGATGGTGGTGGTCACGCATGAAATGGGCTTCGCTCGCCATGTCTCTTCGCACGTTATTTTTCTGCATCAGGGGAAAATTGAAGAAGAGGGTGATCCGGAGCAGGTGTTCGGCAATCCGCAAAGCCCGCGTTTACAGCAATTCCTGAAAGGCTCGCTGAAATAAAAGAAGCCCGGCGGCGCATCGCTTACCGGGCAGGATACGGCGCTTTAGGAACTAGCGAATCACATCCGCCAGCGCCTCTTCTAAATCATACCAGCGAAATGCGAACCCGGCGGCTTCAAGCCGTTTTGGCAGCGCCCGCTGTCCGCCCAGCACCAGCACTGACGACTCTCCCATCAATAAGCGAATTGCCGTCGCCGGAATGCGAATAATCGCCGGACGGCGCAGCGCGCGACCCAGCGCATGAGCAAAATGCTCATTATGGACGGGATACGGCGAGACCATATTGAAGGGACCGCGAAGATCGTTATCCAGCAGCCACAGGATGCCGTTGACCATATCGTCGATGTGAATCCAGGCCAGATATTGCCGACCATTACCCACCGGACCGCCGAGTCCGAGGCGAAACGGCGGAACCATTTTCCCCAGAATCCCGCCTTGCGGCGCCAGGACAACGCCGGTACGCAGCAGGCAGACGCGGGTCTGGTCGCTCTGCGCACGACAGGCAATCTGTTCCCAGCGGGCGCAAAGTTTATGCGTAAATTCGTTGTGCGGCGGCTCATCTTCAGTGACGACAACGTCGCCCAGATCGCCGTAATAGCCCGTGGCGGAGCCGGATATCAACACCGAGGGCGGCGTAGCGCTGGCATGAATTAAATCCACCAACTTTTGCGTGATAGCCCAGCGGCTTTGGCACAACCGTTCTTTTTGTTGCGAGGTCCAGCGCTTGTCGGCAATCGGTTCGCCCGCCAGATTGATGATGGCATCAATCTCATTGAGGTGCTCACGTTCCGCCAGCCCTTTCCATAATGTCACTCTGGAATCGAGAATCTGACGCGCGTTATCGGGATTGCGCGTAACAACCGTCACCTGATGCCCCAGTGTTAACAGCCGGGGAATGAGATGACGCCCTATCAGGCCCGTACCGCCGGTAATCAGAATCTGCATATGACCTCCAGAGTAGGGAGGATTTCCTCTTCCCTAATGTCAGGTTTTTAATACGAATAAGGGTGCCGGACGCAGGTTTTTTCCGTGTATACACCTCTACATCATACATGATGTATGCCACCGCGTTACGCTTTCGTACTGTTACAGTGCAGTTGCGCTTGTAACAGTGCGCGCGCTGTCGCAGGACGCGTGCGAATGCGTTCAAACCAGTTATACACCGCCGGGTAGGTATCAAGATCGATTCGCTGACGCTGATGTGCGTTAACCCACGGCCAACTGGCAATATCCGCAATACTGTAGTGGTCGCCGCCCAGCCACGGGGAGGTTTCCAGGCGTTTATTCAGGACGTTGTATAAGCGTTGCGTTTCAACCTGATAGCGTTCAATCGCATAGGGGATGGCCTGCGGCGCAAAATGGTTAAAGTGGTGATTCTGGCCCAGCATCGGCCCTAACCCGCCGACCTGCCAGAACAGCCATTGCAGCGTGGTATGGCGTTCACGCAGTTCCCCGCTAAGCAGTTTGCCGCTTTTTTCCGCCAGGTAGAGAAGAATTTCGCCGGATTCAAAAAGACTAAGCGGTTGACCGCCGTCTGCCGGGGCGTGATCGACGATGGCAGGAATTTTATTATTGGGAGAGATAGCCAAAAAATCAGGGCGAAACTGATTGCCCTTGCTGATATCTACTTTTAGCAAACGATACGCCAGCTCCGCCTCTTCCAGAAACAGCGTTATTTTATGCCCGTTGGGCGTGGGGGCGTAGTAAAGGTCAATCATTTTGGCTCCTGCATGTGCGTAAAGAGTCTGGGCTGAATTAAGTATAGAAAGCCTCCTGATGTGTGTGAGTTTTCATCAGGTGACAGCAGGCGAAAGACGCTATATTTTGGGAAGAAACTTAATACGCCCTCAAGAGGACATTATGAGTAAGCCTGTTATTGTGCTGTGGTCGGATGCGAACTTTTTCTCTCCCTACGTCTTGTCCGCCTGGGTGGCATTACAAGAAAAAGGGCTTTCCTTTACTCTGAAAACCCGCGATCTGGACCAGGGAGAACATCTGCAACCTGGCTGGCGGGGATATACGCTGACGCAGCGCGTACCGGTGCTTGAGGCCGACAATTTTGAGCTGAGCGAGTCGTCCGCTATTGCGGAATACCTGGAGGAGCGTTTCGCGCCGCCGCAGTGGGAGCGTATCTACCCGCACGATTTACAAAAACGCGCCCGCGCGCGACAGATTCAGGCGTGGCTACGCAGCGATTTACTGCCGCTTCGCGAAGAACGGCCTACCGACGTGGTGTTTGCCGGGGCGAAAAAAGCGCCGCTAAGCGAGGCTGGAAAAGCCAGCGCGGCAAAACTGTTTGCGACGGCTGAAGCGCTATTGGGGCAGGGGACGCAAAATTTATTTGGTGAATGGTGCATTGCCGATACCGATCTGGCATTGATGATCAATCGTCTGGCGCTGCATGGCGATGACGTGCCGGCGTCGCTGGCGGCGTATGCGACATTCCAGTGGCAGCGTGCTTCCGTACAGCGTTTTATTGCGCTTTCCTCGAAGCGTTCAGGCTGAAAATCTATTCATATTCCAGTATCATAACGCCGTTTTTCACAACGAGGAGTGAGCGATGAAACTGATGTTCGCATCGGACATTCATGGTTCTTTACCCGCCACGGAACGCGTGCTTGAGCGGTTCGCGCAAAGCGGCGCGCGTTGGCTGGTGATATTAGGCGATGTCCTTAACCACGGGCCGCGAAATGCGCTGCCTGAAGGCTATGCGCCCGCCCAGGTCGCCGAACGCCTGAACGCGGTGGCGACGCAAATCATTGCCGTGCGCGGCAACTGCGATAGCGAAGTGGATCAGATGCTGCTGCATTTCCCGATAACTGCGCCGTGGCAGCAAATATTGACGCAAGAGAGGCGGCTATTTTTAACGCATGGGCACCTCTTCGGGCCGACGCATCTGCCCGCTCTGCATACTGGCGATGTGTTGGTCTATGGTCATACGCATCTGCCGGTGGCGCAACAGCAGGAAGGACTGTATCACTTTAATCCTGGGTCAGTGAGCATCCCGAAAGGCGGGTATGCGGCAAGCTACGGTATTCTGGATGATAATGTGTTGAGCGTAATCGCACTCAATGATCAAAGTATCATTGCGCAGGTTGCAATTAACTCGTAATTTACCTCACAAACGTAAATGCGCCGTAAGAGCGCCAGAAATAAGAAGGTTTCCTGATGGTGGAACAGCGTCGTTTGGCAAGTACGGAATGGGTGGATATTGTGAATGAAGACAATGAAGTCATTGCACAGTCCAGCCGGGAACAGATGCGTGCGCAACGCTTACGGCATCGTGCGACGTATATCGTCGTTCATGATGGTATGGGTAAAATTTTGGTGCAGCGTCGTACCGAAACAAAAGATTTTTTGCCCGGTATGTTAGATGCTACCGCAGGTGGCGTGGTCCAGGCTGATGAGCAGCTACTGGAATCTGCCCGCCGCGAAGCGGAAGAAGAGTTGGGTATTGCAGGCGTGCCGTTTGCCGAACACGGTCTGTTTTACTTTGAAGACCAACATTGCCGGGTTTGGGGCGCGCTGTTTAGCTGCGTTTCCCACGGGCCTTTCGCGCTTCAGGAAGATGAAGTCAGCGAAGTGTGTTGGCTGACTCCGGAGGAGATCACCGCGCGCTGTGATGAGTTTACGCCGGACTCGCTCAAAGCGCTGGCGCTGTGGATGACCCGCAACGCCAAAAACGAAGCTGCGCTTCAGGAGAAACCGGAAGAGACGGAATAAGCGTTTTAGCAGCTTTCCCGCATACATAAACTGGAGGCGATGGATTTTCGATCGCTCCAGTTTCCCTGATTTAACCTTTCCAACAGCGCCCGTCCGGCTTCACTGCCAATCTTACGGTGCGGTACGGCCATGGTGGTTAACGGCGGCTGGCAGACCCGGCTGACATCGCTATCGCCAAACCCGACCACCGCTAAATCGTCCGGAACTTTGATCCGCCGTCGTTGGCACTCGTATAACGCGCCGCAGGCCAGCTCATCCGATACGCATACCAGCGCGTCCAGCTCCGGCCACGCCAGTAAAAACTCCGGCAGTTGCGACGCGCCGGTAGAAAAATTGGGCGGCAAGGCGGCATTAATCACCCGGTTTGGCGACATATGGTGGCGAAGCATCGCTTTGTACCAGCCGTGCAGATGTTGCTGAAAAATCCACTGCTCCTGATTGGCGCATAGCAGCCCGATATTCTGATAACCGCGCTGAATCAGCATTTCCGTCAGCTCATACATTGCCGCAACGTTATCAATACCGATATTCATATCAATAGGATCGCTGCGAATCGCGCCCATCTCCATCACCGGGATAGAGGCATTTTTCAGCCACTGGCGCACGGTAGTGCTATGTTCGACGCTAAGCAGAATCGCCGCGGCAATGTTGGAGGCCAGCAGCGTTTCGAGCAGCTTCTCCTCTTGTTCCACGCGATGCTGCGATTCCGCCAGCATTATCTGGTAGCCTGCGGGCTGTAAAATTTGTTGCAGCCCGGCGAACATTTCAGAACACCCCGCTTCCGTAAGGTTCGGTACGACCATCGCGATGGTGTGCGAGGAGGCAGACGCCAGCGCGCTGGCGGCGAGATTGGGCATATAGCCCAGCTCATGCACTGCCGCTTCGATTTTCTCCCGGAGTTTATCAGAGACCTGTTCCGGTGTGCGTAAGGCTCGTGATACGGTCATCGTGCCTACACCGGCAAGTTGGGCTACATCGGCGATAGTCACTTTACCGGTACTGCGCCGTTTACGGGGTATCGACATACAAATTCCTGCGTCATTACAACATGTTGAGATGCTTTTTTATTGTCGTTCTTTGCTTCGCATGACTGGCAGTATACGCCTTAAATCCGCTTTTTTGCTGTGATTTCACACCATGATTTTAATTTGATAGCGCTATCACAATTCTGAGTAATAGTCGCTGGTAGCGCTATCTTTGTGATAACGATCGCAGCTAATATCGAATGGCTTGAATAAAGTTTGTTCATAATTTCATACACCGTGGGGGCGAATAACATGCTGGGAACCTGGTTATCTGACGCAACCATCACGCTACAGGAGAGCGTGGAAACGTGGCCGCAGGCGCTGGAAATTTGCGGCAAACCCCTGCTGGACGCAGGTGTTATCGCACCGGAATACATTACGGCGATTGTTCAGCAGCACCAAAAGCTTGGGCCATATTATGTATTAGCGCCAGGGTTAGCGATGCCGCATGCGAGGCCGGAAGAGGGGGCGAAAGGGTTAGGTTTATCGTTACTGAAACTACAGCGCGGCGTTTCATTTGGCGCAGACGAATTCGATCCGGTTGACATCATTATTATGCTGGCGGCGCCTGATAAGCACAGTCATATCGAAATGATATCGGCGCTGGCGGAATTATTTTCCAGTGATGCAGATATGGAAAAATTACATCAGGCAAAAAACCTGGAGGACATTAAAACGATTATTGACCGTTTCTGATTTTATTTCATTTTCTTGCGGTAAATAACATTACGCCCGTGCGTGATGCAGACCAACTCTACTTTTAAAAGGTGACAATAATGAAAATCATGGCAATTTGCGGTTCCGGCCTGGGTAGTAGTTTTATGGTAGAAATGAACATTAAAAAAGTATTAAAGAAACTCAATATTGACGCTGAAGTGGAACACTCCGATCTCTCATCGGCCACGCCCGGGGCTGCCGATCTTTTTGTAATGGCCAAAGATATCGCGGCCAGCGCCAGCGTACCGGAAAGCCAACTGGTGGTGATCAATAACATCATCGACATCAACGAACTGGAAACGCAGCTGCGCGCATGGTTCGCTAAACAATAATTATTGCTGGCGAGGTGGATATGTTTATCCTTGAAACGCTGAATTTTGTTGTTGATATTTTAAAAGTGCCCTCGGTGCTTGTAGGGTTAATTGCGCTGATTGGTCTGGTGGCGCAGAAAAAAGCGTTTTCCGATGTGGTGAAAGGCACGATTAAAACCATTTTAGGCTTTATTGTGCTTGGCGGTGGCGCAACCGTACTGGTGGGTTCATTAAACCCGCTAGGGGGGATGTTTGAACACGCTTTTAATATTCAGGGCATTATTCCTAATAATGAAGCGATAGTCTCAATCGCGCTGGAAAAATATGGCGCGTCCACGGCGTTAATTATGGCATTTGGTATGGTGGCCAATATTGTCGTGGCGCGCTTTACGCGTCTTAAATATATCTTTTTGACCGGGCATCACACCTTTTATATGGCCTGTATGATTGGCGTAATCCTGACCGTGGCGGGGTTTGAGGGCGTAGGGCTGGTCTTCACCGGATCGCTAATCCTGGGGCTGGTGATGGCCTTCTTCCCGGCGTTGGCCCAACGTTATATGAGGCGGATTACCGGTACCGATGACATTGCGTTTGGTCACTTCGGTACCCTGGGATATGTGCTTTCCGGCTGGATTGGCAGCCTGTGTGGTAAAGGCTCCCGCTCCACGGAAGAGATGAACCTGCCGAAAAACCTCAGTTTTTTACGCGACAGTTCTATCTCGATTTCGCTGACCATGATGATTATCTATCTGATCATGGCAGTCAGCGCAGGGCGTGAGTATGTCGAAGCGACGTTTAGCGGCGGGCAAAACTATCTGGTGTACGCCATTATCATGGCAATCACCTTCGCCGCCGGCGTATTCATCATTCTGCAAGGCGTCCGTCTGATTCTGGCGGAAATTGTTCCGGCCTTTACCGGCTTTTCAGAAAAACTGGTGCCAAACGCGCGTCCGGCGCTGGACTGCCCGGTGGTGTATCCCTATGCCCCTAACGCGGTACTGATTGGCTTCCTGTTCAGTTTTCTCGGTGGGCTGGTGGGGCTGTTCCTGCTTGGACAGATGAAGCTTGTGTTAATCCTGCCAGGCGTTGTGCCGCACTTCTTTACCGGCGCGACCGCAGGCGTCTTTGGCAATGCCACCGGCGGTCGCCGCGGGGCGATGATCGGCGCATTTGCTAATGGTCTATTAATCACTTTCCTGCCAGTGCTGTTACTGCCGGTTCTCGGCGCGATCGGCTTCGCCAATACCACGTTCTCGGATGCTGACTTTGGCGTAATCGGTATTTTGCTGGGCAACCTGGCGCGTTATCTGTCGCCGATGGCTATCACGGGGCTGGTGGTGGCGCTATTCGCGCTACTGGTGGCGTACAACGTGTTGGCCAAAAACAAAAAAGCGACTGCCGAAGTGCAGGAAAATAGCGGAGCGAAAGAATGAACGTAACCGAAATCACCCAACTGGCGCGCGACATTCGCGTCGCCACGCTCAAATCCTTAAACCATCTTGGCTTTGGTCACTATGGCGGCAGCATGTCGGTAGTGGAAACGCTGGCGGTTCTGTACGGCGCGGTGATGAAAATCGACCCTGCCGACCCGGACTGGCCGGAGCGCGATTACTTCGTGCTGTCGAAAGGCCATGCGGGCCCCGCGTTGTACAGTACCCTGGCGATTAAAGGCTATTTCCCGCGCGAAGAGCTGAATACGCTTAACCAGAACGGCACCCGTCTTCCCAGCCATCCGGATCGGCTAAAAACGCGCGGCGTGGACGCCACGACCGGCTCACTGGGACAGGGCATCTCTATTGCGGGCGGTATGGCGCTGTCGCATAAACTGGCGCGGCGACCCAACCGGGTATTTTGCATTGTCGGCGATGGGGAGCTGAATGAAGGGCAGTGCTGGGAGGCGTTTCAGTTTATTGCCCACCACCGCCTGAATAATCTGACCGTTTTCATTGACTGGAACAAACAGCAGCTTGACGGTGAGCTGGAGGAGATTATCAATCCGTTCGATCTGGAAGGGAAATTCCGCGCGTTTGGTTTCGATGTCGTCACCGTCAAAGGTGATGATATCGCCGGACTACTGGCGGTGGTTCAGCCTGTGCCGCCCGCTGATGCCCGGCCACGGGTAGTGATCCTTGACAGCATTAAAGGGCAGGGGGTGCCATGCCTGGAGCAGTTAACGAATTCTCACCACTTACGCCTGACGGATGGCATGAAGCAGACGCTCAATGAGGCCATTCATCAACTGGAGGTCATGCATGATTAAGCTTGCGCCCGCAGGGCTTAAAGACGATATCGAAATGCGCAAAGTTTACGCCGGTTTTGTCGCCGGGCAGATTGAGGCCGGAAGCCCAATTATTGCGCTTGAGGCTGATTTAATGAGCTCAATGGCGATGGACAGCGTGGCGCGTGACTACCCGCAGCATGTCATTAACTGCGGTATTATGGAGGCGAATGTGATTGGCACGGCGGCGGGGCTGGCGCTGACCGGTCGCAAACCGTTTGTGCATACTTTTACCGCTTTTGCCAGCCGTCGCTGTTTTGATCAGCTCTTCATGGCGCTGGATTATCAGCGTAACAACGTCAAAGTGATCGCCTCCGATGCCGGAGTGACAGCGTGCCATAACGGCGGCACCCATATGTCTTTTGAAGATATGGGGATTGTTCGCGGGCTGGCGCACTCCGTAGTACTGGAGGTGACGGATGCGGTGATGTTCGCGGATATTTTACGCCAGCTAATGGACCTGGACGGTTTTTACTGGCTGCGTACCATCCGTAAGCAGGCGCGGAGTATCTATGCGCCAGGCTCTACCTTTACCATTGGCAAGGGCAACGTACTGCGCGAGGGCGATGATATTACGCTTATCGCCAACGGCATTATGGTGGCGGAGGCGCTGGAGGCGGCGCGCCAACTGGAGCAGGAAGGCGTGAGCGCCGCAGTCATTGATATGTTCACCTTAAAGCCTATCGATCGCATGTTGGTGAAAAACTACGCGGAAAAAACGCGGCGTATCGTCACGTGTGAAAACCACAGCATCCATAATGGACTGGGGTCAGCGGTGGCGGAAGTGCTGGTGGAAAACTGCCCGGTGCCGATGCGCCGTGTTGGCGTCAAAGAGCGTTATGGGCAGGTAGGAACGCAGGATTTCTTATAACAAGAGTACGGACTCACTGCCGAAGCGATTGTAGAAGCCGCGAAATCACTGCTTTAATCATGGAGATATTGCCGGATGGCGCTGATGCTCATCCGGCATTTTGGATCAATGATATCCCATCATCTGCGCGCCAATGACGACCACGCTGGACATAATAAACAGTAGTCCCAGTAGCGACGCCCCCACTTTCAGCCAGTTGCGAAAATCGACCCGGCACACGCCCAGCGTGGCCATCAGCGAGGCCGATGTCGGATAGATAATATGGCTGAAGCCATCGCCAAACTGGAAGGCCAGAACAGTCACCTGACGGTTAACGCCGACCAGATCGCCGAGCGGCGCCAGTAATGGCATGGTTAACGCCGCCTGGCCCGAACCGGACGTGACAAAGAAATTAAATACCGCCTGGAAGAGCAGCATAAACCAGGCGGCGATAGCATTATTAAGCCCGCTGATGCCATGCGCGATACTGTTAAGCAACGTATTGAGCACGCTGGGTTCCCCGGCTTCGCCGTTGCCGACCAGCAGCAGAATGCCTTTGGCAAAACCCACCAGCAAGGCGGGCGCGATCATCATCCTCGCCCCTTCGGTGAATGAGGACGCCATCACGTTGACCGTCATACCGTTGAGGCGGAAGATAACGCCAATGAGGCCGATCACCACGCCCATGGTGAAAAACTGGCTGGCGATCTCCGGAATAAACCAGGCGTGGACAATCACGCCCCAGACGACCCAAATCATTACGCCGGTCAGGACCAGCAGTACCAGCCAGTCACCGAAGGTGAAAGGGCGCTGGACGACTTCATCCTGCTGTTCGCGGAAATAGCGATCGGATTCGTGGACGCGGGACAGCAGCGGATTCTTTTTCACGCGTGAGGCGTAGACCAGCGTAAAAACCAGCCCAATCAGCGTGGCGACAATCCAGACCACAATACGCAGCCCGGAGCCGGAAAGTACCGGCACGCCGGCAATCCCCTGGGCGACGACTACGCAAAACGGGTTCATCCACGAACTGGCAAAGCCAATTTGGGTGGCGATATAGGTCACCAGGACGGTGGTAATGCTGTCATAGCCCAGCCTGACCATCAGCGGGGCTATGATAATTGCAAAGGCGACCGCCTCTTCGCCCATGCCAAATACGGCGCCCCCTAACGAAAAGAGGACAAATAGCACAGGAATAAACAGGACTTCGTTGCCCCGCGTGTGGCGAATAAGCGCCAGAATGCCGTTATCCACGGTGCCGGTACGCATCACGATGCCGAATGCGCCGCCAATCACCAACATAAACATAATGATGCCGACGGCAGTGCCGAATTTCGATCCGGATGTTAACCCTTCAAACGGAAAATTCATCAGCCCTGGTCTTTCATCGCCGGTAGTGAAAAATTGTACTCGATGATACTGCGCTTCCCCGGCCTCGTTGGTCACAATGCGAAAAGAGTGCGGGTCGACGACTTTGCGGGTTTTTGTCTGACCATCGACCTGATACTGCACTTCCTGGCTATCAAACATCCCAACGGGGACGACCCAGGTGGCGATACTGGTTAAAATGGCGACAAAAAAGATGATGACCAGCGTATCGGGCATTGCCCATTTTCTGGCTGTTTTTGATTCTGTAACGACAGACATGACGGACTATCCCTGTTGCAAAGCAAAGAGGCTAAGTATGAGAAGAAGGGAATAGTTATTCATTGATGCAGCGCAGTTAAGCAAAAAATTCCGCTTTGCAGGGTAAATAGCAGAATGCCGGATGGCGATGCTAACGCGTCTTATCCGGCCTACAACGGTATTTCACCTGTAGGCCGGACAAGGCGTTCACGCCGCCATCCGGCATTAGCTTTTACTGTTACTGCTGCTGTTGAGAAGCCTGGATTGCCGTCAGGGCGATGGTATAGACGATATCGTCAACCAGTGCGCCACGGGACAGGTCGTTCACCGGCTTGCGCATACCCTGCAGCATCGGCCCGATGGAGATCAGGTCGGCAGAACGCTGTACCGCTTTGTAGGTGGTGTTACCGGTGTTCAGATCCGGGAAAATGAACACGGTAGCGCGACCCGCAACCGGTGAGTTCGGCGCTTTGGATTTCGCTACGTCAGCCATGACCGCGGCGTCGTACTGCAACGGACCGTCGATCATCAGGTCAGGACGTTTTTCCTGCGCCAGACGCGTCGCTTCACGTACTTTCTCTACGTCGCTGCCCGCGCCAGAGGTGCCGGTGGAGTAGGAGAGCATTGCCACACGCGGTTCGATGCCGAAGGCAATGGCGGAATCCGCAGACTGAATCGCGATTTCTGCCAGCTGCTCTGCAGTCGGGTCTGGGTTGATTGCGCAGTCGCCGTAAACGTAAACCTGTTCCGGCAGTAGCATAAAGAACACAGAAGAGACTAGGGAGCTACCCGGCGCCGTTTTAATAAGCTGCAGCGGCGGACGGATGGTGTTGGCGGTGGTATGAACCGCGCCGGAAACCAGGCCGTCGACTTCGTCTTGCTCCAGCATCAGCGTGCCGAGCACCACGTTGTCTTCCAGCTGCTCGCGGGCAACCGGTTCGGTCATGCCTTTGCTCTTACGCAGCTCAACCAGGCGAGCGACATAGCTTTCACGCACCACTTCCGGATCGACGATTTCAATACCTGCGCCCAGCTCAACGCCCTGAGATGCCGCGACGCGGTTGATTTCATCCGGGTTGCCCAGCAGAACGCAAGTGGCGATGCCGCGTTCAGCGCAGATTGCCGCCGCTTTGACGGTACGCGGTTCGTCGCCTTCCGGCAGCACTACGCGTTTACCGGCTTTACGCGCCAGCTCAGTCAGTTGGTAGCGGAACGCCGGCGGAGAGAGACGACGGCTACGCTCGGAAGTGGCGGTCAGCGACTCGATCCACTCAGCGTTAACGTAGTTCGCGACGTATTCCTGAACTTTCTCGATGCGCTCATGGTCATCAACCGGGACTTCCAGATTGAAGCTTTGCAGGCTCAGCGAAGTCTGCCAGGTGTTGGTGTTCACCATAAAGACCGGCAGACCGGTGGCGAATGCGCGTTCGCACAGTTTAGAAATGCGTGCGTCCATTTCATAGCCGCCGGTCAGCAGCAGGGCGCCGATTTCTACGCCGTTCATCGCGGCCAGGCAAGCTGCGACCAGTACGTCCGGACGGTCAGCGGAGGTCACTAACAATGATCCTGCGCGGAAATGTTCCAGCATATGCGGAATACTACGAGCGCAGAACGTAACGGATTTAACGCGGCGGGTTTTGATATCGCCTTCGTTAATGATGGTGGCGTTCAGGTGACGCGCCATATCGATAGCGCGGGTCGCAATCAGATCGAAGCTCCACGGCACCGCGCCCAGAACCGGCAGCGGGCTGGATTCCTGCAGTTTAGCAGGATCGATTTTGATCACCTGCGCTTTGGAAGAGTCGTCAAAAATCTCCGACAGATCCGGGCGAGTACGACCTTGTTCATCAACCGGCGCATTCAGTTTGTTGATGATAACGCCGGTGATGTTGGTGTTTTTCGCGCCGCCGAAGCTGCTGCGCGTCAGTTCGATACGCTCGTTCAGCTGTTCTGGCGTGTCGGTACCCTGAGACATGACAAAAACGATTTCCGCATTCAGCGTTTTCGCGATTTCATAGTTCAGAGACTGAGCGAACTGATGTTTACGGGTCGGAACCAGACCTTCAACCAGCACCACTTCCGCGTCTTTGGTATTCGCATGGTAGTTCGCGATGATCTCTTCCATCAGCACGTCTTTCTGGTTGCTGGAGAGCAGAGATTCAACGTGGCTCATCTTCAGCGGTTCAGCCGCCGGCAGGGTAGAGTTCGCGCGAACGATAGTAGTGGTCTGGTCAGGCGCATCGCCGCCAGCGCGAGGCTGGGCGATAGGCTTAAAGACGCTCAGACGAACGCCTTTGCGTTCCATAGCACGGATGACGCCGAGGCTGACGCTGGTCAGGCCGACGCTGGTTCCGGTAGGGATCAGCATAATAATACGGGACACGGTTTATCCTCTTTCGTTACCGTCTTTTGGGGACGGGTTACAAAACAGCACCGCCAGCGAGGCTGGCGGTGTGAAATCAGGCAGTCAGACGGCTCGCGTCTTGCGCGATAACCAGTTCTTCGTTGGTTGGGATCACCACCGCCGGACGGGTACCTTCTTTGTTGATGAAACCAGATTTGCCGAAGCGGGCCGCCAGGTTACGTTCGTGGTCGACTTCAAAGCCCAGCACGCCCAGTTTACCCAGAGACAGTTCGCGAACCATCGCGGCGTTTTCACCGATACCGCCAGTGAACACGACTGCATCCAGACGACCGTCCATCAGAGCGGTGTAAGAACCGATGTACTTCGCCAGGCGGTGGCAGTAAACGTCCATCGCACGTTTTGCGTCTTCTTTGGTGGCGTAGTTGTCTTCAACATAACGGCAGTCGCTGGTCACTTCAGTCAGACCCAGCAGACCGGACTCTTTGGTCAGCATTTTGTTGATCTGATCCACGCTCATGCCCAGAGTGTCGTGCAGGTGGAAGATAATCGCAGGGTCGATATCGCCGGAACGGGTACCCATGACCAGGCCTTCCAGCGGGGTCAGACCCATAGAGGTATCCACGCATTTACCGTTACGGATAGCGGAAACAGAACCGCCGTTGCCTAGGTGGCAGGTGATAATGTTCAGTGCTTCTACCGGCTTGTTCAGCATTTTTGCCGCTTCCTGAGTTACATAGAAGTGGCTGGTGCCGTGTGCGCCATAGCGACGAACGCCGTGTTCTTTATACAGGCTGTACGGCAGGGCATACAGGTAAGATTCTTCCGGCATGGTCTGATGGAAGGCGGTGTCGAATACTGCAACGTTTTTATCTTTCAGCTGCGGGAAAGATTTCAGCGCTTCGGCGATACCAATCAGGTGAGCCGGGTTATGCAGCGGTGCGAAAGAGGCGGAATCTTTGATGCCCTGAATGACGGACTCATCAATGACTACGGAGCTGGTATACTTCTCGCCGCCGTGTACGATACGGTGACCAATAGCAGTTAACTGCGCAGACAGTTCTGGTTTTTGTGCCAGAATAGTGTTAACGATAAAGTTCAGCGCTTCACTGTGAGCGGCGCCTGCACCTAAAGCCGCTTCTTGTTTACTGCCGTCCATTTTCCATTTGATGCGTGCTTCTGGCAGATGGAAACATTCGGCTAAACCAGAAAGGTATTCATCACCATTAACTGCATCAATAATTGCAAATTTCAGTGAAGAACTACCGCAGTTCAGAACCAGTACTAACTTACTCGACATGGAAGTACCTATTTATGATACGTGGCTAAAAAAACGTCAGTGTGCCATAGAGCGTAGCGCATGATAGCCCTGACATTTATGATTAACATCATGCGCAGGAGTTTTTTTGGGCATGATGGAAGAAATACCTTTGAGTCTATGCCATTTTGCGTATTTTTCAGCCAATGGCATACTATGTGTAATATTGACGACTCAATGATTTTAAACTACCGGCCTTTGACAGGCCGACACAGGATACCTGATAGTGGGTATCGAAGACAAAATGTTTTGAACGTTGTCCCTCGCAGTTGTTGTTTTGCACAAATTTTTTAAATTTTATATGTGAAGTTGAGGTAGGCCATGTCGACACCGGATAATCGCTCCGTAAATTTTTTTAGCTTATTTCGCCGGGGGCAGCACTACGCGAAGACGTGGCCGATGGAAAAGCGGCTGGCGCCCGTTTTCGTCGAAAACCGCGTCATTCGTATGACGCGCTATGCCATACGATTTATGCCGCCTGTCGCCGTCTTTACATTATGCTGGCAGATAGCGCTGGGCGGTCAGTTAGGCCCGGCCGTGGCGACCGCTCTGTTCGCCCTGAGCTTGCCCATGCAGGGATTATGGTGGTTAGGGAAACGTTCCGTGACGCCATTGCCGCCTTCAATCCTCAACTGGTTTTACGAAGTTCGCGGTAAATTGCAGGAGGCTGGACAAGCGCTGGCGCCGGTAGAAGGAAAGCCGGATTACCAGGCATTAGCTGACACGCTTAAGCGTGCCTTCAAACAACTGGATAAAACTTTCCTGGATGATTTGTAATTGACCCCGGATTACGCATATAAAAGAAGGCATACCAATGCCTTCTTTTTTTCATCGCCATAGCGTGATACAGGAGTTCAAAATGGAAATGACCAACGCGCAACGTCTGATTTTGTCTAACCAGTACAAAATGATGACGATGCTCGATCCCACCAACGCCGAGCGTTACCGTCGCTTACAAACAATTATTGAACGCGGCTACGGCCTGCAGATGCGCGAGCTGGATCGCGAGTTTGGCGAGCTGACGGAAGAGACCTGTCGTACCATCATCGATATTATGGAGATGTATCATGCGCTGCACGTCTCCTGGACCAACCTCAAAGATACGCAAGCCATCGACGAACGTCGCGTCACCTTCCTGGGGTTTGACGCCGCGACGGAAGCGCGCTACCTCGGCTATGTCCGTTTTATGGTGAATATAGAAGGACGCTACACTCACTTTGACGCCGGGACACACGGCTTTAATGCCCAGACGCCGATGTGGGAAAAATACCAGCGGATGTTGAATGTCTGGCATGCCTGCCCGCGTCAGTACCACCTGAGCGCGAATGAAATCAATCAAATCATTAATGCCTGAGGAGGCTCGCGTGCAGTGTAAAGGTTTTCTGTTTGATCTGGATGGAACGTTGGTTGACTCATTACCTGCCGTCGAACGCGCGTGGTGTAGCTGGGCCGATCGTTTTAACCTTGCTCATGATGAGGTGCTGGGCTTTATTCATGGCAAACAGGCGATCACCTCGTTGCGGCATTTTATGGCGGGTAAATCGGAGGCGGAAATTGCCGCTGAGTTTACGCGCCTGGAGCAAATAGAAGCCACTGAAAACGCAGGGATCACCGCGTTGCCGGGGGCAGTCGATTTACTCAATCACCTGAATAAAGCGGGCATTCCGTGGGCTATCGTCACCTCCGGTTCAATGCCGGTCGCGCGTGCGCGCCATCAGGTCGCGGGCCTTCCAGCGCCAGAGGTGTTTGTCACCGCCGAACGAGTCAAACGCGGCAAACCGGAGCCGGATGCGTATTTGCTGGGCGCACAACTGCTTGGCCTGGCCCCTCAGGAGTGCGTCGTAGTAGAAGATGCCCCGGCTGGCGTGCTGTCCGGACTGGCTGCGGGCTGCCACGTCATTGCGGTCAATGCGCCGGCCGACACGCCGCGTCTGGCGGATGTTGATTTTGCGTTGGATAGCCTGACGCAATTATCGGTCGCTAAACAACCAAACGGCGATGTGGTGGTGTTAAGAAAGACCTGATCATGATATCGCCCCGCTTTGGCGGGGCATATTTATGGCAGAATCGCGTTATCTTCTCATCTGACAAGGATATGTTGTGAACGGTGAATTGATTTGGGTTCTCTCTTTACTGGCGATTGCCGTCGTGTTGTTTGCGACGGGCAAAGTACGTATGGATGCGGTGGCTTTATTCGTCATTGTTGCTTTTGTCCTTAGCGGTACCTTGACCCTTCCGGAAGCCTTCTCCGGCTTTAGCGATCCGAATGTCATTCTTATCGCCGCCTTATTTATTATTGGCGACGGCCTCGTGCGCACCGGCGTTGCGACGGTGGTCGGTACCTGGCTGGTTAAAATGGCGGGCAGCAGTGAAATCAAAATGCTGGTTTTACTGATGATCACCGTCGCCGGACTTGGCGCTTTCATGAGTTCAACCGGCGTGGTGGCGATCTTTATCCCCGTTGTTCTTAGCGTTTCTATGCATATGCAAACCTCGCCTTCGCGCCTGATGATGTCGCTGAGTTTTGCCGGGCTTATCAGCGGAATGATGACGCTGGTGGCGACGCCGCCGAACCTGGTGGTTAACAGTGAACTGCTGCGTGAAGGCCTGCACGGGTTCAACTTTTTTAGCGTGACGCCGCTGGGGATAGTGGTGTTGGCGCTCGGCATTGTTTATATGCTGGTGATGCGCTTCATGCTAAAAGGCGATGCGCCCGGACAACAGGCCGGTAAGCGTCGCACTTTCCGCGATCTTATCCGCGAGTACCGTCTGACGGGGCGCGCTCGCCGTCTGGCGATTCGCCCCGGTTCGCCAATGGTGGGACAGCGGCTGGACGACCTTAAACTGCGCGAACGTTACGGCGCCAATGTCATCGGCGTTGAACGCTGGCGGCGCTTTCGGCGGGTTATCGTCAATGTGAACGGCGTATCGGAGTTTCGCGCTCGCGACGTTCTGCTGATTGATATGTCGGCGGCGGAGGTTGACCTCAGAGAGTTCTGCGCCGAGCAACTGCTGGAACCGATGGTATTGCGTGGAGAATATTTTTCCGATCAGGCGTTGGATGTCGGGATGGCGGAAATTTCGCTTATTCCGGAGTCTGAACTGATTGGCAAGTCGGTGCGTGAAATCGCCTTCCGTACACGTTACGGGCTGAATGTGGTCGGCCTGAAACGCGACGGCGTCGCGCTGGAAGGATCGCTGGCCGATGAACCGTTATTGATGGGCGATATCATTCTGGTTGTGGGGAACTGGAAGTTAATCAGCCTGCTGGGGCAAAAAGGCCGCGACTTTGTGGTGCTGAATATGCCGGTCGAGGTCAGCGAAGCCTCTCCTGCGCACAGCCAGGCGCCGCACGCCATTTTCTGCCTGGTACTGATGGTGGCGCTGATGTTGACCGATGAAATTCCCAACCCGATCGCGGCGATTATCGCCTGCCTGCTGATGGGGAAATTTCGCTGTATTGATGCTGAAAGCGCGTATAAAGCGATCCACTGGCCGAGTATTATCTTGATTGTGGGTATGATGCCGTTTGCGCTGGCGTTGCAAAAAACCGGCGGCGTCTCTCTGGTCGTGCAAGGATTAATGGATATCGGCGGCGGCTATGGGCCGTATATGATGCTGGGATGCCTGTTCGTGCTGTGCGCCGTCATAGGACTGTTCATTTCTAACACGGCAACGGCGGTGCTGATGGCGCCGATTGCGCTGGCGGCGGCGAAATCGATGGGGGTGTCGCCCTATCCGTTTGCGATGGCGGTGGCGATGGCGGCATCCGCCGCCTTTATGACGCCGGTTTCATCGCCGGTCAATACTCTGGTTCTGGGGCCGGGAAACTATAGCTTTAGCGATTTTGTGAAGCTTGGCGTGCCGTTCACGCTTATTGTGATGGCGGTTTGTATTGTGATGATTCCGATGTTGTTTCCGTTTTAACCCCAGACAGGAAAAGGCATGATGGCGCTACGCTTATCAGGCCTACGGATATCACGCTACGTCCAGGCCGGATAAGACGTTGACGTCGCCATCCGGCAAAACCGTTTAAAGCGGTGAATCCTGGCTTATCTCGTCAAGAGAGAGATGGAAACTTGGTACGAACACCGCCATAAAATAGTCCATCTCCTGGCTGCGACGTAATTCCAGCGTTTTTTCCAGCCGCGTTTTTGCCAGTCCAAACTCATTGTTTCCCGCTGAGAGCTCCTCCAGGCATTTCAGGTAGGCGCAAAGCGCATCGGCCTGTTTTACGATTGCCTGTTCTTCTTCGCTCCAGGCATTCTCATCAATAAGCGGTGCGAAAATATCGCGTAATTCATCCGGCGCCATATCAACCAGCTTTTGCTGGGCGATTTTTTCGATCGCTTTATATTCCTGGGCTATCTGGGAATTAAAATATTTTACCGGCGTCGGCAGATCGCCGGTCAGTACTTCCGAGGCATCATGATACATCGCCAGAAGCGCGATGCGTTCAGCATTGAGCTGACCGCCAAATTTACGGTTTTTTATCGCCGCCAACGCATGGGCGACCATCGCCACCTGCAGACTATGTTCGGAGACGTTTTCCGTACGCACGTTACGCATCAGCGGCCAGCGGTTAATCAACTTCATGCGGGAGAGATGGGCGAAAAAATGGCTCTGCTTCATAGATTACCTTTTGTTTTCACTGCGGCAGACTTCATTGTGCGGGGAGGCGGATGAAGATGCAATTCAGGCTACCGAAGTAGCCTGAATTTAAGATTATTGATGGTAACCTGAGAGGAAACGCCCAAAGCGGTTGATGGCCATCTCCAGGTCATCTTCACGCGGTAGCGTCACAATGCGGAAGTGATCCGGCCACGGCCAGTTAAAGGCGGTACCTTGCACCAGCAGCACCTTTTCCTGTAGCAGGAAGTCCAGCACCATCTTCTGGTCGTCGTGAATATTAAAACGTTTAGCGTCGATCCTGGGGAACATGTACAACGCGCCGCGCGGTTTTACGCAGGAAACGCCGGGAATATCGTTAATCAACTCCCAGGCTCGGTTACGCTGTTCATACAGTCGACCGCCCGGCAGAATAAATTCGCTAATGCTTTGATAGCCGCCGAGCGCGGTCTGAATAGCATGTTGCGCCGGGACGTTGGCGCACAGGCGCATTGAGGCTAACATCTCCAGCCCTTCAATATAGCCCTTCGCATGTTTTTTCGGCCCGTTCAGCACCATCCAGCCCTGGCGGAAGCCGGCGACGCGATAGGTTTTAGACAACCCATTAAAGGTGATGGTCAGCAGATCAGGCGCCAGTGCGGCGATAGAGTGATGCTTGGCATCGTCATAGAGAATCTTGTCATAAATTTCATCGGCGAAGATGATGAGATTATGCTCGCGCGCAATGTTGACAATTTCCATCAACAATTCTTTAGAATAGACGGCGCCAGTAGGGTTGTTTGGATTAATAATGACAATACCACGCGTACGTGGGGTGATTTTGGCGCGGATATCGTCAAGGTCCGGGAACCAGTCGGAAGATTCATCGCAAAGATAATGTACCGCCTTGCCGCTGGAGAGCGATACCGCCGCTGTCCATAACGGATAATCGGGCGCGGGAACCAGCATTTCATCGCCACTGTTAAGCAACGCCTGCATCGCCTGAACGATCAGCTCGGAAACGCCGTTACCGATATAGATATCTTCCACGGTTACATCGCGCATTCCACGGGCCTGATAATGCTGCATAATCGCTTTACGGGCAGAATAAAGCCCTTTCGAGTCGCAATATCCTTGCGCCGTCGGCAAATTACGAATGACATCGACCAGAATTTCGTCCGGCGCTTCGAATCCGAAGGGGGCGGGGTTGCCGATATTCAGTTTAAGAACTTTATTACCTTCTTCCTCAAGGCGTTTCGCTTCTTTCAGAACGGGGCCACGAATGTCATAACAGACATTTTCGAGTTTGCTGGATTTTTCAATGGGGGACATGAATCTTGACCTTTTAGCTGTTATTGCCACTCCCTGCCGTGGAAGTCAGCACGAAACAATGTACTCCCACGACGGTGAGTTTTGAAGAGTGAACAGAAGAAGATTTTGTTTATTTTTAACGCGCTTTCGTACTGTTTAAAACTTCATAAAATCATTTGGTTAGATGAATTTTCTATTTTTGTCTGTATGTATAGTGTTTTGTTCTATGTGATTGCTTGTAATGTGGTTTTTTATGTTGTCAGAAATTATCTGTTTTATGAGAGATAAGCATTCATCATTAGTGTCGCGTCGGCTATTTCGGAAATACTGAGTATTAAAGGTAAAATGAGAAGGTTAGACCTTTCCGGCGGCGGGGGGTGTGAAACTATTGTTAAGTATAATTAATGAATGGTAGAAATCTTAATTAATTATTATTTAATATTTAAAAAGCATTTACTAAAGTCGTAATAATATCTTTCTGGTCCGATTAGTATAACATATCCCAGGTTAAGATTATTCGTAATAATACTTATAAATATAGCGGTTTTAGGTTAAGATAATGATCCGAAACGGGGGCGTAGTCTGCGTTGTCTGCTAATTATCATGACGCGATTTTATACATAACCTATTGTTCAATATATTGTTTTTGTATCTGTGCGTCTCGGTAAACTATTTGACGCTGTTACAAGATTTACACGTCCATCATTAGCAGAAATCTGTAGACGCCTAAAGGTATGACACATTCTCTTTGATATATCCCGATCAGTTGCATTTGGTATTATATCAGTAAGTAAGAGAAGTGTTTTGGTCGTATTTTCAATTACATTCTAACATTTACCTGGGTAACCAGGCGGTACTGCGAAGGATGCACATTACAAATGGAATTGCTTGTTTCTGAATGCACAGCATTAACCAGGTCAGCCCGATATGACCCGCCAGTAAGTGAAAAATTATGATAAATGCAAATCGTCCGATAATTAACCTCGATCTCGATCTGCTGAGAACGTTCGTGGCCGTTGCCGATCTGAACACCTTCGCCGCGGCGGCGGTATGTCGTACTCAGTCTGCGGTCAGTCAGCAAATGCAGCGTCTTGAGCAACTCGTGGGAAAGGAATTGTTCGCCCGCCATGGCCGTAACAAACTTTTGACCGAACACGGTATCCAGCTTCTGGGGTACGCCAGAAAAATCCTGCGTTTTAATGATGAGGCGTGTTCATCATTAATGTTCAGTAATCTTCAGGGAGTGTTAACAATCGGCGCTTCTGATGAATCAGCTGATACTATCCTGCCTTTTTTGCTTAGCCGAATCAGCTCGGTTTATCCGAAACTCGCGCTTGATGTACGGGTAAAACGCAACGCCTATATGGTGGACATGGTTAAATCGCAGGAAGTAGATTTGGTGGTGACGACTAACCAACCTCATTCGCTGGACTGTCTGAATTTGCGGACCTCGCCCACCCATTGGTATTGTGCGGCTGAGTATGTTTTGCAAGGGGGAGAGCCCGTACCACTAGTCCTGCTGGACGATCCCAGTCCATTCCGCGATATGGTGCTGGAGACGCTAAATGCAGCGGGTATTCCCTGGCGGCTGGCCTATGTGGCGTCTACATTACCGGCGGTACGCGCGGCCGTTAAAGCCGGTCTTGGCGTAACGGCTCGACCTGTCGAAATGATGAGTCCCGACCTTCGCGTGCTGGGCGCCGCAGACGGATTACCGCCTTTGCCGGATACGGAATATCTGTTGTGCCGCGATCCCAATAGCCAGAACGAGCTGGCGATGGTGATTTTCCATGCGATGGAAAGCTATCAAAACCCATGGCATTACAACCAGTTTTCTGCAGAGGGCGGAGATGATCCGCTGATGGTGGAAGGGGGTTTTGAGTAGCTCGCAGGCAAAAGGCGCTAAGTCGTAAATGTAAAAAAGAGCCGCTGGCGATGAAAAAACGCTCAGTGGCTCTTTTTTTGTGCCCATCTGTACGCGCTTAACCGCACAAATTGTAAAAGTTGCGGTAAATCAGCCAGTAGCAATTCGCAGTTCAATGTGGGCAAAAAATAACCAGAGCATCCATTTTATGAATTTGCATGTTAAAAAACTAGAGAAATTGTTGCTGTTTTAGGGGGTGAATTAACAAAAGCGTGTCACAGATCAAGAAAATACTCCCATTTAGGGGGAGGCATCTTCACAAATTCCTGTCAAAATAGGTGTGTGTTATTTCTTTTGCTTCACAACGGACACGATTCAACAACATAAAATCCCCCCTGGCCGAAGAGTCATTTTCTCCAGGATGGCACTTAATGTTAATGGTGATGAATTGATGTAAATTAATGTGAAGGAACTTTTGTTAAAGTTGACAAAAGGTTATAGAAAGGAGTAAAAAACCACATCAATTAGCTGTTTTTATCATTTTCTACAGTAATTGTAGGGTTTTTTTTTATTCCTCCCCATGAATCGATGTGGCGCCCATCTGCCGTAAAGAGCAGAGAAACTGGCGCTACTTTTGATGAGTAAGCAATGAGTATGTCAACATCCACTGAAGTCATCGCTCATCACTGGGCATTCGCTATCTTTCTTATCGTTGCCATTGGCCTGTGCTGCCTGATGCTGGTAGGCGGTTGGTTTTTGGGCGGTCGCGCACGCGCGAGGCACAAGAACGTTCCGTTTGAATCAGGTATCGACTCGGTCGGCACCGCCCGCTTACGCCTGTCTGCCAAGTTTTACCTGGTAGCCATGTTCTTCGTTATCTTCGACGTTGAAGCGCTGTATCTGTTCGCATGGTCAACTTCTATCCGCGAAAGCGGCTGGGTTGGCTTTGTGGAAGCTGCAATTTTTATTTTTGTGTTACTGGCTGGTCTGGTTTATCTGGCGCGTATTGGCGCGTTGGACTGGACGCCCGCGCGTTCACGCCGCGAGCGTATGAACCCGGAAACGAACAGTATCGCTAATCGTCAACGCTAACCGCGAGGCATTAAGATGGATTATACGCTCACCCGCATAGATCCTAACGGTGAGAATGACCGTTACCCCCTGCAAAAACAGGAGATCGTAACCGACCCCCTGGAGCAGGAAGTTAACAAAAACGTGTTCATGGGCAAACTGCATGACATGGTTAACTGGGGCCGTAAAAACTCAATTTGGCCCTACAACTTCGGCCTTTCTTGCTGCTATGTAGAGATGGTGACCTCTTTTACCGCAGTGCATGACGTTGCCCGTTTCGGCGCGGAAGTGCTGCGTGCGTCGCCACGTCAGGCTGACCTGATGGTGGTGGCCGGTACCTGCTTTACCAAAATGGCCCCGGTTATTCAGCGTCTGTATGACCAAATGCTGGAGCCAAAATGGGTCATTTCTATGGGCGCCTGCGCCAACTCCGGCGGCATGTACGATATTTATTCGGTAGTGCAGGGCGTTGATAAGTTCATCCCGGTGGATGTGTATATCCCTGGCTGTCCGCCGCGTCCGGAAGCGTATATGCAGGCGTTGATGCTGCTGCAAGAATCGATTGGCAAAGAGCGCCGTCCGCTCTCATGGGTGGTGGGCGATCAGGGCGTGTATCGCGCCAATATGCAGCCAGAACGCGAACGTAAACGCGGCGAGCGTATTGCCGTCACGAACCTGCGTACCCCGGACGAGATTTAATTTGCGCCTGTCGGCAGCAGCACTTCACTTCGCTAACCACTATTTTAATAGCGCGAAGCACTGCCGACCACCACGGACCATTTGCAATGGTGAACAATATGACCGACTTAACCGCGCAAGACGCTGCATGGAGTACCCGCGATCATCTTGATGATCCGGTTATCGGCGAACTGCGCAACCGTTTTGGGCCGGATGCCTTTACCGTTCAGGCGACCCGCACCGGTATCCCCGTTGTTTGGGTCAAGCGTGAACAACTACTGGAGGTTGGCGATTTCTTAAAGAAACTGCCGAAACCTTACGTCATGCTGTTTGACTTACACGGCATGGATGAACGCCTGCGTACGCACCGTGACGGGTTACCCGCCGCGGATTTTTCCGTTTTCTACCACCTGATTTCCATTGAGCGTAATCGCGATATCATGCTCAAGGTGGCGTTGTCTGAAAACGACCTGCGCGTGCCGACCTTCACTAAACTTTTCCCTAACGCCAACTGGTACGAGCGTGAGACCTGGGAGATGTTTGGTATTGATATCGAAGGCCACCCGCACCTGACGCGCATCATGATGCCGCAAACCTGGGAAGGCCATCCGCTGCGTAAAGATTATCCGGCGCGCGCGACCGAATTCGACCCGTTTGAGCTGACCAAAGCCAAGCAGGATCTGGAAATGGAAGCGCTGACCTTTAAGCCGGAAGACTGGGGGATGAAGCGCGGGACTGACAACGAGGACTTTATGTTCCTCAACCTCGGCCCGAACCACCCGTCTGCGCACGGTGCGTTTCGTATTATCCTGCAACTTGACGGTGAAGAAATCGTCGACTGCGTGCCGGATATCGGCTATCACCACCGCGGCGCCGAAAAAATGGGCGAGCGCCAGTCCTGGCATAGCTACATTCCCTATACCGACCGTATCGAATACCTCGGTGGTTGCGTCAATGAAATGCCGTACGTGCTGGCGGTAGAAAAGTTGGCAGGGATCACCGTCCCGGATCGTGTGAACGTCATCCGCGTGATGCTCTCCGAACTGTTCCGCATTAACAGTCATCTGCTGTACATCTCGACCTTTATTCAGGACGTCGGCGCGATGACGCCGGTCTTCTTTGCCTTTACCGACCGGCAGAAAATTTATGACTTGGTGGAAGCCATTACCGGTTTCCGTATGCACCCGGCCTGGTTCCGTATCGGCGGCGTCGCGCACGACTTGCCGCGCGGTTGGGATCGCCTGCTGCGAGAGTTCCTTGAGTGGATGCCGAAGCGTCTGGATTCTTACGAGAAAGCCGCGCTGCGTAACACTATTCTGAAAGGGCGTTCGCAGGGCGTTGCCGCTTACGGCGCGAAAGAGGCGCTGGAGTGGGGCACCACCGGCGCAGGGCTGCGCGCGACCGGGATCGACTTCGACGTACGTAAATGGCGTCCATACTCTGGCTACGAAAACTTTGACTTTGAAGTGCCGGTGGGCGGCGGCGTTTCCGACTGCTATACCCGCGTGATGCTGAAAGTGGAAGAGCTGCGCCAGAGTCTGCGCATTCTTCAGCAGTGCCTCGATAACATGCCGGAAGGGCCGTTCAAAGCGGATCACCCGCTGACCACGCCGCCGCCGAAAGAGCGCACGCTGCAACATATCGAAACCCTGATCACCCACTTCCTGCAGGTCTCCTGGGGCCCGGTGATGCCGGCGCAGGAGTCCTTCCAGATGGTGGAAGCGACGAAGGGGATTAACAGTTACTACCTGACCAGCGACGGCAGCACTATGAGCTACCGTACCCGCGTGCGCACGCCGAGCTTTGCGCACCTGCAGCAGATTCCCTCGGCGATCCGCGGTAGCCTGGTCTCCGACCTGATTGTCTATCTGGGTAGTATCGATTTTGTTATGTCAGATGTGGACCGCTAATTATGCACGAGAATCAACAACCACAAACCGAGGCTTTTGAGCTGAGTGCGGCAGAGCGTGAAGCGATAGAGCACGAGAAGCACCACTACGAAGACCCGCGTGCGGCGTCCATTGAAGCGCTGAAAATCGTTCAGAAGCAGCGTGGCTGGGTGCCGGACGGCGCGATCTACGCTATTGCCGATGTGCTGGGTATTCCAGCGAGCGACGTCGAAGGCGTCGCCACATTCTACAGCCAGATCTTCCGTCAGCCGGTCGGTCGCCACGTGATTCGCTACTGCGACAGCGTGGTGTGCCATATCACCGGCTATCAGGGGATTCAGGCCGCGCTGGAAAAAAATCTCAACATCAAACCGGGGCAGACGACCTTTGATGGTCGCTTTACGCTGCTGCCGACCTGCTGCCTGGGGAATTGCGATAAAGGGCCGAACATGATGATTGATGAGGATACTCACAGCCATCTGACCCCGGAAGCCATTCCTGAACTACTGGAGCGGTATAAATGAAAAACGTTATCCGTACTCCCGAAACCCATCCGCTGACCTGGCGTCTGCGCGATGACAAACAGCCGGTCTGGCTGGATGAATATCGTAGCAAAAACGGCTACGAAGGCGCGCGTAAGGCGCTGACCGGCCTGTCTCCGGATGAAATCGTCAGCCAGGTAAAAGACGCCGGTCTGAAAGGGCGCGGCGGCGCGGGCTTTTCCACCGGTCTGAAGTGGAGCCTGATGCCGAAAGATGAATCCATGAACATCCGTTACCTGCTGTGTAACGCCGATGAAATGGAGCCGGGCACCTATAAAGACCGTCTGCTGATGGAACAGCTGCCGCACCTGCTGGTGGAAGGCATGCTGATCTCCGCGTTCGCGCTGAAAGCGTATCGCGGCTACATCTTCCTGCGCGGCGAATATATCGAAGCGGCTGTACATTTGCGCCGTGCGATTGCTGAAGCCACCGAGGCCGGGCTGCTTGGCAAAAATATCATGGGCACCGGGTTCGACTTTGAACTGTTTGTCCACACCGGGGCAGGGCGTTACATCTGTGGTGAAGAAACGGCGCTGATTAACTCCCTCGAAGGCCGCCGCGCGAACCCACGCTCCAAGCCGCCCTTCCCGGCGACCTCCGGCGTATGGGGCAAACCGACCTGTGTGAATAACGTCGAAACGTTGTGCAACGTCCCGGCAATCCTCGCCAACGGCGTGGAGTGGTACCAGAACATCTCGAAAAGCAAAGATGCGGGTACCAAGCTGATGGGCTTCTCGGGCCGCGTGAAGAATCCGGGCCTGTGGGAATTACCGTTCGGCACCACCGCGCGCGAGATCCTTGAAGACTACGCGGGCGGTATGCGCGATGGCCTGAAATTCAAAGCCTGGCAACCGGGCGGGGCGGGAACCGACTTCCTGACCGAGGCGCATCTTGACCTGCCGATGGAGTTCGAAAGTATCGGTAAAGCAGGCAGCCGTTTGGGCACTGCGCTGGCGATGGCGGTAGACCACGAAATCGGCATGGTATCGCTGGTGCGTAACCTGGAAGAGTTCTTTGCCCGCGAATCCTGCGGCTGGTGTACGCCATGCCGCGACGGGCTGCCGTGGAGCGTGAAAATTCTGCGCGCGCTGGAGCGTGGCGAAGGCCAGCCGGGGGATATCGAGACACTTGAGCAACTGTGTCGTTTCCTCGGACCGGGTAAAACCTTCTGCGCGCATGCGCCGGGCGCGGTTGAGCCACTGCAAAGCGCAATTAAGTATTTCCGCGAAGAATTCGAAGCTGGCATCAAGCAGCCGTTCAGCAATACCCATTTAATCAATGGTATTCAGCCGAACCTGCTCAAAGAGCGCTGGTGAGTTAACGATTTTTAATTTGGAAGCATGCTAATGGCTACGATTCATGTAGACGGCAAAGAATACGAGGTCAACGGCGCGGACAACCTGCTACAGGCATGTCTGTCCCTCGGCCTTGATATTCCGTATTTTTGCTGGCACCCGGCGCTGGGAAGCGTCGGTGCTTGCCGCCAGTGTGCGGTGAAGCAATACCAAAACGCGGAAGATACGCGTGGTCGCCTGGTGATGTCCTGTATGACGCCAGCCACCGACGGTACCTTTATCTCTATTGACGACGAAGAAGCGAAACAGTTCCGTGAAAGCGTGGTGGAGTGGCTGATGACTAACCACCCGCACGACTGTCCGGTCTGTGAAGAGGGCGGTAACTGCCATCTTCAGGATATGACCGTGATGACGGGTCACAGTTTCCGCCGCTACCGTTTCACCAAACGTACCCACCGCAACCAGGATCTGGGGCCGTTCATCTCGCACGAAATGAACCGCTGCATCGCCTGCTACCGTTGTGTGCGTTACTACAAAGATTATGCCGACGGCACCGATCTGGGCGTCTATGGCGCGCATGACAACGTCTACTTCGGGCGTCCGGAAGACGGTACGCTGGAAAGCGAATTCTCCGGTAACCTGGTCGAGATTTGCCCGACCGGCGTCTTCACCGATAAAACGCACTCCGAGCGTTACAACCGTAAATGGGACATGCAGTTTGCGCCGAGCATCTGCCAGCAGTGTTCCATCGGCTGTAACATCAGCCCGGGCGAGCGCTATGGCGAACTGCGCCGTATCGAAAACCGTTACAACGGTACCGTTAACCACTACTTCCTCTGCGACCGCGGTCGTTTCGGCTATGGCTATGTGAACCTGAAAGACCGTCCGCGTCAGCCGGTTCAGCGCCGTGGCGACGACTTCATCACCCTCAACGCCGAGCAGGCGATGCAGGGCGCGGCGGATATTCTGCGCCAGTCGAAGAAAGTGATCGGTATCGGTTCGCCACGCGCCAGCATTGAGAGCAACTTTGCGCTGCGTGAACTGGTTGGTGCGGAAAACTTCTACACCGGTATCGCGCGCGGCGAGCAGGAACGTCTGCAACTGGCGCTGAAAGTGCTGCGTGAAGGCGGCATTTACACCCCGGCGCTGCGGGAAATCGAATCTTATGACGCGGTACTGGTCTTGGGCGAAGACGTTACCCAGACCGGCGCGCGCGTTGCGCTGGCGGTACGTCAGGCGGTGAAAGGTAAAGCGCGTGAAATGGCGGCGGCGCAGAAAGTGGCCGACTGGCAGATTGCGGCCATCCTTAACATCGGCCAGCGTGCCAAACATCCGCTGTTCGTGACCAACGTGGACGACACCCGTCTGGATGATATCGCCGCCTGGACCTATCGCGCGCCGGTAGAAGATCAGGCGCGTCTGGGCTTTGCGATTGCCCATGCGCTGGACAATACAGCGCCTGCGGTTGACGGTATCGACAGCGACTTGCAAAACAAAATTGATGTCATTGTGCAGGCGTTGGCCGGCGCGAAAAAACCGCTGATTATCTCCGGCACTAACGCCGGTAGCAGTGAGGTGATTCAGGCGGCCGCCAACGTGGCGAAAGCGCTGAAAGGCCGTGGCGCCGACGTCGGTATTACTATGATTGCCCGCTCCGTGAACAGCATGGGGCTGGGTATGATGGGCGGCGGTTCGCTTGACGATGCGTTGGGCGAGCTGGAAACCGGCAGCGCGGACGCGGTGGTGGTGCTGGAAAACGATCTCCACTGTCATGCAAGCGCTACGCGCGTGAACGCCGCGCTCGCCAAAGCGCCGCTGGTGATGGTGGTTGACCATCAGCGCACGGCGATTATGGAAAACGCGCATCTGGTGCTTTCCGCGGCAAGCTTCGCCGAAAGCGATGGTACGGTCATCAACAACGAAGGCCGCGCGCAGCGCTTCTTCCAGGTTTATGATCCGGCCTACTACGATAACAAGACGATTATGCTGGAAAGCTGGC
This sequence comes from Salmonella sp. WC3, assembly GCF_042932255.1. NCBI lineage: Bacteria > Pseudomonadati > Pseudomonadota > Gammaproteobacteria > Enterobacterales > Enterobacteriaceae > Salmonella > Salmonella sp. WC3. Next base: position 3,321,271 of record NZ_CP170629.1, on the reverse strand, counting down.
GCTGGCTGCATTCGCTGCACAGCACCGTCGAAAACCGCGAAGTGGACTGGACTCAGCTTGACCACGTGATCGACGCGGTCATTGCCGCCATGCCGCAATTTGCCGGCATTAAGGACGCCGCGCCGGATGCGACCTTCCGCATTCGTGGGCAGAAGCTGGCGCGCGAACCGCATCGTTACAGCGGTCGTACGGCGATGCGCGCCAATATCAGCGTGCATGAACCACGTCAGCCGCAGGATAAAGACACCATGTTCGCCTTCTCAATGGAAGGGAATAACCAACCGACAGCCCCGCGATCTGAAATTCCGTTCGCCTGGGCGCCGGGCTGGAACTCTCCGCAGGCGTGGAACAAATTCCAGGATGAAGTGGGCGGCAAACTGCGTCACGGCGATCCGGGCGTGCGTTTGATTGAAGCGACTGAGGGCGGTCTGGATTATTTCACTACCGTGCCGGCAAGCTTCCAGGCGCAGGACGGTCAGTGGCGTATTGCGCCGTATTACCACCTGTTTGGCAGCGACGAATTGTCTCAGCGTTCTCCGGTCTTCCAGAGCCGTATGCCGCAGCCGTATATCAAACTTAACCCGGCGGATGCCGCGAAGTTGGGCGTCAATGCCGGGACGCGCGTCTCCTTTAGCTACGATGGCAATACGGTGACGCTGCTGGTTGAAATCTCTGAAGGATTAGCGGCAGGGCAGGTAGGGCTGCCGATGGGTATGCCTGGCATCGCGCCGGTTCTGGCTGGCGCGCGTCTTGAGGATCTGCGGGAGGCGCAACAATGAGTTGGATTACACCGGATCTGATTGAGATCCTGCTGAGCATTCTCAAAGCGGTGGTGATTCTGCTGGTGGTCGTCACCTGCGGGGCCTTCATGAGCTTTGGCGAACGTCGTCTGCTGGGTCTGTTCCAGAACCGTTATGGACCAAACCGCGTTGGCTGGGGTGGCTCGCTCCAGCTGGTCGCGGATATGATCAAGATGTTCTTTAAAGAAGACTGGATCCCGAAATTCTCGGATCGCGTCATCTTTACCCTGGCGCCGATGATCGCGTTTACTTCGCTGCTGCTCTCCTTCGCCATTGTGCCGGTTAGCCCTAACTGGGTGGTGGCCGATTTAAACATCGGGATTCTGTTCTTCCTGATGATGGCCGGTCTGGCGGTTTACGCGGTGCTGTTCGCCGGTTGGTCGAGCAACAACAAATACTCGCTGCTGGGCGCGATGCGCGCGTCTGCCCAGACGGTGAGCTATGAAGTGTTCCTTGGTCTTTCCCTGATGGGCGTGGTGGCGCAGGCCGGTTCATTTAATATGACCGATATCGTCAATAACCAGGCGCATCTGTGGAACGTGATTCCGCAATTCTTTGGGTTTGTTACTTTCGCCATCGCGGGCGTAGCGGTCTGTCACCGTCACCCGTTTGACCAGCCGGAAGCCGAGCAGGAACTGGCGGACGGTTACCACATCGAATATTCCGGTATGAAATTCGGTCTGTTCTTCGTGGGGGAGTACATCGGCATCGTCACCGTTTCCGCGCTGATGGTAACGTTGTTCTTCGGTGGCTGGCATGGCCCGTTCTTACCGCCATTCGTCTGGTTCGCGCTGAAAACCGCGTTCTTCATGATGATGTTCATTTTGATTCGTGCGTCGTTACCGCGTCCGCGTTATGACCAGGTAATGTCCTTCGGCTGGAAAGTTTGCCTGCCGCTGACGCTCATCAACTTGCTGGTAACGGCGGCTGTCATTCTGTGGCAGGCGCAATAAGGGACACAAAGACCATGACCTTAAAAGAATTATTAGTAGGTTTCGGCACTCAGGTACGCAGTATCTGGATGATCGGCCTGCATGCGTTCGCCAAACGCGAAACGCGGATGTATCCGGAAGAGCCGGTCTATTTACCGCCCCGTTACCGTGGCCGTATCGTGCTCACGCGCGACCCGGACGGTGAAGAGCGCTGCGTTGCCTGTAACCTGTGTGCGGTAGCCTGTCCGGTAGGCTGTATCTCTCTGCAAAAAGCGGAGACCAAAGATGGCCGCTGGTATCCGGAATTTTTCCGCATTAACTTCTCACGCTGCATCTTCTGCGGCCTGTGCGAAGAAGCGTGCCCGACCACGGCGATTCAGTTGACCCCGGACTTCGAACTGGGCGAATACAAACGTCAGGATCTGGTGTACGAAAAAGAGGATCTGCTGATTTCCGGTCCGGGCAAATACCCGGAATATAACTTCTACCGGATGGCGGGTATGGCAATCGACGGCAAAGATAAAGGCGAAGCAGAGAACGAAGCCAAGCCTATCGACGTCAAGAGCCTGTTACCGTAAGGAGAGGGCAATGGAATTCGCTTTTTATATCTGTGGCCTGATAGCCATCCTCGCGACCCTGCGAGTGATCACCCATACCAATCCGGTACACGCGCTGTTGTATCTGGTGATATCGCTACTGGCGATTTCCGGGGTGTTCTTTTCGCTGGGCGCTTACTTTGCCGGTGCGCTGGAAATTATCGTCTACGCAGGCGCCATCATGGTGCTGTTTGTGTTCGTGGTGATGATGCTCAACCTCGGCGGCAGCGAAATCGAACAGGAACGCCAGTGGCTGAAGCCGCAGGTGTGGATTGGTCCGGCGGTTTTGTCGGCCATTATGCTGGCGGTCATTGTGTACGCCATTCTGGGCGTTAACGACCAGGGCATCGACGGCACGCCGATTAGCGCGAAAGCGGTGGGCATTACGCTGTTCGGGCCTTATGTTCTGGCGGTCGAACTGGCGTCTATGCTGCTGCTGGCAGGCCTGGTGGTGGCGTTCCACGTCGGTCGTGAAGAGCGTGCGGGCGAAGTGCTAAGCAACCGCGCCGATGACCGCGCGAAAAGAAAAACGGAGGAGCGCGCATGATCCCCTTAACACATGGACTGATCCTCGCTGCGATTTTATTCGTCCTGGGTTTAACCGGTCTGGTTATCCGCCGCAATCTGCTGTTTATGCTGATTGGGCTGGAAATCATGATTAACGCCTCCGCGCTGGCCTTTGTGGTCGCCGGGAGCTACTGGGGCCAGACCGATGGTCAGGTGATGTACATTCTCGCCATCAGCCTTGCGGCTGCGGAAGCGAGTATTGGACTTGCGCTGTTGCTGCAACTCCATCGCCGTCGCCAGAACCTGAACATCGATTCAGTAAGTGAGATGCGTGGATGAACATGCTTGCCTTAACCATTATTCTGCCATTGATTGGCTTTGTACTGCTGGCGTTCTCTCGCGGACGCTGGTCGGAAAATCTCTCCGCGACCATTGGCGTGGGCTCCGTTGGTCTGGCGGCGTTGGTGACAGCGTTTGTCGGGATGGATTTCTTCGCCAACGGCAAACAGGCGTTCAGCCAGCCGCTGTGGACGTGGATGTCGGTCGGTAACTTCAACATCGGTTTTAACCTGGTGCTGGACGGCCTGTCGCTGACCATGCTCTCTGTGGTCACCGGCGTCGGCTTCCTGATCCACATGTTCGCTTCCTGGTACATGCGTGGGGAAGAGGGTTACTCCCGCTTCTTCGCTTATACCAACCTGTTTATCGCCAGCATGGTTGTTCTGGTGCTGTCCGATAACCTGCTGTTGATGTACCTCGGCTGGGAAGGCGTGGGCCTGTGCTCTTATCTGTTGATCGGCTTCTATTACAGCGATCCGAAGAATGGCGCGGCGGCAATGAAAGCCTTCGTGGTGACCCGTGTCGGTGACGTGTTCCTCGCCTTCGCGCTGTTCATCCTCTACAACGAACTGGGCACGCTGAACTTCCGCGAAATGGTCGAGCTGGCGCCAGCGCACTTTGCTGACGGCAACAACATGCTGATGTGGGCGACGCTGATGCTGCTGGGCGGCGCGGTCGGTAAATCTGCGCAGCTACCGTTGCAGACCTGGCTTGCCGACGCGATGGCCGGTCCGACGCCGGTCTCCGCGCTGATCCACGCCGCTACCATGGTGACCGCCGGTGTCTACCTGATCGCACGCACGCATGGCCTGTTCCTGATGACCCCGGAAATTCTGCATCTGGTGGGCATTATCGGGGCGATTACGCTGGTCATGGCGGGTTTCGCCGCGCTGGTGCAGACCGACATCAAACGCGTGCTGGCCTATTCCACCATGAGCCAGATTGGCTACATGTTCCTGGCGCTTGGCGTGCAGGCGTGGGATGCGGCGATTTTCCACCTGATGACGCACGCCTTCTTTAAAGCGCTGCTGTTCCTGGCCTCCGGCTCGGTAATTCTGGCCTGCCATCACGAACAGAACATCTTTAAGATGGGCGGTCTGCGTAAGTCCATTCCGCTGGTGTATGCCTGCTTCCTGGTGGGGGGCGCGGCGCTGTCGGCGCTGCCGCTGGTCACTGCGGGCTTCTTCAGTAAGGATGAGATTCTGGCCGGGGCGATGGCGAACGGTCATATCAATCTGATGGTGGCGGGTCTGGTCGGCGCATTCATGACCTCCCTGTACACCTTCCGGATGATTTTCATCGTATTCCACGGTAAAGAACAAATTCATGCTCATGCAGGGAAGGGGATTACCCACCATCTGCCGCTGATTGTCCTGATGATTCTGTCTACCTTTGTTGGCGCGCTGATTGTGCCGCCGCTGCAGGGGGTGCTGCCGCAGACAACTGAACTGGCGCATGGTCGCGTCATGACGCTGGAAATTACCTCTGGCGTAGTGGCGATTGCCGGCATCCTGATTGCCGCATGGCTGTGGCTGGGTAAACGTACGCTGGTGACGTCGATCGCCAACAGCGCGCCGGGCCGTCTGCTGGGCACCTGGTGGTATAACGCCTGGGGCTTTGACTGGCTGTACGACAAAGTATTCGTCAAGCCATTCCTCGGTATCGCCTGGCTGCTGAAGCGCGACCCGCTTAATGCGTTGATGAACATTCCGGCTATCCTTTCCCGTTTTGCAGGCAAAGGCCTGGTATTGAGCGAGAACGGTTATTTGCGCTGGTATGTGGCATCCATGAGCATCGGCGCTGTCGTTGTGCTGGCACTATTGATGGTACTGCGTTGAGTTTGTTGGCTGGATGAACGACTGCCGGATGGCGCAGTGCTTATCCGGCCTACAAACCCAAAAATAATTTTTAGAATTCGTTGAAAATCTGTTCCTGAAGTACAGGCGTCATCGGCGAAGTCAGACCGGATACCGCCAGCGCACAGCAACCGGAGCGTACTGAAGTACGTGAGGATGATTCGCGAAGCTCACCCCTACGGGGCCGTCCTTACGGACGTTCAAAACGCGCTGCGTTTTGTGTGAGCACTGGCAGGATTTGGGCTGACGAGTGAGATAGCCTGAGCAGGAGTAAACATAAGGGACATACTTAGCTATGTTATTACCCTGGTTGATATTAATTCCCTTTATCGGCGGCTTTCTGTGCTGGCAGACCGAACGCTTTGGCGTGAAGGTGCCGCGCTGGATAGCGCTGATTACCATGGGGCTGACGCTGGCGCTCGGTCTGCAATTGTGGTTGCAGGGCGGCTACTCACTGACGCAATCCGCCGGTATTCCGCAGTGGCAATCTGAATTTGTCCTGCCGTGGATCCCGCGTTTTGGCATCTCTATCCATCTGGCGCTCGACGGACTGTCGCTGCTAATGGTGGTGCTGACCGGCCTGCTCGGCGTTCTGGCGGTGCTTTGCTCCTGGCGAGAAATCGAAAAATATCAGGGCTTCTTCCACCTGAACCTGATGTGGATCTTAGGCGGCGTTATCGGCGTGTTCCTGGCCATCGACATGTTCCTGTTCTTCTTCTTCTGGGAAATGATGCTGGTGCCGATGTACTTCCTGATAGCGCTGTGGGGCCACAAAGCTTCTGACGGGAAAACGCGTATCACGGCGGCGACCAAGTTCTTCATCTACACCCAGGCAAGTGGTCTGGTGATGCTGATTGCCATCCTGGCGCTGGTCTTTGTGCGCTACAACGCGACCGGCGTGTGGACCTTCAACTATGAAGAGCTGCTGAACACGCCGATGTCCCACGGTGTGGAATATCTGCTGATGCTGGGCTTCTTCATCGCCTTCGCGGTGAAAATGCCGGTGGTACCGCTGCATGGCTGGCTGCCGGATGCGCACTCCCAGGCGCCGACCGCCGGTTCCGTCGACCTGGCCGGTATCTTGCTGAAAACCGCCGCTTACGGTCTGCTGCGTTTCTCCCTGCCATTGTTCCCGAACGCGTCGGCGGAGTTTGCGCCGATCGCTATGTGGCTTGGCGTTATCGGCATTTTCTACGGCGCGTGGATGGCCTTTACCCAATACGACATCAAGCGTCTGATTGCTTATACCTCCGTTTCCCACATGGGCTTCGTGCTGATCGCTATCTACACCGGCAGCCAACTGGCGTACCAGGGCGCGGTGATTCAGATGATTGCGCACGGTTTGTCCGCAGCCGGTCTGTTCATTCTGTGTGGCCAGTTGTACGAACGTCTGCATACGCGTGACATGCGTATGATGGGCGGCCTGTGGGGCAAGATGAAGTGGTTGCCTGCGCTGTCCATGTTCTTTGCGGTGGCGACGCTCGGGATGCCGGGCACCGGTAACTTTGTCGGCGAATTTATGATTCTGTTCGGCAGCTACCAGGTGGTGCCGATGATTACCGTGATCTCCACCTTTGGGTTGGTATTCGCCTCTGTATACTCGCTGGCGATGCTGCATCGCGCTTACTTTGGTAAAGCGAAGAGCCAGATTGCCAGCCAGGAACTGCCAGGGATGTCGCTGCGCGAGCTGTTTATCATTCTGTTGCTGGTGGTGCTTCTGGTACTGCTTGGCTTCTATCCGCAGCCGATTCTGGATACCTCGCATTCTGCGATGAGCAACATCCAGCAGTGGTTTGTTAATTCCGTTACTACTACAAGGCCGTAAATCGCCATGACAATAACTCCACAACACCTGATTGCGCTGCTACCGCTGCTGATCGTCGGCTTGACGGTGGTGGTTGTGATGCTCTCCATTGCGTGGCGACGCAATCACTTCCTCAATGCCACGCTGTCGGTCATTGGGCTTAACGCTGCTCTGGTTTCGCTTTGGTTTGTCGGCCAGGCTGGGGCAATGGACGTCACGCCGCTAATGCGCGTTGACGGCTTTGCGATGCTCTACACCGGGCTGGTGCTGCTGGCGAGCCTCGCCACCTGCACCTTTGCCTACCCGTGGCTTGAAGGCTATAACGATAACCAGGAAGAGTTCTACCTGCTGGTGTTAATCGCCAGCCTGGGGGGAATTCTGCTGGCAAACGCCAACCACCTGGCGGCGCTGTTCCTCGGTATCGAACTAATCTCACTGCCGCTGTTCGGCCTGATTGGTTATGCTTTCCGCCAGAAACGCTCGCTGGAAGCCAGTATCAAATACACCATCCTCTCCGCCGCCGCCTCGTCTTTCCTGCTGTTCGGGATGGCGCTGGTCTATGCGCAGTCCGGCAACCTGTCTTTCGAAGCGCTCGGTAAGAGCCTCGGCGATGGTATGCTGCACGAGCCGTTGCTGCTGGCGGGCTTTGGCCTGATGATTGTCGGTCTGGGCTTTAAACTCTCTCTGGTGCCGTTCCACCTGTGGACGCCAGACGTTTACCAGGGCGCGCCTGCGCCGGTTTCCACCTTCCTGGCGACGGCGAGCAAAATCGCTATCTTCGGCGTGGTAATGCGTCTGTTCCTCTATGCGCCGGTAGGCGACAGCGAAGCGGTACGCGTGGTGCTGGGCATTATCGCCTTTGCCTCTATCATCTTCGGTAACCTGATGGCGCTGAGCCAGACCAACATCAAACGTCTGCTCGGTTACTCTTCTATTTCTCACCTCGGCTATCTGCTGGTAGCGCTGATTGCCCTGCAGAGCGGCGAGATGTCGATGGAAGCGGTAGGCGTTTACCTGGCCGGTTATCTGTTCAGCAGCCTCGGCGCGTTTGGCGTGGTCAGCCTGATGTCCAGCCCGTTCCGCGGCCCGGATGCGGATTCTCTGTACTCTTACCGTGGTCTATTCTGGCACCGCCCGGTTCTTGCCGCGGTGATGACGGTGATGATGCTGTCGCTGGCAGGTATCCCGATGACGCTGGGCTTTATCGGCAAATTCTACGTGCTGGCGGTCGGCGTTCAGGCCAGCCTGTGGTGGCTGGTCGCCGCCGTGGTGGTGGGTTCCGCGATTGGTTTGTACTACTACCTGCGCGTTGCGGTGAGTCTCTACCTGCACGCGCCGCAGCAACCGGGACGCGACGCGCCGACAAACTGGCAGTACAGCGCAGGCGGTATCGTGGTGCTGATCTCCGCGTTGCTGGTGTTGGTACTGGGCGTCTGGCCGCAGCCGCTGATTAGCCTTGTGCAACTGGCTATGCCGCTGATGTAATGCCGCGTTGATGATGTCAATAACCGCCGATTTATCGGCGGTTGAGGCTGATGAGCAACACCGGAGCCTCTAAATGTTGGATTGCATCCAACTTATGAAAACCTGTGACGCATAGAGACCATAGACTCGTTGGGTGAGGCGTAGCCGAAACCCAACACTTTTCCAACGAACACAGAACCAGATGCCGGATAAGGCGTAGCCGCTATCCGGCATCAACGTTGTATTAGTGGCGTAGGTTGGGTGGAGCGAAGCTAACCCAAATTCATACCCAACACGTCCCGACGAACGAAGAGCCGGATGTTGGGCGGTTCCGTAAGCGCCAGCGGTTTCATATGGGTAATTCACAATAATTGTCGAAGTGTTAAACATATGGCCCATTACTCCGCTATAAAAATTATAACGTGACTGTCATTTCTCAGGATCGCTGATAAAAACTCAGCAGTTTGTCCATTTCTTGCATCAGGCAGTGGAACAACTCTCCCAACTGTTTTCGTGACCCGTTTCCCGGATAAATGTTTATTCATCGACTTCAATGGGAAAAATTTGATCTGAAGCGTATTTCTGTCAGCGTTTTTCAGGGCGTCCGATCGCGCTCAGTTCATTATTTCGTGTGACGGCGGCATATAATATCTTTCCATCAATAACGTGAGTATTGGCACGGCTTAATGGATTGCTGTTTGGCGGGTTGTAAAAGGAAGTGCTGGCGAGGGCACAGTGCAGATAGTCCCCCATCTTATATATTCACTTTTGGTAAATCGGTCACTGTAAATAGTGTTCTTCATGCAGAATCTGTGGGTCGAACGGCAGCAACTGATTAAGCCTGTCATCTTAAACGTAAATATTATTTGTCTCAAAAATATAATTATCTTTTTTATTATGGGTGGTTATTAACGCAGGTAATATTATTTTCTACTTTCGTCATGCTGATAATAAAAGTAAAGCGGAATATAATGCAGGACATCTGCAGAGAATTACCCGAATATAATTGAAAAGGAATTTGTATGCTTAACGGAAAAACATTAATGCTGTTGTTGGGTGGGGTTATTCTCTCGGGCTGTGGGCCGGAGCCCTCCGACCCGCAGGGAAATAATCCGGCTGAGTTAAAACAGAAGCGGACTATCCAGAAAGAAAATAGCGCTCAGGCCGGGGATGACACTGTCCAGAAAAGACAAGCCGAGGCCGCCCAACAGGCTGCGAAAAAAGCAGCCGAATATGCTGAAGCCAAAGCCCTGGCAGATGCCAAAGCGGCATCTCTGGCAACAGCCGAAGCACCGCAATATGTAATGCAGACACGTGCCGCGGCACCAAAAGCGTTCGCTGCACAAGGCGGTAATGTAATGGGGACCGCGCGTTACGAACACTACGATGAAAATCCAATTAAACAGGTAAGTCAGGCGCCGCTCGCCACGTTTAGTCTGGATGTAGACACTGGCAGCTACGCTAACGTGCGGCGCTTTCTGAATCAGGGACAACTGCCGCCGCCGGAAGCCGTGCGGGTAGAAGAGATGCTCAATTATTTTCCCGCGCCTCAGCCCGTTGCGGATAAGCAGGATAACACTAAACCCATTGCGGCCTGTATACCGATGCCATTTGCGGTTAAATACGAACTGGCTCCCTCGCCGTGGAACGCGCAGCGTACGCTATTAAAAGTTGATGTTCAGGCCCGGGACATGCAGACCAGAGATCTACCACCTGCCAACCTGGTTTTTCTCATTGATACTTCCGGCTCTATGCAGCCAGCGGAACGCCTGCCGTTGATCCAGTCGGCGCTAAAACTGCTGGTGAACGATCTGCGTGCGCAGGATAACATCACGATTGTGACCTACGCGGGCGGCACTCACGTCGCGCTGGCGTCTACAGCGGGAAATAACACAACCGCGATTAAAGCGGCAATTGATAATCTGGATGCTTACGGGAGTACCGGTGGTGAAGCGGGATTACGGCTAGCCTACGAGCAGGCCGAAAAAGGGTTTATCAAAGGCGACGTTAACCGCATTTTGTTGACCACCGACGGTGATTTTAACCTCGGTATTACCGATCCCAAAGACATCGAAGCGCTGGTAAAAAAAGAGCGTGAGAAAGGTATTACCTTATCTACGCTGGGCGTCGGCGATGACAATTTCAACGAAGCCATGATGGTGAGAATTGCTGATGTGGGTAACGGCAATTACAGCTACATCGACTCCCTCTCTGAGGCGCAAAAAGTCCTCAAGGATGAGATGCATCAAACGCTGGTCACCGTTGCCAAAGATGTAAAATCGCAAATCGAATTTAATCCGCAGTGGGTGACTGAGTACCGGCAGATTGGTTATGAAAAACGCCAACTGCGCGACGAGGATTTCAATAACGATAAGGTTGATGCCGGTGATATCGGCGCGGGTAAACACGTCACGCTATTCTTTGAACTGACGCTTAACGGGCAGAAAGCCTCGGTGGATAAACTGCGCTACGCTCAGAACAAAGCCGCCTCAAAGACAACAAAATCAAGCGAGCTGGCGTGGATCAAATTGCGCTGGAAAGCGCCGCAGGGCAGCGAAAGTACATTAGCCGAGTTCCCGGTCGTTATGGGAAAGATGCCGATCTTTGCTGGCGCCTCTGAAGATTTTCGTTTCCGCGCGGCGGTAGCGGCTTTCGGGCAAAAACTGCGTGGCTCAGAAACGCTGGCAGATACGACCTGGCCGCAAATTATTAAATGGGGTGAACAGGCGCGCGGGGAAGATAGACAAGGCTATCGCGCGGAGTTTATTAAACTGGTAAAACTGGCGGAAGGCTTGTCTCACTAAGCGTCAGGCGCTTTTGCGGCTGATCAGTGGTCCCTGGCTGTTTGTTGCTGCGCGCTCCAGCACTTCCTGAATGACCGAAGAGAGTTCGTTAATCTCAAACTTAGCCACGTAGCCGTCGGCCTTCACCTTACGTATATGATCTTCGTTGGCGCTGCCGGAAAGGGAAGAGTGAATAACGACCGGGATCTTTTTCAGCCGTTCATCGGTTTTAATTTTACGCGTTAACGTAAAGCCATCCATCTCCGGCATCTCAAGATCTGTCAGGACCAGCGCGATTTTCTCGCTAATTGGCTTACCTTCGGCCTCCGCTTCCTGCGCCAGTTGCTGGATTCTCTCCCATGCATCCTTGCCGGTCACATGCATCTGATGCGGAATTCCCATTGCGTTCAGCCCTTTTTCCAGCATCGCGCGGGCGACTTTGGAGTCTTCCGCCACAATGGCTACCGCGCCTGGGGTAATATAAAATTTATTGGTCTTTAGATTGGTGGCGCGCAGATCGTGGCTGGAGGGGACAATATCATAAAGGATCTGCTCAACGTCGAGCACCAGCGCCAGGTTGTTGGTTTCTTTGTTATCATCCAGGCAGGCAATACTGGTGATGTAGCGACCGTTGACGGCTTTCTCGGCGGTATGCACCTGTTGCCAGTCAAGACGCATAATATTTTCCACCGACTCGACGGCAAATGCCTGTACGCTGCGCGCATATTCGGTGATCAGCAAAATATTCAGCCCGGTTTCCGGCTTGCAGCCCGCTACCGCTGGCAAATCAATCACCGGAATGACCTGATCCCGAATATTGACCATGCCCAATAGCGGCGCTTTCATGCCTGCCGGGCGCGTAAAGGCGGGCATTGGTACGATTTCGCGCAGCTTAAATACATTGATGCCGAACAGCTCTGACTTCTGTTCATGCAGCGATGTACCAAGACGGAATAACAGCAGTTCAAAACGGTTGGACAGGGTTAAATTGGCCCTGTCATCAATATCTTTCTGAAAATTGTCCATCCTAACCTCATTATGAAAGCCTGCCTTTTTTAGTGTTATCGGCAATGAGGACAAAAAATGGAGCGCTAAACCGGGAAAACAGAAAAATCGTAAGCCAGTTCCGTCGCCGGGAAAATAGCGCGGCATTCCGCCAGTAAGCGCTGACAGCCTTTATCGTCATAGCGTGAGCTAATATGGGTCATGATCAGCCGACCGACGGCAGCTTCCCGCGCCAGCGTCGCGGTTTGACGGGTGGAGCTGTGTCCGCGAGCGTTGGCTTTCTCCTCCATTGACGCATCCAGCGTGGTTTCATGGACCATCACATCCACGCCTTGCGCCAGCGCGAGGGCGGCCTCGCAGGGCGCGGTATCGCCGAAAATCGCCACTGATTTCCCGGCCACGGCGGGAGCAAGGTAGTCGGCGCCATTGATCTGCCTTCCATCGGCAAGTGTGACGGTTTTTCCTGCCTTCAACGCCTGAAACAGCGGGCCGGGCGTAACGCCTGCGGCTTTTAACGCCCTGGCATTCAGCGCGCCAGGCTTGTCATGTTCAACAACGCGATATCCGTAGCACTCCAGTGGATGCTCCAGCCTGAACGCGGTCACTTTACGCAGACCGTCGTCAAGAATATCGCCCGCGCTAATTTCTTCAATTTGCAACGGAAAATCGGTCCATGAACCGCTAAGGCGCAGTGTGGTTGCAATAAACTCACGCACGCCTTGAGGTCCGTATACGGTTAGCGGATGGGGATTCCCCGCCATCGACCGGCTGCATAGCAGACCCGGCAGGCCAAACAGATGATCGCCGTGAAGATGACTGATAAAAATGCGCTCAAGCTTACCGGGATGAAACGCGGTATTAAGCATTTGATGCTGTATCCCTTCGCCGCAATCAAAAAGCCACACTCCCGGCTGCGTTGGATGTTGCAGATGTAATAAAATTGCCGTTACATTGCGTGAGCGCGTGGGAACGCCTGCGGACGTACCTAAAAAAATTAATTCCATCTTGTCCATACACGTTTGGTTATCGTTTAACCCAAGATTACCACAACACAGGAGCGCATCATGATTGACTGGCAGGATCTCCACCATAGCGAACTTACCGTTCCTCAACTTTACGCGTTACTCAAATTGCGCTGCGCAGTCTTTGTGGTAGAACAGCGCTGTCCTTACCTGGATGTGGATGGCGATGATTTAGTCGGCGACAATCGGCATATTCTGGGCTGGCATCAGGGTGAGCTGGTGGCGTATGCGAGGATTCTGAAAAGTGATAACGAATCAGAACCGGTTGTCATTGGCCGGGTGATCGTCAGCGATGCCTGGCGAGGGGCGAAACTGGGCCAGCAATTAATGGCGAAAACGCTGGAATCTTGTGGGCGGCACTGGCCGGATAAGCCGCTATATCTGGGGGCGCAGGCGCATCTACAACCTTTTTATGCGCGGTTTGGTTTTATTCCGGTTACCGATGTTTATGACGAAGACGGCATTCCGCACCGGGGAATGGCGCGGGAGGTTCATCAGGCATAAACCGAAACCGTTGACTATAGTTAGGAGCAGGTGTTAACACAACGGAGAATGAGAATGTCATATCAATTTGGTGAATCACGTGTTGATGATGATCTGACTTTGCTCAGCGAAACGCTGGAAGAGATTTTACGTTCCTCAGGCGATCCCGCCGATCAAAAATACATTGAGCTGAAAGCCCGCGCGGAACAAGCGCTGGAAGAGGTGAAAAACCGCGTAAGCCATGCGTCGGATAGCTATTATTACCGGGCAAAGCAGGCCGTTTATAAAGCGGATGACTACGTTCATGAAAAACCCTGGCAGGGTATTGGCGTAGGCGCGGCGGTAGGACTGGTACTTGGACTGCTGCTGGCGCGGCGCTAAATCCCCCTACTGAACAGAATTGCAACCCTCCCTAAATGAGGTACTGCTTTTTTAGGGCAGTACCCCGTATAATGTGGGGTTTTTAACAGGGAGGGGCCGCGTGCATTCTATTACTACTGCGCTGGAAAATCTGACGCGTCAGCTATCGCAGGAGATACCGGCGACGCCAGGGCTTTGCGTTTTCGATGCGCCTTTCCCTTTAAACGATGCCTTCGATGCATTGAGCTGGCTGGCCAGCCAGTCATCCTTTCCGCAATTCTACTGGCAACAGCGCAATGGCGACGAAGAAGCTGCCGTTCTCGGGGCAATCACCGTTTTTTCATCGCTCGATCTGGCGCAACGGTTTTTACGTCAGCACGCGCAGCCTGACCTGCGTATTTGGGGGCTGAATGCGTTCGAGCCGAAAGAGGGCTACTTATTGCTGCCGAGGCTGGAGTGGCGACGTAGCGGGGGTACGGCGACCTTACGCTTACATCTGCACAGTGACGTTTCGCTACGTGATGATGCGCGCCTGGCGAAAGCGTTTCTCGCTTCTCTGGTCGGTATTAAGCCTGTTCCGGCGCTGCGCCTTTCGCTCACGAGCGAACAACACTGGCCGGACAAAGACGGTTGGGTGAAGCTGATTCAGCAGGCTACCTACACCATTGCGCAAGAGGCGTTTGATAAAGTTGTGCTGGCGCGGGCCACCGACTTACAATTCTCCCGTCCGGTCAATGCCGCCGCGATGATGGCGTCCAGTCGTCGTTTAAATCTCAACTGCTACCACTTTTTTATGGCCTTTTCCGCCGATACCGCCTTTCTGGGATCATCGCCGGAGCGGCTCTGGCGGCGGCGTGAAACGGCGCTGCGTACCGAAGCTCTGGCCGGGACGGTGGCGAACCATCCGGATAACCATAAAGCCTGGCAGCTTGGCGAATGGTTAATGAAAGACGATAAAAACCAGCGAGAAAATATGCTGGTTGTCGAAGACATCTGCCAGCGACTGCAAAACTGCACCCACTCGCTGGATGTGCTGCCGCCGCAGGTGCTCAGACTGCGCAAGGTACAGCATTTGCGCCGCTGTATCTGGACGGCGCTTAATCAGGCGGACGACACGCTCTGCCTGCACCAGTTACAGCCTACCGCAGCGGTCGCCGGGATCCCTCGTGAACCCGCGCGTTGTTTTATAGAACAACATGAGCCGTTCGAACGTGAATGGTATGCCGGGTCGGCAGGCTATCTCTCCACGCGGCAAAGTGAGTTTTGCGTGACGTTACGTTCAGCCAAAGTGACGGCCAATGTGGTGCGATTGTATGCCGGCGCGGGAATCGTCCGCGGCTCCGATCCGGAACAGGAATGGCAGGAAATAGATAATAAAGCGGCCGGGTTACGTACCTTATTGCAGATGGATGCGTAATGAGTCACATATTCCCGACCCATATCAATAATCCATTTTTGCAGCTCTTTATACTTAGTCCCAATGATTGATACCGGACAAACTCATGTCAGTAAGTGCATTTAACCGGCGCTGGGCGGCGGTCATCCTGGAAGCCTTAACCCGTCATGGCGTCAGGCATGTTTGTATCGCCCCTGGTTCCCGTTCCACGCCGCTCACGTTGGCGGCGGCAGAGAATCCTGCTTTTATTCACCATACGCACTTTGATGAGCGTGGGCTTGGTCATCTGGCGTTAGGGCTGGCGAAAGTCAGCCAACAGCCGGTTGTCGTTATTGTCACTTCAGGTACCGCCGTGGCGAACCTCTATCCGGCGCTGATTGAGGCGGGTCTGACGGGCGAGAAGCTCATTTTACTTACCGCCGATCGCCCGCCGGAGCTGATTGACTGCGGCGCCAACCAGGCGATCCGTCAGGCGGGGATGTTTGCCTCGCACCCCTCCCAAACTCTGTCGTTGCCGCGTCCCACGCAGGATATTCCGGCGCGCTGGCTGGTGTCGACCATCGACAATGCGCTCGCCATGCTTCATGCGGGCGCGCTGCACATTAACTGTCCTTTTGCCGAACCGCTGTATGGCGATATGAATGACACCGGTCTGGTCTGGCAGCAGCGTCTCGGCGACTGGTGGCAGGATGAAAAGCCCTGGCTGCGCGAAGCGCGTCGACTGGAAAGCGACAAACAGCGCGACTGGTTCTTCTGGCGACAAAAACGCGGCGTCGTTGTCGCCGGGCGTATGAGCGCGGAAGAAGGCAAAAAAGTGGCGCAGTGGGCGCAAACTCTGGGATGGCCATTAATTGGCGACGTATTGTCGCAAACCGGGCAGCCGCTGCCGTGCGCCGACCTGTGGCTCGGCAACGCCAAAGCGGTGACCGAACTGCAGCAGGCGCAGATTGTCGTCCAGCTTGGCAGTAGCCTTACCGGAAAACGCTTACTGCAATGGCAGGCAACCTGCGAGCCGGAAGAGTACTGGGTAATCGACAATATTGAAGGTCGTCTGGACCCGGCGCACCATCGTGGACGCAGACTGGTAGCGAAAATCGCCGACTGGCTGGAGATGCATCCGGCGGAAAAACGTAAACCGTGGTGTGTAGAGATCCCGCGTCTGGCAGAACTGGCGTGGCAACGGGTGGTCGCGCAGCGAGACACCTTTGGCGAAGCGCAGCTGGCGCACCGTATCCGCGACTATCTGCCGGAGCAGGGGCAATTGTTCGTGGGCAATAGTCTGGTGGTGCGTCTGATCGACGCGCTGTCACAGTTGCCGGCTGGCTATCCGGTATACAGCAATCGCGGGGCGAGCGGCATTGACGGCCTGCTTTCCACGGCGGCGGGCGTGCAGCGCGCCAGCGCCAAATCGACGTTGGCTATCGTCGGCGATTTATCCGCGCTGTACGATCTTAACGCGCTGGCGTTACTACGTCAGGTATCCGCGCCGTTTGTGTTGATTGTGGTCAACAATAACGGCGGGCAGATCTTTTCCCTGCTGCCGACGCCGCAAAGCAAACGTGAGCGCTTTTATTTGATGCCGCAAAACGTCCATTTTGACCATGCGGCCGCCATGTTTAACCTGCGCTATCATCGCCCGGAAAACTGGGAAGAACTGGAGTCTGCGCTGGCTGGCGCGTGGCGAACCCCGGCGACAACGGTGATTGAGCTGGTGGTAAACGATACGGACGGCGCGCAGACGTTGCAGCAACTTTTGGCTCAGGTAAGCCATCTATGATGTTGCACGCGCAGCACATGCCTGGACAGCCTGGGACGCCCTCGCTGGTTTTCCTGCACGGTTTTTCTGGCGATTGCCACGAATGGCAGCCGGTTGGCGAACAGTTTCACGGCTGTTCGCGGCTCTATATTGACTTACCGGGACATGGCGGATCTGCGGCTATTCCGGTCGACGGATTTGCCGATGTCATCAGATTACTGCGCGCTACGTTAATTAGTTACAACATACTAAAGTTTTGGTTGGTAGGATACTCTCTTGGCGGCCGGGTGGCGATGATGGCAGCCTGCCAGGGAATACCCGGCCTGTGCGGCCTGGTGGTTGAAGGCGGTCATCCGGGGCTGCAAAATGAACAGGCGCGCGCTGAAAGACGACTGTCCGACGGGCGCTGGGCAGAGCGTTTTCGTCGTGAACCCCTGACTGAGGTTTTTCACGACTGGTATCAGCAGCCGGTGTTCGCCTCGCTGACGGCGCAGCAAAGACAGGCGCTAACGGCGCTGCGTAGCCAGAATAACGGCGAAACGCTGACTGCGATGCTGGAGGCGACATCGCTTGCCGTCCAGCCGGATTTACGCGAGGCGCTCAACGCGCTGGCATTTCCGTTTTATTATTTATGTGGCGAACGCGACAGCAAATTCCGCGCCCTGGCGCAGGAAGTGGCGGCGACATGCCATGTCATTCGTAACGCCGGACACAACGCACATCGGGAAAACCCCGCTGGCGTGGTAGACAGTCTGGCTCAGATTCTGCGTCTCTGACTAAAGGACACACTATGATCTATCCTGATGAAACAATGCTTTACGCACCGGTAGAATGGCACGACTGCTCGGAGGGTTACACCGACATTCGTTATGAAAAATCCACCGACGGTATTGCAAAAATCACTATTAATCGTCCGCAGGTGCGCAATGCATTTCGTCCGTTGACCGTCAAAGAGATGATTCAGGCGCTGGCGGATGCCCGTTACGACGACAACGTGGGCGTGATTATTCTGACCGGCGAAGGCGATAAAGCGTTTTGCGCGGGCGGCGACCAGAAGGTGCGCGGCGATTACGGCGGTTATCAGGATGACTCCGGCGTGCATCACCTGAACGTGCTGGATTTCCAGCGCCAGATTCGCACCTGTCCAAAACCGGTTGTCGCGATGGTCGCGGGATATTCCATCGGCGGTGGCCATGTGCTGCACATGATGTGTGACCTGACCATCGCGGCGGAAAACGCCATCTTCGGCCAGACTGGTCCGAAAGTTGGCTCCTTTGACGGCGGCTGGGGCGCTTCGTATATGGCGCGTATCGTTGGTCAGAAGAAAGCGCGTGAAATCTGGTTCCTGTGCCGCCAGTACGATGCGCAACAGGCGCTGGACATGGGGCTGGTTAACACCGTTGTGCCGCTGGCGGATCTGGAAAAAGAGACCGTGCGCTGGTGCCGCGAAATGTTGCAAAACAGTCCGATGGCGCTGCGTTGCCTGAAAGCGGCGCTGAATGCCGATTGTGACGGTCAGGCCGGGCTGCAGGAGCTGGCGGGCAACGCTACCATGCTGTTCTACATGACGGAAGAAGGGCAGGAAGGCCGTAACGCCTTTAACCAGAAGCGTCAGCCTGACTTCAGCAAATTCAAACGGAACCCATAATGCGTAGCGCGCAGGTATACCGCTGGCAGATCCCCATGGACGCGGGGGTGGTTCTGCGCGACAGGCGGTTAAAAACTCGCGACGGGCTGTATGTTTGTCTGCGTGACGGCGAGCGTGAAGGGTGGGGAGAGATCTCCCCGCTGCCGGGGTTCAGTCAGGAAACGTGGGAAGAGGCGCAGACGGCGCTTCTGACGTGGGTGAACGACTGGCTTCAGGGGAGCGAGGGATTACCCGAGATGCCTTCGGTCGCGTTTGGCGCAAGCTGCGCGCTGGCGGAACTGACTGGCGTCTTGCCGGAGGCGGCGGACTATCGCGCTGCGCCGTTATGCACTGGCGATCCTGACGATTTGGTGCTGCGGCTTGCCGATATGCCCAGCGAGAAAATCGCTAAGGTCAAAGTAGGTCTCTATGAAGCGGTACGCGACGGCATGGTGGTTAATTTGCTGCTGGAGGCGATCCCGGATCTGCATCTGCGTCTGGATGCGAATCGCGCCTGGACGCCGCTAAAAGCCCAACAGTTCGCAAAGTATGTTAATCCAGACTACCGCGCTCGTATCGCCTTTCTCGAAGAACCGTGTAAGACGTGGGATGATTCCCGCGCCTTTGCCCGTGAAACCGGCATCGCGATTGCCTGGGACGAAAGTCTGCGCGAAGCGGATTTCACCTTTGAAGCCGAAGAGGGCGTCAAGGCTGTGGTTATCAAACCTACTCTGACCGGATCGCTTGATAAAGTGCGTGAGCAAGTCGCTGCCGCCCATGCGTTGGGACTGACGGTGGTTATCAGCTCTTCGATCGAGTCCAGCCTCGGCCTGACGCAACTGGCGCGGATTGCCGCCTGGTTGACGCCGGGAACGCTGCCCGGACTGGATACCTTGCATCTGATGCAGGCGCAACAGATTCGCCCCTGGCCCGGTAGCGCGTTGCCTTGTCTGAAGCGTGAGGAGCTGGAACGACTGTTATGACATTCACGGACTGGCCGTGGCGCCACTGGCGTCAGGTTCGCAGCCAGGCGCCCGCTCTGTGCCTGAACGATGAAGTGCTAAGCTGGCGCGCCCTCTGTGAGCGTATTGATGCGCTGGCGGGCGGGTTTGCCGCGCAGGGCGTACGCGAGGGCGACGGTGTCCTGCTGCGCGCCGGGAATCAGCCGCGCACTCTGTTGGCATGGCTTGCGCTGATGCAGTGCGGCGCGCGGGTTCTGCCCGTCAATCCGCAGTTGCCCCAGACGTTGCTGGAGGCGCTGGTGCCGAAGTTAACGCTGCGTTTTGCGCTGACACTGGAAGGCGAAAACGCGTTTTCCGGATTAACCGCGTTGCAGATACAAAAGAGCACAGCGGCGTATGCTGTGGACTGGCAACCGCAGCGTCTGGTTTCCATGACGCTGACATCGGGTTCCACAGGATTGCCAAAAGCGGCTGTACATACGTGCCAGGCGCATCTTGCCAGCGCGCAGGGGGTGCTTTCGCTAATGCCGTTTGGCCCTCAGGATGACTGGCTGCTATCGCTGCCGCTGTTTCATGTATCCGGGCAGGGTATTATGTGGCGTTGGCTCTTCGCCGGGGCGCGCATGACGGTACGCGATAAGCAACCGCTGGAGCAGATGCTGGCAGGGTGTACTCATGCTTCGCTGGTGCCGACGCAGCTATGGCGGTTGCTGGCGAATCGGGCGGCGGTGACGCTGAAAGCCGTTTTGCTCGGCGGCGCGGTGATTCCGGTTGAACTCACCGACCAGGCCAGCAAACAAGGGATTCGCTGCTGGTGCGGGTATGGGCTCACGGAGTTCGCGTCTACGGTATGCGCCAAAGAGGCCGATGGTTCGGATGATATTGGCGCGCCGCTTCCCGGCAGAGAGATCAGAATCGTCGATAATGAAGTCTGGCTGCGCGCCGCCAGTATGGCGGAAGGTTACTGGCGTGATGGCAAACTGATCCCGCTGGTTAATGACGAAGGCTGGTTTGCCACGCGCGATCGCGGCGAGCTGAACCACGGCAGGCTAACCATCGCCGGGCGGCTGGACAACCTGTTCTTTAGCGGCGGCGAAGGCATTCAGCCGGAGGAAGTCGAACGCGTTATTAACGCGCATCCGCTGGTGCAACAAGCCTTTGTCGTGCCGGTAGAAGATAAAGAGTTTGGCCATCGTCCCGTTGCGGTTGTGGAGTATGCATCGCAGGCCGGAGACGTGAACCTCGCTGAATGGGTTCGCG
This sequence comes from Salmonella sp. WC3, assembly GCF_042932255.1. Classification (NCBI taxonomy): domain Bacteria; kingdom Pseudomonadati; phylum Pseudomonadota; class Gammaproteobacteria; order Enterobacterales; family Enterobacteriaceae; genus Salmonella; species Salmonella sp. WC3. The sequence goes on along the minus strand of NZ_CP170629.1, from coordinate 3,300,319 downwards.
ATAAGCTGGCGCGTTTTCAACAGCCGGTTCGCTGGTTGACGCTGCCGTCAGAACTGAAAAACGGAGGGATTAAAATATCTCGCCGTGCGCTCCAGCAGTGGGTGTGTAAGATCTGTAAAAATTAATGTTAGGTTAATATACAACCATTCCATCGCTATTGCCGTTTTGTTTATCCGTTGATGTGTAACGTGTTATGAACAATCAGCGTGAAACGGGGGCGCTATGGAATGGTTGGTTAAGAAATCGCATTATGTCAAAAAGAGGGCGTGCCATGTTCTGGTGCTGTGCGATAGCGGCGGTTCGCTAAAAATGATCGCCGAGGCGAATTCCATGATATTACTGAGTCCCGGCGATATCCTGTCGCCTTTACAGGATGCGCAGTATTGTATTAATCGGGAAAAACACCAGACCTTAAAAATCGTTGATGCACGCTGTTATTCCTGCGACGAATGGCAGCGGTTGACGCGCAAGCCATCATGATCTGGCGGGCAGAAAAATCAGCATTACCCCCGCCATAATACATAATACGCCGAGCATCGCTTTTAGGCTGAAAGCGCCTTGCAAACCGGGTAACAGCATTGAGGCTACCCAGACAAGCACATAGCTGAGACTCAGCAGCGCATAGGCTTTGCTGAGCGCGAGCGTGTGTAATGTTTTATGCCAGCAGAAGACGGAAACCAGATACCCCGCCAAACCGGCGAATAGCGCCAGGGTCGCGGTATTAAGAGCGCCCAGCCCGGAAATAAACGCCAGCGGATGCGCTATCGATGGCAGCCGCATCATGGCGAATCCCAGACTCAACTGGGCGAGGGAGGCAATCGCAACGCTTATCAGTCCCCACATTACGCCCATTATGCCGCACTCCCCAGAATGATAATGCCGCTGATAATCAATGCGACGCCCAACCAGTGGCGGGGCGGAACCTGTTCATGCCAGATTTTCCAGGCCGCCAGCGTGACCCAGACAAAATTCAGACTCAACATCGGGTAAGCAATTCCCACCGGCAGGGTTTGTAGCACCAGCAGCCACAGCACCATCGCTGCGCCCATGCATATCAGCGCCAGGCCCAGCCACAGCATCAGGTGGCGGCGGCGTCCGCCCGTCGTCAATGGCCGTGTCGCTTGCTTCTGGCAGAGCTGACCGCCAACGCTGAGCAGACTGGCAAGCACCAGAACGACGCCGATCATTTAGGCCGATACTGAATTAACACCAGACGCCCCTGATAATCAATATTGTCCGCAGGGGGAAGGGAAAGAGCGCTGATGTTTTCATCTTTGGCTATTGAAAGTACTAGCGTAATAATGCCCTCCTGACGATGCTGGTTGAGCCAGGCGTTAAAATCGTCGGCTTTAACGAATTTATCCTGCACATCAGGATAGCTAAGGCCATACCTGAGTTCGCCCGCGTGTCCGTAGAGCATAATATCGTCTCGTTTCAGACTCCAGGCCAGCCCGGCGGCGACGCCCACGTTGTCGGCAAGAATATAGCGGCTTGATGCCAAAGGCGCCTGGGTCATTTCGACAAAAAACTGGGGCTGTTTGGACTCCGTCACCCTGTCGGGGATGGAAAAGCCGAACAGCAGCGCCAGTCCCAGCGGACAAAACGCGGGTAATAGGTATTTTTGGCTATGACAGAGGCTATACCAGCCCACAAACGCCCAAACAGTAAAGACGCCCCAGACGCAAAAAACTTTATAAGTTTCGATATGCGTCCACACCGGCGATTTCAGCGGGCCCCATGAGGAGACGACAAACGCTGCGACGATCCCGACTAACCCGAACACCAGGTTGATCCTGCCGTTGACACGCAGCGCGGCGACGCCTTCTTTTACGTTATGCAGGACGAAGCGCGCCATGAGTATCGCTATCGGTGCGAAACAGGAAAGAACATAGGTGGGCAGTTTCCCTTTCGCAATGCTGAAAAAGAGAAGCGGCATGATCGTCCATCCGAGCAAATAGAATGCGCCGTTTCGCTCGCGCCAGCCCAGTTTAAGCGCGCCAGGCAGTAACCCCAGCCACGGTAAACTTCCCGCGAGCAGTACCGGCAGATAGTACCAGAAAGGGGCTTTATGCTGGGCATCGCTCATGGCGAATCGCTGGATATGTTCCACCCAGAAAAAGTAATGCCAGAAATCGGCTTCGCGTCGCGCAATGGCGATCGCCCAGGGAAGGACAACCACAAAGCAGCTCAAGACCGCCAGCCAGCCGTAAAGCAAAAAGTCCTTCCAGCGTTTCTGAACAATGACCCACGGCAACACGCTCACCACCGGTACGGCCAGGGCGAGGAAGCCTTTAGTTAATACACCCAGACCGCAGGTTGCGCCCAGTAGCAAAAACATCCCAATCTTGCCCATTCGGGTCGTGGCCTGCATCCCCTGCCAGAAACAACACATCCCGGCCGTAAGCCAAAGGGCGATCATCGGGTCGAGTACCGCATACGTCCCGATACTGTAAACGGCAAAGAGGGAGAGAAAGATAACGGAGGCGAGCAACGCGGTACGTTTATCCCACCATAAGCGGAACGTCAGCCACGCCACCAGCGCTGCGGCCAGTAATGTCGTCAAAATAGCGCCAGCCCGCACGCCAAAATTGGTAGCGCCAAAAAGCCACTGACCCAGACTGTTTATCCAGTAACCGGCTATCGGTTTTTCAACATAACGTAATCCCAGAAAATGCGGCACGATCCAGTCGCCAGACGCCAGCATCTCCCGACTTATTTCGGCATAGCGCGTTTCATCCGGCTGCCAGAGCAGGCGGCTATTGACAGGAATAACATAGTAGAGCGCGATAAATGCGGCGAAAGCCAGATAATAGCGTATCGATTTCATCATGAGGCGCTCGCTGCCTGTTGACACCCCAGCCAACCTTCACGGCCAGGGATGTGTCCACGTACAATTTGCCCCAACGGCAGAGACTCAGGCGATGCCGGCAGCAGTTCGCCCAGAGGGCAAAAGGTGATCCCCGCATCGCGTGCACGAACGAGCAAATCTTCAAACAGCGGCTGATGGACAATACCTTCGACTTCCGCATGGATGGTATATACCGGCGTGCCTTTGTCCTGCAACATACGGGAAATAATCCAGGTATTGAACGACTGCGCCTGAACGGCGGGGCCGATAACCTCATCCCACGTGGGTAAGGTGACCGGGATTTGCGGCGTCCCTGTCTGGCCCGGCATCAGTAGCGGACGGAATAAGGTGGTTCCACGGCAGTCGCTGTTATACCTCAGGTTGAACGGTTCTTTCGCACGAACAACGCGCCCATCCGCTCGCCAGCCGGCCGCGGCTGAGCAGGTGACGGGTTTTCCGATAATGGCCTCAAGCGCCGTTATGCCGCGCGCAATATCTTCTTCAAGCTGGCGGATACTCCAGTGGCCGCTGTGAGTCTGCCACGCATGGTGATCCCAGGCATGTAGTCCCGTCTCATGGTATGTTGCCGTTTCACGAATAATCCCGGCATTAGCGTTGCCGATATTTTTTCCCGGCCAGGCGGTGCCGGCCAGCAGGATATCCCAACCGTAGAGCGAGGCGGCGTTTGAACGTAGCATTTTCCATAAAAATCGCGGTTTTATCAGACGCCAAAGATGGCGTCCCATATTGTCTGGCCCGACGCTGAAGAAAAAGCTGGCCTGAACGCCGTGGCGATGCAATGTCGCCAGCAGCCGGGGAACACCTTCACGCGTTCCTCGCAAGGTATCAACATCAATGCGTAAACCGACTTTCGTCATGATGCGCGTTCCGCGACATCTACGCTGCGCAGAAAGAAGTCCAGCGTTTCTTCAACCGTATCACGCATCGCAATAGACGGCTCCCAGCCCAGACAGCGCCTGGCATTGTCGATACTGGGTTTCCGGTGTGCGACATCCTGATAACCCTTGCCGTAATAACTACGGCTTTCGACGACCTGGAAACCGGCAAATGGTGGGAAATGGCAGCGCAGCGGATGCTTATCAAAACTGTCGAGCAACAGCGTCGCCAGTTCCTGAATACTGGCTTCGTTGTCAGGATTGCCGATATTAATGATTTTGCCATCGCACCGATCGCCATCATTCACAATAATGCGGAATAATGCTTCGATCCCATCGCGAATATCGGTAAAACAGCGCTTCTGCTGACCACCGTCGATAAGCTTGATCGGCGTTCCTTCTACCAGGTTCAGAATCAACTGCGTTATCGCGCGTGAACTGCCGATACGCGCCGCGTTCAGGCTATCCAGCCGCGGCCCCATCCAGTTAAAGGGACGGAAAAGCGTGAAGCGCAATCCCTCTTTTTCGCCATAAGCCCAAATCACCCGGTCGAGAAGCTGTTTGGAAACGGAGTAAATCCAGCGCGGCTTATTCACCGGCCCGACGATCAGATTCGATTTGTCTTCGTCAAAAGAGGCGTCCGTACACATGCCGTACACTTCAGAGGTAGACGGGAAAACCACGCGTTTACGGTATTTCACGCAATAACGGATAATCCGCAGGTTTTCTTCAAAATCAAGTTCAAAGACGCGCAGCGGGTTGCGGGTGTATTCAATCGGGGTTGCAATTGCTACCAGCGGCAGTACGACATCGCATTTTTTGACATGATATTCGATCCATTCTGAGTGGATGCTGATATCTCCCTCCACGAAATGAAAGCGTGGGTGGAGCAGGAATCGGCTAATGGCGTTGCTGCCGATATCCATACCGTAGACCTCGTAATTCTCTTCATTCAGTAACCGTTCGGTCAAATGATTGCCGATAAAACCGTTGACGCCGAGGATGAGAACGCGAATGCGACGTTTACCGCTGGTCGCTGGTGGACGGTTCAAACGCGCGCCCGCCACCAGACCAAGCGTCTGTGCAAGCTGCGAGCCCTGTACAGTAATGCCGTCTCCGGCCTGGCCGGTAATAATCTCCAGCGCGCCATCGGCGCAGGCGACCCGCAGCGGAGAGACCGAAATTACCGAGCCGGGAAGCGCGCCCTGCGCATCCGGACAAATTCGGGAAGACCAGATAGTGAATTTTTGCGAGCCGTTATAGCTGAACGCGCCGGGCCAGGGGGCGGCTACCGCCCGCACCAGGTTATGCACCGTGGAAACCGGTTTGTGCCAGTCGATAAGGCCATCTTCCGGCCTGCGGCGACCATAATATGTAGCGTCAGACTCACGCTGGGGAACAGAAGGTATATCGCCGCATTTCATGGTGGGCAGGATGCTATTAAGCAACTGGCGCGCGGCCTGACATAGCTTATGATGCAGGGTAAGCGCAACATCGTCCTGCGCAATAGCAACGCGTTGACTGGCGACAATCTCTCCGGCGTCGGCACGTTTGACCATACGATGCAGCGTTACGCCCGTTTCGCTTTCGCCGTTAACCAGAACCCAGTTTAGCGGCGCACGGCCACGATAGGCAGGCAATAGAGAACCGTGCAGATTGAACGCGCCAGCCGGGGCGAGGTGCAGAATTTCTTCGCTTAACAGGTTGCGGTAATAGAACGAAAAAATAATATCCGGCGCAAGCTCAGCGATGCGGTCGACCCAGATAGGATGATTTACGTTATCCGGCGCATAAACCGGAATCCCTAATCCTGCCGCCAGCCGGGAGACGGAGCCAAAAAAGGTGTTTTCCGCAGGATTGTCGGCATGAGTAAAAATCGCGGCAATCTCATACCCGGCATCCAGTACGGCCTGCACGCCCTGACATCCCATATCGTGATAGGCAAAAATAACGGCTTTCATTGGTGACTTTCCTCAGTAAACGACGTGCTTTCCGGGTAGATAACTTGTTGAACAAAATAGCGGGGGCGGGCGCGGACATCGTTATAAATGCGACCAATGTATTCGCCCAGCAGCCCCATACCGATGAATTGCGCGCCGATGAAGGTAAACAGGACGGCAAAGAGCATAAATACGCCTTCCGCCGCCCACTGCGGCCCCAGCGCCAGGCGAAGTACAATAAGCAATACCGACAGGCTAAACCCGCCGATGGCGATAACGCTGCCCAGCAGGCTCAACAGGCGCAGCGGCGTCGTCGTCAGGCAGGTCACCAGGTCATACATCAGGTTAATGAGACGCATAAAACTGTATTTAGAGTCGCCAAATTCACGTTCAGCGTGATGCACCGGGATCTCGGTAGCCCGACGAGCGAAAATGTTGGCCAGAATAGGGATAAAGGTGCTGCGTTCATGGCAGCGCAACATAGTATCGATAATAGGGCGGCGATAGGCGCGTAACATGCAGCCGTAATCGCCCATCGCTTTGCCCGTTGTGCGCTGGATCAGTAGATTAATGATTTTTGACGCCGATTTGCGAAACAGGCTGTCCTGTCGGTTCTGGCGCACGGTGCCTACCACATCGAACCCTTCATCGGCTTTCGCCACCAGGCGCGGGATCTCTTCCGGCGGGTTTTGCAGATCGGCATCCAGCGTAATGATAAGATCGCCGCTTACATGGCTAAACCCCGCCATAATCGCTGCATGTTGACCGTAGTTACGGTTGAGTAAAATAGAGATGATATGGCTATCGGCCTCCTGGGACGCCTTAACCATCAGCTCCGCCGAGCTATCGCTGCTACCATCATCTATCAATAAAATCTCCCACGCTTTGCCCAGACTCTCGCAGGCGGTGGTGGTGCGTCTTATCAATTCCGGCAGGCTTTCCTGTTCGTTATAGACAGGAATAACCACCGAGACTTTTTTTATGGGGGCGGCGTCAAACATGCTTATTGTCCTGCTATCTGATGAAGGGCGGTAATGACCCGATCAAAGTCACTCTCGGTCATGTCCGGAAAGAGCGGCAATGAGCAGATCCGCTCGCTGTTCCACTCGGTGTCAGGCAGCGTGAGCGTTGGGAAACGTTCGCGATAATATTTTTGCGTATGCGCGGCGCGGAAATGCAGCCCTGGGCCGATGCCTTTCGTTTTCAGCGATGCCATCAGAGCATCCCGGGTAATACCGCAGCGGGCTTCATCGACCCGGATAATGAATAAATGCCAGGCGTGAATATGTTCCCACGACGGAAGGCTCAGAGGCTGAAAAGGCAGGTCTGCCATTGCCTGGTGGTACTGCGCTGCGATGGCGGCGCGGCGAGCGTTAAGCGCATCCAGTTTCTGTAACTGAGCAAGCGCGATAGCGGCGTTGAGGTCGGGCAAATTATATTTGTAGCCCGGCGCCAGGACTTCCGCTTGTGGCGCGCGTCCTCCGCTCTGTCGATCCCAGGCATCAACGCCAAGCCCGTGAAACTTGAGACTGCGCAGTTTATCGGCGAATTGCGGGTTATCCGTGACGACGATACCGCCTTCAGCGCAGGTAATGTTCTTAATGGCGTGGAAGGAGAAAATCGCGGTGCCCCGGGCGCCAATGTGGCGACCTTTGTAGCTGGTTCCTGTCGCGTGCGCCGCGTCTTCAATCACCGGGATGCCATAACGCTCGCCAAGAGCGTAAATAGCGTCCAGATCGGCGGGCGCGCCAGCGTAGTGGACGGGGATAATTGCTTTGGTTTGTGGCGTAATCGCGGCTTCGATATGTTCAGGCGTGACCATCAGCGTATCGCGATCGACATCGACCATGACGGGGGTCGCGCCGAGTAAAACGATCATATTTAGCGTAGAAACCCACGTCATTGACGGTGTAATGACCTCGTCGCCTTCACCAATGCCCAGCGCCATCAACGCGATGTGCATACCGGCAGTGGCTGAACTGACGGCAACGGCATATTGATTGCCTGTTAGCCGACAAAATGCCGCTTCCAGTTCCTGATTTTTCGGGCCGGTTGTTATCCAACCTGAGTCCAGTACGGTCTTAACGGCAGCGAGCTCTTCCGCGCCCATCGCCGGACGGGAGAAAGGCAAAAAGTCCGACATCATTTTTCCTTCAGCCATTGAAAGCCGCTTTTCAAATATTTCGGCAATAGAAAAGGGCTTATTTTTTAACGCATTTAGCTGAACCCTACTGGATGAAGATTAAATTAACATTAAGAAATTAAGGTGAAGTAAAAAGATAATTTTTAACGGAATTATGCTTTGCTTTCGCCGAAAGTTTAAGGCATTTTATGCATGCCCAAAAGCTGTTTTTATGTTTCTGGCCTGGTCTTCCGTCGCGGAATTTCATTTTAATTGTATTGCTATTAAGTTAGCTGCACTGTCTGCCTGAGAGGTTAATGTGCTGGCATTTACCCTACGCTTTATTAAAAACAAACGCTATTTCGCGATTCTGGCGGGGGCGTTGGTTATTATCGCTGGGTTGGCCTCACAACATGCCTGGAGCGGTAACGGTCTACCGCAGATTAACGGTAAAGCGCTGGCGGCGCTGGCGAAGCAGCATCCGGTAGTCGTGTTATTCCGCCATGCCGAGCGGTGCGATCGTTCCGATAATACCTGCCTGTCAGACAGCACGGGGATTACGGTCAAGGGTGCGCAAGATGCCAGAGCGCTGGGTAAAGCCTTCAGTGCCGATATACAAAATTACAATCTCTATTCCAGTAATACGGTGCGCACCATCCAGTCGGCAACCTGGTTTTCTGCGGGCAGGTCGCTTACGGTGGATAAAAAAATGATGGATTGCGGCAGCGGTATTTATGCTTCAATCAATACGTTACTGAAAAAGTCGCAGAATAAAAATATAGTCATTTTTACCCATAATCATTGTTTGACGTATATTGCAAAAAATAAGCGCGGCGTAAAGTTTGATCCGGACTATCTTAATGCGCTCGTTATGCATGCGGAAAACGGAAAACTCTTTTTAGATGGTGAATTTGTTCCCGGCTAGCCGCATGTTAAAAGCGTAAAGACAGCCTGAAGCGGCTGTCGTCATTATAATAACCCTTTCAATGCTAATGTGTGGCGTGTCGCTACATTCAAATCATACAGCGCCAGTTCTTCTGGCTTGACCCAGGCGTAGTCCTGAAATTCGTCGTTAATACATATATCGCGGTTAGCGGAAACACAGTCGAAGATGAGATAAATCATATAAATCTCTTCTTGTCTGCCATCAGCGTAGGTTTTAATGCGGATATCGTCGCGGAAGGTCCACGGCGTAATATCGCTCAGAATCAGTTGTTCGCCGAGTTCCTCCCGAATCTCCCGACGCAGCGCCTCTTCAATGCGTTCGCCTGGCTCGACCCCGCCGCCCGACAGCGCCCACTGACCGGGAAAGACGCCGCGGTTGTCGGCCATTTTGCACAGCAGATAACAGCCATCATTTTGAATTAATGGGCAAACTATAGTTCGTTGACGCATAAGTCGCTTCCTTAAACCACCAGGCCATCAGCTTAACAAATCATTCTGCGAAATTCTTTGTGAAAAATGGAAGCGATAACGCAGACTGCGTTTTTTGTTAATTTTGTTGATGCAGGCGTCGCCATGTGATGGCGCAATGATGCGTCATGGCGAAAGTAGTATTTCGTTACAATATGTTTTTGGAATGGTTTCTTAGTGCATTGATTCCTCAGCGTCTGGCAGTACAATTCTGCCGTTTTGGGGAGTTTTTCTTTATGTGCTTGCTGGAAAGGGTAAAAATGAAAAAAAGCATATTATTAGGTTTTGCCGGAATGCTGTTCGTTTCTGCATCGGCGCAGGCCATCAGTATTAGCGGCCAGGCGGGCGAAGATTACACCAACATTGGCGTGGGTTTTGGTACGGAATCGACGGGACTGGCGCTAAGCGGCAACTGGATGCACAACGATGATGATGGCGATGCTGCGGGCGTGGGTCTGGGGCTGAACATTCCGGTGGGGCCGCTGCTGGCGACGGTCGGCGGTAAAGGTATTTATACCAATCCGAAAGACAGCGATGAAGGCTATGCGGCGGCTGTCGGCGGTGGGCTACAATGGAAAATCGGCAACAGCTTCCGTCTGTTCGGCGAGTATTATTATTCACCAGATTCGCTGTCCAGCGGTATCGACAGTTATGAAGAAGCGAATGCAGGCGCGCGTTTCACCATTATGCGCCCGCTGAGCATTGAAGCCGGTTATCGTTACCTGAACCTGGCGGGTAAAGACGGCAACCGCGATAATGCGATTGCTGACGGCCCTTATGTTGGCGTAAACGCCAGCTTTTGATGCTAACGGCGCGGCAATCGTCGCGCCATATTCCTCCTTTTCCCGTCATTCTTCTTTCCACGTCCTATTCCTCTTTGCGTTATAGTGTTTTCATCATAAGAGCAGGAGAACACAATGCTAAATGTGGAAATGCTATCCACCGGGGATGAGGTGTTGCACGGACAAATCGTTGACACCAATGCCGCCTGGCTGGCTGATTTTTTCTTTCATCAGGGCGTTCCGTTATCACGGCGAAATACGGTAGGCGATAATCTGGACAGTCTGGTCGCTATCTTGCGTGAACGCAGTCAACATGCTGATGTTTTGATTGTTAATGGCGGGTTAGGGCCGACCAGCGATGATTTAAGCGCGCTCGCCGCGGCAACGGCAAAAGGCGAAGGATTAGTACTGCACCAGGCGTGGCTGACCGAAATGGAACGCTACTTTCAGCAGCGTGGCCGCGTGATGGCGCCGAGCAACCGTAAACAGGCGGAACTGCCTGCCAGCGCGGAGTTTATTAATAATCCGGTCGGCACTGCCTGTGGATTTGCGCTACAGCTCAACCGCTGCCTGATGTTTTTCACCCCCGGCGTACCGTCTGAATTTAAGGTTATGGTGGAGAAGGAAATCTTACCGCGGTTACGCGCGCGTTTTTCGCTGCCGGAGCCGCCGCTTTGCCTGCGGTTAACGACTTTTGGACGTTCAGAAAGTGACCTCGCGCAGCGTCTCGATTCACTGCCGTTGCCGTCCGGCGTGACGATGGGGTATCGCTCATCAATGCCGATCATTGAACTGAAATTGACCGGCCCGGCTACGCAACGGGAGGCGATGCTGGCGTTATGGCCAGAGGTCAAACGGGTTGCCGGGCAGAACCTGATTTTTGAAGGTACGGAAAACCTGCCGGCGCAAATAGCCCGCCGCCTGCAGGAAAGGCAGTTGAGTCTGACGTTGAGCGAGCAATACACCAGCGGCTTACTGGCGCTACAGCTTTCCCGCGCCGGGGCGCCTGTTCTTGCCAGCGAAGTCGTTCCTTCTCAGGAAGAGACGCTGGCGCAAACGGCGCACTGGACGACAGAACGGCGCAGCAATCATTATGCCGGTCTGGCGCTGGCCGTGTCGGGGCTGGAAAACGAACATCTTAATTTCGCGCTGGCGACGCCGGATGGCACGTATGCCTTACGCGTGCGTTTTAGCGCCAATCGGTATAGCTTGGCAATACGTCAGGAGGTCTGCGCGATGATGGCGCTAAATATGCTGCGCCGCTGGCTTAATGGCGAGGACATTACCAGCGAGCATGGCTGGATAGACGTGGTTGAATCATTGACATCATAATCCCTTTCTCTTATCTGCGATGGGAACGACATCGTGAGCCGGATAAGGCCGCTATGCCATTATCCGGCAATATCATCTGCTTTTTTGTCCAGCCAATTGTACTGAATACAAAGTAATACGTGCGTTAATTCACATTTATATGGTTAACCCTTCCACTCCGTTGGAAGGCGGATAAGCTTTGACACGCTTCACAATTTTTTCCCTACTGACCTTTCACACTGATTCCAGTGTCTCAGACTGGAGTCCAATATGTTGGAATCAAGTAAAGTCCCGGCTCTTACTCGCGCAATCGACATCCTCAATTTGATCGCGCGTATTGGCCCATGCAGCGCGGCAATCATTATTGAAACGCTGCGTATTCCAAAAAGCACCGCGTACCTGCTGTTGAATGAATTAAAACGTCAGCGATTTATTAGCCTCGATCATCAGGATAACTACTGCCTGTGGACTAAGCTCGTTGAATTGTCGGGTCATGCGCTCAGCAAGATGGATCTGCGGGAGCTGGCGCGTCCTCGTCTAACACAACTGATGGATGAAACCGGGCTGCTGTGTCACTTGGGGATCATCGACCACGAAAATGCGTATTACATACTGAAAGTGGAATCCTCATCCACTATCAGCGTGCGCTCGCATGAGGGGAAAAGCCTCTCTCTTTATCGTTCCGGCATCGGCAAATGCCTGCTGGCATGGCAGCCGGCCGCCGTACGCAAAGCCATTATTGAACAACTGGTATGGGAGCGAGCCACGCTGACCACCATCATCGAGCCGCAACAATTGAATGATGAGCTGGAACGCATTCGCCAGCGAGGATGGAGCTTTGATAACGGGGAGGATTATCCGGATGTCCGCTGCGTTGCCGCACCGGTATTTAATGCCAGAAACGAACTGACCGCGGCAATTTCAGTGGTCGGCACGCGCCTGCAAATCAACGAAGAGAATCTAGATTATTTGGCCGGTAAAGCTATTGCCTGTGCCAAAGATATTTCACGCCTGTTGGGATGGAAAAGTCCCTTCGACTCACTCGCATCTTAAAATGGAGAATATTATGACTCTTCCTAAAATTAAACACGTTCGAGCCTGGTTTATTGGGGGCGCTACCGCAGAGAAAGGGGCTGGCGGCGGGGATTATCACGACCAGGGAGGAAATCACTGGATTGATGACCATATCGCCACTCCCATGAGCAAATATCGCGACTATGAGCAGTCTCGTCAGTCTTTTGGGATCAACGTGTTAGGGACGCTGATTGTCGAAGTAGAGGCGGAAAATGGGCAGACGGGGTTCGCCGTTTCGACAGCAGGGGAGATGGGCTGTTTTATCGTAGAAAAACATCTTAACCGGTTTATTGAAGGCAAATGCGTAAGCGATATCAAACTTATTCACGATCAGATGCTCGGCGCGACCATGTACTACTCCGGTTCCGGCGGTCTGGTGATGAACACGATTTCCTGTGTGGATCTGGCGTTGTGGGATTTGTTTGGCAAGGTGGTTGGGCTGCCGGTTTATAAATTGCTGGGCGGAGCGGTGCGCGATGAAATTCAGTTTTACGCCACCGGCGCACGCCCGGATCTGGCTAAAGAAATGGGCTTTATCGGCGGTAAAATGCCGACTCACTGGGGACCGCACGATGGTGATGCGGGGATCCGTAAAGATGCCGCGATGGTGGCGGATATGCGTGAAAAGTGCGGGCCGGATTTCTGGCTGATGCTCGACTGCTGGATGAGTCAGGATGTGAACTATGCGACTAAACTGGCTCACGCCTGTGCGCCATTTAATCTCAAATGGATTGAAGAGTGTCTGCCGCCGCAGCAGTATGAAGGCTATCGCGAATTAAAACGCAACGCGCCTGCAGGGATGATGGTTACCAGCGGCGAACACCATGGTACGCTGCAATCCTTCCGCACTCTGGCAGAAACCGGCATTGATATTATGCAGCCGGATGTTGGCTGGTGCGGCGGATTAACCACGCTGGTTGAGATCGCCGCGCTTGCCAAATCGCGCGGGCAACTGGTGGTGCCGCACGGTTCGTCTGTCTATTCGCACCATGCAGTTATTACTTTCACTAATACCCCTTTCAGCGAGTTCCTGATGACCAGCCCGGACTGCTCCACCCTGCGTCCGCAATTTGACCCGATTCTCCTGGATGAGCCGGTGCCGGTGAATGGACGCATCCATAAATCAGTGCTGGATAAGCCGGGCTTCGGCGTCGAGCTTAACCGTGACTGTCACTTGAAACGCCCTTATAGCCACTAATAACTCGTGCGTTGCCTTTGTACGGCAACGCCCTCATCCTGTTGAGGATATTGCTATGAGCATCACTTTACTTGACGGCGTAGTGAAGAAAAACCGCGCACGTTTAATTCCTTTTATGTTGGCGCTGTATGTACTGGCGTTTCTGGATCGTTCAAATATTGGTTTTGCCAAAGAGACCTATCAGATAGATACCGGGCTAAGTAATGAAGCCTACGCGCTAGGGGCCGGTATTTTCTTTGTGGTTTACGCTTTCCTTGGCGTACCGGCTAACCTGCTGATGCGCAAATTTGGCGCAAGAACCTGGATCGGCACGACTACCCTGCTGTGGGGCTTTCTCTCTGCTGCGATGGCCTGGGCGGATAGTGAAGCAAAATTTCTGATAATCCGCACGCTATTGGGCGCGGCGGAGGCTGGATTTTTCCCCGGCATGATCTATCTAACTTCACAATGGTTCCCGCAGCGTAACCGTGCCAGCATTATGGGGCTATTTTATATGGGCGCGCCGCTGGCGTTAACGTTGGGTTCGCCGCTCTCCGGCGCTCTGCTGGAGATGCATGGTTTTATGGGGCACCCGGGATGGTTCTGGATGTTCGTTATCGAAGGCCTACTGGCGATTGGCGCAGGGATATTCACCTTTTTCTGGCTTGATGACACTCCGCAGCAGGCGCGTTTTCTTAGCCTGGAAGAAAAGAACGCGCTTATCAGGCAACTGGCGAGCGAAGAAGAGAAAAAGGTCACGTCAAGGCTTGCGGATGCGCTGCGTAATGGACGCGTCTGGCAACTGGCTATTATTTATCTGACGATTCAGGTGGCGGTATACGGACTCATCTTTTTCCTGCCGACCCAGGTTGCCGCGCTATTGGGCACTAAAGTGGGCTTTACCGCTTCGGTGGTAACAGCGGTTCCCTGGGTGGCGGCTTTGCTTGGCACATGGCTTATTCCTCGCTACTCCGACCGTACCGGCGATCGCCGTAACGTTGCGGCAGTGACGTTACTGGCTGCGGGTATTGGCATTGGCCTGTCAGGTCTGGTTTCTCCGGTGCTCGCTATTCTGGCGCTCTGTGTTGCAGCAGTAGGATTTATTGCCGTTCAGCCCGTATTCTGGACCATGCCGACGCAGCTACTTTCCGGTACGGCTCTGGCGGCAGGAATTGGTTTCGTTAATCTGTTTGGCGCTGTGGGCGGTTTTATTGCCCCAATTCTGCGCGTAAAAGCGGAAACGTTGTTTGCCAGCGATGCGGCGGGCCTGCTGACGCTGGCCGGAGTCGCCATCATTGGCTCATTAATTATCTTCACGCTGAGCGTTAATCGTCCGGTGGCGCAATCCGGCGCTACGCATCATTAATCTTATCTACGTTGTAAGGATCGCTATGAACGCATTGTTATCAAATCCTTTTAAAGAAGGATTACGTAAAGGGGATACGCAAATTGGTTTGTGGCTCAGTTCAACCACCTCTTATATGGCGGAGATTGCGGCGACGTCGGGTTATGACTGGTTGTTAATAGATGGCGAGCACGCGCCTAATACGGTGCAGGACTTGTATCATCAGTTACAGGCCATCGCCCCATACGCCAGCCAGCCGGTGATTCGCCCGATCGAGGGAAGTAAAGCGCTCATTAAACAGGTACTGGACATCGGGGCGCAAACGCTACTGATCCCGATGGTTGACACCGCAGAACAGGCGCGCCAGGTCGTTTCCGCTACCCGATACCCGCCGTTGGGGCAACGAGGCGTTGGCGCGAGCGTGGCGCGTGCGGCGCGCTGGGGGAGAATCGACAACTATATGGCACAGGCCAATGAGTCGCTCTGCCTGTTGGTGCAGGTTGAAAGCAAAGTGGCGCTGGAAAACCTTGACGCGATTCTGGAGGTTGAAGGCATTGATGGCGTCTTTATCGGTCCGGCAGATCTCTCTGCTTCATTGGGTTACCCCGATAATGCCGGACACCCGGAAGTGCAGCGAATCATTGAATCGTGTATTTATCGTATTCGCGCCGCCGGAAAAGCGGCGGGTTTTTTGGCGGTCGATCCGGCAATTGCGCAGAAATGTCTGGCGTGGGGCGCGAATTTTGTCGCGGTCGGGGTAGATACGATGCTCTACACCGAGGCGCTGGACAGCAGGTTGGCGATGTTTAAATCTGTTCAGTCAGTAAGCACGGCAAAACGTAGTTATTGAGAAAAATGCCGGATGGCACGTATGCCTTACGCATGCGTTTTAGCGCCTATCGGTATAGTCTGGCAATACGTCAGGAGGTTTGTGCGGTGATGGCGCTAAATATGCTGCGCCGTTGGCTTAATGGCGAGGACATTACCAGCGAGCATGGCTGGATAGACGTGGTTGAATCATTGACGGCATAGAACTTTTAGTGGGAAGGCCTGGCCTTCCCATCCTTATATACTTATAAATTCTTCGCAGAGCATCATTTCAGGATAAGAGCCTAATGGGATAGGCTCTAAGTACTCACCATTACTGGAGACTGTATTCATATATTTGCCGCCGGGTTTGGGTGTTAAATAGTGCTTGTTCTTCTACTGAAAGCGTTAAGAATTTTTCCGCAAATTCTCGTAGTGTGGTAACAGGATCGTTTTGTCCGGCATTCGATAAGAGTTGAATTGTATGGTAACAAAATAGACCACAGCCGTTGGGTACATTGTTCTGTAAATTCATTTCAATAAAATTAACCTCATCGCTTTCTGATATGCCTGCAATTTTTGCTGCTTCTATAATCTCTTGCTTAGTATTTTCATTTAAATCATAATAAGTATTAAATATAAGGCATTTTATTTTTTCTGCAAGTTTATAAAATAAACAGAGAAGCCAGTGATCTCCTGTATTTACCAGGTAGACTTCATTGTGAGATAATCCTGATTGAGCAATCTTTTCAAGTAGCTGAGTGCTTAATATATTTTCTTTGGTGGTAGGCTGAATCAGCCCAATAGGATAGTTTACCGAGAGAAAAGGTGATTCTTGAACCAGACCTTGCATTGCAGCTGCCAGCTCATCTGACGACAACATTCGCGCACTACACCAAAGATTTTCAACTCCTACCTGTTCTTGATCTGTCTGAGCGAACTGGTCGCCCATAATTTTATGTGCTATTCCTATTTTTTTAGAAAGGTCGGTTGTCGCTGAACCGGCCATATAAAGTAATCTGGAAGGGGCATGTAGCTTTTTCCACTCAGTATTATTTTTTGTTATATCGTTATTGGCGATTTGATGTAATACAAGGCAAGCCTGATTGATTTTTTGTCTATATCTGGTGATCCCGATCTTTTTCCGCTAAAGAGATCAAAAAGTAATTTCTCAACTTTATGTCCCAGGTCATCGTTGCGTAACGCAAGATTGCATAACAGATCAATACAATTCTGATTACCGTTCTCTACTTCGCCAATCAACAACGCAAGCGCCTCATCGCTCACATCTTCTGAATATAAACTGTGAAATTGCGGTGTGCTCAATCGGTAAAGTGAATTTACACATATATTCATTTTGCTCTGTTTCCTAGTAGGTGAAAGTAACGAATATGATGTCATGTATAATTATTTGTAAAAATATTATTGTTAGTGGGAGATATATTAAATCAGGCATAGACCTGATTTTATTATTATTCACATAACACTCAATTATTATTGGAGATATTCAGTTATCCCCCTCTTTAAAGGAGGCTGGTAACGCGGCGATACAAGAGATATTGCTCTATAAACAGTAACGTCGTTATCTGTCATGCCACCGTGGGTTAGCGGTCATGGTTAACCAAATAGGGCAGGTTATTGCAAAGAGACATCCGCGTTTATACCCAAAATAATCCGTAGCCAACACATAAGCAACTTGAAGTATGAAGGGTATATGTCTGATGGAAAATCGTCCCTGGTGAGTAGGGTAATAGCGCCGGAGGGGCTCCGGCGCTATTTACTTAGCCGAGCGCCTGGGCCAGTAGCGTAATGGGGTGTTCGCAGCGTTTGCTTGTAGACATCTCAATTTGCCACTTACAGGTTTCACAATCGGTGACGACAATGTCGGCGCCGCTCTCTTCAATCTGGAGGAACAGCGGCGCGCCGATGGACTGTGATGTCGGATAGTTTTCCTTTTTAAATCCATACGTACCGGCAATGCCGCAGCACTGTGAATCAAGTACCGTCAATTCAAGCCCCGGAATTTGCCGCAACAGTTCAAGCGTGTAAAGCGTCCAGCCCATTTTTTCCATATGACACGGCGTATGGTAGACCACTTTCAGCGGCAAAGGATTAAGCGGCAGCGTTTTCCCGGCATCCAGTTTGCGCCATAGCCAGCGGGTGGCCAGCTCGATATGTTCGCGCAGCCCGGCGTTGTCCACATCCAGCACTTCAGGATATTCATCGCGCAACGCAAACGTACAGGTGGATGACGTGGCGATGACCGGAATACCTTTGACGGCAATCGCCTCGCGTAGCGACTCCACATTGCTGATAGCCTGTTTGCGAGCTTTATCCGTAAAACCGTTAGCGATCAGCGGTACGCCGCAACACTTCTCTTTACTCAGTAACTGTACGCCAGTACCCATTGCGTTCAGCACCTTAATCAGATCTTTTCCGAGCTGCGGATGGTTGTAATTCACAAAACAGCCATGGAAAAAGGCGACCTGATCTTTGTATTTAGCCTGCTGCGCCGCCACGCTACGATACCAGCGGCGGAAGGTGCCGAAAGAGTATTTTGGTAAGGTGCGGCGATGATCGATTTTGAGCGCGTAATCAAGCAACTGGCGCACTGGCTTTAATGCGGTGGCGGTATTGACCACCGGCGCGAACGGCGTTGAAACGCTGCCCATCAGATCGGTATGGCTGAGAATAAAATTACGCAATGACGGGCGCGTCGTATCGTATTTCGCGCGGGCGCGCTGGATGATATCGCCAATCTTCACGTCCGACGGACAGGCGACCTCACACCGTTTGCAGTTAATGCAATATTTCAGCGCCTCATCATACAGTGCGCCGTCTTTCAGACGCAGGCGCTCGCCATCCGGTCCGGCCTGTTTAGGGCCAGGGTAGCCAGGATTAACGCGGCTGACCGGGCACGCGGTGGTGCACACCGTACATTTAATACAACTTTCAAAACGTGTGTCGCTCATTGCTGTTCTCCTGCACGCTCAGCGATATGGTGCGCGGCCTGAAGGGCGCTGACTGCGCAGACACCGCCGCCGCATCCCTCAGCTATAGGATCGAATCCCGCCAGCACAGAACCTATTGCATACAGATTTTCTACCGTGTTGCCCGCAAGGGAGGGGCGGAAGGCGTCATCCGTCACGACGCCAAACTGCTGCCAGGGCTGTGGGTCGAAGAAATGTTGTTGATACCATTCGGCGCGGGTGGCCGTTTGCTGTACGTCGAGCCCTAAAATAGGTTCGCGGATCCCTTCGCGCTCGGCAACCAGACCGCTACTAAAGAAGCTACCGCTGGCAAGTACGGCAAAACGCGGGCGCAGTGGGATATCGGCATGGTTGCGGGTCCATATTTCGCTCACGGTACCGCGACGGCAGGTGACTTTCTTCACTTCATCGCCCGGCATCCAGATGCCGCCCTGACGGACAAACTGGCGCTGGAGCTGATTGTGCAGACGAATACCGAGCACCGATGGCGGCAGCGTCGGCAGCAGCGTGAGCGCGCAGGGCAGACGTTCGTTAAGCCAGCGCCACAGCGTATCGTTCGCCAGCCCGAAACAGGCGGGCATGATGATCATGTCGCAGTTTGTCGCTATTGGCGACAGCGCGTCGTACAGCAGTGGCCATTTTTCTTCGTTATCAAGCAGACGCGCAATATTGACCGCGCGAAATTCCGTCGGGTTATCACGCAGTACGTCCAGTTCCGGAAGGTCGATTTCTGCGGTTTCCACGTTGAGGTCGCGTTGGCGCAGCGACGCTGCCGCAAGGTGTGCCTGGAAATCCAGTAATCCGCTAACGCCGACGACGCAAATTCGCTGTGCGGATAACGGCCAGACCGGTACTTCCGGCGAGCTAAGCCAGGTTGAACGCAATGTGCCAAGCGGCGTGACACGCTGGTGCGCCTGCTGTACGTCGCCGTATAACTGCGCGCCGCTGGCGTTAAGTAGCGTTTGCGCCTGTTGCGCCAGCATAAGGACTTTTTGCGCGCCCAAACGCGAATAAGGATGTTCAGGCGCCTGGCGGCGCAGCGCATCAAGTCCGGCGGTAATGTCGGTCACCGGTTGGCCGTCGGGCAGGGCGCTGAGCAGATCCAGCGAGCCGGAGGAAAAATGCAGCGCGCTTTGTCCGCGGGTGACGATGGCGCAGCGTAATCCATGCTGCTGGAGTTGCAGTCCGCACAGCAAACCGGCGAGACCGCCGCCCATAATAACCGTATCAAATTTCATCCTGGTGCTCCTTCTCCAGACCGCATAATCCCTGATAAACCCAGCGCGTGAATTCGCTTTCGCGCAGCGCGTCTCCCCAGGCGACAGGTTGTACGCCTTTCCAGCGCTCATTCAGAAATTCAGAGAGTTGCGTAATAGATTGCGCCGCGGTCGTCACATTAAAACGCTGCAATAGCCCGGCCGCGCGGCAGGCGCACAGTTCGCCCTGGCAAGTGCCCATCCCTACGCGGGTGCGACGGCGCAGATCCAGCAGGCTATTCACGGTTAAGTTTTCGACGGCATACTGCACTTCCCCCGCCGTGACGGCCTCGCATTCACAGACCAGGCTACGGTGTTGGCGGCCTTCACTCAGCCACCCCGGCGTGCGATCGCCATGCCGATAAACCGCCGATCCGCGTAGCGGCGCGGGAAGCGAGATAATGCGTTTCAGCGTATGTTCCGTAGACTCTTTTGAACCAGGCAACGGCGTATCCGCCGTGATGCAGGGGCGAGTATTGCCCAACTTGCGGCACACGGCATCGGTCGCCCATTCCGCCATCAGGCGGTAAGTCATTAGCTTCCCGCCGGTAATGGTAATAAAGCCTTCAAGCCCGTCGCGTTCGGCGTGGTCGAACAACACAATACCGCGGCTGACGTTACGACCACTGGGATCGTCATCGCTGGCCACCAGCGGGCGGACGCCGGAATACGCGCGTAGAATACGCGTCTTCGCCATGACAGGGGCCAGTTTTTCCCCTTCACGCAGCAGGATATCGACTTCATCTGCGGTGACGCGGTTGCTGTCTATCTCATTGTAATCAATATGGGTAGAGGTGGTGCCGATCAGTGAAATCGTATCGCCAGGTACCAGAATGTCGGCATCCGATGGTTTCCGGCAGCGGTTAATGACATGCTGGTTGATCCGATGGTCCATGATCAACAGCGAGCCTTTCGCCGGGAACATGCGAATACTCAGGTCGGCGTATTCGGCGATCCGTTGCCCCCAGATACCTGCCGCATTGACCACCACCGGCGCGTGAAGCGTCTGGGTTTCGCCAGTGAGATGGTTGCGCACATGGACGCCGCAGACCGTTGCGCCTTCACGAATGAGCCCGGTCACTTCATGCGCCGTTAACACGATTGCGCCATGTTCTCTGGCATCCAGCATATTGGCGGCGGTAAGGCGGAAAGGGTCCACGGTGCCATCCGGCACTTTTACCGCACCGATGAGCGCAGGGTTAACGGAAGGTTCGATGATGCGAGCCTGCTGCGGATCGATGGCTTCAGCGCGAATGCCTGCCGCTTCACAGGCGCGAATAAAGGTGGCCTGAAACGCAAGATCATCTTCCGGCAACGTAATAAACAGACCATCCGTCGGTTCGACGCAATGGCGGGCGATCCGTTTTAAAATCTGGTTTTCACTAATGCACTCGCGCGCGGATTCCGCGTCGGTAACCGCATAACGAGCGCCGCTGTGCAGCAGCCCGTGGTTACGCCCGGTCGCACCGGTCGCTATATCATGCCGCTCCACCAGAACGACACGTAAACCGCGCAGCGCGCAGTCGCGGGCGATCCCTGCGCCTGTTGCTCCACCGCCAATGATAATCACGTCACTTGCTTGCGAGTCGCGAGTTTTCATTGTTTTTCCTCACAGTTCGTTTTTTATCATTTAGCCATACAAATCATATGGAATGTTTGATTTCGCGCATGATCGCTCACCATTCGAAAATGAAACGTGATTTCGTGCGCCTTTCTGAACATTGGTCATAAAACTGTAACAATATGTGCTGTAATTCACATTAACGTGACGTATCTTTACTTAACATCGCGGCCACACTGGGAGCAGCGGGGTTGTTTGAACAAACTGCGGTGTTTACCTCTAAATAAAATACGGGCCACGGAGGCTACAATATGTTGAGTATTTTTAAACCAGCGCCGCATAAAGCGCGCTTGCCAGCGGCGGAGATTGATCCGACCTATCGCCGATTACGCTGGCAGATTTTCCTGGGGATATTCTTTGGCTATGCCGCGTATTATCTGGTGCGCAAGAACTTTGCCCTCGCGATGCCCTACCTGGTAGAACAGGGTTTTTCACGCGGCGATCTGGGCTTTGCGCTGTCCGGGATTTCCATCGCTTATGGTTTTTCGAAATTTATAATGGGTTCGGTGTCCGATCGCTCGAATCCGCGCGTTTTCCTGCCGGCAGGGTTGATTCTGGCCGCAGCAGTCATGTTGTTTATGGGCTTTGTACCGTGGGCGACATCCAGCATCGCCGTGATGTTTGTACTGTTGTTCCTTTGCGGCTGGTTCCAGGGGATGGGGTGGCCGCCGTGCGGACGTACGATGGTTCACTGGTGGTCGCAGAAAGAGCGCGGCGGCATTGTGTCGGTCTGGAACTGTGCGCATAACGTCGGCGGCGGGATCCCGCCACTGCTGTTCCTGCTGGGGATGGCGTGGTTTAACGACTGGAAAGCGGCGCTCTATATGCCAGCCTTTGGCGCGATTGTGGTGGCGCTGTTCGCTTTCGCAATGATGCGCGATACGCCGCAATCCTGCGGTCTGCCGCCTATCGAAGAGTATAAAAACGACCAGCCGGACGACTACAACGAAAAAGCGGAAGAAGAGCTGACTGCGAAGCAGATCTTCATGCAGTACGTACTGCCAAACAAACTGTTGTGGTACATCGCTATCGCCAACGTGTTTGTTTATCTGCTGCGCTACGGCATCCTCGACTGGTCGCCGACCTACCTGAAAGAAGTGAAGCATTTCGCACTGGATAAATCCTCCTGGGCCTACTTCCTGTATGAATACGCGGGTATTCCGGGCACGCTGCTGTGTGGCTGGATGTCGGATAAAGTCTTCCGCGGCAACCGTGGCGCGACCGGCGTATTCTTTATGACCTTGGTGACTATCGCGACCATCGTTTACTGGATGAACCCGGCAGGGAACCCGAACGTTGATATGGCTTGTATGATTATCATCGGCTTCCTGATCTACGGCCCGGTAATGTTGATCGGTCTGCACGCGCTGGAACTGGCGCCGAAAAAAGCGGCGGGTACGGCGGCGGGCTTTACCGGTCTGTTTGGTTACCTGGGCGGTTCCGTCGCTGCAAGCGCCATTGTGGGTTATACCGTTGACTTCTTCGGTTGGGATGGCGGTTTTATGGTGATGATTGGCGGCAGCATTCTGGCGGTAATCCTGCTGGTGGTCGTGATGATTGGTGAAAAACGCCATCATGATGAGCTGCAGTTAAAACGCAACGGAGGCTAATAACATGAAAACCACACTGAAAAACCTTAGCGTGGCGTTAATGTTGGCAGGAATGACCATCGGAAGCGGCGCCGTGGCGGCTGAAAAAGTCGTTATCGCCCACCGTGGCGCCAGCGGTTATCTGCCGGAGCATACGCTACCGGCGAAAGCGATGGCGTATGCGCAAGGGGCAGATTATCTGGAACAGGATTTAGTGATGACAAAGGACGACCATCTGGTCGTCCTCCATGACCACTACCTTGACCGGGTGACTGACGTCGCTGACCGTTTTCCGGACCGGGCGCGTAAAGATGGGCGCTATTACGCTATCGATTTTACGCTGGATGAAATTAAATCCCTGAAGTTTACCGAAGGGTTTGATATTGAAAACGGCAAAAAAGTACAAACTTATCCGGGCCGTTTCCCGATGGGAAAATCTGATTTCCGCATTCATACCTTTGAAGAGGAAATTGAATTCGTTCAGGGATTAAATCACTCTACCGGTAAAAATATCGGTATTTATCCGGAAATTAAAGCGCCGTGGTTCCATCATCAGGAAGGGAAAGATATTGCCGCGAAAACGCTGGAAGTGCTGAAGAAGTATGGTTACACCGGCAAGCAGGACAATGTCTATTTGCAGTGTTTTGATGTCGCTGAGCTGAAACGTATTAAGAATGAACTGGAACCCAAAATGGGGATGGATCTCAATCTGGTTCAACTTATTGCGTATACCGACTGGAATGAAACACAGCAGAAACAGCCGGACGGTCGTTGGGTAAATTACAACTACGACTGGATGTTTAAGCCGGGCGCTATGAAGCAGGTGGCGGAATATGCGGACGGTATTGGTCCGGATTACCATATGCTGGTTGCGGAAGGCTCAACGAAAGGGAATATCAAGCTGACTGGAATGGTGCAAGACGCGCATCAGAATAAGATGGTAGTGCATCCTTACACTGTGCGTGCCGATCAATTGCCGGACTATGCCACAGACGTCAATCAGTTGTACGACATCCTGTATAACAAGGCGGGCGTCGACGGGCTGTTCACTGACTTCCCGGATAAGGCGGTTATGTTCCTGCAAAAAAATGACTAAAGGTTTGCCATAGTCGAAGTGACGCGCCGGATGAGGGCATAAACGCCTCATCCGGCCTGGCGCAACGTTTGCCAGCGTAAGTCTGGTAAACGCAATGCCATCAGGCGGGGTTGTTTTATAGCAACCCCTCATCGGTCAGTGTTTCCATACATTTTTGTAATAAAAATAACGGACTTCCTTCTACCGGCGGTTCTTTTGCTAACAGGGAAATTTGTCGATAAAAGGTGGGTTCCAGCGCCACGGAGCATAATTTTCCTGTCGTGGCTTTTAAGGTTAATTCTGGCAATAAGGCGATACCTAATCCCTGGCGAATAAAATTCAGCGCAGTATCGGGATGGTTAAATTCATATTTAAATATCGGCTCAATACCCTTTTCTTTAAACAACGCCATAATGCTTAATTCATAACGACCTTTACTGACAATAAGTGGTTCGTCCATCAGTTCTTCGACCGTTACCGTACTATTGGCCGCCAGGGGATGATTTTCAGGCACCACTACGGTGAATTTATCCCGGTAAATGGGGACGCAATACATACCGTTGACCGGAAAAGGAACGAAACCGGCATCAATACTTCCGTCCTGCAGCGAATCAATAATAGCCGTACTGTTCTCTTCATAAGGGATAATTTTTACATTTGGATGATGGCTTTCAAAATAGCGAATGACGCCGGGTAAAATGCAGGCGCAGGCGCTGGGAAAACAGCCAATCCGTAGCGTACGGGCCGGGTTCTTTTTTTCTTGTTCGGCAATCTCTTTTACCGCGTTGACGTCGCGCTGGATCGCGCGTAAGTGCCTGACGATGCGGCTACCGGCGGCGGTAAGCTCAATCTCTTTACGACGCTCACGAATCAATATGTCAACGCCGAGCTCCTCCTCAAGCGCGGAGATGGCCTGGCTGACGGCGGATTGCGTCATGTATAGCCGTTTGCTGGCTTCGGTAAATCCGCCGTACTCCAGTACGGCAAGCAGGGCGTGGATTTGGGTTAGTGTCATTAGTAAAACCTAATCAATATAATTAAAACGATTAATTTCTCTAATAGAGTGCACTTGTTTATACTGTGATTCTATCGAATACATCACATTTTGACGCACCTGATAGGTGTTCAGTTGAGCTGAGCGTTGCCTGCGTGCGCCATCTGAGCGGGTCGTTAAGAATGAAAGAAAAATTATGGACGAAGGATTTTTGGGCAATCACCATAGTCAGTTTTATTATCTTTTTTGTTTTTTATGTACTGCTAACTTTATTACCCATTTATATCGCTGACCGCCTGCATGCTTCTGCAGATAAGGCCGGGCTGTTAGTGACATGTTTCCTGGCCGCGGCAATTGTTATTCGGCCATTTGCCGGACAATGGGTGGGAAAATATTCGAATAAAAAGATTCTGGTGCTCTCTTCTCTGGCTTTTTTGGTGATTACCGCGCTGTATCCGGTTTGCCATTCTATCGAGTCGCTGCTCTTTATCCGCGTACTTCATGGGATTACGTTTGGTGTTATTACCACGGTAAAAGGAACTATTTCAGCGCGGTTAATTCCGGCCTCCCGACGTGGAGAGGGCATCAGCTTTTTCTCTTTAGCGATGGGCCTGGCGATGGTCGTAGGACCGTGGATCGGTTTGAATATGGCCCGCTGGGACGCGTTCACTGCCGCATTCTGGCTTTGTTCCGCTGTAGCGGCGTTAGGGATTGTGCTTTCCCTGATTGTGACGGTCCCTCCGGTAATTCGTCATGCCGATGGTTCGAAACCGAATCTGGGTTTTGCCGCGATGTTTGACCGCGCCGCCCTGCCTTTTGCGCTGGTCACCTTTTTTATGACTTTCTCCTATGCCGGCGTGTCGGCTTTCTTGGCGCTGTATGCGCGTGAGCTGGATTTAATGGCGGCGGCCAGTAATTTCCTGCTGTGCTACGCGATTTTCCTGATGATATGCCGTACTTTCACCGGGAATATTTGTGATAAAAAAGGGCCGAAATATGTTGTTTTCCCATGCCTGTTGGCTTTTACCATCGGTCTGGTGGCGTTGGGTTACACCAATGGCAGCATCATAATGATTATTTCCGGCGGTCTCATCGGTATCGGCTACGGTTCGGTCACGCCGGTTTTCCAGACGCAAATTATTAGCTCGGTTGAACCGCATAAAATCGGCGTGGCGAATTCACTGTTCTTTAACGCGATGGACGCCGGAATGGCGATTGGCGCCTTTATCATGGGAATGATGGTTGAGTCGGTTGGCTATCGTATGATTTATGTCGCTGGCGTGGTGCTGGTGGTACTCGCTGGCGCACTGTATGCCGTGCAGATGAAAAAACGTGGCGTGATGCCTTTGGTTTCCACCAGCGAGTTGCACTGAGTTACATCTCGATTTCGATATCGCCTTTTGCCCTGCAGCAGCAGGGCAAAATCTCTCCCGGCTGGATAAACGCTAAAGGTTCCGTAATCCAGTCAACCTGGCCGGCAACCAGTCGGGTACGACAGGAGCCGCAATAACCTTCGCGGCACTGATACTCCACCTCAACGTTATGCGATTCCAGCGCGGCCAGCAGCGAAGGGTGTTCATCCTGGCACAGCAGCTGTGTGCCAGTGATACGCAGCGTGACGCGTCCCATCAGAGCTGGAAATTACTCAGATCGTCGGTATCGACTTCCGAATCGATTTGTCCGACCAGATAAGAGCTAACTTCCACTTCCTGTGGCGCGACCTGAACGTTATCGGACACCAGCCAGGTATTGATCCACGGGATTGGGTTGGAGCGGGTCTGGAACGGCAGATCCAGCCCCACCGCCTGCATACGAATATTAGTAATATATTCAACGTATTGGCACAGGATATCTTTATTCAGGCCGATCATCGAACCGTCGCGGAACAGATAGTCCGCCCACTCTTTTTCCTGCTGCGCCGCCTGCACGAACAGGTCATAACATTCCTGTTTACACTCTTCGGCGATTTCCGCCATCTCCGGGTCGTCCACGCCGCTACGCAACAGGTTCAGCATATGTTGCGTGCCGGTCAGATGCAGAGCTTCGTCACGGGCGATCAGACGGATAATTTTGGCGTTGCC
The DNA here is from genome assembly GCF_042932255.1 of Salmonella sp. WC3. Classification (NCBI taxonomy): domain Bacteria; kingdom Pseudomonadati; phylum Pseudomonadota; class Gammaproteobacteria; order Enterobacterales; family Enterobacteriaceae; genus Salmonella; species Salmonella sp. WC3. The sequence goes on along the minus strand of NZ_CP170629.1, from coordinate 3,272,998 downwards.
TTCCATCAGTTCACGCTCGGCAAATGCGAAAGAGCAGGCGAAGCTGACGTAGAAGCGGATGGCTTCCAGCGCGTTCACGCTCATCAGGCACAGATACAGTTTTTTCTTCAGCTCACGCAGATTCACGACAACCGTTTTGCCATTAACGGTATGGGTGCCTTCACCGAGCAGGTGCCAGTAACTGGTCATCTCAATAAGTTCGTCGTAGTAGGCGGAGATCCCTTCGGCGCGCTTCTGAATTTGCTCATTGGTCACGATATCGTCAAAAACGACAGCCGGATCGTTGACGATGTTACGAATAATGTGGGTGTAGGATCGTGAGTGAATCGTCTCAGAAAACGCCCAGGTCTCTACCCACGTCTCCAGCTCCGGGATGGAAATGAGCGGCAGCAGGGCGACGTTCGGGCTACGTCCCTGAATGGAATCCAGCAGCGTCTGGTATTTGAGGTTGCTGATGAAGATATGTTTTTCGTGCTCCGGCAACGCCTGATAATCGATACGATCGCGGGAGACGTCGACCTCTTCCGGACGCCAGAAGAAAGAGAGCTGTTTTTCGATCAGTTTTTCGAAGATGTCATATTTCTGCTGGTCATAGCGTGCAACGTTGACCGGCTGGCCAAAGAACATGGGTTCCTTGAGCTGATCGTTTTTCGTCTGTGAAAAAGTGGTGTATGCCATTGAAGTGAATCCTTTATGGGATGAGCGCCGGATGGCGGCGCAAGCGCCTTATCCGGCCTACAAACCGTACAATCGTAGGCCGGGTAAGCATAGCGCTACCCGGCACTATTCATCAGATCTTACAAGCGCCGCTTTCGCAGCCATCGTCCTGAATAGAAGGCGCCAAATCGTCCTGCGCATCTTCCGCGCCGTCGCGGGTATTTTGATAGTACAGAGTTTTCACGCCAAACTTATACGCGGTGAGCAAATCTTTCAGCAGTTGCTGCATCGGCACTTTTCCTGACGGGAAACGTGACGGATCGTAGTTGGTATTGGCGGAAATCGACTGATCGATAAACTTCTGCATGATACCCACCAGTTGCAGATAACCGTCGTTGTTCGGCATCTCCCACAACAGTTCGTAAGCGTCTTTCAGATGCTCATAATCCGGCACGACCTGACGCAAAATACCGTCTTTCGAGGCCTTGATGCTGACGTAGCCGCGCGGCGGCTCAATGCCGTTGGTGGCGTTGGAGATCTGGGACGACGTTTCCGACGGCATTAGCGCCGATAGCGTGGAGTTACGCAGACCGTGGGTTTTGATCGACTCACGCAGCTGTTGCCAGTCGTAGTGCAGCGGTTCGTTGACGATCGCATCCAGATCTTTTTTGTAGGTGTCGATCGGCAAAATGCCTTTTGCATAGGTGGTTTCGTTGAACCATGGGCAGGCGCCTTGCTCTTTCGCCAGTTCGTTGGACGCTTTAAGCAGATAGTACTGAATGGCTTCAAAGGTTTTATGCGTCAGATTATTGGCGCTGCCGTCGGAATAACGTTTACCGTTTTTCGCCAGCCAGTAGGCGAAGTTAATCACGCCAATGCCCAGCGTACGACGGCCCATTGCGCCGCGTTTGGCAGCCGGAATCGGGTAATCCTGATAATCGAGCAGAGCATCCAAAGCGCGTACTGCCAGAATAGCCAGTTCTTCCAGCTCGTCCAGAGTTTTAATGGCGCCCAGGTTGAATGCAGACAACGTACATAACGCAATTTCGCCGTTTTCATCGTTGACATCGTTCAGCGGTTTGGTCGGCAGGGCAATCTCCAGACACAGGTTAGACTGGCGTACCGGGGCGACAACCGGATCGAACGGACTGTGAGTATTGCAGTGGTCAACGTTCTGGATATAGATACGACCGGTAGAGGCGCGTTCCTGCATCATCAGCGAGAACAGTTCGACCGCTTTCACACGCTGTTTGCGGATGCTGTCGTCGTGTTCATATTTCACGTACAGGCGTTCGAATTCGTCCTGGTCGGCGAAGAACGCATCGTATAGCCCGGGTACATCCGACGGACTGAACAGCGTAATGTCGCCGCCCTTCAGCAGGCGGGTATACATCAGTTTGTTGATCTGTACGCCGTAGTCCATGTGACGTACGCGGTTGCCTTCCACGCCGCGGTTGTTTTTCAGCACCAGCAGGCTTTCCACTTCCAGATGCCACATCGGGTAGAAGAGGGTTGCCGCGCCGCCGCGCACGCCGCCCTGCGAACAGGATTTCACCGCCGTCTGGAAGTGCTTGTAGAACGGGATGCAGCCGGTGTGGAAGGCTTCGCCGCCACGAATCGGGCTGCCCAGCGCACGAATGCGGCCAGCGTTGATACCGATACCGGCGCGCTGAGAAACGTATTTCACAATCGCGCTGGAGGTGGCGTTGATGGAATCCAGACTGTCGCCACACTCGATCAGTACGCAGGAGCTGAACTGACGGGTTGGGGTACGCACACCGGACATGATGGGCGTCGGCAGCGAAATTTTGAACGTAGAGACCGCATCGTAAAAACGTTTTACATAGTCAAGACGCGTTTCACGCGGGTAGTTCGAGAACAGGCAGGCCGCTACCAGAATGTAGAGGAACTGTGCGCTTTCATAGATTTCGCCGGTCACGCGGTTTTGCACCAGATATTTCCCTTCCAGCTGCTTAACGGCAGCGTAGGAGAAGGTCATATCGCGATCGTGAACGATAAACGAATCCATCTGCTTGAACTCTTCTTCCGTGTAGTCTTCCAGCAGATGATTGTCGTATTTGCCAAGCTCAACCATTTTTACCACATGGTGGTAAAGTGCGGGCGGCTCAAACTGGCCGAAGGCTTTCTTACGCAGGTGGAAAATCGCCAGACGCGCAGCCAGGTATTGATAATCCGGCGCATCGCGAGAGATCAGGTCTGCGGCGGCCTTAATGATAGTTTCATGGATATCGGAGGTCTTAATCCCATCATAAAACTGAATATGCGAGCGTAGCTCGACCTGAGAAACCGATACGTTATTCAGTCCTTCTGCCGCCCAATCAAGCACGCGATGAATTTTGTCGAGATTGATGCGCTCAGTACGGCCGTCACGCTTTGTCACCAGCAGACTCTGATTCATGTGGTTTTCTACCTGTTTACCTGTCCGTGAAAGAAAAATATCCCCCCGCTTATCCACAACGCCACGTTGTGACTAACTCTGTGGATAAATACTATATATAGGGGGTAATCGATAAGTGAAACGCTATATGGTGAGTATTCTAGTAGGGATTCTTTTGAGTACAAGAGTTGATTTTGGCGTTAAATTGCGGTTGCAAAAGCGTAAGAATCGCTAAATGCGCGTCTGATAAGGCCTGGAGAGGATGTCAACAATTCATAAAAAAAAATCAAAATTTGATCGAATGCTGATTTCTTCATCGAAGAGAAAGGTTGCGCCCGATGATCTAACGCAACCCTTATAGGAAAATTCTTTGATGTCAGGCTTTTTGAGCGCGGGTATGCAACATGTAGTTAACGTCTACTCCGGGACCGAGTTTGAAAGTATTAGTTATCGGGTTGTAGTGCAGCCCGGTGATATGTTGCTCTTTCAGGACGGTTTCATCTACCCAGCTTAACAGTTCAGCAGGCTTAATGAATTTCTTCACGTCGTGCGTGCCTTTTGGCACCATGCGCAGAATATACTCAGCGCCGACGACCGCCATCAGCCAGGATTTTCCATTGCGGTTCAACGTTGAGAAGAACACCTCGCCGCCGGGTTTAACCAGTTGGGCGCAGGCGTGGACGACCGATTGCGGATCGGGAACGTGCTCCAGCATTTCCATACAGGTAACGACGTCGTATTGCTGGGCGTGTTTTGCCGCATGTTCCTCAACCGTCTCCTGCACGTACTCTACCTCGATGCCGCTTTCCAGCGCATGCAGTTTGGCGACCTGCAAAGGCTCAAAGCCCATATCCAGCCCGGTAACGGTAGCGCCTTCGCGCGCCATGCTCTCCGCCAGAATGCCGCCGCCGCAGCCGACGTCGAGTACCTTTTTACCAAACAGGCCGCCTGAGCGCTCAGTAATGTAGCCAAGGCGTAGAGGGTTGATGCGATGCAATGGCTTGAATTCGCCCTCCAGATCCCACCAGCGCGACGCGACGGCTTCGAATTTGGCGATTTCATTATGGTCAACGTTGTGAGCTACCGACGGTTTTTCAGTGTTCATGAGTACATGAGATTCCGCTATTGATCTATCGGGGCAGTATAGCAGGTGCAAAGTCGCTGCGTTATATCTACTGCCGTCTTTATTACGCTTTCAGCGCAAGAAGTTTTCTTGCGCGTTCTGTAAAACCGCTACCGATGTGGTGCGTGATAAAATTACAGACGCCCTCGACGTTGTTATTTTTTAACATATCCAAAATAGTGGCATGTCCACGGTTAGAGCTGGTGATATATTCAGCGGTAAAATCCAGTCTGTAGCGAATTGCCAATAAACGTGCTGAGATCAACAGGTGTGCTTGTGAAATGTATTTATTATCGGCATATTTCACAAAAACATAATGAAAATCATGATCCAGTTTGAGGTAAGCTTGCGTATCTCGCTCTGCATTAATTTTTGCTGACTTCGATAAAATATTGCTTAATTCGACTATGACATTGTTAGCATTTTTCTCCATCGCTTCACGAATCGCGCCCTGTTCAAGGATAACCCTCATTTTGATGAGATCATTGATATCCTCGTCGGTGACAGAAAAAACAAATGTCCCACTGCGGGGAATGATGTTGACTAAGTTTTCATTATAGCTCAGCCAAATAAAAGCTTCACGAATTGGTGTTTTACTTACCATCAGAATATTTGATAGTTCATTTTCACTGATCGCTTGCCCAAGATCGAAATCGCCATGGATAATCATCTCCCTTATTTTCTCTTTAATCACCTGGGTGATGGATTTGGGTATTTCAATTGATATGTGACTAAAGTCACGCTTTAATCTATTTTTCATTTTCTTCTCCTCCATGGTTAAACCCGGCTCCATTGTAATTAATTTATTCAAAATTAACGGATCTAATATATCAGATATAAGAAAATTTACATACTTTATTGTTGTTGTATATTTCATTAAGTTTGCTTGCTGATATATCAGATATGACACATTAGCTTTTGAATTGTATTGTTTTTTACGTAACATCGATTCCGGTCAATACCCTTATTCATTGAATCATAAAAGGTGATGCAAAATGAGTAGTCCACAAGAAAATTTATACGATGCAATTCGTATTGTAAAAAGGAAAATCATTCCTTTGGCCTTTATTCTTTACTTTTTTAACTATATGGATCGTGTCAATATTGGGTTTGCTGCATTACGCATGAATGAATCTCTCGGTATTACGCCTGAGGATTTCGCTAATATTTCTTCTATATTCTTCATATCATATTTAATCTTTCAAATTCCGAGTAGCATTGGCTTGCAAAAGCTTGGTGCAAGAAAATGGATTAGTTCCATTATTATCGGCTGGGGAGCGGTAACAGGGCTGATTTTTTTTGCTAAAGATACTCAACATATTTTGCTGGCTCGCATTTTTTTGGGGGTATTTGAAGCTGGCTTTTTCCCGGGCATGGTTTATTATCTTGCATGCTGGTTCCCGGCTCGTGAACGCGGAAAAGTCAATAGTTTCTTCATGTTATCTATTGCTGTTGCATCGGTATTGGCTGCACCGATGTCTGGTTGGATCATCGAGCATTTGAATACCCCGGATTATGAAGGCTGGCGCTGGCTTTTTGCTATTGAAGGTATCCCTACCGTATTCCTTGGCATCCTGACATTTTATTTACTGCCTGACAGTCCAGAAAAGGCTAAATGGCTTACGCCACAGCAGATATCGGCCTTAGTTAATAAATTACGTACTGACAATGAAACCGCAGCTGCATTAAATAAAAATACCAACTCATCCTTTCTTTCCGTAATCAAAAATCCAGTTTTGCTTCAGCTTTCTTTCGCCTACATGTTGATTCAGGCGGCTGCTCTGGCGGCAAACTACTGGTTGCCGGGGTTGGTGAAGGGATTTTCAGCTGATTTTACGGATACTGACGTTGGTTTAATCATGAGTATTCCGTTTATTTTCGCTATGTTCAGCATGCCCTGGTGGGGCTGGCATTCCGATAAAAAGAATGAACGAAAATGGCATGCTGCATTACCCATGTTTCTGGCAGGCTGTGGTTTTCTGATGATTGCTCTTGTCCCCTCAATGTCGCTGAGAATGCTGGGGCTAACGTTCTATGGTGTTGGGATCCTCAGCTATTACGGACCTTACTGGGCGCTGCCTTCTGCATTATTGTCGCCGTCAGGGTTGGCTATCAGCATTGCGTTTATTAACTCATGTTCAAGTCTTGGCGGATTCCTGATTAATAAATCACTGGGATTCGTTTCTACTCATTATGGTGCGACAGGAATATTTATTGTAGAGGCAATACTTTGCTTCGCTGCGGTAGCCGTTTTGGCGTTAATGAAAATTGATGTGAAAAAAGAAAAAAGCCAACAAACAAATGTTGTATCACGAACCTGATAAATGGAGAAATTATGAAAATTACGTCTATTGAAGTTTTTGACTGTGAATTAAAAAAAAGAGATCAAACGATGTCCTCCTATAATCCAGTACTTATCCGGGTGAATACCGACTCAGGATTAAGTGGTATTGGCGAAGTAGGACTGGCCTATGGCGCAGGCGCTAAAGCTGGCGTAGGGATCATCAGAGATCTGGCGCCATTGATTGTGGGTGAAGATCCACTAAATATCGAAAAAATTTGGGAGTTCTTTTTCAGAAAGACTTTTTGGGGGATGGGGGGCGGGAACGTTTTTTATGCCGGAATGAGCGCTATTGATATTGCTCTTTGGGATATCAAAGGTAAATATTTAGGTGTACCTGTTTATCAGCTCCTTGGCGGGAAAACTAATGAAAAATTAAGAACCTATGCTAGTCAGTTACAATTTGGTTGGGGGGATAAACGCCAGATATTAGTGACACCTGAGGAATATGCTGAGGCGGCGCGTGCGGCTCTTGACGATGGATATGATGCGATTAAAGTGGATCCACTCGAAATCGATCGTAATGGCGATGACTGTGTTTTTCAGAATAGAAATCGTAACTATTCAGGATTGTTACTGGCCGATCAATTAAAAATGGGGGAAGCGCGAATTGCCGCTATGCGTGAAGCAATGGGGGATGATGCTGATATTATCGTAGAAATCCATTCTCTTCTCGGTACAAACTCAGCTATTCAATTTGCGAAGGCGATAGAAAAGTATCGTATCTTTCTTTATGAAGAACCGATCCATCCATTAAATTCTGATAATATGCAGAAAGTTTCCCGTTCAACAACGATTCCAATCGCCACTGGCGAGCGTTCCTACACAAGATGGGGATACAGGGAATTACTGGAGAAGCAGTCTATTGCCGTAGCGCAACCTGATTTGTGTCTCTGCGGCGGAATTACCGAAGGAAAGAAAATCTGTGACTATGCTAATATTTATGACACCACTGTACAGGTGCATGTTTGCGGCGGTCCTGTTTCCACGGTAGCCGCGCTGCATATGGAAACGGCAATTCCCAACTTTATTATTCATGAACATCATACCAATGCGATGAAAGCATCTATTCGGGAACTTTGTACCCACGATTATCAGCCGGAAAATGGCTATTATATCGCGCCGGAACAGCCCGGATTGGGTCAGGAATTAAACGATGAGGTAGTGAAAGAATACCTGGCCTATGTGATTAAATAGCATCTGGTGATACTGATTATGGTTTATGCCTCCCGGCATATCCCCTAAATAATTCGAGTTGCAGGATAAAATGGTTAACCGTCTTGAACAGCGCTTGCGCTAACCCCGACGGGGCGAGGCCCAGGGATGGGCCGAGTAACTTGCCGCCAACGCACATGAAACTTGAAGTATGACGGGTATACACGGGAGGTATTGATTTTCCAGCCTCTTCCTGGCCAGGCCCAGATCTCCTCTGTGTCGCCTCTGAAGCCGATCGCCGATAAACGCCGAGACCACGCTTATAAATGAAGAGAGCATGCGGCACCCGAATAAAGCATTGTCTGGCTGCATTCCGTTTACCAGTACGTGGGCGAATGTGTTATAATTTGCGACCTTTGAATCCGGGATACAGTAGAGGGATAGCGGTTAGATGAGCGACCTTGCGAGAGAAATTACACCGGTCAACATTGAGGAAGAGCTGAAGAGCTCCTATCTGGATTATGCGATGTCGGTCATTGTTGGCCGTGCGCTGCCGGATGTCCGAGATGGCCTGAAGCCGGTACACCGTCGCGTACTTTACGCCATGAACGTATTGGGCAATGACTGGAACAAAGCCTATAAAAAATCTGCCCGTGTCGTTGGTGACGTAATCGGTAAATACCATCCCCACGGCGATTCCGCAGTGTATGACACCATCGTTCGTATGGCGCAGCCATTCTCGCTGCGTTACATGCTGGTGGATGGTCAGGGTAACTTCGGTTCTATTGACGGCGACTCCGCGGCGGCAATGCGTTATACGGAGATCCGTCTGGCGAAAATCGCCCACGAACTGATGGCCGATCTCGAAAAAGAGACGGTGGATTTCGTGGATAACTATGACGGTACGGAAAAAATTCCGGACGTCATGCCGACCAAAATTCCGAATCTGCTGGTGAACGGTTCTTCCGGTATCGCAGTAGGTATGGCGACGAATATCCCGCCGCACAACCTGACGGAAGTGATTAACGGCTGCCTGGCGTATATCGACAACGAAGACATCAGCATTGAAGGGCTGATGGAACATATTCCGGGTCCGGACTTCCCGACCGCCGCGATCATCAACGGTCGTCGTGGTATCGAAGAAGCCTACCGTACCGGTCGTGGCAAAGTGTACATCCGCGCCCGCGCGGAAGTTGAAGCTGACGCGAAAACGGGCCGTGAAACCATCATCGTGCATGAAATTCCCTATCAGGTGAACAAAGCGCGCCTGATCGAGAAAATCGCCGAGCTGGTGAAAGATAAACGCGTGGAAGGCATCAGCGCGCTGCGTGACGAATCCGACAAAGACGGGATGCGCATCGTGATTGAAGTGAAACGCGATGCGGTGGGCGAGGTGGTGCTTAATAATCTCTACTCCCAGACCCAGATACAGGTTTCCTTCGGTATTAACATGGTGGCGCTGCATCACGGCCAGCCGAAGATCATGAACCTGAAAGATATCATTTCAGCGTTCGTGCGCCACCGCCGTGAAGTGGTGACGCGCCGTACTATTTTTGAACTGCGTAAAGCCCGTGACCGCGCGCATATCCTTGAAGCTCTGGCGATTGCGCTGGCCAACATCGATCCGATTATCGAACTGATTCGCCGTGCGCCAACGCCGGCGGAAGCGAAAGCGGCGCTGATTTCGCGTCCGTGGGATCTGGGCAACGTTGCTGCGATGCTGGAGCGCGCCGGTGACGACGCCGCGCGTCCGGAATGGCTGGAGCCAGAATTTGGCGTGCGTGACGGTCAGTACTACCTGACTGAACAGCAGGCGCAGGCGATTCTGGATCTGCGTTTGCAGAAACTGACCGGCCTGGAGCATGAAAAACTGCTCGACGAATACAAAGAGCTGCTGGAGCAGATTGCTGAATTGCTGCACATTCTGGGCAGCGCCGATCGCCTGATGGAAGTGATCCGCGAAGAGATGGAGTTAATTCGCGATCAGTTCGGCGATGAGCGTCGTACCGAAATCACCGCCAACAGCGCCGATATTAATATCGAAGATCTGATTAGCCAGGAAGATGTTGTCGTGACGCTGTCTCACCAGGGTTACGTCAAATACCAACCGCTGACGGATTACGAAGCGCAACGTCGTGGTGGGAAAGGTAAATCTGCCGCGCGTATTAAAGAAGAAGACTTTATCGACCGCCTGCTGGTGGCTAACACCCATGACACCATCCTCTGCTTCTCCAGCCGGGGCCGTCTGTACTGGATGAAGGTCTATCAGCTGCCGGAAGCCAGCCGCGGCGCGCGCGGTCGTCCGATCGTCAACCTGCTGCCGCTGGAAGCCAACGAACGTATCACCGCGATTCTGCCGGTTCGTGAGTATGAAGAAGGCGTCAACGTCTTTATGGCGACCGCCAGCGGTACCGTGAAGAAAACGGCGCTGACCGAATTCAGCCGTCCGCGTTCCGCCGGTATTATCGCGGTGAACCTCAACGACGGCGACGAGCTGATTGGCGTTGACCTGACTTCTGGTTCTGACGAAGTCATGCTGTTCTCGGCCGCGGGTAAAGTGGTGCGCTTCAAAGAAGACGCCGTCCGTGCGATGGGGCGTACCGCGACCGGTGTGCGCGGTATTAAGCTGGCGGGAGACGATAAAGTCGTCTCTCTGATCATCCCACGCGGCGAAGGCGCTATTCTGACCGTAACGCAAAACGGCTACGGGAAGCGTACCGCAGCGGACGAGTACCCGACCAAGTCTCGTGCGACGCAGGGCGTTATCTCTATCAAAGTGACCGAGCGCAACGGTTCCGTTGTCGGTGCGGTACAGGTAGACGATTGCGACCAGATCATGATGATCACGGATGCCGGTACTCTGGTGCGTACCCGTGTGTCCGAGATCAGCGTAGTGGGACGTAATACCCAGGGCGTTATCCTTATCCGCACGGCGGAAGATGAAAACGTGGTGGGTCTGCAACGCGTTGCTGAACCGGTAGATGACGAAGAACTCGACGCTATCGACGGCAGCGTGGCGGAAGGGGATGAGGATATCGCCCCGGAAGCGGAAAGCGATGACGACGTTGCGGATGACGCTGACGAGTAATGTTATTGCTGTGCGAGGGCCGGATATCCGGCCCTTTTTCTTTGCCGTTGCGGGCTACGTCATTTACCGCTACCTTAGTCACACTCTATTTACATCCTGAGGCGGAGCTTCGCCCCTTTGAAATACCTTGCTTCCTTTCGAACTACGCTGAAAGTCTCGCGCTACTTATTCAGAGCGTTAGCGTTACTCATTTGGCTCTTAATCGCCTTTGTTTCGGTGTTTTACATCGTCAATGCCCTGCTCCAGCGGGAGTCTGAAATTCGTCAGGAGTTCAACCTTAGCTCCGATCAGGCGCAGCGTTTTATCCAGCGCACGTCGGACGTGATGAAAGAGCTCAAATATATCGCCGAGAACCGTTTAACGGCGGAAAACGGCGTCATGTCGTCGCGTGCGCGTGATGACAAAATGGTGGTGCCGGACTTTGAACCGCTATTTGCCGACTCAGACTGTGCGGCGATGGGCTCCGCCTGGCGCGGATCGCTGGAGTCGCTGGCATGGTTTATGCGTTACTGGCGCGACAACTTTTCAGCGGCGTATGATCTTAACCGCGTTTTCCTGATTGGCAGCGATAACCTCTGTATGGCGAATTTCGGCCTGCGTGAAATGCCCGTGGAGCGCGATGATGCGTTAAAAGCGTTACATGAGCGGATTATGAAATACCGCAACGCGCCGCAGGAAGAAAGTGGGAATAACCTTTTCTGGATAAGCCAGGGCGCGCGTCAGGGCGTGGGCTACTTTTATGCGCTGACGCCGGTGTATCTGGCCAATCGTCTGCAGGCGCTGCTGGGCGTTGAGCAGTCCATCCGTATGGAAAATTTTTTCACGCCCGGCAGTTTGCCGATGGGCGTCACTATTATTGATGAGAACGGCCATTCGCTGATTTCGTTGACCGGTCCTGACGGCAATATTAAAGCGGAGCCGCGCTGGATGCAGGAGCGCTCCTGGTTTGGTTATACGCCAGGTTTTCGCGAACTGGTACTCAAAAAAAGCCTGCCGCCATCCTCGCTCAGTATTGTCTATTCTGTGCCTGTAGATTTAGTCCTGGAGCGTATTCGTATTCTTATCCTGAACGCTATCCTGCTGAACGTGCTGGTGGGTGCAGGGCTGTTTACGCTTGCGCGGATGTATGAGCGGCGAATTTTCATTCCGGCGGAGAGCGATGCCCAGCGTCTGGAAGAGCATGAACAGTTCAACCGTAAAATCGTCGCCTCCGCGCCGGTGGGGATCTGTATTCTGCGCACTATTGATGGTGTCAATATTCTGAGTAACGAACTGGCGCACACCTACCTGAACATGCTCACGCATGAAGACAGACAGCGCCTGACGCAAATCATTTGCGGCCAGCAGGTTAACTTCGTCGATGTATTGACCAGCAATAATACCAATTTGCAAATTAGCTTCGTCCATTCCCGCTATCGCAATGAAAACGTTGCGATTTGCGTGTTGGTAGATGTGAGTACGCGCGTCAAAATGGAAGAGTCGCTGCAAGAGATGGCGCAGGCGGCGGAGCAGGCAAGCCAGTCTAAATCCATGTTCCTTGCGACGGTCAGCCATGAATTGCGCACACCGCTGTACGGTATCATTGGCAATCTCGATCTGCTGCAAACCAAAGAGCTGCCAAAAGGCGTGGAACGTCTGGTCACGGCGATGAATAACTCCTCCAGTCTGTTGCTGAAAATTATCAGCGACATTCTCGACTTCTCGAAAATTGAGTCGGAACAGCTAAAGATTGAGCCGCGCGAATTTTCACCGCGAGAGGTGATGAACCATATCACCGCCAATTATCTGCCGTTGGTGGTGCGTAAGCAGCTCGGTCTGTATTGTTTTATTGAGCCTGACGTGCCGGTATCGCTGAACGGCGACCCGATGCGTTTACAGCAGGTTATTTCAAACCTGTTGAGCAACGCCATTAAGTTTACCGATATTGGCTGCATCGTGCTGCATGTGCGCTGTGATGGGGATTATCTCAGCATTCGCGTGCGGGATACCGGCGTCGGTATTCCGGCAAAAGAGGTGGTTCGCCTGTTCGATCCCTTCTTCCAGGTGGGAACCGGCGTACAGCGTAACTTTCAGGGGACCGGTCTGGGGCTGGCGATTTGCGAAAAATTGATCAGCATGATGGACGGCGATATTTCCGTCGATTCGGAGCCTGGCATGGGAAGCCAGTTTACGCTGCGCATCCCGCTTTATGGCGCGCAATACCCTGTGAAAAAGAGCGTGGAAGGACTCGCCGGAACCTGCTGTTGGCTGGCGGTGCGCAATACTTCTTTGTGCCAGTTTATTGAGACCAGTCTGGCGCGTAGCGGCGTTCATACGCAGCGTTATGAAGGGCAAGAACCCGCCGCGGACGATATTTTGATTGTCGATGACGCGCTGGAGCATACCTGGCAGGGGAGGGCGGCGGTCGTCTTTTGCCGCCGTCATATCGGGATTCCGTTGGAAAGAGCGCCGGGCGAGTGGGTGCATAGTGTGGCGTCGGTGCATGAGTTGCCCGCGCTGTTGGCGCGTATCTATAGTATTGAGCTGGATAGTGAAGCGCTTTCCAGCGCATTGCCGACGACGGATAAAACCGCAGATTCAAATGACGACATGATGATTCTGGTCGTTGACGATCATCCGATCAATCGCCGCTTGCTGGCCGATCAACTGGGATCGCTGGGGTATCAGTGTAAGACAGCCAATGATGGCGTGGACGCTCTGAATGTGCTGAGTAAAAATGCTATCGATATTGTTCTGAGCGATGTGAACATGCCGAACATGGACGGCTATCGCCTGACGCAGCGTATCCGTCAGCTTGGGCTGACGCTGCCGGTCGTCGGCGTGACGGCGAACGCGCTGGCGGAAGAGAAACAACGTTGCCTGGAGTCCGGTATGGACAGCTGTTTGTCGAAGCCTGTGACGCTGGATGTGTTGAAACAGACGCTGGCGGTGTATGCCGAGCGGGTACGTAAAACGCGGGCATAAAAAATGCCGGATGGCGGCGTCGCCTGTCCGGCCTGCAAAAGATGAGTCGACTGGTAGGCCTGATAAGCGTAGCGCCATCAGGCTGGGTAACGTAAAGCGATTTATTCTTTGTCTGTCGGACTCAGGGTGACGGAAGAGAGATAGTTGAGCAGCGCGATATCATTCTCTACGCCCAGTTTCATCATCGCCGATTTCTTCTGGCTGCTGATGGTCTTAATGCTGCGGTTGAGCTTCTTGGCGATTTCGGTGACCAGGAAGCCCTCGGCGAACAGGCGTAATACTTCGCTCTCTTTTGGCGACAGGCGCTTATCGCCGTAACCGCCTGCGCTGATTTTCTCCAGCAGACGAGAAACGCTTTCTGGGGTGAATTTTTTGCCTTTTTGCAGCGCGGCCAGCGCCTTAGGCAGATCGGTTGGCGCACCCTGTTTGAGTACGATCCCTTCAATATCAAGATCCAACACGGCGCTCAGGATCGCCGGATTGTTGTTCATGGTCAGAACGATAATAGACAGGCTCGGAAAATGACGCTTGATGTACTTGATCAAGGTGATCCCATCGCCGTATTTATCTCCCGGCATGGAGAGGTCAGTGATCAACACATGCGCATCTAATTTCGGCAGGTTGTTGATCAATGCTGTGGAATCTTCAAATTCGCCGACAACATTCACCCACTCGATTTGTTCAAGTGATTTGCGAATACCGAACAGTACAATCGGGTGGTCATCGGCAATAATTACGTTCATATTGTTCATGTATTGGGCTACCTTGCTACAGCAAGCTTTTGACGTAGGCGTCAATGTCGCTGATATATTTTTCTATACCTGGAGCATCTTTCTCACGAATCAGATGTTCCAGCGTTTCACATAACTGCTTGCCGGGTACCAGATTAAGCATGGCAAACACCCCTTTCAGGCGGTGGGCCGTTTGGGCCAGCGCAGCGAAATCGCTGGTTGCCGCCTCAGTATACAACCTCTTAACATCATCCGGTACTGTGTCTACAAATAGCGCATAATAGCCGCTGGCATGAAGCTCGGCATTTTCATCTCCGCCGAGCGGGGAGGCGGGAATCTCTTCCTGCGCCAGCTGCTCTTCGATAAGTTGTAGTACAGCTTCCTGCATAGCATTGCTCATATTAAAGTTGACGCGCAACTGACCCGGGCCAATTTTCCGCACGCCTGACTCATCATCGCTTAAAAGCAAGCCCGAGGCAGTAAGATTAGACGGATTATCCGTTAAAAAGAGATCATATTCTTGACTTATCTGCCTTTCATCCGGCGTGATGCAGGTGGCGCCCCAGTTTTCTAACTGACGCAGCACAATCGCGCGAACCTCGTTGGACGTCACATCGACCATCACGCTCACGTCGTCCAGCAGGCGCTCTTCGACCTGAGTATGCTGATCGTGAGGAAGCATTTTGACATGAACGGTATAGCGCGTGCCCAGCGTTTCTCGCGCTTTAATGTTGAGATGACCGCCCAGTTTGCGCGCCAGTTGATTGCACAGCCAGAAGGTGAGCGGATTCGCTTTGCCGTAACGATCGCCCTGCGTTTCATTCATATACGGGAAATGCAGATTATCAATCTCGTTTAACGTTACACCTTCGCCCGTATCCAGAATACGGAAAGTCAGACGCTCCGCGATAGATTCATCCTGCTCGACTTCAAGCGTAATTTTACCCATAGCAGTCGTCGTGACGGCATACTGAATCAACAGCAGCAAAATCCGGCGCAGGGCGTCGCGATCGCCCCAGCGTTCATCGTTGCCGCTAAGATGGTTATTAATCAGCAGTTGCAGCCCTTTACGCTTAATGGCGGGCAGCACTTCCGGCACGACTTCGTCAATAAGATCCTGCAGGGAGAACAGCGTTGCTTCGCTCTTCCATGCGTCATTTTCCAGCATATTCGCCAGTTGGATTTCATCGATCATACGTACCAATACATCCGCCTGATCCGCCAGTTTCAGGCTTTCCGGCGTGGTGACTGCCGCGGCGTTAACCGCCAGTTGGCGTACGGGCTCTTTAAGCGTGTTGCTGATATTTTGCATAAAGGCGGCGCGGCCCTGCTGATTCTTCTCATACAAACGCTGCGCCTGTTTAAGCTTCTTATTCACCAGCACTTCCCGGTCCTGATCGCGAATAATAAAGATCTGCGTGCGGGGAGCGATCTGGCTGCGAAACAGACGGATCTCATACAGTTCGTTATTAATTGTCGCCTGAATCACGCCCTGATGCTGTTCCGCCATGCTGGTAATATTTTGCAGGTTAAGATGCGGCAACAGATGATCGGCGATTTTATTGCTGATCACGGTGCGGTTGCCTTCCTGATCGTAGACCAGCAGACCCAGCGGCAGCAGAGAAACGATCTCTTCATTAATGGCGCGTAAGACGCGAAGCTCATTATTCGCCGCGTTGCCGGATGTCGATTCCGTCGACCGTCCCGGCTGATGACGGAACGTGGCGTAGCCAAATAACGCCAACGCCAGCAGCCCGATGTTCAGCAGTAAAGGCAGCAAAATATTTTGCAACGTATCAAGCAAAAGCGTACCGAACGGTACCTGCCAGATCAGGCGCATTCCGGTAGAGTTAAGCGCTGAGGAGATCTCAATTTTTGAACCGTTAAAGCTAATCGTGACGCTATCTGGCGCTTCCTTTTCACTGCTTCGCCCCGTCGCCTGGGTTGCGTCAGGCTCTATCCGAAAACTGTCCAGCGGCATTCCCGGCGGGATTAAATCATTAATGGGCAGATCAAACGCCACCACGGTTGCCAGATGTCCTGGCTGATTGAAGGTCGTGCGCAGCGTAAAATAGTGACCGTTTTGCCAGGCCAGTTTTCGCAATGAGGAGAAACTTTCGCGCTCATCCAGCGCATTCGCCTGCTGCAACATCTCTGCCCGGCGGGAATCGACGATATTGCCAATAGTGGACTCTTTAAAGCCGGAAGAGAGATCTTTCAACGGTAGGGTAGAGATAAGAATCAGGCTGTTATCCTGTCCGTTGAGGTAATACATTGACCACGGCACGTTTTCCGCGCCCCACAGCGTATCCAGATAGGTTGACATACGCTGCGTCATTTCCAGCGTGGCGCTGTCATGGGAACCGAAAATCAGCGCTTCAGTTTTACGTCGCGGCTTTTCAAGATAATACACATCCTGCTTCAGACGCGTTTCCTGAAGTCCTTCACCTGTCGATGGCGTAGTGGTCGCGGCGATGTTGTCATAAATTTGCCAGGTAACATACCGCCAGGTATCCACGCGTTTATGAATAGCGTGGGTGATATCGACAATTTGATAGCTTTTGTCTTTCAACCAGGCGTTGACGGCGCTCTGTACCATAACGCCCATCGTTACCAGCAGCACAATGATCAGCAATAAGAAGAAACGGGTAATGCTTCCCGGTAGAAGGGAGAATCGGGTAGAGACCGTTGTGTCAGACTGACTCATTTATGTTTACGACCTGTAAAAGCAACGCTGAAGGTGAAGGGCAGTATAAAGGGTAATGAATGAATTTCCAGACTCTTACGTCATGCCGGGCAACTTAACACGCGCTCCGTCGGCGGGACGGGAAAAGCGTACAACCTTCGCAGAACGGTACAAATATAAAGACTACTTATAAATGTTTAGCACTAAATATCAAGAAATTATTTGCTAATGTCTTACGAACGGTCGAGCAGGGGAGGGTAGTGGATAACCGTGATAGTTTTAGGCAGGTAGCATAAATCAGCCGGGTGTGTCTGAAAAAGGGTAAAAAAAACCGAATGCGAAGCATCCGGTTGAAATAGGGGTAAACAGACATTCAGAAGTGAATGACGGTAATAAATAAAGTTAATGATGATAGCGGTCACTATTTTAGTTGCGAATGAAGATTCTGTTTTATCATTCAGTGCTATGAATTTCATCAATTTAACCCGTTGATTTTAAAAGTTTCGTGAATATATTTTGTCTATTTGTGCTTATTTTTACTTGATTTTTGCTTTAAAAAAGTTCCGTAAAATTCATATTTTGAAACATCTATGTAGATAACTGTAACATCTTAAAAGTTTTAGTATCATATTCGTGTTGGATTATTCTGTATTTTTGCGGAGAATGGACTTGCCGACTGGTTAATGAGGGTTAACCAGTAAGCAGTGGCATAAAAAAGCAATAAAGGCATATAACAGAGGGTTAATAACATGAAAGTTAAAGTACTGTCCCTCCTGGTACCAGCTCTGCTGGTGGCGGGCGCAGCGAATGCGGCTGAAATTTATAATAAAGACGGCAACAAATTAGACCTGTTTGGTAAAGTTGATGGCCTGCACTACTTCTCTGACGACAAAGGCAGCGACGGCGACCAGACCTACATGCGTATCGGCTTCAAAGGCGAAACGCAGGTTAACGATCAGCTGACCGGTTATGGCCAGTGGGAATATCAGATTCAGGGCAACCAGACTGAAGGCAGCAACGACTCCTGGACGCGTGTGGCGTTTGCGGGTCTGAAATTCGCTGACGCAGGTTCCTTCGATTATGGTCGTAACTACGGCGTAACCTATGACGTGACCTCCTGGACCGACGTTCTGCCGGAGTTCGGCGGCGACACCTACGGCGCTGACAACTTTATGCAGCAGCGTGGTAACGGCTATGCCACCTACCGTAACACCGACTTCTTCGGCCTGGTGGATGGCCTGGACTTCGCGTTGCAGTATCAGGGCAAAAACGGCAGCGTGAGCGGTGAAAACACCAACGGTCGCAGCCTGCTGAACCAGAACGGTGACGGTTACGGCGGATCGCTGACTTATGCAATCGGCGAAGGCTTCTCTGTCGGTGGCGCTATCACCACGTCTAAACGTACTGCCGATCAGAACAACACCGCTAACGCTCGCCTGTATGGTAACGGCGATCGCGCCACGGTTTACACCGGCGGCCTGAAATACGATGCGAACAACATCTATCTGGCAGCGCAGTATTCTCAGACCTATAACGCAACCCGTTTTGGTACCTCTAACGGTAGCAACCCGTCCACCTCTTACGGTTTTGCCAACAAAGCGCAGAACTTTGAAGTGGTTGCTCAGTACCAGTTCGACTTTGGTCTGCGTCCGTCTGTGGCTTACCTGCAGTCTAAAGGTAAGGACATCAGCAACGGCTACGGCGCCAGCTATGGCGACCAGGACATCGTAAAATATGTTGATGTCGGCGCGACTTACTACTTCAACAAAAACATGTCCACCTATGTTGATTACAAAATCAACCTGCTGGATAAAAACGACTTTACCCGCGATGCGGGCATCAACACCGACGACATCGTAGCGCTGGGTCTGGTTTACCAGTTCTAATCAGCAAAAGATGTTGCTAAAGGGCCTGCGGGCCCTTTTTTCATGCCTTATTCCGGCGTACAAATACGACGTTTTGATATACGCTTGCGTCCATTCGAATGAGGATAAACAGCGATGAAAATGACTTTTTGCCGGGCCGTGTGTCTGGCGGCGGCTTTTTTACTTATGGGCTGCGATGAGGCTCCCGAAACGACAACAGCGTCACCTGCCGCTCAGGTGCTGGAAGGTAAAACGATGGGGACCCTCTGGCGGGTGAGCGTGGTTGGTATCGATGCGAAACGTGCCGCAGAGTTACAGACTAAAATCCAGACTCAGCTTGATGCTGATGATTGGTTGCTTTCTACCTATAAAAATGACTCCGCGCTAATGCGTTTTAACCATTCACGCAGCCTTGCGCCCTGGCCGGTCAGCGAAGCCATGGCGGATATCGTGACCTCGGCGCTGCGTATTGGCGCGAAGACGGATGGCGCGATGGATATCACCGTGGGCCCGCTGGTCAATCTGTGGGGGTTTGGACCGGATCGGCAGCCGCTGCATATCCCAACACCAGCACAAATCGATGCGGCAAAAGCGAAAACAGGCCTGCAACATTTGCAGGTTATCGACAGGGCTGGACATCAGTTTTTGCAAAAAGATCTGCCGGATCTTTATGTTGATCTCTCCACGGTCGGGGAGGGCTATGCGGCGGATCATCTGGCGCGTCTGATGGAGCAGGAGGGCATTGCGCGTTATCTGGTCTCGGTGGGCGGCGCATTAAGCAGTCGCGGGATGAATGCGCAGGGGCAGCCGTGGCGCGTCGCGATTCAGAAGCCGACCGACCGGGAAAACGCGGTGCAGGCGATTGTGGATATCAACGGGCATGGCATCAGCACCTCCGGCAGCTACCGTAACTATTATGAGCTGGATGGCAAGCGCGTCTCGCACGTTATCGATCCGCAAACGGGGCGCCCCATTGAACACAACCTGGTATCGGTTACGGTCATTGCGCCAACGGCGCTGGAAGCGGATGGCTGGGACACCGGCCTGATGGTGCTCGGTACGCAAAAGGCGCAAGAGGTCGTGCGGCGGGAAGGGCTGGCGGTCTTTATGATCATGAAAGAAGGTGAAGGCTTTAAAACCTGGATGTCGCCGCAGTTCAAAACGTTCCTGGTGAGCGATAAGAATTAAAACGCAAGATTACGGGTTTTTGTGGGCGGATTTACGGACACACTGCATGTAAGCAAGCACTATGCTTAATGAAGGAGTCTATGATGAAAAAAGCGTTACTTACCGATGATGAATGCTGGCTGCGGGTGCAGGCGCGCGATGCCAGCGCGGATGGGCGTTTCGTTTTTGCGGTGCGAACCACCGGCGTTTTTTGCCGTCCTTCTTGTCGCTCGAAGCGGGCATTACGTAAAAATGTTAGCTTTTTTGCCAACGCGGAGCAGGCGCTGGACGCCGGTTTTCGCCCCTGCAAGCGCTGTCAGCCGGATAATGCGCGCGCGCAGCAACGGCGGTTGGATAAGATTGCCTGCGCCTGCCGTTTACTTGAGCAGGAGACGCCGGTAACGCTGGCGTCTCTGGCGCAGGCGGTGGCGATGAGCCCGTTTCATCTGCACCGTCTGTTTAAAGTGAGCACCGGAATGACGCCGAAAGGGTGGCAGCAGGCGTGGCGCGCCCGGCGGCTGCGTGAGGCGTTGGCGAAAGGAGAGCCGATCACGGCGGCTATTTACCGCGCTGGCTTCCCGGATAGCAGTAGCTACTACCGTCATGCCGACCAGACGCTGGGCATGACGGCAAAACAGTTTCGCAAAGGCGGCGATAATGTCTCCGTTCGCTATGCGCTGACGGACTGGGTTTACGGACGGTGCCTGGTGGCGGAGAGCGAGCGGGGGATTTGCGCGATTCTCCCCGGTGATAGCGACGACGCGCTACTGGCTGAATTACACACCCTGTTCCCGGCGGCCCGCCACGAACCTGCTGACGCGCTTTTTCAGCAACGGGTGCGGCAGGTTGTCGCGGCTATCAACACACGCGATGTGCTGCTCTCGTTGCCGCTGGATATCCAGGGAACCGCGTTTCAACAGCAGGTCTGGCGCGTTATGCGCAATTCCCTGCGGCGAAACCGTAAGCTATCAACAGCTTGCCGCGACTATCGGCAAACCCACGGCGGTACGCGCGGTCGCCAGCGCGTGCGGCGCGAATAAACTGGCGATGGTGATCCCGTGTCATCGGGTCGTGCGTCGCGATGGCGCGCTCTCCGGTTATCGTTGGGGCGTGCGTCGAAAAGCGCAGCTATTAAAGCGAGAAGCGCAAAAAGAGGAGTAGCAATGCTGGATCTATTTGCTGATGAAGCGCCCTGGCAAGAGCCCCTGGCGCCTGGCGCGGTGGTGTTGCGCCGCTTTGCGTTTCGCGCGGCGCAGTCGCTATTAGACGATATCGGGTTTGTCGCCAGTCAGTCTCCGTTTCGTCAGATGGTGACGCCGGGCGGCTACACCATGTCGGTGGCGATGACCAACTGCGGCGCGTTAGGGTGGACCACCGATCGTCACGGTTATTGTTATGCCGTGCGCGATCCGTTGACCGATAAACCCTGGCCTGCGCTGCCGTTATCGTTTGCCAGCGTATGTCGTCAGGCGGCAATCGCGGCAGGGTATGCGAGCTTCCAACCGGACGCCTGCCTGATCAATCGCTACGCGCCCGGCGCAAAACTGTCGCTGCATCAGGATAAAGACGAGCCGGATCTGCGCGCGCCTATTGTCTCAGTTTCGTTGGGGGGGCCGGCGGTTTTTCAGTTTGGCGGCCTGCGTCGCAGCGATCCGCTCCAGCGGATCTTACTGGAGCATGGCGATATCGTGGTCTGGGGCGGCGAGTCCCGGCTGTTTTATCATGGTATCCAGCCGCTTAAAGCGGGCTTTCATCCCATGACCGGTGAATTTCGTTACAATCTCACCTTCCGCCAGGCGGCTGAAAAAGAATAAAAATAAGAATTATTATTGCCGTGCAGGTGGAGTTAGTTAAACTGCGGGCTGTTATTATCGGTCCGGGTTGTATGCATGGAACTTCTTATTCTTGTCTGGCGGCAGTACCGCTGGCCATTTATTAGCGTGATGGCGCTGAGCCTCGCCAGCGCGGCGCTGGGGATTGGCCTGATCGCGTTTATCAATCAGCGCCTGATTGAAACGGTGGACACCACCGTCATGGTGCTGCCGGAATTTCTCGGTCTGCTCCTGTTGCTAATGGTCGTCACATTAGGTTCCCAACTGGCGCTCACCACTCTGGGACACCATTTCGTTTACCGCCTGCGCAGCGAATTTATCAAGCGCATTCTGGATACGCACGTTGAACGCATTGAGCAACTGGGCAGCGCCTCTTTACTGGCCGGTCTGACCAGCGATATTCGCAATATTACTATCGCCTTTGTGCGTCTGCCTGAGCTGGTGCAGGGCATTATCCTCACCGTCGGCTCGGCGGCGTATCTGGCGATGCTATCGACAAAAATGCTGCTGGTTACGGCTATCTGGATGGCGGTCACTATCTGGGGCGGATTTGTGCTGGTGGCGCGGGTTTACCAGCATATGGCGACCCTGCGCGAGACCGAAGATAAGCTGTACAACGACTATCAGACGGTGCTGGAAGGACGCAAAGAGCTGACGCTAAACCGCGAGCGTGCGGAGCAGATTTTTCAGCAATGTTATACCCCGGATGCCAAAGAGTACCGTCATCACATTATCCGTGCCGATACTTTTCACCTGAGCGCCGTCAACTGGTCGAATATCATGATGCTAGGAGCGATAGGCCTGGTCTTCTGGATGGCGAATAGTCTCGGCTGGGCGGATACCAACGTCGCGGCGACCTATTCACTGACGTTGCTGTTCCTGCGCACGCCGCTGCTGTCTGCGGTGGGGGCGTTGCCAACCCTACTGACCGCCCAGGTGGCGTTTAATAAACTGAATAAATTCGCGCTCGCCCCGTATAAGCCTGATTTTCCACAGCCGAAAGCCTTTCCCGACTGGAAGACGCTGGAGCTGCGCAACGTGGTTTTCTACTATCAGGATAACGCGTTTTCCGTGGGGCCCATCAACCTGACGATTCACCGCGGCGAACTGCTGTTTTTAATTGGCGGCAACGGTAGCGGGAAATCGACGCTGGCCATGTTATTGACCGGTTTATACCAGCCGCAATCGGGAACGATTTTACTTGATGGTCAACCTATTGCCGCCGGGCAGCCGGAAGATTATCGCAAACTGTTTTCTGCGGTGTTCACCGATGTGTGGTTATTCGACCGCCTGCTGGGGCCGCAGGGGAAACCCGCCAATCCCGCTCTGGTCGAAAAGTGGCTTGAGCATCTGAAAATGACGCACAAGCTGGAGCTAAACGATGGGCGCATTTTGAATCTTAAACTGTCGAAAGGGCAAAAAAAGCGCATTGCGCTGCTGCTGGCGCTGGCGGAAGAGCGCGATATTATTTTGCTGGATGAGTGGGCCGCCGATCAGGACCCGCATTTCCGCCGGGAGTTTTATCAGGTGCTGTTGCCGTTAATGCAGGAAATGGGCAAAACCATTTTCGCCATCAGCCATGATGATCACTATTTTATTCACGCCGATCGTCTGCTTGAAATGCGCAACGGACAGCTAACCGAACTCACCGGCGACGAACGTGATGCCGCCTCGCGTGATGCGGTTGCGCGTACTGCGTAATGGCCGGATGAACCGCCTGATGGCAGCCCTACGTCCGCACGCGGGTAGGCCTGATAAGATGCTACGCGTCGCCACCAGGCATCGGGCGAGCGGATTTCCAGACGTGTTTTGAAAAGAACCCCGGAGCGCTGCGTGAGTCGGCGTGTTCAGATGCCCGGTAAGTGTGACCGGGCAGCGTAACATTATCGCGTGACGGCGTTCTGTACGTTAGCGTCCGCTTTCCAGATGCGGTATTTCACGTCCACATTCGCCGGGGTATACACCACGATCGGCAGCTTGCTGTTGTAGCGCACCATCCCGTCTTCACCCAGCCAGGCGGTGACGAATTTTTGCTCTTTCTTACCTTCAGGGCAGGCCATCATGGTTGATACCGGAGAGGTGACGTTATCAAAGACATAATAGTCATAGCCCCAGCCTTCCAGCGTTTTTGTTTCCAGCGTGCCGCCGAGGCGATGCTGGTTACAATCCACATTCAGCGTTTGACCAATCAACAGTTCCACTTTGAGGGTAGATTCATCCTGCTGAGGGGTAAGGGTTATCACTTGCCGCTTCATTCCTTTTTCCGCCTGCGGATAGGGGGCGATTTTTTCCAGCGGCTGGGCGGTATCACCATTGTTAGCCCAGGCAGAGGCGCTGGCGAGGGCGGCGAAGACGACGGCAGGGACAAACATCTTCATTTGATTGTTCACAGTATTTCCTTTCTGCTGTTTTCGGTATGCATGGGAGACAGATTAACATATTTATTTTATCTATTAATCTGTATTTACTCATATTTTCAAGATTATTAATAAAATAGTGTCTTTTTATATAGTGGAATATTCCGATATTGATAACGTAAATGAAATTATCAACTATTAGTGATTTTCGTTATATAAGTATCTATATAACTCATTGAAATGTGAGAAAAAGCACGTTTACGGGTCTTTACCCGGCACTCTTTTGATCCAGCAACAGCATTTACCTCTATCGGGGTATGCATCTCTTACACATCCTGAAATATCTTATTTACAAAAATAACTACTCATAAATTGTACGGTTTTTATTGGCATTCACTCCCTATGGAAGCGTGTCGTTATGGAAGGGCGATATCATGGTTGATTTATCCCGTCGAAGCATGTTGACCGGCAGTTGGCGCAACGCCAGCAATGGGATTCTTCCGCCGTGGGCCAGAGAAACGACCTATTTTCTCGCACATTGTCTGCGTTGCGACGCCTGCATCCAGGCGTGTGAGGCCGACATCCTGCAGCGAGGGGCGGGGGGATATCCGAGCGTAGATTTCAAACGGGGCGAGTGCAGCTTTTGTTATGCCTGTGCGCAGGCCTGTCCCGAATCTCTCTTTCTTCCGCGCCACACCAGGGCCTGGGATCTGGTTTTTACGCTCACGGAAAACTGCCTCGCCAGGCAATCGGTTGAATGCCATCGCTGCCAGGACAGTTGTGAACCTATGGCCATTACCTTTCGTCCCACGCTATCCGGCATTTACCAGCCGCAGCTTGACTCGCAGGCCTGTAACGGATGCGGGGCGTGTGTGGCTATCTGTCCCGTGTCAGCCATCAAAGCGGAGAACCACCATGCGCACTAACTGGCAGGTCTGTAGCCTGGTCGTGCAGGCCAAAAGTCAGAACATCGCCGCCATTGGCACACAGTTGAACACGTTGTCGGGTTGCGAAGTCGCGTTAAGCGACGTTGAAAGCGGGCAGCTGATCGTGGTGGCGGAAGCAGATCAGAGTGAAACGCTGATGCAAACAATTGAGTCAGTACGCAATGTCGAGGGCGTACTGGCGGTGTCGCTGGTTTATCACCAGCAGGATGAGCAAGGTGAGGAAACACCATGAAACTCAGTCGTCGTAGCTTTATGAAAGCTAACGCCGTTGCGGCCGCTGCGGCGGCTGCCGGTCTGAGCGTGCCGGGCGTCGCCCGCGCCGTTGTCGGGCAGCAGGAAGCCATCAAATGGGATAAAGCGCCGTGCCGTTTTTGCGGAACGGGTTGCGGTGTGTTGGTGGGAACGCAGCAGGGCCGTGTGGTCGCCTGCCAGGGCGACCCCGACGCGCCGGTCAACCGTGGTCTGAACTGCATTAAAGGCTATTTCCTTCCCAAAATCATGTACGGTAAAGATCGTCTGACGCAGCCGATGCTGCGCATGAAAGACGGCAGCTATCACAAAGACGGCGAGTTTACGCCGGTGAGCTGGGAACAGGCCTTCGATGTGATGGAGGAGAAGTTTAAAACCTCCCTGAAAGAGAAAGGACCAGAAGCGATCGGCATGTTTGGATCGGGTCAATGGACCATCTGGGAAGGCTATGCCGCCGCGAAACTGTTCAAGGCTGGTTTCCGCTCTAACAACATCGACCCGAATGCGCGTCACTGCATGGCCTCGGCGGTGGTGGGCTTTATGCGCACCTTTGGCATGGATGAACCGATGGGCTGCTACGACGATATTGAGCAGGCCGATGCGTTTGTGCTGTGGGGGTCCAACATGGCGGAGATGCACCCGATTTTATGGTCGCGCATCACTAACCGCCGTTTGTCCGACCCGAACGTGAAGGTTGCTGTCCTCTCCACCTTCCAGCACCGCAGCTTTGAACTGGCGGACAACGGTATTGTCTTTACCCCGCAAAGCGATCTGGTGATCCTTAACTATATCGCGAATTACATTATTCAGAACAACGCGGTAAATCAGGATTTCTTCACAAAGCATGTGAATCTGCGTAAAGGGGCGACGGATATCGGCTACGGCTTACGCCCGACGCACCCGCTGGAAAAAGCGGCGAAGAATCCGGGCTCCGACGCTTCCGAGCCGATGAGCTTCGACGAGTATAAAGCCTTCGTGGCGGAATATACGTTGGACAAGACCGCTGAAATGACCAGCGTGCCGAAAGATCAACTGGAACAGTTGGCACAGCTCTACGCCGATCCGAATAAGCGCGTGATCTCTTACTGGACGATGGGTTTTAACCAGCATACCCGCGGCGTGTGGGCGAATAACCTGGTTTACAACCTCCATCTGCTGACCGGAAAAATCTCCCAGCCTGGCTGCGGTCCTTTCTCGCTGACCGGCCAGCCTTCCGCCTGCGGTACGGCGCGTGAAGTGGGAACCTTCTCACACCGTCTGCCCGCAGACATGGTCGTGACGAACGAAAAACACCGTGATATCTGCGAAAAACACTGGCAGATCCCCGCTGGCACTATCCCGGCAAAAGTGGGTTTACACGCGGTGGCGCAGGATCGCGCGTTGAAAGACGGCAAGCTGAACGTCTACTGGGTAATGTGTAATAACAATATGCAGGCCGGGCCGAACATCAATGAAGATCGGATGCCGGGCTGGCGCGATCCGCGTAACTTTATCATTGTCTCCGATCCTTACCCGACGGTGAGCGCGCTGTCTGCTGATCTGATCCTGCCGACCGCCATGTGGGTTGAGAAAGAAGGCGCTTACGGCAACGCCGAACGCCGCACGCAGTTCTGGCGTCAGCAAATTAAAGCGCCGGGCGAAGCCAAATCCGACCTCTGGCAACTGGTGCAGTTCTCCCGTCGTTTTAAAACCGAGGAGGTCTGGCCGGAGGCGTTGCTGGCCCAGAAGCCGGAGCTGCGCGGCAAAACGCTGTATGACGTTCTGTTCGCCACGCCGGCGGTCAGCAAATTCCCGTTGAGCGAGTTGAAAGAGGATCAGTTAAACGATGAGTCTCGTGAGCTGGGCTTCTATCTGCAAAAAGGGTTGTTTGAAGAATACGCCTGGTTTGGACGTGGCCACGGGCACGATCTGGCGCCGTTCGACGATTACCACAACGCGCGCGGTCTGCGCTGGCCGGTCGTCGAAGGCAAAGAGACGCAATGGCGTTACAGCGAAGGCAACGACCCGTATGTAAAAGCGGGGGAAGGGTACAAATTCTACGGTAAACCGGATGGCAAAGCGGTGATCTTCGCGCTGCCATTTGAACCCGCGGCGGAGTCGCCGGACAACGAGTACGATCTGTGGCTTTCCACCGGTCGCGTGCTGGAACACTGGCATACCGGCAGTATGACGCGCCGCGTGCCTGAATTGCATCGCGCCTTCCCGGAAGCAGTGGTCTTTATTCACCCGCTGGATGCGAAAGCGCGCGATCTGCGTCGTGGGGATAAGGTTAAAGTGTCGTCCCGCCGCGGCGAAGTGATTTCGATTGTCGAAACGCGTGGACGTAACCGTCCGCCGCAGGGACTGGTGTATATGCCGTTCTTCGATGCCGCTCAGCTAGTGAACAACCTGACGCTGGATGCGACGGACCCGCTCTCTAAAGAGACGGACTTCAAGAAGTGCGCCGTTAAGCTGGCGAAGGTGTAACGCGTTATGTCCCGTACAGCGAAACCCCAAAATGGCCGCCGCCGCTTCCTGCGTGATGTTGTGCGCACTGCGGGCGGGCTGGCGGCGGTTGGCGTGGCGCTGGGCTTGCAACAGCAAACCGCGCGCGCAACGGGCGTGCGGCTGCGTCCGCCTGGCGCGCTGAATGAAAATGTCTTCGCCAGCGCCTGTGTGCGCTGCGGGCAGTGCGTTCAGGTGTGTCCATACGACACGCTAAAACTGGCGACGCTGGCCTCCGGGCTATCGGCAGGTACGCCCTATTTCGTCGCTCGCGACATCCCCTGCGAAATGTGTGAAGACATTCCGTGCGCCAAAGTCTGCCCCAGCGGGGCGCTGAATAAAGATATCGCCTCCATTGATGACTCGCGCATGGGGCTGGCGGTGCTGCTGGATCAGGAAAACTGCCTCAACTTTCAGGGGCTGCGCTGCGACGTTTGTTACCGCGAATGCCCGAAAATCGATGAGGCCATCACGCTGGAACTGGATCGCAACATGCGCACCGGCAAACATGCGCGCTTTCTGCCCACCGTACACAGCGACGCCTGTACCGGCTGCGGCAAATGCGAAAAAGTCTGCGTACTGGAGCAACCAGCGATAAAAGTGTTGCCGTTGTCATTGGCGAAAGGGGAGTTAGGACACCATTACCGCTTCGGCTGGCTGGAGGGGAAAGATGGCAAATCGTAAACGCGACGCCGGGCGAGAAGCGCGGGCGAAAAAAGGCTGGTGGCGTAGCCACCGCTGGCTGGTGTTACGCCGTATCAGCCAGTTTATGGTGCTGGGGATGTTTCTCAGCGGCCCGTGGCTGGGCTTTTGGGTTTTGCATGGCAACTACAGCAGTAGTTTGCTGTTCGATACCCTCCCGTTGACCGATCCGCTGATTACCCTGGAAAGTCTCGCCAGTGGACATCTTCCCGCTACCGTGGCGCTGACGGGAGCAGTGATTATCGCTGTGCTGTATGCGCTGGCGGGAAAGCGATTATTTTGCAGTTGGGTTTGCCCGCTAAACCCCGTTACCGATTTGGCTAACTGGATGCGCAGGAAATTTGACCTGAACCAGTCTGCGACGATTCCACGCCATATACGGTACGTCCTTCTGGTGGTGGTGTTAATCGGTTCGGCCTTGACCGGCACGCTGCTGTGGGAATGGATTAATCCCGTGTCGCTGTTAGGCCGTAGTCTGGTTATGGGATTTAGTAGCGGCGCGTTGCTGATTATTGCTTTGTTTTTATTTGATTTATTAGTCGTTGAGCACGGTTGGTGCGGCCATATTTGCCCGATGGGCGCGCTGTATGGCGTGCTGGGCAGTAAAGGCGTAGTGACCGTGACGGCCAAAAAACGTGAGAAATGTAATCGCTGTATGGATTGTTTTCATGTTTGCCCGGAACCGCATGTGCTACGTGCGCCGGTGCTGGATGAGCAAAGCCCGGCGCAGGTCACTCACCGCGACTGCATGACCTGCGGTCGCTGCGTGGATGTCTGTTCTGAGGATGTTTTTACAATAACGATACGCAACATCATTCGGGATGCATCGCGGCGGTAAGCGAGGAAATCTCCAGGAGCATAGATAACGATGTGACTGGGATTTTCGAGCGCAGCCAACAAAGAGGCAGCTCGAAGGATGAAGTGTAAATGCGATGGAGTTCGGGAGCGAAACAATGAAAAGCCATGACCTGATGAAAGCGCTGTGTCAATGGATGGCCACGCTTGCCCTGGTGGTAAGTGGTGCGGTTTGGGCGGCAAACGGAGTGGATCTGAGCCAGTCGCCGGAAGTATCCGGGACGCAGGAAGGGGCGATTCGTATGCCGAAAGAGCAGGAACGTATGCCGCTAAATTACGTCAACCAGCCGCCGATGATCCCGCACAGCGTCGAGGGCTACCAGGTGACGACCAATACCAACCGCTGTCTGCAATGCCACGGCGTGGAAAGTTATCGTACGACGGGCGCGCCGCGTATCAGTCCGACGCACTTTATGGACAGCGACGGTAAAGTGTCGGGCAACGTCGCGCCGCGTCGTTATTTCTGCCTGCAGTGCCACGTACCGCAGTCTGATACCGCGCCGATTATCGACAATACCTTTACCCCCTCGCAAGGTTACGGGAAATAAGAGGTCATTATGGAAAATTCTAACCGTAAACCCGGCTGGATAAAGCGCGTCTGGCGATGGTGGCGCAGCCCCAGCCGCCTGGCGTTGGGGACGCTGCTGTTAATCGGTTTTATCGGCGGCATCATCTTCTGGGGCGGCTTCAATACCGGAATGGAAAAGGCCAACACCGAAGAGTTTTGTATTAGCTGCCATGAAATGCGCAACACGGTGTATGAGGAGTATATGGAAACCGTCCACTACAACAACCGTAGCGGCGTTCGTGCCACCTGTCCTGACTGCCATGTGCCGCATGAGTGGGGGCCGAAGATGATCCGTAAGATCAAAGCCAGTAAAGAGCTGTACGCGAAGGTATTTGGGCTGATAGATACACCGCAGAAATTTGAAGCTCATCGCCTGACAATGGCACAAAATGAGTGGCGGCGCATGAAAGACAACAACTCGCAGGAATGCCGTAACTGCCACAATTTCGACTTTATGGATCTGACCGCGCAAAAAGGCGTCGCGGCGAAAATGCACGATCAGGCGGTAAAAGATGGACAGACCTGTATCGATTGCCACAAAGGGATCGCGCATAAACTGCCGGATATGCGTGATGTTAAACCAGGTTTCTGACAGGACGTTGATGAGTGGGAATGCTTGAAGCCAGAGATCTGTACTGCGAGCGGGACGAGAGGACGCTGTTTCGCGGGCTGTCGTTCACCGTGGAGGCCGGGGAGTGGGTGCAGGTCACCGGCGGCAACGGCGCCGGAAAAACCACCCTGCTGCGCCTGCTGACCGGGCTGGCGCGCCCGGACGGCGGGGAGGTGTACTGGCAGGGCGAGCCCCTGCGCCGCGTGCGCGACAGCTTCCATCGCAGCCTGCTGTGGATAGGGCACCAGCCGGGGATTAAATCCCGCCTGACGGCGCGGGAGAACCTGCACTTTTTCCACCCCGGCGACGGCGCGCGTCTCCCGGAGGCGCTGGCGCAGGCCGGGCTGGCGGGATTTGAGGACGTGCCGGTCGCCCGGCTCTCGGCCGGGCAGCAGCGCCGGGTGGCGCTGGCCCGCCTGTGGCTGACCCGCGCCGCGCTGTGGGTGCTCGACGAGCCGTTCACCGCCATTGACGTTAACGGCGTGGCGCGCCTCACCCGGCGGATGGCGGCGCACACGGCGCAGGGCGGGATGGTCATTCTCACCACCCACCAGCCGCTGCCGGGGGCCGCGGACACCGTCCGCCGCCTGGTGCTGACCGGCGGGGAGGCCGGGCTGTGATGTGGCGTGTCTTCTGTCTCGAACTGCGCGTGGCGTTCCGCCACGGCGCGGACATCGCCGGCCCGCTGTGGTTCTTCCTGATGGTCATCACTCTGTTTCCGTTAAGCGTCGGGCCGCAGCCGCAGCTGCTGGCGCGTATCGCGCCGGGCATCATCCAGGTGGCGGCGCTGCTGGCCTCGCTGCTGGCGCTGGAGCGGCTGTTTCGCGACGACCTGCAGGACGGCAGCCTGGAGCAGCTGATGCTGCTGCCGGTGCCGCTGCCGGCGGTGGTGCTGGCGAAGGTGCTGGCCCACTGGGCGGTGACCGGCCTGCCGCTGATGATGCTCTCCCCGCTGGTGGCGCTGCTGCTGGGGATGGACGTGTACGGCTGGAAAATCATGGCGCTGACGCTGCTGCTCGGCACGCCGGCGCTGGGGTTTCTCGCCGCGCCGGGCGTCGCGCTGACGGCCGGCCTGCGGCGCGGCGGCGTCCTGCTGGGCATTCTGGTGCTGCCGCTGAGTGTCCCGGTGCTGATTTTCGCCGCCGCGGCGATGGATGCGGCATCGATGCATTTACCCGTTGACGGCTATCTGGCGGTGCTGGGGGCGCTGCTGGCGGGCAGCGCGACGTTAAGCCCGTTCGCCACCGCGGCGGCGCTGCGCATCAGTACGCAGTAGCGCCCCGGCACGACGGACATTTTACTGGTTTCAGGAGGTCAGGTGACGACTATGTGGAAAACCCTTCATCAGCTGGCGGCGCCGCCCCGGCTGTATCAGATTTGCGGCAGGCTCGTGCCGTGGCTGGCGGCGGCCGGCATCATCGCGCTGGCCACCGGCTGGGTCCGGGGCTTTGGTTTCGCCCCGGCGGACTACCAGCAGGGGGAGAGCTACCGCATTATGTACCTGCATGTCCCGGCGGCCATCTGGTCGATGGGTATCTATGCGGCGATGGCGGTGGCGGCGTTCACCGGGCTGGTCTGGCAGATGAAAATGGCCAGCCTTGCCGTCGCGGCGATGGCGCCGGTGGGGGCGGTGTACACCTTCATCGCGCTGGTCACCGGCGCGGCGTGGGGCAAACCGATGTGGGGCACCTGGTGGGTGTGGGACGCGCGCCTGACCTCGGAGCTGGTGCTGCTGTTTCTCTACGCCGGGGTCATCGCCCTGTGGCACGCCTTTGACGACCGTAAAATGGCCGGGCGCGCGGCGGGCATTCTGGTGCTGGTCGGCGTGGTGAACCTGCCGGTTATCCACTATTCCGTCGAGTGGTGGAACACCCTGCACCAGGGCTCGACGCGGATGCAGCAGAGTATCGACCCGGCGATGCGCTCGCCGCTGCGCTGGGCCATCGCCGGCTTCCTGCTGCTCTTTATGACGCTTTCGCTGATGCGGATGCGCAACCTGATTTTACTGATGGAAAAACGCCGCCCGTGGGTGAGCGAACTGATACTGAAAAGGGGGCACCGGTGAGTCCGGCATTTTCATCGTGGAGCGATTTTTTCGCCATGGGCGGGTACGCCTTTTTTGTCTGGCTGGCGGTGGCGATGACCGTGGCGCCGCTGGCGCTGCTGGCGCTGCACACGGTGCTGCAGCGCCGGGCCATTCTGCGCGGCGTGGCGCAGCAGCGGGCGCGCGAGGCGCGGATGCGTGCCGCACAGGCGCAACAGGAGGCCGCGTGAACCTGCGACGTAAAAACCGGCTATGGGTGGTCTGCGCGGTGCTGGCGGGCCTGGCGCTGACCACCGCCCTGGTCCTGTACGCGCTGCGCGCGAATATCGACCTGTTCTATACCCCCGGCGAAATCCTCTACGGCAAGCGCGAGACGCAGCAGCTGCCGGCGGCGGGCCAGCGTTTGCGCGTCGGCGGGATGGTGATGCCCGGCAGCGTCAGGCGCGACCCGGACTCGCTGAAGGTGAACTTCAGCCTCTACGACGCCGAGGGGGCGGTGACGGTGAGCTATGAGGGGATACTGCCGGACCTGTTCCGCGAGGGGCAGGGGGTGGTGGTGCAGGGCATCCTGGAGAAGGGCAACCACGTCCTGGCGCACGAGGTGCTGGCCAAGCATGACGAGAACTACACCCCGCCGGAAGTGGAAAAGGCGATGCAGGAAAACCACCGCCGCCCGCAACGCGCTGATAAGGACACCTCATCATGATGCCTGAATACGGCCACGCGCTGCTGTGCCTGGCGCTCGGCGTGGCGCTGCTGCTGTCCGTTTACCCGCTGTGGGGCGTGGCGCGCGGCGACGCGCGGATGATGGCGTCGGCCGGGGTGTTCGCCTGGCTGCTGTTTATCTGCGTGGCGGGCGCGTTTTTCGTGCTGGTACACGCCTTTGTGGTTAACGACTTCACCGTGGCCTATGTCGCCGGCAACTCGAACACGCAGCTGCCGGTGTGGTACCGGGTGGCCGCCACCTGGGGGGCGCACGAGGGCTCGCTGCTGCTGTGGGTGCTGCTGATGAGCGGCTGGACCCTGGCGGTGGCGGTGTTCAGCCGGCAGGTGCCGGCGGATATCGTCGCCCGGGTGCTGGCGGTGATGGGGATGGTCTGCGCCGGTTTTCTGGCGTTCATCCTGTTCACTTCCGGCCCGTTCGCCCGCACGCTGCCGGCCTTTCCGGTGGAGGGGCGTGACCTGAACCCGCTGCTGCAGGACCCGGGGCTGATTTTCCACCCGCCGCTGCTGTACATGGGCTATGTCGGCTTCTCGGTGGCCTTCGCCTTCGCCATCGCCGCGCTGCTGAGCGGGCGTCTGGACAGCGCGTTCACCCGTTTTGCCCGCCCGTGGACGCTGGCGGCGTGGGTGTTCCTGACGCTGGGCATCGTGCTCGGCTCGGCGTGGGCCTACTACGAGCTGGGCTGGGGCGGCTGGTGGTTCTGGGACCCGGTGGAGAACGCCTCCTTTATGCCGTGGCTGGCGGGCACCGCCCTGCTGCACTCGCTGGCGGTCACCGAACAGCGCGCCGGCTTCAAGGCGTGGACGCTGCTGCTGTCCATCTGCGCCTTCTCGCTGTGCCTGCTGGGCACCTTCCTGGTGCGCTCCGGGGTGCTGGTGTCGGTGCACGCCTTCGCCTCCGACCCGGCGCGCGGGATGTTTATCCTCGCCTTTATGGTGCTGGTCACCGGCGGCTCGCTGCTGCTGTTCGCCGTGCGCGGGCACAGGGTGCGTTCGCGGGTGAACAACGCGCTGTGGTCGCGCGAGTCGTTGCTGCTCGGCAACAACGTCCTGCTGATGGCCGCCATGCTGGTGGTGCTGCTGGGCACCCTGCTGCCGCTGGTGCACAAACAGCTGGGGCTGGGCAGCATTTCGGTGGGGGAGCCGTTCTTTAACACCATGTTCACCTGGCTGATGGTCCCCTTTGCCCTGCTGCTGGGGGTGGGGCCGCTGGTGCGCTGGGGTCGGGACCGGCCGCGTAACATCAGGAAACTGCTGTGGGCTGCCGTTGTCACCACCCTGGTGCTGTCGGTACTTTTGCCATGGCTGCTGGAAGATAAAATCATCGCCATGACGGCGGTGGGGATGGCGATGGCCTGCTGGATTGCGGTGCTGGCGGTGGCCGAAGCCGTACAGCGCGTGTCCCGCGGCACGAAAACCTCTCTCAGCTACTGGGGAATGGTGGCGGCGCACCTCGGGCTGGCGGTGACGATTACCGGCATCGCCTTCAGCCAGAATTACAGCGTGGAGCGTGACGTGCGGATGCGGGCGGGCGACAGCGTGACCATTCACGACTACCGCTTCACCTTCCGGGAGGTGCGGGACATCACCGGCCCCAACTACCGCGGCGGGGTGGCCCTCATCGGGGTGACGCGCCACGGCGAGCCGGAGGCGGTGCTGCACGCGGAGAAACGGCTCTACAACACCAGCCGGATGGTGATGACCGAGGCGGCGATTGACGGCGGGCTGACCCGCGACCTGTACGCCGCGCTCGGGGAGGAGCTGGACAACGGCGCGTGGGCCGTGCGCCTGTACTACAAACCGTTTGTCCGCTGGATATGGGCCGGGGGGCTGCTGATGGCGCTGGGCGGACTGCTGTGCCTGGCGGACCCGCGCTACCGCCGCCGTAAACCATTGCCGGAGGCCGGATGAAACGCAACGTACTGTTATTACCGTTACTGATTTTTCTGCTGATTGCCGCGGCGCTGCTGTGGCAGCTGACGCGCAACGCGCAGGGGGATGACCCGACGAATCTCGAATCGGCGCTGACCGGGAAGCCGGTGCCGGCGTTCCGCCTGGAATCGCTGGAGACACCGGGTCAGTACTATGAGGCGGAGGTGCTGACGCAGGGGAAACCGGTGCTGCTTAACGTCTGGGCCACCTGGTGCCCGACCTGCCGCGCCGAGCATCAGTACCTGAACCGGCTGGCCGCGCAGGGTATCCGGGTGGTGGGGCTGAACTATAAGGACGACCGGGCGAAGGCGGTGGCCTGGTTAAAGGAACTGGGCAACCCGTATGCGCTGAGTTTATCGGACAGCGACGGGATGCTGGGGCTGGACCTGGGCGTGTACGGCGCGCCGGAAACCTTCCTCATCGACGGCAGGGGGATTATCCGCTACCGCCATGCGGGCGATTTGAATGCCCGGGTATGGGAAAGTGAACTGAAACCGCTGTGGGACAGATACAGCCGGGAGGCGGCGCAATGAGACTGTTACCGGGCATGGTGATGCTGATGCTGGCGCTGGTTATCGCCGGGTCAGCGCGGGCAACCACCGACGTGATGCCGTTTAAAGATGAAGCGCAGGAGCAGCAGTTCCGCCAGCTCACGGAGCAGCTGCGCTGCCCGAAATGCCAGAACAACAGCATTGCGGACTCGAACGCGATGATAGCCACCGACATGCGTCGCAGGGTGTATGACCTGATGCAGGAGGGGAAGAGCCGCCAGGAAATCATCGATTATATGGTGGCGCGCTACGGCAACTTTGTCACCTACGACCCGCCGCTGACCCCGCTGACGGTGCTGCTGTGGGTGCTGCCGCTGGCCGCCATCGTGGCGGGCGGGTGGATAATCGTCGCCCGGACGCGCCGGCGGGTGCGCCTGCGCCGGGAGCCGCTGCCGGCGGACACCCCGGTTTGCGGCGCGCGCGCCGGGTGGGGCGTTTACGTGCCGGGGGCCGTCATTGCGCTGGCGGTCGGCGCCGGCAGCTACGCCCTGACCGGCAGCTATCCGCAGGTGAGGGCCTGGCAGCAGGCAACGGCGCAGACGCCGGGACTGCTGGCGCGGGCGCTGGACCCGCAGGCGCAGCCGCTGAATGAGGAGGAGATGGCGCGGCTGGCGCTGGGGCTGCGCACCCGCCTGCAGAATGATGCCGGCAATGTTGAGGGCTGGCTCATGCTGGGGCGCACCGGTATGGTACTGGGTAATGCCGGTACCGCCACCGGGGCCTATGCGAACGCTTACCGTCTGGACCCGAAAAACAGCGATGCGGCGCTGGGCTACGCGGAGGCGCTGACGCGCTCGTCCGACCCGGAGGATAACCGCCGCGGCGGGGAGCTGCTGCGCCGGCTGGTGAGCCGCGACCACACGGATATCCGGGTGTTAAGCCTGTATGCGTTCAGCGCCTTTGAGCAGCAGCGCTTTGGCGAGGCGGTGGCGGCCTGGGAGATGATGCTGAAGCTGCTGCCGGCGGGTGACGCCCGGCGGGCGGTGATAGAGCGCAGTATCCGGCTGGCGCAGGAGAAATAATGCCCTGACGGCCCGGTGGCGTGGCGCCATCGGGCCTGGCTTGTTACTGTATTCCGCGTGTTTGTAAAAATAGAATGGTCGCCGCGACGCGTGAGCGCACGTTTAGCTTGCGAAGTAGATTACGAATGTGCACCTTAACCGTCTGCTCAGAAATATTCAGTACTGACGCAATCTGTTTGTTAGAAAGCCCCTGCGCCAGCTCATGCAAGACATCTAACTCTCGTTCGGTCAGGATACTAAAGGGATCTTCCTGCGCGCCAAACCGTTCGCGCTCACGCAGATATTCATTGACCCGATCGCTAAAGACTTTACCGCCGTTAGCGCCTTTGCGAATGGCCTCCAGCAGCACTTCCGGATCGCTATCTTTGAGCAGATAACCGTCGGCGCCGGCGTCGATCAGCGCGTAGATGTCGCTGGCGGAATCCGAGACGGTAAGAATAATAATTTGCGCCGTCACACCATCCCGGCGTAGCGCGTTCAGGGTATCTAACCCGCTCAGACCTTTCATATTCAGATCCAGCAGGATCAGATCGGGCTCAATGCGATTCGCCAGATCGATCGCACTCGCCCCGTCACCCGCTTCGGCAACGACATGAAAAGCCGGGTCCAGTTCCAGTAATTGACGAATACCTCGCCGCATAAGTGGATGGTCGTCCACAATAAGCACCTGAAAAGGTGTTACTTCAGGCATGCTGTATCTCCTGAGTTTTATTAGAATGATTATTGTTTTCAGCGCGGAAATCGTCCAGATTTGCCACATTGTCAAGCGCGTAAATTTTACCCTAATTAGTGCATGGGTAAGTAGTAAAACCTGTGACAGGCGAGTAATTAGCTGAACGATAGAAAGGATAAAACAACCCGTTGTGAGAGAAAACAGAATACTCCCTGAAGTTGAATACTGGTCTGGACGCTTTTTTCGGACAATGTGACATAACAGAAGTGTGGCATATGTTGCTGCGCCCTTGCACCCGTAAGTCCAGACTATCTTTACTGGCAGGAAATTCCTTATTAAAAGTCATAGCGTCTAAAGCTTGTCATTATTAACAAATTATTTTAACTGAATTTATTTATGGTTTTATTAATGTCAATGATATACATCTGAGCAGAACGAATAAACCGCGACATCTGTTAAATTAAATATTAAGTCAATAGCAGAGGTATTTTTATGCGATAAAGAGATTCTGACGATATTCTTATCATAAATGAAAATGTGGTCAGAAATGAGTGTCATTCACTTATAACTTATCCTGGATGTGCCTGAACAACACTCGCGGCGTTTTGAGCACCCGTTGGGGCGACTCAAGGGGAGAACGTAGTGTGGATGCTATATCAGCCGTTTCTGTGAGCGTAAGCGTGGCGTAGAAAATTTTAAATATGTTAGCCGGTTAAAAATAACTATTGACATTGAAATGGTGGTGGAGTGTATATGAAGAGAATATTTATATATCTATTATTACCTTGTGCATTCGCATGTTCTGCTAATGATAATGTTTTTTTTTGGCAAGGGCAACAAGCATCAGATCTCTTTTGCTGCGGGAGAAAGTATAAGAAGAGGAGGG
Source organism: Salmonella sp. WC3 (assembly GCF_042932255.1). Lineage (NCBI taxonomy): Bacteria > Pseudomonadati > Pseudomonadota > Gammaproteobacteria > Enterobacterales > Enterobacteriaceae > Salmonella > Salmonella sp. WC3. The sequence goes on along the minus strand of NZ_CP170629.1, from coordinate 3,234,388 downwards.
GTTGAGCACTTATATACGGCTTTTCTGACATACAGTGAACCCAGCGATTTTTTCTTTTTACAGGCAAGAAATAATCTGGAGTTAGGAGGATTTAAGGCTAAGGGTAGCGATGATTGCAGTAAACATTCTGGCAGCGTTCCCTGCAATAAATATAACCAGGGCGTATTGGGTATCTCGAAGGATGTGGCGCTGGTTCATTTCGCTGGTATCTATACCGGTATTGGTCTGGGGGCTTATATAAAATCTAAGTCGCGAGATGATATGCGTGTCAATTCTGCATTTACCTTTGGAGAAAAAGCGTTTCTTGGCTGGAACTTTGGGGCTTTTTCTACAGAAGCTTATATCCGGCATTTCTCGAATGGATCACTTACGGATAAAAATTCAGGGCATAATTTTGTAGGTGCTTCAATTAGTTATAATTTCTGAAGTTGAATAACAATTAGCGAGTTGCTGGCTGAAGGAGTAATTAATCACCGTACGTTGTCTACAAAACGTGTTGTGAATAGCCGATCGTTATCGACCCTATGGCGACAGGGAGGCTAATTGTTAGCGACAAAGGCGTGGTAGGCCGTTTACCTTACCAGAACGTTTTATTATTGCTGCGACAGATTGCTTACTCATTTACCTGCCACTGCAAACATTTTTTCCAGTATAGGGTGTAGATGCGCTTTTTCTGTTTTAGTACAAACATGGTTTACGTTAGTTGCCTGCATTGACTTTACTGTGACCACTGCACAGGAAAGATGTCCAATCAGTTCATGCAAAATCAGTTCATGCAAAATAACGTCTCTGGCATCAGCTAACTTTTTAATTGTAGGCATAAAAAAACCAGCCCTGACAGGCTGGTTTTCAAGGGGAATTTTGGTCGGCAGCTTCATCCGCAGCATCTGCGGAGAGCAGCGCAGGTACGGCGACCACAAAAGCCGGGGAGGCATCAGCCAGCGCGGCGTCGGCTGACACAGCCAGAACGGCGGCAGCCGCCTCGTCATCAGCATCGTAGGCATCCACCCACGCCGCCGCATCTGATACCAGCGCATCACTGGCAGCGCAAAGCAGAGCTGCAGCCGGAGAATCGGCAACCAGAGCCGAAGAGGCCGCGAAACGGGCCGAGGATATCGCAGACGTGATTTCCCTGGAAGATGCAAGCCTGACGAAAAAAGGTATCGTTAAATTAAGCAGTGCCACGGACAGTGACAGCGAAGCGCTGGCGGCCACACCAAAGGCGGTAAAAACCGTTATGGGTGAGGTACGGACCAAAGCGCCGCTGGACAGCCCGGCATTCACTGGAACGCCGACCACACCGACGCCGCCAGGCGATGCTAAAGGGCTTCAGACAACAAACGCGGAGTTTGTCCGCAAACTGATTGCCGCGCTGGTTGGTTCCGTACTGGAGCCACTGGACACCCTGCAGGAACTGGCTGACGCGTTGGGAAATGATCCGAACTTTGCCACCACGGTACTGAATAAACTGGCGGGCAAGCAGCCGCTGGACGAAACCCTGACGGCGCTGTCAGGAAAAAGCGTTGACGGTCTTATCGAATACGTTGGTTTGCGAGAAACCATAAGTCGTGCCGCCGATGCATTATAAAAATCACAGAATGGCGGCGATATTCCGGACAAGGATTTGTTTGTGCGTCGTATCGGTGCCGCGCGAGCGTTTGATGGCGCAGTTACTATCGGCTGTGATGATAATCCGTGGACGACGGCGGAGTTTATCGTCTGGCTGGAGTCTCAGGGCGCATTCAATCACCCTTACTGGATGTGTCGTGGCTCCTGGTCTTACGCTTATAACAAAATCATCACGGATACTGGCTGCGGTAATATCTGTCTCGCTGGCGCAGTGATTGAGGTAATGGGAGTGCGTGGCGCGATGACTATTCGGGTGACAACGTCCCATTCAGTATCTGGTTGGTGATACGTGGGTGACAGCCCCAAGTGTATAAGAAGGAGTAATTATGACAGCGGAAAAAAAATAAAAAGAACAAACAGTTTTTAAATATTAAAAATTTCATTCCGTATGCACCGGAACCAGATGACATATTATTCGCCGATGCGGCGTATCTTAAATCAGAGGATGGTCAGGACTGGTATGGGTGCCAGCAATTATTTTCAGCAGACACGCTGAAAATTACCTACGACGATAACGATGTTATTACGTGTATTACGCGTGATGTTTCCGGGCTGTGGCCTGCTGGCCAGAGCGTTGCAGAGTTGCCTGATACGGATGAAAACCGTCGCGCTGATATTCATGCTGCTGGCAGTTTAAAGACGGTAAAGTCGTTCAAAGGGTTTATTCGCCGGAAGAGCTGCGCAGGCAGGCAGAATCGAAAAAGGAAAAACTGCTCGAAGAAGCCGAAGCCGTTATTACGCCACTGGCGCGTGCAGTAAAGCTGGGTATCGCGACTGATGAGGAGCAGAAGCGACTGGAGGTATGGGAGGAATACAGCGTTCTGGTTAATCGGGTGGACACATCAAAACCTGACTGGCCGGAAAGACCAGCCAGTAGTCGTTACTGTGGTAATGGAGGCCACCTGATTGCTGTGAAGGTGGCCTCATCTGAAACACCTGTTAAGTCCAGCGATTTAAGAACATTGATATCATTCATCCACAGAATTAAAGCCGCTTTATTTTCATTACTGATAATCCCCAGCGTTAATTCTATGCGCCAGTCCTTAATGGCATTATCTGAATCGTTAAGTAATTTCTGCCGGGTGACTTCTGCCTGCCAAAATTGAACGCCCGGGCGTTGATACCGGATGATCTGGTCATCGTGGAAAGCGACCCTGAAAAATCGACACTTTAGCTGTAAAATGACAGTCCCGCCATCCGGTCATCATAACGGATTTTTCTTCTGCACCTTCTGAAGCCCGCCATGGCAGGACGACCATGAATCCGCCGATAACCTTATTGTGAAATTAAGACCAGGAAGAGATGATGTCTGCCGGACAGATACTATATGTAAATTTATAAAGGTTTTTTGTTATGCCCTTTCATATTGGAAGCGGATGTCTTCCCGCCACCATCAGTAACCGTCGCATTTATCGTATTGCCTGGTCTGATACCCCCCCTGAAATGAGTTCCTGGGAAAAAATGAAGGAATTTTTTTGCTCAACGCACCAGACTGAAGCGCTGGAGTGCATCTGGGCGATTTGTCACCCGCCGGCCGGAACGACGCGGGAGGATGTGATCAACAGATTTGAACTGCTCAGGACGCTCGCGTATGCCGGATGGGAGGAAAGCATTCATTCCGGCCAGCACGGGGAAAATTACTTCTGTATTCTGGATGAAGACAGTCAGGAGATATTGTCAGTCACCCTTGATGATGCCGGGAACTATACCGTAAATTGCCAGGGGTACAGTGAAACACATCGCCTCACCTTGGACACAGCACAGGGTGAGGAGGGCACAGGACACGCGGAAGGGGCATCCGGGACATTCAGGACATCCTTCCTCCCTGCAACAACGGCTCCACAGACGCCAGCAGAGTATGATGCTGTCTGGTCAGCGTGGAGAAGGGCTGCACCCGCAGAAGAGTCACGCGGCCGTGCAGCAGTGGTACAGAAAATGCGTGCCTGCCTGAATAATGGCAATGCAGTGCTTAACGTGGGAGAATCAGGTCTTACCACCTTGCCAGACTGTTTACCCGCGCATATTACCACACTGGTTATTCCTGATAATAATCTGACCAGCCTGCCGGCGCTGCCGCCAGAACTGCGGACGCTGGAGGTCTCTGGTAACCAGCTGACTAGCCTGCCGGTGCTGCCGCCAGGACTACTGGAACTGTCGATCTTTAGTAACCCGCTGACCCACCTGCCGGCGCTGCCGTCAGGACTATGTAAGCTGTGGATCTTTGGTAATCAACTGACCAGCCTGCCGGTGTTGCCGCCAGGGCTACAGGAGCTGTCGGTATCTGATAACCAACTGGCCAGCCTGCCGGCGCTGCCGTCAGAATTATGTAAGCTGTGGGCCTATAATAACCAGCTGACCAGCCTGCCGACGTTGCCGTCAGGGCTACAGGAGCTGTCGGTATCTGATAACCAACTGGCCAGCCTGCCGACGCTGCCGTCAGAATTATATAAGCTGTGGGCCTATAATAATCGGCTGACCAGCCTGCCGGCGTTGCCGTCAGGACTGAAGGAGCTGATTGTATCTGGTAACCGGCTGACCAGTCTGCCGGTGCTGCCGTCAGAACTGAAGGAGCTGATGGTATCTGGTAACCGGCTGACCAGCCTGCCGATGCTGCCGTCAGGACTACTGTCGCTGTCGGTCTATCGTAACCAGCTGACCCGCCTGCCGGAAAGTCTCATTCATCTGTCTTCAGAGACAACCGTAAATCTGGAAGGGAACCCACTGTCTGAACGTACTTTGCAGGCGCTGCGGGAGATCACCAGCGCGCCTGGCTATTCAGGCCCCATAATACGATTCGATATGGCGGGAGCCTCCGCCCCCCGGGAAACTCGGGCACTGCACCTGGCGGCCGCTGACTGGCTGGTGCCTGCCCGGAAGGGGGAACCGGCTCCTGCAGACAGATGGCATATGTTCGGACAGGAAGATAACGCCGACGCCTTCAGCCTCTTCCTGGACAGACTGAGTGAGACGGAAAACTTCATAAAGGACGCGGGGTTTAAGGCACAGATATCGTCCTGGCTGGCACAACTGGCTGAAGATGAGGCGTTGAGAGCAAACACCTTTGCTATGGCAACAGAGGCAACCTCAAGCTGCGAGGACCGGGTCACATTTTTTTGCACCAGATGAAGAACGTACAGCTGGTATATAATGCAGAAAAAGGGCAATACGATAACGATCTCGCGGCGCTGGTTGCCACGGGGCGTGAGATGTTCCGTCTGGGAAAACTGGAACAGATTGCCCGGGAAAAGGTCAGAACGCTGGCTCTCGTTGATGAAATTGAGGTCTGGCTGGCGTATCAGAATAAGCTGAAGAAATCACTCGGGCTGACCAGCGTGACGTCAGAAATGCGTTTCTTTGACGTATCCGGCGTGACGGTTACAGACCTTCAGGACGCGGAGCTTCAGGTGAAAGCCGCTGAAAAAAGCGAGTTCAGGGAGTGGATACTGCAGTGGGGGCCGTTACACAGAGTGCTGGAGCGCAAAGCGCCGGAACGCGTTAACGCGCTTCGTGAAAAGCAAATATCGGATTATGAGGAAACGTACCGGATGCTGTCTGACACAGAGCTGAGACCGTCTGGGCTGGTCGGTAATACCGATGCAGAGCGCACTATCGGAGCAAGAGCGATGGAGAGCGCGAAAAAGACATTTTTGGATGGCCTGCGACCTCTTGTGGAGGAGATGCTGGGGAGCTATCTGAACGTTCAGTGGCGTCGTAACTGATGCACCAGGTGAATGAGGTGCGGTGCGACAAAGATATTCCCGGACGAACAACATCAGACAGTACGGATGATGTACAGGTGAAATAGGGGAGACTTCTTCAGTCAGGGCGCGGCGCAACTTTTTCGATGATAACGCGCCGCGCGCCGGTAGCGAGAAGCCGATGGAAGTACTGGATCACCTGAATGCAAAGAAGGGCTGGGGAAAGCTGTACTTTGCCGGGGAGGGTATCCAGCAACAGTGGGCTATGAAGAGAAACATACTGTCATCCCGATATACCACCCGCTATGAAGACCTGCTTCAGGTTAAGTGACAGGTTTACCCTGATTTTCAAATTTCTGATGTGATGGTGTGCCGCAGCCACATTGTATGCAAGAACGGGCTGCGGCAAACTGGCGATCGTTCGATAGTGCGTGTATTGAATAGTTACCAGTCGTGGCGGATTCTACTGGTTAAGGATGACTAATCAATGTATTTAAGTCATCTGTTCAACTTTTCGCGTTGGAGGGAGCTTGAAGTCAATTTGCAGTGACCTTCGATAGCTATTTCACCATCATTTCACCATTTGCAAATTGGATATATAAAAAAACCAGCCCTGGCAGGCTGGCTTTTAAGGGGAATTTTGGTCGGCACGAGAGGATTTGAACCTCCGACCCCCGACACCCCATGACGGTGCGCTACCAGGCTGCGCTACGTGCCGACTTGTGGGTGCTAATACTACCTCTTTCCAACGCGAATGCAAGGGGAAACGGTGCTAACTGATTTATAATTAATCAGTTAGCGATAAAACGTTTCTCTTCTGTTAGCACTTGCAGCAGCAGACTGAGCTGCGGCTTCTGATCTTTGATCTTCTCGCCGTGTAAGTCATAGGTCTGATAATGACCGTTATTATTGAGCACCAGGGTCATTTGCGGCGTCGTGATTGCCAGCGTACTGCCGTCTGCCGCCGTTACCCAGTTATGGCGACGTGGAACGGTAAAGATGTCCTGGCCCTGTGAATATTCGTTCGCTGGCGTGCTGACATGTAACAGGCGTTGCATCAACGTGGTCATCACATCGGTATGATCGGTAAGCACATTAATACGCTGCGCAGGCGTCCCCGGCCAGTGGATCACCAGCGGTACTTGCAGATGACCTTGCGACCAGTCGAAGCGATTTTCTTCCGGCGTCAACGGTATGCCGCGTCCTGCGGTAATGATCACGACAGTATTGTCGAATTTACCGGCCTCTCGCAGCGCGTTCAGAACCCGATTGATTTGCGCATCCACGTCGCTGGTGGCACTGGCGTAACGCTTAACAAAATTTTTCTGGTTACTGTCATCAATATTAGTACCGTTAAACGATATCCATGAGAACCAGCGGTTATCTTCCTGTGCGTAGCGCCCAAGCCAGTCTATCCACTGGCTGGCCGTTTGCGCATCAGACTGCGTTTGCGCTGCCGGCATCGAGAAATCGGACAGTAATGCCTGACGGTAAAGCGGGCTGGCGAAGCCATCCGAAGAAAACAGTCCCAGTTGATAGCCTTGCTGATTCAACGCGGTAATGAGCGCCGCAGGGGTTCTGGTGGATAACACGCCATCCATATAGCCTGGCGATATGCCATAGAACAGGCCGAAAATACCGTTATCAGTGGTATTCCCTGAACTCATATGACGGGTGAAGTCGATGTTTTGCTCGGCAAATGTAGCCAGCTCCGGCATCTGCTTCTCAAAGCGAGAATAGTTCAGGCCGTCTACGGTAATGAGCAGCACATTCTGACCGGTGCCCATATCGCGATAGTGCAAATTGCTGAGCGGGTACTGAACGGAGACCGCTTCCGGATTGCCTTGCTCTACCAGACGGCGCTGATATTCCTGCGCATCCAGCAGACCATGTTTTTCAAGAAAACGTCGCGCCGTCATCGGATAAGAGAGCGGCAGGTTTGCCCGCTGCATGGTAATCGGCCGGTAAAAATTAGCGTCTGCCCAGATGTAGATAAGATGCGATGCGATAAAGGAGACGAAAAAGAATGCCGCAAGCGGCCTTGCGAAATGGCGGCGGCGCGTGAGACTGCGCAGCTTTTGCCAACTCCATGTCGCGAATAGCATCTCAATCAATAAGATAACCGGCACGCTAATAAACATAAGCTGCCAGTCGCGCGCCATTTCGTTCTGGTCAGGGTTGATGACCAGCTCCCAGACAATGGGGTTAAGATGCAGGTGAAAACGGGTAAAGACTTCGCTGTCGATAAGCAACAACGTCATACCTGCGGTCGCCAGAATGGCTGATAAAAACCGCATCAGCCGCTGGGACATCACGATAAACGTGAGCGGAAAAAGAATAAGCAAATAGGTGGCGAACACCAGAAAGCTAAAGTGCCCGACAATGCTCAGGTAGGAGTATATGCGACCCGCAAGCGTTGTCGGCCAGTCGGCGACAAACAGGTAACGGCTGCCGAGCAACGTAGCCAACAGTATATTGAACAGAGCGAACCAGTGCCCCCAGCTAACCATCTGGGAGACTTTTTCACGGTAGCGCTGACGATGAGTTACCATACCTGTCGCTTGTTTCTCCGGAGTCGGCTTTTTAGTGCGCGTTGTCTTCGCTAATCGAAGACTGCAAGGCGCGGGCAAAAGAGTTCGCAATCGCCTGGCGTTGAGCCGGCGCAACGCTGGTGTTGATAAGGTTGGTGACCATATTTCCCAGCACCATCAGGGAAAGATCGGTCGGCGCCTTATGTTTTTCCAGTACACTGAGCAGTTCGCTCAGCAGTTGTTCAACATGTTCATCACTATAGCGGGAGAGTTGTGGCATAAATCAAAATCTGTTTGTTCATGAAAGGGCAACATATTACCGTAGCAACAGTTTTTTTTCTGCATTTTTATCCCCTAAATCATTCGCGTTACGGATAACGCCTGAAATGACAGGGCGATTGCTTGCGTCTTCCGGCAGGCGGTGGTTGAATACCGCCCGGTCTTAAAGGAGAGTTTATCATGAGTCTGGATATCAACCAGATTGCCCTGCACCAGCTTATCAAGCGCGATGAGCAAAATCTTGAGCTGGTCTTGCGCGATTCATTGCTGGAGCCGACAACCACCGTTGTCGAGATGGTGGCTGAACTGCATCGGGTCTATAGCGCCAAGAATAAGGCGTATGGCCTGTTTAATGAAGAGAGTGAACTGGCGCAAGCGCTGCGGTTGCAACGTCAGGGGGAAGAAGATTTTCTTGCCTTTAGCCGGGCGGCGACCGGACGCCTGCGTGACGAACTGGCGAAATATCCCTTTGCGGACGGCGGCATTGTATTGTTCTGCCATTATCGTTACCTGGCGGTGGAGTATCTGCTGGTTACGGTACTGAACAACCTGAGCAGTATGCGGGTCAATGAAAATCTGGACATTAACCCGACGCATTATCTTGATATCAATCATGCGGATATCGTGGCGCGTATCGATCTTACCGAGTGGGAAACTAATCCGCAATCGACCCGCTATCTGACGTTCCTGAAAGGTCGGGTAGGGCGCAAGGTTGCTGACTTCTTTATGGATTTCCTCGGCGCCAGCGAAGGGTTGAACGCCAAAGCGCAGAATCGCGGCCTGTTGCAGGCAGTGGATGATTTCACCGCAGAAGCGCAGTTGGATAAAGCAGAACGTCAGAACGTGCGCCAGCAGGTGTACAGCTACTGCAATGAGCAATTACAAGCCGGGGAAGAGATTGAACTGGAATCGCTGTCTAAAGAGCTTTCCGGCGTCAGTGAAGTCAGCTTCAGCGAATTTACCGCCGAAAAAGGCTATGAGCTGGAAGAGAGCTTCCCGGCAGATCGCAGTACGCTACGCCAGTTAACCAAATATGCCGGCAGCGGCGGCGGGTTAACGATTAACTTTGATGCGATGCTACTGGGCGAGCGGATTTTCTGGGACCCGGCGACCGATACCCTGACTATCAAAGGGACGCCGCCGAATTTGCGCGATCAGTTGCAGCGACGCACGTCGGGCGGGAAATAAAGGCATACGACATAAAAGGACGCCGTAGTGAGTAAAGGAATACGTCAGAGGCCGCCTGTTAATTTCAGTTTATTTCGGCAGGTTTTGTATGCGCACATTGTCGCATTTTTGATGATGTTGATGCTCGGCATGGTGTTCACCGTTCTCTCGTTGGTACTGTTTTATACTTATGGCACCAACTGGTTACTGAGCTTGTTCATATGCCCGCTGTTCTTGTTAAGTGGTTTATTCATTACTGGATTTGCTTTTAAATCAACCTGGTCCAGCATACGTTACTATTACGACAAGGGGCAGTTGAAACGGTATGGACTCAATCTTGATGCAACTTTGACGCATAAAGAGAAGGTGGAAATACGCATCGATAATGCAAAGCGTCAAGTGCGTGTAGATGAACTGGAACTCCATGTCTTATTTGATTTTCAGTTTGATAGCAAGACATGGAGCTGCGGCGACTTACTGACCAATGAAAAGGTATTTGATGCGTTGAATGACGGACAAACGATACCAATACGAATTTTGCCATGGAAACCGGAAAGTGCCAGCGTTCGTCAACGGGCATTATTCAATCGGCTTAAAGGTATGAATACCGCGTCGGAAACTACAGATCCTCGATTAGGGGAGGCGCTAATTGAATGTGGCGAGGTGTAAGAAAGCAGAAAAGCAAAGTGGGTTCTCGTTGCTCTGCATGTCGTCAAATTCAATTAAACGCATAAAAAAACCCCGCCGGAGCGGGGTTTTTCTTGTCTATGGAAAACCCCAGCTAGGCTGGGGGTTCCGGAAAGCTTTCAGCTTTAAGCCAGTTATTAAAACCCCTTTTGATTTGTTAAAACATCTTGCGGTCTGGCAACTGCAAAAGTTCAACAAGAAATCAAAAGGGGGTCCCAATGGGGGACGAAAAGAGCTTAGCGCACACCCGATGGAACTGTAAATATCACATAGTTTTCGCGCCCAAATACCGAAGACAAGCGTTCTATGGAGAGAAGCGTAGGGCAGTAGGCAGCATATTAAGAAAATTGTGTGAATGGAAAAACGTACGAATCCTGGAAGCGGAATGTTGTGCAGATCATATTCACATGCTTCTGGAGATCCCGCCGAAGATGAGTGTGTCGAGCTTCATGGGATATCTGAAGGGTAAAAGTAGTCTGATGCTTTACGAGCAGTTTGGGGATCTAAAATTCAAATACAGGAACAGGGAGTTCTGGTGCAGAGGGTACTATGTCGATACGGTGGGTAAGAACACGGCGAAGATACGGGAATACATAAAGCACCAGCTTGAAGAGGATAAAATGGGTGAGCAATTATCGATCCCTTATCCGGGCAGCCCGTTTACGGGCCGTAAGTAACGAAGTTTGATGCAAATGTCAGATCGTATGCGCCTGTTAGGGCGCGGCTGGTAAGAGAGCCTTACAGGCGCATCTGAAAAACCTCCGGCTATGCCGGAGGATATTTATTCAACTTCCAGGCGATTACGCGCGAACGAAGTCGATGTGAGTCAGCTTCGGTTTGTAAGCGTGACGCTGTACAGCCTGAGCTTTAACTTTTACTTCTTTACCGTCAACAACGAGGGTCAGAACTTCGCTGTAGAATTCAGCTTTAGCTTGCATGTTCATCACCTGGTCGTGGTCCAGTTCGATAGCAATCGGGGCTTCAGAACCGCCGTAGATGATTGCCGGGAACTTGTTAGCGGCGCGCAGGCGGCGGCTCGCACCCTTACCCTGCTCTTTACGTACTTCTGCGTTGATAGTAAACATTTAAATCTCTCTTTAATAATTCCTGCTACAGGCGACCCAGCAACAGGTAAGTGATCTGCTTTGCGTATGCAAAGGCGGGCGGGATTCTATACTCAAATCGCCGTTACATCAATGAAAAGTACAATTAACCACGTAATTCGTGCGCCCGGCGGAAGCGGCCTTCATAGTCGAACACTTTTTCACGCACCTGCCAGTACTGGCCTTTCATCCGCGCGACCACAAAATCGGGATGCCGCAACAGCGCCTGCTGCGCGACAATATCCGCCGCCGTGATCCAGCGTAAAGGAACGCCGGGCGTGCGGGTATGCGGGCGAATAAATAGCTGTTCGAAAGCGGTACGCTGGGCGGGCGTGTGCAAGCGGAAGCGCTCACTGACATCCGCGCCGTCCTCGTCATAGTAAGTGATTTTCAGCCATTCGCCTTTCTCATCCTGCCCATGCTGCATCGTCATTCCGCTACAGCGCAGGACTAACGCATCCTTGAGCCTGAGCGCCGCTTTTAACATATCGTCCGGGTCGACCAGAATGGCGTCACATTCCCGGCAGCGTCGGGCGGCAATATCGTTTTCGGCATTACACTGCGGGCAGTTTTTGAAGCGAAAGCGAAAATCGCACTGCTCGCGATGGCCGTCGTCATCCTCAAACCAGCCCTGGCAGCGACGGCCAAAGTGTTCAATCAGCGTGCCGTCGGCAGTGGTTTTCCCCCAGAAGGTGTTGGCAAAGCCGCAGGCCGGGCAAAATACCTGGACAGGGACGTTATCGCTTTTTCCCTTCGGGCTACCGACCTCCGGGGCATACAGGTCGTGCGGGTTGCCTGCGTAATCAAGAATCAGGCAATCGGTCTTTCCCGGCGCAAGGCGCAGACCACGCCCGACAATTTGTTGGTAAAGACTAACTGACTCCGTGGGACGTAGAATCGCGATGAGATCAACGTGTGGGGCGTCAAAGCCGGTGGTCAGCACCGAGACGTTAACCAGATAGCGAAAACGCTGCGCCTTGAAATTATCAATCAGCGCGTCGCGCTCGGGCCCTGGCGTATCGCCGGTAATCAGCGCCGCGTCGTCCGCCGGAAGCAGACCGACAATCTCTTTCGCATGTTCGACCGTGGCGGCGAAAATCATCACGCCTTTGCGCGTTTGCGCAAATTCCATAATCTGGCTGATGATGTGCGGCGTAATCCGCTGCTGCTTTTTCAGCTCGCGGTTCAGGTCGGCTTCGCTGAACAGCCCATTGCTTTGGGCCTGCAGGCGGCTGAAATCGTATTGGACCACTGGCATATCAAGCCGCTCAGGCGGCGTCAGATAGCCGTGTTTAATCATATAGCGCAGCGGCAGTTCATAAATACAGTCGCGAAACAGAGCGTTGTCGTTGCCGCGCACCATACCGTGATAATGAAATTGATAAATCCAGCCTTTTCCGAGGCGAAAAGGCGTGGCGGTGAGTCCAAGCAGACGTAAGTGAGGATTAACTTTACTCAAGTGAGTGAGGATTTGCTGATACTGACTGTCTTCATCGTCACCGATGCGGTGGCATTCATCGACAATCAACAGCGAAAACTCCTCCTGGAAGGCGTCAAGATTACGCGCCACCGACTGTACGCTGCCGAACACGACTTTGCCCTGACTCTCTTTACGTTTGAGTCCGGCGGCGAAAATATCCGCTTCCAGCCCCAGCGCGCAATATTTGGCGTGGTTCTGCGCGACCAGCTCTTTCACATGCGCCAGCACCAGTACCCGTCCGCGGGCGACGCGCGCCAGTTCGGCGATCACCAGGCTTTTACCTGCGCCGGTCGGCAGAACAATCACGGCGGGCGTACGGTGGCGGCGAAAGTGGCTGAGCGTGGCGTCTACGGCTTCTTGCTGGTAGGGGCGGAGTGTAAAAATCATGGTCTCACTACGTTAAACGGTTCCGGGAATAGTATGCCATGAATCATTTCCCTTGAGGGATATAGTTAGCCCGCTATACTGAGCGGATAGCAATTCCCTTTTTTCGGGTAGAATGCCCGATTTCCGTATTATTACAGGCTAAATCACACACATGCGACTTGATAAATTTATCGCTCAGCAGCTTGGCGTCAGCCGCGCTATTGCCGGGCGTGAAATTCGTGGTAACCGCGTTACCGTCGATGGCGACATCATTAAAAATGCGGCCTTCAAACTGCTCCCGGAACATGCGGTTGCGTATGACGGCAATCCCTTAGCGCAGCAACACGGGCCACGCTATTTTATGCTTAACAAGCCGCAGGGATACGTTTGTTCAACCGATGATCCCGATCATCCAACGGTACTGTATTTCCTGGATGAGCCGGTGGCGTATAAGCTGCATGCCGCAGGACGTCTGGATATCGATACTACCGGTCTGGTGTTAATGACAGATGACGGTCAGTGGTCGCACCGCATTACGTCGCCGCGCCATCACTGTGAAAAAACCTATCTGGTGACCCTGGAGTCGCCGGTGGCCGACGATACGATAGCGCAATTTGCGAAAGGCGTGCAGTTGCATAATGAAAAAGATCTCACTAAACCCGCTACGCTGGAGGTGATAACGCCTGTGCAGGTCCGTCTGACCATCAGCGAAGGCCGTTATCATCAGGTGAAGCGGATGTTTGCCGCAGTAGGCAATCGCGTTGTGGAACTGCACCGCGAACGGATTGGCGCCATTACGCTGGATGAGAATCTGGCTCCCGGCGAGTACCGCCCGTTGACTGAAGAAGAAATCGCCAGCGTCGGCTAACTATCTCGTTAAATTCAGGAGTTCGATGTGACCACCCGGCAGCACTCTTCCTTTGCCATTGTCTTTATCCTTGGCCTGTTGGCCATGTTAATGCCGCTGTTGATTGATATGTATCTTCCTGCGCTGCCGGTGATTTCTGCGCAATTCGGCGTGCCTGCCGGTAGCGCGCAGATGACGCTCAGCACCTATATTCTGGGGTTTGCGCTGGGTCAGCTTATCTATGGACCGATGGCGGATAGCCTCGGGCGTAAGCCGGTCATCCTGGGCGGGACGCTGGTATTTGCTGCTGCGGCGGTCGCCTGTGCGTTGGCGCAGACTATCAACTGATCGTGATGCGTTTCTTTCACGGTTTGGCGGCCGCGGCGGCAAGCGTCGTCATCAATGCGCTGATGCGGGATATTTATCCAAAGGAAGAGTTTTCGCGCATGATGTCATTTGTCATGCTGGTCACTACGATAGCGCCGTTAATGGCGCCCATTGTCGGCGGCTGGGTGTTGGTATGGTTAAGCTGGCACTATATCTTCTGGATACTGGCCATTGCGGCGATTCTGGCGTCAGTCATGATCTTTGCTCTGATTAAAGAGACGCTGCCCGTTGAGCGGCGTCAGCCTTTTCATATTCGTACCACAATAGGTAACTTTGCCGCGTTGTTTCGCCACAAACGCGTACTGAGCTATATGCTGGCGAGCGGGTTTAGTTTTGCCGGTATGTTCTCTTTTTTGAGCGCGGGGCCGTTTGTTTATATCGAAATTAATCATGTTCCGCCGCAGGATTTCGGCTACTACTTCGCGTTGAACATCGTATTTCTGTTTGTGATGACGATTATCAACAGCCGTTTTGTCAGACGGGTAGGGGCGCTAAACATGTTTCGGGCCGGGCTATGGATTCAGTTTGCGATGGCGGTGTGGATGGTTTTCAGCGCGCTGATGGGCATTGGATTCTGGGCGCTGGTGGTCGGCGTTGCGGCGTTTGTCGGCTGTGTGTCGATGGTTTCGTCCAATGCGATGGCGGTCATTTTGGATGAGTTTCCGCATATGGCCGGAACGGCGTCTTCGTTGGCGGGCACTTTCCGCTTTGGTATTGGCGCTATCGTCGGCGCGTTGCTGTCGCTGGCTACCTTTACCAGTGCGTGGCCGATGATTTGGTCGATTGCGCTTTGCGCCGCCTGTTCCATTCTGTTTTATCTCTACGCCAGCCGTCCCAAAAAACGGTGACGGGCGCGCTGTCCCTCAATGGCGCCGAAGAATGCGCAGGCGGCGTTGGGGGACGCTATCCGCTACACGATGGCAAAGCCAAACGGCTTTCATAGTTGATGTATATCAATTACCAATTCATCATTTTCCTCATTTATGTTTATTTTATGTAAAATCCATTTATGTAAAAAGTCACATCATTGTAGTTAAAAAGGTTGAGTTAGATCGCAGAAACGGGTACATATAGCCCGCCGCTATCTCCGCGTCGGTAAAACTATTTTAACTCCCGCTTGCTGTAGAGCCACTGACGGAGAGAAGGGCGTTAGCAATCTGTTTAAGGACGGGTTGTCAATGATGTGTTAATATAAATGTAAGTAAATTGTGAAGTAATTGTGCTTCCGGGGAAAGAAAGTGAATACATTACAGCTCTCAATTGTTCACCGTCTGCCGCAAAACTATCGCTGGTCGGCGGGTTTTGCGGGGTCAAAGGTTGAACCGATTCCGCAAAACGGGCAGAGCACCGAGAATAGTCTGGTGGCGCTTAAACTGTTGAGTCCGGCAGGCGATAGCGCGTGGTCAGTGATGCATAAGCTCAGTCAGGCGCTAAGCGATATTGAAGTTCCTTGCTCCGTGCTGGAGTGCGAAGGGGAACCGTGCCTGTTCGTTAATCGTCAGGATGAGTTTGCCGCCACCTGTCGGCTGAAAAATTTCGGCGTGGCGATAGCGGAACCTTTTTCTAACAATAATCCTTTTTAGGCGTCAGCTTAACGCGAGTAGCTGACGCGTATAGGCCTGTTGCGGTGCGGTAAACACGCGCTCGCATTGCCCCTGTTCAACCACCTCCCCCTGCCGCAGCACAATAACCTGATGGCACAGCGCGCGTACTACATGCAGATCGTGGCTAATGAAGATATAGGCCAGACGGTGCTTTTGCTGGAGCGATTTCAGGAGGGCAAGAATCTGCGCCTGAACGGTTTTATCCAGCGATGAGGTCGGTTCATCCAGAATAATAAGCGACGGTTTTAAAATCAGTGCCCTGGCGACGGCGATACGTTGACGCTGGCCGCCGGAAAACTCAGCGGGGTAACGATGCCGCGTTTCCGGGTCCAGGCCGACTTCCATCATGACCGCTTTCACCTGCTGTTCGCGCTGCGCGCCTGAAAGCGTAGGCTGGTGGACGCGCAGGCCTTCTTCGATAATTTGCAATACGTTTAAACGCGGGTTTAGCGATGAGTTCGGGTCCTGGAATACGACCTGGATACGGTGGCGAACAGGTAAAAGCTGGCGGCGGTTTAACGTATCCAGCGATTGACCGTCAAACACGATGCGGCCTTCGGAGCGGATAAGCCGTAACAGCGCCAGACCGGTGGTGCTTTTTCCCGATCCTGACTCGCCGACCAGACCCAGCGTTTCGCCTGGATGCAGGGTGAAACTGATATTGTTAACCACCACATTATGATCCACGACGCGCTTCAGAATGCCTTTGCGGATCGGGAAGGCGACGCGCAGCCTGTCCACCTCCAGCAACGGCGTCTGCCCGGCGGGGAGCGGAACCGGATCGCCTGTGGGTTCGCTGTTGAGTAGTTTTTGCGTGTACGGATGGGTCGGCGCGGAGAGCAGCGTGTCGGCGCGTTGGTTCTCTACGCACTTGCCGTGTTGCATTACCGCTACTGAATCCGCCAGTTTTTTTACAATGCTGAGGTTATGGGTGATAAACAGTAATCCCATATTAAGCTCGCGCTGGAGTTCCCGTAGTAGAGATAAAATCTGCGCCTGTACGGAGACGTCGAGGGCGGTGGTCGGCTCATCGGCGATCAGTAATTCCGGCCGTGTTAACAGCGCCATGGCTATCATGACGCGCTGGCGTTCGCCGCCGGAAAGCTGATGAGGGTAATCGCGCAGACGCTGGCTCGCCTGGCGGATACCGACCCGATCCAGACAACCGATCATCTCCGCTCTTGCCGCCTCCCGACGCATTCCCCGATGGAGCGACAGCACTTCATAGAGCTGTTTTTCCAGCGTATGCAGTGGGTTAAGTGAAACCATCGGTTCCTGAAAAATCATGGCGATTTTATTGCCGCGCACGCCGCGTAGCGTCTGCTCGCTGGCATGAAGCAATGATTCGCCGTGAAAGCGAATATCGCCGGAGAGGTAGACGGCGGGAGGGGTAGGCAAAAGACGCAGAATGGAAAGCGCCGTCACGCTTTTTCCTGACCCGGACTCGCCGACCAGCGCCAGCGTTTCCCCGGCGTTCACCTGTAACGAAATGGCGTTAACGACAGGGCGCACGTGCTGTTGCTGACGGAAACCTACCGATAAATTTTCAATCGCAAGCAATGGAGATGTCATCTTATACCGCCTTAGCAGGATCAAAGGCGTCGCGTACCGCTTCGCCGATAAAAATCAGCAGCGATAGCAGAATGGCGACAGACAGAAAGGCGGCGATCCCCAGCCAGGGAGCCTGTAAGTTGTTTTTCCCCTGTAAAAGAAGTTCGCCAAGAGAAGGGGAGCCAAGCGGCAGACCGAATCCCAGAAAATCCAGCGACGTCAGGGTGGTGATGGAGCTACATAAAATGAACGGTAAAAATGTCAGGGTAGCGACCATCGCATTAGGCAACATATGGCGCAGGATAATGTCCCGATCGCTGACGCCAAGCGCCTGCGCGGCGCGGATATAGTCAAAATTGCGGGTCCGTAAAAACTCGGCGCGCACCACGCCCACCAGACTCATCCAGCCAAACAGTACGGTTATGGCCAGCAGCCACCAGAAGTTAGGCTGCACTACGCTGGAAAGTAAAATAATCAGAAACAGGGTCGGCATCCCCGACCAGACTTCGATGAGACGTTGCCCCCATAAATCGACTTTGCCGCCATAATAGCCCTGTAGCGCGCCCGCCAGTACGCCCATGACGCTGGAGCAAATCGTTAACATCAGGCCGAATAAAATAGAAATGCGGGTGCCGTACAGGATGCGGGCGAAAACGTCGCCGCCATTCGCATCGGTGCCCAGCCAGTTTTTCGCCGAAGGCGGGGAGGGGAAAGGCTGCGTGGTGGCAAAATTAATGGTATTGGCACCAAAGCGTACGGGGGCCCACAACACCCAGCCCCGATTCTCAAGCTGCCGTTGTAGCCAGGGGTCCTGATAATCCGCCGTTGTCGCCAGCGGGCCGCCGAAATCGCGCTCGCTGTAATTTTTTACCAGCGGAAAATACCACTGGCCTTCATAGCGCACCAGCAATGGCTTATCGTTAGCAATCAGTTCCGCGCATAAGCTCAGGCTGAACATGATCAGGAAAATCCATAGTGACCAGTAGCCCCGGCGATTATGGCGGAAACGCGCCCAGCGGGCCTGATTGACCGGGCTTAATCGCGGCATTATCGTCCCTCAAAATCAATGCGTGGATCGACCAGCGTATAGCTGATATCGCTCAGGATATTCAGTAATAAGCCAATCAGGGTAAAGATATAAAGCGTGCCGAACATCACCGGATAGTCGCGCGAAACGGTTGCTTCATAACCCAGCAGCCCCAGGCCGTTGAGTGAAAACATGACTTCAATTAGCAGCGAGCCGGTGAAAAACATACTGATAAAAGTGGCGGGAAACCCGGCGATCACCAGCAGCATGGCGTTACGAAAAACATGTTTCCAGAGAATGTTTTTTTCACTCACGCCTTTAGCGCGAGCGGTAACGACATACTGTTTACGCACCTCGTCGAGAAACGAATTTTTCGTCAGCATCGTCAGGGCGGCAAAACCGCCGATGACGGTCGCCAACACCGGCAGCGTAATATGCCACAAATAATCGGTGATTTTCTGGTACCACGGTAATGTGTCAAAGTTGGCGGAGACTAGGCCACGTAGCGGAAAAATATCGTAGTAGCTGCCGCCGGCAAAAAAGACGATTAATAAAATAGCAAACAGAAAGGCGGGGATCGCATAACCAATAATGATAAACGCGCTGCTCCACACATCAAAGCGACTGCCGTTATGGACGGCTTTGCGAATCCCCAGCGGGATAGACACCAGATAAATAATCAGCGTGCTCCATAATCCCAGGGTAATGGAGACGGGAAGGCTGTCTTTGATTAGCGTCAGTACGGATGCGCTGCGAAACAGACTGTCGCCGAAGTCAAAAGAGAGATAGTCCCGTAGCATCTTGAAATAACGCTCATGCAGCGGTTTGTCGAAGCCGTAGCGATGGGTGATCTCCGCGATCACCTCCGGATCGAGTCCCCGGCCGCCGCGATAATGGCTGTCGCTGATATTGCCGACGCCGGTTTGCGCATGACTGGCGCGAACGCCTTCGCCGCTGGCGCCGGGCAACGCGCCGCCCTGGCCAAATTCAATCGCGGCAATCGCCTGATCGACAGGGCCGCCGGGAGCGATCTGCACGATAAAAAAGTTAATGGTAATAATGGCCCATAGCGTGGGGATCACCAGTAACAGACGGCGGATAAGATAGGCGCCCATTGATTCTTACTACCTCCTGGCTGCCGGTAGTTTGGCGGCTTTGTTGACATCATACCACCAGGTATCTAACCCGATGGTATATACCGGGCGAATCGCCGGATGGGAGAATTTATCCCACCAGGCGAGCCTGTCTTGCGCCATATACCACATCGGCAGCATGTAATAGTTCCAGGTCAGCACGCGATCCAGCGCCCGTCCCAGCGGCACCAGTTTCGCTTTATCATCCTGCGCTGCGATAATTTGCGCGATCAGTTTATCCACCACCGGGCTTTGTACGCCGGGAGCGTTATAACTGGAGTCAATGTATTCCGACGCCCATGAGATTTGTAGATCGGAGCTGGGCCAGGGCATCGCCCGCCATAGCCTCGGCATCATGTCATAGTCGCGGCTGCGCATCCGGTTGGTGAGCTGAGAATTATCAACCTGACGGATAGTCATCGTAATGCCCAGACGCTGAAGATTATGCTGGAAGGGCAGAACCCACTGGCTATTACTGCTGGCAGGAAGGAGAAGTTCAAACGTCAGAGGCTTACCGGTGACGCTATTGACCCGTTGCTGTCCGTTGATCACCCATCCGGCCTGCGTCAACAAGGCGTCAGCTTTAAGAAGATTTTCGCGATCGTAGCCGTCGCCGTTAGAGACCGGCGGCTGATAGATCTGGGTGAAGACTTCAGGAGGAAGATCTTTTTTCATCGGCGCGAGTAATACCAGCTCATCGGCGTCAGGATAATTTCTGGCGGCGTACTCGGTATTCTGGAAGTAACTGTTGGTTCGGCTCCAGGCATTATAGAACAGCGCTTTATTCATCCACTCAAAATCGAAGGCCAGGGTGACAGCTTCACGTACCCGCCGGTCTTTAAATACCGGGCGCTGAATATTAAAGGCCAGCCAGCGTGTGTCCTGCGCCGACTCGTTTTTCTGCTCTTCTTTAATGATGTAATGATTATCGAAATTTTTACCGATGTAGCGCGTTGCCCAGTTTTTAGCGTCGTTTTCCAGCCGTAGATCAAATGCACCCGCTTTAAACGCCTCGAAAGCGACATTGTCATCAAGGTAGTAATCGTAGCGGATAGTGTCGAGGTTAAAACGTCCACGATTGACCGGCAGATTAGCCGCCCAGTAGTTTTTGACGCGTGAATAGACAATGTACTGGCCCATTTTCCACTGAGTAATCCGGTATGGCCCGCTGGCTAAGGGCGGCGTTGAAAGCGGATCGCTAAGTTTGTGATTTTTCCAGAATTTTTCGGGCATGATCGGTAATGAAAACAGACTAAGCATGTCTTCTTTACCAGGCTTCGCCAGCTCAATTCTCACGGTTAAAGGCGCAATCGCCTTCACGGTAGTACCTTTATAGACCAGACGGAACTGCGGTACGCCTTCGGTCATAAACTTATGAAAGGTAAAGGCCACATCGCGGGCGGTAATGGGCGTGCCATCGTGAAAACGAGCGCGGGGATTAATCGAGATTTCCACCCAGGAATAGTCGGCTGCATAGCGGGCATGGTCGGCAATCAGCGGATAATAGCTTCCGGGTTCATCATCCGAAGTGGTAAAAAGCGTATCGTAAAGGGCTTCGGTACGTACGCCGGGATTGCCGCGCAGCGAATAGCGATTGAAATTATCGAACGTACCAATGGCGGAAAGCGTCATCTGACCGCCTTTCGGCGCAGCAGGATTCACATAATCAAAGTGATCAAAGTTAAAAGCATACTTAGGTTCGCCGAGTACGGCGAAAGCGTAGCTTTCTTTGATTTCCTGGGCCTGGGCGCCAGCGCTAACCAGTGCGACAAGCAGAAGCATTACGCGCGCAATCATCTGAAGGCGGTTTCCTTATCGTATTGCCCGCTGCAAACCGGCAGGCGTTTCGCTGAATAATAAGTGACGTTGCGTCTGATGTGAATCCGTTAAAACCGTAAGGGGACTACCATTCAGGCACGGAAGGCGCCGACATCCACAGCACGAAATCTTTTAGGGGTAAAGGACGGCTAATCCAGTACCCCTGCAAGTAATTAACACCGTGATCGCGTAGCCAACGGGCCTGCTCCGGCGTTTCAACGCCCTCGGCCACCGTCAGCATATTCAGGCGTCTGGAGAGCGTCAGCACGGTATCCAGAACCGGAGACGTGACAGTTTCCGTACCGATCGCCTGGATAAAGCCGCGATCGATTTTCAGATAATCTAAAGTAAATCGCTCCAGATAAATCAGGGCGCTATGGCCTGTACCGAAATCATCTATAGCGATTTCAAACCCGGCGGAATGCAGCCATTCGAACAGTTTGGCCGCTTCATACTGCTGGAGCATATCGCGTTCAGTGATTTCCAGCACGATATGAAAATGGTGCGCGGGCAGGGCGTCCCTGAGCCGGTGCATATCCTCTTTAAAACTGTCGCTGTGCAGATGTTCCGGCGCGATGTTAATGCCAAATTTGGCACCGACGGGCATCACCTTCTGTAACGTGGGCGCGTCGCGGGCGATCAGCTCGAACAGATGCTGCGTTAACGGTACGATAAGTTGCTGCGCTTCGGCATAGTGGATAAAGGCATCCGGCGGAATCTCTCCTGCCGTAGGGTGACGCCAGCGCAGTAAGACTTCAAGCCCGGTGACGCTCAGCGTACGAGTATCGACGACGGGCTGATAAACCACATAAAACTGCTCGTGTTTGATCGCCGTTAAAATCTCTTTGCCCGGTCGCGTCCGGAGGGCATAGATAAAGTAACAGATAAACCCTGCTACGATGCCGCTAATGCAGCCCAGCATCAACGCATACCACAAGTCATTGTAGGTCCAGCTATCGGCATAAAGCCGTATTTTAAGCGGCAGGCCGTTGATAGTTGCCAGTCGTGATGGCGTGCCCGGCAGCTCCGCGACGGTCAGTAGACGCGAAGAAAAGGTCGACAGAGCGGTATTGCCGACAATCAGCGCGATGCCGTTAAAATCATCCTGGCGCGTGGTATAGAGTAAGTAGGGCGTCAGGTTAATATTCAGCGATGTGAATACGCCGCTGTCATTTAATAATGGGTTTCGATACCAAATCACCATTGTCGGTTTGTTGGGCATCATTGGCGTGCCGGGCAGAATCGCCATAGCAACGTCTTTGCGGATATCTATATCCGGTACCAGTTGCTGAAGCGGCATATTCATGGCGCCAGTGGCGGAAGAGCAGAACACTTTTTTATCTTTAATCAATAAGAAGGCGCGGACATTAAGGCTAAAAGCGGCTCTTGAGGTGAGTTCTGCGCCAACCTGCTGACAGGTGTTGATCGTCAACGGTTGAAGAATATCGGTGGTGGCTTTCAGGTCGGCGAAATAGCTGGCCAGGTAATGTTGTACATCAGAAAGGAGCGTATTGTATTTAACATCCCGTTTATGCCACGACAGGAAAAATTGCAGGCTACCAATAAGTAATGCTGCCGCTATCCCCGTAATGATACAGGTAAGCAGGATTTTCCGACCGGAAGAGGAGTCGCGTGTTAGCATAATTCCTGGTGTGACCTGAAAAGGCGGATGCCGGTTAAACTGGTTGATTTATAAGACTATAGCCTGGATTACCCCGGATAGTCATGCTTTTCTGTGATGCGCAGGAAAGCGTATTGTCGCAGTAGCCGTTGGGGGAAACGACCTGAATGCCTGATGGCGCTATGTTTATCAGGCCTACGTTCGTGTGTTGTAGGCTGGATAAGACGCCACACGTCGCCATTCGGCAAAACGGGTTCAGAAGGGATAATAAGCAAAAGCACTGCCGAAGCAGTGCTTTTTATGTCGTCTCATCAGGTAAGCCAAGGGAGGTGCTGCCTGATGAAGATTAACTGCGGCTCAGAACTCGACGCGCTTCATTGTAGCGTTTTTTCCAGTACGGTTCGTTCATACTGGAGATAATGACGCCGCTACTGGTAGACGCATGGACAAACTGGTTATTGCCGATATAAATACCGACATGACGACCAGTGGAACCGGCGCGGAACAGAACCAGATCGCCCGTACGCAGGTTATTGCGTGAAACCGCTTTGCCCATTTCCTGCTGTTCATAGGTTGAACGCGGAAGCTCTAAACCAAACTGTTCACGGAAGGTGCGCTGTACAAAGCTGGAACAGTCGACGCCTTTCTTGGTGCTGCCGCCCAGGCGGTAACGCACGCCTTTCCAGTCAGCATACTGATCCATAATCCGCGACTTAACGTCGAGGTTACGCACCATATTTTCAAATTCATCCTGAGAGGCTTGCAGTGAAGAGCTATCGCTATTGCCCACAGCATGCGTCTCAGAATGCATATTCTTTGCGGTATTGGTGGTTGTGCTACAAGCAGAAAGCAGAACCGCAACTGCAATCGCAGGAATCCCGTGCAAAATATATCTCAAAATCGGTTGAGATTTGACCATGTTGTTTGTTTTCCCTTGAAGTCCTTAACGATAAATATCGTTATAAAAATGCCAAACGTGATGAGACTAATTACCTGCACAGCTTGAGACAATTCTTTGTGCACAAATCTGTGGCGGAACGCACAAATTTATTCGCAATGAGAATAATTATCTGGCGAGGCAAAACGAGTTTGAGATTACCCGATTGTTGCTGTCATTGCGAGCGATTTCGCGTGATTTTTTATAAGAATTTATGATACGAAAAGTGAACTATCAGCACGGGTCAAATTAAGCGCAAATCGTTTAAAAATCGTGCAACCCGTTCATTTTGAAGAGGAATAATATGACCGAAAAATGATGGGCTGGGGAAATATCATCATAAATTACCTTCAACGATGTAAAACTATCGCTGAAGGTAATGTTAATTACATAGGTTATTTGTTTAAAATTTGTTTATTCCCGCCCGGAAGATAATTCTCAAAAAGCGCTATCGCCCGGTCGCTGAGCGGGGTCATCAGCCACCAGGGGAGGCCAATCAAAATAACCGTGAGTGACCCGACCACAATATCGGTGAACCAGTGAGCGCCAATCATAACGCGCGGAAACGCGAAAACCACAAATATAATAAGGGCGATAATCCCCGCCGTTTTGCCGAAATAACGCAGCATAAAGGCGGAAAATATCAGCAGCATCATACCGTGATCGCCTGGGAAACTGTCTTTTGACGCGTCTTTTGTCGGGATATGCAGCAACTCGCTGACGCGATAAATATGCTCAAAAGAGAGCGTTGGGCTGGCGCGCTTGACGGGGATCAGCGCCTGACCGAGTTGGTTAAGCACCACCGCTGTTAGCAGCATGACCAATCCGATTATCACAATGCGCCGCCGGCCCGACGCGTCTTCTTTTAGCCAGAAACTGAGCATCAGTCCGCCCATCGCCAGCAGCGAACAGCCGTCAAACGCCCGATTATTGGTAATAGCGACCCACCAGAGGAACGCGTGGCTTTCCACCAGTTTCTGGTTAAAGAAGTGGAATATGCCGGAATCAATGGTGAACCAGAAACCGTGATTGACGGGAAGATACCATGACAAAAACAGCGCCAGACCGGCGGCATTAAGCAGAATTATCAAGGAATAGCGGGTTTTCATCGTCATTTCGCCATAGTTTTTAAACGGTGGCAACCTTACGCGTGCGTCGCTAAACGAAGCTTCAACAAGGCCGTCTGTAACGTATTCCAGTCGGTTTCTGTGTTTGAGATAAGTTCAACCCGGCTATCCGGCGGCGCGACACTCTGTGTTTCGATGTGCAGGTCATCGCCCTGGCGATTGATGCGTACCAGCCCCTCTTGTATGCGCATAACGCCTTTCACCCGGCCCACCGGCGCCAGACGCGCCCATTCGAGGAGGCCAATGGTGTCAAACACGGTATCGGCATCGAAAATCCAGCCGCAGGCCTGATGACCCTGTCCGCTATTGAGGCTGCGTCGCCAGCGCTGCTGGGCGGGCAGATTTAGCGCGGCGAGTCCTTTTTTACTGGCATGAGTGTGAGAATGCGCGGCGCTGGCCGGCAGTTCCGCCAGATTTTGTCGCGGTAAATCCAGAAGCTTACCGTCTATCTGTCCATGTTCGGCATGAATCAGTTGACGATCGCCGCCGTACTGTCGCCACCACTGTTGCAGGGCGGCATCGCTCTGCGCCGTGGCGCGGTCGGTTTTATTGGCGATGATAATATCGGCTGAGGCGAGCTGATCGCGGAAATTTTCATTGGCGACGCTCTGTTGGTCCAGTAGCAGGCGAGGGTCCAGGATGCAGAGCGTGGCGCGTAAATCAATCCACGGCTCATAAACCGGCGCAGTTAATAAATCCAGAATCTGTTTTGGGTGCCCCAGTCCGGTTGGTTCAATCAGCAACCGGTCAGGTTTGCCCTGGCGCAGCAGCGTGTTGAGCCCCACCTGCATAGGCAATCCGTTGACGCAGCACATGCAGCCGCCGGGGATCTCTTTTAGCAGTGCGCCGCTGTCGGCAAGCAGAGCGCCGTCAATACCCACTTCGCCAAATTCATTGACCAGGACGGCCCACTTTTCAGCCGGATCTTTATGAGCTAATAAATGAAGGATAGAGGTGGTTTTTCCGCTACCGAGAAATCCAGTAATAAGATTGGTTTTGGTCACGTCAGCTCCAGAATATTGATACAACATAACAACTTTAATAATCCTGGCGAATAAACGTGAAAAAGAGAAGCGCTGAGTTGACGAAGTCGTGCTTCTGCCATCTTAAGAGCAGAAAATGTTAAATTTTTAACGTTTCTCTTGCCTGGTGCAGAACAGTCAATAAAGAAAAGGGTCAGACTGCGCCCTGGGGCGCAGCCGAAAAATGCGAAACTTAATCCGCGCGCCCCATATAACGGCGCTCTTCGATATGAATGCGGATTTTCTCACCTGCGCTCAGGTATTCGGGAACCTGAATCACCAGACCGGTGCTTAATGTCGCGGGTTTGTTACGTGCGCTGGCGGACGCTCCTTTAATACCCGGCGCGGTTTCGACGATTTCCAGATCCACGGTCTGCGGAAGCTCTAGCGCCAGCAGTTGGCCGTCCCAGGTCAGAACCTGCATATCCGGCATTCCGCCTTCAGGCATAAACAGCAACTCTTCTTCAATCTGATCTTTGGTGAAGGTATACGGCGTATAGTCTTCTTTATCCATGAACACATATTCGTTGCCATCGACATAAGAAAAGTCAACGCCGCGACGGCTCAGGATGACGGTATCAACGATATCGTCGCCTTTGAAACGTTCTTCCACTTTCAGACCGGTGCGGACATCGGAAAAACGCATTTTATACAGTGTGGCGGCGCCACGGGCGGTAGGCGACTGAATGTCGATATCTTTCACAATCAGCAATTTGCCGTTGTAGTTCAGTACCATACCTTTTTTGATTTCGTTCGCTCTTGGCATCGAGGAGATCCTGTTGTAGAGATTATCTAAAATATCGCGTAAAACTACTCGCGGCGGGCCGTCCAGGCAAGTGGAATTGTCACTTTTGCTGGTGCAAAAAAGGTGATACTGTTCGCCCGCTTTCCGCTCCGCGTTCAACGAGAATACGCGATGGCATGTCGCCCGGAGGGGGGAAGTGTGCTGTGTTGTCCCTTCTGTTTCCAGCCTTGTCTTCGGAATGTCTGAGGACAGGCCTGATCATGATGACGTCCACATTTTAAATCTGGATTTTTCTTTGGACAAATTCTGTTATCTTTCATTTGGTTATAAATAGAGGGGCTGAGCATGGACTGTCGTAGCGGTTGTGGTGCTTGCTGTATTGCGCCTTCAATTTCGTCGCCGATACCCGGAATGCCGAATGGCAAGCCGATGAATACCAGATGCGTGCAGCTTTCGGAAGATAACTTGTGCCTTATCTTTGGCTCGCCTTTACGCCCAAAAGTGTGCTCTGGTTTGCAACCGACAGGGGACATGTGTTTAACGACCCGGGAAGAGGCCATTATTTATTTGCTGGAACTCGAACAGAAAACCTTACCATGATCTAAGCCGCTTTTGATAAATGTGCAGGGGCTTACGTTATATCCCGAAATAGTCTGCAAAAGCTGCGCCTCAAATTACCTCCTTTTACCATTAAATAGCGTAATACATGATTCCCTTATTTCGTGGCTTCTGAAGCGGTAGATGTCGCCGCTCAACCCCGTTGGTGCCTGAACGTGTACCGAATAAACCGTCACATAAAACAAAAACGATCAATTTTATTCATATGATAGCTTTTATCTATTAAAAAGAGGAATTTTGATCGATTTTAATTATTTATAACGATCGATATAATGAATTTGATAGTTTATACCTATCATTGATGTATTTACCGATCGATATAACCAGTGTGAATGTGTTGTTATTTTCCTTTAAAATACTCGAATTCTTATGTGTGGGTTTTATCTTATGAAGAAATATACGTTCGCAGCCAGGGCGTTTATTTTTACGCTGGTGTTGCTTTTTGTTATTTCAGTATTCGGGTTGACTATTAGCGTTTTAAAAGGGATGTGAAATGCGGGGAGAAAATAGTGAAATTGATTTAGTCGACGTTTCCTTATTCCTTATAAGAAAATGGCTAAGTATCGTGATCGCTACCTTTATTTTTGTCGCCATTGGCTATGTTTTTGTGAGCGTGCAGCATGATACAAAGGTTGTGAGTATTACGATCAAACCTAATCTGGATACGCCTGCTACCTATGCGTTATGTGGCTATACTAATGATATTCAATGTAAAACAACGGTTATCCTTAACCAGTTTAGCCGTTTCTTGCCTGCGAACTATAAAAATAAAATAAGTTTTGACGCGAAAAATCAGCTTGTCCTTTTTAAGGCGCAGGAGAGGGAAGAAAGCGTCAATAATATTATTTCCACCCTGAAAAATAGTGTCGATAAAATGGCAGCATGGTATATCGATGACGGTGACATTAAACGTTATAGCGTGCATAAAAATATGTTACAAACGGAAACATATGCAAAGCTATCATTGTTGTCGGAGGCGGTTAAAAATAATGCTAACATTGAAGTGATAGATGTTGCTGTTACACCAAAATATAAGATGCGGCTGGTGTTGGTCCTTTGCGGACTGATGGGCGTAATTTTCTCAATAACCGGTCTTTTATGTAGGAGGGCGCTAACAGAATATCGTATTGAGAAAAAGACAATGAATGACCGCGCATGAACATTGCGCAGAGATAAACTCTGCGCTGAAATGTGTCGAAGAGTAAAAGTATCAGGCTTGCAAGTTAAACATCTTTAATACGCGCTAGGCAGAACATGGTGGCGACAATCATAACTAACGCAAACCAGAAGACCGCATGATAATTCCAGATTTCTGCGGCTATTCCCGCCAACGAACCGGCAATGATCCAGCCGACGCGAATGGTATTGGTATACAGCGTGGTGGCTGAACCCGCCTGGCCTGGCATGAGATCCTGAAAATAGAGCATGCCAATCCCGCCAAGAATGCCGATGTAAATCGCGTTCAGCAACTGCAAGCCGAGCAACGTTGCCGGTGCGTGCGCCAGCAACATCCCCGCATAAAAGCACAGTCCGACGACAACGGCGATGCACATTAACAGGCGTTTTCCCAGCCGTTTGGCGAAGTAACCTGCAATCAGCATTGTGGGAATCTCCAGCCCGGCGGCGGTGCCCATCATCACGCCTGCAAGTTTTTCCGGAAGATGCAGCTCATTGATGATAAACAGCGGCATATTAATGATATACAGGCTGTTAGTTCCCCACATTAACGTACAGATGACAAACAGCAACAGCGTATCGCGGCGATTACGACGCGGTGCTTCCAGCGTGCCGGTTGCCAGCGGCGCATCTTTGCGCATTGACGGTAAAAAGAACCACACCATGACGCCGCAGACGATAAAAGCTACCGCCGCGCTCAAATACATCACCGTAAAGCTAAAACCCATCGCCAGCGCATAGGCCAGCGGCGGCCCAATGACCCAGGCCAACGAGACCTGGGCGCGGAGGATTGAGCTGAACATCACCGCTTCACGACCTGTACGATCGGCATGTTCTCGGGCCAGCGCAAACATCTGCGGGTTGGCGGTAGAGCCGAAGCTACTGAGAAAGACGCCGATGAACAGCAAAATAAAGTAGTTGCGGTTCCAGGCAAACAACACGCAGGCCAACATGCCCAGCACGCAACAGAAAACGATCAGTTTTTTGCGATCGCCTTTTTTATCTGAGCGACCCGCCAGAAACTGGCTCACGATAATGCCGATAACCGCGCTGCCGGTAAAAAAGAATCCCACCATGCCGGGGCGGGCGTGAACCTCATCCGTCAGAAAAATACTGAGCGTCGGCGTCTGTAGCGCACCGGCAATACCGGTGAGAAAAGCGACGATCAAAAAGGCGGTAGACGTCAGGTCAAACGATTTGGGCGCAGCGGCGGCGGGACTGTTGTGCATGTTTCTATATCAGTGGTGTGAAGAGAGGCGGAGTTTACGCTGCCCGTCAGAAAATAAACAGGCGTCTGAATCAAAATCGACACGAAAAATCAAAATAGCATTCCAGTTTGTTACCAGGGCGTGCTGACGCAAGCTGAAAGAAAAAAGCTGAAGCCTTTTATGCGTCAGCTATTGAGGGTCTGTTGGAGAAAAAATGTGCTTCACCTCAAAAAATTGCTACAAAACCGGTAACTTTTCTTGCGTGCTGAAGCAGAAAGATCCAGACTTCTTGAAACGTTTCAGCGAGATCTGGTTTTTTTGATAACTCAGATTGGCGCTTTTTTTCTCATAGTGGCTGAATCGTTTCAATTCAGCAGGAGAGGAGACACATGTTCCAGTTATCGGTTCAGGACATTCATCCGGGCGAGCAGGCCGGAAATAAAGAAGAGGCCATTCGGCAAATCGCCGCCGCGTTAGCGCAGGCGGGGAATGTGGCGGGCGGCTATGTTGACGGTATGCTGGCGCGCGAACAGCAAACCTCGACCTTTCTTGGCAATGGTATTGCGATTCCCCATGGCACAACAGACACGCGCGATCAGGTGCTGAAAACCGGCGTCCAGGTCTTTCAATTTCCGCAGGGCGTTACCTGGGGAGAAGGCCAGGTCGCCTACGTGGCGATTGGTATTGCCGCCAGTTCGGACGAACACCTCGGCCTGCTGCGTCAGCTGACGCATGTGCTGAGCGATGACTCCGTGGCTGAACAGCTGAAATCCGCGACAACGGCGGAAGAGCTGCGCGCATTGCTGATGGGCGAGAAGCAAAGTGAACAATTAAAACTTGATAACGAGACGATGACGCTGGATGTCATCGCCAGCTCGCTGGTCACATTGCAGGCGCTAAATGCGGCGCGTCTGAAAGAGGCGGGAGCGGTTGATGCGGCGTTCGTCGCAAAAACGATTAACGATAGTCCGATGAATCTGGGACAAGGCATCTGGCTGAACGACAGCGCGGAAGGCAATTTGCGCAGCGCTGTTGCGGTAAGCCGTGCGACCCAGGCGTTTGACGTAGAGGGTGAAAAAGCAGCCTTATTAGTCACTGTCGCGATGAACGATGAGCAGCCGATTGCCGTGCTAAAACGCCTCGGCGACCTGTTGCTGAACAATAAAGCCGATCGTCTGCTGAGCGCTGACGCCGCGACGCTGCTGGCGTTGCTGACCAGTGATGATGCGCTGACGGATGACGTACTGAGCGCGGAATTTGTAGTGCGTAATGAGCATGGTCTCCATGCCCGTCCGGGCACCATGCTGGTGAATACGATTAAACAATTTAACAGTGAAATTACCGTGACAAACCTTGATGGAACCGGCAAACCGGCAAACGGACGTAGTCTGATGAAAGTGGTGGCATTAGGCGTGAAGAAAGGCCATCGTCTGCGCTTTACCGCGCAGGGTGAAGATGCTGAACAGGCGCTGAAAGCGATTGGCGATGCGATCGCCGCCGGTCTCGGGGAGGGCGTATAATGAGCAGGCGTGTCGCCACCATTACCCTTAATCCGGCTTACGATCTGGTTGGGTTTTGCCCTGAAATCGAACGCGGCGAAGTGAACCTGGTGAAAACCACGGGTCTGCACGCGGCGGGCAAAGGCATTAACGTTGCCAAGGTGCTGAAAGACTTAGGCATCGACGTCACCGTCGGCGGTTTTCTCGGTAAAGATAACCAGGACGGTTTTCAGCAATTGTTCAGCGAACTGGGCATCGCTAACCGCTTTCAGGTGGTTCAGGGCCGGACCCGCATCAACGTGAAGCTGACGGAAAAAGATGGCGAAGTGACAGACTTCAACTTTTCCGGCTTTGACGTGACCCCCGCAGACTGGGAACGCTTTGTTAACGACTCCCTGAGCTGGCTGGGCCAGTTCGATATGGTCTGCGTCAGCGGTAGCTTACCGGCTGGCGTGAGTCCGGAAGCGTTCACCGACTGGATGACGCGTCTGCGCAGCCAGTGTCCATGCATTATCTTTGATAGTAGCCGTGAAGCGTTAGTCGCCGGTCTTAAAGCTGCGCCGTGGCTGGTGAAACCGAATCGCCGCGAACTGGAAATTTGGGCGGGTCGTAAGCTCCCGGAAATGAAAGATGTAATTGATGCGGCGCACGCGTTACGCGAACAGGGTATCGCTCATGTGGTGATTTCGCTGGGGGCGGAAGGCGCGCTGTGGGTTAACGCCTCAGGAGAATGGATCGCTAAACCACCGGCGGTTGACGTGGTAAGTACCGTCGGCGCAGGCGATTCCATGGTTGGCGGATTGATTTACGGCCTGCTGATGCGCGAGTCCAGCGAACATACGCTGCGTCTGGCGACGGCGGTTGCCGCGCTGGCGGTCAGCCAGAGCAATGTGGGTATTACCGATCGTCCTCAGTTGGCCGCAATGATGGCGCGCGTCGACTTACAACCGTTTAACTGACAGCAGGAGAGGCATAATGAAAACGCTGCTGATAATTGACGCTAATCTCGGCCAGGCTCGCGCTTACATGGCGAAAACCCTGCTTGGAGCGGCGGCGCATAAAGCAAATCTGGAAATTATCGATAATCCGAATGATGCTGAGCTGGCGATCGTGCTGGGCGAATCTCTGCCGAACGACAATGCTCTGAACGGCAAAAAGGTTTGGCTGGGGGATATTGGTCGCGCCGTCGCGCATCCGGAACTGTTTCTGAGTGAAGCCAAAAGCCATGCGACCCCTTACAGCGCTCCTGCTGCGGTTGCTCCTGCGGCGAGCGGCGGTCCGAAACGCGTGGTCGCGGTAACGGCCTGCCCGACCGGCGTCGCCCATACTTTTATGGCGGCTGAAGCCATTGAAACAGAAGCGAAAAAACTCGGCTGGTGGGTAAAAGTCGAAACGCGTGGTTCCGTGGGGGCTGGCAATGCTATCACCCCGGAAGAGGTGGCGGAAGCGGATTTAGTCATTGTGGCGGCGGATATCGAAGTGGATCTGGCGAAGTTTGCCGGTCTCCCGATGTACCGCACGTCGACCGGCCTGGCGCTGAAAAAGACGGCGCAGGAGCTGGATAAAGCCGTAGCGGAAGCGACGCCGTATCAACCGGCGGGTAAGGCATCGCAAGCGGCGACCGAAGGAAAGAAAGAGAGCGCTGGCGCATACCGGCATCTGTTGACGGGCGTTTCTTACATGCTGCCTATGGTGGTTGCCGGGGGACTGTGTATTGCGCTTTCCTTCGCCTTTGGTATTGAAGCCTTTAAGGTGCCGGACACGCTGGCGGCGGCGCTGATGCAGATTGGCGGCGGTTCGGCGTTTGCGCTGATGGTGCCGGTACTGGCGGGTTATATCGCTTTCTCCATCGCGGATCGCCCAGGCCTTACGCCAGGTCTGATTGGCGGTATGCTGGCGGTTAGCACCGGTTCCGGTTTTATCGGCGGGATCATTGCCGGCTTCCTTGCCGGGTATATGGCGAAGCTTATCAGTACCAAATTGAAACTTCCGCAAAGTATGGAAGCGCTGAAGCCAATCCTGATCATCCCGTTAATTTCCAGTCTGGTGGTGGGGCTGGCAATGATTTACCTGATCGGTAAACCGGTTGCCGGGATTCTGGAAGGGCTCACCCACTGGCTGCAAACCATGGGAACCGCAAACGCAGTGCTGTTGGGCGCGATTCTCGGCGGGATGATGTGTACCGACATGGGCGGCCCAGTGAACAAAGCGGCGTATGCGTTTGGCGTTGGTCTGCTGAGTACGCAAACTTACGCGCCGATGGCGGCGATCATGGCCGCAGGTATGGTACCGCCGTTAGCGCTGGGTCTGGCGACGATGGTGGCGCGTCGTAAGTTCGACAAAGCGCAGCAGGAAGGCGGTAAAGCGGCGTTGGTGCTGGGGCTGTGCTTTATCACTGAAGGCGCTATTCCGTTTGCGGCGCGCGACCCGATGCGTGTACTGCCGTGCTGTATCGTTGGCGGCGCGTTGACCGGGGCCATTTCTATGGCGGTAGGCGCAAAATTGATGGCGCCGCATGGCGGTCTGTTTGTTCTGCTTATCCCAGGCGCAATTACGCCGGTATTGGGATACCTGCTGGCAATTGTGGCCGGTACGCTGGTGGCAGGGCTGGCTTATGCCGTCCTGAAACGTCCGGAGACGGAAGTCGCGGCAAAAGCGGCGTAAGAGAAACACGCTAAAAAAGGCAGAGCGCGCTCTGCCTTTTTTATTGCCTGAAGAACATTGAGCGTCAGGCCACCGCTTCGGCAATTTGCTGGGCTTTTAACCACGCAATCTCTTCCGCCCAGATATCAGGATTGATGGTCTCCAGTATCAGCGGAATACCGTCAAAACGCCCATCCTGCATAATCCAACGAAACGCATCGTGGCCGATATTGCCTTCACCCAGGCTGTGATGACGGTCAACGCGGCTACCGAAGGCGCTTTTGGCGTCGTTCAGGTGCATTCCGCGCAAATACTGAA
This sequence comes from Salmonella sp. WC3, assembly GCF_042932255.1. Taxonomy (NCBI): domain Bacteria; kingdom Pseudomonadati; phylum Pseudomonadota; class Gammaproteobacteria; order Enterobacterales; family Enterobacteriaceae; genus Salmonella; species Salmonella sp. WC3. Next base: position 3,200,167 of record NZ_CP170629.1, on the reverse strand, counting down.
ATCCGACAATTTTCCCGAATTCGGTGAACGTTTTTTCGCACGCCTCTGGCGTACGCAGATCGTATCCGGCGGCAAAGGCATGGCAGGTATCGATACAGACGCCAACGCGCGACTTATCTTCCACGCCGTCGATGATGGCGGCTAACTGTTCAAACTCAAACCCCAGATTACTGCCCTGACCGGCTGTATTTTCGATAACCGCCGTAACGCCCTCGGTCTGCGCGAGGGCAATATTGATGGATTCCGCGATCCGCGCCAGGCAATCCTCCTGTGCAATCTGCATCAGATGGCTACCGGGATGAAAATTAAGCAAGGTTAAGCCGAGTTGTTCACAGCGTTGCATTTCATCGAGAAAGGCATCGCGTGATTTTTCCAGCGCTTCACTGACCGGATGGCCCAGATTAATCAGGTAACTATCGTGGGGAAGGATTTGCGCCGCTGAAAAATGATACTTTTCACAGGCGATTTTAAAGTCATCAATGACCTGGGGAGTAAGGGGGGCGGCACGCCACTGACGCTGGTTTTTTGTGAAAAGCGCAAAGGCCGTTGCGCCAATTTCAGCCGCGCGGGCAGGGGCGTTAGCCAGACCGCCAGCAGCGCTGACGTGCGCTCCGATGTATTTCATAAAAGACTCCTGTTAAACCCGCTAACGGTTCATTACGAACGCTATGATAACGGGTTAACAGGCGTGAAACGTAATAATTTATGCGATAAGGCTATGGATTAGGACGTTAATGGCGCCACCGCCAATAATCAGCCAGGCGAATAATGCCAGCGCCATCAGCAGCGGTTTCGCCCCCGCTTTTTTCAATGCGCTAACGTGAGTGGTCAGACCCAACGCCGCCATTGCCATCGCCAGCAGCACCGTATCCAGCGTCACCAGCATATCCACCACGGCTTTCGGCAGCAGGTGGAAAGAGTTGAAGATCGCCACTACGATGAAGAAAATAGCAAACCACGGAATGGTAATTTTGCTTTTTTCCGCGCCGGTCGCCGGTGAAAGCTGTTTAACGCGTGCCGCCAGAATGATCAGGAACGGCGCCAGCATCATGACACGCAGCATCTTAGCGATAACTGCCGCATTTTCCGCATCCGGGCTAACGGCGTGACCCGCTGCGACCACTTGCGCGACTTCATGCATGGTTGAGCCGATATAGATGCCGTAAGTTTTCGGGCTGAACCAGTGCGCCAGCAGCGGATACATTGCCGGGTAAAGGAAAATAGCGATGGTGCCGAAAATAACGACAGTCGCGACGGCTACAGTAACCTTACTGGCTTCCGCTTTTACCACCGGTTCTGTCGCCAGTACCGCCGCCGCGCCGCAGATACTGCTACCGGCGCCAATCAGCCAGCTGGTATGCCTGTCCAGACCAAAGACTTTTTGGCCTAAGAAGCAGGCCAGCATGAACGTGCTGGAAAGCGTTAATACGTCAATCACAATACCGCTAATACCCACGTCGGCGATTTGTGAAAAGGTAAGGCGGAAGCCGTAAAGGATAATCCCTAAACGCAGCAGATGTTGTTTTGCAAACAGCACGCCGCCGTCGCATTGTTTCCATATTTGTGGATAGACGGTATTCCCGATAACCATACCCAGCAGGATAGCCAGGGTCAGGGCGCTGAACCCCGCGCCTGCAACGGCAGGGATAGCGCCGCCCCACAGGGCGACTCCTGTAATGACGGCGCTCAGAGCGAGCCCCGGTATAAAATGCCACATTGTACGACGATGATTCTGCAAGGTGAGTTCTGTCATAACCTTCTCCTGTATATGGACAATAAGGTTACGGTGATCTGGTTTAAAAATAAAATTGATTATATATTTATAATTAATCTTTATAAGTGGTAAGTGAAACGCTATCGGTGGGATACGACTATTCATATTACGCTACGACAACTTGAAGTGTTTGCTGAAGTACTGAAAAGCGGTTCAACAACCCAGGCGTCGGTCATGCTGTCATTATCGCAGTCCGCCGTTAGCGCCGCGCTCACCGATCTGGAAGGTCAGCTCGGCGTACAGTTGTTTGATCGGGTGGGGAAACGGCTGGTGGTCAACGAACATGGGCGCTTGTTATACCCGCGCGCGCTGGCGTTGCTGGAGCAAGCGGTAGAAATTGAGCAGCTATTTCGTGAAGATAACGGCGCGATACGGGTTTATGCCAGTAGCACCATCGGCAATTACATTTTACCCGCCATGATTGCCCGCTATCGCCAGCATTATCCGGCCTTACCGCTGGAACTCAGCGTGGGAAACAGCCAGGACGTGATTAACGCGGTGCTGGATTTTCGGGTTGATATCGGCCTGATTGAAGGACCATGTCACAGTACAGAGATTATTTCTGAGCCGTGGCTGGAAGATGAGCTGGTGGTCTTTGCCGCGCCGTCCTCGCCGCTGACGCAGGGGCCGGTGACGCTGGAACAGCTTGCGGCATCCCCATGGATTTTACGCGAGCGCGGTTCCGGTACGCGGGAAATTGTCGATTATTTGCTGTTGTCGCATTTGCCGCGCTTTCATATGGCGATGGAGTTGGGGAATTCAGAAGCGATCAAACATGCGGTACGTCATGGACTGGGGATAAGCTGTTTATCGCGCCGGGTGATTGCTGAACAACTTCAGGCGGGAACCCTGGGCGAAGTCGCGGTGCCGTTACCGCGCCTGGTGCGCACGTTGTGGCGTGTTCATCATCGGCAGAAACATCTTTCTAACGCGTTGCAGCGTTTTTTGAGTTACTGTGAATAAAGGTGAAGAGGAGGGCTGCCCGGGCGGCATCGCCATTTTTAGTATCCGCTTACGTATACGTTATTCTCTGCTTTACTTATAATCCGTGGCCGGTCATGAAGGTCTCTTATAACCGCGCATTTGTGTCGGAAGGATAGTATTTCGTCTGTTACAATCGCGCCTCATTTTTTGGATGGATAGCATTTTCACATGGGTTCCAAAACTAAAACCACAGAAGCGCCCGCGCTACGTCGCGAATTAAAGGCGCGTCACCTGACGATGATTGCCATTGGCGGCTCCATCGGGACAGGTCTTTTCGTTGCATCTGGTGCGACAATTTCTCAGGCGGGGCCAGGCGGCGCGCTGTTTTCTTATATTCTGATTGGTTTGATGGTCTACTTCCTGATGACCAGTCTTGGCGAGCTGGCGGCCTATATGCCAGTATCTGGCTCGTTTGCGACATATGGTCAGAACTATGTGGAAGAAGGCTTTGGTTTCGCGCTGGGCTGGAACTACTGGTACAACTGGGCGGTGACTATCGCTGTTGACCTGGTTGCCGCGCAATTGGTGATGGGCTGGTGGTTCCCGGACACGCCGGGCTGGATCTGGAGCGCGCTATTCCTCTGCGTCATTTTCTTGCTGAACTACATTTCCGTGCGCGGTTTTGGCGAAGCGGAGTACTGGTTCTCGTTAATTAAAGTCGCGACCGTTATTATCTTCATCATCGTTGGCGTAGCGATGATTATCGGTATCTTTAAAGGTGTTGAGCCGGTCGGCTGGAGCAACTGGACGACGGGCGATGCGCCTTTTGCTGGCGGTTTTGCGGCAATGATTGGCGTCGCGATGATCGTGGGCTTCTCTTTCCAGGGAACTGAGCTGATTGGTATTGCCGCCGGGGAATCTGAAAACCCGGAGAAGAATATTCCGCGCGCGGTGCGTCAGGTGTTCTGGCGTATTCTGCTGTTTTATGTTTTCGCGATTTTGATTATCAGCCTGATCATTCCTTATACCGATCCAAACCTGCTGCGTAACGACGTCAAAGACATTAGCGTCAGTCCGTTTACCTTAGTGTTCCAGCATGCGGGCTTGTTGTCTGCGGCGGCGATAATGAATGCGGTTATCCTGACGGCGGTACTGTCTGCGGGTAACTCCGGGATGTATGCCTCGACCCGTATGCTCTACACCCTGGCCTGTGACGGTAAGGCCCCGCGTATTTTTGCGAAATTGTCCCGCGGCGGCGTACCGCGCAATGCGCTTTATGCCACCACCGTGATTGCCGGTCTTTGCTTTTTGACCTCAATGTTCGGCAACCAGACGGTCTATCTGTGGCTGTTGAACACCTCCGGTATGACGGGCTTCATCGCCTGGCTGGGGATTGCCATTAGCCATTATCGCTTCCGTCGCGGTTACGTGATACAAGGGTATGATGTGAATGATTTGCCGTACCGTTCCGGGTTCTTCCCGCTGGGGCCGATTTTCGCCTTTGTACTGTGCCTGATTATTACGTTGGGGCAGAACTATGAAGCGTTCCTGAAAGATACCATCGACTGGGGCGGTGTCGCGGCGACCTATATCGGTATTCCGCTGTTCCTGCTTATCTGGTTCGGCTACAAGCTGATAAAAGGTACGCATTTCGTGCGCTATAGCGAAATGCACTTCCCGGAACGCGTTAAAAAGTAACGTAGTATTCTCGTCATAGGCCGGATAAGGCTTTATGCCGCCATCCGGCACGGACTGCCTGGACCTGACCCTTCTAACCCTCTCATTCGAGAGGGTTTTTTGTTTTTTCTTTATGATTGGTTCAAATGACATAATTATTAACAATTAAATTGATAATTATTATCGTTTGCTTTATCGTTACGCTCGAAATCAGAAAGGATGAAGATTCGGGCGCGACCGTCACTAATGAGCCCGACTCGCCTGCATAAAAAGAGTTCGCCGTGATAACCGTTATCGCAGGCGAAACGTAATGCGTTGTGAGCGATAACCGATTTTTTTTGTCGTATTTACCTCATGGAGAAATGGAATGTTTAGGTTTAACCCTTTCGTTCGGGTAGGGCTTTGTATGTCCGCAGTTACGTTGGCCTGGCCGGTTGCCGCGGCAACGGATGATGGTGAAACTATGGTCGTTACCGCGTCCGCCATCGAACAAAATCTGAAAGATGCGCCAGCAAGTATCAGCGTCATTACCCAACAAGATTTACAGCGCAGGCCCGTGCAAAACCTGAAAGATGTCCTGAAAGAGGTGCCGGGCGTACAGCTCACTAACGAAGGGGATAACCGTAAAGGCGTGAGTATTCGTGGTCTGGACAGCAGTTATACGCTGATCCTGATCGACGGTAAGCGCGTTAACTCCCGTAACGCGGTCTTCCGCCATAATGATTTTGATCTGAACTGGATACCGGTTGACGCTATCGAACGTATTGAAGTGGTGCGTGGCCCCATGTCCTCGCTGTATGGCTCCGATGCGCTGGGCGGCGTGGTCAACATTATCACCAAAAAAATTGGTCAGAAATGGCACGGCAGCGTCACGGTTGACTCCACTATTCAGGAACATCGCGACCGTGGCGATACCTATAACGGTCAGTTCTTTACCAGCGGTCCGCTGATCGACGGCGTGCTGGGAATGAAAGCCTACGGTAGTCTGGCGAAACGCGAAAAAGACGAGCAGCAGAGCTCCGCCACCACCGCTACGGGTGAAACGCCGCGCATTGAAGGATTTACCAGCCGCGATGGAAACGTCGAGTTTGCCTGGACACCAAACGAAAATCATGACGTTACCGCAGGCTACGGTTTTGATCGCCAGGACCGGGACTCCGACTCGCTGGATAAAAATCGTCTGGAACGGCAAAACTACGCGTTGAGCCATAACGGACGTTGGGATCTCGGCAATAGCGAGCTCAAATTCTACGGCGAAAAAGTGGAAAACAAAAACCCCGGCAACAGTAGCCCTATCACGTCAGAAAGCAATTCGATTGACGGGAAATACGTTCTGCCGTTAGCGTCTGTCAACCAGTTCCTCACCTTCGGCGGCGAATGGCGTCACGATAAACTGAGCGATGCGGTGAACCTGACCGGCGGTTCCAGTACAAAAACCTCCGCCAGCCAGTATGCTCTGTTCCTTGAAGATGAGTGGCGCATCTTCGAACCGCTGGCGCTGACCACCGGTATTCGTATGGATGACCATGAAACCTATGGCGATCACTGGAGCCCGCGTGCTTATCTGGTTTATAACGCAACGGATACCCTGACGGTGAAAGGTGGGTGGGCCACGGCCTTTAAAGCGCCGTCGCTATTGCAATTAAGTCCGGACTGGGCGACCAACTCCTGCCGTGGCGGATGCCGCATTGTCGGTAGCCCGGATCTGAAACCTGAAACCAGTGAAAGCTGGGAGCTCGGCCTTTATTACCGGGGCGAAGAAGGCATACTGGAGGGCGTGGAAGCGAGCGTTACCACGTTCCGTAACGATGTGGACAATCGCATCAGCATTAGTCGTACCCCTGACGTTAACGCCGCGCCCGGCTATTCCAACTTTGTCGGTTTCGAAACCAACAGTCGGGGACAGCGCGTTCCGGTCTTCCGTTATTACAACGTGAATAAAGCGCGTATTCAGGGCGTGGAAACCGAGTTGAAAGTTCCGTTTAACGAGGCGTGGAAACTGTCGTTGAATTACACCTATAACGACGGACGCGACGTCAGTAATGGCGGGAACAAGCCGCTTTCCGATCTGCCGTTCCACACCGCGAACGGTACGCTGGACTGGAAACCGGTGCAGCTCGAAGACTGGTCATTCTACGTATCAGGGAATTATACCGGGCGTAAGCGGGCCGACAGCGCAACGGCGAAAACGCCGGGCGGGTACGTGGTCTGGGATACCGGCGCGGCATGGCAGGCGACGAAAAACGTTAAACTGCGTGCGGGCGTTTTGAACGTGGGCGATAAAGATCTCAAACGCGACGACTACGGTTATACCGAAGACGGACGTCGTTACTTTATGGCGGTGGATTACCGTTTCTGACAGAGACTGGCGACAGCCGCGTTTTGCCGCTGTCGCCAGAATGTTATAACCGATGCAGCCTGGAGAGCAGCGCCAGCGACAGAGTCGTTAGCAGAATGGCGATCACCGCATAGATATAAACGCCCGACCACGCCCAGCTATTTTTCACCATAATTACCGGCACACCGGCCATTGCCGCGCCGACATAGCTGAACAATCCCCGAAAGCCGGTAATCGATCCCGCCGCATCCTTATGGGTCACATCCAGACAGCCGACGGCAAAAAGCATATGCGGTCCGTATAAGGCGAAGCCCATGATGGTGAACAGAATCGCGGTGAGGGTGTAAGAGGTATCCTGAACCAGCGGCACCAGCACGATGCATATGCACAGCGCTAACGCGAAGATTAACCCGGTCATCCAGCGGTTACTTTTGAACATAAAGTCAGACAAGTAGCCTGCCAGCAACCCACCTGCCAGTCCGCCCGCCTCAAACCAGGAAATAATCGAGTTCGCTTTTATCAGACTCCAGCCGTGAACCTGCGAATAGTAAATCTGCGGCCAGTCGTTAAGAATAGTGCGCGCAATATAAACCGACATATCACCGATAATAATGATCCATACCAGTGGATTGGTCAGGATATATTTCACAAAAATCTGCCAGAAGCTCAGGTTGACCGGGCTGGCCTTGACCTGGGCCAGTTCCGTCGGGTCGTTACGCCACTGCCCCACGTTGGGCAAACCTAACGTACCGGGACGATCTTTAATGGTAAATAGCGCCACTATCCCCATCAGCAGCGAAATGGCGCCGGGAACATAAAACCCCATTTTCCAGCTACCGCTAAAGGCGATAGCAAAACTGGTCAGCAGCGGCGCGAGGCTGCCGCCGATATTGTGCGCCGCTTCAACGATAGCCCACCAGCGTCCCCGTTCGTTTTTCGAAAACCACGAGGCCATAATTTTCGCCATCGGCGGAAAGCTGGTGCCCTGTAATATCGCGTTGAGACTGTACAGCACGTAGAATGCCGCCACGCTGTCGGAAAAGCCGAACAGAATATTTACAATCCCCACGCCAATCAGCACCGGGCCGGTCATGGCTTTCGGGTTAATTTTATCGACCAGCATCCCGCCGACAAACTTCATCGCGCCATAAAGAATGTAAAAAATAGAAGACATAATGGCGAAGTCTTCTGCGGTCAGCGACGTTTCCGTCAGCATGGCCGGCATCGCGGCGGAGAAGTTTTTACGGGTAAGATAAAAGACGGCATAAGAGATAAAGACCGAGGCGATAATCTCAAAACGAAATTTTTTATAGGTCTGGTCTATCTCTTTTTTCTCTTTTACAATCGGCTTATCGGGCTGGCTGAAAATAAATGTTTTTATACTCATTTTAAAATTCCCTTCCGGCGAGGTGAGTCGCGTTATAATTCATCTTCAATAAGAAAAAGAAGCAATTCGAAACCGTGATAATTAATCTGATGGTGGATTTTTTCCCGTACAACCGGCTTCGCTTTCCAGGCAATACCGGTGCCAGCATGTTCTAACATCGGCAGATCGTTGGCGCCATCACCGCAGGCAATAATATTCTCCGTGGCAATATTTAACCGGGCAGCCAGGTCAACCAGCGTCTGTTTTTTGTTTGCGGCATTCATAATCGGCAAGGTAATGTTATCCGTCAGAACGTTATCGCGTATTTCAACCGTATTCGAAAAGGCATAATCCAGTTGATACCGTTCTTTTAGACGCTGGGTGAATATATCCAGTCCCCCGGAGATAATCGCGGTTTTAAATCCTTTGGCCTTGATGACTGGCAGAATAGTTAACAGGCCTGGCGAAAGGGTCATGCGATCGCATACGGCGTTCAGCACTGCTTTCGGTGTGCCTTTCAACATTCCGATACGTCGGGTAAAACTGGCGTTAAAATCAAGCTTGCCCTCCATCGCCTGTTGGGTAATGGCGGTGATTTGCGTCGACATGCCAAGCTCGCGGGCAATTTCATCCACGCCTTCTTCCGCAATAAATGTCGAGTCCATATCAAACGCGATAATACCGTTAGCAGGCAGTGGCTGCGGCTTAATAAAAAAATCAAACTGCCATTGCAATGAGAGTTCGCGTAAATAGCGATAAAATTCAGGCGTCAGACATTCCGCTGGCAGCGTAAGCTTTAAATAAGCGGTATTGATAAGCGCGGCATAACGTTTATCAAATAATAGCGGAAACGGCATGGTGACGGCATTAAATAACGTTTCCTGTAATTTTTTCTGAAACGTATCGATATCCTGTGTAGTAATAAAATAAATAATGCTCATATGATAACTCCCTTAATTTACGGGTATTATAATGGCTCTTTTGCGGCGTGGAATCTCGTGCTATCACAGATATCACAGCCAGAAAAGGGCTAAAAAAGCGTTGTTTTTGATACCAGGTAAAGTTCAGACACAAAAGGTATCACTTTTGATATGCCAACTGTGCGAGGATGTTATTTATAACTGAACGCGAATGACACTGAAAGGATTGATATAACGATGGAGAGTTGCCTTGATATATTCAAAATAGTAATAGGTCCATCCAGCTCACGTACCGTAGGGCCGATGCGCGCCGCCTGTCACTTTATTTCATTGCTCAGAGAACAAGAGACGTTGCCGCTAATTCGGGAAATTGAAATCGAGCTGTATGGCGCGTTATCGTTAAGCCGCAAGTGCCACAATGTGGATACCGCCCTTTATCTTGGGCTGCTGGGTTGCCAGCCGGAGAATGTCGATCTCCGTTCGCATATGGCGGTGATTAAGCGTGCGGAAAATGAAAACAAAATCGAACTCCCGCTCTCCGACGCGGGCGGAATCACGATAAAAGTCAAGATTATCGCCAATCACCAGGCGCATCCAGGCCATCCTTATGCCATGACGTTTCGCGCCAGAGATGATTATTTCACGGTGTATGAAGAGACCTGGTTTTCGACCGGCGCCGGACAGGTTCGCAAACATGGCGAGCCGCTGACGCCATCGCTTCCTTTGCGTACAGTGTCGCCCTTTGAATTTAGTCATGCCGCGCAGTTGCTGGCGCTGTGTCGGCGTAACGGCCTGTCCGTGGCGGCGCTGATGATGAAAAATGAGCTGTGCCGCCACTCGCCACAGATGTTGCAGAATTATCTGGCGCAAATATGGGACGTGATGCAGCAGGCGGTTTATCGCGGCCTGCATACTGAGGGGGTATTACCCGGTACCGCGGCGCGCCTGTGCGTTACATAAGACGTTACAGGCTAACCGCTCCGCCAGCGATTTTTTAACCGCGCTGAACTGGGTCAATGCCTTCGCGATTGCGGTAAGCGAAGAAAATGCCAGCGGCGGACAGATTGTTACCGCGCCAACCAATGGCGCGTGCGGCATCATTCCGGCAGCGCTCTGCTGGTATGATAAATTTGTCACGCCGCTGGAGCCCGGTGCTCTGACCCGTTTCTTCCTGACCGCCGCCGCTATCGCGATATTGTTTAAACAAAACGCCTCTATTCTGGGATCTGAAGTTGGCTGTCAGGGGGAAATCGGCGTGGCGTGCTCAATGGCGGCGGCGGGCCTGGCTGAACTGATGGGCGCATCCGTGGAGCAAACGCTGAGCGCCGCTGAAATTGCCATGGAACATCATCTGGGATTGACCTGCGATCCGCTGGGCGGGCAGGTACAAATTCCCTGCATAGAGAGAAATGCCATCTCTGCCGTGAAAGCGATAAACGCGGCGACGATGGCGATGAGTCGCGTAAGTGAACCCTGTATCTCGCTCGATGAGATCATTGCTGCGATGTACGAGACCGGTAAAGACATGAGCGCTAAATACCGTGAAACGTATCATGGTTCGCTGGGGAAAATTCAGCCGCGCAAGAGAGGGTAACAGCGTGAAATACAATACGATGAATAACGACGAGATTATCCTGTCGTTGTGCGCCCGCTTAAAGGAGACGCGCCTGTCTCTTTCGATAACCCAGCAGCAGCTTGCCGATCGCGCGCACGTTGGCATTGCCACCATCAAGCGTATCGAGAAGGGGGGAGGGCTCAATCTTGATACGTTAATTTCTCTCCTGCGGGCGCTGGATAAGTTGCATAATCTTGATGCGGTGCTGTTTGAATCCGAGCTGCGTAATTTTCACGAAAGTTATGAAGGTGGAGAGGGCAGCGGCCGCCTTCAGGTACGCCAGCAGGCCGCGGATTTAAATAATAAATCTTCCGCGCCGCAGTCGGAGGAGGTGAATTACAGCGCGGCGCTGGAAAATTCATTATGTTGGTGACGTCTCACGCTCGTCCCGTAAATACCGGGCATGAAAGCGCAGATGGTCCTCGATGAAGGACGCAATAAAATAATAGCTATGATCGTAGCCAGGCTGGATTCGTAGCGTCATCGGCCAGGTGGTTTGCCGCGCGGCTTCCGCCAGTACGGCGGGCTGAAGTTGATCGGCGAGGAATTGATCGCTGTCGCCCTGATCGATGAGCACAGGAATGGCGTCCTGCGGCTGGCTGGCCAGCATTAATTCGCAGCTATCCCACTCAGTCCAGGCTGATTCATCTTCGCCGAGATAAGCGGTAAGCGCTTTGATTCCCCACGGCACGCGGCTGGGGTTGACGATAGGCGCAAAAGCAGAGACGCTGGTGTATTTGCCCGGATTTTTCAGCGCCATGATTAATGCGCCGTGGCCGCCCATCGAGTGCCCGCTGATGGCGCAACGGTCGCTGACGTTAAACTGTGTCTGGATAAGCGCCGGAAGCTCATCGCGCAGGTAATCGTACATGCGATAATGGCTGGCCCAGGGCGGCTGTGTGGCATTGAGATAAAACCCGGCGCCGTGGCCTAAATCGTATCCGCTATCGTCGGCGACCTGTTCACCGCGTGGACTGGTATCCGGCATCACCAATACAATGCCCAGTTCTGCTGCGATACGCTGCGCGCCTGCTTTGGTGGTAAAATTCTCATCATTGCAGGTCAACCCGGACAACCAGTACAGTACCGGAGGCGGTTCATTATCCTGAGTCGGCGGAAGAAAAATGCTGAATGTCATGGCGCAGTTTAGCGTGGCGGCATGATGACGCCAGCGCTGCTGCCAGCCGCCAAAACATCGGTGCTCTTCGAGCATTTCCATGCGGGGGCTCCTTTTATGGTGAACCTGATAAGGTATGCAGATTCTTCATAATACAGATTATTCACCGCGTTGTGAGTAACTTTCACTTCCGTAATACATAAACATGCTTCATCATTTAAATAACGTTGCGTTAACAAATATGCCCTTTGTCCTGCCATCATTCTCGCACCGGAAAAGATGTCATGAAAGGCAGCGACAATTTCAACAATTATGGGCGTGAATACTGGATTATGTGCGCTACCTCACGCACAATAATCACACTGTCACAATATTGACAAACTTTGCCCCATGCAGGGCAGAGGCGCCACACCTGCAGGAGAACACGATTAATGCCATCACTCAGTAAAGAAGCGGCCCTGGTTCATGACGCGCTGGTTGCCCGGGGGCTGGAAACGCCGCTGCGCCCGCCTATGGATGAACTGGATAATGAAACGCGAAAAAGCCTTATCGCAGGGCATATGACTGAGATTATGCAGTTGCTGAATCTCGATTTGAGCGATGACAGTCTGATGGAAACGCCGCATCGTATCGCTAAGATGTACGTTGACGAGATTTTCGCTGGCCTCGACTATGCTAATTTCCCGAAAATTACCCTCATTGAAAATAAAATGAAGGTGGATGAAATGGTCACCGTCCGCGATATCACGCTGACCAGCACCTGTGAACATCACTTCGTGACCATTGATGGCAAAGCGACCGTCGCGTATATCCCCAAAGATTCCGTGATCGGCCTGTCGAAAATTAACCGCATCGTGCAATTCTTCGCCCAGCGTCCGCAGGTTCAGGAACGTTTGACCCAACAAATTCTGACGGCGCTGCAAACCTTGCTCGGCACCAATAATGTAGCGGTATCGATTGATGCGGTGCATTACTGCGTGAAAGCGCGCGGTATTCGTGACGCAACCAGCGCCACGACGACGACGTCGCTGGGCGGATTGTTTAAGTCCAGCCAGAATACGCGCCAGGAGTTTCTGCGTGCCGTTCGCCATCATCCATGATTAAGGCGGAGACGATGGAGCGTAATGTCACGCTGGATTTTGTACGTGGCGTCGCTATCCTCGGTATCCTGCTTCTTAACATTAGCGCCTTTGGATTGCCGAAGGCGGCTTATCTCAATCCCGCCTGGTACGGCGCGATCGTTCCCGAAGACGCCTGGTCCTGGGCGATTCTCGATATTGTGGCGCAGGCTAAGTTTCTTACGCTGTTCGCGTTGTTGTTTGGCGCGGGGCTACAAATGCTGCTTCCGCGTGGTAAACAGTGGATTCAATCGCGCTTGACGCTATTGGTACTGTTAGGTTTTATCCATGCGTTATTCTTTTGGGACGGCGACATTCTGCTGGCCTACGGTCTGGTCGGATTAATTTGCTGGCGACTGGTACGCGACGCGCCTTCGGTAAAAAGCCTGTTCAATACCGGCATACTCCTTTATCTGGTCGGGATTGGCGTGCTACTGCTGCTGGGCGTGGTATCGAGTAGCGAAACCAGCCGCGCCTGGACGCCGGATGCGTCGGCAATATTGTATGAAAAATACTGGAAGCTGAACGGCGGCATGGAGGCTATCAGCAACCGGGCAGAGATGCTGTCAAATAGTTTACTGGCGCTCGGCGCGCAGTATGGCTGGCAACTGGCAGGTATGATGCTGCTGGGCGCCGCGCTAATGCGTAGCGGCTGGCTGAAAGGTCAGTACAGTCTGCGGCACTATCGCCGTACCGGGGCTCTGCTGGTGGCGTTAGGGCTAATGATCAACCTGCCTGCGGTCATTTTACAATGGCGGCTGGACTGGGCGTACCGCTGGTGCGCCTTCTTATTGCAGGCGCCGCGCGAACTGAGCGCGCCGTTGCAAACGCTGGGCTATGCCGCGCTGATGTTTGGCTTCTGGCCGCAGCTTAGCCGATGCAGACTGACGCTTGCCATTGCCTGCGTAGGGCGAATGGCGCTGACCAATTATCTGCTGCAGACGATCATCTGTACCACGCTGTTTTATCAGTTTGGCTTATTTATGGAATTCAATCGGCTGGAAATCTTGTTCTTTGTCGTTCCGGTATGGGCAATAAACCTTCTCTTTTCCGTCATCTGGCTACGTTTCTGGCGACAGGGACCGGTCGAGTGGTTATGGCGTCAACTCACGTTGCGCGCGTCAGGATCGCTCAGATAACGATCTGAATCACATTCATTAACAAAATCGCTGTAACCGTTTCCATCCCTGTGATGTTTCTCACGTAGTCCTGGGCAGGGTGCTGACAAAATAGCCGCCTGTTAACGGGGCATTTGTGAGCATTTTTGAACTCAAACAGGGCAGTGAATATGATCACCATTCGTGATGTAGCGCGCCAGGCTGGCGTGTCTGTAGCGACCGTTTCCCGCGTACTGAATAACAGCGCGTTGGTCAGTCCCGACACCCGTGACGCCGTTATGCAGGCCGTCACCCTGCTGGGATATCGGCCAAATGCGAATGCGCAAGCGCTGGCCACCCAGGTGAGCGACACCATCGGCGTCGTGGTCATGGATGTTTCCGATGCCTTTTTCGGCGCTCTGGTGAAAGCCGTAGATCTGGTCGCGCAGCAGCACCAGAAATATGTTCTCATTAGCAACAGTTATCATGAGGCGGAAAAAGAGCGCCATGCGATTGAAGTCTTGATCCGTCAGCGTTGTAACGCATTGATTGTTCACTCAAAAGCCTTAACCGATCGCGAGCTGAGCGACTTTATGGATCAGATCCCCGGTATGGTGCTGATTAACCGTATCGTGCCGGGTTATGCGCATCGTTGTGTTTGTCTCGACAATGTGATCGGCGCCAGAATGGCGACCCGAATGTTGCTGAATAATGGACATCAACGCATCGGCTACCTGGCCTCCAGCCACCGTATTGAAGACGACGCGATGCGCAGAGAAGGGGGGTTACACGCGCTGCAAGAGCAGGGGATTGCTGCGTCGGAGAGCTGGATAGGCACCGGCACGCCGGACATGCAGGGCGGCGAGTCGGCAATGGTTGAGTTGCTGGGACGCAATCTGCAACTGACGGCGGTATTTGCCTATAACGATAACATGGCGGCGGGCGCGCTGACGGCGTTAAAAGATAACGGCATCGCCATTCCCTTGCATCTGTCTGTCATCGGTTTCGATGATATCCCTATTGCTCGTTATACCGATCCTCAGTTGACTACCGTGCGCTATCCTATTGCTTCTATGGCGAAAATCGCGACCGAGCTGGCGTTACAGGGGGCCGCAGGCACGCTGGATATCACGGCGACGCACTGCTTTATGCCGACCCTGGTGCGGCGCCATTCGGTGGCATGGCGACAGAATGCGGTACTGATCACTAACTGATTACGCCCCGCATGTAACCGTTTTCAATCTGTGAGTAAATTCACAGTTTATTAACATTGTGATAGCTATGATGACAACGTTTGTCGCACTGTAACTAATGTGTAACAGTTAGTTGTCAGTTTTGCTGGGGTATTTCGCTTATAAAAACCGTTATCACAATATCCCGCGACTACCGGACAAAAATAAAGAGTTGAATAAGAGCCTATCCCATTAGGGCTATTTTACTTGCCATTTTGGACCTGGGCAGTGCTCGCCAAAACGCGTTAGCGTTTTGAACGCCGCTAGCGGCGGCCCGAAGGGCGAGCGTAGCGAGTCAAACCTCACGTACTACGTGTACGCTCCGGTTTTTGCGCGCTTTCCGTGTCCAAACTGGCTGCGCCAATAACGCCTGGTGAGATAGGCTCTAAATACGCTTCGGCGTTCAGTAACACGCGTTAACGTGCTGAACAGCCGGGCATTTTTTTACGCTATACCCTATATAATAAAACCGGAGCTACCATGAATAAGAAGGTACTGACCCTTTCTGCCGTGATGGCAAGTCTGTTATTCGGCGCGCACGCACACGCGGCTGATACTCGTATTGGCGTGACGATTTATAAATATGACGATAACTTTATGTCCGTGGTGCGTAAGGCTATTGAAAAAGATGGCAAATCCGCGCCGGATGTTCAGCTACTGATGAATGACTCGCAAAACGATCAGTCCAAACAGAATGATCAAATTGACGTTTTATTGGCGAAAGGGGTTAAAGCTCTGGCGATTAACCTGGTCGACCCGGCAGCCGCCGGTACGGTGATTGAGAAAGCGCGCGGGCAAAATGTGCCGGTGGTGTTCTTTAACAAAGAGCCTTCCCGCAAAGCGCTGGACAGCTATGACAAGGCGTATTATGTCGGGACTGACTCTAAAGAATCCGGTGTGATTCAGGGCGACTTGATTGCCAAACACTGGCAGGCGAATCAGGGTTGGGATCTGAATAAAGACGGTAAAATTCAGTATGTTCTGCTGAAAGGCGAGCCGGGGCACCCGGATGCTGAAGCCCGTACGACGTATGTGGTGAAAGAGTTAAATGATAAAGGTATTCAGACCGAGCAACTGGCGTTAGACACCGCCATGTGGGATACCGCGCAGGCAAAAGATAAGATGGATGCCTGGCTGTCTGGCCCGAACGCTAACAAGATTGAAGTGGTTATCGCGAATAACGATGCGATGGCGATGGGAGCGGTAGAGGCGCTGAAAGCGCATAATAAATCGTCGATTCCGGTCTTTGGCGTCGATGCGTTACCGGAAGCTTTGGCGCTGGTGAAATCGGGCGCGATGGCCGGTACGGTACTGAATGACGCCAACAATCAGGCGAAAGCGACATTCGATCTGGCGAAAAACCTCGCCGAAGGCAAGGGCGCGGCTGACGGCACCAGCTGGAAGATTGAGAACAAAATCGTGCGCGTGCCTTATGTCGGCGTGGACAAAGATAATCTGAGCGAATTTACCCAAAAATAACTTTTCCGTCTGTGGGCGCAATTTTGTTGCGCCCTGAAACCGTGGAAGGGTGACGTGCCGCAGACCGGATAACGTATTTCTTTTGCCATCCGGCGCGGATAGTCATAATTAAAAAGGCCGACAGGGTATCATTATGGGCAGCACGATCTCTCCGTCGTCGGGTGAATATTTGTTGGAAATGCGTGGCATTAACAAATCATTTCCCGGCGTGAAAGCGCTTGATAATGTCAACTTAAACGTTCGTCCGCACTCTATTCATGCATTAATGGGTGAAAACGGCGCAGGCAAATCAACATTATTAAAATGTCTTTTCGGTATTTATCAAAAAGATTCCGGCAGCATTGTATTTCAGGGAAAAGAAGTGGACTTCCATTCGGCGAAAGAAGCGCTGGAGAATGGGATTTCGATGGTACACCAGGAGTTAAATCTGGTATTACAACGTTCGGTCATGGATAACATGTGGTTGGGACGTTATCCCACCAAAGGTATGTTTGTCGACCAGGATAAAATGTACCAGGATACCAAAGCGATATTTGATGAACTGGATATCGATATTGACCCGCGCGCGCGCGTAGGAACGTTATCCGTTTCGCAAATGCAGATGATCGAAATTGCGAAGGCGTTTTCCTATAACGCTAAGATCGTTATTATGGATGAACCGACCTCATCGTTAACTGAGAAAGAGGTTAATCATCTGTTCACGATTATTCGCAAGCTGAAAGAACGCGGCTGTGGTATTGTTTATATCTCGCATAAAATGGAAGAAATTTTTCAATTGTGCGATGAAATTACTATTTTGCGCGACGGTCAGTGGATTGCCACCCAGCCGCTGGAAGGGCTGGATATGGATAAGATCATTGCGATGATGGTCGGGCGTTCCCTGAACCAGCGTTTCCCGGATAAAGAAAATAAGCCGGGCGACGTGATTCTGGAGGTACGTAACCTGACCTCGCTGCGCCAGCCTTCCATTCGCGATGTCTCCTTTGATTTGCACAAGGGCGAAATTCTGGGCATTGCCGGTCTGGTTGGGGCAAAGCGTACCGATATCGTCGAAACGCTGTTTGGCATTCGTGAGAAGTCGTCCGGGACAATCACTTTACATGGCAAGAAAATTAATAATCACACTGCGAACGAAGCGATTAACCACGGTTTTGCGCTGGTGACGGAAGAGCGTCGTTCCACCGGAATTTATGCCTATCTGGATATCGGATTTAACTCATTAATTTCGAATATCCGTAATTATAAAAATAAAGTGGGGTTACTGGATAATTCCCGGATGAAAAGCGACACCCAATGGGTTATTGATTCCATGCGGGTAAAAACGCCGGGGCATCGCACGCAAATTGGTTCACTTTCCGGCGGCAATCAGCAAAAGGTGATCATTGGTCGTTGGCTATTGACGCAGCCGGAAATATTAATGCTGGACGAACCGACCCGCGGCATTGATGTCGGCGCAAAATTTGAAATTTATCAGCTTATTGCGGAACTGGCGAAAAAAGGCAAGGGGATCATCATTATCTCTTCTGAAATGCCGGAGCTGTTAGGGATTACCGATCGTATCCTGGTGATGAGTAACGGTCTCGTTTCCGGCATTGTCGATACTAAAACAACAACGCAAAACGAAATTTTGCGTCTTGCTTCTTTGCACCTTTAAGATCAGGGGCTCCTTATGAGTGCGTTAAACAAGAAAAGCTTTTTGACCTGGCTGAAAGAGGGCGGAATTTACGTCGTTCTTTTAGTGTTGCTGGCGATTATTATTTTCCAGGACCCGACTTTTTTAAGTTTGCTGAATTTAAGTAATATTCTGACGCAATCTTCGGTACGTATTATTATCGCGCTGGGCGTGGCGGGACTCATCGTCACCCAGGGGACAGACCTGTCGGCGGGGCGTCAGGTAGGGCTGGCGGCGGTTGTGGCGGCAACATTACTGCAATCAATGGAAAACGCCAACAAAGTGTTTCCGGAAATGGCGACCATGCCGATTGCGCTGGTCATCCTGATTGTCTGCGCGATTGGCGCGGTGATTGGCCTGGTGAACGGTATCATCATTGCTTACCTGAACGTGACGCCGTTTATTACCACGCTTGGCACGATGATTATCGTTTATGGGATCAACTCCCTTTACTATGACTTTGTCGGCGCTTCGCCCATTTCCGGCTTTGACAGCGGCTTTTCCACCTTTGCGCAGGGCTTTGTGGCGATGGGCAGTTTCCGGCTCTCCTACATCACCTTTTACGCCCTGATTGCGGTAGCGTTTGTCTGGGTGCTGTGGAATAAGACCCGCTTTGGTAAAAACATTTTTGCTATTGGCGGCAACCCGGAAGCGGCAAAAGTTTCTGGCGTAAACGTGGCGCTGAACCTGCTGATGATTTATGCGCTCTCCGGCGTGTTTTATGCCTTCGGCGGCTTACTGGAAGCAGGGCGTATTGGTTCTGCCACCAACAACCTCGGCTTTATGTATGAACTGGATGCGATTGCCTCGTGCGTTGTCGGGGGCGTATCATTTAGCGGCGGAGTGGGTACGGTCTTCGGTGTGGTGACCGGCGTCATTATCTTTACCGTCATCAACTACGGCCTGACCTATATCGGGGTAAACCCGTACTGGCAGTACATTATCAAAGGCGGCATTATCATTTTCGCCGTGGCGCTGGACTCGCTGAAATACGCGCGTAAGAAGTAGTTATCCAGACCTATTGCCTTGCTTATCAGATAACCCGGCGCAGCGAAACTGCGCGCCGGGCTTCATACCGCGAGCTACAGCGTTAACGCGTGCTCTTTTTCGCCTTTTTTAAATTTGACCTCGCCTAAATCAATACAGGCGACCGGGCAGACATGACCGCACAGCAGACAACCGACGCATTTTTCCGTATTGCAATGCGGCGTGCGGCTGTGTTCATCCCACTCCATCGCCTGATGGCCGCCGTCATAGCAGGAGATATAGCAACGTCCGCAGCCGACGCATTTCTCCTGATTAATCCGCGGATAGACGATATAGCTGCGATCCAGGTCTTCCGCCGGGATAATATTGCCATTCGCCAGCCCGATCATCTCCTGTAATGAGGCAAATCCCTGATCGGCCAGATAGTGGCTGAGGCCGCTCGCCATATCTTCTACAATGCGGTAACCGTATTGCATAATGCCTGTCGTCACCTGTAGGGTCGCCGCGCCCAGCAGCAGAAATTCGGCAGCGTCTTCCCAGGTTTCAATGCCGCCGATACCGCTAATCGGGAAATCGCGCAGTTCAGGGTGCATTCGCAACTGCTGGATAAAACGCAGCGCAATGGGTTTCACCGCTTTTCCTGAATAACCGGAGATACTGGATTTACCGTTAACCACCGGCATCCCGATTTTGCGGTTCAGGTCGATGTTAGTAATGGATTTCACGGTGTTGATGGTGGCGATACCGTCGGCTCCGCCGCGTTTGGCGGCCAGCGCGACTTCACACATATCGCCAATATTCGGCGTCATTTTCGCCAGCATTGGCAAAGATGAACCGCGTTTTACGGCGCGGCAGTATTTTTCAACCAGCTCCGGGCTTTGCCCTACATCGCTTCCCATGGCGTGCGAGGTCATCTGCGGGCAAGAGAAGTTACACTCAATCATATCCGCGCCGGCTTCTTCAACCAGACGCGCCAGTTCTTGCCACTGCTGCTCATTTTCCCCCATGATGGAAGCAATCAGCATCTTATCCGGATAATTCTGTTTTAGCCGTCGAATGGCGGCCAGATTCTCTTCCAGCGGATGCTCAGCAATTTGCTCCATGTTTTTGAAACCAATAAAACCGGTATCTTCTTTCGTCAGGTGATCAAAACGTGGAGAGACTTCGTTGGCAATAAAAAAACCAATGGTTTTAAAAACGATCCCGCCCCAGCCGGTATCATAGGCTTTGGCGCACATCTCATAACAGTTGCCTACCGGAGAAGAAGAAAGACAAAACGGATTGGGAAACTTAATGCCGCAAAAGGTAACAGACAAATCTTTTGTTAACATGAGCAGGCCTCCTCTAAATAATGATGAATAGCCTGAGCGGCTTCTTTTCCGGTTTTTACCGCATAAACGACGGTCTTATCGCCTTTAACAATATCGCCAGCGGCAAAGATCGCCGGGTCGTCGGTTTGATAATTGTGCGTGTCGATAATATTATGCTGCGCTTTTATCTCCGCAAAGGTATCCAGTCGCGCGTGCTGCCCCACGGCCAAAATAATATTTTCCGCTTCCAGCGTCAGTTCTCCTGAGTGGCGTACATGGTGGAAGGTCACTTTATTTCCGCTGACGGCGACAGGCGTAAAACCATCAATAATCGATACGCCTAATGCCTGCGTGCTGGTAAATTCTTTTTCGCTGGCGGGAAATTGGGCTAATTCTTCCCGCGCCACGCAGGTGACGGAAGGACAGCCGAGAATTTTTAACGTACTGGCGACATCCATCGCTACGTCGCCGCCGCCAATAATTAATGCGCTACGCGGAACGCTAATATCGCCGTCGGCCTGACGGGCGCGCTGTAAAAAATCAACGGCAATCTCTACGTGATTGGCTTGCTCAAATAACGGTAAATCAGAACCACAGGACATCCCGACGGTCATCAGCACGGCGCGATATTCGGCTTTGAGTTGCGCAAGCGATAGCGACCCGCCCACCTCACAATTACATTTAATATTGACGCCCATTTCTACAATGCGGGCAATTTCCTGATCGAGAACGCTTTGCGGCAGACGAAATGCCGGGATGCCGTGACGCAGCCATCCGCCGGGCTGCGGCTGTTTTTCGTAAATGGTGACGTCATAGCCTAAATGCGTGAGCGTCACGCTTGCCTGCAAACCTGCCGGACCCGCGCCAATAATCGCTACTTTCCCGCGTATTTTACTCCCGGGCTGATAAATCTGCATGGCAGTCTGCTGTTCAAAATCGGTAATAAAACGTTGCAGGCGTGCAATATCAATAGGTTTATCTATTCCGGAACGTGTACATCCGCGCTGGCATAATTTTTCCGTCGGACAGACTCTGGCGCAGACGGCGCCAAGCGCATTATTTTCCCGGATAGTTTCCGCTGCGCCTTTAAAATTGCGAAAGTAAATAGAACGAATAAATTTCCCCGGATCGGTTTGCGCCGGGCAAGCCTGACTACAGGGCGCATCGTGACATAATAAACAACGTGAAGCCTCTTTTATTGCCAGTAATGGCGTAAAACCAGGCGTGAGTTCATCCAGATAATTTTGTTGCGGCATATAATCTTCCTTAATGCTTGAATAAATTAAGGCGAAACGCAAATAACGCGTTTTAATGATCCAAAATCTACCGCCAGCCTAAGCATTGAAAGAAGGGTATTCTGTGAAAGAATTCACAAAAAAATGAAACCAGAATGCAAAACAGCATTTGTTCCTTATATCATAATAATAACTATTCTCAATTTTAAAGGGATAATAAATAGATTAACGATAAAAAAGAAGATAAATAATCATTCCAGTAAATAAAAAACCGCAACCGGTATAAAGAAAAAGATAAGACCAATATTGTACGGGATCGGCATGGCGATAGACATAAACCGGTTTTCGCGCATTTTTGACAACTTTATCTACCGCGCCGGTTCGCCAGCCTTTCCAGGCCTCACGGAAGCAAAAAAGCGGGAGTAGCAGAAAGGCTAATATGACAAATATCGTCTGTACATCCATGATCATTTCCCTTTTTTCTTTTCCAGTTCAAGCAATTGTTCCGGCGTAACGGCCGGATATCCCTGGGCGTCATTCAGCACCTGATGCTGCGTGGGAATAGGTACCAGCGGGCCTAAAAAACGCGGTTCGCGTTTAAAAATATAGAGATCCGCCAGCGCGCTAAAGCGGGCGCCAAATTCGCGCAGGCGCACTGTCAGCATATTTTTGGGCGAAGGTACCGCGTAACACTGCGCCTGAATGCCCATATGCAACGCAATAAACAAGGCGCGTTCGCAGTGGAAGCGCTGAGTGATGATAATAAAGTCGTTGGTATCAAACACTTTGCGGGTACGCACAATGGAGTCAAGCGTACGGAAGCCAGCGTAATCAAGCACAATGTCCGCAGGATCGACGCCCGCCGCGATAAGGTCTTTGCGCATGGTCATCGGTTCGTTATAGCTTTGCAGGGCATTGTCGCCGCTGAGCAGCAGGTAATTGACTTTACCGCTATTGTAAGCGTTTAACGCGCCCTGAATACGGTAACGATAGTACTGATTAATGACACCCTTGCGATAGTATTTGGCTGTCCCTAACACGACGCCAACCTGGCGGTAGGGGAGATCCTGTAGCTCGTCATAGATATAGGGCGCTGTTTTCCAGCTCATCCACCGATCGAGGCCAAGCACCGTCAACAGCAGCAAGCCTACCAGGACCAACAGGCTGTAAAACACGCGCTTTAACATGCAGGAAACTCGATACCAGGATGAAAGTACGATCAGGCTACTGTACCCGAAGACGTAGCGCAAGAAACCGCCGTCTGATTGCGGAGATTTTCAGCATGATTTCCCTTGTATCGGGTCGCGGGAGAGGAGAGTCAGGCCGGATAAGACGCCAGTGCGTCGCTATCCGGCACATTTGCTTAGCCGAGAAGCACGCGGTCAATATTATGGCAACCTAACGCTTTCAGCGTTGCGGCGGTGGCATCCCATTGAATTAATGCTGCATCGCCTTTTTCCGCCAGAATCGCGCGCTGAATATCCGCATAGTCATAGCCATTGAGACTCAGCAGGTTTAGCGCGCCTTGCAGCGGGGGAAGCGTAGGGTTAAAGGCGGCGTTTTCCGCATAGCTGCCGGTGAAAATACGGCCATCTTTACATTCCAGCGCCACGCCGCTCGGTGAGTGGCTATAAGGCATATGGCTCTTATTGGCTGCCGTAATCGCCGCTTGCGTTAGCGTATCGCCCGTTAGCGTATCGCCCGTTAACGTAAAGCCATGATCCTGCTCGTCCATCAGCAGCGTTTTGATCTCCAGATCTTTTGGCCCGAAAGCGTCAGGCAGATAATCGCGTAACGTATGCGGCGCGCGGCCCGGCAGATGAATGCGCAGATCCAGACCGCTGTTCAGCTCGTTCATAAACTGGCGACAGTGGCCGCAAGGCGTGTAGTTAACGGTGACGGCGGCGAGCCCTTTTTCGCCGCGTAGCCAGGCGTGGCTAATCGCGCTTTGTTCAGCATGCACAGTTTGTTGCATGGTGGCGCCCAGGAACTCCATATTCGCGCCGAAATACCAGTTGCCGCTAACGCCGCGCGCAATCGCGCCGACGTTAAAATGGGACAAATCGGTACGGGCGCAGGCCGCCGCCAGAGGTAACAGTGCGAAAGCCAGCGCGTCTTCGTCCAGTCCCGCCGTATTTTTAAGCGTCGAGACCTGCTCTGCGGTCAGCATGGCGGGAAAATGGTGGTCCGCCAGGATAGGGGCCAGCGCTGATTGCAAATTATCCGCAAGCTGGGCAAAAGCAGTTTGAAAACGTGGATGCATGGCGTTGCCTCATAACAATGTAATGGAACCGTAGTTTACGGGCCTGCTATGTCTTAATATGTGATCTAAATCTCATTGCTTATGCAACTTGTGAAACTTAAATAAAAAATGCGCGACGTATCGCAAATTTTAACCCGGTCTTTTGTCCCGTCGTTAGCGCATTACCGCCAGAATGAGCGGAAACAAAAAGGGCGCTACCAGCGAGGTAATAATGCCGCAGATCACCAGCGCCAGGGAGCTAAACGCGCCTTCCTGGTAATCCAGCTCGGCACAGCGCGCAGTACCGAGCGCATGTGAGGCGGTCCCCATTGCCAGCCCGCGTGCGGCCTTAGTACGGATGTGCATCGCGTTTAACAGCGTGTGGCCAAACACCGCGCCCAGAATACCGACAAAAATTACGCATACCGCGCTGATCGCAGGGATGCCGCCGATGCTGCCGCCCACCGCCATCGCGATAGGTGTAGTCACGGATTTAGGCAGTACCGATGCCGCGATTTCAGGCGTTGCGCCCATCAGCAAGGCAACGGATGTCCCGGTAATCATCGCTACCAGACTGCCGACAAAACAGATGCTAATAATGGATTTCCAACGCGCGCGAATCTGGTGCAACTGTTCATAAAGGGGATAGGCCAGCGCCACCACCGCCGGTTGCAGCAGATCGTTAAGTACTTCGCTGCCTTTGAAGTAGTGCTCGTAGGGAATACCGGTCAGCAACAGAAAAGGAATAATGACTACCATTGCCACCAGCAGAGGATTCAGCAACGGCATTTTAAAATGCGCCGCCAGTCTGCGGGCGGCGAAAAATACCGCCAGCGTCAGCGGTAACGACCACCAGATATATGTCATCATTTTTTCGTTCCCTTCTGCCCAACCACTTTACGCTCACCGTGTATCAGATGTGAACTCCAGCTTACGACCACAAAAACGACCAGCGTACTGATAGCGCAAGAGACCACCACCGGGCCGAATTGCGCGCGCAGTAAGTCAAAATATTGCATGACCCCAACGCCAATTGGCACAAACAGCAACGCCATGTAACGAATCAGCACATAACAGCCGGGGTTAACCCACTTTGCCGGCAGAATTTGCAGCGCCAGCAATACAAACAGAATTAACATCCCGATAATGCTGCCGGGAATAGTGATAGGAAGCAGTGATGCAAGAAAAATGCCTGCGTACAAACAGGCATAAATCAATACAAAAGCGCGTATATATTGCCAGATAATATTCAGTGACTTACTCATGTTTAAAGCCCTTGATGAGATGGATTCATCATACAATTAAACGTTAAAACGTGCTACCGATCACATCATGAATTCTTAGCATAGTGGGTATAGACAGCAGGAACATCGGGCAATGCCCCTGGTCGGCGGCGCTAAACCTGGGCTAAAAAATACAAAAAGCGACTCAGGGCCAAAGACGGCGTCTCATTCTTACGCCAGAACATCCCTACGCTGCCTTTTTGCTCAATTTTTGGCAAGTTTAAAATCGCCAGTTGCCCCTGGCTGGCATAGCGTTGCGCCAGCCGTAAAGAAAGAATAGAGATCATATCGCTGCTTTGCAGCAAATTGGTGCTGACGTTCATTGACGCCGATTCAATGGTGTTTTCCGGGAGCATGACGCCATTATCGACGAGGGCGTTATCAATACTGATGCGAATAGGGGTGCCGGTTGGCCAGACTATCCACCGCCAGTGCGCCAGATCGCTCCAGGCGATCTGCGCTCGCGCGGCCAGCGGATGGTGCGGACGCGCCACAAAGCAGACCGGCTCGGTATAAAGTACCTGATAATTAAGCGGCAGTTGCAGGGCGCGGCCGCCGACACGCCCTACCACCACATCCACCTGACCGGCAAGCAAATCGTGCAGCAGCGGCGTCATTACCTTCTCTTCAATATTCAGATGCAGCGTCGGCATTTCGTTAAGCAGGCTCAGAATCGCCTGTGATACGCAGTCAGTCGCCACGGGCGAACAGCCGATCTTCAGGCTGCCAACCAGGCCGCCCTGCTTGAAACGGGCGATTTCATACTGTGAACGCTCCAGATCGTTAATTAGGCGCTGGGCGTGCTGGAGCAGTAATTTACCGCCTTCCGAGGGGCGTAGCCCTTTACTGTGGCGCTCAAAAAGCGTGATGCCTATCTCATCTTCGAGTTGAGATAACCACTTCGATAGCGCCGGCTGGGAGATATTCATCATCCGGGCGACGTGCGTCAGGTTGCCCTGTTCGCCCAGCGCAACCAGCGTTTGCAGGTGATGTAATTTCAATTTCTGCGCCCAGTTCGCCATTCGCTATAACCTCCAGGTTATGTCTCTGCCTGAAAAGCCATTGTACATTTTATCGCTCACTCTACAAACTCGTAACATAGCAAACATAAAAACAACATCTATCTCCCTGCACTGAGGCATTAGCTATGACTCAACGACGTGATCTACAAGCCCTTATTGATGCCGCGCCGTCGGCAAAATGCAGTGGCGCGTTATCATCTGCTGTTTTCTGGTGGTTATGCTCGACGGTTTCGACACCGCCGCGATTGGCTTCATCGCCCCGGATATTCGTACCCACTGGCAGCTAAGCGCCAGCGAACTTGCGCCGCTGTTTGGCGCAGGGCTGCTGGGGCTTACGGCCGGCGCGCTGCTATGCGGGCCGCTGGCGGATCGCTTTGGCCGCAAGCGGGTCATTGAGCTTTGCGTGGCGCTATTCGGCGCATTGAGCCTGCTTTCCGCTTTCTCGCCGGATATAGAAACCCTGGTGTTGCTGCGCTTCTTAACCGGTCTGGGACTGGGCGGAGCGATGCCGAATACCATCACCATGACGTCGGAATACCTTCCCGCTCGTCGACGCGGAGCGCTGGTCACGCTGATGTTCTGCGGTTTTACCCTGGGGTCGGCGATGGGTGGGATTGTGAGCGCGCAACTGGTGCCGCTGATTGGCTGGCACGGAATTCTGGCGCTAGGCGGCATCTTGCCTTTGATGCTGTTTTTCGGCCTGCTGTTCGCGCTGCCGGAATCTCCCCGCTGGCAGGTACGTCGCCAACTATCGCAAGCCGTTGTCGCCCGGACGGTCAGCGCCATTACCGGCGAGCGCTATCACGATACGCAATTCTTTCTGCATGAGACGGCAGCCATCGCCAAAGGCAGTATTCGCCAGCTTTTTGCCGGGCGACAGCTTGTCATTACCCTGATGTTATGGGTGGTGTTCTTTATGAGCCTGCTCATTATCTATCTGCTTTCCAGCTGGATGCCGACGTTACTTAACCATCGCGGTATTGATCTGCAACAGGCGTCGTGGGTGACTGCCGCATTCCAGGTTGGCGGCACGCTTGGCGCGCTGTTACTCGGCGTGTTGATGGACCGGCTTAACCCGTTCCGGGTACTGGCGGTGAGCTATGCGCTGGGCGCGGTTTGCATTGTCATGATAGGCCTGAGCGAAAACGGCCTTTGGCTGATGGCGCTGGCGATTTTTGGTACCGGCATCGGTATTAGCGGTTCCCAGGTCGGGCTGAATGCTCTGACGGCGACGCTGTACCCCACCCAAAGCCGGGCGACGGGCGTGAGCTGGTCGAACGCCATTGGACGCTGCGGGGCGATTGTCGGTTCGCTCTCCGGCGGCATGATGATGGCCCTCAATTTCTCTTTCGATACGTTGTTTTTTGTCATTGCTATTCCGGCGGCTATCAGCGCGGTAATGCTTACCCTGCTGACGGTGGTTGTCCGCCTTTCGATTTCTGTACCTGACGACCTGCCGCGTGCCAGCGTCGTAAACGAATAAGGAGAATCTCCATGTCTGAAATAAATCAGAACGTAAAAGATAGCCGTCAGCAGTATTACCAGCATATTTCCGGGCAGAATCTGACGCCGCTGTGGGAATCGTTACATCACCTGGTACCGCAGACGCCAAACGCCAACTGCGCGCCGGCCTACTGGAATTATCAGGAAATTCGTCCGCTACTGATGGAAAGCGGCAATGTCATTGGCGCGAAAGAGGCGATCCGCCGGGTGCTGGTGCTGGAAAATCCGGCATTGCGCGGTCAGTCGTCGATCACGGCGACCTTATACGCTGGTTTACAGCTGATCCTGCCCGGCGAAGTCGCGCCGAGTCATCGCCATAACCAGTCGGCGCTGCGTTTTATCGTCGAAGGTAAAGGCGCATTTACCGCGGTGGACGGCGAGCGCACGCCAATGCATACCGGCGATTTTATCCTGACGCCGCAGTGGCGCTGGCACGATCATGGTAATCCGGGGTCAGAGCCAGTGGTATGGCTGGATGGTCTGGATCTGCCGTTAGTCAACCTCCTGGGCTGTGGGTTTGCGGAAGACTATCCCGAAGATCAGCAGCCGGTGACGCGAAAAGAGGGCGATTATCTGCCGCGCTATGCAGCGAATATGCTGCCGCTGCGCCACCAGCGCGGGAACTCGTCGCCGATTTTCAACTACCGTTACGACCGCAGTCGCGAGGCGCTGCACGATCTGACCCGTATGGGCGATCCGGATGAGTGGGAAGGTTACAAGCTGCGTTACGTTAATCCCGTCACCGGCGGTTATCCGATGCCGTCGATGGGCGCGTTCCTGCAACTGCTGCCAAAAGGCTTTGCCTCGCGTGTGGCGCGGAGCACCGACAGCACTATCTACCACGTCGTTGAAGGGGCAGGGCAGGTCACTATCGGCAACGAAACTTTTCATTTTTCCGCAAAAGACATTTTTGTGGCGCCGACCTGGCATGAGGTGTCGTTTCGCAGCAGCGAAGACACGGTGTTATTCAGCTTTTCGGACAAGCCGGTTCAGGAAGCCCTGGGGCTGTTCCGCGAAGCACGTTATTAATTAGGGAGAGAGAACATGACCAAATATGTATTCCAGCCGCAGGCCCCGGTGACAGTACCCGTGGCGGGCAGTGATGAGCAGTTTCCGGTACGTCGCGTTTACTGCGTGGGTCGCAACTATGCCGCCCATGCCCGTGAAATGGGCTTTGATCCCGATCGCGAACCGCCGTTCTTCTTTTGTAAACCAGCGGACGCTGTCGTCCCGGTAGCGGAGGGGGATACCCTGGAACTGCCGTATCCGGCGCAGACCGATAACTACCATTATGAAATTGAGCTGGTGGTGGCGATTGGTAAAAAGGGGAGCGATATCCCGCTGGAAAAAGCCCATGAATATGTCTGGGGATACGCCACAGGTCTGGACATGACGCGTCGCGATCGTCAGATGGAAATGCGTCAGATGGGACGCCCGTGGGAAATTGGCAAAGCGTTCGATCTCTCCGCGCCCATTGCGCCATTACACAAAGCCGCTGAAACGCATAATGTGGATAACGCCCCTATTTGGCTACAGGTTAACGGCGAAGACCATCAGCGCAGCGATATTCGTCATCTGATTTGGTCGGTGAATGAAACCATCAGCTATTTGTCCGGCTTTTTTGAATTGCAGCCAGGCGATTTGATTTTCACCGGTACGCCAGAGGGGGTGGGCGCAGTGGTGAAAGGAGATGTCATCACCGGGAACGTAGAAGGTCTGACGCCGATTGCTGTGAAAATTGTCTGAGGTGAACGATGAAGCTGTACAGTTTCTTTAATAGTTCGGCGTCTTATCGTGTACGTATTGCGCTGGCGTTAAAGGGGATTGATTACCAGACAGTGGGCGTCAATATTCGTATCGGCCAGCAGAATGCGCTGGCCTACCGACGGATGAATCCGGTAGGCCTGGTGCCGACGCTGGTCACTGATGACGGCGAATCGTTGGAGCAATCACTGGCCATCGTCGACTGGCTGGACCGACATTTTCCGCAAACGCCGCTGCTGCCGACGAGCGACCCGGCGCGCAGCCAGGCGCTGGAAATTGTCTACGCTATCGCCTGCGATATACACCCAATCAATAACATGCGCGTGTTGCGCTACCTGACCGATGAGCTGAAGGTTAGCGAGGAGGATAAAAAACGCTGGTACGCCCACTGGATACAACAAGGGTTAAGCGCGGTAGAGCAGCTATTGCGTAAAAGTCAGTCCGGACGATTCTGCGTGGGCGACGCGCCAGGCCTTGCGGACTGCTGCCTGATTCCTCAGTGGGCGAATGCGCTCAGGATGGGCTGCGATTTATCAGGCTATCCGCGCTGTAAAGCCGTTTATGACGCCTGCGTACAGCTACCGGCGTTTATTGCCGCCGCGCCGGAAAATCAACAAGATAAAATCCCGGCCTGAAAAGGAGAATGACCATGACTCACGTGACAAGCGCAATTATTGTAGGTGGCGGAATCGGCGGCGCGGCGACCGCGCTGTCGCTGGCGCGCCAGGGAATAAAAGTCATGCTGTTGGAAAAAGCGCACGAAATTGGCGAGATTGGCGCGGGTATTCAGCTTGGGCCGAACGCTTTTTCGGCGCTGGATAGTCTCGGTGTGGGCGATGTTGCCCGCCAGCGTGCGGTGTTTACCGATCACATTACCATGATGGATGCCGTGAATGCCGAAGAAGTGGTATGCATTGAAACCGGACAGGCGTTCCGCGACCATTTTGGCGGGCCGTATGCGGTAATTCACCGGGTAGATATTCATGCAACGGTATGGGAAGCGGTGCTGACGCACCCTGGCGTGGAGTATCGTACCTCGACCCATATTGTCGATATCCGCCAGACGCCGGATGACGTTACGGTGTTTGATGAGCAGGGAAATAGCTGGACGGCGGATATTCTCGTGGGCTGCGACGGCGTTAAATCGGTCGTGCGGCAAAGTTTACTCGGCGATGCGCCGCGCGTAACGGGGCATGTAGTTTATCGGGCGGTGATTGATTGCGACGATATGCCGGACGATTTACGTATTAACGCACCGGTGCTTTGGGCAGGCCCGCATTGTCACCTGGTCCATTATCCGCTACGCGGAGGTCAACAGTACAATCTGGTGGTGACATTCCACAGCCGCCAGCAAGAAGAGTGGGGCGTGAAAGACGGCAGTAAAGAAGAGGTGCTCTCTTATTTTGCCGGCATTCATCCCCGCCCGCGCCAGATGCTGGATAAGCCGACCTCCTGGCGCCGCTGGTCGACCGCCGATCGCGAGCCGGTCGCAAAATGGGGAACCGAGCGTATCACTCTGGTGGGCGACGCCGCGCATCCGGTGGCGCAATATATGGCCCAGGGCGCCTGTATGGCGCTGGAAGACGCCGTCACGCTAGGCAAAGCGCTGGAACGCTGCGACGGCGACGCGCAGCAGGCATTTGCGCTGTATGAGTCGGTGCGTATTCCCCGCACGGCGCGTATCGTCTGGTCTACCCGCGAGATGGGGCGTCTCTATCACGCCGCCGGGGTGGAGCGTCAGGTGCGTAATCTGTTGTGGAAAAGGAAATCGCAGGAGGCGTTTTATCGCGGTATTGAATGGCTGTACGGCTGGAAAGAAGATAACTGTCTTGAGCCGCGTTGAGCACTTTACGTGACGTAGCGTGGCGTTTGCGCCGCCACCCGGCAAAAAGTTTTGCTCATCGCAGAGAGGCGTTATGATAGCGCCTCTTTTTTTGCTGTGGATACCGATATGCGTGTTTTACTGGCGCCGATGGAAGGCGTGCTCGACGCGTTAGTGCGCGAGCTGCTGACCGAAGTGAATGATTACGATCTCTGCATCACCGAATTTGTGCGCGTGGTGGATCAGCTGCTGCCGGTAAAAGTGTTTCATCGCATCTGCCCGGAGTTGCATCACGCCAGCCGCACGCCGTCCGGCACGCCGGTGCGTATTCAGCTTCTGGGTCAGCATCCGCAGTGGCTGGCGGAAAACGCCGCGCGGGCGACGGCGTTGGGATCGTATGGCGTGGACCTGAACTGCGGCTGTCCGTCAAAAGTGGTGAACGGCAGCGGCGGCGGCGCGACATTGCTCAAAGATCCCGAACTCATCTATCAGGGCGCGAAAGCGATGCGGGCCGCGGTACCGTCGCATCTGCCGGTGACGGTAAAAGTGCGTCTCGGCTGGGATAGCGGCGATAGAAAATTTGAAATCGCCGATGCGGTGCAGCAGGCCGGCGCCAGTGAACTGGTGGTGCATGGCCGTACCAAAGCGCAGGGCTACCGCGCCGAGCATATCGACTGGCAGGCGATCGGCGAAATACGCCAGCGTCTGACTATTCCGGTTATCGCGAATGGCGAAATCTGGGACTGGCAGAGCGCGCAGGCATGTATGGCGACCAGCGGCTGCGATGCGGTGATGATCGGCCGTGGGGCGTTAAATATTCCTAACCTGAGCCGGGTGGTGAAGTATAACGAGCCGCGTATGCCGTGGCCGGAAGTGGTGACGTTATTACAAAAATATACCCGACTGGAAAAGCAGGGCGATACCGGTTTATATCATGTCGCGCGTATTAAACAGTGGTTGGGATATTTACGTAAGGAATATATTGAGGCGACGGAACTCTTTCAGTCGATTCGGGCGTTAAACCGTTCGTCCGAGATTGCGCGGGCGATTCAGGCTATTAAAATCTAATCTCTACAGCGTCCAGAACGTGTGCCGGGCAGATACTATCACTGCCCGGCGCAGGAATCAGAAAATCATCTTAAACACGCCCGTTACCACCAACAGCCCAATCAGAAAAATAATTAAGATTGCCCATAAAAGAATTTTCATTGTTTGTCCCTTTATTGGTAAATACAAACAAAGTATAGGAAAGTATTAAGCCATCTGCTGCCTTGTTGGGCGCGGCGACGTTTAACTCATGAAGGCTGCTGGCGGGTATTGCAGCAAAATTGTTCATTTATTAACGAGTTAGTGGGGCTTTATACTGAAATATCACATCAAAAAAATGTATTGCATGAAATTATTTGCTAATCATATAAATTTCAAAATATGTCTTTTGTTGTCTGATGATGTATTGCCACGCGTAACTAAAAAATAGATCGCCGTAAGACGTACTCTCTGCGCACCTTTTTTTATCAGAACACCTCCATGAATCGTAATTCTTTCCTTGCCGCGACAGCGAGCTTACCGCTTTTTATTTTGCTGGCGGGCTGCGCCCCTATGCACGATACCCGCCAGTCGCTGACCCAGCAGACGCCCTCTTCTTATGTGGATTCCAGCCTGCCGGCGGCATTGAAAAACGGTTGGCCGGATAGCCAGTGGTGGAAGGCGTATCACGATGCGCAGCTTGACGCGCTGATCGATAATGCCATACAGCATTCGCCGGATATGCAGGTGGCTGAACAGCGTATTCAACTGGCGGAAACGCAGGCGAAAGCGGTTGAGGCGCAGGACGGCCCGCAGCTCGACTTTTCTGCCGACATTGAGCGCCAGCGAATGTCCGCGGAAGGGCTGATGGGGCCATTCGCGATTACCGACCCCGCGGCGGGAACGACCGGGCCGTGGTATACCAACGGTACATTCGGCCTGACGGCGGGCTGGGATCTGGATTTATGGGGGAAAAACCGCGCTGAAGTTACCGCGCGGATCGGGGCGGTCAAAGCGCGCGAAGCGGAGCAGGAGCAGACCCGACAACTGCTGGCAAGCGGCGTGGCGCGACTCTACTGGGAGTGGCAGACGCAGGCGGCGCTGAAAAATGTGCTGATGCAAATCGAGCATGAGCAGCAAAACGTGGTGACGGTAAACCGGGAGCTGTATCAACACGGCATTACTTCTTCTGTTGAAGGGGTCGAGACCGATATCGACGCCAGCAAAACCCAGCAGCAGTTGAATGACGTTAACGGTAAAATGAAGGTTATTGAAGCGC
Source organism: Salmonella sp. WC3 (assembly GCF_042932255.1). NCBI lineage: Bacteria > Pseudomonadati > Pseudomonadota > Gammaproteobacteria > Enterobacterales > Enterobacteriaceae > Salmonella > Salmonella sp. WC3. Next base: position 3,166,365 of record NZ_CP170629.1, on the reverse strand, counting down.
GGCTCAGCGCGTTAACCAATACGCAATCGGCGGCGCTCAAGCTGCGTCAGGTGAGTCTCCCCGCCGTTGAAAGCCAGTTACCGTCGCAACTGGGGTATTCGTTGCTGGCGCGCCGGGCGGATCTACAGGCCGCGCACTGGTACATTGAATCCTCGTTGAGCAGCATTGACGCCGCGAAGGCCGCGTTTTATCCCGATATCAATCTGATGGCTTTTTTACAGCAGGATGCGTTACATCTGAGCGATCTGTTCCGCCATTCCGCACAGCAATATGGCATTACCGGCGGGCTGACGCTGCCGATTTTCGACAGCGGCAGGCTGAATGCCAACCTCGATATCGCCAAAGCGCAAAGCAACCTTTCTATCGCCAACTACAACAAAGCGGTGGTAGATGCGGTTAATGATGTGGCGCGCGCCGCCAGTCAGGTAGAGACGCTGGCGCAGAAAAATCAGCATCAGCAGCAGATTGAGCATGACGCGAAGCGTGTGGTCGGTCTGGCGCAAGAGCGCTTTAATGCCGGTATTATTGCGGGTTCCTGCGTGAGCGAGGCCAAAATCCCGGCACTACGCGAGCAGTGTAACGGCTTGCTGTTGCAGGGCCAGTGGCTGGATGCCTCCATTCAGCTTACCAGCGCGCTGGGCGGCGGTTATCATTCCTGATTTTTCCGGATGATTCAGACAGGGTTCCTATACTTAGGCTGTGTATGATTCATCCGGAGAGGAATATGACCAAAGTCGCAATTGTAACGGCATCAGATTCGGGAATTGGCAAAGCGTGTGCGTTGTTATTAGCACAAAACGGTTTTGATATTGGTATCACCTGGCATTCCGATGAACGCGGCGCGCAGGAGACGGCGAAAAAAGCGGCGCAGTTTGGTGTGCGGGCAGAGACCATTCATCTTGACCTGAGCCAGTTACCCGAGGGCGCGCAGGCCATTGAACATCTTATTCAGCGCCTGGGGCGCGTTGACGTGCTGGTCAATAATGCCGGGGCGATGACCAAATCCGCGTTTATTGATATGCCGTTTACGCAGTGGCGGCAAATTTTTACCGTGGACGTCGATGGCGCGTTTCTCTGCGTGCAGATCGCCGCCCGGCATATGATTAAACAAGGAGAGGGAGGGCGCATTATCAACATCACCTCCGTCCATGAGCATACGCCGCTTCCGCAAGCCAGCGCCTATACCGCGGCGAAACATGCGCTGGGCGGATTGACTAAATCCATGGCGCTGGAACTGATTGAACATCATATTTTGGTCAACGCCGTCGCGCCAGGCGCTATCGCCACGCCGATGAATGATATGGATGACAGCGACATTGAGCCGGGATCGGAACCCTCGATCCCTATTGCCCGACCGGGTTCTACGCATGAAATAGCCAGCCTCGTCGCCTGGCTGTGTTCGGAAGGAGCAAGCTATACCACCGGTCAGTCGCTGATTGTCGACGGCGGGTTTATGCTGGCGAATCCGCAATTCAACGCAAAATAAACGCCGGGTGCCGGATGGCGGCGTTATGCCATCCGGATACCATCGGGTTTAACGGGCCTCCGCTTTGCCGCGTCTTTTCAGCCACCAGCGCACGCCCACTACCAGGACGATGGCCAGAATCAGCCAGACCCCGTGCCTGAGATGCTGATCGAGGTCGTGCAGCCATGGCGCGATCACCTCGCCGCCAAGATATCCCAGCGTGGTAAACAGCAGCGCCCAGATCAGCGCGCCTACAATATTCAGCGGCAGAAAAATTTTAGGCGGCAGGCGGCTGGCGCCAATCAGCAGCGGGCCAACCACCCGGAAGCCATACATAAAACGCGTGCCGATCACAAACAGATACGGATGGCGTTGGATCATTTTCTGCGCGCGACGAATCTTCGTATGATAACGCGGGAAACGACGCAGGATCTTCCCGCCATAGCATCGTCCTAACAGGTAAAGTAGCTGATCGCCCATCATCCCTCCCAGCGCGACGGCCGCCGCCACCAGCGGAAACTTGAGTAATCCCTGATGCGCCGCGACGCCCCCCAACAGGGTAACGGTTTCACCTTCGGCCATACTGCCGATAACCAGCGCCGCATAGCCATAATGCGTAATAAGCGTGTTGATATCCATGCGTAAACCACCTCCGGCATTAAGCATACACCCTGGCAAGAGGCGTGCGCGGCAAAGCCGACGTTTTGCCGGAGACTATTTTGCCATTGCTCATAAAATAACCAGAAACTGAATTATACTTGAACATACTGGCATCTGAGGCAGCAGAAGGGGGCAGTATGAACCATGTATGGGGGCTTTTTTCCCATCCCGATCGGGAAATGCAGGTGATCAAAAGCGAAAACGAAACCGTTTCGCATCACTATACGCACCATGTTTTGCTGATGGCGGCGATTCCCGTCGTCTGCGCCTTTATCGGCACGACGCAAATCGGCTGGAATTTTGGCGACGGCAACGTGTTACAACTCTCGCTGTTTACCGCTTTTGCGCTGGCGGTCTTGTTCTACGGCGTGATGCTGGCGGGCGTCGCGGTGATGGGACGCGTCATCTGGTGGATGGCGCGAAACTATCCGCAACGGCCATCGCTTGCGCGCTGTATGGTTTTTGCCGGCTATGTCGCGACGCCGCTGTTTTTAAGTGGTCTGGTGGCGCTCTATCCCCTGGTATGGCTATGCGCTTTGGTCGGCGCTGTCGCGCTCTTTTACACCGGCTATTTGCTGTATTTGGGTATTCCGACTTTCCTTAACATTAATAGAGAGGAAGGATTAAGCTTCTCCAGTTCGACGCTCGCTATCGGCGTGCTGGTCCTGGAGGTGCTACTGGCGATCACCGTGATCCTGTGGGGATACGGCTACCGCCTGTTCTGATGCGAAAAAGGGCTGGCGCAAAAGCCAGCAATGCAGCATTTGCTGACGATTCTTCTGTAGCGGCAACGCTGGCGTGCCGCTATGATGCCACTGCTAGCTTGAGTATAATCTTAGCTCAGGCGGTGTGCGTTACGACGCGCGTGAATCATTATCAGAAATCTCATCATGCTGAAATTCCGAGCTTCATTCCTGAGCCTTGCTCTGATGTTGGCCGTTCCTTTTGCCCCGCAGGCTGTGGCGAAAACGGCAGCGACAACCGCGGCGTCTCAACCTGAGATTGCCTCCGGTAGCGCAATGATTGTTGATCTCAACACCAATAAAGTGATCTATTCGAACCACCCGGATCTGGTGCGTCCGATTGCCTCGATAACCAAATTAATGACAGCGATGGTCGTGCTCGACGCGCGATTGCCGCTGGATGAAATACTGAAGGTCGATATCAGCCAGACGCCGGAAATGAAAGGGGTTTACTCCCGCGTGCGCCTGAACAGCGAAATTAGCCGCAAAAATATGTTGCTGCTGGCGTTGATGTCATCCGAAAACCGTGCGGCGGCAAGCCTGGCGCACTATTATCCTGGCGGTTATAACGCGTTTATTAAAGCGATGAATGCGAAGGCGAAAGCGCTGGGCATGACGCATACCCGCTTCGTTGAGCCGACGGGGCTGTCGATTCATAACGTCTCGACCGCGCGGGATTTAACAAAATTGCTGATTGCCACGAAGCAATACCCGCTGATTGGCCAGCTAAGCACCACGCGCGAAGATATGGCGACATTCTCGCATCCGGCGTATACGCTGCCGTTTCGCAATACCAACCATTTGGTCTACCGTGATAACTGGAATATCCAGTTAACGAAAACCGGCTTTACCAATGCGGCGGGGCATTGCCTGGTGATGCGTACCGTGATCAATAACAAACCGGTCGCGCTGGTGGTCATGGACGCGTTCGGCAAATATACCCACTTTGCGGACGCCAGTCGCCTGCGTACATGGATTGAAACCGGTAAAGTCATGCCCGTTCCGGCTGCCGCGCTGAGCTATAAAAAGCAAAAAGCCGCGCAAATGGCGGCAGCCAGCGCCAGTGCCGGGGCGCAAACCGCACAGAACGATTAAGTCGCCGCAGGCCCGGCAGGCATCGCGCCGCCGGGCTTCACGGTAAACCGCACGGTGTTAATGCGTTTCGTCGGGCGTATTTTCCTGCCAGAATTTCCGCTTACTCGTTTTGCCGATACCGGGGTTCATACTGTTGGTTGGGTCATTTTGCCGATAAAAACGCGTCAGCGTTTCCGGCGCTTTATACAGATGTCCAACGTTGTGCTCCGCCGGGTATTGTGCCCCGCGCGCCTGCAACAGCTCCAGCATTTGCGCTTTCAGCGCATGGACGTCGACGCCTTTCTTCACGATATAGTCCTGATGAAAAACGTGGCACATAAAGTGACCGTAATAGAGTTTATGTACCAGTTGGCTGTCGATTTCCGGCGGCAGATGCTCGAACCAGTCGGTATCGTTGCGGCGCAGAGCGATATCCAGCGCCAGAATATCTTCCACTTCATCAGCGTGTACGGCCTGATAACGAATCGCTGCGCCAGCAGCGGCGAAGCGGTGCAGGAAGGCTTTGCTGCCTTCTTCCGGCGTACAGGTGAAGAAACCGCCCTCAGCGGATTTAAAAAATTCATTCAGCCAGCGTTGCGCTTCTGCGACGCCGTCTCCCGCCATTTTTAACAGCAGATGATGCTCATATTTATCGCGCCAGTTTTTCATTCGCGGCGGCAGATGGCTGGGAAACAGATGGCCGAATTTCTGCATCGCGCGGTCGGTGAAATGCGGTCGGAAAAATTTTACTTTTTCCAGCATCGCATCGGTTCGGCCTTTTAGCGTGAAAAAGAATGGCATCTTGTCGGTGCCGAGTTTATCGATCATCAGAAAGGTATCTTTACCGTACTGCTCCGCAATATCGTAGATATCGCGATGCATATATTCTCCCGCCACTGGCAGATTGTCGAAGTTCGCCAGAATATACCGACGGATTTCAGTCAGTACCGCGGGCTGATTGGTGCCGATATAGAAAACCTGCTGATTTTTTTCCGCTGCAAAGGTATCAAGGCGAACGGCAAAAACCGCCAGTTTTCCGGCGCAGCCGGAAGATTCAAACAAACGGTCCGGGTCGGCGTTATAGCGGGCGGGCGTATCGGCGTTGATATCTCGTACCCGCGTCACGTAGTCGTGATCGTGCGCATGACGACCATCGTGACGCACATCCTCATCTTTAATCCGTTCATCATCCAGCTTGCTCAGGATCTGCTCCGGCGTATGCCCAAGATCGATACCCAGATGATTGACCAGTTGCAGTTTGCCTTGCTCGTCAATACGGGCAAAGAGCGACATCTCGGTATAGGCCGGGCCGCGCTGCACCAGCGAGCCGCCGGAGTTATTACAGATGCCGCCGATGACCGACGCGCCGATACACGACGAACCAATCACCGAGTGCGGTTCACGGCCCAGCGGTTTAAGCGCTTTTTCCAGCGCATAGAGCGTCGTACCGGGCCAGGCCAGAACCTGTTGGCCGTTATCCAGTAAGTGCAGCTTATCCAGCCGCTGGGTGCTGATAATCACAATATCGCGATCGTAGTCGTTGCCGTTCGGCGTGGAGCCTTCCGTCAGACCGGTGTTGGCGGCCTGCATCAGAATAATTTTGTCAGCGTTAACGCAGGCGTTGAGCACACGCCACAGTTCCAGTAATGAACCCGGGAAAACAACGGCCAGCGCGTCGCCCTGACCGGAACGGAAACCCTTGCGATAGCGGGCGGTTTTGGCGGGGTCTGTCAGCAGGTGAGAATGGCCTACCAGGCGGGCCAGCTCATTCAGGAACGTTTTATTATCAGTCATTGTTATGGAAGACATTCTCCACTCCTTGTGGTGGGACAAAATATCAGCGTTAAGCATAGCGCTTTGTATGACAATACGCTTTCTCATTCAAATTGTTTCTGTGTTGGTGGTATTCATTTGCCGCCTTGATACCATTTGCTGGCGGTTGTGTATTCGACTGTGCGGAAAATTAGGAGAATAACCTTCGCTTTCTTCTCCTCTCGCGTTTAGGCTTATGGCAAACTGCGGTTTTTATTCTGTTTTTACCGCCTCGTCGGGATAAAGATAAAGAGAGACTCAACATGAAATGGTTATGTTCAGTAGGTGTTGCTGTGAGTCTGGCGATGCAGCCAGCATTGGCGGAAAACCTGTTTGGCAATCACCCGCTGACGCCCGAAGCGCGCGACGCGTTCGTCACGGATTTACTCAAGAAAATGACTGTCGATGAAAAAATTGGTCAGTTACGTCTGATTAGCGTCGGCCCTGATAACCCGAAAGAAGCGATTCGCGAGATGATCAAATACGGGCAGGTAGGGGCGATTTTCAATACCGTCACCCGCCAGGATATCCGTCAAATGCAGGATCAGGTGATGGCGTTGAGCCGCCTGAAAATTCCTCTCTTTTTTGCCTATGACGTGGTACACGGCCAGCGAACCGTCTTCCCGATAAGCCTCGGTCTGGCTTCTTCTTTTAATCTGGATGCGGTAAGAACCGTAGGACGCGTATCGGCGTATGAAGCGGCGGACGACGGCCTGAATATGACCTGGGCGCCGATGGTGGATGTCTCCCGCGATCCGCGTTGGGGACGCGCCTCCGAAGGCTTTGGCGAAGATACATATTTAACCTCTATCATGGGCGAAACCATGGTGAAAGCGATGCAGGGCAAAAGCCCGGCGGACCGCTATTCGGTGATGACCAGCGTGAAACATTTTGCCGCCTATGGCGCCGTTGAAGGCGGTAAAGAATACAACACCGTGGATATGAGTTCCCAGCGTCTGTTTAATGACTACATGCCGCCGTACAAAGCGGGGCTGGATGCGGGGAGCGGCGCGGTGATGGTGGCGCTGAACTCGCTGAACGGCACGCCTGCGACGTCAGATTCCTGGCTATTGAAAGATGTCCTGCGCGATGAGTGGGGCTTTAAGGGAATTACCGTTTCCGACCACGGCGCTATTAAAGAACTGATTAAACACGGTACCGCGGCCGACCCGGAAGATGCGGTGCGCGTGGCGCTAAAGGCAGGGGTGGATATGAGCATGGCGGATGAGTATTACAGCAAATATCTGCCGGGTCTGATTAAGTCGGGCAAAGTGACGATGGCGGAACTGGACGACGCGACACGCCATGTGCTCAACGTAAAATATGACATGGGATTGTTTAACGACCCCTATAGCCATCTGGGGCCGAAAGAGAGCGATCCGGTGGACACCAATGCCGAAAGCCGCCTGCATCGTAATGAGGCGCGGGAAGTGGCGCGGGAAAGTGTGGTACTGCTGAAAAACCGGCTGGAAACGCTGCCGTTGAAAAAATCGGGCACCATTGCCGTTGTTGGGCCACTGGCCGACAGTCAACGTGATGTAATGGGAAGCTGGTCTGCTGCTGGGGTCGCGAATCAGTCGGTGACGGTGCTGGCGGGTATTCAAAATGCCGTCGGCGACGGGGCGAAGATCCTCTATGCCAAAGGGGCGAATATCACTAACGATAAAGACATCGTCGATTTCTTAAACCTGTATGAAGAGGCGGTGAAAATCGATCCGCGCTCACCGCAGGCGATGATTGATGAGGCGGTGCAGGCGGCGAAACAGGCCGATGTGGTGGTCGCAGTGGTAGGCGAGTCGCAGGGGATGGCGCATGAAGCCTCCAGCCGTACCAATATCACCATTCCGCAGAGTCAGCGCGACTTAATCACCGCTCTGAAAGCCACCGGTAAGCCGCTGGTACTGGTATTAATGAACGGCAGACCGCTGGCGCTGGTAAAAGAAGATCAACAGGCCGATGCGATTCTGGAGACCTGGTTTGCCGGGACGGAAGGCGGCAACGCCATTGCCGATGTGCTGTTTGGCGATTACAACCCGTCAGGCAAACTGCCGATCTCCTTCCCGCGTTCGGTGGGACAAATTCCGGTCTATTACAGCCATCTCAATACGGGACGCCCGTATAATCCTGAAAAGCCAAACAAATACACCTCACGTTATTTTGACGAAGCGAATGGCCCGCTCTATCCGTTTGGTTACGGTCTGAGCTACACCACATTTACGGTGTCTGACGTCACGCTCTCCTCACCGACAATGCAACGCGACGGCAAAGTCACGGCCAGCGTAGAGGTCACGAACACCGGTAAACGCGAAGGGGCTACGGTCATCCAGATGTACTTACAGGATGTCACGGCGTCAATGAGCCGCCCGGTGAAGCAATTAAAAGGCTTTGAAAAAATCACCCTCAAGCCCGGCGAAAGTAAAACCGTGAGTTTCCCGATTGATATCGAGGCGTTGAAGTTCTGGAATCAGCAGATGAAATATGACGCGGAACCCGGCAAGTTCAACGTCTTTATCGGCGTGGATTCCGCTCGCGTTAAACAAGGATCGTTCGAGCTACTGTAAGCCTGCCGTCAACAGGGCGCGATAGCAGCGCCCTGTCTGGCAATGACTTTTCCTGTCCCCCCTTTTATTGCCTGCCACGTCACTTAAACTGCCGGAAAATCCCAGGTTAAACGCAGACTTTTCAACTATGCTTTTTTCTCAAGTCTCTGAAAAAGGCCGTAAAAGGATGAGGAAAGCATCATGACGATCTCAAAGCTATGGGTAAGTTCGCTGGCGTTGCTGGCGACGGTGAGTTTACCTCTACAGGCGGCATCGCCCGTGACGGTCGGGTCAAAGATTGATACCGAAGGCGCACTGCTCGGCAACATGATTTTGCAGGTACTGGAAAGCCACGGCGTTAAAACGGTCAATAAAATTCAGCTCGGGACGACGCCAGTCGTTCGTGGCGCGATTACCGCCGGAGAGCTGGATATCTATCCGGAATACACCGGTAACGGGGCGTTCTTTTTTAAAGATGAAAACGATCCGGCATGGAAAAATGCAAAGCAAGGCTTTGAGAAAGTCAAAAAACTGGATGCGGAGCAGAATAAGCTGGTCTGGTTGACGCCTGCGCCGGCAAATAACACCTGGACCATCGCGGTACGCCAGGACATCGCTGAAAAAAATAAACTCTCCTCGCTTGCCGATCTCAGCCGTTATCTGAAAGAGGGCGGCACTTTTAAACTGGCGGCGTCTGCGGAATTTATCGAACGGGCGGATGCGCTGCCGGCATTTGAAAAAGCCTATGATTTTACCTTGAATCAGAACCAGCTCTTGTCGCTGGCGGGCGGCGATACGGCGGTCACGATCAAAGCCGCCGCGCAACAAACATCCGGCGTTAACGCCGCGATGGCGTATGGCACCGACGGCCCGGTCGCCGCGCTGGGTCTGCAAACCCTGAGCGACCCGAAAGGCGTCCAGCCTATCTATGCCCCCGCGCCGGTAGTGCGTGAATCGGTGTTACAGGCCTATCCGCAGATAGCCGACTGTCTGCAGCCTGTTTTCGCCAGCCTTGATGAGAAAACGCTGCAACAGTTGAACGCCAGAATCGCCGTAGAAGGGCTGGATGCGAAAAAAGTCGCCGCAGATTACCTCCGACAAAAAGGGTGGGTGAAGTAATCTGTGAGTGATACTGCCAAAAAAATCACGGTTAATCGTGTGCTGTTGCTGTTGGTTGTTCTGACCTTGCTTGCTGTCGCGCTGCCTTTCATTAATTACGCCCCGAATCGTCTGGTGAGCGGCGAGGGGCGCCAGTTATGGGAGATCTGGCCGGCGACCATCTGGATGCTGACTGGCGCGGGATGCGCGCTGTTTACGCTGTGCTTTGTACCCGGTAAGCGCGGTAGCGTACTGACGTTGATGATGGCGCAGACGCTTTTTATTGTCATGCTGTGGGGAGTCGGCAGGGCGGCGACCCAGTTGGCGCAGGAGGGCAGTCCGCTGGCGCGTACCAGTCTGGGAAGTGGATTGTGGCTGGGCCTCGGTCTGATGCTGCTGGCCTGTAGCGATGCGATCCGCCGTATTACCACTGGGCCGCTGTGGCGCTGGTTGCTGCACGCGCAAATTGTCATTGTCCCGCTGGCGCTGCTGTTTTCAGGCACGTTCGACAACCTCTCGCTTCTGAAAGAGTATACCAATCGCCAGGATGTTTTCGATGCCGCGCTGGTGCAACATTTGATGTTACTGGCGGGCACGGTGCTGCCGGCGCTGGCGATCGGACTACCGTTGGGCGTCTGGTGTTATTTTTCCGCCTCACGCCAGGGGCCGGTGTTTACCGTGCTGAATGTGATCCAGACTATCCCTTCCGTCGCGCTGTTTGGCCTGCTGATTGCGCCGTTGGCCGGGCTGGTGAAACAGTTTCCGTGGCTTGCCGCATTCGGCGTCGCGGGAACCGGCATGACGCCTGCACTGATAGCGCTGGTGCTCTATGCGTTATTGCCGCTGGTGCGCGGCGTGGTCGCCGGGCTCAATCAGGTGCCGCGCGATGTGCTGGAGAGCGCAAGAGCAATGGGAATGAGTAGCGGCCAGCGCTTCAGGCATGTGCAACTGCCGCTGGCGCTGCCGGTCTTTTTACGTAGCCTGCGGGTAGTAATGCTCCAGACAGTGGGAATGGCCGTCGTCGCCGCGCTGATTGGCGCGGGAGGTTTCGGCGCGCTGGTGTTTCAGGGGCTATTGAGCAGCGCCATTGATTTAGTCCTGTTGGGCGTCATTCCGGTGATTGCGCTGGCGGTAGTGATCGACGCGCTGTTTGATTTATGGATCGCGTTTTTGAAGGGAGCAACCGATGATTGAATTTAACCATGTCAGTAAAACCTTCGGCGATCAACAGGCTGTTAGCGACCTCAATTTGCACTTTAGCGAAGGCAGCTTTTCGGTGTTAATTGGCACCTCCGGTTCGGGAAAATCGACCACTCTGAAGATGATTAACCGGCTGGTAGAGCATGATAGCGGAACGATCCGTTTTGCCGGGGAAGAGATCCGCAGCCTGCCGGTGCTTGAACTGCGTCGTCGCATGGGCTATGCCATTCAGTCTATCGGCCTTTTTCCCCACTGGACGGTGGCGCAAAATATCGCCACCGTACCGCAACTACAAAAGTGGTCGCGTGCACGGATTAACGATCGTATTGACGAACTGATGGCATTATTGGGTCTGGAAAGCGCGCTGCGCGATCGCTATCCGCATCAGCTTTCCGGCGGGCAACAGCAGCGGGTCGGCGTTGCGCGGGCGCTGGCTGCCGATCCGCAGGTATTGCTGATGGACGAGCCTTTCGGCGCGCTTGATCCGGTAACGCGCGGCGCATTGCAGCAGGAGATGGCCCGCATTCATCAGCTGCTGGGGCGCACCATCGTACTGGTGACGCACGACATCGACGAGGCGCTACGCCTCGCCGACCATCTGGTGCTGATGGACGGGGGCCACGTTATCCAACAGGGATCGCCGCTTTCTATGCTGACCTCGCCGGAAAATGATTTCGTGCAGGCATTTTTTGGCCGCAGCGAGCTGGGCGTAAGGCTGCTTTCGTTACGTAGCGTAGGCGATTATGTACGTCGGCATGAACAGCTCAGCGGCGACGCGCTGGTGGAAGAGATGACGCTACGCGATGCGCTATCGATGTTTGTCGCCCGTCGGTGCGACGTCCTGCCGGTGGCGAATCAGCAGGGCGAGCCCTGCGGTACGCTCCATTTCCGCGATCTGCTTTCGGAGACGTCCCCCCGTGAAACGACTGTGTGATCCGCTTCTCTGGCTTATTGTTCTGTTCTTGCTTCTGCTGTTTGGATTGCCTTATAGCCAGCCGTTCTTCGCCGCGCTGTTTCCCGATTTACCGCGCCCGGTCTACCAACAGGAGAGTTTTGCCGCCCTCGCGCTCGCCCATTTCTGGTTGGTGGGCATCTCAAGTTTGTTTGCCGTCGTGGTGGGCGTCGGCGCAGGGATTGCGGTCACGCGAGAAAGTGGGAAAGAGTTTCGTCCCCTGGTGGAGACTATCGCCGCCGTCGGGCAGACCTTTCCGCCGGTCGCGGTACTGGCGATCGCGGTACCCGTCATGGGTTTTGGTCAGCAACCGGCCATTATCGCCTTGATCCTGTATGGGGTGTTGCCCATCCTGCAGGCGACCCTGGCCGGGCTGGGCGCGGTGCCTGCCAGCGTGATGAGCGTTGCCAGCGGTATGGGAATGAGCCGTCGCCAACAGTTGTATCAGGTTGAGCTGCCGCTGGCCGCGCCGGTGATTCTGGCGGGCATCCGAACCTCGGTGATTATCAATATTGGTACGGCGACCATCGCTTCAACGGTGGGGGCCAGTACGTTAGGCACGCCGATCATTATCGGGCTTAGCGGCTTTAATACGGCCTATGTTATCCAGGGGGCGCTGCTGGTGGCGCTGGCGGCGATCATTATCGATCGCCTGTTTGAAAGGCTGACGCGCGCGCTTACCCGGCACGCAAAATAAAACTGTAACCTGCCAGCATCACGCCGCCGATACCGCCAATAGCCATCAGCAGGAAAAGGGCGATCACCCCGATTTTCGCTACGCGCATTATGTACTCCTTATGTTAATAAAAGGAGTATACATTAAAGCGAATTTGTTAGCTGCTGTTTAAACGCCAAGGGGATGAATGTCGCGTCCCTGGGCGCGCCATGCCAGGAGTTGCTGCTGCTGCGCCAGCGTCTGGTTTTCTCCGCACCATACCAGTAACGTCTTGCCGTCAAAAAGTTCCGGGCGGAACTGGCTAAGCGAATGCGCCAACACGTCGATTCGCCATCCCTGTTGGCTGGCGACCCAACCTTCCAGCCACAGGCGGGTGGTATCATGGATATTCCAGCCGATCACCAACGCATCTTTTCCCTGTTTCTTACGCGCAGACGCCAGGCAGAGCGCAATATAGTTGATCAGGATACCGTCAAGAATGCCGAGCAGCGCCTGAAGGGCGGGTTGTTGGCACTGTAATCGTCGCCGCAGCGGGACGAACAGGTTAGTGGTCAATGTTTGGGCTGGATAATCCTGACCGCGTTCTTTGACCCATAACCGTAAACTGTGCAGATTACTGCTTTGCAGATAGTGCAGCAGGATCTCCTGCTGTTCGCGCCAGCCGTTAGGTTGTTCGCTACTGTCGCTACTGAGCAGCACTTTGACTTTGCTGACCTGGACGCCGTTATCTATCCAGCGCTTGATTTCGCGGATTCTGTCGATATCGGCATCGTTAAACAGACGATGACCGCCATCCGTTCGCTGTGGTTTTAAAAGTCCATAACGTCTCTGCCACGCGCGCAACGTGACAGGATTGATATCACAAAGCAAAGCCACTTCACCAATTGTGTAAAGCGCCATCGTTTCACCCTTGCTCGCGAGGTCCCAGTTTAACTTTAGACGCTCTTTTAGGAACCAGGAAGTTTTGCCTGTTTTTTATGCATTAAAACGCGAAGTAGCGGGTTGCGGCGCGGCGTTTAAGTGATCGTATTCACGAATTCATATTTTTATGCAACAGTTCAAAGAAAGTTAATCGTACTCAATGTATGTTACGCGCTTTTAATTGAAGTGTGGTTTGCGGGTATGTACGAGTTTAATCTGGTGTTGCTGCTGCTTCAGCAGATGTGCGTGTTTCTGGTCATTGCGTGGCTAATGAGTAAAACGCGCCTGTTCATCCCGCTTATGCAGGTCACGGTTCGTCTGCCGCACAAGCTTCTGTGTTACGTCACGTTTTCTATCTTCTGCATTATGGGCACTTATTTTGGGCTACATATCGAAGATTCGATTGCCAATACCCGCGCGATTGGCGCGGTGATGGGTGGCCTACTCGGCGGGCCGGTCGTCGGCGGGCTGGTCGGCCTGACCGGTGGGTTACATCGGTATTCTATGGGCGGCATGACGGCGCTGAGCTGTATGATTTCCACCATCGTCGAAGGGCTGCTGGGAGGGTTGGTACACAGCGTTCTCATACGTCGCGGACGCCCGGACAAAGTGTTTAGCCCGCTGACGGCGGGAGCAATTACGTGTGTTGCCGAACTGGTGCAGATGCTGATCATTTTACTGATAGCCAGGCCGTTTGACGATGCCCTGCATCTGGTCAGTAATATTGCCGCGCCGATGATGGTGACGAATACCGTTGGCGCCGCGCTGTTCATGCGTATTTTGCTCGATAAGCGCGCCATGTTCGAAAAATATACTTCGGCATTTTCTGCTACCGCGCTGAAGGTCGCCGCGTCAACGGAGGGGATTCTGCGTCAGGGATTTAACGAAGTGAACAGTATGAAGGTGGCGCAGGTGTTATATCAGGAGCTGGATATCGGCGCCGTCTCCATCACCGATCGCGAAAAACTGCTGGCTTTTACTGGTATTGGCGACGATCACCATCTACCGGGCAAACCCATTTCATCAGGTTATACGCTGAAAGCAATTGAAACCGGAGAGGTGGTTTATGCCGATGGCAACGAAGTGCCGTATCGCTGTTCGCTCCACCCGCAGTGTAAACTCGGCTCGACGCTGGTGATCCCGCTGCGTGGCGAAAATCAGCGAGTCATGGGCACCATTAAATTGTACGAAGCGAAAAACCGACTGTTCAGCTCAATTAACCGCACCCTGGGAGAGGGTATTGCGCAGCTTTTATCCGCGCAGATCCTGGCCGGACAGTATGAACGGCAGAAGGCGTTGCTGACGCAGTCAGAGATCAAGCTGTTGCACGCGCAGGTGAATCCGCATTTTCTGTTTAATGCACTCAATACCATTAAAGCGGTGATTCGCCGCGACAGCGAACAGGCCAGCCAACTGGTGCAGTACTTGTCGACCTTTTTTCGCAAAAATTTAAAACGCCCGTCGGAAATCGTCACGCTGGCGGATGAAATTGAACACGTGAACGCTTATCTGCAAATTGAAAAAGCGCGTTTTCAGTCGCGTCTGCAGGTACAGCTTGATGTTCCATCGACGCTTTCACGTCAGAAATTGCCTGCGTTTACGTTACAGCCGATTGTTGAGAACGCCATTAAACATGGCACGTCGCAACTGCTTGATACCGGCAACGTCGCTATTCGCGCCCGGCGCGAAGGGCAGCATTTGATGTTAGATATTGAAGATAATGCGGGACTGTATCAGCCTTCCGCCGGCAGTAGCGGGCTGGGGATGAGTCTGGTGGATAAACGTCTGCGCGAACACTTTGGCGATGATTATGGTATTAGCGTGGCCTGCGAGCCGGACTGTTTTACCCGAATTACATTACGACTTCCACTGGAGGAGGACGCATGATTAAAGTGCTGATTGTGGATGATGAGCCGTTAGCGCGGGAAAATCTGCGGATTTTGCTCCAGGGGCAGGATGACATTGAGATTGTGGGAGAGTGCGCGAACGCGGTAGAAGCGATTGGCGCTGTACATAAGTTGCGACCTGATGTGCTGTGTCTGGATATTCAGATGCCGCGTATCAGTGGACTGGAGATGGTAGGAATGCTTGACCCGGAACACCGCCCGTATATCGTTTTTTTAACCGCGTTTGACGAATACGCCATCAAAGCCTTTGAAGAACACGCTTTTGATTATCTGCTCAAGCCGATAGAGGAGAAACGGCTGGAAAAAACGTTACATCGTCTGCGTCAGGAGCGCAGTAAACAGGATGTTTCGTTGTTGCCGGAAAACCAGCAGGCGCTTAAATTCATTCCCTGTACCGGACACAGCCGGATCTATTTGTTGCAAATGGATGATGTCGCCTTTGTCAGTAGCCGTATGAGCGGCGTTTATGTGACCAGCAGTGAAGGGAAAGAGGGG
Source organism: Salmonella sp. WC3 (assembly GCF_042932255.1). Lineage (NCBI taxonomy): Bacteria > Pseudomonadati > Pseudomonadota > Gammaproteobacteria > Enterobacterales > Enterobacteriaceae > Salmonella > Salmonella sp. WC3. The sequence goes on along the minus strand of NZ_CP170629.1, from coordinate 3,150,822 downwards.
TTTACCGAGCTGACGCTGCGCACGCTAGAAAGCCGGACGCCGCTACTGCGTTGTCATCGTCAGTTTCTGGTGAATATGGCCCATTTGCAGGAAATTCGGCTGGAGGATAATGGGCAGGCAGAGCTGATTTTACGCAACGGCCTGACGGTGCCGGTAAGCCGTCGCTATCTGAAAAGTGTAAAAGAGGCGATTGGCCTGTAAAAGACTGTTAGAATATCGTTTTGCCATAGAAACGACCGAAGGCCTCATGCTGAGTAACGATATTCTGCGTAGCGTGCGCTACATTTTAAAAGCTAATAATACCGATCTGGCGCGTATCCTGGCGCTGGGTAACGTTGATGCTACGCCGGAGCAGATTGCAATCTGGTTGCGCAAAGAAGAGGAAGAGGGGTTTCAGCGTTGCCCGGATATCGTGTTGTCCTCATTTCTCAATGGCCTCATTTATGAAAAACGCGGCAAAGATGAGGCGGCGCCTGCATTGACGGCGGAACGTCGTATCAACAACAATATTGTGCTGAAAAAGCTGCGTATTGCCTTTTCGCTAAAAACAGATGATATCCTGGCGATACTTACCGGTCAGTTGTTTCGTGTCTCAATGCCAGAGATCACCGCGATGATGCGCGCGCCGGACCATAAGAACTTCCGCGAATGCGGCGATCAGTTTATGCGTTATTTTCTGCGCGGTCTGGCGGCCCGTGAACACGCGGCGAAGTAATTCTGCGGTATTGTTCCCGGCAGCGTCCTGTCTGACCGGGAAAACGCATTATTATACTAATTGATTCTATGATACCCGCTCTCTTCCAACAGTTTCTGCGAGCGAATCATTGACAGATAGTACGCGGAACAGTTGTCAATTGATGATCCTGGCAATTTACAGAGGTCGCTTATTTTTGCCTGGGTAAAATCAATATCCACATATTCCGTAGCATAGCTATCATAATAGTCGATTCGTTCAGTCAAACCCGGCATACCCTGATAAGCTTCGCCGACTTGACTCAGCATTTTTTGTGCTTCTTCTTTATTATTGGCTTTCAGGGTTTTATAAAGTATTTTATGTTCAGATATTTGACGTAAAACGATATCCCCTTTGTAGTAATAGGTTAACTTGATTTCAATACCGTTGAGATTACCTGCATAGCGTTGTGTTTCCTCTGACTCTTTGTTAGCGGCTATCTTCTTGATAAACGCTGTCATGTTATTTTGCTTTTCCTGGGGAGTATCGTTTTTCTGATCGCAGCCAGTTATGCTAACCGATAGAGAGAGCGCGAATAGTGGCAGTGCCATAAGACGTAGAACCTGCATAACAATTCCTTGTCGTTAAGTATTGGTGTGGCCAGGAATTCAGGGATTATAGGCTTTGGCGAGGGGACTTACAGCGAGGCTGTCTTTTTTCGGAATTCATAAAGAAAAGACGCTGCCGAAGCAGCGCCCTGAGCGACTTTATCAGTCGATGCAATACATTATGCCTGCCAGTTATTTCGCTTCTTTAAAACCAGCAGCTTCCAGCAGCGTCTGGGTTTGTTTCATGCTGATACCTTTGCTGGTATCGCCGGACACCATTGTCCCTGAGATTTGCTGTAACGCTTTAAAGTCCACTTTTTCCATATCCACAGAGACGTTTTCCTGGGCATAGGTATCTTCATAGGTTAATTTTTCTTCCACTCCGGCGATATTTTTATATTTCGCGCTCAGCGGATCGAGAATTTTGGCGGTATCTTCTTTCGTTTTAGCGCCTACAGTGGCATAGCTGATTTTACTTTCAGACGTCTGCTTAATGATTTTGTCACCTTTATAGGTGTAAGTAATTGAAATTTCTGTCCCCGCCAGGTTTGCGTTAAAGGTCTTTGATTCTTCTTTATCGCCACAGCCAGCAAGAGAGAACACCAGTACGGAAGCCAAAGCCGCGGACAATAACTTGCCAGAAATTTTCATCTAAAACTCCATTTTATATAATGATTGGGCTTTTAAAATAATTTCAATGAATTAATTTAACCCAATAATAGCAATGTATCAGGGAGAGATAGAATATGACTTTTAGCCGTTATTTAGCAGTCCGGATATGGAGTCTTAGCGCTATTGCTTATTAAGGAAAAAGTTAAAACACGCGGATGGGGTGATATGCCAGTCAGGATTAAGCGGTTAAAAAAGCCGGAGCATGCTCCGGCTTGTTGCTTATTTCACCTGTTGGCCAGGCTTCGCGCCGTCATCAGGGCTTAACAGGAAGATATCTTTCCCGCCAGGTCCTGCGGCCATCACCATTCCCTCGGAGACGCCAAAGCGCATTTTACGCGGCGCGAGGTTGGCGACCATTACCGTCTGGCGGCCAATCAGCGCCTGCGGGTCCGGGTAGGCGGAACGAATGCCGGAGAAGACGTTACGCTTCTCGCCGCCCAGATCCAGCGTCAGACGCAGCAATTTGTCGGAGCCTTCCACGAACTCGGCGTTTTCAATCAATGCTACGCGCAGGTCAATTTTGACGAAATCGTCAAAGGTGATGGTTTCCTGAATCGGGAAGTCGGCTAACGGGCCTGTAACCGGCGCGGCTGCGGCTTTCACCTCTTCTTTAGACGCTTCAACCAACGCTTCAACTTGCTTCATGTCGATGCGATTGTAGAGCGCCTTAAAGGTGTTGACCTTGTGACCGAGCAGCGGCTGTTCGATGGCATCCCAGTTCAACTCACTGTTCAGGAAGGCTTCAACGCGTTCAGAAAGCGTCGGCAGTACCGGTTTCAGATACGTCATCAGCACGCGGAACAGGTTGATGCCCATTGAGCAAATGGCCTGCAGGTCCGCGTCGCGGCCTTCTTGTTTAGCCACCACCCACGGCGCTTGCTCGTCAACATAACGGTTAGCGATGTCGGCCAGCGCCATAATCTCACGGATAGCTTTACCGAATTCACGGCTTTCCCATGCTTCGCCAATCACCGCAGCGGCGTCAGTAAAGGTTTTATACAATTGCGGATCGGCCAGTTCAGCCGCCAGCACGCCGTCGAAACGCTTATTGATAAAACCGGCGTTACGGGATGCCAGGTTGACTACTTTATTGACGATATCGGCATTGACGCGCTGGACAAAGTCTTCCAGGTTCAGGTCGATGTCATCAATGCGTGAAGAAAGCTTCGCGGTGTAGTAGTAGCGCAGGCTGTCGGCGTCAAAGTGTTTCAGCCAGGTGCTGGCCTTAATAAAGGTGCCGCGAGACTTAGACATCTTCGCGCCGTTCACCGTCACGTAACCGTGAACGAACAGGTTGGTCGGCTTACGGAAGTGGCTGCCTTCCAGCATGGCAGGCCAGAACAGGCTGTGGAAATAGACGATGTCTTTGCCGATAAAGTGGTACAGCTCGGCATCGGAGTCTTTTTTCCAGTACTCATCAAAACTGGTCGTGTCACCGCGCTTATCGCACAGATTTTTGAAGGAGCCCATATAGCCAATCGGCGCGTCCAGCCAGACGTAGAAATATTTGCCCGGCGCGTTCGGGATTTCGAAACCAAAATACGGCGCGTCGCGGGAAATGTCCCACTGTTGCAGGCCGGATTCAAACCACTCCTGCATTTTGTTCGCCACCTGCTCCTGCAGCGCGCCGCTGCGGGTCCACGCCTGCAACATTTCGCTGAATGACGGCAGGTCAAAGAAAAAGTGCTCGGAGTCACGCATTACCGGCGTCGCGCCGGACACCACGGATTTCGGTTCGATAAGTTCGGTCGGGCTGTAGGTCGCGCCGCACACTTCACAGTTATCGCCGTACTGGTCTGCGGATTTACATTTCGGGCAGGTGCCTTTCACAAATCGGTCCGGCAGGAACATGCCTTTTTCCGGATCGTAGAGTTGAGAGATGGTGCGGTTCTTAATAAAACCGTTCTCTTTCAGGCGCGTATAAATCAGCTCGGACAGCTCGCGATTCTCGTCGCTGTGCGTTGAGTGGTAGTTGTCGTAGCTAATATTAAAACCGGCGAAATCGGTCTGGTGCTCCTGGCTCATTTCACCGATCATTTGCTCCGGTGTAATACCAAGCTGCTGCGCTTTCAGCATGATCGGCGTGCCATGAGCGTCATCGGCACAGATGAAGTTAACCTCATGGCCGCGCATTCGCTGGTAACGGACCCAGACATCAGCCTGGATGTGCTCCAGCATATGGCCGAGGTGGATAGAGCCGTTGGCGTACGGCAGCGCGCACGTTACCAGAATTTTCTTCGCGACTTGAGTCATAGTGGGTATTACTTCTTCTGTTGTAAAAAAGGGCTTTGATAGTACCAAAATGGTAATTACTGCGCCAATCGATAAGGGCATTTATCCGTAAATGAATAATTGTTACCGCTGGAGTAAACTACAAAGTTACAATCGTATTTTTCAGAACTACAAAAGGAGTCGGGATGAACGAACAATCCCAGGCCAAATCACCAGATACCCTGCGAGCGATGGTCGCCGGGACGCTGGCGAATTTTCAGCACCCAACCCTGAAGCATAACCTCACCACGCTTAAGGCGTTGCACCACGTCGCCTGGATGGATGATACGCTGCACGTTGAGCTGGTCATGCCGTTCGTCTGGAACAGCGCGTTTGAGGTATTAAAAGAGCAATGCAGCGCCGATCTGTTACGTATTACGGGCGCAAAAGCGATCGACTGGAAACTGTCGTACAACATTGCGACGCTGAAACGCGTCAAAAATCAGCCTGGCATTAATGGCGTGAAAAACATCATTGCCGTGAGCTCCGGTAAAGGCGGGGTGGGTAAATCGTCCACGGCGGTAAACCTGGCGCTGGCGTTAGCGGCTGAAGGCGCAAAGGTCGGGGTTCTCGATGCCGATATTTACGGTCCGTCGATCCCAACCATGCTTGGCGCAGAAGATCAGCGCCCAACATCGCCAGACGGTACGCATATGGCGCCGATTATGTCTCACGGCCTGGCGACCAACTCGATCGGCTATCTGGTGACTGACGATAACGCGATGGTATGGCGCGGCCCAATGGCCAGTAAGGCGCTGATGCAGATGTTACAGGAGACGCTGTGGCCGGATCTGGATTATCTGGTACTGGATATGCCGCCGGGAACCGGGGATATTCAGCTAACGCTGGCGCAGAACATTCCTGTTACCGGCGCGGTGGTGGTGACTACGCCGCAGGATATCGCGCTAATCGACGCCAAAAAAGGTATCGTGATGTTCGAGAAGGTGGAAGTGCCGGTGCTCGGCATTGTGGAAAATATGAGTATGCATATTTGTAGCAACTGCGGCCATCACGAACCGATCTTCGGCACGGGCGGCGCGCAGAAGCTGGCGGAAAAATACCATACTCAGCTTCTGGGTCAGATGCCGCTGCATATTAGTCTGCGTGAAGATCTCGATCGCGGTACGCCGACGGTGGTTAGCCGTCCGGAGAGCGAATTTACCGCGATCTATCGCGAACTGGCCGATCGCGTTGCGGCACAGCTTTACTGGCAGGGTGAAGTGATTCCGGGAGAAATCGCCTTCCGCGCGGTGTAATCCTCCTGACGTATTCCAAAGAGAATATGACATTCACTGCATTAATATATATTGATGCAGTGAATGTATTAATAAAATAATAGCCCCCGCATTGTTAATTCCTGCTTAAACAGACAGGTGTTTATCTGAAATAATCGGCAAAAACATTATTTGAATTGATCATACCTATCCTACTGATTTATTTTTTCAATTGGTTTTAAGGTATCGATACGTTCATACTGCTCATCAGGACGGCCTGCATACTGTTTGACGTTCACCAGAGGAACAATTACTCACTATGAAAAAATATTTGCTGATGGGAATTATAGTTTCGGCTTATGGGATAAGCGTACCTGTTTTTGCCTCCGACACCGCAACATTAACCATCAGTGGAAAAGTGACCGCGCCAACGTGCAGTACAGAAGTGGTAAACGCACAGTTGCAGCAGCGTTGCGGCAACACTATCCACGTTTCAACTCTGCAAACACCCGCCGCTACGCCGATGAGAGGTGTGACAACGCAGCTATACACGGTGCCTGGTGATAGCACCCGACAGATTGTTGTTAATCATTACGACTAATTCTTATTAATTCCGCAGGCCCATATCATTGATATCAATGATATGGGCTTTTTTATTTGTTGTGTTTATATTTAAGGGCAGTAAATTTCGGAAATTAATAAGTTTACAAAATAATGATAAGCAATGATTATTTGTTGCAATTATATTGCAATCTGTAAATTGTTTTAAATCAACAAAACATCTTGTTTACATTGCGATAACTTCCTGTCTATGAGAATTTTCGTTGCAAGGGTTAATAACTCTTAACAAATAGAAATTACTTCATTAAGGAAGAGATTATGAAACGTTCACTTATTGCTGCTTCTGTATTGTCTGCTGTATTTATGAGCGCTGGGGTTTTTGCTGCTGATGAGTATGATTCAGGCGCTCTGAATATTAACGGAAAGGTGGTTGGTACTACCTGCCAATTTTTGGGTACGAACACCGCTGAAATTAGACTGAATGAAATTGGTGCGGATAAAATAATTAATTTAACCCCGGGTCAGATTTATGACGCAGTAACTAATCAAACTCAGATGCCGTTGAAAATAAAATGTCAACAGGGTGTAGCGCCGCGTATTACCTTCTCTTCAACGCAATTTGACAGCCGCGATATCACATTTAACAACGGGTCTGCCAAAGGTGTCGGTTTTGCGGTTTACTACGGAAGTACGGATAATCAGATTGATCCAGAGACGGGGGTGACACTAGATCCAAATAGCAGCGGTGAATACGACCTGACTTTTTTAGCACGCTATGCGCGTTTAGACGGTGATGTTGCTTCTGGTGATGTTAGCTCAACACTGACTTTAACGGTTGTTACTGACTAATTTATTCAACCGGCGGCGTTCGTCGCCGGTTTTTTATAAGCAAGGCCGTGTAAATATGAAAATATTATCTGCAGTATTATTATCTGCCATAATTTTGCCTGCGCATGCTGGTATTGTTATTTATGGTACGCGTGTGATTTACCCGGCAGAGAAGAAAGAAGTCGTTGTACAATTGGTGAATCAGGGCGAGCAAGCTTCGCTGGTACAGTCCTGGATTGATGACGGTAACACTTCATTACCGCCAGAAAAAATTCAGGTGCCATTTATGCTGATGCCGCCAGTGGCGCGCGTTGCCGCTGAGTCTGGTCAGCAGATCAAAATCAAGAAAATGCCTAATAGCTTACCGGACAACAAAGAAAGTCTGTTTTATCTGAATGTGCTTGATATTCCACCAAACAGCCAGGAAAACGCCGGTAAAAATGTGCTTAAATTCGCAATGCAGAATCGAATAAAATTAATATGGCGCCCCAGTCGAATTGCCGCCGTAACCAAAGACAGTTTTCAGCGGATTGGTTTATTTCGCAGTAATAAAACTGTCATCATGAAAAATGATACTGCAAACTGGATTACCGTGACGGATGTAAAAGCAGGAAATACTAAGATTAATGATCAAACTATCATGCTGCCACCGCTATCGACGCAAAATATTAACATGAAATATGCGTCAACAAGCCAGTATGAAGTAACAATTATTGATGATAATGGTAACTATATTAGTAGCAAAATCAATGTAAAATAAACAGGAGTTCATCATGCTAAGGATGACGCCCATCGCTTCGCTTGTTTTATTGACTCTGTTTACCTGGCAAACGCAGGCTATCGCGACGGAAACGTTTGATACCCATTTTATGGTGGGGGGAATGAGAGATCAAAAAATAACAAATTTCCATCTGGATGAGAATAAGCCAATTCCGGGACAGTACGAACTGGATATTTATGTCAACAATCAATGGCGAGGTAAATACGATATCATTGTTGCCGATGAACCCGGTAGCACGTGTATTTCAACTGAGTTGTTGAAAAATATTGGAGTGATAAGCGATGGTCTGCAACCGCAGGGAGCAACGGATTGTATTGCGTTAAAAGATGTCGTGAGAAGCGGTGGCTATACTTTTAATATTGGCGTTTTTCGGCTGGATTTGAGCGTTCCCCAGGCCTATGTAAATGAGGTCGAGGCGGGTTATGTATTGCCTGAAAACTGGGATCGCGGCATCAATGCATTTTATACTTCTTACTATGCCAGCCAGTATTACAGTGACTATAAGAATTCTGGCAGTAGTGAAAGTACTTACGTTCGGTTCAATAGCGGTTTCAATCTGTTGGGCTGGCAAGCGCATGCGGATACCACATTTAATAAAACCGATGGCAGCAGCGGTGAGTGGAAAAGCAACACATTGTATCTGGAGCGCGGTATCGCTGAGCTCCTCGGCACATTACGCGCCGGGGATCAGTATACCTCGTCAGAGATTTTTGATTCTGTGAGATTTACCGGCGTTCGCCTGTTCCGCGATATGCAAATGTTGCCAAACTCGAAACAGAATTTTACGCCGTTGGTGCAGGGGATTGCACAGACTAACGCTTTGGTAACCATCGAACAGAACGGATTCGTTGTTTATCAGAAAGAGGTTCCTCCTGGCCCCTTTTCCATTGCGGATCTGCAACTCGCGGGCGGTGGCGCGGATCTTGATGTCACCGTGCGTGAGGCGGATGGTTCGATAAATACCTGGCTGGTGCCTTACGCTTCCGTACCGAACATGTTGCAGCCTGGCGTCTCTAAGTATGATTTTTCCGCCGGCCGTAGTCATATTGAAGGCGCCGATAATCAGGCCGATTTTACACAAATCAGTTATCAGTATGGCCTTAATAACCTGTTGACGCTTTATGGCGGTACGATGCTATCGAACCATTATAATGCGTTTACCCTCGGCACGGGGTGGAATACCCGGATTGGCGCCATTTCGCTTGACGCTACGCGAGCGCACAGTAAACAGGATAATGGCGATGTATTTGATGGTCAGAGTTATCAGATTGCTTATAATAAATACCTGACCCAAACATTAACTCGGTTTGGTCTGGCTGCGTATCGGTATTCATCACAGGATTACCGCACATTTAACGATCATGTCTGGGCCAATAATAAAAATAACTATCGTCGCGATAAGAATGATGTATACGATATTGCTGATTATTATCAAAACGATTTTGGGCGTAAAAATACGTTTTCAGCTAATGTGAGCCAATCCTTGCCAGAAGGATGGGGCGCAGTATCACTGAGTGCATTATGGCGTGATTACTGGGGACGTAGCGGCACCAGTAAAGATTATCAAATAAGCTATTCCAATACGTTCCAGAAAAGTAATTATACGTTATCCGCCAGTCAGACTTACGACGAGGATCATAATGAAGATAAACGTTTTAACCTGTTTATTTCAATTCCCTTTGACTGGGGGGACGGTATTACTACCCCGCGGCGTCATCTGAATGTGTCGAACTCGACGACCTTTGATGATGATGGATTTACCTCAAACAATATTGGTTTAACCGGTACGGCAGGCAGTCGCGATCAATTTAATTACGGCGTGAATGTTAGTCATCAGCGACAGGATAGTGAGACCACAGCGGGGACGAATTTAACCTGGAATACGCCCGTTGCAACGCTTAATGGTAGTTACAGCCAGTCGTCCAATTATACTCAGACCGGCGGAAGTATTTCCGGTGGGGTTGTAGCCTGGAGTGGCGGGTTGAATTTATCCAGCCGGCTTTCAGATACCTTTACGATTATGCAGGCTCCGGGACTTGAAGGAGCCTACGTTAACGGCCAAAAATATCGGACCACCAATAAAAAAGGAACGGTGGTTTATGACAACCTTACGCCATATCGCGAAAACCATCTTATGCTTGATGTGTCGCAAAGTAGCAGTGAAACGGAATTACGCGGTAACCGTAAAGTTGCCGCCCCGTACCGAGGGGCCGTCGTGCTAGTGAATTTTGATACCGACCAGCGTAAACCATGGTTTATTAAAGCGCAGCGTCCTGATGGCTCGCCTCTTATTTTTGGTTATGATGTAGTAGATCATCATGGTCATAATGTGGGCATTGTTGGACAAGGTAGTCAGCTATTTATTCGAACGAATGATATTCCGCCCGAAGTCAGTGTACCAGTAGATAAAGAGCAGGGGCTTTCATGTTCAATCACCTTTGGTAAAACGGTTGATGAAAGTAAAGTTTATATTTGTCGGTAGTGGTGAGGTGGTGAAATGAAACTCTTTCTTTTTATCGTGATGTTATTGATTTTACCTGAAACATACGCAGCCTGTACGGGAGAGATTACTTATCAGGATAATTTAATTATTCGTGAGGATTTTACGATTAACCCTAATCAGTCCGCAACTTATAGCCATAATTTTAACGATACAACTTGTTCAGGGACTTATAAGATAACGAGTATGGATCCTTCCGATATCATCGTGGGATTATACAATGATACAGTAAAACTGAAGTTAAAAATCGCCTGGGCAGATAATAATACTCTCACAATGCCGTTTACAACGGGCTATACGGTAACGGTTGAACCCGCTTCCTCTGGGGCGAATGTAAATATTTCTGCCGGTAGTGGGAACAGTGTCCTAATCAACGGGGTGGTATCAATAACAAGCGCTTCTTCTGCAACTCAGTTTACGGCCGGTTTGCGGTTTTTAGGGTGCCTGCTAGCAGGAAGAGGCTGGAATGCCTGTGCCGCAGATTATAATAGTTATCTTAGAGGTGCAGGGTTATATTCATTTGATCTGTTTGTGTCCTACGATCGCAAGCAGACAACCTGCAAACCTGAAGATCTGACGATCACGCTACCGAATATTGCGCTTTCTGAATTATATAACACAGGCAAGGTCAGCAACAAAAATGCCGCGGATAATATTCGACTCCAGTGTGATAATCTTTTTGGTAATGCTAAACAAACATCGCGTAAAATGACGGTTTATCTCTCCAGCAGTGATTTAATACCAGATAGCTATTCTGTGTTGCGTGGTGCTGTGAATAATGGCGTCGGATTTATACTGGAGAGTGGTGGAAAAACGGTGAATATTTCAAATACAGCAGAGCAGGGTAATGCTTCAACGTTATGGAAAGTGGATCAAGTAGGCACGCCGCTCAACAGTGATATGATAACAATCCCTATTATCGCCAGTTATTATGTTTATGACCGAGACAATATAAAACCAGGCGATCTAAAAGCGACTGCGCTGATCTATGTGAAATACGATTAATATATATGAAAAACATTTAAGATATATGGCGCGATAGGTGAATGAACTTCCGGTCACTTACAATAATAAGTGACCGGGATGACAATCTTTCTGCAATAAATTTTAATGTGGTATGCGGTAGTTTCAAAAGGGCGAGATCCAGAGCGAATCGGGTAGTGAAGGCAGTCAACAAAAAGGAGGTTTGAAGGGGATAGAGTGATTAAGGGCTAATAAAAAAGTAACATGGGGCTGTATTTCCCCCTCTGGATGAGGGGGCTTTTTTTATCGATGATAAAAAATCTCGCCATCATAGGCTTTGATGATTTTTCCATCGGTATCGTTAATCAGTACATACGCGCCGCCCATATAGGTCCAGTGAGTACCGGCATCTGGCGCGGGCAGATTACGTAATTTCCACTGTTTAATATTATACTCATCGGTGCGGTACATTTGCGGAACGGTATCGCCGGGCTTGAAGTGGGTGAAGTCGGCGATAAAGCTTTTTAACTCATATTGATCAATGCCCGTTGTCGCGGGGGCGGCCCATGCAAAACTGGTTGCAAGCAACAGCGCGCAAGGCAGCAACTTACTTTTCATACTTTTACCCTCCACATATGCGGGTCAGTTAACATCGTGTGTATCATTTCTGCTGGTGACGTATCTGACAAGCGCTATTTTGTTATCTCACGCCCCTTTTCGTAAAAAGTGTAAACGAAAGCGTCGTGCAGCAACATATCCGCCAGCAAGTTTGCCAGAACCGAATAGGTTTTGAGAACTATCTGATAACGCTGAAATTATCGTCCGCCGCTGACTGTAAATTTACATTGTCTGGCGCAGACAGTATGCTTAATAGCGAAACCCCCGCTTAACACGGCGGGGCTTGACGACTCGGGGTGCCCTTCTTTGTGAAGGCTGAGAAATACCCGTACCACCTGATCTGGATAATGCCAGCGTAGGGAAGTCTGACACTGCTCGTGTCCCTTCTTCACGCGGGCAGGAGCTGAACCATGCAGCCTGACCTGCACTGCCGCACGCTTGCGGCGCATACGTTAAAACACTTTCGCGCGCACTCCCCGCTTACGCACTGTATGACGAATGACGTCGTACAAACATTTACCGCCAATACGCTGCTGGCGCTGGGCGCTTCACCCGCCATGGTGATTGATCCTGTCGAGGCCAGACCGTTTGCCGCCATCGCCAACGCCTTGCTGGTTAATGTCGGAACCTTAACCGCCTCACGCGCTGACGCGATGCGTGCGGCGGTAGAAAGCGCTTATGATGCCAAAACGCCGTGGACCCTTGATCCTGTCGCGGTGGGCGCGCTGGAATTTCGTCGGCGATTTTGCCTGGATCTCTTGTCCCTGCGCCCGGCGGCAATACGCGGCAACGCCTCGGAAATCCTGGCGTTATCCGGCATGGCGCTGGGCGGACGCGGCGTAGATACCACCGAGGCGGCGTTGGCCGCACTGCCTGCGGCGCAGGCGCTGGCGCGTCAGATAGACTGCATCGTTGTGGTTACCGGAGAGGTAGATTACGTCACTAACGGTCAGCGCACGCTGAGCATTCCCGGCGGCGATCCGTTAATGACTCGCATTGTAGGCACCGGCTGCGCGTTGTCGGCGGTCGTCGCCGCCAGTTGCGCGTTACCGGGCGCCGCGCTGGACAATGTCGCTTCGGCCTGCTGCTGGATGAAACTGGCTGGACAGGCCGCGGCAGAGCGTAGCGAAGGACCGGGCAGCTTCATCCCGGCTTTTCTTGATGCGCTCTATCATCTGGATGTGGAGGCGGCCAATGCAACGAATTAACGCGCTGACGATTGCCGGCACCGATCCCAGCGGCGGGGCCGGTATCCAGGCGGATCTCAAGACCTTTTCCGCGCTGGGCGCATATGGCTGTTCGGTCATCACCGCGCTGGTGGCGCAAAATACCTGTGGCGTACAGTCGGTGTACCGGATAGAGCCGGACTTTGTCGCCGCTCAACTTGATTCCGTGTTCAGCGATGTGCGCATTGATACCACGAAAATCGGGATGCTGGCGGAAACCGATATTGTCGAGGCCGTGGCGGAACGACTACAGCGCCATCATGTACGTAATGTGGTGCTGGATACGGTGATGCTGGCGAAAAGCGGCGATCCGTTGCTCTCGCCCTCTGCGATAGAAACATTACGCGTCCGGCTGTTGCCGCAGGTATCGCTGATTACGCCTAATTTGCCGGAAGCCGCAGCGTTGCTGGATGCGCCCCATGCGCGTACGGAACAGGAGATGCTGGCGCAGGGGCGGGCGTTACTGGCGATGGGGTGTGAAGCGGTATTGATGAAAGGCGGGCATTTAGAGGATGCGCAAAGCCCGGACTGGCTCTTTACCCGTGAGGGCGAGCAACGTTTTAGCGCGCCGCGTGTGAACACCAAAAATACGCATGGAACGGGCTGTACGCTGTCGGCGGCGCTGGCGGCGTTACGGCCCCGGCATCACTGTTGGGGAGAGACGGTAAACGAGGCGAAGACATGGCTTTCGGCGGCGCTGGCGCAGGCGGACACGCTGGAAGTGGGGAAGGGCATTGGTCCGGTACATCATTTCCACGCGTGGTGGTAGTATACTGCCTACAGACCCGTCGTCAGGAAAGATAAATGGAACAAGCGCATACCCGGCTCATCGCGCAACTGAATGAACGAATTTCAGCGGCGGATAATACGCCGCTATACATGAAATTCGCCCAGACGGTAAAGGATGCCGTGCGCAGCGGTATTCTTGAGCACGGTAATATTTTGCCTGGCGAACGCGATCTCAGCCAGCTTACCGGCGTCTCGCGCATCACGGTACGGAAAGCGATGCAGGCGCTGGAAGAAGAGGGTGTCGTCACGCGCGCCCGTGGTTACGGTACGCAAATCAATAATATCTTTGAATATTCCCTGAAAGAGGCGCGGGGATTTTCTCAGCAGGTTGTCTTGCGCGGCAAAAAACCGGATACGCTATGGGTTAACAAACGCGTGGTAAGTTGTCCGGATGAGGTCGCGCAGCATCTGGCGATCCCCGCAGGCAGCGACGTCTTTTTACTCAAACGCATTCGTTATGTTGATGAGGACGCGGTATCGATTGAAGAGTCCTGGGTGCCCGCGCATCTGATTCATGATGTCGACGCGATTGGCATTTCGTTGTATGACTATTTTCGTCGCCAGCACATTTACCCTCAGCGTACCCGATCCCGCGTCAGCGCCCGGATGCCGGATGATGAGTTTCAGTCGCATATTCAAATGGATGGTAAAGTGCCGGTGCTGGTGATTAAGCAGGTGGCGCTCGATCAGCAGCAGCGGCCTATTGAATACAGCATCAGTTATTGTCGTAGCGACCTATACGTTTTTGTGTGCGAGGAGTAGCGCCTCGCGCGTGGGCGCGCAGTCGCCGCCGCGATGCCCGACCACCCAGCTTGCCACCGCATTTCCCAGCAGTACGGCATCCGCGAGCGGCCAGCCTGACGCCAGTCCTGCCAGCACGCCGCCAGCATGGCTGTCGCCCGCGCCGATGGTATCCACCACGGTTGCCGGAAACGCTGGCACAACGCCGGAAGATTGCGCGCTAAAATACCACGCTCCGTCTTTATCGTGGCGCACCACCAGCGGCGCGGAAAAGCGTTTTACCCATGCTTCGCCGAAAGTGCGCGTATCGGTCGCAAGCCCGGCGCGTTCCGCAGCGATGATGGCTTCCTGGCGGTTGAGGGAGACGGTGGGCCGGCAGGCCATAATGCGCGCCATTGCATCGTCTGTAATATCACCGATTCGCGGGCCAAAATCGATAAAAGGCGTTACATCGTCGACGGTTTCCAGCCACTGGATCAGTGGCTCGCCACAGGACGAGGCCAGTTGATAGCCGGACAGGTAGACAAGACTGCCCCGCGGTGTCCTGAGCTGCGACAGCCAGTCCGCATTCCACTGGTTTTCCACGCCGCTAAAAGACATAAACGTGCGTTCGCCATCCGGTTCGACTAACGCCAGACACCAGCCGTTATCTCCTTCAACCGCGTCAATCACGCTGGATAATCCCTCTTTTGCCAGACGGCGGCGAATCCTCTCCGCCCACACGCCCTGGCCCAGCGGCAGCGCATTGCTGGCGTCAATCCCCAGTCGTTTCAACGCCACGGCAATATTCAGCGCACAGCCGCCGACATTGACGCTCTGTTGTTGCAGTTCAATATCGCCTCCGCGACGCGGCAACGTCCAGGCGTCGGCAATGATATCGATCACTGCCGCGCCGATAACGGTGAGCGGACGCCGGGTATGCAGGGTCGGTAATAATGTCAGCAACCGTGCGCCGTTCATAGTGCCTCCCGCCGTTGACGATAGCTCGCCAGCGCAACGGCATAGCGCGCAAAATCCAGCTGATTAACCTCGTCCAGCGTTTGCTTTAACTGGGGGTTAATGGCGCTTACCCCGTGCAACGCGCCGCAAATGGCGGTAGCCATCGCGCCGATAGTGTCGGTATCGCCGCCGAGGTTAGCGCACAGCACGGCACAGCGGTTAGGATCGGTATTCGCCAGTTCCACCATGGCGATAGCGCAGGGAACCGATTCAATGGTGCTGGTTCCCGCGCCGATGATCTGATAGAGCTGTTCGCTGGCAGATTCGACGCCGTCGGCGTGGCGGACAATGTTTAGCGCCAGTTCCAGACGTGCCGATAGCGAGGCGCTAAACGTTGTAATACGCGCTGTCTGCGCCTGATGGGCGACGGCGGGGAGCGAGTCGGCAATACTTTGCCATGTGTCGCCGTTAACCGCTCGCGAGACGGCCCAGGCGACAACCACGGCGCCAGCCACCGCCAGATCGGATTTATGCGTCGGGCTGGAGGCTAACGCTACTTCTGCTATAAAGGCTGTCAGGTTAGTTGGCGGCAACAGGCAGCCCAACGGCGAAACGCGCATGGCCGCGCCGTTAGTCACGCCGTTGTTTTCCAGCGCCGCGATGGGTTTGCCGTCGCGAATCGCGTTCAGCGCAATTTTTGACGTCGGGCCGAGTACATTTTTATTGAACGCATCAAAGCGTTCCGCCCAGGCGAGGATGTTACGCCCAATAATCTCGGGATCAATGTTGCCTTCGCATTCGAGTAGCGCGTCGGCCAGGCAGAGCGCCATTGCGGTATCATCCGTAAACTCCGCGCGGTTAAAATAGCAGGCGGCATGGCCCGGGCAGAAAGCGGTCAATCCAGCCAAAATGCGCTTTGACGCGTGTTCTCGGCCACAGCTCAGAGGGCATTCCCATCGCATCCCCTAACGCTTGCCCGTAAAGAGCACCGAGAATACGTTCTGCTTTCATTTTACTTCCCCTTGTGTCAACGCAATATCGCGATCGTCAATAGCAGTGATCTCTTTGTCCGATTCGCGAAAGAAAATCATAAACAGTAGCGCGATGACGGCAATCATCACTGCTCCAAACGTCCACATGCCCGCCCAGTTGAATGTCAGACCGTTAACCGGTTGCGGATAAGCAAACATTTTTTCCATCATCACGCCGCCGAGACGATAGCCCAGCAGGCTGCCGAATCCCTGACAGCAGAGGGTGATAAGCCCTTGCGCAGCGGTACGCATATGAACCGGCGCTTTTTTATCGACATAAATGTAGGCGGTGACGTAGTAGAAATCGTAACTTACGCCGTGCAGCAAAATACCGAGGAACAGCAGGGCGTAAGTGAAGTACGTCTCCGCGCCGCCATAGACAAAAAAGCCGTAGCGGATCGCGGCGGTAATAAGACCAAGTAACAATACCTTTTTAATACCAAAGCGCTTAGTGAAAAAGGGTAGCGCCAGCATAAAGAAGATTTCAGAGAACTGGCCGAGCGTCATCCAGCCGGTGGCGTTTTTCATTCCCACTTCTGTCAGATAGCCGTTAGCGAAGATGTAGTAGAAGGCCAGCGGCATCGCAAACAGGAAGGAACAGAAGAAGAAAACGAGAAAGTTTTTATCGCGCAGCAGAACCAGCGCATCCAGCCCCAGCATCACTTTAATATCCATCTTGCCGGTGCTTTTTGGCGGCGTGTCTGGCAGACAGAACGCAAATACGCCCAGCAACGCTGAACTTGCGGCGGTTATGAGCAGTGGAATGTTGGTGGGGGAAATATCGTTATAGCCTAACATTTGCGGCAGGAATCCACAGGCGAGGCCGGAGGCAATCCACCCAATGGTTCCCATAACGCGAATGCGTGGAAAATCGCGTTCAACGTCCGGTACGTTAGCGAAGGCAATGCTGTTTGTCAGCGCGATGGTCGGCATATAGGTCAATGAATAGGCCAGAAGCAGCGGAAAGAATCCGGCAAAGGTGGTTTGCTGCGCCGCGAAATACATCAGCACGGCGCCTGCAAACATCAGTACCGCCAGGACTTTTTGCGCTGAGAAAAAACGGTCGGTAACGGAGCCGACCAGAATCGGCGACAGGATCGCCGCAATGGCGGTACAGGCATAAGACCAGCCTATTTCACCGGCGGAAAACCCGCTTTTATTTAGCCATAGCCACAGGGGGACGAACCAGGCGCCCCAGATAAACCACTCCACGAACATCATGAACGACAGTTTAAAGGTCGTTTTCATTTTTGAATCCTTCATGACAGGTAAGGTACGCCATGACAATACCATTTAATAATACCTTTTAAATACCATTGAGCATTAATTTTGACCGATCTAACACTTTTTCGGACGTGAATCGAGTCAGCAGATAGCGCCGAAAAAATGCGCTAAAGTTGGCAAAAATGGTCGGTCAGTACCAGGCTTATTGCGACCCGCAATCTGCGGGGCAGGACTATTCATCTTCCGATACCCTATCGGAACTTACGGGAGCATAGCTATGACTGATATTGCGCAGTTGCTTGGCAAAGACGCCGACAGCCTTTTACAGCATCGTTGTATGACCATTCCTTCCGATCAGCTTTATCTACCCGGCAAGGATTACGTTGACCGGGTGATGATTGACAATAATCGTCCACCAGCCGTTCTGCGTAATATGCAGACGCTCTATAATACTGGACGCCTGGCGGGAACAGGATACCTTTCGATACTGCCCGTCGATCAGGGAGTGGAGCACTCCGCCGGCGCCTCTTTTGCGGCCAACCCGCGCTACTTTGACCCAAAAAACATTGTTGAATTGGCGATTGAGGCCGGCTGTAACTGCGTGGCCTCTACCTACGGCGTACTGGCCTCGGTTTCACGGCGCTATGCGCACCGTATTCCGTTTTTGGTCAAACTGAATCACAACGAAACATTGAGCTATCCGACAGAGTACGATCAGACCCTGTACGCCAGCGTTGAGCAGGCGTTCAATATGGGCGCCGTGGCGGTAGGCGCGACGATCTATTTCGGTTCGGAACAGTCTCGTCGCCAGATTGAAGAGATCTCCGCCGCTTTTGAGCGTGCGCATGAGCTGGGTATGGTGACCGTATTGTGGGCTTACCTGCGTAATTCTTCCTTTAAAAAAGACGGCGTTGATTACCATGTATCCGCTGACCTGACGGGGCAAGCCAACCATCTGGCCGCTACGATTGGCGCGGATATTGTGAAACAGAAAATGGCCGAGAATAATGGCGGTTATAAAGCAGTCAACTTCGGCTATACCGATGACCGCGTGTACAGCAAACTGACCAGCGATAACCCGATCGATTTGGTACGTTACCAGTTGGCGAACTGCTATATGGGACGCGCCGGGCTTATCAACTCCGGCGGCGCGGACGGCGGCGACACTGATCTCGGCGACGCGGTTCGTACCGCGGTGATCAACAAACGAGCCGGTGGAATGGGGCTAATTCTGGGACGTAAAGCCTTTAAGAAATCGATGGCTGATGGCGTGAAGTTGATTAACGCCGTACAGGATGTCTATCTGGATAGCAAAGTCACCATCGCCTGAGTTCAACGAAGAAAAGCCGGATGTGAACGCATCCGGCCAGCGACAGGTGTTATTAACGTAGTAACGGGCAGTCTGGCGGCAGCCGACAGCGTAATGCGCCAGGCAGCACCTCAATATGAAATTCTTGGCCGCTGAGTGGTTCGCCATCCAGATTGAACGTGATTTCATGCGGCGCATGAATATCAAACCACGCTGAGGCGCCGTCAATAATATTCGGATTGTCATCTGACTGCGTGAGTGTGGAAAACAGCGCCGGCAGCAGCTCTTCGCCGGTAAAAATCCGTAGCTGTAACAGTCCGTCGTTAACCAGCGCGGTGGGACATAATTGCTGCCCGCCGCCGGCCTGACGACCGTTGCCGATGCCGATCACCAGCGCATCGCCCTGCCAGTGAAAGTTTTCGCCACGTATTTCGCAGCGATCAGGGGTCAGCGTATCCATTCTCATCAGACCGTGGATAAGATAGGAGACGCCGCCCAATGCGGCTTTAAGTTTTTCCGGCGTTTCGGTGGTAATGCGGGTGCCAAAACCGCCCGTCGCCATATTGATAAAACAGGTTTTATCATTGACCCTGGCCATATCAATTTCCATCGCGTTTCCGGCAATCGCCAGTTTCAGCGCTTTGTCCAGCGCTTCAGGAATACCGGCGCTGGTGGCAAAATCGTTGGCAGTGCCGAGCGGCAAAATG
Organism: Salmonella sp. WC3; assembly: GCF_042932255.1. Taxonomy (NCBI): domain Bacteria; kingdom Pseudomonadati; phylum Pseudomonadota; class Gammaproteobacteria; order Enterobacterales; family Enterobacteriaceae; genus Salmonella; species Salmonella sp. WC3. The sequence goes on along the minus strand of NZ_CP170629.1, from coordinate 3,131,167 downwards.
CCCAGTGCAGGGGCTACGCCGTCGCGGATCTGGATGAGCGCGGTCGACACTTCATTAATGGTACCGTCTCCGCCGCCGGCAATCACCGTTTCAACGCCCAGTCTACGGGCTTCATCAACGTAACGCTGCGCGTCGCCTTTTTCCCAGGTTACCCGAACGTGAATCTGTATGCCTTCGTCGCGAAGTAGAGTAATGGCCTCACGTAGCGGCTGGTTATCAGCGCTTTTGCCATTGAGGATCAGTAAGCTGGCGGGAAAGTTAGCCATCCGTTATGCCTTAATAGGTTGAACAACAATCTCCAGAAAGTGTATAGCAGAAATGAAAAAGCGAGGTCAGAACAGGATGAAAATTGAAATGTTGCGCACTTATTGCTTTACCGTTTTTCTTCCTGCTGTACGCAGCGGTAAGCGAAGCATGGTTTAAGGCAAATGGCGACAAGAGAGATGCCGGTATGCGCATTGAGTAGCGCTTGTGAGAGTGCAAGGAAATCACAAGGGGTAGTCAGACGCTTTCCGATATAGCGCCTTTGATAACGAAACGGAGAATTAACAAGACGAACATACGTCAGTTATCAGTATTAATTTCAAACACCATAATATCAGATAAAAACCTGATATTTATTACCAAACATACTTTTTAATAGCATAAAATCGAAATGTTCTTTAGACTCTTTAGCAGAAACACGGCGCACTATTAGAAGCACGCTACTATATATCAAATAAAACCTATTTAGATGATGGCTTAGCGCGGTGTCCTATAGTCGTACCGTTGCCTGATGTATCGCTTTTCTCATAAACATAAACAGGCATGTGCATGAAGAGGTTTATATGAATGTCACTTCAGGCGTGAATGCGCAAACGCCATTGCTCCCTCCTTCTGAACGGGGTAATGACGAAAAACCGGTAGCTGAAATCGTTGATTTTAACGCTTACGGCAATAAACCCAGATGTTTAATGTGCCTGGGAACCACGGCATTGTTTACAGGTGTTTTCAGTGGGGTATGCTCAGGGGCTGTCGCCAGTGTCAGTAGTGGTACTGCATATACTACCGCCCTGACGGTTTTAGGCGCATCGTTTGGCATGGGGGGAATTGGTATGATGGGAATATGCGCCGGACTATACCTTAGCGCAAATGGCATCAGAACCCGGCCAGCCTGGCCATAAATGAGCAAACACAGCAAGTCATAGGGAAAAGACGAATTCCGACGATGACACGGGGTGTTAAGCGTCCAGACCAGAGGCTTATGACTTATATAGGAACGCTTTAGATAGAGTATGGGGTGTTATGTATTCAAGAGCCGATCGCTTATTAAGACAGTTTTCACTAAAATTAAATACCGATTCAATTGTCTTTGACGAAAACAGATTATGCTCATTTATTATAGATAACCGTTACCGTATCTTACTAACAAGCACTAACAGTGAGTATATAATGATATACGGTTTTTGCGGAAGACCTCCGGATAATAATAATCTTGCTTTTGAATTTCTCAATGCTAATTTATGGTTTGCAGAGAATAATGGACCACATTTGTGTTATGATAATAACTCACAATCATTATTATTGGCTCTCAACTTCTCACTAAATGAAAGTTCTGTAGAGAAACTTGAATGTGAAATTGAGGTAGTTATTAGATCAATGGAGAATCTGTATCACATTTTACAGGATAAAGGAATAACTCTGGATACCGATTATACGTGACGGTGGGAAGGGGATTTGGTGATCTGGTGGCAATAGAGGATAATCAATCCCAGCAAAACTTACATGGCCTGATGAAGGTGGACTGAGCGTAGGTGCGATGGTTTGAGTATTACTTTGACATGAAATCAAACCTCTAATCCGGGAAACATTATTTTAATCCTTGTAAAAGCGGCATTAAAACGTGCCATACCTTTACACGCTTAAATTATCAGTTTTTAACCTTAATTTAATAATCTGGAAACTTTTTGTGTAAGTTCTCACAAAGCAGTTATTGATTTAATTCACTGATGTTAAACGTAAAAGTCAGAATGCTAAGTCCTGAGTCCGACCGGATGCGGGGAGGATTGTGACTTGCTGGCTGGCCATGAATAGGGGAGGTCTGTAAACCTAAGCGCCCATTTGCGCTTTGGTTAGTGTGGTCAATGTTGGCTATGGCGGGAAGTACCACTTTTTTATTGATTATACGCAAAAAATAAGCCTGCGTAAGGGAGATTACGCAGGCCAAGGAGGTGGTTCTTGGTACAGCTAGCATTTATGGGTTATGTTTTTCAGCGCGTTGAATAATACCCGCATTGAGCGAAGCGGTATGTGATCAATTTCTAAGAATCTTCCCGCCATGAAAAAATAACCGCAATTAACTACTTAGCATGGGGGTTACGCGTTGATTCGCCTGAGAAATTACGCATCAATAGTGCGTAATCCAGCGTAACGTCCTGCGGGACGGGCATCCAGACGGTATAGCCATCGCCAGGTGCCACCGGCATAGCGTCGCCTTTGGCGTTCTCCATCTGTTCTAGGGTGAAATTGATATTTCCCTGCGGAGTCATCAGCTCCAGACTATCGCCAACGGAGAATTTATTCTTCACCGCCACGGCCGCCAGTTGGCCTTTACGCTCGCCGGTGAACTCGCCGACAAATTGCTGGCGTTCGGAAACGGAGTACCCGTACTCGTAATTCTGGTAATCGTCGTGCGTATGGCGACGCAGGAAACCTTCGGTATAGCCGCGATGAGCCAGACCTTCCAGCGTTTCCAGCAGCGTAGGGTCGAAGGGTTTACCCGCGGCGGCGTCGTCGATGGCCTTACGGTAGACCTGTGCGGTACGGGCGCAGTAATAAAAGGATTTGGTGCGGCCTTCGATTTTCAGCGAGTGGACGCCCATTTTCGTCAGGCGCTCCACGTGGGCGATAGCGCGCAAATCTTTTGAGTTCATGATATAGGTGCCATGCTCGTCTTCGAACGCGGTCATGTATTCGCCCGGTCTTTGGGCCTCTTCTATCATAAACACTTTATCCGTCGGCGCGCCGATACCGAGCGTCGGCTCAACGTTCTGTACCGGAATCGGTTCGTGCTTATGCACGATGTTGCCGACAACGTCTTCTTTTCCTTCCTGCACGTTATATTCCCAACGGCAGGCATTGGTGCAGGTGCCCTGATTCGGATCGCGTTTATTGATGTAGCCGGAAAGCAGGCAGCGGCCGGAATAGGCCATGCATAGCGCGCCGTGGACGAAAATTTCTATTTCCATATCCGGCACCTGCTGGCGAATTTCCTCAATCTCTTCCAGCGACAGTTCGCGGGAGAGAATCACACGGGTCAGCCCCATCTGCTGCCAGAATTTTACCGTCGCCCAGTTTACGGCGTTAGCCTGTACCGACAGGTGAATCGGCATTGCCGGGAAGTGCTCGCGTACCAGCATAATCAACCCTGGATCGGACATGATCAGCGCATCCGGGCCCATCTCGACGACGGGTTTCAGGTCACGGATAAAGGTTTTGAGCTTGGCGTTATGCGGGGCGATGTTCACCACCACGTAGAATTTTTTTCCGAGCGCGTGGGCTTCGTTGATGCCAAGCTGCAAATTTTCGTGATTGAATTCGTTATTACGCACGCGTAAAGAGTAGCGTGGTTGGCCCGCATAGACGGCATCGGCACCGTAAGCGAAAGCGTAACGCATATTTTTCAGCGTTCCCGCCGGCGAAAGAAGTTCTGGTTTAAACATCATTTTCTCGTTCTGATGACAGGTCAGATCCGCCTCACCTGATGAGGCGGCTTGAGGAGAGTCCTCACTTTAAGGGCGGGCATTGTACGCTTACGGACAGGCCGAGTAAATATTGCGAGAGTATATTGGCGCTAATAGAACACAGGATGTTAATGGAGAGCCAATGATGAAAATGAGCCGCACGGCCATCGCGTTGAGTCTGCTGGGAATGGTCGCGCATCCCGTTTGTGCCGCTCCGTCGTTTGAAGAGACGGCAAGACAGGTGATTATCGCTTTTCAGCAGCGAGACAACGCGAAAATTAATGCCCTGATTGATAAAAAAGTTGGGATGTATGTGCTGTACCGAATTGGGGCTGGGGTTGATTATAAGTGGATGAAAAGTTTTGATATTAATAAGCCGATACCCGGTTTTAACTACCTGTTGGGGCAGGTAGGTTGGTTTTCAGAGCATATTCCTGTGGATAACGAATTTGATCACCACACGGAGGTTGAATACGTTTGTGAAAAGGGATGGGATCACGCCGGTTTTTTTGTCAGCTATACCGGTACTAATAATGCGCTGCTGACGTTTAGCATGGTGAATGGAGTGGATAGTGGGGATCAGGCGTCGGATACCCGTATAGCAAACGCCAGGCGGCTTGAGCTGCAATCAGAGCGAGTGGTGGCAGTGCCGAAAGAATGGGGTGATGGTTTGATTTTTCATCTGAGCGAGCTTCATGGCTTGGGCAAAGGGTGGAGTTTAACGCTGCTGGATTTGGTCACGGAAGATTGTAGTGCGTGAGGCATATATGTTTAATCAGGGTAAATAGCTGCTTATTTATATCTTTCTGCTATCAGGATGTTATGACACTGCCCCCAATATTCAGGATTTAAATAAAGCATTTCTTGAATATTAAACTAATTCACTAAAAATAAACTTGAAATTACCTCGGCAACATGCATTAAAGAAAATACTAAAGGTCATTTGACTTATTATAGCGTCAGTGATTACGTCTTTAACTAATTTGGCTCACGTTATGTATCCACTATGGGGAATCTTTATATATTCCGAAAAAAAACACAATGATATTCTTAATGCAGATAAGAGAGTAATCTTAGGGGGTGCAGGTTTGTAAACCAGGGTATGGCGGTAGCGTTATTTTTTAACGAGATATCATCAGATGTAGAATTAACGATCGCAGACGATACTCAGTACTAAGAGGAAATCAGGTTGAAGTTGAACAGAAAATGATAATTACGTATTGATAAGATGGAATCCATTGAATCTACTTATTAGTAGATTTTATTATGAAAATATATTTTTCTTGATATTTTTTACGCATTGCGCAATAGCAAATCCTTGCCGCCTTGATGCAACTTGAGTGATTTTGTGTATAGTGTGGCAATGCTGAATACTGAATTGATACCTTCTACATATTAAATCAGGGGTTAGTGGTATGGGCGATTTTATAAAGTATCTATTTATTTTTTCTTGCTTATGGAGCGCAAATACTTTTGCGATTACTCAAACTCAATGGGATGGTAACTTTAGAGTCGAGGAACTTGGCGAGCAGTTAAATGATGGGAGTCAGGTTTTTTTACAATATAATTTAAAGATAGATAGTAAAAATAATCGTGCTTCTTTATCCATGACAACCTGGCATGCGGGGATAACATGCATTGGTGACTACTCTTTAAAAATCAATTCTGATGTTTTGGCATTATACTATAACGGCGACGAGGAAAATGCATGTCCATATCCATCACCGCAATTTGAGATAAGCAATAAAGGAAAAGCATATTATATAAAAGGAAAAATGTTTTCATATTCTCAGCCTGGTAAGTGGTTGCCACTCAAACGTATCACACTAAAATAATTCTATATTTCATAAATTATGATAATGAAGTTGATGATGGTATTAAATATTAATTGGATATGTCGTGAACATATTTTTGTTATATGTTTTCAATGTGTATGACAAGAAAATTTGCATGAAAACATTATATGAGACGGCTTGAAAAATGAATGAAGTCCACATAAAAGCAAGGTCATTCTGAAACGAATTTGTCAAATTTACTGAATTGTATATCAATAATTCCTGACTATCGACAATAATGTAAAATCGAGTACAAACTCACGGATTTGTAGTAATTAGGCAAAGAACAAGTCAGGTAAAAGTTTCTCATTATTTAATCAAAAAGCAAGTGCAAACTGTTATTTTGGATTTGTACTTCTTCATAGAAGCGTTGGATAATATTGACGTCAAACATATTCTGCTTTTTTACTAAACTGAGCAAGGTAACTTTAATATTATAATTGCAATGATACAAAATTACATCAATATATAATGAGGAAAACTATATGCCCGCCGCCGCTCGACTAAACGACAAAGGTATGCGTTCGACCTGGATAGAGTGTTAATATGAAAGCGAATAATGTGATTATTTTTGTGATTCTATTTTTATCCTCTGTGAGTTATTGTTTTGCTGATATGAAGATATTAAAAATAAATCAGTCCCATTATATGAGTCCTTATAATAAAGAGCCTGGGGATAGAAACTTATGCAATAAATGGGTTTTAAATGCAAGTCAGATAGAAAAAATATTTTCGTTAAGTGATAAATATAAGGAAATGAGTGATACCATGACTGGATTTTGGCTCTGGTTTCCCTGTGAAATAACGGGTGAGTTGATTTATAATAAGAAAAAGTGGCATTTTTCTATTAATGCTGCTGCCACGGCAGAATGGTCCGATGGTAAGGAAACGATATACTGGGGGGGTTCCAGGGAAAAATGTGATGACATGTTTATACTTCCATATCCAGGCCGGAGTTATATAGGTGGTGGTGGCAAATTGATTTGGTAACGAGGTAGATCTTTATCCTGGTGTTAGCCTTTTAAAATGAATTAAATTTAACCTTCAGCATCATGACGAGAGTATGAAAGTATATTTTTGTACACACCGGGATAAAGAATAAAATAACCAGGAGTCGTATATTTATCACGTTAAATACGACTTTTTAAATACAAGTCAGTGCTGGATTTTACAGATCAATGTTGCGTTATTACTAAATTCATAAATTAATGTTTGAGTTATGGTTGTTATGGTCTTTCCCTGATAGATCAGTGCCTTCAGGCAGAGGTGGCATTACCACCAACAAAAATAATGTTCATTTTTATGGGCGTAGGGGATTCACCCTTATTTAAAGATTACAAAGAGATATATTTCTCATTGAATGTTAAATAACATATGACTCATATTGTCAGTGATGTTCCTGATGAGATAATTGATTTTACATTTGAATGGAAGGGTTAAAAAAGCTATGTGTGGCGGTATTCTTTCGTTCAGAGAAACATAGCGGAAAGAAAGAACCGGAAATGTTGGTGAGATTTTATATAAGTTCAGCGGATTTAACAGCAGAAAAATTTGCTAATGTGATGAGAAGTCATTGGGATGTGGAAAATAAATTGCACTGGCGTTTGGATGTAGCGATGAACGAGGATGATTGCAGAATAAGAAGGGGAAATGTCAAGAGCTTATTTGAAATAATAAAAATCGGGTGAATATGAAGTTTGGGGATGTGAGATAATGAGATGGATAAGAATAAATATACTTAAATGTACGTTAGTATTTTGCCTGGCTTGTGGTTTTTCATTTGCAAAAACACCATGTACTAATATGTCTGATAAATTGAGTGCTGCACAAAGAGATTCTTTGCAAAATAATATCAAAAGGCAACTAAAAACAGAACGATTAAATATACTTGAATTTTTTAAAGAGTAAAATAGTTCAATCGTCTATATAGAAACATATGGTGCCGATGAGGCGTTTGTTTTTTATTCTGGAGATGAGTTTAAGGATGATTTTATCACAATATGGAGTGGTGCGGCTGAAATATCAGAGGAAAAAAATATAGAAAAATGGGTAAAAGATCATGTTCCATATATTCCAGATAGGTTGGCTCGATGTTTCGCATGGTACACAATCTATAGGCATGACTGATCTGATATTTAAGATAACTTTGTCGACGTGCGGAAATATGGTGAGTGGGGAAACCTGTCGGGTGAGGAAAACCCGGCGCACCTGGAGCAGGTGATACGGCTGCCGGGGCAGCAATATGATGAGGAATTGGGGCTGTATTACAACCGGCACCGTTATTACAATCCGGAACAGGGAAGGTACATCACGCAGGATCCGATTGGGCTGATGGGAGGATGGAACCTGTACCAGTATCCACTAAATCCGATTAGCAGAAGTGACCCTTTGGGGCTGGTTAACATTGGACAAGGTATCCCTGGGGCTAATGGTTCTACTTCGGTACATGCGAGCCCTGGCCCAGAGGCCACAGATCTCGGCCTGACCATGCTCCAGATCATATTCACTTAGCGAAAAATGATGGTCCTCGTGTAAGTACCGATACATGGAAACCTCTTTCTGAAGCAGATTCAACTAAAATGACAAAGGAACAAAGCTCATTTTGTAGAAAACTATCTGATGCAAGTAAGAAAATTCTATCTGCCAGGCAGAAGATGATTTTTAAATTTGGTAAGTTATTAAGTGCTGACCTTTTACTATTACAATATATATCAAAGGGGGCTGCTTGAGAAGGGTGTTTGCGTGGGGATGTGTCGATGTGTGAGATATTCGAAAGGTTAGGTGGAGAAATTAAATATACTGGTGCGGATCCTGTTTAATAAGGTGGTTTATGAACAAAATAGAGTTTATAACATTAATGTCTTTTCCAATGGAGTGGTTAGACCTTGATATGTATCCTGATTTATTGTTTTTAAAACAACTTAATGGATATGAGGTTGGTCATGAGGATAGTTCGGATCATGATCGGAATGGCGCGTTTCATTGGTGGTTAAAGAAGAAACCATCTAAAGATGAATTGATGAAATTAGTTAGGTTGGCACTTATTGATCCCGACCAATTTTTATCGGAAGATATCATTCGATATATAAAAAAGTCATCACACTTTGATCGTGATGTCGATGCCCTTATCGAAAAGTTACGTGATGAAAAAACGCAGCAAACGAGGAGAGCCAGTAGAGGCATGCATCGTGACCAGTAGGTAAAAACCACCTATATTATCGTGGTTATTAGAGACTATCGCAGATGTTAATCGGCGTTAATAGAAGTATTGTATAAGTTAGTAGAATTTAATGAATGGGAAAACCTGTCGGGTGAGGAAAACCCTGAGCACCTGGAGCAGGTGATACGGCTGCCGGAGCAGCAATACGATGAGGAGTCGGGGCTGTATTACAACCGGAATCGTTATTACAATCCGGGATAGGGAATATATATCACGCAGGATCCTATCGGATTAGCCGGGGGATGAAACCTTTATAAATATCCGCTGAATCCGGTCACAGATATAGATCCATTAGGATTGGAAACACTAAAATGTACTAAACCATTGCATTCACTAGGAGGTACGGGTGAAACTAGTGGCCCTGATATATGGGGTAATCCTTTATATCATCAATATCTTTGTGTTCCTGACGGGGAAAATGGATATGTTTGTGGTAGTCAGGATCAACGAGGAGAATGGCCAACTGATGGAATGTTAGGACCAGGAAAAGCGAGCAACGATACGAGAGAAGGTGCTAGCCGGTGCGAATCGGTCGAACCAGATAATGATTGTATTTAAAGCTGCCTAAAAGAAAAACTTAAAGGAGCAAGGCCTTTTTATACCGTATTACCCGACTGGATGTTCCCGATGAAATTTGGATTGGTCAATAATTGTCAGGATTGGTCTAATGATACTTTAAAAATATGTCAGATGAAATGTTCCGGGAATAATGCAGGACGGCTTATGAGATTTATTTTAACTGGAGTGTTATAATGAAACACTTTATTAGAAGTATAAAAATGATCTGGATAACAATGTCAATCTCTATATTATGTGTTTCTTTACTTAGACTTTCTCAGTTAGATTCAAATTACGATATAAGTGAACTGAATAGTATTATGATGTATGGGATGGTAATAATATCATTTCCGACAGGAATAATATTTGCTATTGTTTTGTTTTTATTTTTATTGTCTTTTGGTTTTATTTTTACAACCATTCACAGTGAATATGTTTTGACAGTGGCAATATGGGGGTGGTTTTTATTTGGTGGATATGTTCAATGGTTTTTTTTGGTGGGGAAAATGATAAAAAACGAGGAGTATCACAAGTGATAAATACGTACATACCTTATTCCTCACATCAAATTAAATAATAAAAGGAATTGAGTGATGAGCGGAAAACTAGCGGCGCGCCAGAACGACATGACCATGAAGGGCGGGAAAATCGTCCAGGGTTTAGCGGGGGCGCTGATTACCCCGGACAATACGGTGGCGTGGCGCGGGGAGTATGATGAATGGGAAAACCAATTGGGCCAGGAAAATCCGGATCACCTGGAACAACTGATACGGCTGCCGAGGCAGCAATATGATGAGGAATCGGGGGCTGTATTATAATCGGCACCGTTACTATAATCCGGGGCAGGGAAGATATATTACGCAGGATCCGATAGGGTTTATGGAGGGATTAAACCCGTATCAACGACCACTGGAACGCTTCAGAAACCAGGAGATATAAAATAAATTTATATGATGAGGAAATAAATGCGATTTGTTATTATATTTATAATGTTAATAGTATCATTTTACACATTTGGTGGCAAAATGGCTAAGTCTAAAGACGATAATAAATGGAGGTCGGAATCCACTTCCACCATCTATAATCTAACGGATGAGCAAAAATTCGAGCTTGAAAACAAATCGAAAGATGGAGACTCGGAAGCATCATTTCGATTATATCAATATTATTGCTTCACCATAAATAACATTGACGAACAATTAAGGTATTTGAAGATATCTGCATCTCAAGGAAATATCATAGCTCAATATAATTATGGTATTTATTTATCCAATACAAACCCAGACTTTTCAAAGTATTATGATTTGGACAAAGCTATTTATTGGATGGGATTGGCTTCAAAAAATGGTGATATAGGTGCTCAAAACAAGCTACAAGAACTGAAAAAATTAAAGAATTAGCTATGATGTAAATATTTTTTATTATCAATGGGTTGTGTAAATTTTAGTCAAGAGGGACGGGCTGACGCCGGAGCAGATGACGGGGCAACTGGAGCCACACCATGAGCCGGAGAGAAAACTCCACCTTTGCCACTGTGACCATATTCTGATGGAAAAGTAGAGCATTGGGGGGGGGGATGTTGGTCCAAACAAGAAATGGATACAACTCAACCAGGGTCAATCTGGCCGGGCTCTCAAAAAATGCATTGAACTAAAACGGGACTATTTGCAGAAGCACTGCGGACGCTGTGCTTTATGAATTGTCTACTGGTGAGAAGGTCGGCGGCAGAGAATATATTGAAAGATTTACAGCGAGCTTTAAGGGGAGAGTAATGGATAAAATTATTGCTGACTATGTGGATAAATTTAGTTCTTTTTCGGACTCTATATCAGAAACAATTGGGTTCGTTAATGAGTATTGGATTCCTGATGAGTCACCGTTGATTATGCTATTTTCGCAGATTGGTAAGTCTTTGGTAGCGATATTTTCTGAACTTGATTGTGTTAAAAAAGAGTTATTATTTAAATATATTGAAGATGGAATAACTTCAGATAATGATGAATTAGCCACTGCCATAGCAACAGGTCTTGTTGAGGCAATAGTTACATCGACAGACGCCAATCAATATTTATGGGGGGAAATAGAGGGGTTATTGGGAGTAAAATCTAAGGAACATGCTCTGGCTTGGAGGAATTTTGGAACACCATGACGGTATTTATTTAAATATGTAGAATCCGGTAATGACGCAAATTTAGTGATAGTGATTGATTGTCAGATACCAGCTAATGTTCTTATCGTGCCGTGCATTTCTTCTGACTTTGAAATATTGGTTTTGAAAAGGATGCCTATGCGACAGGGAATAAAATAAAATCTGATATGAAAAAAATAACTGATGCAGGTGATAATTTATGTCAAAAAAATTTTTCTATATAATTATGGTCATATCATTCGTTGCGGCGATAACAGCTTGCCAGTCTTCCATTCCTGAATATGTCAGGAGTACCCTCAACGGGCACTCTATCCAGGATGTTTTGGTGTATATGAAGGGATTGCCTTTAGATAAAAGGTATGATTTTTATTATTATGGTACGCGTGCTAAAAGACCATATCCATTATGGATGGCTGATGGTATTGCCCCTATGGGATCGAAGGCTATTCCTCTATTGAGAGACAAACTTTCCACCACAAATAGCTCTTTTGAAAAAATGACAATTATATATTTGTTATCTGTGATGTCAGTTCATGGTTGCTATGATGTTAAGTCTGACAGCGAATTGTTTTCGTTGGTTATGCAGAAGGAACGTGAATTAAATGATGATAATTATCATGATTATATCACTAATATGAACGATTTTTATGAGTTTGGAAGTTCTTTAAATAGTACAGAAAGAATAAAGTGTGAATAATGTGGTGTTTTGTAAACGACTCCATCCTCCGGGGCAACGTTTTGTGGAGGATGCAGGGGTAATGCCTTCAATCGATAGAGTTTATGGTAATGTACTGTTATTTTAGGTTTTCTATGGTTACTGTTGTCATTCAGATGAAATTTATCGTCATGGTCATAGTTCTTCCCGGCACGAGCGCTTTCGTTGCCGGTCATGTAGACGCGTTTTCCAGTTGTCTTATACCTGTGAAGCCCGTAAGCCCGGCGTCAAAGATCACATTGTTGATATGGCCTTTAATGGTGCTGACGTGCGCGATACAGCAAAAACGCTAAAAATTGGTATCAACACCGTCATCTGCACATCTTAATAATTGACGCTTATTTAGCAATCATATCATGAGTTTTTTAATTGAAAAATACAATAATGCATGATGACAATATTTTATTATATAGTTTTCTACATATAACCCAATATTAATGCCGACTATGAATAGTTATAGATTAACTTTTTCTTTATGTTTACTGCGTTCGGCCATATTGTTTGGCATTATTTTAACAAGTGTTGGTTGTAATATTCAAAAGAGTAAGGCGTTGCTTCTACGCAGTTTGCACAATTGGCTTGTTATTATAAAGATATTAATTCCGATGATAATGTAATGGAGTTAAAATTACCAAGTGAATATAAAGAGAAAACTAACTTATTTAATCAACAGGAAATTAAGGTGCCGGTAAAAGGTGAGAATTTTCTTTCTCCGTATATTGGTGATGGTGTCCGTTATTATGAATTAGGGTACTTTGAACATGATGGTAATACTTACAAATTGATAATTTATAATAAAATTGGAGAGTCTGATACGTCATTGCTTAATGTACAAATAAATAGTTATGATGCAAAAGGAAACCTGGTGGATGCTTTATTGCTTAGTAGCTTTTTTGCTTATGAAGATATCGTGCGTTTTTCTGATTTTGTCATTCGTCAGGATTACACAATAAGCATTGATAGTTATGTTATATATAGGTGGTATGAAGACAGCAAAGATGGTCATCTTGTAACTATAAAGTTTAAAGATCAGGCGCCTCAGATTTATATAAAGGAACAATATCAAATGGAAAATGGTCGGTTCAAATTGATATCCAGAAATGAAGTATCACAGGGTAAAAAAAAGAAGCGAGCGTTAAATATACCATGCTTACGACATTAATAATTGTAATGGAGGTGTTAATGTCATATGGATATCAGGAAAGAATGAGGAACGTTATGAGAATTATAAATAGATTGTTAATTTCAACTGATCTCAGGTTAATCATAAAATTTCAGTTTCCGCGCCAGATTTATTCAACGCGCAGATAGTGCCCGTCGGCGCGGACATTTGCGCCAAAACCGCAGTCCACAAACGTATCGGTGCTGGCATCAATGGTTTCAGAAGAAAAAGCCAGCGAAATGTCGCAGTGAATATCATCGCCTTCCCGAAGTGCCACGATGGTTTTATCGTTTTCCAGCGTTACCGTTGCGGAGAACTCGCCGATATTGGGGCCGAAGTAGATCCCCATTAAACCGAACCAGTAACCCTGAAAATTAACCTGATAGCGTGATGGGGTGGGTAATGCCTTCACGCTAAGCACGTTCCAAGAGGCGCGCCCGGCATAGCGCCAGTGTTCACCCGCCGCAAAAACCGGTGGCGGCAGGGCCGATAGCTTATCTTTGATCAGTTTCAGGTTGTAGATCGACTTGCTATCATTCGGCCTTAGCATCAGCCAGGCGCGGGCTTTACGCCATTCGCCTTCGCGTATCCAGGTTAGCGCCACGTTGTTGTAGGCCGTCGCGATGGCGCTGTCGTCAAGGGCGCAGCTTTCGCTCCATGCGGCCTGCTGTTCAAAAGCGTCGCGCGCTTTGGCATACTTTTGGGTCTTGTAAAGCTGTTCGCCCTGGCTGGCCAAAACTGGAATTTTTGCGCAGTCGGCCTCGATCTGCTGCTCCGTAATTTCAGCCCTGGCGGTGGCGCAGAGTAGAAGCAGGGCGCAAAGAAATAGAGATTTTCTTTGTATTATCACCACCTTACACCATTGAGTTGACCTGTCCCGGCAGCTCTGAATTCGGGATACGGACGGTATACCAGGCGAAACGAAAGCGTTTCCAGAAAGAATCGAAATGCAGGTGGTCCAGGCAGTCCATAACGATTTCATTATCCGGGTAAAGTGTGAAGGCAAAATGCGCCCAGCGTGCGCTTAGCTTCATATTAAACAGCGTTCGATCGTGTTTATTACCGTGCAGGCGCGATAGGGTCACCATAGCATGTAGCGTGCCTTTGTTGGCCTCTTGTTGCACCAGTTCCAGATGCTTATGCGCCAGCGTAATATCCTTCACTTCAAAAATATTCAGCAGGAACAAGCCCCAGGCCTCTTTATGCCCGAACTGATGCGCCAGCCAGAGATTATCGAGTAGTTCTTTTTCATAAGCGGAACGTTTTTCGGTATCAGGTTCTTGTTTACTCAGACGCTGGTTGCAGACGCCGATGCTGAAATGAATATTTTGCAGGTCATTTTCATAGTCGGTATAGCCTCCGTTATCTATTAATTTGTACGGAGTGCTCTCGCGCAGCGCTAACTGCCGGTGCAAAATCTCCGCCGCGCGCTGAAAATACCCTAACGCGATGGCAGGATCGTAAGGTAGTAGGCCGTTGTTCTCTTTATTATTGTGTTCAAGGCCCAGCAGGTTTAGCGCGGCGGGTATATTTCTTTGTGCGCCCAGCTCTGCCAGGGGCACGAAATGTTCCGGGAGCCCGAACCAGTTGAAATTTTTAATCGCCGCCCGCCAGCTATGGTTATATTGAATGTCGGCGACGCTATCGAGCCAGGTGAGGCCTTGCGCCTCATCCTTTTCGAAACCCAATAGCCCGGCGTACTGAAAGTAGCCACGACGGATTTTCGGCACTGCGAATTCCGTTTGCTGCGCATTCTGACAGAGAAAATTATACATCCACCAGGTGTCAGGAAAATCGCGCAGGGCGAACTTTATCGTGTCATCAGAGAAGTAATTGTTGAGTTTAACTTTTTCCACGATCGAACGCTGAAGGGTTCGCCAGAGCGCGTCATTATCGTCCAGATCGCTATAGCAGACCCGCAGCCACTCCAGCGCGTTGTGGCGAGATTCCTGGATATGCGCTCGCAGGCTAATCTCTTCGGCTTTGGCGATAATGCGTTTCTGTTCTGCCGGGGAGTCAACCTCTTTAATGCGCAGATCGCGGTGATCGTCCCACCAGATTAATAGCTCCAGATGTTCACGTTCTGCGGCAGAAAGGTGATCGCATACGCTTGATTCCAGAAATTCGCGGATTTCCTCGTGAGACCCTCTCCAGCGTGGCATACGAAACGGGATATATTCATCCAGCACGTAAAATGCCGTCGGGAAAATAGCCAGGCAGACGGCGAGCCAGTATTTTTGCCCGGCATAGTCATTGCACTCCGGCAGCACGGACGGGCGCGGCAAATTTGGGCAAACCGCGTCGGCAAACGACAGCCCGGAATGGGCCATCAGAGCGTCCACCTCCTGCGGTGAATGGCGATGATATTCAGCCAGATCTTCCATTAATGGCTGCCCGGCAACATCCGCGCCCACGAGGAACTCAACCAGCCAGTCGGGCTGGCCGAAGACTTTTGAGTTGGTGCTGGTCAGGGCCGCCGCCATCCACTGGCGCGGTTCACAGTCGATAGCATTGAGCGCGGCGATGACCATCCGTTCGTTGCAGGCGGCGGCGCAGATCCACATCGCTCGGGTGGTTTCTCTCGCCCAGCCATAGCTGCGGTAAAGCCACGCACGGTGATTCCAGTATTGCGCCTCGGCAAGCCAGGCGTGAGTGGAGCGGGGACGAGCGCGCTGCCAGTTTTTGATCAGCGCTAATCCTTGCGGCCCAGCCTCAACCAGCGTGTCCATATCGTAAAAAGGGTTGTCCATTTGATTCCAGGCGAAGAAATAGCGCTTTTCCGCTTCGCGGCTGGTAAAGCTCTCCGTCAGCGCCTGGTTGTAGCGTTCGTCCAGTTCGTCATAGCGTTCTTCGCGCAGCAGGCCGGGAATATCGGCGATATGCCATTCGCGTTGCCCGTCATTGAGGGGATTTTTGTGGTTGCACATCTCAAACATAGCGTTGAGCAGACGATCATCCTGTTCCATAAAGCGTCCTTTAAATCGGCTCGAAAATTTTGAATTCATTCCACGGCAGTTGTCGCCAGCGGCTGACCGGGTCTTGCAAATAATGGGTGGCTTCCTGTAAATCCCGTCCGGCAAGCGCTGTTGGCGTGTCACGTAGCGTGAGCCATACCCGGCGGGCGCGAACGTAGGCGGTGGCGTAATCCTCCCAGGAATCAAAACAGTCCTGAGCGCGCTGGGCGTTAAGTAATAACACCAGCCAGGCCTGATGTACGTCGCACCAGCCGAGCCCGGCGATACAGCGGGTCAGAAAGGCGGTGCGCATGCAGTCGAAAGCCAGCGCGTCGCGGACCTGGCCCTGGGCCGCCAGATGATGATAAAACGTGCGCGGCGAGCTGCCGATGCCCGCAGGCCAGCGGCGTAAGATATCCTCAACCTTGTGGCGTAACGCCGCGCCGTCGAGGTTTTCGCTCAAGCCCAGCTCTTTTTTTACCTGCTGCGCCAGATAGCGGCGTTTGTCATCGTCAAGTTTGAAGACCAGCTCAACGCCTTTGATCGGTAGCCCGTTGCGCCGGGCGAGGATATCAGCTAGCGCCAGCGCCCATTGCCGCCGTCGGGTATCGCGACGCAGATCCTTCAGACGATCTTTTTCTTTCTCCTCGGCGATACGGGCCGCAATCAGCGGTTTGTTTTTTTTGTAGTTGCGCCAGCTAAAAAATAGGGCGGCTATAATAAGAACAATCCAGAACATTATTGCACCTCCTTGATGACAGGGAGGTAGCGCGTGGTTTGTAGCGTCAGGCTTTCAATTTCGAAAGGTTCGCTACTGGTGTTTTTTCCGGCAAGCGTAGGGTGCCATTCATGTCGTGGAAACAGCATTTCCGCAGCCGTCGCCACGTTAGGATCAACAACCTGAAGGTAGCGCAGCGCCTCCGGGGCGCTGTGCAGCAGCAGCCACTGTAAAGCCACCGGAGGCGTAGGGAAGTGCTCCATTAAATGAAAATTGTCATGCAGCACATTGAGCAGAAAATTGAGGTCATGAATATGCGTAATAAATTTCCAACCTGAATATTCCGGCGTCGATTCATAAACTATTCCCATCCCTTCGCAATCGGCGTGGCGCTCAGGAAGTGGTTGCAGATGGCGTAATAGAGATAAAACATCGTTAGCATATTTCTTAATAGGATGGCGATTTTGCTTACCTTTAATCTGATCAATACTCAGGCCGTTATTACCAACCACCAGGCTTATTGTGACGTGGGGAATATTATTGTCGTCGCGCAGGCTGAACAGGCGAAGTTTTTGTTGTTCCATTTGCCGGGCGTAGTAATCGCCGTAGCCGCCGGAAAGCGCGCCTTTATTATCAAAATCTCCGACGCAGTGTTGCATATGCCAGGATTCATACGCCATCTCACTGCGCAGGCCGGGGTTTGTTGCACCAAGCTCAACCAGTACACCGTTATTCACCGCCATCACCGGTTTTAGCGCCTCGCTGTTGGAGGGATACCAACCTTGTTCACGCAGGCGCTGCATTTTTTGATGCTCCGCTTCGCGCATTGCCAGCACGGTAAAGCAGTTGATGCGCTGCAGTTTAGTTTCCAGCCGCGTTCCTTCCTGACGCGAAAGAAATTCCACTAAATCTCTTTCCATTGCCACAAGTTGCGGGTGCTGAACGTTAAGGTAGTAAAAGCGCTCATCGCCACCCAGCTTTGGCGCCAGCCAGGCGGGGATTTCTGCATCAGCGCTAAAATAAACGGCATAATCGGCGACGGAGCGCACAGGATAAACATGGGGAAAGTCACCAATGATCCAACGATAAAAATGGTTGCTTAACCAGCGCTGGATATTCTCGCTGTCGCCGCGTTGTTGGCTCCGGGAAAAAATAGACGATTTTACATTTGGCGCATTTATTATATTGCGTGGTTTATAGCGGTGAGATGACGTTTCTGTCATAAAAATCCATGTATAATTAAGCTGGTATTATGTTTATGTATTTTTAGATTCACTTAATGAATTAATGCGCAATAAGTTTAAAAAACTACTCACAGTATATCGGTAAACTAAAAAGAGCGGCCAAATAATTTATTGTCCCCGATCGCGTTCGTCATGGTTTTCGGGATACCGCTCGGCCAAAGGAAAGAGGACTGTGTGTTAATTCCGCCAGAATAGCGTTGGCGGAAAATATCGTCTTACGACCTTGTTATTGTTATGCCAATAATCATTATACCAGGTGACACGCATCCGCTTCCCAGCGATACCCTACACCGTACACCGCGCGTATAAATGACTGTTCGGCATCCAGCGATTCCAGTTTACGGCGCAGGTTTTTAATATGGCTGTCGATGGTACGGTCGGTCACCACACGGTAGTCGTCGTAGAGGTGGTTTAACAACTGCTCGCGGGAAAAAACTTTACCCGGTTCAAGCGATAAGGTTTTTAGCAGACGGAATTCAGCGGGGGTTAAATCCAGCGCTTTACCACACCAGGAGGCTTGAAAGCGGCTTTCATCAATCATTAACGGGCTTTCGGCATCCTGCTGCTGGAGTTCGCGCTGTGGTTTACAGCGGCGCAAAATGGTTTTCACGCGGGCCACGACTTCGCGCGGGCTGTAAGGCTTACAGATATAATCATCGGCGCCGATTTCCAGCCCCAGCAGCCGGTCGATCTCTTCAATTTTGGCTGTGACCATCACAATGGGGATGTCGGAAAAACGGCGAATCTCCCGGCATAGCGTCAGACCATCGGTACCCGGCAGCATCAGATCCAGCAGGATTAGATCCGGCGGCGTTTGACGCACATACGGCAGTACCTTGTCGCCATGATTGATGAGCGTGGGGGCGTAACTCGCCGCGCGTAAGTAGTCAATAAGCAGCTGACCCAGCTTGGGTTCATCTTCAACAATCAAAATGCGTGGCGTGTTTTCATCAATGGGTAATTCAGTCATACTTCTCTCTGTAAATCGCGATCCAGCGGTAACTCTACTGTAATGCTAACCCCGCCAAAAGGCGAATGAGCGGCGTGAAGATGACCGTTATGCGCGTGTACAATATTGACGCATATCGCCAGCCCCAGTCCAGAACCGCCGCTGGCGCGGTTACGGGACACTTCCGTGCGGTAAAAACGGTCAAAAAGCTTTTGTAACTGCTCATCGCTGACGCCCGGTGCAGAATCGGCAAAGGTCAGGAATAATGATTTGTCGCGTTGTTCGGCGGAAATATGCAGGCCGCCGCCGCTGTCGGTGTAGCGCAAACTGTTTTCCAGCAGATTATTAAACAGTTGCATCAGGCGATCCGGGTCGCCGAAGACGGTCATGCTATCCGGCAACGCGTAATGTAGCGTTAGCCCCCGGCTGGTAAAGCGCTCTCTGAACGCGCCGCCAGCGACTTCCAACAGGGGAACAAGATCGACGGTCGTTTTTTGGTAAGCCAGCGCGCCTTCGTCAGACAACGACAGCTGATGCAGGTCGTCAACCAGTTTGGTAAGCGTACCGACTTCCGCCTGTAGCGAGGTAACCGATTCTGGCGTGAACTGGCGAACGCCATCCTGAATGGCTTCCAGTTCGCCGCGCAATACCGCCAGCGGCGTGCGCAGTTCGTGGGAAATATCCGCCATAAAGTCGCGGCGCATCTGCTGGTTTTTTTCCAGCGTGCTGGCAAGCTGGTTAAAGTCCTGCGCCAGTTTTCCCAGCTCATCGGCGCTGGTTGGGGTCACGCGCGTGGTAAAATCCCCCGCCGCCAGCCTGTGCGTACCCTCGACCAACCGTTTGACCGGGGCGAGCAGGCCACGCGCCAGCAAAAATGTCGCCAGCGCGGCCAGCAACGTTGATAACGCCACGATCATCCAACTGGCGCGCCGCTGCTGCATATCAAAATTAATATCCGTATTGCGCGTCAGCCGCTCGACAGGCGAGGCGATAATCGCGCCGACTTCGACGCCATTGACCAGAATGGGGCGGCGAGTACCGTCATGCGGCACCGGACCGCGTGGGCCGACCAGCACCCGGCCATTTTGATCGACGACCCAGAACTGGGTGCGCCAACCGTGCGGCGGCATACCGGGGCCGGGTTTATCCCGGTCGTTGTCATGCTCAAATGAACGCAGAATCTGGAAAACGAAGCGATCGTTGTTGCGTAAAAAACGCCAGTTGCCGTGTTGCTGGTACTGGTCGCCCAGCGCATCGCCCAGCATTTGTAGCCGCTGCTCGTTGCCGTGTTTGATATAGTCAATAAATCCGCGTTCAAAACTGACGCGCACGGCCCAATGCATACTGATCAGCAGCACGATGCAGGTGGCGAAAATCGCCAGAAACAGCTTGCCGGTGATTCCGGGCCGCCAGACTTTCATTACAGGCTCCTTTTACGCCGTGAAATGACCATGTTTTGCTGTGTATCGTTCGGCACGCGGGCAAAAATTATCGTCGGTAGCGCGATAATAACCGCCATACATAACCAGGTGTACATAAAGACGTGATGTGTGGCGCTACTGTCTATCCCGATATGCTGTTGGCCAAACATACCCAGCAGCATTCCGGCAATAGTGACGCCAATACTCATCTAGAGCTGCATAATCATCGATAATAAGCTATTGCCGCTGCTGGCCAGCGTATCGGGAAGGTCTTTTAGCGTTAAGGTATTCATGGAAGAAAAGCGCGCCGAGTTCACCATTCCCTGCAAAAGCAGTACCAGCGGCAGGAGATAATACCAGCCGAGCAGCGCGACCGACATAAACAACAGGCTAACCAATGCCAGTCCGAGCGTGGTCGCCACCAGAACCCGACGATAGCCAAAACGGTTAACTATCTGCACCACAATCCGCTTCATTCCCATGCTGCCCAGCACCATGGGGATCATCATCAAACCGGCATGAAACGGTGAAAAACCAAGACCAATTTGCAAAAAGACCGGCGTCATAAACGGCAGCATACCGCTGCCGATACGCCCGGCAAAACTGCCCAGCAACCCCAGTGAAAACGTGGGCGTGCGGAACAATCGCAGGCTGAATAACGCGCCTGAGTTTTTTTTGGCATGGAAGAGATAGAGCAGAATGGCTGCTGCGCCGCCCGCAGCAAGTCCGGCTAATGTCCAGGGCGAGATCCCCATGCTTTTACTACCGTCCAGCGCCAGCGTGAGTACCGCCATGCCGATAGCTAACAGCAGGAACCCCGGCAGATCAAAGCGCCGGGTCTCTATGGTGTAGTTTGGCATCAGCATAAAGGTCGCCATAGCGCCGACAATTCCCACCGGGATATTGATCAGAAAGATCCAGTGCCATGAAGCATATTCCACCAGCACCCCGCCCAGCGCGGGGCCGAGTAACGGCCCGATCTGTCCCGGTAGGGTGACGAAGGTCATCGCCGCCATATATTGCGCGCGCGGCACGATTTTCATGACCGTCAGGCGTCCGACCGGCACCATCATCGCGCCGCCTACGCCTTGTAAAACCCGCGCTAATACCAGTTGATTAAGCGTGCCGGAAAGGGCGCAAAACAGCGAACCCAGCGTGAACAGCACAATGGCGGCAAAGAAAATATTACGCACGCCGATTTTGTCTGCCAGCCAGCCGCTGGCGGGGAGCATCACGGCGACGGTAAGAACATATGACACCACTACCATGTGCATATGCAGCGGGCTTTCCCCCAGGCTTTTCGCCATGGAGGGCAGCGCAGTGTTGACGATGGTGGTATCCAGCGACTGCATAAAAAAGCCGAATGCCACAATCCAGAGTTGCCAGCGGGTGTTGTCAGGAAGTTCTGTCATATCTCTACTACCGGTTTGCTATTTTTACGCGAAAAACGCAGCCGCAGACGATCGAAAAAGAGGTACACCACCGGCGTGGTATAGAGCGTCAGGAGCTGGCTCATGACCAAACCGCCGACAATGGTTATCCCCAGCGGCTGCCGTAATTCCGAACCGTCTCCGCCAGATAACACCAATGGCAGTGCGCCGAACAGCGCCGCCAGCGTGGTCATCATTATTGGACGGAAGCGTAACAAGCAGGCCTGGAAAATGGCTTGTTCCGGCGTCAGGCCGCCGCTTCGTTGCGCTTCAAGCGCAAAATCGACCATCATAATGGCGTTTTTCTTCACAATGCCAATTAATAGCATGATCCCTATCAGGGCGATTAGGCTGAAAGGGGCATTGAAGAGCTCCAGCGCCAGAAGCGCCCCAACGCCCGCCGATGGCAGAGTAGAGAGAATGGTCAGCGGATGGACGTAACTTTCGTACAGTATCCCCAGCACAATGTAGACGGTAGCGATCGCCGCCACTATCAAAATAAGCTGCGAATTCATGGTCTGCTGGAACACTTGCGCCGTTCCGGAAAAACTGCCGCGTACCGTCGGGGGGACGCCAAGCTGCGTCATAGTGCGATTAATGGCCTCCGTCGCCTGCGATAACGATGTTCCGGTCGGCAGGTTAAAGGCAATCGTGGACGCCGCGGAAAGTCCCTGATGGTTCACCGACAGCGGCGCATTGGCGGGCCGCCATTGGGCGAAATAAGAGAGGGGGATCGCTTTTCCGTCGCTGTTGATAACAAACATTTTCTCCAGCGCGCTGATATCCTGGCTATAGCGCGGATCGACTTCCATCACCACTTTATACTGGTTCATCGGCTGATAAATGGTGGAAATTTGCCGCTGGCCGAAAGCATTATTTAACAGACTGTTTGCGGCCTGAACATCAATACCCAGCCGTGACATGGTGTCGCGGTCGTAGATAAGGTTCATCTCCGCGCCGTTATCCTGCTGATCGGAGTTTACGTCCGCCAGTTGCGGCAGGGCCGAGAGCGCTTTGCGTATTTTCGGCTCCCACTCGCGCAGCGCCGCCAGAGAGTCAGACAGCAACGTATATTGGTAACTGGCGTTAGCCTGCCGCCCGCCGACGCGAATATCCTGTACAGCCATCAGAAACAGCCTGGCGCCGGGTTCTTTTGCCAGTTTGACCCGCAGTCGATCAATGATTTGCTGCGCCGTCTCTTTGCGCTCGCCGCGCGGCTTCAGCGTAATAAACATCATGCCGCTATTCACCCGCGAGCCGCCGGTAAAACCAGTGACATTATTCACCGCCGGATCGTCGCGAATAATTTTCATAAAATCCTGCAGCTTGCCGCGCATGGCCTGGAAAGAGATGCTCTGGTCAGCCTGAATACCGCCCATCAACACGCCGGTGTCCTGCTCCGGAAAGAATGTTTTAGGGATGGCGATATAAAGCCAGATGTTCAGCGCAATGGTGCCAAGAAAAACCACCCCGACAAGACGCGTATGGTTAAGTACCCATTTTAACGACGTGCCGTAACCCTGTTGCAAGGCGACCAGCAAACGGCCAACGCCCCGTTTACGCGGTTGGGTGCGCGGTTTACTTGATTTAAGCATCCAGCCGCACATCATCGGCGTCAGCGTGAGCGAGACCACCAGCGATATGCTAATCGCCACCGAGAGGGTAACGGCGAATTCCCGTAATAATCGCCCTGGCAGGCCGCCCATTAACAGCAGCGGCAGAAATACCGCCACCAGCGACAGACTCATGGAGATGACCGTAAACCCGACTTCCCGCGTACCCTGTAATGCCGCCTGCAAAGGTTTCATTCCCGCCTCCAGATGGCGGGCGATATTTTCCAGCACCACAATGGCATCATCAACGACAAATCCGGTCGCGATAGTCAGCGCCATCAGCGACAGATTGTTGAGGCTGAAGCCGCACAGATACATGGCGGCGAAGGTGCCGATGAGCGAAACGGGAACGGCGACGGCGGGAATTAGCGTGGCTCGCCCGGAGCGCAGGAATAAAAACACCACCAGGATCACCAGCGCAACAGAGATAGCCAGTGTCTCTTCTACCTCTTGCAGCGACGCGCGAATCGTCGGCGAACGATCCTGGGCGATTTGTAAATCGATAGCGGCGGGGATCATTGCCCGCAGTTCCGGCAGTTTTGCCCGGATGCCGTCGACCGTCTGAATAATGTTGGCCTCCGGCAGCTTGCGGATCATCAACAAAATAGCGGGTTTAGCGTTCGTCATCCCGGCGTTACGGACATCCTGCACCGAGTCGGTGACGCTGGCGACGTCGCCCAGGCGTACCGCCGCGCCGTTGTTATAGTGAATAATCAGCGGCTGATATTCGGCGGCGGTTTTCAGTTCGTCGTTGGTCTGGATTTGCCAGCGGTGGACGCTATCTTCAATTGCGCCTTGCGGTCGGCGTACGTTGGCGCTGTCGATCGTTTCGCGGACCTCATCCAGCGAGACGCCCTGGTTAAAGAGCGCCTGCGGGTTTAAGCCTACACGTACTGCGGGCAGGGAGCTGCCGCCGACGTCAACATCGCCGACGCCGTCAATTTGCGCGATGGTTTGCGCCAGTTGGGTAGAGGCGAAATCATACAGTTTGCCCTGTGACCAGCTCTCCGAGGTGAGCGTTAAAATCATAATCGGCGCGTCGGACGGGTTGGCCTTGCGATAAGTCGGGCGGCTGGGCATTCCGCCTGGCAACAAGCTTTGCGCGGCGTTAATGGCGGCCTGCACGTCGCGCGCCGCGCCGTTAATATCACGATCGAAATTAAATTCGAGAATAATGCGCGTACTGCCGAGCGAGCTGCTGGAAGTCATTTCATTGACGCCTGCAATGCGTCCCAAAGAGCGTTCCAACGGCGTCGCCACTGACGAAGCCATGGTTTCCGGCGAGGCGCCCGGCAGCGAGGCGCTAACCATAATCACCGGGAAATCAACCTGCGGCAGCGGGGCGACCGGCAGCAGACGAAAGCCCAGAATGCCACACAGCGTAATGGCGGCGGCAATCAAAATGGTGGCGACCGGGCGGTAGATGAAAAGGGCGAAAAAGCGCATCTACGCCTCCTCTTTATGGCGCGGAAAGCGACTTTTCACGTACAGCGACAGGCGGTCAAACAGGAGATAAATCACTGGTGTGGTAAACAGAGTTAATACCTGGCTGACCAGTAGGCCGCCCACCATCGCGATCCCCAACGGGCGACGTAATTCCGCGCCAACGCCGGTACTCAACATTAATGGCAATGCCCCGAGCAATGCCGCCAGCGTGGTCATCAGAATCGGTCGAAAACGCAGCAGACAGGCCTGGAAGATAGCGTCGCGCGGACTCATCCCCTGTTCGCGTTCAGCGGCGAGGGCGAAGTCAATCATCATGATGGCGTTTTTCTTCACGATGCCGATCAGCAAAATAATGCCGATAATGGCGATAATATCGAGCTCGCTACCAGCGATGATCAGCGCCAGTAGCGCGCCGACGCCCGCCGTAGGCAGCGTTGAGAGAATCGTGATCGGATGGATAAAACTCTCATACAGCACGCCGAGCACGATATACATCGCCACCACGGCGGCGACAATAAGCCAGACGGTGCTGCCCAGCGCCGCCTGGAAGGCGAGCGTACTGCCCTGAAACTGCGTTGTAATATCCGCTGGCAGGGCGAGCGTTTTTTCCGTATCGAGAATCGCCTGCACCGCATCGCCGAGCGAATAGCCCTCCGGCACGTTAAACGAAAATGTCGTAACCGGGAACTGATCTAAATGATTGATGGAGAGCGGAGCGAAGCGCTGCTCAATGCGGGCAATCGCGCTGAGCGGTACGGTGCCGCCGTCGCGGCTCGTCAGGCGAATCGTCTCCAGCGCCGCCAGGCCCGGCGTGCTGGCGGTATTATGTTCCAGCACGACACGGTACTGGTTCGCCTGGGTATAAATCGTTGAAATCAGGCGTTGTCCGAACGCGTTGTAGAGTGCGTTATCCACATCCGCCATGCTGATACCCAGACGGCTGGCGCTGTCGCGGTCGACATTCACCCAGGCCGCTAATCCCCGATCTTGCCAGTCGCTGCTTACCTCGGAAAGCTGTGGTAACGACTGTAGCGCGTTCTGCAGTTTTGGCACCCAGTGGCTGAGCGCATCGAGCGTCGTGGCCTGCAGGGTAAACTGATACTGCGTGCGGCTGACCTGCGTGTCGATGGTTAAATCCTGCGTCGGCTGGAGATACAGCGCCACGCCGGGAATCGTCGCCACGGCGGTTTGCAGCCGGGAGATCACCTGCTGCACGCGGTCATCACGCGCATCCAGCGGCTTGAGGTTAATTTGCAGGCGCGCGCTATTCAGCGTGGGGTTAGCGCCGTCTACGCCAACAAAAGTCGTCAGGCTTTGCACCGCCGGGTCCTGTAATATCCGCTCCGCCACCTGGCGCTGACGTTGCGCCATACTGGCATACGATGACGATTGCGGCGCCTGCAGCGTTCCCTGGATAATGCCGTTATCCTGTACCGGAAAGAACCCTTTCGGAATGACTATCCACAGCATAACGCTGAGCAGGAGCGTGGCGAATGCCACGCTCAATGTAAGCCACGGATGGTTGAGCACTTTCGCTAATCCACGTCCGTAGCTGGCGATCACGCGGTCAAACATCCGCTCGCAGGCGCGGGAAAAGCGGTTTTGTTTACGCAGAGACTGCTGGCTGAGCATACGCGCGCACATCATGGGCGTGAGCGTCAAAGAGACGACGGCGGAGATTAAAATCGCTACCGCCAACGTCACCGCAAATTCGCGGAACAGTCGACCAACAATATCGCCCATAAAGAGCAACGGGATCAGCACCGCAATCAGTGAAAAGGTGAGGGAAATAATGGTAAAGCCGATTTCGCCCGCGCCTTTGAGCGCCGCCGCCAGCGGTTTTTCTCCTTTTTCGATGTAGCGCGAGATGTTCTCGATCACCACAATCGCATCGTCCACCACGAAACCCGTGGCGATAGTGAGCGCCATCAGCGTCAGGTTATTAATGGAAAAATCCAAAAACACCATCACCGCAAAGGTGCCGATAAGCGACAGCGGTACGGCGACGCCGGGAATAATTGTGGCGGGAATATTACGTAAAAACAGATAGATAATCATGACGACCAGCGCGATCGCCAGCATCAGTTCAAACTGGGTATCGCGCACGGAAGCGCGAATATTGGTGGTGCGATCGGACAGGACCGTGACCTTCACCGATTTTGGCAGGCTTTCGGTAAGCTGGGGCAGCATCTGGCGAATGCTGTCCGCTGTCGCAATGATATTGGCGCCGGGCTGGCGTTGAACGTTCATCACGATAGCCGGCGCTTGATTCGCCCATGCGCCGAGCCAGCTATTTTCCGCCCCCTGTTCGACGGTGGCGACATCGCCCAACCGTACCGGCGCGCCGTTTTGATACGCGATGATAAGCCTGCGGTATTCGTCGGCAGACTGCATCTGATCGTTAGCAGAAAGCGTCACCGCCCGTTCGGGGCCATCCAGACTGCCTTTCGCCGAGTTGACGTTGGCGCCGGTAATTGCGGTACGGACCGTTTCGCTGGTCAGACCGAGCGCGGCGACAGCCTGAGCATTCAGTTTTACGCGTACTGCAGGGCGCTGCCCGCCGGCAAGCGTCACCAGTCCGACGCCGGAGACCTGCGAGATCTTCTGCGCCACTCGGGTTTCTACCATGTCCTCTACCTGAGTCATTGGCATCGCGTTTGAGGTGACGGCAAGCGTCATAATCGGCGGGTCCGCCGGATTGACTTTGCTATAAATCGGCGGATTCGGCAGGTCGGAAGGCAATAAATTGGTGGCTGCGTTAATCGCCGCCTGTACTTCCTGCTCGGCAACGTCCAGCGGCAGCGTCAACTGAAACTGTAGCGTTACCACCGACGCGCCGCCGGAGCTTTGCGACGACATCTGCTTCAGTCCTGACATCTGGCCGAACTGGCGCTCAAGCGGCGCGGTGACGGCGGAGGTCATGACATCCGGGCTGGCGCCAGGGTAGAGCGTAACAACCTGAATAGTGGGGTAGTCGACCTCCGGCAAAGCGGCGACGGGCAGGAAGCGATAGCCGATAATCCCGGCGAGTAAAATCGCCGCCATCAGCAGAGTGGTGGCCACGGGGCGCAGAATAAACAGACGCGAGGGGCCGCCCGTGCTGCCCGGAGGTAATACCTGCATCAGGCGCGCGCTCCTTTTTGACCTTCATGGCGGGAAGGGGATTTTTCATCCGCCACGGTGGTTTGCGGCTCAACGACCTCGACTTTTGCGCCTTCCGTCAGCCGATCAATACCATCGGTAACGACGCGATCGCCTGCCGACAAGCCAGCGCTGATCACCACGTTTCGGTTATCCTGAATACCGATTTTTACCCGCTTCTTGCTGACGTTATTTTCGTCGTTCAGCACCCACACAAAGTGGCCCTCATTGCCCATTTGCACCGCCGCGGCAGGCACCACAACGGCATTTTGTTCGGTATCGACCAGCATCCGGGCGTTCACAAATTGATTGGGGAACAGCGTATCGTCCTGATTGGTAAAGCGCGCTTTAATTTTGATAGTTCCCGTTGTGGGATCAATCTGGTTGTCCAGACTGAGCAACACACCTTCGCTCAATTTGTGCGAGTTAGTCCGATCCCAGGCTTCTACGACCAGCGTTTTCCCCGCTTTCTGCGCCTGAACCACGGTCGCGATATCGCTTTCCGGCAGAGTAAAAATGAGATCAATCGGGTGCGTTTGCGTAATGACGACAATACCTGCGGTATCGCTGCTGGAAATCTGGTTGCCGACATCCACCTGTTTCAGACCCACGCGTCCCGAGACCGGGGCCGTGATACGACTCCAGTCGAGCTGTAACTGCGCGCTGGCGACATTGGCTTCATCCGCTTTAATGGTTCCCTGGGTTTCGTTGACCAGCGCCTGTTGCGCATCCAGTTCCTGACGGGAAACCAGATTGGTTTTTGCCAGTTGCTGATAGCGCGCCAGATCACGACGCGCATTCGCCAGCGTAGCGTTATCTTTCGCCAACTGTCCCTGAGCCTGCGCCAGGGCGACCTTAAACTGGCTGGGATCGATTTGCGCCAGCAGATCGCCTGCGTTGACCTGCTGACCTTCCTGAAAGTGCAGGGCGATGAGTTGACCATCCACGCGGCTACGCACCGTAACGGTATTCGCGGCGGTCACGGTACCCAGCCCGCTCAGATAGCGCGGTACGGCCTGCGTGGTCGCGGTCGCGGCCTGTACCGGCGCCAGAGGGCCGTCGCGCATACCGCGGCGACCTGCGGCGGCGGTATGCGGCGCTTGCGCGGCGACGCCCGGCGCGGCGGTCGGGCTTTCGCTACGGCTATGCCAGAACCAGAATGCGGCGGCGGCCACTACAACCCCAATCGCTATTGCCCAGCGGAAAGTATTACTGCCTTTCATCGGTATAAGTTTCTCATCCTGAAACGTTTTGCGGAATGTTGCTTCCTCTATTGTAGTCAGCAGGGAAGGGAGAAAAATGGAGGAATTATGGAACACGGTCGGGATTATTCTGAATGGCGACTCGCTTTGCGAGGCGCTACGCAACTCTCATCGGTGAAAATCGTTAACGCGCCGGAGTGCGGTAAAGTGGCGGCACGGCAATGAAGGTAAGCCACCGATTTCAGCAGGACGCTGAAACGGGAAAGCCCCTCCCGAGGAAGGGGCCAAAATAAGGAAAGGGTTATGATGAAGGTAGTCATCATACTGGTGATACTCTTAGTGATTAGCCTACCAGCTTACTAAGACACCAGGGGGAGGAGGAATCCTCCCTTACCCTCACTCCTGACGTTAAGCCACATCAAGAATAATGTCAATCCATCAGCGCTGGGCTTGCGAGGCGCTTAGCGGAAAACGACCTCCGCCCAGCGCGCCAGTCCTGCGGTGACGGAGCCGAAATCATCGCCGCCAGCGACGGGTATACCCGGTAGCTGTTCGGAAAGCGCTTTTTTAATCAATGGCGAACGGGCGCTGCCGCCGGTCAGATAGATGACATCCGGTTTTTCCTGCGCGCTGTCCAGCGCCAGTTGCACCTGTTCCAGAATACGCGCCAGCGGTTGATCCAGCGCCGCTTCCAGTCCTTGCTGGCTGATAGCGACCGCCAGGTCGTCGCTGATAAATGGCAGCCTCGCCGTAACATCCGCCTGGCCGGAAAGGGCGATTTTGCTCTCTTCCGCACAGCGTACCAGGCGGTAACTAAGCCGCTGACGCCAGACCTTGAGCAGCAACGCGACCTTGTCTGCTTCACGCGCGTTGCGAACCAAATCGTTCAACAGACGACCATTCGCGCTACTGTAAAAATCGCTTTGCGCCGGGACGTCGTTAATCGCCACGGCGTTCCACCACGGCAGCACCGGCAGGGCGATGCCTTTTTCGGTTTCGCCGCCCATGCCCAGCAAAGGCATCAGATTTTTAAAGGCCAGCGCGATATCCAGATCGTTTCCGCCCACGCGGCAACCGCTGTGCCCCAACAGGCTGTTTTCACGATCGGCGCGCTGACGCCACTGCGGCCCCATCAGCAGCATGGAACAGTCGGTGGTGCCGCCGCCAATATCCACGACCAGCACACGCTTTTCTTCCCGCAGCGTAGCCTCGTAGTCCAGGCCCGCAGCGACCGGTTCGTACTGGAATACCACCTCCTGAAAACCGGCGCGTTTTGCCGCCCGCTCCAGAATACCCTGCGCCTGGCGGTTCGCGTCATCGCCGCCCAGTCCCTGAAAGTTGATCGGGCGACCGATCACTGCCTGGGTAATGGCCTCCGGCAATTGGCTGTGCGCCGTATGACGAATATGTACCATCATGGCGCAGACCAAATCTTCAAACAACGCGACCTGCTGCGGTTTCAGGCCGCTGGCGCCTAAAAAGGATTTCGGCGATTTGACAAACCAGACCTCCTGGGGATCGTCAATATAGTGCGCCAGCGACGCCAGACCAAACTGTACGCTTTGCGCGCCAACCTCAATATCTTCCTCGCGGTTGTAGCGTATCGCGCGGCGTAGCAGCGCCTGGGTTTCTTCGTCCGTTGCCGGCACATCATGATGGCGATACAGCCACTCGCTCACCGCTTCGCGCGTCGGCGCGCACAGCATAGACGGCAGTAATGCGCTGTTATTCTCCATTGTCAGCAACTGTGGATGCCCGTCGCGCATAATGGCGACCGAGCAGTTTGCCGTACCGTAATCAAATCCGATAAACACCTTAAAATCCCCATGCCAGTGAAGAAGGGGCGTGACTTTAGCGAAATGTCGTCGCGGCGACAACTGGAATATGAAAGCAAGGCGTTACGTGCGATTAGCGTTTATGCTGAAAGGTCAAATAAAGGAGAAAAGTATGTTTACCCTGAGCTGGCAGCCGCCTTACGACTGGTCGTGGATGTTGGGCTTTCTTGCCGCGCGTGCGGTGGACGGCGTGGAAACGGTAGGCGAGGGCTTTTATGCGCGCAGCCTGGTGGTGGGCGAGCATCGCGGACTGATCAGCGTGAGCCCCCATCTGCCCACCCACACTGTGCAGGTCAGCGTGAGCGCCGGATTACTTCCCGTCGCGCCGGCGTGTTTGGCGAAGGTTTCGCGTCTGTTTGATCTTGACTGCCAGCCCGCGCAGGTTGCCGCCGTGCTGGGGCCACTGGGCGAGGACAGACCGGGGCTGCGTTTACCGGGATCGGTTGATACGTTTGAACAAGGCGTGCGGGCGATACTGGGGCAACTGGTGAGTGTCGCGATGGCGGCCAGGTTGACGGCGAAAGTGGCGCGCCGCTATGGCGAGGCGTTGCCGGATGCGCCCGATTATGTCTGTTTTCCCGGTCCGGAAACGCTGGCGTTGGCCGATCCGCTGGCGCTTAAAGCTCTGGGGATGCCTCTGCGGCGCGCCGAAGCGCTGATTCATCTGGCGCAGGCGACGCTGGCGGGAAAACTGGCGCTCGCCGCGCCGCCGGATATTGAGCAGAGCGTTAAAAATTTACAAACGTTTCCGGGAATTGGCCGCTGGACGGCGAACTATTTCGCCCTGCGCGGTTGGCAGGCAAAAGATATCTTTTTACCCGATGATTACTTAATTAAGCAGCGCTTTGCCGGGATGACGGCCGCGCAGATCCGTCGCTACGCGGAGCGCTGGAAACCGTGGCGTTCCTACGCGCTACTGCATATCTGGTATACCCACGGCTGGCAACCGTCAATGGATAGCGAAGTAACTGGTATTCAGTAACAAATCCAGCGGTTGCGCTTCAGCGATAGTGTCGCCATAAATCAGATCCACGCCAATACGGGAGAGCGTATCCAGCACCTGTGGGTTTTGTACCGGCCCGGCGAGCGTTTTGATGTCCAGATGTTGGGCGTGTCCCTGGATGATCGAGGTCAGCATTTCATCCATTAAACTTTCATGAACGTTGGCGATAAGGTCGCTATCCAGCAGTAAATAATCGGCGATATGCGGGGTCAGTAAATTAAACAGCTGTAAATCGCGCCCGACATGGCTGAGAATCACCTGGCAGCCGCGTTGCCGCAGTTTTCGCAGAGTCGCAGCGGCGGTCTGCGCCTGCTTAACGATAACGCCAGCCGGGATAATCAGATGTAATAACCGTGGCGGTAGTGGGCTATGCTCCAGTTGTTCCAGCAGCTCATCAATAAGGGTCGCGCTGTATAATCCTGCGGCGGACAGCGGCAGCGCAACGCTTAATCCCTTGCTGGCGACGGCGGTCGCCGCATGGTGGAAAAACTCATGGAATACCCGTCGGTCAAGCGCGTGATGCAGCGCGGAGTCGGCTAACCCTGCCCGGAACGCGCGCTCTTCCATCACTTCCCCTTCGCTGGTCCACAGCCTGAGTGAGACCAGCCAAAAGCTGGTGGCCTCCGGCGTACGCGGCGGCGCGACGTTTCTGGCAAGCATCAGCAGGTGGTTATTTTTAATCATATGCCACTGTTCTTCCAGCGGCATCATTCCCTTTGAGGAGGTTAATGCGTGCTGCGGTTCGTACACGGTCAGACGGCCTCGACCGCTATTTTTCGCGGCGTAGCAGGCAATATCGGCCTGAGACACGACCTCTGTGAGCTGGCAGTTATGTTCATTTATCATTGTGATCCCGGCGCTGGCGCCGATCCGATGCAGGCGTCCTTCCCACATAAAGTGATATTCATTAATGGCGTTGATAAGCCGCGTCGCGATAAAGCGCGCGCTGTCACTATTACAATCCGGCAGCAACAGGCCAAACTCATCGCCACCCAGACGGGCCAGGAGATCGCCGGATCGAAGCATACTGAGCATCAGTGACGCGAGCTCGCGCAATAAGGCATCGCCGGCGGCATGTCCCGCGCTGTCGTTAACCGCTTTAAAACGGTCCAGATCGATAAACACCAGCGCATGATGTTGAGGCGATTCCTGTATTGTTTGCAGGCGCTGTTGAAGCTGTTTTTCAAAACTGGCGCGGTTGGCAAGTTGGGTGAGGGCGTCATGCGTTGCGCTGTAGCTGAGCTGGCGTAACATTTTTCGTGATTCGGTAACGTCCTAGATAACCAGAACCGAACCAATCTTATCGCCATCAAGCGTACTGAGCGGCGTGATAAATATCCTCCAGCAGCGGCCCCTTATCACCTGACGTAATGCGCAGAACTGTTAATAATGGCGCGCCTAAAGCATCCTCTTGCCGCCAGCCGCTCATCTTCTCGGCGATCGGGTTCATAAAGGTGATATTCATCGCGACATCAATACACACCACCGCTTCTCCGATAGAGTCAAGCGTGATGTGCAACCGTTCTTTTTCCTGAAACAGCGCGTCGTTCGCTTGTGTAATACGTTCCATCAACCGCTGGTTTTCCTGCTCGCTTTGCTTGAGATCGTTAATGTCTTCAATCTGAGCAATAAAATAGAGAGGTTTATTGTCTTTATGACGAACCAGTGAGACGGCCAGCAGCGCCCAGACGACATCGCCGTTGCGGGTGTAGTAGCGTTTTTCCATGGAATAGCTGTTGATGTCGCCGCGCACCAGCATGTTTAGCTGTTCAAGGTCGTTATTCAGGTCTTCCGGCCAGGTCAATTGCTGAAATGTCATCGTGCGTAATTCATCCTGGCTATAGCCAAGAAAATGGCTCAGAGATTTATTGACCTGTAGCCACTGACCCTCCGTACCGACCAGCGCCATACCAATGGCGGAATACTCCATCGCGTTGCGAAAGCGGGATTCGCTCTCGGTGATATGTTTACGCTCCGTGCGAAACGCGTACATCACCATCGTCATCATATTGGCAGGCAGCAGGATCATTAAAAAAGGCAGCCACGGCATATTGACCATCACGTCGGTTTTCGGCGTGGCGAGCAGCGTGGGGTCATTGGCCAGCATGAGCGAGACCACGATAACGGTAGCTAAAAAAATTAAAAACGCCTCCATTCGCGGCAGGCGCACCGCACTCCACATCAACAGGACGATAACGCACGTAAACGGCCACGGAATATAGCGCATAGCGAGCCAGCTTAGCGCCAGCGTAATGACCAGCGTCAATAGCGTTTCCAGCAACAGATGCGGGTCGCGATGACGCAACAGATAGTGTGGTTTAAACAGTAAACCTAACGGCACCAGCGTCAGCGCGCCGATGGCTTCCGATAATACCCAAATCAGAAACGCTTTCGAGGCGACCGCTTCCGGCGCTATTAGCCAAAATAACAGGCCGCCGAGTAGCGGCGGAATCACGGCGCTGCCGATAGCCAGACGAAACCAGTCATTCAAATTTTGTAAGGGGTTGTAGCTGGGGAGCAGTTTTCGCAGCAGTATCGCGCCAGTGGCCGCCTCGATAATATTTATTGCCGTCCAGCTAAAGTTAAGCGAGGCGGCAGGAAATAAAGTCAGTGAGGCGCCGATGCTGCCGAGCGAGCAGGCGACCGCGATCCCTGGCCACAGACGGCCCGCATGGCGGTAAAACGCGACCATCATAATGGAGGTGGGGAACCACAGCGGCGCGAGTTGGGTGCCGACACGCGATAATACGAGCGAAAAGAGCGTAAAGACAAACGCGACCAGGCCTAAACTGACCAGACGCAATAGCGGGTGGGGGACGGTAACGAAAACATGTTGGGATGGTTTACTCATTACCACTCTATCCGAATCGCCGGTAACGTCGCGGAATACCGGACGCGTCAGTTTACTCTGTGATTATGCTAGTATAAACGCGTAATGATTTATACGCTGGCTGAATATAAATTGTGGCTCCCGGCGTATTCCTCCTCCAGACGGGTCGATAAAACCGCTGCCCGCGTTAAAACTGAACGCTTTTACGTCGCGACGTCGAATGCGCCGCCAACAAATTCACCGTGGCATAGCGCCGGACTGGTATCGCGCTGCTGAAATCCCTATAATTGCCGCGTTTGGCGTTTCGGCGCCCCCTTCCTTACATCCAGGTTAATCAGGTCGCTAAATTTATGACTGATCAGTCTCATCAGTGCGTCATTATCGGTATCGCTGGCGCATCGGCTTCCGGCAAGAGTCTTATTGCCAGTACCCTTTACCGCGAATTGCGTGAACAAGTGGGTGACGAACATATTGGCGTTATTCCCGAAGACAGTTATTACAAAGATCAAAGCCATCTGTCGATGGAAGAACGCGTAAAAACTAACTATGACCATCCGAATGCGATGGATCACAGCCTGCTATTTCAGCATCTTCAGGCGCTCAAGCGCGGTTCGGCGATTGAATTACCGGTATACAGTTATGTTGAGCATACCCGTATGCAGGAAACGGTTCGCGTAGAAC
Source organism: Salmonella sp. WC3 (assembly GCF_042932255.1). Classification (NCBI taxonomy): domain Bacteria; kingdom Pseudomonadati; phylum Pseudomonadota; class Gammaproteobacteria; order Enterobacterales; family Enterobacteriaceae; genus Salmonella; species Salmonella sp. WC3. The sequence continues at coordinate 3,095,339 of NZ_CP170629.1, read as the reverse complement.
CGAAGAAAGTGATTATTCTTGAAGGTATTCTGTTACTGACCGACGCGCGTTTGCGTGAAGAGATGAACTTCTCTATTTTTGTCGATACGCCGCTGGATATCTGTTTGATGCGCCGTATCAAACGCGATGTGAACGAGCGTGGTCGCTCAATGGATTCTGTGATGGCGCAATATCAGAAAACGGTGCGTCCGATGTTCCTGCAATTTATTGAGCCTTCCAAACAATATGCGGATATTATCGTGCCGCGCGGCGGTAAAAACCGCATCGCTATTGATATTCTGAAAGCGAAAATCAGCCAGTTCTTTGAATAAATCTGGCGAATTGTGTACCGTTCAGTGATAACCTGGTTAGCCCTTGATGTGCTTGATTTAAGGGCTTGATGCGCGAAAGGAGAAAGTGCCATGCGTTTATGCGACCGAGATATTGAAGCCTGGCTGGATGAAGGCCGTTTGTCTATCACCCCGCGACCTCCCGTAGAGCGCATTAATGGCGCGACGGTCGATGTACGTCTTGGCAATAAATTTCGAACCTTCCGTGGCCATACGGCGGCGTTTATCGATCTGAGCGGGCCGAAAGATGAGGTCAGCGCGGCGCTGGATCGCGTGATGAGCGATGAAATCGTTTTGCCGGACGGCGAGGCATTTTATCTGCATCCGGGCGAGTTGGCGCTGGCTGTCACCTTTGAATCCGTTACCCTGCCGCCGGATTTAGTGGGCTGGCTGGATGGTCGTTCCTCGCTGGCGCGTCTGGGGCTGATGGTACATGTGACGGCGCACCGTATCGATCCCGGCTGGTCGGGCTGCATTGTGCTTGAGTTTTACAACTCCGGGAAGCTGCCGCTGGCGTTGCGTCCGGGTATGCTCATCGGCGCGCTGAGCTTTGAGCCGCTGTCCGGCCCGGCGGCGCGGCCTTATAACCGCCGTCAGGATGCCAAATATCGCGATCAGCAGGGCGCTGTTGCCAGCCGGATTGATAAAGACTGAGCCATTCGGCGCAATACTGCCGGTCCATTGAGGGTAGCATGAGACGATTTCTGACGACGCTGATGATTCTCCTGGTCGTACTGGTGGCCGGATTCTCTGCGTTGGTATTGTTGGTCAATCCGAATGATTTCCGCGCCTATATGGTGCAGCAGGTTGCCGCGCGTAGTGAATATCAGTTGCAACTGGACGGGCCGCTGCGCTGGCACGTATGGCCGCAACTCAGCATCCTTTCCGGGCGAATGACGCTAACGGCGCGAGGCGCCAGCGAACCGCTGGTGCGGGCTGACAATATGCGCCTGGATGTCGCTTTATGGCCGCTATTGAGTCATCAGCTTCATGTTAAGCAGGTGATGCTGAAAGGCGGGGTGATTCAATTGACGCCGCAAACGGAAGCGGTACGCAGCGATGATGCGCCGGTCGCGCCGAAAGATAATACCTTGCCGGACATAGTGGAAGATCGCGGCTGGTCGTTTGATATTCGTAGCCTGCGCGTTGCCGACAGCGTGCTGGTTTTCCAGCATGAAAATGATGATCAGGTCACGGTGCGCGATATTCGTCTGAATATGGAACAAGATGCCGAGCATCGCGGCACGTTTGATTTTTCGGGACGCGTGAACCGCGATCAGCGGGATCTTGCTTTATCGTTCAGCGGAACGGTGGATGCTTCCGATTATCCGCATAATTTAACCGCGGGTATTGAGCAACTGCGCTGGCAATTGCAGGGCGCGGATTTACCGGCGCAGGGGATTGAGGGGCAGGGACAACTGCAGGCTCAGTGGCAGGAAGCGCAAAAACGTCTTTCATTTAACCACTTAAATTTAACGGCGAATGACAGTTCTCTGACCGGACACGTTCAGGTAACGCTGGCGGAGCAGCCGGAATGGCAAATTGACCTCCAGTCCAGCAAGCTTAATCTGGACAACCTGTTGCCGCATCATAGCGCCGTGGCGCAGACAGGCGGCGCGGTGTCGCAGGGGCAAAATACGCTCCCCCTGACCAGGCCAGTTATCGCGTCGCGTGTTGGTGCGCCGCCTTATCAGGGGCTGCAAAGCTTTACGGCGGAGATTGCTTTACAGGCGGATTCAGTTCGCTGGCGGGGAATGGACTTTACCCAGGTTTCGACGAAGATGTCTAATCAGGCCGGATTGCTGGATATTACTGAGTTGCAGGGGAAACTGGCCGACGGAGAGATGTCGCTGCCCGGCACGCTGGACGCCCGCACCGCCAGTCCGCGCATCGAATTCCACCCTCGCCTCAACCATGTTGAGATTGGGACTATCCTGAAAGCCTTCAATTATCCGATTAGCCTGACCGGTAAGATGTCGCTGGTTGGCGATTTCTCCGGGGCGGATATTGACGCGGAGGCATTTCGCCACAGCTGGAAAGGAAAAGCGCATGTTGACATGAGCAATACGCGCCTCGAAGGAATGAATTTCCAGCAACTGGTGCAGCAGGCCGTAGAGCGAAGCGGCGGCGACGCGCAGCAGTCGCAGGAAAATATGGACAACGCGACCCGACTGGATCGCTTCACGACCGATCTGACGCTAAATAAGGGCACGCTGACGCTCGACGACATGGTCGGGCAATCTTCTATGCTGGCGTTAACCGGCAGCGGAACGCTGGATCTGGTTAAGCAGAGCTGTGATACACAATTTAATCTGCGTGTGCTGGGCGGCTGGAACGGCGATAGCAACCTGATCACCTTCCTGAAAGAGACGCCAGTGCCGTTGCGCGTCTATGGCAAGTGGCAGGAGCTGAACTATACCCTGCAAGTGGATCAGTTATTGCGTAAGCATTTACAGGATGAGGCGAAGCGTCGGCTCAATGACTGGGCGGATCGCAATAAAGATACCCGCAACGGTAAAGATGTGAAGAAGCTGCTGAATAAGCTGTAGTTTTTGGCCAAAGGGCAGAGCCGGATGGCGAGGCTAACGCGCCTCCGGCCTGCCTGGTAAGCAGGCCGGGGCAGGCGAACAGACGTTACATCTCCTGGTCTGGCTCGCCGTTATGCAGCGGAATTAACTGCACTTTCTGCACTCGATGGCTTTCTACCTGCAATGTTTTCAGCAAATAATCGCCCACCTGAACCTCTTCACCGGTTTGCGGTATGCGTTGCAAATATTCCATCAATAATCCGGCAATCGTATGGTATTCCCGTTTTTCATCCAGCGGTAGCGGCACGTACTGCACCAAATCCTCCAGCGGCATATGGCCGTTTGCTGTCCAGGAACCGTCCGGGTTCTTCTGAATATCGTGGCGGGCGTCAATTTCCTCGACTTCATTCGGCAGATTACCGGCGATAGTCTCCATGACATCGCTTAATGTCACAATGCCTTCAACCGAGCCAAACTCATCTACGACAAAGGCAAAATGGGTTCTGGCGTTACGGAACTGCTCCAGCGCAGGCAGCAGCGGCAATGTTTCCGGGAAAACCAGCGGTTGGCGAATCAGCGCCCGCAGGTTGAGCGGTTCGCCGCGCAGCGATTGTTGCAACAGATCGATGACGTGGACGACGCCGAGTAAATCTTCCTGTTCATTTTCACCCGTCACGACCAGACGCGTATGCTGGTTCTTTTCCAGCAGAGCGCGGATTTCCGCTTCCGGCGCGTTGAGATCGATATGCTCGATATCGTGACGCGACGTCATGATGCTACTTACGGTGCGCTGGTTGAGATTCAGCACCCGCTCAATCATCCTGCGCTCCTGCGGATTAAAAATCTGGCTGTCGTCATGGTCTGCCAGCATCGCGGCGGTTTCCGCATCCAGTTCGGCATCCTCTTTTTTACCGCTAATCAGCCGCATCACGGCCTCCGTTGTGCGCTGGCGCAGCGTATGGTTAGCGGAAAGAAAACGGCGGCGGTTAAAAATAGCCAGTTGGTTGAGCGCCTCGATCATCACCGAGAAGCCGATAGCCGCGTACAGATACCCTTTCGGAATGTGGAAACCAAACCCTTCCGCCACCAGGCTAAAGCCGATCATTAGCAGGAAGCTAAGGCACAAAATGACAATGGTGGGATGGTTGTTCACAAATCGGGTCAGGGACTTGCTGGCGAGCAGCATCAGGCTAATGGCGATTATCACTGCCGCCATCATGACCGCCAGGTGATCGACCATCCCCACGGCGGTAATCACGGAGTCGAGAGAAAAGATAGCGTCCAGCACCACGATTTGCGCGACCACCGCCCAGAATTTCGCCCCCTTACGCTGGGTAGGGTTGGCGCTATCTTTCCCTTCCAGCCGTTCGTTGAGCTCCATGGTGGCTTTAAAGAGCAGGAAGAAGCCGCCGAACAGCATAATCAGATCGCGGGCGCTGAAGCTTAACGCCTGTACGCTAAAGAGCGGCTTAGTCAAGGTGACCAGCCACGAGATTGACGCCAGCAGCAGCAGGCGCATGATCATCGCCAGTATCAGGCCGGTAATGCGCGCGCGGTCGCGCTGCCCCGGCGGTAGTTTTTCAGCGAGGATGGCAATAAAGACCAGGTTATCAATGCCGAGAACAAGTTCGATAACGATTAACGTTACCAGTCCGGCCCAGATTGACGGATCGGCAATCCATTCCATAGTAAGAGCAATACCTTCTGTAATATGACAATTGTCACAATTCGATCATGGATAATACGGCGGAAAAATGCAATGCCGCAGCGCAATTTATCTTTGTTACTCGGCTATAAAATAACTTTAAAATAGCCGTAATGTTTCTGTCAGAAACTAAATAATGTCAAGAATATATTTAGGAAATATCGCAGGTGGAGTGGAGTAAATAAATATTGTCAACATCAATAAAATCCTAAAATCATCTGTTAATTCATTTAATATTAATCTTAAAAATATAGAATGGCGGGTTTGTTACCTTGCCTGTCATTAGGTTAGCTGCAACAATTCTTGCAGGATTAAGATAGCGCGCTTAAATATCCTGTCACGACATCGAGAAAACTATTAATACGTAACCTTTATTTCGCTGAAGATTTTTATCTGAACGAGGATGAAATCGGAGGGGAATGCGAAAATTTAGAATAATCAGTGTATTGGTAGCTAAGAAGCCAGGGGCGGTAGCGTGCCTGAAAGCCTGAATATAAGCCTTTATTATTCTGTCAATAGCCTGCGGATGAATTGATTTTTTTTCAGAATGATGCCAGTTAATTTTCTCTGCTATTAACTGAAAGGTAAATGTGCACGGACGAAGCCGCTATTTAAATTGCACAGGATAATGACTCTGCCAAAGTGATAAATAATCAATGATGAAATCCAAAATGAAATTGATGCCATTATTGGCGTCGCTCAGCTTGATAAGTGGTTGCACAGTACTTCCGGGCAGCAATATGTCTACGATGGGGAAAGATGTGATCAAACAGCAAGACGCTGACTTTGATCTCGACCGGATGGTCAATGTGTATCCGCTGACGCCACGGTTGGTTGAGCAATTACGCCCGCGGCCCAATGTCGCGCAACCGAATATGTCGCTGGACCAGGAGATCGCCAGCTATCAGTATCGCGTCGGGCCTGGCGATGTGCTGAATGTCACCGTCTGGGATCACCCGGAATTGACCACGCCAGCGGGCCAGTACCGTAGCTCAAGCGATACCGGCAACTGGGTACAGCCGGACGGCACCATGTTTTATCCCTACATTGGCAAGGTTAGCGTCGTCGGTAAAACTTTGTCAGAGATTCGCAGCGATATTACCGGGCGTTTAGCGAAGTACATCGCGGACCCACAGGTGGATGTCAATATCGCCGCTTTCCGCTCGCAAAAAGCGTATATCTCCGGCCAGGTGAATAAATCCGGTCAGCAGGCCATTACTAACGTACCGCTAACCGTCCTGGATGCGATTAACGCTGCGGGCGGCCTGACCGATATGGCGGACTGGCGCAACGTCGTGTTGACGCACAACGGCAAAGAACAGCGCATTTCGCTACAGGCGCTGATGCAAAATGGCGATCTTAGTCAGAACCGCTTGCTCTACCCTGGCGACATTCTGTATGTGCCGCGCAATGACGATCTGAAAGTCTTTGTCATGGGCGAAGTGAAAAAACAGAGCACCCTCAAAATGGATTTCAGCGGCATGACGCTCACCGAAGCATTGGGCAATGCGGAAGGCATCGATCTGACCACCTCCAACGCCAGCGGCATTTTTGTGATTCGTCCGTTGAAAGGCGAGGGGGAACGCGGCGGCAAGATCGCCAATATCTACCAGCTTGATGTGTCTGACGCCACGTCATTAGTGATGGCGACGGAATTCCGACTTCAGCCTTACGATGTGGTGTACGTCACGACCGCGCCGGTTGCTCGCTGGAACCGTCTGATCAATCAGTTGCTGCCGACCATTAGCGGTGTCCGTTATATGACGGATACGGCCAGCGACATTCATTCCTGGTAATCGTTATGTTTAACAAAATCTTAGTGGTCTGTGTGGGGAATGTTTGCCGTTCCCCGACGGCAGAACGTTTGCTAAAGCGCTTTCATCCTTCGCTGACGGTAGCGTCCGCCGGGTTAGGCGCGCTGGTCGGCAAAGGCGCCGATCCTGCGGTGGCGAGCGTGGCGAGCGCCCACGATCTGTCTTTGGAAAATCACTGCGCAAGGCAAATTTCCGCGCGTCTGTGCCGGGAATATGACCTGATTCTGACGATGGAGAAACGTCACATCGCCGCCCTGTGCGACATTGCGCCGGAAATGCGCGGCAAGGTAATGCTGTTTGGTCATTGGGACAGCGAGCGTGAAATACCGGACCCGTATCGCAAAAGCCGCGATGCGTTTGAGGCGGTGTACACATTACTGGAAAGGTCTGCCCGCCAGTGGGCGCAGGCACTGAATGCAGAGCAGGGAAAACCATGACAGAAAAAGTAAAACAATCTGCGGCGGCTACGGGTAGCGATGAAATCGATATTGGGCGTCTGGTCGGAACGGTGATTGAAGCGCGTTGGTGGGTGTTGGGGACGACGGCCATATTTGCGCTGTGCGCGGTAATTTATACGTTCTTCGCCACGCCCATCTATAGCGCCGATGCGCTGGTGCAGATTGAACAAAACGCCGGTAATTCGCTGGTACAGGATATCAACAGCGCATTAGCGAATAAGCCGCCGGCTTCCGATGCGGAAATTCAGCTCATTCGATCGCGCCTGGTGCTGGGGAAGACCGTTGACGATCTGGATCTGGATATTGCCGTCACCAAAAACACTTTTCCGCTCTTTGGCGCCGGGTGGGAACGGCTGATGGGGCGTCACAATGAAATGGTGAAAGTCACGACATTCACCCGACCAGAGACGATGAGCGGACAGATCTTCACCCTCAAAGTGCTGGGCGACAAACGTTATCAGTTGGTTAGCGACGGCGGATTTAGCGCGCAGGGCGTTGTGGGCCAGCCACTCAATAAAGACGGCGTGACGATGCGGGTAGAGGCGATTGACGCCCGTCCTGATACAGAATTTACGGTGAGTAAATTCTCAACGCTTGGCATGATTAATAACCTGCAAAATAACCTCACCGTAACGGAAACCGGCAAAGATACCGGCGTTCTGAGCCTGACGTTCACGGGAGAGGATCGCGACCAGATCCGCGACATTCTCAACAGTATTACCCGTAACTATCTGCAACAGGATATTGCGCGGAAATCTGAAGAGGCGGGGAAGAGCCTGGCGTTTCTGGCAAAACAACTGCCGGAAGTCCGCAGCCGTCTGGATGTGGCGGAAAACAAGCTAAACGCTTTCCGCCAGGATAAAGACTCGGTGGATTTACCGCTGGAGGCGAAGGCGGTGCTCGATTCGATGGTTAATATCGACGCCCAGTTGAATGAGTTGACGTTTAAAGAGGCGGAAATTTCCAAGCTCTTTACCAAAGCGCATCCGGCTTACCGCACCCTGCTGGAAAAACGTAAAGCGCTGGAAGATGAAAAAGCCAAACTGAACGGGCGGGTGACGGCAATGCCGAAAACCCAGCAGGAGATTGTGCGTTTGACCCGTGATGTGGAGTCCGGCCAGCAGGTTTATATGCAACTGCTTAATAAACAGCAGGAGCTGAAAATCACCGAAGCCAGCACCGTTGGCGACGTGCGCATCGTTGACCCGGCGATTACCCAGCCGGGCGTGCTGAAGCCGAAAAAGGCGTTGATTATTCTCGGCAGCATTATTCTGGGATTAATGTTATCGATTGTCGGCGTGCTGCTGCGCTCGCTGTTTAATCGCGGTATCGAAAGCCCGCAGGCGCTGGAGGAGCACGGGATCAGCGTCTATGCCAGTATTCCGCTGTCGGAATGGCAAAAAGCGCGCGATAGCGTCAAAACCATTAAAGGGATTAAGCGTTACAAGCAGAGCCAACTGCTGGCGGTGGGCAATCCGACCGATCTGGCGATTGAGGCGATTCGCAGCCTGCGCACCAGCCTGCATTTCGCCATGATGCAGGCGCAAAATAATGTACTCATGCTCACAGGCGTCAGCCCCTCTATCGGTAAAACCTTTGTTTGCGCCAACCTGGCGGCCGTCATCAGCCAGACGCATAAACGGGTATTACTGATCGACTGCGATATGCGCAAGGGCTACACCCATGAACTGCTCGGCACCAATAACGTGGACGGCTTATCTGACATTCTGGCGGGCAAAGGCGAGATAGCCTCCTGCGCGAAACCCACGGCGATCGCTAATTTTGATCTTATTCCGCGCGGTCAGGTGCCGCCTAATCCATCGGAACTGCTGATGAGCGAGCGCTTCGGCGAGCTGATCGCCTGGGCAAGCAGCCGCTACGATCTGGTATTAATCGACACGCCGCCGATTCTGGCCGTGACGGACGCCGCGATTGTGGGTCGTCACGTCGGGACGACGCTGATGGTGGCGCGTTATGCCGTCAACACTTTAAAAGAGGTGGAAACCAGTCTGAGCCGTTTTGACCAGAATGGCATTCAGGTCAAAGGCGTCATTCTCAACTCCATTTTCCGCCGGGCGACGGGCTACCAAGATTATGGCTATTACGAGTATGAATACCAGTCAGATTCCAAATAAAAAATAAGGCGTGCCGGATGGCGCGGCCTGTGACTGTAGGCCGGACAAGCGTAGCGCCATGCGGCAAAACTATCTGGGGAATAAGCATGACAACAGACAATCCGCTGATCTCAATTTATATGCCAACCTGGAACAGGCAGCAGTTGGCTATCCGGGCGATTAAATCAGTACTACGTCAGGACTACCGTCACTGGGAGATGATCATCGTGGATGATTGCTCCTCGTCTTATCAGCAGCTACAACAATTTGTTGAGGAGCTGAACGACCCGCGCGTTCGTTATACTCATAACGCCATGAATACTGGCGCCTGCGCGGTACGCAATCAGGCCATTATGCAGGCGCAAGGACACTATATTACCGGTATTGATGATGACGATGAATGGACGCCCAACCGTCTGAGCGTGTTTCTGGCCCATAAACACCAGTTAACTACACACGCCTTTTTGTATGCCAACGACTATGTGTGCGAGGGCGAGGTCTACTCTCAGCCTGCCAGCCTGCCGCTGTATCCGAAATCTCCTTATTCGCGCCGCTTATTCTACAAGCGCAATATTATTGGCAATCAGGTTTTTACCTGGGCCTGGCGTTTTAAAGCGTGTTTGTTCGATACCGAACTCAAGGCGGCGCAGGACTACGACATTTTTCTGCGCATGGTGGTGGAGTATGGCGAACCGTGGAAAGTCGAAGAGGCGACGCAAATTTTACATATCAACCACGGCGAGATGCAGATTACCTCTTCGCCGAAAAAGTTCTCCGGCTATTTCCATTTTTATCGTAAGCACAAAGATAAATTCGATCGCGCCAGCAAAAAATACCAGCTTTTTACCCTGTACCAAATTCGCAATAAGCGAATGACCTGGCGCACGTTGCTGACGTTGCTCTCCGTGCGTAACAGCAAACGCCTGGCGGCCGGGCTGCGGGGGCGATAACGATGTTGGAAGACTTACGCGCGAATAGCTGGAGCTTACGCCCCTGTTGCATGGTGCTGGCCTACCGTATCGCTCATTTTTGTTCCGTCTGGCGCAAAAAGAATGTGCTGAATAATCTGTGGGCCGCGCCGGTGCTGGTGCTGTATCGCGTGATCACGGAATGCCTGTTCGGGTATGAAATCCAGGCCGCCGTGACCATTGGTCGGCGGTTCACTATCCATCATGGTTACGCGGTAGTGATCAACAAACATGTCGTCGCCGGCGACGATTTTACCATTCGCCACGGCGTCACCATTGGCAATCGCGGCGCGGACAGCCTGGCTTGTCCGGTGATTGGTAACGGCGTTGAGCTGGGGGCGAATGTCATCCTGCTTGGCGATATTACTATCGGTAATCACGTCACGATTGGCGCGGGTAGCGTGGTGCTTGACAGTATTCCGGACCATGCGCTGGTGGTGGGAGAAAAAGCACGGGTGAAGGTCAGCACATGAATATTCTGCAATTTAATGTACGGCTGGCGGAAGGCGGCGCGGCGGGAGTGGCGTTGGATCTCCATCTGCGGGCGCTGCAAAAAGGGCTGACGTCGCGTTTTGTCTATGGTTATGGCAAAGGCGGAAAAAAAAGCGTCAGCCACCACCGTTATCCGCAGGTGATAAAACAGACGCCGCGCGGCACGGCAATCGCTAATATCGCGCTGTTTCGTTTCCTGAATCGCGATCTGTTTGGCAATCTCGACAATCTTTACCGCACGGTTATCCAGACATCCGGCCCGCTGGTGCTGCATTTTCATGTTCTCCACAGTTACTGGCTAAACCTGGCGGACATCGTGACGTTTTGCGAAAAAGTCAAAGCGCAAAAACCAGACGTCACGCTGGTCTGGACGCTGCACGATCACTGGAGCGTTACCGGGCGTTGCGCCTTCACCGACGGTTGCGAGGGCTGGAAAAACGGCTGCCAAAAATGCCCGACCCTAAGCAATTATCCGCCGGTCAGGGTGGATCGGGCGCACCAGCTTATTGGCGGCAAACGTCAGCGCTTTCGGGACATGCTGCGGCTGGGCTGCCAGTTTATTTCGCCGAGCCAGCACGTGGCCGAGGCCTTTAACAGCGTTTATGGCGCGGGGCGCTGCCAGATTATTAACAACGGTATCGATCTGGCGACCGAGGCGATTCTCGCGCAGCTATCACCTGTGCCGCTGAATCCGGGCAAACCGCGGATCGCCATTGTGGCGCATGACTTGCGTTATGACGGCAAAACTGACCAGCGTCTGGTACACGACATGATGGCGCTGGGCGAAAAAATTGAACTGCATACCTTTGGTAAATTTTCGCCTTTTACCGGCCAAAACGTTGTTAATCACGGTTTTGAAACCGATAAGCGTAAATTAATGAGCGCGCTCAATGAGATGGATGCGCTGGTCTTTAGCTCGCGGGTCGATAACTATCCGCTGATCTTGTGTGAAGCGCTCTCGATCGGCGTACCGGTGCTCGCTACCCACAGCGAGGCGGCGCAGGAGGTGCTGGCGAAATCCGGCGGCCAGACCTTTGCCGCTACAGATGTACTGCGCCTGGCGCAGCGGCGTAAGCCAGAGATTGCTCAGGCGGTGTTTGGCGCAACGCTGGACGCCTTTCGTATGCGTAGCCGCGTCGCGTACAGCGGTCAACAGATGCTGGAGGAGTATGTCTCGTTCTATCAGAATCTGTAGCTATCTGCTGCTGCCGCTGATCTACCTACTGGTCAATGTCAAGATTGCCCAACTGGGGGAAAGCTTTCCCATTACCATCGTCACTTTTTTACCGCTGTTGCTGCTGTTATTTGTGGAACGCATTAGCGTAAAAAAATTGATGATCGCCTTAGGCATCGGCGCGGGGCTTACGGCATTTAACTTCCTGTTCGGCCAGTCGCTGAATGCCGGTAAATATGTCACGTCCACAATGCTGTTTGTCTATATTGTGGTCATTATCGGGATGGTCTGGAGTATCCGATTCAAAACCATTTCCGCGCATAACCACCGAAAGATTTTGCGTTTTTTTTATCTGGTGGTGGGTATGGTGGTCGCGCTCGCCGCGGTTGAGATGGCGCAAATTATCCTTACCGGCGGCAGCAGTATTATGGAAGGAATTTCGAAATATCTCATTTACAGTAATAGCTATGTACTGAACTTCATAAAATTTGGCGGTAAGCGTACCACTGCGCTTTATTTTGAACCGGCATTTTTCGCTTTGGCACTAATCTCAATTTGGCTGAGCATCAAACAGTTTGGTATCAAAACACCGAAAAGCGATGCTATGATTCTGGCAGGGATAATATTATCAGGATCATTTTCAGGGGTAATGACCTTTATCCTGTTTTACCTTCTGGAGTGGGCGTTCCAATATTTGAATAAGGATGCGATAAAGAAAAAACTTCCACTGGCGCTGGTCTCATTAACCCTGTTTTTGGTTGGGGTAATTATTGCATTTCCTTATATCGCGACACGACTTGGCGATTTAGGGACGGAAGGCTCATCTTCTTATTATCGTATTGTGGGCCCGTTAGTCATGGTCGGATATTCCTTGACCCATATTGATGGTGTAGTCAGATTTGGCTCACTTTATGAATATGTTGCATCATTCGGAATCTTTAACGGTGCGGATGTCGGGAAAACCATAGACAATGGATTGTATCTGCTGATTATTTATTTTTCCTGGTTCGCAGTGCTAATGACGCTGTGGTATATGGGGAAAGTTTTAAAAATGGCGCTAAATGCGTTTGGCGATAATCGTAATTTTCGGGTGCAGCTCTATCTTTTTACGCCGGTGTCGCTGTTTTTTACCGGTTCAATATTTAGCCCGGAATATGCTTTTTTAATCGTCTGTCCGTTCATTTTGCGCAAGGCGTTAAAAATTTCATAACGGGGTGGTTGCATGTTTTTAAGCGTCGTTACCGTCGCCTTTCGCAATTACGAAGGGGTGGTAAAAACCTGGCGCTCGCTGCGCAATCTGGCGCGCGATCCGGGCCTGTCATTTGAATGGATCGTAGTGGATGGCGGTTCGGAGGACGGCACGCGCGAATTTCTGCAAAAACGTCACGGTGAGTTTAACCTGCGTTTTATCAGTGAAAAGGATCACGGTATTTATGATGCCATGAACAAAGGCATTGCGCTGGCGCAGGGGCGCTATACCCTGTTTCTTAATTCCGGGGATGCGTTCCATGATGATGCCGCTCTGTTTGTCCGGCAACTGGCGCGGCAAAAGGGCGAGGCGATGTATATTGGCGACGCGCTGCTGGATTTCGGCGGCGGGCATAAAATACGCCGGAAGGCTAAACCCGGGTATTATATCTACCATAGTTTGCCAGCCAGCCATCAGGCGATATTTTTCCCGACGGCAGCGTTAAAAAAGTATCCTTATGATCTGCAATATCATGTCTCTTCAGATTATGCGCTGGCGGCCCGTCTCTATAAAGCAGGCTATCCTTTTCGGCGAATTAACGGACTGGTATCTGAATTTTCAATGGGCGGCGTGTCAACCTCGAATAATCTGGAATTATGTCAGGATGCAAAAAACGTACAGCGAAAAATATTACGTGTGCCAGGATTTTGGGCGCAATTATCCTATTTATTACGTCTGAAAACGACGGGTAAAACAAAAGCGCGGTATAACAAAGTCTAATCACCGGGAGTTATTATGCAGGATCTTAGCGGCTTTACGGTGCCGAAAGGGTTCCGCGGCGCTAATGCGCTAAAAGTACAATTATGGTGGGCGGTACAGGCGACATTATTCGCCGGGTCGCCGCAAATATTGTATCGCTGGCGAGCCTTTTTGCTGCGTCTGTTTGGCGCCAAAATTGGAAAGAATGTGGTTATTCGACCGTCAGTAAAAATTACCTATCCGTGGAAATTAACCGTCGGCGATTATGCCTGGGTAGGCGACGACGCGGTGTTATATACGTTGGGTGAAATTAATATTGGCGCACATGCGGTCATTTCACAAAAAGGGTATTTGTGTACCGGTAGCCATGATTATACCAGCGCCCATTTCGATATTAACGCCGCGCCGATTGTTATTGGCGAAAAATGTTGGCTGGCAACCGATGTTTTTGTCGCGCCCGGCGTGATGATAGGTCATGGCACCGTCGTCGGCGCGCGCAGCAGCGTATTTAAATCATTACCGGCAAATGCGATTTGTCGGGGCAATCCCGCAGTGGTAACACGCCAGCGCGTTCAGAAAGTTACTCCCTAACGGGACTATTTGAGGAAATGAAAATGTCAAAAGTCGCTCTCATTACTGGCGTAACCGGACAGGATGGGTCTTACCTGGCAGAATTTCTGCTGGAAAAAGGGTATGAGGTGCATGGTATTAAGCGCCGCGCGTCATCGTTTAATACCGAGCGCGTGGACCATATTTATCAGGATCCGCACAGCTGCAACCCGAAATTTCATCTGCATTATGGTGACCTGACCGACGCCTCCAACCTGACCCGCATTTTACGGGAAGTGCAGCCGGATGAGGTCTACAACCTGGGCGCGATGAGCCATGTGGCGGTGTCGTTTGAGTCGCCGGAATATACCGCCGATGTGGATGCGATGGGCACGCTGCGCCTGCTGGAGGCGATTCGCTTCCTCGGTCTTGAAAAGAAAACGCGGTTCTACCAGGCCTCCACCTCTGAACTGTACGGTCTGGTGCAGGAGATCCCGCAGAAAGAGACCACGCCGTTTTACCCGCGTTCCCCCTATGCGGTGGCGAAACTGTACGCCTACTGGATCACCGTCAACTACCGTGAATCCTACGGTATTTACGCCTGTAACGGCATTCTGTTTAACCATGAGTCCCCGCGTCGCGGCGAAACCTTCGTCACCCGTAAGATCACCCGCGCCATCGCCAATATCGCCCAGGGGCTGGAGTCCTGCCTGTATCTCGGCAATATGGACTCGCTGCGCGACTGGGGCCATGCGAAAGATTACGTGCGGATGCAGTGGATGATGTTACAGCAGGAGCAGCCGGAAGATTTCGTGATTGCCACCGGCGTGCAGTATTCCGTACGCCAGTTTGTGGAGCTGGCGGCGGCGCAACTGGGGATAAAACTGCGCTTTGAAGGCGAAGGCATTAATGAGAAAGGGATCGTGGTATCCGTTACCGGACACGATGCGCCGGGCGTGAAACCGGGGGATGTGATTGTGGCCGTTGATCCGCGTTATTTCCGTCCGGCGGAAGTGGAAACCCTGCTGGGCGACCCGTCCAAAGCGCATGAGAAACTGGGCTGGAAACCGGAAATCACCCTGTCGGAGATGGTCTCCGAGATGGTGGCGAACGATCTGGAGGCCGCGAAAAAACACTCACTGCTGAAATCTCACGGTTACGAGGTGGCCATCGCGCTGGAGTCCTGAGAATGAACAAGCAACGAATTTTTGTGGCGGGCCATCGCGGGATGGTGGGCTCCGCCATTGTACGGCAGCTTGCGCCGCGCGGCGACGTGGAACTGGTGCTGCGCACCCGCGATGAGCTGGATCTGCTCGACGGGCGCGCGGTACAGGCGTTCTTTGCCGGGGCGGGTATCGACCAGGTTTATCTGGCGGCGGCGAAAGTGGGCGGCATTGTCGCCAACAACACATATCCGGCGGATTTTATCTATGAAAACATGATGATAGAGAGCAACATTATTCACGCCGCGCACCTGCACAACGTGAACAAACTGCTGTTTCTCGGTTCGTCCTGTATCTATCCGAAACTGGCAAGGCAGCCGATGGCGGAAAGCGAGCTGCTGCAGGGGACGCTGGAGCCGACCAACGAGCCGTATGCCATCGCCAAGATCGCCGGGATTAAATTGTGCGAGTCCTACAACCGGCAGTACGGTCGCGACTACCGTTCGGTGATGCCAACCAACCTGTACGGCCCGCATGACAATTTCCATCCGGACAATTCACATGTGATCCCGGCGCTGCTGCGCCGCTTTCATGAGGCCGCGCAGAGCCACGCGCCGGAGGTGGTGGTGTGGGGCAGCGGCACGCCGATGCGCGAATTTCTGCACGTTGACGATATGGCGGCGGCCAGCATTCACGTGATGGAGCTGGCGCGCGAAGTGTGGCAGGAGAACACCGCTCCGATGCTGTCGCACATTAACGTCGGCACTGGCGTGGACTGCACCATCCGCGAGCTGGCGCAGACTATCGCAAAGGTGGTGGGTTACCAGGGCCGGGTGGTGTTCGACGCCACGAAGCCGGACGGCACGCCGCGTAAATTGCTCGACGTCACGCGCCTGCATCAGCTTGGCTGGTATCACGAAATTTCACTGGAGGCAGGGCTTGCCGGTACTTACCAGTGGTTCCTTGAGAATCAGCACCGGTTCCGGGGGTGACAATGTTTTTACGTCAGGAAGATTTCGCCGCCGTGGTGCGGACCACGCCCCTCATCTCCCTCGATTTCATCGTGGAAAACGGCCAGGGGGAAATTTTACTGGGCCAGCGTCTCAACCGTCCGGCGCAGGGCTACTGGTTTGTGCCGGGGGGGCGGGTGTGCAAAGACGAAACGCTGGAGGCCGCCTTTGCACGCCTGACGCAGGCGGAACTGGGCGTGCGTCTGCCGCTGGCGGCAGGGACGTTTTATGGCGTCTGGCAGCACTTCTATGACGACAACTTTTCCGGTGAGGATTTTTCAACTCACTACATCGTGCTCGGCTTTCGTCTGCGCGTGACGGAGAGCGATTTACGCCTGCCTGATGCCCAGCATGGCAGTTACCGCTGGCTGACGCCGGAACAGCTTCTGGCAAGCGACAATGTTCATGAGAACAGTCGGGCCTACTTCCTTCCTGACGCGCCGGCGGTGGGCCTATGAAGATCCTGGTCTATGGCATTAACTATTCGCCGGAACTGACCGGTATCGGCAAATATACCGGCGAAATGGTGGCGTGGATGGCGCAGGAAGGCCATGAGGTGCGGGTCATTACTGCGCCGCCGTACTACCCGCAGTGGAAGGTCGGTGAGCGCTATTCCGCCTGGCGCTATCGCCGGGAAGAGGGCGAGGCTACCGTCTGGCGCTGCCCGCTGTATGTGCCGAAACAGCCCTCCACCTTAAAACGACTGCTTCATCTGGGGAGCTTTGCATTGAGCAGTTTTTTCCCACTGATGGCGCAGCGTCGCTGGAAGCCGGATCGGATTATCGGCGTTGTACCGACGCTCTTTTGTACGCCGGGAATGCGCCTGCTGGCGACACTCTCCGGCGCGCGTACCGTTCTGCATATTCAGGATTACGAAGTGGATGCCATGCTCGGCTTAGGAATGGCGGGAAAAGGCAAGCGCGGCAGCGTAGCGCGGTTAGCGACGGCCTTTGAACGCAGCGCGCTGCGTAACGTTGATAATGTTTCGACCATCTCTCGCTCCATGATGAATAAAGCGCGGGAAAAGGGCGTCGCGGCGGAAAAAATCCTCTTTTTTCCGAACTGGTCGGAAGTGGCGCGCTTTCAGGACGTTAATGACGCTGACGTGACGGCTTTGCGTCAGCAGCTTGGCTTGCCAGAGGGCAAAAAAATTGTGCTTTATTCCGGCAATATCGGCGAAAAGCAAGGGCTGGAAAAGGTGATTGACGCCGCGGAACGATTACGCGATCGACCGTTGATTTTTGCGATTGTCGGCCAGGGGGGCGGCAAGGCGCGGCTGGAGAACATGGCCCGCGAACGCGGCCTGGCAAATATTAAATTCCTCCCGCTGCAGCCTTACGACGCCTTACCCGCGCTGCTGAAAATGGGCGACTGCCATCTGGTGGTGCAAAAGCGCGGCGCGGCGGATGCGGTACTGCCCTCCAAGCTGACTAACATTCTGGCGGTCGGCGGTAATGCGGTGATTACCGCTGAGCCGCACACCGAATTAGGACAACTTTGCGCGCGCTATCCGGGCATCGCCGTTTGCGTGGAACCGGAGTCGACCGACGCGCTGGTCAACGGGATTAGCCAGGCGCTCGCCATGCCGAAAAACAACACGACGGCACGTGAATACGCCGAACGCACGCTCAATAAAGAGAACGTGCTACGCCAATTTATTGCAGATATTCGGGGATGATAATGCGTCAGACAAAACTTTACCCGGTTGTGATGGCCGGTGGCTCCGGTAGCCGATTGTGGCCGCTTTCTCGCGTGCTTTATCCAAAACAGTTTCTGTGCCTGAAAGGCGATCTCACCATGCTACAAACCACCATTTGCCGTCTGAACGGCGTGGAGTGCGAAAGCCCGGTGGTGATCTGTAACGAACAGCACCGTTTTATCGTTGCCGAACAGCTCCGCCAGCTCAATAAGCTGACGGAGAACATTATTCTTGAGCCCGCCGGGCGCAATACCGCGCCGGCGATTGCGCTGGCGGCGCTGGCGGCGACGCGCCAGCATACGGACTGCGATCCGCTGATGCTGGTACTGGCGGCGGATCATGCAATCGCCAATGAAGAGGCCTTCCGCGACGCGGTGCGCGGCGCCATGCCCTATGCCGACGCGGGCAAACTGGTGACCTTCGGTATCGTGCCGGATCTGCCGGAAACCGGCTATGGCTATATCCGGCGCGGTGATGTCGTGCCGGGCGCGACGGATGCGGTGGCTTTTGAGGTGGCGCAGTTCGTTGAGAAGCCGGGGCTGGAAACCGCCCAGGCCTACGTCGCCAGCGGCGATTACTACTGGAACAGCGGCATGTTTCTGTTCCGCGCCGGACGCTATCTGGAAGAGCTGAAAAAGTTCCGCCCCGATATTCTGGCCGCCTGTGAACAGGCGATGCGCGGCGTCGATCCGGATCTTGACTTCATTCGCGTGGATGAAGAGGCCTTCCTCGCCTGTCCGGAAGAGTCCATTGACTACGCGGTGATGGAGCGGACGGCGGACGCGGTGGTGATGCCAATGGACGCGGGCTGGAGCGATGTCGGCTCGTGGTCCTCGCTGTGGGAAATCAGCGCCCACACCCCGGAGGGAAATGTCCACCACGGCGACGTCATCAGCCATAAAACGGAAAACAGCTACGTTTACGCCGAATCTGGCCTGGTGACCACCGTCGGTGTGAAGGATCTGGTGGTGGTGCAGACCAAAGACGCCGTGCTGATTGCCGATCGCCACGCGGTGCAGGACGTGAAAAAGGTGGTGGAGAAGATCAAGGCCGACGGACGCCATGAGCACCACATGCACCGCGAGGTTTACCGTCCGTGGGGCAAATACGACTCCATCGACGCGGGCGAGCGCTATCAGGTGAAGCGCATTACCGTCAAGCCGGGGGAAGGACTGTCGGTGCAGATGCACCATCACCGCGCCGAGCACTGGGTGGTGGTGGCGGGGACCGCCAGAGTCACCATCAACGGCGAGGTTAAGCTGCTCGGTGAAAACGAGTCCATCTATATTCCGCTGGGGGCGACTCACTGCCTGGAAAATCCGGGAAAAATACCGCTCGATTTAATTGAAGTGCGTTCCGGCTCGTATCTCGAAGAGGACGACGTGGTGCGGTTCGAGGACCGTTACGGTCGGGTCTGACGCCTGCAATTATGCCCGGTAAGCGCAACGCGCCATCCGGCAATGAATAACAATAACGATGCTGGCCATTTACGGTCAGGGCTAACTGTTGCCTGAAGAAGGGTAAGAACATGACAAAATTAACCTGTTTCAAGGCCTACGACATTCGCGGCAGGCTGGGCGAAGAGCTCAATGAAGATATCGCGTGGCGGATTGGCCGCGCCTACGGCGAATATTTAAAACCGAAAACCATCGTGCTGGGCGGCGACGTACGCCTGACCAGCGAGGCGCTGAAGCTGGCGCTGGCAAAAGGGTTACAGGACGCGGGCGTCGACGTGCTGGATATCGGTATGTCCGGCACCGAAGAGATTTACTTCGCCACCTTCCACCTCGGCGTGGACGGCGGTATTGAGGTGACCGCCAGCCATAACCCGATGGACTACAACGGTATGAAGCTGGTGCGCGAGGGCGCCCGCCCGATAAGCGGCGACACCGGTCTGCGCGACGTTCAGCGTCTGGCAGAAGCGGGCAATTTCCCGCCGGTGAACGAGGCCGCGCGCGGCAGCTACAGACAAATCAGCCTGCGCGACGCCTACATCGACCACCTGCTCGGCTATATCAGTGTTAACAATCTCACCCCGCTGAAGTTGGTGGTGAATTCCGGCAATGGGGCGGCGGGGCCGGTCATTGACGCCATCGAAGCGCGTCTGAAGGCGCTGGGCGCGCCGGTGGAGTTCATCAAAATCCACAACACCCCGGACGGCACCTTCCCGAACGGCATTCCCAACCCGTTGCTGCCGGAGTGTCGCGACGACACCCGCAAGGCCGTTATTGAACACGGGGCGGACATGGGCATCGCCTTTGACGGCGACTTCGACCGCTGCTTCCTGTTCGATGAGAAAGGGCAGTTTATCGAGGGGTACTACATCGTCGGGCTGCTGGCGGAAGCGTTTCTGGAAAAACACCCGGGGGCGAAGATTATCCACGACCCGCGCCTGACCTGGAACACGGAGGCAGTGGTGGCGGCGGCGGGCGGGACGCCGGTGATGTCAAAAACCGGGCACGCCTTTATCAAGGAGCGGATGCGTACGGAGGATGCCATTTATGGCGGGGAAATGAGCGCGCATCACTATTTTCGTGATTTTGCCTACTGCGACAGCGGGATGATCCCGTGGCTGCTGGTGGCGGAGCTGGTGTGCCTGAAGGGGCAGTCGCTGGGTGAGCTGGTCCGCGACCGGATGGCGGCGTTCCCGGCGAGCGGGGAAATCAACAGCAGGCTGGCGGAGCCGGCGGCGGCCATGGCGCGGGTGGAAGCGCACTTCGCGGAAGAGGCGCAGGCAGTGGACCGCACGGACGGTCTCAGCATGTCGTTCGCCAACTGGCGTTTCAACCTGCGCTCGTCAAACACCGAACCGGTGGTGCGCCTGAATGTGGAATCACGCGGCGATATTCCGCTGATGGAAGCGCGAACACGCACTCTGCTGGCGCTGCTGAATCAGTAACGTCAGATCTCCCCTTACCGCCTGCGGGTAAGGGGCCAATCACAGGAACAACGATGACAAATCTAAAAAAGCGCGAACGAGCCAAAACCAATGCATCGTTAATCTCTATGGTGCAACGCTTTTCAGATATCACCATCATGTTTGGCGGGCTGTGGTTCATCTGTGAAGTCAGTGGACTGCCATTCCTGTACATGCACCTGTTGGTGGCGCTGATTACGCTGGTTGTTTTTCAAATGCTGGGCGGGATAACCGATTTTTATCGCTCCTGGCGCGGCGTCAAAATGTCGACAGAGTTAACGCTGTTACTGCAAAACTGGACGCTGAGCCTGATCTTCAGCGCCGGTCTGGTGGCGTTTAATGATGACTTTGACAACCGCCTTGCCACCTGGCTGGCCTGGTATGCGCTGTCCAGCCTGGGCTTAGTGTTATGCCGTTCATTTATTCGTTTTGGCGCGGGCTGGCTACGCAATCGTGGTTATAACACTCGCCGGGTCGCCGTCGCCGGAGATTTGCCTGCGGGCCAGGCGTTGCTGGATAGCTTCCGTAATGAGCCGTGGCTGGGTTTTGAGGTGGTGGGCGTCTATCACGATCCTAAACCGGGCGGCGTCTCTGCTGACTGGGCCGGGAACTTCGAGCAGTTAATTGACGATGCGAAAGCCTCGCGAATTCACAATGTTTATATCGCCATGTCAATGAGCGACGGCGCCATGGTGAAAAAACTGGTGCGCGAGCTGGCCGACACCACCTGCTCGGTGATCCTTATTCCCGATGTGTTCACCTTTAATATTCTCCACTCGCGCGTGGAGGAGATGAGCGGCGTTCCGGTCGTTCCGCTGTATGACACGCCGCTATCAGGGATTAACCGTCTGCTTAAACGGGCAGAAGATATCGTGCTGGCGTCGCTGATTCTGCTGCTCATCTCACCGGTACTGTGCTGCATTGCGCTGGCGGTCAAATTGAGCTCGCCCGGGCCGGTGATTTTCCGTCAGACGCGCTACGGGATGGACGGCAAGCCGATCAAGGTCTGGAAGTTCCGCTCAATGAAGGTGATGGAGAACGATAAGGTCGTTACCCAGGCGACGCAAAACGATCCGCGCGTCACCCGGGTAGGTAACTTTTTGCGTCGTACCTCGCTGGATGAATTGCCGCAGTTTATCAACGTATTAACTGGCGGGATGTCCATCGTCGGTCCTCGTCCTCACGCGGTGGCGCACAACGAACAGTATCGTCAGTTGATTGAAGGTTACATGCTACGCCACAAGATGAAGCCGGGCATCACCGGCTGGGCGCAAATTAATGGCTGGCGCGGTGAGACCGATACGCTGGAGAAAATGGAAAAACGCGTGGAATTCGACCTGGAATACATCCGCGAATGGAGTATTTGGTTCGATATCAAAATCGTTTTTCTGACGATTTTTAAAGGGTTTGTTAATAAAGCGGCGTATTAAGAACCTGACCCACAAGGCTATTTTACTTGCCATATTGCACCAGGGCAGCGTGTACGCTCCGGTTTTTCCGCGCTGTCCGTATTCAATCTGGCTGCGCCAATGATGCCTTGTGAACAGGTTCTGGAGAAAAGAATGAGTTTACGACAAAAAACGATCAGCGGCGCTAAATGGTCGGCTATCGCCACGATAGTGATTATCGGTCTGGGGTTAATTCAGATGACGGTGCTGGCGCGGATCATCGACAACCACCAGTTTGGCCTGTTGACCGTCTCGCTGGTGATTATCGCGCTGGCCGACACGATCTCGGACTTTGGCATCGCGAACTCGATTATCCAGCGTAAAACGATTGGGCATCTGGAGCTGACCACGCTTTACTGGCTAAACGTTGGGCTTGGGATTGTGGTATTTGCGGTGGTCTTTTGGCTGAGCGATGCGATTGCCCATGTTTTGCATAACCCGGATCTCGCGCCGTTAATCAAAACGTTGTCGCTGGCGTTTATCGTGATCCCTCACGGGCAGCAGTTCCGCGCTCTGATGCAAAAAGAGCTGGAGTTCAATAAGATCGGCATGATCGAAACGACCTCCGTGCTGGCGGGGTTCACCTTTACGGTGATTAGCGCCCATTACTGGCCGCTGGCGCTAACCGCGATTCTCGGCTATCTGGTGAACAGCGCGGTGCGAACGCTGCTGTTTGGTTTCTTTGGCCGCAAGATTTACCGTCCGGGGCTGCATTTTTCGCTGGCATCGGTGTCCACGAACCTGCGTTTTGGCGCGTGGCTGACGGCGGACAGTATCGTCAATTACATCAACACGAATTTATCGACGCTGGTACTGGCGAGAATTCTCGGCGCAAGCGTCGCCGGGGGATATAACCTCGCGTACAACGTGGCTGTTGTGCCGCCGGCGAAGCTTAACCCCATCATTACTCGCGTGCTATTTCCGGCATTCGCCAAAATCCAGGACGATACCGAGAAGCTGCGCGTCAACTTCTATAAGTTGCTTTCCGTGGTGGGAATTATCAATTTTCCCGCGCTGTTGGGCCTGATGGTAGTGGCGAACAATTTTGTGCCGTTAGTGTTTGGCGAGAAGTGGAACAGAATTATCCCGATCCTGCAATTGCTGTGCGTGGTGGGGCTGTTGCGCTCGGTCGGCAACCCGATTGGTTCGCTGCTGATGGCGAAAGCGCGCGTGGATATCAGCTTTAAGTTCAACGTCTTTAAAACGTTTCTGTTTATCCCGGCAATTCTCATTGGCGGCCATCTGGCGGGGGCGATTGGCGTGACGCTGGGGTTCCTGGTGGTGCAAATCATCAACACCATTCTGAGCTATTTCGTGATGATTAAGCCGGTACTCGGCTCCAGCTATCGTCAGTATATTCTCAGCCTGTGGCTACCGTTTTATCTCTCATTGCCAACATTTATTACCAGCTACGGCGCAGGAAAGCTGGTCGACGGTTATCTACCGTTGTCGGGGGTATTCGCACTACAGGTTATGGTCGGTATTTTGAGTTTTATTTTAATGATTATTTTTTCACGCAATGCGCTGGTGATGGAAATAAAAAATCAGCTTGTTGGCAGTGCAAAACTGAAAAAGTTATTACGTGTCGGATGACGGGGATATAAGAGGCTATTTATGAAATTATTAATTTTAGGCAACCACACATGCGGCAACCGTGGTGATAGCGCCATTATGCGCGGTTTGCTTGATGCCATCCGTCAACAGGCGCCAGAGGCGGAGATGGATGTGATGAGCCGTTTCCCGGTGAGTTCCGCCTGGTTGCAGGGGCGCCCGATTATTGCCGACCCGCTGTATCAGTTAAGCCAGAAACAGCAGGCGGCGGCAGGGCTTAACGGTCGGGTGAAAAAAGTATTACGCCGTCGTTTTCAGCATAAAATTTTATTGTCTAAAGTCGCCCAGGAAGGATCGCTGCGTAATTTTGCTATCGCGCCGGAATTTGCCGAATTCGCGCAATTTATTGCGCAGTATGACGCCGTCATTCAGGTGGGCGGTTCAAACTATGTCGACTTATACGGTTTGACTCACTTTGAATATCCGCTGTGCGCGTTTATGGCGAACAAACCAATTTATATGGTGGGACATAGCGTCGGCCCTTTCCAGAACCCTGACTTTAACCAGCTCGCCAATTATGTTTTTGGGCGCACCAGTGCGCTGATCCTGCGTGAAACCGTCAGCCGCGATCTGATGACCGCCGCGCAGATCGATACCCGGAAAGTGGAGCAGGGGGTGGATACCGCCTGGTTAGTCGAACGCCGTCACGACGAGTTTGTTGCCAGTTATGCTGTGCAGCACTGGCTGGACGTCACCGCGCGCCGCAAAACCGTCGCGATTACGTTGCGCGATCTGGAGCCGTTTGATAAACGCCTGGGCACCACTCAGCAGGCCTATGAGCAGGCATTTGCCCAGGTCGTGAATCGCCTGATTGCGGACGGTTATCAGGTACTGGCGCTGTCAACCTGCACCAGTATCGATCGCTATAACCGCGATGACCGGATGGTTGCGTTACGGATGGCGAAGTATGTAAACGACTCAGAGAATTTCCATATCGCGATGGACGAACTCAATGACGTGGAAATCGGAAAGATCCTCGCCTCCTGCGTACTGACCATCGGGACGCGCCTGCATTCCGCCATTATCTCCATGAATTTTGGCACACCCGCCATCGCCATTAATTATGAACATAAATCCGCCGGGATTATGCAGCAGCTAGGCCTGGCGGAATTGGCCATCGATATCCGTCACTTGCTGAACGGTTCATTACAAAGCGTGGTGGCCGATACGCTCAATCAATTGCCTGCGCTAAAGGCAAAAGTGGCTAACGCCGTCACCGAGGAGCGGGCGAAAGGGTTCACGATGATCAAATCTGTTCTCGACAGAATTCGGGAGGCGCAATGAAAGTCAGCTTTTTTCTGCTGAAATTTCCACTCTCATCGGAAACCTTTGTGCTGAATCAGATTACTGCGTTTATTGATATGGGCCATGAGGTGGAGATTGTCGCGTTACAAAAAGGCGATACCCAACATACTCACGCCGCCTGGGAGAAGTATGGCCTGGCGGCGAAAACCCGCTGGTTACAGGATGAGCCCCAGGGACGGCTGGCGAAACTGCGCTACCGGGCATGTAAAACGCTGCCGGGGCTGCATCGGGCGGCGACCTGGAAAGCGCTCAATTTTACCCGCTATGGCGATGAATCACGCAATTTGATCCTTTCCGCGATTTGCGCGCAGGTGAGCCAGCCTTTTGTGGCGGATGTGTTTATCGCACACTTTGGTCCGGCGGGCGTGACGGCGGCCAAACTACGCGAACTGGGCGTGCTTCGCGGCAAAATAGTGACTATTTTCCACGGGATTGATATTTCCAGCCGCGAAGTGCTCAGTCATTACACGCCGGAGTATCAGCAGTTGTTTCGTCGTGGCGATCTGATGCTGCCCATCAGCGAACTGTGGGCCGGTCGCCTGAAAAGTATGGGCTGTCCGCCGGAAAAGATTGCCGTTTCGCGCATGGGCGTCGACATGACGCGTTTTACCCATCGTTCGGTGAAAGCGCCAGGGATGCCTCTGGAGATGATTTCCGTCGCGCGCCTGACAGAAAAAAAAGGCCTGCATGTGGCGATTGAAGCCTGTCGGCAACTGAAAGCACAGGGCGTGGCGTTTCGCTACCACATTCTGGGGATTGGCCCGTGGGAACGTCGGCTGCGCACGCTCATCGAGCAGTATCAGCTAGAGGATGTCATTGAGATGCCGGGGTTTAAACCGAGCCATGAAGTGAAGG
Source organism: Salmonella sp. WC3 (assembly GCF_042932255.1). Lineage (NCBI taxonomy): Bacteria > Pseudomonadati > Pseudomonadota > Gammaproteobacteria > Enterobacterales > Enterobacteriaceae > Salmonella > Salmonella sp. WC3. Next base: position 3,069,252 of record NZ_CP170629.1, on the reverse strand, counting down.
CGATGCTGGATGACGCCGATGTTTTTTTGCTGCCGTCGATTACCGGTACGGATGGCGATATGGAAGGTATTCCGGTAGCGCTGATGGAGGCGATGGCGGTGGGGATTCCCGTGGTGTCTACCGTGCATAGTGGTATTCCGGAACTGGTGGAGGCCGGCAAATCCGGCTGGCTGGTGCCGGAAAACGATGCGCAGGCGCTGGCGGCCCGACTCGCTGAGTTCAGCCGGATTGACCACGACACGCTGGAGTCGGTGATCACGCGCGCCCGTGAAAAAGTGGCGCAAGATTTTAATCAGCAGGCGATTAATCGCCAGCTAGCCAGCCTGCTACAAACGATATAAACGAGGTTGTATGCCCGTGAATAAGTTCTCCCGACGTACCCTCCTGACGGCAGGTTCCGCGCTTGCTGTTCTTCCTTTTCTGCGCGCCTTGCCGGTACAGGCGCGTGAACCTCGCCAGACTGTCGTTATTAAGGATTATCCGGCGGATGACGGTATCGCCTCGTTCAAACAGGCCTTCGGCGACGGACAGACTGTGGTCGTGCCGCTAGGATGGGTGTGTGAAAATATCAATGCGGCGATAACGATTCCGGCGGGAAAAACGCTGCGGGTACAGGGCGCGGTGCGTGGGAATGGCCGGGGACGGTTTATTTTGCAGGACGGGTGTCAGGTGGTGGGGGAGCAGGGCGGCAGTCTGCACAATGTGACGCTGGATGTTCGCGGGTCGGACTGTGTGATTAAAGGCGTGACGATGAGCGGCTTTGGCCCCGTCGCGCAAATTTTCATCGGCGGTAAGGAACCGCAGGTGATGCGTAATCTCATTATCGATGACATCACCGTTACCCACGCCAACTACGCCATTCTCCGCCAGGGATTTCATAACCAAATGGATGGCGCGCGGATTACGCATAGCCGCTTTAGCGATTTACAGGGGGACGCCATTGAGTGGAATGTCGCGATTCACGACCGCGACATCCTGATTTCCGATCATGTCATCGAACGCATTGATTGTACCAATGGCAAAATCAACTGGGGGATCGGCATCGGGCTGGCGGGTAGCACCTATGACAACAGTTATCCTGAAGACCAGGCAGTAAAAAACTTTGTGGTGGCCAATATTACCGGATCTGATTGCCGACAGCTTGTGCACGTAGAAAATGGCAAACATTTCGTCATTCGCAATGTCAAAGCCAAAAACATCACGCCCGATTTCAGTAAAAATGCGGGTATTGATAACGCAACGATCGCAATTTATGGCTGTGATAATTTCGTCATTGATAATATTGATATGACGAATAGTGCCGGGATGCTCATCGGCTATGGCGTCGTTAAAGGAAAATACCTGTCAATTCCGCAAAACTTTAAATTAAACGCTATTCGGTTGGATAATCGCCAGGTTGCTTATAAATTACGCGGCATTCAAATTTCCTCCGGCAACACCCCCTCTTTTGTCGTCATCACCAATGTACGGATGACGCGTGCTACGCTGGAACTGCATAATCAACCGCAGCACCTCTTTCTGCGTAATATCAACGTGATGCAAACTTCAGCGATTGGCCCGGCGTTAAAAATGCATTTCGATTTGCGTAAAGATGTCCGTGGTCAATTTATGGCCCGCCAGGACACGCTGCTTTCCCTCGCTAATGTTCATGCCATCAATGAAAACGGGCAGAGTTCCGTGGATATCGACAGGATTAATCACCAAACCGTGAATGTCGAAGCAGTGAATTTTTCGCTGCCGAAGCGGGGAGGGTAAGTACCGCTATTTTTACGAAAATTCCTGGGAAAAAGTTGTTCATACTTAATGTTATGGTGCCGACTAAGACGTAATGTAGAGCGTGCCATCATTATCCCTGGCAGCAGAGTAATTCATGCTGGCGAAAACAAGCTAAAGAGCTATAATTCAGCAACCATTTTACAGGTGGAAGAAACAATGATGAATTTGAAAGCAGTTATACCGGTAGCGGGTTTGGGTATGCATATGTTGCCTGCCACCAAGGCAATCCCAAAAGAGATGCTACCGATCGTCGACAAGCCAATGATTCAGTACATTGTCGATGAGATTGTGGCTGCAGGGATCAAAGAAATCGTGCTGGTGACTCACGCGTCTAAAAACGCCGTTGAGAACCACTTCGACACCTCTTATGAACTTGAATCACTTCTTGAGCAGCGCGTTAAGCGCCAGCTTTTGGCGGAAGTGCAATCTATCTGCCCACCGGGCGTGACGATTATGAACGTTCGCCAGGCGCAGCCGTTAGGGCTGGGGCACTCTATTCTGTGCGCGCGTCCGGTCGTGGGCGATAACCCTTTCATTGTGGTACTCCCGGATATTATTATCGATGATGCTACCGCCGATCCGCTGCGCTATAACCTTGCGGCGATGGTGGCGCGTTTCAATGAAACGGGTCGCAGCCAGGTGCTGGCGAAGCGCATGAAAGGTGATTTATCGGAGTATTCCGTTATCCAGACGAAAGAACCTCTGGATAATGAAGGCAAAGTCAGCCGGATTGTGGAGTTTATCGAAAAACCGGATCAGCCGCAGACGCTGGATTCCGATTTGATGGCGGTAGGCCGTTATGTGCTTTCAGCCGACATCTGGGCGGAACTGGAAAGAACCGAACCGGGCGCCTGGGGCCGCATCCAGCTCACCGATGCCATTGCTGAACTGGCGAAAAAACAGTCGGTTGACGCGATGCTAATGACGGGTGACAGCCATGACTGCGGTAAAAAAATGGGCTACATGCAGGCATTTGTGAAGTACGGGCTGCGCAACCTGAAAGAAGGAGCGAAGTTCCGTAAGAGCATAGAGCAGCTTTTGCATGAATAAGTATTAACAACCGTGATAAATGGTTGGTGATAAACATAATAACGGCAGTGAACATTCGAAGCGGCAAGTTGGCTGAAACGAGTGTTGACTGCCGTTTTAGTTTTGTATAAAGGGCTTAAGTAACAAGGGGTTATCTGGAGCATTTTAATGCTGATTTTATAAGATTAATCCTTGTTTCCGGATGCAATTAATAAGACAATTAGCGTTTAAGTTTTAGTGAGCTTTGCCCTGCTGGGCGAGGTTTGCAACAAGTCGATATGTACGCAGTGCACTGGTAGCTGATGAGCCAGGGGCGGTAGCGTGTGTAACGACTTGAGCAATTAATTTTTATTGGCAAATTAAATACCACATTAAATACGCCTTATGGAATAGAAAAGTGAAGATACTTATTACTGGCGGGGCAGGTTTTATTGGATCAGCTGTTGTTCGCCATATTATTAAGAATACACAGGACACTGTAGTTAATATTGATAAATTAACCTACGCCGGTAATCTTGAATCCCTTTCTGATATTTCTGAAAGTAATCGCTACAATTTTGAACACGCGGATATTTGTGATTCCGCTGAAATAACGCGTATTTTTGAGCAGTACCAGCCGGACGCGGTGATGCATTTGGCTGCGGAAAGTCATGTGGACCGTTCGATTACCGGGCCGGCAGCATTTATTGAAACCAATATCGTCGGCACCTATGTACTTCTTGAAGTTGCGCGTAAATACTGGTCGGCGCTTGGCGAAGATAAAAAAAATAATTTTCGTTTTCATCATATTTCCACTGATGAAGTTTACGGCGATTTACCGCATCCTGATGAAGTTGAAAACAGCATTATGCTGCCGTTATTTACTGAAACGACGGCATATGCGCCAAGTAGCCCCTATTCTGCGTCAAAAGCATCCAGCGATCATTTAGTCCGTGCCTGGCGGCGTACCTATGGTCTACCAACGATCGTTACCAATTGTTCTAATAACTATGGCCCTTATCACTTCCCTGAAAAACTGATTCCGTTGGTCATTTTGAACGCACTGGAAGGAAAGCCTTTGCCAATTTATGGCAAAGGGGATCAGATTCGCGATTGGCTATATGTAGAAGATCATGCTCGCGCGCTTCATATGGTAGTGACTGAAGGCAAGGCAGGGGAGACTTATAACATTGGTGGACACAATGAGAAGAAAAATCTCGATGTGGTATTTACCATCTGTGATCTGCTGGATGAGATTGTACCCAAAGCGACTTCTTATCGTGAACAAATCACTTATGTCGCGGATCGTCCGGGCCATGATCGTCGTTATGCCATTGATGCAGGTAAAATTAGCCGCGAATTAGGCTGGAAACCGCTGGAGACCTTTGAAAGCGGTATTCGTAAAACAGTGGAATGGTACCTTGCAAATACTCAATGGGTAAACAATGTTAAAAGTGGGGCGTATCAGAGTTGGATAGAACAGAACTATGAAGGACGCCAGTAATGAATATCTTACTTTTTGGTAAGACAGGGCAAGTAGGCTGGGAGTTACAACGTTCTCTGGCACCAGTGGGGAATCTGATTGCCCTGGATGTCCATTCAAAAGAGTTTTGCGGTGATTTTAGCAATCCGAAAGGCGTTGCCGAAACCGTTCGTAAGCTTCGTCCCGATGTGATTGTTAACGCAGCAGCCCATACTGCAGTAGATAAAGCAGAGTCTGAACCAGAACTGGCGCAGTTACTTAACGCCACCAGTGTGGAAGCCATCGCTAAAGCAGCCAACGAAACTGGCGCATGGGTAGTGCATTATTCAACCGATTATGTATTTCCTGGTACCGGCGATATCCCATGGCAGGAAACGGACGCTACGTCGCCGCTGAATGTCTATGGCAAGACCAAACTAGCGGGAGAAAAGGCCCTGCAGGATAACTGCCCTAAGCATCTTATCTTCCGCACCAGTTGGGTTTATGCAGGTAAGGGCAATAATTTCGCAAAGACAATGCTTCGTCTGGCGAAAGAGCGTCAGACACTTTCAGTCATCAACGATCAGTACGGTGCGCCGACCGGTGCGGAATTACTGGCTGACTGTACGGCGCATGCGATCCGTGTGGCGTTAAAGAATCCAGAAGTCGCAGGTCTTTACCATCTGGTTGCCGGGGGAACCACAACCTGGCATGACTACGCGGCCTTAGTCTTTGACGAGGCGCGCAAAGCAGGGATAACGCTTGCGCTGACTGAGCTTAATGCTGTGCCGACCAGCGCCTACCCGACGCCGGCGAGCAGACCAGGCAATTCGCGTCTCAATACTGAAAAGTTTCAGCGTAATTTTGACCTTATTCTGCCGCAATGGGAATTAGGAGTTAAGCGCATGCTGACTGAAATGTTTACGACGACAACCATCTGATAAATTTAAATGCCCATCAGGGCATTTTCTATGAATGAGAAATGGAAATGAAAACGCGTAAGGGCATTATTTTAGCGGGGGGCTCCGGCACCCGTCTTTATCCGGTGACCATGGCGGTAAGTAAGCAATTGCTACCAATTTATGATAAACCGATGATTTACTATCCCCTTTCCACGCTTATGCTGGCAGGCATTTGGGATATCCTGATCATCAGTACGCCACAGGACACGCCGCGTTTTCAACAACTGCTGGGAGACGGCAGCCAGTGGGGGCTGAATCTTCAATATAAAGTACAGCCAAGCCCGGATGGCTTAGCACAGGCGTTTATTATTGGTGAAGAGTTCATTGGTAATGATGATTGTGCATTAGTACTGGGTGACAATATCTTCTATGGTCATGATTTACCAAAGTTAATGGAAGCTGCCGTTAATAAAGAAAGTGGTGCTACCGTCTTTGCTTATCATGTAAACGATCCGGAGCGCTACGGTGTGGTTGAGTTTGACCAAAGTGGCACAGCCGTTAGTCTGGAGGAAAAACCGTTACAACCGAAGAGTAATTACGCGGTAACGGGGCTGTATTTTTATGATAATAGCGTGGTGGAGATGGCGAAAAATCTTAAGCCTTCCGCTCGCGGTGAGTTAGAAATCACGGATATTAACCGTATCTATATGGATCAGGGAAGATTGTCTGTCGCCATGATGGGGCGCGGTTATGCCTGGCTGGATACAGGGACGCATCAGAGTTTGATAGAGGCCAGTAATTTTATTGCAACCATCGAAGAACGCCAGGGGCTAAAAGTGTCCTGCCCGGAAGAGATCGCATTTCGTAAAAATTTTATAAATGCACAACAGGTTATAGAACTGGCCGGGCCATTATCAAAAAATGATTATGGCAAATATTTGCTGAAGATGGTGAAAGGTTTATAAGTGATGATTGTGATTAAAACAGCAATACCAGATGTCTTGATCTTAGAGCCTAAAGTTTTTGGCGATGAGAGGGGATTCTTTTTTGAAAGTTATAACCAGCAGACCTTTGAAGAGTTGATTGGACGTAAAGTTACATTTGTTCAAGATAATCATTCAAAATCCAAAAAGAACGTACTCAGAGGGCTACATTTTCAGAGAGGAGAAAATGCACAGGGGAAGTTAGTTCGTTGTGCTGTCGGTGAGGTTTTTGATGTTGCGGTCGATATCCGAAAAGAATCGCCTACTTTTGGTCAATGGGTTGGCGTAAATCTATCTGCTGAGAATAAGCGACAGCTTTGGATTCCAGAAGGTTTTGCTCATGGTTTTGTTACTCTTAGTGAGTATGCAGAGTTTCTGTACAAAGCAACTAATTATTACTCACCTTCATCGGAAGGTAGCATTTTATGGAATGATGAGACAATAGGTATTGAATGGCCTTTTTCTCAGCTGCCTGAGCTTTCAGCAAAAGATGCTGCAGCACCTTTACTGCATCAAGCCTTGTTAACAGAGTAAGCATCGTGTCTCATATTATTAAGATTTTTCCATCAAATATTGAATTTTCCGGTAGAGAGGATGAATCAATCCTCGATGCTGCGCTATCGGCTGGCATCCATCTTGAACATAGCTGCAAAGCGGGTGATTGTGGTATCTGTGAGTCCGATTTGTTGGCGGGAGAAGTTGTTGACTCCAAAGGTAATATTTTGGGACAGGGTGATAAAATACTAACCTGCTGCTGTAAACCTAAAACCGCCCTTGAGCTAAATGCGCATTTTTTTCCTGAACTAGCTGGACAGACAAAAAAAATTGTCCCATGCAAGGTAAATAGTGCTGTACTGGTTTCAGGCGATGTTATGACTTTGAAGTTACGCACACCACCAACAGCAAAAATTGGCTTCCTTCCAGGGCAGTATATCAATTTACATTATAAAGGTGTAACTCGCAGTTATTCTATCGCTAATAGTGATGAGTCGAATGGTATTGAGTTGCATGTAAGGAATGTTCCCAATGGTCAGATGAGTTCGCTCATTTTTGGGGAGTTACAAGAAAATACTCTTATGCGCATTGAAGGGCCTTGCGGAACATTTTTTATTCGTGAAAGTGACAGACCTATAATCTTCCTTGCAGGCGGTACTGGATTCGCTCCAGTTAAATCAATGGTTGAGCATCTCATTCAGGGAAAATGTCGTCGTGAGATCTACATTTACTGGGGAATGCAATATAGTAAAGATTTTTACTCTGCATTACCGCAGCAGTGGAGTGAACAGCACGACAACGTTCATTATATCCCTGTTGTTTCTGGTGATGATGCCGAATGGGGGGGAAGAAAGGGATTTGTCCATCATGCCGTGATGGATGATTTTGATTCTCTAGAGTTCTTCGATATATATGCATGTGGTTCACCTGTGATGATCGATGCCAGTAAAAAGGACTTTATGATGAAAAATCTCTCTGTAGAACATTTCTATTCTGATGCATTTACCGCATCTAAATAATATTGAGGATAATTTATGAAAGCGGTCATCCTGGCTGGTGGACTTGGTACCAGACTAAGTGAAGAAACAATTGTAAAACCAAAACCGATGGTAGAAATTGGTGGCAAGCCTATTCTTTGGCACATTATGAAAATGTATTCTGTGCATGGTATCAAGGATTTTATTATCTGCTGTGGTTATAAAGGATATGTGATTAAAGAATATTTTGCGAACTACTTCCTTCACATGTCAGATGTAACATTCCATATGGCTGAAAACCGTATGGAAGTTCACCATAAACGTGTTGAACCATGGAATGTCACATTGGTTGATACGGGTGATTCTTCAATGACTGGTGGTCGTCTGAAACGTGTTGCTGAATACGTAAAAGATGACGAGGCTTTCCTGTTTACTTATGGTGATGGCGTTGCCGACCTTGATATCAAAGCGACTATCGATTTCCATAAGGCTCACGGTAAGAAAGCGACTTTAACAGCTACTTTTCCACCAGGACGCTTTGGCGCATTAGATATCCAAGCTGGTCAGGTCCGGTCATTCCAGGAAAAACCGAAAGGCGATGGGGCAATGATCAATGGTGGTTTCTTTGTGTTGAATCCATCGGTTATCGATCTCATCGATAACGATGCAACAACCTGGGAACAAGAGCCATTAATGACATTGGCACAACAGGGGGAGTTAATGGCTTTTGAACACCCAGGTTTCTGGCAGCCGATGGATACCCTACGTGATAAAGTTTACCTCGAAGGGCTGTGGGAAAAAGGTAAAGCTCCGTGGAAAACCTGGGAGTAAGTAGATGATTGATAAAAATTTTTGGCAAGGTAAACGTGTATTCGTTACCGGCCATACTGGCTTTAAAGGAAGCTGGCTTTCGCTATGGCTGACTGAAATGGGTGCAATTGTAAAAGGCTATGCACTTGATGCGCCAACTGTTCCAAGTTTATTTGAGATAGTGCGTCTTAATGATCTTATGGAATCTCATATTGGCGACATTCGTGATTTTGAAAAGCTGCGCAATTCTATTGCAGAATTTAAGCCAGAAATTGTTTTCCATATGGCAGCCCAGCCTTTAGTGCGCCTATCTTATGAACAGCCAATCGAAACATACTCAACAAATGTTATGGGTACTGTCCATTTGCTTGAAGCAGTTAAGCAAGTAGGTAACATAAAGGCAGTCGTAAATATCACCAGTGATAAGTGCTACGACAATCGTGAGTGGGTGTGGGGCTATCGTGAGAACGAACCCATGGGAGGGTACGATCCATACTCTAATAGTAAAGGTTGTGCAGAATTAGTCGCGTCTGCATTCCGGAACTCATTCTTCAATCCTGCAAATTATGAGCAACATGGCGTTGGTTTGGCGTCTGTGAGGGCTGGTAATGTCATAGGCGGAGGCGATTGGGCTAAAGACCGTTTAATTCCCGATATTCTGCGCTCATTTGAAAATAACCAGCAGGTTATTATTCGAAACCCATATTCTATCCGTCCCTGGCAGCATGTACTGGAGCCTCTTTCTGGTTACATTGTGGTGGCGCAACGCTTATATACAGAAGGTGCTAAGTTTTCTGAAGGATGGAATTTCGGCCCGCGTGATGAAGATGCGAAGACGGTCGAATTTATTGTTGACAAGATGGTCACGCTTTGGGGTGATGATGCAAGCTGGTTACTGGATGGTGAGAATCATCCTCATGAGGCACATTACCTGAAACTGGATTGCTCTAAAGCAAATATGCAATTAGGATGGCATCCGCGTTGGGGATTGACTGAAACACTTGGTCGCATCGTAAAATGGCATAAAGCATGGATTCGCGGCGAAGATATGTTGATTTGTTCAAAGCGTGAAATCAGCGACTATATGTCTGCAACTACTCGTTAAGAAAATAAGTTTAAGGAATCAAAGTAATGACAGCAAATAACCTGCGTGAGCAAATCTCTCAGCTTGTCGCTCAGTATGCGAATGTGGCATTGAGCCCGAAACCTTTTGTTGCAGGTACAAGCGTTGTGCCTCCTTCCGGGAAGGTTATTGGTGCCAAAGAGTTACAATTGATGGTTGAGGCGTCTCTTGATGGATGGCTAACTACTGGTCGTTTCAATGATGCCTTTGAGAAAAAACTTGGGGAATTTATTGGGGTTCCTCATGTTTTAACGACTACATCTGGCTCTTCGGCAAACTTGCTGGCACTGACTGCGCTGACTTCCCCAAAATTAGGCGAGCGAGCTCTCAAACCTGGTGATGAGGTTATTACTGTCGCTGCTGGCTTCCCGACTACAGTTAACCCGGCGATCCAGAATGGTTTAATACCGGTATTCGTGGATGTTGATATCCCGACATATAATATCGATGCCTCTCTCATTGAAGCTGCAGTTACTGAGAAATCAAAAGCGATAATGATCGCTCATACACTCGGTAATGCATTTAACCTGAGTGAAGTTCGTCGGATTGCCGATAAATATAACTTATGGTTGATTGAAGACTGCTGTGATGCCCTTGGGACGACTTATGAAGGCCAGATGGTAGGTACCTTTGGTGACATCGGAACCGTTAGTTTTTATCCGGCTCACCATATCACAATGGGTGAAGGCGGTGCTGTATTCACCAAGTCAGGTGAACTGAAGAAAATTATTGAGTCGTTCCGTGACTGGGGCCGGGATTGTTATTGTGCGCCAGGATGCGATAACACCTGCGGTAAACGTTTTGGTCAGCAATTGGGATCACTTCCTCAAGGCTATGATCACAAATATACTTATTCCCACCTCGGATATAATCTCAAAATCACGGACATGCAGGCAGCATGTGGTCTGGCTCAGTTGGAGCGCGTAGAAGAGTTTGTAGAGCAGCGTAAAGCTAACTTTTCCTATCTGAAACAGGGCTTGCAATCTTGCACTGAATTCCTCGAATTACCAGAAGCAACAGAGAAATCAGATCCATCCTGGTTTGGCTTCCCTATCACCCTGAAAGAAACTAGCGGTGTTAACCGTGTCGAACTGGTGAAATTCCTTGATGAAGCAAAAATCGGTACACGTTTACTGTTTGCTGGAAATCTGATTCGCCAACCGTATTTTGCTAATGTGAAATATCGTGTAGTGGGTGAGTTGACAAATACCGACCGTATAATGAATCAAACGTTCTGGATTGGTATTTATCCAGGCTTGACTACAGAGCATTTAGATTATGTAGTTAGCAAGTTTGAAGAGTTCTTTGGTTTGAATTTCTAATTCAATTTATTCTATCTGGTGATTGCGATGACCTTTTTGAAAGAATATGTAATTGTCAGTGGGGCTTCCGGCTTTATTGGTAAGCATTTACTCGAAGCGCTAAAAAAATCGGGGATTTCAGTTGTCGCAATCACTCGAGATGTAATAAAAAATAATAGTAATGCATTAGCTAATGTTAGATGGTGCAGTTGGGATAATATCGAATTATTAGTCGAGGAGTTATCAATTGATTCTGCATTAATTGGTATCATTCATTTGGCAACAGAATATGGGCATAAAACATCATCTCTCATAAATATTGAAGATGCAAATGTTATAAAACCATTAAAGCTTCTTGATTTGGCAATAAAATATCGGGCGGATATCTTTTTAAATACAGATAGTTTTTTTGCCAAGAAAGATTTTAATTATCAACATATGCGGCCTTATATAATTACTAAAAGACACTTTGATGAAATTGGGCATTATTATGCTAATATGCATGACATTTCATTTGTAAACATGCGATTAGAGCATGTATATGGGCCTGGGGATGGTGAAAATAAATTTATTCCATACATTATCGACTGCTTAAATAAAAAACAGAGTTGCGTGAAATGTACAACAGGCGAACAGATAAGAGACTTTATTTTTGTAGATGATGTGGTAAATGCTTATTTAACTATATTAGAAAATAGAAAAGAAGTACCTTCATATACTGAGTATCAAGTTGGAACTGGTGCTGGGGTAAGTTTGAAAGATTTTCTGGTTTATTTGCAAAATACTATGATGCCAGGTTCATCGAGTATATTTGAATTTGGTGCGATAGAGCAAAGAGATAATGAAATAATGTTCTCTGTAGCAAATAATAAAAATTTAAAAGCAATGGGCTGGAAACCAAATTTCGATTATAAAAAAGGAATTGAAGAACTACTGAAACGGTTATGAGATTTTCATGATCTTTTAATAAATAAATCGTTAACAAATTAGTCGCGTTATGTTGTAAAAACTAAGTCGTTTAATTGCATAGTGAAAGTTCAATTGTTAAAAATTCCGAGTCATTTAATTGTTGCAGGTTCATCATGGTTATCCAAAATAATAATTGCCGGGGTGCAGTTAGCAAGTATTTCATATCTTATTTCTATACTAGGTGAAGAGAAATATGCAATCTTTAGTTTGTTAACTGGTTTATTAGTATGGTGTAGCGCTGTTGATTTTGGCATAGGTACAGGACTGCAAAATTATATATCAGAATGCAGAGCCAAAAACAAAAGTTATGATGCATATATTAAATCAGCATTACATCTAAGCTTTATAGCTATTATTTTTTTTATTGCTTTATTTTATATTTTTTCTGGGGTAATTTCCGCTAAATATCTTTCTTCTTTTCATGAGATATTACAGGACAAAACCAGAATGCTCTTTTTTACCTCATGTCTGGTTTTCAGTTCTATTGGAATCGGAGCTATTGCTTATAAAATACTTTTTGCCGAATTGGTCGGGTGGAAAGCTAATCTATTAAACGCATTATCTTATATGATAGGTATGCTCGGCTTGCTATATATATACTATAGGGGGATCTCAGTTGACATAAAATTATCACTAATAGTCCTGTATCTTCCAGTGGGTATGATTTCATTGTGCTATATTGTATATAGATACATAAAGCTTTATCATGTTAAAACAACAAAATCTCATTATATAGCAATTTTACGTAGATCTTCAGGGTTTTTTCTTTTTACTTTATTATCGATAGTGGTGCTTCAAACAGATTATATGGTCATTTCTCAAAGGCTAACTCCTGCTGATATTGTTCAATATACAGTAACGATGAAAATTTTTGGTTTAGTCTTTTTTATTTATACTGCTATTTTGCAAGCATTATGGCCTATATGTGCTGAATTGAGAGTCAAACAGCAATGGAAAAAACTTAACAAAATGATAGGTGTCAATATTTTGCTTGGCTCACTATATGTTGTTGGATGTACAATATTTATTTATTTATTTAAAGAACAGATATTTTCAGTAATAGCCAAAGATATTAATTATCAAGTTTCTATTTTATCTTTTTTGTTAATTGGCATATATTTCTGTATTCGCGTTTGGTGTGACACTTATGCAATGTTATTGCAAAGTATGAATTATTTAAAAATACTTTGGATATTAGTACCACTACAAGCAATAATTGGTGGAATAGCACAATGGTATTTTTCTAGTACGCTTGGAATCAGTGGAGTGCTGCTTGGCTTGATTATATCTTTTGCTTTAACTGTTTTTTGGGGGCTTCCACTAACTTACTTAATTAAGGCAAATAAGGGATAATCATATGCTTATATCATTTTGTATTCCAACTTATAATAGAAAAGAATATCTTGAAGAGTTGTTGAATAGTATAAATAATCAGGAAAAATTTAATTTAGATATTGAGATATGTATATCAGATAATGCCTCTACTGATGGTACAGAGGAAATGATTGATGTTTGGAGGAACAATTATAATTTCCCAATAATATATCGGCGTAATAGCGTTAACCTTGGGCCAGATAGGAATTTTCTTGCTTCAGTATCCCTTGCGAATGGGGATTATTGTTGGATATTTGGCAGTGATGATGCTCTTGCGAAAGACTCGTTGGCGATATTACAAACTTATCTCGATTCTCAAGCAGATATATATTTATGTGACAGAAAAGAGACCGGGTGTGATTTAGTTGAAATTAGAAATCCTCATCGTTCTTGGCTCAGAACAGATGATGAACTTTATGTGTTTAATAATAATTTAGATAGGGAAATCTATCTCAGTAGATGCTTATCTATTGGTGGTGTATTTAGCTATCTAAGTTCTTTAATAGTAAAAAAAGAACGATGGGATGCCATTGATTTTGATGCGTCCTATATTGGTACTTCCTATCCTCATGTATTTATCATGATGAGCGTATTTAATACGCCAGGGTGCCTTTTGCATTATATATCAAAACCACTCGTAATATGCCGAGGAGATAATGATAGTTTCGAGAAGAAAGGAAAGGCCAGACGAATTTTAATTGATTTTATTGCATATTTAAAATTAGCTAATGATTTTTACAGTAAAAATATATCTTTAAAACGAGCATTTGAAAATGTTTTGCTAAAAGAGAGACCATGGTTATATACAACTTTGGCTATGGCATGTTATGGCAATAGTGATGAAAAAAGAGATTTATCTGAATTTTATGCAAAGCTAGGTTGTAATAAAAATATGATTAACACTGTACTTCGATTTGGGAAACTAGCATATGCAGTGAAAAATATTACCGTGCTTAAGAATTTTACTAAACGGATAATTAAGTAGTAGTAAGTTATTATATTGAGATTAAATGTAGATTTAACCTTTCTGGATTCAGCTAGATTTACGTTACTGACTTTTCTTTTTAATGAAAAATCATATTTGATATATATAAATAAATTTGGATAGCTTAACTACTTAGATGTTTTTTTTCTGGGAATGTTAGTATAATAATATATTTCTTTATGATTGTTTTTGTAGTGTTTTACTGCCGGTATTACATTAACTCTATTATTAAGAATTACACCTAGTGTAAGCTTCGTAATATTATTTATCCTTATGATTATTGCTTTAAAGATGCGTATGGAAAAACGGAGAGCTATTCAATGATCGTAAACCTATCACGTTTAGGTAAAAGTGGTACGGGAATGTGGCAATACTCGATTAAATTTTTAACGGCACTGCGAGAAATAGCTGATGTTGACGCAATAATCTGTAGCAAGGTACACGCTGATTATTTTGAAAAGCTCGGTTATGCAGTAGTTACTGTTCCGAATATTGTTAGCAACACATCAAAAACATCGCGACTTAGACCATTAGTATGGTATGTATATAGTTACTGGCTTGCGCTGAGGGTTTTAATTAAGTTTGGTAATAAAAAATTGGTGTGTACTACACATCACACTATCCCCTTACTGAGAAACCAAACGATAACCGTACATGATATAAGACCTTTTTATTATCCAGATAGTTTTATTCAGAAAGTGTATTTTCGCTTTTTATTAAAAATGTCCGTTAAGCGATGTAAGCATGTTTTAACGGTATCTTATACCGTTAAAGATAGCATTGCTAAAACTTATAATGTAGATAGTGAGAAAATATCAGTAATTTATAATAGTGTTAATAAATCTGATTTTATACAAAAAAAAGAAAAAGAGAATTACTTTTTAGCTGTTGGTGCAAGTTGGCCACATAAAAATATTCATTCATTCATAAAAAATAAAAAAGTTTGGTCTGACTCTTATAATTTAATTATTGTATGTGGTCGTACTGACTATGCAATGTCTCTCCAACAAATGGTCGTTGATCTGGAGCTAAAAGATAAAGTGACTTTTTTACATGAAGTCTCATTTAATGAATTAAAGATTTTATATTCTAAAGCCTACGCGCTTGTTTATCCATCTATTGATGAGGGTTTTGGTATACCTCCTATTGAAGCGATGGCATCAAATACTCCAGTTATAGTGTCCGATATACCAGTATTTCATGAAGTGTTAACCAATGGTGCATTATATGTGAATCCGGATGATGAAAAAAGCTGGCAGAGTGCAATTAAAAATATAGAGCAGTTGCCTGATGCAATTTCCCGATTTAACAACTATGTCGCACGGTATGACTTTGATAATATGAAGCAGATGGTTGGCAATTGGTTGGCGGAATCAAAATAAATGAAAATAACATTAATTATTCCCACATATAATGCAGGGTCGCTTTGGCCTAATGTTCTGGATGCGATTAAGCAGCAAACTATATATCCGGATAAATTGATTGTTATAGACTCAGGTTCTAAAGATGAAACGGTTCCGTTAGCCTCAGACCTGAAAAATATATCAATATTTAATATTGACTCTAAAGATTTTAATCATGGAGGAACCAGAAATTTAGCAGTTGCAAAAACTCTGGACGCTGATGTTATAATTTTTCTAACGCAAGATGCAATTCTCGCGGATTCGGATGCAATTAAAAATTTGGTTTATTATTTTTCAGATCCATTGATAGCAGCGGTTTGTGGTAGACAACTTCCTCATAAAGATGCTAATCCCCTTGCAGTGCATGCCAGAAATTTTAATTATAGTTCAAAATCTATTGTTAAAAGTAAGGCAGATATAGAAAAATTGGGTATTAAAACTGTATTTATGTCCAATTCTTTTGCTGCCTATCGCCGTTCCGTTTTTGAAGAGTTAAGTGGGTTTCCTGAACATACAATTCTTGCCGAGGATATGTTTATGGCGGCTAAGATGATTCAGGCGGGTTATAAGATCGCCTACTGCGCTGAAGCGGTGGTAAGACACTCCCATAATTATACCCCGCGAGAAGAGTTTCAACGATATTTTGATACTGGTGTATTTCATGCTTGTTCTCCGTGGATTCAGCGTGACTTTGGCGGAGCCGGTGGTGAGGGTTTCCGCTTCGTAAAATCAGAGATTCAATTCCTGCTTAAAAATGCACCGTTCTGGATTCCAAGAGCTTTATTAACAACCTTTGCTAAATTCTTGGGTTACAAATTAGGCAAGCATTGGCAATCTTTACCGTTGTCTACATGTCGCTATTTTAGCATGTACAAGAGTTATTGGAATAATATCCAATATTCTTCGTCAAAAGAGATAAAATAAATGTCTTTTCTTCCCGTAATTATGGCTGGCGGCACAGGTAGCCGTTTATGGCCGCTTTCACGCGAATATCATCCGAAGCAGTTTCTAAGCGTTGAAGGTAAACTATCAATGCTGCAAAATACTATAAAGCGATTAGCTTCACTTTCTACAGAAGAACCCGTTGTCATTTGCAATGACAGACACCGTTTCTTAGTCGCTGAACAACTCCGTGAAATTGACAAGTTAGCAAATAATATTATTCTCGAACCGGTAGGCCGTAATACTGCACCAGCGATCGCTCTTGCCGCGTTTTGTGCGCTCCAGAATGCTGATAATGCTGATCCTCTTTTGTTGGTTCTTGCTGCAGATCATGTGATTCAGGATGAAATAGCTTTTACGAAAGCTGTCAGACATGCTGAAGAATACGCTGCAAATGGTAAGCTTGTAACTTTTGGTATTGTTCCAACGCATGCTGAAACGGGTTATGGATATATTCGTCGTGGTGAGTTGATAGGAAATGACGCTTATGCAGTGGCTGAATTTGTGGAGAAACCGGATATCGATACCGCCGGTGACTATTTCAAATCAGGGAAATATTACTGGAATAGCGGTATGTTTTTATTTCGTGCAAGCTCTTATTTAAACGAATTAAAGTATTTATCACCTGAAATTTATAAAGCTTGTGAAAAGGCGGTAGGACATATAAATCCCGATCTTGATTTTATTCGTATTGATAAAGAAGAGTTTATGTCATGCCCGAGTGATTCTATCGATTATGCAGTTATGGAGCACACACAGCATGCGGTGGTGATACCAATGAGCACTGGCTGGTCGGATGTGGGTTCCTGGTCCTCACTTTGGGATATATCGAATAAAGATCATCAGAGAAATGTTTTAAAAGGAGATATCTTCGCACATGCTTGTAATGATAATTACATTTATTCCGAAGATATGTTTATAAGTGCGATTGGTGTAAGCAATCTTGTCATTGTTCAAACAACAGACGCTTTACTGGTGGCTAATAAAGATACAGTACAAGATGTTAAAAAAATTGTCGATTATTTAAAACGGAATGATAGGAACGAATATAAACAACATCAAGAAGTTTTCCGCCCCTGGGGAAAATATAATGTGATTGATAGCGGCAAAAATTACCTCGTTCGATGTATCACTGTTAAGCCGGGTGAGAAATTTGTGGCGCAGATGCATCACCACCGGGCTGAGCATTGGATAGTATTATCCGGGACTGCTCGTGTTACAAAGGGAGAGCAGATTTATATGGTTTCTGAAAATGAATCAACATTTATTCCTCCGAATACTATTCACGCGCTGGAAAATCCTGGAATGATCCCCCTGAAGTTAATTGAGATTCAATCAGGTACCTATCTTGGTGAGGATGATATTATTCGTTTAGAACAACGTTCTGGATTTTCGAAGGAGTGGACTAATGAACGTAGTTAATAATAGCCGTGATGTTATTTATTCATCAGGTATTGTGTTTGGAACGAGTGGGGCTCGCGGTCTTGTAAAAGATTTTACACCTCAGGTATGTGCTGCTTTTACGGTTTCATTTATTGCCGTTATGCAGGAACATTTTTCCTTTGATACCGTAGCATTGGCAATAGATAATCGTCCAAGTAGTTATGGGATGGCTCAGGCGTGTGCTGCTGCATTGGCGGATAAAGGCGTTAACTGTATTTTTTATGGAGTGGTACCAACCCCAGCTTTGGCCTTTCAGTCTATGTCTGACAATATGCCTGCGATAATGGTTACGGGAAGTCATATTCCATTCGAGCGGAACGGCCTCAAGTTTTATCGTCCTGATGGTGAAATCACGAAACATGATGAGGCTGCGATCCTTAGTGTTGAAGATACGTGCAGCCATTTAGAGCTTAAAGAACTCATAGTTTCAGAAATGGCTGCTGTTAATTATATATCTCGTTATACATCTTTATTTTCTACTCCATTCCTGAAAAATAAGCGTATTGGTATTTACGAACATTCAAGCGCTGGGCGTGATCTTTATAAGCCTTTATTTATTGCATTGGGGGCTGAAGTCGTTAGCTTGGGTAGAAGCGATAATTTTGTACCTATAGATACAGAGGCTGTAAGCAAAGAGGATCGGGAAAAAGCTCGCTCATGGGCTAAAGAGTTCGATTTAGATGCCATATTCTCGACAGATGGGGATGGTGATCGCCCTCTTATTGCTGATGAGGCCGGTGAGTGGCTAAGAGGCGATATACTAGGTCTATTATGTTCACTTGCATTGGATGCAGAAGCCGTCGCTATTCCTGTTAGTTGTAACAGCATAATTTCTTCTGGCCGCTTTTTTAAA
This sequence comes from Salmonella sp. WC3, assembly GCF_042932255.1. Lineage (NCBI taxonomy): Bacteria > Pseudomonadati > Pseudomonadota > Gammaproteobacteria > Enterobacterales > Enterobacteriaceae > Salmonella > Salmonella sp. WC3. Next base: position 3,050,446 of record NZ_CP170629.1, on the reverse strand, counting down.
CATGTTAAGCTTACAAAAATTGGCTCGCCTTATGTTATCGAAGCTTTTAATGAATTATCGCGGAGTTATAGTCGTATTGTCGGTTTTGAAGCCAATGGCGGTTTTTTATTAGGAAGCGACATCTGTATTAACGAGCAGAATCTTCATGCCTTACCAACTCGTGATGCTGTATTACCAGCAATAATGCTGCTTTACAAAAGTAGGAATACCAGCATTAGCGCTTTAGTCAATGAACTCCCAACTCGTTACACCCATTCTGACAGATTACAGGGGATTACAACTGATAAAAGTCAATCCTTAATTAGTATGGGCAGAGAAAATCTGAGCAACCTCTTAAGCTATATTGGTTTGGAGAATGAAGGTGCAATTTCTACAGATATGACAGATGGTATGCGAATTACTTTACGTGATGGATGTATTGTGCATTTGCGCGCTTCTGGTAATGCACCTGAGTTACGCTGCTATGCAGAAGCTAATTTATTAAATAGAGCTCAGGATCTTGTAAATACAACGCTTGCTAATATTAAAAAACGATGCTTGCTGTAAAAAAATTGAATGTTATTTACTTAATATGCCTATTTTATTTATATTATGCACGGTCAGAGGGTGAGGATTAAATGGATAATATTGATAATAAGTATAATCCACAGCTATGTAAAATTTTTTTGGCTATATCGGATTTGATTTTTTTTAATTTAGCCTTATGGTTTTCATTAGGATGTGTCTATTTTATTTTTGATCAAGTACAGCGATTTATTCCTCAAGACCAATTAGATACAAGAGTTATTACGCATTTTATTTTGTCAGTAGTATGTGTCGGTTGGTTTTGGATTCGTTTGCGACATTATACATACCGCAAGCCATTTTGGTATGAGTTAAAAGAAATTTTTCGTACGATCGTTATTTTTGCTATATTTGATTTGGCTCTGATAGCGTTTACAAAATGGCAGTTTTCACGCTATGTCTGGGTGTTTTGTTGGACTTTTGCCCTAATCCTGGTGCCTTTTTTTCGCGCACTTACAAAGCATTTATTGAACAAGCTAGGTATCTGGAAGAAAAAAACTATCATCCTGGGGAGCAGACAGAATGCTCGTGGTGCATATTCTGCGCTGCAAAGTGAGGAGATGATGGGGTTTGATGTTATCGCTTTTTTTGATACGGATGCGTCAGATGCTGAAATAAATATGTTGCCGGTGATAAAGGATACTGAGATTATTTGGGATTTAAATCGTACAGGTGATGTCCATTATATCCTTGCTTATGAATACACCGAGTTGGAGAAAACACATTTTTGGCTACGTGAACTTTCAAAACATCATTGTCGTTCTGTTACTGTAGTCCCCTCGTTTAGAGGATTGCCATTATATAATACTGATATGTCTTTTATCTTTAGCCATGAAGTTATGTTATTAAGGATACAAAATAACTTGGCTAAAAGGTCGTCCCGTTTTCTCAAACGGACATTTGATATTGTTTGTTCAATAATGATTCTTATAATTGCATCACCACTTATGATTTATCTGTGGTATAAAGTTACTCGAGATGGTGGTCCGGCTATTTATGGTCACCAGCGAGTAGGTCGGCATGGAAAACTTTTTCCATGCTACAAATTTCGTTCTATGGTTATGAATTCTCAAGAGGTACTAAAAGAACTTTTGGCTAACGATCCTATTGCCAGGGCTGAATGGGAGAAAGATTTTAAACTGAAAAATGATCCTCGAATCACAGCTGTAGGTCGATTTATACGTAAAACTAGCCTTGATGAGTTGCCACAACTTTTTAATGTACTAAAAGGTGATATGAGCCTGGTTGGACCACGACCTATCGTTTCGGATGAACTGGAGCGTTATTGTGATGATGTTGATTATTATTTGATGGCAAAGCCGGGCATGACAGGTCTATGGCAAGTGAGTGGGCGTAATGATGTTGATTATGACACTCGTGTTTATTTTGATTCCTGGTATGTTAAAAACTGGACGCTTTGGAATGATATTGCCATTCTGTTTAAAACAGCGAAAGTTGTTTTGCGGCGAGATGGTGCGTATTAAGCTTACCGAGAAGTACTGAATAATAATTGTATAAAATAGCCTGCGTAAAATCTGAACGCATCAATCGCTACCTTAATATCATACCTTTGAGTTAACATACTATTCACCTTTAACCTGCCATGACCGTTTGTGGCAGGGTTTCCACACCTGACAGGAGTATGTAATGTCCAAGCAACAGATCGGCGTCGTCGGTATGGCAGTGATGGGGCGCAACCTCGCGCTCAACATCGAAAGCCGTGGTTATACCGTCTCCGTTTTCAACCGCTCCCGTGAAAAGACCGAAGAAGTGATTGCCGAGAATCCCGGCAAAAAGCTGGTGCCTTATTACACGGTGAAAGAGTTTGTTGAATCCCTCGAAACGCCTCGTCGTATCCTGTTAATGGTGAAAGCGGGCGCAGGTACTGATGCAGCTATCGATTCGCTGAAACCGTATCTGGAAAAAGGCGATATCATTATTGATGGCGGTAACACCTTCTTCCAGGACACAATCCGTCGCAATCGTGAGCTGTCTGCGGAAGGTTTTAACTTTATCGGTACCGGTGTTTCCGGTGGTGAAGAGGGCGCGCTGAAAGGGCCATCTATCATGCCTGGCGGTCAGAAAGATGCCTATGAACTGGTGGCGCCGATCCTGACGAAGATTGCTGCTGTGGCGGAAGATGGCGAACCGTGCGTGACCTATATCGGCGCCGATGGTGCGGGTCACTACGTCAAGATGGTCCACAATGGTATTGAATATGGCGATATGCAGCTTATCGCTGAAGCTTACTCCCTGCTGAAAGGCGGCCTGAACCTCAGCAATGAAGAGTTGGCGAACACTTTTACTGAGTGGAATAACGGCGAGCTGAGCAGTTATCTGATCGACATCACTAAAGACATCTTCACTAAAAAAGATGAAGACGGAAACTACCTGGTGGATGTCATTCTTGATGAAGCCGCCAACAAAGGGACCGGTAAATGGACCAGCCAGAGCGCGCTGGATCTGGGCGAACCGCTGTTGCTGATTACCGAATCCGTCTTTGCGCGTGACATCTCTTCGTTGAAAGCGCAACGTGTTGCCGCATCTAAAGTGCTCTCCGGGCCGAAAGCGCAGCCGGCAGGCGACAAAGCTGAATTTATCGAGAAAGTGCGTCGCGCGCTGTATCTTGGCAAGATCGTCTCCTATGCGCAGGGCTTCTCGCAGCTACGCGCCGCGTCTGATGAATATCACTGGGATCTCAACTACGGCGAGATTGCTAAGATTTTCCGTGCGGGCTGTATCATTCGCGCTCAGTTCCTGCAGAAAATCACCGATGCTTACGCAGAAAACGCTGGTATTGCCAATTTGCTGTTAGCGCCTTACTTCAAGAAAATTGCTGATGAGTACCAGCAGGCGCTGCGTGATGTTGTGGCTTACGCGGTGCAGAACGGCATTCCGGTGCCGACATTCTCTGCGGCAGTGGCCTACTATGACAGCTATCGCGCCGCAGTACTGCCAGCTAACTTAATTCAGGCGCAGCGTGACTACTTTGGTGCGCACACCTATAAACGTACTGATAAAGAAGGTGTTTTCCATACCGAATGGTTGGAATAATTTCTGCAAAATGTTTAAGCCCGGTTTAATGCCGGGCTTTTTTTTATCTCTATTCTTATTGATTTATCGCTTTTACTTAATATTAACTTAATAATCTGTGTTTATCGTAATGAAGATAATCTGAATTGTTTTCGTCTGCGTTGCACTTTATATACTCAGGCGTTAAAACTTTAATATCTTATCAGGATGCGAAATACATCATGATTCATAATTAAGTTAATTCTGAGAGCGAATAATGAAAATCACGATATCCGGGACGGGGTATGTTGGCTTGTCTAATGGTTTGCTTATTGCACAACATCATGATGTGGTGGCGTTAGACATTGTTCCTTCCCGTGTTGAACTGTTAAATGATCGGATATCTCCGATTGTTGATAAAGAAATTCAGCAATTTTTAAAGGAAGATAACATCAGATTCAGGGCAACGCTGGATAAGTTTGATGCGTACCAGAATGCAGATTACGTCATCATTGCTACGCCTACGGATTACGATCCCAAAACCAACTATTTTAATACGTCCAGTGTGGAATCGGTCATTCAGGATGTGAGCAGCATCAACCCCGCAGCCGTGATGATTATTAAGTCTACGGTGCCGGTTGGCTTCACGGCGGCAATGCGTCAGAAGTTTGCGACAGAAAATATCATTTTCTCTCCGGAGTTTTTACGTGAAGGTAAAGCCCTTTACGATAACCTTTATCCCTCCCGTATCGTGATTGGGGAACAGTCTGAGCGCGCCAGAGAATTTGCCGCATTACTCCAGGAAGGCGCTATTAAACAGGAGATTCCAACGCTGTTTACGGACTCCACTGAGGCGGAAGCTATTAAACTTTTCGCCAATACTTATCTCGCTATGCGAGTCGCTTATTTTAATGAATTAGACAGCTATGCTGAAACGTTAGGATTAAATACCCGACAAATTATTGAAGGGGTGTGCCTCGACCCGCGTATTGGCAATCATTATAATAATCCCTCTTTTGGTTATGGCGGATATTGTTTGCCAAAAGATACCAAACAGTTGCTGGCCAATTATCAGTCGGTGCCTAATAATATTATCTCCGCTATCGTTGAAGCAAACCGTACGCGTAAAGATTTTATTGCCGACGCTATCCTCGCCAGAAAGCCTAAAGTGGTGGGCATTTATCGCCTGATTATGAAGAGTGGCTCCGATAACTTCCGCGCCTCATCGATTCAGGGGATTATGAAGCGCATTAAAGCGAAAGGCGTAGAGGTCATCATCTATGAGCCGGTAATGGAAGAAGATACTTTCTTTAACTCACGTCTTGAACGTGATTTGCACTGCTTTAAACAGCAGGCGGATGTCATTATTTCCAACAGGATGGCGGCAGAGCTTTTGGATGTTGCTGAAAAAGTGTATACCCGCGATCTTTTCGGTAGTGATTAATAAGGCAATCGGGGCTGATGAGTCCCGATGATTTATTGACCATATGGAAATAATGTCTGATTTTTATCATTAATCCTATGGCATATATTTGCTTTATGACTACACTGTCTCCAGCTTCATCCTTTTTTTAGTTAGGGTATCTATGACAGTGGATAGTAATACGTCTTCCGGGCGTGGGAACGATCCGGAACAGATTGATTTGATTGAGTTATTGCTACAGTTATGGCGTGGGAAGATGACCATTATTGTAGCCGTTATTATCGCCATTTTGCTGGCCGTAGGCTACCTGATGATAGCCAAAGAAAAATGGACATCCACGGCGATTATTACCCAACCTGATGCCGCGCAGGTTGCCACCTATACCAACGCGCTCAACGTCTTGTATGGCGGGAATGCCCCCAAAATCTCTGAAGTGCAGGCGAATTTTATAAGCCGCTTTAGTTCTGCGTTTTCCGCATTATCGGAAGCGCTGGATAATCAGAAAGAGCGGGAAAAGCTCACCATTGAACAGTCGGTAAAGGGGCAGACGCTGCCGCTCTCGGTTTCTTATGTGAGCACTACCGCTGAAGGGGCGCAGCGTCGGCTGGCGGAATATATCCAACAGGTGGATGAAGAGGTCGCTAAGGAACTGGAAGTTGACCTGAAAGATAACATCACGCTGCAAACCAAAACGTTGCAGGAGTCCCTTGAGACGCAGGAAGTTGTGGCGCAGGAGCAAAAAGATCTGCGTATTAAGCAAATCGAAGAAGCGTTGCGCTATGCGGATGAGGCCAAAATCACGCAGCCGCAGATTCAGCAAACCCAGGATGTTACCCAGGACACGATGTTCCTGCTGGGGAGCGATGCGCTAAAATCGATGATACAGAACGAAGCGACGCGTCCACTGGTCTTTTCTCCGGCCTATTACCAGACGAAGCAGACACTGCTGGACATTAAAAATCTGAAAGTGACTGCCGATACGGTGCACGTCTATCGTTATGTGATGAAGCCGACGCTGCCGGTCCGTCGCGATAGCCCGAAAAAAGCCATTACCCTCGTGCTGGCTGTGTTGCTGGGCGGGATGATCGGCGCCGGGATTGTGCTGGGGCGCAATGCGCTACGTAGCTATAAGCCAAAAGCCTTGTAAGCTTCTTTGCCGGATGGCGGCACAAGTGCCTTATCCGGCTACGAAAGGTAAAATTTCTCACTAAAAAACCGGGCATTGCCTGGTTTTTTTTACGCTTATTGATGACGCTTACGAAGATTGTCGATCACGGTGGTGAGGTTGAGATCCTGATCCTGCAACAGCACCAGCAGGTGGTACATCAAATCAGACGCTTCATTGGTTAATTCAAAACGATCATTGACGGTGGCCGCCAGCGCGGTTTCTACACCTTCTTCGCCAACTTTTTGTGCAATACGTTTAGTACCGCTGGCGTACAGTTTCGCCGTGTAAGAGCTGGCCGGATCGGCGGTTTTGCGCTCTGCCAGTAGCTGCTCCAGTTGATACAGGAATAACCATTGATGGCTGGCGTCGCCAAAGCAGCTGCTGGTACCTTTGTGGCAGGTCGGCCCGACAGGGTTTGCCAGCACCAGCAGTGTATCGTTGTCGCAATCTGGCGCAATGCTGACGACATTCAGCACATGGCCTGAGGTTTCGCCTTTGGTCCATAAACGCTGTTTCGTGCGTGAGAAGAACGTGACATGGCCGGATTCAATGGTTTTGTCCAGCGCTTGTTGGTTCATATAGCCCAGCATCAATACTTCGCCGGATACCGCATGTTGCACGATGGCTGGCATCAGGCCATCGGTTTTTTCCCAGTCCAGCTCGCGGCGTTGTTGCTCTGTTAACATATCCTGATCTCCACGCCCTGGCCTGCTAGGTACGCTTTTAATTCGCCAATATTGATGATTTGCTTGTGAAAAACGGAGGCGGCAAGCGCGCCGTCGACATCGGCATCACGGAATGCCTCAAGGAAGTGTTCCATCGTGCCCGCGCCGCCGGAGGCGATCAGCGGCACGCGGCAAACGTCACGGACTTTTTTCAACTGCGTCAGATCGTAACCGTTACGCACGCCGTCCTGGTTCATCATATTCAGGACGATTTCCCCCGCGCCGCGCTGTTGTACCTCTTGCACCCAGTCCAGCGTCTCCCACTGCGTCACGCGGGTACGGTTTTCATTGCCGGTATACTGGTTAACATGGTATTTCCCCGTGGCGTCGTCAAACCAGGTATCAATCCCGACGACAATACACTGTACGCCAAAACGGTCAGCCAGACGGGTAATCAGCGTTGGGTCAGCCAGCGCCGGGGAGTTGATAGAGATCTTATCCGCCCCGAAAGAAAGAATTTTGGCGGCGTCGTCAATTGACCGGATACCGCCCGCTACACAAAACGGAATGTCGATCACCTCGGCAACGCGCGCCACCCAGCTTTTATCGACTACGCGACCATCGCTGGAGGCGGTAATGTCATAGAACACCAGTTCGTCCGCGCCTTCGTCGGCATAGCGTTTGGCCAGCGGAACGATATCGCCAATGATCTCATGGTTGCGAAACTGTACGCCTTTCACCACCTGACCATCACGAACATCCAGACACGGAATTATACGTTTTGCCAGCATTGGATGGCCTCCTTAACGGTAAATTTCCCTTCTAACAGAGCGCGTCCGACAATCACGCCGCGCACGCCGGTGCCGCGCAGGGCGGCAATATCATCGATATTGCCAATACCGCCGGAGGATTGAAAGGCGATCTGCGGATATCTGGCGCATACCTCTTCATACAGCGACACGTTAGAGCCCGCCAGCGTGCCGTCGCGAGAAATATCGGTACACAGTACATGTTTCAGACCGACGGGGAGATAGGTCTCCACCAGTTGTTCCAGCGAGACGCCGGAATTTTCCTGCCAGCCGCTAACCGCCACCTGCTTGTTGCCGTGTTCGTCTATGAGAACGTCCAGCGCCAGTACCAGCGCCTGCGCGCCAAAACGTTCAAACCAGCCTTTCACCACGTCAGGGGATTTCACCGCCGTTGAACCGATGACCACACGGGCAACGCCAGCTTTCAGTAATGCCGCAACGTCTTCTTCGGTACGCACGCCGCCGCCGACCTGAACAGGCACGTTCACGCCCGCGACCAGGGTTTTAATCAGCGGTATCTGTCGCTTAGCCGGATCTTTAGCGCCGGTCAGATCTACCAGATGCAGCAACCCGGCGCCCTGGGCGGCGTAATCCTGCAAACGGGGCAGGGGATCGTTACCGTAATCCCGCTGCCGGGCGTAGTCGCCCTGGTGGAGACGCACCACGGTGCCGTCAATTAAATCTAATGCCGGAATAATCATTACATCTCCAGGAAGTTTTTCAGCAACTGTGCGCCCGCCGCGCCCGAACGTTCCGGATGGAACTGTACGCCGAAGAAATTATCTTTCTGTACCGCCGCGGTAAACGGCTCGCCGTAATTGCACTGGGCGATAGTCCACGGGTTGACCGGCATCGCGTAGCTGTGAACAAAGTAAAAATAGGCGCCATCTTCAATGCCCTGAAACAGCCGGTTGCCCGCCTGCGGATACACGCGATTCCAGCCCATGTGCGGCAGCGGCAGACCAAAGTCGGTCATTTTCGGCACGTCTTGTTCGATAATGTTCAGCAGATCCACGCCGCGCGTCTCTTCGCTGCGACGACCCAGCAGTTGCATCCCTAAGCAGATACCCAGTACCGGCTGAGTACACGCTTTAATTAAGTCGATCAGTTCACGTTCGCGCAGTTGATCCATAGCGGCCTGCGCCGTGCCGACGCCGGGCAGAAAGAGTTTGTCAGCGCGTAATACGATTTCCGCTTCGCGGCTGACCACCGGGGTGTAACCGTGGCGCGCCACGGCGGATTTTACCGAGCTTAAATTGGCGCAGCCGGTGTCAAGGATGACGACGTTCATCACAGCACTCCTTTCGAGGACGGTAATGTATCGCCCTCCACGCGAATAGCCTGGCGTAGCGTCCGACCAAAGGCTTTAAACAAACTTTCGACACGGTGGTGATCGTTTTTACCTTTAGTCTTGAGATGCAGAGTGACGCCCATCGTGTAAGAGAGTGAGCGGAAAAAGTGTTCAATCATCTCTGTGCTCAAATCGCCCACACGCTGGTAGGTAAATTCAGCTTTATATTCCAGATGCGGACGACCGGAAATATCCAGCGCGCAGCGCGCCAGACATTCATCCATCGGTAGTACAAAGCCAAAACGGCAGATACCGCGCTTGTCGCCGAGTGCCAGTTTTAATGCCTCACCGAGCGCCAGTCCGGTATCTTCTACCGTGTGGTGATCGTCGATATAGAGATCACCCTTAACGGTAATCTCCATGCGAAAGCCGCCGTGGGTGGCGATTTGATCGAGCATATGGTCAAAGAAGCCGACGCCGGTATTAATCTTGCTGTTGCCTTCGCGATCCAGCCAGACGCTGACATCAATCTGTGTTTCTTTGGTGTTGCGGACCACATGCGCATAACGATCGCGTTTCGTTAGCTGTTCGCCAATCATCGTCCAGTTCAGCGTTTCACGGTGATAGCGTAAACCAGTAATGCCCATATTATCAGCGAGCTGGATATCGGTCGCACGATCGCCAATCACATAGCTGTTAGCGCTATCCATCGCTTGTTCCGCAAGATAACGCTCCACCAGCTTCACTTTGGGCTTGCGGCAGTCGCAATCGTCTGCGGGCAGGTGAGGGCAGATCAGCACCTCATCAAAGCATACGCCCTGAGAGGTGAAAATCTGCATCATCAGGTTGTGCGGTCCGTCGAAGTCCGCCTGCGGGAAGCTTTGCGTGCCAAGTCCATCCTGGTTAGTGATCATCACCAGCTTAAAACCGGCTTTTTGCAGCTTCAGCAATACGGGAATCACCTCTGGCTCAAAGGCCAGTTTATCAAAGCGGTCTACCTGAAAATCGCTTGGCGGTTCGGAAATCAAGGTTCCGTCCCGGTCGATGAAAAGATACTTCTGACTCATACTGGCTCCGCACGTAAGGCGTCAATGACGCGCTGGTTTTCCTGGCGGGTGCCGACCGTAATCCGCAGGCAGCCGCTTAAAGAAGGTTGTTTATTCTGATCGCGTAAGATAATGCCCTGATCCCATAAGGATTTAAACACGCTGCTGGAGGCGGTAAACCGCGCCAGAATATAGTTGGTTTCAGAGTCAAAGACGTGTTCTACGCAGGCGGTCTGTTGCAGGGCATTCACCAGATACTGACGTTCCTGCACTGTCTGCGCCACGCGATCGCGCATTGCGTTTATTCCCTGCGGACTCAGCGCCTGGGCGGCGATATCCGCCACTGGCGTAGAAAGCGGATAAGGGGCGATCACTTTTAACAGCAGGTTGATCACCTCTTCATTAGCCAGCGTAAAGCCGCAGCGCAGACCCGCCAGCGCAAAAGCTTTCGACAATGTGCGCAGCATAACCAGATGAGGATATTCAACCAGCCAGCCTGTCAGCGTGGCCTGTGGGCAAAACTCAATATAAGCTTCGTCGGCGACGACTATCGCTTTACCGCGTGTCAACTCCAGCAGCGTGCGCAGATCCTGCGGGTTGATAAGTTGCCCGGTGGGGTTATTGGGGCTACAAACGAATACCACTTTTGTGCCGTCAAGGTTGTCGGAAATCCCCTGTAGATCCAGCTGCCAGTTTTCAAGCGCGGGAACCGTCCGGCGCTCTACGCCAATGGTTTCGGCGCTGACGCTGTACATACCGTAAGTGGGCGGACAGTAGAGAATGGCGTCTTTCCCCGGTTCACAGAAGGCGCGGATCACCAGCTCGATCCCTTCATCCGCGCCGCGGCTGACCAGCACCTGCTCCGGCTTTACGCCAGCATATTGCGCGTAGTTTTCAATCACGGCCTTTGGCTGGCATTCCGGGTAGCGGTTAAGCGTTTGTTGGGTGAGCTGAAACTCCACCGCTGTCGGGAATTCATTCGCGTTCAGCCAGACATCGCCGTTACCGCCCAGACGGCGGGCGGACTGATACGGTACCAGGTTGCGGACATTTTCACGGGCTAAGTCAGCGATGCTGAGAGTATTTTCAGTGCTCATGCTTGCTCCTTGAGGGCGTTTACGCGCAGGGTCACGGCATTTTTATGGGCGGTCAGACGTTCTGCCGCCGCCAATGTTTCAATGGTTGATGCCAGAGCGGAAAAGCCCGCTTTCGACAGTTCCTGAACGGTCATCCGTTTCTGGAAATCCGCTAACCCAAGGCTGGAACAGGTAGCAGTATAGCCATAGGTCGGTAAGACATGGTTGGTTCCGGAAGCGTAATCACCGGCGGATTCCGGCGACCAGTCGCCGAGAAATACCGAGCCTGCGCTGGTAATCGCATCCACCAAATCGCGCGCATTGCGCGTCTGGATGATTAAGTGTTCCGGCCCATACTGATTAGAGATGGCGACGCACTGCGCTAAATCTTTGGTCACAATCAGACGACTGGCGCTCAGGGCCTGCCGGGCGGTGTCCGCGCGCGGCAGTTCTGCAAGTTGACGTTCTACCGCCTCCGCCACCTTGCGGGCAATGTCAGCATCAGGCGTCAGCAGGATCACCTGCGAATCCGGACCGTGTTCTGCCTGGGAGAGCAGGTCAGAAGCGACGAAATCCGGTGTTGCGCCGCTGTCGGCGATCACCAGCACTTCAGACGGCCCGGCAGGCATATCGATAGCCGCGCCGTCGAGGCGCTGGCTGACCTGACGCTTGGCTTCGGTTACAAAGGCGTTGCCGGGGCCAAAAATTTTATCCACTTTCGGTACGGACTCGCTGCCGAAGGCCAGAGCGGCAATCGCCTGCGCGCCGCCGACGTTAAAGATTTCCTGCACGCCACACAGTTGCGCCGCATAGAGGATTTCATCAGCGATGAGCGGTGGCGAGCACAGAACCACGTTCTGGCATCCTGCAATGCGCGCCGGCGTCGCCAGCATCAGCACCGTTGAGAAGAGCGGAGCCGAGCCGCCGGGAATATACAGACCGACAGACGCGACGGGACGCGTAACCTGCTGGCAACGCACGCCTGGCTGGGTTTCCACATCTACAGGCGGTAGCGTCTGCGCGGAATGGAACGTTTCAATATTTTTGACGGCAGCGGCCATCGCCTGTTTTAATTCGTCGGTCAGACGCGCGCCGGCGGCGGCGATCTCTTCAGGGGTGACGCGTAGCGCTGTCACTTCTGTTTTATCAAATTTAGCGCTGTATTCACGCAGGGCATCGTCACCGCGCGTTTTTACATTATCCAGAATATCGCTGACCGTCCGGGTAATACTGTCAGAGGCGGAAATCGCCGGACGCGTCAGCAGCGCACGCTGCTGTTCAGGGCTACAGCTGTTCCAGTCAATCAGGGTATTGAAACTCATGGTCTTTACTCCATCACAGGGTTCCGCCTTATCTGGCCTACAGAACCCAAAATATCAACGCATTACGTAGGCCTGATAAGCGCAGCGCCATCAGGCGTCAGATCACTCCATCATCTTCTCGATCGGCAGTACCAGAATCGAGCTGGCGCCAAGCGCTTTCAGTTTCTCCATGGTTTCCCAGAACAGCGTTTCGCTGCTGACCATGTGCATCGCCACGCGCTGTTGCTCGCCCGCCAGCGGCAGAATTGTCGGCCTTTCAGCGCCTGGCAGCAGGGCGATAACCTCTTCCAGGCGTTCACTTGGCGCGTGCATCATGATGTATTTCGATTCGCGCGCCTGAATCACGCCCTGAATACGGGTCAGCAATTTATCGATCAGCTGCTGCTTGCTCTGTGCCATCTCACCGTCGCGCTGAATCAGACAGGCTTTAGAGCGGTAGATAACTTCGACTTCACGCAGGCCGTTAGCTTCAAGCGTCGCGCCGGTAGAGACCAAATCGCAGATAGCGTCGGCCAGCCCCGCGCGCGGCGCGACTTCGACAGAACCATTTAACAGACACGATTTAAAAGAGACGCCTTTCTGGTCGAGGTAGCGTTTGAGGAGGTGCGGATAAGAGGTAGCGATACGTTTACCGTCCAGCGCCGCCGGGCCGTCCCAGGCTTCGTCAACCGGCGTTGCCAGTGATAAACGGCAGCCGCCGAAGTCAAGACGGCGCAGGGTTAAATAGCGTGGATCTTCGCCCTGCGCGCGGCGGTTGAGTAGCTCTTCTTCCAGCACGTTTTCGCCGATAATGCCGAGATCGACCACGCCATCCATCACCAGACCCGGAATGTCATCATCACGCACGCGCAGGATATCAATCGGCATGTTTTCCGCCATCGCAATCAGGCGCTGAGTGTGTAAATTAATTTTTATGCCGCAGCGGGCCAGCAATTCTCGTGAATCATCGCTTAAACGGCCTGATTTCTGAATAGCTATGCGTAAGCGGGTGTTGTCTAACATTCTGCGTTCCTCTTTATCCTGTCTGAACCGGTCTGTATCGCGCGCCAAAAAAAAGCCCCCGGAAGATGATCTTCCGGGGGCTTTCTCATGCGTTCATGCACCACTGGAAGATCTGAATGTCTTCCAGCACACATCGCCTGAAAGACTAGTCAGGATGATGGTGATGATGGTGGTGTTTAAATTGAACGCGTGTCATAAAAATTCCGATGAATGCTTATTCATTTGATACCTTTTAACCTAAACCACTTTTACGCCTTAAAGCAAGCGCTTTTTTCATTTCGCATTTATAGTATGAATTGTCAGTCACGGCGGGCTGGCGTAGCCTTATGTATAAGGCGTTAAAGTCAGGAGAAAATGGATGAAAAAGGTCGCAATTGTCGGTTTAGGTTGGTTAGGCATGCCGCTGGCAATGTCGCTGGCAGCGAGAGGCTGGCAGGTTACCGGCAGCAAAACCACCCTTGACGGGGTGGAAGCGGCCCGTATGAGTGGAATTGAAAGCTATCCGCTGCGTCTGGAGCCGGAGCTGGTCTGTGAGGCGGACGATCTTGACGCTCTGCTGGATGTCGATGCGCTGGTGATAACACTGCCCGCGCGCCGTAGCGGTCCAGGAGAGGATTTTTATCTGCAGGCGATGCAGGAGCTGGTCGACAGCGCGCTGGCTTATCGTATCCCGCGTATTATTTTTACCAGTTCGACGTCTGTTTACGGCGATGCGCAAGGCGTGGTGAAAGAGAATACGCCGCGTAATCCGGTCACGGCCAGCGGGCGTACCCTGAAGGAACTGGAAGATTGGCTGCATAATCTGCCGGGCACGTCAGTAGATATTCTGCGGCTGGCGGGGTTGGTCGGGCCTGGACGCCATCCCGGTCGTTTCTTTGCCGGAAAAACCGCGCCGGATGGTCAACACGGGGTCAATCTGGTGCATCTTGAAGACGTGGTTGGCGCAATTACCCTCTTGCTACAGGCGCCAAAAGGGGGGCACATCTATAATATATGTGCGCCGGCGCATCCAGCCCGCAACGTGTTTTATCCGCAAATGACGCGCTTGCTGGGAATGGCGCCGCCGCATTTTCGTGACGCACCGGACAACGGCAAAGGGAAGATTATCGACGGTAGCCGGATTTGTAATGAGCTGGGATTTGAATATCAATATCCCGATCCGCTGGTGATGCCGATGGAGTGAGTCGCTGTCCAGCAGGTGGTCGCCATATAGCGCAAGGGGACGAGTATGAAACCACTGCTGGACGTTCTGATTATTCTTGATGCGTTAGAAAAAGAAGGCAGCTTCGCGGCGGCGTCGGCAAAATTATTTAAAACGCCGTCCGCCCTCAGTTATACCGTTCATAAGCTGGAAAACGATCTTAATATCCAACTGCTCGACCGTAGCGGGCATCGCGCACGATTTACGCGAACCGGTAAGATGCTACTGGAAAAAGGCCGTGAAGTGCTGCACACCGTTCGCGAGCTGGAAAAGCAGGCGATTAAACTGCATGAAGGCTGGGAGAACGAACTGGTCATCGGTGTGGATGATACCTTTCCCTTTTCTCTTCTGGCCCCGCTTATCGACGCTTTTTATCAACGCCACAGCGTGACGCGCCTTAAATTTGTCAATGGCGTTCTCGGCGGTTCATGGGAGACGCTGACGCAGGGAAGGGCGGATATTATTGTTGGCGCCATGCGCGCGCCGCCGCCTGACACCGGCTTTGGCTTTGCAAGACTGGGCGATCTTGAACTGGTGTTTGCTGTCGCTCCACATCATCCGCTGGTTCATGAAGAGGAACCGCTTAGCCGCCAGACGATCAAACGTTTTCGCGCGATTGTGGTTGGCGATAGCGTCCATTCCTCGCGATCAATAGGGTCTGAACTGCTCGACGCTCAGGAAGCGATTACCGTGTTTGATTTTAAAACCAAGCTGGAGCTGCAAATTAGCGGCCTGGGATGCGGCTATTTACCGCGTTATCTGGCGCAGCGATTTTTGGAAAGCGGCGCGCTTATAGAGAAGAAAGTTGTGGCGCAAATCGTCTATGAACCGGTGTGGGTTGGCTGGAATGAACAGACCGCCGGGCTGGCCAGCGGCTGGTGGCGGGATGAAATTTTAGCAAATAATGCTATTGCTGGGGTGTATGCAAAATCGCCGGTTTAAAAATCAATCGCTTATGAAAAATAATTTTTTGAACGCGCTCGCATTCTCTTGTCATTTCACTTCAATTTAGGGCAGAATACGCCGCTTGCAAAAAATGACACTAACCGACGTTTTAATACGCGTCGGTTATTTTTTTGCTTCAAACACATCATTCAATACCAAGAGGCCGGGCTTCGTACCGGATAGATACTTACTTAAAAATCGACAGTTGTTGTCGCTGAGGAATCCAGAAAATGGGGCAATTTTTTGCTTACGCGACGGCATTCGCCGTAAAGGAGAATGACCATGTCGCATAACGTTACTCCAAACACCTCTCGCGTGGAATTACGTAAAACGCTTATGTTAGTTCCGGTTGTAATGATGGGTCTTGCCTATATGCAGCCGATGACGCTGTTCGATACATTTGGTATCGTTTCAGGCCTCACTGACGGTCACGTACCGACGGCGTATGCATTCGCGTTAATCGCGATTCTGTTTACGGCGTTGAGCTACGGGAAACTGGTGCGTCGCTATCCTTCCGCGGGTTCGGCGTACACCTATGCCCAGAAATCCATCAGCCCGACCGTTGGCTTTATGGTGGGTTGGTCTTCTCTGCTCGATTATCTGTTCGCGCCGATGATCAACATTCTGTTGGCGAAAATTTATTTTGAAGCGCTGGTGCCCTCCATTCCGTCATGGGTGTTTGTCGTGGCGCTGGTGGCCTTTATGACGGCCTTTAACCTGCGCAGCCTCAAATCGGTCGCTAACTTCAACACCGTGATTGTAGTGCTACAGGTGGTGCTGATTGCGGTCATTCTGGGCATGGTGGTTTATGGCGTATTTGAAGGCGAAGGCGCCGGTACGCTGGCGAGCACCCGTCCGTTCTGGTCCGGCGATGCGCACGTTATCCCGATGATTACGGGAGCGACGATCCTGTGCTTCTCCTTTACCGGCTTTGACGGCATCAGTAACCTGTCGGAAGAGACCAAAGATGCTGAGCGCGTGATCCCGCGTGCGATTTTTCTGACCGCGCTGATTGGCGGCCTGATCTTCATCTTTGCAACCTATTTCCTGCAATTGTACTTCCCGGATATCTCTCGCTTTAAAGATCCGGATGCGTCTCAGCCGGAAATCATGCTGTACGTGGCGGGTAAAACCTTCCAGGTGGGCGCGCTGATCTTCTCTACTATCACCGTACTGGCTTCCGGTATGGCGGCGCATGCAGGCGTAGCGCGCCTGATGTACGTAATGGGGCGCGACGGCGTATTCCCGAAAAGCTTCTTCGGTTACGTTCATCCGAAATGGCGTACGCCAGCGATGAACATCATCCTGGTCGGGGCGATCGCGCTGCTGGCGATTAATTTTGACCTGGTGATGGCGACGGCGCTGATTAACTTTGGTGCGCTGGTCGCGTTTACCTTTGTTAACCTGTCGGTGATTTCGCAGTTCTGGATCCGTGAGAAGCGTAATAAAACGTTGAAAGATCACTTCCAGTATCTGTTCCTGCCCATGTGCGGCGCGCTCACGGTTGGTGCGTTGTGGGTTAACCTGGAAGAGAGCTCAATGGTACTGGGCCTGATCTGGGCGGGTATCGGGCTGATTTATCTGGCGTGCGTAACTAAAAGCTTCCGCAACCCGGTTCCACAGTACGAAGACGTCGCGTAATCGCGCGTATTATCGGCAATAGTAAAACCGGAGGCAGTGCCTCCGGTTTTTTGTTTGTCATCCAGCATGTTTACCGGATGGCGGCGTCACTCTTTATCCGCTCTGGATTAACAATGCTCGTCAGGCATTGGTCAATTACACAATCTCAGTTGCGTACTGCCACAGTGATTTCAGCAACCCCAGCTTCGTTTTATCTTCCGCATACTGCTGAGAAAGCATCTGCAATTCATTGGCATATTGTTGTAAAAACTCCGGCGTCAGCACCTGACGGCGATGCTCTAGCCAGCGCTGCTGCTCTGCGTCATCCAGCGTACCGGGAAAATTGCGTGCGCGGTAATTAAACAGCAGCTTCTCAATGCGCTTATCGACAAAGGTAATGTCCAGCGCGGGCAGGTTACGTGGCTCGGTTTCGAGTACGATTTTCATGGCTGCGCGATCGGCATCGCTGAAAAAACCATCATAGAGCTGGGCATCAACGTTATCCGAGGCGGCAAAAGGTTCGGCTTCGGCGAAAATCGCCACCACTTTGTCGCGAACCTGCGGGTTTTCACGCAACACTTTCAGGTTATCCAGGCAATGCTGGCGGTTAATTCCCAGCCGGTCGGCATCCTCCGGGCGCAAGGTATTCGCCTGCGCCAGTACCGGACATTTATTGATATGCACCAGCTTTACCGGCACTGCGGCGTGATCGCCAAGATCGGCTTTGGCCGTATAAAGCCGCTCGCGAAGGGTGTCGCTGTCCAGCTCAAGAAGAGGAGAAATATCGCCTGCTAAATCGACCATGATCACCGCGTTACGGTTTTCAGGATGCCACGCCAGCGGCGCGACCCAGCTTGTATTACCGCGCCACGCGCCAAACATGCCGGAGACATGCACCAGCGGCTTCATTTGCGGGACGTCAATCAGCGCCGCCAGTTTATGTTTACTGCGGTGGCTATAAAGATAATCAAACAGCCGCGGCTGGCGTGTTTTCACCAGTTGCGCCATCGCAATAGTGGCGTAGACATCCGCCATCGCATCATGCGCGTTGCTGTGTTCGATCCCGTTCGCCTGGGTTAAATGTTCCAGACGAAAGCTGGGCAGGCCGTCGTCGTTTTCCGGCCAGTTAATTCCCTCCGGGCGCAGCGCATAACAGGCGCGCATGACATCCAATAGATCCCAACGTGAATTATCATGCTGCCAGCTCCAGGCATAGGGATCGTAAAAGTTGCGATAAAAAATATTGCGCGTGACTTCATCATCAAAACGCACATTGTTGTAGCCCACAACGCAGGTTTTAGGAACGGTAAACAGCGCATGAATGCGTCTGGCGAAAGCGGCTTCGTTTTCTCCTTTCTCACGCGCTTCCTGCGGCGTGATGCCGGTAATCAGCACCGCGCCGGGCTGCGGTAGATAATCATCGGCGGGTTTGCAATAAAACACCTCCGGCTCGCCGATAACGTTGAAGTCGTTATCCGTACGGAGCGCGGCGAATTGCGCAGGTCTGTCGAGGGCCGGATGCGTACCGAAGGTTTCGTAATCGTGGAAGAGGAATGTGCTCTGTATGCTGTCGTTTTTAACTGTCACTTGATGTACACGCCTGATGTTATCTGTATATGAAATATTTTATTCTTTTATTTTGTCGTTGATTGATTGTATTTGTACACCAATTGATATTGTTGCTAATGTTCGTACATGCGATGGTGAGTACATAAACATTAAAATCATTGAGTACAAAATACTAAAATGACCATCAGCGACACTAAACTACGCTCCCTCTATGGTAAACCATATTCCGGTCCATCTGAAATTACTGATTCTGATTTAGTACTGTATGGAATTTAGGCCAGGGGCAATCTGGCCGGGATCTCAAAAAATGCATGGACTAAAACGGGTCTATGTACAGAGGGACACAACGCTGTGTCCCTTAATTTCATGCGGGTTGAGGCTGGACTAGGCCCAAGCCAGTGGCAGGATGGATGACAGAACACTCGGGAAATATTTTCTGGCATGACGTTGCATACTATCCGCCACAACGCTGGTACAGGTAAAGGCGCCATGGAGGCCGTGAAAACGGTCGGACCAGTCGGTAAACTGTTCGCTGGACGGGAAGATCGCCGGAGACAGCTCCCAGGCTTTCTGCATCAGCGCCTCCGCATAGCCTCTCAGGGCCGGCGGAGAGTCATGCTCAGTGCCGAAAATGGCGCTGGAGGAATAGCGTGCGAATGCGGTACTGAGACAGAACAGGGTT
The DNA here is from genome assembly GCF_042932255.1 of Salmonella sp. WC3. NCBI lineage: Bacteria > Pseudomonadati > Pseudomonadota > Gammaproteobacteria > Enterobacterales > Enterobacteriaceae > Salmonella > Salmonella sp. WC3. Next base: position 3,031,051 of record NZ_CP170629.1, on the reverse strand, counting down.
TCCGCCTGCTTCTGTGGGGTGGCGTCCGTCAGGTGATAAGCACTGAGGATGTGCTGGTAGTGTGCCGGGCTGAGTTTGCCTTCAGGAAGCAAGGGGGCAAAAATGGTGGCCAGACGCGACACTGAGGCATCATCAATCAACTTCACGGTGGAATGTTTCTGGTTCGTGGCGGCAATAAACTGCTGGTTCAGCTCCCCGTGCTCTTCAGTGCTGAGGATGATATCAATCAGCTCCCCAAAGCGTCGCTGCGTGGCCTGCTGATTAAATGCGGCGAGAAACACCGGAAAGTCATGACGGAATAACTCTACCGGAGAGATTTGCGCGGTGGAAACGTTCTCTCCGGCTCGCAGCAGGTAAAAGTTGTCCCATGCAGTGTCAGGAGTAGGGTTTAGCATTGTTAACAGCGTGTCAGTGGAGAGCATCATCGCCGTGTCTGAATCTTGGGAGGAAAGCAGCAGGAAATTATCTGCAGCGCGGGTTGTCCAGTCCGGGCTGCCGTCATAATTGCCGAAGAGCCCATTATGGATGTGGGGAGACACCGCCGGGTGAGCAAGATACTGTTCATAAAGCGCTGCAGCTTTCTGGCGGGTGCCATCAGTGCAGTCCACGCCTGTCATACAGTGTAAAATCACCTGATTAAAGAGTCCGCTGTGAGTGGTCATGGCGGCGCTGTTCCTGTCAAACGAATCCAGCAACACAGGCAGTATGCGCTGCTGATAATATGTGTCAGGAGTCGGCAGGGGAACGTCATTATAGGTCTGGCACTGGTGGGCAAAAAAACGTTCCTGAACAGGCCCGAGCCACTCGCGGATAAGCGCACTTTGCGTATAGGGAGGGTGGGCCAGTACGCTTACCAGCGAACTTTCAACTGGCCGGATACATGCCTCTGTTAAGCGGCCACCCCGCAATGACTTAACCAGGTCTTCCATTGCCTGGACTTTTTCCTGACTGTATTTATCGGGCAGGCTGTCAATGGTCATCAGAATACTTTTACCATTATTGTGCTCATGATTTAAAAATCCATCCACAGCGTTCTCAGTCCAAAGGAGTGGCATTTGCAGCCAGATATCACCTAGACGAATAAAATTTCCGCCCCCTGACACTGACGGAGGTGATGAATTATCCGGTTCATTTAAAATAACGCCAGAGAGGTTGGCTTTGTGACGTATAAGCGTATTTTTTAATGTTGTATCAATAAAAGAGGGCTGTTGTTGTGTAGTAATTGAATACTGTAAAAACACTTCATTCATGTCTGAATTACTAAATTTCGTATTACTGCAGACTACATCACTCAGTGTCGAATAAGTGAATCGGCATTCGTCAAAATGTAAATGAGATATATCAGAATAAGTAAATTTTGAATTTGAAAAGTTGAACCCCTTAATAATATCGCCGTCTCGCTCCATGAAGCTGGGGGGCAATATTTTGCTGAATGTAATATTACGGAAATCTGCGTTTGAAAAATCGCGATCTGCGGCCGTAAGGGTTTCTCCGGCTTTCTGTCGTAAAACTGCATCCGTGAGTTTCTTAGCCCAGTCGGCAGGTGATGACGGGGAAGACGTAGCCTGAAGTGAGAGGGAGGGGGATACTGGTGGTGTTCTACCTTCAGAAACCGTGGGCCTGTTATTGGCTGATACAGAGACTCCACCGGGGAGCGGGGCCGCACCTGTCATTCTGTAATTATAATCACATGTTTGATTTGCAATATGCTTACGCATGAATGCTGCATTCATTTTTGAGACATCTTCTGCTGAAATATTTTTCTTGCCTGCATTATTTGTATCTTTAATATTTTTAACAGTAATCAATGTTTTGTTTAAGGTGTTTTTATCTTTCGGCTGAAAGAAGTCTTTTATTTTTTGTGGTAACGCGAACTCAATCGGTGAGTCCTTTCCTGTTTTAAATTTTTCATTTAAAGATGTATGCGTGTTTTTAACACTGGTTATTTTTGAGGTGAGCCCGTTTTTCGTATGTTCACGAATAGAGGTAATTAATTTTTTAACCTGGTTAGGAATAGTAGAAAAATTAATTGCGCCTGATGATATCTTCATTAGAATTCCTTATCAACATCATTATGGAAAAACGGTCTGGATTTTTAACGCCTTAAAAGTAAGCTTCATATGTCGGTATGGCGATGAAGATCACAATTCACCATGTTATCTGGCAGGTTTCTTTCAGAAAGTGTCCATCCTGTCATCATGTCACCGTATTGTGGGACGCTGACGTATCTGCGGAAAAATCAAGGCATAAGGGAGCGGGTCGGGTAACGAAGCCCGTGTGCACGCAAAAGTAAACCCGCTTCGATGCTCAACCAGCGTTTTTCACCGGCATTCGGGATATCGTCGGCGGACGTTCCGGCGCGTATGAGAAAGAACTGCGTAAAGCGCGTGAAATCGCTTTTCAGGAAATAATCGTTTTCTTTTAAATATTATTACGTGTTATTGGAATTGTATCATTTTTATAATTAACAGCGGGTTGTTTGGTAATTCTGCTGATTATTCAATGACAGTCCATGTGCGTGTTCAGGAAATGTAAAATATTTATAAAATAAAAGGTGTTATCGTGTTGACATGCTCATTTTAACAACTATTTCAAATTGTGATTGAAGCCGACATTTCATAATACAAATTAAATATAATCTTCAGCTATATCTAATAACAGGAGGTTATATGAGCATTAGTCGTCGTTCTTTTTTGCAGGGGGTAGGCATCGGCTGCTCTGCCTGCGCGCTGGGCGCTTTTCCGCCCGGGGCGCTGGCGCGCAACCCGATTGCCGGCATTAACGGTAAAACCACGCTAACGCCAAGCTTGTGCGAAATGTGTTCCTTTCGTTGCCCTATTCAGGCGCAGGTAGTCAATAACAAGACCGTTTTTATCCAGGGCAATCCTTCTGCGCCGCAGCAGGGGACGCGCATATGCGCCAGGGGCGGGAGCGGCGTCAGCCTGGTCAATGACCCGCAACGGATTGTAAAACCTATGAAACGCACCGGGCCACGCGGCGACGGTGAATGGCAGGTGATTAGCTGGCAACAGGCTTACCAGGAAATCGCGGCGAAAATGAATGCCATCAAAGCGCAGCATGGCCCCGAGAGCGTGGCTTTCTCTTCCAAATCGGGCTCGCTCTCTAGCCATCTTTTCCATCTGGCTACGGCCTTTGGTTCGCCTAATACCTTTACGCACGCCTCAACATGCCCTGCCGGGAAAGCCATTGCGGCAAAAGTGATGATGGGCGGCGATCTGGCGATGGATATCGCTAACACGCGCTATCTGGTTTCGTTTGGCCACAATTTGTATGAAGGGATTGAAGTTGCCGATACCCATGAGTTAATGACCGCGCAGGAGAAGGGGGCCAAAATGGTGAGCTTCGATCCGCGTTTGTCGATATTTTCCAGCAAGGCGGATGAGTGGCACGCTATTCGTCCCGGGGGGGGATTTAGCGGTTCTGCTGGCGATGTGCCACGTCATGATTGATGAACAGCTCTACGATGCGTCTTTTGTTGAGCGTTATACCAGCGGATTTGAACAGTTAGCACAGGCGGTAAAAGAGACGACGCCGGAATGGGCCGCCGCGCAGGCCGATGTCCCAGCCGACGTTATTGTCCGGGTGACACGCGAACTGGCCGCCTGCGCGCCTCACGCTATTGTCAGTCCTGGTCATCGCGCGACGTTCTCGCAGGAAGAGATTAATATGCGGCGTATGATTTTTACGCTTAATGTGCTGCTCGGTAATATTGAGCGCGAAGGCGGGCTATATCAGAAAAAAAACGCGTCTGTTTACAATAAACTGGCCGGAGAAAAGGTCGCGCCAACGCTGGCGAAACTCAACATTAAAAATATGCCGAAACCGACGGCGCAACGCATCGATTTGGTCGCACCGCAGTTTAAATATATCGCCGCTGGCGGCGTGGTGCAAAGCATTATTGACGCGGCGTTAACCCAGAAGCCTTACCCGATAAAGGCGTGGATTATGTCGCGGCATAATCCTTTCCAGACCGTCACCTGTCGTTCGGACCTGGTAAAAACCGTTGAGCAACTGGATCTGGTGGTCAGCTGCGATGTCTATTTGAGCGAGAGCGCGGCATATGCCGACTATCTGCTGCCGGAATGCACCTATCTCGAACGGGACGAAGAGGTATCCGATATGTCGGGACTGCACCCGGCTTACGCTCTGCGCCAACAGGTCGTAGAGCCGATTGGCGAGGCGCGTCCGAGTTGGCAAATCTGGAAAGAACTTGGCGAGCAGTTGGGATTAGGGCAGTACTATCCGTGGCAGGATATGCAGACGCGCCAACTCTATCAGTTGAACGGCGACCATGCCTTAGCGAAGGAACTGCGACAGAAAGGGTATCTCGAATGGGGCGTTCCGCTGCTATTACGCGAACCAGAATCCGTTCGTCAGTTTACGGCGCGTTACCCCGGCGCTATCGCGACGGACAGTGACAACACCTATGGCGAACAGCTTCGCTTCAAATCGCCCTCCGGCAAAATCGAACTTTATTCCGCAACCCTGGAGGAATTGCTCCCTAGCTACGGCGTTCCGCGCGTTCGTGACTTTGCGCTGAAAAAAGAGAATGAGCTTTACTTCATTCAGGGCAAGGTGGCCGTGCATACCAATGGCGCGACGCAGTACGTACCTTTACTCAGCGAGCTAATGTGGGATAACGCGGTCTGGGTTCATCCGCAAACGGCGCAAGAAAAAGGCATTAAGACCGGCGATGAGATCTGGCTGGAAAATGCCACGGGTAAAGAGAAAGGTAAGGCGCTGGTGACGCCCGGTATCCGCCCGGACACGCTTTTTGTCTATATGGGATTTGGCGCTAAAGCTGGGGCCAAAACGGCGGCGACGACACACGGTATCCACTGCGGAAATTTACTGCCGCACGTGACGAGTCCGGTATCCAGTACGGTAGTGCATACCGCAGGCGTGACGCTGAGCCGGGCATGAGGGAGGAGGGAACCATGAATCATTTAACGAATCAGTACGTCATGCTGCATGATGAAAAACGTTGTATCGGCTGCCAGGCGTGTACCGTTGCCTGCAAAGTGCTTAATGACGTACCGGAGGGATTTAGCCGCGTACAGGTACAAATTCGCGCCCCTGAACAGGCATCCAACGCACTAACCCATTTTCAATTTGTCCGCGTCTCCTGTCAGCACTGTGAAAATGCGCCATGTGTCAGCGTTTGTCCTACCGGAGCGTCATATCGTGATGAAAACGGGATCGTGCAGGTGGATAAATCGCGCTGTATTGGCTACGATTATTGTGTTGCCGCGTGTCCTTTCCATGTGCGCTATTTGAATCCGCAAACCGGTGTCGCCGACAAGTGTAACTTCTGCGCCGACACGCGGTTGGCGGCTGGCCAGTCTCCGGCGTGCGTATCCGTTTGCCCAACGGACGCGCTGAAATTCGGCAGACTGGATGAGAGCGAGATCCAGCGCTGGGTCGGTCAGAAAGAGGTCTATCGCCAGCAGGAGGCGCGTAGCGGCGCGGTCAGTCTGTACCGTCGTAAAGAAGTCCATCAGGAGGGTAAAGCATGAATACTATCTGGGGAGCGGAACTACATTATGCGCCAGATTATTGGCCGCTGTGGTTAATTTACGCAGGCGTCGTGGTGCTGCTCATGCTTGTTGGGTTGGTTATCCATGCGTTATTGCGCCGGATGCTGGCGCCAAAAACGGCAGGCGGCGAAGAGCATCGTGACTATCTCTACTCGCTGGCGATTCGCCGTTGGCATTGGGGAAATGCGTTACTGTTTGTTTTATTACTGTTAAGCGGTTTATTTGGTCATTTTTCTCTCGGCCCTGTAGCGCTAATGGTACAAGTGCATACCTGGTGTGGTTTTGCCTTACTGGCTTTCTGGGTCGGGTTTGTGCTGATCAACCTCACCACAGGTAACGGGCGTCACTATCGGGTAAATTTTTCCGGACTGGTAACGCGCTGCATACGCCAGACGCGTTTTTACCTTTTTGGCATTATGAAAGGGGAAGCGCATCCGTTCGCGGCAACAGAGCAGAATAAGTTCAATCCACTGCAACAACTGGCATATCTGGCGATTATGTACGCGCTGGTACCGCTGTTAATCATCACCGGTTTGCTGTGTCTCTATCCGCAGGTTGCGGGTCTGGGCCCTGTGATGCTGGTGCTGCATATGGCGCTTGCTATCATCGGCTTACTGTTTATTTGCGCGCATCTCTATCTGTGTACTCTTGGCGACACGCCGGGACAAATTTTCCGTAGCATGGTTGACGGCTATCATCGTCATCGTACCGCGCCGCGCGGGGATAAGTCCGCCGTCTGAGCGTATCCATAAAATAATGTCAGCAAGAAAATGTGCCTTGTGTCACATTTTCTTGCAATTTATCCATGTTTGTTTAACTGAACTTCCGTAAAAAGAACGGCAAATTGAGACCATCCTGAGGACATGCTGTTGAAACGCCGTTTGTTTATTGCCGCTTCTTTATTCGCGATGCACCTTTCTCCTGCGCTTGCGGCCGATGCCGTAAGTTTTGCTCCCCAACCGCCAGCCATTGATGCAGGCGCCTAGGTGTTGATGGATTACACTACGGGACAGGTTCTTACCGCCGGTAATGAACACCAGCAACGTAATCCCGCCAGCCTTACCAAGCTAATGACGGGCTACGTCGTCGATCGCGCCATCGATAGTCATCGTATCAGCCCTGACGATATCGTCACCGTTGGGCGCGACGCCTGGGCGAAGGATAATCCGGTGTTTGTCGGCTCCTCGTTGATGTTTTTAAAAGAAGGAGATCGCGTGTCGGTGCGTGATTTAAGCCGTGGCTTAATCGTGGATTCCGGTAACGATGCCTGTGTGGCGCTGGCGGATTATATCGCGGGCGGGCAGCCGCAGTTTGTGGCGATGATGAACAGCTATGTGAAAAAACTCAATTTACGGGATACCCATTTTGAAACCGTCCACGGTCTGGATGCGCCGGGACAACATAGCTCCGCGTATGACCTGGCCGTACTCTCCCGGGCGATTATTCACGGTGAACCTGAATTTTATCACATGTACAGCGAGAAGAGCCTGACCTGGAACGGCATCACACAGCAGAACCGCAACGGCTTGTTGTGGGATAAGACCATGCATATTGATGGGCTTAAAACCGGACACACATCGGGGGCGGGGTTTAATCTTATCGCATCGGCGGTGGACGGGCAGCGTCGACTTATCGCCGTCGTGATGGGGGCGAAAAGTTCGAAAGGCCGTGAGGAACAGGCGCGAAAACTGTTGCAGTGGGGCCAGCAAAACTTTGCGACGGTGCAGATTTTGCACAGCGGTAAAAAAGTGGGCAGCGAGCTAATCTGGTATGGAGATAAAGAAAAGATTGCGCTGGGTACGGAACAGGACTTCTGGATGGCGCTGCCTAAAGCGGAAATTCCGCATATCAAAGCAAAATATGTGCTGGATAGAAAAGATCTGGAGGCGCCAATCGCCGCTCATCAGCGGGTAGGTGAAATAGAGCTCTACGATCGAGATAAACTGATCGCTCAGTGGCCGCTGGTCACTCTGGAATCGGTGGGTAAAGGCGGTATGTTCTCTCGTCTGAGCGACTATTTTCAGCATAAAGCGTAAGCCGTTGTCACATACCGTTCACCGTCACCTGAAGTGTCAAAAGGGCGGGAGTGCGAGGTTGCTCACAAAATGATCACTCTGTCCTTGTGACCGTAAAATGCCGCAATTATACTGTATATACATACAGCATGATAAAGTAACGGAGGCAGCATGGATTACGAAATCAGGCAGGAACAAAAACGCAAGATAGCCGGCTTCCACATGGTCGGTCCATGGGAACACACCGTGAAGCAGGGTTTTGAACAACTGATGACGTGGGTGGATCGACAGCGGATCGTGCCAGTTGAATGGATTGCCGTCTATTACGACAATCCAGATGTCGTACCTGCGGAAAAACTCCGCTGCGATACCGTGGTGTCCGTGGCAGAGAATTTCATCCTGCCGGACAATAGCGAAGGCGTAATCGTGACCGCCATTGAAGGCGGCGAATATGCCACTGCTGTCGCGCGTGTGGAAGACCGTGACTTTGCGAAGCCGTGGGAACGGTTTTTTGACGTCCTGGAGCAGGATAGCGCTTATCAGATAGCCTCTGCGCCCTGTTTTGAAACCTATCTGAATAACGGCATGGAAGATGGATACTGGGATATTGAAATGTATATTCCAGTACAGCGGAAGTGATCGACTGGTTTCCTGTCTGAAAAGAGCGGACGGATAATGTGTTCCGTCCGCCAGTGCGCTATTTTTGCTATAAAGCAGGTACAATGCATTTTTTGCCATTCCCGTAAGGAGCGCAAGCGTGCGTGCCGATAAGTCATTAAGCCCTTTTGAAATACGGTTGTACCGTCATTATCGCATCGTGCATGGCATACGTATCGCCCTGGCGTTCATTCTTACCTTTCTGCTGGTTCGTCTGTTTTCTATTCCCGAGGGCACATGGCCGCTAATCACGTTAGTGGTGATTATGGGGCCCATCTCATTCTGGGGAAATGTAGTGCCTCGTGCTTTTGAGCGCATAGGCGGTACGATCCTGGGCGCGGCGTTAGGGCTGGTGGCGTTACGCCTGGAGCTCTTTTCCTTACCGCTGATGCTGGTGTGGTGTGCGATAGCGATGTTTTTGTGCGGCTGGCTGGCCTTAGGGAAAAAACCGTATCAGGCGCTACTGATAGGCATAACGCTTGCCGTTGTTGTCGGCGCTCCCGCTGGTGATATGGATACGGCATTATGGCGTGGCGGGGATGTGATTTTGGGGTCGCTACTGGCAATGTTGTTTACCGGCATCTGGCCCCAGCGCGCCTTTTTGCACTGGCGCATCCAACTGGCTCATTGCGTCACGGCGTATAATCGGGTGTATCAGGCAGCGCTGTCGCCGAATTTGCTGGAGCGCCCCCGGTTGGATAAACATTTGCAACGGTTGCTGAACGATGTCGTCAAAATGCGCGGGCTGATAACGCCTGCCAGTAAAGAAACCCGGATACAAAAATCTATTTTCGAGGCCATTCAGACCATCAACCGCAACCTGGTTTGTATGCTTGAATTACAAATCAATGCCCACTGGGCGACGCGCGCCAGCCATTTTGTGATGCTTAACGCGCACACATTGCGTGAAACCCAGCAGATGACGCAGCAAACCTTGCTAACGATCGCCCACGCGTTGTTTGAAGGCAACCCGCAGCCGGTACTGGCAAACACCGGTAAACTGAATGATATTGCTGCCGAGTTGCGGCAGCTAATGAACGAGCAGCAGGGCGACGCGGTGGCTGAAACCCCCATCCACGGCTATGTTTGGCTAAGTATGGAAACTGCCCGACAGTTGGAACTGCTTTCACATTTGATCTGCCGGGCTTTGCGCAAATAAAAAGCAGATGGGGTGAATGAATTTGTTGCTGCTTCGATTCAGCAAAGATTAAGAGTATGATACTAATATAAGGATAAAATGAGTGCTACTGGCAACGATTTTATCCCCGAACCTTCAGGTTTCCCCAGACGGCGACGTAACGGTGTTTCCTCTGGCGGCTTGAAGTATGACGGGGATAAACGTAATGTTTATCCACTAGCAGTTGCTTAACGAATCCGAATCTCACATTATCAGGGGTGTAAAAATGGAAACAACCAAGCCTTCTTTCCAGGACGTGCTGGAGTTTGTTCGTCTGTTCCGTCGTAAAAATAAACTGCAGCGTGAAATTCAGGACATTGAGAAGAAGATCCGTGACAACCAGAAGCGTGTGCTGCTGCTGGACAACCTGAGCGACTACATCAAGCCAGGTATGAGCGTTGAGGCGATTCAGGGTATCATCGCCAGCATGAAAAGCGACTATGAAGATCGCGTTGATGATTACATCATTAAAAATGCCGAAATCTCCAAAGAGCGTCGCGACATTTCCAAAAAGCTGAAAGCGATGGGCGAAATGAAACACGCCGATGTAAAAGCTGAATAATGCGCTACGGCAGTGGGAGCGTATATCAGGCTCTCACTGCAGTTTGACCCCGCCAGTGACCATCTTGAGTAAATGTTGTTTTGGCCAGTGTCGGGTAAGTTTTTTCTCTGCCAGCTTATCTTTCAGACGCGCAATATCATGACGTTTCCGGTCCAGCATCAGACCCACCACGCTACCGCTATGCGCCACGTTCAATCCGTATAAATCACACTCTTCGACCAGCGATAGCAGGGCGGTAAAGCCCGGCTTAGGTAACAGCGTCTGGCTGGCGATAGCGCTAAGCGTAGCCGCCTCACCCAGTCGGAGCGGATTTTGTGTTATACAGGCTTCCTGCACCAGATTCCAGGCCTGCTGCAAGGTTGGTGAACTTGCTATTAATTTCTGCTGGCGAGGGAGACGGTGGTAATCTTGCGTGCGCAGTGTGACCGGGCTTTCCAGTACCAGCAAATCGATTGGCGGCGGTGGCTCGCAGGCGATTTGCGTGGCCGCATTATTATGATCAAACAGCGTTAACTGATGAAAAACGGTGCTATCAGTGGGTTCGATTGAGACGCAAAGCTGTGCAAGGGTGGTTTCATCCAGCGAATGGCCAAGATGATGCGCCGTTGCCACCGCCGTAGCGGCAATATCTGCGGTGCTGCTGGCCATGCCTTTGGCAACGGGAATTGACGAACGCACATCGACGCGAATCTCGTTACTCCAGTGCGCAGGATACTGCCAGTGCGCCAGAACTCGCTCCACCATCGCCCGCGACAATGGACGCTCGTTTACCAACGGCGGCGCAGCCGTGACTGCTACGGTGCTGTACCAGTCAACGGGGCAGGAGACCAGTTTCTCACTGCCCAGAATCCATCCCTGGATAAGTTCCCCGCATGAGGCGGGGCATTGCGCAACAGCCACGTTATCACCTTTCAGGTACGAATAGTGTGCGCGCATAGTGTCATGGTAAAAGCGTTATTACCATGACTTGCCGCAATGCGTCGTATAAACCTCTCAGGCTGGTACACAAAGCCCTTCCGTGGCCGGTAGCGCAATGCGCATAACGTCTTGTGCGATCATTAACTCTTCGTTGGTGTTGATGACAGCGACTTTCACCAGGGCGTTCTCCGTCTGGATAAATGTTGCATTACGCTGATTTTTCTCTTCATCAACGGCTAAGCCTAAAAATTGCAAATTATGGCACACCGCCGATCTGGCGCGCGCTGAGTTCTCGCCAATGCCCCCAGTGAATACCAGCGCATCCAGTCCTCCCATTTGCATAATATAGCTGCCAATGGTGGCGCGAATGCGTTCGGCAAACAGAGTGAGAGCGAGTTTAGCCTGCCGGTTACCGGTATTGGCTGCCTGTTCGACATCGCGGTAATCAGACGACACGCCAGAAACGCCCAGCAAGCCTGACTCATTATTTAATAACTGATTCAACTGTTGCGGCGTTTTGCTTTCGCGCTGGGCGATCCACGGCAGAATAGAGGGATCAATATCTCCGCTACGGGTGCCCATCATCACGCCTGACTGTGGCGTAAAGCCCATCGACGTATTGACCGAACGCCCGTTCTTGATGGCGCAGACGCTGCTACCGTTTCCAAGATGACAACAAATCACCCGTAATGCACTGAGTGGTACGCCCAGCTTTTCCGCCAGAACGCCGCTGACATACTTATGGCTAGTGCCATGAAAGCCATAACGGCGAATCCCCAGTTCAGCATAATAATGCCAGGGAAGCGGGTAAATATAGGCGGGTTCATCCAGCGTCTGGTGAAATGCCGTATCAAACACGGCTACGGAAGGAGCATCAGGCAACAGTTGACGGAAAATGTGAATACCCAACGCGTTTACCGGGTTGTGAAGCGGGGCCAGTTCAGCAAGACGTTCGATTTGCGCTAACGTTTCATCCGTGACCAGCGTCGAGTCTTTAAAAAACTCACCGCCGTGCGCCACACGATGGCCCACCCCGTCAATGTCCCGCAGACTGTTAATGATTTGATAACCCAGCAGCTTTTCCAGAAGCAGCGTTACCGCATCGCGATGATCGGCAACGGGGACGGTTTCCTGCCATTTTTGGCTGTGCGTCTTAATTGTCACCTGCGCATCCGCCATACCGATACGCTCAATCAGCCCCTGGCAGAGCATGTCGCCCTGCGGCATCTCCAGCAGCTGGAATTTTAACGATGAGCTGCCGGCGTTAATGGCCATTATTTTGTAAGACATAAAGGTTCCTTCGAATTCAGAAAATCCAGCACGGCGTCGAGACCCGAATTATTCAGCGCGCTGGTAATAAAAATCTGCTGTGCGCCAGCCTGCGTAAGCCATTCCGCAACCAGCGAAATACGCTGCGGGTCGGCGAGATCGGCCTTGGTGACCAGGCCAATCGTCGGGCGGTTCATCGGGGCGGTAAACCCCGGAGAAAAGGGCGACCACTGGGCGTCGGCGTTCAGCACCAGGGCGATAACGTCGGCCTCGCAGGCGCTGGTCAGCAGGGCGCTATACAGGCAGCGGTTCTCCAGGTATTCGCCCGGCGTGTCGATAGCCATCGGCGACCATTCAATGGCCTGGGTTTTCTTATAATGGAGCGCTTCGCCACGCAGGCTTTGGGTCAGCGAGGTTTTGCCGCACTGGCTGGGGCCGATAAACATCAGACGCTTCATTGGATTACGTCCGGGTGATCGAGCAGGTGGTGAACTGCATCATCTTGCCCAGGGTGCGCGTCACCTGCTTGAGGGCATATTCCACGGCGGAAACATCGCCGGTCAGCACCACCGCGCCGGTAAAGCGGTCAAGAAAACCAATCTCCACCGCGCCGGATTTGGTAGCAATATCGCAGGCAATAATAGATGCTTCGCTCGGCGTGATGGTAAGGATGCCAATGGCGGACACCGCATCCTGCAGGCCCAGCTTCTTAAATAAATCTTTCCCCGGATTGGCAATCAGGTGCGCGAGAGTGACCTGTTTCCCCGGCACGTATTCCTGAATCATGCGATCCGTTGTCGGTTGTCTTTCCATTATCCCTCCACCATCTGTCGCCACATGGCTTCATGCGGGCGTGGGATCACCGAACGGTAAACCAACAACCCTTTCTCGCCCGCGCTTTCGCTGGCAACCGTCACGGCGTTATTGACGTCAGAAACGTCGCCCGCCACCACCATGTAGCATTTACCGCCGATACCGAAGGCCATATGCACCCGCACCAGGGTGACGTTTGAGCCTTTCACCGCCCGGTCTGCGGCGCTAATGCAGGCCGCTACGCTCCAGGTTTCGACGATACCTACCGCCTGGCGCTTATCGACGCTGTTCAGGCCGCTGATGGCCGGAAGTACGCTGGGATGAATATTCGCCAGCACCAGGCTGTCGACGAGCATCTCGCCGGCCTGCGACGTACCGGTTTCAATAGCCTGCTGGACAGCGCCAATATCGCCGCCAAGCATCAGTAAAAACTTCCCCGGGCAGATGGTCTTGCTGACCAGCAGATTAACGTTGGCGCTTTTCAGCATGGCATCGCCGAGTTCCATCCCTTTGGCGATGCTGGTGAGTTCTAAAATTCCTATAGCCTGAGACATGGTTAACCTCTTACAACCGTGATGGCCTGTTCGCTGATGGCCGAAACAATGCCGTCGATGCTGGCGTGAACGGGGGCGCCGAGCGCGCCAGGCGGGACATCGGCAACGCATTGCCCGCGCGTCACGCGCTCGCCGACGGCAACAGTCGGTACTGCGCTGGCACCAATATGCTGGCGCAGCTGCAAAGTGACTTTTTCTACTGACGGCTCTTCTTCAACCAGCGGCGCTTCCTGGGACCAGGGGCTTAGTCCCAGTTTGGCGATCAGCCGCTTCACCGGCACCAGGCGATATTTCGCCATTTCGTCGGACGGATTCAGCGGCCCTTCGTAGCGCTGGTTTTGCTCCCGTAGCTCGCGTTTTAACATGCGGTTGATGCGCATCGGCGAGATCCCCACCGGACAGGCCACGCTTTCGCAAACGTTGCATTCCGAGCAGGTAAGGGCGCTCAGCAGCAGCTGCGGCGTGGCAGCCTGGTGAAAGTTCACCGCCCGCACCAGCAGGTGCGGAGAGAGTTCGTGGCCGATCAGGTGTCGCGGACAGAGATCGGTACACAGTCGGCACTGTTCGCAGACGGTGCGCGCGACGGAAAGCACCGTGCGCTCGTCCTGCATTCTCCGCTGGATAAGCGGATGGCTTTTGGGGAGCACCAGCAGGCCGCCGGTAGTTTTCGTCACCGGATTATCAAGAGAGGTAATCAGGCCACCCATCATCGGGCCGCCGTTAATAAAACTAGGGTCGTCGACCGTTGCGCCGCCCGCCAGCGCCAGTACTTCCCGCAGCGACATGCCGATGGGAACAGTAACGGTCAACGGTCTGGCGACCGCGCCGTTCACGGTCAACGTGCGACGAGTGACCGGAAACTGCTGCTCGACCGCCCGGGCAATATTGAGCACCGTTTGCACGTTATTGACGGCCACGCCGACGCTGGCAGGCAACGCGGCAGGGGCGACCCGACGACCGGTTGCCATCCAGATAGTCAGCACCTCATCGCCCGCCGGATAAACATCCGGCAGAATATGCAGGCGGATACCGGCGGGCAGTAGCGGGGTAAGGGCGTCGATGGCCCGGCGGTATTTTTCTTTCAGGGCAATCACCCCTTCGCGCGCGCCGGTCGCCGTCATGGCGTACTGTACGCCGCGGACAAGACGCGCGGCCTGCTGCCACATTAGCTGCTGGTCAACCTTGAGCATCGGTTCACACTCGGCGGCGTTCACCAGAAAAATCTCTACCTGCGCCTGTAGTTTGACGTGAGCGGGAAAACCTGCGCCGCCCGCACCGACAACGCCCGCTGCGCGGACGTGCTCACGAATTTCATCGGCGCTAAGGGACATTTCAACGCTGTTGATGGCGGTGCTCATAGCAGTTCCTCCAGCAGTTCACGAATTTCTTCGGCGCTGGCCGGGCGCGGGTTGGTGCGCAGCGTAACGTCCGCCAGCGCGGCCTGCACCATCGCCGGAATGCGTGCGGAAAAGTTGGATCTTCCTTCTTTAAGCGCAACGGCCAGTGAGGGAAGGGCGCAGCGTTGCTTAAGCAGTTCGATTTGCTGAATCAGCGCATTGATCGCCGCGATATCATTGGCTTCTGCCGGGCAAAAACCGCAGGCTTTGGCCAGCCGCGCGTAGCGTTTGGCGGCGCGCGGAACGCCGGCGTTAAAACGGATAACCGTGGTTAACAGCAGGGCGTTGGCCAGGCCATGCGGCAGATGAAACTGCCCGCCAAGCTGGTGGGCTATCGCGTGGTTAAGCCCCAGCCCCGCCTGGCTGAAGGCCATCCCGGCGAGCGTTGAGGCATTGTGCATTTTCCCGCGCGTCGCCACGCAGTCGCCTTTTTCCACCGCCGTGGGCAGATACTGGAACACCAGTTTGGCGGCTTTTTCCGCCAGCGCGTCGGTAAAGTCGCTGGCGCGCGGTGACACCCAGGCCTCCAGGGCGTGGGTCAGCACGTCCATGCCGGTGTTGGCGGTAATCTGCGGCGGTACGCTGACCACCAGCTCCGGGTCGAGGATCGCCATATCCGGATACAGCGCATTGTTGAACAGCGGATACTTGATGCCTTTATCCGGGTCGCTAATTACGCAGGCGCTGGTCACTTCCGAGCCGGTGCCGCTGGTGGTCGGGATCGCCACGCAGGTTTCGATGTTGATCCCGCTCTGCTGGCTAAACCAGACAATCGCTTTCGCCGCGTCCATTGCCGAGCCGCCGCCAAAACCGATCACCACCTGCGGTTGCAGAGCCTGCATTTGCGCAATGCCCTGAACCACTGTGTGGATGGTGGGGGCCGGCGTTATCTCGCTAAATACGCTGATGCGGTTATCTGCGGGCAGCGCGTTACGCAGGGTATCCAGCAGCGGAGAGCGCGCCAGAAAGCCATCGCAGATTATCCAGATGTGCTTATTGGTAAAGCGCTTGAGCACCGCCAGGCTGCCCTGACCGCTGTACAACCGCGTTTGTAGTGAGAAGGTATTCATCGCGACCTCAGTTAGCGAATAGAAAAGCCGTTGGTCAGTACGCAGCGCCGGGAACGGGCAAAAGTACGCGCTGACGTGGTCCCTTCACCGGTTGGTGTGGCGATAGTGAAGGTGGTAAAGCCTTCGCCGCCGACGCCGATCCCGGCATAAGAGGGGCCGTTTTTGACGAATATCGAGGTTTGCAGCGTGCGGGCCGCGAGGTTCAGGCGTGACACGTTCTGCGAGTGCATAATGGCGGTATGATGCAGCCCCTCTTCAACCTTCAGGGCCAGCGCCAGCGCGCTATCGAAATCGCTGACTTTTACCACTGGCAGCATCGGCATCAACTGTTCGCTGGTGACCCACGGATCGTCAGCGTTAACCAGCGCAATCAGCAGACGCGGCGCTTTTGCAGGGACAGCGATCCCGGCGGCTTCCAGCATGGCCGATGGGCTCTTGCCGACCAGTTTTTTATTCGCCTGGCCTTCAGGCAGGCAGACGGCGCGGAGTTTGTCGGTATCGGCAGGGCTTAACAGCAGCGCGCCGAAGGTTTGCATTTGCTGCACCAGACGTTCGGCGACACTCTCCACTACGATCAGGCTCTTCTCGGCAATGCAGGGCAGGTTGTAATCGAATGACGCGCCGTTAATGATATCTTCCGCCGCTTTCACCAGGTCCGCCGTTTCATCAACGATGCAGGGCGGGTTACCCGCGCCAGCGCCAATCACCTTCTTACCGCTCTTCATGCCCATTGCCACAATGCCCGGGCCGCCGGTAATGGCCAGTACTGCGATTCGCGGGTGGGCCATCATCTGCTGGGTCGCTTCGAAGGTGGGTTCCGCCACGGTCACCACCAGATTGCGGATGCCGCAGCAGCGGAAGGCAATCTCTTCAATCAGGCTAATCAGCTTCAGAGAGACCTTTTTCGCTCCCGGATGCGGGCTAAAGTAGATACTGTTGCCCGCCGCCAGCATGCTGATACTGTTGTTGATGATGGTTTCCGTCGGGTTGGTGCTTGGGGCGACCGAACCGATAACGCCAAACGGTGAGTATTCAAACAGCACCATGCCGCCGTCGCCGGTCAGCGCGGTGGTGGTGAGATCTTCTACGCCCGGCGTGTTGTCCAGCGCAGCCTTGTTTTTGAGAAATTTATCTTCTTTGTTGCCCATCCCCGTTTCATTGGCGCTCTCTTCCGCCAGGGGCGCCAGCAGCGGCGTCAGCTCCTGACGCATCGCGCTGATAATGGCGCTGCGGGTTTTTAGCGGGCACTGCTGATAACGTAAGAACGCCTGGTGCGCGGCGTCGATGGCCTCGCTCACGGACTGGAAAATCCCTTTGCCCTGAGGCTGGACCGGCGTTTGCGCCGGCGTGGTTAATTGCTCGCTAAGAATGGTGCGAATCAGGGTTTCGAGTTCAGAAGTATTCATTGATGAGTTCCCACGTTAATAGCCGCGATGGCGGTCTGTGCTATGTCCATGTCCTGCTCAACGCTGCCGCCGCTGATGCCAAGACCCCCAATTAATATGCCGTCGCGCCACAGGGCGTAACCGCCGCCAAAGGTGACCACTTTTCCCTGTAAATGACTTTCCAGACCGTAAAGCGCGGCGCCCGGCTGAACGACATCGCTCAGCTCATGGGTCGCCGTTTTCATCGCCACTGCGGTCCAGGCCTTTTTCGGCGCCAGCTCGCTGCTGACCAGCAGGGCGTCCGGCATCCGCCAGGTCACAGTTTCCGTGCCGTGCGCGTCAACGATGCTGACGACTACCGGAACCTGCAGTTGCTGCGCGCGTTCAACGGCGGCGCGGGTGAGCTGGTGCAGATCGTGGAATGAGAGGGCCACGGGCGTTGTCTCCTTGCTGCGGGTCGGCTGGCTGGCAGCCAGATAGCGCTTGCTAACTTCGCGGATGATGTTGGCCTGGTGCGCATCGCTATCTTCCGCGCGGGCCAGGGCGTACAGGCAGTCCGATAAGCGGTTGATGTAGCGCATCAGCACCTGGCGTACGTTGACTTCAGTTGCCAGTTCAACCAGACGGCGTTCGGCGCGGCGCGCCAGCGTGCGGGCAAAATGTAAGCGGCTCGCGGCTTCGCAGCGTCCGGGTAAAATAAAGCTGTGCAGCGGTTCGACGCGGGCCATTGCCCGATCGATAGCGGCTTCCAGGGCCGAAATCTCTTCGCTGCTGATGTAGCGCTGTTTGGGCGACGGCTGCTCGCTGTCGCTGGCCAGCTCTGCGCTAAACCAAAAAAGTTGCTGCTGGATGGCCTCGAGTAAGGTGCGGTGATTTTCATCCGCAGCGGCGCAGGCGCACAGGCTCAGCGCGGCGTTCAGCTCATCCAGCGTGCCGTAGGCTTCAACCCGCGGGTGGGTTTTGCTCACCCGCTGGCCGGTAAACAGTGATGTGGTGCCAGCGTCACCTGTTCGGGTATAAATCGCCATAACCGCCCCTTAACGCGAAAGCGTATCTACAATGCCGACAACGGCGAGGTCGATGGCCTCATTTGGCCCGGAAAAAACGTGCCTGGCGCTGGAGCCGCCGCTGAGCAAAACCAGTTCGCCGACGCCCGCGCCGACGGAGTCCACGGCCACTTCATCGCCGGAGGTGGGCGAGGCGGGGAGTTCGCCATCGGCGCTGACCCGACGCACCAGCAGCAGCTTTTTCCCAATCAAAGAAGGTGATTTTTGCGTGGAGACAACCGCGCCCGTGACTCGTGCCAGATGCATGATTTACTCCTGCTTAATTAATTGAATATTCCGCGCATTGGCCGCGTCACGCGCCATGGCGGTCACGATGCATTTGCGGTGGACAACCAGACGCCCCCGGCTTAGCAGCGCGACATCGCGATAGCTCAGCACCGAACCCGCATGCAGAACCAGCGGCAGTCCGTGCTCGTCGGTGAATACCAGCGGCAGACGAGCCAGTTTTTTACCGGGATAACCGGCAGCAACTGGCTGTGCAGGCTGAGCTGTACGCGGATGCCAAACGCCAGCGCGTCGTGAATTTTCCGGGCGGCGGCATCGTCGGTTTCTGCATCCGCAAGCTGACCCAGCAGCGGCAGGTCGACGAGCAGGATGCGCAGCGACGCGTGCTGACAGAACAGCGCTGGACAGTCGGCATCACGAAGTTGCGTAACGCTCAGCGTCGCCGTGCTCTGGGCACGGCGCTGCAGCCGGGAGACAATCTCCTCGACAATGCGCTGCAGGGTTTCGCCGTTCATCGCGGGCCTACCAGCCGGGCAAAGGCATGTGGGTTATCGGCACCAGCGGCGTTGGCTTCATCGGTATCAATGTGCATTTCGAGGCGCATGTCCGGTGAAACGCGAATCGCCACGTTGTTGAAAATCAGCCCGAGCCCGCGATCGTCGCCTTCAATCGCCACGGAGACCATATCGCCGTGGGAAACCCGCAGGATCAGCGCATCAAGCGGCGACATATGGATATGCCGCTGCGCGACGATAACCCCGGAAGGCAGCTCCAGTTCGGCAAAGGGGCTGACCAGGCGGATGCCCGGCGTCCCCTTCAGGTTGCCGGACATTCTCAGCGGCGCGGCAATCCCCAGCGTTCTCGCATCGGTACGCGAAATTTCCACCTGGCTTACCGAGCGCAGCGGGCCGAGCAGGCGCACATTTTTGAGCTGCCCTTTCGGTCCCACCAGAGTGACGGTTTGCCCCGCGGCGTATTGTCCCGGCTGCAGCAGCGCTTTTTTCTCGCTGATGGGATGGCCGGGAAACAGCCGCTCATAATCCTGTGCGGACAGGTGGATATGACGGTTTGAGACTCCCAGCGGAATAGGCCGCTGGCGCATCTCGTCGAGAACTTTACTGACCGTTGATTGCAGAAGCTCTTTATCCATTACGCTTCACCTCGCTTGCCGGAATGAATGCAAAGCGTACGAGGTTCGCCCTTCTGGCGCGGACATTTTGGATCCAGACACAGATTGCAGCTGACCAGTTCTGATTCCTGCGGGGCATCTTCGGCTGGCGCTTCAGAAACGACATCGGCCATCTCTGACGCTTCAGGCTCAGGTTCTATGACGGAGGGGGAGGGAGCCTCTGCGAGCAGGATCCCTTCTCCGGGCCTGGCGATAACCTTGTGGGCCACCAGGCCATTCCGCTGTTCGGCGAAATGCGCACCGGTGGTGATGGCCGCCTGCACGGAGGCCACATCACCGGTAATTTTAATCACCATCCAGCCTGAACCATTGGTCTTTTCGAGGGCGAGCAGCGTGATAGAAGCGGATTTCGCCATGATATCGGCGCAGCTGATAGCCAGTGCCAGACCACAAACCTCAAGTAATCCCAGTGATTGCTTCACGCGGTGCTCCTTATTCGCCATCGATTAGGCTGATTTCGGTAAAATGTCCTCAACATCACTGTGCGGACGCGGGATAACGTGGCAGGATTTCACTTCACCCACGACGCTTGCCGCCGCGCTGCCGGCATCTACGGCTGCTTTAACCGCGCCGACATCGCCGCGAACCATGACGGTAACCAGGCCAGAACCAATTTTTTCGTAGCCCACCAGCTGTACGTTGGCGGATTTAACCATTGCATCGGCGGCTTCAATGGCGCCGACCAGCCCTTTTGTTTCAACCAGTCCCAGTGCGTTATTCATACTGCCGTTCTCCTGTGATTAAGCATGGAGATCCCGGAAAGGGATCCCTTTGACCAGCCGTGCCGCGTTATTACCGGTATTAAGATGGGCCTGACTGTCCTGATGATGCATCAGCGTAAAAAGCGGCGCCGATGCGGGTAAATTCTTGTAATGCACGACCAGCGAGTGTCGATCGCAGGCAATGCCGACCAGCAGCGGCGAGCTGCGCGCCGCCTGCCAGGCGCTGTCAACGACATCTCCAGCCGGGTGATGCTGAAGCAGGAAAGGGATGCCTTCCTCTTCGATACCCAGCAGCACTTCGTGCCAGAGGCTGGCGCAGTCGTTGATAACGGTAATGACGATGGCCGGGGCGCTGTGATTACTGTCCATATGCAAACTCCTTGTGCCAGGAGAGAATCAGGCCGGTGGCCACCGCGTTTCTTGGGCCTTCGCCACCGCGAATATTTCCTCGCCCGGCGACCAGGCGGTAGTGCGCCAGCGCATCCGTAACCAGCTGCGGAACTTCGAAATCCAGCGACGAGCCGCCGACCAGCACCACGAACGGAATATCGCGAATGTTGCCGGTTGGACTGACCTGACGCAGCGCGCGCAGGGCGTTGGTGACAAAGACGCGCTCTTTGGCGCTGCGGCGAATGGCGCGCACTTTTTCCAGCGCTAAGTCGCCGGGAAGCGGCACCAGTTCGTCCGGTTTCACCACGCAGACGCGGGCGAACACCGCAGGAGGCAGCGGCATCGGGAAGAACTGGACGCTGCCGTCCTCGTGGCGTAAGTGGAACAGGCTTTCGACCTTAGCCAGCGGGTATTTTTTGATCTCTTCCGCCAGATAGCGGTCTTCCAGCCCCAGTTCGCGGGCAATAATCATCGTGACCATGTCGCCTGCCCCGGCGAGATGGGTGGCGATGATTTCACCTTTAGGGTTGATGATGGAGGCATCGGTGGAGCCCGCGCCGAGGTCGAGGATCGCCAGCGGTCGGGTGGTACCCGGCGTGGTCAGCGCGCCCAGAATGGCGGCTTCAGCCTCAGCGCCGCCGATCTGCACGTCGATATTGAGCTTCTGCTCAATTTCACGGGCAATCATCGCCATCTGCAGACGGTCTGATTTCACCATCGAGGCGATGCCGACGGCCTGCTCCAGCGAGAACTCCCCGGCCAGACCGCCGGTGACGCTCACCGGAACCGAGGTGTCAACGGCCAGAAGATCCTGAATGAAAATCTCGCTGCTGGGCTTATTGGTTAGCTCGGCCATGGTCTGGCGTACGTGCTCCAGCATGCCGCCGATATTGGTCCCGGCCTCGCCGGTGACGTTGTCGAGCTTACCACAGCCGTCCACCGCTTTCATGATAGCTTCGGCACCGGCGGCAACATCCACGCGCACGGTACGACCCTGAGCCTGCAGCTCCAGGTTACCGGCGGGTATTGCGCGCGCTTTGACGTCTCCGGATGGCGTTTTAACCACCACGGCGGAACGGTTGCCAATCAGCGCGCGCGCCATCGGGACGATGTTTTTCGTCTCATCGGCGTTGAGGTTGAATACGGTGGCGATGCCGTAAGGGTTAGAGAGGGTTTCGATAACCTTTCCCGGCACGGCGACTTCAATCGCCGCCAGCATCCCCAGCGGAATGCGGTCGATGTAAAGAACTTCATCGACAATCGGTAGCGATTTTTCCAGCCGGTTGCTGACCAGTACGCCATCGTCGCGCTGCAAAATGACGCCGGTAATCTGGTATCCGGCGCGCATTGAGGCGTTGATAACATTGGCGATATCAGCAAAATCAAAGGCTGACGATACCACCAGAATATAGGACGAGTCCGCAGGGCGGGTTAACAGCTCCTCCGGCGTAATCGTGATACCCACACCAAGGCCTGCTCCGCCCGGCGTTTTTGGGTTATGGCCAATCATTGTCGATTCGGTGATGATGGTTTCGGTAATGGTTTCCATCGCCACATCGCCAATCACCGGCGTGGCTTCGTTAATGCGGATGAGCGAAATATCGCTGACATTGATCCCCGCGCGCTTTGCGACGAGGGCGAGCGCTTCCTGAATGCCGAACACGTTACGCAACGTGCCTTTGATCCCGGTCGTTTCCGCCAGCGCGCTGTGCGTAATCGTTAGTGCGCCAGTCTCATCTTGCCGCGCCAGTGCGACTTCCGTTGATGAGTTACCGATGTCAATGCCAGCTATATATCGCATCGTATATCCTTTTTCTCGTCGTACTTCAAACTGCCTTTTTGTTGGCTGCGTTCTTTCACCCGAATCACTTACTACAGTAAGCTCATCGGGATTATGAGGGACATCCCTGTCCCTCACTAAAGCCAGCCTATGGCTGTTCAAATTCGTTCCAGACGAATTTGTCACTCACTTGCCGCCTCAATGCATCTCGAATTACTTAGAGAAAGCTAATCGTCGCCTTTGAGTTTTTTACGCTCAACGTACAGCCCTGCCGCTTCACGAACGAAAGCTGCGCAAATCTTTGCCTGATAACGGTTTTCGAGATCGTCGGCGATAGCGAGCAGCTCTTCTTTCGTTGAACGATACGGACGAAGGGCGTTGTAGATTTCAAGAATGCGATCGTCCGGTACCGCGGTCAGTTCGGCGGCGCGTTCGAAGTTCATCGCCAGCCGGTCGCGGCCCGCATCTTTGGCGATAGACGCCTGTAAGCGCAGGGTTTCCGGGGTAATACGCATATCCTGAGCGGTGACTTTATTGCTCAGCACGTTTTCCAGCGTAAAGTCGTCCAGCGTTTTATTGGTGGCGGTTTTCACCCATTCCGGGTGTTTGTTCGCCAGCGGGTAGTCGCTGACCTTTGCGCTGCGGGACGTGCCGCCTGCCGCAGGAGCCGCTGCTGGCGCATCGCCCTGCAGGCTGTTCATGCGGCTCAATACGTCCCGGACCATCGATTCAATTGCGTCGGTATTCATGGAGTTATCCTTTATCAAAGCGCCACGCGCAGTTCCTGCGGGTTTTTGCCCGTCACGACGTACTTGGTCTCTTTAATGTGCAAAATGGCCGACTTTGCCTGGTACTTCGGGCGTGCCATCTGGTCATTCAGCGTAGGGACCGGCTGCGGTGATTCGCGTTTCGCATAACGGGCGGCGTTTTTACCAATCTGACGGTAGGTTTCCAGCGTCAGCAGCGGTGCTTGCGGGAACAGCTCCAGGTTGGAGAGCGGCGGTAGTCCCTGCTGGTGGATAACCGTAGTGCCTTTCGACTGGATGCCGATGGAAATGCCGGAGCCGCTCAGGCGGTTACCTTCAACGGCGACGAACGCCACGTCGGAAGATTTAAAGCAGCGAATCACGCGCGCCCTGATACCTTCTTCTTCAATACCGGCAATGATTTCGCGCAGGATGCTCTTATGCGGTAAGCCGACGATATTAACAGTCTGTGCCAGGCCAAATGCCGGGCCGACGGCGATAATGACTTAGTCCTGCTGAGTACCTTGGCGCGCTTCGCCCACTTCGGTCAGAAAGCCGTCGCCCGCAGGCGCAGCGGTCTGTGGTGCTGTGGATGCCGCAGGCGCATTAAACGAGACGGGTTTATCGCTGCCCTTCATATCGCGGAGCACGTCTTCAATTATCTGGCGCAGCAATTTTTCATTAATTTCCATTTCTCACCCCTTAATCAATCTCGTTGGGATCAAGAGCGCCAGGGATGTTTTTAATCTCTTCCCAGCGTTCTCCCTGCAGGCGATAACCTGTTGCCGGACCGGCATAGTCATTGACGTCATTAACCGCAGAGAGCGCTTGTCCGTCGCCGACGATAATGGCGGAGGTGTGCAAATAGTCGCCGGTTAGCTTGGCTTTCTGGATGTTGAGCATGTCCTGGGCCACGTCGGTAAACCCGCCCTGCGCCAGCGCTTTAACGACTTCCAGACCGTTGCGGTTTTTATTGATGATTTCCTGGGCGAACTTGATGTCTTCGACGATGTTACGCTCCGGCATATCTTTCGAACCGTGGGCATAGGTCGCGGCTTCAACTTCTTCATCGGTAATCGGCGGTAGTCCCATTCCGGCAAACACGGCCTGCAGCGCGCGGGCGGCTTTGTTACGGATGGCGATAACGTCCTCTTCACGAACCGGGCGCAGACCGCCGTCCACTTTCAGGTCACGCTGGATAACGTTGTAGTCGTCAAAGTCTTCCGCATCTTCGTTGGAACCGGCGAACATGTTGTCGTAGTTCGGCACCGCGGAATAACCAGAGGAGATAAAGTCGGTACCTGGCAGGAACTGCATCAGCAGGCGCGCGGTACGACGCATATCGGAGTGGGTGAAGGTCTGGTCGTTACTGGAGGCGCATTCCAGATCCAGCGAAGAGCAGATCAGGTTTTCCGCCAGCACAGCACGAATGCCTGACGGCACGGCAGACGGTACGCCGATGCAGCTTACGGAGCCGTTTTGCAGACCCTGAACGCCAGCCGCTTTGGTGATATAGATGCAGCGCGCTTCCAGATACAGCATGGATTTGCCTTCGGCGTAGCCCATCTGCACTTCGGAGCCAGAACCGGAGGTGAAGCGCATTTTCAGGCCGCGAGAGGCGTAGGAAGAGGCTAAGAAGCCCTTCGACCATGGTGTATCGTCACCGTCGGTGAAGACCGGCTCGGTGCCGTAAACGGAGATGGTTTCGGCGTAGCAGGTGTGGCCCAGCATGCCGAGCTTCAGCTCGGTGGCTTCTTCCAGGGAGCACTGCGTCAGTACGCCCGGACGACCAACCTGAGAGCCGACCAACAGCGCGATGGCGTTGAACGGCGCGTAGCGTGCTACCGCAACGGTGGTTTCTTGTTCGTCAAACCCGCGCCATGCGCCTTCGGCGGCATCGGCGGCAATTTGCACCGGGTTATCCTTGACGTTTGTGACGTGTGCCTGCTGAGACGGCGTGCGGCGAGCGCGCATTTTTTGCATCGACATCATCATTTCGACGACGTTCATATGCGAAACCACTTCAACAATTTTCGCCGGGGTCATGGCGGTGGTCAGCGGAACGATTTCGCTGCGCTTGACGTTAGGATCGCACAGCATGTTAGCCAGCTTGATCGAATCCATCGCCATCACTTCTTCGGCGCGGTTCAGGTTGATGCCGTAGCGAGCAATAAAGTGGTCGATCAGGTCGAATTCGCTAACCGGTTTTCCGTCCAGCTCGGTCACCGCGCCGTTAACGATTTTTATCGACGGTTTTGGGTCGTTCGGGCTTTCCATCGCGATAAAGCCTTCTTCGATCCACTCCTTAACAAAGCCGTCCTGATTCACAGGGCGTTTCGCCAGTGCTTCAAATCTTTTCGATCTCATGAATCAGCCTCGTGGGTATCAGATGTAGGACGGGCGATCGTTTTTCGGTTCAGAACCGAGGGTCGCAAGGACGGTTTTGCCGATTTCGCGGGCGGAGGTCACCGCCTGACGGACCGCGCCGGAGTCGCCGGAAATCACCAGAATAGCTTCGTTACTAAAGCTGGTGCCGTGCGCCGGAGAGCTGTACGCCACGACTTCAACGTTGGCTGACTTCAGCGCGGTATCGGCCATCAGTACGCCGACGGAAGCCGGAGCGCCGACGATAATGCCGCAGGCGCGGCCAATCGGCGCGCCGAACGCTTTTTCCAGCGCATAGCTGGCGCGAGCGGTGTACTGCAGCTCGATATGTCCGGCTTCGTTGCCGTAAACATCACCGAAGGTGCGGTCCAGCTCTTTCAGCGCGACTTCGATACCGCGCTTGACGTCGGACACGTCGTTACCGCCTAAAATAATCAGCGAACCGTGGCCCGCTCCGCCTTTGGTATCGCGCGGCAGCTCAATGCTGACCACTTCGGTATTGGTGGCTTTCACCGCTTCGTCCGCCGCCATAATGTGCGGGCCTGCGCCGGTGCGGGCGCCGAGAATGCCGATGGAACGATAGCGCTTCTCAAGCTTCATCGCGTCCAGCAGGGCGGTATCGACGTTGGCGATAACCAGGCCCAGGGTATCGCCAATGGCGGTCCCGACAAATTCCGTTAAACTGCAGCTTTTTTCTGCCATAGCCGTCTCTCGTATAGGTTGGGGTTGACCAGGGATGGCCTGTTGTTCCGGCGTTGCCACACGGGCAATCACCTGCGCCATGATCTGTTCCACCAGCTCATTGCTGCTCATTGGCTAATTCCCTTCGGTAAGATTTTTTCTACATCGGTGTGAGGGCGTGGGATGACGTGTACGGCTTTCACTTCACCCACGTTGCGTGCGGCTGCGGCACCTGCATCGGTGGCCGCTTTGACCGCGCCAACATCGCCGCGCACGATGACGGTTACCAGCCCGGAGCCAATCTTTTCATAGCCCACTAACATCACATTGGCTGACTTAACCATTGCATCAGCGGCCTCTATGGCTGCGGTTAAGCCTTTGGTTTCTACCATTCCTAGTGCTTCTTGTTGCATAAAGACCTCGCATGGAGTGTTCCGATAGTTGGGACTATAAGAAGATGCGAGGAAAAAGAATGGCTGACTTGCTGTTGAGCATCAGAAAATAATGGGAAAGCAATATGACTAAATTGTCTTTTGCTTTTATAACTTATTGATAAATTACATTTAATTTATTATTGTCTATATGATTATTTTGTTTTTATTATTTCATTTTTACATTTTTGTTAGTGACGAGAGTATTTTTATTTGATATGGTGAAAGACGCAAAATGTGATGCTTATTCGAAATTGATAAGTTGGCTTGTGCAATATTTTATTATTTTCACAGGCGTATTTTATAGCTCGAATCTTCCGTATGATGGGCTGCTAAAAATATCGGAAAAGCAAAATTTTGCTATCGCAACACGATTTTTCCGGGAGACAGGTTCGCAGGTTGCCAACAATTTACAGGCGGCACTTTTTATAGTGAGGTTAGCTGTACTCTACCGCCAGCCGAAACTTGCGCTGGCCAGGACACGAACTTTGCTCAGAAGGTGTCACATGAATGATTCTCTAAAGGCGCAATGTGGTGCGGAATTTTTAGGCACCGGACTCTTTTTGTTTTTTGGTATCGGTTGTTTGAGCGCGCTCAAAGTCGCAGGCGCCAGCCTCGGATTATGGGAGATTTGCATTATTTGGGGGCTTGGAATTTCACTGGCCGTTTACCTTACTGCCGGAATCTCCGGCGGACATCTTAACCCTGCGGTGACGATTGCGCTGTGGCTGTTTGCCTGCTTCCCCAAACAGAAAGTATTGCCTTATATTATTGCCCAGTTTGCCGGCGCTTTTGGCGGCGCTCTGCTGGCGTATGTGCTTTATAGTAGCCTTTTTACTGAATTTGAGACTGCGCATCATATGGTGCGCGGTAGCGTCGAAAGTTTGCAATTAGCCAGCATTTTCAGTACCTATCCGGCCGCAGCGCTAAATGTATGGCAGGCTGCGTTGGTGGAAGTGGTCATTACGTCGATTCTGATGGGCATGATCATGGCATTGACGGATGATGGCAATGGCATTCCTAAAGGGCCGCTTTCGCCTTTGCTTATTGGGATATTGGTTGCCGTTATCGGCGCGTCTACTGGACCCCTTACCGGTTTTGCAATGAACCCGGCGCGTGATTTCGGTCCCAAACTGTTCACATGGTTAGCGGGGTGGGGGAACATGGCGATGAGCGGTGGGCGAGAGATCCCTTATTTTATCGTGCCGATTGTCGCGCCTGTTATCGGCGCCTGTGCCGGAGCAGCCATATATCGCTATTTTATTGGTAAGAATTTACCTTGTAACCGCTGTGAACTGTAAGAAAATGCGAACCAGATTCACAGCAATGATGTATCGTAAAAACAGGTGAGATAATTTCGTGATCTGCTTTCACGAACTGATCAAAACGTCTCCCAGCAATGGGAGACTTTTGATATTGTCATTGTACTTTTTATCAGGGCCAGGATAATGCTAATAAAAAGTGAATGTAAATAATGTGTTTTGTTTATAACAATAAATTAACTGAGGGGTTTTATCATGATTTCTGCGAGCGCTCTGAACTCAGAACTCATTAATAAAATCGCACAGGATTTTGCACAAGCCACCGGTCTGGCGGTTGTGGTTGTCAATATTCATGGTGATGAAATATCTGAGCTATTCAATTTCACGCCGTTTTGTCAGTTGATGCGGCAGCATCCCCAGCATAGTACACGTTGTCGTATGAGCGATCGCTGCGGGGGACTGGAGGCATCGAAGTCCGATCAACCCTGTATTTATCGTTGTCATGCCGGTCTAACGGATTTTTCTATTCCGCTGGTAATCGCAGGGCATTTAGTTGGCTTTGTTTTATGCGGGCAGGTTCGTTTAAGTAATGACGTGGAGCTGGTAAACATTCTTAATGTCGACGATCGCTGGCAGGCTGATCCTGAGCTCTTGAATGAATTTCGGAATGTGCCAGAGATGGACTATTCACGCGTTATCGCTTCCGCCGATCTTCTTAAACTGATAGTTGAGAATTGCCTGAAAAAACAGCTCAATTTCGTGGTTATCAAAGACAATCCGCAGCAATCGGAGGCAAATAAAACCACTCGTGGTCCCACTCCGCATGACAGTAAAATGAAAAAAGCGCTTCGCTATATTGATGCGCATTTGTCCGACGATCTTCGTCTTGAGGATGTCGCCTCACATGTCTATCTCAGCCCCTATTACTTCAGTAAGCTATTCAAAAAATATCAGGGAATCGGATTTAATGCGTGGGTGAACCGCCAGAGAATGGTTAGCGCCAGAGAATTGCTTTGCCATAGTGACTGGAGTATTGCCAGTATTGCGCGTAATTTAGGCTTTTCGCAAACCAGTTATTTTTGCAAAGTCTTCCGCCAGACCTATCAGGTTACGCCGCAGGCTTATCGCCAGCAGATAAATGAGAATTCTCATCCTCCATCGTTATGAATAGCAATATTTTGCTATTGCCGATTTTTGATAGTCTTTTGTATCTTAATCATTTCAGAAAGAAAATTTATCTGGTGTAACAATAAATTGTCATAGCGCAACAAAATAATAAAATTTAAGGCATAAACTGCACCAGTTTTTATTTTTGTGATGAAGTACAGTGTCAGGAAAGATAAGTTTTATTACGCTTTGTCGATACGTTTTATCGTCAATATACCGATAAGGATGAGTAGATTAACGTCAGATGAGCAACCGCTCAGGCTATTGCTCACAGAAATGTAAAACGTAGCACATTATTAATTGCCGTTATGGGTGTGCCGTACAGCCATAACGTAAACCAACAGGTTTGCCACATTTGTGGTAGGGAAGGGGGTGAAAATCCCCCGCAGCCCCCGCTGCTGTGATGCTGACGACCCCGTAAAGACCACTGATCGCAAGATTGGGAAGGACGGGCGAGGAGGACGCTAAGCCAGAAGACCTGCCTGTCGGTGATAACCAACAACTTCGGTGGGAAGTGGGTTGCGAAGACGCGTACAGTCGAAAGACTGAACATGCGCGTACCTGTATACCCCTACCACCCTGAACAGGATCAGGGTAATGGCGGCAAGGCATCACGCATTTATTCTTGCAGGCACAGGAAGCGGTTGCGGCAAAACCACGGTGACGCTTGGTTTGTTGAGGCTGCTGCAAAAACGCGCGCTGCGCGTACAGCCGTTTAAAGTTGGGCCAGATTACCTTGATACCGGCTGGCATACCGCTATCTGTGGCGTGGCGTCCCGTAATCTTGACAGTTTCATGCTTCCTCCTCCTGTTCTCAACGCCTTATTTTGCGAACAAATGCGGCAGGCGGATATCGCTGTCATTGAAGGGGTCATGGGGCTGTATGACGGCTATGGCGTCGACCTCAATTACTGCAGCACAGCCGCGATGGCCAAACAGCTTGGTTGCCCGGTCATCCTACTGGTGGACGGCAAGGCTGTTTCAACGTCGCTTGCGGCTACCGTTATGGGATTTCAGCACTTCGACCCGACCCTCAACCTCGCGGGCGTGATTGTGAATCGCGTCACTAGCGACGCCCACTATCAGCTCCTCAAAAATGCCATTGAACATTATTGCTCACTGCCGGTACTGGGGTATGTCCCTCCTTGCGACGGCGTCGCATTACCTGAACGCCACCTGGGGTTGATTACCGCCAGAGAATCCCTCGTCAATCAGCAATCATGGCATGATTTTGCCGCCATGCTGGAACAAACAGTGGATGTGGATGCGCTACTCTCGCTGAGCGTGTTATCAGCGCTTCCGACGGGAATGTGGCCTGAGCGCCCCGATAACACAGCGGGGGCAGGGCTGACGCTTGCTCTGGCGGATGATGAGGCCTTTAACTTTTATTATCCCGATAACATCGATTTGCTGGAGCGCGCCGGCGTTAACATTGTGCGTTTCAGCCCACTGCATGACCGCGCATTGCCTGATTGTCAGATGATCTGGCTGGGCGGTGGATATCCTGAATTATACGCCGCGGATCTGGCGGCAAATACGGCGATGTTAAAACATTTGCGGGCGGCGCATCAGCGCGGCGTGGCGATTTACGCGGAGTGTGGTGGTCTGATGTATCTGGGGAGCACTCTGGAGGATAGCGGTGGGGAAATTCATCAGATGGCGAATATTATCCCCGGTCACAGCAAAATGGGTAAGCGACTTACCCGCTTTGGTTACTGTGAGGCGCAGGCTATACAGCCAACGCTATTGGCGGTGCCTGGCGAGATAGTGCGCGGCCATGAATTTCACTACTCAGATTTTATTCCCGAAACACCCGCCGTTATGGCCTGTCGTAAGGTTCGCGATGGCCGCGTGTTACAGGAATGGACTGGCGGCTGGCAGACAGGCAACACGTTTGCCAGCTATCTGCACGTCCATTTCGCCCAGCGTCTGGAAATGTTGCAGCACTGGCTGGCGGCGGCGAGGCGCGTATTATGACGATCCTTGCCTGGTGTATCGCCTGGGGGCTGGATTTTATCATCGGCGACCCTCAACACTGGCCCCATCCGGTACGCTGGATAGGTCGTTTAATCACGTTTGTGCAGCGTATTGTGCGTCGCTATTGTCCCGGCGATAAAGCGCTGCGGATTGGCGGCGGCGTAATGTGGGTTGTGGTTGTCGGGGCGACCTGGGGCGTGGCATGGGGCGTACTGGCGCTGGCGCAGCGGATTCACCCCTGGTTTGGCTGGAGCGTCGAAGTCTGGATGATCTTTACCACGCTGGCCGGACGCTCTCTGGCCCGCGCCGCGCAGGAGGTTGAACGACCGTTGCGGGAGAACGACCTTGCGGAAAGCCGAATAAAACTCTCCTGGATCGTCGGGCGCGATACGTCGCAACTTCAGCCAGCGCAGATCAATCGCGGCGTGGTGGAAACGGTTGCAGAAAACACCGTTGACGGCATTATCGCGCCGCTCTTTTTCCTCTTTCTCGGCGGCGCGCCGCTGGCGATGGCCTACAAAGCCGTCAATACCCTGGATTCAATGGTGGGCTACAAACATGAAAAATACCGGGCGATTGGTATGGTCAGCGCCCGTATGGACGACGTAGCGAACTATCTTCCTGCCCGACTGAGCTGGCTGTTGCTGGGCATT
This sequence comes from Salmonella sp. WC3, assembly GCF_042932255.1. Taxonomy (NCBI): domain Bacteria; kingdom Pseudomonadati; phylum Pseudomonadota; class Gammaproteobacteria; order Enterobacterales; family Enterobacteriaceae; genus Salmonella; species Salmonella sp. WC3. The sequence goes on along the minus strand of NZ_CP170629.1, from coordinate 2,999,001 downwards.
GCGGCAGGACTGTGTCGCCTGAGTGGTTGGCGGGCGCTGCGTATTGGCTGGCGTGACCGTTATAACCACAGTAGCCCAAATTGCGCCTGGTCGGAAGCGTGTGTGGCCGGCGCCTTAGGTATCCAGCTCGGCGGCCCAAATAACTACTTTGGCGAGCGTGTGGACAAGCCCTGGATAGGCGACGCGCAGCGCGATATTTCCGTGGACGATATTTCCCGAACGATTCGATTGATGTGGGTCGCTTCAACCCTGGCGCTGGCGCTGTTTATTGCGGCGCGGTGCGGGTTATCTGGCGTGGCCTGAGGACGACAGTATGCATTATATCCAGCAGCCCCAAACCATTGAGGCCAACAGTTTCACCATTATTAGCGACATTATTCGCGAAACGCGTCCTGATTACCGTTTCGCCAGTCCGCTCCATGAGGCCATTATCAAGCGGGTTATTCATACCACCGCCGATTTCGACTGGCTGGACATTTTGTGGTTCTCTGCCGATGCGCTGGAGCAGCTTTGTGATGCGTTACGCCATCCGTGCATTATTTATACCGATACCACGATGGCGCTGTCCGGCATTAATAAAAGATTACTGGCGACGTTTGGCGGCGAGTGTCGCTGTTATATCAGCGATCCGCGCGTGGTGCGCGCCGCACAAACGCAGGGGATTACCCGTTCAATGGCCGCCGTCGATATCGCTATCGCCGAGGAGGAGAAAAACAAGCTCTTTGTTTTCGGTAATGCGCCGACGGCCCTGTTCCGTTTGCTTGAACATAACGTGACGGTGAGCGGCGTGGTGGGCGTACCGGTAGGCTTTGTCGGCGCGGCGGAGTCCAAAGAGGCACTCACCCATAGCCATTTCCCCGCGGTTGCCGCGTTAGGGCGTAAAGGCGGCAGTAACGTGGCTGCCGCTATCGTCAATGCGTTGCTCTATCACCTCCGGGAGGCCTGATGAGCGAGCTTTCTTTTGACGCGCCGGTCTGGCACCACGGTAAAGCGTTACGTAAAGGATATACCACCGGTTCCTGCGCGACGGCGGCGGCAAAAGTCGCCTCGCTGATGGTATTACGTCAACATCTGATTCATCAGGTCTCCATCGTCACGCCGTCGGGCGTCACGCTATGCCTGAACGTGGAGTCGCCGCACATTGAAGGCCAGCAGGCGATAGCCGCAATTCGTAAAGATGGCGGCGATGATGTGGATGCCACGCACGGAATGCTGATTTTTGCCCGCGTTACGCTCACTGGCGGCGAAGGTATTGGTACGGTAACGCGTAAAGGGGTTGGACTACCGCTCGGGAGCGCTGCCATCAATCGTACGCCGCGTCATACCATTGAATCTGCGGTGCGCGAAGCGATAGGCCCAGCGCGTGGGGCCGATGTGGAGATTTTTGCCCCGGAAGGCGAAGCGCGGGCGCAAAAAACGTATAACTCGCGGCTTGGCATTCTTGGCGGCATTTCCATTATTGGCACTACCGGCATTGTGACACCGATGTCGGAAGAAAGCTGGAAACGCTCGCTATCGCTGGAACTGGAGATCAAACGGGCGTCAGGATTAACGCGGGTGATACTCGTGCCGGGCAACCACGGCGAACGGTTTGTTCGCGAACAAATGGGCGTCGACACACAGGCGGTCGTCACCATGAGCAATTTTGTCGGCTACATGATTGAAGAGGCGGTACGGCTGGGATTTTGCCAGATAGTGCTGGTGGGGCATCCTGGAAAACTGATCAAAATTGCCGCCGGGATCTTTCATACCCATAGCCATATTGCCGATGCGCGCATGGAAACGCTGGTCGCGCATTTAGCTTTACTGGGCGCGCCGCTGGAGTTACTCACCCTGGTCGGCGATTGCGATACCACTGAAGCGGCAATGGAGCACATTGAAGCATATGGCTTCGGGCATATCTATAACCATCTTGCCAGGCGTATTTGTTTGCGAGTCATGCAGATGCTGCGTTTTACCAAAACGCCGCCTGTCTGCGACGCCATCCTGTTTTCTTTTGATAACCATATTCTCGGCAGTAATCGTCCCGTCGACGAGATTGCTAAGGAGCTGCAATGCTAACGGTCGTGGGAATGGGGCCCGCCGGACGGCATTTGATGACCCCTGCGGCGCTGGAAGCGATAGACCACGCCGATGCGCTGGCAGGCGGTAAACGGCATTTGGCGCAGTTTCCGGCGTTTGGCGGCGAACGATTTACGCTGGGCGCGGATATTGGCGCGTTGTTGTCCTGGATTGCCACCCGTCGGGATAAAGGGATCGTGGTGCTGGCCTCCGGCGATCCGCTGTTTTATGGCATCGGTACACGCCTGGTGGCGCATTTTGGTATCGAACAGGTTCGCATTATCCCTGGCATCAGCGCCGTACAGTATCTGTGCGCACAGGCTGGAATTGATATGAATGACATGTGGTTGACCAGTAGCCACGGTCGTTGCGTCAGCTTCGATCAGTTGGCGAGCCATCGCAAAGTGGCGATGGTCACGGATGCCCGCTGCGGGCCGCGAGAAATCGCGCGGGAACTGGTCGCGCGGGGCAAAGGGCATCGCTTAATGGTGATTGGTGAAAATCTGGCGATGGAAAATGAGCGGATCCACTGGCTACCCGTCAGTGCGGTCAACGCCGACTATGAAATGAATGCAGTGGTGATCCTGGATGAAAGATGAGCTTTTTCTGCGCGGCGAGAACGTGCCAATGACCAAAGAGGCGGTACGGGCGCTGGCACTGTCGAAACTTGAGCTCCACCGCGCCAGTCACCTGATTGACGTCGGGGCGGGAACGGGAAGCGTCTCAATTGAAGCGGCGCTGCAATTTCCTTCGTTGCAGGTGACGGCTATCGAGCGTAATCCTGCCGCGCTACGGCTGCTTGATGAGAATCGTCAGCGCTTTGCCTGCGGCAATATCGATATTCTCCCTGGCGAAGCGCCAATGACCATAACCGGGAAAGCCGATGCGGTATTTATGGGCGGCAGCGGCGGGCATCTGACGGCGCTGATTGACTGGGCGATGGGCCATCTGCATCCCGGTGGCCGTCTGGTGATGACCTTTATCTTGCAGGAAAACCTTCATAGCGCGATGGCGCATCTTGCGCACATCGGCGCATGTCGAATGGACTGTGTACAGCTTCAGCTTTCATCGTTAACGCCGCTGGGGGCGGGGCACTATTTCAAACCGAACAATCCTGTTTTTGTTATCGCCTGTCAGAAGGAAGAAAACCATGTCAGAGACATTTGATCCACGCTGTGTATGGTTCGTCGGCGCCGGGCCGGGCGATCGCGAGCTGATCACGCTTAAAGGCTACCGCCTGCTGCAACAGGCGCAGGTAGTTATCTATGCCGGTTCGCTGATCAATACCGAACTGCTGGATTACTGCCCCGCGCAGGCAGAACGCTACGACAGCGCCGAACTGCATCTTGAGCAGATTATCGAGCTGATGGCGGCGGGCGTGAAAGCGGGAAAAACGGTGGTGCGTTTGCAAACGGGCGATGTTTCGCTGTACGGCTCCGTGCGTGAGCAAGGCGAAGAGTTAACCTGCCGCGGTATCGACTGGCAGGTAGTGCCTGGCGTCAGCGCGTTTCTCGGCGCTGCGGCAGAGCTGGGTGTGGAATATACCGTACCGGAGGTATCGCAGAGTCTCATTATTACCCGTCTGGAAGGGCGTACGCCAGTACCGGCGCGCGAACAACTGGAGGCTTTCGCCAGTCACCAGACGTCAATGGCGATTTATCTCTCCGTTCAGCGTATTCATCGGGTGGCGGAACGTCTCATTGCCGGCGGTTATCCGGCAACTACGCCTGTCGCAGTCATCTATAAGGCTACCTGGCCGGAAAGTCAGACCGTTCGCGGCACGTTAGCGGATATTAGCGACAAAGTACGTGATGCTGGCATCCGTAAGACGGCGCTAATCCTGGTCGGGAATTTTCTGGGTAAGGAGTATCACTACTCAAGACTTTATGCAGCGGACTTTAGCCATGAATACCGTAAAGCCTGAATCCATTGCGTTGTTTTGCCTGACGCCCGGCGGCGTGGCGCTGGCAAAGAGACTCGCCGCGATGCTGCCGTTAACCTGCTTTACCAGTGAAAAACTGCGGGAAGAGGGATTTATTCCCTTCGATGGCGGATTCGCTAATACCGCCCGGCAGGCTTTTACCACTTATACCGCGCTTATTTTTATCGGCGCGACCGGCATTGCCGTTCGTGTCCTGGCGCCGTTAGTGAACGACAAGTTCAGCGATCCGGCGGTGGTCGTCATTGATGAACGTGGTCAGCATGTCATTAGCCTGCTTTCCGGTCATGCGGGCGGGGCCAATGCCTTGACGCGCTACCTGGCAGGAATGTTAGGCGCCGATCCGGTGATTACCACGGCAACGGATGTCAATGAGATGTCCGCGTTGGACACCTTAGCTTTCCAGCTTAACGCCCGCATGACCGATCTTCGCACGGCGGTAAAAACCGTTAACCAGATGTTGGTCAGTCATCAACGTGTGGGGTTATGGTGGGATGCCGAACTAACGGAAGAGATCGGCCAGTGCGATATTCGCGGTTTTATCCCTGTTGATGATTTGCAGCGGTTGCCTGAGCTGGATGCGCTTATCTGCGTCTCTTTGCGTAATGACCTCCCTGAGCTTCCCGTACTGCACTGGAAACTGGTGCCCCAGCGTGTGGTGGCGGGAATTGGCTGTCGCCGCGATACGCCATTTCCCCTGTTAGCGACATTACTGGCGCGTCAGCTTGAAGCGCAGAAACTCGATCCGCTGGCGTTAAAAGCGATTGGCAGCGTCACGCTCAAAAAAGGGGAGCCGGGGCTTATTCAGCTCGCCTCCTGCTGCCGCGTGCCTTTTAAAACCTTTACCGCCGAAGCGTTGCGCGAATTCGAACACCATTTTCCCGGTTCTGGCTTCGTCAGAAAAACGGTGGGCGTTGGCAGCGTATCCGGCCCGGCTGCGTGGTTATTAAGCCAGGGACAATTGTTAGGCGAGACCCTGCGAGAACAGGGCGTCACTATTACTTTAGGAGTTGCACACTGATGTTGAGCGTAATTGGTATTGGCCCCGGTTCGCAGGCAATGATGACGATGGAGGCGATTGAGGCGCTTCAGGCGGCGGAAATCGTCGTGGGTTACAAAACCTATACCCATCTGGTTAAAGCATTCACTGGCGACAAACAGGTGATCAAGACCGGCATGTGTAAGGAAATTGAACGCTGCCAGGCGGCTATTGAACTAGCGCAGGCCGGGCATAACGTCGCGCTGATTAGCAGCGGCGACGCCGGTATTTACGGCATGGCGGGGCTGGTGCTGGAACTGGTCGGCAAGCAAAAACTGGACGTCGAGGTGCGGCTCATTCCAGGCATGACCGCCAGCATCGCCGCCGCCTCTTTACTGGGCGCGCCGCTGATGCATGACTTCTGTCATATCAGCCTCAGCGACCTGCTGACCCCGTGGCCGGTTATTGAAAAACGCATCGTTGCCGCCGGAGAGGCAGACTTTGTTATCTGTTTTTACAACCCGCGCAGCCGCGGGCGCGAAGGGCATCTGGCGCGCGCGTTTGACCTGCTTGCCGCCAGTAAAAGCGCGCAAACGCCGGTTGGCGTGGTGAAGTCCGCCGGACGTAAGAAAGAGGAAAAATGGCTGACTACGCTCGGCGATATGAATTTTGAACCGGTAGATATGACCAGTCTGGTCATCGTCGGTAATAAAACGACCTATGTTCAGGATGGGCTGATGGTAACGCCGCGAGGTTACACGCTGTGAATGAGGGGGTGGTGCTGGTGGTGGGCGGCACCAGTGATGCGCGCGCGTTATGCCGACAACTGGATGCGGCGAACGTCGCATACACCTTATCCGTGGCGACGCCAGCCGGAAACGATCTGGCTGGCGACATAAAAGGACAGGTGCGCTGTGGTCGTCTGGAATACGGGCAGATGGTCGACTGGCTAAAAGAAAATCGTACTCGCTGGGTAATAGATGCGTCGCATCCTTATGCAGAAATGGTCAGCCATAACCTCCTTCGCGCCTGTGAAACGGCGGGCGTGTTGTTAAGTCGTTATCAGCGCCCGGAGCAGCTTAGCAATCTGACGCATCCGCTTCTCTATACGGCGCGCAGTATTGCCGATGCCTGCGAGATAGCGAGGCGTTTTGGTCCGCGCGTGTTACTGACGACCGGCAGTAAAGATCTGGCCGTCTGGCGTGCCGGGCTGGCGGAAAAAACGTTGCTGGCGCGCGTACTGCCCGTGGCGGAGGTGATTCAACGCTGCAGCGAACTGGGGTTCGGCGTTGGAGAAATTTTCGCTCTGTGTGGGCCGTTCAGCGCTGATTTTAACGCCGCGTTTTACCACCAGTGCCGGGCCGACGTAGTCATTACCAAAGCGTCCGGCGCGGAGGGGGGATATCAGGAAAAAGTTCAGCCCTGTCTGGATGCGGGCATTCCCTGCATCGTTATTGCGCGCCCGACGCCGCTTGTGACGGGTGATGAGTTACTGGAAAGCCAGGCCGCCTTTGCGCAGCGTTTATCGCGCTGGCTGGCCGCAGCTAAGGAGTAAAAATGAAAAAAGCGCTTCTGGTAGTCAGTTTTGGCACCAGCTATCACGACACCTGTGAAAAAAACATTGTGGCGTGCGAACGTGATCTGGCGGCGTCCTGTCCCGATCGCGACCTGTTTCGCGCCTTCACTTCCGGAATGATCATTCGCAAGCTTCGCCAGCGTGACGGTATCGACATCGATACGCCATTACAGGCTTTGCAAAAGCTTGCCGCACAGGGATATCAGGACGTGGCGATTCAGTCGTTGCACATTATTAACGGCGACGAATATGAAAAAATTGTCCGTGAGGTACAACTCTTGCGTCCGTTATTCACTCGCCTGACGCTGGGCGTGCCGTTGCTGAGCAGCCATAACGATTATGTGCAGCTAATGCAGGCGTTGCGACAACAGATGCCATCGCTCAGACAAACGGAGAAAGTCGTTTTTATGGGCCACGGCGCCAGCCATCACGCATTCGCAGCTTATGCCTGTCTCGATCATATGATGACCGCGCAGCGCTTTCCGGCGCGCGTCGGCGCCGTAGAAAGCTACCCGGAGGTCGACATCCTGATCGACAGCCTGCGTGACGAAGGCGTCACCGGCGTACATTTGATGCCATTAATGCTGGTGGCGGGCGATCACGCCATTAATGATATGGCTTCAGACGACGGCGACTCATGGAAAATGCGCTTTAACGCGGCGGGCATTCCGGCGACGCCGTGGCTGAGCGGGCTGGGAGAAAACCCGGCTATCCGGGCGATGTTTGTCGCGCATTTGCACCAGGCGCTGAACATGGCGGTAGAGGAGGCGGCATGAACGGTAAATTATACGCATTAAGCACCGGGCCAGGCGCGCCCGACCTGATAACCGTCCGCGCAGCGCGGATTCTTGGCTCGCTGGACATTCTGTATGCGCCCGCCGGTCGTAAGGGGGGCGATAGTCTGGCGCTGTCGATTGTGCGCGACTATCTCGGCGAGCAGACGGAAGTACGTTGTTGCCATTTCCCTATGAGCGCTGACGGCGCCTAGAAAGAAGCGGTCTGGAACGAGGTTGCCGCCGCGCTTACCGCAGAGGTGAAAGCGGGTAAACAGGTCGGTTTTATTACCCTAGGCGATGCGATGCTATTCAGTACCTGGATTTTTTTACTCCAGCGTATCGGCTGCCCGGAGTGGCTGGAGATTGTCCCCGGCGTCACGTCCTTCGCCGCGATAGCCGCCCGCGCGAAAATGCCGCTCGCCATAGAACAGCAATCGCTGGCGGTTATTTCTTGTACCGCGCCGGAAGCGGAAATAGCCCAGGCGCTACAACAGCATGATAGCCTGGTGCTGATGAAAGTGTATGGCCGGTTCGTTCGTATTAAAGCGTTGCTGGCGCAGGCTGGCCTGCTGGAATGCGCCTTAATGATGTCCGAGGCCACGCTGCCCGGCGAGCAGTGCTGGCGCCATCTCCACGAGGTCAACGATGATCGACCGTTGCCCTATTTTTCGACCATTCTGGTCAATAAACAGTGGGAGTATGCAGAATGAAACTTGAACAGCAGCTTCGACGGTTGTCTTTCAGTGGACTGGCTGCAGCGCTATTGCTGATGGTTGTCCCGCAACAGGCGTTTGCGATGCATATCATGGAGGGCTTTTTACCGCCAGTGTGGGCGCTGGCCTGGTGGTTACTGTTTTTACCCTGCTTGTGGTATGGGCTGGTGCGCTTACGGCGTATTGTGCAGGAGGATAATCATCAGAAGGTACTGCTGGCGCTGTGCGGCGCGTTTATTTTTGTCCTGTCCGCGCTCAAAATTCCGTCGGTAACGGGGAGTTGTTCACATCCGACCGGCGTTGGTCTGGCGGTTATCTTGTTCGGGCCCGGGGTGGTGGCGATTCTCGGCGCGGTTGTGCTGTTGTTTCAGGCGCTATTGCTGGCGCACGGCGGCCTGACGACGCTTGGCGCAAACGGAATGTCGATGGCGGTGATTGGCCCGGTTGTCGGTTATCTGGTGTGGAAAATGGCCTGCCGTGCCGGACTGCGCCGCGATGTCGCCGTTTTTCTGTGCGCGATGCTGGCGGATTTGGCGACCTATTTTGTGACTTCAGTCCAGTTTGGCGTTGCGTTTCCCGATCCCCATGCCGGAGCGACAGGGTCTGTTGTGAAGTTTATGGGGATTTTCTGCCTCACACAGATTCCTGTCGCCATTGCTGAAGGTTTATTAACCGTCATGATTTATGACCAGTTAACCAAACGGCAAGTGATTACCGTACAAGGACATTAAAATGAAAAAAACGTTGATGTTGTTAGCGATGGTGGTGGCTCTGGTGATTCTGCCGTTTTTTATTAACCATGGCGGTGAATATGGCGGTTCAGACGGCGAAGCGGAAAGCCAGATTCAGGCTATTGCGCCGCAGTATAAACCCTGGTTTCAGCCGTTATATGAACCTGCCAGCGGTGAAATTGAAAGCCTGCTGTTTACCCTTCAGGGCTCTCTTGGCGCGGCGGTGATTTTTTATATCCTGGGGTATTGCAAAGGTAAACAACGCCGTGATGACCGGGCTTGATCGACTCAGCTATCAAAGCCGCTGGGCACACGTTGCGCCGCAGCGCAAGTTTTTGCTGTGGCTGGCGATGATGATACTGGCGTTTATTCTGCCGCCTGTAGGGCAGGGCATTGAGCTGCTGATCATTGCCGGATTGAGCTGTTGGCTATTGCGCATATCCCTCTGGCGCTGGTGTCGATGGATGGCGATACCTTTTGGATTTTTGTTGGTCGGCGTGATAACGATTATCTTCAGCATCAGCCGCGAGCCGCAAATGCTGCTGGCTGGCATATCTGTTGGGCCGTACTGGATCGGGATTACCCGTGCGGGCGTGGTTACGGCGAATGAAACGTTCTGGCGTAGCCTGACGGCGCTGTCCGCGACGTTGTGGCTGGTGATGAACCTACCGTTTCCGCAGTTAATTAGCTTGCTTAAGCGCGCGCATATTCCACGCCTGCTTACCGAGCAAATCCTGTTAACGTGGCGCTTTCTCTTTATTCTTCTGGATGAGGCGGTGGCAATCCGTCGTGCGCAAACGCTGCGTTTTGGTTATTGCAGCCTGCCGAACGGCTATCGATCTCTGGCGATGCTGGCTGGACTCCTGTTTACGCGGGTGTTAATGCGTTATCAGCAAATGACCACCACGCTGGATATCAAACTGTATCAGGGTGATTTTCACCTGTAAGGACTATTATGCTTGCCACTTCAGACCTGTGGTTTCGTTATCAGAATGAGCCGGTACTTAAAGGGTTAAATCTGGATTTTTCGCTTTCGCCTGTTACCGGTTTGGTGGGCGCGAACGGCTGTGGGAAGTCTACGCTTTTTATGAACCTGAGCGGCTTGTTGCGTCCGCAAAAAGGGGCCGTGTTGTGGCAGGGAAAACCGCTGGATTACAGCAAGCGCGGACTACTGGCGCTGCGCCAGCAAGTTGCGACGGTTTTTCAGGACCCTGAACAGCAGATTTTTTATACTGATATCGATAGCGATATTGCATTTAGTTTACGTAATTTGGGGGTGCCGGAGGCGGAAATCACGCGCCGCGTCGACGAGGCGCTAACGCTGGTTGACGCCCAACATTTTCGCCATCAGCCCATTCAGTGTTTGAGTCATGGGCAAAAAAAACGTGTGGCTATCGCCGGAGCGCTGGTGCTACAGGCGCGCTATCTATTGCTGGATGAACCCACTGCTGGTCTCGATCCCGCAGGGCGCACTCAGATGATTGCTATCATCAGGCGGATTGTGGCGCAGGGCAATCATGTCATTATCTCCAGCCATGATATCGATCTTATTTATGAAATTAGCGATGCCGTATACGTATTACGCCAGGGCCAGATCCTGACGCATGGCGCGCCTGGCGAGGTTTTCGTGTGTACGGAAGCGATGGAACAAGCGGGGCTAACCCAGCCCTGGCTGGTCAAACTTCATACTCAACTGGGACTGCCGCTGTGTAAAACAGAAACGGAGTTTTTTCATCGAATGCAAAAGTGCGCATTCAGGGAGGCGTCATGACGCAGGCAGTTATGTTGCAGGGGACGGCATCCGACGTCGGCAAAAGTGTGCTGGCGGCGGGTTTATGCCGCATTTTTTATCAGGATGGTCTGCGTACCGCGCCGTTTAAATCGCAAAATATGGCGCTTAATTCTGGTATTACGCCGGATGGTAAAGAGATGGGGCGGGCGCAAATTTTTCAGGCGGAAGCCGCGGGGATCACTCCAGATGTGCGTATGAACCCGGTGCTGCTCAAACCGACCAGCGATCGCCAGGCGCAGGTCGTGCTGATGGGGAAAGTGGCGACCAATATGGATGCGGTTAGTTACCATGACTATAAACCGCGTTTGCGTGAGAAAATCCTTGCGGTTTATAACAGTCTGGCGCAGGAATATGACGTTATTGTGCTGGAAGGCGCCGGAAGCCCGGCGGAAATCAATCTGCGCGATCGCGATATCGTCAATATGGGAATGGCGGAAATGGCCCAGTGTCCGGTTATTCTGGTGGCGGATATCGACCGGGGCGGCGTATTCGCCGCTATTTATGGCACGCTGGCGCTGCTGCATAAACAGGAGCGTGACAGAGTAAAGGGCGTCATTATCAACAAATTCCGCGGCGACGTGGCGCTACTCTATTCCGGTATCGAACAAATCGAATCGCTTACTGGCGTCCCGGTCCTGGGAGTGATGCCATGGCTGGATGTGGATCTGGAAGATGAAGATGGCGTCGCGCTGCAAAACGATAAATATCGCGGTAACGCCCCCCGTGATATCACTATTGCCATTGTGCAACTGCCACATATTTCTAACTTTACGGATTTTAACGCTCTGGCGGCGCAGCCGGATGTGCGCATACGCTATATTCGCCGCCCGGAAGCGTTGACTGACGCTGATCTGGTGATCCTGCCGGGCAGTAAGAATACGCTGAGCGACCTCGCCTGGCTGCGCGAAAGCGGGATGGCGGATGCGGTATTGCAGACACATCGGCAGGGCGTGCCGGTGATGGGAATTTGCGGTGGCTACCAGATGCTGGGCGACACTATTGTGGATGAGGTGGAGTCGGGGCTGGGTACGCAGCCGGGCCTGGGGCTGCTTAATACGATCACTCGCTTTGCACAGGATAAAATCACGACGCAGGTTAACGCGACAATGTCAGGCGAGCTGCCCAGCTGGCTGGCTGCCGCGGCGGGGCTACCGGTACGCGGTTATGAAATCCACATGGGGGAAACGGTGCTGCAGGAAGGATGCTGTACGGCCATGACGTTACAGAAAAATGGATGCTCTGTGGCGGATGGCGCGGTCACCGCCGACGGACTGGCGTTTGGCACTTACCTTCACGGCCTGTTTGACAGCGATGCGTTTACCCGTGCGGTGGTCAATGGGTTACGGGCGCGAAAAGGACTTGCGCCGTGGGAAACGACTTTTTGTTATGCGGAGCATAAAGCGCGGCAATTTGATCTGCTGGCGGAAGCGATGCGGCAACATATTGATATTGATAAAATTTATAACATCATGCAACAACATCAGGAGCCGGTATGATGATTCTGGTGACGGGCGGGGCGCGTAGTGGTAAAAGCCGTCATGCTGAAACCTTAATTGGCGATGCGCCGCAGGTACTGTATATCGCCACCTCGCAGATTCTTGATGACGAGATGGCGGCGAGAATTCAGCATCATAAAGATGGCAGGCCGGCACACTGGCGGACCGCAGAATGCTGGCGGCATCTTGATACGTTGATTACCGCGGATCTTGCCCCTGACGACGCGATTTTGCTGGAATGTATTACCACCATGGTGACGAATCTGCTGTTTGCGCTGGGAGGCGAGAACGATCCCGAACAGTGGGATTACGCGGCGATGGAGCGCGCCATTGACGATGAAATTCAGATTTTAATTGCAGCCTGCCAGCGCTGCCCGGCGAAAGTGGTACTGGTGACAAATGAGGTGGGAATGGGGATCGTCCCGGAAAACCGTCTGGCGCGCCATTTTCGTGATATTGCCGGTCGGGTCAACCAACGACTGGCGGCAGCGGCGGATGAGGTCTGGCTGGTGGTCTCAGGTATTGGAGTCAAAATTAAATGAGTAAGCTGTTTTGGGCCATGCTCGCTTTTATTAGCCGCTTGCCCGTGCCGTCACGCTGGTCGCAGGGACTGGATTTCGAGCAGTATTCGCGTGGGATCGTGATGTTTCCCTTTATCGGGTTGATTCTGGGGGGCGTAAGCGGCCTGATTTTCATCCTCCTACAACCCTGGTGCGGTATTCCGCTAGCGGCGTTGTTCTGTATTCTGGCGCTGGCGCTGCTGACCGGTGGTTTTCACCTGGATGGGCTGGCCGATACCTGCGATGGCATTTTTTCCGCGCGCCGCCGTGAGCGAATGCTGGAGATTATGCGCGATAGTCGTCTGGGAACCCATGGCGGGCTGGCGCTTATTTTTGTGCTCCTGATAAAAATTCTGGTGGTCAGCGAACTGGCGTTACGTGGAACGCCAATGTTGGCGGCGCTGGCAGCGGCCTGTGCGGCCGGACGCGGCAGCGCCGTTTTATTGATGTACCGTCATCGCTACGCCCGTGAAGAGGGGCTTGGCAATGTATTTATCGGTAAAGTCAGCGGACGGCAAACCTGCATTACTCTGGGATTGGCGATAATCATCGCCACGGTATTACTGCCTGGTATGCAAGGACTGGCCGCAATGGTGGTCACATGCGCGGCGATTTTCATCCTTGGCCAGTTGCTTAAACGTACGCTTGGCGGTCAAACCGGCGATACGCTGGGCGCGGCGATCGAACTTGGTGAATTGATCTTTCTGCTGGCTCTGTTATGAGCCGATTATTACGGACGAGACATCTTATGCAGACACTACACGCTTTACTCCGTGACATTCCTGCGCCGGACGCCGAGGCGATGGCGCGTGCGCAGCAACATATTGACGGCCTGCTCAAACCGCCGGGCAGCCTGGGCAGACTGGAAACCTTAGCCGTTCAGCTCGCGGGTATGCCGGGTCTTAACGGTACGCCGCAGGTAGGTGAAAAGGCGGTGCTGGTGATGTGCGCCGACCATGGCGTCTGGGATGAAGGCGTAGCGGTTTCGCCCAAAATCGTGACGGCGATTCAGGCGGCGAATATGACGCGGGGAACAACCGGCGTATGCGTGCTTGCCGCTCAGGCCGGTGCGAAGGTGCATGTCATTGATGTCGGTATTGATGCCGAACCTATTCCTGGCGTAGTTAATATGCGCGTCGCGCGCGGCTGCGGAAATATTGCCGTTGGCCCGGCGATGAGTCGCTTGCAGGCTGAGGCGCTTTTGCTGGAGGTTTCCCGCTACACCTGCGACCTGGCGCAACGCGGCGTGACCTTATTTGGCGTAGGGGAGCTGGGAATGGCGAACACTACGCCAGCCGCCGCGATGGTCAGCGTTTTTACAGGAAGTGATGCAAAAGAGGTGGTGGGGATTGGCGCGAATCTTCCGCCTTCCCGCATCGATAATAAAGTGGACGTCGTGCGGCGGGCGATTGCGATTAATCAGCCCAATCCGCGCGACGGCATTGATGTGTTGTCGAAGGTGGGTGGTTTTGATCTGGTCGGGATGACCGGCGTGATGCTTGGCGCGGCAAGGTGTGGCTTACCCGTATTGCTGGATGGCTTTCTTTCCTACTCGGCAGCGCTGGCGGCCTGTCAGATTGCGCCTGCGGTGAGACCTTATCTGATCCCGTCGCACTTTTCGGCGGAAAAGGGCGCCCGCATCGCGCTCGCGCATTTGTCTATGGAACCCTATTTGCATATGGCGATGCGGTTAGGTGAAGGAAGCGGCGCGGCGCTGGCGATGCCGATCGTGGAAGCCGCGTGCGCCATGTTCCACAACATGGGGGAGTTGGCGGCCAGTAATATTGTCCTGCCGGAGGGGAACGCAAACGCAACATAACCCGGGCGCACAACACCAGCCATGTGAGAAAAAAGCTATACTTAACGCACACCTGCCGCGACAAAGGAAGGGATATAATGCGTCGTATCACACCTTTTTTTCCGTTTTTCGTCTTGTTGGTAAGCCATTTCTCGCTGGCTATAAGCTATCCGTTGCCGCCCGAAGGCAGTCGTCTGGTAGGACAGCCTGTCACAATCGCCGTACCGCAGAACAATACTCAGCCCTTAGAGTCATTTGCCGCCCGCTACGGTCAGGGGCTGAGTAATATGCTTGAAGCGAATCCCGGCGTGGATGTGTTTTTACCTCAGTCTGGTTCCACACTGGTAGTGCCGCAGCAGTTGATTCTGCCTGACACCGTTCGTGAAGGTATTGTGGTAAACGTCGCCGAGATGCGCCTTTATTATTATCCCGCAGGCACGAATACGGTTGAGGTGCTACCTATTGGTATTGGTCAGGCTGGCCGTGAAACGCCGCGCAACTGGGTAACTGCGGTTGAACGCAAACAAGATGGCCCGGTTTGGGTGCCAACGGCTAATACGCGTCGGGAATATGCTAAAGAGGGAAAAACGCTGCCCGCGATGGTGCCTGCGGGGCCGGATAACCCTATGGGGCTATACGCAATATATATCGGCAGGTTATATGCCATCCATGGCACTAACGCTAACTTTGGCATTGGCCTTCGCGTCAGTCAGGGCTGTATCCGTTTACGCAATGACGATATTAAATATTTATTCGACCATGTTCCTGTAGGAACCCGCGTTCAGATTATCGACAGGCCCGTTAAATTTTCGGTAGAGCCGGATGGCAGTCGTTGGCTGGAGGTACACGAACCGCTTTCTCGTAACCGTGCTGAATTTGAGTCAGACAAAAAAGTTCCATTGCCCGTTACGCCAGTGCTGCGCACGTTTATCAAAGGGGATGACGTTGATACTTCGCGGGTTAATGAGGTGCTGGAGCGCCGTTCCGGAATGCCGGTCAACATTAGCGCAGGCAGGTCTGGCCTTTAAATATCCTGCCACATTGCTGGTTTTCATGGGCTGGAGTATCTGTATTAGTAGTGAGTGTCATGGCAGGGGCTCCATTTTCTCAACGAACCGTGAGGCCCGATTAAGCCCCAAAAACTATGGATGTCAAAAAAACCGGCAAACCTTATCAGATCAACCGGGTAAAGATAATTTCTTGTTTTTTAAACGTCTCCGGACTCGCCAGGATGTCCCGAAACTAAAATCTGGCTCCTCTGACTGGACTCGAACCAGTGACATACGGATTAACAGTCCGCCGTTCTACCGACTGAACTACAGAGGAATCGTGTGGGGTCGTATATTAGCGGCGGAAAAATTTTTGTCAAACCCCATTTAACCTCTTACAGATTCGATTGCGGGTTATCTCATCACTTTGTTGCATTTGCAGACATTTTTTCTGCAAAAAGCTTTGCAGCCTTACGATTTCTCGCTCATTATTGAAATGTGGTTTCAACTCTCTTCTTTAAGGTCCATTTTGAACGTCTCCACTGCCTTACGCCAGGCTGTCGTCCGTACGCCCTGGTATGCCAAACGCAAGAGCTACAAAGTGTTGTTCTGGCGTGAAATCACCCCACTTGCTATCCCTATTTTTCTGGAAAATACCTGTGTTTTGCTAATGGGCGTGCTCAGTACTTTTCTCGTCAGTTGGCTGGGCAAGGAAGCAATGGCGGGCGTGGGGCTTGCCGACAGTTTTAATATGGTAATTATGGCTTTTTTTGCGGCTATCGATCTTGGTACTACGGTGGTGGTCGCCTTTAGCCTCGGCAAGCGCGACAGGCGACGCGCAAGGGCGGCGGCGCGCCAGTCGCTGGTGATTATGACGCTATTTGCCGTTGTGCTGGCAGTGGTCATTCATTATTTCGGCAGTGAAATTATTAATATTGTCGCAGGCGAGGCGACGCCAGAAGTAAAGGGGCTGGCGTTAACGTACCTTGAACTGACGGTGCTGAGTTATCCGGCTGCGGCAATTGCGCTAATCGGTAGCGGCGCGCTGCGTGGGGCAGGGAATACGAAAATCCCGTTGATGATTAACGGCGGGATGAACATTCTCAATATTATTATCAGCAGCATCCTGATTTACGGGGCTTTCTCCTGGCAAGGGCTGGGTTTTGCCGGCGCGGGGCTGGGATTAACCATTTCGCGCTACATCGGCGCGGTAGCGATTATTTGGGTGCTGATGATTGGTTTTAATCCGGCGCTGCGCATTCCGCTGAAAAGCTATCTGAAGCCGCTGAATTTCGGCATTATCTGGGAAGTGATGGGTATCGGTATTCCGGCGAGCATTGAATCAGTGCTGTTCAACGGTGGCAAGCTACTGACGCAAATGTTTGTCGCCGGAATGGGCACTAACGTTATTGCGGGTAACTTTATTGCCTTTTCCGTGGCGGCGCTTATCAACCTGCCGGGTAACGCCCTTGGTTCGGCGTCGACTATTATCACCGGTAAGCGTCTTGGTACCGGGCAAATTGGTCAGGCAGAGCGTCAACTGCGCCATGTATTCTGGATGTCGACTATCGTACTTACGGCAATTGCCTGGGGGACGGCGCCGTTTGCGGGTCTGTTTGCCTCATTTTATACCCAGGAGCAGGACGTAAAAGAGGTAGTGAAAGTTCTGCTCTGGCTTAATGCTGCCTTTATGCCAATTTGGGCGGCCGCGTGGGTGTTGCCGTCGGGTTTTAAAGGCGCGCGCGATGTGCGATTTGCGATGTGGGTATCGATGCTGGGGATGTGGGGCTGTCGCGTTGTGGCAGGGTATACGCTTGGTATTGTGCTGGGTATGGGGGTTGTAGGGGTTTGGCTGAGGATGTTTCTTGACTGGGCCGTGCGTGGCGCACTGTTTTACTGGCGTCTGATAAGCGGGCGCTGGCTGTGGAGATACCCGCGCGTAAAGAGGGAGTAAGCGCTTTTTGCTGTGAAAATCATCAGGAAACGGTGAATTTTAACCGAAGTGTGGAATAAAGCAGCAAACGAACTTTTTTTGTGAAAACAGGCTTTGACAAGCCAGGGGCACCTCGTTAATATTCGCCCCGTTCACACGATTCCTCTGTAGTTCAGTCGGTAGAACGGCGGACTGTTAATCCGTATGTCACTGGTTCGAGTCCAGTCAGAGGAGCCAGATTTTAGTTTCGGGATATCCTGGTGAGTCCGGAGACGTTTAAAAAACAATAAATTATCTTTACCCGGTTGACCTGAGAAGGTTTACCGGGTTTTTTGACATCCATAGTTTTTAGGGGCTTAATCGGGGCCTCGCGGTTCGCTGAGAAAATGGAGCCCCCACCTATGGCATTAACCGATACCGCTATCCGCAAGATCAAACCCGTATCAGTATGCTGACATATAGATGTGTTCGGTTCAAACGGAGCGATCACACAAGCTTGCCAGGTGATGCCCCTGGTGGGAATCGCGACTGTCTCTTTCATCTGATTTCAGATATTTCCCGTGATCTTGATCCGTTCTTTCCCAAAAGATTGATTTCTTTCATTCGAAACAAGGATGTACAATAAGTAAACCAAAATAGTAACTATAGAGTTTCTAATGGATACAGTAGAAGAACTAAATGGAACATACTTCTATGCAGGAAAATCCAATCTGACTGCTGCCGAACTTCTGTTATGATTTTCTGTGAGAATACCGCAAGCCAGTTTGGGATTGGTGTTGCAGATTTCGGGGCTGTTGTTGCTCTGGCATCAGGTCGTAATAATCTCTGGACAAGGGCGAAACCCGCTGGAGCGACTAAAGGCACATCATACGCGTCCAGTACTGCACGTGCAGTGTTTAAAAAGTCAAAATTTCCCTTTGGAATATCCCTTCCGACATGGTTAGGCGGTTACACCCCGTGGACAGCCAGACGTGTTATGGTTCGTAACATTGCGCCGTTTGTTGGACGTTTCATTCCTTTGATCGGGGAAATTATCCTTGCCGCAGATGTGTCACAAATAACATATCGCACTATACGCGACTACAATACCATTGCTCGGGGCAATGATAAGTTATGGTAGACAATATTGAACAGCAAGTTTACGAGCTTGTACGGCCTTATGCTGGCACATATCTGTTCAACATTAAGCAAGTGGAATTAACACCAGAGATTGACCTTGATACTGATCTGAGCATTGATGAACTTGAAGCCGAAGATCTCATGAATAAATTCTTCGAGAAACTCAATGTCGAGCGAGGTAACTTCAGAATAGAAACCTATTTTCCTAATCACCCTTTTTCATGGCATCCGTTCAAGAAAACGGAACCTGTACCCGTCCCAGATTTCACTATCAGCATGCTGATCGAGTCAGCAAAAGCCGGGAAATGGTTATATGACTAATTGTAATGAACTTAACAAATGGCTGTACCAGTACCCTTCTTTTTGAGCGATGATGGTGGCGCTAAGATAGTTCTCTTTTCTTTTTAAAGGGTTCATGTTTACTGTCGCCACCCTTACGCTAACCCCTTTAGTTTCCTCATTTGCTGTCATACTATCGAATGACGTGCCTCACCTGTGAACGCTAAGGAGAATAATATGGAAAATAAAGGCACAAACCTGACGCCCGAGCAGGCGCTGGATCGCCTGGAGGAGCTGTACGAGCAGTCGGTTAACGCGCTCCGTGAAGCCATCGCTGACTATGTTGATAACGGTACGCTGCCCGATCCCCACGCCAGGCTTAACGGACTGTTTGTTTATCCTTCGCTGTCTGTAAGCTGGGATGGCGCGACACCGAACCCGCCTAAAACACGCGCTTTTGGACGCTTTACTCATCCCGGCTGTTATACCACTACCGTTACGCGGCCTGCGCTATTTCGCGCTTATCTTCTGGAACAGCTTAACCTCGTTTACCATGATTATGGCGCGCATATTGCGGTAGAGGCCTCGCACCATGAGATCCCGTATCCTTATGTGATCGATGGCTCGGCTCTGACGCTGGATCGTTCTATGAGCGCCGGGCTAACGCGCCATTTTCCTACCACAGAACTGGCGCAGATTGGCGATGAGACGGCAGACGGTCTGTTCCACCCCGGCGAATTCTATCCGCTATCGCACTTCGACGCGCGTCGTGTTGACTTCTCGTTGGCCCGGTTACGGCACTATACCGGTACGCCGGTTGAACATTTTCAGCCCTTCGTTTTGTTTACCAACTACACCCGCTATGTCGATGAGTTTGTGCGCTGGGGATGCAGCCAAATTCTTGATCCTGACAGTCCCTATATCGCGCTTTCCTGTGCCGGCGGAATTTGGATCACGGCAGAAACGGAAGCGCCGGAAGAGGCTATTTCCGATCTGGCCTGGAAGAAGCATCAGATGCCCGCCTGGCACCTGGTAACGGCAGATGGGCAGGGGATTACGCTGGTAAATATCGGTGTCGGCCCTTCAAATGCTAAAACGATTTGCGACCATTTGGCCGTGTTGCGGCCTGACGTCTGGCTTATGATTGGGCACTGTGGAGGGTTACGAGAAAGTCAGGCGATTGGTGATTATGTGCTGGCCCATGCCTACTTACGCGATGATCATGTGCTGGATGCCGTTCTGCCGCCTGATATTCCTATTCCAAGCATTGCGGAAGTACAGCGTGCGCTGTACGACGCTACCAAAGCGGTTAGCGGAATGCCCGGTGAAGAGGTGAAACAGCGACTGCGCACGGGAACGGTCGTCACCACGGATGATCGTAACTGGGAGCTTCGTTATTCCGCATCGGCGCTGCGATTCAACCTTAGCCGCGCGGTCGCGATTGATATGGAGAGCGCGACGATTGCAGCCCAGGGCTATCGCTTCCGCGTGCCTTACGGCACGCTGCTTTGTGTTTCTGACAAACCTTTACACGGTGAAATTAAACTGCCCGGGCAGGCAAACCGGTTTTATGAGGGGGCTATTTCAGAACATTTGCAAATTGGTATTCGTGCTATTGATTTACTACGCGCAGAAGGTGATCGTTTGCACTCACGTAAATTACGCACGTTTAATGAGCCACCGTTTCGCTAACGAAATGAGCTGTCGCCTGCTGCCGGACAGGAGTGGAAGAGGCGTATTTATGTGATATGGAAAGCGGCTGAATGAAGCCTTAGCGGGAGGCGATTCTGCATCCCGCTAAGGCCTTATTGTGCCGCGAGCTTCATCACCATCGCCGGATACCTGTCGCCGATAACCGCGTCTATGCCAGGAAACGCGCCGGAAGGCGAAAACATTGCGCCACACTTCACGCTCCTTGAGCGCCTGACCCACAAGCCCGGATTAACAAGCAGATACCGACCGTGAGAATCGATCAGCTTAAAGGGGTTATCAGAAGGCTTGATACTGAGGATTTTCGCGTCGGACAGGGATATAGGGTGGTCACGCCATTATCGAACTCATAGCGCCACGAGTGGCGCGGAAAGCCTTCATCATCATAGTGGCGCACGTCGGTAAAGCGCACCAGCCGGTGCTCGCCGTTCCATTCAAATCGGTGCTCCCGGCACTGCGCCTTGCCCCAGCGGTCAGCGATGGGATTGCCGAACTCGTCGTACTCATAGTGGTGGTCTGCCCTGTAGCAGCAGGCGGTCGCCTTTGACTTTCGCCTGATGCTCGCCACCTTCGGGCGGCATGTTCATGCCCAGCAGGTTGTCGTCGTCGTCAAAGCTGAACTCCTCGTGCAGGGCGTTCCAGCGCGGGTCTTCCGGCAGGCGGTGTTGGGTCAACATTAATATCTTGCGGTAATCTCTGTGGGTTTGGATTCGAATTTACGTTAGTGCGTGTGACCGGTAAATCCCGCGACGATCTGCAGGCAGCGATGGTGCTGATGCGCGGCGGCAATCTGGGCCAGCCGTTCCAGTTCAAAAACTTCCGCGATTGATTTTTCCCGCCCGCCGCCTTCCCGCATGTGAGAAAGGTGGCCGGGCGGGTAAATCGATTAAGGCGTGGCTTTTTTAGGCTCTGCGGCCTTGTTATACAACGCCTGAATCAGCGCCTGCTGTTCCGCTCCCGGTATGATACCCAATCTGTGAAAAATATTCCCAATCTGATAAAGCTGCTGATTACCGGTGTCGTCCTGGCGGGTAATCGACGCCTGCGTGGTTAATTTTTTCAGCGTAAAGGTAATATGTTCCTGACACTCGGGCGTGTTTTCAGAACAAATCTGGCGTAACAGCATCAGGTTTTTATTATCGACCCTATCTGCGTTAATCATCAATTCCCTTGCCTGACTCCACTGTTTTGCATTCATGTAGTGGTCGATCATCGCCTCCTCTTCGAGAGAGGGAACGTGCTGGTGTAACACCCGTTTGGCATTCACCGTGTCGTTGCCATAGCTGTAAAGCTCCGCAAGTCTTTGAAAGGAACGCGACATATCTTCATCAGGCCAGGCTTTTGCTTGGCTGAGGTAAATCGCCTCGGCGCTGACGGCTAATTTTTGCGCTGCCTCAGGATGACCAATTTCTTTGAGTACTTCACCCATTTCATTTGTTGCATCTTCCCATTCGGCGAACGTCAGGGTTTGCGCCTCGGCGGAGAGGGTTGCGATATGCTTTTCCGCCACAGCATTCTGCTTATGCTGAAAGAGATTCTTCAGCGCTTTGATTTTGTACTCGTAGCAATACCTGTCGTCGTAGCAGGTATATTCCGGCGCGCTCATCAGCAAATCGATACGCTTATTCATCAGCGCAACATCATCAAGCTTGCTTAATAAATCAATCAGCTCCATTTCAATGCGCGGCGAAGGGGCAAAATTGAATATTTTATCGGCCTGCGTCACATAGGTTGAAAGCGTCTCCTGATAATTCTGTGTCAGCTCGTTTTTCTTATAAAAAGAGAGCAATCCCGGTAATGAATACTGGAAATAGCTTCCTTTATTGTCGGTTGCTTTGCGCAATCTCGCAGACAACGCCATCGCCTTCTCTTTATTACCCGTGGCGTAATAGATCTCCATCAGGTCGAGATACTCCTGATAACGGTAGGCTTCAGCACTCGGTTGTTGAGCAATAGCCGTATCAAACATTTTCAGCGCGCTATCTGCGTAAACCAACGCCTTTGCGGTGTCGCCCTTGGCATGGTACTGCTTCGCAATAATAAGCAGCATTTTTAGCTGAGTATAAGGAACAACAATTTTATCAGCGTAATTTTCATTATAAATAGAGGCGGTTTTATCAGGATCTGAGTGCCAGGATTTTAAAACCGTGGCTAAATAAAAATTCCTCGCGTCGGCATTTTTGCTAAGAAGGGCTAAGGCTTTTTCAGGCTGTTTGCGATTAACCCAGCCATCAACGTAGCTCTCGTAGGCGGTAATGCTCGACGGTTTATCGAGACCAATTTTGGACAGGAAAACCATCGCGGCATCCTGGCTATTATTTTCAGCGATCCACGAGGCCTCATGGTTTAGCGAAAACTTCGCATCATTCGATTGTGTGTCCAGCTTTTTCAGTAATGCATCCGCACGGCTCATCGGGCCGTACATAAACAGTTCCCTGTGTAATTCAAACCAGGCTGCCTGCGATTTAAAAGTGGTGTTTTCATTTAAAGGGACGGCATTTTGCAGTTTCTGTTCGACAACTGACCAGACATCAGGCGATTGCTGACTTTGTGCAACGCTCTGATAAGAGTAAAAAACCGTGGCGGCTGTGAGTAATGTGGCGAATTTAAATTTCATAGCAACGTGTATCCTTTCAGTTCCGTTTGAATAGCCTCTTTACAGCAAAGTCATATTTACTTAGTTTGAGGCGTTAATTCCTTTAAGGCTGCCAGTGCAGGTTTGACGCCGCCTTTTATCGCCGCTGTAAGATGAAGTTTGGCTTTGTTGAGGTCTTTCTCAACGCCATCACCATTCCTGTACATGAGTCCAAGGTTATAGTGCGCCTGAGCATTTCCCTGGTCAGCGGATTTTTTAATCCACTTATAGGCTTCCGGCAGGTTTTTCGGCATTCCTTCGCCGATAAGATTTAAATATCCCACTTCTAACTGCGCATCACTTTCGCCAAGCTCTGCCGCTTTGAATAAATAGGAGAGATATTTTTTGCTGTCTTGCGCTACGCCATCACCGTCGTTGTACGCATAGGCCAAAAAGAGAAGCGCGCCGGGATGATTTTGCTCTGCGGACTGAGTTAACCATTTCATCGCCGCATCGTAGTTTGTGCATTCAAACTCATACTTACCTAAATGATATTGCGCAGTGCTGTCACCCTGCTTTGCCTTATTGGTGACGTCAGTCGGCGCATATAGCTCTGAAAGCTCTTCATCGTTGTGGTAACAACGGATGTATTTTATGCCGTCTTCATCATAGGCTTCTTCTGTACCTTCCTTGTCGCCATCGACATAGGGCAGCGCACTTAAGACCTTACCCGTACGATCGTTAAACTCTCTTTTCAGGCCGTTTCTTTCATCATTAGCAAACATAACCTCTTCAACAAGTTTACCGGTACGTTCGCTCCAGCGGCGATCGGCTCCCTGCTTTTTATCGTCTTTATATTCGGTGGTATAGGTGAGTTTGCCCTGTTCATTCCAGTGCTTAGCATCCCCATTTAGCATACCGTTTTTATAGGGATAGACTGATTCGCGGTGACCATTTTCGTACCACTTTTCGGAATCCCCGTCTAACACATCATGTTTATACATTTTGGATGAGGCAGGCTTTCCGTTGCTGAACCATTCTTTGACCGCACCATGTTTACGGCCTTCACTATCAAAAGAGGATTCTTCTTTGGGATGCCCATTTCCATACCAGCTCTGAGCAGAAAGCTGTTTGCCATTTTTATAAGTCGCTTTAGAAAGGAGTTTGCCCTCTTCACTGTATTGTTCGAACGTTCCGTCGTTTTCACCTTGGTTATTTCTGTGGTAAACACCACGAATTTTACCGGTAGAATAATATTCCGTACTGGTGCCGACAATGGTGCCTTTTCTGTATGAATATTTCCCCTTTATTTTCCCATCAGGGAAATATTCAAATGCCGGGCCTTCCAGTTTCTGATTTAAATAGCTGTGTTTTTGTTTTAAAACGCCGTTATCATAAAAATGTGGGCATTCGCCATCTTTAATTTTACCTTGGGCAAAGTAACGTTTACTTTCAACGGCTCCGTTTTCATGGTATACGATGTATTCCCCTTCGGGTTGACCATCTTTAAACGTCAGCGTTTCCGCTATTTTGTCTTTTTCATCAAAGTAAGTTTCAGCTTTTCCGTCACGCTTATTTTGCGCATTATAATGATAAATATTTTTGAGATTGCCGCTTTCATAGAAAGATTTAAATACAGAAACACGTTGTCGGTTAGCGAAGTTTTCTTCGTTGGTATAGCCTTCAAAGGCTATCTGTTTACTCTGCATCACCTCCCCTGTTTCTTCTGAGGATTCCAGATACCAGCCGGTGACTTTCCATAATTTTTTCTCTTTGTCATAGGGGAGGGGCATATGGACTACTGTTGTTGCCTGACGTTTAACCGTCGGTTGCAGTTCATCATCCAGCCACAAGTCAGACGATCTTTTCATGTATTCGGCACCGCACAGCGCTTCGGTACATAGCTCGATTCCAGTCAGCATGGGCGTGCCGCCAGCATCGCACTGATCGACCGTCAGGTAAAAATAACGGTCATCGAGAATAGCCGGTCTTAAACTGCGTATTTTATTAATATATTCTTCTGTCGTCAGTCCCATTGATTCTGCGCGCGCAGAAAGGGTATTAGTATTACAGGGTGTTTTATCTTTAAAATAATAACGGTCGGCGAGTAAAAGTTTCAGGTCACTGCTAATGGCGGTTTTATTAAAATCGATATTTTCAATTTGGGCGATAAAATTAACGGGTTTGGATTCTGTACTGGGGGATTGTTTTGCACATATATTCGCGCAATATAATGAAACTATAATTGTTATGAATATTTTCTTCAAGATGTTCTCCTTGTATGAATAATAACTCCCTGAAACTTATTTCATGCTATAGAAACAAAGAGTTAATGTAAAGGATGCGAGGAGCATATTCTGGCAGGAGAGAGTTTTCTTCAGTTACCAGTAAGAATAATTTAAGTATTACGAGCGCGTTGTTTTTAATTTGATAATAACGCGCTGATGATTATTAACGATTATATACCCAATAAACCTCAAGATGCGGGAGTGAGCACCTGAAAGTGATCTTTAATTCGGGATGTCAGTGAGTCCGCTATATCCGGCAGCGTCTGGTTAAAAAAGACAGATATTGCGTCCCTGAACTCTCGCGTACTGCTGAAGTAGCGATTATTCCGGGCATGTTCGTTCATTAATTTCCACATTCGTTCTATCGGATTCAGGTTTGGACTGTAAGGGGGAAGGTAATGCAGCCTGATATTTACCACCTCCGCCCAGTCTTTCACTAACTGTGAACGGTGGTAACCTGCTCCATCCGCTGCTCGCTCTTAGCCAGCTGTCAAATTTGCCCATACACCTGCGCCACATACCGCCCACGCCCGTCCCCATGCCCCAGATCCATTGCACGCTCTGCACCGCTTCCTGTGAACGTAAGCCCATCAGCCTCGCCAGTTCCAGCGCCGCCGCCAGTCCCGGATCTTTCATGCGGGCCGTCTCCAGAACATGATGATAATGTTCCGGCGTGATCGCCTGTCGCGTCCCGCTGCGCGATGCACCAGCCAGACCCAGCGATTTATTAGTCAGCCACTCATGCTCTGCCACCTGTTTACGCCCGGCCTGTTGCAGAACAGCGCGCAGCGAGGCCATTTCATTTTGCAGCGTGCGTTTGCCGATCCCCTGCGCCAACCTTTCATGAATATAGCTTTCAATGTGGCGCACCTTAATCTGCGCAACCCGCTGGATATGGACGTTCAAAGCCCGTAAGTGGTGATCGAAACGCTGCACGATATGAATGCAATCGTTCACCGTTTTATGGCTACCGCCACAGTGCTTTGCCAGTGCCTTCATTTCACCACCTAACTTGCCCATACACTTCTCCTATGATTTTGAGAACACGAACAGTCTCCGGCGTATGCTCTTTGGCTGCGCCAGAACGATACCTTTACGCCGGAGTGGCAGTTTGTTGAGGTATAGGGAGTTTCAGCCTGTACGCGGTACAGGCTGCCTGCGTGAGCAGAAATTCTCCGGGGCATCAGCCCCTCCCTCGGTATCGATCTTTTTCTCTTCTTTCTTGCTGACAGCGGCCCCAAAAAGGCGTGTCAGATTCGGGAATGAACGCCGGAACCCTGAAAACAGGGGCATGGCGCGGTGTAGTGGTTGTGCGTCACTTTGTCGCTTTGCGCGACGAAAGTGACGCACCGGTTGAGTGCCGGGCGCGAAAGATCGCGGATTCTGGCGCAGATTGACGGTCACGCGGCAGCAAAGCCGGACGTCTTTGCAGGCCGCAGCCCGTAAAGTAAAAGGCGCTGATGTGGTAACAGGTGCCGGGTGGAATCGCTTCCGTCACGGTGCAGCATTGACCAGAGATCTGGCGCAGGTACCATCGAGATACTCTTTCAGTTCTTTGGTACCGAACGTGTCGATAGCCCGCTGAGCTGCGCCAAGATTAGACGCCAGCTTGTCACCGCCAATGTCTTTATCGGCTTTAACTGCCGCAGCCCAGTCTTCTGTTTGCTTCTGCCATGACTCCGCTTGCTGTTGTTGCACTCCCGCCAGCACTTTCGGATAGACGTCCACCAGCTTCTGCGCCTGCTCCTGCGTCAGGTTCAGTTCACGCGCCACTGGTTCGAACTGCGCCAGCGCGCTGGTATCGAGTTCCTGACCTTCAGGGGCGGTGAACGCGTATTTCTCCGGCGCGCCGGGCGGCGTTTCTTCTTTCGGTGGAGTGGGCTTATTGGGAGCGGCGGGTGGATTTTCTGACGGTTTTCCTGTACCCGGATCGGTCTGCGTGCCGCCAGCGGTATCGGTTAATGCCATAGGAGGGGGCTCCATTTACTCAACGAACCGTGAGGCCCGATTAAGCCCCAAAAACTATGGATGTCAAAAAAACCGGCAAACCTTATCAGATCAACCGGGTAAAGATAATTTCTTGTTTTTTAAACGTCTCCGGACTCGCCAGGATGTCCCGAAACTAAAATCTGGCTCCTCTGACTGGACTCGAACCAGTGACATACGGATTAACAGTCCGCCGTTCTACCGACTGAACTACAGAGGAATCGTGTGAACGGGGCGCATAGTAACGATGTGCGATCGGCTTGTCAAAGGGGGAAATAAGGTTGCGCGTTTGTTTGCTGACAAAAACAACAAAGCGTTGAAGTTTTGATCTAATTCCTACTTTGCTCCGGCATGGCGCAACTTTGTCTGTAATTGCACAAGTCAAATGCTGTGACCTTACCGCAATGGCTATGTACCAGCGTCTGATGAAACGTGAAAAACTGGCAGGCACTTGGCAAATAATTCTGAGACATAACGCCGTAGAGATTAAGGGCAGGGAGTAGAATGAACTTTAGACGTGAAATATTTTGTGAAAATGGTTGATACAGGCAGTCTGACGCCGGTAGCGGAAATGGCAGATAAATTTCTGGTGCAGGCGAAAAGATTTCCGTCAATATCATAGGCAGAATTATGGTGCATCAGCTTTTGGCGACGACACGGAACGAGCGGGTTTTATCGCGCTTTTCCTGAAGGATTTTTTCATCAGCCTGTTTTTTGCGTTCGGGTCAATCCCCTGATCCAGCAGCCTTTTGACCTCGTCACGGCGTTGTCTGGCATCAGCAAGAGAAACCGCAGGGTAAACCCCAATAGAAAACACCTTCTGTTTGCCATTAAAGCGATAGCCTGACTGCCAGTATTTTGAATCGATAGAGGCCAAACCCGTCAGCGAGCTTGACGGCCTTTTCCGCTGGTCTGGCATTTTTTACTTTAGTATCAGTCAGTGACATGACGGTTCCCTCCGCGTGCTGGTAAAACGCAAATCGAACCAGCTTTACCAGCAAAAGGGTATGGCTTCGAGTGGTTTTTAGTGAACGAGAGTGAACCTGACGAAAGGGATAATCGGTTGATATAAATGCAGAAAGCAGACGTCAGTAAACGTCTGCTTTCCTTAATTTGGCTCCTCTGACTGGACTCGAACCAGTGACATACGGATTAACAGTCCGCCGTTCTACCGACTGAACTACAGAGGAATTGTTTCAACGAGGCGCATAATACTGGGCCGGCTATAACGTGTCAACAGTAAAATTAACGCGCCAATTCAATTGGTTAATTAACCCACAAAGTGAGGAATTAATGTTCGGATTCCTCGCCGTAGTCGCCTTCGGCAGCGCTTACCCGTAAGCGCTGAGAAGGATCCTGGCGATAGAACTGGCAAAAACGCTGCCATAGCGCCGGGAAACGTGGAGCAAACAGTTCTGGCGCGCTGAAAAAATACTCTGACAACACGGCAAAACATTCTGCAGGGTCGGTGGCGGCATAGGCATCTATACTGGCAGCGCTTTCGCCAACAAGATCGATTTCATCCTGAATATTATTCATTGCCGCGTGGAGATCGTGTTCCCAGCCAGCCACATCGCGCAACGGGATGAAAGGGATGCCGCTGGCGCGATCGCCATTACGCATATCCAGTTTGTGCGCGACTTCATGAATAATGAGATTAAAACCCGAAGCATCGAACGAGTCCTGGATATCCAGCCAGTTCAGAATGATGGGCCCTTGTTGCCAGCTTTGCCCCGACTGTACGACACGCTGGCTGTGCACCAGACCTATGTCATCTTCCCATTCATCATCTACCACAAAGGGCGCGGGATAAATGAGCACTTCATGAAAACCATCAAGCCACTCAATACCGAGCTCCAGGATCGGTAAGCAAAAAATTAACGCAATACGTGCACTTTTTAACGAGTCGAGCTCAAATCCCTGTAGCGCTACCAGTCTTTTCTGCTGCAAAAAACGTCCGGCTAGCGCAATAAGCCGAGCCTGTTCTTGCGCGGTGAGGTTTACCAGAAGAGGTATAGCCAGCGCATTATCCCACGGCCAGTCTTCGTTCTGGGTTATTTCTTGTGCTTTCCAGGGCCACTTAATCATCGTTTTGCTCGTAAACTCGTCACTTGAACAAAATTACCCGAATAGGGTCTGTTAAAATGCCAAATTACCTGGCATCATTGCAATATACGGAGAGATGCCGGAGCGGCTGAACGGACCGGTCTCGAAAACCGTTGCGGGGGTAACTCCGCCGAGGGTTCGAATCCCTCTCTCTCCGCCACTATTCAAGCACTTACGTGATTTTCTTATAGTGATGAAAATCACGTTGAGAAAAAATGAGAAAATTCGGTGAGAAAAAAACGCCAGAATTTTTACTGGCGCACATCGAAAAGCTCAACGCTTCCTGTCCAGGGTTGGGCTCATTTTCACCTTGCGATCGTAAACAAGAACCTGGGATTCGGTTTTGTGGCCACTGTACTTCTGCTTGTCTTTCGCCGTTCCCTCATAGTCTGAAATCCCCTTTGCCTTTAGATCGTGGAAAGTGCAGTCAAGAGGACGTCCCAGATCATCCCCCGCAGCCTTTCGCGCCTTTCTCCACGCCTCGTTAAATCCTTTATAAGAATAACGCTCGCCATACATAGTCCTGATAACAGGGCCTTCCTCTCCCCATTCACGACATATTTCAACGGCATCACGTAAGCGATCTGTCCAGGATTTAATTTGTTTAACTCCGGTTTTTCCTTGCTGAATAAAAATTCCTTTCTCCAGTATTTGATTCCAGTTCATTTTCAATACATCAGAAACTCTGGCAGCACATAAATAAGCTATTTCCATTGCAGCCCTGACGGCTGGCGTTGCGTTATTATATATCGCTCTGTACTCTTCATCGGTAATATATCGATCGCGTTGAGGCTTAGGAAACTTATCCACACCAACGCAAGGATTACCAGGAACATAACCACGTTGATAACTCCAACGAAATACGCGCGACATAGAGCTGTGTTCATGATTCGCCTGGACACGGCTTTTTTGCCCACGGGCATCCATATAACGCCGGATATGTTCTGGCTTTATTGCTTTAGCTTCGGCATCACCAAATACGGCAAGTATATATTTCTCATGTGCCAGATAATCTTTCTGCGTTCTTGGGGCCAGATCAGCATAATCGGCACTGGCAAGAAATTTTCGCCATAATTGTGTGAATGTAATTCTGTTTTTTCTACCCTCAACTTTTTTTTCGTAAGCCACCCAGACCTCAGCTTTAGTTGCATCAGCTGGAGCTATATTTTCTGTTGATCCTCCCGGTTTCCAGTAGTAACCAGAAGGGCGAAAGAATACACCCTTTGGCATCCACTCATTACCGGGCGCACGTTTGCGACCCATGTTAACTCTCTATAGCGTCAAAATTCATGCCTGGTACAGGCTGATACCCTGCTGGTGGAAGAAGGCGCGAAACTGGGTGATTTATATGATACCAGGTTGTTCTGATTGAACCGTCCCGGCGTTCTATAAAATAAATACCGTTCAGCGTTAATACTTCTTTCTGGAGTGACTTCTGGCTTGCTCCTGTAGCATCTTCCAGTTCCTCCTCAGTCAGGAAGCGATCGCTCATGAGTTGCTTCTCCATCTAACCGGCTGCACCCGGTTTAAATCAGATATTGTTGCTGGTGGGCGGGATCAGTTTCTGCCAGATAGCTGAAACGTATTTCGCCTGATGCCTGGCATCAGCCAGCGCGTTGTGCATATCGCCTTCGAACGGCATGTCACGTTTGGGATCGAAGCCGATTGCACGACCCAAAGTAACCATCGTGCGGACGTTATGATCGTTCCGGTAATTCCACAGGCAGGGGAGGCTTGCACGTTCGAAAGCGCCACGCAGGATAACGTTATCGAAATTGGCACCGTTACCCCATACCTTCAGGTATTTCAAATCGTCGGCGTGACAGGTGATAAAGTCATTGAACTCAATAAGCGCGGTCGTAACAGATACTGCATCAGCGCAAATAGCCGCTCGCGCTTCCGGGCTTTGTCTTAACCACCATAGAATGGTATCGCCATCAGGAACGGCACCTTGTTCCATTGCGCTTTCAAGGCTAACGGCGGTATAGAACTCAGGTCCAATTTCACCACTTTGCGGATCGAAGAACACAGCACCGATGGAGACAACAGGCGCGTTAGGTTTTTTACCCATAGTTTCAAGGTCGATCATCAAGTTATTCATAAATTAGTTGTCCCCTGTTGCGGTGCTGCTACGAAAATGTTCAACGCCTTTATTCCAAATAGCCTTAATCGTCGTCCAGCTGACAGGAACCTCAATTTTAATTCGCCCGCTGCCGTCGCAGCTTTCGCATTCTTCGTCGGCCAAGCATTCAGGAAAGCTTATAAAAGTAGTTTCTAAAAACTCACCGGATAGCAAACTCTTGGCACCGTTCTCAGCAGTTAGTTTCTTCGGCACCATAACCCAATCATCCGGAATTACCGGAGAGTTGCCAATAAGAGCCTCATGATAGCGCTCAAGCCTGACGTATTCCTGCACCTTATTACCATCGCATGCGAGCAACCACTGAGCAGCTTTTGCACCATCTGTGTGGAATGCGCAGGTGCGCCCATCATCAAATTGCATTTCGTAGAGGTCAGCAACCTGCTCAAACTGCGTTTGTGGCAACTCGTAAGTTTGGCTTACAGGTTCGGCACCATGAAGCAGGGCAGCGCGACAAGCGTTCCAGCCAGCAGCCCAAGCTTCCGGCTGACTGGCGTATAAGTCAGGGCAGTCGTCGCTGTAAGCCTCTTCCGGCACTACCGGCGCTGGCGGTGCTGTGTAGAGCGGTATATACACGGCAACATCATCTGCAGCGTTTGACTGCTGCTCTAACGTCACGCATGTACCGGAAAATTTATTCAGGTATCGCACGGGCTCAGCATCCAGCGATGCCAGCGCCCGCTTCAACACCAACAAAATTTTGGCGTCATCATCGTCGAGACCAAACGGAATATCGTCGCGAGTGTTTTCAAATTCAGCGATAGTTTGCTGTAGCCATTCTTTGGTAATAGTGGTCATGGGTTAGTCCTCAGCCTGCCGTGCTTTCAACCTGGTTAGGAAATGTCAGGCACTCATTAAAGGTTGCGCCGATACGCATAGCGGAAGGGATAAATTCGCTTTTCCCCTTCTCTACTTCATCAAAAATTTCGTCATAGCGAGTCACATCAAACAGCGATACTTCACAATCGCCAGTCGTCGCAAACGCGATCCGATTTGAGGGACACTCCGCCAGTAGCTTATTGAGTTTCTTTACCCAGGCTTTTTCCTGTTTCGTCAAAGTAGCCATATCACTCCCCCTTAACCTTGATGCCAGCGGTGCGTATTTCGTGTATCGCATTGTCATTACCAGCACACCAACCCTCGGCATAATCCCGGCTGAATCCGCTCATGTGCATGACTTCGCCAACGCTGCGTTTTGACAGGTTGACCGTCCGCGCCTCCAGTTCTGCTATGCGCTGCCGAGCAGACTGATAAGCATCGATAACCACGTCCAACAATTGCCCGTCACACAGCAGGTTGCTAAGTTCAGGCTTCCACGCTACGCAGTCATCATCCGGGTCTTGCATGTTGTAGACGTAAGTATCAAAGGCACCCATAAAGCACCCGAATCCACCTTTGTCGTCTACCAGCACTTGCCAGGAGCGGAGAAGGAACAATTTTTGGTTACGATCTAAATCCGTCCGGGATAGCTTATCGGCGATAATGCTGATTTCACTACCGTGCCAGCGAGCATCATTACGTTGTGCAGCATGAAACAGCTTCCATAAATACTCAGTTTCTTCCTGGTCCGGGCGGCATTGCTTCAATGTATGGACTGTCATGCTGCACCGCCTTCAACGCGCTCCCACAAACGTCTTGATCTGATTGCCTTCACTACAGACTCTTTATCTTTTATGCAGCACATTGGCGTAGCTCCATCAGTTCATTAAAGCGGGCCATAAACAGGCCGAAAGCCTGACCGGGGCGAAGTGGGTAGATTTCGAATAAATCTGTCGGGGGGATACCTTCCAGTATTACCCAGGGAATACTGTCATCAATATCCAGATCGCGGCGTTCAGTTGCCAGCATGGTCAGATCTGCATACTTCACTACGCTGGCTTCTTCCAGTGGCAAGCCAAACTTAAAGCGGATCAGTTGATCGGTACGTTTCTCAATCTCGCTATAATCAGGCAGTAACGCTTTTAATGGGGCAGGGATATCCTGGCAATACGCTTCGGCTGCGTCGTGCATCAGGGCTTCAAAGGCAAACTCCGGTGATACAAGCTGGCTGCACAGTACGGAATGCTGCGCCACGCTATAAAATTCAGGGAGATGTCCGGAGAAGCGGCAAATATTGGAAAGCGCCACGGCGATATCTTCAATATCAATGTCGTCAATAGTTGCGCTGAGATAATCAAATTGTTTACCTGAAAGTGTTTGAATAAAACTCATCGTTGGTTCTCCTTATAATTTATTTCGCGCTGCACCGCGTGAATTTTGGTTGTGCGAATCCCTCGCCTAGTGGCGATAATTAACAGAATTACACTTCAATAAATCCCCGCGGCGCCGGGGATTTAATGCAGAGCAATTACGCTTTAAAGTTACCGATGAACGTTTCTACTGATTCACCGTCGAATTTGCTGATCAGCAGGTCGCGGAATTCATTGGCGATCGCTTCTTCCTGCGCTTCCAGTTGTACGATACGCAGAACAAAGCGAGGTTCATCACCGGTCAGGAGGCTGTTGCGGAGGCTGAACGCACGTTCACCGAGACCCTCATACGGAACACATTTGAACTCAAAAGCCACCGGCATAACGTCTTTGCTGCTGTCCTCAATGCTTTGCATAAGGGATTTCTTACCGCTGAAATCGCCATCTTCATGATCCTGCTGGGTTGCCTGTTGGATCGTAATGCGGCGAACAGCCTGGGCAGCCTGTGAAATCTGCATTGTGTTACCGTCAGAATCGAACGCCTGGAGATAATCGCTCCAGTCTTCAAGCCATTCGGCGATCTGTTTTTGTTTCAGGCGTTCCCCGTTGATCTGGAGCAGGGCGCGGAATGGTGCAGTCTGTTTCAGCGTGATAGAAGCAACGTTGTCTGCATGACCGGGGTTATCCAGCGTACCAATATTGAAAACTGAGCGAGCTGTCATATGGTCAGCATCAATAAAGCAGCGTGCTTTTTCGGTTGCACTGGCATAGCCCTTTGAATAACGGACAAAGTCTTCAATGCTGGTGGTAGTCATGGCGCCGCGGAAGCGGAAACGCTCCAGAGCAAAGCGTTCGAGGCTTTCAACACCTGTCCCGGCAGGCAATAATGCTGTCGGGCAAGCCAGCCCCTGAATATCGTTCAGGTGATAGCCAGAAAGAACCAGGTCTTTTACCTGCTGAAAAGTGCCGCTGTCTAACTGAGACATAAAAATTCCTTATTAACTAATGATCGAAGTGGTGGCAGTGAATTGGTTAGCTGCGGTTCACTGAGCCGCTTTAAGCTTTCCGTCAGTAGTGCCTTTAATACTGAACAGTTGACCCTGATCTTCCTGCAGTATGGTGAGCTTTCCGCCCTTGTTAACCCACATTGGGGTTTCTGTTGTGTCCTCTTCTGACGCTTTACCGCGCGGCGTCGGAGTGCTGTACTGCAGCTTGTGTTTAATTTTGACGCGCTTCTCTTCGACTGAATTTCCCATGCGCTCAAAATCAAAGGTGAGCACTACCTTGCCTTTATTGCCGTTATTCAGAACGCCTAATCCGACAGTATTCAGCGCTGCCGCGATTTTGTTCATGAACACTCCGGTATCCAGTTCGCCCAGAAAGTCGGGCACTACGGTCATGCGGTCATCATTCATCGTTAACCCCTCAAGATGGCGGTTGCCACCGCCAGTTGGTTTCTCCACAAAACAGAAAAGAGCACCTGCTGTAACAGCTTTCCGGGTGGATTGGGTAATGAGCCCGTCGCGCGGAGATGCTCTTTTCTGTTGTGTAAAAAGGTCGGCGTCACGGCAGAACACTGTCGCCTTCCTCCTGTTGTTGGAAGAGCCGGACGCCGACAAGACTTCACACAGCAATAACATTGTGGTGCCGGGTGCCTCCCGGTATCTGGCGAAGGTTGCACGCCAGACGGGTGCTTAACTACAGAGGATCGACTGTCAGCTTCAACCTTACCCGCGTGCGCTGAGCCGCATTCACCACAACGATGAGAGCATTACCGGTGTCCGAATTGAACGGACCTTTTCTCTGCCCAACCCACCTCACTAAAGAGGTCTGTCTGGAATCGAACCAGCACTTATGCCTTGCTCGTCAATACTCTCATCGTTGTGTGCCTGTCTTTTCACCACATCAGGCTCGGTGGTATCCT
The DNA here is from genome assembly GCF_042932255.1 of Salmonella sp. WC3. Lineage (NCBI taxonomy): Bacteria > Pseudomonadati > Pseudomonadota > Gammaproteobacteria > Enterobacterales > Enterobacteriaceae > Salmonella > Salmonella sp. WC3. The sequence goes on along the minus strand of NZ_CP170629.1, from coordinate 2,963,342 downwards.
TATAAGCCCCACAGCTTTAAAGGATTTTTTATGCCTATTTTAGAAACTACGTTGAATAGTGATTCTTCCAATGAAGGCCTTGCCGCTGATGTTCGTGCTCTAAAGATTGCGGTGGCCCTTTTGGTTACCAGAATTCCGCTGGAGCACAAGCCTTATGCCGTTTGTGATGCGTTAAATAACTCAGGAGAGAGCAGTGCATCTGAGTTTGCTGACCTGATTAAACAGTTTCTCGACAAGGCGCATAATCGAACTTAACTGACAGTTTTTTGGCTATTAAACAGGCGCTTTCTTCGTCTCCCATCTCTTGAGCAGCTTTTAGAGAAGAAATAGCCATCTCTGAAAGAGCTGTTATCAGCTGCCAGAATTCGATGCTGGCAGCATTATTCATTTCCGTACTTCTTGTGCTTTCGGTAGTACTGGTATTTGCCAGAACACCTACGCAGCGAACAACGCACTCAGAACAGATTGCTGGATCAGCATTACCGCCTTTAGCGATAATTTTTTTTGCATCCATTTCATTGGCCCCGCAGAAGGAGCATGTGTAGTAGTTATTCATCTGAACTCCTGTGTAATGCATCATTGCGACTCATCCGGTCATTCGTATGCCACCGGCGGCTACTTCGTGGGCGTCCTGCCTGTTCGCTGCTCTATGAATGCAAATTACCTTTAAATTGCACATTGCGCAAGTATAAAATTGCGATATATGCAATTTTGAGTCAAAAAAAAAGCCACCATAATGGTGGCCTTGTCGACGCTTTCTATTAATTGTGTCGTTTGAGTGACTGCGTCTGGCTTATCAGAACCTTGCCAAAAACGCCGAACCTGCACTCGTTGTCTTTGGTAATACTCCATTCCCTGTAGTTAGTGTTATCAGATATCACCAATAATTTATCGGGGATCATCTGCAGCCTTTTTACGTATATTTTATCATCAAAGCCAAAGACATAGATGCCATCACCATCGAACTGGTTGATGCTTATATCGACAAAAATAAGATCTCCCGGTTCAATTGTTGGCGCCATGCTGTCACCGCGCACGTTAATCACTTTAAGCTCAGCGGCAGGGCGCCCGCCAAACATAGCTAATGCTTTGTCCTTGTTATATTCGATAGCATGGATTACATCGATAACATCACCGCCCTGAATGAGTCCATTACCGGCGCTTGCACTGACATCCAGTATCTCGATACGGAACAAATCCTTCACGTTAGCTGAATCCTTCCTTATATCACTGTGTTTACATACAGTATTTCCTTTTGGGTCTGAGGTAAAGAGTTCTGCTATATCAACACCTAAGCAGTCAGCCAGCCTAGAAAGTGTTTGTTCGGTGAATTGCTTTTGCTTGCCAGTCTCCAGACGAGAGATGTTTGCGGCATCCACGCCGATGGCTTCTGCTAGCTCAGCAATTTTCATGTTCTTCGCGCGGCGAAGTTGTCTGACACGGTTTCCTATATTCATGCGTTCATTACATTAATTTTTTGCGCATTATGCAAATCAACTTGCGCAAGTTTGTTATATGAAATAACATGCGACATACGCAAAAGAAGGAGGTTTTATGCAATCATCATTGAGAAAATTGCGGAAATCGCATGGCTATACTTTACAGCACGTCGCTAAAGGGGTTCAGGTTGATCCTGCAACATTAAGCCGGGTTGAAAGATGCGAGCAGGCTCCTTCAACAGAGCTTGCTGAGCGCCTGGCTCAATTTTACGCCGGAGAAATTAGCGAGATGCAAATTTTGTATCCAAACAGATATCAGCTTAGTGATTCGGCGATTTGACCGCCACCACAGCAGAAGGAGTAGATCCGTGGGACATGAACCTGAATGGAAAGTTGAAAAGCAGCCCCGCTGGCTGGTGGCTGCGATTAAAAAGACGATTTCCAGTCTGCATGGCGGTTATGAAGAAGCTGCGGAATGGCTGGATGTCACCAAAGATGCTCTGTTTAACCGCCTGCGTACTGGTGGTGATCAGATCTTCCCGATTGGGTGGGCGCTGGTACTGCAACGTGCCGGAGGAACCTATCACCTGGCACATTCAGTAGCCAGGGCATCAGGTGGCGTTTTTGTTCCGCTGGCAGATATGGAAGAAGTGGATAACGCAGATATTAATCAGCGCCTGCTGGAAGCGATTGAGCAGATCACCAGTTATTCCCAGCAAATCAGGGTAGTTATCGAAGATGGCGTTATTGAGCCACATGAAAAAGCCGTGATTGATGAGGAGTTGTATCAGGCGATCGCAAAGCTGCAACAGCATTCGACACTGGTATACAGAGTTTTTTGCGCGCCAGAAAAGGGTGACGCCCGCGAGTGTGCAGCTCCGGGCGCCGTGGCGTCAAATTTTATGGAGAAAACCAACGCATGAACAGTTTAACGGTAAATAACCGTTTGTCGCAACAACCGGGGATGTATGAGTACCGGCCGTTGCGTCATGAATGCAGATTACCAAATAGCCTGGTCGTGCGTAACCACAGGGAACACAGCCTGACCGTGGGGGATGACTCGTGCAGGAACTTAACCGCTGGTTTCGGGATGGAAGGGGACTTTATGTCCATGTCATTCGCTGGGAACCAGAAACTGAGCGCGTTATCTATCTGCGCAAGGGCTATCCGCATGAGTGTTTTAGCCCTTTGTGGAAATTCAGGCGTGATTTTGTTGAGTGTGAAGCGCCAGGAACACATTGATTCTGCAATTCCGGGACGTTACACTGTTCAGGCACCTCATAAAGCGGGTGCCGGGATTGGCGTCCTGGAATTGTTATCGGCGACAAATGACGCGCCTGCGTCTTTTTTATTGTCGCAGCTCGGCTATATCCAAATTATGGTGGGCTGGGTGGGGGCACCGAAAGGTGCGCCGGTTTCCGATAACGCCGGTTACGCCAACCCTGCTCAGTTCACCACCAGTGAAATTGGCGTTTCCGGTGGTGGAGTCACATCCAAGTTATCGGAGGCGGCCATCATGGCTACAGTCCCAACTCTCGCTCAACCTGAAATCAGTGTTATTAACGGGCAAGCCGTTACTTCTTCCCTTGCTGTTGCCGACTACTTCACCAAACGTCATGACGATGTTCTGAAAAAGATCCGCGCACTTGATTGCTCTCCTGAGTTTACTGCCCGCAATTTTGCGGTGAGTGATTACACCGACGCATCTGGCCGCAAACTACCTTGCTATCAAATAACCCGCGACGGATTTGCTTTCCTTGCTATGGGTTTCACGGGTAAACGTGCTGCCCAGTTCAAAGAGGCATACATCAATGCCTTTAACCAGATGGAGAAACAGCTTTCAAAGCCGTCGGTGCTGAGCGATGCAGCACATAATGCCAGCGTTCTCTATTCCTACATTTCATCCATTCATCAGGTCTGGTTACAGCAGCTTTATCCCATGCTGGAAAAAGTGGAATCTCCGCTGGCCGTAAGCCTGTACGACCGCATCAATGACGCTGCGGCGCTTGAGAGCCTTATCAATATGACACTGAACCGTTCAGAGGTAAGGGGGCGCAAATGATCCGGAATATTTTTAAACGGTTCACCAGCCAACGTTTTCATTGCCCTCGTCCAGGACAGTGGTACAGCACACCAGAAGGGTACGTTCTGCGTATTAGCCTGGTCGATCGCGAATGTCAGAAGGTTGTCTGTGAGCCTCTTGGGCGTAATTACCGCGTCAACATGCCGCTTATTGCCTTTCGTTCCGGCAAAAACATGAAGCATCTCGGAGGTGCTGCATGAGTTCCCTTATTCAATTACTCGATCGCCCCATCGCCTACAACCCTGCTTTTGCAAAACTGAAAGCCGGGAAGGTAAAAGCTGGCCCGGTTGCGGCAGTATTCCTGTCCCAGCTTGTTTACTGGCATAACCGGATGGATGGCGGCTGGATGTACAAAACACAGGCTGATATTGCCAGTGAAACGGCGCTAACCCGCGACGAACAGGAAACAGCACGTAAACGTCTGGTAGCACTTGGTGTACTGGAAGAAGCCCGTCGCGGTGTACCTGCCACCATGTACTACCGCATCAACACCGAACGGCTTGAAGCGCTGTTGCTGGAAACGGCGAAGCCAGTGAAAAAGGGCGCTCAGGAGAAAACCAGATTGCGGGACTTCCAGAATGTGGAAACCCCGCAATCTGGATTGGTGCAACCCCGCAAACCAGATTGCGGTAATGCCGCAAACAAGAATGTGGAAACACCGCAAACAAGTACGGGGCAACCCAACGAACAAGCATGTGGCGATCCCACAATCTTTCCTACAGGAGATTACACAGAGACTACTCAGGAGATTACACAGGAGAGTAAAACCCCTTCTTGTCCGGTTGCGGCGCAACCTGACCCCGAAGTGATGATCACCGATCAGGCGATTGAGGTTTTAACCCACCTGAACCAGGTAAGTGGCTCCCGGTATCAGAAGTCAAAAACCTCCCTGGAAAACATCCGTGCCCGACTGCGTGAGGGGTACAGCGTTGCAGACCTGCAACTGGTTATCGACCTGAAGCATGAGCACTGGCACGAGAACGACGAGCAGTACCAGTACATGCGCCCGGAAACGCTGTTCGGTCCGAAGAAATTCGAGAGCTATCTGCAAAGCGCTACCCGCTGGGATCAGAAGGGACGGCCTAAACGCGCTGACTGGGGGGCGAAGAAACGCGATGTGATGGCTTTTGGTCCGGTTGATACAACGATTCCGGAGGGATTCAGAGGATGAGTCTGTTAGCAAAAGTGCAGGCGTTTATCGAGCTTAATCCGGGGCTGACATCAAATGAGATTGCCGATGCTTTTCCTGAATACGCACGCTTTGATGTGCAGCGTTCAGCGAGCAAGTTGTATCGGTGTAAGCGTGTTAACCGCCGCCTGGATGGAGATGTATTTCGCTATTACGCAGGCAAGGACGAGGCAGTGATTTTGACGCTACGACAGAAAAGGTCAGGTCGCACAGGTTCGGGTGATCCGATGGTGCTGGCAAAGCTGGTAAGCCTCGCTGAAGACCTGGAATCCAGAGGGTTGTTTAAGCGCGCCTCAGCGGTGTGGCTGGAGGCATTTAGCGAAAGCCAGTTGACTGGCGAGCGCGAAGCATTTTTGCGCCAGCGCCAGAGGTGCCTTGATAGTTGCAAAAAGCCGGTCAGACCGGGTGAACAGATTTATCTGGCAGGGCGATTTGTGGGGAATGTGGAATGACCAGTGAATCCGTTTGTATTGAAAGCAGTGATGTAACGATATCTGTTGATGAATCCGCTTCGCGCTCCTGGCGCCGCCCGTTCCTGAAATGGGCTGGCGGTAAATACTCCATGTTACCCGATCTGTACCAGATCATTCCGGCAGGGATGCGCCTGATTGAACCGTTTGTCGGTGGTGGCTCGGTGTTTCTCAACTCAGACAAACACGCCTGCTTCCTGCTGGCCGATGTGAATACCGACCTTATCAACCTGTACCAGATGTTGGCTGTTGTACCGGATACGGTGATAAGGCACGCCAGGGTAATGTTTGACCGCCTCAATGACGCCGAAAGCTATATGGCGTTACGGGAAGAGTTCAATGCTCAGGTGATGGACGGTCCGGAACGCGCCGCCGCTTTTCTTTTCCTTAACCGTCACTGCTTCAATGGCCTGATCCGGTACAACCGCAATAACCAGTTCAATGTCGGCTGGGGCAAATACCCGTCGCCTTATTTCCCGGAAGAAGAAATCAGGGCATTTACCAGAATGGCGCACAACTGCGTATTCATGGCGGCGGGATTTCGCCGGACGCTGGCGCTGGCGGGGGAGGGTGATGTTGTGTACTGCGATCCACCCTACGAACCGATGCCCGGCACGGCTGGTTTTACTCATTACGCCGCTGGTGGATTTACCTGGGATGATCATATCGCGCTGGCGGAATGTTGCGTTGCCGCTCATCAGCGCGGCGCCAGGGTTGTGATCGGCAATTCCACCGCGCCGCGCGTTATCGACCTGTACTCACAGCACGGCTTCGAAATCCGCTATATCAGCGCCCGCCGCTCAATATCGAGTAAGGGCAGTACCCGCGAGACAGCGAAAGATCTCGTGGCGATTCTGTAGGGGGCGGCATGAAACTGACATTGCCATTTCCACCCAGCGTTAACACCTACTGGCGGGCTCCGAATAAGGGATCGCTTAAAGGTCGTCACATGGTCAGCGCCAGCGGCCGGAAGTATCAGAGCGAGGCGTGCGCGGCAGTGATTGAGCAGTTACGCCGTCTGCCAAAACCTTCAACAGCCCCGGCAGCGGTAGAAATTATCCTGTATCCGCCAGACAAGCGGATCAGGGATCTGGACAACTACAACAAGGCGCTGTTTGACGCACTGACCCACGCAGGAGTCTGGGAGGACGACAGCCAGGTAAAGAGAATGCTGCTGGAGTGGGGACCCGTTTTCCCGAAGGGGAAGGTAGAAATCACGATCACGAAATTTGAAACAGGGGCGGGTGCAGCCGCCTGAACATGGAGAAAGAAGCATGAATAATTTAATGGTCATTGATGGTATCGAAGTTCGCCGCGACGTTCATGGGCGCTATTGTCTTAACGATTTGCACCGGGCTGCGGGTGGAGAGCAGAAATACCGTCCGAAGTACTGGCTTGATAATAAGCAAACCCGTGAGCTGATTGAGCAACTTTTCACCGAGGGCGGAATTCCACCCTCGGAACAAAATCAATCTGTTAGCTTTTTTCAGGGCGGTAGTGATACCCGAAGTTTGGGTATCGCTCCAGTAAATACTGTTCGCGGTGGTGCTGAACAAGGTACATACGTATGCAAAGAACTGGTGTTTGCTTATGCAATGTGGATCAGCCCGTCTTTCCATCTCAAGGTGATCCGCACGTTCGATCGGATTACCAGTGCGCCACAAACATCTTCTGGTATGGCTGCCGATAAGATGCAGGCGGGGGTGATTCTGCTGGGTTTTATGCGCAAAGAGTTAAACCTGTCCAATTCATCGGTACTGGGCGCGTGTCAGAAACTCCAGGAGGCAGTGGGACTACCTAACCTGGCGCCACAATATGCCATTGATGCTCCGGCTGGCGCGCCGGATGGTTCAAGCCGCCCGACACTGGCACTGAGCGCGCTGTTAAAACAGCATGGTATCCGGATGACGGCTAATCAGGCGTATCAGCAGTTAGCAAAGCTGGGTGTTGTTGAACATCGTGAGCGTTACAGTCGCTCCGCGATTAACGGCATTAAAAAATTCTGGTCGCTGACGGCGAAAGGCTGCATGTTCGGCAAAAACATCACCAGCCCGGCAAACCCTCGCGAGACGCAACCGCATTTCTTCGAGTCCAAATTCCCTGAGCTGCTGAAGCTGCTCGATACCGTTCATTGAGGTGATCGTGAGAGCGTTACTGACCCCTGAAATTGCTCCTCGTATGGGCGTTGTATTGTTCAGGCCGGGATCGGAACTGATGCCCCTGTTTATGCAGGGGCGTGTTCTGCTTGAACCAGAGCCGGAACAATATTCATCTTTCGCCTGCGGCGCGGTCCCGGCGGTATCACAGCCGCTGGCGGATGATCCTGCTGTTCGTGATGTGTTCCGTAATGAGTCGGTTATCTATCGTGCTGGTGGTCTCGATAGTCTGGAAAGCTGGCTACTCCGGGGGAATGGCTGTCAGTGGCCGCATTCAGTCTGGCACAGCGAACAGATGACAACCATGCGCCACGCCCCGGGGGCAATCCGACTGTGCTGGCACTGCGATAACCTGCTGCGCGAACAGTTTACGGAACGGCTGGAATCAATAGCTGTGGAGAACACGACAAAATGGGTTTTATCGGTTGTTTGTCGTGATCTGGGTTTTGACGATATGCACGCAGTCACGCTCCCGGAACTGTGCTGGTGGATGGTACGCAATGACCTGGCAGAAGTCTTACCGGAGAGCGCTGCGAGAAAAGCATTAAGGATGCCGAAGGCAATTGTCCAGTCAGCTACCCGTGAAAGTGAAATTGTCCCCTCGGTGCCGGCCACCAGCATTGTACAGGATAAGGCGAAAAAGGTACTGGCACTCAGGGTTGATCCGGAATCGCCGGAAAGCTTCATGTTACGTCCGAAACGCCGTCGATGGATCAATGAAAGATATACCCGCTGGGTTAAATCCCAGCCGTGCGCGTGCTGCGGGAGGCAGGCGGATGATCCGCACCACCTGACAGGCCACGGTCAGGGAGGGATGGGAACAAAGGCGCATGACCTCTTTGTGCTGCCGTTGTGCAGAACGCATCACAATGAGTTACATGCGGACACCGTGGCATTCGAAGAGAAATACGGCTCTCAACTGGAGTTGATATTTCGTTTTATCGAGCGCGCGCTGGCAACTGGCGTGCTGGCGTAAATGGAGAACGCTTAATGATTAATCCTTCTGAAGTTGGTAAGTCTGGTGAAATGGTTCGCCACACTGCTGGTAGGGAACTCGGTAACGGATATGGTTATTCTGAACATCATAAAACAGTGTATGACCGTGAGCGTTATCTCGAAAGATTGCTGGCAACCATCAAACCCGTGACGCGTGCTGAAGCCGAGGAGGTGTGCCGCTGGTTCCTTGCAAGTGAAAAGGGCCAGTACATGGAAAACCACGGCGCGGCGGTGATGTTTAACTTGGTAGGGGAGTGTGAAGAATGAAACTGGAGGCATCACTAAAACACTTTAGCCCTCAGGGAATGCACATCAGCGACGACGTGAAAGGAACCTCTCCGGATCGTCTCACCGGTACAGATGTAATGGCGGCTATTGGTACCACCAGCAGCCGTGCGCGCTTCGGCCTGGCTGCTTTCTTCGGAAAGGCCGGGATCAGCAAAACGGATGAGCAACTGGCGGTTCAGGCGCTGGCGCGTCACGCGATGGATACTGCACCGAAGAACGTGCGCAAAGCTGCAGGTGGTGAATTTGGCTGGTGTATGCTGGTACTGGCGCAGTTTGCCTTTGCTGAGTATTCCCGTTCGGCAGCTACCAGCGTGACATGTCACACCTGCAAAGGCAGCGGGCGAATTACCCGAACGCAGACAACCCGCAAAGTTTCTTACCCGTGGGGGAAAGCACCATACTGGGCCAGCCACTCCCGCGCTGTCCGCCCGTCTGACTGGGAGAAATGGACGGAGGTAACGGAGATAGTGCCGGCAGTCTGTGAGGCTTGCGACGGTAAGGGAGCAATAAGCGCCCGGTGCCGTTGCGGTGGAAAAGGGGAGGTGCTCGACCGCATGGCGACAAAAGAAAGAGGTGTGCCGGTGTTCAAAACCTGTGAGCGCTGTTCCGGAAATGGTTTTTCTCCGGTACCCTCTACGGCTGCATATAAAGCGATTCTCAGGCGAGTTCCGGAATTACATGTCAGAACATGGACCCGCAACTGGAAACCATTCCTGGAGGTGCTGGTGGATATTTGTTACCGGGAAGAGCGTAAGGCTGATGCTGCTTTTCAGAATGCGACCAGTTTTAGCGATGATTTCAACAAAATTTAGTATTTTCACGACATATAGCTTGATTTTGTCCGAAACTATCGTGTATGCTTCTAATCATGTGAAGTTGTACCTGAACAAAATGAATCATCGAAACCCTGCCGCCTGGTGGGGGTTTTTATGGCTCACTGTTTATTGATGTTTGTCTCAGATTGTTGCGTTTATGTGGATGCTCAATCCAACGGATATTAATACCAGGATGATTTTTATAGAATATCCTTGCTATTTCACGGGCACAGAAATGGATCGAATCAAAAGCGTCTTCACCGCTTGAATGCATATATAAAGACAGTGCATCATTGTTAATGAGATAATGCAGCCACACTCCACCGTAATACCAGCACGTGATATTTTTATAATCGACGGTAGTGGTTCCCTTTTCTTGGTCATTTAACCATTGAATCAGTGTTTCCTCTGTATTCTGATTTGTATCTGAAGTGACAATGGCTTCCAGAAGGACATCATTCCTGTATATGTATCTCCTGCCTTCCCAGGAGCGGCTGATTTTATAATATCGGGGCATATTTATTCTCAGATGATTTAGCATTTCTGGTAAAAAAACGCTCACCGGAGTGAGCGGGCAGCAACTACTATAAAGACACTCGGGAATTACACAGATATTGCTTTTGTTTACCCCTCATAAAGCCGGGCAAAGGTCGCTTTATAACTGAGGGGCCTGTGCAGCGGAACACAATCTACAGGTCATTGTTGCCAGACGTGAGCAGATAATTCTTAAAATAATAAACGTGGTAAATTATCACGTTATGTTATTGCGGTTGCAGTGAATCCCCCTGTGCGGTGGGGCGTAACTGGTTTTCAATGGAAATAGCTGTTTATTTGCCACGCGAGTCACGGTATAGCCAGCCAAAGATTCACCGGGAGGCACCCGGCACTGCAGCATACTGATAACAAATATAGCGTGTCCCAAAGGCTCACTTCGGTGGGCCTTTTTTACAGGCGAAAAAAAGCCCGCTACAGAGAGCGGGCACCTGTATCGTCGCAAAATAATGCCAAAGAGATATAAGGTTCTACAAATGTTCCTGTAAAGAACATAGCCTTAATCAAAACTTATGTAAACTTTTATCCGTAGTGCAGTAGACCTTCTTGTTTCTTAGAGCGTGGAGGATGTCTGCTGTTAAAGTTTTACTTTAGTAAGCCGATAAAAACACAGTTATGGTGAATCCCCCTGAGCGGCGGGGCGACCAGTCTAATATATGTTCCTCGCGAACCATGTCGACTGGTATGTGGTTCACCGGGAGGCACCCGGCACCGTAACAACCGACCGCCACTGGCTCACCCGGACAGATTTCTAAGCTGTAGGCACGAGGTCTGATTTCCGCTGACCGCTCCAGTAAAAGTTTTTCAGTATGAGATGATGGGATTACCATAGTGACTGAAAGCGGCCTGAGTTTGAATGGGTGCCGTTTTTTGCAAAATTGCTGTGTAAAAATACTGACCACTGGGCTCAGCGCTCATCCAAAAGCACTCCGTTAAAATCCGTACAACCGTGGGTGGTTTGTTGGATGGAGTGCCGCTGAATATATAAATCTTATATTACAGGCTGCGTATTCGCGTGGCCTTTTCTTTTTCCACTCACCCGATACCCGGGTAATTAGTCTCCCGGACAGGGGGAGGTCATGAAAATGCACTTTGATCCCCATTCGTGGGACAGCTGGAGCGAACTTTTTCAAAGCTGGTGGCGGGGAGACGTACCCATTGGCGGCGTTGTTATGGCAATCGTTGTTGCGTTTTTCCGCATGGTCTATAACGGCAGCAGCTGGAAAGAAACGCTGTTTGAAGGGTTGCTGTGTGGTTCTCTGACCCTGACGGCGGTTTCTGCGCTGGATTATTTTGATGTGCCGAAAAGTCTGACAATAGCCATTGGCGGCACTATCGGATTTATCGGCGTGAAGAAAATCAGCACCATCATTTCAACGTATTTCAGTAACCGCTTTGGCGGTGGCAACCCCCCACAGGTTTAATCATGAATGAATCCCAATTTCAGCAGGCGGCTGGTATCAGCTCCGAACTGGCCGCGCGCTGGTATCCGCATATTACTGCGGCAATGAAAGAGTTTGGTATTACAGCAGTTAACGATCAGGCTATGTTCATTGCACAAGTTGGGCATGAATCTGCTGGTTTTACCTCGCTGGTCGAGAGCTTCAACTACTCGGTAGATGGGCTGATGAAAACCTTTGGTAAACGCCTGACGCCGTATCAGTGTGAAATGCTGGGGCGTGTCGATGGTAAGCAGGTGGCCCACCAGCCGCAAATAGCCAATCTAGTTTACGGTGGCCGCATGGGTAACAAAGACGCCGGAGATGGCTGGAAGTATCGCGGGCGTGGGCTTATCCAGATTACCGGGCTGGAGAATTACACCAGATGCGGCGTTGCCCTGAAACTGGATCTGGTGGCGAATCCGGGACAGCTTGAACTGGATCGTCATGCCGCCCGTTCCGCAGCGTGGTTTTTTGTGACTAGAGGGTGTCTGAAATACTCCGGCGACCTGGTGCGCGTTACGCAGATCATTAACGGAGGGCAGAACGGCATCGGTGACAGGCGAGAGCGCTTTGAAAAAGCAAAATCGGTGCTGGTATGAATCTGTTACCTGTATTGCTGAAAAAATACTGGTTGCAACTCTCAGTGACTTTGCTGATTGCTGTACTTGCATGGACAACAGACCATTACCGCGACAACGCCATTCAGTATAAATCGCAGCGTGATACCGCCAGTCATAGTCTGACGCTGGCGAACGAGACTATCAGCGATATGGAGGTGCGCCAGCGTGACGTTGCCGCCCTCGATGCAAAATACACAAAGGAACTAGCTGATGCACAAAACAGGAATACTGATTTGCAGCGCCTCCTTGCTGCTGGTGGCCGGGTGCGTGTCGAAGGACGCTGTACAGTGCCAACCACAACCAAAACCGCCAGTACCCGCCGCGTGGGCAATGCTGCCACCGTCGAACTCTCTCCAGTTGCTGGACAAAACGTTCTCGATATCCGCGCCGGAATCATCAGCGATCAGGAAAAACTGAAGTATTTGCAGGAGTACATCCGGACGCAGTGCAGATAAAAAATTCCCACAGGACGGTTACGGTTCCGGCCTGCGGGGTGTCATAAAGAGCACAAAATGTCCTATAAGGGGATATACGGACGTATGTCACATACCATGGTACTGAAGAAAAAGATCTCATGTATCAACGCAGCGTAACCAGACGTTAAAAACTGGCACACCTCATGAAAATAACCCAGTATTGACAGGATATAATGCTGCCTTTGTAGTCGAATGATTAAACAATTCTCTATTTATAAGAATAACTGCCATCATCGTTGATATATCAATGTGGATAAAATAAAACAAACTACTCTTATTTTACCTCTGCCAGCCAATACCAGTATAAAGCAGAGGTTGCCAGCTATCCGGTTAGGTATAACTCTTCCAGGTGGCTCCTGAGGGTTGTGTTTTATCTGTTAGCTGATAGTAACCAAAGGCCGCATATTATGGCGGCCTTTTCTATTGCCATCACCATGGGCAGACTCATCATAATAACGTAACTTCATTTGACGCAGCGGCATGGTTTAATGGTCGGCAGGCCAGTAACTATCCGGGCCTCGCTATTAACGGCGTCAAAATTTATGGCGCAAAGCTTTTGGTATCGCCCTGTGGTGAAGCCAGATTTTTCCGTTGAACTCAGCAGCGGATTAATTGTTTTACATTTGGCCCGGTGAATTCGGGTAAAGCGCTTATCACTTTTCGTGTTCTGTCCACTGGCGCTCTTTAAGGCATTCACGACAAATCCATCAGGGTTATCACGAAGCCAGTTACGGTAAGCTAATTCGCTGGCTGGTTGATGATCGCTTCTGAATATTTTGACAGCCATATCATTTCTCCATGCGGTTTATGGTGACGACTATACAACAAGGTATCCACATGACAAAACCGGACCGGGGAGCCCCGCAACACATAGGGGCGGATGTGAAAAAAGAGCTCCGTATCTACGGCAGCAAATGGGACCAGGAGCGCCTCCTGTTCCTTCGTACTCATCCGTTGTGTGCCATGTGTCATGAGCAGGGAAGAGTGACGGCGGCAACGGTGGTCGATCATATCATTCCGCACAAACTGAAAGAGGCGCTGAATAGTGGAAACGCCGAAGCGATAGCGAAGGCACAAAAGCTATTCTGGAGCCGGAAGAACTGGCAGGGGTTGTGTAAGCAGCACCACGACTCTACGAAACAACGAATGGAGAAACGTGGTGTCGTCGTGGGCTGTGACGAGAACGGTATTCCACTTGACCGTGCATCGCACTGGTTCAGACGATAACAATTCTCATATGTGTGGCAGCTATGAAGGAGGTGGGCGGGTTAAAAGTTCACAGCTTTGTGCCTGCGTGACCGCCCGCCCCCCTCTGTGTGCACAACCGCGAAATGAAAAGTTTTTTTCCGGGAGGTTCCGATGGCAGGACGGCGCCCGAAACCGACCCACCTGAAAGTGGTTACCGGCAACCCGGGCAAACGTAAACTCAACGATAAAGAACCCCAACCAGCAAAAGAAATCCCCAGCCCGCCAGCACATCTTAGCGACTGGGGAAAAGTTGCGTGGGGCAGGCTCACAGTTTTACTTGATGGCATGGGTATTCTTACAGTTGCCGATTCACTGGCGCTGGAGCGTCTTTGCGATATCTATGCAGATATCCTTCAGCTTCGTCTGACGATCGCGGACGAAGGGAGAACTTATACAGTCCAGACTGAAGGGGGATTTTTGATTAAGGCGAACCCGGCTGTTGCGATGCTGGCTGATGCCGATCGACGGTTTAAAAGTTACCTGGTCGAATTCGGTCTCACCCCGGCCGCCAGAACAAAGGTGAAAGTTGATGGTGGAGAAGAGAAAGAAGACCCGCTCAACCAGTTCTTCGGTTGACCCCACCACTCGTTATGCGATGGATGTGGCGTCCGGTAAGGAAATTGCCGGACCTGATATCCGCAATTCCTGCAAGCGTCACCTGAAGGATCTGGAGTCCTGCCATGCCCGCGGTCTGGTATGGGATACGGAAACAGCGCAGCGTGCCATCGACTTTTTCGCGAAAGTGCTGAAACTTAACGGCGGCGAACACGAAGGCAAGCCGTTCAATCTGTTACCCTGGCAGTGCTTTATCGTGGGGTCTATATTTGGCTGGCAAAACTCAGACGGCTATCGCCGGTTCCGTATGGTGTACGTCGAATCCGGTAAGGGGTCAGGTAAATCACCGCTTGCAGCTGGTATCGCTCTTTACTGCCTTGTCGCCGACAAGGAACCACGCGCGGAAGTCTACGCGGCCGCCACGAAAAAAGACCAGGCCATGATACTGTTTCGCGATGCTGTGGCGATGGTTGACCAGTCGCCAGCACTGGCACAGCGGATTAACAAATCAGGCGGTGCCGGGAAAGAGTGGAATCTGGCTTTTCTGCAGACCGGTTCTTTTTTCCGGCCTATCAGCTCAGACGACGGCCAGTCAGGGCCACGCCCGCATTGTGCTCTGATAGACGAAATTCACGAACATAAAAATAACCAGGTCGTGGAAATGATGCGCGCCGGAACGAAAGGCCGCCGGCAGGCGCTGATTTTCATGATAACTAACAGTGGCCATGATAAAACCAGCGTCTGTTATGACTATCACGAATATGGTCGCAAGGTTGCTGAAGGTTCAGTTGACGATGACAGCTTCTTTTCTTTTATCTGTTCGCTGGACGAAGGGGAAGATCCCTTTAAGGACGAGACCTGCTGGAAAAAGGCTAACCCTTCGCTGGGACACACCTTTACTGAGCGCTATTTGCGTGAGCAGGTCACGCAGGCCCGCGGAATGCCGTCGAAGGAAAGCATTGTCCGGCGGTTGAACTTCTGCCAGTGGGTGGATGCTGATAATCCCTGGATGAGCAGTGATGTCTGGATGGGATGCGAGGAGGATTTCGACCTGCAGGAGCTGCGGGGCGAGGAATGCTATGGCGGTCTGGATCTTTCAGGCAGCCGGGATCTCACAGCACTGGCTCTGTTCTTTCCGAAAAAGAGAAAGTTGGTGGTGGAATTCTGGACGCCAAAAGACACTCTGACAGACCGGGCGAAAACAGACCGGGTTCCATATGACGCATGGGAACGGGACGGATACATCCACACCACACCAGGTAAAGCCGTGAAGTATGGTTTTGTTGCTGAACGTATCGCAGATCTTGCAATGCAGTTCGACATCAAAGCCATTGCCTTCGATCAGTACCGTATTAAATACCTTGAGCCGGAACTGGACGAAGCCTCAGTATCAGTGCCGCTGATCCCGCATGGGCAGGGCTACTACAAGGCAAAAGATTCTGGTCTGTGGATGCCGCATTCTATCGAGCTATTTGAGCAGATGCTGGATGATGGTGCAGTCGTTATTAAAACTAATCCCTGCCTGCGCTGGAATGCAGCTTCCGCAGTAACCGAAGCCGATCAGAAAGAAAACCGCATTTTTGCCAAGAAAAAAAGTACCGGACGTATTGATGGCGTGGTGGCTTCCGCTATGGCAATAGGTGCATCAGAAGAGGATGTCACTGATGATGGCGATGTTGATGGTTTCTTTGATGATCCAATCATAGTGGGTATCTGATGGCGAATAATAAACACCCCGGGCGAATAAAAAGCGCCCTTTTAAACTGGCTGGGCGTCCCCGTCAGCCTGACTAACGGCGAGTTCTGGCGCGAGTGGTTCGGAACCAGCAGCAGTGGAAAAGTTGTGACGGCTGATAAGATTATCCGCCTGTCTGCTGTATGGGCCTGTGTCAGGCTGTTGAGTGAATCGGTTTCCACGTTACCGCTGAAAATCTACGAGCGGCAGGCTGATGGCTCCCGAAAACTGGCTTCTGATAATCCTGCTTACCAGGTGCTTTGCCGGCGCCCCAATCCTGAAATGACGCCGTCACGTTTTATGCTGATGGTGGTCGCCAGTATCTGTCTGCGGGGAAATGCATTTGTTGAAAAACTGTTTATCGGCAGAAAACTGGTATCGCTGGTTCCGCTGTTACCACAGAACATGGTAGTAAAACGACTGGATAGTGGGCAATTGCAGTACTCATATACTGAGAACGGAAAACAGAGAATTATACCTGTAAACCGGATTATGCATATCCGTGGATTCGGTCTGGATGGTGTATGTGGCATGATGCCTGCGATGACGGGCATCGATGTGTTTGGTGCGGCAATGTCGGTGGATGAAGCCGTGGCAAAAATCTTTGAAAATGGCCTTCAGAGTACAGGGTTTCTTTCTTCAAAAAATGCGCTGACCAAAGAGCAGCGTGATCGTCTGAGGCAAAACCTTCAGTCTTTTATCGGTTCAAAAAATGCCGGAAAACTGATGGTGCTGGAAAATGAACTCACATACCAGAATGTCACCATGAATCCGGAAGCGGCACAATTGCTGGAAAGCCGTTCCTTCAGTATCGAGGAAATTTGCCGCTGGTTTCGCGTTCCTCCTTTCATGGTCGGTCATACCACTAAACAAAGTAGCTGGGCATCCAGTCTTGAAGGGATGAACCTCCAGTTCCTGACGCACACTCTTCGACCGCTGCTGGTGAATATTGAACAGGAAATTGGCCGGTGCCTGCTCGATAGCGATGATGACGTGTTCGCGGAGTTCTCCGTTGAAGGACTGCTGCGCGCTGACAGCGCTGGCCGTGCGGCTTACTATACCAGCGCGCTTCAGAATGGCTGGATGTCGCGAAACGATGTTCGCCGTCTGGAAAATATGCCGCCGATTGAAGGGGGGGGGACATTTACACCGTTCAACTCAACCTGACGCAGCTGAAAAACCTCGAAAGCGTCAACCCTGCAGTTCAGGCGCTCGCTGTCAGAGAGCTGCATAACCATGTATTCCCCGATATTCCTTACGAACAATCTCCGCTGAAACAGGCCGCTTAGGAGCACTTTCCTTATGAGCAAGAAACAACTTCCGGCAGCGCCGGCGGGGCGCCCCTGTGCGCGCGTTACCTGTGAAACCCTTCCTTCCGCACTGGACCGCTGGAACGGCGGGATCAAAGCTGCGGCCACCGACGATAACAGCATTTCTGTTTTTGATGTTATCGGGCAGGACTACTGGGGCGGAGGGGTGACGGCGAAACGCATTGCCGGTGCGCTTCGTGTGATGAATGGCGCTGACGTCACGGTGAATATTAACTCTCCGGGCGGCGACATGTTCGAAGGACTGGCCATCTACAACCTGCTGCGTGAATACCAGGGGAAAGTTACGGTCAAGGTGCTGGGCATTGCCGCCAGCGCCGCCTCTGTTATCGCGATGGCCGGGGATGATATTCAGATTGGTCGTGGGGCCTTCCTGATGATCCACAACTGCTGGGTGGTGGCAATGGGTAACCGGCATGACTTTGCTGAATTATCTGCCTCTCTCGAACCGTTTGATAACGCAATGGCTGACATTTACGCCGCACGCTCCGGGCTTGATATGGCCACAGTGCAAAAACTGATGGATGCCGAAAGCTACATCGGCGGTAGCGATGCCGTGGAGAAAGGTCTGGCCGACAGCCTTCTTTCTGCTGATGCCGTAAGTGACGGTGACGAAACTCCTGCTGCAGCGTTGCGTAAGCTCGATGCGTTGCTGGCAAAGACCAACACTCCGCGATCTGAACGCCGGAAACTGATTAAAGCCCTGTCCGGTGGCATGTCTGGCGCTGCCACCAACCATGACGGCACGCCGGGGCGCTGCCGAAGAAATAAAACCTGAAATCATCAATTCTCTTGAAAACGCCCTCGCTGCGTTAGTCAAATAAGGACCTTTTATGTCTGAAGTAAATGAAATTCTGAAAAAAGTTACCGCCAGCATTGAAGAAGCAACAGGCAAATTTAACGCCAAAGCGGAAGAGGCTCTGACTGAGGCGAAGAAGAACGGTAAATTGTCAGCGGAAACTAAAGAAACCGTAGACAAAATGGCGACCGAGTTTAATGCACTCAAAGAAGCCGAAAAAACCCTAAAGGCTGCGCTGGGCGAACTGGAGCAGCATGTTGCGCAGATGCCACTTGCAAACGCAAAAATGGTTGTTGAGACTGTCGGCCAGCAGGTTATTTCTGCAGAAGCCATTAAAGTTCTTTCGTCCAGCATCGAAGGGAACAAGCGTATTTCTGTTCCTGTAAAAGCTGCGCTGATCTCCAGTGACGTTCCTGAAGGTATTGTTGAGCCACAAAGACTGCCAGGTATTGATGTAGCGCCAAAGCAGCGGTTATTTATTCGAGATTTAATCGCGCCTGGGCGAACTGGATCACCGGCTATTTTCTGGGTGCAGCAGACCGGCTTTACCAATGCTGCAAAAGTGGTTCCGGAGAATACGGCCAAGCCGTACAGCAATATTGAGTTCACTCCGAAAATCACTCCTGTGACAACCATCGCACACATGTTCAAGGCATTCAAGCAGATTCTGGACGACTTCGCTCAGTTGCAGTCCATGATTGATGCTGAAATGCGTTACGGCCTCAAGTATGTCGAAGAGCAGGAGATTTTGTTCGGCGATGGCACTGGCGCACACCTTCATGGCATCGTGCTGCAGGCAACGGCTTATAGCGCGGCATTTGCCGTTGAGCAGCAGAACGGTATTGACGATCTGCGCCTGGCAATGCTTCAGGCTCAACTTGCCCGCTTCCCTGCATCCGGACATGTTCTGCACTTCATGGACTGGGCGAAAATCGAACTGACTAAAGACACCCTGGGGCGCTATATCCTAGCGAACCCGGCGGCATTGACGGGCCCGACGCTGTGGGGGCTTCCGGTTGTTGCCACCGAAGCAGCTGCTTTCCAGGGAAAATTCCTGACAGGTGCATTTAACGCTGGTGCGCAGATTTTTGATCGTGAGGATGCCAATGTGGTTATTTCCACTGAAAACGCCGACGATTTTGAGAAAAACATGATCTCAATTCGTTGTGAAGAGCGTCTGGCACTGGCAGTCAAACGTCCGGAAGCATTCATCTATGGTTCCTTCACTGTCCCGGCACCTGCTGGCGCATAAAACCTGCTGCGGCCTGCGGGCCGCTTTTTTATGGGAGTGAGCTATGAAAATAATTGCACAAAAGCCGCTGTACATAAACGGCGACGTGGTTACCGAAGGCTCGGTATTCGAAACCATTGAGCAGCACGGACGCGAACTGATTAATAAAGGATATGCACATCTGATTGAGGTCGATAATTCTGCGCAGCCGGAACAGCCGGAACAGCCGGAACAGCCGGAACAGCCGAATACTAAAGCGGATAAAAAGGTCAAAAGGTAATGCTGGGTTTGAATATAGTGAAACAGCATTTACGTCTGGAACCTGACATTACTGACGATGATGAGTTATTGCGTCTCTATACAGGGGCAGCTGTGGCTTATGTTGAACAATGGACACGCCGGAAGCTGTATATGACCAGTGAGGATGATGGCTTTCGGGAAGATCCTGACAGCCTGTTGCTTACGGACAACGTGAGAGCTGCATTGTTATTGTTAGTGGCATTCTGGTACGAAAATCGTGAACCAGCCGGGATGGGGGAGATTTCAGAAACTCCTTTTGCGGTTGAAGCCTTGTTACAACCATATCGCATTTACGGCCTGTAGAAGGAGGGGGGATGCGTTCAGCAAGAAACAGCCCGGTAAATACCAGTGCAACTTATCTTCTGCCAGATCCCGGTGAGCTGAACCGGCGAGTTACGATTCGCCTGCGTGTGGATGAGCCGAATGATGATTTTGGCGTGTCCCCCTCGTATCCGGAGGAAATCCGCACCTGGGCGAAGATGGCCCAGCCCGGAGCGGCGGCCTATCAGGGCTCCGTACAGACGGAAAAAATCGTGACGCACTATTTCACGATCCGCTGGCGCCGGAATATTACCGCCGATCATGAAGTGTTCTGCGACGGGCAGGTTTACCGCATCCGGCGCATACGCGACCTGAACAGCAAACGTCGTTTCCTGTTACTCGAATGCGAGGAACTGGGCACTGAACGGGGAGAGGGCTATGCAGAACAAAGCGTTTTTACACGTTGATTTTGAACAACCGGAAACGCTTGTTTTTAACCGGGCGCGTTTGCGCCGGGCGTTTGTCAGTATCGGGCAGGTACATATGCGTGATGCCCGCCGCCTGGTCATGAAGCGGGGGCGTTCCGGACCCGGCGATAATCCTTCATACAGAACGGGAAAACTGGCACGCTCCATCGGGTATTACGTTCCGCGGGCATCCAGTCGCCGTCCTGGATTGATGGTGAAAATTGCCCCTAATCAGAAGAACGGGGAAGGGAACCGCCCGATCTCAGGCGCATTTTACCCTGCATTTCTGTTTTACGGTGTACGGCGCGGCGCAAAACGTAAAAAAGGGCATCACCGGGAGGCCTCCGGTGGCAGCGGCTGGAAAATTGCTCCCCGCAACAACTATATGGCGGAGGTACTGGAACGACGCCGCAGCTGGACCCGTTACATACTGTCCCGCGAGCTCCGGAAATCCCTGCGTCCACAAAGAAGGAGTAAAAAGTGAGACTGACCCCCGTTATTGCCGCACTGCGTGCCCGTTGTCCGCGTTTTGAGAACCGCGTGGGGGGGGCCGCACAGTTTAAAGCCATTCCTGATGCCGGTAAGCTGAAACTGCCGGCAGCGTATGTTGTACCGTCAGAAGATGTTACTGGCGAGCAGAAATCGCAGACCGACTACTGGCAGGATTTGACGGAGGGTTTTTCCGTCATCGTGGTACTCAGCAACGAACGGGATGAAAAAGGGCAGTGGGCTTCTTACGACGCAGTTCACGACGTCAGGCAGGAAATCTGGAAGGCGCTGCTGGGGTGGGAGCCGGATCCGCAGGCGCATGAAATTCAGTATGCGGGTGGGATGCTTCTCGATCTGAACCGCCACGAACTGTATTACCAGTTCGACTTCACGGTGAAGTATGAAATTACCGAAACAGACACCCGCCAGCAGGATGATCTGGACGGCCTGCCCGACCTTAAAACGCTCAGTATTGATGTTGATTTTATCGAACCCGGTACCGGGCCAGATGGCGACATCGAGCACCACACCGAAATTACATTTCAGGAATAAACCATGTTTGTGAAACCCGCAAAAGGGCGATCGGTTCCCGATCCGGCCCGTGGCGACCTTTTACCTGAAGGAGGTCGAAATGTTGATGAGAATAACTACTGGCTGCGCCGCGAGGCCGCTGGTGATGTCCGGCGCATGAATAAAAAGGTGAAAACAAATGGCGATTAGTTTTAATTCCATCCCGTCAGATACACAGGCTCCGCTGTTTTATGCCGAGATGGATAACTCGGCGGCAAATACCGCCCGGGACAGCGGGGCATCACTGCTGATTGGTCACGCCAGCAATGATGCGTCAATTGCCGTCAACAGTCTTGTTCTGGTGTCATCGGTTGATTATGCCCGTCAGATTTGCGGTGCCGGAAGCCAGCTGGCCCGTATGGTCGGGGCGTACCGTAAGACCGATCCATTTGGCGAACTGTATGTCATTGCCGTACCTGAATCCACAGGCGCGGCAGCAACCGTCGCTTTGACGGTAACTGGCGAAGCGACGGAAACCGGAACGGTGAATGTCTATACCGGCCGAACCCGCGTTCAGGCTCCCGTGACCAGCGGTGATGACGCTGCGGCGGTGGCTGTGAGCATTAAGGATGTGGTCAATGCAAACCCTGATCTTCCCTTTACGGCAACATCAGAAGCGGGGGTGGTGACACTGACTGCGCGCCACAAGGGGTTATATGGAAATGAAATTCCGGTCACTCTCAATTATTACGGCTTTGGCGGTGGGGAGGTGTTACCGGCGGGTGTGAATATTACGGTTGCCAGCGGCGTGAAGGGGGCCGGTGCGCCAGCTCTTAACGACGCGGTGGCAGCGATGGGAGATGAGCCGTTCGATTATATCGGCCTTCCGTTTAACGACACGGCATCGGTGAACACGATGGCAACTGAAATGAATGATTCCAGCGGTCGCTGGAGTTATGTCCGGCAGTTGTATGGTCACGTTTATACGGCGAAGACGGGGACTCTGTCGGAGCTTGTGGCCGCGGGTGACCAGTTTAACCTGCAGCACATCACCCTGGCGGGCTATGAGAAAGACACCCAGACGCCTGCTGATGAACTGGCTGCAAGCCGTACTGCCCGTGCTGCGGTTTTTATCCGTAACGATCCGGCGCGCCCGACCCAGACCGGGGAACTGGTGGACATGCTGCCGGCACCGAAAGGCAAACGCTTCACGACGACTGAACAGCAGACGTTACTTTCCCACGGTGTGGCAACGGCGTATGTGGAAAGCGGCGTGCTGCGTATTCAGCGGGATATCACGACGTACAGGAAAAATGCGTATGGTGTGGCGGATAACAGCTACCTTGACAGCGAGACGCTGCATACCAGTGCTTATGTGTTGCGCCGTCTGAAATCTGTTATTACCAGTAAATACGGGCGCCATAAACTTGCCAATGATGGTACGCGTTTCGGGCCTGGTCAGGCCATTGTCACGCCTGCCGTTATCCGTGGTGAGCTGGGATCAACATATCGCCAGATGGAGCGGGAAGGCATCGTGGAAAACTTCGATCTGTTCCAGCAACATCTGATAGTGGAGCGTAACGCGAACGATTCGAACCGCCTGGATGTGCTGTTTCCGCCTGATTATGTCAATCAGTTACGTGTGTTTGCAGTGCTTAACCAGTTCCGTCTGCAGTACAGCGAGGAGGCTGCATAATGGGAAAAATTGCGGGAACAACGTATTTCAAAATCGACGGACAGCAACTGTCGGTAACCGGAGGGATTGAAGTCCCCATGAACACCAAAGTTCGTGACGACGTGATTGGCCTGGATGGTTCCGTTGACTACAAGGAAACCAGCCGGGCACCGTATACGAAGGTGACCGCCAAAGTGCCGAAAAGCTTCCCGGTCGATAAAATTACGTCTTCTGATGTTATGACCATCACATCAGAGCTGGCAAATGGTCAGGTGTATGTTCTCTCAAACGCCTGGCTGCACGGCGAAGCCAACCATAACCCGGAAGAGGGCACCGTGGATCTTGAGTTCCACGGTGAGGAGGGATTTTACCAGTGATAAAAGAACTTGTGCTCAAAAAGCCGATTATGGCGCATAACGAAAAGCTTCATGTGCTGGAGCTGCGCGAACCGTCCTACGATGAAATCGAAGCCATTGGTTTTCCGTTCACCGTTTCCGGTGACGGCGGCGTCCGGCTGGACAGTTCGGTTGCGCTGAAATATATCCCTGTGCTGGCAGGTATTCCACGCTCCTCGGCAGCGCAACTGGCAAAACTGGATATTTTCAAAGCCTGTATGTTGATCCTCAATTTTTTTACCCGGTCGGAGACGGAGGAGGACTCAGAAAGCGGGTCTACAACACCGCATACTTCTGGCGAATAAACCCCCTGGAGCTCCGGCGGGCGGTGATATCCGATTTTCTGGAGCTGGAGTCGGAGGCTGTCCGTATCAATGAGGAAATGAAGCATGGCTGACAGTTTCCAGTTAAAGGCCATTATCACTGCCGTTGACCAGTTATCGGGTCCGCTGAAAGGGATGCAGCGGGAACTGAAGGGATTTCAGAAAGAAATGGCCGGGCTGGCGATCGGTGCTGCTGCTGCCGGGACCGCTGTTCTTGGGGCGCTGGCGCTGCCCGTGAATGCTGCGATCGGCTTTGAGTCAAAAATGGCTGACATCCGGAAGGTGGTTGACGGCCTGGATGATAAAAAAGCATTCGCGCAGATGAGTGACGATATCCTGACGCTGTCCACACAGTTACCGATGGCGGCGGAGGGAATTGCAGAGATCGTGGCGGCGGGCGGGCAGGCATTGCCCGCGGCGATTTGATGCAGTTTGCGAACGATGCAGTGAAAATGGGTGTGGCGTTTGATACCACTGCCGAAGAGTCCGGTCAGATGATGGCGCAGTGGCGGACAGCGTTCAAACTGACGCAGGAAGACGTGGTTGTCCTGGCCGATAAAATCAACTATCTGGGGAATACCGGCCCGGCAAATGCGAAGAAAATTTCTGATATCGTGACGCGGATTGGTCCGCTTGGCGGTGTTGCCGGAGTGGCATCCGGCGAAATTGCCGCGATGGGAGCCACCATTGCCGGGATGGGGGTTGAATCGGAGATAGCCTCCACTGGTATCAAAAACTTCATGCTGTCGTTAACCGCAGGTAATTCGGCAACCAAAGCCCAGAAACAGGCTATGGCTTTCCTGAAGCTGAATCCCCGGAAACTCGCTGAGGATATGCAAAAGGATTCGCGCGGGGCCATGCTGAAGGTGCTGGACTCGCTCGCGAAAGTGCCAAAAGCTAAACAGGCCGCCGTCATGAATGCGCTGTTTGGCAAGGAGTCACTTAGCGCGATTGCCCCGCTGCTGACCAACCTGGATTTGTTACGCACCAATTTTGATCGTGTGGCTGATGCCCAGGAATATGGCGGCTCGATGCAGAAGGAATACGCATCCCGCGCGGCCACAACAGAAAACCAGCTGGTTCTGCTGAAAAACAGCGTCAATGCGATTTCGGTAACGCTGGGCGATACCTTCCTGCCCGCCATTAACGAAGCTGCAGAAGCGGTCATGCCTTACCTGGAGCAGCTCCGGACATTCGTTCGCGCGAATCCTGAACTGGTTCAGTCTGCGGCGAAGTTCGGCGCGGCGCTGCTGGCTGTTGGCGTATCCATTGGCAGCCTGTCCCGGGCTGTCAAAATCCTGAACAGTGTCATTAATCTCTCTCCGGCGAAAGTCGCCATTGCGGCGCTGGTGGCCGGCGCTATGCTGATCATTGAGAACTGGGACGATGTTGCTCCGGTGATTAAGGCGGTATGGCAGGAGGTCGATAACGTTGCGCAGGAGATGGGCGGATGGGAGACGGTGATTGAAGGGGTTGGTCTGGTTATGGCTGGTTCTTTTACCGTCAGGACCATTGGTGCCCTGCAGCAGTCCGTCCTGCTGGCCGGACGGCTTTCCGGCCTGCTGGGTAAAATTGGCCGGATGGGGGCCATGACGCTGACAATTGGCGTGGCGGTGTCACTCTTTAAAGAGCTTAAGGATCTGGAGCAGGGGGCGAAGGATGCGGGTATGGATGCTGGCGCATTCGCTGTACAGAAGCTGCAAACGAAGGAGCGTGAACGCGGGTATAACGGTTTTATTCCCAGACTCAAAGAGCTTCTTGGTATGGACACCCCGATTCCGCAGGGGCGTTATCAACCTTATGTGCCACTGACCCGGCGTTCTGGCGTACTCGAGCGAGCTGTCCCGCCATCAACGCAGCGCAGTGAACTCAAAGTGACATTTGAGAATGCACCACAAGGTATGCGTGTGACTGATATACCGAAATCCGGTAATCCATTGATGAACATCAGCCATGATGTGGGTTACTCACCCTTTCGTACATCACGATAAACCTGCTCCGGCAGGTTTTCTTATGGGGTAAATATGGCTTTTTTCTCCTCAACTGGCTGGCGCGGGCGCCTGCGTGATGCATCATTTCGTGGAGTGCCTTTCTCCGTTGAAGATGATGAAAGCACCTTTGGACGCCGCGTACAGGTACATGAATATCCGAACAGGGATAAGCCCTGGACGGAGGATTTAGGTCGCGCCACGCGCCGCCTGACGATAAATGCTTATCTTGTCGGTGATGATTACGCAGACAGGCGGGATCGTCTTATTGGTGCCATTGAAACCGCAGGCCCTGGTACGCTGGTCCATCCGCAGTATGGCGAAATGCAGGGCAGCATTGACGGACAGGTCAGGATCACTCACAGCAGTACAGAAGGGCGCATGTGTCGTGTCTCCTTTCAGTTTGTGGAAAGTGGTGAACTTTCTTTTCCGGTGGCAGGAATGGCAACGGCGAAGCGCCTGGAAATATCAGGCGGGCTTTTCGACGATGCGATTGACAGTATGTTTTCCACATTCTCGTTGTCAGGTATTTCTGATTTTATCCAGAACGATGTCATTGCCGATGCTGCCTCCATGCTGGGCGATGTTGCCGATGCTTTCAGGATGGTTGACTCCGGCGTGTCTGCCGCAATGCGGCTGTTACAGGGGGATTTGTCTGTCATTCTGATGCCACCGAGCGCCGCAAGTGATTTCGTTAACGCACTGCAAAAAGCCTGGCGCTCAGGTGACAGGCTCAGAGGCAGTACATCGGATCTGGTCACGATGATAAAAACGATGTCAGGTATCACCCTTGATCCCGGTCTTTCCCCCCGTGGCACCTGGCCCACTGACTCCGGATCTGCTGCGAAACAGAAAATGCAACGCAATATGATCGCAGCCGCCATCAGGACAACAGCCATCAGCACAGCCGTCCACGCCGTGACAACACTGAAGCAGCCGTGTGATGTACCTGGTGTCCGGGGCGTAAATCAGCCTGCAGGAACAGGCCGTGACTCAGACATTATCACTGTCATGCACCCGGCGCTGGATGGTGTACAGACAGTCGGTAATGGCAGCTCTCCACCGAATTATGAAGATCTGAAAGCTATCCGGACCGCGCTCAATGCTGCGATTGACCAGGAGCAGTTGCGTATCCGGGATGATGTGCTTTTCCAGCAAATTTCCGTTATGCGGACGGATCTCAATCGCGATATTTCTGCACGACTGGCACAGGTTGAACGTACTGCATTGCGAACGCCTGATGATGTTCTGCCTGCACTGGTACTGGCTGCAGCCTGGTATGACGACGCCGGGCGGGAATCTGACATCCTCACTCGTAATCCCGTTCCCCATCCGGGATTTATCCCGGTTGAGCCGCTGAGGGTTCCGGTACGATGAATAATACGGTTTTTTTACGCGTCAACGGGCGAGACTGGGGAGGATGGACGTCGGTACGGATAAGTGCGGGCATTGACCGTATTGCCCGGGACTTTAATGTCTCGATCACCCGGCAGTGGCCTGGTGGAGAAGACGTACCGCCAGTAAAAAATGGTGACGCTGTAGAGGTACTCATTGGCGATGATTTAGTTATTACCGGCTGGGTTGAGGCGTTACCGCTACGTTATGATGCGCAGACCATTATGACGGGCATTGTCGGGCGCAGCAAAACGGCAGATCTTATCGACTGTTCTGCATCACCTGCACAGCATAACGGGAAAAATTTATTCCTGATCGCCAGCGCACTTGCCCGGCCATTCGGCGTGGACGTTGTTGATGCCGGCGCGCCGGCAGCCGCCGTTATTGAGGCTCAGCCGGAACATGGTGAAACGGTTGTGGACTGTCTGAACAGGCTGCTTGGACAGGCTCAGGCGCTGGCATATGACGACGAACGGGGACGGCTGGTTCTCGGCAGGCCGGGCAGTATGAAAGCAGCCACGGCTCTGGTACTTGGCGAGAATATTCTTTCCTGTGATACCGAGCGTAGTGTTCGCGAGCGTTTCTCCAGTTATCTGGTTACGGGGCAGCGTCCTGGTACGGATGACGATTTCGGCGAGGCAACCATTGCTGCTATCCGGCAGAGTACTGGTGATGCAGGCGTCACGCGGTATCGTCCCCACACCATTCAGCAGTCAGGTACTGCCACGACTGACAGCTGCAAATCCCGCTGTGAATTTGAAGCCCGTCAGCGTGCGGCGAAAACGCTGGAAACCACCTATACCGTACAGGGATGGAGACAGGGGAATGGCGAATTGTGGAAACCGAATCAGGCCGTGGTGGTGTATGACCCGCTGAACGGTTTTGACAATGAAACGCTGGTGATCGCCGAAGTGACGTACAGTCAGGACAATAACGGCACCCTGACCGAAATCCGGGTGGGGCCTGCGGATGCTTATCTTCCTGAACCATTCAGGCCGAAAACGAAGAAAAAAGTCAGTGAGGAGGCGGATTTCTGATGGCTAACCATCCTCTTCAGAACATGGTAACGCGCGCCGTCATTACCGCGATTGATACCGTCAGAAAATGCCAGACTGCCGGACTGAAACTTATTGCCGGTGAAAAAAAAGAAAATGTGGAGCATCTTGAACCTTACGGTTTCACTTCTGCAGCACAGAATGGCGCAGAAGCGGTGGTATTGTTTCCCGGCGGTGACCGTTCGCACGGAGTGGCTGTGGTTGTGGCTGACCGCCGCTTCAGACTGAAAGGCCTGGCGCGCGGGGAAGTCGCGCTATATGACGATCAGGGGCAGTCGGTCACATTAACCCGCGCCGGAATAGTGGTAAATGGCGGCGGAAAGCCAGTTATTTTCACGAATGCCACTAAAGCACGTTTTGAAATGCCGATCGAATCCACTGGCGATATCAGGGACAACTGTGACAGCAGTGGAAAAACGATGGCTGAAATGCGCACGACCTATAACGGTCATACCCATAAAGAAAATGGCGATGGCGGCGGTATAACCGATAAGCCTGTCCAACCCATGAGCTGACATCATGATCCTTTATGTTAATGGAATCCGTAATGATGCCACGGCTTCGCTCGACCTTCTGACGCGGGCAGTGGTGATTTCTCTTTTTACCTGGCGCCGGGCGGAGCGGGATGACAGGACCCCACAGCCATACGGCTGGTGGGGGGACACCTGGCCTGCTGTTCAGAATGACCGCATCGGTTCCCGCCTCTACCTGCTGAAACGCCGCAAACTCACCAATAAAACGCCGCAGGATGCCCGCGAATACATGCAGCAGGCGCTGGCGTGGATGACAGACGATGGCGTGGCGGCACGTATTGATGTGACATCTGAACGCACAGGAACAGATACCCTGGCAGCTGGCGTGACGATATATCAGCGGGACGGGGTAATTCACAATATTACATTCGATGATATATGGAGCGAACTTAATGGCTGACAGTCAATTTGCACGTCCTGAACTTCCTCAGTTGATTGCTACCATTCGCAGCGATTTACTGACCCGTTTTCAGCAGGATGTTGTGTTACGTCGCATGGATGCCGAGGTTTACAGCCGGGTACAGGCTGCTGCCGTACATACGCTGTATGGTTATATCGATTATCTGGCCCGGAATATGCTGCCTGATATGTGTGATGAGGACTGGCTTTACCGTCACGCGAGGATTAAGCGTTGTCCCAGGAAAAATGCCGTATCTGCGAAGGGATTTGCACGCTGGGATGGTATTGCCGGAACGCCGGAGATCCCCGCGGGTACACAGATTCAGCGGGATGATCAGGTTACATTCACGACCCTGCAGACGGTGAAAGCTTCCGGCGGCCTGTTACGTGTGCCGGTTATTGCTGATGTGGCGGGAACTGCCGGTAATACTGACGATGGTACGGCGTTACGCCTTGGCACGCCGATTACTGGTATTCCTTCTACAGGTTACGCTGACACTCTGACCGGGGGGGCTGATACAGAGGAGCCTGAAACGTGGCGCGCGCGCGTCATGGAGCGCTATTACTGGATACCCCAGGGGGGCGCTGATCCTGATTACGTCATCTGGGCAAAGGAAGTCGCAGGAATAACCCGTGCGTGGACATTCCGCCATTATAAGGGGACCGGCACCGTTGGTGTGATGGTGGCTACCAGTAACCCGGTTAATCCGGCTCCTGGCGACGATCTCGTTAAGGCTGTACGTGACCATATTTTGCCGCTGGCACCTGTTGCTGGCGGCGGACTCTTTGTTTTCGCTGCCACTGAAAAAAGCATTCCGGTAACAGTCGCACTGGCCAAAGATACACCGGAAATTCGTACTGCCATTATTGCGGAGCTAAATGCGCTGATGCTGCGTGATGGCGCGCCGTCCGGAAAAATTTATGTTTCGCGAATCAGCGAG
Organism: Salmonella sp. WC3; assembly: GCF_042932255.1. NCBI lineage: Bacteria > Pseudomonadati > Pseudomonadota > Gammaproteobacteria > Enterobacterales > Enterobacteriaceae > Salmonella > Salmonella sp. WC3. The sequence continues at coordinate 2,933,190 of NZ_CP170629.1, read as the reverse complement.
GCGATAAGCCTGGCGACCGGGGAAGTGGCACATCAGCTGCGTGTGCCGACGGCAGATGTGGTACTGGGAAAAACTGAACTTCCTGTCCTGGGGAATATAACCTGGGCCACCTATACCGGGGAGAACGGATAACTATGGCATTACAGGACGAATATACGCAGTTACTTTATCACCTTCTGCCGGAAGGGCCTGCCTGGGACGGAGAAAATCCACTGATTGAAGGGCTGGCGCCGTCGCTGAACCGGGTACATCAGAGAGCGGATGAACTGATGGCTGAAATTGACCCGGCCAGAACTACGGAACTCATAGACCGTTATGAACAGCTGTATGGCCTGCCTGATTCCTGTGCACCGGAAGGCGTGCAGACATTACAGCAGCGCCAGCAACGTCTGGATGCAAAGGCGAATGTTGCCGGCGGTATAAACGAGAGGTTTTATCGGGAACAGCTTGATGCGCTGGGGTATACCGCTGCCACCATTGAGCAGTTTCAGAATCTCGACAGCACACCCGATCCTGAATGGGGGGAATTCTGGCGTTACTACTGGCGTGTGAATATTCCGGCTGATGCGAACATCAGCTGGCAGACCTGTACAAGCACCTGCGATTCTGCGATCAGAACGTGGGGCGATACTGTTGCTGAATGTGTGATTGATAAGCTTTGTCCGTCACATACGGTTGTTGTTTTTGCTTATCCGGAAGGAAAAGAGAATGCACAGAATTGATACGCCCACCGCGCAAAAAGATAAATTTGGTCAGGGAAAAAACGGATTTACGAATGGTGATCCCGCCACGGGCCGCCGCGCAACGGATCTCAACAGTGATATGTGGGATGCAGTCCAGGAAGAGGTCTGTACTGTTATTGAAGCCGCCGGCATACCACTCAGTAAAGGCGAACATACGCAGCTTCACGCCGCCATTGGCAGGCTGATCGATGAACAGGTTAAAACCCGTCTTGAAAAAAATCAGAATGGCGCGGACATCCCGAATAAGCCGCTGTTTCTCCAGAACGTTGGTTTAGGAGAAACGATAAATCTCGCTGCAGGGGCCCTGCAAAAATCGCAGAACGGCGGCGATATTCCTGACAAAAAACAATTTGCGAGAACCATCGGTGCGGTAACGTCAACCACCATTACACTTGGCGAATCAGGCTGGTTCAAAATCGCCACGGTTGTAATGCCGCAGGCTACATCAACTGCGGTGATTAAACTGTACGGTGGGGCGGGGTTTAACGCTGGTTCACCTGAACAGGCGGCAATCAGCGAACTGGTATTGCGTGCCGGTAATGGTTCACCTGTTGGAATAACTGCCACGTTGTGGAGACGCTCGCCTGCTGCTGCTAACGAGGTCGCATGGGTTAATACATCAGGCGACACCTACGATATTTATATTAATATCGGCCAGTATGCGTACTGGTTAATTGCGCAATATGATTACACCGGTAATGCAAATGTCACGCTGCACAGTACGCCTGAATATTCATCAGTTCAGCCGGGAAACTCAACCAGCGGTCAGACATATACACTGTTTAATAGTCTGATGAAACCCACAGCCGGTGACGTTGAGGCACTGTCAGTTAATGGAGGGCGACTGAATGGGTCTTTAGGCATTGGTACTGACAATGCGCTGGGCGGTAATTCAATTGTGCTCGGTGATAACGATACCGGGTTTAAACAGGATGGCGACGGCGTTCTGGGTATTTACGCCAATAATGCCCGGGTCGGTTATATCGATAATTCCGGGTTACACATGTCAGTAGATGTTCTCACTAATGGTGGCATACGAGCAGGTGACGGAAAAAGGCTTTCACTGACGAGCAATAATAATTCGACAATGACAGCCACGTTTAATTTATGGGGCGATGCAAACAGGCCAACAGTTATTGAACTGGACGACGATCAGGGATGGCATCTGTACAGCCAGCGAAATCCTGATGGTTCGATTGTCTTTACGGTCAATGGCGATATCACCGCTAACACGCTTCGTGCAGGCGGGGCCATCTATCAGAATAACGGCGACATCTTTGGTTCTGTCTGGGGGAATAGCTGGCTGAGTCTGTGGATTAATAATAATTTCGTCGCAGATGTTCAGTTAGGGGCTGGCACATCAGTGACTACCTGGAACAATGCAGGTTCCTGGCCTAACACTCCCGGATATGTAGTTACCTCCGTCTGGAAAGATTATCAGGGCGAAAATATTGATGGTATTGCTTATGCGCCTTTGCAAAAACGAGTCGGGAATCAGTGGTATACCGTACAAGGGGGAACGGCATAATGAAAAAATATCAGGATATTAAAAATTTCAGACTTATTGACGCGCCCGTAAACAGGGGTAAAACGCAGTCCGAAATAAATATAGGTGCATTTTTTTTGGAATCGGAAGACGGGCAGGACTGGTATGAATGTCAGTCATTATTTTCTGATGATACCGCAAAAATCATGTACGACCATGAGGGGGTTATCTGGGGTGTTGTTAATAAGCCAGTCCCGCAACGAGGAAACACATATGCTGTATCAATGCTGTGGCCGGTTAATATGTCTGTTGCGGAAATAGCCGCTGCTGACTGTCCTGATGATTGTCGTGGTGATGGTATGTGGTTATATCAGGACGGTAAAGTTGCTCAACGGGTTCATTCGCCGGAAGAGCTGCGTAAAAAGGCGGAGGCTGAAAAAGTTCGCCGCCTGGCTGAGGCTGAATCAGCCATTGCACCACTGGCGCGGGCAGTAAAACTAAAAATTGCCACAGATGAGGAGATTAAACGGCTGGACGCCTGGGAACTCTACAGCGTAATGGTTAACCGTGTGGATACAGCTTCCCCTGACTGGCCTGATGTGCCTGTAAGCCAGTGATATGACGTTGTGAAAAAACAGGTTAGAGTCAATAAAATACACTAGCCTGAAGTAATAAATGAGTGATGGTCAGACGGCGAAATTCTGTCTGGGTTATCTCCTTTTTGAATATATTATATCTTCCCATTCGCATCCTGGTTTTCTTTAAGAACTGATACTGCTGTTTGTAATAATTCTTTATTATCCAGCCATGCCTTGGCCTTTATATTCCCTTCGATATAATCAAGCAATGTCCTGGTATTGATAGGCCTGCCCTGTTTCGCCACCTCCACTACTGCATCACCCAGGATAATACGAACTTTAGGAAGTTGAGAGGGGAACCACTTTAGGGTATCTTTTGATTTCATTAAGAAATGTTCCTCAAAATATTGTTAATTTTTTGATGGTAAGGTAGAGACATTAATTCAGGAAATGTTTGTTTTTACTCATCAGTTTTGTCTGGATTATTTGATATGCCTATTCCTACTTTGATTACAGCATAGCTAAAAATACTGAATATGATAAGCAGGGAAATTATTATCAGTGTATTGTCCATATATCCTCAGAAGTACATTTTATTATGTATATTGCTTTGACAGTTTTTTATCTGGAAAGTTCATTTTTGGATGTAACTTTGTGTTTTTTACTGGGAATTATAAAGTTCAGACAATCAGCGTGGTTTTTACTGTTGTCTGTACTAATAATTTTCTCAAGCATAAGAGTTTCATCATAAGTGCCTGAAGACCCTTTGTCCTGGTATCCATCGTTATGCACGATCAGGGATGCATAGACATTTTTATTTGTACTGTGATGCTTTTTTAAGCTTCTCAGTGTGGTTTTTTCTCCGTTAAGCCAGTATATCTGGCGTGTGTGGCATGGTTGAAATGCGCTTATATCTTGGCCCCAGAAGTATATTCCATCCACCTGGCTATAATCATCTTTACTCTTACCTGACGAGCATCCTGTTATTATAACTGTGAGTACAAGTAAAGATGACAATGTTATGCTGCTTTTCATGATTTATCCAGTATTTTCAGCGCAGTAGATAATGGTTCTTTATCTTCGAGCCATTGCTGCTCTTTTTGTTCATGTTTTAACTGAGAGATAAGATTCTCGCTGTTGATTTTTTTAGACTCCAGGATGAGCTGCAGTAACGCTTTACCATAAATAATCTCTATATCTGAAAGTAAGTTAGGTGGGTATGATGATATGTCTAAAGTGTTCATGGTCGACTCCTGAAAAATATTTATGAGTTACAACAGATTGATTTTACTGGCTTTAATATGCTGTGATAATAGTCAGGTTGAATCATAAAACAGTATGAACCTTTTATTGATGGCAATATACATTTATTTGAGAATATTTATAAGCAACTGATTGTTATGATAAGTTGTGATTAAGGTCAATTGAAGCATCATCCGACGCAAAAACAATCTGATTTTTATTGGTATATGCTGTATATTACTTCAACAAGCATATAAATATTACTGATAATAATTCGGTTCTTATACAGTGAAACACACTGTGGGCAGTAATCAGCTAAGCTAAAATTTTTCACAGAAGAGTCAGGATCCTGGAATCGCAACAGATGATGAGAAAGCGCAACTCGACGAATGGAAAAAATACAGGGTATTGGTAAACCGGGTTGACACCTCAAATCCTGACTGGTCGGAGAAACCAGCCAGTAGCGATTATTTATGATGTGGCGCTGTCGACACACGGGCTGTACTGGATTCTGTTATCGGCTGATCGGAAGTGAGTTAAAAAACGGGATTACCGCGCTAACTAAAAGCATGAGGGAAGGTTGTGGCATCCGGTGAACCTGTAGGAATCCCATAACTGATTAAGGACGGAAACCACCTGATGCCACAAAGATGTTATGACGCATGTTGTTGTGGGAAGTCAATAAAGGGGATGGTTTTGTTTAAGAAACAGTCTATCATGGTGAGAAAATGATTTTGATAAGTAGGCTAACTTTCTGAAAATACTGCGTACAAAAATGCTACTTTTTTCTCATGTTATTAGATAAGTTAATGTTAAATAAGAATATTGGGACGGTCTCGAAAACCGGAGTAGGGGCAACTCTACCGGGGGTTCAAATCCCCCTCTCTCCGCCACAATTCAAACACTTAGCTCATCTTCTTTCAGCGATCAGTCTCACACTTAGCATACACTTAGAATATTCTGTTAGAATATTACGTGAAAAACGTATCGCCATCTTATGCTTTTTCTGCCAGAAGAGGGGGCCAAGGATAGTGTTATTTTTACTTTTCGATCATAAGTCAACTCCTGGTTTTCTGCCCCGCTCTTTCGCCGTCTCCCATCTGGATTAATATTGATGTCACTAGCGGCGATTTAACGCCGTCGTCCTCGGTAATCGTCGCACCCGGCCTGTTGCCCGACATGTTCCCCTGTAGACATGGGCGCAGGGCGAAAGATTAATTGCTGTCAGGGAAACGCGCTGGCGCGTGGCGATAACTTACGCTGCGGGGCTGTCGACGCTGTACAGAAAATGTGGCCTCCAGACTGGCTTAAATATGCACACATGACAATACAACCGGAAAATTTACAAAACGCATAATTTGAACTGAGAGAGAAACTTACAAACGAAGCGACGAAGATTTCAACAGCCGCAGCGACTCCAGTATCTTGCGCGCATGTTTAAATAATACTACTGTATATAAAAACAGTATTCGAGGTATGGATTATGGAATTTTTCAGACCTACAGAGTTGCGCGAAATTATTCCTCTCCCATTTTTCAGTTACTTAGTGCCGTGTGGATTCCCCAGCCCCGCGGCGGACTACATTGAGCAGCGTATCGATCTTAATGAGTTGCTCGTTTCTCATCCCAGCTCAACATATTTTGTCAAAGCCTCGGGGGATTCAATGATTGAAGCAGGCATCAGCGACAGTGACCTGCTGGTGGTGGATAGCTCACGGAACGCTGACCACGGTGACATTGTAATTGCGGCAATTGAAGGAGAGTTCACCGTAAAACGGTTGCAGTTGCGCCCGACAGTGCAGTTAATCCCCATGAACGGCGCCTATCGACCTATACCTGTCGGCAGTGAAGACACGCTCGACATATTCGGGGTGGTGACCTTTATCATTAAAGCGGTCAGTTGATTATGTTAGCGCTCTGCGATGTTAATAGCTTTTACGCCTCCTGCGAAACGGTCTTTCGTCCTGATTTATGTGGCCGACCGGTGGTGGTGTTATCAAACAATGATGGCTGCGTTATCGCGTGTAGCGCCGAGGCGAAACAGCTCGGTATCGCACCAGGTGAGCCATACTTCAAACAGAAAGAACGCTTCCGGCGATCCGGTGTTGTTTGCTTCAGCAGTAATTACGAGCTTTACGCTGATATGTCGAACCGGGTAATGACCACACTCGAGGAGATTGTGCCGCGGGTAGAAATTTACAGCATTGATGAGGCTTTTTGTGATCTGACGGGGGTACGAAACTGCCGGGATCTGACAGATTTCGGGCGCGAGATAAGAGCGACGGTCCTGAAGCGCACGCACCTGACTGTCGGTGTAGGCATTGCCCAGACGAAAACCCTTGCCAATCTGGCTAACCATGCTGCGAAAAAGTGGCAGCGCCAGACCGGCGGGGTGGTTGACCTATCGAACATCGATCGCCAGCGTCGGCTGCTGGCCCTGATACCCGTAGAGGATGTCTGGGGTGTCGGCAGGCGCATCAGTAAGAAGCTCAATGCTCTGGGCATCAAGACTGCTCTCGATCTCTCTGAACAAAGTACCTGGATCATCAGGAAACACTTCAATGTCGTGCTGGAGCGTACCGTGAGAGAGCTTTGCGGAGAGCCATGTCTGGAGCTTGAAGAGTTTGCGCCGGCAAAGCAGGAAATCGTTTGTAGCCGCTCTTTCGGCGAGCGGGTCACAGACTATGAGGAAATGCGCCAGGCTGTTTACAGCTACGCTGCGCGCGCGGCAGAAAAACTCCGCGGCGAGCACCAGTACTGCCGTTTCATCTCAACATTCGTCAAAACATCCCCCTTTGCCCTGAACGAGCCCTACTACGGTAACAGCGCCGCAGTGACGCTTCTCACCCCCACGCAGGATTCACGCGACATTATCAATGCGGCTGTGAAATGCCTGGATAAAATCTGGCGCGACGGCCATCGCTACCAGAAAGCGGGGGTGATGCTGGGTGACTTCTTCAGTCAGGGCGTAGCGCAACTCAACCTTTTCGACGATAATGCGCCGCGCGCCGGTAGTGCGAAGTTGATGGAAGTACTGGACCATCTTAACGCAAAAGACGGGAAGGGGACGCTGTACTTCGCCGGGCAGGGGATGTCGCAACAGTGGGCTATGAAGCGAGAAATGCTTTCGCCTCGGTACACCACAAGATACTCTGATCTACTGCGTGTTAAGTAACTTGTGCGATCAATGCATGAGATAGTTGCCAAATCATCCCCGTTCTCTAACCGGTTTTGGTCGCACAAGATCACAGGAACCTCTCACGATGAGGCGCATGTATCCTGGTTTACGACATCAGGAAATGTGGCGCGTTTATTGCCAGGTAGGCGTTATGAGACGTCACTTATTTACGCCAGGTTTCAGCCGTAGCGATGGGCATGGATAAAAAGAGTATGGCAATCAGTGTGATAATGCTAAAAAACAATTAATATTTTTTTAACAAAACTAAAGCTTGCTATGTTCAGTTAACCATGCGTTAATGGTTGTGCGGTTTGATACAAACTTATCTGAAGTAGTGATTGTAATATTTCTCATCATTTGTTCCTCTTGAGATCTCCTTTAGGTTTTTTTCTCTCTGATAATTTTCTTCAGGCCATTTCGCCCAAGGGCTCATTCAAAAGGTAACAATATTATGACGACGAAAATCACTGGTTTAGTAAAATGGTTTAACCCTGAAAAGGGCTTTGGTTTCATTACGCCTAAAGATGGCAGCAAAGATGTGTTTGTGCATTTTTCAGCCATTCAAAGTAATGAATTCCGCACTCTGAATGAAAATCAGGAAGTGGAGTTTTCAGTAGAACAGGGACCAAAAGGTCCATCAACGGTCAACGTTGTGGCGCTTTAAGGCAACTAATATTACTAATAAAATTCACTTCCGGTGTCCATGTTGCCATGGTTCACAATACAGAACATCGACATTCGATGTTACTGAGCAAAACCCGTTTGGCGCGAAATGTATTTTTTGTAAGTCAACCATGATCACTTTTGATAATGTTGGATTATACATTCGCTCAGGACAGGTTCCGCCAGATTTTAGAAAATAATTCATATTAGCTCCGTACAGGAGCTTTTTTATGCCCGGATGATTATCATCTATAGACGCTGACATCCATCATCTATAGTGGCATTTACCTTTCCCCAAAGGTGTTATTTCTCTTGCAGACAGCGCCTGAAAAAAGCGACGTTGTCCTCATCTATCCGATGAAGCCAGGTCACCTGTCTTTGCGCCGTTATCCGTTATTTAATTCTTGCCCTATAATAACAAGCCCGCGCTAAGCACGGGCTTGAATAACATAAAGCGTCTTAGAACTGGTAGACCAGACCAACACCTACGATATCATCGGTTGCAATACCGTTGTTTGCGTAGAAGTCATCATCTTCGTCCAGCAGGTTGATTTTATAATCAACGTAGGTGGACATATTTTTGTTGAAGTAGTAAGTCATACCGACGTCAACATATTTAACCAGATCTTTGTCGGTGTAACGATAGTTACCACGGCTATCCATATCCTGGCCGCCTAAATCTTTGCCCTTAGACTGCAAGTAGGCGATGGACGGACGCAGACCGAAATCGAACTGATACTGCGCAACCACTTCAAAGTTCTGGGTTTTGTTAGCGATACCGCCGCCACCCAACTTACCGTCTGCAGAGTGATAGTCGCTGTCTCCATAAGAGGTCATATTGCGGGTTTCAGCGTACATCGCCGCCAGGTATACGTTATAGGCGTCATATTTAACACCTACGGTCCAGGCTTCGGCAGTTTCACCGCCGGCATAGCTATTGTCATAGTAATGATGACCATCACCATAACCACGAGCAACCTGATTGTCCGTACGGTCAGAGGAAGAGTAGGCCGCACCCAGGCTTAACCCGAAGTCAAAGTCGTAGGAGGCAGACATACCGAAACCGTCGCCGTTTTCACGGGCCAGTTTGCGGCTGCCGCCGTTACCTGTACCTTCACCAGCACCGCCATTTTCATTATTACCCTGGTACTGCAACGCGAAGTTCAGGCCTTCCACCAGACCGAAGAAGTCGGTATTACGGTAGGTAGCAACGCCGTTGGTTCTGCCCAGCATATAGACATCGGTCTGGGTATAAGTATCACCGCCGAATTCCGGCAGCGCATCGGTCCAGGCTTCAATGTCGTAGATAACACCATAGTTACGGCCATAATCGAAAGAGCCGTACTCGCCGAATTTCAGACCGGCAAAGCCCAGACGAGTCCAGGAGTTTGCACCTTCGCCTTCGGTGGTGTTCACCTTAATGTTGTATTCCCACTGACCATAGCCGGTCAGCATATCGTTGATCTGCGTTTCGCCTTTAAAGCCAATACGGGCGTAGGACTGGTCGCCATCGTCGCCTGCATTGTCAGAGAAGTAACGCAGACCATCAACTTTGCCGTACAGGTCGAGTTTGTTGCCATTTTTATTATAGATTTCAGCCGCATTTGCTGCGCCTGCCACTAATAACGCCGGGACAAGCAGTGCCAGAACTTTTCTGTTCATTATGTATTCCCTTATGATAATAATTTATATGAACATGTAGCCACTTCAACAAAACTACAAATTGATACTATTCTATGAAGTTCATGGAATTTAAAAAATAACATATAACAAAGGTATTTAAAATATTTCAATTTGTTTCTGTTTGGTTTTTTATAATACAGGCCATATAAGTAATTAAGAATATATATTCTATAATTATCATTTTTTATCAATGGTTTATGTGTTTTGATTTGATGGCTGTTGGTGTGAATATAATTTGTTTTTTATATGTATTTGATGCTTTGATTATGAAAAGGCATAAAAAAAACCGGCATAAATGCCGGTAATGTGGGTAATGATAAAATAAATGATAAAAGGCTAATAACCGAATCATTCTGACATTTAATGCTGATAAAATAAAACGCTATCGCGGTGCGTAAAAATAAGTTGTTCTGGTTATAGGTTATTCTGCATCAGAGTGCGATTCAATCACCATTCCCTTATTTAACAGCAGGTTCAGCGCCAGACGTAACATTAACTGAGAATAAACTATTTGTGGAATGAATAGCCAGAACAGGTGGATGAGGTATTCCATGGTCGAAATGTGATTAATATCACATTATAATGTAATTAATGTCCTATGACTTACATCACAAAAGCGGAGTAAAGTTTGAGTACTAGGGAGGACAACGCCACCCGTAGCATAGGCGGTAAATTAGCGTTATGGGTTTTTTATACCTTTTGCGGCTACTTCATCTGGGCGATGGCGCGTTGCGTGTGGCTGATGTCCGCCATACAAACCGAGCCGGTTCTCGGCCCAATCAGCACTCCTGGCAGCGCAACGGAAAAATGGCTTAACGCGCTTTCGCTGGGCGTCGTCTGGCTTATTCTGGGGAGTATTGCCTGGTACACCCGGCCTCGCAAAAACAGGGGGTATCCCGCCGACACTAAGCCAGAAACGCGCAAGCACGCAAGGATGTAAAGTGGTGGCGGATATGTCAGGATAGCGAACCCTGTGCTCAGGCATGTAATAAAAATGGTCTGCTATAAAGAGAGGGCGTATGGACTCAGGATACTGGCAATCGCAGTTTGAAGACTGGCTACGTCACCACCACCAGGAACAGGATGCCGCCCATGACATCTTTCATTTTCGTCGTGTTTGGGCAACCGCGCAAACGCTGGGGGAAAACAGTCCTGTCGACTGGCTGGTGGTGCTATCGGCATGTTATTTCCATGACATCGTCAGCCTGGCGAAAAATCATCCGCAGCGGCATCGTTCTTCCATTCTGGCGGCAGAAACCCGGTGTATTTTTCTGCGGGATTTTCCTGACTTTCCGGCAGAAAAACTGGCGGGCATTTGTCATGCTATCGAAGCGCATAGCTTCAGCGCAAAAATTGCGCCTACCACGCCAGAGGCAAAAATCGTGCAGGATGCAGACAGGCTGGAGGCGTTGGGCGCCATTGGTCTGGCGCGGGTCTTCGCGGTTTCCGGCGCGCTGGGCGTCGCGCTGTTTGATGCCGACGATCCCTTTGCCGACAGACGGCCTCTTAACGATAAGCAATTCGCGCTCGACCATTTTCAAACCAAACTGCTGAAACTGCCGCTGACGATGCAGACTGAACGGGGCAAGTGCCTGGCGCAGCGTAATGCGGATTTTCTGGTGTCGTACATGGCGAAACTGAGCGCTGAGCTGAAAGGCGACTATGAAACACGGGATGAGGCGGTCATCCAGATGTTTGCTACGCATCAGTAACCCCTGCCGCTGAAACGTAAACCGCGTCATTTTATGTTAGTCTGTCGGCAATTATTTTTGGCCGGTTAAATGTATGCAGGAAAATATTTCAGTAACACACGCCCGGAACCTCATCGCCGACGACGCCGGAAGCGAGATCCAGGCGATGCTGAGTCAATTGCTGGAAATCTACGATGTTAAAACGCTGGTGGCGCACCTTAACGGCCTGGGCGAACAGCACTGGAGCCCGGCCATCTTAAAGCGCGTAATGATGAACGCGGCATGGCATCGTTTGAGCGACAATGAACTCACCTGTCTTAAAACAGAGTTGCCGACGCCGCCAGCGCATCATCCACATTACGCCTTTCGTTTTATCGATCTCTTCGCGGGCATCGGCGGTATTCGCCGCGGATTTGAAGCGATAGGCGGACAGTGCGTGTTTACCAGCGAATGGAATAAGCACGCGGTACGGACATATAAAGCGAACTATTTTTGCGATCCGCTGCAACATCGCTTTAATGAAGATATCCGCGATATCACATTGAGCCACCGGGAAGGGGTCAGCGATGATGAGGCGGCGGAACACATTCGCCAGCATATTCCGCAACATGATGTCCTGCTGGCGGGCTTTCCCTGTCAGCCATTTTCTCTGGCGGGCGTTTCCAAGAAAAATGCGCTGGGCCGCGCCCACGGCTTTGCCTGCGAGACTCAGGGGACGTTATTTTTTGATGTCGTAAGAATTATCGACGCCCGCCGCCCCGCGCTGTTTGTGCTGGAAAACGTGAAAAACCTTAAAAGTCACGACCAGGGCAACACCTTCCGCATTATTATGCAAACGCTCGATGAACTGGGATATGACGTGGCGGATGCCGCTGACAATGGCCCGGACGATCCGAAAATTATCGACGGGCAGCACTTTCTTCCTCAGCATCGGGAACGTATTGTGTTGGTGGGATTCCGTCGCGATTTAAACCTGAAAACCGATTTTACGTTACGCAATATCGCCCGTTGTTATCCACCGCGCCGTCCGACGCTGGCAGAACTGCTGGAGCCCGTCGTCGAAGCCAAATATATCCTGACGCCGGTGCTGTGGAAATATTTATATCGCTACGCGAAAAAGCACCAGGCGCGGGGAAACGGTTTTGGCTATGGCATGGTTTATCCTGACAATCCGGAAAGTGTGGCGCGCACGTTATCTGCTCGCTACTACAAAGATGGTGCCGAAATTCTGATCGATCGTGGTTGGGATATGGCGAAAGGCGAAGTGAATTTCGACGATGCTGGCAACCAACAACATCGTCCCCGCCGACTCACGCCGAGAGAGTGCGCGCGTTTAATGGGATTTGAGGCGCCGCAAACGTACCAGTTCAGGATACCTGTCTCGGATACGCAGGCCTATCGCCAGTTTGGCAACTCCGTGGTGGTGCCGGTATTTGCTGCGGTAGCAAAGCTGTTGGAACCCAAAATTCACCAGGCGGTGACGTTGCGTCAGAGAGAGACGGTAGATGGCGGACGTTCACGATAAAGCCACGCGCAGTAAAAATATGCGCGCGATAGCGACCCGCGATACGGCTATTGAAAAACGTCTTGCTGGCCTGTTAAGCGCACAGGGGATTACGTTTCATACTCAGGACGCGACATTACCGGGCAAGCCGGACTTTGTGGTGAATGATTATGATTGTGTGATTTTTACTCACGGCTGCTTTTGGCATCATCACCACTGTTATCTGTTCAAAGTGCCGGCCACGCGAACGGCTTTCTGGCTGGAAAAAATCGGTAAGAACGTTGAGCGCGATGAGCGCGATATTCAGCGTTTACAGGCGCTTGGCTGGCGGGTACTGATCGTCTGGGAGTGCGCCTTGCGCGGGCGAGCGAAATTGAGCGACGCGGCGTTGGCGGAGCGCCTGGAAGAGTGGATCTGCGGCGGCGGCGCCAGCGCGCAGATCGACACCCAGGGGATTCATCTACTGGCGTGAATCTTCCGTTTTACACGGCGTGACCACCGCCTTGACAGGAAACAGGTACTTACCCAGAGTCACCAGCACTACGGCAAACACAATCACACCCAGCGCGGCCCATTCAACGGGCGATAACCTCTCACCGCCCAGGCCAGTGCCAAGCAACACGGCGACAACCGGATTCACATAGGCGTAGCTGGTCGCCAGTGCCGGACTGACGTTGCGAATCAGGTACATATAGGCATTAATGGCGATAATAGAACCGAACAACGCCAGGTAGCCGACGGCCATAAACCCCGATAAACCAGGCAGCGTGGCGAGCTTTTCGCCGGAAAGAAACGCCGCGCAAAGCAATACCACGCCCGCCGCCAGCATTTCAATCGCGCCCGCCATCATGCCCACAGGGAGGGCGATGCGCGAGCCGTAAACGGAACCAAATGCCCAGCTCATCGAACCTATCAGGATCAAAATCGCGCCCCACGGATTGCCGCTTAAGTTGCCGCCGCTGTTCAGCAGAATAATCCCGGCAAGTCCAATGGCAATCCCCACCCATTCTAATTTGCGCGTTTTAATACCAAAAAAGTAGCTAAAGCACAGCGTAAATAGCGGGACAGTGGCGACCACGACGGCAGCAATGCCCGATGGCACGTTTTGATGCTCCGCCACCGTCACCAGACCGTTACCCACCGCCAGCAGCAGTAGGCCAATCAGCGCGGCGTTGATGGTCTGGCGCAGCGGCGGAAGTTTTTCGCCGCGCAACAGCAAAAACGCCATGAGCAACATCCCCGCCGAGAGAAAACGTACGCCTGCCATCATTAGCGGCGGCCAGCTTTCAACGCCTATGCGGATAACAAAATAGGTAGACCCCCAAATGATGTACAAGGCAAAAAGCGCGCCAAAAAGAGGTAATAACTGCCGGAAACGCATAATCACTCACGGTGAAATAAAAAGGGTGAATATAGTAAACGTCAAAATTATTATGCTGGCGAGCATTATAATTGTCCTTTTGGAATAAAAAGGCGTTGACCCGCGCCGCCGGTTTCGGCATTGCGCATTTTGCTACATACTTAACGTCTTAGAAGAAAAGACCGAGGAAATCATTTTGGCAGGAAGTAGCTTACTGACATTACTCGACGATATCGCCACGCTGCTGGACGATATTTCGGTAATGGGCAAATTGGCCGCGAAAAAAACCGCGGGCGTACTGGGGGATGACCTGTCGCTCAATGCGCAGCAGGTGACCGGCGTTCGCGCTAATCGCGAGCTGCCGGTGGTATGGAGCGTGGCGAAAGGATCATTAATCAACAAGGTTATTCTGGTGCCGTTGGCGCTGTTGATAAGCGCATTTATCCCGTGGGCCATTACGCCTTTATTAATGTTAGGCGGCGCGTTTCTCTGCTTTGAAGGGGTAGAAAAAGTCCTGCATACCTTTGAGGCGCGAAAACACAAAGAAGACCCGGCGGAGCGGCAAAAACGTCTTGAGGCGCTGGCTGCGCAAAACCCTTTGGCCTTTGAAAAAGATAAAGTAAAAGGGGCGGTCCGTACCGATTTCATTCTGTCCGCTGAAATTGTGGCCATTACCCTGGGGATTGTCGCGCAGGCGCCGCTGCTTAATCAGGTGTTGGTACTGGCGGGGATTGCGTTGGTTGTGACCATTGGCGTGTATGGCCTGGTGGGTATTATTGTCAAACTGGATGATATGGGGTACTGGCTGGCGGAAAAGCGTAGCGTGCTGGCGCAGGGCGTCGGTAAAGGATTACTGATTATCGCGCCCTGGTTAATGAAAGCATTATCCATTGTCGGTACGCTGGCGATGTTTCTGGTTGGCGGCGGAATTGTCGTACACGGTATTGCGCCGCTACACCATGCCATTGAACATTTTGCGCAGCAGCAGGGGGCTTTCATGGCGCATACGATCCCTGCGGGGCTGAATCTGGTGCTCGGCTTTATTATCGGCGCCATTGTGGTGGCGCTGGTGAAAGGTGTGGCGAAAATTCGCGGTGTTTCGCACTGATTTTCTACAATGAATTATGCAAAATTGTCCATCCTCGTCTAAGGTGAAAGCGTTTCATCTGATACAGGAGGCAGGTATGGTCTTCTCTGTCAGTGAGGAAGTTACCGTGAAAGAGGGTGGGCCCCGGATGATCGTCACCGGTTATTCCAGCGGAATGGTAGAGTGTCGCTGGTATGATGGTTTTGGCGTAAAGCGGGAGGCATTCCATGAGAATGAGCTCGTGCCAGGCAAGGAAAGGCGCGTGCGGGACGAAGCCCGATGACAAAACGCCCGGTTAATGCCGGGCGTTTTGCTGTGGAGAAAAAGAGTCGTCGCGCTGCGACATGCTGCTACCTGGTTATGCCAGGATTGAGTGGTATCCCTTGATGAGGTCTGGCTACCGTAAGCCATCAGGGGGAGTTGTATCAATAACCAGGAGTTACCAGGGTGCCGCACGAAACACTGTTAGACAATCAAGGCTGGTTTAAAAAGCTGGCGCGGCGTTTTGGTCCCGGTCATGTCGTCAACACCTGTTTTCTGATCGTGATGCTGTTCTCGACGCTACTTACCTGGCGGGAAGTGATGATACTGAAAGACGCGTATGTCGCCAGTCAGCGCAATCATCTGGGGAGCGTCGCGAATGTCCTTGACCGCCAACTGCAATTCAACATGGACAGGTTGATCTTTTTACGCAACGGTATGCATGAAGCGCTGGTGGCGCCGCTGGCTTTTTCCGCATTGCAAAGCGCGGTGACGCAGTTTGAGCAACGACGCGTCAGACATTTCTGGCAACTGGAGTTGGATAAGCGGCGGACATTGCCGTTATATGGCGTTTCCGATCAATTTGTCGCCCGGACGACGCTTCTTTCGCGGGAGAGTCGTGACCTGGCAAATGAATTAACCGCCACGCTGGAGTTAGGGTATCTGGCGCGTCTGGCGCGCTCATCAGCCATGCTGGCGCTGGAGACGATGTATGTTTCTCGCTCAGGGTTTTACCTCTCAACTCTCCCTACGGCGTGCGGTAGCGATATTGTCTCCCGTTACTATCAGTACGTGACTCAGCCATGGTTTATCGAGCAAAGCCAACGGCGTAACTCACAGCGCGGCGTGCGGTGGTTTACCTCCGCACAGCCCTATGTTACTGACGAGCAGAAAAAAGTGACAGCCAGTCTACCGCTGGATCACGATAATTACTGGTATGGCGTACTGGCAATGGATATTCCCGTCGCGTCATTACAGCGGTTCCTGCGCGATGCGGCCGAAAAGGATATTGAAGGGGAATATCAGCTATACGATAACCATCTCCGTTTGTTGACGGACTCCGCGTCGGAACAACAAACCGCGAATACGTTAAATGACCGTGAGCGCGCCTTACTGGCGCGTGAAATAGAAAAAGATACCCTGGGCGGGCTGCGTTTAGGAACGCATTATGTAAGCTGGGAGCGGCTGGATCATTTTGATGGCATCCTGCTGCGCGTGCATACATTACGTGAAGGCATACAAGGGAATTTTGGCAGTATTAGTATCGCGCTGACGCTGTTATGGGTGCTTTTTACGGCGATGCTGTTGATCTCCTGGGGCGTTATTCGACATATGGTCAAAAACATGTTTGTTCTGCAAAATTCGCTGCAATGGCAGGCATGGCACGATCCGCTGACCCGGCTATATAACCGTGGCGCGCTGTTTGAAAAAGCGTCCAGGCTGGCAAAGCGCTACCGGGAAGCCCGCCAGCCATTTTCTGTGATACAGCTGGATTTAGATTATTTTAAAAGCGTTAACGATCGCTTTGGTCATCAGGCAGGCGATCGCGTGTTGTCCCATGCCGCTGGGCTCATTGGCAGCACCATTCGAGCGCACGACATCGCCGGACGGGTAGGGGGCGAAGAGTTTTGTATCGTGCTGCCCGGCGCGACGAAAGCGCAGGCGCTGCAGATTGCCGAACGCATACGCCAGCGCATTAATGACAAAGAGATTCTGGTGACGAAAAGCACGACGCTTCGTATCAGCGCGTCAATGGGGATCAGTAGCGCGGAGGAATACGGCGACTATGATTTTGAGCAGTTGCAGTCGCTGGCCGACAAACGGCTTTATTACGCCAAACAGTCCGGACGTAACCGTATTTGCGCCAGCGACGCGACTCAGGAGCGGGAAAAGAAATAGTCCATTCCTTCGCGCCAGCCATCCGGCCCTTCGTTCTGGCTACGGTAGACGCGCTGAGGATCGTCGTTACGCAAATGTACGCCCTCCCGATTTATCCCTTTGACGACAACCGCATAATCCATCACATCCAGTAAAGGCGCATCATTGGGGCCGTCTCCTAGTCCCAACGTCAGAGGACGCGCGCGCCACTGCCGACGATATGCTTCAATCAGCCAGTTGGCAGCCTGATCTTTACCAGCGGAGGCGTCCAGCACATGCCAGAAACGGGCGCCATGGACAAATTGCAGTCCCAGGTCATTTAAACGGGCGACAAACTGCGCCATGCGTTCATCGCTATCGCGCCAGATCAGCGACACCGACGCTTCATGCAGACGGGTTAGGGCAGACTGTGCCCGGTTTAGGCCCGTCCATTCGCTTATCACCTGATCGTCAACGTCATCAAACGTGGTGAACTTAAACTGTTCCTTTTCACGCAATTTATGCAGGACGAGGCGGATTTCGTTGTGAGAAATACCGGCTATCAGGCGGGGATAGTTGGGATGGTCTTCCCAATGAACGTCCAGTTGGATCACCGCGCCGTTTTCCGCAATCAGCGGCAGTCCCTGTAGATTTAACGTCGTCTGGAGCTGGAGCATTTCAGCCGCGGTTTTACTGCTACAGAGGATCACGGGCACGCCGCTTTCATGCAGGCGTGTAAGCCAGGGAGCCGCGGGCTGCCACTCAAAAGTGTGGCTGTTCAGCAATGTGCCGTCCAGATCGGTAAAAATCAGCAAGGGGTCATGGATTGAGAGCATTTTTTCCTCATTTTCCGTTGCAACGGCGGGCTTATTTCCAGGAAAAGTCCTAAAGCACACCCGAAAGAAGTCGAACGCTAACTGGAACCGATCCCGTCGCTTCCAGGCAGCACATGCGTTGTCACACTTTTGCTACCGGACTATTAGCGTGCTTAATCATTCATGTAAAAAACATTTACTTGTCATGCAAAAAAATTGCAGATAAGGTAAATCTCACATCAGATTTCCTGGTGTAACGAATTTTCAAGTGCTTCTTGCATAAGCAAGTTTGATCCCGACCCGTAGGGCCGGGATTTTTTTCGGCCATTTTTAACGGTTTACTTCTGTTACACTAAAATCATGAATATCCAGCTCGAATGCTTCAGCTAATTCATGCCATGTATGATATTCCCGTCCGTCTACGCTCACCCGCTCAGGATCTTCCTGGCTACGGTGAACCTCGCTTTCGCTGATTTCATTGATGGCCGCCAGTAGCGCATCTACATCGACGCTCACTTCGCGCTTGGCCGTATCACTGTACTCTTTTGCCGTTTTCATCTTCACTACCTCACGGGTTCCTGACAGCCTAAGTATAGACCGTTGAGAAAACCAGCAAACACGCCGGCAAGGCGCTGTCAGACGCAGAAAATTGTTCTACACTGGCACAAAGCGACAGGAGGAAAATGATGAAGGTGAATGATCGGGTAACCGTTAAAACGGACGGCGGTCCCCGCCGACCGGGCGTGGTACTGGCAGTGGAAGAATTTAGTGAAGGCACAATGTACCTGGTTTCGCTGGAGGATTACCCGCTCGGCATCTGGTTCTTCAATGAGTCAGGTCACCAGGATGGTATTTTTGTCGAGAAGGCGGAGCAGGACTAATTGAGCCGGACTGGAGATACATTGCCAGTCCGGATGTCTCAGCGCATGTTAACAAAAATGCCGTTAGTGACGTTATCTGTCAGCCGCACTACGTGATAGATCACTTGTTTATTATGCGTTTTTATCTTTCTTTTTATATTCCCCTTATGGGAGGATACTGTTTTTGCTTTAATATTCATTCTGTCAGAAATCTGAATGGTTCCCTGACCTTCCATCCACATTCGCAACATGCTGGATTCAGTTCGACTTAACGACAATGTTGGTAAATTTATGGTTCCTGAAATACCCGACTCTTTTTTCAGAATATCGCCAAGAAGGGTATCCAGCGAGTCAGGTTTAATCGATTTAGAGCTAATCAATAAGTTTTTTCTTACTAATAAATATTCATCAAAATGCACATTAGCAATTGCCATAAAAACAATAAATAACGTGTCAGGATGTTGATTAATGATTTGCTTTATTTGTTGACTGTCTGAAGGCGTATGAATAAAACAGTCCTCATTAATAAACACCACCGAAGGCTGATGCGCGCCACAAGCGATAGCGAGTTCGTCAACGGTTTCGATGTCGTTGATTTCCCTTTTTTTCACCCCTCTGCTGACCAGATACCCGCTTAACCCTAGCCGGGTGTAACTGCATAAATCCATAATAATCGTTGACATGGCATACCCTCACTCAATGCGTAACGATAATTCCCCTTACCTGAATAACTCACCATAATCAGACGGAACACGAATAGTCACCTTAGACAACGCTTACGCGGTTTTTCAGGCGAACTTACTATCCCGTAAAGTTACATATAATTTGCCAGGAATCATCTTAAAGTAAAGTGAATGTTGCGTTATGTGAGTGAAGTAAAAACAAATAAGGGGCAGCGGATATATCCTGGTGAATGTTTTTTAAAATTTATTTTCGGATAAACCTTAGTAAAACAGGATAAAAATTATGGGTTATTATTTATCGGCATCTCGCTAACAATATCAGCAAGCAAATTGAAAATTTCGCTGAATAAATGTTCGCAAAACGGCGCAATTAATGGCATTAGCGCGGCCATCAGCATAATGCCGACGGTGAGGGTAAGCGGAAAACCGATAACAAATATCGAGAGCTGCGGCGCCATGCGGTTTAATAGCCCCAGCGCCAGGTTGAGCGTAAGCAGGAGGGTAATGACCGGCAATGCCAGCATCAGTCCGTTTAAGAAAATGAGCCCTCCGGCCCTGGCGAGCGCCATAAATGCATTACTGTTCACCGGGTTACTACCGATGGGCAGGGTGTGGAAGGTATCGACCAGCAGCGAAATAAGCCACAAATGGCCATTAAAGGTGAGAAACAGTAGCATGGCGAGCATATCCATAATACGCGCCAGAACCGGCATATTCAGGTGGCTGCCCGGGTCGATGAAGGTGGCAAAGGAAAGCCCCATTTGCAGACCGATAAACTCACCTGCGGTACGCACCGCCGCAAAGGCGAATTGCATGGTAAATCCCAGCGCAATACCGATCAGAATTTGTTGCATCGCCAGCCATAAGGCGGCAATAGAAAAAAGCGGCGTATCGTTTGCCGGTAGCGACGGCGCGATAACGAGGGTAATCATTATTCCCAACCCCAGCTTTACCCGCTTGGGAATAGCGCGCTCGCTGAGAATGGGCGCCGTTGAAATCAGCGCCAGTACGCGCAGCAAAGGCCAGAAATAGAGATGCAGCCAGTATAGCCATTGCTCGCTTGTAACCTGAATCATCGTTCTGTTTATCCGATGATATAAGGTAAATTGCTGAACAGAGTGCGTACGTAGTCCAGCAGCAGGTTGAGCATCCACGGGCCGGCAACGATAATTGCGATGAATACCGCGACGATTTTAGGGATAAACGACAGCGTCATTTCATTAATCTGAGTCGCGGCCTGTAAGATGCTGATAATGAGGCCGGTAATCAGCGCGACGAGTAACAGCGGCGCAGCCAGGGCGAGAGCGACTTTCATCGCCTCGGTGCCCATCATCATGACGGATTCAGGAGTCATTTTGCGCCTCTAACTGTAAAAGCTTTGGGCCAGCGACCCCACAAGCAATTGCCAACCATCGACCAGCACAAACAGCATCAGCTTAAACGGTAGGGCGATTGTCGCTGGCGGCACCATCATCATCCCTAACGCCATCAATACGCTGGCGATCACCAGGTCGATAATCAAAAAAGGGATGAAAATCGTAAAACCGATCTGAAACGCCGTCTTTAATTCGCTGGTGACATAAGCGGGCAGGAGGATACGCATCGGTACTGCTTCCGGTCCCTGTAACGGACCGCTATTGGCCAGACGGGCAAACAGCGCCAGATCGGCTTCGCGGGTTTGGCGCAGCATGAACGCGCGTAACGGTTGCGCGCCTTTATCCAGCGCTTCTTGCATAGAAATTTTCTGCTCGCTAAACGGCTGGTAAGCGTCCACGTAAATCTTGTCAATGACGGGCGACATAATAAAAAAGGTCAAAAACAACGCCAGCCCGAGTAACACCTGATTTGGCGGTGCCGAGGGCGTGCCCAGCGCGTTACGCAACAGGCCAAAAACAATGATGATACGCGTGAAGCTCGTCATCATCAGTAAAATCGCCGGCAGAAACGTCAGCGAGGTGATGAAAACCAGCGTCTGGACGGATAATGACCAGCTTTGGCCTCCGCCCGCTAATGGTTGGCTGATAAGCCCCGGCAGTTGCGCAGCAGCGGCGGGACTAAAAAGCCACAGACCCGCCAGAGAAAGGAATAACAAACGGCGCATCAGGATCTCCCGGAACGCTTGAGTAAGCTCTTCATCATGTTCTGGAAATCCGCCGGTGGGGCAACGGGTGCTTCCGTGTCATTCTCCGCGGGCGGCAGGGTGTGCAGCAGGTTGATCTGCGAGGCGGTCACGCCCAGTACCAGGTGCGCATTTTCGACCTCGACAATCACCACGCGTTCGCGCGGGCCAAGCGAGGCGCTGGCTGACACCTTCAGTCCCCGGACGCTATTTCCTTTTGGCGCGAATCCCATACGCTTAATCACCCAGGCCGCCGCCAGAATGAGCGCAATAATGCCAATTAATGCGCCGCTCACCTGCATGAGCGGCGATCCGGCTGGCGCGGTGGGCTGAGAAACCGTGGCTTCTGTCTTCATCATTAACGACTCAAACGACGCATACGCTCGGATGGCGTAATAATATCGGTGATACGTACGCCGTATTTATCCGCCACGACGACCACTTCACCCTGGGCAATCAGGTAGCCATTAATCAGGATATCCAGCGGCTCGCCCGCCAGCCCGTCCAGCGCGACGACCGACCCCTGCGTCAGACGCAGCAGTTCTTTAATGGTCATTCGCGTGCGGCCCAGCTCTACGGTCAGTTTGACCGGGATATCCATAATCAGATCGATATCCTGCATAGCACCGCTGACATCGCCGCCGCCAAGCTGTTGGAAAACCGCGTCGGCGGCGCTTTTAGTGGTGGTCGCTTTTTGCTCGTTTAACGCGTCAGCCCACAGATCATCCAATGCGCCAGTATTCTCATCGGACGGATTATTCATGTCACTCATTTGGGCTGTTCCTCATTCAGCGAATTCAAAATTGGGTTGATCAAATGTTCTACGCGTAGCGCATACTGTCCGTTTACGGTGCCATATTGGCTGGTGAGTACCGGAACGCCGTCCACATGAGCAATAATGCGGTCGGGTTTTTCAATCGGCAGTACATCGCCGGGTTTCAGCTTCAAAATCTGGGAAAGACGTAACGGAATATCGGCAAAATTGGCCACCAGCTCCAGTTCAGAGTGCTGAACCTGGCGTACCAGGTTATCACGCCAGTTCTGATCTTCATGGCGCGAGTTTTCCAGCGGCGGATTCACCAACAGCTCACGCAGCGGCTCGATCATGCTAAATGGCAGACAGATGTTAAATTCACCGGTCAGATTGCCGATCTCCACATGAAACGGCGTATTGACGACGATATCGTTCGGCGAGGTAGTGATATTGGTAAATTTCACCTGCATTTCGGAACGCACATACTCCACTTCCAGCGGATTAATGGCTTTCCATGCGTCGCTATAGCCTTCCAGCGCCAGTTTCAGCATACGGTTGATGACACGCTGTTCCGTATGGGTAAACTCGCGGCCCTCGACTTTGGTCGGAAAACGGCCGTCGCCGCCGAACAAGTTATCGACGGCAATAAACACCAGACTCGGCGAGAACACCACCAGCCCGGTGCCGCGTAGCGGCTTCAGGTGGATCAGGTTCAGGTTGGTCGGTACCGGCAGGTTACGCGCAAATTCGTGATACGGCTGAATACGTATGGCACCCACGGTAATATCCGGGCTGCGGCGCAGCAGGTTAAATAATCCCATCCGGAACTGGCGTGCGAAACGCTCGTTAATAATCTCCAGCGCCTGCAAGCGTTCACGCACGACGCGACGCTGGGTATTGGGATCGTAAGGGCGAATATCGCTATCGCTTGCGATACCGGGAGTGGGTTCGTCTTTGGTGTCGCTGTCGCCGTTCAACAGCGCATCGATTTCAGCCTGAGAAAGAATACTATCGCCCATATCGTTACCGCAGAATAAAAGCTGTATAAAGCACGTCAGTGACGACCTGTTTTGGTTGTCCGGCAACGAGCGGCGCGGCCAGTGTCTCTTTAATGGCGGCAATCAGTTTTTGTTTGCCAGCTTCTGTTGAGAGCTCGGCGGCATTCTGACGGGAAAACAACAACAGCAGACGGCTGCGCACTTCCGGCAGATATTCATTTAATCGCGCGCGCGTCGCTTCGTCTTTCAGACGCAGGGTCACGCCGATATACAACACGCGATCCGCATCGCCCAGATTGACGGTAAACGTATCCAGCGCAAAAAATACCGGCGCGGGCGGCGGAGCCGGTTCCGCTTTAGCGTTCGTGGTCGGTTGCTGCTGCATACGCCAGTAGCTATAACCGGCGGTCGCGCAGGCGGCGAGGGTAATCAACACCAGCAAAGGTATCCAAATCGAGCGTTTGCTCTTTTTGTTAATCGCGGAGTCAGTCATCTGATACGGGCTTCCTGTTTCGGTACTGCTTATTGGCTGATTATCCCGTGTCCTGTCCACGACAAAGCGTGGAAAAGACGCGGATAATCATGCTACCTCTGGCGTTAGGCGAAGATATCCACTGCGCCATTGCCGCGCGCGGCGGCCTGAAGCGAGGCCGGCGCCGCTAACGCTATGTCATCTTCAGCGCCAAACGCGTCCGTGTGTTGGGCGCGGGAAGACTGTTGTTGCGATGAAGACTGCTGCTGTCCGGCAAAGCTTTCGCTACTGATGCTGCTTTGTCCCAACTGAATGCCGCTTTCCGCCAACTGAGTGCGCAACATGGGCAGGGCGGCTTCCAGCGCGGCGCGGACATGGCTGTGCGGCGATACCATCTGGAGCTGCGCCTGATTGTCATCCAGCTTGAGCGAAATATGCACCTGACCTAACTCTTCCGGATGCAATCGAAGCTGCGCGCTTTGCTGTCCCTGACGCGTAAATAACATGACCTGCTGACTGAACGTTTGCTGCCATTCATGGCTGCCTAACGGCGCGCTGAGTACCGGGGCTGAGGCGACAGGTAGCGGTTGCGGTTGCGCCGTGGCGCTGCTGAGCGTCGGCATTGCCGCGCCATGCGTTACTGGCGCGGGCGGGCTATCCACCTCCACTTTCGCGCTGGTCGCGGCGGCAGCAACCACCAGCGGCGTCAGTGCTGGACCCGTGGCGCGATCGTCGCTGGCGCGCGCAAGCGACGCCTCGGTTTTCCCTTTTTCATGCTCGCTAAAAGAGAGCGTATGTGTCTCTTCCTGCGGCGCCGATGGCATGTCGCCGCGCAACAGTGACGGCAAGGCGATGTGATTTTCATCCGGCGTCTCTCCGGCGACAGGCGTCGCGACAGGTTGTCCGGGCAGCATGGCGAATAAGGCGCTCAGACTGGCAAGATCCTCATCGCTCAGCGCGGGCGTTTTCTCATCATGCTGCGCCGTTTTACTCAATGCGGCCAGAGCGCTGGTTTTCAACGATGGCGTTAGCGTAGACAGTAGATGCTGCGCTTGTGTCAGATCGGTAAGCGTTTCATCCGTCGCATTCGCTTTTTGCGCCAGCAGGTCGGCAAGCTTCACCGCCTGGCCCGGCTCGCCATGTTGGGTCAGTAGCTCTTTCGATAACTTGCCGCCTGCCGCCTGTAAATCGGCCAGCGTGATGCGGGCGTCTTTGCCCTGTGCGCCGTCTGCGCCTAACGCGCCCGCCAGGAGCGCCAGAAAGTCCTCGGCTGAACCGGTGGTTTTTCCTGACGTCAGACCCGCGGTCATGTCGGTATCGGTGGTGATCAGTTGGGGCAGGGTGATCATTCGGGTTTCCTCATTGCTGCACGCTGAGCAAATTCATCCATCTTTTTCTGATCCATGCGGTTTTCAGCTAACAGCGCTGCCGCGGTTTGTCGGTCCTGTAAGGTTTGCCAGGCCTGAAGTCGCTGCTTTTTCTCACGCCAGCTCTTCAGCGCCAGGTCGACTTTTTGCGTCCACTGCGTAAGCTGGAGGCGATGCTGCTCTATCGCCTTTTCCAGTGTCTGAATAAACTGCTGATAGTTGATCCAGCGATTACTGGCGATGCCGTTGCCCATATCGGTGTTCAAATTACTGCGATACTCATTCTGATAATCGATCAGCATTTTGAGCTGTTCTTCCGCCTGTTGGCAGCCGCGACGCATTTCGCCCAGTAAACGCGCCGCGTCATCTACCTCTTTTTCGGCCAGATCTTTGAGTGTTTCCAGAGCGCCATGTTGTGCCATGATCGTCGCCCTCCTGCTTTATCACACCGTCGGGAAAATTAAATCGAGCGCCTGCAGAGAGTCCTCCCAGTCGGCCCGTTCAAAAATGCCTTGCTGTAAAAACGCTTCCAGTTGCGGCCATAAGGTAATGGCTTTATCAAGCATTGGATCGCTACCTTTGGCATAAGCGCCGACGCTGACCAGATCGCGGTTACGCTGGAAACTGGAAAGCAACTGTTTAAATAGCCGTACCCGCGCATAGTGCTGCTCGGTAATGAGCGCGGTCATCGCCCGGCTGATTGACGCCTCGATATCAATGGCCGGATAGTGCCCGGCCTCCGCCAGACGGCGGGACAAGACAATGTGCCCGTCGAGGATTGCGCGTGCCGAGTCGGCAATGGGATCTTGTTGGTCGTCCCCCTCGGTCAACACGGTATAAAACGCGGTGATAGAGCCGCCGCCATGGATGCCATTACCGGCACGCTCGACCAGCGCCGGCAGCTTTGCGAACACCGAGGGCGGATAACCTTTGGTGGCTGGCGGTTCGCCGATTGCCAGCGCAATTTCACGCTGCGCCATCGCATAGCGCGTCAGCGAATCCATAATCAGCAACACATGCTGTCCGCGATCGCGAAAGTCTTCGGCGATGCGGGTGGCATAGGCGGCGCCCTGCATTCGCAGCAGCGGCGAAACATCCGCCGGGGCGGCAATCACCACCGAACGCGCGCGACCGTCGGGGCCGAGAATATTTTCGATAAAATCTTTAACTTCGCGGCCACGTTCGCCGATAAGTCCCACGACAATCACGTCCGCCCGCGTGTAGCGCGCCATCATGCCAAGCAGAACCGATTTACCAACGCCGGAACCGGCAAAGAGTCCCATACGCTGACCGCGCCCTACGGTTAACAACGCGTTGATAGCGCGTACGCCGGTATCCAGCACATGTTCGATTGGCGTTCGCTGTAGCGGGTTAAACGGCGGCGTGATTAACGCGCCGGTTTCCAGCGTATCCGGCGCAGGCAGTCCGTCGAGCGGTTTACCGCCGCCATCCAGCACCCGACCAAGCAGGGCCGGGCCGAGCGGTAGCTGTTTGCCGCTTTGCAGACCGTCGCCATGTCCGTTACGGGCGTAAACGCGGGCACCGGGCAGAATGCCTTCGACCTCTTCCAGCGGCATTAAAAACAGACGCTGGCCGTTAAAACCGACGACTTCCGATTCCACCTCTTTGGTTTCAGGGCCGTCCTGGCGCTCAATAATGCAGGTGGCGCCCAGCGGAAGCTGGAGACCGGTGGCCTCCAGTACCAGGCCAGTGGCGCGGGTTAAACGTCCATAACGACGCACCGCCGGCAATAACGCCATTTTGGCTTCAAAGTTGTCGAGCGCGGTAAGCCAGCGGGTCAGGCGCGTGGTCATCAGAGCACTCCCGGCGCCGCCAGGCGACACAACTCTTGCCAGCGAGTAGCGACGCTGGCGTCCAGATCGCCCTCATCGGCAGAGACTTTACACCCGCCGTGATGCAACGTTGGATCGCCGCGTAACCGCCATCCGTGAAGACTGAGCGTGGCGCCCAGCATCTCTTCCACCCGCTGTAAGTCGTCCGGATGCACGCGCAACTGCGGCTTGCCGCTAAAGAGCGGCTCTTGCTGCAACAGTTGTTGGATCTGTTTAATCAGCGCCGAGTTGTCCACCGCCGGCGTTTGGCCGATGACCTGACGTGCGGCCTCCAGGGCCATTTGCATCAGCCGTGAGGCGATAACGCTATCGAGCGCGTCAAGCGTGTTCTGAAACTCGCTCACTAACTGCTGCATACGGGCATGAATCGGCGCCTGCTGCGTCTGCGCCTGGGCTTGTCCTTGCTCCAGCCCCTGCGCTAACCCTTCCTGGTATCCCTGCGCGTGTCCTTTTTGCCGTCCCTCCGCCAGCCCGGCGTTATAACCTTGTTCATGGGCCTGTATTTTTAGCTGCGCCAGCTCCTGCTCCAGCTGCTGTTCGGCAGTGAGTTCGGGCTCCGGCGTATCTTCTGTCAAGGTCACGTTATCAGCCTCAACCGGCACAAACGTTTCTGGCGGCGGGGCGAGATCGTCGGGGGTCCAGACTTGCCACGGCAATTCATTAGACATAGGTATCCTCGCCGCTGCCAATCACCATTTCGCCGGTTTCCGCCAGACGACGCACAATAAGCAGAATCGCTTTCTGCTCGTTTTCCACCTGAGACAGACGAACCGGGCCACGGTTGGCAAGGTCGTCGCGCAGGATATCGGCGGCGCGCTGGGACATATTGCGCAGGAACTTCTCGCGTAATGGCGGTTCGGCGCCTTTCAGAGCGATCAGCAGCGATTCGGAATCCACTTCCTGCAACAGACGCTGGATACTGCGATCGTCCACATCCACCAGATTTTCGAACAGGAACATCTCGTCGATGATTTTCTGCGCCAGTTCGCCGTCGAATTCGCGCACAGCGGTAATAACCGCTTCTTCCTGCTGCGTTTTCATCAGGTTGATAATTTCCGCCGCGGTTCTTACGCCGCCCATTTTACTGCGTTTCAGGTTCTGACCGTCGAGCAGGCCATTCAGCACTTCGGTCAATTCCGCCAGCGCCGCCGGCTGTACGCCGCCAAATGTCGCGATACGCAGCATCACATCATGACGCAGTCGTTCGTCAAACAGCGCCAGAATATCGGCGGCCTGACTGCGTTTAAGGTGGACCAGAATGGTGGCGATAATCTGCGGGTGTTCGTCGCGAATCAGGTCGGCGGCGCTCTGCGGTTCCATAAAGTTGAGCGTTTCGATACCGCTGGTGGTATCGCGCGTTTCCAGAATATCTTCCAGCAGGCTGGAGGCGCGTTCTTCGCCCAGCGCTTTAACCAGTACGGAGCGCAGGTATTCGTTGGCGTTGATATTCAGCGCGGCGAACTGCTCCGCTTCTTGCTCAAACTCTGATAGTACGTCCGTCAGTTGTTTGTTGGAGATCTGACGCACGTTAGCCATCGCCGTACTTAGCGCCTGCACTTCGCGGGTGGAGAGGTGTTTAAACACCTCTGCCGCCCGGTCTTCGCCAATGGTCATCAACAAAATGACGCTTTTATCGGTACCGCTAAGATTACTCATGATCGTTACTCATCCACTGGCGAATGACCAGCGCCACCACGCGCGGATCGTTGTCTGACATTTCGCGAATACGCTGGCTCATCACCTCGGCGCCCAGACGCTGGTTAGCTCGGCGTTGCTGGAGCTGCTCGTCTTTGCTAAGGCGTACTTCCACGGCTTCTTCGGTTTCCTGGCGAACCTGTGCCTGTTCCTGCGCCGCTTTCGCTTCTTCAACGCGGCGCGTCAACTGCGGACGTACCGCTTTGCGCCACAGAATCCAGGCCACCACCAGCACCAGTAACCAGCGACCTGCCGCGAGCAACTGATCGATAAAGGACTGCTGTTGCCAGAAGGGCAGTTCGCCGCCGGTGTTATCCACTGCGCTAAACGGTGAATTCACCACGTTTAGCGTATCGCCGCGTTTATCAGAAAAACCCATCGCTTCACGGGTTAAATCCTCGATCTGTTTCATCTGATCGGCGGTCAATGGCAGCGGTTTGCCATCCGCCAGCGTTTTGTAATTCACCACGACGGCCACGGAGAGGCGCTCAATATCGCCCACATTCATTTTGGTGTGACGAATGGTGCGGTCCACTTCGTAGTTACTGGTTTCATTACGCTGTGTACTGCGCGGGCCAGCGTTGTTACTGTTGTTACTGGTGCTGGTTTGTGGCGTATTCTGCGCGTTTTGTTGATTGGTCGGCGGCGTGGCGATCGGCGCCTCGTTAGGCGGCGCTGGTTGGTTCGACAGCGCGCCAGGCACGCCGCCGGGATAGCCCGCGCCTACCTGTTCGCTAATATTCAACTGACGTGAACGCAGAGTGGCCTTCGACGCATCGCCGTTCGGGCTGTAGTGCTCTTCCGTCTGTTCTTTATTGGCAAAATCCAACTGGGCGGTTACCTGAGCGTGAACATTACCGTTCCCGACGATAGGCGACAGAATGGCTTCGATACGGCGTTGGATGCGGCTTTCCACATCATTAGCAAATTTTAATTGCGCGTCATTAAGGTCGCGACCGCTGGTATTGGATTGCGTGAGCAGATGACCGGATTGATCGACCAGAGTGACGTTTCCTGGCGGCAAACCGGCGACAGCGCTGGAAACCAGATGTACCACGGCGCTAATTTGTCCTTCATCCAGCGCCCGGCCCGGTTCCAGTGTGACGGTGACGGAGGCGGAAGGGGATTTTTGTTCCCGCACAAATAGCGACGGCTTTGGCATCGCCAGGTGAACGCGGGCGCTTTTTACCGGACCCAGCGTCTCGATCGTCCGGGCCAGTTCACCTTCCAGCGCGCGCTGATAATTCACCTGCTCGCTGAACTGGCTGATACCGAATTTTTCCTGATCAAGCAGTTCAAAGCCTACCGCGCCGCCTTTAGGCAGCCCCTGCTGCGCCAGACGCAGACGCAGTTCATGCACTTTGTCGGCGGGCACTTCAATCGCGCCGCTGCCATTGGCAAAGCGATAGGGGATATTCATCTGGGTCAACTGCGCGACGATCGCGCCGCCGTCCTGATCGGAAAGGTTGCTAAATAGCGTGCGGTAATCGGGCGTTTTGGCCCACAGCACCATCGCAACGACGATCGCCACGGCGGCGGAACCCGCCACAATTAACGGAATTCGGGGATTCGCGCGTAGGCGATTAAGCCACTCGAGAGGTTTAGGTTGGGTTGCAGTCGATGCAGTCGCACTCATCTCGCACCTCGTGACTGATCGTGGACGGCGTTTTTTGCAAAGTGGAACAAGACTCACTCCCGGGTCAGCAAACTCGAAAAATTGACGGTCTCATTATTTGTGGTTTCGAATTTTTCTATGCGCTAAAAACCGAGGTTTTTTATCGTTATTTAACGCCTTTATCTTATTGACAAACTGGTAATCTCTGCTGCGTAAAAAATCATCCAGGGGAATAGCATGGCAGCAATACAGGGGATTGAAGGGGTTATTAGCCAGTTACAGGCGACGGCGATGGCCGCGCGCGGGCAAGACACGCACTCGCAGTCGACGGTGAGTTTTGCCGGCCAGCTACATGCTGCGCTGGATCGTATTAGCGACAGACAGACGGCGGCGCGCGTTCAGGCGGAAAAATTCACTCTGGGTGAGCCGGGCATTGCGCTTAATGACGTGATGGCCGATATGCAAAAAGCGTCCGTCTCCATGCAAATGGGGATTCAGGTGCGCAACAAGCTGGTCGCCGCGTATCAGGAAGTGATGTCTATGCAGGTTTAAGCCAGGGCTGACAACACATCCACAGCGAACTCCCGGGCGCTTACCTACGTCAGCGACGGGGACGCGACGCCCATGCAACCAGTGCGTGATTATGTGGGCTTGTTTTTTGCGAGGCGCGCTCATTTTATTGATAAGCGGGTTGCACATTGTTGCAGGGACTTATTAAAAATAGGGTACGCCTGTTTACTGACGCCATTCATTCCTACTATTCGTTCTGACGCTATTGTCATTGAGTTTGCAATCCAGAATGTTCCTGCAATATATGCGCCGTTGCGATAATACACGGTAAATTCTTTATTAATGCCTGGAATATCTGTTTCATGGAGATCCAGTATATACCCATACGGGGACAGATTATCAGCGAGACAGCGGGCAATGGCGCTCGGATGTGCATTGGCCACTGTGACGGGTGAATAACGGGCAGCGGCAAGACAGACGACTCCAATAATGGAGATGAAAATAATTTTTATCATTTTTTTGGCTTCTGCTGTGCATAAATAAATCATCACCTGATGATGTCAGTGAGTAAAAATATAAATACCTGATAGTCTTTTATGGCGTAGACGGAAAATAATAATTGTTTTATGTTTTGATTAAAATAACCCTGGATTTTTCATCGGCTCAGACAAAATTAAAACGGTATACGTTATATAATAGATTTATGCCACGGCGCACAAGACGACCTTGTCTGATTTCTTTTATGCGTTGTAGATTTTTGCCGGTTATGCCGTAAAAGGTCTCCCGCCGTAACGTACAGCGGGAGTATGCGCTTATTTTTGAATCAGATAACGAATTGTCGGGCCATCCTGTTGGATATCCAGCACCGTATAACCGTGATTGAGCGCATCCAGTGGAATATTATTAATGGACTGCGGACAGTCGCTCACCACTTCCAGGATCTCCCCTTTTTTTAGCTGCGGCATCGCTTCCAGAGTGGCGACCGCCGGGTACGGGCAAGGTTCGCCAACCATATCCAGACGGTAATCAGGGACGATATTTTTCATACAGATTCCTTAGCAGGCGTCAGCCCCGCACGGCGGAAAAAACGTTTTTCCCAGCCGATAATTAACATCAGCGCGGCAAATAATAACAGGTAGGTGACCAGCAGACCCCCCAGCGGACCAAAGGTATTCAGCAGGTTAACTTTATCCCAACTGGTCGCCAGCGCGGGCGCGAAATCATCCCAGTAGTAAGCCAGGATGGTTGAACCGATGACATTGCCGAGGCCCACCCACCAATAATGCACCTGGCCTTCTACGGCGCGGTACATCCAGCCGGTTTCGCAGCCGCCCGCCAGCACGATGCCAAAACCGAACAGCAGTCCGCCAATGACCGCATTCGGGCCAGCCCACATAATTTTAGGTGCAACGCCCAACTGCACGTAGCTGAAAATACCAATGGCGCTGACCGCCATGCCGAAAATAATCGCTTTCGCCATATGGGCGCGTCCGGAGATCCACAGGTCGCGAAAGGCCGAAGTAAAGCAGATTTGCGCGCGCTCGATCAGCAGCCCAAACCCGACGCCGAACAGCATCGCCAGCCCCAGTTTCGGCTGATGCATTGCCGTTAATAACGCCCAGCCAATCATGCCGATAAAGACCAGCATACCGAGCCTGAAACGCCGTCTTGCCTGATCCGGTTTCTGCGTCAGTGGCGAAGCCGCGGAGACCTTTTGCATTTTCACCGGTATGCGAAATATCGGCAGCAACGTAAAGCGGGCGCCGAACCAGGAGCCGATAGCGGTCGCCAGCGCAAAGAACCACGAATGTAGGGAGAACTGCGGGATTCCGGTAAAAAAGGCGGCCAGGTTACACCCCATCGCCAGACGCGCGCCGAAGCCAGCGATCATGCCTCCGACCACCGCCTGTACGATACGGATTCGGCTGCGCGGCATACGCAGTTTTACGTTGTTGGCCCACAGCGCCGCGGCGAAACAGCCGCCGAACATGCCGAGGATCATCATGCCGTCGATACGCGTCAGCGGCGTACCTTCCAGATGAATCAGCTTGTAGTAGCCCCACTGTTCGGCATGAACGCCAAAAAGCTGCAAAATTTGCCCGCCCCAGCGGGTAAATTCGCCCGTCACGGCCCAGAACGTGCCG
Source organism: Salmonella sp. WC3 (assembly GCF_042932255.1). Taxonomy (NCBI): domain Bacteria; kingdom Pseudomonadati; phylum Pseudomonadota; class Gammaproteobacteria; order Enterobacterales; family Enterobacteriaceae; genus Salmonella; species Salmonella sp. WC3. Next base: position 2,899,973 of record NZ_CP170629.1, on the reverse strand, counting down.
GTGATGCCAAAATAATAGGTAGAGAGAATACCGGCTGCGATCACCGCAGGGGCCGGCGCCCAGAATTTAATTAACCAGGTTTGCTTGAAGTGTTGCCATGACATGTGTTTAGCCTCTGAACTCAGAAGGTGTGAAACAAGAAGTGCGCATACTACACCGATCACAGAATTTGCCTACACCTAATAAGCGGTAATACCGACTGGATCAAATTGCGGCCAGCGCCTGGAAAGGCTGGCGGCGTCAGGGCTTTAATGCCACAATTCCTCTTTCTTCTGATGCAGGATGAATGATGAAAAAAGTAGCGATCGTTGGCGCATTGCTGGTTCTGGCCGGATGCGCCGAGGTGGAAAACTATAATGATGTGGTGAAAACGCCCGCGCCGGCCGGTCTGGAAGGGTACTGGCAGTCAAAAGGCCCGCAACGTAAGCTGGTGAGCCCTGAAGCTATCGCCAGCCTGGTGGTGACTAAAGAAGGCGATACGCTGGACTGCCGCCAGTGGCAGCGCGTTATTGCTCTGCCGGGCAAGCTGACCATGCTCTCCGATGACTTAACCAATGTTACGGTTAAGCGTGAGCTCTATGAGATTGAGCGCGACGGGAATACCCTGGAATATGATGGCATGACGCTGCAACGGGTCGCTCGTCCGACGCCGGAGTGCGCCGCCGCGTTAGAAAAAACGCCGCTGCCGACGCCGCTGCCGTAATTTCGCTTCCCGGCAGCGCTCTGCCGCCGGGAACGCTCATCATACGTCCTCAATGACCCACACGCTGACGCTGCCTGCGTTGCAGAAGAACGTCGCTTCGCCTTGATCATTAGTTACAACATGCTCACTGCGGTTTCCCAGAAAATCACGCCAGGTCTTGTTAGCGTAATTGTCGCCGAGCAGGAGGGTTTTTTCACCGTCGTCGCCATTGGAAAGTACAACCACACAGCCTGGATTCTCTTCAGTACCGCTGCGACTAAAGGCGATACAGTTAGGATGATCGAAAAAGAGTGTTTGTATACCGTGCGCAAAACGCTGACGAGCGAGGATCAGCCGATCCAGTTGGTTAATCACCGGCATGTCGACCCGACAGGTCTCGCCATTTTCGCCGCTATCTTCATAGCTGGCGCCGTATAAATCGGGATAAAACACTGACGGTACGCCGTTTTCACGAAGCAGGATCAGCGCATAGGCCAATGGTTTGAACCAGGGTTCTACCGGCGCTTCCAGCGCCTGTAACGGTTGTGTATCGTGGTTAGCGACCAGCGTCACCGCATGAAAAGGGTCGGCTTCTACCAGAGTGCCGGTGAATATGTGGCGCATGTCATACTCCGCGCCCTGGCGCGAGGCCTCGTGAAATTTCATCTGCAACGGCGCGTCGAACAGCATGGTTTTCCCGTCGACCTGTTCGATGTACGTTTGCAGTTTATCCACTTCATGCGACCAGTATTCTGCGACAATAAACAGCTGTTTTGGTGCAACCGCCTGTACATGCTCAATCCATTCTTTATAAAACCAGGCGGGTATATGTTTTACCGCGTCCAGGCGAAAGCCGTCACAGTGGGTTTGTTCCATGACCCAACGAGCCCAATATTTAATCTCTTCCGTAACCGCGTGATTGCGAAAATCGATATTTTCACCCATCAGATAGTCGAAATTACCCAGCTCATCATCAACCTGATCGTTCCAGCCATCGCCGGTATAGTCATTGACGATCTTAAAAATGCCGTCTTCGTCGGGATTCTCGATGTGATCAATGCCGCTGAAACAGTGATAGTCCCAAATAAAGTTGGAATACTGGCCCGCGCGGGCAGGGAAGGTGTAGCGCGTCCAGCCTTCGCATTCAATGATGTTGTCATCGATTTGCGTGCGGTCATCCTGATTCACGCGCTGAGCGCGAATACGTTCTTTTTCGTCTGCGCCCATTTTGTGGTTCACGACGACGTCGAGCAGCACCGCAATATTATTTTTTTTGAGCGCGTCTATCGCCGTCAGTAACTGGCGTTTATCGCCGTACTTTGTCGCGATAGTTCCTTTTTGGTCAAATTCGCCGAGGTCAAACAGGTCGTAGGTATCATAGCCTACGGAATATCCGCCGGAGGCGCCTTTACAGGCGGGCGGTAGCCAGACCATATTGATACCGATATCATTCAGCCCATCAGCACGTTCCGCCAGCTCAGACCAGAGTTTACCGCCGTCGGGATAATACCAGTGGAAGTACTGCAATAACGTGGGGTTTTTCATCTTCCGTGCTCCAGAAGTCGTTTAGCCGACCTCTGGAGTATGGAAGAATTTTCATACGAGACGGGAAAATATTATGAGGCGCCAGGCGCGTCTGGCACGAGTAACATACCGGAGAGACGGCCATAAGCGTTGTTGAGTGATTTTTGGCGGGTGGATTGTCCGATCAAACTACTCAGTTCATCCAGTCGCTGTTGCAGCAGCCCTTTCAGGAGCTGCTCATTATCCAGCGTTTGTTTGATGTATCCGGCGACCATATCCTGAATACTTCGCGTAATGCCCGGTGGAGTTTGCTTTTCCATCACCGTTTCAATACTTTGCAGATAGGAGACCTCTTGTTGCAGTAAGAGATCCCATTCACCTCGCTGCGCAAGTTCAAGCAGCGATTGACTGAGCAGCGCAATACGCTGCCAACGGTTGATAAACTCCACGGTTGAGGTCATTAACGAGACTCCTGGAAAGATGCTTTCGGTGAAATCTGTTTCCAGGCTTCTGCAATATTGCTGAGTAACCCTTCCACTTCTTCGATGGCCTGAGCGTCGTTACGCAAATTAGCCTGCAGTAAACGGCGAATCATATAGTCGTATAGCTCGGAAAGATTCGTCGCAATCTCACCGCCTTTTTCCTGATCGAGGCCGGCTTTCAGCCCGTTATCGATAATATTGATGGCTTTGCTTAACGCTTCGCCTTTCGCGACAACATCGCCTTGTTCTAAAAACAGGCGAGCGCGCACCAGAGCGCTATTCGCGCCATCAAACAACATTTCAATCAACTGATGCGGGCTGGCGCTCATCACGGCGCTTTCCACGCTGACTTGCGCATAAGCTTTGATACCGCTCGCGGTGTACATGGTGACCTCTGTTATCAGGACTTGTTCATAGCTGTAAATTGCTGGGTCAAATAACTACTGGTGTTATTCAGCTTACTCATCATGGTATCCAGTTGGGTAAACTGGGCCTTGTAACGGGCAACGGTTTCATCGATGCTGTTGCTAACGGACAGGTACTGTTTCGTCAGGCTTTTCAGCGTGGCGTTAACGTTGTCCTGCGCATTATCAATAATGCCGTCATCCGCCAGATAACTTTTCACTTCGGTGGCAATTTTGGTGGTGATCCCCGTTTCTTTACCATCGCCCACCAGCAGCTCACGCGCTGCGGCTGTGTTATCTTTCAGTACTTTGGTCAGCTTATCATCATCAATCTTCAGTTTGCCGGAAGTCCCATCCTGGGTGATGCCAATTTCCGCCATTGTTTTGAACGCAGAATTACTGCCGCTATTGGCAAATTGTGCCCGAATCCCGGTCTGGATAGTACGAACCACACTATCGCCTAACAGAGCGCCGTTTTTATCGCTGGCTTCTTCGCCCGGCTCAACGGCGGTATATTTAGTTAATGAGCTAAAAGTATCCACCAGCGAGTTATAGGCATCCACCCAGGATTTAATCGCCTCTTTCGCCTTGGTATCATCTTTCGTTACCGTCACGGTCGCGTCGGTCACTTTCTTCGTCAGGGTGAGTGTAATTCCCTGAGGGGCGTCGGTTACGGTATTGCTTTGACGCTCAATGTCGATGCCGTTTACGTTCAGCTTCGCGTTTTCTGCTTTCACCAGCTCTTGCATATTGCCGGTATTGGTGGTGCTGTCATAAGCGAGTAGATCGTTAAGTTTTGTATCGCCTTCCACCGTGATCTTCATCGTATTGTCGGTACCGCTATTGGCAGTAAGCACCAACTGGAATTCGTTCTCTTTGACCTTAACGATGCTGGCGGCGATACCGCTGTCGGCGTCATTAATGGCGTCACGGATCGCCTCCATGGAGGTGTCGCCTTTATCCAGCTTAATTTCCAGCGGCTCTTTACGCCCCGGCTGTTCAATTTTAATTGTCCGGGACGTGACCGACGTATCGCCCAACTGCTCTTTGGTGGTCGCGAAGGTGGTTTTTGTCGCCAGCGACTGTGCGGCGGCAAGCTGGGTTACGTTAATCTTATAAGTCCCTGCGGCAGCGCCTGCGGTAGTACTGACTTTGAGGTCCTCTGTCGTGCTGGACGCCACGGTAGACTTAAATAAATCCGCTTTATTTAACGCGGTATTTGCCGTCTGGAATTTTTCTAATGCGCTTTTCAATGTGCCATAGGCGGTTAGCTTTGCCGAATTCGCGCTCTGCTGTTTGGTAATTGGCGTTAAGCCTCCTTTTTCGTTCTTTGTCAGGTCTGTCAACAACTGGTCTAACGGTAAGTTTGATCCCACACCTAATGATGAAATTGAAGCCATGCCTTCTTCCTTTTTGATTGCAAACAGTAGTTAAGCGCGTTATCGGCAATCTGGAGGCAAAGTTTAATGATAATTTTGCAAAAATAATGCGCGGAATAATGATGCATAAAGCGGCTATTTCGCCGCCTAAGAAAAAGATCGGGGGAAGTGAAAAATTTTCTAAAGTTCGAAATTCAGGTGACGATACAAGGGGTACGGTGAGAAACCGTGGGCAACAGCCCAATAACATCAAGTTGTAATTGATAAGGAAAAGATCATGGCACAAGTCATTAATACAAACAGCCTGTCGCTGTTGACCCAGAATAACCTGAACAAATCCCAGTCCGCTCTGGGTACCGCTATCGAGCGTCTGTCTTCCGGTCTGCGTATCAACAGCGCGAAAGACGATGCGGCAGGTCAGGCGATTGCTAACCGTTTCACCGCGAACATCAAAGGCCTGACTCAGGCTTCCCGTAACGCTAACGACGGTATCTCCATTGCGCAGACCACTGAAGGCGCGCTGAACGAAATCAACAACAACCTGCAGCGTGTGCGTGAACTGGCGGTTCAGTCTGCTAACAGCACCAACTCCCGGTCTGACCTCGACTCCATCCAGGCTGAAATCACCCAGCGCCTGAACAAAATCGACCGTGTATCCGGCCAGACTCAGTTCAACGGCGTGAAAGTCCTGGCGCAGGACAACACCCTGACCATCCAGGTTGGTGCCAACGACGGTGAAACCATCGATATCGATCTGAAGCAGATCAACTCTCAGACCCTGGGTCTGGATACGCTGAATGTGCAGAAAAAATATGATGTGAAGAGCGAAGCAGTCACGCCTTCGGCTACATTAAGCACTACTGCACTTGATGGTGCTGGCCTCAAAACCGGAACCGGTTCTACAACTGATACTGGTTCAATTAAGGATGGTAAGGTTTACTATAACAGCACCTCTAAAAATTATTATGTTGAAGTAGAATTTACCGATGCGACCGATCAAACCAACAAAGGCGGATTCTATAAAGTTAATGTTGCTGATGATGGTGCAGTCACAATGACTGCGGCTACCACCAAAGAGGCTACAACTCCTACAGGTATTACTGAAGTTACTCAAGTCCAAAAACCTGTGGCTGCTCCAGCTGCTATCCAGGCTCAGTTGACTGCTGCCCATGTGACCGGCGCTGATACTGCTGAAATGGTTAAGATGTCTTATACGGATAAAAACGGTAAGACTATTGATGGCGGTTTCGGTGTTAAAGTTGGGGCTGATATTTATGCTGCAACAAAAAATAAAGATGGATCGTTCAGCATTAACACCACTGAATATACCGATAAAGACGGCAACACTAAAACTGCACTAAACCAACTGGGTGGCGCAGACGGTAAAACTGAAGTTGTTTCTATCGACGGTAAAACCTACAATGCCAGCAAAGCCGCTGGTCACAACTTTAAAGCACAGCCAGAGCTGGCTGAAGCGGCTGCTGCAACCACTGAAAACCCGCTGGCTAAAATTGATGCCGCGCTGGCGCAGGTTGATGCGCTGCGTTCTGACCTGGGTGCGGTACAGAACCGTTTCAACTCCGCTATCACCAACCTGGGCAATACCGTAAATAACCTGTCTTCTGCCCGTAGCCGTATCGAAGATTCCGACTACGCGACCGAAGTCTCCAACATGTCTCGCGCGCAGATTCTGCAGCAGGCTGGTACTTCCGTTCTGGCGCAGGCGAACCAGGTTCCGCAAAACGTCCTCTCTTTACTGCGTTAATCCGGCGATTGATTCACCGACACGTGGTACACAATCAAGGCAGCGAAAGCTGCCTTTTTTAATTCCGGAGCCTGTGTAATGAAAGAAATCACCGTCACTGAACCTGCCTTTGTCACCCACTTTTCCTGTTCTGGCTCGGCCTGCCGCGATCACTGTTGTAAGGGCTGGAAAATCACGCTGGATAAGACGACGGTCAAAAAGTATCTCGCCAGTAAAGACACGGCGATTCGTACCATCGCGCAAGACCATATTATCCTGCTGAAAAAGAACAACAGCCACTGGGGGGAAATTAAGCTGCCTTCGGCGCTGGGGAATTGCCCTTATCTGGATGAGGACCGTCTGTGCCGGGTGCAAAAAACGTTAGGCGCAAAGGCATTAAGTCATACCTGTTCCTCTTTCCCGCGGGCGCATCATACCTACAAAAATGAGGTGCGTAACTCTCTGAGTCTTGCCTGCCCGGAGGTGACGTCCCGCATTTTAAACGATCCTGACGCAATGGCACTCAGCGAAAAAACAATCATTCAGCAGACATTCAATACTGCGCCGTTATTCCCAGCGCAGCAAAAGTTACTCAATCTGTTTTGCCTGAGTCTGATCAACCATGCCAACAGCAGTACAGAAGCCGCGCTCTATGCGTTGATTAAATTCGTCATGTATGCACAGAAATTTGCCAAAATTGATGATGCCGCGCTGGGCGAACTGGAACAGGTGTATGCCGCGTTACTTGAACAGTTGCAGACCGGCGTGTTGGCGCAGGAGTTGATGAATATCGCGCCGGATAGCAAGGTAAAAACCTCGCTGGTATTGCAGATGCAGAACTATTTCCGCTCGCTCCCGCTTAATCGTGGCAGTGTTATCCTCGATCACTACATCCAGTGCCTTCTGCGGGTGCTGACGGCGGAAGAGGGCATTTCAATGGAGCAGAAGGTTAGCGATATTGAGTCCTCATTAGCGCGCTGTTTACAGGCGGATGAGCAGCAGAAGAATTGGGCCTTCAGAAATTTAATTCTCTATAAAATTTGGGAAAATAATTTCCCCAACCAGCCGAATGTCGACCCGTTACGCGCGCTGTATATTATCGTGGCGGAATATGCCTTTATTAAGCTATTAACGGCAGCCAGCGTGCATGAGCGCGGGCGGCTTGAGTGGGATGACGTTACCAATATTGTGTATAGCTTTCACTCCCGCAGCCAGCATAACAGCGAGGTGGCGAAGAATTTTCATCGCCATATAGAAACGGTGCGTACTGGCGACGATCTGTCGATGATTCATCTTCTGACATAGTTTTATTCGGGGTGGGCGCTTGCGCATCCCGTTTATCCTATCTGGCTGATTTTATTCTGCTCTTTGAGCCGCTAAAAAGGTGCTACAGGTTACATAAGTGAAATAACCCTTCTTTTATAGCCTTATTCCTTCGATAGAACCCTCTGTAGAAACGGATAATCATGCCGATAACTCATTTAACGCAGGGCTGTTTATCGTGAATTCACTGTATACCGCTGAAGGTGTAATGGATAAACACTCGCTGTGGCAGCGTTATGTACCGCTGGTGCGTCACGAAGCATTGCGCCTGCAGGTGCGATTGCCGGCGAGCGTGGAACTGGACGATCTGCTACAAGCGGGCGGCATCGGGTTATTAAATGCGGTCGACCGATATGACGCTTTGCAAGGAACGGCATTTACCACTTACGCAGTGCAGCGTATTCGTGGGGCGATGCTGGATGAATTACGCAGCCGCGATTGGGTGCCGCGTAGCGTCCGGCGTAATGCCCGCGAAGTGGCGCAGGCGATGGGACAACTGGAGCAGGAACTGGGGCGTAATGCGACGGAAACCGAAGTGGCGGAACGTCTTGGCATCCCTGTTGCGGAGTATCGTCAGATGTTGCTCGATACCAACAACAGCCAACTTTTCTCTTACGATGAGTGGCGGGAAGAGCATGGCGATAGCATCGAACTGGTGACTGAAGAACATCAACAGGAAAACCCGTTACATCAACTGCTGGAGGGCGACCTGCGACAGCGGGTAATGGACGCGATTGAATCGCTGCCGGAACGCGAGCAACTGGTGTTAACGCTGTATTACCAGGAAGAGCTCAACCTCAAAGAGATTGGCGCGGTACTGGAAGTCGGCGAATCGCGGGTCAGCCAGTTGCATAGTCAGGCCATCAAACGATTACGCACCAAACTGGGTAAGTTATAGGTCGCGCATGGTCGCACCCGAAAAGTGCCGCACAACGTATAGACTACCAGGAGTTCTCATGACGGTGCAGCAACCTAAAAGGCGGCCCTTGAGCCGCTATCTTAAAGACTTTAAACACAGCCAGACGCATTGCGCGCATTGTCACAAACTGCTCGACCGCATTACGCTGGTTCGCCGTGGCAAGATCGTTAATAAAATCGCTATTTCACAGCTGGATATGCTACTTGACGACGCTGCCTGGCAGCGGGAGCAGAAGGAGTGGGTGGCGCTGTGTCGCTTTTGCGGCGATTTGCACTGCAAAAAGCAGAGTGATTTTTTCGATATTATCGGTTTCAAGCAGTATTTGTTTGAACAAACCGAGATGAGCCATGGCACGGTGCGGGAATATGTCGTGCGTTTACGACGTCTTGGCAACTACCTCAGCGAGCAAAACATTTCCCACGATCTGCTGCAGGACGGTTTTCTCGATGAAAGCCTGGCGCCATGGTTGCCGGAAACCAGCACCAATAATTACCGTATCGCACTACGTAAATACCAGCAATATAAAGCGCATCAGCAGATTGCGCCCAGACAGAAATCCCCCTTTACCGCCAGTTCTGATATATATTAAAAAAGCATAAGATGTAGCAGAGTCGTGTTGGTGAAACGTGGCAAACCTTCTACATTAGGCTGAGTCCCCCAAAGGTTCGCGAGACGTGACGATGCGCCATGGCGGGACACAGTCTATGGTCATTAACGGCAATATTCGGGGTTACTATGAAATTAGCACTGCTGGGACGTCAGGCACTGATGGGAGTAATGGCTGTAGCGCTGGTGGCGGGAATGAGCGCGAAGAGCTTTGCCGATGAGGGTTTGCTGAACAAAGTTAAAGAACGCGGCACGCTGCTGGTAGGGCTGGAAGGTACCTATCCGCCGTTTAGCTTTCAGGGCGAAGACGGCAAATTAACCGGTTTTGAAGTCGATTTCGCCGAGGCGTTGGCAAAACATCTGGGCGTTAAAGCGTCGTTGAAGCCAACCAAATGGGACGGAATGCTGGCGTCACTGGACGCTAAACGCATTGATGTGGTGATAAACCAGGTCACGATTTCAGACGTCCGCAAGAAAAAATATGACTTCTCTACGCCTTATACTGTCTCCGGCGTTCAGGCGCTGGTGAAAAAAGGCAATGAAGGCACGATCAAAACGGCTGCCGATCTGCAGGGCAAAAAAGTCGGCGTTGGGCTGGGGACTAACTATGAAGAGTGGCTACGTCAACATGTTCAGGGCGTGGATATCCGTACTTATGACGATGATCCTACAAAATACCAGGATCTACGCGTAGGCCGTATTGACGCGATTTTAGTCGATCGTCTGGCGGCGCTGGATCTGGTGAAAAAAACCAAAGGTACGCTGGCCGTCACCGGTGATGCGTTTTCGCGTCAGGAGTCCGGCGTTGCGTTACGTAAAGGCAACGAAGACTTGCTGAAGGCGGTAGATAACGCTATTGCGGAAATGCAAAAAGATGGCACCTTAAAAGCGCTCTCTGAAAAATGGTTTGGCGCTGACGTGACCCAATAATGCTCTACGTTGCCCGGCAGGCAGAGCGCCGCCGGGCAATATCAACCTCATACTATGTCAGCAAACGGAGGCGCGTGAATCGGCGCCTTTTTTATTTCCGTTGGATCAACGTGCATAATAAAAAGAACACACCACAACGTTACCGGAGGCTCAATGCCACTACATCACTTAACGCGCTTTCCTCGCCTGGAGCTTATTGGCGCGCCGACCCCGCTCGAATACCTGCCGCGATTGTCTGATTATCTTGGCCGTGAGATTTACATTAAGCGCGATGACGTTACGCCCATTGCAATGGGCGGCAATAAACTGCGCAAGCTGGAGTTTCTGGTGGCCGACGCGCTGCGAGAAGGGGCGGATACGCTGATAACCGCAGGGGCGATTCAGTCGAACCATGTCCGTCAGACGGCGGCGGTCGCGGCCAAATTGGGGCTGCATTGCGTCGCTTTGCTGGAAAATCCAATCGGTACCACCGCGGAAAATTACCTGACGAATGGTAATCGCCTGTTACTGGATTTATTTAATACGCAAATTGAGATGTGCGATGCGCTAACCGATCCGGATGCGCAGCTGCAAACGCTGGCGACGCGTATTGAAGCGCAAGGGTTCAGGCCCTATGTGATTCCGGTCGGCGGCTCCAGCGCGCTGGGCGCAATGGGATACGTAGAGAGCGCCCTGGAAATCGCCCAGCAGTGTGAAGAGGTCGTCGGGCTCTCTTCGGTGGTGGTGGCCTCCGGCAGCGCCGGAACGCACGCCGGGTTAGCTGTCGGGCTGGAACATCTGATGCCGGATGTCGAACTGATTGGCGTGACCGTTTCACGTTCTGTCGCCGAGCAGAAACCCAAAGTAATTGCCTTGCAGCAGGCTATTGCCGGTCAGCTGGCGCTGACGGCGACGGCGGATATTCATTTATGGGATGACTATTTTGCCCCGGGTTACGGCGTGCCAAATGACGCGGGGATGGAGGCGGTGAAACTGCTGGCGAGCCTGGAGGGGGTGTTGCTGGATCCGGTATATACCGGCAAAGCGATGGCGGGTCTGATAGACGGCATCAGCCAGAAACGCTTTAACGATGACGGGCCGATTCTCTTTATTCACACCGGTGGGGCGCCTGCGCTGTTTGCCTACCATCCTCATGTATAACCTCCAGGTAATCAACGCGAATGCAAGAAAGTATCCAACTGGTTATTGAATCGCTGCCGTATTTGCTTAAAGGCGCCGTCTTTACCCTGCAACTGAGTATTGGCGGTATGTTTTTTGGTCTGCTGCTGGGATTTGTGCTGGCGCTGATGCGGATGTCTCCGCTATGGCTGGTTCGCTGGCTGGCGCGCTTTTATATCTCGATTTTTCGCGGTACGCCGCTTATCGCCCAGTTATTTATGATCTATTACGGCCTGCCGCAATTTGGGATTGAGCTGGACCCTATCCCGGCGGCGATGATTGGTTTATCGCTCAATACCGCGGCTTACACGTCCGAGACGCTGCGCGCGGCGATCTCGGCTATCGACAAGGGGCAATGGGAAGCGGCGGCGAGCATTGGCATGACGCCGTGGCAAACGCTACGCCGCGCTATTTTGCCGCAGGCGGCCCGCGTCGCGCTTCCGCCGTTGAGCAACAGCTTTATCAGCCTGGTGAAAGATACGTCGCTCGCCGCGACGATTCAGGTGCCGGAGTTGTTCCGCCAGGCGCAGTTAATTACCTCGCGAACGCTGGAGGTGTTTACCATGTATCTGGCCGCGTCGTTAATCTACTGGGTAATGGCGACCGTCTTATCGGCACTGCAAAACTATTTTGAAAACCAGCTTAACCGCCAGGAGAGAGAGCCAAAATGAGTGCGATCGAAGTCACCAACCTGGTCAAAAAATTTCATGGTCAAACGGTGCTGCACGGTATCGACCTTGAGGTAAAGCCCGGAGAAGTCGTCGCCATTATCGGCCCGAGCGGCTCAGGGAAGACAACGTTATTACGCTGCATTAACCTGCTGGAACAACCGAAAGCGGGCACCATTAAAGTGGGCGATATTATCATCGATACCGCCCGCCCATTCAGCCAGCAAAAAGGGTTGATTCGCCAGCTACGTCAGCATGTCGGCTTTGTCTTTCAGAGTTTTAACCTGTTCCCGCATCGTACCGTGCTGGAAAATATCATTGAAGGTCCGGTGATTGTAAAGGGAGAGCCGAAAGCCGAGGCGACGGCGCTGGCGCGGGAACTGTTAGCCAAAGTCGGGTTGGCCGGTAAAGAGACCCGTTATCCGCGCCGCCTGTCGGGCGGGCAACAGCAGCGCGTAGCGATTGCGCGCGCGCTGGCGATGCGCCCGGAAGTGATTCTGTTTGATGAGCCCACGTCGGCGCTTGATCCTGAATTAGTCGGCGAGATGCTTAATACGATTCGCCAGCTGGCGCAGGAAAAGCGCACGATGGTGATCGTTACTCACGAAATGGGCTTTGCGCGTGACGTGGCTGACCGGGCAATATTTATGGATCAGGGGCAAATCGTCGAGCAGGGGCCGGCGAAAACCTTGTTCGCCGAGCCTCAGCATCCGCGTACCCGCCAGTTCCTTGAGAAATTTTTAGTGAAATAATACCTTTTCAACGCTCGCCCGAATTAGCCGCGCCTCGGGCGAGCGCAATGAATAATTATGAAGTCATTCTGCCAGATTATTAACCTCGCTCTCTGGCGGAAGCCAAAAAACTGTAATGCCGCTCAAGTATTCTACGTTTCGTCCGATATTTCTTATATATAAATACTATTTATGTGTTAATTTAAGCTATTCATAATAATGATTATCAATATCAAAGGCGTGACCATAAAATATGCAGGAAAATGATTTCTTCACCTGGCGACGCGCAATGTTGTTACGCTTTCAGGAGATGGCGGCAGCAGAGGATGTTTATACTGAATTGCAATATCAGACACAGCGGCTGGAATTTGATTATTATGCCCTGTGTGTTCGTCATCCCGTCCCCTTTACCCGGCCTAAAATATCGCTTCGTACCACTTATCCTCCGGCGTGGGTAACGCATTACCAGTCCGAAAACTATTTTGCGATCGATCCGGTATTAAAGCCGGAAAATTTCAGGCAGGGTCATTTACATTGGGATGACGTGCTATTTCATGAAGCGCAGGCGATGTGGGATGCCGCCCAGCGTTTCGGATTACGCAGAGGCGTAACCCAGTGTGTGATGTTGCCGAACCGGGCGCTGGGCTTTTTATCTTTCTCCCGTAGCAGTTTACGCTGCTCCTCGTTTACCTACGATGAAGTGGAGCTGAGGTTGCAACTGCTGGCGCGGGAGAGTCTTTCGGCGCTGACAAGATTTGAAGACGACATGGTGATGGCGCCTGAGATGCGTTTCAGTAAACGTGAGAAAGAGATTCTGAAGTGGACGGCGGAAGGGAAGACCTCATCGGAGATCGCCATTATTCTGTCGATTTCTGAAAATACCGTTAACTTCCATCAGAAAAACATGCAGAAGAAATTCAATGCGCCCAATAAAACACAGATTGCCTGCTACGCTGCGGCGACAGGTCTGATATGACTGCTGACGATGCTTCGCGCCAGACGCGAAACCGGCTGAAAGCGATGCTAACAGCCGGTTTTTTACTACTGGCGGTAAGCCTGTTTAATTTGCTTAACCGTACTGGAAAATACCGCCGCTTGTGCTTCATCATCCATCTGCGCGATCTGTTTTTCCATTTTAAGAATCACGCGCCCTGCATCGGCCTGGCCCATCGCCTGCAGCATCAGCGTTAACATGGCTTTCAGGCAGTTGACTTCAGTAGCCAGTTCTTGATTATTCTCAGCGGTGGAAAAATCAGGCGTACTCATTTATTTTCCTCGTTATGTTTCAGTGAAAATGTGCGATAGCAGATGTTAAGGCGGCGGAGTATACCATAAGCTACGCTAAAAATAGCAGTGGTTGTTTTTTGATCAAAAAGCGGAGGGGTTACCCACAAAATAAACGTTGCCGCGTGATGCATATATTTTCTTCATTCTTTGTTTATTACGCGTATTTTACTCGTTAATTATTGTTACAAAGTTGATTCCCTAATTAGTGTTTAGACAGCGGAACGTGAAATTTTTGTCACCATTATGAAATAGCAGCCCGGGACAGCGCTGTCAGAAGGGGCTACAACGTTGGCAGTTGCCACATGACGTACAACATAATTTCCAAAAACGAGAGCAAAATCGAATACCCGGTGTTTTTTTACGTTTCAAAGTTGAGATAAAACCAGCTAATATAAGGGCGATTAACTATCAGTAGCGTTATCCCTATTCTGGAGATATTCCTTTGATCAACGTTCTTCTTGTTGATGACCACGAACTGGTGCGCGCAGGGATACGACGCATTCTTGAAGATATAAAGGGCATTAAAGTTGTCGGTGAAGCGTGCTGCGGAGAGGATGCGGTAAAATGGTGCCGTACTAACGCCGTTGACGTCGTGCTGATGGATATGAACATGCCCGGTATTGGCGGCCTTGAGGCGACGCGTAAAATTGCCCGCTCGACAGCGGATATCAAAGTGATCATGCTGACCGTCCATACGGAGAACCCGTTGCCCGCCAAAGTGATGCAGGCTGGCGCAGCTGGCTATCTCAGCAAAGGCGCTGCGCCTCAGGAGGTGGTGAGCGCTATTCGTTCGGTGTATTCCGGACAACGTTATATCGCCTCCGATATCGCTCAGCAGATGGCGCTCAGTCAGATTGAGCCTGCAAAAACGGAAACGCCGTTCGCCAGTTTGTCTGAACGCGAGTTGCAGATTATGCTGATGATCACCAAGGGTCAGAAGGTCAATGAGATTTCAGAACAGCTGAATCTCAGTCCTAAAACGGTGAACAGCTATCGCTATCGTATGTTCAGTAAATTAAACATTCATGGTGATGTTGAGCTGACTCACCTGGCAATCCGCCATGGCCTGTGTAATGCGGAGACGTTAACAAGCCAGTGAGTGAAATATTTGACGCAAAGGCGTTTTTGAAAACCGTTACCAGCCAACCCGGTGTCTATCGTATGTATGACGCCGGCGGTACGGTTATTTATGTCGGTAAAGCAAAAGACCTGAAAAAGCGTCTTTCCAGCTACTTTCGCAGCAACCTGGCTTCGCGTAAAACCGAAGCGCTAGTTGCGCAAATTCAACACATTGATGTCACGGTAACACATACCGAAACGGAAGCGCTGCTGCTTGAGCATAATTACATCAAGTTGTATCAACCGCGTTACAACGTGTTGTTGCGTGATGATAAATCCTATCCTTTTATTTTTCTGAGCGGCGATACCCATCCGCGTCTGGCGATGCACCGTGGCTCCAAACATGCGAAAGGCGAGTACTTCGGCCCATTTCCTAATGGCTATGCCGTGCGGGAAACGCTGGCGCTGTTACAGAAAATTTTCCCTATCCGCCAGTGCGAAAACAGCGTATATCGCAACCGCTCGCGTCCTTGCCTGCAATATCAGATTGGCCGCTGTTTAGGCCCCTGCGTTGCAGGACTGGTCAGCGAGGAGGAGTATGCGCAACAGGTGGAGTATGTCCGGTTGTTTTTGTCCGGTAAGGACGACCAGGTCTTAACACAGCTGATTGCCCGGATGGAAAAGGCCAGCCAGGATCTGGCATTTGAAGAGGCGGCGCGTATTCGCGATCAGATCCAGGCGGTACGCCGGGTCACGGAAAAACAGTTTGTCTCCAATGCGGGCGACGATCTCGACGTTATCGGCGTGGCTTTTGATGCGGGTATGGCCTGTGTGCATGTGCTGTTTATTCGCCAGGGTAAGGTGCTGGGCAGCCGCAGCTATTTTCCAAAAGTACCTGGCGGTACGGAACTGGGCGAAGTGGTGGAAACCTTTGTCGGGCAGTTTTACCTGCAGGGTAGCCAGATGCGCACGCTACCGGGCGAGATACTGCTCGATTTTAATCTGAGTGATAAAACGCTGCTGGCCGATTCGTTGTCGGAACTTGCCGGACGGCGTATTCATGTCCAGACAAAACCGCGCGGCGATCGCGCCCGTTATCTCAAGCTGGCGCGGACCAACGCGGCAACGGCCTTAATCACTAAACTCTCGCAGCAGTCCACCATCACGCAGCGTTTGACCGCGCTGGCGGCGGTATTAAAACTTCCTGCGATCAAGCGGATGGAATGTTTTGACATCAGCCATACCATGGGGGAGCAAACGGTCGCATCCTGTGTGGTATTTGACGCTAACGGGCCGTTACGCGCCGAGTATCGTCGTTATAATATCTCGGGCATCACGCCGGGTGATGACTACGCGGCGATGAATCAGGTGCTACGTCGGCGTTATGGCAAGGCTATAGAAGAAAGTAAGATTCCGGATGTTATTCTGATCGACGGCGGAAAAGGGCAGCTCGCCCAGGCGAAAGCCGTTTTTGCTGAGCTGGATGTCCCCTGGGATAAGCATCGCCCTTTGCTGCTTGGCGTCGCCAAAGGCGCGGACAGAAAGGCCGGTCTGGAAACACTCTTTTTTGAACCGGAAGGCGAGGGGTTTAGCCTGCCGCCGGACTCGCCGGCGCTACATGTTATTCAGCATATTCGCGATGAGTCGCACGATCACGCGATCGGCGGGCACCGTAAAAAACGCGCGAAGGTTAAAAATACCAGTACGCTGGAAACTATTGAAGGCGTTGGGCCTAAACGTCGCCAGATGCTGCTGAAATATATGGGCGGTTTGCAAGGACTACGTAACGCCAGCGTAGAAGAAATTGCAAAAGTGCCGGGTATTTCGCAAGGTCTGGCAGAAAAGATCTTCTGGTCGTTGAAACATTGAGGCCACTGTAGCAACATAGGGGTAATTTCACTGACAACAGATAGTTACCCGTCACTATGCAATTTAATATCCCTACGTTGCTCACGCTGTTTCGCGTCATCCTGATTCCATTCTTTGTCGTGGTGTTTTATTTGCCGTTCGCCTGGGCGCCGATGGTCAGCGCGCTGATTTTCTGTATTGCCGCTATTACCGACTGGTTTGACGGCTTTCTGGCGCGACGCTGGAACCAGAGTACGCGTTTCGGCGCTTTCCTCGACCCCGTCGCCGACAAGGTGCTGGTAGCGATCGCCATGGTGCTGGTCACCGAGCATTATCATAGCTGGTGGGTGACGTTACCTGCGGCGACGATGATAGCCCGCGAAATTATTATCTCTGCTCTGCGTGAATGGATGGCGGAGCTGGGCAAACGCAGTAGTGTAGCGGTCTCCTGGATCGGTAAAGTCAAAACTACCGCGCAGATGGTGGCGCTGGCGTGGCTCTTGTGGCGTCCGAATATCTGGGTAGAGTATGCCGGGATCGCGCTTTTCTTTGTCGCAGCGGTGCTAACGTTGTGGTCCATGTTGCAATATTTGAGCGCTGCACGCGGAGATTTGCTTGATCAGTGATCGTTTCGCCGCAAATTTCAGCAAACGATCGTGAGTGACGAAAAATATCGTTGACTCAGTGCGTCA
Organism: Salmonella sp. WC3; assembly: GCF_042932255.1. Taxonomy (NCBI): domain Bacteria; kingdom Pseudomonadati; phylum Pseudomonadota; class Gammaproteobacteria; order Enterobacterales; family Enterobacteriaceae; genus Salmonella; species Salmonella sp. WC3. Next base: position 2,882,537 of record NZ_CP170629.1, on the reverse strand, counting down.
GGTAAGTAGAATGCAACGCATCGAACGGCAGCACTGATTGCCAGACGATAACAAAATCAAGTGATTAACAAAGTTGCTTGATACTGCGGGAATAGCTCAGTTGGTAGAGCACGACCTTGCCAAGGTCGGGGTCGCGAGTTCGAGTCTCGTTTCCCGCTCCAGTTTAAAAGCATTGGCGTAAAGCGGATGCTGGCTGAAAAGCCAAAAAAATTTGGCGCGTTAACAAAGCGGTTATGTAGCGGATTGCAAATCCGTCTAGTCCGGTTCGACTCCGGAACGCGCCTCCAATTTTTCCCGAGCCCGGATGGTGGAATCGGTAGACACAAGGGATTTAAAATCCCTCGGCGTTCGCGCTGTGCGGGTTCAAGTCCCGCTCCGGGTACCATGGGAAAGACAAGAATAATCAAAGCAATAAGCAGTGTCGTGAAACCACCTACGGGTGGTTTTTTTGTGCCTTCAATTTGTATGCCGACCGCGAGCGTGAACTTTCCAGCGCGATACACAGTAAAAAACATCGGTAGCGGCATTTCTGCCAGTACAACAGTTATGTGCTACCGACCCGCAAGAACTTATGCCTGGTAATTACTAAACGTCGGGTAAATCAGCCGATAAAATCCATTAATCTCTATAAAAAATGCTGATATGTTTTATGCCTGCTTTATTAAAGAGAGTAGGTCTGCCAGTGAAATATACCGATAATGCAAAATTATTTATTAGCTTCATTAATATTGGGATTGTAGGTTGCGCTTTGCTACTTTTTTTTATTTTGTATGAGCCTGAGAGTGCAATCGTAACCTACTCTTTTCCAGGAGAGCTTTCCTCTTCGACATGTGATGCGCGTAATTTTATTGGCTACGTCGATGAAAACGACTTTGCAGAGTATATAAAAAAGTAGAACTGACGCGCTACAGTATGTATTGTCTGAAAAAAACAGGGGCGGGTCAGTGGAGTATTTATGCAAATTAAACGAGTATATAACTGTTCAGGGTGTTTTCTGCACAGTTTAATTAAAGGTAGATAGCGAACTAATATTCATCATAAGGTAATGTGATCCGCATCATGCTTTAATCACGTTTTGCAATATTGTCTTAATAACAGGTCAACTACAGATAATTTCAGGTTTTCGTGAATGGCGGTTTTGGTCAGTCTCTATATTATGCTTTCCCCGCTTTACGGAGATGATGATGCAAAAGAAAACCTGGGTCGTTTTATTGATACCATTGTGCCTCACCGCTTGCCACCAGACGACCTACCGATCAACAGCCAAAGATGAAATTCTCACAGGGAGCTATATTGACCCGACAAAAACACGCTTTCCGTTAGCGGATTATTCACAGTCGGTTGATAAATGGATACCTCCGGACTCGGCTGATTACACTATTCCGGTTATTGATAATGCTACCCAACAACGCTACTTTAACGCACTAAAATCTCATTATTTCGGAATGGACAGTGAAGCGCACTCGCCGTGGAATGGTTTTTATATTACCGCATTGCTGAAAAAAAACGCAGCACAGGCGCGGGATGCCAGTATTAAGCAGTTTCTTAGCGACGGCAGTGCTTATTGGGGGGAAAACTTCAGACTTTATACCTCTCGCTGGAAAGAGGAGGTTAGAGGGAATACGGATACGCAGATTGACAATATCTATCATGCCTCCCGGCGAGGTATTATGGTCAGAGAAAGTTTAGTCAGAGCGCTGCCAACGGACGACCCGCTCTTTAACGATCCCCGTCAGGCGGGCGAGGGGTACCCGTTTGATAATTTACAAATGTCTTCGCTGCGTCCCGGTACGCCGGTCTATACGCTGACGAAGAGCAAAGACCAACGCTGGCAATATGTCGTTTCACCAGCGGTAACTGGCTGGGTTCATAGTGAAGATATTGCCAGTACGGATCAGAAATTTATAACACAGTGGGTTTTGCTTGCTCATAAGCAACTGGGGGCATTTATCAACGCGCCGGTTTCTGTCCATGTCGCAGGCGTCTATTATTTCACCGGGCGACCGGGCACTATTTTACCGTTCCGACATCAACGGGCGGGCCAGTTCCTGATTGCGGCGCCAGTTCGCGGCAGCAACGGTCGCGCGTTTATCCATTGGGTCTGGCTAAGCGGTAACGAGTTTACGGCTATGCCGTGGAAAATGACGCCGGAAAATATCGCCGTGCTAATGAAAGCAATGCACGGCGCCCCCTACGGTTGGGGAAATTTTAACTTTTATAATGATTGTTCAGCCGAAGTCCGCAGCCTGTTAATGCCGTTTGGCATATTCCTGCCCAGACATTCATCCGCGCAGGTAGAGGCTGCTGGACGGGTGGTCGATCTTAGTCATAAAAATCCCCAAATGCGGATCGATTATCTCACCAGATACGGAAAAGCGTTTACTACGCTGGTCTATATTCCAGGGCATATTATGCTGTATATCGGTAACACAACCATGAATGGGCAGGTCGTGCCGATGACTTATCAGAATATCTGGGGATTGCGCCCAAACCATGCTAATAGCCGGAGCATTATCGGTGAGGCGGTATTTTTGCCGTTACTGCGTTTTTATCCTGAAAATCCTGAGCTGATATCACTGGCTGGTAAGGTTCTGTTTAAGCTTGGTTATATAGAATAGGTTGACAAACTGTGTTATCGCGGAAGACATGATTAAGGCAACCGTGCGCGTGGATATAAAGAGAGTATCCCTGTAAACTGTGTCTGAAAAAAGTATGCGCTATAGTGCGGGCTGTTTATTTGAAATACTATCTGGAGCTGATTCTGGATGTGATTATGTGCCTCACACATTGAAGTGAGAGTTATTGTTGGCGGTATCTGGCTGGAGGCTGGGTGGTAAAAAGACGTAATTTATTGCATTTTAATAACGGTGCCCGGTCAGAGCGCGATCTTGGGGATCTGGTCACTAAAGTTTTTGAGAAAGCGGCGAAAAAAGAACCGCAACCGCTATACACATTTAGCCTGCCGTTGCTGAGTGTGCAGGATGAGATCCGTGTTTACTGTAAGAAAAAAAATATCAAAATAGGGTACGATACGCTGTTTATGGAAATAACCTTTTCTGCTGACAGAGAAGCGGTAGACGAACTCATTAAACACTTTTTTACTGAAAATAAGCTCTATTTGAGAGGGCGGTTTTATCTGTCCGCGGCGGTGGTATAAGTTAGCATGAGTATAATATAGCGAGAAACCCATCTCTCGCTTTTGTGTGGGGCGAGCGCTTCCTGGCGGAAAATCTGCGCCCTGATCCTCCTTTTGTTGCGTTAACTTCCGGAATCCTCCTCATTTCGTGTTAATCTGGCCCCTGATGGTTGCCATCCAACTGCCTGCAAAAAAATTATTTTTATCCGCTGCAATGTAAGAGGCCTACAGGCGGAAGTCATCACTGAGGAAAAGCGTTATGAAAATGGAACCATTAAACGAGAACGAGCTGGAATGGCTGGATGATGTGCTGACGAAATACAATACCGATCAGGCTATTTTGGATGTCGCGGAGCTGGACGGTCTGATTACTGCGGTACTAAGCTCTCCGCGTCCCATCGAGCCGGAACAGTGGCTGGTCGCGATATGGGGGGGACCCGCGTACGTCCCGCGCTGGACATCTGAAAAAGAAATGACGCGATTTATGGATCTGGTGTTCCAGCACATGGCGGACACAGCCGCCCGGCTTGAAGACTATCCAGAACAGTTCGAGCCGCTGTTTGGCCTGCGAGAAGTTGATGGCCATGAATTAACGATTGTTGAAGAATGGTGCTTTGGTTACATGCGCGGAGTGTCGCTGTCCGACTGGTCTGACTTGCCGGATACGCTAAAACCGGCGCTGGAAGCGATTGCCTTACACGGCACGGAAGAAAACTTTGCGCTGTTGGATAAAATGAGCCCGGAAGCGTTCGATAAAAGCGTTGACGCTATCCGTATCGCGGCGCTTGAGCTGCATGCCTGGTGGATGGCGCATCCGCACACGACGCCGCTACAGATGCCGATAAAAGCAGAGGTGAAAGTGGGGCGTAACGATCCTTGTCCATGCGGGAGCGGCAAAAAATTTAAGCAGTGCTGCCTGCATTAATGGTTCGTAAACGGTCATAGCGTGACGATTATCGAGCCTGGACGGCGTCCGGGCCCGGTAATCTTTGCCTGGCATTAACCTGGATCGGGCAGAAACCCCAGTGCGATCGAAAACTGGACGCCAATCACGACAATGCCGCAGATAAACACCAGCGCCAGCGCTGGCGTGCCGCCTGCCACACGATATCCCGCCTGAGGGCTCTGTTTACGGCATTGCCAGACCAGCATGGCTGGGATGAGCAGTGCCAGCACTGCCAGCGCTACGCCGGCATAGCCTAATGCCATCACAAATCCGCGTGGGTAGAAAAGCGCAAACGCCAGCGGCGGCAGAAAGGTAATCAGCCCGGTTTGCAGACGTCCGGACACCGTACTGCGGCGCTGGAAGAGATCGGCCAGGTAATCAAATAATCCTAGCGCTACGCCTAGAAAAGAGGTCGCCAGCGCCAGATCGGCGAACAGGTGGACCGCCAGTTCGATATGTGGCGAAGCGACCACTTCTCTGAGAGCCTGCAGCAGGCCATTTAACCCGGCATGGCTGGCCAGTAGCCCTCTGAATGTCGGCGAGTCGATACTTCCCAGCGTGGCGAGCTGCCAAAAAATATAGGCCACTAGCGGAATGGCGCTACCCGTCATAAAGACCCAACGCAGCCGGCGAATGTTGCCGTTCATATAACTCACAATACTCGGTACGCTTCCGTGAAAACCAAACGAGGTGAAAATGACCGGTATGGCGGATAACGCCAGCCCCTGCTGTAAAGGAAGCGTAAGAAGATTTACTTTATGAATATGTGGCGTGAGCAACGCAAGCATGATGACCAGAAAAATGATCTTCGCGCTAAACAGGAAGCGGTTAAAAAGGTCGACCAGCGAGGTTCCCACGCACACCACCCCACCGGCAACAAAGGTGAACAGCAGCACCCCGGCAGCGGGCGAGAGCGTGGCGCCAAGCCAGTTATTAATACTGGATGCCAGTAATTCTCCGGCTCCGGAAATGTAGGCGGCGGTGAGCGCATACATTAAGAACATCATGCTGAATCCCGCAAGCCACTGTCCGTAACGTCCAAGATAGCGTTTTGCCAACGAGCCCAGCCCAGTATCCGCCGGAACGTGTTGATATACTTCCAGTAATAGTAGCGCGGTATAACACATCAGCGCCCACAGACCAATCAACAATCCCAGCGTGACGCTGAAACCAACGCCAGCCGCTGCCAGCGGCATTGCCAGCATCCCGGCGCCGATAGTGGTGCCTGCCACGATAAAAATACTGCCCAGAGTTCTGTTTTTCACGCTTTCTACTACCCCGGTAACAAAGAACGGTGATATCCGCGGCGCAGGGTAAGGCATTACGCTATTTTCGTCAAATGGTCGTTACAATGGGTGTACTGTAAAATTTACAGTTCCGGGCATAAAAGCGAATATGGAAGGAGACGCGGACAACCGCCGTAAACCTGCGCTAGCGCAAAGTCGCTTGTACACGGACACATTAGGCTACGAGTTTTATTCAGGAGGGGTTATGGATTCCATTCATGGTCACGAAGTGCTCAACATGATGATTGAGTCTGGCGAGCAGTACACGCATACCTTGCTGGAGGCGGCAATAAAAGCGCGCTTTGGCGAGCGGGCACGATTTCACACTTGTTCAGCATCAGATATGACGGCGGCGGAACTGGTCGCGTTTCTGGCGGCGAAAGGAAAGTTTATTGCGGTGGAGGACGGTTTTTCAACGCATGAGAGTAAAATCTGCCGCCATTAATACGCCACGGTGAGAGCGCGTCTCACCGTGTAAGGACGTGTTGGATTAATTTTGCGTATCCAGGGTGGAGAGTTCTTTATCAATGAAATAAAGCCCTTCGCCGCTTTTTCCCGCCAGCGTTAATTTATCAATAATAGATTTGAATAATTTTTCTTCTTCATGCTGTTCTGCCACATACCACTGCAAGAAATTAAATGTCGGATAATCCTGGCTGGTCATTGCGGCATGAGCCAGTTCATTAATTTTTTGCGTAATAAGCTGCTCATGCTCATAGGTCGCGCGGAACAGCTCATCCAGCGAGGCGTACTCAGCGAAGGGCGAAGAAACGGTATGAATGCGCGGCAGGCTTCCGGTATCGGTAAGGTAGTCAAACAGGCGCTGCATATGCGTCATCTCTTCTTGCGCATGGCGACGAAGAAATGCGGCCGCGCCTTCAAAACTGTGATAGCTACACCACGCGCTCATTTGTTGATAGAGCAGGGAGGAGTACAACTCCAGATTCATTTGCTCATTCAGTTTGTCGATCATTTCTGTTTTCAGCATGGTTCCGCTCCACAAATAGCAAAAGATATACGGTAATGTGGCGCCACTATAATTTGTTATTTTATTATTTGCAAAAGGTAAAATATTAAATTTAATTATTAAAAATACGAATGGGAATAAAACGCATTAACGCCAGTGTATAGCGTATAAAAATAAAGGAAAGCCAGCACCTTCATGCTGGCAATAGCGACCCTGCACTCTCCTCCATTGTAGATGGTGTCGGCGTTAAGCCAGCCGCCTTAATAATAAAGCGGCATGATTTGCGGGACGGCAACGCCCCGGCACTGCCAGGAGAGGGTAAATCGGGTGTTCAGACACAACGAGCCCGCATAAATGCTACAGGTTCCTACCGGCTGACCAAACGAAACGGCATCGGCATAGCCCATCTGCTGGCATTCGCGTGTTGCGGTCCCGTGAGATACATAGTCATCTGTCCGTGAAGTAAAAAATAGCGGCTGGTTATACGTCAGGCGCACGATGCCGCTTATCGGGCTGGCTTCGCTGACCTGCGCTTGTCGAGTAATGGTGCATCCCGTCAGGGCTAGCAGTGAAAGAGTAAAAATAAGAGGCTTCATAAAATCGCTCCGACAATTCGGTATCAGACCATGCTACCTCGTGTCTTGCACCGTCAATGGCTGGAATAACTTACGGATTCGCCTTGATTAAAGGTAACGGCAGGAGATTTACAGCGGGAACAGAAAATGTGTGAGCGTCTTTTTATTTAATGAAACTTGGTTTCATTAAATTTGAATGTGTGTTCGCAAATGTGTAATGTGGGCAAAACGTCATGATTTACGCAGGCGCGACCGTCTGCATTCAGGAGGAACACGATGAAAATTGCACTGATGATGGAAAATAGCCAGGCCAGCAAAAATGCCATCATTTATAACGAACTTAGCGCCGTCGCCAATGAAAAGGGATTTCCCGTTTTTAACGTTGGCATGTGCGACGAAAATGACCATCACCTGACGTACATTCATTTAGGCATCATGGCGAGTATTCTGCTTAATGCAAACGCGGTTGATTTTGTGGTTACTGGCTGTGGCACCGGTCAGGGCGCGCTGATGTCGTTAAATATTCATCCAGGTGTCATTTGTGGCTATTGCATCGATCCGGCAGATGCTTTTCTGTTTGCGCAGATCAACAACGGCAATGCGTTGTCCCTGCCATTTGCGAAAGGCTTTGGCTGGGGCGCTGAGCTGAACGTGCGTTTCATCTTTGAAAAAGCGTTTACCGGGCGTAAAGGCGAGGGGTATCCGCCTGAGCGCAAAGCGCCGCAGGTACGCAATGCGGGCATTTTGAATCAGGTTAAGGCCGCGGTCGTCAAAGAGAATTATCTGGATACACTACGGGCTATCGATCCTGAACTGGTTAAAACGGCGGTTTCAGGGCCGCGTTTCCAGCAATGTTTGTTTGAAAACGGCCAGAATAAAGAAATAGAAGCGTTTGTACGTGAGATGCTGGGGTAATGCCCAGACAAGACAGAGGCGTTTCGCGCCTGTCGGCTGGCATGATGTGCCGATAATACGCCAGTAGCGACAGGCACCACCTCTGGCAAACAGATCAGAAACGGTGTAGGCCGGATAAGCTGCTTCGCGTTGCTATCCGGCTAATAACGTCTCAATATTGTCGCTCGGGGTGCCGCTATCAGTGATGCTGATAGGTCACGACGTTAAGGAGATGCTGATCGGTTTGCGCCAGGCATAGCCCTGCTCGTTTAGCGCTGCGAACTTCTTCGAGAATAGTTTGTAAAAGTACGCCATCCTGCTGCTGCTCTTTTTCCAGGGTATGGAGAAAATCAAGCGTTGAGGCATCATTCAGCGCTTTCGCTTCATCTGCCAGACGCGACAGCGTGCTGGCGCGTTGCTGATAATCCTCCAGGGTTTTCTGGAACAATTCTTCCAGAGAGCAGAGCTCTTCACCCGGAACGTCAATGGCTTTAACGATAGGGGTGGCGCCGGCGTTTTTCATAAAATTAAACATGCGCATCATTTGCGTCACGTTGCCTTGCGCCTGGGTACGAAGAAAGGTGGCGGTGCCTGTTAAACTGTGTTCAGAACACCATTCGCTTAGATGGAGGTAAAGATTTGATGCGTAAAACTCAAGGTTCATTGGCGTGTTGAGCTTTTGAACCATTCCTACAGCTGCCATAACAATATCCTTATTTCCAGAAAGTGTTGATGTGCATGACAGACGAGAATGCAACGGGCCGTTGTCACATTCTTACCTCTATGCACAATAAATACTCTTAGCAGAAGAACTCCGTTCCGCCAGTCCCTTATGCGATCTCATTTCCTGTTTATCGATCGGTAATGAGAATAGCGCGTCAATAAAAATAAGAAAATCCTTAAATGCAATTGTTTATCTTTTTTTACATTTTCAGCGGTGTGATTTTTTCAGGTGTAATGATTTTGGATGAGGAGCAGTTGCAACCATTTGAAAGTTAAATGATATTATATAGATTTGTAATTTATGAAACATTATTTCAGATCATGGGTTAAGCCTTTCAAGTATGTTAATTTCAATAAAATAAACATTAGTCAGTCTGGATATCACACGCATAAACGGTTGAGAGCAAATATGCCTGTTTTTATAAACTAGCCGATTTTGCGGTAGATCATTTTTAATGTCATTAATCATACGAGCACGTTATTCGGTTAAGCGCAGTTTTGATGGGTGACTCGTTAACAAGGAGCAGTCAATGAAAAAGGTCGCGGTGCTGTTGGCGCCAGGATTTGAAGAAGCAGAGGCCATTGTTACTCTTGATATTCTGCGACGTTTGCATATCGACGTCGAAACGCTGGCGTGTGCTGAATCACGGGCGGTGGTGAGTTACCATGATATTCCTATGGTTGCGGACAGCACGCTGAGTGAACGCCAGCAGGCGCTTTTTGATGCGGTAGTGCTGCCGGGCGGTCCGCAGGGGAGCGCTAATCTGGCGGCTAATCCGGCGGTGATCGCTTTCGTTGCGCGTCATGATGCGGCAGGCAAATTTATTTGTCCTATCTGTTCCGCGGCGGCAAGGGTGCTGGGTGCTCACGGATTGCTGAAGGGGCGTCGTTATGTCTGTTCCGGCGACCTGTGGAAAGCGGTTCCGGAAGGTGTCTATGTGGATGCGCCCGTTGTTGAAGATGGTAATTTAATTAGCGGCAAAGGCTTGGGTCATGTCTTTGATTTCGCGCTAACCCTTTCCGCCAGACTGCTGGGAGACGATGCGCCGGTTCGCGAACAGGCTGAACATATCTATTATCCCTGGTAATCGTTATTCACCCAGGGCCATAAGGATTAGCTGGCTGATGTTATGGATTAATGGGCTGGCTTTCCTGCCTTTTGGCTGATGAATTCGCTCTGGGTTATGTCATTTTCCGCTAAAACTATTCCCGCCATCAGCATTTATCTAATGAATGAAAGACAGTGCACCGTTTTACGTCTTCTCTAACAAAAATCGTTTGATTTTACCCTACATAAAAAACGCTAAAGCAGGTCAATGACTTCCCTGGGTTATGAGTTAATCGTTATTTCTGCGTGCGTATTAGGGGGCGTTTTCCTGAGAGGCGGCCTCGGAAAAATCTCATATGTGGTGGCGAGCGTACTGATATCAGGAACGGTGGAGAACGCGATGAACCTGCTCAACATTTCACCTTTTGCACAGTACGTGGTTCGCGGCTGAATCCTTCTGGCAGCAGTTATCTTCGACCATTATAAGCAAAAAGCGAAGCGTATGATTTGATGAATTAACACTCAACTAAACAGTATAGCTTCACGTCATCGCCAACCGCTACCCCGGCTGGCGATGGTCTTTCTAAATGGCGAGCAGCGTCACACTGTCTATACTTACATGACTAATGAGACCGTTTGTGAATCTCAATATGATGATAAGGAGGAGACCAGGGTGGCAGAACCGTTAACCGTATCCCCCGAACTCACTGCGAACTATGCGTATTTTTTTGACCTTGATGGCACATTGGCAGAGATAAAGCCTCATCCCGATCAGGTAGTGGTACCGCATAAAATCCTTCAGTTGTTAGACCGTCTCGCGGCGCACAACGCAGGGGCACTGGCATTGATTTCAGGGCGTTCAATGACTGAGCTGGATGCTTTGGCGAAGCCTTTTCGCTTTCCGCTCGCTGGCGTTCACGGAGCAGAGCGTCGTGACATCAATGGTAAAACCCATATCGTGCGCCTTCCTGAAGCGGTAGTCCGTGAGGTGGAGGCGTTATTACGTTCGACGCTTGTAGCGCTGCCCGGAACGGAGCTGGAGACGAAGGGGATGGCGTTTGCGCTGCACTACCGTCAGGCTCCGGAACATGAAGCGGCGCTGTTGGCGCTTGCGCAACACGTTACGCAGCACTGGCCGCAACTGGCGTTGCAGCCTGGTAAATGTGTTGTGGAAATCAAACCTAAGGGAACCAATAAAGGCGAAGCGATTGCCGCCTTTATGCAGGAGGCGCCCTTTGCGGGACGGATTCCCGTTTTTGTGGGCGACGATTTGACCGATGAGGCTGGCTTTGGCGTGGTGAATCACGCTGGCGGAATTTCCGTAAAAGTGGGCGTCGGGGCAACCCAGGCGGCATGGCGGCTGGAAAGCGTACCCGATGTCTGGCGCTGGCTGGAACAAATCAATTATCCACAACAAGAACAACAAGTAATGAATAACAGGAGAGATGGCTATGAGTCGTTTAGTCGTAGTATCTAATCGAATTGCCCCCCCGGATAATAAAGGCGGCGCCGGCGGCCTCGCCGTTGGCGTGCTTGGCGCGCTAAAAGCGGCTGGCGGGTTGTGGTTCGGCTGGAGTGGCGAGACAGGTAACGAGGATGAGCCATTAAAAAAGGTGACAAAAGGTAATATTACCTGGGCATCGTTTAACCTGAGTGAACAAGATTACGAAGATTATTACTGTCAATTTTCCAATGCGGTTCTCTGGCCTGCGTTCCACTATCGTCTGGACCTGGTACAGTTTCAGCGTCCTGCATGGGAAGGCTATATGCGGGTGAATGCGTTATTAGCGGATAAGTTATTGCCCCTCATTAAAGAGAACGACATCATTTGGGTGCATGACTACCACCTGTTACCGTTCGCCAGCGAGCTGCGTAAACGCGGCGTGAACAACCGAATTGGTTTTTTCCTGCATATTCCATTCCCGACCCCGGAGATTTTTAACGCTTTACCGCCGCATGATGAACTGCTGGAGCAGTTGTGTGACTTTGATCTGCTGGGGTTCCAGACCGAAAATGATCGCCTGGCTTTTCTGGATAGCCTTTCGAGTCAAACGCGAGTCACGACTCGCAGCGGCAAGCAGCATATCGCGTGGGGTAAAGACTTCCAGACAGAAGTGTATCCTATCGGTATTGAGCCCGATGAGATTGCTCTGCAGGCTGCCGGGCCGTTGCCGCCTAAACTGGCGCAGCTCAAGGCGGAACTGAAAAATGTGAAGAATATTTTTTCCGTTGAGCGGCTGGATTATTCGAAAGGGCTGCCGGAACGTTTTCTGGCGTATGAAGCGCTACTGGAAAACTACCCGCAGCATCGGGGAAAAATTCGTTATACCCAAATTGCGCCTACGTCACGCGGCGAAGTACAGGCATATCAGGATATTCGCCACCAGCTTGAGACGGAAGCAGGCCGGATTAATGGGAAATATGGACAATTGGGCTGGACGCCGCTCTATTATCTGAATCAGCATTTCGACCGTAAACTGTTAATGAAGATATTCCGTTATTCAGACGTCGGGCTCGTCACCCCGTTGCGTGACGGGATGAACCTGGTGGCGAAAGAGTTTGTCGCCGCGCAGGACCCCGCTAATCCTGGCGTACTGGTACTGTCACAGTTTGCCGGCGCGGCGAATGAACTGACGTCGGCGTTAATCGTCAATCCTTACGATCGGGATGACGTGGCGGCGGCGCTCAATCGTGCGCTAACGATGCCCCTTGCCGAGCGTATTTCGCGTCATGCGGAGATGCTGGACGTGATCGTTAAAAATGACATTAACCGCTGGCAGGAGCGTTTTATTCATGACCTAAAGGAGGTCACGCCGCGTAGCCCTGAGCGTCAGCAGCAGAACAACGTGGCGACGTTCCCTAAGCTGGCCTGAAATATCGCGAGCGGCGACTAGTCGCCCGCTAAGGGCACCAGCAACACATCTACCTGGCTGGCGCTGACGACACTTTTTGCCGAGCAGGATGCGCGCGAAAAGAAACTATGGTTATGGTTGCCGCAAATGACCAGATCAACATGGTGTTTGCGGCACACAGCCAAAATATGCTGGCTTAACTCACCTGATGCGATGAAAGTTTGTTCAATCGGATAATCCGCCTTTTCCCCCAGCATCTTAAGAAAATTCTCGGTTTCCTCATGCATAACCGCGCGTAAATCCTCCATCATGGGCGCGGCGAACTGGTTATACAGTTCAGGATCGGAAGCGAGAGTAATCAGGCTTACTTTCGCCTGGACAGGGCGGGCGATAGAGACCGCTTTAGCCAGTAGCTGGTGACTTTCCGGGGTGACGGCAACGGCGACAAGAATATGGGTGTAGCTCATAACTCGCTCCTTGATTGCAAGAATATGAGATTGTGCTTTAGCTTTACTCTGTTTATCGCATTTCTGCAATGCGCTAATGCCACATTAATGTGAAGGATATCATAATTAATCATTAATTATTCTTATGTAAAGAATCGTGGTATAAGACACTTTTTACACACCACCAGGATGCTTCATTTAAACGGGTGAACAATGAAAGCTAAAAGTTAAATCAAATGAGCTTATTTTTAACAGCGGAGGGCGTATGCTGTGACGAGATTAATTAATAACGTTTAATATTTAAGCCACTGTTTACTAAAGGTAAAATAAAATCGTTTCTAAAATAGAAATAATAGCCTGTTATCTATTATCCTGGCGTTATTTTAACAGAGAGAAACAAAAAAGAATTTGGTGTTGACGTACCCCTATTCAGCAGTGTGGAATAGAAAAAGTGAACATTAGGTTATTAATTAAACAAAGTAAAAGCCATGCTGATGGTTTTATCGTAAGTATTCCGTTAAATTATGTGATCTACATCACATATTTTCTAAAATCGCCGTCCCGCTCCGTTGTATGTCACGAAGCTGACGAGTAGAGTTGCGTCGAATTAGGAAAAATCTTAGGCATTTGTAAAAATTGATGTAAACGTGTAAGGCGAATCTCAGTGGGAAGCTGCGTTATACGTCACAATGTCCACAATGTCTGAGCGCTGCTATGCATTTGACCTTTTTGCTTCTTTTACCGGGCCTTCCCGGCGACATCACGGGGTGCGGCTACGTCGCACAAAAATAAAGTTGGTTATTCTGGATGGGAACAATGCATACATCCGAGTTGCTAAAACACATTTATGACATCAATTTGTCATATTTACTCCTTGCACAGCGTTTGATCGTCCAGGACAAAGCATCTGCGATGTTCCGCCTCGGTATCAACGAAGAGATGGCAAACACACTGGGCGCGTTGACCCTACCGCAGATGGTCAAACTGGCGGAGACGAACCAGTTAGTTTGTCATTTCCGGTTTGACGATCATCAGACGATCACCCGTTTGACTCAGGATTCGCGCGTCGATGACTTACAGCAGATTCACACAGGTATCATGCTTTCAACGCGTCTGCTCAATGAAGTGGACGATACGGCGCGTAAGAAAAGGGCATGATAATGAGTGAAAAAAGCATTGTTCAGGAAGCTCGCGATATACAGTTGGCGATGGAGTTGATTAATCTTGGCGCTCGTCTACAAATGCTGGAAAGCGAAACACAGCTCAGCCGTGGTCGCCTCATCAGGCTGTACAAAGAATTACGCGGTAGCCCGCCGCCTAAAGGGATGCTGCCATTTTCGACAGACTGGTTTATGACCTGGGAGCAAAATATTCATGCCTCCATGTTCTGCAACGCCTGGCAATTTTTACTGAAGACCGGCTTATGCAGCGGTGTGGATGCGGTGATTAAAGCTTATCGGCTTTATCTTGAGCAGTGTCCGCAACCGCCTGAAGGGCCGTTGTTGGCGCTGACTCGCGCATGGACGCTGGTGCGTTTTGTTGAAAGTGGGTTGCTTGAATTGTCGAGCTGTAACTGCTGCGGTGGGAACTTTATTACCCATGCGCATCAGCCCGTAGGCAGCTTTGCGTGTAGTTTATGCCAGCCGCCATCCCGCGCAGTAAAAAGACGTAAACTTTCCCGAGATGCTGCCGATATTATTCCACAACTGCTGGATGAACAGATCGAACAGGCTGTTTAACCGAAACGGTGTGGACAAACACTCCAGCAGCGGTAAGTCATTACCGCTGCTTTTTTTTGCCTTGCCTTCGCGTTAATCGCCCGACTGCGCATCCTGTCATAGTCAACAGCGGAAGGATGATGTCGTGCTTATCTTATTAGGTTACCTGGTGGTTATCGGTACAGTTTTCGGCGGTTATGTCATGACCGGCGGACACCTTGGGGCACTCTATCAACCTGCTGAACTGGTCATCATTGGCGGCGCGGGGATAGGGGCGTTCATTGTCGGCAACAACGGGAAGGCCATCAAAGGCACGATGAAAGCGATCCCGTTGTTATTTCGTCGTTCGAAATACACGAAATCTATGTACATGGATTTGCTGGCGTTGCTCTATCGCCTGATGGCCAAATCACGCCAGCAGGGGATGTTCTCCCTTGAACGCGATATTGAAAATCCGAAAGAGAGTGAAATCTTCGCCAGTTATCCGCGTATTCTGGCCGATGCGGTAATGCTTGATTTTATTGTCGATTATCTGCGCCTGATCATCAGCGGCAACATGAATACGTTCGAAATTGAAGCGTTGATGGATGAAGAGATTGAAACCCATGAAAGCGAGGCGGAAGTCCCGGCCAACAGTCTGGCGATGGTGGGGGATTCGCTGCCTGCCTTTGGTATCGTCGCGGCGGTAATGGGGGTGGTTCACGCTCTGGCTTCAGCCGATCGTCCGGCAGCGGAGTTGGGGGCGCTGATTGCCCATGCCATGGTAGGTACGTTCCTCGGTATTTTACTGGCTTATGGATTCATTTCACCGTTAGCGACCGTTTTGCGCCAGAAGAGCGCCGAAACCACCAAGATGATGCAGTGCGTAAAAATTACACTGCTGTCTAATCTGAACGGCTATGCGCCGCCGATTGCCGTGGAATTTGGACGTAAAACGCTTTATTCCAGTGAGCGTCCATCATTTATTGAGTTGGAAGAACACGTTCGCGCAGTGAGAAACCCAAACCAGCAGCAGACGACTGAGGAAGCATGAAAAATCAGGCTCATCCCATTGTCGTCGTAAAACGCCGCAGGCACAAACCGCACGGCGGCGGGGCGCACGGTTCCTGGAAAATTGCCTACGCCGATTTTATGACGGCGATGATGGCTTTTTTTCTGGTGATGTGGCTGATTTCCATCTCCAGCCCTAAAGAATTAATTCAGATTGCCGAATATTTTCGTACGCCGTTGGCCACCGCGGTAACGGGGGGGAATCGGATTGCCAATAGCGAGAGCCCGATACCAGGCGGCGGCGATGATTACACCCAACAGCAGGGTGAAGTGGAAAAGCAGCCGAATATCGACGAGCTGAAAAAACGGATGGAGCAGAGTCGCTTAAACAAACTGCGCGGCGATCTGGATCAACTGATCGAATCCGATCCCAAACTGCGCGCGTTACGTCCGCATCTGAAAATTGATTTAGTTCAGGAGGGGTTGCGCATCCAGATTATCGACAGCCAGAACCGCCCGATGTTTAAAACCGGCAGCGCCGAAGTTGAGCCGTATATGCGCGATATCCTGCGTGCGATTGCGCCAGTGTTAAACGGTATACCTAATCGCATTAGCCTGGCCGGCCATACCGATGACTTTCCCTACGCGAACGGCGAAAAAGGCTATAGCAACTGGGAGTTATCCGCCGATCGCGCCAATGCCTCTCGTCGCGAACTGGTCGCTGGCGGGCTGGATAACGGAAAAGTATTACGGGTGGTTGGCATGGCCGCCACGATGCGGCTGAGCGATCGCGGTCCTGATGACGCCATCAACCGCCGTATAAGCCTGCTGGTGTTAAACAAACAGGCGGAACAGGCCATTTTGCATGAAAACGCTGAAAGCCAGAATGAGCCGGTAAGTGTATTACAACAGCCTGCGGCAGCCCCGCCGGCAAGCGTACCCACATCGCCAAAAGCGGAACCGAGGTGATAGCGTGAGCATGGATATTAGCGATTTTTATCAGACATTTTTTGATGAAGCTGACGAGCTGTTGGCTGATATGGAGCAGCATCTGCTGGATTTGGTGCCGGAGTCCCCGGACGCTGAACAACTGAACGCCATTTTTCGCGCGGCGCACTCCATTAAAGGCGGCGCGGGCACATTCGGCTTCACTATTCTGCAGGAAACCACGCATTTAATGGAAAACCTGCTGGATGAAGCCCGACGCGGTGAAATGCAGCTCAATACCGACATTATCAACCTGTTTTTGGAAACGAAAGATATTATGCAGGAACAGCTCGACGCCTGTAAAAACTCCGAAGAGCCGGATGCCGCAAGCTTCGAATATATCTGCAATGCGCTACGCCAGTTGGCGCTGGAGGCGAAAGGCGAAACCACGCCGGCGGTCGTAGAAACCGCGGCACTAAGCGCGGCGATCCAGGAAGAGAGCGTAGCCGAAACCGAATCGCCTCGTGACGAGAGTAAACTGCGCATTGTACTTTCACGGTTGAAAGCCAATGAGGTCGATCTGCTTGAAGAAGAGTTGGGCAATCTGGCTACTCTGACGGATGTCGTTAAGGGGGCGGATTCACTGTCGGCAACTCTGGATGGCAGCGTCGCGGAAGATGACATTGTCGCGGTGCTCTGTTTTGTCATCGAGGCCGATCAGATCGCTTTTGAAAAAGTGGTCGCCGCGCCCGTGGAAAAAGTGCAAGAGAAAACCGAGGTAGCGCCGGTAGCGTCTCCGGCAGTCGTTGCGCCAGCCGCCAAAAGCGCGGCGCATGAACATCATGCGGGGCGTGAAAAACCTGCGCGTGAACGCGAGTCCACCAGCATTCGCGTGGCGGTAGAGAAAGTGGATCAGCTCATAAACCTGGTCGGCGAGTTAGTGATTACCCAGTCAATGTTGGCCCAGCGTTCTAACGAGCTGGACCCGGTAAACCACGGCGATCTCATTACCAGTATGGGGCAGTTACAACGTAACGCCCGCGACTTACAAGAGTCGATGATGTCGATTCGTATGATGCCTATGGAGTACGTCTTCAGCCGTTTCCCGCGTCTGGTACGCGATTTAGCGGGCAAACTGGGCAAGCAGGTAGAGCTGACGCTGGTGGGGAGCTCCACTGAACTTGATAAAAGCCTGATCGAACGCATTATCGACCCGCTGACGCACCTGGTGCGCAACAGTCTCGACCACGGGATTGAAATGCCGGAAAAACGCCTTGAGGCGGGGAAAAATGTTGTCGGCAATCTGATTCTTTCCGCAGAACATCAGGGCGGGAATATTTGTATTGAAGTGACCGATGACGGCGCGGGGCTTAACCGTGAGCGTATCCTGGCGAAGGCCATGTCGCAGGGGATGGCGGTGAATGAAAACATGACCGACGATGAAGTAGGCATGTTGATCTTCGCGCCGGGATTCTCAACTGCGGAACAGGTCACGGATGTCTCCGGTCGCGGCGTTGGCATGGATGTGGTGAAACGTAACATTCAGGAGATGGGCGGTCACGTTGAGATCCAGTCAAAACAAGGCTCCGGCACCACGATTCGTATTCTGCTGCCGCTGACGCTGGCCATCCTCGATGGGATGTCGGTTCGCGTGGCGGGGGAAGTTTTTATCCTGCCGTTGAATGCGGTGATGGAGTCGCTGCAACCGCGTGAAGAGGATCTTCATCCGCTGGCGGGCGGCGAACGGGTTCTGGAAGTTCGCGGCGAGTATTTGCCGCTGGTCGAATTGTGGAAAGTGTTTGACGTGGACGGGGCGAAAACCGAAGCCACGCAGGGCATTGTTGTGATCCTGCAAAGCGCGGGACGCCGTTACGCGCTGCTGGTCGATCAGCTCATCGGTCAGCACCAGGTGGTGGTCAAAAATCTGGAAAGCAATTATCGCAAGGTACCGGGGATTTCCGCCGCAACGATCCTGGGCGACGGCAGCGTCGCGCTGATTGTTGATGTTTCCGCATTGCAGGGTTTAAACCGCGAACAACGTATGGCGATCACAGCCGCCTGATTGAGTGAGAAGGGAATAATATGACCGGTATGAGTAATGTAAGCAAACTGGCCGGCGAGCCGTCAGGTCAGGAATTCCTGGTGTTTACACTGGGAAATGAAGAGTACGGCATCGATATCCTGAAAGTGCAGGAGATCCGTGGCTATGACCAGGTGACGCGCATCGCCAATACACCGGCCTTTATAAAAGGGGTGACTAACCTGCGCGGCGTGATTGTCCCCATTGTCGATCTGCGCGTGAAATTCTGCGAAGGCGACGTTGAGTACGATGACAATACGGTAGTGATCGTACTGAATCTGGGGCAACGTGTCGTCGGGATAGTGGTAGACGGCGTGTCTGACGTACTGTCGTTAACGGCGGAACAGATCCGTCCGGCGCCAGAATTTGCCGTGACCTTGTCAACAGAATATTTGACGGGATTGGGCGCGCTCGGCGAGCGTATGCTGATTCTGGTGAATATCGAAAAACTGCTTAACAGCGAAGAGATGGCGCTGCTGGATATCGCAGCATCACACGTCGCGTAATAACGTTGCCGGATGGCGTCGCGCCATCCGGCAATATTCACCGTTATGCTTCCGCCAGCGGTGAGAGTTCCTCTTCATCGCCCGCGCCCAGCCCCTGCATTTTGTGCCGACATCGCCGCTGCGACGCTGTTATTGTCAATATCGTCTTCCGGAACAGCGTATTTCCTTTTTGCAAAAGTAAAGTTATCACCGCAGGTGCCGATAACGTTGATAACTCGTTATCAGGAAGGTGCCTTATGTTTAACCGTATCCGCGTTGTCACAATGCTGATGATGGTGCTGGGGGTTTTCGCACTGCTACAGCTTGTTTCCGGTGGTTTGCTGTTTTCTTCATTACAGCATAACCAGCAAGGTTTTGTTATTTCTAACGAATTACGTCAGCAACAAAGCGAACTCACGTCGACATGGGACTTAATGCTGCAAACGCGCATTAACCTGAGCCGCTCCGCCGCACGCATGATGATGGACGCTTCTAACCAGCAGAGCAGCGCCAAAACGGATTTACTCCAGAATGCAAAAACGACCCTCGCACAGGCGGCGGCGCACTACGCCAATTTCAAAAACATGACGCCATTGCCAGCGATGGCGGAGGCCAGCGCGAACGTCGATGAAAAATATCAGCGCTATCAGGCCGCATTAGCCGAACTTATTCAGTTTCTGGACAATGGCAATATGGATGCCTACTTCGCCCAGCCAACCCAGGGAATGCAAAACGCGTTGGGCGAGGCGCTGGGCAATTACGCCCGGGTGAGCGAAAACCTGTACCGCCAGACATTTGATCAAAGCGCTCATGACTACCGTTTTGCGCAATGGCAACTGGGGGGGCTTGCGGTTGTGCTGGTGCTGATTTTGATGGTGGTTTGGTTCGGCATTCGTCATGCCCTGCTTAACCCATTAGCGCGAGTGATTACTCATATCCGTGAAATTGCCAGCGGCGATCTGACGAAAACGCTCACCGTCTCAGGACGTAATGAAATTGGCGAACTGGCGGGAACGGTTGAACATATGCAACGCTCGCTGATTGACACCGTAACGCAGGTTCGTGAAGGTTCGGATGCGATTTATTCCGGCACCAGTGAAATTGCCGCCGGTAATACCGACCTCTCTTCCCGTACCGAACAGCAGGCCTCCGCTCTGGAGGAGACGGCTGCCAGCATGGAACAACTGACGGCCACCGTGAAGCAAAACGCCGATAACGCCCGTCAGGCTTCGCAACTGGCGCAAAGCGCCTCCGAGACCGCACGCCATGGCGGCAAAGTGGTCGACGGCGTAGTAAACACCATGCACGAAATTGCCGACAGTTCGAAAAAAATCGCTGACATTATCAGCGTTATCGACGGTATTGCCTTCCAGACTAACATTCTGGCGCTGAACGCGGCGGTAGAAGCGGCGCGCGCGGGAGATCAGGGGCGCGGTTTTGCGGTCGTGGCAGGCGAGGTGCGTAATCTGGCCAGCCGCAGCGCCCAGGCGGCGAAAGAAATAAAAGCGTTGATTGAAGATTCCGTCTCGCGTGTCGATACCGGTTCTGTGCTGGTGGAAAGCGCCGGGGAAACCATGACTGACATCGTCAATGCCGTTACGCGCGTCACGGATATCATGGGCGAAATCGCCTCCGCCTCGGATGAGCAAAGCCGGGGTATCGATCAGGTCGCTTTGGCCGTTTCCGAAATGGATCGCGTAACGCAACAGAACGCCTCGCTGGTTCAGGAATCCGCAGCGGCCGCCGCCGCGCTGGAAGAGCAGGCCAGCCGTCTGACCCAGGCGGTATCGGCTTTCCGCCTGGCATCGCGACCGCTGGTGGCAAATAAACCTGAGATGCGTTTGTCAGTGGACGCTCAGTCCGGCAATACGCCGCGGTCAGTAGCCGCCGGGGATGATGCGAACTGGGAAACCTTCTGATCGACGTGCGCTGTCGGTTCTCGATTAATTTGCGAACCCGCCGATACATTTCGTCTGGTTCGCATAGATAAAAGCAAAAAATGTGTAATACGGGAAGCATGGCGCTGCCGCAGGGCGCGCCCGTTGTACTTTGAATGTGATTAAGAAGGCGCTATGACATCATCTCTGCCCTCCGGGCAAACGTCAGTATTGTTACAGATGACACAGCGCCTCGCGCTGTCCGACGCGCATTTTCGTCGGATATGTCAATTAATCTACCAGCGCGCAGGGATCGTGCTGGCCGACCATAAGCGGGATATGGTTTATAACCGCCTGGTCCGTCGGCTGCGTGCCCTGGGACTGGATGATTTTGGCCGTTATCTCAGTATGCTGGAGGCTAATCAAAACAGCGCTGAGTGGCAGGCTTTTATCAACGCTCTGACTACCAACCTGACCGCTTTTTTTCGCGAGGCGCACCATTTTCCCATCCTTGCGGAACATGCGCGTCGCCGCCACGGCGAGTACCGCGTCTGGAGTGCGGCGGCATCGACAGGAGAAGAACCTTACAGTATCGCCATTACGCTGGCGGATGCGTTAGGGATGGCCCCCGGTCGCTGGAAAGTATTCGCCAGCGATATTGATACTGAAGTGCTGGAAAAAGCGAGAAGCGGTATTTATCGCCTCAGCGAACTGAAAACGTTATCGCCGCAGCAGCTACAACGTTACTTCATGCGCGGTACGGGGCCGCATGAAGGACTGGTGCGCGTGCGTCAGGAACTGGCCAATTATGTTGAATTTTCCTCCGTTAATTTATTGGAAAAGCAGTACAACGTACCCGGTCCCTTTGACGCGATTTTTTGCCGTAACGTCATGATCTATTTTGATAAAACGACTCAGGAGGACATTCTGCGCCGTTTTGTTCCACTCCTTAAACCTGACGGACTGTTGTTTGCCGGTCACTCAGAAAACTTTAGCAACCTCGTGCGCGAGTTTAGCCTGCGCGGACAGACGGTGTATGCGCTAAGTAAGGATAAAGCATGAGTAAAATCAGGGTATTGTCAGTTGATGATTCCGCGCTAATGCGCCAAATCATGACTGAAATTATTAATAGCCATAGCGATATGGAGATGGTGGCGACTGCGCCGGACCCGTTGGTCGCCAGGGATCTCATCAAAAAATTTAATCCGGACGTATTGACCCTGGACGTTGAGATGCCGCGTATGGACGGCCTCGATTTTCTGGAAAAACTGATGCGCCTGCGACCGATGCCGGTGGTGATGGTCTCTTCGCTGACCGGGAAAGGTTCTGAAGTGACGCTACGGGCGCTGGAGTTGGGGGCCATCGATTTTGTCACCAAACCGCAGCTTGGCATTCGTGAAGGTATGCTGGCGTATAGCGAGATGATCGCCGAAAAAGTGCGTACCGCCGCGCGGGCCCGCATCGCCGCACATAAACCGATGGCGGCCCCGGCAGCCTTAAAAGCCGGTCCGCTGCTCAGTTCCGAAAAACTGATTGCTATCGGCGCTTCAACGGGCGGTACTGAAGCTATCCGACATGTGCTGCAACCGCTGCCGCTTTCCAGTCCGGCAGTGATTATTACGCAGCATATGCCGCCTGGTTTTACCCGCTCGTTTGCCGAGCGTCTGAATAAACTCTGTCAAATCAGCGTGAAGGAGGCGGAGGACGGCGAACGCGTATTGCCAGGTCATGCCTACATTGCGCCCGGCGACAAGCATATGGAGCTGGCGCGTAGCGGGGCGAATTATCAAATCAAAATTCATGATGGCCCGCCGGTAAACCGACATCGGCCTTCCGTGGATGTGCTGTTTCATTCGGTGGCGAAACACGCGGGGCGCAACGCCGTAGGCGTCATTCTTACGGGGATGGGCAACGATGGCGCCGCTGGAATGTTAGCGATGTACCAGGCTGGCGCCTGGACCATTGCGCAAAACGAAGCAAGTTGTGTGGTGTTCGGCATGCCGCGCGAGGCCATCAATATGGGTGGCGTAAGCGAAGTGGTCGATCTTAGCCAGGTAAGCCAGCAGATGCTGGCGAAAATCAGTGCCGGACAGGCGATACGTATTTGAACCAGGAGTAGTATTTTATGGCGGATAAAGAGCTTAAATTTTTGGTTGTGGATGACTTTTCGACCATGCGTCGTATCGTGCGCAACCTCTTAAAAGAGCTTGGATTTAACAATGTGGAAGAGGCCGAAGACGGCGTCGATGCGCTGAACAAGCTCCAGGCTGGCGGCTTTGGTTTTATTATCTCTGACTGGAATATGCCGAACATGGATGGCCTGGAGCTGCTGAAAACCATTCGCGCCGATAGCGCCATGTCGGCGTTACCCGTGTTGATGGTCACGGCGGAAGCCAAAAAAGAGAATATTATCGCCGCCGCACAGGCTGGCGCCAGCGGTTATGTCGTAAAACCGTTCACCGCAGCGACTCTGGAAGAGAAGCTCAACAAAATCTTTGAGAAACTGGGCATGTGAGGATGCGATGATGATGCAACCATCTATCAAGCCTGCTGATGAAGGTTCAGCAGGAGACATCATTGCGCGCATCGGTAGTCTGACCCGAATGCTGCGCGACAGCCTGCGTGAGCTGGGGCTGGACCAGGCGATTGCCGAAGCGGCGGAGGCGATCCCTGATGCGCGCGACCGTCTGGATTACGTCGTCCAGATGACGGCGCAGGCGGCGGAACGCGCGCTAAACAGTGTCGAAGCCTCGCAGCCGCATCAGGATGCGATGGAAAAAGAGGCGAAAGCGCTAACCCAACGTTGGGACGAGTGGTTTGACAATCCGATCGAGCTTTCCGACGCCCGTGAACTGGTGACGGATACGCGCCAGTTTCTCAGGGATGTCCCGGGCCATACCAGCTTTACTAACGCGCAACTGCTGGACATCATGATGGCGCAGGATTTCCAGGATCTGACGGGTCAGGTGATCAAACGCATGATGGACGTGATTCAGGAGATTGAGCGCCAGTTGTTAATGGTGCTGCTGGAAAACATCCCGGAACAGAGCGCGCGACCAAAACGCGAGAACGAAAGCTTACTCAACGGCCCGCAGGTGGATACCTCGAAAGCTGGCGTCGTCGCTAGTCAGGATCAGGTGGACGACCTGCTGGACAGTCTTGGGTTTTAAGCTTTTTTGACCTGATGGCGCTGCGCTTATCGGGTCCGAATCCGTCAACCCGGCCGGATACGATACTTTCTTATCGTATCCGGCTATCTCTATTAACGCCATAAACCCCGCCTTTTTTACCGCTTACTCTGCCCATTGGCGTAAAGCGGTTCTGGCATCATTCTCGCTTATCAATCTATCCAGGGTTTGCTGCGTGGCAGAAGAGAGCGACGACGACAAAACAGAAGCCCCCACACCCCACCGACTTGAAAAAGCGCGGGAAGAAGGGCAGATCCCCCGTTCCAGAGAACTGACCTCACTGCTGATATTGCTGGTGGGAGTTTGTATTATTTGGTTCGGCGGCGAGTCGTTAGAGCGGCAGCTGGCGGGAATGCTCTCAGCAGGCCTGCACTTCGATCACCGTATGGTGAACGATCCTAACCTGATCCTGGGGCAGATAATTTTGCTGATTAAAGCGGCGATGATGGCACTGCTACCGCTCATCGCGGGCGTGGTGCTGGTGGCGCTTATCTCGCCGGTTATGCTTGGCGGCCTGATTTTTAGCGGTAAGTCGCTACAGCCAAAATTTTCTAAATTAAACCCGCTGCCGGGAATTAAGCGCATGTTTTCGGCGCAGACCGGCGCGGAACTGCTAAAAGCGGTGTTGAAATCCACGCTGGTCGGCTGCGTTACCGGCTTTTATCTCTGGCATCACTGGCCGCAAATGATGCGCCTGATGGCGGAGTCGCCGATCGTCGCAATGGGGAATGCGCTGGATCTGGTTGGACTCTGCGCGTTACTGGTGGTACTGGGCGTGATTCCGATGGTGGGATTTGACGTGTTTTTCCAGATCTTTAGCCACCTGAAAAAATTACGCATGTCGCGGCAGGACATTCGCGACGAATTTAAAGAGAGCGAAGGCGATCCGCATGTTAAGGGCAAAATTCGCCAGATGCAACGCGCCGCCGCGCAGCGCCGCATGATGGAAGATGTGCCGAAAGCGGACGTCATTGTCACTAACCCGACGCACTATTCCGTGGCGCTGCAGTATGACGAAAACAAAATGAGCGCGCCGAAAGTGGTCGCGAAGGGGGCTGGATTAATAGCGCTGCGCATTCGCGAGATCGGCGCTGAACATCGGGTTCCCACTTTAGAAGCGCCGCCGCTGGCGCGGGCATTATATCGCCACGCCGAAATCGGTCAGCAAATTCCCGGGCAGTTATATGCTGCCGTTGCGGAAGTGTTGGCCTGGGTCTGGCAGCTTAAACGCTGGCGGCTTGCGGGCGGGCAACGTCCTCCACAACCTGAGAACCTTCCGGTGCCAGAAGCGCTGGATTTTATGAACGAGAAGAATACTGATGGCTAATCTGGTCGCGATGCTGCGCCTGCCCAGCAACCTGAAATCGACGCAATGGCAAATTCTTGCCGGGCCGATCCTCATTCTGCTGATTTTGTCGATGATGGTGCTGCCGCTACCTGCTTTTATCCTCGACTTATTGTTTACCTTTAATATTGCGCTATCGATCATGGTGCTGCTGGTGGCGATGTTTACCCAGCGTACTCTGGATTTTGCCGCGTTTCCGACCATCCTGCTGTTTACCACGCTACTGCGTCTGGCGCTTAACGTCGCCTCAACGCGCATTATTTTGATGGAAGGGCATACCGGCGCGGCGGCGGCGGGAAAGGTGGTAGAGGCGTTCGGTCATTTCCTGGTCGGCGGTAACTTCGCGATCGGGATTGTGGTTTTTATCATCCTCGTCATTATCAACTTCATGGTCATCACCAAAGGTGCCGGACGTATTGCCGAAGTCGGCGCGCGCTTTGTGCTGGATGGTATGCCCGGTAAGCAAATGGCGATTGACGCCGATCTTAATGCCGGTCTGATTGGTGAAGACGAGGCCAAAAAACGGCGTTCGGAAGTCACTCAGGAAGCCGACTTCTACGGCTCGATGGACGGGGCAAGTAAATTTGTACGCGGCGACGCCATCGCCGGTATTCTCATCATGGTCATTAACGTGGTCGGCGGGCTGCTGGTCGGCGTATTGCAGCACGGAATGAGCATAGGCAGCGCGGCGGAAAGCTACACTCTGCTGACCATTGGCGACGGCCTGGTCGCCCAGATCCCGGCGCTGGTTATCTCCACGGCGGCGGGCGTCATCGTGACCCGCGTCAGTACCGATCAGGATGTAGGCGAGCAGATGGTTGGCCAACTGTTCAGTAATCCAAGGGTGATGTTGCTGGCGGCGGCGGTGCTGGGGCTGCTTGGCATGGTGCCTGGAATGCCTAACCTGGTATTTTTACTCTTTACCGCCGCTTTGCTCGGCCTGGCATGGTGGCTGCGCGGGCGCGAAGAAAAAGCGCCGGAGGAGCCGCAGCCGGTAAAAATGCCGGAAAATAACTCGGTGGTCGAAGCTACCTGGAATGACGTACAGCTTGAGGATTCACTGGGAATGGAAGTGGGCTACCGCCTGATCCCGATGGTGGATTTTCAACAGGATGGCGAATTGCTCGGACGTATTCGCAGCATTCGTAAAAAATTCGCGCAGGATATGGGGTTCCTGCCGCCGGTTGTCCACATTCGCGACAATATGGATTTACAGCCTGAGCGCTACCGTATTTTGATGAAAGGGGTAGAGATCGGCAGCGGGGACGCCTATCCGGGACGCTGGCTGGCTATTAACCCCGGCACGGCGGCGGGAACGCTACCGGGCGAGAAAACCGTCGATCCAGCTTTTGGCCTTGATGCCATCTGGATTGAAAGCGCCCTGAAAGAGCAGGCGCAAATTCAGGGCTTTACCGTCGTGGAAGCCAGTACCGTTGTGGCGACGCACCTTAACCACTTGATTGGCCAATTCTCCGCTGAACTGTTTGGCCGTCAGGAAGCGCAGCAACTGTTGGATCGTGTCTCTCAGGAGATGCCTAAACTCACGGAAGATCTGGTCCCCGGCGTCGTGACCCTCACGACTTTACACAAAGTCCTGCAAAACTTACTGGCGGAAAAAGTCCCGATTCGCGATATGCGCACCATTCTGGAAACGCTGGCGGAACATGCGCCGTTACAAAGCGATCCGCATGAATTAACCGCCATGGTACGCGTGGCATTAGGACGAGCGATTACGCAACAGTGGTTCCCCGGTAATGAAGAAGTGCAGGTGATTGGCCTGGATACCGCGCTGGAGCGTTTGCTGCTTCAGGCATTGCAGGGCGGCGGTGGACTTGAGCCTGGGTTGGCGGATCGCCTGCTGGCGCAGACCCAAGAGGCGCTTTCTCGCCAGGAGATGCTTGGCGCGCCGCCGGTATTACTGGTTAACCATGCGCTACGTCCATTATTGTCCCGCTTTTTGCGGCGCAGTTTACCGCAGCTGGTGGTGTTGTCGAACCTTGAGCTTTCCGATAACCGTCATATCCGCATGACGGCGACCATTGGAGGAAAATAATGCGTAAATGGCTGGCGTTGTTGCTCTTTCCCCTGACGGTTCAGGCCGCAGGCGAAGGCGCGTGGCATGATAGCGGCATGGGCGTAACCTTAAATTACCGGGGCGTCTCCGCATCGTCTTCGCCATTGTCGGCGCGTCAGCCGGTTTCCGGTGTGATGACGCTGGTCGCCTGGCGTTATGAACTGAATGGCCCGACCCCCGCGGGCTTACGGGTACGTTTATGTTCCCAGTCCCGTTGCGTAGAACTTGATGGTCAGAGTGGCACGACCCACGGTTTTGCTCATGTTCCCGCAGTCGAGCCGCTCCGCTTTGTCTGGGAAGTCCCCGGCGGCGGCCGACTTATCCCGGCGTTAAAAGTGCGGAGCAATCAGGTGATTGTGAACTACCGCTAACCGCCCCTTTCTTTGCCAGGTAGCAGATCTGACTCTCTTTTTGAATAAATAGAAACACTGTTTTATAAAATGGTGAGGTAGGTTGCCGGACTCTTTGCGTTTTTGCCATTTACGCTCTGGCAATGGCAGAAACAAAAAGGTTTCCGCCCAGCTTAGCTTTTACTGTAGCGAATCGACTGCGTCGGCGGTAAAACTGCACGCAGCACTGAATTCGACATTACACAGAGGTTAAGCAAATGATGGTTTATCCAGTCAAACACAGTCCGCTATTGCGTCAGCCTGAGCATTTTATCGCCAGAGATGAACTAAAAGCCCTGGTGCAAAAGGTGACGCATAACCTGGTCAATATTAAAGATGAGACAGGCGAATTTTTATTGCGACTGGACGACGGACGCGTGATCGATACTAAAGGCTGGGCCGGATGGGAGTGGACGCACGGCGTGGGCCTGTACGGAATGTATCACTATTACCAACAGACCGGCGACCAGACGATGCGTAAGATCATTGATGACTGGTTTGCCGATCGTTTTGCGGAAGGCGCGACGACGAAAAACGTTAATACGATGGCGCCGTTTTTAACGCTGGCGTATCGCTATGAAGAGACGCGTAATCCAGCGTATTTACCGTGGCTGGAAACGTGGGCCGAATGGGCGATGAATGAAATGCCCCGTACCGATCACGGCGGAATGCAGCACATCACGCTGGCGGAGGAAAATCATCAGCAGATGTGGGACGACACGCTAATGATGACGGTGCTGCCGCTGGCGAAAATCGGTAAACTGTTGAACCGGCCGGAATATGTGGAAGAGGCAACCTATCAGTTCCTGCTACACGTACAGAATTTGATGGATAAAGAGACGGGGCTGTGGTTCCACGGCTGGAGCTATGACGGTCATCATAACTTCGCTAACGCTCGCTGGGCGCGCGGCAACAGTTGGCTGACCATTGTGATCCCGGATTTTCTTGAACTGCTGGACTTGCCGGAAAATAATGCCGTGCGCCGTTACCTGGTCCAGGTACTGAATGCGCAGATCGCCGCGCTGGCGAAATGTCAGGATGAAAGCGGTTTGTGGCATACGCTGCTTGACGATCCGCACTCTTATCTTGAGGCGTCGGCGACGGCGGGTTTTGCCTACGGTATTCTTAAAGCGGTGCGCAAACGCTATGTCGAACGGCACTATGCGCAGGTGGCGGAAAAAGCTATTCGGGGGATAGTGAAACATATCTCGCCGGAAGGCGAACTGCTGCAAACGTCATTTGGCACTGGCATGGGCCACGATCTCGATTTTTACCGTCATATTCCGTTGACCTCTATGCCTTACGGGCAGGCGATGGCTATGCTGTGTTTGACGGAATATCTGCGTAACTATTTCTGATGTATGCGGATATGCCGGGCGCATCCTTGTCTGATGGCGCTTTGCTTATTTGACTATGGCACCTGACCCGGCTGCGTGGTATCAGCCTGTGGATCAAACAGGTGGTCAAGGATTTTTCGCATGATGGGCGCGGCGGTAACGCCGTCGCTTCCGCCGTTTTCCAGAATCAAGGCAATAGCGACCTTAGGGTTTTTATACGGTGCAAAAGCGGTATAAAACACATGATCGCGCAGGCGAATGGGGATCATTTTCGCGTTGTAGGTCTGATTTTCTTTCAGGCTAAATACCTGCGACGTGCCGCTTTTGGCCGCAATGCCGTAGGGCGCGGTGTGAAAGAACTTATAGCCCGTTCCGTTGGGTGCATTCGCCATGCCATACATCGCCTGACGCACCAGTCCCCAGTATGGCGACGCCGGATCGGCTATCTGTGCCGGTGTTCCTGAAGGACGATACGGAACCACCGTTTTGCCGCTCTCTTCATTGAGTAACAGGTGAGGGGCAATCACCTTACCGTTGTTGATGAGCGCCACCATCGCTTTTACCATCTGGATGGGGGTGGCAATCCAGTAACCCTGGCCGATGCCGACAGAAATGGTATCGCCCTGATACCAGGCTTTTTTATGGACCCGCTGTTTCCATGCGCGGCTGGGAAGCAGCCCGTCATATTCTTCATTAAGGTCGATGCCCGTCGGTTTGCCATAGCCGAACTGAGACAACATCGTGTCGATACGGTCAATACCCATCATATAAGCGACCTGATAGAAAAAGGTATCCGCAGATTCCTCAATCGCTTTAGTGACATCCAGCATACCGTGTCCGGTTTTTTTCCAGTCCCGGTAATGCCGCTGCGTGCCGGGAAGCGTCCAGGTTGGCGCGCCAAAGAAGGTGGTTTGCGGCGTAATAATCCCGCATAACAGCGCGGACATTGCCATATAGGGTTTAACCGTTGACGCCGGAGGATAAAGCCCTTGCGTCACGCGGTTGATCAGCGGCAGATTTTTATCGTGCAGCAGTTTGCCGTAATCCTGATAGCTAATGCCTTTTACAAAGGGGTTCGGGTCGTAGCTGGGCATAGATACCATCGCCAGCACTGAACCATCGTGCGGATCTTCAACCAGTACGGCAGCACGCTGCCCGGCCAGCAAACTTTCAATGTACTCTTGTAAATGGAGATCCAGCGTCAGGTGAATGTTCTTACCCGCGATGGGAGGAACGTCTTTCAGCAGGCGGACAATACGCCCGTGATTATCCACCTCGACCTCCTGATAACCGGTTTTGCCATGAAGATCGTTTTCGTAGTAACGCTCAATCCCCTGTTTACCGATGTTATGGTCCGCCGCGTAATTCTCTGCCAGCCCTTTTTTATCCAGCGCTTTAAGGTCGTTATCGTTTATCTTTGACACGTAACCGAGAACATGCGCCAGCTCCGCGCCGTAAGGATACTGCCGATCCTGATAGCTATTGATCGTGACGCCGTTGAAATGAAACTGATTGACCGCAAAGCGTGCGATTTCAACATCCGTTAGCGCGTTTTTGAGCACCACCGGACGATAGCGGCTACTGGATTTTAGCGCATGGCGAAAGTCGGCGATATCATCGGGGGAGAGATCAACAATAGGGGTGAGCTGTTTTAGCAGCGCATCCATATCGGCAATTTTATAGGGCGTAACCGCGATATCATACCAGGTTACGTTACGCACCAGCGGAATGCCGTTGCGATCGTAAATGATGCCGCGCGTGGGCGCGACGGGTAGCATCTTGATATCGTTCTCATTCGAACGGGTGGTGTAGTAGTGGTGCTGGCGGATTTGCAAGTTATAGAGGTTGAAGATCAGGATACCAAAGCAGACAACCACTACACCAAACGCCACAATCACACGTCTCAGGAAGAGTTTCTCTTCCGCATCAAAGTCTTTAAAAGTCATTACCTGTACCTGAACAATCCGCCGCCTAATGATACGGGGCGGTCAGCGCCAGCACAGGTAAAAGATGTTCCATCTCTCTATAGAAATGTGTCATTCCTTGTGATTTGTTACAGATATACCGCTGTGGCAATAAAAAGGCCTGAGTCCGTTACCCGGAGTCAGGCCTGATGATGTTAACGACGGCGCGTTTACATGCGTTCTACGGTTTCGATACCCAACGTATCCAGACCCAGTTTCAGCGTCTTCGCCGTCAGTTGCGCCAGTTTTAGGCGGCTATTGCGAACCGCGTCATTCTCGGCGCTGAGAATAGGGCAGTGCTCGTAGAAGCCGGAGAACAGCCCGGCGACGTCATACAGATACGCGCACATGACGTGCGGCGTACCTTCACGCGCGACCACCGTCAGGGTTTCTTCAAACTGCAGCAGACGGGCAGCGAGTTGCGCTTCGCGATCTTCGCTAATGATAACCGGCGCGCTCGCCAGCGCCTGCTCGTCGATGTCCGCTTTACGGAAAACAGACAGCACACGCGTATAGGCATACTGCATATAAGGAGCGGTATTGCCTTCGAAAGCCAACATATTATCCCAGTCGAAGATATAGTCAGTGGTGCGGTTTTTTGACAGATCGGCGTATTTCACCGCGCCAATACCGACGGCGTTAGCCAGTTTTTCCAGCTCGTCAGCCGACATATCCGGGTTCTTCTCCGCCACCAGACGACGCGCGCGCTCCAGCGCCTCATCCAGCAGGTCCGCCAGTTTCACCGTACCGCCCGCGCGAGTTTTAAACGGTTTACCGTCTTTACCCAACATCATGCCGAACATGTGGTGTTCCAGCGGAACGGAATCCGGCACATAACCGGCTTTACGCACAATGGTCCAGGCCTGCATCAGGTGCTGGTGCTGACGGGAGTCAATGTAGTAGAGCACGCGGTCGGCGTGCAGCGTTTCGTAACGGTATTTGGCGCAGGCGATATCGGTAGTGGTATACAGATAACCGCCATCTTTCTTCTGAATAATGACGCCCATCGGGTCGCCTTCCTTGTTTTTAAACTCATCAAGGAAAACCACCGTTGCGCCTTCGCTTTCAACCGCCAGGCCTTTGGCTTTCAGATCGGCGACAATGCCCGGCAGCATCGGATTATACAGACTTTCGCCCATCACATCGTCACGCGTCAGAGTGACGTTCAGGCGATCATAGGTGATCTGGTTTTGCGTCATCGTGATATCAACCAGCTTACGCCACATCTCACGGAAATAGGCATCACCGCTCTGTAATTTGACGACGTAGTTACGCGCGCGCTCGGCAAACGCTTCATCTTCGTCATAATGCTTTTTCGCATCGCGGTAAAATCCTTCGAGATCCGCCAGCGCCATGTCGCCCGCGTTTTCCTGCTGCTGTTTTTCCAGCCAGGCGATAAGCATACCGAACTGGGTACCCCAGTCGCCGACGTGGTTAGCGCGAATAACATGATGGCCCAGAAACTCCAGCGTGCGTACTGCCGCATCGCCGATAATCGTGGAGCGTAGATGACCAACGTGCATCTCTTTCGCGACGTTGGGCGCGGAGTAGTCAACGACAATTGTCTGACGAGTCGGCTGAGAAACGCCCAGACGATCGGAGGCCAGCGCCTGTTGCACCTGTTCAGCGAGAAAAGCCGGTTCGAGGAAAATATTGATAAAGCCAGGGCCGGCAATTTCAACCTTGCTGGCGATGCCGCTGAGATCCAGATGAGTCAGCACCTGCTCTGCAAGTTGTCGGGGGGCCATACCCAGTTTTTTCGCAACTGCCATCATGCCGTTGGCCTGATAGTCGCCGAACTGAACTTTGGCTGACTGACGAACCTGGGGCTCGCAATCTGCAGGCGCGCCTGCAGCAATCATGGCCTGACTAACTTTTTCTGAGAGAAGAGCCTGAATATTCACCGGAATACCTTACGTTTATGAAGCGGGCTGTATTGCCCGCGCCAGTTTAAGAATTAGGGCGGGAGTATACTGCAAATGCCCGTTGGCGTCAGCATTGCGCGCGCGGCGCGTCGCCTGAAATATACGCAACAATAATCTGCATAAGCATTCAATAAACGCCCAATCAAATCAAAGGTTGGTTGCCGGGGCGCAACAGCGTAAATTAGCGGTTTTCACAGCAAGAAGAGCGTCCTGATATGGCGAACTGGCAACACATTGATGAACTGCATGATATTTCCGCAGATTTACCGCGATTCACTCTGGCGTTCAGAGAACTTTCCACTCGCCTTGGTCTGCAGATTAGCGCCCTTGAGGCCGATCACATTTCATTGCGCTGTCACCAGAATACGACGGCGGAGCGTTGGCGTCGCGGTTTTGAACAATGCGGTGAGCTACTGTCGGAAAATATCATCAACGGCAGGCCGATTTGTCTGTTTAAACTGCATGAACCGGTATGTGTGGAACACTGGCGGTTTTCTGTTATCGAATTACCGTGGCCGGGAGAAAAACGCTATCCACACGAGGGGTGGGAGCATATTGAAATCGTGCTGCCCGGCGAGCCGGAGACCTTGAACGCGAGGGCCCTGGCGTTGTTGTCGGATGAGGGGCTTAGTCAGCCGGGGATAGTGGTTAAAACCAGTTCGCCACAGGGCGAGCATGAACGTTTGCCAAACCCTACGCTGGCCGTGACCGATGGCCGCATCACGGTAAAATTTCATCCATGGTCGATTGAAGCGATTGTCGCCAGCGAACAGGCGGCCCATTAACCTGCCGAGCGGAGTGAATATGGCGTTACTTGAGATCTGTTGTTACAGCATGGAATGCGCGCTCACCGCGCAGCGAAACGGTGCGGATCGTATCGAACTGTGCGCCGCGCCGAAAGAAGGGGGGCTTACGCCTTCTTTCGGCGTCTTACGCAGCGTACGCGAGCATATTACGATTCCCGTACATCCGATTATTCGTCCTCGCGGCGGGGATTTTTATTACACTGACGGCGAATTTGCCGCCATGCTGGAAGATATTCGCCTCGTCAGAGAGTTGGTTTTTCCCGGGCTGGTTACTGGCGTGTTGACCGTTGATGGGGATGTCGATATGTCGCGAATGGAAAAAATAATGGCGGCGGCCGGGCCGCTGGCGGTGACATTCCACCGCGCCTTCGATATGTGCGCTAATCCCTTCAATGCGCTAAAGAATCTGGCTGACGCAGGCGTAGCAAGAGTACTGACTTCCGGACAAAAAGCCGATGCGGCGCAAGGTTTATCAATAATTATGGAACTTATTGCCCAGGGGGATGCTCCAATCATTATGGCTGGTGCGGGGGTTCGTGCAAATAACCTGCAGAATTTCCTCGATGCCGGAGTACGGGAAGTACACAGTTCCGCCGGAGTCTTACTGCCTTCGCCGATGCGCTATCGCAATCAGGGGTTATCGATGTCTGCCGATATACAGGCGGACGAGTATTCTCGCTATAGGGTAGAG
Organism: Salmonella sp. WC3; assembly: GCF_042932255.1. Taxonomy (NCBI): domain Bacteria; kingdom Pseudomonadati; phylum Pseudomonadota; class Gammaproteobacteria; order Enterobacterales; family Enterobacteriaceae; genus Salmonella; species Salmonella sp. WC3. The sequence continues at coordinate 2,847,868 of NZ_CP170629.1, read as the reverse complement.
GGTGCGGCGGTCGCTGAAATGAAAGGAATCATTGTTCGCCATCAGGCCAAATGATTTTTACCGTTGCATCATGTCGCCCAATATGATGCTTGCTCGTACCAGGCCCCTGCCAATTCAACAGGGGCCTTTTTTTCTCCTTCATATTTCAAGCCGCAGCAGCGTTGGCCGCCTCGCGCACCCCGGTCACGTAGCTACCTACGTTCCCGGGGATTTGCTGCGTTGCCGCCTTGCTGCAACTTGAACTATTTTGGAGAAACGGTGCTATACGTAACGATCATTCGACAATCCATCACGGTTTACGCGCAATCAGCACCGCGCGCTGCGGGGCGGGATAGCCTTCCACCGTCTTGCTGCGATCGTTCGGGTCGAGGAAATCGGCCAGCGATTCGGTAACCATCCATTCGGTACGGCGCTGCTCTTCGGTGGTAGTGACGCAGACATCGGCGATACGCACGTCAATAAAGCCGCATTTTTCCAGCCATTTTTTTAATGCCGGCGCGGAAGGAATAAAATAGACGTTACGCATCTGCGCGTAGCGGTCACCCGGCACCAGTACGGTATTTTCGTCGCCGTCGATGACCAGCGTTTCCAGTACCAGCTCACCCTCGTTGACCAACTGATCTTTTAACTGCCACAGATGCTCCAGCGGCGAGCGACGGTGATAAAGCACCCCCATCGAGAAGACGGTATCAAATGCTTTCAGCGCCGGGAGTTGTTCAATGCCCAACGGCAGCAGATGCGCGCGCTGATCGTTACCCAACAGTTTACGCACCGCCTCAAACTGGCAGAGGAAAAGCTGTGTAGGATCGATGCCGACCGCCAGATGTGCGCCCGCGCCAATCATCCGCCACAGGTGATAGCCGCTGCCGCAGCCGACATCAAGGATCGTCCGGCCGGTTAAATCTGACAGATGCGGCAGTACGCGATCCCACTTCCAGTCGGAGCGCCATTCGGTGTCAATATCTACGCCATAAAGCGAGAACGGGCCTTTACGCCACGGCATCAGATTACGCAGCAATGTATCAATACGCTTTAGCTGACCTTCGCTGAGCGGCGTTTCGCTTTCCGCCGTGACGCTGTGCAGTAAATCCAGCCGCCAGGGCGTCATTTCCGGTAAAAATTCTACCGCGTTCGACCACTGTTTAAACAAGCCATGCTGCTGCTCGCGTTGCCAGGCGGCAATCTGCGCGGGCAATGTTTCCAGCCAGTGGGAGAGATGATTTTTAGCAATGAGCTGATAAAAGTTACCAAACTCGATCATGCGGCAACTCCGGCTTTTAACGCGACAAGCGACCCGAAATTAAAGCACTGGAACCACAGTTCACTGTGTTCGAAACCCGCCTGACGCAGGCGCGATTTATGTGTTTCCACCGAGTCGGTGAGCATCACGTTTTCCAGCATACTGCGCTTCTGGCTGATCTCCAGTTCGCTGTACCCATTCGCGCGTTTAAAATCGTGGTGCATGTTGAATAACAGCTCGCCCACTTTCGCATCTTCAAAGCTAAATTTTTCCGACAGTACCAGCGCGCCGCCGGGATTCAACCCCAGGTAAATCTTATCCAGCAATGCCTGGCGTTCGGCAGGTTCAAGGAATTGCAGGGTAAAATTCAGCACCACCATCGAGGCGTTTTCAATAGTGATATCGCGGATATCGCCTTCAACGACTTCAACCGGCGTAGGCGCTTTATACGCATCAATATGGCGGCGGCAGCGTTCAATCATGGCCGGGGAGTTATCGACGGCGATAATGCGACAATGCTCATGGCGGATATTACGCCGAACAGACAGCGTCGCGGCGCCCAGCGAGCAGCCCAGATCGTAGACCTGCGTGTTCGGCTGCACAAAGCGTTCAGCTAACATGCCGATCATGGAGATGATGTTGGAGTAGCCTGGTACCGAACGCTGAATCATGTCGGGGAAAACTTCGGCTACTCGTTCATCAAAAGTCCAGTCGCCGAGACGGGCGATAGGCGCAGAAAAAAGCGTGTCGCGGTGAGACATAACGTATACATCCGGGAAAAATAAAGGCGCATATTGTGCGCTAATACAGGGAGAAAACCAACTCCCAGGGCATATACCACAGGTTTGCCAGCACCATCAGCAACAATGCGCACCAGGTCGCGCTCATCCCCGCCCGCCGCCAGCGGAACAGGCGGTGGTGAAAACCGTAATAATGCATCAGCCGACCGCCGATTAAAATGATGCCGCAGATATGCACCATCCACGTTTCGGCGCCGTTCATTTCCATAAACAGCAGCAGCACCAGCGCGACAGGAATATATTCCACCGTGTTGCCATGAATACGGATGGCGCTTTGCAATTCGCTAAAACCGCCGTCGCCATAGGCGACACGGTACTGCATTCGCAAGCGAACGACATTAAAAGAGAACTTCATTAATAATAACGCACCCAAAACGGCATACAGCGCGCTTACCATACAAACTCCCTTTTAAAATGGCTGATGGCACTGTCTATGATAGGGGGCATTTTCAGAAAAGAGAAGATTGCTGTGGAATGGACGGAGCAGTGCCGATTTCCGGTAAGACGCTGCGTAAATCATGCCAAAGCGTATTCACCAGTTCCGGCGCCTGCGCGATATCCGGAGTATGTAAAAACAGAAAAGGCGTGGTGGTCTGCCGCCACTGCGGGAGTTTCTGCAACCAGGCGGCGAAAAATTCACGGTTTTGCGCCATATTATCGCTACCGATAAAACGCACCATTGGATGGCTGGCCGTCACGACAGCATGTACCGGAACTTTGGGTTTTTTTCGCTGCGCGTCGCGGACGGCCTCGCTGTGGGGATGGGCGGCATGTACCGGACGACTATCCAGGATCACGCGGTTTACGCCGCGCGCGTGTAACCCGCGATTGAGCCGCTGTTCATCCTCACCTTTGTCAAAAAAACACGGATGACGAACTTCTATGCCATAGGTAAACGTGGCGGGGAGCGCATCAAGAAACTGCCATAAGGCGGGGAGATCGCGCGGTCCAAAGGCGGCGGGCAACTGCAGCCAGTATTGGCCAATACGCGTTTCCAGCGGCGCCAGGCGGGTAAAAAACGCCTGTACCAGATCGTCGCAATGGCGCAGCGCGGCCTGGTGAGAAATGGTGGCGGGAAATTTAAAGCAAAAACGGAAATCGTCCGTAGTTTGCGCATACCAGCGATCGACAATTTCCGCTTTCGGCAGCGCGTAAAGCGTGGTGTTGCCCTCCACGCAGTTAAAGTGGCGGGCATACTCTTCCAGACTGGTGATGCCGAGCCGCGCCCATTTCGGGTGCGACCATTGCGGCAAGCCAATGTAGATCATAAGGCGTTTAAAATATCCTCTACGCTGCGTACCCGGCCAATGCGCGGGAAAATATGCGTCATACTGCTCTGATGCTGCTCACTGCTGGCGGCGCTACAGGCATCTTCGGCAATAATAAGGTTAAATCCCAACTCCCAGGCGTTACGCGCTGTGGATTCGACGCCGATATTGGTTGAGATTCCGCACAATATGATGGTGTCGATACCCCGGCGGCGAAGTTGTAATTCCAGGTCGGTGCCGTAAAACGCGCCCCACTGGCGTTTAGTCACTTCCAGATCGCTGTCCTTTTTACCCAATGCCGTAGGCCAGGTCCACCAGTTTTCCGGCAACGCGTGCGCAGGCGTTGCGGCATCCACCGGCTGTTTTAACGCTTCGGCATAATCATCAGACCATCCGACGCGTACCATAACCACGGGCGAGCCGTTGGCACGACACTTTTCCGCCAGCCGCGCGGCGCGGGCGACCACCTCATTTGCCGTATACGGGCCGCCGGCAAACGGAAGAATTCCTTCCTGTAAATCAATAACCACCAGGGCGGTTGTGGTCGCGTTGAGTTTCAGCATGATAATCACTCTCCTAAAAATAGCGTATTTCACTACACCTTAAGCGCGATTAAAGAGGAAAGCGGTGACAAATATTGTTAATTTTTGTGAGCATACGCAATACCCGCGTGAAAAACCTGGGTACAGTCAGTATGAACCAAGTGTCGATAACGCATGAAACGGGCAAGTTATCGCTCCCATGCTGGATTGACTCTTATCGTGCGGCAGAATTTCCAGTATAATAGCCGCCTTTTTTCATCCAGTTGTGACATACAGCTAAAGCTGCGACTTCGTCGCCTGCATGGCAGGCAATAATCCGCCTGCGGCTAAGTTAAGGGATATCTCATGCGTACAGAATATTGCGGACAGCTACGTCTGTCCCACGTGGGGCAGCAGGTGACTCTGTGTGGTTGGGTCAACCGTCGTCGTGATCTTGGCAGCCTGATCTTTATCGATATGCGCGACCGCGAAGGTATTGTGCAGGTGTTCTTCGATCCGGATCGTGCGGACGCGTTAAAGCTGGCCTCTGAACTGCGTAATGAGTTCTGCATTCAGGTTACGGGCACCGTGCGTGCGCGTGACGCGAAAAACGTCAATGCGGATATGGCGACCGGCGAAATTGAAGTGCTGGCGTCCTCTCTCACTATCATCAACCGCGCAGACTCACTGCCGCTTGACGCTAACCACGTTAATACCGAAGAGGCGCGTCTCAAGTACCGCTATCTGGATTTGCGTCGCCCGGAAATGGCGCAGCGCCTGAAAACTCGCGCCAAAATTACCAGCCTGGTGCGTCGTTTTATGGACGATCACGGTTTCCTTGATATTGAAACGCCGATGCTGACCAAAGCCACGCCGGAAGGCGCGCGCGACTATCTGGTGCCTTCGCGCGTGCACAAAGGTAAATTCTACGCGCTGCCGCAGTCGCCGCAGCTGTTCAAACAGCTCCTGATGATGTCCGGTTTCGACCGTTACTATCAGATAGTCAAATGCTTCCGTGATGAAGACTTACGTGCTGACCGTCAGCCGGAGTTTACTCAGATCGACGTCGAGACCTCCTTCATGACCGCGCCACAGGTGCGCGAAGTGATGGAAGCGCTGGTGCGCCATTTGTGGCTGGAAGTGAAAGGCGTGGATCTGGGGGATTTCCCGGTCATGACGTTTGCCGAAGCGGAACGTCGCTACGGTTCCGACAAGCCAGACCTGCGTAACCCGATGGAGCTGGTAGATGTCGCTGACCTGCTGAAATCGGTAGAGTTCGCGGTCTTCGCGGACCCGGCTAACGATCCGAAAGGCCGCGTGGCAGCGCTGCGTGTGCCTGGCGGCGCACAGCTTAGCCGTAAGCAGATCGACGATTATGGTAACTTTGTTAAGATCTACGGCGCGAAAGGCCTGGCATATATCAAAGTTAACGAGCGCGCGAAAGGTCTGGACGGGATTAACAGTCCGGTGGCCAAGTTCCTGACCGCCGACATCGTCGACGCTATCCTTGAACGTACCGGCGCGCAGGACGGTGACATGATCTTCTTCGGCGCAGATAACAAAAAAGTGGTTGCTGATGCGCTGGGCGCGCTGCGTCTGAAACTGGGCAAAGACCTGAGCCTGACCGACGAAGACAAATGGGCGCCGCTGTGGGTGATTGACTTCCCGATGTTCGAAGACGACGGCGAAGGCGGTCTGACCGCGATGCACCATCCGTTCACCGCCCCGCGTGACATGACGGCGTCTGAACTGAAAACTGCGCCGGAAGAAGCCGTCGCTAACGCTTACGATATGGTGATTAACGGCTATGAAGTGGGCGGCGGTTCGGTGCGTATTCACAACGGTGAAATGCAGCAAACCGTATTTGGTATTCTCGGTATCAATGAGCAGGAGCAGCGCGAGAAGTTCGGCTTCCTGTTGGATGCGTTGAAATACGGTACGCCGCCGCACGCGGGCCTGGCGTTTGGTCTGGACCGTCTGACTATGCTGTTGACCGGCACCGACAATATTCGTGATGTTATCGCCTTCCCGAAAACGACCGCCGCCGCGTGTCTGATGACCGAAGCGCCGAGTTTCGCCAACCAAGCAGCGTTGACGGAGTTGGGGATTCAGGTTGTGAAGAAAGCCGAGAATAACTGATATGAACAATGTACACGACATCATTCGCGTGATATCGCGGCGGCCCGCAAGGGGGAGTCTCATCAATGCGCGGCGTCACCCAACAGCCAACAACGAGGTCGCGTGAAGGATAAAGTGTACAAGCGCCCCGTTTCGGTCCTGGTGGTTATTTTCGCGCAGGATACGAAACGGGTGCTAATGTTGCAGCGACGCGACGACCCGGATTTTTGGCAGTCAGTGACTGGCAGCATAGAAGAAGGGGAGACCGCGTTGCAGGCCGCCGTACGTGAAGTCAAAGAGGAGGTCACGATTGATGTTGTGGCAGAGCAACTGACCTTAATCGACTGCCAACGTACGGTGGAGTTTGAAATTTTTTCACATTTACGTCATCGCTATGCGCCGGGCGTCATGCACAATACAGAATTCTGGTTCTGCCTTGCGTTACCGCATGAGCGGCAGGTGATATTCACTGAACATCTGACGTACCAGTGGCTTGATGCGCCTGACGCGGCGGCGCTTACCAAGTCCTGGAGTAACCGGCAAGCGATTGAAGAGTTTGTCATTAACGTCGCCTGAAAAGGCGCGCTTTTTTTGAGGAAATATTTATGGCAGGTCATAGTAAATGGGCCAACACCAGACATCGTAAAGCTGCGCAGGATGCCAAGCGCGGTAAAATCTTCACTAAAATTATTCGTGAACTGGTAACGGCAGCTAAATTGGGCGGCGGCGATCCGGATGCCAACCCGCGTCTGCGCGCGGCCGTAGATAAAGCGCTGGCCAACAACATGACCCGCGACACTCTGAACCGTGCCATCGCTCGCGGTGTGGGTGGTGATGAAGACTCAAACATGGAAACCATCATCTATGAAGGTTATGGTCCTGGCGGCACGGCCATTATGATTGAGTGTCTGAGTGACAACCGTAACCGTACCGTAGCGGAAGTGCGTCATGCTTTCAGCAAGTGCGGCGGTAATCTGGGTACCGATGGTTCAGTGGCGTACCTGTTCAGTAAGAAAGGGGTCATCTCCTTTGAGAAAGGCGATGAAGACACCATCATGGAAGCCGCTCTGGAAGCTGGCGCGGAAGATGTTGTGACCTATGATGATGGCGCGATTGATGTTTACACTGCCTGGGAAGAGATGGGCAAAGTGCGTGACGCGCTGGAAGCGGCGGGTCTGAAAGCGGACAGCGCCGAAGTGTCCATGATCCCGTCAACCAAAGCGGATATGGATGCGGAAACCGCGCCGAAACTGCTACGTCTAATCGATATGCTGGAAGACTGTGACGATGTCCAGGAAGTCTACCATAACGGTGAGATCTCTGATGAGGTGGCGGCGACCCTGTAATGGTGCTGTTAAACGCCTGCGAGCAGGGGGGATAGCGTGTCGATTATTCTCGGTATTGACCCCGGCTCGCGCATTACCGGTTATGGCGTTATCCGCCAGGTAGGCAGACAACTGACCTATCTGGGCAGCGGATGTATTCGCACCAAAGTCGATGATTTGCCGTCTCGTTTGAAGCTCATATACGCAGGCGTGACGGAAATCATCACGCAGTTCCAGCCGGACTATTTTGCTATCGAACAAGTGTTTATGGCGAAAAATGCCGACTCAGCCCTCAAGCTGGGACAGGCGCGCGGCGTCGCGATTGTCGCCGCGGTCAATCAGGAACTGCCTGTGTTTGAATACGCGGCACGTCAGGTGAAGCAAACTGTCGTCGGTATTGGTAGCGCGGAAAAAAGCCAGGTACAGCATATGGTGCGCACGTTGCTGAAGCTCCCCGCTAACCCGCAGGCAGACGCCGCAGATGCGCTGGCTATCGCCATTACGCATTGCCATGTTAGCCAGAACGCGATGCAAATGAGCGAATCGCGGCTGAATTTAGCGCGTGGGAGAATGCGCTGATGTAAATGCAGGGTCAGGGAGACCCGTACTATGGCGATAATAAAGTCGATAAAATTTTGGCTGGCAGAAATCGTGCTGCTGGTCGTGGTGTTGCCGATATTAGCAATAATATTCAGTATCTTTAACATTATTTTTAATATTGCTGGCGATATCTATGGGCTTATCGCCACGCTGATGGCCACCATTCTTGTGGGTTGTGCGACTGGCGGTATTCGCGGTCGCTTTATCGATGAACGCGAGCGTTTTATTCCTGGTTTTTTACCTGCCTTATTACTGATTCTCTATTCTCTTACCGTTTGGCTGATAATGATTATCGTCGCTGACGGCGACTTCGAAAGTAGCGTGTTTTATCACGGGATACAGTGGTTTGGACTCTATTCTGCCTTGATCAAATCGGCTTTAATGACGGAATTTTATGAGATATCATCGTCAAGGGTGATCATTGCCCCAGTGATTCCATTTGTCGGCTTCCTGTCGTATACCATCATGCGTTTTATCACCGTCCGGCAGAATAATAAGTTGGAAAACGTCACCGGATGGCGAAGTATTGTTCTGCTCATTGCCGCAATGACAATTGCCATTAGCGGATTATTGGCCTGGCAAACTTATGATCGTCGCGAGCGACGAGTGGTTAACGATCCGGCCAGGGAAATAACGGAATCTTTTGAGCCTGGCACATATGACCCGTTTACCCCCGATAATAAACTGACGGCGCTGAGCGCATCACCTGGGCTATCGCTGGAAAACGACTGGCCGCGACTGAATGGCGCAACGGCAGTTTATCCGGTGTACGCCTCGGCAGCGCAGGCGCTGTATCACAACCTGGATGTAGACAGCGTGTGGAAATATGTTCGCTGCGATCGGACACCTGGTGCTTGGGAGAAGTTAATTCATGGTGAAGCGGATATCATTTTTGTCGCTGAGCCTTCCGCCGAGCAAAAAGCCAGCGCGAAGGCGCAGGGCGTTGATTTACACTTCTATCCCATTGCCCGCGAGGCTTTTGTTTTTGTCACGCATAAGGATAATCCGCTGACTCAACTGAGTGAAAAACAGATTCGCGATATCTATTCCGGGCGTGTGAACAACTGGCTGGAAGTCGGCGGCAACGATGCGCGTATTTACCCCTATCAGCGGCCAAAGGGATCGGGTAGCCAGACGATTATGCTGGCTGCGGTGATGGGCGAGGATAAACTTCGCAAGCCGCTGGAAACAGAATCCGTTCACGATATGATCGGATTGCTGCGTAATGTGGCAAATTACCAGAACAGCGCCAATGCTCTGGGGTATACCTTCCGCTATTATGCTACGCAGCTTCACCATAGCCCTGATTTGCGCTTGCTGGCGGTGAATGGCATCGAGCCGACCATCGAAAATATTCGCAATGGAAAATATCCTTACACTATTGATGTATATATGGTTTCCGCTGGAAAACCCTCGCGGCAATCGCAAAAATTTATCGATTGGTTTTTGAGCGAGCAAGGGCAAAGGTTGATTGCTGACGTTGGATACGTTCCTCTGGCGCGCTAATGCACGTTGGGAGGCGGGAGAGACAATATATCTGTCAGTCATTTGACAGGCCTCGTATCGGCCTGTCAGGATATACTCGCGAGTGGAAATATCAGGGCGTTATGCCGCTTCTTCGGGAAGATGCCCCTGAGAGTGACTCTGATAGATTACATCTAGGTTGGGATGATGCCACAGGCTGGCTGGCGTCACCGTCTTACGATCCCACGGGATTGAACCTAAAAACCAGAACTTCCAGAAGGTGAGTTTCGCATCAGGATTGCTGTGAAGTAATTCTTCGAATGTCTCAATATCGCCTACCGGAATACACAATGCTTCTTTATAGATATCAAACACAAATTTCGAGCAGAACTGGCGCGATGACTCGTATTTAAACCCCGTGTGATAAAACTTATTCAGCCGGGCGGGAACCTGCTCCATGATGGCGAGTTTCTGCTCGACCGTCAGGCCGCCGCGCAGACGGCGAACGGCGTAACGTTGTCCGGCTGAACGTTGTATAAATAGTGACAGCGTGGTGACGGTTGAGAGGGGGACGCGACTTTCCGCCACCAGATAGTCATCACCATTATGGCCAATAATAATCCCAACATGGTTGCTCCAGCACTGTGAAGCGGTGGATATCTGGCCGAAAAGCGCGGCACCTATACAGGTAAAGACGATATCCCCGGTTTCATATTGGACAGGATAATGTTTTTTCATGTTCACGTTCCATTATTACCTAAAATAATATCCTTTATTTTACGCTATTGGATAATTAGCATTATACTCACATAATGACAAGATATTATTATCAATAAATATCCATCATGAATATTATAATTTACGGTGATAATGTTTTTACCTCTTTCCAGAGGTGAAAGTGAAAGGGAAAATAGACGAATGCAGGGAATAAGTGGACTGTCCTTTCCATATTATATAATTGTTTGTATCGCCATATATTTTTTTTGAGTCTATGTTATTGTCTGGTTGTGTTTCTCTTCATGCATATTGCTTTTGTTTTTAATAGGCATTTGAGGTGTGATCTGGCAAGAGTGGTTGGCGCAAATATTTGGCTGACTCTGCGTTATATTAAGCGCCAGGGGGAACAGGAGGCGAAAGTGCAAAAGGTTAGGTTACAATGTCAAAAAAATATCGAGTTTGTACTGTTCATCAATCGCTGATTATTATTCTTGTAAAGGGTAAGGAAGTGATTAACAACGGTACCGTTTATCTCGTTCATGGTCCAGAGGTTGAAGGACATTTTCCATTAAACCACCTCTGCATATAACGGCTGAGGCGGCTTAATTCAATTAATGCTATGCATTAAACTGTGATGGTAATCTGGCAATTATTGGAAGGACTGCTGGCATTCCCGATAATTTAACCCTTGTGGCCAGGTATCCCGCTCCGTTTCCCCTTGAATCATTTTATCTGCTTTCACAAAGGAGTCTTTATCGCGGGCAATGCAGGAAGTTATCAGAATATTATTAAGCGTGCGGGTTGATGGGTACTGTTTGTAGCGATCTCTCCAACCTTGCAGCATATCGTCCCAGGAGACAATCTGACGTTTATTCAGTAAAGCCATTAATTCAGGTTGATAATAGATTGCATTATTCCAGATATAAGCGTAGTAAGAAAGTCCCGATTGATCTTTGTTTTTTTCTGCGGCCATTCTGGCGATTTTTTCGACTTCTTCCGGAGAGCCACCCCATTTAGGCAAACGAGCGACCATGGCCTCGATATAAATATTTTGATAGGCGGGATATTTTTTGCTGGCTTCTTCCAAAGTGCTATAGAGCAGCTCTTTATCCTCAAGATTGCGTGCGACCATTTCCATTTCCTGATACCAGGTCACATCTTTGTCGGCAATATCTTTGTTCTTTAACAGATACTCTTTTTCCTGAATCATCAGCTTCTTATATTTCGGCCATATATCAGAGTCCACCGTGCTGGCCGCACCTTCACCGCGTAAATTCACGGCTTTAGCATCAAAAACCATTGCTTGCAGCAGCCTTGCACCCGTGGATTTGGGGTTTGCTTTAAGCCACTCTTTTGCCACGCCAGAAATACCATTGTCGGAAACATCTACTGAAAAAAGATTATAGATCCCTCCCCATGCGATAAACAGTTTATGAGTTCCGCCGCTGGTTGTCGGGAATCCGGTATTGTATTCCTGAAACATAGCGTCCAGCTTGTCCCACTTTTGGCTGACAGTATAGGCGATAGCTTGTTGCTCAATGGCCATTCTTTCCCGTGTTTCCGTGAGGCTATTAGCTGACGCCAGCGCAGGAATAGCCATTAATGCACCTATGACAATATTTTTCAATAACATTGAATTTCTGTCCTGAATGATTAAATAACAAGATGATTAAAAATGTTTATAAAGGATGTGCTTTCACCGGAGGAAATTCAAGCTATAGTGATAATGCGTATCTGGACTTTTTATTTATTATTCTTACAGAAAATGTTATTGAATTATATTTATTATAGACACTTATTATATCTCCACATCATGGGGCGCGGCGGCACCCGGTGGTGTTGCGCGACCGATTCGAAGGGAAGGCCATTGAGATAGGCGAATAACGTGTTTTTCATCTGGATAAACATCCAGTCTTTTTTTATGATAGTGCATTATCTTTTCAGCCCTTTACGCAGGAGCGTCATGTGATAGGCAGACTCAGAGGCATTATTCTCGAAAAACAACCCCCGATCGTGCTGCTGGAGACAGGGGGCGTAGGCTATGAAGTACATATGCCTATGACCTGCTTTTACGAGCTGCCGGAGGCCGGGCAGGAGGCAATCGTCTTCACCCACTTTGTGGTGCGTGAAGATGCGCAGTTGCTGTACGGATTCAACAATAAGCAAGAGCGCACGCTATTTAAAGAGCTAATTAAAACGAATGGCGTCGGGCCTAAGCTGGCGCTGGCGATCCTCTCCGGCATGTCGGCGCAGCAGTTTGTGAATGCGGTTGAGCGCGAAGAACTGGGTGCGCTGGTGAAGCTGCCGGGTATCGGCAAGAAAACCGCCGAAAGGCTGATTGTCGAAATGAAAGACCGCTTTAAAGGGCTACATGGCGATCTCTTTACGCCAGCGGTCGATCTGGTATTGACGTCGCCGGCCAGCCCAACCTCGGAAGATGCAGAACAAGAAGCAGTTGCTGCGCTGGTGGCGCTGGGTTATAAACCGCAAGAAGCCAGTCGGATGGTAAGCAAGATCGCCCGTCCGGATGCAAGCAGTGAAACACTGATTCGCGACGCGTTACGCGCCGCGTTATGAGGTAAAGGATGATAGAAGCAGATCGCCTGATTTCAGCAGGCGCCACGATCGCAGAAGACGTCGCCGATCGCGCCATTCGCCCGAAGTTATTGGCGGAATATGTCGGCCAACCTCAGGTGCGCTCCCAGATGGAGATCTTTATTCAGGCGGCAAAACGGCGTGGCGACGCACTAGATCACTTGCTGATTTTCGGCCCGCCAGGGTTAGGTAAAACGACTCTGGCGAATATCGTTGCCAATGAAATGGGCGTCAATCTCCGAACCACGTCCGGCCCGGTGCTGGAAAAAGCAGGCGATCTGGCGGCTATGCTCACCAATCTTGAACCGCATGATGTGCTGTTTATTGATGAGATTCACCGGCTTTCACCGGTGGTGGAAGAGGTACTCTATCCGGCGATGGAAGATTACCAGTTGGATATTATGATTGGCGAAGGGCCTGCCGCACGTTCAATTAAGATCGATCTGCCGCCGTTTACGCTCATTGGCGCGACGACGCGCGCCGGGTCGTTAACGTCCCCGCTACGTGACCGTTTTGGTATTGTGCAGCGCCTGGAGTTCTACCAGGTGCCCGATCTGCAGCACATCGTCGGGCGCAGCGCAAGGCACATGGGGCTTGAGATGAGCGATGACGGCGCGCTGGAAGTGGCGCGTCGGGCGCGCGGTACGCCGCGTATAGCCAACCGCCTGCTCAGACGTGTGCGTGATTTTGCTGAGGTGAAGCATGACGGGGCTATTTCAGCGGAAATTGCCGCGCAGGCGCTGGATATGCTGAACGTCGATGCGGAAGGATTTGATTATATGGATCGCAAGCTACTGCTGGCGGTTATTGATAAATTCTTCGGTGGTCCGGTGGGACTGGATAACCTGGCGGCGGCGATTGGCGAAGAGCGTGAAACCATTGAGGATGTGCTGGAGCCGTATCTGATTCAGCAAGGCTTTTTGCAGCGCACGCCGCGTGGGCGTATGGCAACGGTGCGCGCCTGGAACCATTTCGGGATCACGCCGCCAGAGATGCCTTAGCGCCTGAAGTCGCTGCGCTCATCAGACCTGGGCGATTTTGTAGGCCCGGTAAGCGCAGCGCCACCGGGCAACACACGCTTAGCTTGCCTGCTTTTTCATCATACTGAAGATAAACAGCAGCGCGGCACACAGCACTACGGATGGCCCTGCCGGGGTATCATAAAAGGCTGAGAAGGTCAGTCCACCTGTAACCGCTATCATACCTACACCAACGGCGACGCCCGCCATCTGTTCCGGCGTACGGGCAAAGCGACGCGCGGTTGCGGCGGGGATAATCAGCAGCGACGTAATGATCAGCGCTCCGACAAACTTCATCGCTACGCCAATGGTTAACGCCGTTACCAGCATCAATAGCAGCTTCACGCGCTGTAACTTCACGCCATCGACAAAGGCAAGATCCGGACTGATAGTCATTGACAGCAAGTTGCGCCACTGCCAGAAGAGAATGGCCAGCACAATAACTACCCCAATAGCGATCGAGATAAGATCTTCCGGCGTCACGGCCAGCAAATCGCCAAACAGATAAGCCATTAAATCAACACGGACATTGGACATCAGGCTGACCACGACCAGTCCTAAAGATAAGGCGCTGTGCGCCATAATGCCCAGTAAGGTATCAATCGCGAGGTGAGGGCGTTTCTCCAGCCATACCAGACCGGCGGCCAGCAGCAGCGTAACGGCGATTACCGCATAAAAGGGGTTAACGTCCAGCAACAGGCCAAACGCCACGCCCAGAAGCGACGCGTGAGCCAGCGTATCGCCAAAATAGGACATCCGACGCCAGACCACAAATGAGCCCAAAGGACCAGCGGCGCACGCCAGCATCATCCCGGCCAGCCAGCCGGGCAGTAATAATTCAATCATGAGTGACCATTTCCCCGGCGCAGTACAATACGACCCTGTAAATCGTGGCGATGATTATGATGATGGCGATAAATCCCTAATTGCTCCGCGCCTCGCGGGCCAAACATAGAGATAAATTCCGGATGCATAGACACCACTTCCGGCGCGCCGGAACAGCAAATATGATGGTTCAGGCATAACACTTCATCCGTCTTTGCCATGACCAGATGTAGATCATGCGACACCATCAGCACGGCGCAATCGAGTTCACGGCGCAGCTGATCGATAAGGTCGTATAACGCGACCTGGCCGTTGACATCCACGCCTTGCGTCGGCTCATCAAGTACCAGCAACTGAGGCCTGTTAAGCAGAGCACGCGCCAGCAGTACGCGCTGTGTCTCACCGCCGGAGAGTTTTTGCATGGGCGCGTCAATCAAATGTCCGGCCTGAACGCGTTTAAGCGCCGGGAGAATATCCGTTTTTTGTGTGCCGGGACGTAAACGTAAAAATCGGTTTACCGTCAGCGGAAGCGTGGTATCGAGATAGAGCTTTTGCGGGACATAGCCGATACGGAGTTGCCCGTTGCGCTTGATCACCCCTTCATCAGGGGCTACCAGTCCTAAAACCACGCGTACAAGCGTTGACTTCCCCGCGCCGTTAGGGCCGAGAAGCGTTAAAATTTTTCCGGGGCTCAATTCAAGCGATACGTCAGAGAGGACGCGGCGTTGACCAAATGAGACCGAGACGTTTTCCAGTGAAACTAAACTTGTCATGTTAATTTTAGGCTTGCAGAAGTGATAGAATGTTATAATATCACATTTCACATATTCATTACGATGATTAGTCGCATTATGTTACAGAAAAATACGCTTCTTTTCGCAGCATTATCCGCCGCGCTTTGGGGGAGTGCAACCCAGGCTGCCGACGCCGCCGTTGTCGCTTCGCTTAAACCGCTTGGGTTCATCGCTTCCGCCATTGCTGATGGCGTTACGGATACGCAAGTATTACTTCCGGATGGGGCTTCCGAGCATGATTATTCATTGCGTCCATCAGACGTAAAACGCTTACAGGGCGCGGACTTAGTCGTCTGGGTTGGCCCGGAAATGGAAGCCTTTATGGAGAAGTCGGTCAGGAATATTCCTGATAATAAGCAGGTTACCATTGCGCAACTTGCCGATGTGAAACCGTTACTCATGAAGGGCGCGGATGATGAAAAAGGTGACGTACATCACCATCACGGCGAATATAACATGCATCTTTGGCTCTCCCCAGAGATAGCGCGGGCTACAGCGGTTGCAATCCATGAAAAATTAGTGGAACTTATGCCGCAAAGTCGAGCCAAACTCGACGCCAACCTGAAGGATTTTGAGGCACAATTAGCCGCAACCGATAAACAGGTCGGTAACGAGCTCGCGCCGCTCAAGGGGAAAGGGTATTTCGTTTTTCATGACGCCTACGGTTACTACGAAAAATACTACGGACTCACCCCGCTCGGTCACTTTACCGTGAACCCTGAGATACAACCTGGCGCGCAGCGTTTACATGAAATAAGAACACAGTTGGTTGAGCAAAAAGCAACCTGCGTTTTTGCTGAGCCACAATTCAGGCCAGCGGTCGTGGAAGCCGTGGCGAGAGGGACATCCGTTCGAATGGGAACACTTGACCCCCTCGGGACGAACATTAAACTGGGTAAAACAAGCTATTCAGCGTTTTTAAGCCAATTAGCCAACCAGTATGCGAGCTGCCTGAAAGGAGATTAACGAGGAAGTGAATACGTGCAACAGATAGCCCGCTCTGTCGCCCTGGCATTTAATAATCTGCCCCGACCCCACCGCGTTATGCTGGGGTCACTTACCGTTCTGACACTGGCCGTCGCCGTATGGCGGCCCTATGTTTACCACCCAGAATCCGCACCAACCGTTAAAACTATTGAACTGGAGAAAAGCGAGATTCGTTCCCTCTTACCGGAGGCCAGCGAACCCATCGATCAGGCCGCGCAGGAAGATGAAGCTATTCCTCAGGATGAGCTGGACGATAAAACCGCAGGCGAAGTCGGCGTCCATGAATACGTCGTCTCCACAGGCGATACGTTAAGCAGCATTTTGAATCAGTACGGCATCGATATGAGCGATATTAGCCGACTTGCCGCTTCTGATAAGGAGCTGCGCAATCTGAAAATTGGCCAACAGCTTTCCTGGACACTGACCGCCGATGGCGATTTACAGCGTCTGACATGGGAAGTCTCCCGCCGTGAAACGCGTACCTACGATCGCACTGCCAACGGTTTTAAAATGAGCAGTGAAATGCAGCAGGGGGACTGGGTTAACAGTCTGCTGAAAGGTACGGTAGGGGGTAGCTTTGTCGCCAGCGCGAAAGAGGCCGGTTTAACCAGCAGCGAAATCAGCGCAGTGATAAAAGCCATGCAGTGGCAGATGGATTTTCGCAAGCTGAAAAAGGGCGATGAATTTTCGGTTCTGATGTCGCGCGAGATGCTGGATGGCAAGCGTGAACAGAGTCAGTTGTTGGGCGTGCGGATGCGTTCCGATGGTAAAGATTACTACGCCATTCGCGCCGCTGACGGTAAATTCTATGACCGTAACGGTGTTGGCCTGGCGAAAGGCTTTTTACGCTTCCCGACCGCCAAACAGTTCCGCATCTCCTCCAATTTCAATCCGCGCCGTCTGAACCCGGTTACTGGACGCGTTGCGCCGCATCGTGGCGTTGACTTTGCGATGCCGCAGGGTACGCCGGTGCTGTCGGTGGGGGATGGCGAGGTCGTGGTCGCTAAACGTAGCGGCGCTGCCGGTTACTACATTGCGATTCGTCATGGACGCACCTACACCACACGTTACATGCACTTGCGTAAGCTGCTGGTGAAACCGGGGCAAAAAGTGAAACGTGGCGATCGTATTGCGCTTTCTGGTAACACCGGGCGTTCCACAGGGCCGCATCTGCATTATGAGGTATGGATCAACCAGCAAGCCGTTAACCCTCTGACAGCAAAATTGCCGCGCACGGAAGGTCTGACGGGGTCAGATCGTCGTGAATACCTGGCACAGGTGAAAGAGGTTCTGCCGCAACTGCGCTTCGATTAACAAATGCGCTGACAGAGCCGGTACGCGATGTGTGCCGGCTTTTTTGTTTTGTGTGAGACGCAGACGTCGCTACACTATTCACAATTCCTTTTCGCGTCAGCAGACCCTGGAAAAGCATGGAAACCAAAAAAAATAATAGTGAGTATATCCCTGAATTCGAAAAATCCTTTCGCTATCCGCGGTATTGGGGCGCCTGGTTGGGCGCGGCGGCAATGGCGGGGATCGCATTAACACCGGCATCATTCCGCGACCCTTTGCTGGCGACGCTGGGGCGTTTTGCCGGACGGCTGGGGAAGAGTTCTCGTCGCCGGGCGCTAATTAATCTGTCATTGTGCTTTCCGCAGCGTAGCGAAGCTGAACGCGAAGCGATTGTCGATGAGATGTTCGCCACCGCGCCGCAGGCAATGGCGATGATGGCTGAGTTGGCGATGCGCGGTCCGAAAAAAATTCAACAGCGTGTTGACTGGGAAGGTCTGGAGATTATCGAGGAGATGCGTCGTAACGACGAAAAAGTCATTTTTCTCGTACCGCATGGCTGGGGCGTCGACATTCCAGCCATGCTGATGGCCTCTCAGGGGCAAAAAATGGCGGCGATGTTTCATAATCAGGGTAATCCGGTTTTTGACTATATCTGGAACACCGTGCGTCGGCGTTTTGGCGGACGTTTGCATGCGCGCAATGACGGGATTAAACCCTTTATTCAGTCTGTTCGTCAGGGCTACTGGGGTTACTACCTGCCGGACCAGGATCACGGCCCGGAGCATAGTGAATTCGTTGATTTCTTTGCGACATACAAAGCAACGCTGCCTGCGATTGGTCGGCTGATGAAAGTGTGCCGCGCACGCGTGATACCGCTTTTCCCGGTGTATAATGGTAAAACGCATCGCCTGACTATCCAGATTCGCCCGCCAATGGACGATCTGCTCACGGCTGACGACCACACTATCGCCAGACGGATGAACGAAGAGGTCGAAATTTTTGTCGGCCCGCATCCGGAACAGTACACCTGGATCCTGAAGCTGCTCAAAACCCGCAAGCCAGGCGAGATTCAGCCGTATAAGCGTAAAGATCTTTATCCTATCAAATAAATAAAGCCTCTCGTAAGAGAGGCTTTATGCTGACAAACCCTGTACTACCTGATGAACAGGCGTGGAGGAGTTTTACTCAACGGTCAAAATACGCGTGGTATTGGTTGAACCGACGGTGCTCATGACATCGCCCTGAGTCACGATAACCAGGTCGCCGGAAACCAGATACCCTTTATCGCGCAGCAGATTAACAGCTTCATGCGCCGCGACAACGCCATCAGCCGCGCTATCAAAATGCACTGGCGTTACTCCGCGGTAGAGCGCGGTCAGGTTCAGCGTGCGTTCATGGCGCGACATGGCGAAAATCGGCAGGCCGGAGCTGATACGGGAAGTCATTAGCGCGGTACGACCGGATTCCGTCATGGTGATGATCGCGGTAACACCTTTCAGATGGTTTGCCGCATACATCGCAGACATGGCAATAGCTTCTTCAACGTTGTCGAACTGCACGTCGAGACGGTGTTTAGACACATTGATGCTGGGGATTTTTTCTGCGCCCAGGCAGACGCGCGCCATTGCGGCAACGGTTTCAGAAGGATACTGACCGGCTGCGGTTTCGGCAGACAGCATAACCGCATCCGTGCCATCTAGGACGGCGTTCGCCACGTCCATCACTTCCGCACGGGTCGGCATCGGGTTGGTGATCATCGACTCCATCATCTGCGTTGCGGTGATGACTGCGCGGTTTAGCTGACGCGCACGGCGAATCAGCGCCTTCTGGATACCAACCAGCTCCGGATCGCCGATTTCAACGCCCAGGTCGCCACGTGCGACCATCACAACGTCAGAGGCCAGAATGATATCGTCCATGGCGTTTTGATCGCATACCGCTTCGGCGCGTTCGACCTTAGCCACAATTTTCGCGTCGCAGCCGGCGTCGCGCGCCAGGCGGCGTGCATAGTTCAGATCTTCGCCGCAGCGCGGGAAGGATACGGCCAGATAGTCAACGCCTATCAGCGCAGCGGTTTGAATATCGGCTTTATCTTTTTCGGTCAGCGCTTCAGCAGAAAGCCCGCCGCCGAGCTTGTTAATGCCTTTATTGTTAGACAGCGGGCCGCCGACGGTGACCTCGGTAAAGACTTTCATGCCCTGGACTTCAAGCACTTTCAACTGCACTCGACCATCGTCAAGCAGCAGGATATCGCCAGGAACGACGTCTGCCGGCAACCCTTTGTAATCAATGCCGACTTTTTCTTTATCGCCTTCGCCTTTACCCAGGTTAGCGTCTAACAGAAATTTATCCCCGATATTGAGGAACACTTTGCCTTCTTTAAAAGTGGAAACGCGAATTTTTGGCCCTTGCAGGTCGCCTAAAATAGCCACATGACGCCCCAATTTGGCGGCAATCTCACGGACTTTATCAGCACGCATTTTATGATCTTCCGGCGAGCCGTGAGAGAAGTTCATACGTACTACGTTTGCGCCCGCGGCGATAACCTTCTCAAGGTTGTTATCGCGGTCAGTTGCCGGGCCTAACGTGGTAACGATTTTGGTTCTGCGAAGCCTTCTGGACATGTAATACTCCGTTGACTAAAACAACTTGGTGTTGCGTGAACATTGATCCGGTCGTTCTGAAACCTTAACGGTATAAAATGAACGTCCCCGGATGACGAAAAGGGTAGAACATTGTTATTGCTTTTAGCGGTCATCACTCCTGATGAGTAATTCTTTATCAAAACGCGATTCCTTGAGCGCTTCCTTGACACGCTTCAAGTTATCTCTGAATTTCGCCCCGCGACGCAAAGTAAATCCCGTTGCCAGCACATCTATCACGGTCAGCTGAGCAAGTCGAGAGACCATGGGCATATAAATGTCTGTATCTTCCGGTACGTCGAGGGTAATGGCCAGCGTGGCTTCGCGCGCCAGCGGCGTTCCAGCGGAGGTCAGGGCGATCACCATCGCATCGTTTTCCCGCGCCAACTGCGCCAGTTCCACCAGGCTCTTGGTTCTGCCAGTATGCGAAATGAGCACGACGACGTCATCATCGTTACAATTCATACAGCTCATCCGTTGCAGCACGATATCGTCGGAGTAAATCACCGGCACATTGAAGCGAAAAAACTTATTCATGGCGTCATGCGCGACCGCGGCGGAGGAACCAAGGCCAAAAAAGGCGATTTTTTTTGCCTGGGTCAGTAAATCGACGGCGCGGTTGACGGCCGATTTATCCAGCGACTGACGAACATGGTCGAGACTGGCCATGGCGGACTCGAAGATTTTTCCTGTATAGGCCTCAACGCTGTCATCTTCATCCACATTGCGATTAACATAGGGGGTGCCATTTGCCAGACTTTGCGCCAGATGCAGTTTAAAATCAGGAAAGCCGCGGGTATTCATGCTGCGACAGAAACGGTTCACCGTTGGCTCGCTAACGTTAGCTTCCTGGGCCAGCATGGCAATGCTTAAGTGAATCGATCTGCCTGGGGCGGCCAGAATAACATCGGCGACTTTTCGTTCAGATTTGCTTAAATGTTCCAGTTGAGACTGGACTTTTTCCAGCATATTCATGATTAGCAAGGCTCATGGGTATTAGCGATTTCAATGATGCGCGAAACCGAGCGCGTTTTGTTAGATATTACTCCTGGAGGCTGTCAAAGGGGGCAAAATGGCTAAAAAAGGTGTCGTTTTTTTTCATTACATGACCGACGTCGGATTTTAAGTTCCAGCTTGTGTGGAAAAGCGACAATTTTATTAGGCGTTTTGCCGATTATATTGCCAATCAAACGCCGGTTCACCTATGAAAAGGCGTTTACGGTTTCCGTAATCTCGTAAAAGCAGTACAGTGCTGTGTAATAAAATTACAACGATATCCTGGCTAAAGTACCAGGAGATTAACTGAGGAGAATGACATGGCGGTAACGCAAACAGCCCAGGCATGTGACCTGGTCATTTTCGGCGCGAAAGGCGACCTGGCGCGCCGGAAACTGCTGCCTTCCCTGTATCAGCTTGAGAAAGCCGGCCAGATCCATCCGGATACCCGGATCATTGGGGTGGGGCGCGCGGACTGGGATAAAGAAGCTTATACCCACGTCGTGCGTGAGGCGCTGGAAACCTTCATGAAGGAAAAAATTGATGAAGGCTTGTGGGATACGCTGAGCGGCCGTCTGGATTTTTGTAATCTTGACGTTAACGATACGCCTGCGTTCAGTCGCCTGGGCGATATGCTGGATCAAAAAAACCGTACCACCATTAACTATTTTGCGATGCCGCCCAGCACGTTTGGCGCTATTTGCAAAGGGTTAGGGGAGGCTAAACTCAACGCCAAACCGGCGCGTGTCGTGATGGAGAAACCGTTGGGTACTTCGCTGGCGACCTCGCGTGAGATTAACGATCGGGTCGGCGAATACTTTGAAGAGTGCCAAGTATATCGTATCGACCACTATCTGGGCAAAGAAACGGTTCTCAACCTGCTGGCTCTGCGTTTTGCCAACTCGTTATTCGTTAATAACTGGGATAACCGCACTATCGATCACGTTGAGATTACCGTAGCGGAAGAGGTGGGGATTGAAGGGCGCTGGGGATACTTTGACCAGGCCGGTCAGATGCGCGATATGATCCAGAACCACTTGCTGCAAATTCTCTGCATGATTGCCATGTCACCGCCGTCTGACCTGAGCGCCGACAGTATTCGCGATGAAAAAGTCAAAGTGTTGAAATCGCTGCGCCGTATTGATCGCTCCAACGTGCGTGAAAAAACGGTTCGTGGTCAATACACCGCTGGCTTTGCGCAGGGTCAAAAGGTGCCGGGCTATCTGGAAGAAGAGGGCGCGAATAAAAGCAGCAACACCGAAACGTTCGTCGCGATCCGCGTCGACATCGATAACTGGCGTTGGGCGGGCGTGCCATTCTATCTGCGTACCGGCAAGCGTCTGCCAACCAAGTGCTCTGAAGTCGTGGTTTATTTCAAGACGCCTGAACTGAATCTCTTTAAAGAGTCCTGGCAAGACCTGCCGCAGAACAAATTGACGATTCGCCTGCAGCCGGATGAAGGCGTAGATATTCAGGTGCTTAACAAAGTACCGGGGCTGGATCATAAGCATAATCTGCAGATCACGAAGCTTGATCTGAGCTACTCCGAGACCTTTAATCAGACGCACCT
This sequence comes from Salmonella sp. WC3, assembly GCF_042932255.1. NCBI lineage: Bacteria > Pseudomonadati > Pseudomonadota > Gammaproteobacteria > Enterobacterales > Enterobacteriaceae > Salmonella > Salmonella sp. WC3. Next base: position 2,825,094 of record NZ_CP170629.1, on the reverse strand, counting down.
GGCGGATGCATATGAGCGCCTGCTGCTGGAAACGATGCGTGGCATTCAGGCGCTGTTTGTCCGCCGTGACGAAGTGGAAGAAGCCTGGAAGTGGGTGGACTCCATTACCGAAGCATGGGCGATGGACAACGACGCGCCGAAGCCGTATCAGGCGGGCACCTGGGGACCGGTAGCGTCCGTGGCGATGATTACCCGTGACGGTCGTTCGTGGAATGAGTTTGAGTAAATTTGCCACTCACTCTTAGGTGGTATTTTACCGGTAACATGATCTAACACAGATTGTAGAATCATTTTTGCACTTTTAAGCCTCGTGTGGATTCACCTGCGAGGCTTTTTTTATTACACTGCCTGAAACGATTTTGCTCCATTATCACCGGACATCATGTATTTCACTGTCTTTCCACATTGATGAAACGCATGGTAAACCCGGTAGCCGGACAGATAAATTTCAGGAGCCTCTATGAATCCTAATTTGTTACGCGTAACACAGCGTATTGTCGAACGCTCGAAGCAGACCCGAGAAGCCTATCTTGCCCGCATTGAGCAGGCGAAAACCGCCACGGTCCACCGATCTCAACTGGCCTGCGGCAACCTGGCGCATGGCTTCGCCGCCTGTCAGCCAGAGGACAAAGCCTCGCTGAAAAGTATGTTGCGCAATAATATCGCCATTATTACCTCCTACAATGACATGCTCTCTGCGCATCAACCGTATGAACATTATCCGCAGATTATTCGTCAGGCCCTGCATTCCGTGAATGCGGTAGGTCAGGTCGCAGGCGGCGTACCGGCAATGTGCGATGGCGTTACGCAAGGGCAGGATGGCATGGAGTTGTCATTACTCAGCCGCGAAGTGATAGCGATGTCGGCAGCAGTAGGCCTCTCTCACAATATGTTTGACGGCGCGTTATTCCTCGGCGTATGCGACAAAATCGTTCCGGGGCTGGCGATGGCCGCGCTCTCTTTTGGTCATTTACCCGCGATTTTTGTTCCGTCAGGCCCGATGGCGAGCGGCCTGCCGAATAAAGAAAAAGTCCGTATTCGTCAGCTATATGCGGAAGGAAAAGTAGACAGAATGGCGCTGCTGGAGTCGGAAGCCGCCTCTTACCATGCGCCGGGCACCTGTACATTTTACGGCACCGCCAACACCAACCAGATGGTGGTGGAGTTTATGGGAATGCAGTTGCCGGGTTCTTCGTTTGTGCATCCGGATGCGCCGCTGCGCGAGGCATTGACTGCCGCTGCCGCACGTCAGGTAACACGTCTTACCGGCAACGGCAATACGTGGATGCCGCTCGGTAAAATGATCGACGAAAAAGTCGTGGTGAACGGCATTGTCGCGCTGCTGGCTACCGGCGGCTCCACCAACCACACCATGCATCTGGTTGCAATGGCGCGCGCGGCGGGCATTCTGATCAACTGGGATGACTTCTCGGATTTGTCGGAAGTGGTTCCGTTGATGGCGCGTCTGTATCCGAACGGTCCGGCGGACATTAACCACTTCCAGGCGGCGGGCGGCGTACCGGTATTGATGCGTGAGCTGCTCAATGCCGGATTGCTGCACGAAGACGTTAATACTGTCGCAGGCTTCGGCCTGAAACGCTATACGCTGGAGCCCTGGCTCAACAACGGCGAGCTGGACTGGCGTGAAGGCGCGGAAAGGTCACTGGATAACGATGTCATTGCCTCTTTTGATAAGCCGTTCTCTCCTCACGGCGGTACTAAGGTGCTAAGCGGTAATCTGGGGCGCGCAGTAATGAAGACGTCTGCGGTACCGGTTGAAAACCAGATCATTGAAGCGCCTGCCATGGTATTTGAAAGTCAGCATGATGTGCTGCCTGCGTTTGACGCGGGCCTGCTTGACCGGGATTGTGTCGTTGTCGTGCGTCATCAGGGACCAAAAGCGAATGGAATGCCAGAATTACATAAACTCATGCCGCCACTTGGTGTATTATTGGACCGCCGTTTCAAAATCGCGTTAGTTACTGATGGACGACTTTCAGGCGCTTCGGGTAAAGTGCCTTCAGCTATCCACGTAACGCCGGAAGCCTACGATGGCGGCTTACTGGCAAAAGTGCGCGATGGCGACATCATTCGCGTGAATGGGCAGACAGGTGAGTTAACTCTGCTGGTCGACGAGGCGGAACTTGCCGCTCGTCAGCCTCATATTCCGGACCTGAGCGCGTCGCGCGTCGGAACGGGGCGTGAGTTGTTTGGCGCGCTGCGCGAAAAGCTGTCGGGTGCGGAGCAGGGCGCAACCTGTATCACTTTTTAAGATGACACACTAGTAATCAGGCGAGAGAAGAATTCCGATGAAAAACTGGAAAACAAGTGCAGAAGCAATCCTGACCACCGGCCCGGTTGTCCCGGTCATTGTAGTCAATAAACTGGAGCACGCGGTGCCGATGGCTAAAGCGCTGGTGGCCGGGGGCGTTCGCGTTCTGGAAGTGACTTTACGTACGGCCTGCGCGATGGATGCTATTCGCGCTATCGCTAAAGACGTGCCGGAAGCGATTGTCGGCGCCGGAACCGTTCTCAATCCGCAGCAGTTGGCGGCGGTGACGGAAGCGGGCGCGCAGTTTGCGATTAGCCCGGGACTGACTGAGCCACTGCTGAAAGCCGCGACGGCAGGCACTATCCCATTGATTCCCGGTATTAGCACCGTTTCTGAACTGATGTTGGGCATGGACTATGGTCTGAAAGAGTTCAAATTCTTCCCGGCGGAAGCGAATGGCGGCACTAAAGCGTTGCAGGCGATTGCCGGTCCGTTCTCTCAGGTACGTTTCTGCCCAACCGGCGGCATCTCTCCGGCAAACTATCGTAACTATCTGGCGCTGAAAAGCGTGTTGTGCATCGGCGGTTCCTGGCTGGTGCCGGCCGACGCGCTGGAAGCGGGTGATTACGATCGCATCACCAAACTGGCGCGCGAAGCGGTAGAAGGCGCGAAGCAGTAAGCCGTTAAATGCCCGATGGCGCTTGCTTATCGGGCTTACGAGTGGCGATCAGTCAGGTCTGATAAAAATGCGCTAACGTCGCCATCAGGCGATGGCGCATTAGCCTTTTACCGTCACGCGGCTGGCGGCCTTTTTCGCTCTTATCACCGCTTCTTCAACGTTTTCACCTGTCGCTAACGCTACACCAAGACGACGGGTGCCGTCGATCTCAGGCTTACCAAACAGCCGTACCTGCACTCCGGCCCCTACCGCCGCGTGTACATCATCAAACGTCACATTTTGACTGGTAAGCTGCGGCAGAATCACGGCCGAGGCAGCGGGACCATACTGGCGAATAGCGCCTATGGGCATTCCCAGAAAGGCGCGCACATGCAGCGCAAACTCAGAAAGATCCTGAGAAATCAACGTCACCATTCCGGTATCGTGCGGGCGAGGGGAGACTTCGCTGAAAATGACTTCATCGCCACAGACGAAGAGTTCAACGCCGAACAGACCATGACCGCCTAACGCCAGTACCACATGACGCGCAATCTCTTGCGCCCGCTTCAGCGCCAGTTCGCTCATCTGCTGTGGCTGCCAGGATTCGCGATAGTCGCCATCTTGCTGACGATGACCGACCGGCGCGCAGAAATGCACGCCATCGACGGCGCTAACGGTGAGCAGCGTAATTTCAAAATCAAATTTAACCACGCCTTCCACAATCACGCGACCCGCGCCAGCGCGTCCGCCCTGTTGAGCATATTCCCATGCCTGCGCGAGCTGTTCGGCCGAGCGGATAAAGCTCTGGCCTTTGCCGGAAGAGCTCATGACCGGTTTGACGATGCAAGGAAAACCCACTGCGGCTACCGCGTCATGAAAACTGGCCTCACTGTCGGCAAAGCGATACGTCGATGTCGGCAGACCTAATTCTTCTGCGGCGAGGCGACGGATCCCTTCGCGGTTCATCGTGAGCTGCGTTGCACGGGCGCAAGGCACGACATTCAGCCCTTCGTCCTCCAGCTCACGCAGCGTATCGGTGGCGATCGCTTCTATTTCCGGCACGATATAATGCGGTTTTTCCTCTGTAATCACATGACGTAGCGCCTCGCCGTCCAGCATATTAATGACGTGTGAACGGTGAGCCACATGCATGGCGGGAGCATCAGGATAGCGATCGACGGCGATAACCTCGATCCCCAGGCGTTGGCATTCAATCGCCACCTCTTTTCCCAATTCACCTGCCCCTAATAACATCACCCGCGTTGCTGCCGGACGCAGCGCAGTGCCTAATAGCGTCATATTTCTGTCCCCTTATTTACCTGCGCGCAGTATATACGAAAACGTTTGCGTATGTCTTTTCGAATAGATTGCTTTTCTTGCTGTCTTGCAATATACTGTATATAAACACAGGTAAATAAGGGGCTGCAAAATGGCGGTTGAAGTTAAATACGTAGTCATTCGCGAGGGTGAGGAGAAGATGTCATTTACCAGTAAAAAGGAAGCAGACGCCTGGGACAAAATGCTCGATACTGCCGATCTTCTTGATACCTGGCTTGAGCAGTCGCCAGTCGTGCTGGAAGATGGGCAGCGCGAGGCGTTGTCGCTGTGGCTGGCGGAACATAAAGAGGTGTTAAGTACTATCCTCAAAACCGGTAAGTTGCCTTCTCCGCAGGCGGTTGAAAAGGACGCCGCGAGTAAAACGAAAAAGCAAGCCGCCTGAACCCGTACTTGCGCTCCCGGCGTTTTGTACCATGCTTTTCCTGAATCATTGTGCTAAGGAGAAAAGTATGAATAAAAGAGGAGCGTTGTTGAGCCTGCTACTGTTATCCGCCAGCGTATCGGCATTTGCGGCATCCACCGAGAGTAAATCGGTTAAGTTTCCGCAGTGTGAAGGGCTGGATGCCGCCGGGATTGCGGCAAGCGTGAAGCGCGACTACCAGCAAAATCGTATCGTGCGGTGGGCCGACGACCAAAAAAAGGTCGGGCAGGCTGACCCGGTCGCGTGGGTTAATGTGCAGGACGTTGTAGGTCAAAATGATAAATGGACAGTTCCGCTAACTGTTCGCGGTAAAAGCGCCGATATTCATTATCAGGTCATCGTTGATTGCAAAGCCGGCAAGGCGGAATATAAGCCCCGCTAGCAGCGTAATTTGCGCTTCTTTTGCCGGAACAGACAATTCCTGACATCCCCTCAGGTACGCTTGACCATTATTGGTCTGTATTTGAGGGGTACTATGGCTAACTGGTTGAACCAATTACAATCACTTCTTGGGCAAAAAGGCGCTTCTGCATCGCCTTCCGGTGAACAGGGGTTAAATAAACTGCTGGTTCCCGGCGCGCTGGGCGGTCTGGCTGGACTGTTGGTCGCCAATAAGTCTTCGCGCAAATTATTAACCAAATACGGTACTGGCGCTTTGCTGGTGGGCGGCGGCGCGGTGGCGGGTTCCGTATTGTGGAATAAGTACAAAGATAAAGTACGCGCTGCGCATCAGGGGGAGCCGCAATTCGGCAGCCAAAGTACGCCGCTGGATGTTCGCACTGAGCGACTGATCCTGGCGCTGGTTTTTGCTGCAAAAAGCGATGGGCATATTGATGCCAAAGAACGCGCGGCGATTGAGCACCAACTGCGAGAATCAGGTGTGGAAGAGCAAGGGCGTGTGTTTATCGAGAAAGCTATTGAGCAGCCGCTTGATCCACAACGTCTGGCACAGGGCGTTCGCAATGAAGAAGAAGCTCTGGAAATCTACTTCCTGAGCTGCGCCGCCATTGATATTGACCACTTTATGGAACGTAGCTATCTGAATGCGTTAGGAGACGCACTAAAAATTCCTCAGGAGGTTCGGGACGGTATCGAGCAGGACTTGCAGCAGCAAAAACAGGCGCTACCAGGCTGATAACCTGCCATTAAGTAACATGTTTCGCTTGCATCATGCGTGTCTTTTGCCACCCTTATAGGATGGATAGTTTACGTCATTCATGTTGCAGGATAGCGGCGAAGCAGTGACATCTCAGGCGCTTACCGAGGTGAGCGACCGGGACTACCATGCTACGCCGCTATGTTTGCCGCGTGATATATAACAAATATTAACGCAAAAGAAAAAACGACATGTTGCCAAAAGCCAATCGAATTCCCTATGCCATGACCGTACATGGCGATACGCGCATTGATAATTATTACTGGCTGCGAGATGACACTCGCTCGCAGCCGGAAGTCCTTGATTACCTGCATCAGGAAAATGAGTATGGCCGGAAGGTCATGTCCTCTCAGCAGGCGTTACAGGACCGCATTCTAAAAGAAATTATCGATCGTATCCCGCCCAGAGAAGTTTCCGCTCCGTATGTGAAAAACGGCTATCGCTACCGTTATATCTATGAACCCGGCTGCGAATATGCCATCTATCAACGACAATCGGCGTTAAGCGAAGAGTGGAATGTGTGGGAAACCTTGCTCGATGCGAACCAGCGGGCCGCGCACAGCGAATTTTATACGCTCGGCGGGCTTGCCATTACGCCGGATAATACCATCATGGCGCTGGCAGAAGATTATTTATCCCGTCGTCAGTATGGGTTGCGTTTTCGTAACCTCGAAAGCGGTAACTGGTATCCGGAACTGCTGGATAACGTTGCGCCTGAATTTGTCTGGGCCAATGATTCCCTGACCCTTTACTATGTGCGTAAGCATAAGAAGACGCTGCTGCCCTATCAGGTTTGGCGGCACACGATTGGCACTCCGTCATCGCAAGATGAACTGGTATATGAGGAGAAAGACGATACCTTTTATGTCAGCCTGCATAAAACCACTTCGCAGCATTATGTGGTAATTCATCTTGCCAGCGCCACCACTAGCGAAGTGCTATTACTTGACGCGGAACTGGCCGATGCCGAGCCGTTTTCATTCTTACCGCGCCGCAAAGACCACGAATATAGTCTCGATCACTATCAACATAAGTTTTACCTGCGCTCTAACCGGAACGGTAAAAACTTTGGGTTGTACCGTACCCGCGTGCGCAATGAAAACGCCTGGGAAGAGCTGATCCCTCCGCGCGAGCATATTATGCTGGAAGGGTTTACCCTGTTTACCGACTGGTTAGTGGTCGAAGAGCGTCAACGGGGGCTTACCAGCCTGCGGCAAATTAACCGTAAAACCCGTGAAGTGATAGGCATTGCCTTTGACGATCCGGCTTACGTGACGTGGCTTGCCTATAATCCCGAACCTGAGACCTCCCGGCTGCGTTACGGCTATTCTTCAATGACGACGCCAGATACCTTGTTTGAACTGGATATGGATACCGGAGAACGACGGGTACTTAAACAGACGGAAGTGCCTGGGTTTGATTCTGGCTGTTATCAGAGCGAACACCTGTGGATCACCGCACGCGACGGCGTCGAAGTGCCAGTATCGCTGGTTTATCATCAGAAGTATTTTCGTAAAGGGCAAAATCCGCTTCTGGTTTACGGCTACGGATCTTACGGTTCCAGTATTGACGCCGACTTCAGCAGCAGCCGACTGAGCTTGCTGGATCGTGGCTTTGTTTACGCAATCGTACACGTTCGCGGCGGCGGTGAGCTGGGGCAGCAGTGGTATGAAGATGGCAAATTCCTCAAAAAGCGGAATACTTTTAATGACTATCTTGATGCCTGCGATGCCTTATTAAAACTGGGTTACGGTTCACCGTCGCTGTGTTATGGGATGGGCGGGAGCGCGGGCGGAATGCTAATGGGCGTCGCTATCAACGAACGCCCCGAGCTTTTCCACGGCGTTATTGCCCAGGTACCCTTTGTTGATGTATTAACCACGATGCTGGATGAGTCGATCCCACTAACGACAGGAGAGTTTGAAGAGTGGGGGAACCCGCAGGATATTGAGTATTATGACTATATGAAAAGCTATAGTCCTTATGACAATGTCAAAGCGCAGGACTATCCGCACCTGCTGGTGACGACAGGATTGCACGATTCCCAGGTGCAATACTGGGAACCGGCGAAGTGGGTGGCAAAATTACGCGAGCTAAAAACGGACCAACGTCTGCTGCTGCTATGTACGGATATGGACTCCGGGCACGGTGGTAAGTCGGGGCGGTTTAAATCCTACGAAGGCGTCGCGCTGGAGTTCGCCTTTTTAATCGGCCTGGCGCAGGGAACCTTACATAGCGCATAGACGCGCGCCCGCAACGGCTTGTGAGCGTCGCGGGTTATTGTGGTGTTCCATTGCTGCGTTGCTCGCCAGCCTGAACATCTTCCAGGTAGTGTTTAAGCGTCAGGCGAAGTTCCGGGCTCATATTATCAAGGTTATTAAAAAGCCAGCGTAAATAGCCCGGATCGCGTTTTGCGACTTCAGATACCGCCTTACCGCGGTATTTACCGAACGAGAAAGTGGTTAACAGCGCAGGACGGCCCGTGATATTGACCATCTCTTCCGCGGTCCAGCCGGTGGTTCGCATAATATCAATCAGCAAGGCGGCGGTGATATAGCAATCATAAAGCGCCCGGTGATGATGCAGCCCCGGCGGCGTTTGTACGCTTAGTTTACGCGATTTATAGAGCGCCATATTGCTGTATTTTATTCCCGGCCACAGGCGTCGCGACAACTTCATGGTACAGATCCACTCACCCGGCAATTCAGGTAATACGCGTCTGTCGAAACTGGCATTGTGAGCGACATACCACTCACTACCGTAATAAAGCGGTATGACATCTTCAAGCCACGGCTTATCGGCGACCATGGCTTCGGTAATACGGTGTATCGCCATCGCCTGCGGCGTAATAGGGCGATCGGGGCGTATCAGGTGACTCATGGGATTGACAATGTTGCCATCAATGACATCAACAGAGGCTATCTCTACGATCCCGCCCTGCAGCCCGCAGGTTTCCGTGTCTATAATCCGCAACATGATTCATTCCTCACCGAAAGACCTTAGCGTAATGGAATGATATCGCCTTGCCAACCCTCCGTTGTGCGCAGGCCCGTCAGTAATAGCGAACCGCAATCGGCACGAACAATAAGTTGCCCGCTTTCATCCCACAGAGCGCTACTGCCACAGGCATTGGCCATCAGTACGGCCAGCGCATATTTATGCGAAAAACGTTGTAAGCGTGAGGTAGAAGCATGGAGTTCAGGTTCGTTAAGACATTGACTGGTTGTGAATAACGTAAATGAGGGATCTATATCACCACCTTCTGGCTGCTCATCCACCACGTTGATAGCGCTTCGCTGCCTGGCAATACAGGCGCCATGACTTTTGTGAAACATGAGCGGCGACGTTAGCCATGGGGCAAAAATAGCGATGCCTTTTACGAAGCGGCAGTTATGCTCAACAGGCATACCCACAATGATAGTCATATGGTGGGTATCGGCCGCATGAGTGAGCGGCTGTAAAAGCGCCTCGTCAGGCGGGGCGGGCAACGGTTTATTTCTTTCGTCGCAGCCTAATAGCGACAGCGACGGAAAGACCAGCAGTTCGCACTGTTGACGAGCCGCAAGCTCAATATATTCCAGATGATGGGCGACATGCTCCGCCGGCGAGGCGTTCAGGGGCGCATACTGCGCAGCAGCAATTTTCCAGGAGGACATAATGACTTCCTTTTCATAGTCTCTACAGCCATTCTAAAAAGCATAGGTTAAGAATCGCCTTATAATGTAGTCGTCTGCATGTAAGGAAGTGTAACGTTATATAATTTTTATTTAACTTTGGGTTCGTAAGGGAGTCGGGATAGTGATACGGAAGCCAGACGATGGGCAATCAGCCGCTCACGAAACCAGGCGCGTAGATGCTCTGGCTGCTCACGTTCGACCGCCTCCGCGACAACTGGCATATTGTAGCGCTCTTTAAATGCCACCCCGGCTGCCGCCAGGTCCACATTGACTTTATCCATTTCCGCTTGTTCAAGCTGAGCCAGATTTGTTTTCATACGTGTCTCCTTTTTTGTTGCCGCCAGAAGGTACTAAGAGTCCGCGGTAATGGCAAGATGGAAATGATGATCCTCGACTCATTGATTGTTGAAGGTTATTCTTTGTAACGTAGGTATAACAAAAAGGAATAGTGAATATGGCTTCTTCTGCACGATTGCGACGTTTAGCTTTACTGCTGCTGACATCGACATTTGCGACGCCAGCGGCCTGGGCACATGCGCACCTGACGCATCAGTATCCAGCGGCGAATGCTGCCGTTACGGCCTCGCCACAGGCGCTGACCCTGAACTTTTCTGAAGGGATTGAGCCAGGGTTCAGCGGCGCAACCATTACTGGCCCTCAGCAAGAGCTCATCAAAACGCGCCCGGCAAAGCGAAATGAACAGGATAAAACGCAGTTGATTATCCCGCTTGAGCAGCCGTTAAAATCTGGCGCTTACACGGTAGACTGGCACGTTGTGTCGGTGGATGGACATAAAACAAAAGGGAAATACACCTTCAGCGTGAAATAAATGATGCTGACATTCGTCTGGATAACTCTCCGATTTATTCATTTTGCTAGTGTGATGCTGGTCTACGGCTGCGCGCTTTACGGCGCCTGGCTGGCACCCGCACCAATTCGTCGTTTAATGACGCATCGATTTTTACATCTGCAACGACATGCCGCCGCCTGGAGCGTTATCAGCGCGGCTTTTATGCTGGCGATTCAGGGCGGGCTGATGGGCGGCGGCTGGCCCGATGTTTTTTCCGTCTCGGTGTGGGGCGCGGTACTGCAAACCCGCTTTGGCGCGGTCTGGATATGGCAAATTATCCTCGCGCTGGTCACGCTGGCGGTGGTAGTCATTGCGCCGGTAAAAATGCAACGACGGCTTCTTATTCTAACCGTTGCTCAGTTTATCCTGCTGGCAGGCGTTGGACATGCGACGATGCGCGACGGTGTAGCGGGAACATTACAGCAGATTAACCATGCTCTGCATTTACTCTGTGCCGCTGCCTGGTTTGGTGGGCTGTTGCCAGTGGTTTATTGTATGCGCATGGCTCAGGGACGCTGGCGTCAACATGCTATTAGCGCCATGATGCGTTTTTCTCGTTATGGTCACTTTTTTGTGGCGGGCGTATTGCTCACAGGCATTGGCAACACGCTATTTATCACGGGATTTACCGCTATCTGGCAGACCACCTATGGACAGTTGCTTTTGTTAAAATGTGCGCTGGTCGTGCTTATGGTAGCAATTGCGTTGACGAATCGGTATGTTCTCGTACCACGTATGCGACTGGAAAATCCCCGGACTGACCTATGGTTTGTCAGGATGGCGCAAATTGAATGGGGAGTTGGAGGCATAGTTCTGGCGATCGTCAGCCTGTTTGCAACCCTCGAACCTTTTTGATGGACTGGCATAACGAATGAAAAAAATACTCCTTCCGGCGCTTCTGCTGGCCACTTCGGGCGTAGCGTTGGCGGCGCCGCAGGTGATTACCGTAAGTCGTTTTGAAGTAGGAAAAGACAAGTGGGCGTTTAATCGGGAAGAGGTCATGTTGACCTGTCGGCCTGGCCAGGCGCTCTATGTGATCAACCCCAGTACGCTGGTGCAGTATCCCTTGAATGCCATTGCCGAACAGCAAGTAGCGGAGGGTAAAACGCGCGCTCAGCCTATTGCCGTCATTCAAATCGATAACCCGGCGAAGCCCGGTGAGAAAATGAGTCTGGCGCCGTTTATCGAACGTGCGCAAAAGCTTTGTGATCCATCCAATAGCTGACTGATTTTTAATAAAAAACCGTAAACCTTCACGAAAAGGCTTACGGTTTTTTTATCTCTGATGACAGACAAAACGCCAGGTTTTTTCAATCACCTTCGTCGCAAACTGGAAAACCTGGCGTCGTCATCTATTCTTAAAGGGCAAGGCGATTTAGCCTGCATTAATGCCAACTTTTAGCGCACGGCTCTCTCCCAAGAGCCATTTCCCTGGACCGAATACAGGAATCGTATTCGGTCTCTTTTTATTTTTCTTATAAAACAATCGCTTACGATCCGTTTTCCGAAATTTTCCGAAATTTTTCCGAATTTCTGTATTCCGGTCTTTTTGGTTATATCACAATCAAATTAAATTTAACATTTATTTCACAACGAAAATTGGAGTATTAGAGCATCATATAAGCTTTATCATCACGCTCATCGAGATAGAGTTTCGTGGTGTTCGCTGATGTGTGGCCCAGGAGTTTTTGGGCGAACACCTCGCCGTGCTCGTTTTTGTACAGCCGTCCGGCCAGACTTCGGATCTCGTGAAATGTCGGTGGATTATTGCTGAAGTTAACACCGGAGGCTTTTCTTGCTTTTACAAATGTCTTTGTCAATCCATCCGGATGAATATTCCCGGTTGGGCTATTTTTCCTGATTCCGGCACTGATCATGAAATCAGTGCGGCTTACCAGTCGGCAGCGATCGATTACCGTTCCCAGACGTAACCCCGTCGCCCGAAGTGTCAGGGAGAGGGGAATGGCTATTTTCATTCCGGTTTTAATCTGAGTTACGTATAAGCGGTTGTCAACAACATCACTAAATTTCATATTTACGATATCCTCCCTACGTTGACCAGTAACCAGCGCGAGATCCATCGCAAGAGGAAACCACACAGGCAGATGTTCTGCCGCCGTCCGCGTGGCGTTATATGTTTCCAGTTGCAGGCGTTCCCTGGCAACCTTAATCTCTGGTATCCGGGTTGCTTCCACCGGGTTTTTCACAATATGCCCTTCGACAATAGCCTCTCTGAACATGTCAGATAGAACTGATCTCATTGCTCCCGCCATAGTCTTTTTTCCCTCGGTTATCCACGACTCAAGAAACTTGGCAATGTGCCGGGTTGTTACTTCTGCCAGTATTATTTCTCCCATTTTTTCGCGTACGGTCGCTAATTGATTACTGCGAATCTTGTAGGTATTAACCGACAGACTCCGGCGCTGTAATAAAACCTCATAGCGATCAATCCATGCGGACACAGTGAATGAGTCCGTTCCTTTTAGTTTTTCAATAAGCGCCACTGGCGTGTGGTTTTGCGCTATGAAGTTGTTTGCCTCTATGGCCTGTGTGATAGCGTCCCTGCGGGCGATCTGACCGAGCGGAAATTCCTTGTCAGTTACCGGGTTACGCCAGAAAAAAGATTTACTGGCCTTACGGTAGGTGAGGTACCTCGGAAGGTTAGCATCGTACTTTTTTCGACTCACTAATCAACTTCTCCAGCAATGCACTTGGTTAACGCCATCACACTCTGGTACATAAGTTCGATTTTCCGGCCTTCTTCTGCCGTAAGCACGGTTCTTCCTGTCCGGGCGCACTCTTCCAGAAAGGTTTTCTCTTCTTCTTTTCCTGCGCTGGTACGGCGGTTAAATTCCGGAGCGATGATGAAGCGTTTACTGAACTCCTCTGGTTCCAGTATCCGGCAGTGAAAAGCCGTTCCTGTATCGAGAGTCTTTGTTTTCTCCGTGTCCACGGGGGCATTTTTACGCCACAGATAAATTGCTGGTGTGTCTGCGATATCGTCAAGCTGTGATTTACTGACGCCGGGGCCAGCGTGATACGCCTCGTTAGGGATGTCATAGTAAATACCTGGCTGTATATTATCAGGGACAGTGAAATTTCCGTTTTCTACGGGATCTGCCGCTTCGCCAGCTTCATCACCGCCAGTACCTGATCCACCGTCCGTTGTAATTTCCTGTCCTGTATCGCCAGCCGTTTCCTGCTGGTTGCTCTCTTTCGGCGTTTCTCCATCTCTTTCTGTTCTGGCTTCCGTTTTTTCGGTCTGGTTTGAGGGGGGCGGGAATAGCGCTGATACATCGAAAGTCCCGTCCGCGTTTCTGGTGACAGCCTCCGGCTCTGCTGCTGGTTGTTTTTCCTCCGGCACCACTTCTTCTTTTTCACCCTGATTTGAGGCGCTGTAATTGTTATGAACCCACTTCGGATCGTTCGGGTCGCTGATGTCTTCGACATATTCACCGCGCGCGGCTGCCAGTTGTTTACCAACATCAACCGGGTTTTTGGGTGGAATGTTTTTACGTGCTTCGTGCAGTTCTGCCCGTATTTTCTGGTAGCCTGCTTCTGTCTGGCTTACAGGTGGTTCATTCTCCAGCGGCTGTGGGTCCGGATGATGTTCAGTTGTGTCCTGTTCCACTGCTTCAGGCGTTGCTGGTTCATCTGCCAGTTCGCCTGTCGGTTGCTGTTTTTCTTCATCACACTGAAATCTCCCTGCCTCAATATCCCGCAGACATTTGCCCGCCTGACTAAGCCTTGCTGCATTTTCTTAATGGGTTGTTGGGGTGTTATCAGGCACATATTCGTACCAGTCCGGATCGCGAACGCCATGAACGGCAAGAAAGCTTTCGCACCACGTTCGGCGAAGATCAGGATTACCGGGCTGGAGAATTACACCAGATGTGGCGTTGCACTGAAACTGGATCTAGTGGCGAATCCAGGACAGCTTGAGCTAGAACGTCATGCCGCCCGATCCGCAGCGTGGCTTTTTGTGACTAAAGGGTGTCTGAAATATTCCGGCGACTTGGTACGAGTTACGCAGATCATCAACGGAGGGCGGAACGGCATCGGTGATCGGCGGGAGCGCTTTGAGAAAGCAAAATCGGTGCTGGTATGAGTCTGTTATCTGCTCTTCTGAAAAGATACTGGTTGCAGCTGGTGTTTATTTTGCTGATGGCTGGTGCGTTTATCGCCGGTAATGTCTGGAGTGACAGGGGCTGGCAAAAAAAATGGGCAGATCGCGACAGCACTGAATCCTCTCAGGAAGTCAACGCCCAGATCGCCGCCCGTATTATTGAACAGGGCCGCGTTATTGCCCGTGATGAGGCTGTGAAAGATGCACAAGCGCAAGCCGCTAAATCTGCTGCCACTGCTGCTGGCCTGTCTGCCACTGTTAGCCAGCTGCGTACCGAAGCAAAAAAAACTTGCCACCCGCCTGGACGCCGCAAAGCACACCGCAAATCTTGCTGCTGCCGTCAGAAGCAAAACAACCAACGCCGACGCCAGAATGCTTGCCAACATGCTCGGAGATATTGCAGAAGAAGCTAAACATTATGCTGGAATCGCTGACGAGCGCTACCGGGCAGGAATGACGTGTGAACGAGTATATGATTCGGTGAGAGAGTCAAATAATTACAGGAGGCATTGAAACTCCCTCTGTAATATTGCTGTAAAAAAGTGACTACATATCATCAGATGGAACCAGATGAATAAGAACAGGTTTTTCACCAGATGAAACTGATAAGTACTCACTCAGTTTTGATATAGCTGAAATCTGTCTGAATAACCTGTCGGGGTGCTGGAATAACAACTTTCCGGAAATTCTTCTGCAATGGATTTTAATTTTAGTGACCATTCGCCTCCTTATTTGTAGAGGTGGGTAACGAATTTAAAAAGCATTCTGCTTACTTCGGGGGAACATCCTGATGACTGCCTGCAATATTGCAAATTCCATTTGCATTGTATGAACCACCTGAATCAAGGCACTCATCTTCCATCAGGAATTTCTGCGACCACATACCTGCATAAAAAACGATAATAATGGCTACGATAATAGTGATGATATTTTTCATTTATGTTCTCTGTGTGTTGTTATTGAAAATGATAATCAATATCGAAAAATGAAATAAATAATCATTAAGTGGTAGTTGTTGATAATTGTTCGCATTTTAAAAAGGTACTCCCGGCGGGGCGGCCTGCCACGGGGCGGCAGCGGCGCGGGATTTGGCGCATTTTTGATTTTTCATGCATCATCATCATGTTGTAACTCTCTGTTTTAATGTCATTTATTTTTAAAAGATGATGGTTTGTATGTTTTTTGTTCATTATGTTTTGTTTTTCCGGGGGAAGGCGCGCTAAGAAACAGCCCCAGAGGTAAAAATGGACGGCGAACTGAAGAACCTCAAATGCAATATCTGTCAGCTTGCCGCTATTACAGGGTTACATCGACAGACGGTTGTCAGTCGCCTCTCGGGCGTTCCCCTGGCACCGGGAAGCAATGAAAAAAACAAGCTGTATCTCCTGACGGATGTGATCCGCGTACTGATGGAAACGCCCGTTTCCCAGGCTGCTGAACATCAGGACCCGAATAAAATGACTCCAAAAGAGCGTAAGAACTGGTTTGACTCCGAAAAGGGGCGTTTCTGGCTGGAAAAAGAGATGAAGCAGGTCGTCCCGTTGCCGGAAGTCCGTCAACAAATGGCGGCGATAGTCAAGGCCATTACGCAGGTACTTGAAGTCTGGTCGGAGAAACTGGAAAGGGATAAGGGATGGTCTGCGGATCAGCTAAACGAGGCCCAGGATGTGGTGGATGAGGCCAGAATACTGTTAGTTAAGGCAATACAGGAGACCGCAGACGATGACGGGGAATAAATATGGCTCCGCAGCGGCAGTACGCCGGGAGGTTGCTGAATATCTCAGGCCTCCACGCAGAATGCCGGTAGCGGAAGGAATAAAACAATTTATGTTTGTTCCCCGCGGTGCCAATACGGCGGTTCCTTGGGATGACACGTTAGCGTCTCAGTCCTTCCCGAAATGACAACAACGTTCACGATAAAATGTTTCGTGATGGTTCATTCCTGCAAATTGGCTGGCCGTCCATAACCGTTTTTTCTTCGTCGGATTACAAGCGGGTGGCGCTGACCGACTATGACCGTTTCCCTGAAGATATCGATGGCGAGGGAGATGGTTTTTCCCTGGCATCCAAACGTACCACCACCTTTATGTCTGCGGGGATGACACTGGCAGAGAGTTCGCCTGGTCGGGAAATCACCGATGTGAAATGGCGGCGTTCTTCGCCGCACGAGGCCCCACCCACGACAGGCATTCTTTCTCTTTATAACCGGGGCGATCGCCGTCGGTGGTACTGGCCCTGTCCACACTGCGGCGACTGGTTCCAGCCAGCGATGGAAAACATGGTGGTGTATGGGGGAGGTACAGACCAAAGCCCCGCTGGACAGTCCGGCACTGACCGGTACGCCAACGGCACCAATGCCGGAAACCACAGCTGCAGGTATTGAAATTGCCACGGCAGCGTTTGTGGTTGCGAAAGTGGCGCAGTTGGTTGGTTCTGCGCCGGAAGCGCTGGACACCCTGCAGGAACTGGCTGACGCGTTGGGAAACGATCCGAACTTTGCCATCACGGTACTGAATAAACTGGCGGGCAAGCAGCCGCTGGACGAAACCCTGACGGCGCTGTCAGGAAAAAGCGCTGATGGTTTTATCGAATACGTTGGTTTACGGGAAACGATAAATCATGCCGCCGATGCGTTACAAAAATCACAGAACGGTGGCGATATTCCGGAAAAGCCGCTGTTTGTACAAAATATCGGAGCGCTCCCTGCATCAGGTACGGCTGTTGCAGCGAACAGACTGGCATCACGCGGCGGGCTTCCGGCACTGACTGGTACGACAAGAGGCAGTGATAGCGGCCTGATAATGGGCGAGGTTTACAATAACGGTTACCCAACGCAATACGGGAATATTTTGCGTCTGACCGGAACCGGTGATGGAGAGTATTAATCGGATGGAGTGGGGTTAATGGTGCTCCTGCACCTGCATATATTCGCAGCCATCGAGATACCGCCGACGCTGAGTGGTCAGAATGGGCGATGTTCTACACCTCACTAAATCCGCCACCGGATTCGTATCCAGTAGGGGCGGCGATAGCATGGCCGTCTGATGCTACTCCGGCAGGTTACGCCCTGATGCAGGGGCAATCGTTTGATAAATCTGCTTACCCGTTACTGGCTATAGCGTATCCGTCCGGCATTCTCCCTGACATGTGAGGCTGGACAATCAAAGGTAAACCCGCCAGTGGGCGAGCTGTACTTTCTCAGGAGATGGACGGCAACAAATCGCACTCGTACACCGCGCGGGCGCAGGATATCGACTTAGGGACAAAAACTACCTCATCCTTTGATTACGGCACGAAATCGACCAATACCACGGGCAATCATACTAACCAGTTCGGCGGTTATATCAACTCATACTGGGGAGATTCCAATCACACTTCATTTCAGCTAGGAGGTGGTGCGTGGACACAGGCCGCTGGCGACCATGCGCATACAGTTTATATCGGAGGACACGAGCACACCATGTATATCGGTCCACACGGACACGTCGTTATTGTGGACGCAGACGGTAATGCGGAAACCTTTGGTCTTATGGACGGCGGTGTGGATGCTGCTATTACGGCATATTTCGGGTCGCAATTACAGGAACGGGTACAGCAAAATATCATCCGTGAATACCTGGGGGAACAGCCCGTCGGCACCGCCTTTGTTATTGAAACGGGTAACAGTAAACATCCGTGGCTGGTTCACGCCCCGATGATGCGCGTTCCGCTGATTATTGACGGCACCGACGCGGTTTATAATGCAACACGGGCTGCGTTACTGGCAATTTTTCAGCACAATAAAAGCGCCGGAGAAGACCGGAAAATTAAATCAGTGGTATTCCCTGCAATGGGGGCCGGATGTGGTTAGGTCCCCCCGGACAGCGTCGCCCGGCAAATTGTACTGATATAGCCCCTCCTGATATTCCCTCCAGTCATATTGCTGTTTTTGACGCTGAAACCCAAACGTGGAGTCTGCAGGAGGATCACCGCGGCGAGACGGTTTACGACACAACAACCGGCAATCAGGTTTATATCTCCGATCTTGGTCCGCTACCTGAAAACGTCACATCAGTTTCACCAGGTGGTGGATACAAAAAATGGGATAGTAAGGCTCAGGTCTGGATGAATGATGAAGCTGCGGAGGCCGCAGCCAGACTTCGTGAAGCTGAAGGAACGAAAAACAGACTCCTGCAAATAACGTCTGAAAAAATCGCGCCGTTACAGGATGCAGTGGATCTGGACGAAGCAACCAATAAAGAAAAAGCTTCTCTTCTGGCATGGAGAAAGTACCGGGTACAGGTAAACCGTGTTGATACTTTAAAGCCTGTCTGGCCGGAGAAACCAGCCAGTAGTTTATAATTTGTCAGGAAAGCTCAGGCCTTATTTATAGCAAATATGAAGAAGGCCTGTCTGTCATAACTGATATGGTTACTGGTTAGTATATTAAATTTATACTCAATAACCTCTACACATTTTAAACCAATCTTCAGGGAAGGGTATGTCAGCAGGCCAAAGATTACACCACTTTTGAGGCATTGGCTTAATTGTTTCTTCTTTTTTATGATCTTGAGAGTCTGCCGCTATTGTAAGAGCAGAATATAGTGAAGATGGTAATATTCCATTGCTAAAAATACGCTCTTAACGTGTTTCATAATATGTTACCTGTTAAATTGTGGCACACTATCCTTACGGTTACAGCATCCTTTACTATAGATATTAAACGTTATTCATTACCATCAGGTGAGTAAATAAAAACCATTTATAAAATATTTAACTTAAATAAAAATGATAAGCACTATTATATTTTATTTCCAATGTAAATTAATTCATGTGAAAGTGATTTCATGTGCTTTTCAAATCATGGCTGGCTCGCCCCCCCGGAGGAACAGGCCAGTTAACATTATCAGGAGTGTTTGTTATATCAATCAACTTCACTTCATTCTTGTAAGCCTGCCACACTAACAGTTTTGATCCTGTCCGCGTATTGTGGACACAGCCTTAAGCGAGGTTCTGGTTTTCAAATTGTTCCGGACTGAGATCGCCGCAGCCCCTGACGGCGCAGGCTGGACGCTATCGTTTTTACATTGTACCTCAGGCCCCAGGTTCACTTCCTCAGCAAGCCGGGGCGCACCGTAGAGCTGTTTTGCCTGGCTGAAGGCCTCTCTTACGACATTGTCGCAGTCCTGCCGGAACTGCTGGTGGGTATTAACGACTGTGCGCCTTGTTTGCCAATGCCGATTCCGAACTCATTCTGACGCCGATCATCATTGCCGTGTTGCTCGCGCCTGGTTTCAGCAAAAGCACCACGCTGGCTATACTGCATTTCTTTTTCCGCAGGGAGAAGTGAGTAAATGAGTATGGAAATGGAGCTTTCCCTATAATGGCGGCTGAAGCTAATCATGTGTCATGTATTGCAAATGTCAAAGTGATAAATAAAGTTTCAACAGTCTGTGTTTTTTGTGAAAACGACTCGCTATGGTGCTAACCCTATATGAGGGACTGATTGAACATCAGATATATCCCGGCTTATTTAATACTGCTTACTATGAGGGTAATAATATGTTTTCTCTTATTAAATCACGTAAAGTTTTATTCATAACAACTCTTCTGCTGTTGTCGTCTGCTGCCCAGCCAGCGTTCGCTCTGGGTGCTTAGGGGACGGTGGTAGCACTAAAGAATGTGCAGAGGTTTGTTCCCTGGCGGCAGGTTTAGGCCCCCTTGGTTTTCTCATTTGCTTTTAATGTCTGAGAAGTGGTTATCCCGAGCCTTTCCTGTTCATGTAGTGAAGGCCCATTCAGAACATCATATTTAAACTATCGTAATGGAACAAAGAGTTACTTTAAAGAGCTCTTTGTTCCTTTAACCTTGATGAAGATGGTCAACGTCTGGTTTTACAAATCCGATACAGACAGGATAGCTGCTATGTTTGTTATCCATCTGGAAGGTTATCTGGCTGATAGCATCAAGCGCCAGTTGTGGCCATTGCTTCAGTACCCAGTGTGCCACTACAGTGCCACTACATTGGTGGCCGTAGGCCAAAACTGACGCCGGAGCAATGGGCGCAGGCAGGGTGCCTTATTAGGGCAGGAGTACCGCGACAGCAGGTAGCGATTATTTATGATGCGGGGCTGTCGACGCTGTACAGAAAATTCCCTGTGTTAGGGTAATGCAGTATTTCCACGGTGCGTGCCACCCAAATATGTGCTGTGGATGCTTTATAGGGTGTGCCATTTTTGTGTCAAACATGGTGAAGCATCATTCTATTTCTAACATCATGTGCCATTGAGTTGAGCAATGTGAATGCGGAAATGTGTATTTGAAACAGTTAGTTAAATGTGATTCTACTAATTCGTAATGCGAAGGTTGTAAGTTTGATTCCTGTTATTGCAACATTTCAATGTTACTGTAACTTCCGTGTTAGCCCATAACCATTCCAATTTCTACAAGACAGGTGCTTGCTATATATTTACCAATCAGTCATTTTAAAAGTGCGTCATAACCGGAGAACTGCCCTCGTCAGGAGGCCTGTTTTCAGAAAGGCAATATCCTGTTTCGACAGTAGGTTATATGTGACCGGGTTAGCAGCACATTCCCCTCCGCCACATTCCAGTACAGTTGAAATAAGGTTGGCAGTAATCAGTAACAGAAATACCCAACCGACAATACTGAACAGGTCCGGATTAATATTCAATGAACGAAATGCAACATTCATGCTACTGATTGCCAGAACCACCGCAACAGCAATAATAATCAGAATTGACGTAATCAGAGTCCAGGTATAAAAGTGTAATCCAAAAAATGCAGAACCATATCCTGTGTCACCGGGCATGATATGCAAACATATTTGCCGGGATGCCATAACTCCGGTCAGGATACTGCCAATAATTACCATCCCGTAATGTATACCTCGTAGACCAAAGCAGAGGTTAAATAAAAAGCCAAAACCGGCGATGATGAGGCCAGCCCGCTGTAATAAGCAAATTGGACAAGGCAGCTCATGCCTAACGAGTTGATAATAAAAGGCTACAACCAGAGCAACGCATATCCCAAGGAGTCCCACCTGATTAATCAGATGAACAAATGTTGTTGGATGATGATGCGTTTTCATACACACTCCTTAAAATGACAAAGTCAGCGAATTGGTCATATGATGAATGAATGATAAAATAGTGACGATGAGTAAAACGGCCCACAGAATGTAGCTGACTTTATCCTTTCTGTTTATGGCCCCCATTGCCACGCTCAGTGCAAGCAAGAATGGCAGAAACATGAACATAAAAAACTCCTTTATTACATTGCTTGTTAATATAATCGCTGTGTATTACCGGGTCTGTATTCCAGCTTATCCACCCCGCATTAGCCGGAGCTCAGTAAGGCATCAGGAATTATTTGCGTTATTATAAATCGATTATTTCTGTGATGAGTTATCCCGGCATCTGCTGGTTACAGGGATATTTCTGGCGACAAGAGTAAGAAATATCCCGATAACTAATGGTATAATAAGCAGCATTGAGTGTGTTGAAATAGCATATCCATAAATATAGTCTTCCAGACTTACCGCAATCAGCGGAAAGATAAGAAATACAAGCGAAGCCTGGAAGGCATTAGCCTTTTGCTGAAGCGCAAAGTAGCACAGGATACCAAAAACTCCGGCAAAAGCCCCGAGATACAGGGTAGCTAATATTGAGTGTACTGAGAAGGTTGATACTTGTGGTCTTTCAAAAAACCATCCTGTCGCAGAAAGTATCAACCCAGCTAAAAGGCACGGGAGCGCATTAAATGTGATAACAGAGACAGTACAACTTCTTTTCTTACATTGTGTATATATTATGGCATGGATTAACACAGCAGAAATAAGCGCAGTGATACCCTGCCAGTGACTCTCTGTACTTGTATTCGTTTCTTCAAGAAGTATCCCCGTCAATGCAGTGATTGCGATAGTTAAGCCCGCGATCTGCATTAGTTTCGCTTTTTCATTTAGAAACAAAACCGATGCTATCAAAACGGCCACAGGCATATTCGCAAAGATAATGGCGGCAAGCCCAGAGTTGACATAGGTTTCACCATAAATCATTAGTGAGAAAGGAATGCAAAAATAAAAGATGCATATCACAAACTGGAATAATCGTTGTCCGGGAGGAAACAACAGTGTTTTTTTTCTTAACCATGCAATGATGATTAAAAAAGGTGCTGCAAACATAAACCTCATTCCGGTTGCAAACACTGGAGGGATAGTTTCAACGGCAATTCGCATGGCCAACCATGTAGTCCCCCAAGTCAGTGAAACTAGCATGAATAATATAGATATCGACACCTTGCGCATAAGATCCTCTCCGTAAAAAAATTAATTTAGCTTTTTAGCTAGAAAAAAGTAGCGTTTTCTTCACTGTGTTTTTTATATGTTTAGATAAAAATTTCTCTATCAGAAGACGCAGTTATGCTGAATGAGAAAAATAATAAATGACTCAGGCTGTTACCACACGATTGTCCACTGCGCCTGTAAGACCTGGCAGCAGTTGTCGATTTAATGTCTATTCTTGCTGGAAGGCATAAAACGCCTTGAAGATGAAGAGCTCATCATTAGTCGGGTCCCTTGTTGAGCCAGGACAGGTTTAACTTATCGCTTTCAACCCTTACGATGATAAATGATCTTATCCACCCATAATGGACATACGGCTAAATGAGTAAATTCTCAAGTAAGAGGCAGGATCTGTATCAACCAGTAAGAAGCCCCAGAAACAGCACCGGCTGAATTCCGTCAGGAAGCTCTGAAACTCGCTGAATGTACGTTGCCCGCGAACGATTGTTAATCAGCGCCATAGCAAGAATAATTGTTTGTTTCACAAGGAGATAGAAAAAACTATAGCTTTGCGCCGGGGCGGAGGCAGGAGGAGATAACTCGTTGTAATAGAATGTTTTTATATGGCGACCTTAATACTGGCGCCATTTGGGATAAAATATAATCAATTAACAAAATTGTGATCCGCTTCTAAATTACTTCTCCTGGCCGTACGGCTACCTGGAAGAATTTGTTCTGAGTCAGATTCATCACCAGAGCTTGTAAAACCCATTACGTAGCCGCAGAACATAATGGGTTACCAGAGCAAAACAGTTTATAACGTAATATAGATGCCAGACACACTACGACGCGATGCCTGTAATTGCGCATTAACGCTTCCTGCTGTTACTGTTTGTCCGCCGATCGCCTCAAGTGAGGCAGTAAAATCACCGCTGTAGGTTTCTACTGAACCGGATGATACCCGTGTGGTTAAATCTTTATAGCCATACCAGCCTCGGGCGTTGCCGATGCCCGTCCTGATACGATCGGGCAACAGATTAATCGGCGTACCGGCATCGTTATAGATGCGAATTCCCACTCCGGAAGCTACGCCGGGGTCGCCATAATGGGCGTCCAGTAGCCACGACAGACCGCCTGCGGATGCGGTTATCCCCAGGCGACGAGCCACCGCCACGGCGGTTGGTTGATTAACGACAAACCCCATTGCGATATTGGCGGCACTAATGGTTGGACGGGGGCTGGATACGGCGCCGGACTCACATTCCAGGCTGACGTGGAAAGGTACCTGGCTACTCCCCCCGGCGGCTAATACGCCGACGGCGACAGGGGGAATTTTCACGATCGCAGGATAATCTGTGATTTTACATAACGCGCCGCGCGCCGGTAGTGCGAAGCTGATGGACGTACTGGACCATCTTAACGCAAAAGACGGGAAGGGGACGCTGTACTTCGCCGGGTGGGGGATGCTGCAACCGTGGGCTATGAAGCGAGAAATGCTTTCGCCTCGGTATACCACCCGCTATGAAGACCTGCTTCAGGTTAAGTGGCAGGTTTATCCCGATTTTCACATTCCTGATGTAATGGAACCGCAGCCACATCGTATGCAAGAACGGGCTGCGGCAAGCTGGCGATCGTTCGATAGTGCGAGTATTGAATGGTTGCCAGTTGCGGCGGATTTTACTTGTTCAGGATGACTAACCAATGTGTTTAATCTGAAACTAGCCACCTGTTCAACTTTTCGCGATCGCTTTTGTTGGCATCACTATTAAGCCTTCGTCTACATGGGTATTTGGCATCGAGAGTCCCCCAATGGAAGAGGGGAGAGATGTATTGGGCAGTGAGTTTGTTTGGTCGGGGGATTTATACGCAAAATGGCCCGAAATACGTCCGAATTTCTGTATTCGGTCTTTTTTCTTTATACCACGATAAAACCTGATTTAACATTTTTAAAACAGAAAATAAGAGCATCATGTATGCCTTTTCGTCACGTCCATCAAGGTATATTTTTGTTGTGTTCTCTGAAGTATGTCCCAGGAGTTTCTGAGCAAACCCTTCGCCGTAAGCGTCTTTATACAGTCGTCCGGATAAGCTGCGGATCTCGTGAAACGGCGGTGGGTTTTCACTGAAATTTATTCCGGTCAATTTTCGTGCCGCAACAAATTTTTTAGTCAGGCTATTAGGATGAATACTCCCGTTCGGGCTGTTTTTGCGTATGCCAGCGCTGATAAGGTATTCGCTACGGCTTACCAGGCGGCAACGCTCAATCACCGTACTGAGGCGTAAACCCATGGAAGGAAGGTTGAGCGAAAGTGGCAGAGCGATTTTCATCCCGGTCTTGATTTGCTTAACGTACAGTCGCTCATCAATAATGTGACTGAACTGAGACTGTAAGTAAAATTGTGTAATTGCCTGTTTTTGATATGTTCACTCCAGTAACGGAGACAGGCAATTATGGACGAAAAGAAACTCAAAGCCCTTGCGGTTGAACTGGCTAAAGGCCTTAAAACCGAAGCCGACCTCAATTCGTTTTCCCGTATGCTGGCGAAATTAACCGTCGAAACGGTGCTCAATGCGGAGCTGGCTGACCACCCCGGGTATGAGAAAAATGCGCCCAAAACAGGCTCAAACACCCGTAATGGCTACTCGTCCAAAACGGTGTTGTGCGATGACGGCGAGATAGAACTCAACACACCGCGTGACCGTGAAAACACCTTCGAACCACAGCTGCTTAAGAAGCACCAGACGCGCATTACGCAGATGGACAGCCAAATTTTATCCCTCTACGCCAAAGGCATGACTACCCGCGAAATCGTCGCCACCTTCAAAGAGATGTACGACGCCAATGTGTCACCCTCGCTGATATCTAAAGTCACCGACGCCGTAAAAGAGCAGGTCACTGAGAGGCAAAACCGGCAACCGGATGCGCTGTACCCCATTGTTTATATGGACTGCATTGTCGTCAAAGTCCGTCAGAATGGCAGCGTAATCAACAAAGCCGTCTTCCTGGCACTGGGTATCAACACCGAAGGCCAGAAAGAGTTACTGGGTATGTGGCTGGCCGAAAATGAAGGCGAAAAGTTCTGGCTAAGCGTGCTGACGGAGCTGAAAACCCGGGGCGTTCAGGACATCCTGATTGCCTGTGTGGATGGTCTGAAGGGCTTCCCGGATGCGATAAACAGCGTCTTCCCGCAGCCCCATATCCAGCTGTGCAGTATCCACATGGTGCGTAACAGTCTGAAATACGTAGCCTGGAAAGGCTACAAAGTCGCCACCAGCGGCCTCAGGCCCCGACCGAAGAGGCGGCACTGATGGCGATGGATGCGTTCGCGAAAGCCCGGGACGATAAATATCCGCAAATCAGCAAAAGCTGGCGTGCGCACTGGGAAAACCTCAATACGCTCTTCAGTTATCCGCCGGATATCCGCAAGGCCATCTACACCACAAACGCAATCTAATCCCTGAACTGCGTGATCCGTGCCGCGATTAAGAAACGCAAGGTGTTCCCGACGGATGACTCAGTACGAAAAGTTATTTATCTGGCGATCAAGGATGCGTCAAAAAATGGAGTATGCCGATCCAGAACTGGCGGCTGGCGATGAGCCGTTTTATTATCGAGTTCGGTGACCGCCTGAGCGATCACCTTTAATAACTGGGCAGTTACACAGAATTACTGACAGGCTCATTCTTTTGTGTTGCGCCTCTCTGTTTCTATTGTTTTAGATAGCCATGAGAGCTCCGTCGCTGAGAATTTTAGTCGTGGGGTTCTTTCTTCTGCACCGGGTGGGCGCATTTCATAACTGCAGGACCATCTGCTGAATACTGTATAGCTCTGTATATCGCATGTTGTTGAGGTCAGTGTGCAATTCCTCGGTACTGGCTTGTCCTGTATAGGGCTGGAGATTTCTGGGCAATGTCCTTTTGGACCTGAACATATGTTTTTGATTGAAAATGGCATCGTGTTTTATCCTTTACACTGTGAAATGTTGTTTTGTGCTCTTCTGTTGTGATTGGTGATGTGACGGGATCGTCCATGCACCCTTCCTTTTATTGACGGCGTATCAGTCCATTGATGCCATGCTTGCTTAATTTGTCCAGCATCAGCAAGCCGTCGTTTTCTTTCTGCTGCAATTCAAGCAACTTAAACCGTATTTCGTTAAGTAAAGGTTTAATAACTCCGCGCTTGCGAACCACCTTTCTGATAACGTCTTTTTCGAAGTATAAACGGCAGAAGTGATTTTCATAATTCGCCTACACTCTTCACCCAGCGCTGGCAAATCTTCAACGCTGAAAGGCTGGGGAGAAGGGCGTCCAGTTGCTGAACGGAGAGCGTACCAAACGCCCTGATTCCACGCGTTATCAAACTTCATACCGTGGTCATCATCCAGACAAGGCGCTTGAGGTTGCTCATATCTTTTGGGGAAAGAGGTTCGGCGGTGGATACTGGATATCCTGGATCGGGAAGTGGGTTCCACTGGTGCCAAATACAGTGGGCTGGTAAACCGGGTGGATACCTCAAATCCTGACAGGCCAGAGTATCAGCCTGATAAAATCGTATTACTGATTTCTAACCAGTGGCACATTAATTGTACCAGCTCAGACTCCAACTGACAGTTTGCTTTAAGCGAGTAGCGGACGTGACCTGCCCCGCAGGAGTAAAAATAAACTTTCTATTGATACATTTAATTAACTTATTTATAACGTTATATTCCAAATGCAAACTTGTTCAATTGGATATGTATGGACATTCAAATTACACATCAACTTACTGAATTTGATAAAGAAGAACTATTAGCCGGATTAAGAAGCTACAATGCTCAGTTCGTCGATTTTAGTAAAAATGGGCAGCTTGGGGTCTACTGCAGAAACGAAAGCGGCGAAATGGTAGGCGGATTAATTGCTGACAGAAAAGGTCCGTGGCTTTGCATCGACTATCTTTGGGTAAGTGAATCTGCAAGGAGCCGCGGTCTGGGGAGTCAACTTATGGCGATGGCCGAAAAAAAAGTTTGCGGAAAGGCTGTGTTCATGGACTTGTAGATACCTTTAGCTTCCAGGCTCTCCCTTTTTATGAAAAACAGGGTTATATACTTCAAATGTCGCTACCGGACTTTCCTAAAGTAGGTTCGCAAAGGCATTATTTAATTAAGCCTGATTTATAGCTTTGCTACATTTGAATACCCATAGCCTTATGAAAGCTGCAATCAGGTAGCTTTAAAATATATCGTATTGTTGGCCTGTACACACCATGTTCAGCGTCCGCTTCTGGCACAGGGCGGACAGTCAGATTAGGTTTGGCGCTGTGCCATAGATATGTCAGCTCACATTTGAGCTAATACCCCCTGGCACGGTTAGAGGTACTCAGACAGCCGCTTGTAGGCGGCATGGTACGGATACAAAAACATATAGCGCTGTTATATAAACTGTAAACTGGGCTGTGCGTATAATACGAATCTTTCACTCAGAGAAACCTGCTGACAGCGTTAGTACTCCATTAATTAATTTTGTACTAAATCTCTGTGGTATGGCACAGGCGTTTAGAAGACAGGTCAATTGCGATCTGCTAGCTGGGATTTCGTCGCGCCGCTCAAAAATGCACAGAGTTTTTCACCCGCCGTCAATGGCTCAATGGGCGTTTTTCCGAGGGCGGTCTCAGTCATGACGATGGCAGGACCAATAAGCATGGACCATACTTCACTCGCGTCTTGCTCAAGCGATGTGAAGGCAAGGAACAGTGTTTTATCTGAAGGAAAGCGGTGCTGAGTATTAAAAAGTTTCAGCCAGGCGCGGGACTGCCGGTCGGCCTGGGCTGATCGCGTGCCGAAGCGGAGTACTCTTTTTAGTATGGCGATACCCACAATGCCTGGCCCCAGAATAAAGGGACTCCCGACGTTTATGGTGACGCCGACCCCGAGAAAAATGAGGGCGAATGACAACACGTTATCTACTCTTCTGGTCAGAGTACTGTACAGCTTTTCCAGAGAGTACCGGTAAAGAATTTGATAACTGATTTCATCCTTGCTCATACATCTCCAGATGTTTTTTCGATTACGCTCCGGTATGCTCCCGGAATTCTGACAGATTCTGCAATTATGCCACACTTCCTGGAGGGTATTAATTAGATAGAATATAAATAGCAGGCAAATATTTTGAGCTTTTAGTCGATATCGCTTTGAATATCATTTCTCCTGCACCAGAAGATGCTGTTGTCGAGAATCGTGTCAAACGTTGCTGCGTCGGTCGGACTGCACAGGGTAACTCTCGCAGTCAGACTCTCATTATGGTCTCTAAATTGGATAACCCGCAGTCGTAACACGCCGGATGTCACGACTGACGCTATTATTACCCTGGCTTGTTAAAGCGGCATGACCACATTTTCTATATATAATAATTGGTTGTCTTTCGACCAGTATTGTCGAGTTTTTTGGTTTAATTCAACAATCCATTTAAAAACGCCTGCCGTTGCCAGATCAGTACAGTATTTTTCATAGGAATGCTCCCCCGAAAAGTGTTTAGCTGAAGTCAATTTTATTAATTCCGTATTTGGTGTTGAATTGACTTTAATCAGCTTTCTATTGCTTTTAATAGAAATGAAGTGGCCTGCATGAGTGATAATTTTCACATTGCCGGTAGCAACAAAATAGATGTAATAAGCGATATTATTATATTCCAGATCGATTAGAAATGCGTTGAAATTTGCATCCTTTCTGACGCGCTCGAAAAAGTGGTTAAACATAAGCTGTAATTCCATTTGTTAACCTATTGTAAGTTATAATGTTGTATTAGAGTATTGTTGCTTAAAAGCAGCCATACAAAGATGTTACCTAAAAGCAATAATAATCGCCTGGTATCATATAGTTTACGTTATGATTGGAATAGTGTTGCAATTGTTACTGATTATTTCTCGTAGCGCGTTTTTTTGACCACTAATAGATGAGTCAATCCATTTCATTTGTAGTTTTTCTGAACGCCATGAAAAGTCATAATATATAAAAATCAGTTAATTAATTGATGTTTAGATAAGGATTACAGTGGCGGAGAGGTTTGGCGTGGCGACTTTATAGGTTTTGAAAAAGCGGCTAACTCGCTGGCAGGATAATTGGTAGCCAGCCTGCGAATGGGGGCAAAATCGTAACAACATCAGCATAAATAATAATATTCATGAATGTTTTGTGTGACGCAGTAGTTGAATTGAAGTGATGTTTTGTCTGTTCAGGATTGTCCCGATAAAAATGTTTCTCGATAAAAGTCGATCACCTTGCGCCGAAAAAAAACAGGCTAAGTGACAGAAGAACAAAATCCATCAGAAAAATAAAATTTATAAATATCAATGAGTAGAAATGGTTGTGGAGAAGGTGGCTATTTTTTGAAAGCAAGAAATATAAACAAAGTGTAGCTATGCATAGTTATCTAAAAGGAGAACTACCGTGACTAACATAACACTATCCACCCAGCACTACAGAATCCATAGAAGTGACGTTGAACCAGTAAAAGAAAAAACAACGGAGAAGGACATTTTTGCAAAAAGTATTACTGCCGTTAGAAATAGCTTTATCAGCCTGTCGACGAGTCTGTCAGATCGTTTTAGCCTGCATCAACAAACAGACATACCGACTACCCATTTTCATCGTGGGAACGCTTCTGAGGGTAGGGCGGTATTAACCAGTAAAACTGTTAAAGATTTTATGCTGCAAAAGCTCAATAG
Organism: Salmonella sp. WC3; assembly: GCF_042932255.1. NCBI lineage: Bacteria > Pseudomonadati > Pseudomonadota > Gammaproteobacteria > Enterobacterales > Enterobacteriaceae > Salmonella > Salmonella sp. WC3. The sequence goes on along the minus strand of NZ_CP170629.1, from coordinate 2,794,616 downwards.
TCTGGATATCAAAGGTAATGCGAGTAAAGATCCGGCCTATGCTCGTCAGACATGCGAAGCCATATTATCAGCCGTGTACAGTAATAATAAAGATCAATGTTGTAAATTACTCATCAGTAAAGGGGTCAGTATTACCCCCTTTCTGAAAGAGATAGGAGAGGCTGCGCAGAATGCGGGGCTACCTGGGGAGATAAAAAATGGCGTATTTACTCCAGGTGGGGCAGGGGCGAATCCTTTTGTCGTCCCCCTCATTGCTTCCGCGAGTATTAAATATCCGCATATGTTTATAAATCATAATCAGCAGATATCTTTTAAAGCGTATGCTGAGAAAATCGTTATGAAAGAGGTTACGCCGCTGTTTAATAAGGGGACGATGCCAACGCCACAACAATTTCAGTTAACTATAGAAAATATTGCGAATAAGTATCTTCAGAATGCCTCCTGAAGGTAGTAAATACAATACTGCTATTAACCATATGAATTAATAGCAGATTTTCTGAAACTATATATTCATTTTTATGGCGACGCTTTTAACAAAACGTCGTCATATTTATTTTAATATAAAAATCAAATGGATACACTTAAAACTTAAAATAATTGTTATTACTCTAAATGCCGGTATAACCAGACAGATTTTTTTGAAACGCTGCGTGTTGTTAAGTTTATGATACCCGCGCACGGATGATGTCTCGATAAGGATTAATGGTCTGTTAACTGTCAGGAGAGGTTATGCTGCCTTTAAAAAAAATTGTGCTGCGCCTGTTTGTGGGGGCGATGGTCGCCACGGTAACGACACCTGCATTGGCGCTGGTTTGCCTTGAGGATCACTCCGCTAAAGAGTGTGCTATATCGTGTGCTGAGGCGATGTGGTTTATGTTTCCGATATGTTTTTAAGGAGGAAGAGTATTGAAGGTGAACAGGCGATAGTGAGTAGCTCGCTGCGCCAGGGGATAACCCTCCCCTGGCGCAGCCAGTTATATTTTATTGCGATGATAACAAAGCATTTACTCGCTAATGGTGAAATTCGCTATTTACAACAGCGCACGCTTACTAAGCAAAAAAATCTGCACACGCTATCTTTTTATATCTGTCCTGGATAATGAACGACAGGAAAAACATGATGCGGCCTGAAGAGATTTATCAGCGAATAGAGGCAAAGAATTGGCGGCATGTCTGGGTGGTTGGCGATATTCACGGCTGTTTTTCAATGTTAATGAAAAGGTTACGTGAGTGTCGATTTGATCCGCAACAAGACTTGTTAGTTTCTGTGGGCGATCTCATTGATAGAGGCCCGAACAGCCTGGGTTGCCTGGCTTTACTGCGTGAGTCCTGGATGACGGCGGTTCGCGGCAATCATGAACAAATGGCGCTGGATGCGCGGGCCTCATCGCAGTCGACGCTGTGGTTGATGAATGGTGGCGACTGGTTTACCCGCCTGACCGCTGAACACGCTGCGCAAGCTGAAGCGCTTTTTATCCTTTGTCAGCGGCTGCCCTGGATACTGGAAGTTCGCTGCCGCCATAGCACGCATGTGATCGCTCATGCTGATTACCCCGCGACAACCTATCAATGGCAAAAAAAGGTCGATTTACATCAGGTTCTCTGGAGCCGCGAACGGCTCATAAATAAGCGCGGCGGGATTAGCGGAGCCGATCATTTTTGGTTTGGCCATACGCCGTTGCGCCGGCGCATGGATTTCGCCAACGTACACTATATTGATACGGGCGCGATATTTGGCGGGCAATTGACGTTAGCGCGGATACAATAGCGGTATCAGCGACCAGGGTTAAAAATCGCTATATTGCTGCGCAGGTCGCCAGAAGCCGTCGATAAAATCCTCTACCGGAAAACAGCCGCCATGGCGAATCCGTTGATCGTCCATCGAATAAAGACATTGCTGCTCGGTATCGTAGATGTCCACGACAATATCCTCGCATCCTCCATCCAGGTAACATACAAAAAGTACCAGCGCGAACATTACATCCTCAATGTTAACTACTTTACACGATAGTGTAGGAGAGGTTAGCGCAGGGGGGAAATGAGAAAAGGAAGAATAAATAACCCGCCTGGCGACGGGTTCTTTTTGAGTCAGGCAAGACGCATGACCCAGGCATCAGATTGAGGATCGTAATGAGTACGGAACAAAACGGAATGTTCCCCGTTGAGAATGGCGGGAACGCTGGTTTCGGCATCCCAAGCATCCAGTTGCATACATAAATCCGGATCGGATTTACAGGGGATAGTTAACGTTCGCTCCCCCGGCGATTCGCCATGTAATTCGGCATCGTCGATTTCAAAAGCGCCAATGCGCACACTGGTTTTCATCATCGTGCTCTCCGTTAATACGCTAATTGTGGTACGACCAGTTTAGTCGTCCATTTTTCAGCGTAGTCAACGTACGCAAAAGCGCCAGTCAAAAAGTGCGGTTTTTTTGTGCGCCTTTTAACTATTACCAGTAAAGAGTTTGCCATCCCGCACCAGTTCACGCGGGTAACTGTTCTTTATTCTTGAGCCGATACGTTTTGCCAGACCAAGCGGCTGACGCTGGAACGTCACCAGGACATCATCAGCGGCAGGGGGTGTTTGCGGATAAATATCCCGACCGCGATACCACTCCTCCGCCTCTTGCGCAGAGAGTTCGAATGCGTGAGCATGAGTCGGGCAGGCAAGGGCTATCGTCGCCTCATGTTGCCAGCGATAGCCTTTATTATGACTTTCAGCCAGTTTAATGCCGAGCCGGGAAAAACGGACTTTTCCGATCAGTGATTCAATCTCTGCCGGGAACAGCCAGACCTCTTTTTCACGCTGCCAAAGATGGAGATTTTCATCCCATAACAGTCCGACGGCGTTGGCCGCCTGGGTAACGTGTAATGCTTCGCGGCCTTTGAGGGGGGTAAAAGGAAACGCCCCCACTTTATACCCCGGCGCGGGCATGGCTGGAAGGGATGACATTTTACGCAGACGTGCGACGAAGAATCCTTCGCAGTCGTAAATTTGCGGGAAGACGTGCAGGAAGCCTTCCGGGGTGAGGGCGCGGTCAGCGTCAGGAAACAGATCACCCAGCGGCAAAAATTCAACGGCGTCGGCGTAGGTCTCTTTCAGCCAGAGGCAGACCGCTTCGTTTTCCTGGCGATTTAACGTGCAGGTGGAGTAGACCAGCGTGCCGCCGGGTCGTAAAGCATGAAAAGCGCTGTCGAGCAGTTCCCGCTGTGTCGCCGCGATATCCAGATTGCTTTCTGGCGACCAGTTTTTTAGCGCATCAGGATCTTTACGTACTACGCCTTCGCCAGAGCAGGGCGCATCCAGCAGGATAGCGTCAAACATCTCCGGTAACGCAGCGCCAAATACGCGGCCATCGAAATGCGTCAGTGCGGTATTGGCGATTCCACATCGGCTGATATTAGCGTGCAGAACTTTGACGCGGCTGGCCGAAAATTCGTTGGCCAGAATGGCGCCGCGGTTCCCCATGCGGGCAGCGATCTGCGTGGTTTTGGAGCCAGGCGCCGCTGCCATATCCATGACCCGCTGCGGATGATTATCATCGGCGAACAGGGCCGCGACCGGCAGCATCGAACTGGCCTCCTGAATGTAAAACAGGCCGCTTAAATGCTCAGCGGTACTGCCAAGCGGCAATGCCTCTTCATCATCGCGCTCGATCCAGAATCCTTCATGACACCACGGAATTGGCGTGAGCGACCAGCCGTAGGGCTCGATTAGGGCAAGGAAATCAGCCACGGAGATTTTAAGCGTATTGATGCGTATACTGCGGCGCAACGGGCGTTGGCAGGCCGAAATAAATTCATCAAAAGAGAGCGTGGAAGGCATTGCTTCACGCATTTGCGTCAGAAAAGCGTCAGGAAAATAGACAGCGTGTTGAGCCACAGGTGTATCGCCGGCAAAAAAACAGGCGCGCAGTGTAGCATAAAACGCTCCGGCGCGAGTACGCCGGAGCCGGGTGTTTAACGTGGCAGAGCGGTACCCCATTCACGCCACTCTTTCGGTTCGCTCTCTTGTAACAGGAAATGCTTACCGGCTTGCGCTTTTGGCGCCAGCGGCGTACCTGGTGGAGTAGCGAAGGCGATACCGCCACGGATGAACTGATTAAATGTCCCCGTTTTCACCACGCCGCCTGTCAGACCAAAGTCGAGACTATAGCCGGAGGCAAGCCAGAATACGGAGTTATTCCGCACCAGATATTGGTAACGCTTACTGATGCGCAAGGTGATCATCACGCGATCGGAGAGCGACCCCAGGGACATTCCGGTGACGGTTCCCACTTCGATACCGCGAAACAGGACGGGGGTACCAATATTAAGCGAGCCTGCTTCTGGCGCCTCCACGACGATGCTTAACCCATCCAGATAGCGTGAGTCGGTAATCGTGGCTTCCTGCAGTTCAAAGTCGCGCCGTGCCGCGCCGCGTCCTGGCTCAACGTTAATATAGGGCTGGAGAATCGTATCCAGATGCTCGACGCCCGCCGCGGAAATTTGTGGCGTAATAACGGAAAAACGTGTCCCGGCGCGGGCAAATGTCTGTACATACTCCGGATAAAGTACGGCTTTTGCCTGCACTTCATTACGTGCGGTGATCAATTCCAGCGTCTGGATCTGGCCGATATCAATACCGAGGTAACGAATGGGCATCCCTTCCGCCAATTTTCCGGCGTCGAACGCGTGCAGCGTAATTTGTCCGCCTACCGCGCGAGCGGAGGTTTCTGAAGCATAAAGAATGCGTTTATCGCCTTTGCGCCGACTGGCGCTGGCGCCGCTCAGGTTATCAAAACTAATGGCCCCTTTCAGCGCGCGGGAGAGTGGCGAGGCCTGTATCGTTAGGCCGCTGCCGTTAAGTTGCACCTTCGCGCCGCCTTCCGCCCAGAACACGCTATTGCTGGTTAACAGGTGGCGATATTCCGGCTTAATATGCAGGTCGATGTCAAAGGTATTGGCGCGTGGGCGAACGGTGATGACTTCGCCTACTTCAAATTTTCGATACAGCACGACGGAACCTGCCTGGACATCCGGCAACGTTTCGGCTGTCAGCGTTAAGGTGGTAGTCGGTAAGTCACTGAGACTATTTTCCAGCGCTTTTTCCAGGTTAGCATAGAGCGGGTAGGTGGATTTCATCTTCCCGCTCGTACCGGGTAAAATACGAATTCCGCCGTCAATCCACTCGCTGGCGCTGGCGCCGAGGAACTCTACGCCGTCAAGGCCGACTTTGACATCCACCCGGCTGTTGACCACGAATTTACTGTCGCCCTGTACCAAATCCCGGTGCTGCGGTTCAATCGCGACGGTGAATGACACGCCTTTACTGGATAAGTTGCGCTCAATGACCTGGCCAATTTTTACACCATGTAAAATTAACGGCTGGCCCGGTTCGATGCCGTAACTTTCCGGGGCCGTCAGCGTCAGGGTTAAGGCATTCGCCTCATGCAGCAGGGCCTTTTCACCCGGCACCACCACAAATTCACTGCGCGGTTCGCCGTCGCCCGGCACCAGCTCGAAGGTTTTTCCGGTTAACAACGAACTGATATTCGCGTCGCTCAGCGACAGTTTGGGATTGCGTAACTCAATACGCGTATTTTCCCGCATCAGCGGAACAACGCTGGGATCGACGGTCATCTCTCCGGTGACTTTACCTCCAGGGTTGAGCGTCAGTTTAGAAAGCTCACCCACCTCCAGTCCCTGGTACATGAGCGGCGTAGATTCCGCCTTCAGACCGTCTCCGCTGGGCAGCTCAAGTTTAACGATTACCCCTCGTTGGCTGTGGGCTAAATCTTTATATAAGCCGAACGTGTCATCCTGGGCGGCGGGTTTGGAATTGTCCGGCGAATCAAACGCAATCGCGCCATTGACCAGGGCTGCGAGGCTCTCCAGTTTCACCTTCGCGCCGCTCAGGCTTAGATCGGCGTCAATGCCGGAGACATTCCAGAAACGGCTGCCTTTTTTCACCAGATCGGTAAACCGTCGCTCAATCAGAACGTCAATCGTCACGCCCTGTTTGTTAGGGTTAATCGAATAGTCATACACCCGTCCGACAGGGATTTTACGGAAATAGACCAGTGAACCGCTATTAAGCGAACCGAGATCCGGCGCATGGAGATGAATCATCAGATCGCCGTTGCTAAGCCGGTATTTAGGCTGTGTATCCAGGGCGACGAAATGATCTCTGGGCTTGCCTTTACCTGGCATCATACCGATGTAATTCCCGCCGACCAACGCATCCAGGCCGGAAACGCCCGCCAGCGAGGCTTTGGGCGTCACCAGCCAGAATTGCGTCTCTTCGCGCAACGCATCTTCCATATCTGATTTGATACTGACGCGAACTTCAATTTTGCGCAGATCTTTGCTCAGACTGACATCTTCCACGGTGCCGACTTCTACTCCCTGATAACGCACGGGAGTACGGCCCGGTACGATACCGTCCGCCGACATAAAATCGATAGTCACGCTATTGCCGCGATCCTGGTAGCTATCCCATACCAGCCACCCCGCGATCATTAGCGCGATAAGCGGTAGCAGCCAGAAAGGTGAAATACGGCGTTTGGTTTTAATTTGCGCTTCAGTCTTCGAAGCGGGCGTTTCCTGACTCATGTGCATCCCAAAGTAAGCGGCTATCCAGCCATTCCACTGCAAGAATAGTCAAAATTACCGCTGCGCCGAAATAAAACGCAGCCGGTCCCATAGTAAAAGCCAGAATCTGATCGCGATTAATCAGAGACATGGTTAACGAGATAACGAAAAGATCCAGCATCGACCAACGGCCTATCCATGTCACCAGACGCAGCAACAGAATTCGCGTCCGCAGTCCCTGTTGGCATTTAAAATGGATACTCAACAGTAGCGTAAACATCACGATGACTTTGGTAAACGGCACCAAAATACTGGCGATAAAAACGACGGCGGCGACGGCGATATTGCTGCTGGCAAGCGACATAATGCCCGACAGGATAGTATCTTCCTGACGCCCGCCATTAATGTAGATTACCGAGATAGGCAGCAGGTTTGCCGGCAGCAAAAAGACAATAGACGCCAGCAAGGCCGCCCAACACTTCTGTATGCTCTGTTTTCTGCGTAACCGTAGCGGAATATGACAACGCGGGCAGCGTCCTTTCGCATCCGGATAGCCGCTAAAGTGGCAGCCAAGACAGACGCGCAATCTTTCGTCCGCACGTTGAGCAGGGCGCTGCGGATAAAATCGTTCCCATAGTTGCTCCACATTCAGATGAATCATAGTCAGAATGCTAAGAACCACCAACGAGACGAACGCTAAAAGCCCGATGCCCGGCTGCAGAAAGGCATAGTCCTGCACTTTGATAGAGGCAACGCCAATACCGACCAGATAGATGTCCAGCATCACCCACTCTTTCAGTTTTTCCAGCATCAGCAGGACTGGACGCAGATTCATGCCGAGGAGGCTGCCAAACCACAGGTAAGCAATTGAAAAAACCAGAATAAGCGGCGCGCCCACCACGCAAAAGAGCACCATTGCGGCGGTTAACGGATCGCCCTGCTGCGTCATTTGCCAGATGCCGTGCATCACATTGGCATCAATGCGTACGCCCAACAGGTAGATATGGAGTAACGGTTCGCTCCAGGCAAACGGCATCAATAGCAGCATGGTTACCGCCATCGCGGTCAGTCGCGTCAGCGACCAGTCGCGCCCATCGCGAATTTTGGCCTGGCAACGAGGACAATAAGCGCTTTGATGAGCGCTCATCTCCGGCAAGCTGAACAGCATGTCGCATTCAGGGCAGCGCTGGTAGTGGCTGCGCGGCAGCGCTTCGCTAATTGACCTGATCGTTAGCTTTTTTGTTGGCGTGACGTGTGAGGTGTTCAGAGCCATGTATCGTGAATCAAAGTGTTAGAATAATGTAATCTTAACTCATGACAGGAATAATCTTGAGCAAGAACGCATTTAATGCTTATTTTAATAGCCTGTGTTTAGGAGTAAGACCACGAAGTGATTATATAATGAGCAAAACAGAACTATACGCGGCGTTAAACCGCGATTTTCAGTCGTTAATGGCAGGTGAAACCAGTTTTCTGGCCACGCTGGCGAATACCAGCGCGCTACTGTTCGAACGCCTTACCGAGGTGAACTGGGCGGGATTTTATCTCCTCGAAGGCGATACGCTGGTGTTGGGGCCGTTTCAGGGGCGAATCGCCTGTGTGCGGATTCCGGTTGGTCGCGGCGTGTGTGGCGCAGCGGTAGCGCAGAATAAGGTTCAACGTATTGATGATGTTCATGCGTTTGACGGCCATATTGCCTGTGATGCCGCCAGCAACGCCGAAATTGTGCTGCCTGTCACGGTTGGCGAACGGATTATCGGCGTGCTGGATATAGATAGCACGGCGTTTGGCCGTTTTACCGAAGAAGATGAACACGGCCTGCGTACGCTGGTCGCACAGCTTGAAACCGTGCTTGCAACGACGGATTACAAAAAATTCTTTGCGAGCGTTGCAGGATAATCAACGGATAACGTAGCAATTACTGATGGCGTCATTATAATGACGCCTGTTCATGCCTGTTGCTTGTTGGCTACGTCCGTTGTAATCAGGAAATTTCATGGAAAATCAACCTAAGTTGAATAGCAGTAAAGAAGTTATCGCGTTTCTGGCCGAGCGTTTTCCTCACTGTTTTAGTGCGGAAGGCGAAGCTCGCCCGCTGAAAATTGGTATTTTTCAGGATCTGGTAGAGCGAGTTGGGGGCGAAATGAACCTCAGCAAAACGCAACTTCGTTCCGCTTTACGTCTTTATACTTCAAGCTGGCGTTACCTGTACGGCGTTAAGCCGGGCGCAACGCGCGTCGACCTTGATGGCAATCCGTGCGGCGAGCTGGAAGAACAGCATGTCGAACATGCGCGTAAGCAGCTTGAAGAAGCCAAAGCCCGTGTTCAGGCGCAGCGCGCAGAGCAGCAAGCGAAAAAACGCGAAGCTGCCGCGGCGGCTGGCGAAAAAGAAGACGCGCCGCGACGCGAGCGTAAACCTCGCCCGGTAGCGCGTCGTAAAGAAGGCGCTGAACGTAAACCTCGCGCTGATAAACCGACGACGAAAGCGCCGCGTGCGCCTCGCGAAGAGAAGCACACGCCGGTTTCTGATATTTCAGTATTGACCGTAGGGCAGTCCCTCAAGGTGAAAGCGGGTAATAATGCGATGGATGCCACCGTATTAGAAATCACCAAAGATGGTGTCCGTGTACAGCTGAATTCGGGTATGTCTTTGATTGTACGCGCAGAACACCTGGTGTTCTGAAACGGAGGCCAGGCCTGGCATGAACACTTTTTTTAGGCTTACCGCGTTAGCTGGCCTGCTTGCATTAGCAGGCCAGTCCTTCGCCGTGGAAGATATTACGCGTGCCGATCAAATTCCCGTACTAAAGGAAGAGACGCAACATGCGACGGTGAGCGAGCGCGTAACGTCGCGTTTTACCCGCTCCCACTATCGCCAGTTCGATCTGGATGAGGCATTTTCGGCAAAGATTTTTGATCGCTATCTGAATCTTCTCGACTATAGCCACAACGTTTTGTTGGCGAGCGATGTCGAGCAGTTTGCGAAAAAGAAAACCGTGTTGGGCGATGAGCTGCGCACGGGTAAGCTGGATGTTTTTTACGATCTTTATAACCTGGCGCAAAAGCGCCGGTTTGAACGTTACCAGTACGCGCTAAAAGTGCTGGAACGGCCAATGGATTTCACCGGAAACGATACGTTTAACCTGGACCGCAGTAAAGCGCCCTGGCCGAAAGATGAGGCTGAGCTAAATGCGCTGTGGGATGGTAAAGTGAAATTCGATGAGCTCAGTCTGAAACTCACCGGCAAGAGCGACAAAGAAATTCGCGAAACGCTGACGCGTCGCTACAAATTCGCTATTCGCCGCCTGGCGCAGACCAACAGTGAAGATGTGTTCTCGCTGGCGATGACCGCTTTTGCGCGTGAAATCGACCCGCATACGAATTATCTTTCTCCCCGCAATACCGAGCAGTTTAATACCGAAATGAGCCTGTCTCTGGAAGGTATCGGCGCGGTGCTGCAAATGGATGACGATTATACTGTCATTAACTCATTGGTTGCCGGCGGCCCGGCAGCGAAGAGCAAGTCGATTAGCGTCGGCGATCGTATCGTCGGCGTAGGGCAGGCCGGAAAACCGATGGTCGACGTTATTGGCTGGCGTCTTGACGATGTGGTGGCGCTGATCAAAGGGCCGAAAGGCAGCAAGGTTCGACTGGAAATACTGCCGGCTGGCAAAGGGACGAAAACGCGTATTATCACGCTGACGCGTGAACGGATTCGTCTTGAAGATCGCGCGGTTAAAATGTCGGTGAAAACCGTCGGCAAGGAAAAAGTTGGTGTACTGGATATTCCAGGCTTCTATGTTGGCTTGACCGATGATGTCAAAGTTCAGCTTCAGAAGCTGGAAAAACAGAACGTTAACAGCATCGTTATCGATCTGCGTTCAAACGGCGGTGGGGCGCTGACGGAAGCCGTTTCGCTTTCCGGTCTGTTTATCCCTTCTGGTCCGATAGTTCAGGTGCGCGACAATAACGGCAAAGTGCGTGAGGATAGCGACACCGACGGCGTGGTCTACTACAAAGGCCCGCTGGTGGTGCTGGTCGATCGTTTCAGTGCCTCGGCATCGGAAATCTTTGCTGCCGCGATGCAGGATTATGGTCGCGCGCTGATTGTCGGTGAGCCGACCTTCGGTAAAGGGACGGTACAGCAATATCGTTCGCTAAACCGAATTTACGATCAGATGCTTCGCCCGGAATGGCCTGCGCTGGGTTCGGTGCAGTACACCATTCAGAAGTTTTACCGTGTCAACGGCGGTAGTACGCAGCGTAAAGGGGTCACGCCGGATATCATCATGCCGACTGGCAATGAAGAGACGGAAACCGGAGAAAAATTTGAAGATAACGCCTTGCCGTGGGATAGCATTGATGCGGCGAAATACGTGAAATCGGACGATTTGGCCCCGTTTGGCCCGGAATTATTGAAAGAACACAACGCGCGTATCGCCAAAGATCCTGAGTTTCAGTACATCATGAAGGATATCGCACGTTTCAATGCCATGAAGGATAAGCGCAACATCGTCTCTCTGAATTATGCGCAGCGTGAGAAAGAAAACAATGAAGAAGACGCTCTGCGTCTGGCGCGTATTAACGATCGGTTTAAACGTGAGGGTAAACCGTTGCTGAAGAAACTGGACGATCTGCCAAAGGATTACCAGGAGCCGGACCCGTACCTTGATGAAACGGTGAAGATTGCTCTGGACCTGGCGCATCTTGAAAAAGAAAAACCAGCGGAGCAGGCGGCAGCCAATAAGTAACGCTAAACAGGCACAAAAAATTGTGCCTGTTTTTTTTAACAAGCGCAGAAGTCGTCAGGATAATGCTACAAAATGTAAAGTTGTGTTTTTCTCGTGACTTACCGCCTGGTGATGCTTGAAAATAGCCATAAGACCCATACGATGTGGGTAATCGCATAGTGCGCTTTGTTAAATTGAGGTTAAAAGAAAATTATGATGCGAATCGCGCTCTTCCTGCTGACGAACCTGGCCGTGATGGTCGTTTTCGGGCTGGTTCTGAGCCTGACAGGGATACAGTCGAGCAGCGTGCAAGGCTTGCTGATCATGGCGCTGCTGTTTGGTTTTGGCGGTTCTTTTATTTCATTGCTGATGTCCAAATGGATGGCGTTAAAATCCGTAGGAGGGGAAGTTATTGAACAGCCTCGCAATGAAAGAGAACGCTGGTTGATGAACACCGTAGCAACGCAAGCGCGCCAGGCCGGTATCGCCATGCCGCAGGTTGCTATCTACCATGCGCCGGACATTAACGCGTTTGCGACGGGCGCACGCCGTGACGCCTCATTGGTCGCTGTGAGCACCGGTTTGTTGCAAAACATGAGCCCTGACGAAGCGGAAGCCGTCATCGCGCATGAAATCAGCCATATTGCCAATGGCGATATGGTGACGATGACGTTGATTCAGGGGGTGGTTAACACCTTCGTTATCTTTATTTCGCGCATTATCGCGCAAATTGCTGCTGGTTTTCTGGGCGGCAACCGTGATGAAGGCGAAGGAAGTAACGGTAATCCGCTAATCTATTTCGCCGTTGCGACAGTGCTGGAACTGGTCTTCGGTATTCTGGCGAGCATCATCACCATGTGGTTCTCCCGTTACCGTGAGTTTCATGCCGATGCGGGTTCGGCGAAGCTGGTTGGCCGTGAAAAAATGATTGCCGCGTTGCAGCGCCTGAAAACCAGCTACGAGCCGCAAGAAGCGACCAGCATGATGGCGTTTTGTATTAACGGTAAATCGAAATCGTTAAGCGAGCTGTTTATGACGCACCCACCGCTGGATAAACGCATTGAAGCGCTGCGTAGCGGCGAGTACCTGAAATAATAAGCCCACTGGCAAGTATGAAAAGCGCGTCGAATGACGCGCTTTTTTTACGCCTGAACGCGTGGTTGCGTAATACGTAAACCGCTCACTACCGCCGCGAGAGTCGCCAGGATCGCCGCTGCGAGCAGCGAAAGATGCGTACCGCTATCGCCAAACTGGTTCAACATCAGCGCTACCAGCGCGGCGCCAGTACTTTGGCCTAACAGTCGCGCCGTGCCCAGCATCCCGCTGGCGCCACCGCTGCGCTCACGCGGCGCGGAAGTGATAATGGTGTGATTATTCGGCGACTGGAACAGGCCAAACCCTGCGCCACAAAGGATCATTGGCCAGATAATATTCAGATCGGAGGGGGAGGCTGGCAACATGACCAGCGCAAACAACCCGGCTGCCATTATCACCATTCCCAGCGCCCCCAGCAAACCGGCATGAAGACGTTCTATCAGGTATCCCGCCAGCGGCGCCATCACCATCGTTGCCAGTGGCCAGGGCGTCAATAACAGGCCGGTTTCTACTTCGCTACGGCCCAGCACGGTTTGCAGATAAAAAGGTAGCGAGACCATGGCTAACATTTGCGCGCAGAACGAGCAAATTGACGTGCCGATCGAGAGTGAAAAAAGCGGAATGCGTAACAAGTCGATGGGTAACAAAGGGACGGGCAAAGAAAGCTGGCGGCGCACGAAGAAAAACCCGACCACGACCAGAACGAGCAGCTCTGCGCCAATCAACGTTAGCGACTGTCCCTGGGCAAAGCCGCTCAATGCGGTAATCAGCAGGCCAAATGTGAGCGCATTCATTACCGCGCTCGGTAAGTCAAAGCGCGGCTTAGTGTCATGGGCGATGTTTGCTGGTAAAAAGCGGATGGCCAGAATTAACGCGATGATACCTAACGGGACATTAATCAGAAACAGCCATTTCCATGATGAGATAGATAAAATCGCCGCGGCGATCGTCGGACCCGCGGCGGAAGAGACTGCGACGATAAAAGAGTTAATTCCCATGCCTCGTCCCAGATGACGCTGGGGATAGATAAGACGAATCAGCGCCGTGTTTACGCTCATGAGCGCCGCGCCGCCAAATCCCTGCGCGATGCGCGCCAGCGTCAGCATCTGCAGCGAGTCTGAAAGCGCGCAAAACAATGATGAAAGCAGAAATACCACTAAACCACATTTATAGATCCGGTGATAACCAAACATGTCGCCTAAAAAAGACAGGGAAAGCAGTGAGACGACAATGGCGATTTGGTACGCATTGACAATCCAGATAGAGCTGGCAGGGGAGGCATGTAAATCAGTCGCAATGGTTGGCAGCGCGACATTAGCGATTGCGCCATCCAGAACCGCCATCGAAATACCGATTAATCGTCAGGATAGCGCCGTATCTCTGCGGGAGGGGCAGGCCATCGGCCCGTGTTTTTTCCATAAGTATTTTGTAATAAGGGGAATTATGAGCTGAATAATAATGTTAGCATTAATACTGAGTTGTTATGTCGCAGATTTGTAACGAAGTAAGCAAAGATGGATTGCGGGCGACCTAGCGTGAAATTATAATAAAAACTCGTTCTGAATTTTATAAAACGCTCGTAATGAGGTGATAAATGGCAAACGCAGATCTGGATAAGCAGCCTGATTCTGTATCTTCTGTGCTGAAAGTTTTCGGCATTCTGCAGGCGCTGGGTGAAGAGCGTGAAATAGGGATTACCGAGCTATCGCAGCGCGTCATGATGTCGAAAAGCACCGTTTATCGCTTTTTGCAAACCATGAAAACGCTGGGCTACGTGGCTCAGGAGGGGGAGTCTGAAAAATACTCTCTGACGCTAAAGCTGTTTGAGTTGGGCGCGCGAGCTTTGCAAAATGTTGATCTCATCCGCAGTGCGGACATTCAGATGCGCGAACTGTCTCGTCTGACAAAAGAAACTATCCATCTTGGCGCGCTGGATGAAGACAGCATTGTCTATATCCATAAAATTGACTCTATGTACAATCTGCGGATGTACTCACGTATTGGGCGTCGTAATCCGCTGTACAGTACGGCCATCGGTAAAGTGCTTCTGGCCTGGCGCGACCGTGATGAGGTTAAGCAGATTCTCGACGGCGTAGAGTATAAGCAAAGCACGGGACGCACGATTACCAGCACTGAAGCGTTGCTGCCGCTGTTGGATGAAGTGCGTGCGCAAGGATACGGTGAAGATAACGAAGAACAGGAAGAAGGATTACGTTGTATCGGCGTACCGGTATTTGACCGTTTTGGCGTAGTCATCGCAGGGTTAAGCATTTCGTTCCCGACGCTGCGTTTTTCAGAAGAACGCCTACAGGAATATGTGGCTATGTTACACGCCGCCGCGCGTAAAATTTCTGAACAAATGGGTTACAACGATTATCCCTTCTAAGCAACGTTATTAGCATGACGTTAAAAAAAAGCAGCTACGAAAAATGTAGCTGCTTTTTTTATAACATCGGGTGGGATGAAATCGTAAAAGTAGATAATATCTGTCGGCTTATTTAACGGTTATTAAAATATTATTTAACAGTACTTATGAACAACAGCCAATATAGGGGAATTATTGGTGATAGTTTCACTGTGAAATTATTTATTGCCGCTTAGCCATTATCCACCACGGTGGCGATTTTTCTGAAAATGGGACAGTCGGAAAAGCCAATAATGCCGCTGTTGGTATGGAGATATTGCGCCGTGCTGGTGCCGCGTGCGGTCAGGTAATGGCACTGTAAACCCAGCCCCGCAGCGTTCACTTTACTTCCCACCAGGATGCCATAGCCGCTCATCAGCAGGCCTATCCACACCAGGGCAAACAATACAATTGCGCGAATGATCAAACGCATTACTACCTCTTTTCTTTTTTAGTTAGAATAAGAGTAGCGTGTACATTGATTGAAACAAGTGAATCATTCCTAAAAACATATAATGCCGCTACAGTTACTCCTGGTTTAAGTAACTCATGATAATTTAGCGACATAAGATGTAAGATCGGAGAGTGGAGTGAAAAAATTTCGATGGGTCGTTCTCGGCATCGTGGTGGTAGTATGCCTGTTGCTGTGGGCGCAGGTGTTTAATATCATGTGCGATCAGGATGTACAATTTTTCAGCGGTATTTGCGCCATCAATAAATTTATTCCCTGGTAAACGTTTTACACCAGAGATTTCCTTCCCGTGTAGCAGTGGTAGAATGACGTCTCTACATTGAGGTGGTGAAATGAACGACGTTTTAAACTCTGGTGCGTTTTCTCTTGCATCTTTAATAGTATCAATGGTGGTTCTGGTGGTGGGGCTGGCGCTCTGGTTCTTTGTCAACCGGGCAAGTTCCCGTGCCAACGAGCAGATAGAACTGCTCGAAGCGTTGTTGGATCAACAGAAGCGGCAAAACGCGTTGTTACGCCGCCTTTGCGAAGCAAACGAACCAGAAAAAGAAGCGGAACCCGCAACAGCGGCAAGCGAACCGAAAGAGGATGAGGACATCATTCGTCTGGTTGCTGAACGATAATGCTTACCGGGGCGCAAATGGCGCCAGTGCCATACGCCCCATTTCCCCGTCGGATCTCTCCGCGTTGCCGTTTGCAACTGATACTACAGCATCAACACCTTACCTAATATATGGCTTTATATGCAACATAGTTTTATATGTATAACAAATGGACATATGGCATTTTTGTGATACCGCTCATTCTCTATTAAAAGCGAAACGTTTCTCTCTCTTTATGGATTGTCATTGTTTGTTCATTATTTTAAGGCATTCTGTAAAGACGCAGAACATCACAAAAAGCGGTGTCGAAAATCGCTTTTCTTTTCTATTATTTTGATTAAAAGGTGTTTTTTATCATTGTGACAATTTATGCATAACTCAGCATAAAAAGTGATATGAAAAATACAGCTTTTAAATGTGATTTGATGCACTGGAAGAAGCGAAGTTATTGAGCTATGGTAGAAAAATGGCTTTTCAGCAGTGACGTTGTCAGGAGTCCGTCAGCGCGTGAGGATATATCTTTCGCAATTTTGTTGCATAAACGTGCTGTCAATTTGTGAAGGTTCTCGTAATTTGCGCGACGGATCGAGACACGTTTAAAAATGGCTTGCCATAATTAACGTTGTATGTGATAACAGGCTTTGGGTTAAACGAGGTACAGTTCTGTTTATGTGTGGCATTTTCAGTAAAGAAGTCCTGAGTAAACACGTTGACGTTGAATACCGCTTCTCTGCCGAACCTTATATTAGTGCCTCAAGCAGTAATGTCTCAGTTTTATCTATGTTATGCCTACGGGCAAAGAAAACACTCTAAGGAATTTTGCAAATGGCAAAGATTAAAGGTCAAGTTAAGTGGTTCAACGAATCCAAAGGTTTTGGCTTCATTACTCCGGCTGACGGCAGCAAAGATGTGTTCGTACACTTCTCCGCTATCCAGGGCAATGGTTTCAAAACTCTGGCTGAAGGCCAGAACGTTGAGTTCGAAATTCAGGACGGCCAGAAAGGTCCGGCTGCTGTTAACGTAACAGCTATCTGATCGACACCACTGATTTGATGCGTTTGTCGCGTCAGCCTCAGATATAAAGCCTCGCTAAAAGCGGGGCTTTTTAATTCAATATCCTTCAAAATGTGTCTGGATGCGCTCTCGTTAGCGATTTGTTGCAAAGGCGCGATGTTATTAGCATTGTTTTTTCTGGTTTTTCCGGCCGTTTCCCGTTAAATCAATCACCTGAAAAATGATTCGGCTGGAGATCAGGTGAAAAAGAAAAGCGACGGCGATACCCGTAATTTTACGCCCATACGTTTTGCACTACTTTGCACTGCCATTCTGCTCAGTATGGCATTGTTGTTAGGGCGGGTGGCATGGCTGCAAATTGTTACGCCGTCGAAACTGGTGAAACAAGAAGATATGCGCTCGCTTCGTGAAGTGACCACGGCCTCTCCACGCGGCATGATCACCGACAGAGAAGGGCGACCCTTAGCGGTGAGCGTTCCGGTTAATGCTGTCTGGGCCGAACCGAAGACTATCATAAGCAAAGGCGGCGTTGGCTACAATGAGCGCTGGCAGGCGCTGGCCAGCGCCCTGCATCTGTCTCTCAGTACGCTTGCGGAACGGGTAAACAGTAACCCGGCAGGCCGTTTTATCTACCTTGCGCGCCAGGTTTCACCCCAGCAAGCCGAATGGATAGATAAACTGAATCTACCGGGTATTAACCTTGCGGGAAGAGTCGCGCCGTTTTTACCCTGCCGGACACGTAGCGGCCAATTTGATCGGCTTTACCAATATCGACGGGCAGGGAATAGAAGGTATTGAAAAGAGCTTTAACGCGCAACTGACGGGAAAACCGGGCTCCCGATTGGTGCGTAAAGATAAATTTGGTCACGTTATTGAGAACATTACGGAAGTGAATCCGGTTCCTGCTCATGAACTTCAGCTTAGCATTGATGAACGTCTGCAAACGGTTACCGAAGATGCGCTGGATAACGCCGTCATCTGGAACAAAGCGGAATCCGGCGCTGCCGTATTGATTAACATCCCAACGGGTGAAATTCTCTCGATGGCGAGCTACCCGGATTTCAACCCGAACAACCGTGAAGGCGCGCAGTTGGACGATTTTCGTAACCGCGCGATTAGCGACACCTTCGAACCCGGTTCTACTGTGAAGCCATTGGTCATTATGACTGCGTTACAGCAGGGCATCGTGCAGCCGGACAGCGTTATCGATACCCATCCTTTTACTCTCGATGGACACCGTATCCGCGACGTCGGTTACTATCCGGAACTGACATTAACCGGCATTTTGCAAAAATCCAGCGATACCGGCGTTTCTCACCTTTCTCTGGCGATGCCGGTGCAGAAATTAATGGATACTTATAAAAGCTTTGGTTTCGGCGTGCCTACCGGACTGGGTCTCACCGGAGAGAGCAGCGGGTTATTACCGAAACGCCGTTACTGGAGTGATTTAGATCGCGCTACCTTCGCTTTTGGCTATGGATTAATGGTGACGCCGCTGCAACTGGCGCATGTTTATGCCACGATTGGCAGCTTTGGTATCTACCGTCCGTTATCGATCACCAAAGTTGATCCGCCCGTGATCGGCACGCGGGTAATGCCGGAAGAACTGGTGCACGAGGTGGAACATATGATGGAGAGCGTCGCGTTGCCTGGCGGCGGCGGAACAAAAGCCGCAGTAAGAGACTACCGTATTGCGGTCAAAACCGGGACGGCGAAAAAAATTGGCGATGATGGTAAATACGTCGATAAGTATGTGGCATATACCGCAGGCGTCGCGCCGGCAAGTAACCCCAGATTTGCGCTGGTGGTGGTGATTAATAATCCGCAAAATGGGGCTTATTATGGCGGCGCGGTATCTGCGCCCGTATTCAGCCAGATCATGGGCGATGTGCTGCGGCTGGAAAATGTTGAGCCAGACGGTATGCCAGCCGATTCAGATCACCTTCTGGTGATGCATGGCAGCCACGCTGCGGTTCCGGGCTCGTAAAGGATTTTCCCGGGGCGCAATTCGCGTTACACTTGCGCCCTTTAGCGCCCCAGTCCGGAGTTGTCATGTCGTTTACCTGTCCGCTTTGCCATCAGCCGCTTACGCAGATTAATAACAGCGTTATATGTCCACAGCGCCATCAGTTTGATGTGGCGAAAGAGGGCTACATCAATCTGCTGCCGGTACAGCATAAACGTTCGCGCGATCCGGGCGACAGCGCCGAAATGATGCAGGCGAGGAGAGCGTTTCTTGATGCGGGCCATTATCAGCCGCTGCGCGATGCGGTGATTAACCTGTTGCGCGAGCGGCTGGATCAGTCGGCCACGGCGATTCTGGATATCGGCTGCGGCGAGGGGTATTACACTCATGCTTTTGCCGAGGCGTTGCCGGGAGTCACCACGTTTGGACTGGACGTTGCTAAAACGGCGATCAAAGCGGCGGCGAAGCGCTATTCGCAGGTGAAGTTTTGTGTGGCGTCAAGCCATCGACTGCCCTTTGCCGATGCGTCAATGGATGCGGTGATCAGAATCTACGCCCCGTGTAAGGCGCAGGAATTGGCGCGTGTGGTGAAACCTGGTGGTTGGGTCGTTACCGCCACGCCAGGGCCGCATCATCTGATGGAACTAAAAGGGCTCATTTATGATGAGGTGCGTTTACATGCGCCGTATACCGAGCAGCTCGACGGATTCACATTGCAGCAGAGTACCCGCCTTGCTTATCACATGCAGCTCACCGCCGAAGCGGCTGTAGCACTGTTGCAAATGACGCCATTTGCCTGGCGCGCCAGGCCAGACGTGTGGGAACAACTGGCCGCCAGCGCCGGACTTAGCTGCCAGACGGATTTCAACCTTCATCTCTGGCAGCGTAACCGTTAACCGTGAAAATGCGTCCAGAGGATCTGGACGCCAATTCCTATCAGTACGACCCCGCCGAGAATTTCAGCACGCTTACCCAGCATTGGGCCGATAAAGCGACCGATCATCATCCCGAGGGTGGACATGATAAGCGTGGCGCAACCGATAGCTAATGCGGTTGCGATGATGTTTACCTGCAAAAACGCCAGACCGACGCCAACCGCCATCGCATCGAGGCTGGTCGCGATAGCCGTCGTGACTAATAGCCAAAAGCTGTGGCGGCGTAACGGTGTTTCGTCTTCATCACTACCGCCGCGGATACCTTCGATGATCATGCGTCCGCCCAGAAAGATCAGCAGAACAAAGGCTATCCAGTGGTTCCATTCCAGAACGAATTTACTCGCCAATATCCCCAGCCCCCAGCCGATCAACGGGGTCAACGTTTCAACCGCGCCAAAGATAAGACCGGTACGCAACGCTTCTGAGAATTTGGGTTTATGTAGGGTGGCGCCTTTGCCAATTGATGCCGCGAAAGCATCCATCGACATGCCGAAAGCGAGAAGAACAGTAGCAGTAAAGTGCATGACAGCGTCCTGACCGGGGTATCCATTAAACACATCACTGCCCCCAGCAAACATGCATGTCGCCATTCTGTGACGAAATACACAGCAGTTGATGCGCCTATGGTCTCGCCTGACCAGCGGCGGCTGGTCCGTACGCGCCACGTTTTGCAACGAGTATGTTGACGCGTACATTTCCGGAGTCTGGAAATCGGCTACTCCCCAATTGACGGCGCAACATTAACATATTTTTAGAATATAAAACAACAGCGATAAAATATTATTTGCCTTCTAATTGAAAACGATTTTCATTTAGATTTATTCATCAATAAAACGTTAAATTAAATAACAATTGATCAATAGAAAATATAGCCTTAGCTATATTATGATTCGAAATAAAATTCGAAAAACATAGTTGAGGCTATATCTTAGATTATTGATTTTCAATAAGAATTTTATATATTTTTTCCAGATCGTCGATATTGCGTACACGGATAAGCAAGCGTCGTTGTTCTAATTGCATCACCAGTACGCCGTCTTCCGATAAATTCATCTCTTTAATACGGTTATATTCTATCCAGACATTGGCGAAGAAAAAGCCACGTTGTTTAAAGATGATCCGTGGCGTGCGGATCCAGAATATATAAAACCCCATTAACGCCAGCGCGCTTAATAACCATGTGGTCATCTGCGCTCCGTGGCTGGTTACGTTGTTATAAATAAGGATGGCGACCAGCCCAACGAAGATAACGCTGTCTACGCGACCGCGGCGGAGCAGGGCTATAGAAAGCAGAGTGGGGCCATTGCGACGGGGCATGATGAACTGATCGTAGAGAGCGTAAGCCAATAATGCGGCAATAAAGAGAATCAGCACCAGGTCCGTGATAGTCATTTATCCTCCAGAGAAATAAAAAACGGGGCCGTTTGGCCCCGGTAGTGTACAACAGCCTTACTGGCCCAGCAGTCCTACGGAGTAGCCGGCGATACCAATGACGAAGAAGCCCACGATAATCCACAGCGGGTTAACTTTCTTACGCAGCAGCCACATACAGGCAAAGGTCAACAGTAGCGGAACCAGACCCGGCATCAGCTGGTTGAGAATGGTTTGCACGGTGGTAACGCGTGTCTGACCATCCTGACCGGTGATGGTGGAAACCACCAGCGGGATATTCACATGCGTCCACTTGTTAACCAATGCCCCCATGACAAACAGGCCGAGGATTGACGCCCCCTCAGTCAGTTTTTGCAGGAAGCCGCCGCCCATATCCTTAACGATATCGACGCCTTTGCGGTAGCCATAAGCCACGCCATAATAACGGGTCGCCAGACGCACCAGGTTAAACAGGATGAAAAACAGCAGCGGACCAAGCAGGCTGCCGCTCATCGCAATACCTGCGCCCAGCGCCGCGAATACTGGACGGACGGTACCCCAGAAGATAGGGTCGCCGACGCCTGCCAGCGGTCCCATCAGACCGACTTTGATACCGTTGATAGCGCCATCGTCAATCTCTGCGCCATTCGCACGCTTTTCTTCCATTGCCAGCGTTACGCCCAGTACCGGCGCCGCAACGTAAGGATGGGTGTTAAAGAACTCCAGGTGACGTTTAATCGCCTGTTTACGCGCGTCATTATTCTCCGGATACAGGCGACGAATCGCTGGCACCATAGAGAAGCAGAAGCCCAGCGCTTGCATACGTTCGAAGTTCCATGACCCCTGGAACAGGTTAGAACGAAGAAATACGCCGCGAATATCGCTCGGAGTGAGTTTTTTCTCGGTGGTAGTTTTAGTCATATCAACCATTTCGCTCACCTGTTAGTCCAGTTCGTTATCGAGATCGTTATTGCCAGCAGCCGCTGCAGGCGCGCCCGCTACACGGTTGTATTTCGGGCTCAGCTGGATGTAAAGAATAGCCATCACTGCGCCGATGACACCCAGTGCGACCAGGTTGAAGTTTGTGAAAGCCGCGGTGACGAAACCGAGGTAGAAGAACGGCATCAGGTAGCCTGCGCGCATCATGTTGATAACCATCGCATAACCAACCACGACGATCATGCCGCCGGCGATGTTCAGACCGCCTGTGACGACTTCAGGAATCGCATTCAGCATCCCCTGTACTTCGCTGGTGCCTACAGAGATGGCAACGATAACCGCCGGGATAGCGATACGCATTGCCTGCAGGAACAGAGAAGAAACGTGCAGCCAGGAGAGCGCCGTCAGGTTGCCGTTTTCAGCCGCCTTGTCCGCCGCGTGCTGGAATGCCACGGTGATGGTACGAACGATAATGGTCAGTACCTGGCCTGCCGCCGCCAGCGGAATCGCCAGCGCGATACCGGCACCAATGCTTTGATGCCCGGCGATGACCAGAACGGTAGAGATGATGGACGCCAGTGCGGCATCAGGCGCAACGGCAGCACCGATGTTCATCCAGCCCAGAGCGATCATTTCCAGAGTACCGCCGATGATAATACCGGTTTTCATGTCCCCCAGAACGGCGCCGATTAAGGTACAGGCGATCAGCGGACGGTGGAACTGAAATTCATCAAGTACCGACTCCATACCCGCGATACATGCGACGATGAACACCAGCACAATCTGAAGAGTGGTAATCTCCATTGTACTTCTCCTATTGCTATCTTAAGTGTGAAAGCTAATTAAATGCCGGCGGTTATTTCGCCACTTTGGCAATTAAATCCATCATTTTCAGTTTCGGATCGGTGGAAACTTTACGCACCTCAAGCTCGATGCCGCGCTCGTTGAGCTTTTTAAAGGCTTCGATATCCTTTTCATCGACGGAAACGGCGTTGTTCACCTGCGTTTTACCTTGACGATAGGCCATACCGCCAATGTTCACGGAAGTGACTTTCACGCCGCCCTCAACGATGCGCTCGACGTCGGTAGGATTGGTAAACAGAAGCATCACGCGTTCACCGGCGTATTTCGGGTTATTGTAGACGCGAATCATTTTCGCGACGTCAACCACATGCGCCGTAACGCCCGGCGGCGCAACTTGCGTCAGCAGCGTTTTACGTACGGTATCCGCCGCGACTTCATCGCTCACAACAATAATACGGCTGACATTGGTCTCTTTGGTCCAGCGGGTAGCGACCTGACCGTGAATGAGGCGGTCATCAATACGGGCAAGCCCGATAACCATATAATCATTCGGGCCCATCGGTTTTGCCGGTGCGGCCGCTTTTGGCGCGGCGGCGACTGGCGCTGGCGCGGCTTTTTCTACCGGTTTCGCTTTCAGCGCTTTTACGCCTTCACGACCGGTTTCTACCGCCAGTGCGACCAGCTCGTCAAAGCTTGGATCGTCGTCACGAGCCATAAACGTTTCGACCAGCATCGGGATGTTGACGCCGGCAATAACTTCATAGCGCTCTTTATCGACGACAATGCGGCTGGCAGCATTAAACGGACTGCCTCCCCATGTATCAACGAGAAATAGCACGCCTTTACTGGTATCGAGTTTAGCCAACTGAGCGTTGTACTTTTCGATCAGCGTTTCGGCATTTTCGCCTGGAACGAAATCGAACCAGCCGACGTTTTCCTGCTCGCCTAACAGCATTTCGGCTGTTTTAAGTAACTGCTCTGCAGCCCAACCATGTGTGCCTATAACAATAGCAATGGTCACTTGCTACCTCCTTTATTATTGTCAACACATCAACTTGACAGATGTATTTTTTGAATCGCCGTCCGCAAGCGAATCGATTCAGATGAGGGTTACAACGAAAAACGCATGATTTTCGTGAATTATTTTAGATATCGAAAAAAATATTTTGTGTGATGGAGATCCGTAATTTTGTTTTCGATAATGAGAAATTTCGAAGTGTAAAATATCCTGGTTACATCTCTTTGCAAAGGAAGGTAAATCTTTGCCAAAAACCAGTTGTCTCTGTTATGTTTAGCTTCCGTTTAATTAGAATGGGGTATAGGGCAGCAGCCCGTTGTATGGATCGTCACCGACGTCATTTCACTCTTTGGCCGTTTTGCGCCTGTCAACCTGGCATATCTTGCCATAGCCTTACTTTGTTTATTGCGTTACCGCCTGCATCCTTTGAGATGTTGTGGGCGCCGTTTAGTCATTCCTTAAGCAGGAGCTTGTCATGGAATTATTAATGGATCCCTCAATTTGGGTGGGTTTACTCACGCTCGTCGTCCTGGAAATTGTCCTGGGTATCGATAACCTGGTCTTTATCGCGATCCTCGCCGATAAATTGCCGCCAAAGCAGCGTGACAAAGCGCGTCTTATCGGGCTCTCGCTGGCGCTGATTATGCGTCTGGCGCTGCTGTCCATTATTTCGTGGCTGGTGACCTTAACAAAGCCGCTCTTTACCGTCTGGGATTTTACCTTCTCCGGCCGCGATTTAATTATGCTGCTGGGCGGTATATTCCTGCTGTTTAAAGCGACCACCGAGCTGCATGAACGTCTGGAAAACCGCGAGCATGACACCGGACACGGTAAAGGCTATGCGAGCTTCTGGGTGGTAGTCACGCAGATTGTCATCCTGGATGCGGTCTTCTCGCTGGACGCCGTGATTACGGCGGTAGGTATGGTAAACCATCTGCCGGTTATGATGGCGGCGGTGGTGATTGCGATGGCGGTGATGCTACTGGCGTCAAAACCGCTGACCCGTTTTGTCAACCAGCATCCGACGGTGGTGGTGCTCTGTCTGAGTTTCCTGCTGATGATCGGCTTGAGCCTGGTGGCGGAAGGGTTTGGTTTCCATATTCCGAAAGGCTACCTGTACGCGGCAATTGGTTTCTCGATCGTTATCGAGGTGTTTAACCAGATTGCGCGCCGCAACTTTATTCGTCATCAGTCCACGTTGCCGCTGCGCGCGCGTACTGCGGACGCTATCCTGCGTCTGATGGGCGGTAAACGTCAGGCGAGTACGCAACATGAGACGGATAGCCCGGCCGCGATATCGGTGTCGGAAGGCGCCTTCGCCGAAGAAGAACGCTACATGATTAACGGCGTACTGACTCTGGCGTCGCGCTCCCTGCGCGGCATTATGACGCCGCGAGGCGAAATTAGTTGGGTGGATGCGAATCTCAGCGTAGCTGAAATCCGTCAGCAGTTACTCTCTTCTCCGCATAGCCTGTTCCCGGTATGTCGGGGCGAGCTGGATGAAATTATCGGTATCGTTCGCGCGAAAGAGTTGCTGGTGGCGCTGGAAGAGGGCGCGGATGTTGCGGCTATCGCCGCGTCTTCCCCGGCGATAGTGGTGCCGGAAACGCTTGATCCTATCAATCTGTTAGGCGTTTTGCGCCGCGCGCGCGGCAGTTTCGTTATCGTCACTAACGAGTTCGGCGTGGTGCAGGGGCTGGTTACGCCGCTGGATGTGCTGGAAGCGATTGCCGGTGAGTTCCCGGATGCCGATGAAACGCCGGAAATCGTTGCCGATGCCGAGGGCTGGATAGTGAAGGGCGGCACCGATCTCCATGCGCTACAGCAGGCGCTGGAAGTTGATCATCTGGTGAACGAAGAGGGCGATATTGCGACGGTCGCGGGGTTAGTGATCGCCGCTAATGGCCATATTCCTCGTGTAGGCGATGTCATTGATGTTCCGCCCCTGCGGATCACCATTGTCGAGGCCAACGACTATCGTGTCGATCTGGTTCGAATTGTTAAAGAACAGCCTGCCCACGACGAAGAGGAATGACGTCACACGCAGGAATCAAGTCTATAGATGCGGCATCGCGGACATAATCTGTCCGTTATGCCGGGCGGGCGGCGGCGCGCTGCCCGCCAGCCACTGTGGAAATTCGCTAATGGGCATCGGCTTCGCATAGAGATAGCCCTGTAACATTTGCACGCCATGCTGGCGCAAATGCTGTGCCTGCGTCTGGTTTTCGACCCCTTCCGCAACCAGTTCAATATTCAGTCTTTGCACCAGCGCGATAATAATATCGGTCACCGTTGAATTGACCGCATCGGTACCGATGGCGGCGGTGAAGGATTTATCGATTTTCAAAATATCCGGCCGCAGTTTTTCCAGCCAGGAGAGCGAGCTGTTTCCTGTGCCAAAATCATCGATGGCTAACTTCACGCCTTTACGATGCAGCTCGCGCATCAGGCGGTAATCAACGTCAAGCAACGCGTCGCGTTCCGTGAGCTCCAGCACCAGTTGCTGAACAGGTTCCGCACTAAACCAGTACTGATTAAGATCTTTGAGAAGCACGCCGTGTCGGAAATGGCTTGCCGCTACATTGATGCCGATATGAAACTGATGGTTGATGGGGAAGTAGTGCCGCTGCCGAATGGTTTCCGCAATCACATAGCGGGTCAGCGGCGCTATCAGGTTATGTTCCTCGGCGATAGGAATAAAAACATCCGGTGAGATCCAGCCCTGGCGCGGGTTGTTCCAGCGTAACAGGATCTCAACGCCGGTACATTGCTGCGTGCGGGCATTAAGCAACGGCTGACAAAATAGCTCAAACTCCCGTTCGGCAAGGGCCAGATTAATTTCCCAGGAAAAGCTCATTCTGCTGGCCGTTACCAGCCAGGCGATATAACCGATCAACAGGCTAAGCAATACGGCCAGCGGTAACTGCGTCGGGAGATGTTTGAACGCCAGTACGCCTGCCGACGGCCCGCTGACGCTGATAGTAAAAGGGAAATGTCGCGATGAAAGCTGGTAACGCTCTTCATCTTTTTTTAATTCCGGAAGAGTATCGACCACGCCCCGACCATATAACAGGTGCCGTTTGCCGACCGTCAGGCTGGCGCTGGTAATTTGCGGCTGCTGCGGCTCAAGTAGCATAGTCGTCAGCAAGTCAATATTCACAATTTCCATCACGCCATCCTGGCCATCGGCAGAGGCGGGATA
Source organism: Salmonella sp. WC3 (assembly GCF_042932255.1). Lineage (NCBI taxonomy): Bacteria > Pseudomonadati > Pseudomonadota > Gammaproteobacteria > Enterobacterales > Enterobacteriaceae > Salmonella > Salmonella sp. WC3. Next base: position 2,767,495 of record NZ_CP170629.1, on the reverse strand, counting down.
CCACTGAATGAGGATCGGGCTTCCCTTGAGTAACGATTGGTCTGTGGAAAGTAGCAGCAGATCGCCGACTGCGGGAAGATCGGGCTGAAGCTGGCGTATGGGAGTGTTACGGGCGCCAAAAATGCTTGAGCAGTAGAGAATTCCCTCTTTTACCAGCCCGATAGAACGAATGGTTTGCAGGCGGGCGGCTTGCTTACGCAACGGCAAATGCGCGGTCGCGCACGGAAGCTCAAGTAAGGGTAGCAGTATGTTTCGTCCGACCAGGAGAGGATGCAGCACATTATCCAGCGCATCAACGGCATGATTCGCGAATGCAACCGTGCGATGGTGATTTAAGTTCCGCTCCGAAATAAATCGGGTGCTCAACGTAAGAATGAGCGTGACCAGTGCACAAATCGTGCAAACAATGAAACGATTACGGCGATAATGATTGATGATCCGTTGTGCTGTTTGCATGCGGGCCGCCCAATAAGCGTTGGCGACAAAAGCCAACCGCGACACAGCAAGTGTAGTGGGGAAACGTGGAGTCGACGAGGAAGAGATAAAAATTTCGCCCATCCGTAGCAGATGGGCGAAGGGAGGGGAAACGGCGTTTAATCACACTGGACTTTAATAGCCAACCCGCCGCGCGACGTTTCGCGGTATTTTGCGTTCATGTCTTTTCCGGTCTCGTACATCGTTTCGATGACTTTATCCAACGAGACGCGCGGCGCGCTGGTTCGACGCATGGCCATACGCGCAGCGTTGATCGCTTTAACCGAAGCAATGGCGTTACGTTCGATACACGGCACCTGCACCTGACCGGCAACCGGGTCGCAGGTCAGCCCCAGGTTATGCTCCATGCCGATTTCAGCGGCAACGCAAACCTGTTCCGGGCTGGCGCCCAGCAGTTCAGCAAGGCCTGCCGCCGCCATCGAACAGGCGACCCCGACTTCGCCCTGACAGCCGACTTCCGCGCCGGAAATAGACGCGTTCATCTTATACAGCGCGCCAATAGCGCCTGCCGCCAGGAAGTAGCGGGTGTAAATATCCGGGCTGACAGACTCAATAAAATGGTCGTAGTAAGCCAGTACCGCAGGCACGATGCCGCACGCGCCGTTGGTTGGCGCCGTCACGACGCGACCACCTGCGGCGTTCTCTTCGTTCACCGCCAGAGCAAACATGTTCACCCAGTCAATGACGTTCATCGGATCGCTGGAAAGCTTATCGCTGGAAACCAGCATACGACGCAGCGCAGAGGCGCGACGCGGTACGCGCAGCGGCCCCGGCAGCACGCCTTCGGTATTCATACCGCGATCAATACAGGCTTGCATGGTCTGCCAGACGTGACCGAAATACTCTTCAATCTCTTTCTTGCTATGCAGCGCCAGTTCGTTTTGCATCACCATGCCGGAGAGTGAAAGGCCGGTGCTGTTGCAATATTCCAGCATTTCTTTCGCCGATTTAAACGGATAAGGTACAGTAACCTCATTCGTCGCTTCCTGGCCGAAATGCGCTTCATCAACGATAAAGCCGCCGCCGATGGAATAGTACGTCTTGCTATAAATGACCGTGTCGTCATGCCAGGCATGGATCTGCATCCCGTTTTCATGCAGCGGCAAATTGCCGTTGTGAAAACGCATTCCGTCATTTTTCGGGAAGTCGACTTCGTGACGTCCCTGGGCCAGTAACAGACGCTCGCGCGTTTCGACGTCGCGAATAAAACCGGGGATACTATCAATATCCACGGTAGCGGGTTCATTACCCGCCAGACCCATAATAATGGCGATATCGGTATGGTGACCTTTCCCCGTCAGCGACAGCGAGCCGTAGACATCGACAGCGACGCGGGTAACGTTATCCAGTAATCCTTTTTCGACCAGGTCATCGACGAACTGTTTACCGGCCTTCATCGGGCCAACAGTGTGGGAAGAGGAGGGACCAATCCCTACCTTAAACATGTCGAATAGGCTAATCACGATAATACTCCTGACAGGGCAACCGGGGCTTCCGGTTACGATGTTATAACTGCGCATAGTGTAAGAGGGAACGCTGGCATCAGCTTAACTATTCACATGAATTAAACTAATGAATAACCGCGTTTTTACTAATATTGCGACAGTAATCTCAAGTCGTGTCTTGCGCGCGTAAAGTTAAGTATATACACGCTGCCCTTCAGGCTGCCTCTTTGGGGGAGGCGATTGTTACCGCCTTGAGGCAACGTGAATGGCGTTGTGTACAGTCAGGGCTTTACGCCGATTTGCAGCGCCAGCTCACGAAGAATGTTTGCGGTCATGCCCCAGACGAAATAATGCTCATACCAGGAGAGCCATACGCGGTGCGAATTGCCGCGACGGTAAACATCAAGCGGATGATATCGACCCAGTTGCAACGCTTGCGCCAGCGGCATTTCAAACACCGCAGACACTTCATCTTCACTGGCGCGCCAGGGGAGATTTGGCGGAATAATGCCGACCACCGGGGTGACCTGAAAACCGGTCACGCTGTCTACCGGCGGTAAAACGCCAATCACTTCCACGGCTTGCGGCGGGATGGCGACTTCCTCCTGCGCTTCGCGAAGCGCTGCGGCGATAAGCGAAGCATCGGTACTGTCCACGGCCCCGCCGGGAAAGGCGACCTGTCCGGCGTGTTTGCGCAAATGAATAGCCCGCTGGGTCAACAGCAGCCCCGGCTGGGGGCGGCGAACCACAGGGATCAGTACGGCGGCCTGACGTTGATTTAACGTTTCATGAGTCATCTGCGGGCGCAAAAGCTGAAAGCGCGATAAGAAATGATCGAGCGTCAGACGGCTGGTATCCACGTATTAGTTCTCCAGTGGGTGCAGGATACGATTAACTTTATCAAAAGTTTCCTGATATTCCGCTTCTTCGTTGCTATCGGCCACGATACCGCCGCCGGCTGAGCAATAGAGTTGGCCCTGCGTTGCCGTGACGGTGCGGATAGTAATACTGGTATCCATCTTGCCGCAGAAACTCAGATAACCGATGCTACCGCACCAGGCGTTGCGTCGCTGCGGCTCCAGTTCGTCGATAATTTCCATCGCCCGCACTTTAGGCGCGCCGGTAATGGAGCCGCCGGGGAAAGCCGCGCGCAGCAGATCAGTGGCATGAAGCGAGTCCGGTAAACGGGCGGTAATGGTGCTAACCAGATGGTGAACGGCAGGAAATGGTTCGACGACGAACAGTTCCGGCACTTTCACCGAACCCGGTACGGCGACCCGGCCAATATCGTTACGCATCAAATCGACGATCATCAAATTTTCAGCGCGATCTTTCATTGAGTTGGCCAGTTTCTGCGCTTGCTGACGATCCGCCTGCGGATCGTTAAGCCGTGGAAGCGTACCTTTGATCGGGCGCGTCTGAATATGACCATTCTCCAGTTGGATAAAACGCTCGGGAGAAAGGCTCAATATGGCGCCGTCATGTAAACGAAGAAAGGCGCTGAACGGGGCGCGATTTGCGCGGTTAAGGCGTTCGAAAGCCTGCCATTCATCACCCTCGTAGCTCGCCTGAAAACGCTGGGAAAGATTGACCTGATAGCAGTCCCCGCTGTGCAGCCAGGCCTGCACCTGACGAAACTTCTCGCCATACTCGCAACGCGTCATATTGGATTGCCAGGCCGAGGTAAGCCTGAAGGGCGTTTGGGTCGGCGCGCGCTGGCCGGTGAGCCAGCGATATCGGGCGTCTGCATCGTGATAGCTTATCAGCGACACTACCTGTTTATGGTGATCGACAATCAGCGCCCAGTCGTAAAGGCCAATCGCCATATCGGGTAAAGCGATATCGCGCGCGGCAGTATCGGGCAGAATTTCGAAACGCCGCCCTAAATCATAACCAAACAGACCCAGCGCGCCGCCCTGAAAGGGTAAGTCAGGGTCAGGCTGAGGATGAAAAGGCAGCGCCTCCAGTTGAGTCTGCAAAACGTGTAACGGATCGTCGAGAGTGACGGTAGTCGTGCGCGCAGTACATACCGTGGTTTCCTGCGCGCGCGTGGTCAGCGTGGTGACAGGATCGGCGACCAGAATATCAAAACGGTTATAGGGATGAATAGCATCACCTGAATGCAGCAGCATCGCCCAGGGCAAATGATTTACGGGCGCAAAATAGTGTTCAGCGGCGTCCGGACGCCAGGGTAAGGTGATAACAGTGGGAGATAACGTCTTCATCATTCCTGACTCGTTACAACACTACTGGCTTACCGCCGGGTAGCGTGAAATAATTAGCGCTAACAATTTAGCAGGAGTTAATCATGTTTGCAGGTTTACCTTCACTCAGTCATGAACAACAGCAAAAAGCCGTAGAACGTATCCAGGAATTGATGTCGCAAGGTATGAGCAGCGGAGAAGCGATTGCCCAGGTGGCGGGCGAACTTCGCGCCAACCATACCGGCGAACGGATAGTGGCGCGTTTTGAGGATGAAGACGAATAACCGGCTTATACCGCCGCGACAATCTTAATCTCAACTTTATATTTCGGGTTCATCAACCCGGCCTGTACGGTACAGCGTACCGGCGCATGGCCTGCGACGACCCACGCATCCCACGCCTTATTCATGGCGGCAAAATCCGCTTTATCGCTCAGGAAAATAGTGGCATCCAGAATACGTGACTTACTGGAGCCCTGTTTTTCCAGCACCGCATCAATTTGCGCCAGAGTATTCGCCGTTTGCTCAAAAGCATCGGCGTCCAGGTTTTCCGGCACGCCGGTATACCACAGCGTATTATTGTAGATCACCACGTCTGACCAACGATCTTCGGCATCAATACGCACGATAGACATTACTTATTCCTCATTTGCTTTTCATTTGAATGGTTCAAGACTGCCACAATGTGGCGTCGCCGTCACCTCTGTAACTGGCGTAAGACTTTCTACCCTGACATAATCCCTGTGTAAATTAACAGGGGGCAGTGTGACGGACGATTTTGCAGCAGATGGCCAACTGGCCAAAGCGATAACCGGCTTTAAACCGCGCGAACCACAGCGGCAAATGGCGGTTGCCGTGACACAAGCGATTGAAAATGCGCAGCCTCTGGTTGTTGAAGCCGGCACCGGAACCGGGAAGACCTATGCTTACCTCGCTCCGGCATTGCGCGCCGGGAAAAAAGTCATTATTTCGACCGGGTCGAAAGCGTTGCAGGATCAACTCTACAGCCGCGATCTGCCGACGGTAGCAAAAGCGTTGGCGTTTACCGGTAAGACGGCCCTGTTGAAAGGACGTTCAAACTACCTCTGCCTGGAGCGGCTGGAACAACAAGCGCTGGCGGGCGGCGATTTACCGGTACAAACGTTAAGCGACGTGATATTGCTGCGCTCCTGGTCAAATCAGACGCGGGATGGCGATATCAGCACCTGCGTCAGCGTGGCGGAGGATTCCCAGGCCTGGCCGCTGGTCACCAGTACCAACGACAACTGCCTTGGCAGCGATTGCCCGCTCTACAAAGAGTGCTTTGTGGTGAAAGCGCGTAAAAAGGCGATGGACGCGGATGTGGTGATTGTAAACCACCACCTTTTTCTTGCGGATATGGTGGTTAAAGAGAGCGGGTTTGGCGAACTTATCCCTCAGGCTGAAGTAATGATCTTCGATGAAGCCCACCAACTGCCTGACATCGCCAGCCAGTATTTCGGACAATCGCTCTCCAGCCGTCAGTTACTGGATTTAGCAAAAGACATCACCATCGCCTACCGGACGGAACTGAAAGACACTCAACAGTTGCAAAAATGCGCCGATCGCCTTGCCCAGAGCGCCCAGGATTTTCGTCTGCAACTGGGGGAGCCCGGCTACCGGGGAAATTTGCGTGAACTGTTAGCCGACCCACGTATCCAACGGGCATTTTTACTGCTGGATGATACGCTGGAGCTTTGTTACGACGTGGCGAAGCTGTCGCTGGGCCGTTCGGCGCTGCTGGATGCGGCTTTTGAACGCGCCACGCTATACCGTTCACGGCTGAAACGCTTAAAAGAGATCAATCAGCCGGGATACAGCTACTGGTATGAGTGCACCTCGCGCCATTTCACCCTGGCGCTGACGCCGCTCACCGTGGCGGACAAATTCAAAGAGGTGATGGAACAGAAGCCCGGTAGCTGGATTTTTACCTCGGCCACGTTGTCGGTAAATGATGATCTTCACCACTTTACCGCCCGTCTGGGAATTGAACAGGCAGAATCCATGCTACTGCCCAGCCCATTCGACTATACGCGCCAGGCGTTACTCTGCGTACCGCGTAACCTACCGCAAACCAACCAGCCCGGCGCGGCGCGACAGTTGGCGGCTATGCTCAGGCCGATTATCGAAGCCAATAACGGGCGATGTTTTATGCTGTGCACCTCGCACGCCATGATGCGCGATCTGGCGGAGCAGTTTCGCGCCACCATGACGCTGCCAGTATTATTGCAAGGGGAAACCAGTAAAGGCCAACTGTTACAGCAATTTGTTAGCGCCGGAAACGCGCTGCTCGTCGCCACCAGCAGCTTCTGGGAAGGGGTGGACGTGCGCGGCGATACGTTATCGTTGGTGATTATCGACAAATTGCCGTTTACCTCCCCGGACGACCCGCTGTTAAAAGCGCGAATGGAAGACTGTCGTTTGCGCGGCGGCGATCCGTTTGATGAGGTTCAACTGCCCGACGCGGTGATTACGCTGAAGCAGGGAGTAGGGCGGCTGATTCGCGATGCGGACGATCGCGGGGTGTTAGTGATTTGTGATAACCGGCTGGTGATGCGGCCCTATGGCGCCACGTTTCTCGCCAGCCTGCCTCCTGCGCCGCGCACGCGTGATATCGCCCGTGCCGTTCGCTTTCTTGCGATTCCATCCGCCGAGTAATTTGTTACGGAGTATGGTAAGATGCGCGCTATTTTATTGATCTAAGCACGAAACCTCATGCGAATTCTGGCTATCGATACCGCCACAGAGGCCTGTTCTGTCGCCCTGTGGAACAACGGTACTATCAATGCTCACTTTGAGCTTTGTCCACGAGAACACACTCAACGTATCCTGCCCATGGTGCAGGAGATTCTGGCCGCCGGCGGCGTCTCGCTCAATGAGATAGATGCGCTGGCGTTTGGGCGCGGTCCGGGCAGCTTTACCGGCGTGCGTATCGGCATTGGGATTGCGCAAGGGCTGGCGTTAGGGGCAAATCTGCCGATGATCGGTGTTTCGACGCTTGCCACGATGGCGCAGGGCGCGTGGCGTAAAACCGGCGCGACCCGCGTACTCGCCGCGATTGACGCGCGGATGGGCGAAGTGTACTGGGCGGAATACCAGCGTGATGCGCAGGGCGTCTGGCAGGGCGAAGAGACGGAAGCGGTGCTGAAACCGGAACGAGTCGGCGAGCGGTTGAAACAGCTTTCCGGCGAGTGGGCGACAGTAGGAGCGGGTTGGTCCGCGTGGCCCGATCTGGTGAAGGAGTGCGGCCTGACGCTTCATGATGGGGAGGTGTCGCTCCCGGCAGCGGAAGATATGCTGCCCATCGCCAGTCAAAAGCTGGCGGCAGGAGAGACCGTTGCCGTGGAACATGCCGAGCCGGTTTATTTGCGTAACGAAGTGGCGTGGAAGAAACTTCCCGGCAAAGAATGACTCTCACTACTATTACCCCCCATACTTTATGCTGTGGGGTGGAATAGAGGTCGAGAAAAAGGAGTCGCATCATGGCGGTTCAAAAACGGTTAATAAAAGGGGCGCTGGCGTGCGCTTTTGCGCTTATGCTGAGCGGTTGCGTGACTATCCCGGATGCCATTAAAGGTTCGAGTCCGACGCCACAGCAGGATTTGGTGCGGGTGATGAATGCGCCACAGCTCTATATCGGGCAAGAGGCGCGTTTCGGCGGCAAAGTTGTGGCGGTGCAAAATCAGCAGGGAAAAACCCGGCTTGAAATCGCGACCGTACCGCTTGATAGCGGCGCGCGTCCTGTTCTGGGCGAAGCCTCGCGCGGCAGAATTTTTGCCGATGTGAACGGTTTTCTGGACCCGGTGGACTTCCGTGGCCAGTTAGTTACCGTTGTTGGCCCGATAACCGGCACGGTTGACGGTAAAATCGGCAATACGCCGTATAAATTTATGCTGATGCAGGCTACCGGTTATAAACGCTGGCATCTTGTTCAGCAGGTCGTCATGCCTCCACAGCCGATCGATCCGTGGTTTTACGGCGGACGCGCCTGGCCTTATGGCTATGGCGGTTGGGGGTGGTATAACCCTGGACCCGCAGAGGTTCAGACGATAGTAACAGAGTAACTCTTTGTTTTATCAATAAAAGAAACAGCGGCTGGTCCGCTGTTTCTGCATTCATAGAGACATAATAAAAATAAATAGTGACGCGCTTCGCAACCTTTCAGTTGCGTAATTAATAAACTGGTACGCTGAGTTAATATAATGTTAACGACTTGTTTATTAACTGGGGTTGTGATGACGACGAACACTCATTTTAGAGGTGATGCATTGAAGAAGGTTTGGCTTAACCGTTATCCTGCTGATGTTCCGGCGGAGATCAATCCTGACCGTTATCAATCCCTGGTTGAACTGTTTGAACATGCGGCGACGCGCTATGCCGATCAGCCTGCGTTCGTTAATATGGGGGAGGTAATGACCTTCCGTAAATTAGAAGAACGTAGTCGGGCATTTGCGGCTTATTTACAACAAGGGCTGGGACTCAAAAAAGGCGACCGTGTGGCGCTGATGATGCCAAACCTGTTGCAGTATCCCGTCGCGCTATTTGGTATTTTACGCGCCGGCATGATTGTGGTGAACGTTAACCCGCTTTACACGCCGCGCGAACTTGAGCATCAGCTTAACGATAGCGGCGCGGCGGCAATCATTATTGTTTCTAACTTTGCCCATACGCTGGAAAAAGTAGTCGAGAAAACGTCGGTACAGCACGTTATTCTGACGCGGATGGGCGACCAGCTTTCTACCGCCAAAGGTACGGTTGTTAACTTTGTCGTGAAATACATCAAGCGTCTGGTGCCAAAATACCACTTGCCAGATGCGATCTCGTTTCGCAGCGCGCTACAGCATGGCTACCGTATGCAGTATGTCAAACCCGAGGTTGTCGCTGAAGATCTGGCTTTCCTGCAATATACCGGCGGTACGACGGGCGTGGCGAAAGGCGCGATGTTGACCCACCGCAATATGCTGGCGAATCTGGAGCAGGTGAAAGCGACCTATGGGCCGCTGCTGCACCCGGGGAAAGAGCTGGTAGTGACCGCGCTGCCGCTGTATCACATTTTTGCCTTAACCATGAACTGTCTGCTTTTTATCGAGCTGGGTGGGCAAAACCTGCTGATTACCAATCCGCGTGATATCCCCGGCCTGGTCAAGGAGCTGGCGAAATATCCATTTACGGCGATGACCGGCGTTAATACGCTATTCAACGCCCTGCTCAATAATAAAGAGTTTCAACAGCTGGATTTTTCTTCGCTGCATCTGTCAGCCGGCGGCGGGATGCCGGTGCAAAACGTCGTTGCGGAACGTTGGGTAAAGCTGACCGGGCAATACCTGCTGGAAGGCTACGGGCTGACCGAGTGCGCCCCGCTGGTGAGCGTCAACCCGCATGATATTGATTATCACAGCGGCAGTATCGGCCTGCCAGTACCGTCAACAGAAGCCAAACTGGTGGATGACGATGATAACGAAGTCGCGCCGGGTGAGGCCGGAGAGCTTTGCGTGAAAGGCCCGCAGGTTATGCTGGGATACTGGCAGCGTCCTGACGCGACGGATGAAATCATTAAAGATGGCTGGCTGCATACGGGCGATATTGCGGTTATGGATGAAGACGGCTTTCTGCGGATTGTCGATCGTAAGAAAGATATGATTCTGGTTTCTGGTTTCAACGTTTATCCAAACGAAATTGAAGATGTGGTGATGCAGCATTCTGGCGTGCAGGAAGTCGCGGCGGTTGGCGTGCCTTCCGGTAGTAGCGGCGAAGCGGTGAAGCTTTTTGTGGTTAAGAAAGATCCGGCATTGACTGACGATGCGTTGATCACCTTCTGCCGTCGCCATCTGACCGGATATAAGGTGCCCAAACAGGTCGAGTTTCGCGAGGAATTACCAAAATCTAACGTTGGGAAAATTTTACGACGAGAACTGCGTGACGAAGCCCGTGGCAAAGTAGACAATAAAGCCTGAGCGTTAAGTCAGCTAACGAGAGACGCCGGTTAAGCCGGTGTTTTTTTGGCGCGAACCAAAGAGAACACGATTTGAATTACCAAATGATTGAAACGGACGATGCGCTGGCGAGCCTGTGTGAGGCTGTCCGCGCATGTCCGGCTATTGCTTTAGATACGGAATTTGTCCGTACCCGCACCTATTACCCGCAGTTAGGATTGATCCAGTTATTTGACGGGGCAAATGTCGCCCTGATCGATCCGCTCGGCATCAGCGACTGGTCGCCGTTAAAAGCGGTGTTGCGCGATACGGGAATCACCAAATTTCTGCACGCGGGTAGCGAAGATCTGGAAGTATTTCTGAATGCGTTTGGCGAACTGCCGGAACCTCTGATTGATACGCAAATTCTGGCGGCGTTTTGCGGGCGTCCGCTGTCGTGGGGTTTTGCGTCGATGGTAGAAGAGTATACGGGCGTGGCTCTGGACAAAAGCGAGTCTCGTACCGACTGGTTAGCCCGGCCTTTAAGCGAACGTCAGTGTGAATACGCGGCGGCGGATGTCTGGTATCTGTTACCGATCGCCAAAAAGCTGATGATTGAAACTGAAGCCGCAGGATGGCTGCCTGCCGCGCTTGATGAATGCCGATTGATGCAGCAGCGTCGTCAGGAGATTCAGGCGCCGGAAGAAGCATGGCGGGATATCACCAATGCCTGGCAACTGCGTACTCGCCAGTTAGCCTGTCTGCAACTTTTAGCTGACTGGCGGCTGCGTAAGGCGCGTGAGCGCGATATGGCGGTGAACTTTGTTGTGCGTGAAGAAAACCTGTGGGCGGTCGCGCGTTATATGCCGGGCAGTCTCGGTGAGCTGGATAGCCTGGGGCTTTCCGGCAGCGAGATTCGTTTTCACGGCAAGACGTTGATATCGCTGGTGGCGAAAGCACAGGCGTTACCGGAAGAGGCATTGCCGGAACCCCTGTTGAATCTGATGGACATGCCGGGCTATCGCAAAGCGTTTAAGGCCATCAAAGCGCTGGTGGCGGAGGTGAGCGCGTCGCATCACGTCAGCGGCGAGCTACTGGCATCGCGTCGGCAGATTAATCAGTTGCTTAACTGGCACTGGAAATTAAAACCGCAAAATGGGCAACCGGAATTGATTTCCGGCTGGCGCGCCGAACTGATGGCGGAGAAGTTAACTCTTCTGTTGCAGGAGTATCCGCGTTAACGACGGTAATTGCCGGGAAAACGGCCAGTGAAATAAATGTCCGTATTCGGAATAATGTAAAAAAATAAAAAAGGCAGATTCTTCTGCCTTTTTTAATCCAGGAATTTTCCCATAAAAGAGCTTATTTTGACTCTTCGGCTTCCGGCAGCGTTACGTTAAGTTCAAGGATGGAGATATCACCATCTTTTTGCTCAAGCTGGACGGTAACCATTTCCGGATCGATTTGTACGTATTTACAAATGACCTCAAGAATATCTTTACGTAACTGCGGTAAATAATGCGGTTCGGCATCGCTACGGCGACGTTCCGCGACAATGATTTGCAACCGCTCTTTTGCAATATTAGCGGTACTCTTTTTCCGCGAGAGAAAAAAATCCAGTAATGCCATAATTTATCCTCCGAACAGGCGTTTGAGGAAACCTTTCTTCTCTTCTTCAATGAAGCGGAAAGGACGTTCTTCTCCCAACAGACGATCTACGGTATCTGCATAGGCTTTACCCGCATCCGCAGTGGCGTCAAGAATCACCGGTTCACCCTGGTTAGATGCGCGCAGTATGGATTGATCTTCCGGGATCACCCCGACAAGTTTAATACGCAGAATCTCCAGTACATCTTCCATGCTGAGCATGTCGCCTTTATTGACGCGGCCTGGATTGTAGCGCGTCAACAGGAGATGTTCTTTAATCGGTTCTTCGCCATTTTCTGCGCGACGAGATTTCGATGCCAGAATACCCAGAATACGGTCCGAGTCACGGACAGAAGAGACTTCCGGGTTGGTCGTAATGATCGCTTCATCGGCAAAATAGAGCGCCATCAGCGCCCCGGTTTCGATACCCGCCGGCGAGTCGCAAACGATGAACTCAAAGTCCATCGCTTTCAGTGAGTCCAGTACCTTAGCGACGCCTTCGCGCGTTAGCGCGTCTTTATCCCGGGTCTGCGACGCCGGAAGAATGAAGAGATTTTCAGTACGCTTATCTTTGATCAGCGCCTGATTCAGTGTCGCATCGCCCTGAATGACGTTTACAAAATCGTAAACGACACGACGTTCGCACCCCATAATCAGATCGAGGTTACGCAGTCCGATATCAAAATCAATGACGACAGTTTTCTTTCCCTTCTGGGCCAAACCTGTAGCGATGGCCGCGCTGGAGGTGGTCTTGCCAACGCCCCCTTTACCCGAAGTAACAACAATAATGCGTGCCATAAAAATTCCTTGTTAAAAAGGGATCAATTCAACGGTTGAACTGTCAAAGCGTTGTCTGCTAAACGCAGGCGCGCCGCTTTGCCATAAAATTCTGCCGGGATTTTATCACTCAGCCAGTAAACACCTGCGATAGAGACCAGTTCTGCCGTCAGATGGGTACAAAAAATTTGCGCTTCCCGATCGCCGCTCGCCCCTGCCAGCGCGCGACCTCTCATCATGCCATAGACATGGATATTGCCGTCAGCGATAAGTTCTGCGCCAGCGCTGACGTGACTTGTAACAATCAGATCACATTGTGGAGCATAAATGCGCTGACCGGAACGAACCGGAACATCAATTAATCGCGTTTTTGTGATGGGATTAGCGTTTTGCGGCGGTTCGCTGGGCGTTGCCGGCTCAACGGGCGCAGGCCGAACCGCTTTCTCTTTACCTTCAGTCAGTAAAGGAAGACCCATCCGATCGATTTCTACTTTCAGGCTGGCGTCTTTACAGCCGCTCACGCCGATAATGCGTAAGCCGGTTGAGGTCACGATCTTATGCAGTTCCGGCCAGTTTACCGGGCTTTCAAGACCGCTAACGTTAATAACGACAGGGGCGTGTTTTAAAAACGCAGGAGCCTGCGCTATTTTGTCTTCTAACGCCTGACGAATAACCTCTGGTTCCGCTTCATGCAAATGAACCACTGATAAGGTGAAGCTACTGCCTTTAAGCTCGATTGGCGTGTTTGACATCCTGGCCTTACTCAATTTGCTATTTATCATCTCCGATACGGAGTGATATTCCGAAGTCCAGAAGGCATGTTATAGTCAGTATTATATTGAGGCAAGTCACCATCCCGTTAATTCAGAGTAAAAGTATGTTTTGTGTGATCTATAGAAGTAGCAAGCGCGATCAAACCTATTTGTATGTCGAAAAAAAAGACGATTTTTCGCGGGTGCCTGAAGCGTTGATGAAAGGATTCGGTCAGCCGCAGTTAGCGATGATGCTGCCGCTTGATGGACGTAAAAAATTAGTCAATGCCGAGCTCGAAAAAGTAAAACAGGCGTTAAGCGAGCAGGGCTATTATTTACAATTGCCGCCGCCGCCGGAAGATTTGCTGAAACAACATCTTTCTTCGGTGGGACAAAATACGTCGCCCGCTGACCGTTAAACGGTATTCGGTGCCGCGCCTGAATTCCATCATGATCTTAGGGGAAAATATGTATCAACATCGTAACTGGCAAGGTGCCTTGCTTGATTACCCGGTAAGTAAAGTGGTCTGCGTGGGCAGTAATTACGCAAATCACATCAAGGAGATGGGCAGCGCGACGCCGGAAGAACCCGTGCTTTTTATCAAGCCGGAAACCGCATTGTGTGATATTCGCCAGCCGCTGGCGATTCCGGCGGATATGGGGGCTGTTCATCATGAAGTTGAGCTTGCTGTGCTGATTGGCGCAACGCTCCGCCAGGCGACCGAAGATCATGTACGTAAAGCGATAGCCGGTTATGGCGTGGCGCTTGATTTAACCCTGCGCGATATTCAAGGGAAAATGAAAAAGGCAGGACAGCCCTGGGAAAAAGCCAAAGGTTTTGATAACGCATGTCCGATTTCAGGCTTCATCCCTGTCGCGGCCTTCTGCGGCGATCCGCAAAATACGGTTATCGGACTTAACGTTAATGGCGAGGTTCGCCAGCAAGGGTCGACCGCGGATATGATTCATCCTATTGTGCCCCTTATCGCCTATATGAGCCGCTATTTTACGCTCAAAGCCGGGGACGTGGTGCTAACCGGCACGCCGGCAGGCGTGGGGCCATTATTAAGCGGCGATGAGCTGGACATTCGTTTTAATGGCGAAACGTTGTCTACCCGCGTTCTGTAAAATCTGCTTGCCGCCTTCAGCGGCGGTAAAACTTGCATCTGCAGGCCAGACTGGTTATAAGGTGCAGCTTTAGTGCAATGGCGGATACTTTAATGAGCGATACACCTTTCTGGCAACGTAAAACCCTGGATGAAATGACCGATGCCGAGTGGGAGTCGCTGTGCGATGGCTGCGGTCAATGCTGCCTGCATAAGCTGATGGATGAAGATACAGATGAAATCTACTTCACCAACGTGGCGTGCAGGCAATTAAATATCAAAACGTGCCAGTGCCGTCATTATGAACGCCGTTTTGAATTTGAACCCGACTGTATCAAACTCACTCGCGAAAACTTGCCAGACTTTGAATGGTTGCCGATGACCTGCGCCTACCGTTTGTTGGCGGAAGGTAAGCCCTTGCCGACGTGGCATCCGCTGCTGACTGGATCGAAAGCCGCTATGCATGGCGAGCGAATTTCTGTCCGTCATATCGCGGTTAAAGAATCTGAAGTACGGGACTGGCAGGATCATATTTTAAATAAACCGTCGTGGGCAGAATAAGTCTTCGGCAAAACGGCTGATTGTTTACAATTCTTTAATTTACGCCGGGCGACCCCTGAAATCAGGAATTGCGTGCAAATTCCGTCACCTGGCGTTATCACTGCCTTCTACTCCTCCCTGACGCGCCTTGTCGCTGCGCTCGCGCACGTATGGTGGCGACTCTATACTTTCAAAGCAGTATATCGCTGCCTATCCTGAGGAGTTACCCCATGAATAACCAACCGTTGCGCGTTTCAAAGGATCAGCCCAGGAAGCCTGATAAGACACACGAAGACGAAGGAAAAAATCCAAAGAAAAACCAAAAGTAGTGCTGTAGGGTATCTTTAATAACTATGGTTCGTTGGAGGCTTTATGTCTGAACGTCCTGATTTAGTCGATCCATTACCAGAGGATGAGCCGCTTCCTGGTGAAAATATTCCGGATACGCCAGAGGGAGACGATCCTCTCGACCCGGATACCCAGAATGAGGTTGAAGATCCTCGTAGATAGCGTCTTGTGCTATTAACCAACCGCCTGATGCACCGTCTGTGCCAGGCGGTTTTTTACATCTTTCAAAGTGAAACATCCTGATAACTCTCAGAAAGATAGCCTATAATTTTTTGTACGTTAAAATAGTAGCGCGTCCATGACGACACTGTCTTATTGCGCTTAGCCGTTTGCGAGTTCAAAGGAGGAAATCAATGAACAGCGAAGAGTTGACACATAAAGCAGAAGAGGAAATCGCGGCACTCATTAGCAAAAAGGTCGCCGAACTACGGAAGAAAACCGGGCAAGAGGTTTCCGAAATAGAGTTCGCGCCGCGAGAAACGATGAAAGGGCTTGAGGGATACCACGTTAAAATTAAACTACTCTAGCGTTTAATTAGCGCCATTAATCACCTGGCTACTGGGCGGGACGCCGCCCAGTGGTGACTGGTTTACCGATGTCAGGCTTTTTTCTGTTGATACATTTCCTCGCCCTGATGGTCTTCCTCTACCCAAAAATGAATGTTGAACCGCGCATCATCGCTCAGTTCTACCCGATGCCAGTATTGCGGCGGACTGGTGGCGAATTGCCCGGCATTAATTACCACTTTCACTTCTGGTTCTGTCGCGGTTTCATTCGCAAAGCCATAGTAGGTCACGGTGCCTTCCATCACGCAGAGTTGTCCGAAAACGCCTGCCGCTGTGTTGTGATGAGAGAGCAGTGCCGCCGGAACATTCTCTTTGGTGAAAAAGGGGGTAGAGCGTTTAACTTTCCAGTTTGCCGGGATGCGTAAGTGGGACATAAGACATCTCCCTGATGTGGTGATTAAAAGATGTATTTAATATACACCTTTTAATCACTGGCAAACAACGCTTCGGGCAAAAAAAACGCTCCCGAAGGAGCGTGTGTATCAACGACCGAACAGGTCGCGTTTTTTAGGCTTAAATGCCTGGGCTATGACGACGGCTATCGCCACCACAAGGTAAGCGGCAAAGATCCCCAACAGCCATTGCGGCATCTCCAGCGTTAAAAACGACCACTGGCGTTCGGCGCAATCACCGGATGCCACAAACACCTGTGGCAGCCATTTACCCAACGGCAACCAGTCTGGAAAGCGCGCCATAAAGTCACAGGTCATGAACGGCGAGGGATGCAACTGAATCATCGTATGTTCATACGCCAGTTGTAGACCCCGCCAGGCGCTGTAAATCCAGATAACCATTGCCACGTATCGCAGCGGCGTTTTCGGCGCTATTGCGCCGACCAGACCCGCGCCCATCACGCCAAACAGGGCGCAACGTTCGTAAATACATAGCACGCAAGGTTTAAGTAACATGACGTGCTGGAACCACAGCGCCACCATTTCCAGCGCCAGGGCGGTAAACGCCATCAGTAACCATGCGCCCCGACCCCGTGAGCACTGGTTTAAAAATCGCAACATAATAATTTCCCTGCAACATGCGTAGAGACCGCAGTGTAAACCAATTCAATTCGTGCGCCACTAGCGGGAAATGAAATAATGTGTAATTGGATAATTATCAGGCAAAAATCGGAGCCGGGCGGTGTATTGCCCGGCCAAACGTTACGAAAGCGTTGCTAACCATCCTGCCTGAGTCATCCATTCGGTGGCCGGCGCAAGAGTGAATTCGACGCACAGTAGCCCTATCAGGGTCAGTACGATAGTGTACGGTAACGCCATCCAGACCATACGGCCATAGGAGAGACGGATTAACGGCGCCAGCGCGGAGGTCAGCAGGAATAAGAATGCCGCCTGACCATTTGGCGTCGCTACCGATGGCAGGTTAGTACCGGTATTGATGGCCACGGCTAAAAGCTCAAACTGTTTTAAGCTGATAGCGCCGTTTTCCATTGCCGCCTTCGCTTCGTTGATATAAATGGTGCCGACAAAGACGTTATCTGAGATGGAAGACAACAGGCCGTTAAAGAGATAGAACAGCGTTAGCTGCGCGTGTTCAGAGGCTTGCAAGACGAACTGAATAATCGGCGCGAAAAGATGTTGATCGATAATAACCGCCACAATGGAGAAGAAAACGGTTAACAGCGCAGTAAACGGCAGCGACTCGGTAAACGCTTTGCCGATGGCGTGTTCATCGGTTACACCCGTTAACGCGGTGGCCAGAATAATGACCGACAGACCAATCAGTCCCACCTCCGCGAGATGGAGGGCGAGGGCGGTAACCAGCCAGACGCCAATAACCGCTTGGACTATTAGTTTAATTTTATCCTGGCGGGTGCGCTTCTTACGGCTTTGATCGTCGAATTGCTGCAAGACGTCACGGACTTTTTCGGGCAACGTTTCGCCATAGCCAAACCAGCGCATTTTCTCGACCAGCATACAGGTTAACAGTCCACATACCAGTACCGGGACGGTCACAGGCGACATCCGCAAAAAGAAGTCGCCGAAATGCCAGCCAGCCGCTTTAGCGATGATCAGGTTTTGCGGCTCCCCGACCATGGTCATGACGCCGCCCAGCGCCGTCCCCACGCCCGCATGCATCATCAGGCTACGTAAGAATCCGCGGAATTGCTCCAGCACCGTTTTGTAATGCGGATCGATATGGCTGTCGTCCAGCATATCGTTCTCTTCGCCGCGCGATGAGGCCACACGATGGTAAATCCCGTAAAAACCGACGGCGACGCTGATCACCACCGCAACGACGGTAAGCGCGTCAAGGAAAGCCGACAAGAACGCGGCGGCGACGCAAAAGGCCAGCGACAGAACCATCTTCGAGCGGATACTGAGTAACAGACGGGTAAAAATAAACAGCAATAACTGCTTCATAAAGTAGATGCCTGCCACCATAAACATCAGCAGCAGCAAGACTTCCAGGTTGGCGGCAACCTCTTCACGTACATGGGCGGCGCTGGTCATGCCGATGATAACGGCTTCAATGGCCAGTAACCCGCCGGGCAGCAGGGGGTAACACTTTAACGCCATCGCTAGGGTGAAGATAAATTCTGCCACCAGCAGCCAACCGGCAACAAAGGGATTAGCTAAGAAAATGAATGGGTTAACAATTAAAAAGACAAGTAGTGCCAGTTTGTACCAGTCGGGCGACTGGCCTAAAAAGTTGCGCCACATGGCGCGACCCCATGAGATCTCCATGAAATTTTTCCTTACCTAGAAAAATGAAATAGCGTTTTTATGTTTAAACACAGAGAGTAGCGAGCGCGACGAATGCAAGCAAGTCCTTAACGATATTGGCAGGCGATATCAGAAATGGTGCCTTGATCCCCTTTTTCTTCATTGCGTCCGCTATCAGGTGTTACGCCCGTCTGGTATGATGAGTGCAACTATGTTTTGCTGTGTAATGGAAATCTCACTATGGTCATTAAGGCGCAGAGCCCGGCGGGTTTCGCGGAAGAGTATATTATTGAAAGTATCTGGAATAACCGCTTTCCTCCTGGCACGATCTTACCGGCAGAACGAGAACTCTCCGAACTGATCGGCGTGACGCGCACGACATTACGCGAGGTGTTACAGCGGCTGGCGCGAGATGGCTGGCTGACCATTCAGCATGGCAAACCGACAAAGGTTAATAATTTTTGGGAAACGTCAGGGCTGAATATCCTTGAAACGCTGGCCCGCCTTGATCATGAAAGCGTTCCGCAACTGATCGACAATTTGTTGTCGGTGCGTACCAATATTTCTACTATCTTTATTCGTACCGCGTTGCGTCAACACCCGGATAAGGCGCAGGAAGTGCTGGCCACTGCCCACGAAGTGGCCGACCATGCCGATGCATTCGCCGATCTGGACTATAACATCTTTCGTGGTCTGGCATTCGCCTCCGGCAATCCTATTTACGGCTTGATCCTGAACGGCATGAAAGGGTTATACACCCGCATTGGTCGCCACTATTTCGCCAATCCGGAAGCGCGCAGTCTGGCACTGGGTTTCTATCATAAATTATCGTCGTTATGCGAGCAGGGCGCGCACGACCAGGTGTATGAAACGGTGCGACGTTACGGGCATGACAGCGGCGAGATTTGGCATCGGATGCAGAAAAATCTGCCCGGCGATTTAGCGATTCAGGGACGATAATCCCGCGATGCCCGGTAAGCGCAAACACTACCGGGCAGCATCTCGATTACAGCATGTTCATGCGCGGCGGACAACGCTCCAGCAGTTCTACGCTGCCATCCTCATTTTGTTGCTCCAGCATCACATCAAAGCCCCATAACCGATGCACATGTTTCAGCACCTCTTTGCGGCCTTTATCCAGCGGTGCGCGGTTATGCGGGATATAACGCAACGTCAGCGATCTGTCGCCGCGTAAATCCACATTCCAGACCTGAATATTCGGATCCAGGTTGCTCAGGTTATACTGTGACGACAGTTTTGATCGAATCTCCCGATAACCTTCTTCGTTATGAATGGCGGAGATCTCCAGATAATTATGCCTGTCATCATCAAGTACCGTGAAGAAACGGAAATCACGCATCACTTTTGGCGACAGGAACTGGCTGATAAAGCTTTCATCTTTAAAATCGCGCATGGCGAAGTGCAGCGTTTCCAGCCAGTCGGAACCGGCAATATCCGGAAACCAGTATTTATCTTCATCCGTGGGCGACTGACAAATACGTTTGATATCCTGGAACATGGCAAAGCCGAGCGCATAGGGGTTAATTCCGCTATACCAGGGGCTATTATAGGGCGGCTGAAATACGACATTGGTATGGCTGTGTAAAAACTCCAGCATAAAGCGTTCCGTCACTTTGCCTTCATCATACAGATGGTTCAGGATGGTGTAGTGCCAGAAGGTCGCCCAGCCCTCGTTCATGACCTGCGTCTGTTTCTGCGGATAAAAATACTGGCTGACTTTACGCACGATGCGCAGAATTTCGCGCTGCCACGGCTCGAGCAACGGGGCGTTTTTCTCCATAAAATAGAGCAGGTTTTCCTGCGGTTCAGCGGGAAAGCGGCGTGCTTCGGCGACAGTTTTTTCTTCCTCGCGTTTTGGCAGCGTGCGCCACAGCATATTCACCTGGCTTTGTAGATACTCTTCCCGGCTTTTTTGTCGCGCTTTCTCTTCCTGCAACGAGATTTTCTGCGGGCGCTTATAGCGATCGACGCCGTAATTCATCAGCGCGTGGCAGGAGTCGAGCAGTTTTTCTACTTCATCCACTCCGTAGCGTTCTTCACAGCGGGTAATGTAATTCCGGGCGAAAATCAGGTAATCGACGATAGAGCTGGCATCCGTCCAGCTCCGGAAGAGATAATTATTTTTAAAAAAGGAGTTGTGTCCGTAACAGGCGTGCGCCATGACCAGCGCCTGCATGGTGATGGTGTTTTCTTCCATCAGGTAGGCAATGCAGGGATTAGAGTTGATCACAATTTCATAAGCCAGTCCTTGTTGACCATGCTTATACAGACGTTCCGTCTCAATGAACTTTTTGCCAAACGACCAGTGCGGATAGTTGATCGGCATCCCGACGCTGGAGTAGGCGTCCATCATCTGTTCGGAAGTGATGACTTCAATTTGGTGCGGGTAAGTATCCAGTTGGTAGAGCTTCGCCACGCGGTCTATCTCTGCCAGATAGACATCCAGCAGATCAAATGTCCAGTCGGGTCCATCGCTCAAACGTGTGGTGTCCTTGTTCATGGAATCAATCATTGCCATTCGCGCACCCTCATTGTTGGCGACGCTCTCTGTATGGAGCGCCTCCTTTCAAGCATAGAACACCATGTTAAAAAACGACTTGATCGTGAAAACTTTTCTTTGCGATTTCCTCCACATTGAACGGCAAAAAATCGGGTATTGGCATCATTTTATGCTGTATAGCCATGCCGCGTAGCAGGAGATCCCAAACCAGTGGGATCGCTTGTCTTTAGGGTATATGTGAAGCACGTCACCATAAAAAAGTCATATGTTGAATAATATTTTCATCTGGGTTATCAAGATGTAATCAGAAGATTGTTCTTTTACTATTAACGGAGTGGCTATGCGAGTTGTCATCCTGGGGAGTGGCGTAGTTGGCGTGACCAGCGCCTGGTACTTGAGTCAGGCGGGGCATGATGTCACCGTCATCGATCGCGAATCCGGCCCGGCGCAAGAAACCAGCGCGGCGAATGCCGGACAAATTTCACCGGGATATGCGGCGCCCTGGGCGGCCCCTGGCGTACCGCTGAAGGCGATAAAATGGATGTTCCAGCGCCATGCGCCGCTGGCGGTGCGTCTGGATGGCACCCCATTTCAACTGAAGTGGATGTGGCAAATGCTGCGTAACTGCGATACCCGGCATTATATGGAAAATAAAGGCCGCATGGTGCGCCTGGCGGAATATAGTCGCGACTGTCTGAAAACGCTACGCGCCGCGACCGGTATCGAATATGAAGGTCGCCAGGGGGGAACGCTACAACTCTTCCGCACCGCGCAACAGTATGAGAACGCCACCCGTGATATCGCCGTGCTGGAAGATGCCGGGGTGCCGTATCAGCTTCTGGAATCCAGCCGACTGGCGGAAGTTGAACCCGCTCTGGCTGAGGTTGCGCATAAATTAACCGGCGGGCTGCGCTTACCGAATGATGAAACCGGGGACTGTCAGCTCTTTACCCAGCGTCTGGCGCGCATGGCGGAGCAGGCGGGCGTAACCTTTCGCTTTAATACTCCCGTGGAAAAATTACTGTACGAAAATGATCAGATTTACGGCGTGAAATGCGCCGATGAGATCATTAAAGCAGATGCGTATGTCATGGCGTTTGGATCGTATTCGACGGCGATGCTTAAAGGCATTGTTGATATCCCGGTGTATCCGCTGAAAGGCTATTCATTAACCATCCCAATCGTCGAGCCAGACGGCGCGCCGGTATCAACGATTCTTGATGAAACCTACAAAATCGCTATTACGCGTTTTGATAAGCGTATTCGCGTGGGGGGAATGGCAGAAATCGTGGGCTTTAATACCGACTTACTGCAACCGCGCCGCGAGACGCTGGAGATGGTTGTGCGCGATCTCTTTCCGCGCGGCGGTCATATTGAGCAGGCCACATTCTGGACCGGCCTGCGCCCCATGACGCCGGACGGCACGCCGGTAGTAGGACGTACCCGTTATAAAAATCTGTGGCTTAATACTGGACACGGCACTTTAGGCTGGACGATGGCCTGCGGTTCAGGCCAGTTGTTAAGCGATATCTTGTCGGGTCGTACGCCAGCGATACCCTACGACGATCTGAGCGTGGCGCGATACCGTTCCGATTTTACGCCCACCCGCCCGCAACGTTTGCATAGCGCATAACTGATAAAGGAAGTGAAATGACCCGCCCTATACAGGCCAGCCTTGATTTACAGGTAATGAAACAAAATTTGGCTATTGTGCGCCGGGCGGCCCCAGAGGCGCGCGTCTGGTCGGTAGTGAAAGCCAACGCCTACGGCCACGGTATTGAACGCGTGTGGAGCGCGCTGGGCGCCACAGATGGTTTCGCTATGCTCAACCTTGAAGAGGCGATTACCCTGCGTGAGCGCGGGTGGAAAGGGCCGATATTGATGCTGGAGGGGTTTTTCCATGCGCAAGACCTGGAGGCGTATGACACTTATCGGCTGACCACCTGCATCCACAGTAACTGGCAATTGAAAGCGCTGCAAAATGCGCGGCTTAACGCGCCGCTGGATATCTATGTCAAAGTCAACAGCGGCATGAACCGACTCGGTTTTCAGCCTGAGCGGGCGCAGACCGTCTGGCAGCAATTGCGGGCAATGCGCAATATCGGTGAAATGACCCTGATGTCACATTTTGCTCAGGCCGATCATCCGGAAGGTATCGGGGAGGCGATGAGGCGTATTGCGCTGGCGACGGAAGGCCTGCAGTGTGCATACTCGTTATCAAATTCGGCAGCGACGCTGTGGCATCCCCAGGCGCATTATGACTGGGTCAGGCCAGGCATTATTTTGTATGGCGCGTCGCCGTCAGGACAGTGGCGGGATATTGCCGATACCGGACTAAAACCCGTGATGACGCTGAGTAGCGAAATTATTGGCGTGCAGACGTTGAGCGTGGGTGAAAGGGTAGGCTATGGCGGAAGGTATTCTGTGACTCAGGAACAACGCATTGGCATCGTCGCGGCGGGTTATGCCGATGGCTATCCACGCCATGCGCCGACCGGGACGCCTGTGCTGGTGGACGGTATCCGTACCAGAACAGTAGGCACCGTTTCAATGGATATGCTGGCGGTGGATTTGACGCCGTGTCCGCAGGCGGGAATCGGCACGCCGGTTGAATTATGGGGCAAAGAAATTAAGGTCGATGATGTCGCCTCTGCGGCAGGTACGCTGGGCTATGAGCTACTGTGCGCCGTAGCGCCGCGCGTGCCGTTTGTGACAACGTAACCTGACTCAGGCTAAGGCGTCGACCGGTCCACCTGGGGGCGGGTCGACGTTGTCCGGCGACCTTATTCTGCTTCATCTTCGGCGACGCGTACCCCAATCTTGCGTACCACGTTATCTTCTTTTTCAGCTACCGTCCAAATCATGCCGCCAAACTCCACCTGATCGCCGACGACCGGCGCAGCGCCCAGCAGTTGCTGTATGATTTCACCCAGGGTTTGTTGTTTATCCCGGTATTCCGTTCCTTCTTCCAGCCCGTAGATAAGCGCCACGTCGGCGAATTTCGCATTCGCTTCGAGGATAAAATCGCCAAAGAAACGCTGATCTAACGAAACCGGCGGCGACTGGCTAAACAATTTGCCCAGCGCTGGCAGATCGCGCTCCCGGCCAATCACGCAGAGTACGTCGCCTTCCTGCAGGCGAGTGCTACCCGTGGGGTGAAACAGTTCATTATTGCGAAATAGCGCGGCAATGCGAGTTTCGTTCGGCATATGCAGGTCGCGCAACGCCGCGCCGACGCACCATTTGTCGGCGCTCAACTGATAGATGAATTGCTCCCACGGATTATCAGGATGGATGTCAAGCCCCACGCGCGATACTGGCCAGCCAACCGGAGGCACGACCACTTTGGCTCTTTTCGCCGCCCATGACAGCGATGTTCCCTGCAGAAGCAGCGACACCAGTACCACAAAGAAAGCGACATTAAAGAACAGGCGAGCGTTTTCAAGCCCGGCCATCATCGGGAAAACGGCGAGAATAATCGGCACCGCGCCGCGCAGTCCGACCCAACTGATGAAAATGCGCTCCCGAAGATTGAAGCCGCGAAATGGCAGCAGGCCGGTAAACACCGACAGTGGGCGGGCGAAGAAAATCATCCAGATGGAGAGAATAAGCGCAGGGACGGCAATCGGCCACAGATCGGAAGGCGTCACCAGCAGCCCCAGAACCAGGAACATCGCGATCTGCGCCAGCCAGGCTAGTCCGTCAAAGTTTTGCAGGATGCCGTAACGGTTGCGAATCGGGCGGTTTCCTAACAGGAATCCGCACAGATAGACCGCGAGAATGCCGCTGCCTTCAAGCGCGGTCGTCAAAGCAAAAATCAGAATACCGCCGCTGAGCGCCAGCATCGGATACAGGCCGCTGGGCAGAGAAATACGGTTGATCATCTGCTGTAGCAGGTAACCGCCGCCCAGGCCAAAAACAATACCGAGACCGAACTGTTGGATAATATGGACGGCAAACATCCAGTCCAGGCCGGTTTCATGCTTCTGGATCATCTCAATTAATGTAATGGTCAGAAAAACGGCCATCGGGTCGTTACTTCCCGATTCGATCTCCAGCGTGGAGCCTACACGTTCGTTTAGCCCTTTGCCGCCAAGCAGAGAAAAGACCGCTGCGGCGTCAGTGGAACCGACTATCGCGCCGATAAGCAGACCTTCGATAAGATCCAGATGAAACAGCCAGGCGGCCATCATACCTGTTAACCCCGACGTGATCAGCACGCCGAGCGTCGCCAGCGACAGCGCGGGGCCCAGCGCTACCCGGAAAGAGCTGGCCTGGGTGCGCATTCCGCCATCGAGTAAAATAATCGCCAGCGCCAGGTTACTGACCATATAAGCGAAAGGATAATTATCGAAAGGAATACCGCCAATGCCATCCACACCCGCTAACATCCCAATGGCGAGAAAAATGACCAGAATCGGGATACCCAGTCGCGATGAGAATGAACTTAACAGGATACTGCTGGTTACAAGGATGGAACCTAAAATAAATAGACTAATAATTGTTGCAGCATCCAACGTTTTATATCTCCTGACTCACACGACTTCGTATTATTTAACATTAACATAATAACGGCCAGGGCAGCGTTTTACTTAGCCTGTCGGGGACTTTTTTTATAATTGCAGCGTAGGATGACCAGATAAAGTGAGTTGAGTCCCCTGGCGCGTATTTTTAAGCGTCGCGTTTGCCCCGATAGGGAGCGTTACCGTACGCTGTTCATGCCCGAAGTCGAGACCGGTAATCAGCGGAACGGACAGACGGGAACGTAAAAACGCGTAGACGCTCTCCAGAGAATAGCCGGCGTCATACTCGTTGGGCGCCGCGCCGCTAAAGCTGCCGAGAACGATGGCGCTCTGGCGGTTTAAAATTCCGGCGTACTCCAGTTGCAAAAGCATACGCTCCACCCGGAAAGGGTGCTCATTGACATCTTCCAGCACTAAAATTCCTTTATCGATAGTCGGCATCCAGGGCGTACCGATAAGGGAAATCAACATCGCCAGATTTCCGCCCCATAAGGCGCCCTGTACGTCGCACTGAGGGCCGTCGCCTTGCCACTCTACGGTAAATTGCGCCTTGCGTAGCGCCAGCCAGAAATGTTGCTCGGTGAACGTATTCAGCGTTTCGGCGCCAAAATTTGCCGCCAGCATAGGACCGCTAAAGGTGATGACATTGGCCTGCGCCAGGAGTCCAGCCTGAATCGCCGTAAAATCGCTATGACCGCAAATCAGTAAGGGATCGCGCTGTTGCCGGGAGGCGAGCGCCTGCCAGTCGATACGATCCAACAAGCGGCTGGCGCCATAGCCGCCGCGAACCGGCATGACGATTGTATCCGGCGACGTTAGCGAGGCCAGCGAATTAACATCGGCCAGCCGTTCCGCGTCCGTACCGGCAAAACGCTGAAAGCGGCGACGAATCACCTCGTCATTCTCCACCTGATGACCCGCGTCAGTCAGGCGCTGAACGCCGCGTAACGCGGCCTGTTGGTTAATACAGTAGCCCGACGGGGCGATTAAATGAAACAGAGACATGGTAATTCCTTGCTGACAATAGAATGCAAATGTATATCATGCCGCATATATTAGGCGATGTCCCTCGTTGTGCGACGTTTCTGGATGCGCACCAGGGAGGCAACCTAAGTGCCTGGCCGGGGCGGTATGACCTCTTCGGCAGATAAGTTACGGCTATAAGGATAGATGACGTGAAATTAAGATGGTTTGCTTTTTTGGTAGTAATACTCGCTGGCTGTAGCTCAAAACAGGATTACAGGAATCCGCCGTGGAATGCCGAAGTGCCTGTAAAGCGTGCGATGCAGTGGATGCCCATCAGTGAAAAAGCCGGGGCGGCATGGGGGGTTGATCCGCATTTAATCACCGCGATTATCGCCATTGAATCCGGCGGCAACCCTAACGCGGTTAGTAAGTCCAATGCGATTGGCCTGATGCAGTTAAAGGCGTCGACCTCCGGGCGCGACGTTTACCGTCGTATGGGCTGGCGTGGCGAACCGACCACCAGCGAGCTGAAAAACCCTGAGCGTAACATCTCAATGGGCGCGGCGTATCTGAGCATTCTGGAAAATGGGCCGCTGGCCGGCATCAAAGATCCGCAGGTGATGCAATATGCGCTGGTCGTCTCTTATGCTAACGGCGCAGGCGCGTTATTGCGTACTTTTTCATCCGACAGGAAGAAGGCGATAGAAAAAATTAACGATCTGGATGCGGACGAGTTTTTTGAACATGTTGTTGATAATCATCCCGCGCCGCAGGCGCCGCGCTATATCTGGAAGCTTCAGCAGGCGCTGGACGCCATGTAGTTTAGCGTGAAGATTATTCTCGCACTTTATTCGCTCTTTCTCGGGCCTCGCGCTCAAGCGAAAAAATAATCCGCTGCAACTCCCGCTCTACCGCCGGGCTGACGTTAAGGAAACGAAAGCTCAGGCGGGGAGTGGTGATCGTTTCATTTTTCCCATCAATCACCTTACGCTCGCTGATGGCGATAAGCTGGGCGTCAACGTGAAAAATACCCCATGGCCCCATGTTCAGTTCAACCTGCGAAAAGCGCGCGCCTTCGATTAGTCCGTCGGGGATGGCGGATTCCAGTAGCGCGCCCATGCCGCCCAGCGAAAGATCAAACAGGCGAAAACGTAACGTACGGGTGTCCGGTAGCGTGGTGACGCCGTAATAAGGCGGATACAGCGGCGCGCCAATACGAAAATACTCCCGGCGCTGGACAAACCACAGTGACGACGGCAGGGGCGTGATAAAGGCCGGCAGCCGCTGATATTCGCCTGTAACGAGTTGCGGCAACGTGAACTCGACTTTTGCGCCCTGCGTTTCTGCGATAATGGCTACCTGTCCGGCACGTAATACGGCGCTATTTTCATATTCCTGGCTGCCGTAATCCACGATGAGTTTTTCCGGGTCTACCGCCAAAATTTTACTGATGAATTGACCATGCGCCCATGAAATACGCAGTGGAACCTGATTTTTATTTAAATCCCGTAGCACGCCTAATATCGCTAATGGATTTTTTTTCAGGAACTGCTCATTGTAACCACTCACACGAAATAACCCCTGATACGCAGACTATCTTTGGGTTATCGGCATCGGTAGAAAGAACTTAATAGCGATAAATAAATTTTTATGTCCGCGAGATAAATCAGTGTTCAGAAATGCGACGCTCGACTTTGCCTATACTTAAAACGTTTTTACTGGAAAGAGGGTTTGCAAATGGGAATTATCGCCTGGATTATTTTTGGTTTGATTGCCGGCGTTATCGCCAAATTGCTTATGCCGGGGCGCGATGGCGGGGGATTTATCCTGACCTGTATTCTCGGTATCGTCGGGGCGGTCGTTGGCGGATGGCTGGCGACGATGTTTGGTATTGGCGGCAGTATCAGCGGCTTTAATCTGCACAGTTTCCTGGTCGCCGTGATGGGCGCGATCGTGGTGCTGGTGATTTTCCGCCTTCTGCGACGCGGCTAACCGCTGCAGAACGTGTAAGCGTTGACCCGGTCAGCACCGGGTCAACCTACTATAAACACGCGTTACTGCGTCGCTGCAGACGGCGTTTTTGTCGGCGTTGCGCTTAACGATGCCGGACGAGTAGACGGCACGCTATCGCACGGTTTTTCCTGCGGACAAATCAGATCGAGCATTTTCAGCGTCACGCCGTTGGTCCAGCCAAAGCCGTCCTGAAGGGGATATTCGCCGCCGCCACCGCCGGTTCCGGTACTGCTGACATCATATTTTTCGACCAGTTTTTTCTCGCGATCGTAGGTGTGCTGCACATTGGTTAAAAAGCGCCAGGTGACTTCCATTGCCACGTCATCCTGCCCATAATTTTGCAATCCTTCGGCAGCGACCCATTGTAACGGCGCCCAGCCGTTTGGCGCATCCCACTGCTGTCCGCTTTTAACCGAGGTGGTAGCCAGCCCGCCAGGCTGTAGCAGATGCGCCTGGGCCGCCGCCACTTTCACGGCGCGATCTTTCGCGGCGGCGTTTACATAGAGCGGGAACAGCGCGGCAGCGGTGAGTTGGTCACGGATTTTATTGTTCTGCAGATCGTAGTCGGCATACCAACCCTCTTTGTTATTCCACAGATGCATTTCAATGGCTTTTTGCCGCGCGTTGGCCAGCGCGTCATATTGCGAGGCTTTGGCCCGATCGCCCGCCGCAGCGCTGGCGCGCGCGAGGGTTTTCTCCAGCTGATACAGCAGAGCGTTAAGATCGACAGGGACAATAGTGGTGGTACGAATGGTACTGAGCTGCTGCGGATTATCCATCCAGCGGGAGCTGAAATCCCAGCCGGAGGCGGCGGCAGATCGGAGGTCTCGATAGATCTCCGTTGCCGGGCGGTTGGGGTTGCTTTTGGCGGTAGCGATATCTTCAACCCAGGATTCAGGGCGGGGCGTATCCCGATCGTCCCAGTAGCGGTTGAGAACGCTGCCGTCCTCCAGTTTGACGACGCGTTGGTTTTGTTGCCCTGGCTGCAATGTCTCAACGCCCTCCATCCAGTAGGCGTACTCTTTTTGCAGTTGCGGCAGGTATTCTTTCAGCGCATCGTCACCTTCATGTTGCGCCAGTAACTCAACCATAAACGCAAAGAAAGGCGGCTGCGAACGACTCAGGTAGTAGGTACGGTTGCCGTTAGGAATATGCCCCCAAGCGTCAATTTCGTAACCAAAGTTCGCCACCATATCCGCCACCTTATCCCAGTGCCCGCTTTCCGCCAGCCCCAGCATCGTAAAGTAGCTGTCCCAGTAGTAAATCTCTCTGAATCGCCCACCCGGTACGACATAGGATTCAGGCAACGGCAAGAGCGAGTCCCACTTTTCGACGTTTTTAGTTGAACGTGTCAGCACCGGCCACAGGCCATCAATATGTTCACGCAATGACTGCCCGGCAGGCGGGACATATTTTTCACCCGCTTTCGGCAGGGTGAAGTTAACATCAACAAAATGACGTAAATCGAAGCCGGACTGGTTCCGCTGCATACGATAATCCGCAAGAATCATGAGCGGATCGCTATTAGGTATGGCGTCAGCAAAGGTTTTCTGATCGGGGAAGAGTTTTGCATTCTGGACATCATTAAAGAGCGGGCCAAGCAAAATATCCGGCGGCTGCGGAGTTTCAGTGTCGGAAGACGGGTCTGCGGCAGTCGCCGAAAACGATGCAAACGTCAGCAGCGTCCCTGCCAGCGCCAGTTTTATGGCTTTCTGCAGTAGAACAGAACGGCGAATCTCTGGGGGTATCATCAAGTTATCTCCTTAGCGGTGAGCCAAAGCCAACGGCATTTACCATGATAAAACCTTAGTCTACGATGACCAGATACGCGTGATTGAACCGCTATTTTGCGAACAAACAGACATTTTATTGAGACAGAATTTATCGGCGCGCGCGTGGAAAACGGGGTATACAGACAAAAAATCCACGCCGGGACGTGGATTTTAGCGCAATGATTTGTCGCCTTAACCTGGATAGATACCGCGATCTTTACGGGCCAACAGAATGCGCTCACAGGCGACAATATAGGCTGCGGTGCGCAGAGAACAGGATTTCTCAGTCGCTTTCTCCCAGACATGGACGATAGCGTCGGTCATGATTTTGTCCATGCGCGCGTTGATCTCTTCTTCGCTCCAGAAGAAGCTGGCCATATCTTGTACCCATTCGAAGTAGCTGACGGTTACGCCGCCTGCGTTACAGACCACGTCAGGCACCACAAGGATACCACGGCTGGCCAGAACATCATCAGCATCCGGATAGGTCGGGCCGTTAGCCCCTTCCAGCACCAGCTTACACGTCAGGGCTTCCGCGCGCTGACGAGTTATCTGGCCTTCAAGCGCCGCCGGGATCAGAATATCCATCTCCAGACGCCAGAACGCATCGCTGGCGATAGTTTCCGCGCCCGGGAAACCGGCTATCTGCTTGTGTTCTGTCTGCCATGCCGTGAGCGCTTTCATGTCAATACCGGTGGCGTTAAACAGCGTCGCGGTATGATCCTGAATCGCCACGACACGGGCGCCAGCGCCTGCAAACAGACGCGCGGCTTCGCTGCCGACGTTACCAAAACCCTGAACCGCAACGCGAGCGCCTTCAACGGCGATATTCGCCCGACGCGCGGCTTCCAGCCCGCTGACGAAAACGCCGCGCCCCGTCGCCTTTTCACGACCCAGCGAACCGCCAAGATGGATAGGCTTACCGGTGACGACGCCAGTGACCGTCGTGCCATGATTCATGGAATACGTATCCATCATCCAGGCCATCACTTTACCGTTGGTGCCGACATCCGGCGCAGGAATATCTTTCTGCGGCCCGATGATAATGCCGATCTCGCTGGTATAGCGGCGGGTCAAACGCTCCAGTTCACCTTCCGACAGCGAGAACGGATCGACGCGGATGCCGCCTTTGGCGCCGCCGTACGGCAGATTCAGCGCGGCACATTTGATGGTCATCCATGCTGACAGGGCCATCACTTCATTGAGATCAACGTCAGGATGGTAGCGAACACCGCCTTTACCCGGACCTCGGGAGAGGTTGTGCTGCACGCGATATCCTTCGAAATGACGAATAGTGCCATCATCCATTTGTACCGGAATATCGACGATCAGAGCGCGTTTTGGGTGGCGCAGAGTATCCACCCAGGGGGATAACTCGCCCAGATAAGGGGCCACACGCTCGATTTGTTGCAGGTAGGTATTCCAGGCAGATGTGCTGCTATCTGAAGCGTAAGATAACTTATCCATGATAAACCTTAGTGATAAAAGTAATATGTTCTTTAATTGACCGTGGTACATAGTAGATCACACCATGTAGCGATAAATTTAACACTTTTTTAAACAATTAACTCAGATCAAAAATGGCAGGCAGTTGGATTTTCGTTATGATTTTGGATGGGAAGTGGTTAACTATCCGCTATAAGAGGTGATATATTGCTAATTATGCAATTAATTGCTTAAATATGCGAAATATGTGCAAGGTGGCTATTTGTCATAATTATGACGCACCTCTAAAAGTAAACGTTATGATAACGACATGTATCAATGTTATGTCGTCCTGTCGGCGGGGAAACGTCTTCACCAGGCGCGTAAAAAGATAAAAATAACCGGAGTCAGACGGCGCTGACCCCGGTTTACCTCTTTATTGTTGACGCGACTCAAGCCACACCAGCACCAGTGTCGACAGTGAGCACATCAGCAGAATGCCGACAAACCACAGTAAATACCACATCGCTCCCGCTCCCTAATAAAGTTCATGATCGTTGCGGCGGAGGGTCTCCAGGTTGATACTCCCCAACATTTTGTAATAGCTCCACAGCGTATAGAGCAGTACGATCGGCAGAAAAATCAGCACAATCACCAGCATGATTTCGAGCGTCATCTGGCTGGAGGTGCTGTCCCACACCGTCAGGCTGGAGAGAGGACTAACACTCGACGGCATCACAAAAGGAAATAGCGTTATGCCGGCGGTAAAGATGACGCAGGCCTGGGTCAGGGAAGCGAACAGAAATCCACGAATAGTCTGACCGCGAAGGCAGGCATAGAAAGCCAGAATCGGCAGGATCATACCGAGCAACGGGATGATGAGCAGTAGCGGCGAGCGTATAAAGTGGTTCATCCATGCGCCAGGGAGTATCGCCACGCCTTTTAAGAGCGGATTGGAAGGACCGTTGGCATCCTGCGTGAGTAAGACAAAGCCATCAACGCCGGCCCACAGCCAGTAACCGGCCAGCAGGAAGCAGATCACGATCAGCAGCGCGCTGTGGCGGGTGGCCGACAGAGCCCGTTGACGAATAACGCCCTCCGTTTTCAACTGTAACCAGACGCCTCCTTGCATAATCACCAACGACAGACTCA
Source organism: Salmonella sp. WC3 (assembly GCF_042932255.1). Lineage (NCBI taxonomy): Bacteria > Pseudomonadati > Pseudomonadota > Gammaproteobacteria > Enterobacterales > Enterobacteriaceae > Salmonella > Salmonella sp. WC3. The sequence continues at coordinate 2,734,636 of NZ_CP170629.1, read as the reverse complement.
ATAATCCACACAGTAGGGCAAAGGGCGAGAGTAACTGCCAGAAGGTGCCAAAATAGTCAACATGAAGCTGCGGCGTGAAGGCAAACGGCACGCCTAAAAACAGGTTGCCGAACGCGATGCCGAATACGACTGGGGGCACCAGGCTGCCGATAACCAGACCGGTATCCCACAGCGCGCGCCAGCGGGCATTGGCGATTTTACCCCGATAATCAAAGGCCAGCGGGCGAAAGAAGAGGGCACACAGCACCAGGATCATCGCCACATAAAAACCGGAAAACGCGGCGGCATAGACCCGTGGCCAGGCGGCGAATAATGCCCCGCCCGCGAGAATCAACCATACCTGGTTTCCTTCCCAGTGGGCGCCGACGCTATTGATCAATACCCGGCGTTCGTCATCGTTGCGCGCTATCAGCGGGAGCAGGCAACCGACACCCATATCAAACCCGTCAGTTACCATAAATGCCACCAGGATGACGCCGATCAGCAGCCACCAAATGAACCGCAACGTTTCATAATCCAACATGATTGTCTCCTTTATCCCTGTTGTTGCGCTTGTTGTTGATGTTGCATGGCGCTTGGCCCAAGACGCGCGTACTTCTGCATCAGATAGACTTCCGCGATTAAAAACAGGGTGTAAAGTCCGAGGATAAGCCCCATTGAGAAGGCCAACTGGCCCGGCGTCAGCGCGGAGTGAGCGTACCAGGTCGGCAGAATGTCCTGAATCGCCCAGGGCTGACGGCCAAACTCCGTCATAAACCAACCGGCTTCAATGGCAATCCACGGTAACGGCAGGCTCCAGAGCGTCATACGCAATACCCAGCGATGCTGGTCGATACGCATTCGCAGCGTCTGTATCAACGCAATCAACATCACCACTAACAGCAGCGAACCGCAGCCGACCATAATACGGAAACTCCAGAACACCGGCGCCACCTGAGGAATAGCGCCACGCTGGGCCGCACGATACTGCTCCGGCGTCACATGGTTCATATCCGGGGCATATTTCGCCAGCAGAATGCCGTACCCCAGATCGCCCTCAACGGCGTGAAACGCATTCAGTACCTGCGGCGAGCGATTGCCTTGCGCTATCTCCTGCATGAGTAGCCAGGCCTCCCGGCCACGCTTCAGGCGCGGCAGAGCGTCGTCCATCAGGTTTTTTAACCCCGGAACCGGCGTATCCAGCGAATGGGTGGCCAGAATACCCAGCAGAGCAGGGATCTTCACGGCAAATGCATTACGCTCCTGTTCCTGCTGCGGCCAGGCAATCAGATGAAACGGCGCGGGCGCGGGTTCGGTTTGCCATTCGCCTTCCATCGCCGCCAGTTTCACCGGCTGAATTCGGGCGACCTCGTAGGCCGAACTGTCCCCCAGTTGCAGGGTTCCCAGAATGGCCAGTGTGCCGAATACTGAGCCGATAGCAAACGAGCGCAAGGCCACCTCACGCTCGCGGCCACGTAGCAGATACCAGGCGCTGATGGACATAATAAACATGGCGCCGGTGACATAACCGGACATGACGGTATGGACGAATTTCACCTGGCTCACCGGGTTAAAGACCAGATCGCTGAAGCTGCTCATTTCCATCCGTAACGTATCGATGTTGAAATGAGCGCCGGTAGGATACTGCATCCAGCCATTGGCATTCAGAATCCATAATGCTGAAATATTGGAGCCGAAGGCCACCAGCCAGGTGACCAGCAGGTGTTGGTATTTATTCAGCCGCTGCCAGCCGAAAAAGAACAGGCCGACAAAAGTGGATTCGAGAAAGAAGGCCAGTAACGCTTCCATCGCCAGCGGCGCGCCGAAAATATCGCCCACATAGTTCGAATAGAGCGACCAGTTAGTCCCGAACTGAAACTCCATGGTCAGGCCGGTAGCCACACCGAGAGCAAAATTGATCCCGAAGAGCTTGCCCCAGAAACGCGTCATATCGCGGTAGACGGTTTTCCCCGTCACCACATAGATCGTCTCCATGACGGCCAGCAAAAAAATCAGCCCAAGCGTAAGAGGAACAAATAAAAAGTGATACAGCGCGGTCAGCGCAAACTGCCAGCGCGATAAGTCAATGACATCCCACATGCTAACTCCTGTAGGCAGAAAGAGAGTAAAAAGCTAATCAGTACCGGACACCGGTGACGTTCCTGTTGAGAGCGTTAGCGCGTCTCCAGCCATCGGCAGACTTCATCCAGGCGCTGGCGCGAATCGGCCAGATCTTCCGGGGCCGCCAGTACCAGCTCCGGCAAAAGACAAATCTCATAGCTATCGAGCAATGGCCCTTTAAGGGCGTCCAGACAGCGCACATGCCAGAGATGGCGCAATGCTGTGGCGTTGATTTGGCTTTCGCCATACCCGGAGATGCGAATCTGGATGTTCCCGTGTCCGCATAAACGCGCCAGAAAAAGGCGATCGGCCTCGCTGAGCGGCAGTTGGGTCAAATTGATGCTGTGAGGTTGCAACGCCGGATCGCGTACGTGCGCCAATAACTCATGGGCCAGCGGCAGTCCATTCATCAGACCAGCGACAGGCGGAGGCAGCAGAGAGTCGTCAGGCAACGTATCGGCAGTCGCCGCTTGCCACAATGTCAGGGGCGCGCTACCCGCTTCCAGACGATCCGTCAGCAGACGTCGGTTATGCAGATGGCGTACCCGCCACAGGCCGCAGAAGATGGTCTCCTGGATCTCGCTTTCACTCCCGTCCGGATGCTGAATGCGTACCGAGACTTCGCCTTCGCCCAATAGCGTATTGAGGAATGAGAGATCATCGGCATTCAGGGGAGATAACTCCCATCCCAGCACGTCGCCGACTTCCGGGATGCGCCGGGCAAGCTGACCTCGCAGATCGGTCAACAATGCCATCACCGCCGGGCTGTGAGCGCAGCGCTCCAGCGCCGCCATACTTGGGTCGCCATTGACCTGACAGGTGAGCGGTAAGGGATTCATCGAGAAACTAGCGTCATCAGGCTGCGTACCTGGCCCCAGCAGATGAAAAAAGGCGTTGCTCATTGTACTGTCTCCTGCGCTGCGGGAGTGTCAACCATCGAACGCATCAGCGTGAGCAGTTCAGCCCAGGGATGAATGCCGCTGAGCGCGCCGCGTAGCTCGCCGTCTGTAAAAACCAACGTCGCCGGAAACCGACGTACATTAAAGCGATCGCCGATAGCTTCGCTTTGTTCAAGGTCGGCCACCGCCACCTGCCAGTCAAACTGCGGGAACTCACGCAGGAGTTCGGCAATCATCACCGGGTTATCGCTGACTTCCGGCGTACGCCGCGGATCGCTACTTAACAGGATGACGCCATCTCCAACCCGTTTGATCCAGTCGTCTACCGTAGAAGCCTCTACCGGTTGCCATCCACGGGTTAACAGGCGTTGCCATAGCGCAGAGAACGGGGTGTCATTCGCCACTTCTTTTGCCCTCCAGACGTGTCTGATACTGACGTATGCGCACTCCCTCATAATTTTCCATCGACAGGCATTTATAGTTCAGGCAGCGTGCGACCTCGTTTGCCTGCGGTACGATCCCCCAGGCGGCCAGTTGCGCCAGGGCGGCCTGTTCCGCCGCCGGTAGCTGGCCGCGAGCTATTTCGCTCAGGCTACCGCCGTAGTCGTCCAGGTGCGCCGGTTGCAGACCGACCAGCGCAATGTGACAGGGCAGATGCCCGCGGATGTCGGACAGCGCCAGAACTTCGGAAAAACTGTTTTGATGCAGGCTCATTTTTTTGGCGCTGAGATACGCGGGGATTTTCTCGCCGGCATAGGTTCGCAGGCTGCCCGGCGCCAGGCCGTAATCGATCGCGTCAAGGAGCAGGAGATGGCTGGCTTGCTCAACATAACCTAACAGGTTTAGCCCTTGCGTACCGCCGTCCACAATTTCTACCTCTTCAGGCCAGTGATATCGGGCATACAAACGCTCCGCGACCCGGATACCGAATCCTTCATCGGCCCACAGCAGGTTTCCTAACCCCATCACCACTACGCGTTGCGCATTCATGAGGGCTCCTTGTCGTGCGGTTTGGGGAATTTGTGGCTGCGATAGCCATTGATCATGGTGGAGATCACCGTATCGTCGGACATAATGTCTTCCCGGATAGCGAGGTAAACGTGCCCGACGATGAAGGCGGCGATCAGCCACATACCCAGTCGGTGCCAGCTGTGAATATCGATGGAGTTGCCGCCGGTCCAGTAGAAAAATTCAACCACATAGCGGAACGGCGCAAAGATGGCGTACTGGCTATGCTCGCCAAACAGAGCGAAACCGGTGAGGATCATAAATACCGACAACAGGAAATAGCCGAACATCGCGGCCTGCGCGACAGGGTTATGTCCGATGTCGCTCCCCGGTTTTTTCTCCAGAAACAGATACCAGCGGACCACGGAGAAAGCGCCTTGCCACCAACTGCGACGCCAGACCGGGACGATAAACAGCTCTCGCGAATAGCGGTTGCCGACACAGGCCCAATAAATTCGCCCCAGCAGTAACACGGTAAAGATCATCGCGGCGGCAAAGTGGATCAGCCGGATATAGCCCATGTAAAACAGATAGGTCGCCTCGCCACTCACCGACGGCAAGGGCCGGCCAATGAAGTAGCCTGTTACCATCAGTACCAACATGCAGGCCACCGTTAGCCAGTGCCACAGGCGTACCGGCGCTTCAAACACATAGTGGCTGACGGCAGTATCACGCGCCTCCCCGACGCGTGGAGATAGCTTTCCAGTCATCGTTCTTTTCCTTAACGCTTAGCGTACCTGGACGGCAATCAGTTCGCTGCCGTCGTCGCCGAGCACGTGGGTTGAACAGGCGAGGCAGGGGTCGAAGCTGTGCAGCGTCCTCAGGATTTCTAACGGTTGGTCGGGAATCGCCATTTGCGTTCCCATCAATGCCGCTTCATAGGCGCCGATCTGTTTTTTAGGATCGCGCGGGCTGGCGTTCCAGGTGGTGGGGACCACGCACTGATAGAGTTCAATCTTCTGATCGCGTATTGACGCCCAGTGTCCCAACGCTCCACGAGGCGCTTCGGTAAAACCGATGCCGCGGCAGTGCTGCGGCCAACTGGCCGGTTCCCATTTCTCGGTATTGGCGGTGGCCAGGTCGCCGTTTTTCAGGTTGGTCATAAGCCTGTCGAAAAAATACTGCAGCTTACCGACGGCCCATTGCGCTTCGTGCGCGCGGCATAAAATACGGCCAAGCGTAGACTGGATACCGGAGAGCGGCAGTTTAAGGGCAGACATCATGCGATCTACCGACTCTATGGTGGCGGCATCCCCTTTGTGATACGCGATAAGCGTTCGGGCAAGCGGGCCGACTTCCATGGCATGACCCCGCCAGCGCGGCGCTTTAATCCAGGAGTAGCGTTCCTGCTCGTTGAGCTGCTGGATATGCGTATCGCTGCCTTTGACATCACCGGGGTTGTACCAGGGATCGGTAATGCCGTCAAAAGGATGACGCCCCAGCCGATCGTCCGGATAGCGGTACCAGGCGTGATCCACAAACTCCTGTATCTGCTGCGGATCGGCCAAATCTACCGGCATGACATTTTTAAAATCGCCATTGACCACCGCGCCGCCCGGCATTAACAGGCTTTGCTGGCTGAAGTCGTTGGCAATGTCCGGAAATGCGCCGTAGCTCAGCACGCATTTATCCGACAGACCGGTGCCAATTTGACTCCATGCTTTATTGAACTGGCCGATAGCCAGCGCGTCCGGAACCATCACGTTGTTAATGAAGTCGGCGGTGCGGGTGATGATCGACTGCACCAGGTTGAGGCGCTCCATATTGACAGCCCCGACCGCGCCGCTTTGATCGAGATTGATTGCGCACGGCATCCCGCCGACGATCCAGTTAGGATGGGGGTTCTTACCGCCAAATATGGTATGGATTTTGACGATCTCGCGCTGGAAGTCGAGGGCTTCAAGATAGTGGGCAAAGCCCATCAGATTAGCCTCTGGCGACAGTTTGTACTGTGGATGTCCCCAATAGCCGTTACGGAATATCCCAAGCTGGCCGCCATCGACAAATTTCTTCAATCGATTTTGTACGTCAAAGAAGTAGCCCGGCGATGACATCGGCCAGGCGGAAAGGCTTTGCGCCAACTGCGAGGTGGCGCGCGGATCGGCTTTCAGCGCATTCAGAACATCAATCCAGTCCATACCGGCTAACTGATAAAAATGGACCAGATGATCGTGACACCACAACGTAGCCAGCATGATGTTACGTATAATATTGGCGTTATCCGGCACCTGGATACCAATCGCATCTTCGATAGCGTACACCGATGCCAGAGCATGTACCCCGGTACATACACCACAAATACGTTCAACAAACGCCCAGGCGTCACGCGGGTCACGGCCTTGCAGAATGATCTCCAGCCCGCGGAACATTGTGCCGCAGGAAACGGCATTGGTAATGACGTTTTGCTCATCAATGTTCACTTCGCAGCGCATATGCCCTTCGATGCGGGTAATCGGGTCCACGATCAGACGACGGCCGGCGTCGTTAACGGTATAACCCTGGGTTTGATACTGGTTACTCATGCCTGTTTATCCTCATTGTCCGGCTGTGGTTCGGCTTGCGCTAACTGTTGTTTGTGGCGTTTACGTTGGTTGAGCGCGCTGGCGATAGCGTGACCGCCAACGCCCGCCGCGACCACGCCCAGCGCGGTCAGCCCCACCGTATCGGCGGTTGAATGGGTACCCATCTGGGGAATATCCACCACGCGGCTATAAAACGAGCCGCGATCCCAGAAACCATTTTCTGAACATCCCAGACATCCGTGACCGGACTGGATAGGAAAGGAGACGCCGTCATTCCAGCGAGTGGAGGAGCAGGCGTTATAGGTGGTTGGCCCTTTACAGCCCATCTTGTACAGACAGTATCCCTTGCGGGCGGCATCATCATCCCAGCTCTCGACAAATTCACCGGCGTCAAAATGGGCGCGGCGGTAGCATTTATCGTGGATACGCTGACCGTAGAACATCAGTGGACGGCCCATGCGATCGAGTTCCGGCAGACGATCAAACGTCACCATATAGGTGATAATGGCGCTCATGACATCCGGGATTGGCGGACATCCAGGGACTTTCACGATCGGCTTGTCGGTGATCACTTTATCGATAGGCGTTGCCTGGGTTGGATTGGGGCGGGCGGCCTGGACGCAACCCCAGGAGGCGCAGTTTCCCCAGGCGATAATAGCGCTGGCGCCTGCGGCGGCTTTCTTCAGTTTTTCAATAAACGGGCGGCCGCCGCTGATACAGAACATTCCTTGCTCTCCTAACGGCGGATTGCCTTCCACCGCCAGAATGTATTTCCCGGCGTAGCGAGTGGTAATATCGTCAAAGACTTCTTCGGCCTGTGCGCCGGCGGCGGCCATCAGGGTGTCGTCATAATCAAGGGAAATCAGCGAGAGGATCACATCTTTGGCTAGCGGGTGCGAGGAACGGATAAAGGATTCGGTACAGCAGGTGCATTCCAGTCCATGAATCCAGATCACCGGAATTCGCGGTTTATTCTCCAGCGCCCAGGCGATCTTTGGCGTCATTCCGGCGCCCAGTCCCAGCGATGTGGCGGCAAGGCTACAGAATTTGAGAAAGCTGCGTCGGGTCACTCCCTTACGACGCATGGCTTGATAAAAGGTCTCCTCGTTATTCATAACGCGTATTTTTTCTCCTTTTTGCACCACGCTCCGCCAGGGGCATAAGGCGCTTTTGCGGGTCCGTTGACGTTCCGCCAGCAAGGTAAATCATTGTGTTACGCGCGAGCGCGGAAACGAGCCCGATTCACTTTGCACCGGCGTATACCGCCAGAAATAATGTGAAAAAAGCGTATCGGATTAACGATAAGAAACAATGTGAAGTGTGTGGGTATAGCTTATAGCGGTATATTTATACCCATTATCGGTTTTCCGGCGAAAGGGCCGTGGCGGGGAAGGGTGGTTGAGCTTGTTCCAAGATGAGGTTTTTAGCGAGTGACCTCGGGTAGATTTAGCCTGTTCTCGCCATTTCAGGGATGCGTAAGTTGATGCAAAAGGGGGGAGGATTTGAGGTCATCGTTAAAAGAAGCATACTTCGTGATGATTTTTATATAAAATAGTGATGCTGGTTTTAAAGGAATGCAAAAAAGAGACTGTTTGAAAGAGGGCGTCCCATGAAAAATAACATCAGATTTGACTTATCCGATTATTTGATTCATTTTTTTCGGGACGTTAATTTAGAGACCGGTAGCCATATTTATTTGCCTGAGCACTGTGGTTTTAATAATCAGCACCACGCATGTTTCATTGATGCTAAATATTTACTTCGATTATCTTTACGCAGTCATAAAATTTTCTCGTCCTGGTCATACCGAAATGGGCAACGAACCGTATATGGTGACTCCCCGGTGGTATGCTTTACAGATATGCCGATTGCAGCTTATTTAGAGACTGGTGTTCGCCGATTAGAACGAAATGAAAAAATCGGTTTATATGCAATCGTTTTACCTAAAGAGCAAATGTTTAATTATGGGGCAAGGCCAGTCATATATGGGTTGGATGAGCATAATAATGCTCGATGCTCGCAAGGCAGATATGGGGAACGTATTCTTGATGAAACGGCTCTTCCTCTGATTGAACATCATAATAAGAAAGCATCACATCATTGCAGATCCTGTCTTTATACGACTGCCCTATGTATGCGATGATAAGTCCATATATAAGTAGCAATCCAAAAGAGACACCTGCTTTGTGGCTATGAAGGAAATTATATGGTAGCCCCACAAAAAAAGTACTTTTCTAATTAAAACAAGGATAAATGGTAAGGAAAATAAAAAACAACCGAAGTACATAATCACTTCGCCTGAATTCTGAAACATTTTATACCTTCCTGATAAATAATGGGTTAATTATCTGGTTAATATTCGTTGCCTATTATTTCTTTTATAAACATAGACGATTCATTGAAATTTTTTTTGAAACTGGAGTAATTGCTAAGTGTTTTCGGTATGCAAAAGATGACTCGCCCATTTTTTACTATGGCATAATATCTTGGATACATTAGCGCTTCTTCTTTTGTGTTTGGAACACCGTCATAGTCTATTTTTTCATCAATAGAGTCAAGTTGGCTAAATAAAAAGACTCTTTTCCTTAGCAAAGTATTATGAACAATAGCATTTTCATATATATCAAGTGACATTGTAAGACTCAATGCAGCAAATGAAAGTAATGCTATGATGGAAATTGTTAATATTGCTAATGACAAGCCTTCCTGGCAATATAAAATAAGAAAAAAGAGTGGGATTGCAGGGAGGTAAGTGACCAACGGGTAAAAACGATCGATTTTTAAATGTGATATGATATTCTGAGGAGATGTGACATGGTCCTGAACGCCCTTGTTAAAGATAATGCTGTAAAGCGTCAAACTATTGTCAATTTTATCTATTGCTTTAGCTTTTATTCTTTGTGTGAATATAAAAAACGTTATCAAAAAGGCAATAAATAAGAAAATGATTAAATTAGAAATAAAACTATCCACGGCATCATCCTGTATATCTACCGAAATTTCTATGGTCACTATTCTACTATTATTAATGAATGTCAATCTAAAATTGATGATGGTGCGTCCAGCCGGTTGGATTTGATCTAAAATAAAACTTTCGGTATTTCTCTATAGTCACAGAGCAAACAGGGTTGATTCTTTGTTAAAAAATCATCTCAATATTTTAATATGAATTCCTTCACGCGATTCTGGAGTATTACAGTCTACGATTTTAATGATTTTTTATTCATTCATTATACGTATTAAATTAATGGCAGTGCAATCGCAAATTATAATTAGTTTCAGAATTGCAAAATGATTATAATTTTGTAGTTCATGCAGTTGCCCTAAGAGCCCCGGTGGTGAGTGTAGGGGGGAACACCTGAACTAGATCTGAGGCTATGTACGATACTGTGATATGAGTTAACCCAAACAGGCCATACGGTATCTATACCTTTCTAAAAAGCTTTTCGCTGGTATAGAGTCAAAACCTTAGACGAAACAACATTCACACTATGGCCCTGGCAGTGCGGCATTGCGTATCGGTGAGCATAACGGGGCCTTGTTTATTTATTATACCGTTCTTGTATTTACTTAAAATGAAGATGGAAGAATGTTGTACTCATTTTTGACAGCATTGTTACGAGATGAGTTGAGACATTGTGAAATGAAAATCCACGCAATGGCGTGGATTTTATAGAGTTTTACCGTTGTTCTGAGATTCAATGAAACCTCATAAGACAACAAATGTTATTTAGACGTTGAACAGGAAGTTCATTATATCGCCATCTTTAACGATGTAATCTTTGCCTTCCGCTCGCATCTTACCGGCTTCTTTCGCGCCTTGTTCACCTTTATAGGTAATAAAGTCGTCAAAGGCGATAGTTTGGGCGCGGATAAAGCCTTTTTCGAAGTCGGTATGGATTTTACCTGCTGCCTGCGGCGCGGTTGCGCCAACCGGAATGGTCCATGCGCGAACTTCTTTCACCCCGGCGGTAAAGTAGGTCTGGAGGTTCAGCAGGCGATAACCTGCGCGAATAACGCGGTTCAGCCCCGGCTCTTCCAGACCCAGTTCAGCCATAAATTCGTCGCGCTCGTCATCATCCAGCTCAGCAATATCAGCTTCGACGGCGGCACACACTGGAACCACGACCGAACCTTCTTTCGCGGCGATTTCGCGAACCTGGTCCAGATACGGGTTATTTTCAAAACCGTCTTCATTGACGTTAGCGATATACATTGTCGGCTTCAGCGTCAGGAAGCTTAAATAACGGATAGCCGCTTTATCTTCGTCCGTCAGGTCCAGCGAACGCAGCATCCCCGCTTCGGCCAGGTGCGGCAGGCATTTTTCCAGCGCGGCCAGTTCCGCTTTGGCGTCTTTATCGCCGCCTTTGGCTTTCTTCTGTACGCGATGGATAGCGTGCTCGCAGGTATCGAGGTCAGCCAGCGCCAGTTCGGTATTGATAACATCAATATCTTCTGCCGGGTTTACTTTACCCGCCACATGGATGATATTGTCGTTCTCAAAGCAGCGAACCACGTGACCGATAGCTTCAGTTTCACGGATATTGGTCAGGAACTGGTTACCCAACCCTTCGCCTTTGGACGCGCCTTTTACCAGACCGGCGATATCCACGAACTCCATCGTAGTTGGTAGAATGCGTTGCGGTTTAACAATCTCAGCCAACTGGTCCAGACGCGGATCGGGCATCGGCACGACACCGGTATTCGGTTCGATAGTGCAGAACGGAAAGTTTGCCGCTTCAATACCGGCTTTTGTCAGCGCGTTGAACAGGGTGGATTTCCCGACGTTGGGCAGACCGACGATACCGCATTTGAATCCCATGATTTAACTCACCTTAATATCTTAATAATCAACCTGTTATAGAAAACAGATTGCAGAAATGGAAATAACTTCGCCTATTATACACGGCGTGCGGCAAAAATGCCGCACATCACTGGTTATTGCGCCTTAAAGGTATGCAAACGGCTTGTTGCTTTGGCCAGACCCTCTTTGAACCACAATTCCGTACAGCGCGCCGCTTCGTCAATGGCCTCATCAATTAATTTTTGTTCAGAAACAGGGGGTTTACCCAGCACGAAACCAACAACTTTATTTTTATCGCCTGGATGACCAATTCCAACGCGTAAGCGGTGAAAGTTGGGATTATTGCCCAGCTTGCTGATGATGTCTTTCAGACCATTGTGGCCGCCGTGGCCGCCGCCAAGTTTAAATTTCGCCACGCCCGGAGGGAGATCCAGCTCGTCGTGAGCGACCAGAATTTCGTCCGGCTGAATACGGTAAAAACTGGCCATTGCGCCAACTGCTTTACCACTGAGGTTCATGAACGTGGTGGGTACCAGCAGGCGAACATCTTCCCCTTCCAGCGTGATGCGTGAGGTATAGCCAAAGAATTTAGGCTCTTCACGCAACGGCGCGCGCAGGCGCTCCGCCAGTAAATCGACGTACCATGCGCCTGCATTGTGTCGCGTCGCGGCATATTCCGCACCGGGATTCGCCAGACCAACAATCAATTTAATTGCCACGTTTTTTGTCCTGAGTAGATCCATAACTGGCGCGTAGTTTACTGTCTGTCTGCCCGCTTGACAAAACACAGCGACACTCTGGAGTAAATTAAATAATTGCCAGCATTGATTATTAAAAATGTAAACTGTTCAGTGTGTTATTTGTAAAGTTTTGTTAAATGAAACTTTACATTTGTGATCGCACCCGCACTTACAAACGAAAGTGTTGTCTATACTTTACACATAAAGTTTAGGGGGATTTCCTAAAAACAACCCAAAAGTTCCGGAGGTGACATATGAAACGCAAAAACGCTTCGTTATTCGGTAACGTGCTGATGGGGTTGGGGCTGGTCGTGATGGTTGTCGGCGTGGGTTACTCTATTTTAAACCAACTGCCGCAGTTTAATTTGCCGCAATTTTTTGCGCATGGCGCAATACTGAGCATTTTTGTCGGTGCAGTTCTTTGGCTGGCGGGGGCTCGTGTAGGGGGGCATGAGCAGGTGAGCGACAAATATTGGTGGGTACGTCACTATGACAAACGTTGCCGCCGTAACGACAATCGTCGTCATAGCTAACCGGTTCAGGCCCGGTAAGCGTTATCGCCACCGGGCATTGTCCATTAACTGAGTAAATCCGCTAACGCCTCCGTCCTGTTCGGGAAGAAGGTCAGACGCCCAGGAATAGGTTTGATACCGGCACGCGCCATTGTGCGCAGCGGTTGGAACTCCAGATTACTGATACGCAATTCGCAACCCTCCGGCAGACGCTTCACAAAACGCTGAAAAGCATCAAGCCCGCCTGCATCCAGCACTGGTACTGCGTCCCATTTCAGAACGACGATACGTTTGCCCTTAATACGTGACTCAAGGTCAGTAAACAGCCCTTCCGCCGCGGCGAAAAAGAGCGGACCGATAACACGCAGCACCAGTACATCATCAGGCACATCGACATTGACCGGCGCAAGTCGAGTCATTCGCGCAATACGGCGCATAAACAGCAGGGAAGCAAGGACAATCCCCACGCTGATGGCGATGACCATATCAAACAGAACCGTTAATGACATGCACAGCAGCATAACGATGATGTCGTCTTTCGGCGCATGGCGTAACAGATCCACCACTTTATGGGCTTCACTCATATTCCATGCCACCATCAGCAGTAGCGCCGCCATCGCGGAAAGCGGCAGCCAGGAGAGTAGCGGGGCCAAGACCAGTAGCGCCAGAATGACCAGGATAGCGTGAATTACCGCCGAGATGGGAGAGGTCGCGCCAGCGCGGACGTTGGCGGCAGAGCGGGCAATCGCGGCGGTGGCGGTGATGCCGCCAAAGAACGGCGCGACCATATTCCCCAGTCCCTGGCCGATAAGTTCGCTGTTAGCTTTATGTTTGGTGCCGGTCATGCCGTCCAGCACGACGGCGCAGAGCAATGATTCGATTGCCCCCAGCATTGCCATCGAGAAGGCCGCTGGCAGCAGCGCGCGCAGTGAATCCCAGCTTAGCGTGAAATCGGAGCCAGGAAGACTCCACGGCAGCATCAGTTGCGGCAGGAGCTGCGGGATGCCGTTGCCCTGAGTGCCGTCAGCCAGAACATAATGGAACTGTGAGCCGATAGTCGCCACATTGCCGCCCAGCAGATTAACGATCCCCATCACGGCGCAACCAGCCAGCAGCGCGGGAAGATGTCCTGGCAGACGAATACCGAGACGCGGCCAGAAAATCAACGTTCCCAGCGTTACCACGCCAATGGCGGCATCGCCAATATTGACGGTGGGCAACGCCATAAACAGCGCGCCGACTTTCTGCAAATAGTGCTCTGGCACATGGGCCATCTGCAGACCAAGAAAATCTTTAATCTGCATGGTACCGATGGTAATACCAATCCCTGAGGTAAAACCCAACGTGACCGACACCGGGATATATTCAATCAATCGCCCCAGTCTCGCCAGGCCGAAAAGGATCAGGAAGAAGCCCGACATCAGCGTGGCGACCAGTAGGCCCGCCAGACCAAACTGTTGCGATACCGGATACAAAATCACCACAAACGCGGCGGTAGGGCCGGAAACGCTAAAGCGCGAGCCGCCGGTTAGCGCGATCACGATCCCGGCGACAGCGGAGGTATAGAGGCCATACTGCGGCGCAACGCCACTGCCAATTGCCAGCGCCATCGCCAGCGGGATAGCAATAATCCCGACGGTGATCCCGGCTATCACATCACGGGTGAACCGGGAGGCGGTATATTTTTCTTTCCAGCAAGCATCGATGAGAGCGCGGAAAGGCATCACATGTGAGGAAAATAATTTGTTCACAATAATGTTTCATCCATGAGCGCATCATCTGTCAACTAAATGGCAGGTGAAGGAGGCATAAGTCATACAAAAGGGTGTTACAGACAAAAAAACCCGCCGCAGCGGGTTTCAGATCCGGGTTCGATCAATGCTCGAACATGGCGGAAATCGATTCTTCGTTGCTGATACGGCGAATCGCTTCGGCCAGCATACCTGACAGGGTCAAGGTACGCACGTTCGGCAGCGCTTTGATTTCGTCGGTCAGCGGAATGGTGTCGCAGACAACGACTTCATCAATGACGGAGTTGCGCAGGTTGTTTGCCGCATTGCCTGAGAAGATCGGGTGCGTCGCGTAGGCAAACACGCGTTTAGCGCCACGTTCTTTCAATGCTTCTGCTGCTTTGCACAGAGTACCGCCGGTATCGATCATATCATCAACCAGCACGCAGTCACGGCCAGCGACGTCACCGATGATGTGCATCACCTGAGAAACGTTCGCGCGCGGACGACGTTTATCAATGATAGCCATATCGGTATCGTTCAGCAGCTTAGCGATAGCGCGGGCACGAACCACGCCGCCAATATCCGGAGAAACCACGATCGGGTTATCCAGATTCAGTTGCAGCATATCTTCGAGCAGGATTGGGCTACCGAACACGTTATCAACCGGAACGTCAAAGAAGCCCTGGATCTGTTCAGCATGCAGATCTACGGTGAGAACGCGGTCAACGCCGACGCTGGACAGGAAGTCAGCGACAACTTTTGCGGTAATCGGCACACGGGCGGAACGTACGCGACGGTCCTGACGTGCATAGCCAAAGTAGGGGATAACGGCGGTGATACGACCTGCGGAAGCACGACGCAGGGCATCAACCATAACGACCAATTCCATCAGGTTGTCGTTGGTTGGGGTACAAGTGGACTGGATGATGAAAATATCACCACCGCGTACATTTTCGTTGATTTGTACGCTGACTTCGCCGTCGCTAAAGCGACCTACGGCGGCGTCGCCGAGAGAAGTGTACAGGCGGTTGGCAATACGTTGTGCTAGTTCCGGGGTGGCGTTACCAGCAAAAAGCTTCATATCAGGCACGAGAAGAACCTCAGGCATGCGTCCATTGGTGGAAAGAATCTGCCGAAAACTGTGCGGGCCAGGCAAAATCCTATCCAGGCGGTGTATTAAAGAGCGCGATGCAACGTCTGGAACAAGGTGACGTTGTCACCGAAGCTCAGCTTGCCCGGCTTACTCGTCTTCATTCACGTTTCATGTGCGCTGGTATCGATGCCTCACACCGGTCAAATACGGCATATATGACCGGCGATTCGTCATTTCGCCATCTTCCTGAAACCCGAATGCGTTAGAGTAACTCTCGATGCAATGGGGAGAGGTTGACACCCTTCGCCACAAAAGCATTGAGCCATTCCGGGGCTTGCTCAAGCACCTGGCGAGCACAAGACTCTGTATCGAATTCAGCAAAGACACAGGCCCCTGTCCCAGTCAGGCGCGACGGCGCGTATTCTAACAGCCAGGAAAGCGCCGCATCAACCTCGCGAAAACGTTTTCTTGCGATAACCTCGCAATCATTGCTGAATTCACATTTTAGTAACGTATCTATTGACCTTTTTGGCGTATTACGCGGCAATTGAGGATCTTTAAAGATAACCGGCGTCGGAATGCTTACGCCAGGGTGCGCGACCAGATACCATTTTTCCGGCGGATTCACCGGCGTTAATATTTCGCCTACGCCTTCGGCAAAAGCCGCGTGGCCGCGCACGAACACGGGAACATCCGCCCCCAACGTCAAGCCGATTGCCGCCAGTTCATCAACCGAAAGCCCGCATTGCCAAAGATGATTGAGCGCCACCAGAACGGTCGCGGCGTTAGACGAGCCGCCGCCCAGACCGCCGCCCATGGGAAGGCGCTTCTCAATGCTGATATCCGCTCCGCTTCCGGTGGGCAGGCGTCCATTCTCCGAGGCGACTTTCATCAACAGCCGCGCGGCGCGGACGATCAGATTGTCTTCATTTTCAACGCCGTTAACCGGCGTTAATAAATGGATTTCGCCATCGTGACGCGGTTCGATGTGGAGTGTGTCGCCATAATCCAGAAACTGAAACAGCGTCTGCAGCGTGTGGTAGCCGTCTGCTCGCTGTCCGGTGATATATAAAAACAGATTTAATTTTGCCGGAGAAGGCCAATGGGTCATCATTTCACAATCCAGTTATCCATTTTCAGCTTAATGCGCTGACTGCCGTCTGAAAGCTCCATATTGGCAGGCATGGCAGGCTGCGTTTTGCTGTCATAGCCACCGTAAACCACTTTCCAGTTTTTACCATCCTGGCGATAGTTCACTTCGCTCAGGCGGTACTGGTCGTCCAGTTTGTAGTCGGTGGCATCGCCAGGCAGACCGAGGATCCACTGCCGCAGGCTGTTTAACGGAATCGGCATCCCGGTGAGTTTGCCGATCATCTCTTCGGCGTCATCGGCGGTATAACGCTGGCCTTTGTTATCCACCAACTGGACGTTGCCCGGCTGTGCGTTAAGCTCCAGCTCGGTGCTGCCCAGCGGGTTGGTAAGCAGCAGGCGGTAGCGATCCTGTCCGGTCTGTTGCCAGAAGAAGCGCGCATAGACTTTCTGATCATCTGAGATGTAAGCAAAGGCGCCGCGCGTCTGGTATTGATTCAGATGACGCACCTCTTGCTGATGCTGGCGCCACTGAGGGGAATCCGGGCTCTTGCCCGGGCCTTTATGCCCAGGAAGCGTACAGGCGGTGAGAACCAGGCTTGCTAACGGCAGTAGACGAATCAGGCGAAAATCGGGCAGGGTCATAGTGATGACGAATCCTTGTGATACGGTGCAATAATTGCCTGATGGCGTTACGCTTATCAGGCCTGAAAACTGAACCTGCAGGCTGTAAAAACGTTCGCGCCGCGATTCGGCAAATTTTTGCTATCGGTTACAGTTATAGCCTTTAATGCTAGCGCCGCCTGGTGACATCGTCTACTTTCAAGTTGTCTTAAATCATCAAATTAGCGAGCGCTGCCAATTACTCCAAAAGGGGGCTCTCTCTTTTATTGACCACGCGCATCCTGTATGATGCAAGCAGACTAACCATATCAACGCTGGTACTACTCCCGCAGACATGACCCTTTTAGCGCTCGGTATTAACCATAAAACGGCACCTGTATCGCTGCGAGAACGCGTAACGTTTTCGCCGGACACGCTTGATCAGGCGCTGGACAGCCTGCTTGCGCAGCCAATGGTGCAGGGCGGGGTCGTGCTGTCAACCTGTAACCGTACAGAGCTGTATCTGAGCGTGGAAGAGCAGGATAACCTGCAAGAAGCGCTGATCCGCTGGTTATGCGATTACCATAACCTGAACGAGGACGATCTGCGCAACAGTCTGTACTGGCATCAGGATAATGACGCCGTCAGCCACCTGATGCGCGTCGCCAGCGGTCTGGATTCACTGGTGCTGGGCGAACCGCAAATCCTCGGTCAGGTGAAAAAAGCGTTTGCGGATTCGCAAAAAGGCCACCTTAACGCCAGCGCGCTGGAGCGAATGTTTCAGAAGTCTTTTTCCGTCGCTAAGCGAGTGCGGACTGAAACCGATATCGGCGCCAGCGCCGTCTCCGTCGCGTTTGCCGCCTGTACGCTCGCCCGCCAAATCTTTGAATCGCTGTCGACGGTCACCGTACTGTTAGTTGGCGCGGGCGAAACCATTGAACTGGTGGCGCGTCACCTGCGCGAGCATAAAGTACAAAAGATGATTATCGCCAACCGAACCCGCGAGCGCGCGCAAGCCCTGGCGGATGAGGTAGGCGCTGAGGTTATCTCGCTCAGCGATATCGACGCCCGTTTGCAGGATGCCGATATTATTATCAGTTCGACCGCCAGCCCGCTGCCGATTATCGGTAAAGGCATGGTGGAGCGCGCATTAAAAAGCCGTCGCAACCAGCCGATGCTGCTGGTGGATATTGCCGTACCGCGCGACGTTGAACCGGAAGTCGGCAAACTGGCGAACGCTTATCTTTATAGCGTCGATGATTTACAGAGCATCATTTCGCATAATCTGGCGCAGCGTCAGGCTGCGGCGGTAGAAGCGGAAACGATTGTTGAGCAGGAAGCCAGCGAGTTTATGGCCTGGCTACGCGCCCAGGGGGCCAGCGAGACCATTCGGGAATACCGTAGTCAGTCGGAGCAGATTCGTGACGAACTGACTACCAAAGCGCTGTCGGCCCTTCAACAGGGCGGCGATGCGCAAGCCATCTTGCAGGATCTGGCATGGAAACTGACCAACCGCCTGATTCATGCGCCAACGAAATCACTTCAACAGGCTGCCCGTGACGGGGATGACGAACGCCTGAATATTCTGCGCGACAGCCTCGGGCTGGAGTAGCAGCACACACCACACTTTTTTACAGGGTGAATTTACGCCTATGAAGCCTTCTATCGTTGCCAAACTGGAAGCCCTGCACGAACGCCATGAGGAAGTTCAGGCGTTGCTGGGCGATGCGGGAATTATCGCCGACCAGGACCGCTTTCGCGCATTGTCGCGCGAATATGCGCAATTAAGCGACGTTTCTCGCTGTTTTACGGACTGGCAACAGGTTCAGGACGATATCGAGACGGCTCAGATGATGCTCGACGATCCTGAAATGCGAGAAATGGCGCAGGAAGAACTGCGCGAAGCGAAAGAAAAAAGCGAACAACTGGAGCAACAGTTACAGGTACTGCTGCTGCCGAAAGATCCGGACGATGAACGAAACGCGTTCCTTGAGGTTCGCGCCGGCACTGGCGGCGACGAAGCCGCGCTGTTTGCCGGCGATCTGTTCCGCATGTACAGCCGTTATGCCGAAGCGCGCCGCTGGCGCGTGGAGATCATGAGCATGAGCGAAGGCGAGCATGGCGGTTATAAAGAGATCATCGCCAAAATCAGCGGCGACGGGGTGTATGGCCGACTGAAGTTTGAGTCCGGCGGACACCGCGTACAGCGTGTTCCGGCGACCGAGTCGCAGGGGCGTATCCATACCTCCGCCTGTACCGTCGCCGTGATGCCGGAGCTGCCGGAAGCCGAGCTGCCGGATATTAACCCGGCGGATCTGCGCATTGATACGTTTCGTTCTTCCGGCGCGGG
This sequence comes from Salmonella sp. WC3, assembly GCF_042932255.1. Classification (NCBI taxonomy): domain Bacteria; kingdom Pseudomonadati; phylum Pseudomonadota; class Gammaproteobacteria; order Enterobacterales; family Enterobacteriaceae; genus Salmonella; species Salmonella sp. WC3. Next base: position 2,715,183 of record NZ_CP170629.1, on the reverse strand, counting down.
CGGTCAGCACGTTAACACCACCGACTCCGCTATCCGTATTACCCACTTGCCGACCGGCATCGTGGTGGAATGCCAGGACGAGCGTTCGCAGCATAAAAACAAAGCGAAAGCGCTCTCGGTGCTCGGGGCGCGCATTCACGCCGCCGAAACGGCAAAACGCCAGCAGGCCGAGGCGTCAACGCGCCGCAACCTGCTTGGCAGCGGCGATCGCAGCGATCGTAACCGGACCTATAATTTCCCGCAGGGGCGCGTGACCGATCATCGTATTAATCTGACGTTATATCGCCTTGATGAAACGATGGAAGGTAAGCTGGATATGCTGATTGAGCCGATTGTTCAGGAACACCAGGCTGACCTGTTAGCCGCCTTATCCGAGCAGGAATAATGGATTTTCAGCACTGGCTGCATGAGGCGGTAAACCAGCTCCGGGACAGCGACAGCCCCCGGCGCGACGCCGAGATCCTGCTAGAGTACGTTACGGGCAAGGGGCGGACGTATATCATGGCCTTTGGCGAAACGCCGCTTACCGACGTCCAGCAACAACAGCTCGCGGACCTGCTGCAGCGGCGTAAACAGGGCGAACCTATTGCGTACCTGACGGGCTTACGCGAATTCTGGTCGCTGCCGCTCTTCGTTTCTCCCGCCACGCTAATCCCGCGCCCGGATACCGAATGTCTGGTTGAACAGGCGTTGGCGCGATTGCCGGTAAAAACCTGTCGTATTCTGGATTTAGGCACCGGAACCGGCGCGATTGCGCTGGCGCTGGCCTGCGAGCGACCGGATTGCGAGGTGACTGCGGTCGATCGTATGCCTGATGCGGTTGCGCTGGCGATACGCAACGCGGAACATTTGGCTATCCGGAATGTGCGTATACTGCAAAGTTGTTGGTTCAGCGCGCTATCGGGGCAGCAGTTCGACATGATTGTCAGCAATCCGCCCTACATTGACGCGCAGGACCCGCACCTTAGCGAAGGCGATGTACGCTTTGAACCGCGCTCGGCGTTGGTGGCGGACGAAAACGGTATGGCGGATCTTACGCATATTATCGATAACGCCCGCCAGATGTTAACGCCCGGCGGCTTCCTGCTGCTGGAACACGGTTGGCAGCAGGGCGAAGCGGTAAGAGCGGTTTTCAGGCGGTCTGGTTACTCGGATGTAGAAACGTGTCGTGATTATGGTGGTAATGAACGCGTGACCTGCGGACGTTTTACGCCATGACAATTGCAATGTTGCTCACGCTTCATCTTATCTGTGTTGCGCTCTCCGTCAGTTTGTTTGTCGCTCGTTACTGGTGGCGCTATTGCGGCCATGCGTTGGCCGCCGCGCGCTGGACACGAATCGTGCCTCCCGTCATAGATACCCTGTTACTGCTTAGCGGTATTGGGTTAATCGTTAAAACGCACATCCTGCCATTCACGGAGTCGGGCTCATGGCTGACTGAAAAACTGTTTGGCGTTATCATCTACATCGTTTTGGGTTTTATTGCGCTTGATTATCGTCAGGCGCGCAGCCAGCAGGCGCGTTTTATCGCTTTCCCGCTGGCGCTGGTGGTGCTGTACATCATCATTAAACTCGCCACCACAAAAATACCGTTACTGGGGTAAGTCATGAGGTCGTTAGCTGATTTCGAATTTAACAATGCGCCGCTGTGTGATGGCATGATCCTGGCATCAGAGATGATTCGCCTAGATTTTCCCACGCAGTTTGTCTACGACGAACTGGAACGTCTGGTCAGTCTGGCGCAGGAAGAAATTAGCCAGCTCCTGTCTCAGGATGAGCAACTGGAAAAATTGCTGGCACTTTTTTACGGCGAGTGGGGGTTCACGGATTCCCGCGGCGTCTACCGTCTTTCTGATGCTTTATGGCTCGATAAAGTCCTGAAAAAACGCCAGGGGAGCGCGGTATCGTTGGGCGCTATTTTATTATGGATAGCAAACCGTCTTGATTTGCCGTTGGTGCCCGTTATCTTCCCAACGCAGTTGATTTTGCGTATTGAATCGCTGGAAGGGGAAATGTGGCTGATTAACCCATTCAACGGTGAAACGCTTGATGAACATACTCTGGAAGTCTGGTTAAAAGGCAATATTAGTCCGGTCGCCGAGTTGTTTAACGAAGATTTGGACGAGGCGGATAACGCCGAAGTGATTCGTAAACTACTGGATACGCTGAAATCCTCGCTGATGGAGGAACGGCAAATGGAGCTGGCGCTACGCGTTAGCGAAGCATTGTTGCAATTTAACCCGGAAGATCCTTACGAAATCCGTGACCGCGGGTTGATCTACGCGCAGCTTGAGTGTGAACACGTTGCGCTGACTGATTTAAGCTACTTCGTTGAACAGTGTCCGGAAGACCCGATCAGCGAAATGATTCGTGCGCAGATCAACACCATTGCGCACAAGCAAATTGTTCTACATTAATTAACCGACATTTTACCTATAAGTGTAAGGCGATCCTATGAAACAAAAAGTGGTTAACATTGGCGACATTAAGGTGGCAAATGACCTGCCGTTTGTGCTGTTTGGCGGTATGAACGTGCTGGAGTCACGCGATCTGGCAATGCGCATTTGTGAGCACTACGTAACCGTTACCCAGAAGCTGGGTATTCCTTACGTGTTCAAGGCCTCTTTTGATAAAGCCAACCGTTCCTCTATTCACTCTTACCGTGGGCCGGGCCTGGAAGAAGGGATGAAAATCTTCCAGGAACTCAAACAGACATTTGGCGTAAAAGTGATCACTGACGTCCATGAAGCCAGCCAGGCGCAGCCTGTGGCTGATGTGGTTGACGTGATTCAGCTCCCGGCGTTTCTGGCGCGCCAGACCGACCTGGTGGAAGCGATGGCGAAAACCGGCGCTGTGATTAACGTGAAAAAGCCGCAGTTCGTAAGCCCGGGTCAGATGGGCAATATCGTGGATAAGTTCCATGAGGGCGGTAACGATAAGGTGATTCTGTGCGACCGCGGCGCGAACTTCGGTTATGACAACCTGGTGGTGGATATGCTGGGCTTTAGCGTGATGAAAAAGGTCTCCGGCAACTCGCCGGTGATTTTCGACGTTACCCATGCGCTGCAATGCCGCGACCCATTTGGCGCTGCCTCGGGCGGTCGTCGTGGTCAGGTGACCGAGCTGGCGCGCGCCGGTATGGCTGTCGGTCTGGCGGGCCTGTTCCTGGAGTCGCATCCGGACCCGGCTAACGCGAAGTGCGACGGTCCTTCCGCGCTGCCGCTGGCGAAACTGGAGCAGTTCCTGACCCAGATAAAAGCGATTGATGATTTGGTGAAAAGCTTCGACGAGCTGGATACCGAGAACTGATTGCGGTTTTTAGCTTGTGTAGGCCGGATAAGATACTATCCGGCTTTTTTATATCAGGCAAAAATCGTCATCAGATAGGCGGCAAATAAAGCCAGATGCGCCGCGCCGTTTAGCACGTTGGTGCGTCCGGTAGAGAACGAAATATGGCACAGCACTAACGAGGCCACCATCACTACCATTTCCGGCGCGCCTAAACCAAACACCAGATCATTACCTGTCGCCCAGGCGATGAGCGTGACGACCGGCACGGTTAATGAAATCGTCGCCAACACCGATCCGAAGAACAGATTCATTGCCCGCTGAACCTGATTATTCAGTACCGCCTTCAGCGCTCCCAGTCCTTCCGGCGAGAGAATTAACAGCGCGACCAGGAAACCGGTAAAGGAGACCGGGGCGTTCATACTGGTCAGCAACGCCTCCAGCGGGCTGGCATTCATTTTGGTAACGGCAATGACCGCAATTAAATGAATGAGTAACCAGACCGTATGCCAGCCGCTACTGTGCGCGGAGGGTTTACCGTGGTGTGGATTGTCATCATCGCCTTCATCTTCATGTTCATAGATAAATAAGCTCTGGTGCGTTTTGGTTTGAATCAACAAAAATACGCCGTACATCGCGGCGGAAATTAACGCGACCAATAATGCCTGACCGGTAGAGAAATTGGCTTGCGGCAATGCCATTGGAAAAACCAGCACAATAATCGCCAGCGGAAACAGCGCGATAAGATACTGCTTAATCCCAAATAAATTCATATATTGCGTTGCGAATTTACGCCCGCCCAACAACAACGAGAAACCGACCAGTCCCCCGGTGACAATCATAATAATAGAGTAGAGCGTATCGCGCATAAGCGTTGGCGCAGCATCGCCGGTAGCCATCAGCGCTGAAATTAAACTCACCTCAAGAATAACGACGGACAGGCTTAAAATAAGCGATCCGTAGGGTTCGCCGAGTCGGTGCGCTAATACATCGGCATGACGGACCACGCTAAATGCGCTGCTTAAAATACCAATAAGTGCAAGGATATTGATGCCAATAACCACTGGTAGTGACTGGCTGCTTCCCCAAAGGAACAGCACTACCAGCGCAAGAACCGGGAAAATAAGCGAAGTCTCCTTATGGCGGGTTTTCACCGCCTCACAGGCATGCGTCATGAGGGTCTCCCTTGTGCAGGTGTTAATATTTTGGAAAGAGTAGAGAAGGTAAAAATAGCAGAAATTTGTATTTTTTTAGTGGTTTTTTACGTAGTTTTACGGCGTAGACGATTTTTTTTCTTTCAAGGTCAGTAAAACAACGATCTTGTTTTAACAGTGTTTAAATAACAAAAAGTTAATTTCCGTAAAAAGCAAAAATCCTCCTCGACTGACGTAATAACGCATTGTTTACCACACTTAATGTTTTCCCTGAAGACGGAGGTGCGGATGCCGTATAAAGCCAAAAGTGATTTACCCGATAATGTGCGGAATGTTCTTCCAGCCCATGCCCAGGACATTTACAAAGAAGCGTTTAATAGCGCCTGGGAGCAATATAAAGATAAAGCCGATCGTCGTGATGACGCCAGTCGCGAGGAAACCGCACACAAAGTCGCCTGGGCGGCGGTTAAAAACGATTATGAAAAAGGCGAGGATGATAAATGGCATAAGAAAAAATAAACGCGGTATTACTCACGTGTTAGCCTGATTTTCTTGCCGGAAGTCTATCCTGACGCGGGAGCTTTTCCCGCGTACAGATTCAAAATGTCAGCACTTTGTCCGCCGCCAGCGTCCATTGCGCCAGCTCGACCAGCGTTCCGATTTCCACACCGTCAATCAGCGGCAGGGGAGTGATACCACGTCCGTCCGCACAGGTTTTGCATAATTTTACCGGTACGTTTTGCGCGGTCAGAATTTCCAGCATTTGCTGAATATTGTAGCCTTCGGCTGGTTTTTGACCGCGTAACCCTGCGGTTACGGCATCTGACATCAAAAACAGGCGTAAATTGAGATGGCTTTCCTGCTCGCGCAGCGCAATGGCCAGACGCAGGCTATTAAATAATGATTCGCTGCCGTAGGCGGCGCCGTTAGCGATAATGACGATATTTTGCATGAATAACCCTTCTCCTCGAGAAATTTTGTCGGCAATGGCGTTATGTTACCTCGGGAACCGGGTACCGCCAAATGCGTGGAGAAAATCCTGGGACGCTCTGCGGAAAAAATAAGGATATTCCTGGAAGCACGAGAAAAGGCTGCAAAACCTGTCCGGACACGTTATGGTTTACTCTGATGCCATTCCTCTTATCTTTTGTTGTAGAAGTTGCCGACACGTTGAGCCGTATTGTTTTTCGTTCATTCTCACTCTCGCTTCTCTTGCTGACTGCCAGCGGTACGATCCGTGCGCAGGCGCAAGACCCTTTCGATCAAAACCATCTGCCGGATTTAGGCATGATGCCGGAATCCCACGAAGGGGAAAAGCATTTTGCCGAGATGGCCAAAGCGTTTGGCGAAGCCAGCATGAAAAATAACGATCTGGATACTGGTGAACAGGCGCGGCAATTCGCTTTCGGACAGGTACGCGATGTGGTCAGCGAGCAGGTTAACCAGCAGCTTGAAAGCTGGCTATCAGCCTGGGGCAGCGCCAGCGTGGATATTAACGTCGATAACGAAGGTCATTTTAACGGCAGTCGCGGAAGCTGGTTTATCCCTTTACAGGATAAACAGCGCTATCTGACCTGGAGCCAGCTTGGTCTTACGCAACAGACTGACGGACTGGTAAGCAACATTGGCGTAGGACAGCGCTGGGCTCAGGATGGCTGGCTTCTTGGCTATAATACCTTTTACGATAATCTGCTGGATGAAAATCTACAGCGCGCCGGCTTTGGCGCGGAGGCGTGGGGAGAATATTTGCGTTTATCCGCCAACTATTATCAGCCTTTTGCCGACTGGCAGACGCATACGGCGACCTTAGAACAGCGAATGGCGCGCGGGTATGATATCAACGCGCAAATGCGGCTGCCGTTTTACCAGCATATCAATACCAGCGTTAGTCTGGAGCAGTACTTTGGCGATAGCGTGGATCTGTTTGACTCCGGAACGGGGTATCACAATCCTGTCGCGTTAAAACTGGGTCTCAACTATACGCCAGTACCTTTGCTTACCGTGACCGCCCAGCACAAACAGGGCGAGAGCGGGGTCAGTCAGAATAACCTGGGGCTGACGCTTAACTACCGCTTCGGCGTGCCGCTCAAAAAGCAGCTTGCCGCCAGTGAAGTGGCGCAAAGCCAGTCATTACGCGGTAGCCGCTATGATACGCCGCAACGTAACTCGCTGCCGACAATGGAGTATCGGCAGCGTAAAACGTTAACGGTTTTTCTGGCGACGCCGCCCTGGGATCTTACGCCTGGTGAGACGGTTGCGTTAAAATTGCAGGTGCGCAGCGTGCACGGTATTCGTCATTTGAGCTGGCAGGGCGATACACAGGCATTAAGTTTGACGGCAGGAACGGACACCCGCAGTACCGAGGGCTGGACAATCATTATGCCGGCCTGGGATCACCGCGAAGGCGCGGCAAATCGCTGGCGTTTATCGGTGGTGGTTGAAGATGAAAAAGGTCAGCGTGTCTCTTCCAATGAGATCACGCTCGCGCTGACTGAACCGTTTATCACGATGCCGGACGATAATCCGCATTGGCAACCGTTCCAGGAGCAATAATTAAAAGATGCGTTCCTGATGTACCCAGACGGCGGCCTCCACGCGCGATTTCAGCTTCATTTTCTTGAGCATATGTTTCACGTGCACTTTGACCGTACTTTCGGTGATATCCAGACGTCGGGCAATCATCTTATTCGGCAATCCCTGCGCGATGAGCTTCAGAATATCGCGCTCACGCGGGGTGAGTTGCGTTACATCGCGATCGGTGGTAGCGCGGTTGGCCCGCAGGCTGGCCGCCAGTACCGGCGTTAACGCTTCACTTAATACCATTTCGCCGGCGGCGGCCTGTTGTAACGCTTTGAGCAAGTCCTCCGGCTCCATGTCTTTCAACAGATAACCATCCGCGCCGCGCTTTAGCGCCGTGACGACATCTTCTTCATGGTTGGATACGCTGAAAACGACAATACGTCCTGACAGCGCTTTTTCGCGTAATTTATCCAGCGTTTCGAGACCATTCATTCCCGGCATATTCAAATCAAGGAGGATCAGATCGGGATCGAGCGATTCCGCCAGGTCAATACCCTGCTCACCGTTGCTGGCTTCTCCGACCACGCTGATATCGGGCGCCATACTCACAAGCTGCTTTACACCCGTGCGTAGCATCGGATGGTCGTCGATTAACAGGATGGTTGCCGGTTCCTGATTATTCATGGGTATCTCCCTGGGTTTCTGTGAAGTTTGTTTCTGGAATAAAAGTAACAGTGACCTCTGTTCCGCCAGTCTCGCGTCGGCGTACCTGGCAATCGCCGCGCAAACTTTGCGCCCGATCGCGCATGATGATCATGCCGTAGTGATTACTGCGTTCGGCGTTTTCCGGGACGCCGCAGCCATTATCCTGCACTTTTAGTTTGACCTGTTTGCCACATTGCGTCACTGTCACCACCACATCGTCGGCATGAGAGTGTTTAAGGGCGTTGCTGAGGGCTTCCCTGGCAATTTGCAACAGGTGTATCGCCTGGTGTGACGGCACCAGGCGGGGGGGAAGCTGATAATCCAGTTTTACCGTAAAGCCAAACCGGGCGCTGAACTCCTGGCAGCTTGCTTCCAGCGCCGGACGTAGCCCGGGTTCCGTCAACTGTAAGCGGAAAGTGGTTAACAGTTCGCGCAGTTGCGCCCAGGAGCAGTTCAGCTCATTGCGAATTTGGCTGAGTAACTCACGGCTGCTTTCCGGTAACACGTCGCCCTGCATTTGCAGGCAGCTCACCTGCATCTTCATACAAGAGAGCGACTGGGCAATAGAATCATGCAGTTCGCGGGCAATGGTGGCACGCTCTTCCATGACAATCAACTGCTGCTGGCGCTCCTGATGCCTGTCGAGCGCCAGAGTCGCGGTAAGCTGTTCAACCAGCGTGTCCACCAACTGTTGCTGATCGTGGCTGAGATGGCGTCCATAGGGCAGCGTCGCCAGCAAAATACCGTATTGGGTGTGAGAGTCGGTGAGCCGCCATTTTAAGGTGGTGCCGCCGTTAATCATCGGCAGGGCGCTACGTGGGCAAAGGTGGCAGCCTTTATCATCGCAACTGATGTCCGACTGACAGGTAAATTCCTGGTGATTATCTTCATCTTCCAGGTCATAGACCCGCAGCTCAATATCATGCAACTGGGTTAAATTTTGCAGGCCATTCAGTACCGGTGAAAGACGTTCACATAGCGGAGCCTGTGAATGCAGTCGGCGGTTGGCTTGCCACAAAAACGAGAGAATCTGGTTTTTATGTTCCAGACCGGCTGTTTTTTCCTGTACGCGCTGTTCCAGTACCGCATAACTTTCGGCCAGTTCTTCAGACATATTATTGAGCGCAGAACCCAACGCGGCCATCTCATTGCGTCCACTGATATTGGCACGTTGGGTAAAGTCGCGCTGACTGACGGCGCGCGCCATTGATAACAACTGTTTCCAGGGCTGCAAAAGGCGAACACGTAGCCAGATAATCGTAAATACCAGCAATAGCGCCATAAAGATCGCCATTACCCGGTGAACTAATACCACGCGTTCGATACGCAATTCAGTAGTATGGTCGAACGACGTCACCAGGCGATCCAGGCCCGCCACAAAGCGCGTGACATCTTCTGCGACCGCGTGCGCGTTTTGCGCGTGCTGTAGCCCTGGCGAGATTCGTTATGCCAGTAATCCTGCAACGCTTTAAGCTGCTTCTGCTGCCCGTCTCGCTTAGCGGCGCGGGTCAGTTCAGGGCTGAATGCCGTTTGCTCCATCTCATCCAGCAGCTTTTGATCTTTAGCATCCAGCGGGACAGCGGCCAGTAGTCGATAGCTTTGCATACGCAATGAGCCCGCTTTATTAATCGCATGAGCGCTACCCTGTACGCCCTGAACCAGCCAGCCGGAAACCGCCATCCCCGCCACGCCGATAGCGGTAGAGAGCATGACAATCAGCGCCAGTTGGTTAACCAGCGTAAGAGGAGAGAAACACCGTTTAAACATGTTACCTTCTTTCTTCGGGGTAATGTCGCCGAAAAAACGTAGCAAAAAAGAGGGGCGTCAATCGGCTGTGCCGCTATTCTCAACGATACAGCGGAGTATACCCATACCTATAACGAGTTACTCCTTAATTGCCGCCGTAGAGAGGTATCTGCGACGGGAAGGAGTAGACAGACACAGCATGGTGAAAAACCACAGCTTTTTTACCAAAATAGCCTACTCATTAAGGGTAATAACGCTTTTTAGTCGCCGGTGATGACGACTTTTCCTTTGATTTATATCAACTTACCTTCGGCAGTAAACCCTAATGTGGCAGACATCAAATCAAGAATCAGAGGTGTCTATGAGTCACTCATCCGCCCCGGAAAGGGCAACTGGCGCTGTTATCACGGAATGGCGTCCGGAAGATCCGGCGTTCTGGCAGCAGCGCGGCCATCGTGTCGCCAGCCGTAATTTGTGGATTTCTGTCCCGTGTTTACTGCTGGCGTTTTGCGTCTGGATGCTATTTAGCGCAGTGGCGGTAAACCTGCCGAAAGTGGGATTTAATTTTACGACCGATCAGCTCTTTATGTTGACTGCGCTGCCATCTGTTTCCGGCGCGCTGCTACGGGTGCCTTACTCCTTTATGGTGCCGCTATTTGGCGGACGTCGCTGGACAGCGTTCAGTACCGGTATCCTCATCGTGCCTTGCGTATGGTTAGGCTTTGCCGTTCAGGATACCAGTACGCCATTTAGCACTTTCATTATTATTTCCTTGCTGTGTGGTTTTGCCGGCGCGAACTTTGCCTCCAGTATGGCGAACATCAGCTTTTTCTTTCCTAAACAAAAGCAGGGCGGCGCGCTGGGTTTGAACGGCGGTCTGGGCAATATGGGCGTGAGCGTGATGCAGCTGGTTGCGCCGCTGGTGGTTTCGTTCTCTATCTTTGCCGCCTTTGGTAGCCACGGTGTAGAGCAGCCGGATGGTTCTCAGCTCTATCTGGCGAACGCAGCCTGGATTTGGGTGCCTTTCCTGGCCATTTTTACGCTGGCGGCGTGGTTCGGCATGAACGAACTGGCGACGTCTAAGGCCTCGCTAAAAGAGCAACTGCCGGTGCTCAAACGTGGTCATCTGTGGATCATGAGTCTGCTGTATCTGGCGACCTTCGGATCGTTTATCGGTTTCTCCGCGGGGTTCGCTATGCTGTCTAAAACACAATTCCCGGATGTGCAGATCCTGCATTATGCGTTTTTCGGTCCGTTTATCGGCGCGCTGGCGCGTTCGGCAGGCGGCGCAATTTCTGACCGTCTGGGGGGGACTCGCGTCACGCTTATCAACTTTGTCCTGATGGCGATTTTCAGCGGTCTGCTGTTCCTGACATTACCTACTGGCGGCGTTGGAGGTAGCTTTATCGCGTTCTACGGGGTATTTCTGGCGCTATTTCTGACGGCGGGGTTGGGGAGTGGTTCTACCTTCCAGATGATCTCCGTTATCTTCCGTAAACTGACGATGGACCGGGTTAAAGCGGAAGGCGGGTCGGACGAAAGAGCCATGCGTGAAGCGGCGACCGATACGGCGGCGGCGCTGGGCTTTATTTCCGCGATTGGCGCGATTGGCGGCTTTTTTATTCCGAAAGCGTTTGGTTCATCTTTAGCATTAACTGGTTCTCCAGTCGGCGCGATGAAAGTCTTTCTTATTTTCTATATCGCCTGCGTCGTTATTACCTGGGCGGTATATGGACGTCATTCTAAAAATAAAAAGTAATTTTTGATTATCCTTTGCGCGGCGTTAGACCGCGCTTTTTTTTACCTGTATTTAGTTACAACATACTTATAGTCAAGAAGAGAGGCGCGACAGGGCTGACCACGCACATTTTTATCGGTCATCCAGGGGGATACCCCTTAATACCCACTTGTTGAAAATTTAACATTCAATTTGTGCGTAAATTTAATTTTATGTAATTAAATCAGTAATATATATAAATAAAACTCCTCCTCCAAAAGGAGTATGCAGGAGGTTTGCGCGCCATTTGCATCCCTGTCCGCCTTGATCGTTATCAATTCTCACGCCCATTCAGCGCGTTACCTTCGCCCTTAGTTAAGCAATGTCGATTTATCAGAGAGCCGTAAGGTTCCACACAGGAGAAACCCGATGAGTAAATTCCTGGACCGGTTTCGCTACTTCAAGCAGAAGGGCGAAACCTTTGCCGATGGGCACGGCCAGCTTCTCGAAACAAACCGGGACTGGGAGGACGGATACCGCCAACGTTGGCAGCATGACAAAATTGTGCGCTCAACCCATGGGGTGAACTGCACCGGTTCTTGTAGCTGGAAAATTTATGTCAAAAATGGTCTGGTGACCTGGGAAACACAGCAAACCGATTACCCACGCACCCGTCCTGATATGCCAAACCATGAACCTCGCGGCTGCCCGCGCGGGGCAAGTTACTCCTGGTATCTCTACAGCGCTAACCGACTGAAATATCCGCTAATGCGCAAACGTCTGATGAAGATGTGGCGCGAGGCGAAAAAACTGCATCGCGATCCGGTAGAGGCATGGGCCTCCATTATTGAAGATGCCGATAAAGCCAAAAGCTTCAAACAGGCGCGTGGTCGTGGCGGCTTTGTTCGCTCCTCATGGCAGGAAGTGAACGAGCTGATCGCCGCCTCCAACGTGTACACCGTGAAAACCTATGGTCCTGACCGCGTCGCGGGCTTCTCACCCATTCCGGCGATGTCGATGGTTTCCTACGCTTCCGGGGCACGTTATCTTTCGCTGATTGGCGGTACCTGCCTGAGCTTCTACGACTGGTACTGCGACCTACCGCCAGCCTCCCCGCAAACCTGGGGCGAGCAGACCGACGTGCCGGAATCCGCTGACTGGTACAACTCCAGCTATATTATCGCCTGGGGCTCTAACGTGCCGCAAACCCGTACGCCGGATGCCCACTTCTTTACCGAAGTACGTTACAAAGGCACTAAAACCGTCGCGGTGACGCCGGACTATGCCGAAATCGCCAAACTGTGCGATCTGTGGCTGGCGCCGAAGCAGGGGACCGATGCGGCGATGGCGCTGGCGATGGGCCACGCCATGCTGCGCGAATTCCACCTCGACAACCCGCGCCAGTACTTCACCGATTATGTCCGTCGCTATACCGACATGCCAATGCTGGTGATGCTTGAAGAGCGTGATGGTTATTATGCCGCAGGTCGTATGCTGCGCGCTGCCGATCTCGTTGATTCGCTGGGGCAGGAAAATAACCCGGAATGGAAAACCGTTGCTATCAACAGCAACGGTGAAATGGTGGCGCCAAACGGTTCAATTGGTTTCCGCTGGGGCGAAAAAGGCAAATGGAACCTCGAACAGCGCGACGGGACTACCGGTGCAGAAACTGAATTGCAGCTCAGCTTGCTGGGCAGCCAGGATGAGATTGCTGAAGTGGGCTTCCCGTATTTCGGCGGCGAAGGTTCAGAGTACTTTAATCATGTGGCGCTGGATAACGTCCTGCTGCATAAACTGCCGGTTAAACGTCTGCAACTGGCCGATGGTTCTACCGCGTTAGTTACTACCGTTTACGATCTGACCATGGCTAACTATGGTCTGGAACGCGGCCTGAACGATGAAAATTGTGCCGCCAGTTATGATGATACCAAAGCGTATACCCCAGCATGGGCCGAGCAGATCACCGGCGTGCCGCGGGCGCAGATCATCCGTATCGCCCGGGAATTCGCCGATAACGCGGATAAAACGCACGGACGTTCAATGATTATCGTTGGCGCTGGTCTGAACCACTGGTATCACCTCGATATGAACTATCGCGGGCTGATCAATATGTTGGTGTTCTGTGGTTGCGTTGGTCAGAGCGGCGGCGGCTGGGCGCACTACGTCGGCCAGGAAAAACTGCGTCCGCAGACCGGCTGGCAGCCGCTGGCGTTTGCCCTTGACTGGCAGCGTCCGGCGCGTCACATGAATAGCACCTCTTACTTCTATAACCACTCCAGCCAGTGGCGCTACGAGACGGTGACCGCCGAGGAGTTACTGTCGCCGATGGCGGACAAATCCCGCTATAGCGGTCATCTGATTGACTTCAATGTGCGCGCCGAGCGTATGGGCTGGTTGCCGTCGGCGCCGCAGTTAGGCACCAACCCGCTGTATATTGCGCGTGAAGCGGAAAAAGCCGGTATGACACCGGTAGACTATACCGTCAAATCCCTGAAAGAGGGTTCGATTCGCTTTGCCGCCGAGCAGCCGGAAAACGGTAAAAACCACCCGCGTAACCTGTTCATCTGGCGTTCTAACCTGCTTGGCTCTTCCGGTAAGGGCCATGAGTACATGCTGAAATATTTGCTGGGTACTGAGCATGGTATTCAGGGGCTGGATCTGGGTAAACAGGGCGGTGTGAAGCCGGAAGAAGTGGAGTGGCGTGACAATGGCCTGGACGGCAAACTGGATCTGGTGGTGACGCTGGACTTCCGCCTGTCGAGCACCTGCCTGTACTCCGATATCGTACTGCCGACCGCCACCTGGTATGAAAAAGACGATATGAATACCTCGGATATGCATCCGTTTATTCATCCGCTGTCTGCCGCCGTAGATCCGGCCTGGGAATCGAAAAGCGACTGGGAAATCTACAAAGGCATTGCGAAGAAATTCTCCGAAGTCTGTGTAGGTCACCTGGGTAAAGAGACTGACGTCGTGACGCTGCCGATCCAGCACGACTCTGCCGCTGAACTGGCACAGCCGCTGGACGTGAAAGACTGGAAAAAAGGTGAATGCGATCTGATCCCAGGGAAAACCGCGCCGCACATCATGACCGTTGAGCGCGATTACCCGGCGACTTACGAACGCTTTACCTCTATCGGCCCGCTGATGGAGAAAATCGGCAACGGCGGGAAAGGGATTGCTTGGAACACGCAGAGCGAAATGGACTTGCTGCGTAAGCTCAATTACACCAAAGCGGACGGTCCGGCGAAAGGCCAGCCGATGCTCAACACGGCGATTGACGCGGCAGAGATGATCCTGACGTTAGCGCCGGAAACCAACGGTCAGGTGGCGGTGAAAGCCTGGGCGGCGCTGAGCGAGTTTACCGGTCGCGACCATACGCATCTGGCAACTAATAAAGAAGAAGAGAAAATCCGCTTCCGCGATATTCAGGCCCAGCCGCGCAAAATTATCTCCAGCCCGACCTGGTCTGGTCTGGAAGATGAGCACGTTTCTTATAACGCCGGTTATACCAACGTTCACGAGCTGATCCCATGGCGTACGCTGTCTGGTCGCCAACAGTTGTATCAGGATCACCAGTGGATGCGCGACTTCGGCGAAAGTCTGCTGGTGTATCGCCCACCGATCGACACCCGCTCGGTGAAAGCGGTGATGGGGCGTAAATCCAACGGTAATCCGGAGAAGGCGCTCAACTTCCTGACGCCGCACCAGAAATGGGGTATCCACTCGACCTACAGCGATAACCTGTTGATGCTGACCTTGTCGCGTGGCGGCCCGATTGTGTGGATGAGCGAAACCGACGCCAAAGATCTGGGCATTGAAGATAACGACTGGATCGAAGTCTTCAACAGTAACGGCGCATTGACCGCACGTGCAGTGGTCAGCCAGCGTGTACCGGCGGGCATGACCATGATGTACCACGCGCAGGAACGTATCGTAAACCTGCCGGGGTCGGAAATTACCCAGCAGCGCGGCGGTATTCATAACTCGGTGACGCGCATTACGCCGAAACCGACCCATATGATCGGCGGCTATGCGCAGTTAGCCTACGGCTTTAACTACTACGGTACCGTCGGCTCCAACCGCGATGAGTTTGTGGTGGTACGTAAGATGAAGAACATTAACTGGTTGGATGGCGAAGGCAATGACCAGGTACAGGAGAGCGTAAAATGAAAATTCGTTCACAAGTCGGCATGGTGCTGAATCTCGATAAGTGCATCGGCTGTCATACCTGTTCAGTCACCTGTAAAAACGTCTGGACCAGTCGCGAAGGTATGGAATACGCCTGGTTTAACAACGTAGAAAGTAAGCCTGGCGTTGGTTTTCCGAATGACTGGGAAAATCAGGAAAAATGGAAAGGCGGCTGGATCCGCAAAATCAACGGCAAACTACAGCCGCGCATGGGCAACCGGGCGCTGCTGCTGGGTAAAATCTTCGCTAACCCGCATCTGCCGGGCATCGACGACTACTACGAGCCGTTTGATTACGACTACCAGAACCTGCATACCGCGCCGGAAAGCAAACATCAGCCGATCGCGCGTCCGCGCTCGCTGATTACCGGCCAGCGGATGGACAAAATTACCAGCGGGCCAAACTGGGAAGAGATGCTGGGCGGCGAGTTCGAAAAACGCGCCAAAGATCAGAATTTCGAAAACATGCAGAAGGCGATGTACGGCCAGTTCGAAAACACCTTCATGATGTACCTGCCGCGCCTGTGCGAGCACTGTCTCAACCCAGCGTGCGTGGCGACCTGCCCGAGCGGCGCGATTTATAAGCGTGAAGAAGATGGCATCGTACTGATCGACCAGGACAAGTGCCGCGGCTGGCGGATGTGCATCACCGGTTGCCCGTACAAGAAAATTTACTTCAACTGGAAGAGCGGCAAGTCCGAGAAGTGCATCTTCTGCTACCCGCGTATCGAAGCTGGTCAGCCGACCGTTTGCTCCGAAACCTGCGTGGGCCGTATCCGTTATCTCGGCGTACTGCTGTATGACGCAGATGCCATTGAAAGCGCCGCCAGTACGGAAAACGAAAAAGATCTGTACCAGCGTCAACTGGACGTGTTCCTCGATCCAAACGATCCGGCTGTCATTGAGCAGGCACAGAAAGACGGCATTCCGCTGAGTGTGATTGATGCGGCGCAGAAATCGCCAGTGTACAAAATGGCGATGGACTGGAAGTTGGCTCTGCCGCTGCATCCGGAATACCGCACGCTGCCGATGGTCTGGTACGTGCCGCCTTTGTCACCGATTCAGTCTGCCGCCGACGCGGGTGAACTGGGCAGCAACGGTATTCTGCCGGATGTAGACAGTCTGCGTATCCCGGTGCAGTACTTGGCGAACCTGTTGACCGCTGGCGACACCCAACCGGTACTGTTGGCGCTGAAACGGATGCTGGCGATGCGTCACTACAAACGTGCGGAAACCGTAGACGGTAAAGTGGATACCCGCGCGCTGGAAGAGGTGGGTTTAAGCGAAGCCCAGGCGCAGGAAATGTATCGTTACCTGGCGATTGCTAATTACGAAGATCGTTTCGTGGTACCAAGCAGCCATCGTGAACTGGCGCGTGACGCATTCCCGGAGAAAAGCGGTTGTGGCTTTACCTTCGGCGATGGTTGCCACGGGTCTGATACCAAATTCAATCTGTTCAACAGCCGCCGCATCGACGCTGTTGATGTGACCAGCAAAACGGAGCCGCACGCATGATTGAACTCGTCATTGTTTCGCGTCTGCTCGAGTACCCGGATGCTGCCCTGTGGCAGCATCAGCAGGAGTTGTTCGATGCGCTCGCGTCATCTGAGAACCTGGATAAAGAGGATGCCCAGACTCTGGGCGTTTTCCTGCGCGATTTAACCGCGCAGGACCTGCTGGATGTACAGGCCGC
This sequence comes from Salmonella sp. WC3, assembly GCF_042932255.1. Lineage (NCBI taxonomy): Bacteria > Pseudomonadati > Pseudomonadota > Gammaproteobacteria > Enterobacterales > Enterobacteriaceae > Salmonella > Salmonella sp. WC3. The sequence continues at coordinate 2,698,170 of NZ_CP170629.1, read as the reverse complement.
TTATAGCGAACTGTTTGACCGTGGTCGCGCCACATCACTGCTGCTGTTTGAACATGTTCACGGGGAGTCCCGCGATCGCGGTCAGGCGATGGTTGACCTGATGGCACAGTATGAGCAGCACGGTTTGCAGCTCGACAGCCGCGAACTTCCCGATCATCTGCCGCTGTATCTGGAATACCTTGCGCAGTTGCCGAAAAGCGAAGCGTTAGGGGGTTTACAGGATATCGCGCCGATTCTGGCGCTGCTCAGCGCACGTTTGCAACAGCGTGACAGCCGTTATGCGGTGCTGTTCGATCTGCTGTTAAAACTGGCGAATACCGTTATCGACAGCGACAAAGTGGCTGAAAAAATTGCGAATGAAGCACGTGATGATACCCCGCAGGCACTGGATGCGGTCTGGGAAGAAGAGCAGGTGAAATTCTTCGCCGATCAAGGGTGTGGCGAGTCGGAAATCTCCGCTCACCAGCGTCGTTTTGCCGGGGCCGTGGCGCCGCAATATCTGAATATCACCACCGGAGGACAGCACTAATGCACTTCCTGAATATGTTCTTCTTTGATATCTACCCGTACATTGCCGGATCGGTATTTCTGATCGGTAGCTGGTTACGTTACGACTACGGTCAGTACACCTGGCGGGCGGCTTCCAGTCAGATGCTGGATCGCAAAGGAATGAACCTGGCGTCAAACCTGTTCCACATTGGGATTCTGGGTATTTTCGCCGGTCACCTCCTGGGCATGTTAACGCCGCACTGGATGTATGAAGCTTTTCTGCCGGTCGACGTGAAGCAGAAGATGGCGATGATTGCCGGCGGCGCCTGCGGCGTGCTGACGCTGGTTGGCGGTATTTTACTGCTCAAGCGTCGTCTGTTTAGCCCACGTGTCCGCGCCACCACTACCGGCGCAGATATTTTGATTCTCTCGCTGCTGGTGATTCAGTGCGCGCTGGGCCTGCTGACCATTCCGTTCTCCGCCCAGCATATGGACGGGAGTGAAATGATGAAGCTGGTCGGGTGGGCGCAGTCAGTTGTGACCTTCCACGGTGGCGCATCCGCACATCTGGACGGTGTAGCCTTTATCTTCCGTATGCACCTGGTACTGGGGATGACGCTGTTCCTGTTATTCCCATTCTCGCGCCTGGTGCATATCTGGAGCGTGCCGGTCGAGTACCTGACCCGCAAATACCAGATTGTACGTGCGCGTCACTGATTTTCTCTCGATGCCCTAAACTCCGCTTCGGCGGAGTTTTTTTATGGCTGTTTGCCGAAGTGCGGCATAAATGCCTTATCGACCGCCGCCTTGTTTCGTTTACAGCGGATCTGACATGTCTGGCATCTGAATCCGGACTCTTTGTTTCTGAGTTTATTCAGCATCTGTGCGAGTTTTTTGTAAGCAGAAAAAGGATGATGCAGCATATAATCATGCCATAAACGACAATAAGGATAGTTGTATGCGTTTTTCATCAATTTTCAAAATAATAATATTAAATATATTTATTTCAAAAATGGCTCACTCTGCTGTCTGCGAGGAGCGCTATCCCCCCGACTCAGAAGAATGCCAGTACGTTCAGGAATTAGAGCAAAAAGCGGAACAAGGAGATGAAAGCGCGCAGTTCGCGCTTGGAAGCTGGTATGCGGAGGGGCGATATGTTAAGCCTGATTATAAACTAGCCATAAAATGGCTGGAGAAAGCGGGTAAACAAGGTTCTGATTTTTCCTATTTCATCCTTGGCTATCATTACAACTATGGTGAAAATTTTCCACTTAGTCGACAAAAAGCGCTGGAGTGGTATCGCAAGGCGGCAGAGCTAGGGGATAGTAGTACGCAAGAAATCCTCGGTGACGCCTATATGTATGGCGATGGGTTTCCCCAAAATACCCAGCTAGCGCTGGAGTGGTATCGAAAAGCCGCCTCTCCAACCAATGATGCGGGCGTTGTCCGCGGCCAGGGTTCAGCTTCGTCAGCACAATTTAAGCTTGGAGTAATGTACGCCCACGGTCAGGGCGTCCCTCAGGATAATCAGCAAACGGCGATCTTGATGCGTAAAGCGGCGGAAAATATGTACTACCCCGCGCAACTTTATCTCGGTGTTGCCTATTTTTATGGTGAAGGCGTGCCTCAGGATTATCGTCAGGCAGTTTACTGGCTTAATGAAGGTATACCAGGCAGCTATACGCCAGGCCACATTCCGCTGAATGCGCTCTATGATAAAGCGCATCCCGCTGACCAGGTTCACTCTCAGACGTGGTATCGAAAAACAGCGCAACGCGTGATGGCAAAGGTACAGTACAATTTTGGCGTATGGTATTACAACGGTTATCACTTATTGAAAGATCACAACCTGGCGCTGGAGTGGTATCGCAGAGCCGCAGCGCAAGGATTGGCCGAGGCGCAGGATGCGATCGGCGTGATGTTTATGCAGGGTGAGGGCGTTTCTCAGGACTACCAACAGGCGCTGGCGTGGTATCGCAAAGCCGCACGCCAGGGACTGCCTGCTGCGCAAACGCATCTGGGCATCATGTCTGCTTTTGGTCGCGGCGTCGCGCAAAGCGACAGACAGGCTATCGCATGGTATCGAAAAGCAGCAAAACAGGATTTTGCGAAAGCGCAATATCAGCTTGGCGTAGCATATAGCACGGGAAGAGGCGTGCCTGAAAATAGCCGGAATGCGCTGAAGTGGTACCTTAAAGCGGCAGAGCAGGGGTTTACTCCGGCACAATCAGCGCTTGGGGAAATTTATGCTCATGGGCGCCAGGGTGTGCCTAAAGATAATAAGCAGGCCTATATTTGGTATTACATGGCAAGTATGTATACGGAAAAATCTAAGGATGATTGTTCAGCGCTCATTGCCGAAAGAAACCGACTCAAGGGAACGCTTACCCCAGATCAACTTAGCGAGACATATGCCGCCTTTGATCTCATCAGGCGAAAAATCAACCAGTCAAAGGAGGCGAAAAAGATTGCCAGGAAGAAGTATTGATAAGATAACCAATAAGCTATGGCGCCATGGTGTGAAGTCTGCCTGTAGGGTAAGGATACGGGGCAGTGCTGATTGATTTGAAATTGGTGCCTTATGAAGTAATGGTGGTGGGGGAAGGATGACTCAGCGCTGCGCGTTTCGCCCTTCGGGCCGTTGCCTGCGGCAACGCTTTCTCGCTGCGCTCGAATCGAACCCTGGTAGAAGCTTCTCATCCTTCCCGTACAGAGAGATATGAGACACTATGCTTAACGGGGATAAGATACGCGACGGGAGTGATGGTGGTGGGGGAAGGATTCGAACCTTCGAAGTCGATGACGGCAGATTTACAGTCTGCTCCCTTTGGCCGCTCGGGAACCCCACCACGGGGTAATGCTTAATACTGGCCCGCTTCCTTTCGGGAAGCGGGGCGCATCATATCAAATGACACGCCGCTGTAAAGCATTCCTTTGCCTGAAATGAACTGTTTGCGTACTTTTCATCCGTAACGGATTAAAGCTAATCAATTCATATTACTGACGATTAAAGAATAATCGTCCGATTGCCGTAAACAAAGACCCGCTGCGCCAGAACCTGATACAGCGCGCGGCTTAATACGTTTTTCTCAACGTCGCGCCCGGCACGCATCATATCTTCTGCGGTGTAGGTGTGATCGACGTGAATCACGTCCTGCATGATGATTGGACCTTCATCCAGATTATCATTCACATAGTGCGCGGTAGCGCCGATGATTTTCACGCCGCGCTCATAGGCCTGATGATAAGGACGCGCGCCGATAAACGCCGGCAGGAATGAGTGGTGGATATTGATAATTTTGTTCGGGAAGCGCGCCACAAAACCTGGCGTCAAAACACGCATATACTTGGCCAGCACCACATAGTCCGGTTGATGGGCATCAATGGCGTCCGCCATCTTCGTGTCATGCTCTTCACGCGTTAATCCCTCATGGCTGACCAGTTCGAAAGGGATCTCAAAACGTTCAACCAGCGAGCGTAACGTTTCATGGTTGCCAATGACCGCGGCGATTTCAACATCCAGCCCGCCATAGTTGGCTTTCATCAGCAGGTCGCCCAGACAATGCGCCTCTTTAGTAACCAGAATCACTACCCGACGGCGTCCGGCGGGATTGAGTTCACGAACAGAGCCTTCCGGTAAGGCGCTGTCCAGATCGGCCAGAAGAGTGGAATCATTGAAGATGCCTTCCAGCTCGGTCCGCATAAAAAAGCGTCCGGTGCGATGGTCAACAAATTCATTGTTTTGCACAATATTAAGCTCATGCTTATAGCAAATGTTGGTAATCCGCGCGATAAGGCCTTTTTGATCGGGACAAATAGTACGCAGAACTTTACGTTGTAGTGATTGCATTGCCGGAAAAATCCTGTTGAGAGTGTTTGCTGTATCGATACTGTCAGGCGTCACTGGCCGTAGCACTTTTTAAATTTTTTGCCTGAACCGCACGGGCAGGGATCATTTCGACCCAACTGCGGGCGGGTACCATCAATATAATACCACTGACCGTTTTCTTTGATAAAACGAGAACGTTCGATAATCGCCCCGGTTTTCCCTTGTTCGGAAAAACGCGCGATAAAACTAACATACCCTGTATTTTCTGCTTCTGACCAGGTATGTTCAAAAATAGTCAGGCCGAGCCACCTGGTATTGGCAAATCCGGCGATGATATCATCACGAAACGCGGCCGCATTGCAGGTTGGATGCCAGCTCTTAATTAAGTAATCTGCGTCTTTCATCACAAAAGCGCAGTAACGAGAGCGCATGAGATGTGACGGATCGGGTGCTACTCGTTCTCCGGACACAATACGACCACAACATAGGCTATACTCGTCAGCGCTACCACAGGGACAAGGCTGAGACACAATAATCTCCCTGAATATAAAAAACGGCGTTGAACGCCAGGGTGGCATTATGTTAACTGAGCAGTGGCGATGTTGCTACGTCTTGAAGCCAGGGGAAGTCGTTAAGTACGATGAGAAAAATGAAAATAGGGCTGGCGCTGGGATCTGGCGCAGCGAGAGGATGGTCTCATATTGGGGTCATCAAAGCCCTCAAGCAAACAGGCATTGATATTGATATCGTTGCAGGATGCTCAATAGGTTCACTGGTCGGCGCCGCGTATGCCTGTAATAAATTATCGGCGCTTGAACAGTGGGTATGTTCATTCCGCTACTGGGATGTTTTACGCCTGATGGATGTATCCTGGGGCAGAGGAGGGTTGCTTCGCGGCGAACGCGTATTTAATCACTATCGGGATATTATGCCCGTCACGGATTTTGACCACTGTTCAAGACGTTTTGGCGCGGTCGCGACGAATCTTAGCACGGGACGAGAGCTATGGTTTACTGAAGGCGATCTACACCTTGCTGTACGCGCGTCGTGCAGTATGCCAGGGCTGATGTCTCCGGTTGAGCATAACGGTTACTGGCTGGTAGATGGCGCAGTCGTTAATCCGGTACCTGTTTCGTTAACCAGGGCGCTGGGGGCTGATATCGTTATTGCGGTAGACCTGCAACATGATGCCCACCTCATGCAGCAAGATTTGCTCTCTGTAAATGTCGGGAATATCAATGAAGAGAGCGATGATGCGCTGCCCTGGCATAAGCGTTTAAAAGAACGTTTCAGTAGCCTGACTTCACGCCGTGGCGTGAGTTCGCCTGGGGCAATGGAAATCATGACAACCTCCATCCAGGTGTTGGAAAATCGTCTTAAACGTAACCGTATGGCTGGCGATCCGCCTGATATTCTCATTCAACCATTCTGTCCGCAAATCTCTACGCTGGATTTTCATCGCGCCCATGCCGCTATTGCGGCGGGTCAGTTAGCCGTAGAGAAAAAGATGGACGAACTTATACCTTTGGTGCGTACCGACGTTTAATGTACCTTTTACGATCACTTAAGCAAATTCTGACAGGCGCAAGCGGCAATACCATGCCACTATTGATTAAAGCCAGTCAGGGGAGAGAACATGACGCAGCCATTGGTCGGAAAACAGATTCTTATTGTTGAAGACGAGCCTGTATTTCGCTCGCTTCTGGATTCGTGGTTTTCCTCTTTGGGAGCGACAACGGCATTGGCAGGCGACGGGGTGGATGCCCTGGAATTGATGGGGCGTTTTACCCCTGATCTCATGATATGTGATATCGCTATGCCGAGAATGAACGGTCTCAAACTGGTAGAAAACTTACGTAATCGCGGAGACCAGACGCCTATTCTGGTTATTTCCGCAACAGAAAATATGGCGGATATCGCCAAAGCGTTACGCCTTGGGGTTGAAGATGTCTTGCTGAAGCCGGTAAAAGATCTCAACCGCTTGCGGGAAACCGTATTCGCTTGCTTATACCCTAATATGTTTAACTCGCGGGTTGAAGAAGAAGAACGCCTGTTTCGTGACTGGGATGCAATGGTGAGTAATCCAACCGCCGCAGCACAATTGTTGCAGGAATTGCAGCCCCCGGTACAGCAGGTGATTTCCCATTGCCGCATTAATTACCGGCAGCTCGTCTCCGCCGATCAGCCTAGACTGGTGCTGGATATTGCGCCGCTATCTGATAACGAACTGGCATTTTATTGCCTGGATGTCACCCGGGCGGGCGATAACGGCGTGTTAGCCGCATTGTTGCTGCGGGCGCTATTTAACGGCTTATTGCAGGATCAGCTCGGCCAACAAAAGCACCGTTTACCGGAGTTAGGCGCGCTATTAAAACAGGTAAATCATCTGCTCAGACAAGCCAATTTACCTGGGCAATTCCCGCTATTTGTCGGCTACTATCACAGTGAGCTCAAAAATTTGATTCTCGTCTCCGCCGGATTGAACGCCACCTTAAATACGGGCGCTCATCAGGTTCAAATTAGCAGCGGCGTGCCGCTAGGAACATTGGGTAACGCCTACCTTAACCAATTAAGCCAGCGTTGCGACTCGTGGCAGTGTCAAATATGGGGCGCAGGAGGGCGTCTGCGATTGATGTTGTCTGCGGAATGACCAAACGGAAGAGTGAGCGGAAATTGCTTTACCGGCCTTTCCCGACGAGTGTTACTATCTGCGGCAGATTTATAAGTATTTGTCTTAATTATACCAATATAAGTCCTTTTTGGACCTGAGGCTTGTTCTGGTACTGATATACTGGAACACGATACAGATTAATGAACACGTTCAATACATGAACAGTCCAGGAGAATTTTAAATGGCTGCCCTTAATTCGAAAGTCAAAAAAGCCGTTATTCCGGTCGCGGGATTGGGAACCAGGATGCTGCCAGCGACCAAAGCTATCCCGAAAGAGATGCTGCCGCTGGTTGATAAGCCATTAATTCAGTACGTCGTGAACGAATGTATCGCTGCTGGCATTACTGAAATCGTGCTTGTTACGCACTCGTCTAAAAACTCTATTGAAAACCACTTTGATACCAGTTTTGAGCTGGAAGCGATGCTGGAAAAACGCGTTAAGCGTCAGCTTCTGGAGGAGGTTCAGTCTATTTGCCCTCCGCATGTCACTATTATGCAGGTACGTCAAGGGCTGGCAAAAGGCCTGGGCCATGCCGTATTGTGCGCGCATCCCGTTGTCGGAAACGAACCTGTCGCTGTTATTCTGCCAGACGTTATTCTTGACGAATATGAGTCCGACCTGTCTCAGGATAACCTGGCTGAAATGATCCGCCGTTTCGACGAAACCGGCAATAGCCAGATTATGGTTGAGCCGGTAGAAGATGTGACTGCATACGGCGTGGTAGATTGCAAAGGCGTTGAGCTGGCGCCGGGCGAAAGTGTGCCGATGGTTGGCGTGGTTGAAAAACCAAAAGCGGATGTCGCGCCGTCTAACCTTGCGATTGTCGGGCGTTATGTGTTGAGCGCGGATATCTGGGCGTTGCTGGCGAAAACCCCTCCGGGCGCCGGGGATGAAATTCAGTTGACCGATGCTATCGATATGCTGATCGAAAAAGAAACGGTTGAAGCCTACCACATGAAGGGTAAAAGCCATGACTGTGGTAATAAGTTAGGATATATGCAGGCATTCGTTGAATATGGCATCCGTCATAATTCGCTGGGTGCTGAATTTAAAGCCTGGCTTGAAGAAGAAATGGGTATTAAGAAGTAACGATACGTTATAAATTTTTTAACAGAAGCGCTGGTAAATCCGGCGCTTTTTTTATGCCTGGGGTCGTCAGCGGAGAACTCAGGCAAAAAAAATCCCGCCAGCGGCGGGATTTTAAGCATCCAGGAAGTAAATTATTCCTTGATCAGGAAATCTTCCAGTTGCTTACCTTGTTCTTCCATTGCTTTTTTGATTACAGCCGGTGTACGACCCTGGCCAGTCCAGGTTTTAGTTTCACCGTTTTCGTCAACGTAGCTATATTTAGCCGGACGAGCTGCGCGTTTAGCTTTGGTGCCGGATTTAGCGGCAGCCATGCTATTCAGCAGTTCATTCGGGTCAATGCCGTCGGCAATTAACATTTCACGATACTGTTGCAGTTTACGAGTGCGTTCTTCCACTTCAGCAGCAGCAGCGCTTTCTTCTTCACGACGCTCATTAACGACAACTTCTAATTTTTCCAGCATTTCTTCAAGCGTTTCCAGAGTACATTCTCTTGCCTGCGCACGAAGAGTACGGATGTTGTTCAGAATTTTAAGTGCTTCGCTCATTGTAGTAATCTCAAACTTATATTGGGGTGGTTTGTTGAGCTAATAATAGAGCGATAAATTCAGTTGTGCAATAGCCAGGAATGTAAGGAATTCAAAATTACGCGTTATTAAGCACACGTTTTAATTATCTCAACTTAAATTTTCCTTGAGGCGCCGCACAAAAAAGAGCTTATTGGCAGGGGGGATACTCACCGTCTGTCGCTAAAAATTTAGGAGTCAGGTCACATTTTATCATGATGAAATACGATCTCATTGCTGAGATATCAATCTCTTGTATTAGATTTCCTTACAAGAAAACCCTATTACTTTGCACCGGGTATGAGTAACGGTAACAATAAGTACAAGGTTTTCATATTGGCGGGTGATGATAAGCATTGTTGATGAATTTTAACGGCATAATTTGTGAAGGAATGTGTATATACCCTTCATACTTCAAGTTGCTTATGCGTTGGCTACGCTCGCTCACTCCAGTCACATAGTTATCTATGCTCCTGGGGACTCACTCCCTTGCCGCCTTTAAGCAACGCGAATTATTTTGGGTATAGTGAGCGATGTTTGTACAATTCTTAATACTCACCGGAGCGCGAGCCGCGCCGTCGCGTCGGTAAATTATGGTACAATCCCGCCAATCTTTATTTCACTCAGGTGAGGTCCTGCGACCAATGGCACAGCTATATTTCTACTATTCGGCAATGAATGCGGGTAAGTCGACTGCACTGCTGCAATCTTCATACAATTATCAGGAACGCGGGATGCGTACCGTCGTATATACGGCGGAAATCGACGATCGTTTCGGCGCAGGCAAAGTCAGCTCTCGTATCGGTTTGTCGTCGCCGGCAAAATTGTTTAACCAAAATACATCCTTGTTTGAAGAGATTCGTGCCGAGAGCGCGCGGCAGACAATACATTGCGTGTTAGTCGACGAAAGCCAGTTTTTGACTCGCCAGCAGGTTTATCAATTATCCGAGGTTGTCGACAAATTAGATATTCCAGTACTTTGCTATGGGCTACGAACAGACTTTCGTGGGGAGCTCTTTGTCGGCAGCCAATACTTGCTGGCATGGTCAGATAAGCTGGTGGAATTAAAAACTATCTGTTTCTGCGGTCGTAAAGCCAGTATGGTTCTGCGCCTTGATCAGGACGGCAGGCCTTATAACGAAGGCGAACAGGTGGTTATTGGCGGGAATGAACGCTACGTTTCAGTTTGCCGTAAGCATTATAAGGACGCGCTGGAGGAGGGCTCACTGACGGCGATTCAGGAGCGTCATCGGCACATATGATACTGAGGTAAAGATCGGCTTATAAAACGCCCTGTAGCGCTTTGGAGGTCATTATTCAGGCCTCCTGACGAAGGGCGTGCCGTGAGCACGTAGGCCAGATGATTAGCATAGCGCCTTCAGGCATCAGATAAACAGGTAAAACAAAAAAACGGCCTCAATTGAGGCCGTTATTGTCATGCTAAAACAGATAACGAATTAAGCGGATTTTTTCGCTTTTTTCTCTGCTTTCGGTGCGGCAACGACGTCTTTCTTCGCTGCAACTTCACCTTCGGTGAAATCACGACCGTAGTAGGTATCCAGCAGAATCTGTTTCAGTTCGGAGATCAGTGGATAACGCGGGTTAGCGCCGGTGCACTGGTCATCGAAGGCATCTTCAGACAGTTTGTCAACGTGTGCCAGGAAGTCAGCTTCCTGTACGCCTGCTTCACGGATAGACTTAGGAATACCCAACTCAGCTTTAATGCTTTCCAGCCATGCCAGCAGTTTTTCAATCTTAGCGGCGGTACGGTCGCCCGGCGCGCTCAGGCCCAGGTGGTCAGCAATTTCAGCGTAACGACGGCGTGCCTGCGGACGATCGTACTGGCTGAAAGCGGTCTGCTTGGTCGGGTTGTCATTCGCGTTGTAGCGGATAACGTTACAAATCAGCAGGGCGTTCGCCAGACCGTGCGGAATGTGGAACTGAGAGCCCAGTTTGTGCGCCATGGAGTGACATACACCGAGGAAGGCGTTGGCAAACGCGATACCGGCGATAGTCGCTGCACTGTGAACACGTTCACGCGCAACCGGGTTTTTAGACCCTTCGTGGTAAGACGCCGGCAGGTTTTCTTTCAGCAGTTTCAGAGCCTGCAGAGCCTGACCGTCAGAGAACTCAGAAGCCAGTACGGAAACGTAAGCTTCCAGGGCGTGAGTTACCGCATCCAGACCACCGAACGCACACAGGGACTTCGGCATATCCATCACCAGGTTGGCGTCGACAATCGCCATATCCGGGGTCAGGGCGTAGTCAGCCAGCGGATATTTCTGACCGGTTGCATCGTCGGTCACAACCGCAAACGGTGTGACTTCAGAACCGGTACCGGAAGTGGTGGTGACGGCGATCATTTTCGCTTTCACGCCCATTTTCGGGAACTTGTAGATACGTTTACGGATGTCCATAAAGCGCAGCGCCAGCTCTTCGAAGTGAGTTTCCGGATGTTCGTACATGACCCACATGATTTTCGCGGCGTCCATCGGGGAACCGCCGCCCAGCGCGATGATCACGTCTGGTTTGAAGGAGTTAGCCAGCTCAGCGCCTTTGCGAACAACGGAAAGTGTCGGGTCGGCTTCAACTTCGAAGAAGACTTCGGTTTCAACGCCAGCCGCTTTCAGCACAGAGGTGATCTGGTCTGCGTAGCCGTTGTTGAACAGGAAGCGGTCAGTCACGATGAGCGCACGTTTGTGGCCATCAGTAATCACTTCATCCAGCGCGATGGGCAGAGAGCCACGGCGGAAGTAGATAGATTTCGGAAGTTTGTGCCACAACATGTTTTCAGCTCGCTTAGCAACGGTTTTCTTGTTGATCAGGTGTTTCGGACCAACGTTTTCAGAGATGGAGTTACCACCCCAGGAACCACAACCCAACGTCAGGGAAGGTGCGAGTTTGAAGTTGTACAGGTCACCGATACCACCCTGAGAGGCCGGGGTGTTGATCAGGATACGCGCGGTTTTCATCATCTGACCGAAGTAAGCAACGCGTTCTGGCTGGTTATCCTGGTCAGTGTACAGGCAGGAGGTGTGACCGATACCGCCCATAGCGACCAGTTTTTCTGCTTTTTCTACCGCTTCTTCGAAATCTTTCGCACGATACATCGCCAGAGTCGGAGACAGTTTTTCGTGTGCGAACGGTTCGCTTTCGTCAACGACCGTAACTTCACCGATCAGAATCTTGGTGGTTTCTGGTACGGAGAAGCCTGCCAGTTCAGCGATTTTGTAGGCTGGCTGGCCGACGATAGCGGCGTTCAGAGCGCCATTTTTCAGGATAACGTTTTGAACCGCTTTCAGCTCCTGGCCCTGCAGCATGTAGCCGCCGTGGCTGGCGAAACGTTCGCGAACGGCATCATAGACGGAATCAACAACGACAACAGACTGTTCAGAAGCACAGATTACGCCGTTATCGAAGGTTTTAGACATCAGAACAGACGCCACAGCGCGTTTGATATCCGCGGTTTCATCAATGACAACCGGGGTGTTGCCTGCGCCTACGCCGATAGCAGGCTTACCGGAGCTGTATGCTGCTTTAACCATGCCTGGACCGCCAGTGGCGAGGATCAGGTTGATATCCGGGTGGTGCATCAGCGCATTAGACAGTTCTACGGAAGGTTGATCGATCCAGCCAATCAGATCTTTCGGCGCGCCGGCAGCGATAGCCGCTTGCAGAACGATGTCTGCCGCTTTGTTGGTTGCTTCTTTAGCGCGCGGATGCGGAGAAAAGATGATGGCGTTACGGGTCTTCAGGCTAATCAGCGATTTGAAGATCGCGGTAGAGGTCGGGTTAGTGGTTGGAACGATACCGCAAATAATGCCGATAGGTTCAGCAATGGTGATGGTCCCGAAGGTGTCGTCTTCAGACAGCACGCCGCAGGTTTTTTCATCTTTATAGGCATTGTAAATATATTCAGAAGCGAAGTGGTTTTTAATCACTTTGTCTTCCACGATACCCATACCGGATTCGGCGACGGCCATTTTGGCCAGCGGAATGCGGGCATCAGCGGCTGCCAGAGCGGCGGCGCGGAAGATTTTGTCGACCTGTTCTTGAGTGAAACTGGCATATTCACGCTGGGCTTTTTTTACACGCTCTACGAGTGCGTTAAGTTCAGCGACATTAGTAACAGCCATAATGCTCTCCTGATAATGTTAAACTTTTTTAGTAAATCATCTGCGCGATACGTGAGTATAGACAGATCGACGATACTTTGTATAAATGCCTGAAATTCAGGTGGTTACTTAACGTCCGTTTCGCTCTGATTTACTAAAAGAGCTTCTGCGTTAGTATCATTTAACTCTAACGCGTTACGTCCAGGTGGCGTAAGCAAGATTACTCACTTCTGAGTAGCGATTGTGTGATCTAAATCAAGATTACGCAAAGCTGACACCTTTCAGCAGGCCATTTTAGCCTTTTATGTAAATTGTTAAGAAATCGTTGTCATGAAGAGTGAGTGGTTTAGCATAACGAGTACATATAAATAACAGCGATGAATGGATGAAATTAGGTGTAGATAAGAGGTGAACTATGCGAATAAAAGGCGTATCTTCTGCGCGTTTTGATCATTAACGAAAATTGACTTCATCCGGCTAACGCTTCGGAGCTAACCGTGATTCAACCGCTTTTTGATTTTCCTGTTTACTTTAAGTTCTTTATCGGGCTCTTTGCGCTGGTTAACCCGGTGGGGATTATTCCCGTTTTCATCAGCATGACCAGCTACCAGACGGCCACGGCGCGTAATAAAACTAACCTCACCGCGAATCTGTCGGTCGCGATTATCTTGTGGAGTTCCTTATTCCTCGGCGATGGCATCCTGCAGCTGTTTGGTATTTCTATTGATTCGTTCAGAATTGCGGGCGGTATCCTGGTTGTCACCATTGCAATGTCGATGATCAGCGGGAAGCTGGGGGAAGATAAACAAAACAAACAAGAAAAGTCAGAGACGGCCATACGCGAGAGCATTGGCGTTGTGCCGTTAGCGCTGCCGTTAATGGCAGGGCCAGGGGCGATTAGCTCCACTATCGTCTGGGGGACGCGTTATCACAGCATCGCGCATTTGCTTGGCTTTTCAGTTGCCATTGCGCTTTTTGCGCTTTGCTGCTGGGGCGTGTTCCGTATGGCGCCGTGGCTGGTTCGTTTGCTGGGGCAAACCGGCATCAACGTTATTACCCGAATCATGGGGTTGTTGTTAATGGCGCTCGGCATCGAATTTATTGTCACAGGAATAAAAGGCATTTTCCCCGGCTTGCTCAACTAAACTCCCACCTGTTGATTTACAGGCGGCGCCCTAAGGGGGCCGCCTTGTGACATTCCCACGTAACACTTCTTACTTTGATAAGCATTCAGCGTTTAAATGATAAAAAATACTAATATAATCTAACGCTATTTATTTTTATTAATCAAACTATTATCAACATTACTGAGACCGTGAGAAGCGGTAGGTCTGTTATTTTATTCACACCATACTCTGGGGCTTGATGAAGGATTATTGAAATGTTATTAGTTGTTTCAGCTCCATCGTAGATGAATGTGCTAAATAATGAGCATTTGTTAAATTTGTGTGTGTTTTCTGGCGCAGGCATAACCTACGATGCGACAGAGAGATATTTTTCTTTCAACTTATTGATTATAAAGAATAAATCAAAGATTTTTAACATTGTTTAACTGTTTTTTTGGCAGGGATTTTTCCATAAAAGAGAATTGGTTAACAAAATTGTAAAATGAATTGGCGGTTCAGAAACGCATTTGATACTTTTCGGCCAAACATTTTGCAGAAGATTTCACATTGTTGATAACTATTTTCATTTACATGGTTGTCAGAAATAACGTGCGACGTGGGCAGGTACGTCGTATACCGAATCGACGAAAGGCGATCGAACGAATCGTCAGAATAAATAAAGTCGGTGATAGCAAAAGCAGTGACAGACCTGGCAGTACACCACCAGTGCTGTACAGGAACCCTGACGGGATTAAACAGGCTGGTAAAAACCAGTAATTATAATGAGTGGAGTACAAACACAATGTCTAACATCACGAAAAAAAGTTTGATTGCAGCGGGAATACTCACTGCGCTCATCGCCGCCAGCGCCGCGACTGCGGCAGACGTGCCCGCCGGCGTTCAGTTAGCCGACAAGCAAACGTTGGTACGTAACAATGGATCAGAAGTGCAGTCTCTCGACCCGCATAAAATTGAAGGCGTGCCGGAATCGAACGTCAGCCGTGACCTCTTCGAAGGCTTATTAATTAGTGATGTTGAGGGGCATCCTTCACCGGGCGTCGCGGAAAAATGGGAAAATAAAGATTTTAAAGTCTGGACATTCCATCTACGTGAAAATGCGAAATGGTCAGATGGTACGCCCGTCACCGCCCATGATTTCGTTTATAGCTGGCAACGCCTGGCCGATCCTAATACGGCATCGCCGTACGCCAGCTATCTGCAATACGGTCATATCGCTAATATCGATGACATTATCGCCGGTAAAAAACCCGCCACCGATCTGGGGGTAAAAGCGCTTGATGATCACACCTTTGAAGTGACCTTAAGTGAGCCGGTGCCTTATTTCTACAAATTGTTGGTCCACCCTTCAGTGTCTCCTGTACCGAAATCAGCGGTCGAAAAATTTGGCGATAAGTGGACACAACCGGCCAATATTGTCACTAACGGCGCTTATAAGTTAAAAAACTGGGTGGTGAACGAACGTATCGTGCTGGAGCGTAACCCGCAATACTGGGATAACGACAAAACCGTCATCAATCAGGTAACTTATTTGCCTATCTCTTCGGAGGTGACGGATGTGAACCGCTACCGCAGCGGCGAGATCGATATGACTTATAACAATATGCCGATCGAATTATTCCAGAAACTGAAGAAAGAGATCCCGAATGAAGTCCGCGTAGACCCTTATTTGTGTACCTATTATTACGAAATTAATAATCAAAAAGCGCCGTTTAACGATGTCCGCGTGCGTACCGCGCTGAAACTGGCGTTAGATCGCGACATTATTGTTAATAAGGTTAAAAATCAGGGCGATTTACCCGCTTATAGCTATACGCCGCCGTATACTGATGGCGCAAAACTGGTAGAGCCTGAGTGGTTCAAATGGTCCCAGCAAAAGCGTAATGAAGAAGCGAAGAAATTGTTGGCTGAAGCCGGCTTTACGGCGGATAAGCCCTTAACATTCGACCTGCTGTATAACACCTCCGATCTGCATAAAAAACTGGCCATTGCCGTGGCGTCTATCTGGAAGAAAAATCTGGGCGTCAATGTGAATCTGGAGAATCAGGAATGGAAAACCTTCCTGGATACCCGTCATCAGGGCACCTTTGATGTCGCCAGAGCCGGGTGGTGCGCAGATTATAATGAACCGACCTCGTTCCTGAATACCATGTTGTCCGACAGTTCAAATAACACCGCGCATTATAAGAGCCCGGCGTTTGATAAGCTGATTGCCGACACGCTGAAAGTGGCGGACGATACGCAGCGCAGCGAACTCTACGCTAAAGCGGAGCAGCAGTTAGATAAAGACTCGGCTATTGTGCCGGTGTATTACTACGTTAACGCGCGCCTGGTGAAACCCTGGGTGGGCGGGTATACCGGTAAAGACCCGCTGGATAATATTTATGTGAAAAACTTATATATTATCAAACATTAATGGCAAGATATGGGACAACTGCGGTTGTCCCATGGTGTCTTTTTTCATCGCACTATAACTTTCCCTGGCGGATCTTTTGTCACGTCCGGGAAGTAAAGGCACAGGCCAGAAGGTACGGGCAATGTTGAAATTTATTTTACGCCGCTGTCTGGAAGCGATTCCGACGCTGTTTATTCTTATTACCATCTCTTTCTTTATGATGCGCCTCGCGCCGGGTAGCCCTTTTACTGGCGAGCGCGCATTGCCGCCGGAAGTGCTGGCCAATATTGAAGCAAAATATCATCTGAACGATCCCATCATGACGCAGTACTTCAGCTACCTGAAGCAGCTGGCGCATGGCGATTTTGGACCATCGTTTAAATACAAAGATTACACGGTCAACGATCTGGTTGCCGCCAGCTTCCCCGTTTCGGCGAAACTTGGCGCTGCCGCTTTTTTGCTGGCGGTCATTATTGGTGTCAGTGCTGGCGTGATTGCCGCGCTAAAGCAAAATACGCGATGGGATTATACGGTGATGGGATTTGCCATGACCGGCGTCGTTATCCCCAGTTTTGTGGTAGCGCCGCTACTGGTGATGGTCTTTGCAATAACCTTGCAATGGCTGCCTGGCGGCGGCTGGAACGGCGGGGCGTTAAAATTTATGATCCTGCCGATGGTCGCGCTTTCACTGGCCTATATTGCCAGCATCGCTCGTATTACGCGCGGCTCAATGATTGAAGTTCTGCATTCGAACTTTATTCGTACCGCGCGGGCAAAAGGATTACCGATGCGCAGAATCATCTTCCGCCATGCGTTAAAACCTGCGCTGCTGCCGGTTTTATCCTATATGGGGCCAGCCTTTGTCGGCATTATTACCGGCTCAATGGTGATTGAAACTATTTATGGCTTACCGGGCATTGGGCAGCTTTTCGTTAATGGCGCGCTCAACCGCGATTACTCGCTGGTGTTAAGTTTGACCATTCTAGTCGGGGCGCTGACCATATTATTTAACGCCATTGTCGATGTGCTCTATGCCGTTATCGACCCGAAAATTCGCTATTGATACTGGAGCTCGCGATGATGTTAAGTAAGAAAAACAGCGAGACGCTGGAAAATTTCAGTGAAAAGCTGGAGGTGGAAGGTCGCAGCCTTTGGCAAGATGCCCGTCGGCGCTTTATGCATAACCGTGCGGCGGTGGCCAGTCTTATTGTCCTGTTTCTGATAGCCCTGTTCGTGACAGTGGCGCCTATGCTGTCGCAATTTACCTATTTCGATACCGACTGGGGCATGATGTCCAGTGCGCCGGATATGGCGTCCGGTCACTATTTCGGCACTGACTCTTCCGGGCGCGATCTGTTGGTGCGCGTTGCCATCGGCGGGCGTATCTCATTAATGGTCGGGATTGCCGCCGCGCTGGTGGCGGTCATTGTCGGAACGCTGTATGGCTCGCTGTCCGGCTATCTGGGCGGCAAAATTGATTCTGTGATGATGCGTTTGTTGGAGATCCTCAACTCGTTCCCGTTTATGTTCTTTGTGATTTTGCTGGTGACGTTTTTTGGGCAGAACATTCTGTTGATTTTCGTCGCCATCGGCATGGTCTCCTGGCTTGATATGGCGCGTATCGTGCGTGGCCAAACCCTAAGTCTTAAACGTAAAGAATTCATCGAAGCCGCGCAGGTGGGTGGTGTGTCGACTGCCAGCATTGTGATCCGCCATATTGTGCCTAACGTCCTGGGCGTAGTGGTAGTGTATGCATCGTTGCTGGTGCCCAGCATGATTCTGTTTGAGTCTTTCCTCAGTTTCCTGGGGCTTGGGACGCAGGAACCGTTAAGCAGTTGGGGAGCGTTATTGAGCGATGGCGCAAATTCAATGGAAGTCTCACCGTGGCTGCTGCTGTTTCCGGCTGGCTTTCTCGTGGTGACGTTATTCTGTTTTAACTTTATTGGCGATGGCCTGCGTGATGCCCTCGACCCGAAAGATCGTTAAGGAGTACAGCCATGAGCTTATCAGAAACCGCAACTCAGGCGCCGCAACCGGCGAATGTACTGCTGGAGGTAAACGATCTTCGTGTTACGTTCGCTACGCCTGATGGCGATGTGACGGCGGTCAACGATCTGAACTTTACGCTTCGCGCTGGAGAAACGTTAGGTATTGTTGGCGAGTCTGGATCGGGGAAATCGCAAACGGCGTTCGCATTAATGGGACTGCTGGCGACGAATGGTCGAATCGGCGGTTCCGCGACCTTCAACGGACGTGAAATTCTTCATCTACCTGAGCGCGAACTGAATACGCTGCGCGCAGAACAGATTTCGATGATTTTTCAGGACCCGATGACCTCGCTAAATCCTTATATGCGCGTTGGGGAGCAGTTAATGGAAGTCCTGATGCTGCATAAAGGGGTGAGCAAAGCGGAAGCTTTTGAAGAGTCCGTCAGAATGCTGGATGCCGTAAAAATGCCGGAAGCGCGCAAACGGATGAAAATGTACCCGCACGAATTTTCCGGCGGAATGCGTCAACGTGTGATGATTGCGATGGCGCTGTTGTGCAGGCCGAAACTGCTTATTGCCGATGAGCCTACCACCGCGCTTGATGTTACCGTGCAGGCGCAGATTATGACCTTGCTTAATGAGCTAAAGCGCGAATTTAATACCGCCATTATCATGATTACCCACGATCTGGGCGTGGTCGCGGGTATTTGCGATAAGGTCCTGGTAATGTATGCCGGGCGTACCATGGAATACGGTAAGGCGCGCGATGTCTTTTATCAGCCCGTTCATCCGTATTCGATAGGCTTGCTTAATGCGGTGCCGCGTCTGGATAGCGAGGGGGCGGAAATGTTGACGATTCCGGGCAATCCTCCCAATTTATTGCGTTTGCCTAAAGGTTGTCCGTTCCAGCCGCGTTGTCCTCATGCGATGGAGATCTGCAATAATGCGCCGCCACTTGAAGCGTTTAGTCCTGGTCGCTTGCGCGCCTGTTTTAAACCGGTGGAGGAACTGCTATGAATGCTGTGATTGAACAACGTAAAGTTCTCCTCGAAATCGCCGATCTGAAAGTACATTTTGATATCAAAGAAGGGAAGCAGTGGTTCTGGCAACCGCCGAAAACTCTGAAAGCGGTGGACGGCGTTACGCTACGCCTGTATGGAGGCGAAACGCTTGGCGTGGTGGGTGAATCCGGCTGCGGCAAGTCGACGTTTGCGCGCGCCATTATTGGTCTGGTGAAGGCGACAGACGGTAAAGTCGCCTGGCTGGGAAAAGATCTGTTGGGCATGAAAGCGGATGAGTGGCGCGAAGTGCGCAGCGATATCCAGATGATTTTCCAGGACCCGCTGGCGTCACTCAACCCGCGAATGACGATTGGCGAAATTATCGCGGAACCGCTGCGCACTTATCATCCTAAACTTTCGCGCCAGGACGTGCGTGACCGCGTGAAAGCCATGATGCTGAAAGTGGGGCTGCTGCCGAATCTCATCAACCGTTATCCCCATGAATTTTCCGGGGGGCAGTGCCAGCGCATCGGTATCGCCCGGGCGTTGATCCTGGAACCTAAGCTCATTATTTGCGATGAGCCGGTGTCGGCGCTGGACGTTTCTATTCAGGCGCAGGTGGTGAATTTGCTCCAGCAGTTACAGCGAGAGATGGGGCTGTCGTTGATTTTTATTGCGCACGACCTGGCGGTCGTAAAGCACATATCCGATCGTGTCCTGGTGATGTATCTCGGTCATGCAGTAGAATTGGGCACCTATGATGAGGTGTACCATAATCCACTGCATCCTTATACCAAAGCGCTGATGTCGGCGGTACCGATTCCCGATCCCGATCTGGAGCGAAATAAGAAGATACAATTGCTGGAGGGCGAATTACCTTCGCCCATTAACCCGCCTTCCGGCTGCGTGTTCCGTACACGCTGTCCGCTAGCCGGGCCAGAATGCGCGCAAACGCGACCGGTGCTGGAAGGAAGTTTTCGCCATGCCGTTTCCTGCCTTAAAGTAGACCCGTTATAATCGCAAGGGCTGACAATTCGTCAGCCCTTCTTTTAGGTGAGGTTACCGTGTCACTTTCTTTGTCGTCGGTTCGCCGTCGTCTTTATCATAATCTGTTCGATTTGACTACGCGCTCAGGTCGCCGTTTTGAAGGGTTATGCGCGCTGTTTGCGCTGCTTAGCGTACTGGTCATTTTTGTTGAATCAGGCGTAGGAACGGAATATCACCTGACATTTGATGAATGGCATATTTTTGTCTGGCTGGAGCTCTGCGTTACCCTGATATTTACCGGTGAATACTTGCTCAGACTGTTTAGCTGGCCCGAACCGGCAAAATACGTTTTTAGTTTCTGGGGATTTATTGATCTGGTGACGATTTTGCCGCTGTACGTCATGTGGCTGTGGCCGGAAATTAGTCTGAACTATATGTTTGCCTGGCGTGCTATGCGAGCGATTCGCGTGCTGCGTATTCTTAAACTGCTACGCTTTATGCCATCCCTGCGCGTATTCTGGAGCGCCATTATTAGCGCGCGTCATCAGCTTATTCTGTTCTATTCATTTATTGCGATCGTGATGATTATTTTCGGTGCCCTGATGTATCTTATTGAAGGACCGAAATATGGCTTCACGACGCTTAATGCCTCGGTGTATTGGGCGATAGTGACAGTCACAACCGTGGGGTACGGTGATATTACGCCGCATACGCCGCTGGGACGTATTGTCGCGTCGGTGCTTATTTTGATTGGTTATTCGGTGATTGCGATTCCTACAGGACTGATTACCACGCACATGAGCAGCGCGTTTCAAAAACGTCACTGGCAGCGAAAATGTCCGCAGTGCCAGCAAAGCCAGCATGAACATAGCGCGCAATATTGTAACCGATGCGGCAGTAAGCTACCGGATTAAACAGGCTTGCCGGAGGGCGCAATCAGACGCCATCCGGCCTGAACCGCTTATTCGCGCCAGAGAATATGGCACAGCTTGTGGTCCTTTTCCCGGCACAGCAGAACGCGGGCGAAAATGTCGTTAATTTCGCCGTCTTCGGTATCCGCCAGGCCAATTACCACCTCGGCAAAAAAGTCTGGATTCAGGTCAAAATCGACGTGCTCTTGTCAGTCTTCAGCGGGATCAAACAACTCCGCGCCGCCGCGCTCCTCGAATTGCAAATTGAACAGAATGATATCAGCCGGATCAAGATTATCCGCCGCCAGCTCAAGAAAAATATCGTAAGCCTGCTCAAGCGTTTCGTCTTCAGTCAGGCGATTGTTCAGATCCATTTCCATAGTGACTACCTGTTTACTCATGTTGGTCACGTTTTACAGCAATGGACTAAAGAAGTAAAACAATCGCTCGGTAATACGCTGCCATAACGGACGTTTTACCCACAAACGCGCATCTAACAGGCGGGAGCGCGAAATATAATCGTCCTGTACCGCAGCCAGATCGGCGCCGAAACCCGTATCATCAATGACCAGCGTAATCTCGAAATTAAGCCACAGGCTACGCATGTCGAGATTCACGGTACCGACTAGGCTCAGTTCGCCATCGACCAGCACGCTTTTGGTATGTAACAGCCCGCCTTCGAACTGATAGATTTTCACGCCCGCCGCCAGTAACTCGCTAAAAAAGGCGCGACTGGCCCAGCCGACGAGCAGTGAATCATTTTTACGGGGCAGGATAATACTGACATCCACGCCGCGCTGCGCAGCGGTACAAATAGCGTGCAGCAGATCGTCGCTGGGGACGAAATATGGCGTGGTCATAATTAAATATTCGCGCGCAGCATAGGTGGCGGTTAATAGTGCCTGGTGAATGAGATCTTCCGGAAAACCAGGGCCGGAAGCAATGGTATGAATGGTATGCCCGCTGGCCTGCTCAAACGGCATAATATTCACATCCGGCGGGGGAGGCAGAATGCGTTTACCCGTCTCGATTTCCCAATCGCAGGAGTAAACAATCCCCATTGCTGTCGCCACGGGGCCCTCCATCCGCGCCATCAAATCGACCCATTGCCCAACGCCGGCATCCTGTTTGAAAAAACGCGGGTCCACCATATTCATACTGCCGGTATAGGCGATGTAATTGTCAATCATCACCATTTTACGGTGCTGGCGAAGATCCATACGGCGTAAAAAGACGCGCATCAGATTCACCTTCAGCGCCTCTACGACTTCAATGCCAGCGTTACGCATCATGGCCGCCCAGGGGCTGCGGAAGAAAGCGACGCTACCCGCGGAATCCAGCATAAGCCGGCAGTGGATGCCGCGGCGGGCGGCGGCCATTAGCGATTCAGCGACCTGATCCGCCATGCCGCCTGGCTGCCAGATGTAAAACACCATTTCGATATTATGCCGCGCCAGTTGGATATCGCGAATAAGCGCCTGCATGACATCATCGGAGTCGGTAAGCAATTGCAACTGGTTGCCTTTGACGCCCGCAATCCCCTGACGTCGTTCGCACAGCTTAAACAAGGACGATGCGACGCTACTGTTTTCTTGCGCGAAAATGTGTTTGCAGGCTTTGAGGTCATTCAACCATTTGGCGGTAGACGGCCACATGGCGCGGGCACGCTCGGCGCGACGTTTGCCTAAATGCAATTCGCCCACGGACAAATAGGCGATGATCCCGACCAGCGGAAGGATATAGATGATTAACAACCAGGCCATTGCGGAGGGAACTGCGCGCCGTTTCATTAGAATACGTAATGTGACGCCGGCAATGAGAACCCAGTATCCCAAAATGACCAGCCAACTCACCACGGTGTAGAAGGTTGTCATAACTTTAAAAATCCTTTAGAAAGCGTGTTGTTAAGAGTTTACGCGTCAGGATTCACATGGCAAATAAAAACACGGGAAAAGCGCTGGTCTGCATCCGGCGAGGGGGTATAATGGCGCTTCTGTTACAGTGAGAGTCGTAAACATGAAGCGTAGTAGAACGGAAGTGGGGCGCTGGCGAATGCTACGTCAGGCGAGCCGCCGTAAAGCGCGTTGGCTTGAAGGGCAATCACGCCGTAATATGCGTATCCATACCATCAGGAAATGCATCTTTAATCGTCAGCGTAATTCATTACTCTTTGCGATTCACGGTGTGTGAGCCAGAAAGGGCACCGTATGCGGTGCCCAACAGGCCATTCTTTTCAAAAGATCTTCTTATATGGTTTGACCGAAACCTGCGCATAGACGCCCGCTGCGACGTAGGGGGCCGCATCAGCCCAGGATTGCGCCGCTTCTAAAGATTCAAATTCAGCAATCACCGTTGACCCGGTAAATCCGGCTACCCCAGGATCGTTACTGTCCACTGCGGGCATCGGCCCGGCAGTTAATAATCGCCCTTCATCATGCAGAAGTTGCAGGCGCGCCAGATGCGCGGGCCGTACCGAGAGGCGTTTTTCAAGCGAGTTGGCATTATCCTGAGCGTAAATAACATACAGCACGGGTAGAGCTCCTTAATCGGTAAAAGTTGCTGATTACGTTATTGGAAAGGGCATTTAACTGCAATGTAAAGATACCGACTTTGTTAAACATGCACATTTTGTGTGGTGTTTTTGCGCGATATCATCTTTTAAATGCCGCTATCGGCAATGCCTTATTGAATATGATTGCTATTTGCATTTAAAATTCAGCTCTGGTTTTTCAACTGAAACGATTATGACTTCAATGACCCTTGATTTACCTCGTCGCTTTCCCTGGCCGACACTCCTTTCCGTAGGCATTCATGGTGCTGTAGTGGCAGGTTTGCTCTATACCTCGGTACATCAGGTTATTGAATTGCCTGCGCCAGCGCAGCCTATCACGGTGACAATGGTTTCACCCGCCGACCTGGAGCCGCCCCAGGCGGTTCAGCCGCCGCCGGAGCCGGTGGTTGAACCCGAACCGGAGCCAGAGCCGATCCCTGAACCGCCTAAAGAAGCGCCCGTGGTGATTGAGAAACCCAAACCTAAGCCAAAACCCAAGCCAAAACCGAAACCGGTGAAAAAGGTTGAAGAGCAGCCGAAGCGCGAAGTCAAACCAGCCGCGCCGCGTCCTGCCTCACCGTTTGAAAATAGCGCCCCGGTGCGGCCAACAAGCAGCACCGCATCGGCGACCAGCAAGCCCGCGGTGAGCGTGCCCACTGGACCTCGCGCTCTGAGCCGTAACCAGCCGCAGTATCCGGCGCGAGCACAGGCGTTACGTATTGAAGGCCGCGTAAAGGTGAAGTTTGACGTGACCTCTGCTGGGCGAGTGGAAAATGTACAGATTCTATCCGCGCAGCCAGCCAATATGTTTGAGCGTGAAGTTAAGAATGCGATGCGCAAATGGCGCTATGAAGCAGGCAAGCCGGGTTCCGGGCTGGTGGTCAATATTATCTTCCGTCTGAACGGTACGGCGCAGATTGAGTAATCTCTGGCGCCGCCAGTAGGAATATACCATCACCTGCTGGCGGCGTAAGCGGGTATACTTAACCCTGAACCGGGAGCGGGCGAGGTTTACCGTCCGGATCGACGGCAACATAAATAAACAGCGCCTCGGTGGCCTTGTAGCGCTGTCCAATCGGTTCTGACGCGACTTTTTTCACCCAGACTTCAATATTGATGCTAATAGACGTCGTACCGCGTTTAACGCAGCGCGCGTAGCAGCATACGACATCGCCAACCGCGACGGGGCGCAGAAATGTCATTCCTTCCACGCGTACGGTTACAACCCGACCGTGCGCGATCTCTTTGGCCAGTATCGCGCCGCCAATATCCATTTGCGACATCAGCCAGCCGCCAAAAATATCGCCGTTCGCATTGGTATCGGCAGGCATGGCCAATGTACGTAAAACCAGCTCGCCCTGAGGAGTATTATCCATTGTTGTCATTGTAAAACCGACTATCAGAAAAAATTACAGCCGCGATGCTACTATGAATTTTGTGTGGAGAATAGTGGGAATAAAGGTACTGACGGGAAAGCGCAGGGCGTAAAGGCGAAGAAAATATCGCCAGGCGTTCGCAGTCTGGCGATGATAAGTCACGGGAGGGTTATGATTTATCTTCCTGTGGCAGATGCCGGTAGATATAGACGCCGCTCAGCAGGGTAAAAATGAGCGTCAGCGCCGTGAGTCCAAAGACCTTAAAGTTGACCCAGATATTTTGCGGCAACCAGAAGGCGATATAAATGTTAGCCAGACCGCACGCAATAAAAAACAGCGCCCACGCCAGGTTCAGCTTTGACCAGACCTGCTGCGGCAACGCCAGTTCTTTACCTAACATACGTTGGATTAACGGTTTTTTCATCACCCACTGGCTTATTAACAGCGCACCGGCGAACAGCGCATAAATAACCGTCACCTTCCATTTAATAAATTCATCGTTATGGAAGAAGAGCGTCAGACCGCCGAAGACGGCAACCAGAACAAAGGTAATCAGCGCCATCTTCTCTATTTTCCGATAGCGCACCCAGCTATAAATCAGCACGATTGCCGTCGCGACAATCAGTGCGGAGGTCGCCGCATAGATGTCATAAAGTTTATAAAACGCAAAAAAGACAACCAGCGGTAAAAAATCCAGAAACTGCTTCATTCTTCGATTCCATCATCAACGAGCGTCGAATGCGCCGCGTAACGGCGCATTGCGGATTATTGGCGAATCAACATATACAGGCGGAATAAGTAGATAAGCAATACTGCGGAAATCAGATTACTCAACGTATTCGCCAGTACAGCGCCTACATTTGGGGTCAGTACAGCGAAGCTGGGCGCGAACAGCAATAGCAATGTTTTAGCCAGTAACCAGCCTATCACCGCGGGCGCGACCAGTCTCATGTTAGCCCAGGCTAAACGCATACTGCTGCGCATTGCGGCAAACACGCCCATTTTCTCTTCAACCAACATCACTGGCGCAAACGCCAGCACAATGGCTATAATAATCCCCGGAACGACAATCAGCATTATACCGATTTGCACTAACAGGGTAGTCAGAAAAATGAGAATAAACAGTTTAGGCAATGCAGGGGCGCTGGCGCCGATAGCACGCAGCGCGCTAACCCGATGTCCCGCTGAAACTAACTGAATCATCAGGATGATACCGCCGGCCAGAATAGCGTTGCCGATAAGCCCGGAAAACGTCGAGGCGGCAGAGGCGCGCAACAGGATCTGCTGCTGCTCCGGCGTCATATTTTGTACCAGCTCAAACAGGCCAGCGCTGCCTGCCAGATGTTCTCCTTCACTGAGTTGCGCGATTTGCGCATCGCTGGGTGAAAAGGCATGACCTAAGACCACCGTGATAAATGCGCACAGCAACGAAACCAGCAAGATAGTAATAAATTGATTTCGGAAAAAATTTCCGGCGTCACGGTAAACGGACTTCGCCGTGATAGACATGCACTCTCCTTGAGTTTTGCAGGTGTTAATTTGCGGGCAATTGTACCCTGGA
Source organism: Salmonella sp. WC3 (assembly GCF_042932255.1). NCBI lineage: Bacteria > Pseudomonadati > Pseudomonadota > Gammaproteobacteria > Enterobacterales > Enterobacteriaceae > Salmonella > Salmonella sp. WC3. The sequence continues at coordinate 2,671,519 of NZ_CP170629.1, read as the reverse complement.
TAACTCTACAGTGGCAGCATCAGCAGTTGTATGGAAAAGCATATCTTTGTAAAGCGGCGGTAATCCGTATCGCGCGCGGGCGCGATTGCACGCCTCATTCACTTCGCCTCCTTCGCCCGATATCGAAAATTCGCGGCAGGTTGAAGGGCGGTTTTCATAAATAGCGCAACTGACGTTTTCACCCGGCTTGCCAATTAGCGCTTTACAGTGCGGCTGTTTTTGGTTGGTACCGGCCATACAACGTAAAAAAGGGGTAACGGGCTCGGTTAATGACGCCGGAACGCGTCCGCTGGCATCGTCGCCTTCAGCCCAATAAAAGGAGACACGAAAATAGGCACAACAGGCACCGCATGTCATGCATGGGTTAAGAACGCTCATGATTCACCTGCAAAAAACTCACGTATCAATAGATTACAACGGAAATTAATCTGTCCCGCAGTGTTCGCGAATCTTAACGCCACGCGCCATTGCGGGACATTGATTACCTTAGCCAGCCTTTATCGCCAGGGCAACAGGAGCAGACAAATATTTGCATAGCGTGAATATGTCAAAATTGATCTGAATTCCTATAACCAGGATTTTCAATACAAGTTCTAAATTAATCTGGATCAATAAATGTTAAATTATAAGAACAAATGTGATCTGTGTTAGATCACTTATTACTTCATTGTGGGTATATTCATCACGCTTTTATAACCATAACGATGGAGCGGGTATGAAAAAATTTACAGTGGCGGCACTGGCGTTAACAACTCTTCTCTCAGGCAGCGCTTTCGCGCACGAAGCCGGAGAATTCTTTATGCGTGCAGGTCCGGCAACCGTCAGACCTACAGAAGGGGCGGGTGGTACGCTGGGGCATTTAAACGGGTTTGATGTGAGTAATAACACGCAACTCGGCCTGACATTCACTTACATGGCGACGGACAATATCGGGGTTGAATTGCTGGCGGCCACGCCGTTCCGCCATAAGGTGGGTACGGGCGCGACGGGAGATATCGCCACGGTTCACCTGTTACCGCCAACGTTAATGGCGCAGTGGTACTTCGGCGATTCCAGCAGCAAAGTGCGTCCTTATGTCGGCGTGGGGGTGAACTACACCACCTTCTTCGATAACGACTTTAACGATAATGGTAAAAATGCCGGGCTGTCCGATCTGAGCTTTAAGGACTCCTGGGGCGCGGCAGGGCAAGTTGGGGTAGATTACCTGATTAACCGCGACTGGTTAATTGGCGCCTCTGTCTGGTACATGGATATTGATACTACCGCCAATTATAAAATGGGCGGCGTTCAGCATCATGACAGCGTGCGTCTGGACCCATGGGTATTTATGTTCTCGGCAGGCTATCGTTTCTAATCGCGTGATGTTGTGACGAAAAAAGACCCCGCCAGGCGGGGTCAAAAAAGGACATGACACACGGATTTTACTTGTCGGAACTCACTTGTCTTCTTTCGGTTCGCCGCAGCCTAGTTCTGCGCCAGTGAGAGGATCAACGGTGGGGTCCGATTTCGTTCTTTCTGCCATCGCTTTGAGCAGCGCCAACTGCTCGCGCGGCAATTTCACTGTCGCCAGGCCATCGCCGCCATCAACAGCAGGCATCGGTTCTGCGACATAGTTGAAGTTCTCATCGCTATTCCAGCTACCTCGCGGATCGTCGCCTTGCGACATGTTGTAGTACACATCGGTATACTGTTCTACCGGCGGTAATTTACCCGGCGGGAAGTTGTTACGAATCGAATACAGCGCCTTTTCAAAAGAGAGCTGGTGCGCGACTTCACGGGTCATTAAGAAACTGAGCGTGTCTTTTACGCCAGGATCGTCGGTCAGGTTAATCAGGCGTTCATAAATAATCTTCGCTCGCGCCTCTGCCGCGATGTTTGAGCGTAGATCGGCTGTGACTTCGCCGATAGTATCAATATAAGCCGCAGTCCACGGTACGCCGCCGGAGTTCGTCAACGCAGGGCCGCCGCCATACAGCAGAGAGGTGATATGGCTGTCATTACCATTCTGCGTCAACGAGCGATAAAGTTCCGCTTCGCTTTCGATGCCTTCCGCCAGCTCGCCTTTAGCGCCTTTATTAAGCATTCCTACCAGTGAGCCGATAATTTCCAGATGACTCAGCTCCTCGGTGGCGATGTCCATTAACATCTCTCTACGACCGGCATCATCATCGCTTAAACCTTGCGTGAAGTAGCGGCAGGCGGCCGCCAGTTCGCCCTGCGGGCCGCCAAACTGTTCCAGCAGCAGGTTCGCTAATCCAGGATTAGGTTCGCTCACTCGCACAGTATATTGAAGTTGTTTTACGTGTCGAAACATATTGCCTCCTGCTTATTATTTATTTTTTGGCTTCAACGCCATCTGCTTCAGATCGCAGTAAAAATTGTTCCGTTGTCTGCGGAATATGTTTGATAAGCCAGTCAGCCATTTGCATTTCTTCTTTCAGAATGGCTTCAATCGTTGGAATTGAGGCAGTGTCGCCAGCTTTTTTTGCCGCCGCCAGCAGGGAGGTATAACAAGCAATTTCGAACTGCTCGAAAACATAACCGCTAATTGAGCCTTTGACAATTTCATCGGAAGGGAACATGCCACCGATAGATTGCCCCATTGCTGCCATTTTACTCATGGAGTCTTTCAACACCGAACGGGAAATGCCATTACGGTCCAACACTTCTTCGAGCATGGTAATTTGATGTTTGGTTTCACTAATATGTTGTTCAATTCTGGCTTTTATATCAGGATAATTTTCAATACGGCTGGCCATAGATTCAAGCATCGATTCTGCCTGTTTTTCCATGGCATGGGCGTCACGAAGCCAGTCATGATAATGTTCAGTATAATTCATTTTACATTCCTCAATGCGTGATAATCTGCTCCGATAATAAAATCGGAATCATGCAAGCTGATAATTAAAAATATTATTTCGATTTGCGTTCAGCACTTTTATTAACATTGCTGACTGCTAAATCGGTAAGTTTTAAATCAGTTTGTTTTTCCTCGTCGAGGGTTTCTTTGAGCAGTTTTAATGCTTTGCTATAGCCAAGCTGCTCGGCCAGGGTGGCTAGCGTGCCGTAGCTGGCGATTTCGTAATGCTCGACTTTTTGCGCCGCGGCGATAAGCGCTGCATCGCGTACTTCGTTTTTCTCCGTACTTTCGATGACTTCATTGGCTTCTTCAATCAGCCCTTCCATAGCGACGCATTTCATTCTTTTCAGTTTAATGCCAGATTCAGATTCGACGATCTGATCAATACGTTCAATCTGACCCTGGGTTTCTTCAAGATGAGATTGAAAGGCCTGGCTTAATTTTTCATTGGACGTGGCTCTGGCTAGTTTAGAAAGAGCCTTGGTTAATTGTTTTTCTGCACTATAGGTATCTGAAAGTAGATGGATAAAAAGGTCTTCAACGGTTTTAATATTCATAAATCTAATTCTCCTGGGCAAAATACTGCGAGCCAGAAGACTCGCAGATTGCTTGATAAAAGCATGTGTTATATTTACATTACAGTAAATCAGGAATTATCGGATTTACGTCCGCCGTGACTATTCTGACCACCTTTTTTACCGGCTTCAGAAGCTCGTTGCGGATCGTTTTTGAAATTCCCGCCGCTATGCTGACCGCCTTTGCGGCCCGCTTCAGATGCTTTTTCACGATTCTCGGCGAAATTTCCTGAACCACCACGATGTTCGGCCATATTATTTCTCCTGTCTCGTTGCTTGCTGAAAAAATCGGTTTTAACCGTGTCGACACCCTATTAAAATTAGTTGGTTAAACCGATTAGTCAAATTGACGGAAATAGTTGTGATTTACCGCGTAAATAACGCACAAAAAATGGTTTAGAGATAATATATTCTATATTTTCTTTTAGAATAAGCGATTTAACAGAAAATGCTTTGCATTGTTATTAATAACAAGCGTCACTATCTGCAGCCATAGAAACGTTAATGCATTGTTTGTTGACATTTCTTTACATAAAGGCGGGGGAAATTGACGTGAAAACGCTAAATTTTTCGGCGTGATTAGGAGTTTTCTTAGCAAAAATTGACTTCAGACTTTTTGAAAGCTGGACGGGGAATAACACCAAAAAGATTGATGATGTACGCCTGAATCGTGATTCTGGTTCGGCGCCAGCCACTCATTAAGCCGCCAGCGTTATGCTGACGGCTTAACCCGTTATGCGCGGCTGGCGGCTTTCATCGCTGAGACAAAGGACCTGAGCTCCGCCAACATCTGTTCGGGAGACGCGAGGTTTTTCTCGATAATCTTGACAATGGCTGAGCCGGAGATAGCGCCAGCCGCCCCGGCACGCACGGCCGCAGACACCTGTTCCGGCGAGGAGATACCGAAGCCCTGTAACGCAGGCGCGGCATGGTACTCTTTAAGCTTCTCAATGAGATGATGCAACGGCAATGCGCCACGGTTTTCCGCGCCGGTGACGCCCGAACGCGAAAGCAGGTAGGTGTAACCGCGGCCGTAAGATGCGACCTGGCGCAGAAGATCGTCATCCGCATTTGGCGGGCAGATGAAGATCGGCGCGATATTATGCCGTAACGCCGCCTGGCGGAAGGGGGCCGATTCTTCAACCGGGACATCTGCGACCAGCACGGAATCTACGCCAACCTGTTCACAACGGGCATAGAATGCATTTATGCCGTTATTGAACACCAGATTCGCGTACATTAGCAGGCCAATCGGAATGGTCGGGTGTTTTTCACGAATCAGCGCCAGCATTTCAAAACACTGAGCCGGCGTGATGCCAGCGGCGAAGGCGCGTAAGTTCGCATTCTGGATGGTAGGGCCATCGGCCAGCGGATCGGAGAAGGGAACCCCCAGTTCCAGAGCGTCGGCGCCAGCGTCAATCAGTGTGTCGATAATTTTCAGTGACTGTTCAATGCCAGGGTCGCCCAGGGTCACGAAGGGGACAAAAGCGCCTTCCCGGCGATCGTTGAGCTGTGCAAATAAATTTTCGTAGCGTTCCATCAGATTTCCCCTCGCGCTTTCAGGATATCGTGTACGGTAAAGATGTCTTTATCACCGCGGCCAGAGAGATTGACCACCAGCAGTTGCTCTTTTTCCGGCTGCTCGCGCATCATTTTCAGAGCGTGCGCCAACGCGTGGGAGGATTCCAGCGCCGGGATAATTCCCTCATGGCGGCACAACGTTTTGAAGGCTTCCAGCGCCTCATCATCGGTAATGGAGACATAATCCGCGCGTCCGATGCTGTTCAGGTACGCATGTTGCGGCCCAACGGATGGGAAATCGAGCCCGGCGGAAATGGAATAGGACTCTTCAATTTGCCCGTCTGCTGTTTGCATCATCGGCGCTTTCATCCCGAAATAGATGCCAACGCGACCATGTTTAAGCGGCGCGCCATGCTCGTCGGTTTCAATACCGTGACCGCCAGGTTCAACGCCTATTAGCCCGACGCTGGTATCATTAATAAAATCCGCAAACATCCCGATAGCGTTTGAGCCGCCACCGACGCAAGCGATAACGGCATCTGGCAGACGGCCCTCTTTGTCGAGGATTTGCGCTTTCGTCTCTTCGCCAATCATGCGCTGGAACTCGCGAACGATGGTGGGATAGGGATGCGGTCCTGCCGCCGTGCCGAGCATATAGTGCGCGGTTTCGTAACTACCGGACCAGTCGCGCAGCGCCTCGTTACAGGCATCTTTTAGCGTAGCGGAGCCGCTATGAACCGGGATGACCTCAGCGCCCATCAGACGCATACGGAAGACGTTCGGCGACTGGCGCTCAACGTCTTTGGCGCCCATATAGATACGGCATTTCAGACCCAGCAGGGCGCTAGCGAGTGCAGAGGCGACGCCGTGCTGGCCGGCGCCGGTTTCAGCGATAATCTCGCTTTTCCCCATCCGTTTGGCCAGCAGCGCCTGACCCAGTACCTGATTGGTTTTGTGTGCGCCGCCGTGCAGTAAATCTTCGCGCTTTAAATACAACGTGGTACGCGTACCGGCGGTAATGTTCTGGCATTTCGTCAGTGCGGTGGGGCGTCCCGCGTAGTTTTTTAGCAGATCGGCGAATTGCGCCTGAAATTCAGGATCTTTTTGCGCGCTGACGAAGGCCTCTTCAAGCTGGTTCAGCGCAGGCATCAGGATCTGCGGCACATACATGCCGCCGAATTCACCAAAGTAGGGATTGAGAAGTGTTGTCATGTTTTTTCCTTAATATGCGCGCAGTGTCTGAAAAACTGAGGCCAGAAGACGAGCATCTTTGATGCCCGGCTGTGACTCCACACCTGAATTAAAATCGAGACCGGCACAGCCGACTTGCGCCGCCTGGACGCAGTTATCGGCCGCCAGCCCGCCCGCCAGTAATACATTATCCAGCGGTTGCCCCTGTAGCAGTGACCAGTCGAAGCGCTGCCCGCTGCCGCCTTGCCCATTGTCGAAAATGTATTTATCGACATGGTGATAATCGCGTGCGGGAAGGGCATCGCTAACGCTCAGCGCCTTCCAGATTTGCACATTGCGCGGCAACGCCTCGCGCAGCGCGTTGACATACGCCTGGTCTTCGCTGCCATGTAGCTGTACGGCAGAAAGCGACAGGACGGCGGCTTTCTGGCAAACATCGGCGATATCAGCGTTCTTGAAAACGCCGACATACTGCAATGGCGCGCCGCTTATCACTTCTCGCGCCTGCTCAACGCTAACCGCGCGCGGAGATGAGGGCACAAAAATCAACCCGCCATATATTGCGCCAGCGTCACAGGCCGCTTTAGCGTCCTGGGCGCGGGTCAGGCCGCAGACTTTATTTTCGCCAAGCAGCACGCGACGGACGGCGGCGTTAAGATCGTCATGCGCCATTAACGCGGAGCCAATTAAAAAACCGTTGGCGAAGTGGCTCAGTTCGCGTACCTGACCATAGCTGTTAATCCCGGACTCGCTGATGACAGTCACGCCGTGGCCCAGTTTTGGCGCCAGCTGGCGGGTGCGATTCAAATCAATCGACAGATCGCGCAGATCGCGATTGTTGATACCTACCACTTTTGCGCCTAACGCTATCGCGCGCTCCCGTTCTTCGTCATTACTGACCTCCGTGAGCACGCCCATTTTCAGACTGTGCGCGACGGCGGAGAGTTGGCGATACTGTTCGTCATCCAGAACCGAGAGCATCAGTAAACAGGCATCGGCCTGATAGTAACGGGCAAGGTAGATCTGATAGGGATCGATAATAAAATCCTTACACAGAATCGGCTGCGGCGCGCTTTGGCTAACGACCGGCAGAAAATCGAAGCTCCCCTGAAAATATTTTTCGTCGGTGAGCACCGAGATTGCCGAGGCGTAATGTTGATAAATACTGGCAATACGCGCCGGATCGAAATCGTCGCGAATCACGCCTTTTGATGGCGATGCTTTCTTACACTCCAGAATAAAGGCGGTACGCGCGCCCTGGAGCGCATCATAAAAATGGCGTGTACTTGGCTGGATCTCATTTTGAAAGCTGGCCAGCGGCTGTTGCTGTTTGCGGGCTTCTACCCAAATCGCCTTGTCTGCGACGATTTTCGCTAAAACGGTTTGCATTATTTACCCTCTTGCCGCCAGTGCGGTGACTCTGTCATATGCGGTGCCGTTGCGCAGAACATCAAGCACGGTTTGCGCGTTGGCCTTGAGATCTTCCTGACCATGCAGACGCATCAGCATCGCCACGTTGGCGGCGACGGCGGCCTCATGCGCGGCATCGCCTTTACCTTGTAATAACCGCGTCAGAATGTCACGGTTTTCTTCCGGCGTGCCGCCAGCCAACTGATCCTGATGGTAAGGCGTCAGGCCAAAATCCTCCGCCGTAAGTTGATAGCTTTTAATTTCGCCGTCATGCAGCTCCGCGACAATCGTCGGCGCATGGAGCGAAACCTCATCCATGCCGCCGCTATGTACCACCGCCGCGCGCTGATAGCCCAGTACCCGTAAGGTTTCCGCAATCGGCAGCACCAGTTCCGGGCTATAGACGCCAATCAATGCCAGCGGCGGATGCGCCGGGTTGATCAGCGGGCCGAGTACGTTGAACAGGGTTCGCGTTTTTAACTGTTGGCGAACCGGCATCGCGTGACGGAATCCGGTGTGATATTTCGGCGCAAACAGGAAACAGACGCCCAGTTCATCTAACGCCTGACGTGATTTATCGGCGTTCATATCCAGATTAATACCGAACGCCGCCAGCAGATCGGATGACCCCGATTTGCTGGACACGCTACGGTTGCCGTGTTTCGCCACTTTCAGTCCACAGGCCGCTGCGACAAAGGCGCTGGCGGTAGAGATATTGATACTGTTACTGCCATCGCCGCCGGTACCAACGATATCCGCAAACAGATACTCCGGGCGCGGGAACGGGGCGGCATTTTCCAGCAACGCAGTGGCGGCGCCGGCAATTTCATTGGGATGCTCGCCGCGAATTTTCATGCTCACCAGCGCGGCGGCGAGCTGTTCAGGCTTAAGTTCGCCGCGGACGACCGCCGAAAACAACTGGTGGCTCTCTTGCTGCGTCAGAGTTTGCGCCTGATAGAGTTTCTCCAGAATCGGCTGTAGGGTGTTTGTCGGTTCCAGCTTTTGCTGCGCCCAGGCTAATGTTTGCTCCAGCAGACGCGCGCCCTGCGTCGTCAGGATGGACTCAGGATGAAATTGAAAACCGCAAACGCGATCCGCATCATGACGTACCGCCATCACCATGCCGTTGAAATGGGCGTTAATGGTCAGCCCGGCAGGAACATTACTGCCGACCAGCGAATGATAACGCGCGACCGGTAGCGGATTCGCCAGCCCGGCGAACATCGCCTGACCGTCATGCTCAATGCTGGAGGCTTTGCCATGCAGGATTTCTCCCGCCTGACCGACATAACCGCCGTAAGCTTCGACAATCGCCTGATGCCCCAGACAAATGCCGATGATCGGCAACTTGCCGCGTAGTCGGGTCAGCAGCTCCGGCATACAGCCTGCCTCGCTGGGAACGCCCGGACCGGGGGAGAGCATTAGCACCGGATTTTTCATTGTCGCCAGGCGATCGATAAGCGTCTGCGCCGGAATATGGTTACGGTAAATCACCACGTTATGACCGTTGGTCCGTAGCTGATCTGCCAGGTTCCAGGTAAACGAGTCGATGTTATCGAGCAGCAGAATATCAGCCATCAGAAGGTCTCCTGTGCATGATGCGCGGTGGCGATAGCACGCAATACGGCGCGCGCTTTATTACGGGTTTCATCGGCTTCAGACTGCGGAACCGAGTCCAGTACAATTCCGGCGCCCGCCTGTACGGTGGCGATACCGTTTTCCACCAGCGCGGAGCGGATAACAATACAGGTGTCCAGATCGCCGTGGGCGGTGAAGTAACCGACCGCGCCGCCATAGCTGCCGCGGCGCTGTCCTTCCGCATCGGCAATCAACTGCATGGCGCGTACTTTCGGCGCGCCGCTCAGGGTGCCCATGTTCATGCAGGCGCGATAGGCGTGCAGCGCGTCGAGATCGTGACGCAGTTCGCCCACTACCCGGGAAACCAGATGCATCACGTACGAATAGCGGTCAACTTTTGTCAGATCGGCAACGTAGCGACTGCCCGGCGTACAGATGCGCGCCAGGTCATTGCGCGCCAGATCGACCAGCATCAGATGTTCGGAAAGCTCTTTATGGTCGGTACGCATGTCCAGCTCAATACGGCTGTCGAGATCTCTGTCCAGCGTACCATCGGCGCGGCGACCGCGTGGACGGGTACCCGCGATGGGATAAATCTCAATCTGACGGCTGGCTGCGTCATATTTCAGCGAGCTTTCCGGCGACGCGCCGAAAAGCGTGAAATCATTATCCTGCATAAAGAACATATATGGGCTGGGGTTGCTCTTTTTCAGCACGTAGTAGGCAGCCAACGGCGACGGGCAGGGCAGTGAAAAGCGGCGCGACGGCACCACCTGAAATATCTCGCCCGCGCGGATGGCTTTTTGCAACTGGCGTACCACCGCGCCGAACGCGTCATCGCTCTGATTGCATTCGCAACGCATGTCCGGCACCGGCGTGACCGGCAACGGCGGCGCAGGCTGGGTTAACTGTTGGCTAAGGTACGCCAGGCGGGCGTTGAGGCGCTGTTTTTCCCGGTCGCTGGCGGTGAACAGACTGGCCTGAATACGGGTGCTTTTTTTCTGATGATCTATCACCATCAGCGTTTCCGCTAAATAAAAGCAGTAGTCCGGGCAGTTATTGCCAGCCTCAAGGTGTGGCAGCGCTTCAAAGCCAGCGACCAGGTCGTAGGCAAACAGACCGCCGAAAAACATAGCCTCCCGCTCTTGCGTCGGTATGTTCACCACTCCCTGTAACAGACGGAACGCATCAAATACCGACAGAGAGCATAAACGGGCGTCTTCATCTAATAATGGGCTGACGGGCGGGAAGCGTAGAACGCGACCGGCAGGCAGGACTTCGTTCTCCACGCCAGCGGGCAGGGCGGTATCCAGTAGCGGCAATAACGAGGCGCCATTATCAGATAACGCCTGAATAGTGACAGTGTCACCTAAAGCGGTAATGCGCAGCGCGCTATCTACCAGCAGCAGGCTTTTTAAATCATCTTTACTGTCGATATCCGCGGATTCCAGCAGCAGCGTTGCCGGGCGATCGCCGCAGACCTGGTGAAAAAGCGCCGTTGGGTTTTCCCGATAGGCGGCATCGCAGGTCAACAGTTCGAGCGTGGGTTTTGGTGTTTGCATGGTTATTCTCATTATTTTGTTCAAAAAAAAGCCCGCTTAACAGGCGGGCCGGGTATCGTTTGGCTGATTACAGCTGTTCATACACCGCCCGCTATCAGGAAGTGCGCCACCAACCGTGTAATGCAAATGTCGCTGCCATTTTAGATACCCTCTTCATGTGAACTTTCGTACTAGTTAACTAGTACGATGGAATAATGTCAACACCTATTTCAGTATATTTGCCGGAACCGTTATGATGTACATGACATAACTTTATCTCTATGGGAGCCGCCTTGAGCGACACGAATTACGCAGTGATTTACGATCTGCACAGTCATACCACGGCGTCCGATGGACTGTTGACGCCAGAAACATTAGTACACCGTGCGGTAGAGATGCGAGTCGGCACGCTGGCGATTACCGATCATGACACCACAGCCGCGATTCCTGCGGCAAGAGAAGAAATTTCACGTTCCGGACTGGCCCTGAATCTTATTCCCGGCGTGGAGATTTCAACGGTCTGGGAGAATCATGAGATTCACATTGTGGGTCTGAATATTGATATTGCGCACCCGGCAATGCGCGATTTTCTGGCGCAGCAGACAGAGCGGCGTCAGGCACGCGGTCGGCTCATTGCGGAGCGTCTGGAAAAAGCCCATATTCCCGGCGCGTGGGAAGGGGCATTGAGACTGGCCAATGGCGGCGCGGTGACGCGCGGCCACTTCGCCCGCTTTCTGGTGGAGTGCGGCAAAGCCGCGACCATGGCGGATGTTTTTAAAAAATATCTCGCGCGTGGGAAAACCGGTTACGTTCCGCCGCAGTGGTGTACAATAGAACAAGCTATTGATGTCATTCATCATTCTGGCGGTAAGGCGGTGTTGGCCCATCCGGGATGCTACGACCTTAGCGCTAAGTGGCTGAAAAGATTAGTGGCGCATTTTGCCGACCATCACGGCGACGCGATGGAAGTGGCGCAGTGCCAACAATCGCCCAATGAACGCACCCAACTGGCGACGCTTGCGTGTCAGCATCATTTATGGGCATCGCTTGGATCTGATTTCCATCAGCCCTGCCCGTGGATTGAGTTGGGGCGTAAACTCTGGCTGCCCGCTGGCGTTGAAGGCGTATGGCAGACATGGGAACAGCCGCAAATATCACAGTGAGGGAAGTATGAGCCAGTTTTTTTATATCCATCCGGATAACCCACAGCAACGGCTGATTAATCAGGCCGTCGACATTGTGCGTAAAGGCGGTGTTATTGTTTATCCAACCGATTCCGGCTATGCCCTTGGTTGTAAAATTGAAGACAAAGGCGCAATGGAGCGCATTTGCCGCATTCGTCATCTGCCGGACGGTCACAACTTCACGCTGATGTGCCGCGATTTGTCCGAGTTGTCGACCTACTCCTACGTCGACAACGTGGCGTTTCGTCTGATGAAAAACAATACGCCGGGTAACTACACCTTTATCCTGAAGGGGACAAAAGAGGTGCCGCGCCGTCTGTTGCAGGAAAAGCGTAAAACTATCGGCCTGCGCGTACCGTCAAACCCGATTGCGCTGGCGTTGTTGGATACGCTGGGCGAACCGATGCTCTCGACGTCGTTGATGCTGCCTGGCAGCGATTTTACCGAGTCGGACCCGGAGGAGATTAAAGATCGGCTGGAGAAGCAGGTGGATCTGATCATCCACGGCGGTTACCTCGGCCAACAGCCTACCACGGTAATCGATTTGACCAATGACTCCCCGGTGGTGCTGCGCGAAGGCGTCGGCGACGTTACACCTTTCTTATAAGGGCGTAAGCCTGTATACTACGCGGCCTTAAAATGGCGCGGCAACGCGCCGTTCATTCTCCTGTTCGACGCCTGTGAAGGCGACACCTGAAGGAAGCTCTATGAGCGAAAAGTTACAAAAAGTGCTGGCGCGCGCTGGCCACGGCTCTCGCCGTGAAATCGAATCCATTATTGAAGCGGGACGTGTCAGCGTTGACGGTAAAATCGCCACGCTTGGCGATCGTGTTGAAGTCACTCCCGGTTTGAAAATCCGTATTGACGGTCACCTGATTTCGGTGAAAGAGTCGGCGGAACAAATTTGCCGCGTTCTGGCCTATTACAAACCAGAAGGTGAACTGTGTACCCGCAATGACCCTGAAGGGCGGCCAACCGTTTTTGATCGCTTACCGAAACTGCGCGGCGCGCGGTGGATTGCGGTAGGACGTCTGGATGTCAACACCTGCGGGCTATTGTTGTTTACCACCGACGGTGAACTGGCGAACCGCCTGATGCACCCTAGTCGTGAAGTTGAACGTGAATATGCCGTGCGCGTGTTCGGTCAGGTGGATGAATCGAAACTGCGTGATTTAAGCCGTGGCGTACAGTTGGAAGATGGTCCGGCGGCATTTAAGACCATTAAATTCAGCGGCGGCGAAGGCATTAACCAGTGGTATAACGTGACGCTGACGGAAGGGCGCAACCGCGAAGTTCGCCGACTGTGGGAAGCGGTAGGCGTTCAGGTCAGCCGTCTGATCCGCGTTCGTTACGGCGATATCCCGCTGCCGAAAGGCCTGCCGCGCGGCGGCTGGACTGAGCTCGACCTCGCGCAAACGAACTATCTGCGTGGTCTGGTAGAGCTCCCGCCGGAAACCTCGTCGAAGGTTGCCGTCGAAAAAGACCGTCGTCGTATGAAAGCGAACCAGATCCGTCGGGCGGTAAAACGCCACAGCCAGATCGCTGGCGGACGCCGCTCCGGTGGGCGTAATAACAACGGGTAATCTCTACCGCGGTCTATAGGCCGAGAATCATCAGACAAGAGGGTTTGTGCCGGATGGCGGCGCAAACGCCTTAATCCGGCCTACGGTTAATAATCAATTCCCATCTGGGCTTTTACGCCCGCGTCGAAAGCATGTTTAACCGGACGCAGTTCGCTGACGGTATCCGCAAGATCAAGAATATCCCGGTGACAGCCGCGACCTGTAATAATCACCGTCTGGTGACCAGGGCGCGCGTTTAGCGCGCTTATGACCTCTTCCAGCGGCAAATAGTCATACGCCACCATATAGGTCAGCTCATCCAGTACCACCATATCAAGCAGCGGATCGGCCAGCATCCGTTTCCCATGCTGCCAAACGGCCATACATGCTGCAGTGTCTGCCTCGCGATTTTGCGTCTCCCAGGTAAATCCCGTTGCCATCACCTGAAATTCGACGCCATGCGGTTCCAGCAGATTACGCTCGCCGTTGGGCCAGGTGCCCTTAATAAATTGCACCACGCCTACGTTTTTACCGTGTCCTACGGCGCGGGCGGCAGTCCCGAAAGCCGCCGTGGTTTTGCCCTTACCATTGCCAGTAAACACGATAATAATACCGCGCTCTTCCTGTGCCTGGGCGACACGGGCGTCAACCCGATCTTTTACCTTCTGCTGGCGCTGCTGATAACGTTCATCACTCATTGGGCGATTCCTGGTTTACGGCCCGGTTGGGCGTCAAAGGTCATGCCGGTTTTACGGCGACTGTCGTCGCCCATAAGCCACAGGTAAAGCGGCATAATATCGGCAGGCGTTTTTAATTTCTGTGGATCTTCCGTTGGAAAGGCGCTGGCGCGCATACTGGTGCGCGTACCGCCCGGGTTAATGCAGTTAACACGCAGAGAACGGTTCTGATATTCGTCCGCCAGCACCTGCATCATTCCTTCAGTAGCAAACTTCGAGGTGGCATAGGCGCCCCAGTTGGCGCGCCCCTGACGGCCAACGCTTGATGACGTAAAGACCAGCGAGCCGGCATCGGACTTCAGTAATAACGGTAACAGCGCCTGGGTGAGCATAAAGGTGGCATTAACGTTTACCTGCATGACATCCTGCCAGATCTGCGGATCTTGTTCGCTCATTGGACCGATTTCCCCCAGTAACCCGGCATTGTGCAGGACGCCATCCAGGCGGGGATAGTGCGCGGCGATGCGGTCGGCCACTTGCCGGCACTCTTCAGCGGTGCAGGTCAGCAGATCGAGCGTAAACCACCGTGGTTGAACATGTTGCTCGTTAGCAATGTGCTGCGCGACCCGACGCAGTTTCTCTTCGTTGCGTCCCAGCAGAATCACCGTTGCGCCGTAACGCGCATACGTGAGCGCGGCTTCCCGCCCAATGCCATCGCTGGCGCCAGTGACCAGAATAATGCGGTTTTGCAATAGATCTTGTTTCGGTTGGTAATGCATGGCTACTCCTCAACGGTGTGGTGCACCGTCCTGCCAGGTTGTCTTATCTTCGCGTTAACTTTTCGGGTTTATGCCTGAAAGCGCCTTTTTTTTCAATCAGACAGGGGCGATAACGCCGTAAAATGAACGTCTTGTCATACTTTTTCTTCCTCAACAGGCATACGGATGAAGAGAGACTGACTTCGATGCCTGTTGTACACTGAGCGCAAGTCGCGTTATTTAATCAAGGTGGGAGTCGTGGAATTGTTGTCTGAATATGGCTTATTTTTGGCAAAAATCGTCACCGTTGTGGTGGCCATTGCCGTCATTGTGCTGCTGATCGTGAATGCTACGCAACGCAAACGTCAGCGCGGCGAGCTGCGCGTGACCAATTTGAGCGAGCAGTATCAGGAGATGAAGGATGACCTTGCTGCGGCGTTGATGGATGGCCATCAGCAAAAACTGTGGCATAAAGCGCAGAAAAAAAAGCATAAGCAGGAGGCGAAAGCCGCCAAAGCGAAAGCGAAGCTGGGGGACATTGCGACATCGGACAAACCGCGCGTATGGGTGATAGATTTCAAAGGCAGTATGGACGCTCACGAAGTTAATGCGTTACGCGAAGAGGTCACGGCGGTGCTGGCAGCGGCGAAACCCGGCGATCGGGCGGTTGTGCGTCTGGAAAGCCCCGGTGGCGTTGTGCATGGCTATGGCCTGGCGGCATCGCAATTGCAGCGCCTGCGCGATAAAAATATTCCGCTGACCGTGACGGTGGATAAAGTCGCGGCAAGCGGAGGCTACATGATGGCCTGCGTGGCGGAAAAAATTATCGCAGCGCCGTTCGCTATTGTGGGGTCAATTGGTGTTGTCGCGCAAATCCCGAACTTTAACCGCTTTCTCAAAAGTAAAGACATTGATATTGAACTGCATACCGCAGGGCAGTACAAACGTACCCTGACCTTGTTGGGCGAGAATACGGAAGAAGGGCGGCAGAAGTTTCGTGAAGATCTCAACGAAACGCACCATCTGTTCAAAGAGTTTGTGCAGCGGATGCGTCCGGCTCTGGACATTGAACAGGTCGCCACGGGCGAACACTGGTACGGTCAGCAGGCGCTGGAGAAAGGACTGGTTGATGAGATTAACACCAGCGATGAGGTTATCCTCGGCCTGATGGAAGGGCGCGAGGTGCTGAATGTGCGCTATATGCAGCGTAAAAAACTGATCGATCGTGTTACCGGCAGCGCGGCGGAAAGCGCGGATCGGCTGCTGCTGCGCTGGTGGCAGCGTGGACAAAAGCCGTTGATGTAAACCGCTATTGCCGGATGGCATTCAGCGCCATCCGGCATGGATTAATCCACCAGGTGATACTTCTCAGACAGCACATGCGCCAGGTGTTTAAACATGTTAAACACCGCGGTGCTTTTAGGGGTCGGTAACCCTTGCTCGTCTAAAAAGTAATCGCCGCTGAAAACCAGCACGCCATTTCTCTGCGTTACGCCGGTGGCGACAATACCTGCCATCGTGTCTTCATGTTCCCGAATAATTTTGTTGGCTTCAAGCAACAGTGTTTCGCGATCGATAGGTTGCGTCTCTTTATGCATTTTTTACTCCTTAAACAAGGAGATTAGTCTACGCTGAGCACTTCTGATGGGCAAATATTCTCACAGGAAATTGATGGATTTGTCATGTTGCGTTCACTGGCAAGATTTGTTTTTGCATGCTAATAAAGTTGCGTATCGAATTTTATCAGGTACAGTGTGACGCTTTCGTCAATCTGGCAACAGAATTGCTTGACATTCGACCAAAATTCCGTCGTGCTATAGCGCGTGTGTGCAAAAAAGCCTGTTAACTCAGTCACCTGAGGGTTACATTTCGTACACAAAGCCAGTACAAGGGGTTGATATCCGCAGACGCAGAGACCATATATCGTTGTCTCGTCGCCAGTGGAAGGTGAATCAACGTGCGACGCATTCCTGGAAGAATCAACTTAGGTAAAGGTGAATATGGGTAAAGCTCTTGTCATCGTTGAGTCCCCGGCAAAAGCCAAAACGATCAACAAGTATCTGGGTAATGACTACGTGGTGAAATCCAGCGTGGGTCATATCCGTGATTTGCCGACCAGTGGCTCAGCAGCTAAAAAGAGCGCCGACTCTACCTCCACCAAAACGGCTAAAAAGCCCAAAAAGGATGAACGTGGTGCTCTCGTCAACCGTATGGGGGTTGACCCGTGGCACAACTGGGATGCGCACTATGAAGTGCTGCCCGGTAAAGAGAAGGTCGTCTCTGAACTGAAACAGTTGGCGGAAAAAGCCGACCACATCTATCTCGCAACCGACCTTGACCGCGAAGGGGAATCCATTGCATGGCACCTGCGGGAAGTGATCGGCGGCGATGACGCGCGCTACAGTCGCGTAGTCTTTAACGAAATAACCAAAAATGCCATTCGCCAGGCGTTTGAACAGCCGGGCGAGCTGAACATTAACAGGGTCAACGCCCAGCAAGCGCGCCGCTTTATGGATCGCGTGGTAGGCTATATGGTCTCGCCGCTGCTGTGGAAAAAGATCGCCCGTGGTTTGTCGGCAGGTCGCGTTCAGTCTGTCGCGGTCCGTCTGGTCGTTGAACGCGAGCGCGAGATTAAAGCGTTTGTTCCGGAAGAGTTCTGGGAAATTGACGCTAATACGACGACGCCGTCTGGCGAGGCGCTACCGCTACAGGTGACGCATCAGAACGACAAGCCATTCCGGCCGGTAAATCGTGAGCAGACGCTTGCCGCCGTCAGCTTGCTGGAAAAAGCGCGCTATAGCGTACTGGAGCGTGAAGACAAACCGACCAGCAGCAAACCTGGCGCGCCGTTTATCACCTCCACGCTACAACAGGCGGCCAGCACCCGGCTGGGCTTTGGCGTGAAGAAAACCATGATGATGGCGCAGCGTCTGTATGAGGCGGGCTACATCACCTATATGCGTACAGACTCCACCAACCTGAGTCAGGATGCGGTCAACATGGTGCGCGGTTATATTGGCGATAATTTCGGCAAGAAATACCTGCCGGATAACCCGAACCAGTACGCCAGCAAAGAAAACTCTCAGGAAGCGCACGAAGCGATCCGTCCTTCCGACGTTGCTGTCATGGCGGAGTCGCTGAAAGACATGGAGGCTGACGCGCAGAAGTTGTATCAACTAATTTGGCGTCAGTTTGTCGCCTGTCAGATGACGCCAGCACAATATGACTCTACTACGCTTACCGTTGGCGCAGGCGAATTCCGTCTGAAAGCGCGTGGGCGTATTTTGCGCTTTGACGGCTGGACAAAAGTGATGCCGGCGCTGCGTAAAGGCGATGAAGATCGCACATTGCCTGCCGTGAATAAGGGCGATGCGCTGACGCTACTTGAATTGACGCCTGCTCAGCACTTTACTAAACCGCCAGCCCGTTTTAGCGAGGCTTCTCTGGTTAAAGAGCTTGAGAAGCGCGGTATTGGTCGTCCGTCTACCTATGCGTCGATTATCTCGACCATTCAGGATCGCGGCTATGTTCGCGTTGAAAACCGTCGCTTCTATGCGGAAAAAATGGGTGAAATCGTCACCGATCGGCTGGAAGAAAACTTCCGCGAATTGATGAACTACGATTTTACCGCGCAGATGGAAGATAGTCTGGATCAGGTTGCGAATCACCAGGCCGAGTGGAAAGCGGTACTGGATAACTTCTTCAGCGATTTTACTCAGCAGCTCGATAAAGCCGAGAAAGATCCGGAAGAAGGGGGGATGCGTCCTAACCAGATGGTGCTGACCAGCATCGACTGTCCAACCTGTGGCCGTAAAATGGGAATTCGTACTGCCAGTACGGGCGTTTTCCTTGGGTGTTCAGGTTATGCGCTTTCGCCGAAAGAGCGTTGTAAAACGACCATTAACCTGGTGCCGGAAAATGAAGTTCTGAACGTGCTGGAAGGCGACGACGCCGAAACCAACGCCCTGCGCGCCAAGCGTCGCTGCCAGAAGTGCGGTACGGCGATGGACAGCTATCTGATCGATCCGAAGCGTAAATTGCATGTGTGTGGTAATAACCCGACCTGTGACGGCTACGAGATTGAAGAAGGCGAGTTTCGCATCAAAGGGTATGACGGCCCGATCGTTGAGTGTGAGAAATGTGGTTCCGAAATGCACCTTAAAATGGGGCGTTTTGGTAAGTACATGGCCTGTACTAACGACGAATGTAAAAATACCCGTAAGATCTTGCGTAACGGCGAAGTTGCGCCGCCGAAGGAAGATCCTGTTCCATTACCGGAACTGCCGTGTGAAAAATCGGACGCGTACTTTGTGCTACGCGACGGCGCCGCAGGGATATTCCTGGCGGCCAATACGTTCCCGAAATCACGCGAAACGCGCGCGCCATTAGTCGAGGAGCTTTACCGGTTCCGCGATCGCCTGCCGGAAAAACTGCGTTATCTGGCGGATGCGCCGCAGCAGGACCCGGAAGGTAATAAAACCGTTGTTCGCTTTAGCCGCAAAACAAAACAGCAGTACGTTGCGGCGGAAAAAGACGGGAAGGCGACGGGATGGTCAGCGTTCTTCGTCGACGGCAAGTGGGTTGAAGGCAAGAAATAACCCCTGCCTGTCGTCACTATAGTCAAGCGGGCCGCGTAAGCGGCCCTTTTTTATATCCCCTTCATATTTCAAGTGGCTTATGTGTTGGCTACGGATTACTCGGCCCATCCATGGGCCTCGCCATGACGGGCCGTCGCACGCGACGTTCAAATCTGCTCCCGGCAGATTTGTCGCTCACCCCAGTCACTTGGTTATCTATGCTCCTGGGAACTCACTCCCTTGTCGCCTTTAAGCAACTCGAATTATTTTGAGTATAGCGGTCTTATTATTTTATCGCGCTGGCTATACAGTTCAGATATAAATGATATAGTGGTTATAGTTAACACCTTTTTTATTATTAAATCGTATTATCAGCCCAATGATGTCTGCAGATAAACGATGGCCTGATGGCGCTAATCTGGATGATGTATTATGAAATTGCAGCAGCTTCGTTACATTGTTGAAGTGGTTAATCATAACCTTAACGTCTCCTCTACCGCTGAGGGGTTGTATACTTCCCAGCCGGGGATCAGCAAGCAGGTTAGGATGCTGGAAGATGAGCTTGGCATCCAGATTTTCGCCCGCAGCGGTAAGCATCTGACTCAGATGACGCCCGCAGGACAGGAAATTATTCGTATTGCGCGTGAGGTGCTTTCCAAAGTCGATGCCATTAAGTCGGTCGCCGGCGAGCACACCTGGCCGGATAAAGGCTCGCTCTATATTGCCACTACCCATACTCAGGCGCGTTACGCATTGCCAGGCGTGATTAAAGGCTTCATCGAGCGTTACCCGCGCGTTTCGCTGCATATGCACCAGGGGTCGCCAACGCAGATTGCGGAAGCGGTATCGAAAGGGAACGCCGATTTCGCGATTGCCACGGAAGCGCTGCATTTATATGACGATCTGGTGATGTTGCCATGCTATCACTGGAACCGTTCGATAGTGGTGACGCCGGATCATCCATTGGCGGCAACGTCTTCCATAACGATTGAAGCGCTGGCGCAGTATCCGCTGGTGACGTATACCTTCGGCTTTACCGGCCGTTCCGAACTGGATACCGCTTTTAATCGCGCAGGGTTAACGCCGCGGATCGTCTTTACTGCAACCGATGCGGATGTGATTAAAACGTATGTCAGGTTGGGACTGGGCGTTGGCGTCATTGCCAGCATGGCGGTCGATCCGCTTGCCGATCCTGATTTAGTGCGGATTGACGCGCACGATATTTTTAGCCACAGCACCACAAAAATTGGTTTTCGCCGTAGTACTTTTTTACGCAGCTATATGTATGATTTTATCCAACGTTTTGCGCCACATCTGACGCGTGATGTGGTGGATACGGCGGTGGCGTTGCGTTCTAATGAAGAAATTGAAGCGATGTTTCAGGATATAAAGCTGCCTGAAAAGTAATATCACCGTCGGTTTGTGTCGTAGTGGCATGGCAGACAAAGCCGCCTTTTGCAATATCCCTCGAAGTATTACGGGTAATGATCAGCAAAATAGTGTTGAATTACCCGTCCCGCCAGTTTCTTTTTCCAAATAGTTATCTTGAGTCAAAAGATTGATTTATTCACTGGCAACGATTCGTAAATTGACTGGATTTTTGACTAAAGTTTATTTAGGATTTGTCTCATCTGATGATTAATTGTACCGATTGTTTGGTGCTGAAATGATAAGTGATACCGATAGCATGAGGTTAGTAATGCCTTCTGAAAACCAGGAACCGCGCCGCGACCCTGAGCTCAAACGTAAAGCATGGCTGGCGGTTTTTGTGGGTTCTGCGTTGTTCTGGGTAGTGGTAGCGCTTGTTATCTGGCATTGGTGGGGCTAAGTGAGCATTACGTCGGAACGCGAGCGCGTGGTCGCGCCCCCGATTCAATCTGGTGACGATGATAACACCCCGGATACGACCGTTTTTCGGTCTGTTCCGCAACACTGGACGCTCACACCGCAGCAGCGGGCATTTATTGATGCTTTTGCTGACGAGGTGTCACAAAAATAATATTCGTCTTTTTATTGGCGTTACTGTTTTATTAACGCTGTCTTATTACACCGCAGCAACCGTGTGCTGAGCGCTTCTCAGTATTGATTAAACACAGTTGGTGTCGCCTATGTTAACGTCAAATATAAAGTATTGGTCATGGACTGGCGCGTTTATATTATCGCTACTGTTCTGGGCCGAGTTAATCTGGATTGCCGTCTAATCTCGTCAAAGCCCGATAATGCGTTATTTATCGGGCTTTTTCATCTTCGTTCCTCGCCTGTTAGGTTTCTCCTCTTTTAGCAATTTGGGTTGTTATCAAAACGTTACATTTTGTTTGTGTTATCTTTAATACAACCCTGTGGAGAATCAGGGTAACGCAACCCTGTCATTTAAGGAGGAGCTATGTCGTCAACCCTACGAGAAGCCAGTAAGGATACATTGCAGGCCAAAGATAAAACGTATCATTACTACAGTCTGCCGCTGGCTGCCAAATCCCTGGGCGATATCGCCCGTTTGCCCAAATCACTTAAAGTGTTACTGGAAAACCTGTTGCGCTGGCAGGACGGCGAATCTGTGACTGATGAAGATATTCAGGCGCTGGCCGGTTGGCTTAAAAATGCCCATGCCGATCGTGAAATTGCCTGGCGGCCCGCCCGTGTCCTGATGCAGGACTTTACCGGCGTGCCTGCCGTTGTCGACCTGGCGGCGATGCGTGAAGCCGTTAAACGCCTCGGCGGCGATACGTCGAAAGTGAACCCGTTATCGCCGGTTGATCTGGTTATTGACCACTCTGTGACGGTCGATCATTTCGGCGATGACGATGCGTTTGAAGAAAACGTGCGGCTGGAAATGGAACGTAACCATGAGCGTTATATGTTCCTGAAATGGGGAAAGCAGGCATTCAGCCGTTTCAGCGTGGTGCCGCCCGGCACCGGCATTTGCCATCAGGTTAACCTGGAATACCTGGGTAAAGCCGTCTGGAGCGAATTACAGGACGGGGAGTGGATTGCTTACCCGGACTCGCTGGTGGGGACTGACTCCCATACGACTATGATTAATGGTCTGGGCGTATTGGGGTGGGGCGTGGGCGGTATCGAAGCGGAAGCGGCGATGCTTGGTCAGCCCGTGTCGATGCTTATCCCGGATGTTGTCGGCTTTAAGTTAACCGGTAAGCTTCGGGAGGGGATCACCGCTACTGACCTGGTGCTAACCGTCACGCAAATGCTGCGTAAGCATGGCGTCGTGGGTAAATTTGTTGAATTTTATGGTGATGGTCTGGATTCGCTGCCGTTGGCGGATCGCGCGACCATCGCTAATATGTCGCCGGAATATGGCGCCACCTGTGGTTTCTTCCCTATTGACGTCATCACCCTGGAATATATGCGATTAAGCGGACGTAGCGACGATCTGGTCGAGCTGGTTGAAACCTACGCGAAGGCGCAGGGGATGTGGCGTAATCCCGGTGACGAACCGGTATTTACCAGTACGCTGGAACTGGATATGGGCGATGTAGAGGCCAGTCTGGCCGGGCCGAAACGCCCGCAGGATCGCGTGGCGTTAGGCGATGTGCCGAAAGCCTTTGCCGCCAGCGCCGAGCTGGAGCTGAATACCGCGCAAAGAGATCGCCAGCCGGTTGACTATACGATGAACGGACAGCCATATCAGCTTCCGGATGGCGCTGTCGTCATTGCCGCCATCACCTCCTGTACGAATACCTCGAACCCCAGCGTGCTGATGGCGGCGGGATTACTGGCGAAAAAGGCAGTAACGCTGGGGTTGAAGCGTCAACCGTGGGTCAAGGCTTCTCTGGCGCCGGGGTCAAAAGTGGTATCTGACTATCTGGCGCAGGCCAAACTTACGCCTTATCTGGATGAGCTCGGTTTTAACCTGGTCGGTTATGGCTGTACGACCTGTATCGGGAACTCCGGTCCGTTGCCGGAGCCTATTGAGACCGCGATTAAAAAAGGCGATCTGACGGTAGGGGCCGTGCTTTCCGGTAACCGAAATTTTGAAGGGCGTATCCATCCGCTGGTGAAAACGAACTGGCTGGCGTCGCCGCCGCTGGTGGTCGCGTATGCGCTGGCCGGAAACATGAATATTAACCTCGCGACAGACCCGCTGGGGTACGATCGTAAAGGCGATCCGGTATACCTGAAGGATATCTGGCCTTCGGCGCAGGAAATTGCCCGCGCCGTTGAACTGGTATCATCAGATATGTTCCGTAAAGAGTATGCGGAAGTGTTTGAGGGCACGGAAGAATGGAAATCGATTCAGGTTGAATCGTCCGATACCTACGGCTGGCAGTCGGATTCAACCTATATCCGCCTGTCGCCTTTCTTTGATGAAATGCAGGCCCAGCCTGCACCCGTCAAAGATATCCACGGCGCGCGTATCCTAGCGATGCTGGGCGATTCGGTGACGACCGACCATATTTCCCCGGCCGGCAGTATCAAGCCGGACAGTCCCGCCGGACGCTATCTGCAAAACCACGGCGTTGAGCGGAAGGATTTTAACTCCTATGGATCACGGCGCGGCAACCATGAAGTGATGATGCGCGGTACGTTCGCCAATATTCGTATTCGCAACGAAATGCTGCCCGGCGTCGAAGGTGGCATGACGCGGCATTTACCGGGTACGGAAGCGATGTCGATTTATGATGCTGCGATGCTCTACCAGCAGGAAAAAACGCCGCTGGCGGTAATTGCCGGGAAAGAGTATGGGTCGGGATCGAGCCGTGACTGGGCGGCAAAAGGTCCGCGGCTGTTAGGTATCCGCGTGGTGATCGCCGAGTCGTTCGAACGTATCCACCGCTCAAACCTGATTGGGATGGGGATCCTGCCGCTGGAGTTTCCACAGGGCGTAACGCGTAAAACGCTTGGACTGACCGGGGAAGAGGTGATTGATATCGCGGATCTGCAAAACCTGCGCCCTGGCGCGACCATTCCGATGACGTTAACGAGATCGGACGGCAGCAAAGAAACGGTGCCTTGCCGCTGTCGCATTGATACCGCCACCGAGCTGACTTACTACCAGAATGACGGCATATTGCACTATGTCATTAGAAATATGCTGAACTAAAGCCGTTTATCGGGCCTGCCGTAAACAGGCAGGCCCGCGCTTTAATACCGGTGGCTTACTTACTTAGTAGGTGGCCCATTTTGGCCGCTTTAGTATCGAGATAATGCTCATTATTTGGATTACGACCCACAATGAGCGGAACGCGTTCCACGATATTAATTCCCGCCTCGGTCAGTATTTCGACTTTCTTCGGATTATTGGTCAGTAGGCGAACTTCATCCACGCCGAGTAATTTGAACATATCCGCGCAAAGGGTGAAATCACGCTCATCGGCGGCAAAGCCGAGCTGATGATTGGCCTCCACCGTGTCATAGCCTTGATCCTGTAACGCATAAGCGCGAATTTTATTAAGCAGGCCGATATTGCGGCCTTCCTGACGGTGGTAAATCAGAATACCGCGTCCTTCTTCCGCAATATGCGTCAGCGCGGCTTCCAGTTGAAAACCACAATCACAGCGCAGACTAAAAAGCGCGTCCCCGGTAAGACATTCGGAATGAACGCGAGCCAGTACCGGCGTTTTACCTGAAATATCGCCAAAAACCAGCGCGGCATGGTCGTGTCCGGTTGCCAGTTCTTCAAATCCCACCATCAGAAAGTCACCCAATGGGGTTGGCAGTTTGGCTTCTGCCACACGTTTAAGCTGCATGTATTTCTCCAGATTATGCTGACGCCTGCGGTGTCGTCGCCTGTTGGCTTGTATCCCGCTATTTTGCCATAAGGCGGCGGACATCACCTAATCACTACCACGTAATTGCTCAGGAATGGCACAAATTTGTCAATTTTCCAGTCCGGCGAGAATTTTCAGTTATGATTGTGATACTTACTTATAAAAGGAGCATCCATGCTTTCAATTGCGAGGCGCACCGCGGCAGGCGCCGCCCTGTTGCTTATCATGCCGCTTGCCGTATGGGTATCAGGCTGGCAGTGGCAGCCAGGACATCAGGTCTGGTGGCTAAAAACGCTATTCTGGATAACGGAAACCGTGACCAAACCCTGGGGCGTTATCACGCATGTGATTCTTTGTGGATGGTTCTTATGGTGCCTGCGATTTCGCCTGCGCGCCGCCATTATGCTGTTTGCGATTCTCGGCGGGGCGATTATCGTCGGGCAGGGCGTGAAGTCATGGGTAAAGGAGCGCGTACAGGAGCCGCGGCCATTTGTGGTCTGGCTTGAAAAAACGCACCATATTCCCGTCGATGAGTTCTACACTTTAAAGCGTACAGAACGCGGACATTTAGTGAAAGAGCAGTTGGCCGGGCAACAGAACATCCCCGTTTTCCTGCGTCAGCACTGGCAAAAAGAGACGGGCTTTGCGTTTCCCTCCGGACACACCATGTTTGCAGCGAGCTGGGCGCTTTTGGCCGTGGGTCTGTTATGGCCGCGCAGACGGACTTTCACCATCGCGTTTTTGTTAGTCTGGGCGACCGGCGTAATGGGCAGCCGTTTGCTTCTGGGAATGCACTGGCCGCGAGATTTAGTGGTCGCCACGCTCATCTCTTGGCTATTAGTTACCCTGGCGACCTGGCTGGCGCAGCGAATTTGCGGGCCGCTTATGCCGCCTCGTGAAGAAGCGCAAGAAATTGCTGAACGCGAGCAGGAAAGCTGACAACGGTTGATTTTCTGACTATTGCCCTTAAATCATCTGATGGCGGGCGCATTTCCATTTCGCGCGAGGCGGGAAAATGGTAATTTAGAAGGCTGGATGCGGTAAGTTGGACACGATTTATTCGCGCAAACCACATAACGGGAAGTAATGTGAAATATTTACTCATTTTCTTACTGGTATTGGCGATTTTTGTTATTTCGGTGACGCTGGGCGCGCAGAATGATCAACAGGTGACGTTTAACTACCTGCTGGCGCAAGGGGAGTATCGTATCTCCACGTTGCTTGCTGTGCTGTTCGCCGTCGGTTTTGCGATTGGCTGGCTGATTTGCGGCCTGTTCTGGCTGCGGGTCCGCGTTTCCCTTGCCCGCGCTGAACGTAAAATTAAACGACTGGAAAACAAGCTTTCGCCAGCAACCGACGTTGCGGTCCCTGCCGATTCGTCGGTTGTAAAGGAATAATCATTTATGTTGGAGTTGTTATTTCTGCTGTTGCCTGTAGCCGCTGCCTATGGGTGGTATATGGGTCGCAGAAGTGCGCAACAAACAAAACAGGATGAAGCTAACCGCCTGTCGCGCGATTATGTCGCAGGGGTTAACTTCCTGCTGAGTAACCAACAAGATAAAGCGGTGGATCTGTTCCTCGATATGCTTAAAGAGGATACCGGCACCGTTGAGGCTCATCTCACTCTCGGTAATTTGTTTCGCTCTCGCGGCGAAGTCGATCGCGCCATTCGTATTCATCAAACGCTCATGGAAAGCGCTTCATTGACCTATGAACAGCGTTTACTGGCTGTTCAGCAACTGGGGCGCGACTATATGGCCGCCGGTTTATATGACCGCGCGGAAGATATGTTTAACCAACTTACCGACGAAACGGAATTTCGCGTAGGCGCGTTACAGCAGCTCTTGCAAATCTATCAGCTAACCAGCGACTGGCAAAAGGCGATCGAAGTAGCAGAACGGCTGGTGAAACTGGGCAAAGATAAACAGCGTATCGAAATCGCCCATTTTTACTGTGAGTTAGCTTTACAGCAGATGGGCAACGACGACATGGATCGCGCGATGGCGTTGCTGAAAAAAGGTGCCGCCGCAGATAAAAATAGCGCCCGGGTGTCTATCATGATGGGGCGCGTTTATATGGCGAGAGGGGATTACGCCAAAGCGGTCGAAAGCCTGCAACGTGTGATCGTTCAGGATAAAGAGCTGGTCAGCGAAACGCTGGAGATGCTGCAAACCTGTTATCAACAGCTCGGTAAAAATGCCGAGTGGGCGGAGTTTTTACGTCGCGCCGTTGAGGAGAATACCGGTGCTGGCGCTGAGTTAATGCTTGCCGATATTCTGGAAGCGCGTGAAGGTAGTGACGCTGCTCAAGTCTATATCACGCGTCAGCTACAGCGACATCCTACCATGCGGGTGTTCCATAAGCTGATGGATTACCATCTCAACGAGGCGGAAGAAGGGCGAGCGAAAGAAAGCCTGATGGTACTGCGTGATATGGTTGGCGAGCAGGTGCGCAGTAAACCGCGGTATCGTTGTCAGAAATGCGGTTTTACCGCCTATACCTTGTACTGGCACTGTCCGTCCTGCCGGGCATGGTCGACCATTAAACCTATTCGCGGACTTGATGGGCAGTAGTATATAAAAAAAGCTTCACTTTAGTTACAACATACTTAATGATGTAAAGCTAGAAACGACGCTGACATCGGCGACCAAGGCTTATCAGGTTGTCAATCGAACCTGTTAATTTCCCTGCGCCGCAGGTAGAATGCACGCCGTTTATCCAATTTGTGCCACTTCCGGTGCCCATCATCAAGAAGGTCTGGTCATGACGTTTACTGCTTCATCTTCTTCCTGCGCTGTTACTGAATCGCCTGTCGTTGTGGCGTTGGATTACCATGAACGCGATAAAGCCCTGGCGTTTGTCGATAAAATCGATCCTCGCGATTGTCGCTTAAAAGTGGGCAAAGAGATGTTCACGCTGTTTGGTCCACAACTCGTTCGGGATCTCCAGCAGCGTGGGTTTGATGTCTTTCTTGATCTAAAATTTCATGATATTCCCAACACCACGGCCCGGGCAGTCGCCGCAGCGGCAGACCTGGGCGTCTGGATGGTAAACGTTCACGCGTCTGGTGGGGCGAGAATGATGGCCGCAGCGCGCGACGCGCTGGCGCCATTCGGTAAAGATGCGCCGTTGCTCATTGCCGTGACCGTGTTGACCAGTATGGAAACCAGCGATCTACACGATCTGGGCGTGACGTTGTCACCGGCGGAACATGCGGAGCGGCTGGCGCGCCTGACGCAGCAATGCGGGCTGGATGGCGTGGTCTGTTCCGCTCAGGAAGCTGTCAGATTTAAACAGGCCTTTGGCGCTGCATTTAAGCTGGTGACGCCGGGCATTCGGCCCGCAGGCAGCGAGGCAGGCGACCAGCGACGCATTATGACGCCCGAACAGGCATTATCCGCCGGCGTCGACTATATGGTGATTGGCCGCCCGGTTACGCAATCGGTAGATCCGGCGCAAACGCTGAAGGATATTAACGCGTCACTGAAACGGGAGGCATAATGAGCGATTCCAATAGTCGTCTGGTTTATTCAACACAGACGGGGCGCATTGAAGAACCTAAAACGGCGCCGGTTCGTCCCAAAGGGGATGGTATCGTTCGCATTCAGCGTCAAACCAGTGGCCGTAAGGGTAAAGGCGTATGTTTGATTACCGGTATCGAGATGAATGATGCGGAATTAACCAAACTGGCGGCTGAACTGAAGAAAAAATGCGGCTGTGGCGGGGCAGTAAAAGAAGGGATTATTGAAATTCAGGGTGATAAACGCGACTTGATAAAATCATTGCTGGAAGCTAAAGGAATGAAAGTAAAATTAGCTGGCGGCTAATGAAAACGCCACGGTTGTAAATTGCCGTGGCGTAAAAGTCAACTTTGTCTATTTTTGTAATCCAGACCTGAAAAGAATAAACGTATTATTTTGAGCCGTTCAATATTTAAACGTCTGGATTATTTTCCAACCTGGTGACCAATCACGCCGCCGACCGCCGCGCCGCCCAGGGTGCCTAATGTACTGCCGTCCGTTAACACTGCGCCGCCTAACGCCCCCGCACCTGCGCCAATAGCCGTATTGCGATCGCGCTTGGACCAGTTTGAGCAGGCGCTCAGAGACATTGCTACGGTGATTGCCAGCACAGCAGCGGCCATTTTTTTGCTCGTCATAAACATAATACTCTCTCCTGAATTAACGATTCACGGAATTAAGCTCACTATAACTATAGTTAAAATAAAACCTGTTAAGAGATTTTCCGTAAAACCTGATTGCGCAGGGGTATATCACGCAGGTGATAGTCACTTCCTGTTATTTCGCTAATATTAATTTTACGACGTTACGCTCGTTACAACAGGTAAATAGTCTTAATTGGGATGTCAGAAAAGTCTTAGAGAGAGGATGATTTGCCATAGGGCAAACCATCGGGAAATATTTTAAACGGATGAGCCAATAACATTGACTAGCAGCCCCGCATGTTCTAACTGCATTTGATCGCTGGCGGAAATTTTGGAATCCGTAATGACACGATGGAAGCGAGAGAGCGGGCCCAGGGGATAGGGATGCATACAGCCAAATTTGGAGCTGTCGGTGAGGACAATCGCTTCTGAGCCTTTTTCCAGAACAGCGTTAACCACATCCGATCGCATCATATCGCGTCCGGTAAAGCCGGTATCAGCCTGCCAGCCATCAATACCGATAAATGCTTTGCTGAAATGCACTTGATGGATAAACTGTCGCGTCAACGGCCCTACCATGCTTTCACTTTTTTTCTGATAGATTCCACCGAGGAGAATGACTTCGCAAGGGGTCTCTTTGAGCAGGTGCGCGATATAACTGCTCACGGTGATGATCGTGACATCTTTTTGTTCCGCCAGCGTCCGGGCCAATAGCGCATTGCTGCTGCCATTTTCAATAAAAACGGATTCCCCTGGACTGACCAGCGAGGCGGCGAACTCCGCCAGTCGGCGTTTTAGCGTGTAGTTCGTCATCATGCGAGTCTCTACGTCATCGCTCTCAAGCGAAACGGCGAAACCGTGCGCACGGCGTAAATAGCTCTGCTTTTCCAGGGTATTCAGATCCTGACGAATCGTGACTTCAGATACGCCGGTAATTTTCGCCAGTTCAGCAACGCTCATCTGGCCTTTATCAACCACCATTTGCAAAATTGATTGTTGTCGGGAGTTCATAGTATTAATTTTATTCGTTAAGAGGAGTCACAGACAGTCAGAGAGCCGGGAAGGGCTAACAGCCATCCCGGACAAATAATCGCTATCAGATTTCCCAGGGCGACCCGGGAGCCTGGGATGGCGAGATACCGTCTTTAACCTGATCTAACAGCTCTGCTCTCAATATTTCAAGGTTATTGATGGCCGAGTGGTAATCGCCAGCAACAAGGATATCCAGCACGGTATCAATGCGTGCGGCAATTCGTTGTGCTTCGATATCAGACATGTTTGTCATCCTTAATGTCAGAAAAGGTTTCAATTCATGATGCAGAAATTAATCTGAAAAGAGAAGGGAAAAATAGGGCTATGCCTGTCTGCACAGGCTGTTCTCCCTATTATCGTCGCCATTAACGCATTTTTTTCGTCTGATAACGTTTGTACCAGCGTTCAAAAGAAACGGCGGGCATAGGTTTGGCGAATAAAAAGCCCTGTCGTTCATTGACGCCGTTTTTTGTCAGGAAGGCATCTTCTTTAGCATTTTCTACACCTTCGGCAATCACTTGTAAATTTAGCGCCTGAGCCACCGCGACAATCGCCCTAACCAGAGATTGCGACAGCGGTTGCTTATGGATATCTCTGACGAAAGCCTGATCCAGTTTAACGGCATCAATAGGGAACCGGGCGAGTTGAGAAAGCGAAGAATACCCTGTGCCAAAATCATCCAGATGAATCTGGGCGCCGAGCTGACTAAATTGCTGGATAACCGATAGCGCCAGCGTGTCGTTTTCGATCAGGCAGCTTTCCGTTAGCTCGACATCGATTGGGCAATACTCAAAATTCAGATCGTACAAAGCCTGTTTAAGCGCAGTAAAAAGCGTCTGGTCGGCCAGTTGTCGCGCCGAAAAGTTAACGGCTACGCGCAAGTTAATCCCCTTATCGCGCCATTTCGCAATCTGGCGAACTACATCCAGAATCACCCAGCGGCCCAGCGGGACGATGAGTCCTGACTCTTCGGCGTATGAGATGAACTCCAGCGGCGGAATTAATCCGCGTTCCGGCGATTGCCAGCGTACCAGCGCTTCCAGGCTACGTACTTCGCCGCGCCAGGTAATTTGGGGCTGATAGTGAATAAGTAACTGGTCGTTTTCCAGCGCTTTTCGCAGGTTTGTATCCAGCCAGTGATAGTCAAATACGCGCTGATTCATTTCCGGCGAAAAAACGCAGAACTGACCGCGGCCGCCTTCTTTGGCGTTATACATTGCGGTGTCGGCAGTGCGAATGAGACTTTCGCTGTCCTGTCCGTGCCGGGGGGCCAACGAAATGCCAATGGCGCATCCCGTGTAAACTTCAATGAGTCCAATGCGAAACGGTTGCCGCAGCCGGGTAAGGATTCGTGAGGCTACTGCTTCCAGCGCGGCCTGAGACGTATGGGCAGCGAGGACAATGAATTCATCTCCCCCCAGTCTGGCCAGCAATTGATCTTCCTCCAGACAACTCAACAGCGCCAGCGAAACGGCCTGTAAGAGCTGATCGCCAAACATATGCCCATAGGCGTCATTAATTTTCTTGAAGTTATCCAGATCGAGATAAACGATACCCACCTGCGACTCGCCAGCCGAGGCAATAGCATGATTAATAAATTCATGAATAGCATTGCGATTGGGCAGGCCGGTGACGGTGTCTGTATTCGCCAGTATGCGTAAACGCTCCTGAGTCCGCCTTTCTTCGGTGATATCCGAGCCTGCGCAGATCAGGAAAATTTCGTTTTTTCCGCTACCGTTATGGACAAATTTATTACGAAATAAGAACAGGCGTTGACCTTTACGAGTCTTTATCCAGCGTTCGATTTCATAGGCATTGCCATTGCGAAAAAAATTCTCAATGTAGTGCCGGGAGGCAACCGCCTCCCGGCGACTCATAAATAATTTAAAGACGCTTTGACCAATTACATCTCGCTCTTTTAAGCCCGTGTACTCTTCGCATAACCGATTAAATCGACAGATTTTTCCCCGACTATCCAGTATCGCAATGACTGAGTTGGCTTCTGATACGATTTGCTCGGCAAAAGAGAGTTCCTGCGCCTGCGTTGGCGCGACGGCAGGCGTATCAGGCCAGGTTGCCAGGCTGCCAGCCCATTCACGGTTATTAATCTTACGGCCTACCAGGTGCACAGCGGTAACCTGTTTTTCTATCAACAACGTTATCAGCAGACTGGACGTAATCGCCGTTATTTCCCGGATACGCCCGGCTTGCTCCGGCGATAGCTCAACCGTTTTTTCTGCATCCGTTTCACCTGTCGGGGAGAGATACAGCACGTTGCGGTCATCAGCCAGACGCCAGTGAGAGTGAAGGGGATTTAGCGCCGTTTGTTCCTGAATCTGTTTCATCATGCGTACCATCCCATTTAAGCGCCAGGTGCCCGAAAAGAAAGGTTAGCCATGTTATAAATAAGGGTAATTATGGCTGAACGTATTGTTTTATCTATGTATTCATATGTAATCCAGATTCTGGAAAAAGCATAGTCGCCAGCTAAAAATAACAAGAAATGGGGCGCTTGAATAAGATTAAACTTAGAGCATGACGGAAGGGAGAAGAAGAAAAGAAACGGCCTTTGCCTTCTCAGCAAAGGCCGTTAAGCGAGCTCAACGTGGTTACGCTGCCGGTCGGGCAATAATGCTGCGGGTTTCCATGCGAACTTCCGCAATAGTGACATCAATGACATCCGTCACTTTATAAACCGTCTCACCTTTAATCTGTACCGTACCGTTTTCCTGGCTGCATACCAGTTCATCGCGAACGGCGTGCAGGAACGGGGCAGGGATAAAGGCGATAGCGCCGTTATCGACCAGTCGCACGCGCATACCACCGCGGCTGACGTCAATAATTTCTGCCGCGAAACGGGTATTTGTCCCCGCCTTATCGTTAAGGAAGCGTGCATATAACCAGTCGCCGACATCGCGCTCCGCCATGCGGTTCAGGCGACGGCGTTCCGCCATTTGTTGGGTGATATCTTCCTGCGGACGCGCAATAGCTTCCCCCTTGATGACCGCTTTCAGCAGGCGATGGTTAATCATATCGCCATACTTACGGATGGGAGAGGTCCAGGTGGCGTAAGCCTCAAGACCAAGACCGAAATGCGGCCCCGGCTCGGTGCTGATTTCCGCAAAAGACTGGAAGCGACGAATGCGGCTGTCAAGGAAACCGGAGGGCTGCGCATCCAGTTCGCGACGCAGTTTACAGAAGCCTTCCAGCGTCAGCACCTCTTCGGCATCGACATGCAGACCATGCGTTTTCAGCAGCGCGGCCAGCGCGTCGGCATTCGCGGGATCGAAGCCCGTATGTACGTTGTAAATACCGAAACCGAGCTTATCGCGCAGTACGCGCGCGGCGCAAAGGTTAGCGGCGATCATCGACTCTTCTACGATACGGTTAGCGATACGGCGCGGTTCCGCCACAATATCCAGTACTTCGCCTTTTTCGCCAAGCACAAAGCGGTAATCCGGGCGGTCTTTAAAGACTAACGCATTATGATGACGCCACTCACTGCGGCTTAGACAAATACGGTGCAACAGACGAATCTGCTGGGCAATGCCTTCGTTCTCCGGCTGCCAGGTGCCGTTATTTTCCAGCCAGTCGGAGACATTGTCGTACGCCAGCTTGGCCTTCGATTCGATGGTGGCCGCAAAAAAGGCGATATCATCGTCAATGGTGCCGTCCGCGGCGATGATCATGCGACAGGCGAGCGCCGGACGCACTTCGTTGGCGCGCAGCGAACACAGATCGTCAGACAGCTCACGCGGCAGCATAGGAATATTGAAGCCCGGCAGGTAGTTGGTGAAGGCGCGAATTTTCGCTGTGTTATCCAGCTTACTGCCTTCGGCAATCCAGGCGGTAGGATCGGCGATAGCCACCGTAAGCTGGAGTCTGCCGTCCGCTAATTCCTCAGCATAAAGCGCGTCATCCATATCTTCAGTGCTGGCGCTATCGATAGTGACGAAATTCAGCGCGGTCAGATCCTGGCGCTCCAGCCCTTCGTCCAGCATCTCCGTCGCTACGCCGTTCGGCGCTTCTTTTTCCAGGTTGTGGCGGGCAAGCGTAACCCACCAGGGAACAAAGTGATCGTCGGCAAAGGTGATGTACTGCGTTAAATCGGCGTAAAACGAACGGTCGCCTTTAAGCGGATGGCGGCGCATTTCGGCAACCGCCCAGTCACCTTCTTTGAACTCATGCTGAACGCCGCGCGCGGCGCGGCAGGGAATCGCGTCTTTCAGCAACGGATGATCCGGCACGATGGACAGGCGGTCATTTTTACCCTGAACTTTTCCCACAAAACGCGTCAGGAACGGTTCGATCAGTTCTTCCGGCTCGGCAGACTCACGTTCTTTTTCCGTGTGGATGACCGCGACGATACGATCGCCATGCATCACTTTTTTCATCTGCGGCGGAGGAATGAAGTAGCTTTTTTGCGCGTCAACCTCAAGGAAGCCAAAGCCTTTTTCCGTGGCTTTTACGACCCCTTCAGCGCGCGGCGTCTGGGAATGCAGTTGCTGTTTAAGCTGCGCTAGCAGCGGGTTGTCCTGAAACATATTCGTCTATTTTCGTAGCCAAAAGAGCGGCTGACAGTTTTACGCGATTCTGCCTGGCGCAGCAAGCGCTCTTTCAGTAATGGATGAGTTAATAGGTTTCGCCCAACGCGATTTTTAAACGATTTAACCATCCGCACACGCCACACCAGCCTAACATATTAATGGCCTGCTCCGATGAAACTCCCCTGGTGAGTAGCGGGAAAAAATGCGCGGCGCTAAAGCGATCGGGCGCTCTGGTGAGCCATTGTATCGCCTGTGTCAGCGCGGGCTCAAGTTCCCAACGAGCGATGTCGTCGTCTTCCTGGCGTAACGTGATGACAGCACGGCGCCACGCGCCAGGTTGGGTTGCCTGTTCGTTAAAGCAGGCGGCGCTGCCGTTGATACGTGATGTGAGGAGCGTGATAAGTGGAAGTAAAGAAGGGGGCGATGCAGTGTGTAATGTGCTGGTCAGTATGCGTTCGAGTAACGCGAATGAAGACGGATCGCGCATGAGTACCGGCGCCATCATTTGGCATTGTGAAGACGAATATTGCCGCCGAACTTTGGTATGGGCTGGAGGATATTCTACCAGACTGGCGGCGGGCCGCCATATCGTCTGGGGGTTTTGAAACCGCGCGGCCCTGGCAAAGCGCTGCATCTCCTGGCCGGGCAGTTCGCGCACGGGCAGACGGCAAAACGCCTGAAATATCGCCGCTACCCGCGCCTGAAAACCGATAAACCCAATGATCTGATTGATGAGTACGGTATCCCGGGCGGTTAATCCCACCTCTGCAAGCTGTTCGCGGGCTCGCGTATTGATAACGGAGGGGGAGCCGGCAAGCTGACGAGCGTATTGCGTAATTTGCGCCAGCCGTTGATTGCTCTCTCTTGAGGCGTCAGGGCCAGGTAGCGGCGCCAGACGCGCGGCATAATAGCGACACAAACGCTGAACCCCAAATACCTGAGCGGCGGTAAGGGCGGTGCTCATACGTTCATAGGCGCTAAACGTATGAAGCCGGTCGTTGAGAACCGTGCGAGGAAATAAGACATCCGCCAACTGGCGAGCGGGCTTTAACCATGATTCAAAAGGCGTCAACGCGGTTTCTGCTACCGCTAAATCCAGTAAAAAACGATCGTTAACATACGCGGCTTCCGGCATCAGCGAAAGCGGGGTTTGTGACGACATAGTGGATTGTGTTTCATGATACCAGTGGCTTTTACCCGCTTTTCGGCATTGTTCCATAGGGTTTCCCGAGGATGAAATGGCGATCGATAATGATTCGGCGTCGGATCGTTTATGCTGGATTATCCTGGCGTATGCGGGAAAGGGATGAAAGATTGTTAGGTGATAACAAATATCAGAACGCTATATAACGAGATGAGCGGTGAGTTAGGGGAATGGGGCAGCACAGCCGTGCCGCCCGTTAATAAACTTAATGCGCTTACTTCAGTTCCAGTTCATTCATTGCCGCAATGCTGAACCCGCCGTCAACGTGAACGACTTCGCCAGAAATGCCTGCCGAGAGATCGGAGCACAGAAACGCCGCTGAGTTACCCACATCTTCAATGGTCACGGTGCGACGAATTGGCGTAACGGCTTCACAATGCGCCAGCATTTTACGGAAGTCTTTAATACCGGACGCCGCCAGCGTGCGGATTGGGCCCGCAGAGATGGCGTTGACGCGAACGCCTTCCGGCCCCATTGCATTTGCCATATAACGCACGTTGGCTTCCAGAGAGGCTTTCGCCAGACCCATGACATTGTAGTTCGGGATGGCGCGCTCCGCTCCCAGATAAGACAAGGTCAACAGCGCAGAACCCGGATTCAGCATGGTGCGGCAGGCTTTCGCCATGGCAACAAAGCTGTAAGAGCTAATATCGTGAGCGATTTTAAAGCCTTCGCGGGTAACCGCATTAACATAATCGCCGTCCAGCTGATCGCCAGGCGCGAAACCAATCGAGTGTACGAAACCGTCAAATTTCGGCCAAACGTTACCTAGCTCCGCAAACATAGCGTCAATGCTGGCATCTTCAGCGACATCACACGGTAAAACGATGCTGGAACCCAGCTGGGCAGCAAATTCTTCTACGCGGCCTTTCAGTTTGTCGTTCTGGTAGGTGAACGCCAGTTCAGCTCCTTCGCGGTGCATCGCCTGTGCGATACCGTAGGCGATGGACAGTTTACTGGCCACGCCAGTGACCAGAATGCGCTTACCGGAAAGAAAACCCATAGCTTTAATCCTTATAGTCATTGCTTATTTTTTGCTTTTACGAACAATGGTTAACAGCAACTTTTCAACATTATTCGAAATTAGTCTGAAATTATATCCCACTCCTGGCCCCGTGTGTCACGCTATTTTTCCGCCGCTATCTCCGGCAGGTGACGTTCTAAAACCACACGGTAACGAAGTCCCTGAGGATTTTGAGCACTCCCCAGGGCCAAACTGGCAAATCAAAGAGTCTAATGGGACAGGCCCTACGGTGCAGTATACCAGCTGGTGTAAGGTTCGCCTCATCCAACCAGAGACACCGGGACGGATAGCAAGTACGATAGCGATGCGCTTTCCACCAGACAAATAAAGGTTCTGTAGGAAGCCTGAATATTCATCCAAATGGTTTACCTCACCTATTAGCGATGTTATGGATATGTAATTTTAACCAGCAAATGCTTAACAAAAATAATTTCTTTTTTAGGTGCTGAAGGTTTTCTCTATTTATTGATGCAGAGTAATACTGAATATGAAAAATTTTGGAAATCAGGTGATTACAGTAGTTACAAATCAGGTTTTTATATGTTTGCATGTGTATTATAATAAATTTTCAGAGGATGAGACATATGCCGTTTACATTTCAGATCGGAAATCATAGTTGCCAGATATCAGAAAGGTATTTAAGAGATATCATCGATAATAAAAGAGAGCATGTTTTTTCAACGTGTGAGAAATTTATAGATTTTTTCAGGAATATATTTACCAGGCGAAGTTTAATTTCTGATTATAGAGAAATCTATAATCTACTGTGCCAAAAAAAAGAGCATCCCGATATTAAAGGGCCTTTCTCTCCAGGACCATTTTCGAAGCGAGATGAAGACTGTACACGATGGCGCCCCCTTCTTGGATATATTAAACTTATTGATGCCTCCAGACCTGAAACAATAGATAAATACACTGTAGAGGTATTAGCACATCAAGAAAATATGTTACTACTACAGATGTTTTACGATGGAGTATTAGTGACCGAGACGGAGTGTTCTGAACGTTGCGTCGATTTTTTAAAAGAAACGATGTTTAATTATAATAACGGGGAAATTACGCTTGCCGCTTTGGGTAATGATAATCTACCGCCGAGCGAGGCAGGTAGTAATGGAATCTATGAGGCTTTTGAGCAACGTTTGATAGACTTCCTGACCACGCCCGCCACGGCGTCTGGTGATGAGAGCGGCGCTATTGATCAGACGGATGCATCACAACCAGCGGCAATAGAGGCGTTTATTAACTCGCCGGAGTTTCAGAAAAATATTCGCATGCGTGATATTGAAAAAAATAAAATAGGTAGCGGAAGTTATGGGACAGTCTATCGGTTACATGATGACTTTGTTGTTAAGATTCCAGTTAATGAGCGGGGAATAAAAGTGGATGTTAACTCTCAGGAACATCGTAATTGTCATCCTGAGCGTGTCAGTAAGTATTTGAATATGGCCAATGGCGACAAGAATTTTTCTCGTTCGGCCATCATGAATATTAATGGTAAAGACGTTACGGTTTTAGTTTCAAAATATATTCAAGGTCAGGAGTTCGATGTTGAAGATGAAGATAACTATCGAATGGCGGAGGCGCTTCTTAAATCCCGGGGGGTTTATATGCATGATATAAATATCTTAGGTAATATTCTGGTTAAAGAGGGGGTTCTTTTCTTTGTGGATGGCGATCAAATCGTGTTGTCACAAGAATCACGGCAACAGCGAAGCGTTTCTCTTGCAACAAGGCAACTGGAAGAGCAAATTAAGGCCCATCACATGATAAAATTAAAGCGGGCCGAGACCGAAGGAAATACTGAAGATGTTGAATATTATAAGTCACTTATTACGGATCTTGATGCGTTAATCGGAGAGGAAGAACAGACACCTGCGCCAGGAAGACGTTTTAAACTAGCCGCGCCTGAGGAGGGGACTCTTGTGGCTAAAGTATTAAAGAATGAATTAAAAAAATAGCATTTAGTTCCGTTCTTTTCTGCGAATCGCCGGGGCTCATTCGCTACAGATTTACCGATCAATTATTGAGAGTTGCTATTCGTTTAAAGGTCGTTCGGGGGATCTGGACAGCCTGCAGCGGAGATGCAACTCGCCATTAGGGTTGGCGATGCCGCGCTGCCATAGTGGGTGAAATGCCTCGCAATGGTGTAACAACATTAACTCGCCTTGATTTTTCCCCTCTGCCTGACAAGAAAAACCTGGCTTTACGGATGGTCTCATGCCGTCGTATTAGCGTTGTTCGGCGTAGTATGTAAATTTCCTTATAGCAATAGAAGAACATTCTCAAAACATAAAATTAGCAAGTTATCATGAAGTTAACATATATTGTTTTTTTCGATCATTTTTTATATATTGATCGTTTTTATTGATTGATTTGCGTTAAAAGAGCATTATCAGGGAGTTAAGATCAAGTGGAGTGGTCACATGCGCTATTTTTTATGGCAGAGCCGATAAGGGCAATGGAGGGGGATTTACTGGGTGTCGAAATCACTACCCATTTTGCATCGTCGCCCGCTCGTCCGCTACACCCTGAGTTTGTTATCTCGTCATGGGACAATTCGCAGAAGCGCCGTTTTCTGCTTGATCTGTTGCGGACAATCGCGGCCAAACATGGCTGGTTTCTACGCCACGGCCTATTCTGTATCGTAAATATTGATCGGGGTATGGCGCAGCTTGTCCTTCAGGATAAAGATATTCGCGCATTACTACACGCCATGCTATTTGTGGAGCTGCAGGTCGCTGAACATTTTTCATGTCAAGATAACGCCTTAATCGATCCTTTAATACACGCGCTTCATAAGCAACCTAATCCATTATGGCTGGGCGACCTGGGCGTAGGGAATGCAACTGCTGCGCCATTAGTTTGCGGGTGTTTTAGCGGCGTAAAACTTGATCGCAGCTTTTTTGTCTCACAAATTGAAAAAATGACGTTTCCGCTGCTTGTCAAACATATCCGGCGTTATTGTGACAAGATCGTGGTGGGGGGCCAGGAAAACACACGCTATTTGCCGGTGTTAAAAACGGCAGGCATTTGGGCAACCCAGGGCTCGTTATTTCCTTCCGTTGCGTTAGAAGAGGTTGAAACATTGCTGTTGGGCAGTCGCATGAACACCCTCAGAGAATTGAACTGAGGGTATTTGTGTCGCTTAGCGATCCTTTCGCCATGCGTCAGCGGTCAGCGCCTCGCCAAAATGGCCTGCGATTAAACGGCGGGTAAGCTCATGTAGCGGAGAGGCGAGCACATCGGCGGTGCTGCCGCGTTCAACCACTTCCCCCTGATGCATCACTAATACCTGATCGCTAATATGTTTCATCATGCCGATATGCTGCGTGACATAGATATAGGAGATGCCTTGCTTTTCCTGCAATTCAAGCATCAGATTGATGAGCTGCGAGCGCATGGACATATCAAGCGAAGCCAGCGCTTCGTCCGCGATAATGACTTTAGGGCGTAAAATCAGCGCGCGGGCCAGGCCCAGACGCTGTTTCTGCCCCGGCGCCAGCATATGCGGGTAGTAGCTCACGTGATCGGGCAATAGCCCCACCATACGCATCGTCTCGACAATCTGTTTGCGCCGCTGTTCCGGCTCCAGATCGGTATTAAGGCGCAGGGGGAAGTCAAGAATCTGTGAAATACGTTGACGTGGATTCAGTGACGTTGAAGGGTCCTGAAAAATCATTCGAATACGTTGGCTTCGAAACGAATAGTCGCCGTAATGCAGGGGATGATCGTCAATAAGAAGCTCGCCGCTGGTGGGTTCAATCATGCCGGCCAGCATCTTCGCCAGCGTGGATTTGCCGGAACCGTTTTCGCCGATAATGGCCAGGGTCTGACGCTCACGAAGCGTAAAGCTTAATGGTTTCACGGCGTCGACGGTCTGGCGACGAAACCATCCTGTCCGGTAGCGAAAGGTTTTACTCAGGTTGCGCACTTCAAGCAGAGTTTCCACCATATCACTCTCTCTCCATATTCAGCGGAAAATGACAGGCATAGAGATGATTTTTCGCGCCGGTTAAGCGTGGCGTGATAATGCATTCTCGTTGCGCGTAAGGGCAGCGCGGCCCCAGACGACAACCTATCGGTAACTGCTCCAGTAGCGGGATCGCGCCCGGCAGCGTATTGAGACGGCTTTTATGCGGCATCGCGCTGCCAAAATCCGGAATCGCACGGATAAGCGCCTGCGTATAAGGATGATGTGGCGTCGTCACCAGATCTTTACTTGGCGCGGTTTCTACCGTCTGGCCGCAGTATAAAACGTTGATTTTGTCAGCCCACTGACTCAGCATTTGCAGGTCGTGGCTAATCAACAGAATGGTGGTATTACTGTTTTGATTCAGTCGCGTCAACAGGCGAAAAATTTGCGCCTGCGTCGTCGGTTCCATTGAGTTGGTGGGTTCATCAGCGATCAGGAGTCGCGGTTGATTCGCCAGCGCGATAGCGATCATAACTTTCTGACACTCGCCATCGGTCAGTTCATAGGGAAAACTGCGCATCGCGTCTTTATGATCTTTAATTCCCACCCGGTGCAGTAATTCAATTGCACGCCGTTTACGCCAGCCTAAACGCTGCCACCAGCGGCCTTTATAGGTCCAGGCGGGAATATTTTGCATTAACTGGCGGCCGACGCGTTCGGAAGGATCAAGGCACGACTGCGGCTCCTGGAAGATCATCGACACATTATGTCCGACCAGCTTACGCCGTTCACGTGAGGAGAGGCGCAGCAGATCGATATCATCAAAACGCATACGGTCGGCAGTGACTCGCCAGTTGTCTTTCGCGACGCCGCAAATAGCTTTAGCAATCAAGCTCTTTCCGGAACCCGATTCACCTACCAGGCCGCGAATTTCGCCTTCGCTTAATGTCATACTGACGCGATCGACCGCTTTTACCCAACCTTCGCTGGTTTTAAATTCAATGGTGAGATTGCGGATATCCAGTAACGGCATTATTCCACCCCCGCAATAATCGCACGACGAATCCCATCTCCGAGCAGGTTTA
The DNA here is from genome assembly GCF_042932255.1 of Salmonella sp. WC3. Taxonomy (NCBI): domain Bacteria; kingdom Pseudomonadati; phylum Pseudomonadota; class Gammaproteobacteria; order Enterobacterales; family Enterobacteriaceae; genus Salmonella; species Salmonella sp. WC3. The sequence continues at coordinate 2,629,389 of NZ_CP170629.1, read as the reverse complement.
CCAGTAAAACACTGAGCGTTATCGCCGCGCCGGGTAGCATAACGGTCCACGGCGCGACATAGATTAGCTCCAGCGCATCCCCCAACATGGCGCCCCATTCAGGAGAGGGAAGCTGAGCTCCGAGATCTAAAAATCCCAGCGCGGCGATGTCCAGAATCGCCATCGACAGCGCCCGGGTAATTTCGGTGACCAGACCGGCGGTAATATTCGGTAAAATGGCGAACCACAGAATATTCAGCGTTGTCGCGCCATCCAGACGGGCGGCAATGACGTACTCTTTTTCCAGTTCATCATGCACCATGCTATAGACGGAACGTACCATTCGCGGCAACAGAGCCAGCCAGACGGCAAACATCGCGTGTGACAGATGTGGGCCGGCAAATGCCACGACGATAATCGCCAGCAAGAGCGAAGGGATGGAAAGCAGCGTGTCCAGAATATGGTTCAGCACGGCAGAGCGTAAACCGTGCGTCGCGCCTGCCACTACGCCGAGGACTAATCCACATAGCGTAGCCGCCAGCGTTACGATAAACGCGCTGCCGACCGTGGGCGCCGCGCCGCTTAACAGGCGGCTCAGCACATCGCGCCCCAGATCGTCAGTCCCCAGAAAAAAGGAGACTTCGCCATAGCGTGACCAGGAGGGCGGCAGTAGCTGATAGCCCAAAAATTGCTGATCGATACCATAGGGCGCGATCCAGCCGCCAAAAATACACAACAACGCCAGACCGGCGCATCCATACAGGCCCACCATCGCAGGCGCGTCGCTATAAAATTTACGCCAGGCAGTGCGCAGGGTGCCTGGCGGGCGCTTTTCGCTGTATACGCTATCGTAAGGCATACCATTCCTTATGTTTCAGAGGGTTAGCCATAGCACCCAAAATATCGGAAATCACATTGACCACAATAACCAGCGACCCAATGACCATCACGCCAGCGGAAATAGCGGCATAGTCCTGCTGACGAATGGCGTGAATTAACCATCGTCCCAGCCCTGGCCAGCTGAAAACCATTTCGGTAATCATCGCCAGCGTTAACATGGTTGAAAACTGCAGACCAAGACGGGGAATGACCGGCGGCAGCGCATTATGCAACACGTGACGGCGTAAAATCGTAAAGCGCGACAAGCCGCGCGTGGCCGCCGCTTTAACGTAGTTCTGATCGTAGACCTCAATAGTGCTGATTCGCATCAGGCGGATCACTTCTGTGGTCGGCGCGACGGAAAGCGTGAGCACCGGTAAAACCATATGCCGTATGGCGCTCATCACCATTTCATCACGCCACGGCGAATCTGAAATCCAGGCGTCAATGATGGCGAAACCGGTAACCGGTTTAACTTCATAAAGCAGGTCAAATCGCCCGGATACCGGCAGCCACCCTAGCGTGAGCGAAAAGAACAGTGTGAGCAGAAGCGCCAGCCAGAAAACCGGAATTGAGAAACCTAATAGCGCCAGCGCGCTGATAAAACGATCCGGCCATTTGCTACGCGTCACGCCAGCCAGCATCCCGACCGGGATGCCGACCATCAGCGCAAAACCAAAGGCGAGAATGCACAGCTCCATCGTGGCGGGAAACACCTCTTTAAGCTGTTCGGAGATCAGCTGGCCGTTAATGCTGGACACGCCAAAGTCCCAGTGCAGCAGACCGTTGAACCAGAAAACCCAGGCATTCCATAATGATGCGCCTTGTAGCGGCGCGTGCGGCGTAAAATAGCTCAGGCTAAAGCCGATAAAGGTCAGGAAGAAGAGCGTCACCAGCAACAGCAATAACCGACGCAGGGTGAAGATAATCATGGTTTTTTCACCTCTTCGTGTTTTTCGCGGGAGACGCCGGCAAAAGACGCATTGCCGAACGGGCTTAACACCAGCCCTTTAATATCGTAGCGGTAAGCCTGCAGGCGTAGTGATGATGCCAGCGGCAGTATCGGCAGCTCTTTCTCCAGGATATTCTGCGCTTCCTCATACGCTTCTATGCGCGAAGCCAACTGCTGCGACGACAGTGCCTTACGCAGCACGCTGTCAAATTCAGGGTTACACCAGTGGGCGAAATTGGTTTGCGAATTGATGGCCGCACAGCTTAACAGTGGTCTGAAAAAGCTATCCGGATCGTTGCTGTCCGTGGCCCAGCCGGATAAGGTCAGATCGTGATTCATATCCATCAGGCGCGCCTCCTGAAAACGACCTTCAACCGGCACAATGACCACTTTTACGCCAACCTGCGCCATATCCGCCTGAATAAGCTCCGCCGTTTTTAGCGGACTTGGGTTCCAGGCCTGAGAACTGGTCGGCACCCAGAGATGCAGCGTAAGATTCTCAATGCCCAGCGCTTTTAGCTGTTCGCGCGATTTTTCCGGATTGTACTCCGTAATTTTGGCATCGTTATCGTAAGCCCATGAGGCTCTCGGTAAAATGGAGGCTGCGGTTTCCGCCGTGCCGTAATAAATCGACTGCATCAGACGCTGGTTGTTGATCGATAAGGCCAGCGCATGGCGCACTGCGGGATTATTCAACGGCGGCTTATCGGTGTTAAAGGCCAGATAGGCGATATTCATCCCCGGGCGCAACGTCAGACGTAAACGCGGATCGTCGCGTAAAATAGTTAGCTGGCTGGCGGCGGGCCAGGCCAGAACATCGCATTCACCGGTCAGTAATTTCGATAAACGCCCGGTACCGCCGGAGCCTAAATCCACCACCACTTGCGGCATCAGCGGTTTGCCGCGCCAAAACCCATCGTGGCGCTGGAGACGAATAAACTGCCCGGCACGGTACTCCGAAAGCTGGAAAGGCCCGGTGCCGACCGGTTGGCGGTCTAGCAGTTCCTGACGATCTTTTCGGCTAAGCTGCGCGGCGTACTCAGCGGACATGACGGAAGCGTAGTGTGTAGCCAGATGCCATAAAAAGGAGGCGTCTGGCTGCGTCAGGCGAAACTCAACGGTGTTATTGTCCAGCTTACGCACGCTTTTTACATTGTCGGCGAACTGTAGGCTATCAAAGTAGGGGAAGCTACTGCCGTTGATGTTATGCCACGGATGTCGACGATCGAAAATCCGCTGAAAGGTAAAGACGACATCATCAGCATTGAGTTTTCGGGTCGGCGTAAACCAGGCTGTTTTTTGAAAGGAAACGTCGCGGCGCAGGTGAAAACGGTACGTTGCCCCGTTATCCAGCACTTCCCAGCTTTCTGCCAGCTCTGGGACTAAACGATAAGTATAGGGATCGACATCCAACAGGCGGTCATATAACTGGGCGGCCAGGGTATCGACGATGAGGCCGCTGCTCGCTTTTTGCGGATTAAAGGTGTTGACCTGCCCGCTGACACAATACACAAAGCCGCTATCGCGAATATCTGCACTCGCAGTTTGTTCGGGCGCAGCCGCAGCCGTAGCCTGACTACTCAGTAGACCCGCTATCACGATCAGAGACGATAAAACCAGGCGCATAATAGTTAAGTTTTTGAAGTTCAATTTGCAAAGTGTATCGCACTTCGGCCCGCCACGTAAAAATGTCGGTGGATAACTGGCGTAAATGTCGTCAATTAGCCGGAGAAATAGCTAAAGCTGATGCTTTTTAAGCAAGGCGCGAAACTGGTGGTAGGTGAGCGCCAGCAAATCGGCGGCTCGTTTCTGGTTAAATTTCGCCTGCTGTAAGCTACGTTGCAGCAGCGCTTTTTCCTGTTGCAGTTGAAACTCCCGCAAGTTGAGCGGCAGGTCAGGCGTGGCGGATGCCGCTGGCAGGGCGGGCGTGGGCGGTTCGGCGGGATGGCGTTGAAAAGGATCGATAACAATTTCATCCAAAGGATGTTCACTGCTGCCGTGGCGATACACTGAACGTTCGACTACGTTTTTCAGCTCGCGGACATTACCCGGCCAGGCGTAATGCAACAACGTTTCTTTTGCCCGATCGGTAAAACCGGGAAATAAGGGCAGACGTAGCTCACGACACATCTGAATAGCAAAATGCTCGGCCATCAGCATGATATCGCTCTGGCGTTCGCGCAGCGGCGGCAGTTGTACAACATCAAAAGCCAGCCTGTCGAGCAGATCGGCACGAAATGTCCCTTCCTTCACCATGGCGGGTAAATCGGCATTAGTGGCGCATACTAATCGCACATTAACCTGTAACGGCTGGCTGCCGCCGACGCGCTCTAGCTCGCCATATTCAATCACCCGCAGCAGCTTTTCCTGTACCAGCATCGGCGCTGTCGCCAGTTCATCCAAAAACAGCGTGCCGCCATCGGCGCGTTCAAAGCGACCGGGATGGCGTTTTTGCGCCCCGGTAAAAGCACCCGCTTCATGACCAAACAGTTCGGAGTCCAGCAGGTTTTCGTTAAGCGCCGCGCAGTTAAGCGAGATAAGCGGCCCCTGCCAGCGTGAAGAGAGATAGTGCAGGCGATTGGCGATAAGTTCTTTACCCGTACCGCGTTCGCCAATAATCAGCACTGGCTTATCCAGCGGCGCGAGCCGGGAGACTTGTTCCAGTACTTCAAGAAAACGGTTTGCCTCGCCGAGCAGGTTATCTTTAAATTCAGCCATGATGAAAATCGCCACTTGTTAGTGTTTTTCACCACTTTATCCTTTTTTGCTGGCGAGGTAAAACGAAATAATTTCTTTATTATCAGTGATATGAAAAGTTGGCACGCAAATTGTATTAATCATGTAGCAGGGCATCGCCCGTTATCAGAACATTATGTGAGGATTGAATTATGGGTATTTTTTCTCGTTTTGCCGACATCGTGAACGCCAATATCAATGCGTTGTTGGAAAAAGCGGAAGATCCGCAGAAGCTGGTGCGCCTGATGATTCAGGAGATGGAAGATACGCTGGTGGAGGTTCGCTCGAACTCCGCGCGTGCTTTAGCGGAAAAGAAACAGTTATCCCGTCGTATTGAACAGGCCACGACTCAGCAGACCGAGTGGCAGGAAAAAGCGGAACTGGCTCTGCGCAAAGATAAAGACGATCTGGCGCGCGCCGCATTGATTGAAAAACAAAAGCTGACCGATTTAATTGCTACGCTTGAACAGGAAGTCACGCTGGTGGATGACACGCTGGCGCGCATGAAGAAAGAGATTGGCGAGCTGGAAAACAAACTCAGCGAAACACGCGCTCGCCAGCAGGCGCTGATGCTGCGTCATCAGGCGGCAAGTTCTTCCCGCGATGTCCGTCGTCAGCTTGACAGCGGCAAACTGGATGAAGCCATGGCGCGGTTTGAATCCTTTGAACGTCGTATCGATCAAATGGAAGCGGAAAGCCATCGTTTTGGTAAGCAGCAATCGCTGGACCAACAGTTTGCCAACCTGAAAGCCGATGATGAAATCAGCGAGCAGCTGGCGCAGTTGAAAGCCAAAATGAAGCAAGATAATCAATAATGACAATGGCGGCGCCGGTACGCGCCGTCGCTCATCAGCTTTAGGTGTAAGGAGAACGCATGAGCGCGCTATTTCTGGCCATCCCGTTAACCATTTTTGTGTTGTTTGTGTTACCGATTTGGCTGTGGCTGCATTACAGCAACCGCGCCGGTCGGGGAGAACTGTCGCAAAGCGAGCAGCAACGCTTACTGCAACTCACAGACGACGCGCAACGTATGCGCGAGCGCATTCAGGCGCTGGAAGACATTCTTGATGCAGAGCATCCGAACTGGAGAGAGCGCTAATGGGTGGAATCAATCTGAATAAAAAACTATGGCGTATGCCGCAAAAGGGCATGGTGCGTGGCGTTTGCGCCGGGATCGCCGACTACCTTGATGTACCGGTAAAACTGGTGCGTATTCTGGTCGTGCTGTCGATTTTCTTTGGGCTGGCGTTTTTTACCGTAGTGGCCTATATCGTTCTGTCTTTTGTACTGGACCCTATGCCGGATAATCTGGCCGCAGGCAAACCGCAGCCGACCAGCGGCGAACTGCTGGATACCGTAGACAGAGAGCTTGCCGCAGGCGAAAAGCGTTTGCGAGAAATGGAACGCTACGTCACGTCAGATACGTTCACACTGCGTAGTCGTTTCCGTCAACTGTAACTGATATATCGGGAAGGTGAAGATGAATACTCGCTGGCAACGCGTCGGGCAGAAGGTGAAGCCCGGCTTCAAAATAGCAGGTAAGCTGGTTCTGTTGACCGCGTTACGCTACGGGCCTGCCGGCGTGGCGGGATGGGCGGTAAAATCCGTCGCCCGTCGTCCGCTAAAAATGTTGCTGGCGTTTGCGCTGGAGCCAGTACTTCGTAAGGCGGCGAATAAAATTTCGCAGCGTTACAAATAGCGAGTCTGGTCATAATATTTCGTTAAGCTCTGGCGTATAGTGTGTGCGAAATACATTACGTGTCAGGACGGAAGTATGTTGAAAAAAGGAATATTTGCGTTAGCGTTATTCGTAGCCATGCCGCTTTATGCCGCAGAATACTGGATAGATGTCCGCATTCCGGAACAATATCAGCGTGAGCATATTCAGGGCGCGATTAATATCCCATTGAAGGAGATTAAATCTCATATCGAAACGGTAGTTCCAGACAGGAACGATACGGTAAAGTTATATTGCAACTCCGGACGACAGTCGGGCATGGCAAAACAAATGTTGCTTGATATGGGGTATACGCACGCGATGAATATGGGCGGCATCAGTCGTCTTGATATGCCGAAAGTAAAAAAATAGATAATCTATTGCTCAATACTCATACTAACCGCGGCGCTTAATGCGCCGTTGTTGATCTCTCCGGGTAGTTGATAATAACGTTTTTGCACATATCTATAACGCAGGCTCGTTATTATTTTTTCTTCTCTTCAGGCTCAACAGGATGTCAATGAAGCGACTTAAAACTGAACTCAACGCGCTGGTCAATCGTGGGGTAGACAGGCATTTGCGTCTTGCCGTAACCGGGTTGAGCCGCAGCGGTAAAACAGCGTTTATCACGGCGATGGTTAACCAGTTGCTTAATGTCCACGCGGGCGCGCGCTTACCGTTGCTCAGCGCGGTACGCGAAGAACGCCTGCTTGGCGTAAAGCGCGTGCCTCAACGTGATTTTGGTATTCCCCGTTTTACCTACGATGAGGGGATACTTCAGCTTTATGGCAATCCTCCCGCATGGCCCACACCGACGCGCGGCGTCAGTGAGATTCGGCTGGCGTTGCGCTATCGCTCCAACGACTCGCTGCTGCGCCATTTTAAAGATACCTCGACATTGTATCTGGAGATTGTGGACTATCCAGGGGAATGGTTACTCGATCTGCCCATGCTGGCTCAGGATTATTTAAGCTGGTCCCGTCAGATGAACGGCTTGTTACAAGGGCAACGCGCTGAGTGGGCCGCAAAATGGCGGCAACTTTGCGACGGGCTCGATCCGCTGGCGCCCGCCGATGAAAATCGGCTGGCGGAGATTGCCGCCGCCTGGACGGATTATTTGCATCAGTGTAAATCGCAGGGATTGCACTTTATTCAGCCTGGACGGTTTGTTTTGCCGGGCGATATGGCGGGTGCGCCAGCGTTGCAGTTTTTCCCGTGGCCGGATGTGGACGCCTTCGGCGAGTCAAAACTGGCGCAGGCGGATAAGCAGACCAACGCTGGAATGCTGCGCGAACGCTTTAACTACTATTGCGAAAAAGTGGTCAAAGGGTTCTACAAAAATCATTTTCTACGCTTTGATCGCCAGATTGTGCTGGTCGACTGTCTGCAACCGCTTAATAGCGGGCCGCAGGCGTTTAATGATATGCGTCTCGCCTTAACGCAGCTGATGCAAAGTTTTCACTATGGCCAGCGGACTCTGTTTCGTCGTTTGTTTTCGCCGGTGATTGATAAATTGCTGTTCGCCGCGACGAAAGCCGACCATGTCACCCTCGACCAACATGCCAATATGGTGTCCTTGCTCCAGCAGCTTATTCAGGATGCCTGGCAAAATGCCGCGTTTGAAGGCATTAGTATGGATTGCCTGGGGCTGGCGTCGGTACAGGCGACCACCAGCGGCGTGATTGAGGTCAACGGCGAAAAAATCCCGGCTTTACGTGGAAACCGTTTGAGTGACGGCGCGCCGTTAACCGTGTACCCCGGCGAAGTGCCTTCGCGTTTGCCGGGGCAAGCGTTTTGGGATAGTCAGGGTTTTCAGTTCGAAGCTTTTCGTCCGCAGGTGATGGATGTTGATAAACCGTTACCGCATATTCGTCTGGACGCTGCGCTGGAGTTTTTAATAGGAGATAAGCTGCGATGAGCGAACCGTTAAAACCGCGTATTGATTTTGCAGAACCGCTAAAGGAGGAGTCTACGTCGGCCTTCAAAGCGCAGCAAACTTTCAGCGAAGCGGAGTCGCGTACATTTGCGCCTGCGGCTATCGATGAGCCCCCGGAAGACGAAGGCGCGGCAGAAGCGGCGGTCGATGCCGCGCTGCGCCCCAAACGCAGCCTGTGGCGTAAAATGGTGATGGGAGGGCTGGCGCTGTTTGGCGTGAGCGTGGTCGGGCAAGGCGTACAGTGGACAATGAATGCCTGGCAAACTCAGGACTGGGTCGCTTTAGGCGGCTGTGCCGCAGGCGCGCTGATCGTTGGCGCTGGCGTGGGATCGGTGGTCACGGAGTGGCGGCGATTATGGCGCTTGCGCCAGCGGGCGCATGAACGCGATGAAGCGCGTGAACTGTTACATAGCCATAGCGTCGGGAAAGGTCGCGCATTTTGCGAAAAACTGGCGCAGCAGGCGGGGATTGATCAATCACATCCGGCATTACAACGTTGGTATGCCGCTATTCACGAAACGCAAAACGACAGGGAAATCGTCGGCTTGTATGCGCATCTGGTACAGCCGGTACTTGACGCGCAGGCGCGACGTGAGATTAGCCGTTTTGCTGCGGAATCGACTCTGATGATCGCCGTCAGTCCGTTAGCGTTGGTGGATATGGCGTTTATTGCCTGGCGTAATTTACGCCTGATTAACCGTATCGCAACGCTGTATGGCATTGAACTTGGTTATTACAGCCGCCTTCGTCTGTTCCGTCTGGTGTTGCTGAATATCGCGTTCGCGGGGGCCAGTGAGCTGGTGCGTGAAGTCGGTATGGACTGGATGTCTCAGGATCTGGCCGCACGCTTGTCCACGCGCGCGGCGCAGGGGATTGGCGCAGGCCTCCTTACCGCTCGACTGGGAATAAAAGCGATGGAGCTATGTCGACCATTGCCGTGGATCGACAACGATAAACCACGTCTCGGTGATTTTCGTCGTCAGCTTATCGGTCAGCTAAAAGAGACGCTGCAAAAGAGTAAGTCGTCGCCTGAGAAATGACCTTCCACAGGGCGCTGATTGCCTGGCTTTACGCCGCAGCGCCCGTTTTTCCGCCATGCTGTCAATATTTGTTGACAGAATCCTTCCAGCCAGCCGAATAGTGGCTTATCATCTATTTAATGGTTCATTATTCAGGTGAAGGTTCCCATGCGTCTGGAAGTCTTTTGTGAAGACCGACTTGGTCTGACCCGCGAATTACTTGATTTACTGGTGTTACGTAGCATTGATTTACGCGGAATCGAGATTGATCCCATTGGGCGAATTTATCTTAATTTTGCTGAGCTGGAATTCACCGACTTTAGCAGCCTGATGGCCGAAATCCGCCGCATTTCCGGCGTAACGGATGTCCGTACCGTTCCCTGGATGCCGTCCGAACGTGAACATCTGGCCCTGAGCGCGCTGCTTGAGGCGTTGCCGGAGCCGGTGCTCTCATTGGATATGAAGAGTAAAGTGGAGATGGCGAACCCGGCGAGTTGTCAACTTTTTGCCCAGAGCCAGGAGCGAATGCGGCACCATACCGCCGCACAATTAATCAACGGCTTCAATTTTCAGCGCTGGCTGGACGGTAACCCGCAAAGCTCCCATAACGAACATGTCGTGATCAACGGGCAAAACTTCCTGATGGAGATTACGCCGGTACATTTACAAAACGAAAATGACGAATACGTGTTGACCGGGGCGGTCGTGATGTTGCGTTCCACGATTCGTATGGGGCAGCAGCTACAGAATTTGTCCACGCAGGATCTGAGCGCGTTTAGTCAGATTATTGCCGTGAGCGCAAAGATGAAGCACGTCGTTGAGCAGGCGCGCAAACTGGCGATGCTCAGCGCGCCGCTGCTGATTACCGGCGATACGGGAACCGGCAAAGATCTTTTCGCCTATGCCTGTCACCAGGCAAGCCCTCGTTCAGCGAAACCGTATCTGGCGCTCAACTGCGCTTCAATCCCGGAAGATGCGGTAGAAAGCGAACTATTTGGCCATGCGCCGGAAGGTAAAAAAGGCTTTTTTGAACAGGCGAATGGCGGTTCGGTGCTGCTGGATGAAATTGGCGAAATGTCGCCGCGTATGCAGGTGAAGCTGCTGCGTTTTCTCAACGATGGTACGTTCCGTCGCGTCGGCGAAGATCACGAAATTCATGTTGATGTCCGCGTTATCTGCGCCACGCAGAAAAATCTGGTGGAGCTGGTGCAAAAAGGACTGTTCCGCGAAGATCTCTATTATCGACTTAACGTTCTGACGCTTAATTTGCCGCCGTTGCGCGATTGTCCGCAGGATATTATGCCGTTGACCGAACTGTTCGTGGCGCGTTTTGCCGACGAACAGGGCGTTCCGCGACCGAAACTGTCTGCCGATCTGAGTACGGTCCTCACTCGTTACGGCTGGCCGGGTAACGTTCGCCAGCTTAAAAATGCAATTTACCGGGCGCTGACGCAGCTGGAAGGGTATGAGCTGCGTCCGCAGGATATCCTGCTGCCTGACTACGATGCCGCGACGGTGGCAGTCGGCGAGGATGCGATGGAAGGCTCGCTGGATGACATTACCAGTCGTTTTGAACGTTCTGTCCTGACCCAGCTTTATCGTAGCTATCCGAGTACGCGTAAACTGGCGAAACGGTTGGGGGTATCGCACACAGCGATTGCCAATAAGCTGCGTGAATATGGTCTGAGCCAGAAGAAGGGTGAAGAGTAGAAAAAAAGAAGGCCTCCGGATAGAGGCCTTCTTGTGACAAAAGAGCACCGCCTGTAGCACTGACAAACGTAGCGCCAGCAGGCGCTGGCTTATGCCTTCAGGACATTAAGCGCGGCGTCGTAATCCGGCTCGTGGGTGATTTCATCCACCAACTGGCTGAAAATAACGTTGTCGTTTTCGTCAAGCACGATGACTGCGCGCGCCGCCAAACCTTTCAGCGGGCCGTCAACGATTTCGACGCCGTAGTTTTTCAGAAACTCGTTATTACGCAGAGTGGAAAGCGTAATAACGTTGCTCAGGCCTTCCGCGCCGCAAAAACGCGACTGTGCAAAAGGCAGGTCAGCAGAAACGCACAATACGACGGTATTCTCCACTTCTGTGGCCAGTTGATTAAACTTACGAACTGATGCGGCGCATACGCCAGTATCAATGCTTGGGAAAATATTCAGCACTTTGCGTTTGCCTGCATATTGGCTGAGGGAAACGTCAGACAAATCTTTTGCGACAAGAGTAAAAGCCTGTGCTTTGCTACCAGCCTGCGGAATAACGTTGGCAACGGTGACCGGGTTACCCTGGAAATGTACAGTCTGTGACATAATTATGTTCCTATTTACTTATAGTTAACGTCGAAATCCAGTTTAAGTCATTATTCATTAACACGGCAAATACTATTTGTAGCAAGCCGCGTCCGGCGCTATCAGAGGGGAAGAGATGAGATCTGTTAAGGTATATGAGGAAACCTGGCCGTTGCATACGCCTTTCGTTATTGCGCGTGGTAGCCGAAGCGAAGCGCATGTTGTCGTTGTCGAACTGGAAGAAGAGGGCGTAAAAGGCATCGGGGAATGTACGCCATATCCACGTTATGGTGAAAGTGATGCCTCGGTCATGGCGCAAATCATGAGTATTGTGCCTCAGTTGGAAAACGGGCTGACTCGCGAAGCATTGCAGAAACTGTTGCCGGCAGGCGCGGCGCGCAACGCGGTGGATAGTGCCTTATGGGATTTGCAGGCCCGCCAGCGGCAGCAAAGCCTTGCCGGGCTGCTCGGCGTGACGCTGGCCCCGGTTTTTACTACCGCGCAAACGGTAGTGATAGGCACGCCGGAACAGATGGCTGCCAGTGCGGCGGCACTATGGGAAAAAGGGGCGACGTTGCTGAAAATCAAACTCGATGCTCGTCTGATTAGCGAACGTATGGTGGCGATCCGCTCGGCGGTGCCGGAGGCGACGCTCATTGTGGACGCCAATGAATCGTGGCGTCCGGAGGGGCTGGCGGCGCGTTGCCAGTTACTGGCGGATCTGAATGTCGCGATGCTGGAGCAACCGCTGCCCGCGCAGGATGACGCCGCCCTGGAAAATTTTGTTCATCCGTTGCCCATCTGTGCAGATGAGAGCTGCCATACTCGCAGTAGTCTGAAAGCCCTGACGGGGCGCTACGATATGATCAACATTAAGCTGGATAAAACCGGCGGTCTGACCGAGGCGCTGGCGCTGGCAACGGAGGCGCGGGAGCAAGGATTCGGCCTGATGCTGGGCTGTATGCTCTGTACATCAAGAGCGATTAGCGCCGCGCTGCCGCTTATGCCGCAGGTGAGCTTCGCCGATCTTGATGGCCCAACATGGCTGGCGGTTGATGTTGAGCCCGCGCTACGCTTTACGACGGGTCAACTCCATCTTTGGGATGCCAGCGGAGCAGATTCGACATAGCCAGCAAGTATTTTTCGCTGGCTTCATCGGCGGAAACAGGGGGAAACTCGGCGGTAATGCAGTGCAGGTTGAGGTCGGCGCACCAGCTGCCAAACGAACCGGGCGTTTCGTAACCTACGCTGGTCACCAGCGGCAACGCAAAAGCATCGGCCAGCCACTCGCCTAGCTCGCTGCGACGTGGATCTTCAATGCAGGCCAGGGGATCGTGAAAAGAGACGACCCAGGCGGGTTGGAGTCGATGAATTAACTGGCAAAGCGCCTGGGTTTCCGGTTCTGAGCCGGGATGGTCGCCGGTTAGCAGCACGACATCACGCTCTTGCGCGCGGCTATTCCAGCGATAAACTGTCTCACCCGCTTTCCAGTTGGCGGCGGGAAAGTTACGGTTTAGATCAACGCCATTCGCATTTGCCCTTAACCCCAGTTGACAGCCATCAGGATTAACGGCAAGTACGACATGATGATGGCGAAGGGTTGGATTTAAGGTGCGTAACGCACAGGAGAGCGTCACCACGGATGAGGTTTCATCCCCGTGGGTGCCAGCCAGTATCAGACCGCTTTCGCGATTGGCTGCAGGTGCCGGAAACCAGATTAGCGGCGCGCCTAGTAGCGAACGTCCATAATGTTCAGTGCCTGGCGGAAATGCGCCGCGCTCGGCACGGGGGCGGGTGACAGTCATACGCGTTTCCCGAAGCTGAGACCAGTAGGGTAATCATCGTAGTGTTGTGTAAAACCCGCCGATTATCAAATGGTTTCTATTTACCCTCTTGTATGGCGCGATATCAACTTTCTGGCGGAAGATAATTGCATTTCTTTTTGCTGAAACAAATAATTACGTTGTCATTTAACTCATCTTTGAGGAACTTCTATGAGACATTCTGTTTCAGTAACCTGTTGTGCGCTGTTGGTTAGCAGCTTTTCCCTGGCATATGCTGCGGATGTTCCCGGCGGAACGGTACTGGCAGAAAAACAAGAACTGGTGCGTCATATCAAAGATGAGCCCGCTTCGTTAGATCCAGCGAAAGCCGTTGGGCTGCCTGAAATTCAGGTGATCCGCGATCTGTTTGAAGGGCTGGTTAACCAGAACGAAAAGGGTGAAATTATCCCTGGCGTCGCCAGCCAGTGGAAGAGCAATGATAATCGTATCTGGACGTTTACGTTGCGGGATAATGCGCAATGGGCCGATGGAACGCCGGTGACCGCCCAGGATTTTGTCTATAGCTGGCAACGTCTCGTTGATCCCAAAACGCTTTCCCCCTTCGCCTGGTTTGCCGCGCTGGCTGGCATCACTAATGCGCAAGCCATTATCGACGGTAAAGTCACGCCGGATCAGCTTGGCGTCAGTGCCGTGGACGCGCACACTTTGCGTGTTCAGCTTGACAAGCCGTTGCCCTGGTTTGCCAGTCTGACCGCCAGTTTTGCCTTTTATCCGGTCCAAAAAGCGAATGTCGAAAGCGGCAAAGACTGGATGAAGCCGGGAAAACTGATTGGCAATGGCGCGTATGTGCTTAAAGAGCGCGTGGTAAATGAAAAACTGGTGGTCGTGCCTAATACGCATTACTGGGATAACGCGAAAACGGTACTGCAAAAAGTGACATTTTTACCCATTAACCAGGAGTCGGCTGCGACGAAACGTTATCTTGCCGGTGATATTGATATCACCGAATCTTTCCCTAAAAATATGTACCAGAAATTATTGAAGGATATTCCAGGGCAAGTTTATACGCCGCCGCAATTAGGGACTTATTATTATGCGTTTAATACGCAGAAAGGGCCGACGGCGGATTCCCGCGTTCGTCTGGCGCTAAGTATGACCATTGATCGCCGTTTGATGGCGGAAAAAGTCTTAGGTACCGGTGAAAAACCGGCCTGGCATTTTACACCGGATGTCACGGCAGGATTTAAGCCCGATCCTTCACCGTTTGAACAAATGAGCCAGGAAGAACTTAACGCCCAGGCGAAAACATTTCTGCGTGCAGCAGGCTACGGATCGCAGAAGCCGCTTAAATTAACTCTGCTTTACAATACCTCAGAAAACCATCAGAAAATCGCGATTGCGGTGGCGTCAATGTGGAAGAAAAATCTGGGGGTGGATGTGAAATTGCAAAACCAGGAGTGGAAAACGTATATCGACAGCCGGAATACCGGTAATTTTGATGTTATTCGCGCCTCCTGGGTGGGTGATTACAACGAACCGTCGACTTTCTTATCCTTATTAACGTCCACGCATACGGGGAATATTTCACGCTTTACTAATCCGACTTATGACAAAATCCTGACGCAAGCGACGATGGAAAATACCGCCGAAGCGCGTAACGCGGATTACAATGCAGCGGAGAAAATTTTAACGGAACAAGCGCCTATAGCGCCTATTTATCAGTATACCAATGGCCGGTTAATTAAACCGTGGGTAAAGGGATACCCCATTACTAACCCGGAAGATGTGGCCTATAGTCGTACAATGTATATCGTGAAGCACTGATGCGTACTGGTTTCTTGTTAACGTAAGGTAACCACGCCCGCCGCCTGGTGCTGGCAGAAGGCATGGGGATTAAGCGAGCGCCTGATGCCGCCGTTCTCATTGCTGTGTTTTCAGCCAGGCGGCAATATCCTGTGTCGGCAGATGATGTTGTGCATTCCAGGTGTCACTCATCGGCCACCACATACCGTCACCACGCGCGAAGGCGACGCGATAGCGCAGCATTGGGTCATGCGGATGTAAACGGAGTTGCTCCTGTAAGTCAGGTAGCGTCAATACGCCTCGGGTAAAAGTTTGCTGCGTCACGCGTTCGACCGTTTCCGCCAGTTTTGCATAAGAGGTCGTTTCCCCCGCGACAAAGACGACTTCGTTAGTGATACGCGGCTGATGCAGATAAATTTCAGTGGTCAGGCGACCAATATCCGTAGGCGACGTGACGGTGACCTGCATTTCCCATCCGCCGAGGGCATTGATGGTTTTTTGGGCTAAGTTGACCACACCAAAGGCCGGTTCGAAGAGAAAAGAGGTAAATATACCGGTTGAAACAATCACCCACTCCGTGACGTTTTGCTCGCGCAAAAGCGTCCTGACGTCATACTGTTCGTCCCACACCGGCTGGCCACTACCTTTGCCGACCACATCGTAATTCACGCCAAACTGCCAGGGGAAATAGCGCTTAACGCCCGCCTCCAGTACCGCGCGGGTGATTTTTATCTGGGTACCCGCACCGGCGACAAACCCCATACAATTGATGATCGTATCAAAACCGTGGAATTGATCTTTTAACGCTGCAACCGAACTGCCTGCGATGTCGACCGGGATAAACCGCGCACCGGCATCCGCCAGTTGTTGATGAATGCTGGAACGTCGTTTGCTCTGTTTATCCCTGGATCGCCCTGACACAATAACGCAAACGGAACCATTACGCTGTGTGACCGCCGGCACCAACGACGCCAGCACTGACGCCCCCAGTTGTCCCGCGCCCAGCACCAATACTTTTTCACCCACCTGATTATTGGATTGTTTCATTTGCGCCTCTCTGTGTTGATTCACCTGTAGATAGAGATTACATCAGGGTTCTGCGTTCGATAAGACGCCGAAGACGGGTTAGACTGTTCTGATAAATGGGATAATTGGCGGGGGGAAAATGGACAAGCTGGAAGCGATGCAGGTCTATGTTTGCGTGGTGGATACCCATAGTTTTATCAGAGCCGCCGAAGTGCTGGGCGTGCCGCGCTCAACGGTATCGCGGGTGGTTAAAGAACTGGAATCCTGGCTTAAGATTCAGCTTTTGCAACGTACAACCCGCAAACTTAGCGTGACCGCAGAGGGGCGGCGTTACTACGAAGAGTGCAAAAGAGTACTGGCAGATATCGCGGCCATGGAGTCGTCATTTCCCGGCCGGGCGGCACAACCCAAAGGGCGTTTTAAAGTGGGGATGCCGCAATCTCTCGCCCGGCATTGCATTATTCCCATGCTCCCGGCCTTTTTGCGCCAGTATCCGGAGCTGGAGCTGATACTTTGTTCCAGCGATAGCGTGGAGGATATTATCCTGCAAGGGTATGACTGCGTGATTCGGGCCGGCAGGATCGATGATTCCACCACGCTGGTTGCCCGTCCGCTCGCCAGTTTTAACTGGGTGATAGCAGCATCGCCCACTTACATTGAGCGTTACGGTAGCCCTGAAAATTTAGATGATCTGCAAAAGCACCATGCGGTCGGCTACCTGAACCACCGCACCGGGCGTACCACCGACTGGTTTTTTACGCGTGAAGGGAAGGATTACGCGATGCGGGTGCAGGAGACGCTGGTTGTCGATGATACGGACGCTTATATTCAGGCCGGAATACAGGGGCTGGGGTTAATTCGCGTCGCCAGCTATCTGGTTGCGCCGTATCTGCACAGCGGGGCGCTGGTGACCTGCATGGACAACCATTCTTACGATTTGCCGCTTGCGCTGGTCTATCCGCAAAACAGGTTTCTGCCGCCTGCGGTATGCGCTTTTTATGACTGGTGCAAAACGGCGCTGAGCCAGCCGGAGCCTCTTCGCTAAAAAATATTATTCCGGATATCGCATTGCCTGTTCAGAAAACTTTTTCACAGACGGTCAAAATGACGGTACTGGTTTTTGACGCATAAGTAAAAGGCATTATCAAACAGGTGCTACACGGCGAGGATATAGCAAGCACTGAACGTTTGGATGCAATAAAAAATCTGTACAACTGTTATTAATGAACTTTTTGTATAAATATAATCGGATTTAACAATACTCATTGTACCTGTATTTTGCTCTTATCATGGCGTCTTTACGACGAAAGGGTGCTTTAGCGTGGAATATTCAATATTAAGTAACAACCTTAAAATGCCTATGGTGGGTTTTGGCGTTTTTAAGGTAACCGACAAAGAAGAATGCCAGCAGTCAGTGTTAAGCGCTATTCGCAGCGGTTATCGTCTTATCGATACCGCTGCGGTATACGGCAATGAAGATGCCGTTGGTGACGCTGTTCGTGAAGCCATCGCGACAGGTCTGTGTACCCGTGAGGAGTTATTTATTACTTCTAAACTGTGGGTGCAAGATATGGCTAACTACGATCTGGCCAAAGCAGGTATTGAAGCGTCGCTGAAAAAATCCGGGTTAGATTATTTTGATCTCTATTTATTGCATCAGGCAATGGGCGATTATTTTAGCGCGTGGCGCGCGCTGGAAGACGCTTATGAAGCCGGTAAACTAAAAGCCATTGGCGTGTCCAACTTCTATGCGCATGTGTTAGCCAACTTCTGTGAAACCGTCAGAATTACGCCAATGGTAAACCAGGTCGAATTGCATCCATACTTTGCACAACCCGCCGCGCTGGAAACCATGAAGCATTATAACGTTCAGCCTGAAGCGTGAGCACCGTTAGGCGGCGGGAGACATAAACCGTATGAAAATGTCATGCTTCAAAGGATTGCCGATGCCCATCAAAAAACCATCGCGCAGGTTGTCCTGCGTTGGAACGTGCAGCGTGGCGTCACGGTTATTCCTAAATCCACTCGACAGGAACGCATTGAAGAGAACTTTGCCATCTGGGATTTCTCACTAACGGATAATGAAATGGCTCAAATCAACGCCCTTGATTTAGGCTACGTTGGCGAAGCGGTGAAGCATTTTAATCCTGAATTTGTTCGCGGTTGTCTTGGCGTTAAAATCCACGATTGATCCCGGCGCTTGCGGATGTTTTCTCGCATGAACAGCTTCTAACACGGTTGCCGGAGCGTAGACGGCAACCGTGTGATATTCGCCTGGCCGTCAGGCTCCGAAGGCACCATCGATGGTGTGCATCGCGCCGGTGACGAAAGAAGCTTCCGGACCGGCAAGCCATGCCACCATTCCAGCCACTTCTTCAGGTCTTCCGTGTCGTTTGATCGCCATGAAACTGTGCATCAGCTCTTTCATGGGGCCATCTTCCGGATTGATGTCGGTATCAATGGGACCTGGCTGCACCACATTTATCGTAATCCCGCGGGGGCCAAAATCACGGGCCAGGCCGCGCGCCAGCCCTTGCAGGGCTGATTTACTGGCGGCGTACGCGGCCATTCCCGGTATGGGCATCCGATCGCCATTCACGGAACCGATAATAATAATGCGTCCACCTTCCGGCATGTTGCGGGCTGCTTCGACTGACGCATGGTAAGGCGCATGGATATTAATACGGAACAAACGATCTATCGCATCGCTATCTTGTTCCAGCGCATCGCCGAAGAGAGCCACGCCCGCATTGACGACCAGAATATCCAGCGGTCCGTACTCACGCACGAGGCTGATGACGGCATCACGATCGGCGCTATCCGTCTGGATGGCGATGCTTCCGGTTTCCGCTGCCAGTTTTTCGGCGGCTTCACGCGATCCGGCGTAGCTGAAAACGACCGATGCGCCGTCAGCGCTAAAGCGTCGTACAATAGCCGCGCCGATACCACGACTTCCCCCTAAAACCAGTACAGATTTGTTGCGAAATAGCGTTATCAGGATGTCCTTTATGATATTGTAGTAGCCACTACAATATGCGTAATGAAATCATGCCGTCAAGGAGTTATGTAGTAATGACTACAAAACATAGCCGAACGCCGGGTCGCCCTCGCCAGTTCGATCCGGAGCAAGCCATTGAAACCGCTCAACACTTATTTCATTCGCGCGGATACGACGCGGTGAGCGTAGCGGATCTGACAAAAGCGTTCGGGATCAATCCTCCCAGTTTCTATGCGGCGTTTGGCAGCAAGCTGGGGCTGTATACTCGCGTATTAAAGCGTTACAGGATGACCGACGCGATTCCGCTCGGGGCGCTTCTGCGTCACGATCGCCCGACCGCGAAATGCCTTATCGATGTGCTGATGGAAGCGGCAAGACGTTACGCTGCCGATCCTGATGCCACTGGATGTCTGGTTCTGGAGGGCGCTCATTGTAACGATAAACCGGCACGAGAGGCCGCCTGCGAGTTTTACATCGCTGCTGAAAACCTGATTCGCACTTATGTCGCCATGCGGTATCCGCAAGAGGCTGACCGGACGACGGACTTTATGGGGACGCTAATGGCGGGACTTTCCGCCAAGGCGCGGGCGGGGTATAGCCTAGAGCGTCTTCAGGAGAGCGTGCTTCTGGCTGGGGATGTGCTGGAGCGATTACTGCCGGATTAACGCAGCGCATCAAAAAACCTGAGCCAGTCAGATACGGGCAAACAGAGAGCAATAGCCCTAATCATCCATCTTGCCGTTGCGGTATTCGGTAAAGTACATCAAAAATAGAGGTGTCAGGGAAACGAGAAATGCAAAAATGTAGTCTTATTACGGTACTTAGCTTATCAGTGTTGATGCTAGCCGGATGTACAACGACCTATACCATGACGACCCGGACGGGAGAGATTATTGAAACGCAGGGTAAGCCGGAGGTTGACACCGCAACCGGAATGACGAAATACGCTGATGCTTATGGTTATCATCGCGTCATTAAAACCAGTGAAATAGTGCAGACGACAGAAGGCGCATCGAAGCTGGACTGGTAATGCGCTAAAGCAGTTGGGAGGCCGTGTCCAGTATGGGTACCGGACTGTTTCTGTGCCTGAATTGAATAGAGCGCCTGTATAGCCGAATTCCGGGTATCGGCTTGATTTATGTCGTCAGTTATTTGGTTGTTCCCTGTATAGTGAAGATAAACAGTACTCATGGCTAACGGTCTGTTTTGGATTGCTAACTATCCCGGATTCTGCGCGTTTTATTTAGTCACAACCATGGTTAAGAATATTTTGGGTCAGACTTACACGCCGGGTATTAAGATAATCCGTCGCATAGAGAGCTTGATCGGCATCATTCGGTTCAAGAAGAAACGGCGTGACTTTGGGTATGAGATCAGCAAACAGGTTATATTGATCCACAGAGGCAAAATGCCGGGTAGCGCTGGCCCAGGGCATTCGCATCAGCTCTGCGTAAGAAGGGGATAGTTGAACAGGTAAATCAAATTCTTTCAGATTAGCAAGCATCTCCTTATTCATATAAAATGTGACTCTGTTTCGCGAAAAGGTGTTAAGCACTGCCTTCAGTCGTTTAACTTTTGCTTCTTTACTCATGCTATTATCAAAAAAACGTGGTGAAAGCATAATAGCAATCGATGCATTTGATGAAATAACATTATGTAGTGGTTTCAGGGCTACAACAATCTGATCGTTTGTGAAGATACGCTGCGTACCAGAGGAAGTAGTATAGTTTCCACCCAGCCAGATCACATAATCTGTTGTTTTGAGGGGAAGCGCTTTTTCCGGTATATTACCCCTGTCAGGTGCCACTGTTTCAATTGCTAGTGAGTCTTGTCCCCAGACATTATTTACTTTAGAACTCAAAAAATTATATTTTGAAATATTCCTTAGTTTTAGTAGAGTTATCTGCGAGCGGGTAAAAAAGAGATTGAATCTCACTTTGTTCTGCAATTGCCGAAGTAATCTGAGCGTGTTCTGATCGATCAGATGACTATACAGACCAACCGTTTTTCCGGAAAGTATTGCTGAGGCATTGTTCGCAAGAAGCATCTCTTTTATAGCTCCTTGCCCAATAATCAGTACGCAACGGTATTTTTCTGGTCTGATTTTATCTATGGGGATATCGGTAAGATTGACCAGGTCAGGAGTGCCATGCCGCCAATTATCATGAATGACTGTGGCTCCGGAGGCGTCTCCTCCGGCTCCCCTGGTGATAATAAGAGGAGGGTAGGTACTGGCATGTGCGATATACGAAAAACAAGCTACCATTGCTAGCGCTGTGTTTCTGATGGTTGTATACATATCGTCTGCCCTGATTTCGAAAATATGAATAATGTCTCCTCTTATAATGTACATCAAAAAGAGAGCATTTTAATTAAACGTTATCTCAACGAGATAAAAGGTTAGCACGGGAAAGTATAGAGAGAATGTAATCATACCAACATTATAGATGTGGGAGCATGAAGGCCCCGCAAGCCGCCCGGCCAGCATACTCCCATTAATAGTTAAAGTATGGACTTTGCTTTTACCGTAAACTGTAGCCAATATTACCTGATCACTACACCGTACAGTACTGTCAGAAATCTGTCCCCGGTGTCGCATGTACGCAATTTATTTTTTCAATTCTTTCAAAACGTTAACTATATTAATAGCCACTTATTTTACCAGAATCAATACTGAGAGTTTTATTACCGTACTGAAAAGAGAAGACTCTTCAGATGAAATGCGTGGATGGTACGAAGTCATTACAGTACAGGGATGTAATAATAAAGATCGACAATGGATTCATTATTCTGTTGCTTTTGGACGGATGCCAAATGGAAGTATTCAATATCTTCTCCTTCTCTCCTGATAAGATTCAGTTTTGGTAATATACACATATATATTGTATTGGAAAATTGTTGATATTGTTCCTTATGACCAACGAAATGGAATTTTGCATATTTACCACATTTTATTACCCTCGACATGGGTATTTTGCCTCCATCGACGGAATTATGTTCCATACCAAAAAAACTGCTTACAGCGATGACCTGGTCTTTGGTATTATCCGGCTTAAAAGACGAGAGACAATAAACATTTTCGCCCCACGTTCTGAGCGTCTCATGAATGATTTTCCATTTTATAGGCGACGCTTTTTTAGGAAGGTCATTTGTTGCGATCTGATGAGATGTTTGAAATCCGAAAATTTCTTTTGACGTAAGCTGACAAATTTCGAACTGATAATGCTCATCACAGTCAAGCCAGTAGGGAGGCCGTAGGTTTCTGAGATCCCAGAAATCAGCCTTGCGATAGTTATTGGGATTGACGCCAAATGTTTTTTTGAACTCTCGACTATAGGACTGCACTGAATCAAACCCCATTCTGAACGCGATATCTGTGACCGACTGAGAGGTCAGCTTTAGCAGAGTGGCGCTTCTGCTCAACTTGCGTTGTCTGATATATTTTCCGATAGAGACGCCACACTTTTCTTTAAAAAAATCCTGCAAACTCCTTCGCGAATAACCTGTTATAACAACCAGCTTTTCAATATCAATCCTCTCTTCAAGATTTTTTTCTATTTGCTCTAATACTGAGATTATTATGGCTTTTTTCATCATCATTCCTCTTTATTGAAGCCGAAAATATAAACATTTAAGGTGTTTGACATACTGTGTAATTAAACTGGTGGGTGGTTGTTAGCTTTTCTGGCAAAACAAGAAGATTTAAATTGCTTGACGTTTCTGAATAAACTTTACACTTGAAGATCGGCTTTTGCCAGTAAAGCTAAGTAATTAGCATGGCGAAGGGCATAATTTTACAGGCGGTTAAAATGATTGAATAACCCTGAATTTTTAGCCCGTGAGATTATAAATCTCGTAATTATTTCTAATGATTTAATAAAAGGGAATTGTTTTGTACTTCAAAAGATCTTTATTAACGTTAGCGATTTGTGCATCCGTGGTCTCAGTAGAGGCGGTGGCGAATACCAGAGCCAATGATATGGCTTCTTCTGCTACACCTGCTTCTGTTGGTCACCGTCCTGTGGTAACCAAGGATACAAAAAAAATAGAAGTGTCTGGGGAACTGACCACCGGTTCAACTCTCCAGATAGCGGATGTTTTTATTGGTGATGAGGATGGGGATCCCTTATCGCTGGATAAAATGAATAATGCCGACGATATTAAATGGTATCTGGTGGATAATGAGGCCGCCGATCCTTCTGGAACCCCGGCGGCAACCGGGACGGTTTTTACCATTCCTGCTGATGCAGGCGGTAAAAAAATTAAAATCGTTTACCGGATTAAGACGGCAACGGGGACGCCGGATAGTGCATTCTTGCCTGCCACTGTCTTATTAACTTCTGCATCTTCTGGGGTGGGCGGCGACTCCGCCGCAGACGGTACGATTTCTAATAAGCTACGTTCTGTCACTATCAAAGTCGTGAACGAAAACAACAAGCCAACTCCAGAACTCAACGGTACCAATGACGCCAACACTCCAGTGGTAGGCGGCACCCTTGAAGCGGTACTGGAATGTGCCGCCACAGCGGCGGCTGAGTGTGAGGTCAGTAATTATAACTTTACCTGGCAGATGGCGGATGCCGGGACACCAGATAAGTTCACCGATCTGAATAATACCAACGCTGAAAAGCATAAATATATTATTAAGGGAACTGAGCAGA
This sequence comes from Salmonella sp. WC3, assembly GCF_042932255.1. Taxonomy (NCBI): domain Bacteria; kingdom Pseudomonadati; phylum Pseudomonadota; class Gammaproteobacteria; order Enterobacterales; family Enterobacteriaceae; genus Salmonella; species Salmonella sp. WC3. The sequence continues at coordinate 2,605,614 of NZ_CP170629.1, read as the reverse complement.
ATAAACTGTTCCGTGTCCACGTTACGCCTAAAACGACGAAAGCCACGCCGGAGAATAAACGCGCTATCCGTCGCTGATGGTTATCGCCAAATAAACATCTTATTTAAATACTCCCTCTGCCAGGCAGGGGGATATAGCAGGAGACAATAAAGTGGTTTTTTCTAAAAAACCCATTACTAAATATATAACCTGGGCCATTGTTACCAGTCAGATTCCACTGCCGGTCATCGCTGATAGCGATAATGAAATTCAGTCATGGATTGCAGGGACGGCATCGTCTATTTCTCCGCATCTGCAGGAGGGGACGCTGGAGGATTATGCCAAAGGAAAAATAAAGGCATTACCAGGGCAAGCCGCTAATCATCTGGTGAACGAGGGGATGAAGAACGCTTTTCCGGAGATTATTTTCCGTGGTGGCGTCAATCTTGAAGATGGCGCGAAATATCGCTCATCAGAGTTCGATATGTTTATTCCCGTCCAGGAAACAACATCGTCTTTACTCTTTGGCCAGCTTGGCTTTCGCGACCACGACAGCAGCAGTTACGATGGCCGCATCTATGCTAACGTTGGTGTGGGTTACCGCCAGGAGGTCAATGGATGGCTGCTCGGCGTCAATACGTTTCTGGATGCCGACATCCGTTATTCCCACTTGCGTGGCGGCATGGGCGGGGAAGTCTATAAAGACAGTCTGGCCTTTTCCGGCAACTATTATTTCCCTCTCACCGGCTGGAAAACGTCAGCAGTTCATGAATTACATGATGAGCGTCCGGCATATGGCTTTGATCTGCGAACAAAAGGCACGCTTCCCGATTTTCCCTGGTTCAGTGGCGAGCTGACATATGAACAGTATTACGGAGATAAAGTTGATCTATTGGGTAACGGTACATTAAGCCGGAATCCCCGCGCCGCAGGTGCGGCTCTGGTCTGGAATCCTGTCCCCTTGCTTGAGGTCAGAGCAGGATATCGGGACGCCGGTAACGGCGGATCGCAGGCAGAGGGCGGTCTGAGAGTCAACTATTCCTTCGGTACGCCGTTACATGAACAGCTTGATTACCGCAACGTTGGGGCGCCGTCGAATACGACTAACCGGCATGCCTTTGTCGATCGTAATTACGATATCGTCATGGCGTATCGGGAGCAGGCCAGTAAAATCCGCATTACGGCAATGCCGGTGTCAGGCCTGTCCGGGACGCTGGTGACATTAATGGCGACGGTAGATAGCCGTTACCCGATTGAGAAAGTTGAGTGGTCGGGTGATGCGGAGCTTCTCGCCGGACTTCAGCTTCAGGGGAGTTTGGGCAGCGGCCTTATCCTTCCTCAACTTCCGCTGACGGCGACCGACGGTCAGGAGTATAGCCTTTATTTAACGGTGACTGACAGCCGGGGTACTCGCGTGACCTCCGAGCGTATCCCGGTAAGGGTGACACAGGATGAGACCAGTTTCCGTTCATGGATAAATGTTATCAATGACGATGTTCAGGTTGAGGACGGCAACTTTGTTATCAGTACGCCGCTTCCTGCCGGAGAAGAGGGGAAGGTTATTGAGTGGCACTACGTGCGCGAGCGTTCTGAAGAGGAGTGGACGTCGCTCAAACCACGTCATATTAAGTATCAATCAGATATGCCGGGTCTGGCATTTAAAGCGCTCGGTGGTACAGAGCGTGACGGCCATTGGGTTGAACGGGTTCTGGTGACCCATATCGGCGATGATGCCCGTTCGCTCAAATTACATATTGAAGCAAGCGGACCAGACGATAAACATCCGGTGAAGGGTACCACGCCAAGCCCAGATTTAACAGTTATGAGTATAGATAAGTCTGTATTATCGCCGGGTGAAAGTGCCACCATCACAACTATTGTTAAGGATATCGACGGGAATCCTGTAAATGAAGTTCACATTAATAAGACTGTAGCGCGTGAAAATTTAAAAGGCTTATGGGATTATGGCCCTCTTAAGAAAGAAAATGTTCCAGGTAAATATACACAAGTTATAACCTATCGTGGGCATAGTAATGAACGTATTGACATATCTTTTAAATATGCAATGAGTTTCACGAAAGAAATTTCCATCAGAGGAAGACTATAAAACTATATTAATTATTATGACTAATATAATTCTTTTTATCACCATCATCTTATTATGGATGTTCACCTGGTTTTTTAGCGGATTGCTAAATAATTATTATGGCTAAAATAATACAAACGTTAAAAGGAGAAGTTTTTATGACACCAACAACAACACAGGATTATATCTCATTGGGTCAGGAACACGCTGTCACCTTTGGCAAAACGCAGCTGACCCTCAAACCTGGTATACTGGCTGAAGGGGAACCATTACCCTGCACAAAGGGGCTGGTGAGCCATAATTTATTACCGGGTTACTGTATCCCGGGGATAAAAAAGCGGATTATTGTCGTCCCGTCACTGGATACGCCGGTTTGTGAATGGCAGGTAAAAGACTATAGTAACCGCCTTAAATCAGCGGGTAGCCACTCAAACCGGGCGGTATATGTGCTGAGTATGGATACGCCATTTGCTCAGGCCCGTTTTATTCGGGAACATGATATTCATCCCGGCATAACCTTTGTTTCTGACTACGCTTGCCGCCAGTTTTTGGATAATTCCGGGCTGAAAATTAATGAGCTCAGTATTTTTGCCAGAGCGTTGATAGAGTGCGATGAAAACAATGTGGTTACGCGTGTTAGTGTACCACGAGATATCACTCATCTTCCTGTTTACTAATCACTTATATCAGCACCGCCCCTGCACAGAGAACCGAATAACCGGCAATGCAGGGGCGCAGGCATTCTCTTGTGTGCCTCCACATTTAATATATATGCTATTGCATCACGCATAAGGAACTGAAAATGATGCCAGCGGATGGGGCAGGTTAACGTTATGGCACCCCTGAATTTCTGCAATAATCGTCTGGTAACCGGAAAGCCACTTATGACTTTGTGATTTGGCCTGCTGGTGCTGTAAATTATTTATCAATAGCTCCATTGATTCGCGGGTCTGCCAGTAATAATTATTAACCATTCTGCCGCTGGCGGCATCGGTATAGCTTTCCATCCCAATATAGCCATCAATAGACTGCGTATAGCGCTCAATCCAGCCATCCAGTTGATAAAACTCTTCGTCGTACTCTTTTTTTTCGAAAATAAAACTTGTCAGAAACAGCGACATGGTATTTCTCCTGTTACGCAATATCAATCAAACACCCATCAACGTGGATTCAAAACGTAAACCTGGCATCATTTTTTCAAGGCCGTCAGTCAGCATGTTTCCTGCCGCGTACAATTCATCAACCGGCATTTCCGGCAAGCTTTCAAGGATAAACCACATCGCTTTATCTGAAGCGCTTAGTCGGGTACGTACTCCCTGACGCCAGTTCCAGCGCCGACAGGTGACGCCTCTGTCATCGCGCCAGATAACTTCGCCCGGTTCTGGCGACTCGGTGACGGGTTGTCCTTCTTTCAGGGTATCAAATGTTTCACTTCCGTCTGCGAAAACCAGCCGCGGCGATCCACAATAAGCCGCGCTATTTTCGCCGCCTACCGGTACGGCATAGCGCAGGCTCACGGCGTTATAAAGATCAACGACCGGGTCCAGCGCCGCCATTGTTCCATCCTTCAACACGCGTTTTCGTAGCGCTTCAGCCGAGCAGGGGGTGCGCTTCGGTTTTGCGCCGAATGCTTTAAACACCGCATTCCAGGCGTCTATATGCGCCTGTGCCCACGTCGGTTGGCCGTTAATTACGGCCTGACAGGCCTCTTTTAGCGCGATTTCTCCGACCTGCGCATCGCGAATCGGAGCGGCAATAACATTAATACTTAATGCACGAAAGCCGGGAGCGATACGGGCCAGTTCCGGGCTGATTGACGGTAACATAGAAGACATCGCATAATCCTGTAATGACTATTTTCTTCTATGATATCGACCAATGACCAAAAAAGTCAACTTATCGACCACGGCGGGCGCCGACGTCAGCACAATAAATGAAGCTGTTTCCCAACGTATCAAACAATTTCGTAGTCAAAAAAAGATGTCGCTGGATGAGCTTGCGCGGCGTTCCGGCGTCAGTAAAGGAATGCTGGTGGAAATTGAAGGCTGTAAAGCCAATCCAAGCATTGCGCTGTTATGTAAGATCGCGGCGGCAATGGGAGTGTCCGTGGCGGATTTTGTCAACGTCGCCAGCGAGCCGATGGTTCATCTTATCGACCGGGATGCTATTCCGGTGTTGTGGCGCGGCGAGAAAGGCGGCAGTGCAAAACTAATGGCGGGAACCAGCGGGCCGGATATGCTGGAACTCTGGCAATGGATAATGCATCCTGGTGAACAGTTTGAGTCGGCAGGGCATCCGGCAGACACCTGTGAATTACTGTTTGTTAATCAGGGAACACTGACATTAACAGTCGACGGTAGACGCTTTATTATTCGGGAGGGCTGCTCCGCTGTAGCCAGAACCGACATGCCTCATGCCTACGTTAACGACACTAATGAGGTGCTTGAATTTACCATGACGGTGAATGAAAAGAGCCGTTGATCACCGTAAGGCGCTAACAACCCGCCATCCGGACAGGGAAGCCTCGGTGCCCGATAAGCATTTTCGGGCACCGGCTATCTTTTATTTTATCGCAGGCGCGGCCTCCGGATTATCGATATAGAGCGTCTGGCTTGGGAAGGCGAAGTCAGCGCCGTTTTCCTGGACAATCGCAATAATTTTCAGGTAAACATCCTGCTGTACGGCAAGCCATTCCTGCCATACTGTTGTTTTGGTAAAGCAATACACCATAATATTCAGCGAAGAGTCGGCGAATTCATTAAAATAGACCAACAGCGTCTGTTTCTGATCGATATCTCTGTGCGCCTGCAACATGTTTCTGATAGCGTCAACAATGAGGCCAATTTTGTCGGCATCTTCGTAACGTAACCCAATAACCGTTTTTATTCGACGGTTGGTCATCCGTCCCGGATTCTCAACGCTAATGGATGAAAAGACGGAATTAGGCACGTACAACGGGCGGTGGTCGAATGTGTTAATTCGCGTAATTCGCCAGCCGATTTCGGCGACCGTACCTTCGATATTTCTGTCAGGAGAACGAATCCAGTCTCCGATACTGAAGGGGCGATCGAAATAGAGCATAATACCGGAGAAAAAATTGCTCAGGACATCTTTGCCCGCCATACCAACAGCGATACCGCCGATACCGCCAAAGGTCAGCAGACCGGACAGACTCATGCCAAAATGTTCGCCATACAGTAAGACAATCGCGACAATAATGGTTATTTTTATGACCCGTGCCAGAATACGGGTACTGGTGACATCTCTACCTTTATTGACCTGTGCTTTTTCAAATTGGTTAATAATCAGGAAAAGTTTTATCGTCAGAATAAGCGCAATGAGCGAGGTGCAGATAAAATCAATGACCCCGGAAGAGATAAAACGCAAATTATAATCTTCAATAGCATTATTCAGGATGCTCCCGATGGTCCCAATAATAATTGCATAAATAAAAAACTGTGCCGCATGGAACGTGAATCCTTTCTTCCACTGTACGTTACGGCTGAGCCAAAATCTCACGACCAGCAACGCCATACCGCAACTGAAAAGTATCGCCAGATTAAATGCGTTTTTGAGAAAAAATTCAGTGAACATTATTGTTTTCCGCTCCTTCCTACGATAACAGCTCAGAATGACCTGATTAACAGGTATTTTACCCAGGATAAACGCGTAGATCATCGATAAGTAAAAAGAAGAAATAGTGCTATCAGCTTTAATCTCAGCGGTTTACTTTTTATGTAAATACAATGTCACGTTTTATAGGGCAGACATCGCGTGATTGTCATGGTATTGTTGCTATCAGGTAACAAAGTCATCTGTAAAGGACAATACTATGATCATGATGAAGCTGAAATCGGCGAAGGGGAAAAAATTTCTGTTATGCCTGCTGGCAGTGTTTATCGTTGCGGCATCGGTGGTAACGCGCGCGACTATCGGCGGTGTGATTGAGCAGTATCATATTCCACTGTCCGAGTGGACAAGCTCTATGTATGCCATTCAGTCGGCAATGATTTTCGTTTACAGTCTGGTGTTCACTATTCTGCTGGCGATTCCTTTGGGGATCTATTTCCTCGGCGGAGATGAGTAACAGGAATGAGGTATTGGCCGGATGGCAGCGCCATCCGGCAGGACGGAAGAGGGATTAATCGTCCTCGTCGTCCAGTTCAACCGGTGTTTGATACTCATCAGGCTTAATGACTAACAGGTCGCAGCGCAGATGGTCAATGACCTGTTCGGCCGTGTTCCCCAGAAACGCGGCCGAGAGTCCGGTACGTCCAACGGTGCCAAGCACAACGATCCCCGCTTGGAGATGTTCGGCAAGATCCGGGATAACTTCTTCAGGCAAGCCTTTTTCTACATGCGTAACTTTTTCATCGATGCTGAATTTCTGGCGCAGCGCTTTCATCGCCAGTAAATGCTGGCCTCTGATGGCGTCGTTATACACGCTGGGATCAAATTCCGGCAGCTCAATGGCGATATTGATTGGCGTAACGGGGTAGGCGCCGACCAGGTGCACTTCGGTATGATTAACCTGCTCCGCCAATTGTAAGGTCTCTTTTACCAGCTTTTCGTTGAGAGCATTGTGATAGGGCTCTTCGCTTGCCAGGTTCACGGCGACCAGGGCTTTGCCGCCCTCTGGCCACGGCTGATCTTTGACCATCCACACGGGGCTTGGGCATTTACGCAGCAAATGCCAGTCGGTAGGGGTAAAAATGACCGCTTCCAGTCGATCGTGCTGATGCGCCATTTTCAACACCAGATCGTGACTGCCGGTGATAACCTCCTGGATGATGGCCTCAAAGGGACGATTGTGCCAGACCACTTTAATTTCAATGGGGACACCGGCTTCAAGATAATATTTCGCCTGCTCACGTATCCAGGCTGTGAGTTGACTTATTACGCCCTGACGCATTGCGGTGCGTTCGTCAGGAGAAAGCAGGGTGGTCATCTCATACGAGAAATCGTAAATAGGCAGGAAAGCTTTAATTTTGCCGCCAATCCGTTGATGCAAATAAACTGCTCGCCGTAATGCGGGTTGGTCGTCCTGATTGGGATCGATGACCACCAGCATATTTTGATACATAGCCATACAGGGTCTCCTTACAACTGTCATCGCAGTTTGTAACTAAAGAGTAACTCAAATATGGTGAATGAAACAGAGGAAGCGCTTCTGCCAGATCAATAAATGAGAAAAATTTAACGATATGGCAGAAGATAACATCAATGGTTTAGCTGACGTTTAAGCGACGTTGCGGGTATGACCGGCGAGGGCCGCCAGCGCATCGCTGTTTTCAATAGTAATATACTTACCTTTCACCGCCAGCATACCGCTTTTCTGGAAACGCCCCAGCAGACGGCTAATGGTTTCGACCGTTAAGCCCAGATAGTTGCCGATATCGCCACGGGTCATCGTCAGGCGGAATTCACGCGGTGAGAAACCACGCTGCGCAAAGCGGCGGGACAGGTTGTAAATAAACGCAGCCAGACGTTCTTCGGCGTTTTTCTTCGACAATAACAGGATCATATCCTGATCGCCTTTAATTTCACCGCTCATTAGACGCATCATTTGCTGACGCAGGTTAGGCATTTTGCCGGACAGGTCATCCAGTGTCTCAAAGGGTATTTCACATACCATTGAGGTTTCCAGCGCCTGTGCAAAGCTCGGATGATGACCGCTGCCAATGGCGTCAAAACCCACCAGGTCGCCTGCTAAATGGAATCCAGTAATCTGCTCATCGCCTTGCTCGGTAATGGTGTAGCTCTTAATCGTTCCGGAGCGGATAGCATAGAGCGATTTCAATTCATCACCTGCTTTAAACAGAGTTTGCCCTTTCTGAATGGGCTTTTTGCGCTCGATGATATTATCAAGCTGATCAAGCTCATGCTCGTTAAGTGTGAACGGGATGCAAAGCTGGCTGATACTGCAATCCTGGCAATGGATAGCACAACCGCCAGACTGAATGCGCCGTATAATTCGCTTTTCCGGGATCATAGGTCTGCTCAAGCCGTAATTGATATTTGTCAATTTTAACATCTTTTTGGTGAGCGCGTAAGTCTGAGCTATCCCGGAGAAGGAATAATTCAAGTATAAGTTTGATGAATACTTTTATCTATTTGAAAATACGTAATTTATTTGTTGTTGCTTTACATAAAAGTGTGACCGATAAGGCACTTTTTGCCTGTATATTCATAATAAAAGATAGCCTTCATGGCGTAATAGCCACTCTTTTCGCTGCACGCCACCGGCGTATCCGGTCAGAGTGCCGTTACGCCCAATGACGCGATGGCAGGGAACAACAATACTGATGGGGTTAGCGCCATTCGCAGCACCGACTGCGCGTGCGGCGCCCGGTCGTCCCAGTTGCGCCGCCAGCTGACCATAGTGCATCACCTGCCCGCAGGGGATAGCACGCAACGCCTGCCATACTTCCCGTTGAAAAGGCGTGCCCCCCGTGGCGGTTTCCAGGGTATCAATTACGGCGAGATTGCCTGCAAAATAATCTGCAAGCTTATCGCTGAGTCCACCGGGGTTAGTCGCGGAAACGCGTTCATAGCCTTCGTGACGGTAGTGGATATTTAGCAGTTGCTCCATACGATCGCGGTACTGTTCCCACTCAATGGCCCGCAGTCGAAACTGCTCATCGCAAACTACCCATAACGGACCTAATGGCGTGGCTATCTTCTCTTCAAGTAATCTCAGCATCCGTTCTCTCACATCGTCTTAATCTAACGTAAGAGACAAGATATCATGCCAGGAATACCCGCAACCATACTCCTTAAAAGATAGTCAGGGATAACACATTTAGCGACAGTAATATCGTTGGCGGAGAAAAAGGGAGCCTGGCGAGGCGGTTAATTGCCTGACATTGTCGCTGTTATTGGAAATAACTGTAAACCGTTGTCGGTATAACAGGGCACGGTTATGATAACGGCAGTCGCAAAAACGCTGGAGGATGAACCATGAATCTTGACGATAAAGCGCTGTTTCTTGACGCCATGGAGGATGTCCAGCCGCTGAAACGCCATACTGATGTACACTGGCAGCCAACGCGTAATCTTAAAACGCCCCAGCGTATCGACACGCTTCAGCTTGATAATTTCCTGACGACGGGCTTTCTGGATATTCTGCCGCTGAATGAACCGCTGGAATTTCGTCGGGAAGGATTGCAGCAGGGTGTCATCGACAAGTTACGCAGTGGGAAATACCCGCAGCAGGCCAGCCTCAATTTGTTACGCCAGCCGGTCGAAACGTGCCGAAAAATGCTGTTTCGTTTTATCCTGGAGGCGCAGAAAGAGGGGTTGCGTAATGTCCTGATCATTCATGGTAAAGGGCGAGAGGCGAAGTCGCATGCCAATATCGTCCGAAGCTATGTGGCCCGCTGGTTGACAGAGTTTGAGGATGTACAGGCTTATTGTTCGGCGCTGCCGCATCATGGCGGCGGCGGGGCATGTTATGTCGTGTTACGTAAAACGGTGCAGGCTAAACAGGATAACTGGGAGCGCCATGCGAAGCGTAGTCGGTAAATCGTTGCCGCTGGCGGACAGGACCGCCAGCGCAAGCTCGCGCGAACCCGATTTTATGCCTGATATAACGCCTCATCCAAACGCTCAGGATTCTGCAAGAGAACGGGCGATAACGCTGTCCACGGTAATAACACGGAGAAACAGTCATTCGCTTATTTAAGCGTCTATTAAAATATACTGGCTTTCGACTTAACTATTAAGCAGAAAATGGTGATAAGTACATCACTTGTCAATATGGATGGATAAATATCCTGGCATAGCGAATATAGGTGATTTTATCTGTTGCACTAAGGGAAATGGCGATGGTCTGCTATTGAATATGGAGAATGTCAAAGAAACAAATGGCAATAGATATCTGAAATGCTATAAAAATAAAACCTGTCTCCTATCCTGGTTGTAGGCCGTCAAAAATGTTGAGAAATATCAGCGTCAGGACATGCATTATTCTATTCATGGTATGTACGTTTCTTTTGGTGGATACTTTACAAATAGCTTTTCTGCACGATCTCCCTATTTTAATTACGTGTAATATCATTTATCTGATCTCGTCATTACTGCTTTGGTGGTATATGACCTGCTATCTGGTAGTGCCAATTAATACCGTGAAGAAAAGTATTGAAGAGGTCGCAGCAGGAAACTTGTCTATTCATATCTCCGAATTTGGCAATAATTGCGCCGGGCGACTCATCCCCGGGATTAATAGTCTGTCGGAGAATATTTCCGCGCTGGTACGTGAAATCAGATCCTCTTCGCAAACGGCAATGACCCTTTCCGAACAACTGGCGGCGCGCAGTATGTCGCTATCCGTAAAGACGGAACAGCAGTCGGCCTCGTTAATTCAAACTGCCGCCAGTATGGATGAAATGGCGGCGAGTACCAAAAACAATGCGGATAATACCCGAATGGCGAGCATACAGGCGGATTGTGCAACCCAATGCGCCCGTAAAGGCGGTGAATTAATGGTGCGGGTTACAGAAAATATGCGTTCTATTACCGACTGTGCCTCGCAGATGACGGAGATTATTTCATTGATTGACGGTATCGCATTCCAGACTAATATTCTGGCGCTTAACGCGGCGGTAGAGGCTGCGCGGGCGGGCGATCATGGAAAAGGTTTCTCCGTGGTGGCCGGGGAAGTGCGTAATCTGGCGCATCGTAGCGCTGAGGCGGCAAAAAATATCAAGGCGCTGATCGACGTTACGCATGACAATGTGCGGCAGGGGGCCGCCATAGTGCAGGAGGCTGAAAAAAATATGCAGGAGATTGTTGGCGGCTCCGGGCAATTAAACGTGCTGATGAGTGAAATTTCCACCACCACGCGGGAGCAGGAAAAAGGCATTAACCAGATAACCCTGGCGTTGAGCGATCTGGAAAGCGCAACCCATAGCAATGTCTTAATGGTTGAAGCGCTATCTGCTTCTTCGGATGTTTTAAAGGCGCAGGTGATCGAGTTACAGACTAAAACCGACAAATTTCGTTTAAGCTAGCCGGGTTACAGTGAACATGCGCTGTCGCGCTCTCATGTATCACCTCTTTCGACCATCACCAGGCGCGGCCAGGCCTGATAATACATGTTTGGTAAGCGCCTGTTGCTAAGGCGCTTTTTTCGCACGTTCCCGTCATTCTTTTTGCGCAATGAGAAAATGAGAGATTGCTTAACCTTTCCCGAAAGCTAGACTAACGGCATGAGAGTTGTAACGTGGAGGCGCTGTGGAAGCCATTAAGGGATCGGATGTGAACGTGCCGGATGCCGTTTTCGCATGGCTACTGGATGGTCGTGGTGGAGTAAAACCGCTCGAAGATAATGATGTGATCGATAGTCAGCATCCCTGTTGGCTACATCTTAATTATACCCACCCGGACAGCGCCCGCTGGTTGGCTTCAACGCCTTTACTCCCCAATAACGTGCGTGATGCGCTGGCTGGTGAAAGCTCGCGCCCGCGCGTAAGTCGTATGGGGGAAGGGACGCTCATTACGCTGCGCTGTATTAATGGCAGTACTGACGAACGCCCGGATCAATTAGTAGCAATGCGTTTATATATGGACGAGCGATTCATTGTGTCTACCCGTCAGCGAAAGGTTCTGGCGCTGGACGATGTGGTCAGTGATTTGCAGGAGGGCACCGGGCCCGTAGATTGCGGCAGCTGGTTAGTAGATGTGTGCGATGCGTTAACCGATCACGCCAGTGAATTTATTGAAGAGCTACACGATAAAATTATCGATCTGGAAGATAATCTTCTCGACCAGCAAATCCCACCGCGCGGTTTCCTCGCATTGCTACGTAAACAGCTAATTGTTATGCGCCGCTATATGGCGCCGCAGCGCGACGTCTATGCCCGGCTTGCGAGTGAACGGCTGCCGTGGATGAGCGACGATCACCGGCGAAGAATGCAGGATATCGCCGACAGGCTGGGAAGGGGGTTGGATGAAATTGACGCTTGTATCGCGCGTACTGGCATCATGGCGGATGAAATTGCCCAGGTAATGCAGGAGTCTCTGGCGCGCAGAACTTATACCATGTCGCTTATGGCGATGGTTTTTCTGCCCAGCACCTTTTTAACAGGGTTATTTGGCGTTAACCTGGGCGGTATTCCTGGCGGCGGATGGCGGTTCGGCTTTTCTCTGTTTTGTATTCTGTTAGTTGTCCTGATCGGTGGTGTTACTTTATGGTTGCATCGCAGTAAATGGTTGTAACAAAAGCGCTTTTCAGACCATTTCGTATGAAAAAACGCCGAGAAATTTGAGCGAAGTCAATAAACCATCTACCTATTCGGGGCAATATCTCTCTCGCAGGTGAATGCAACGTCAAGCGATGGGCGTTGCGTTCCATATTGTCTTGCTTCCTTTTTTGAATTACTGCATAGCACAATTGATTCGTACGACGCCGGCTTAGATTAGTCGGCTTTTTTTTGCCTGTAGGATATCAGCGTCTACCCTTTAAGAGTCTGAATGACATTCTGGAGGGTAATATGAGCTGTCTTTTAACCTTATTATATCTACACTCGTCCTTGTCGGACCCGATTCCCACTGACCCTGTTCCCATTCCTGAGCCGCTTCCCCGTCCTCAGCCGATGCCCGACCCGCCGCCGGACGAAGAACCGATTAAAATGTCGCATCAAACGTCCGGATCTGCGAGGATACGCGCCTGCTGACTATGAGTCGTTACCGCGAGAGTAAATTGTGACCGCTTTTTCAACCCTGAATGTTTTGCCCGCCGCCCAGCTCAATAACCTTACTGAGCTGGGCTATCTTGAGATGACGCCTGTTCAGGCCGCAGCATTACCCGTCATTCTGGCGGGAAATGATGTGCGTGTGCAGGCCAGGACCGGTAGCGGTAAAACGGCGGCGTTTGGTCTTGGGCTCTTGCATCGAATTGATGTCACTCTGTTCCAGACACAGGCATTAGTGCTGTGCCCGACGCGGGAGCTGGCGGATCAGGTAGCCGGGGAGTTACGTCGCCTGGCCCGTTTTCTGCCAAATACCAAAATTCTGACCTTGTGTGGCGGGCAGCCCTTTGGCGTACAGCGCGACTCGCTTCAGCACGCTCCGCATATCATTGTCGCGACGCCGGGGCGCCTGATGGATCATTTACAAAAAGAAACCGTATCGCTGGATGCGCTGCACATTCTGGTAATGGATGAAGCAGACCGAATGCTGGACATGGGATTCAGTGACGCCATTGATGAGGTGATCCGCTTTGCGCCTGCGACGCGCCAGACGTTGTTGTTTTCAGCAACCTGGCCTGAGGCCATTGCGGCGATTAGCGGTCGTGTACAGCAGCAGCCAATACGTATTGAAATCGATACGGTAGATGCGCTACCGGCTATCGAACAACAGTTCTTCGAAACATCTGCGCATGAAAAAATTTCGCTGCTACAAACGTTGCTTAGCCAGCATCAGCCAGCGTCCTGCGTGGTGTTTTGCAATACCAAAAAAGATTGTCAGGCCGTTTGTGATGCGCTTAATGCGGTAGGACAAAGCGCGTTGGCGCTCCACGGCGATCTGGAACAACGCGACCGCGACCAGACGTTGGTGCGTTTTGCAAATGGCAGCGCGCGCATTCTGGTTGCCACCGACGTTGCCGCGCGAGGGTTAGACATTAAATCGCTCGAACTGGTGGTTAACTATGAACTGGCCTGGGACCCGGAGGTGCATGTCCATCGTATTGGCCGTACGGCGCGCGCGGGAAGCAGCGGCCTGGCGATCAGTTTCTGCGCGCCGGAAGAGGCGCAGCGGGCGAATATTCTTTCAGAAATGCTGCAACTCAAGCTGAACTGGCTGAATGCGCCCGCCCGGCAGCCGTTACTCCCTCTGGCCGCAGAGATGGCTACCCTATGCATTGACGGCGGCAAAAAAGCGAAAATGCGTCCGGGAGATATTTTGGGCGCGCTGACCGGCGATATTGGATTAGACGGGGCGGATATTGGCAAAATTAACGTGCATCCAATGCACGTTTACGTCGCCGTACGTCAAGCAGTAGCGCAAAAAGCCTGGAAGCAGTTGCAAAACGGGAAGATCAAAGGCAAGTCATGCCGGGTACGGCTATTAAAATGATCGATAGCATGGCGTCTCAGCGGAGTGCTGAGACGCCTGCAGATTATTTCACTTCGATAACATTAAGCCGCAACGCCTCTAAGGCGGTGTCATCTTCTTCCGGCTGCCAGCCAGCGGGCTGCAAGGGAATCTCTTCACGATCGAACGCTAAATCGCCGCCGTCGACGACCTCGGAACCGTGAGTGATTCCTTTGAAATCGAACAGGTTAGTGTCACAAAGGTGAGACGGCACGACATTCTGCATGGCGCTAAACATCGTCTCGATCCGTCCAGGATAGCGCTTATCCCAGTCGCGTAGCATGTCGGCAATCACCTGGCGTTGCAGGTTGGGTTGCGAACCGCACAGATTACAAGGAATGATAGGGAAGGCTTTGGCCTCAGCAAAACGGATAATATCTTTCTCGCGGCAGTAAGCCAGCGGGCGGATCACGATATGTTTGCCGTCATCGCTCATCAGCTTCGGCGGCATCCCTTTCATTTTTCCGCCATAGAACATATTCAGAAACAGGGTTTGCAGAATATCGTCGCGGTGGTGGCCCAGGGCGATTTTGGTCGCGCCCAGTTCAGTCGCCGTACGATACAGGATACCCCGACGCAAACGCGAGCACAGCGAGCAGGTGGTTTTTCCTTCCGGAATCTTCTCTTTCACAATGCCGTAGGTGTTTTCTTCGACGATTTTATATTCTACGCCTAGCTGCTCAAGGTAGGCTGGCAGGATATGCTCCGGGAAACCTGGCTGCTTTTGATCGAGGTTGACGGCGACCAGTGAAAAATTGATCGGGGCGCTTTGCTGCAAATTACGTAAAATTTCCAGCATCGTATAGCTATCTTTGCCGCCAGAAAGGCAAACCATAATGCGATCGCCTTCTTCAATCATATTAAAATCGGCAATCGCTTCGCCAACGTTACGGCGCAGGCGCTTTTGCAACTTGTTGAGGTTGTATTGCTCTTTCTTTGTATTCTTTTGAATTTCTTGCATTATTTCAGTTCTCTGGTACTAAATGGGGCAAATTGGGGGCAAACTTTGCAATTACGATAACCGCGCATTCAACATCGCTACTTGTTCGTCGTTCATGTCATCAATCCACATACCGTAAATTTCATACACCATCTGCGCAGTTTCATGCCCCATTTGGCTGGCGATAAATGCCGGGTTCGCTCCTGCCGTCAACAGCCAGCAGGCAAAAGTATGTCGCGTATGGTACGGATTACGGCGACGAATGCCAGCACGTTTTTATGGCAAGATACGCAATGGTTCAAAAGCGTCTTTATTCTGTCATCCGTATTACTTAAGATATCATCACGACCCGAAAAATATTGGAACGAAGAGATGTATGACTAAAGAAGCTGTAATCTTTCTATTTATCGCCATCGTGGTAGAAGTTATCGCCACGATCTCATTAAAATTATCAGATAGTTTTACGCGTCTGGTACCGAGCCTCGTTACTATCATCGGATATTGTATTGCGTTCTGGTGTCTTACCATCCCAATGCGAACCATCCCTGCGGGTATCATTTATGCTATTTGGTCTGGGGTAGGGATTGTTCTTATTGGATTGATAGGATGGTTATTTCTCGGCCAAAAACTGGATATGCCGGCTATTATTGGCATGTTGCTTATCATCTGCGGCGTAATCGTAATCAATCTGTTTTCAAAAAGTGTCAGTCACTAGGCGATGATGATTGATTTGAGCCCGCACTCTCTTATGCGGGCTCGGGTATTTAGCGTACCACCAGTACGGAGCATTCCGCATGACGCACAACGGCTGCGGCGTTGGAACCCAACAGATAGGTAGTAATATCCGGGCGATGCGAGGCGATAATCACCATATCGGCCGGTAATTTTTTTGCCATTTCCAGAATCTTATCTTTAGGAGAGCCTTCTGCAACGTGCGCCTGCACGCGGTCCGCGGGAAGGTTGAATTTCTTGATAATCGCTTCCAGTTGAGATTTGGCTTCGGCTTTCAAATCGTCCATTGCGGGAAGCTCTGCTGAATAAGCCAGTCCCAGTGAAGCGTAATAGGGCAAAGACGGGATTACAGTCAAAAAGTGCACTTTAGCGTCGTCAATCTTTGCTTCAGCTTCAACATGCGAAATCACGCGTTGAGTTAATTCTGAATCTGAAATATCGATGGGTACAAGAATCGTTCTGTTCATAAAACCTCCTGTTTAAGTATCCACTGAAATTCTACTCCCTAAAGGCACTTTATGTACAATGACATACGTCACATTTTAGGTGCTGCTCCACGATACTCTGCGGGGACTGCCTACAGGGGAGGGCGACGTAATATTACGCGTATTCCACGTAAATAATCAGCGAGTTGACGTTAAAACGTTATTTCTGCCTTGTCAGGAAAGACCTAAAAAGAGATGTTACCGTTTAATTCAATAATTAATGAAATAATTCGCAGTGAAATAGATATAATTTATACGAATGCTTTTGGGGGTATTATATGAAATAAAAATTATACAATATCATTCGGTTACGATATTCTACGCCTGTTATATGCCTTTATTGTCACATATTCATTTTGTCGTTGGGCCATTGCGTTAACCTTTGCTTTCCAGCGTATAAATTGACAAGCCCGAACGGATGTTCGGGCTTTTTTTGTCTATGGAAAACCCCCAGCTAGGCTGGGGGTTCCGGAAAGCTTTCAGCTTTAAGCCAGTTATTAAAACCCCTTTTGATTTGTTAAAACATCTTGCGGTCTGGCAACTGCAAAAGTTCAACAAGAAATCAAAAGGGGGTCCCAATGGGGGACGAAAAGAGCTTAGCGCACACCCGATGGAACTGTAAATATCACATAGTTTTCGCGCCCAAATACCGAAGACAAGCGTTCTATGGAGAGAAGCGTAGGGCAGTAGGCAGCATATTAAGAAAATTGTGTGAATGGAAAAACGTACGAATCCTGGAAGCGGAATGTTGTGCAGATCATATTCACATGCTTCTGGAGATCCCGCCGAAGATGAGTGTGTCGAGCTTCATGGGATATCTGAAGGGTAAAAGTAGTCTGATGCTTTACGAGCAGTTTGGGGATCTAAAATTCAAATACAGGAACAGGGAGTTCTGGTGCAGAGGGTACTATGTCGATACGGTGGGTAAGAACACGGCGAAGATACGGGAATACATAAAGCACCAGCTTGAAGAGGATAAAATGGGTGAGCAATTATCGATCCCTTATCCGGGCAGCCCGTTTACGGGCCGTAAGTAACGAAGTTTGATGCAAATGTCAGATCGTATGCGCCTGTTAGGGCGCGGCTGGTAAGAGAGCCTTACAGGCGCATCTGAAAAACCTCCGGCTATGCCGGAGGATATTTATTGTTTCCATGACCCGTCCTGAATAGCGTTGACACGTTCCAGACTTAAATCCGGAGAACGTGATGATGACTGAGTTCAAACGCACCCAACGCGATTATCCTCTATCCTTTAAAATAGCCGTCGTTGAGCAGGTCGAAAAAGGCGAGATGACCTATAAACAGGCCCAGCAGCGATATGGCATTCAGGGGCGCTCCACCGTACTTGTCTGGCTGCGTAAATATGGCCGGCTTGACTGGAGACCCGGACTTCCTGACCTGGTGAAGAGGAAACTGCCTGTGGCTCAGACAACTATCCCGCTGACACCCGAGCAAAGAATCAGGGAACTTGAAGAACAGCTTGAGCTGGCAAACCAGAAAGCTGAGTTTTTTGAGTCCGTTATCAACGTCCTGAAAAATGATTACGGGGTAAGTGTTGTAAAAAAGCGGCCCGGCAAGTCCTCACGCAAAGTCAGGCCCCCAAAATAACAGTTACGCGTGCATGTCAGTTCCTGGGGCACAGCAGACAGGCGTGGTACCAGTACAATACAAGATGTAATAAACGGCAGGAGCATCATGCTCAGGTTCTTGATTTTGTTGCCCGTACCCGGTGCCGCCAGCCGCGAATCGGTACGCGTAAACTGCACTATCTGCTGAACATGCAGGCCGATAAAACGCTGAATATCGGACGGGACCGTCTGTTTAATCTGCTGGGTGAATACCGGCTCCTGGTCCCCGTGAAACGGGCATATCACAAAACCACCAACAGCCATCATCGCTTTTACCGGCATCCTAATCTGCTGAAACCCGGCCCTGAACAGGTTACCGCCCTTGAGCCAGAGCAGGTCTGGGTCGCCGATATTACTTACCTTCCACTACGCAGCGGCACGGCCTATCTGAGTCTGGTCACCGATGCCTGCTCCAGAAAAATCGTGGGTTACCATGTCGGGGAAAACCTGCAGACAGAAAATGTGGTAAAGGCGTTCAGGCAGGCTCTGAGGCGGAGAAAAACGACAGGTCCGCTGGTACATCACTCTGACAGAGGACTGCAATACTGTTCGGTACTTTATCAGTCAGTTCATGAGCGAAACGGAATAACCTTTTCAATGACCGATGGTTACGACTGCTACCAGAATGCGCTGGCTGAGAGAATAAACGGGATACTGAAAAATGAGTTTTTACTCTCGCGTCCTGCAGACCTGGAGCAAGCGCGGGAAATAGTAAAAGAGTCCGTGGCAATTTATAACCATGAACGGCCACACCTGGCCCTGAAATACAAAACGCCCGATGATGTTCATCAGGCGTTTTACAGACAAAAAACTGTCAACCTATATCAGGACTAGTCACCAGGTTAATCCTTAGAATATTTTTTAATCTGCGCCGGGTTTTTCCGCTTTTCCTGCCAGCAAGGCAAGAAAGTCATAGCGTTTTTGCAAATCCAATGCGGCATCTCGCCATAATTGTTCAGCTACTTCAGGCTGTTGCGCATTCAGGCGACGGAAACGCTGTTCATTAAGCAACGTTTCCGCCAGGGCATCAGACGGTGGCCGAGAGTCCAGAGCCAGCGGCGGCTTGCCTTCATCCGCGCGGCGGGGATCAAAGCGGTATAACGGCCAGAAACCGGTCGCCGTTAACTGGCGCATCTGGTCATGGCTTAGCGCCAGATCGTAACCATGTTCCTCACAGGGGCTATAGGCAATGATCAGCGACGGTCCTGGCCAGGCTTCGGCCTCCTGGATGGCTTTCACCGTCTGGTTTAACTGCGCGCCCAGCGAAATTTGCGCGACATAAACATGACCATACATCATCATGCTGACGCCAAGATCTTTACGGGCTTTACGCTTGCCATGTTCGCCAAACTTAGTGACGGCGCCAAGCGGCGTCGCCTTCGACGCCTGGCCGCCAGTATTGGAATAACACTGCGTATCCAGAACCAGAATATTGACATTCTCCGTCAGGCTTAACACATGGTCTAAACCGCCAAAGCCGATGTCGTATGCCCAACCATCGCCGCCAATCAGCCAGATTGATTTTTCTACCAGCGCATCAGCATCCTTTAACAGTTCCTCTGTGCCCGCAACCGATTTCAGATGTTGGCGTAATGCGGCGACCTGTTCACGCCGAACGTCAGGCGTTGCTTCGGCATGCAGCGCATCGTTTAATTCCGCCGGAATGCGATCGGCGAATTGCGCCAGTAAACGCATGACGCGCGCCCGGTGCTGATCCACACTCAGACGGAAACCGAGGCCAAATTCCGCGTTATCTTCAAATAGCGAATTCGCCCACGCCGGGCCGCGTCCGTTGGCATCGGTGGTATAAGGCGTAGAGGGTAAGTTACCGCCGTAAATAGAGGAACACCCCGTGGCGTTAGCGATTAACATTCTGTCGCCATATAACTGAGTCAGCAGTTTAATATACGGCGTTTCACCACAGCCGGAACAGGCTCCGGAATACTCAAACAGCGGCGTAATAAGCTGCGATGTGCGGATATCAATTCGTTCCAGTTTGCTGCGATCGATTTCCGGCAAGTCGAGGAAGAAGTCATAATTCACTTTCTCTTCTTCCACATGCTCAAGGCGCGACATCATGTTAATCGCCTTGATCTGTGGATTTTGCCGATCTTTAGCCGGGCAGACCTCTACGCATAAATTACAGCCAGTACAGTCTTCCGGCGCGACCTGCAGCACATATTTCTGGCCGCGCATATCGCGGGACTTCACGTCCAGCGAATGCAGACTGGCTGGCGCGTTCTCCATCGCCTGCGGGGAAACGACTTTCGCACGAATCGCCGAGTGAGGGCAGGCGGCGACGCAGTGATTACATTGTGTACACAGTTCCTCTTTCCAGACAGGAATCTCTTCGGCGATATTGCGTTTTTCCCAGCGGGTGGTGCCCATTGGCCATGTTCCGTCCGGCGGCAGCGCGGAAACAGGCAGTGCGTCGCCAAGGCCCGCCAACATGGCGGCGGTAACGGTTTTCACGAAATCCGGCGCGGCGTCGGAGACGACCGGCGGGCGATGCGCGCTGTGCGGATTAACCGCCTGCAACGGCACTTCCGCCAGCGATTCCTGCGCCAGAGCCAATGCCTGCCAGTTACGCTCAACCAGATCCTGACCTTTGCTGCTATAGCTTTTGGCAATCGCGCCCTGCAGCTCAACCAGGGCGCTATCGCCCGGAAGAATATGCGTCAGGTGGAAGAAAGCCATTTGCATGACGGTATTGATGCGGGCGCCAAGTCCACATTCGCGGGCGATTTTCGCCGCGTTAACCACGTAAAAACGCGCCTTTTTCTGATTCAACACCGCCTGAACTTCTTGCGGCAGACGCGACCAGACCTCGTCGGCGCTGTACGGCGTATTAAGCAGAAAGATACCGCCGGGCTTTAGACGCTCCGCCATCTGATATTTATCGATAAACTGTAATTGATGGCAGCCGACAAAATCCGCCTGAGCAATTAAGTAAGCGGAACGAATGGGTTTTTCGCTGACGCGCAGGTGCGATACCGTGAGCCCGCCAGCTTTTTTAGAGTCATAAACGAAATAACCTTGCGCATACCACGGCGTAGAATTACCGATAATTTTAATATTATTTTTCGTGGCGGATACGCTGCCGTCGCTTCCCAGGCCGTAAAATAACGCTTCAAGTTTAGCGCTGCCGGGCAGGGTATTTTCCGGTAATGGCAGCGAGAGGTTAGTAACGTCATCATAAATGCCCACCGTAAACCGTGGTTTGGGTTTCGCGCGGCTGAGTTCATTAAAGACCGCCAGTACGCACGCCGGGCCGAACTCTTTGGATGATAGCCCATAACGGCCGCCAATGGTGCGCGGCAACGTTTCGCGCTCGCCATTATTAAAGGCTTCCGCCAGTGCGGTCATCACGTCCAGATAAAGCGGCTCGGCCTGCGCGCCAGGCTCTTTGGTGCGATCCAGCACGGCGATAGCGCGAACGGTTTCCGGTAATGCCTGTAACAAATGTTTGGCGGAGAAGGGGCGGAACAGACGGACTTTCAGAACGCCGACCTTTTCTCCGCGTATCAGTAGCTCGTCCACGACCTCTTCGCAGGTGCCGAGGGCGGAGCCCATCATTATGATGACGCGTTCAGCCTGGGGATGGCCATAATATTCAAATGGCTGGTACTGACGGCCCGTAGCGTCGCCAAATGCCTTCATCGCCTCTTCAACATGATCATAAACGGCGTTGTACCACGGGTTGGTCGCTTCGCGAGACTGGAAGTAGGTATCCGGATTCGCTGAAGTTCCACGAATCACCGGATGTTCCGGATTCAGCGCGCGGGCGCGGTGAGCGTCGATCTCCGCCTGCGGCATTAGGTTCAGAATGGTTTCATCCGTTAGCGGTATAATTTTGTTGATTTCATGCGATGTACGGAAGCCATCAAAAAAATGAATAAACGGAACGCGGCTTTTCAGCGTAGCTCTGTGCGCGATCAGCGCAAAATCCTGCGCTTCCTGAACGCTGGCGGCGCATAACATCGCGCAGCCTGTCTGGCGGACCGCCATCACATCGGAATGGTCGCCAAAAATAGAAAGCGCGTGTGTGGCGACGGTGCGCGCGGCAACGTGCAGTACAAACGGCGTGAGCTGCCCCGCCAGTTTATACAGCGTTGGAATCATCAGCAGCAGTCCCTGCGATGATGTAAATGACGTAGAAAGCGAACCGGTTTGTAGCGCACCGTGAACGGCGGCGATCGCGCCGCCTTCCGACTGCATCTCTACCACACGCGGCGTATCGCCCCAGACATTTTTAAGCCCATTACCGGCCCAGGCATCCGCTTGTTCAGCCATTGTTGAACTGGGCGTAATCGGGTAAATGGCGATAACCTCGCTGGTACGGAACGCCACCGACGCTACCGCGCCATTACCGTCAATTGTTTGCATATGACACCCTTACATTGCGCAAAAAAGAGGGACACGCATAATCGTGAGCGCATCCTGTAGTTATCCTTTTATTTTAGCAAAGCCCTTCAAGCCCCATTTTCGCTTTTGTGTCCCTGGCGGGAGGAGAATGGCGATTTCTTGCCGAAAAGACGTAAAAAATTGCCAATAAATGTTAATGAAGCGCATAAATGCGCGCTTTGCCTCTCGACGCGTCAGTTTCTGCTGCCTATTATTTAGGGCGGTGTCGTTTGGATGAATAAACAGAGGGGAGAGAAATGCGCGCAGCGTTTTGGGTGGGATGTGCCGCGTTATTATTGTCGGCTTGCAGTAGCGAACCTGTTCAGCAGGCAACTGCGGCGCATGTTTCGCCAGGGATGAAAGCGGCGATGTCCAGCGCCGGCGAAGCGAATTGCGCTATGATTGGCGGTTCGCTTTCAGCGGCCCGGCAGCTTGATGGTTCAGTAATTGGTATGTGCGCGCTACCCAACGGCAAACGTTGTAGCGAACAGTCGCTTGCCGCCGGAAGCTGCGGGAGTTATTAAGCGCGGCGTTTCGCCTGACGCGTATAACTTTTCACTTAATGGCTTAGTGCGCTAAATCCGCCAGTTTATACATTAGCGTTGTTTCTGCCGTCGCCAGCGTTAATTGGTTCGCGGTTAAATCGACCTGCGCGCCTTTGCTGAAGAGCTCGCTGAGGGTGCCGTCCAGCGCATCAAGCTGCGGATCGGCGCACATCATTCGGGTCATCGCTAAATTTTTCACTTTTAATTCGCCGTCCGATAGTTTTCCTTCGCCGGTGAATTGATTGCACATTTTGCCGGATACCGTCATGTCCTCGCCAAAGCTGAGCTCCGGGCCGGTGACCGTTTTACCGTTTACGCTTTCCAGAACAAAGCGGTGGTGCTCCAGTTGCTCGCGTTTGACGGACTCTTTTCCACTGCTCACACACCCTGTCATTATGATGCTCAGGGCGACCAGCGTGACGATTTTCTTCATTGATATTCTCTGTAATCTGATAGTTAACACTGACTATAGTAATGATATGACCGGATAGATCTTCAGGGGTTATCCGAAAATGCTCCCCTGAGCGCAGGGGAGCGACAGGATTAGAACAGCGCGTTCGGGCAGGCTTCGCCCTTCTCAAGCTGGCTTAAGTTTTGTAACGTGGTTTCAGAGATGCTGATCAGCGCTTCTGCGGTCAGGAATGCCTGATGCCCCGTAAACAGTACGTTATGGCAGGCCGACAGACGGCGGAAAACATCATCCTGAATAACATCGTTTGACTTGTCTTCAAAGAACAGGTCGCGTTCGTTTTCATACACATCCATCCCCAGCGAGCCGATTTTCTGATTCTTCAGAGCTTCGATAGCCGCCTGGGAATCAATCAGCGCGCCACGACTGGTATTAATGACCATAACGCCATTTTTCATTTGATCGAATGCCGCATGGTTCAGCAAATGGTAGTTTTCCGGCGTGAGCGGGCAGTGCAGGGAAATGACATCCGATTCGGCAAACAACGTTTGCAGATCCACATACTCGACGCCGAGGTCAAGCGCGGCGGTGCTGGGATAGGGATCAAACGCCAGTAAACGCATTCCAAAGCCTTTCAGGATACGCAGCGCGGCGACGCCGATTTTACCGGTACCAATGACGCCAGCGGTTTTTCCGTGCATGGTAAAGCCGGTCAGTCCCTCAAGGGAAAAGTTAGCGTCGCGGGTGCGTTGATAAGCGCGGTGAATACGGCGGTTCAATGTCATCATCATGCCAATCGCATGTTCAGCGACGGCTTCCGGAGAATAAGCCGGTACGCGCACCACCTGCAAGCCGAGCTCTTTAGCGGCATCCAGGTCGACATTATTAAATCCGGCGCAACGCAGCGCGATGTATTTCACGCCGTGTTTTTTCAGCTCTTCCAGTACCGGTCGGCTCCCGTCGTCATTCACGAAGATACAAACTGCTTCACATCCATTGGCGGTTTTCGCCGTTTTCTCGGTCAGCAGAAAATCAAAAAACTCCAGTTCGAAACCGAACGCTTCGTTCACTTGCTGTAGATATTTCTTGTCATACTGTTTGGTACTATAGACGGCGAGTTTCATATGACCTTCTCCAGTGATGTTAGAATCACACAAATATGCTTAAAATTATCTTACAAAAAATCAAAAATAATTGATAGTCATACATATAATGAATAATTTTAGGTTATCATTCTCCACAACGCCTCAAATAGCCGGAGGGCGCCCCTGCAACATGAACTATTAGGCTATGTACGGGCAATCATGCCAAAATAAAGAGATAGCCGACTGAATTTTTCGTTAAATCAGGAAATTAATGGCCCATGAAGGGTAAATATAAAGCCGCCCTTGCGCTACTGTTACTGCTGATTCTTATCCCTCTGACGCTACTGATGACCCTCGGGCTGTGGGTTCCCACTCTGGCGGGAATTTGGCTACCCGTCGGTACCCGTATCGCTCTGGAACAAAGTCCACGCCTGACACGTCATGGGTTAGTGATTCCCGATCTTCGCTATCTGGTCAATGATTGTTCGTTAGCGCATATTACCCAGGCGGAACTGACGCATCCCAGCCGTTGGTTGCTGAATATTAAAAGCCTTAAACTGGATGCCGCGTGCCTGGCGAAACTGCCCGCTACGGAAGCTTCTCCCGCCGCGCCGCGTACGCTGGCGCAGTGGCAGTCAATGCTGCCCAATACCTGGATTAACATCGATAATGTCATTCTCGCGCCCTGGCCGGAATGGCAGGGCAAGCTGGCGATCTCCATGACGCCGGTCATTCAGCAGATACGTTATCAGGGCGAAAAAGTAAAATTTCAAGGGCAGCTACGCGGTCAGGCATTGACGGTGAGCCAACTGGAGATCGCCGCGCTGGCGAACCAGCCTCCCGTTAGCCTGGCGGGGGAATTTGTGTTGCCGCTGGTACCGGATGGCCTGCCGGTCAGCGGTCATGCGGCAGCGACCTTGCGTCTGCCGCAGGAACCGTCGCTGGTGGATGCGGAACTGGAGTGGCGTGATAACGCCGGACAGCTCATCGTGATGGCGCGAGGTAATCCTGACCCGATTCTCGATCTCCCCTGGGCGGTAACGCGTCAGCGGCTTACCATCAGCGATGGCCGCTGGAACTGGCCATATCAGGGATTCCCCTTGAGCGGACGTCTGGCTTTTAATATCGATAACTGGCAAGCCGGGCCGGATAATGCGCAAGTCAGCGGACGCCTGAATATTCTGACCCAGGGCGATGCCGGTAAAGCGAACGCTGTACTGACTATCGGCCCGGGAAAACTCAGCATGGATAGCAGTGAGATGCCTCTACAGCTTACCGGCGAGGCTAAACAGAAGGATTTAATCTTTTATGCCGTATTGCCCGCTATGTTCCGCGGCAGTCTGGCCGATCCGCAGCTCACCTTTGCACCTGGCGCATTGCTACGCTCGCGCGGACGGGTGATTGATGCGTTAGATATTGATGAAATTCGTTGGCCGCTGGCGGGCGTTAAGGTGACGCCGCGCGGCGTTGATGGCCGATTACAGGCTATTTTACGGGCGCACGAAAATGAGATGGGCGATTTCGTTCTTCATCTTGATGGCCTGGCCAATGATTTTCTCCCTGATGCTGGTCGCTGGCGGTGGCGCTATTGGGGGCAAGGAAGCTTTACGCCAATGCGCGCCCACTGGGATATTGCCGGACAGGGCGAATGGCATGATAACACCATCAGGTTGACCAGTTTGTCCACCGGTTTTGATCAGTTGCACTATGGCGCAATGACTGTCACATCGCCAAGACTGGCGCTGAATAAACCTATTGTCTGGGTTCGCGACGCCACAACGCCGTCGCTACAGGGCGCGCTGTCTCTGGTGGCGGGGAAAACCGTATTTACCAGTGGGAGTGTGCTGCCGCCTTCTACCCTTAATTTTAGCGTTGAAGGGCGAGAGCCAACCCTGTTCCAGTTTAAAGGCGACCTTCGGGCGGGGGCGATAGGGCCGGTACGGCTGAATGGGCGCTGGGATGGCGAACGCCTTCGTGGACAGGCCTGGTGGCCGAAGCAGTCGCTTATCGTTTTCCAGCCGTTGCTTCCACCGGACTGGAAAATGACGCTGCGCGAAGGCTCACTGTATGCGCAGGTGGCTTTTTCCGCTGCGCAGGGGCAGGGATTTGAAGCAGGTGGACACGGCGTGTTAAAGGGCGGCAGCGCCTGGATGCCGGATAACAAAATCAACGGCGTCGATTTCATTCTGCCATTTCGCTTCCACAACGGCGCGTGGCAATTGGGGACGCGCGGGCCCATCTCGCTGCGTATCGCCGGGATAGTTAACCAGGTCACGGCGAAAAATATCACCGCTGATTTACAGGGCGGTTATCCCTGGAGCGAGTCGAATCCATTACTACTAAGCGATGTCAGCGTAGACGTGCTGGGCGGTCAAATCATTATGAAACAGTTGCGAATGCCGCAGCACGACCCGGCGCTTTTGCGGGTGCAAAATATTTCATCCAGCGAATTGATTAGCGCCATAAATCCAAAGCAATTTGCCATGTCTGGTCCGGTCAGCGGCGCGCTGCCGCTGTGGCTGAACAATGAAAAATGGATAATCAAAGATGGCTGGCTTACGAATCCTGGGCCAATGACGTTGCGTATCGATAAAGATACTGCGGATGCGGTGGTGAAGGATAATGTCACGGCAGGCTCGGCGATCAACTGGCTACGTTATATGGAGATTACGCATTCGTGGACGAAAATTAACGTTGATAACCTGGGCGTACTAACGATGCAGGCGGCTATTACCGGCAAAAGCCGGGTAGATGGTAAAACCGCGATCGTTAACTTGAACTATACCCATGAAGAAAATGTGTTTACGCTGTGGCGCAGTTTGCGTTTTGGCGACAATTTACAGGCATGGCTTGAACAAAATACAGCGTTGCCGCAACCTCCTTGCCGGAAAGACAAGGACTGTGAGGATAAATAATGAAAATGAGTATTGCCATGCTGTCAGCGCTTGCGTCATTTATCGTGGTGGGGTGCACGCCACGTATTGAAGTCGCCGCGCCGGAACAGCCGATTACCATCAACATGAATGTAAAGATCGAGCATGAAATACATATCAAAGTCGATAAAGACGTTGAAGAACTCCTGAAATCACGCAGCGATCTATTCTGAGGCCATAATGAAAAAGTATTTAATACTATGGGGGCTGACGCTGAGCTTGCTCACACCTTCTGTGTGGGCCTTAACCCTGGACGAAGCGCGCACGCAGGGCCGGGTCGGGGAAACGCTGAATGGCTATCTGGTGGCCTTAAAGAATGATGCCGAAACCCAGAAACTGGTGCTTGATATTAATCATGCCCGCCGCGCCAGTTATCAGCAGTTAGCGGATAGCAATCATCTTCCCGTGGACGAGGTGGCGAAGATGGCAGGGCAAAAACTGGTTGAGCGCGCCAGGCCGGGAGAATATGTCCAGGGAATTAATGGCAAATGGATGCGTAAATAACCGCTTCCCGACAATTTTTTTACCGCAAAATGCATTTTTATATGGGTAATTTCTGAATACGAAGGTCGTATTTACATTAGGCGAACCGGAAGGCTATTTCTATACTGTTGGCTGGTATCACTATTCGCGAGAGTAACCAGGTATGACGTCTGAAAAATTATCTGCTGCCTGCCATTGTGGCAGCGTCGTGTTTACCGTTCAACTTAGCGATGGCTTTCATACCGCCAGGCGCTGCAACTGTTCCTTTTGCAGGATGCGCGGAGCAGTGGCAGTGTCTGCGCCGCTGTCGGGTATTAAAGTGCTAAAAGGGCAGGATAAGCTTACCGAATATCGCTTCAATACGGGCAAGGCGGTGCATTTTTTCTGTTCGGTATGCGGGATATATACTTTTCATCAGCGTCGATCCAATCCCGATCAATATGGGGTCAATGTGGCGTGCATCGAAAATATGTCGCCTTTTGATTTCGCCTGCGTTGAAGTCAATGATGGGGTAACGCATCCCAGCGATGGCGGCAGTAGCGGCGTGGTAGGATATTTGCGCTACGAACCTAAGAAGTCACCTCCCGTCGAAACGGGAGGCAAAAATATTTAAGCGGCCACTACGCTGTCAATCGCGGCTTTTGCATCGGCCTGAGCTTTAGCCGCCACTTCCGGCCCGTAGGCGATGCCTTCGGCAAAGACAAAATTCACGTCGGTAATACCGATAAAACCAAGGAACACTTTCAGGTAAGGCGCAATCAAATCCGTCGGGGTGTCTTTATGGATACCGCCGCGGCTGGAGAGAACCACCGCGCTTTTACCGGTTACCAGACCTTCCGGGCCTTTTTCGGTATAGCGGAAAGTGATACCGGCGCGGGCAATCAGATCAAAGTAGTTTTTCAGCTGCGTCGGGATATTGAAATTGTACATCGGCGCCGCAATAACGATGACGTCGTGGGCTTTCAGTTCAGCAATGAGTTCATCAGACAGCGCCAGAGCGTCCTGCTGACGTGGCGTTAAAGGCGCATCGCCCGGACGCATCGCGCCCACCAGCTCGCCATCCAGCACCGGAACAGGGTTGGCCGCCAGATCGCGGACAGTAATTTCATCTGCGACGTGTTTTTCGCGCCATTGTTCAATAAAATAGTCAGTCAACTGACCAGACTGAGAGTACCCTGCCAGAATACTGGATTTAAGAACTAATACCTTGCTCATGGGTGTTTCCTTTTATGTGTTTGAAGGGGCGTGCCCCGTTGCTTGTTGACACTTTATTCACAAATATGTCGCAGGGATAGCGCAATATATCGAACCCTTTGTTCGAAATTATTGAACAACACAAAAAAAGCCCCAATGTGGTACTCTATACCTATCATTTAAAACGATTTTAAACAGGCAGAATGCTGCCCAAGAGCTTTATGACTGAACAATCTACGTTGACGCTTCAGGTGTTACAGCAGCGGCTGGATGCACTGATGCTGCGCGACAAACAGCGCTTTGCGCGCCGCCTGCATGGCGTAAAGAAAGTAAAAAATCCTGATGCGCAACAGGCCATTTTCCAGACGATGGCGAAAGAAATTGAACAGGCTGCGGCGCAAGTCGCCCTCCGCGAAGCGGCGCGCCCCTCAATCACTTATCCGCAAAATTTGCCTGTTAGCCAGAAGAAACAGGACATTCTGGAAGCGATCCGCGATCATCAGGTGGTGATCGTAGCAGGGGAAACCGGTTCCGGTAAAACCACCCAGTTGCCGAAAATTTGTATGGAGCTGGGACGTGGGATTAAAGGACTTATTGGACATACTCAGCCGCGTCGCCTGGCGGCGCGCACCGTCGCTAACCGCATTGCCGAAGAGTTGCAAACGGAGCCAGGCGGCTGCATCGGCTATAAAGTTCGTTTCAGCGATCATGTCAGTAGCAACACCATGGTCAAACTGATGACGGACGGTATCCTGCTGGCGGAAATCCAGCAGGACAGACTATTGATGCAGTATGACACCATCATTATTGATGAAGCGCATGAACGCAGCCTGAATATTGACTTCTTGCTCGGCTATCTGAAAGAGCTTCTGCCGCGTCGCCCCGATCTGAAAGTGATTATTACCTCTGCGACCATCGACCCGGAACGCTTCTCGCGCCACTTTAATAACGCGCCGATTATTGAAGTCTCTGGCCGAACGTATCCCGTAGAGGTTCGTTATCGCCCCATTGTGGAAGAGGCTGACGACACTGAACGCGATCAGCTACAGGCAATTTTCGACGCTGTTGATGAACTGGGGCGTGAAAGTCCCGGCGATATCCTGATTTTTATGAGCGGAGAGCGGGAAATCCGCGATACCGCCGACGCCCTGAACAAGCTGAACTTACGGCATACCGAAGTGTTGCCGCTGTATGCACGCTTGGCGAACAGCGAACAGAACCGCGTTTTCCAGTCGCACAGCGGACGCCGTATCGTGCTGGCGACTAACGTGGCGGAAACCTCGCTGACGGTGCCGGGTATCAAGTATGTGATCGATCCTGGCACTGCGCGCATCAGCCGCTACAGCTACCGCACTAAAGTGCAGCGCCTGCCGATTGAACCGATCTCACAGGCTTCCGCCAACCAGCGTAAAGGGCGTTGCGGACGCGTATCGGAAGGGATTTGCATTCGTCTGTATTCGGAAGATGACTTTTTGTCACGTCCGGAATTTACCGACCCGGAAATTCTACGTACCAACCTGGCGTCGGTTATTTTGCAGATGACCGCCCTGGGGCTGGGTGACATTGCCGCCTTCCCGTTTGTCGAAGCGCCGGATAAGCGCAATATTCAGGATGGCGTGCGTTTGTTGGAAGAGCTGGGGGCGATTACCGCCGACGAACAGCAAACGGCATATAAGCTGACGCCACTGGGCCGACAATTATCCCAGTTGCCGGTCGACCCGCGCCTGGCGCGTATGGTTCTGGAAGCGCAAAAACATGGCTGTGTGCGCGAAGCGATGATCATTACTTCCGCACTCTCTATTCAGGATCCGCGCGAGCGCCCAGTGGATAAGCAGCAGGCTTCCGATGAGAAACACCGGCGTTTCCATGATAAGGAGTCCGATTTTCTGGCGTTTGTTAACCTGTGGAATTACCTCGGCGAGCAACAAAAGGCCCTGTCGTCGAATCAATTCCGCCGTCTGTGTCGCACCGACTATCTGAACTATTTACGCGTGCGTGAGTGGCAGGATATCTATACCCAACTGCGTCAGGTGGTAAAAGAACTGGGGATTCCGGTAAACAGCGAACCCGCAGAGTACCGGGAAATTCACGTTGCGTTGTTAACGGGACTGTTGTCGCATATCGGGATGAAAGATGCCGATAAACAAGAGTACACCGGCGCGCGTAACGCCCGATTCTCTATTTTCCCCGGTTCCGGTTTATTCAAAAAACCGCCGAAATGGACAATGGTCGCAGAACTGGTGGAGACCAGCCGTTTGTGGGGGCGCATCGCTGCCCGCATTGAGCCAGAATGGGTGGAACCGGTAGCCCAGCACCTGATTAAACGTTCATATAGCGAACCGCACTGGGAGCGGGCGCAAGGCGCGGTGATGGCGACGGAAAAGGTTACTGTCTACGGTCTGCCGATTGTCGCCGCGCGCAAAGTGAATTACAGCCAGATTGACCCGGCGTTGTGTCGCGAGTTGTTCATCCGCCATGCGCTGGTGGAGGGGGACTGGCAAACCCGTCATGCCTTCTTCCGTGAGAATCTAAAATTGCGTGCGGAAGTCGAGGAACTTGAGCACAAATCTCGCCGCCGCGATATCCTGGTGGATGACGATACCCTGTTTGAGTTTTATGACCAGCGTATTAGCCATGACGTTATTTCCGCCCGCCACTTTGATAGTTGGTGGAAAAAAATCAGCCGCGAGACGCCGGATCTGCTCAACTTTGAAAAAAGTATGTTGATTAAAGAAGGCGCGGAAAAAATCAGCAAACTGGATTACCCGAATTTCTGGCACCAGGGCAATCTCAAGCTGCGTTTGAGCTATCAGTTTGAACCGGGCGCGGATGCTGACGGCGTGACCGTCCATATTCCGTTGCCGCTACTTAACCAGGTTGACGAGAGCGGTTTTGAATGGCAGATCCCGGGGCTGCGCCGTGAATTAGTTATTGCGCTGATTAAATCGTTGCCAAAACCGGTACGTCGCAACTTTGTTCCGGCGCCAAACTATGCTGAAGCGTTTTTAGGTCGCGTAACGCCGCTGGAGCTGCCGCTGCTGGACGCTCTGGAGCGTGAACTGCGCCGGATGACCGGCGTCACGGTCGACCGGGAAGACTGGCATTGGGATCAGGTGCCCGAGCATCTGAAAATCACGTTTCGCGTGGTGAATGACAAAAACAAGAAACTGCAGGAAGGGCGTTCGCTCGCCGAGCTTAAAAATGAGCTGAAAGGCAAAGTGCAGGAGACGCTCTCGGCGGTGGCGGATGACGGCATCGAGCAGAGCGGGCTGCATATCTGGAGTTTCGGCGAGCTGCCGGAAAGCTACGAACAGAAACGCGGTAATTATAAAGTGAAGGCGTGGCCGGCGTTAGTGGATGAGCGTGACAGCGTCGCTATCAAATTGTTTGATAATCCGCTGGAACAACAACAGGCGATGTGGTGCGGTTTACGCCGTCTGCTGTTGCTCAATATTCCTTCACCGATTAAGTATCTGCATGAGAAATTGCCGAATAAAGCCAAGCTGGGGCTGTACTTTAACCCGTACGGCAAAGTACTGGAGTTGATTGATGACTGTATCGCCTGCGGGGTAGATAAGCTGATAGATGCCAACGGCGGACCGGTGTGGAGCGAAGCAGGTTTCACCGCGCTGCACGAAAAGGTACGCGCCGAGCTGAATGATACTGTGGTGGATATCGCGAAGCAGGTCGAGCGGATCCTGACGACCGTATTCAATATCAATAAGCGTCTGAAAGGGCGGGTGGATATGAGCATGGCGTTGGGGCTTTCCGATATCAAGGCGCAGATGAGCGGTCTAGTATACCGTGGTTTTGTGACTGGCAACGGCTTTAAACGTCTCGGCGATACGCTGCGTTATCTGCAGGCAATTGAAAAGCGGCTGGAGAAACTGGCTGTCGATCCGCACCGCGATCGGGCGCAAATGCTGAAAGTCGAAAGCGTCCAGCAGGCGTGGCAACAATGGATAAATAAATTGCCTCCAGCGCGTCGCGAAGATGATGATGTTAAAGAGATCCGTTGGATGATTGAAGAACTGCGTGTCAGTTATTTCGCCCAACAGCTCGGTACGCCTTATCCTATTTCTGATAAGCGTATTTTACAGGCCATGGATCAGATTACGGCCTAAAAAGCCAGGCGACGACGTCCTTCAAAGCGATCCGGTACAAGTTCGGAACAAAAAGGAGGAATTATGAATACAACGCCATTTCCGGCGCTCTCTGCGGAAACATTGCTGGCGGTGAATACCGTCGGACAGTGGCTGGCGCAAAATGATTTTTCCGGCGAACAACCTTATTCGTCGGATTGCGTCGTCCTGGCGGGCAATGCGGTGATCCCCACTATCGACGCGGCCTGTCGCATCGCCAAAGCGCAAGGCGTTCCTTTACTGATTAGCGGCGGTATAGGTCATTCGACGCCGTTTTTGTACGCCGTGATTGCCCGGCATCCGCGCTACCACACTATTCGCACAACCGGACGCGCTGAAGCCGCGATCCTCGCGGATATCGCGAACCAGCTCTGGCATATTCCGGCTGAGAAAATTTGGCTGGAAGATCGGTCAACTAATTGCGGCGAAAATGCCCGTTTCTCCTGCGCACTGATCCGTCAGGCGAAAGAAAACATTAACACGGCTATCGTTGTGCAAGACCCCACCATGCAGCGGCGCACTATCGCGGCATTCCGGCGCGTGACAAACGACGACACCGATGCGCCGCGCTGGCTGAGTTTTCCTGGTTTTGTTCCGGTACTGCGCCACCTTAACGGCGGTACACGTTTTGCCAACGTTGAAGAGGGCATCTGGACGGTGGAGCGTTATCTGTCTCTGATTGCCGGCGAGCTGCCACGTTTGCGTGACGATGAAACAGGGTATGGACCGCGCGGTAAAGATTTTATCATTCACGTTGATATCCCACGCGATATTGAAAACGCATGGCAGGTATTGCAGGCAGATACGACGCTGCGCAGTGCGTTAGAACAGAGAGCGTTACGCTAAAAATCGCCCGTTTGCGAGGGTGAACGGGCAAGTGCGACCACCATCTCATAAATTTGATGAATTATTTATAAAAGCTGGTTATGTTGTCGCTTTACGGTTTTCATTCAGGACGCGCTATGGGCAATAAGTATTCCGGCCTGCAAATTGGTATTCACTGGTTAGTCTTTTTTCTGGTTATTGTGGCTTACGCCGCGATGGAACTACGCGGTTTTGCGCCGCGTAGTTATCGGCCCTGGTTTAATATGACGCATGTTTCATGTGGTATCACTATTTTGCTTTTAATGGTGGCGCGCTTGATTATTCGGCTGAAATATCCCACGCCGCCCATTGTTCCTCGTCCAAAACCGATGATGACCGGAATGGCGCATTTAGGACATCTGGTGATTTACCTGTTATTTATCGCGCTGCCTGTTATTGGTCTGGTCATGATGTATAACCGCGGTAATCCCTGGGTCGCATTTGGCATTACTATGCCCCATGCCGCCGAAGCTAACTTTGAACGCGTAGATATGCTGAAATCCTGGCACGTCACGCTGGCGAATCTGGGCTATTTTGTTATTGGACTTCATGCCATCGCTGCTTTGATGCATCACTATTTCTGGAAAGACAATACGCTGTTACGGATGATGCCGCGTAAGCGTGACTGACCGTCCTGTATGACGTTTGCTTCAGGCGGGGTTAACTGCTTAAGGCAAACAAGGCATCTATCAGAGGGGATGGCGTATTCCATACAGAAAACGCCTGCGTCTAACCAGGACCCGTGACGCAGGCGAAGGAGGACGGGTCTACATCGGAAGCGGGTATTATACTTATTTGTATGACAAATAAAATAAGCAATTACTATTCCGTAATCCAATGTTTAATCAACGGTTTAAACCCACATGATCGCGCTGCCCGACCGCTCGGAAGAGCCTGTACTTACGATGAACGAGGGGTAGTGGCGGAAAATAGCGCAACGGCGCCATGTTGCTCCAAAGTCACCTTAGCGAAATGTTCGTCCAACACGCTGCGTAACGTATCGGCTGAATCATTGATATTACTGAATATTCCTTTCTTGTTATAAACAGCCATCAATTTCTTGCCAAAAGCATTGTGAGGAACCTCTTTGCCCAGAATCGTGGCGCCAAAAAGTGTGCCGCCGGGTTTAAGCGCCATACCGGCATTTTTAATTGCCTTCGCTTTTGTTGTCATCTCACCAGGTAAGCAGTGCAGAAGATAGTACATCGAAACGGAATCGAAGCGCCCGTGCCAGTCCGCCGGGAACGTGTCGAAAACATCGTGTTGTAGTGTGGCGCGGATTTTTGTATTACCCACTCGGCTGGCGGCTATTTTCAGGCTATCCGGATTTAAATCCATCAGCGAAATGGCATGAGTCGCAGGTGCATGTTTCAGGTAATAACCTGTACCTACGCCAATATCCAGGTGAGTCTCGCCCATGTGATGCAGGAAGAAAGGAAGTAGTCGCGTATCAGTAGGACACTTCCAGGCATATTTGTTTGAGATATTGAGTACCCACCAGTCATATAAGCTAAGCGTGAATGGGTTATAGACTTTTGCGCCTGATTGTTGTGTATGCTTCATTGTTCTCTCACTAAATAATTTCGCGCTGGAATTAAAACAACGAAGCAATCGTTAGGCAAGCATTGATCAGGTGAGTGAGTAATTTAATGCGACGAATAAAGGCGATATTATGAATTAAGCGGTTATCTTAAAGAATATAGAGGATAATAATAGCTGATAAATGAATTGAACAGTCATATTATTATAAGCTGATAATTAATAATCGTTGATGTACGCGTATTAAGCCCTTTGATAATAACAATGCAATTAAATGCAGGAAGAACAATATTTATTCAAACACATAAAGCGATTATTGCACATTAATTGATATTTTAAATGTTACGCTGAGATAGCCATCTTTATTTAATATCACCTACCTGGAGGCGATATGATTGAGGTTTTTGAAGCCGTTTGGCTGGACCTTACTTTTAGGCGGTCTGGCAGTGGCAGTACTGTTTATCACTGCACTGGATAGAAAACGGTAATCATTGCATTTGACGCGCCTGTTGAGTTGGTATTACAAATAATTGTACCTGAAATCTACCACTTCTGAATTTTGCGATATTTTGCCATTCTGACGGCAAGGGGTAATCCTGACTAAAGTTACCGCCGCTTACCAACCAGACACGATGGTAACTTTTTGAAAGCGTTGTCAGAGTATCAATATATGTCTGATCGGCTTGCGCATAAAACAGTGAACCAAAGCCATAGGCATTCGGTCTTCCTGATGTTCCGTGTGCGTTAGGCGGTGTATAAAGAAACGTACGATAATCTCGCTTATTATAATACACATAACTTAAATAATCGAACATTTTACTGACTACCACGGCATCATTAGGCTGGTGACGGGTATTAATATAGTTTACCAGTGGTTTAAACTCGTCTATGTGCTCAGGGTTATTATGATATGAACCATAGCCGAATAATAAGGTAAATAAGATAAACCAGAAGCCACAAACCGCTTTTTTTGCGCGGGTAAGTAATACCGCGAGCAGGGGAGGAATGCTCAGCGATGAGAAGAAGAAATAACGATCGATAAATAACGGCATCCACCAGGAAATGATGAAGACCAGCATTACAGGGATGACCAGATAACAAAATAATATCAGCTGATATCTTTCATATTCTTCGTTGCATAAAGATATTCGCCCCACAGTACCGATAAAACTTCCCACAGCCAGCCACAGAATGATCGACGGAAAACTCTGTCCGTTGTTTCCGGTAAAGAAATGCCAGTACATTACAGGCAGATCACGCCAGGTTACAGGGGGAATCCAACCGATATCATTACCGGCTCTCAACTGCGCCAGATGAGTCAGTAAATTAAACAATACGGGCAACCAGGGGAGATAAGCGACAGCAATCGCCAGGTTAGCAAACCACCAGCCAGGAAGTTTAAGGTAGCAGGCCGTTTTATGGCTTTGGCAGGATAATATTGTTACTGCGATCCAGTGGGTAATAAGTGCAAATAGGGTGAAATAATGGGTGTAAAAACTGAACGTCATAAGCAAAGCATACGCGACAAGATAGCGATTATGGGTGGGTGTTTTTATCCACATCATCAATGCTAACGCGGCAGCGAGCGTTAGCATTCCCATTAACGCGTACATGCGCGTTTCTTGACTGTAATGAACTGCCATCGGCATCAGGGCGGCAAACCATCCCGCCAATAAGGCTGTACGCTCATTTGCCAGCCATCGCGTAAGCGCGATAACCAGCACAACTGTCAGGATCCCAAAGAGTAGACTGAGAGAGCGTACCGCTGCAATGCTATCACCCCATAATATGATCCAGTCATGCAGTAACAGATAATAAAGCGGGGGATGCACGTCAAAAGCGGCATGGAAGAGCAGATTATCTACGCTATGTCGACTAATCAGCACGCTGGACGCTTCGTCACACCAAAGGTAGCGGTCAGTTAAAAACAGCAACCGTATAAGGACGGAGAATATGACAATGAGACAAACATGATA
This sequence comes from Salmonella sp. WC3, assembly GCF_042932255.1. NCBI lineage: Bacteria > Pseudomonadati > Pseudomonadota > Gammaproteobacteria > Enterobacterales > Enterobacteriaceae > Salmonella > Salmonella sp. WC3. Next base: position 2,568,094 of record NZ_CP170629.1, on the reverse strand, counting down.
TTTATACTTTATTTTTCTTAACCCATCGCCGGGCTGCCATATTGATAGTTGTGGTAGCGCCATAATATCCTCAATGGAGTAAGACTTAGACCAGAATGGACACCTAACGCAATAATGAAGGTTAAAATCTTAACCAACACTAAATAAAAATAACTTTGATAATGTCAGCGGTGAATTAATCAGAATAGTGCAGTACAACTCAGTAATCTTGACCGTAATGGCGAAGCAGTCTATGCTCTAAAAACCGGGTCAAACCGACGATAAAGGTAACGCCAATAAGATACACTATGGCGGCAAAAAGGTAAGCATGGAAGAATTTAAAGCTGGTTGCAGCAACCTCCTGAATTCGCGCGAAAAACTCAGTATATTGGATAAGAAAAACGATGGTGCTGTCTTTAAGGTTATTAATCACCTGATTCGTTAAGGCTGGAATGGAAGACAGCAATACCTGAGGCAGTATAATCCACAAAAAGACCTGCCGTTTGTTCAACCCCTGAACGACTGCTGCCTCCGTTTCATACTTATTCAATGCGTTATAGGCCGTTGTCATGTACGCGGCATTATATGCGCCGACATTCAAGGTAAAACCTGTAACCGCCACGGTAAAAGAGGACAGGTGAATGCCAGATTGAGGTAAACCATAATAGATAACAAATAGAATAAGAATGAGTGGCGTACCGATAAAGAAATCCATGTACAGTCGAGTTATGGCTTTTACCACGGGGCGATGGCTCAGGCTCAGAAAGAAAATAATAATTCCCCACAAAAAACCGGTGATGGAAACAATCAGCGCAAGTTTACAGGTTTCTTTAATACCGTCCACAACAAGTGGCAGTTGTTCAGTCAGGTCATTAAAGAAGAGAGACCAGCCAGCGATCATCGTTGTGCCTCGCTAAAAAAACAGTGGATATCTGGATCCGTTTCTCGTAAGGCAAGATCGGTAAAAGCGCCTTCTGCACGAATCTTGCCATGATTAAGAAACGTTACGTTATCGCTTAGTAATCTGGCGAGGCGAATATCATGAGTGACGCATAATATAGTGACGCCATTGTCGTGAAGTTGCTTGATCAACATTCCGACTTCACGAGTCATGAGCGGATCAAGCGCAGACGTCGGCTCATCAAAAATAATGAGTTCTGGGTCGGTGACCATTGTACGGGCCAGGGCGACGCGCTGTTGCTGGCCGCCCGATAATTGCGAAGGGTATTTCGCGCTATGCGAGGCCATATCAAGTTTTTGTAGCTCATGTAAGGCTTTCTCCCGGGCTAGTTGTCCCGGCATGCCAAACACTTTACATAGGGCAAGGGTAATATTATCCATGATGTTAAGATGGCGATACAAAGCGTAATTCTGGAAGACACAACCAACTTTTTTTCTGAACTCAAGAATAGTAAATTCTTTGTCGTAAATATTTTTCCCGTGAAAATAAATATTGCCATAATCAGGTTCTTCTAATCGAAGCAGACAGCGTAAAAGCGTCGTTTTTCCACAACCTGATGGCCCCATGACTACTTTCATGTCTCCCGATTGAATTTTCAGACTAACCGTATCAAGAACCTTTTTTCCTGAATATTCCTTACTTATCTCTTTTAGTTTCAGTAAAGCCATGAGTATCACCTCTATTTTTATGGTTCAACTGATGCGATATTTTTTCTCAAACACTCCGGCCAGAAGAGTAAAAACTTTATAAATAATGAAATATAATACCCCGGCAAGAGTATAGATCTGTAACCCGTTCAGCGTGATGGCTGTCAGTGACATTGCCTGCTTCGTTATTTCAGCGATACCTACAGTATAAGCAAAGGGCGTCGCTTTTAATACAGAAGAAAACTCATTGATAATACCGGGCACAGAAAATCGCAACATCTGTGGCAGTTCAATATTTATTATAACCTGTAATTGACGCATTCCTGCTACTTTCGCTACCGTAATTTCGTATGGCTCAACTAATTTAAGCGCCCCTCTGAACACCTCGGCAAGATAGCTCCCGCTGATTAAGCCGACGCTGAGGTTCATGGCCACCAGAGGTGAAACATATATGCCAATCGATGGCAATCCAAAATAAACAAGAAAAACAGCAATAAGTATTGGAATTCCCCGAAGAATAAAGACCAGTACGTCGAGTATCTTCTGTAGTGGAAGGGGGGATAGTCGCCGTAATACGGCGACTGTAAGCCCGAACAAAAACGCTGAGAGAAAACAGGTAAATGTTACAAGCAGCGTATTACCAATCCCTTCCAATAGGAAATAAAAGATAGCCAGCATATTACCTGATGACATAGCTTACTATTTCATCCAGCTATCGACAATGCCAGATATTTTTTGTGGCCCTTGCTCTTTAAGCCATAAGTTGAAATCATCGCGCACGGGAGAGCCTTTCTTAAAGGCAATGCCAAGCTGATCAACATTCTTGAAAACATAACGGCTTTCTATCGGCATCTTTTTCTTATTTTTGAAGGTAAAATAAACCGGCTCTTCTATAAAAGCCAGATCAAGATTGCCATTTTTTAGATCAGCCATCGTCTCATTATAGGTTGGATACAATTTTACTTTACTTAACGAGTAGTATCCTTTGGGCTCCAGATCGTTTTTGATAAGGTCGGAGTAAGCCATTCCTCGAGGGTATCCAATAGAATATTGATTTAATTCATTGAGGTTATTGAGCGTTATTTTATGATTGGCCATACTGACCAGATAAAAAGAGTTGATGTAATAAGGTTCAGAGAAATCAATAACTTTCTTACGTTTATCTGTGATTGAAATTCCCGAAAATGCTACATCTGCCTGACCACTCGCCACTGCGCCAAGCATTCCATCCCAGGCATATTCGGTGATGTTTAGCTTACAATGCCGTGACTGACAGTAAGACGAAAAAACCTCCAGATCTATCCCCTGCAATTTGCCATCAGCACTTTTAAATAACATAGGGGGAGAGGCTGGTGATACTGCGACATTGAGTGTTCTCCCTTCAACGATGCTATCAGCAAACGCTGAAGACGACATTATTCCCAACACTATCATCGATAAGCCAAATTTTTTGGATAACATGCTATCTATTTCCTGTAGTAAGGTAATGCGTATTATAAATTAAGCATTAGGGCGTGAGCCTGACATTTGCAGGCGTAAAGTACTTAACGTTATGTATTCCATCGCTGTTAACTAATTTAATCAGGAGGTTTGACAGGAATCATCAAAGGGAATGGATTGAATATACCATGAGATATCAACTGGATATGAGTGCAGCGACACCATGAAAGGTGAAAATGTAAAGATACCATAGACATTAGTATACTGGACATAGTTTATGCTCCATTTACGCATACATATTTACATGATAAGCAGATAAATGCTTCAGTGACGGTGCCTTTCATGTCTCTAATTATCATCTTACCACTCTATCCAAGGCCAATATAAAGACTTATCTTTTCTTGTCAAATACATTTTTTGAGCTAAGTTGATTTGCGTGCTATCTATATTTACAAGCATATAAATTATTTGTCTCATGAACAAACGACAACAAGTCAGGATTTCTGACGATGTTGTTATGTTTATCAAAACGTTAACTTGTTTTAATCGATGATAATCTTAATTCAGAAATATCTGAATATATACGGTTGTTGAGATAAAATTCTCAAATTAACATCGTACATCTTATGTAATAAATATAAATACGATTAATAAATCCAAAACTGAGACTGACAACCGGATAACAAACAGCAATAAAGAGGGTTCTTCATTAAGTTATCCTGGCAACGATTAAGGTGATAACATTTTCGGTGGCTTTACCCATTTTAATCGTGTTCACAGCCGTTAATTACCTTATGATTACCATGGTAATTAAAAATGAATCCTTAATGACTCGTTGGCTGAGTGAAAAAAATTCTACATCACATAGGCGCATGTATCGCGTATAATGGGCTCCGATGCCCCTAATTATTGCTATGACATAATGATATGTATCTTAACCGCTTTTGTTATTTACTCCTGATCTTCGCTGCGGTCGGAAGCATTTTTACATCGCATCCCGTCGCGATGTGGTTCCTGCTCGCCAATGTGCTAACGCTGGCGATCTACGGTATAGACAAAACGGCGGCACGTAAAACCTGGCGCAGAGTGCCGGAATCCACTTTGTTGGTGTTTGGGGTTGTCGGTGGGTGGCCTGGGGCGATTGTTGGTCAACAACTCTTCCGTCATAAAACGCAAAAGCAGCCATTCAAAACATACTTTATCGTCAGTGTGATAGTGAGTATTGTAGTTACGGTGGCGATTTATCGACTCTATCCATTTTTGTCTTACTGAACATAGACTATGTATCACTTATTGACCAATCGGCAGCAAAGATAGCATCATATTTTCATGCCACCGGCACTATGATATTGAGTTGTGTTTTGCTCAAGGCGTACCGCAGCCGATGGAACTTTATTCAGTGGAATAATGATGAGCTATAAAACTTTCTAACATTATGGCAAAACAATGATGGACTTCCTGGGTTGGATGGACAAGGTCGTTGAAGACGTATTGCGGACATATATCTAGCTGAGGGTCTTTAGCCCCGGGAACATGTACATAGCCGTGGTGAGTATAAGGGTTTTCCGTATCATAACCAATATTACTGGCCGCCTCCATTATCACCTTAAATGCATCGGCAGTCTCGTAATAGCATATTTTATGCTGGGGGTATTTTTCTTTTAATTCTTCAACATTAGTTTTTAACAGGGCATTGTGAGCGATGCTTTCATCCTTAAGCTTTCTTTTTTCATCAGAATGTTTGCCATAAGGTGTTAAAGACAAATCGGGAATCCCCATGACCAGAACATTATTAACTCCACCGGAAATTATTTTTTCAATATCATCAATTTGTTGCTCAACGACCATTATTACATTATCTTTGTGTAGTGTCATATAGTCATTAGCCCCCAATAAAAATATCGCCAGGTCCTGGTGAGAAGGGGTGTAAGATGCGACTTGTCTGTCCGTATTTGATACAAAGTCACCGATGCAATTAAAGCAGGAATAGCTTGCCGATGTACTTCCCCCTTCAGCAAAATTAAGCATCTCTTTACCTAAGAAGTGTGGAGATGATAAAAACTCAGTCCAGGTAAATCCATTAGTAAACCTTCCGCCAAAGTATTGACCATAGGAGGGTAAGATATGATGTGTTTTTTCAAACATACGCCCTAAGGAGTCAGACAAGCTGTCGCCAAAAAATACCAGTCTGGTAATATCACCCAAAGAAATATTTTTGGGCTTGGGATGTGATTTATTGATTTCTTTGGCAAGACCAAAAGCTTCCGGATGACATTCAACCTCAATAGATAAAATATTTTCACCATTATCATCTTTAATAATCAACTTATCGGCGTGTTCCTGTGATTCTATAATAAACTGTTCTTTACATCCCTGAGACGCTAAGGCTCGAAGTTTGATGTAGGCTCCGCGAACTTGTACCGGTGTTAGATTCAGTTCCTGATGGTGGTAAAGATTAAAGATACATTCGAGCGCCTCTGCATGGTGGGTGGTAAAGAAATATGCTTTGATTTTCTCCCATAAACTTAATTCCGGAAGGCGTGCGCTTTCTTTTATCGCATTAAATTTTTCAGAACTGATAGATGATGTGAAATAACCCTGTCCAACACTCAATGGCATAGTGTCCTCCTTACTTTATTAAACACGCTTTAGCAAATAATTAATTAGCAAATATTAGCAAGAAAAGTAATCAGGTAAATGGTGTATATGGAATTACGCTTCTTTAACAGTTTTTCGTCGCCAATAAAATACATACAATGTTTATTGTTTTTCAACGAAGTAAATATATCATCAACAACGTGAGGTTAATGCCTGGTACATATTATCTGACTGCTATCATTATTGAGTGTGCGCTTGGCTAAGGCAAAGATCTAAAAAAGAAGCCACTCCTGATTTTAGTGTGCTGGCGTGAGTATGAGCTGGCTTGATACTCAGGAAAAACAGACAAACTTATCATCCGACTATTATTGCTAAAGTGCTAGTGTTTTATGTGACATTTTGATTTCTATTTTCATATTAAATATTTCTTAAGTGAGTTAACTATAATGAATGATGATTCAATTATTAAAAACTCTTCGATGCTTTTGGCCTATTTAGGTGGTTTGGGATGGGGAAGCGCCTATTTTTATGGCTGGGGCATCTCCGCGTACTATGGTTTCCCGTGGTGGTATGTAGGCGTCGGCCCTGACAACATTGCCCGAAGTCTATTCCATGCGATTAGCCTGATGGCTATATTCATAATAGCGTGGGGAGTGGGTATTCTATTATTTTTTCTAGTAAAGCAAAAAGCACGTATCCACGACCTTAGCTTTTTACGTCTTTTTTTGGCAGCGGTTTTGTTCTTTATTCCAATTGTTATCGAGTTTTCTCTCTTAACAGAATCGTTTTTGTGGGAGCTTTTTTTTATCATTTTACTGGTGGCTTTATGCTTATCGGTGGAGATGCGTTTTTATAGTAGATTGATGCCAGTGATTTGTTTTACGCAACTCAGTTGGGTGCGAAGGCATTGTTTCACTATAGTTATGCTTGGTTTTATTATATATTTTTTTATATTTTCTTTTTTTGTTGGGATCTATAAACCACAATTAAAGAAAGAATACGAAATGATATTGTATGATGGAGGCTGGTACTACGTCCTGGCCAGATATCATGATAGTTTTATTTTGTCGAAATCCTTTACTAAAAATAACAATAGATTTATTATTTTTAGACCAGAAGATGGGCACTCTTATGAAATTACTCTGGTAAAAGTCAGGCTTTAATAAAATGCTGGTTGGCAAGAGCGTGAAATGACGGCAGAACTTCCCATAGCAACGATTGAGGAAAGAACTGAGCGCCCATATCTGTAGGCTGTGGAATAGCAATGCCGGGAAGGACATGGCATGACACTTTATCTGACATTACCATTTGAGTGACAGGTTAGCAGATGTTTCAGGCCAAACCCAAGTTGAACTGGAGCGCTCAGAAGCCGATTACCTACATAACAAATATTGGCCGCAAGCTTATGCTGTGGGCGGAATATACGACCGCTATTATCCAGACTGGCTGTTAACTTATTTATTTTCCCATAGTAACCTATAACAGGCCTCCCTGAGGCATTGGCTAGCATCTGTGCATTGGAAAAACAGGCTCCATTTGCACTATAGCAACTTATAAATTTTATTTCCTCATGAGAGTTGCTAATATGGCGGATTGATTTTGAAAGTGATGATGACTGACTTGCACCGGAACCGTACCGATTTTCATGTTGAACAACAAAAGGAGCACCATGTTTACAAATCGAAATAGGCATGGATTATTACCTGAGATTGATTTCAAATTAACAATAATGATGACGCTTTTGGGTATTAAAAATCTTTCAAATAACGCTCATTTGATTTTTTGTCCACATTGACTAAGCCTGGAAAGACACAGGGTTGAGATATTTTCGCTACCCGTCGGCGGTGTATCACAGTTGTGATGTTACGTTCTTACAAGACTGACATCTTCATATCATAACCTTTATTCATTACCACCTGGTGAGTAAATAAAAACTATTAAGCAAATATTTACTTCTGGGTAATGGGACTGGATTTACCGGCATTACCTCTGTGCCCCAGTCGGGCAGAACATTGCAGCTTAGAAAGAAAGCTTTGGTGTTTATTGTCTGTGGCCTGAAAAAGTTCCCATGAGCTGAATATGCTGAATGTGAACTGATTCTTGATGGTCTATGCCGGAAATCTATAAGCTATTGATTTTTATATTGTGTGTAATTTTACAATTACATAAACATAAAATTCTGATAGTATACCCCCCTATAGTATATGGAGGTCGAATGCCGCATTCACCTGAAGATAAAAAACGTATCCTTACCCGTGTTCGTCGCATACGCGGGCAGGTCGAAGCGCTGGAGCGGGCGCTTGAGTCTGGCGAACCTTGTCTGGCGATTCTGCAACAGATTGCCGCCGTGCGCGGCGCGTCTAATGGCCTGATGAGTGAAATGGTTGAAATCCATCTGAAAGATGAGCTGGTCAGCGGGGAGACTACGCCAGATCAGCGCGTGGTTCGGATGGCGGAAATCGGCCATCTTCTTCGCGCTTATCTAAAATAACAATTTCCCTCACCGTAACAGGAAGAGATATATGAAATCACGTGCAGCAGTTGCTTTTGGTCCCGGTCAGCCGTTAAAAATTGTCGAGATTGACGTTGCGCCGCCGAAAAAAGGCGAAGTTCTGGTCAAAATCACTCATACCGGCGTTTGCCACACCGATGCATTTACCCTTTCCGGCGATGATCCGGAAGGCGTACTCCCGGCAGTCCTGGGTCACGAAGGCGGCGGCGTGGTAGTCGAGGTCGGCGAGGGGGTCACCAGCCTGAAACCCGGCGATCATGTTATTCCACTGTATACGGCGGAATGCGGCGAGTGTAAGTTCTGTAAGTCCGGTAAAACTAACCTTTGTCAGGCCGTACGCGCCACTCAGGGAAAAGGGCTGATGCCGGATGGCACTACCCGCTTTTCTTATAACGGCGAACCCGTTTATCACTATATGGGAACCAGCACGTTCAGCGAATATACCGTTTGCGCGGAAATTTCTCTGGCGAAAGTGAACCCGCAGGCGCCGCTGGATAAAGTGTGTCTGTTGGGCTGTGGCGTGACGACTGGTATTGGCGCCGTCCATAACACCGCTAAAGTGAAAGCGGGCGACACCGTTGCCGTTTTTGGTTTAGGCGGTATTGGGCTGGCGGTTATTCAGGGCGCGGTTCAGGCTAAAGCCGGGCGTATTTTAGCTGTCGACACGAATCCGGAAAAATTTACGCTGGCGGGCGAAATGGGGGCCACGGACTTTATTAATCCGAATGATTACGACAAACCGATCCAGGACGTTATTGTTGAGCTTACTGATGGCGGCGTAGATTTCAGTTTTGAATGTATCGGCAACGTTAACGTGATGCGAGCAGCGCTGGAATGTTGTCATAAAGGCTGGGGCGAAAGCATTATTATTGGCGTAGCGGGGGCAGGGCAGGAAATCAAAACCCGTCCCTTCCAGCTAGTGACCGGTCGCGTCTGGCGTGGCTCCGCCTTTGGCGGCGTGAAAGGGCGCACGCAGCTGCCAGGGATGGTCGAAGATGCGATGAACGGTAAAATCCGTTTAGATCCTTTTATTACTCACCGCCTGCCGCTGGAGCAGATTAACGATGCCTTTGAACTGATGCATCAGGGTAAATCCATCCGTACTGTTATCCACTTTGGCGATAACTGATTCATCCGCCAGCGGATTTTCCGCTGGCGCTTTTCTGAATTTTCTGGAATGAATGTTGTGAAAATGTGACGAAGGCGATGCTTTTCGCGGTAAGCAAACGTCACGAAGTGCCGATGACTATCTAACGGGCGTGTTTTACGCATAAAACCTACAAGAGAGTCGACGGTCATGGGCAACACATTCTCGATGCAAGCCTCGCATAAACTGGGCTTCCTGCATCATATTCGGCTGGTTCCGCTGTTTTCCTCCATTCTCGGTGGCATCCTTCTTCTTTTTGCTTTGAGCGCCGGGCTGGCAGGCTATTTTCTGTTACAGGCCGATCGCGATCAGCGTGATGTCACGGACGAGATTCAGGTACGGATGGGATTATCCAACAGCGCTAACCACTTACGTACCGCACGTATCAATATGATCCACGCTGGCGCGGCGAGCCGGATTGCTGAAATGGATGAAATGAAAGCCAATATTGCCGCTGCGGAAACGCGGATCAAGCAGTCTCAGGACGGCTTTAACGCTTATATGTCCAGAGCGGTGAAAACACCCGCCGATGACGCGTTAGATAACGAGTTAAACGCCCGCTACACCGCCTATATCAACGGCCTGCAACCGATGCTGAAATTTGCCAAAAATGGCATGTTCGAAGCGATCATTAATCATGAAAACGAGCAGGCAAAACAACTGGATGCAGCATATAACCATGTCCTGTTGAAAGCGATTGAACTGCGCACCGAGCGGGCAAGACTACTTAGCGAGCAGGCTTACCAACGTACCCGGCTCGGTATGATGTTTATGATTGGCGCATTTACGTTGGCGCTGGTATTGACGTTAATGACCTTCATGGTACTGCGTCGCACGGTGATACAACCCTTGCAGCAGTCTGCGTCACGTATCGAACGCATTGCGGCGGGCGATCTGACCATGGCTGACGAGCCCACAGGACGCAGTGAAATTGGTCGCCTGAGCCATCATCTTCAGCAGATGCAGCATGCGTTGCAACAAACGGTAGGGGCGGTGCGTCAGGGGGCGGAGGAAATTTATCGAGGCACCAGCGAAATTACCGCTGGTAATACGGATTTATCTTCTCGTACTGAACAGCAGGCTGCCGCCATTGAACAGACCGCGGCCAGTATGGAACAGTTGACGGCAACCGTTAAGCAGAATGCGGATAATGCGCATCACGCCAGCAAACTGGCGGAAGATGCTTCCGGTAAAGCCAGCCGCGGAGGCCAGATGGTTTCCGGGGTCGTACAAACGATGGGGAATATTTCCACCAGCTCGAAAAAAATCTCGGAAATTACCGCCGTCATTAACAGTATCGCTTTCCAGACCAACATTCTGGCGCTGAACGCGGCGGTCGAGGCGGCACGCGCCGGGGAACAAGGACGCGGTTTTGCGGTGGTCGCCAGTGAGGTTCGTACCCTCGCCAGTCGCAGCGCGCAGGCGGCAAAAGAGATTGAAGGCTTGATCGGCGCATCGGTCAGCCTGATTGAACAAGGATCTGAAGAGGTTATCGCTGCGGGGAGCACCATGAATGAGATTGTGGATGCCGTCAAACGCGTCACCGATATTATGCTCGACATCGCGGCAGCCTCTGATGAGCAAAGTCGCGGTATTGTTCAGGTCAGTCAGGCGATTTCTGAGATGGACAGGGTTACGCAACAAAACGCGTCGCTGGTCGAAGAGGCGTCCGCGGCGGCCGCTTCGCTTGAAGAACAGGCCGCCCGCTTGACGCAAGCCGTTGATGCGTTTCATTTACAGGATACTGGCGCGACGATGCGATCATCCTTCCTTTAGTAAGCGTCGCGCCAGCGGGCTATTTTAGCCGCGGGCGCGTTTATTCTCCGACAGCCGCTATCACAGCGGCATCGATTTACGGATCGCCGCAATCAGCATTTGCGCCCCGGTTGAGAGCGGGATATCAACTCGCGTAAGAATACCTATCGGCTCGCCCGCGCTCTGGGTCGGCACGGGTAATGAGACCAGCGTCGCCTGGCGAAGATCTTCTTTAACCGCGCCAGAGGGGACGAACCAGACGTAATCGTAATCTACGGTCAGTTGTCGTGATAACGATGCGGATAGCGTTTCGATACATCCGGCAGGCATTTTACACCCCTGGCTTTGCAACAGGGCTTCCGCATTCTGGCGCGGTACCGTGCCTTTTGGCGAGACGACTACCGGCCATTCCATAACCCGGCTGAGCGTGATCGTCTCCTGTAACAGGGGATGACCGGGGCGTACCACTAATTTAAGCGATTCTAAAAACAGCAGTTCGTAATTTAAACCGCCCATTAATTCCGGGTCTGACATGCGGCCAATACCCAGATCGATCTCGCCTGATTTCAGACCCGCAAGCAACATCGTATTGTTCATGGTCGCGACCTGTAACGAGGTCGATTTTTGCTGTTGATGGAACCGCCCAATAGCCGCCGGGAGTATACCCAGCGCAGCGGTGGGGAGCGCGCCAACACGCACCACATCGGCGCTGGCGTCCTCTTTGCGATTCAGCGCCTGCCCGGCGGTATTCAATGCATCTAATACTTTTACCGCATGAGTCAAAAATTGTTCGCCAGGAACCGTTAATTGCGCGCCCAGTCGCCCGCGTTCAAACAGACGGGTTCCGGTGAGTTGTTCCAGTTCGTTCAGCGTTTTAGAAAGCGCTGGCTGGCTCAGGTTAAGAGTTTCAGCCGTGCGCCCCAGAGTTCCCTGTTGCGCAACGGCGACAAATGTATGAAGGTGGCGCAACCGAATGCGCTGACTAAACAGACCATTTTTTTCCATAAGCGATGTTAAAAACAGAGCCGTGCGGGTGACAAGTAAAGTTGTTTGTTTTTGATAACCTGATAGCAAAATATTATTAACATTTTGCCATTTCAAGTTACAACTGTTTTATTTTACTGATGATTCAACTGCCGTTAAGCGTGTTAAGCCGCGATCTGGTCGGGGATATGCCAGCTCATGTCAATCCGTTCTGCATAATGAATTCAGGTCGGATCACACTTTATAAATTCTTCTCCCCGGAATGGATGAGGTTTTCTACACTCCAGGTAACATTCACTGGAGGCATGACATTATGGCGAACACCATCACGGCAGATGAGATTCGGGAACACTTTTCGCAGGCAATGTCGGCAATGTACCAGCAGGAAGTTCCGCAGTACGGTACGTTGCTGGAACTTGTGGCTGACGTGAATCTGGCGGTGCTGGAAAATAATCCCAAACTGCATGAGCAGTTGGCTAATGCCGATGAACTGGCGCGATTGAACGTGGAACGGCATGGCGCCATTCGTGTTGGCACCGCAGAAGAACTTTCTACCTTGCGTCGGATATTCGCCATCATGGGGATGTACCCAGTAAGTTATTACGATCTCTCTCAGGCGGGCGTGCCTGTGCACTCCACGGCATTTCGTCCCATTGACGAGGCTTCGCTCTCGCGTAATCCCTTTCGCATGTTCACTTCGCTATTACGCCTGGAGCTCATTGAAAACGCGGCATTACGCCAGCGGGCGGCGGAAATCTTATCGCAGCGTGATATTTTTACATCGCGCTGCCGACAATTGCTGGATGAGTACGACGAGCAGGGCGGTTTTAGTGCTGCTCAGGCCGAAGAGTTCGTCCGTGAAACGCTGGAGACTTTTCGCTGGCATCGTCAGGCTACCGTTGATGAAGAAACGTACCGCAGCCTGCATCGTGAGCATCGTTTAATTGCCGACGTGGTCTGTTTTCCGGGATGCCACATTAACCATCTGACGCCGCGTACTCTGGATATCGACCGGGTACAGGCCATGATGCCGGAGTGCGGCATTACGCCTAAAATTCTTATCGAAGGTCCGCCTCGCCGCGAAGTGCCTATTCTGTTGCGGCAAACCAGTTTCAAAGCTCTGGAAGAGCAGGTGCTCTTCGTTGATGAAAAGCAGGGTACGCACACGGCGCGCTTCGGCGAAATTGAGCAACGTGGCGTCGCGCTGACGCCAAAAGGTCGTCGATTATATGACGAACTGTTGCACAAGGCGGGAACGGGTAAGGACAACTTCACGCATCAACTCCATTTGCGGGAGGTCTTTAACGCCTTTCCGGATAGCGAATTTCTGCTTCGCCAGCAGGGGCTTGCCTGGTTCCGTTATCGCTTAACGCCTTCCGGCGAGGCGCATCGTCAGGCGATCCATCCTGGCGACGATCCGCAGCCGCTTATTGAGCGCGGTTGGGTGATCGCGCAGCCGATTACCTATGAAGATTTTCTTCCGGTCAGCGCAGCCGGCATTTTTCAGTCGAATTTGGGAAATGAAACGCTGGCCAGAAGCCACGGCAATGCCAGCCGCGACGCCTTTGAACAGGCCGCTGGGATGTGCTGTACGGGATGAATTTTCGTTATATCAGGAAGCGGAAGAACGCAGTAAACGCCGTTGCGGTCTGCTTTAAAAGCGGTAAGCTTCACAGGCTGTGAGGATACTGTAAAAGGAAGGCGTTATGTTGAATCCCTCCATCCCGCTGGTGGCGACGCGTCACGGTAAAATCGTGGGCGTCGTACAGGAAGAAATCCATATCTGGCGCGGTATACCTTATGCCGCGCCGCCAACAGGGGAGCTACGCTGGCGTGCGCCGCAGCCTGTTACGCCCTGGCAGGATGTGCGCCAGGCGGATTGTTTCTCCTGCGCCAGTTGGCAGGATATTACCTGGTGTCGTGAACTCGGCGGCGGCGATCCGGGAAATTTTTCCGAAGACTGTCTCTACCTGAACGTCTGGGCTCCCGCCGTACGTCATGAACCGTTGCCGGTCATGGTCTGGCTACGCGGCGGCGGTTACACTATTGGCGCGGGAAGTTTGCCGCCCTATGACGGTCAAGCGCTGGCGAAGCGCGGCGCGATCGTGGTGACGGTCAATTATCGGCTTGGCCATCTGGGCTTTTTCGCGCATCCGGCGCTGGAAGGCGAAGAGGCGGAGTGATAATTTCGCTTTACTCGATCAAATCGCTGCGCTGCGTTGGGTGCAGGACAATATTGCCGCATTTGGCGGCGATACGCAGAATGTGACGTTATTTGGCGAATCCGCCGGCGCCCGCAGCGTGCTGTCGTTGATGGCTTCGCCGTTGGCGAAGGGGCTTTTTCATAAAGCGATTATTCAGAGTGGTTATACGCTGCCGGATACGCCCCGCGAGGTGGCGCTAAAAAAAGGCGTTGCGCTGGCAGAACATCTTGGCTTAGCCCATGCCACTGCCGAACAGCTACGCGCTTTACCGGCAGAGACGTTTTGGCCGCTGGACGCGCCTTTTAAAATTGCGCCGACGCCGATTTCCGGCGACGTCGTGCTGCCGCATCCGATGCTGGAAACCTTCTTTGCGGCGAAACAGCATCCAATACCGGTGATGATCGGCTCGAATAGCGATGAAGCCAGCGTATTGGCAGTTTTTGGCGTCGATATTGCCGGTCAAATTCAAAAAATGCGCCGTGAGCGGCGTGTTGGCCTGGGGTTAATCCGGCTGCTTTATCCTGGAGTGAAAGGCGACGAAGCACTAGGGCGGCAGGTCTGTCGGGATATGGTATTTACCACGTTGGGTTATGTCGTCATGCAAGCGCAGCAGCGGATCGGCGAACCGTGCTGGCGTTACTGGTTTGATTATGTCGCCGAAGCGGAGCATAACACCTACGCGAATGGTGCCTGTCATGGCAATGAAATACCGTATGTATTCGATACGTTAACGCGGGCTGAGCCCACATGCCATTATGTGAATGAGAATGACCTGGCCTTTGCCTCGCAGGTGGCGGATTACTGGGTGAATTTCGCTCGTCATGCCAGCCGCACGCGCGACGTGCTGCACGGCCCGGTTCGCTGGCCCGCCAGCATTCGGGGGCGAGATCGTCTGTTGCGGATTGGGCTGAACAAACTTGCCGGTTTTAAAGTGGAAAACCGCTTTATGCGTGCGCGTCTGGCGCTGTTTAAACGAGTCATGAAACATCACGTTAGTCTGGAATAAACTTTTCATAACCTGAAGAATGCTGCGTGAGGTTTACATCCGATTAGGTCGGTTCTTATCGACATAAAATATTTACGCTTTTGCACAGTTTCCAGGCGACCAACAATTGGATTATTAATGAATTTTGTCTAGAGTGAGCGGTCAGAAACGGGCACATTCTTGCTGCTGAAAAAACCAGCGCGGGACCATTCACAAGACCAGAAGGACTCATTTTCAGGTATGAATCGTAGACGATTTATTAAAGGTTCAATGGCAATGGCCGCCGTGTGCGGTTCCAGCGGTATTGCTTCCCTATTTTCTCAGGCGGCGTTTGCCGCGGAATCCGATATTGCGGATGGTAAAATTGTCCGTTTTGATTTTGCTGGTCTGCAATCAATGGCCCAGGCGTTAGCGAAAAAGCCCTGGGGCGGCGCGCCGGGACCCTTGCCGGATACGCTCGCCAATCTGACGCCGCAGGCCTATAACAGCATTCAGTATGACGCGGCGCATTCACTCTGGAACGGTGTTGCCAACCGGCAGCTCGATATTCAGTTTTTCCACGTAGGGATGGGCTTTCGTCGTCGCGTACGCATGTTTTCCGTTGATACGACGACGCATCTTGCTCGCGAGATTCATTTTCGCCCGGAACTGTTTAAATACAACGATGCCGGCGTCGACACGACGCAACTGGAAGGGCAGAGCGATCTCGGTTTCGCCGGTTTCCGTGTCTTTAAAGCGCCGGAACTGGCGCGGCGCGATGTTGTCTCCTTCCTGGGCGCCAGTTATTTCCGGGCGGTAGATGATACTTATCAGTATGGCCTGTCGGCTCGCGGGCTGGCGATAGATACCTATACTGACGGTCAGGAAGAGTTCCCTGACTTCACCGCCTTCTGGTTTGACACCGCGAAGCCGGGCGATACTACGTTTACCGTTTACGCTCTGCTGGACAGCGCTAGCGTGACGGGTGCGTATAAGTTTGTGATCCATTGCGAAAAAACGCAGGTGATCATGGATGTAGAAAACCATCTCTACGCCCGTAAAGATATAAAGCAACTTGGCATTGCGCCGATGACCAGTATGTTTAGCTGTGGGAATAATGAACGTCGGGTATGCGACACCATTCATCCGCAAATTCACGATTCCGATCGGCTGGCGATGTGGCGGGGTAACGGCGAGTGGATTTGCCGCCCGCTGAATAATCCGCAGAAATTGCAGTTCAATGCATATATGGACGATAACCCAAAAGGGTTCGGCCTGCTGCAACTCGATCGCGATTTCTCGCATTATCAGGATGTGATGGGCTGGTACAACAAACGTCCGAGCCTGTGGGTGGAGCCGCGCAGTAAGTGGGGGAAAGGTGCAGTTAGCCTGATGGAGATCCCAACCACTGGCGAAACTCTGGATAATGTGGTCTGTTTCTGGCAGCCGGAAAAAGCGATCAAAGCCGGGGATACGCTGGCGTTTAATTATCGTTTGTACTGGAGCGCGCAGCCGCCGGTACAATCGCCGCTTGCGCGGGTCATGGCGACCCGTACCGGGATGGGCGGCTTTCCCGAAGGTTGGGCGCCGGGCGAACATTACCCGGATAAATGGGCGCGCCGTTTTGCTATTGATTTTGTCGGCGGCGATCTGAAAGCGGCCGCGCCAAAAGGCATTGAGCCGGTGATTACGCTCTCCAGCGGTGAGGCGAAGCAGATTGAGATCCTCTACGTTGAGCCTTTCGACGGTTATCGTATCCAGTTTGACTGGTATCCGACCTCGGATTCTACGGCATCGGTGGATATGCGTATGTTCCTGCGCTGCCAGGGGGAAGCTATCAGCGAAACCTGGCTGTATCAGTATTTCCCGCCCGCGCCGGATAAGCGCCGTTATGTCGACGATCGTATCATGCGTTAGTCAGTTTGCCTTCTGTACCGCCACAAAGGCGGTACAGGTTCCGGAAATTGCCCTGACATAAACCCATTCGTGAGCCGCTGTTTTTGTGACACGGCCTTTCCATCGTTCTATTTTTGCAACAGCCCTTCCTGTTTATCCCTCTCGATCCTGCGGACAGGGAACATTAAGATAACTTCACCTTATTTAAGATATAAAGTGAATATAATGAAAAAGAGTTTTCTTGGTGCTGTCCTGTCTCTGGGGTTATTAAGTGCTGCTCATGCAGATGTATATAAATTTGATAATACGCATACCAATGCGGTATTTAATATCGATCATTTCCAGACCTCAACCAATCATGGCGGGTTTTATGCTATTAGCGGCGAACTGAAATATCAGCCGGAAAAGCAAGTCGCAGAGATGCGTGTGACGATTCCCGTGAGCGCCTTAAATACCGGGGTGGATGCGTTTGATAACCATATCCGCAGTAGCGATATTCTGGATGCGGAAAAATATCCAGAAATGGTATTTAAATCAACAAAATGGCATTTTGAAGATAATAAACCGGTTTCTATTGACGGTTTGCTAACAATGAAGGGAGTAACGAAGCCCGTCACCTTAACCACCACCAAGTTTGGCTGTTATATGAGCCCGATATTCAAGGCGCAGGTTTGCGGTGGTGATTTTGTCACGCAAATAGATCGCACCCAGTGGGGTGTAGATTATCTGGTCGATATGGGGATGACGAAAGTTGTCGATATAAAAATTCAGGCAGAAGCGGTTAAGCAATAAAGGGAATGATGATGAAAATTATTGTATGTTAAGGGGGCTTGGCTATTTGAAGCTTCGCTGATTTCAGGCCGCACTGCCACGATTTTAAAGTGGGACTATGTCACTAAATAGTTGATGGCAACTATTTCGGATTCAGATATGTTAAATTGTTCTACTACTTAAGCTTGTAACCAACGGTTATTTTGTCCCTGATGTCTCTGTAGATTTGATTTTTTCGATCGCAATAATATTGCCTGACATCGCTTCATTGAGCACTTCGACGGCCGTGCTGGCATCGCGATTCTTTATCGACATGTAGACCTTGATATGGGCTTCCACACTTTCAAGGGTAATACCCAGCGCACGGTTAAGCTCTTCAAGATAGTAGTAATAGATGTCTTTAATCGAGCTCATCACGTTGTAGAACACGCTGTTGTGCGATGCCCTGACAATCGCCAGATGGAACTCGTAGTCCGCTTCCGAGTATTTTTTATAATCACCTTTGTGGATCAGCATGTTGTTCAATGCTTCCTCGAGCTGGCGAATGTCATCATCGGTGGCGTGTGTGACGGCGAGCTCCACGCATTTGAACTCCACGGTCTGACGAAAAATCATCATATCGTGAAACTCTTCGCGGCTAAGGTGCATGATTGGGCGGGGATCGTTACTCAACATCTGCGGGGTGAAGTTTTCGCTCACGTAGCTGCCGCTGCCCTGACGCGTCACCACAATCCCCAGGTCACGAAAACGCTGTATTGCGCTGCGAACGCTGACCCGGCTGACGTTAAATGAGGCGGTCAGTTCCGCTTCTGAGGGCAAACGGCTACCCGGCGCCCAACTGCCGTCCAGCAGTTTGCTGCTTATCTGATCATAAATTTCATTTACAACATTCTGTTTTTGAATGGATTTTATGCTCAAGATGGGTATCCGTTAAGATGTCGCTGAAGTGCTTTATTATATAACAATTCTCTTTTAAGAACAAAGCGCCCGGCCGGGCGCTTTTCACCGTTAATCGAAACGAATGAGTACCTTAGCAGAGACATTTTTGTCTGTGGCGGTAATCAGCGCGTCTTCAATTTGCTGGGGCGGGAACTCGGCGCTGATAAGCGGGCGAGGATCGACGCGCCCATCTTCCAGCCAGCGTACCGCGGTGATGAACTCACCGATAAAACGGAATGAGCCGACCCAGTTGAGTTCTTTAACCAGCATCGTTGACACCGGCCAGCTTACCGGGCTGGCGCCCATCCCCACCTGAACGATGGTGCCGGCAGGGCGGGTGAAGTCGACGGTGGATGCCACGGCAATCGGCGCGCCGGAGGCCTCAAACACGACATCAAAGTAGCCTTTATGCTGCTGATAATGGGCAACCTGTTCTTCATCGCGCGGATCCATCACCGCTGTGGCCCCCATTTGGCGTGCCAGTTCCAGACAGCGTGGGCTGAGATCGGATGCTACCAGTTCAGATGCTCCGGCACTGCGCGCCGCCGCGAGGATCAGACAACCAATGGGGCCTGCGCCAATCACCAGTACGCGTTTGCCGGTCAACTGGCCTGCCTTTTTTACTGCATGAATGGCGACCGCCAGCGGCTCCGAAAAGGCCATCACGTTTGCGGGCACGCGCCTGTCGTAAGGAATGCATTGCTCCGGTTTTACCACCACGTATTCAGAAAAACCGCCATTCACATGCGGATTGAACTGCGCGCTGCCCATAAAGCGCATGGAACCGCACAGATTTTGATGGCCGGAAAGGCACATCTCGCACTGATTGCATGGGCTGGACGGGTTCACCGCAACCGTCTGGCCCACTTTCAGGTCGCTGCCTGCTGGCACTTTGCTGATCACGCCAACAAACTCATGGCCAATCACCATCGGATGCTTGAGGACAGACATCCCCGCGCGGCCATGCTGATAGTAGTGAATATCAGAGCCACAGATGCCGCCGCAGGCGACCTTCACGACGACGTCATGTTCACTGTGCTCGATTTCACGTGATTCAAAGCGTACGTCTTTTTCCGCATGGGCCAGACAAGCGTTACAGGTTATTTTTTCCATTTTGATAATGACCTCATTATTTGTTGGCAGTTGCCGGGTTAATGGCATTCTTATCCACAGTGTCGGCATTCTTTTCTCCAGGCAGGATCACTTCAATTTTGCCCACCAGGAATATGTAGGCTAATAAGCCCAGTCCGGCGACGCCTGCGATATACCACATGGCATACTGGAAGTTTTGCGTGCGCTGGAGAATAACCCCAATAACAATTGGGCTAACGATCCCCGAAAGGTTGCCGCAAATATTTAAAAAGCCACCCATAGTCCCGAGAAAATTACGGGGAATTACATCGCTCCAGACCATCCAGCCCAGGTTTGAAAAGGCGTTGGCAAAGAACGCAACAGACAGAATGACAATCGCAATAACTGGCTGGTTTTCAAAGAAATTGACCAGGCCAATAATCATGGTGACGCACAGGCCAGCCATAACGGGTAATTTTCGTGCCAGCGTTCGGGATTTTCCTTTTTTCAGCAGCATGTCGCTTAGCGTACCGCCACAGAGCACCCCAAGCATCGCCATAATATAGGGCAGCATGGCGCCTATCCCGGCTTTGGAAATAGAGAGATGCAGTCCTTTTTCCAGGTAAACAATAAACCAGGTCAGGAAAAAATAGAGCGTAGACGAGCAGGCAAACTGGGTGATGAACAAACCCCAAATCGTTTTTTTGCTGAGGAAGAATTTAATATTTTGCCAGCTGATTTTTGCACTCACGGAGGATTGGTTCTCCGAGCCATAGCCGCCGCCTGCTTTGATATAATCCAGTTCGGCCTGGTTCACAGCAGTGCTGTGGATCGCGGTAATACATAAGCCAGTAGATGCCAAACAGAATACCGGCGCCACCGGACAGATAAAACGACATTTCCCAACCGTAGTTAGCCACAATAAAGGCGAGGGCAGGCGTCAGCAGCGCGAGACCGATATATTGTGCACTGGAATAAATCGCGGTCGCACGGGCACGTTCATGGTCCGGGAACCAGGTGGCGATTATTTTTGTGTTAGACGGGAAGGATGGCGCTTCGGCAACACCAATTAATGCGCGGCAGGCCAGAAGAATTGCAAATGAAGCGGTTGCCGTCGCGAATAAATGGTGTGAGGCGAACCCCATCATAAAGGTAAAAATACTCCACAGAATAATCGCACCACCATAAAGAATACGTGAGCCAATGCGATCAAGAACATAGCCGACAGGAATTTGACTGGCAGCGTAGGCCCAGGTAAACATGGAGAAAAGCAAACCCAGTTGTGTTGGCGTCAGACTGAAATCATTCTGGATATTCGAACCAGCGACGGCAAGATTGGCGCGATCCATATAATTAATTGCAGTCACAATAAACAGCAATGTGAGAATAAAGAGTCGTTGTCTTGAAGCCTTCATAATAATACCTGTGTTATATCGGCATGCATCGGGGTAAACACATGCCATCAATTTTAAAGGCGAGTAGGTAGAGTGCGGGCGACTTATAAAACTGCGAGCCAGCCACCATCGACGTAAATAATCTGCCCGTTGATATAATCTGATGCTTTGGATGATAAGAAGATGGCGGTGCCGATGAGCTCTTCCGGACGACCCCAACGTTGAGAAGGGGTGCTGCTTTTCACCCAGCTATCGAACTGCTTGTCTTCAATAAGCGCGGTGTTCATGTCGGTCAGAATGTAGCCAGGTCCAATGGCGTTGGTCTGGATATTAAACTGCGCCCATTCAGCAGCCATCGAGCAGGTGAGCATTTTGATGCCGCCTTTTGCTGCCGTGTACGGGGCAACAGTCGGGCGGGCCGCCTGGCTGGTAAGCGAGCCGATATTAATAATTTTGCCGCCGCTGTTGCGGGCGATCATCCGTTTTGCCGCCGAGCGGGAGACTAAAAATGCGCTGGTCAGGTTAGTGTCGATCACCTTCTGCCAGTTTTCCAGCTCCAGCTCGACCATTGGTTTGCGGTACTGAATACCGGCGTTATTGATCAGGATATCAACATGGATCCCTTCTGCATCAAGTTTGCTAAAAGCTGCCTCAATCGCCAGTTCATCGGTGACGTCAAAAGCCACGCCATGCGCGTCGTAGCCTTTTCTGGTCAGCGTATCCACTGATTCGGCCAACAGCGTGGCGCGAATATCATTCAGGATAACCCGTGCACCCGCAGCGGCAAGACCCTCTGCGTAGGCAAAGCCCAGTCCTCGTGCAGAACCCGTTACCAGCGCCGTTTTCCCAGTTAAATCAAATAAAGCGGTCATGTTGTTTCCTCACTTGTTTAATTTGTATGACGACTATCCTTTTTTAGGTTGAATTTTCGCCCTGATAAAATCAACAGTTCACCCATGAATTTGCAACAAGGATCACAAACAGCTCCACATAGCGACCGCGTAATTAATATTAATTGATTGAATTATATGTATATATTTGATTTGAATTTAACGCAGTTTGATCGCTGTCACAGAATGGCACTCGCAGCGATCCGCTGTAAAAGAAGCGTGATATAACAGCATAAAGTTGTAGGACAACTTACACATATCTGTTGTATCATCCACAACGGTATGACATGCGGTAAATTCGCTGAGTTAAGGAGTGAAAGTGAGTAACCTGAAAATTACCAACGTGAAAACGATTCTGACGGCGCCGGGCGGCATTGATTTGGCAGTCGTTAAGATAGAAACCAACGAGCCAGGGCTGTATGGGCTAGGATGCGCGACATTTACCCAGCGTATCTTCGCGGTAAAAAGCGCGATCGATGAGTACATGGCGCCTTTTCTGGTTGGCAAAGATCCGACCCGTATTGAGGACATCTGGCAGTCAGGCGTGGTGAGCGGCTACTGGCGCAATGGCCCGATCATGAACAATGCATTGTCCGGCGTGGACATGGCACTGTGGGATATCAAAGGTAAGCTAGCGGGGATGCCGGTTTATGATCTGCTGGGCGGCAAATGTCGTGATGGGATCCCAATGTACTGCCACACCGATGGTGGTGATGAAGTTGAAGTGGAAGATAACATCCGAGCCAGAATGGAGGAGGGTTACCAGTACGTTCGCTGCCAGATGGGAATGTATGGCGGTGCGGGGACCGATGACCTTAAACTGATCGCCACGCAGCTAGCTCGTGCGAAGAACATTCAGCCGAAACGTTCACCGCGCAGCAAAACGCCCGGCATCTACTTTGACCCGGATGCCTACGCCAAAAGCGTTCCGCGTCTGTTCGACCACCTGCGTAACAAGCTCGGTTTTGGCATCGAATTTATTCATGATGTACATGAGCGCGTGACCCCGGTGACTGCCATTAATCTGGCCAAAACGCTTGAACAGTATCAACTATTTTATCTTGAGGATCCGGTGGCACCGGAAAACATCGACTGGCTGAAAATGCTGCGCCAGCAGTCTTCCACTCCGATATCCATGGGTGAGCTGTTTGTGAATGTGAATGAGTGGAAGCCGCTCATCGACAACAGGCTCATCGACTACATTCGCTGCCACGTGAGTACCATCGGCGGCATTACGCCGGCGAAGAAACTTGCTGTCTACAGCGAACTGAACGGTGTGCGCACCGCATGGCACGGGCCGGGCGACATTTCTCCAGTCGGGGTTTGCGCCAATATGCATTTGGATTTGAGTTCACCGAACTTTGGCATTCAGGAATACACGCCAATGAACGACGCGCTGCGTGATGTCTTCCCGGGCTGCCCTGAGATTGACCACGGTTATGCCTATCTGAACGATAAGCCGGGTCTGGGTATTGACATTGATGAAGCCAAAGCGGCGAAATATCCGTGCGAGGGGGGAATCCCATCCTGGACAATGGCGCGCACACCAGACGGTACGGCCTCAAGACCGTAAGCAATGAAGGCCCGGCTTGCATTTGCCGGGTCTTATTCCCGACGTCCTGATGGACTCCGTTTTAGAAACAGGAATTATTGTATATTGAGGCTGCTTTTTAATCAGTGACCACTTCTCTATAAGGAGCCTGAATATTTCCCTCAACAACGCTTTCGGTAGAAAATGACGCGCTCTGTTTCCTCAAATCCTAACGCCTGGTGAACTTTCTGGGAAATTGTATTTTCCGGCGAGGTATCAGAGGCCATTTCCCGACACCCTTTATTCGTTCCCCATCGTTGCACCGCTGCAATCAATTGTTTCGCTACGCCGCGTTGACGGAATGAGGGGAGAGCAAAAATACCTTCAAGGAAAGCCACGGGCGAACTGTCACAGCCATTAACATAATCGTGGCGGATTGAGGCATCCGCAAAGCCAATCGCCACCCCGTCTGCCATCGCAATAAATGATGCCAGATGATCGGCTTGCAGAATTTCTTCGCCGTCCGCCAGATGGGCGTCATCCGGGTGACCAGGCCAGAGCTGTTTTCGCAATCCGCGCCAGAGCTCCAGATGGGTTTTGTTCATTTGCCTGATGTCCATTAACGCGCTCCTGATGAGGGGTCTGGCATGATGAGACGGCACCCCGCCTGCTGATAACGTCGGGCGATAGCAGACGGGAGCGCGCTGTCGCTAAGAATGGTAGTAATACAGGACAGCGTCGCCACCGCATGGGGTTCTACAGTATCAAACTTTGAGTGATCGGCCATCAATATGACCTCGCGTGAGCGCTGAATAATGCGCGTTTTAACGCCCACTTCAAACATGGTAGCGT
The DNA here is from genome assembly GCF_042932255.1 of Salmonella sp. WC3. Classification (NCBI taxonomy): domain Bacteria; kingdom Pseudomonadati; phylum Pseudomonadota; class Gammaproteobacteria; order Enterobacterales; family Enterobacteriaceae; genus Salmonella; species Salmonella sp. WC3. The sequence goes on along the minus strand of NZ_CP170629.1, from coordinate 2,543,559 downwards.
TGGTGATGCCCGTTTCAATCGACAGCGCATCGCAGGAGATAAAGGCGCGTTCAACGGCAAAGGCGTTAATCATCTCCAGCGCCAGACTCTCGCCCACCGAAAAGTAACCGGGGCGAATCAGTCCGCCGATAATGTAACTCTCTACGTGTGGGAAGCCACCCAGTTCATTAGCGATTTTGATGTCATTGCAAATGACTTTTACTTTGGCGTCGACCAGACATTTTGCCAGTTCCAGACAGGTGGAGCCGGAGTCGAGAAAAAAGCAGTCTCCATCCTTGATGAACGTGCGGGCGAGGGCAGCGATTTCGCGTTTCGCCTCGCTTTGTAACGTCCGCTTAACGTCGAAAACATATTCTTTATCTTCCGTACTGTCGTCGAAGTCAATACAACCATGGCCGCGAACCATACCGGGATAACGGCTGGCAATATAGTGAAAATCCCGGCGCACGGTTGCCTCTGCATAGCCAAAAAGCTCAATAGCTTGCTGTGTTGAGAGGTGCCTGTGTTGCCAAAGGTAATGCAACATCTGTTTGATACGGTCGGGGCGCTGTTGGCTCATCAGCATATGACTCCTTTATAGCGCGGTGAATTGTGACAACGTCACATCATAGTTCGCCGTCGTGAATAACGCCCGGCCAATCACCAGATGCTGTGCGCCTGCGGCGGCAAGCAGCCGTGCGGCGCGAAGTGTAATACCGCCGTCCGCCCAGCATTCCGCAGCAGGGAAATGCTCTCTGCCCTGGCTCACTTTTTCACACATCGCGGCGATAAATTGCTGTCCGCGTCCGTCGGGTTCGCTGGTCATGATCATCAGCGCATCCAGTTGCAATGCCAGATAACGATAAGGCAATAGCGGCGTTGCCGGGTTAAGCGCCAGTCCTACTTTCGCCCCGATAGCGCGAATATCCGCCAGAATCTCCGGGGGGTTTTGCACGCTTTCGGCATGAATGAAAATCCAGCCGGGGCGGATAGCTGCAAGCCAGGGTAACCAGCGTTGCGGCGATGAGACCATCAGGTGAAATGAGAGCGGATGGCGAGTGTATTGTGCGACCGCCTGAATGGTTTTCATACCGAAGGTAATATTATTGATGAAACTGGTATCTTCGATATCCAGATGCAGCGAGCCGAGAGGCGCATCGTGTAAAGCGGTCAACGCCTCGGCATAGCGCAGCGGATCGGCGGAGGCCAGTGAAGGGTGCAGGATCATCGGAACCTCCTTCAGCGCAATGCGGTTAATTGCGCGAAAAGCGCTGCATCATTTGGCGCATCTTGCAGCATCGCGACACTTTCCGGCGAGTCGAGCCACTGGCTGATACGTTGGATGGTGCGAATATGTGCTTCGGCATCCGTGGCGCTGGCGCAAAGCAACAGCCAGATGGGATCGCAATCCGCATTACCGAAAGCGACCGGCGTTGCTAACGTAGTGACGCTGATTTGATTATGGTTAGCGCCTTGCTCTGGTCTGGCATGGGGCAGCGCAATCCCCGGCGCGATAAGATAATATGGCCCCCATTTAAGGGTGTTCTCAATAATACCGTCCAGGTAGCAGAGGGCCGCCGCGCCGAAGGTAATCAGCGGACGGACGGCGATATCCAGCGCGTGTCGCCAGTCGCTGGCATGGCGTTGCGCCTGAACCCACTTAACATCATTAATCATCGATCGTTGACTCCTTGCCGGTTCGGGTTACTCTGAAACCGATCCCCGGCGTGTCTTTTGGCGAAGGCGACGGAGATCGGCAGAAGAGTTATCGCTCTCTGCAGGGGATAAGCGTTTTGCTTATCCCCATTTTATTGTCGGATATGGCGTACTTTCTCCATAAACTTCGCCACGCGCGCCTGGTCGACAAAGTTGGCGAAGACGCCGTCTTTTTTAAACGTGGTTGCCGTTACGCATCCGTCGGCAATGCAGAGCTGCTCCTCGACGTTTTCCAGACACACCCCGGTATTCGCCAGCACGACCGTGTCGGGGACGGTCTCTTTTACTCGCTTCAGTATGGCGCTATCCGTGCGAGCGCCCGCCGTCAGCCCCGAGACGCACAGGGCATCGGGGTTATTGTTAAATACGGTCGATTTCGCAATTGAACAGACATCCCGGTTTCCCAGATACACCGCCGCTTCCGGCACGATGTTAAACAGCGTTTTCACGTGGCCTGCGCCGATGCGATGCTGATGGCGAATGGTTTCGCCGACATTCGTATCCCAGACGCCAAAATCGCTGGCGTAAGCGCCGGTGAAAATTTCGCGAATAAATTTTGCGTCGGTCGCCATCGCCAAATCAAACGAGGCCACAGGGTCCCACAACACGTTTACCCCAAACGGTACGCGGATTTCACTCATTAACTGACCGATGATTCTTGCCATCGCGGCGGTCGTTTCCGGTCTGACTTTCGTTAAATAAGGCAGACTAAATTCGTTGGAGAACATCACCGCATCCACGCCGCCATTTTGTAGCGCCATTAAATCGTCATGGGCGCGGTCAATTACCCAATTCATGCCTTTCCTGGTATCGAACCCGGGATCGCCCGGCAGCGCCCGTAAATGGCACATGGCGATAACGGCTTTTTCCGTTCCTATTACCTCTTTTAGCCAACTCATTCTGGGTTGCTCCTTATTCCGGTAGTTCATGTTTACGTAAGACAAGTATGATGCTGGCGACAATGCCGACCACAATAACCACACCAATCATGCCCAGCGACATCAATTCAGATATTGACCAGCCAAACATATTTCCCACCGACAGCGCGGTAATTTGCGCGTTTTCAGCGGCGAAGCTAAAGCCGCCTTTGAGCGCCATATCGGTAAAGTACGGTGCGAACTGGGTGGCGATCAGCAGAACGGTAATCATGACAATGATGCCGCTGAGCAGAGTACGAATCAGATCGCCGCGATGAATAACCGTGGCCATGCAGATAAAAAACGGCGCAACCGGTAAATCAGCCAGCGGCAGGACTTTATTGCCCGGCAGTATGCTCGCCAGAATTAACATGATGGGAATTAACAGCAGTCCAACCGCGATGGTGGTCGGATGGCCTAACGTCACTGCGGTATCCAGACCGATAAAGACTTCGCGCCCTTTAAAGTGTTTCTGGAAGAACTTACGTGCGCCGTCGGAAATGGGCATTAATCCCTCAACGATAAGGCGAATCATGCGCGGAAACAGCACCATAATCGCCGCCACGGTAATCATTAAGGTTGCGCACCCTTTAAAGCCTTCGCCTGCGGCAAGTCCGAAGATCAGCCCGAGAACAACGCCAATGATCACCGGGTCGCCAACCATCCCATACCGTTTTTGGATCTCCTGAGCATCAATATTGCGTCCTTTCATAAACGGTATTTTTTCGTATATCGCATCCAGCAATACGAACAACGGCACGGAGCTGGAGCCATACCCTTGCGGAATAGAAATCCCTTCCAGACCCACAATGTTCTGTACCCGTTTCGCCGTCCAGTCGGCCATTTTCAACGACAAGGCGGCGTGGCAAATCGCGCCCAGTACGCCATAAATCAGACTGCCGGTCATCAACTGGACGACCGTTCCGGTAATGGCGTAGTGCCAGTAGTTATAAATATCAACGTTCATGGTTTTGGTCAGACGAGTCACCAGCATACCGACGTTGAGCAGAAAGATAACGGGAATGATCATCGCGCCGATGGCCGTCGCATAGCCGACGCCGGATGCGGGCCCGGCGCCGACGTCAAACACATGCAGCGTCAGGCCAAAACGCTCAATCATCACTTTAATCGGCGGACTGAGACTGTCGATCGCCATGACGATCACCAACCCCATGCCGACAAAACCGATGCCGACCGTTACCCCGGCTTTCACCGCCTGCAGCCAGGGAATACGAAAGATTAAGCCGATGATAATCATAATGATGGGCACAAAGACGGTGCCGCCGAGAGACAGGATGTAATCAAACATAATGCCCCCTTTATTGTGTTAACAGCGCCTTGATTTCTTGTTTTAATGCGTCGTCGTTGATGCCTGTCAGCAGGGCGGCGCCGTTGAGCGTCGGGATGCCATAGTCACTGTGCGTACGCATGGACGTTACGATGAGATCCATACCGTTACAGTTCAACGGGATCTCATTCAGACAACATTGCGCCGTGGTTGCCGCAATGCCTTGCTCCGCAAGAAAGTCCTGCAGTTTTTGTGCAATCATGGTTGATGTCGACATGCCGGTACCACATGCCACAAGGATCTTTTTCATCATGGTCGTGCCTCTTGTGTAGCGCCTGTTTCAGGCTCAATGGGAAACTGTTCTGGCGACATATTGGCCAGCGCAGTCAGTAAACGGATACAATCAGTCAGGTCGCGCAGGCTGGCTACTTCGGCTGGCGAGTGGGTATAGCGGCAGGGAATAGAAAGACTGGCGCAGGGAATACCGTCCAGTTCAACCTGAATGTAGCCTGTTTCGGTGATGACGCCTGGCGCGACTTCACGCTGTACGGGAATATTATTTTCGTGCGCGGTGGTCTCCAGCATCCGCAGCAAACGCGGCGGCGTAATCAGTCCCGCCAACGTACCGCGTCCATGATAGTTCAGACAGGTGATGCCGACGCCGTGGTTGACCCGCACATCTGAGTAATCCTGCAGGTCAGGCGTGTCACAGGATGGGGTGATATCAATACCAATCGCCAGGTCGGGGCGCACGCGTCGTAAAACGGGAACAATACCGCGAATATTGAACTCTTCCTGTACCGACGCGACCAGGAACACCGCGATATCGAGCGGTGTGGAGGCGAGAGCCTCGGCGACGCCCAGTAGCGCCGTACACCCCAGCCTGTCGTCCAGCGCCTTACTGCATACCAGGTCGTTACCCAGACAGTGCGGCGGGTTGTAAAGGGTTACTGGCGTCCCCACCTGAATACCCATTCGTTCGGCATCTGCTTTATCTTTTGCGCCGATATCAATCCAGAGTTTATCGAGCGCGGGAGGCTGGGTGCGCTCGTCACCCTTCGCGAAGTGATATGCTTTAATACCGATACAGCCCATGATATCGCCTGAACGTCCGGCAAGCGTCACAACCGAACCGGGCATAGTAATTTGCGCCGGGCCGCCCACGCGTTCAAAACGTAAAAAGCCGGAGGGTTCGATCTTGCGTACCATAAAACCCACTTCATCCATATGCGCAAAAATCATCAGGCGAAGCGCGTCGGATTTGTCGCTGCCATAACGGGCGACGACATTGCCTAGGCGATCCCGCCAGACGTCTTTGGCCTGCTGTTCAAACGCGTGCTGCATAACGTTTGCAATACTGCTTTCATGTCCTGAAATCCCGTTTAGCCGCAGTAAAGAAAAAAGCGTTTCCTGCACAGAAAAGGTCATTGGCGTCTCCGTGGTGATAAAACAATCAGTCGTTGAGCGTTTTATAGGTGGAGAATGGTTGGATAAGTGTGAAATGTGTCACGCGGAAATACGCTAAATATGGCCAATAAAAAATAATGTGATGGCGATACAATAAAAACGCTCATATCACCTGCGGGTTATCGGTAAACCAGGCTATTTATGTGATCACGACCAACAACGAAGAAGGGCAACGCAATGGTGGAAATTATTCCTGTTAGCACGACGCTGGAACTGCGAGCGGCAGATGAAAGTCATGTTCCGGCGCTGCACCAACTGGTACTCAAAAACAAAGTGTGGCTACAACAGTCGCTCGACTGGCCGCAATATGTCACGTCGCAGGAGGAAACGCGTAAGCATGTGCAGGGTAATATACTGTTGCACCAGCGTGGTTACGCCAAAATGTACCTGATTTTCTGCCAGAATGAGATGGCGGGCGTACTCTCATTTAATGCCATCGAACCGGTAAACAAAGCCGCCTATATCGGTTACTGGCTGGATGAGTCCCTCCAGGGACAAGGGATAATGTCGCAATCATTACAGGCGCTGATGACACATTATGCCCGGCGCGGCGATATTCGGCGCTTCGTCATTAAATGCCGCGTTGATAATCAGGCCAGTAACGCAGTCGCACGGCGCAACCATTTTACGCTGGAAGGCTGTATGAAGCAGGCGGAGTATCTTAACGGCGACTATCACGACGTTAATATGTATGCCCGCATTATTGATGCGGATTAAAGGGAACCGACTAAGGGGGTACGCGTAATACGATCCTCGCCATTGATCACTTTTGGGCCGCGCAGGTGAATAGTATTGCCGTCAAAGGCTATCACCGCCGCCCGTCCGCTAATCTCGACCTGGTACTCAATCAGAATTTCGCCCTGTATACAGGCCTGGCCTTCAATCAGCACGCGGTCGTCCAGTAAAATCGGGCCTCCGCGTACCTCAGCATGTCCGCCTACCAGCACATGATGTTTTAACACACAGTTGCCTTCGATTAATGCATGTTCCGCTACCTGCGAGCTGTAGCGAAGGGTAGGGATCGCATCTTCCTCTGTGCCGGCGATAACCCGTGCATGGCCATAGACTTTGGCGCAGTCACAGATCCAGACATTATTGTCTTTGTTGCCTTCGATGAGCGCGAAATCAAAGACCTCCGCCCGGTGCTCAATAAAAGCGTGTGTGATAGTGGCGTCGCCATAAAGCTGTACCTGATGGACAATCCGCGAATGGTTCACGGTGGCGCGATCGTAAATTTGTAAAATCTGCGCATGTTCATGCGTTAGTCCCTGAACGGCGAGAATTTCTGACTGGTTTAACACGCGGGCATCGCCATAAATCGCACACTCTCCGCGCACGGAAGAGGACTGAATGGTGACGTTGTCACTTATCCGTGCGCCATCGCTGATATCAGCGCGATCAATCCAGACGTTATCGCCTATTCGCACGTTATTGTAGAGCGTGCACGGCTGCGTCGCGCGTTACCCGTAATTTCCGTGCCCGCAAAGGCCATCGCGTTTTCATCATAAATCCAGCAATCCCCCTGTTGTGACAGCACATTATCGGCATCAACCCAGCCGCCGGAGGTTCCGGCTTTAACATCGTTAAAATCCGTTACGGCAATAACTTGTCGTAATAAGACGCTTTTCTTCTCACCGTCTACCTGATAAGTAAAAGCACGAGGTTCTTCACTCAGTCGATATTTGATCATAGGGAAATTCCGTGTGAACGATTAAGATAACCGTAGCAAAGGTACTGGCGAAACAACCAGAAATTCCATAAAATGCATTTCAAATATACTTTATAAATTAAACAAAATGCGTAATCACAAGCAGAGCGATCGCGTGCTCAATCTGCCTGCGGGCTATTTTGGCATCGTCCTTGGCATTATCGGTATGGGATTCGCCTGGCGTTATGCCAGCCAGATATGGGCAATAAGCCACTGGCCCGGCGACATCATGGTGATCCTGGCGATGATTATTTGGGCTCTCTTGACCCTGGCGTTCCTTAGCCGTCTGGTGCGCTTTCCCCATAGCGTGATGGCTGAAGTGCGACATCCGGTAATGAGCAGTTTTGTCAGCCTGTTTCCCGCCACCACGATGCTGGTCGCGATCGGTTTCGTTCCCTGGTATCGCCCGTTGTCCGTTGCGCTATTCAGCGTGGGGGTCGTCATACAACTGGCGTATGCCGCCTGGCAGACGGCGGGACTTTGGCGCGGAGCGCATCCGGAAGAAGCGACAACCCCAGGACTTTATCTGCCCACGGTAGCGAATAATTTTATCAGCGCTATGGCCTGTGGAGCGCTCGGTTACAATGATGCCGGACTGGTGTTTTTAGGCGCAGGCGTCTTTTCATGGTTAAGTCTGGAGCCGGTTATTTTGCAGCGACTGCGTAGCTGCGGCGAATTACCGGCGGTGCTGCGTACGTCGCTGGGTATCCAACTGGCGCCCGCGCTGGTCGCCTGTAGCGCCTGGCTGAGCGTCAATGGCGGGGAGGGCGACACGCTGGCGAAAATGCTATTCGGCTACGGTCTGTTACAGCTTTTATTTATGCTGCGATTAATGCCCTGGTATTTATCACAACCGTTTAATGCTTCCTTCTGGAGTTTTTCGTTCGGCGTTTCCGCGCTGGCGACCACGGGGTTACATCTTGGTCACGGTAGTGAATCAGGGCTTTTCCATATTCTGGCCGTCCCGCTGTTTATTTTCACTAACGCTATTATCGCTTTATTGCTGGTTCGTACATTTCTATTGCTGGTGCAGGGGACGTTGCTTATTCGCACTGAGCGCGCTGCACTGTTGAAAACGGAGGAAAAAAATGACCGTTCGTGACGAAAATTACTTTACTGAGAAATACGGTTTAACCCGCACGCATTCGGATGTGCTGGCGGCGGCAAAGGTTGTCGCGCCAGGCCGAACGCTGGATTTGGGATGTGGCAATGGCCGTAATAGTCTGTATCTGGCCGCGAACGGTTATGACGTTACCGCGTGGGATAAAAATCCGGCCAGTATGGCTAATCTTGAGCGTATTAAAGCGGCAGAAGGGCTGGATAATCTGCAAACCGACCTTGTCGATCTGAATACATTGACCTTTGACGGTGAGTACGACTTTATTCTCTCGACGGTGGTTATGATGTTTCTTGAGGCGCAAACCATTCCCGGTTTAATTGCCAATATGCAACGCTGCACAAAACCCGGCGGGTATAATTTGATTGTTGCGGCAATGGATACGCCGGACTTTCCCTGTACGGTGGGATTCCCGTTTGCTTTTAAAGAAGGCGAATTACGCCGCTATTACGAAGGATGGGACATGCTGAAATACAACGAAGATGTCGGCGAGCTTCACCGCACGGACGAAAACGGCAACCGTATCAAACTGCGCTTTGCTACGATGCTGGCGAGAAAAACGGCCTGAGCGATGCAAGTTCTGTAAGTCTCGCTGCGTTCGGCATTTTTTTGTCGGGCGCTGCGTTCAAATTGTGCTGTCGTTACCATTTTTAGTGCATCCAGAATGATTTCGTTTTGCTATTATTTCCTTTGCATCATTGCGAAGACTAAAGGGATCGTTTCATGCGTACTCATACTTTATTTAAAGTTGCAGTGCTTACTGGCTTGCTGGCGTTATCCGGCTGTGCGTCTAAAGTCACACAGCCGGATAAGTATTCTGGATTCTTAAAAAATTATTCGGACCTGCAGGAAACTACCTCCGCCACGGGGAAACCGGTGTTGCGCTGGGTAGATCCACATTTCAATGACTCTAACTATGACAGTATTGTTTACAATCCGATAACATACTATCGTTCTCGTTAATACTGCGTAGCCTATTCCGCCAGCGATCAACCCCCAGAATGCCGATCCGATGCCCATCAGCGTTAGCCCGCTGGCGGTGACGAGAAATGCGATAACTGCCGCGTCACGCTCACTTTCGTGAGTAAGCGCCTGATACAGGCTACCGCTAATCGTACTTAACAATGCCAGACCAGCCAGCATTTGCACCCAGCTAACCGGCAGGGCGACCATCAGCGCGGTTATCGAACCGCCAAACCACCCGGCAAGTAAATAAAAAACGCCTGCGGCGGCGGCCGCTAACCAGCGACGCGTTGGATCGGGGTGTGCGTCCGGGCTTTGACAAATGGCGGCTGTAATGGCGGCAATGCAGATAGAATAAACGCCAAATGGCGAAAGCAGCAGCGCCAGCAATCCGGTAAAAATCATTAACGGAGAGACAGAGACAGGAAGCTGATAGCCAGACGCCTTCATTGTGGCGACGCCGGGGGCGTTTTGCGATGCCATCGTCACCAGGAAGAGCGGTACCGCGACGCTCAGGCTTTGAGCGAATGAAAAGTGGGGGGGAACGAAGGTGGGCCACACCGGCGCGAAATGAATACCGCTCATCGCCACCTTACCCTGGATGAGCGCCACCGTTATTCCCATTACCATGGCAGCAATAACGGCATAGCGGGGCGCGAATACTTTAAAGAGTAGCCACGCCAATAGCATACCGCCGCACATGACAAACTCTCCGTTGAGCGTCCCGAACGCCTGCAGGCCGAAGCGTAGCAGTATTCCCGCCAGCATTGCGGCGGCAAGAGAATGGGGGATTATCCGCATCAAACGCGCAAACAATCCCGTGACGCCGCACAGCACAATCAGGGCATTGGCGACAATGAATATGCCCACGGCGTCTGGCAACGATAATCCCTGAAGCCCTGTTACCAACAGAGCGGCGCCAGGCGTTGACCAGGCGGTTAAAACCGGCGCACGATACCACAAGGTTAACGTTAGTGTGCTTATGCCCATGGCTATACCGAGGGCGGTCATCCAGCCGGCGATCTCTGCGGGTGTTGCGCCAGCGGCAAGCGCCGCCTGCCAGATAATGGCGGCGGAACTTGCATAGCCGACCAGAACGGCGACCAGACCAGATAATACAGTAGGTAACGGCAGTGATAACAGACGCATGATCGCCTCTTGTGCGTTATAACGGTCAGTCAATGTAGCATTGTGCGTTATAGCGTACAAGTGATACGCTATGGTCTTACAGGGGGGGAAAATGGATAACCTGACACACTATCTGGCGACCACGTTAAGAATGTTACGCCATCAGCGAGGCTGGAGTTTATCGCGTCTGGCGGAGATCTCCGGCGTCTCAAAAGCCATGTTGGGGCAGATAGAGCGTAATGAATCCAGCCCGACAGTCACAACGCTGTGGAAAATTGCGACGGGCCTGAACGTTCCATTCTCAATGTTTATTTCGCCGCCGCAGGCCGAATTTCCGCCAACCTTCGATCCCCAGCAGCAAGCGATGGTAATCACACCGCTGTTTCCGTGGGACCCTGAACTCTGTTTTGACTATTTTTCTCTATTGCTGGCGCCTGGCACGGTCAGCGAATCAACGCCGCATAAAGCCGGCGTTATCGAACATGTGGTGGTGATTCAGGGTCGGCTGGACATGTGTACTGGTGGGGTATGGCAAACCATAGACGCCGGTAAAGGTTTGCGTTTTGCCGGCGATACGGCGCATACCTATCGCAACAGCAGTGACCAGACGGTTCATTTTCACTCGCTGATCCATTACCCACGTGATTAAGCGGGAAAACTATTTCGTTAGTTTGCGCTTCTGACTACAATAGCCGCCATTTCGCTTCTATTGGATAAGAACGACTGTATGCGCCAGCAACCTCACTATCTCGAATTGTTAAGTCCGGCCCGTGACGCCGCAATTGCTCGCGAAGCGATTTTGCATGGCGCAGATGCCGTCTACATCGGCGGACCCGGTTTTGGCGCACGTCATAACGCCAGTAACAGTCTGCGCGATGGTTCCGTTTGCTCACCGTTACGGCGCCAGGATTTTTGTCACGCTGAATACTATTCTGCATGATGATGAGCTGGAGCCCGCGCAGCGGTTAATCACCGATTTGTACAACACCGGGGTGGATGCGCTGATTGTGCAGGATATGGGCATTCTGGAACTGGATATCCCGCCGATTGAGCTTCACGCCAGTACACAGTGTGATATTCGCAGCGTGGAAAAAGCGAAGTTTCTTGCCGATGTCGGTTTTTCACAGATTGTACTGGCGCGCGAGCTTAATTTGAGTCAGATAGCGGCTATTCATCAGGCTACTGACGCCACGATTGAGTTCTTCATTCATGGCGCGCTGTGTGTCGCTTATTCTGGGCAGTGTTATATCTCTCATGCGCAAACCGGGCGCAGCGCCAATCGGGGCGACTGTTCGCAAGCCTGTCGCTTACCGTATACGTTAAAAGACGATCAGGGGCGGGTGGTCTCTTACGAAAAACATTTGCTATCGATGAAAGATAACGACCAAACGGCTAACCTCGGCGCGTTGATCGATGCAGGCGTACGTTCCTTCAAGATTGAAGGGCGCTATAAAGACATGAGCTATGTCAAAAACATCACCGCGCATTATCGTCAGATGCTGGACGCGATTATCTAGCAACGTGGCGATCTGGCGCGTGCGTCGGTTGGTCGGACCGAACACTTTTTTGTTCCCTCCACGGAGAAAACTTTCCATCGCGGCAGCACCGACTATTTTGTTAACGCGCGTAAAGGTGATATTGGCGCATTTGATTCACCAAAATTTATTGGCTTGCCGGTAGGTGAGGTGCTGAATGTGGCGAAGGATTATCTCGACGTAGAAGCTACGGAGCCGTTGGCGAATGGCGATGGTCTGAACGTGTTGATTAAGCGTGAAGTGGTAGGTTTTCGCGCCAATACGGTGGAGAAAACCGGTCATAACCGCTACCGCGTTTGGCCAAATGATATGCCTGCCGACCTGCATAAAGTCCGTCCGCATCATCCGTTGAATCGTAATCTGGATCATAACTGGCAGCAAGCGCTGACAAAAACCTCCAGTGAGCGCCGTGTGGCGGTTGATATCATGCTGGGCGGCTGGCAGGAGCAGCTTATTCTGACGCTGACCAGTGAAGACGGTGTCTGCATCACGCATACGCTTGACGGGGTATTTGAGGAAGCCAACAACTCTGAAAAAGCGTTGAATAACCTAAAAGCCGGACTGGCGAAGCTGGGACAGACGCCTTACTACGCGCGTGATATGCAGGTGACATTACCGGCGGCGTTGTTCGTGCCAAATAGCCTGCTCAATCAGTTCCGTCGGGAGGCGATTGATATGCTTGACGCGGCGCGGCTGGCCCATTATCAACGAGGTCGTCGGAAACCCGTGGCGCAGCCTGCGCCGGTCTACCCGCAAACGCATCTCAGCTTTCTCGCTAATGTCTACAACCACAAAGCGCGGGAATTTTATCACCGTTACGGCGTACAATTGATTGATGCGGCCTATGAGGCGCATCAGGAGAAGGGCGAGGTACCGGTCATGATCACCAAACACTGCCTGCGTTTTGCGTTCAACCTTTGTCCAAAGCAGGCGAAAGGAAATATTAAGAGCTGGAAAGCCACGCCGATGCAGTTGGTGCATGGCGATGAGGTACTGACGCTAAAATTCGACTGCCGCCCTTGCGAAATGCATGTCATTGGCAAAATTAAAAACCACATCTTAAAAATGCCCCAGCCCGGCAGCGTTGTCGCTTCAGTGAGCCCTGAAGCGCTGATGAAAACGCTGCCGAAGCGCAGGGGCGTTTAATTAACGAAAATAGCTCTCTGGTTTGCGCGATTTCTGCCAGTTGTGGTGCTCGCGCAAGCCTTCCGCGGATTCTTCCGCTGCCGCCCGTAATTCATCGCTGTCGGCTTCGTGTCTAAGCTGGTGCCCTCCCGTCGCAAACCATACGAACGCGTGGTCTTGCTGTTTCGCCAGTAACTGGCCTGAAAACAGCGCACAGGTCAGTAAAACTACTGATAACGTTTTTGTAAGCATCATGCCACCTTCCAGTTACGTCGTGAGGCTATGATGCCAATAATTTCTTTGAGTTATTATTCCACACTTCAAATTAGCGAAAACGGTTTGTCAATAAGTGCGATAAGTTGTATGAGAAAATATACTTATACTCAGTATGTCAATTATAAAAATAACGAGCCAATTCGTTCCATAGTAAATCCATTATTCCCTGGGAGTATATATTTAAAGTTATTGTATTAGATGGTTTTGGTATTGCCAGGGGATTGTAAATCCATACTATTTATGGTGTGATCAACTCTGGTGATGAGCCTCATTTTTTGTTGTTTCAACGAGTGAAGATAAATCTTCAGAAAAAAGGCTGTTATGAACTTGTAGCGCTACATATTCAGTAAGCTCGTTTAAACATAGCAGGCCATGAGAGGAACTTTCTTCCAGCATATTCATTAGTATCTCATTCTTAAACAAACATGAATAAACAATTTGAGTAACTGAGCTTTGTGCATAATTTGGTTCAAACGCTGCATTCTTTAAGTTAGTATTCTCAATAACCTTTGCGGCTATTTTGTTTTTGATAGCGTCGTCAATAGCTGTTACACCTGCCTGGGCGATGCCCAGATTAATCCTGGAGGAGATGGCGGCTTTTCTTTCCTGTTCCTTCCAGTCACATAAATTACCCTTTTCTGCCATGGCGATAAGCGTCTCTTCTATATTTTTTAGGTCAACGGGAAATGTTATACCGCCGGATAGCGAGAGTTGTAACCGCTCAGGGAACAAGCAACATAGCGGTTCACAAACATAAGTGCTAGCTTTTATATTAATATCAGAATATCTTTTCAGGTAGGCAGACTGAGTATCAACACAGAGCACTGTTCTATTTATTATCTCATAATAGTAGTGATCCTGACGTATCATAATGCATAACGGAATATCTTCGCCATCTTTAATACAGAGATTTGTATACTGACACTCAGCATCTTTATAGTGCTGAAAATGGAAATTTCCTCTGCATGACGGTGATGATAATTCATATAACGCACAAAATAAATCAAATAAACGTTGCGCGTCAGGCGGAGAGGCAACATCACATAATTCCTTTATATATTGATCGGCAGCGGATCTTCGCGTGCTACAGAAAAAATCTTTAATCTTTTCCCATAGTAACGTAAAGAAGGAGCGTTGAGAGATGGCACTTTGAGAAAACATCTCACTCTTTAAAAATCCTCTCCCGATAGTAATTGGCATAATGTAGACCACAAGTGATTATATGATACTTCATTACTGGAATAGGTGGTATTCGAAATATTATCCCATGTTGCCCATCGGTTTTCCTATCGGTGAAACACCTGATTTTTGCTTTGTCCTGAACCGTCAACATTATTGTTCAATTGTTCAAATCGACCCGTAGCTTTAGTCATGCCCACGCCTCCTGGCCATGAAATATGTCAGATAAAACGAATGAAAGTAAAACGGTTTTCTTAATTCTCACATCATCATGTACTATGAGTAATGATTAATTACGCACTATATTATTTTTAGAGAAAGTAAATAGTTGCTCAACCGTGTAGAAATTGTCTTATAAGAAGTTAAACTAAAAGTATTATTAGGCTAACAACAATGAGATGTTTAGCGGTAGGGCAGAAGGCCAATACTGATAGTGCTTATGATATAAATACCTTACTCTTTAGTTTTTGTCTTAATTATATTTGTTGTAACGATTAGCTGACAGCTTTATTTCCAGTTGGGCGATAAAATTATAAAAACCTGCGAGGAGGCTCAAAATGAAGAAATCAGATGGTGAAATTCACGAAAAGACAGCATCCTGGGGCATTTTGCAGTCAGAATGGCTAAGGAAATGTGGACGGCTATTATTGCTGTTACTTTACCGTTTCGTTATCGGATGGGCTTTTTTTCAGTTACTTGCCATGATCGTGGCAGGGATATTTTTGTTAGGCATCTTATTATTTCATCCCATAATATTTGTACAGACTATCGCAATTACTGAGAAGTTAAATCATGCTTCGCTTGATTTATGGCATATCCTTAAGTTATGCCTATGGCATTACGGTATCATCGCAGGGTTTATTTTTATGGCGGAGTGTACGTTAAGTAAAAGTATACGGCAGGTTCAGCGCTTGTCCAAAAAATTTGGGGCACAGGATTTTTCTTCACGCCCGTGATCCGCCGCTGCAACCTGCGGTCTTACTGAATAATGGCTATGACCAGCAGACCGAATTATCTCGGTTCGAGGGGGATTCTATGTGTTTGCACAACTGCAGTGAATCGTAATTTCAGTGCATTATCGCCGACAATCGACGTGTTCCTCACTAATTGCCTTCCTGACTATATAGTGGTCTTATCTTTGGCGAAACAATGTTATTTAGTTATGGAAGGCGACAACAACTGTACTACTGATTATCAAATGACCTTTCTGGTCAGGTAGACTCGCCTTTGTGAAAACACATCGTTATCTGTGCTCCTGAGACTCACTCCCTTGCCGCCTTTACGCAACTCGAATTATTTTGGGTATAGAACAGGAGGCGCAGTGGTCGTATAAGCAAAATATAAACTCTCCGTTTGTGATAAGGCACAGATTACAGGGGGAATGATGTTTATTTTAACCATCTGTTTAAGCGGTGTCCGCTAATCTTTACCTGCTCAAATACATAATCACCCCTGTGACTCTCGCGAGGTGTAACATATGGTAAAATGCGTATCTTCTTTCCTCCTGTTCAGCCTGTTGTCCGTTCAGGCAATGTCAGCTGAAAACCATATTGATCTCCACCAGCCAAAAGACTTTGTCGATATTACTACGGTCGCCCCCGACGTACAGGTAGACATGCGATACTTCAGTTCCCATAACTTTATTGGTCGCCCCATTAAAGGCTATAACGCGCCTGTTTGCCTGTTAACACGACCAGCCGCGAACGCAGTGAAGCAGGTCGCCGATCGTTTACGCCCCTTCGGACTTACCTTAAAAATATATGATTGCTACCGTCCGCAAAGCGCAGTGAACGACTTTATCGCGTGGGCCAAAGATCCTTCTCAAAACCAAATGAAAAACGAATTTTATCCGCAGGTAGAGAAAAATCGTCTGTTTGAGGAAGGTTATCTTGCCGCCAGATCCGGCCACAGTCGGGGAAGTACGCTTGATCTAACGATTGTTCCACTTGACAGTAAAATACCAATATACGATCCCGGACGACCACTGGTGAATTGTACTGCGTCCGCGGCGCAACGCTCGCCAGATAATAGTCTGGATTTTGGTACCGGCTTTGACTGTTTTAGTCCGTTATCCCATCCCGATAATGTCATACTTACCGCTCAGCAACGCGCAAATAGGTTGTTATTACAAACATTGATGCGTGATGCGGGTTTTACGCCACTGGATACTGAATGGTGGCACTTCTCTCTTACTCATGAACCATACCCGAACACTTGGTTTGACTTTCCCGTTAAGCAGAGACCCTGAAACGGCGTTTTGTTGCGAAATCTAATCATTACGCCTGTTGGAAAGCACCATAACAGTTAGCAAATCATTGTTAATTTTAACAACTGATATACACTGCGGTTGCCACCTGCAAGCAGCGCTCAATGAGATCGAATAATGAAAAAATATCAACGTCTGGCGGAGCAAATTAGAGAACAAATCGCCTCTGGCGTTTGGCAACCCGGCGATCGATTACCCTCGCTGAGGGAGCAGGTCGCCAGTAGCGGCATGAGTTTTATGACTGTCGGTCATGCGTACCAGTTGCTGGAAAGTCAGGGACGGATTATCGCTCGTCCGCAATCCGGTTTGTCGGTCAGTCGCGACGGCAGCGCACGTTATTCGGGATGAAGCCGTAGATATCAATACCTATATTTTTGAGATGCTGCAGGCGAGCCGTGATACCTCAGTGGTGCCTTTTGCTTCAGCGTTTCCCGATCCGCGTCTGTTTCCCTTGCCGCAATTGAACCGCTCGCTGGCGCAGGTCAGTAAAACCGCGACGGCAATGAGCGTCATCGAAAACTTGCCGCCAGGTAATGCAGAATTGCGCTATGCGATAGCACGCCGTTACGCGCAGCAGGGGATTACCGTTTCTCCTGACGAGATTGTCATTACCGCCGGCGCGCTGGAAGCGTTGAATCTTAGTTTACAGGCGGTGACGGCGCCGGGAGACTGGGTGGTGGTGGAGAACCCCTGTTTCTACGGTGCGCTACAGGCCCTGGAGCGATTGCGCCTGAAAGCGTTGTCGATACCTACCGATGTTAAAGAAGGTATCGATCTTATGGCGCTGGAACAGGCGTTACAGGAATATCCGGTGAAAGCGTGCTGGTTAATGACCAACAGTCAGAATCCATTAGGGTTCACGCTGAGTGCTGAGAAAAAAGCGCGGCTGGTCGCGTTACTCACGCACCATAACGTGACGCTAATTGAAGACGATGTTTATAGCGAACTCTACTTTGGCCGCGAGAAACCTCTGCCTGCCAAAGCATGGGATCGCGACGATACCGTGTTGCATTGTTCGTCTTTTTCCAAATGTCTGGTTCCCGGTTTTCGCATTGGCTGGGTTGCGGGAGGAAGTCATGCCAGACAAACTCAGCGTTTGCAGTTAATGAGCACATTATCTACCAGTTCCCCCATGCAATTGGCGTTAGTGGATTATCTCTCGACACGTCGATATGACGCGCATCTGCGCCGATTGCGAAGGCAGCTTGCCGAACGTAAACAGCAAGCCTGGCAAACCCTTTTGCGCCATCTCCCGGCGGAAGTAAAAATTCACCATAACGATAGCGGTTATTTTCTTTGGCTGGAGCTACCTGAGCAGCTTGATGCCGGTGAACTTAGCGCCAAAGCGCTTGAACACCTTATCAGTATCGCGCCGGGGAAAATGTTTTCAACGTCCGGCGCCTGGACGCGTTTCTTTCGTTTTAACACCGCATGGCATTGGGGAGAACGGGAAGAACAGGCCGTAAAACAGCTTGGAAGCCTGATTCGCGAGATGCAGAGCGCTAAAAGCCTTGTGTGAGGTGGAATGCGTGTCAGCTCACAACCTGACTAAATTTCCCGAGTGTGCCGGGTGAGCATCTGGCGCGCCGTCTATTTTTAGGAAAGCGGCGGCCCGTTCGCCGGAAATCGATTAATGACGATATGGGAAAATGCTATGCAATATCAATTACTGATTAATGGCGTGCTGGTGGACGGCGAAGGAGAAAGGCAGTCTGTTTATAACCCGGCGACAGGCGAGGTCATACTTGAGATTGCGGAAGCGTCGCCCGCGCAGATTGACGCCGCAGTGCAGGCCGCCGATAACGCGTTTGCCGAATGGGGGCAGACCACACCCAAAGCACGGGCGGAATGTCTGTTAAAACTGGCGGACAGCATCGAGCAAAACGCCCTTGAGTTCGCCCGGCTTGAATCGCAAAACTGCGGTAAGCCTTTGCACTGCGTAATTAATGATGAAATTCCGGCAATCGTGGATGTCTTTCGCTTTTTTGCCGGCGCGGCCCGTTGTTTGAGTGGACTGGCGGCGGGTGAATATCTGGAAGGGCATACGTCGATGATCCGCCGGGACCCGATTGGCGTGGTTGCCTCTATCGCGCCGTGGAATTATCCGCTCATGATGGCGGCCTGGAAGCTGGCGCCTGCGCTGGCGGCAGGTAACTGTGTGGTGATTAAGCCTTCTGAAATCACGCCGCTGACGGCGCTTAAACTTGCCGCGCTGGCGAAGGATATCTTTCCGCCTGGGGTGCTCAATGTCCTGTTCGGACGAGGGCAAACTGTTGGCGATGTATTGACCGGCCATGAAAAAGTACGCATGGTCTCTTTAACCGGTTCTATCGCGACCGGGGAGCATATTCTGCGCCATACTGCGCCAGCGATAAAACGTACGCATATGGAACTCGGTGGTAAAGCCCCGGTGATTGTTTTTGATGACGCCGATCTGGATGCGGTGGCGCAGGGCGTCCGGACTTTTGGTTTCTATAATGCCGGACAGGATTGTACTGCGGCGTGTCGTATATACGCGCAGCGCGGTATCTATGATGCGCTGGTCGAAAAGCTAGGGAACGCGGTGAGCAGCCTGAAAATGGGCGCGCCGGAGGATGAGTCGACAGAGCTGGGGCCGTTAAGTTCGCTGGCGCACCTGAAGCGCGTCACAGCGGCTGTAGAGGAGGCGAAGGCCCTCAGCCATATCCGTGTGATTACTGGCGGAAGTCAAACGGAAGGTAAAGGTTACTATTTCGCTCCGACGTTGCTGGCAGACGCCAGACAGGAAGATGCCATCGTGCAACGCGAGGTCTTCGGCCCGGTGGTCAGTATAACCGTCTTTGATGATGAAGATCAGGTTCTGAGGTGGGCCAACGATTCTCGCTATGGTCTGGCATCCTCCGTCTGGACTCAGGACGTTGGGCGGGCGCACCGGCTTAGCGCCAGATTGCAGTATGGCTGTACCTGGATTAATACCCATTTCATGTTGGTTAGCGAGATGCCGCATGGAGGGCAAAAACAGTCCGGATACGGCAAAGATATGTCATTGTATGGTCTGGAAGACTACACCCTTGTCCGTCACATCATGGTTAAGCATTAAGGATCATTTACTGTTCAGAAAAATCATGAAAAAATAGGCGGGTGTTGGCGGAGAGGGGGACCTCCCCGCCAACATGCGCAGCAAGTACTCAAAGGTTGAACACCTCAAGCAAACCAGCCGAATCTCAACGAGATCAGACCCAAAAGTCCTGCAGCAGCAAAGACATTAATCAGCACGACGGTTTTACTGGAAACATTCATTTTCGCCACCTTTCATCATAACCCCTATGGGTATAGTACGGGTTGGCGAGATCCGCAATAATACGTAAACAGGATATTCTGTGAGCGGAGCCGTGCATTGAGAACGTTTTGCTGTTAAGGCTGATAAACCTTGATGTGCGTCAAATAAAAAGAGCATATTGCGCGCGTTTTTTCCTCTGGTTGGCGCGGATGCCTGATATGACCCTCTTTCAAAAGATATTAATTTTTTACGCCGTCATGGCGGTGATATCATCCCTGATCACCTGGTTTTTGACTCATGACAAAAAACGAATTCGTTTCCTGAGCGCCTTTTTGGTTGGCGCGACATGGCCGATAAGTTTCCCCGTCGCATTGCTGTTTTCGCTTTTCTGACCTCAAGCCCGATACAGGTTACCGGGCATGGTTTTTCCGCTAGGTCAGGCTATCAGGGCAATTAATTGCGCTCTGTCTACGTCGGTAACGTCCTGCGGATGCCGATATCCTGCGTTCTCATTGGCCAGGGTATACAGCGCAACAAGCCAGTCATAGACATAGCGGCTGGCGGCGTGAACGGGCTGTTCGTCAAGCTTTGTTAGACGCAACATTGTCGAACGCGGTGTTGCGGCGAAAATGGTTGCGCCTTTCTGAACGCGGCTGGCCGGGCGTTGGGCCTCCTCGATATTGGCGTAGCCGAGCCAGGCGATGAAGTTACCAATGATGGCATGAAGCTGCGCGCCGCTCACCTCCTCGCGCTGCATGGTTTTCTGTAACTGCTGAGGTAAACCGAGGCGATAGCTGGCGGTAATTAAAATCTCCGCCACGGCGTTGAGCATCTGCGGTTCCAGTCCCAGACGCTGCGCATTATCCCGGCAATGGGCCCACTGGCGCAGATGATTGATCCACATTTTGTGCGCCTGGTAGCCTGTTTCATGACCTTCTGACGCTGAAGCGCGCGTTGGTTCGTCGGCAAAGAGATCGATCGCGTCATTAAATAAACCGCTGACCTGTTCTTCTCGCGACTGTCGGGTGCGCAGCAACGCTTCGAAGTTCTGTACCGGCGGTAACAGCCCGGCCAGCAGGTCTCCATGTCTGGCGGCCTGGGCCTGAAGACGCCGGATCACGGTTTCAACCGGTAGCCGCGCGTCATCAAACATCGGTAACAGATCGCGCACGCGGCCTCGCAGTTGTGCGCGTAACGCCTGTAAGCGCGCCTGTCGCTGTGGTGCCGATGTCGCCTGCGATAACCACTCCACCAAACGCTGCATACTGTGTTTATCCAGCGCCTGCAACGTTCCCCAATGCACGCCAGGTTTACCCATCAACTGCTGGACGGCTTCATCCAGATTTTGCTGGGTGGCAAAACGGGCATCCTGTGGAGTAATAGCCCAGACGACGCCGGGTAACGCTGATTCATGCTGCGGTTGCGTGGCGTTAACCCACTCCAGTAAGTGACGGGCGGCGGTGGACGTTTGCGAGCGAGATGCCAGAGCATTGCAAATCACCAGAACATCGGGCTGTACCTGCTGACGGTAATGGGCCAGCATCCAGCCTAATTTCGCCCGCCATAACGGATGAGGATGACTGTCTGGCGCGACCGGAATATCCAGTAAATCAACGTTATCCAGTACGCTGTTTTCAACGGTTAGCACCAGTTCGCGGGTAAGCAGCGCCAGAGAATCAAGCGAAAGGCTGACCGCATTGAGCAGTCGGCCTTCCTTAACCGGATGCACCACCACATCGCTTTGCGTATCGTTGGCGGTTAGCGCCATTTGCGTCAGGAAGTTTTCCGCCGGTAAGCCAAAATGATCGACCAGCAGGCTGAGCGGCGCCGCCAGTTCCCCGGCATGGCCGGTTTGTTGCAACATATGCGCCAGCGCCAGCCATTGCTGGGTGATCTCCGGCTGCTCTCCCCACAGTAATGCCCAGGCGTGCGCCCGTGTCGTGAGATCCAGCGCAGGCAAGAGCGAGGCAAAGTGTTGCCATGTCGCATCATCAATATGTTGTCTGGCGGACGGCAGGCAAGAGCGCCAGAAACTCGCGATGGTCGCTACCTCTTCAGCAGTAACGCCGGGGACGGGCTGCGGTTGGCGAAGCGATTGCCATTTCTCTAGGCGTGATGTGATAATGGATTTTTCGACCTGGCGACAAACGGGGGACGAGCTGGTCCAGGCAATAAAGATCTGCACCAGTTCAGCTTCACTGATCAAGCGCAGGCGCAACGGCCAGCCGCTCTCGTTTGAAAAAATGTCGCGCGTAAAGCGAATAGCCATATTCGCTGGCGCATGACCCGGATTGATGTGGCTGAAATAATCATAGTCACGGTCCGGCGTGATAATTTCCAGCTTGCCATTCTCGTTACCGCATAGCGTCGTTAACAGATGCGCTTTTGCGGATTGCGCATACCCGTACAGACCAACGCAGCCATGTGACGCGCAGGCGGCGTTGAGCGCTGACTCATCCGCCGCGGCAAGCGTAAGTTGCGCCAGCAGAGCGTCGGCTTCGTCATCCAGTCGCGTTGCGTAACGGCGCGTGTTGTTAACCCACTCGATAACAGCCTGGGTGGCGTTTAACGGTTTTGTCATTTCAGGTATACACTCCCGCTATCTATCCAGTAGTGGCTGCCGCTGTGGCGGCGGTCAGCCAGCGTATTCAATTTTAATGTCAGCGCATCGGCGGCGACCGGCGTCCCGTCCTGGAGCCAGGCATCACTTAATATGAACGATTCCGGGGCGCTATCTTTGCTACTGCCGCGTAATTTCAGTCGCACATTCAGTACGCCGTCGCCAGCGATGGTTTTCGCCAGTTCGGCGGAATTAATGCTCAGGCAATAGAGTGGGGTTGCCGGCCAGCGACTATTCGCCAGTTGACGAAAGCCCAACGTCACGTTGCCGCGTAGCGGAAAATGCAGGCGAGCGTCCAGCGTCGCGCCGGGTTTATCCAAATCGATCTCGTGATACCAGATGTTTTCATCGCGAAGGGTATTAACGGTATTATCCAGTACGCCAAGATAACGCACAGTCGAATACGCGCCGATATCAGCCGCTTTAAAATTGAAACGCGGTAGACGTAAGTCCAGCGCCAGGCTGCATAACATCGCGCCCACCGCGGCAGTGGATTTTGGATTACCGATACGCCCTTGTTGACTGAAGGGATACCATTCATGTACCTGATACTTATCCATCCACACAATGCGATTAACCGGCACCGGTTGTAAGTGCCGGATGAGCGCCTGTACGCCGGGTAAGCAGGTCGGTCTCCCCGTCACCAGCAAGATATCGCAGTGATAGTGGGATATCGCTTCGCAGACCGCATGAAGCGGCGTTGTCAGCGTAAACTGGCCGGCCAGCAGAGCCTCCTGAAGCTGGCTAAACTGGATTTGCAACGGCACATTGAATATATCAAATGTCGGCGAACCAGACGGTAAGGCATGATCGATCGCCTGCTGGATATAGTTCATCACGTTGCTTGTTGGGCGGCGGATCAGCAGATCGCCAAATGTTGCATGTAAACCAGCAAACGGATCGTTAATGTCGCTTTGCTCCCAGGCGGAAAGTACCGCATGGCCCAGCGGCATAAATAATTGCAGCGCCGTTTGCTGGCGCAAAATGGCCTGAGTATCAATTCGTCCCGAATCGCCAAATAAGGTCGCCAGCAGGGCGGCGGCATCCGTAACGCCTGCCCGTTGCAACGCCGTTTGCAGGGAAGGGAGTACGCAACGCTGAATGATATCTAATAGCAGATCGTCCCCGGCGACTTTAAAACCTTCGCGAAACAGGAGATGAGGCGTAATTTTTACATTGGCCCCCACGCCGTCATCTAACTGATAGTGAACGATCGCCATATCCGTCGTGCCGCCGCCGATATCAATCGATGCCACGCGCAACGCGCGCCCGGGGACGACGCCGGGTTCAGGTTGGCGATCCGGTCTGGCGAGCGCATTAAAAAAGGATTCGGTACGCCCGGCGTAATGCGAAATGGCTTCGTTATAAAGCCATACCAGTTGGCCGCAACTTGCTTCGTCCCATTCCATCTGTATTTCTGGTACCGGAACCACGCTTTTTTCACGCTGCTTAGGCGTGGTGAAATCCTCATCCTGCGCGGATGCCAGCCCATGGCTTTCCAGACCAGCGCCAGTGCTTCAAACATTCGCTGGCGGAAAATTTCTCGCTCCTGTTTCGGCATGGCGGAAGGCAGCGTTAAAATCAGGGTGCGTAGCTGGCGCGGCGAGGCGGGAAAGCCGAGCCGCAGCCGGGTGGCGACGCTGTTAATTTGCCCCAGCGCCTGAGACAGAATTTCGCACAACATATGCGTCATCAAGGTGCTACGGCTGTATTGCGGCGAAAAAACCGGTAGCCTTTCTTCATGCGGCAGGCGGAATAACGGCTGTCCGTCATCGTTCATCAGATTCATCAGCGGAAACGCGGTGGCAAGCGGTTCGCGCTGCGTTTTACCGTGGATCTGGCTAAAACGCCAGTCTTGCAAGGCGGGGGTTTCATCCCACAGGTAGCGGCGCGGGCTGGAGATACCGCTGCTGCCTTCGGTGCCCATACGCTGCATAGCAAGGGCGCGAGCCTCGTCGCCCACACGCACAATGGAAGGCCAGACAAAGGCGTCGTCTCGTCCGCTTTCGACAGAAAAGTGTTGCTTGCCAAAGCGCGCTTCTGAGAATTCCACCCGGCTGGTAAATAAAGGATCGTTCAGATACTGCGGCTCGCTTAAAGAACGCACCTGAAGCTCTGCCGTCTGGCGTAACCCGTCATTCGCATCGCCATGATCCTCGATCAAGACGCCGCAGGTATGCGTATTGCCGACATCCAGAATCAGATCGACCGGGATTGCGGGCGTGCTTAACGTATGTGTCACAAACTTTACCTCCGGCACCGTAAGCTGTTCGCCTAACAGCGTCAGTAAATTCAACCAGTGCGCCTGATACTCAAAGCTACGCAGCGCTTGTTGTATGGCCTGTTCCGGACGGTTTTCCACCTGTGAGGCATACTGAAGAAACGACTCGCGCAGCCAGCCGTCAATCCATGTCTGGTCAAGAAAATCGGCAACTTCTTCATCGCGCCAGGCGAGCGCAAAACGTGTGCCATTGAGCAGATCGTTTTCGCAAGGCGCCAACGCCGCAGGCATATTTTTTGCCAGCTGACTGTCGAAGGCGAGGGTGATGCGGTGTGTGTTTCCGGCGCTATCCGGCCCGTCAATAAAGGTACGCGGCGGATTAAAACGCAGGAACGGCAGGGGGAGCCAGATTCCGTCGAGTACATCCAGAGAATAGTGCAGCGTCTGAGTGCTTTCCGGTTTCACGACTTCGGGTTGGCTGCCAGCACGTCCTGGCAACGTGTAGCGCCCGCTGGTCAGATCAAAATCGAGGCGCAGTAGCGGGCCGTTTGCCGTTTTGCGCACAAAACGTCCGTAGTGGGCCGACTCTTGCGGCGTTAAGCCAAAATCAAGAAACTGGACGCCGCTGTTTGCAATGAGCGTGACGCTCTGTTTGTAATCACACAGATTGACCAACATAAAATCAGGCACCTATCTTTTTAAACGTCAACGGAATTGCCGCGTGGTCGCCATAACGGGCGGTACAGGTTGCGACGTCATTGACGCCTGCTTTACAGGTAATTTCCGGCATCGGATAACGTGAACCGTCGGTGCAGCGCGCATTGCCGCGACTTTTAATCATCAGCTCGCCCGTTTGATGCAGACCAGAGAAAATTTCCGCCCGACAAACCACGTTATCGCCATGTACTACGCGCGCGATACCTTTGTTATTTTGGATCTGATAACGCAGAGAGGGCGGCTTGCCGGTAATCGGATCTTTGACATCCACGCTGACCCGCCAGCTACCGTTTAAAAAGCGCGTGGTTCCAAGCTTCATCTGCGTACTGTCCATCACCAGCGCGTCTTTGGGAATAGCGGCAATGATAACAGGCGCTTCCGGCAGCGGCGCCGCTTTGGGGGCGGGCGTCACCTCAGCGCGATGCAGCGGCAAATGCGCGGTGAGTTCAGGCAATGGGGTAACGTCAGTTTTCGCGGTAGCGACAGGCGCGGCGCGAACAGGAGAGGACCCGTCAACGGATGAAGATGGCCAGAAAAAAGGCGTGGCGACGGCGGCGATAACCACGGCAGCGACAGGTAAGCTCCACAGCGGTAGACGGCGAGCTCTTTTCGCCTCAGCAACCGGGATGGGTGTGGCCGGCTTCGGCTCGCTAATGATAACGGGCGGCGCAACAGGTTCCTCCGGCATTTTCGGCGGCTCAATGACAGACGTTAACAAAGGTTCATCCGCCTGACTAAATGCCGCCTCTACCAGCGGCTTTTCTTCGGGCTCCGGCTCCGGCTCGACCAGAGGGATGTTGGGGATCGCCTCGGTTACCCGCAGGCAGTCCAGCATATCATCGCGTGTATTTTCGTTGAGATTAACGAATCCCCAGAAGGTGATAACCGGTTTGCCGTTAACCAGGAAAACATGATTTTCGCCGGGAAATTGCGTCGCTTTCTCAAGTAGCGACCCAAATAGCTGGAGCGCTGTTTTACCGGATTGCAGACTTTTGCGACTGAGTGCAGCCGCGCTTTCAAAAGTGCTGGCTAAATAACGTAAAGCCCGAGAACGTGTCTCTTCGTCAGCCGCTTTCCACGCTATCGCCTGACCTTCAATCGGCGAATACCAGTCAACCCGATCGCCATTATCGTTAAGTTGCGGAATCGCCAGACAGTCAACCATCGCCTGCTGTTTACGCAGACGAAGC
This sequence comes from Salmonella sp. WC3, assembly GCF_042932255.1. Taxonomy (NCBI): domain Bacteria; kingdom Pseudomonadati; phylum Pseudomonadota; class Gammaproteobacteria; order Enterobacterales; family Enterobacteriaceae; genus Salmonella; species Salmonella sp. WC3. The sequence goes on along the minus strand of NZ_CP170629.1, from coordinate 2,516,888 downwards.
GTTTCGCGAATTTGCAATGCTGATTCAAATACGGCCTGACCGCCGCCGCCCACGGCCTGATAATCATCCAGATTGCCGCTGCGCAAGAGAGATTTTGCCACGTTGTTATCCCTTAGACTTCTTCACGCGTCTACTTTACGGGGTCTATACGCAAGCAAACGGCGGAAGAAAGGCAAAAAGGCGCGAATTCTCGGTCTATTAAGCCCCGTGTTTTCACTTGACGTAAGTTAAATCAGGATGGCGGCGGCGAATGACCGCATCGGGCGACAATAACGCGTATAATAGGCGAATCATGCTATTACAGAATAAAGAGTAGGAGAGCTTATGTCGCACCTGGAGGAAGTGAGCGCCCGCGTGGATGCCGCCATCGCGGAGAGCGTAATTGCCCATATGAATGAATTGCTGATTGCCTTGAGCGATGACGCTGAATTACGTCGTGAAGATCGTTATGTGCAGCAGCAGCGTTTGCGCACGGCTATCGCGCATCACGGCAGACAATATCAAGAAGATCGGGACGCGCGCCGCGAGCAGCTCACCAAAGGCGGCACGATCCTGTAACCCATTAAAACTGGCGCTTCGCAATCAGCCATGCGCCAATGACCAGCAACAGCGCGCCAAACGCCGGCCCGACCATTGCGCGTAACGTGACGCCGTGGCTACGCGCGATATCCAGCGCCAGTCCGCCGATTAACTGGCTGGCGACCAGTACCGCGATAGTCGTCGCGGCGCCAACGTTCTGATACCCGCTAATGCTGGCAAATACAAAAAATGACCCCAGCAGACCGGGGATCAATGTCCACCAGCGAACGCTGGCGACCAGCTCGCCGAAACCCGCAGCGCCTTGCTTAAACCACAATATCGTCACAAATAAAACGATCCCTACCAGCGAGTTCAACAGCATAGCGATCAGAATCGTCGATGATGTCTGCGTAATGCGCACCATAATACTGTTTTGTACCACCAGTCCGACGCCGGCGGCGATCAAAAAAATAAGCGTCAGCGACTGGTTCATCAGCAGGCGTCCGGCGCGGCGTGTTCATCAAGCTGGAGCTGCATAAACGTAAGATCTAACCAACGGCCAAATTTTACGCCGACCTGCGGCATTTGCGCGGTGACGGTAAATCCCAGCGAATGATGTAGGCGTATCGAGGCGGCATTCTGTGACTCAATACCGGCCACCATCACATGCTTGCCGCAGCGTCGGGCTTCGTCGATCAGTCTGCTGAGCAGTTTTCGCCCCAGTCCTTTCCCCTGGTGCGCCGGATGAACATAAACCGAGTGCTCGACGGTATAGCGAAAACCGTCGAAACTGCGCCAGTCGCCAAATGATGCATAGCCAGCCACCACGCCATTTTCTTCGCTTACCAGCACCGGATAGCCCAGTAATTGACGGGCCTCATACCAGGCAAGGCGATTATCCGTATCGACCGTCCGATCGTTCCAGATGGCCGCAGTATGTAATACCGCATGGTTATAGATTTCGGTAATCGCGGCGCAGTCTGCTTTATCGGCAAAGCGAATCGTCATAGGGAACCCCAGGGAATGTTTACGATAGTGTTAGAAATACTATTGAAGGCGGCATAAATCAACGAATTAGCGCAAGAATTCATATTTAGCGAGAGGGGAAAGAAAGTCGTTCATAAAAGCGCACAGCCTGATATCTGAGAGTGTTTAACTCCCTCAGAAAGCTAATGTTCGACTATTATTGATGGATTATGCCAGGCATGAGGAGAATAGAATGAAGCAACAGACCAACCGAAATCGTCGTTGGGTTTTGGCCTCGCGTCCCCACGGCGCGCCGCAGATGGATAACTTCCGCCTCGAAGAAGATGACGTCGCGACGCCCGGTGAAGGGCAGGTGCTATTGCGTACCGTTTTTTTATCACTCGACCCTTATATGCGTGGCCGCATGAGCGATGAACCCTCTTATGCGCCGCCTGTGGAACCTGGCTGCGTTATGGTTGGCGGTACGGTCAGTCGCGTTGTCGCGTCGAACCATCCTGATTACCGACCAGACGAATGGGTGTTGAGTTACAATGGCTGGCAGGATTATGACATTTCAGATGGCGAAGGGTTGGTAAAGCTGGGTGATAATCCGCAACATCCTTCCTGGTCGTTGGGAGTTTTAGGGATGCCGGGGTTTACCGCCTATATGGGGTTACTGGATATCGGTCAGCCGAAAGAGGGCGAAACGCTGGTTGTCGCCGCCACCACCGGCCCCGTAGGCGCAACGGTTGGGCAAATTGGCAAGCTGAAGGGCTGCCGGGTCGTGGGTATTGCTGGCGGCGCGGAAAAATGCCGTCATGCGACAGACGTTTTGGGATTTGATCTGTGCCTTGATCATCACGCTGATAATTTCCCACAACAGCTTGCGCAGGCCTGCCCGCAGGGTATCGATATCTATTATGAGAATGTCGGTGGTAAAGTCTTTGACGCCGTCTTACCGCTACTGAATACGTCGGCGCGGATTCCGCTCTGCGGTCTGGTCAGCAGCTACAATGCGACAGCGTTGCCGGACGGTCCAGACAGACTGCCTCTGCTGATGGCGACATTACTTAAAAAGCGTATTCGTCTGCAAGGTTTTATCATCAACCAGGACTATGGTTACCGGATACATGAGTTTCAGCAAGAAATGGGGCGTTGGATCAAAGAAGGGAAAATACATTACCGGGAGCAGATTACTGATGGGCTGGAAAATGCGCCAGAAGCGTTTATGGGGCTGCTGGCGGGGAAGAACTTTGGCAAAGTCGTGATACGTTTAGCGGACGATGCGTAAAGAAAAAATGGCGGCATTATGTCGCCATAAAAATGTGCAAATTTTAAAATTGCGGCTTTACTTATATTCATCATTCAGATCGCGGTGGGGCAGCTTATCTTCCTCAGCGGCCTGAACCGGTCAAAAATCTCGATACATGAAGGAATGACGGAGATAAAACGGTTGCCATAAAGAAACCTGTATTGTTGTAAAAGATGAGAATATCACGCAAGTAAATTATCACTTTTATTTATTTGGCCGTTCAGGCCTGGATTATCTTTTTTACAATTAAGTTCCGAAACTTCTTCGGGACTCGATTGCGATGTTGTTCTGCCAAGAGGTGAAGGAAGGAAAATGCCGGGTACGGAAAAAACACAACATATAAGCCTGACCACACAGGTTGAAAATCGGTTAAAGCATCAATTGTCTATTGGCGCATTAAAACCAGGCGCAAGGCTTATCACTAAAAATATCGCTCAAGAGTTAGGCGTCAGTATTACGCCGGTGCGTGAGGCCCTGTTAAGGCTGGTCTCTTCCAGTGCTTTGGCGGTGGCGCCAGCACAGGCGTTTATGGTGCCGGAGATCTCGCTGGAAAGTTTGCTGGAAATTAATACGATTCGTACTGCCCTGGAGGAGATGGCGGTGGTCGCCGCTGCGGGTAAGATTACCCCGGATCGCGAGCAGACGCTGAATGCGCTATTAGATGAATTTCAACAGGCGCTGGAAAGTGGCGTTATGGAGAAAATTCTTTTGGCCAACCGCGCATTCCGCTTTGAGATCTACCACTACGCGGATATGCCAACGCTGTATGCCATGATCGAGCAATTATGGGTACGCCTGGGGCCAAGTCTGCATTTTTTATATGATAATTTTAAACTTGATGATTATCAAAACGGCGTTAATCTGTACAGAAAATTGCTTAATGCGTTAGTGACTGGTGATAAAGAAGCCAGTCGCCACTGCCTACAGAACGTTTTGCAACAAAACGTAGCGACGATTAAAAATCAGTACTTCATGTAACTTTCATGAAACTATGACTAATCAATAGCGGGGATGCCCCGCTATTGCCGGATATTTATTCAAATTGCCATGCCAGATTAATCCCCACGCCATAGTTACGCCCTGGCGCTGGCTCATAATATCGGCCATTAGATTCATTAACGATCACCGAACCGATATATTCTTTATCAAATAGATTATCTACCCGCCCAAAAATATCGACGGTAAGCTGACTGTAATTAAATTTATACCCTGTATTTAGTCCAACAACGGTATACGAAGGCGCTTTGGCGGTATTTTCATCATTGGCCATGATATCGCCCATATACCGAACGTCTGTTCCGGCGTACCACCCCTCATCCGGGATAAAACCTAATGAGGCGAATCCCATATTACGGGCGATGCCGGGCATCCGGTTTCCATCACAGTTTTGCCCCTGACAAACGTTACTGCGATAGGTCGCATCCAGCCAGGTCCATGATGCTTTCACCCGCCAGTCGCCGGCGAAGCGCTGGTCCAACGCGAGCTCTGCGCCCTGGCGGCGCGTTTTGCCCGCGTTTTTGTAGGTAGTGCGTCCTCCCATACTACTGGCGACGACAATTTCATCATCGGTATCGGTTTGAAATAACGCGGCGGTCAACAAGCCATTGCCAATCCGCGTTTTACTGCCGACTTCCACCGTATCATTGGTCGACGGTTTGAGGTCAAAGTTGAACCCGCTTTGGCCGTCAGCGCGATAAGAAAGCTCATTGATAGTGGGAGTTTCAAATCCGCGACCGGCAGCAAGATAGAGATTCCAGGCGTCAGTTAACGCATATTTTAGCGATCCGGCAGGTAGCCAGTGGTGATAGCTGGCGTCGCCGCTATCATCGCCATTGCCGGGCGCGATATAGTGATCGTTAGAATCGAACCACACGGAACTGTAGCGCACGCCAGCATCCAGTGAGAGTTTTTGCGTAAGCTGCCACTGGGTTTGCAGATAAGGATCGACATTCCACATCAGGTTACGCTCATCCCGCCGTAAATCGCCTTTATGCCCAAACTCAGGGGTGCCGTTGTTGAGACGGAAATTATTGTAACCCTTGCGGTTTTCGCTCATATTTTCATAATTTACTCCGCCAGTGAAGGTGACCGGCACACCTAATTCTCCCCGGTGAGTCCAGCGGGAATCAATGCCCTGATAGTGGCGTTGCAGTGTAATTACGCCGCCAGCCTGGGCTGGTTTTAGCTGTGCCACCAGGGGAATAGACTGGTATTGCGTGGTTTCCCGCTCTCCGGCGTAGGCCATCACGCTGATATCATCCTGCGCGCTGAGCTGACGTTCATAACGCAATCCTGCCTGAGTTTGTTTGATGGTTTTACGCGTATTGTACTGTTCAGCGCGCGGCGCCTGTTGCGGATCGGCTTTCCATTCAGATTCGGTAAGTCCGCCGGGATCGTCCGCCTTAATGTCCACACTATTAAAAATCAGCGAGAGTTTACTGACATCGTCAAGGCGCACGCCCAGTTTGGCATTAGCCAGATTTTTTCGCGCGCCGCTGTGATCGCGGTAGCCGTGGGTGGTGAAACGGGTAGTTGATACCGTGTAATCCACGTCGCCTGGCTGTGTGCCGTCACCCATCGCGCCCGTGACTTTTAGCCCATAGCGCCAGCTTCCATAACTGCCGTAGTAGCTGCTGGCCTCAAGGGTGGGCGGCTGTCTCCCGGTTTCGGTGGTGACATTTATCACGCCGCCGGAAGCATTGCCGTATAGCGCTGAGAAGGGGCCGCGTAACACTTCAACGTCTTGTATGCTGTTAATATCAATATTCGAAATCTGGCCTTGCCCATCCGGCATGGTGGCGGGAATGCCATCAACATACAGACGAATGCCGCGCACGCCAAAGGCGGAACGCGAGCCAAATCCACGGATAGAGATTTGCAGATCCTGCGCGTAGTTCTGCCGGTTTTGCACCTGCAATCCCGGGACGCTGGTTAAAGACTCAGATAAATTGACGCGCGGCGTCGCCAGACGCATGTCTTCCCCCTCAATGACGCTAACGGCGGCAGGTGTATCCAGTTCGGATACGGTTTGCGGCGTTGCGGTGACTATCATGGTTTGTTCATTGGGCGCGCTGGCGGCCTGAAGGACCGGGGAGAAGGTCAGAGGCAATAAGAGGGCGGGATAAAGTCGCTGTCTAACGGAAATAATTTTCATGAAAATGCCGGATAAATGTAAGCGTATCAACGGAAAACGTGACATTAAGGGTAGTCAATATGTAAAGTTTTGAAATTTTAATCGCACATTAAGTTAAGAAAATGTGCGGTATTTAAGAGCCATGACATTCGCAGGCGAGGAAAAGCTCCACTTTCTGATAAATAATGATTATTATTCTCAACTTATAATAAGTGCGGAACGAAGATCCCGCGCAGCGAAGTAGTGTGAAGCAGCTATACACGTTTTTATCAAAGGGAGTCGTCATGCACTTACGTCATCTTTTTTCGCCGCGCCTGCGTGGTTCTTTATTGTTAGGTTCGCTCCTCGTCGCATCCTCATTTAGCACGCTGGCGGCGGAAGACATGCTGCGTAAAGCGGTAGGCAAAGGCGCTTATGAGATGGCCTGGAGTCAGCAAGAAAACGCGCTCTGGCTGGCTACATCGCAAAGCCGTAAACTGGATAAAGGCGGCGTAGTTTATCGTCTCGACCCGGTGACGCTGGAAATCACGCAAGCGATTCATAACGATCTCAAGCCGTTCGGCGCCACCATCAATGCCGCGCCCCAAACGCTGTGGTTTGGCAATACCATTAACAGCGCTGTTACCGCGATTGATGCCAAAACGGGTGATGTAAAAGGTCGTCTGGTACTTGATGCGCGCAAACGTACTGAAGAGGTTCGTCCGTTACAGCCCCGTGAACTGGTTGCCGATGCGTCTACCAACACGATCTACATTAGCGGTGTTGGTAAAGAGAGTGCTATTTGGGTAGTGGATGGCGAAACCATCAAACTGAAAACGACGATCGAAAATACCGGCAAAATGAGTACGGGTCTGGCGCTCGACAGTAAAGCGCAACGCCTGTACACCACCAATGCGGATGGCGAATTTATCACCATCGATACCGCCAGCAATAAAATTCTCAGTCGTAAGAAGTTGCTGGATGACAGTAAAGAACACTTCTTTATTAACCTGAGTCTCGATACCGCAGGTCATCGCGCGTTTATCACCGACTCGAAGGCGACTGAGGTTCTGGTTGTCGATACCCGTAATGGCAATATTCTTGCCAAAATCGCGGCGCCTGCCTCTTTGGCCGTCCTGTATAACCCGACACGTAACGAGGCGTATGTGACGCACCGTCAGGCAGGGCAGGTCAGCGTGATCGATGCGAAGACCTATAACGTTGTTAAAACGTTCGATACGCCGACGTACCCGAATAGTCTGGCGCTATCGGCAGACGGTAAAACGCTCTACGTCAGCGTGAAGCAGAAATCGACACGTGAACAGGAAGCGACGCAGCCGGATGATGTTATTCGCATTGCTCTGTAAATAGGGTATGGAGGGGGAACCCCCTCCAGTCATCTCTTTAAACGCACCGATACGCCTCGTTACACCCCGCCGATAGCCTGATGATTCTGTGAGAATTACACTGCCTTTTTGCTGTAGTTAACTCATTATATTCACGAGGAAAATATGAAAAAGTTATTTATATGCTCAGGTTTGGGCATGATGTTTTTTATGCTTGCGGGTTGCACAACCAACTATGTGATGACGACGAAAAATGGGCAAACGATCGTAACTCAGGGTAAGCCGCAGTTAGATAAAGAGACGGGGATGACCAGTTATACCGATCAGGAAGGCAACCAGCGGGAAATTAACAGCAATGATGTGGCGCAGTTGATTAAGGCTGACTAAGCATTGGGCGCGATGCGGTGTTGGCGGCAACGCGCATTAAACCCGGCAGGCCTGGGGCTGCCGGGGAAGGGGAATGTTATGTCGCTGCTTCTTCTTTCAATACGACACTCTCTGTCGAATCCGCCGTCACTGGCGCAGTTCGATGGATCTCCGCCACGCGACGTCGCACGCCAAACCAGCCGGCGACCAGCAGAATGGCGATCAGCGGCAACGAGGCGATAGTGTAAGTTCCATTCGGGTAGTCAAACGCCATAAGTACCAGCACGCTTAGTAAAAACAGCAGCGTTAGCCAGGAGGTAAAAGGCGCGCCGGGCAGTTTAAAACTGACGTCTGCGGCTTTGCCTTCTTTTATCGCCTGGCGTAAACGCATCTGGCACACCATGATAAACGCCCACGACGCGATAATGCCGAGCGAGGCAAAATTAAGAACGATCTCAAACACGCGGGAGGGGACCAGGTAATTCAGGAACACGCCAACCACGTAAACCACCAGAGTCGCCAGAATACCCGCATAGGGCACATGCTGACGGCTCATTTTCGCCATGAATTTCGGCGCGGAACCCCCCATCGACATTGAACGTAAAATTCTCCCCGTACAGTAAAGCCCGGAGTTCAGGCTGGAAAGCGCGGCGGTTAACACCACGATATTCATAATACTGCCGATATAAGGCACGCCAAGTTTAGAAAAGAAGGTGACAAACGGACTTTGCCCCGCCTGATAGGCGTTCCACGGCAGCAGCAAAACCAGCAATACGACCGATCCTACATAGAAAAGACCAATACGCCAGATCACGCTATTGATGGCTTTTGGCACCATCGTCTGTGGATCTTTGCACTCCCCAGCGGCGGTACCGACCAGTTCAATCGACGCAAAAGCGAACACCACGCCCTGAATCAGTACCAGCGCGGGCAACAGGCCGTGCGGGAAAAAGCCGCCATTATCTGTAATCAGGTGAAAACCGGTGGCATTACCCTCAAGCGGTTGACCGGTACCGAGAAAAATCGTGCCTACCACCAGGAAGATAACAATGGCGAGTACTTTTATCAGCGCGAACCAGAACTCCATTTCGGCAAACCATTTTACGCCGATCATGTTCATGGTACCGACAATGGTTAACGCGCCGAGCGCGAACACCCATTGCGGGACGTCGCCAAATGCGCCCCAGTAGTGCATGTATAACGCCACTGCGGTGATATCGACGATCCCGGTCATCGCCCAGTTAATAAAGTACATCCAGCCTGCGACATAGGCCGCTTTTTCACCCAAAAACTCACGGGCGTAAGAGACGAAGCTCCCGCTGGAAGGGCGGTGCAATACCAGTTCGCCCAGCGCGCGTAAAATGAAAAAAGAAAAAATGCCGCATATCAGATAGACCAGCGCCAGTGCCGGTCCGGCCATTTGCAATCGGGCGCCTGCACCTAAAAATAAACCGGTGCCAATCGCGCCGCCGATAGCAATCATCTGAACCTGACGATTCCCCATCGCTTTGTGATACCCCTCTTCATGGGCGTTCAGCCAGCGTCGTTTCGCCGCATGTTGTTCTGCGGCGTGCGTAGTCTGTGTTTTCATTACGTTACCTGTTATAGCCTGTCCTGACAGAAAAATTCCTTATGCCGCGACGGGCGCTCACCAATCGATTGCCTGCAATGGCGAATGCCGCTTTTCCCTGATTCTGTGACAGGGATAAAACCGCCGGCGGAGCATCCTACCTGCAATTGTTAAATGACGCAAAACATACGGAAAGAACAAAATGAGGATGTCGAGTTTATTTGTGTGGTCAGATGTGGTGCGGTGTGGTCACGATTCAGGCAGATAAGACGCCAGCACAAATCCGCAGTGATTGCGTTGCGCAATAATTAATCAGGGTTAATCCCTGCAGGGATTTATGGTCATAGATATGACCTCGAACGATAAACCACCTGACGATATTGAAGCAGCATAAGATCAGGCCGTTGCGCCTGTTATTCTCATTTTCTCCTGAAAATGTATGCCTTTGAGCAATTTTGTTGATTGACATATCGTCATAATGAGAGAGGAGTAGGACATATAAAGCTATTGAGCAAAATTTGAAGGAGCAGGATATGCCATATACATCAGTTTCTACCTATGCCAGAGCTTTATCAGGAAATAAGCTACCTCATGTTGCTGCAGGAGATTATGAAAATAAATTATCAACAAAAATCATGAAAGGCATCTTGTATGTGCTTACCGCAGGACTGGCCTACGGATTTACGCGAGTAATTGAACATTATTGCAATGTTACGCCTAAAGTTGATGAGTTCTGTGCCAATGCAGGGAATATCCATAATCACCTTGCAGATGCTGTACGTGATGAACAATTTATTATAGATGTCGAGCTTTCTGATGGTCGGATGTTAACATTCGAACAACTCTCGCTGATGGCTGGACGTGAGCCAATCGTCAGGATATCGGATGGCGAACATACCGTTGAGGTTAAGGGGTCCTTTGAAGATATCTGTATGAGACTGGAAGAGGGCTTTTTTGAGGCGCCAGCGTACTATAATTATGATATTGATGAAAAATATAAAACCGTCAGAGAGCGAATAGCAGAATATAATGCCTTACCTCAGGCATTAGGCGCCATTCCGAGTTTAGAACATTATATCGCTTGGGCCAACAGCATGGGCGAGGCGGAAGCGCAACGGGCGGCCGACATAAAAGATCGTTACCATAACTATTTGGACAATTATTAAAAAGCGTTTATGTTTAGCCAGTTTTGTTAGAAATCAGACTCGCTGAGCTGGCGTTAAAAATTTTAACACGCCGCTATTTTGGCGGCGTGTCGCAAGGAGATTCTCAGAACCGATTTCCGTTGTACGCCAAAATCCCACGTACCTCCGGCGCGACAGTCGGCCTGTCTTATTTTTTCAAAAGTATCCAACGCTATTCCACGGATAGGGTATCCTGTTGCGCAGCGATATCCGCCTCAGCCTGTGTGCCGAACGCAAGCATTAATGTTAATGGAAGCCTCAGATGACCTCTTTTTTACATGCTTATTTTACGCGATTACATTGTCAGCCGTTGGGGGTTCCTACGGTTGAAGCGCTCAGAACGCTTCACTTAGCGCACAACTGCGCGATTCCTTTTGAAAATCTGGATGTGCTACTGCCTCGTGAAATACAGCTCGATGAAACGGCATTAGAGGAGAAACTGCTTTATGCCCGACGCGGTGGATACTGTTTTGAACTGAATGGCCTGTTTGAACGTGCGTTACGCGACATCGGTTTTAACGTCCGAAGCTTATTGGGGCGGGTCATTCTGTCTCATCCCGCCAGTTTACCGCCACGCACGCACCGTTTGCTGCTGGTTGATGTGGAGGATGAGCAGTGGATCGCGGACGTGGGGTTTGGCGGCCAAACGCTAACCGCGCCGCTTCGTCTGCAGGCTGAAATTGCTCAGCAAACGCCGCATGGCGAATACCGCCTGATGCAGGAGGGGTGCACATGGATTTTACAATTCCGCCACCATGAGCACTGGCAGTCGATGTACTGTTTTGATCTGGGGGTGCAGCAGCAGAGCGATCATGTAATGGGCAATTTCTGGTCGGCTCACTGGTCGCAATCCCATTTTCGTCATCATTTGTTGATGTGCCGCCATTTGCCTGATGGCGGCAAGCTGACATTAACGAATTTCCACTTCACGCGTTACCACCAGGGACATGCCGTTGAACAGGTCAATGTACCGGATGTACCGTCGTTGTATCAGTTACTTCAGCAGCAGTTTGGTCTCGGCGTAAATGATGTAAAGCACGGTTTTACCGAGGCGGAGCTGGCCGCGGTAATGGCTGCATTTGATACCCATCCGGAGGCGGGAAAATAATTTTTTGCCGCGAGGATTTGCGGGCCTGACAAAGATTAAAAAGTAATGGCCCATTCGGCATGAAACAGAATGACCGCCTGGCCGGAGATGGTGACGTTTTCCGGCTGGTTATCGCGAATGGTGACGGTAACATCAACAGTACCCTCTTTGCCTAAAGCGCGCCCCTGATGGCCTTGAATCTGCAGCGTTTTACCGTCATGCGCCATCAGGCCATGATGGACGAGCCATGCCCCCATCGGGCCATTGGCGTTTCCCGTTACCGGATCTTCCACAATTCCTATCGCCGGGGAAAACATTCGCCCATCGGTTTCGTTTTTTCCCGGACGAATCTGGAAAGGAAAAAAGCCGTTACAGCCAATTTGCTGGCTGATTGCCGTCAGGGCTGCCAGATTCGGAGAAAGGGCATCAATATCAACGTCTGGTTTGAGCAGGATCATCACTTTTGCATGTCCTGTTGAAGCCACCTGAATTGGCGCTCCCGGCACGATATCATCTTCAGTCAGGTTCAGTGCGGTGATGATGGCAGCCCGAATCTCTCCGACTAACGGTGGTTCAAAAGAGGGCTGACCTTGTTCCAGCGTGATGCGATAGTCGTTGTGTTCGGCATGAATTTCAACGCGATGACGGCCCGCTAACGAGGTTTGCCAGACGGTGGTGTTTCCCAACCCCAGTACCGTTGCCCGAACATAATGCGCGGCCACGGTGGCATGACCACAGATGGGGACTTCTACTGTCGGTGTAAAATAGCGTATGCGCACATCACTTTCTTCGCTTTTTAGCAAAAAGGCGGTTTCCGAGTGACGAAGTTCACGGGCAATCAGCTGCATCTGCGCGTCGCTTAGCGTATCCGCATGTAAGACAACGCCAGCAGAGTTGCCGCGAAAGGGTTCGCTGGTGAAGGCGTCAACATGGTAAATCTGCGGTTTCATTGATGTTCTCCTTTGACTGAAGAATCATCATAGCCTGTGCGTTGCCGAATGACGACGCCCAGGCGTTTTTCTTTGCCCGGTAAGCGTACCCCCGGTCAAAGAGAATTAGCGGCGGGTACGAACAATCTGGTAGCGACGGGTGAAATACTCAAACGGCGCGCTCCAGACATGAACCAGACGGGTGAACGGGAAGAGCAGGAAAATAGTCATTCCCAGCACCAGATGAACGCGGAAAACAAACGCCACACCGTTCAGCATTTCCGAAGACCCGCCGCGGAAGGTGACAATACTTTGCGCCCAGCCCACCAACTTCATCATTTCGCTGCCATCCGGATATTGCGCCGGAAACGGAATGGTGCTCAGGCCAAGCAGGCACTGAATCAGCAAAATGCTCATGATGATAATATCTGGTGTAGTGGATGTCGCCCGAACACGCTGATTGGTCAGACGACGCCACAGTAATCCCGCGCCGCCGATCAACGTTAATACGCCGCACACGCCGCCGAGGATCATCGCCATCTGCTGTTTTACCGCAATCGGCAGGAACCAGGCATACATCCAGTGTGGCGTCAGCATTCCAAACAGATGGCCAAAAAAGATCCCCAGAATGCCAATATGGAACAGATTCGACCATATCACCATCCCGCGCTTATCCAGCATCTGGCTGGACGACGCGCGCCAGGTATATTGTCCGTAGTCATAGCGCAGCCAACTGCCAAGGAAGAATACCGTGGCGCAAATATAGGGGTAGATGTCGTAAAAAAAGACGTTCAGGTACTGTATCATTTCGGGCCTCCCGCGCTGACGTCGACGTACTGCGGCGCCGCGTCCTAGCTAAAGCGTCGTTGATAATGGTGTAACGGTGAACTGTCACAGGTCGTGGCGTTATCTTCGATAAACTTCACCTGTTCTTCTTCCCAGACGGCATCCAGTGCCTGACGGGTATCATCCCGCGATTCCTGAACAATCTGTTTGGTGACACTGTCACTTGTAAGCGTACTGCCCGCCAGCGTCAGCAGGGCGTCAAACAGTTGATACCACGGCGCTCCTCGCTGTTTCAGACGACCGCCCAGTAGCGCCAGAATAGGGGCAATATTCTGTAATCCCTCGCGCGCTTCCGCTTCCGGCAACACGCTTAAGTACTCCAGATAGAGCGGCAGGTGATCCGGCAGTTCGCGGCAGTTGAGCTGCAGGCCCACGGTTTCATACTGGCTTAACAAATCGACCATCGCCTGGCCGCGATCGCGGGACTCCGCATGAACATGCTCGAATAACAGCAATGAAGTGGCGCGCCCGCGGTCAAACACTTCACACCATTCTGCTTGTTTATCCAGTAACGGCGCATAAAGCAGCTCGCGAGTGAAGTCGGCCAGCATTGGCGCATCGTGTTGGATAAGGGTGAGCGCTTCATCCCGACATTCCCACAACTCGTCGTCCGGATACTCCATCAACAGGCCAATCGCTTTGAGGATTTGCATTATTCCCCCTCCGCTTTATCACGTACTTCGGTGATATTGATGGCATCAATACGGCTACTGTTGAACAGGTTGAATTTGGTATCCGACCCGTGGCAACCGTCGCCAAAAGTAAAGCCGCAGCCGTTGCGCTCCGGAAAGGCATCGCGCGCCATTTCCCGGTGGCTGGTGGGAATGACAAAACGATCTTCATAATTGGCAATCGCCAGGTAGAGATACATCTCTTCAACCTGTTGTATGCTCAGACCGACTTCCTCAATGGCGCGGGTATCCGTCACGCCTTCAACCGTCTGCGAGCGCATGTAGTGGCGCATCGCCATCATCCGCTTTAGCGCCCGAATGACCGGGCCGGTATCGCCCGCGCTGAGCATATTGGCCAGGTACTGGACTGGAATACGCAGCGTTTCCACCGCCGGCAGAATATTGCCATTGTGCGGCAACCCGCCCGCGTCAGCGTATGACTGGATGGGCGATAGCGGCGGTACGTACCAGACCATCGGCAGGGTACGGTATTCCGGGTGCAGCGGAAGCGCCAGCTTCCAGTCCATCGCCATTTTGTACACCGGCGACCGTTGGGCGGCGTCGATGACGTTTTGCGGGATGCCTTGTTTAAGCGCCTCTTCGATGACCGCCGGATCGTGCGGATTGAGAAACACATCGCACTGACGTTCATACAAATCTGTCTCGTGTTCGGTACTGGCCGCTTCTTCAATCCTGTCGGCGTCATAGAGCAGAACGCCAAGATAACGGATGCGCCCGACGCAGGTTTCCGAACAAACGGTCGGCTGACCGGATTCAATACGCGGATAGCAGAATATGCACTTCTCAGACTTGCCGCTCTTCCAGTTAAAGTAGATTTTTTTGTACGGGCAGCCGCTGATACACAAACGCCAGCCCCGGCATTTATCCTGGTCGATTAGCACGATGCCGTCTTCTTCACGCTTATAAATAGCGCCACTTGGGCAGGTGGCGACACAACTGGGGTTCAGGCAGTGTTCGCACAGGCGCGGCAGGTACATCATGAAGGTGTTTTCGAACTGACCGTACATCTCTTTTTGTATGTTGTCGAAGTTGCGGTCGCGGGCGCGTTTTTCAAACTCGCCGCCGAGCAGCTCTTCCCAGTTTGGCCCCCAGTTCACCTTGTCCATCCGTTTTCCGTCAATCAGTGAACGAGGACGGGCAGTGGGCTGATGCTTACTCTCCGGCGCATTATGTAAATGCTGATAATCGAAGGTAAAGGGTTCATAGTAATCATCGATTTGCGGAATCACCGGGTTGGCGAAAATTTTGCTAATTACCCCTACTTTGCCGCCCAGACGGGGCCTTATCTTGCCATTAACATCACGAACCCAACCGCCTTGCCACTCCTGCTGGTCTTCCCAGTTTTTGGGATAGCCGATACCCGGTTTAGTTTCGACGTTATTGAACCATGCGTATTCCATCCCTTCACGTCCGGTCCAGACGTTTTTACAGGTGACGGAGCAGGTGTGACAGCCAATACATTTATCGAGATTCAGTACCATCCCAACCTGTGAGCGTATTTTCATTTTTTCGCCTCCTGTACCTGATCCCGGCCCTCATCATCCAGCCAGTTAATGTTTTTCATCTTCCTGATCATGATGAATTCATCGCGATTCGAACCCACGGTTCCGTAATAGTTGAAGCCGTAAGCCAGTTGCGCATAGCCGCCGATCATATGCGTCGGTTTTGGACAGACCCGGGTCACGGAGTTATGGATCCCGCCGCGCATCCCGGTGACTTCCGAACCCGGAATGTTCATAATCCGCTCTTGGGCGTGGTACATCATGGTCATACCCGGCGGGACGCGCTGGCTGACCACCGCACGAGCGGTAAGGGCGCCATTAGCGTTGAAGGCTTCAATCCAGTCGTTATCTTCAATACCCAGTTCACGGGCATCGGCTTCGCTGATCCAGACAATCGGCCCGCCGCGCGACAAGGTCAGCATCAGCAGGTTTTCGCTGTAGGTGGAGTGAATTCCCCATTTCTGGTGCGGCGTCAGGAAGTTAAGCGCTTTTTCCGGGAAACCGTTGGGCGGAATTTCTCGCATTTCGCTGACGCTGCGGGTATCAATCGGCGGACGATATGCCACCAGTCTTTCGCCAAAAGCGCGCATCCACGCATGATCCTGATAGAGTTGTTGCCGCCCCGACAACGTGCGCCACGGGATCAGTTCATGTACGTTGGTATAGCCGGCGTTATAAGAGACATGCTCGCTTTCCAGTCCTGACCAGGTCGGGCTGGAGATAATTTTGCGCGGTTGCGCCTGGATATCACGAAAGCGAATTTTCTCATCTTCTTTATTGATGGCCAGATGGGTGTGCTCGCGCCCGGTCATCTCGCCCAGCGCCTGCCAGGCTTTCACCGCCACCTGGCCGTTAGTTTCCGGCGCTAAGGCAAGAATCACTTCCGAGGCATCCAGCGCGGTGTCGATCCGTGGACGTCCTTTCGCCGGGCCATCGTGTTTGGTGTAATTGAGCTTACCGAGGAAATCGACTTCATCTTGCGTATTCCAGGCAATCCCCTTACCGCCGTTGCCTAATTTATCCAGCAGGGGACCCAGCGAGGTAAAACGTTCATAGGTGGCCGGATAATCGCGTTCAACCACGACGATATTGGGGGCGGTTTTGCCCGGAATAAGTTCGCACTCGCCTTTACGCCAGTCGAGAATATCAAATGGCTGCGCCAGTTCCGCCGGGGAATCATGCTGGAGCGGGTGTAACACCACATCGGTTTCCTGTCCGAGGTGTCCGACACACACTTCAGAAAAGGCGCTGGCGATGCCTTTGTAGATCTCCCAGTCGCTTTTGGATTCCCAGGCAGGATCGACCGCGGCGGAAAGGGGGGGATAAACGGATGCATATCCGAGGTATTCATATCGTCTTTTTCATACCAGGTGGCGGTCGGCAAGACGATATCGGAAAACAGACAGGTACTGGACATACGGAAATCAAGCGTGACCAACAGATCGAGCTTGCCCTCAATCGCGGCGGACTGCCATTCCACCTCTTCAGGCTTAATTCCTTCGCTGGAGCCCAGCGCTTCGCCCTGGATACCACTGTCTGTGCCCAGCAGATATTTGAGCATGTACTCATGACCTTTCCCGGAGGAGCCGAGCAGGTTAGAGCGCCAGACAAATAAATTTAGCGGGTGATTATGACCACTGTCAGGCTGTTCGCAGGCAAAACGGATAGCGCCTGATTTCAACGCCTGCACGGTATAATCCGCCGCAGACAGCCCGGCTTTATCGGCGCTCGCTTTCACGCTGAGCGGGTTAAGATTAAGCTGCGGCGCCGAGGGTAGCCAGCCCATACGTTCCGCGCGCACGTTGAAATCGATCAGGTGTCCGGAAAATTTAGCCGGATCGGCCAACGGCGACAGCAACTCTTGCGCAGTCAGTTTTTCATAGCGCCACTGGCTGGCATGGTTGTAGAAAAACGAGGTACTGTTCATCTGACGCGGCGGGCGATTCCAGTCCAGCGCGAAGGCCAGCGGCAGCCAGCCGGTTTGCGGCCGCAGCTTCTCCTGGCCGACATAATGCGCCCAGCCGCCGCCGGTTTGTCCAACACAACCGCAGAACACCAGCATGTTAATCATCCCACGGTAATTCATATCCATGTGATACCAGTGATTCACTCCCGCGCCGAGGATGATCATTGAGCGACCGTGAGTTTTATGGGCGGTCTCGGCAAATTCACGCGCAATAGTTTCGATATGTCGACGCGGCACGCCGGTAATCTGTTCGCCCCAGGCCGGCGTGTAGGCTTTTACGTCGTTATAATTATTGGCGCTATGGCAGTCATCCAGACCACGATCCAGCCCATAATTCGCCAGCACCAGATCGTAAACGCTGACGACCATCCGCTCGCTACCGTCCGCCAGAGCCAGGCGTTTCACCGGTAACTGACGTACCAGCACCGGTTCCTGCCGCACGCTGCGGAAATGTGGGTTTTCGTTACCGCCAAAATAGGGGAAGGCGACACCCGCCACGTCATCATGCTGACCGAGTAAAGAGAGCGACAGTTCAGTTTCGACGCCCGCCGCCACCGGTTCCAGGTTCCATTTTCCCTTTTCGCCCCAGCGAAAACCGATAGAACCGTTGGGCGCGACCAGTTCGCCCGTACTGTTGAGCGCGACGGTTTTCCATTCCGGATTATTGGCTTCTCCCAGTCCATCCACCAGATCCGACGCGCGCATCATACGCCCCGGTACATAACTGCCGTCTGCGCGCTCATCCAACAGGACCAACATCGGCATGTCGGTATAACGGCGGCAATAGTTAAGGAAATAGTCGCTGGGATTATCGAGATGAAACTCTTTCAAAATGACGTGACCCATGGCCATCGCCAGCGCGCTGTCGGTACCTTGCTTTGGCGCCAGCCACTGATCGCACAGTTTAGCGACTTCGGAATAGTCCGGGGTGATGGCGATCGTCTTAGTGCCTTTGTAGCGCACTTCGGTAAAGAAGTGGGAGTCCGGGGTACGCGTCTGCGGCACGTTAGAGCCCCAGGCAATAATGTAGGCTGAGTTATACCAGTCGGCGGACTCCGGCACGTCAGTCTGCTCGCCCCAGGTCATTGGCGACGCGGGTGGAAGATCGCAATACCAGTCATAGAAGCTCAGACAAGTACCGCCAAGCAATGACAGATAGCGTGTTCCGGCGGCGTAAGAAACCATCGACATTGCCGGAATAGGTGAAAACCCCGCCACACGATCCGGACCATAGGTTTTGATTGTCCAGACGTTAGCAGCGGCAATGAGCTGATTCAGCTCTTTCCAGTTCGAACGAATAAAGCCGCCATGTCCGCGCACCTGTTTGTAACTTTGGCATTTTTGCGGGTCGTTCATTATAGATTACCATGCCAGTACCGGATCGCTGTGCCGGGAAAGGGCCTCGCGCCACAGTTCTATCAGCCGCTTACGCACCAGAGGGTATTTCAAACGATTGGCGCTATAGAGATACCAGGAGTAGCTGGCGCCGCGCGGGCAGCCGCGCGGTTCATGGTTCGGTAAATCGGGACGCGTGCGCGGGTAGTCGGTTTGCTGGGTTTCCCACGTCACCAGACCATTTTTGACATAAATTTTCCAACTACAGGAGCCCGTGCAGTTGACGCCGTGGGTTGAGCGCACGATCTTATCAAACTGCCAGCGCTGGCGATAACTGTCTTCCCAGTCGCGGTTGGTATGCATCACCTGACCATGGCCGTCGGCAAAGGTATCGCCTTTTTGTTTAAAGTAACGAAAGCGATCCAACAGTTTACTCATGACATTTCTCCTGCTTCGATAAATTTTCCGCCATCCTGTCGATTTGGCGTTAAACCATTGCCGGATGGCCGTCCTACAGGTGCGTATGTTGTTATTGTTGTTTAGGCTTACGACGCCCGTAGACCAGCCAGGTCAGCAGGACGCAAGCGATGTAAAACAGCAAAAAGATTTTCATGGCGCCCACCGGCGAGCCGGTCAAGGCCAAAGAGGTGCCAAACGCTTTTGGAATAAAGAAGCCGCCCACAGCGCCAATAGCGGAGATAAAACCGAGCGCGGCGGCGGTATCCGTCACCGCTTCGCGCTGCGCCTGCTCATCGCTCCCGCCGCGCAGTTTGACGTTGTAGAGCGTGATCTGACGGAAGATCACCGCAATCATCTGAAAGGTAGAACCGCTGCCGAGACCCGCTGTCAAAAACAGGCCCATAAAAACAAGATAGAACGCGCTAAAGCTGCCTGCGCCGGAGCCAGCAGCGTGAGGAATAGCAAGGCGGTAAACAGCGCCATAAAGATAAAATTAATGAGCGTGACGCGAACGCCGCCGAATTTATCGGAGATCACGCCGCCTGCCGATCGCGCCAGCGCGCCGATAAAGGGGCCAAAGAACGCCAGTTGCAGAATGTTTACGTCGGGAAATTGCGTTTTGGCGAGCATGGCGAAACCTGCGGAAAAGCCGATGAATGACCCGAATGTCGCCAGGTACAACAGGCTAAGCAGCCACAGGTGCAGACGTTTTAGCACCGGCAATTGCGAGACGACAGACGCTTTTGAACTGCCGATATCGTTCATACCAAACCAGGCGGCAAGCGTCGCGACAGCCAGTAACGGCACCCAGATCCAGGCGGCGTTAGTGAGAGCGAGCAGGGAGCCATCAGGTTGCGGCACGCCCCGGACGCCTAAAAAAGTAAATATCGGCAGAAAAATAACCAGCGGCGCAATCAACTGCATCACACTGACGCCAAGATTTCCCAGTCCGCCGTTAATACCCAACGCGCTACCTTGTCTGGCTTTTGGAAAGAAAAAACTGATGTTGCCCATACTGGACGCGAAGTTTGCCCCCGCAAAACCGCACAACAGAGCGATGAGCATAAATACCCCGAAAGGGGTGGCAGGATTTTGCACGGCGAATCCCAGCCAGGCGCAGGGAATAATCAATATTACGGTACTTAATACGGTCCATTTACGGCCACCAAACAGTGGTACCATAAAGGAGTAGGGAACGCGTAATATTGCGCCGGAAAGAGAAGGTAGTGCGGTTAATAAAAAGAGTTGGTCGGTGGTAAAATTAAATCCAATTTTATTGAGGTTGACGGCAACAGCGCTAAACAACATCCAGACGCAAAATGCAAGGAGCAAACAACTTACTGAAATCCATAAGTTTCTTCTGGCGATGCCTTTCCCTTTATTCTCCCAGAAGGCTGGATTTTCGGGTCGCCAGTCACTCAAGAGATAACGGTTATAATTCTCGTTTTGTCGTGTCATTTTACCCCTCACATGCGCATATCATTTGAAAAAAACACAAAAAAGAGACAGAGCGTCACGCGCTCTTTTGAGAACTTATTGAAGTTTTTTTAGAATATTGAGTGAAAGAATAGATAAAAAACCAGGTCAGCGCGGCGCGAAGAGGAGATATGATGTTTCTTAATTGTTACTATTTGTAAACTAAAAGTAATTTTATTAAATTATTTGTAACTTTACGCAAAGAGTTCAAGCGTAATCATCCGATCCAAATGGTATTTAAACGAGGGATCGGCCATTTCCGGAATACCCAATACATACATACCGTCCAGCCCGCACACCAGTGCGATAAGCCGCCAGGCGATATCCGGGGCGTTAGCAGTAAACGTAAATTCTCCTGCCTGTTTGCCCTGCTCGATAATAGTGACCGTTTCCTCATGCCACATCTGCATCGTGAGGAGATAAGCATCTCTGATGTGCGGATCCCGATCGGCCAGAATTTGCGCCTCTCGCCACAATTTTATGTAAGGCTCAAAGCCGCCGTCTTCGCTACCCAACATAGCGTGAAGCCGTGCACGCCAGGTGGCGGGCGGCGGAACTTGCCCGGCATCAAGCAGGGTACGGATCAAATGGACAAAGGCCTGCGCTTTGAGCTCGCCCGCCGAGCTGAAGTGGTGATGCACCTGGCCGGCGGCGACATCGGCTTCTGATGCGATTCGTCGCACCGTCATGGCGGCAAACCCCTCTGCCAGCGCCACGCGCATCGCCGCTTGCAGGATCACTTCGCGGCGTTCATCCCGGTTAAGGTAACTCATATTTTCCCCACATTAGCCAATACGCGCAGTGTAACAAAAAGCTGGACATTCGTTCAACTTACCGTAGGATCCTGAAACTGGACAGGCGTCCAAATTTGAGTTTTTGAAGGGAGAGTTATGTTTCGTCAGTGGTTAACGTTAGTCATTATTGTGCTGGTCTATATTCCTGTCGCCATTGATGCCACGGTCTTGCATGTCGCCGCGCCGACACTGAGTATGACACTGGGGGCCAGCGGCAACGAGCTGCTGTGGATCATTGATATTTATTCTTTGGTCATGGCTGGCATGGTGTTGCCGATGGGCGCGCTTGGCGATCGTATCGGTTTTAAACGCCTGCTGATGCTGGGCGGGACGCTCTTTGGCCTGGCATCATTGGCGGCGGCGTTTTCGCATACCGCCAGTTGGCTTATCGCCACCAGGGTATTACTGGCTATTGGCGCGGCGATGATTGTACCGGCGACGCTGGCCGGGATACGCGCCACCTTTTGTGAAGAGAAGCATCGCAACATGGCGCTGGGCGTCTGGGCAGCGGTAGGTTCGGGCGGAGCGGCGTTTGGGCCGCTCATCGGCGGCATATTATTAGAGCATTTTTACTGAGGATCGGTTTTCCTGATCAACGTGCCGATTGTGCTGGTCGTCATGGGCTTAACCGCCCGTTATGTTCCTCGCCAGGCGGGCCGTCGCGATCAACCGCTCAATCTTGGCCATGCGGTGATGCTGATTATTGCCATTTTGCTGTTGGTCTATAGCGCTAAAACCGCGCTGAAAGGGCATTTGTCGCTGTGGGTCATCTCGTTTACCCTGCTTACCGGCACGCTGCTCCTGGGACTCTTTATCCGCACACAGCTTGCGACATCGCGTCCGATGATTGATATGCGACTATTTACCCATCGCATTATCCTGAGCGGCGTCGTGATGGCGATGACCGCGATGATCACTCTGGTGGGCTTTGAGCTGCTGATGGCGCAAGAGCTACAGTTTGTTCACGGGCTATCGCCTTATGAGGCCGGGGTATTTATGCTGCCGGTGATGGTCGCCAGTGGATTCAGCGGGCCGATTGCGGGCGTGCTGGTCTCGCGTCTGGGACTACGGCTGGTCGCGACGGGCGGCATGGCGTTAAGCGCGCTGAGTTTTTATGGCCTGGCGATGACGGATTTCAGCACCCAACAATGGCAGGCCTGGGGGCTGATGGCGCTGCTGGGATTTAGCGCCGCCAGCGCATTGCTGGCTTCCACGTCGGCAATTATGGCCGCTGCGCCGGCAGAAAAAGCGGCGGCGGCCGGCGCGATAGAAACGATGGCTTATGAACTGGGCGCGGGACTGGGCATTGCCATTTTCGGTCTGTTGTTAAGCCGTAGCTTCTCCGCGTCTATCCGTCTGCCTGCCGGGCTTGAGGCGCAAGAGATTGCCAGAGCGTCATCTTCAATGGGAGAAGCCGTGCAGTTGGCGAATAGCCTGCCGCCCACGCTGGGGCAGACAATACTGGACGCCGCCAGACACGCCTTTATCTGGTCGCATAGCGTGGCGTTAAGCAGCGCCGGGAGTATGCTTCTTTTGCTGGCGGTAGGGATGTGGTTCAGCCTGGCAAAAGCCCAACGCCGATAACATAACGCCTGGTGAGATAAGCGCTTAATGCGCTAGCTGGCAGGGGGAGTCCATTTCCTCAACCTCTTTACCGCTGAGGCGTGCGTATTGCCCCGTCAGTCGCCAGAAGGCAGGCTGGGTTTCGGTATAAATTTCCGCAGCCAGAATCAGCCGACGGCGATCAACTTCGTTCAGCTCCAGTAAGGTCCAGGGAATAAAATAGCGATCGGTATCGGTAAGCCGAAACCACAGCGGACACCCGCAGCCGGAACAGAAGTAGCGTTCGCCGCGCGAAGAGGATGAAAAGTATGGCGGTTCCGGGGAAAGGGGGGCTAGCTGTGGTTGCCCGCAGGCTTCCAGATACATGGCTATTCCACCCGACCATTTTTGACACAGCGTACAATGGCAGGCATAGACATCCAGCATTTCGACGTCAACGGTAAAATGGCTCTGTCCGCAAAGACAACGACCAGTGAACGTCTGCACGGCATACTCCTTATGACCGAGTCTACATCAAGAGAAAAAGCCAGCCCTGAAAGGACTGGCTTTGTATTCAGACTACAACAAAATTAGAACTGGTAGTTCAGACCAACAGCAACGATGTTGTCGGTAGACACTTTAGCCGCTTTGGTGAAATCGCTGTCGTCCAGCAGGTTGATTTTGTAATCAACGAAGGTGGACATGTTTTTGTTGAAGTAGTAGGTTGCGCCAACATCGATGTACTCAACCAGATCCTGGTCGCCGTAAGTACCCAGGTTTTTACCTTTGGATTTCAGGTAAGCGATGGACGGACGCAGACCGAAGTCGAACTGATACTGAGCAACTGCTTCAAAGTTCTGGGTTTTATTCGCGATAAACGCATCACCCGCTGCATCTTCACCGAAGGTGGTCATGTTCAGCGTTTCGGAATAGGTGGTCGCCAGGTAGATGTTGTTCGCATCATATTTCAGACCAGCAGCCCAGACTTCAGCGTTTTTACCCGCAGCATTCAGGTTGCTCGCTGCTTTCACCTGGTTGTTAGTACGGTCAGACTTCGCATAGGCCGCACCTACGCCAAAACCTTCGTACTCATACGTTGCGGACAGACCGAAACCGTCGCCGTTAGACTCGTACGCGCCGTCACGGTCGTTTTTGCCCTGGTACTGCGCGGCAAAGTTCAGACCTTCAACCAAGCCAAAGAAATCGGTGTTACGGTAGGTGGCAACACCAGTAGTACGGCCAGTCATGAAGACGTCAGTCTGAGTCCAGGTATCGCCACCGAACTCTGGCAGAACGTCGGTCCATGCGCCGATGTCGTAAGCAACGCCGTAGTTACGACCGTAGTCGAAAGAACCGTAGTCAGCGAATTTCAGACCAGCAAACGCCAGACGGGTTTTGTCTTTGTCAGCGCCCTGGCTTTCAGTACGGTTGCCTTTGAATTCATATTCCCACTGGCCAAAACCGGTTAACTGATCGTTGATCTGAGTTTCGCCTTTAAAGCCCAGACGCGCGTAAGTTTTGTCACCATCACTTCCGTTATCATCAGAGAAATAATGCTGAGCGTGAACTTTACCGTACAGATCCAGTTTATTGCCGTCTTTGTTATATACCTCGGCTGCATTTACAACGCCTGCTGCCAACAGGGAAGTCACTGCCACTGCCACTAACTTAAGTTTCATTTTAATAATCCTTATAATTTTCTTAGCGTGTTTCCTCAACCATTGTCAAACGAGGCGTTTGTCAATGGCAGACTATTTTTAAATGACGGAGTGGCATAAGTTCAATAATAAGTTTCATAAGATTACAAATTATTTTAATTTGTGTGATCGAGATCTCCTTAATACATTTGAGAGTATTAATTCAAATAGGGACTGTCTAATAAGATATATTTTCGGAGGGGACTATTGGGCTGTTTATGGTTTTATTTTTGGTAGTAACGACTGATTATTATATGCACTAATACAGTTGCCAGCTAGCGTTAATTATATATTTGTTAATATAATTATATCATAGCATTAACATATTTAACGATTTTATAAAATTCATTTTTACCAGCGCATCCTGGTATGGCGCAGGGGGCACGTGAAAATGGAAAATCGTCAAATACACACAGGCGATAGATAAAAGCGTAGTTGTGTTGTGAAGGGTGTCAAGGTACAGCGGGCGGATTTTATATCAACATCGGTCCGCCCGTCGCTTAGCGCCGCCGCGTTGCCAGCCAACAAAGTAGCGAACCTACGCAAACCATGACTGCGCCTTGCCAGAAGGAGAATGACAGTGGTGAGCTGAGTAACAGCGCTGCCAGAGCAGAGGACATGACGGGGGTAAAATAAGACCCTACGGCCATGATAGTCACATTGCCATGAAGTATGCCCACATTCCATGCTGCGTAGGCAAACCCCAACGTGAATGCCGCGGTAAAAAGTTTAGCAATCACCGGTAGGCTAAATATCATGGCAGGTTGCGGCGTAAGAAAATAGTGGAACCACAGCGCCACGGCGGTGAGTAGCACAAAGACGGTGATACCGTTATAACCACGCGCATATTTATTTGTGACGGTGCAGTATGTCGCCCATATAAACGCCCCAAGAAATGCCAGTAAATAACTTAGCGGACTGGTGGCGACATTGCTGATAATTTCTCCGGCATTAAGACCATTCTCGCCCCCCAGAACCCAGCAAACGCCAGTAAGTGCAATAAGCAATCCAGGAACAATAAGCCAGTTAGTTTTTTGCCCATTAAAAAGAATGGCAAACAGAATAGTCAGGCTGGGCCATAAATAGTTAACCATGCCGACTTCGATAGCCTGATAGCGAGTGGCGGCATAACCGAGAGAAAGCGCCAGGCATATTTCATAACTGACAAACAGTACGCTGCCTGCGATGAGGTATCGCCCCGGGAAACGGCGGATATCAGGTAATCCGACGGTAAAAATCAGCAGCAGACCGCTTAATGAATAGATCATGGCTGCGCCGCCTACCGGTCCGAGACCTTCGCTGACGCCGCGAATTAACCCAACCATCGTGCTCCACAGAACGATGGCAACAAGCCCTATTAGCGTTGCTTTTTGTGATGTCATGCTTTGTGACTGTCCTGAATACCGCGCAAAATAAACTGCCACTTATAGCACTTTTTCCGAGGGCGATGCCATGCAGTGTCATTTTTTAGTACCTCCCTGGAGTTATTGCGGTTTAAAAATAGGGCTATTTAATAGCGGAACCGTTTCAATATTGATTTGACGCAAAAAAGTTATCGATTTTGCTGTTAGTTTCCTCGCGAAGTTATACACGCATCCTGGGCTGAGGTTTTGCTGCAGTTCGAAGGAGGCGTGCATCCGTGGAAAAAAGAGGAAAGCAATGGACGTCAGCCGCAGACAATTTTTTAAAATCTGCGCGGGCGGTATGGCGGGAACAACGGTGGCCGCACTGGGTTTTACCCCTAAAATGGCCCTGGCTCAGGCGCGAAACTATAAGCTGTTGCGCGCAAAAGAGATCCGTAACTCCTGCACATACTGTTCCGTAGGTTGCGGGCTATTAATGTATAGCCTGGGAGATGGGGCAAAAAACGCGAAAGAAGCGATTTACCATATTGAAGGCGACCCGGATCATCCGGTAAGCCGTGGCGCGCTGTGCCCGAAAGGGGCCGGTTTGCTGGACTATGTTCACAGTGAAGATCGCCTACGCTATCCGGAATACCGCGCGCCGGGTTCCGACAAGTGGCAGCGCATTAGCTGGGATGACGCTTTCACCCGTATTGCTAAATTAATGAAAGCCGACCGCGACGCCAACTTTATTGAAAAGAATGAGCAGGGCGTCACGGTTAACCGCTGGCTCTCTACCGGGATGCTGTGCGCCTCGGCGGCCAGCAATGAAACGGGTATGCTGACGCAGAAGTTTGCGCGTTCTCTCGGTATGCTGGCGGTAGATAACCAGGCGCGCGTCTGACACGGACCAACGGTAGCAAGTCTTGCTCCAACATTTGGTCGCGGTGCGATGACCAACCACTGGGTGGATATTAAAAACGCCAACGTCGTGATGGTGATGGGCGGCAATGCCGCAGAAGCGCATCCGGTGGGTTTCCGCTGGGCGATGGAAGCGAAAAATAATAACGATGCGACGCTGATTGTCGTTGATCCACGCTTTACGCGTACGGCGTCGGTGGCGGATATCTATGCGCCAATACGTTCCGGTACAGACATTACCTTTCTGTCCGGCGTTTTGCTGTACCTGATCGAAAATAACAAAATCAACGCTGAATACGTTAAGCATTACACCAACGCCAGCCTGCTGGTGCGGGATGATTTTGCCTTTGATGACGGTCTTTTCAGCGGCTATGACGCCCAAAAGCGTCAGTACGATAAATCCTCCTGGAACTACCAGTTCGATGAAAACGGCTATGCCAAACGTGATGAAACGTTGACGCACCCACGCTGTGTGTGGAATCTGCTGAAGCAGCACGTTTCGCGCTACACGCCGGACGTCGTGGAAAACATCTGCGGTACGCCGAAAGCGGATTTCCTGAAGGTGTGTGAGGTGTTGGCCTCTACCAGCGCGCCAGATAGCACTACCACCTTCCTGTATGCGCTGGGCTGGACGCAACATACCGTCGGGGCGCAGAACATCCGTACTATGGCGATGATCCAGTTGCTGCTCGGCAATATGGGGATGGCTGGCGGCGGTGTGAACGCCTTGCGCGGCCACTCTAATATTCAGGGTTTAACGGATTTAGGACTGCTCTCCACCAGCCTGCCGGGCTACCTGACGCTGCCATCGGAAAAACAGGCCGATCTGCAAACTTATCTGGCAGCGAATACCCCCAAAGCGACGCTGGCCGATCAGGTCAACTACTGGGGTAATTATCCTAAGTTCTTCGTCAGTCTGATGAAATCTTTCTATGGCGATGCGGCGCAGAAAGAGAATGACTGGGGCTTTGCCTGGCTGCCTAAGTGGGATCAGTCCTATGACGTGATCAAATATTTCAACATGATGGATAGCGGGAAAGTCACCGGCTATTTCTGTCAGGGCTTTAACCCGGTGGCGTCCTTCCCGGACAAAAACAAAGTGGTGCAAAGCTTAAGCAAACTGAAGTATCTGGTCGTTATCGATCCGCTGGTGACTGAAACGTCAACGTTCTGGCAGAACCACGGCGAATCTAATGATGTCGATCCGACAACGATCCAGACCGAAGTCTTCCGTCTGCCGTCTACCTGTTTTGCGGAAGAGGATGGCTCTATCGCTAACTCCGGTCGCTGGTTACAGTGGCACTGGAAAGGTCAGGACGCGCCGGGCGAAGCGCGTAACGACGGCGAGATTCTGGCCGGTATTTACCATCGTCTGCGTGAAATGTACCGCGCAGAAGGCGGTAAAGGCGCCGAACCACTATTGAAGATGAGCTGGAACTACAAGCAGCCGGATGAACCGCATTCGGAAGAAGTGGCGAAAGAGAACAACGGCTATGCGCTGGAAGATCTCTATGACGCCAACGGTACACTGCTTGCCAGGAAAGGCCAGTTGTTGAGCAGTTTTGCATTACTGCGCGATGACGGTACGACATCCTCCTCCTGCTGGATTTATACCGGTAGCTGGACGGAGCAGGGCAACCAGATGTCCAGACGTGATAACGCCGACCCGTCAGGGCTTGGCAATACACTGGGTTGGGCGTGGGCGTGGCCGCTAAACCGTCGCGTATTGTATAACCGCGCTTCGGCGGACCCGCAGGGTAAACCATGGGATCCAAAACGGATGCTGATCCAGTGGAACGGCGCGAAGTGGACAGGGAACGATATTCCGGACTTTAACAACGCGGCGCCGGGGAGCGGGACCAATCCGTTTATCATGCAGCCGGAAGGGCTGGGACGTCTGTTTGCTATTGATAAAATGGCGGAAGGACCGTTCCCTGAACACTACGAGCCGATGGAAACGCCGCTGGGCACTAACCCGCTGCACCCGAATGTGGTCTCGAACCCGGCGGCGCGTCTGTATGAAGAAGATGCGCAGCGCATGGGTAAGAAGGAGCAGTTTCCGTACGTGGGCACGACTTACCGCCTCACAGAGCATTTCCATACCTGGACCAAACATGCGCTACTTAACGCTATCGCTCAGCCGGAACAGTTTGTGGAGATCAGTGAGACGCTGGCGGCAGCGAAAGGTATAGCTAACGGCGACTATGTGAAGGTGAGCAGTAAACGCGGGTTTATTCGCGCGGTCGCGGTGGTAACTCGTCGTCTTCGCACCCTGCATGTCAACGGTCAGCAGGTTGAAACGGTGGGGATCCCGATTCACTGGGGCTTTGAGGGTGTCGCGCGCAAAGGCTATATCGCCAATACTCTGACGCCAAATGTCGGTGATGCCAACTCGCAAACGCCGGAATACAAAGCGTTTTTAGTTAACATCGAGAAGGCGTAAGGGAGGCGAACATATGTCTATGGAAACGCAGGACATTATTAAACGGTCCGCAACAAACGCCATCACGCCGCCTCCGCAGGCGCGTGATTACAAAGCCGAAGTCGCGAAACTGATCGACGTCTCCTCCTGTGTCGGCTGTAAAGCCTGCCAGGTAGCCTGTTCTGAATGGAACGATATTCGCGATAACGTTGGCCATTGTGTCGGGGTGTACGATAACCCTGCCGATCTCAGCGCCAAGTCCTGGACGGTGATGCGCTTTACCGAAACCGAGCAGAACGGCAAGCTGGAGTGGCTGATTCGTAAAGATGGTTGTATGCACTGTGAAGATCCAGGCTGTCTTAAAGCCTGTCCATCTGCCGGGGCTATCATCCAGTACGCGAACGGGATTGTTGATTTTCAATCTGAACACTGTATCGGCTGTGGTTACTGTATCGCCGGGTGTCCGTTTAATATTCCGCGCCTCAACAAAGAGGACAACCGCGTTTATAAATGTACGCTCTGCGTCGATCGCGTCAGCGTGGGCCAGGAACCGGCCTGCGTCAAAACTTGTCCGACCGGGGCGATTCACTTCGGCACCAAAAAAGAGATGCTGGAACTGGGTGAGCAACGCGTGGAGAAGTTAAAAGCGCGCGGCTTTGAACATGCCGGTATCTACAACCCGCAGGGCGTCGGCGGCACGCACGTCATGTATGTGCTGCACCATGCCAATCAGCCGGAGTTGTACCACGGCTTGCCGAAAGATCCGCAGATCGATACCTCAATCAATCTGTGGAAAGGGGCGCTAAAACCGCTGGCCGCAGCGGGCTTTATCGCCACTTTCGCCGGTCTGATTTACCACTACATCGGTATTGGCCCGAATAAAGAAACGGACGACGATGAGGAGGATCATCATGAGTAAGTCGAAAATGATTGTGCGCACGAAATTTGTCGACCGCGCCTGTCACTGGACGGTGGTGATCTGCTTCTTCCTGGTAGCGCTGTCGGGGATTTCGTTTTTCTTCCCGACGCTACAATGGCTGACGCAAACCTTCGGCACGCCGCAGATGGGACGTATTTTGCACCCGTTCTTCGGTATTGCCATTTTCATCGCGCTGATGTTTATGTTCGTGCGTTTCGTCCACCACAACATCCCGGATAAAAAAGATATTCCGTGGCTGAAAAATATTGTCGAAGTATTGAAAGGCAATGAGCATAAGGTGGCGGATGTCGGTAAATACAATGCCGGACAGAAGATGATGTTCTGGTCCATTATGAGCATGATTTTTGTGCTGCTGGTGACTGGCGTGATTATCTGGCGTCCGTATTTCGCGCAGTATTTCCCCATGCAGGTGGTGCGTTATAGCCTGTTAATTCATGCGGCGGCGGGCATTATTTTAATGCACGCGATCCTCATCCATATGTATATGGCGTTTTGGGTGAAAGGCTCGATTAAAGGCATGATCGAAGGGAAGGTCAGCCGTCGCTGGGCGAAGAAACATCATCCACGCTGGTATCGTGAAATCGAGAAGGCGGAAGCAAAAAAAGAGACCGAAGAAGGTATTCAGTAATTCTTTCGCGATCTGATAAACAAGGCGCTATCCTCGTAGCGCCTTGTTTTCATCTGCTGTCTGTATACTCAGACGACCACAGCAAATCGTTTAACGGCGGAAATCGATGACCATACGGCCACGAATTTGTCCCTGTTCCATCTCTTTAAAAATAACGTTGATATCTTCAAGCGGACGTAAAGCGACTTTTGGCACGACTTTTCCTTCCGCCGCGAACTGGAAGGCTTCGGTCAGATCCTGGCGTGTCCCCACCAACGAACCGACAACCTGAATGCCATCCAGCACCAGGCGAGGGATATCAAGGTTCATGGCTTCTGGCGGCAACCCGACTGCCACCACGAGGCCTCCGGCGCGAACGGCATCTACTGCGGAATTAAACGCCGCCTTAGCGACCGCGGTAACCACCGCTGCGTGCGCGCCACCGGTTTTTTCCTGCACAATTTTAGCCGCATCTTCCGTACGTGAATTAATGGTCAGATCTGCGCCCATTTCCTCGGCCAGTTTCAGTTGTCCATCATTGACATCAATGGCGATCACTTTCGCATTGAAAACGTTTTTCGCGTACTGCAAGGCCAGATTACCCAGACCGCCCAGACCGTAGATGGCAATCCACTGGCCAGGTTTAATATGAGAAATCTTCACCGCTTTATAGGTGGTAACGCCCGCGCAGGTAATACTACTTGCCGCTGCAGAGTCCAGACCTTCCGGTACTTTCACCGCATAATCCGCGACGACAATACACTCTTCGGCCATGCCGCCATCTACCGTGTAACCGGCATTTTTCACGTTGCGGCATAAGGTTTCATTGCCCGTATTGCAATACTCACAGTGTCCGCATCCTTCATAAAACCACGCGACACTCGCGCGATCGCCGGGTTTCAGCGAGGTGACACCGGGACCGACTTCCGCCACGACGCCAATGCCTTCGTGTCCCAGAATGACGCCGGTTTTGTCACCGAAATCGCCGTTTTTCACGTGTAGATCGGTATGGCATACGCCGCAGCACTCCATTTTTAGCAAAGCTTCACCGTGGCGAAGGGGACGCAGCGTTTTCTCAGTAACATCAACCTGATGATCTTGTGTGACAACAGCAGCTTTCATAACCTTCTCCTTTTATTAATAGTGAACTGCATAGCAGGTAAGTAATAGCAGGTAAGGCGCTATTACCTCTTTAGGATTAATATTTCTGATGAGTTATGCAAGGCGGCAGAAATACAATGTAATAGTTTAGCCAGGATTATCCTGATAAATCCCCGTTCAATACATAAAGGTGGCTAATATTAGTAGCTTGACAAATAAGCAGGGAAAGGAATTCAGGTGTGTCGACAGACTCACCAAAACTAAAGAAGAAAGTGATATCCGGCGGCATTCACCGCCGGGTACGTATTAAATGGAAGTCCGACGGTAGTCGCGGTATTCCGGTTTCCAGAAGTTATCGTCAATCGCCTGTTGCAGCGCTTCCGCAGAGGTTTTCACCGCTACACCTTGTTGCTGCGCCATTTTGCCTACGGCAAAAGCGATAGCGCGCGACACGACCTGGATGTCTTTAAGCGCTGGCAACACTAATCCTTCGCCGTTATTCACCCGCGGAGAATGTTTCGCCAGCGTCTCACTGGCTGACATCAGCATTTCATCAGTAATGCGCGATGCGCCGGAAGCGATAACCCCCAGACCGATGCCGGGGAAAATATAGGCGTTATTACATTGTGCGATCGGATAAACCTTATCTTTCCAGATGACCGGCGAGAATGGACTGCCGGTTGCCACCAGCGCGTTGCCTTCCGTCCAGGCGATAATGTCCTGTGGCGTGGCCTCCACGCGAGAGGTGGGATTAGAGAGCGGCATGACGATCGGGCGAGGGCAATGCTTATGCATCTCGCGGATGATCTCTTCAGTAAAGAGCCCGGTCTGGCCGGAAACCCCGATCAGGATATCCGGCTTCACGTTACGCACCACATCCAGCAGCGACAGCACGTCATTTTCGGTATCCCAGTGCTGGAGATTGTCGCATTTCTGCACCAGTTTTGCCTGGAACGGCAATAAATTAGGCATCCGGTCCGTCAACAGGCCGAAGCGATCGACCATAAAAACGTTCTGTCGGGCGGCATCTTCGC
Organism: Salmonella sp. WC3; assembly: GCF_042932255.1. Classification (NCBI taxonomy): domain Bacteria; kingdom Pseudomonadati; phylum Pseudomonadota; class Gammaproteobacteria; order Enterobacterales; family Enterobacteriaceae; genus Salmonella; species Salmonella sp. WC3. Next base: position 2,483,820 of record NZ_CP170629.1, on the reverse strand, counting down.
TTAAACCTTCACGCTGAGTCTGCGCGATGATTTGTTCAGCAATCCCACATCCGGCGGAACCCGCGCCGAGGAAAACGATTTTCTGCTCGCTAAGCTGACTGCCGGCAGCGCGGCTGGCGGCGATCAACGTACCGACGGTCACGGCTGCGGTGCCCTGAATATCATCGTTAAAGGAGCAAATCTCATCACGATAGCGCGTCAACAGCGGCATTGCGTTTTTCTGCGCGAAATCTTCAAACTGTAGCAGGATATCTGGCCAGCGCTGCTTAACGGCCTGAATAAACTCATCGACAAACTAATCAACAACCGTATGGATTCAATACCCGGTTCGAAGGCGCGCAGGGAACCAACCCGGAAGAGTTAATCGGCGCCGCACATGCGGCCTGTTTCTCCATGGCGCTATCACTTATGCTGGGAGAGGCTGGATTTACGCCGACATCCATTGACACCACCGCTGACGTATCGCTTGATAAGGTGGAGGCGGGCTTCGCCATTACCAAAATTGCGCTACAAAGCAAAGTCGCGGTAGCAGATATTGATGCTTCAACTTTCGATCAAATCATCCAGAAAGCAAAAGCCGGGTGTCCGGTTTCGCAGGTTCTGAATGCGGAAATCACCCTCGACTACCAGCTTAACGCCTGATAACCTCGCCAGCCCGGTAACGATGGGTTGATCGGGCTGATGAATATACTTTCAGACGGAGGGCTCGCTCCCGGTCTATCTGAATGCCTGCCGTATTTCTATCACCTCAACGCGCCGTAGACCACGTCTGCGGCTATTGTCGTGGTCTACTTTTTCGCCTTAAAATCTGCTCGCCATGTTGCTTTATTCATCAAACATCAAAATCAGTCAACGTAAATATCAATAATAGCCATATCACGGAGGGTGATCTTTATTCCTGAGAGAGGAGGGGTATTATTTTCTGTGTTCTACATTAACGGGTTAACGCGCAGATGTAGAGGTTATTTATATAATTATTGGAGCAACAACAATGAATAAATTCTCCCTTGCTACAGCAGGTATTATCGTGGCAGCGCTGGTAACCAGTGTTAGCGTGAATGCGGCAACAGATACTACTATTTGCCGGAAACCGCCAATGCGCTACGAGAGTTTACCCGTCATCTGATTCAACTGCGCGCCACGCAACCGTTGCTGCGCCGGGAGAGCTGGCGTGACGGTCTGGAGATCCGCTGGTTTAACGCCGGCGGAGGGGCGCAGCAATCCGAACAATGGGATGAGGGATCGACCATAGGCGTATGCATTAGTCGTCCCGATCTCCAGCCGGAAGCGGGGATCTGGCATGACGCCTTACTGCTTTTCAATCCGTTTGAAGGCAGCGTACCGTTCCGTATTCCGATGTGGGGAGAAGGCGGCTGGGTACTTGAACTGACGACTGCCGATAACGCGCAGCAGGGAATGCGGATTACCGAAGAAATGGATTTCGATCTGGCCGGGCGCAGCATCGTATTATTCAGACGCCCCTGATAGTAAAACTGCGCTCCGGACCCAACCGGCCTTGATGGCCGGTTTTTTTACTGGCGCTCAGGCGATATCATGTCTCAGAAATAACACCGTTGTCAGTTTACCGCCCGAAAAATTCATCCGCCTGTTGGTATTCCTTTGATTGTCTTCACCGATATTCGCTTCAGGCCGTCTATTGCCATTTCAAGGTAGGTACGTGGACATCCCAGATTTAAACGGATAAATCCGCTGCCCGCCGGGCCAAAGCCGCTGCCCATTGAAGGAGCAATACCCGCGACATCCGCCATTACCCATTTTAGCTGTTCGTCATCCAGTCCCAGTTTTTTACAATCCATCCATAATAAATAGGTTCCCTGCGCCGGGACAATTCTTGCCCAGGGAAGGTGCTCTGTCGCCTGTTCAACAAACCAGCGGCGGTTTTCCGCCAGGTAATCCAGTAGCGAATCCAGCCACTGTCTGCTTTCATTCCATGCGGTAGTCGCCGCCTGAACGGAGAGGGCGTTAAAGACATCCAGCCCATGAGCGTCCAGACGAGACAGGAAACGCAGGCGAAGCGTAGGATCGGGAATGAGAAAATTAGAAATTCGCAACGACGATAAGCCAAACGTTTTGCTGGCCGCAGTGGCGGAGATGACCCGTTTATGCCAGCGCTCCCCTAAATGCAGTACCGAGGTAAAGGTTTCACCGGGCAGCAATAGATCGGCCCATATTTCATCCGAGATGAGAGTGACATCATAAGCTTCACATAATAAAAGCAGTTGCTCCAGCTCGTTGGCCGACCAGCAACGCCCGGTTGGATTATGTGGATTACACAAAATCATCAGCGGAGGGCGCTCATGGCGAAACAGCCTTTCCAGTTGGCAAAAATCCATCTGGTAGCCGTCGTCCGGCGACTCGCTAAGGGGATTCTCCAGCAGTTTTCTACCATTAAGCGTGATTATTTTGGCGAAGGAGCCATAGTATGGTCCCTGTACCACTACGCCGTCGCCTGAATGCGTCAACATTTGCACCAAGAGCGCCAACCCTGGTACGACGCCTTCCACGCTGCATACCCATTCCTGTTTTAACGTAAGCTGGTGGCGTGACGAAAACCAGTGAAGCAGGGCGTTAAAATAGGCCTCATCACGTTCGCTATAGCCAAATACGCCGTGCTCGATTCGCTGATGCAATGCCGCCTGAACCTCAGGCGGGCAGGCAAAATCGAAATCAGAAACCCACATTGGCAGCAGTTTCCCAGCGCCGTCGCCAAAGTGACGCTCAATAAAATCCCACTTTACCGAACCAGTATTGTTGCGATTGATAATCTGGTTAAAATCCATCTTGTTTCCTTATTATTCCGTCACTGACGATTGCGGCGACTTTTCTGAGGCGGAGGCAGTAGTTCTGGCAATACACCCAGCGAGGGTCTGGAGAAATACCATATTCTTCCAGCGCTTCACGGTAACCATCAAGGCGTTCCTGACGATCGATAATTGGCAAGTCAGATATCACACAGGCAATGCGCCGATGCCCGTTCGCCAGGAGATATCGGGTCGCTTCCCTGGCGGCGCTGCGATTTTCCAGCCAGATACACCGGTTGGCCATACCGGCTATATAACGATTCACAACAACCAGCGCTGGAAAGTGGGCTGCGTAGCGCAGCAGCTCTTTATCCGGTAATCGGCTGGCGTGTACAACAATAGCCTCACAACCTTGATTAACCAGAAAATCCAGTCCCGCTTTTTCCATTTCTTCGTCGTGGCCGCCGCTACATACCATCAAGCGATACTGCTGCTTACGAGAAACATCTTCTACGCCGCGAGCAAGGCGGGCAAAAAAAGGATCAGCCAGATTGCCGGTTAACAATCCGAGCATATCGCCGCTGCGTTTCGCCAGCGCGATAGCGGCGGCATTCCGGCGATAATTGAGATCGCGCATGGCTTTCTCTACACGTTCGCGCGTGACGGGTTCAACCCACGCGGTCTGGTTAATGACGCGTGATACAGTCGCGGTTGATACACCGGCCATGGATGCAACATCCTTTATTGTCGCCATGTTAAGCTCATATTTGTTCGTTTAAAGGGTATCAAAGCCATTGATTATCATGTTACGTGGAAATCAGTGCAATCACTGCGGCGCAGCCTGAATTAGCCATTAAGAACTCAAAGAAAAAAAGATCTCATCCGGATTAATTTTTGCAGGGACAGCCACGATACGGTTACGCATGTGCAGGTCATGCCAGGCGCGACGTTAAAATACGAACTGATAACCGATGAATTATGTTTGACCGCCGCCAGTGTAGGTGGCGAGTGTGAATGCAAGACATTGGCAGATAGTGAATAATCAAACCTCATGAAATGAGATTCCCATTGATTTTTTAGCCCATGTCAGCGCAGCGCAGGAAAATTGCCCGTCATCTGGAAAAAAGCCCGTCATTAAAACGGGAACTGTCGGAAATGGCTGTTGAGTCCTACGGCGATGCCGTGTTATCTGCAGCGCGTGAAAAGAGTTTTCCGTCTGAAATGCCGTGGGCGCTCGCTGATACGCTGCGCGACGATTTCATCCTGGACTGACACACTGACAATGACGAACCGAACACAATGGCCGGTTTTTTTATGCCTGCGCGGCGTGTGCTGCGTGAAATCGTGTGCAGGATAGCGGGTGCAAATCAACAGAATTCGCGCAGCGTCACGGCAGGGAAGGGATCAAACTTATGGGCCAGAAGTTTTTTGACATGCAAGAATCCAGCCGCCTTAACATGTCTTTTAATTGTTCTGGTGCATTTAACATAATATACATTATGCGCACCAGAATAACAGAGGGCGAAAAGCAGCCCCCAAGCGTGAATCAGTCCATACAACCAGCGACCAGCCCCGGCAGACTCAATGAGCATACCTATCGTGAAATCCGGCACCTGAGGAATATCGTTTTTGCGAAACGGATTAAGCAAATGCTTTAGCGGTGGTTCTGGCGGATAGTATGTTGTGATCGAAAAATTCCCTCTATCTACATTAAATGTCGTAAAAAAATCATCCATCAATGCCAGTGCTTCATCATCTTCCAGCCGTAGATCTGAATCCAAATCTGTTGACGGTGTCAGTTCTTTTTTCTTAAAGAGGTAAATTCCATCATGGCTTCTTACCAGTTCATAAATCCGCTGTTCAAGAGTATCACTTACCATATTTTATCGCTTCCTCTGGCAATACGGTTGTAATCCCTGACTGTACGATATGCAATCTGCGACACATCAGAGGCCAGAATTATCCATCCGACAACAGGCGGTAAACGCGCTAATTTTCGCAACCATTTTTATTTTTAACGTTGATGGCGGGTATCTACCTATCACAGATGGCAACTGCATTCCCCAAGGAAATTAAGCTCTTCAACTGTATCCATACTCTAATTTACTGATTAAATTAACTTTATGTATTGGCAATGCAACCACTTTATAGGATTGTTATAACACATTTGTTCGTCGTGTGCTTGAATTAGACAATGGCAAGCTGGTGCGCACGCTGTTAACGTTCCTGTTGTGAAAATTTAAACGTCATTGGCGTGCATGTCGATGGCGCAATGCAGGAGGTGGTTACTCATCCTGCACATTTAATTCATAAAATACCAGATAATGTGCCTTCTGAAATGGCGCCGCTGGCAGAACCGCTGACTATCGTTCTACACGCGCTGCATCGGGCAAACGTTAAGGCCGGGGAGTATGTTGCCATCATCGGCGCGGGGGCCATTGGTCTTATGGCGGCATTAAGCGCGCGACATTACAAGGCAACGCCTATTCTGATCGATATTGTGGAAGAAAGGTTACGCTATGCGCAAAAGCTTGGCGTTCCTTATGTACTGAACGCCGCTGACGATCAGGTTATCGACGCTATTAAAAATATCACCCACGGCACCATGGCGCAGGTCGTGATAGAAGCCTCCGGCGCAAATAGCGCTATTCGAAATACGCTTGATTTAGCATCGTTTGCTGGTCGTATTTCGTTTACCGGATGGCCAAAACAGGAAACGTCGCTGCCGACGAACCTGATCACCTACAAAGAACTGGATTTACGCGGCTCCCGCACCAGTGCCGGTGAATTTGATGAGGCATTACGCATGCTGTCAACGCTGGAGATTAATCCGCAAGATGTTGTCAGTAAGGTCGTCAATCTTGATGAGATCCCTGATGCAGTTAAAGAACTTGATCGCTATCCGGAGCGCTACTTAAAGATTAATGCTGTTTTCCATTGATTTACGGCAAGCTCCACCGCATGGCATATCCGCCATGCAGTGTTATTTACCGACAAACTTAGCCGCCGACAATCTTTCTCACATAGCGTAAATGTTCCAGCGATCCCTCATAGGCGCTGTCAGCATCAGACTGGCGCATCGCATCCACTATCGCTTTATGTTGTTTGTTGAGATTAAGTAAAACATTTCTGTCTCCAGACTGCTCATCGAGCCCAGCATAAGGGATATTAATCCGTTGTTCCCATAACATACGGGACATATCGAACAACACCCGGTTACGGCTGGCCTCAGAGATCGCAAGGTGAAACTCTTTATCCAGCGAGTAAAAGCCGTGGACGTTATTATCGTTAATGGCTTGATCCATACGATGATAAATCGCCTCTATTTGGTTGATGACGTCAACGTTATCGTTTTGTGCGGCTAAGCGCGCACAATGGCTATCGACCAGCTCGCGAGTAGAGAGAATTTCTTCAATGGTATAGTCGCTGGCAAGGTGTTTTTTATCTGAAACGATAACCCCATTACCGGACTGAATCACGATCCATCCCGAGATCTCCAGTACAATAAGGGCTTCTCGCAAGGAGGCGCGGCTCACGCCAAGCTGTTTTGCCAGTTCGCGTTCTGGCGGTAAAAAAGTTCCCGGTGGAAAAATATTATCATTGATCAGCTTAATGATGAGGTTGGCTATCTTCTGATAGAGCCTCTCCTGCCTGACCTCAGGTATAACCATGCGCCCTCCAATCCATATCCAGGGGATTTTGAATGGATTTAGCATACCATCCTGGCGCTGGTGATCGTGATAATTAATTACCGTGCATGATAAAGAGAAGCAACCGCCGGTAGTCTCTATTACCTTCGCCGAGCCTACCGGGGAAACTAAACAGAGACGAGCGGTTTATCCTTTGACGTTGATTTTCTCGAACACGGGCGCAGTCGCGTTCTTAAACTGAGAAAGGGACCAGGTTTTATAGTTGATATCATTGTAGCCGCGCACCATCATCTCACCGTGCGTCAAGTCAGACAGCGTTGTCCAGACCGTATATTCTGAGACCGGTTTGCGGGTGGCGTTGCCTTCCCCTTCACTCCCCATATAATCAACCGTAATATTTTTCGGACGATCGAAACGGCTCATAATATGCGCAAGCGTATTCATTGCATCGTGGGCGGATGTCGCTTGCGGTGCATATGTGGTGTAATAAACGCCGCGTATAAAACGGGAAACCGACGTATCGGATGATGGCAAGTCTGCAATAGCAATCCCGCTATCAGGCTGCATCACTTTTATCCCGCCCAATGTGCCTGAAGAGCGGTCCACATTGGTTAATTGCGTATAATTATTCAGATTTGTCAGATGCCAGGGGAATGCGGGACCATTTGTCATCACGCGAGTGGGATTGTCATAGACATGGAATTTGCCATTTTCCACTTCAACGACAATGCTTCCTCCTTTCTTGTCGTAAAACGCGTAATGAAATGGCGATTTCAGATCGCCAAACCGATGCAGCTCCGGTGACCAGAATTTGCCCTCTTTTATTGCCTGTTTTACCTCGCCGACAGTAGCAAAACGGGCCAGCGCCCACTCTCCCAACGAGGTGACAGGAATTCGCGTTATCCGTGTGACCATTTAAAAAAATCCCATCATGTTATAAATAAAAAACACGTTTTCTTATCAACATTAAGAGATGCCATCACAACGCTATATTTACTCCACAACACCAATAACATTAAATTAATTTATGTTTTTGAGTAATGTGAGTAGCACACATGTAATCAGTTGTTACGAATTAGAAACATAATTGCTACTAAAACACGTTGAGAAAGACAAGAAATGCAACATATGATGCCCACACTAACTATAGTGGTTTGGGATAAACGTTATGCAAACACAAGATACATTTTATCAAGTTATGCGTAGACACGGCGTGACAAGGCGTAGCTTCCTCAAGTTTTGCAGCCTTACCGCAACGTCTTTAGGCCTGAGCAGTTCGATGATTCCTCAAATAGCTTATGCCCTGGAGAATAAACCGCGTACGCCAGTGATATGGCTGCATGGTCTTGAATGTACCTGCTGTACCGAATCTTTCATTCGCTCTGCGCACCCGTTGGCAAAAGATGCCATTTTGTCGCTCATTTCCCTGGATTATGACGACACCATTATGGCCGCCGCAGGGCAACAAGCTGAGCAGGCGTTGGCGGATGCGATGCGTGAGTACAAAGGAAATTATATCGTTGCTGTGGAAGGTAACGCGCCGCTGAATGAAGATGGGATGTTTTGCATACTGGCTGGCGAGCCGTTCCTGGAGAAGTTAAAACGCGTCAGCGCGGATGCTAAAGCGATTATCGCCTGGGGGTCCTTCGCATCATGGGGCTGCGTGCAGGCAGCCCGTCCCAACCCAACTAAAGCCACGCCGGTTCACAAATTAATTACCGATAAACCCATTATTAAAGTGCCAGGCTGCCCGCCTATACCTGAAGTGATGTCCGCCGTTATCACCTATATGCTGGCATTTGATCGCATCCCTCCCCTTGATCGCCTTGGACGACCAAAAATGTTTTATGGCCAGCGAATTCATGACAAATGTTACCGACGCGCGCATTTCGATGCCGGTCAGTTTGTGGAAGCGTGGGATGACGAAGGCGCCAGAAAAGGGTATTGCCTGTACAAGATGGGCTGTAAAGGCCCGACCACCTATAACGCCTGTTCAACCGTTCGCTGGAATGATGGCGTGTCTTTTCCTATCCAGTCGGGTCATGGATGCCTCGGATGCTCGGAAGATGGATTCTGGGATTACGGTTCTTTTTACAGCCGGGCAACGGGCATTCCGCAAACCGGCATTGAGGCTACCGCCGATAAAATCGGACTGGGCGTTGCTGGCGTCGCGGGCGCTGCCGCCATCGCTCACGCCACGGTGAGCGCCATAAAACATGCCCGCAATAAAAACAACACGTCATCAGAAAACGCTCCGGAAGAGAAAAAATAATTATGGCATATCCTTATCAGACTCAGAGTTTTACGCTGGACAATAGCGGACGGCGAATTGTGGTCGATCCGGTTACTCGCATCGAAGGGCATATGCGTTGCGAAGTGAATATCGACAGTAATAATGTTATTACTAACGCCGTGTCGACCGGCACCATGTGGCGCGGCCTGGAGGTTATCCTGAAAGGTCGCGATCCGCGAGACGCCTGGGCATTTGTTGAACGCATTTGCGGCGTCTGCACCGGTACACACGCTCTGACCTCAATCCGTGCCGTAGAAAATGCGCTGGGAATCGCGATTCCGGACAACGCAAACTGTATCCGTAATATGATGCAGGCTACGCTACACGTTCACGATCACTTGGTGCATTTTTATCATCTGCACGCGCTGGACTGGGTTGATGTGGTTGCCGCCCTGAAAGCCGACCCGCATCAGACCTCCGCCATCGCGCAAAGCCTTTCCGCATGGCCGCTATCCTCGCCGGGATATTTCCGCGATTTGCAAAATCGACTGAAGCGGTTTATCGAGTCCGGTCAACTTGGCCCTTTCCGTAATGGCTACTGGGGACATCCGGCTATGAAACTTCCGCCGGAAGCCAATTTGCTGGCGGTCGCCCACTATCTTGAAGCGCTCGATTTTCAAAAAGAGATCGTAAAAATTCACACCGTTTTCGGTGGTAAAAACCCGCATCCTAACTGGCTGGTGGGCGGCGTTCCTTGCGCCATCAACCTTGACGAAACGGGCGCGGTCGGCGCAGTGAATATGGAACGCCTGAACCTTGTCAGTTCCATCATCCAAAAAGCTCGCCAGTTCTGCGAACAGGTTTATCTTCCGGACGTCTTGCTGATTGCCAGTTATTACAAAGACTGGGCAAAAATCGGCGGCGGGTTATCATTAACGGTCGTTTCGACGAAATTCATCCTGTCGATTTAACCGCCCCCGATGAGATTCAGGAGCTTGTCACTCACTCCTGGTATACCTATGGTAACGGCAATAACGATAAGGGCCTGCATCCCTGGGATGGTCTGACCGAACCGCAACTGGTCATGGGCGAACACTATAAAGGCACAAAAACTTTTATCGAACAGGTGGATGAGTCCGCTAAATATTCATGGATTAAATCGCCGCGCTGGAAGGGACATGCGATGGAGGTAGGTCCGCTGGCGCGTTATCTGATTGGATATCATCAAAATAAACCGGAATTTAAAGAGCCCGTGGATCAACTGCTGAGTGTATTAAAGCTGCCTAAAGAAGCGCTCTTTTCTACATTAGGACGTACTGCCGCGCGTGCGCTGGAATCCGTATGGGCAGGCAATACGCTGCAATATTTCTTCGATCGTCTGATGCGTAACCTCAAGTCCGGCGATACGGCGACGGCAAACGTCACGCTCTGGGAACCCGATACCTGACCTACATCGGCAAAAGGCGTTGGTTTCAGCGAGGCGCCGCGTGGCGCGCTGGGGCACTGGATAAAAATTGAAAATCAGAAAATCGACAGCTATCAGTGTGTGGTACCGACAACCTGGAATGCCGGGCCACGTGACGATAAAGGTCAAATTGGCGCGTACGAAGCGGCGTTAATGGGGACTAAACTCGCCGTTCCCGATCAACCATTGGAGATTTTACGTACTCTGCACAGCTTCGATCCCTGCCTGGCCTGCTCCACCCATGTTATTGATAATCATGGAGGGGAGCTGGTCAGGGTTCAGGTACGATGACGACGATTCGGAGGTCTCAATGCATCTCAAAGAAATAACCAGCCAGGGGTACTATATCTATGAAGCGCCGGTCCGTTTATGGCACTGGATCACGGCGTTATCCATTGTCGTCCTGGCTGTTACAGGATATTTCATTGGCCGCCCCCTGCCATCGATTCAAGGTGAAGCGACCTTTATGTTTTGGATGGGCTGGATACGACTGATCCATTTTACCACGGCGTATATTTTTACTGTCGCGCTGCTGTTTCGTATTTACTGGGCATGTGTCGGCAATGAGTACTCCAGGGAGATGTTTCTGGTTCCGTTCTGGCGCCGCGCCTGGCGTAAAGGCGTTATCAGTGAAATCCGCTGGTATTTTTTCCTCGAAAAAGAGGCCCATCGTTACTATGGACATAATCCGGTAGCGGGACTGGCGGTAATGTTCTATTTCTGGATGTCCGTACTGATGGTGTGTAGCGGCTTTGCGCTCTATGGCGAAGGGCTTGGAACAGACAGTTGGGCGTATCAATGGTTTGGCTGGATGATTCGCCTGACTGGCAACGATAGCCTCGCGCTGCATTTCTGGCACCGGCTGGGCATGTGGTTCATTATCGCCTTCGTCATTGCGCATGTTTATACCGCTATCCGTGAAGACATTATGAGCCGACAAAGCGTGATTTCCGTCATGATAAGCGGCTGGCGCTGGTTCAGGTGATAACAATGGCAGAAGTAACAATCTTAGGGCTTGGCAACCTGCTTTGGGCAGATGAAGGGTTTGGCGTCAGAGCGGCGGAAAAGCTGTTTGAACAGTATGCCGATAACGAGAAAGTTGACGTTGTTGATGGCGGTACGCAGGGGCTGGCGCTGCTGCCCTGGCTGCAACAGACAGAAAAACTGTTAATCATGGATGCTATCGATTTTGGTATGGCGCCAGGTTCGCTGGCGATGTTTCGTGATGAACAGGTTCCCGCCTATCTGACGGCGAAAAAACTCAGTTTACATCAGACCAGTTTTTCTGAAGTGCTGGCATTGCTGCAATTAACCGGCGGCCAGTTATCGGAGATTGTGCTGATTGGCGTGCAGCCGGAATGTCTGGATGACTATGGCGGGAGTCTTACGCCGCAGGTAAAGGCGCAACTGATGCCTGCGGTCTATCTCGCGCAGGAAGTGCTGGCGCAATGGGGTATCACCGCCTCTTCAGCGGCCTTGCCCACTGAAAGACTCAATCATTACAGCCTGTGTATGGAACGCTACGAAGATGAACGCCCAGATGCGCAAAGCGCTTGCCGGGTCGGCGATATTCGGGTGCTACAGAGAGAGAAATCATAATGTGTATTGGCGTTCCTGTGCAGGTTATTTCACCCGGTCAGTGGTTCGCCAAATGCCGCGACCGACACGGCGAGCTTATCGACGTTGATATTCGGCTTGTGGCTCCCCCCTTAGCAGGCGCATGGCTGCTGACATTTGGCGGCGCAGCACGACGAGAAATGGACGAAGCGGAAGCCGCTGAGGTACTGGCGGCGCTGGACTCACTGGAACAGGCCATGCTCACGCAAAGCGATCCGCTGACCGGTTTTGCCAATTTATTATCTCGCACGCCTGAATTACCGGAGCATTTAAAAAAATGACTATCTCACCCCAAAATCCTGTTTGTCCACTGGCGGATAAAGGCTTTCTGATTACCGATGCGCAAACGCTCCCGTCGTTGATTAATGCGCATCCGACTGTGCTGGTTTTGCTGCAAAGCGACCCCAACAAACATCCGGAAGTCGCCGACAGTTGGGTCATTATCCCGGAGATCCTCAAGCAATTTCCGGCGACGTCTTATACCGCGGCATTTGCGGATAGCGAACAGAGTGAACTGATCGCCCGGGAGTATCGCATTCTGAAATATCCGGCGCTGCTTATCTTTCGCCAGCACCGTTTTGTCGGCAGTCTGGCGGGATTATATAGCTGGCAAGAATACTCTCAGCGGGTGGCCGCATTGCTGACCACACCGGGCTATCGTCAGGATATTCCCGTTATCACGCAATAGAATGAAAGGTAACACACGTGAATCATTCCAGAACTATTCCAGTCGTTAATATTGCCGGACCAGGCTCGCAGCCAGAAGAGGAAGACTTTAACTTTCTTCCTATCCCCGCCGGCATTAATCTCCCACTGACGCCGGTTTTACCGGAACAGGCGCTGCCCGCTGAGCTTCGTGTTGCCAGACACATCCTGACTACGCTTATTCGCGATATGGATAACCCGGTGGCAACGCTCCCCTTTCCCCTGAGCTATAAGCTGAATGCCACTGAGCAACAGAATAGCGGTTTGTTGGATCAACTGCTCGGTGAAGGTGAAATCTCCGCCCGGGTACTATTATCCGATGGAAAAGAACAGCGTATTCAGGAGACGGTTTTTACGGGCGTCTGGCGTGTACGTGAATATAACGCTGACCAGCAACGGGTTGCCGATGAAATTATCATTGGCCCGATCCCGGAGAGCATCTGGCAGACGCATCCGCAGCCGCCGATTACGCCAGAATTGCCGCCGCAACCGGCGGGATTGATGAATGGCGCCTTTATCGCGCATGAAATAGCCGAGCGCGTAAAACAGCCGGTAAAAGAGCCGCATATCATTAACTTAACGCTATTGCCAGTAAACGATGCCGATCGCGAGTATCTGGATCATTTTTTAGGCGAAGGGTGTAGCGCTATTTTTTCACGCGGATATGGTAAATGCCGGATTGTAAGCACGCATTTTCCCGGCGTATGGCGGGTCAATTATTTCAATGATATGAACACATTACTGCAAGATATGATTGAGATAGCGGACATTCCTGATATCGCCGTTGCAGGCATCGACGATATCGAAGATGCCTACGCGGGGCTAAAAAATACGTTGGAATGGTTGAAAGAATACCCAGTCACAGAAAATGAGCCAGTGGTGCGCATGGAGTGCAAAGTATGTTGGTGGGTTTACGACCCTGCGCTGGGCGATGATGTATGGCAAATTCCACCCGGCGTGCCCTTCAGCCAGTTACCTGATTACTGGTGCTGTCCGGTTTGCGAAACCAGTAAGTCCGGGTTTATGGTGATCGATGAAGGTAATAATTCGTGCAAAGATTGACCGTCTATTCTCACCCGCTATGGATTATCTGGCAGGAGGCGCCGATCGGTCGTTTGCTACAGGGCGCAACGCCGGTATACGCAAAAACGCTTATTTCACGTTTGTTTACGTTGTGCGCTCAGGCGCACAGCGCGGCGGCTGCTTTACTGTTGTTTCCTGAAGAGAAGCCAGATATGCAGGCCGCACAACAAGAGCTGGCGCGAGAAACGCTCCATCGCGCGTTGACCGACTGGCTCCCCCTGTTTAGCCACCGACAGGCAACCGCTGAAGAATGGGCGTTGTTACGTCGTGGAGAGTTATCCCCGCTGGCAAGCACAATTTTTTTTGACGATGATCCTCAGACCTGGCTTGCCGCTGGCGTAAAGGGCTGGGAAGCCTGGTTTTTGCAAGAGCGTTCTGAAACCGCCCGCTGGCTGGCGGCAGTACAGAATATCATTACACCTACACTACCGATGGCATCGTCCCCGGACCATACGTTAATAACCCATGGTCCCCTGGATGTCTCGCCTCTGGCTATCGAATATCCGCTACTGTCAGCCTGTTGTCTTAGCGGAAAAACGACTGCGCTACGTCTGCTGGCCCGCTGCATTACGCTCGCCCGAAGTTTGAGCGCCCTTCCCACCCTACGCTGGAATCGTTTTGATGATGGCGAGTGGAAAATAGCAGTAGTGGAAACCGCGCGAGGATGGTTAGTTCATCAGGCCAGACTGACGACGTCAGGTAATATTCTTGATTACCGTATTATCTCACCTACCACACGTCACGCTCAATCTGACGGCGTCATTGCTCGCGAACTGGCCACTATTCCACTCTCATTGTGGTCGCAACAGTTACAGGTAATTGATCCTTGTGTCGCCGTAAATATTGTTGAATGAAGGAGCTGGCCCATGCATGAATTAGCCCTGGCGCAAAATATTATCGAATTGCTGGAGGAACAGGCAGTAAATCACCAGTTCAGCAAGGTAAAGCAAGTCTGGCTGGAGATTGGCGTTATGGCCTGTGTTGAGGTGCCGGCGCTGCATTTTGGCCTGGACGTCGCCGCTCGTCATACCCTTGCTGACAATGCGAGTTTCCACATTACTATCGCACCGGCGCAAGGTTGGTGTCTGTCCTGTAATCAACCCTTCACCTCTCAAACATCCACACTCTGTTGTCCCTTTTGTCATTCAGGCAAAGTGCAGATAGATGACAGTAGCAGAATGCGCATTCGCGAGATCGAAGTCGAATAGTCAATAAAAAAGGACGCCAGAAGCGTCCTGAAATAATAAAAGAATAAACTGACAATAATAAAGGTTAAGCAGTGACACAGTTTTGGGAAAAGGAGGGTATCCCTAAACTGTCTTAATCAGCAAGTTTTATCAAAACTCGTAGACTAAGCCGAGCGCCACGGTGTTGTCTGTATTAGGATTCGATGGGTTGCCATCTTTTAGCAGATTGATTTTGTAGTCAACATACGCGGACATATTTTTATTGAAGTAGTAATAGGAACCCACATCAATATATTTCACAAGGTCGAACGAACCCAGTCCATCAACATCATTGGCTCTGGATTGCAGGAATGCCAGTGACGGGCGTAAGCCATTATCAAATTGATATTGCCCTACCATTTCCCAGTTATCGGTTTTATGTGCAAAGCCGCCCAATGTATCGCCCATATAGGTCATATCATAAGTACGGGTATAGTTTGCCGCCAGGTAAATATTATTGGCATCATACTTCACGCCGCCAGTCCAGGCTTCAGCGCGGTCGCCATTGTCGTATTTATCTTGCGTCATCTGATCAAGCGTGCGTTTGGAACTGGTATAGGCTGCCCCCAGGCTCACCCCCATGCCCAAATCATATGTCGCTGATGCCCCGAAACCATCGCCATTCTGGTACGCGATACTTTTTCTGGCATTATTACTTAAAGGATCGCCTTCTTTCGACAGGCCGTCATTTTTACCCTGATACTGCAACGCAATATTCAGACCATCAACCAGACCAAAGAAATCATTATTGCGATAAGTCAGAACGCCATTCGCGCGCCCGGTCATAAAATTATCGGAAGCTTCATACGAATCATTACCAAATTCAGGCAGTACGTCAGTCCATGAACCAATGTCGTATAACACGCCATAGTTACGACCATAGTCAACAGACCCCATATCGGCAAATGCCAAACCAGCAAAACCGAGACGCGTCCAGCTTTGCGGGGAACCGCTGGAGTCACCATCTTCCGGACGATTGGCGTTGACCTGATACTCCCACTGTCCAAAACCGGTTAGTTGATCGGTAATTTGAGTCTCGCCTTTAATACCCATACGGATATAAGATTGATCGCCATCCGTACTATGATTACTGGAAAAATAATGCAGGCCGTCGACCTTGCCATACAAATCCAGTTTATTGCCATCCTTGTTATAGATTTCTGCTGCGTTGGCGGCTCCAGCCATCATCACGGCTGCGGCTACCGCAGATAACACCACTACTTTTTTCATTTTATATGCCTTATTTGTCTTATTTTTGGACTTTCCGCAAAGCCTGCTTGCGGAACTGTCCAGGACAATATCACTAACAATTACCGTGCGTTAAGTTTCAAAGTGTAATATTATCTTGCTATATATTAGTAATGTTAAAATGTAAGTTAAGCATGACTACATCAATGGTCTACCCTGTTTTCTGCTGTAATAACAAGGAGGTGACCAGTAGAGAACTGGCTTATGGTCGGGGATGCCGAGGTGAGAATGGCACTGAACACTCTGCTGACATTCGTTAAGACGGAATCATAATCAAGAAAGTTGAGGTCATAGCCCTCCTTATTTTTGTGTATAATTTGTTACGTTTACATTTATTTTTAAATTAGCGTTATGAAAATATCAGTACTACTGAAATAGCACTTCTTCGCTTCGTGTATTTTTACTATGGTTAATTATCACATAGCGCAAACGGTCATTTGTGTATCACTATTCATAAGATTAACTATTTACCAGTGGTAATAAACATAAAAGTAAGTCAATGGACAACAACAATACTGAAACTCTAAATGTTGATATTTTGAGTCATGCCGTTACAAACAAATACGATATTCTTAATTGCACTACTCCCTTTTCGGGGTAATTTTATAGAAGGATGTTTTTTATTGTTCGTGAGCCATGCTCCTTTAGTATAAAGGTGAACGTAACAGGAAAGATAAAGCGTCTCAAAAACAGACCATATGGGTATAACTATTATGCAAAAAACGTCACTATTGTTTTCGGCCGCCGCGATAACGTTAACTCTGATGGCGTCATCGGCATCAGCGGCAACGCCAACCGCCGCACAAAATGAAGCTACGTCGACCGTTAAACAAGAAATTACAGAAGGTATTAACCGCTACCTTTATTCAATAGATAAGGCAGACCCAACGTTAGGCAAGCAGCTCTTTTATGTTTCACCGGAAACCAGTTTTATTCATCCACGCGGTCACGAACGCGGATGGTCGCAGATCGCTGAAAATTTTTATGGCACCACTATGGGTAAAACTTTCAGTAAACGCACGTTAAAACTGGACGCTCCCCCTGCTATTCATGTGTATGGCAATGCCGCCGTTGCAGAGTTCGACTGGCATTTTACCGCGGTACGCCGTGATAATGGGCAGACTCAACACACGACAGGCCGCGAAAGCCAGGTGTGGGCGAAGATACCAAACACAGGATGGCGAATCGTTCATGTCCACTACTCCGGTCCAGCCAAAACCGGCGTTGGAGAAGGCTATTAAGCTTTGCTCTTCAGGTTATGGCGCAGATGAACATTCTGCGCCAGTTAAGTCGAGCTCAGGTCAGTTGATAGCGTTTATCCGGTATCCGTTTTGCCGGAATATCCCTTTCATCATTCATTTGCAGTAAATCGATTTCTATCGCATTGCATATCGCATCCAGCGGTAAATCATTATTTTCAGTACCGAACGGATCTTCCAACTCTTCCGCTAACGCATCCAGCGCGATAAACGTATAAGAAATAAGCACCGAAATAAACGGTGTCATATAGTGCAGATCAACCACCAGTGCAAATGGCAACATAATGCAGAAAAGATAAACCGTACGATGCAAAATTAACGTATAGGCAAAAGGCACCGGCGTGTTGGCGATGCGTTCACAGCCGGCCAACACTGACGACATATCATTTAAACGGTTGTTGAGGCTATGAAATAAAATATCGGAAAGCTTTCCGCTGCGGCGGCGAATCGCCAGCCACTCTCCCATCAGCAATAAGATACGATTAGCGGGCGAATGGGAAGCGACAACTTTCTGTAACGCGCTCTGGTCAAGATAGTTGCCCAAAACTTGCGTCTGAGGCTGTCGACGCAATGTCATACGCAAACAGTGGGCAAAAGCGATTTGTAATCGAACAAAATCCTCGATACCGCGTTCATCAGGTAAGGTTGTTTTCACCTCACGCAGTATTGAGCGTGAAGCGATCATCAACTGCCCCCACAAATGTCGGGCTTCGACGTAACGCGCATAACAGGCATTATTGCGAAACCCCAGAAAAATGGCGATAGCGACGCCCAGTATGCTAAACGGCGCAAGGGTAAACTTAATACCCAGCATTGTGTACCAGGGCAGCATGATAATAACGGCGATAGAAAGAAGAAAGTTAAGGAGCAGTCGTGAAAAGATTTTAGATAACACGGAACCATGCCAGACAAATATCAGGCGAATCCAGTGCTGTTGTGGTCTAACGATCATGATTATCTTCAGCAGGTAAAAAAGCACTGTCATTAAACGTGATCCAGATCAAGGTTGCAAGCTTCTGGTGATACACGGGTTCCCTGCCCTGTAGAACATTTTTTTGCACAGTGCTGACAGGCGTTGAAAAAAAACAACTAACTGTATGTTGTAACTAAATATGCGCTTCAGCGCATGAGATATATGACGGTCAACGGCTGCTATCAGTGGTATGAGGGTAATTTATCAGGGAAAGCGTCAGCAACGACGCGCTGCTCTACCGCTGATTCATTTGTATGACCAGCCAGTAATGGATAACGCTGACAATATACTGTTGCTGCGCTTTACTCAGCGGTTCTCCCTGAGGTATCTGGTGCCACTTCGCCAGGCACCCGCGACAGCAGGTTGCCGTCGCATGTTGCGCGATAAATACCGGATGGCCCCGCATCGGCGTTTGCTTACCATCATTCGCCGGGTGAGCTGGCGCCAGTCGCTGGGCGATAAAATCGGCGGCGTGTTTATCAATCACCTCCGCGCCTTTATCCCAGCAATATTGTCTTTCTTTTATCCCGAGACGAAAACGCGAACGAAATGTCGATCGCGCCAGGCGGGCAAAGAGCGGTTCAAGCGCATTCATCAGTATACCGAACGTCCTAACGTTTGTGTTAATTGTTCAAGCGCGGCGATACCTGCCAGAGAGTTTCCCGCAGGATCCAGCTCCGGACTCCAGACGGCAATCGCCATTTCATGCGGCACAATGGCGACAATACCGCCGCCCACGCCGGATTTAGCGGGCAATCCCACCCGCCAGGCAAACTCTCCGGCATTCTGATACATCCCGCTGGTCGCCATTAGCGCATTAATTTGCCGGGCCTGCATGGGGGTCACTACCGGCTCGTCGAGATGAAACGCCTCGCCCTGATTCGCCAGAAAGACAAACGTCCTCGCCAGTTCCATGCAACTCATTTTCAACGCACAATAGTGGAAGTAATTTTGCAACACGGTAGGCACATCATGATGAAAATTACCGAATGATTTCATCAGCCAGGCAATAGCGGCGTTACGGGCGGAATGCTCAAATTCAGAGCGCGCGACCGTAGCGTCATACGTAATATCCGATACGCCGCAAAGCGCGCGCACAACTTCCAGCATCCGCTGACGCGGCGCGCTAAGCCGGCCTTGCAACATGTCGCATACCACCAGCGCGCCCGCATTAATAAATGGATTACGCGGGATGCCTTGTTCCATCTCTAACTGAACCAACGAATTGAACGGCGAGCCGGAAGGATCTTTTCCGACGCGCTGCCAGATCTCCTCTTCCGGATAATGACGCATCGCCACCACCAGACTAAGCACTTTCGAAATAGACTGAATAGAGAAGCGTTCGTGCGCATCGCCCGCCTGATAATGCTGCCCGTCCACGGTACAAATCGCTATCCCCAGCTTTGAACCCTCGACGGATGCTAATGCCGGAATATAGTCAGCGACTTTGCCCTGGCCAATGAGGGGGCGAACGCGCTGTAAAATCGTCTCTAAAATTGCATTATCCATGGCCCTGGCCACAACATGCTCCTTGCTCGCAGGTCTGAAAAGGCCTGCGAGTATAGCAGAGGGCGCCACGCGACGTCAGGGCGATTAGACGCGGTTCTTCCAGACGGTCTGCACATTACAAAATTCGTGTAAACCAAAGTGCGAAAGCTCGCGACCGAAGCCGCTTTTCTTCACCCCGCCGAATGCTACACGCGCATCGCTGGCGCTGTACCCATTAATGAATACCCCACCGCACTCAAGACGCGCCGCCATCTCCGCGGCCAGCGTATCGTCGGCGGTAAAGATCGTCGCCGACAGGCCAAACTCACTGTCATTCGCCAGCACGAGGGCGTGCGCCGCATCTTTTGCAACGGTAATGGCGGCAACAGGCCCAAAAAGCTCCTGACGAAATGCAGTCATGTCAGGTGTGACATCCGCCAGAACGGTCGCGGCATAATAGTTGCCCTCCCCGGCGATTTTCTCTCCGCCCAACAGTAGCCGTGCGCCTTCGGCGACGGAAGCCTGCACCTGTTGATGGAGTTCATCACGCAGATCAAAGCGCGCCATCGGCCCCAGGTCATTCTCTTCAACCAGAGGATCACCCATCTTTAATGCTGCGGCAGCCGCTACAAAGCGATCGGTAAACGCCTGCGCAATGCCCTCTTCGACAATGAAACGTTTGGCGGCGGCGCAGACTTGTCCGGTGTTTTGATAGCGTCCTGCAACCGCAGCTTTTACCGCCAGCTCAAGATCGGCATCATTGAGTACAATAAACGGATCCGAGCCACCCAGTTCCAGTACGCACTTTTTCAGCGCCGCCCCAGCCTGAGCACCAATCGCCGCGCCGGCGCGCACGCTACCGGTCACCGTCACCGCCGCGATTCGCGGATCGTTAATCATCTGACTCACGCCCTCATTATTGGCGTTCACCCATCCATAGACGCCAGCGGGAGTACCGGCTTCCGTCAAGATTCGGGCTATCATCTGCGCGCAACCCGTGACATTGGGCGCATGTTTTAACAAGTAGCTATTCCCCGCCAACAGTATCGGCACTGCCCCGCGTAACACCTGCCATAAAGGAAAATTCCACGGCATTATCGCCAGAATGACGCCCAGCGGACGGTATTCAATCACCGCCTGCTGATTTTCTACCAGCGTAGGCTCAGGATTCAGCATTGCCGGGCCATGTTCCGCATACCAGTCGCATAACGCGGCGGATTTCGTCACTTCCGCACGCGCCTGCTTTATGGGTTTACCCATTTCACGCGTAATACATTGCGCCATCTCTTCTGCATGAGCGCGAAGCGCCTGACCAATATCGCGTAATGTTTGCGCCCGTTGCGCTACTGATGTCATTTTCCACTTTTTGAAACCGCTCGCCGCCAGACTCAGCGCATGTTCAATCTCTTGCGCGTTAGCCCAGGGCATTGCCGCCAGCGTCTGGCCGGTCGCAGGATTAACGGATAACGCCTGTGTTGCAGTCATCATGGTCATGTTCTTTCTCTCGTTATCAGGGGAGTTGTACCATCATGACGCCCTTTACCCTTTCTGAAAAATGAATAATATTAACCAGACTATTCACGAATTGAGAAAACCATGGACCTGACGCAACTGGAAATGTTTAACGCTGTCGCTCTGACGGGCAGCATTACGCAGGCGGCGGCAAAAGTACACCGCGTTCCGTCCAACCTGACCACGCGTATCCGCCAGCTTGAAGCCGACCTGGGCGTCTCTCTGTTTATTCGCGAAAACCAGCGACTCAGGCTGTCACCAGCCGGGCATAACTTTTTACGTTACAGCCAGCAGCTCCTGGCGCTGGTCGATGAAGCCCGCATGGTGGTTGCCGGAGAGGAACCGCAAGGACTGTTTTCACTCGGCGCGTTAGAAAGTACTGCCGCCGTACGTATCCCCGCGCTGCTGGCGGGTTATAACCAGCGTTACCCTAAAATTCAGTTCGCGTTAACGACCGGTCCTTCCGGCGCCATGCTGGATGGCGTGCTCGAAGGAAAGCTGAACGCCGCCTTTATTGATGGCCCGCTAATGCATCCGGGGCTGGAAGGTATACCGGCTTACCAGGAAGAGATGATGATCGTCGCGCCACACGGCCATTCCGTCGTTTCGCGGGCCAGCGAGGTGAATGGTTATAACATCTATGCTTTTCGCGCCAACTGTTCTTACCGACGGCATTTCGAAAGCTGGTTTCATGCCGATGGCGCGACCCCCGGTACGATTCACGAAATGGAGTCATATCATGGAATGTTGGCGTGCGTAATTGCCGGCGCAGGTATTGCGCTGATGCCAGCAAGTATGCTCAACAGTATGCCAGGACATCATCAGGTGGAAGCCTGGCCGTTGGCGGAGAAGTGGCGCTGGCTTAACACATGGCTAATGTGGCGGCGCGGGGCGATGACGCGTCAGCTTGAGGCCTTTATCGAGTTACTTAACGCCCAACTGGCGAGCGTCGACTGAAGACGAAACGGCCTGCGAAGTAAATGAGAAGCAGGTCACAAAATGATTGTCTTTTCGCCAGTAAACGTTTTAAGATCGCGGCCCCACCTTCTCGCAACTAACCCGAAATATTTTTATGACAATCAATCCAGTTTCCCGCAAGGTCGCGTGGCTACGGGTAGTTACGCTTGCTATTGCCGCTTTTATTTTCAATACCACAGAATTTGTGCCGGTTGGTTTGCTGTCAGACATTGCTGAAAGCTTTCATATGCAAACCGCGCAGGTCGGCATCATGCTAACCATTTACGCCTGGGTAGTTGCCGTCATGTCGCTGCCTTTTATGCTTCTTACCAGTCAAATGGAGCGCCGTAAGCTACTCATTTGTCTGTTTGTTTTGTTTATTGCCAGCCATGTGCTCTCCTTCCTGGCATGGAACTTTACCGTACTGGTCATTAGCCGTATTGGCATCGCTTTCGCCCACGCTATTTTCTGGTCGATAACCGCCTCTCTGGCGATCCGCCTGGCCCCTGCCGGGAAACGCGCGCAGGCATTAAGTCTGATAGCGACCGGCACCGCGTTGGCCATGGTGCTTGGGCTGCCGATAGGTCGCGTTGTTGGTCAGTATTTTGGCTGGCGCACCACCTTTTTTGCCATCGGCATGGGCGCATTAATTACGCTGCTATGTCTGATTAAGCTTCTACCGAAATTGCCGAGCGAGCATTCCGGCTCACTAAAAAGTTTACCTTTGCTATTCCGGCGCCCGGCGCTAATGAGCCTCTATGTACTAACCGTCGTTGTGGTGACTGCGCATTACACAGCTTATAGCTATATTGAACCGTTCGTTCAGAATGTCGCCGGGCTCAGTGCGAATTTTGCTACCGTCCTGTTACTGATCCTCGGCGGCGCCGGGATCATCGGCAGCCTTGTGTTTGGTAAACTGGGTAATCGTCATGCCTCGTCGCTCGTCAGTATCGCTATTGCCCTGCTGGTTGTCTGTCTGCTTCTGCTGCTGCCTGCGGCGGATAGCGAAGCGCATCTGGCCATACTGAGCATTTTCTGGGGCATCGCGATTATGGTGTTAGGGCTCGGTATGCAGGTGAAAGTACTGGCGCTGGCCCCGGACGCGACCGATGTCGCAATGGCGCTATTTTCAGGCATCTTTAATATTGGTATTGGCGCTGGCGCGCTGGTAGGCAATCAGGTGAGTTTGCACTGGTCAATGTCGGCCATCGGCTATATTGGCGCCATACCCGCCTGTGCCGCGCTGGTATGGGCTGTGCTCATATTCCGCAAATGGCCAGTGACGCTGGAAGAACAACCGCATTAAGACATTCGTCTGCCGGGAACAGGTTTCCGGCAGATGAAAATGCGCCTTAGTGGTACGTTTTAATAATTTCCAACACGCCGTTGATAATAAATTGCACGCCCATACACACCAGCAGGAATCCCATTAAGCGGGAGATCGCTTCAATCCCCCCTTTACCCACCAGCCGCATAATAGCGCCAGAACTGCGTAAGCATCCCCACAGGATCACCGCCACGGCAAGAAAAATAATCGGCGGCGCGACCATAATGACCCAGTCGGGAAACTCGCCGCCATGACGCACCGTGGAAGCGGAACTGATGATCATTGCGATGGTCCCCGGTCCTGCGGTGCTTGGCATCGCCAGTGGAACAAACGCAATATTGGCCGTCGGTTCGTCTGCCAGCTCCTCCGATTTGCTTTTCGCTTCCGGCGACTCATGCGCCTTCTGCTGCGGGAAAAGCATTCTGAAGCCGATAAACGCCACGATTAACCCCCCGGCGATCCGTAGCCCTGGAATCGAAATACCGAAGGTGTTCATGACTAACTGCCCGGCATAGTACGCCACCATCATAATAGCGAAGACATAAACCGAAGCCATATAGGACTGCCGGTTGCGTTCCGCACTATTCATATTGCCCGCAAGGCCAAGAAACAGCGCCACGGTGGTTAGCGGATTGGCTAACGGGAGCAGTACGACCAGCCCCAATCCAATCGCTTTAAACAAATCCATCATAATACTATCTCTTACCCATCAGCGTTTCATGAACCGGAAGTATAAAGTGAAATTGCCCAGGCGCGCCATTTCGCCAGTGTGCAAGTTAATATCCTCTACAACCTATAACCTGTAATTATCAATTGGTTACAAGTTATCACAGCACAATACCCCGGACGCCTTTTAGCAAATCGTGGCATCGGCCAATTCATTTAGTTGACTTATACTTGCCTTGGCAATAGTATCTGACGAAATTAATTACTTGCCGGGGCAACCATTTTGAAAAGCACCAGTGATCTGTTCAATGAAATCATTCCGCTGGGTCGCTTGATCTACATGGTAAATCAAAAAAAAGATCGCCTGTTAAATAACTATTTATCCCCGCTGGATATCACCGCAACACAGTTTAAAGTGCTTTGCTCGATACGCTGCGCGGGATGTATTACCCCGGTTGAACTTAAAAAAGTGCTGTCTGTCGATCTCGGCGCATTGACGCGAATGCTCGACCGCCTGCTGTGCAAAGGCTGGATCGAAAGACTGCCGAATCCTAATGACAAACGCGGCGTACTGGTGAAGCTAACGCCGGACGGCGCGGCAATTTGTGAGCAATGTCATCAACGACCAGGGCAAGACCTGCATCAGGAATTAACAAAAAACTTAACGGCGGACGAAGTGGCAACGCTTGAGTATTTGCTCAAGAAAATTCTGCCGTAGACAAAAAAGAGGTATGACGATGTCCAGACGCAACACTGACGCTATTACTATTCATAGCATTTTGGACTGGATCGAGGATAACCTGGAGTCGCCGCTCTCACTGGAAAAAGTGTCTGAGCGTTCAGGATATTCCAAATGGCACCTGCAACGGATGTTTAAAAAAGAGACCGGTCATTCATTAGGTCAATACATCCGCAGCCGTAAGATGACGGAAATCGCGCAAAAATTAAAAGAGAGCAACGAGCCCATTCTCTATCTGGCGGAACGCTATGGCTTTGAGTCACAGCAAACATTGACCCGGACGTTCAAAAACTACTTTGATGTGCCGCCACACAAATACCGGATCACCAATATGCATGGCGAATCACGGTATATGCTGCCGCTGAACCATGGCAACTACTAGTTTGTTTATGCGCCACGCGAAGAGCACCATGAAAATGCTGTTTCCCGCCCTGCCGGGTCTGTTACTTATCGCCTCCGGATATGGCATTGCAGAACAAACTTTGTTACCTGTGGCGCAAAATAACCGCGATGTGATGCTTCTGCCCTGTGTGGGCGATCCGCCAAATGACCTTCACCCCGTGAGCGTGAACAGCGATAAGTCAGATGAATTAGGCGTGCCCTATTATAACGACCAACACCTTTAACCTCTTTGCCCCGTTTTGCGGGGCATTTTTTTAGTACCGTCTGGCTATGACAAGTCCGCCGCTATTACCCCGCGGCATGGTCTGAAATTAGCGTTTGTCTTCTTAGTAACATAATGCCTCATCCCCTGACACGCGCAGTACGGCGCACACGAAATCCAAACACATTGATATAGAGTCCAGCCATAATCAGTACTGCGCCCGCAAGTTGCATCCCGGTCAACGTTTCCCCGAGTAACACCGCGGCGCTCGCCAGCCCGACTACCGGCACCAGCAATGATAACGGCGCTACGCGCCAGGTCTCATAACGTCCCAGTAACGCGCCCCAGATGCCGTAGCCAAGTATAGTGGCGACAAAAGCCAGATACAGCAGCGACAATATCGTCGTCATATCAATGGTAATAAGGCTTTGCGTAATGTGATCCGCCCCCTCCAGTAGCAGCGATGACAGCAGGAACGGCAGGATCGGGATCAGCGCGCTCCAGACCACCAGCGACATCACCGCCGGGCGCGGGCTATGTTGCATAATTTTTTTATTAAAGATATTGCCGCAGGCCCAGCTAAATGCCGCCGCCAGAGTCAGCATAAATCCCGACATCGCTATATGCTGTCCGTTGAGACTGGCTTCAATCAATACCAGTACACCTATAATCGCCAGGGCAATCCCCGCCAACTGCTTACGTTGTAACCGCTCGCTAAAAACAAACGCCCCCAATGCCATGGTAAAAAAGGCCTGCGCCTGTAATACCAACGACGCCAGTCCTGCGGGCATACCAAACTTTATCGCGCAAAAGAGAAAGGCGAACTGCCCAAAGCTTATCGTCAGCCCATAGCCCAGCAACAGCGTAAGCGGGACTTTAGGCCGGGCGACAAAGAAAATTGCCGGAAACGCCACCAGTAAAAATCGTAATCCTGCCAGCAATAATGGCGGCATATGGTGCAGGCCTACTTTGATGACAACAAAATTGAGCCCCCATACGACAACCACCAGTAACGCCAAAAAACCGTCTTTACGCGACATCATCGGCCCCTGTCATTATTAAAATTTTGTAAAAAGGTAAGTTATCGGAAATCAGTGCGCCATAACAGGACTTTTCTTTTTACCGTGAGCATGGCATTGAACAACACACGATGGGCAAAATCCTGCGTTATGGTATGTTAAGACTACGCTATAGCGTACAGACATCATGCTTTTGCGGGCACGGTAGATTAAAACGTCCCGATACGTAACCTCCATTTCAGGCAGGAAAAATGAATCCAGTATTGAGACGTTCGACGTTGGCTCTACTCGCCTCATCGCTGTTATTGACAATTGGACGCGGCGCCACGCTCCCCTTTATGACCATATATCTTAACCGTCAGTACGGTTTAGGCGTGGATCTGATTGGCTACGCGCTGACCAGCGCGTTAACAATCGGCGTCGTCTTTAGTCTTGGCTTTGGAATTCTGGCGGACAAGTTTGATAAAAAGCGCTACATGTTACTCGCAATTATCGCCTTCGCCTGCGGATTTATCGCCATCCCAATGGTGCATAATGTCGTACTGGTTGTCCTGCTTTTTGCGCTTATTAACTGCGCCTATTCGGTTTTTTCTACCGTACTGAAGGCCTGGTTCGCCGATAACCTCACCGCGACAACAAAAACACGGATTTTTTCGCTCAACTATACCGTACTCAATATCGGCTGGACGGTTGGCCCGCCGCTCGGCACGCTGCTGGTGATGCAAAGCATCAATTTACCCTTCTGGCTTGCCGCCATCTGTTCCGCATTCCCGCTGGTCTTTATTCAGGTATGGGTGACACGTTCGGTTGCCGCCAGCGAGGGGAAAAATGCCGCTATCTGGTCTCCCTCCGTTCTGCTGCGCGACAAAGCATTATTGTGGTTTACGCTTTCGGCATTTCTGGCATCCTTTGTGGGGGGCGCCTTTGCGTCCTGTATTTCACAGTACGTTATGGTCGTTGCCGATAGCGGCTTCGCGGAAAAAGTGGTAGCCGTCGTCCTGCCGGTTAATGCGGTTATTGTGGTCAGTTTGCAATACGCCGTGGGCCGTCGACTTACCGCCATCAATATTCGACCAATGATGACGACCGGCACCGTCTTTTTTATCGCCGGGCTCATCGGATTTATTTTTTCAGGCGACAATCTGTTTTTTTGGGGCTTTCGGCGGCAGTATTCACGATTGGCGAAATTATTTATGCCCCCGGCGAATATATGTTAATTGACAACATTGCGCCTGCCGGGATGAAAGCCAGCTATTTTTCAGCGCAATCGCTGGGCTGGCTGGGTGCGGCGGTAAACCCGCTGGCCAGCGGCGTCATCCTGACGACGCTTCCCGCCTGGTCGCTTTTCGTTGTCCTGATAATCGCCATTGTGTTCGCCTGGGCACTGATGTTAAAAGGAATGCGGATTACCCCTACGCAACAGGCTATCACCTGTTAATTATCTGCAGCCAGTGATGTGCGCTGTTTCTGGCGCACTGGGTTAACCTTATATATTGCAGGCTAATTATCTTCTGTCACTGCGATAATTCAGGAATATTCCTGGGCGCTGACGAAAATATTGTAATGCTTTACCCCTCCAGTAAAATAAATACGCAATTCAGACTTTGCTTAAGTATAAATTAGTACTATAGTCTGTACTAGGTTTTTTAAAAAAGAGGATGCACGCTAAAATAAGGAGAAACGAGATGTTAGGCAGTATTAACCTTTTTATCGTTGTATTAGGAATTATTTTATTTTCCGGATTTCTGGCCGCCTGGTTCAGTCACAAATGGGATGATTAATGAACGGAGATAATCCCTCGCAGAGCCGGCCCCTTGCTGCATCGTTGCGCAAGGGGCCGCTTTTGTCTGGATGGCAGGCAAAAAAAAACCGCCGGTTCACCAGCGGTAAATGCTTGCATGGATAGATTTGTGTTTTGCTTATACGCTACCGGGCAAATTCTTGCGAGGATAACGGATCGTTAACGACTGTAGCACCGTCAATATCAATGAAGCTTAAACGATACGCAACCAGACCTGAATAAGACATTATGGGACCTTTTGTCCCCCAGGCGCTTTTACAAGACCCATGGTATCAGGCCAGCCGCATGCCCCGTATGGCTGACCTGGAGATTGCCGGTTAGCGCGCGTTATTTTTGCAGTCGGTTCACGCGAACAAGCGGTTCCTTCGCTTTCTTGTCCAGACTACCGTTAATGTTGATCATTTGATCCGGCTGAACTTCCCGCTCATCAAATACGGCGGAAGGAATTATCACGTTAATCTCGCCGGATTTATCACGAAATACATAGCGATCGTCGCCTTTATGATCAATAAGGTTGCCGCGCAGCGAAACGGTCGCGCCATCATGCAGGGTTTTTGCCTGTTCGATGGTCATTTTTTCTGCATCATCCGTACCACGATAACCATCCTCAATAGCATGAGGCGGCGGCGGTGCCACATCTTTTTTTAATCCCCCTTGATCATCCGCTAGCGCGTAAGGCATTATCAGAAAACTTAAAAATGCAGCCACCTGTAGTTTCATGCTCTCTCCTTAATAACGTCTATTTGACGTATTAAGTCTGGCCGCTATTTTTAGTTTTTACAAACATGAATTTATCCGCAGAATATTAAGCAATAAAATCAACCCATCCGGATTAATATGCAACCGATATCAGCGCCGGTGAGCGCGAAAGCGTAACGGCGTAATAGAGAACTTGCCACATAGCTGAAGTCATATGCATCAACGTCTGGACAGCAATTCAGAATAATCGGCTTTATTTTTTGAGGATAATGGCCTTACGCATAATCAATGACTGTCATCGCCGCAGGAAAGTAAGCAAGTTATGCAACAGCGGGTTTGTTGGTAACTGGATAAAATAATCATTCACTGACAATGTCATAAAATAAATATGCCATACTTGAGAAGAACGAACAGATTTCATTTGTCTCTGTAACGGAAAAATAAACGATGAGATTAGAACAGCACGATATTGTCACCCTTGATGAAGCCGAATCCGTCGATAGCCTGACAAAAAAACTTGGTGATTTACTGGTTAACCAGAAACTCCGTCTGACCACTGCAGAATCCTGCACTGGCGGGAAACTGGCTTCAGCATTGTGCGCAGCAGAAGATACGCCCTCATTTTACGGTGTGGGGTATGTCACCTTTACTGATGAAGCCAAAGCAAAAATCTTACGCGTACAACGCCACAGTCTTGCCGAACATACCGCCGTCAGCGAAGCGGTTGTTACTGAAATGGCACAGGGCGCTAAGGATCAGGCTGAGGTCAATATCAGCATAGCGATCAGCGGCTATGGCGGTCCGGAAGGCGGCGAAGATGGCACGCCGGCGGGCACCGTTTGGTTTGCCTGGAATATTAACAATACAACTTTTACAAGCCGACAACATTTCAACGGAGATTGTCAGGAAGTATTAGAAAAATGCGTACGCTTCGCCCTCGCTGAATTGCTTTTTCTGTTAATGAAGAAAGCATAAACAATAATTTCATCTGACCGGTCAGAAGAAAAAAATGCGAGCCTATGGCCCGCATCGTATGTGCAATATTTCAGAATATATTTACGAAATATCAGGAGTAAAATTAATTGCCGGATTTCCGTCCGCCACTGTGGCTATTCTGGCCACCTTTTTTACCCGCTTCAGATGCACGTTGTGGGTCGTTTTTAAAGTTCCCACCGCTATGCTGGCCGCCTTTACGACCTGCTTCTGAGGCTTTCTCTTTATCTTCTGCAAAATTACCGGAACCGCCGCGATGTTCTGCCATAATATAATCCTCATGATGATGTTGCGTTTTAAATATGATATGTCTTCTCATATCATGTGATACAGTTCTAAATCTAGTCGCCCTGTGCGCAGTGTCAAATTCATTTCTGCATTATTTACATAACGCCGATACATGGCGGAAAATATATTTTTTGAAAACATCAACAGCGAAGCGGTAATAAATCTTTGGCAATCAAGCCACCACGGGAAAATAAGTAGAAAAATCCGAATACACGCCCTTGTTATATTCAGACAATTTAACCCCATAAATTTAACTGGCTGTCATCAGAAGTGCAGGATTCATTTTCAGGCGGTTGTTCGACAGTGCCGAACAACCGTATCAGCTTAGCGATCGAGCCCACGATATTTCAACATGGGGTCAATATGCGGTTCATGTCCACGCCAGTCTGAATAAAGCGTTTCTAAATCAGTACTATTCCCCCGGGAAAGGATAGCATCACGAAAACGCTGCCCATTTTCACGCGTCAGGCCTCCCTGCTCTACAAACCATTGATAACCGTCATCCGCTAACATTTGCGTCCACAGGTAGGCGTAGTATCCCGCTGCGTAGCCGCCGCCGAAGATATGGGCAAAATAACTGCTACGATAGCGGGGCGGCACTGCCGGTAAATCAAGATGCTCGGCGGCCAGCGCCTGCTGCTCGAACTCAGCGACAGACTGCTCTGCTACGCTCTCCTCCAGCATATGCCAGCGCATATCCAGCAATGCGGCGCCGAGCAATTCAGTCATATCGTAACCTTTATTAAATAAACTCGCCTTGCGCATTCTTTCCTGTAAATCAGCAGGCATTTTTTCACCGCTGTCGACATGACGCGCGTAGCGTTCGAACACGCGTGGATGGCTCGCCCAATGCTCATTAATCTGGGAGGGAAACTCGACAAAGTCGCGGGGCGTATTGGTACCTGAAAGCGTGGCATAGCGCTGGACGGCGAACAAACCATGTAACGTATGACCAAACTCATGGAAGAGCGTAATAACGTCGTCCCAAAGCAGTAATGCAGGCTGCCCATCAACCGGTTTCTGATAGTTACATACATTGTATATAACGGGCCGGGTTTCATTGAGTGTGGATTGCTCGACAAAATTCCCCATCCACGCGCCGCCGCTTTTCGAGTCCCGCGCGAAGAAGTCGCCATAAAATAACGCCATGCCGACACCATCGGAGTCGAAAATCTCCCACACCCGAACATCAGGGTGATACACCGGAATGTCAAAACGCTCGACGAAGGTGATGCCGAATAGCTGGTTGGCGGTCCAGAAAACCCCCTCTTGCAACACCGTATTTAAGGCAAAATAGGGCTTCAGTTGCGCTTCATCTAACGCATATTTTTCCCGCCGTACCTGTTCGGCATAGAACATCCAGTCCCAGGCCTGAACGGTGTAGCCGCCCTGCTCACCATCAATGACGTTCTGAATTTCCGCCTGTTCATTGAGTACACGCTGACGCGCTGGCGGCACAATGCCACGCATAAAGCTCAGTGCGGCTTGCGGCGTTTTCGCCATCTGATCGGCCATTTTCCATGCGGCATAATTGGGGAAACCCAGCAGTTTTGCCTGACAGCGACGAATCTCTACCAGACGCTGAACGATAGCGCGGGTATCGTGGGCATCTCCTTTTTCCGCCCGAGTCCATGACGCTGCGAATAAATTTTCGCGAGTCTGGCGATCGCGCAGCGTAGCAAGCGCAGGCTGTTGCGTCGTATTAAGGAGCGGAATGAACCAGCGCTCCTCCAGGCCTTTTTCACGCGCCGCTTCAGCAGCGACGGTCATTTCTTCCGGGCTTAATCCTTCCAGACAATGCGCGTCATCTACCGCCAGCCCGCCCGCTTTACTTGCCGCCAGCAGACGCTGATTAAACTGACTCATTAAGGTCGCGGATTCAGTATTCAATACTTTCAGTCGCGCTTTATCCTCTTCGGCAAGCTGCGCGCCTGCCAACACAAAACGCTGATGGATAACATCGACCAACCGTAGCGACTCATCATCCAGCCCCAGTGAGTGACGCTGTTGCCAGACGGCATCCACGCGAGCGAATAACGCGCTATTCAGATAAATATCGTTGGAGAGCGCCGCCTGCTCGGCAGAAAAGGCCTCATCCAACCGCTGGAGTTCATCGTTAGTGTGCGCAGCCGTCATCGCGAAAAAAACGCTGGTGACGCGTGACAGAAGCGCCCCGCTTTGCTCCAGCGCCAGAAGCGTATTCGTAAAGTCAGGGGCCGCCGGATGATTGACGATGGCCTCGATTTCCACGCGTTTTTGCCGCACGCCCTCATCAAAAGCAGGACGATAATGGCAATCTTTGATCCGATCAAAACGCGGTGCCTGATAAGGCAACATACTCTGGTCTAACAAAGGATTCGTCGACATTTTTCACTCCTGAAAATAGGTTGATCATAAGAGTAAGCTTCCCCCTATGCTGACCGCAACCGTGTTAACCAGGATTACCCTTTCATAAACGCCGCGTGCTATGGTAATACAACACAAAAAGCGTTGAGGAACTGTGTGATGATCGTTTTAGTAACTGGAGCAACCGCAGGGTTTGGCGAGTGCATTGCACGCCGTTTTGTTGAGAATGGACATAAAGTCATTGCCACGGGACGTCGTCATGAACGCCTGCAAGCGTTAAAAGATGAGCTTGGCGAGAACGTATTGACCGCCCAACTGGACGTGCGCAACCGCGCGGCCATCGAAGAGATGATGGCCTCTCTGCCTGCGCAGTGGCGCGATATTGATGTGCTGGTCAATAACGCCGGTCTGGCGCTGGGTCTTGAACCGGCGCATAAAGCCAGCGTAGAAGACTGGGAAACTATGATCGATACTAATAATAAAGGCTTAATTTATATGACCCGCGCCGTGCTGCCAAGAATGGTCGAACGTAATCGCGGTCATATCATTAACATCGGTTCAACCGCCGGCAGTTGGCCTTATGCTGGTGGCAACGTCTATGGCGCGACGAAAGCCTTTGTGCGCCAGTTTAGCCTGAATTTGCGCACGGATTTACACGGCACGGCGGTTCGCGTGACCGACATTGAACCGGGTCTGGTTGGCGGTACCGAGTTTTCCAGCGTCCGTTTCAAAGGCGACGATGAGAAAGCGGGTAAAACTTACGAAAATACCACCGCGCTCACGCCAGAAGACATTACCGAAGCGGTATGGTGGGTGGCCACACTCCCCGCGCATGTGAATATTAATACCGTTGAAATGATGCCTGTTACCCAATCTTTCGCAGGGCTCAGCGTCCACCGTAGCTAAGGGGTTATACCCGGTCTGCGGGCCGGGTAATCCCTGGCAAACGTATCTGCAACCAGAAACATGATCGGTATAGACCACCACGGAAAAGTGGTAGAGTATCCGGGTCAACCGCCTAAAAAGTAAGAATGAATGACCGTCGAAACGCAGCTTAACCCTACACAGCCTGTCAACCAGCAAATTTACCGTATTCTTCGGCGTGATATCGTGCATTGTCTTATCCCGCCTGGCACGCCGCTATCAGAAAAAGAGGTCTCAACCCGTTTTAACGTTTCGCGTCAACCGGTGCGCGAGGCTTTTATAAAGCTGGCGGAAAATGGGTTGATTCAGATCCGCCCTCAGCGCGGTAGTTATGTGAATAAGATTTCGCTTTCTCAGGTACAGAATGGCTGTTTTGTACGGCAGGCGATCGAATGCGCGGTGGTCCGCCGTGCGGCGGCGATGATCACCGACAACCAGTGCTATCAACTGGCGCAAAACCTGCACCTGCAACATATTGCCATCGAGCGCAAACAGATTGATGATTTTTTCCAGCTTGATGACGATTTCCACCAAAAACTGGCGCAGATCGCCGATTGCCAGTTAGCGTGGGATACCATTGAAAATATCAAAGCGACAATCGACCGGGTTCGCTATATGAGTCTGGATCATGTTTCTCCGCCGGAGATGTTGTTGCGCCAGCACCATGATATTTTCTCCGCGCTGGAAAATCGTGACGGCAATGCGGTTGAGAGCGCAATGACCCAGCATTTGCAGGAAATTAGCGAATCCGTTCAGCTTATCCGTCAGGAAAACAGCGGCTGGTTTAGCGAAGAGTAACCCCCTTTAACGTCGGGGTGAGACGCCTTCTCCGCTTTCTCACCCTGCACATTCCCGCCTAAAAAGCCGTGAGCTTGATCAAAAACAAAAAAAATTCGCAACGATAAGCGTATTTATATGTCGCCCGTCATGCGGGGAAACCTGCGGGCTTTGGCAGTAAGTTTGAAAGGAGAAAACACCATGATGACATACGATCGTAACCGTAACGCAATCACTACCGGTAGCCGGGTCATGATAAGCGGCACGGGCCATACCGGGATTATCAAAGCCATTGAGAGCGAAGGTCTGGATGCAGGTCAAATTCGCCGCGGCAAAACGGTGATTGTCGAAGGTTGTGAAGGTAAATTCGCGCCGGTCGAATTGATTCGTCTTGGCATGAACTGATACCACAGGCCGCCAGGAACCGTTCCGGCCTTCCCGGTAGCATAATGCTACCGGGTCTCTGTTACGCTATTTCAAGCGCTCGGCATATTTCGCCACGCTCGCTTTCGCGCCATATGTCAGTAAACTGTCATAGGCTTCTTGCACTTTTTGCGTAAACCGCGCCGCCTGTGGCAAATCGTTGCCGAAAATTTCAGCCATTCCCAGCAGCGCCTTAACACGACTGGCGCCTTCTTCACTGTTTGCCACGGCGCGCTGAATAACCGGCAATAGCGGATCGCTGACGTCGATCGCCTTACCCTGCTCATCCACGCCGCCAACGTAACGCATCCACCCCGCCACGCCCAGCGCCAGCAAATCAAAATCGCTATGATTAGCAAGATGCCAGCGAACGGAGTCCAGCATACGCTGCGGAAGTTTCTGGCTGCCATCCATCGCAATCTGCCAGGTACGATGACGCAGCGCCGGATTACGGTAACGCGCAATCAACTGATCGGCATAACGCTGTAAATCTACCCCCTGGACTTTCAGCGTGGGCGCCTGCTCGCGTAACATTAACGCCTGCGCGGTCAGACGATAGTTGTCGTCAGCCATGCAGTCATTAATATGCTGATAGCCGGCAAGATACCCCAGATAAGCTAGGAATGAATGACTGCCGTTAAGCATTCGCAGTTTCATCTCTTCAAACGGAACCACGTCGGCGACCAACGTCGCGCCCGCGTTTTCCCACAGCGGACGACCCGCCACAAACGTATCTTCTATCACCCACTGACGAAACGGTTCGCAGACGACGCCCGCCGGATTGCGCACGCCGGTCAGTTGTTCGATTTTATCCAGCGTCTCCGGCGTGACCGCAGGGACAATCCGATCAACCATCGTTGACGGAAATGTCACGTTTTGCTCGATCCATATCGCCAGATCCGCATCCACCTCCCGGGCGTAAGCCGTCACAACCTGACGCGTCACATGCCCATTTTCCGGCATGTTGTCGCAGGACATCACGGTAAATGCCGGTAAGCCTGCGGCTTTACGACGCGCTAACGCTTCGACAATAATACCCGGTGCCGTTAGCGGTTGATGCGGATTTTGCAGGTCGGCGGCAATCATGGGATGTTCCAGCAGAAGTTGGCCCGTGGCTGGCGAATGACAATACCCTTTCTCGGTAATGGTCAGAGACACAATCGCTATTTGCGGTTCGCACATCGCCGCCAGCACACGTTCCAGACCATCAACCTGAACATGCAACGCCGCTTTGACGACGCCCACCACACGCGCCGTCCAAGCTTCCGCCGACATCTCCGCCACGGTATAGAGGTTATCCTGCTGCTTTAGATCGGCAATCTGCTGTTCGCCGCCAATAAGATTAACCTCATAATAGCCCCAGTCGCTATGCTGCTCCGCAGCCAGAATATCTGTATAAACCCCCTGATGCGCGCGATGAAACGCGCCAAAACCGAGATGGACCATCCGCGCCACCAGCGCCGCGCGATCGTAATCAGGAAGCGTCGCCTTTGCCGATAAAAGCCTGTTTTGCATTTTATAACCTCTATATTCTGAAAGCGGAACAGTCGCAGAGTAACGCCTGCCCTGGTACATTTGGATTTACGCTAATTAAACAAAAGTGACCGGGCAGCATGGCCGAAACCGCATTAGCGTTCCGGCCATACCGCCGACACGATTTAACTCGTCTGGGTTGCGGAGTGGCGTAACTTCTCTGCCGCTGTCG
The DNA here is from genome assembly GCF_042932255.1 of Salmonella sp. WC3. NCBI lineage: Bacteria > Pseudomonadati > Pseudomonadota > Gammaproteobacteria > Enterobacterales > Enterobacteriaceae > Salmonella > Salmonella sp. WC3. The sequence goes on along the minus strand of NZ_CP170629.1, from coordinate 2,447,331 downwards.
CTTCCGCCGCATCCTCAGGCAAACTCAGATCGCGATCTCTGACCTCCGGCATCAACAGCGCAGAAATCAGACCAATACACGAGTAGAGCACCAGCATAATTAAGATGGGCAGCCAGGAATCGGTCATGTTACAAAAGATCCCTGCGAGGACGGGGCCAAAACCGACCGCCACCAGCCCCCCTGCCTCTTTTGAAATCGCCATCCGGGTGAAGCGATTACGCGATCCGAAAATTTCCGCCATGGTGATGTTTTCCAGCGCAAATAATCCCAGCACGGCAAAGTTATGAATAACAATGAGCGCAGCCATAATTACGCCAGGGCTATACGTTTTATCTACCACAATAGACAGCATCGGCCAGGCGAGAATAATCGCGGAGATATTCAATATTATATACGGCAGCCGACGACCGTATTTATCGGACAACCACCCCAAGAGTGGGATAGTGATAAAACCAATTACGGAACTTATCATTAACGCATCGGTTGGGATAGATTTGTTAAATAATAACGTCTGAACTAAATATCCGGCAAGGAAGGTTTGAATAAGCCCGGAATTGCCCGCCTGCCCAAAACGTAAACCGGTAGCCAGCCAGAAAGATTTGCTGGTAAACATCGCGCCCAATGTATTTTCTGACGCAGGCGTTAACGCTGGCGATTTTTCGCCTTCGCTTACTTTTTCGAATACCGGACTTTCTTTCAGATTCATTCGCAGCCAGATCGCGAATATCATAACAACGACGCTCGCCAGGAAAGGAATACGCCATCCCCAGGCGATCAGTTGTTCGCGTTCAAGCGCAAAGAACATCACCGCCCAGATCGCCGTCGCGCTCAACGTACCGCAGTTGGTGCCCATCGCGACCAGCGAGGAAATGATACCACGCTTTCCTTTCGGCGCATACTCGGCCAGCATAGTACCCGCGCCGGAAATTTCCGCCCCGGCGCCCAGCCCCTGTATAATTCGCAATGTCACCAGTAATACTGGCGCAAAAATGCCGATTTGCGCATACGTCGGCAGTACGCCAATCAGCGTGGTGCAGATCCCCATCATGGTGATAGTAATAAACAATACTTTTTTTCGTCCGATGCGGTTGCCCATTTTACCAAAAACAAAGGCGCCGATAATTCTGGCTATATAACCTGCACCATAGGTGCCCATTGCCAGAATAAGCGCCATCGCGGCAGACTGTTCCGGGAAAAATATCTCATGGAAGACCAGAGCCGCGCCTAGTGAATATAACTGAAAATCCATAAATTCAAGCGCGGTGCCTAACCAGCCAGATACGGCAGCGCGCACTAAATCCTGAGTCGATCGTTCATGCTTTATTTGTGTCATATAGGCAATCTCTAAGAGGTAAGATGCGTACCACTTACTCGCAATTATTTATATTATTTCGCAAACGTGAGTAAGACTTTGCAGCATTGACGCTGGTCTTTCTCGAAAAGCTCAATCGCGTCGGTGACATGTTGATAATCAAATGTATGCGTTATCAGCTTATCCGGATCAATAAGCCCTTTATTCAGCCAGTCAATCACGACCGGGAATTTATTGGCATTAAGACGCGATGAATAAATAGCCAGCTCTTTTCCGGTAATACCCTGCTGTACAATCTCACACGGGTCGCTGGAAAATCCCATCAGGACAATGCGTGCCGCAGACGATGCAAGTGTAATCGCCTCTTGCAGGATAGCGGGGTGACAGGCGGCATCGACAATCAAGGTCGGCTTTAGCGCCTTCTGCTGTAGAAATTCCGCCAGTGAATGTTGACCATTATTGAGGGTCCAGTCAGCGCCGCTCTGCTTCGCCATCGCTAAACGCTCTTCAATGCGATCAACGACTATGACCGTTTTAACCTGATAAACCCCCTTCAGCGCCTGTACGGTCGTCAGTCCCATCGGGCCTGCGCCATAGATAAGCGCCACGTCCTGCTCGGTCGGATTCACTTGTCCCGTCACATTTGCCGCAATGGTAAACGGCTCAACCATGACGGCATGATGATCTGCGATGTTGTCCGGTATGCGATGAGCATTACGGGCCGGCGCCACCGCATACTCGCTGAAACCGCCGTCACGATGCACGCCCAGCACCACCAGCGAGGTACACACATTGGGTTTACCGACTGAACAAGGGTAACAATGCCCGCAACTGATCACCGGATCGACGGATACCCGTTCTCCTATCCGGTCGTGATTGACGTTGTCGCCTACCGCGTCGATGACACCGAAAAATTCATGGCCTATGACACGGGGATATTTTGCAAAGGGATTATGTCCCCGATAAATATGACTGTCGGAACCGCAGATACCCGCCAGTTTCACTTTAATGCGAACTTCGCCCGGCGCAGGCTGCGGAAGCGTGCGCGTTTCGATAGTTAATGTATTCGGTTTTTCGATTACGATGCTTTTCATTTTTCGCTCCTTACCAGTTCCACAGTGTGCCGTCTTCCAGGCGGGCCACCGGCAAATAGGCTGGATCGTACGGATATTTCGCCGCCAGTTTTTCATCGAACTCAATGCCCAGTCCTGGCTTGTCGCCCGGATGCATATAGCCGCCCTCGAACGTCCAGTTATGCGGGAAAACCTCCAGCATCTGTTCGGAGTAGCCCATAAACTCCTGCACACCAAAGTTAGGCACCCACAGGTCGAAATGTAATGCAGCGGCCATACAAACCGGCGACAGATCGGACGGCCCATGCGAACCGGTACGCACCTGGTAGAGCGAGGCAAAATCAGCAATGCGGCGCATCCCGGTAATACCACCGGCATGGGTAAGCGTGGTGCGGATATAGTCAATCAATTGCTCTTCAATGAGCTGTTTGCAATCCCAGATACTGTTAAAGACTTCGCCTACGGCAATCGGCGTGACCGTATGCTGGCGGATGAGGCGGAAGCACGCCTGATTTTCAGCCGGCGTCGGGTCTTCCATCCAGAACAAACGATAGTCTTCAATACTTTTGCCAAAGCGGGCAGCCTCAATAGGCGTCAGTCGGTGATGCATATCGTGCAGAAGATGTTCATTAAACCCGAACGTATTACGCACGGCGTCAAACAGCTTTGGCGTAAAATCGAGATACTTTTCCGTTGACCACAATTGTTCTTCCGGCCACTGGCCTTTTGTCGCGGGCTCATAGGCCAGCCCCTTGCCTTTCGCCATGCCGTAGGTGGTTTTCATCCCCGGAACGCCGCACTGCACGCGGATTGCTTTGAACCCTTGCTCTTTATGACGCGCGTAGTCTTCCAGCACATCGTCGATGGTGTGGCCTGTGGTATGGCAATACACCATGACGCCTTCACGCGAAGCGCCGCCGAGTAACTGATACAACGGCATATTGGCGGCTTTGGCTTTAATATCCCATAGCGCCATATCAACCGCGGAAATGGCGGACATGGTGACAGGGCCACGGCGCCAGTACGCGCCTTTGTAGAAGAACTGCCAAATATCTTCGATGCGGCGAGCATCCCGCCCGATGAGCTGTGGGCACAGGTGATCGGTAAGGTACGAGGCCACCGGGAGCTCCCGTTCAGGGTGGCATCCCCCAGACCGGTGATCCCGTCTTCCGTGGTTATCTTTAAGGTGACGAAGTTACGCCCTGGACACGTAACAAAAACTTCAGCCCCTACAATCTTCATTTTTATTCCTTACATCGCATTATGGGATGCAGGAAATTTACCCAACCGAGCTACTACCATACAAGTATATTTATGTAAAAAGCGCTGCCAGATCACAAAATGTTCTGGTCGCGCGGCAATGTTACGTACGTCCCCATCCGACGACGATAATCAGCATTCCACACAGCGCGATCAGCGCGCCGCACCAGTCATAAACCGTGAGCCGGACGCCATCGACAACACGTAACCACAGGAGCGCAGTACAGACATATACCCCACCGTAAGCCGCATAAACCCGCCCACTCGCCGCCGGATGCAAGGTCAAAAGCCAGACGAATAACGCGAGTGACGCGGCGGCGGGCAGAAGCCACCACACGCTGGCGCCGCGCTTAAGCCATAGCCAGGGAAGAAAACATCCAATGATTTCACAGAGGGCGGTGACAAAGAAAAGCAGAGTCGTCTTTAGCATGAGATTCATTTGGTTACGAAATGATAAGTGATAATACAACAGAATATCGTTACGGTTATCCGGCCATTCTTGTGTATATGCCAGGCATAAGGATTGGTGTAGAATTTACAGGTGGTTTACCGCTTTTCCCCTCTAATGAAAGGATGTTGTGATGAACAATACGCTGAGCAAACGCCTGTGCCTGACGGCAATGCTTACGTTGGCGGCCGTTGTATATACTACTTCCGCATTCGCTGAAACCAGTAAACTGGTGATTGAATCGGGAGATAGCGCACAAAGTCGTCAGGAAGCGGCGATGGAAAAGGAACAATGGAACGACACTCGCAGTCTGCGCCAGAAAGTGAATACCCGCGCAGAAAAAGAGTGGGACAAAGCCGATGCCGCCTTTGATAACCGCGATAAATGCGAGCAAAGCGCCAACATCAACGCCTATTGGGAGCCCAATACGCTGCGGTGTCTGGATCGTCGTACAGGTCGCGTTATTACGCCCTAATGCAGGATAACTAAAAGGAAGTGTAAGGATACAGTATGACAAGTGACTACAAGGTCAGACTGCGCCCGCTTGAGCGTGAAGATTTACGATTTGTCCACCAGCTTGATAATAATGCCAGCGTTATGCGTTACTGGTTTGAAGAGCCGTATGAGGCTTTTGTCGAACTGTCGGATCTCTACGACAAACACATCCACGACCAAAGCGAACGGCGCTTTGTCGTCGAATGCGATGGTGAAAACGCCGGGCTGGTAGAACTGGTGGAAATTAACCATGTGCATCGGCGGGCGGAATTTCAGATTATTATCTCGCCGGAGTACCAGGGAAAAGGCCTGGCGTCACGCGCGGCCAAACTGGCGATGGATTACGGATTTACCGTACTCAATCTCTATAAATTGTATTTGATCGTCGATAAAGAGAATGAAAAAGCGATTCACATCTACCGTAAACTCGGGTTTAGAGTAGAAGGCGAGCTGATTCATGAGTTCTTCATTAACGGCGAATACCGTAACACCATCCGCATGTGTATCTTCCAGCAGCAGTATCTGGATGAACATAAAACGTCCGGTTCTACGCTCCTGAAACCCACCGCGCAGTAAACGTGGCGCGGCAGTCACGGAGAGTCGCACCGCGCCCGGTTTAGTAGTAATCGATACGATTTTTAATGGTGTAATGGTGGGACACTGCCGGCTTAACGCTCTCATCGACGATAACAAGCCGGCAGTCAACAGGGTTCGCGTACGCATCATATTCGCAGCTCTGTGTGACGTTGCCGACCTGTCGATCATCCACCCGGCTGACTGCCGTGTAATCCAGCTTTTTACGCGGGTCTGCGGAGGGTTTTGCCGTCACAGAGAGCGTATTCTGCGAGTTTATGGTTGTCTTACCTAGCGGATAGCCTTCGCTATCATAGCGATACTCGACTTTCATCTCTTTGCCCGTCGCCGATACCACAAAACCGTTGTCGTCCGTTTCCCAGGTCACGCCCGCCGAAGGCAACGCCGCCAGCTGGCACTTCCCCTGTAACTGCACCTTTTTTTCCAGCGTCTGAGCATCCCGGTAATAATTGGCATCCAGCACGAGCGCCAGCTCCGTATTATTCTCCAGATCGTGTAACTCAAGCGTATCAAAACAGCCTTCTTGTGAAAGCGTACCGGTGACCTGCTTCGCCACTTCGCCATTCTCACTCATCAATGTCTGGCTGAAATCCTTTACCGGACCACGTAATGGATCAAAATCAAATTCGTTCGAAAAACTGGCCATTTCCGGCGTAAAAGACTCAAGGGATTTCGGGTTATCACAACCTGCCAGTATCATGCACAATAACGTCAGTAAAAGAGGTTTCTTCACACGTGTCACCAGGATGAAAAGATATTTATCATCATATTAGCAAATACAGTTATTTACACGAAAAATGCTAAGCTTAGAACATCGTCATTAATCACAGGAGTTCATGATGAAAATCGCAACTGCAATAGCCGCTCTGGCGTTAGTTAGCGCCCCCTCGCTGGTGATGGCGGCACCGGGATCGTGCGAGAGAGTAAAAAGCGATATTGAACAACGTATCATCAATAACGGCGTGCCGGCGGATAATTTTACGCTCACTATCGTTCCTAACGACCAGGCCGATCAGCCGGACTCACAGGTGGTGGGCCATTGCGCGAACGACACGCATAAAATTCTTTATACCCGCACCAGCAGCGGCAATGCGCCAGCCAATACCTCTCCCGCTCAGGACGGTTCATCCGCCGAACCGCAATAACCTCCTCCTGCCCTCCGGGTCCGGAGGGTAACGCTCTTTGACATGGATTAATAATCCTTACTCCCAAAGGGGTAAACTCATTACATCATTAGCATGTTAATAATTTCGTTATAGTTATCAATATATAGCGAAATAATAACGACAATGGAGTGAGTGATGCCCGGAGAAAAGCAACAAACAGGCGTTAGCCGCAGGACGTTAGTGAAATCAGCGGCGCTTGGCTCACTGGCGCTGGCTGCCGGAGGCGTATCTTTACCGTTTGGGATGCGTACCGCGGCCGCGGCGGTGCAGCAGGCTATGCGCAACGAAGAAGATAAAATCGTCTGGGGCGCCTGTTCGGTCAACTGCGGCAGTCGCTGCGCCCTGCGTCTGCATGTAAAAGATAATGAAGTCTGGTGGGTTGAAACTGATAACACTGGCGACGATGTCTACGGCAATCATCAGGTTCGCGCCTGCCTGCGGGGCCGTTCAATCCGTCGGCGTATTAACCATCCGGATCGCCTTAACTATCCCATGAAACGCGTTGGCCGCCGCGGCGAAGGCAAATTTGAACGCATTAGCTGGCAGGAAGCACTGGACACCATTAGCGCCAGCCTGAAAAAGACCGTAGAGACCTACGGCAATGAAGCCGTTTATATCCACTACTCATCCGGCATCGTAGGCGGCAACATAACCCGCTCGTCGCCTGCCGCCTCGCCGGTGAAGCGTTTGATGAACTGCTACGGCGGTTCGTTGAATCAATACGGCTCATACAGTACCGCGCAAATTTCTTGCGCCATGCCCTACACCTATGGTTCCAACGACGGCAACAGCACATCTGATATCGAAAACAGTAAACTGGTGGTCATGTTCGGCAATAATCCGGCTGAAACACGCATGAGCGGCGGCGGCATTACCTGGTTTCTGGAGCAAGCGCGTGAACGCTCAAATGCGCGCATGATCGTAATAGATCCGCGCTATACCGATACCGCTGCCGGACGTGAAGACGAGTGGATACCGATTCGCCCCGGCACCGATGCCGCGCTGGTGGCGGGAATTGCCTGGGTATTGATTAACGAAAATCTCGTTGACCAGCCTTTTCTCGATAACTATTGCATCGGCTACGATGAAAAGACCCTTCCGGCTGACGCGCCCCCCAATGGCCATTATAAGGCTTATATTTTGGGCCAGGGCGAGGACGGTATCGCCAAAACGCCGCAGTGGGCATCGCATATTACCAGCATCCCCGCCGATCGGATTATCAAACTGGCGCGCGAGATAGGCAGCGTCAAGCCGGCCTACATCTGTCAGGGTTGGGGCCCGCAGCGTCAGGCGAACGGCGAACAAACCGCTCGCGCCATCGCCATGTTACCGATTCTGACCGGCAACGTCGGCATTCATGGCGGTAATAGCGGCGCACGCGAATCCACTTACACCATTACCATTGAACGTCTGCCGGTCCTGGAGAATCCCGTTAAAACCGCCATCTCCTGCTTTAGCTGGACGGACGCCATTGCGCGCGGCCCGGAAATGACCGCCCTGCGCGACGGCGTACGCGGCAAAGATAAGCTGGATGTCCCGATCAAATTTCTATGGAACTACGCTGGCAACACCCTGATTAATCAGCATTCGGATATTAATAAAACCCATGAAATTCTTCAGGATGAAGCGAAATGCGAAATGATTGTGGTCATCGACAACTTTATGACCTCTTCCGCGAAGTACGCTGATATTTTACTGCCGGATCTCATGACCGTCGAACAGGAGGATATCATCCCCAATGATTACGCCGGCAATATGGGATATCTGATTTTTATCCAACCGGCGACGACGCCTAAGTTCGAGCGCAAGCCCATCTACTGGGTACTCAGCGAAATCGCCAGACGCCTCGGCGACGATGTGTATCAGCGGTTTACCGAAGGCCGTACACAGGCGCAATGGCTGCAATATCTGTACGCCAAAATGCAGGCAAGAGATCCGGCATTGCCCGCGTATGACGATCTGAAAAAAATGGGCATCTATAAACGCAAAGATCCCAACGGCCACTTTGTCGCCTATAAAAAATTTCGTGAAGATCCGCAGGCCAATCCGTTAAAAACGCCGTCCGGTAAAATCGAAATCTACTCAAGCAAACTCGCTCACATCGCCAGTACCTAGGAGCTGGCGGAAGGCGACGTGATAAGCCCACTGCCGATTTATACCCCTACTTTTGAAGGATGGGACGATCCGAAGCGGAGCACCTTCCCGCTACAGCTGTTTGGCTTTCACTATAAATCCCGTACCCATTCAAGCTACGGCAATATTGATGTTCTGCAGGCCGCCTGTCGCCAGGAGGTGTGGATAAATCCGCTCGATGCGCAAAAACGCGGTATCGCGAATGGCGATAAGGTTCGCGTCTTTAACGATCGTGGAGAGGTGCGTCTACCCGCCAAAGTCACGCCGCGTATTCTGCCGGGCGTCAGCGCGATGGGTCAGGGCGCATGGCATAATGCGGATATGGCTGGCGATAAAATTGACCACGGCGCCTGCATCAATACGCTCACGACGCTGCGTCCTTCCCCCCTGGCAAAAGGGAATCCTCAACATACAAATCTGGTGGAAATCGAAAAAATCTAAGCCGCCTGCTCCGGGACGTTTTTACGCGCCCGGAGCTCCCCGTTTTGCGAACACAACGACATTTAAAACTCTTTTTTGGATGAGCATAGTGAGCTGTTATGAAAATCACCAACCCTGAGGCATTAATGGCGGCCAGTATCAGCCGACGAAGCCTGGTGAAAACCTCTGCTATCGGTAGCCTTGCGCTTGCCAGTAGCGCTTTCACCCTTCCGTTCTCCCGCATCGCCCACGCCGCAGCAGACCTCGCATCCGGCAATGTGGCAGAAAAAGCGGTCTGGAGTTCATGTACCGTTAACTGCGGCAGCCGCTGCCTGCTGCGCCTGCACGTAAAAGATGACACCGTATATTGGGTTGAATCAGATACCACGGGCAACGATGAATATGGCAACCATCAGGTACGCGCCTGCCTGCGCGGTCGTTCTATTCGTCGCCGGATGAATCATCCCGATCGCCTGAAATATCCGATGAAACGCGTTGGTAAACGAGGAGAAGGCAAATTCGAACGTATCAGTTGGGATGAAGCGTTGGATACCATCGGCGATAACCTGAAACGTATCCTCAAGGATTACGGCAACGAAGCGGTACATGTCCTTTACGGTACCGGCGTGGACGGCGGCAATATTACCAATTCTAACGTACCGTATCGCCTGATGAACGCCTGCGGCGGCTATCTCAGCCGTTACGGTAGCTACAGCACCGCCCAAATCAGCGCGGCCATGAGATATATGTTCGGCGGCAACGACGGCAATAGTCCGGATGATATCGCCAATACAAAACTGGTGGTGATGTTTGGCAATAACCCCGCGGAAACACGTATGAGCGGCGGCGGCGTGACATACTATGTCGAACAGGCGCGCGAACGCTCCAACGCCCGGATGATCGTCATTGACCCGCGTTATAACGACACTGCTGCCGGCCGCGAAGACGAGTGGCTGCCGATTCGCCCGGGTACCGATGGCGCGCTGGCGGCGGCAATCGCCTGGGTGCTGATTACCGAAGATCTTATTGATAAACCGTTTCTGGATAAATACTGCATCGGCTACGACGAAACCACTCTGCCCGCCTCGGCCCCGCGTAACGCGCACTATAAAGCCTATATTTTGGGTCAGGGCGACGACGGTATTGCTAAAACGCCGCAATGGGCCGCGCAGATTACCAGTATTCCGGCGGAAAAAATCATTCAACTGGCGCGGGAAATCGGCTCGGCGAAACCGGCTTACATTTGCCAGGGCTGGGGACCGCAACGCCACTCTAACGGGGAGCAGACCGCACGCGCAATCGCCATGCTGTCTGTACTCACCGGTAACGTCGGCATAAATGGCGGTAATTCCGGCGTGCGCGAAGGCACCTGGGATCTGGGCGTCGAATGGTTTTCTATGCTGGAGAACCCGGTAAAAACCCAGATTTCGGTCTTTACCTGGACCGACGCTATCGATCATGGCGCGGAAATGACCGCCACACGCGACGGCGTGCGGGGAAAAGACAAGCTCGACGTGCCGATCAAATTTTTGTGGTGCTACGCCAGTAATACGCTGATCAATCAGCATGGCGATATCGCCCACACCCACGAGGTGCTTCAGGACGACAGTAAATGTGAAATGATCGCCGGTATCGAGCACTTTATGACCGCGTCGGCAAAATATTGCGACATTCTGCTGCCTGATTTAATGCCGACCGAGCAGGAAGATCTGATTTCCCACGAATCCGCAGGCAATATGGGCTATGTCATTCTTGGTCAGCCCGCCACCTCGCCGAAATTTGAAAGAAAGCCCATTTACTGGACGCTCAGTGAAGTGGCTAAACGGCTTGGTCCGGACGTATACCAGACCTTCACAGAAGGCCGCACGCAGCATGAGTGGGTCAAATACCTGCACGCAAAAACCAAAGCACGTAACCCGGAAATGCCGGATTACGAAGAGATGAAACAGACAGGAATTTTCAAGAAAAAATGCCCGGAGGAGCACTACGTCGCTTTCCGCGCCTTCCGCGAAGACCCTGCCGCCAACCCACTGAAAACGCCGTCCGGTAAAATCGAAATCTATTCCGAGCGTCTGGCAACCCTCGCCAACACGTGGGAGCTGAAGAAAGATGAGATTATCCATCCTTTACCCGCCTATACGCCAGGCTTTGACGGTTGGGACGATCCGCTTCGTCAGCGCTACCCGCTACAGCTAACCGGCTTCCACTATAAAGCGCGTACCCACTCCAGCTACGGCAATATCGACGTCCTGCAACAGGCATGTCCGCAGGAGATCTGGATCAACCCGATTGATGCGCAAGCGCGCGGCATTCAGCACGGCGACACCGTGCGGGTCTTTAACCAGAACGGAGAGATGCTCATTCCGGCAAAAGTCACGCCGCGCATATTGCCTGGCGTCACCGCTATCGGCCAGGGCGCCTGGTTAAATGCCGACATGTTTGGCGACAAAGTCGATCGCGGCGGCTCCATTAACATTCTGACGTCGCACCGGCCTTCCCCACTGGCGAAAGGTAATCCGTCACACAGTAATCTTGTTCAGGTTGAAAAGGCGTAAGGAGTAACCGATAACAACCCAGTATGGATTTTTTATTGATTCCAGCCGTTGCACCGGTTGCAAAACCTGCGAACTGGCCTGCAAGGACTACAAAGATTTGACCCCGGATGTCAGCTTCCGCCGCATTTATGAGTATGCAGGCGGCGACTGGCAGGAAGATAACGGCGTCTGGCACCAGAACGTCTTTGCCTACTATCTCTCCATCTCCTGTAACCACTGCGAAGACCCGGCCTGTACCAAAGTCTGCCCGAGCGGCGCGATGCACAAGCGCGATGACGGTTTTGTGGTGGTGAACGAAGAGGTCTGTATCGGCTGCCGCTACTGCCACATGGCCTGCCCGTACGGCGCGCCGCAGTACAACGCCGCCAAAGGTCATATGACCAAGTGCGATGGCTGTTATGATCGCGTCGCCGACGGCAAAAAGCCTATCTGCGTGGAATCCTGCCCGCTGCGGGCGCTGGATTTCGGCCCGATAGACGAGCTGCGTAAAAAACACGGTGAGCTGGCTGCCGTCGCGCCGCTGCCGCGCGCGCATTTCACGAAGCCGAATATTGTGATTAAACCCAACGCCAACAGCCGCCCGACCGGGGACACTACCGGTTATCTGGCCAATCCGAAGGAGGTATAAGATGGGAAGTGGATGGCATGAATGGCCGTTGATGATCTTCACGGTCTTTGGTCAGTGCGTGGTCGGCGCGTTAATCGTTAGCGGACTGGGCTGGCTGACGGCAAAAGACGATACCATCGCCCGTCAGCGCATCGTGCGCAGCATGTTTTTTCTGTGGCTGGTGATGGGACTGGGATTCCTCGCGTCGATTATGCATCTCGGCTCGCCGATGCGCGCGTTTAACTCGCTTAACCGCGTAGGCGCTTCCGCACTGAGTAATGAAATCGCCGCAGGATCGGTGTTCTTTGCCGTAGGCGGCATCTGGTGGCTGGTGGCGGTACTCGGTAAAATGCCCCCGGCGCTGGGTAAAGTGTGGCTGCTGGTCAGTATGGCGCTCGGCATTGCATTCATCTGGGCAATGACGCTCGTTTATACCGTGCCAACCTGGTATAATGGCTACACCACGCTGGCCTTTTTCCTCACGGCATTCCTGTGCGGCCCGGTGTTTGCGGCGCTACTGCTACGCATCGCGCGCGTCCCATTTTGCAGCGTGACGTTTGCCAGTATTAGCGGCCTGGCATTGGTGGTGTGCGTGGCGGTCATCGTACTACAGGGACTGTCTCTCTCAACCATTCACAGTTCCGTGCAACAGGCCAGCCATCTCGCGCCGGATTACGGTATGCTACAGGTCTGGCGCATTGTCTTGCTTGCTGCCGGATTAGGCTGCTGGCTATGTCCGCTAATCCGTCGCCGCGAACCGCATACCGTTGGTTTGCTGCTCAGTGTCGTGCTGGTGCTGGCAGGCGAAATTATTGGCCGCGGACTTTTTTATGGCCTGCATATGACCGTAGGTATGGCCGTCGCAGGTTAATTTATGCGTGCAGGGCGACCCGCACCTTTCGGGATTGTTTGAATGACCACTTTTTTACAACGTGATGATTTTGCAGTAACGGCGCGTGTTCTTGGCGCGTTGTTTTATTATTCGCCGGAAAGCCACGAAACCGCTCCTCTGGTTCAGGCGCTATTAACCGACGACTGGCAGGCGCAGTGGCCGCTTGATGCCGAGGCGCTTGCGCCTGTGGCGGCTATGTTTAAGACCCACAGCGAAGAGTCGTTGCCACAGGCCTGGCAGCGTCTGTTTATCGGCCCTTACGCTCTGCCGTCTCCGCCGTGGGGTTCCGTCTGGCTGGATCGTGAGAGCGTATTATTTGGCGATTCTACGCTGGCGCTACGTCAGTGGATGCGCGAAAACGGAATTCAGTTTGAAATGCAACAAAACGAGCCAGAAGATCATTTTGGGTCGCTGTTGCTGCTGGCGGCCTGGCTTGCCGAGAATGATCGTCATCATGAATGCGAACAACTCCTGGCCTGGCATCTGTTTCCGTGGTCGTCCCGCTTTCTGGACGTATTTATCGATCATGCCGGGCATCCGTTTTATCAGGCGTTGGGGCAACTGGCGCGTCTGACGCTGGCGCAATGGCAAGCTCAACTTATTATTCCCGTCGCTGTAAAACCGTTATTCCGTTAATCCCCACAAAAGGCAGGATTTTACCTGCCTTTTCTCCCATTGCGGCCTATTTTTATCTACAAAAAGTGACAACGTCACACTACGCTTCTATTTTTAAGATAATTCTTTATCGTGAATGTTCACGCTAAGCCGCATAAGGGCAAAACATAATTGTTAATAGATGTTTAACAGTGTTAAACATCACGCTCCGCTGGAATCCTTCCCAACCTGTTGCTATAGCTCAAAGTACCCTGCCGGAACATGGCATAACAACACGCGACTCTTAACGTCGCCATAACACATGCAAACAGGGAGACACACCGCAATGCACACCCTCACCCTAAAACGCGTACTTGGGTTCACTATCGTCATTTTGCTGTTACTGGCGCTGTTTATCTGGGGAATCGGTCTGGAGACGCTGAAAGCGCGTCAGGTCGATCTGCTGTATCTCGGACAACGGCATTTGATGCTGGTCTTTACGTCCATGTTTTTTGCTTTACTGGTCGGTATCCCGAGCGGGATTTTACTCAGCCGTCCTGCGGCAAAAGGATTTGCTGAATATGTCATGCAACTCTTTAATGTTGGTAATACCTTGCCGCCACTGGCCGTCCTGGCCTTAGCGATGGTGATTATCGGGATCGGCGATACGCCCGCCATTGTCGCGCTATTTCTGGCTTCTCTTCTGCCTATCGTCCGCAATACCTATGCGGGCCTCTGTTCCGTTCCCGCCTCACTGATTGAAGCGGCGAACGGGATTGGGATGACAAAATGGCAGCGGCTTCGTCAGGTAGAGCTACCTAATGCGTGGCCAGTGATGCTGTCCGGTATTCGCATCGCGACCGCCATCAATGCCGGCACCGCGCCGCTGGCCTTTCTGATTGGCGCCAGCAGCTACGGCGAGCTGATTTTCCCGGGAATTTATCTCAACGATTTTCCGACGTTGATCCTCGGCGCAACGGCCACGGCGTTATTCGCGCTGATTCTTGACACTCTGCTTGCCTGGTTTGGGCGACGCCTTAGCCCTCATACCGTCTGAACGCATAAATAACAATAAGGAGCGTTAAATGAGATTCAAAAAACACCTGTTGGGATGGCTTGCCGCAACGCTGTTGTTCAGTAGCCAGACGCAGGCCGCGCCGCTGGTTCTCGCCACCAAAAGCTTTACCGAGCAGCATATTCTTTCCGCTATGACCGTTCAGTATTTGCAGAAGAAAGGCTTTCAGGTTCAGCCGCAAACCAATATCGCCGCGGTGATTTCACGTAATGCGATGGTGAATAAACAAATTGATATTACTTGGGAATACACCGGTACATCGCTGATTATTTTCAACCGTATCGATAAGCGCATGAGTCCACAGGAAACCTACGACACGGTAAAACGCCTGGATGCGAAGCTGGGCCTGGTATGGCTCAAACCGGCTGACATGAACAATACTTACGCGTTCGCGATGCAGCGCAAACGCGCCGAGTCGGAAAATATCACCACCATCTCGCAAATGGTGGCAAAAATCGAACAGGTCCGGCAGAACGATCCTGACCACAACTGGATGCTCGGCCTCGATCTGGAATTTGCCGGGCGCAGCGACGGGATGAAGCCCCTTCAGCAAGCCTACCAGATGCAGCTCGATCGCCCGCAAATACGACAGATGGACCCAGGGCTGGTCTATAACGCCGACGGACGGGTGAAAGGGTTTGATCTGAAAGTGTTGGAAGATGATAAAGGCTTCTTTCCAAGTTACGCTGTCACGCCGGTGGTGCGTAAAGAAGTGCTGGAAGCCAATCCTGGCCTTGATGACGCCTTAAACACCCTTTCCGGCCTGCTCAATAACGATGTGATATCGACCCTAAACGCCCAGGTCGATATCGAGCATCGCACGCCGCAACAGGTAACCCATCAATTTTTACAGGACAAAGGTCTGCTGTAAGGAGCGCCTATGGATACGATACATTATATGCTGGATAATGCAGGCTATCTCGCCAGCCTTACCTTTCAGCATCTCTGGCTGGTCGCGCTGGCCGTCGGTCTGGCGATTATCATCGGCGTACCGTTAGGCGTTTTGATTGTACGCCACAAATGGCTGGCAACGCCGGTATTGGGCGCCGCCACGCTACTTCTTACCATTCCGTCTATCGCGCTGTTTGGATTAATGATCCCGCTCTTTTCGCTGATCGGACATGGTATTGGTGTTCTGCCCGCCGTGACGGCCGTTTTTCTCTACTCTTTACTGCCGATTGTCCGTAATACCCATACTGCGCTTGATAGTTTGCCGCCCGGTCTGCGGGACGCGGCATCGGTATGACTTTCTGGCAACGGCTGCGCTGGGTCGAAATCCCAATGGCCCTACCGGTTATTTTCGGGGGTATCCGCACCGCGGTAGTGATGAATATCGGCGTGATGGCGATTGCCGCGGTTATCGGCGCTGGCGGTCTGGGGCTGTTACTGTTAAACGGCATTAGCGGCAGCGATATTCGCATGTTAATTGCCGGCGCGCTGATGATCTGTCTACTGGCGATTGTGCTTGACTGGCTGTTGCATCGTCTGCAAGTCGTACTGACACCTAAGGGGATACGATAATGATAAAACTGGAAAATCTCACCAAACAATTTGTACAGAAAAAGGGTCAGCCGCTAAAAGCCGTCGACAACGTCAACCTGAACGTGCCGGAAGGCGAAATGTGCGTACTACTTGGCCCCTCCGGCTGCGGCAAAACCACCACGTTAAAGATGATCAACCGGCTGATCGCGCCCAGCAGCGGTAATATTCTTATCAACGGCGAGAATACCAACGATATGGATACGGTAACGCTACGCCGCAATATTGGGTATGTTATCCAGCAGATCGGCCTGTTTCCTAATATGACGATTGAAGAAAATATTACCGTTGTGCCGCGCATGTTGGGTTGGGACAAAGCGCGCTGCAAGCAACGCGCCGAAGAGTTGATGGACATGGTGGCGCTGGATGCCAGAAAATTTCTGCATCGCTATCCAAAGGAGATGTCCGGGGGACAGCAGCAGCGCATTGGCGTGATCCGCGCTCTGGCCGCCGATCCGCCGGTACTGCTGATGGATGAGCCCTTCGGCGCGGTGGACCCCATTAACCGCGAAGTGATCCAGAACCAGTTTCTGGATATGCAGCGTAAGCTAAAAAAGACTGTGATGCTGGTCAGCCATGATATCGACGAAGCGCTAAAACTCGGCGACCGTATCGCCGTGTTCCGTCAGGGGCGAATTGTACAGTGCGCCAGTCCTGATGAACTGCTGGCCAAACCGGCTAACGAGTTTGTCGGGTCGTTTGTCGGTCAGGACAGAACGTTAAAGCGTTTGCTACTGGTCTCCGCGGGCGATGTGACCGACCAACAGCCAACCATTACCGCGCGGCCTTCCATGCCGTTAAGCGAGGCGTTCGGCATTATGGATGATCACGATATTCGCGCCATTACCGTCATTGACAACGACGGTAAGCCACTGGGATTTGTGAAGCGCCGGGAGGCTCGGAACGCCAGCGGAATCTGCGCCGATATAACCCATCCTTTCCGTATTACGGGCAAAGCGGAAGATAATCTGCGTATTGTGCTGTCCAGATTGTACGAAAGTAATACCAGCTGGATGCCGATCGTTGATGAAGACGGACGCTATAACGGTGAAATCTCTCAGGATTACATCGCCGATTATCTCAGCTCAGGCCGCACGCGTCGGGCGCTAAATATTCACGAAAACAGCTAACGCTGCCGCCGGATGGCCTCTCGCTATCCGGCAATATCATTATTGTACGCAATATTATATCGCACATAGTGCTTTTGCGTCTGACGCCATTTCCCCGCAGAATAGGCTATCCTGAAACTCCCTGTTTACCCGCTCATGCATCGTTTACACGCTTACCCGGATCTGCGCGCGATGTTTCGTCGCCTGCTGATCGCTACGTTCATCGGTATTCTCGCGGCGCTGGCTGTCGCCGCCTTCCGTCATGCGATGCAATTGCTGGAGTGGATTTTCCTGAATAATGACACCGGCAGTCTGGTGAATGCGGCTGAGGGGCTTTCGCCCTGGCGACGGCTGATTACGCCGGCGCTTGGCGGCCTGGCCGCTGGTCTGTTGCTGTGGGGGTGGCAAAAAATGAACCAACAGCGCCCCCATGCGCCCACTGACTATATGGAAGCATTGCAAACCGACGGGCAATTTGACGTTGGCGCCAGTCTGGTGAAATCGCTGGCCTCGCTGCTGGTCGTGGTCAGCGGCAGCGCAATTGGTCGCGAAGGCGCAATGATCCTCCTCGCCGCGCTGGCGGCATCCAGCTTTGCCCGACGCTTCACGCCGCGTGAGGAATGGAAATTATGGATCGCCAGCGGCGCCGCTGCGGGCATGGCGGGCGCTTACCATGCGCCGCTGGCGGGCAGCCTGTTTATCGCGGAGATCCTGTTCGGTACCTTAATGCTGGCTTCCCTCGGCCCGGTTGTCGTTTCCGCCGTCGTCGCCCTGCTAACCACCCATGTATTAAACGGTAGCGATTCACTACTCTATACCGTACATCTGACCGTTGATCTCCACGCGCGGGAGTACGTCATGATAGTCAGTACCGGCCTGGTCGCCGGTCTGTGCGGCCCGTTGCTGATGTGGCTGATGACAGCCAGCCATAATAGTTTCTTACGTTTAAAACTGTCGCCGCCCTGGCAACTGGCGTTGGGCGGGCTTATTGTCGGATTACTGTCGTTACTCACGCCCACGGTATGGGGAAACGGCTATAGCGTCGTACAATCATTTCTGCTCTCCCCACCGCTATTCTCGCTGATTGGCGGAATTTTTGCGTGCAAAATCCTGGCGGTGCTCGCCAGCAGCGGGTCTGGCGCGCCGGGCGGCGTCTTTACGCCAACATTATTTGTCGGATTATCCATTGGAATGTTTCTGGGTCGGATATGGGGATTCTGGCTGCCAGGCTCGGATGAAATAGCGATTTTATTGGGGCTGGCGGGTATGGCGACGCTACTGGCGGCGACAACCCATGCGCCGATAATGTCCACCCTGATGATTTGTGAAATGACCGGCGAGTATCAGTTACTCCCCGGTCTGCTGATTGCCTGTGTAGTCGCGTCAGTGCTCTCGCGAACGTTACGCCATGATTCTATCTACCGCCAGCACGCTGCCGAGCATTGACAAACGAATATACTGCCCCAGCTCACGCTGCTCGGCGCGCGGCAGGTACGGTAACTCGCCAATCAGCGGCGCTGGCAGTTTTTTCCCAAGCACATCAATAATTTCAGCATAATGCGCCAGGCCAGGATTGATACGATTCGCCACCCAGCCAATTAATGGCAGTCCATCGTTAGCGACAGCTTGCGCAGTCAGTAGCGCATGATTAATGCACCCCTCCTGAATCCCTACCACCATCAATACCGGTAACTGTTCCTGTACCACCCATTCAGACAATGGACGTAAATCATTCATCAAACTACGCCAGCCGCCAGTACCCTCCACAACCACGTGGTCCACTTTATCGCTCAGGCTCGCCAGACCGTTGGACAGCAAGGTGTAATTTATAGGACAGCTATGCGCGACGCTGCTTTCTTCTTCGCTTAACGCGATCGGATTAATCGCCTCATACGGCAACTCCAGCGAAGAGACGCTTTGCAATACCAGCGCATCTTTGTTGCGCATCCCTTCTGCAGTCTCTTTGCTCCCTTTAGCGACAGGTTTATACCCTGCAACGCTCTTACCACTCGACGCTAACGCTTGTAGTAATGCGCGGGAAACCACCGTCTTCCCAACAGAAGTGTCTGTACCTGTAATAAAGAAACGCTTCAGCATCACTAACTCCACCGTTATGCTTCGAAAATATAAGCCAGGAAAATAATACAGTGGAGAAAGTCTAAGATATGGCAAGGGCAATCAGCTTGAGTTAGCGCAAATTTTTGTACAACAGTTAAAAAATGTTAACCCTGTAATAGACGAATCAACAAAGAGCCGTTATACATCGCGTCTTTTACCAACGCCGCCCCGGCCATCGTGCCCTGGTTGGTAAACTGCGTGCTTTCCACTGCCGTATTCCTGCTGTAGGCGGGCAGCGCCTGCTGACGGATACTGTCAGCAATGGCCGGAAAAAGGATATCAGCCGCTTTACTTAGCGGCGAACCAATAAGAATTTTTTGCGGATTAAATAAATTCACCATGATAGCCAGAATGCGTCCGACATGCGCGCCAACGCCGCTAATAATATCTTTTGCTAATAGATCTCCCTGCATCGCCGCCTGACACAGTGAATCTACCGTTAACGGCTGGCCGTGCAACATTGAACTCATCGACTGATTAAGCCGAAGCTGCGTAAGTTCCAGCACGCTATCGACGCTGGCGATGGTCTCCAGACAGCCATGATTACCGCAATAACAGAGCTTACCATAAGGATCGACCTGGGTATGCCCAATCTCTACCAGACTGCTACTGCCCGCATGAAGCAAATGACCGTCGGTGATAACGCCCGCCCCCACATTATGATCAATCACCACCTGGATAACGTCGCGCGCGCCGCGTGAGGCGCCAAAAAGCGCCTCTGCCATCGTCCAGGCGCTAATATCATGCTGAATGTAAACCGGTACGCCGGTGTGCCGCTCCAGCGCATCTCCCAAAGGCATCTCTTTGACATCTTCGTAATACGGCATCCGGTGCACAACGCCGTTTTCGGTATCGATAATGCCCGGTAACGTAATGGCAATGGAGGTCAGACGCTCCAGTTTCTGCTGATGGCGGGTAAAAAACCGATCAACGTGCGTAATAATTCGCTCAAGCAACGGCGTAGCTTCGTTTAACGGCAGCGCCAGACACTCTTCTACCACCAGTTTGCTGCTAAGATCGCGCAGTGCAAGGAAAATTTCGCCACGGCTAATACGAATAGATAAATAGTGCCAGGCTTCCGTTTCCACCATCAGCCCGACGGCGGGACGTCCACGACTGCCCGCCTCTTTAATTTCAAGTTCCTGAACCAAATGCGCTTCCAGCATTTCGCGAACAATTTTCGTAATACTGGCAGGCGCTAACTGCGCCAGACGAGACAGGTCAATTCGCGATACCGGTCCGAGCTGATCAATCAGGCGATACACTGCGCCAGCATTGGTCTGCTTAATTTGATCGATATGCCCAGGCTGACTATCAGCAACCACCGCTCACTCCCTTTATTTTCGCGCTCCGAAATAATCTGTGTGCTATGGTGAAACACTTCAATACTCGCCGTCAACTTTTTGCTTAGCCGTGTGATTAACTGCACATTTTCACCCTTTTTAAGCGTAATTAATCCCGTCGGGCAGCCATTAATAGCAGTTGGCAAAACCGCTGTACGGCATGACTCTGTTCATGATGCTTCGGCCATACCAGCCACATTTCAGATACGGCCTCCTCTTCCGTCAGGGGAACCCAGCGCATCTCGCTCATCTGTACACTCTTAAAGGATGCCGGCAGAATCGAGACACCCAGTCCCGCCGCCACCAGACCGATAATGGTCATTGCCTCGCCAACCTCCTGCGTGATGGTCGGCGACAGGTTATAGCGCCGCATCAGGCCGAGAATATCGTCGTAGAGGCCCGTCCCGACATGCGGATCGAAAAAGACGAAAGGTTCTTCCGCCAGTTCTGTCAGACTGACGACCGGCTTTTGCGCCAGCCGATGTTCGCGCGGGATCATGGCCATAAGCGGCTCATGCAAAATCACCTCGCGATTAAGTGTGTCGGGCAGCGGCGTATTCCGCAGCAAGCCAATATCCAGTACGCCTTCGTTGAGCGGCGCGATTTGCTCACGCGTATTCATTTCACGCGTTTGCATATGCACTCCCGGATAGGACTGGCGGAACAGCGAAAAGGTATGCGATACCGCCCGAATAAAAGGCGCTGAAGACGTAAAGCCAATACGGATTTCACCCGCTTCGCCCTGATGCAACCGCTCGGCGCGAGCGGCGGCGTCGTTTACCAGACTCAGGATGTGTCGGCTATCCACCAGAAACTGTCGCCCGGCGGCGGTTAACGCTACGCTGCGGTTGGTCCGCGCCAGTAATCGCGCGCCGACCTGCTGCTCCAGAATTTGTATCTGCTGACTCAGCGGCGGCTGCGAGATATTGAGGCGCGCGGCGGCGCGACCAAAATGCAGCTCTTCTGCTACCGCCACAAAGTAACGTAAATGACGTAATTCGATATTCATATTTTTAACATCTTATTTGATACAATTAATATATTAGACAGAATATTTTGCTTTTTCTATGCTTTACATGTCGGTTATACCCGTCTCCTGTTGACGGAGATGTAAAGCAAGGATTTAACGTGAGTCGTACAACTATTCTCGATGACGCCACGGCGAGCGATATCGATGAACAACGCCATTCTCAGCCGGTTCAATTTATTAAACGCGGTACAGCGCCTTTCATGCGCGTCACGCTGGCTCTTTTTTCCGCGGGCCTGGCGACTTTCGCGCTCCTTTATTGCGTCCAGCCTATACTACCGGTACTTTCCCAGGAGTTTGGCGTCTCCCCCGCCAGCAGCAGCGTTTCACTTTCTATTTCTACCGCCATGCTGGCTATCGGCTTACTTTTTACCGGCCCGCTTTCTGATGCGATAGGCCGTAAACCGGTGATGGTCACCGCCTTGTTATTAGCCTCCTGCTGCACATTGTTATCAACCATGATGACCAGCTGGCATGGTATTCTGATTATGCGTGCGCTGATCGGTCTGTCGTTAAGCGGCGTCGCCGCGGTGGGAATGACCTACCTGAGTGAAGAAATCCATCCCAGCTTTGTCGCTTTCTCTATGGGACTCTATATTAGCGGTAATTCCATCGGCGGGATGAGCGGGCGTTTATTAAGCGGCGTCATGACCGACTTTTTTAACTGGCGCATCGCGCTGGCGGCCATCGGATGCTTTGCGCTGGCGTCCGCGCTGATGTTCTGGAAGATTTTACCCGCCTCGCAACATTTCCGTCCCACGTCGCTACGGCCTAAAACGCTATTTATTAATTTCCGTCTCCACTGGCGCGATCGGGGGCTACCTCTGCTGTTTGCGGAAGGTTTTTTACTGATGGGCGCGTTCGTCACCCTGTTTAACTACATTGGCTATCGCCTGATGCTCTCCCCCTGGGAATTAAGCCAGGCCGTGGTCGGACTGTTATCCGTAGCCTATCTCACCGGCACATGGAGCTCGCCGAAAGCTGGCGCAATGACCTCACGCTATGGCCGGGGGCCGGTGATGCTGTTCTCTACCGCAGTAATGCTGGGCGGGCTTTTACTGACGCTTTTTACCTCGCTTTGGCTGATTTTTGCCGGGATGCTGCTTTTTTCCGCCGGCTTTTTCGCCGCGCACTCCGTGGCCAGTAGTTGGATTGGCCCGCGTGCGCGCCGGGCGAAGGGACAGGCCTCGTCACTTTATCTTTTCAGCTATTATCTGGGGTCCAGTATCGCCGGGACGCTAGGCGGCGTATTCTGGCATAGTTACGGCTGGAACGGCGTAGGTGGTTTTATCGCGCTAATGCTGGTGCTGGCCATCCTGGTCGGGACGCGGTTACATCATCGTCTTCACGCCTGAAAAGAAATAATCCGGCGATAGCAACGTGCGCTATCGCCGGGCTGGTTTCACGCCACGACTCACTGTTCACCATAGACCTGTCAGGCTTGATACGCCCATAACTTCTCTGATTGCATCCAGCGCCAGAAGCGTAAATACCACCCAGATTATCGGATTCATATACGGTGTGCCTGTTATTCTGGAGGGCGGATATTACCGACTCTGCGACCAAAAATAACGGCCGGTAACGTAAAGCTACCTATTATGGTGGGGGCTTACATCGCGTTACCGGGGGATTGTACATAGCGTTACATGCCGAAACCAATCACTCACGGAAGCCTTTTGATAACAGCGATATAGTCATTTCACCGGCCCCGCAGTGGGGTTGAATGAAAACCAAATCGAGGGTATCAAAATGAAAAAAGTATTAACTCTGGTTGTTGCCGCTGCAATGGGTCTCTCTTCCGCAGCATTCGCGGCTGAGACTGCAACGCCTGCGAAAACCGCAGCGCCTGCCAAAACAACCCAGAACACCCAGCACCACAAAAAACAGCATAAAAAAACCGTTGAGCAAAAAGCGCAGGCGGCTAAAAAGCACCAGAAAAAAGGTGGTAAAGCGCCAGCCAAAACCCCGTCAAAACCAACTACTCAACCGGCTGCGTAAGTCGTAACATGCTGCGGCGCGCCCCCGCGCCCGTTTTTACGGCGCTAAATTGTTCTGGTTTAGCGCCGCCTTCCGGGAGGGCAAAAAAGTGTCTCGCTACCGCTTTGAGCTCATTCTTATCGTGCTTATTTTATGCGCCGCTATTGCCACGCATTTCTATCTTTCCTGAGTGTAGTTATCTGATTTTACTCCCACTTTCTTACCGTCACGTCTATAGTAGTACTGAGGATTTGTTGTTAATAATCATAATTACCCACCAGAGTGTGATATGCATAAAACCATTGCTGTATTACTGGGCATAGTGTGTTTTTTACCGGTTATGGCGAAAGCCAGGGGGTCTGAAACAGACGCCACGGATGCCAGCGACGTCAAAACGCTTTTTTTTTAACCATGACGATCGGGTGCCCGTCGCCGATCCTACCCAATCGCCGTGGGATGCCATCGGGCAACTAGAGACCGCCAGCGGTAATTTGTGTACGGCAACGCTTATCTCCCCGCATATCGCCCTGACAGCAGGTCACTGCCTGCTAACGCCACCGAAAGGAAAACCAGACAAGGCGGTTGCGCTGCGTTTTGTGGCGCGAAAAGGAGTATGGCGCTATGAAATCCACGGCATTGAAGGCCGCGTTGAACCGTCGCTGGGCCGACGCCTGAAAGCGGATGGCGATGGCTGGATTGTGCCGCCTGCCGCGGCAAGCTGGGATTTTGGTCTGGTAATATTGCGCTACCCACCTTCCGGTATCACACCAGTGCCTTTATTTACCGGCGATAAAGCGGCGCTCACTGCGGCGTTGAAAGCCGCAGACCGAAAAGTCACGCAGTCCGGTTATCCGGAAGATCATCTGAATGCGCTCTATTCCCATCAGGATTGCGTCGTGACCGGCTGGGCGCAGAATGCCGTACTCTCACACCAGTGCGACACGTTACCTGGCTACAGCGGCTCGCCGCTCTTATTGCACACGGATAGCGGATGGCAGCTCATTGGCGTACAAAGCTCCGCCCCTGCGGCTAAAGATCGCTGGCGCGCCGATAACCGCGCTATATCCGTCACCGGCTTTCGCGATAAGCTGAAAGCTCTGGCGCAGGATTAATGCGGGAATCGCTGCCTGAACCGACAGGCAGCGATCGTCTCAGGCAAATTTGATCATGACCATTCCGGCGAGCAGCAATATCACGCCAACCCAGCCTTTGGGGTTTAAGCGCTGGCCGAAGAGCACCCAGCCCGCCGCCAGCGTGGCGGCAATACCAAAACCGCCCCATAACGCATACGCCACCGACAGGTCTATCCCTTTTACCGCCTGGGAAAGCGCGCTGAAGGCGGCCAGAACAGCGGCAAGCGATAAGATGCCATAGCATTTACGGCGAAAGCCGTCCGAAAATTTCAACAATACGTTAGCCGCGATTTCCAGCATTATTGCCAACCCAAGCCAGGCGCCGTGTATCCATTCAAATTGTTGCACGAGTCGCCTCCTTCACCGGTTTGCCGGGTTTACGCGTCCCTGATTTGATCAATACGATGCCGGCGACCAGCGTCAGCAAGCCGGCAATCTTCATGGTTGATAATGCTTCATCAAATAGCAGCACGCTAAAAATGGTAATAAATAAAATGCCGATCCCTTCCCATAAGGCATACGCTACACGCAGGGCAATCTTTTTTACCGCAAAAGAAAGAAATATATATGACAGCGTGATCATCACCAGCATTAAAATAAAACCCGCATTGCCATTACCCACGCTAGCCCATTTCATTGAGAGCGTGCCGGTAATTTCAGTCGCGATAGCCAGAGCTAATAAAATCCAGTAAAACATGACACTTCTCCTGCATGAGAATATACTCTTTCGAGTCTGCTGCACGCAGCAAACTAAAAAATAAAATCAGTTAGCACAGCGCATTGCGCCAGCTCAGGCAGAAGTGAGAGACTAAAGCGCGTTACGCCAGTGCTGCTCGCCGATAAGCAGGAAAAAGGAGGTAGAGTGAAGATGCGTTTGCGTGGAGAAAAAAGCGCTGAACATATTGTCCATAATATTACAATTATCCGCAGTGTTGCTTCTCGTCATCGCGGATGATAATTGTCCTCGGTAGTTGAACACGCCTGATTTGTATCATAAGCCAAGAATTAACTCAAAATATTTTCACTTCTTTACCTGAAGTGTTTGATTTTAACCAGAACAGGTCGACCGACATCACATTATTATTCGTGTCGGCATCAGAAAACAGGGACTGATATGGCAAAACCGATCATCACGCTCAATGGTCTAAAAATCGTCATTATGCTGGGAATGCTGGTGGTTATTCTGAGCGGTATCCGCTTCGCCGCAGATATCATTGTTCCCTTTATTTTGGCGTTATTTATTGCAGTCGTTCTCAATCCCGTTGTGCAACGGATGACCCGATGCCGAATTCCGCGCGTTATCGCCGTATCATTGCTCATTGTGATTATTGTTATGTTAATGGTACTGCTACTGGCCTATTTGGGGACATCATTAAATGAACTGGCTCGTACCCTACCGCAATATCGCTCCTCATTGGTGATACCGTTGCAACGTATTGAACCGTGGTTACAGCGAGCAGGCATTGGCGTGTCGGTTGATGAGCTGGCGAAATATATCGATCCAAACGCCGCCATGACTCTGGTAACGAACCTGCTCACCCAACTGTCCAATGCCATGTCGTCCATCTTTTTATTGTTATTGACCGTGGTATTTATGCTGCTGGAGGTTCCACAACTGCCTGAAAAACTGCAGCAGATGATGAGCCGTCCGGTGGAGGGCATGGCGGCAATTCAACGCGCGCTTGATAGCGTTTCCCATTATCTGGTGCTAAAAACAGCGATCAGTATCGTGACGGGGCTGGTCGCATGGGGAATGCTGGCCGTGCTGGATGTCCGCTTCGCCTTTGTCTGGGGTCTACTGGCCTTCGCGCTGAACTATATTCCTAATATTGGATCGGTGCTCGCTGCCCTGCCACCCATTATTCAGGTGCTGGTATTTAACGGGTTTTATGATGCGCTGCTGGTGCTGGTGCTGGTGCTGGTGCTGGTGCTGGTGCTGGCAGGCTATCTGCTGATTAATCTGGTCTTCGGCAATATCCTTGAGCCACGAATCATGGGACGTGGTTTAGGCCTTTCAACCTTAGTGGTATTTTTGTCGTTAATTTTCTGGGGCTGGCTATTAGGTCCGGTGGGCATGTTGCTCTCCGTTCCGTTAACCATCATTGTCAAAATCGCCCTCGAACAGACCACCGGCGGGCAGAGTATCGCCGTTCTGCTTAGCGATTTAAACAAAAGATAAAATGCAATACATACACAAAATCATTCAAGATGCCTCGCGGCGGCAAGGGAAGAAATCCCCGGGAGCATAGATAACGATGTGACCGGGGTTTCTGAGCGCAGCCAACAAAGAGGCAGCTTAAAGGATGAAGTTTATAAAAACGGCCTCCGAAGAGGCCGCCGCACGTTTAAAAGATTAAAGCGCTTTCAGAATCGCATCCACGCTGGCTTTGGCATCGCCAAACAGCATTTGCGTATTCTCTTTAAAGAACAGCGGGTTCTGCACACCAGCATAACCAGTATTCATTGAACGCTTAAAGACCACGACATTCTGTGCTTTCCACACTTCGAGAACCGGCATACCGGCGATCGGGCTGCGGGGATCGTCTTGCGCCGCCGGGTTCACCGTATCGTTCGCGCCAATCACCAGCACGGTATCGGTATCGGCGAAATCATCATTGATTTCGTCCATTTCCAGCACGATGTCATAAGGCACTTTCGCCTCTGCCAACAGCACGTTCATATGCCCCGGCAGGCGACCCGCCACCGGATGAATGCCGAAACGCACGTTGATACCGCGCGCACGCAGTTTTTCGGTGATTTCCGCCACCGGATACTGCGCCTGCGCCACCGCCATCCCGTACCCCGGCGTAATAATGACGGAGTGGGAGTTTTTCAGCATCTCAGCGGTCTCTTCCGCCGTGATTTCGCGATGCTCGCCAGCTTCCTGATCGTCGCCCGTTGAGGAGCCGTCAGTACCGAACCCACCAGCAATAACGCTGATGAAAGAGCGGTTCATCGCTTTACACATAATGTAAGACAGGATCGCGCCTGACGAACCGACCAGCGCGCCGGTCACAATCAGCAAATCGTTGCTCAACATGAAGCCAGCCGCCGCGGCAGCCCAACCGGAATAGGAGTTCAGCATTGAAACAACCACCGGCATGTCCGCCCCGCCGATAGAGGCGACCAGATGCCAACCAAACGCCAGCGCGATAATGGTCATCAGCAGCAGCGCCAGAACCTGTAGACCCACGCTTTCGGTGCGGACAAAAACCAGCAGCAACAGGAAAGAAACAACCAGCGCCGCCAGGTTCATTTTGTGACGGTTAGGCAACATCAACGGCTTAGAAGAGATTTTGCCGCGCAGTTTACCAAACGCTACGATCGATCCAGTGAAAGTGACTGCGCCAATAAAGATACCGAGGAAGACTTCGGTCAGATGAATATTCACCAGCACCGGCGCCAGACTGGCGTCATGGTACAGATAGCTGTTAAAGCCAACCAGTACCGCCGCCAGGCCCACGAAACTGTGCAGAATCGCGACCAGCTCCGGCATCTCGGTCATCTCAACTTTTTTCGCCATGCGGATGCCAATCGCGCCGCCAATAATCATGGCGACCAGAATCCATGCCACGTTGCCGGTATCCGGCCCGAAAATGGTCGCCAGCAACGCGATCGCCATCCCGGCAATACCGAAGTTATTCCCCTGGCGGGACGTTTCATGCTTTGAAAGCCCGGCAAGACTGAAAATAAACAGGATCGCGGCAACAATGTATGCAGCTGTAACTAATCCTCCAGACATGTGTTACCCCTTAGTTTTTCCGGAACATTTTCAGCATACGCTGAGTCACGGTGAAGCCACCGAAAATATTAATGCTGGCGATAAGCACCGCGATAAAGCTCAGGAAGCTGACCCAGCCGCCCTGACCAATTTGCAATAATGCCCCGACAACAATAATCCCTGAAATTGCGTTGGTCACCGACATTAATGGCGTATGAAGCGCATGAGACACGTTCCACACCACGTAATAACCAACCACGCAGGCGAGCGCAAACACGGTAAAATGGCCGAGGAACTCTTTTGGCGCGACATCGGCCAGCCAGCCAAAAAGAATGATCGCCAGCGCCATTAACGCATACTTCCGCCAGGGTGAAGCGGGCTTTTCCGGCTCTTTTGGCGCAGGTGCTGCTTTAGGCGCGGCCTGTGGCTGCGCGGAAACCTGGATTGGCGGCGCAGGCCAGGTAATGTCGCCGTCACGAATCACCGTCACGCCACGGATCACGACATCGTCAAAATCCACGTCAATATTGCCGTCTTTCTCTTTGCACAGCAGCTTCAGCAGGTTAACCAGGTTGGTGCCATAAAGTTGGGATGACTGCGTCGGCAAACGCCCCGGTAGATCGGTGTAGCCAATCACTTTCACGCCATTGTCCGTCGTCACAACCTGATTAGCGACGGTATATTCGCAGTTACCGCCGTTCTGCGCGGCCAGGTCGACAATCACGCTGCCGGCCTTCATAGAATCGACCATATCGCGGGTAATCAGCTTCGGCGCAGGTTTGCCCGGAATCAACGCGGTGGTAACAATGATATCGACCTCTTTGGCCTGGGCGGCAAAGAGCGCCATTTCCGCTTTGATAAACGCCTCGGACATGACTTTGGCGTAACCATCGCCGCTACCGGCTTCCTCTTTAAAATCCAGTTCGAGGAACTCAGCCCCCATACTCTGGACCTGCTCTTTGACTTCAGGACGAGTGTCAAACGCGCGGACAATCGCCCCCAGGCTGTTTGCCGCGCCGATAGCCGCAAGACCGGCAACGCCCGCACCAATCACCATCACCTTCGCCGGCGGCACTTTCCCGGCGGCGGTGATTTGGCCGGTAAAGAAGCGCCCAAATTCATGCGCGGCCTCTACAATGGCGCGATAACCCGCGATATTCGCCATTGAGCTTAACGCGTCGAGCGACTGCGCGCGGGAAATACGCGGCACGGAGTCCATCGCCATCACCGTAACCTTACGTTCGGCAAGTTTCTCCATTAACCCAGGATTTTGCGCAGGCCAGATAAAACTGACCAGCGTAGTTCCGGGGTTCAGTAAAGCGATTTCATCTTCTTCAGGCGCATTAACCTTGAGAATAATTTCCGACTGCCAGATAGCATTGCCGTCTACAATATCCGCGCCAGCCTGCGCAAACGCTTTGTCGTCAAAACTTGCCAGTTGACCCGCCCCGCTTTCGATAGCGACGCTAAACCCCAGCTTCAGTAGCTGCTCTACCGTTTTCGGCGTCGCAGCGACACGGGTTTCATTGGGTAACCGCTCTTTTGGTATGCCAATTCGCATAAATGTTCCCTTCCATCGATATTTTTGATGATGGTTTGTCAGTAAGCGCGAGAAGCGTACGCCTGCCCGCGTTTGAGGTAAATGTTACCCCAGCAGAATAAAACCGTTACAAACTCTCTATAACCTACTGAAAATAACGCCTGTGATCTAGCGCCAAAAAACAGAATTTTTTATCAAATTTGCAAAACATGAACGATTCAGCCGCTAAGCAGCCATAATGCCTTGAAAATGGCCTGCGAGGGCTGATAATTCGCTCAAATTTGACAGCAAAACATCATTAAACCTCTGCCGGGATCAAGAAATTAACATTAAATTAACTTATTAAATTTATGCGCTTCATTAGCTTAGCCACCCGGACGCCGTTTTTTTCGACATATCGGCAAATGTTATCATCAAAGATAGGATACATGACACGATGCGTGAAAAATCCCGCAGACATCCATATGGTTTAAATGCAATAATCAGCCACGTTTCTAGTCAATAACAATACCAGTACCTGGTTTGCGCAAGGCGAAGGATTATTTTTATGAAGCTTAAGAACACTCTCCTGGCGTCGGCTCTGCTTTCTGCGGCTGCTTTTTCTGTCCATGCAGCAACAGAACTGACGCCGGAGCAAGCGGCTGCACTAAAACCTTATGACCGCATCGTTATTACCGGTCGTTTTAATTCTATTGGCGATGCGGTCTCCGCCGTGTCCCGCCGCGCAGATAAAGAAGGCGCAGCCTCCTTCTATGTTGTCGACACCTCGGAGTTCGGCAACAGTGGTAACTGGCGTGTTGTGGCGGACGTGTATAAAGCCGACGCGCCGAAAGCCGACGCGCCCAAAAATCGTGTCATTAATGGCATCGTGGAATTACCGAAAGACCAGGCCGTACAATTAGAACCGTATGACACCGTCACCGTTCAGGGCTTCTACCGTAGCCAGCCGGAAGTTAACGATGCCATTACGAAAGCGGCGAAACAAAAAGGCGCATATGCTTTCTATATTGTTCGTCAGATAGATGCGAATCAGGGCGGAAACCAGCGCATCACTGCATTTATCTATAAACAAGATGCGAAAAAACGCATCGTCCAGAGCCCGGACGCTATTCCGGCAGACTCTGAAGCTGGCCGCGCCGCGCTGGCTCAGGGCGGCGAAGCTGCGAAGAAAGTCGAAATTCCAGGCGTCGCCACGTCAGCCTCGCCGAGCGCCGAAGTAGGCCGTTTCTTCGAAACGCAATCCTCCAAAGGTGGGCGTTACACTGTCACACTTCCGGATGGCACAAAAGTTGAGGAGCTGAATAAAGCGACGGCTGCAATGATGGTGCCTTTCGACAGCGTTAAGTTCACCGGCAACTACGGCAATATGACGGAAATCTCCTACCAGGTCGCCAAACGCGCGGCGAAGAAAGGCGCTAAGTATTATCATATTACGCGTCAGTGGCAGGAGCGCGGCAATAACATCACCATCAGCGCCGACCTCTATAAATAAGGCGCGCGTCGCCATCAGGCTTTCTCGCCGGATGGCGGCATACCTGCCTTATCAGGCCTACACGATCGTTCAACGGCAGGCCTGATAAGCCGCCATCCGGCACTTTCTCGCGGGATGCCAGTTCCGTCAAATATCGCGATGAATCTCACTTTTCGCTTTTTTGGCGATAAATCTTATCCAGGCCGTTGCATGCGGTCCCTTCTCTCCGTAAAATCCCGCGCCTTAGTGGCTTTCACCATTTTTATGCGTTTTGCCATAATAATTATTCTCCCAATTTCATTTTTATAGCTGGATACCAATGGAAAAAAAACTGGGACTGAGCGCGCTGACCGCGCTGGTTTTAAGCTCAATGCTTGGCGCAGGTGTTTTCAGCCTGCCCCAGAATATGGCCGCCGTTGCCAGTCCGGCTGCGTTGTTAATTGGCTGGGCCATTACCGGCGTGGGGATACTCTTACTGGCATTCGCCATGTTAATCCTCACGCGCATTCGCTCCGAGCTTGACGGCGGCATCTTTACTTACGCCCGCGAAGGCTTCGGCGAACTGATTGGCTTTTGTTCTGCCTGGGGCTATTGGCTGTGCGCGGTCATCGCCAACGTATCCTATTTGGTTATCGTTTTTTCAGCGCTGAGTTTCTTTACCGATACGCCTGCGCTGCGTCTGTTTGGCGACGGTAATACCTGGCAGGCTATTGTCGGCGCTTCAGTCCTGCTCTGGATTGTCCATTTCCTCATCCTGCGCGGCGTACAAACGGCAGCCAGCATCAATCTGGTCGCGACTCTGGCGAAACTGTTGCCGCTCGGCGCGTTTATTGTGCTGGCTATCATGATGTTCAAACTGGATACCTTCACACTGGACTTCACTGGTGTTGAACTCGGTATTCCCGTATGGGAACAGGTCAAGAACACCATGCTTATTACGCTGTGGGTGTTTATTGGCGTTGAAGGCGCCGTCGTCGTCTCGGCCCGAGCGAAAAATAAACGCGATGTAGGCCGCGCCACGCTACTGGCGGTCCTCGCAGCGCTGGGAATATATCTCCTGGTCACGCTGCTTTCTCTTGGCGTTCTTGCGCGTCCGGAACTGGCGGAGATGCGCAACCCGTCGATGGCCGGTCTGATGGTGAAAATGATGGGGCCGTGGGGAGAAATTATTATTGCAGCGGGACTGATTGTGTCTGTCTGCGGGGCTTATCTAAGCTGGACTATCATGGCGGCGGAGGTGCCATTTCTGGCGGCAGCCTATAAATCCTTCCCGGGCATCTTCGCGCGACAAAATGCGCAAGGCGCGCCTTCTGCATCGTTATGGCTCACCAATATCTGTGTGCAAATCTCTCTGGTGCTGATCTGGCTGACCGGTTCGGACTACAACACGCTATTGACGATTGCGTCAGAAATGATTCTGGTGCCCTACTTTCTGGTCGGCGCATTTCTGCTGAAGATTGCAACACGTCCCCTCCATCGGGCGGTCGGTATCGGAGCCTGTATTTATGGCTTATGGTTGTTATACGCGTCGGGTCCCATGCACCTGCTGCTGTCCGTCTTGCTGTACGCACCTGGATTACTGGTTTTCCTGTATGCGCGTCGGACGCACAAGCATGACAACGTGTTAAATCGTCAGGAAGTCGTGCTGATTGGTTTATTGCTGGTCGCGGCGGTTCCGGCTACGTGGATGCTGGTGGGTTGACAACCTCCCCATCGTAATATCCGTCTGTATTACGATGGGGAAACCACGGTCTTTGCCAATATTAATGCCATTTAATCCAGCAAAAAATCAGCAGCCACGCGCTTAGCCCCCAGCAGACCACCGCACCGCCAAGCGCGACGGGCAGGCGCATCACGCCGCTGAAATACCATAGCGTTGCAAGATAAATGAAATAAGGAATGATCGACCACATGCTAAAGACGATGGTGGTACGCATCGCGTCGATGCCCCGCTCGCTGGCCACGATATAGTGCGCGATAAGCGCAAACGTTGGAAACAGAGGAATTAATCCGGCGATATAATAATTTTTTGTTTTTGACAGCAGACCAATCAATACGACGACCAGCGCCCCCAGGGCAGCTTTAATCACGAGTCCCATTACCTTGCCTTAACATGCTAATAACAACAGCGTGTAGCATAACGGAACCGCTCTCGTTTAGAAAATATTTATGGAAGGGAAAACAGAGGCGGTGTATGTTGGCGTTTTCTATTCTCCATTTATAATATGAACCGCATTGTATTTGTTGAAGATGACGCTGAAGTGGGTTCTCTCATTGCCGCTTATCTGGCGAAACATGATATTGATGTCATTGTTGAGCCGCGTGGTGACCGGGCGGAGGATCTTATCCTCACCACTCAGCCCGATCTGGTTTTACTGGATATTATGCTTCCAGGTAAAGATGGCATGACGATATGCCGCGATTTACGCCACCGCTGGCAAGGCCCGATTGTCCTGCTCACCTCGCTGGACAGTGATATGAATCATATTCTGGCGCTGGAGATGGGCGCCTGCGACTACATCCTCAAAACCACGCCTCCGGCCGTTTTGCTGGCGCGTCTGCGCTTACACCTGCGGCAAAGCGAACAAACGCAACAGGCAAAAAGTCTTCAGGAGAGCGCGCTTACGCCGCATAAAGCGCTGCGTTTTGGCGCGTTAACCATCGATCCCCTTAACCGGGCGGTCCAGCTCAATGGCGATTTCATATCGCTCTCCACCGCCGATTTTGAATTGCTCTGGGAACTGGCGACACACGCCGGACAAATTATGGATCGCGACGCGTTGCTAAAAACGCTGCGCGGCGTCAATTATGATGGTCTGGATCGCAGCGTGGATGTGGCGATTTCCCGCCTGCGTAAGAAACTGCTGGATAGCGCTGCTGAGCCCTATCGTATAAAGACCATTCGCAATAAAGGCTATCTTTTTGCCCCTCATGCCTGGGACGAAACGACGGGATAAGTTAGCCGACAGATTTTACCTGCCTTTATCAAGTCATAGTGGCGATGCTCATCACCGCCACTGTTCAAAAAACAGACATTGTATACATGGATGCTATTTTTATTAGTCGAAACGGCCCCTTTATTACCGTTTTCTCTGCGTTGCGGTTCTTCATTACGTCTTCTTCGCCCAAAAAAATTAAATTAAAAAAACTCGAAGCCAGTTCACAAAATTGATAACAGAATGTCTGCCCGCCGCTATATTGCCATCTTTTTTCGCAAATTGTGAAATAAAACAAATCACAACCATGAATATATAATAACAAATATATTCACCATAAATATATGCGTTTCCGATAGTAACTTTTGTATTAATTAATAACATATAAGAAAAGTTAGCATTTGCTGAAATAATATTATTCAGATTAGGATGCCTTTGATTCAACGAATCTGTAGAAGTTCAATCTTTTGCAAATAAGTTAAGTTTTTAAGGATAAAAAAATGAAAAGAAAAGTATTGGCACTTGTCATCCCGGCTCTGCTGGCTGCTGGCGCAGCACACGCCGCTGAAATTTATAACAAAGACGGCAACAAACTGGACCTTTACGGGAAAGTAGACGGCCTGCACTATTTCTCTGATGACTCTTCTAAAGATGGCGATCAGACCTATATGCGTGTCGGCTTTAAAGGCGAAACGCAGATTAACGACCAACTGACCGGTTACGGCCAGTGGGAATATAACGTTCAGGCTAACACTACCGAAGGCGAAGGTGCTAATTCCTGGACTCGTCTGGCATTCGCCGGCCTGAAATTCGGCGACTACGGCTCATTCGACTATGGTCGTAACTACGGCGTCCTGTACGACGTAGAAGGCTGGACCGATATGCTGCCTGAGTTCGGCGGCGACTCCTACACTTACGCTGACAACTTCATGACCGGTCGTGCTAACGGCGTGGCCACCTACCGTGACACTGATTTCTTCGGTCTGGTAGACGGTCTGAACTTCGCGTTGCAATATCAGGGTAAAAATGAAAGCCAAAGCGCTGACGATGTAAATATCGGTACCAATAACCGTAATAATGGCGACGATATTCGTTACGATAACGGTGATGGCTTCGGTATTTCTACTACCTATGATATTGGCATGGGCTTCAGCGCAGGCGCTGCGTATACCACTTCCGATCGTACTAATGAGCAAGTCAATGCTAGCAGCACGATTGCTGGCCGCACGATTGCTGGCCGCACGATTGCTGGCGGCGACAAAGCGGATGCATGGACAGCTGGCTTGAAATATGATGCCAACAACATCTATTTAGCGACTATGTATTCTGAAACCCGTAATATGACGCCTTATGGTAAAACGGACAAGGGTTATGATGGCGGCGTAGCAAACAAAACGCAAAACTTCGAAGTTACAGCCCAATATCAATTTGATTTCGGTCTGCGCCCGGCGGTTTCTTTCCTGATGTCTAAAGGTAAAGATCTGACCTATAACAACGTTAATGGCGATGATAAAGACCTGGTTAAATATGCTGATGTAGGTGCTACCTACTATTTCAACAAAAACTTCTCCACCTATGTTGATTATAAAATCAACCTGCTGGATGACGACGACCCGTTCTATAAAGATGCCGGTATCAGCACTGATGATATCGTCGCGCTGGGTATGGTTTACCAGTTCTAATGATTCATTAATTCTTCTCAAGCCCGCCGTTTCGGCGGGCTTTTCTTGTCTATGGAAAACCCCCAGCTAGGCTGGGGGTTCCGGAAAGCTTTCAGCTTTAAGCCAGTTATTAAAACCCCTTTTGATTTGTTAAAACATCTTGCGGTCTGGCAACTGCAAAAGTTCAACAAGAAATCAAAAGGGGGTCCCAATGGGGGACGAAAAGAGCTTAGCGCACACCCGATGGAACTGTAAATATCACATAGTTTTCGCGCCCAAATACCGAAGACAAGCGTTCTATGGAGAGAAGCGTAGGGCAGTAGGCAGCATATTAAGAAAATTGTGTGAATGGAAAAACGTACGAATCCTGGAAGCGGAATGTTGTGCAGATCATATTCACATGCTTCTGGAGATCCCGCCGAAGATGAGTGTGTCGAGCTTCATGGGATATCTGAAGGGTAAAAGTAGTCTGATGCTTTACGAGCAGTTTGGGGATCTAAAATTCAAATACAGGAACAGGGAGTTCTGGTGCAGAGGGTACTATGTCGATACGGTGGGTAAGAACACGGCGAAGATACGGGAATACATAAAGCACCAGCTTGAAGAGGATAAAATGGGTGAGCAATTATCGATCCCTTATCCGGGCAGCCCGTTTACGGGCCGTAAGTAACGAAGTTTGATGCAAATGTCAGATCGTATGCGCCTGTTAGGGCGCGGCTGGTAAGAGAGCCTTACAGGCGCATCTGAAAAACCTCCGGCTATGCCGGAGGATATTTATTTTTTCATCACCACCGTTCTAAAAACAGAACGCACTGTTCCCTGGGCACAGATTGAACAATTCTTGTTCGCTCTCTATGGTTTGCTTATCGCCCGACAAAAGGAACATGCTAATGATCAGTCCCGTCTCTGCTTTCCAGAACCGCGCTTCTCTTTCTGCTCACGGCCACAGGCGCAGCCACCGCCGCCCGCCCGGCAGCGGATATTATTTTGCATAACGGTAATATCATCACTCTGAATGATGCCCAGCCGCAGGCCAGCGCGCTGGCGATTTCCGGCTCGCGGATTGTGGCGATTGGCGATGATACGGCGACAAATGAATGGCGCGGCGACCATACCCGTACCATCGATTTACAGGGTAAAACCGTGATACCCGGCCTGACCGATACTCACATCCACGCCATTCGCGGCGGACAAACCTGGACATTCGAAACCTACTGGTACGACAGCCCTTCGCTTAAAGACGCGCTGGATAAATTACGCGCCGACGCTAACCGTCGTCCCCACGATCAATGGGTAGCCGTAGTGGGATCGTGGATACCGGCGCAATTTGCAGAAAACCGGGCGCCGACGGTAGCCGAATTGAGCCACGCCCTTCCCGATCATCCGGCTTATATTCAGTATCTTTACGACTATGCGTTAGTGAATCAGCGCGGTATAGACGTACTTGGCCTTAACAACACCCCTCCTCCTGATTTAGCGGGAATCCGCGTAGAGCGCGACGCAAAAGGTAGCGCCACGGGGAAATTATTTGGTGACATCGCCGCGTTTAACCAGCTTTTTGCCAGCATAAGTAGTAACGCCGATCGTGAGGGTGGTCTGCGGCAATTTTTCGCTGATATGAACGCTCGCGGCGTGACCGGCATCATTGACCCCTCTGCCGGGCCTGCCGCCGCTTATGAGCCTTTATTTGCAATGCGAAACCAGGGGGATTTACCGCTGCGCGTGGGGTATCGCATTCCGGTACAGCCAGAAGCGAAAGGTCATGAAGCGCAGTGGTTCAGCAACCTGATGGCCTTTCGCCCGGCGCGTGCCGATGACGGGCAACTGGCTTTTCTTGGCCTGGGGAAAGCCTGGTGGCCGGAATGAATGACGGCGTGCGGATGGCCCCAGGGTTTTCTTCCTCAGAGCAGGACAAAACTGCGCTTCGCCAGGTCGCGACATTTGCGGCAAAACGGGGAATACCGCTTGAGATCCACGCCTATACCGATGATAGCGCCGACGCGATATTGACGATTTTTGAGCAGGTAGCGCAGCAGTACGATCTGCGCCCTCTCCGTTGGTCTATTGCGCATCTGAATACCGGTTCGCCACAGACGCTTGAGCGAATGCGTAAGCTGGGTCTGGCATACACTGTGCAAATGGGGCCTTACTTTGAGGGGCTTGCCATCCGTGACGCCAATCCACCCGGCGCGACGGACAATTCGCCGCCGGTTCGACTGGCGCTGGATAAAGGGCTTGTCGTGGCTGGCGGTACCGATTCGACGCGTATTGGCATTGCCGGTGTCTGGCACGCTATCGAATATCATATCACCGGTATAGCGTCAGGCGGTTCCGTGCGTAAACCCGCCAGCGAGCGGCTCACGCGTCTGGAAGCGCTAGCGTTATATACACGTCATGCCGCCTGGCTCGCCTTTGCCGAACAACACCGGGGCCAGCTTAGCGTCGGAAAACAGGCCGATCTGGCGGTACTCAATCAGCCATTTATGACGATGCCGGAAGACAGAATTGATACCATTCGCGCTGTTTTGACGCTTGTCGATGGACGCATTGTTCACGAAAGTCCGGACCTTAACGCCGGACAATGAGGTTGTCAGTTGACGCAAAGCCTGCTTTTATAACCCACCAGCGGCGCTGACGGGAAATCTTTTTCGTCAGCGCACGATAGAGCTAATGTATTGAGATCCGGTGGGCGTTGATGAAAAAGCTGTTTGTGCAGTTTTACCTTTTGCTGTTCGTCTGTTTTCTGGTCATGACCTTATTGGTCGGACTGGTGTACAAATTCACCGCCGAACGCGCGGGCAGGCAATCGCTCGACGATCTGATGAAAAGTTCGCTCTATCTGATGCGCAGCGAACTGCGGGAAATTCCGCCGCGTGAATGGGGGAAAACGTTAAAAGAGATGGACCTGAACCTCTCTTTCGATTTACGCGTTGAACCGTTAAATCACTATAAGCTTGATGCCGCCACCACGCAGCGACTGCGTGAAGGCGATATTGTCGCGCTTGACGATCAATACACCTTTATTCAGCGTATCCCGCGCAGCCATTACGTCCTGGCGGTTGGCCCGGTTCCCTATCTCTATTTCCTGCATCAAATGCGACTGCTGGATATCGCCTTAATGGCGCTCATTGCCTTTTCTCTCGCCTTTCCTGTGTTTATCTGGATGCGCCCGCACTGGCAAGAAATGCTCAGGCTCGAATCCGCCGCGCAGCGCTTTGGCGAGGGTCATTTGACTGAACGCCTGCACTTCGATAATGGCTCCAGTTTCGAACGTCTGGGCGTCGCGTTCAACCAGATGGCGGATAACATTAATGCCCTGATCGCCAGTAAAAAACAGCTGATTGACGGTATCGCCCATGAGCTTCGCACGCCGCTGGTACGTTTACGCTATCGGCTTGAAATGAGTGAAAATCTGACACCGCCGGAATCACAGGCGCTCAATCGCGATATTGGTCAACTGGAAGCGCTGATTGAAGAACTGCTCACCTATGCGCGCCTTGACCGACCACAAAATGAACTGATGTTGACCGAACCCGACCTCCCCGCCTGGTTGCTCGCGCATTTGCAGGATGTGCAGATCGTGACCCCGGAACGTGCCGTAAACCTTGTCACATGTGTAATCGGCGATTATGGCGCGCTTGATATGCGGTTAATGTCGCGAGTGCTGGATAACCTGCTGAATAATGCGTTGCGCTACAGTCATACCACCGTTCAGGTCAGTCTGTTACTCGACGGCAGTCAGGCAACGTTGATAGTCGAAGATGATGGCCCCGGCATTGAAGCGGATGCGCGAGAGCGCGTATTTGAACCTTTTGTCAGACTCGACCCCAGTAGAGACCGGGCGACAGGCGGCTGCGGGCTTGGACTCGCCATCGTACACTCTATCGCACTGGCGATGGGCGGTAGCGTCGTCTGTGACGAGAGCGAACTGGGCGGCGCAAAATTTAGCTTTCGCTGGCCGGTCTGGCACGCGATGCCCGACATGACCGCTGCCTGACGCATTTTGCACGCTGGTTGAGCGGCGGGAACTGTGCTATACAGATAGTATGTTGTAACTAAAGTGAGTGATACCATGTCCCGCTACGATCTCGTTGAACGCCTGAATGGCACTTTTCGCCAGATAGAACAACACCTGGCGGCGCTGACGGATAATCTACAGCAGCATTCGCTACTTATCGCCCGTGTCTTTTCACTGCCGCAGGTGACCAAAGAGGCGGAACATGCGCCGCTGGATACTATCGAGGTAACGCAACATCTGGGGAAAGAGGCCGAAGCGCTGGCGCTACGTCACTATCGCCATTTGTTTATTCAACAGCAGTCCGAAAACCGCAGCAGTAAAGCCGCCGTCCGCCTGCCTGGCGTCTTATGCTATCAAGTGGATAATGCGACACAGTTAGATCTGGAAAATCAGATACAGCGCATTAACCAGTTGAAAACCACCTTCGAGCAGATGGTTACGGTAGAGTCCGGTCTTCCCTCAGCGGCACGTTTTGAGTGGGTGCATCGGCATCTACCCGGCTTAATTACGCTGAACGCTTACCGCACGCTGACGCTTATCAATAACCCCGCCACCATACGTTTCGGCTGGGCAAATAAACATATTATTAAAAATTTAAGCCGGGATGAGGTTCTGAGCCAGTTGAAAAAAAGCCTCGCGTCGCCGCGCAGCGTCCCGCCGTGGACGCGCGAACAATGGCAATTCAAGCTGGAACGGGAATATCAGGATATCGCTGCCTTACCGCAGCAGGCCCGACTCAAGATTAAGCGTCCGGTTAAAGTACAGCCGATCGCCCGCATCTGGTATAAAGGCCAGCAAAAACAGGTGCAACACGCCTGCCCCACGCCGATTATCGCATTAATCAACACGGACAACGGCGCTGGCGTGCCGGATATTGGCGGGCTGGAAAACTATGACGCCGACAATATTCAGCACCGTTTTAAACCACAGGCGCAGCCGCTGCGACTGATTATTCCGCGACTGCACCTGTATGTGGCGGATTAACGTCCCGGCGTCATACTGCCAACCATCAACTCCGGACGTACCCAGGCGTCGAACTCCTCGTCGCTAAGGTATCCTAATGCCACGGCTGAGGCTTTGAGCGTCAGCCCTTCTTTATGCGCCTTCTTCGCAATCTCCGCCGCTTTATCGTAACCGATGTGCGTATTGAGCGCAGTGACCAGCATCAGCGACTCATTCAGCAACTGCGTAATACGCTCGCGGTTTGGCTCGATTCCTGACGCACAGTGTTGATTGAAACTCGCCATGCCATCGGCCAGCAGGCGCACCGTTTGCAGAAAATTATGAATAACCATCGGACGATAGACGTTGAGCTCAAAGTTGCCCGATGCGCCCCCCATATTGATGGCCACATCGTTACCCATCACCTGGCAACATAGCATCGTTACCGCTTCACACTGGGTCGGATTCACTTTACCAGGCATAATGGAACTGCCTGGCTCATTCTCCGGGATAGCAATCTCGCCAATGCCGCAGCGCGGGCCGGACGCCAGCCAGCGAACATCGTTGGCGATTTTCATCAGCGAGGCCGCCAGTCCTTTTAATGCGCCATGCGCCTGTACCAACGCGTCACAGGTCGCCAGCGCTTCGAATTTATTCGGGGCGGTAACAAACGGCGCTGCGGTAATCGTCGCCAGTTCCTCGGCCACGCGCCGGGCATATTCCGGGTGGGTATTAAGCCCTGTCCCTACTGCGGTTCCGCCGAGCGCCAGTTCCGCGACGTGCGGTAAACTGTGCTCAATGTGTCTGAGGTTATGTTCCAGCATGGCTACCCAACCGGAAATCTCCTGGCCTAAGGTGAGCGGCGTCGCGTCCTGCAGGTGAGTACGGCCAATTTTGACAATATCGGCGAAAGCGTGGGATTTATCGCGAAGCGTATCCGTTAATGCGGATAATTGCGGGATAAGGTGTTCGCGTAACGCCAGTAACGCCGCCACGTGCATGGCGGTTGGGAAAACATCGTTTGAGCTTTGACTCTTATTGACGTCATCATTGGGATGCACCTTGCGTTCCATACCGCGAACGCCGCCCAAAATTTCACTGGCGCGGTTCGCTAACACTTCATTCATATTCATGTTGCTTTGCGTACCGGAGCCGGTCTGCCAAATCGCCAGCGGAAACTCATCAGCATGTTTTCCCGCCAGCACTTCATCAGCCGCCTGGATAATCGCGCTGGCTTTTTCCGCCGCCAACAACCCTAAGTCCTGGTTGACCTTCGCAGCGGCGCGCTTGGTCAACGCCAGAGCGTGAATGAGCGAGACGGGCATTTTCTCCGTGGAAATCCGAAAATGCTCCAGCGAACGTTGAGTCTGCGCCCCCCACAGTTTATCTGCCGGGACTTCAATCGCGCCCATTGAATCTTTCTCGCGGCGTACCGTTACCATTACCTGCTCCTTACTCAAGTTGATGAGATCATGTGTCGACATTGCTCACATGTTTGCGGTCTTATGAGTATTAACGATAACAACACAACGGTGTAGACCGGATAAGGCGCTTGCGCCGTTCTCCGGCAAAATAGCGAATCATGTTACCGCCCCGCAGGGCGGCGACATTACTTAACGCAGCGCGCGCACTGCGATGACTGAATCTGCTGGAAGAAATCGTTGCCTTTATCATCCACCAGAATGAAGGCCGGAAAATCCTCCACTTCAATTTTCCAGATAGCCTCCATACCCAGTTCAGGATATTCCACGCACTCCAGGCGCTTGATACTACCCTGCGCCAGAACGGCTGCCGGGCCGCCGATACTGCCCAGGTAGAAGCCGCCATGTTTCTTACAGGCATCGGTCACCTGCTGGCTGCGGTTGCCTTTCGCCAGCATGATCATACTGCCGCCCTGCGACTGGAGCTGATCAACATAAGAGTCCATTCGTCCTGCGGTAGTCGGCCCAAGCGACCCGGAGGCATACCCTTCCGGCGTTTTTGCCGGCCCCGCATAATAGATAGGATGATCTTTGATGTACTGCGGCAAACCTTCGCCTCTGTCCATCCGTTCTTTCAGTTTAGCGTGCGCGATGTCGCGGCCCACAATAATCGTGCCGTTCAGCGACAGGCGCGTTGATACCGGATACTGCGACAGTTGTTGCAGTATCTCGCTCATGGGACGGTTAAGATCAACGCGCACCGCCTCGCCCTCTCCCGCCTGGCGCAGCGCCTCTGGAATATATTTACCGGGATTGCGCTCCAGCTTCTCGATCCAGATCCCGTCCCGGTTGATCTTCGCTTTAATGTTTCGATCCGCGGAGCAGGACACGCCCATACCTACCGGACACGATGCCCCGTGGCGCGGCAATCGGATGACACGAATATCGTGAGCGAAATACTTGCCGCCGAACTGCGCGCCTAAGCCAAGATTTTGCGCCTCAAGCAACAATTCTTTTTCCAGCTCAATATCGCGGAAGGCCTGCCCGTGTTCATTGCCTTCGGTCGGTAGCGCATCATAGTATTTTGCCGAGGCCAGCTTAACGGTCTTCAGGTTCGCTTCCGCCGAGGTGCCGCCAATGACAAACGCAATGTGATACGGCGGACAGGCGGCGGTGCCCAGCGTACGCATCTTATCGACGAGATAATTTTTGAGCTTACCCGGCGTCAGAAGCGCTTTT
Organism: Salmonella sp. WC3; assembly: GCF_042932255.1. Classification (NCBI taxonomy): domain Bacteria; kingdom Pseudomonadati; phylum Pseudomonadota; class Gammaproteobacteria; order Enterobacterales; family Enterobacteriaceae; genus Salmonella; species Salmonella sp. WC3. The sequence goes on along the minus strand of NZ_CP170629.1, from coordinate 2,403,512 downwards.
GTCTCCTGATAGAGGTAGGTTTTATTCGCCGATCCGCCGCCTTTAGCGATACAGAGGAATTTATATTCATCGCCATCGACGCTGTAGAGATCGATCTGCGCCGGCAGGTTAGTACCGGTATTGACCTCTTTGTACATATCCAGCGCCGCGTTCTGTGAATAGCGCAGGTTATCTTCGATATAGGTATTATATACGCCGCGAGCCAGCGCCGCTTCATCACCTCCGCAAGTCCAGACGCGTTGGCCTTTTTTGCCGACAATAATGGCCGTACCGGTATCCTGGCAGGTGGGCAACACGCCCTTGGCCGCGATATCGGAGTTTCGCAGGAATTGCAGCGCGACATATTTGTCGTTTTCACTGGCCTGCGGATCGCGCAGAATATCCGCCACCTGCTGCTGATGCGCGGGACGTAACATAAAAGACGCATCGTGGAAGGCCTGACGCGCCAACAACGTTAGCGCTTCCGGCGCGACTTTCAGGATCTCTTGTCCTTCGAATTCGGCGACGGAAACATGTTCGCTGGTCAACAAGTAGTACTCGGTATCGTCCTTTTTGAGGGGAAAAGGGTCTTGATAAAAGAAGGGTTTGTTTGACATTGTGCTCTCACTTACCGCTCGGTATGGTTATTCTCTGGGCAGGTGTTCCATTGCCCGACTCAAAGCGAGTAACACTATCCTACACAATTTTTTAACAAAAACTGAGACAAGTACGACTTTTTACGCCCGGAGGTTACTTCATGCGGGTTTCTTGGTTTAATACCTCCCATTGATCTCCACATTGAAACAGGGCTTGATAATGCAAAAACTCATTAACTCAGTGCAAAACTATGCCTGGGGAAGTAAAACTGCGTTAACGGAACTTTATGGCATCGCCAATCCGCAGCAGCAGCCAATGGCTGAACTCTGGATGGGCGCGCATCCCAAAAGCAGCTCGCGAATCACCACCGCCAACGGCGAAACCGTCTCCCTGCGTGACGCCATCGAAAAGAATAAAACCGCCATGCTGGGCGAAGCGGTAGCCAACCGTTTCGGCGAACTGCCGTTTCTGTTTAAAGTACTGTGCGCCGCGCAGCCGCTCTCTATTCAGGTGCACCCGAATAAGCGCAATTCCGAAATCGGTTTCGCGAAAGAAAATGCGGCGGGTATCCCCATGGATGCCGCAGAGCGGAACTATAAAGATCCTAACCATAAACCAGAGCTGGTTTTTGCCCTGACGCCTTTCCTGGCGATGAACGCGTTCCGCGAATTTTCTGACATTGTCTCTTTACTGCAACCTATCGCCGGCGCGCATTCCGCTATCGCCCACTTTTTGCAGGCGCCGAATGCTGAACGTCTGAGCCAGCTTTTCGCCAGCCTGTTGAATATGCAAGGCGAAGAAAAATCCCGCGCGTTAGCCGTACTCAAAGCGGCGCTTAACAGCCAGCAAGGCGAACCGTGGCAAACGATCCGCGTGATTTCAGAGTATTATCCTGACGACAGCGGGCTTTTCTCTCCTTTGTTGCTGAATGTGGTCAAACTGAATCCCGGCGAGGCGATGTTCCTGTTTGCCGAAACGCCTCATGCTTATCTGCAGGGCGTTGCGCTGGAAGTCATGGCAAACTCCGATAACGTTCTGCGCGCTGGCCTTACGCCAAAATATATCGACATCCCTGAGCTGGTCGCGAACGTGAAGTTCGAACCTAAGCCTGCTGGCGAGTTACTGACTGCCCCGGTAAAAAGCGGCGCGGAGCTGGACTTCCCAATTCCGGTTGACGATTTTGCTTTTTCACTGCACGACCTGGCGCTTCAGGAGACGAGCATCGGCCAACACAGCGCCGCGATTCTGTTCTGCGTTGAGGGTGAGGCGGTGTTACGTAAAGATGAACAGCGTCTGGTACTGAAGCCGGGTGAATCTGCCTTTATCGGCGCGGATGAGTCTCCGGTTAACGCCAGCGGCACGGGCCGTTTAGCGCGTGTTTATAACAAGCTGTAGCAACGTACTGAATTTTTTAACAACTCTTGCTAAGCTTATAACAGACGTAAAACTCCTCCAGGCGGTTTAATCCGCCTGGTTTCATTTTTATGGACAATTGATATGAAAAAAACACTGGTAGCTGCAGGTGTAGTGATTGCACTTGGCATCGTCTGGACAGGCGGCGCCTGGTATACGGGGAAAAAGCTGGAGAACCATCTTGCAGAAATGGTGACTCAGGCCAATGAACAGCTCAAGCGTACTGCGCCGGAGGCCGGTGTCGAATTAAGTTATCAAAACTACCAGCGTGGCGTGTTCAGTAGCCATCTGCAACTGGTTGTCAAACCGGTTGCCGGCGCAGACACTACCTGGTTGAAACCCGGGCAAAGCATTGTGCTGGACGAGTCCGTTTCACATGGCCCCTTCCCGCTCGCCCAGCTCAAAACGCTCAATCTGATCCCTTCTATGGCGTCGGTAAAAACCACCCTGGTGAATAACGATGCGGCAAAACCCCTCTTTGATATCGCGAAAGGCGACGCGCCCTTTGTTATCAATACCCGCATTGGTTATGGCGGCGATACCCGCTCCGATATCTCTCTCAAGCCGTTAAACTACGAGAATGCCGGTGAAAAGGTCGCCTTTAGCGGTGGCGAGTTCCAGCTTAACGCCGATAAAGACGGTAATGTGGTTTCGCTGTCGGGCGAAGCGCAGAGCGGCCTGGTCGATGCCGTTAACGAATATAACCAGAAGGTCCAACTCACCTTTAATAATTTGAAAACCGACGGTACCAGTAAACTGGCAAGCTTTGGCGAACGTGTGGGCGACCAAAAGTTAACGCTGGATAAACTGTCCATCGCCATTGAGGGTAAAGAGATGGCGGTGCTGGAAGGGATGGAAATTGCCGGCAAGTCCGATCTCGTCAACGACGGAAAAACCATTAACAGCCAGTTGGATTACTCGCTTAACAGCCTGAAAGTGCAGAATCAGGATTTGGGCAGCGGTAAATTAACGCTGAAAGTCGGTCAAATCGACGGCGAAGCCTGGCACCAGTTTAGTCAGCAATATCATGCACAAACGCAGGCGCTGCTGAATCAGCCGGACGTGGCGCAGAATCCTGAGCTTTATCAGCAAAAAGTCACTGAAGCGTTCTTTAGCGCTCTCCCCGTGCTGTTAAAAGGCGATCCGGTACTGACTCTGGCGCCGCTTAGCTGGAAAAACGCCAAAGGGGAAACCACGCTGAATCTGTCGCTGTTCCTCAAAGATCCGGCAACCACAACGGCACAACCGCAAACGCTGGCGCAGGAAGTCGACCGCTCCGTGAAATCGCTGGATGCGAAACTGGCAATTCCGATGGACATGGCGGTCGAGTTTATGACGCAGATAGCAAAGCTGGAAGGCTATCAGCAGGATGATGCGGAAAAACTGGCAAAACAGCAGGTGCAGGGGCTGTCCGCAATGGGTCAGATGTTCCGACTGACAACGCTGAAGGATAATACTATCGCCTCCAGTTTGCAGTACGCCAATGGCCAGATCACGCTCAACGGACAAAAAATGCCGTTGGAAGACTTTGTCGGCCTGTTTGGGATGCCGGCGCTTTCCGTACCGGACGTTCCGGCGCTGCCTCAACAATAATCGCCTTGCCGGGTGTCGCGACGCTGCACCCGGTCTGCGCCGAACGACGCGCAGCCTCTACTTTTGCGTTACCAGGCGAGCGGCTATCGTTTGACTCCGCACATGGTGCTCGTCGTGAGCAATACGCTGCAATATTCGTTCGGCCAGGGTATAGCCTATTTCTCGCGCCGGCGTACTGGCCCAGATAATCGGCAGGTCGTCGAGGGCGTTCTCCGCCACATCAGCAAACGCCGCCAGCGACACCTGCTGCTCGAAATAACGATCGACACCGCTCTCGCCACTCTGTCGTCCGGCTCTCAGCAGTCCAAACCACGCCCCCATCGCAATGGTTTCGTTGTAACAAACGACAGCGCTAATGGTCGGATTGTATCGCAACAGCGCGGTAATGCTTTCTGCTGCCTGTTTCTGACTGGAAGCGCATTCCACGACCCACTCGCTGTGAAACGGTAGACCGTATTTTAACAACGTCGCGCAATAGCCGCCCACGCGCTCCGCGCGGGTTAAAGATGCGCTTTGTCCTCCCAGCCAGGCGATGCGCTGATGGCCCTGACGAATAAGGTACTCCGTCAGGAGTTGCGCCGCCTGCATGTTGTCAGGCCGAACGGTATCCGCATCATCAAGATAGCTGGCGCGTGACGCAAACACGACAGGAATACCTTGTGCGTCGGCCTGCGCTCTTCTTCGCCAGCGGTGCTCTCGCTCACGGCGCATATTGCCGCGTATCAGCACGGCGCGCCGTGGCTGGATGCGTTACGCGCCTCGCTGGCGGCTAATATGCGCTATATTGAGCAGGCGCTGAATGGCGCCTTTCCGACGTTGAACTGGCAAGCGCCGCCATCGACCTATCTGGCCTGGATTGATCTCCGTCCACTCGGCATTGACGATCAAAAATTACAGCACACGCTCATTCATCAGGAGAAAGTCGCCATTATGCCCGGCGATACCTATGGCGCAGAAGGCCGGGGATTTGTGCGTCTGAATGCCGGATGCCCTCGCCTGAAACTTGAAAAAGGCGTCAACGGATTGATTAACGCTATCCGCACCGTTCGCTGATACTGTCTACAAGCGGGGGGTTGACCCTTTATCCTGAGAGGCGATAACAGAGACGGCCCCCGTGAGCTGACTGGGGGCGCGTTAAAGAGAATGATACAAAATTTCTCCCGCGCTCTCGCGAAGTTGCAACGTAATGACTCCGTTTTTGCAAAATTTCCAGAGCATTATCAATCTGTAGTATAATGGTGCGCACTTTTATTAAAAATTGAGTGCGCCCATGATTGATATTACGCTTCCTTTGACTGACATCCACCGCCACCTTGATGGCAACATTCGCGCCCAAACAATTCTGGATCTTGGTCGGCAGTTCAACATCGCCCTTCCCGCCCAAACGCTGGAAACGCTGATTCCGCATGTCCAGGTCACCTCAACCGAACCCGATTTAGTAAGCTTTCTCACTAAGCTCGATTGGGGGGTAAAAGTCCTGGCATCGCTTGACGCCTGCCGCCGTGTGGCCTTTGAAAATATTGAAGATGCGGCACGTAACGGCCTGCATTACGTCGAGCTTCGCTTTTCGCCTGGCTATATGGCGATGGCGCATCAGTTACCGATCGCAGGCGTGGTTGAAGCCGTTATCGACGGTGTACGCGACGGCTGTAACACGTTTGGCGTCGAGGCACGACTCATTGGCATTATGAGCCGTACCTTCGGCGAGGCGGCATGTTTACAGGAGCTTGATGCGCTGCTGGCGCACAGAGAAAAAATCACCGCGCTGGATTTAGCCGGTGATGAGCTGGGCTTTCCCGGCAGTCTGTTTTTGTCGCACTTTAATCGGGCGCGCGATGCGGGCTGGCATATTACCGTTCACGCAGGCGAAGCCGCAGGGCCAGAAAGTATCTGGCAGGCGATTCGCGAACTGGGGGCCGAACGTATCGGACATGGCGTAAAAGCTGTCGAAGATCGCACGTTAATGGATTTTCTTGCACAGCAGCGTATCGGTATTGAATCCTGTCTGACCTCGAATATTCAAACCAGTACCGTCGCATCGCTGGCAGATCATCCGCTCAAAACCTTCCTTGAGCATGGCGTTCTCGCCAGTCTTAATACGGACGATCCGGCTGTTCAGGGCGTAGATATTATCCATGAATATCACGTTGCCGCGCCAGCGGCAGGATTGAGCCGCGAACAGATTCGCCAGGCCCAGATTAACGGTCTGGAAATCGCCTTTTTGAGCGATGGCGAAAAACGTGCGCTGCGCGAAAAAGTGGCCGCGGCGTAAGATTGCTTTATTGATGCTAACGCCCTCTCTCCGCCTGCGATTTAATGCTATCCCAGGCGGAGAAATGCGACATCTCAGGCAAGACACAGCGTCGCGCGATGTTTTGCCGATTCCATGCCCAGTTCAATCAACTCCATAATTTGAATCGCCTGGCTTGCCGGCACGGGATTTTCACCGTTACCGTTTAACGCATCGCGGATGGCGGCATAATATGCCGGATAGTTACCCGGCAACGTAAGCCAGTTCTCTTCTTTGCGCGTCTCTCCCTCAACCAGGGTCAATACGCCGTCACGCATGTCATATCCCCAGTCTTCCTGCGGTAAACGCTCGCCGTTTTTTAACCGTTCTTCCTGGGGATCGAGGCCATATTTTACATAGCTACCGCGCGAACCATGAACGATGTATCGCGCGGATTCCGCCGCGGCCAGCATCGTACCGTGCAAAATCACGCGGCGCTGGGGGTAGGATAAAATCGCGTGGAAATAATCTGTAGATTGCGCGCCCGGACGCAGTTGCGCTAAATCCACCGTCATGCTGACCGGCAGGCCAAAAAGCTGAATGGCCTGATCCAACAAGTGCGGCGCCAGATCGTACCAGATACCACTTCCCGGCCCGCCTTGCTCGCGCCAGCGGTCGCGCACCTGGGGACGGAAGCGATCAAAGTGGGATTCAAACAAGGACACCTCGCCGAGCACGCCATCCGCCAGCAAGGCTTTCAGCGTCAAAAAATCGCTGTCCCAGCGTCGGTTGTGGAAGACGGAAAGTACCCGGCCAGTACTCCGCGCAAGCGCATCCAATTCTCGCGCCTGTGACAGTGTCACGGTAAAGGGTTTATCAACCACCACATGCTTACCGGCTTCCAGCGCAGCTTTCGCCAGCGGGAAATGGGTATCGTTGGGCGTCGGGATCACGATCAGGTCGATATGCGGATCGTTAAATAAATGTCGGGGCTCAGAGACCACGGAAACCGCCGGCCAATCTGCTTTCACTTTTGTTTCATCGCTGCTGGATACCGCCGCAAGCTCTAGCCCTGGCGTTCCCATAATTAAGGGCGCATGAAAGGTTTTACTGGCGTAGCCATAACCGATTAACCCAACGCGGATTTTGTCATTCATCTCACTGCCTCCGGTTTTAGATATCGCTATTCCACACCATCGTGCGATTAGCCGCAATAGCGTCCTGACCATCAACGTAGCATCAAATGATTAACTTGTTACAGAACAGAGGCTGAAAACGTTTCCCTCCCTCTTGCCGACCGTTCGCCAGGAAAGTAACATTTACCCCCTGTGTTTATGGATAAATCAAAGCAAATGTCGTCAATAATGAATCGTCTTATTGAATTAACTGGGTGGATAGTTCTCGTTATCTCAGTCATTCTTTTAGGTATTGCCAACCATATTGACAATTACCAACCACCAGAGCCCACGGCTTCCGTTCAGAAGAAGTAAGCGTCAGATAATGTAAAGGCATTTTCGCGTGGCACGGTAAGCGGCGCCCCGGGGGGTGCAAAGAAAAGTCAAAAACCGGCAAAAAAAACGAAAGTATGTCCTATCTGGTCTGACGTTTATTGCCTGTTGTAGGAAAGCGCGTTAACCTTTCGCCCCAGGCGCCATTTGGCGCCTGACTCTTTACCGGTAAGAATATTCCCTTTTTACCTGCCCCCCTGACCTCTCACTGGTGCGGTTTTGTTTATTTTTTATCAGTGACTACTCCGTTGGCATTATATTTAATATGGATCAACTTTATATGACTGTTCAGGATTATCTATTAAAATTCCGCAAAATTAGTTCGCTCGAAAGTCTGGAAAAACTGTTCGACCACCTTAACTATACCCTTACTGATGACATGGACATTGTTAATATGTATCGCGCTGCAGATCACCGCCGTGCCGAACTGGTTTCCGGAGGACGCCTGTTTGATGTAGGTCAGGTTCCGCAATCCGTCTGGCGCTATGTGCAATAAAGAAAGTAGCGTTTAACATCAAAAACCTTATAATATTTGCCCCAAAATGAGCGGCATGACCGTTAATGCGCGTAACCCCGGAGAAGATATGACTACAACACCGCCACAACGAATTGGAGGCTGGCTTCTTGGCCCGTTAGCCTGGCTGTTAGTCGCGTTGTTGAGCGCCTCGCTGGCGTTATTACTCTACGTTATGGCGCTTGCCACACCGCAAACGTTCAAGACGCTTAGCGGACAGGAAACCGGTAATTTACTGCTATGGGGCATTTCATTTATTACCGCTATCGCCATGTGGTACTATACCCTGTGGTTGACGATCGCATTCTTCAAGCGCAGACGCTGCGTGCCGAAGCATTACATTATCTGGCTGCTGGTGTCGGTGTTACTGGCGGTTAAAGCATTTGCCTTTTCGCCCGTCTCAGATGCCTTTGCCGTGCGTCAGTTACTCTTCCCACTGTTGGCGACGGCGCTCATTGTGCCTTATCTCAAACGTTCAGCGCGCGTTAAAACAACGTTTGTTAATCCGTAATAACCCTACAGTTAACCTGTTGTCGCCTGTGGTAGTTTGACAGATAATAGGCGGCTTTTTTATTTCAGGCCGAAACATGACTGATTACCTGCTGCTCTTTGTCGGAACTGTACTGGTCAATAACTTTGTACTGGTCAAATTCCTGGGCCTTTGTCCCTTTATGGGCGTATCCAAAAAACTGGAAACCGCCATGGGGATGGGCCTCGCGACGACCTTTGTCATGACGCTGGCGTCGATATGCGCCTGGCTTATCGACACCTGGATACTTATTCCGCTGGATCTGATTTATCTGCGGACGCTGGCCTTTATCCTCGTCATTGCTGTGGTCGTGCAATTTACCGAAATGGTTGTACGGAAAACCAGCCCGGCGTTATACCGCTTGTTAGGCATCTTCTTACCACTGATTACCACTAACTGTGCGGTTCTGGGCGTAGCGTTACTGAATATTAATCTCGGTCATCACTTTCTTCAGTCGGCGCTGTACGGATTTTCCGCCGCCGTCGGTTTTTCATTAGTGATGGTTCTGTTTGCCGCCATCCGCGAACGCCTTGCCGTGGCGGATGTGCCCGCCCCTTTTCGTGGTAACGCGATAGCATTGATTACCGCAGGATTAATGTCTTTGGCCTTTATGGGCTTTAGTGGTTTGGTGAAGTTGTAATGAATACTATCTGGATTGCCGTTGGCGCCCTGACCCTTCTGGGCCTGGTGTTCGGCGCCATTCTGGGTTATGCCTCCCGCCGATTCGCGGTTGAAGATGATCCGGTTGTTGAAAAAATCGATGCGATTTTGCCGCAGAGCCAGTGTGGTCAGTGCGGCTATCCCGGCTGTCGCCCCTACGCCGAAGCCGTGGGCCTCCAGGGCGAGAAAATCAATCGTTGCGCGCCCGGCGGCGAAGCCGTCATGCTGAAAATGGCAGAGCTGCTAAACGTAGAGCCGCAGCCATGCGATGGTGAAGAACAGCAGGCCGCGCCAGTACGTATGCTGGCAGTTATTGATGAAAATAACTGCATTGGCTGCACAAAATGCATTCAGGCCTGCCCGGTTGACGCCATCGTTGGCGCAACGCGCGCCATGCACACGGTCATGAGCGATCTCTGTACTGGCTGTAATCTGTGCGTCGATCCGTGTCCGACGCACTGCATCGAATTACGTCCGGTGAATGAGACGCCCGACAGTTGGAAATGGGATTTGAACACCATTCCCGTTCGCATCATTCCCGTGGAACAACATGCTTAAACTATTTTCCGCTTTCAGAAAAGATAAAATCTGGGATTTCGACGGTGGTATTCATCCGCCCGAAATGAAGACCCAGTCAAACGGCACGCCGCTGCGCCAGGTGCCTTTAGCGCCGCGCTTCGTTATCCCCTTAAAACAGCACATTGGCGCTGAGGGCGAGCTGTGCGTTAGCGTCGGCGATCGCGTGCTACGCGGCCAGGCGCTTACCCGTGGACGTGGGAGAATGCTGCCGGTACACGCGCCCACCTCCGGGACAGTTATCGCTATTGCGCCCTACTCGACGGCGCATCCTTCGGCGCTGGCGGAGTTAAGCGTCATCATTGATGCCGACGGCGAGGACCGCTGGATTGAACGCGAGGGCTGGTCTGATTACCGCGCCCACAGCCGTGAGGCGCTCATTGAGCGCATTCATCAGTATGGCGTTGCCGGGCTTGGCGGCGCGGGGTTTCCCACCGGCGTTAAATTGCAGGGCGGCGGCGATAAAATCACCACGCTTATTATCAATGCCGCAGAGTGCGAACCTTACATTACGGCGGACGATCGTTTGATGCAGGACTGCGCCGCGCAGATTGTGGAAGGTATTCGCATCCTGGCGCATATTCTGCAACCGCGTGAGGTATTAATCGGCATTGAAGATAACAAACCGCAGGCTATTTCCATGCTGCGCGCCGTACTGGCTGACGCCCACGATATTTCGTTACGTGTGATCCCAACCAAATACCCTTCCGGCGGCGCAAAACAGCTCACCCAAATACTGACGGGAAAACAGGTTCCCCACGGCGGGCGCTCCTCTGATATTGGCGTGCTGATGCAAAACGTCGGTACGGCGTATGCCGTTAAACGCGCCGTGATTGACGGCGAACCGATCACAGAACGCGTCGTCACCTTAACGGGTGAAGCGGTAAGCCGCCCGGGTAACGTCTGGGCGCGGCTCGGCACTCCCGTTCGTCATTTGCTTAACGATGCCGGGTTCTGCCCTTCTGCTGACCAGATGGTCATCATGGGCGGCCCGTTGATGGGATTCACCCTTCCCTGGCTTGACGTACCTGTCGTAAAAATCACCAACTGCCTGCTGGCGCCATCCGTGACTGAAATGGGAGCGCCTCAGGAAGAGAAAAGCTGTATTCGTTGCAGCGCTTGCGCTGACGCTTGCCCTGCCGACCTTTTACCGCAGCAGCTTTATTGGTTCAGCAAAGGGCAGCAGCATGACAAGGCTACCGCTCACCATATTGCTGATTGTATAGAATGCGGCGCCTGCGCCTGGGTCTGCCCCAGTAATATTCCGCTCGTCCAATATTTCCGTCAGGAAAAAGCGGAGATTAATGCGATCAGGCTTGAAGAAAAACGCGCCGCCGAAGCCAAAGCACGTTTTGAGGCTCGTCAGGCAAGACTGGAGCGCGAAAAAGCCGCCCGCCTTGCACGTCATAAGAGCGCAGCGGTACAACCAGCGGCAAAAGATCAGGATGCCATTGCCGCTGCGCTGGCGCGGGTAAAAGAGAAACAGGCGCAGGCCACGCAACCGGTGGTTATTCAGGCGGGTAGTCTGCCAGACAATAGCGCCGTCATCGCGGCCCGTGAAGCGCGTAAAGCGCAAGCGCGCGCTAAACAAGCCGCTCATCCGGTGGCTGACAGCGCGATACCCGGCGACGACCCGCGTAAAGCCGCAGTGGAGGCGGCCATCGCCCGCGCCAAAGCCCGCAAACAGGAGCAGCAGGCCGGAAGCGAACCTGCCGAAGCGGTCGACCCGCGCAAAGCCGCGGTGGAAGCGGCTATCGCCCGCGCCAAAGCCCGCAAGCAGGAGCAGCAGACCGGAAGCGAACCTGCCGAACCGATCGATCCGCGTAAAGCCGCGGTGGAAGCGGCTATCGCCCGCGCCAAAGCCCGCAAGCAGGAGCAGCAGGCCGGAAGCGAACCTGTCGAACCGGCCGACCCGCGCAAAGCCGCGGTGGAAGCGGCGATCGCCCGCGCCAAAGCCCGTAAGCAGGAGCAGCAGACCGGAAGCGAACCTGCCGAACCGGCCGACCCGCGTAAAGCCGCGGTTGCTGCGGCTATCGCCCGCGTTCAGGCAAAAAAAGCAGCACAGCAGCAGGTTGTTAACGAGGACTAAATGGTATTCAGAATCGCAAGCTCGCCTTATACCCATAACCAGCGCCAGACATCGCGAATCATGTTGCTGGTAGTAATCGCCGCTCTGCCGGGGATTGCCGCGCAGACGTGGTTTTTTGGTTGGGGAACGCTTTTCCAGATCGTTCTGGCAGCCATCACAGCGCTCGTCGCGGAAGCCATTGTCCTCAGGCTGCGCAAACAATCGGTCGCCAGTCACCTGCAGGATTATTCCGCGTTGTTGACGGGGCTTTTGCTGGCGGTCAGCATCCCTCCGCTCGCGCCCTGGTGGATGGTCGTGCTGGGAACCGGATTCGCCATTATTATCGCCAAACAGTTATATGGCGGGCTGGGACAAAACCCCTTTAATCCGGCAATGATCGGTTACGTGGTGCTATTAATTTCCTTTCCGGTACAAATGACAAGCTGGTTGCCGCCTTATGAAATAGCCGCAACAACGCCCGATATGCTGGACACGTTGCGGATGATTTTTAGCGGGCATACCGCCAGCGGCGGCGATATGACGCTGCTACGTATCGGTATTGACGGTATCAGCCAGGCGACGCCGCTGGATACGTTTAAAACGTCCTTGCGCGCCGGACATTCCGTTGAGCAAATTATGCAGTACCCGATATACAGCGCCGCGCTGGCCGGCGTGGGCTGGCAGTGGGTTAACCTCGCCTGGCTTGTCGGCGGCGTATTCCTGCTGTGGCAAAAAGCCATCCGCTGGCATATCCCGGTCAGTTTTCTGCTGACGCTGGCGCTATGCGCCGCGTTAGGTTGGCTTTTCTCGCCCGCTACGCTGGCCTCGCCGCAGCTTCATCTGCTGTCAGGCGCCACCATGCTGGGCGCATTTTTTATCTTAACGGATCCGGTTACCGCCTCCACGACAAACCGTGGACGTTTAATTTTCGGCGCGCTGGCTGGGGTATTAGTGTGGCTGATTCGTAGCTTCGGCGGCTACCCGGACGGCGTTGCTTTTGCTGTCCTGTTGGCGAATATCACGGTTCCTCTGATCGACTACTACACGCGCCCCCGCGTCTATGGACATCGCAAAGGATAAACCATGCTGAAAACGATTCGTAAACACGGTATTACGCTGGCGCTTTTTGCCGCAGGCTCTACGGGATTGACCGCGGTGATTAATCAGATGACAAAATCAACCATCCACGAACAAGCGCTGCAACAACAACATGCCTTGTTTGATCAGGTATTGCCGCCAGATCGTTACAATAATAATCTGCAAGAGAGTTGTTATCTGGTCGATGCGCCCGCCCTCGGCAAAGGCACACACCGTGTTTTTATCGCTCGCAAGGATGATAAACCCGTAGCGGCCATCATTGAGGCCACCGCCCCAGATGGCTATTCCGGCGCTATCCAGCTTATTGTTGGCGCAGATTTCAACGGTACCGTCCTGGGGACGCGTGTGACGGAACATCATGAGACGCCAGGGTTAGGTGATAAAATTGAGCGCCGTTTGTCTGACTGGATTACCCACTTTAGCGGTAAAACCATCAGCGGTGAAAATGATACGCACTGGGCGGTGAAAAAAGATGGCGGTGATTTTGATCAATTTACCGGGGCGACAATAACGCCGCGTGCCGTAGTGAATGCGGTTAAACGCGCCGGGCTGTACGCCGAATCACTGCCCGCTCAGCTCCCCCATTTAACCGCCTGTGGAGAATAGCCATGAGCGAAATAAAAGACATTGTTGTTCAGGGGTTATGGAAAAATAACTCTGCTCTGGTGCAGCTACTTGGCCTGTGCCCTTTACTGGCGGTGACGTCTACGGCAACCAACGCTCTGGGGCTGGGTCTGGCCACAACGCTGGTATTAACGCTGACCAACCTTACGGTGTCCGCACTACGTCGCTGGACGCCGGCAGAAATCCGTATCCCGATTTACGTCATGATCATTGCCTCGGTGGTAAGCGCAGTACAGATGCTGATCAATGCGTATGCGTTCGGTTTATATCAGTCTTTAGGGATTTTTATTCCGCTGATTGTAACGAACTGCATTGTTGTCGGTCGCGCCGAAGCGTTTGCCGCGAAAAAAGGACCGTGGCTTTCCGCGTTGGACGGTTTTTCCATCGGCATGGGCGCGACAGGCGCGATGTTCGTGCTGGGTTCGCTGCGCGAGATCCTCGGGAATGGTACGCTTTTCGATGGCGCGGATAGCCTGCTGGGAGGCTGGGCAAAAGTATTACGGGTCGAGATATTTCACACCGACTCGCCTTTCCTGCTGGCGATGCTGCCGCCAGGCGCGTTTATCGGCCTGGGGCTCATGCTGGCGGTAAAATATCTTATTGATGAAAAAATGAAGAAACGCCGCGCCGAAACCGCGCCTTCCGCTGTTCCGGCAGGTGAAACAGGGAAAGTCTGATGAACAAAGCAAAAAGGCTGGAAATTCTGACGCGCCTGCGCGACAACAATCCGCACCCCACAACGGAACTCAATTTCACGTCGCCGTTTGAGTTGCTGATTGCCGTGTTGCTTTCCGCGCAGGCAACCGACGTCAGCGTGAACAAGGCTACCGCCAAACTTTACCCGGTCGCCAATACGCCAGCCGCGATGCTGGAACTGGGCGTAGAAGGCGTGAAATCCTATATCAAAACCATCGGTTTATTTAACAGTAAAGCGGAAAACGTGATTAAGACCTGCCGTATTTTACTGGACAAGCATAATGGCGAAGTGCCGGAGGATCGGGCGGCGCTGGAAGCGCTTCCCGGCGTGGGGCGTAAAACCGCTAACGTAGTACTAAATACCGCCTTCGGCTGGCCGACCATCGCCGTTGATACGCATATATTTCGTGTATGCAACCGAACACAGTTCGCGCCGGGTAAAAATGTCGAGCAGGTAGAAGAGAAGTTGCTGAAAGTGGTGCCGAATGAGTTCAAAGTGGACTGCCATCACTGGTTAATTTTGCATGGCCGCTATACCTGTATCGCCCGAAAACCCCGCTGCGGCTCCTGCCTCATTGAAGACCTTTGCGAATACAAAGAAAAAGTCGATATTTGATATGGTCGGAGTGCGTCCGTCACACCAGCGCGCTCCCACCTTCGGCCTGGATCTATTTTAGCCATCAATCATTCCAGTCTCTGTCCTTTTTCTGATGTAATGTGCTTTCGTTTTCACTCCACGTCAGGTTAATCATTTTTTTAATCGCAAAAAATTCTATCTATCCGTGATCAGGATCACTTTGATAACTTCATGTGAAATTTAATGACATCTAAGGTTACATTTACAACCGGATAGACTGACGCCCCGTTTTCACTACAAAACATTACTCTGCCATTTTTTCAGATAATGGCCTATATCACTGCTTTTCACCTTAAATAGCAGAAGATATCGCCTTTCACCCAAACTAATGGCCTTTTTGCAGTGTAAAAATCTGCCATTCTTCAAATGAAGAAATTTAACGCTGGATAACATTTCTGACATCGGACGATTCAACCAGAAGAGTTATATGTAACAGATTATTACAAAGCTCTTGTCTGGAGAGGAAAGATAGTGAACATTACCTGCCGTTTCCCCTCCAATATAACAATCGGACGGATGAGTCTGACTCATCACGCGCCAGACAATCCCTGTTAATACGGGGCGTAAAAAAGAGGTAAAAGTGTCTACTGCAAACAAAAAACCAACTGAAAGCGTCAGTTTGAACGCTTTCAAACAACCGAAGGCGTTCTATCTCATCTTCTCGATAGAGTTATGGGAGCGTTTTGGTTATTACGGCCTGCAAGGCATTATGGCCGTCTACCTGGTAAAACAACTGGGTATGTCAGAAGCGGATTCCATCACCCTTTTCTCTTCCTTCAGTGCGCTGGTGTACGGCCTGGTCGCCATTGGCGGTTGGTTAGGTGATAAAATTCTGGGCACCAAACGCGTTATTATGCTGGGTGCCGTGGTGCTGGCTATCGGTTATGCGCTGGTCGCATGGTCTGGTCATGACGCTGGCATCGTCTATATGGGCATGGCGGCTATCGCTGTGGGTAACGGTCTGTTTAAAGCTAACCCGTCTTCCCTGCTGTCTACCTGTTACGCGAAGGACGATCCGCGTCTCGACGGCGCATTTACGATGTATTATATGTCCGTCAACATCGGCTCCTTCTTCTCTATGCTGGCGACGCCGTGGCTGGCGGCGCGTTATGGCTGGAGCACCGCGTTTGCGCTTAGCGTCGTCGGTATGCTGATAACCGTCGTTAACTTTGCTTTCTGCCAGCGCTGGGTGAAAAGCTACGGTTCCAAACCCGACTTTGAACCGATCAACTTCCGTAATCTGCTGCTGACAATCGTGGGTATTGTCGTTCTGATTGCGGTCGCCACCTGGCTGCTGCACAACCAGGATAT
Source organism: Salmonella sp. WC3 (assembly GCF_042932255.1). Lineage (NCBI taxonomy): Bacteria > Pseudomonadati > Pseudomonadota > Gammaproteobacteria > Enterobacterales > Enterobacteriaceae > Salmonella > Salmonella sp. WC3. The sequence continues at coordinate 2,387,479 of NZ_CP170629.1, read as the reverse complement.
CGCGCGTATGGTGCTGGGCGTAATCGCTCTTGGCATCGTCATTATCTTCGGTAAAGAAGCGTTTTCCATGCACGGCGCGGCTCGCCGTAAAATGATCGTCGCCTTTATTTTGATGCTGCAGGCGATTATCTTCTTCGTACTGTACAGCCAGATGCCGACGTCGCTGAACTTCTTTGCCATTCGTAACATCGAGCACTCTATTCTCGGTATCGCGTTCGAACCGGAACAGTATCAGGCGCTGAACCCATTCTGGATCATTATCGGCAGCCCGATTCTGGCCGCTGTCTATAACAGGATGGGCGATACGCTGCCGATGCCGATGAAATTCGCCATTGGTATGGTGCTGTGTTCCGGCGCGTTCCTGATTCTGCCGCTGGGCGCCAAATTTGCGAACGATGCCGGCATCGTATCCGTAAACTGGCTGATCGCAAGCTACGGCCTGCAAAGTATCGGTGAGCTGATGATCTCCGGTCTGGGACTGGCAATGGTCGCACAGTTGGTTCCGCAGCGTCTGATGGGTTTCATCATGGGTAGCTGGTTCCTGACAACGGCAGGCGCTAACATCATCGGCGGTTATGTCGCCAACCTGATGGCTGTGCCGAGCGACGTGACTGACCCACTGATGTCCCTGGAAGTCTATGGTCGCGTATTTATGCAGATTGGCATAGCAACCGCCGTTATCGCCGTCCTGATGCTGCTGACAGCGCCTAAGCTGAACCGTATGACCCAGGACGATGATACCGCTGAAAAAGGCTCTAAAGCCGCTACAGTTTAATTTTCCGGGAAACAACATTCAGGCCGCTAACTGTGCGTTAGCGGCTTTTTTTTTGCTCGTCCCCGCACTACCATACTTTAAACCTCAGCAAAAAGGAGTTACCGATGAAACTGTTCTACAAACCGGGTGCCTGCTCTCTTGCTTCCCATATTACCCTGCGCGAAATTGGCAAAGACTTTACGCTTGATGGCGTCGATCTCGCAAAAAAACGCCTGGAAAACGGTGATGATTACCTGGCAGTCAACCCTAAAGGACAGGTTCCGGCTCTGCTGCTGGATGACGGCACACTGTTGACTGAAGGCGTCGCCATTATGCAGTACCTCGCCGACAGCGTTCCCGACCGCCAGCTTCTGGCGCCGGTAAGTAGTCTTGCTCGCTATCATACGCTGGAATGGCTCAACTATATTGCAACGGAACTGCATAAAGGCTTTACCCCGCTGTTCCGCCCTGACACGCCGGAAACACTCAAACCCGCCGTTCGCGCCGGTCTGGAAAAGAAATTGCAGTATGTGGATGAGTCGCTTTCAGACGACCAGTGGATTTGCGGCCAGCGTTTTACCATTGCAGACGCTTATCTGTTTACCGTATTGCGTTGGGCCTATGGCGTAAAACTGAATATGGACGGGTTAACGCATATTGAAAGTTATATGCAGCGTGTCGCAAAAAGACCGACCGTTGCGGCAGCGCTTAAAGCGGAAGGACTGAATTAATGTCATGTTGCCGGATAGCTCGCTGTACCGCCATCCGGCCTCTTTTTAGCAGCAATAATTACAGCCGCGTTGCGCTGAAGTAATGTTCAGGGTTAGCGATCCTGTCCTGGGCCGCCACGACCTGCAGTTCGTACTCCTGCATCGTTTTGGTGGCGATCATAATCTCATAGACTGCCGCCGTAACGTGCTCCAGCGCCTGCTGCAACGTCGCGCCCTGCAAAAGTTTGACCAGCAATAAACCACTGGTGACATCGCCAACGCCAACCGGCTGACGTGAGCCGAAATCCACCAGCGGACGGCTAATATGCCAGGCTTCCTGCGCTGTCACCAGCAGCATTTCAAAGCGTTCTGAACTGTAACCGACGCGGGCGAGATGTTTTACCAGTACAATTTCTGGCCCCTGAGCAATCAGTTCTCGCGCCGCCTGCACGGCGTCATTCACATTATTCACGCTATGTTTGCTGAGAATTTCCAGTTCAATCAGGTTAGGCGCGATAATATCGCTGGCGGGTAGCGCATAACGCACATGGAACTCTGCGACGCCAGGCGCCACGATACAGCCCTTTTCCGGATGCCCCATCACGGGGTCGCAGAAATATTTTGCCTGCGGATTTGCCGCTTTAACCTGGCGCACAATACCGAGAATGTGTTCTCCCTGCTCGGCAGATCCCAGGTAACCGCTAAGTACGGCGTCGCAGTGCGCTAACTGGCCAATGTCCGCAATCCCCTGGACAATCTCAGTCAGATGGCTGGGCGGCATGACACAGCCGGTCCATTTACCATATTGCGTGTGGTTAGAAAACTGAACGGTATTCAGCGGCCAAACATTCGCGCCAAGACGGCGCATGGGAAATTCGGCGGCGCTGTTGCCCGCATGTCCGAAAACAACATGGGACTGGATAGCGAGGATATTCTTCATTTTTTTACCTGAACATCAAAAATAAGGGAGTGATTTCTCACTCCCTGTTACTTAATGCCTTATTTCCAGCAAATCAGACAATAGTTCTTTTTGCCGCGACGTAATAAGGTGTAGCGGCCAAACAGACGGTCCTCATCGTTAAAGATGTATTCAGGATCGGATTGTTTTTCACCATTGATAGTGACAGCGTTGGAGGCGATAGTCTTACGCGCCTGACCACGCGACGGCTGGAGTTCGGCGTCTACCAGCGCCTGCATCAGGTCGGCGCCTTTTTCCATTTCAACCATCGGTACGCCGTCCTGCGCCAACTGCTCAAAGTCAGCTTCGCTCAGCGCGCTCAGTGAACCGCTGAACAGGCATTCAGTGATCCGTTTCGCCGCGACCAGCCCCTCTTCACCATGAACCAGGCGCGTCACCTGCTCGGCCAGCACATACTGCGCGCGCGGCGCTTTACCGCTGTTTTTATCTTCTTCTTCCAGGGCATTGATCTCTTCAATATCCATAAAAGTGAAGAATTTCAGGAAGCGATAAACATCGGCATCTGCGGTGTTAATCCAGAACTGGTAGAATTTGTACGGACTGGTTTTCTTCGGATCCAGCCAGACAGCGCCGCCTTCGGTTTTACCGAATTTCGTGCCGTCAGCTTTGGTGATCAGCGGAACGGTCAAACCAAATACCTGATTCTGGTGCAGGCGACGGGTCAGGTCGATACCGGAAGTGATGTTCCCCCACTGGTCAGAACCGCCAATCTGTAAGGCAACGCCGTGCAGTTTATTCAGACAAGCGAAGTCGTACCCCTGTAGCAGGTTATAAGAGAACTCCGTGAAAGAGATACCCTGATCGTCACGGTTCAGACGCTGCTTCACCGCTTCTTTGTTGATCATCTGATTAACGGAAAAATGTTTACCGATATCGCGCAGGAAAGTCAGCACATTCATGCTGCCGAACCAGTCATAGTTATTGGCCGCGATGGCGGAGTTTTCGCCGCAATCAAAGTCCAGGAATGGGGCAACCTGTTTACGAATTTTCGCCACCCACTCCTGAACGGTCTCTTCAGTGTTCAGTTTACGCTCGGCGGCTTTGAAGCTCGGGTCGCCAATCAGACCGGTCGCGCCGCCTACCAGCGCAACAGGTTTGTGCCCTGCCTGCTGGAAGCGTTTCAGGCATAACAATGGAACCAGATGCCCCAAATGCAAGCTGTCAGCGGTAGGATCGAAGCCGCAATAGAGCGCGATCGGGCCTTGCGCCAGTCGCTCTGCCAACGCGTCTTCGTCCGTCACCTGGGCTACCAGCCCCCGCTCTTGCAATTGTTTAATCAAGTTACTGCTTGCCATCAAAATCTCCATGTATAAAACGACTGCACCTTTGCCGGTACACGACTTTTCGCCAGACGCGAAAGAGACATAGCATAAAACGGCGGATTCATCCGCACCAGTGCTCAAAACAAGATTTTTGCATCTTTAGGGCGCAAGACGGTCGATTTTCCATGCGCCGTCGTCGCGTTGGTATAAAAAGCGATCGTGCAGACGATGTTCGCCGCCCTGCCAGAACTCCATCTGTTCGATACTCACGCGAAAACCACCCCAGAAGCTGGGTAACGGCACTTCGCCCTGTTGAAACTTCTGCTTGAGCTCCAGGAATTTGCTTTCGAGGATACCGCGCGCGGAAATGCGGCTGGATTGTTTAGAGACCCATGCGCCGATCTGGCTGTCGCGCGGACGGCTGTGGAAATACCTCACCACCTCAAGAGTGGAGAGACGCTCGGCTTTGCCTGTCACCATCACCTGGCGTTCAAGCATATGCCAGGGAAATAACAGGCTGATACGCGGATTGTGCTCAATTTGATGCGCCTTGCGGCTTCCCAGGTTGGTATAAAAGACCAGGCCTTTTTCATCATAATGCTTGAGCAACACAATACGCTGGTACGGTTGCCCCTTGTCATCTACGGTCGCCACGACCATTGCCGTCGGATCGGCCAGTCTGGCGTCGCACGCTTGCCCAAGCCAGCGCTCAAATAAGGTTAACGGTTCAGCGGGTAAATCGCGGCGACGCAAGCCGCCTTTCGTATATTCACGGCGCAGATGCGCGATCTGCTGCAATTGGTCGTTATCAGACATGGCGTTGATCAGAAATAATCAGTGGGTGGCGCTATTGTGCGCCCCCATACTGAAAATCTCAACGCTTCGGATTTTGTAACTGACAGTTATTAAGCACAATTCTGTCTCGCTTATAGACCGTGGCGCTCTCGCCTTGCGACCAGAAAACATAAATCCCGTCGGTATAACGCGCGCCCGAGGCCGAGATTCCTTGCTTCAGGGTCAGCAGCTTATTGTCATAAATAAAACTGACCTCTTCACGCGGGTTATTGACTTTAACGGTAAGCGGCTTCTCATCACACTGGTATTCCAGCGTATCCGTTTGCATACGTTCAACAAATTGTTGATAAACGCTACAGCCGGTCAGCAGCACAGGTAAACACATTATTGCGATCTTTTTCATAGGCATATCCCGAAAGCTCTCCTGCTTCTGGAAGGGCAAACGCCCCTTCCTGACCTTGCTAGTTTACCGATATAGGGTCCGGGAAAAATTCAGTTAACTCTGAGTTATTGGGTTAGCCGGGTAAATAGCGCCTAAAACACTGGCTTCTGTAGCCCCCGTCACGGAAGGTAAATTTCCCGGCAGGCCCGCGAGCGTTCGCCAGGCAAGCCATGCAAAGGCCAGCGCTTCCATATCATCGCCGCTGATCCCCGCCTTATCGGTGGTCGAAACCTCGATACCGGGCAACAGCGCCGCCAGACGGGCCATCACTAACGGATTCCGGCTTCCGCCGCCACAGACCATCAGCCGCTCGCAGCCGCCATTGAGCAGCACCTGTTGGGCGATGGAGACCGCCGTCAGCTCCGCCAGCGTGGCCTGTACATCGCGCGCGTCTGCGCCAGGGAAAGCCGTAAGATGACGCTCTAACCAGCCATAGTTGAAATATTCGCGTCCTGTACTTTTGGGCGCCGACGCAGCAAAGTACGGATCGCGCAACATCTTTTGCAGCAATGGAAGAATAACCTGACCTTCTTTCGCCCATGCCGCGTCTTTGTCGTAGGGCTGCGCGCATTGTCGCCAAATCCACGCATCCATCAACATATTACCCGGCCCCGTGTCGTACCCGCGCACCGCCTGTCCGGGGAAAAGCAGAGATAAATTGGCGATGCCGCCGATATTCAGGACCATACGTTTTTCCGTCGGATGTCCCAACAGCGCGTGATGGAAAGCAGGCACCAACGGCGCGCCTTGTCCGCCCAGCGCAATATCCCGCCGCCGAAAATCGCCGACCACTGTAATCCCCGTATGGGCGACGATGTGATTATTATCGCCAATTTGCAGCGTATGCGGGGCCTCGCCGGTCGGTTCATGCCAGACCGTTTGCCCATGACAACCAATGGCGACGATATCCCGCGGCTGCAAACGTTGTTGCGCTAACAGCGCATTAACCGCCTGTGCAAAAAGCCGGCCTAACTGGGTATCAAGCTGGCCGAGTTGCGAGAGCGTAAGCGGCTGTCCCTGGCAAATATCGAGAATGCCTTTTTTCAGATGAACGGGAATGGGCCAGGTGAGACTTGCCTGTTGCGCAACCATGGTTTCATCAATTGCCGCCAATACAACATCCACGCCATCAAGGCTGGTTCCGGACATAACGCCAATAAAACGGCCCGATTTCATACCTCTTCCTTTTAAGCTGGGTTAAGCCTTAACACTCGGCATAACGTATTTTGTAATGCTATGCCCACGTCACGTTTTTTGCCGTGTCGTCCACGTATATCAATGACCTATCTTTTCTTGCTTCCGACCTCGTTTAAGATTAGTTAATTAACTTCTGATTATGATTTTTACATTCTTTCGGCAGAAGATATGACCTTAACTGCATAAATGCCATATAATTTAGCTATAGGGATGCTGAAATAGCGTTTCGTGAAGAACAGGAGATGGGTAAATGATTAGACGTGTACTGGCCGTTTCACTGATGGGGTTATCCCTAGCGGGGTGTGTTAACAATGATAGCCTTTCGGGTGATGTTTATACCGCATCCGAGGCTAAACAAGTTCAGAATGTAACGTACGGTACTATCGTTAACGTTCGTCCGGTTCAAATTCAGGGCGGTGATGATTCTAACGTGATTGGCGCTATCGGCGGCGCGGTGTTGGGCGGATTCCTCGGCAACACTATCGGCGGCGGTACGGGTCGTTCACTGGCGACCGCGGCAGGCGCGGTGGCTGGCGGCGTAGCGGGCCAGGGCGTCCAGAGCGCAATGAATAAAACCCAGGGTGTGGAACTGGAAATTCGTAAAGACGATGGCAACACCATTATGGTTGTGCAGAAACAAGGAAATACGCGTTTCTCGGCAGGTCAGCGTGTCGTGCTGGCCAGCAACGGCAGCCAGGTTACTGTCTCTCCACGCTAAACCAGGCTTTACGTGTGGTCACATGGCCACACGTATGCCCCTGCACCTCAATCGTGAGAGTGCAATTCCATAATATTGTGTTCAAGTTTGGCGATAAGTTTAATCAGAAGCTCAATCTCCTCTGAAGAAATCCCAGCCAAAATTTCACCGCGCGTTTTATGAATGACCGCTTCCATCTCAGCGATCAGCGGCTCCGCTTTCTCGGTCAGTTTAATGCGCTTAGCGCGACGATCGCTGGCGCAGGTTTGCCGCGAAATTAGCCCCTTATCTTCAAGTTGATCCAACGTGCGTACCAGCGATGGCTGCTCAATGCCTATCGCTTTAGCCAATTGAATCTGCGACTGGTCAGGCGGCAATTGACGAATATTGTGCAACGTGACCCAATGTGTCTGCGTCAATTCCAGAGGCTTGAGGCGATGGTCAATCAGAGCACGCCAAATGCGCACCAACCGTGCCAGATCAGAACCTAGTGGCGATTCCAATTTCATCTCCTTATAATTAGCTTACTAAGTTATTATGCTGATTTTAGAATAGTGTGCAGTATTTGTATTCTCAAAACAAATGTATTGCTAAATTTGCTTACCAATAGACATTTTTTCAGACATAGTGCGCACCTGGCACCTGTAGCTTCAGTTTTGGCTAAAACTAAAGCATCGATGTCTGACGCAAAGGAACATTGCTTGTGAAGTGTATACTCAACGCCACAGGATTGCCCTTACAAGATCTCATGTTGGGAGCATCTGTTTACTTTCCGCCATTCTTTAAAGCCTTTGCGCTTGGGTTCGTTATCTGGTTGTTTATTCACCGACTCCTGCGTGACCGGATATACTCTGATGAAATCTGGCATCCCCTGTTAATGGATCTCTCCCTCTTTACGCTGTGCGTATGTCTGGGCCTCGTTTTACTGATCGCGTGGTAAATATGTCGTTAAAAACAATAAAATATTTTTCTACTCTCATTGTCGCCGTCGTCGCCGTTCTGGCCGCGTGGTGGTTATGGAATTACTATATGCAGTCACCGTGGACGCGCGATGGTAAAATCCGCGCGGAACAGGTCAGCGTAACGCCACAGGTTTCTGGCAGCATTACCCAACTCAATATCAAAGATAATCAGTTCGTCAACGCCGGGGACGTTCTCTTTGTCATTGATAAAACGCCCTTCCATATTGCAGAACTTAACGCGCAGGCGCAGTTGGCCAAAGCGCAGTCCGATCTGGCAAAAGCGAATAATGAAGCCGATCGACGTCGACATTTATCGCGTAACTACATCTCTGCTGAAGATCTGGATAGCGCCAATCTGAATGTTAAAGCGATGCAGGCCAGCGTAGATGTCGCACTGGCAACGTTAAAACAGGCGCAGTGGCAGCTTAGCCAGACGGAAGTAAAAGCGCCGGTATCCGGCTGGGTGACCAACCTTTCCACGCGTACCGGTGATTATGCCAGCACCGGTAAGCCACTTTTCGCCCTGGTAGATAGCCATTCATTTTATGTAATGGGATATTTCGAAGAAACCAAACTACGCCATATCCGCGAAGGTGAGCCTGCATTAATAACACTGTATAGTGGCAATGTTAAGTTACAGGGTCACGTTGGCAGTATCGGGCGCGCTATTTACGACCAAAGCGTAGAAAGTGACTCCGGTTTAGTGCCCGATATCAAACCCAACGTACCGTGGGTACGTCTGGCGCAACGCGTACCGGTACGTATCGAATTTGACGCTTTGCCGCAGGATATCACGCTCGTCTCCGGCACTACCTGCAGCGTAGCCATTGGACAGCGGTAATGAAACTCTCCCTGCCGGCCCTGCGAAATACGCCCTGGTTTAAAGCGACCTCCGGCCAATGGCGTTACGCGTTGCGCAATACCATTGCCATGTGTCTCGCGCTGACATTCGCTTATTATCTCAATCTGGATGAGCCCTACTGGGCGATGACTTCGGCCGCAGTGGTGAGCTTTCCGACCGTAGGCGGCGTAATCAGTAAAAGTCTGGGGCGTATTGCCGGGAGTTTACTCGGCGCGACCGCCGCGTTAATTATTGCCGGCCATACGCTGAATGAACCCTGGTTGTTCTTATTTAGCATGGCCGCCTGGATCGGTTTTTGTACCTGGGCCTGCGCGCATTTTACCAATAATGCCGCTTATGCTTTCCAGTTGTCCGGCTACACGGCGGCGATCATCGCGTTCCCGATGGTTAATATTGTAGAAATCACGCAGTTGTGGGATATCGCCCAGGCACGTGTATGTGAAGTTATCGTCGGCATCCTCTGTGGCGGCATGATGATGATGATCCTACCCAGCACATCGGATGGTACCGCCCTGCTCACCGCGTTGAAAAACATGCATGCGCGCTTGCTGGAACATGCCAGTCTACTGTGGCAGCCGGAGACTACCGACGCTATCCGCTCCGCGCATGAGGGGGTCATTGGGCAAATCCTGACCATGAACCTGCTGCGTATTCAGGCCTTCTGGAGTCACTACCGTTTTCGCCGCCAGAATGCATTGCTAAATGCATTGTTACACCAGCAATTACGGCTAACCAGCGTGATCTCCAGTCTGCGTAGAATGCTTTTAAACTGGCCGACGCCGCCGGAAAACAGCCGCGAAGTCATTGAACAACTCTTAGCTGAGTTGGCAAAACCGCGCGCGGACAGCTACACCGTGGCGCGGATTATTGCGCCGCTACGCCCGCAGGATGAACAGGATTATCGTCACCTCGCGTTCTGGCAGCGATTACGCTATTTTTGCCAGCTATATCTGCGCAGCAGCCGTCAGTTATATCTGATCGAAAGCGGCGCGCCGGTAGATCAAATCCATATCCGCCGCACTCCCGGCCTTGCGCGGCATACGGATAACGCAGAGGCCATCTGGAGCGGCGTGCGTACCTTTTGCACGCTCACGGTGATTGGCGCCTGGAGTATTGGCGCGCAATGGGAATCCGGGCCCGGCGCATTAACCCTGGCGGCGATCAGTTGCGTCCTCTACTCCATCGTCGCCACGCCGTTTAAGTCGCTCACCTTATTAATGCGTACTTTAGTGCTGCTGTCCTTATTCAGCTTCGTGGTGAAATTTGGCCTGATGGTGCAAATCACCGATCTGTGGCAATTCTTACTTTTCCTTTTTCCGCTGTTCGTCACGATGCAACTGCTTAAACTGCAGATGCCTAAGCTGGCGGGACTGTGGGGGCAGCTTATCGTCTTTATGGGCTCATTCATCGCCGTGACCAATCCGCCGGTGTACGACTTCGCCGATTTCCTTAACGATAATACCGCCAAGATCGTCGGCGTCGCGATTTCCTGGCTGGCGTTTGCGATTTTGCGCCCCGGTTCCGATGCCGTAAAAAGCCGCCGCCATATCCGCGCGCTACGCCGGGATTTCGTCGATCAGCTTAGCCGTCACCCTTCCCATAGCGAAAGCGAGTTTGAATCGCTGACCTATCATCACGTCAGTCAGCTCAGCAATAGTCAGGATGCGCTGGCGCGCCGGTGGTTATTACGTTGGGGAGTGGTGCTGCTGAACTGCTCGCATGTGGTGTGGCAGCTGCGCGCCTGGGAGTCGCGTTCCGATCCGCTTTCCCGGGTGCGGGATATTTGTATATCCCTGCTGAGCGAGCGCGGCGTGCAGCAACGCCCGCTTGCCGTCACGCTACAGGAACTACAGCGTATCTGCGACACGCTCGCACATCATCATCAACCCGCCGCGCATGAGCTGGCGGCGATTATCTGGAGTTTACACTGTTCGCTGTCGCAGCTGGAACAGGCTCCAGCGCAGGGAACACTGTCTCCGGGTTATTTAATGACGCCGCAGGCGTAACGCGTTCCGCCGCCGCCGAGCGGTTTCGGCTGATCGGACATGTTATCGCCGCCCACATGGATCATGAGCGCTTTATCTTTCACTTCATCAAGAGACTTCAGACGCGGCGCAGTAACCGGTTCGGTGGCGATACCATCATTATTAACGACTAACACCGGGAGGTCGCCCAGATGCCCCTGACCTTCCGGTCCTTCATGCTTACCGGTATTTTGTGGGTCCAGATGACCACCAGCGGCTTCTGCGGCAACCGCTTTGCCGTCTTTAATCGCGGGCTGGCAGCTACCTTTGGCATGAATGTGAAAACCATGCTCGCCCGGCGGCAACGCTTTAAGGTGTGGGGTAAATTTTAAGCCGCCTTCGGTTTCATCGATGACGACGGTGCCGATAGACTGTCCTACGCCTTGCGCCGTCACCAGATTCATCTCTACTTTCTCGCTGGCAGCCTGCGCACCCGCACAGGCCAGCAGCGTCACCATCGCTAAACTTAATCGCTTCATAAAACCTCCGTTACATGTGGTCGCCTGTTAAGTGTAAACCACTGGCGAAAACATGTACGGAAAGTCAACGAGTTGGCGATTACGGCACGTCATAACCCAGTGCCGCCTTGCGGATTCGGAACCACTGTTGACGCGACAATGACAGCGTTTCCGCTTCTAGTGCGGCACGTACGCGTTCGATTTTACCCGAGCCAATAATCGGCAGCGGCTGCGACGGCAAACGTAAAATCCAGGCATAGACCACCTGTTCAATAGAACTGGCGTTGAGTTCTTGCGCGATAACGGAAAGTTCCTGGCGCAACGGCTGATAAGCCTCATCATTAAACAGCCGACCGCCGCCAAGACATGACCAGGCCATCGGACGAATACGCAGTTGCTGTAATTGATCTAATGTGCCGTCCAGCAACAAAGGCTGGTGAACCGGCGAGATCTCCACCTGGTTGGTCGCCAGGGTGAAAGGCAGGCGCGATTGCAGCAACGTAAATTGCGCTGGCGTAAAATTAGAAACGCCAAAATGGCGCACTTTGCCGCTTTGGTGCAGATGTTGAAACGCCTCGGCGACGTCATCCGCATCCATTAACGGATCGGGACGGTGAATTAACAACATATCCAGATAATCTGTCGCCAGATTTTTTAATGACTGTTCGGCGCTCAGAATAATATGGCGGCGATCGGTAATATAATGACCGAGCCTATTTTCCGCTCTGGCGGTGGTCGCAATACCGCATTTGGTAACGATTTGCAGTTTTTCCCGCAAATGCGGCGCCAGCGTTAGCGCCTCGCCAAACGCCGCTTCGCACTGATAACCGCCATAAATGTCCGCATGGTCAACGGTAGTGACGCCCAAATCCAGATGTTCTTCGATAAAACTCACTAACTGACGCGCGGACATATTCCAGTCCATCAAACGCCAGTAACCCATGACAAAACGCGAAAACTCCGGGCCTTGTGGAGCGATGGTGACACGCTGAACCATAACAGATTCCTCATAGAGAATAATGAGGTTGAGTATACGCAATTCCGCGTTTAAAAGAGTGAAGGTTGTTGAGGATCTTCCGATGGGAGAGGCTTATTTGCGCGTATTTTACGCAAGAAACGCTGGCGACAAAGCCGCAGTACATTTTTTTTCTCGGCATCGCTCATTTTTTGCCAGTTAAACCGTTCGTCGCGGCTGCGCATACATCCCCGACAAAAGCCACGCTCATCAGACTGGCAGATACCGCGACATGGGCTTGCTACAGGAAAAAACTCCAACTGCTCGGCCACATCCCCTCCTCAACGTTTGGCGCTTATGACTATTGAAGACGCTAACTGACATTATGGCAACTCTGCTTGCAGTAGACCAACTGGTCTACTATACTGCCTGTCATGAATAAGCAAACCGAACACGATACCCGCGAACATCTGCTGGCCACCGGCGAGCAGCTTTGTATGCAACGGGGTTTTACCGGCATGGGGCTTAGCGAGTTGCTCAAAACCGCCCAGGTGCCTAAAGGGTCGTTTTATCACTACTTTCGCTCGAAAGAAGCCTTCGGCGTCGCCATGCTTGAGCGACATTACGCCTGCTATCATCAGCGTCTTACGGCGCACTTCACCTCCGGTCCCGGTAATCATCGCGATCGTCTTCTCGCCTGGTATCAGGAAACGTTAAAGCAGTTTTGCCAGCAAGGCGCCATTAGCGGTTGCCTGACGGTGAAACTGTCAGCGGAGGTCTGCGATCTGTCGGAGGATATGCGCTCTACGATGGATAAAGGGGCGCAGGAGATCATGGCACTGCTTGCACGCGCGCTGGAAGATGGCCGTAATAGCCACTGTTTACATTTCACCGGCCAGCCGTTGCCACAGGCGCAGGTACTTTATGCCCTGTGGCTGGGCGCCAATTTGCAGGCCAAAATATCCCGTAGCGCCGCGCCGCTGGAAAATGCGTTGGCGCATGTTAAGACCATCATTGCAACGCCTGAGCAGTAACAGGCGTTTTTATTTCCTTTATTACAAGACGACCGGTCTACTTATATCAGGAGCCACTATGTCATCAGCAAAACTGTTTACCCCCCTCAAGGTGGGTGCCATCACGGCGACAAATCGCGTATTTATGGCGCCTTTGACGCGTTTGCGGAGTATTGAACCGGGCGACATTCCTACGCCGTTAATGGCGGAATATTACCGTCAACGCGCCAGCGCTGGATTGATCATCAGCGAAGCCACACAAATCTCCGCACAGGCGAAAGGCTATGCCGGCGCACCGGGATTACACAGCGATGAGCAGATCGCCGCCTGGAAAAAAATCACTCAGGGAGTCCATACCCAGGGCGGCCATATGGCGGTGCAACTGTGGCATACGGGCCGTATTTCACACTCCAGCCTGCAACCAGGCGGACAAGCGCCCGTCGCGCCATCCGCTATCAATGCGGGAACCCGCACCTCTTTGCGTGACGAAAACGGCCAGGCCATCCGCGTAGAAACTTCCACGCCGCGCGCGCTGGATACTCATGAGATCCCCGGGATCGTCAACGATTTCCGCCAGGCTATCGCCAATGCCCGAGAGGCAGGCTTCGATCTGGTGGAGCTGCACTCCGCGCACGGTTATCTGCTGCACCAGTTCCTCTCACCGTCTTCTAATCACCGTACCGATCGGTACGGCGGCAGCGTAGAGAATCGCGCCCGTCTGGTGCTGGAAGTGGTTGATGCCGGCATTAAGGAATGGGGCGCGGACCGTATCGGCATCCGCCTTTCTCCTGTCGGCACTTTCCAGAATGTCGATAACGGCCCGAATGAAGAAGCTGACGCCCTTTATCTGATTGAAGCGTTAGGCAAACGCGGCATTGCTTATCTGCATATGTCTGAACCAGACTGGGCGGGCGGAGAACCGTACAGCGACGCATTCCGTGAAAAAGTGCGCGCGTGTTTCCACGGCCCCATCATCGGCGCTGGCGCCTATACGCCAGAAAAAGCGGAAGATCTGATCGAAAAAGGGCTGATTGACGCCGTGGCGTTTGGTCGCGATTACATCGCTAACCCGGATCTGGTGGCGCGTCTGCAACGTAAAGCGGAACTTAATCCACAGCGTCCCGAAAGTTTTTATGGCGGCGGCGCGGAAGGCTACACTGACTACCCTACTCTGTAATTTCATTGATAGCGGCCTCACATAGCCGCTATACTTTGAATATCTTGACTATTTTAAGGACAACGAAAATGCGTTTATTGCATACTATGCTGCGCGTCGGCGATTTGCAGCGTTCCATCGCTTTTTACACCAACGTTCTGGGCATGAAATTGCTGCGTACCAGTGAGAATCCGGAATACAAATACTCGCTGGCCTTTGTGGGATATGGTCCGGAAACGGAAGAAGCGGTCATCGAACTAACCTATAACTGGGGCGTTGAGAGCTACGACATGGGCAATGCGTATGGGCACATCGCGCTGAGCGTTGATAATGCCGCTGAAGCCTGTGAACGTATTCGTCAGAACGGCGGCAACGTGACCCGTGAAGCGGGGCCGGTAAAAGGCGGTTCGACCATCATCGCCTTCGTTGAAGATCCGGATGGCTATAAAATCGAATTGATTGAAGCTAAAGACGCAGGCCGCGGTCTGGGTAACTGATCCCCCGCCGGGCGCAGGTCACTGCGCCCGTTGTTTTACTGCATCCCGGCGTAAAATTTGCCATAATACGCGCTGCATTTTTTCGTATTAAGAGACTCAGATGTCCGATAACGCTCAACTTTCCGGTCTGTGCGACCGTTTTCGTGGTTTTTATCCTGTCGTCATCGACGTTGAAACTGCAGGATTTAACGCTAAAACCGATGCGCTGCTCGAAATCGCCGCCATCACGCTGAAAATGGATGAACAAGGCTGGCTGATGCCGGACATGACGCTGCATTTCCATGTGGAGCCGTTCGCTGGAGCCAACTTACAGCCGGAAGCGCTCGCGTTTAACGGTATCGATCCCTCTAACCCGCTACGCGGCGCGGTGAGTGAATATGAAGCGCTACACGCTATTTTCAAAATGGTGCGTAAAGGTATCAAAGACAGCGGTTGTAGCCGCGCCATTATGGTCGCGCATAACGCCACTTTTGATCACAGTTTTATGATGGCCGCCGCAGAGCGCGCCTCGCTGAAACGTAACCCGTTTCATCCGTTCGTCACCTTTGATACTGCGGCATTGAGCGGACTGGCGCTAGGACAAACGGTGTTATCAAAAGCGTGCCTGGCGGCAGGTATGGAGTTTGACGGTGAAAAAGCCCATTCCGCTTTGTATGATACCGAGCGGACAGCGGTGCTGTTTTGTGAAATCGTCAATCGCTGGAAGCGCCTGGGCGGCTGGCCGTTACCTTTGCCGACGGACAAATAACGAGGCTAACAACGCCGCTCTTGCTTTCTATGGCAGTAAAAAAGCGACCTTTACAGGTCGCTTTCCCCTTGCACAGATTACTCTGCGTCCGGCTCCTGAGTTTTATATTTTGCCGCAGTTTCTTTAATAAGCTGCTGCAGCTCGCCACGCTGATACATTTCAATCACAATATCACACCCGCCGACCAGCTCGCCGTCCACCCACAGTTGTGGGAATGTCGGCCAGTTGGCGTATTTCGGTAATTCAGCGCGAATATCCGGGTTTTGCAGGATATCAACATAGGCAAAACGTTCCCCGCAGGCTGAAAGCGCCTGAACGGCCTGCGCAGAGAAACCACAGCTTGGCAGTTTCGGTGAACCTTTCATATACAGGAGAATCGGGTTTTCAGCGATCTGGCGCTGAATTTTTTCGATAGTGGTGCTCATTGTCTCGCTTCCTTAAACTACTTTTACGACTGAAGCCTGTCATTGTAACGGGTCAGGCTGGCAACGGAAAATAACATTTTCATCATGCCTTATTATTTTACCGTCTGCGGGAATAAGTTGTATACAAAATATCTTTTAAGCGGGTTGCCGCGCAGTGATTTGTAGATAACGCGTTCGTGTTTAGCATTAATTGCTATTTTTTTACATCTGTTAACGAAACATAGCTTCAGAAACCAAAAGCAATTACCAATCTGTGCTTTTGTAGATTAGAATTATCAGGTTTTGTAAATCATACGCAGGCATGAATTGCCTGCCTTTAACAGAGGATTGCTCAGTGGCGCGGATAAACAAAATCTCGATCACGCTCTGTGCTTTACTTTTTACTACTCTCCCCTTTACGCCAATGGCCCATGCTTCCAGGCAAGCCAAAGCGACGCCTGCTGTTTCTCATGTCACGAAAACGGCAGATAAAAAGAAAAGCACAACGAAAAAGATCAGTAAAACCAGCAAAAAAAACGTAAAAAAAACCTCAAAAACCAGCCGTTCTTCTTCCGCTTCTACGCCAAAACGTACCACCGCCGCCACAAAATCTCGTCATACGACGCATCGTCGTAACAGAACCGCGCCCACGTCAATCGCCGCCCTCGACGTAACGGAAAAATGCACGACGCGTAAAGGCCGTAAGCCGCACTGCGTGAAGGGGAAAGGAACATTGCCGGTCTCTATTGCCGATGCGCATCGTGCAAAAGTACAAAAAGCGACGAAAACCGCGATGTCCAAACTCATGAATCAGATTGGTAAACCGTATCACTGGGGAGGCGCGTCGCCGCGCACCGGTTTTGATTGCAGCGGTCTGGTTTATTATGCCTATAAAGATTTAGTGAAGATCCGTATCCCCCGAACGACGAATGAGATGTATCACCTGCGTGACGCGGCGCCCATTGAGCGTAGCGAGTTGAAAAACGGCGATCTGGTGTTCTTCCGTACGCAGGGGCGCGGCACCGCCGATCACGTTGGCGTCTATGTCGGCAACGGTAAGTTTATCCAGTCTCCGCGCAGCGGTCAGGAAATTAAGATCACCTCACTGAACGAAGAATACTGGCAACGTCATTATGTCGGCGCCCGCCGGGTGATGACGCCTAAAACAATTCGCTAATATTTTATCCTGTCGTTTAACGACAGGATAACTTCTTCTTTTGCGCCACCGCTCAATTTGCTACCCTATCCTTACGCGCACCAGGGGTATTGTGCGTGCGCAATATTAATAATAAGGAGAGAAGCAATGTCGTTCGAATTACCTGCATTACCGTATGCCAAAGATGCTCTGGCGCCGCATATTTCTGCTGAGACGCTGGAATATCACTATGGCAAACATCATCAGACTTACGTGACCAATCTTAACAATTTGATCAAAGGCACGGCGTTTGAAGGCAAATCGCTGGAAGAGATCGTGCGCACTTCCGAAGGCGGCATCTTTAATAACGCCGCTCAGGTGTGGAACCACACCTTCTACTGGAACTGCCTGGCGCCAAACGCTGGCGGCGAACCGACCGGGAAACTGGCTGATGCTATCGCGGCATCTTTTGGCAGCTTCGCGGAATTTAAAGCGCAGTTCACCGATGCCGCTATCAAAAACTTTGGTTCCGGATGGACATGGCTGGTAAAAAGCGCTGATGGCAAACTGGCTATCGTTTCTACCTCAAATGCCGGTACGCCGCTGACTACGGATGCAACGCCGTTGCTGACGGTTGATGTGTGGGAACACGCGTATTACATCGACTACCGCAACGCCCGTCCAAACTATCTGGAGCATTTCTGGGCGCTGGTTAACTGGGAATTTGTTGCGAAAAATCTCGCCGCATAAGTCTGAGTACGCAGAAGGTACGCCTTCTGCGTTTTAGAGAGGGATAGAATAGAGGAGACGCCCACCCTCAGAAGAGAGGAAATCAGTGCAGAGCGGCCGTTAATCCACCTGCGACAATCACGCCCAGAACAATCAGCGTAGTAATCAACGAAAATTTCAGGTCGGTACTCATCAAGTTTTCTCCTTTTTATTCCCACACAAAAAGTGATATAGCGCATTTTTGCACATTCCCGCACAAAAATCTCTCATGTTTTATATTGATAACTGTTTTTAACGCTTCCCCTTTTCCTCAAGATCAGACAAAATTCCAGGCTTACTGAATTAGCGTAACGGCCATTGACCCCTTCCTGACGTTCCGTGTCGTTTTTCCGGCGTGCCGCAACCCTGACGTTGCGATTAGGGTGTGTGTAGGCAAACGTTTACCTGGCGTTTCTCAGGAGCTTAGCGAGGGTCTGGAGTGAAATATAATGGCAACAATTAAAGATGTAGCGAAACGAGCAAACGTTTCCACTACAACTGTATCACACGTAATCAACAAAACGCGTTTTGTCGCTGAAGAAACGCGTAACGCGGTCTGGGCGGCAATTAAAGAGCTGCACTACTCTCCCAGCGCCGTCGCGCGTAGCCTGAAGGTTAACCATACCAAGTCGATAGGCTTACTGGCGACCAGCAGCGAAGCGGCCTATTTTGCCGAAATTATCGAGGCGGTTGAAAAAAACTGTTTCCAGAAAGGCTATACGCTGATTTTAGGCAACGCCTGGAATAACCTGGAAAAACAGCGCGCCTACCTGTCCATGATGGCGCAAAAGCGCGTGGATGGCCTGCTGGTGATGTGTTCTGAGTATCCAGAACCTCTGCTTTCCATGCTGGAAGAGTATCGCCATATTCCGATGGTGGTGATGGACTGGGGTGAGGCGAAGGCCGATTTTACCGACACGGTGATTGATAACGCCTTTGCAGGCGGCTATATGGCGGGTCGTTATCTGGTTGAGCGCGGCCACCGGGATATCGGCGTTATTCCCGGCCCGCTGGAGCGCAACACCGGCGCGGGCCGGCTGGCAGGCTTTATGAAAGCCATGGAGGAGGCGCTGATCAACGTGCCGGACAACTGGATTGTTCAGGGCGACTTCGAGCCGGAATCCGGTTACCACGCGATGCAGCAAATCTTATCGCAGTCACATCGCCCTACCGCCGTTTTCTGCGGCGGCGATATTATGGCGATGGGCGCGCTTTGCGCGGCTGACGAAATGGGGCTTCGCGTACCGCAGGACGTTTCGGTGATCGGTTATGACAATGTGCGTAACGCCCGTTACTTTACCCCGGCGCTGACGACGATTCACCAGCCCAAAGACTCTTTAGGCGAAACCGCATTTAATATGCTACTGGATCGCATCGTCAATAAGCGTGAAGAGTCACAGTCTATTGAAGTTCATCCACGCCTGGTTGAGCGTCGCTCGGTCGCTGACGGCCCGTTCCGCGACTATCGGCGTTAATCCCCGCTGTCGGGAGCCTCTTCTGGCTCCCGCAGCCACTCCCGATTCAACGTTTCGCTATCGCCCAAATAGTCCAGCAGCCATGCCAGCGCGGGCGAGGCTTCGTTTTGCTGCCACGTCACGCAACAGGCCGCATCGGGAAACGGATTCTCTAACGTCAGCGCCACCCATTTTCCGCTGTCTATCCACTGTCGGGCAAAATGCGTCGGCACCATTCCCACGCATAGTCCTGCCGACAGGCAGGTTGCCGATGACTCCCAGTCCGGTACGACGACCCTTTTTTGGTTATCCAGCAACCAGGTAATCCGTTTCGGTAAGGTTCGCGAAGTGTCTTCCCTGACCAGCGACGGCCAGTTGCGCAGGGTATCATCGCTTAACGGCCCAGGCATCGACGCCAGCGGGTGATCGCTTGCCACTACGCAGCTCCAGCTCAGGGTCCCCATATCCCGAAAAGCGTAACGCCCCCCTACCGGAATCGCCTGCGTCGCCCCAATCGCCAGTTCGACACGCCCGTCGGAGAGCGCGTCCCAGACGCCGTTAAACACCTCCTGAAAAACCAGCAGTTCCACATCGTCAAAATGACGATAAAAATCGACGATCATCTGCCGGGTACGTTCTGGTCTGACGATATTGTCCACCGCAATAGCTAACTGCCCGCGCCAACCATTAGCAATTTGCTGACACTGCTGGCGAGTGATCTGCATTTTTTTGATAACAGAACGCCCTTCTTTTAAAAACCAGATGCCAGCAGGCGTCAGTTCAACATCACGGTGACGTCGTACAAAAAGCGGTACGGCCAGCCACTCCTCTAGCTGACGAACGGTGTAACTGACTGCTGAAGGCACTCGGTGCAGTTCCTGCGCCGCCGCGCTAAAACTGCCATTGCGCGCTACGGCGTCAACCACTTCAAGCGAGTATTCCGACCACATAATTTGCCTACAAAAATTTTGAATTCACTGGACAAATATTAACGTTTCACAACCGTAATTTCACTCCCTACACTCTGCGACAATGTCTGTCTGATAAGAAAGAGAAACAAATATGCAACCTGGAAAAGGTTTTTTAGTCTGGTTAGCCGGCCTTAGCGTGCTGGGATTTCTGGCTACGGACATGTACCTGCCCGCGTTTGCCGCCATACAGGCGGATTTACAAACGCCCGCCGCCGCGGTCAGCGCCAGCCTCAGCCTGTTTTTAGCTGGCTTTGCCGTCGCGCAACTACTTTGGGGACCGCTATCGGATCGTTATGGCCGTAAACCGATTTTACTGCTGGGGTTATCTATCTTTGCGCTCGGAAGTCTGGGGATGCTGTGGGTAGAAAGCGCGGCAGCACTGCTGACGCTGCGCTTCGTGCAGGCCGTCGGCGTTTGCGCGGCAACGGTAATCTGGCAAGCGCTGGTGACCGATTATTATCCTTCGCAAAAAATTAATCGTATCTTCGCCACTATCATGCCACTGGTGGGCTTATCCCCGGCGCTTGCGCCCTTACTGGGAAGCTGGATACTGACGCATTTCTCATGGCAGGCGATTTTCGCCACCCTGTTCGTGATTACGTTGTTGCTGATGTTGCCAGCGCTGCGCTTAAAACCATCGGTAAAAGCGCGTACCGAGGGACAGGATAAACTCACTTTCGCGACGTTGTTACGCTCTAAAACCTATCGCGGTAATGTGCTGATTTATGCCGCCTGTTCCGCCAGCTTTTTTGCGTGGCTAACAGGGTCGCCGTTTATTCTCAGCGCGATGGGTTACAGCCCGGCAGTGATTGGCCTGAGCTATGTTCCGCAAACCATCGCTTTTCTGATTGGCGGATATGGTTGCCGCGCGGCGCTACAAAAATGGCAGGGCTACCAATTGCTTCCGTGGCTGTTAGGGCTGTACGCGCTGAGCGTTATCGCCACCTGGGGAGCGGGCCTTCTGAATAATGCCTCACTGGTGGAGATCCTGATTCCTTTCTGCGTAATGGCGATTGCTAATGGCGCAATTTACCCTATCGTCGTCGCGCAAGCGTTACGCCCTTTCCCTCAAGCTACGGGGCGCGCTGCGGCGCTACAAAATACGCTGCAGCTGGGGTTATGTTTCCTGGCAAGCCTGGTGGTTTCATGGCTCATCAGCACGCCGCTGCTGACCACCACCAGCGTAATGCTCTCTACCGTTGTTCTGGCGGCGTTAGGCTATAAAATGCAGTCTCATGCAGATTGCGCTGAGACCGGGTTTCCACATGCCAATGTCGCCCACGACAAGTCTCACTAAAAGCTTGTTAACCGCTGGTAATTAGCACGCTAACAATTTTCGGTTGAATCATCAAAAATTGCGGCCTATACTGATTCACGGTTGTTTATATTACGATAATTATTAGGCATTAACGGGAACCGGAGCGTTCCCGATTCACCATGGATGGCCTTTTCGGCAAGGGTTCCTCCCTTCCTCTGTTCTACGTCGGATAACTGGCTCACGGAATTGCCCGTGGGATTTCTCACAAAGCCAAAAAAGCGTCTACGCTGTTTTAAGGTTCTGATCACCGTCCAGTGATGGAGAAGCTATGAGTTCATCGTGTATAGAAGAAGTCAGCGTACCGGATGATAACTGGTACCGAATCGCCAACGAATTGTTAAGTCGCGCGGATATTACAATTAATGGTTCCGCCCCGTCTGACATTCGTGTTAAGAATCCCGATTTTTTTAAACGCGTCCTTCAGGAAGGATCGTTGGGGTTAGGTGAGAGTTACATGGATGGCTGGTGGGAATGCGAGCGTCTGGATATTTTCTTCAGCAAAGTCTTACGTGCCGGTCTTGAAAATCAACTCCCCCACCATGTTAAAGATACGCTCCGTATCCTCGGCGCGCGTCTGATTAATCTACAAAGTAAAAAACGCGCCTGGATTGTCGGCAAGGAACATTACGATCTTGGTAATGACCTTTTTTCCCGTATGCTCGATCCCTATATGCAATATTCTTGCGCCTACTGGAAAGATGCCGATACGCTGGAAGCGGCACAGCAAGCCAAGCTGAAATTAATTTGCGAAAAGCTACAGCTACAACCGGGGATGCGTGTGCTGGATATCGGCTGCGGCTGGGGCGGCCTGTCGCAATATATGGCGACCCATTATGGCGTTAGCGTGGTGGGCGTAACGATCTCCGCTGAACAACAAAAAATGGCGCAGACGCGTTGCGAAGGTCTGGATGTCTCCATTCTCCTCGAAGATTATCGCGACCTTAACGATCAGTTTGACCGAATCGTCTCTGTCGGCATGTTCGAACATGTCGGGCCAAAAAACTACAACACCTATTTTGAGGTCGTTGACAGGAATTTAAAACCGGATGGTCTTTTCCTGCTCCATACTATTGGTTCTAAAAAAACCGATCATAATGTCGATCCGTGGATCAATAAGTATATTTTCCCCAACGGTTGTTTGCCGTCTGTTCGTCAAATCGCCGAGGCCAGCGAATCACACTTTGTAATGGAAGACTGGCATAACTTTGGCGCCGACTATGACACGACTCTGATGGCGTGGCATGAGCGCTTTATCAATGCCTGGCCAGAGATTGCGGGCAATTATAACGAGCGCTTTAAACGTATGTTCAGCTATTATCTCAACGCCTGCGCGGGTGCGTTTCGCGCGCGTGATATCCAGCTTTGGCAGGTGGTATTTACGCGCGGCGTTGAAAACGGACTGCGCGTTCCTCGCTAATCATCTCCCCCGCATTTCATGCGGGGGAATCTTATTTTCCGTTAGCCAATGTCGGCCTGATTTCTGACCGCATTTTCTCGCGCAGCCAGTACGCGTTCTACGGTATCGACAACCGCCTGCGTTTGCGGATCGATCTCGATATTCACACGCTCACCCAGTTTTTTTCTGCCAAGCGTAGTACGTTCCAACGTTTCCGGAATGAGATGCACGCAGAAGCGCGTTGGCGTTACCTCGCCGACGGTCAAACTGATGCCGTCGACGCCGATAAAGCCTTTGTACAGGATATACTTCATCAGGGACGCATCCTGCACTTTAAACCACACCTGATGGTTATTTTCGGAGGTCAGGATTTTCGCGATCTCCGCCGTCGTAATAATATGCCCCGACATCAGATGTCCACCGATTTCATCGCTGAATTTGGCGGCGCGCTCTACGTTGACCTCATCACCTACCCTCAACGCGCCCAGATTGGTGATGCGCAACGTTTCTTTCATCAGATCAAAGCTTATCTGGTTGCCGTTTATTTCAGTCACCGTCAAACAGCATCCGTTATGCGCTACCGACGCCCCCGTCTCCAGCCCCTCCAGCATGTAGTCCGGTAACGTCACCACATGGGTGCGAAAGTTGGGTTTTTCATCAATCGATACCAGTTTCGCGGTACCCTGTACGATCCCCGTAAACATATCTTCAACTCCTGAAATAAATAAAAGCAGAACTGTTCAGCACAATAGCAGGTGGAAAAACAGCTTGCCAGCAATGCGCCGTTAACAACTGTTTTTTCGCTGGAGAAATAGTAATACCCCGCTACAATAGACTGAAATTTCCCCTGCTATTTCTTTTGGCTGCCACTACGGCGGCTTTTTAGTCTTTCATATAACAACAAAATAAAAGGTGAATACGTGCAGAAGTATACCAGTGAAGCGCGTCAGTTATTAGCGTTAGCGATACCGGTGATCCTTGCGCAAGTGGCACAGACCGCAATGGGATTCGTCGATACCGTCATGGCGGGAGGCTATAGCGCTACGGACATGGCTGCCGTCGCTATCGGCACCTCTATCTGGCTTCCCGCCATTTTGTTTGGTCACGGCTTACTGCTGGCCTTGACGCCTGTGATTGCGCAACTCAATGGCTCCGGCCGTCGTGAGCGTATCGCGCATCAGGTTCGACAAGGGTTCTGGCTGGCGGGCTTTGTCTCCGTGCTGGTGATGATCGTCCTGTGGAATGCCGGATACATTATCCGCTCTATGCATAATATTGATCCGGCGCTGGCCGATAAAGCCGTGGGTTATCTTCGCGCGCTGCTGTGGGGCGCGCCAGGATACCTTTTCTTTCAGGTAGCGCGAAACCAGTGCGAAGGTCTGGCCAAAACCAAACCGGGTATGGTGATGGGATTTTTGGGCCTGCTGGTGAATATTCCGGTGAACTATATTTTTATCTATGGCCATTTTGGTATGCCGGAACTCGGCGGTATCGGCTGCGGCGTTGCGACTGCGGCGGTCTATTGGGTGATGTTTATCGCCATGCTTTCTTACATTAAACACGCGCGTTCAATGCGTGATATTCGTAATGAAAAAGGCTTTGGCAAACCTGATAGCGTCGTCATGAAGCGCCTGATTCAACTGGGGTTGCCGATTGCGCTGGCGCTGTTCTTTGAAGTGACGTTATTTGCGGTCGTTGCGCTGCTGGTTTCGCCATTAGGTATTGTGGATGTCGCCGGTCATCAGATTGCGCTTAACTTTAGCTCGCTGATGTTCGTACTGCCGATGTCGCTGGCTGCGGCGGTAACGATTCGAGTGGGTTATCGTCTGGGCCAGGGCTCAACGCTGGATGCGCAAACCGCAGCGCGTACCGGTTTAGGCGTCGGCATTTGTATGGCTGTGGTTACCGCTATTTTTACCGTTACTCTGCGTAAGCATATTGCTTTGCTCTACAATGACAACCCTGAGGTCGTGGCGCTTGCCGCGCAATTAATGCTGCTCGCTGCGGTTTACCAGATTTCCGACTCTATACAGGTTATCGGCAGCGGTATTCTGCGCGGTTATAAAGATACGCGTTCCATCTTTTTTATCACCTTTACCGCCTACTGGGTGTTAGGTTTACCCAGCGGTTATATCCTGGCGTTAACGGATTTGGTGGTGGATCGTATGGGACCGGCAGGCTTCTGGATGGGGTTCATCATCGGCCTGACCTCGGCGGCGGTGTTAATGATGCTACGGATGCGCTATCTACAACGTCAGCCGTCCGCCATCATTTTGCAGCGCGCTGCGCGATAATACGACGATAGCCGTCGCATGGCGGCTATTTTCTCGACATGTTGCATATTTCCACCGCAATCAGGTGATTTCAGGAAGAAAATTGCGATTTCCCTCTTGCCTCATTGCGGTTGTGACGCTAATATTCGTCCCCGTTGTCACCTACAACGTTGCGTTCATAGCTCAGTTGGTTAGAGCACCACCTTGACATGGTGGGGGTCGTTGGTTCGAGTCCAATTGAACGCACCATCATTTTAATGCGTCTGTAGCTCA
Source organism: Salmonella sp. WC3 (assembly GCF_042932255.1). Taxonomy (NCBI): domain Bacteria; kingdom Pseudomonadati; phylum Pseudomonadota; class Gammaproteobacteria; order Enterobacterales; family Enterobacteriaceae; genus Salmonella; species Salmonella sp. WC3. The sequence continues at coordinate 2,361,976 of NZ_CP170629.1, read as the reverse complement.
GTTGGTTAGAGCACCACCTTGACATGGTGGGGGTCGATGGTTCGAGTCCATTCAGACGCACCAATCCATTATCTTGTTTAATTTTATAATACGCTATCTGGTGCTTGTGCCAGGCTAAAAGCGATTATTTTCAGTCTCTCACCTTTATCGTCAAGCACTGCTCTATACGCTATTACCCTCTTAACCTTCGCAGTGGCCTGAAGAAGCATACCAAAAGCATTTATGGTGTTTCGGTAGAATGCGCATAATCTATCTTCATCACCATACGTAACAAGGCTGCAACGGGTTCAAATAACGTTTCAGGAATTTTATCTCCGCGTTCCACTTCAAAAAATAATGAGCGGGCCAGCTCAACATTTTCAACAACGGGGATGCAGTTGCGTTCAGCGATGTTAACAATATAGTTAGCTTGAGCATCACTGCCTTTTTCCAGGACGCGTGGTATTGGCATATCGGTGGGATGATAGCCAAGACAAACCGCAATATGCGTTGGATTACGCACTACCGCAACAGATTGTTTAACAGATTGAGCTAAACTCCCACTTTGTATTTCACTCTGCATTTCCCGACGCCGTGTCTTCATTTGAGGGTCGCCCTCCAGATCTTTATGCTCTTGTTTTACGTCATCTTTACTCATTTTTAGATCTTTTCTAATCTTATAATATTGAAAAGAATAGTCCAGTATGCCAACGACGATATAAAAAGCCATCACCCCTACCCATAACCATTTTATTAAAGAAGAAACCACAAGCACGCCACAGGCTAACCCACAGTACGGTAGCGCCCGAAAAGTACTGGCATAATAATAAAAGAAAAAGGCAAAGATAAGAGATAACATGATAACTTTTAGGCTGGATTTACATAATTCTACTACGCTATGTAAAGAGAATATCTGCTTAAAATTACTTACCGGATTTATATGCTCGCTTTTAAAACCTATGGCCTTGCTGGCAATAACCACCCCCACCTGAAGAAACACGCTACCCACAGTAGCAACTATTACCCCAGCGCCCAGAAACAGCAGTGCAGAAGTCAGTGACTCTATTAAAGCATGACTCAATTGCGTTAATGCATAAGAAAATGGTTTATTTACTAATTGTAATGTGAAAGTTATTGACTCAATCAGTATCAAAATCATCTTTTCAGTAAAGAAATGAAAATACAAATAAAGCGCAATCAGCTGAAATAATGATGTTATTTCAATACTTTTGACAACCTGCCCTTCCTTACGGCCATCACGTAATTTCTTTTCTGTAGGCTGTTCTGTTTTCTCGCTCATACAGATGGAAACCAGTCTTTTAGATAAATATAAAATTTATCGCTTTCAACCAAATAGTGATGAAGAGCATGAGGGAATGAGATCAGGAGCGTCAGTAGAACCAATATACTTTTGAGCGGCATTGAGAAGAAAAACACATTCAATTGTTGTGCCGACCGATTTAAAAGACCTAAAGCCAGATCGGCTAATACCATACATATTATGGCAGGAAGAGAGAAGCTGATACATAATTGATAAAGCGTTCTCCACTCTGCCTGGATATATTTTAAAAATTGCTGGTCAAATAATAAAGTACGCCCTGGTGGTAAATATTGATATGACTCATACAGAATGTTTAATATAAACTCCATGCCGCCGCTTATAAAGAAAATAACACACAAGAACTGGCTGAAAAGCAAGCCAAAAAGTGAGGTTTCAGCTTCTATTGTAGAATTGAATATCGTACCCATTGTCGCGCCACGTAAAGTATCAAGCAGAAACCCCGCCATATCAACGGCCCAAAAGGGAACCGCCGCACAAAACCCAATTAAAAAACCAATAATCACCTCTCCGGTGACTAACCCTAACCAGCTGTAATCTTTACCAATATGCATCATAATCTTCTGCTGGTAAATGATTGGTAATATGGGAAAGGTAAGTGACATAAGCACGCCATTACGTAAAATCGCGGACCCTAAACTGCCACTTTTTAATAGGGGAAGTAATAAAGAGAGGCTCAATGGTCGAATAAAAGCCACAGCCAATGCAATAAGCCACTCATTTACCTGTTGTGCCATTCAACCATGCTCTCCAATTCGTAACATTATCTGCCGGGTATAATTCAACAGGATACCGCTAAGCCATGGGTAGCTGACCATTAAGGTTATTGCAATTGCCAATAATTTAATCATGAACTGTAGCGTTTGGTCCTGTATTTGAGTCAAGGCCTGAACAAGGCTTACGATGACACCAACTACCGATGCCACCAACACCACCGGCATAGACGTAAAAAGGACGATCCATAAAAGTTGCGTTACAAATTGCGTCAATTCAGAATCATTCATGAAAAGCTCTGTACCAATTGCGCCAGTGTCAGATCCCAACCGCCTGCCAGTAAAAATATTAGCAGCTTAAACGGTAATGAAATGGTCATTGGCGACACCATCATCATTCCCATAGCCAGCAGTATATTTGAAATAAGCAGGTCAATAGCCAGAAAGGGAAGATAAATAAGTAATCCAATCCGAAATGCCTGCGTTAACTGACTCACCGTAAATGCCGGAATTAATATAAGCAAAGAATCAGGTTTTATCTTTCTTTTTATGTCTTCAGGCCAGGTTCGTTTTATCAAATTCCGAAAATAATTGGCTTCCTTCTCTTCAGAGTTTTTTTGCAAAAACTGTCGATAAGGCGCTAATGCTTTACTGTCCCACTCAGACGTCCAGAAAGGAGCGCCAGCGACCTGAACCGGATGCCAGCGCTCTTTTACAGCTAATAGCGTCGGCCCCATAATGAATAAGGAAAGTACAAGCGCGAGGCCATACAGTGCGATATTGGGGGGAACTTGTTGAATACCCAGAGCATTTCGTAAAATCGAAAATACCACCGCCAGTTTAAGGAAAGAGGTTCCCATGACGATAATGAGAGGCAGTATTGAAAGCAGAAACAATATACCAATCAGTTGCAAAGGCGAATCGGGTAAAGACATACTGTATCTCTCATGACACGACCTGGAACGCTATTATATTGTTCGCATATTATTTTTCTTATCAGGTTTACGCTGTATTTTTGCAAAGATACCAACGTGTAATACGCACCATAAATTCATTGCCACAGGCAATCAACTCACCTTGCCCAATAATACGGTCATTTACTCTTATCGTCACCTCTGGCGCAAAACATCCACCTACAGGCAAAACGTCCCCCGTTTTAAGTTGTCGTAATTGTCCAATTTCCAGACTCGCACGTCCGATCTCAAAGAGCACCTGTTGTGGTATCTGCTCAAGTTCTACTGAAGATGTTCCGTCACTCTTTGACATTGGACTCCCTGACGCAAGTAGCGTTTCGATATCCTGGACTAATTCATCAAATTTCATCGTGTTATCCTCTGTCAGCAACACCCTCGCGTAGATCCCCCCAGGTAGTTGAATAGCAAAAAAACCGAGTCTGATGTCGCCAAAGCAATGAATCCGAACGCCCATGCCGATTTCGATAGACTCAAGTTCAATTAACGTAAGCTGGCACCAGCCTGAATATACAGGGACTACTACAGGAGGGGCAGGATAAATCTGTTGTCGCTCAGCAGAAAGCTCTCCGACTATATTGCGCAAAAAACCCGTTGGCCATGTAAAAATAATGCTATGGAACTCATGTTCTTCAACTGTCCATTTAATATGCAACGCTAGCTGATGTGGTAGATTACTGCAGGATGTTGGCGGTTCGTTCTGACAGAGGGTTGCATCACTGGCTTGCAATAACGGCGCCAGCCCCCATTCAGCTATTCCATATAGCAACTCAGGATCGATAGCCGATCGATTAGCGGTGCCAATTAACCCTTCACACCAGCGCTGCCAGCATTGTTCTGCAATCCACACCCTACCCAGCTCATTATGATAATTTATGGTAAATAATGTCCCTTGCTGTACTGGATATTGTTGCATACTCAATGTCAGCTCACCAATGGTAGCGCCTTGCGTTGGAAGTATCTCCACCCACGGACGCTCTTCATTCGCTATTCTTAACATAGAATATCTCCAGGGAAATTATATACCCCATATGCAACAACTGAGACTCCAGCCACTGCTTTAGCGCTTTCATCGAACGGTAAATTTCATGATGAGGGACATTGATTCTTAACTGGATTAGCCCCCCTGATTCACATACTTCACACTCTACACCGTCAAGATAACCGCCACTAACACGATAACGTTGCGTGAAAACCACGTTCTTGTTCAATGCTACAGGAGGATTATTCTCACCAATGGGTAATGCCTGGTGCATGAGTTGTTCAAAGTCCATACGTTCCGCCTCCGCCTCGTTCTCATCCTGATAAGACTGGCATGGCAACCCAAGACTTCCCTCAACTTTGGTAATACGCATCGCTTAATACCATAGTAATTTTTTCTTTCTTTTTCATAAGCGCATTAAAATTCTTCTGTAATTCGCTTCGCCGGGAGACAAGCTGCTGATACTGATTCTCTAACTGCTGCCGTTGCGTCAAAAAGCTCTGCGCCTGAGTGAATAACCCGGCCATTTGTTGTTTCTTATCCAACAATAAATGACAAGATAACGTACCTTGCCAGCCCATTAATTCTTTCAGTCTGGTAGACACTGCTAAAGCGCGCGTCTGGCAAATCTGCTGTTCCGTAATAATCGCCTGTTGCTGCTGATCAAGTACGGTAAGTTTGCCGCGTAATTGCTTTTCACGCCGCGCGATTATCTCCAGCAAAGTTTCCATGATCACTCGGTGAGTATTTGGTGTAATTTTTCTATGAGTAGCTCGGGTCCGCATACTTCATCCTTACTTTGTCGCAAAAATGTGCAAATATCCGGATAGGTATCAATGGCTTTGTCAGTATCTGTATCAACTCCTCGCTGGTATTCCCCAATGCGTATTAATAGTTCAACCTCCTGGTAAAGCGCCAGGCACCGTCGCAATATCGCCGCCAGTTGACGATGCTCATGGCTGGTAACGACTGGAAAAACGCGGCTGAGCGTTGCCAACACGTCAATGGCAGGATAATGCCCCCTCTCTGCAAGCCGCCGGGATAGCACAATATGTCCATCAAGTAGTGAACGGACTTCATCCGCCAACGGCTCATTCATATCATCGCCTTCCACCAGTACCGTATAAAATGCGGTAATACTGCCTTTTTCCCCCATTCCTGTACGTTCTAAAAGTCGTGGCAATGCACTAAATACGCCTGGCGGATATTCTCCAGAAACCGCGGTCTCTCCGGCGGCCAGAGCGATTTCCCGTGCGGCCCTGGCATAACGCGTCAGTGAGTCGGCAAGCAAGACGACTCGCTTTCCATTATCGCGAAAAAATTCTGCTATCGTGGTGGCCACAAACAGCGCCCTCACGCGCTCTAAGGCGGGTCTGTCAGAGGTTGCGACAACAATGACACAACGTTTTCGGGTCTCTTCAGACAGTGTAAAATCGATGAACTCGCGGACTTCTCGTCCACGTTCACCAATTAACACCAGAACATTGCTGTCTGCGTCTGGCGCATTACACAGCATCGCCAGAAGCGTGCTTTTCCCCACGCCAGGAGCAGAAAAAATACCCACTCGTTGCCCTTCGCCACAGGTCGCAACGCTATCAATAGCGCGAATCCCCGTCATTAATGGTTGAGTGATAGGCTGTCGAACCATTGCGGGAGGAGGCATTGCATCATAGTCTTTCCAGCAGACGTCGGGCAGTTCGCGGCCATCAAGGGGACGACCAAAACCATCAATGACTCGCCCTAATAACGCTTCGCCCACAGGAACCTGATGGCGTCGCCTTAAGGCCATCACTTGCTGCCCGCAGTGAAGTCCGATAGTACTCGTAAAAGGAGATAGCAAAGCTTTACTGCCATTAATCCCCACGACTTCAGCAAGTTCTTCTCCAGGCTTTATACAGCACAACTCGCCCATAAATACCCCAGGCAACCACGCATTTAACAACGTTGCGCTGACATCCTGAATTCGGCCCCATCGACAATAACCATCGGGGGGCGGATATTTCAGCCTCAGACGTTGCATCAATTCATTCTTCATTGTCCGCCAACTCCTCTTCGCTAAGGTCAATACTTTCTACCACTTGTATAAGGCTCTCCTCTCCTAATTCCTGCCATGACAAAATCGGTACGTCGAACAAGGTGGCTTCTGTAATTTTTCGCAAGAAACGTCGGGTGTCGACAGAAGTGACAATGAATAATTTGGCTGACTGCTTCAGCGCCTGCTCGATAAGTTGCAGGATCTGCGTCTTATGACGAGACGACAGCGCAGTATAGGTCCCCATTGCCGTCTGGCGAATGGATTCACGCACGAGGTTCTCAATACCTTCGCCGATCCGCAAAATCGGCAGCGGTTTTCCTTCCGGATTAAGACGACGCAGAATATGACGGCGAAGCGCGATACGGACATACTCTGTCAACATCAGGACATCTTTTTCACGTGGCGCCCAATCAATTAAGGTGCCGAAAATAAGACGTAAATCTCTAATAGAAACCCGCTCTGATACAAGCCGTTGCAAAGTTTCAGCGATTTTATTAATGGGTAACTGGCGCTGAAGCTCTTTCACCAGCTCAGAGTAGTTTTTTTCCATCGCATTCATTAGATAACGCGTTTCCTGAACACCAATAAACTCTCCCATATGGCGAAGCAGGACACATTTTAATAAGGCAGAGATACGTTGGCTGCCCGCGAAAACGTCCAGTCCAAAACCTTGCGCCTTATGGGCCATGTCTTTTGTAAGCCAACAGATCTGCCCCATCCCGTTCGGTAACGTCTGGCTGTCACCCACCACACTAGCGTCCGCGCCTATCAATAAATAATCCGCCTGGGCGGGAATAGATAAACTAAATACGGGTTCCTGATATAGCAGTACCGTCAATTTTTCGGTGGGTTCAGGCAAAACCTCAATGTTCACCTCAGGGAGAGGAACGCCGGTATCCTCAAATAAAAACCATCTCATGGCGTCAATATCACGAATCAGGTCGGCAGAATGTAACGTCGGGGTAAGACGTAAGATTAGAGGACATGCGCCGGGAACCATACTATCTTTTTCCGGTGCTTCGACGCCATTTGCGGAAACCACAGACTTTTTGCGGCGAATGAGGATAATTGGCAATGCTAACAACGCTGAAAAGAAAGCGAGAGTGATAAAAGGAAAGCCAGGAATTAAAGCGAGGAGCATTAAAACCACAGCGGTTAATATGAGCGACTGAGGTTGTCTGGCAATTTGAGAACTCAACTCTGTCGCCAGGTTCTGGCGTTTCTCACCCGGAACACGGGTGACAATAATTCCCGCGCTAAGGGAAATCAGCAGCGATGGAATTTGCCCACATAAACCATCTCCGATTGACAGTACGCTATAAGTGTGAACAGCCTCACTCATCGACATATCATATTGCACGATAGCGATAATGATACCGCCGATAATGTTCACCAGAACAACAATAATACCGGCAATCGTATCGCCTTTAACAAATTTCATCGCACCGTCCATCGCACCGAGAAAGCGGCTTTCCTGCTGGACGTGCTGTCTTAATGTACGGGCATGGTCTGCATCGATAACTCCGGCACGCAAATCGCCATCGATACTCATTTGTTTGCCTGGCATCCCATCAAGCGAGAAACGTGCGCTAACTTCCGCCACCCTCTCGATACCTTTTGTAATGACAATAAACTGCACGATAGTAATGATGGTAAATACGACCAACCCAACGGTGAGATTTCCTCCTACGACAAACTTACCGAAAGCATCCACAATATTACCGGCATTATGTTGTAACAGTACCAGCCGTGATGTGCTGATTGTGAGTGACAAACGATATAATGTAGTAATAAGTAATAAAGACGGAAATACCGATAAATCGAGAGGGTCACTAAGATAAATAGCAATTAAGAGCAGGATCACTGAAAACATAAGGTTGATAGTAATCAGGATATCAACCATCCAGGTCGGTAAAGGTAACAGCATCATCACAATAGCGATTAATAACACCGTCGCCAGAACCATATCCTGCCGACCCGCGCATACACTGAGCCACTGTTGCGCCCTGATTCCCTCACCTAACCATGAACGCATTGCGACTCCAGAAATTTTATTTGTCGATGATGTAATCGTAACCAGAGCTCGGCGGAGCTGGAAAGAGGTGGAGAACAACTCATTGCAAGCGCATCGCGCAACAAAAATAATCGTTGAGGAATACCCTGGAACGCTGCGGGTTTCCAGTTAGCCAACGCTTTAAAAAGCAGTTCTTCGTCTAAGAAGGTTTGCTTGAGTATCTGACATAAGTGAATACGACCGTTATGATAGTTTAGATAGGTTTCATATTGTCCTTGCCGCCAGAACATATTGGTTGCTAAAGGCCGTTCAGCTAATCCTGCTAATTGAATAAAAAGCTGAATATTACGTTCAGTAATGAGATCCCAATCCATCCTGCCGCCTCATGATGAGCCAGAACGCCAATTCACCTAAATATTGAAAGCCAGGTATCAGAATAAAACCTGATTTACCTTTACTTCACGAAGCGTTTCGAGAATTTGTTCACGTTGATCTTCGTCGTTAAAACAGTTATCGGGTATCAGCATAAACTGCGCATCAAGTTGTTGGAGTAACCGATTGAACATCTTCGATGAAGAAACTATAGCGGTAAGTCTATCAAGCAACCAATCACTGAAAAGCCAACGCTCACAAATGATATCGAGTAGTAGCGGCAGTAATGTATTAGGCGGCAACTGGCAAATCCACTCCTCATGCTGGCACTCTTTTTCAAGGCCAAGGAATAACAACAAACGACGCAAACGTACTAATGCTGCGGCCAAACGACTTTGCTCCGAAGGTTCGATGCATATGCTAAGTTCAAAGGCTATTGCTCTTAGCAAAATACGGACCCGTTCACAGCGATCCGGCCAGTCTGCCACGCGTCTGAACCACTGCGATAAGGGCATTTCATCGTTGTCTATCGCCTGTTGCATAAAACGCTTCAGCGAGGACAGCGTAGCGGTATCCACTTCGCCAAGTTCCAGTAAACTAAAAACGGCAAGTTCCCATCCCTCCTCCGCTGTAAGCGTATCCAGTTGCGATTGCAAATCGCGTTTTTTCTTTTTTGACAACCCGCCGGCAGTAAGCGCCATTGCAAGAGCGAGAATTTGATACGCATTCTGTAAATCAGGATCACTATTCTCTTCGGTAAGCGGACGCAACGTTGCCCCATTATCCTCCTGTATTTGTTTTATCAAACGCAGCAAAGCCTGCTGTCTGCGCTCCAGTTTCTCAGCATCCGTGAATTTATAATTTTCGCGCAGTTTACCACTCAGCGCCATTCCTATTTCTTCCATCGTCTCATAGAGCGCTGCCCCCGTCGTTTCCTGTAACTCCTGGAGAGCTAACATTGAAGGCGAAATAACCTCTTGTTCCTCTATAACCTGGCCAGGGGTAAATGCTGTAGGGGGCGTCATTTTTATCTCATTAATTTTAATATTCATCGCTACCTCTTTTATCTTCACCATTACGTAACCATTTCAGTAACGCGTTGAAATGACGAGAAAGTGAAAATTCAACGGCATATCGTGTTGAGGAAAGTTCAGCCTGATCGGGAGAGAAACCAGGCTCGATAATCAACGTAAACCGCTTGCCAAAAGTTTCTCGCATCAATGCCTCTTTTTCAGGATGAATACGCAAATAAAGCGCTCCCTCTTCCGCCATAGCCGTGGCCTGGCGTGCCAGACGATGGCACATAACACTGTCTACCGACTGTTGGTCGAACCAGGCCAACAGAACCTGTTCTATACTATTTTTAATATGATGCGCTGCGTGATCGACCAATGAACGAAATTGATTTTCATCGTCTTGTAAATGTTTTACATGCTGTTCCAGCCATTCCACTTCCATTTTTTCCAGCGTATTTTTACGCAAGCACGCTAGTTCTTGTTGCTGCTCAACTTTCTGTTCACGCTGATAACGATAGGCGTCTCGGATGATTTTTTCAGCCTTACGGTAAGCGGAGCTCACAATAGCATGTGAAACTCTCTTAGCTTGTTGCTCTTGCGCAAATAAAGTTAATTGTAATGTTATCCACTGTGACTCAATAATATTTCGAGCGGGTAGCTTATGGTTAATTTCCGTCAGAGGAAGTGAAGTAAAACTCATAGCAAATGCTCCATGAAGATAATCTCGGTAAGAGAAGTCTTCGGCCAAAGTATACGCTGCGGAGGGGGTAATAATACTAATAGCGCATGTAAAACCGCATCGTCATGCGCTTCCCGATTAAGAATGGCGGTACCGATCTGCAATGCAGTTTGTTGCATCACTTGCGGAGGAAGTAATTTGCCATCTCTTTGCCCCAACCAACCATATAGCTGCCAGATCTCATCCTCGCTAAACCACTGTAGAAGCAATTGCCGATACTCTGGTAGCATAAAATAGTCACTACACCTGAGTTTGAATAATCCCAGCCCAAAGGCAAATGCCGATATACGCGGCGCAAGACGAACCTGCCGTTTTTGCCTGTCATTTAAACAGGCTGGAATAACAGAGCTTCCTCTTAGTCTATTTAACGCTCTGTCAAGAAGACGATCCAACTCGGGCCGATCGCCATAACGCCAGCAGTTTGAAAGATGAAAGCCCAGCTTATCCAGCCATTCCGGTACAGCGTAACGAGCAGGTTGCCAGAAATAACGATAAAGTTGCAACACCTCGGGATCAGGTCGGCTCAAAAACGGCGTCTCAGGCAAAAATAGCCGATCAGGATGCCCACTCCTAATAACAGTCCTGTCAACGATAACATCAACGGATAAGGGTATTTCATCAACCACTTCACCACCTTCCCTTTATTGGCGTTGATAACGTCCATAATCCAGAATGTTTGTCTCGCGGGTACGTCAGCTACCATTCTGAATTCAGCAGGCTGCATCAAGATACTAATCTTACTGTATTGCAACCCAGGGATTGACATCTCTATTAAATCCTTAATTTTTACCCGAAAGGCCTCCATATTGACCTGTGGTGAATATTTTATAAATACGGCAACTGAGCTCGGAGAAGCGTTACTTCCCTCATCATAAGTCGGTAGCGCAATGGTCACTTTTGCATTAATTACGCCCTCCATCTGACTCAGCATTCCTTCAATTCTTTGTTCTTTTAAAAAATTAATCTTCTGCTGTTCTTCCTGGGGTGATACCACTAACTGATTAGCCGGAAACATCTTATCCGCCGTTGTAAACTGACGATGCGGATAACCGTTAAGTCTAAGTAGCTCAACCGCATTAATAAACTGCGACTGCTCGACACGTAAGGTAACACCGTCCTCTTCCTGTTTTTTTTCCGCATCAATATGATGCTGCATAAGTAATGCCAGCATTTGATTCGCCTCATCCTCTGGCAATGAGCGATAAAGATCCACATCACATGCCGTAAGAAAGAACGTAAGGACAGTAAGAAATACTATACGATGAACCTTCATGCCATGTTATCCAGCTTATTAAGCGCTTGCGATGCTGCGCCTGATATTCTGGCAAGATAATCGACGCCTACCGTTAACTGCATATAATCCATTTGTCTGGTCAACATAACCTGCGGTAATAAAGCACTGGCGTTACTGGTGGATGCTTCATCTTTCAGCAATTGTTCAAAAAAATTAATTTGCTCCTGGCTCGGTTCTGCAGAGGACTTTACATAAGATTGAGTGCTTACAGGCACTACGCTCATATCAGAAATATTCAATTTTCAAACCCCTCATTTGGTGCAGGAAATAACAGACGCAGCGCCATAGCCTCTGGCAAATCAATATCCGATAAAATTTTCGCGGCTTTTAGCGGCTCATTTAAACCCGCCAACAATAATGCCAGACATACCAACTGTAATTTTTTATCCGGAACAATAACCGTTAGCGCTGGTAACATCGCATGTACCTGGGAAATCAGGCTATGGTTAACGCCCGCAAACATGATTTCCAGCAGCAACCGTCGAACATCGTCGCTAATAACTTCAGATTTTAGCAATGATTCCACTAAGCATATCCTTGATCATTTTGATCAGTGAACTTTCGTAATTAATAAATGTAGAATACTGCTGTAAGGCAAATTGCGCTTTAATCATCGATTCTGGGTTGAGCAAATCATTACCATTCATTTTGTCATTAATGGCCTGGCCTGCCTGGTGCGCCATGTGGGAGAGCATATCCACTAATTGTGCAATATCCATAATGCTTTTCCTTAAAATAAATACATCGTAAGGATACTGGCAACATAGCAAAATTTAGAAAGCAATGAACATCCGGTATATACCTGAAAACGATTACTCCGGCGCACGTTGTTCTGGCGTTACCTGAGCCAGCAAACGATATAATGGGCTGCTGACCTGCATACCGGTCATTGCCATCCCATCCATACCGAAGCGAGTAAAACTCATTAGTCCATAGGTAATATCATTAAGACGCTCTAATAAATGAGGCTGTAGTCCCAAACTACCACTCCAGTATGAATGCGTCATTACCGTCGCGGTTAAGGCTAATCTACCGCCCAGGGAGACGGCTTTAGCAATCGCCATGCTTTTGCGTTGATTGACAAAACAATTAGCAATACAAAAAACGGCATTGACTATACTGTCGTGAGCCATAGGCAAATGATGTTTATGATGGTAGATAAGACAGGCGACATCCGCAATGGCAATAGCAAGGCCAATTCCCGCCAGGGCTAAGAGCGGTGCGCCTCCACCACTTAGCACTGTTAATGCTATTCCAGCGGAACAGCATAAAATCTGTCCGCCCAAAATGACCGTTTGCCAACTAAAAATTTCTTTTGGAAAACACTCTATCACTCGTTTCGCAAGTCCGGCCAATACCCGCTCTTTTCCTTGTTGAGGTCCTATTCTACCACTCTCCATATTGGTTTCCGGATGTGGCAATGAAGGACATGGAGGTGATTCCTCAGGCGCGTTAACAGGACGTTGCCCTCCTACCTGAGCATTTGGGCTAACAGGTTTCATGGTTCTCCCCGAGATGTATGATCAGAACTGTCCATTAATGCAGGTGTAGTAGCAGATTGACAGAGCGCTGCCATTTGTTCCGCCAATAACACACTGGGATCGGCATGAAGTTCATCAACAGAATTTTCCTGATCGTCGCCAGAGGGGCGGGCAAGGCAATAATCCAGTACCGCACCTATCGCCATCAGGCTAACGGAGGTAATTACACTCCCCATGTCCAAAGAGGCCGCTATATTTTCAGCGGCGGGCAGTGGAAACTGTAGGGATAAAACCAACATAGAAATAGCGATTCCTGAACGTATTAATAAAGAAAGACAATTAGCAAGGGTGTTAGCGCAGTTAAGACTTGCCCCACATTTTAAGGCCAGCGCACTGACCACAAGAGCAACGCTATCACTGGCGGTTTGTAACGGCTCCTTTTGCTGACATATCAATTGATAATTATGATACGCACAGCAAGCATCCCCAATAGCAATCACGAGCGCCGCCCCCGCAAGAATAGCAATGGGTAATCCTGCCCCGCCAGAAATTACCGCTGCAGCGACCGATAATCCAAACACGACTGTCGCACCCAGCGCACGAATCGTGTATTGCATAAAATGTATCGCATAATCCCTCTGCTGCCTTATTTGTTCAGGCGTAAGCACCACAGGAACTGTAGGGGTGCCAGGGGCTGGAATTTCAGGGGGAGGAAACGATACCTCCTTCGCTTGTATATCGGAAGGAGGACTATTACCATCGACTATATTACTTGCCGCTGACGGAATATGAATTTTCATATTTCGTTCTGTTATTTAAGCAATAAGAGTATCAACCATTATTTGCGCATTCTGGCGAATCTCACTCCATGAGGCATCCGCATAACTCATCTTTATTGCGGTTTGAAAAGCCTCGCTCGCCAACCCGGGTTCCCCCATCATTTTGAGACAGACGCCCGTTTGGTAAACCGGCTCTGGATGGCTGGCATCCAGCATCAAGGCATGTCCATAGAAATTAATGGCCGTCGTGTATTCTTTAAGCATCATCCAGGTGCCAGCTAATGCAATATGGGCACGCCAACTCCATGGCTGGGCCATCACCAGCCAACTAAAATCGATTACGGCGCGCGAATAATCCCCCTCCTGCCATGAGGCGTAACCACTGGCATAAACGGTTTCCGGATCAACGGATAATAGCTGTTTCAGAATGTCTTCGGGTATTTTATTTTTCTGATCTTCTTTCATCATCATACCTATTGATTGTTATTTTCACGTGATAATGATTTACGTCAGGAAGGTCATTTAAAAACGTCGCTGGATAAGATGCTCGGCGGATAAAACTGTCCAGTTATCGCCATCAAGCTGTGTAAAGGTCGCTCCCATTACTGTCAGGATGCGCAATAATTTCCTGCGTAGCATGGCTTTTTTTTCATCCAGAACGTCGGTGATTATCAACATCTTTAAACATGTTAACTGCGGGTGATGCACAAATATCCCGCGTAAAAGTCCCAGTAAGTGAAACAATTGCTGTGGTCGAGGTTGCCCGGGCGTCAGGCGCCTGAACTCACAAATAATCATTTCTTTTGCCTCAATACGATAGATCACCAGGTAAGGCGATAATATAAACTGCTGCCCAAGTAATATGGCGGTCTCCCCTAAATATGCAGGCTCAGTAAACACCTGATGCCGACGCAACCATTGCTCTATTTCTTGCACCATGTTTACCTCGTTAATGCCCGGAGTATTTCAGCAAGAACCGTGACCAGTGACGACCCCACGCCGATGATTTGCTGCATAATTTCAGTTGCTTTCTCCATAATTTCCGTCAGGGATTTATTATAAGATTGGGCCCCATTTTGTTGCAGGTCGGCAATCGCTTTATCTTGATCACTTTGACGTTGCGCTACACCAACCCCCAGGCCCATGACGCCCCCAGCTGTGTGGCCTACGGCTTGACCCGCCATAAGACCGGTTTCCCCGCCTACGGCCCCTAATCCTATCGTCAGCACACCCGACAACATTGCGCCACCCGCAGTAATCATTGATGCTCTAAACGCTTCATCAATTGTTTTCATTTGCGTCTGTAAAACATTGACTTGCAGTTCCCAGGCCAGCCGTTGTTTTTCTACGTTATAGCTGCGCATGATATCGCGCAGCTTTTTGGCAAGCTCCATTAGCTTCATCCAGATATCATCAAATAACAGAAGCATTGATTCAGTACCCATTCCCTCCCCGGAGGGAGATGGAGTGGAAGAAGGTGTTAACAAGGAAGGCGCTGGTAATACCAGTGCTACGTTACTCGCTTCCATATTTTTATCCTCAGATTAAGCGCGATAGCCAGCTATTCTCGCCTGAACGCTACTATAGTGATCAATGGTATCTAATACATCTCTAAGCGCGGCACCGCTCCCCTTATAAAGCTCCTCTAAGCGTTTTTGTTCTATCTTTTTCTGGTTTTCTGTTTGTTGCATTATGAAATCCAGAAACCGTTGCTGAGTTATTAATTGCTCTATTTTCTTTTCGATCTTCGCTTTTTCTGTGTTAACCATGCCAGTATTCATCTGACTGGCGCCCTCGGTTGCACATCTGATAGCCTGTAAGCCTTTAAATGAACAATCCCTCAGTAAGGTATACAGGATTTTTTTGAACATATTGAAGAGAACTTTATTACGGAATTTTTTTAACAGGAACTTTCCACCTTCTTGCACACATTTTTCCAGGGCTTCTTTTGCCGCTTCTTTTGCCATGGCTTTCACCCCCTCTTTCGTAAAGCTTTTTCCCGCGCTTCGCGTCATATTATTTTCTACGTTACGAGAAAACTCGGCAGCCTCCTCTGCCATCTCATTCGCCATAGCCATTTCACGTTCAAGCGGCTCAAATTGTTTGGAAAAACTTTCGCTCACTTCTTCGCCAAACTTTTCAGCCAACTCCTCTATTTCTGCTTCCCCTGCACCTACCATACGCTCAACCACTTCCTCTCCAAAACCGGAGTCAAGCACTTTTGCAGCTGCGCCAGATAAACCTCTCGTCGCCATAAAAGCACGGCCAATCTGGAAAACATCCAGTGCCAGCGCGACGGCTTCACAACCAAATTGAATCTTACTTGTCACGTCAATAATTGCCTGACAGGTATCGTGGTCAGCACCGCACATCATTGCCGTTTCGGCTCCGGCTTTAACCATTCCTGCACAACCTGCGGCTATATAAGCTACGCCGCTAGCCATTTCTGCGGGATTACCGGACAGAAAACCCTCCACAACTTTTAAGGCGCCAATCACAGTTTCAAATATGCCGGTAATCCAGTCAAAAATAGCGCCAAAAATGCCCGCTTTACGCGCTTTATCCTCCTGCTCTATCGCTTTCTGGATCTGCTCCTGATACTCCTTTACCTGCTTATCACGTAATGCATTTTGCACCTCAGTTGCCCGCTCAAGCTGTTGGCATAACGATTGAGCGTTATTACCAAAAACGCTGAGTATTAATGTCGTCATCAACATTGATAAAACCGCGGGATTGGTCTGCAAAAAGTCAGGCAATGATGGACGCTTATGATTTCCGGGTACGGCATCAAGCAGTTGCCTCAACGCATTGCTTGCCTCCTGAAGACTAATTTTCCCTGATAACAGGCACGCGGCGTTGCCATCGCCAAAAGTAGAATTCACTCGATGCTGGCGCTTTCCCAGCGAACCCGAGGAAACGCAACTGACATTGCTTAAGTGATGATGTGTTAAGGCGGTTACTCCTGCGGCGCTGTCGCTATTACTGTGAATTCGATTCATTTTTAGCTCCTGTCATTTAGCTCCTGTCAGAAAGTTGCTGTAACATCTTTTCTGCACGCTGTCGGAGAATTTGATGTTCACTGACCTCGCCGCAAATACGCACCACGGCCTTTAACGCTTTGATTGCATAACAGACGTTATCACACGCGAGATAGCATTCCGCTGCGGCCCATGGCGCCTGCGGCGCATCAATCTTAATTTGTGCCGCGCGTCCATAAGCGTATATCGCTTCCCCCCAATGTTTTTGAGCCTGGCAGCATTCCCCTAACCGAAACCAGTAGTCAAATGACCAGGCATCATATATCGTCAACAATTGAAAAAGTCGCGCTGCGCCGGCGAACTCTTTTACCTCCATAAGCTGCATGGCATAGCGATACAGAGTATTAAGCGGCTGTGTAACATCGTCATCCAACAACATACGCAGCGAGCCGCCACGCCGGAAAAATCGCATCGTGTCATGTGCCTGTTGTAGGGTCGGGTCTTTTTTCATGAGTACGTTTTCTGCGCTATCATACTGGAAATTTCCCCCCACTTACTGATAAGCCCCGTCAGTTGGGTAAGGACAGCGTTAAGCTCCTGAGACATTTTTTGAATTGTTATCTGCCCTTGACTCATAAGATCGGTATTCCGGTTGGCGTCATTATCCAAAGCCGCTTTGATCGCCTGTAGGCCACCTTTATCCAGCTTCCCATGATCGCCATATTTAGCCATATAATCATCAATGGTCATACCATCGATGAGAATACCATGATCACGCATGTATTTAATTACATCCTCAGGCACCTCCTCTTTGGTTTTAGCATCCCCTTTGGCTGCTTTAGCAATCACCTCATCCATCTCATTTGACTTTTCCTGGGTATTTCTGGCACGTTCAGCGTTCTTCTGGACTTCAATAAATTTATTATTTGCGATATCCTGAATAACCATAAGGAGAATAAGCAAAACACCATACCCTTCGGCAAACGGATTTTGCTGGGATAAGTCATCCTGGCTCCCGGTATCAGCGTTGCTGACGCCGAAGCTATTTTTAAACACAATAGGGTTTTGACTTCCCCATAAGATGTTTCCTGAAGACATTATGCTTTACCTTTTTGTTTTTCCTGACGGTATCTCCACCGGGGCTTGAGCATTAAGTTGTTTCAGTCGTACTTCAAGTTGTTTAAACAAACTTACTATTTTCTTTAAATCCTTCTCGGCCTCCTGGTTAACACCGGCAACGCCTTGTGGAAATAGGTTATGAAGAATACTCTCTGTCTCTCTGCTCTTTTTGGGGCTCTCTGCCCTTTCAGCAAGCTGTTGACTCACCTTAGCCCGGATTTGGTGAAATTTTTTAAGACAGTGATTTAGCTGCATGTAACTTTGCTCTAAATCACGATATTCACTAAACGCAGCCTTTTTCTTTATCATCATTCCCCTCCATATACACGATAGATAATTAACGTGCTAACTAAGAGCCTATCCCATTAGGGCTATTTTACTTGCCATTTTGGACCTGGGCAGTGCTCGCCAAAACGCGTTAGCGTTTTGAACGCCGCTAGCGGCGGCCCGAAGGGCGAGCGTAGCGAGTCAAACCTCACGTGCTACGTGTACGCTGCGGTTTTTGCACGCTGTCCGTGTCCAGGCTGGCTGCGCCAATTAACGCCTGGTGGGATAGGCTCTAAGATATTTTTACTTTACTCTTGCTCACTCACTACAAGTGCGCTGTTATGGTAACGATAATAAATAATGTTGATGATATTTTCGGCCTGCTCGATCGCTTCAAGCAATAAGGTGTTTTGCTGATATTGCTGCGGATCCTTTAACTTACCGTTGTTCTCTTCTAACTGTTTCCGGGCAGCCCTTAATTGTAAAATTATGCCTTTGGCCTCTTCACGCGAATGAAGCAGCAAATCTTCTAACCGGGTCAGAGTTGTCATTTTCCACTCACTTAAAATCTAATGGATAGTTAATCAAAGTATCATGATGTTTAATCGTTACCACATCGGCACTCAGATGGACAATTTCTCCTCCATTGGGTAACAATGCCCCTACACGTAAACGCTCTTTATTCGTCAGTAATAAGTAATTACCATGGCGACTCTGTACAAAGCCAGCCACTGGCGCGGGCAGATACTTGCTTTCATCATGAGAAGGCGCAATATCCTGATAAATTAAAGAAAGAGCGGGGTCCTTTTTCTTTAATGCTGCTAACGTTTCTTGCAAAATGCGTTGATGAGATTCATCCAGTACACCACTGATAACAAAAGAGCGCCGCATTGGCGTAACATTGACAAGCCCCACTAAACCGTTCTCTATTATCGCAGAAATAATATCATCCCCCTGAGACTGATGAGAGTGACTAATCTGCCAGTGCAATAACCCGGGAATATCTGCAAGTAATGGTTGAACCTTACGCCATTGCTGATCCATTTGTATATCATCATGAATTAACACGCTCCCCGGCCCTTCGCTGGATACTTCAGCATGCGGGTAACCCATTTTTATCAAAACATCCTGCACCTCTCGTATCAATAAGTCATCACAGATTACACCATCCCGATACATGACCCCCCATGATTCGAGAGTCGCTCTCACCTTTTGCATCTGTTCGCTTGACGAGCAATAACCGGACAACTGCAGGCTTCCATCTTCTTTCCATTGCGCCCGCACATAATGAATATTGCTTTTGTCTAATAAAAACTTAACCCGCAAAGGTAAGTCATTTACCGTTTCAGGCTGACCACTAATACTTAACAGGACACCCATTCCACCGATGAAAATCAAGAATACGCCAGCCAACCACCAGTACCCTGATCTGGAAACGGGTATTTGATAATCAGCAAGTTCACAATCCTGTTTACCAAACGCGATAGCCACTCCCGCAACCTGCAAAACCCCACTGGATGGTAGCGGCTTATTTGGATTAAATCTGCGACCATTAACTCTAACTCTGGCTTTCCCGGCATCAACATATAAACTATCTGCCTGTTCTCTCAGAATAATTTTTTCATTTATAGCCAGCGGAATACAAATATCGCATCCCTTCTCCCCCAGTGACAGGTTACCTTCATTCAGCCATACTTCCCGGCCTTGTAAAACGTGACCTAAAAAACGTATTTTCCAGGAACTCTTTGGATTAACCATGAGATATGCCATTATTTACTACTGAGGCTTTAATCAAAAAAAGCCTGATTACACTATGTACTTGAGTCGTATCATTGCGAAACAAATGACCTACAACAGGAATATCGCCCAATAAAGGGATTTTGTTTTGCGAGTGGATTTGTTTACCTTGTTTAAACCCTCCCAGCAATAGACTTTGTCCGGCCAATAATGTGGCCTGCGAAGCAATTTCAGAATTTTGCACTTCGGGCAGCGGGTCTGTTTCGCTTTGCGTATCACTTTGTTGTCCATCCTGAATATTAAGATTAAGCATTATTTTTTGCGTGCCATTGTCATTTAACAAGCGAGGTGTAACGCGTAACAAAGAGCCCGTAGTGATGGATTCAAGTTTAGCCACTTTTTCTCCCTGCAGTTTGGTATAGAAAGTAATATTTTTATCCAGCACAGCCTGGATATTATTTAAAGTCACCACAGATGGCTGGGAAAGTACATAAGCCTGAGAGCTTTTTTCCAGGGCATTCAAACGCACCATAAAGTTTGAGGTATCGCTGATTACCGTTGAAAAACCACTAGCACCACCGTCATTCAAACCTGTATTGAACGCAATTTTCTTGCCACCCAGCGACACTGCCGTTCCCCAGTCGATGCCTAACTGGTTAATATCTCCAGCATTAACATCGATAATTTTCACCGAAATCTCTATCATCTGCTGGCGTTGATCTAATTCTGTGATGAGTTTCCGATACCCGGCCATATTGGCCGCATAATCACGAACGATCACTGCATTCTGGCGTGGGTCGGCAGCAAACATGGGCAATGCCTGTGTAGCGGGTGAACCATTGTTCGTCGATGACGTCGGGACGCTGGTTTTACTCATCTCACGCAATACACTAACGACCCCTGGAACCACGACGGACTGATCGCGATATTGGTATTGGGTATCCATCGCAGTGGCATACTTAAGCGTGTATATACTTACACTCACCGCACTGTCTGTTCGTTTGATTAACGCATTATCCAGCACGGAAGCTAATTGACTAATACGAGTCAGACAGCTGGGAACACCGCTCACCTCCACAGCTCTGGTACCGGTAATTTCTTTAACCTCGCATCCCGGTGATGAAAGGATATTCTGGCTGCGTAAGTAATGAATGAACCGTCCAGTAGATAAAATATTGAAAGTGATAACCTGATGTTTTAATAACGATGCAGGATATACATATAACATGCTGCCATCAAACCAGGTAAGCAAATCATATTGTGCTGCCAGGTTATTCAAAATATCGACTGGTGGTCCAGGCGGAATTTTTCCACTAAATGTAGCTGTTATCAATGGGCTAATAGTAATAGCCGTATCATAGTTCTCTGAGAGCAGATGTAAAACCTCTGCTAATGGCATTTGTCTGGCATAAAGGGTGAAGTCATTACCTTTCCATGATAACTCATCACTCTTTACTGTATTGAGTATAAATAGTAAAATTAAGATTAAACGTTTATTTACTACCATTTTATACCCCACCCGAATAAAGTTTATGGTGATTGCGTATTACATTTTTTAAAATGCAAGCTAAAGCCAGGTGTTTTTCTATCTCAATAGCAATAAGCTCAGAGCTACTACTTGTGGTATAATAACCGTTTAACCATCCCCCATCCGCTGTGAGCTGTATAGCATAATCATGGACGTCCGGGTGTGCTGCAAGCAGTAGTGTCACATAGGCAAGACAAGGCTTAGGTAAGCTTTCCAGGTCATTTAAGAACAAAGAAATAGAAAATGCTTCTGAGAAGATTTCTCCTCTGGCAGGATGCCCATCAATAGTCATTATCCAGGATCGGCTATTACCTTCGGCCCTGATATCCTGAATTAATGGAATGCCTTTTAAAACTGCCAGCATGAATCCCTCCTCAGACATAAATGGGAGTTTCTATCAAATTCGCTCACAACCACATCCGTAAAAAGCCTGATTCACATTTATTTCGACTATACTCTTCTTGTACAATATCAGGATGCTGTCTACATATACCTTGTCACAGGCGATTCTATCATTCGGATTTTCCGATAAATTCACAATTACACTCTCAGCATTGACATAAAAAATTACAATTTGAAAAATTATTTATTAAATAAACTGTTACGATGTTTTTACATCGCCATCTTATTAAAAAGTAATTGTAGTCATCGACTGGGTTATATATGAAGACATTTATCTTCCTAATGATAACACCATCGATTAATCTTCTGATGAAACTATATGTACTGCGATAGTGATCAAGTGCCAAAGATTTTGCAACAGGCAACTGGAGGGAAGCATTATGAATTTGCTCAATCTCAAGAATACGCTGCAAACATCTTTAGTAATCAGGCTAACTTTTTTATTTTTATTAACAACAATAATTATTTGGCTGCTATCTGTGCTTACCGCAGCTTATATATCAATGGTTCAGAAACGGCAGCATATAATAGAGGATTTATCCGTTCTATCCGAGATGAATATTGTACTAAGCAATCAACGGTTTGAAGAGGCTGAACGTGACGCTAAAAATTTAATGTATCAATGCTCATTAGCGACTGAGATTCATCATAACGATATTTTCCATGAGGTGAGCCGGCATCTATCTGTCGGTCCTTCAAATTGCACGCCGACGCTAAACGGAGAGAAGCACCGTCTCTTTCTGCAGTCCTCTGATATCGATGAAAAAAGCTTTCGTCGCGATAGTTTTATTCTTAATCATAAAAATGAGATTTCGTTATTATCTACTGATAACCCTTCAGATTATTCAACTCTACAGCCTTTAACGCGAAAAAGCTTTCCTTTATACCCAACCCATGCCGGGTTTTACTGGAGTGAACCAGAATACATAAACGGCAAAGGATGGCACGCTTCCGTTGCGGTTGCCGATCAGCAAGGCGTATTTTTTGGGGTGACGGTTAAACTTCCCGATCTCATTACTAAGAGCCACCTACCATTAGATGATAGTATTCGAGTATGGCTGGATCAAAACAACCACTTATTGCCGTTTTCATACATCCCGCAAAAAATACGTACACAGTTAGAAAATGTAACGCTGCATGATGGATGGCAGCAAATTCCCGGATTTCTGATATTACGCACAACCTTGCATGGCCCCGGATGGAGTCTGGTTACGCTGTACCCATACGGTAATCTACATAATCGCATCTTAAAAATTATCCTTCAACAAATCCCCTTTACATTAACAGCATTGGTGTTGATGACGTCGGCTTTTTGCTGGTTACTACATCGCTCACTGGCCAAACCGTTATGGCGTTTTGTCGATGTCATTAATAAAACCGCAACTGCACCGCTGAGCACACGTTTACCAGCACAACGACTGGATGAATTAGATAGTATTGCCGGTGCTTTTAACCAACTGCTTGATACTCTACAAGTCCAATACGACAATCTGGAAAACAAAGTCGCAGAGCGCACCCAGGCGCTAAATGAAGCAAAAAAACGCGCTGAGCGAGCTAACAAACGTAAAAGCATTCATCTTACGGTAATAAGTCATGAGTTACGTACTCCGATGAATGGCGTACTCGGTGCAATTGAATTATTACAAACCACCCCTTTAAACATAGAGCAACAAGGATTAGCTGATACCGCCAGAAATTGTACACTGTCTTTGTTAGCTATTATTAATAATCTGCTGGATTTTTCACGCATCGAGTCTGGTCATTTCACATTACATATGGAAGAAACAGCGTTACTGCCGTTACTGGACCAAGCAATGCAAACCATCCAGGGGCCAGCGCAAAGCAAAAAACTGTCATTACGTACTTTTGTCGGTCAACATGTCCCTCTCTATTTTCATACCGACAGTATCCGTTTACGGCAAATTTTGGTTAATTTACTCGGGAACGCGGTAAAATTTACCGAAACCGGAGGGATACGTCTGACGGTCAAGCGTCATGAGGAACAATTAATATTTCTGGTTAGCGATAGCGGTAAAGGGATTGAAATACAGCAGCAGTCTCAAATCTTTACTGCTTTTTATCAAGCAGACACAAATTCGCAAGGTACAGGAATTGGACTGACTATTGCGTCAAGCCTGGCTAAAATGATGGGCGGTAATCTGACACTAAAAAGTGTCCTCGGGGTTGGAACCTGTGTCTCGCTAGTATTACCCTTACAAGAATTCCAGCCGCCTCAACCAATTAAAGGGACACTATCAGCGCCGTTCTGCCTGCATCGGCAACTGGCTTGCTGGGGAATACGCGGCGAACCACCCCACCAGCAAAATGCGCTTCTCAACGCAGAGCTTTTGTATTTCCCCGGAAAACTCTACGACCTGGCGCAACAGTTAATATTGTGTACACCAAATATACCAGTAATAAATAATTTGTTACCTCCCTGGCAGTTGCAGATTCTTTTGGTTGATGATGCCGATATTAATCGGGATATCATCGGCAAAATGCTTGTCAGCCTGGGACAACACGTCACTGTTGCCGCCAGTAGTAACGAGGCTCTGACTTTATCACAACAGCAACGATTCGATTTAGTACTGATTGACATTAGAATGCCAGAAATAGATGGTATTGAATGTGTACAATTATGGCACGATGAGCCGAATAATTTAGATCCTGACTGCATGTTTGTGGCGCTATCCGCTAGCGTAGCGACAGAAGATATTCATCGTTGTAAAAAAAATGGGATTCATCATTACATTACCAAACCAGTGACGTTGGCTACCTTAGCTCGCTATATCAGTATTGCCGCAGAATACCAACTTTTACGAAATATAGAGCTACAGGAGCAGGATCCAAGTCGCTGCTCAGCGCTACTGGCGACAGATGATATGGTCATTAATAGCAAGATTTTCCAATCACTGGACCTCTTGCTGGCTGATATTGAAAATGCCGTATCGGCTGGAGAAAAAATCGATCAGTTAATTCACACATTAAAAGGCTGTTTAGGTCAAATAGGGCAGACTGAATTGGTATGCTATGTCATAGACATTGAGAATCGCGTAAAAATGGGGAAAATCATCGCGCTGGAGGAACTAACCGACTTACGCCAGAAAATACGTATGATCTTCAAAAACTACACCATTACTTAATATTATCTTAATTTTCGCGAGGGCAGCAAAATGAAAGAATATAAGATCTTATTAGTAGACGATCATGAAATCATCATTAACGGCATTATGAATGCCTTATTACCCTGGCCTCATTTTAAAATTGTAGAGCATGTGAAAAATGGTCTTGAGGTTTATAATGCCTGTTGTGCATACGAGCCTGACATACTTATCCTTGATCTTAGTCTACCTGGCATCAATGGCCTGGATATCATTCCTCAATTACATCAGCATTGGCCAGCAATGAATATTCTGGTTTACACAGCATACCAACAAGAGTATATGACCATTAAAACTTTAGCCGCAGGTGCTAATGGCTATGTTTTAAAAAGCAGTAGTCAGCAAGTTCTGTTAGCGGCATTGCAAACAGTAGCAGTAAACAAGCGTTACATTGACCCAACGTTGAATCGGGAAGCTATCCTGGCTGAATTAAACGCTGACACGACCAATCATCAACTGCTTACTTTGCGCGAGCGTCAGGTTCTTAAACTTATTGACGAGGGGTATACCAATCATGGGATCAGCGAAAAGCTACATATCAGTATAAAAACCGTCGAAACACACCGGATGAATATGATGAGAAAGCTACAGGTTCATAAAGTGACAGAGTTACTTAACTGTGCCCGAAGAATGAGGTTAATAGAGTATTAACCAGGGGCGTCCGATGATATTAAGCATTGGTCATATTTTGATGAGCCTTACGCCACGCAGTATTGCTCATCATCGACAAAATCCATACGGATGCCTTGGTATGCCGCACCATTTATCACTACCTTAGTCTTCATTTGATCATGATATAGTAGAATCCCCTTATTTAACGGGCTTTACCATGTCGTATTCTATCGGCGAATTTGCCAGACTATGCGGTATCAATGCCGCCACGCTAAGGGCATGGCAGCGACGCTATGGTTTATTGAAACCGCAGCGTACTGATGGCGGGCATCGCTTATACAGCGATGACGATATTCGACAAGCGCTTAGCATCCTCGACTGGGTGAGAAAAGGCGTACCGATAAGCCAGGTCAAACCCTTACTGTCGCGTCCGGTCATTCGCCTGGGCGATAACTGGATAACGATCCAGGAGACGATGCTCCAACATCTCCACGAAGGGCGAATTGACGCGCTGCGGCAGTTGATTTATGACTGTGGCCGGGAATATCCTCGCGCAGAACTGGTGACCCATTTATTGCGTCCGTTGCGCAGCAAAGTGTCCGCGCACCTTCCCGCCGTGATGACGCTGCGCGAAATACTGGATGGCATCATTATTGCCTACACCTCTTTTTGCCTTGAAGGCGACAGAAAAGCGCCTAGCAACAATGCCTTTATTAGCGGATGGCATCTCTCGGATCACTGTGAAATCTGGCTGGAAGCGTTGACTCGTACCGGACAAGAGCTGCGGCTCAATGTGCTTCCCTCTCCACCAGCCGTGCTGGCGCCCGAGCTGTTCGCCCAGAGAAAATGGTTCCTGGTGACCACCGGAAAGCTCACTGCCGGACAGAAAAAACAGCTTGCCCAGTGGCGCAACGTGGTCGCTTCGCTGGAGGTTATCACACTATAAGCGCTGAAATAGATTTCTTCCCCTAATTCTATCTTATTGATATTTAAGTACATCAAAAAAATCTCCGCGAAAACTTAGACAAAAAAACAAAGTTGTGTAAGTTTTAAATCAGCGTGAGATAACATTTTGCGCCATTGGCGTCAGTCGTCGTACTTTCAATAAGGGGGAATCATGAATAACAAACCCGTAGTCGGCATTAGCGGATGTCTGACTGGCGCCGCGGTACGCTTTGATGGCGGACATAAGCGTATGGATTTTGTCATGAACTCTCTGGCACCGTGGGTGGCCTACAAACCGATCTGCCCGGAGGTGGCGATCGGCCTGCCCGTGCCCCGCCCTGCGCTGCGTCTTATCCAGACGACCTGTGGCGACATTCGGATGCGCTATAGCCATGCCCCGCACGATGACGTCACCGAGCGAATGAATGCCTTTGCCGATCGGTTTCTGCCAACAATAGGCGAACTGGCGGGGTTTATTGTGTGTGCAAAATCGCCCAGTTGCGGAATGGAGCGCGTTCGCCTGTATGATGAAAAGGGTAACAGGGGCCGCAAAGCTGGCACGGGGCTGTTTACCGCCGCGATGATGGACAAATATCCCTGGCTGCCGATAGAGGAAGATGGTCGCCTGCACGATCCGGTACTACGCGAGAACTTCATCGCACGTATCTTCGCGCTACATGAATTAAATGCGCTACGCGCGCAGGGCTTGAGTCGTCACAGTTTGCTCGCGTTTCATAGCCGATACAAACTTCAGCTTCTCGCCCACCACCAGGCCGGCTACCGCGAAATTGGCCCTTTCGTCGCGCGTCTGCATGAGTGGGACGATCTGGATGCCTTCTTTGTCCGATACAGAGAAAAACTGATGGCTATCCTGCGCCACCCCGCTTCACGTAAAAATCACACCAATGTGCTGATGCATATCCAGGGCTATTTTCACCGCGCGTTGAACAGCAGGCAACGCGCGGAATTACGCGAGGTGATTCTCGGCTACCGGGCGGGCCGACTACCTATCCTGGCACCGTTAACGCTGCTGAAGCACTATCTGGCGGAACATCCGGATGACTATCTACGCAGCCAGAATTATTTTGAGCCGTACCCTGATACATTAGGGCTGCGCTTAGCCATCACCTGATAACCCTGCGCATCGCTAACGGCGGGCAACCCGCCCGCCATGGTGACAATCGCGACGATTCAAAGGCGATTTCGTTATTGCCACCCTGATAGCGGCTATGACCGCGCCAGAGCGTTAATCACGGTTTCCATAGCCTGTTTTTCTAACGCGCTACGTTGGATGCGTTGATTCGCCAGCGCGGTTCTGAACACGCCCGCAATAACAATATATTTAGGCTCCTGCCCCAGATCGCGCATTTCCAGCACGACCTTGCCCACCACCCGGCACATCTCGCGGTACAGTTCGTCATCTTTTGTCGGTTTTGTCATACGTTTTACTCGTCGCCAGCTCAAACCAACAGAATATAACAGTCTTCTCAATTAAACAAAATTTGATGCAAATCAAAGAAATAACGCAGTTTATTATTCATGGCTCATACGTTGTTCGTATTCTGGTCTCTGGCGAGGCCATTTTTTCGAAACGCCTAATCAGTTCCGCCAGGCTACCGGCCTGCATTTTTTCCATGACTCTGGCGCGGTGCACCTCTACGGTACGCACCGCGATATTCATCGCTTCCGCAATTTCACGGTTCATAAATCCTTTTGCCACCAGGCTGGCCAGCTCACGCTCTTTCGGCGTCAACTGCTGGTAACACAGTATAATCTCACGACGCGCCACCGCTGCCGATGAAACCGTCAGCGCACGCTCCAGCGCCGCCTGTAACGGTTTTACCGATACCGGTTTTTGCAGAAAATCGACGGCGCCGCGTTTCATCTGCTCCACGGCCATCGGTACATCGCCATGCCCGGTAAGAAAAACAACCGCCAGGGTACTTCCGCACTGGCGCAACGCATCATGAACGCCCTGCCCATCCAGTACCGGCATTCGCATATCCAGTAATACGACCCCGGCCTGATACAGACTGGCCTGCGCCAAAAAATCCGCCCCCTGCGTCCAGCATTTTACGTCATATCCCAGACTTTCCAGTAAAAACGCGCACGCGTTAGTGACCGCCGTATCATCATCCAGTAGATGAATTGTCGCCATCCCTGCCCCCATTTTCATGTAAGAAATGTATCGTGACCACCGTTCCCGACAGACCGTCCGGCGCGGTCTGGTTCCTGATACTGATATCGCCCCGCCCATACCGCACCAGCCGCTGGCAAATCGCCAACCCTAAGCCCATCCCCTCTTTGCGGGTGGTCATAAACGGCTGAAACGCCTGACGTAATAGCGCCTCATCGATTCCCCCGGCGTTATCCTGTAAAGCGATACTGATGCCGTTTTCAGTGCGTTCAGCAACGACCCATAAATGGGTGGCGCCCGCCTGAGCCGCATTAAGAATGATATTCGCCAGCACCTGTTCCAGCAGCACTGACGGCAGCGTTACGCGCAGCGCAGCGCTAACCTCGGTATGCAGAGTCACTGTCGGAAACTGTTGAGCCATACGCAACAATTGCCAGACATGATCAATCGCCTCGCGAATGGCTATGGCCTTCCACGCTTCGGTTAGCACCGGGTTGCCCTGCGCCTGGCTGACCCAGTGACGCAGGTTACGCAGAGTATCCGCACCGCGTTGCGCCTGCTGGTCAATCTGCTCCAGCGCCGGCAGCAAGGGATGCTGTTCATCTGCAGCGCGCAGTCGAATCAGGCACCCCTGGGCATAATGTCGAATCGCGGAAAGCGGCTGATTAAGCTCATGGGCAAACCCGGAGGTCATTTCACCCAACACGCTCATTTGCCGGGCAGTTTCCAGCGCCCGCTCATGCTGATGAAGAACTACGCTATTACGTTCCAGTTGCTTTCCACGTCGACGCACCAGCAGCATGACCCAAATATAATTGAGCGTGAGCAACAGGAACGCCAGAATCACGCCGCCGACCATTAGCTGGTGCTGGATTAACCAACTTTTGACATCCAGCCACAGTCGACGCTGCTGAGGGTGCTGACGAACATCACGCAGCAAGGCTTCCACCTGACTGGTGGACGCAGGCGCGCCCCAGTGAAATGACGCGGCGGCGGGCGCGTTGAATAGCGCTCGCGTTACGCGATCCGCCAGCGCATCGCTTACCGCAGGTAGCGCCGCGAACGACCAGTCAGGATATAACGGCGTACTGGTTAAGCAAGGCAGGGGCGTCGGTCGGGAAAGCAGCGCGATAAAGTCCTTTTTATTAATCAATCCTTCCTGATCCATATTTTCTAACAGGCACACTGGCACAATTGCCGCCTGCACCGCTTTTTCGCGCAGCATATAGACTAAGGCATCGCCAGGAAATCCGGTAAAACGGAGATGAAAATCGCGCTCCGGGCGTAAGCCCGCGTCGCTGAGCGCTTTATAGCCTAATAAATAGCCGCCAAACGCCTGAGCATCAATCGCGCCGACGGTCTTACCGATGAGATCATGCGCCGTGGTGATGCCGCTATCGCGTCGGGTCAAAATCACGCTGCCGATAACATTACTCACTGCTTTCCCATCGCGCGTGGAGCGCAGGGAAGCTAACCAGCGCAGCGGCGCATGGCTGTTCAGTTGGACAAATTGCGCCGGGTTGGTTATCACAAACTGCACGGTTCCCTGGTTAACAGCCTCCTGCATTTGATGCAGATCCAGCGGCTGGATGTGAAAGGTTTCGCCTGGAAGCTGTTGGCTTAATGTCTTTGCCAACGGTTGCCAGTGGCTACGCGTAGACGCCTCGCCGCGCATGGCCAAAATACCGATATTCCACGTCCCTGCCCACGCGCCATGACAAAGTAGCCCTACTGCCGCCAACACCGCCAGGCGCCTTACGGTTTTACCTCTCACCCTAATATCCCTGTCAATTATGTTGTTTTAGATCAACAACAAGCCGGGTATGTGGTTAACCACAATAGAGCGCACCCCGCCTCGATTTTTACACTGTAAATCATCGACATTTTTTATTCATTACACATGAACCAACATCGTGACAAATGTTTCATTGTTGGCAATGTGGACGGGAGTCAATATGGACAGCAGTAAACGGCAATTTCTCCAGCAGCTTGGCGTCCTGACCGCTGGCGCCTCGCTGGTTCCGCTGGCTGAAGCGAAATTTCCTTTTTCGCCGGAGCGGCATGAAGGCTCTCCCCGACACCGTTACGCCATGCTTATCGACCTGCGGCGTTGTATCGGCTGTCAGTCCTGTACCGTAAGTTGCACTATTGAAAACCAAACGCCGCAGGGCGCGTTTCGTACGACGGTGAACCAATACCAGGTCCAGCGTGAAGGTAGTCAGGAAGTCACGAATGTGCTGTTGCCGCGTCTGTGCAACCATTGCGATAACCCCCCCTGTGTGCCGGTCTGCCCGGTACAAGCCACCTTTCAGCGGGAAGATGGCATTGTGGTGGTGGATAACAAACGCTGCGTCGGCTGCGCCTATTGTGTCCAGGCGTGTCCTTACGACGCCCGATTTATCAATCATGAAACGCAAACTGCCGATAAATGCACGTTTTGCGTCCATCGTCTGGAAGCCGGACTGTTACCCGCTTGCGTAGAGTCCTGCGTCGGCGGCGCGCGTATTATTGGCGATATCAAAGATCCCCATAGCCGCATCGCCACCATGCTTCATCAGCATCGCGACGCTATCAAGGTATTAAAGCCGGAAAACGGCACGTCGCCCCATGTTTTCTACCTGGTCTGGACGACGCCTTTGTCACCCCATTAATGGGCCGTGCGCAGCCCGCGCTTTGGCAGGAGGTCTGAATGACGCATTCACTCATCATTGAAGAAGTGCTGGCTCACCCGCAGGACATTAGCTGGCTGCCGTGGGCGGTACAATATTTCTTTTTTATTGGCATTGCCTCCTGCGCCGCACTGTTTGCCTGTTATCTTCACTGGCGGAAAAAAGACGCCGCAACAGAAGAAAATCGGGCATTACTGATTGCCATTACCTGTGCGATTACCGCACCGCTGGCGCTGACGGCGGATCTGCACCAGACCGCCCGCGTCTGGCATTTCTATGCCTGGCCGACGCCCTGGTCGTGGATGCCCTGGGGAGCATTATTTCTGCCGCTGTTTACCGGCTTTCTCGCCCTATGGTTCCTGGCGCAGCAAATAAAACGATTATTCAATAAAAGTTACAACGTCACAAAATGGTTGGCGTTAGCCAGCGCGCTTTGCGCGGTGGGCCTGTTGATTTATACCGGCCGCGAAGTCTCCGTTGTGCTGGCGCGCCCAATCTGGTTTAGCTACGCCTTCCCCGTGGCGATGTTTCTTAGCGCCTTACAGGCGTTCTTCGCGCTGATGATTGTCGCCGCCCGACGCGACTCGGTAAGGCTGCCAAAAATATTGTGGGGACAAATCTGGACGCTGGCGGCGCTGAGGCTGGTGGTGGCCATGTGGGTCAGCGGCGATACGCTTTCCGGCACGGCAATCCGTCAGTGGATTACCGTCGCCCTGTCAGCCAAATATTACGCTGTCGGCTGGGTGGCGCTGTGGGTATTCACACTGCTGTTCTGTAGCCTGGCGCTACGCCATCCGTTATCACAGCTAAGACGCGTCCTGCTGGTTCTCAGCGCGCTGGCGCTATGTTGGCTGATGCGCTGGACATTGTTGATTCAGGTACAAACCGTCCCCAAGTTCAACGCGCAATTTAACCCTTACTCGTTACCAGGCGGAACGGATGGCTGGCTGGCTATTCTCGGCACCTTCGGCCTGTGGATAGCGCTACTGATTATTATTCGTGAAACGCTGAACGGACTCACCAGGAGATTACAACATGGCTAATTTAACCCGTCGTCAGTGGCTAAAAGTCGGTCTCGCCGTCGGTGGGATGGTCACTTTTGGTCTGAGCTACCGTGATGTGGCGAAACGCGCAATTGATGGCCTGTTAAACGGGACGTCCGGCAAGGTAACGCGCGACCGCATCTTTGGCAATGCGTTAATTCCGGAGGCGCAGGCGCAAACACACTGGCAGCAAAATCCACAACAAACCATCGCCATGACGCAATGCTTCGGCTGTTGGACACAGTGCGGTATCCGCGCCCGGGTTAATGCCGATGGCAAAGTGATACGCATCGCCGGCAATCCCTATCACCCCTTGTCGCAGGAACACCCGATTGACTCGTCCGTCCCTTTTAGCGAAGCCATGGAGCAACTGGCGGGAGAAAACGGTCTTGACGCCCGCTCAACCGCCTGCGCGCGCGGCGCCACGCTGCTGGAAAGCCTGTACAGTCCGCTACGACTGCTTGAACCGATGAAACGCGTGGGTAAACGCGGCGAAGGGAAATGGCAGCGCATCAGCTTTGAGCAACTTATTGAAGAAGTCGTGGAAGGCGGCGATCTGTTTGGCGAAGGTCATGTGGACGGACTGCGCGCTATTCATGCGCCGGATACGCCAATTGACGCAAAGCACCCCAGTTTCGGGCCCAAAACCAATCAGTTACTGGTCACGAATACCAGCGACGAAGGCCGCGATGCGTTTCTGCGTCGTTTTGCGCTAAATAGCTTCGGCAGCAAGAATTTCGGCGCGCATGGCGCCTACTGTGGACTGGCTTACCGGGCCGGCTCCGGGGCATTGATGGGCGATCTGGATAAAAACCCGCATGTCAAACCCGACTGGGAAAACGTGGAGTTTGCGCTCTTTATGGGCACCTCCCCGGCACAGTCCGGCAATCCGTTTAAACGCCAGGCACGTCAGTTGGCGAGCGCCCGACTGCGTGAGAATTTTCAATACGTCGTGGTCGCCCCCGCCCTCCCCTTATCAACGGTGCTCGCCGATCCTCGCGGTCGCTGGCAACCGGTCATGCCCGGCAGCGATTCGGCGCTGGCAATGGGGATGATCCGCTGGATCATGGATAATCAACGTTATAATGCTGATTATCTGGCGATTCCCGGCGTACAGGCGATGCAGCAGGCCGGCGAGCAAAGTTGGACCAACGCCACGCACCTGGTCATTGCGGATGAACTGCCGACGCTTGCCGGACAACACCTGACGCTGCGCCATCTTACGCCCGATGGCGAAGAGCCCCCCGTCATGCTGAATACCGACGGCGAGTTGGTCGATGCGTCCACTTGCCGACAGGCACGGCTTTTCGTGACGCAGTACGTTACGCTCGCCGACGGCCAACGGGTCACGGTGAAGAGCGGGTTGCAACGCCTGAAAGAGGCGGCAGAAAAGCTCTCGTTGGCGCAATACAGCGAACAGTGCGGCGTGCCGGAAGCGCAAATTATCGCGCTGGCGGAAACCTTTACCAGTCACGGACGTAAAGCTGCGGTCATCAGTCACGGCGGCATGATGGCCGGCAATGGGTTTTATAACGCCTGGTCGGTCATGATGCTTAACGCGCTGATCGGCAACCTCAGCTTGTCCGGCGGCGTCTTTGTCGGCGGCGGCAAATTCAACGGCGTTAGCGACGGCCCCCGCTACAACATGAACAGTTTTGCCGGAAAAGTGAAACCGTCCGGGTTAAGTATTGCCCGTAGCAAAACCGCTTATGAAGCATCGGAAGAATACCGCGACAAAATTGCCGGCGGGCAATCCCCTTATCCAGCCAAAGCGCCGTGGTATCCCTTTGTGGCAGGCCAGCTTACCGAACTGTTGACCTCCGCGCTCGAAGGCTATCCTTATCCGCTTAAAGCCTGGATTTCCAATATGAGCAACCCGTTTTACGGTGTTCCCGGTCTACGCGCCGTGGCGGAAGAAAAGCTAAAAGACCCTCGCCGACTGCCGCTCTTTATCGCGATTGACGCCTTTATGAATGAAACGACGGCGCTGGCGGATTACATTGTGCCGGATACGCACAATTTTGAGAGCTGGGGCTTTACGGCGCCCTGGGGCGGCGTAGCCAGTAAAGCCACTACCGCCCGCTGGCCGGTTGTCGCCCCCGCCACTCGCCGAACGGTGGACGGGCAACCTGTCTCAATGGAAGCATTTTGTATTGCGGTAGCAAAACGGCTCCATCTGCCCGGCTTCGGCGACCGGGCGATAACCGATCCGCAGGGCAATACTTTTCCACTGAACCGGGCGGAAGACTTCTATCTGCGCGTAGCCGCTAATATCGCCTTTATGGGCAAGACGCCGGTCGCGCTGGCAAATCAGGAAGATATTTCGCTTACCGGCGTCAGCCGCATTCTGCCAGCAATTCAGCACACGCTTAAAGCTGATGAGGTCGGTCGCGTGGCGTTTATCTACTCGCGTGGCGGCCGGTTTGCGCCCGAGGATAGCGGCTATACGGAGCAACGGTTAGGTAACGCGTGGAAAAAACCCTTACAGATCTGGAATGCAGATGTCGCCGCCCACCGTCACGCCATCACCGGGGAGCGCTTCAGCGGTTGCCCGGTCTGGTATCCGGCGCGTTTGTCAGATGGTCGTGCGATTGACGATCAGTTTCCCATTGGGCAATGGCCGCTGAAACTGATTTCATTTAAATCAAATACCATGTCCAGCTCAACAGCCGTCATCCCGCGCTTACACCATGTGAAGCCAGCAAACCTGGTGGCGCTGAATCCGCAAGACGGCGAGCGTTATGGACTGCAACATGGCGATCGGGTACGGATCATTACGCCGGGCGGTCAGGTCGTGGCGCAAATCAGTTTGTTAAATGGCGTGATGCCAGGCGTCATCGCCATCGAACACGGATATGGCCACCGCGAGATGGGCGCAACGCAGCACTCTCTGGATGGCGTGCCTATGCCGTATGATCCACAAATCAGGGCAGGCATAAATCTTAACGATCTGGGCTTTGCCGATCCGACAAGAACCATTACCAACACCTGGCTCGACTGGGTTTCTGGCGCGGCAGTACGTCAGGGGCTGCCGGCAAAAATCGAGCGTATATAACCCCGGGCCGGAGAGCGATATCGTCTTATTTCGTCGAGGGTAGCGACTGATAAGCGAACGCTGTCCGGCTGCATATACTCACTGAATCGTGCAAGCCCAACTATTTTACGTTCACCCCGTCATATTACATAGAAAATATATGACAACACTCACAAAACTATTTTCCCCTTCTGTAAGCAATTAATATTTAACACATTGGCTGCGCTTCTGATTATTGACATTCATTTGGGGTTACTTCCGGTTGACCGCATAATCTGTGATTGAATTCACCGCATGACAACATTGCCATAAATACAATTCAACTCACTACCCGGAGGCAATATGTTTAAAGAAGAAAGACGTCATGCCATCATTAATTTACTGATAAAGGATAATAGTGTTAGCGTCAGTAAACTTTCAGACCTTTATAAGGTTAGCCAGGAGACTATTCGTTCCGATCTACGCTATTTCCAGAAATCAGGTATGCTTCAGCGTTGCTATGGCGGAGGGATTTTAAACCGTGACGCGCTGAGTAAGCTTATCACTGAAAATAAGATTGATATCTCCAGCACTATCGCCACGCCAATCCATCAGGATGCAAAACTGCGCCGGGAAAACCCAAAAAAAGCAGGCAAGGTGTGTGTTTTAGGCTCATTCAATATTGATGTTTCAGCAACCGTGCCGTGGTTTCCACAAAGCGGAGAATCCATTCTGGCCAGTCAATTTGGATTCTATCCTGGAGGTAAAGGAGCCAACCAGGCTTTAGCGGCAAACAATGCCGGCGCTGCGGCACATTTTATTTTTAAAGTGGGCAAAGATCAGTTCAGCGCATTTGCTATGAATCATATTATTCAATCAGGCATCACCTCATACAGCGCGTATCAAACAGATAAAGCGCCCACCGGTAGCGCATTGATCTATGTCTCCGCCGTGGATGGCGATAATATTATCGCCATCTACCCTGGCGCCAATATGATGCTCACCACGCAAGAGATTAACGAGCAACACCGTTATATCGCCGAGTCTGACGTTATGTTAATGCAGCTCGAAACGAACATTGAAGCGTTGACTGAATTTATTCGTCTGGGCAAACAAGAAAATAAAATGATCATGCTGAATCCTGCCCCCTATACGAAACAGGTGACGCATTTATTATCTGATATTGACATCATCACGCCGAATGAAACTGAAGCCTCTTTTTTATCCGGCGTAACCATTACTGATATTAATGATGCGAAAAAAGCCGGAAATATTATTCTGCAATCCGGGGTGAAAAAAGTCATCATTACCCTTGGCGCCCGTGGTTCTCTGCTCTGTGAGCACGCCCGCACGTTGTATATTCCTGCATGGAGCGCCGTGGTAAAAGATGCTGCTGGGGCCGGTGACGCTTTTAATGGCGCCTTAGCCGCCGCGCTGGCGCGACAAGCAGATATGGTCGCAGCCATTCAATATGCCTCCGCTTTCGCTTCTCTGGCGGTGGAACAAGTCGGTGCGTCGAGTATGCCTCAGCACTTGCAGGTTTTACATCGAATGCGTACCCAATCTAATAAAGTCATTAACATTAATTAACAGGTGACATAATGAAAATTTTATTTATTGGCGAATCATGGCACATTCATATGATTCACTCTAAAGGTTTTGATAGCTTTACATCGAGCAAATATGAAGAAGGCGCAGACTATTTATTATCCTGCTTGCGCCAGGGTAATATCGATGTAGACTACATGCCTGCCCATATTGTGCAAACTCGTTTTCCACAAACTGCCGAAGCATTAGCCTGCTATGATGCGATCGTCATCAGTGATATCGGTAGCAATACGTTCCTGTTACAAAACAGAACGTTTTATAATATGGACATTATTCCTGATGCATTACAACTTATCGCAGATTATGTTGCTGAGGGCGGCGGTCTGTTGATGATCGGCGGGTATTTATCCTTTACGGGAATAGAAGCAAAAGCCAATTATAAAAATACGGTTCTGGCAGAGGTATTGCCGGTTGATATGCTGGATGTAGATGACCGCGTAGAACTACCGCAAGGATGTAAAGCAGTAAATACTGCGGTAGAGCATGTTATTACCCAGCCATTTAGCGAATGGCCGCCGCTGTTGGGCTATAACAAGCTTATCGCCAAAGAAAATAGTCAAGTCCTTGCTGAAATTAATGGCGATCCACTGTTAGTTATGGGTACTTACCATAAAGGGAAAGTATGTTGCTTTGCCAGTGATTGTTCGCCGCACTGGGGAAGCCCGCAGTTTCTGCAATGGGAACATTACGCCACCTTCTGGTGTAATGTTTTACACACAATAAAAAAATAATATTACCCAGGCGAATATAAATTTCGCCTGCCCTGCCACACACTGAGTCATTAAGAATATGAATGATACTTATCTCTATGGCGAAATGTTTTCTGAAAACATATTGACAAGCTATCGGATTTATGGAGACAGAAAATCATTACTCACGCCGCTCATTATCCTTCATGGCGGCCCTTCTGGCGGCTTTGATTATTTATTAAATTATCGCCGTCTGGCTGATGACGGGCGCATGGTAATATTTTACGATCAATATGGCTGCGGTCGTTCAACGCATTTTCCTCATGCTGACGCGTCTTTCTGGACTATTGCGCGTTATCTCCGTCAATTAACCCAATTAATTCATCACCTAGGTATTGGACACGGGTATTCGATACTGGGACATTCCTGGGGCGGAATGCTTGCCGCAGAGCACGCCTGCTTACAGCCTGCCGGGCTTCGCGGGACGATACTGGCCAGTTCGCCGGCCAGTATCGCCCTGTGGCAACAGGAAGCCATACGGCTCTTTAACGCTCTGACGCCAATGTCCGATGACGATATCAAAAACGTCATTATGCCCGCCGTCATTTATCAAAACCCACCGGAACAGCTGGTCGCTTATTATGCCAGACACGTTTATACCCTCGCGGAAGAAGCCGTTCATGTTCAGCGCTCTAATGCGCAGTTCGCCGCCGACCCTACGGGTTATCACATTTTATGGGGAACCAATGAACTGGCGGCAAATGGCAAACTTGCCGACTGGGATATTACGCCCCATTTGTGCCAGATACGCTGTCCTGTTCTGGTACTACGCGGCGAAAACGATCAGGCAACCGAGCGCGTCGTCTCTCCGCTTCTCTCTCACATTTCAGACTGCCGCGCGGTCACTATTCCCGGCAGCAGCCATAACCCGCATGAAGAAAATATC
Source organism: Salmonella sp. WC3 (assembly GCF_042932255.1). Lineage (NCBI taxonomy): Bacteria > Pseudomonadati > Pseudomonadota > Gammaproteobacteria > Enterobacterales > Enterobacteriaceae > Salmonella > Salmonella sp. WC3. Next base: position 2,323,408 of record NZ_CP170629.1, on the reverse strand, counting down.
GCGCCCTGCCTCGCAGCGGTAAGCGCGTTTTTACGCGATCTGGCATAAAAAGCCATTAAGGTATTTATCATGAAAAAAGTCAAAAAATTGTCTCTTACCGATTTAGTGCTTTATGGTCTGGTGTTTATGGTGCCTATCGCGCCAGTCTCTCTTTATGGCGTCGTTTATAATCTTTCGCACGGTATGGTTGCGCTGGTTTATATTATTGGCGCGATCGCGATGTTTTTTACCGCGTACAGCTACTCTACCTTATCGCAACATATCTCCTCGTCGGGTTCGGCCTATGCGTATGCTGGCGTATGCATTAATCCCGCCGTAGGGTTTCTGACCGGATGGATATTACTGCTGGATTATCTTTTGTTCCCTACGCTCGTGGCAGTGCTGGGCGGCGTCGCGGTCCACGCTATTTTACCGCAAATCCCGGTCTGGGTCTGGCCGTTGATTTATGTGGCTATTGGCACCGGAGTCAACTATCTCGGGATACAGCAAACGGCGAAATTCGATAAGTTACTGGTCTTTATTCAACTCGGTATTCTGGCGATTTTCGTGCTACTCATTGTCCGTCTGATGCTGCTGGACAGTAGTCAGATAACGCTTTCCTTCCGGCCTTTTTTCGATTCACAGTGGTTCACCCCAGGGCTCATCGCGACGGCGATTTCGGTGGCTGCGCTGAACTTTCTCGGCTTTGACGCTATCAGTACATTAAGTGAAGAAAGCGAAGGCGGGGGACGCGCCGTCAGTAAAGCAACGCTGTTGGCGTTAGTTTTGGCGACGGTACTGTTTATTATCGTTGTGGCGTTTGCGGCGTTCGCCACCGGTAATGTCGACCGCTTCGCGGAAGGCAATGCGACGAATGAAGCATTTTTCACCATTGCCGGCAACGTTGGCGGTATCTGGCTCAAAGTGGCATTTTCCATCATTGTGGCGTTTGTGTGCGCCGTCGGCAACATTATTACCGCGCAAACGGCGGTGTCCAGAGTGCTATTTTCAATGGGGCGCGACCGAATGTTGCCCGCCTTCCTCGCTCACGTCCATACCACGCGTAAAACGCCGGATTATGCCATTCTGTTTACCGGCGGCGTCACCCTGCTGCTCAGCTACCTGTTTTCCGGCAAGATTGAGTCTATCTCCACGCTGGTGAACTTTGGCGCGCTTTTCGCTTTTTTTGTCGTGAACCTGTGTGTGTTTATCCTGTTCAATTTCCGGATGAAAGCCCAGCGGCGCATTTTCGCCCATGTCATTTCGCCGATCATGGGGATGATCGTCATCGGCTACGTCTGTTTAAACATGAACATTCACGCTCTGATACTCGGAATTAGCTGGGCGGCCATCGGGATAGCGATACTGTGCTATCGAAAAGCACACAACCAAAACATCGCCATCGACCTGGAAGGCAAAAAGTTGCTCGATTGACATTATGCGCAACAACACCCTCTGTTGCGCAACGCCGCCCCTGTTCGGGCGGCGTTATCGCCAGCGACATCGTAAACAGCGTAATAACAAACCGTTGTGGATCTGCACAGATGTCTTTTGAAACAGGGTTTTCATTTTCCTTTTTTGTAAATTTCAGCGTATAATGCGCGCCAATTGTCTCTTGAATGGTTTCAGCGCATTGGACTGTAAAACTCAACGACTAAAATTATCCCCTTCCCGTTGGGCTGAAACGCGAGCACACATTCCTCTGCACGCTCTTTCGATGTCACCTATCCTTAGAGCGAGGCATCATCACTTTAGCAACACAGGCTTAGCTTCCGGGCCGTGCGCGCCCGAAGCCAGATTTCCATATCCTCCTCAACTTAAAGACTAAGACTGTCATGAAAAAGACGAAAATTGTTTGTACTATCGGTCCGAAAACCGAATCCGAAGAGATGTTAAGCAAAATGCTGGACGCGGGCATGAACGTGATGCGTCTGAACTTCTCTCATGGCGATTATGCAGAACACGGTCAGCGTATCCAGAACTTGCGCAACGTGATGAGCAAAACCGGTAAAAAAGCCGCTATTCTGCTTGATACTAAAGGACCAGAAATCCGCACCATTAAACTGGAAGGCGGTAACGACGTTTCGCTGAAAGCGGGCCAAACCTTTACTTTTACCACCGACAAATCCGTGGTCGGTAATAATGAAATCGTTGCCGTCACCTATGAAGGCTTCACCAGCGACCTGAGCGTTGGCAACACCGTCCTGGTTGACGATGGTCTGATCGGTATGGAAGTGACCGCCATCGAAGGCAATAAAGTCATTTGTAAGGTGCTGAACAACGGCGATCTGGGCGAGAACAAAGGCGTTAACCTGCCGGGCGTTTCTATTGCTCTGCCGGCGCTGGCTGAAAAAGACAAACAGGACCTGATCTTCGGTTGTGAACAGGGCGTTGACTTTGTTGCGGCGTCCTTTATCCGTAAACGTTCTGACGTTGTCGAAATTCGCGAGCATCTGAAAGCTCACGGCGGCGAAAATATCCAGATTATCTCTAAGATCGAAAACCAGGAAGGCCTGAACAACTTCGATGAAATTCTCGAAGCTTCCGACGGCATCATGGTTGCGCGTGGCGACCTGGGCGTAGAAATCCCGGTTGAAGAAGTGATTTTTGCGCAGAAAATGATGATCGAAAAATGTATCCGCGCACGTAAAGTCGTGATCACCGCGACTCAGATGCTGGATTCTATGATCAAAAACCCGCGTCCGACCCGCGCAGAAGCAGGCGACGTTGCGAACGCCATCCTCGACGGTACGGATGCGGTTATGCTGTCCGGCGAATCCGCAAAAGGGAAATACCCGCTGGAAGCCGTTTCTATCATGGCGACCATCTGCGAACGTACCGACCGCGTCATGAACAGTCGTCTGGACTACAACAACGACAGCCGTAAACTGCGCATTACGGAAGCAGTATGCCGCGGCGCGGTAGAAACCGCCGAAAAACTGGAAGCGCCGCTGATCGTGGTAGCGACCCAGGGCGGTAAATCCGCTCGCGCCGTGCGTAAATACTTCCCGGACGCCACCATCCTGGCATTGACCACCAATGAAGTGACCGCCCGTCAGTTAGTACTGAGCAAAGGCGTGGTATCGCAGCTGGTGAAAGAAATCAATTCTACTGATGATTTCTACCGTCTGGGCAAAGATGTCGCCCTGCAAAGCGGCCTCGCCCAGAAAGGCGACGTCGTAGTGATGGTCTCCGGCGCGCTGGTTCCAAGCGGCACCACTAACACCGCCTCTGTTCACGTACTGTAATAATTGTTGTGTGAATTAATTTGTTTAAAAAAGCGCCCTTCCGGCGCTTTTTTTATTTAATCGATAGCCACTATTAATAAAAAAATCAAATCGGATTTTACTATCTAATTGCGGATTATCTAAGAAGAATCCGATGGAAGCCCCCTGTTTTCTTTCGGTTTTTTAGGGACTTTCATGCATTTCGATGCTTCTTTGAGCGAACGATCAAAAATAAGTGCATTCCCATCAAAAAAATATTCTCAACATAAAAAAGTTTGTGTAATACTTGTAACGCTACATGGAGATTAACTCAATCTAGAGGGTATTAATAATGAATCGTACTAAACTGGTACTGGGCGCGGTAATCCTGGGTTCTACTCTGCTGGCTGGTTGCTCCAGCAACGCTAAAATCGATCAGCTGTCTTCTGACGTTCAGACTCTGAACGCTAAAGTTGACCAGCTGAGCAACGACGTAAACGCAATGCGTTCCGACGTTCAGGCTGCTAAAGACGACGCAGCTCGCGCTAACCAGCGTCTGGACAACCAGGCTACTAAATACCGTAAGTAATAGTACCTGCGTAATAAAAATGGCGCACATCGTGCGCCATTTTTTTTACCCACATAACCACACAAAGTATAATGTTATTGTTATGAACCGTACTAACCAGCTGATCTTAGGTGCAGTAGTTCTGGGTTCCACGTTACTGGCAGGTTGTTCAAGCAACGCTAAAATCGATCAGTTGTCTTCCGATGTACAGACGCTGAGCGCTAAAGTTGAGCAACTGAGTAATGACGTAAATGCAATGCGTTCCGACGTTCAGGCTGCTAAAGACGACGCAGCTCGCGCGAACCAGCGTCTGGACAACAAAGTAGTATCCCACGTCCGTAAGTAATTTGACGCACGATATAAAATGGCGCACATCGTGCGCCATTTTTTTGTCCGTCGTTTGCTGCGAAGGCTACTGCGTGACGCGCGTTTGCCCCTCTTCTCCGACAAAACCGTTCTGAGCGGATTCGACTGCGGTCGTATTTACCGCTGGCGTCTGCCCGGCGCTCACGCTGACTGGATACCCGGCTCGCCGGTATAGCGCCTTATCGACCAGGCGACTATCCACCCCTTGTGCGTTTCTGAACGCGGTAAATTCCGCAGGCAACACGTAGGGCATCGTCTGCACGTTTTGCTCTTCTTCCGGCGATAGCGGCCTGTGTACCTCTACATAACGAATGCCATTCGGCTCGACAGAGAATTTCACCGGCTGGTTAATCACTTTTACCGGCGTCCCCGTTCTGACCTGCGCAAATAACGCCTTGATGTCCGGCGCGTTCATGCGAATGCAACCGGAACTCACGCGCAGACCCACGCTATCCGGCGCGCTGGTGCCATGAATGAGATATTCCCCATTACCGTGCGCCAGACGCAGCGCATAGCGTCCCAGCGGGTTATTTGGCCCGGCAGGGATCACCGGTGGCAGCGTGATCCCCCGCTCAAGCGAACGTTGGCGTATGCCCGCCGTCGGCGTCCACGTCGGGTTGGGGATCTTTTGCCCTATCCGGGTGTCCATGACGGGAGTTTCCAGTCCCTGCAAACCGATGCCGATGGGATACACCTGAACGCGGTTTTCTCCCGGCGGGTAATAATACAGCCGTAGCTCCGCGAGGTTGACGATAACGCCTTCCCTGGGCGCATCCGGCAATAGCATCTGCGAGGGAATGGTAATTAGCGTACCGGGCTTAGGCACCGGCGCAATCGTATTGTTCGCTTCAAGAATGAGCATCGCCGCCGTATCAAAACGCCGGGCGATAGCCTGCAGGTTTTTATCACCTTCCTGTACGGTATAGGTTTGATTCTGACCAATAAGACGGCTGCCTTCGGGCGGTAATGGATAATCAACCGCCCAGGCTGCCTGTAACGCGCTATACGCGCCGATAATAGTTAGCGTAATGAAAGACGCACGTTTCATACCAAACCTCCTGTATTCCTGGTGATGCCCTCTGCGACGACTGGTAGCGCTTCGCTTATCAGAACAACAAAATATACGCTCTGTCCACTCTGGATAAAGCGACGTCGCCGTCCGACAAAGGATTTGACATCAGGTAGAACGCTGTCTGTACAGTTTAGCTAAGAGTGGCGGCCTTAGCGCGAATTGCGCGAATCATTGCTTCCAGCCCCTGAGAACGAGAAGGCGTGAGGTGCTGCGTAAGCGCCATTTTTTTGAACCATGGCCGGACATCAAAATGCACAATATCCTGCGCCGTCATCTGGTGGTACAAAATAAATACCACCGCCATAAGGCCTTTAACGATCGCCGCGTCGCTGTCGCCCTGCAATTCGATAATGCCGTTGGCGTTTCGCCGCATCACGATCCACACCTGGCTCTGACAGCCATGAATCGTATTTTGCGGATTACGATCCTGCGGATTTAACTCCGCCAGGCGCTGCCCCAACTCAATAATATATAAATATTTCTCTTCCCAATTAGCGCAACGCGTAAAGTTACGCAGCAATTTTTCTTTATCCGGTAGAGCAGCCATAAAACCTCACTGTTATCCCAATAAGCGGTGGATACGCGTTAATCCTGCCACCAGTCGGTCCACTTCTTCATGGGTGTTATACATCGCCAGCGAAGCCCGGCACATTGCCGGCACGCCATACCAGGCCATGAGCGGCATTGCGCAGTGATGCCCTGTTCGTACCGCGATACCGTAATTATCAAGAAAGCTGCCGACGTCGTAAGCGTGGTGTTTACCCAGATTAAACGCGATGACGCCCAACCGCTGCGCCGGGCCATATAGCGTGATATCAGGCACCTGCGCCAGTTGCTCCAGCGCATAGCGCATCAGCATCTGCTCATAATCGCCAATCTTATCCAGTCCCAGCGACGTCACATAATCAATCGCCGCGCCGAGACCGATGATGCCGCCAGTATTCGGCGTTCCCGCCTCAAAACGCCAGGGCGCTTTCGCCCATGTCGTTCCCTGCGTCAGGCTGACGGTCGAGATCATCGACCCGCCCCCTTCCCACGGCGGCATTTCTTGCAGCAACGCCTCTTTAACATACAGAATGCCGATGCCGGTCGGCCCGTAAAGTTTATGGCCGGAGAAAACGTAAAAATCGCAGTCCAGCGCCTGGACGTCAACAGCATGGTGCATCACGGCCTGGGCGCCATCCACCAGCACTTTCGCCCCATGCTGGCGCGCCAGCGCAATCATGTCCGGCAGTGGGTTTTCCGTCCCCAGCACATTGGAAACATGGGTAATGGCCAGCAGTCGGGTCCGGTCATCGAACAGCGCAGCTAAGCTCTCCAGCCGCAGCGTACCGTCAGGATGCAATGGGATCACGCGCAGTTCAGCGCCTTTGCGCTCGCACAGCATCTGCCAGGGAACGATGTTGGCGTGATGCTCCATCTCGCTGATGATAATGTTATCCCCGGCGCGAATATTTTCCGTTCCCCAACTGTTGGCGACAAGGTTAATGCCCTCCGTCGTACCGCGCACGAACACCAGTTCTTCTGCGGAGCGGGCGTTAATAAACCGCGACGCCTGCTTACGCACATTCTCCATGCTTTCGGTCGCCTGCGCGCTTAACGTATGGATACCCCGATGTACCGCAGCATAGCCGTGACGGTAGAAGGCAGATTCAGCATCAATCACCTGATTAGGTTTTTGAGCGCTGGCTGCGCTGTCCAGGTAAGCCAGCGGCAGGCCGTTAACTTCACGCTGCAGTATGGGAAAATCCGCCCGTACTTTTTCTACAGGAAATGTCATACCAGGCCTCCGGGCAGTCGCTGGCCGATTCGCGCCAGCACCTGCTGTTTAAGGGCGCTATCATGGATAGCTTCCGTTAACTCTGCGGCAAACGCGTAAAGAATCATGTGCCGCGCCTCCTGCTGCCTGATGCCGCGTGATTGCAGATAAAACATCTGCTCATCGTCAATACGCCCGATCGTCGCGCCGTGGCTGCACTTCACGTCATCGGCATAGATCTCTAATTGCGGTTTGGTATTGACTTCGGCCAGTTTCCCCAACAACAGGTTATTATTGGTCATCTGACCGTCGGTTTTAATGGCGTGTTGCGCCACGTTAATCAGGCCATTAAAGACCGCGCGTCCTTTGTCGCTGACGATGGTCTTGTGCAACTGGCGGCTGTTACAGTAGCCTTTGTTATGTTCCAGCCATGTCCGCGTATCGCAGACTTCATTTTTCACCGGCATCGCCAGACTATTCAGTCGAAGCGTCGCGTTTTCACCATTCAGTTGTGAGCTGCTGTGGTGACGTAGTACTGCGGCGCCCAGCAGAAAACTGTGGCTAAACGCCGAGGCGTCTGTCGCCAGCAGAAGATCGTTATGCGCAAAGTGATAGCTGGACGCATTTTCAAACGCCAGTTTGATATGACGCAGTTGCGCATTGTCTGCAACGTTCATCGTCAGACGCGCGCCGGTAAAATGTTTTGCCGCTGTAAGGCTGACATAATGCTCAATAACCGTCGCTTCCGCGCCTTCCGCCAGCGCCAGATGGTGGCGATAATGCGCGGTGTTCAGCTCGTCGCCATCCACGCCCTGCGTGATATGCATTAACAGTAGCGGCCTGGTCGGACGCTGATTTCGCCGTACCTGTATATACGTGACACATTGTGCCAGGCTTTCCGTCAGATGCAGAAAAACCTCGGGATGTACCGGCGCGGCAAGCGTCTGGCGCTCATCCCTGACGCTTACGTCAAATCCGCTGTTTTGCGTGCTATCACTGAGCTCTGGCATAAACCGACCATCGACAAACACCAGCCGCACGGCATCGATTTGCAGCGCCAACGCATCACGCTGTGCGGCGCTGATAGTCGCACACTGCTGGATAAACTGGCTATGGGTTAAGCCCTCCAGCGGCGTGTATTTCCAGTCTTCATGTTTACGCGTCGGCAATCCCAGACGTAACATCTGTTGTAAATGTTGTCTTGCCTGCTCAGTTCGACTTTCTCCTTTTTCTTCAAAGAGATGTTGCCATTGCTGTAGCGCTTTACTGCTGTTCGGTAAGCCAGCCATAACCCTGCTCCTCCAGTTGTTTGACCAGAGTAAAATCGCCGGAACGGACAATTCGCCCCTGATAGAGGACGTGGACGTAATCGGGCTTGATGTAGTCCAGTATGCGCTGATAGTGGGTCACGATAATAAAAGCGCGTTTATCGTCGCGTAACGCGTTGACGCCTTCCGCCACAATTTTCAACGCATCGATATCCAGTCCGGAGTCCGACTCATCAAGGATGCACAGTTCCGGCTCCAGCACCGCCATTTGCAAAATATCATTGCGCTTTTTCTCCCCGCCGGAAAAACCGACGTTTACCGAACGGGTCAGCAAATCTTCCGGCATTTTCAGCAATGCGATCTTCTCTTCCATCAGATCCTGAAAATCAAAGCGATCCAACGACGCCTGCCCGCGGTAGGCGCGCACGGCATTCAGCGCGGTTTGCAGGAAAAACTGGTTACTGACGCCGGGGATTTCTACCGGGTACTGGAAGGCCATAAAAATCCCTTCGCCCGCCCGTTCCTCCGGCGACAGTTCAAGCAGATCTTTACCTTTGAACGTAACCGAGCCGCCGGTGACCTCATAATCTTCACGTCCCGCCAGAGTGGCGGAGAGCGTGCTTTTCCCGGAACCGTTCGGCCCCATAATGGCATGAACTTCGCCGGGGCGAATCTCCAGATTCAGGCCACGCAAAATCGCTTTTTCTTCCACACTGACCTGTAAATCTTTAATGCTTAACATGGTTTTTCCTTCATCATTAACCGACGCTGTGCTCAAGGCTAATCGCCAGCAGTTTTTGCGCTTCAACGGCGAACTCCAGCGGTAGTTCCGAGAAAACGTCTTTGCAGAAACCGTTGACGATCATCGAAATAGCGTCTTCTTCGCTGATGCCGCGTTGCAGACAATAGAAAAGCTGATCTTCACCGATGCGTGATGTTGTCGCCTCGTGCTCCAGCTGCGCGCTGTTATTGCGGCATTCAACATACGGGAACGTATGCGCGCCGCAGTCCGCGCCAATCAACATGGAGTCGCATTGGGTGAAATTTCGGGCGTTGGTTGCCGTCGGCATAATTTTTACCAGCCCACGGTAGCTGTTCTGGCTGTGGCCGGCAGAAATGCCTTTTGAGATAATGGTTGAGCGCGTGTTTTTACCGATATGGATCATTTTGGTGCCGGTGTCAGCCTGCTGATGTCCACTGGTCAGCGCAACGGAATAGAACTCGCCGATAGAATTATCACCGCGCAGGATACAGCTCGGGTATTTCCAGGTAATCGCCGAACCGGTTTCCGACTGGGTCCACGACATCTTGCTGTTTTCCCCTTCGCACAACGCCCGCTTGGTCACAAAGTTCAGAATGCCGCCCGTGTTGTTGTCGCCCGGGAACCAGTTTTGTACGGTGGAATATTTTACTTCAGCATCTTTATGGATGATGACTTCCACTACCGCGGCGTGGAGCTGATAACTGTCGCGTACGGGCGCGGAGCAGCCTTCGATATAACTCACATAGCTGCCTTCATCCGCCACCAGAATCGTGCGCTCAAACTGACCGGTTTTCTCGGCGTTAATGCGAAAATAGGTGGATAACTCCATTGGGCAACGCACGCCTTTGGGAACATAGATAAATGTCCCATCGGAAGCGACTGCCGCATTCAGCGCGGCAAAAAAGTTATCGTTCCCCGGCACGACGGTGCCAAGATATTTCCTGACCAGGTCAGGGTGATCGTGTATCGCTTCGCCAAAAGAACAGAAAATAATGCCCTGTTCCGCCAGTTTTTCACGGTATGTGGTCGCTACGGAGACCGAGTCAAAAATCGCATCGACGGCGACCTCTTTCCCTTCGCGAACCGGAACGCCAAGTTGCTCGAAGGCGTCTTCAACCTCTTTACTCAAAAAGGTATTCGCGCCCGTTTGCTGTACGGCTCCCGGCTGGGAAACGCAGTTATCGTCGCAGTTTCCGCATGATGGCGCAGAGTAATAGCTGTAGTCCTGATAGTTCAGTTTATCGTAGTACGCCTTCAGCCAGTGCGGTTCATCCATGTCCAGCCAGGCTCTATAGGCATTGAGACGAAATTCCAGCATCCACTCAGGTTCGTTACGCTTTGCGGAAATCGCGCGCACCACCTCTTCGCTGATGCCTTTTGCCAGTTCATCAGTGGGTAGTTGCGTGAAAAATCCTTCTTTGTAATTAAGGCGTCCGCCTGTCCAGATGCCGACCTCTTCCGTTGCTTCAGTGTTACGAGACATAGTACCGCCTATACCCCAAAACTTTCACCGCAGCCGCATTCATTCTGGGCTTTGGGGTTATGAAATTTAAATAACTGGTTCAGCCCTTCCTGTACGTAATCCACTTCTGTTCCGTCAATAAAAGGCATCGCCTGTAACGGTGCGAAAAGCTTTGCGCCTTCGGCTTCAAAAACCAGATCGTCTTTATCCGGCTCCCGAACGGTATCCAGAACATAGCCAAATCCGGCACATCCCGTCTGTTTTACGCTTAACCGCACGCCCAACATGCCCGGCTGCTTTGCTGCCAGTTCACGTATGTGCGCTGCCGCCGCTGGCGTTAGCGTCAGCCCTTGCCAGGGGAAGTCCTCCGGGTTAAACGTGTCTGAATGCAATTCCATAGAGTTACCTCGCGTTCTAAATCACCAGGATATAACAGCATGTTAGTGATAATGATTATCACTTCAACCCCTTAACCGCAGGGGCTTTCCAACAAATGGTCATATTGAGCGCCTTTTATTAAGCATAGACCCTGTCCGCCAGGTCATACGACAGACAAAAAACCACTTAACATTTTGATAAGTAATGATTTATAAGACATTAACCGTTCTGGCAGGTCAAAAACGAAAAGATGTATAGAAAATGACTATTTAATTAATAGGCTGTCGACATTGCCGGGCGGCGAGGTCAGAACCCCATTTTTTGTATGGATACCTGGCGTTGCGCTCTTTATAATCCGCTGCGGTTCTATAACTCAGTTTGAGCTATAGGTTTATGTAAACTCTTTCCGGCATTTCAGGTGCTGAATGAGGCAAGAGGCTTAAAATATGGTTGTTACGCTCGCGTATATCGCACTTTTTTTGGTTTTCTCGTGGGTCATCTTGAGAATTAATCAAAAAAGCGATTCCCTGTCGAAAAGCGTTTTTATCGCTATCTTTTTAGGGGCTGTTATTGGTTTATCCCTGCATTTTATTTCAGCAAATCACACTAAAACTATTATCGAATGGTATAGCATCGTCGGCAATGGTTACGTCCACCTGCTAAAACTGGTCGCTATACCGCTAATTTTTATTTCTATTCTTTCCGCCATCAATAAACTGGAAAATAGTGCCGGCATCGGAAAAATGTCGCTGACGATCGTCGGATGCATGTTATGCCTGGTGATGGTTGCCGGTTTTATCGGATTACTGACCGCTCATGTGCTGGGGCTTGACGCCAGCGCTTTTGTGCACATGCCGTCAATGTTAACTACAGAAGAAGTCAATAAGACTGCCGCGGTGTCGATTCCCCAGTTAGTGACATCGCTGATCCCGACTAATATTTTTCTTGATCTTACGGGAGCCAGAAGTGTTTCCGTTATCGGCATCGTTATCTTCACGCTAATAGCGGGGATCGCTCTGTTAAAGGTCAAAAAAGAGGCGCCGGAAGAAGGTCAGAAATTAAGCGCAGGCATTAACGCTATTCAGATATGGGTCATGAAGATGGTACGTATCGTTATTGCATTAACGCCCTATGGCGTCATGGCATTAATGACTACCGTATTTTCATCATACCACTTTGAACAATTCGCCAGCTTACTTGGTTTTATCGGTGCCTGTTACATCGCGATTTTTATGATGTTTATCGTGCATGCCATCTTGCTGATCCTCAGCGGTAATAATCCAGCGCGTTATTTCAGAATGGTCTGGCCCGTCTTAACCTTTGCGTTTGTTTCCCGCAGCAGCGCAGCCTCTATCCCGCTGGCCATTTCCGCCCAGGAAAAATTTGGCGTACAAAGCACCATTGCCAATATTTCCGCCTCGTTTGGCTCCAGTATGGGGCAAAATGGCTGCGCCGGGATTTATCCGGCTATTATGGTAGCGATGATTGCGCCCACCATCGGCATCGATCCGCTCTCGCTGCATTTTCTGGCCGCGATGTTGCCTGCCATTGCGCTAGGGTCTATTGGCGTAGCCGGCGTCGGCGGCGGTGGTACGTTCGCGGCGCTGATTGTCCTGTCGACGTTGAATTTTCCCGTTGCGCTGGTCGGTATTTTTATTGCCATCGAACCTATCGTTGATATGGCCCGCACGGCACTGAACGTTAACGGATCGATGATGTCAGGGGTGCTGGCTAACCGTATTTTGAATAATCATACGGCTGACGACATGCCGGCGGTTATTGACAGACCTTAGTTTTTTACGCGCCCGGAAAAGAAAAACCCTTAAGTCTGTTCAATACAGGCTTAAGGGTTCCGGCCCCATCCGGCGCTTATCTCCGGCACTCTTAATGGCTTAGCTCTTGAAGGGGCATAAGAATAATCTCATAAAGAGAGCGCGCCTTTTTAGCACAAATGGCGATCTGTATTTTTTTTAAACAAAATCAAGGGGGTTATCTATTACCTGGGGACAGTGTCTGGTGAGATTGCCTGGTAACATAGCCGGATGGCGGCTAACGCCTTATCCGGCCTACACAGACTTTATTAATGCACGCCCAACCGCCAGGCGAAATAGATCTCTTCTTTCAGTTCGGTTGCAGAGAGGGTGAGGAGATCGGCAAACTCTAACTCCAGCTGTTTTAAACGCTTCAAATACTGCGCGGGAGAAAGTTCGGTTTTATCACGGCGTAAAAATTCAATCGCCAGTTGGGTTGGGTCCAAATCAGTAGACATATCATCCTCGCTTATGTGTAAACGTGCACAGTATATCACCTTTTTCTGCGCACATTTTGACCAAAAGCAATATGCATCACACTTTTATGGTGACAACGTCACACAATCGCTGTAGTAAGACGCGAAGAACAGCACAGACGTCCCTGTTCATCAAAGATCTCTATCTGCCAGACCTGATGGCGAGCCCCGGTATGCAACGCTTTACAGACGCCTCGTACGCGCCCCTGACGCGCCGACCGTACATGGTTGGCATTCACCTCCAGCCCCACCACCTTTTGCTCCCCCTGCGTACACAGATAACCTGCGACCGAGCCGATACTTTCCGCCAGCACCACAGACGCTCCGCCATGCAGCAAGCCGAACGGCTGTTTGGTGCGATGATCGACGGGCATTGTCGCTTCCAGCGTATCGTCCCCAATACGCTCAAAGCGGATATCAAGCAGGCAAACCATATTCCCTTCCCCCATCGCATTAAGCGCATCGAGGGTCACTTCACGTTTCCAGATCAACCTATAATCTCCAGTAATGCCTGCAACGGGTGACGCACGCCCGTACCTTCAATGCGTTTGACCTGGCTTCGGCAGGAATAGCCGGTTGCCAGGCAGCGATTTCGCGGTAGACGTTGCATCGCCTGGTGCCAGGATAGCTCATAAATTCCCAGCGAATTTTTATGATTGGTGAGTTCATGTCCATAAGTGCCCGCCATACCGCAGCAGCCTACGCTGACATTTTCCAGCTTCGCGCCAAAATGGGCAAAGATGGCGGCCCACTGCGCAGGCGCGCCGGGTAAAGCCGTGACTTCCGTACAATGACCAAAAAAGTACCACGGTTCGCCGCTCACCTCGACGGACAGTCTTGCATTTATTTCCTGCGCCAGCCATTCATTCACCAGCAACACATGAAAATCGCCGCGCTGTTCGCCCAGCGCCAGTTTGTATTCGTCGCGATAACACAGGACCAGCGCCGGATCGACGCCCACCATTGGCATCCCCAACGCGGCGATCCGATTAAGGAATTCAGAGGTTTTTTTCGCCGTTTTCGCAAAGCGATTAAGAAAACCTTTAATATGCTGCGCCTTACCATTCGGCGAGAACGGTAACAATACCGGCCTCCTACCCAGTTTTTCCGCCAGGCGGATAAAGTCCGCTACGACCCGGGCGTCGTAGTAGCTGGTAAACGGGTCCTGAACCACCAGTACCGTTTTCGCTTTTTGCTCGGCGCTCATGCGCTCCAGTTGCTCAAGCGTCATATTAGCGGACGGATGGCCCACCAGTTGCTGTTGCAATGAAGGGGCAGAAAGCAGAGGTAAATCCACCATACCGATATGTTTTTTCGCCAGATTGCGAACCATCGGTTGGTTAATAAAAAAGTTAAAGGTCTTTGGCGCACGCGCCATCAGCGGCGCGTAGGTCTCGACCGTCGCCACCAGATGATCGCGTACCGGGCGCAGATAACGCGTATGGTAAAGCTGTAAGAAACGTGAACGAAACTCCGGAACATCGATTTTAATCGGACACTGGGTCGTACAGGCTTTACACGCCAGACAGCCGGACATGGCCTCTTTAACTTCATGGGAAAAGTCATACTCGCCTTTGCGTTTGTGCCAACTATTCCGGGTGCGGGCAATCAGCGTGCGTAAGCTGGCGCGTTTTTCTGGCAACTCCTTTTCCAGCTTCAACGGATCGACGCCGCGATCGGCCAATAGACGGAACCATTCCCGCACCAGCGTCGCCCGCCCTTTCGGCGAGTGGATCCGGTTAAGGCTAATTTTCATCGACGGGCACATTGGGCTTTTCGCATCGAAATTAAAGCACAGGCCGTTACCATTACACTCCATAGCGCCGCGCCAGGTCTGCCGTACCGCCAGCGGGATTTGCCGATCCCAGGTGCCGCGTTTTACCGCATCCACCTTCATCATCGGCGCCTCTATCCCCTGCGGTGGACAGATTTTACCCGGGTTAAGTCGATTATGCGGATCAAAAGCCGCTTTTATTTTGCGCAGCTCGCCATACAGGACTTCGCCGAAAAAGGCCGGGCTGTATTCCGCACGAAAACCTTTTCCATGCTCGCCCCACAACAGCCCGCCGTATCTGGCGGTCAGCGCGACGACCTCATCGGAGATCTGTTTCATCAACAGTTCCTGCTGCGGATCGCACATATCCAGCGCCGGACGCACATGCAGCACCCCGGCATCCACGTGGCCGAACATGCCGTAACTTAAGCCATGACCATCCAGCAGGGCGCGAAATTCGGCGATGTAATCGGCCAGATGTTCAGGCGGCACGCAGGTATCTTCCGCAAAAGGAATCGGTTTGGCAGCACCTTTCGCATTACCCAGCAGCCCTACCGCTTTTTTGCGCATCGCGTAAATACGCTCAATACCCGTCAAATCGGTACAAAGTTGCCAGCCGATCACGCCCGCTTCCGCTCGCGCCATCAGACCATCCAGCCGGTGGCACAGCGCCTCGACCTGTCCGTCAATAAGCGCTTCATCGTCACCCGCGAATTCCACGATATTCAGGCCAAGCATTTCTTTATCCGGCACATCGGTAATCAATTCGCTAACGGAGTGCCAGACAATATCTTCCCGCGCGAGGTTAAGGACTTTGGAATCGACCGTCTCGACGGATAAGGCGCGCGCATCAACCATAAAAGGGGCGTTACGCAGCGCGGAATCAAAGGAGTCGTATTTTACATTCACCAGACGGCGGACTTTGGGTATCGGGGTAATATCCAGCCGGGCTTCAGTAATAAACGCCAGCGTCCCTTCCGACCCCGTTAAGATGCGGGTGAGATCGAAGCGGGTCATGTCATCGTTAAAGACGTGGCGTAAATCGTAGCCTGTCAGGAAACGATTGAGCTTTGGAAAGCTATCGAGGATAAGTTGACGGTTTTCCAGGCAGGACTGATAGACGGCCTGATAGATGCGGCCTGGCGTCGTCGTGTTTTCACCCAACGTCCGGGCAAGCTCTACGGGCATCGATTGCGTGTCAAGGATATCGCCCCCCAACAATACGGCCCGTATGCCTAAGACGTGATCTGACGTTTTTCCATAGACCAGCGAACCCTGACCAGAGGCATCGGTATTAATCATACCGCCAAGCGTGGCGCGATTACTGGTGGAAAGTTCCGGCGCAAAAAAATAGCCATACGGCTTTAACGCTTGATTAAGTTGATCTTTTATCACTCCCGCCTCTACCCGCACCCATCCCTCTTCAGGATTAATTTCAATAATGCGGTTCATATAGCGGGACATATCAACAATAATGCCCTGATTTAGCGCCTGGCCATTCGTGCCAGTACCGCCGCCTCGAGGGGTAAATATCAGCGACGTAAAGCGCGGCTCCGCCGCCAGACGGGCAAGAAGCGCGACATCCGCCGTAGAACGGGGAAACACAACAGCATCGGGAAGAAGCTGGTAGATACTGTTATCGGTCGACATTGTCAGACGGTCGGCATAGCTGGTTGCCGTATCGCCCGTAAACCCTTGCTGCTCCAGCGCCTGCAAAAAATTGAGCACCAGCTGAACGACGCCGGGTGCCTGAGAAATTTGTGGAATCATTATATTGACCTTTTCCTGCGGTCTATGTTGTGAACGGTGGCGCCCAACCCGGCGAGCGCGAGCGGTCTACGCACAGGAAGGGATGCTTAATCGTTTGCGTGTTGCGTTATTTGTTGTATCACATTTTTTTCCTGTGCGCCCAACAGAATTACATGCAGAATCGGCCTGTTAAAAACCGCTGAAATTGCTCATCATTATAGGGTGTGGTTTGCATGTTCACGTCGCGCCAACGTTCTGGCGCAAAGACAAAGGTGAAAAGTATTTATGGTAAATGTTCGTCAGCCCAGGGATATTGCGCAAGTGCTGCTATCGGTGCTGTTTTTAGCCATCATGATTGTGGCCTGTTTGTGGATAGTACAGCCTTTTATTTTGGGGTTTGCATGGGCAGGTACGATTGTTATCGCGACCTGGCCCGTTTTGCTGAAATTACAAAAAATATTGTGGGGCCGCCGCTCGCTTGCCGTACTGGTCATGACGCTGCTGTTAGTGCTGCTCTTCGTTATTCCCGTCGCCTTGCTGGTGAACAGCATTGTCGATGGTAGCGGCCCGCTCATCCATGCAGTGACCGGCGGCGATATGACGCTACCCGATCTGGCATGGTTAAATAATATTCCGTTGGTTGGCGCCAAACTGTATGCCGGATGGCATAGCCTGCTGGATATGGGCGGTAGCGCTATTATGGCGAAAGTGCGGCCTTATATCGGCACAACCACGACCTGGTTTGTCGGTCAGGCGGCGCATATCGGACGCTTTATGATGCACTGCGCCCTGATGCTGTTGTTTAGCGCCCTGCTTTACTGGCGCGGCGAACAAGTGGCGATGGGTATACGCCATTTTGCCTGTCGTCTCGCGGCTAAACGCGGCGATGCGGCGGTTCTGCTGGCTGCCCAGGCGATCCGCGCCGTGGCGCTTGGCGTGGTGGTCACCGCGCTGGTACAGGCGGTACTTGGCGGCGTCGGGCTGGCGATTTCCGGCGTGCCTTACGCTACCCTGTTGACGGTAGTGATGATCCTTTCGTGTCTGGTTCAGTTGGGGCCGTTGCCGGTATTGATTCCAGCCATTATCTGGCTTTACTGGACAGGCGACACCACCTGGGGCACCGTGCTGCTGGTTTGGAGCGCCGTCGTCGGCACTCTGGATAACGTGATTCGCCCGGTACTCATCCGCATGGGCGCCGATTTACCGCTGCTTCTGATCCTTTCCGGGGTAATCGGCGGCCTGATTGCATTCGGTATGATTGGTCTGTTTATTGGACCGGTGCTTCTGGCCGTGACCTGGCGTTTGTTCTCCGCATGGGTACATGAAGTTCCGGCGCCGACGAATGAACCAGAGGAGATCCTTGAAAAGCTGGATGATATCGAGGAAGCCAACAAGCAGTCATAATCCCGTCGGGCGGCATTGCCGCCCGATGCTTTAGCGACGTTTATCAATTCAACGCACACTCCATTTTGATTCGCCCGTCTGTTCCCCGCCGCATCTCATTTCTGTCGCAAATCCGTTACAGTTTTTAAACTATTGAGACGAATCTGATCGACGCAAAAAGTGCTCATGCCTACTATTAGCACACGGTTATAAATCAACACATTGATTTATAAGCATGGAAATCCCCTGAGTGAAACAACGAATTGCTGTGTGTAGTCTTTGCCCGTCTCCTACGATGGGCTTTTTTTACTTCAAGCGGCCAGCCTCACCGTTCATAATGGCGAGAAGAAAAAAAACTGACAGGACACGCATGAAAACCGTCACCGTAAAAAATCTTATCATTGGCGAAGGGATGCCCAAAATTATCGTGTCGTTGATGGGAAGAGACATCAATAGCGTGAAAGCGGAGGCGCTGGCCTACCGCGAAGCTACATTCGATATTCTGGAGTGGCGCGTGGATCACTTTATGGATATCGCATCGACTCAATCCGTTCTTACCGCTGCGCGTGTTATCCGCGATGCGATGCCTGACATTCCGTTACTGTTTACTTTCCGCAGCGCCAAAGAAGGCGGCGAGCAGACAATAACCACTCAGCATTATCTCACGCTTAATCGTGCCGCAATCGACAGCGGCCTGGTCGATATGATCGATCTTGAGCTATTTACCGGTGATGCTGACGTTAAAGCCACTGTCGATTATGCCCATGCGCATAATGTTTATGTCGTGATGTCTAACCACGATTTTCACCAGACGCCGTCCGCAGAGGAAATGGTTCTGCGGCTACGTAAAATGCAAGCGCTCGGCGCGGATATACCCAAGATTGCCGTTATGCCGCAAAGCAAACATGATGTATTAACGTTACTCACTGCCACGCTGGAGATGCAGCAACATTACGCCGACCGTCCGGTAATTACTATGTCAATGGCGAAAGAGGGTGTCATTTCACGTCTGGCAGGGGAAGTGTTTGGCTCTGCCGCCACGTTTGGCGCGGTGAAGCAGGCTTCAGCGCCGGGGCAAATCGCCGTAAATGATCTACGCAGTGTATTAATGATTCTGCACAACGCCTGACCCGGCATTATGCAGGCGCCGGGCAACTTACGCCCTATCCGGCCTACACAACATGTTTCTTGTGCAGGCCGGATAAGCATAGCGTTATCTGGTCGCGGTTTACTTCTTCAGTTCCGCCAGACTCAGCCAGGTCTGAACCACGGTATCCGGGTTCAGCGACAGGCTGTCGATCCCCTCTTCCATCAGCCAGGCGGCAAAGTCTTCATGGTCGGACGGACCCTGACCGCAAATTCCAACATATTTGCCCTGTTTTTTCGCCGCGCGGATCGCCATCGACAGCAGCGCTTTCACCGCGTCGTTACGCTCGTCAAACAGTTCAGACACCACGCCGGAATCGCGATCCAGCCCCAGCGCCAGCTGCGTCATGTCGTTAGAACCAATCGAGAAGCCATCAAAATACTCGAGGAACTGTTCAGCCAGCAAGGCATTGGACGGGATCTCGCACATCATGATGATCTTCAGCCCGTTCTCGCCGCGTTTAAGCCCCTGGCGCGCCAGCTCTTCGATGACCGCTTTCGCCTGGTCGACCGTCCGCACGAACGGGATCATGATTTCGACGTTGGTAAGGCCCATATCGTTGCGCACGCGTTTCACCGCTTCGCATTCCAGCGCAAAACAATCGCGGAAACTTTCTGCGACGTAACGACCCGCGCCGCGGAAGCCCAGCATCGGGTTTTCTTCATGCGGCTCATAACGTTCGCCGCCGACCAGGTTGGCGTATTCGTTGGACTTAAAGTCAGACAGGCGAACGATGACGCGTTTCGGGTAGAAGGCGGCGCCTAACGTCGCGATCCCTTCCGTCAGTCGACCAACGTAAAATTCACGCGGCGAGTCAAACCCTTTCATCATCTCACGAATGTCGTTTTGCAGCGCGGCATCCTGGTCGTCAAACTCCAGCAGCGCGCGCGGGTGAACGCCAATCATACGGTTAATGATGAATTCCAGTCGCGCCAGACCTACGCCTTCATTCGGCAGGCAGGCAAAGTCAAATGCCCTGTCCGGGTTGCCGACGTTCATCATGACCTTCAGCGGTAGCTCTGGCATGGTATCTACGCTGGAGCTTTTTACGCTGAAATCCAGCATGTCGGCATACACATAACCGGTATCACCTTCCGCACAGGAGACGGTTACTTTTTCGCCATCTTTCATGCGTTCGGTGGCGTCGCCGCAGCCGACTACCGCCGGAATGCCCAATTCGCGGGCGATAATCGCCGCGTGACAGGTGCGCCCGCCACGGTTAGTGACAATCGCCGCCGCTTTTTTCATGATCGGTTCCCAGTCCGGGTCGGTCATATCGGTGACAAGCACATCGCCAGGCTCAATACGGTTCATTTCGCCGATATCGTGAATAACTTTTACCGTACCTGCGCCGATACGATGACCAATGGCGCGACCTTCGGCAATGATTTTCCCCTGCGCATGTAGCGTATAACGCTCCATCACCTGGCCACGGGAGCGCACGGTTTCCGGACGTGCCTGCACAATAAAGAGCTTACCGGTATGACCGTCTTTCGCCCATTCGATATCCATCGGACGACCATAGTGCTGCTCAATCTGCACCGCTTGTTTCGCCAGTTCCTGCACTTCTTCGTTGGTGAGCGAGAAAATGTCGCGCTGTTCCTGCGGCACATCTTCAATCTTCACTTGCTTGCCGTGCTCCTGGGTGGCGGCGTAAACCATGCGGATTTTTTTCGACCCCATGGTGCGGCGTACGATGGCCGGACGGCCTGCCGCCAGGGTTGGCTTATGGACATAAAATTCATCCGGGTTAACCGCGCCCTGCACCACCATTTCACCCAGTCCCCATGCCGAGGTGATAAAGACCACCTGGTCAAAGCCGGATTCGGTATCGATAGAGAACATCACCCCTGACGAGGCGAGATCGGAGCGAACCATTCGCTGCACGCCAGCGGAAAGCGCTACGCCGCGATGATCATATCCCTGGTGAACGCGATAAGAGATGGCGCGATCGTTAAACAGAGAAGCAAATACGTGTTTCACTGCCACCAGCACCGCGTCGAAGCCCTGAACGTTAAGAAACGTTTCCTGTTGACCCGCAAACGAAGCATCTGGCATATCTTCCGCCGTGGCGGAGGAACGCACGGCAAAAGAGGCATTTTCATCATCCGACGAAAGCTGCGCATAGGCATCGCGGATGGCGTTTTCCAGCTCCGGCTGGAAAGGAGTGTCGATAATCCACTGGCGGATCTGCGCGCCCGCTTTCGCCAGCTGGGAGACATCATCAATATCTGTCTTATCCAGCAGCTCATAAATGCGCTGGTTTACGCCGCTTTGATCCAAAAACTGGTTAAACGCATCGGCAGTGGTTGCAAAACCATTCGGAACGGATACGCCCATGCCGGAAAGGTTAGTAATCATTTCACCCAGGGAGGCATTTTTGCCCCCAACTCTGTCTACATCATTCATGCCGAGTTGGTTATACCAAAGCACCAGCGGTGACGAGCCATTGTTGGACATCGAACAATCCTTTTGTGATAAATGAACGAGTTTAAGAAACACATAGTTGCGTATTTATCCTGGCATACTTAAACCCGCGAAAAAAACGGTGAATCGTTCAAGCAAATTTATTTTTTCATTTTTTCAGATTGTTTACGTAGTTGCGCAAACCCGCGCATAGCACGGCATTCCCTTAATCACCCCCGGTATAAACTGCGTTTCCAGGAAATGAAACACACTTTTCATTAATTATAAAAAGTGCCTGTCATTTTATAAAATAAGCGACAAGTTATAAGTTTCCCGTTACTTTTAATTTATGCTTTCAGATAATTATGTTTACTCTTCAGGATGAACAGAATGGATAATGTTGTTGATCGCCATGTTTTCTATATTTCTGATGGTACCGCCATCACCGCCGAGGTCCTGGGTCACGCGGTTATGTCGCAGTTTCCGGTGACGATCAGCAGCATCACGCTGCCATTCGTGGAAAACGAAAGTCGCGCCCGCGCCGTCAAAGACCAAATTGACGCCATTTATCAGCAAACCGGCGTTCGCCCGCTGGTGTTTTACTCGATTGTTTTACCTGAAATTCGCGCCATCATCTTACAGAGCGAAGGTTTCTGCCAGGATATCGTCCAGGCGCTGGTGGCGCCGCTTCAGCAGGAGATGAAACTGGATCCGACGCCGATCGCTCATCGTACTCATGGGCTTAATCCGGGTAACCTGAACAAGTATGACGCGCGTATTGCCGCTATCGATTATACCCTGGCGCATGATGATGGCATTTCATTGCGCAACCTCGATCAGGCCCAGGTCATTTTACTTGGCGTTTCGCGCTGTGGAAAAACGCCCACCAGCCTCTATCTGGCAATGCAATTCGGTATTCGTGCGGCTAACTACCCTTTCATCGCCGATGATATGGATAATTTGACGCTGCCCACATCGTTAAAACCGCTACA
This sequence comes from Salmonella sp. WC3, assembly GCF_042932255.1. NCBI lineage: Bacteria > Pseudomonadati > Pseudomonadota > Gammaproteobacteria > Enterobacterales > Enterobacteriaceae > Salmonella > Salmonella sp. WC3. The sequence goes on along the minus strand of NZ_CP170629.1, from coordinate 2,300,849 downwards.
ACATAAACTGTTCGGCCTGACAATTGACCCTGAACGCCTGGCGGCTATTCGCGAAGAACGCCGTGAAAACAGTCGCTATGCCTCGTTGCGTCAGTGCCGCATGGAAGTGGCAGAGGTCGAAGCGCTGTATCGTAAAAATCAGATCCCCTGCCTGAACAGCACCAATTATTCCGTTGAAGAGATAGCCACCAAGATTCTCGATATTATGGGGCTTAACCGCAGGATGTACTAGCAAACTAGTTTAATGGATTGGTTTTTGTTATCATGCCGTTCTGCCTGCGAGGTGTGACACGCCTCGCACTTGAAATCAGCAGGGATTGGTTTATCGTGATGCCCATCACTTCCCGGTAGTCCTGCCGTTGAAGCAACAAATTTCTGAGACTTGTAATGAACAGAACCGACGAACTCCGTACTGCGCGTATCGACAGCCTGGTAACACCGACCGAACTCGCGCAGCGGTATCCTGTATCGTCCTCCGTCGCCAGTCATGTTACCGACTCCCGACGCCGGATAGAAAAGATTTTAAATGGTGAAGATCCACGGCTACTGGTCGTCATTGGCCCCTGTTCGATTCACGATCTGAATGCTGCCATGGAATACGCGACGCAGCTCCAGGCACAACGCCAAAAGCATCAGGCGCGTCTGGAAATCGTCATGCGCACCTATTTTGAAAAACCGCGCACCGTTGTGGGATGGAAAGGCCTGATTTCCGATCCTGACTTGAATGGAAGTTACCGCGTCAATTATGGGCTTGAACTGGCGCGTCGCTTGCTATTGCAGGTGAACGAACTGGGAGTACCGACCGCCACAGAATTTCTTGATATGGTCACTGGCCAGTTTATTGCCGATCTGATCAGTTGGGGAGCGATTGGCGCGCGTACCACCGAAAGCCAAATCCATCGGGAAATGGCTTCTGCGCTCTCTTGTCCGGTCGGCTTTAAAAATGGTACGGATGGCAATACTCGCATTGCCGTTGACGCTATTCGCGCCTCCCGCGCCAGCCATATGTTTCTCTCGCCGGATAAAGACGGACAGATGACCATCTACCAGACGAGTGGCAACCCGTATGGGCACATCATCATGCGCGGCGGTAAAAAACCGAACTACCACGCTGAAGATATTGCCGCCGCCTGCGATACGTTGCATGAATTTGATCTGCCGGAACATCTGGTCGTCGACTTCAGCCACGGCAACTGTCAAAAACAGCATCGCCGACAGCTGGAGGTATGTGATGATATTTGCCAGCAGATTCGTAATGGCTCCACGGCAATTGCCGGGATTATGACCGAGAGTTTTTTACGGGAAGGCACGCAAAAAATTATCAGCGGTCAACCATTAATCTATAGTCAGTCCATTACCGATCCCTGCCTGAACTGGGAAGATACGGAAGTTTTGTTGGAAAAACTTGCCGCAGCGGTAGACAGCCGCTTTTAATAGCTCGCCCATCCTGCCGGGATGGGCGTTTCTTCGATGCGTTACCCGCCCTTTTCTCTCCCCGCGCGTATATCACTCCACAGAATTAGCACTTGCTGTTATCGCATTAATTATTGATAATAATAATCATTGTGAGTTTGATTATTAATAAATAACATGTCGCGTATGGATAACACCGAGCTGCCTCACCCTAAGGAAATAGACAATGAAACGCTTCTCCCTGCCGCTGAACGGCGCGTCAACAGTCAGGCGCTATTAGGTCCGGACGGCAAAGTCATTATCGATCACAACGGTCAGGAGTATCTGTTGCGTAAAACTCAGGCTGGTAAGCTACTGTTAACCAAATAACGCTCCGCCAGCAGACGATGCTGCTGGCGTCAGGCTAACTTGAACAACTGACCTCCAGCCGCTTTCCCCACTCCGGCGGTCGGCTGGCATAGTCATCATCTCGATCGGTAAAAGGTTGACGTAAAACTTCATGTAACCGATGCAGTTCCGCCATGTCTCCTTGTTCAGCCGCATCTATCGCGCGTTGCGCCAGCCAGTTGCGCAACACAACCGCAGGATTCACGCGTTGCATCTGCTGCTGGTGCAGCGCGTCATCCACCGCCTCTGTGCGCAATCGCGCCCGGTAGCGATCGAACCAGGCATCGAACGCCGCGCGATCGATAAACGTATCCCGCAACGGCGAGGAAGCGCTCTGTTGCTCCGTATGGCTTAACATCCGAAATGTACGGGTATAGTCACTTCCTTCGCGCGCCATCAGACTAAACAATTCATTCAGTAAAGCGTTATCGTCTTTTTGCTCGGTAAAGAAACCCAGCTTCTGGCGCATTCGCTGCCCATAGTGCGTTAACAACGCGTCCTGGTAACGATCCAGCGCTCTGTTTAACGCGTCGATCTCAATAAAAGGGGTTAACGTCTGCGCCAGACGTTGTAAATTCCACAGCGCCACCGACGGTTGATTATCGAAGCGGTAACGTCCCTGATGATCGGAATGGTTACCAATGAAGCCGGGATCGTAGTCATCGAGAAAACCAAAGGGACCATAGTCGATGGTCAGCCCCAGAATCGACATGTTATCCGTATTCATAACGCCGTGCGCAAAACCGACGGTTTGCCACTCGGCGATGAGTCTTCCGGTACGCGCCGCCACCTCTTCAAACCACAAAGCATATTTTTCCGGGACATCCTGCCATTGCGGCCAGTAATGACGAATAGCGAAATCAGCCAGTTGCTGAACTTTTTCCGGCTCACGGCGGTAGTAGAAATGTTCGAAATGACCAAAACGCATATGACTTTGCGCCAGACGCATTAACATCGCGCCCGTTTCCTGCGTCTCTCGCTGAACCGGCGTATCGCTGGCTACGATAGATAACGCGCGCGTAGTGGGAATACCCAGATAATGCATGGCTTCGCTGGCAAGGCTTTCTCGTATGGTTGAACGCAGGACGGCGCGTCCATCCCCCATTCGCGAATAGGGTGTTAATCCGGCGCCTTTCAGATGCCAGTCGAGGGTCGAGCCATCCGCCAGGAGCTGTTCGCCCAGCAAAATACCGCGTCCGTCGCCGAGTTGTCCCGCCCAGACGCCGAACTGATGCCCGCTATATACCTGCGCGACAGGCGACATACCGGGTAATAAGGTTTCGCCGCCCCAAACGCCAGCGCCATTGGTAGCGTCAAATAACGACGCGGGAATGGCTAACTGCTGCGCCAGTTTGTCGTTATACCAAATCAGTCGCGCATTTTTTAACGGTGTGGGTAAAAGCGCGGTATACGTTGCTGGCAGTTCATCGCGCCAACGGGCAGTAAAAGACAGGGTCATAGGGCCTCCTGTCTTCAGTGTAGACGGTTAATCACCGGTTAAACACCGGCAAACAGAAAGGTTATCGCTGAACGAGTTTAATGAGCTGGCTTACCGGCACCGGAGGCCATAGTCCGCCCTGGAATGCGCTAAATCCCAATGGCGCTGCGCGCGAAAACATCGCCTCATTATCAATACCGGCAATCATCAGCGACTCGCAGCTGGAGGAGATCTGGGCAACAATAGCGTGCATGAATGGTTCGAATGAGATCATTTCAGCTCGCTGCTGAATAAAATTTTTATCCAACATGACTCGTTTGAAAAGCCCATCGAAAATAGCTTTAGTCGACGCCTCGCCTGCCCCAAAATTTGCCAGCATTAATGGGAAATGCATTGCCAGATTAGCTAACGTTTCATTGTTTTTGCCCTGGTTTAACCCAGGATAATTCTCATTTATAGCTAATTCAAGAAACGGAAAGCGCGCTGCCCGGGAAAAAAGTTCGCTATCTAATAATAATAAGACACTAATTGCAGGCGGTAAATTAAGCCATGCAATAAGTTTATGCTGAATAAAAAAGTGCTGACAGGTTTCTAACAACGCCAGTTTTTCAACAAACAGACAGTATTGTTCCTCCACCGAAAGGCGAGGCGCTACCAACTCAGTCGGCATCCGCACGGCGCCGTCTTCAGCGGCAAACGTTGCAATAATCTCTAAACCAACAAGCCGAGCGTTTTCATCCATGACGGGAAGGAAAAAGAGTTCGGAATGGTAAAGCTCATCAAGTGAAGCAATCATTACGCCAGTCCCATGGTTAGGGCGCTATTCGCCATCCAGTCACTACGGACGGAAACAGACGTAACTTCAGATACTAATTGAAGCGTCATCATTTTTCTTGTTTACCGGTGAACCGGTTCCTTTTTTTAACTTACTCTGATTATAAACCAATATTCAATCTTGTACTTTTAACAGGGCGTGAACACGCCCGTTTTTAATAAAAGTACGTTTGTAAATGCTACGGTTATATCATTATATATGATGACAACAGATGTCATAAGTTCAACCGGCGATATGTTAAAAATAGACTATAAAATTTATATCGTCTGCGGGGTTAAATTCGCCGTGCCTGCCAGAAGTTTTTTCGCCAGTACACATTATCCAGCGATGAACGCATCACGCCACGACTGGTAGAGGCATGAATAAACTCATTATTTGTATCGTAAATACCAACATGTAAACCACTTTCGCCCGAACCGGTTTTAAAGAAAACCAAATCTCCGGGCAGCAATTCATCTTTATCGATTCTGGTGCCGATTTTTGATTGTTCACGCGTATCACGAGGCAACTGCAAATCAAACTTGTCGCGCATAGTGACTACCACAAAGCCGGAACAGTCCACGCCTCTGCGACTCATGCCGCCGTAACGGTATGGCGTACCACGCCAGGACTGCAACTGATCGTTCAGACCCGCAATGACGGTAATGGAGTCTGATAATCTGGCGTTTGGCGCCGGTGCCCGATGAGTACTGCATCCTGCCAGGAACAATGCTGTGATAACAAGAAGCCAAAAACGCATGCCGCAACAATCCTCTGTTTTTATTTTGGTATTAATTTAGCGTCGAAATTACCTGCTTTTCAAGAAACGATTTTACTTAAGTGGCCGAAATGAGCATTGGATGCCCCTCGACGTCGAGTCGTCGAAAGCGCAAACCGTAGGCTTGCGCCAGATAAGAGGGGGTGAGCACCTCTTCCCGGCGGCCGCAGGCAATGAGTTTACCGCGCTTTAGTAACCAGGCTTTATGCGCATGGCGCAGCGTGTGGTTCAGATCGTGGCTACTCATCACAATCGCAATTCCTGCCTGACATAAATGATGTAATACCCGATCCAGAGCGTTTTGTTGCGCAACATCGAGACTGTTCATCGGCTCATCAAGCAGCAATAATTGACCGACCGGATTAGCGTCGGGATGAATTTGTAGTACAACGGCAGCAAGGCGAACACGCTGCCACTCGCCACCGGAAAGCTGATTCACGCTTCGCCCCAGTTTGTCGCCCAATCCAAGCATATCGGCCACCTCGTTAAGCTGCCCGGTTCGCGTTTTATCAGGTTGATGCAATGTCAGGTAATGCCAGACCGGCATGGCGAACGGCGGATTTTGCTGTTGCGCAAGATAAGCGCGGTGTTGGGCAAGCGTTGCCGTCGCCCATGCCTCCAGCGGCGCTCCGCCAAACCTGATACTCCCCTCGCCGGAGGTTAACCCCGCCATACGCGCCAGTAGCGTGCTTTTCCCGGCACCGTTCGGCCCGACAAGATGAAGGATCTCTCCTGCGCTTACTTCGCCGGAAAGCGGCCCCAGGCGGGTGCTCTCGGCGACGTCCTTTAATTGCATCAATTGAGACATTATTTTGCCAACGCGATTTTTATGCTTTCCATCACAATAGGATCTTCAGGCGTCATATCCGGCGAAAAACGCTGTACCACCTGACCATCCCGGCCTACCAAAAATTTTTCAAAATTCCACAGAATATCATCCGGATAGAGTGGCGTACGCCCTTTGCTTACCATCCGTTCGTAAAAGCCGCTCTTCTCCGGCGCGACTGCCGTTGGCGCAGCGGCTATCAGTTTTTGATACAGCGGATGGCGCGCGTCGCCATTCACATCAATTTTACTGAACATCGGGAACGTGACGCCCCAGGTGCTGGCACAATAGGTTTTAATCTCCTCTTCGCTGCCTGGCTCCTGCCCCATAAACTGGTTGCAGGGAAAACCCAACACGACAAACCCCTGATCTGCCCACGCCTTCTGGATATTTTCCAACTGTTCATATTGCGGCGTCAGGCCACATCTGGAGGCGACGTTTACAATGAGCAGCACTTTTCCGGCGTATTTTTCAAGTGTAGTGACCTCTCCATCAATCGTCGTAACGTGAGTATTAAGAAGCGAGTTTTGCATGGTGTCTCCCTGATGTCGGTAGAATAGCGGGTTTCATCGTTAGCCTTTAATCATAGACTGCGAATGATGAAAGCAGTTGTTTACCGATGCGCTAACGCGCGGATTTGAGTAGCAGCCAGATAAACACTGGTGCCCCCAATGTGGCGGTGACCACCCCGATAGGCAGTTCAGCCGACGCCAGCGCCAGTCGGGCGACCACATCAGCCAATAGCAGGGCGATAGCCCCGGCCAGCGCGCAGCCGGGAAGTAAAACCCGGTGATCGGTTAAACCACATAAGCTCAGGATGTGCGGAATAACCAGACCGATAAAACCAATCGCCCCCGCCATCGCCACGCTGACGCCCACCATCCAGCCGGTGGCGATGACCAACAAATTGCGCCAGAACCACAGCGGCAGGCCAAGCTGCCGCGCCGAGGTTTCCCCTAGCGCCAGCATATTCAGCGGTTGCGACTGGCAACATATCCAGATCAGTACCGGGATGAGCGCAATCATTAGCCAGCTCTGCTGCCAGTCAACGCCGCCGAATCCTCCCATCATCCAGTACATTAATTGCCGCAGATCGAAAGAGGTGGAAAAATAGATAGCCCACGTCATCAGCGCGCTACAGATAATGCCCAGCGCGACGCCCGCCAACAACAAGCGGCTGGTAGAAAGATGGCGACGCGCAAAACGCAGCAGAATTAACGTAATAATGAGCGCGCCGGCTATAGCGCACAGTCCCAGCGCCCATCCTGGCAGTTGCCCCTGCCCCAGTAAGACGGCGGCAATAAGCCCAACACCGGCCCCATTCGAAACGCCGAGCAGACCCGGTTCAGCAAGTGGGTTTTCAAACAGCGCCTGCATCACAGCGCCAGATAGCGCCAGCGCAGCGCCAACCAGCAATACCGCAAGCGTGCGGGGAAGGCGAATTTGCCAGACAAACAGTTCCCCCCGGGCGCTTAACCAGTCACCGGGGGCAATCCACTGTTCGCCTGCGCATAAGCTCAGAAGTGTAGCCAGTAGCACCAGCAGTGACAGGCTCAGAAGCCAGCGAACGTTTCGTCGCTGTTGTTGGCGGGCAAAAGTCAGCATGTTATCCATTCAGCTGAAAAGAGGTAGCGTGATTTTACGGTGGGTATCCTTTACTTGAAAGAAAAAAGGCCGCAATGCGGCCTTTTTAGTTATACGGGTCATCTTTCAGGCTGACAGATACGCTGTCATCCCGCTGCTCTACTTTCGGGATGGCAGCGTATCTGCCGCAATACACCCTGATGGATGTTATGCCTGGATCTGATTACTCTTCTTTGGGCGAAGCGTTTTCGACCCGGCTCTTTAACTTCTGCCCGGGTCTGAAGGTCACCACGCGCCGTGCTGTAATAGGAATATCTTCACCCGTTTTCGGGTTACGCCCCGGACGTTGATTTTTATCACGCAGATCGAAGTTACCAAAACCAGAGAGTTTCACCTGCTCACCGTTTTCCAGAGCACGACGGATCTCTTCGAAAAACAGTTCAACCAGTTCTTTGGCATCCCGCTTGCTAAGCCCAAGCTTATCAAACAGATATTCTGACATTTCAGCTTTTGTAAGCGCCATAGGTTCAATCCCTCAATGATGCCTGGAATCGCTCTTTTAATGCCTCTACACATTTGGCGACGGTAGCGGCAATCTCCTCTTCTTCGAGTGTACGGTTGGTATCCTGAAGGATCAGGCTGATAGCGAGGCTCTTATAACCCTCCGCAACACCCTTACCGCGGTACACGTCAAATAAGTTTACGCCAACTACCTGATTTACGCCAACTTTCTTACATTCGGATAAAATATCCGCTGCGGGAACGTTTTCTGCAACAACAACCGCAATATCGCGACGGTTAGCCGGGAAGCGTGAAATCTCCCGCGCCTGCGGCACGATACGGTCTGCGAGCTTATTCCATTCCAGTTCAAACACCAGCGTACGACCATTCAGATCCAGTTTACGTTCCAGTTCAGGGTGAACAACCCCAATAAAACCAATACGTTCATCTTTCAGATAAATCGCCGCAGACTGTCCCGGATGCAGAGCCGGATTCATCTCCGCCTTAAACTGGATATCACCCAGTTTGCCGGTTAAATCCAATACTGCTTCCAGATCGCCTTTCAAATCATAGAAATCAACGGTCTCTTTTGCCAGGTTCCAGTGCTCATCATAGCGGTTACCGCAAATCACGCCAGCCAGCATCAGATCCTGTCGAATACCCAGATTGGCTTGTGTATCCGGAACGAAACGTAAACCGGTTTCAAAAATACGCACGCGATTCTGCTGACGGTTTTGGTTATAGACCACCGTCGCCAACAATCCGCTCCACAGCGACAGACGCATCGCCGACATCTCAACGGAGATAGGGTTCGGCAGCAGCAGCGCTTCTGCGCCTGGATGGATGAGCTGTTGTACTTTAGGATCGACAAAGCTATAGGTAATCACTTCCTGATAGCCTTTGTCGTTCAGCATGGTTTTAACCCGCTTCAACGACAGATCGGCTTCACGATGCGTTCCCATGATTAAACCGGCCTGGATTGGCTCGTCCGGAATATTGTTATAGCCGTAAACGCGGGCCACCTCTTCCACCAGATCTTCTTCAATCTCCATATCGAAACGCCAGGTCGGCGCCACGGCTTTCCACTCGTCCTGCCCTTCGGTCACTTCACAGCCCAGACGACGCAGAATATCACTGACCTGCTCATCCGCAATATGATGCCCGATCAGGCGATCCAGTTTACTGCGACGCAGCGTAATGGTGGCGCGTTTCGGCAACGTTGCTTCGTTGCTCACATCAATTATCGGACCCGCATCACCGCCACAGATATCAAGAAGCAGACGAGTAGCGCGCTCTATCGCTTTATATTGCAGCGCCGGGTCCACCCCGCGCTCGTAGCGGTGAGACGCATCGGTATGCAGACCGTGGCGACGAGCGCGACCGGTGATAGACAGCGGATTAAAGTACGCACACTCCAGCAGCACATTTTGCGTTTCGCCGTTCACGCCGGAATGTTCGCCACCAAAAATACCGGCTATCCCCAGCGCCTTATGGTGATCGGCGATCACCAGCGTATCCGCATTTAACGTCGCTTCGCTACCGTCCAGCAGGACGACGGTTTCACCCTCTTTTGCCATCCGCACGACAATACCGCCATCAATGCGATCTTTATCGAAAGCATGCATTGGCTGACCCAGTTCGAGCAGCACATAGTTCGTGACGTCAACCACCGCATCGATGGAGCGAATACCGCAGCGACGCAGTTTCTCTTTCATCCACAGCGGCGTCGGCGCGTTAACATTGATGCCTTTTACCACCCTACCAAGATAGCGAGGACACGCATCAGCGGCCTCTACCGTAATCGGCAGCGTATCGCTGATGGTTGCCGTAACCGGCACCATTTCAGGCTCCTGGAGCGGCGCTTTGTTCAGTACCGCCACATCACGCGCAACGCCGATGATACCTAAGCAATCCGCACGGTTCGGCGTGACGCTAATTTCGATGGTATTGTCGTCGAGCTTCAGGTATTCACGGATATCGGTACCCAGCGGCGCATCCGCCGGCAGTTCGATAATTCCGCTGTGATCGTCGGAAATCCCCAGTTCGGAGAAGGAGCACAGCATTCCTTCAGACGGTTCGCCACGCAGTTTCGCCGCTTTAATTTTGAAATCGCCCGGCAGAATAGCGCCAATGGTGGCCACCGCTACTTTCAACCCCTGACGACAGTTTGGCGCGCCGCAGACGATATCCAACAGGCGTTCTCCGCCGACGTTGACTTTCGTTACACGCAATTTGTCAGCGTTCGGATGCTGGGCGCACTCAACCACTTCCCCAACCACAACGCCATTGAAGCTTCCCGCGACCGGCTCAACGCCGTCTACTTCCAGGCCAGCCATCGTAATCTGGTTAGCCAACGCATCGCTATCAATTGCCGGGTTAACCCACTCGCGTAACCACAGTTCGCTGAATTTCATTGTTTTATCCTGCCTTTATTTAAACTGTTTAAGGAAACGCAGATCGTTTTCGAAGAATGAACGCAGGTCGGTGACGCCGTAACGCAACATGGTCAGACGTTCCATCCCCATACCAAAAGCGAAGCCAGAATAGATTTCCGGATCGATACCGACATTACGCAGCACATTCGGATGCACCATCCCGCAGCCCAGCACCTCCAGCCATTTACCGTTTTTACCCATCACATCCACTTCCGCAGAAGGTTCGGTAAACGGAAAATAAGAAGGACGGAAGCGAATCTGCAGATCCTCCTCAAAGAAATTACGCAGGAAGTCGTGCAGCGTACCTTTGAGGTTGGTGAAGCTGATGTTGGTATCAACAATCAGACCTTCCATCTGATGGAACATCGGAGTATGCGTCTGGTCGTAGTCATTACGGTATACACGGCCCGGCGCAATAATACGGATCGGCGGTTGCTGCGCTTTCATCGTCCGGATCTGGACGCCAGACGTCTGGGTCCGCAGCAAACGGGTCGCGTCAAACCAGAAGGTATCATGATCGGCGCGGGCCGGGTGATGACCCGGAATGTTTAACGCATCGAAGTTATGGTAGTCATCTTCGATTTCCGGGCCAGTCGCCACGGTAAAACCAAGCTCGCCGAAGAAACTTTCAATACGGTCAATGGTACGCGTGACCGGATGCAGACCGCCGTTCTCAATACGGCGCCCCGGCAGGGAGATATCGATGGTTTCAGCGGCCAGACGGGCGTTAAGCGCTGCGCTTTCCAGCTCGACTTTACGCGCGTTAAGCGCCTGTTGTACCTGCTCTTTCGCGGCGTTAATGACTGCCCCGGCTGCCGGACGCTCTTCCGGCGGCAGATCGCGTAGGGTCGTCATCTGAAGGGTTAAATGCCCTTTCTTGCCCAAATATTCGACGCGTACATTGTCTAACGCGGCAACATCTGACGCCTGGTTAATGGCGGCCGCTGCATTGGCAACCAGCTCTGCGAGATGTGACATGGTTTTCCTCATTGTGTCGGTGAAGACACCGGTTCATTGGACGTAATCTCTCGATTTCAGATACAAAAAAAGCCTCCATCAGGAGGCTTTTTTGCGCTGTTTTTCGTTTCGTTTTTCACGCGCTAGCCTCCTGGAATCAGGTGCTAAAGTAAAAAAAGAAACGGAAAATAGCAGCGTTCATGCTTGCGTTACCTTATGTGGTAAAACCAGATATCCTTTATTGAAAAGGGTTACAGGTCAATTGTCAACTCACTGAACAGTAAATAAAAGAGAGGGAGCCAGGCTCCCTCTTTTCACTGGCTTATGCCAGAGCTGCTTTCGCTTTTTCAACCAGCGCGGTGAACGCGACTTTGTCGAATACGGCGATATCAGCCAGGATCTTACGGTCGATTTCAACAGAGGCTTTTTTCAGGCCGTTGATGAATTTGCTGTAAGAAATACCGTTCTGACGTGCTGCTGCGTTGATACGCGCAATCCACAGTTGACGGAACTGACGCTTACGTTGACGACGGTCACGGTAAGCATACTGACCAGCTTTGATAACTGCCTGGAAGGCAACGCGGTATACGCGAGAACGCGCACCGTAGTAGCCTTTGGCTTGTTTCAAAATTTTCTTGTGACGTGCGCGTGCAATTACACCACGTTTTACGCGAGCCATATGTGCTCTCCTGTATCTATTCTAATTAAAAAGTTAAAAACGTTAACGGCTTATGCGTACGGCAGGCACGCGATAACCAGGCCCAGATCGCCTTTAGAAACCATGGCTTTCGGACGCAGGTGACGTTTACGTTTAGTCGCTTTTTTGGTCAGAATGTGACGCAGGTTAGCGTGCTTGTGCTTAAAACCACCTTTACCGGTTTTTTTGAAGCGCTTAGCAGCTCCGCGTACGGTCTTAATTTTTGGCATTTTAATAACTTCCACTTCGCATTGTTAATAAACGAAACATAGGCGAACAAAACCTGTGAAGCCCGAAGGCTTCACAGAATTGTTACTTGAAGGCCTTACTGTTTCTTCTTAGGAGCAAGCACCATGATCATCTGACGGCCTTCGATCTTCGTTGGGAAGGATTCGACCACTGCCAGTTCTTGCAAATCGTCTTTCACGCGATTAAGCACTTCCATACCGATTTGCTGGTGGGCCATTTCACGACCGCGGAAACGCAGCGTGATTTTGGCCTTATCGCCCTCTTCGAGAAAGCGAATCAGGCTGCGGAGTTTTACCTGATAGTCGCCTTCATCTGTCCCAGGACGGAATTTAATTTCCTTCACCTGGATAACTTTTTGCTTTTTCTTCTGTTCCTTAGAAGACTTACTCTTTTCATAGAGGAATTTGCCGTAATCCATTATACGACAAACCGGCGGCTCGGCGTTAGGGCTGATTTCGACTAAGTCTACTCCGGCTTCTTCAGCTTTTTCCAGAGCTTCTCTCAGACTCACAATACCAAGCTGCTCGCCTTCCAGACCTGTTAAGCGAACTTCTTGCGCGCGAATTTCGCTATTAATACGATTCGGACGCGCCGTTTGAACTCGTTTTCCGCCTTTAATACTTTATTCCTCCAGTTGTTGAAGACTGCGGCTGCGAATCTCTTGTTGCAGCTTCTCAATCACGTCATTTACGTCCAGACTGCCCAGGTCTTTACCGCGGCGGGTGCGAACGGCAACTTTGCCTGCTTCCACCTCTTTATCACCACAGACCAACATATAAGGGACACGACGTAAAGTGTGCTCGCGGATTTTAAAGCCAATCTTCTCATTTCTCAAGTCTGCTTTTACACGAATGCCCGCATTTTGTAGTTTCTGCGTCAATTCGTTAACGTATTCAGACTGCGAATCGGTAATATTCATCACGACTACCTGAACAGGCGCGAGCCATGTCGGGAAGAAACCAGCGAACTCTTCGGTCAGGATACCGATGAAGCGTTCCATCGATCCAAGAATCGCACGGTGAATCATTACCGGCACCTTACGCTCGTTGTCTTCGCCTACATAGGAGGCGCTCAAACGAGACGGTAAGGAGAAGTCCAGCTGTACTGTACCGCACTGCCATGCACGATCGAGGCAGTCATATAAGGTAAATTCAATTTTCGGACCGTAGAATGCGCCTTCACCCAGTTGATACTCAAACGGGATATTATTTTCTTCCAGCGCAACCGCCAGATCCGCCTCAGCACGATCCCACATCTCATCGCTGCCGATACGCTTATCAGGACGAGTGGAAAGCTTGACGACGATCTTCTCGAAGCCAAAGGTGCTGTACATATCGTAGACCATACGAATACAAGCGTTAACTTCATCGCGGATCTGCTCTTCGGTGCAGAAGATATGCGCATCATCCTGCGTAAAGCCGCGTACGCGCATCAGACCATGCAGCGCGCCTGATGGCTCGTTACGGTGGCAGCTACCGAATTCCGCCATACGCAGCGGCAAATCACGATAGGATTTCAGACCCTGGTTAAAGATCTGAACGTGGCCCGGGCAGTTCATCGGCTTGATGCAATATTCGCGGTTTTCTGAAGATGTGGTGAACATCGCATCTTTATAGTTGTCCCAGTGCCCGGTTTTTTCCCACAGCACACGGTCCATCATGAACGGGCCTTTAACTTCTTGATACTGGTACTCTTTGAGTTTAGAACGAACAAAGACCTCCAGCTCGCGGAAGATAGTCCAGCCGTCGTTATGCCAGAACACCATGCCCGGCGCTTCTTCCTGCATATGATACAGGTCGAGCTGCTTACCAATTTTACGGTGGTCGCGTTTTGCGGCCTCTTCCAGGCGCTGCAGATAAGCGTTCAGGGCTTTTTTATCTGCCCATGCCGTACCGTAAATACGCTGCAACATCTTATTATTGCTGTCACCGCGCCAGTATGCGCCGGCAGTTTTCATCAGTTTAAAGTTATGGCAGAAACGCATATTCGGCACGTGCGGACCACGACACATGTCGACATATTCTTCATGATGGTACAAGCCTGGCTTATCATCATGGGCGATATTTTCATCAAGAATAGCGACTTTGTAAGTCTCGCCGCGCTTCACGAAGGTTTCGCGCGCGTCATGCCAGCTCACCTTTTTCTTGATAACGTCGTAATTTTTCTCGGCGAGCTCATGCATCCGCTTTTCGAGCGCTTCGACATCTTCCTGAGTTAGCGTGCGGTCAAGATCAACGTCATAGTAAAAACCGTTGTCGACAACCGGGCCGATCGCCATTTTCGTGTGCGGCCAAAGTTGCTTGATTGCGTGACCTAACAGATGCGCGCAAGAGTGACGAATGATCTCCAGACCCTCTTCATCTTTTGCGGTGATGATGGCAAGCGTCGCATCATTTTCAATCAGATCGGAAGCATCAACCAGCTCGCCATTCACACGGCCCGCAATGGTGGCTTTCGCCAGGCCAGGACCAATGTCCAGAGCAACATCCATCGGGCTTACAGGGTGGTCATAATGGCGTTGGCTGCCATCAGGAAGAGTAATAACAGGCATGTTATATCCTTATTTGCAGTGGTGACCCATACGCAAGATCACATACAAAGAGAAAATGAATTTATTGACAGTGAGTTGTGTATCCATCTAGCCAACCATTGCTAAATTGGCGCACAACCTTCGACACAGACGAAAATCGCTATCTTCGTCCGGCATGACGATGGTAACACTAAAAAAAGGGAGATTGCATCTTTCTGTTCTACAGAACCTGAATCCCAACACACTACCCGGCACGCGTATCGTTAATGATGTACATGGTCACTCTGAGTCTCGGCTTACTGCCACCGTATGAGGCATTCACATCAGATAGCTTTTCACGACGACAGCTATCTATATTCTCCAGATGGGGACCTGGCAGCATGCAATAACGCACAATACGAAACCCACTTTCCAAAGCACATACCAGCAAAGAGCCATTACATGCTGCTATGAAGCTTCTATAACTAGCAACGTCTCACTTATGATGCCGTACTTGTAATTCGTCTGTGTTGCTTGAAGTATGTCGCGGCACGATGTGAGATGAATTACTCGTCGAGTGATAGCTCTTTCTCTGTATAGTCTTTTACAGGACTCGGGAAACTCATGATGAACCTTCGAATGCCACTGTATATAAACACAGTAACAATCATGCGTAATTATCAAAAGCATTTACATTGCTTGATGTTTTTGCTGCAAACGCTTGATAGCTTCATGCTATCGGAGGCGCAGTAGATAGAAGTGTTAATGAGTGTTAATATGTCAATAACACGGTTTGATATCGGGAAGATAGTGATGAGTAATGATTATAGACTACCAGATTCAGAATATCTTGCCAGAAGATTTTCCGTACCACACCTTGTTTGCCTGATGGCAATATTATTAATACTAAGCATTTTTTCTAAAGGCTCTATATGCTTATAATTTCATACATTGTATTATGCTTATTATTTATAGTTTATCTCTATACTCTTTCCGTAAGAATTGAGGGGAAAATAATAAATGTAATGGTCCCATACCTGATAATAACAGTGCCTACACTGTACGTGTTTGAAGGTATATTTGTATACCTCTCAGAGGTGCGGAAGTATACAGTGGAATATTTGTTTTTCTATACTTGCTATATAACATACATAGCATCATTTGTTATTTCTTATCTTTACACACAAAGAAAATCAATATACAATAAATCGAACACAAAAAATAAACCAAGGTATGTGTTTACTTCATTGTTATTCACCTTCCTTGCTTTTATCATTTACCTTCCAGTGTTGATGGAGTTCAGAGAGTACATACTTAACCCAAGAAGAATATACGAATTAACCAGAACAGGGTATGGTATATACTTCTATCCTTCATTAATGTTTTCTCTTGTCGCTTCTATTTGCGCGTTCTTTACATACAAAAAATCAAAGTTATTTTGCATTTCCATAGTTTTATTTAACTGTATACTTATTTTCTTGCATGGTAACAAAGGACCAATATTTAGTATATTTATAGCATTCATCCTTTACCTTTCATATATTGAAAATAAAAAAATTAAATTTATGTTCCTGGTGAAATCGTTTGCTGTTATAGCAGTCATTGTAACGGCATTCTTTGCATATACGTTTACTGATGGGAATCCGATAGAAAATATGGCGAATTACTCGGATTATACCCGTAATGCTGTTCTTGTTGCTTCCTCAAACTTTGACTTTATGTACGGAAAATTACTAATGGAGAGCGAGGTTTACTCGAGGATTCCGAGGGCTATTTGGCCTGATAAGCCTGAAGATTTTGGCGCATTGTATCTGGCAAAAGTATTTTTCCCTGATGCATTCTACAGAAATCAGGGCGCTCCTGCTTTCGGGTATGGTGAACTATACGCAGATTTCGGGCTTTTTACACCAGTTTGGTTAGTTATATCTGGAGTATTTAAAGGCGCCCTGGCTAAGTATTTCTCCAATAAAACTCAGGAAACAAAGTCAGCGCATTATTTCATAATGTTCCTATTTTGCATTGGAATAAGTGTGATTCCTGTTAGCATGGGATGGTTGTTCCCTGAGCATTTGATGATTGCCTTTATGGTATACATTGCATCTTCCTTTGTTTTTTCAGCGCATATAAGATTCGTTTTACTAAGAAGCGATAAATAAGTTATACGGCGGCAATGCCGCCGTTTTATTTAGTTTTGGAGAGTAAATCCTGTTGGGTTTGCTGAACAGCATTACCAACGTAAATTACTTTTGATGCATTCATGATAGTGCTTGAGTTTCCTAATAATGATTTATGAATAGCCCCTCAATTATGTATTTCTCGCCGCCGGTTATTATTAGTCCTGCCGCTACTCCGCCCTAATCCACATCTACTCATATGCGGATCATCCCGAGATTATCACCGTAATATAATCTACCATTGATACCAATAAACTCTGTGTTATGAATGACAGCTCCCTGCTTAAGCTAGATTAGGTACACACATCTTACGGCGCGAAAGGGAACAATATGAAACGGTATGAAACATATATATCCGCTATTACCAGTAATGACGCGGAACTGGTGAAACAGGTTTAAACGAACGTGAATGGATGTGAATGAAGGATAGTACTTATACGCAAGATCACATACAAAGAGAAAATGAATTTATTGACAGTGAGTTGTGTATCCATCTAGCCAACCATTGCTAAATTGGCGCACAACCTTCGACACAGACGAAAATCGCTATTTTCGTCCGGCATGATGATGGTAACACTAAAAAAAGGGAGATTGCATCACTCTATAGCAAATCAAGACCCTTGACAGGGTTTCTCCATTATCTTTCTACGCGCCGTATAGCGCTTCTCATCGACAACCTAACTTCTGCGCCAGACTCCCCTTTGTCGTTTTCACCTCGCTGGCTACCGCTTCAGGCAAGGCAGACCACAGCGTCAGCACTGGCTTCGTTTTATGTTCGATAGCCTCCACGGTAACCTGATAGTCGCAAAAATTCGCCGAACGGGGCGTATTCTGATCCATGATAAACGCAGCGTAATTTCCTTCACTTTTTGACGGCGCCGTTCCGGTGAATAAAACCTTCCAGTACCCGCTGGGAATTTCTACCGTCGCATCTTCTGGCAATGTGGCGATATGCCGCTCAAAAAGGGGGCCGGTCACTACGTGCACTACAGATACATCAGCCTGTTTAGCAAGTTCGCGCACCCGGTTTTCCAGTGCAGCCCATGCTCCCTGGTTCAGGGCGGATTTCTGCGGCGTAATATTCGATAAATAATTTAACGACGGCCAGTCCGAAACGCCGCCCAATCCTGCCAACGGCGCCTGGTGTCCCCTGTCGACTTTTAATAGCGTATGGGCATTTTTATAGGCCGAAGGGGCCAACGTATCCGAGGGCGGTAAATCGGGGTCCTGCGCCCAGTTCCGCGGGCGACCGCTTGCCTGGCTGGTCTTTGTCACGCTATAGGCAACCCAGTTGGCAAATTTCGTGGCGCTATTATTATTGAGCGTATAGACATGGCGATAGATTGTTTGTTGACTTCCTCCTTGAGGACAGCCAACGCTACAGTTATCAGGTTGCTGAACGAGTACGTTACGATGGGGTAACTCGGGTGCCGATGTTGTATCCTGGGGAGGATACGATGTAGTACATGCGCTTAATAATACTACGGGCAGTAATTTTAGCAAATTAATGGTTTTATTCATTTTTTCTTCCTTAATAATAACTGCCCTAATAATTCAGGTAGCAATAATTTGGTTATATTACCCTGCCAGCCGTTAGATGCGCTCATCATTAAAGACAACACTATCACGGTAAAAATTAATAACAGATAAACATCGAAGCCATCATAGAAAATGAGCTCAAAAGAATACAACGTGATATTCATATTGATACCCAAAAACATCGTATTATATGCATAATCGTGAAGCCAATAATTTCTCGCACTCAGATAGCGAATGAAAAATGGATATTCAATAATATCTGACGCATGTTTTTCAACACCATTTTTCAACATTAAGGCAACGTATCCTCTCAATGACTCGCTGCTGGCAGGAGTTTAGTTATATTTAAAGGTTTATAAGCACTGCGCATCATGCTGCTGTGCTTATTACTTTGTAAAAATAAGAGTATTCACTTTCATATTCAGGGGTAAAAAGTGAACAAATACAGCTATTGCGCAACGATGATTGCCGCCATACTCAGTACGACCACAATGGCCAATGCCAGTAGCCTTGCTATTTCAGTGGCGAATGATGATGCAGGTATATTTCAACCATCCTTAAATGCCCTTTATGGGCACCCGGCTGCAGACCGGGGTGATTATACTGCCGGGCTCTTTTTAGGCTACAGCCACGATCTCACTGACGCCAGTCAACTCTCTTTTCATATCGCGCAAGATATTTATTCTCCATCAGGTGCCAATAAGAGAAAGCCTGAAGCCGTCAAAGGCGACCGCGCGTTCAGCGCCTTTCTTCATACCGGACTGGAGTGGAATTCATTAGCCACCAATTGGTTACGTTATCGTTTAGGTACCGATATTGGCGTTATTGGTCCTGACGCAGGCGGTCAGGAGGTTCAGAATCGGGCGCATCGAATAATAGGCGCAGAAAAATACCCTGCCTGGCAGGATCAAATTGAAAACCGTTATGGTTATACGGCAAAAGGAATGGTCTCCCTTACGCCAGCTATTGATATTCTGGGCGTCAATGTGGGCTTCTATCCAGAAGTCTCTGCTGTCGGCGGCAATCTCTTCCAGTATTTGGGGTACGGCGCAACCGTTGCGCTGGGAAATGATAAGACCTTCAACTCTGATAATGGGTTTGGGTTACTGTCCCGCCGAGGGTTAATACACACTCAAAAAGAGGGATTGATCTATAAGGTATTTGCTGGCGTTGAGCGCAGGGAAGTTGATAAAAACTACACGTTACAGGGGAAAACGCTGCAAACAAAAATGGAAACGGTGGATATTAATAAAACCGTGGATGAATATCGCGTCGGTGCCACCATCGGCTATTCTCCCGTCGCATTTTCGCTTTCTTTAAACAAAGTCACGTCGGAATTTCGCACCGGAGACGACTATTCTTATATCAACGGCGACATCACCTTCTTCTTCTGAGGCGTCACCACGGAATAACCGGGTTACGTAATGTAACCCGGCGCAATATTACATCTTATAGCCCAGCGTTACCGTAGTGCGGCGATCGGTATGTTCAGGCGCTGATTCAGGCGGCTGCGAGTTCCACGTTAAATTATACCCCACCTTTAGACCAAAATGTTCGTTAATGGCGACATTGAGGGCTGTTTCCGAATTTAGTGTGGTGTCTTCTGCGCCAAATACTGACACCCCCTGTGTAAACTTAGCATTGTCAGTTAACTGCCAGGCATAGCTGCCGGAAGCATAACCCAACGGCTGCGTTTCAGTGGTATCGTCCGTATGTTCGTCATAGCGAACCCCAGGACCGAATTCAAAACGGAAGCTGTGCACTGGACCATTAAGGAACTGCCGCCCGTAACCGGCGGTCAGTACGTCGCGCTGACGATAACCGTTGAAACGGTCTGTCAGCCAACTGGCCTGGCCAAAGGTATAATCATAATCCGTCATATTAAAACGGTTACGCGCGCCTACCGCATATTTTTCTGAAGAGCGTTCATCATTAGAGGAGGTATTGCTGGCATTGCCCCATAATGACCAGGCGGTACGTTGTCCATACCAGGTCATCGCCGTGTCAGCCGTTAAGGAAGAACTTTTAGTATTGCCTGACTGAGCAAGGTAGCCCGCATTCAGATTACCTTCAAAAGGTTTTTTCGCGGTGGAGGGATCATCCATGACAGTAAAAACGGAATCATCGGCGGCGGCATACAGAGACGCGAACACGCCACCCGCCAGCATAACTACAGCGGGTACTGCCTTCAAAAGCTTCATTTATATAGAGTCCGTACAACTAAAAAAGAGACCACGACGGTCCCGGAAACTTTCATAGGGATCAATGACAAACGCCCCTGGAAAGGTAGCGAATTATAAGAAGCCCCGAATAACATAGCAATCAATTACTATTTCATTTTTTGAATAAGAACCCTCCCGAAGCATTCATTTATTTATATAACTTTACATCGTACTTCTTTAAATAAAGATCCGGAAAATCATATTGTTAATTCCTTCACTTTCCGGGGATTA
This sequence comes from Salmonella sp. WC3, assembly GCF_042932255.1. Taxonomy (NCBI): domain Bacteria; kingdom Pseudomonadati; phylum Pseudomonadota; class Gammaproteobacteria; order Enterobacterales; family Enterobacteriaceae; genus Salmonella; species Salmonella sp. WC3. Next base: position 2,280,095 of record NZ_CP170629.1, on the reverse strand, counting down.
AGTGCCAGACTGAAATCAGCCTAACAGGAGGTAACGATGGTACGTATCTATACGTTGACGCTTGCGCCCTCTCTCGATAGCGCAACAATCACGCCGCAAATTTATCCCGAAGGTAAACTGCGGTGCTCCGCGCCGGTATTCGAACCCGGCGGCGGGGGTATTAATGTCGCTCGCGCCATTGCGCATCTTGGCGGCACCGCGACCGCAATTTTCCCGGCTGGCGGCGCTACCGGCGAACATCTGGTCGCACTACTGGCTGACGAAAATGTCCCCGTGTCTACCGTCGATGCGAAAGACTGGACGCGTCAGAACCTGCACGTCCACGTCGAGTCCAGCGGCGAACAGTATCGTTTTGTTATGCCCGGCGCCACGCTGGACGATGACGAATTTCGCCAGCTTGAAGAACAGGTACTGGAAATTGAATCCGGGGCAATTCTGGTTATCAGCGGCAGCCTTCCGCCCGGCGTTAAGGTCGAGAAACTCACGCAACTGATTTCCGCCGCACAGAAGCAAGGCATTCGCTGCATTATTGATAGCTCTGGCGACGCGCTCACCGCCGCGCTGGCGCTTGGCGATATCGAACTGGTGAAACCTAACCTGAAAGAATTGAGCGCGTTGGTTAATCGCGATCTGACGCAGCCTGATGATGTGCGTAAAGCGGCCCAGGAATTAGTGCAAAGCGGCAAGGCTCGCCGGGTAGTGGTCTCTCTGGGGCCGCAAGGGGCGCTGGGCATAGATAGTGAGAATTGCATCCAGGTTGTTCCTCCCCCGGTGAAAAGTCAAAGTACTGTCGGCGCAGGCGACAGTATGGTAGGCGCGATGACGTTAAAACTGGCGCAAGACGCGTCGCTGGAAGAGATGGTGCGCTTCGGTGTGGCGGCAGGCAGCGCCGCTACGCTCAATCAAGGTACGCGTCTGTGTTCTCATGACGATACCCAAAAAATATACGCCTATCTTTCCGCGCAATAATCGTTTCCCCCTCGCCGAGGGGGATACCGGAAAATCGGTTAACGGGCGGCGCATCCACCGCTGTTAAAAACACAGTTGCTCCCAACGAGGTGAACGATGGCCAGTGGCGATATTACCCGTTATGTTATTACCGTAACCTTCCATGAAGATTCCCTGACCGAGATTAACGAACTCAATAACCATCTGACGCGCAGCGGTTTTTTGCTGACATTAACGGACGATGAAGGGAATGTGCATGAGCTCGGCACCAATACGTTTGGCTTTGTTAGCGCTCAGAGCGCTGATGAAATCAAAGCGCTTGTCGCCGGACTTGCGAAAAGCGCGTTAGATAAGGATGTCGACATTACCGTGGCGACCTGGGAGGCGTGGAGTAAAAAAGCACAATAAGTGCCATTCCCGCCGCGGCGCGTCCGCGATGTGCGTTAGTTCGTATTTTTTAACCGCATTTTTGCGCTAACCTTATGATCTGGCAGACAACGTGGGGAGAGACAATATGTGGCAAGCTATCAGTCGTCTTTTAAGCGAGCAAGTCGGTGAAGGCGAAATCGAACTGCGTAATGAACTGCCAGGCGGAGAAGTTCATGCCGCATGGCATTTACGTTATGCAGGCCATGATTTTTTCGTAAAGTGCGATGAACGAGAAATGCTTCGCGGTTTTACCGCTGAAGCCGATCAGCTGGAGCTGCTCTCCCGCAGTAAAACCGTTGTTGTGCCTAAGGTATGGGCGGTAGGTTCGGATCGGGATTACAGCTTTTTAGTCATGGACTACCTCTCGCCCCGCCCGCTGGATGCCCATAATACGTTTATTCTTGGGCAACAGCTGGCGCGCCTGCACCAATGGAGCGATCAACCTCAATTCGGCCTCGATTTTGATAACGCGCTTTCTACCACACCGCAGCCGAATACCTGGCAACGCCGTTGGTCGACTTTTTTCGCCGAACAGCGCATTGGCTGGCAGCTTGAACTCGCCGCGGAAAAAGGCATTACCTTTGGTAATATTGACGCCATTGTTGAACATGTTCAGCAACGTCTGGCGTCGCATCAACCGCAGCCTTCTCTTTTGCATGGCGATCTATGGTCGGCGAACTGCGCGCTTGGCCCTGACGGCCCCTATATCTTCGATCCAGCCTGCTATTGGGGCGACAGAGAATGCGATCTGGCGATGCTGCCGCTGCATACCGATCAGCCACCGCAGATTTATGACGGCTATCAGTCCGTTTCGCCGCTACCGCTGGATTTTCTCGACAGGCAGCCGATTTACCAGCTCTACACCCTGCTTAATCGGGCAAGGCTGTTTGGCGGTCAGCACCTGGCTACTGCGCAAAAAGCGATGGATCGGCTGCTTGCGGTATAGGTACAGCCCATGCCGGATACGGGCTATCCGGCATTTTTCAGTTTACATGAAGCCTAACAAGGAAAAGAAAAAGTAGCCGAGCACGATAATAATGACCGGCAAAATATAGAGCGGGAAAAACTGTAAAAAGATGGTATGGTGCGGCACCACGATACGTGACTCTATCTGCTCACGCGTTAGCCCTTCCGCGCCTTTTGCTTTTTCCAGAATCAACTGATCTTCCACGCCTTCACGCAAAAAACGTGACTGGCGGCTCATTCTGGCGCCGGAATCCTGCATCGCCAGCCCGACAAAAATCAGAATAAAAATGAGCCAGAAACCGATATTCAGGCTTCCCTGAAAATTCGGCGTCGGCGAGTTGTACCAAAAAACATTCAGAAACGGCGTATTCACGCGCATCATGTCTATCATTACGTGGGTAAAATCCAGCATTACCGCATTTATCCCCTCCTGCTTTTCACTGTGCTCATACATAAATTTAAGGACTGAGATGAGCGTGGAAAGCAGTGCCGGAATAAAAATAACCCACCCAACAACTCTTTTTAGGATTGCAATGCGTCCAGCTTGTTGATACGTCATGAGTTCCCCTTGATAAAGACGCGTCGTTTTGGCCTAAGTCTACCTGTTGATTCCCGTTTTCGCCTGATCTTTTAGGGCGATATACTAAGAACATGGTCATAATGAACGCTTAATTCGTTATTTTTTAATCTCAACAGGAGAGGTTGTGATGTCAACCCCACGTCAAATTCTTGCTGCAATTTTCGATATGGATGGACTACTGATCGATTCCGAACCGCTCTGGGATCGCGCTGAACTGGACGTGATGGCAAGTTTAGGCGTAGATATTACTCGGCGCCATGAACTGCCAGACACGCTTGGGCTACGCATTGATATGGTTGTCGATCTCTGGTTTGCGCAGCAACCGTGGAACGGCCCCGATCGCCAGGAAGTGACAAACCGTGTTATTGCCCGCGCGATTACGCTTATCGAAGAGACGCGCCCTCTTTTGCCGGGTGTGCGCGAAGCTGTGGCGCTGTGTAAAGCGCAGGGGCTATTAGTGGGGCTTGCCTCGGCATCGCCGCTGCATATGCTGGAAAAAGTGCTCACCATGTTTGAACTGCGCGACAGTTTTGACGCGCTGGCCTCTGCGGAAAAATTGCCCTACAGCAAACCGCACCCGCAGGTCTATCTGGATTGTGCGGCCAAATTAGGCGTTGATCCATTAACCTGCGTGGCGCTGGAGGATTCGGTGAATGGTCTAATCGCGGCAAAGGCGGCGCGAATGCGCGCCATTGTGGTGCCAGCAGAAGAAAACCAGCCTGATCCGCGCTTTGCGCTGGCGAATGTCAAACTTAACTCACTGACAGAGCTGACGGCGGCGCATCTACTCGGTTAAGATGTTTCCGAAACAAAGTCAACGGGCAATTAGCCGCTGAGCCAGACGGCAAGCGGCTTTGACAGAGACAAAGAGTTACAACGTCACCACTTCCGCCTACTGTATAAAAACCCTATACTGTATGAATTGACAGTTTAATGGGTTTTATCATGACGGCGGAAGGACATCTTCTTTTTTCTATAGCCAGCGCGGTTTTCGCCAAGAATGCCGAGTTAACGCCCGTCCTTGCGCACGGCGACTGGTGGCATATTATTCCTTCGGCTATTTTGACCTGTCTGCTGCCGGATATCGACCACCCCAAATCTTTTCTTGGTCAGCGCCTGAAATGGGTATCGAAACCGATCGCCCGCGCGTTCGGTCACCGGGGGTTTACCCATAGTCTGCTGGCGGTCTTTGCCCTACTGGCGACCTTTTATCTCAAGGTACCGGATACGTGGATTATCCCGGCGGATGCGCTGCAAGGCATGGTACTTGGCTATTTAAGCCATATCGTCGCGGATATGCTCACCCCCGCAGGCGTTCCCTTACTGTGGCCGTGCCGCTGGCGTTTCCGCCTGCCTATTCTGGCGCCGCGCAAAGGCAATCAACTGGAGCGATTTTTATGCATGGCGTTGTTTGCCTGGGCGGTGTGGATGCCACAGTCCATGCCGGAAAACAACGTCATACGCTGGTCTTCGCAGATGATTACTATCCTGCAAATGCAGTTCAATCGTTTTATAAATCACCAGATTGATTAGTAAATCAACGCCAAAATCATTTTTGGTATAAACCATTCCATTTGAATATAAGAGCCAGCTCACAGTTCTGCTAATCTTGCGCGAACAGAATCGCTAAAACACAGCGCTTCATAATAAAAAAATCAGGAGAACGGGGATGAATTTTCCATTAATTGCGAACATTGCGGTGTTCGTCATTCTGCTGTTTGTACTGGCGCAGGCCCGTCATAAACAGTGGAGTCTGGCTAAAAAAGTGCTTGTCGGCCTTGTGATGGGCGTGGTCTTTGGTCTGGCCCTGCACACCATTTATGGCGCTGACAGTCAGGTGTTAAAAGACTCCATTCAGTGGTTCAATATTGTCGGCAACGGCTATGTGCAATTGCTACAAATGATTGTGATGCCGCTGGTATTCGCCTCTATTTTAAGCGCCGTGGCACGACTGCATAACGCCTCTCAATTGGGGAAAATCAGTTTTCTGACTATCGGCACGCTGCTGTTTACTACCCTTATCGCAGCGCTGGTGGGCGTGCTGGTCACCAATCTGTTCGGACTGACGGCGGAAGGTCTGGTTCAGGGCGGCGCGGAAACCGCGCGTCTGAATGCCATTGAGACGAGCTATGTCGGCAAAGTGGCCGATCTCAGCGTGCCGCAACTGGTGCTGTCTTTTGTACCGAAAAATCCGTTTGCGGATCTGACTGGCGCAAATCCTACGTCTATTATCAGCGTGGTGATTTTCGCCGCATTCCTGGGCGTGGCCGCGCTTAAACTGCTGAAAGATGATGCGCCAAAAGGCGAGCGTGTGCTTGTTGCTATCGATACCCTGCAAAGCTGGGTGATGAAGCTGGTGCGTCTGGTGATGCAACTTACGCCTTACGGCGTACTGGCGCTGATGACGAAAGTGGTTGCCGGCTCTAATTTGCAGGACATCATTAAGCTTGGAAGCTTCGTGGTAGCGTCATATCTTGGTCTGGCGATAATGTTTGTGGTTCACGGCATACTATTGGGCGTGAACGGGATTAGCCCGCTGAAATATTTCCGCAAGGTGTGGCCGGTGCTGACATTTGCCTTTACCAGCCGCTCCAGCGCCGCCTCCATTCCACTTAATGTCGAAGCGCAAACCCGCCGCCTGGGCGTGCCGGAGTCCATCGCCAGCTTTGCTGCCTCTTTTGGCGCGACCATCGGCCAAAACGGTTGTGCCGGTCTTTATCCTGCGATGTTGGCGGTAATGGTTGCGCCGACGGTCGGCATCAACCCCTTAGACCCCGTATGGATAGCCACGCTGGTGGGTATCGTTACTGTAAGTTCGGCGGGTGTTGCCGGCGTTGGCGGCGGCGCGACCTTCGCCGCGCTGATTGTGCTGCCTGCCATGGGCTTACCGGTCACGCTGGTCGCGCTGTTAATCTCCGTCGAACCGTTGATTGATATGGGCCGTACCGCACTGAACGTGAGTGGCTCAATGACCGCGGGTACGCTGACCAGCCAGTGGCTGAAGCAGACCGATAAAACCATTCTCGATAGCGAAGAAGACGCTGAACTGGCGCATCGATAATACATTATCGGGAGTTCACATCGTCTGAGACACGACGATCGGCAACTCAAAATGTCTGTCACTAAAAACGCCGGTCTCCAGTACCGGCGTTTTGTTTTTTTCTTAGTCAGCGATTTCGTTTTCCTGGCGAACCTGATTCGCCCAACGTTGCGCCGATTCTGGCACGCTAAAGGCGGGCGACCGTTGAAATGACTCCCCCGTCAGAACAAAGGCAACATATTTACCGCGCAGTATCCAGACGTCGCGAAACGTATCCATTTTTATCGCATGTTCCGGCGGCGCGGGTTCAACACGCGGAATATAGCTAATAATCTGGCGATTTTGCTGGCGAAGAGGTTTCATCATTAATGCTTCACTAAAAGAGGCTAAGAGCCTATCCCATTAGGGCTATTTTACTTGCCATTTTGGTCCCGGGCAGTGCTCAAAATCCTCACGTACTACGTGTACGCTCCGGTTTTTGCGCGCTGTCCGTGTCCAAACTGGCTGCGCCAATAACGCCTACTGGGATAGGCTCTAAGGCTAAAAATCAGAAAAACACTATTTTAGCCGATCTTCGCCCCCGACGTCCTGTTCCGCGCGTGCGATTTCCCTATTGAGCCTTGTCTGCCGTTCCGCTCTCCCCCGGCATAATTGCTGAAATGTTCTATAGTTAGAGTGATTTTGACTACTACCACGCCCATTTCAGTGATGAAAGCAGGAGACGAGTTCAATGTCGCATAATGAGAAATCCCCCCATCAGTCCCCCGTGCATGATACCCGTGAATCACAGCCCGGCCTGGACTCCCTGGCGCCGTCAGACGGTTCACATCGCCCCACGCCAGAACCGACGCCGCCGGGCGCGCAACCGACGGCCCCCGGCAGCTTAAAAGCGCCCGAGACCGCGAATGATAAGCTCACTGCCCTCGACGCCTTTCGTAAAGGCAGCGAAAATTATGCGCTGACCACCAATCAGGGCGTGCGCATCGCCGACGATCAAAATTCTCTTCGCGCCGGCAGCCGTGGCCCTACGCTGTTGGAAGATTTTATCCTGCGCGAGAAAATTACCCACTTTGACCATGAGCGTATCCCGGAGAGGATCGTTCACGCCCGCGGATCTGCAGCGCACGGCTATTTCCAGCCATATAAAGACCTGAGCGACATCACGAAAGCCGCGTTTCTGTGCGATCCACAGAAAATTACCCCGGTCTTTGTTCGCTTTTCGACAGTACAGGGCGGCGCGGGGTCTGCTGATACCGTACGTGATATCCGCGGTTTTGCGACCAAATTTTATACCGAAGAGGGAATTTTCGATCTCGTCGGTAATAACACGCCGATCTTTTTTATCCAGGATGCGCATAAGTTTCCGGATTTTGTGCACGCCGTTAAGCCCGAACCACATTGGGCTATTCCGCAAGGGCAGAGCGCGCACGACACCTTCTGGGACTATGTTTCCTTACAGCCTGAGACGCTGCACAACGTCATGTGGGCAATGTCGGATCGCGGTATTCCACGCAGTTATCGGACGATGGAAGGGTTCGGCATTCACACCTTCCGTCTGATCAATGCACAAGGGAAAGCGACCTTTGTCCGTTTCCACTGGAAACCGTTGGCAGGTAAAGCCTCGCTGGTGTGGGATGAGTCACAAAAACTGACCGGTCGCGATCCGGATTTTCACCGCAGGGATCTGTGGGAGGCCATCGAAGCGGGCGATTTCCCGGAATACGAGCTGGGCCTACAACTCATTGCCGAAGAGGATGAATTTAAATTCGATTTTGATCTGCTCGATCCGACCAAACTGATTCCGGAAGAGCTGGTGCCAGTACAACGCGTCGGCAAAATGGTGTTAAACCGTAATCCGGATAACTTTTTCGCTGAAAACGAACAGGCGGCATTTCATCCAGGGCATATTGTTCCCGGCATTGATTTTACCAACGATCCGCTGTTACAGGGGCGTCTGTTCTCTTATACCGACACGCAAATCAGTCGTCTGGGCGGGCCAAACTTCCACGAAATTCCGATTAACCGCCCTACCTGCCCCTACCATAACTTCCAGCGTGACGGTATGCACCGGATGGATATCGACACCAATCCGGCGAACTATGAACCAAACTCCATTAATGACAACTGGCCACGCGAAACGCCGCCAGCGCCAAAACGCGGCGGCTTCGAATCATACCAGGAACGCGTGGATGGCAATAAAATCCGCGAACGCAGCCCCTCTTTCGGTGAATATTACTCGCATCCTCGCCTGTTCTGGCTCAGTCAGACGCCGATAGAACAGCAGCATATTATTGACGCGTTCAGCTTTGAGCTGGGTAAAGTCGCCCGCGCGTATATTCGGGAGCGGGTGGTCGATCAGTTAGCGCATATTGATGTCACGCTGGCTCAGGGCGTCGCGCATAATCTCGGTTTTTCACTCACCCATGAGCAAACGCAAATTGCCCCGCCTCCTGATGTCAACGGTCTGAAAAAAGATCCGGCGCTCAGCCTGTATGCGGTGCCGGACGGCGATGTTAAAGGCCGAGTGGTCGCTATTCTGCTGAACGACAAGGTTAACGCCGCCGAACTGTTGACCATTTTGCAGGCTTTAAAAGCCAAAGGCGTCCACGTAAAACTGCTCTATTCACGGATGGGTGAAGTAACGGCTGATGACGGTTCAACATTAACTATTGCGGCAACCTTTGCCGGCGCGCCGTCGCTAACGGTCGATGCGGTAATAGTACCGTGCGGCAATATTGCCGATATCGAGAGTTGCGGCGATGCTCGTTACTACCTTCTGGAAGCCTACAAACATCTGAAGCCCATCGCACTGGCAGGCGACGCCCGACGGTTTAAGGCGCTTTTAAACATTGATAGCCAGGGGGAAGAAGGACTTGTTGAGGCCGATAACGTTGACCACCACTTTATGGACACTCTGCTGACGCTGATGGCGGCACATCGTGTCTGGTCGCGTGCGGGGAAAATTAACGCGATTCCTGCATAAACAGCAAAAAATGCGGCGCATTCTTGCGCCGCAAACTCAGGAGCTAAATATCAAGAAAACTGCCAGGACGATATCCACGTTCCGCAATCGCTGCCTTGAGTGACGCAGACGTCAATACCTCCAGTTCAGTTAAGCGGGGGTAACAATAGGCGCTCTGGCGAATAATGTTGTCCACAAACGCCGGATGACACATCACCTCCAGAGAGGCCTCTCCTCGATGCGCAGAGGCATCCAGAATGCGTAAAAAGCACGCTTCGGTGATCTCCTCGCCGTAAAATTCACTACTAAATCCTTGAGTGCTGCGCAAATCCGACGGCAGATCGTCTGCGTTCAACACCGTCTGGCGGTCAATACGTAACGCAATCCCGCGCTGCGCCGCAAAGCGGGCGACGATGGGGAAAATTTGCGGGAACATATGCACATGATGGTGACTGTCGAGATGCGTTGGCTCGCGGCCAAATACGTCGATGAAACGCTGATACTGACACGCCAGTTCATGCGCAATTTCATCCAGCGGAAGCGTATCCTCCTCCGCCATTTGCCAGATCCATTTCCCCAACAGGCCGTCTCGCGTCAGGCCCGGCATCTCTGACACCGGTTTGCCTAACGTCAAAACAAAATGCATTCCCACCCCAAGCGCAGGCAGCTCGCGGCTAAGCTGCGCCGCATGGTCAATAGCCTCGCCATTGACCAGCGCCGTCGTGGAGGTCACAACGCCGTTGCGATATGCTTCAACAATGCCGTAATTTTGCCCTTTACTCAGGCCAAAATCATCGGCATTCACAATCAACACGCGTTCCATAGCCTACCTCTGTCAGTGGTGCTTACCTTTAAGCGCTTCGATGCAAGCGGCAAAATTAGGCAGCCATTTTTCATGCGCCAGAATGAGTTCACGCGCCAGGACATCTGCGTCGCGGTCGGAATGCACCAGCGGACTCAGGTTAAGCGCCAGCAGCACATCATTAAAGTTTCCGCTCAGCGCCGCATTGCTGGCCGCGACCTCAAATCCTTTAATAGTGTGGATAAGCCCCAGCACTTTTTCGTCAAAACGGGTGATACGCGGGTGCGGCGTCGCGCCATTGCGTCCCAGAATGCAGGTCATTTCCACCGCCCAGTCCGCCGGGATATTCTCGACATGCCCATGATGTGGAATATTAACGTAATGCTCAGTCTGCTTGTCATTATAAATAGCGTTAATGACTTCACAAGCGGCATCGGAATAATAAGCGCCGCCGCGTTGCTCAAGCTCTTTCGGCTTCACGTTTAGCTCAGGATTTTTGTACAAGTCGAAGAGTTGTTTCTCCACTTTTTGTACGACCTGAGCGCGCGCGCCGCCTTTGTAATATTCGCCCATTTCAATCGCCAACATCTCTTTTTGCTTGAAGTAATACAACAAATAAGAGCACGGCAGCATGTTCAGCGAGCGAATCAATCCTTCACTAAACGGCAGATCAAAGATATTTTTTACGGTTGACGCTTTCAACTGACCGGACGCCACGCCATCCAGTAATTCTGCGAACCGTGAGGTGCCATTCACCAGCACATCTTTAATAAAGACCATATGGTTTAGACCAAACAGGTCAATGGAAAGATCGTCAGTCTCATTCAGCGCCAGCACGTCATGAATAAACATTTTCATGCCGACAGGAATATTACATACGCCAATGAACTTTTTAAAGTTGGTATGACGATAAACCGCTTCCGTCACCATCCCTGCCGGATTAGTAAAGTTAATGACCCACGCATTCGGACATAATTCTTCAACATCTTTAATGATGTCAAAAATAACCGGAATGGTACGCAACCCTTTAAATAAACCGCCAGCACCGTTGGTTTCTTGCCCCAGATAGCCGTGACTAAGCGGGATACGCTCGTCCAGTTCACGGGCTTTGAGTTGACCAACGCGTAGCTGGGTAGTAACAAAATTAGCGTCTTTCAGCGCTTCCCGGCGATCCAGCGTTTTATACAATTTTAGCGGAACGCCTGCTTTATCAATCATTCGCTGGCAGAGATCATAAATAATGCCCAGCTTCTCTTTCCCGTCTTCAACGTCAACCAGCCATAATTCAGTGACAGGTAATTCATGGTAGCGTTTAATAAAGCCTTCAAGTAATTCAGGGGTGTAGCTGCTCCCGCCACCAATAGTGACGACTTTTAATTTCTGGCTCATAATATCTCCCTTCAGTGTATGTCACTGATATGTATTACGCTATGCCCGCTCGTAAGAAATAGCGTGACGTTCCCCGCGCTATTGGGGCAAGCGTGAAATGTAATTAATCGAGCAATGTAAACCGTTACTCATTAATTTCCGTCAATCGCTTCCGATAACTATTCGGCGTGAATGAGGTCATCTTCTTAAACGTTTTAATAAACAGACTTGGACTGCTATACCCGGCTTCATAAGCAATATCCGTAACTGAATAGTTGGTCATTTCCAACTGTTTCTTGGCAAAATTAATGCGAATCTCATTAATGATTTGCATCGGCGTTTTGCTGTAATAACGTCGGGTGGCGCGCGTCAGATACTCCTGGGATTTTGCCGACAGGCGCACCATATTTTCCAGCGCATGTTCGCCAAACTGCGTTTTATCATGCATTATCTCCACGGTTGCTTTCAGCCATTGTGGAATATCATCATAAACCTGCTCTTCGCGGTAATGACGTAAGCGGTTTATAATATAAAATGTCACCACTTCGATAAATTCGTCGAGCCCATTGCCGCGAAAATTCAACGACGCAATCACCGTTTCAATATAGGTAAGGAAGGTGCTATTCGCCCTGTATACCTGCGATGCCACAAAACAAAACGGCAGTAACGGAAGATAATGCTGTTCAAAAAAACGTTTACTAATTCCTACGTTCAGAATACGCGTTGCGCCAAACTCATAGAAACTTTGGTGATTCGACCCCACCGGGATAAAAACAAAATCTCCACGTTCCAGCAGCACACGCTTCCCGTTGATCTCCTGGTAATAACGTCCGGTTAATACCAGGGTAAATTCATAGTAGTCGTGCTGATGCAGCCCGGTGACGCTTTCCGTCTTGTTATAGATAAACACATGGAAATTTTTGCCATTGAAGAGCTGCTGCTCATAAACCGTTTTGATTTCCGTTGCGTTAACCTGTAGCTGCATCATCCGCCCCCTGTTATTTCAGTTTCTCATGGAGCTCAATCAACTCGGCGATCAGTTCACGAGCCAGCATTGAGGTCATCAAATGATCCTGAGCGTGAACCAGGACCAGACTGACTTTCATTTTGCCTTCGCCCTGATCGCCTTCGATGAGTTTTGTCTGCACAAGATGCGCTTCATTGAGCGCTATGCGCGACTGGTCCATCATCGCTTTCGCCGCCTCAAAATCGCCTTCTTTCGCTTTTCTGAGCGCGCCATATGCCAGGCTGCGCGCCTGACCAGAATTGATGATAAGCCCCATAACGACTTCTTCGAGTTCCTCAGCCGCTGTCTGGTTATCTACAACATTTTCAAGATCAAACATAGTCTTTCCTCTGATTCAGCCCGGCATGGCATCCCATGCCGGCGCGGAGTTTAGAATTTCAGTGCGTTAGCGATATCTTCTTCGCTTTCTTCCTGCTCGATGGCGTTCTGCGCTTTGTTAGCCACCACCACGAAGGGGAGATAAATCAGGGTAGCGACCGCCAGGTTAAATAGCGCAACCAGCAACGCGGCGACACTGCCGTTGGTGTTAAAGAACGCTCCCAACCCGGTTGGCATGGTCCACGGCGCAATATTGGTAATCGGCGGAATAATACCCAAATAGTAAGCCACCAGCGTAATCGCCGCCAGAATCGGCTGAACCAGAATGAAGGGGATAAACATCACCGGGTTCATAATAATCGGCAGGCCAAACAGGATGGGTTCGTTAATCTGGAAGATACCTGACGGCAGCGCCAGTTTTGCCACCTAGCGATAGTCCGCGCGACGGGATGCCAGGAAGATAGCGATGATCAGACCCAGCGTTGCGCCGCTACCACCGAGGAAGATATAAGAATCCAGCATCGGTTTCGCCCAGATATGGAACGTTTTACCGGCTTCCAGTGCCGCATCGACGGAGCCATACTGCTGGTAAATAGAGATGTTTTCCAGCGCCCAGGGCGTCATGATGCCGCTATCCAGCGCGGTCAGCGCCAGCGAACCATGAATACCAAAGAACCACAGCAGCGGTACAAAAATGACATATGCCCACCCTACCACGCTACCCAGCGATGCCAGCGGCGTAGAGATAGTGTCCATAATAATCTGATGGAAGTTAGAACCGTAATTAGACAGCGCCCAGGCAATAATCCCCATAATAGAGAGAATAATAAAGCCGGGAATTAATGCTGAGAATGAACGAGACACCGAAGCCGGTACGCTGTCCGGTAGCTTAATCACCCAGTTACGCCGGACAACAAATGTAAACATCTCCGCGACCACCAGGCCAATAATAATACCGGAGATAATATTCGCGCCGCCCAGCCAGTTAGCGCCTACGGCATAGGCCTCGCCGACACTATACGGCGTTACGGTCATAAATGCCGCCACGGAAAGCAATCCGGCGGCCAGCGCATCAACCTTGCGCTCTTCCGCCAGCGCCATGCCGATAAAAAATGGCGCCATGAGCGACATAATGCCCAATGTGCCGTTATAGACGTTCCCGCCGATGCCTTTCAATCCATTAAGTGTTTCAATGGTTGAGGCATCAAGCCGAATGCCCATGGAATAAAAAAACGACCCCTCCCCAAAGCTCAGGAAAACGTTATTAATTAATACAAACATCGCCCCCGCAAGGGTTAATGGCATTAAACGAATAAAGCCGTTCTTGATTGCATTAACGTGTGGCTGCTTTCCTATTTTTACAGCAAAAGGAAGGAGTACCTTTTCAAGTGAAGCAATAACGTTACTCATAGAAAAATACCCTTAAATACCGCAATAAAATATTGCGGTTAGTGTATGAAATAACTCTTTGACGGGAAAAATTAAAAAATAATTAATTCGCGGCGGCTTTTTTAATTGCCGCTACCGCAGCTTTAAGCACGCCTAAGCCATCTACCTTGCCGTACAACATTGAATCAATGACTTCTACCGGTTTACCGGGTAATAAACGCTGAATTTCGGGGAGCATATAAGCAATTTGCGGGCCTAATAACACGACGTCCGCTGCCGGGCCTTTTTCACCGGCCAGGGTTTCAGGGAATGCTTCAATAATCACCGGCACTTCATATTTTTCAGCCTGAGCGCGCATTTTTGATACCAGTAACGATGTTGACATGCCCGCAGAACAAAACAGATAAATGTGTTTCTTTTCCATAAAAACCTTCCTCATGTGCAATTATCTGTCAACCAGATACGCCGCAAGCCTCAACCTGCATCCATACTCTGGGCGACTTGCGTAACCGGATTTACTTTTTTAGGTGGCTGAAATGAGTATACGGGATCGGACCGCCGGATGGTATTTCCTTGACCCACTAAATTGTCTCTCATTGACCTGGCGTTATGCCCCCCCTCACATTTCGGGCAAATAATTCGCGATAATAAATAAGGTTATGGCAGGCACAAAAAAACCGGCTCGCAGGCCGGTTTCCTTGAATGTTCAGGCAATGTACAGTTGTTACTGCTTCGGCGCCTGTGGGTCAGTGTCGTACTCCGCACAGGTCTGGTAGCCGGAGTTAATCACGTGCCCGGTATCATCCAGCGCAACAAAGTAGGTTTCCGCTTTACCATCACGTTGACCCAGGATGTAGGTCTGACAGGTACCGCGCGCATGAATCATACTCACTTCAGATGACGGTTTGCCCGCAATCTGCGCAACTTGCGCCCTGCTCATTCCTTTTTTAACATCTTTAACGACAGGCTCAACAAATTGGTCTTTTGTACGATCATACGCCGTACAGCCTGCCAGCATAGTCATTACCGCCGCTGCGCTTAAAATTCCTGCTACGTTCTTGTTCATTTTCCGTCCTCTTGTTTATCAGCGTGTTATGTAAGCCTGGAATACATCAGAACATTTTTCAAGCCGCGCCTCGCCACAAAAAGTCTTTCGGAAAATTCTCTAACGCAGCGATATGTTGTTTTAAACACCGCTTAGCCCGCCAAACCTTGTTGTTTCAGCGGAGAAGGGTTAGCTTTAACAGGGTAAAGATTCATTTTTTTAATGTCGAAGGGGGTTAAATGACTCTGCAGCAAGAGATAATCCAGGCGCTTGGCGCGAAACCGCATATCAACCCTGAAGAAGAAATTCGCCGCAGCGTGGATTTTCTTAAAGCGTACCTGAAAACCTATCCCTTTTTGAAATCGCTGGTGTTAGGCATCAGCGGCGGGCAGGATTCGACGCTGGCCGGGAAACTCAGCCAGATGGCTATCGCCGAATTGCGGGAAGAGACCGGTGATAATGCGCTGCAGTTTATCGCCGTTCGTCTGCCTTATGGCGTGCAGGCCGATGAACAGGATTGCCAGGACGCCATTGCTTTTATTCAGCCGGACAGAGTACTCACCGTCAATATTAAAGGCGCCGTCCTCGCCAGCGAACAGGCGCTGCGCGAAGCGGGAATTGAGCTGAGCGATTTTGTTCGCGGCAATGAAAAAGCGCGTGAGCGAATGAAAGCGCAATATAGCATCGCCGGTATGACTCACGGCGTCGTGGTGGGCACCGACCATGCGGCGGAAGCGATAACCGGGTTCTTCACCAAATATGGCGACGGCGGTACCGATATTAACCCGCTTCATCGCCTTAACAAACGCCAGGGCAAACAGCTTCTCGCAGCGCTGGGCTGTCCTGAGCATCTGTATAAAAAAGTCCCCACTGCCGATTTGGAAGACGACCGCCCTTCACTGCCTGATGAAGCCGCGCTGGGCGTAACGTATGACAATATTGACGATTACCTGGAAGGCAAAACGCTGGACCCCGCCATCGCTAAAACTATCGAAGGCTGGTATGTAAAAACTGAACATAAGCGCCGTTTACCGATTACGGTATTCGACGACTTTTGGAAAAGGTAAGCGTACTTCTACTGTTGTGCCGGATATCTCTCGTCTATCCGGCCTCCTCTCTTCCCAGCCTCTTTTTTAATCACCCATCCGCTGTTATACTGGATGAATAACCAGTTAACGGAGATCACTGTGGTACGGCGTCAATCAGCCCCCCGCCTTGAGTTTGAAGCGGCGGCCATTTACGAATATCCAGAACATTTACGTCCTTTCCTCAGCGAATTGCCAGCCTTACCGGGCGTCTATGTATTTCATAGCGAAAGCGATACGCTGCCGCTTTATATCGGTAAAAGCGTGAATATTCGCAGCCGGGTGCTTTCACATCTGCGAACGCCTGACGAGGCCACTATGCTGCGACAGGCGCGGCGGATAAGCTGGATCTGCACCGCTGGGGAAATGGGCGCGTTGCTGCTGGAGGCACGGCTGATCAAAGAACAACAGCCGCTGTTTAACAAGCGGTTACGTCGTAATCGCCAGCTTTGCTCGCTACAGTTGAGCGAACAAAAGATTGAGGTCGTTTCCGCCCGCAGCGTCGATTTTTCCCATGAGCCAAACCTGTTTGGCCTCTTCGCCAACCGTCGGGCGGCGCTGCAAAGCTTACAGAACCTCGCCGATGAACAAAAATTGTGTTATGGCCTGCTGGGGCTTGAACCGGTAAGCCGTGGGCGCGCCTGTTTTCGTTTCGCTCTGAAGCGCTGCGCTGGCGCGTGCTGTGGGCAAGAAACCCCGCAGGCGCATTTTCTTCGTCTGCAGGCCTCGCTGGAACGGTTACGTGTGGTTTGCTGGCCCTGGAAAGGCGCTATCGCGTTAAAAGAGAGCCGCCCACAAATGACCCAGTTCCACATTATCAACAATTGGTTATGGCTGGGGGCGGTACCCTCGCTGGATGAGGCCGCCACCCTGGTGCGCACACCTGCGGGTTTTGATCAGGACGGCTATAAGATTCTCTGTAAACCGTTAATGTCAGGTCAATATGAGATCATTGAACTGCACACCGACTGTCGCCAGTCATAAAGAAAACCGCCGATCCTGTCCACCTCAACGATTGTGTTGTCGACAAGACCGGCGGTCTTAAATTATGCGGAAAGTTATTCTGCCGCAGCAGGCATTTTACCTTCTTGCGCCGGGCGTTCTGTCAGACGCTTCTCAAAATTAGCGTTATATTGCTTTTTCTGCTCCGGCGTCAGAACGTTATAAATTTTATTCTGGGTTTCCATATGCGCCAGCATATTGGCCTTGCGCTGCGCTTCCATTTTCGTAATTTGCGCTTCGGCTTTGGCTTTATCGAAGGTATCGCTGGCGATAATATCATGCATGGCGCGACGCTCTTCCAGCGGCGGAC
Organism: Salmonella sp. WC3; assembly: GCF_042932255.1. Taxonomy (NCBI): domain Bacteria; kingdom Pseudomonadati; phylum Pseudomonadota; class Gammaproteobacteria; order Enterobacterales; family Enterobacteriaceae; genus Salmonella; species Salmonella sp. WC3. The sequence continues at coordinate 2,262,824 of NZ_CP170629.1, read as the reverse complement.
GTTTCATTTGCTCGCGCTGCGCTTTCATAATGTCGCGAATTTGTTGCTTCTGTGCGTCCGTCAGGTTCAGGTTTTTAAACATCATATCGTGATGTGGGCCAAATTTACCTTTATGCTGCATCATTGGCTTCGCATCCGCTGGCGCGGCGGTGGTAGTCTCAGCGGCATGAGCGAGATTCGCAGCACCCATCGCCAGGGTAGAGGCAACAAATAGAGCAGTCAGTTTACGCATATTTCCATCCTTCCTTTCAGTTATTTTTACGGCATATTTAAAACAGCGCCGTGTTGTCGTAATTAACTTTAACCGTCTTAGCGTCAATTAGTCATAACAACGGTAAAACAATGAAAGTATAAAAAACACTTTTTCGCCAATTGTGAAGAAAAAAAGAATAAATTGCGCAGAGTTGAAAGAGAAATATACAACAGCATGATATAGCAGAAATTATGCAGAACTATAACTCAGCAACGCTTATTAATAAAGCAATTCTCCAGGAATAATCCGTAATAGCATGAAAATGTGTCCCAAATCATCCCTGTAATCCTAACGTGAGCTTACAGGGACGTTTATCAGGGCAGTCTTTCCAGCATTAATCCAACCCGCAATCCGCAGGCGACAGAGGGATTAGGAAAGAGAACATATTCAACGTCATGCGTCACCGTCACACGCTTATCCCCCTCCTCGGCCAGCAACGTTCCCTTCGCAAAGGCAGTAAAATTCAGCGTTTGCGCATCCATATAAAGCGCGAACTTATCGCTGTGACGCGTGATTTGCGACACCACCCGATAGCGTAGCGGCGGCGAAAACGAGGTTGACGTTTCGACACCGCTCAGCAACGCCGACAACGCCTGCGAGGTTACGCTGAACTGCGTCAGATCGTTTTGCCCAAACGGCAACGCCTTTCCCAACTCCAGCGTACAGGAAAGCGCGCCGAAATGTTCAGAGCTAAAGTGCGTAAACGTACCGCCTGGCGCCTGATGAAATACCAACGCCTCCAGTCCTGCCGCGCCCAGCCACGCCAGAAAATCCGCCTCCCACGGGCGGTCGCGCTGCGGCAATACGCCAAAACGCAAATGATGCGAGCCACGAATGGCGGTATGCAGATCCAGATGCCAGCGTACCCGCGCCTGGCCAGATGAAAAGAAGGTATCCAGACTTAGCTCCAGCTCACGCGCCCGCCGCGTTTCATCGCTTTCGGCAAAGGACTGCCAACGCCCGCCAAACATACGGTTCATATCGCTGTGACAATAGCGTATTCCCGCCGCCAGCGCCTGCGGATTGCCGAGTACCACCAGCACTCGCCACGTTAACGTCAAGCTGCCTGAATACAGCGCCGACAGCAGCTTATCCAGCATCTCGACCGGCGCGGTTTCATTACCGTGTATCCCCGCAGAAAGAATTAACGCGCGGTCGACCGGCGCATCGGGCGTGAGTTCAAGCAGACCATGGCCTAACCAGCGCCAGCGAAAACCCGCGCTCTTCCTCTGCCTCACCCGTGGTGTCGTGCCGCTTAGCGTCAACGCCAGAAAGTTATCCATCAGCCGCCCCCGTTTGCTGGAAAGGATAAACCGACCCCAAATCCAGCAGACGCGTTAACACATCCAGCGCCTCCCGGCCTTCTCGCAATAATAACGGATCGGCCAGATCGGCGGCGGTCAGGCGATCGCGATAATAACGATCCGCCCACGCGTTAAGGGCCGTAAACAGAGCGTCATTCATCATTACCGCTGGATTCACCGCCCGTCGTTCTTCTTCTGTTAACACCACGCGTAATCGCAGACAGGCCGGCCCGCCGCCGTTAGCCATACTTTCTCGCAAATCAAACACCTGCATCGCGCTGATGGGGTTATCCTCCGCCACCAGCTTATTCAGATAGCGCCAGACGCCGACATGATCCTGACATTCCCGCGGCAACACTAACAGCATTGAGCCGTCGTCACGGCTTAACAACTGACTATTAAACAGGTAGGTCGCCACAGCATCTGATACAGAAACCTCTCCGGCGGGCACCTCTATCGCCATAAAACCGTCAACGCGCGTACGCAACTGATTAATGAGCACTTTCTGCCGGGCAAACGCCGCTTCGTGACAAAACAATACCTGTCGATTCGAAACGGCGATGACATCATTATGGAATACGCCTTGATCGATGACCTCCGGGTTCTGCTGAGCGAAGATAACCTGTTGCGGATTCACCTGATTAAGACGCGCCACGGCCTCGCTGGCTTCGCGGCTCTGGCGCGCCGGATAACGAGCGGGTCGTATTTCATTCTCCTCTTCGCGCCCATAGACAAAAAGCTGCACGCCTGCCGAACCATACTCGCCGCCAAGACGGTTATGATTCGCCGCGCCTTCATCTCCCAATAATGCGACCTGCGGTAACGCGCTATGCACTGAAAACTGACTTTCATCGCGAAATATGGCACGTAGCAGCGCTTCGGTAACAGGCGCCTCAAGAGCGCGATGAAATTTATTGTTTAAATTCGCCACCGTCAGGTGAACTTTCCCGTCCAGCGCGTCTGCCGATGGGCAAACCGTCGCCGCATTCGCAACCCACATTGGCGACGCGGAACTCACGCTGGAAAGCCAGCGTGGCGCCTGACGCGCAACCTTATCCAGAATCTGCTCATCGCTACCCGTGAAGCCGAGCTGACGCAACGCCGGAATAAAAGGCCGCTCATGCGGCGGGATCACCGCCTGGGGAAAGCCGGCATCCGCCAGAGCTTTCATCTTTAGCAGCCCCTGCTTTACCGCCAGACGAGGATTCGACACCTGAAAACGGTGGCGGGTCGATGCCTCATTGCCGAAGGATAGCCCGGCATAATGGTGCGTAAGCCCCACCAGCCCGTCAAAATTAACTTCATGCGCCGTCATACCGCCTCCCTGCGAGAAAAGTCGAGGCCAGGGCTTAATGTCGCAGGCAACGTCAGTTCGGGAGATTCCAGACTGGCCATCGGCCAGGCGCAATAATCGGCGGCATACCAGGCGCTGGGTCGATGGTTGCCAGACGCGCCGACACCACCAAACGGCGCAGTACTCGCTGCCCCGGTGAGCGGTTTATTCCAGTTAACGATCCCTGCCCGCGCCTCCAGCAAGAGCTGTTCGAACTGCGCGCGATCCGTCGACACCAGCCCACACGACAGACCAAAACGGGTATTATTCGCCAGACGAATCGCCTCATCGAAATGCGCATAACGCCAGACGTTCAGCAGCGGACCAAACACCTCTTCATCCGGCACATCCGCGACGCCCGCCAGCTCAATGATGCCAGGCGTCAGCAGAGAGGTTCCCTCTTTGACCTTCCGCGGCGCCAGTAGCGTGCGACCGCCTAATGCCTCTCGTTGACGCCAGGCCTCCATCACATGCTGTGCCGCCTGCGCTGAAATCAGTCCGCCGATAAACGGCTGCGGATCGTCGTCCCATCTGCCGGGCTGCAGACGTCCGGCGACGTCAACCAGCCGCGCCAGAAATGCATCTCCCTGCGCACCCTGTTTTACCAGAAGGCGTCGCGCGCAGGTACAGCGCTGTCCGGCGGTAATAAACGCCGATTGCAGCGTCAGATGTACCGCCGCATCTATATTTGCCACATCCTCAATAATGAGCGGATTGTTTCCGCCCATTTCAAGGGCCAGTATTTTTTCCGGCTGGCCGGATAGCTGGCGATGAAGCTGATATCCGGTACTGGCGCTGCCGGTAAACAGCAGTCCGTCGAGATCGTCGAGCGAACTCAGCGCTTGTCCGGTCTCCCGGCCGCCCTGCACCAGATTAAGAACGCCTGCCGGTAGCCCCGCCCGCTCCCAGAGTTTTATTACCGTTTCCCCGGTCCATGGCGTTAGCTCGCTAGGTTTGAAGATCAGCGTATTGCCTGCCAGCAACGCGGGCACAATATGTCCATTCGGTAAATGGCCGGGAAAGTTATAAGGGCCGAATACCGCCAGCACACCGTGAGGGCGATGGCGCAACGTCGCGGCGCCATCGACAAGTTCGCTTTTTTGTGCGCCGGTTCTGGCGTGGTAAGCCTTAATCGAGATGGCAATCTTATTGATCATCGCCGTCACTTCCGTTGCCGCCTCCCAGCGCGGTTTACCGGTTTCACGCGCGATGACCTCCGTGAGATCGGCTTTATGCGCCTCCAGCAGGGCGGCAAATTTCTCTACGATAGCCTGTCGTGCCGCAAAAGGCTGTCTGGCCCAACGAGGAAACGCCGCGCGCGCCGCCTGACAGGCCTCGGCGACCTGTGCCGCATTAGCGTCATTCCCCTGCCAAAGTATCTCCGCACTCACCGGATTCGTTTTGCGGCGGCGTTCGCCCTGACCGGTTATCCAGTCGCCGTTTATCCATAGCGTCATACGGTTTTCTCCTCAGCGCAAAGGCGTACCAGCCGAACGTGGTCGCCCGCGCGACATTTCAGCGCATCCAACTGCGCTGCGGTCAGTACAAGTCGTGAAGTCTGCGGATCGGCACGCACCAGAGCGGCCCGAAAGTGGTGATAGTTTTCATTGGCGACCAGACATGCCGGATAGTCGCCAGGCGCGGGTTGCCCTTCCGCGACTTCGACCAGTCGGCTTTTACGAATAGCCCGCACGCGGTCAATATCACACTCCAGCGTCGGCCCACCGTCGAAGATGTCGATATAGTGGCGATAGCGAAAGCCTTCCTTTTCCAGCACCGCGCGGGCTGGCGCAGTTTGCGGGTGGACTTCGCCAATCACGGCCTGTGCCTCTTCAGATAAGAAGTGGGTATAAATAGGATGTTTGGGCATCAGCTCGGCGATAAACGCTTTTTGCCCGGTACCGCATAAAAAATCCGCCCGGCTGAAATCCATAGAAAAAAGCGTTTGCCGAGACTTTGCCAGAAGGGAGAATAACCGTGCTCGTCAATGACACCGCGCATTTCCGCCACCACTTTCTCATTGAATTTATCGCGAAACGCGGCCATAAACATAAAGCGCGATTTTGACAACAGGTAGCCGTTACCCTCTTTACGCCATTCGGGATCGAGAAACAGCGTGCAAAGCTCACTGCTGCCGGTATGATCATTACTCAGGAATAATGTTGGCAACGCGTTATATACATTCAGCTCTTTGGAGGCATGAACCAGCGTACCGACACGATAGTTATACCAAGGGTCGTTAAGGCCGACCGCGACCTCAATGGCGCAGATCCCGCCGACCTCACCCGTTTCACTATCCTCGAGAACGAATACATATCCTTGTTCGCCTTTTGGCAGCTCGCCGGACCAGGTTTTTAGCGCGCGTTCAATGCGGGCCGCCAGCGTCGCTTCATTTGCCGGTAGCGAGGTTAAGCCGCCGCCCGTTTTGCCTGCAAGCTGCATCAGCGCGGCGATATCCGCATGTTCGACAGGACGAATCACCCGCATGGTGCGCCTCCCGTCTGAAGGCGTTCGCACGCCAGGGCAAAACGATCAAGCCCGGTGGCTATCTCCTCGTCGCTCACATTTAACGCTGGCGCAAAACGCACCACGTCGCCACCGGCAATGAGCACCATCACGCCTGCTTTTGCCGCTTCCTGGGCGATGAGTTTGGCTTTTCCGGCAAACTCCGTCTGTAGCACACAGCCAAGCAGTAGCCCCAGCCCGCGAATTTCACTGAACATGCCAAAACGTACATTAAGGGTATTTAGACGTTCAATAAACGCATCGTGGCGCTGTCTGACGCCGTTTTGCATCTCCGGCGTATTGATGATATCCAGTACTTTTCCGGCAACTGCCGTCGCCAGCGGATTACCGCCGTAGGTGGTGCCATGCGTGCCTGGCGCCATGACGCTGGCATAGTTTTGCGTGGTCAGCATCGCGCCGATCGGGAAGCCGCCGCCCAGCGCTTTAGCGGTCGTCAGGATATCGGGCGTAACACCATAATGCATATATGCATACAGTTCGCCGGTACGTCCGACGCCCGTCTGCACCTCATCAAAAATCAGTAACGCCTGATGCCGGTCGCACAATTCACGCAGCCCCTGCAAAAAAGCTTTCGTGGCGGGGATCACGCCGCCCTCGCCCTGCACCGGTTCTACGATCACGGCGCAGGTATTGTCATCAATGAGCGCGCTGGCGGAGTTCAGATCGTTATAGGCTGCATGACGAATATCCGGCGGCAGCGGCGCAAAGTCCTGTGAATAGGTGGGTTGACCGCCAGCGCTGACGGTAAAGAGCGTGCGGCCATGGAACGCGTTTTTAAAGGCCACAATGCCGCTTTTATGGTTGCCGACACGATCGTGGGCATATTTGCGCGCCAGTTTTAATGCAGCTTCATTTGCTTCAGCGCCTGAATTACAAAAGAAAACGCGTTCGGCGAAGGTCGCGTCGATCAGTTTTTTCGCCAGTCGCAGCGCCGGTTCATTGGTGTAACCGTTCCCGGTATGCCAGAAGCGATTCGCCTGTTCATTTAACGCCTCGCGCAGCGCCGGATGCGCATGTCCCAATGCGTTGACCGCGATCCCGCCAGCAAAATCAATGTACTCTTTCCCCTGCTGATCCCACAGGCGTGAGCCTTCTCCGCGTACAGGAATAAAAGGCGCGGGAACATATACCGGCACCATCCATTCATCAAATTTTTCGCGCGTAACTGACAGAGACATAACGACCTCTTTTGGTAAAAATAAAGTTATTTATATGTTAATTAATATGAGTGTTTGCGCTGTAAATGTAGATTGCAGCATTCGTGCCAGCCAGCGTTAACATTGCATAAACAGAAGTGATAAACGGTAAATCAATGGGTTACAGCGTAGCGATATTCACTTTTACTGCATGAAAAGTGAATATTTCCGCATAATCGGTGGCTAAAAAGAGGAAAAAGCGAAATATTATTCAGTTGCCAAATATAATTCTGGAATTGTGATCTTATACGAAATTTACTGGAAATTACCGCCCCGTTCTGGCGCATCTGCACGCAAACCGTGCCATTTTCGCGCTATAGAAAACACCATACGCTTCCATTAGCCGAATCTGACGATGAGTGGCAGTCACCCGGTAAAATTTCTGTTACCATCCCAACACGATTCACCTTGCAAAGTGGCAGTGACTATGAAATTTGTCTCTTTTAATATCAACGGCCTGCGCGCCCGTCCCCATCAGCTTGAAGCGATTGTCGAAAAACACCAGCCCGATGTGATCGGTCTACAGGAGACAAAAGTCCACGACGAAATGTTCCCGCTCGAAGAGGTCGCGAAGCTGGGCTATAACGTTTTCTATCATGGACAAAAGGGCCATTACGGCGTCGCGCTGCTAACAAAAGCCACGCCCATTTCCGTCAGACGCGGTTTCCCGGATGATGGCGAAGAGGCGCAACGCCGCATTATCATGGCGGAAATCCCCTCGCCGCTGGGTAATATCACCGTCATTAACGGCTATTTCCCGCAGGGGGAAAGCCGGGATCATCCGTTGAAGTTCCCCGCGAAAGCGCAGTTTTATCAGAACTTGCAAAACTATCTTGAAACGGAACTCAAGTGCGATAATCCGGTATTAATTATGGGCGACATGAATATCAGCCCGACCGATCTGGATATTGGCATCGGCGAAGAAAACCGCAAACGCTGGCTGCGTACCGGTAAATGCTCCTTCCTGCCGGAGGAGCGTGAATGGATGTCACGGTTACTGAAGTGGGGATTAGTGGACACGTTCCGTCAGGCGAATCCGCAAACGATGGATAAATTTTCGTGGTTTGATTACCGCTCAAAAGGTTTCGTGGATAATCGCGGACTGCGCATTGACCTCTTGCTGGCAAGCGCTCCGCTGGCGGAACGTTGCGCAGAAACCGGTATAGACTACGACATTCGCAGTATGGAAAAACCCTCCGACCATGCGCCGGTCTGGGCGACGTTTCGTGTTTGATTCCGCTTTCTGATTAACCGTAAGGCCGGGATAGCGCGACGCTTCCCGGCAGGAATAACGACCTTAACGACAATGATAAAAAAACTCGATGTTGTTGCCGCCATCATTGAACGCGACGGCAAAATACTGCTGGCCCAGCGCCCAGCTCATGCGGATCAAGCTGGTTTTTGGGAGTTTGCCGGCGGTAAAGTCGAACCCGGCGAAACCCAGCCGCAGGCGCTTATCCGCGAGCTACGCGAAGAGTTAGGGATTGACGCCACGCCCGGCGTCTATATCGCCAGCCATCAACGCGACGTATCTGGCCGACGGATTCATTTGCACGCCTGGCATGTGCCTGCGTTTAACGGTCTGATACGTGCGTTGGAACATCAGGCCTTAGCCTGGTGTACGCCGGAAGAGGCGCTGGAATACCCCCTCGCCCCGGCGGATATTCCGCTATTGCAGGCGTTTATGGCTTTACGCGACGCCAGACTAACGGATTCGTGCTGATGGTTTTTTCGTCACGCTGGCACTGGAGCAAGACGCCTTCCACTTTTATTACCGCGCCTTCGGAGTAATTCTGATCCTGGTAAACGCAGCACTGAATGCATGGCTGGGATGACTGACCGCGCGTGCTGAAAACTTCCGGCGGGACATTCACCTGAATATCAGGACGACTGTTTTGGTTTGCCAGCCCGACCATTGGCATTATCGCCATCACGGCGACCACGAGGCTTCGGCGCACAGGATTTCCTTATTTTTCCAGGTATATTCTCAGTATAACGGTAAGCCGCCGTGAAAACTTTAATCCTCTTTTGTCATCGCTTTTAGTTATGACCCTCGCCCCGTTATGAATTTACTTAGCAGCGTCATTTTTTTCTTGCTTACCGTCACATTGCTGATGGTATAGTCGAAAACTGCAAATACATATTCTGATAAAACGCAAATACAACCACATTAATATATAAGAGGTTTTTATATCTATGGATCAGACATGTTCTCTGGAATCGTTCCTCAAGCATGTACAAAAGCGCGACCCGCATCAAACCGAGTTCGCGCAAGCCGTCCGTGAAGTCATGACCACCCTGTGGCCGTTTCTTGAACAAAACCCCCGTTACAGCCACATGTCTTTACTGGAACGTTTGGTTGAACCAGAGCGCGTAATCCAGTTTCGCGTAGTGTGGCTGGACGACAAAAACCAGGTGCAGGTAAATCGCGCCTGGCGCGTGCAGTTCAACTCTGCTATCGGCCCCTATAAAGGCGGTATGCGCTTCCATCCTTCGGTAAACCTTTCCATCCTTAAGTTCCTCGGCTTTGAGCAAACCTTTAAAAATGCCCTCACCACGTTGCCGATGGGCGGCGGTAAAGGCGGCAGCGATTTCGATCCGAAAGGGAAAAGCGAAGGCGAAGTGATGCGTTTCTGCCAGGCGCTGATGACTGAACTGTATCGCCATTTAGGGCCGGATACCGACGTGCCTGCCGGGGATATCGGCGTGGGCGGGCGCGAAGTGGGCTTTATGGCGGGAATGATGCGCAAGCTTTCCAATAACAGCTCCTGCGTCTTCACCGGCAAAGGGCTTTCCTTCGGCGGCAGCCTGATTCGCCCGGAGGCGACGGGCTATGGCCTGGTCTACTTTACCGAAGCGATGCTTAAACGTCATGGTCTCGGTTTCGAAGGGATGCGCGTCGCCGTGTCCGGCTCCAGCAACGTAGCGCAATACGCCATTGAGAAAGCGATGGCCTTTGGCGCGCGCGTGGTTACCGCGTCGGATTCGAGCGGGACGGTGGTCGATGAAAGTGGCTTCACGCCAGAGAAGCTGGCGCGTCTGTGTGAAATTAAAGCCAGCCGTGACGGTCGCGTCGCTGACTACGCCCGTGAGTTTGGCTTAACCTATCTGGAAGGCCAGCAGCCCTGGAGCGTACCGGTGGATATCGCCCTGCCATGCGCGACGCAGAACGAACTGGACGTTGACGCCGCGCGCGTACTGATTGCCAATGGCGTAAAAGCCGTGGCGGAAGGGGCAAATATGCCAACCACGATTGAAGCGACCGATCTCTTCCTTGAAGCGGGCGTACTGTTTGCGCCGGGTAAAGCCGCCAACGCGGGCGGCGTGGCGACATCGGGGCTGGAAATGGCGCAGAACGCCGCGCGGTTGAGCTGGAAAGCCGAGAAAGTGGACGCCCGTCTGCATCACATTATGCTGGATATCCACCACGCCTGTGTCGAGTACGGCGGCGACAATAAGCATACCAACTACGTTCAGGGCGCCAACATCGCCGGTTTCGTGAAAGTCGCCGACGCCATGCTGGCGCAGGGCGTCATTTAATCCCGTCGTCAGGCCAGATAGCTTTACGCTTATTCGGTCTGACGGCCTGTCTCCTCAGCAGGCGGGCTTTTTTTGCCCGCTCGCTTACGCGGCGCGCTCTTTTTCTTGTCTCCACCGCCTGGCGCGACTATCCCTCTGAAGCGCTTCACCGGCGTGCGCTTAGCCTGCTCGATCAGCTGATATAACGTGCCGACCAGCGGTTGCATGAAATCCTGGTAACGGCACTGCTTTTCGCTGATTTGCGTCAAAACAGATTCCCAGTGCGCGGTCATATCTGGACGGGCAGCCATTTCCGGCAGCGAATGTATTAACGCTTTGCCAGCATCGGTAGAATGAATGTAGCGCCCTTTTTTGGTCAGAAAGCTACGTTTGAACAGCAGCTCGATAATCCCGGCGCGCGTGGCTTCCGTCCCCAGCCCATCGGTCGCGCGCAGGATCTTTTTCAGATCTTTATCCTGCACGAAGCGGGCAATTCCGGTCATCGCGGAAAGCAATGTCGCATCAGTAAAATGACGCGGCGGCTGGGTTTGGCGCTCGACCACTTCCCCCTTTTCACACAGCAACTCATCACCTTTGGCGACAACCGGCAGCGGCGTACCGTCGTTTTCCTCGTCGCGCTCTTTACTGCCCAGTAACGTCCGCCAACCGGCCTCCGCCAGAAAACGCGCTTTGGCGACAAATTTCCCTTTGGCGATTTCCAGTTCAATAACGCATTTACGAAACACCGCGTCCGGGCAGAACTGCATCAGATACTGACGCGCAATCAGGGTGTACACTTTCGCTTCGTTTTCCGTCAGATGGACAGAAGAACTGCGCGCCGTCGGGATAATCGCGTGGTGCGCATCCACTTTTTTGTCATCCCAGCAGCGATTGCGCGTATCAGGATTAACCACAGGCTGCGGCAATAAATCCGGGGCGTGGACGCTAATCGCGTTCATGACCGCCTGCCGTCCGGCAAAGTGTTCTTCCGGCAGATAACGGCAGTCGGAACGCGGATAGGTAATCAGTTTGTGGGTTTCATATAGCTTCTGACAAATATCAAGCACGTTTTGCGCGCTCAGGCCAAAGCGTTTGGCGGCTTCAATCTGTAGCGTCGAGAGCGAAAACGGCAGCGGCGCGGATTCTGATTCCCGTTTATCATTATAACTGGTTACCAGCGCGGGCTGACCGTTGATTCGGTTCACTACATGCTCCGCCAGCGGACGATGAAGCAAGCGCCCCTCTTCATCCTGATAAGGTTCGCACGCCTCGCTCGGCTGCCAGATAGCGGTAAAACGCTCGTCGGCAGGCGTAACGATGTGCGCCTTCACTTCAAAGAAGTCTTTGGCGACGAAGTTCTCAATCTCTTCGTCTCGCCGCACCACCAGCCCCAGTACCGGCGTCTGCACGCGTCCCACGGATAACACGCCCTGATAGCCGGCATTCCGGCCCAGGATCGTGTAAGCGCGGGTCATATTAATGCCATACAGCCAGTCCGCTCGCGCTCGCGCCAGCGCGGATACGCACAGCGGCACGAAGTCGCTGTTCGCTCGCAGCCTGTCGATAGCACGCTCGACCGCCTGCGGGTTAAGGTCGTTTATCAGACAACGCCGCACCTGCTGGCGCTTTTCGGCAGGAAGCTGGAGATAATCCAGCACTTCATCAACCAGAAGCTGCCCTTCGCGATCCGGGTCGCCGGCGTGAATAATTTCACCGGCTTGACGCAAAAAGCGCTTAATCACATTGAGCTGTTTGGTGACGGAAGGACGAGGCTGAAGCTGCCATTTTTCCGGCACGATAGGCAGGTCAGCCAGATTCCAGCGCGCATAACGGCTGTCATACGCATCCGGCTGCGCCTGTTCCAGCAAATGACCAATACACCAGGTGACGACCTGCCCGTTTCCGCACTCAATAAAACCATCGCCTTTACGGTGCGGTTTTGGCAGCACATCCGCAATGGCGCGCCCCAGACTCGGTTTTTCGGCAATAAACAACCGCATCAGGTTAACGAATCTCAACCATAGCGCGACCGCCGCGGGCCTCGACCAGTTCGCCAATCGCGGTCAGATCGATACCAAATTCCGCCGCGGTGGCTTTAACATCGTCTTCGGCGTCCGGCGTTACCGCCAACAACAGACCGCCTGACGTTTGCGGATCGCACAGCAGGCTACGAACTTCACGCGACATGTCGCCCATCAGATGACCATAGCTGGCGAAGTTGCGCTCTGTGCCGCCCGGTACGGCGCCCAGAGCAATATACTCTTCCACGCCCGGCAGTTTAGGGATGTCCTGATAGCAAAGCAGCGCCTGCACGCCTGCGCCCTGGCACATCTCGCTCAGGTGCCCCAGCAGGCCAAAACCGGTAACGTCAGTCATAGCTTTTACGCCGTCGATATTGGCAAACGCCGCGCCAGCAACGTTCATCCGACACATGACTTCCGTCGCCAGCCCCTGATGTTCAGGTTTAAGCAGCGATTTTTTCTCGGCGGTGGTCAACACGCCAATCCCCAACGGTTTGGTCAGAAAGAGTTTGCATCCCGCCTGCGCGGTACTGTTTTTCTTCACCCGTTCGGTCGGCACTACGCCTGTGACCGCGAGACCAAAGATCGGCTCCGGGGCGTCAATAGAGTGTCCGCCCGCCAGCGCGATACCGGCCTGACGGCAGGCAAAGCGCCCCCCCTCGGTCACTTCACGCGCAATATCGGGCGACAGGGTGTTAATCGGCCAGCCAAGGATCGCGATCGCCATAATCGGTTTGCCGCCCATCGCAAAAATATCGCTGATGGCGTTTGTTGCCGCAATGCGGCCAAAATCAAACGGGTTGTCGACTATCGGCATAAAGAAGTCGGTGGTGCTGATGATACTGGTGCCATTACCCAGATCGTAAACCGCCGCATCATCGCGGGTTTCATTACCCACCAGCAGATTCGGGTCGACGAACTTCGCCTGCTCGCTATGCAGGATAGTCTCCAGCACTTTAGGGGAAATTTTACAACCGCAACCAGCGCCGTGGCTGTATTGCGTTAAACGAATGGCTTGCTCGCTCATGGACATCTCCTGTCATTGCATTCGCGCTATGGTAGCGCTCATTCCCTGATGTGGTAAGTATCACTGTCTGAATTACCGCGCCTTTGCTCAGAATCCAGACAGTTTTATCCCTCAGCGTCAGAAATAACGCACAAACGGCGTGGGGTCGGGGGTACTGATCGTCGTTGACGCTTTGAGCTGCGGCGTGCCGAGATAGAGAAAACCAACAATTTTATCCTGCGGGCGGCACTCAAAGGCTTCCCGCACGATAGCGCTCTCCGTTAATGCGCCGCTACGCCAGATACCATTAAACCCTTGCGCAATCGCCGCCATTTGCATCGCCATCACCGCGCATCCGGCAGACATCTCCTGTTCCCACACCGGAACCTTATGGTTTTCTTCGCATTTCGCCACCACGGTAATGATCAGCGGTGCGCGAAACGGCGCATTACGCGCTTTTTCGATCGCTTTCTCATCGCCCCCGGCAGCGACAGCGCCTTGTTCAAGCACGGCGCTGAAGCGGTCGCGCCCCTCTCCTTCAATCACAAAAAAACGCCACGGCTGTAGAGATTTATGATCGGGAACACGCATTCCCGCCCGCAGAATGTTCTGTAATTGCTCTCCGACAGGCGCCGGTTCTGCGAGACGAGAGGCGCTACGACGGTTGACCAGCAGTTCTAGTGCATCCATTTGATTAACTCCAGCAATGATATTTATTCACAAAATTAACACGGGAGCGGATTTTGTTACAGCTCAGGCAGTGATTCCTGCTGACAACTGCCTGATGGGTCATTACGATAGCCACATCTTAATGCTTTATCCTCACCAAGGTATAAGCGTTGTTACTCAGATAGGGAGAATACATGCGAACCCTGTGGCGATTTATTGCCGGATTTTTTAAATGGACGTGGCGAGTGTTGAACTTCGTCCGTGAAATGGTACTCAACCTGTTCTTTATTTTTCTGGTCCTGGTGGGCGTTGGGATCTGGATGCAGATCGGTAACGGCAACAACAGTGAGCAAACCGCGCGCGGCGCTCTGCTGCTGGATATTTCCGGCGTCATTGTGGATAAACCGTCCACCAATCATCGTCTGGGCGCGCTGGGTCGCCAGTTATTTGGCGCCAGCTCCGACCGTCTGCAGGAAAACTCCCTGTTTGACATCGTCAACGCTATTCGTCAGGCGAAAGATGACCGTAACATCACGGGTATCGTTCTGGATCTGAAAAACTTCACCGGCGCCGATCAGCCATCAATGCGCTATATCGGTAAAGCGCTGCGCGAATTCCGCGACAGCGGCAAACCGGTTTTCGCCGTGGGTGAAAACTACAGCCAAGGTCAGTATTATCTCGCCAGTTTCGCTAATAAAATTTGGCTTTCCCCACAGGGTCAGGTAGATCTTCACGGCTTCGCTACGAATGGCCTGTACTACAAAACGCTGCTGGATAAACTGAAAGTCTCTACCCACGTTTTCCGGGTCGGCACCTATAAATCCGCCGTCGAGCCGTTTATCCGCGACGATATGTCGCCCGCCGCCCGCGAGGCCGACAGCCGCTGGATAGGCGAACTGTGGCAGAACTACCTGCATACCGTTTCCGCCAATCGCCAGATTTCGCCGCAACAACTCTTCCCCGGCGCGCAGGCTATTATCGACGGGTTAACCAGCGTGGGCGGCGACACCGCCAAATATGCGCTCGACCATAAACTGGTGGACGCCCTCGCCTCCAGCGCAGATGTTGAAAAAGCGCTGACGAAGCAGTTTGGCTGGAGCAAAACCGAAAATAACTATCGCGCGATCAGCTATTACGATTATTCGCTGAAAACGCCTGCGGATACCGGCGGTACTATTGCGGTTATTTTCGCCAATGGCGCGATTATGGATGGCGAAGAAACGCCAGGGAATGTCGGCGGCGACACTACGGCATCGCAGATCCGCGACGCACGCCTTGATCCTAAAGTGAAAGCGATTGTGCTGCGCGTCAATAGCCCAGGCGGTAGCGTCAACGCCTCCGAAGTTATCCGCGCCGAACTGGCGGCAGCAAGAGCGGCTGGCAAACCGGTGGTGGTCTCAATGGGCGGTATGGCGGCCTCCGGCGGTTACTGGATCTCTACGCCGGCAAACTATATCGTGGCCAGCCCCAGCACGCTGACGGGTTCAATTGGCATCTTCGGCGTCATCAATACGGTAGAAAACAGCCTGTCGTCGATTGGCGTACACAGCGACGGCGTTTCCACCTCGCCGCTGGCGGATATTTCGATGACCAAAGCGCTGTCACCGGAAGTGCAGCAGATGATGCAACTCAGTATTGAGTACGGCTACAAACGCTTTATCACGCTGGTGGCAGACGCGCGTAAGCGTACGCCGGAGCAGATTGATAAAATCGCACAAGGCCATGTCTGGACCGGAGAAGACGCGAAAGCCAATGGTCTGGTGGACAGTCTCGGCGACTTTGACGACGCCGTCGCCAAAGCGGCGGAGCTGGCGAAACTGAAACAGTGGCATCTTGATTACTATCAGGACGAACCGACGGTCCTTGATATGGTCATGGACAGTATGACCGGATCAGTACGCGCCATGCTGCCGGAGACCATTCAGGCGATGCTCCCGGCGCCGCTCGTTTCCGCCGCCAACACGGTGAAGGCCGAGGGGGATAAACTGGCGGCATTTAACGATCCGCAAAACCGTTATGCGTTCTGTTTGACTTGCGCGAACGTTCGCTAATGCTTCATCAATAGCCATACCGGATGGCGGCGTCTGCTCATAGCCGCCATCCGATAATCATTAATACGTCCTTCGCGACACGACTGAACATTATCATGCAAAAGAAATCAATTTACGTTGCCTATACCGGCGGTACTATCGGTATGCAGCGCTCAGATAAAGGGTATATCCCGGTGTCCGGGCACCTTCAGCGCCAGCTGGCGCTGATGCCGGAATTCCACCGCCCGGAGATGCCGGATTTTACCATCCATGAATATGCCCCGCTGATGGATTCATCAGATATGACGCCGGAAGACTGGCAGCATATCGCTGCAGATATCAAAGCGCACTACGATGAGTATGACGGTTTTGTTATTCTGCACGGCACCGACACGATGGCGTTTACCGCATCGGCGCTCTCTTTCATGCTGGAAAATCTGGGTAAACCGGTTATTGTGACAGGGTCACAAATTCCGCTGGCTGAGCTGCGCTCCGACGGGCAAATTAATTTGCTGAATGCGCTTTATGTCGCCGCCAACTACCCTATTAATGAAGTAACGCTGTTTTTTAATAATCGTCTGTTCCGCGGTAATCGCACGACCAAAGCCCATGCGGATGGGTTTGACGCTTTTGCCTCTCCCAATCTGCCGCCCTTGCTGGAAGCAGGAATTCACATTCGCCGTTTAAATACGCCTCCCGCGCCCTACGGTTCTGGTGAATTAATCGTTCACCCTATTACGCCGCAGCCGATAGGCGTAGTAACGATTTATCCGGGGATTTCCGCCGAGGTAGTACGTAACTTTCTGCGTCAGCCGGTAAAAGCGCTGATTCTGCGCTCTTATGGCGTAGGCAACGCGCCGCAAAATAAAGCGTTTTTACAGGAGCTGAAAGAGGCCAGTTCGCGCGGCATCGTGGTGGTTAACCTGACGCAATGCATGTCAGGGCGAGTCAATATGGGCGGGTACGCTACCGGTAATGCGCTGGCGCACGCTGGCGTGATTGGCGGTGCCGATATGACCGTCGAAGCCACCTTAACCAAACTGCATTATTTGTTAAGCCAGGGGCTGGACACTCAGGCGATTCGTAGCGCGATGGCGCAAAACTTGCGTGGTGAATTGACGCCGGATGATTAAAAAATCCCGACGACAAGGAGAAGATAATGACAAACCGGGCCTTATTACTGGTCGACTTGCAAAATGACTTTTGCGCCGGCGGCGCGCTGGCTGTAGCGGAAGGCGACAGCACCATCGACATCGCCAACGCTCTTATTGACTGGTGCCAGCCCCGGCAGATTCCGGTGCTGGCCAGTCAGGACTGGCATCCCGCGCAGCATGGCAGCTTCGCCAGCCAGCATCAGGCGGAACCCTATAGTCAGGGAAAGCTGGACGGGCTGCCGCAAACGCTCTGGCCGGATCACTGCGTTCAACATACCGACGGCGCGGCGTTACATCCCCTGCTTAACCAACATGCGATTGACGCCTGCATCTATAAGGGTGAAAACCCGCTGATTGATAGCTACAGCGCGTTTTTTGACAACGAACATCGGCAGAAAACTACCCTTGATACCTGGCTTCGCGAGCATGACGTTACCGAGCTTATCGTGATGGGGTTGGCGACCGATTACTGCGTAAAATTTACGGTGCTGGATGCGCTAGAGTTGGGCTATGCCGTTAACGTTATCACCGATGGCTGTCGCGGCGTGAATATTCACCCGCAGGATAGCGCACACGCGTTTATGGAGATGGCGGCGGCAGGCGCGACGCTGTATACGCTGGCAGACTGGGAAGAGACGCAGGGCCAGGCTGTCGCCAGGTAGCGGAGCAGGTATCGTATCCGGTCAATACATCACGCAACGGTGAGACCATTGCATAGATCTTTGGGCCGGATACGTCACGTCAGCGCCGCTACCAGGCAAAGCTCAACGCAGGCTGGAGAGCGCTTCTAACGAAACTCTTCTCGTTTCAATGCCAAAACAAAATAATATCAGCGCGCACGCCGCCAGCAGCATACCCAGCACAACAAAAACGGTGACAGATCCATACCGGGTCAGTAAAACTGCCACGCCGTAGGGGGTAAAGACAGCGACGATCCGTCCTACCGCATTCACAAAACCCGATCCACGTAGTCTAAGGTGCGTAGGCCATAATTCGGGAACGTAAACCGCCGAGGCAAAGCAGACGTACATATACAGAAAGGAAATCATAACTAGTCCATAAACCAGAATGGCCCATTCCTCAGTCTGTATTGAGTAAAAATATCCTACTACCGCAATAACGATAAGCAACAGCGAACCAAATAACCGTCTGGGGAAATGATCAATAATGAGCGCGGCGATAAATATGCCCACCGGCGCGCCAATCATAATGATGGCGGTCATGAAAATGGATTTTGTAACATCAATTCCTGAATTAACAAAAATTGTCGGGATCCATACCGTAATGGTATAAAGCGAAATGTTCATCGCAATCAATACAGTGATCGCCACTAACGTGCGCCGCAACATTTGTCCTTTGAATAAGAGCCAGAATGTACCGTTTTCAAAGCGCGATTCCGTGGATTTATTGCTTTCCTGATGCGGCGGCAAAACAATACTTTTTTCTTTTTCTATTTGCGATTCAATCATGAGAAGCTGCTGTTCAGCCTCGCGTTGCCGCCCTTTACCTGCTAACCACCTGGGCGATTCGATAAAGTACTTCCCCGAAAGAGACCACGCCAGCAGCATCCCTATCCCACCAAGAAGAAACATCATCCGCCAGCTTAAAAACGCAATGACCACTACGCCAATCCCCGCAGACAGCATCGGTGACCAGTTCCCTACAAAAGAGAGACGCGCGGACCATTTTCCTCGTACAACGGGAGGGATAAACTCGGTAAAAGAAGCATATCCAACCATAATCAATGCTCCCATGCCTGTCCCCATCAGACAACGAAAGAAAATCAGCCAGTACATATTGGGAACAAATGCGGCAGCCGTTGCGGAGATGCCCACAAGCAACAAATTAATGCGAAACGCTTTTCGACGCCCCAGGTAATCCCCAATAAAACCGCCGGTAAGCGAACCAATAAAATAGCCAAGCATCAGTGCCGATGTGAACGCGGCATTAAGATAATTATTCGACCAACCATTGTTTATCAATTTGGCCAGAACCACATTTCCTGAGTAACTCAAAAACCCCGTTAATAGCAGGCCAAAACTAATTATTCCAAAAATACGAAAATGAAACCGGGATAAAGGTAAGCGGTCTAGTCTGGCGCCGATATGATCATTGTCTTCCATCTGGATGGCCTCTAACGCAGCAAAATAATAAATTATTGTCTCGCGGCAAAGGGGTATTTGCCGCACTTGCTATCATCTGCCGTTTTTTTTGGCATAGTCCAGGCGAAAACAATCCAGGCAAGGATAATCTATCGATTAATAGACAAGCTGGATATTATTTTTATCGCAAAATGCGATCCATTCATCACCTGGCGTTTTATTCGTTATCAGGTAATGGATATGACTAAAATCGACCAACCGCACGAACGCTTTGCGATCAAATTTTGAATGGTCCACCAATAACGCCACCTCTGTGGCCTGGCGAATCATCGTTTTTTTGATTTCAGCTTCCGCCTCGTTAGAATCAAGCGCCCCGCTCGCCATATCCAGCCCTTTACAACTCATTACCATAATATCAACATGATAACGGCTGATTATTTCTTTAGTGATACGCCCCTGCAGCGATAGCGTATTTTTATTTAACTCACCGCCCGTAGAAACAAGATTAATGTCCGATTGCGCCAGTTCATGGAAAGCTTCCGCTGAATTAGTTAACAAAGTAAGATCGTTTCGGTCTTTCAGCAGTTTTAGCAATTCCATTACCGTACTGCTGGAGTCGGCGGCCATCGTTGTTTTGTTTTTAATAAACGGAAGCGTATTACGGGCTATAATTTGCTTCTCTTCATAGAACGATTTTGCACGCTTATAAAAATGGATATTGTCAGCCAGCACCGCCGAATTTAATACCGCACCGCCATAAGTTCGAGTCAAAAAGCCTTCATCTTCGAGTTTTTCCAGATCGCGTCGAATTGTCTCTTCGGTTACCTGAAAAATTGAACTCAAGTTAGAGACTGTTACTTTTTTATCATTAGCGACCATTTGTTTGATCGCCTGAATCCTGTCTTTCGCCGCCACGATTACACCTCTGTTTTCGACGTCATGATAAACGTTGAGTATCTCACAGACTATGTTTACTTTCAAAATAAGCCGTTTGAATAACAGATTTTATCTGCATTTCGCCAAAAAAGAGGTGTAATGTATTGCTTATGGATTGTCCAGCGCTTCCGCCATTTGTCTCATCAATAACGCATCGTCATCCGTTAAGGTGATGGACAGCGCAGCGATATTCTCTCGTACCTGCTCCGGCGACGTGGCGCCGCTCAGTATCGAAATCAGTTCGCTTTGTCGCAATATCCACGCCAGCGCCAGCGTCGGGACGGCGCAATGGTATTTGTCGCACAATGGCTGCCACTGCTCCAGCATATCAATAACCCGCAACATATTCTCACGCTGGAACCAGAGTTTATTCGCTCGCGCCCCGCCGGGAACATAGTCACGGGTAATGGTGCCGGTTAACAATCCCTGCTCCAGTGGCGAATAAACCTGTACCACGATGCCGTGCTCGCGGCATAGAGGCAGCAGCTCCGTTTCCAGCGCCCGGTCAAGAATGCTGTATTTCGCCTGTATGATGTCCAGCTCGCCATGTTTAAGGTATTCGCGGATATGGCTGACATCTACATTCGCCGCCCCGATAGAACGGATGTTCCCCTCTGCTTTCAGCTCATTGAGCACGCCAACGGTTTCTGCAATCGGCGTAAAAAACGGCGGTACCGACTGCCAGTGGGTCATATAGATATCGATATAATCAATCCCTAGTCGCTGGAGACTGGCATCGACTTCTTTACGAATAGAGTCCGGAGAAAGATTTTTATAAAGCTGGCGATCGCCGACTTTATTGAACAGGCTCCCTTCCCGCTCCCAGACGATCCCGCATTTGGTCTCCACCACCACCTCGTTACGCGGTAATTTTTTCAGCGCCTGGCCGACAATCACTTCGCTATTGCCAAAGTTATAGCCCGGCGCCGTATCAATCAGGTTAATACCGCAACGGTGCGCCTCAACGATAGTATCGATGCAGACCTGCATATCGAGGTTGCCATTCCATGCCGGACCGCCGCCGATAGCCCAGGTGCCGAGTCCCATACGGGAAAGCGCTATATCTGTATTACCTAAAGGTATCATTTTCATCTGCCGCTATTACCCTTCGTATTCATTCAGGAGTTGTTCCACTAGCATTCTGTTTTTCACGCCCGTTGTGGCGCCCACGCTGAGTACCGATATCGCGGCCGTCGCATTGGCGAACCGTGCGCATTCACGCAGCGTTTTTCCCTCCAGCAGCGCGGTGATAAATCCCGATGCAAAATTATCGCCGGCGCCAATAGTGTCGATGGCGGTAATGCCTGCCACCGCAGGCACCTCCATTTTTATATCGGCGCTTTTGATAAAGCAGCCTTTCTTGCCAGTTTTAATCACCACTGTTTTTACGCCACATTGCAAAAAACAATCGGCAATATCATCCAGCGTCTCTTTCCCGGTCAGTTTTTTGGCTTCATCAATATTAGGAAACAGATAATCGACAAAACTTAGCGCTTCGCGAATATCGTCCAGAGTTTCATTCAGCCGCGGTTTGATCATGTCAGCGCAGATAACCAGTTGATGCGCTTTCGCCTGAGTAAAAATAGCCGTTAATGCTTTGCCATCCAGCAGCGGGCTGTTAAAGATACTTGCCAGTGATAACAGCCTGACCTGAGAAAAACGGTCAAAATCGACATCGTTAATATTTAGCTTCCACAGACTGCCGTTACGGTTAGTGACAAAGGTGCGCTCACCATCATCAGTCACCAGCCCAACATTAATTGAGGTATCAATATCAGCATCCTGCTTCAGGCTCTGAATATCGATATTCTCCTTCCGACAGTGGTCGAGAATAAAATATCCTGCCGCATCGTCGCCAACGCGACTCATTAGCGCAGTGCGATGCCCGAGACGCGAAATAATCGTGGCTTCATTAATCGCATCTCCCCCTGTGGTCATGGCAATTCGTTCTAATGGATACGAATCGACATCAAAGATATTTTTACTAACCGGTTGCAAAGGAATGTCGACAATGGCCGCCCCTATGCAAAGAACTTCGATTTCGTCCATATCATCATTCCGCTTTACCATCTGAACCGAACAGTTTGATTTTTTCCAGCGCGCGGGCTTTTACCGCTTTGCGTACTTCGCGTTCCAGATGCAGGAACGGCTGATCCTGATTCTCTTTTACCGCTACCATCGCGGCCTGACACAGTTCGGTGTGGATATTGATTTTCGAGATGCCCAGCGAAATGGCTTTTTTGATATCCGCGTCGCTAATACCGGAAGCGCCGTGTAACACTAGCGGTACGGAAACTGCCTGGCGCACGCGTTCCACGACCTCAAAATTCAGTTTTGGTTCAGAGGTGTACACGCCATGCTGGTTGCCGATGGCGACCGCCAGCGAGTCACAACCGGTGCGCGCTACAAATTCCGCCGCCTGATCCGGGTCGGTATAGTGATACCCCGCCAACGCCTCTTCATACACCGTTTCGTTCCCTACGTGCCCTAACTCCGCCTCTACCGGAATACCCAGCGGATGAAAGAAATCAACGGCTTCTTTGGTCAGGCGAATATTTTCTTCAAAGTCAAAGGATGAAGCGTCACGCATCAGCGAGTTCATGCCGTGCGTCCAGGCATTATGGATAATGTCCATGCTACGTCCATGATCCCAGTGGGTAATTACCGGCACAGAGGCTTTTTTAGCCATGGAAACCATCATATGAGAGAAGTCTTCAAATGAAGTATTGCCCACAAATCCGGTACCAAAGGAGATAATAACCGGCGAATTTGCCTCTTCCGCCGCATCAATCACTCCCATCAACATTTCCGCATTCCACACGTTAAAGTGCGCAATCGCGTAATGTTTATTTTGTGCATCATTTTCCCAATATTTTATATCTGCCAACATCGCTGTTTCTCCCGTTTTTTATTAATCGCAAACTTTAATAACGCCTTTAATAATGTCGCGTTTGTTATTCACCGATTCTTCAAATGCACGTTGCACGTCTTTGTAATCGTAAATATGCGTCACCATTGATTTCACATCGAAACGCCCGGAGGAGATGGCATCAATAGTCACCGGATAGCGGTTGGCATAGCGGAATACCGTCTGGATGGAGACTTCACGGTTAATTTTGAGGAAATTAATCGCTGAATCTCCCGCGACAGTGCCAACAATCATGATCTTCCCGCCGCGCATGACCAGATACGGCGCTTGCTGAGTTGTGACGGCGGAACCGGCGGTTTCAAACACAATATCGGCGCCCATATCGTCGGTGAACTGCTGGCAGCGCGCGACAGTATCTTCTTTCGCCCCATTGATAACGGTTGTCGCTCCCAGTCGTTCAGCCATTGCCAGCCGTTTTTCCAGCACATCCACTACCGCGATATTGGTCGCCCCCAGACACTTACACGCTTGCAGGGTCATTAAACCAATGCAGCCCGCGCCGAGAATGACGATTTTCTTACCCGGTTTAACATCCGCCAGCATTGCCGCGTGCATTCCAACAGCAGCAGGTTCCACCAGCGCACCTTCCATAGTGTCCATATTGTCCGGAAGCTTGTACGTAAAACTTTCCGGATGGCACAGATAGTGCGTTAAGGCCCCGCGATAATTCGGCTGCGTCGCCATAAAATCAACATCCGGACAAATATTGTATTTTCCTTCCAGACAATAGCGGCAGTGGCCGCACGGCACGCCCGGCTCGATATTAACCCGATCGCCTGGCTTAAATTTGCTTACCCGATTGCCGACCGCAATGACCGTTCCGGCACACTCATGCCCCAGGCCAATTTCCTGATTTGGATCCTTCGGCGGAATGAATGGCCCGGATTCAAAACCGTGAACATCTGAACCGCAAATACCGACATATTCCACTTTGATCAGCACTTCGTTATCTTTTGGCACCGGAATATCCGCTGCGATAATTTTCATGGTGCCCGGCGTTTTTAATATCGCTTTTGAATTTTTCATTTTTATTCCTTTATTTACTCGTGACCTTATCAATGCCCAGACTTTCGACCGAAACACCCTTGGTCTCGATTCCGATAGTCGCTATTGCGACGGCGACGATAATCGAGACAGCGCCCAGCAGGACGAAAACGCCCGTCACGCCATAACCGTTGAGTAATACCGCCACCGCATAGGGGGCAGCGATACCGCTGATTCTGCCGACAGCGTTCGCCAGGCCGGAACCGCGAAGTTTCGCTTCTGTTGGCCAGATCTCCGGCACATAGACCGCCGAGGCATAACAGACATACATATAGACAAAGGTAATCAGGAAAAAGCCAATTAAGGTGATGAGCAACATGCTGGTTTGCAGCGAATAAATATATCCCAGCACGGCAATCAGAATTAATAAACCGACACCCATGGTTTTGCGCGGAATTTTATCCATTACCAGCATAGCGATAAATATGCCAAACGGTGCGCCGAACATACTCATGGTATTTAAAACGATCGAATCTTTGAGGTTGATGCCCTGTGTCATAAAGATGGTGGGCAGCCAGTTAATTAACGTGTATTGCACAACGTTCATGGCAATCAGCACGCAGGAACCCAAAATAACGCGTTTCAGTAATACGCCAGTGAGCAACGCTGAATACGGTACGGAACGCGGCGGCTTGCCGCTGCTTTCAATAACAACCGGCGGCAGCGGTTTTCCTGTCTGACGTTCGATGCCTGCTTCAATGGCCTGCATAACCTTTTCGGCTTCCTGATAACGCCCGCGCGATTCCAGCCAGCGGGGAGATTCAGGGAAGTATCGCCAGGCAAGCGCGGTAGCAATCAGCGACAGCACAGCCGGGATCAGTAACTGCACGCGCCAGTTCCATTCCGCGCTAATTAGCGGCGTCAGCCCCATTGCAATCAGGGAACACAATGGATATGACCAGTTGCCAATAAACGAAACACGACTCGACCAGGTTCCCCGGTTTCTGCCGGGCATGTACTCGGTAAATCCGGCGAACAGCGTGACCAGTAGTGCCCCTAATCCCACGCCCATCACAAAACGACAGGCAATCAGGAACATCATATTCGGTGAAAATGCGCCCACGACCATCGAGGCAATGTGAATCGCTTCATAAAGAATAAAGGCGTTCCTGCGTCCGGTTTTATCGCCGATAATGCCGCCCACCAGCGCGCCGAGAAACATCCCCGCCGTGGTAATGGCGGAGAAGGTGGCTGTCGTGGAATTATCGGTCCAGCCTAACTCCTTGAGCTGGGCAAGAATTAATCCGCCGACGGCATTACTCCAGCAAACAAGCAGACCAAAGGCGACGACGGCAAACATTGATGAATGCCAGCGGCAATCCGGCAGGCGATCCAGCCGGGCGCCGCAGTGCGGTTTTGTTATCTGTTCCATGCGATAACGTTCCTTTAGCAGAAGGGTTATTCATCAAAGTCGTAGGTCATGATCACTTTAATGGCTGTCTTATCGACCATTGCGTCAAAGCCTTCGCGCCACTGAGAAAGACCGATACGATGGGTGATCATTGGTTTTACTTTGATAGCGCCGCTGGCAAGCAGGCGAATCGCATTGCGCCAGGATGTGGAGTCATAGGCCATATGCCCAATGATGCTTTTGTTCCAGGAAGTAATGTCGTTAATGGAGAAATCGAGCGGCTTAAATCCCATACCGACGCGAACCACTTCACCATTTGGCCGCAGCATGTCGATGGCCTGTTTAAGCGCAATGTTGGCACCGGAGCATTCGATCACCAGACCGAGGTTGTCTTTGCCGCAAATCTCCTGGCAGCGTGCGACGACATCTTCCGTGGAGCCGTTAACAAACGCCGTCGCGCCGAGTTCTTTGGCCACAGGGAAACGGACAGGAACATCCTCATCCAGGCCAACCACCACGATATTTACCGCCCCCATAATGCGGGCCATTTGGACCGAAAACAGACCTAACGGACCGGTGCCGATGACTACCACGTCCTGGCCGGGTAAAAATTTGGATTGCTGGGCGATAGATTTATAGGCGTTGCAGATAGGGTCCAGTACTGCGGCTTCCTCGTAATCCACGCCTTCCGGGATCTCCCACAGGGCATGGCGATGGATTTTCAGGATTTCTCCCGGAACCAGGCAGTATTTGGAAAATCCACCGCCCCAAGTGTTGTTATCCAGACCCAGATTCACTTTTTCTGTACAACACAGATAATCGCCTTGTTCACAGGCAGGACAAACGCCGCAAACGTGTCCGCTGTTGTCAGAAACCACGCGCTGGCCGACTTTCCAGTCTTTCACTTTTTCGCCCACCCGCGCGATACGTCCGGCGAATTCATGACCGCGAACGGAGTTAAATTCGTCGGACCCGCTGTCAACGTTATAGTGCTTCATATCCGCGCCGCAGATCGCCGCCGCTTTGATTTCGATAATCACGTCTTCCGGACCGCATACCGGCTCCGGGACATCAATCATTTTGTAGCCGCCAAAGGCCTTGCCAAATCTCGCCAGTGCTTTCATTGCATCTTCCTTTGTGTTTGGTGTGCATCAATGCTCATCATACTTAACCATAAAATCTTTAAGGTCAATGATAAATCTTTAAAACACAGATAATGATCTGTATTTACCAACCAAGATCACAAACTCAACGAAACAAACGGCGATAAAACCAAAAAGATGGAAGCCGTATCGCGAAAGACGGCGTGAACGCCTGCGCAGGTTTCCATGGATGAAGACGCTAATCTGCTGCGGTTATTTTTTCGTCACTCCATTCTGTGGCGTGTTTCTGTTTTAGATGTCGAAGAGGATCGTTAAAGAAGCCCGCGCGGTGTTTATTAAACCGGCGCAGAAGATTGTCGACAAATATGGTCTCGATGGGATCGATCTTGACTGGGAATATTCGTTTAACGTCGCATTTAAAAGCGCTTCGTCAGCTAATAGGCCCCAAAAACGGGTCACCCTCGCCGTCGGCGCGAATGCGGAAAGTCCGAAAAGCTGGCTGGACGTGAAAGCTATAGCCCCGTAGCTCGACTTTATCAATTTGATGACTTACGACATGGCCTACGGCACGCAGTATTTCAACGCCAATCCGTATGACTCAAACGCCTGGCCTGCTGCTGTCAGTGAAGTCTGCCGGGGGAAAGCGCTGTTTGCCCTCCCTTATGAAAATCCGCGCTCGGTGGCGATCAACGCGGACCAGATTAAAAAGCGCGGGCTGGCTGGCGCAAGTTCTGGGAATAGGCCGCCGATGACAATAATCAGTTAGCGAAACAGTTGGCGGACTCGATGTACATTAAGCGTTAATGGGTAAAAATATGGCGGGCCTGTGCCTGGCAGCAATGAGCAGGCACGGTAAGCACAACGCATTGGCAATGAAACCGCCGGATGGCGGCTACCTCTTATCCGGCTGCCGTTACTGCATTTTCAATGTCGCAATCGGCTTTGACGTAATACCGAAATCCGCTTTGAGCTGCTGCTTGCTTTTCATCACCATCTGACCGTGAGTATCGATCGTCATATGTTGCGCTTCGGTATTGTGCCGCGCCTGCCATAGCATCACCAGTTGCAGGCTGTTTTCTTTCTGTTCCGGCGTCAACGCCACGCCATCCGGCCACTTACCCAGCTCAACGGCGGTGGATAAACGTTGATACACTTCCGGCGTCATGCTGTTAATGATCTCATCAAGATTCATGATGTGTCCGCTCCTGTGGAATAATTTGCTGAATCGTTTTTTCAGCCTTTCAGTTGATCGCCGTTTTTCTCGTCAGAAAAGGCCAGCGAGGCCGAGTTAACGCAATAGCGCTCACCGGTTGGCTGCGGCCCGTCCGGGAAAACGTGTCCGAGATGCGCATCGCAGTTACCGCAACGAATTTCGACACGCTGCATTCCATGAGAAAAATCGTCTATGTAACGAATCGCCTCTTCGCTGACAGGCTGGTAAAAGCTAGGCCAGCCGCAGCCTGAATCGTATTTGGTGTGGGAGTGAAAAAGCGGCGTATCACAGACCAGGCAGTGATAAACCCCATCGCGTTTATTATGTAGCAGGCGTCCGGTAAATGGCGGTTCTGTGCCACGATCCTGCGTCACGTAGAATTGCATTTCGGACAATTTTTTCTTGAGTTCTTCTGCTGAAGGTTGGTTAGCCATTTGCTCACATCTCACTTTAAACGTGCTCACATTGCCTGACCGATTCTAACAAAACATTAACACCTCAGTACCAACTTTTGTTCTAAACTTGATCATTGCGAAATGGCGGCTCACGAATCGTGACTGATGTCACATTATTATCTCGGTTGCCCTTTAAAATTCGGGGCGGCGCCCCCATGTGGTTTCAAGCCGAAAGGAAGAGTGAGGCGAATCAGCCGCGCAAAGGTTGTGCAGAGGATTGATTTGTCGCAATGATTGACACGATTCCGCTTGACGCTGCGTAAGGTTTTTGTAATTTTACAGGCAACCTTTTATTCACTAACAAATAGCTGGTGGAATATATGACTATCAAAGTAGGTATCAACGGTTTTGGCCGTATCGGTCGCATTGTTTTCCGTGCTGCTCAGAAACGTTCTGACATCGAGATCGTTGCAATCAACGACCTGTTAGACGCAGAGTACATGGCATACATGCTGAAATATGACTCCACTCACGGCCGTTTCGACGGTACTGTTGAAGTGAAAGACGGTCATCTGATCGTTAACAGTAAAAAAATCCGTGTTACCGCTGAACGCGATCCGGCTAACCTGAAATGGGACGAAGTTGGTGTTGACGTAGTGGCTGAAGCTACCGGTATCTTCCTGACTGACGAAACCGCGCGTAAACACATCACCGCTGGCGCGAAAAAAGTGGTTCTGACGGGCCCGTCTAAAGACAACACCCCAATGTTTGTTAAAGGCGCTAACTTTGACAAATACGAAGGCCAGGACATCGTTTCCAACGCTTCCTGCACCACCAACTGCCTGGCGCCGCTGGCTAAAGTTATCAACGACAACTTCGGCATCATCGAAGGTCTGATGACCACTGTTCACGCGACTACCGCAACCCAGAAAACCGTTGACGGCCCGTCTCACAAAGACTGGCGCGGCGGCCGCGGTGCATCTCAGAACATCATCCCGTCCTCTACTGGCGCTGCTAAAGCGGTAGGTAAAGTACTGCCTGAACTGAATGGCAAACTGACCGGTATGGCGTTCCGCGTTCCGACTCCGAACGTATCCGTTGTTGACCTGACTGTTCGTCTGGAAAAAGCGGCTACCTACGAGCAGATCAAAGCTGCTGTTAAAGCTGCTGCCGAAGGCGAAATGAAAGGCGTTCTGGGTTACACCGAAGACGACGTTGTATCTACCGATTTCAACGGCGAAGTATGCACCTCCGTGTTCGATGCTAAAGCAGGCATCGCGCTGAACGACAACTTCGTGAAACTGGTCTCCTGGTACGACAACGAAACCGGTTACTCTAACAAAGTACTGGACCTGATTGCTCACATCTCCAAATAAGTTGAGATGACACAGTCATTGGTAAGAGCGACTCAGGTCGCTCTTTTTTTTTGCTTAAAGATATACCCGTCATACTTCAAGTTGCAGGTGTGTTGGCTATGCTTTCTCACCCGAATCACTGACGGAAGTCGAACTTATCGGGATGAATCAGGGATGTCCATGTCCCTGGCCGAAGGTTACCTACGGTTGTTCAAATTCGTTCCCGATGAATTTGTCGTCACTTGCCGCGTTACTCGGCCTGCGGCCTCGCCTCTACGGGCCAGCGCAAGCACTGGTCAAGGCACAAGCGCCTTGTCATGCAACTCGAATTATTTAGGGTTAAGAGGATTGCGTAATGATTAATAAAATTTTTGCCCTCCCGGTTATCGAACAGCTTACCCCTGTCCTTTCCCGTCGTCAGCTTGATGACCTGGATCTGATCGTCGTTGACCATCCGCAGGTTAAAGCCTCTTTTGCATTACAGGGCGCGCACCTTCTCTCCTGGAAACCCATTGGCGAGGAAGAGGTATTGTGGCTCAGTAATAATACGCCTTTCAAAACCGGCGTGGCGCTACGCGGCGGTGTACCGATCTGCTGGCCCTGGTTTGGACCTGCGGCTCAACAGGGTCTGCCGTCACACGGCTTTGCGCGTAATCTACCGTGGGCGCTAAAAGCGCATAATGAAGATGATAATGGCGTAATGCTGACATTTGAGCTGCAAAGCAGTGAGGCCACCCGGAAATACTGGCCGCACGATTTCACGCTGCTGGCACGTTTTAAAGTGGGCAAAACCTGTGAAATTGAACTGGAAGCGCATGGCGAGTTTGCAACCACATCCGCGCTCCACAGCTATTTTAACGTTGGCGACATCGCCAACGTTAAGGTCAGCGGACTCGGCGATCGGTTTATTGATAAAGTTAACGACGCTAAAGAAGGTGTCCTGACCGACGGTATACAAACCTTTCCGGACCGTACCGATCGCGTTTACCTCAATCCTGAAGCATGTAGCGTGATCCACGATGCGACATTAAACCGCACGATTGATGTGGTCCACCACCATCACCTTAACGTCGTAGGCTGGAACCCTGGCCCGGCGTTGTCCGTTAGCATGGGCGACATGCCGGATGACGGCTATAAAACGTTTGTCTGCGTTGAAACGGTTTACGCTACTGCGCCGCAACAAGCCACAGAAGAAAAGCCCTCTCGTCTGGCGCAGACTATCTGCGTCGCTAAACGCTAAAAGTGAATGGATAACGGCGTTGCTATAGGATCTGAAAGGCGTCAGCCGCCATCAGGCATGACCTGCCGGATGGCGGCGCTTACACATTTTATCCGGCGTCACACCATATCCAACGCGGTTTTCCCTTTTGGCGCAGGCCAGGCGTTGTCCAGTAAGGCAAGTTCGTTTGCTGACAAGGTAATCTCAAGCGCCGCCGCATTTTGCTTCACGTGTTCTGTACTTCCGGTTTTCGGGATCGCCATCACGCCCGGATGCGCAATCACCCACGTCAGTAAGATTTGCGCCGCCGTAGCGTTATGCGCTTGCGCAATTTCATTCACCACCGGATGATTCAGTAAACCGCTACGTAATCGGCCAGCCTGCGCCAGCGGGCTGTAGGCCATCACTGGCATTCGCTGTTGTTGACACCACGGCAATAAATCATACTCAATACCGCGTGACGCCAGATGATAAAGCACCTGATTTGTCGCGCATTGCTGTCCCCCAGGGATGCGCCACAGCGCCTGCATATCGTCATAATCAAGATTAGAGACTCCCCAACGGCGAATTTTCCCCTGCGCGATTAGCCGCTCCATACCTTCAACGGTCTCTTCGAATGAAAAGCTTCCGGCCCAGTGCAATAGATAGAGATCGAGATAATCTGTTTTCAGACGACGCAGGCTTTCCTCACAGGCGGCAACTATCTTCTGGCCGCCAGCGTTCCACGGGTACACTTTTGACACCAGAAACGCCTCATCGCGTCGCCCTGCTAACGCCTCGCCCACGACCTTTTCCGCCCCGCCGTCGGCATACATTTCCGCTGTATCAATAAGGCGTAACCCCAAATCCAGCCCCGCGCGCAACGCCGAAACCTCGCGCTGACGTTGATCCGCGCGCTCGCCCATATACCATGTTCCCTGTCCGATGGCAGGAAGCGTCACCTGCCCGCAAAACGTTACGTTTTTCACTGATTTCATTTCCTTTTCAATGTCACTCGACGGTAAAACAATACAGGACTCTTAGACCCTACGGTAATGTCCGGCATCATACCGCGCAAGGGGGCGATTTTCTTGTCACTGACGAACGTCATCCGCAATCATGTCGACGATGCGGGTAATATGCGCGGCGGGTCGCTGATTCAGTAATAATTGACGCATCACATTCATATAGGGCGTCACATGTTGAAAGAACTCCAGATATCCTTTACAGAGATAATTTTGCCGTTCGCCGCCGTCCATGCAAATTCGATGTTTCGGACAACCGCCGTGACAGGCAAAGCGCCACGTACAGTTCTGGCAGCGTGCGCGACGCTGGCGGATGTTGCAATAAACACGCCAAGAGCCAGAAGTTTAAGTTTGGTCACAATCCATAATTCCTTATTCAAATGTTCTGCGGCAAAAGTGTAACCGCCAATACCTGTAAGCCCAACTATTTTACACAATGTAACCGTTTAATATCACCATCACCGATTATTTTCAGATGATCGGCTGATGATCGTTATGTGACCGGGAACGCTTTTTCTGATATCCACCAGCCTTTTCTACCTGATGAGTTATTGATATGTCATCGAAATCCACTGACGCGTACAGGCAAGTTTTGCAAATGCCATCTACGCTTAATGTTAAGAAGGTGTATCACCGGACACGTTGATCTTCTGACCAATAAAATGGCATGAGAGTTGCTTTTTTTCCTTAGCAGAGACGGCGTTCAGTCTACCTCTTCCGGGAGCCTCTACTATTCATATGAACGGCTCTTAACATGTGCGAAAAAACGAAAGGATGGCATATCATGAATATATTCGATCACTATCGCCAGCGTTACGAAGCTGCCAAGGACGAAGAGTTCACACTGCAGGATTTTCTTACCATTTGTCGGCAAGATCGCAGTGCTTATGCCAACGCGGCAGAGCGGCTATTAATGGCTATCGGCGAGCCTAATATGGTCGACACTGCCCAGGAACCCCGACTTTCCCGACTCTTCTCCAACCGGGTTATTGCTCGCTATCCTGCGTTTGAAGAGTTTTACGGCATGGAAGACGCGATTGAACAGATTGTCTCTTATCTGAAACATGCGGCGCAAGGGCTGGAAGAGAAGAAGCAAATTCTCTATTTGCTGGGACCTGTGGGGGGTGGCAAATCATCGCTCGCTGAACGGCTGAAATCGCTAATGCAGCGCGTGCCAATTTATGTTTTAAGCGCCAACGGCGAGCGTAGTCCGGTCAACGATCATCCATTATGCCTGTTTAATCCGCAGGAAGACGCGCAGATTCTGGAAAAAGAGTACGGTATTCCGCGCCGCTATCTCGGTACGATTATGTCCCCGTGGGCGGCCAAACGCCTGCATGAGTTTGGCGGCGATATTACTAAATTCCGCGTGGTGAAAGTCTGGCCCTCCATTCTGGAGCAGATTGCCATCGCCAAAACGGAACCCGGCGATGAAAACAACCAGGATATTTCGGCGCTGGTCGGCAAGGTGGATATTCGTAAACTCGAACATCACGCCCAGAACGATCCGGATGCGTATGGTTACTCTGGCGCGCTGTGCCGCGCTAACCAGGGGATCATGGAGTTCGTCGAGATGTTTAAAGCGCCTATTAAGGTGCTGCACCCCTTGCTGACCGCAACTCAGGAAGGTAACTACAATGGTACGGAAGGTATTTCCGCCCTGCCCTTTAATGGCATCATACTTGCCCACTCAAACGAATCTGAATGGGTGACTTTCCGTAACAATAAAAATAACGAAGCGTTCCTCGACCGTGTCTATATCGTGAAGGTGCCTTATTGCCTGCGAATCTCCGAAGAGATCAAAATCTACGAGAAACTGCTTAATCATAGCGAGCTGGCTCATGCGCCCTGCGCGCCGGGCACGTTGGAAACGCTTTCGCGCTTCTCGATTCTTTCCCGCCTGAAAGAGCCGGAAAATTCCAGTATTTACTCGAAAATGCGCGTTTATGACGGTGAAAGCCTGAAAGATACCGACCCTAAAGCTAAATCGTACCAGGAGTATCGCGACTATGCGGGCGTGGACGAAGGGATGAACGGTCTCTCCACCCGATTCGCCTTTAAGATCCTCTCCCGCGTATTCAACTTCGACCATGTGGAAGTGGCGGCAAACCCGGTACATCTGTTCTACGTTCTGGAACAACAAATCGAGCGTGAACAGTTCCCGCAGGAGCAAGCTGAGCGTTATCTGGAGTTCCTGAAAGGCTACCTGATCCCGAAATACGCCGAATTTATCGGCAAGGAGATCCAGACGGCCTATCTCGAATCTTATTCTGAGTACGGGCAGAACATTTTTGATCGTTACGTGACTTATGCGGATTTCTGGATTCAGGATCAGGAGTATCGCGACCCGGATACCGGTCAACTGTTCGATCGCGAGTCGCTGAACGCCGAGCTGGAAAAAATTGAAAAGCCAGCGGGTATCAGTAACCCGAAAGATTTCCGTAATGAGATAGTAAACTTTGTCCTGCGCGCCAGAGCCAACAATAGCGGCCGTAATCCAAACTGGACCAGTTACGAGAAGCTGCGCACGGTGATTGAGAAAAAAATGTTCTCTAATACTGAAGAGCTGTTGCCGGTCATTTCTTTTAACGCCAAAACGTCGACTGACGAGCAGAAAAAGCATGACGACTTTGTCGATCGGATGATGGAGAAAGGGTATACCCGTAAGCAGGTTCGTTTTTTGTGCGAGTGGTACCTGCGCGTGCGTAAATCGTCGTGATGTTAATGCCCGGTGGCGCTTGCGCTTACCGGGCCTACAAAGTAATGTTCTGTAGACTGGCTAAGCGTTAGCGCTATCCGGCACTGACAGAACAGGCGCTCAGTTGGCAGTACGGGGGGCATATGACCTGGTTCATAGACCGACGTCTTAACGGCAAAAATAAAAGCACGGTGAATCGCCAGCGCTTTTTGCGCCGTTATAAAGCACAAATTAAGCAGTCAATTTCCGAAGCGATTAATAAACGCTCAGTGACCGATGTCGACAGCGGAGAGTCCGTCTCTATTCCAACCGATGATATTAGCGAACCGATGTTTCATCAGGGGCGCGGCGGTCTGCGCCATCGCGTCCATCCGGGTAACGATCACTTTATCCAGAATGATCGCATTGAGCGTCCGCAAGGCGGTGGCGGCGGCGGTTCCGGCAGCGGTCAAGGTCAGGCCAGCCAGGACGGCGAAGGCCAGGATGAGTTTGTTTTTCAGATTTCAAAAGATGAGTATCTGGATCTGCTCTTTGAAGATTTAGCACTGCCTAATCTGAAAAAAAACCAGCATCGCCAGCTTAACGAGTATAAAACTCACCGCGCCGGTTTCACCTCAAACGGCGTGCCGACCAATATCAGCGTGGTACGTTCGCTACAAAACTCTCTGGCGCGCCGTACAGCAATGACGGCAGGAAAACGCCGCGAACTGCACGCCCTGGAAACGGAACTGGAGACCATCAGCCACAGCGAACCAGCGCAACTGCTTGAAGAGGAGCGGTTACGTCGGGAGATTGCCGAACTACGGGCTAAAATCGAGCGAGTGCCGTTTATAGACACCTTTGATTTACGCTATAAAAATTATGAAAAACGGCCTGAGCCCTCCAGCCAGGCGGTGATGTTCTGTCTGATGGACGTCTCGGGTTCGATGGACCAGGCAACCAAAGATATGGCCAAGCGTTTTTACATTCTGCTCTATCTGTTTTTGAGCCGAACGTATAAGAACGTAGAAGTGGTTTATATCCGCCACCATACCCAGGCGAAGGAAGTGGACGAACATGAGTTCTTTTATTCGCAAGAGACCGGGGGGACGATTGTCTCCAGCGCGCTTAAACTCATGGATGAAGTGGTTAAAGAGCGCTACGACCCCGGTCAGTGGAACATCTATGCGGCACAAGCGTCAGACGGTGATAACTGGGCCGACGACTCACCGCTGTGCCATGAGATTCTGGCGAAAAAGCTGCTGCCGGTAGTGCGCTATTACAGCTATATTGAGATTACCCGCCGCGCCCACCAGACCTTATGGCGCGAGTATGAACATCTGCAGGCGACGTTCGATAACTTCGCCATGCAGCATATTCGCGATCAGGAGGATATTTATCCGGTATTCCGCGAATTGTTTCAGAAACAGAGCGCCAATCAAAGCGCATAACCATAAATCAGCCCGTAATGAGTCACGGGCTGATTTATCACTAACAAGGCAATTATACATACTACCACTACAATAGCCGTAAACCTGTATATCTCCTGACTGGATTAACCTTACATGCGCCGACTTATCACTGAAATACTATGGATTTATTAATGCCAGCAATACTCACCAAAAGGTGGCGGTAATTGCAGAGAATCAGGTTTTTGCAGCTTACAAAAAAGCCATGGACCCGAAAAATCAAAATCCCACGGGCTATCACTACCCGACGCTGCCATAGCAGACGACGTGAACCCCGCAGCCAGCAATGCAAAAAGAAAAATTGTTGCCATTTCTTTAAATCGTTTCATAGTGCCTCCGAACGGAAGTACATTATTATCCTTACCACTTCACACTCCTTTCACGTAATAAAGGCTATTTTATTTTCGTTAGTGTTAAATCGATGCCGTTAATTAACAATTTACTTTTTGCGACAATAGTCACGACTGAAAATATCAACACCATATATTATTGAATTTATTAAATCGAGAATGATTTTTATTCCATAACATCAACACGTTTTATTTTTAAACAGTCTATTAGAGGAATTCTCATCGCTATGGTAAACTAACGCATCCGACTTTCAGGGCTGTAGTTCATCATGAATTTGCATCATAAAGCGCTCAGGCACTTTATCTCGGCAAGCGTCATCGTTTTGACATCGTCCTTCCTGATTTACGAACTTATTGCCAGCGACAGGGCAATGAATGCCTATATGCGTTATATCATGGAGAGAGCCGATTCGTCGTTTTTGTACGATAAGTACCAGAATCAAAGCATCGCCGCACATTTGATGCGAACTTTTGAAGCGCCGGGAGACCCCGTCACCGCAGAAAAACGCCGCGCTTTTTGCGACGCCTTTGAGGCTATTAACGGTACGCACGGTGTCAACCTGACCCGGCATAATTACCCGGCGCTACATGGCACTCTGCAAACTGCCGCTACACAATGTACCGATAATCTTGATGACGCCCTTTTACTGCCTGCATTTGATCAGGCGGTAAGCATCAACCGTTCGCAGGACGACCACAGTCATGGGCTGGGCACACTGGAGCTTAAATTCCGTTATTACGTTGATTTAAATAAACATTATGTCTATTTCTATGATTTAATCAACTCACGGCGCTTCGCCATGCATCGTTGGACTTTTTTACAAAAAGGCACAATGGGTATTAACAGAAAAGATATAGATAAACTTTTTACCGGCCGTACGGTTATTTCAAGTATTTACATGGATGATATTACCCAGGAAAACGTCATGAGCTTTTTAACGCCAGTCTATCTGGCGGGAACGTTAAAAGGTATCGTGATGGTGGATGTTAACCAGGATAATTTAAAAAATATTTTTTATACCTAGGACCGTCCGCTGGTTTGGCGTTATCTTAACGTAACACTAAAGGATATGGACTCCGGAAAAGAAATTATTATTAATCAAAGCAAAAATAATCTGTTTCAATATGTGAATTATAGCCATGATATCCCGGGTGGACTGCGCGTTTCGTTGTCCCTTGATTTAACCTATTTCCTTGTCTCGTCCTGGAAAGCGCTGGCCTTTTACTTACTGGCAACGGCGCTCCTGCTTAATATGGTACGGATGCACTTTCGGCTTTATCGCAACGTCACACGCGAAAATATTAGCGATGCCATGACCGGGCTTTACAACCGTAAAATATTAACACCGGAGCTGGAACAGCGACTGCAACGCCTGGTCAATGCCGGGACGCCGGTGACATTTGTCGCTATTGATTGCGATAGGTTAAAACTGATCAACGATACCCAGGGGCACCAGGAAGGCGACCGAATTATAACCCTGTTGGCGAAAGCGATTAAAACATCGATTCGTAAAAGCGATTACGCCATTCGCCTCGGCGGCGATGAGTTCTGTATTATTCTTGTTGATTACGCGGCGGATTTGGCTATCCATCTGCCGGAGCGTATTATTCGTAACCTGCAAATTATCGCACCGGATAAGACAGTCCATTTTTCTGCCGGGATTTATAATATGCAGCCCAATGATACGATTAATGATGCCTACCAGGCTTCCGATGCGCAGCTCTATCTGAACAAACAACAAAAACAACATCGTTCATCATAGTGCTTCGCAGTAAATGTTCATATTGCACCAGGAGTGAGAAATGGCCGAAATGACTGAAGTCGCGAAGGGTGTCGCTACACACCAACGTTTAGTGGCTTTATTAACCCAGGAGAACGCGCGCTATCGTGTGGTGAACCATGAAGCGGTAGGGAAATGCGAAGCGGTATCTGAAATACGCGGTACTGCGCTGGGCCAGGGCGCAAAAGCGCTGGTCTGTAAAGTCAAAGGCAACGGCGTCAACCAGCACGTTCTTGCTATTCTGGCGGCCGATCAGCAAGCCGACCTCTCTCAGCTTGCTTCACATCTGGGCGGCTTACGCGCTTCCCTTGCCAGCCCGGCGGAAGTCGATATGCTGACCGGCTGCGTTTTTGGCGCGATCCCGCCTTTCAGTTTTCACCCTAATCTGAAACTGGTCGCCGATCCGCTCCTGTTTGAGCGTTTCGATGAAATTGCCTTTAATGCCGGCCTGCTGGAAAAATCAGTCATTATGAATACACAGGACTATCTGCGCATCGCCCGACCAGAACTGGCAGTCTTCCGCCGCTTTCAGTCATCGCCAACGGCTTAGTCCCCTTCAAGGAGCAATACAGACACAACAATAATGATAAAAATGGCGAAAAACGACGCTGTTATCATCAGCGCTTCAAGAAACGGTGGATCGTACATAATTGTATCCTCAGGAAGACAACAATGACGGTTCACCTGTTAGCAATACGCGGCGTTGATGGCAATTTAATGACAACGCCGTTTTTCACGTAGAAATTGTCTTTCAGGCAGTTGCCTGAAATCCGCATCAATCGTTAAAAAGGCCTGTGCGCTTTCCCGTTTGGGCGTAAAGTAGTCAGGCTTACTTTTTGGCAAGGAAACCATAATGTTTGATGTCACTCTGCTGATCCTGCTCGGACTGGCAGCTCTGGGATTTATTAGCCACAACACCACTGTCGCCGTCTCAATTCTGGTGCTGATTATTGTCCGCGTAACCCCGTTGAATACCTTTTTTCCCTGGATTGAAAAACAGGGGCTCACCGTCGGGATTATCATTCTGACCATCGGCGTGATGGCCCCCATCGCCAGCGGAACCCTACCGTCCTCCACATTGATCCACTCTTTTGTGAACTGGAAATCGCTGGTCGCGATTGCTGTCGGCGTTTTCGTCTCCTGGCTGGGCGGTCGCGGCATTACGCTGATGGGAAACCAACCGCAGCTCGTCGCCGGGCTGCTGGTCGGTACGGTACTTGGCGTCGCGCTGTTTCGCGGCGTGCCGGTCGGCCCACTGATTGCGGCGGGGCTGGTCTCTTTAATTGTGGGGAAGCAGTAACTCGCCCGTCAGATACTGGCCTGGGGTCTGCCCCAGGCCTTTTTTAAACATGGTAATGAATGCCGTGGTGGAATCATAACCCAGCATTTGCGCCGTCTGTTGTACATTACGTCCCGCGATCAGCGCTTGTAGCGCCAGGATTAATTGCAACTGATGACGCCAGCGACGAAAGCTTAGTCCCGTCTCTTTGACGACCAGCCGGGCAAGGTTACGCTCGCTCATCGCGAATACGCTGGCCCACTGCCCTAACGTATTCCATCGCGCGGGCTCCTGCGCCATTGTCTCAACCATTTGGCGAATTTTCGGATGCCCTGATACCGGTAATTGCAATTGTTCCTGCGGCTGCTGCGGCAGTTCATCAAACAACACTTGAATAAGGCGCTGCGTTGGCATTTGCGCTCTTTCGGGATCGGTTCTGCGCGCCAGCGACAAAATCAACTCCCGGCATAACGGCGAAATTTTCAGCGTGCAGCAACGCTCCGACATGACGACCGCCGCAGGTTCAATAAATAAAAAGCACAGCTCCGCCCCTGCGGTCACATGATTACTGTGCGGCAGCGAGCCAGGGAGCCAGACGGCATACTGGGGCGGCACCATCCACATCGCATTTTCCACCTCGCAGGTGATCGCGCCGTGCAGAGCGAGAATCAACTGTCCCTTGCGATGCTGATGGCGAGGGCTAAACAGTTCATCATCCCTGGCGCGAATACAAAAGGCCACAGCGGCATCGTGGTGAAGGTCGGGATCGTAACCGTCCAGTCTCAGGCCAATCATTATATTGTCCGATTTTAGCGATAAATTGTCATTTTAGCTTGATTCATCCAAACAGTAAAAACTGTTAAGGTATCGCCTCGCCTGACGAGATGAGAAAACGATGACGACAACCCTTTCTCCACGCGGCAAACAGGGCGCTTTACTGATTGCCGGTATTTTGATGATAGCCACTACGCTGCGCGTAACATTTACCGGCGCTGCGCCGTTGCTGGAGACAATCCGTTCGGATTACGGTCTTTCCACCGCCCAGACGGGCCTGCTAACAACCTTGCCGCTTCTGGCGTTTGCACTGGTTTCGCCGCTGGCGGCCGGTATTGCCCGCCGGTTTGGGATGGAACGCAGTCTGTTTGCCGCAATGCTGCTGATTTGCGCGGGTATTGCTCTCCGCTCCCTGCCCTCCGCTGCATTGTTGTTTGCCGGAACTGCCATTATTGGGTGCGGGATAGCGCTGGGTAATGTGCTGCTACCAGGATTGATTAAGCGCGATTTTTCACAACATGTCGCCAGGCTGACGGGCGCGTACTCATTGACGATGGGCGCCGCCGCCGCGTTGGGGTCTGCGCTGGTGGTTCCGCTGGCGTTGCACGGTTTTGGCTGGCGCGGCGCGCTGTTAATGCTGATGCTGTTTCCGCTGTTGGCGTTTCTTATCTGGTTGCCGCAGTGGCGCACTACTCGCACAGCTAACCTGAGTAGCTCCCGGGCATTACATGAACGCGGTATCTGGCGTTCGCCTTTAGCCTGGCAAGTTACATTGTTTCTGGGACTTAACTCACTGATTTATTATGTGATCATCGGCTGGTTACCAACAATACTCATCAGCCACGGTTACAGCGAAGCACAGGCAGGATCGCTACATGGCCTGCTGCAACTGGCGACCGCGGCGCCTGGGTTAGCCATTCCGCTTATTTTGCCTCGCTTTAACGATCAACGCTGGATTGCCGCGCTGGTCTCACTCTTGTGCGCAGTGGGCGCGGCGGGGCTTTGGTTTGTGCCGGGCTAGGCGATCATCTGGACGCTACTGTTCGGCTTCGGTTCAGGCGCGACGATGATCCTCGGCCTGACGTTTATCGGCCTGCGCGCCAGTTCGGCGCATCAGGCGGCGGCGCTTTCCGGCATGGCGCAGTCGGTCGGGTATTTACTGGCGGCATGTGGGCCGCCCGTCATGGGAAAACTTCATGATGCCAGCGGTAGCTGGTATCTGCCGCTATCGGGCGTAACGGTTCTGGCTATCATCATGGCGATTTTCGGCCTCTACGCCGGACGCGATCGAGAGATAGCGTCATAAATAAACCTGATATCCACTTGAATGCCTGATGACGCTTCGTTTATCAGGCCTGATCCATTAAAATCATTACCGCTATCCGACAAAAGTACCGTAAGCGACACCATCACAGGAGGGAAAAATGCGAATCCAGTGTAAGCGCGTCTATTTCCCGGCGGAAAAAGACGATGGTTATCGGGTATTGGTTGACAGGCTATGGCCACGCGGCATTAAAAAATCGGCGCTGGTCTATGATGAATGGAATAAGGCCATTACGCCCTCCACCGAATTGCGCAAAGCCTTTCATAGCGAACTGATTGATTTTAACCACTTCGCGCAGCAATACCGGGCAGAACTTGCGCAACAGCATCACGAAGGCAAACGGCTGGCGGATATTGCCCGACACCAGCCGCTAACGTTGCTATACGCCGCTAAAGATACTCGCCAGAACCATGCCATTGTGCTGGCAGAGTGGCTACGAGAGCTGTGATTGTCGTGCCGCCGCCTGGCCTGGTTGTCTGTCCGGGGACAACGGCATCAAATGTTCTGCTCGCACCCAGGCAAAACCGTGCTGACCATCGGCGGAGGCTACGTCGCCCGTAACCAGCCACAGCGCCCGAGGCGCTTCTTTCGGCAGTAAGGTGACGTGTCCATTTACCGGATTAATGAATTCATCTCCGGGTTGGCACAGGCAAAATAGCTCAACCGATTTACCAATATTCCGCCGTCCGGCGGGTGTCTTAGCGCCAATAACTATTGCCAACGCGCCCGGCTTTAACTGAAACATATTTTCTTGCGCCGCATGAAACTCATTATCAGATTGTTCTTAATCATATCCCGTCGGACCGCAGGTTGTCACTTTTTCGTATCAGGGTGCTCTCTGCGCCATAATGCCCACTCATCAATGATTTCGCCATTGGGCAATTTGCAATCGGAACGCACGCCTTGTGGGGTCTGCACCGGCATCAGCGTACCGCCCTGTTGCTCACAGTAGACGGCTGCCGGATTAGGCATCCCAATACGCGGCGGCCTGGGGGCGTTGGGTTGCGACGATGAACAAGCGCTCAGCAGCAATACGCCTGGCAACGCAATCCACGTAAATTTCATAACGACTCCTTAAAGCGATATTTTGTCTAGGATAACCTGGCGGGTACGCTATTTCCATACTTTCTGTCAGCGCTTTAGTGGGTGTTTATCCCGGGTTAAGTCAGCAATAGCCACGCCCTGTCACAAAGCAACCAACCTTTTGTCGCTGAGAAAAGCCTGCTATTCTGGCGCCCCCTGAACAGTGAAGGTCATAGCATGAGAGTGGGTATCCTCTTCCCTGTCGTCATTTTCATTACGGCAATATTATTTTTGGCATGGTTTTTTATTGGCGGTTACGCCGCGCCGGGAGCATAACCATGAGGAAAACAACGATGGTGTTGATGGGCATCGCGCTAATTGCGGTGGCGGGTACCGAACTGGGCTGGTGGTAAATTTATTTTGAATAATAAAGGCTACCTGTCGTAGCCTTTATTATCTCTGAAAGTTCTGCGTTTAACTTTTGATTTTTCTGTAGATTAACAGCACGACAATCGCGCCGATCACCGCGACTGCAAAGCTGCCGAAGTTGAAACCAT
This sequence comes from Salmonella sp. WC3, assembly GCF_042932255.1. Lineage (NCBI taxonomy): Bacteria > Pseudomonadati > Pseudomonadota > Gammaproteobacteria > Enterobacterales > Enterobacteriaceae > Salmonella > Salmonella sp. WC3. The sequence continues at coordinate 2,219,928 of NZ_CP170629.1, read as the reverse complement.
CCACTTTGCCAAAGCCAAAGAACGTACTGATCCATCCTCCGACTACCGCACCAACGATCCCCAGAATGATCGTCATAAAGAATCCGCCGCCATCTTTACCTAGCATGATCCACTTAGCCAAAATACCCGCAATAAGTCCAAAAATAATCCATGAAAGAATGCCCATTTTTTCCTCACTTATGTCTTAACGTTAGCGGTTTATTTGCCGTTAAAAAGAATAGCACATCGTCAGGAAAGTGAAGTTTGTGATATCCATCACCTTTTAGCGTCGTGGATAAAAGCGCATAAATATCAGGGTTGCAATCATTAATGATAACGATTATCTTTATCAATACCGAGTGGTTGAGTTTATAACCCACCTGTTCGGTACGACATTGCTCACATTGCTTCCAGTATTATTTGCCCGCCTCACCGAGTGCGGGCTTTTTTTGCTAACCGCTATCTATCCCATGCCGAATTCATGGTCTTTTTCAGCCGCGCTATTTTGCGTGATACGGGGTCATCTCCAGCGCAGTACATTCATCCTGCTTGTCCTGCTGCATAAAACCCACGGTCACCATAAACAAACCGATCATAAATGGCACTTCATAAAGCTCTTCAATCAAATCTGTGTAGCGAGCGTTATGCAGGAATATCGGCGACAACCACCGATGATGCTCGACAGTGTCGGAAATCAGATATGAACATGCCGTCACGGTAAACAGCCACAATGGCAGAGGAACGTCCCGCAGACGACGAACAATCTCCTTACGTAGCCCGGCAGAAAACAGGACTGGCAATACCAACGCAGCAATTAATAGCACTGAAATCGTTCTGAACAGCATACGCGGCTCGTCAGGGAAATAGTCACGCCCCCAACTGGTGCTTCTACCCAATAGCACCACCCACCAGACAACAGCCCATAGCCAAAACTGCTTTGCCCCTTCGGGACGGGAAAGTGGCCGTATATACCAGGCGGTAAATAGCGCCCCAAACAGTAACCATAACGCTTGTCCGTTTTCAATCCATCGGACCACCACGCCGTTAAGCAAAGGCAATTGCCAGTCCGCCGTAAACGGGATGACCACAGCGGCAAGCGCAAGAGTAAGTGCTGACGAAGTTAATCGGGTATCGAGTTTCATGATTATAAGACTCTTCTGGTTTTTAATACCCAATCATAAGTTTTATGAATATGCTCTCATTAGCAAACAATGCGATATTCTTAATGTTTTCTTAATGTTTCTTTTCAACCCATGTCTGATGTAAATAAACAGCGCTTTTCAATACGCAAAAACCGCATCACGCTGGCGACGCGCGATGCGGCTTCTCATTTAAAGAATCATTTTATATCAAATAGATACTGCAACATCCTTACCAACCGCAAACGTCGTGTTCGTTTTCGGTATCGTAGGAACGCACGGTATTGACCAAATCCTTCACAACTTCTGCTGCAACTTCAGGTACCAGCAACGTCATCGGTGCTTCCGTTTCATAGTCCACAGAGACGCCGTTGCTATTATTCGTGACCGTGACGGTATAAGTGGCTTTTCCCATTATTATTCTCTCCCGGCATGAATGACTTTTCGTGAGGTCGCCCCTTCCATCAGTACTTCCGGCGCGACAAAAAAGTCGATGTTAAAATAGGTATCATCCGTCATGACCTCAATATTGTGCCACTTTTCCGGAGGAAACACGCCAAACTCGCCGGCATTGATCACCATGATCTCTTCCGGCTCAGAGCAATGTTCATCAGCGTATCCGAGATATTTGACCGCCCCCTGCATCACCGAGAGGCGAGGATAAACGCCGGGTCGCGTTCCCTTATCAAGGTGGCGTTCGAAAATTCCGGCAGGCGCCGTCTCTTTGTTCCAGAAGGGCGTGGAACGTGTATGGATATGATTTTGTGGAATTTGCCGCATTTGCTTCCCTCTTCCCGCAGGTTACTCAGCGATAATCTCATCGCTGTCGTAAAAAGGTTACGCTCCAAAAACAGCATTTTAAATACCATTTATTGGTTACTATTTTGCTGTTTTCCACGCCATAAAACCGAAAGGAGAGCAATGACCCGCCGTTGACGACGGGTCCAGGGGGTTAAGACTGGAGCGTTGCCAGCCGGGCGGCAAATCCGACGAAAAGAAGGCCAATCAACGAATTGCCCACTTTTGCCAGTTTCTTTTTGGTGCCAATATAGTGGGTTACAAAAGCGCCAGAAAGAATTAAAAAGCTCAGATAGCAAAAACTGACGATTTCAAGGGTGGTGGCCAAAATAAAAAATGACACCCCAGTATGCGGCGCAGTAACATCAATAAATTGCACAAAAAAGGAAACATAAAAAAGTATGGCTTTAAGATTCGTCAGGCTAAGAATTAAAGCACGCTTAAAAATAGCGCCAAAAGGAACCACCGTTTCCGTCGCCGCACGCCCTTTTGAGGTCAGAGTGGCGTAAAGAATTTTTGCGCCAAGGTAGAGCAGATAAAACGCGCCGAGATAGCGAACAATGTTAAACAGAACCGGCGTTGTTTTGATCAGCGTCGCCACGCCCGCATACGCCAGAAACATTAATATCGCATCGCCGATAAACACGCCGCATGCGGCAAGATATCCTCCTTTAACCCCGCGTCCCACGCTGTTTTTAAGCACAAAAAGCGTATTCGGCCCCGGCACCAGAACGATAAAAATCGCCCCGACCAGGTACGTCCAATAATTCAGAACACCATACTCCGCGAACACATTAACCTCTTCCTGAAAACATTTACGCTTAGCTGCGAAACAGTATGCTAACGAATGCACCGGAAGATGGGAAGCGAAACCACGTCTCTCCAGGCCGCTATTCCGCCACACTTATATCCCCATCACCCAAAAACGTTCTTGTATCGCGCCCCCCGCAGGCAATCACCAGGTATTGGTCCACGTTTCCTCATGGGGTATTAACGCGCGCGTCGCACCAAAGACAGGGCTGCCAACACATCACTGATATCGCTCTCATTCAGATTCGGCGCATTAAACTTCGCTCTCAGCCACACCATATCGTCGTGGCTGAAAGCGCCGACCATCAAGCGCTGGCTGATAATGATCAACATTTGATTATCAAGTTGTCGAATACGTTGCCGGGTGACCGACAAGGTTTGTATCGGAAAGGAGGGTTCTGAGCCGGTTCGCCACTGCGCTAAATAGCGGTACTGTATCGCTTTACTGGCATCCATTAGCGAACGAATAAAAGGGGTTATCGAATGCGGGTCCAGACCGTTATTTTTCGCTTCTTCTTCAGCCTCGGCAAAAACATTTTGTTCACGCGTGAAATCCTCTATCGGCAGATGGTGCTTCATTTTATAAGCAGCCACATCTTTCATTAATAACATGCGTTCATTGAGCGCGGTTAAGAGCGCGCCAAGCGATACCGACGTTACCGAATCGGCAAAAGTGGTGCTGCACATCAATAAAGAACAAAGAAAAATGGCGATATGACGAATCATTAATCAACCTCCTTTTATGGAGGCCTGACAGTAACTTACCTTTATTAAGATAACATTAAGTAATTATTACAGATGGGTATTAATGCTTATTCGTTGAAACTGGAGTGATAAAAAGAACAGGCCGTTGATTCTACGGAATCTTCCCTTCACTTAAAGTGTATAAAATATACAACAAATCACACAAATGTGATGCACATCACGTTTTTATGATTTTTTATTACGGTTTTATGATATAGGTCTAATTTTAATAGGTCACTAATTTCTCTCCCCCGCTCAGGGAGATCGGCTTCAATTTACATCGAATATGGTGAAATATGACTACCATTACACTAGTCAACGAACAAAATAGTACTGGCAATCCTTTTTCTGCACATATGTTATGTGAACAGCGAGCTATTCAGGAAATTACTTACGAACTATTGCAATCGCAGCAGCATGTCTCAAATAAGGATATCATCGCCAAACTTATTGAAAAACTGGAAACAGAAAAAGACGTAGTGCAGCTTGATATTTACCGTAATGCCTTAGAAGCCGTTTTGTTTCAGACACCTGACGACATCTAATATATACCCAAAATAATTCGAGTTGCTTAAAGGCGGCAAGGGAGTCAGTCCCCAGGAGCATAGATAACTATGTGACTGGGGTGAACGACAAATCTGCCGGGAGCAGATTTGAACGTCGCGTGCGACGGCCCGTCAGGGCGAGGCCCATGGATGGTCCGAGTAATCCGTAGCCAACACATAAGCAACTTGAAGTATGAAGGGTATAAACAAGGGAGGGGGTTACTCCTCCCCTATTCGTTAATAATGCAGATGCCTCAACGTGCGGTGCCTGATTTTTCGTAGCCGTTTGCATGGATTTGCGGTGCAACATGCTGCATGCTTTCTGGCATCTCATGCTGCCGATATACGGCTGGCAGTAATGTTAAGCCTGAGCCATTTTTCACATGAAGACTAAATTTACCCGATTCTTTTAAAGCCTGAATAAGATTTTCCTGCGCGGGAGTTAATGTCTCATCATGCCACAAAACAATATGCTCGAAAGACGTTGATAAAAGATCGGGCATCGGCGCCTGCCAGGGGATGACTTCAACTCGCATACCTTCACTACAATATTTAATCGTTTCCAGCCATAGCTCAATGGGGTCGTTCAGCGAAAACGCAGCAATAAGCATTGTGCCTGCTGGCGCCTTTCGTACGCTACTTAGCTGGAACGTGGCGTATTCAATAATCGCAGTATCCAGTAATGCCTTTTCAAATCGGCGTGCATCATCATCGCCTGCGGACAACCACAGCCGTAAAGGACGCAGTATTGACTCAATGACGATACACGGCGGAATTTCCCGACCATAACGCCAGAGTAATTTTCGCAATTTGGCGGGTTCGAATTTTCTACACTGCGCTAAAATCTCTTCCTGGTAGAATAACCATCCCGAGCGGCAATGCGTTTCTTCACCATAGAGGGCAGGTTTAATCTCTTTTAATGAAAAGCCTTTGCTTAACGCGTCGATAATATGCTGTATTCTGATAGCATCTTCTATGCAATAAAAGCGATTGCCAGCTTCATCTTTGGTAGGTTGAAGCAGGCCATAGCGTTCCCAGGACCTGATATTTGCTGTTGTGACACCACACTGCGCCGCCATTGCGCTAATACTAAAAGTAGCCATGCCTGTCTGGCCTCATGATGATGTAAGAAAGCATAGTGAACCTAAACGCCATCAGAAGCAAATCATTATTAAGCAATGACCTTACTATTTACACGGAAAATTACATTATCAACATTATTTATTGTAAGCCAGTGCGTAAAGGCTTTAGAAACGGACAGTATTTGATAATCCAGAACTGTTCTACAACCTAATTTAGTCAGAACATGGTAGCGTACTGAGTAAATAGTTTTTAAATGTACATTCAGCTCACAGCTTATTTGTCGGATATCCATTCCTTTAACAAGCATCGCCAAAACATTTCTTTCATTCGCCGTTAATCTGACTTTCTCTGACCTGGAAAAAAATTGACCAGCAGCGGCCAAAATCAGTAATTCGCGCCACTCAGCAATAGAGGCATCGACCTTTATTCGATATATAGCATGATGTTCATCAATAAAGTTATATTCATTATGGGTAACAATTCCAATGAGTACCGTTTTAAATGTGGAAGTAATATACTGCTGTACGGTGTAGTAATCGTCGATATCAAAAATAATATAATTTACGTTGCCAGCTATTATTGCGACGTCCTTAAATAAGGACTCCAGACCATAATTAAGAAACAGGTTTTCGCTCAATAGTCTTGTATCTGTCTTTAAAACAGATGATGCGGAACCAGTCATATCCACCTCAACAAAACGAGAGCCATGTGGGAATATCCATTCGATGGCCCGCATAAGATCATCTGCTTACTTCAGCGATGAGAACCTATTAAGTAGTAGTTGAGGAACGCCGTTTGCGCAACCTGACAGACGTCCTGGGGCATCTTATGTGAACTGCGTGGGGATGTGCGCTTTCGCAAAATCCACAAAGCGTACGACCGCAGGCAGCAAAATATGCCAGTCCTGTTGCTCCAGACCTAAATATTCACGCTGCGCCGCACGCAACGTAGCAGCATACTCTTCTGGCAACTGAGGTAACAGCCAGTCAGCCGCCGCATCCTTAGAGGTAAATCTCCCGGTAGAAAGGGTGTACCAGATACGCGCCAGGGTTAAAACGATATGATACTCATCTCCCTGCACATCTGCCGTGGATTGCCAAAGGTCGAGGGGATAACGCAAGGCCTTCAGCAACTGCGCCGCAGGGGCTGGCGTGAACAGCCGTTCCGCGCGTTCTCCCTTTAGCGGTATACTGGTTTCCAGAATCTGGGTTATCAATAACACAATGTCCCAGTCCTGTTGCGCTGGTTCATAAATCCCCTGACAAATGTCCTCTCTTAGCCACTCGCCAAATTGCATTTCCCGGGAAGGTGGAAAACACCAGGGAACCAGCTGCGAATAAAGCACGACAGTGACCTCCAGAGCGCGTTTTTCTGCTGACGCCCCCGGCGGCGATGAAAGCGCCAGCAATTCCTGCATCAGCGTTGCGCGTTGGGCCTCCGTCAGCGGCTGGCATATTGTCACCAGCAGATCAATGTCGCTGTTTGGCTTCAGACCGCCCGCGACAGCGGAACCATATAAATGAATAGCACGCAACGTATCGCCTGTGACACGAGTAATCAGGCGACACGCCGCTTCCGTTTGGCATTGAATCGAGGGCGGTATGGACAGCGTCATCGTTGCTCCGGGGGCGCAGGTATTTTTTATATTGATTGCCAGAAATATGGCATAACGGCAGAAAAAAAGCCCGCTATTCATAGCGAGCTTTTAACATTGCAATCAGACTTAATGATGTAGCATTTCGTCAACGACCTCATTCGCCTTTAACTGATAAGGATAATAGGTAGGCCAGTTTTCCATCTCTTGCAACAATGCCTGCTGCGAGGTATTTCCCATAAAGATATGGAAATGCGCCGATTTGCGCGGGGCAATGATATGATCGCTAAACTGAACATATTTAGGCGCTTTGCTATTCGCATCTTTACATTCGAACAGATAGCGTACCCCTTTTTTACCCGATGCGTAAGTCAGAATTTTATAGCCGGCATAATTGTATTTACAGGATGCAACGTTATTGTCGCGATGGAATTCTATAACGCCATTTTCAATGCCGATAGTCTCAACATTCGTCGCGTATCCTTTGCGATAATACGCTTTAATATCCTCAAACGTTTTCTCCGGGTCTTTCTTCGCCTTTTGTCTGAAGACAGGGTCCAGCTCGCCGCTGACCAGATAAGGATAGACGGATTGCCACATACCATCCCAGTCGGTGAGCGCGCGATCGCGTACATTAGCGTCATCAAATACGCCCGCTGCCGCTTTTTGCTCAACCTCCGTCATCGGCGCGCCATGAGCATGATGACCATGCGCGAAGGCAGGACTATTGACCAACAGCATTCCCAGAAGCATTGTCAGTTTTTTTAAATGAATCACCAAAACGTTACCCTCATCTTTCTTAGAAAGAAGATTGTTATATTATAACATTGCATTTATTTCAACAGAAACTCAGCGGCCACCGCGCAGGTGGCCTTTTTTGATATCAACTGGTCCGCCATCGAGGAATTGAACCCCGAACCTTAGAGGTAGAAGCTCTATGCTCTATCCGGTTGAGCTAATGGCGGAAGAAAAATTACGCGGCCATTTTAAGGCAGGCGTCTGCGCATTGGCTGCATGCCCGCGCGCAATTCTGGCAATGGTCGTGATCGTGCCTTGCACACTCTTCGGCGCAGGCTTTGCAGATATCCGCGCACAGGCGGCATAATTTTTGTGAGTACTCGCTTTCCAACGCCATAAATTGTGCCGCCAGGCGACAAATGGCCGCACATTGCATATCTAACTGGATACAGTGCTTCATCATTTCGACGTTATCTTCACGCAGACAAGAAGAGGCGCAGATATCACACGCCGCCGCGCATTCATAACACTGCTCAATACACTCACGATGTTCTTGTTGCATAAATGACTCCTTATTTTATTAAGAGGAGTAGATAAGTCTGCACAGAAACGCCGGGATAGCCAAACGGCTACCCCTCTTTTTCATACTTTTTGAACAAAAGTGCTGAATAAAACAGCAATAGTAAAGCCGGAAATCGGCCTCCGTGATGTGACGTCTATACTGTAATGTTCATCTGCTTTTCATCGGAGGTAAAATGGAGTATTTAGCACGACTAAATATCGTTGCGATGCTGATGTCAACGACGTTCTGGATCAATCTGGCGGTCGTTTTTTTCGTCACCCTCATTACTTACTGGCTCATCAACTGGCTACTCAATGTGGTCTATAAAGCGCTACAACGCCCGGATAAAAAGGATGATGCTCATGGGCGGCTGCGGCCTATTGTTTTCGAGATGCTGAAAAAGACCAGTAAGATGCTCATCTTTTTTGCCGCATTTCTCTTTAGCCTGCGCTTTGTCGCCCTGCCCGACCGGTTATTCTCCACCCTCTCTCACGCCTGGTTTTTAGTGGTTGCGATTCAAATGGCGATTTGGCTTGATCAGGGCGTACAGTCATGGATGCGTCATTTACTGTATGCCCCAGGCTCCAATAAAAACCCGGTGACGTTAGTCATTCTTGGTATGATTTTGCGCGTGCTCGTCTGGTCTATGATGCTGCTCTCCATCCTGGCGAACGTCGGCGTGGATATTACCGCACTGGTAGCAAGCCTCGGCGTGGGCGGTATTGCTATTGCCCTGGCGGTACAAACCGTTCTGAGCGATGTCTTCGCTTCGCTGTCGATTGGTTTCGATAAGCCCTTCGAGATCGGCGATTTCGTCGTCTTTAATGATGTAGCCGGTACGATTGAACATATCGGTTTGAAAACCACTCGCATCCGTAGCCTCAGCGGCGAACAGATCGTTTGTGCGAACGCGCAGTTGTTGCAGCAAACCATACACAACTATAAGCGGATGCAAACGCGTCGTATCGTGTTTACTTTTGGCGTCGCCACTGCGACACCGCCGGAAAAGTTACGCCTCATCGGCGATATGGTGAAAAAGATTATTACCGATGTCGGCGAAACACAATTCGACCGCGCCCATCTACTGGCCTTTGGTCAGGATCGGCTGACCTATGAGGTGGTACATATCGTCAATACCGCGGATTACAATAAATACATGGATATTCAGCAAGAGATAAATATCCGTATTATTGAAAAACTCATTGAGAATGATATCGAACTGGCGCTGCCAAGTCTGGTCGTTAGAGCCCCTGTACAGGTTGAAGAGACTAGGGACTACAGTAATACCGCTGATGCAAAAAACGCAGATAAACGCGTCATGCAGTAAAATCTCTGCCGACAATACCGGGAACCCATGGGTTCCCGGTGCGTTAACGGCGACACGGCAATGCGGAGAAACGACTTGCGGCTATTCCACCTGTAAATGGCGGGTACAGACTTGATCAAGTAGCGCAGACTGATGACTAATCACCAACATCCCTAATGAACGGCTGCGGCACACCTCAAGCACGTATACCCATATCGCTTTTTGAATAGACGGATCGAGTTGCGCCGTCATTTCGTCGGCAATCAGAAAACGCGTTCGTGGGTCAAGCGCGCGCAGTATCGCAATACGCGCCAACTCCCCGCCTGAGAGCTGCATTGGCCGACGCGTCAGCCACTCGGGCTGCACATGCAAACGCCTCATCGTTTCCGGGTCAGGCTGCCAGGCATCACGTACAGCGTCTCCGGCGCTTCGCCAGGGATTAAACGTCAGTTCAGGATGCTGGGGGACAAGCTGTACCGGACAATACTGATGCAGAGGTAACGGGCTGCCGTCCAGCAGAACATCGCCCGCCGTCGGCTTTTGCCATCCGGCCAGGACGCGCCCCAACGTTGTTTTCCCCGTTCCGCTTGGCGCATGAATTCCTACCCGTTCACCGGCAGAAATCGTAAACGTCAGGTTCTGCCATAAGACTTTCCCGCCCTGACGAATAACGAGGTCGCGGCAGCTCAGCATTCTATTCCCTCTCCGGTCGGCATAAATAACGGGTTTAGTTCAGGCAATGCCTGCCATTGCCGTTTTAACGGCTCACTCATCTCTTCCGGCTGTAATCGTTCACAGCGAATATTGTCCGTGATATAACCCTGATGCAGCGCCACAATGCGATCGGCATACCGCGCCGCCAGCAGCAGGTCATGAGTCACCCACAGCACGCCGCATCCCCGCTCGCAGAGACCTCGCAAGTGCTCAAGCAACTGGTTTGCCAGTGCCGTATCAAGCCAGGCGGTGATCTCATCCGCGAGGATATAACGAGCCTGGCTGAGCGAGGCGTGGCACGCCAGAATTCGTTTAGCCATCCCGCCAGAGAGCTGGCGGGGAAAGCGTTCCAGGACTGTCGGTTCGAGATCGCTTTGCTGCAATAGCTGTACCATCTGCGTCTCATCCCAGGCGCGTCCGGTCAGATGACATGCTCTGTTCAAATGTTTTCTGATATTCAGCATAGGATTAAGCGCCTGTACCCCCTGCGGCACGTAGCTAAACGTATTGCCCCTAAGCTGCCTGATGGTATGTCTGTCCAGCCGGTTGCCATCAAGCGTAATCTCCCCCCGAAAGCGTAAATTTTCCGGCAGCAGATCGAGCAGGCATTGCAGCAGCAGACTTTTGCCCTCCCCGCTGCCGCCAACCAATGCCACCATTTCGCCGGGCGCGATATCAAAAGAGACATTCTGTAATAACGGCGACCAGCGTCTCGCGCCATACCAGCGATAACGCGCGCTTTCCAGCGTAACCTGTTGTAAACTCAGCATACGTCACTCCTTAGCCACAGCCGCTGAATGGCGCGCGCAAACTGATCGAAGAGCATCACCAGCGTGAATAACATTAGGCCGGGAAACAGCACCAGCCACCAGTTTCCATGGCTAATAAACCGTAACGCATCCGCCAGCAACAGCCCCAGCGAAGGCTCATGCGGCGCCAGCCCAAACCCCAGAAAACTTAACGCCGCGCTGTGCAATACCGCATGAGGAAACATCAATAACGTTCCCGTCAACCATTGCGGCAATAGCGCCGGAAAATAGTGATATCGCCAGCAATAAAGGTGTCCATGCCCCAGACGATAGGTCAATGTCAGGTAGTCACTCTGCGCTACCCGCTCCGCGTCGGCGCGCAGAATCAGCGCCAGACGGGGCCAGTGCGTTAACGCCACGGCCGCAATGACGCCGCTTTTACCGCCGCCGAGCGTAAAACAGATAAGGATCAGCAAAAGTAAATGCGGCATGGCGAGCATGGCATCGGTTATCAGCCGCATCAGGAGGTCCAGCCGGGGATGAATGCGCGCCACTGCCGCCATCACTAGCGCGATAACGCCGCTGCACAGCGCGGCGCCAACGCCAATTTGTAAACTGGTGAAGGCCCCCTGAAAGCAACGAAGCCATACATCGCGCCCCAGATTATCGGTGCCAAACCAGTGCTGGATATCAGGCGACAGATGCCGGGCAAGCAGATTAACCTCTGGCGGCTGGCTCAACGTGGCATAACCGTATCCGGCAATAAACAGCAGACAGGTAACGGAGAGGATCAGACGAAACAACGTCGGGGCAGGATTATAGAGCATCGGGACGCTCCAGCGATCGATTAAGCACCACCACAAGCCAGGCTGAAATCGTATTTCCGGCAAACACTAATAGTGTACAGAATAAAACGATCCCCATGAGTAGCGGGACATCGCCACGCAGGCCGGCATCGATAGTGGCCTGTCCCAGCCCCGGATACGCAAAGACTTTTTCTGCCAGTAACGCTCCCCCCATCAGTTCGCCCAGAGAAGCAAACTGTAAACAGAGTGCTGGGGTAATCGCATGACGTAACACCTGGTGACGTAACAGCGACCATCCTTTATCCCCCTGAGCGCGCACAAAACGAATAAATTCGCTCTTCATTACACGGGCTATTTTTTCTCGCGTATGCAGCGCAATTTGCCCCATGCCCAACAGACTTAACGCACATACCGGCAACACAAGATGGCGTAAACGTTCCGATAAAAGAGCTGTTCCTGCATTATTTCCGGGGTCCCAGGCGCAACAAACAGGTAATACCGGCCAGCGGACGGCAAACAGCGCCAGCAACAACATGGCTATCCAGAAAGTGGGCAACGATGACAATAAGTAGCTGATACGGCAAATCATCTTATCCGGCCAACGGTGGAGAAAACGTCCGGCCAGAAAACCCAATGTCACGCCCAGCACACCAGACAATAGCCAGGCGCCTGCCAGCAGCGCGAATGACGTCGCAAAACGTTCCCAGATCACACTGGCGACAGGCATGTTGAACAGCATGGAATACCCCATGTCGCCCTGGAGCAGACGCCAAAACCAGTGACCGAAACGCTCCCACAGCGGCTGGTCAAGCCCCCAGCGCGCCGCAATCCGCGCATATTGTTCTGGCGGAACATGGAGCAGATCGTTGCCAATATAAGCACGGATAGGATCAACGGGCGAAAAGCTAAGCAAAATGAAGGTGCCGGCAGCCACCAGCACCAACAGAATAATCAGCCGCAAAAAATGACTGAAGAACAATTTCATCACCGACAGGTCCAGGTCCAGTCATCAAGATTGTTTAACACCGACCAGCTACCGTGGATTTCTGGCGCGCCTTTTCCCAGATCAATACAGGGGTTGGCCAGATAGGTATGCTGAATATTAAGCAGCCATGCCCATGCCGCATCGCCCTGGACGCCCGCGCCCTGCTTTCCATCCCACTCAACCTGCTGCCAGAAAGGAATCGCCTTTTGCCAGTCAGGCGCATCTATAGCCTGTTTCAGATGTGCTTCTACCGCAAGGTTGCTGTAATAGCCCGGGTTATAATATTCCACACCAGCGGCTTTCCCGCTGTAGTGATGGAAGAGTTCCATCGGGTCCAGACTTCCCCAGCCAAACAGCGTAGGGTTAGCGTGCATATGGCGCTCTACGGTTTCCCAGCTTCCCGATTGCAACGAGACGACAATGCCTAAAGGCTGCAACATGGCGCGCACCGCCTCGGCCAGATCCCGCCGGGTGCTGTCGCCACTGGCATACCATAAGGTCAGACGCGCTTCTTTACCTGCTTTTTCACGCACGCCCGCACGGTTTATCTTCCAGCCAGCCTCTTCCAGGATGGCGCGCGCTTTTGCAATATCGCCATCGCTGAATACCACTGAAGGATTTTGCCACGGCAATCCCTGCACCGCGCTATAGGCGGGTATCGCATGGCCTTCCATCACCTGTTCCGCCAGTTGCTTACGATTAATGGCATAGTTAATTGCGCGTCTGATAGCGACATCAGCGGTCACATCGTTGCCGACAGGATAACCGTTAGTATCCTTTTTACCGGCTGGCACCATCGGGAAGACAATGCCCCGGTTTTCAACGCTATCGCGTACCCAGAGTTTAAGATTATCCTGCTGCGGGGCCACCGCCATAGAAGGGGCAATGCGCACCAATCCCAACTGTCCGCTGCGCGCGGCGGCATAAGCATTATCTTCATCCAGAAAGACAAAAACCAGCCGGTTAAAGTCATTCTTTTTACCCGCATACCAGGGATTAGCTTCAACGATCAGTTGCTGACCCGGCTGAAAGCTGACCAGTCGGTACGGACCGGCGCCTATCGGTTCGCGGGCGAACGTTTTTTCATCATAACGGCTGGCCGGAACAATCCCTAACGACCCGAGTACATTCACAAAGGTGCTCTGCGGATGGCTCAGCGTCATCGCAATTCGGCGTGCGTCCAGCGCTCGCGCATGGCTAAAATTGCCCATGTCAATTTTACCGCCGCTCTTCGCCGCTTTATTGTATGTAAAAACGACATCTTCGGCAGTTAATGGCGAGCCATCGGAGAATTTCAGCCCGGGCTTTAAGGTTAGCGTCCAGATTTTACCGTCGGGGCTGGTATCCACTTTTTCCGTCAGTAAATTACCCCAACTCATGTCGGCGTTTTGCTTAAGCAACGGCGCATGAAGCAATAAGTAGCTGCCGTGGCTCCAGCCCAGCATAGGATCAAAGCCTTCCGTTGGCTCAGGGCCAATGGTCAGCTTCAGGGTACGACCGTCTGCCGTGTCCGACGCGGCGAAAAGCGACGAAGTGAATACCAGAGTCAGCGCGCACGTCACGAGCGCCAGTTTGCCTTTAATCATCAATTTGTCCCAGATTATGCGTTGTTTTTGTTTCTCCCGGCGCAGCATAAACGTCGGGAGACCTCCTGAGGACGGCATTATGGCGAGCATTTGTAATGAAAAAATTGACGCAGAACAGAAAGTATGACGATCTTTTAAAAACATCATACGCACAAACGTCGGGAGCGCCAACGTGAGCTAAAGGCCGCTTTTGACGGGGATAAAACGCAAGGGAAATGACGCCAGGAATACCGGGTTAATTAACGCCATCTTATTCTCTTATTTCCTTTCTATTCTGTATTGCGTCTTCCCACCCGACGCTGTTCATTTTCTCAACATTATTAGTCAGTACTGAAACGTAAGAAGGTATCGTAATTAGCGCCTCCTGGCTTTAAACCTAAACAAATATTAAACGAACCGGGCGTTAATGAAACTTACCAGCAGAACGCCAGTCATATGGCAACCCGATGAAATGACATGCTATGGAGTCCAACCGAAAAATGTTAACGCCGCCAGGGCTCGTGATGATTTTTTTAGCCGTACTGTTCTCATTGCTGACAGGATGCACAAGTTATAAAAACACGGCATGGGGAATATATCCGGCTTCAACGGATATTTGTCCGTCAGGTACGACATCAACAGGAGGGTGCAAAGAGTAATATCGCATATTTAATATACACCACTTTTTAAATGACTGTCCGGACATTTTCGGACGGTAAGTTTTCTATTAATTTATAATGGACTAATCCCATGACAAATAAAAAACACATTTTTTCAATTATCTTTATTGGTTCTCTTTTAACGGGGTGTGCTATAGGACCATCACCGACAGGGATTGGCTTATATACGGATGTTAAAGGGCCAATTACTGCCACGAGTCTCCCGGCAACCAAAACCGGTAAAGCGTGTGCGCAAACGGTATTGGGTATTGTAAATACCGGCGACGCATCTATTGATTCAGCGAAAAAAGCGGGCGATATTTCTTTAGTGTCGAGTGTTGATTATGAAACTACAGGTTCATATCCGTTTTATGGTAAAACCTGTGTTGTCGTAAGAGGACAATAACAACAGTAAGCCGGCGATGCCGCCGGCTTTTTATCCCATTTTACGTGCCGCTATCTCTGTCTGTTCCTTGAGACTCAGCCCCCGCTTTAAGGTTCTGTTAAGATTTTACGCATACTCTACAAGCAGTTGTTAATAAAGGATAATAATAATGGCACATTTCTCAAGACTGCAAATAACGCTTCACTGGTTAACACTGCTCCTGACAGGCATCGCATATGCTGCTATTGAGTTACGGGGGTGGGCGCCAAAAGGCTCCAGCGTTTACCTGTTTATGAAAGACACGCACTATGATATGGGCGTTCTGGTCTGGGCGCTGATGTTTTTACGGTTATATCTTAAACACAAATACCCGGATCCGGTCATTACGCCTCCCCCTCCTCACTAGCAGCACGTAGCCGCTAAATTAATGCATATCGCGCTTTATCTCACTTTTCTCGCCTTACCGCTGCTGGGCGTCGCGATGATGGCATCAGGCGGGAAAAGCTGGAGCTTTTTTGGTTTTACTGTACCGGTATTTTTGACGCCAGATAGCGCCCTAAAATCGGATATAAAGCGTATTCATGAAATGCTGGCCAATATCGGCTATTTCCTGATTGCCATGCATGCAGCAGCGGCGTTGTTTCACCATTACATACAAAAAGATGATACATTTTCAAGGATGTTACCCGGTAAATCATGACTATTTCGGCCATCCTGGCGTGAGAGAGCACGCTGGGCAAGGCATTATTATTCCAGCGCTATCGGTTTCGACTGATAGCGCCTTACACCGTTTGTAATCGACAATATACGATATTTTTCCGGTTCCACGTGTAGGTGATATGTACGACGCCGCCCTCGCTAATAATAGCGGGATAAGAATACTCACCGTGGTCACTTTCCAGGTCCAGTAGCGGCAGCCATGATTCGCCATTATCCTGGGAAGCAATCAGTGAAAGCGGATAGCGCTTTCCCCAGTTGCCGTTGACCGGATTTAACGCAAGAATCAGCGTACCGTCCTGCATACTAACCAGATCGATACCACTATTATTATTCGGTAAAGATGTCGCGCGGGCAACAGACCAGGTAGCGCCATAGTCGATTGAATCACTGCGAAAAATTGCCCCGCGTGTGCTTCGTAACAACATATGGATATGCCCTGGAGAAGACTCCCACAGCGTAGGCTGAATAACGCCATCCCAGCGCAGGAGGTTTTCCAGACAACATTCCCACAACCCCCCCTTTTTTATACCATCCCACAACGCTACGTTTGTCCCGGAAATAGCGTTATCAGGCTCCAGCGGAACAAAAGAGATACTCCAGTGTTTTCCTTCGTCAGAGGATCGATCCACAAATGCCCTCCACCGTTCAGGACTTTCAATCGATCCTGGCGCAATCCAGGCGCCATTTGATGCCAGCAGGAGTTTATTTTTCACGGGACCGCGCGGCAAAATATCATCGTTGACCAACGGAGCTGGCGTACTCCAGGTAAATCCTCGATCGCTGGAGGTGATAAACCAGGTTTTCCACACGTGTACGTCGCTGCCTAGTTTATAAAATAACCACAATTTATCCGACGGGTAAAATAACACCGGATTCCAGTGCGCTTCCCCCTCGCGTGCCGCCACTCGCTGCGGTGTTGTCCAGATATTATGTTCATAGCGAGATAGCCAGATGGCTGTATCTTCGCTTCCTTCGCGCAACCCCGCGAACCATGCGGCCACGAGCGTACCGCACGGTAAGCGAACAAGCGTAGAGGCATGGCACTGGAAGGACTCGGTTCCGCTTTCCGGTAAAATGACCTGCCGATTGACGAGCGCTAATTTCATACCTGCCTCGATTAAATAAGGTAAAAAGCATCAGCTTTTTTACGTATGAAAGTAGTGTTAGCAGAAATAGCATCAACGCGGTGAAAACGATGAACCGCTATACGAATTTATGTTCAGATATCGCGCCCATAACAGGCAGAATGTCGAGAGTGGACAAAAATTGGACTGACCTCGCAGATAATTCCAACTTACCGCCGTCCAATGGCGACGAGGTCAGTGGCACGGGATAATATAGAGGTCAGGGCTATAATATTTAGCGATCTGTGCCTACAAGCATGACGGGATACTTTTCGCGACAGACAATGAAGGCCCGTCTAAACGGGCCTCCATTAACGCGATTATGATTTGTGTTCAATCGCCTTTGGTTTGCTTTCTATGGCAATTTTTTTCGGTTTCTCGCTTTCAGGGATCTCCTGGTAAATCTCGACCAACAAGAGGCCCTGTTCCAGTTTCGCATTATTCACCTTAGCATGTTCAGGCAAAGAAAAACTCAACTGGAAATCCGCCTTACGAATACCACGATAAATCCAGTGCGTCTGATCCTCTACCGTCTCTTCAGTGTGTTTACCCGTAATATTCAGGTTGCCGCCAACCGTTTCAATTTCAAGCTCTTCCTCTTTCCAGCCAGGAACGCTCACGGTAAGCAGATAGTTATTCGCATCGCGCTTTTGCAGATCGTAAGCTGGCGTCGCAGTGACTGGCGTATCTCCTGTTAATTGACTGAAAAGTCTATCAATACGGTTGAAACGGTCAGAGAAAAGAGAATCAGCAAACACGGGAAGTGCTGACAAGGTTCTGAGTGCCATCATTAACCTCCTGAATCACTATTCAAAAGTTCAACATCAAGGCAAGCATTGCTTGTCCACTGACTACATAGGGACGGGAAAAACATTTTCAAGTCTATAAAAGCCTTTTTTTAGTCACGAATTTAAGTGGTTAACGAAAAATCTCATCCCGTTCATTGCCATTTCCGCTGTCCCTTCATCTTTACAATTTTTCTCCACCAGTACAATTGATAATGATTATCAATTGCATTAATGTATACAGGTTGGTTATGGCAGTGACCAACGCCCTTCTCCATTATCAAACCCAGCGCCGCCTTCGGGCGGCCTTTTGGGAGGAAATATGGTCGCCAAAAATAAAATTCACGGTCGTCGTATTCGTCAGTCTCTGCAACAGTTACATCATCGTTGTCTTTTTCAGCAACTGGCGGTAAGCCCACCAGGAGCAAAATATGTTTCAGTCACCGCTGAAACAAAAAACTGGCTTATTCATCTTGTGACTTCAGAGGGTCGCTAGCACGCGGTAGTGACTGTCCATGTTGTCGCTAAAATTTTAATGAAATGACATTTATACACCTACAATTTGCGCCCGGCTGCTCCGGGCGCCATACCTGAAGATATGACACCCGTTGCCAACTGACAGGAGTTTTAGTTATCGTCTCCGGCGTAGAAAACTTCGATATCTTTATTAAACCATTTATCAATGTTGTGCCACATCAGACAACCGGTCAGAAAACTTGCGATCAATATCCCTCCTATAAGCCACTTTTTCACATATACTCCTGAATAACCCCTGTTGATGCCATTATCTGATCGATAATAAAAAGACCATCATTTGAAGAAATAGTTTCACTGACAGATACCGTATGAAACGAGACAGTGAACAGTACCGTTTTCTTCGGTTTTTATGCCATAGTATTGAGCAGTGGTGACAATCATTTTCCATCGCGCCATAATGATTTGCAGCCTATAGTTTATGATTTTAAGATTTGTCTACTCATCACATATGTCAGTGATGGATAAATTATAATACGCTTTTCTGGCGCACTTTTCGTCAGTAAACAGGAATACTACAGCATTCATCGTATTGATGCCGCTTTATCTCCCGCTCTTCAGGGAATTAACGACAATTTTATGCACAAAGGATACTAATGATGAAACGTAAATTGATCCCATTTACCCTCTTTCTCGCTGCGCTTAGCGCCAGTACCACCTCTATAGCAGCTTCGCAGGAGATTTCTAAATCTATATACACCTGTAATGATAACCAGGTTATGGAGGTGATTTACGTCAACACCGAGGCTGGAAACGCCTATGCGATTATCAGTCAGGTAAACGAGATGATCCCGATGCGGTTAATGAAAATGGCCTCCGGAGCAAATTACGAAGCCATAGACAAAAATTATACTTATAAACTTTATACCAAAGGCAAAACGGCTGAACTGGTGGAAGGTGATGATAAACCTGTTCTCAGTAACTGTTCCTTAGCTAACTAACCTTAAGAAATGCCTGAAGGCTCATCAGGCATTTCCACTTCAACCTTCCTGTAACGTAACGTTAAAGAATATGTGAATCACTACCGTAGTATAATGGCTAATTAGTAACCACTTTTAAGCATGGTTAATCCTATTTTTAAAGAAAAGTTCGAACTGTCTGAATTGTCGTTGTTGAGCGTTTAAATGTTTTGCTTTATTAAGTGACCCAGGTAGAATTCGCAGCGGCTGGTAACCATTCATATTCGCACTATTGAACGATCACCGGCCAACCGCGCCAGGGTCTTGCATACGCTCTGGCGCGGTTAAATCCCCAGGCCATAAACGAAATCACTGGTTTCTGCTATTGATCGTATCTTTCAAGTTAACCTGCATTATGCTTGCCCACCTGATGTAAAAAGACACCGCTCTGAACCATAGGGTGTGAATTTTATTTTATAAAAAATTGCGGTGCCGGGTGCCTCCCGGTGAACCATACCACAGTCAATATGGTTCGCGAGGAACATTAACTATTTGACTGGACGCCCCGCCGCAAAGGGGGATTCACCGCATAAGAAAAATCTACAACTCACAAGTAATAAAAGACAATAACATTTTTGTGCATTTTTTATAAATGACTATCTTGTCACGTAATAAATGAAATTATTCTGTAACAGGATTGCAAGACAATACTTATTCAAAACTGAAGTGGTCAGTGGGAGTCGAACCCACATCATCAGCCTGACACTGAGGTAATAACATTATACGATAACCACATTGGACCGCCACCGAGGCCTCGAACCTCGCACCATCAACTTAGGAGGTTGATGCTCTATCCAGCTGAGCTAGTGGCGGCTGGGGACTTCTGCCAGGCGCAAAAAAGGTGCTCTCCTGGATAAAATACATACCTTGCTACTTTTCAGTAGTCGTTCAACGGCAGGTACAATATGCGAAGGCGGTCACAAAATCTTGATGACATTGTGATTAATTCCAGGAAAATTTTTCAGAGTGAATCTTGTGAGATCTGGCGTTATTTACACCAGATTTTCCTTCCTGCTTATCACCTACCTGAGCAACCTTGATTGCTTACCACAACCCCTTATCTGTGCTTATGCTGGTGAGATGTTATGTACAGCGTCACTATGACGAAGAGAGAAAAGACAGGCAGGTACGTGTTACTGGTAAAGAAGCCCTGTTTTGTGACTGGCGGTGCGGAAGGCGAACCTTCCGCATAGCTTATGCTTTTCAGAAACGGTATCCAACCCCGACGTTGAAGCCGTTTATTTTTGTCGAGGAGATGTTGCTTCCTTCATACCCAACATCGACGACGATATTCTCCAGCGGATTCATCTGTACACCCGCGCCCCAGGCAAATCCCGTTTTCCTTGAGGAAATTTTGTTAGAAAAAGAATCGCCATCCTGAGTGGAATGTTCTTTAAATGTCGCCTTTACCGTGCCGACACCCGCCAGCGCGTATAACGAAAAATTGTCAGACAATCGATAGGCTGGCCCAACCATTAAAGAACCGTACTTCACCTCAAACTTGTCATGGTAATGAATACCTTCAGGCTCAACAGACCCGGAAGCCTGTCTGTCTCCATATAAGTAACTTAGCGAGGAAATAAAACTTACCGGAGAGTCATCCTCATAACGGTATTTCACATTTACCCCTCGGATATTTTTGAAATCCTGAACTTTACTTTGTGCATACCCCACGGAAAAGGCGTTAGTATCGGCCTGTGCAACATTTACAACCAAAACGCTTGTAGTAATAACTAAAGTGGATAAAATAATATTTTTCATAACAACTCCTTAATACTACTTATTATTTACGGTGTGTTTAAACACCTGCAGTACCGATCCGGCATTCAGTTATCGCCACTATGCCGAATCGACAAAACCACGAATAATTCACCGCTATCGCTCCTGATGTGTTTACTTCCTGAAAGATATTTTTACTACCGAAGCACTCTATCGCTCATTTAGGTAACCGGTTCTACAATGTCATCTAACTTTTATAGATTTGAATGCTAATTTTTCTCACGCATATATATTTAACAGAAACCATAAAGTGTTTAGCCACTATAGAACAACAAATCACCCATGCAACATTTTGATATTTAAAGAGAAAATCTCACAACCACATTAAGAAACTTGACACCGTTCGGCTAAAAACATGTCATTAAGCAAACTCGCCATATAATCAGAACATATCGCATTGTGCTTCACAGTCCTCACGTGACGCTCCAGCCGCAATACGGTTATATGCCATCGCAGGCGCTGTAATCATATTCACGATGATGCTTAGCACGCTTTATTCCCGCTCCGATTTAATCTTTTAATATATCTATCAGTTACAACATTTCTTGTTATATTATAAGAATAGAATCAACACCACAATTCCAACATAAATATCACCTGTGTTTAGAGAGAATTTACATTCCAAAAAAAATAATAACTAACGCAAATATTGAATACGCGATAAAAAAGTCTATTTCGCTATAAAACCCATTATTATTAAGAGTGGTTAACTCTTCGTTGAATAAAAAATGTCAATGACGTTCCATAATTCAGGAGATGAACTTCACAAGTCATTATATAACAGGAGGTGCTATGAAACATCATGCTTTTATGCTTTGGTCATTACTTATTTTTTCATTCCATGTTTTGGCCAGTTCAGGCCATTGTTCTGGTTTACAACAGGCATCATGGGATATTTTTATCTACGATTTTGGTAGTAAAACCCCGCAACCACCTACAAATACTGATAAAAAGCAAGCCAGGCAGATTAGTTCACCGTCCTGCCCGACGACAAAACCCATGATGTCCGCACCAGTCAATGACGCCAGGAAAGGGAATACTTTCTCCAGAACATAATGTTATTTATCTACAATGGTGCCGAACGACTACTTTTAGCCATCCGGAAATCTTGATTGCCATCAAATATAGCTGGCATTATTTTTCCTGACGTGTATAGTGCGCCTCGTTATCCCCATTAAGGAATTTGTTTGTCTCGTAAAATGACAGGAATTGTCAAAACCTTTGATTGTAAGAGCGGTAAAGGTCTCATCACCCCCTCCGATGGACGCAAAGATGTTCAGGTCCACATTTCAGCATGTCGCCAACACGAAACAGAAGCGCTTATCCCCGGTATACGCGTTGAGTTTTGTCGTATTAATGGCCTCCGCGGACCTACCGCCGCCAACGTTTATCTTTCATAATTCGTCACCCGGCATTTTTTCAGAAAAATTTAGCGAGTACGTCTACCTCCGCAGCCTGCTATGAGGCTTTGCCTGAAAGGCTGCAGAATGTTTTCAGTGGCGAAAATCTAAAAGATTTATTTTGCTAATGACTCCTGTGACCTCTTTTATCATATATCGGGTGCCCCCCTTCTCACTTTGTTTAACGTGAAGAAATGTACAGCCGTTTTTCACTGTGATAGCATCTAATATTGCAAAAGTATTTAACGCTATATACCCATCGTCACAGGAGTGGCTGGCTGCGCGCATTTAACCGAAGTATTTATGTGATTCTATCGGAATTATCTCTATTGCCGCTCAATGCTACATCATATTCAGTGGGTATAAATCGCCAATATAGTTGTAACGCTATTTATTTTTAGGGTAATAATTGAATGACTTTGCTTTCAGGAAAAACCACTCTGGTTCTCTGCCTCTCCTCTATTTTATGTGGATGTACGACGAACGGCTTACCCGCACCTTATAGTATTAATTTGTCGTTCCCGGTCATTACACAAAACCAAATTAATTCCGGTGGTTATTACATAAATGACGCGGAACAAATTCGGACAACTGATGGTCTGTGCTTTGATACAGGTTCAGATCAACAGAATCGTTTGACGCTGCGGGAGTGTAAACATGTGCAATCTCAGCTTTTCTCATTTCACCGAGACAGAATCACGCAGGGTGAGAAATGTCTGGATGCCGCAGGACAAGGTACAAAAGAAGGCACACCAATCATTCTTTATTCATGCACGGGTAATGATAACCAGCGCTGGCTCACTGATGATAACAAAATTAAGGGGAAACAGAGCCGAAAATGCCTAGGCACAAATAGCATTATTGTCAGAAAAGGCGACCCTGTTGTGTTGGCCGATTGCGATTTTAGTCGCGCCCTAGAATTTACCATCAGGTAGCAGGACACCGCTGTGAAGAGATAGCCGCTAACCTCATGACACGACAACAGGTTAGCGACCTTTACTTCCACGTGCGGTCAATTTACTTTACGTCCGCAACGTCAGGATGACAAAACGGCGGCTAAACCTTGACGCCAGTTATATACCCAGCTTAAATACTGGTCATCCAACCAGTAAAAAGGAAATGTCGATGTTCGTCGAACTCGTTTATGACAAGCGAAATGTTGAAGGTTTGCCAGGCGCACGCGAAATCATCCTCAATGAACTCACAAAACGCGTACATCAACTTTTTCCCGATGCGCAAGTGAAAGTTAAGCCAATGCAGGCGAACGCATTAAACAGTGACTGTACAAAAACCGAGAAAGAACGGCTGCACCGTATGCTGGAAGAGATGTTTGAAGAGGCTGATATGTGGCTGGTCGCCGAATAACGTCCCCTCCTGCGAAAGCGACATGTCCGATCGAAAACAGCGCCCTGAGGCGCTGTCTGTGACGATATAACGCAAACGCTACCACTCAGAACATGTTGTTGTTGATACCTCAGACCGGTATGTGGAACCGACATTCATCGCTTCACTGGCCTGTCGGTATGAGTAGCCCTTATCAACAATCAGCTGTGCGCATTCCAGCCTGAAATCTGAAAGTACGTTTGGTTTTGTTGTTTATTAAGAGCCTATCCCATTAGACTCTTTTATTCGCCAAACTGGCTTTAACGATTACGCCTACTGGGATAGGTTCTAAACTTATCATCAATACGTAAAATACCTATTTACGAACAAAAAGTAACAGGTAAAAATCCGAAATAAAACCAGCATAACTAAAACTTACTGCAGATATGCACACGCATTATTACTATGTTTCCAGGATAGTCTCGACCAGTCAAGACTATCTATTTTATATAAAAAAGGGAAATACTTCACATGAATAAAATACATGTTACATATAAAAATCTCTTACTTCCGATTACCTTCATCGCGGCAACTCTAATTAGCGCCTGTGATAACGATAAAGATGCCATGGCGGAAGCTGAAAAAAATCAAGAGAAATACATGCAAAAAATCCAGCAAAAAGAGCACCAGCAATCAATGTTCTTTTACGACAAAGCCGAAATGCAAAAAGCTATTGCCAATATCAACGCAAAAGGTGGAGCCAATCTTGCGATTATTGAAGTCCGTTTCTTCAAGGGCGGGTATTCATTCATTCGACAAAGCGTTAACACCCCTGCTAAAGTAGAGATGTTTAAATTTAACAACGGCTACTGGGGGGGACCTTCGCCTGTCAACTTAACTATCTTTGGCACTATAACAGAGGAGCAAAAACAAGAAGCACTAAAAGAGGCTTTATTCAAATTCGACTCGATCAATTTCAGCATTATACCAGAGCGTATTCAGGAAACAATTAAACGCGCTAACGCCAGTGGCATCATTTCCGTTACGGAAGATAGCGATATCGTTGTACGAGCAGAGATAGCTCATAATGGCGAATTCGTCTATGACATTACCATCACTGCTAAAAATACAGCACGTGCGGTAATGACCTTAAATAAGGATGGTTCTATTGCCGGATATGAGATCAAAGAACCTTTCGACCCAAAAAAAGAAGCCGAAAAAGCACAGCAACTTGTTGAACAATCGAGAAAATACATTGAAAGTCAGCGTAAAAAAGCAGCTGAAAAGATGAACGAAATACAGCAGACATTTAAAAAATAGCAGGCGATACAAACATTGATAAAAATTATAGCGCGAAAGAGCGCGTGCCAGGTACTAAGGCACTGCTTGAAGACAGCGAATCGCTATTTCATTCTCTGACACTGTAATTTTTCGTACTCAAGATGTTTATTTATTGAGTCTTTTGTGGATAACCAGGTGAAGTTATGTGACGCCAGGAATCTATTCCAGCGGGCGTACTTGTTGGAGCCAGTGTGAAGCCGGGCAGCGCGCAGAAACCGGAGCGTATACGTTGTACGTGAGAATTTCGAGCACTGCCCGACCTAAAAATGATGAATAAAATAGATATTTTAAAGAGGTAATATGAAGAATTTTTTCAAAATAATTACTGATTTCATCGCGGATATTTCCCTTGATCTATTTGCTATATTTTTATGCATGTTATTCGTATACAAAACAGGACCATCAATTGGTGTGATATCATTTTTTATTGCATTAATTATTTATATCATTCTTCATTTTGTTTTTTACTCATTTCGTGAAAAAATCATAAAAAAAATATTCAAATAAGTATTTAAAATTATTGTTTTGAGGTACAAATTCAGCGCAATAAAACAGAGCAACTAAAAAAAATTAGGCGTAGCGAAGTGGAAAAGGACTGTCATGTACTGGACCGTGAGCTGGTCGGGAGAGCAATGTACGGGAAAGAGCGAAATACTGTCATTGATATGAGCAGGAATATCGATAGCCAGTAAATCACTCCTGTGGTAATACAGGCCACTTGATGACTGTGAAGGTCGCTTCATCTGAAGCACCGGTGAAGTCCAGCATTTTAAGTGAAAAGCAGCCAGCAGGCGCTTCTGCTGGTCCATATTCCTCTATTTTGCCAGACCACACTAAAGTGCCACACAGGTATCTGCCAGAACGGTCCTGAGATAATAAATATAAAAGCAGTTACTGCCTACCTCAAGAAGTATGCGCTCATGATCATTTAAAGCTCTTTTAAAGAGACTGATAATAAGCTTGTCAATATAATATTATGCAGTCTCTATTAAGCGCCTGGTTTATTTGTTTTGCATAATCATATAGTTGACTTTTCGAGTAAGAGTTTTCTTGCAAAGACAAATAAACGTGTTTTATATCTCTGAATAAACATACATCACCATGAATATGAGCCTCTATATAATTCCCTTCATAGCCTTTACCATAATTAGAATGAGCTAAAAATTTTTCGCCCTTAGCCATTTTAACCAAACTCTTAAAGCAATTATAACCAAAAAAATCATTTTGACAGGATGCAATCAGGTTCTCCATATGCCAAAATGTAGATAATTTACTCGTATCCAGGCCAAATCTGTGGCCGTAGATATCAAAAGGTGATAATGTACAATTTGTTTTTACATTATCATTTAATTCAAAAAATGATTTCCCATAGGCGCTGGCACCTCCATTTTCACCGTTCAGAAAGTCCAGTGCAGCATAAATTGGTCTGCTTGTAGGGCTAAAAGTTCTACTGTTGGGAGTATATGCTACGGAAAAACCGCCTGTCTGACCATATGGGGCATAAGGTGAATCTGCAAGCCTCTCCAGTTCAAATGCTTTAGTTTCAACTGAATCACGTCCGACATTATAAGCAGGTAAATCTCCTGGTCTGCAACCTAATGCATAAGAGTTCAGATATTCTTTATTTTTTAAGAGAGAGACAAAGTCAATTTTTGCCGCATTAAAATTTATTGTCAGCCGGGCATTTTGTAAAATATCCACCATCTTATTTAGCAAGAGAGTGCAATCTATTTCGGTACCACACTCACGACTTATCCGCCTGAGCGCTTTTTCTCTTATTATGTCAGCGTCGCGCTGACACCTGGAATGAATATGCGCAAGTACTTGTTTTCCAAAAAGGCGACCATACACCTTTTTACGCTCTTCATTGCTGAGACCGCAAAACACTTCGTCAAAAGAAAGCCTGTACGCTGCGCTTACAGAACCTCTCGCCGTTCTGCTTTCTGGAAATGGCGGAACATCTTCAACAACATTTCTAACTTGCTGAATGTCTGAAGACAGTGGAGTACGTCCGGCATTTTTTTCCTTATCTGTTTCCAGATATTCCGGAACCTTTATACTTCCACTATGGCAGATAGGTTTGAGCATATGTCTCCTGAATTTTTATGACTAATATAGCATTCACTTTCGCTGACGTATTCTTTATCAGGCTGATATTTCAACACTTCTTAGCAGCCTTGTAGAAGAGCAAATAAAGCATGCAAATAATTTTATAAAATACTTAACCTACCCACTATTGTAGTCAATAAACCATCACTTTTTATTAAAAAATTATCCTGATAATAACAATAAATCTGGTAAGGCACTTTCAAAAAATAGCCAAATCACACATTATTAAGAAAACCACTACAATCAAAATCGGTAACTATCAGCTTTCAGGGGGGTCTCAGGTTATCATGACGATCGGGGTAAAGGATGAACTACTATTGCGGTCTGAATTGAGGGAGTTTTGATAAATTTTTTTGATAAAGTTTTGATAACCGTTCGAATACTAATAATAAATATCCTCCGGCATAGCCGGAGGTTTTTCTGATGCGCCTGTAAGGCTTTCTTACCAGCCGCGCCCTAACAGGCGCATACGATCTGACATTTGCATCAAACTTCGTTACTTACGGCCCGTAAACGGGCTGCCCGGATAAGGGATCGATAATTGCTCACCCATTTTATCCTCTTCAAGCTGGTGCTTTATGTAGTCCTGTATCTTCACCGTGTTCTTACCCACCGTATCGACATAGTACCCTCTGCACCAGAACTCCCTGTTCCTGTATTTGAATTTTAGATCCCCAAACTGCTCGTAAAGCATCAGACTACTTTTACCCTTCAGATATCCCATGAAACTCGACACACTCATCTTCGGCGGGATCTCCAGAAGCATGTGAATATGATCTGCACAACATTCTGCTTCCAGAATTCGTACGTTTTTCCATTCACACAATTTTCTTAATATGCTGCCTACTGCCCTACGCTTCTCTCCATAGAACGCTTGTCTTCGGTATTTGGGCGCGAAAACTATGTGATATTTACAGTTCCATCGGGTGTGCGCTAAGCTCTTTTCGTCCCCCATTGGGACCCCCTTTTGATTTCTTGTTGAACTTTTGCAGTTGCCAGACCGCAAGATGTTTTAACAAATCAAAAGGGGTTTTAATAACTGGCTTAAAGCTGAAAGCTTTCCGGAACCCCCAGCCTAGCTGGGGGTTTTCCATAGACAATAAAAACGGGAACCCTTCGGCTCCCGTTCTTGTTTAACCCAAAAACTGGATTACATGTTTTCGATAATCGCGTCACCAAACTCACTACATTTCAGCAGCTTAGCGCCTTCCATCAGGCGTTCAAAGTCATAGGTCACGGTCTTCGCGGCAATCGCGCCTTCCATACCTTTAACAATCAGGTCTGCGGCTTCGAACCACTGCATGTGGCGCAGCATCATCTCCGCAGACAGAATAATGGAGCCTGGGTTGACTTTATCCTGGCCCGCATATTTCGGCGCAGTCCCGTGAGTCGCTTCAAACAACGCGCATTCGTCGCCGATATTCGCACCCGGTGCAATACCGATACCGCCAACCTGAGCCGCCAGGGCATCGGAAATATAGTCACCGTTCAGGTTCATACAGGCGATAACGTCGTATTCCGCCGGACGCAACAGGATTTGTTGCAGGAACGCATCGGCGATAACGTCTTTAACCACGATCTCTTTACCCGTGTTCGGGTTCTTAATTTTCAGCCACGGACCGCCGTCAATAAGCTCACCGCCGAACTCGTCGCGCGCCAACTGGTAGCCCCAGTCTTTAAACGCGCCTTCGGTGAACTTCATGATATTGCCTTTATGTACCAGCGTGACGGAATCGCGATCGTTGGTAATAGCGTATTCAATCGCCGCGCGAACCAGACGTTTAGTGCCTTCTTCAGAACACGGTTTGATACCGATACCGCAGTGCTCCGGGAAGCGAATTTTCTTCACGCCCATCTCTTCGCGCAGGAACTTGATCACTTTCTCAGCGTCTGCAGAGTCAGCTTTCCATTCAATTCCGGCGTAGATGTCTTCAGAGTTTTCACGGAAGATGACCATATCGGTCAGCTCCGGATGTTTCACCGGACTTGGCGTGCCCTGATAGTAACGAACGGGACGCAGACAAACGTACAGGTCAAGCTCCTGACGCAGGGCAACGTTCAGAGAGCGAATACCGCCGCCAACCGGCGTGGTCAACGGACCTTTAATCGCTACGCGGTAATCACGAATCAAATCAAGGGTTTCAGCGGGGAGCCAGACATCCTGGCCGTAAACCTGTGTGGATTTTTCTCCGGTGTAAATTTCCATCCAGGAAATTTTACGCTCGCCTTTATAGGCTTTCTCGACGGCGGCATCGACCACTTTAAGCATGGCTGGAGTGACATCAACACCGATACCATCGCCTTCAATAAACGGGATAATCGGATTCTCAGGAACGTTGAGTTTGCCGTTTTGCAGGGTGATCTTCTTACCTTCCACCGGAACAACTACTTTGCTTTCCATTCACCTCTCCTTCGAGCGCTTCTGGTTTGCTCGTCTGTCATCGCGCTGCATGTGCAATGGCGTCCTGCTGCACGACTGCGTTAGAGCAATTTTTTGTTAATGTTTTGTAATGAGCATGTCAATACTACCCTATTGTTTGCCGCCATGAAAGACACTCATTATTGCGCTATAATGCGGCAATTAATAAGTTCTGAAAACACCATGCAAAAAACTTCTTTTAGAAATCACTACGTTAAGCGATTCAGCTCACGACAAGCATCTAAATCACGGAAAGAAAACCAGCCAAAACGCGTGGTTTTGTTCAATAAACCTTACGATGTGTTGCCGCAGTTCACGGATGAAGCAGGTCGCCGCACGTTAAAAGATTTTATTCCTGTGCAAGGCGTTTATGCCGCAGGCCGCCTGGACCGCGACAGCGAAGGGCTTTTGGTGCTGACTAATGACGGCGCGCTGCAGGCGCGCCTCACGCAACCGGGCAAGCGCACCGGCAAGATTTACTATGTTCAGGTAGAAGGCATCCCGGATAATGCAGCGCTGCAGGCGCTTCGTACTGGCGTCACGCTCAACGATGGCCCTACCCTGCCCGCCGGTATTGAGATTGTCGCGGAGCCTGACTGGCTGTGGCCGCGCCCCCCGCCGATTCGCGAACGGAAGAATATTCCCACCAGTTGGCTAAAAGTCACCTTATATGAAGGCCGCAACCGCCAGGTAAGACGCATGACAGCGCATGTCGGTCATCCCACTCTACGATTAATTCGTTACAGCATGGGCGACTACACGCTCAACGGCCTCGATAATGGACAGTGGCGCGAGATCGCACAGGAGAAAGACAGATGAAACGGCTTCTCATAGCTTTTGCTTTATTAACACCGTTATCCGTTAATGCGGCCAGCTTCGACTGCCAGAAAGCGCAGGCTGCGGATGAAAAGGCTATCTGCGCGCACCTGACGCTGAATGATAAAGACGTGGAAATGCACACCAAATATCAGTTTCTGAAAGGGTTGTTCGCGATGGGCAGTCGCGGCGCGCTGCAGGACGCCCAGCAGAGCTGGCTTAAACAGCGTCAGCAGTGCAAGGCCGACGTCACCTGCCTGACAAAAGCTTATAACGAGCGTCTGAAACAGCTTGACGCGATCTATGACCACATTGATAAACCGCTTTAATAAGGATGCCTATGTTCAAGCCGCACGTGACCGTTGCCTGCATCGTACATGCCGAAGATAAATTTCTGGTGGTGGAAGAGACCATCAACGGTAAATCGTTATGGAATCAACCTGCCGGACACCTGGAGGCAGATGAAACGCTGGCGCAGGCCGCCGCGCGAGAACTGTGGGAAGAGACTGGCATCACGGCGCAACCACAGTATTTTATCCGTATGCATCAGTGGATTGCGCCGGATAAAACCCCGTTCCTGCGCTTTTTATTCGCTATCAAGCTTGATCATATTTGCGCGACCGCCCCCCATGACAATGACATCGATTGCTGCCGTTGGGTGAGCGCCGACGAGATTCTGAACGCGCCGAATTTACGTTCTCCGCTGGTGGCTGAAAGCATTCGCAGTTATCAAACGGGACAACGTTACCCCTTATCTATAGTGGGCGAATTTAACTGGCCGTTTACAGAGGGTGTCAAGTAAAGGGCTGCGTGATAGAATACGCCGCCTTGAAGTTCAATGTCGCGAGTATTCCAATGTCAGAAAGCCCAAAAAAAGTGATCGTCGGCATGTCCGGCGGTGTCGATTCCTCCGTTTCCGCCTGGCTGTTGCAACAACAGGGTTATCAGGTAGAAGGCCTGTTCATGAAGAACTGGGAAGAGGACGATGGTGAGGAATACTGTACCGCGGCAGCCGATCTGGCTGACGCGCAGGCCGTGTGCGACAAGCTTGGCATTGAACTGCATACCGTTAATTTTGCCGCAGAATATTGGGATAACGTCTTTGAACTGTTCCTTGAAGAGTACAAAGCGGGCCGTACGCCGAACCCGGATATTCTGTGCAATAAAGAGATCAAATTTAAAGCCTTCCTTGAATTTGCCGCAGAAGATTTAGGCGCCGACTATATCGCCACCGGTCACTACGTTCGCCGCGCGGATGTAAACGGCAAAAGCCGGTTGTTGCGCGGGCTCGACGGTAACAAAGATCAGAGCTACTTCCTCTATACGCTTGGCCATGAGCAGATTGCGCAAAGTCTGTTCCCGGTTGGCGAGCTGGAAAAACCGCAGGTGCGTAAAATCGCCGAAGATCTGGGGCTGGTAACCGCAAAGAAAAAAGATTCTACCGGTATCTGCTTTATCGGCGAGCGCAAATTCCGCGACTTTTTAGGGCGCTATCTGCCTGCGCAGCCGGGGAAAATCATTACCGTTGACGGCGATGAAATCGGCGAGCATCAGGGTCTGATGTATCATACGCTCGGTCAGCGTAAAGGGCTGGGAATCGGCGGCACCAAAGACGGTAGCGAAGCCCCCTGGTATGTGGTGGATAAAGACGTTGAAAACAATGTGTTAATTGTCGCCCAGGGGCATGAGCACCCACGCCTGATGTCGGTAGGCCTCATCGCCCAGCAGCTACATTGGGTCGATCGCGAACCGTTCACCGGCACCCTGCGCTGTACGGTAAAAACCCGCTACCGCCAGACCGATATTCCGTGCACGATTAACGCGCTGAATGACGATCGTATCGAGGTCATTTTTGACGAGCCGGTTGCCGCCGTTACGCCGGGCCAGTCCGCTGTCTTTTACAGCGGCGAAGTCTGCCTGGGCGGCGGCATTATCGAGCAGCGACTGCCGCTGACGGTCTGATTATTCAATACACAACACCATTCAAGTCGCCTCAAAGCGGCTTAAAAGATGAAGTGTATTTTATTTGATACAAGGAAGCAGTGATTGTGGCAAAGAATTATTATGACATCACCCTCGCGCTGTCTGGCATTTGCCAGTCGGCACGCCTGGTACAACAACTGGCGCACCAGGGGCACTGTGATGCCGACGCGTTGCACGTTTCACTCAACAGTGTCATTGATATGAATCCCAGTTCTACTCTGGGCGTGTTCGGCGGCAGCGAAGCTAACCTGCGTCTTGGTCTGGAAACACTGCTCGGCGTGCTGAATGCCAGCAGCCGACAAGGACTTAACGCCGAACTGACGCGTTATACGCTTAGCCTGATGGTGCTGGAGCGCAAGCTGTCATCCGCCAAAGGCGCGTTGAATACGTTAGGCGATCGCATTAACGGCCTGCAGCACCAGCTTGACCATTTTGATTTACAGTCAGACACGTTAATGAGCGCCATGGCGGGCATCTACGTGGATGTGATTAGCCCATTGGGCCCGCGCATTCAGGTGACGGGCTCCCCGGCCGTTCTGCAAAGTCCGCAGGTGCAGGCCAAAGTCCGCGCCTCGCTACTGGCAGGCATCCGTGCAGCCGTGCTCTGGCATCAGGTAGGCGGTGGTCGCCTACAGCTTATGTTTTCTCGTCATCGCCTGACGACTCAGGCAAAACAAATTCTTGCTCATTTAACCCCGGAGTTATGATCTATGGAATTATCCTCACTGACCGCCGTTTCCCCTGTCGATGGACGCTACGGCGATAAAGTCAGCGCGCTGCGCGGAATTTTTAGCGAATACGGTTTGCTGAAATTTCGTGTACAAGTCGAAGTACGTTGGCTGCAGAAATTAGCCGCGCACGCAGCGATCAAGGAAGTTCCTGCTTTTGCTGCCGACGCAAACGGTTACCTGGATACGCTTGTTGCAAACTTCAATGAAGAAGATGCCGCGCGCATTAAAACCATTGAGCGTACGACTAACCATGATGTGAAGGCAGTTGAGTATTTCCTGAAAGAAAAAGTCGCCGCGATCCCGGCGCTACATGACGTTTCCGAATTTATCCACTTTGCCTGCACTTCTGAGGACATTAACAACCTGTCGCACGCGTTAATGCTCAAAACCGCGCGCGATGAAGTGATCCTGCCTTACTGGCGTCAGGTGATTAACGCGGTTAAAGATCTCGCCACGCAGTATCGCGACATTCCTCTGCTCTCCCGCACCCACGGCCAGCCGGCAACGCCTTCCACTCTGGGTAAAGAGATGGCGAACGTGGCGTATCGGATGGAGCGTCAGTTCCGCCAGCTCAACCAGGTGGAGATCCTCGGTAAAATTAACGGCGCCGTAGGCAACTATAACGCGCATATCGCCGCCTATCCGGAAGTTGACTGGCATCAGTTCAGCGAAGAGTTCGTCACCTCGCTGGGCATCCAGTGGAATCCTTACACCACCCAGATTGAACCGCATGATTATATTGCGGAACTGTTTGACTGTATCGCACGCTTTAACACCATCCTGATCGATTTCGATCGCGATGTCTGGGGCTATATTGCGTTGAACCATTTCAAACAGAAAACCATCGCCGGGGAGATCGGTTCTTCTACCATGCCGCATAAAGTTAACCCCATTGACTTTGAAAACTCAGAAGGCAACCTCGGTCTGTCTAACGCAGTGTTGCACCATCTGGCAAACAAACTGCCGGTTTCCCGCTGGCAGCGCGATCTGACCGACTCAACCGTCCTGCGTAACCTGGGTGTCGGCATCGGCTATGCGCTTATCGCTTATCAGTCCACCCTGAAGGGCGTCAGCAAGCTGGAAGTAAACCGCGATCATCTGCTTGACGAACTGGATCACAACTGGGAAGTATTAGCTGAACCGATCCAGACCGTCATGCGCCGCTATGGTATTGAAAAACCCTATGAAAAACTGAAAGAGTTGACCCGTGGCAAGCGTGTTGATGCCGAAGGAATGAAACAGTTTATTGATAGTCTGGCCCTGCCGGAAGCAGAAAAAACGCGCCTTAAAGCCATGACGCCGGCAAATTATATCGGCCGCGCTGTGACTCTGGTCGACGAACTTAAATAATGCCTGCCTCACCCTCTTTTCTTCAGAAAGAGGGTGACTATTTGTCTGGTTTATTAACTGTTTATCCCCAAAGCACCATAATCAACGCTAGACTGTTCTTATTGTTAACACAAGGGAGAAGAGATGATGCGCGTACTGGTTGTAGAGGATAATGCATTATTACGCCACCACCTGAAGGTTCAGCTCCAGGATTCAGGTCACCAGGTCGATGCCGCAGAAGATGCCAGGGAAGCTGATTACTACCTTAATGAACACCTTCCGGATATCGCTATTGTCGATTTAGGTCTGCCGGATGAAGACGGCCTTTCCTTGATACGCCGCTGGCGCAGCAGTGATGTTTCACTGCCGGTTCTGGTGTTAACCGCGCGCGAAGGCTGGCAGGATAAAGTCGAGGTTCTCAGCTCAGGGGCCGATGACTACGTGACGAAGCCATTCCACATCGAAGAGGTAATGGCGCGTATGCAGGCGTTAATGCGCCGTAATAGCGGTCTGGCCTCCCAGGTGATCAACATCCCGCCTTTCCAGGTGGATCTCTCACGTCGGGAATTATCCGTCAATGAAGAGGTCATCAAACTCACGGCGTTCGAATACACCATTATGGAAACGCTTATCCGTAACAACGGTAAAGTGGTCAGCAAGGATTCGCTGATGCTTCAACTGTATCCGGATGCGGAACTGCGGGAAAGTCAT
The DNA here is from genome assembly GCF_042932255.1 of Salmonella sp. WC3. Classification (NCBI taxonomy): domain Bacteria; kingdom Pseudomonadati; phylum Pseudomonadota; class Gammaproteobacteria; order Enterobacterales; family Enterobacteriaceae; genus Salmonella; species Salmonella sp. WC3. The sequence continues at coordinate 2,184,704 of NZ_CP170629.1, read as the reverse complement.
ACCATTGATGTTCTCATGGGGCGTCTGCGGAAAAAAATACAGGCCCAGTATCCGCACGATGTCATTACCACCGTACGCGGACAAGGATATCTTTTTGAATTGCGCTAATGAATAAATTTGCTCGCCATTTTCTGCCGCTGTCGCTGCGGGTTCGTTTTTTGCTGGCGACAGCCGGCGTCGTGCTGGTGCTTTCTTTGGCATATGGCATAGTGGCGCTGGTCGGCTATAGCGTAAGTTTTGATAAAACCACCTTTCGTTTGCTGCGCGGCGAAAGCAACCTGTTTTATACCCTCGCCAAATGGGAAAATAATAAAATCAGCGTTGAGCTGCCTGAAAATCTGGACATGCAAAGCCCGACCATGACGCTGATTTACGATGAAACGGGCAAATTATTATGGACGCAGCGCAACATCCCCTGGCTGATTAAAAGCATTCAACCGGAATGGTTAAAAACGAACGGCTTCCATGAAATTGAAACCAACGTAGACGCTACCAGCACGCTGTTGAGCGAGGATCATTCCGCGCAGGAAAAACTCAAAGAAGTACGTGAAGATGACGATGATGCCGAGATGACCCACTCGGTAGCGGTAAATATTTATCCTGCCACGGCGCGGATGCCGCAGTTAACCATCGTGGTGGTCGATACCATTCCGATAGAACTAAAACGCTCCTATATGGTGTGGAGCTGGTTCGTATACGTGCTGGCCGCCAATTTACTGTTAGTCATTCCTTTACTGTGGATCGCCGCCTGGTGGAGCTTACGCCCTATCGAGGCGCTGGCGCGGGAAGTCCGCGAGCTTGAAGATCATCACCGCGAAATGCTCAATCCGGAGACGACGCGTGAGCTGACCAGCCTTGTGCGCAACCTTAATCAACTGCTCAAAAGCGAGCGTGAACGTTATAACAAATACCGCACGACCCTGACCGACCTGACGCACAGTTTAAAAACGCCGCTCGCGGTTTTGCAGAGTACGTTACGCTCTTTACGCAACGAAAAGATGAGCGTCAGCAAAGCTGAACCGGTGATGCTGGAACAGATCAGCCGGATTTCCCAGCAGATCGGCTATTATCTGCATCGCGCCAGTATGCGCGGTAGCGGCGTATTGTTAAGCCGCGAACTGCATCCCGTCGCGCCGTTGTTAGATAACCTGATCTCCGCGCTAAATAAAGTTTATCAGCGTAAAGGGGTGAATATCAGTATGGATATTTCACCAGAGATCAGTTTTGTCGGCGAGCAAAACGACTTTGTCGAAGTGATGGGCAACGTACTGGACAACGCTTGTAAATATTGTCTGGAGTTTGTCGAGATTTCGGCTCGCCAGACCGACGATCATTTGCATATTTTCGTCGAAGATGACGGCCCAGGCATTCCCCACAGCAAACGTTCCCTGGTGTTTGATCGCGGTCAGCGCGCCGATACCCTACGACCAGGACAAGGCGTGGGGCTGGCTGTCGCGCGCGAGATTACGGAACAATACGCCGGGCAGATCATTGCCAGCGACAGTCTGCTCGGCGGCGCCCGTATGGAGGTCGTTTTTGGCCGACAGCATCCCACACAGAAAGAGGAATAAACATTTCTGCGCGTTCTTCCACGCATCTCGTTAAGCATCCGTTATAATCGGTGTCAGATACCAGCCTGCGGATACTTAACATGGAATACCAATTAACTCTTAACTGGCCCGACTTTCTTGAACGCCACTGGCAAAAACGCCCGGTGGTCTTAAAACGTGGGTTTAGCAACTTTATCGATCCGCTCTCGCCGGATGAGCTGGCGGGGCTGGCGATGGAAAGCGAAATAGACAGCCGACTCGTTAGCCATCAGGATGGCAAATGGCAGGTCAGTCATGGCCCTTTCGAAAGCTACGATCATCTGGGTGAGAGCAATTGGTCGCTGCTGGTACAGGCGGTAAACCACTGGCACGAACCCACCGCCGCGCTGATGCGCCCGTTCCGCGCTCTGCCGGACTGGCGTATCGACGATCTGATGATCTCCTTTTCCGTTCCCGGCGGCGGCGTTGGCCCGCATCTGGATCAGTATGATGTGTTTATTATTCAGGGAACCGGTCGCCGTCGCTGGCGCGTGGGCGAAAAGCTGCAAATGCGTCAGCACTGCCCGCATCCCGACCTGTTGCAAGTCGATCCGTTCGAGGCCATTATTGATGAAGAGCTGGAGCCGGGCGACATTCTGTATATTCCGCCAGGATTCCCGCATGAAGGCTATGCGCTGGAAAACGCCATGAACTATTCGGTCGGTTTTCGCGCGCCCAATAGCCGTGAGCTGATCAGCGGTTTTGCCGATTACGTCCTACAACGGGAGTTGGGCAATACATACTACAGCGATCCGGATATGCCGTCCCGCAAGCATCCGGCGGATATCCTGCCGCAGGAGATGGATAAACTGCGTAATATGATGCTCGATTTGATCAATCAACCCGCGCATTTCCAACAGTGGCTTGGCGAGTTTATCTCTCAGTCACGCCACGAACTGGATATTGCGCCGCCGGAGCCGCCGTATCAGCCTGATGAAATTTACGATGCCTTAAAGCAAGGCGAGGTATTAGTACGTCTCGGCGGGCTTCGCGTATTGCGTATCGGCGATGAGGTCTATGCGAATGGCGAAAAAATAGACTCTCCGCATCGCCCCGCTCTGGAGGCGCTCGCCAGTCATATTGCACTGACCGCTGAAAACTTCGGCGATGCGCTGGAAGACCCGTCCTTCCTCGCGATGCTGGCGGCGCTGGTGAATAGCGGGTACTGGTTCTTCGAAGGATAAGAACATCGCAATGCCCGGCGACCGCCGGGCTGACGCAAACTATCCACAACGATCGCCGCCAGGTTTGGCGAAATCGTTATATTGCGGATCGCCCGGATAAATCGAGTGGGCCATTCGATGGCGAAATGACATTTGCCGATAGCGCCGCGCCACTACGTTATCTCCAAGACCTTCGGCAATATTAGCCAGTTGCTGTAATCGTTCATACTGCATCTTTGCTGGATAAGCTACGGCATCAAGCGCAAAGGCGCGTTCCGCAAAGTCTTTTGCTTGTTCAAGCTGTTGATTATTCTTATAAAGCAGCGAAATACCATACAACACCATGGATACGTCGGACTGCCGACGTTTATATTCTTCCAGCAATGGGAGATAGGGGGAGGTACTGTCCAGGTCGATGTTTTCGGGCAAATAAAAGCGTAATCGTGATATTACCGTCGCCATTGGCGTTAAACGGCTCTGGTAATACGCGATAAGTTTAAGGTAGAGATCTTTCGCTTCCTTATAATGATGGCCCTGTGCATAAAAGCCAGCAAGATTATTGCTGTCAACCGTCATTTCGCCGAATTCGGCACCATAAAGCGTTTGCTCAATTTTTAGCGCCTGACTTAGCGCATTAATCGCCTCGCTAATATGCCCTGCATTATAAGCAATATCCGCTTTCTGCTGCAAAAAAGAGGCGACGCGCTCACGATTATCCCAGGTTTTATCCCGTAAAATAACGTTCAGCCACTGCCGCTCCGTTGCGTCTATCTTCGCCAAATAATAGGCTTTACGCGCACTATCACATTCGACATCCCGCTCTTCCAGCGCATCAGAATAAGCGTCGCGCATCCTGTTTAAGGTATAAACCAATACCTCCGTCGATGCCTTTTTGTCTTTAAGACGCCACGTTAATGCCTGCTCTTGCCAGGCTATTCGCTGACGGTAATCAACCTTAATCTCGTATCGCCACTGCTCTGTAGATGAATACTCTATATGGCGATCGTCACTGTAAACATAAAAGGCCGCCAGGTGTTCAAACATATCGGCCCGATCGCCCGGATAAGTGCCCGCCGGAAATGTTTTCATTATTGCCCGCGCTCGCAGCAGCATTTGCGGCGTTAATTCAGGTTTACCCAGCCATTGATAAATATCACTTTATAATAGCAGGCTACGAACAAGCTGTATTGAGCGTTTGCCATATTGCCGCGAGGCCAGCCTCACCGCATCATCAATAAACGTCATGCAGGTTTCATCGCCGGTCATAAAACATGCTGCAGATTGTTGCTGGCGCTGGGACCAGGAAGGCGTATATTCGGCGCTCCAGGCAGAAAAATTGATGGCGGAAAATATCCCGCCATAAATAATAAAACGCTTCACCACAATGCGTAACATTCGCTACTGGCCGCGCTTCGCCGTCAGCTCCGCGATACGTACAATCACCTGTACCGCTTTTTCCATCCCCTCCAGCGTCACAAACTCATGTTTACCATGATAGTTATATCCGCCGGTAAAGAGATTAGGACACGGCAGGCCCATAAACGACAGTTGCGCCCCGTCTGTACCGCCGCGAATTGGTTTCATCTCCGGCGTAATATGACAGTCACGCATGGCCTGCTGGGCGATATCGAGAATATGCGGATGCTCAACCACTTTTTCGCGCATATTGTAATAACTGTCTTCAATCACCAGTTCGATATAGCAGTCCGGATGCAGCCCCTTACCGACTTTTTTGGCAATCTCCATCATTTTGCGTTTACGCGCTTCAAACTGCTTACGGTCGAAATCGCGAATGATGTAGTGCATTTCGGCCCGGTCAACGGTGCCTTTCATGCTGGCCAGATGATAAAACCCTCCGTAACCTTCGGTGGTTTCAGGCGCTTCATCCGCCGGCACTTCCGCGTGAATCCTCGCCGCCAACGACAGCGCATTGACCATGACGCCTTTCGCCGTACCAGGATGCACGTTATTGCCGACGATTTTGATATTCACCGAGGCGGCATTGAAGTTTTCAAACTCCAGTTCTCCCACGCCGCCGCCGTCGACCGTATATGCCCACTGCGCACCAAAGGCCTCAACATCGAAGTGCTTCGCGCCTTTCCCTACCTCTTCGTCAGGCGTAAACGCCACTTTAATGTCGCCGTGGGGAATAGGATTACCTTTCAGCACCGCCAGCGCGGTCATGATCTCCGCAACGCCGGCTTTATCGTCCGCGCCCAGCAATGTCTTACCATCGGTAGTAATCAGCGTCTGTCCCAGTAATTGATGCAGTACCGGGAACATCACGGGTGACAACACCTCATCGCCAATCCCTAATGCTATATCGCCGCCGCGATAATTCTCGACAATCTGCGGGTTAACGTTTTTACCGCTGAAATCCGGAGAGGTATCCACATGGGAGATAAAACCAATGGCGGGAATATCCCCCTCAACATTGGCCGGGAGCGTCGCCATCAACGTCCCTTTTTCACTTAATGTAATGTTAACCAGCCCCATCTCTTCGAGCTGCTGTTTGAGCAAACGTAGTAACTTCCACTGCCCCTCAGTGCTGGGAACCTGCCGAACACCCGACTTTGATTGGGTATCCAGCGATACGTAGTGTAAAAAACGCTCAAGTAGTTTATCCATGCAGTCACCCTCACTTTTCGTGACAACATTATTAATAAGCAAGAAAAGACAAATATTGCGTCAGGTCACTTTTATCCCTGCAAACAAGAATATTTCACTTTGACACGCTTTCTGACTATAAAGCTAAGTCAGTAATTCGCAACAAGGATTGGCGATCACAGTGGTTTGCCGTAGAATGACCGCCCTCATTAAGAGTGATTAAGGTGGTTAACCACAAACCCCGCAGCGGTCAGCCATCCGTTGCGTTTACATGGGACAGAGTAAGAAATTGAATAATCAACCGCGTTCGCTTTCACCGCTGGTGCTTTTGTCGGGAATTAGCAAAAGTTTCGATGGCAAAGAGGTCATTTCACAGCTGGATTTGACCATTAACAATGGCGAATTCCTCACGCTGCTTGGCCCTTCCGGCTGCGGTAAAACAACCGTTCTTCGCCTGATTGCCGGCCTGGAAACCGTTGATGCCGGGCATATCATGTTGGATAACCAGGATATCACCCACGTTCCCGCCGAAAATCGTTATGTAAATACCGTATTTCAAAGCTACGCTTTATTTCCGCATATGACGGTGTTTGAAAATGTCGCGTTTGGCTTACGAATGCAAAAAACGCGAGCCGCCGAGATAGCGCCTCGCGTGACCGATGCGCTGCGTATGGTGCAGCTTGAAGAGTTTGCACAACGTAAACCGCACCAGCTTTCCGGCGGACAGCAGCAGCGTGTGGCTATCGCTCGCGCGGTGGTGAATAAACCTCGCCTGTTATTACTGGATGAATCGCTTTCCGCGCTGGACTATAAATTGCGCAAACAAATGCAGAACGAGCTTAAAGCATTACAGCGTAAACTCGGTATCACGTTTGTTTTTGTCACTCACGATCAGGAAGAAGCGCTCACCATGTCCGATCGTATCGTGGTAATGCGTAATGGCGTGATTGAGCAAGACGGCACGCCGCGTGAAATCTATGAAGAGCCAAAAAACCTGTTTGTCGCCGGTTTTATCGGCGAAATTAACCGCTTTGACGCAACCGTCATTGAACGGCTTGATGAACAGCGCGTCCGCGCCAGCGTAGAAGGTCGGGAGTGCAATATATACGTCAATTTCGCTGTCGAACCAGGCCAAAAACTGAACGTCCTGCTGCGACCGGAAGATCTACGCGTCGAAGAGATCAACGATGATAACCACATCGAAGGGCTTATCGGCTACGTGCGCGAGCGCAATTATAAAGGTATGACGCTGGAGTCGGTGGTTGAACTGGAAAATGGCAAAATGGTGATGGTCAGCGAATTCTTCAACGAAGACGATCCTGACTTCGACCATTCACTTGACCAAAAAATGGCCATTAGTTGGGTAGAAAGCTGGGAGGTCGTACTGGCTGATGAAGAACACAAGTAAATTCCAGAATGTAGTGATTGTCACTATCGTCGGTTGGCTTGTGTTATTTGTTTTTCTGCCCAACCTGATGATCATTGGCACCAGCTTTCTGACCCGTGACGACGCCAGTTTCGTCAAGATGGTCTTTACGCTGGATAACTACGCGCGCCTGCTCGATCCGCTCTATTTTGAAGTGCTCCTGCACTCTCTGAATATGGCGCTGATCGCCACCCTCTCCTGCCTGGTGCTGGGCTATCCTTTTGCCTGGTTTCTGGCGAAGTTACCGGAAAAGATACGTCCGTTATTGCTGTTTTTGCTGATTGTTCCTTTCTGGACCAACTCACTGATCCGCATCTATGGGCTGAAAATACTCCTGAGCACTAAAGGTTATCTCAATGAATTCCTGCTGTGGCTGGGCGTGATTGATACACCGATTCGCATCATGTTCACCCCGAGCGCCGTTATTATCGGCCTGGTTTACATTTTGCTGCCATTTATGGTCATGCCGCTCTACTCCAGCATTGAGAAGCTCGACAAACCACTACTGGAGGCCGCACGCGATCTCGGCGCCAGTAAAATGCAAACGTTCATCCGCATCATTATTCCATTAACCATGCCGGGCATTGTCGCCGGTTGCCTGCTCGTGATGCTACCGGCAATGGGCCTGTTCTACGTCTCCGATTTAATGGGTGGCGCGAAAAACCTGCTGATTGGTAACGTCATTAAGGTACAGTTCCTGAATATTCGCGATTGGCCGTTTGGCGCGGCTACCAGCATTACGCTGACCATTGTGATGGGACTCATGCTGTTGATTTACTGGCGGGCTTCCCGCTTATTGAATAAGAAGGTGAGTGATATAAGCGATTAATTGCGCAACGCTAACAAATCCACACGCATCCAGGCATGAAGTTTATTCAAGGGTAAACTTCATGCCTTCGGCATAAAAAACGCATGAAAGAAGTTGCCGCCAGTATTGCAAACCTACAACATCATCCGCGGTAGGCCTTCTTTTATTTTTACCTGTAGCGACGCTATCACAGACAGTAATTCGTTTATACGCGAAGCTCTCAGATTTTATACTGATTGCCAGTCTCTTTTAAAAATTATATTACATCCGATGCGCCCGCAGTTGAGATAAAAAGGGTCGATTTAATCAATTATGTAGTCATTTTTACTCCAGTATAAGTGAGATTAATATGCCGATTACTATAGGGAGTGTTTTTTTAAAAAGTGAAATCCTTACCAACTCCCCAAGGAATACGAAAGAAGCATGGTGGAAAGTTTTATGGGAAAAAATTAAAGACTTCTTTTTTTCTACTGGCAAAGCAAAAGCGGACCGTTGTCTACATGAGATGTTGTTTGCCGAACGCGCCCCCACACGAGAGCGGCTTACAGAGATTTTTTTTGAGTTGAAAGAGTTAGCCTGCGCATCGCAAAGAGATAGATTTCAGGTTCATAATCCTCATGAAAATGATGCCACCATTATTCTTCGCATCATGGATCAAAACGAAGAGAACGAATTGTTACGTATCACTCAAAATACCGATACCTTTAGCTGTGAAGTCATGGGGAATCTTTATTTTTTAATGAAAGATCGCCCGGATATTTTAAAATCGCATCCACAAATGACGGCCATGATTAAGAGAAGATATAGCGAAATCGTAGACTACCCCCTCCCTTCGACATTATGTCTCAATCCTGCTGGCGCGCCGATATTATCGGTTCCATTAGACAACATAGAGGGGTATTTATATACTGAATTGAGAAAAGGACATTTAGATGGGTGGAAAGCGCAAGAAAAGGCAACCTACCTGGCAGCGAAAATTCAGTCTGGGATTGAAAAGACAACGCGCATTTTACACCATGCGAATATATCCGAAAGTACTCAGCAAAACGCATTTTTAGAAACAATGGCGATGTGTGGATTAAAACAGCTTGAAATACCACCACCGCATACCCACATACCTATTGAAAAAATGGTAAAAGAGGTTTTACTAGCGGATAAGACGTTTCAGGCGTTCCTCGTAACGGATCCCAGCACCAGCCAAAGTATGTTAGCTGAGATAGTCGAAGCCATCTCTGATCAGGTTTTTCACGCCATTTTTAGAATAGACCCCCAGGCTATACAAAAAATGGCGGAAGAACAGTTAACCACGCTACACGTTCGCTCAGAACAACAAAGCGGCTGTTTATGTTGTTTTTTATAAAATCAGACGACGCTTTCTCAGACGTCACGTTCAGGGTTTACTCACGTACTTCCTGTTTGCCTACTGAGTAACCTCTTGCCAGGCACAATAATGCCGCATATGACCGGATCGGATGAGAATAGTCATTTAAATGGCCTTTTTTTCCCGCTCGTCTGGCAATTTGTTGTAAAATTCGCGGCTTCAAGCGGCAGCTTGCTTCTTCCTGGCTGCTGATAACCGCGAGACGTTTTGGAGAGATTTTGGAGAAGAGAAAAAATTGATCATTTTCAATACTCTAAAAGCACCCCATCCTCTGAATAAGAAGGTGGAACTTGAATGATCGGTCGGCTGCTCCGTGGCGGTTTCATGACTGCCATCTATGCGTATCTGTATATTCCCATCATTATTCTGATCGTGAACTCCTTCAACAGTTCGCGGTTCGGCATTAACTGGCAGGGCTTTACCACTAAATGGTACGAACTACTGGTCAATAACGACAGTCTGTTGCAGGCCGCTCAACATTCACTGACGATGGCGATTTTTTCAGCGACCTTCGCCACGTTGATTGGCTCGTTAACCGCGGTGGCGCTTTATCGCTACCGCTTTCGCGGGAAGCCATTCGTCAGCGGGATGCTGTTTGTAGTAATGATGTCGCCGGATATCGTGATGGCGATCTCCCTGCTGGTGCTGTTTATGTTACTCGGCATTCAACTGGGCTTTTGGTCGTTGCTGTTCTCGCACATCACCTTTAGCCTGCCGTTTGTGGTCGTCACGGTCTATTCGCGCCTGAAAGGCTTTGATGTCAGAATGCTGGAAGCCGCAAAAGACCTGGGGGCCAGTGAGGTAACGATTTTACGCAAAATCATTCTGCCGCTGGCGATGCCGGCGGTGGCGGCGGGCTGGTTGCTGAGCTTTACGTTGTCGATGGACGATGTAGTGGTCTCGTCGTTTGTCACCGGGCCGGGCTATGAAATTTTACCCTTAAAGATTTATTCCATGGTAAAAGTCGGCGTTTCACCAGAAGTGAACGCGCTGGCGACCGTTTTATTGGTGCTGTCTCTGGTAATGGTCATTGCCAGCCAGCTTATTGCTCGTGATAAAACCAAGGGCCGATAAGGCCCGTAATTCAGGGGACGTTAAATGAAAAAATGGTCACGCCACCTGCTCGCGGCGGGCGCCCTGGCGCTGGGTATGAGTGCCGCTCATGCCTCCGACAACGACACGCTCTATTTCTATAACTGGACTGAGTATGTGCCGCCGGGCCTGCTGGAACAGTTCACTAAAGAGACTGGCATTAAGGTGATTTATTCGACCTACGAGTCGAACGAAACCATGTATGCCAAACTCAAAACCTATAAAGATGGCGCGTATGACCTGGTTGTTCCTTCTACATACTATGTCGACAAAATGCGCAAAGAAGGCATGATCCAGAAGATCGATAAGTCGAAATTAACCAATTTCCACAACCTCGATCCGGAAATGCTCAACAAACCGTTTGACCCCAACAACGATTATTCTGTTCCGTATATCTGGGGCGCAACGGCGATTGGCGTGAACAGCGATGCTATCGATCCAAAAACCATTACCAGCTGGGCTGACTTGTGGAAACCGGAATATAAAAACAGCCTGCTTTTAACCGACGATGCGCGAGAAGTCTTCCAGATGGCGCTGCGCAAGCTAGGTTATTCCGGTAACACTACCGATCCGAAAGAGATCGAAGCGGCATATGAAGAGTTGAAAAAACTGATGCCGAACGTAGCGGCCTTCAACTCCGATAATCCGGCGAATCCGTATATGGAAGGGGAAGTCAACCTGGGGATGGTGTGGAACGGTTCGGCCTTCGTTGCTCGTCAGGCTGGCACGCCGCTGGAGGTCGTCTGGCCGAAGGAAGGCGGTATTTTCTGGATGGACAGCCTGGCTATTCCGGCGAACGCGAAAAATAAAGAGGGCGCGCTGAAGCTAATCAACTTCCTGCTGCGTCCTGACGTCGCGAAAGAGGTGGCAGAAACCATCGGCTACCCTACCCCCAATCTGGCGGCGCGTAAGCTGTTAAGCCCGGAGGTCGCCAATGATAAGTCGCTCTATCCGGATGCGCAAACCATCAGCAAAGGCGAGTGGCAAAACGATGTCGGCGACGCCAGCGCCATTTATGAAGAGTATTATCAGAAGCTAAAAGCAGGACGCTAATTCAGCCAAAGCGCCTGTCAGGCCTACAGATGAACGTAACGTGAAATGTAGGCCGGATAAGGCGTTACCGGGCAAACAGCACTACAGCCCTTTCAGGAATTTATCAACAAATTCCGGCACAACCTGGCTTGCCGGGCCGTAGTGCTTCTCTTCAAACTCGCTGCCGACCTGGCTTGGCTCAAGATTCAGTTCCACCGTATGTGCGCCGTGCAGTTTTGCTTCATGCACAAAACCCGCAGCCGGATAGACATGACCAGATGTGCCAATGGCGATAAAAATATCCGCCATCGACAGCGCCATATAAATTTCATCCATGCCAAGCGGCATCTCGCCAAACCACACCACGTGCGGACGTAGCGGCGCCGGGAACTGACAGCAGTGACATTTATCTTCCGGCATCACATCGCCGTTCCATTCCAGAATCTGGCCGCTTTGCGAACAGCGCACCTTCAACAGCTCGCCATGCATATGAATGATGTTGCGATTGCCCGCGCGTTCATGCAAATTGTCGATGTTTTGCGTCACCAGCAAAAAGCGATCGCCAAGCGCTTCTTCAAGCTTCGCTAACGCCAGATGCGCCGCATTGGGTTGTATTTCCGGCTGTTGAAGCTGCTGACGGCGGGCATTATAAAATGTCTGCACCAGCCCCGGATTACGGGCGAATCCTTCCGGCGTTGCCACGTCTTCAACCCGATGCTCTTCCCAAAGGCCATCCGCCGCGCGAAACGTACGAATACCAGACTCTGCAGAAATTCCTGCACCTGTAAGGACTAATACTCTTGGGTTTTCCATCATTTCCGGCACCACTCTGTCTCTGAAAAAGATCCGCTGGCGCAGACGTTCACGCAACAGACGTTTATTTTTACGAAAGCGGCTTAATCGATGAAACCGACGCGACTGCATAACAACCTCTTTTTTTGATTAGTCGGTAAGATGTAAAAAAGCAGCACCGCGCATCCCACCTGCATCCCCATGCCGCGCACGCTCAATGCGCGGCGCGCGGGCAACAGGGAGGAGATGGCGCGGCAGTCTTTCCGCCAGTTGCGTTGTTATTGCCGTAAAGTTCGATAGTCCGCCGCCGATCACCAATAAATCGGGATCGACAATCGTCAGTATATTCCCCAGACAAACCGCCAGTAAATCCAGATAGCGCTCAACATGCGCGTGCGCCTGCTCATCGCCCTGCTCCCACAACGCGATAATCTCCGGCGCCTGCAGCGATTGATCATAATAATGCTGATATAGCCACGCAAACCCGCGCCCGGACAGATAATTCTCAATGCAGCCCATCTGACCGCATCCACAACGGAGGAGAGGAAAATCAAACCCCATCAACGTTAGCGCGTCAACCGGCAAACGCATATGACCAAACTCGCCGGTGATATAGCTCTGACCGGTAATCGGCTTCCCGTTTAGCACCAAGCCACCGCCGACGCCGGTGCCGAGGATAAGCCCCATAACCAAAGGATATTGCGTGAATTCATCATCCCAGGCTTCGGACAAGGCAAAACAGTTAGCGTCATTGTCCAGACGCACATCGCGATCCAGTCGGGCGCTGAGATCGGCGCGCAACGGCTTACCGCTGGCTGCCGGGACATTCGCGGCGTACAGCGTGCCGTCTTCGGTTTCCGGCATACCGGGTATGCCAATCCCTACCGACCCTTTTACGCCAAATCGCTGGTCGGCTTCCTCGACCAGTTCGCATACGGCGTCTAAAAAGGCGCTATAGCTGGTATGGGGCGTGGGAACCCGTTTTTCCCACTGCAGCCGCCGCGTTGAGTCAAATACGCCTAACGCAATCTTTGTTCCGCCAATGTCAAACCCGTAATACATCACCGCTCCTTGTTTTTATATTCCGCGATTACTGCCCGCTCAATACTCGCGCAGGGTCAATGTTGCTCGCCCGCCGCGCCGGATACCAGCTCGCCAGTAAGCTTAACAACAACGCCGTGACCAGTACGTAAACAACGTCCAGCCAATGTAATTCGGATGGCAGGAAGTCGATAAAATAGATATCGCCGGACAAAAACTGATGCCCGATCTCCTTTTCAATCCCATTAATAATGGCGGTAAGCTGAAGCGAAACGACAACGCCGATCGCCACGCCAATCAAGCTGCCCAGCAAGCCCGCCAGTAGCCCGTACCAGACGAAAATGGCACGAATCAAACCATCTTTCGCCCCCAGCGTTCTTAATACCGCAATGTCGCCGCTTTTGTCTTTTACCGCCATCACTAAGGTGGAAACGATATTAAAACAGGCCACGCCGATCACCAGAATCATCGCCAGATACATAATGGCGCGAATCATCTGGATATCGCGATACATATAGCCGTAGGTGCCGATCCAGCTCTTAATGTAGACATAGCTGTTAGTCACTTCACCCGCGTCACGCACCAGTTTGTTCGCATTAAACACGTCGTGGACTTTAAGCGCGATACCGGAAACGCTGGACCCCATATCCAGATACTGCTGCGCATCCTCAAGCGGGATCATGGCGAAGCTGTGATCGAGCTGGCCGCTCAGTTGCAGAATCCCGATGACATGCAAACGCACGCGTTTGGGCTGGAGCAGCTTATGGTCGGCATTCGCATTGGGGATCATGATGGACACCCAGTCGCCCTGTTTCACGTTCAGCGCATCGGCGACGCCTTTGCCGATAATGATCTGCTGTTCGCCCGCTTTGAAATGATCCCAGGCGTGATTTTGCACAAATGACGGTAACGCGCTAAGCTGCTGCTCTTGCTTAGGGTCGACGCCTTTAACCTGAATGGCGCGCAAATTCGCCCCGCTCTCTACCAGGCCGGTAAAATTGATATACGGCGCGGCGGCGGCAATGCCCGGCACCTTCTGCACTTTTGCCAGCGCTTCACGCCAGTTGGTCCACGGCTGATTGACCGCTTCAATCTCCCCGTGCGGAACCACCGCCAGAATACGGTTATTCAACTCGCGTTCGAAACCGTTCATCGCGCTTAAACCGACAATCAATACCGCCACGCCCAGCGCGATACCGATGGTAGAAATGACGGAAATGAGCGAAACCATACCGCCGCGCCGCCGCCCACGGCTGAAGCGCAAGCCAATTAACAATGATAAAGGCGACGCCATTACTCAGCCCCCATCAGGCTCAGTTCCGCCGTCAGGCGGCCATCGCGCATCTCAAGCTGGCGGCTCATACGTTTCGCCAGTTGCAAATCGTGAGTCACCACCAGAAACGCGGTTCCCTGCAGACGATTTAACTCGCCCAGAAGCTCAAAAATACTGTCGGCATTACGCGCATCCAGATTACCGGTCGGCTCATCCGCCAGTACCAGACGCGGGTTATTCACCAACGCGCGCGCTATCGCGACACGCTGGCGCTCACCGCCGGAAAGTTCCGAAGGTCGATGGGTTGCGCGATGCTCCAGCCCTACGGCGTGCAGCATTTCTCGCGCCCGAGCGTCAATCTCCGCCGGTTTCTTTTTGCCAATCAATAATGGCATCGCCACGTTTTCCAGCGCCGTAAAATCCGGCAGGAGATGATGAAACTGATAGATAAACCCCAGTTTCTGGTTACGTAATTCCGCTTTTGCCGCAGAAGAGAGTTTGCTCATCGGCTGGCCGCTAAAAATCACATCGCCGGAGGTGGGCGTATCCAGCCCGCCTAACAGATGCAGCAACGTACTTTTACCCGAACCGGAACTGCCGACGATCGCCATCATTTCGCCTTCGCCGATACTGAAGCTGACATCGTGCAACACGTCGGTTTGTACGGTGCCTTCCTGATAGCGTTTGCACAGGTTGTCGCATTGCAACAGGATCTTATTCATAACGTAAAGCCTCAGCGGGTTGAATGGCGGCAGCGCGCCAGGAAGGATAAAGCGTAGAAAGCAGCGCGATGGCCATTGCCACCAGCGCGATAACGATCACCTGTAACGGCTCTATCGCCACGGGCAACGCAGCGCCATCCAGAAACGCGCCGATGATCGGCATCAGGTTATTCAGTTGGCTGGCAAGCAATGCGCCCAGCGCGGCGCCCAACAGCGCGCCGATAATCCCGGCGCTGGCGCCCTGCACCATAAAGACCATCATAATTTGTCGCGGCGTCAGCCCTTGAGTTTGTAAAATCGCCACTTCACCCTGCTTCTCCATAACCATCAGGCCCAACGAAGTAATAATGTTAAAAGCCGCGACCGCCACGATGAGGCTCAGCAACAATCCCATCATGTTCTTTTCCATGCGCACAGCCTGGAACAACTCGCCTTTGCGTTCGCGCCAGTCCTGCCACTTCGTGCCTTGCGGCAGCGTCTGTTGGCTGAGGGTATCGACTTGCAGCGGTTCATCCAGCCACAGACGCCAGCCGGTAATATTGCCTGCCGGATAGCGCATTAAACGCGACGCGTCCTGAATATTGACCAGCATTTCATAGCCATCGACCTCGCTATTGGCGGCAAATGTGCCAATCACCGTAAACAGACGCTGACTGGGCAGGCGTCCCATTGGCGTAAACTGGCTGGCAGATGGCACCATTAGCCGAATCTGATCGCCACGGTTGACCCCTAACTGTCCGGCGAGCTGCTCGCCGAGGATGACATTATACTTACCCGGCTGTAATTCGCTTTGCTTCACATTGACCAGATACGGCATTAACGGATCTTTTTGCGCCGGATCGATACCCAACATCACGCCAACCGCAACGCTACGCGCGCTTTGCAGTACGACATCGCCCGTCGTCAGCGGCGCAATACGGTTAACGCCTTGCAGATTCACCGCTTTTTCCGGCATCTGATTCGGGTTAAGAGAACCATGTTCAGCAGAGAGGATGGCCTGAGGCATCAAACCAAGAATGTTATTTTGCAGTTCGCGCTCAAAACCGTTCATCACCGACAATACCGTGACCAGCGCCATCACCCCCAGGGTAATGCCGATAGTGGAAAGCCAGGAAACGAAGCGACCGAAGCGATCTGCTGCACGCCCGCGCATGTAACGCAGGCCGATGAATAGAGCGACAGGTTGATACATGTAATCCGTCTGGTTGCTGTTAGCAAAGTCCCGAGTATATAAGCGAAAGCGGAATGCGTAAATGTCTGAACCGTAAGAGTTCGTCAGCGTTATTCTGAAAAAGGCCGACAAATCAAGTCACTTACATGTTCATACTTTACCTGTTCGGCGCGTTATCCGGCGGATTCAATTTGCTAATAAACAACGATCGCGGATAATAAAGAACATTGCTTATCAGTCATATGCCCCTGAATACCTGAGTCCTTCATGCTGTCCCGGCGCGCAGCCAACCATGAAGCAGCCTGAAGGGTGACGCGTAGAGTGCGGCGTAAAACAAAAAGAGATACTGACAACCGTTATGCCTGAAAAACAACGTTACACGCTGCCGACAAAAGCGGGCGATCAGCGCCAGTTGGGCGAACTTACCGGCGCCGCTTGCGCTACGCTGGTGGCGGAGATAGCCGAACGCCATGCCGGTCCGGTGGTACTCATAGCGCCTGACATGCAAAATGCTCTGCGATTGCATGATGAAATCCGCCAGTTTACCGATCAGATGGTGATGAACCTGGCGGACTGGGAAACGCTACCGTATGACAGCTTCTCCCCGCATCAGGAAATTATCTCTTCGCGCCTGTCCACGCTCTACCAGTTGCCGTCGATGCAGCGCGGCGTCTTGATTGTACCGGTAAACACCCTGATGCAGCGCGTTTGTCCGCATAGCTATCTGCATGGTCATGCGCTGGTGATGAAAAAAGGCCAGCGGTTGTCCCGCGACGCTCTGCGCGCGCAGCTTGACAGCGCCGGTTATCGGCATGTCGATCAGGTGATGGAGCATGGCGAATACGCGACGCGCGGCGCGCTGTTGGATCTCTTTCCGATGGGCAGCGAACAGCCTTATCGCCTCGACTTTTTTGATGATGAAATCGACAGCCTGCGTCTGTTTGACGCGGATACCCAGCGTACGCTGGAGGAGGTCGAGGCCATCAATTTGTTGCCCGCGCACGAATTTCCTACCGACAAAGCCGCTATTGAGCTTTTCCGTAGCCAGTGGCGCGATACCTTTGAGGTAAAACGCGACGCCGAGCACATCTATCAGCAGGTCAGCAAAGGCACTCTGCCCGCCGGGATCGAATACTGGCAGCCGCTCTTTTTCAGCGAACCGTTACCGCCATTATTTAGCTATTTCCCCGCCAATACTCTGGTGGTGAATACCGGCTCGCTGGAAACCAGCGCCGAACGCTTTCAGGCCGATACGCTGGCGCGTTTTGAAAATCGTGGCGTCGATCCTATGCGCCCGCTTTTGCCGCCGGAAGCCCTCTGGCTACGGGTGGATGAGCTCTTTTCCGAGCTTAAACGCTGGCCTCGCCTCCAGCTTAAAACCGACCACCTGCCGGAAAAAGCCGCCAATACCAATCTCGGTTTCCAGAAATTACCGGATTTGGCTATCCAGGCGCAGCAGAAAGCGCCGCTGGACGCGCTGCGTAAGTTCCTCGAATCTTTCAGCGGTCCGGTGATTTTTTCTGTGGAAAGCGAAGGACGCCGCGAAGCGCTGGGAGAGCTCCTGGCCCGCATAAAAATCGCGCCGAAGCGGATATTACGCCTGGACGAGGCGCAGGATGCGGGACGCTATCTGATGATTGGCGCCGCAGAACATGGTTTTATCGACACCCAACGCAATCTGGCGCTGATTTGCGAAAGCGATCTCCTGGGTGAACGGGTCGCGCGTCGCCGCCTGGATTCCCGTCGTACGATCAACCCGGATACGTTGATTCGTAACCTGGCGGAGCTCCACGTCGGTCAACCGGTAGTGCATCTGGAGCACGGCGTCGGACGCTATGCCGGCATGACCACTCTGGAGGCTGGCGGCATCAAGGGTGAGTATCTGATGCTCACCTACGCCAATGACGCCAAACTGTATGTGCCGGTTTCCTCATTGCATCTGATTAGCCGCTATGCTGGCGGCGCGGAAGAAAGTGCGCCGCTGCATAAACTGGGCGGCGACGCCTGGTCGCGCGCCCGGCAGAAAGCGGCGGAAAAAGTGCGCGATGTCGCAGCGGAACTGTTGGATATTTATGCGCAACGGGTGGCAAAAGAGGGTTTTGCCTTTAAGCATGATCGTGAGCAGTATCAGTTATTCTGCGACAGCTTCCCGTTTGAAACGACGCCCGATCAGGCACAGGCGATTAACGCCGTATTGAGCGATATGTGCCAACCGCTGGCGATGGACAGGCTGGTGTGCGGCGACGTCGGCTTCGGCAAAACCGAAGTGGCGATGCGCGCCGCGTTCCTGGCGGTGGAAAACCATAAACAGGTAGCGGTACTGGTGCCGACCACGCTGCTGGCGCAGCAACACTATGACAACTTCCGCGACCGTTTCGCCAACTGGCCGGTACGCATTGAGATGCTGTCCCGCTTTCGCAGCGCCAAAGAGCAGACGCAAATCCTGGCGGAAGCCGCCGAGGGTAAGATCGATATTCTGATCGGTACGCATAAACTGCTACAAAGCGATGTGAAGCTGCGCGACCTCGGCCTGCTGATTGTCGATGAAGAGCACCGTTTCGGCGTGCGCCACAAAGAGCGAATTAAGGCGATGCGCGCCGATGTCGATATTCTGACGCTCACGGCGACGCCGATCCCGCGGACGCTGAATATGGCGATGAGCGGTATGCGCGATCTCTCCATTATCGCCACCCCCCCTGCCCGTCGTCTGGCGGTAAAAACCTTTGTCCGCGAGTATGATAGCCTGGTAGTAAGGGAAGCGATTCTGCGTGAAATCCTGCGCGGAGGTCAGGTTTACTATTTGTACAATGACGTCGAAAATATTCAGAAAGCCGCAGAGCGGCTGGCGGAACTGGTGCCGGAAGCGCGAATCGCTATAGGCCACGGGCAGATGCGCGAACGTGAGCTGGAACGGGTCATGAATGATTTCCACCATCAACGTTTTAACGTGCTGGTGTGTACTACCATTATCGAAACGGGGATCGACATTCCCACCGCTAACACGATCATCATTGAACGCGCGGATCATTTCGGCCTCGCGCAGTTGCACCAGCTGCGTGGCCGCGTTGGGCGCTCGCACCACCAGGCCTACGCCTGGCTGTTGACGCCACATCCTAAGGCCATGACCACCGATGCGCAAAAACGGCTGGAGGCGATTGCGTCGCTGGAGGATTTAGGCGCCGGGTTTGCGCTGGCGACCCACGATCTGGAGATCCGCGGCGCGGGCGAACTGCTTGGCGAAGAGCAAAGCGGCTCAATGGAAACCATTGGCTTCTCACTCTACATGGAACTGCTGGAAAACGCCGTTGATGCGCTGAAAGCAGGCCGCGAACCCTCGCTGGAAGATCTCACCAGTCAGCAAACGGAAGTCGAGCTGCGAATGCCGTCGTTACTGCCAGATGATTTTATTCCGGATGTTAATACCCGGCTGTCATTCTATAAACGCATTGCCAGCGCGAAGAACGAAAACGAGCTGGAAGAGATCAAAGTGGAATTGATCGACCGCTTCGGCCTGCTGCCCGATCCGGCGCGTAATCTGCTGGATATCGCACGCCTGCGCCAACAGGCGCAAAAGCTCGGCATCCGAAAACTGGAGGGTAACGAGAAAGGCGGAACGATTGAGTTCGCCGAGAAAAACCACGTTGACCCCGCCTGGCTTATCGGGTTGCTGCAAAAACAGCCGCAGCATTTCCGTCTGGATGGCCCGACGCGCCTCAAGTTTATTCAGGATTTAAGCGAACGTAAAACGCGTATAGACTGGGTACGCCAGTTTATGCAGCAACTGGAAGAAAACGCTATTGCATAAGCGTCAGGCCGGGCGTCATTACTCTGCGTCCGGCCTAATCTTTACAAATTCTTTGCACTTCCCTGCAGTTCCAGACACAGCCAACCGCCATAATTCTTATTTCCTCTTTTATAAAAATAACCACATAATAATCATGGGTTTATTATAATGTTCAACAATACGCGACTCTCTCGCTGGTGGGCGTTGCTTGCGCTTACCGCGACCATTATGCTTGCCCTTCCCGCGCAGGCGAATACGTGGCCTCTTCCGCCCCCCGGCAGTCGACTGGTGGGAGAAAATAAATTCCATGTCGTTGAAGACGGCGGCGGCTCGCTGGAGGCGATCGCCAAAAAATATAACGTGGGCTTTTTAGCCCTGTTACAGGCCAACCCCGGCATTGATCCTTACGTGCCACGCGCAGGCAGCGTGCTAACGATTCCGCTGCAAACGCTGCTACCGGACGCGCCACGTGAAGGTATCGTCATTAACCTCGCGGAATTACGGCTTTACTATTATCAACCGGGGAAAAATACGGTCACGGTCTACCCTATCGGGATTGGCCAACTGGGCGGCGATACCCTGACGCCAACGATGGTGACGACCATTTCGGATAAACGCGCCAATCCAACCTGGACGCCGACCGCCAATATTCGCGCCCGTTATAAAGCGCAAGGTATCGATCTCCCCGCCGTGGTGCCTGCCGGTCCCGATAACCCAATGGGGCATCACGCGATTCGTTTAGCGGCCTACGGCGGCGTCTATCTGTTACATGGCACGAATGCCGATTTTGGCATTGGTATGCGCGTCAGTTCCGGCTGTATCCGTCTGCGCGACGGTGATATAGAGACATTGTTCCGTCAGGTCACGCCGGGAACCAAAGTGAATATAATCAATACGCCGATTAAAGCCTCGGTGGAGCCAGGCGGCGTGCGACTGGTGGAAGTTCATCAGCCGCTGTCTAAAAATATAGGCGACGATCCACAGGTGCTGCCGATTGTGCTGAATGGCCCGATGCAGGCCTTTAAGGACGCGCCGCAGACCGATGCTGCGGTGATGGAACATGTTATGGAAGTGCGTTCCGGAATGCCGGTGGATGTAACCCGTCAATCAGAGGCGAAACCGCAGTCGCTGTAAGCGTGAATAGCTGACCGACAAAAAAGCCTCGCGATGCATCGCGAGGCTTTCTTTTTTTATTGTGGCAATCGCAGCGGCATTAATGAGGGTTAATGCTTACTTATAGATTACCGCCGTACCGTGAAGGGTATTCGGGCCGGTAACAGAGGTAATACGGAAAGACTTCGCCCCCATCTCCTGCGCTTTTTGCGCCAGCTGATCTTCCAGCGAGCCCAGATTCGTGCCGCCATTCGCGGAAATGGTGCCGAACTTCTGTTGACCTTCTGGCGTTACCTGAACTTCAACGGCGGCGAAGCTGGCGAATGAGAGCGAACTCAGTACGGCAGCAGCGATGAGGGTTTTTACGTTTTTCATAGTGATGACCTTTAGCAGATGAATGGGTGTCGCAAGCATTAACTTAACGATCGATAAATTAATCATAGATGTGATCTACATCACACGTCAACCTCTTTTTATAATGATCGTTATATAATTTATAAAGATGTTATTTTTCATGTGAATAGAATTGATTTATTTTTCTAATGAATACTCTGGAGCCAGAAGTGGTTTGTTTTTATAATAGAGAGACCGCTCTTTAAACAGGTACAACGGCATCATGACAACGGATACCACGAGTTGCGCGAAGAAAAGCCGTGGCCGACCAAAAGTGTTCGACAGGGAAGCCGCGCTTGATAAGGCCATGACTCTCTTCTGGCAGCACGGCTATGAAGCAACTTCGCTTGCCGATCTCGTAGAGGCTACCGGGGCGAAAGCGCCTACTCTCTATGCGGAATTCACTAACAAAGAAGGATTATTTCGCGCTGTCTTGGATCGCTACATCACTCGCTTTGCCTCAAAGCACGAAGCCCAGCTCTTTTGTGAAGAGAAAAGCGTGGAATCGGCGCTGGAAGATTACTTCACAGAAATTGCCGCCTGCTTTACCAGTACAGACACGCCGGCTGGCTGCTTTATGATTAATACGTCCGCCACCCTTGCCGCCTCCTCGCGCGATATCGCCCGCACGGTAAAATCACGCCACGCCATGCAGGAACAGACGCTCATCCAGTTTCTGCGCCAACGTCAGGAGCGCGGTGAAATTCCGGCACACTGTAACCCGCAGGCGCTCGCGGAATATATAAACTGTATTTTACAGGGAATGTCGATCAGCGCCCGTGAAGGAGCCACCTTCGAACAACTGATGCAAATTACGCATACGACTCTGCGCATCTGGCCTGAACTGCTCAAGCCCTGAACGACGGGTCATCGGATAAAAAAAAGCCCCTCAGCCTGAGCGAATGAGGGGCTAACTTGCAGAGTACAGCTTTTTTATGCTTTGTTATTCAGAACCAGTTGGCCATTGCCGTCGAGAGGAATTTGCGTTCCGGGGTCTTTATCCATGCGGATTTTGCCCTGCTGATCGCCAATTTTGTAGGTCACGTCGTAGCCAAGCATCTTTTCAGATTTGTCATACACCGTCTTACAGCGTTGCTGCGTGGTAGTGTAGGTATCACTTTCCTGCATTGATCCCTGGATTTGATTGCCAGCATAACCGCCGCCCAGCGCCCCGACGACTGTCGCCACATCTTTACCACGACCGCCGCCAAATTGATGTCCAATCACGCCGCCTGCTACTGCGCCAAGCACCGAGCCGGCAATACGGTTTTCGTCCTGAACCGGTCTGCGATGCGTGACCGTGACATTACGGCACTCCTGACGCGGCGTTTTTACCGTCTCTTTAATCGGTTTAGCCGATATCACCTGCGCATATTGCGGACCACGATCAAATACGTTGAGACTGGCCACTGCCGCCACACCCAGCGCAGCCGCTACGCCAATCCCTATACCCGCCAACATTGATTTATTCACGGGAGTTCCTCCTTCGTTGCTATTGGTAACAATTTTGCAACCAGTATGCGAACAAAGCCAATCGGAATGAGGATGAAAAATGCGGGATGAGGCGGTAAAGCTGAAGGATTCGGACAACTCCGAAGCGAGTGATGGAGAAGCGCTCACCGGCGCGAGCAGCCGGTGAGGCGCAGAGAAATTAATGCAGTTTCAGACGCGGACGAATGACGCGGTTAATACTGCCCACCAGCATCATCAGGCCGGTTTTAAAGTATCCATGCAGCGCTATCTGGTGCATACGGTATAGCGAGATATACACGAAGCGGGCGATACGTCCTTCAATCATCATTGAACCGCGGGTCAGGTTCCCCATCAGACTACCCACGGTAGAGAAGTTGGACAGAGAGACCAGCGATCCATGATCTTTATACTGGTAAGCTTTCAGCGGTTTGCCATTCATCTGCGCCAGAATGTTATTCATCGCGCAGGTAGCCATCTGATGCGCCGCCTGAGCACGAGGCGGCACAAAACCTCCCTCCGGACGTGCGCAGGAAGCGCAGTCGCCAATCGCATAAATATCAGGATCGCGCGTGGTTTGCAGCGTCGGTTCCACTACCAGTTGGTTAATGCGGTTCGTTTCCAGACCACCAATTTCTTTCATAAAATCTGGCGCTTTGATACCCGCCGCCCACACCATCAGATCGGCCTGAATATATTCACCTTCTTTCGTATGCAGACCGCCTTCGTCGGCGCTGGTGACCATAGTTTGCGTCAGCACGCGAACGCCCAGTTTGGTCAGTTCATTATGCGCGGCGCTGGAGATACGCGGCGGCAACGCAGGCAGAATACGCTCGCCAGCCTCAACCAACGTCACGTTCAGCGCGTCGTTGGTCAGCCCCTTATAACCATAGCTATGCAGCTGTTTTACCGCATTATGCAGTTCAGCCGACAGCTCAACCCCCGTCGCACCGCCGCCAACGATGGCGATATTGACCTTACCGTTCGCGCCCAGATTAGCCGAATACTTGAGGAATAGATTCAGCATCTCCTGGTGAAAACGGCGCGCCTGATGCGGGTTATCGAGGAAGATACAGTGCTCTTTCACGCCCGGCGTGTTGAAATCATTAGAGGTGCTGCCCAGCGCCATCACCAGCGTGTCATACGCGATTTTGCGCTCCGGCACCAGCAGTTCGCCCTTTTCATCACGCAACTCGGCAATGGTGATGGTCTTCGCTTCGCGATCGATATCCATCACCGACCCCAGCTGGAACTGGAAACCATGATTACGCGCATGAGCCAGATAGCTCAGCGCATCCACGCCTTCGTCCAGAGAGCCAGTCGCCACTTCGTGCAGCAATGGTTTCCACAGATGGCTGTGATTTCTGTCTACCAGCGTGATTTTCGCTTTTTTCTTGCGCCCCAGTTTATGGCCTAACTGCGTCGCCATTTCCAGCCCGCCAGCGCCGCCGCCGACAATCACGATCTTTTTTAATGGTGTAGTCAACGTGACCCCCTTAAATTTATTAACCAATTGTTAATTAAAAGTTATTAGTATAGCCTTTAATTAACAACAAGTTACGTTAATGAGAATAAGCTTCTGATATGAGAATAGCATGAACGGTGCATTGGTCATACCAAAATTGATGTGCATCAAGTTTTCATGCTGAAAAGATAGACAGTTTGCGAGAATTGAGCATAAAAAAACCAGCCGCAAGGCTGGTTATCCGGTCACTGATAACGCCATATTGCCGGGGGCGTTACCCCAGCGTTTTAAACGCTTTGATACGTTGCAAATGCGGCGAAATATTTTTGAATTTGTGAGTCTGTTCCTCATCCCACACAATTTCATAAAACGGGTGAAGCGCTTGCGCTGAGCGTTGGCTGTCCAGCGCTTCGTCATGACGCGAGAGGATCACCAGACAACGATCGCGATTTTTTTCGCGAAAGTTGGTCACGCACTTTGTAGCGATGTCCGCATATTCTTCCGGGCGATCGATTTTCCCCTCCATGTTTTCATAGGGGAACAGGTTCGGGTTAAAAACCACCTGACGGATATCGCACAAAAAGCCAATCCGCTCCGCCCAGTAACCGCCCAGCCCCACGCCACAGATTAAAGGGCGCTCGTCCACATTCAACTGCAACATTTTGTCCACTTCTTTCAGCAGATGCTGCATATCGTGCTTAGGATGCCGCGTACTGTAGCTTACCAGCCGAACATCCGGGTCGATAAACTGTAATTGCAACACTTTTTCATGGTTGCCCGGACTATTTGAATCAAAACCGTGTAAATAAATAATCATCTGGCACCCTCACGAAAACTCGAGTTAATGACCTGCTTTTTCTTCCTGCCAGCGTTCATGTAACTGGTTGAGCTGGGCGCTGGCTGTTTTCCAGCGTGCTGAGTCCATGAGCTCCCGGCGTGAAAATGAACCTTTATGATACAAACGTGTAACACGTTCTGCTTTGATCGGCGACCGATTATCCAACACGCTGACTGCGCCTTTACGATTATTGCAGACCAGAATCATATCGCAACCCGCATCCAGCGACGCCTGAGCGCGCTCAGCATAGCTGCCCATAATCGCCGCGCCCTCCATCGACAGATCGTCGGAGAAAATGACGCCATCAAAGCCTAACTCCTGACGCAGCACCGTTTTCAGCCAGTACGGCGAACCGCTTGCCGGACGCGGATCGATAGCGCGGTAGATCACGTGGGCAGGCATAATCGCATCCAGTTTATTCTCGCTAATCAGCGTGCGGAACACCGACATATCTTTGCCACGGATGTCCGTTTCAGGACGTGGATCGCACGGCGTCTCTTTGTGGGAGTCCGCCGTGACCGCGCCGTGGCCGGGGAAATGCTTACCGGTCGTTTTCATCCCGGCGTCATGCATGCCGTCAATAAAGCGTGTTGCCATTGCCAACGCTTTTGCGGGATCGGCATGATAAGAACGCTCGCCAATTGCCGCGCTGATATGCCCGACGTCCAGCACTGGCGCAAAACTGATATCAATATCCATCGCGATCATTTCGCTGGCCATCAGCCACCCTGCCTCCTGCGCCAGTCGCCCCCCCTCTTCCAGCCCATGCAGCGCAAAAAAAGATTGCGCCGCGGGCAGGCGGGTAAACCCTTCACGGAAACGCTGTACGCGCCCGCCTTCCTGATCGACGGCCACCACCAGATGGTTACGCGATGCCGCCCGAATCTGGCGCACTAATTCGCGCAGCTGTTCCGGGTCATGGTAATTACGCGTGAACAGAATAAGCCCGCCAACCAGCGGATGCGCCAGTATCTCGCGCTCCTCCGCATCCAGCTCACATCCTTCGACATTCAACATTACTGGGCCCACACTGCTCTCCTTATCCTTTCATACGTAGCTGGCGCCAGGTTTCATCGGCCAGCCTGATAAATTGTTGCTCGTCGGTTTGTCGCCAGCGGTATTCGAACCACCCTGCTTTTAGCATAATGACCCAGGGGTGCCATAATCGTATCTGTCGCCAAAGCTGCCGGGCGTCGATTCGCGCGCGCGCGGCATAAGCGTTTGCCAAGTGTCGGTGCTGGCGTTCATTCTCAACCCATACTGCCGCCAGCTCCAACGCAATATCGCCGTCGCCGGCATACTCCCAGTCAATCAGTCTCAACCCGGCGGACGTTAATACTATATTGTCGCCATGGACATCCATATGCAAAGGCGCGAGCCGAAGCGGGCGAGGTTCACCGTTTTTTTGCAACTGTTTGAGCCGCCGCAACCAAAACGGCGTACGCCTTGCCGGATCGCAACACGACCAGTACTGCGCCAATAGTGGCGATAGCGCGATACGCCAGCCAAAACGCGGCTGTTGATGCAAATGATACAGTAAGGCCGCCAGTTCGTCGGCATCTGGCAGAGCGGAATTTACCACACCATGCAGATATTCTACCGCCATCCAGCCTGGAGTATAAAAAAGCGCTCGCGGCGCAAGACTGGCCGGCAATTGGGATAAGGCGCGGTAATGACGTAAAAAATGGGCTGGTGGAGCGTCGGGGTCGTGATGACGGCGCAGCACGACACGGTGAGTATCGTGGGCAATAATACAGCTCCCGCCGCTTAGCCCCTGCGATGCGGCGACGGCGGGACGATACTGGGGAAAATAGCGCGACAGGATCTCGTCGCGCGTTAAGGGATTATTGTTGTTGGACCGCACCTTTACCTGACCAGATTATCTCGCCGGTTTGCACCAGCATTAACTGCATCTGTAATGCAGGCGCGTTAACGTTACCGGATGCGCTGGAGTAAAGTACATATTGCGCCCCGACATTGCGCGCAATGCCAATAGCTTTACTGCGCGTTCCCAGACTATCCTGCGGAGACAATCCTAACTGCTGTTTTGCCATCGAGAGTTGCTGTACGGACACCAGCGTAAATTTACCGTTGTTCGCCAGCGCATTACGTAACGTTTCCGTTGCCTCGTTCGCATTTAACGACCCATTCGTCCGGTTATTCACGCTGTCAACAAGCAATACGCTTCCGGCCGTCACGCCATCAGCCTGCAACATTTTGCTGACCAGCGGTTGCATCGCGCCGTTCCAGTCATAGTGGCGCACCTTAGGCGCTGGCTGGCCCGTTTGATCTTCATGTTCGATCGGCCCCGGTTGCTGTGGAATCGTTGGCACAGACGGCACAACAGGAGGCTGCGGCGGCTGCGCGGGTTGTTCTGGCGCTGGTTTTACCTCTTCAACTGGCGCAGGTTGACGTTGCGCCATACACCCGGAGAGAAATATCGCCAGCGCAGCAATGGCGGCGTAGCGATGCATTTTTGTCATCAAAATTCACTCCTCACAAATAAAGATAAAGCCTGACCTTATGCGCCCCCAGATAATTGGCGCTGCCAAATAGCGTTACCGACGAACGCGCGGGTATGGTTACGCTACGCGGCGCCTCCAGCGGATGCATCTCCAGCCCCCGCGCGTCATACCAGTAAAACCGATAATGAACGGTTATGGGCTCTTGCCTTTCGTTATAGACGCGGGAAGAGGCTGATGGCTGGATATCAGACGCCGTCAGTTCAGGCGGCTCTGCGGTGACGCCCGCCGCCAGAACCGTGGACTCCATCACCAGCGACTGCGCGTCGCTTACCGGAATTTCAGGGTGTGACCGGCAGCCGGTAAGCAGCAGCAAGCCCAGAGAAACCGCGATGCATCCTTTGATCATACTTACAAGCCTTTATGCGCCAGCATCGGGCCTAGCGGGCGGCCGCCCAGTAGGTGCATATGGATATGATAAACCTCCTGGCCCCCATGACGGTTGGTATTCATGATTAAACGATACCCATCTTCGGCAATGCCTTCTTGTTCAGCGATTTTCGCCGCCACGGTGATCATCCGACCTAACGCCTGTTCATGTTCCGCCGTCACGTCATTGACGGTTGGGATCAGGATATTGGGAATAATCAAGATATGCGTCGGCGCCTGCGGTGAAATATCACGAAAGGCGGTGACCAGCTCATCCTGATAAACGATATCCGAAGGGATTTCACGACGAATAATTTTGCTGAATATAGTTTCTTCTGCCACGACGTTTTCCTTTTTCATAATAGCCCTTGCAGCGCACATGCTACGCCGAGCCATACTGCGAGTATAGAGTATGAGCGAGTTACCGACGCTCTTTCAACTTTAACCCACGATTTATTAAGCGAAAAATGACTACATGCTGGACTTACCGCCATATCCCCCTGCCATGACGCCTTTGTACGCTTAAAAAATATTTCTAGTTTCCCTGGTTATACCGTTTTACACATTTAATACAAATGCGTATATTTCTCATTTGCATTTTTATGCGCATTAACTAGCAAAGAATGAAAAGGTTCAACGTCATACGTCCTGAACTTACCCCAATAACAAGCAAGGATTTTCAGATGTCTTTCATTCAATACCGCCGGGACAAACACCTTCCGTCCACCGCCGCACCGTCGCTGTTAGCTATGAGTATGGCGATGGCATTTATGCCTGCCGCCTTCGCGGCTGAGGATACCGTTATTGTCGAAGGCGAGACGACCACTGACGCCGTAAACCGTGAAGAACAGGATTACAGCGTGAAAACGACCGCAGCGGGCACCAAAATGCCGATGACTCAGCGCGATATCCCGCAGTCGGTCAGTATTGTCAGCCAGCAGCGTATGGAAGACCAGCAGTTGCAAACCCTGGGCGAAGTGATGACCAATACGCTAGGGATCAGCGGAAGCCAGGCTGACTCCGATCGCATCAGCTATTACTCGCGCGGGTTTGAAATTGACAACTATATGGTTGACGGTATTCCAACGTATTTTGAGTCCCGCTGGAATCTGGGCGATGCGCTAACGGATACCGCGCTGTATGAGCGCGTGGAGGTGGTTCGCGGCGCGAATGGGCTGATGACCGGGACCGGTAATCCTTCGGCCTCAATTAATATGATCCGTAAACACGCCACCAGTCGGGAGTTCAAAGGTAACGTTTCCACAGAATACGGTAGCTGGAATAAGCAGCGTTACGTCATGGATCTGCAAAGTCCGCTCACCGCGGACGGCAATGTCCGTGGGCGCATCGTGGCGGGTTATCAGAATAATGATTCCTGGCTGGACCGCTATAACAGTGAGAAAGCGTTCTTTTCCGGAATTGTCGATGCCGATCTGGGTACAACCACCAACCTTTCAGCCGGTTATGAATATCAAAAAATTGATGTCAACAGCCCAACCTGGGGCGGTCTGCCGCGCTGGAACACCGATGGCAGCAAAAATAGCTATGACCGCGCGCGTAGTACCGCCCCGGACTGGGCTTATAACAACAAAGAGATAAATAAATTCTTCGTCACGCTTAAACAGCGTTTTGCCGAAAGCTGGCAGGCGACCCTGAATGCGACCCATACTGAGGTCAAATTCGACAGTAAAATGATGTATATCGATGCGTTAGTCGATAAAGAGACAGGTACGCTGGTGAGTCCTTATGGCGCAAGCTACCCCGTGGTCGGCGGTACGGGCTGGAACAGCGGCAAGCGCAAAGTAGATGCCATAGATCTCTTTGCCGATGGCGCTTATGAGCTGTTTGGCCGTCAGCACAATATGATGTTTGGCGGCAGTTATAGTAAACAGAATAACCGCTATTTTAGCGCCTGGGCGAACGTCTTTCCGGACGACATTGGCAACTTCAGCGCCTTTAACGGTAATTTCCCCCAAACCCACTGGGCGCCACAAAATCTGGCGCAGGACGATACCACGCATATGAAATCGCTGTATGCCGCTACGCGCATTTCGCTGGCCGACCCGCTGCATCTGATTCTCGGCGCTCGTTATACCAACTGGCGTGTTGATACACTGACCTACAGCATGGAGAAAAACCATACCACGCCGTATGCCGGGCTGATTTATGATATCAACGACAACTGGTCCGCTTATGCCAGTTATACCTCTATCTTTCAGCCGCAGAATAAACGCGACAAAGCGGGTCAATATCTGGCTCCGATTACCGGTAATAACTATGAAGCGGGTCTGAAGTCCGACTGGATGAACAGTAGCCTCACCACCACGTTGTCCGTGTTCCGCATTGAGCAGAATAACGTCGCTCAGGCAACCACTATTCCCATCCCTGGCAGTAATGGGGAGTTTGCCTGGAAGTCTACTGACGGAACGGTGAGCAAAGGCGTCGAATTTGAAGTGAACGGCGCAATTACCGATAACTGGCAGATGACTTTCGGGGCTACCCGGTATGTTGCCGAGGACAATGAAGGTAACGCCGTGAACCCTAATCTCCCGCGCACCAGCGTGAAGTTATTCACCCGCTATCGTCTGCCGGCGATACCGGAGCTGACGGTCGGCGGCGGCGTGAACTGGCAGAATCGGGTTTACAAAGATACCACGACGCCGTACGGCACTTTCCGCGCCGAACAGGGCAGCTATGCGCTGGTCGATCTGTTTACCCGCTATCAGGTGACGAAAAATTTCTCCGTACAGGGAAACATCAACAACCTGTTTGATAAAACCTACGACACCAATATTGATGGTTCCATTGTTTACGGCGCGCCGCGTAACGTCAGCCTCACCGCCAATTATCAGTTCTGACAGACTGTCGGAGAGCGGCATGTAAAGCGCCATTAAAAAAGGCAGCCGAATGGCTGCCTTAATTCTCCCCAACATCATTACTGCTTAGCTGTTACGGATGTACTCATCCATTTCCGTTTTCAGGTTATCGGATTTCGTACCGAAAATAGCCTGAACGCCGGAACCCGCGACGACAACGCCCGCCGCGCCCAGTTTCTTCAGGCCAGCCTGATCCACTTTCGCTACATCGGCTACGCTCACGCGCAGACGCGTGATACAGGCATCCAGGTTAGTGATGTTCTCTTTACCGCCAAACGCCGCAACCAAAGCCGGCGCCATTTCGCTGGTCGCGCCCGCTTTTGCGTCATCAGTAGTGTCTTCACGACCCGGCGTTTTTAGATCCAGCGCTTTGATCAGCACGCGGAACACGGTGTAGTACACAATCGCATAACCGGCGCCAACAATCGGGAACAGCCACAATTTGCTGCTGTTACCGGACAGCACGAT
Organism: Salmonella sp. WC3; assembly: GCF_042932255.1. NCBI lineage: Bacteria > Pseudomonadati > Pseudomonadota > Gammaproteobacteria > Enterobacterales > Enterobacteriaceae > Salmonella > Salmonella sp. WC3. Next base: position 2,153,309 of record NZ_CP170629.1, on the reverse strand, counting down.
AAAGTCGATCAGACCGTGGGAGAACGACGTACCGTCACGCATCCCCAGCAGGATACAGATCGGGAATGCCAGACCTGCCAGAATCGCGTGAATAATGTACAGGATCGGCGCCACGAACATGAAGGAGAACTCGATAGGCTCGGTAATACCCGTCAAAAACGAGGTCAGCGCGGCGGAAATCATGATACCGCCCACTTTTGCGCGGTTTTCTGGTTTAGCAGAGTGCCAGATAGCAATGGCCGCAGCCGGCAGACCGTACATTTTGAACAGGAAGCCGCCAGACAACATACCCGCCGTCGGGTCGCCCGCCATATAGCGCGGAATGTCGCCGTGGAATACCTGACCCGCTGCGTTGGTGTATTCGCCGATCTGCATCTGGAAAGGAACGTTCCAGATATGATGCAGACCAAACGGCACCAGGCAACGCTCGATAAAACCGTAAATACCAAACGCGACAACCGGATTCTGATAAGCCGCCCACTGCGAGAACGCCTGGATAGCCGTACCGATTGGCGGCCATACGAAAGACAGCACCACACCGGTAAAAATAGCGGCCAGACCCGAAATGATCGGCACGAAGCGTTTGCCCGCAAAGAAGCCCAGATACTCAGGCAGTTTGATACGGTAGAAGCGGTTAAACATATACGCTGCGATCGCACCGGAGATAATCCCCCCGAGAACACCCGTATCAGCAAGGTGTTTAGCGGCGATCTCTTCAGCAGGTAAATGCAGAACCAGCGGCGCAACCACAGCCATGGTTTTCACCATGATGCCATACGCTACTACCGCCGCCAGCGCCGAAACGCCGTCGTTGTTGGTGAAGCCCAACGCCACGCCGATAGCGAAAATCAGCGGCATATTGGCAAAAACAGATCCGCCCGCTTCTGCCATAACGTGCGATACAACGGCTGGCAGCCAGCTGAAGTTAGCGGAACCGACACCCAGCAGGATACCTGCGATAGGGAGTACGGATACCGGCAGCATCAGCGATTTACCGACCTTTTGCAGGTTAGCAAATGCATTCTTAAACATAATTGAGAGTGCTCCTGAGTATTTGTGCTTTTCTACGTTCTCACGCATTGGCGAGGGGGGAGAACCCCGCCGTGGACAGGACATCTAAGTGCCCTTTTATTTATTACACAGAGTAAAATAAATACGTCTGATTTTGTTTGACGGCTATCACGTTTCAGCGCCAGATAGCCTAAAAAGTATCACATTCTGCCAAAATGAGTTTCCGAATGTTTCCATAAGCTCGTTCACCGCCCCTTTTGTGGCGGTGAACTTTACGCGCTTTGCTTATTAATTACGAGCTTTAAAAAAACTCGTTTAACGGATTGATGACAGGCGAGACGCGTCAATATGGAACAGGCGAGCAAAGTTATCGGTGGTGATCTGCGCCAGTTCTTCAACGGCAACCCCTTTCAATACCGCCATATATTCTGCGACGTCGCGTACCATCGCAGGCTGGTTCTCTTTACCGCGATGCGGCACCGGCGCCAGATAAGGAGAATCGGTCTCGACTAATAACCGATCCAGCGGCACATAGCGCGCCGCATCACGCAACTGTTCAGCGTTACGGAACGTTACGATGCCGGAAAAAGAGATATAAAACCCCAGATCCAGCAATTTGCCGGCCGTTTCTCTGTCTTCTGTAAAACAGTGTAGTACGCCGCCGCAATCCGTCACTTTTTCTTCGCGCAGGATAGCCAGCGTATCGGCACGCGCGTCGCGAGTATGGACAATCACCGGTTTATGCAATTCGCGGCCAATCTGGATATGATGAATAAAAGACGCCTGCTGGCGGATTTTGGTCTCAGGCGTGTAAAAGTAATCAAGCCCGGTCTCGCCCATCGCCACCACATCGTCTTCTGCAGCAAGGAGGCGCAGTTCTTCTACGTCATATACTTCATCCTGATTTAACGGATGCACGCCGCAGGAAAAGACCACATTATCGCGCTTGCCCACCAGCTCGCGCATATGGCGATACCCCGGCAGCGTCGTCGCCACCGCTAAACAGAACTTCACATCGCGCGCGGCGGCTTTCGCCAGCACATCGTCCACGTCCTTATGCAAAGATTGATAATCCAGACCATCAAGATGGCAGTGTGAGTCGACTAAAAACATAATGTCTCTCTCAAAGATGAGGAACAGGCAACAAGGTGCCTGGTTGCAGGTAATGCTCGATGCGGAGAATGAGACCGGTTAATACCAGTTCGCGGTTTAATCCGGTCACATGAAGTAATTGATCACGACAATGGCAAACATCGTTCAGGATTGCCTGAATACGCGCCGGGGATAGCGGCCCCGCCAGCGCGGCAACAACCGCGTCCGCATCAACGTTTGTCAGGTACGACGCGCCGTGCTGACGTTTCAGCGCGTCTACCAGCAGCGTCGCCAGCCAGTGCAGGCGCGCCGGGGCTTGCTCATGATTGAGCGCCGTTAATACCGCATACCAGTCGCCCGTATGCAAACTGTCCATTAACGCCTGACACAGCGCCTCACGCTGCGCCCAGCGTTCAGACTGCAACAGCGCCAGCGCGGCGCCGGGCGACCCCGCATTCAGACGTAGCGCCGTGAGCAATTCTTCTTGTGACGCCGTCACTTCTCGCGACAGCCATGACATCGCATACGATTCGGACGGCGGCGCCAGATGATGCAGCCGGCAGCGGCTGCGTAATGTCGCCAACAGACGAGCAGGCTCCGGGCTGGCAAGGAAAAACCAGGTTTGCTCCGGCGGCTCTTCCAGCGTTTTGAGCAACGCATTGGCGGCGGCGTCGGTTAATAGCGCCGCATCCGCAATCCACACCACCTTCGCGCCGCCCAGACGGGAGTGCTCGTACAATTTCTCGCTGACCTCGCGTACCGCATCTACGCCGAGGCTGCTTTTGCCTTTATCCGGCGTCAGCGTGTAATAGTCCGGATGCGTGCCAGCCTGCATAAGCTGACAGCCACGGCAATGCCCACAGCTTTTGTGGCCCTCAGGCTGCTGGCATAACAGATAACGGCTCAGCGCATAGCACAGCGCCTCGTCGCCCATGCCAGGTAAGGCCTGAATCAGTAGCGCATGGTGCCCACGTCCCGCCTGGTAACTTTCTACCAGTTTTTCATAGGCGGGCCGTAACCATGGATACCATTTCATGCCGCTTGCTCCTGCACCCACTTCGTCACCGTGGCGCGAATGTCGCGCATGACGGCATCCAGCGGCTGGGTCGCGTCAATGGTGCGGATACGCGAGTCTTGCGCCGCCAGTTCCAGATAGCGCGCGCGAGTCCGGTTAAAGAAATCAAAAGATTCCTGCTCAATGCGATCCAAATCGCCGCGCGCTCTGGCGCGTTTTAGCCCGACTTCCGGCGTGACATCCAGATACAGCGTCAGGTCAGGGCGAAAATCGCCCAGCACGGCATCGCGTAGTGTCGCCAGCATGGTTTGATCAATGCCGCGCCCTCCCCCCTGATACGCCTGGGTCGAGAGATCGTGGCGATCGCCGATCACCCATATGCCTTGCGCCAGCGCGGGCTTGATTACCGTTTCGACGAGCTGTACGCGAGCGGCATAAAACATCAGCACTTCCGCTTTATCGGTAATCACTTCGTCGCCTACCGATCGAATATCCAGCACCAGACTTCGTAGTTTTTCGGCAAGCTGCGTACCGCCCGGCTCACGGGTAAAAATCATGTTACGAATACCCAGTTGCTCAAGGGTCTCCACCACCACGTCGCGCGCAGTGGTTTTTCCGGCGCCTTCCAGGCCCTCGATGACGATATAATTACTGCCCATTTTTTTCCTTAAGCACTTTCAGGTACTCCTGCACTGACCGATTATGGCTGGCAAGATTGGTGTTAAATGTGTGACCGCCTTTACCGTCGGCCACAAAATAGAGATACGGCGTTTTCGCCGGATGCGCCGCCGCCTGCAATGACGCTTCGCTGGGCGATGCAATCGGTCCTGGCGGCAGCCCGGTTATGGTATACGTGTTATAAGCCGTCGGCTTTTCCAGATCCGCACGCGACAAGTTACCATTATAACTCGTCCCCATCCCGTAAATCACGGTGGGATCGGTCTGAAGGCGCATACCGATTCTCAGGCGATTAATAAAGACTGAGGCCACCTGATCGCGTTCGCTGGCGACAGCCGTCTCTTTTTCAATAATCGAGGCCATTGTCACCAGTTGGTTCTGATCTTTATAAGGCAGCCCCTCGGCCCGACCTTTCCAGACAGTATCGACAGCTTTCACCATCTTTTGATGCGCTCGCTTGAGAATAGCGACATCGCTGGTGTTGGCGGTATACATCCAGGTATCAGGCCAGAACCACCCTTCTACCCATTCCGGGTGCGCAAGCTTTAATGCCTGAGCGACAGTGGCGTAGTCATCATCCGGCAATGTATGGCGAATATACGGCGCCTCTCGTAGCTGTTTCAGGTAATCGCTAAGGCGCATCCCTTCCACAAACCGCAACGGGAATTGCGCTTCTTTGCCGCTCTCCAGCAACTCAAGCATCTCCCGTACGGTCATCCCGGGCGTAAAACGGTAAGTTCCCGCTTTAAAGTGCGATAACTCAGGCTCCACGCGCAGCAGCCACTGAAATACCCGGGGGCGATTAATGATTTTTTCATCATAAAGCTGGTCGCCAAACGCCAGCCGCCCCGTTCCCGCCTTGAGCGTAAAAATAGTCTCGTTTTTAATAAGTAACGTGCTGTTCGCCAGATGGCGAACTTTCCACATCCCCACGCCCGCGGCAATACCCAGCACAACCAACAGCAGAAGGAAAACGCCTGACAATTTTTTCATAACTAATTCGGATGCTCACAAAATGGGGCTAAAAATTGAAACAGTGTTCGCGAAGAATACGACGTCCCGTGATAGGCGCGTATGGGAATAATCGGCATTAGCGCGTTGCAAATGATAATCTCATCCGCCTGCCTGACTGCCTCCTCTCTCGCCTGTACTTCAAGAACCTGGAAAGGAGATTGCGCCAGTTGGCGTAAACAAAATTGTCGCATAATGCCGTTCACCCCAGCCTGATCCAGACGCGGCGTAAAAACAATGTCGCCTGTACGCCAGAACAAATTAGCCGCACAGCATTCCGTAACCCATCCCTCGCTGTCAAGAACCAGCGCCTCATCGGCGTCCGTCTGCTCAAGATGAGAGCGAATCAACACCTGTTCGAGGCGGTTCAGATGTTTTAATCCGGCAAGATAAGGATTGCGCCCAAGCGGTATGGGACTAAGGGTAAGAGTGATGCCTTGCTTACGCCACTGAGAATAATAAGCGGGATAAGCAGAAACGGAGAGGATTCGGGTAGCTGCCTGACAATTCATGGCGCTGTATCCCCGGCCGCCGCTGCCACGGCTAATGATCACTTTCAACACGCCTGAATCATGCCCTGTGGCCAACATTGTCATCTCTTGCCGAAGGGTCGCCCAATGGCTAAAAGCGATCCGTAATTTTTCACAGGCAACCTGCAAGCGCTGAAGATGCGCTTCCAGATGGCAAATGTTGCCATCAACAATACGTGCGGTCGTAAAACTGCCATCGCCGAACTGCGTCGCCCGGTCGCTTACAGCAAGTTGATCCTGCGCATGGCCATTAATTAAAAACATAGTGGCTCCTTATCCGTCGCCTGCTAGTGTGGCAGGATGAATAACGCAGAACAAGAGGTGATATGCCTGATAAAAAAGGCCCGACAAGCGGACCTTTTTATTAATGTCTGTCTCTGGCTTAACTTAGATCTTTTTAAAGATCAAGGAACCGTTAGTTCCGCCAAAACCAAAGGAGTTACACAGAGCGTACTCCAGATCGCTGACCTGGCGCGCTTCATGCGGCACGAAGTCCAGATCGCAACCTTCATCCGGGTTATCCAGATTAATGGTTGGCGGAATGGCCTGATCGCGTAGCGCCAGAATAGAGAAAATAGACTCTACTGCGCCTGCGGCGCCCAACAGATGGCCGGTCATCGATTTGGTCGAGCTCACCATCACTCGGCTTGCGGCATCGCCAAAGACTGACTTAACCGCCTGCGTCTCAGCTTTGTCGCCGGCAAGCGTCGACGTGCCGTGCGCGTTGACGTAGCCAATCTGAGCAGGCTCAATCGCGGCATCACGCAACGCGTTAACCATCGCCAGCGCAGCGCCTGCGCCATTTTCCGGCGGCGACGTCATATGGTAAGCATCGCTGCTCATACCAAAGCCGACGATTTCAGCATAGATTTTCGCACCACGCGCTTTTGCATGTTCGTACTCTTCAAGCACCAACATACCGGCGCCGTCGCCCAGTACAAAACCATCGCGTTCTTTATCCCACGGACGGCTCGCCGCCTGTGGGTTATCGTTGCGGGTCGACAGCGCGCGCGCTGCGCCAAAACCGCCTACGCCCAGCGGCGTACTGGCTTTTTCTGCGCCACCTGCCACCATCGCGTCCGCATCGCCATAGGCGATGATACGCGCGGCATGGCCGATGTTATGCACGCCTGAAGTACAGGCAGTCGCAATAGAGATGCTTGGCCCACGCAGGCCATACATGATAGTCAGATGGCCTGCTACCATGTTAACAATCGTCGACGGGACAAAGAACGGGCTAATCTTACGCGGTCCGCCTTTTACCAGCGAACTGTGGTTTTCTTCGATCAGACCGAGACCACCGATACCGGAGCCGATAGCGGCGCCAATACGGCTTGCGTTCTCTTCCGTCACTTCAAGGCCAGAATCCTGCATGGCCTGTACGCCAGCGACAATTCCATATTGAATGAAGGCATCCATCTTGCGCTGTTCTTTGCGCGAGATAATATCATCACAGTTAAAATCCTTTACTAAGCCAGCAAATTTCGTTGCATAGGCGCTAGTATCGAAATGGTCGATCAGGCTGATGCCACTCTGACCGGCAAGGAGAGCTTTCCAGGTAGACTCTACGGTATTGCCGACAGGAGACAACATGCCCAGTCCGGTCACAACTACACGACGCTTAGACACGGTTGTCCTCCAGGGAGGGAAAATGATTCTAGTGGGACAAAAAGATAAAACTCAGGCGGTCGAACGACCGCCTGGAGATGTTCACTTACGCCTGGTGGCCGTTGATGTAATCAATGGCAGCCTGAACGGTGGTGATTTTCTCAGCTTCTTCGTCCGGAATCTCAGTATCAAACTCTTCTTCCAGAGCCATTACCAGCTCAACGGTGTCAAGAGAATCTGCGCCCAGGTCTTCAACGAAAGAAGCATTGTTGGTTACTTCTTCCTGCTTAACGCCCAGCTGTTCGCCGATAATTTTCTTAACGCGTTCTTCGATAGTGCTCATACTCTTAAATTTCCTATCAAAACTCGCTTTCGCGATGGTTTTCGTAGTGTATAAAATGTTGAAAAATTTGCAACTAAATCCCGGCAGGTCTTACCACGATTTTACGTTATTTTGCGGCCTTTCGCCCTAATAACGCAAATATTTTTCAATCGTGATTAAACCATGTACATTCCGCCGTTGACGTGCAGAGTCTCACCAGTGATGTAACTCGCTTCGTCAGAGGCTAAAAATGCAACCGCACTGGCGATTTCCTGAGCGCCGCCGAGGCGACCCGCAGGCACCTGCGCCAGGATACCCGCACGCTGATCGTCAGACAGCGCACGCGTCATGTCCGTTTCAATAAAACCCGGAGCCACAACATTGACAGTAATACCACGGGACGCAACTTCACGCGCCAGTGATTTACTGAAACCGATCAGGCCCGCTTTCGCCGCAGCGTAGTTTGCCTGACCTGCATTTCCCATGGTACCAACCACAGAACCAATAGTGATAATGCGACCACAACGCTTTTTCATCATAGCGCGCATTACCGCTTTTGACAGGCGGAAAACGGATGATAAGTTGGTTTCGATAATATCGTTCCACTCATCATCTTTCATTCGCATCAACAGATTATCACGAGTGATACCGGCATTATTAACCAGGATATCCACTTCACCAAATTCTGCGCGAATATTTTCCAGAACAGATTCAATAGATGCAGGATCGGTCACATTCAACATCAAACCTTTCCCGTTAGCACCTAAATAGTCGCTAATGTTCTTCGCACCATTTTCACTGGTCGCAGTCCCGATAACTTTCGCGCCGCGGGCAACGAGAGTCTCTGCAATTGCGCGGCCTATGCCACGGCTTGCACCAGTCACCAGCGCAATCTTTCCTTCAAAGCTCATGGTTTTCCTCTTTTATTGCGTAAGTGCCGCAGACAGCGCCGCCGGCTCGTTCAGCGCCGACGCTGTCAGGGTGTCGACAATACGTTTCGTCAGACCAGTGAGGACTTTACCTGGACCCACTTCATAAAGATGTTCAACGCCCTGCGCCGCGATAAATTCCACGCTCTTCGTCCACTGTACCGGATTGTACAACTGGCGAACCAGCGCATCGCGGATAGCGGCGGCATCGGTTTCACATTTCACGTCAACGTTGTTCACTACCGGCACCGTTGGCGCGTTAAAGGTAATTTTGGCTAATTCAACCGCCAGCTTATCTGCCGCTGGTTTCATCAGCGCGCAGTGCGACGGTACGCTCACCGGCAGCGGCAGCGCGCGTTTCGCGCCAGCGGCTTTACAGGCTGCGCCCGCGCGTTCTACCGCCTCTTTATGCCCGGCGATAACCACCTGTCCCGGCGAGTTAAAGTTAACCGGCGAAACAACCTGCCCTTCGGCAGATTCTTCACAGGCTTTAGCAATAGAGGCATCATCCAGCCCGATGATCGCAGACATGCCGCCAGTACCTTCCGGAACCGCTTCCTGCATGAATTTACCGCGCATTTCCACCAGACGAACGGCATCAGCAAAGTTGATGACGCCAGCGCAAACCAGCGCGGAATATTCGCCCAGGCTGTGACCTACCATTAACGCAGGCATTTTACCGCCCTGCTGCTGCCAAACGCGCCAAAGCGCGACGGAAGCGGTTAATAACGCCGGCTGCGTCTGCCAGGTTTTATTCAGTTCTTCCACTGGACCTTGCTGGGTGAGCGCCCACAGATCATATCCCAGAGCCGCAGAAGCTTCAGCAAACGTTTCTTCTACGATAGGGTAATTTGCCGCCATCTCGGCCAACATCCCAACGCTCTGAGAACCCTGACCGGGGAACACAAATGCAAATTGCGTCATGTTTAAATCCTTATACTAGAAACGAATCAGCGCGGAGCCCCAGGTGAATCCACCCCCGAAGGCTTCAAGCAATACCAGCTGACCGGCTTTAATTCGCCCGTCACGCACGGCTTCATCCAGCGCGCACGGCACAGAAGCCGCGGAGGTATTGCCGTGCCTGTCCAGCGTGACGACGACATTGTCCATCGACATGCCGAGTTTTTTCGCTGTCGCGCTAATGATACGCAGGTTAGCCTGATGCGGCACCAGCCAATCGAGTTCTGAGCGATCCAGGTTATTAGCCGCCAGCGTCTCATCGACAATATGCGCCAGTTCAGTGACCGCCACTTTAAAGACTTCATTGCCCGCCATCGTCAGGTAAATCGGGTTATCCGGATTTACGCGATCGGCATTCGGCAGGGTCAGTAATTCACCGTAACGGCCATCGGCATGAAGATGAGTGGAGATAATACCCGGTTCTTCAGAAGCGCTCAGTACGGCCGCGCCTGCGCCATCGCCGAAAATAATGATCGTACCGCGATCGCCAGGATCGCAAGTGCGGGCTAATACATCGGAACCGACCACCAGCGCGTGTTTAACCGCGCCGGATTTAACGTACTGGTCGGCGATGCTTAACGCGTAGGTGAAACCTGCGCACGCTGCCGCGACATCAAACGCCGGGCAGCCTTTAATACCGAGCATACTTTGAATCTGACATGCCGCGCTTGGAAATGCATGCGTTGCTGATGTGGTAGCCACCACAATCAAGCCAATTTGGTCTTTATCGATCCCCGCCATCTCAATCGCGCGATTCGCAGCGGTAAAGCCCATCGTCGCGACAGTTTCATTCGGCGCGGCGATATGGCGTTCACGAATACCTGTACGAGTGACAATCCACTCGTCAGAGGTCTCAACCATTTTTTCCAGATCGGCGTTAGTCCGCACTTGTTCGGGCAGATAGCTGCCAGTACCAATAATCTTCGTATACATGTACGCTCAGTCACTTTTCGGTTATATACCGTTACCTGTAAACGTCTGGCACGCTGGCGGCGCCGGGGAGACAGCGATATTATCTGTGCGCCCGCAGGTTTACGCCTTTGCCATCGTCCAGCGGTTCAAATCCGGCTGGGTATACAGATTCCAGGCGAGCGGCAATTCGCTGAGGAACTTGTCGCTGCACCGCCTGCACTGCCTGTTCAATCGCGACTGCAAATGCTCGCTGATTGGCCGCACCATGACTTTTTATCACCGTGCCGCGCAATCCTAACAGACAGGCGCCATTATACTGGTCGGGGTTGAGGTGACTGAATCGCCTCGTCAGGCTTTTTTGTAACCAACGTTTTAATAACAGCAGCCACCACGACCGTTTTTTCCCCTCACCCTGTGATTTCAGCAGTGAAAGGAACATTCTGACAACCCCCTCCATCGTTTTAAGTGTGACATTGCCTGTAAAGCCGTCACACACCAATACATCGGTTTTTCCCGTCAGTAACTCATTCGCCTCAAGGTAGCCGATGTAATTGATGGTTGGGACTGTTTTTAACATTAAAGAGGCTTCGCGAATACTGTCGAGGCCTTTGGTTTCTTCTTCCCCGATATTGAGTAGCGCCACGCGGGGATTTTTGATCCCGACGACCTCTTCCGCCAAAACGGCGCCCATCACGGCAAACTGCACCAGCATGGTACTGTCACAGTCGACGTTGGCCCCCAAATCAAGCACTACCGTTTTGCCCTTTTGCTGGTGCGGTAATACCGTCACCAACGCCGGACGCTCAATCCCCTCAAGAGGCTTGAGCAATAATTTCGCCAGCCCCATCAGCGCCCCGGTATTACCGGCGCTAACGCAAGCTTCGGCTCGGCCTTCTTTCACAAGCTCCAGGGCCACACGCATGGATGTCCCGCGACTGGCGCGGATCGCCTGCGAAGGCCGGGCATCACTGGCAATAACTGACTGTGCAGGGATAATCTGCAGACGCGAACGTTGTTCAAAGTCAGCTTTGGCAAGTAATGGCGTGATAATATCGGGATTCCCGACTAAAAGAAGAGTGAGCTGCGAATTAGCGTTCAGTGCCTGCAATGCTGCAGGCACCGTCACGGAAGGACCAAAATCGCCCCCCATGACATCTAACGCCAGGGTTAGACGTGTCAAGGTATCGTCGCTGCCTGGTTCGGTGTTCTCCGCTTACGCGGAGAAATCCTCACTAAGCTTTATCACGCTTGTACTCTTCGGCTTTTACACCACAGGCACGCCTGTGATGCAAAAGGCATCGAGTATCGCGCGATTACTTAGCGATGACCTTACGGCCGCGGTAGTAACCGTCGGCAGTGATGTGGTGACGCAGGTGTTTTTCACCAGAAGTTTTGTCTACAGACAGGCTGGTGACTGCGGTCAGAGCGTCATGGGAACGACGCATGCCACGTTTGGAACGGGTTGGTTTATTCTGTTGTACGGCCATGGACCTTACTCCTCAATTACGGTTTATCCCTGCGTCCGCGGGGAAGACCTATTACTTACGCTTTAAGCTGGCTAATACGGCAAATGGGTTTGGCTTTTGCGCTTCATCAGGCAGTTCGCCAAAGACCATGTCCGCCTCGGACACTTCACAGTGTTCAGAATCATGCACCGGAACTACCGGCAAGGCGAGGATGATTTCATCTTCAACCGTCGCCAGCAGATCGATTTCGCCGAATTCGTTTACCTCAATCGGCTCATACGCTTCCGGCAGTGCTTCAGCCTGCTCGTCGGAACGGACAGGGCTAAAACAATACGTTGTGTGAACCTGATGGGTAAACGGTTTCCCGCAACGCTGGCATTCGAGCGACACCGTAACGACCGCATCGCCGGTTAAAACGGCGAGACGCTGGTTATCGATAGCGAACGACATGGAGCATTCCACATCACTGTCCACACTGACTACAGATTCGGCAACGCGCTCAACCTGATCGGGGGTATAGATACCCTGGTAATCAAGGCGTTTTTGAGCGGTACGAACCGGATCAAGAGTCAGGGGTAATTTTACCTTTTGCATAGGGCGCGCATATTAACTTCGTAACGTCATATAGTCAAAGAAAAAGGCAGCCTACGGTTGCCTTTTGCCAATAATTCGCACACATTGCGGGTTACAGACTTATTTTCGCTCAAGACGAGTCAGTATGACAGGCTTGAAGACCGAAGAGCATAGTTTAAGATGGCTCTCATCATTACGCTATATCTGAGGGAAAAAATATGCCCCGTCTCATCCTTGCGTCTACCTCTCCCTGGCGTCGCGCGCTGCTGGAAAAGCTGACGATTCCTTTCGAATGCGCCGCGCCGGATGTTGATGAAACCCCCATGCCGGGCGAAGCGCCGCGTCAGTTGGTGCTGCGGCTGGCGCAGGCGAAGGCGCAATCGCTCGCCGCGCGTTTCCCGAATCATTTGATTATTGGCTCCGACCAAATTTGTGTTCTGGACGGCGAAATCACCGGCAAACCGCTGACGGAAGAAAAAGCGCGTCAGCAATTAGCCAAAGCCAGCGGAAATATTGTGACGTTTTATACCGGACTGGCACTGTATAACTCCGCCTCCGGGCAATTACAAACCGAAGTGGAGCCTTTTGACGTTCATTTTCGCCATTTAAGCGAAGCGGAAATAGACGACTATGTCCGTAAAGAGCATCCGCTGCACTGCGCGGGAAGTTTTAAAAGCGAAGGTTTAGGCATTGCATTATTTGAGCGCTTAGAGGGCCGCGATCCGAACACGCTGATCGGCTTGCCGCTTATTGCCCTGTGCCAGATGCTGCGACGGGAGGGCTTCAACCCGCTACAGCAGTAAACGGCCTACTCTGTAGGCTTTTCAAATACCCCTAAAAGCCGTTTCTGCACGTGTTGGTAGTTATCTCCCGTTTATTGGGGAGCAGTTTCGACCGCTTCCAGTTCTAACCAACTGGAAAGCGCTTGTTGTGAACAATTTAGCGCCTGCCGATCTTCACTCTCTTCGTGCGGGCCCGTTTCCTGGTCAATCCATTCACCGACCAGAAAAAAAGCATTGGCATTACGAACCGATGTACGGTGCGTTTTATCCCATAGGGTATCAACAGCGGTATACGTGCGCGTTAATGAATTCCCCATCTCAGTTCAGTTTTGTAAAAACACATGTTCTCAATACTCGCCTGACGCGCTCTACGGCGTCAAAAGCGGCTTACGAACTTATTCTCGCGAGCAACTCTCAGGACGTTTACTGTCCTGAAACCTTCCCCTTGCGACTCGTTAAATTCCATCTCGCGATGAGTTTACGCCCCCCTAACATTGCTTCACCTCACGACACATTCCTTTAATTAACGCCGCCAGCATCAGCCGCATCTTGTTGACTATTTATAAATTCAACCATCTGCTGCGTAAGATGGTTTATATCATTCTGCGTAATGAAAAAATTAACTTGTTGATCCTGAAAGTGTTCTTTTGCTGCCAGGTCGGCAAAAACCGCTTTTCCATTCGTTTCAAAGCGGACTTTATTTCCCTGTTTTTGCAGAAACTCGCCCATTGCGACCAGTTGGTCGAGCCGCTTTCCGCGCAGAAAATAATAGCGAGTCATCGTCTCATCCAGCGGTGTTACGGTTTTATTCCACGCAGCGTCAAAGACAGGCTTCACATCAGAGGGGAGCTTTAAAGCAGAATATTTTTTTCTGTTTTCACTACTCACATTTTTCAACCGAAGGATAAATCGATTGTTTACGTCACGAGCCACACGTAGCTCGTTCAGGAAAACCAGATTATCACGCTCAGACTGGATAACACCGGTGATCTTATCCTCCTGGCCGGTCTCATACACCACAGCAAAGATTTGCCCGTAGGCAGTTAATAGTACATCGTAGTCATCGGCGTAATGACCAAAAGCCTGACGTTGGGCTGGCGTCAACTCACAGACGCCCACCACGGGAGACGTAATGATTTGCGTATTCAAATACTCAACGAAAGCCCGTCGTGAACTATCGCCCTTCCCTTCGCAACCGGCCAACATCGCGATAACGAACGGCACGATAAAGTATTTTCCCCAACGCTGAGTAAATGAGCGCATCCAGCTAGTATTGGCCATCTGTTCGTCCTTAAACACGCCGAAATCCGGATCGCAAGAATAAACAGTGCACAACGGTAAAAATGCGTCGGATACAGCAAAACAAAAATATTATGAGAAAAGTGAGATTCGGGCAGATAACCTGCCCGAAAGAGGAACTATTTTGTGTTACGCAGCACCTGCAGACAGCGCTTCAGGGCGTTATCCATTGGCGCTTCAATGCGCATGACTTCGCCCGTTCCCGGATGCGTGAACTTCAGCGCCGCGGCGTGCAGAAAGAGACGTTTAAGACCGGTTCCCGCTTCGGTAAGCTGTTGATCAAACTCACGGTCGCCGTAGCGATCGTCGAACGCAATAGGGTGACCGGCATATTGGGTATGTACGCGAATCTGATGCGTACGGCCCGTGACCGGGCTACAGCGCACCAGCGTGGCGAAGGCATAGCGCTCTTCCACCTTGAAGCGCGTTTCTGACGGTTTGCCTTCCTGGCTCACGCGAACAATGCGTTCGCCACTTTGCAGAATGTTCTTTAATAATGGCGCCTGTACGGTTTTAACGTGCGATTGCCACTGGCCGCGCACCAGCGCCAGATAATCTTTCTGCATTCCCTTTTCGCGCAGTTGCTCATGCAGCGAACGCAGCGCGGAGCGTTTTTTCGCCACCAACAGCACGCCGGAGGTATCGCGGTCAAGACGATGCACCAGTTCCAGGAATCGCGCTTCCGGACGCAACGCCCGCAGCCCTTCGATGACGCCAAAACTTAACCCGCTCCCGCCGTGTACGGCGGTGCCGGAAGGCTTATTCAGCACCAGAATATGGTCGTCTTCATACAAAATGACGTCCGCCAACGCCGCCACTTTTTGCAAATGCGGCGACACGGCCTCTTCTTCGCGTTCAGCAACGCGAACCGGCGGAATGCGGACTTTATCACCCGCTTCCAGTTTGTATTCCGGTTTAATGCGTTTTTTGTTCACCCGCACCTCGCCTTTACGCAAGATGCGATAAATCATACTTTTTGGTACCCCTTTCAGTTGGGTGCGCAAAAAGTTATCAATGCGTTGCCCCGCTTCGTCAGCGGCGATAGCAACAATTTTTACGGATGGCGTTTCTGTTTTCATGGGGGGCGATTCTAAATAGCCTGTGAGATTCGCGCCACACATTTTTCTATGCTTATAGAGACGTCTACGCCAGTGGATGAACATTTTTCACTGCGGTTTTGCTGGTTATTAAAGCGATTGGCTCGCGCTGGTGAAAAAACTGTGAGTAAGCGGGTGATAAATGGTAAAAGTCATCTTGCTATAACAAGGTTAGCAGTGGAATAATGATGCGGTTTCCGCACCGAAACTTGTTAAAACAAAAAGTTTAGCGGAATAACCCATTTTGTCTGACCGATCATCAACGCAGCAATGGCGTAAGACGTATTGATTTTTCAGACAGTTAGCGGGCTGCGGGTTGCAGTCCTTACCGGTAGATAGGATCTTCTCTGGAGAGTAATGCCCAGGCTGCTTCCCTGATAATTGCGCTGTGTTTCCGTATGAAATACAGGCAACCGACACTCTGCGCCTCTTTGAGCTGACGATAACCGTGAGGTTGGCGACGCGAAATAGTCACGAGGCCATCGGTTCATGCCCGGTAAGGCGTCACCATGCCCGCAGCTTAGTCGTCAACGTAAGAATAATGAGTAAGTTACGATGAAAAGAATGTTAATCAACGCGACTCAGCAGGAAGAGTTGCGCGTCGCCCTTGTAGATGGGCAGCGTCTGTACGATCTGGATATAGAAAGCCCCGGACACGAGCAGAAAAAAGCGAACATCTATAAAGGCAAAATTACCCGTATTGAACCGAGCCTGGAAGCGGCTTTTGTTGATTACGGCGCAGAACGCCACGGTTTCCTCCCGTTAAAAGAAATTGCCCGCGAATATTTCCCCGCTAACTACAGCGCTCATGGTCGCCCGAACATTAAAGACGTGTTACGCGAAGGCCAGGAAGTCATTGTTCAAATCGATAAAGAAGAGCGCGGCAACAAAGGCGCGGCGTTAACCACCTTTATCAGTCTGGCGGGCAGCTACCTGGTACTGATGCCGAATAACCCGCGCGCGGGTGGTATTTCCCGTCGCATTGAAGGCGACGATCGTACCGAGTTAAAAGAAGCGTTGGCCAGCCTGGAACTTCCTGAAGGGATGGGGCTTATCGTGCGTACCGCGGGCGTGGGTAAATCCGCCGAAGCGTTGCAGTGGGATTTAAGCTTCCGCCTGAAACACTGGGAGGCCATTCAGAAAGCCGCTGAAAGCCGTCCCGCGCCGTTCCTGATCCATCAGGAAAGCAACGTCATCGTACGCGCGTTTCGCGACTATCTGCGTCAGGATATCGGTGAAATCCTGATCGACAATCCAAAAGTGATGGAAATGGCGCGTCAGCATATCGCCGCGTTGGGCCGCCCGGATTTTAGCAGCAAAATTAAGCTGTACACCGGTGAAATCCCGTTGTTCAGCCATTACCAGATCGAATCGCAGATCGAGTCAGCGTTCCAGCGTGAAGTGCGCCTGCCCTCCGGCGGCTCCATCGTCATTGACAGTACCGAAGCGTTAACCGCCATCGATATCAACTCCGCCCGCGCGACTCGCGGCGGCGATATCGAAGAAACCGCGTTCAACACCAATCTCGAAGCGGCCGATGAGATTGCCCGTCAGTTGCGTCTGCGCGACCTGGGCGGCCTGATCGTTATCGACTTTATCGATATGACGCCGGTACGTCACCAGCGCGCGGTAGAAAACCGTCTGCGTGAAGCGGTACGTCAGGACCGGGCGCGTATTCAGATTAGCCATATTTCCCGCTTCGGCCTGCTCGAAATGTCTCGTCAGCGCCTGAGCCCGTCGCTGGGCGAATCCAGCCATCACGTGTGTCCGCGCTGTAGCGGTACCGGCACCGTGCGCGATAACGAATCTCTGTCGCTGTCCATTCTGCGCCTGATTGAAGAAGAAGCGCTGAAAGAGAATACGCAGGAAGTCCATGCCATTGTTCCGGTGCCGATCGCCTCTTATCTGCTTAACGAAAAACGGACGGCAGTGAACGCTATTGAGACGCGTCAGGATGGCGTCCGCTGTGTCATCGTCCCGAACGATCAGATGGAAACGCCGCACTATTCCGTGCTGCGCGTACGCAAAGGGGAAGAAACGCCGACCCTGAGCTACATGCTGCCGAAACTGCACGAAGAAGCGATGGCGCTGCCTTCTGAAGAAGAGTACGCCGAGCGTAAACGCCCGGAACAGCCTGCGCTGGCGACATTCGCTATGCCAGATGTGCCTCCGGCGCCGACGCCTGTCGAACCGGCGGTTAGCGTCGCCACGGCGAAAAAGGATAATGTTGCCGCCGCGCAGCCTGCCCAGCCGGGTCTGTTTAGCCGCTTCCTTAACGCGCTGAAACAACTGTTCAGTGGTGAAGAAACGAAAGCCGTCGAAACAGCCGCGCCGAAAGCGGAAGAAAAAGCGGAGCGTCAGCAGGATCGTCGCAAGCCACGGCAGAACAACCGTCGCGATCGTAACGAACGCCGCGACACCCGTGATAACCGTGCCGGACGTGACGGCGGCGAGAGCCGCGACGATAATCGTCGTAACCGTCGCCAGGCGCAGCAGCAAAATGCGGAAGCGCGCGATACCCGCCAGCAGGAAACGGCGGAAAAAGTGAAAACCGGCGATGAGCAGCAACAGACGCCGCGTCGCGAACGCAGCCGCCGCCGCAATGATGACAAGCGCCAGGCGCAGCAGGAAGTAAAAGCGCTTAACCGCGAAGAACAGCCTGTCCAGGAGACCGAGCAGGAAGAACGCGTTCAGCAGGTTCAGCCGCGCCGCAAGCAGCGTCAGCTTAATCAGAAAGTCCGCTTTACCAACAGCGCAATGGTTGAAACGGTTGACACGCCGGTCGTCGTCGACGAACCACGCCCGGTTGAAAACGTTGAACAGCCCGTTCCAGCGCCGCGTACCGAGCTGGCGAAAGTTGATTTACCTGTCGTCGCCGATATCGCGCCGGAGCAGGATGATAGCGTAGAACCTCGCGATAATACCGGTATGCCGCGTCGCTCCCGCCGTTCTCCGCGCCACCTGCGCGTAAGCGGTCAGCGTCGCCGTCGCTATCGTGACGAGCGCTACCCGACACAATCGCCGATGCCGTTAACCGTCGCCTGCGCGTCGCCGGAAATGGCGTCCGGTAAAGTCTGGATCCGCTACCCGATTGTCCGTCCTCAGGAAACGCAGGTTGTTGAAGAGCAGCGTGAAGCAGATCTGGCGCTGCCACAATCGGTTGTCGCTGAACAGCAGGTTATCGCTGCGACCGTAGCGCTCGAACCACAAGCGTCGGTACAGGCAGTAGAAAACGTTGCCGTTGAGCCGCAGACCGTCGCCGAACCACAGACGTCGGAAGTCGTCGAAGTCGAGACAACGCATCCGGAAGTCATTGCCGCGCCGGTTGATGAACAGCCGCAACTGATTGCCGAAAGCGATACGCCGGAAGCGCAAGAGGTTATTGCTGACGCCGAACCGGTAGCAGAAACCGCCGACGCGTCCATTACGGTGGCTGAAAACGTAGCTGATGTTGTCGTTGTCGAGCCAGAAGAAGAGACAAAAGCGGAAGCGGCTGTTGTGGAGCACACGGCAGAAGAAACCGTTATCGCACCGGCCCAGGTGGTGGAAAAACCGCAGGACGTTGTCTGCGTTGACGATCATAACCACGCCAGCGCGCCGATGACGCGTGCGCCAGCGCCGGAATATGTGCCGGAAACCCCGCACCATAGCGACTGGCAGCGCCCTTCCTTCCACTTTGAAGGTAAAGGCGCAGCAGGCGGACACAGCGCCACACGTCACGCCAGCGCCCCGGCGACACGCCCACAGCCGGTAGAATGATGTAAATGCTGATACAAAGCCGACCGCCAGGTCGGCTTTTTTATGCCCCTTACAGGGCGATGCCTCACCCCATGGCGTCTTTTAGTCACTCCAGGCGTTTATGAGATCGGGCGGGATAATACGTACGGATGGCGTCGCTACGGGCGCGACAATATGACCACTAACTCAATGACGACTAAAAAAATGCCCGCGCCGGGGTGGATGGCGCGGGCAGACAAAACATATCCAGTTTCGTGATATGTTTCAAAAAGAGGTGTTACCGGTTCAACTGGAAAAGCGACATTCCCTGCATGTCGGTAAACGTTTTATAGGACGCCTGTAATGCCGCCTGTTGCATGACGTAGGAAGAAATGACCGAGTTCCAGTCCACATCTACCAGGTTGCTCATCTGCAACTTCTGTCCCAGCGCACGGTCGCTTCCCAGTGAATCCAGCGTACTGAGTTCGCTCAGTTGCGTTCCCAGTTCCGCACGAACGGTCAGGACGTTATTAAGCGAATTTTTTAAGCCGCGATTGGTTTTATCAATGGCGGCAGCGGCTTTTTCTTTTTCCACGTCATTGCCTTCCACCGGGGTCTTGAGCGCGGCAATTGCCGTATCGAGCATGACAAACAGATTCTTTTCGGAGTCCGAGCCATCCGGTTCCGGCACCGCATTGCTGGTGATGCTATTAAAAATTTGCGCTCCCGTATGGCCAATTACCATCGTGCGTGCGGAATCCACCTGCTGGGTAACACTTTTCTCGCCGCCATGATAACCACCTGTCGCCTGGTCGAATGGCGCCGCTTCCGTTTTATACCCGGCAAAGATATAGCGACCATTGCCGTCAGTGCTGTTTGCCAGGTTCATCAGCTGATCGCGGATCCCCTGTAAATCCGTCGCCAGCGACGCGCGGTCATCGTCGCTTAACGTGCCGTTTCCGGCATAGACGATTTTTTCCTGCGCGGTTTGAATCGCCGTCGTCACCTGACTGAGTACGCTTTCTTCCAGCGACACTTTTTGGGTGGCAAACGTACGCGCCAGGGCATACTGGCTATTCTGCGCCTGCGCCTGAGAGAGTACTACCGCCTGCGACGCGGCGATCGGATCGTCAGATGGGTTGGTAACGCGCTTACCGGTAGACATCTGCTCGCCCAGCTTCATCCATTCGGCCTGAGAATTAGTGATGCCGCTCATATTTTGTTCGTACATCATCTGGGTACTGATACGCATGTCATCCTTCTCCTTTAGCGAATATTCAATAACGCATCAAACAGCGCATTCGCGGTCTGCAATACTTGCGCATTCGCCAGATAATACTGCTGATAACGCTGCAAATTGCCGTACTCTTCGTCGAGGTTAACGCCGGAAACCGACTGTTGCTGTTTATAAAGCTGTTTAACCACATTCGCCTGCGTGGTGCTGCTGGTTTTCAGCGTTGACGTTTTGTTACCCACATCGCTGACCAACGTGGCGTAAGCATCGTTAAAAGTTTTGTTGCCGCCCACTACATTGCTGTTTTGTAAGTCCAGCAATGCCTGACCATTGCGGTTATCGCTGTCGCCGGTATCCACGTCAGGATCGAGTTTTGACTCAGACGCCATCGCAATCTCGGCTTCATTCGTCACTTTAACGTTCATGTCGACGATAGCATTGCTGACCGGCTTGAGAAGAAAACTGTCGTTTTTCTGTGCGCCGGTCCCTACCGTCACTTTCAGACCGTCAATCTCCAGTTTTCCGTCAGCATCTTTTGTCGCCGTGAAGGTGGTGTTATCCGCAGTGCGAGTAACCTGCCAGTCTGTACCGTCAAAAACAATCTTATAATCCGTTGCCTGAACCTTCGTGCTGTCGACCACCTTAGCGGTTAGCGATACCGTTTTATCGGCATTATTACTGTTGCTATATACCACCGGCGAGCCAATGCTAAAGAAGTCTTTCCCTTTATTGCCGTCGGCGTCATAACCTTTGGTATGCTGCGCGTTAAACGCATCGGCAAACGCCAACGCCAACTGGCCCAGCGTATTACGAGTCTGATCCAGATCCTGAGAACGGAACGTCAGTAGCCCGCCGAGCGAACCGGTGTTCAGCAACTTTTCCGGAATTTCGATGTTACCGGCGGCCTCATCGACATAAGCGACAGTCGTTCGCGTCGGGTCGGCGCTGGAGGGAACCGCCGCCAACTGACGCGCCGTCGACCCCTGCACCAGCGTATAGCCATTGGCCATCGTCAGGTTATAGGTGCCGCCGTCCTGTACACTCACCTCGACGCCAACGATCTTGTTAAGCTCGCTGACCAACTGATCACGCTGATCGAGCAGGTCGTTCGGCGATGCGCCCGCGCCTACGCCCGTCATACGGGAGATTTGATCGTTCAGGTTAGCTATCTGCTTCGCGTAATTGTTGATTTGCGCCACGCTGGAGCCAATCGCGATATTGACCTGTTTATCCTGATCGCGCAGATACTGATCGGTGGTTTTGAACTGGTTTACCAGCCCTTCCGCTTTACCAATCAGCGCCTGACGCGCCGCAGGATCTTCCGCATTACTGACTAACGTTTGCAGGCTGGTAAAAAAACTCTGCAACGAACCAGACAGTGAGCTGGATTTATCGGCCAGCAGGTTGTCGATTTTCGACATCTGTTCATAGCGCGTGGTCAAGCCGCTGCTCTGGTTTTGCGCGCCGCGTAGCTGATTAGTGATAAACGCATCATATTCGCGCTGTACGCCTGAAACGTAAACGCCATTACCTATCCAGCCGCCAGCCCCTAACGTACTGTTTGCCTGCGCCAGAATAGTTGTCTGCCGGGTATAACCCGCAACGTTATAATTGTTGATGTTATTACTGACCGTATTTAACGCGGCCTGCGCGGCGTTAAGTCCGCTCATGGCGTGATTAATCAAGCTGGACATGATGGTTCCTTTTAATCCTTCAATACTCGTTGTTATCGGCAGCGACTACGTGGACTTGAGCAATTTAAAAGAGATTGTCGAGATTCGCGCTGTAGGTTTTGCTGACCTTTTCACTCATCGCTTTCAACTGCTGAATCATGCTGGTCAATTTACGCGCGTAATTCGGGTCAGTGGCGTATCCGGCGTTTTGCAGAGCCACTGCGCCCTGCTCTGCCGTGGCGGCAGTGGTCACGGCAGCGTAGCGTGGGTTACGCGTTAACAGCGCGACATAATCCGATAATGCCTCCAGATACGAGCTATAGACGCGGAATTTCGCTTTCACTTTTTTCGCTTCGCCATTCTCGTATTCAGTGGTGGTGATTTCCGTCACCGGCCCTTTCCAACTGGCGGTCGCTTTCACGCCAAATACGTTATAGCTGGGTTCGCCATTCTCCCGCAGGATTTGCCGTTGCCCCCAGCCGGACTCCAGCGCCGCCTGCGCCAGAATCAGATGATGCGGCACCCCGCTTTGTTCGCTGGCCAGCCTCGCCGGGAGCGAAAGCCGGGCCAGAAAGTCTTTACTGTCGCCGGAGAGCGGCGCATCGCTGCTGTCCGGCGTTTTCGGTATGGCTTTGCGCACCAGTTGGGTCAGCGCCTGATTTTGATAACTGTTTACCGTCTCCAGGGAGAATTTAAGCGGTACTTGCGGCGCATCATCCGCAGGCATCGTCTGCCCGCCCGTCATCTGTTTAACCATCATATCCGCCAGCCCCAATCCCTTACCGGCGGTCATCTGCTGGGCGATCTGTTGGTCATACATGCTGGTATACAGACGCGTCTGATCGCTGCTGAATAAACCATCTTTGGGTAAAGCCTCGCGCATACTTTTCAGCATCATCTGCACAAACATCCCTTCCACCTGACGGGCCACAGGACGGATATTCGCCGCCGGGTCCTGGCCCGCTTTCGCTTTCAGTTCGTTCAGAGATTGCGCATCCCAGGCCGCGCTGGCCAGCAATTTACCGTCTCCGATCATCAGATGATTTCCAGTTTGGCGCGTAGACAGCCCGCGCTCTGCATGGACTGCAAAATCGACATCAGGTCCATCGGCGTCGCGCCAAGCGCATTCAGCGCGCGCACTACGCTGTTCAGATTGGCGCTGGAACGCACGCTCTGTAGCGATCCGCCGCTCTGACGCAAATCTATCTGAGTCTGTGGCGTCACCACGGTCTGCCCGCCGCCAAATGGCGTATTCGGCTGGTTGACGTTGAGCTGGCGATTGACTGTCACTGACAAATTGCCCTGCGCCACAGCGCAGCTATCCAGCGTGACTTCCCGATTCATGACCAGCGAACCGGTACGCGAGTTGATCACGACTTTTGCATCCTGCGGCGTCACGTTGACTTCCATATTTTGAATGTCCGCCAGAAAACGCACCTGCGAGCTGTTGCCGCTGGGCACGCGCACCTGTACCGTTCGCGCATCAAGCGCAGTGGCGCTGCCGTAACCGCGGGCGCGGTTGATGGCGTCGGTAATTTGCTGCGCCATCGTAAAATCTTCGTCGTTCAATTGCAGATTAATGGTGTTGCCAGCGCCGAACTGAGTCGGCAACTCGCGTTCGATAATCGCGCCATTAGTGATGCGCCCGCCATTAAGCTGGTTAACCTGCACGCTACTGCCGCCTGCGGAAGCGCCCGAGCCGCCGACCAGAATATTGCCCTGCGCCAGAGCATACACCTGGCTGTCCACCCCTTTTAACGGCGTCATTAATAACGTCCCGCCACGCAGACTTTTAGCGTTCCCCATTGAGGAAACGACGACATCGATCGTTTGTCCCTGTCGCGCAAAAGGCGGATACGACGCCGTCACCATCACCGCCGCCACGTTTTTCAACTGCATGTTGGTGCCGGTGGGGACCGTAATCCCCAGTTGTGACAGCATGTTATTCAGCGTCTGGGTGGTAAATGGCGTCTGGGTCGTCTGGTCGCCCGTACCGTCCAGCCCGACCACCAGCCCGTAGCCGATCAGCGAGTTTTCCCGTACTCCCTGGACACTGGTCAGATCCCGGATACGCTCGGCGTGCGCCAGAGTGGCAACCAGTGCCAGAACGATTCCTGCAAGAGCTTTAAACACATACACCTCGCTTACATCGGCGACAAATTAAGGAAGAAACGTTGCAGCCAGCCCATATTTTGCGCTTCGTTAATATAGCCGTTCCCGACATATTCAATCCGCGCATCCGCCACCTGTGTCGAGGGAACAGAGTTGCTGCCGCTGATGGTGCGTGGATTTACCACGCCGGAGAAGCGGATGAATTCCGTTCCCTGATTAATCGCGATCTGTTTTTCCCCCACGACGTGTAAATTGCCATTGGCCAGAACCTGATCGACGGTCACGGTCAGCGTGCCGCTAAAGGTATTGCTGGCATTCGCGCCGCCTTTGCCGTTAAAAGAGTTGCCGCCGGAGGCCTCCATATCCGCGCGGGAATTACCGAATAATCCCTGCAGATAACGCGGTACCGTATCAAAACCAAAACTGGTTTTGCCGTCGCGACTGGCATTTGCCGACGAGCTTTTACTGGCGCTGACGTTTTCCTGTAACACAATCGTGAGCGTATCGCCGATATTACGCGGTCGACGATCTTCAAAAAGCGGCTGATAGCCATAATTAATCGGCTGCGCAGACTGAAATATGGAGCCATTCGCCACCGGTACCGGGCCAGGTATCGGCTGCGCCGTGGTCGCCCCCTGCACAAGCGGTTTAGCGGGTATCCAGGCGCATCCTGTCAGCGTCGCGACCATCAGGGCCATAACTGGGTAAGCGTGAAGCGCGTATTTTTGCATTACCTTCATCTTCAAAATCAGGGAGCCGGTGGCGTATCCCCCACCGGCGGCCCCTTAGAGTTGCGTCAGTTTCTGCAGCATCTGATCGGTCGTCGATACTGCTTTACTGTTAATTTCATAGGCGCGTTGAACCTGAATCATGTTCACCAGCTCTTCCGCCACGTTAACGTTCGACGTTTCGACATACCCTTGATACAACAACCCCGCGCCGTTGAGCCCCGGCGTGCTTTCGTTCGGCGCGCCGGACGATTGCGTTTCGATATAGAGGTTCTCGCCAATGCTTTCCAGCCCGGTGTCGTTCATAAAGGTGGTCAGGTTAAGCTGCCCGACCTGAACCGGCGCGGCCTGCCCCTGCTGGGTCACGCTGACCACGCCGTCGCGGCCAATCGTGATGCTTAACGCGTTGGCCGGAATGGTGATTGCCGGCTGCACCTGAAAACCGCCCGCCGTCACCAGTTGACCATTCTGATCCACCTGGAAAGAGCCGTCGCGGGTATAGGCAGACGTACCGTCCGGCAGCATGACCTGGAAAAAGCCCTGCCCTTTAATCGCCACATCTTTACTGTTGTTGGTCTGCGACAGGTTCCCCTGACTGTGCAGACGCTCCGTGGCGACCGGACGCACGCCGGTACCGATTTGCAGCCCTGAAGGCAGCGTCGTCTGCTCGGACGACTGCGCGCCCGGCTGGCGGATGGTCTGATACAACAGATCTTCAAATACCGCGCGCTGACGCTTAAAACCATTGGTGCTGACGTTTGCCAGGTTATTGGCAATCACATCCATATTGGTTTGCTGCGCGTCCAGACCGGTTTTGGCGATCCATAATGAACTGATCATAAAATGTCCTGTATTAACTCATCGACAGCAGTTGGTTAGCTCGCCCTTCGTTCTCATCTACGCTGGTGATAACCTTCATCTGCATTTCAAAACGACGTGCGTTGGCGATCATGTCGGTCATGGCTTCAACCGGCTTGACGTTACTGCCCTCCAGCACGCCCGACATAATGCGAATTGACGGGTCGGCGGCCAGTACCGCCCCGCGTTCAGCCTGTGCCTCGGCGGTAAGGCGGAATAAACCGTCATCGCTCCGCTGCACCTCATTGCCTTCCGCTTTGACCAGCTTCAGTCGCCCAACGGGCGCCACCGTGTTTGGCGGGTCGCCGGGATTGAGCGCGGAGATCGTGCCGTCTGCCGCAATGGTGATTTCCGACCCTTCAGGAACGGTAATCGGGCCGCCTTCGCCGATAACCGGATGTCCCTGAATGGTTAACTGCCCGGTCGGACCCACCTGGATATTCCCGTTACGGGTATATCCTTCAGCGCCATCCGCCGCTTGCACTACCAGCCAGCCGTCCTGCTGTAACGCGACATCCAGCGGACGGGAGGTGTAGTCCAACTGACCCGGGGTCATATCCGCCCCGGGCGTCGACGCCGTAACCAGCGTGCGCGTTGCTAAAGAGAGGCCATCAACGGGCACCGCGCGTAGCGCGTTAAGCTGCGCGCGAAAGCCCGGCGTTGAGGCATTAGCCAGGTTGCTGGCCGTTACCGCCTGCTGGTTAAGCGTCTGGCTGGCCGCCCCCATAGCGGTATAAATTGCGTGATCCATTAAGCTATCCCGTCAGGCGCTTAGCGCAGGTTAACCAGCGTATTGAGGATCTGGTCCTGAGTTTTGATGGTCTGCGCATTCGACTGGTAGTTACGCTGCGCGACGATCATATTCACCAGCTCTTTACTCAAATCCACGTTAGAGGCTTCCAGCGCGCCGTTCGTCAGCTTACCGAAGTTGCCGGAACCGGCAGTCCCCAGCAGCGCAACCCCGGAAGCCTGCGTCGCCGCCCAGACGTTATCGCCCTGGGATGCCAGACCTTCGTTGTTGGCGAAGTTAGCCAGCACAATCTGCCCCAGCACCTGCTCCTGCTCGTTGGAGTAGTTGCCAACCACGGTGCCGTCGTTGTTAATCTGGTAGCTCACCAGGTCGCCCGGCTTATAGCCGTTTTGATTGGTGGCGACGATGTTATTAGCCCCGGTGTTCTGCTGCATGGAGTTAAGGAAGCTGAGGGAGAAGGTGGCCGCTGTCGCGCCATTAATCGTACCGGTGGTGATGTTCACCGTACCGCCAGACTCCAGAATCCCGTTTTCATTGAATTTCAGCGTAGTGGACGCCGTTGTTGGCGCAGTGGCTGCAGGATCGCTGCTGTCATGGGTGTACACAGCCCATTCATTATCTTTGGTTTTCACAAAATAGACGTTCATGTCATGGGCATTACCCTGGCTGTCATAAACGGTGACGGTGCCTTTTTTGTTATACGAATCCGCATCACTCACGCTAAAGGGCGTTTTAGACGGTACAGGGTCCGTTGAGTTCAGGTTGATCTGCATTGACGCGGTGGTGGTCGATTTCGCCGCCATCAGCGTGTTCGGAATGGTGATCGGCGCAGGATTCGCCCCCTGCTGAATGGTCGGCGGCGTACCGGTGGCCGGATAGCCGGTCAACTGCATCCCCTGCATATTGACCAGGTTACGGTTCTCGTCCAGTTTGAACTGGCCGTTGCGGCTATAGAACACGGAACCGTTGCTGTCTACCAGGCGGAAAAAACCGTTCTGGCTAATCGCGACATCCAGCCCGCGCCCGGTGTTCGTTGTCGTACCGTCGGTAAAATCCTGGGTAATCCCCGCCACTTTTACGCCCAGCCCCACTTTGGAACCGGCGAACATATCGGCAAATGATGCCGTACCGGACTTAAAGCCATAGGTGGCGGAGTTGGCGATGTTATTACCGATAACATCAAGGTTGGTGGCCGCAGCGTTCAGGCCGCTAACCGCTTGAGAAAAAGACATGACTGACTCCTGATAAGTGTAAGGGCTTAGATTATTTGCCGAACTTCGTCGAGTGTGGTGGTGCCGTAGGTCCCCAGATCCAACAGGTTGCCGTTACTGCCCTTCGTCACGCCCTGTACCAGAGCGAATTGCAGCGGCTGCGCCACCAGTTGCGTCCCGCCATTGCTGGCGGTAATCGCAATGTTGTAAGAACCATTCGGTACCGTTGTTCCGTCCGTTTGCTTACCATCCCAGGTAAAGGTGTGTACCCCGGCTCGCAACTCACCGATCTCCAGCGTCCGTACCACCCGGCCATCTTTATCGGTAATGGTTGCCGTCACTTTGTCCGCAGGCTGTTGCAATTCCACGCCAAACGGCGTCGTGGACGTCACGGCCCCTTCTTCCGCGCCTTTACCCGCCAGAATTGTGGTGCCAGGCACCATAACGCCATGTCCAATCAGCGTGGTCGCCTGTAGGGACTGACTATTATCGATTTGCCCGGAAATAGCCCCCAGCGTCGTATTCAGTTTTTCAATGCCGCTCACGGTACTGATTTGCGCCAACTGTGTCGTTAACTCATTATTTTGTAATGGGTTAGTCGGGTCCTGGTTCTTCAATTGCGCGACCAGTAAGGTCAGGAAACTGCTTTGCAGATCGGCAGCGTTGCTTCCGGTCATCGACCCGCTGCCGGTCGTCGTTTTGACGCCCGTGTTGGTCGGGTCATTCATATTTACGGTAATAGACATACGCGCCTCCTTTACTGGCCTAATGTCAGCGTTTTAAGCATCATGCTTTTTACGGTATTCAGGACTTCGATATTTGCCTGATAGCTGCGCGAGGCTGACATCGTGTTGACCATTTCGCCGACCACATCGACGTTGGGCATTTTGACGTAACCATTAGCGTCCGCCAGCGGATTGCCTGGCTCATAAACCAGCTTTTCCGGTGCCTGACTTTCAATCACGCTGGCGACCTTTACCCCGCCAGTGGCTTGACCCGGCGCGGCGTCCACCTGAAAAACCACCTGTTTGGCGCGATAAGGCTGTCCGTCCGGGCCGGTGACGCTATCCGCATTCGCCAGGTTACTGGCCGCAACGTTCAACCGCTTGGACTGCGCGGCAAGCGCCGATCCGGCAATATCAAAAATGTTTAACAGCGCCACTAATTAGTTTCCTCCCTGTAGCACATTCATCATGCCTTTGAGTTGGCTACCCAGAACGGTAAGCCCCATCTGATATTTGAGACTGTTATCCGCAAACTGCGTACGTTCCCTGTCCATATCTACGGTGTTACCATCCAAAGAAGGCTGATCGGGTACGCGGTAAAGCAGATCCACTACGGGAGAAGAGACCGCCTGGGCGGGAATATGGTGAGAGGAAGTCAACGTTAACGCGACGCCGCCGGTTTCTTCCCGTCCACGCACCATCACCTTTTTTAACTCACTGGCAAAATCAATATCGCGCGCCTGATACCCCGGCGTATCGGCATTGGCGATATTCGCCGCTAATATTTCCTGACGTTGCGCGCGCAGATTTAGCGCTTCCTGCTGAAATCGTAAGGCGGCATCGAGCCTGTCGAGCATATCTCCTCCGCAAATGGCAAAATTCAGCCGACAGCTTAAATGCCTTCACGCGCGCGTTATCGCCGGAATAAACGCAAAATGCGTCGCTATTTATTGCGTTGATGCTTGCTTCACACGGGTAGAATCCTGTCATGACATCAACCAGGGGGAAGTACCATGCAAACGTTAAAACGAGGATTCGCCGTGGCGGCTTTGCTGTTCAGCCCCCTGACAATGGCGCAGGACATCAACGCCCAGCTGACCACGTGGTTTTCCCAGCGTCTGGCTGGCTTCAGCGACGAGGTGGTTGTCACGCTCCGTTCATCGCCCAATCTGCTACCGAGCTGCGAGCAGCCAGCCTTCAGCATGACGGGCAGCGCGAAGCTGTGGGGCAACGTCAATGTGGTGGCGCGCTGCGCCAATGAAAAACGTTATTTGCAGGTGAATGTGCAAGCGACCGGCAATTATGTCGCCGTTGCCGCGCCCGTCGCGCGCGGCGGAAAATTGACGCCGGCCAACGTCACGCTAAAACGTGGCAGGCTGGATCAGTTACCGCCGCGGACGGTACTGGATATCCGTCAGATTCAGGATGCCGTCAGTTTGCGCGATCTCGCTCCCGGGCAGCCGGTACAGCTTACGATGATACGTCAGGCCTGGCGCGTCAAAGCGGGGCAACGAGTACAGGTCATCGCCAATGGCGAGGGGTTTAGCGTCAATGCGGAAGGTCAGGCGATGAATAATGCCGCCGTCGCGCAAAATGCGCGCGTGCGCATGACATCGGGTCAAATCGTGAGTGGAACCGTCGATTCTGATGGGAATATTCTTATTAACCTATAATTGTGTAAAGATTTTGTCGCGGCTGCCGATGAGATATTCAACCATGATGGTAGCTGGCCGCTACAACGTAACCCTCGATGAGGATAAATAAATGAGCATTGACCGTACCTCACCTTTGAAACCCGTTAGCACTGTCCAGACGCGCGAAACCAGCGACACGCCGGTACAAAAAACGCGTCAGGAAAAAACGTCCGCCGCGACGAGCGCCAGCGTAACGTTAAGCGACGCGCAAGCGAAGCTCATGCAGCCAGGCGTCAGCGACATTAATATGGAACGCGTCGAAGCATTAAAAACGGCTATCCGTAACGGTGAGTTAAAAATGGATACGGGAAAAATAGCAGACTCGCTCATTCGCGAGGCGCAGAGCTACTTACAGAGTAAATAAGCGTATGACTCGTTTGTCAGAAATACTTGACCAGATGACCACCGTCCTGAATGACCTGAAGACGGTGATGGACGCCGAGCAACAACAGCTTTCCGTAGGCCAGATTAACGGCAGCCAGCTACAGCGTATTACAGAAGAAAAAAGCTCGTTGCTGGCGACGCTGGATTATCTGGAACAACAGCGCCGTCTGGAGCAGAATGCGCAGCGTAGCGCAAACGATGACATTGCAGAGCGCTGGCAGGCGATTACCGAAAAAACG
This sequence comes from Salmonella sp. WC3, assembly GCF_042932255.1. NCBI lineage: Bacteria > Pseudomonadati > Pseudomonadota > Gammaproteobacteria > Enterobacterales > Enterobacteriaceae > Salmonella > Salmonella sp. WC3. The sequence goes on along the minus strand of NZ_CP170629.1, from coordinate 2,122,698 downwards.
CAGCATCTTCGCGACCTCAACCAGCACAACGGCTGGCTGCTGGAAGGGCAAATCGAGCGTAATCAACAGGCGCTGGAGGTGCTGAAACCTCACCAGGAGCCGACCTTGTACGGGGCTGACGGTCAGACTTCCGTCTCTCACCGCGGCGGTAAAAAAATTTCTATCTAATCATTGCCGGATGGCGACGTTGCGCCTTTCCGGCCTGAATGCCTTGTAGGCCTGATAGCACAGCGCTATCAGGCACTGAATTTACGCCGTCCGGCGAACAAACTCTTTCACTTTAAAGCCCAACACGGCAAGCGCGGCGAAATAGGCCGCGATACCCGCAATCACTACCGCCATCAAACGTAGCAAACGCCATAACATCGACCCTTGCGACCACTCCGGCATAATATGCAACACGCCGAACAATACGGCAGCCATCACCAGTACGGAAATGATCAGACGCATCAGGAACCACATCCAGCCCGGTTGTGGCGTAAAGATATTCTGTTTGCGCAGTTGCCAGTACAGCAGCGACGCATTGAGACATGCCGCCAGACCAATAGAGAGCGACAGCCCGGCGTGTTTCAGCGGTCCAATAAACGCCAGGTTCATTAACTGCGTCATGATTAACGTCACGATGGCGATTTTCACCGGCGTTTTAATATCCTGGCGAGAATAGAAGCCCGGAGCCAGCACTTTTACGACGATCAAGCCAATCAGCCCCACCGAATAGGCGATTAACGCCCGCTGCGTCATTGCCGCATCAAAGGCGGTGAATTTACCGTACTGAAACAGCGAGACCGTCAGCGGCTTCGCCAGAATGCCTAACGCTACCGCGCTCGGCAACGCCAGTAAAAAGCACAAACGCAGCCCCCAGTCCATCAGGCGGCAGTACTCATCATGATTGCCGCTGGCAAAGCTTTTCGACAATGACGGCAACAGGATGGTCCCCAACGCCACGCCCAGCACGCCGGACGGGAACTCCATCAACCGATCGGCATAGTACATCCATGAAACCGAGCCAGAGGCCAGAAACGAGGCGAAAATGGTATTGATGATAAGGGAGATCTGACTGACGGAAACGCCCAAAATCGCCGGCCCCATCTGTTTGACCACCCGCATCGCCCCGGTGTCGCGAAAGTTAATGCGCGGCAGCACCAGCATACCGATCTTTTTCAAATACGGAAGTTGATACACCAGTTGCAGCACGCCGCCGACGGTGACTGCCCAGGCTAACGCCAGCACCGGCGGATTAAAGTATGGCGCGGCGAATAATGCAAAACCGATCATGCTGATATTAAGAAATGTCGGCGCAAAAGCGGGAATAGAGAAGCGATTCCAGGTGTTGAGAATGGCGCCAACCAGTGAGGCCAGCGAGATCAGCAGAATATAGGGAAACGTAATCCGCAGCAGTTGCGTCGTCAGCGCGAATTTATCCGCAGTATCGGCAAAACCCGGCGCGGTTACCATAATCACCCACGGGGCGGCCAGCATACCGGCCACCGTCACGACGGCCAATGCCAGCGTCAACAGGCCGGAAACGTAAGCGACAAAGATCCGCGTCGCTTCTTCACCCTGCTTGCTCTTATATTCCGCCAGGATAGGCACAAAGGCCTGAGAAAAAGCGCCTTCGGCAAAGATCCGGCGTAGTAGATTGGGGAGTTTAAACGCCACAAAAAAGGCGTCGGTCGCCATCCCTGCGCCAAAAATTCTGGCGACAATCGCATCACGGGCAAAGCCCAACACGCGTGAAAACATAGTCATCGAGCTGACGGCAGCCAGCGATTTCAATAAATTCATTTCTTTTGTATTCCAGACCCTGGCGTAAAACTCCTGCATGGCTGATCCATCGACCGGATAACGCAACTTCTGCCGTATCCGGCTGTATCACCGCGCCTGACGGCGACGTTAAAACGTCTTATCAGGCCTTACAGACTCCCCACGGTTTGCCATTATTCACTGTGAAAAGAGGTATTATGTAGAGTGGGCATATATACCCGCCATACTTCGAGCTGCATGTGCGTTAGCTTTTCTGCAACTCGAATTATTGAGGGTATAGTACCTGGATTACGATGAATTACTACCGCCAGATGTTACAGAGGGTTATTCGCTGATGGCGTCCCGCCACAGCGCCTCCACGACGCGCTGGGCCAAAATCGCCTGCTCCCCCGCCGTTTCCGGAACCGTCTGATTTTGTACGCAGTCAATGAAATGTCGCGCGCATCCGACAAAACCACGCTGTTCAAGCGTCGTTTGCCAACCCGGAATGGGTTTGATGAAAATACCCTGCCCGCGCTCTTCGCGCCATTCACGCATATCCGTCACGTCATACAGCCCGCCGTCGGTGACAGCCTGGACCGATTCACGCTGACTTCCGGCGCGCCGGTGCATACTGGTGGTAATTTGTAGTTTGTCGGCGGAAAAATGATGTTCCGCATAGCACATTTCGCCGGACTCGCTGGTGAGCAACGTGCTGCTGGCAAGGCGCGCCTCGCCGCCCGCCAGCCACAGTGCGGTATCCACGACATGCAGATAGTCATCGAGCAAAGTAAAACGTAAGTCGTGCGGCCCGACGCTATCGGTACGATGTTTATCCATACGCAGTGACGCCGCAGTGCCGAGGCGCGTCTTCAGTTCGCGGTACAGCGGCGCGAAACGGCGATTAAAGCCAACCATCAGCGTCAATTTTTTTTGCGCCGCCAGCGCCACCAGCCGTTCGGCATCACGTAGATTTTCCGCCAGCGGTTTATCCACGCAGACATGGACGCCGGCATTGAGAAGTTCGCTGACCACGGCATAATGGCTTGCGGTACTGGAGTGGACGAAGACCGCATCGCAGCCGGACGCTAAATTCGCCAGCGAATCCACATACGGTATGCGCCAGCTTTCGCAGATACGTAAGGCTTTATCCCGCGAAGGAGACCAGGCGCCCTGTAACGTCCATCCGGCGGTGTTGGTTAATACCGGCAGCCAGGCCTTCTGCGCAATACCGCCTAATCCGACAATGCCAATCCGTAATGTTCTCACATTACTCCCCCAGGTGAGCTAACAAAGAATCCAGCCGCTGCTTTAACTCCGCCACTTCGCTTTCCAGCGCTTCGACGCGCGACTGAAGATCGCCCGACGCACTTTCCGGCGCAGACGTCTGGAGAGACAGTTCATCGACGTCGCCGCAAAAAAGGTGCATATAACGGCTTTCGCGCTTACCCGGTTCACGCGCCAGACGGACGACATACGGGCCGTCCTCACGACTGGCAAGCCGTTCCAGCGTGGATTCAACTTCCGCCATATCGCTGAATTCATGCATCCGCGACGCCCGGCTACGCAACTCGCCGGGCGTTTGCGCGCCGCGCAGCAGCAGCGTAGTGACAAGCGCCACTTCCGCCGCGCTAAGTTTCAGATCGCCAAATTCGGAATTACAGAAGCGCTGTTCATATTTGGTGACGCGATTGCCAAACCCGCTGACCGTACGCAAAAAGTGGCGTTTCACCAGGTTATCGAGCTGTTCCTGCACCTCTTGTTCCGTCAGGTTCATCACCGGTTCACGGTTGGTTTTCTGATTACAGGCTGTCACCACCCCGTTGACGGAAAGCGGATACTGTTCCGGCGTTGTCACCTGCTTTTCCAGCAGACAGCCAATCACTCGCGCTTCAGTGGCGGTTAATTCATATTTCATCGTTTTCTCCCTTTGCCTCTCATTCCGTAAGCCGCTCAACGCCCCGGCGTCCATAACGGCGTGGTTAACGCCGTCAGGACATGGTCGCGCCATTGTCCATCAATCAACAGGTAATCTTTCGCATAGCCTTCTTTTTCAAAGCCAAGCCGCGCCAGCAACGCGCCGCTACGTTTGTTGTGCGGCATATAGTTCGCCATGATACGGTGGATATGCTGAGTGCGCTGCATATAGCGAATCGCAGCGGTTAAGGCTTCAAACATCAGCCCTTGCCCCTGCCACTTCTGCGCAATGGAATAGCCCAGATAACAGGCATGAAAAGAACCGCGCACCACATTGGAAAAATTCGCCACGCCGATAATTTCTTTTTCTTCCGGATCAAGTAGCGCGAAATAGAAGGCGGAGCCCTGTTTGTGAAATTCACCGATCATTCCCAGACGCGCCTGCCATCCTGAAGGATAACAATGACTTTCATCACGGACCGGTTCCCAGGGTTTTAAAAAATGACGATTTTCCGCGTAATAATCGGCCAGACGCCAGGCATCACGCTCATGCACTAAACGTACCACCAGACGATCGGTGGTTAAGCGCACTTTTGGCACGTTACTACGATAGCCAAACATTCTATACCTACTCCTTCCTGTAACGTCTTCAGCACGCCAGTAACATTACTATACCTGCGCAACCAGGCTCTGTGAAAAGCGCAAATCGTCATTTTTTGAATTGCTGCCACATTTTGATGAAAACTCTCGATTAAAAAGGACTTTTGATAAAAAAATATTGTCCCGCTAACGGTAGGAAAAAACGAAACGCCGCCGCAGAATAGAAGACGCTCATCTTTTATTTCCCGGGAGGGGAAATGTCGCGCGTCTCGCAGGCGAGGAACCTGGGTAAATATTTTCTTCTCATCGATAACATGTTAGTGGTGCTGGGTTTTTTCGTCGTCTTCCCGCTCATCTCTATTCGTTTTGTCGATCAAATGGGGTGGGCTGCCGTAATGGTAGGGATCGCGCTCGGCCTGCGTCAGTTTATTCAACAAGGTCTGGGCATTTTTGGCGGCGCCATCGCCGATCGCTTTGGCGCGAAACCGATGATTGTCACCGGTATGCTGATGCGCGCCGCAGGCTTTGCCACCATGGGTATCGCGCATGAGCCCTGGCTCTTGTGGTTTTCCTGCTTTCTTTCCGGTCTCGGCGGTACGCTTTTCGACCCGCCGCGTTCAGCGCTGGTGGTCAAATTAATTCGTCCGGAGCAACGGGGCCGCTTCTTCTCTCTGTTGATGATGCAGGACAGCGCGGGCGCGGTGATTGGCGCGCTGCTGGGAAGCTGGTTGCTACAATACGATTTTCGCCTGGTCTGCGCGACGGGCGCTATTTTGTTCATATTATGCGCCCTTTTCAATGCATGGCTGCTTCCGGCCTGGAAGCTATCAACGGTCAGAACGCCGGTGCGTGAAGGAATGCGCCGCGTCATGAGCGATAAAAGGTTTGTCACCTACGTGCTGACGCTGGCGGGCTACTATATGCTGGCGGTACAGGTCATGTTAATGCTGCCGATTATGGTAAACGATATCGCCGGTTCGCCTGCTGCCGTGAAATGGATGTACGCTATTGAGGCGTGTCTCTCGCTGACGTTGCTCTACCCGATTGCCCGCTGGAGCGAAAAGCGTTTTCGGCTGGAGCATCGGCTGATGGCCGGTTTGCTCGTCATGTCGCTGAGCATGATCCCCATCGGGATGGTGGGCAATTTACAGCAGCTTTTTACGCTTATTTGCGCTTTCTACATCGGCTCGGTTATCGCCGAACCGGCGCGCGAAACGCTCAGCGCGTCGCTCGCGGACGCGAGGGCGCGGGGAAGCTATATGGGCTTTAGCCGTCTGGGATTAGCCATTGGCGGCGCGATTGGTTATATCGGCGGCGGCTGGTTGTTTGATATGGGTAAAGCGCTTGCGCAGCCTGAACTACCGTGGATGATGCTCGGTATTATCGGTTTCATCACCTTTTTGGCTTTAGGCTGGCAATTTAGTCATAAACGCACGCCGCGCCGGATGCTGGAACCCGGCGCCTGATTTGATACCTGTCGCTATCTCCTCCATACTGGTCAGATACCGACAGTCAAATGGAGGAGAAACGTGAAGCTTTATATTTACGATCATTGCCCTTTCTGCGTTAAAGCCCGCATGATTTTCGGCCTGAAGAACATCCCCGTTGAACTTAACGTGTTACAAAATGACGACGAGGCGACGCCCACCCGGATGATTGGTCAAAAGATGGTACCCATCCTGCAAAAAGATGATAGTCGCTACCTTCCTGAAAGTATGGATATTGTACATTATGTCGACAACCTCGACGGCAAACCGCTGTTAACCGGGAAACGCAATCCAGCCATTGAAGAGTGGTTGCGCAAAGTTAACGGTTACGTTAATCAGCTATTGCTGCCGCGATTTGCAAAATCCGCTTTCGATGAATTTTCTACCCCTGCGGCGCGCCAGTATTTTATCCGCAAAAAAGAAGCCTCATCTGGCAGTTTTGACAACCATCTTGCGCACTCTGCAGGACTGATTAAAAAGATCGGCGATGATTTACGTTTGCTGGATAAACTCATCGTACAGCCTAACGCCGTTAACGGCGAATTATCGGAAGATGATATTCATCTGTTTCCGCTTCTGCGTAATCTGACGCTGGTCGCCGGTATCCACTGGCCGACAAAAGTCGCGGACTATCGCGATAATATGGCAAAGCAGACGCAAATTAATTTACTCTCCTCAATGGCTATCTAACTCCCGCCAGGCGGCAACCCTTTCTTGCCGCCTTTTTCAGCTTTTTCTAGTGGCACCATGTCCGCTGGCGCGACATGCTGCTTTGTGTCAAGATTAGGGCACAGGCAACATGCTAAGGAACGCCATGAAAAAGTTTTTTTTTGCCGCTGCGCTGGTAGTTAGCGGCCTGTTAGTGGGTTGTAATCAACTTACGCAATACACCATTAGCGAACAAGAAATCAATCAAGCGCTTGAAAAACGGAATAATTTCTCAAAAGATATTGGTCTGCCCGGCATTGCCGACGCGCATATCGTATTGACTAACCTTGTCAGCCAGATTGGTCGGGAAGAACCTAATAAAGTCACCCTTACTGGCGATGCCAGGCTGGATATGAATTCCCTGTTTGGCAGTCAAAAAGCGACGATGAAACTCAAGCTAAAAGCCCTGCCGGTCTTTGATAAAGAAAAAGGCGCCATCTATCTTCAGGAGATGGAAGTAGTAGACGCCACCGTGACGCCGGAGAAAATGCAATCGGTGCTACAAACGCTCCTGCCTTATTTAAATCAGTCTTTACGTAGCTACTTTAACCAGCGGCCCGCTTACGTGTTGCGTGAGGACAGCAGTAAAGGCGAAGCGTTAGCAAAGAAACTCGCGAAAGGCATTGAAGTTAAACCTAGTGAAATCGTTATTCCTTTCACCAATTGATTTCGGAGGGCGCGCTCGCGCCTTTTTTTTACGTGCAAACGAAAACGTTTCCGCTTATCCTTTGTTTCCGGCAAAAAGACTATTCCTCAGCCGGAGCTTATTAATGACTGCACCATCCCAGGTTTTAAAGATCCGCCGCCCGGACGACTGGCACGTTCACCTTCGCGATGGCGACATGTTAAAAACGGTCGTACCCTATACCAGCGAAATTTATGGTCGCGCTATCGTGATGCCGAACCTGGCGTCCCCCATCACGACCGTTGATGCAGCGATCGCCTACCGCCAGCGTATTCTCGATGCGGTGCCCGCCGGGCATGATTTCACGCCGTTAATGACCTGCTATTTAACGGATTCGCTCGATGCCGATGAACTGGAGCGTGGTTTCCATGAAGGCGTATTTACTGCGGCTAAGCTTTACCCGGCCAATGCCACCACTAACTCCAGTCATGGCGTAACGTCAGTCGACGCTATCATGCCGGTACTGGAGCGGATGGAAAAACTCGGAATACCATTGCTGGTCCACGGGGAGGTGACCCATGCGGATGTTGATATATTCGATCGTGAAGCGCGTTTTATCGACACCGTAATGGAACCGCTACGCCAGCGTCTGACCGCGCTTAAAGTGGTCTTTGAGCACATCACGACCAAAGATGCCGCGCAGTATGTACGTGACGGCAACGACTACCTGGCGGCTACCATTACGCCTCAACATTTAATGTTTAACCGTAATGATATGCTGGTCGGCGGCATTCGTCCTCACCTGTACTGTCTGCCGATTCTGAAACGCAATATTCACCAGCAGGCGTTACGCGAACTGGTTGCCAGTGGTTTTACGCGCGCCTTCCTGGGGACGGATTCAGCGCCGCATTCACGTCATCGTAAAGAGACCAGTTGCGGCTGCGCCGGTTGTTTCAACGCCCCCTCCGCCCTTGGCAGTTATGCCGCCGTGTTTGAGGAAATGAACGCGCTGGCGCACTTTGAAGCGTTCTGTTCACTGAATGGCCCGCAATTCTATGGCCTGCCGATGAATACGGGGTGGGTGGAACTGGTTCGCGATGAACAACAGATACCGGGAAATATCGCGCTGGCTGATGATTCTCTGGTGCCTTTTTTAGCGGGTGAAACAGTACGCTGGTCAGTAAAAAAATAAAAAATGCGCTTACCTGTTGCTATATACTGGATTTAACTGTATATATATCCAGTATATTCAACAGGGGGCCATTATGCGTATTGAAGTCACTATAGCCAAAACGTCACCTCTGCCTGCCGGTGCGATTGATGCGCTGGCGGGCGAACTCTCCCGCCGTATTAGCCATCATTTTCCGGAGAATTTGGGTAACGTCACCGTGCGTTACGCTACCGCCAACAACTTGTCCGTCATTGGCGCATCAAAAGAGGACAAAGAACGCATTAGCGAGATTCTCCAGGAGACCTGGGAGAGCGCTGATGACTGGTTCATCAATGAATAAAAAATGATATGCAGTGATGTATGTTTGCCGGGTCGCCCCGGCTTTTTTATTTGCGCAACTGATGAATATTTCACCTGACCCTCAAAATAATTGCACAACATCCTAAAAAAATATGAATGAACTGCCGCTTTATTGTTCATATAATTCTTAAAAAGAGAAATTTATCCTCCGGTCTCTTTAAAAACACAGTGAATAGCCTTATTAATTGGTATACTGAAGTTGCTTCAGAAGAAAAACACGCATTGAACCTCGAGAACCGTTGTCTTATAACACGTACCAGGGGGGCATGATGGAAAAGAATAATGAAGTCATTCAGACCCATCCGCTTGTAGGATGGGACATCAGCACCGTCGATAGCTATGATGCGCTGATGCTGCGTTTACACTACCAGACCCCAAATCGTCCGGAACCGGAAGGGACTGAAGTTGGTCAAACGCTCTGGTTAACGACAGATGTAGCCAGGCAATTTATTTCAATATTAGAAGCCGGCATCGCCAAAATAGAATCAGGCGATTACCAGGAAAACGAGTATCGTCGCCATTAGCGTGACGCGCTCCCCCTCTCTCAGGCACCGTAAGGTGCCTCACTTATTTCTGGCTTGTATATCTCAGCGCAGTTATTTACCCTGAAATCATCGCGATAGCAGAGAGAAGCTGATGAAATACGACCTTATTATTATCGGCAGCGGTTCGGTTGGCGCCGCCGCTGGTTATTACGCCACCCGCGCCGGGCTAAAGGTCCTGATGACCGATGCGCATATACCGCCTCATCAACAGGGCAGCCACCACGGCGATACCCGTCTTATCCGCCACGCTTATGGTGAAGGCGAAAAATATGTCCCGCTGGTGCTTCGCGCCCAGACGCTTTGGGATGAACTCTCCACACACAATGAAAAGCCTATTTTTGTCCGCTCCGGCGTCGTCAACCTCGGCCCGGCCGATTCCGCTTTCTTAGCCAACGTCGCACGAAGCGCGCAACAGTGGCAATTGAACGTCGAGCGCCTGGACGCGACGGCCCTCATGACGCGCTGGCCGGAAATTCGCGTGCCCGATAATTATATCGGGCTGTTTGAAGCTGACTCCGGTTTCCTGCGCAGCGAATTAGCCATTACCACATGGCTTCGTCTGGCCCGAGAGGCAGGCTGCGCACAGCTATTTAACAGCCCGGTAAGCCATATTCACCATGATGATAACGGTGTGACGATAGAGACGAGTGAAGGCTGCTACCACGCCAGCAAGGCGCTGATTAGCGCGGGCACCTGGGTCAAAGCGCTGGTACCGGAGCTGCCCGTTCAGCCCGTACGTAAAGTTTTTGCCTGGTTTAAGGCGGATGGACGTTACAGCACTAAAAACCGCTTTCCGGCCTTTACCGGCGAAATGCCCAACGGCGATCACTATTACGGTTTCCCGGCGGAGAACGACGAGTTAAAAATCGGCAAACACAATGGCGGACAGCGAATACAGGCTCAGGAAGAGCGCAAGCCCTTTGCCGCCGTTGCCAGCGATGGCGCGGAAGCATTTCCTTTCCTGCGTAACGTACTGCCGGGTATCGGCGGTTGTTTACATGGGGCAGCATGTACCTATGATAATTCGCCGGACGAGGATTTTATTATCGATACGCTGCCTGGCCATGAGAATACGCTTGTCATCACTGGACTCAGCGGACATGGTTTTAAATTCGCCCCGGTGTTAGGAGAAATCGCTGCAGATTTTGCGTTGGGAAAAACGCCCTCCTTTGATCTGACGCCGTTCCGGCTGTCCCGTTTTAGCCAATAATTTGTCGGCCCCGTAAAGGGGCTGTTTATTAAGGTAAGCTATGCGTCGTCTCTTTCATTTTCTGATGAATAATATTCGCGAACATTTCATGCTTTACGTTATTCTTTGGTCGCTGCTGGCGGTGATGGATATTGTTTATCTCCTTTTCTTCTGATTGCTTTTCATTGACGTTAACTGACACTTCCTGAAAGTTCCTCACTTTTTATTTCATAATGTTGAAGCACGGCAATAATGCCAACTCCTGCCGTTGTGCGGTTATCAGGGGGAAATATCTCGAAACTTCTGAAGCTGAACCGCAAACAACATCAAAATTATTGAAATAAAAATAAATATCATTCAAATTCTTATTTATAAGTTGCATTCGGCGCTTTTCCACGCCATTTTCATTCTCTCGTGAAATATTCATTGGTGTGTTTATGCAATTTAAAAATACTCCACAACGTTATGGCGTAGTTTCCGCCGCGCTCCACTGGCTGACCGCCCTGGTGGTCTATGGCATGTTTGCGTTGGGTTTATGGATGGTCACGCTCAGTTATTACGACGGCTGGTATCACCAGGCGCCGGAATTACATAAAAGTATTGGCATGTTACTGATGATGGCGCTGATCGTGCGTATTATCTGGCGGCTTTATTCGCCGCCGCCCGTTGCGTTGACCAGCTATTCCCGTTTAACGCGCATTGGCGCCGCCGCAGGTCATCTCCTCCTTTATCTCCTGCTCTTTGCGATAATCATTAGCGGCTACCTGATTTCCACCGCCGACGGTAAACCGATTAGCGTCTTTGGCTGGTTTGAGATTCCGGCCACGCTTACGGACGCGGGCGCGCAGGCTGACATCGCCGGAACACTGCATCTGTGGTTTGCCTGGTCGCTGGTCATTATCTCGCTCTCGCATGGGGTTATGGCGCTAAAACACCATTTCATCGATAAAGACGACACTCTGAAACGTATGACAGGAATGTCGTCATCTGACTATGGAGCTCAAAAATGAAAAAAAACCTGCTGGGATTCACCCTCGCATCCTTGTTATTCACGACCGGTTCCGCCGTGGCGGCGGAGTATAAAATTGATAAAGAAGGCCAACATGCGTTCGTCAATTTCCGCATTCAGCATCTGGGCTACAGCTGGCTATACGGCACCTTTAAAGATTTCGACGGCACGTTCACTTTTGACGAAAAAAATCCGTCGGCAGACAAAGTGAACGTGACCATTAACACCAATAGCGTCGACACTAACCATGCCGAACGTGACAAACACCTGCGTAGCGCGGAATTTCTTAATGTTGCGAAATTCCCTCAGGCAACCTTCACCTCTACCAGCGTGAAAAAAGAGGGCGATGAACTGGATATTACCGGCAATCTGACGCTCAATGGCGTGACTAAACCGGTGACGCTGGAAGCGAAGTTGATGGGCCAGGGCGACGATCCGTGGGGCGGTAAGCGCGCGGGCTTTGAGGCCGAAGGAAAAATTAAGCTGAAGGATTTCAATATAACTACCGATCTCGGCCCGGCCTCACAAGAGGTTGAGCTTATCATCTCAGTAGAAGGCGTTCAGCAGAAGTAACGCCTGGCGAAATGCCGGATAGCGGCCTTTACGCCGCTATCCGGAAAAATATTACTCAGCTGGATCGGGAATGCTCAGTTTGCTATTAAGCCGACCACGCGATTTATTAAAAATTTTGTTGCCGTTCTCACGACCCGCGCGACGTCGGCGCTGTTCTTCCTCCGGCAAGGCCAACTCTTCACAGCATTGTTCACTACAGCAGCCGTTAAATTTACTGGCGCACTGCGGACACTGGATAAACAGCAGATGGCAACCGTCATTTTTGCAGTTGGTATGGCTATCGCAGGGCGCGCCGCACTGATGGCAATGCGCGATAACCTCATCCGAGATTCGTTCGCCCATTCGCTCATCAAATACAAAGTTTTTGCCGATAAAGCGAACGGGAAGCCCCTGCTCGCGCGCGCGACGGGCGTACTCAATGATGCCACCCTCAATATGCCAGACTTTATTGAAACCGTTGTGTTTCATCCAGGCGCTGGCTTTCTCACAACGAATACCGCCGGTACAGTACATCACTATCTTTTTATCTGCATGTTCCCGCAGCATTTCAACCGCTTTTGGCAACTGTTCACGAAACGTATCCGCCGGGATTTCCAGAGCATTTTCGAAATGGCCGACTTCATACTCATAGTGGTTGCGCATATCAATAAAGACCGCGTCAGGATCGTCCAGCATCGCATTCACATCTGCCGCCTTCAGATAATCGCCGACATTACTGGCGTCAAAAGTCGGATCGTCAATACCGTCAGCAACGATACGGTCGCGAACTTTCATACGCAGCACCCAAAATGACTTTCCGTCATCCTCCAGCGCGATATTTAAACGCAGCCCGTCCAGCGCGGGATCGAACGTATAAAGCTGTTGACGAAAGGTCTCGACCTTGCTTTGCGGCACGCTGATTTGCGCATTGATGCCCTCATGCGCCAGGTAAACGCGACCAAAAACGTCCAACGCCGTAAACACCTGATACAACGCGTCCCGCGTCTGTTGCGGCGAGGCGATTGTGAAATATTTATAAAAAGAAATTGTCGTACGCGGCTCGCTTTCCGCCAGCATTTTGGCTTTCAGCTCGTCATTAGAGATGCGGTTGTGTAACACTGGCATGGTGTACGTATCCTGCAATCAGCAAAAAATAAAGTGGGCAGGCATGATAAGGCAAGTCTCGCCAATTTACATCCACACATTTTGCGCTACATTTCCTGCTTTACACTAAATAATTAACAACAATTGTCGATTTAATCGCCACTCTCCTGCTACATATTTTTGCTCAACGCAAAAAGATGCGAGAATACGGGGAATTGTTCGTTGAAAGACAGGATAGAAATGACGAAGTTGCCTAAGTTCTCCGTGGCCTTACTGCACCCGCGCTATTGGTTAACCTGGTTGGGTATAGGCGCGCTTTGGTTGGTCGTGCAACTCCCCTACCCGGTCATCTATAAATTGGGTTGCGCATTGGGCCACCTGGCGCGACGCGTAATGAAACGCCGCGCAAAAATCGCCTATCGCAACCTTGAATTATGCTTTCCGGAAATGAGCGCGCAGGAACGCCACACCATGGTGGTCAAAAACTTTGAATCCGTCGGTATGGGCGTGATGGAAACCGGCATGGCCTGGTTCTGGCCCGATCGGCGAGTGAACCGCTGGATGGAAGCGAGCGGTCTGGAGCATATCCGTGAAGTTAAGGCGCAGGGGCTGGGGTTCATTCTGGTAGGAATACATTTTCTTACCCTTGAGTTTGGCGCCCGCATGTTTGGTATGCATAACCCGGGTATCGGAGTTTATCGCCCGAATGATAATCCGTTGCTCGACTGGTTACAGACCTGGGGACGCTTACGCTCCAATAAATCAATGTTGGATCGCAAAGATCTGAAAGGCATGGTTAAGGCATTGAAAAGCGGCGAATTGATCTGGTATGCGCCGGATCACGATTATGGTCCGCGCGCCAGCGTTTTTGTACCATTATTTGCCGTCGACCAGGCTGCCACGACCTCCGGTACCTGGATGCTCGCGCGCATGTCTAAAGCCTGTATTATCCCCTTCGTGCCTCGCCGTAAACCCGATGGGAAAGGCTACGAACTGATCATTCTTCCTGCGGAATATTCGCCTCCGCTGGAGAGCGCAGAAGCGACTGCCGCGTGGATGAATAAAATTGTTGAGCAGTGCATTATGATGGCGCCAGAGCAGTATATGTGGCTGCATCGCCGCTTTAAAACTCGCCCTGAAGGCGTACCGTCGCGCTATTGACAGGATTGCAGCCGTCAGGCTGCAATTTTTCCCCTCTTTTAGCTTTAAAAGCTCCCCACATTGCGAGGCTGGTAAGGTCGGCGCATAATTATAATTAGTACGCTCATAATTAAATTGATGATAGCGCAAACCGCGCATCATACTGTGGAACGCTATGTCACCCTCTGATGTCCCCATAAACTGGAAACGCAATCTAACCGTTACCTGGCTGGGCTGTTTTTTAACCAGCGCGGCATTCAGCCTGGTCATGCCTTTTCTTCCTCTTTACGTTGAGCAACTCGGCGTAACAGGCCATAGCGCGCTCAACATGTGGTCCGGGCTGGTCTTTAGTATTACGTTCCTCTTTTCAGCTATCGCTTCCCCTTTTTGGGGCGGCCTGGCGGATCGTAAAGGGCGTAAGATCATGCTGTTGCGTTCCGCTCTCGGCATGGCCATTGTGATGCTGTTAATGGGCATGGCGCAAAATATCTGGCAATTTCTGATCCTCCGCGCGTTATTAGGCCTGTTGGGCGGATTTATTCCCAACGCCAATGCGCTCATCGCCACTCAGGTGCCGCGCCATAAAAGCGGCTGGGCGTTAGGGACGCTCTCTACTGGCGGCGTCAGCGGCGCTCTGCTTGGCCCACTTGCGGGCGGTCTGCTCGCCGACCATTACGGCCTTCGCCCAGTCTTTTTTATTACCGCCAGCGTTTTGTTTATCTGTTTTCTGCTCACCTTCTTTTTTATTCGCGAGAATTTCCTGCCGGTGAGCAAAAAAGAGATGCTTCACGTTCGGGAAGTGGTCGCCTAGTTAAAAAATCCCCGCCTGGTGTTAAGCCTGTTTGTCACCACGCTGATTATTCAGGTGGCGACGGGGTCTATTGCGCCCATCCTGACGCTCTATGTGCGCGAACTCGCGGGAAATGTCAGTAATATTGCGTTCATTAGCGGGATGATAGCGTCCGTTCCCGGCGTGGCGGCATTACTTAGCGCCCCCCGGCTCGGCAAGCTTGGCGACAGAATTGGCCCGGAAAAGATCCTTATCGTCGCGCTGATTATTTCCGTACTGCTGCTGATTCCAATGTCTTTTGTGCAAACGCCGTGGCAGCTCGCTCTATTGCGGTTTCTGCTTGGCGCGGCGGATGGCGCGCTGCTGCCAGCCGTTCAAACTCTGCTGGTTTACAACTCTACCAACCAGATAGCCGGGCGCATATTCAGTTACAACCAATCTTTCCGCGATATCGGCAACGTCACCGGCCCTCTCATGGGCGCCGCAATTTCCGCGAGCTATGGCTTCCGCGCCGTATTCTGCGTCACGGCAGGCGTGGTGTTGTTCAATGCTATCTATTCATGGAACAGCTTACGACAGCGCAGACTGGCAATAGAATGATTTTTGCGCTTTCATACTTGCAATATCACAGAATCAGCTATTCTTTCCCTAAATACCTCGTCAAATCAAAGGGAGACACTGATGACCATGTATGCCACGCTGGAAGAAGCTATCGATGCAGCCCGGGAAGAATTTCTGGCTGACCATCCAGGCCTCGAACAAGATGAAGCGAATGTGCAGCAGTTCAACGTTCAGAAATATGTACTGCAGGATGGGGACATCATGTGGCAGGTCGAATTTTTCGCCGATGAAGGTGAAGATGGCGAATGTCTGCCGATGCTGAGTGGTGAAGCCGCGCAGAGCGTGTTTGACGGCGATTATGATGAGATAGAGATCCGCCAGGAATGGCAGGAAGAGAATACTTTGCATGAATGGGATGAAGGGGAATTCCAGCTTGAACCCCCGCTTGATACCGAGGAAGGCCGTACTGCGGCAGACGAATGGGATGAGCGTTAATTACTCATAAGGCCCGTGGTGAATATCGAGCGGCAGTAGCAGTGTATCGAAGATCAGTGAGAAGGGCAGATCGAGGATAGTGATATAGCGCCATGCGGAATCACGCATATCCCACTGCACGCCAGGGTAATACTGGTTACCGTGTCCTTGTCCGGGGATCGTTCTGCTGATAATACTGCCGCAGCCGCTCAGGGTAATTACCATTATACTCACCGCGAATATACGCACCTGATACCTCATTTCACTATAAAAATACCGGCATCACGCCGGTATTTTTCACCTCACTCCAGACCTGAAGACCTTATCCCGCTGACGATGCTCGTCCCTGCAACGCCTGCGGATTCAGGACGAGAGACTGATAATGGTTTACCCAGGAAGAGTATCTCTCTGGCGCATTCCAGACCCGATAGTGTAAACGCGCCATCGTCACCGGATCGCTGAGCAAAACCAGACGCCGATCGCGGTTCAGTTTCTCCGGCGTTTCGTTTAGCGCCTGCTCCACATGACGATCGCGGGCTATTTCCAGCACCTTACTGGCGCGGTGACGCGCGGTGGCCATCGCGGTCGCCAGCGCATTAAGCGACGGGTTAAATACCGCATGCATAAAGCCATCGTCCAGAATACGGTGGCGATTCATCTCCAGATATTTATCGGTATCGACCAACACCTGAGGCGGCGAATACTCTTCCGGGATCAGGAACAGCTTCCAGCGTTTGGTGCGTAATCCTACCGTTGAACGACTGGAGATCACCGAAACAAATGGCGACAGAATCAGCGAAAAGACAATCGGCGCCAGCCAGAACAGAAAGCGTAAATCCAGCCACGCCATACCCACCGCCCAGACCAGCCCCAGCAGCAGTTGAGAGCCGTGACGCATAAAGGCTTCTCCCCACGGCGTAGAATCATCGTCGCGTTGCGGTGAGTTCCAGACCACTTCCCAGCCGAGGAACGCGCTGACCACAAACACGGTATGAAACAGCATACGCACCGGCGCCAGCAACACGGAGAACAGCACTTCCAGCAACAGCGACAGCGTAACGCGCCAGAAACCACCATACTCTTTGGTGCCTTTACACCAGATCAGCATAATACTGAGCAGCTTC
This sequence comes from Salmonella sp. WC3, assembly GCF_042932255.1. NCBI lineage: Bacteria > Pseudomonadati > Pseudomonadota > Gammaproteobacteria > Enterobacterales > Enterobacteriaceae > Salmonella > Salmonella sp. WC3. Next base: position 2,105,599 of record NZ_CP170629.1, on the reverse strand, counting down.
GGCAGGAACAGCAGCACCATCGTTGACGCAAACAGCGCGATTGCCAGTTCCGGACGCCACTGCGGCCAGACCGGAAAAAGCTGGCGCGGCTGAAGGAAATATTGCGGCTCTGTTAACGCATGAACGACCTGCAGCGCGGTAGAAAGCGCGAGGAACATAAACCATAACGGCGCGGACAGATATGACATTACCCCCGTCAGGAACACGGCGCGATGCACCGGGTGCATTCCTTTCACCAGGAACAGACGAAAGTTCATCAGGTTGCCGTGACACCAGCGGCGGTCGCGTTTAAGCTCATCCAGCAGGTTTGGCGGCAGCTCTTCATAGGAGCCGGGGAGATCGTAGGCAATCCAGACGCCCCACCCTGCCCGACGCATTAGCGCCGCCTCCACAAAGTCGTGGGAAAGAATCGATCCGGCGAACGAACCTTCTCCCGGCAGCGGCGCCAGAGCGCAGTGCTCGATAAACGGCTTCACGCGGATAATGGCATTGTGCCCCCAGTAGTGCGACTCCCCCAACTGCCAGAAGTGCAGCCCGGCGGTAAACAGCGGCCCATAGACGCGGGTCGCGAACTGTTGGCAGCGGGCATACAGAGTATCCATCCCCGACGCTTTCGGCGAAGACTGGATAATCCCGGCGTTTGGATTCGCTTCCATCAGGCGCACCAAGCCGCTCAGACACTCGCCGCTCATCACTGAGTCCGCATCCAGCACCACCATATAGCTGTACTGATTGCCCCAGCGGCGGCAAAAATCGTCAATATTGCCGCTTTTGCGTTTCATACGGCGGCGGCGGCGACGGTAAAAAATTTGGCCTTCGCCCTGCACTTCCGCGATAAGCTCCATCCACGCCTTTTGCTCCGCCACACAGATATCCGGGTTATAACTGTCGCTAAGGATATAGACGTCGAAATGCGCGGCGTTGCCTGTGGCTTTAACGGACTCCCAGGTCGCGCGCAGACCGGCGAAAACGCGGCTAACGTCTTCATTACAGATAGGCATGATCAGCGCCGTCCGGTGTTCCGGATTGAGGGGCTCATCGCCAACCGTAGACGCGGAGATGCTGTACTTATCGCGCCCGATAAGCAGTTGCAGGAAGCCCATCAGCGCCGTCCAGAATCCGGCTGACACCCAGCAGAACAGCACGGCAAACAGAATCAGGATACCGGTTTGCAGCATGTAGGGCAGGAGCTGCATAAAAGAGACCCAAATATCCTGCCCCACCATATCCATAGGATTGATGAGCGCCCATCCCTGATAAGGCAGAATGGTCTTCATATACCAGGTCGCGACGACGGTTTGCGCCAGAGTCAAAATTAACAAAATATAGCGGCGTATAGTGCCGACGGTACGCCATTTTTGCTCGCTCGCCTGCTCTTCTTTTGTCAGACGAGAAACATAGCGCGGCGTTACATCCCGCCCACGCAGACGATCCCAGAAACGGCCAACCGGGTTGGTTCGCCAGGGATCGGGAAACATCGAAGAGCGCGTCGCTTTTGGCATAGCCTGCAACTGATCGCGCCCTTCATCATCTTTAATTAACTGCCCCTTCGCCAATGAATCCGGCCAGGCGTGTTCAAGGCGGGCTTTTACGGAACCCTGCGGTGAATCGTCTTCTCGCGAGTAAGTCCGATGCTCGGCATCCAGCGCCTGATGCACGGCGCGGATGTCAGTTTTCGGCAATGCCGCTTTCTCACGTTCAGAAAGCAGCAGTGCGTCAATATACTCAGTTGTTTTATTCATTGGCAGGTAACTGGTAGCTCCAGGTTTCACTTAGCGTCTGATCGGCATTCACCAATGCGGCACGCATTTCCGTGGTTTTCTTCGCGTCTTTGACTTTCACGCGCAGCATTAAACGCCAGCCTTTAGTGACTGGGTTATAGCGTACATTACTGTCAACGATTTCACCGTTATCGCCAATGCTGGTTTGCGCAGCGACAGGCGTATCCGGCGGCAGTTTTTTCATGTCGGCGCCAACGAAATCCACCACAAAGGCAATAGTGCCGTCGGGCTGGCGAATCAGATTCGACTGTTTAACGTCGCCCGTTGAGCGGCGTGTTTGCAGCACCCAGGCATTATCCGGCGCATGAAGTTTATCTTCATCGCGGCTGAAGATCAGAGTGTACTTGAAGTTCATCTCTTTACCCGGTTCCGGCAGTTGATCCGGAGTCCAGTAAGCGACGATGTTATCGTTGGTTTCATCATTGGTCGGAATTTCAACCAGTTCAACCTTACCTTTGCCCCAGTCGCCTTTCGGGGTAATCCAGGCGCTTGGACGCAGGTCGTAGCGATCGTCTAAATCTTCAAAGCGCGAGAACTCGCGACCACGCTGCAACAGGCCGAATCCCTGAGGGTTTTCCATTGCATAGCTGCTCACAGCGAGGTGTTTTGGATTGTTCAGCGGACGCCAAATCCACTCGCCATTACCCGCATGAATGGATAAGCCGTTCGAGTCATGCAGTTCCGGACGATAGTTGGTCGTCGGCGACGGCTGGTTTGGCCCAAACAGGAACATACTGGTTAATGGCGCAACGCCCAGCTTGCCCACTTTATCGCGCAGATAGACTTTTGACTGCACGTCCACCACGGTATCGCGGCCAGGAATGATCACAAAACGGTAAGCGCCGGTCGCGCGCGGAGAATCCAGTAATGCATAGACGGTCAAACGCTTATCGGTGGGTTTTGGACGCTCAATCCAGAACTCGCGAAAGCGGGGAAACTCTTCACCAGATGGTAAGGCGGTATCAATCGCCAGGCCGCGCGCAGATAAGCCATATACCTGGCCTGCGCCGATAACGCGGAAATAGCTGGCGCCAAGCATACTGACGATTTCGTCGTTCTTATCTTTACTGTTGATGGGGTACAGAACTTTGAACCCGGCGAAGCCTAAATCTTTTACCGTGTCTTTATCGTGCTGAACATTGCCAAAATTGAAGTAATCCGGGCTGTATTTGATTCTTTTGACCGTCGTCGCCGTCACTTCGTTAATCTTGACCGGCGTATCGAAGTACATCCCCTGATGGTAAAATTCGAGCTTAAAAGGGGTCTTTAAGTTGTTCCAGTAGGCTTTATCGCTGTTAAACTGGATCTGCTGATAATCCGCATATTTCATGTCGCGGAAAACGGAGGGCAAGTTGCTTTTAGGCGCCTCATAGCCTTTCCCGGCTAAAGATTGAGCTTGTTTTGCCACGTCATCAATACTGAACGCCCAGCTCGATGATGCGTAGAGCGTTAACATAATAGCTGCGCCCAACCAACGCATTTTCATCATTTGTCGTTTATGTTTCATAATAAGTAAGCACTTCCCCCTTTGTGTGCTTATATCGATCCGATCCATTTTAATGGATAATCAGGCATTACGACAACTGAATCCAGGCTTTGTTCAGCGCGCTGGCTCATGGATTAAGCACCTCCCGCGCCTGTTTTCACTTTGCGTGCTTATCCTGGAGACAGGTTGTCGGAGTTGGTGTAGGGTTGCTACCGAATGTAACTATAATTCGCCTTATGGATAAGGTGAAAAATCTGAGAATACGTGACCTTATATGAGCTCTGTACCCGCGCCGCGTGAATATTTTCTTGACTCTATCCGCGCATGGCTGATGTTGTTAGGGATTCCCTTTCATATCTCGTTGATCTATTCCACTCACAGTTGGCATGTCAATAGCGCCGCGCCATCGTGGTGGCTAACCCTGTTTAACGATTTTATCCACGCTTTTCGTATGCAGGTGTTTTTTGTTATTTCTGGTTATTTTTCGTACATGTTATTTTTACGTTATCCATTAAAACACTGGTGGAAAGTACGGGTAGAACGTGTGGGTATTCCCATGCTTACCGCAATCCCTTTGCTTACCTTGCCGCAATTTATCCTGTTGCAATATGTCAAAGAGAAAACAGAGAACTGGCCTACACTCTCTGCCTATGAAAAATATAATACGTTAGCGTGGGAACTCATTTCACATCTGTGGTTTTTACTGGTGCTGGTGATATTAACCACCGTCAGCATCGGGATTTTTACCTGGTTCCAAAAAAGGCAGGAAACAAGCAAGCCTCGTCCCGCCGCTATTTCGCTGGCCAAACTTTCGCTTATTTTTTTCCTGCTGGGGGTGGCTTACGCTGCTATCAGGCGCATTATATTCATCGTATATCCGGCAATCCTCAGTGACGGCATGTTCAATTTTATTGTGATGCAAACGCTATTTTATGTGCCGTTTTTTATTCTCGGCGCGTTGGCCTTCATTCACCCCGATCTGAAAGCGCGCTTCACCACGCCCTCACGCGGATGCACTTTAGGCGCTGCCGTTGCTTTTATCGCGTATCTGCTGAATCAACGTTATGGGAGCGGCGACGCCTGGATGTACGAAACCGAATCCGTGATTACGATGGTAATGGGGCTATGGATGGTGAACGTGGTATTTTCACTGGGGCATCGCTTGTTAAACTTTCAGTCCGCGCGTGTCACCTATTTCGTGAATGCTTCGCTGTTTATCTATCTGGTGCATCATCCCTTAACGCTTTTCTTTGGCGCGTATATTACGCCGCATATCTCCTCCAACCTGATCGGGTTCTTGTGCGGGCTGATATTTGTTATGGGTATTGCGTTAATTCTGTATGAAATTCATTTACGCATCCCGCTCCTGAAATTTCTCTTTTCAGGTAAACCGCCGGTAAAACGAGAAAGTCGCGCCACGATCGGGTAGTTTTCCGCGCGCGGGTTCAAAGCAGCCATTCAACAGGTAAAATTGCCGCCAACCGTACCAGAACTCGTTGCCAGAAACGCGTAGCGGGTTCTTTCTTTAACACCTTTTCCTCTTCTTGCTGACGATCGATCCAGTTAATTCGTCCCCAGCGATCCAGCCGCAGTTGCCAGGCCGCATCGCGTTGGCTCTGTGTAAAACGCTTATGGATAAGCGTCGCCAGCGTTTCACTTTCAATGACAAAGCCCATTTCGGTATTTAAAAGCGTTGAACGGGGATCAAAATTAAGCGACCCGATAAACACCTTACTACCATCAATACTGAACGTTTTAGCATGTAAGCTGGAACCTGAGTTCCCGGTGAGTCCGCGATCATGTACGGCGGTTTCATGTTCGCGGGTCGGTTTCAGTTCGTAGAGCTCCACGCCATAGCGCAGTAATTTCTTGCGCCAGCGCGCGTACCCTGCGTGAACGACCGCCACATCGTTGGCCGCCAGAGAGTTAGTTAAGATGGCGATCTTCACGCCTTTCCTGACCAGATTAAGCAACTGCGCCACGCCTGCGCGCGTAGGGACAAAGTAAGCGGAAATAATGTCGATACGCTCCGTCGGCGACCCCATCACGTCAAATAATCGCTGCGGAAGAAGCGAATGGCGCTGCGCCTTCCCCTCGCCTTTAGAAGGGTCATCGCTAAGCAAGCGTGTTTTTGCCCAAATCAGCGGCAACGTTCCGCGATCGAGATCCGCCATAAACTGGCTGGTTTCCAGCTTATGCAGATAACGGCGGGTGATCTCATCGTTATACCAGGATTCGGGAAGTTCGATACGCTGCGTCAGTTCCTGCTCAGAAAGGGATAATACTTGCTGCAATGTCGACACTGAACTACAGCGCCAGTAACGTTCAAAATCATTGGCGACATCATTGACCACCGGGCCAATGGCCATCACGTCCAGATCGGAAAATAGCGGCTCCTCTCCAGCGCCGAAATAGGCATCGCCGATGTTGCGCCCACCGACCAGCGTCACTACGCCGTCGGCAGTGTAACTTTTATTGTGCATCCGCCGATTCAGCCGCGCAAAATCCGTCAAATATCCCAGCGCGCGTAGCGTACGAAAAGAGAAAGGATTAAACAGACGAACTTCGATATTAGGATGACTATCCAGCAAGCGCAACGTATCATCCAGACCAGGCGTATTGTTATCATCCAGCAGCAGACGAACATGAACGCCGCGCTTCGCCGCCGACAGCAGAACCGAAAAGAGCAGCCGCCCGGACATATCGTCTTCCCAAATATAATACTGCACATCCAGCGTCCGCGCCGTCATTTCGGTCAGGCGGTAGCGGGCGGCAAAAGCGTCCAGACTGTTATCCAACGCGAGAATGCCGCACTCTCCGGGATGGCGCGCGCATAGCGGTTCAACGGAACGCTCCAGGCGTGTTTTATCAGGCAGGGTCGTCGCCTTGCTGAGTAAGTAATCTTGCGTAAAGCCGGGCAGTTTCTTCATCATAACAGACAAAGTATACCTGTTCAGGCAGAGCGTAACGGGTAATAAAATCTGAAACCGTCCTGACGGCGACTTCAGCGGCCTGGGCGCGTGGATAGCCATAAACGCCGGTACTGATTGCCGGAAAAGCGATGGAACGAAAGTGATTCGCCTCGGCAAGCAGCAAACAATTCCGGTATGGCTCTTCGAGTAGCTCAGCTTCCTGGTGTTCGCCGCCTCGCCAGACGGGCCCCACTGTGTGAATAACCGCCTTTGCCGAAAGCTTGCCAGCAGGCGTGATAACCGCATGTCCCGTCTGACATTCGCCCTGTTGCTGGCGGATGAGTTTACAGGCGTCCAGCAATGCCGGCCCCGCCGCGCGATGAATCGCGCCGTCTACGCCGCCGCCCATTAATGATGCGTTAGCGGCATTCACAATCGCATCGACGCTAAGTTGAGTGATATCACCCTGTATGACCTGAAGACGTGATGTCATAACCCCCCCCCCTTTGTCTCACCTTATCTGCAAAGTGTACAGCAGGGCTTTCAACAGAGTCGCTCTTTTTATATCTATGACACCGCCGTTAACGGTACTCAATATTCATCACCGCCAGGCTTTTTTGCGCATCGAGATAATGCAGCCGTACCGTCGCAATGGACTGAATATCCTGCGGTAATCCAGATGCCTGCCGAAGGTCAATCCGGTGCATTTGCTTTTTACCTTCGCGCAGGCAGGTTAAATCAATATTTTCGGCGTGAGTAGAAATATCGCACAGTGGCTCAACAATCGCGCCGCGAAAATGGATAACGCCGCCCTGTACCGTTTGTTGCCCTACCGCAGAATGGATAAAAAAAGCGCAGATACACAGGCCTATGGCAGGGATATTTTTCTTGATTACGGACATGTTAACTCCTCAATGATTAGTCATCCTCGAGGGTTCGGCGTTACCTTATAGCGACATGCCGAGACGATGAGACGCTTTTATCGCCTCTTTATACCCAGGTCAGCCAATCCATTTCCGCCACCATCAAAAACTACTGTGCAGAAGGCGGCCATTGTTGTGATAAATGCAGTGATTGTCCGTCCGAAACAGTAACAATAATTTTAACCGAGTCCTCTGAAGATATATTTACACTAAGACGAGACAACTCAATCGGTTGATTAGCAGGTAAAGATAGCGTTTGTTTTTGCTGTGTATGGCTTTGTCCCCCGACGCCGTCGCGCACAGAGAGAATTTGCACCTGACAGACGCAGGGTTCGTTTAATGTGACCTGAGGGATCACCGTGTAAATATCGCCTTGCTGAGTCGTGGTAAACGTAATCTGATTTGAAAGTGCGGCAAGGAGCAATAAAGTATGCATAATTTCCTCCCGAAAAAAAACAGGGCTTATGCCCTGTTTTTTTATTAGCGCAGACGCTAAATTAATACTGGTTAGCCGTGGCGTTGTTGCCAAAACCAACCTGACGCACCATTACGCTGGAATCAGATGCGGTCTGATTAACCAGCGCGGCGTTATTACCGCCGTATTGACCGACAGTAATATCGGAGTTTTTAGCGTTCCACTGGTCGATGGTGGCATTGTTTCTGAAACCATTCTGAGTCAGTTCAATAGTACTGTTATCCGCACCCTGGCCTACATCGGCGCCGTTACCATAACCGCTCTGGGTAATGGTCGTTTCAGATTTACGGGCATCGCTTTGCAGAGCAAGCGCAGCGTTAGCGGAACCGTACTGATAAATGCTCAACGTGGAATCCGGGCCGGAACTATTGCCGCCGCCGTTATGATTACCGCCGCCGCCCCATTGTGGAACGACGCCAGCCAGAGCACTGCCAGAAACTACGATTGCTGCGAATGCTGCCACTTTTAAAAGTTTCATGGTAAAACCCCCATCGGATTGATTTAAAAGTCGTAACGGTATTAGCGTTGGGTGACGCGAATAGCCATATGCGACTGTTTCTGCACTACAACTGCTGTTTTCTGCGTACCGTACTGGGTAATATTGGCCTTATTTCCAGAACCTTTCTGGATAATAGCCGCACTATTACCGTAAGCGCTTTGCGATATACTGGCATCGTTGGCATTGCCCGTTTGCTCAATATACGCAAAGTTATAATTCCCTGCCTGGTCGACTTTCGCCCGATTATTTCCTCCTTCTTGTGAAATAACGGACAATAGTTTTGATCCTTCCTGGCGTACTCTGGCACTATTATCCGTGCCGACTTGACCAATAATGGCCGCCTGATTAAATGAAGACTTGCTTAATTCATTTACCGCAAAATTATACTCTGAACGAGCCAGATCATAATTTGTCGCGGTTGCAATCCCAGGCGCACCCAGTATTGTCAACATCATAAATAACAATTTGTTTTTCATGCTGTCACCCTGGACCTGGTCGTACATAGCGAAAATTATCTATTACCTTGTTAGCGACATGCGTTTTTTGTTAACGCGTCGTTACGATGAAGAGTATGTCCGTGGAAACATTTTTAATAACTCACCCACGCGTGGTATTTTGTTATTTAAGCTCATACCAAAGTACTAATAAAACGATAGCCATGTGATTTTTTATAATTGATTTTTGGCCACAGAAGAGAGTGTATCGCGAACCCAAAAAATGAAGTGTTGGTGTGTGTTATGCCGCCATGGGGATGTTCTTATGCTTCCCATGGGGGGCAATACGCACAAGACGTGACACACTTCGTTTTTTTTTGTCTTTGTGCTGTCCAGGTTAATGCCACGTCTCAAATTTTAAGAAAAAATAAAATCAAAACATAACATATAATAATTAAAATGATTAAAAATCAATGAATTATTATAATTTGTATGATTTTTTAAATCTATGCAATAACAGCGAAATGTACAACTTTACTATCAAATCTAAACTTCAAAAAAACCCAAAAAAAACATTTTAATACATATTTTTACATCTTGTTACAAGTTTAACACTTGCTTTAAGATTTGTAATGGCTAGATTGAAAACAGTTAAAAGTATTTTCGTAAATATTTTTCTCTTTCTGGATAATGGGCTATTTCAACCCACAGCAGTGCAACATCTGTCAGTACTTCTGGTGCCTTTATTTTATGGGGGCAGCTGTCAGATGTGCGATTAAAAAAAGTGGAGTTTCATCATGTTTAATGAAGTCCATAGTAGTCATGGTCACACACTATTGTTGATCACAAAGCCATCTCTGCAAGCTACGGCATTATTGCAACATTTAAAGCAATCGCTGGCCATAACCGGAAAACTGCATAATATTCAACGTTCTCTGGAAGATATCTCAGCCAGTTGCATTGTTTTAATGGATATGATGGAAGCGGATAAGAAGCTTATCCACTATTGGCAGGATAATTTAAGCCGCCAAAACAATAATATAAAAACATTATTGTTAAATACCCCTGACGATTATCCCTACCGTGAAATTGAAAACTGGCCTCATATTAACGGCGTGTTTTACGCCACTGAAGACCAGGAACACGTGGTCAGCGGATTACAGGGTATTCTGCGTGGCGAATGCTATTTTTCACAAAAATTAGCCAGTTACCTGATTACGCACTCAGGAAATTACCGCTACAACAGCACCGAGTCCGCATTACTCACTCATCGCGAAAAAGAGATCCTCAATAAGTTACGTATTGGTGCCTCTAATAATGAAATCGCGAGGTCGCTATTTATCAGCGAGAATACGGTTAAGACACATCTTTATAATCTTTTCAAAAAGATAGCTGTCAAAAATCGCACCCAGGCAGTTTCATGGGCAAACGATAATCTCAGGCGGTAAGGCCATGAAACGCTATCTGACCTGGATTGTAGCAGCAGAGTTACTGTTCGCTACCGGAAACCTGCATGCCAATGAAGTTGAAGTCGAGGTTCCCGGATTGTTAACCGACCATACCGTCTCTTCGATAGGACATGAATTCTATCGTGCATTCAGCGACAAATGGGAAAGCGAATACACCGGCAATCTGACCATTAATGAAAGACCCAGTGCGCGTTGGGGAAGCTGGATCACCATAACGGTAAATCAGGACGTTATTTTCCAGACCTTTTTATTTCCAATGAAAAGAGACTTCGAGAAAACCGTCGTCTTCGCATTAGCGCAAACAGAGGAAGCATTAAATCGCCGACAAATAGATCAAACGCTATTAAGTACGAGTGATTTAGCGCGTGATGAATTCTAAAACATGATTTTTATCCGGAGGCTGTCATGCGTGTTAAACATGCAGTAGTGCTGCTCATGCTTTTTTCGCCCTTAACCTGGGCTGGAAATATGACGTTCCAGTTCCGTAATCCTAACTTTGGTGGAAACCCCAATAACGGTTCCTTTTTATTGAATAGCGCCCAGGCGCAAAATTCATATAAAGACCCCGCTTATGATAACGATTTTGGTATCGAAACCCCCTCAGCGTTGGATAACTTTACGCAGGCTATTCAATCGCAAATTCTGGGCGGCTTGTTGACCAATATTAATACCGGGAAACCAGGACGTATGGTGACCAACGATTTTATTATCGATATCGCTAATCGCGACGGACAGCTCCAGCTCAACGTCACGGACAGAAAAACGGGAAGAACCTCGACCATCGAAGTGTCAGGTTTACAAACTCAGTCAACCGATTTTTAAGCTACAGTCACTAAAGGATATAAATCATGCCGCGCTTACTTATTTTGGTTGCCGTTTTATTGTTGAGCGGATGCTTAACTGCCCCGCCGAAACAAGCTGCGAAACCGACATTAATGCCCCGCGCACAAAGTTACAAAGATTTGACGCACTTACCTGCTCCCACCGGTAAGATCTTTGTTTCGGTATATAACATTCAGGATGAAACGGGCCAATTTAAACCTTACCCGGCAAGTAACTTTTCTACGGCTGTGCCGCAGAGCGCCACCGCTATGTTGGTCACTGCGCTGAAAGATTCGCGCTGGTTTATCCCGCTGGAACGACAAGGCTTACAGAATCTTTTGAATGAACGGAAAATTATTCGCGCAGCCCAGGAAAACGGCACCGTGGCGATGAATAACCGTATCCCGCTTCAGTCGCTGACGGCGGCAAATATTATGGTGGAAGGTTCTATTATTGGTTATGAAAGTAACGTCAAATCCGGCGGGGTCGGCGCAAGATATTTCGGTATTGGCGCCGATACGCAGTATCAGCTGGATCAGATTGCTGTCAACCTGCGCGTGGTTAACGTCAGTACGGGCGAGATCCTTTCTTCGGTGAACACCAGTAAAACGATCCTTTCCTATGAAGTACAGGCAGGCGTGTTCCGTTTTATTGATTACCAGCGCTTACTGGAAGGCGAAATCGGCTATACCTCGAACGAACCGGTGATGCTGTGTCTGATGTCAGCCATTGAAACCGGCGTTATCTTCCTCATTAATGATGGTATCGATCGCGGACTGTGGGATTTGCAGAATAAAGCGGACAGGCAAAATGATATTCTGGTGAAATACCGTGAGCTGTCAGTACCGCCAGAATCCTGATGAATACGACAAAGCGTGGGGAAGAACCCCACGCTTTTTTATTTTGTGACCGCCGTATTCGCTGAATGTTGCTCGCGGCGTGATGCCAGCCATAGCCCACTATTTTTCATGGCATAGCCAAAGATTAGCCCCAGCGCCAGCGACGGTAATACCAACCGCCAGTCACCCTGCCCTGCAAATGTCGCGCAGGCGCCGATAAATGTTCCCGGAACAAAAGAAAGCAATAGCTGCTTTGCCTGGATACACATCAGGAATGCCACGATCCCCGTCAACACGTAACTGACAATTTCCAGATGCGGCGCCAACGCGCTACCGTGAATAATGACCAGCGCCCACACCATACCGCTTAACAGCGTACAGGCGGAAATTAACAATCCCTTAAAGCCGCCCTGCGGACAGGCGAAATAAGCCGTACAACCTAAAAAACCGGCCCAGCTTAGTAACCCCAGGGAGACGGCCACCCATCCCCATATTCCAGAAAGGATGCCCGTCGTGATAGCAATAGAAAGAAGTATGTTCATGGCGCGCATCATAACAGAAAAGCGGCGCATTAATGAGATCACGCACACATTTTATGCAATGATGTAAAACCAGTTGCAGTTAAGGGTGATTTACATCACATTATTCTTCATCTTCTTCCTGAAGTTCATCCCACATGGCCCCTATCGCATCACGCGTTAGCGGCGCCAGAGTGCGCCAGAATGGCGTAACGGCATGGGCTTCAACTTTACCGAGGAAGGTATTGCACCAGGGAAGCAGATAATCGGCAAATAAGGTTTCCAGCGCTTCACTTTCATCTTCGGCAGACTGATCTTCCAGCCAGGAGGCCGCGAGCAATAAAGTGCCAATGTGATCGGCAGGCGTATCGGCCAGCGGCATCCCTCGCGACGTTAAAAAAGCGCGCACCTCAGACTCTTCCGCGCCTTCGACCCACGCACTGCGGTATGGCGCTACCGCGCACTCTTCCCCAACAAATAACGCATTGTAATCAGTGGAAATCTGCGTGATATCGCAGCTTTTCTGTAAACGCGCCAGCATGTCATCCTGCTCCAGCGGCCAGTTTGCCGCCAGTTTACCTTCACGGATTAACGTAAACAGCGGAACCAGTAAAGGATCTTGCGGTTGGCGGTAAAACAACGATCCCAGCACACGGCACAGGATTGAAAACTCATTCATTGATATCTTCCCATAAATAACGATTAAAGTTCGGCAAATTCCGGTACAGGCGCCATACCGCGTGATTCGAGAAAGGCCAGTAAGCGCTGCGGCGAGACGTTCAGGATTCGATCTTCCGGAAAATTCACCGCATCCAGAATTTTCCGGCATTCGGTGAAATCGCCAAGCGTAAAGGCCGTATGGGAATCAGAGCCTAACGCTACCCAGCCTCCCGCATCGCGTACGGCGGCAGCGACCGCGCGGCAATTATCTTCGCTTCCTTTACGCGAATGCAGAAAAGAAGAGTTGTTGATTTCCAGCGCTACATGGTGTTTCGCCGCCGCCTGCGCGATGGCTTTAACCTCCACTGGATACTTTGGATTTCCGGGGTGACTAATTATATGCACCTTGCCGCTGGCGATGGTCGCGATCATCGCCTGGGTATTGGTTTCTTTATTATGTGGCGCAAAAACGGGCTCATGGAAGCCTGCGATAATCAGATCCAGCGAGTCGAACATCTTTCCGGAACAATCAATTTCACCGTTAATGTTCTTGATATTCGCCTCAATGCCACGCAGTATCCCCACGCCGTCAACCAGACGCGGCCAGATGCGCATGTTAATAAAATGCCAGTGATGCGGCGCATCTTCCATGTCCGGACCATGATCGGTAATCGCAAAAAGTTTAATGCCTTTGCGTTTGGCTTCCGCGATATAATCGCTCAGAGTACTGTAGGCATGAGTGCTGGCGACGGTATGCATATGCAGGTCAACGGGATACATTGCTCTCTCCTGTAGTCATTTCCGACAAGGATAGCAGGTATCGCCAGCGTTTTTTAGCGAAACCCGGCCCGCGCCGGGTTGATATCAATATCCTCTCGCCCGATCCACCTGCCCCGTCACCGGCTCTCCCTTCTCCAGCTGGGTAATGGTGCGGCTAATATAATCGATGGCTTCCGCCGGACGGGTGACTGCCGCAATGTGCGGCGTCATGGCGACTCGCGGATGGCGCCATAATGGACTTTCCTGCGGTAACGGTTCCTGGCTAAAGACATCCAACATCGCGCCTTTTAGCTTACCGCTATCAAGTGCAGCCAGCAGATCCGCCTCCTGAACATGCACGCCGCGCGCGAGGTTCAGCACGTAAGCGCCATCCGGCAATTGATCCAACAATTCGCTATTAATAATTCCTACCGTTTGGGCCGTATTCGGCAGCAGATTAATCAGCACCCGCGTCTGGTTCAGGAAAGCGCGCAGCTCTTCACGCCCCACATAACTTTCCACGCCAGGCCAGGATTTGCGGCTACGACTCCAGCAACGTAACGGGAACCCCCACGCCTGTAGACTTTCTGCCACTTTTGCGCCCAGCACCCCTGCGCCCATGATACCGACGCTAAATTCTTCGCGGGTATATTCCGGCAACGGTTTCCATAGCGCCTGATTTTTCAGCGCCTGATAATCATCGAAACGACGGAACCAGTGTAAGACCTGGCTGACGGCATACTCCTGCATTTGCAGGCCCATTCCGGTATCTTCCAGACGGAACAGAGGAATGGAGGCGTCCAGCATTTCCGGATGCGCATTTAATTTACTCAGAATTGCATCCACCCCCGCGCCCAGCGCAAAGACGGCTTTTAAGCGTCTTCCGGCCAGCATTTCAACCGGGGGCTGCCATACAAGCGCATAGTCTGCGGGGTTGTTATCACCGACCTTCCATTCACGAACGCGCGCATGTGGGAGAGCCTTCTCCAGCGCATTTACCCACCAGGCGGCGTTAAATGTCGGGTGATAAAAAATTATCTCCATGTTATCTCCTGAGCAGTATTGTGCGGAATGTGATTGCGCCTGTTATCAGCGTTTTCAACGGGATGTGCAGCATAGCAAATTTCCCGGCGCGGGCAAAAAAAGCAGTTTTCGCTTATTAAAACCACAGATTGGTGGAAGTTTGTATAAACGCGCTTTTTTTTAAAAAAGTTGATTGACGTAGAAAAGATATTTCCCTACATTAGCGCCCGTTCCAGTAATGTTGGAGCGACAATTTGGTGAGGTGTCCGAGTGGCTGAAGGAGCACGCCTGGAAAGTGTGTATACGGCAACGTATCGGGGGTTCGAATCCCCCTCTCACCGCCATATTTAAGAAAGAGCTCGTACGAATGTACGGGCTTTTTTTGTCTATGGAAAACCCCCAGCTAGGCTGGGGGTTCCGGAAAGCTTTCAGCTTTAAGCCAGTTATTAAAACCCCTTTTGATTTGTTAAAACATCTTGCGGTCTGGCAACTGCAAAAGTTCAACAAGAAATCAAAAGGGGGTCCCAATGGGGGACGAAAAGAGCTTAGCGCACACCCGATGGAACTGTAAATATCACATAGTTTTCGCGCCCAAATACCGAAGACAAGCGTTCTATGGAGAGAAGCGTAGGGCAGTAGGCAGCATATTAAGAAAATTGTGTGAATGGAAAAACGTACGAATCCTGGAAGCGGAATGTTGTGCAGATCATATTCACATGCTTCTGGAGATCCCGCCGAAGATGAGTGTGTCGAGCTTCATGGGATATCTGAAGGGTAAAAGTAGTCTGATGCTTTACGAGCAGTTTGGGGATCTAAAATTCAAATACAGGAACAGGGAGTTCTGGTGCAGAGGGTACTATGTCGATACGGTGGGTAAGAACACGGCGAAGATACGGGAATACATAAAGCACCAGCTTGAAGAGGATAAAATGGGTGAGCAATTATCGATCCCTTATCCGGGCAGCCCGTTTACGGGCCGTAAGTAACGAAGTTTGATGCAAATGTCAGATCGTATGCGCCTGTTAGGGCGCGGCTGGTAAGAGAGCCTTACAGGCGCATCTGAAAAACCTCCGGCTATGCCGGAGGATATTTATTCGCATTAAGCCCCCGTCCATTGCCGGATGGCGGCACAGTTCACGGGCGCCTTATCCAGTCTACATAAGCACAGCGCCACCGGGTAATAACACCACCATCCGGCTTCCCATTTTAGCCAAGAATTTCAGTGAGTTTTACTTTGCGCCCCTCGTTTGAGGAAAGCGTCGCAGCATCAGCGGTAGCAATGGCATTTGTCGCCGCTTCTCCCGTTAGCAATTTAGCAAACTCCTCGCCTGGCTCCAGACCGTTTATCACATCATGCAAGTACTGCATCTCCAGTTTCATAATTGATGAGAGCCACATCGGCGTACGTTTACCGGGTTTACCATAAGCGATTGCGCCATCCATCTCGCTGGATATGTTACCGTTGCGACGATCATCATCCTCCGCCTGGCTTTCATGCACAAGGAAGTGTGTTTTTTTGCCCGCTTTTATTAGATAACCAGCCGTGTTTTGCATATCAATGAGAATTGCACCTGTCGTGCCCTCAATTAATACATAGTGCTCAGGGTAGTGGAACGATGATCCCCACTGAAGTGTCGCGAAACGACCGCTTTCAAACTCAAGGGTGATCAGGACAACATCATCTTCATCACCAAATTTTTCACCTTTGTGCGCAACATTCCCCGCCGCCATTGAAACCAGGGATGGGGTTTCATCCATGATGAACAGTGTACAATCTAGCTCGTGAATGTGATGGTACAGATGCCCACCTGACTTTGCGCGAATCTTCTTCCATGAGATCTCATCCTGCACGTCTTCAAAACCATTACGTTTAGTGTGAACTTGTGTAACTTCACCGATTTCACCGGCTTTGATGAGCGCTTTAGCGTGGCGAACCCCGTGAAAAAAGTTCATAACGTGACCCGCCATAAAGGTAACACCAGCTTCTTTGCAGGCATCAACCATATCCTTACAATCCTGGTAATTTAAGGCGATAGGTTTTTCACAAAACACGTGTTTACCCGCTTTAGCCGCCGCAATGACCGGCGCTTTATGTAAGTAATTTGGTGAAGCAATAATTACGCAATCCACATCAGGATGGGTACAAAGCGCCTCCATCGTTGCAGTGGCGACACAGTTCAACTCTTTCGCTATCGGAGCCGCATTTACCGGATCGTAAATCGCAGTGATTTTCGCCCCTTCAACCTTAGACATAAATCGCGCCAGTTCAGCGCCAAAATAACCTGTACCTACAACACCGTATTTCGTCATCATTTATCCTCTATTAAAATTCTTTTGTTGATTGAAAACTTTCACGACGTGCTTTTAGTCTATCCGGAATGGATAGGCCAATAATGAGTAGAATTGTTGCGGTCCAGAAAGCAACAATGAACGTTAGCGCAGCGCCTAGCCCCATTGTTATTCCAAGCCAGGTCGCCGCCATTGAATTGAATGTGCCTGATGTCGCAGCAAGATTATAAATCAGCCCGGTACCCAAACCACGAACCTCAAGAGGAAAGTAGTCGTAGAGAAATTTGGGAACCAACCCGCCAACACCTACGTTAGTCGCCATTAAACCGAATAAACATGCGCCCAGCAGTAAATAATTATCTTGCGGAATTCTGAATAACGGGAAAATGAATAAAAAGGACATGAGAAGACCAATGCTGAACGTTTTCTTCAAACCAATTCTATCTGCGCACAGACCCCAAACGATATTTCCCAATACAGTGCCGAATGCCGCCGCCGTCATTAAATTAGAGACCACACCCGTATCAAAGCCCTCTCCCGCCAAATATGTAGGCAGTAGACCAAAGATCGGCCAGTTTGCGCCGAAAATAGAGAACAGAACAATAAATACACATAATGTCAGTGGAAATTGAGCTCGATTAAATAGCCCTTTCATTGACAAAGAGAAAACTGACCAGGCACTTTGTGAATGCTTTCCGGGACCACTGAGTTTAGCTTCTTCCCACTCTTTAGATTCAGGAGCCCTGGCCCGGATGTAGATTACTAAAAGAACGGGTAGCAAACCGACAAAAAAAGCAGCACGCCAACCATACGCTTCGGCAAATGACGGCATAAAATAGGCTGCTATGATGTTACCAATACCGAAACCTGAAACCAGAAATGCGCTCGCTTTAGATTTTAAATGCTTTGGCCAACTTTCCACGGCATAAGTAGAAGCGCAAGCATACTCCCCCGCCATCCCCATACCGACAATGAAGCGACTAAGCGTCAGCATAATTACACCGGAAGCCAGGCCACTTAACCCTGTACCTACAGAATAGGCAACTATCGACCACATCATCAACGGCTTACGGCCAAATTTGTCTGCCAGCAGACCAAATAGCGCCCCGCCAAATGGTCGCCCAATAAAGGCCGCTGTGGCAAGGAATGCGCCCTCCATATCTGTCAATCCTAAGTCAGCCTTGATCAGATACATAATGTAGAAAATCAGCATAAAGTCGAAGCCGTCAAAAACGTAACCCAGCCATGCTGAAAATAAAACATTTTTTTGTGGACGTGTTATCTCGCTATACCACGGGAAGAATTTTGCTATCACAATAAAACCCTTATTTGCTGTTACCGTCTGAAATGCTTACGGAATTAATTTTTAAGTCATATCAATTGCCGAATAAGACACAATCAACCGGCACTTTCCGACAACCGCCTGAGATCGTAGCTATGTAAGACGTATATTCATTGTTTATCATCCTTATTCGTAGCTACGTTAAGGACGTGAATACTCAAGACAAAGTCTAACGTTCTGTAACGTAGCTACGGGCTATAAGATTATCGATATGAATACTAAGCAAAGATTAGTACAGTAACTCTTTAACCTTTCTCAAAAGTGGTATTGTAATCCAACGCGATAACGGGTCTGTCTCTCATCGGTATTATTTCTCACCGCTACATTTCCGACCTCAACGTATGGTGTAAATGACTTATTCAGTTTCCAGGCTAAAGCCACATTATGTTCATAGTTTGTTTTTTTGTTATCAAATTTAATTTGATCGCTATCCATCCAAGTAAAGTTATATTCTAATTTCAACTCATCAAAAACATAACCTATATAAGTATCAAATCTATTCGTTTTCTCATCATCACTATAGTTAGCTGTCTTCCTTGCATAGTCATAACGGTAACGACCAGCCATATAAACACCAGAATCAAAATTATATTGCCCCCTTAAATAAGGCTTATAAATTGAAGTGTCTGGACCGCTTTCAAATATAAATCCAGGCTGCAAAACAAAATTGTCCGTAACTTTATAATTATAACTTACGCCCAGTTCTATAGCGTTTGCGACGAGATCGCTTAAATGCTTATCCTGCTCACCATCTACTACTCCCGATTTAACGCTGGCATCGACATAAAAACCAATGCCGTTAGGAAGCTTTTCAATTATAGCAATACGGTCTTTATTAATTCTGGTTCTATCAGCATATTCATGCCGATAATCAAGGGTTGCCGCTTGTAGATATGATGAAAATGCTATAAACGAAACCATACCCAGAAGATATTTGTTGATTTTCATAAAATACTCCGCTCATCAATTAACTTTATTTTTGTATTTAAAAAATTATTTTATTAATAAATTACCATCACGCATGGTAAAGGAGGTTACAGACGAAACAGGTTTCCCTTTAGCATTTTCACCACCAATAAGGAAAACTTCATCACCATAACTTACTGATACACCATAGCCGAGAGGTTGTTTCATTTTACCCATATATTGCCAATGGCCATTAACCAAACCATAGACTTCATCTCGCCATTTTTTATTTATTCCTTCGTGGGAATAAAACTTTCCATTGGTATAATTTTGTTTTGCTCCCGGAAAATTCGCGCCACCACCGACAAGCAGGACACCGTGACTATAGCCCGAAAATGCTCCGGCCAACCCTTCTTGCTGTTGTTCTCCAGGCGATGGCGGTAACTGGCTGTTCTTCAACCATGTTAGCTTGTCGTTATCCCACATGGCGCGGTAAATCACATCGGTACGTAAACCCGGTTTGAGCTCACCATTAATCAGCATCAGGAAATTATTTTCCATTACCGATGACGATCCTGCCGTCCCCGCGTCTGGCAGCTCACCGGCATTCTTCCATGTGTTCTCTTTAGCATTGTAGATAAATACGATTTTATTAAAAAAATAATCTTTGGCAGGTTTATTAAAATAATTATAGATGACTTTATTTTTTTCACTTTCATCCGCAGCCGCTATATCAATAAAATACTTATCAAAGATATGCTCATTAACCCCTCCGGTAATAAGTACCATCGTTTCATTTAATTTTACTCCCGTATGCCCTGTTAATCCAACTGGAGATATAGTGTCAACTTTTTGCCATGTATTTTTCACCGGTGAGTATTTGTACACATCGCTATAAACCTGCAACGGTGATTCACTGTTTTTTTTCCCTACGCCACCAAAAACATAAAGCTCATCATTTAAAAATACCGACACGGATTGCTCACGAGCTCCACCAGGAAACGACTTTATACGCTCCCAGTCTTTATGTTGCTTTTTAAGATCAATTTTATACCAGGATGTCCCTGCGGTACCTAAGCCGACATAAATCACGCCATTATTATCAATAGCGCCAGTACCATTTTTCAGTGGTTCTGGTATATCAGGAAGCGTCGTTGCATATCCTGATGTGGTGATAGCGACTGATAAACATAGCGCCATTAGCGTCATCATTTTCTTAAAATTTTTCATCTGCATCCCCATGCGAAGAAATACAATTGGAGTAAAGCTTCATCATTAGTGATCTTATGGTGCACAATTTCAACAATGATAATGACAAAATGTGACCAAGCGCTAAAAATAATTACATGGGGTTATCATGTGCGAGGTAAAAGCACACCATGGTGATGTTAGAAGTGATTATGGGTGACCTGTTATGGTCAAACTCATTAGTGATAGCATTCGAATAAATACAACAAGAATTATGTGATGCATTTCATACTGGCTATCCCGTGGCGTATAAGCTCCTTCTGAGCATTTTATCTTTATGCCGGAAGCAGTTAATAAAATACAGCATGCTGCCGTCAGAGTGAATTGTATTTGTCTTGTAGCTTCAGGTTATAGCCTCAAATCCGCTGGCGCAGTAATTGAATAACAAACATACCTTATGACTGTGTTCACATTTTTCTATCTTTTTGCTTGATGCAGCAACACTCCACAACATAACATAAAACGGAGCAAAACTTCAAAATATATAAGGCGGAACTGGATGTCACTATTAGCCAGGCTGGAACAAAGTGTACACGAAAACGGTGGGCTGATTGTCTCATGCCAACCGGTACCAGGCAGCCCTATGGATAAACCTGAAATTGTGGCTGCAATGGCACAGGCAGCGGCTTCGGCGGGTGCGGTCACTGTGCGCATTGAAGGCATTGAGAATCTGCGGGCTGTTCGTCCCCATCTTTCTGTTCCTATTATTGGGATAATTAAACGTGACCTTACAGGGTCGCCAGTCCGTATCACTCCCTATTTACAGGATGTTGACGCCCTGGCGCAGGCAGGTGCCGATATTATCGCTTTTGATGCCTCATTCCGCTCTCGCCCGGTTGATATTGATAGTTTACTGACACGTATTCGCCTGCATGGATTACTGGCGATGGCAGACTGTTCAACCGTGAATGAAGGCATAAGTTGCCATCAGAAAGGAATCGAATTCATTGGTACAACACTGTCTGGCTATACCGGCCCCATCACGCCGGTTGAGCCAGATTTGGCAATGGTGACACAACTGAGCCATGCAGGTTGTCGTGTTATTGCCGAGGGGCGCTATAACACGCCTGCACTGGCGGCCAATGCTATTGAGCATGGTGCCTGGGCAGTTACCGTTGGTTCCGCTATCACCCGTATCGAGCATATCTGTCAGTGGTTCAGTCACGCAGTAAAACGCTGAACAGGAAAAGAAAATGAACACGCTTACTATTG
Source organism: Salmonella sp. WC3 (assembly GCF_042932255.1). NCBI lineage: Bacteria > Pseudomonadati > Pseudomonadota > Gammaproteobacteria > Enterobacterales > Enterobacteriaceae > Salmonella > Salmonella sp. WC3. The sequence continues at coordinate 2,084,002 of NZ_CP170629.1, read as the reverse complement.
ATATTTATGTCTCAGATAATAATCCGACGTTAATAATGCTATCGGCAAATACGATCCCCAGGCCTGAAGCCTGTTTGAACGCAATATCGGATATCTGCTATTTCAGGTATCCGGCAGGACATACGTCTGGGCATCACCATTGGTGGAGCATAAATGCTCTGCCTTTTACATCTCATGATTACCGTCATTGAGATTAACAAAAACTATTACTTGATCTGAATATCGTATCGTCTGAATGATGGGAAGATAAAAATACACAGACGATGACCGCAACTCTACTCAAAACCATAAGCAGGAAAGAACTATGATTACACATTCTTTCGGCATCGTTAATTATCTTGTATTATTTGGCTACCTCCTGGCCATGATGTTAGTCGGTGTCTATTTTTCAAGACGGCAAAAAACAGCAGACGATTATTTTCGCGGTGGTGGCCGGGTTCCTGGTTGGGCGGCTGGGGTCAGTGTATTTGCTACTACGTTAAGCTCAATTACATTTATGTCAATTCCTGCCAAAGCGTTTACTTCCGACTGGACGTTTATCATTGGTCAGTATCTGGCTATCGCAATTTTACCGCTGGTTTTTTATTTCTATATTCCGTTTTTTCGGAAATTGAAAGTCACATCAGCCTATGAATATCTCGAAGCACGGTTCGATGTGCGCTGCCGTCTATTCGCCAGCATGTCATTTATGTTGTTTCATATCGGACGTATCGCCATTATCACTTTCCTCACCGTGCTGGCCTTGCGCCCCTTCATCGCTATAGACCCGGTGATTTTGGTACTGTTGATTAGCGTGATGTGTATCATTTATACTTGGATGGGTGGAATTGAAGGAGTAATATGGACTGATGTTATTCAAGGCCTCTTACTTTCTGGCAGCGCGATACTGATTTTTATAGTGATATGTCTCAAAGTCCAGGGCGGCATTGGTGAAATTTTTACGGTGACGCAGCAGGCGGATAAATTCTTTCCGGCTACGCAGTTCCACTGGAGCTGGACGGAAAGCACAGTACCTGTATTGATGATTGGTTTTCTGTTTGCCAATATTCAGCAATTTACTGCCAGTCAGGATGTGGTCCAACGCTATATCGTGACTGACTCCATAGAGGAAACGAAGAAAACATTACTTACAAATGCCAAACTGGTTGCTGTGATCCTTGTTTTCTTTTTTGCTATCGGCTCGGCATTGTTTGTCTACTATCAGCAACATCCACAATTATTACCGGCGGGATTCAACACTGGCGGCATTTTGCCCTTATTCGTGGTCACCGAAATGCCAGTCGGCATTGCAGGGTTGATAATCGCCGCTATTTTCGCTGCCGCGCAGTCCAGCATCTCCAGCAGCTTAAACAGCATTTCCAGTTGTTTTAATTCCGATATCTATCAGCGTTTGAGTCATAAAAAAAGAACGCCAGAAAACCGTATGAAAATAGCTAAGTTAGTTATTCTGGTCGCGGGCCTGATAAGTAGCGCGGCCTCGGTATGGCTGGTCATGGCCGATGAATCAGAAATCTGGGATGCATTTAATAGTCTGATAGGTCTGATGGGAGGGCCAATGACCGGTCTGTTCATGCTGGGCATTTTCTTTAAACGAGCAAATGCCGGGAGTGCGGTTTTAGGAATTATTATCAGCGTCATTACCGTGCTGGGCGCACGCTATGCCACTGACCTTAACTTCTTCTTTTATGGGGTCATTGGCTCGCTAAGCGTGGTGATCAGCGGCGTTATTTTCGCCCCGTTATTTGCCCCGGCACCGCCATTGACGCTGGATGAAAAACCTGAACCAAAGGTGACATTATGATTTCATGATACCACGCTATACCGACACAGCACACGGTGACGCCAACGCCCGGGGCGACAATACCGGGCCAGATATAAACCATCCGACAGATGGCGCGCTATAAACACCGTAAGAGCAAACAGATTACTCTCCAGTGATGTTCTGTCATAAGTTGGCAACGCGATGTAAATATTCCTCCTCCTTTACTTACATCGCGCTTTTTTTCATGCCGCAGACTTGATAGGCTCTGCTCTGTTCGATATTGCAGGCTTTGTGCCGCAATCAGCCCTCAAGAGCAGGAACTATATGGAGCCTCAACCCCCACGTCTTAAACCCGGAAAAATCCTTGACACTCTGGGTGCTATGCAAAAAAGCCTGACACGTGCCTCCCAGCGTATTGCGCAATATATTTTAGCCTTCCCCAGACAGGTGACACAGTCATCTATTGCCGATTTGTCGCGCGACACACAGGCCGGAGAAGCCACGGTTATTCGCTTTTGTCGCACCCTGGGCTATAAAGGTTTTCAGGATTTTAAAATGGACCTGGCCATTGAACTTGCCACTACCGAGTCTGATGACAGTAGTCCTCTACTGGATGCCGAAGTTAGCGAATCCGACGATGCCCACGCCATTGGTTTAAAATTGCAGAACACCATTAGTAATGTATTATCTGAAACGCTAAATCTGCTTGATATGCAACAGGTTCTCGGTGTCGTGGACGCCCTACGTCACTGTCACTCAGTTTATATCTTTGGTGTGGGCTCATCGGGGATCACGGCGCTGGATATGAAACACAAGCTAATGCGTATTGGTTTACGGGGCGATGCGGTAAGCAATAACCATTTTATGTACATGCAGGCTACGCTATTAAAAGCAGGCGATGTCGCGATGGGTGTCAGTCACTCGGGCACATCGCCAGAAACAGTGCATTCACTCCGATTGGCCCGACAGGCTGGCGCCACCACAGTCGCCATTACCCATAATCTGGGTTCTCCATTATGTGAAGAGGCCGATTTTTGCCTGATCAATGGTAATCGGCAAGGAATGTTGCAAGGTGACTCGATCGGTACGAAAGCCGCGCAGCTTTTCGTCTTTGACCTGCTCTATACCCTTCTTGTACAGTCCTCGCCGGAACAGGCCCGAGAAAGCAAATTACGGACAATGAATGCCCTGGACATGACAAAATAATTCCCTTCACGTACAGGCGTCATTTTCCTTTTTTGTTCATGAGTCTGCTGGACGCTTTATAGACAACAAAGCCCGGTCTCCCGGGCTCTGAAAGTCAATGCTATATTAGCTGTATGCGTGAAGCGTTCGCTGACAAAGCGCCGAGCGCACGCAGTCGTCTTTGTTGAAATGCACAATCCCTACCATTTCATCTTCTTCAAAGCGTTCCAACGCATCGCTCAATCCGGAACGCACGCCGCGCGGCAGGTCGCATTGCGTAATATCGCCATTGACAATGACCGTGACATTTTCGCCTAATCGCGTCAAAAACATTTTCATTTGCGCCGCAGTCACATTTTGCGCCTCGTCGAGGATCACGACCGCATTTTCAAAAGTACGCCCACGCATATAGGCGAACGGGGCAATTTCTACCTTACCGATTTCCGGGCGCAAACAATATTGCATAAAGGACGCGCCCAACAGTTTAAACAGGACATCGTAGACGGGACGAAAATAAGGCGCGAATTTTTCAGCGATATCACCGGGCAAAAAACCAAGATCTTCATCAGCCTGCAATACCGGACGCGTCACAATGATCCTCTCGACGTCCTTATGAATCAATGCTTCTGCCGCCTTTGCCGCACTGATCCATGTTTTTCCGCAGCCGGCTTCGCCGGTCGCAAAAATAAGCTGTTTACTGTCGATAGCGTTAAGATAATGCGCCTGTGCTTCATTTCGCGCCTTAACAGGAGAGGTATCGCGACTATCGAGCGCCATGCCAATGGCTTCTACTCCGCCCATCTGTACCAGTGACGTGACCGATTCTTCTTCACGTTGCTTATGACTACGCGAATCTCGTCTCAACACACGCTTTGCTTCACGACGAGCTTTGATCACTGCTTTTTGTCTTCCCATGGATAGCACCTTGAGTTGTAGGTATACATCACCCGCGTTCTCTTGAACGCGATTATGCGCACACACATCTGAGGGTTGGCTTCCTTGTAAGCCTTAGCTTGCTTTTTGAAACGACGCCACACACGGCTACGCGCACCACATATGACGTCATGGGTATGGACAGTAAGGGAAATGATGAGAGCTTTTAAGGTGACAAGACCACCACCGGAGAGAGAATGTCCGTACAGGGTGTTGTAACTACTGTAAACAATGTGTCCTGGTGCGGACATTACCATTCGCGATCTCCATAGTGAGTGACCATCACTGCCGGGGAACTACCGCTATTACTACTAAGTACAACACAAAACATCAATAATGCAACAATATATTCACCAAACATTAACCAAACATTATTGCGTCATTGTCAGTCTCTTACAGAAAGATTACACAATTATTTCATTGGCAGGAGACTAAAAAAGATAATCATTAGCTACTATGGGTATTAATGGTGAAACCACCAATAACCCATTGAATATTCAACATATAAAAGGTTAAAACGGAGTAATTAACGTGTCCTCTCTCCCATCGCTAAAACGGCATTATTTATGCAAAATTTTGTGCGGCATACTTACGCCGGTAACGCTGACTCGTTTTAATTTTTGTCATTACTCTATTGCGTCAAGGCTATTGGTACCATTAACAGGCGATTTCATATATGGCCAGTTAGTGATTACTCGAGACGTATTACGGCCGCGTTAACGGCGCTCAAGGGCTAAAAATAGTTTGAGAGAGCGTCCTCATTTACCTGAACATCTTCAGTCAATCGGTCCGGGACTTATCAGAGGACCAGGCAGGCGTATAACGCCGCCTGGTAAAATATGTCCGATGGCGATAATGCTATCGGACATGTCGGTTATTCCGCCTGTAGCTTCGACGGCGGCGCGGAATGATAATGCGCGTCCGCTTTTGCAAAGCGTTCCTGCATCGCTGCTGTCGGCGCTTTGCCAAGCAGGCTAAAGATTACGATCCCCAGGCTGCCGAAAATGAAGCCAGGGATAATCTCATACAGATCCAGCCAGCCATATTGTTTCCAGACGATAACCGTCACCGCGCCAATAATCATTCCCGCCAGCGCGCCGTTACGTGTCATACGCGACCACATCACAGAAAACAGGACAACAGGTCCAAATGCCGCGCCGAATCCAGCCCAGGCGTAGCTCACCAGCCCCAGCACACGGTTATCGGGATTCGCCGCCAGCGCAATGGCGATCAGCGCTACCACCAGCACCATCACTCGCCCTACCCATACCAGCTCTTGCTGGCTGGCGCTTTTACGCAGAAAAGCCTTATATAAATCTTCTGTAATCGCGCTGGAGCATACCAGCAACTGACAGCTCAACGTCGACATCACCGCCGCCAGGATAGCAGACAGCAAAATACCGGCAATCCACGGGTTAAACAGGATCTGCGCCAGTTCAATAAATACGCGTTCTGAGTTTTGGTTCACCGCCCCGGCCAGCGCGGGGTTGTTGTTAAAGTACGCAATGCCAAAGAAGCCCACCGCCACCGCGCCCGCCAGACACAGAATCATCCAGGTCATACTGATACGACGCGCATGAACAATGCTGTGATGGGAGTCCGCCGCCATAAAGCGCGCCAGGATATGCGGCTGACCGAAGTAACCCAGTCCCCAGCCCATCAGAGAAATAATAGCGACAAAATTCAGCCCCTTGAGCATGTCGACATTCTCGATGCTCTTTTGCTTGATCACCTCCAGCGACTCGCTAAAACCGCCTACGCCGACAATAACCATCACCGGCGTCAGGATTAACGCAAAAATCATCAGGCTGGCCTGAACGGTATCCGTCCAGCTAACGGCAAGAAACCCGCCGATAAAAGTATAAATAATGGTTGCCGCGGCCCCCGCCCACAGTGCGGTTTCATAGCTCATACCGAAGGTGCTTTCGAACAGTCGTGCCCCAGCGACAATACCTGACGCGCAATAGATAGTGAAAAACAGCAGAATGACTAGCGCGGAAATAATACGCAGAACTCGACTCTTATCCTCAAACCGACCGGTAAAATAGTCCGGCAGCGTGAGCGCGTTATTGTTAAATTCGGTATGCACGCGCAGGCGCCCGGCCACCAGCTTCCAGTTAATCCATGCGCCTAACGTCAGGCCAATGGCGATCCAGCTTTCAGAGATCCCCGACAGAAAGATAGAGCCAGGCAACCCCATTAACAGCCAGCCGCTCATATCCGACGCGCCGGCTGATAAAGCCGTAACAAACGGCCCCAGACTGCGACCGCCAAGAATATAGTCATCAAAGTTTTTGGTTGAGCGCCAGACGATAAACCCAATCAATATCATGCCAAAAATATAGACACAGAATGTCACCAACATCGGTGTGCTAATAGCCATCAAGGTTCTCCAAATTTATTTATTGGCACTACCGTAGCGTGCCGTTTTGTACCCTGCCGGAACGTGGCAAGGGTGTTATGTTTACCAGGGCGACCGTATCCTGCCGGAAGCGGTGGTTATTCACAATCGATTTAACACACCATTTACATCAAATTTGATTGCAGAGGGATACTATTTTTCTCCAGGTTGCACTCTCTCACATTTTTTGCGGTTGCACCTTTTAAAAGTGTTAACTACCGCAGAGAAAATAAATCCAGATGGTTTTCCCCGTCAGACTCTCTCTTTCTTTTTTTAACAATTTATTCATTTTTAAGCTTGCAACGCAGGTCACATTTAACGCGGTTGCACAAAGTTGCAACATAGTGGATATTTTCCGCTAACTATTGGTTAGCAGATAGAGCGAATAACAGGAGTAGAGGGTATGGGAACCACCACGATGGGGGTTAAGCTGGACGACGCCACGCGCGAACGGATCAAAATGGCCGCGTCGCGTATCGATCGCACGCCGCACTGGTTAATAAAACAGGCAATCTTTAGCTATCTGGACAAGCTGGAAAATAGCGATACGCTACCGGAGCTACCTGCGCTGTTTGCCGGCGCGGCAAATGAAAGCGAGGAGCCGGTCGCGCCGCAGGATGAGCCGCATCAGCCCTTTCTGGAGTTTGCCGAACAGATTCTTCCCCAATCCGTCTCTCGCGCCGCCATCACCGCCGCCTGGCGCCGCCCGGAAACCGATGCGGTGTCAATGCTAATGGAACAGGCGCGCCTGTCGCCGCCTGTCGCTGAGCAGGCGCATAAACTTGCGCATCAACTGGCGGAGAAATTGCGCAATCAAAAATCCGCCAGCGGTCGCGCGGGTATGGTGCAAGGCCTGTTGCAGGAGTTTTCCCTCTCTTCGCAAGAAGGCGTTGCGCTGATGTGTCTGGCGGAAGCGCTGCTGCGTATTCCCGACAAAGCTACGCGCGATGCGTTAATTCGCGACAAAATCAGTAATGGCAACTGGCAGTCGCATATTGGCCGTAGCCCGTCGCTGTTTGTAAACGCCGCCACCTGGGGGCTGCTCTTTACCGGCCGACTGGTCTCAACGCATAACGAAGCCAATCTATCGCGCTCGCTGAACCGCATTATCGGCAAGAGCGGCGAACCGTTAATCCGCAAAGGCGTCGACATGGCGATGCGTTTAATGGGCGAGCAGTTCGTGACTGGTGAAACCATTGCTCAGGCGCTGGCGAATGCCCGAAAACTGGAAGAGAAAGGGTTCCGCTATTCTTACGATATGCTGGGCGAAGCCGCATTAACCGCCGCCGATGCGCAGGCCTATATGGTCTCTTACCAGCAAGCGATTCATGCCATCGGCAAAGCGTCTAACGGTCGCGGTATTTACGAAGGGCCAGGCATCTCGATTAAACTGTCCGCCCTGCATCCACGCTATAGTCGCGCGCAATACGATCGGGTAATGGAGGAGCTTTATCCGCGCCTGAAATCCCTAACGCTGCTGGCGCGCCAGTACGACATTGGTCTCAATATCGACGCCGAAGAGGCGGATCGTCTGGAGATCTCGCTCGATCTGCTGGAAAAACTCTGCTTCGAACCCGAACTGGCGGGCTGGAACGGCATTGGCTTTGTGATCCAGGCTTACCAGAAACGCTGCCCGCTGGTCATTGATTATTTAGTCGATCTGGCCTCCCGTAGCCGCCGTCGGCTGATGATTCGTCTGGTGAAAGGCGCCTACTGGGATAGCGAAATCAAACGCGCGCAAATGGAAGGGCTGGAGGGCTATCCGGTTTATACCCGCAAAGTGTATACCGATGTCTCTTATCTGGCCTGCGCGAAAAAACTGCTCGCCGTTCCTAATCTGATCTACCCGCAGTTCGCGACCCATAACGCTCACACACTGGCGGCGATTTATCATCTGGCCGGGCAAAATTACTATCCGGGTCAGTACGAATTCCAGTGCCTGCACGGCATGGGCGAACCGCTGTATGAACAGGTCACCGGTAAAGTAGCGGACGGAAAACTTAACCGTCCCTGCCGTATTTACGCGCCGGTGGGAACACACGAAACCCTGCTGGCCTATCTGGTACGACGCCTGCTGGAAAACGGCGCCAACACCTCTTTTGTCAACCGCATCGCCGATGCCACCCTACCGCTCGATGAACTGGTGGCCGACCCGGTCGAGGCCGTGGAAAAACTGGCGCAGCAGGAAGGTCAGGCTGGCATACCGCATCCGAAAATGCCGCTGCCGCGCGATCTGTACGGCGAAGGTCGGATAAACTCCGCCGGACTTGATTTAGCGAATGAACATCGCCTCGCCTCGCTTTCTTCTGCCCTGTTAAGCAACGCCATGCAGAAATGGCAGGCCAAACCTGTGCTGGAACAACCGGTGGCCGACGGTGAGATGACGCCGGTTATCAACCCAGCGGAACCGAAAGATATTGTCGGCTGGGGACGCGAAGCGACAGAAAGCGAAGTTGAACAGGCATTGCAAAACGCGGTCAATCAGGCACCGGTTTGGTTTGCGACGCCGCCGCAAGAACGCGCCGCCATTTTGCAGCGGGCGGCGGTATTAATGGAAGACCAAATGCAGCAGTTGATTGGCCTGTTGGTACGTGAAGCGGGGAAAACGTTCAGCAACGCCATTGCCGAAGTGCGCGAAGCGGTAGACTTCCTCTATTATTATGCCGGCCAAGTGCGTGACGATTTCGATAACGAAACGCATCGCCCGTTAGGGCCGGTAGTCTGCATCAGTCCGTGGAACTTCCCGCTGGCCATTTTCACCGGCCAAATCGCCGCCGCGCTGGCGGCAGGTAACAGCGTTCTGGCGAAACCGGCAGAGCAGACATCGCTGATTGCCGCCCAGGGCATTGCCATTTTGCTGGAAGCGGGCGTACCGCCGGGCGTCGTGCAACTGTTGCCGGGACGGGGAGAAACCGTCGGCGCCCAGCTTACCGCCGATGCGCGTGTACGCGGCGTGATGTTTACCGGTTCCACGGAGGTCGCGACGTTGTTGCAGCGCAACATTGCCACACGTCTTGACGCCCAGGGCCGCCCTATTCCGTTGATTGCGGAAACCGGCGGTATGAACGCTATGATTGTCGACTCTTCCGCGCTCACCGAGCAGGTAGTCGTGGATGTGCTGGCTTCCGCTTTCGACAGCGCCGGACAACGCTGTTCCGCGCTCCGCGTGCTGTGTTTGCAGGACGATATCGCCGAACATACGCTGAAAATGTTACGCGGCGCGATGGCGGAGTGTCGGATGGGGAATCCAGGCCGTCTGACGACCGATATCGGGCCGGTGATCGATAGCGAGGCCAAAGCCAACATTGAACGTCATATCCAGACAATGCGCGCCAAAGGCCGCCCGGTTTTCCAGGCCGCGCGTGAAAACAGCGATGATGCGCAGGAATGGCAAACCGGTACGTTTGTAATGCCCACGCTTATTGAGCTGGAAAACTTCGCAGAACTGGAAAAAGAGGTCTTCGGGCCTGTGCTGCACGTCGTGCGTTATAACCGTAACCAACTGGCGGAGCTTATCGAACAGATTAACGCTTCCGGCTACGGGCTAACGCTGGGCGTACATACCCGTATTGATGAAACCATTGCGCAAGTCACCGGTTCCGCCCACGTCGGCAACCTGTACGTTAACCGTAATATGGTGGGCGCGGTCGTCGGCGTCCAGCCGTTTGGCGGCGAAGGACTGTCCGGTACCGGGCCAAAAGCGGGAGGGCCGCTCTATCTCTACCGCCTGCTGGCACACCGCCCGCCCAATGCGCTCAATACGACGCTGACTCGTCAGGATGCGCGTTACCCGGTAGATGCGCAGCTTAAAACCACGCTACTCGCGCCGTTGACCGCCCTGACGCAATGGGCGGCGGATCGCCCGGCGCTACAGACGCTCTGCCGACAATTCGCCGATCTGGCGCAGGCCGGCACGCAGCGCCTGCTACCGGGACCGACCGGCGAGCGCAATACCTGGACGCTGTTGCCGCGTGAACGGGTATTATGCCTGGCTGATGACGAACAGGACGCGTTGACGCAGCTTGCCGCCGTTCTCGCCGTCGGCAGTCAGGCGCTATGGTCAGACGACGCCTTCCACCGCGATCTGGCGAAACGTCTCCCCGCCGCCGTTGCGGCGCGTGTCCAGTTTGCGAAAGCGGAAACGCTGATGGCGCAGCCGTTTGACGCAGTGATTTTCCACGGCGACTCCGACAAGCTGCGAACCGTTTGCGAAGCCGTCGCCGCCCGCGAAGGCGCGATAGTGTCGGTACAGGGGTTCGCCCGCGGCGAAAGCAATATACTGCTGGAACGGCTCTATATTGAACGTTCGCTGAGCGTAAACACTGCCGCTGCTGGCGGTAATGCCAGCCTGATGACAATTGGCTAATACTGTGGTTAATTAAGGCTCCGTCAATGGAGCCTTTTTACTCGCGTCAGAGGACCGTATGAAACGAATTTTCCTTACCTGCGCGGCGTTGTTGTTCAGCAGTCAGGTGTTGGCCGATGAGTGTGCCAGCGCCAGTACGCAGCTGGAAATGAATCGCTGCGCCGCCGCGCAATACCAGGCGGCAGATAAAAAGCTGAACGAAACCTATCAAAGCGCGATTAAGCGTGCGCAACCGCCGCAGCGCGAGCTGTTGCAAAAAGCGCAGGTGGCATGGATTGCACTGCGGGACGCCGATTGCGCTCTGATTCGCTCAGGTACGGAGGGCGGCAGCGTGCAACCTATGATCGCCAGCCAGTGCCTGACCGATAAAACGAACGAACGCGAAGCGTTTTTAGCCTCGCTGCTGCAATGTGAAGAGGGTGATTTGAGCTGCCCACTGCCGCCAGCCGGTTAACGCACGCGAATCCCTTCAATAATAATGCGCTGGACGCTTTCGACCGTTTGGTTAAAAAAGGCTTCATCGCGAAGCGTCGCGCCGGTTACCGCCTCAACCTGAGGGGCAAAATCGGCGTAATGTTGCGTGGCGGCCCAAATCATGAAGATCAAATGGTGCGGGGAGACGGGCGCCAGTTTCCCGCTGTGCACCCATCCGGCAATCAGCGCGGATTTTTCATCTATCAACGCTTTTAGATCGCCGGTCAGTTCCTCCATTAAGAGCGGCGCGCCCGCCAGCATCTCCATGCAGAAGAGCCGCGACGCCTGCGGATAATCACGCGAAACCTCCAGCTTGAGACGGATATACTCTTTGATGGCCTCCAGAGGGGAAAATTCTGCGCGAAACGCCTTGAGCGGCGCCAGCCAGACATCCAGGATCTGTCGCATTACCGCGACATACAGCGCCTCTTTCGAGGGATAATAAAGCAGATTGGTTTTGGAGACGCCTGCCCGCTCGGCGACCTGCTCAAGACGCGCGCCATGAATGCCATACTGGGAAAAAACAGCAAGCGCGGCGGTTAAGATAAGCTGCCGTTTTGCACCGGTGGCCTGCGAGCGTTTCCCGATTTTTTTCTCTGTGCGTTGCGACATGCGCCCTCTCCTTTTCGTCAGAACGCAAGCATACCAAATCCGGCTTATAAACAAAAAAACCGCCGGAAATCCGGCGGCGGTGGCGCATGACGCTTTTTAGCGCGAAACGCTCAGCGTCTTGCTGTTGTGACGCAGGCTAGCTATTACGGTTACTGCTTTTGCCCCCTTTTTTGCCTGCTTCGGATGCACGCTGCGGGTCATTCTTAAAATTGCCCCCGCTGTGCTGACCACCTTTACGACCTGCTTCTGATGCTCTTTCGCGGTCTTCCGCAAAATTACCGGAACCGCCACGATGGTTTGCCATTACTGACCTCCGTCATAGATTAGACATCATATTGCATAGGTAATGAGGAGTATCTCCTCGCGCAGCGTATGAACGATATCATCAGTAACGCCGCGTAACATTAAGCATAGTGAAAAACGTCGTGGTAGGCCGCTTACCGAAATATTCTGCAACATTGGAAGCCGAATACGCAGAATAATAACCATAAGAAATAAATAAGTTATTCTTATATTTGGGAAAATCAAAGCGCTTAAAAATGTATCATTTTGCAACAAAGATCGCCAAATTAATTATTGTTATAAATCAAAGAAATGGCGCTGAAATTTGCACTCTTCACAGGAGAGCATATCTTTAAATAGACGTAGCGAATCGCTACACACCTGATTAATCTGAGGAGTAGTACAAATGGCAAAGATTCTGGTGCTCTATTATTCCATGTACGGACACATTGAAACCATGGCGCACGCGGTGGCGGAAGGGGCAAAGAAAGTCGACGGCGCAGAGGTCATTATAAAGCGTGTGCCAGAAACAATGCCGCCTGAAATCTTCGCAAAAGCTGGCGGTAAAACGCAAAACGCACCGGTTGCCACCCCACAGGAGCTGGCGGATTACGATGCCATTATTTTTGGTACGCCAACCCGGTTTGGCAATATGTCAGGCCAGATGCGTACCTTCCTGGACCAAACCGGCGGACTGTGGGCATCCGGCGCGCTATACGGCAAGCTCGGCAGCGTGTTCAGTTCTACCGGAACGGGCGGCGGCCAGGAGCAGACCATCACCTCGACCTGGACTACTCTTGCCCATCATGGGATGGTGATCGTCCCGATAGGCTATGCCGCACAGGAACTGTTTGACGTCTCCCAGGTTCGCGGCGGCACGCCTTACGGCGCAACGACTATCGCCGGAGGCGACGGTTCACGTCAACCAAGCCAGGAGGAACTCTCTATCGCTCGCTATCAGGGGGAATACGTCGCCGGTCTGGCAGTCAAACTCAACGGCTAATCTTCAACAGGAGGATTCGAATGCCAACTCAAGAAGCAAAAGCGCACCGCGTCGGCGAATGGGCAAGCCTGCGTAATACGTCGCCGGAAATTGCCGAAGCCATTTTTGAAGTCGCTCACTATGACGAGAAACTGGCAGAAAAAATATGGGAAGAAGGTAGCGATGAGGTGCTGATCAAAGCCTTTGAGAAAACGGACAAAGACTCGCTCTTCTGGGGCGAACAAATCATCGAACGTAAGAACGTATAACACAAACGCCCCCGCCTGCGCGGGGGCATACGGCTATTTTGCGGCAGTGTTCATGACGTTATCAAACTTATCCAGCGGACAGAAGCCGTTCGCATCCACCGGACATCCTTTCAGTTCCAGCGTTACCCTTTGCGCAGGCGATTTGAGCGTTAACGCTTCCGCATTACGTAACTGCCGGGCGCTCTGGTAGACATACTCGATTTTCATCAAATCCCGGTTAGCGTTACCGTCATGCCAGCGTTGGAAGACAAGCTGACCACCAATCGGCGTTCTCTCATACTGGTCATGGAGCTGATAGGGTTTAAAATCCAGCGCCGTCAGCAGCGACGCGATATTGGAATCATGCCCCACCAGCACGGTAACCTTCGGCGCGCTAACGCGCTCGGCAACCAGCACCTTATCGATATACTTCACCAGCGGCGCAGCGACATTGCGCGCCACCGTGGGTGAGGTAAACAGGCTGTCCTGATAGCCGTTTTTCAGTTTTGACAGCACCTTCCACTGCCGATCGGTGTGGATCCCGCCCCAGGCGACCTGATCCATCGGAAACCCTTCGTAATATTGCAGGGTAAACGCATCCACCAGCGAGTTCCCTACTTTAAGCGGCCCCTGCACGCCAGGCTCTTGCTGATAGTTCGCGCTGAAGGTATCTTTCGCGTCGATTAGCGAACACTGATGCTTCTCTTTGCAGGACGGCGAGTCCTGATAATGCGTTATCTGCTCAAGCAGTTTATAACTCTCATCAAGATGTAGCTGACTACGCGCCTTTTCCATCGCCTGTACGGCCTGTTGCCGGAACGCGGCGGAATCATCGGTAATTACCGGATTGAAGGTAGGGTCCATAGTGCCCATTTTTTCCTGATGATGAACAGGAATATCACAGCCGGGGAAAGCGCCGGTAATGAAAAATTGCGCGGTGGCGACGGTGCGCTGCAAACTATTCGCATAGGCATATACCGTGTCGGGCGCCGGACATTCTCCCGACGGTATCAGCCCCTGCGCGACCAGCCATTCACGTGTGTAGTGTCCCATATAGACTTCCAGCACGCCGCCTTTCGTCGTCAGTTGCCCGCCAGGAACGTCCCACGCCGGCCAGGCGTTCGGCGTCGACTGCGCCAGTACGCTGCCATTATTCGCCAGCGGCGCCCGCAGATTATGGCGGCTCATCATCAGCACCTGTTGTAATTGATAACCCTCCGGCGTTGTCTGCGCCTGTACGGCGGATGACAACAAAACAGCCCCTGCCACAGCAACAGCGAGTAATGATTTTTTCATCCCTATGACCTCTTGTTGTTATCAAATCGTTCTGAGTGTGACAGAAATGGATCATTTTTCCGGGAACGATTTCGCAAAACGGGGGTTTTTCTTACAGTAAACGCGTTAGCGCCGGGAAACCCCGGCGCATATTCAGAACGTTTTTGCCCACCACAGCCGAAGCTTCATGCCCCAATAGCTGGTCCAGCCGCTGGTGGTGAACACAACCCGACCTTGTGAAACCACCACCAGCGTTGGCGTCACGCTGATTTCCCATCCAGCGGATAAGGCGCCGTTAGCATCATTGATGACCGGGAAGTCAACGCCCTTGCGCGCCAGCCAGCGGGCAACCTCAGCGTCATCGCCGGAGCGGAGCGCAACGGTCATGACGTTTTCCCCTTCCGCCGCCAGGCGAGCGACCGCAGGCGTAGTAAAGCGGCATACCCCGCACCAGCTGGCCCAAAAATAGAGCAGTACGGGGCGTTCTTCGCTCAATGTCGCCAGAGTTGTCGACTCTCCCGTCAGCGTACGTAATGGTGTCGCGGCAAACGCCGGAGGCGCCTGCGGCGCGCGCCAGACGTCCATGACCACCATTATCGCGATGAGGAGCGCCAGAAAAACCGCGGCTTCACGCAGCCAACGCCGCAGTTTACCCGCCATTGGCAGCCGCCAGTTTTTCTTTCACCACCGCTTCCAGCGTATCCCAGGGCACCGCGCCCGGAATCAGCTCGTCGCCAATGATCGTCGCTGGCGTTCCATGCACGCCGACCAGCCTTGCCAACTGCAAATTAGTGCGTATCGTTTCCATGCTTTTTTCATCCAGAGTCACTGGCGTAGCCCCTGCTTTCTGCTGGGCCTGTTTAATACTGTCATCCGTATGGTAACCGCGCTTTTGCATGAGTTTTTCATGTAGCGCGAGGAACTGTTGCGGATGCTCGCGCCAGGTGGTCAGCGCAATACGCGCCGCCAGTATGGAACTCTCTCCTTTAAATGGCAGCGGTTTAATAATGACCGCAACGTCAGGATATTTCTGCACAATCTTTTCCAGCATCGGATCGAGCTGTTTGCAGTACGGGCAGTTGTAATCCGTAAAGTTCACCAGCGTCAGCTTAGGGTGTTTAGCGCCTATCCGCGGGCTGGCAGGATCGTTAAACAACGCCGCATGGATCAGATTTTCAATCTGCTTTTCCTGATCGGGCGTAAAAGGAGCGGTTTCTTGCGCGATGCTCAGCGTTGAAAACAGCGCCAGCAGTAAAACAATCGTGTATTTCATTGGGTTATTCCTTTCGCTTTTTTCAACGTTTGTAATACCGCATCGCGGGTCAGCAAAGTGGGCAGTGCCTCCCCTTCCGGCAAGCCGGGGCCATATACCTGATTAAACGGCACGGCGACCTGGCCACGCGTTTTCAGAAAATCTGTAATGGCATCGGACGGCAGCGTCCAGTCTCCCCGCAGCGCCACAACATCCGGTTGTTGCAAGGCGGCCTGCACATCCTCTTTTTGCAGGACGTTGTATTTATTCACTTTACAGGTAATACACCAGTCCGCAGTGACATCGACAAATACCCGCTTATGCTGCGCCAGCGCCGACTGGATTGCCTGTTCACTCAACGGTTGCCACTGAACCGTGTCTTGCGCGCTCTTTGACGCAGTGAAGCCGAAATGCGGCAGGAGTAACGTCGCCAGCCAGATAGCCGACCCCAGCATCATCAGACCGAGGATCCTACGCAGGACATTCATCCAACGCCCGGGGCGCGGTAAACGTAGCGCAAGCCCTGGTCGTATCGCGACCAGTAGCCACGGCGCGCTCATCCCCAGGCCTAGCGCAAGGAACAGCCCCCACAGCGTCGGCAACGACGCCGTGAGCGCCACCGCGACCGCCGTGCCCAGAAACGGCGCGCTACAAGGCGTCGCCAGCAGCGTGGCGAATGCCCCCTGCCAGAAATGTCCCGACATACCGTTACCGCCGTAAGTGGCCAGTTTCGTGGTCATAGATGAGGGAAGCCTGAACTCAAAAAGCCCGAACAGGCTGGCGCTAAACAACAACATCACCAGCGCCATAAAACCAATAAACCATACATTCTGGAACTGGACTCCCCAAGCCAGCGCATGGTTTGACAGGCGAAGGAGGGTCATAAACGCCGCCAGCGCCATAAATGACGCAATGATACCGGCGACCGAAGCCAAAAATTGTCGCCTGATGTGAGAGCGGCTTTTTTCCTCTACCAATAAAATAGAGCCAAGTTTCATGCCCAGAACCGGCAGTACGCAGGGCATTAAATTAAGAATCAGTCCGCCGATCAGCGCCATCATTACAACTTGCCAGAAAGGTAGCGCCGCATTGTCCGGCGTTTGCGCTGGCGCAGCGCCAATGGTTTGCGTGCTCTCCTGGGCGATAGCGCCATCGGCTAACACGAGGGTCAGCGATTTGTTGCGCAAATCGGGCGCCTTTTCGCCCCAACTGTCCGTCACCGGCACCGTCGCCTGTAACCTGTCGCCCTCTACGCGCAGGCGAGGCTTCGCAAAATCGACGTCATCTATGGTGTCAAGATAGAGCCCGGGCGATGACCAGCCCGCCGCTCGCGTAGCAGTGACCACCAGTTCTCCCGGGCGATAGCCGACCTCAAGCGAGTCCGTCAGTCCACTGCGGAGCGGAACTTTACCCATCGCCCGCGCATAGTCATGGGCAAAATCGGCATTCTGCACAGTGGGCGTCACGGAAAAGGGGTAATCGGTCAACAGACAAACATTGCTGCAGGTTGATAACGTCAACACACCGCTCAAGGTCGCGGGCGGCGTACCGCGCACGATCATCGGAAAGGTCACCTCGTCGTGATATCCCTGGGTGGTGATATTCGCCACATCAAAGCGCGAGGGGGTTGGCCAGAACCAGCTTACCTCAGGCATGTCGCCTTTCCAGGCGATAGAGGGCGCCACGCCCCCTTCCCCCGGCGCGCGCCAGTAGGTTTTCCAGCCGTTTTCCAGTTTGACATCCAGCAACAGCCGGGTCTCACCGTTAGCGGACGTATCGGCACGTAGCCGTATGCTGGCATGGTCGTTATCGGGCGAACGCAGCCAGCCGCTTTCCGCCGCCCAGGAGACGGGCAGCCAAAGCCATAACAGGCAGAACAGTATCTGCCTGAACAAAATCATCATATTTTTTCTCCGTGAATGAGTAATTAACCGTTAGCAATAACCGGTCTGTCATTCACGGAAGACACAAAATCGTAGATGTACCCGTAATGTGGGCGGCGAAATAGCCCGTGGAGGCGAAAAAGGCAGGCGCATGACCCGGACAGGCGCCAGTAAGGAAAGCAGTAGACAAAGCGCAAGGATAGCGCCTTCAAAGAGTACCGGAGGCGCCGCCAGCAGCGACTTGGCGCTTAATTCGCAGGGGGTGACCGGCGAGCCGTCATCTGTCGAGGAGGGAGCGCTGACCACCGCAGCAGAGGCCGTCGCCTGCATCTGCAAGGCGTGCAGGCCCGCCATGCGTTGCGCGGTACAAACCATTACCACGACACATGCAAGGCAAAGAAACCACCAGCCCATCCGTTGTTGTTTCGCCATTGCGCCCTCACTGTTTAACGCGAGTTATCTTAGCCACTGGCGCGGTTTTGGCAACCTTTCCCCTGTAAAGTTATGTCGGCGCGCTGCGCAACCTTCTGATAGTCGAACAACGTAATTTATTCTTACTAATGATATAATTGGTGTTTTCATACGCACTTTTCAGGTTTACCCTACACTTAGTGGAGAAACCTTTTTGGGGTCCCTTCTGTATGTATTGATTTAGCGAGATGATGCTATGGAACTTAAGGATTATTACGCCATTATGGGCGTGAAACCGACGGACGATCTCAAGACGATTAAGACCGCCTATCGCCGACTGGCCCGCAAGTACCATCCAGATGTCAGCAAAGAACCCGATGCCGAAGCCCGTTTCAAAGAGGTTGCTGAAGCATGGGAAGTGCTGAGTGATGAGCAACGGCGCGCCGAGTATGACCAGTTATGGCAACACCGTAACGATCCACAATTTAATCGCCAGTTCCAGCAACACGAAGGCCAGCCGTATAACGCCGAAGATTTTGATGATATTTTCTCGTCTATTTTTGGTCAGCACGGTCGCCATTCGCACCACCGCCACGCCGCACGCGGTCATGATATCGAAATTGAAGTGGCGGTATTCCTGGAAGAAACGCTGGAAGAGCACCAGCGTACGATTAGCTATTCCGTCCCCGTTTATAACGCGTTCGGCCTGGTGGAGCGGGAAATTCCCAAAACATTGAATGTGAAAATCCCGGCTGGCGTCAGCAACGGGCAACGAATCAGACTGAAAGGCCAGGGCACGCCGGGGGAAAACGGCGGACCTAATGGCGATTTATGGCTCGTTATCCATATTGCCCCGCATCCGCTCTTTGATATTGTCAATCAGGATCTGGAAGTCGTCCTTCCGCTTGCCCCATGGGAGGCGGCGCTCGGCGCTAAGGTGTCTGTGCCAACGCTTAAAGAGCGTATTTTGCTGACCATTCCCCCCGGCAGCCAGGCAGGTCAGCGGCTGCGTATCAAAGGAAAAGGATTAGCCAGTAAAAAGCACACTGGCGATCTCTATGCCATCATCAAAATCGTTATGCCGCCGAAACCTGACGAGAAAACAGCTGCCCTGTGGCAACAACTGGCGGACGCGCAGTCGTCCTTTGACCCACGCCAGCAATGGGGGAAAGCATAATGGCTAACATCACTGTCACCTTTACCATCACCGAATTTTGTTTGCACACCGGCGTGACGGAAGAGGAGCTAAACGAAATCGTCGGACTTGGCGTAATTGAGCCTTACGAAGACGATAACGCCGACTGGCAATTCGACGATCGCGCAGCGAGCGTGGTACAACGCGCGCTACGCTTACGCGAGGAGCTGGCGCTCGACTGGCCTGGGATCGCGGTCGCGTTAACGCTGCTGGAAGAGAATTCACGTCTGCGCGAAGAAAACCGGTTACTGCTGCAACGCCTTTCTCGCTTTATCTCGCATCCCTAATCCACGATAAAGGCAATAAACCGAGGGTGGGCTTTCTGCCCACCCCGGATTTACATGCACCCGGTATAATACCAGAATGCCTCTGACATACTTCCCCCAACGGAAGAAATATAGCCTTTCACCGCGCACAACCCGATCAACGAACCGCCAATGTCAGCCATTAATGCGCCATTGCGAAGATCATCGTTTAAATAAAGACCAGCCACACGTTCACATTTTTTAGATACGTCGGTTATTTTTACACGTTAGCGATCATTTATTGCCTGAAGAATATATTCTTTCACTGTTTTGTACTCTCTGGTTGATACGTACCTTCTCCCTGTCAATGCCGGGTAAAATGTACCGCTGCGCTTACAGGTTGCGGTATTTATAAATAAGAAATACAACAGTCACTTACAGTTTAATAATTGAGCGTTATAACATCCACTACCGCCCAATATTTACACCACGCCTAAAATACAAAAATGTAATAGAATGTAAACAAAATAAGAGCATAAAATAAATAACTTATTAAAAAATCAATATAAATAGAGTGGTCAATAAAAAACGATCGTTTTCAACGAGTTATGTTTCTCAGATTTTCATCTATCCTGAATAGGCTTGCGGAAAATGTAATTTACACCATTGACTATTTCACTTAAAAGGTTTCTGTAATGGAATGGAAGGTCGTTGATACAGTTATAAGTCCCTCTACCGGAGTGTCGTTCTCATGCATACATAGCCTAAAAAATCTTAGATTGACCTTATGGTATCAGGCAGATGTTTACATGCCTCCAGGTAGCATTATCATCCCCTTTAATAAGGGGGTCTTAATAAACGATAAACTTTATCCCGTTACTGTTTACAACGTTACCAGGTTTAATCCTGTTCTATGGAAATCGCTTAAAGAAAATAGCCACTGTCCTGGTAACTGCAATCCTAAACCAGAAGCCTGCAGTTATCCTTTCGAGTGTCTGGTATCCGTTTGTCCATTTGGTTTAACCAGAAATATTCAAATAGATAATAAGAAAGTTTAGGAAATAAAGTATGCATTAGCCATACTACTGATTAAGTGTATTCGCGCACGTTTGCAGTATTTTGCAGTTAAATATGTTTGATATAAAAATTGTACAGTTCGGATATTTTTTGATTCGTTTAATCTAACCTTCACTTTGGCAACGAGGAGCCGGTACAGAGGATATTACTGATGGCCGGCAGACAAAGAAACGCATTGCTTTTAACACTGTATAAATTCCATCCGTGACATTCTTATTTAGTAATATTTCACCAGAGCAATCATCTTACCTTTATTGTGCATAAAAATCAGCAAGTAGTGTTTAGAAAAAATAATGTTTTAGACAAAAGCTCTGCGCGTCATGCTGATCGCCAAAAGCATAACGGGCTGACATCATGTCAGCCCGTGGGTTTACCCCTGCCCTGATACTTACGGTACGCTTATCGTCATATTGTCATGACCGACAATGACAGGGCCCGGGTAATTTTTCATGGCTTCCTGTTGCCAGACGTCATCCGCAACCGTCGCAGGCACCAGATGACTTAACACCAGTTTTTTCACGTGGGCCTCGCGAGCAATCTTACCGACATCTTCAATCGTGGTGTGATGCGACGCAATCGCTTCAGCCAGCGTTTTTCCGTTGCCAATACTATTAGCCAGTTTTGCTACCGAGGGGACATGTACCGCCTCATGTACCAGGATATCCGCCCCCTGGGCAAACGTTGCAAGCGGCGGAAACCAAGACGTATCGCCAGAGAAGACGATTCGCTTACCCTGGGTATCAAAACGGTAAGCAAACGCTTCACCGTCCGGGAAAGGGGAATGAGGCACTTTCAGCGCGCTTATTGTGACCAGTTCATCTTTATAGATGACGCCCTGGCCAATATCGGTCGCCTTAACCAGGTTGCGCGGATCGGGTTTCCCCTCTTCTTCCATGCGTAGCGTGATATCCCTGTCAAAGACCTTCCAGCTAGCCTTCGTCATCGCCTGGGTTCCCGGCGGGCCATAAACCTGTATGGTATGGTCTTGCAGACCACTTGCCCAGGCATTCATCAGCAAGGAAGGATAATCCAGTATGTGGTCGCTGTGCAGATGGGTAAGCAAAATAGTATTGATGTTGCGCAGTGGAATGCCATTTTTCACCAGTTGCAGACTGGCGCCGTAGCCGGCATCTATCAGCCATATTTTATCGCCGATAGTAAGCGCCGTCGCTTGCGGTAGTCTGGCTGTATTGAGCAAAGAAGGCCCGCCTTTGGTGCCCAGTAAAACAATGTTGATCTCTTGAGGCGCAGGAGCACCGGCAGCAATGGCAAGGTGGCTTTGCGCCAGCATACACACCGCCAGCATAGCGACGCTTTTTTTCATCATGTTTTTACTCTTCTTAGTTGAGAAAAGAGGGAACTTCACGTTGGCGAAACTGCGAAGGAGAACAGCCAGCAAGGCGATTAAAGAAACGGGCGAAATAAGCCGGATCTTTAAAACCTAATTGCCAGGCGATCTCGTTGACAGCATTGTCGGAAAAAAGCAGCAGTCGTTTCGCCTCGCGTAATTGCCGATCAAAAATCAGGCGTTTAGGCGGGCGATTAGCAAAACGTCGGCAAATATCGGTCAAACGAGATTCGGTAATATGCAGCTCGCAGGCATAATCGGGCACCGTCCAGTGCTGATGGAAGTGGTTGTCAATTAACAGGGTAAAGCGCTGAAAAAGTTTCAGTTCACCGCGCATCCCGGTTGCGGCGTGATCGTCCAGCTTCGCATTACGCAACAGCAAGGTAAATACCGCCTGCGCCAGTAGCACCAGGGTATGTTCGCAGCCAGCCAGTTGTTCCGTGGACTCCCGCTCAATTAGCTGCCAGTAATGTTTGAGCGCCGCCAGCTCGTTGGGTTTATCCGCCAGCGACAGACAGATTCCCGGCAGGCCGAAGGCCTCTCTGGTGCCGGGATAAAGTACTTCCAGCAGCGGCCAAACCAGCTCTTCGCGTACCGTCAGAACATGACCATCGCTATCCGATTCGGTAATAAAAGCATGCGGCACCGAGGGCGGCGTAAGCACAAATAGCGGCGCCTGCACCGAATAGCGATGATCGTCGAGCTGTAGCTCAATCTGCCCGGTATCAAGAAAGTGCATTTGAAAAAACTGGTCGTGGCGATGCGCCTGCATATCACGACCAAAGAAATCCGCCATACGGGCAAACGACTGATAATGCACATCGTTACTGCCCATGCTTTCGTCATACTCTTTGCTGATATCAATATTGGCGATCGCACGTTGGCACATAGTTTCTCCTCAAGGGGTGGCGCGCGGACGCGATGCTTTCATGGGAATGAGCCAGATAATGGCGGCGCCGACGACTAACAGAGAAGCGACAAACCAGAGTCCGCTATTGAAGCTACCGGTGATATCTTTTAGCCAGCCAATCATAAACGGGCTAAGTGCGGAGCCAATATTGCCGGTGGCATTGATGACCGCAATGCCTATCGCCCTGGCGCGTAAACTGATCGACTGATCCGGCGTGGTCCAGAAGATCGCCATCGCGCTAAAGGAACCCGTGGATGCCATCACGATCCCCAGGAGCTGGATCAGGTTATGGTCGGTCGCCGACGCCAGCAGCCAGCCCGCGGCGGCAAACAGGAACGGCAACGCCGTGTGATGTTTACGCTCCTGATGCTTGTCCGAATGGCGGCTCCAGTAAATCATGCCCAGAATAGTACAAATCTGCGGGATCGCCGCCAGCAGGCCGATGGTGATATTGCTGCTGCCTTCATTAAAACTTTTCAGGATTTGCGGCGTCCAGATACTAATGGCGCTAAGCGTATTGGTAAGGCAAAAATAGGCCAGCGTATACATCAGTACAATTGGCGTGAATACTTCGCGCCACAGATTACGCTGCTGCATGGCGTTATGGCTGATGGCCCCCTCCGGCTGAACCAGCGTCAGGCGGTCATTATCCATCATCTCCTGCAAACATTTTTTATCCTCTGCCGTCAGCCATTTGGCTTTTGCCGGGGTATCATCCAGGTAAAACCAGACCATAATGCCTAACAAAACTGACGGAAATCCCTCCAGCAGGAATAACCACTGCCATCCATGCAGATTGAATATGCCGTCCAGCGATAAAATATAGCCGGAGACAATCGACCCCAACGCGGTAGTGGCCGGCATGGCAATCATAAATAATGCATTGGCGCGGGCGCGGAAAAATGCCGGGAACCAGTAGGTTAAATAGAGCAATATTCCTGGCAAAAAGCCCGCTTCGGTAATGCCCACCAGCATTCGCAGCACATACAGGCTTTTCGGTCCCACCGCGAACATCGTGGCGGTAGATGCAATGCCCCATAGCACCATAATGGTCGCAATCCAGCGGCGGGCGCCGACGATGCTCAACATCACGTTGCTGGGAATGCCGAAAATGACGTAGGTGGCGTAAAACAGCGTCGTGGCAAGACCAAACATGGTGGCGCTTAACCCCAGATCCTGCCCCATCGTCAACCCGGCAAAACCAATGTTGATACGGTCTAAAAACGAGAAGATAAACAACACGAATAAAAATACGATCAGTCGGCGGAACAGTTTATTTATGACGGTTTGTTGACCCGTGCTGAGCGCGTTGTGCGAACGGACAGACTCGGGGCTTTCCGGAAGTGCAGATGATGTGTCGCTCATTTTTTTTTCCTCTGATGGGAATTTTTGTAGGGTACTACGGTTGCCCGGTAGCGCTACGCTTACCGGGCCAGGCTTAATAGACGCCGGACGCACCGGACAGTTTTTTTTCTGCGCCAAAGCGCGCCGCCAGCGCCTCCGCTCCGCGCGCCAGCAGCGTGGTGTCAACGCCGACGGCGACAAATAGCGCCCCCAGTTCCAGATAACGTTTCGCCAGTGCTTCATTGGTCATCAGAATCCCCGGCGCTTTCCCCGCCGCGCGTATCTGCACGATGGCGTTCTCAATCGCCGCCTGCACTTCCGGGTGCTGCGGATTGCCGGCAAAGCCCATATCGGCGCTGAGGTCCGCCGGGCCGATAAACACGCCGTCAATGCCATCCACCTCGAGAATTGACGCCAGATTGCTCATCGCCTCACGCGTTTCAATCTGCACCAGTACGCACATGGCGTCGTTGGCCTGGTGGAGATAGTCCGGAATGCGGTTCCAGCGCGATGCCCGCGCCAACGCGCTGCCCACGCCGCGAATACCAGCAGGCGGATAACGCGTAGCCGCCACGGCGTTTCGCGCTTCATCGGCATTCTGCACCATCGGTATCAGCAGCGTTTGCGCGCCGACGTCGAGCAGTTGCTTAATCTGTACCGGATCGTTCCATGACGGACGCACCACCGGCTGGCTGGGATAAGGCGCAATCGCCTGCAACTGGGTCAACACCGTCTGCACGTTGTTTGGCGCGTGTTCACCGTCGATCAGTAGCCAGTCGAAGCCGGCGCCCGCTAACAGTTCAGCGCTGTAACTGTTGGCAAGCCCCAGCCACAAACCGATTTGCGGACGCCCCGCTTTTAACGCGTCTTTGAAAGCATTTTTCATCGTTTTTTCCTTACACAAACCGGCAACTGATCGCGCCCATGTTGCCGTAATCGACATGGAAGGTGTCGCCCTTGCGCGCCGGCACCGGGCGGGTGAACGAGCCGCCGAGGATGATCTGCCCGGCTTCAAGCTGGACATCGTAGGGGGCAAGCTTGTTCGCCAGCCACGCCACGCCGTTGGCCGGATGATTCAGCACGCCTGCGGCGACGCCGGTTTCTTCGATCACGCCGTTGCGATAGAGCAGCGCGGAAATCCAGCGCAGATCCAGCTCGTCTGGTTTGATGGGACGACCACCGAGGATCACCCCGGCGTTGGC
Organism: Salmonella sp. WC3; assembly: GCF_042932255.1. Classification (NCBI taxonomy): domain Bacteria; kingdom Pseudomonadati; phylum Pseudomonadota; class Gammaproteobacteria; order Enterobacterales; family Enterobacteriaceae; genus Salmonella; species Salmonella sp. WC3. The sequence continues at coordinate 2,058,615 of NZ_CP170629.1, read as the reverse complement.
GGCGTTGTCGGAAATGGTGTCGAACACTTTGCGCGGGCGCTGGGTTTCCGGGTCGATGTTGTGGCTGCGGGCGTCAATCAGTTCCAGCGCCGGAATCACATAATCCGTGGCGTTGTAGACGTCGAACAGCGTGCAGTGAGGGCCGCGCAGCGGTTTCGCCAGCACAAACGCCAGCTCCACTTCAATACGCGGGACGATAAAACGGTCGGTGGGGATATCGCCGCCGTCATGGAAGAACATATCGTCAAGCAGCGCGCCGTAATCCGGTTCGCTGATTTGCGAGCTGGCCTGCATCGCTTTTGAGGTCAGGCCGATTTTGTGGCCTTTGAGCGTGCGCCCTTCGGCGATCTTGATATTGACCCATTCACGCTGTACGGCATATGCATCTTCAATAGTGATGTTGGGATAATCCAGCGACACTGCGCGAATCTGTTCACGCTGTTTTTCAGCCTGATTAAGTCGCTGAGCGATCAGGGTATGGGTCTGTTTATCGAGCATAGTTGCTTCCTGTTACGTCATTCGGTGCTGCTGCGCCGGGTGGCGACGCGGGTGCGTCTTACCCGGCCTACGGTTCGGTATTGCTTCGTGCATCGTTTTTTTGTAGGCCCGGTAAGCGCAGCGCCACCGGGCGAAAGAGTGTGCTATTTAAATAACGCGTGTACGTTGTTTTGTTTGTAATTGAGCGTTGGATGTAACTCGGCAATCTCAAACGACAGCGCCAGATAGCGGTTCTCCATCAGGTCGGCGAAGTGGGCTTTAATCAGCCCAAACAGCATTTCGCCGACTTCCTGACGGCTCTCCAGGCTGCGCCCGGCGCCGATTTTCAGCGTCATATGCACAAACGCGTAATCATGCTTACCGTCAGCCATCTGCCAGGTATCCAGCCAGTGGGCGCGACTGCGGATACCGCCGATGGGGAAAATCCCGCTGGCGGCCAGCGCCTCGTTTACCTTGCTGAACAAGCTGGGTAAATCAGCCTGCTCGCGAATATTTTCAGTACATTCAGCAATAAAGTGCGGCATAAACACCCCTTACGCAGGCAGCGGGAAAACAGCGTTTACCTGGCCGGTACCGGAGCTGGCGAACAGGTCGGTGATGAACTCCACCTTGCCGTCGTATTTGTCCCAACCCAGCATTCCCAGCAGCATGACCGTGTCGTGCATGTTGCCTTCGCCGTAGCAGTAGTCGGCGTACTCCGGCAACATGGTGCAAAACTCCTTGAATTTGCCTTCGCGCCACAGCTTGACCACGCGCTCGTCCATTTGATGATCGAACTCGCGGGTGTAGCTGTTCATCCCCTCTTCCGCCCGTTGGTCGTCAATAAAACGGTGCGACAGAGAACCACTGGCGAATACCGCTACGGTACCGTCATATTTCTCAATCGCCTTGAGAATGGCTTCGCCCAGTCTGCGACTGTCGGCAAAATCATGCACAGTGCAGAACGCCGAGATGGAGACCACTTTGAAGTGCTTGTCGCTGTTCATGTAGCGCATCGGCACCAGCGTGCCATACTCCAGCTTCAGGCTCGGGATGTTATGCGCTTTAGCGCGCACGCCCAGTTTGACCGCCTCGTCGGCGATCAGATGGCCGAGTTCCGGATTACCGTCATAGTCATAGGTCATGTCGCGAATAAAGTGCGGCAATTCGTTGCTGGTATAGACGCCCTGGAAATGGTCGGCACAATTAATGTGGTAAGCGCTATTCACCAGCCAGTGGGTGTCGAATACGATAATGGTGTCAACGCCCATTTCGCGGCAACGCTTGCCAATTTCAATATGCCCATCAATGGCTGCCTGACGACAACCGTGATTTTTTCCTGGCAGTTCAGAAAGATACATCGACGGCACGTGGGTAATTTTTGCTGCTAACGCTAACTTGCCCATATCAAACTCCCCATTTTGGGATAGGATGGTCGCCCATTGAGATGCAGACGTTTTTCATTTCCGCAAACACTTCGAAGCTATATTCGCCGCCTTCGCGCCCGGTACCGGAGGCTTTCACGCCACCGAACGGCTGACGCAGGTCGCGGACGTTCTGGGTGTTGACGAAGACCATGCCGGCTTCAATCCCACGCGCCAGGCGCAACACTTTGCTCACGTCCTGGGTCCAGATATAAGAGGCCAGACCGTATTCCACGTCGTTCGCCAAACGTAACCCTTCCGCTTCGTCTTTGAATGGCAGCAGACAGGCGACTGGCCCAAAGATCTCTTCCTGCGCGACGCGCATACGGTTGTCGACATCGGCCAGCACGGTTGGGCGCAGGAAGTTACCGCCTTTCAGATGCGCAGGCAGGTCAGTGGGTTTTTCCGCACCGCCCGCCAGCAGCGTTGCGCCCTCTTCAATGCCGAGGCGAATATAACCGGAGACTTTTTCCCAGTGCTGTTGGCTAATCAGCGCGCCGACCTGGGTGTTCGGGTCGGTCGGATCGCCGACACGCAGGCGATTCGCGCGTTCGGCAAAGCGCTTCACGAACTCAGGGTAAATGCTCTGCTGGATAAAGATGCGCGACCCGGCGGTGCAGCGTTCGCCGTTGATCGAGAAGATGGTGAACAGCGCGGCGTCCAGCGCGCGCTCAATGTCGGCGTCTTCAAAAATCAGCACCGGCGATTTGCCGCCCAGCTCCATCGAGTATTTTTTCAGCCCGGCATTTTTCATGATATTGCGACCGGTGGCGGTACCGCCGGTAAACGACACCGCACGCACGTCATGGTGGCGTACCAGCGCATCGCCCGCCGTCGCGCCATAGCCCTGCACCACGTTCAGCACGCCTGCCGGAATTACTGCCTCCAGCGCCAGCTCGCCCAGCCTGTCGGCAGTCAGCGGCGACAGCTCGGACATTTTGAGCACCGCGGTGTTGCCCAGCGCCAGGCACGGCGCGACTTTCCAGGTCGCGGTCATAAACGGCACGTTCCACGGCGACACCAGCGCGCAGACGCCGACGGGCTGCACCAGTGTATAATTGAGCATTTTATCGTCAACAGGATAGGTCTTGCCGTTCATCTGCTGGCACACTTCGGCGAAGAATTCGAAGTTATGCGAGGCGCGCGGGATCAGCACGTTTTTAGTCTGGTGAATAGGCAGGCCGGTGTCAGCGGTTTCCATCGCCGCGATTTCCGGCACATGCTGGTCAATCAGGTCGCCCAGACGACGCATCAGGCGCGCGCGCTCTTTCATCGGCAGGTTGGCCCACTTCGGGAACGCCTCTTTGGCCGCCGCGACAGCCTGGTTCACTTCTGCTTCACCGCCGGAGGCCACTTCCGCCAGCACGTCACCGGTCGCCGGGTTAGTGGTCTGGAAGTAGTCGTTACCTGCAACGTTTTTGCCGTTAATCCAATGATTTATTTTCTTCATTTTGCACTCTCCTCACTGACGATTCGGTTAACCAGGCGACCCACGCCTTCTACTTCCACGACAACTTCATCCCCCGGCACCACATCGGACAGTCCTTTCGGCGTACCGGTGGCAATCATGTCGCCCGGTTGCAACGTCATAAATTCGCTCAGATAAGAAATCAGGAACGGGATGCTGAAGATCAGATCGGCGGTCGTCCCTTCCTGGCGCAGCTCACCGTTGACAAAGGTGCGTAACGTCAGGTTGTGCGGATCAGAAACCGCCTCTTTATCCACAATCCACGGGCCTATCGGCGTCAGGCCGTCGCGGCTTTTTACCCGCAGATTCGGACGGTAGTAGTTTTCCAGATAGTCGCGGATCGCGTAGTCGTTACAGACGGTGTAACCGGCCACATACTCCATGGCTTCGGCTTCGCTCACCTTACGCGCCGTTTTGCCAATCACCACGACCAGTTCGGCTTCATAGTGCATATATTCGACGTTGTTCGGGCGCACCGACGTTTGGTGATGTTCGGTAAAGGTGTTTGGCGCTTTGATAAATACCAGCGGCTCTTTCGGCGGCGTAAATGCCAGCTCGCTGGCGTGATCGGCGTAGTTCAACCCCAGCGCAAATAACGTTCCCGTCGCTGACAGCGGCCACGTAAACGTCTGGTGGCGGGCGAATTCATCTTCTGCGACAACCGGATTTTCCAGCGCGGGTAAACCTTTCGCCAGAATACGCACCCGATCGCCGGGACGCAGCGCAACGCGATTCTGCGGCGTACCGAGTAAGATCGCATCGCCAGGGTTAAGCGTAGCGAACTCACTTAACGCGCTAAGCAGTTGTGCGGCGCTACGCTGTAAATCGGCAGTATTCCAGTGGTCCGCTTCTCGTCCGTTGATTTCAGTGATAATGGTGAGGTTATCCACATCACTCAGCGGTGCCATTTCACCCAGCGGGCAAAAGCCATCGCGACATTTCGCTTTAATCGCCGGGCGATAAAAGCTCTCTTCCGGCAGGCTGACCTCGTTAGCCAGCGCATACCCGGCGATATAGTCCGCCGCCGCTTCAGGGCGTATCCGGCTGGCGGTTTTCCCCACAATGAGCGCCACTGTCGCGCCGCTCAGTACCTTTTCTCCCTGCGGATAAGGAATGGGTTCGCCGTGACGAATCACCGTATTACGCGGCTTGATGAACCACACTGCGGTTTTAGGCGGCGCATTATAGGGAGGCTGAGAGAAAGCCTCTTGCCAGGCATCAAGCTGGCTGCGATGGTTTAACGCAACGGCGAAAACAGTACCCTTCATACATAAACTCCTCAGGCCGATTTAACGGGCTGTGATTTCATTAATATATTAATGATTAGATTTATGCTTTCGCTGTACATTTAGCAAGCTGAAGTAAAGTATTTGTGATGTGATTAACAATATTTTCACAAATTTATTATTAAATACATACATATCAAAGAGTTAAATAAAACCCCTTGTTTCTGTTAAACTTTGGACATAAAACAGATGTCATAGCTCACATCGGTAAACACGAATTATTCAGGTATTAATAATTCTGCAAAAGAGAAACGCTTATGCATGATTCATTAACCATTGCATTGCTTCAGGCGCGCGAAGCGGCAATGACCTATTTCCGCCCCATCGTTAAAAGCCACAATCTGACCGACCAGCAATGGCGCATTGTGCGAATCCTGGCCGATAGCCCCTCTATGGATTTTCACGAGCTGGCCTTTCGTACCTGCATTTTGCGTCCAAGTCTGACCGGAATATTGACGCGTATGGAGCGAGACGGACTGGTGTTGCGACTCAAGCCGGTTAACGATCAGCGTAAGTTATATGTCATGTTGACGGAGCAGGGACAAACGTTGTACGCCCGTGCCCGGAGCCAGGTAGAAGAGGCTTATCGAAAAATTGAGGCCGATTTCACGCCCGAAAAAACACAGCAATTGATGCTGCTGCTGGACGATCTTATTGCTCTGGGACGCCAGCATCCTGATAGCGAAGCGGAAGCATAGTATTCTTTCCTTCCCACGCCGCCGACACGGGAATCCCCTCCCGCTTACAACGTTGACGGCGATCGCATTTTACTCTTCTTCTTCGACGTTCATCTGAAAAGTACCCGCCGTTGTCCTGAAAGTCTCTTCACAGTTTACGCTTCTGCCTATTCAATTAAACAACAAATAAGAAACATATTATTAACAAAACATTCCGATTAACGAGGAAGAAGCCGCAATGAAACCTGAAGATTTTCGTACTGATAACAAGCGTCCGTTAACGAGCGAAGAGTATTTAAAAAGCCTGCAGGACGGGCGAGAAATTTATATTTACGGTGAACGCGTTAAAGATGTTACGACACATCCGGCATTCCGCAATGCCGCAGCCTCTGTCGCACAACTGTATGACGCATTACATAAACCGTCGATGCAAGATACCCTGTGCTGGAATACTGATACCGGCAGCGGCGGTTATACGCATAAATTTTTCCGCGTGGCGAAAAGCGCAGACGATCTGCGCCAACAGCGTGATGCTATCGCCGAGTGGTCACGCCTGAGTTACGGCTGGATGGGACGCACACCGGATTACAAAGCCGCCTTTGGTTGCGCTCTGGGCGCTAACCCAGCCTTCTACGGCCAGTTTGAGCAGAACGCCCGCAACTGGTACACCCGTATTCAGGAGACCGGCCTGTACTTTAACCATGCAATCGTCAACCCGCCCATTGACCGCCACAAACCTGCCGACGAAGTGAAAGACGTCTATATCAAGCTGGAGAAAGAGACGGACGCCGGGATTATTGTCAGCGGGGCGAAAGTCGTCGCCACTAACTCCGCCCTGACTCACTACAACATGATTGGTTTCGGCTCAGCCCAGGTGATGGGCGAAAACCCGGATTTTGCTCTGATGTTTGTCGCGCCAATGGATGCCGAAGGCGTAAAACTTATTTCGCGCGCCTCGTATGAAATGGTCGCGGGCGCGACGGGCTCGCCGTTTGATTATCCACTCTCCAGCCGCTTTGATGAAAACGATGCCATTCTGGTGATGGACAAGGTGTTGATCCCGTGGGAAAACGTGTTGATTTACCGTGATTTCGATCGTTGCCGTCGCTGGACGATGGAAGGCGGCTTTGCCCGTATGTATCCACTGCAAGCCTGTGTTCGTCTGGCGGTTAAACTTGATTTCATTACCGCGCTGCTGAAAAAATCGCTCGAATGTACGGGTACCGTAGAGTTCCGGGGCGTGCAGGCCGATCTCGGAGAAGTCGTGGCGTGGCGCAATATGTTCTGGGCATTGAGCGATTCTATGTGTTCTGAAGCAACCCCGTGGGTAAACGGCGCCTGGCTACCGGACCACGCCGCGCTGCAAACCTACCGTGTGATGGCCCCAATGGCCTACGCGAAAATTAAAAATATTATTGAACGTAACGTTACCAGCGGCCTGATTTACCTGCCTTCCAGCGCCCGCGATTTGAATAATCCGCAAATCGACCAGTACCTGGCGAAATACGTACGCGGCTCTAACGGAATGGACCATGTTGAACGTATCAAAATTCTTAAATTGATGTGGGATGCCATCGGCAGCGAGTTTGGCGGTCGCCATGAGCTGTACGAGATTAACTACTCGGGCAGCCAGGATGAAATTCGTCTGCAGTGCCTGCGTCAGGCCCAGAGCTCCGGCAATATGGATAAGATGATGGCAATGGTCGATCGCTGCCTCTCCGAATACGATCAGAATGGCTGGACGGTTTCGCATTTGCACAATAACGACGACATCAATCAACTGGATAAGCTGCTGAAATAACGCGGCAGGAGGTTCTCATGCAAGTAGATGAACAACGTCTGTGTTTTCGCGATGCGATGGCAAGTCTGGCGGCAGCGGTCAACATCGTAACCACTGCGGGTCACGCCGGACGCTGCGGTATCACCGCAACAGCGGTCTGCTCCGTCACCGATACGCCGCCCTCCGTAATGGTATGTATTAATGCCAATAGCGCCATGAACCCCGTTTTTCAGGGTAACGGCAGGCTGTGCATTAATGTACTTAACCATGAGCAGGAGCTGATGGCGCGCCACTTTGCCGGTATGACGGGGATGGCGATGGAGGAGCGTTTTCACCAGCCATGTTGGCAAAACGGGCCGCTGGGCCAGCCGGTACTTAACGGCGCGCTGGCCGGTCTTGAAGGCGAGATCAGCGAGGTACAAACCATTGGCACGCATCTGGTGTATCTGGTGGCGATCAAAAATATTATCCTTAGCCAGGATGGGCATGGCCTGATTTATTTCAAACGCCGTTTTCATCCGGTCAGACTTGAGATGGAAGCGCCTGTTTAACCGTCACTCATGCCCACAAGCGGGATAACCACCGCTTGTGGGAGGAGAGTCGATACGCTGAAGATTTTTATTCCCGCCGCGATGTCTGCTCGCCATAAATCGCGGCGATTAATAAAATCTAAGAGCCTGTCCCACCAGGCGTTATTGGCGCTGCCTGTTTGGACACGGACAGCGCGCAAAAACCGGAGCGTACACGTTGTACGTGAGGTTTGACTCGCTACGCTCGCCCTTCGGGCCGCCGCAAGCGGCGTTCAAAACGCTAACGCGTTTTGGCGAGCACTGCCCAGGACCAAAATGGCAAGCAAAATAGCCCTAATGGGATAGGCTCTAAATTAGCTCCCGCGATAGGTTGAATAACCATACTGACTTAATAACAGCGGCACATGATAGTACTCATTCGTTTTGCTGATATGAAACTCGACGGGAATCTCCGGGAAAAACGTGTCCAGTTTTTTACTTTCAAAATACTGGCCGGTTTTAAAAATAACGCGATAATCCCCCGGCGCGGCAGCTTTTTCGGGCCACAGTGCTTTAATACGTCCATCCTGGTCGGTATGCCCGGTGTTTAATTGCGTCCATCCGTTATCCTTTTTCTGCTCCAGTACCACCTCCACGCCGGGCGCTGGTTTGCCTGTTTGCTGATCGAGAATATGTACGCTGAGAATATTGTTGCCAGCGGCCAGCGCCATTGCCGGGGCTGCAACAAGAGATGCTATCGCGGTAGCCAGTATATATCGTTTCATGCTTCACTCCTTTACGGTATTGATGCAGGAAAATATATCTGGCGCGTCCAGGATTAACCTTACACGGACATGACAATTATGTCATCTTGTTGGAGATTTACGGATTCGCTACCAAGCCTATGGCATACTGCGTTGATGAAGATTTTATTGATTGAAGATAACCAGAAAACCATTGAGTGGGTACGTCAGGGACTCACGGAGGCAGGCTATGTGGTTGATTATGCCTGTGATGGACGAGACGGATTACACCTCGCCCTTCAGGAACATTATTCATTGATTATTCTTGATATTATGCTGCCGGGGCTTGATGGATGGCAGGTTTTACGCGCGTTACGCACTGCGCATCAGTCCCCTGTTATTTGCCTGACGGCGCGCGACTCGGTTGAGGATCGCGTCAAAGGTCTTGAGGCGGGCGCTAATGATTACCTTGTTAAGCCTTTTTCCTTCGCCGAACTGCTGGCCCGGGTGAGAGCTCAACTCAGACAGCATGTCCCGGTCTTTACCCGACTGACGATCAATGGTCTGGACATGGATGCCACAAAGCAATCGGTGTCACGAAATGGCAAACCGATTTCCCTGACCCGCAAAGAATTCCTGCTCCTCTGGTTACTGGCGTCCCGGGCAGGAGAAATCGTGCCCCGAACCGCGATCGCCAGCGAGGTTTGGGGAATTAACTTTGATAGTGAAACCAACACCGTTGATGTCGCGATTCGTCGGCTGCGCGCCAAAGTAGACGATCCATTTGAAAAGAAGCTCATTATGACCGTCCGGGGGATGGGTTATCGATTACAGGCGGAAACGTCGCAGAATGGTTAAGTTATCAATGACGCTGCGCCTGACAATTTCTTTTATCGCCATCCTTATCCTCGCCTGTACCGGCATTAGCTGGACGCTCTATAACGCGCTGAGCAAAGAATTAACGTATCGGGATGATATGACGCTAATAAATCGGGCGGCGCAAATGCAGCAACTGTTACTGGATGGCGCCAGGCCGGAAAATCTGCCGCTCTATTTCAATCGGATGGTGGATACGAAGCAGGACATCTTATTGATCCATTCAGCAACAGGCCACAATGTTGCGATTAATCATAGCGGCATCCCCGACCAACGCTTTAACGAGATTCCGCTGGCTAAAAACATCACCCGCGAAACCTTATTTCGCCAGGCGGTACAAGGCACGGAACTGACCGCGGTACGAGTAAACGCCAGAAGCGGCGATGACCCGCTGACCCTTACTATTGCCAAGCTGGCGACGGAAAGGCGGCAAATGCTGGCGCAATATCGCCGCAACAGTTTGCTGATGAGCCTTATCGCGATCCTCGTCTGTTCGGCGCTCAGTCCATTAGTCATCAGAAACGGGCTGCGGGCCATTACGTCGCTCAGCCGACTCACCGCGGCGACAGATAGCGGCACACTTCGCCAGCCGTTGGCGGAACAGGCGTTACCCGTTGAGCTCAGGCCGCTTGGACAAGCGCTAAATACCATGCGCCAGAAGCTTTCCGACGATTTTGAACGCCTGAACCAATTTGCCGACGATCTGGCGCATGAGCTGCGCACGCCGGTTAATATTTTACTGGGGAAGAATCAGGTGATGCTGAGTCAGGAACGCAGCGCCGAAGAGTATCAACAAGCCCTTGTCGATAATATTGAAGAGCTGGAGGGACTGTCGCGACTGACAGAAAATATTCTCTTTCTGGCACGCGCGGAGCACCAGAATATAGCGGTAAAAAAACAGCCTGTTTCGCTCAATGCGTTGGTTGAAAATATGCTGGATTATCTTAGCCTCCTTGCCGAGGAGAAGCGCATCTGTTTTATAAATCAATGTCAGGGAACGGTATGGGCTGACGAAATATTATTACAAAGAGTGCTCTCAAACCTGCTGACGAATGCCATCCGTTATTCTGATGAAAACGCCGTGATACGTATTGAAAGCGCTTATGATGATAACGTTGCAGAAATTCGGGTCGCTAATCCAGGCAGCCACCCCGCCGATGCGGATAAGCTTTTCCGGCGTTTTTGGCGAGGAGATAATGCCCGCCACACTGCCGGTTTCGGCCTGGGGTTATCGTTAGTTAACGCGATTGCTCTATTACACGGTGGCTCGGCATCTTACCGCTATGCCGATGAACATAATATCTTTTCGGTTCGTCTGCCTGATAGTGGTGATAGCTAAGGTCAGGACAGGTTCTGTTCCCCTTCCCTGCCACAGGGCTGTGGTTATCAATACAACCTCAATAAAGAGAAAATAAAGGATGCCGGAAAAGAATATTGCTGGCTCGATCACTTTCTCGGTTTTCAATCCAGGGTCAATTCATCCCATAACGCGTTATTCAGTGGGAACCTTTATGAAAAAGTATCTTGCATTCGCCGTTACGCTGCTGGGTATGGGTAAAGTCATCGCCTGTACTACCCTTTTGGTAGGCAATCAGGCTTCGGCTGACGGCTCCTTTATTATCGCACGCAACGAGGATGGCTCGGCAAATAACGCCAAGCATAAGGTTATTCATCCCGTCGCGTTTCATCAACAAGGCGAGTATAAAGCACATCGGAACAATTTTAGCTGGCCGCTTCCGGAGACAGCGATGCGCTATACGGCGATTCATGACTTTGATACTAACGATAACGCCATGGGTGAAGCCGGTTTCAATTCGGCGGGCGTCGGAATGAGCGCAACGGAAACCATTTACAACGGCAGAGCGGCGCTGGCTGCCGATCCTTACGTGACAAAAACGGGAATCACGGAAGACGCCATTGAGTCCGTGATCCTGCCAGTGGCGCAATCGGCGCGTCAGGGCGCCAAATTACTGGGCGACATTATTGAACAAAAAGGCGCGGGCGAAGGTTTCGGCGTCGCGTTTATTGATAGCAAAGAGATATGGTATCTGGAGACGGGAAGCGGTCATCAATGGCTGGCAGTACGACTTCCGGCAGATAGCTATTTCGTTTCCGCCAATCAGGGACGTTTACGCCATTACGATCCGAATGATAACGCGAATTATATGGCGTCACCAACGTTAGTAAGCTTTGCGAAAAAGCAGGGATTATATGATCCGGCCCGCGGCGAATTCGACTTCCATCAAGCCTATTCGCAGGATAACAAAAACGATACCACCTATAATTATCCGCGCGTCTGGACGCTACAACACCAGTTTAATCCGCATCTGGATACGGCCGTTAGCGAAGGGGAAACATTTCCTGTTTTTTTAACGCCAATAACAAAAATTAGCGTGGCGGCAGTAAAAAACGCGTTACAAAATCACTATCAGGGAACGTCGCACGACCCTTATGCCAGTCATAATCCACAAGAACCATGGCGACCTATATCCGTTTTTCGTACCCAGGAGTCACATATTTTACAGGTCAGACCGAAATTACCGCAGGCTATCGGCAACGTAGAATACATCGCCTATGGAATGCCATCTCTTAGCGTCTATCTCCCCTATTATCAGGGGATGCGTCATTATCAACCCGGAGATGATAAAGGAACCGATCGGGCGAGCAACGACTCTACCTACTGGACATTCCGCACGCTGCAAACGCTGGTTATGCAGGACTACAATGCGTTTGCGCCAGATGTGCAACACGCCTGGAAAACATTTGAACAGCAAACAGCTAAGCAGCAGTATAAGATGGAGCAGAGCTATCTGAGATTATATGCGTCGCATCCGAAAGAAGCGCAACGCTTACTGCAAAATTTTGAAGATAAAACGATGCAAAATGCGCAGACGCTCGCCCGTCGCCTGACCAATAATATTATTACGACAATGACTTACCGTACAGATATGAAATATCACTTTTCAAGTACGCAACCATAAATTTAATGACAATCTATTAGCCACTCATACACAATAAGATAAAGCGGTACCAGAATTAGCCAGATATAAAAGACAATAATTATTATGGATTCATAGAGAGGATAGTTTATGACACTCCAGGCAAATATCAGCAGAGAGACAAAAGCGGCAAAAACCCAGGAGGTATATAAGCACGTTGTTCTTTTCAAAATGGCCGCCCCCTCTTACATAAGACGATAACTACAGCTTATGTCCCGTGTTACATAACTTTTCCCGACAGGCCTCTTTTACCCATGCTGAAAAATTCCGCGTCTTTTCAGATTTCAACGCGAATTCTATCTGTTCAAGCATGGAATAGGAAAAACGAATATTCTTCGTCACGGTCTTACTTGTCCGGGGCTTTGCTGGCATACACACACCTGTATAACATTTGATGTAACGCCATTACTTTACGCAGGAGTAAATCGGTGAATTTGATCTGAGTCAAGAAGGTGGGTTTTCAATAAAAGTTGTGCCATAAATTGTGAAGTTTGTAGATTTTATGAACATTTGATGTACCGATCTCCCCCATGATCGCCACTACGTATGGACGTCAGGATACCTCCCCGCCTGATCAGAAGCGTTTCCTCATTAAAAAGGACATTTTTTTAAAGTTCCTGGTGCATAAAAGTCACATCCTTTTAAAGGGTTGTTAACCCTGTTGAATGTTCCCACTCCCCTATTCAGGAATATTAAAAACGCTATGCAAATACAGAGCTTCTATCACTCAGCTTCACTAAAAACCCAGGAGGCTTTTAAAAGCCTACAAAAAACCTTATACAACGGAATGCAGATTCTCTCAGGCCAGGGCAAAGCGCCGGCTAAAGCGCCCGACGCTCGCCCGGAAATTATTGTCCTGCGAGAACCCGGCGCGACATGGGGGAATTATCTACAGCATCAGAAGACGTCTAACCACTCGCTGCATAACCTCTATAACTTACAGCGCGATCTTCTTACCATCGCGGCAACCGTTCTGGGTAAACAAGACCCGGTTCTAACGTCAATGGCAAACCAAATGGAGTTAGCCAAAGTTAAAGCGGACCGGCCAGCAACAAAACAAGAAGAAGCCGCGGCAAAAGCATTGAAGAAAAATCTTATCGAACTTATTGCAGCACGCACTCAGCAGCAGGATGGCTTACCTGCAAAAGAAGCTCATCGCTTTGCGGCAGTAGCGTTTAGAGATGCTCAGGTCAAGCAGCTTAATAACCAGCCCTGGCAAACCATAAAAAATACACTCACGCATAACGGGCATCACTATACCAACACGCAGCTCCCTGCAGCAGAGATGAAAATCGGCGCAAAAGATATCTTTCCCAGTGCTTATGAGGGAAAGGGCGTATGCAGTTGGGATACCAAGAATATTCATCACGCCAATAATTTGTGGATGTCCACGGTGAGTGTGCATGAGGACGGTAAAGATAAAACGCTTTTTTGCGGGATACGTCATGGCGTGCTTTCCCCCTATCATGAAAAAGATCCGCTTCTGCGTCACGTCGGCGCTGAAAACAAAGCCAAAGAAGTATTAACTGCGGCACTTTTTAGTAAACCTGAGTTGCTTAACAAAGCCTTCGCGGGCGAGGCGGTAAGCCTGAAACTGGTATCCGTCGGGTTACTCACCGCGTCGAATATTTTCGGCAAAGAGGGAACGATGGTCGAGGACCAAATGCGCGCATGGCAATCGTTGACCCAGCCGGGAAAAATGATTCATTTAAAAATCCGCAATAAAGATGGCGATCTACAGACGGTAAAAATAAAACCGGACGTCGCCGCATTTAATGTGGGTGTTAATGAGCTGGCGCTCAAGCTCGGCTTTGGCCTTAAGGCATCGGATAGCTATAATGCCGAGGCGCTACATCAGTTATTAGGCAATGATTTACGCCCTGAAGCCAGACCAGGTGGCTGGGTTGGCGAATGGCTGGCGCAATACCCGGATAATTATGAGGTCGTCAATACATTAGCGCGCCAGATTAAGGATATATGGAAAAATAACCAACATCATAAAGATGGCGGCGAACCCTATAAACTCGCACAACGCCTTGCCATGTTAGCCCATGAAATTGACGCGGTACCCGCCTGGAATTGTAAAAGCGGCAAAGATCGTACAGGGATGATGGATTCAGAAATCAAGCGAGAGATCATTTCCTTACATCAGACCCATATGTTAAGTGCGCCTGGTAGTCTTCCGGATAGCGGTGGACAGAAAATTTTCCAAAAAGTATTACTGAATAGCGGTAACCTGGAGATTCAGAAACAAAATACGGGCGGGGCGGGAAACAAAGTAATGAAAAATTTATCGCCAGAGGTGCTCAATCTTTCCTATCAAAAACGAGTTGGGGATGAAAATATTTGGCAGTCAGTAAAAGGCATTTCTTCATTAATCACATCTTGAGTCTTGAGGTAACTATATGGAAAGTCTATTAAATCGTTTATATGCCGCGTTAGGCCTGGATGCACCAGAAGATGAGCCACTGCTTATCATTGATGATGGGATACAGGTTTATTTTAATGAATCCGATCATACACTGGAAATGTGCTGTCCCTTTATGCCATTGCCTGACGACATCCTGACTTTGCAGCATTTTTTACGTCTTAACTATGCCAGCGCCGTCACTATCGGCGCTGACGCAGACAATACTGCTTTAGTGGCGCTTTATCGCTTGCCGCAAACCAGTACCGAAGAAGAGGCGCTCACTGGTTTTGAATTATTCATTTCAAACGTGAAACAATTGAAAGAGCATTATGCATAATTTAATACGTCAACATACTTTCTTAATGAGATAAAACGCAATACGTATGCCCTTTACAAGAGACAAGACCAGAATCTTTGGTGGAAATGTAAGGGGCAAACGTTCATCTCTCTCATTTTGCTCTGTTTGCGGGAGTATTTTTAGTGTGTAAGTATTCCTGCTCATCAGGTTTTTACGCCATCTACGCGCATTTATTCTGGTATAAGTTGAAATACTGCAAAAAATATTAGTGCTTATTATTTTTTCTTTAAGTAAATTTTCGCTCAACAAACTTAATTGTTTATTCAATGATGATGAAGCGTAAGCTATGCTGGAAATGAAGGAAGTCAATAGCAAGGATAATCTTATTATTCACGGGTGATATTACTTCTGCTTCACCGTTATGGCAGATATCATCGCCTCTTGTCAGATGCCAGACACCTACTCATACTCAACCAAAGCTCTAAATACAAAAATCACCTTATATCTTTTTTTATTATTCCTTGTATAAATGTGACTTGACTCACACCTATAAGGAGTCGGCTCACTTCCATAAGAAGGAATCAAAATGCCAATAACTAACGCGTCCCCAGAAAATATATTAAGATATTTGCATGCGGCCGGTACCGGTACGAAAGAAGCAATGAAAAGTGCAACTTCACCACGCGGTATACTGGAATGGTTTGTCAATTTTTTTACCTGTGGTGGAGTAAGAAGAAGCAATGAAAGATGCTTTCGGGAGGTAATTGGAAAACTGACCACATCATTATTATATGTAAATAAAAATGCTTTCTTCGATGGTAATAAAATATTTCTGGAGGATGTCAACGGGTGTACTATATGTCTGTCATGTGGAGCAGCATCCGAAAATACGGATCCCATGGTCATTATTGAAGTGAACAAAAATGGAAAAACTATAACGGATAAAGTTGATAGTGAGAGATTTTGGAATGTATGTCGAATGTTAAAACTGATGAGTAAACATAATATACAACAGCCTGATTCACTTATAACCGAGGATGGTTTTCTGAACCTGCGCGGAGTAAACCTGGCTCATAAAGATTTCCAGGGGAAGATTTGTCAGACATAGATGCTTCTGATGCAGATTTCCGTGAAACAAATCTATCTAATGTAAATTTAGTCGGTGCAAATTTGTGTTGTGCAAATCTACACGCTGTAAATCTAATGGGTTCAAACATGACTAAAGCAAACCTGACTCACGCAGACCTGACTTGCGCTAACATGTCCGGTGTAAACTTAACCGCTGCAATTCTATTCGGCTCAGACTTAACTGACACCAAACTAAATGGTGCGAAATTAGATAAGATAGCTCTAACTTTAGCGAAAGCATTAACAGGAGCCGATCTGACAGGTAGTCAACATACCCCTACTCCACTCCCGGATTACAATGATAGAACTCTTTTCCCCCATCCGATATTTTAGTCGAGATAAAGGGATTTTATAAACAAGAAGTATTCAAACAGAGGCCCCCTTGTTTTATTAAATAAACCCCGCCCCTAAGTTTCATTATAAATAACATTTTCAGCGTATTACTTGTTGGCTTTGTCTGAATCATAGCGTTATCTGTATGTGGCACATTAACTAAAAACACTATTATTGTTTAATTTAAATAATTCATAATTGTAGTCAGGAAATAAGAAGTTATGCTTCCGGTCACCTACAGATTAATACCTCAAAGCGGAGTATCCACATATGGATTAAATACCGCAGATACACCTGTTTTCCCCGATATTCCCGAACATGCACCAAACCCCTCACGGCTACGCCTTGCTCATGACAGCCTTGCCATAAACAGTGAATTCCGTCTGGAGCCAGAGTGTGTGGTGGAGTACCTTATCTCAGGCGCGGGTGGAATAGACCCTGATACAGAAATTGATGACGACACTTATGACGAATGCTACGATGAACTATCCTCCGTACTTCAAAATGCGTATACCCAAAGCGAAACATTCCGCAGACTGATGAATTACGCATATGAAAAAGAACTACATGATGTGGAGCAGCGCTGGCTACTGGGGGCAGGCGAAGCCTTTGAAACTACCGTGGCTCAGGAACACTTCAAACTTTCAGAAGGCAGGAAAGTTATTTGTCTCAATCTGGACGATTCTGATGATTCATATACCGAACATTATGAAAGTAACGAAGGACCACAACTTTTTGACACAAAACGTTCATTTATTCATGAAGTTGTACATGCACTGACCCATCTTCAGGATAAAGAAGAAAATCATCCAAGAGGCCCTGTTGTCGAATATACCAACATTATTCTGAAAGAGATGGGGCATCCTTCACCTCCCAGAATGGCCTACATCTTCAATAAATAGACACATCGGGAAACGAAAAGAAACTAAAGACTCGCGTAGTCCGTTTTTTCGGGAAATATTCTAACAGTATTTTCTAACTATATTCTATAGCGCCTAAAAAAACAAAGGGGCTACCTTTCGGTAACCCCTTGTTTAATCTGGCGGAAGCGCAGAGATTCGAACTCTGGAACCCTTTCGGGTCGCCGGTTTTCAAGACCGGTGCCTTCAACCGCTCGGCCACACTTCCGGAATGAGGCGCACTATAAACATCCCGGTGCGTCATGTAAAGACCGAATGTGTTCGTTTGCGTGAAAAACAGGCAAAATTTCGTTAATTGCCTGAAATAGCGGCACATTGACCATTTCTTCAACACAAAACTGGCTGAATACGTATTGATCGCCTCCACTGTTTCACCGCTGTGATTAGCGATTTTTTTATCGGTAACGCGTGGTTGGCGCTGCCGCCTGTTTTATGGCGTAGCGCCAGGCATGAGCAGACCGTTTTAACGACGGTAATCACCTGAAATCTCTAAAGGAAACTAAACGTAAACGAATGCGTAAAGATGGGTAAAACCACTGGGTGACAGTGACTGTTTTTATTATTCTCCTTTATTAATTACATCTGTCATAAGAGAGTGACTAATGGATCGTATCATTACATCATCGCGTGATCGTAGCTCGCTACTGAGTACGCACAAAGTACTGCGCAACACCTATTTTCTGTTGAGCCTGACGCTGGCTTTCTCCGCAATTACCGCGACAGCCAGTACGGTACTGATGCTGCCCTCCCCCGGCCTGATTCTGACGCTGGTCGGTATGTATGGGCTGATGTTCCTGACCTATAAAACCGCCAATAAGCCGGTCGGTATCCTGTCTGCTTTTGCGTTTACCGGCTTCCTCGGGTATATCCTGGGCCCGATTCTTAACGCCTATCTGTCAGCAGGCATGGGCGATGTGATTGGCCTGGCGCTGGGTGGTACCGCGTTAGTATTTTTCTGCTGCTCCGCTTACGTTTTGACCACCCGTAAGGATATGTCTTTCCTGGGCGGTATGTTAATGGCCGGGATCGTTGTCGTGCTGATTGGTATGGTGGCGAATATTTTCCTGCAACTGCCTGCATTGCACCTGGCGATTAGCGCGGTGTTTATCCTGATTTCCTCGGGCGCTATCCTGTATGAAACCAGTAACATCATTCACGGCGGTGAAACCAACTATATTCGTGCGACCGTCAGCCTGTACGTTTCGCTGTACAACATCTTTGTCAGCCTGCTCAGCATTCTGGGCTTCGCCAGCCGCGACTAATCGACATTCCCCTCTTCCAGCCCTGCTTATGCAGGGCTTTATTTTTTGCTACACTGCCGTCCGTGTTGATTACGCAGTGAAACGTTATGTTGATCTTTGAAGGTAAAGAAATCAGTACTGATAGCGAAGGCTATCTGAAAGAGACGACGCAGTGGAGTGAAGCGTTGGCAGTCGCTATCGCCGCCAATGAAGGCATTGAGCTCTCTGCGGAACACTGGGAAGTCGTGCGCTTCGTGCGCGAATTTTACCTGGAGTTTAATACCTCTCCCGCCATCCGAATGCTGGTAAAAGCGATGGCGAATAAGTTCGGCGAAGAAAAAGGCAATAGCCGCTATCTGTATCGTCTGTTCCCGAAAGGCCCGGCAAAGCAAGCGACCAAAATCGCCGGTCTGCCCAAGCCGGTAAAATGTATTTAATACCGAATACTAAAGCCTGTTAACGTCTCGCGAGGGCTGTGCGGTTCAGTGAGGATTTTGTCCACACGAGCAGAGCGCGGTCCGCCTTCTTTCAGCCACTTGATGAGCTTTTCCACCTGCGCCGCGTCGCCACAGGCCACCACTTCTACGCTTCCGTCATCCATATTCTTCGCATAGCCGGTTAACCCCAGTCGCTGCGCCTCATGCTGCGTGGTATAACGAAATCCGACGCCCTGAACGCGACCATAAACCCAGGCGATAATGCAGACGTTCGACATGATGGTTCTCCTTTCATAATCAACGGTGAAGACGCATACAGGACATACTTAACGTACCTGACTAGGCAGACACCCATAATGTTGGCGGAATCTGGCCGTAAATCGCGACCCCGACAGGTAGCCGCACCGTAGCGCTATTTCGCCGATCGGCAGCGTCGTCGATTGCAGTTGAGAAAGCGCGCAGGACATGCGTACCTCTTCAATAATTTGCCGATAACTCTGCGATTCGCGCTGCAAACGCCGACGCAGCGTCGATGTTCCCATAGCAAGACGGCGGGCTATCTCCTGGGCTGTCCATAGCTTAGCAGGTGAGAGCATAATCAGTTGCCGCACCTGCTCCGTGAGGGTGTAACGCCGTTCAATAAGCAGCGGTCCCGCCGCGCCATCATGCAAAAGCGCTAACAGTAACCCCATCGCCTGATGTTCCTGTAGCACGGCAGGTAAGCCCTGGCGCACAGCATCCAACACGTTCTCCCACATAAATGTCAGGCTACGGCTCATCGGGGTACACAGCGATGTCAGGTTTGCCGGTGGATAATCCTGAACGTACATCGTTTTAAAGCGAGCAATAATCTCCGGTGAAAGTAACAACAGGTCGGAGCGAAAACCGTTCTGCGCAGGCTGATTAATAATCTCCAGCGGCGTGTTCACCGGAATAATAATCAACTCGCCCGGCCCGGCGACAAGGCGGCTATCATCCTGAATGATGGCTTTACTGCCCTGCGTAATATGGCAGATAGCGGCGGAAAAAAGCGTAACACGATGCAAACGGTGCAGATGACTGGAACGCACCTCTGCCGTCGTAAGATCCTGATGTCGAATATGCATCTCCTGCACCGTGCCGTCCTCTGTTTTATCTTCCGTATGTGGCCGTGAATTTTGCTTTCGCAATCACATGCGCGTTAAGCATAAACCCTACCAACGCGCCACTTGACTCACTGTCGAGCGGCAGTGTTGCCGTATTCAGCGCCCACACAGTAAACTGATAGCGATGAGGCTTATCGCCCGGCGGCGGACAGGCGCCGCCAAAGCCAGCATAACCGAAATCATTACGTCCCTGCACCACTCCGGCGGGTAACGTTTTTTTATCAGCCCCCGTGGGCAGGTCGTGAATCTGCGCAGGAATATTCACCATCGTCCAGTGCCACCAGCCGCTTCCGGTGGGCGCATCAGGATCGAAGACGGTAATAGCGTAGCTTTTGGTTCCGGCAGGCGGATTGCGCCAGCTCAGCTGCGGCGAAATATTTTCTCCGCTACAACCAAATCCTTTAAAGACGTGCTGTTGCGTTAAACGAAAATCCGCCGGAATATCCGCGCTACTGAGGCTAAACGCCGACGCGGCAGATACGCCGCCACTCAATGCCATCATTGCGGCTGCGGTCAAAGAGAAGACTGTTTTCATTGTATTTCCTTCTTCATGTAAAGAAATAACACTATAAAAAGCGTCCGCTGAAGAAACTGTGCCTTTACGATTCTATTTTGTGCAGAAACGCTCACCGCCATACGCTGGTGATTGCCCCTCTCATCTGTGCTACCCTACGCGCCATTTCGTTTTCACGGTCCCAGGCTGGAACTATCATCCGGCCCGCGTCACTGTTTGTGAGAGGTTACTCCGCATGACTAAATCTACATTTCCGCAATATCCCCGTTTAGTCCTCAGCAAAGGGCGAGAAAAATCTTTACTCCGCCGCCACCCATGGGTCTTTTCCGGCGCCGTATCCCGTCTGGAAGGCAAAGCCAACCTCGGTGAAACTATCGATATCGTCGACCATCAGGGAAAGTGGTTAGCACGCGGCGCCTGGTCACCAGCCTCCCAGATCCGCGCGCGCGTCTGGACATTTGATAAAGCAGAATCCATTGATATTGCGTTTTTCACCCGCCGCCTGCGCCAGGCGCAGCAGTGGCGCGACTGGCTGGCGAAAAAAGACGGCCTGGATAGCTATCGTCTGATCGCCGGTGAGTCCGATGGCCTGCCTGGCGTCACTATCGATCGTTTTGGTCATTTTTTGGTGCTGCAACTGCTCAGCGCCGGGGCCGAATATCAACGCGCCGCATTAATTAGCGCGCTGCAAACATGCTATCCGGATTGCGCTATTTACGATCGCAGCGACGTCGCCGTGCGGAAAAAAGAAGGGATGGCGCTGACGCAAGGTCCGGTCACTGGCGAACTGCCGCCTGCGCTTTTGCCAATTGAAGAACACGGTATGAAATTGCTGGTCGATATCCAGGGCGGCCACAAAACCGGTTATTATCTTGATCAGCGCGACAGTCGTCTGGCGACGCGCCGCTACGTGGAAAATCAGCGGGTACTGAACTGCTTCTCTTATACCGGCGGTTTTGCCGTGTCGGCGTTAATGGGCGGTTGTCGCCAGGTTGTCAGCGTGGATACCTCACAGGATGCGCTGGATATCGCCAGGCAAAACGTTGAACTGAACCAACTGGACTTGAGCAAAGCCGAATTCGTGCGCGACGACGTGTTTAAGTTGCTGCGCGCTTACCGTGAACACGGCGAAAAATTCGACGTCATCATCATGGACCCGCCCAAATTCGTTGAAAATAAAAGCCAGTTAATGGGCGCCTGCCGGGGCTATAAAGACATTAACATGTTAGCGATTCAACTGCTCAATCCGGGCGGCATACTGCTGACATTCTCTTGCTCCGGACTGATGACCAGCGATTTATTTCAGAAAATCATTGCCGATGCCGCAATAGATGCCGGTCGTGATGTACAATTTATAGAGCAGTTCCGTCAGGCCGCCGATCACCCGGTGATCGCCACCTACCCGGAAGGGCTGTATCTGAAAGGGTTTGCCTGTCGCGTCATGTAACTTGAAAAGTGGAATAGTATCCTCATATAAAGGGTATCTATTTCCCGGGAGGTGACTATGATAGCCAGCAAATTCGGTATCGGCCAACAGGTCCGCCATTCCCTGTTAGGTTACCTCGGAGTGGTCGTCGATATCGACCCGGAATATTCGCTTGATGAGCCGTCGCCTGATGAACTGGCGGTTAACGACGAACTTCGCGCCGCTCCGTGGTACCACGTGGTAATGGAAGATGATGATGGTCAGCCAGTGCATACTTATCTGGCCGAGGCCCAGTTGCGAAGCGAAATGCGGGACGAGCATCCAGAACAGCCATCGATGGATGAACTGGCGCGTACCATTCGCAAGCAGCTTCAGGCGCCGCGACTACGTAACTGATTGTATTTAAAAGGCCGGAAAGCGATATCCGGCCATTTAAACTTTTATTTCGCCAGCCCCAGGCGAGGGATCTCAATCGCCGGGCAGCGATCCATCACCACGGTCATGCCTGCATCCCGCGCCAGCACCGCCGCCTGTTCGTTGATCACGCCAAGCTGTAGCCATAGCGTTTTTGCGCCGATGGCGATAGCTTCCTGCGCGACGCCCCATGCAGCTTCAGAGTTGCGAAAAACATCCACCATATCGACTTTTTCGGGAATGTCCGCCAGCGTGGCATACCCCTGTTGCCCCAGCAATGTCTTACCCGCGACTTTTGGCGCAACCGGAATCACATGGTAGCCCTGTTCAAGCAGGTATTTCATTACCCGATAACTTGGACGATCGGGTTTATCGCTCGCACCTACCAGCGCGATAGTGCGAGTGGACGTCAAAACATCAGCAATATCGGTCTCTTTCATCATCTTTCTCCTGGCTGTTTTGCAAAGTGTACGACAAACCTGACATAGCAACCATTCATCCCATACCGATGTATGAGAGCAAAACGCCAAAATATGTCTATATGTTAGTAAACATGATCTAAGAAAAATTTCGATACATTATTAGCCAGACGGCCTTTGGACAGGAGAACCTTATGAAAACCGGCGCGCTAACCACCTTCCTTGCTCTCTGTTTGCCGGTGACTGTTTTTGCCACAACGCTCCGTTTGTCTAATGAGGTTGATCTGCTGGTGCTGGACGGCAAAAAGGTGTCCAGCTCTTTATTACGCGGCGCAGAGAGCATTGAACTGGAAAACGGGCCGCATCAACTCGTTTTCCGGGTGGAAAAAACCATCCGCCTGCCCGGTAATGAAGAGCGGCTTTATATTTCTCCGCCGCTGGTGATAAGTTTCGATACCCAACTGATAAGTCAGGTCAATTTCCAGCTCCCGCGGCTGGAAAACGAGCGCGAAGCCTCGCATTTTAACGCGGCGCCGCGTCTGGCGCTTTTGGACGGCGACGCCATGCCCATTCCGGTAAAACTCGATATTCTGGCCATTACTTCTACGGCTAAAGTGGTCGATTATGAAATAGAGACCGAGCGTTATAATAAATCGGCGAAACGCGCCTCGCTTCCTCAGTTCGCCACGATGATGGCAGACGACAGCACATTACTTTCCGACGTCTCAGAGCTTGATACCGTACCGCCGCAATCACAAACTCTGACAGAACAGCGGCTGAAATATTGGTTCCGACTGGCCGACCCGCAGACACGCCATCATTTTCTGCAATGGGCGGAAAAACAGCCGCCCTCTTGATATGAGTTGTCCCAGCGCGCAATTTTTTTCTCTTTCTCTTGCAGCATCAAGCGCTTCCAGTAATCTGTAGACAGGTTAACTACGGAATCGAATTATGGAACTGACGACTCGCACCTTGCCGACGCGCAAACATATCGCGTTGGTTGCTCACGACCACTGCAAACAGATGTTAATGAACTGGGTGGAACGCCATCAGCCGTTGCTGGAAAAACACGTTCTTTATGCAACCGGCACGACGGGGAATCTGATCCAGCGCGCAACCGGTATGGACGTTAATGCGATGCTGAGCGGCCCGATGGGCGGCGACCAGCAGGTTGGCGCACTCATTTCAGAAGGGAAAATCGACGTGTTGATTTTCTTCTGGGACCCGCTTAACGCGGTACCGCACGACCCCGATGTCAAAGCGCTACTGCGTCTGGCCACCGTATGGAATATCCCTGTCGCCACTAACGTCTCAACGGCGGACTTTATCATCCAGTCCCCGCATTTTAATGACGCTGTAGATATTCTTATTCCGGATTATGCGCGTTATCTGGCCGAGCGCCTGAAATAACCGCTACGCGGGCGGGATGCTGTACCGCCCGCGCTTTAGGGCTTCCTCGCCACTGGCACATCCAGCTGTTTAAGCGCCTCCACAAAGCGCGAGGGATTATCTTTATTGAAAAGCAGCCAGACCCGCGCACGCGCGCGCGTCAACGCCACATATAACAAACGCCGCTCTTCAGCGTCCGGAAAATCCTCAACCTGAGGAAGAAGCGCACTTTCCATAATGGATTCTCGCGCCGGGGCGGGGAAACCGTCGTTACCCTCCTGCAATCCGACAAGAATCACGTAATCGGCCTGTTGGCCTTTGCTGGCATGGATAGTCATGAAGTCTATCTGTAACTTCGGCCAGCGAGTCGCCGCTTTTTGTAGACTCGCGGGTTTCAGATGGTGATAGCGCGCCAGCACCAGGATACGTTCATCCTCCTTCGCATAGCCGGATAATTTATCCAGTAACGCGTCCAACTGGCTTTCATCCAATAACGTCACCGCTTTTTTATCGCCTGGGGTCAGACTATTTAACGGTTTTTTAAGCTGGTGCGGATTCTGCTGTATAAAGCGATTGGCAATATCGCCAATCCGACTGTTAAAACGGTACGTGGTGTCCAGGTGGCAATGCTCGCCCTCGCCGAACGTCTGATGAAACGCCGTCGTTAAGGAGAGCTGCGCCCCGCTAAAACGGTAAATCGCCTGCCAGTCATCGCCAACGGCAAACAGCGTAGTCTGGCTATTCTGCTTGCGTAGCGCCTCTAACAGCGCCGCCCGTTGCGGGGAAATATCCTGAAATTCATCGACCAGAATATGCTTCCACGGGCTAATAAAACGCCCTTTTTCGAGGATCACCATTGCCTGATGGATCAGCCCGGAGAAATCAACGGCATTTTCCGCTTTCAATGCGCTTTTCCAGGCCTTCAGCAGCGGCGCCATCAACTTAATGCGTTTGCCAAACAGCTCGCGGCACTCCTCTGGCGCGCCAGCGATCATTTCTGCCTGCGCGCCGCCGTGCATACGCATCAAACTGACCCAACGATCCAGGCGAGGGGCCAGACGCCGCTGCAATGTCTCATCGTCCCAGAAATTACCTTCCGGCACCGCCCACTGCATCTCCTCTTCCAGCCACTGACGCCAGCCTTTGGCCTGCGCTTTTTTCTCGCTACACTGCTGACGCCAGGTGCGCAGAAATAGCTGATGCCGCGCGGTGGCGTCACTTTCCAGCTTACTGACAACCGGCGCTTTTTTACTGCCTTGCTGAATAATATACAGCGCCAGCGAATGGAACGTACGGGCAGTAATCTCTTCCGTATGTAAGCGCTCGCGGATACGCTCATCCATCTCCTCTGCCGCCTTGCGACCAAACGCCAGTAAAAGAATTTGCCCCGCATCTGCTTGTCCGCGCGCCAACAGCCAACCCGCGCGCGCCACCAGCACCGAGGTCTTACCGCTTCCCGCGCCCGCCAGTACCAGTAACGATGATTCGCCGTTAACCACCGCCCTGGCCTGGGAAGGATTAAGCGGAGAAGATTCTATCTGCGTAAAAAAGTCGGCATGCGCTTCCAGCATGGCATCAGCATACGCCTGATTATGCTGCTGCCGACTTCCCTCGCTATCCTGTAACCAGGCCAGACACTTACGCCATATCTCGCGACAGTGAGCAAACTCCTCCAGACGTGAGACCGGCAGCGGCAAGGCGGCAAACGTCTGGCGAATTTCGTGTTCCAGCCCCCGAACGCGTTCACGGGTAAGCCATTGGTTTTCGCCCGTTCGCTCACTAATACGCGCCCATTGCTCCTGTAATGCCTGCGCGGCAACATCACTCATCTCCTGGCTCCAGCGACGCCAGTGCGCGTCCAGATAGCGATGGAATTGCTGGGTTTCCGACCACTCGGTACCGTGCAAACGCACGACTTTATCCTCGGGGAGGACAAACTCCAGCTCGCCCCATACCAGCCCACGCTTACAGTGAATCGCCAATAACTGATTGAATGGAATAAGATATTCATGCCTGTCGCCAGACACTTTCACCCCAGCGTTGAGGATCACGGCACGATCATACGGGTGTTGCGCCAGACGTTTTCCAAGAGAAGTTGCTTTCAGTTCCATGACTCAGCGAATCCAGACGTAAAGATGTGCTTATCAGTGTAACCGCCAGAGAAAACGTGCTCCAGTCTAAAAAAACGTTACAATTGCCCGCAGTGATAGAAAACCGGAATGAACTGAGGGTTTATGCGTACCGTTCTGAATATTTTAAACTTTGTACTGGGCGGCTTTGCCACTACGCTGGCCTGGCTGCTGGCGACGCTGGTCAGTATTGTGCTTATTTTTACCCTGCCGTTGACCCGCTCCTGCTGGGAGATAACCAAACTGTCCCTGTTCCCTTACGGTAATGAAGCCATTCACGTTGACGAACTTAATCCGGCAGCAAAAAGCGTATTAATGAATACTGGCGGTACCTTGCTGAATATTTTCTGGTTACTTTTTTTCGGCTGGTGGCTATGCCTGATGCACATTGCCTCCGGTATCGCGCAGTGTGTCACTATCATCGGGATACCTGTCGGTATTGCGAACTTTAAAATTGCCGCGATTGCGCTTTGGCCTGTCGGTCGCCGCGTCGTCTCTGTAGAAACCGCTCGCGCCGCGCGAGAAGCTAACGCGCGCCGCCGTTTTGAATGATCGGGACAAATAGCCTTTATGTTAAGTCCGTTGATTCGCCGTTATACCTGGAACAGTACCTGGCTGTATTACATCCGCATTTTTATCGCTCTGTGCGGCACCACCGCCCTGCCCTGGTGGCTGGGCGACGTCAAACTGACCATCCCGCTCACGCTCGGTATGGTTGCCGCGGCGCTAACCGATCTCGACGACCGCCTTGCCGGACGCCTGCGTAATTTAATCATTACCTTAATTTGCTTTTTTATCGCGTCTGCTTCTGTTGAGCTGCTCTTTCCCTGGCCGTGGCTATTTGCGTTGGGCTTAACGTTATCCACCAGCGGATTTATTCTGTTGGGAGGACTAGGGCAACGCTATGCCACCATCGCGTTCGGCGCGTTACTCATTGCGATTTATACGATGCTGGGCGCTTCTTTATACGATCACTGGTATCAGCAACCACTGCTCCTGCTGGCAGGCGCAGTATGGTATAACCTACTGACGCTAACCGGGCATCTGCTATTTCCGATCCGTCCGTTGCAGGATAATCTGGCACGCAGTTACGAACAGTTGGCGCACTATCTGGAACTGAAATCACGTCTGTTTGATCCTGATATTGAAGATGAAAGCCAGGCGCCGCTCTATGATTTAGCGTTAGCGAACGGGCAGTTAATGGCGACGCTGAACCAAACGAAAGTGTCGTTATTGACTCGCCTGCGCGGCGATCGCGGTCAACGCGGTACGCGCCGCACCCTCCATTACTATTTTGTGGCGCAAGATATTCATGAACGCGCCAGTTCTTCGCATATTCAATACCAGACGCTGCGCGATTATTTTCGCCATAGCGACGTTATGTTCCGCTTTCAGCGTCTGATGTCGATGCAGGCGCAGGCCTGTACGCAGTTGGCGCGCTGTATCTTACTGCGTACGCCGTACCAGCATGATCCGCGCTTTGAACGCGTCTTTACCCACATTGACGCCGCGCTTGAACGTATGCGCGCCAGCGGCGCTTCTTTAGAGCTGCTGAATACGCTTGGATTCTTATTAACCAACCTACGCGCTATTGATGCGCAACTGGCGACGATCGAGTCGGAGCAGGCCCAGGCAATGCCGCGCAATGAGTCAGAAAACCAGTTGGCTGATGATAGCCTGCACGGGTTTAGCGACATCTGGCTGCGTCTGAGCCGTAATTTTACCCCGGAGTCCGCTCTCTTTCGCCATGCGATACGCATGTCGCTGGTATTGTGCATCGGTTATGCTCTCATCCAAATTACCGGGATGCGCCACGGGTACTGGATATTGCTCACCAGCCTGTTTGTTTGCCAGCCTAACTATAACGCGACCCGCCATCGCCTTGCGCTCAGGATTATCGGCACGTTGGTAGGCGTTGCTATCGGCCTGCCGATTTTATGGTTTGTTCCTTCGCTTGAAGGACAGTTAGTTCTGCTGGTGATTACCGGCGTGCTTTTCTTCGCATTCCGTAATGTGCAGTATGCCCATGCGACGATGTTCATCACCCTGCTGGTATTACTCTGCTTTAACCTCCTGGGCGAAGGCTTCGAGGTAGCATTACCGCGCGTCGTCGACACGTTAATTGGCTGCGCTATCGCCTGGGCTGCGGTCAGCTTTATTTGGCCAGACTGGCGCTTTCGCAACCTTCCCCGGGTACTCCAGCGCGCCACCGATGCTAATTGCCGCTACCTTGACGCGATCCTTGAGCAATATCACCAGGGACGGGATAACCGCCTGGCCTATCGCATTGCCAGACGCGACGCGCACAACCGCGATGCAGAACTGGCATCCGTGGTTTCTAATATGTCGAGCGAACCCGACGTCACGGCTGAAACCCGGGAGGCGGCGTTCAGGCTGCTTTGCCTCAATCACACTTTTACCAGCTATATCTCCGCCCTCGGCGCGCACCGCGAAAAGCTCAGTAATCCGGACGTGTTGGGGCTTCTGGATGACGCGGTCTGCTACGTTGATGATGCGCTTCATCATCAACCTGAAGACGAACAGCGCGTACACCAGGCGCTGGAGGGTTTAAAGCAGCGAGTTCAGTCGCTGGAAACACGTCCGGACAGCAAAGAACCTCTGGTTGTTCAACAAATTGGTTTGCTCATTGCCTTACTGCCCGAGATTGGACGCTTGCAACGGCAAATTTCACCGCCGACTTCTACATTAATTACCCAGCCGTAAGCGAATGAGCCCAGTCGGCAAGCTCCTGGCGACGACTCGCCGGGAGCGCCGCTTCATGTACGCCGACAATTGCGCCTTCCAGGGCATACAAAACTTTCACCGTCAGCAAGGGATTGCTTTGTCGCAACCTTAGCCAGCACATTTTCGCGCCCAGTATGCGTAACATATTTTCGTCCTTTATCCCTGACTCATTGAGCAATGTTTCCAGATGGAAGGTCATATTGGGAAGATCTTTGAGTCTGTGCTGTAAAATACGGCTGTGTTTTTCCTTCATTGCCGCGTCGAGAGAATACTTCGATAAACGGACCAGCTGCTGCTGATCGCGCCACAGGCTTTCATCCACCCGGTAATAGTTGAGCATAACGGGACGTCCACATTTCATGAACATGAGCCAGGCGGGAGGATGCTTCACACAGTAGGGTACGCTTTCTTCACAGGCGCGGAGATAAAGCTCGCCATTATCCACCATCGCAAAGACGGTATCCTCCACGGTCAGACTATAGCTACCGAATAAGGATCGATATTGGATCGTCCCCAGAGAGGCCAAATATTCTTGCGATTTATAGATCCTGTCATAAGAGAGTGCTCTCATAAAATTCCTTTTAAATCATAAAGTAAAAGAATGATTTGCAGTAACGGATCCGTTAATGACGAAAATAGGCAACTTATACTCCGCGAGCAAGATGATTTTTATTTTTGACGCCACTAAGAATAAAAATTGCGAGACAGTTTCCGAAAATAGAGTTGATCTTTCATCGCTACAGGGGTACTGTATGAATATACAGTAACTCACAGGGCTGGATTGATTATGTACACTTCAGGTTATGCAAATCGTTCTTCGTCATTTCCTACCACTACCCACAACGCTGCGCGCACCGCTACGGAAAATGCCGCGGCAGGACTGGTCAGTGAAGTTGTCTACCACGAAGACCAGCCCATGATGGCGCAACTCCTGCTTTTGCCTCTACTCCGTCAGTTAGGCCAACAATCACGCTGGCAACTCTGGCTCACGCCGCAGCAAAAGCTCAGCCGTGAATGGGTACAGTCTTCAGGTTTGCCATTAACGAAAGTGATGCAAATTAGCCAGCTTGCGCCTCGTCATACGCTGGAGTCGATGATCCGCGCTTTGCGTACAGGAAATTACAGCGTGGTAATTGGTTGGATGACTGAAGAACTGACAGAAGAAGAACATTCCAGCCTGGTTGAAGCAGCGAAGGTAGGTAATGCGGTAGGGTTTATCATGCGCCCTGTACGTGCGCATGCTTTACCCAGGAGACAGCATTCCGGGCTAAAAATTCACTCTAATTTGTATCATTAAGTAAAATTAGGATTTATCCTGGACTTTTTTTTTACGCGAACGTATCTCCTTTGAGTGCTAACGTTTTTTTTGCGAGAACGCTTGCCAGAAGCGGTTTCCGCAATTTTTGCTGTACGATTTATCATCTGAAACTGTTAAATGATGTGTATATCCGTCATGTTTTTTTCACATGTCTGACGGAGTTCACACTTGTAAGTTTCCAACTACGTTGTAGACTTTACATCGCCAGGGGTGCTCAGCATAAGCCGTAGATATCGGTAGAGTAACTATTGAGCAGATCCCCCGGTGAAGGATTTAACCGTGTTATCTCGTTGGAGATATTCATGGCGTATTTTGGATGATAACGAGGCGCAAAAAATGAAAAAGACAGCTATCGCGATTGCAGTGGCACTGGCTGGTTTCGCTACCGTAGCGCAGGCCGCTCCGAAAGATAACACCTGGTACGCTGGTGCTAAACTGGGCTGGTCTCAGTACCATGACACCGGCTTCATTAACAATGATGGCCCGACTCATGAAAACCAACTGGGCGCAGGTGCTTTTGGTGGTTACCAGGTTAACCCGTACGTTGGCTTTGAAATGGGCTACGACTGGTTAGGCCGTATGCCGTACAAAGGCGACAACATCAATGGCGCTTATAAAGCTCAGGGCGTTCAGTTGACCGCTAAACTGGGTTATCCAATCACTGACGATCTGGACGTTTATACCCGTCTGGGTGGTATGGTATGGCGTGCAGACACCAAGTCTAACGTCCCTGGCGGCCCGTCTACTAAAGACCACGACACCGGCGTTTCCCCGGTATTCGCGGGCGGTATCGAGTATGCTATCACCCCTGAAATCGCAACCCGTCTGGAATACCAGTGGACTAACAACATCGGTGATGCCAACACCATCGGCACCCGTCCGGACAACGGCCTGCTGAGCGTAGGTGTTTCCTACCGTTTCGGCCAGCAAGAAGCTGCTCCGGTAGTAGCTCCGGCACCGGCACCGGCTCCGGAAGTACAGACCAAGCACTTCACTCTGAAGTCTGACGTACTGTTCAACTTCAACAAATCTACCCTGAAGCCGGAAGGCCAGCAGGCTCTGGATCAGCTGTACAGCCAGCTGAGCAACCTGGATCCGAAAGACGGTTCCGTTGTCGTTCTGGGCTTCACTGACCGTATCGGTTCTGACGCTTACAACCAGGGTCTGTCCGAGAAACGTGCTCAGTCTGTTGTTGATTACCTGATCTCCAAAGGTATTCCGTCTGACAAAATCTCCGCACGTGGTATGGGCGAATCTAACCCGGTTACCGGCAACACCTGTGACAACGTGAAACCTCGCGCTGCCCTGATCGATTGCCTGGCTCCGGATCGTCGCGTAGAGATCGAAGTTAAAGGCGTTAAAGACGTGGTAACTCAGCCGCAGGCTTAAGTTTCCGTCTGATAAAAAACCCCGCGTCGCGGGGTTTTTTGCTCTGGTCTGGGTGACAACGCCTTTCAGCGTTACTTCTTGCCTAATAACGCCTGTAAATCCTGCTTTAACGTGGTCATTTGCGTGGCATATTTCTCTTTATGCTCCGCGTCTTCTATCAGTTGCACTATCGTTTCGGATAATGTTTTACCGCGTCGCTGCGCAAGGCCCGCCAGACGCTGCCAGACCATAAACTCTAAATCGATAGATTTTTTGCGCGTATGCTGATGTTCCGCATTGAAGTGTCGTTTGCGTCTTGCCCGAATGGTTTGTTTCATCCGATTAAGCAAGGCAGGATTCATATGCCTGTCTATCCAGACATTTACCCGCACCGGTTCATTTTCGAGGGCCAACAACAAATTGACGGCTTCCTGGGCAGCACTGGCTTCCACGTAGCGGGTGATCAGCTCCCCTTCGCGGTGCTTTTTCACCAGATATTTCCATTTCCAACCGCTTTCAAGATTTTCAAGTTGTTGATATTTCATTGTGATCCCAATGTTACCGTGTAACTGTTATCAGAATATCAGTTTTTTAGCCATCTGAAGAAAAGAATCTCGAACCTGTGAATGGTTACACGTCTTCATATTACTTTGCATTCGCTTTCCGCGTGTGCAGCGTGACGGGTTAGGCTATAATCCCCCCTTTTACAACAGACTAAAAAACCTCAACTTTGACCATTACGAAACTTGCATGGCGTGATCTGGTTCCGGATAGCGAAAGCTATCAGGAGATATTTGCACAGCCACACGCGACTGACGAAAACGACACCTTACTCAGTGATACTCAGCCACGACTGCAATTTGCGCTTGAGCAACTTATACAGCCGTGGGCATCATCCTCTTTTATGCTGACTAAAGCGCCTGAAGAGCAAGAGTATCTCACTTTACTTTCAGATGCCGTCCGCGCTCTGCAAACCGATGCCGGACAATTAACCGGCGGACATTATGACGTTTCCGGGCATACTGTTCATTACCGCGCCGCGCAGAATGCGCAAGACAACTTTGCCACCGTCACACAAGTCGTCAGCGCGGACTGGGTCGAAGCCGAACAGCTCTTTGGTTGCCTGCGGCAGTATAACGGCGACATTATCCTGCAGCCGGGACTGGTTCATCAGGCGAACGGCGGCGTGCTGATTATTTCCTTACGAACCCTTCTGGCGCAGCCGTTACTGTGGATGCGTCTGAAAGCCATCGTTAGCCGCGAGCGTTTTGACTGGGTGGCCTTTGACGAGTCGCGTCCATTACCGGTCTCCGTGCCATCAATGCCGCTCAAACTGAAGGTGATTCTGGTTGGCGAACGTGAATCACTGGCTGATTTTCAGGAGATGGAACCGGAGCTCGCGGAACAGGCTATCTACAGTGAATTTGAAGACAATTTACAGATAGCGGACGCAGAAGCTATGACCCTGTGGTGTCAATGGGTGACGCGTATCGCTTTACGCGATAATTTGCCCCCTCCGGCTCCGGACGCCTGGCCCGTTCTGATACGCGAGGCTGTGCGCTATACCGGCGAACAGGATACGCTGCCTCTTTGCCCACTGTGGATAGCCCGCCAGTTTAAGGAGGCGTCGCCTTTATGCGAAGGCGATACCTGCGGCGCAGAAGCGCTCAGCCTGATGCTTGCCCGACGCGAATGGCGAGAAGGCTTTCTGGCGGAGCGGATGCAGGATGAGATTCTGCAAGAGCAGATCCTGATTGAAACCGAAGGCGAACGTGTTGGACAAATCAATGCGCTTTCCGTCATTGAGTTTCCCGGACATCCGCGCGCCTTTGGCGAACCGTCGCGAATTAGCTGTGTTGTGCATATTGGCGATGGCGAATTTAACGATATTGAGCGCAAGGCCGAACTTGGCGGGAATATCCACGCTAAGGGAATGATGATTATGCAGGCCTTCCTGATGTCGGAGTTGCAGCTGGAGCAACAAATTCCCTTCTCTGCCTCGTTAACCTTTGAGCAGTCCTACAGCGAAGTGGATGGCGATAGCGCCTCAATGGCGGAATTATGTGCGCTCATCAGCGCGCTGGCCAATGTGCCAGTGAATCAAAATATTGCGATTACCGGCTCGGTCGATCAGTTTGGTCGCGCACAACCGGTGGGCGGGCTAAACGAAAAAATTGAAGGTTTCTTCGCCATCTGCGAGCAGCGGGAATTAAACGGTAAACAGGGCGTGATTATCCCTGCCGCCAATGTCCGCCATCTCAGTCTTAAATCTGAACTGCTGCAAGCGGTTAAAGAAGAGAAGTTCACTATCTGGGCGGTAGACGACGTGACCGACGCCTTACCGCTACTGTTAAATCTGGTGTGGGATGGCGAAGGTCAAACGACGTTGATGCAGACTATCCAGGAGCGTATCGCGCAGGCGACGCAACAGGAAGGCCGTCATCGTTTCCCGTGGCCATTACGTTGGCTGAACGCTTTTATTCCGAACTGATCGGACTTGTTCAGCGTACACGTGTTAGCTATCCTGCGTGCTTCAATAAAATAAGGTTTACATAAAACATGGTAGATAAACGCGAATCCTATACAAAAGAAGACCTTCTTGCCTCTGGTCGTGGTGAACTGTTTGGCGCTAAAGGGCCGCAACTCCCTGCACCGAACATGCTGATGATGGACCGCGTCGTTAAGATGACCGAAACGGGCGGCAATTTCGACAAAGGCTATGTCGAAGCCGAGCTGGATATCAATCCGGATCTATGGTTCTTCGGATGCCACTTTATCGGCGATCCGGTGATGCCCGGTTGTCTGGGTCTGGATGCTATGTGGCAATTGGTGGGATTCTACCTGGGCTGGTTGGGCGGCGAAGGCAAAGGCCGCGCTCTGGGCGTGGGCGAAGTGAAATTTACCGGCCAGGTTCTGCCGACAGCCAGGAAAGTCACCTATCGCATTCATTTCAAACGTATCGTAAACCGTCGCCTGATCATGGGTCTGGCGGACGGTGAGGTTCTGGTGGATGGTCGTCTGATCTATACCGCACACGATTTGAAAGTCGGTTTGTTCCAGGATACTTTCGCGTTCTAAGTGTTGAATTGATATTCCGCGCTATCGGTATCATGCTTGCAAAACCAATAAAGGCGAAACCTCCGCAGTGCGGAGGTTTCTTTTTCTAAAGAGACAGAATCAGGCCATTACCGCCCTGTCCTCCATGGCTTGTCGCCAACCTCCCAACCAGTATGACCGTTGATTCAGCGTCTGATAGGGACACATTTCTTTTGATCGTCCGGCGATGCCGGCCTGATATCCACGTTGATGTGCCCGTTCCAGGCGATCTCGTTTTTGTCTCTTCATGCCTCGTTTCCCTCATATTTGTATCTGGTGGAAAAGAAAACAGTGATTACAAAATGTGCAATCACCCTACACGAATACCTCTAAATGGATCGCCCGTCAATGCGCAAAATTCACACCAATGTCATATTTGTGAGCTATACGGTAAATCATTTGTACAAAAAATGTGAGCCATAACAACTATTTTTCCGGCGTCAAAAATAAAAAAACCGCCTCAGGCGCACGACCTGAAGCGGTTAAATTTACATTACTTTTATCTCAGGGAAGGCGCTTTATCTCATCTGCGATAGCGGCTGCTTCCTGACTCCATGCGCTTGCCAGTACTTTGACCATCTCATCATAGCCATCTTTCTGCTGGCTGGCTTCGATATGGAAAGGCCGCTTAATCAGTTGTCCGTTGTGGTTTAATAACCACTCCCCGCTGACGATAACCTTACCATCGTAACGTCCATGGAATCCGGTTACGGTAACGTTCAACGTATCCTGGGTGGTTCCCAACGGCTGGGAAGCGACGACCCAGCCAGGAAGCCGGGCGCTAAGATTCGCCACCAGCGTGTTACGCAATTGCTGATCCAGCGGGCTGGCCCACAGATTGTTATTGGCAATCACATACTGGACATCACTGGTTTGATACACCACGCCGTTACCTGCCAGATAGTCAGGTACGGAAACCTGCTCTACCCATAAGAGACGGTTGCCCTGGCTTGCGGTGCTTTGCACACCGCTTTGCGCTATCGGGAGCTGATAATAGCTTTTATTCTCTCCGCCGGAGCTACATGACGCCAGCCAGAACGCCATTATCACGACTAGCCATTTTTTCATTGTTTCGCCCTCTTAGGCTCAGGATCTTTTTTATCCTTCGCTTCAAATACCAGCGCGTTGCTCTTCTCGTTCAGAGTTTTCAACACCGGTTGTAACTCACGAAGCACCTGATCGAGACGCTGCATATCCGCCACCATTTTGTTATACGCCGCCGATCCAGGCTGGAAGCCTTGCATACTGCGGTTAAGTTCGCGTAACGTCGTTTGCATATCCGCCGGAAGCTGCTGCATCGACTGACTGGAGGTAATCTTGTTCATATTATCCAGCGTGGTTTGCAGCCGACGCATAGTACGCTGGCTTTCAGACAGCGTATTGGTCGCTTGTTCAATCATCGGATTCAGCGGCAGGTTGTTGATCTTATCCAACGTTTCCACCAGTCGCTGTTGAATTTGCGCCAGGCCGCTGCTGACGGTGGGAATAATTTCATAACCATCAAATTCGCGTAGCCCGGTAATCGGCGGCTCCTTAGGATAAAAGTCCAGATCGACATACAGCGCCCCGGTCACCAGGTTACCGGTTTTAAGCGAAGCGCGTAAACCGCGCTTAAGCAGTTCCGTCAAATGCGCGCCAACATCCGCATTTTCTCCCAGTTGCGCTTTCAGACGCTCCGGTTCAATGCGCACCAGCACAGGAATACGGTAATCGTCGTTAAACACCTGACGCATATTAGACGCAAAGAAAGGCACTTTGCTTACCGTCCCCAGACGAATACCGCGAAACTCCAGCGGCGCGCCAGGTTGTAATCCGCGCACCGAATCTTTAAAGAACATCAGGTAATCGATATGATCGGTGTACAGCGAATCCTGAATACTTTTTTGATCGTCGTAGAGATTAAACGCCGTTTTTTCGGCGACGGGTTGCCCCTGCTCAAGTCCTTCCGGCACATCAAAACTCACGCCGCCGCCAAACAACGTCGTCAACGATCCCATTTCCACGCGCATTCCCGCCGATGTCAGATCCACAGCGATACCGCTATCTTTCCAGAATCGGACATTACTGGTGACCAATCGATCGTTTGGCGCCTTAATGAACAACTGATAACTCATTGTCCGTTTTTGCGGATCGAAAGAGCTGGTTTCAACGGATCCTACCCGATAACCCCGGAACAGAACGGGATCGCCAGGACTGAGCTGACCGGCCTTTTTGCTGCCCAGAATCACACGAATACCTTTGGCATCGGGCGGCGCCAACGGCGGTGAGTCAAGAAGCTGATAGCTTTCCGGCTGGCTGCCCTTACTTCCTGGTTGTAGTTCAATATACGCGCCTGATAACAACGTCCCAAGCCCGCTGATGCCTTCACGCCCTACCTGCGGTTTTACGACCCAAAATACCGAGTCTTTATGCAGCAACTTTTCCATACCGGAATGAAGCCGCGCCTTGATTTGTACATGG
Source organism: Salmonella sp. WC3 (assembly GCF_042932255.1). Classification (NCBI taxonomy): domain Bacteria; kingdom Pseudomonadati; phylum Pseudomonadota; class Gammaproteobacteria; order Enterobacterales; family Enterobacteriaceae; genus Salmonella; species Salmonella sp. WC3. Next base: position 2,021,186 of record NZ_CP170629.1, on the reverse strand, counting down.
GTCAGATCGTCAGTCAGCGTCGCGCTTTCAACCACGCCGACATCCACGCTGCGACTTTTGATCGTCGTTTTTCCGCCTTCAATGCCTTCCGCATTGGTGGTAATTAAGGTAACTTCCGGTCCCTGGTGGCTGTAGTGATAAAACAGAATCCAGGCTCCAATAAGCGCAGTAACAATCGGGAATATCCAGACAGGCGACCAATTTTTCACCTTTTGTACTTTGGCTTCCCCTTTTTTAGGTTCCATGCTATCAGGACTCCTCATGGCCTGGTTCGTATTCACGATCCCACGACAGACGCGGATCAAAGGTCATCGCAGAAAACATTGTCATTATGACGACTAAAGCAAACATCAACGCACCCATCGCAGGATAAATATTCATTAACCCTCCCATACGCACCAGCGCAGAGAGTACGGCAATGACAAAGACATCAATCATTGACCAGCGCCCCACAAACTCCACTACTTCATAAATAAAATGCATCCGTTCACTGTCGCGCTTACCGTGGCCTTTCGCATCCCAACAAAGCCAGGCAATAGCGATCATTTTTAGCGTCGGCACCATAATACTGGCGAGAAAGATAACCGCCGCCACCGGATAAGACCCCTCGCTCCACAGCAAAATCACGCCAGCCAGAATGGTCGACGGCATTTTCGAGCCCAGTAAGTCGGTAATCATAATCGGCAAAATATTGGCGGGCAGATAAAGCATGATCGAGGTAAATAATAACGCCAGCGTCCACTGCAAACTGTTTTTACGCCGGACATAGCCTTTCGTATGGCAACGCGGACAGACGAGACTCTCCGCAGGCAGGATCGCCGTACAGCAGGCGCAAGAACGCAAAGACTGCCGGATACCGGTAATCCCCGGCGTTAACGGCTGCGCCAGTGCAGGCTGCGGGGCGATATCATCCCACAGCCAGCGGCGATCGACACACTGGAACGCCCGCAGTTGAACGAGACAAAATAAGCACCAGGGAATAAAGCTGCTGCCGATGCCGATATCGCCGTAGGCCATCAGCTTAACAAAACTGACCAACACCCCGGCGAGAAATATTTCCGCCATTCCCCACGATTTGAGGAGGAAAAAGATCCTTGCCAGCGTTTTTTTTACCGACAACGGCAGACTGGCGCGGTTGACAAGTAATAGAATAGTCACCAGGCAAAATGCCGGCACCAGTTGGACAAATAATAAAAAGAACGTGCCGAGGCTGGCGTAATCTTCAGAAAACATGACGCCGGGGATTTCCAGAAGCGTGACTTCGCTGGTGACGCCCGCGACATTCATATTCACGAAGGGAAAAAGGTTAGAAAGCAGCAACATAAATAGTGCCGCTAACGCATAGGCGGTAGGACGCTGCCGGGGCGCGTCCCACTCGGTCGTTAACGTTGCGCCGCATCGTGGACATGCTGCTTTTTGCCCATGCGAGAGGCGGGGTAAAGCCACCAGCATGTCACATTGCGGGCACAATATGTGCTTCGCAGCATGGTGATGTTCACACATAGGCGCTCCTTTCGTTATGCCCCGTTTTTCAGGCCTTCAAGATACTCCCAACGTTCGAAGGCTTGCTCAAGTTCTTGCTCCGCCTGACTTAAATCGGCCAGAATTTTTTGCGTTTGCTCATGGGGTTGGCTAAAAAAGGCCGCATCCGCAACCTGCGCCTGTAGCGCTTCCAGCTTCGCTTCCAGGTCTTCAAGCTGACCGGGTAACTGCTCCAGCTCGCGCTGCAGTTTATAGCTTAGTTTGCTACTGCCACGTTTTACAATTTCTGCTTTAGGGGCAATAACTTCCTCATTTTTTTTCGCCATCGGCTGTTTCGTCGCCAGATGCTGCTCTTGCTGCGCACGCGCATCATGGTAGCCGCCGATATAACGTCCGATTTTGCCGCCGCCCTCGAAAATCCAGCATTCCGTCACGGTATTATCGACAAATTGCCGATCGTGGCTGACCAGTAGTACCGTGCCCTGATAGCCATCAATTAATTCTTCTAATAGTTCCAGCGTTTCGACGTCAAGATCGTTCGTTGGTTCATCGAGAATTAAAAGATTGCTCGGCTTGAGGAACAGTCGCGCCAGCAGCAGACGGTTACGTTCGCCGCCGGAAAGCGCGCGGACGGGCGTCATCGCCCGTTTGGGGTGAAACAGGAAGTCCTGCAAATAGCCCAGTACATGGCGCGGCTTACCGTTTACCATCACCTCCTGCTTGCCTTCCGCCAGGTTATCCATCACGGTTTTTTCCGGGTCCAGTTCGGCGCGATGCTGATCGAAGTAGGCGACTTCCAGCTTCGTTCCTACGTGGATGCGCCCGCTGTCAGCCTGAAGCTGTCCCAGCATCAGTTTCAGTAGCGTGGTTTTACCGCAGCCGTTCGGGCCAATTAACGCAATCTTGTCACCGCGCTGTACCTGAGCGGAGAAATCTTTTACCAGTTGTTTTCCTTCTACCTGGTAATCGACGTTTTCCATCTCAAAAACGATTTTACCGGAGCGCGTCGCCTCTTCGACCTGCATCTTCGCCGTGCCCATCACTTCCCGGCGCTCGCTGCGTTCACGACGCATCGCTTTTAACGCCCGCACGCGCCCTTCATTACGGGTGCGGCGCGCCTTGATCCCCTGGCGAATCCAGACTTCTTCCTGCGCCAGTTTGCGATCAAATTCCGCGTTTTGTAACTCTTCTACGCGCAGCGCTTCTTCTTTCTCCAGCAGGTATTGATCGTAATTTCCCGGATAGGTGACCAGTTTGCCACGATCGAGATCGACAATGCGGGTCGCCATATTGCGAATAAACGAACGATCGTGAGAGATAAAAATAATCGTTCCGTTAAAGGTTTTCAGAAACCCTTCCAACCAGTCGATAGTTTCGATATCCAGATGGTTAGTCGGTTCATCCAGTAACAATACGCGCGGATTGCTGACCAGCGCCCGACCCAGCGCGGCTTTACGCAGCCAGCCGCCGGAGAGCGACGACAGCGCGGCGTTAGGATCGAGTCCAAGCTGCGCCAGCACTTCATTAATACGGTTTTCCAGCTGCCACAGATTATGATGATCGAGCTGTTCCTGTACGCGCGCCATTTCATTGAGGTTTTTCTCGCTGGGATCGGTCATCACCAGACGGGAAATCTCATGATAGCGCTTGAGGTATTCCGCTTGTTCTTCGATACCTTCGGCGACAAAGTCATAGACGCTGCCCGCAATATTACGGGGCGGGTCCTGTTGCAGACGCGCGACGATCAGATCCTGCTCATAAATAATACGCCCATCGTCCAGACCCTGTTCGCGGTTGAGGATCTTCATCAAGGTGGATTTCCCGGCGCCGTTACGCCCCACCAGACAGACGCGTTCGTTATCTTCGATATGCAACTCTGCGTTATCGAGAAGCGGCGCGTCGCTGAACGACAGCCATGCGCCATGCATACTGATTAATGACATTTACTTTTCCTTTCAGGCGGCGCGGATCAGCCAGCAGTTATGAATCTGACGGTTACGGGCAAAATCCGGGGAGAGCGTTTTTTGCGTAATTTCTTGTGCGGTAAGCCCCAGTTCCGCCAGCCCTTCCAGATCCATACGGAATCCGCGCTTATTATTTGAGAACATGATGGTGCCGCCTTTACGCAGCAGACGTTTTAAATCTTTCATTAACGCGACATGATCGCGCTGAACATCAAACGACTCTTCCATACGTTTTGAGTTAGAGAACGTCGGCGGATCGATAAAGATCAAATCGAACTGTTCATTCGCCTCGCGCAGCCAGCCCAGGCAGTCGGCCTGAATCAGGCGATGCGCGCGGCCGCTCAGTCCGTTCAGACGCAAATTACGTTCGGCCCACTCCAGATAGGTGCGGGACATATCCACCGTTGTGGTGCTGCGCGCGCCGCCCAGACCCGCATGTACGCTGGCGCTGCCGGTATAAGAAAAGAGATTCAGGAAATCTTTGCCTTTGCTCATTTCTCCCAGCATTCTGCGGGCAATACGGTGATCGAGGAACAGACCGGTGTCGAGATAATCCGTCAGATTTACCCATAAGCGCGCATTATATTCGCTGACCTCAAGGAACTCGCCCTTCTCGCTCATTTTCTGATACTGGTTTTTTCCTTTTTGCCGTTCACGGGTTTTTAACACCAGTTTATTCGGCGGAATACCGAGCACTGACAAGGTTGCCGCAATAATATCGAACAGGCGCTGCCGCGCTTTTTGCGCATCCACCGTTTTCGGCGGCGCATATTCCTGAATCACCGCCCAGTCGCCGTAACGGTCTACCGCCACGTTATATTCCGGCAGGTCGGCATCATACAAGCGATAGCATTCAATCCCTTCCTGGCGAGCCCATTTCTCCAGCTTTTTAAGATTTTTACGCAGGCGATTAGCGTAATCTTCCGCCACCGTCGCCGGCTTACTGTCCGCCGTGGTTTCCGCAATATGATAGTTTTTCTGCACGCAGTCCAGCGGGCCATTCTTGGCTTTAAACTGTTTGTCGGCACGTAATTGCAGGCTGCCCAGCAAATCGGGCGAAGCGCTGAACAGCGACAGGTTCCAGCCGCCAAACTGATTTTTCATGGTACGACCCAACAGGCTGTGCAACGCAATCAGCGCCGGTTCGCTGTCCAGACGTTCGCCGTAAGGCGGGTTACTGATCACCGTACCATACGGGCCTTTCGGCAATGGATTACTCAGTTGCGCCACATCTTTCACTTCAAAGGTGATAAGCTCCCCGATACCGGCGCGACGGGCGTTGCTGCGCGCCCGCTCAATGACGCGCGCATCGCTGTCGGAACCGTAGAAATGAGAGGAATACTCCGCCAGCCCCTTACGCGCCCGGGTCTGCGCTTCGGCTTTCACTTCCTGCCAGATAGCCTCGTCATGCTGCGCCCAGCCGCTAAATCCCCAGTGACCACGGTGCAGGCCCGGCGCGCGATCGGTCGCCCACATCGCGGCCTCAATCAACAGTGTCCCCGAACCACACATAGGGTCGAGCAGCGGCGTACCTGGCTGCCAGCCGGAACGCATAACAATCGCTGCCGCCAGCGTCTCTTTAATTGGCGCCAGCCCGGTGCGATCGCGATAACCGCGCAGGTGCAGGCCATCACCACTGAGATCCAGCGCAATGCTGGCAGTTTCTTTATTCAGCCAGACGTTAATACGGAGGTCCGGCGATTCGCGGTCCACATTTGGACGCGGAAGATTTTTCCGCGTAAACGCATCGACAATCGCGTCTTTAACTTTCATCGCGCCATACTGACTATTACGGATGGTGTCGTTCAGGCCGCTGAAATGCACCGCAAACGTCGCGCCAGGATTAAAAATCTCTGTCCAGTTTATCGCCTGAACGCCGAGGTAAAGATCGAGATCGCTGTAGACCTTGCACTCACCCATCGGCAGGATAATACGCGAGGCCAGGCGGCTCCACATCAGGCTCTGGTAAATAAGCCGCGTGTCGCCCTGAAAATGGACCCCACCCTGAACAACCTGACACCCTACGGCGCCCAGTTTTTCCAGTTCAGTTTTTAACAGCTCTTCCAGCCCGCGGGCCGTACTGGCAAACAGAGAATTCATATTGTCACTTTTACGCTAAGAAAATTGTTGCGCATTATAGCTAATCTCACGCCCATGTCATAAAGTTGAAGGCTTATTTTCATTTGAGGGACTGTACGGTGGCGACGTTATCACGGCTCTTTATTCATCCGGTCAAATCCATGCGCGGCATTGGCCTGACTCATGCGCTGGCAGATATCAGCGGCCTGGCTTTTGATCGCATCTTCATGGTGACCGAGCCTGACGGCACATTTATTACCGCCCGCCAGTTTCCACAAATGGTACGTTTTACCCCTTCTCCCTTACACGACGGCCTCCATTTGACCGCGCCAGACGGCAGTAGCGCGCTGGTTCGCTTTACGGATTTCACCCCGCAGGATGCGCCGACCGAGGTCTGGGGAAACCATTTTACCGCTCGCATCGCCCCGACGGCGATTAATCAATGGTTGAGCGGCTTTTTCTCCCGCGATGTCCAGTTGCGCTGGGTTGGGCCGCAGTTGACACGCCGGGTCAAACGACATAACGCGGTGCCGCTGGGATTTGCCGATGGCTACCCGTATTTATTGACCAACGAAGCCTCGCTGCGCGATCTGCAACAGCGTTGTCCGGCAGGCGTACAAATGGAACAATTTCGCCCAAACTTAGTGGTTTCCGGCGTAGCGGCCTGGGAGGAAGATAGCTGGAAAGTGCTTCGCATTGGCGATGTGATTTTTGACGTCGTGAAGCCCTGTAGCCGCTGTATTTTTACGACCGTCAGCCCTGAAAAGGGGCAAAAACATCCTTCCGGCGAACCGCTGGCGACACTGCAAGCTTTTCGTACCGCCCAGGACAATGGCGATGTGGATTTCGGTCAGAATTTGATTGCCCGCAATAGCGGCGTCGTTCGCGTCGGCGATGAAGTGGAGATTCTGGCGACAGCGCCGGCAAAAGCTTATGGCGCCACAACGGTCGACGACAGCGTTACGCCAGAGAAACACCCGGACGCGAGTGTAACCATCGACTGGCAGGGGCAAACCTTCTGCGGGAATAATCAACAGGTACTACTGGAACAGTTGGAGAATCAGAGAATTCGTATTCCGTATTCTTGCCGGGCTGGTATCTGTGGTTGCTGCCGGATACGTTTGCTGGAAGGCGAAGTAAGTCCGCTGAAAAAATCGGCTATGGGTGACGATGGTACGATTCTGAGCTGTAGCTGCGTGCCTAAGACCGCGTTACGACTGGAAAATTAAACCGCTTGTTCAAGGCTGAAACTGTGACAGTGAACCTGCGGTTTCAGCCTGTCGTTCATAATTTTAATCGCATCGCCAAGCTGCATGGTTCGGCCTGCTATCACCACGCCTGGCTGTGCCAGCAGACACAGCGCGGCATTTTCTCCCGGCTCAACGACCAGCAAATTAACCTGTTCCGCCGTATCGCTTAACCAGACGCTTGCGGCATCACCCGTTCCTGGGGTCCACATTTCGCCATGCGCTACAAAATGCCAGCTTTTTGGCATCTGCGGTTTGAGATAGAGAATCGCCACCAGCGCATTCAACACCAGCTCCGCGCGTTGCTCTTTGGTTAATTCGAAATCCCGGCATTTTTCTTCAAAGGAAAAATAGAGCGCAGCGTCATCCACACAAAAACCGGTCGGGCAAAACGCGTCCGGCGTAAGCATTTTACGAGAGAAGCGCGAGCGAAAAAGCATACCATTGGCGAGATCGAGCATCATACGATCGTGTTCTTCATCATAATACCAGCGCCAGTTATCGTCAGGTTTAATTCGCATTACCTCTCTCCCGCTTTTAAGCAACTCGTAACAGCATTGTCCTTTTGCCGCTTCGTTTATTACCCCAATAATAAAAGCCTAAAATGTCTAAATAAGCAACAGTGGAGAAATATAAAACAACCAGCGCCGGAAATAAAGCCCTGGTTGTCTGATAAAGGGTAAAGTTTAGATGTGCGTTACGATTTCTTTAATCAATGGCGGGCCTTTAAAAATAAAGCCGGAATAAATTTGTACCAGCGTAGCTCCTGCCGCTATCTTCTCGCGCGCGGCGATAACTGAGTCAATGCCGCCGACGCCGATAATAGGCAATTGTCCTTTTAACTCCTGGGATAAACGGCGAATAATTTCTGTGCTTTTTAATTGTAATGGCCGGCCACTTAATCCCCCCGTTTGCTGGCAATTTTTCATTCCTTGTACCAGAGAACGATCGAGGGTGGTATTTGTCGCAATCACCCCATCAATATTATGACGAAGCAGGCTATCGGCAACCTGGATCAATTCCTCTTCACAAAGATCCGGCGCGATCTTTACTGCCACCGGCACATATTTATGGTGGATCGCCTGAAGATCGTTTTGCTTATTTTTAATGGCAGTTAACAGATCGTCCAGCGCATCGCCATACTGGAGCGTACGTAGCCCTGGCGTATTCGGCGAAGAAATATTAATGGCGATATAACCCGCATAAGCATAGACTTTTTCCATACAAATCAGGTAGTCATCTTTGCCATTTTCGACAGGCGTATCTTTATTTTTACCGATGTTAATTCCCAGAATACCATCAAAATGGGCTTTTTTAACATTCTCGACCAGGTTATCGACGCCCAGATTATTAAAGCCCATCCGATTGATCAGACCTTCAGCATCCACCAGACGAAAAAGACGCGGCTTATCGTTACCCGGCTGTGGGCGCGGCGTCACGGTGCCGATTTCCAGGGAGCCAAACCCCATCGCGCCTAACGCGTCGATGCACTCCCCGTCTTTATCCAGACCGGCAGCCAGCCCCAGTGGATTTTTAAAGGTAAGTCCCATGCAGGTAACCGGCTTTGTCGGTACTTTCTGGCGTACCAGCGCTTCCAGCGGCGTACCTGTAATGCGGCGTAATTGTTGAAATGTAAATTCATGAGCGCGCTCTGGATCGAGCTGGAAAAGGGCTTTACGAACGAAGGGATAGTACATGAACTCTCCTGGATTCCCGGTGTGCAAACCGGGGGCGTATTATGGGCGATAACAAAGCAAAAGGGAATTGACCTACGGCAATAAATAGCAATCGTTTTCCTTCATTCTCACTTCACGTTTCGCCAACGAGCGTCATCGTCCGGCAAAAAAATACCCGGCAGCGCTAACGCTTACCGGGCATGTCTTACCTCTTTATAACGGATACTGTCAGGCTAACGCTTTAGTTATCTTCTCGTACAGATCGCCGGAAAGATTCTCCAGTCCTTTTAACTGCTCCAGCGCCGCGCGCATTTTCTCCTGACGCTTATCATCATAACGTTTCAGACGAATCAGCGGTTCAATGAGGCGAGATGCTACCTGCGGGTTACGGCTATTCAGATCGGTCAGCATCTCGACCAGGAACTGGTATCCGCTACCGTCTTGCGCATGGAACGCCGCCGGGTTGCTGCCAGCAAACGCGCCAATTAATGAACGGATGCGGTTCGGGTTGCTCATACTGAAAGAACGGTGTTTGAGCAGGCCGCGTACGGTTTCCAGTACATTTTCCGCCGGGCTTGTGGATTGCAGGATAAACCATTTATCCATCACCAGGCCGTCCTGATGCCACTTATCGTCATACTCCTGCATCAGCGTATCGCGGCACGGCAACTGCGCCGCCACCGCAGCAGACAGGGCCGCCAGCGCATCGGTCATATTATTGGCGTCGCGATACTGTTTGCTGACCAGCGTATTAGCCAGCTCCGTCTCGCCAAACGCCAGGAAGCGCAGGCAAGCATTGCGCAGCGTGCGCTTACCGATATCGCCGTGATCAACACGATACTCATCCAGATGATTGGCGTTATAGATAGCTAAGAACTCATCCGCCAGTTCTGCCGCCAGCGTACGCGTTAGCGCTTCACGAACTTGCGCAATGGCGATCGGGTCAATGACCTCAAACAGCTCCGCAATTTCATTGGCCGAAGGCAGCGTTAAAATTTCTGCGGCCAACGCCGGATCGATTTTCTCATCCAACAGTACTGCGCGGAACGCATCAGCGACATGCACCGGAAGCGATAGCGGTTGCCCCTGCTGATGACGCGCCACATTCAGTTTAATGTATGTGGCCAGCAGACTTTGCGCCGCATCCCAACGGGAGAAATCATTGCGCGCATGGCGCATCAGGAACGTCAACTGCTGATCGCTCCATTTATATTCCAGTTTCACCGGCGCTGAAAACTCGCACAGCAAGGCCGGAACAGGCTGGAAGTAAACATTATCGAAGGTAAATGTCTGCTCCGCCTGCGTGACGTTCAGCACGGCGTTGACCGGGTGACCGCCTTTTTGCAACGGAATGACGTTGCCTTCGTTATCGTACAGTTCGATGGCGAATGGAATATGCAGCGGCTGCTTCTCCGCCTGATCCGCCGTCGCCGGAGTGCGCTGGCTGATGGTCAACGTGTACTGCTCGGTTTCCGGATTATAATCATCTTTTACCGTTACAATCGGCGTGCCGGACTGACTGTACCAGCGGCGGAAATGGGACAAATCGACATTAGAAGCATCTTCCATCGCCTGTACGAAGTCATCACACGTCGCGGCGCTGCCGTCATGGCGCTCAAAATAAAGCTGCATCCCCTTCTGGAAATTCTCCTCACCCAGCAACGTGTGGATCATGCGAATGACTTCCGCGCCCTTTTCATAAACGGTGAGGGTGTAGAAGTTATTCATTTCGATTACTTTATCCGGGCGGATAGGATGCGCCATCGGGCTGGCGTCTTCCGCGAATTGTAAACCGCGCATGGTACGTACGTTACTGATGCGGTTCACCGCGCGTGACCCCAAATCAGAGCTAAACTCCTGATCGCGGAACACGGTTAGCCCCTCTTTCAGGCTCAACTGGAACCAGTCGCGGCAGGTGACGCGGTTGCCGGTCCAGTTGTGGAAATACTCATGGCCTATCACGCGCTCAATATCGAGATAATCTTTATCCGTCGCGGTATCGGTTCGCGCCAGCACGTATTTGGAGTTAAAGATATTGAGACCTTTATTCTCCATCGCGCCCATATTAAAGAAATCCACCGCGACAATCATATAGATGTCGAGGTCATATTCGAGCCCAAAACGCGTTTCATCCCATTTCATGGAATTTTTCAGCGAGGTCATTGCCCACGGCGCGCGATCCAGATTGCCACGGTCAACGTATAGTTCTAATGCGACTTCACGCCCGGAGCGGGTGGTAAAGGTATCGCGCAGCACGTCAAAATCACCGGCCACCAGCGCAAACAGATAACACGGTTTCGGGAACGGATCTTGCCACTGAACCCAGTGACGGCCATTCTCCAGTTCACCCTGCGCAACACGGTTGCCATTGGAAAGCAGGAACGGATATTTGCTTTTATCGGCAATAATTTTGGTGGTAAATCGCGCCAGTACGTCCGGGCGGTCAAGATACCAGGTAATATGGCGGAAGCCTTCCGCTTCACACTGGGTACAGAGCGCATCGCCGGACTGGTACAATCCTTCCAGCGCCGTATTCGCCGCCGGACTTATCTCGTTGACAATGCGTAACGTAAAACGCTCTGGCAGGTCGCTGATGATAAGCGCGCCCTCTTCTTCCTTATATGCTGTCCACGGCGCATCGTTGACGTGGATAGATACCAGCGTTAAATCTTCCCCATCAAGGCGAAGAGGCGCATCAGGCGCGCTATGACGAACAGCCTGGCTTATTGCGGTGACCACGGTTTTTTCGGCATCGAGGTCAAAGGTCAAGTCAATATCAGTAATCTGGTAATCCGGCGCGCGATAGTCATGGCGGTATTTGGCTTGTGGCTGTTGTGTCATAAAAAACCTTTCGCATCTTTGTGTAGAGTGTCGACTCCAGTCTATTCCTGTTGCGCAAATCGCGCTACGCAGAATGTTCATCTTTTCAGGCACAAACGGCCTATTTGCTACATTTTTATAATATGTACTCATAGTTTTTAAAATCGATAAAGATCGTCCAGGAGCGCTTTAAACAAGGGATGAGCGAGATCGAGATGAAGCTTGATTAACGAACTTTAACGAACTTCACAGACCACTTTTGCCCCATCCATGCCCCACACATAATTTTAGTCAACGCCAGACCCCATCAGCCCTGCAGGGAAAATCGATAACAAACACGCCCGCAGTATGTTCCCCAAAATTTAAAAACAAGTGGTTCATGCCTTGACAGACAAAACCGCCAAAGCAAAAATACTGTATATACAAACAGTTATTAGCGAAACACGTATGTTCGTAGAACTGGTTTATGACAAGCGTAATGTTGAAGGACTCGAAGGGGCCAGCGAGATCATTCTGGCCGAACTGACGAAGCAGGTGCACCAGATTTTCCCTGATGCCGAAGTGAGGGTGAAGCCGATGCAGGCAAACTGCTTGAATAGTGATACCAACAAAAGCGATCGCGAAAATTTGAACAGATAGCTTATTAAAAATAGATTTATCTTAAACCACGTCATTTACATTTAGCCACCTCCCCAAAATCCGGATTCAGCTTAAGAAAAATGCGACAATACAATAAAAACTGACTAGTCCTGATATAGGTTGACAGTTTTTTGTCTGTAAAACGCCTGATGAACATCATCGGGCGTTTTGTATTTCAGGGCCAGGTGTGGCCGTTCATGGTTATAAATTGCCACGGACTCTTTTACTATTTCCCGCGCTTGCTCCAGGTCTGCAGGACGCGAGAGTAAAAACTCATTTTTCAGTATCCCGTTTATTCTCTCAGCCAGCGCATTCTGGTAGCAGTCGTAACCATCGGTCATTGAAAAGGTTATTCCGTTTCGCTCATGAACTGACTGATAAAGTACCGAACAGTATTGCAGTCCTCTGTCAGAGTGATGTACCAGCGGACCTGTCGTTTTTCTCCGCCTCAGAGCCTGCCTGAACGCCTTTACCACATTTTCTGTCTGCAGGTTTTCCCCGACATGGTAACCCACGATTTTTCTGGAGCAGGCATCGGTGACCAGACTCAGATAGGCCGTGCCGCTGCGTAGTGGAAGGTAAGTAATATCGGCGACCCAGACCTGCTCTGGCTCAAGGGCGGTAACCTGTTCAGGGCCGGGTTTCAGCAGATTAGGATGCCGGTAAAAGCGATGATGGCTGTTGGTGGTTTTGTGATATGCCCGTTTCACGGGGACCAGGAGCCGGTATTCACCCAGCAGATTAAACAGACGGTCCCGTCCGATATTCAGCGTTTTATCGGCCTGCATGTTCAGCAGATAGTGCAGTTTACGCGTACCGATTCGCGGCTGGCGGCACCGGGTACGGGCAACAAAATCAAGAACCTGAGCATGATGCTCCTGCCGTTTATTACATCTTGTATTGTACTGGTACCACGCCTGTCTGCTGTGCCCCAGGAACTGACATGCACGCGTAACTGTTATTTTGGGGGCCTGACTTTGCGTGAGGACTTGCCGGGCCGCTTTTTTACAACACTTACCCCGTAATCATTTTTCAGGACGTTGATAACGGACTCAAAAAACTCAGCTTTCTGGTTTGCCAGCTCAAGCTGTTCTTCAAGTTCCCTGATTCTTTGCTCGGGTGTCAGCGGGATAGTTGTCTGAGCCACAGGCAGTTTCCTCTTCACCAGGTCAGGAAGTCCGGGTCTCCAGTCAAGCCGGCCATATTTACGCAGCCAGACAAGTACGGTGGAGCGCCCCTGAATGCCATATCGCTGCTGGGCCTGTTTATAGGTCATCTCGCCTTTTTCGACCTGCTCAACGACGGCTATTTTAAAGGATAGAGGATAATCGCGTTGGGTGCGTTTGAACTCAGTCATCATCACGTTCTCCGGATTTAAGTCTGGAACGTGTCAACGCTATTCAGGACGGGTCAAACATATCATATAAGCCCCCTCAACAAATGTAATTTTAAGGCCAACAAACACCTCTAACTTATTCACTTTTAATTAATTTCATAAATAATAATTAACAACAAAAGAATTGTATTAATATCCACACTGTAGTATATAATTACATTAACAAAATTACTATTCGGCGAGTATATTATGTTAAGACACATTCAAAATAGTTTAGGCAGCGTTTACAGAAGTAATACAGCAACTCCTCAGGGTCAGATTATTCACCATCGTAACTTTCAAAGCCAGTTTGATACCACAGGCAACACCCTCTACAATAATTGCTGGGTTTGCTCATTAAATGTTATCAAATCCAGAGATGGCAATAATTATAGTGCATTAGAGGACATCACTTCTGATAATCAAGCGTTTAATAATATATTAGAGGGTATTGATATAATAGAATGTGAGAATTTATTAAAAGAAATGAATGTGCAAAAAATACCTGAATCCTCTCTTTTTACAAACATTAAAGAAGCTTTACAGGCAGAAGTTTTCAATAGTACTGTAGAAGATGACTTTGAGAGTTTTATTTCTTACGAATTACAAAACCATGGACCACTGATGTTGATCAGGCCTTCACTTGGCTCGGAATGTCTACATGCAGAGTGCATTGTAGGCTATGATAGTGAAGTGAAAAAAGTATTAATTTATGATTCAATGAATACCTCACCTGAATGGCAATCAAATATTGATGTCTATGACAAGCTTACCTTAGCATTCAATGATAAATATAAAAATGAAGATTGCAGTATTTGTGGTCTTTACTATGACGGTGTTTATGAGCCAAAACCTTTACACTCCTCCTCCTGGAAAGACTGGTGTACCATTTTATGATAGTTAACCTTTACCAAGATAATTATTCAGGCTACCGCCAACATGGGGTGTCGGGGGTCGGAGGTTCAAATCCTCTCGTGCCGACCAAAATTCCCCTTAAAAACCAGCCTGTCAGGGCTGTTTTTTTTATGGCTCAATTTCCTACGGGGAAGCTATGGGGTGAAACTGGGGAATAAAGCCGTCGAGATTCGACGCAATTTGCGATTGATTCATCAGTTTGCTCACTGCTCAGTTTCGGAATTCATCAATACACAAATTTTCATTTCGAATTACTGTATAAATTCCCTGTAAATCATTACCGGAGCGCGCCACATTTTCCCCCTGCCCTATACTTTCAGCCTGACGACTGGCGGTTTCATATGTGTGGACGCTTTGCACAAGCACAGACCCGTGAAGAATATCTGGCATATCTGGCCGACGAAGCCGATCGTAATATTGCTTATGACCCTCAGCCTATAGGCCGGTATAACGTGGCGCCCGGGACTAAAGTCCTGCTATTGAGCGAACGCGACGAGCAATTACATCTCGACCCGGTGATTTGGGGTTACGCTCCCGGATGGTGGGATAAAGCTCCACTTATTAACGCCCGTGTCGCGACAGCGGCCTCCAGCAGAATGTTTAAGCCACTATGGCAGCATGGCCGGGCTATCTGTTTTGCCGATAGATGGTTCGAGTGGAAGAAGGAAGGCGACAAAAAACAGCCGTATTTCATTCACAGAAAGGACGGGAAGCCGATATTCATGGCTGCCATTGGCAGTACGCCGTTTGAGCGCGGTGATGAAGCAGAGGGATTTCTGATTGTTACCTCCGCAGCCGATAAAGGTCTGGTAGACATTCACGATCGTCGCCCGCTGGCACTGACACCGGAAACTGCTCGGGTATGGATGCGCCAGTTCCTGGAACCACATTCTAAGTCAATAACATACCGCGTCATACCTGCGCTCACACGTCCCAT
Source organism: Salmonella sp. WC3 (assembly GCF_042932255.1). Taxonomy (NCBI): domain Bacteria; kingdom Pseudomonadati; phylum Pseudomonadota; class Gammaproteobacteria; order Enterobacterales; family Enterobacteriaceae; genus Salmonella; species Salmonella sp. WC3. The sequence goes on along the minus strand of NZ_CP170629.1, from coordinate 2,006,052 downwards.
GATGCGAAAAGATACCAATCCATGCCAATAGTTAAAAACGGATGACTGTCCCGAATCCGTCCCACCTGCCCTATCCCACAAACCGGCGTTCAGATGCTCATCAAGAAAACCACCTCACCCTCATAACTCAGTAAGCGTCCCGTTTAGGACGTAGCGTAAGGATTATTTTACGGTTTCGAGGTTCCAGGGCAGCAGTTCGTGCACCCGGTTCGATGACCAGTCGCTGATTTTCCACAGCACGTCGCGTAACCATGCCTCGGACTCCACGTCGTTTAGTTTGCACGTACCCAGCAGGCTATAGATGATCGCCGCTGCCTCGCCGCTCCTGTCTGAGCCGAAGAACAGATAGTTACGTCGGCCCAGCGCCAAGCACCGTAAGGCGTTTTCACAGATGTTGTTGTCGATCTCCACCCGACCGTCGCAGCAGAGGACACGCTCAACGCATCACACTGCTTCAGCATGTAACCGAACTCCTTCGCCATCTCCGCATGCACCGACAACGTTTTCAACTGCGCCTGTATCCAGTCGTACAGCGACTGGCTTTTCTCTTTCCTGACCGACAGCCGTGTTTGCGCCGGGCTGTGGACTCTGTCATCTGTGATAGTGTCCATCAAAATTTAAGTGGACACTATCATCGCCGGATTGACAGGGTTCTGACAGACGTCCTCCACGGTGCGCTTACATTTTACCTATTAAGGAATATTTTTGCTTTTTAAAGGTATTAAACCATCTCGGTGATGTAACAAAAACTTTCCCTGCCATAGATTCTGATTCTAATTCTCGTGGTAATGCATCATAGGCATTAGCTGCTATACTTGAATTACTAAAATCAGTATAATAAATAAGTTTCCTTCTTGTTGCCATTCTATATTTACAAACCCATTCATCTGCTGAAAGAATTAATGGGCCATTCAGATTACTCATACCTCTATTTTCAAACTGATGGGTTGAAACATCAAACACATAGTCTTTTCCTTCTTTATTTCCAACCACTGCAAAATGATTTATTGGTATTTCCTCTGTTGGTTTATCCCAGATAAATATACCTCGATAACGAATATTATCGAACCCTTTTTCATTCATAAAATTGCTTACAGGAGTCATTAATGACTCACACTGCCCTACCGGATTCATTATTTTATTATTTATAATTGGATTCTGTTTCAATTCCTCCAGATAGGCCGCAGCATCAATATCACTGGTTAGGTTGTAAGTTATATCTGTGCGTTCCACTCCCGGTTCTGTTGCCATGGTTAAGTGATGTGTTTCACTGTACCCCTGGCAATTTACGGTATAGTTCCCGACGTCATCCAGGGTGACTGATAATATCTCCTGACTGTCTTCATCCAGAATACAGAAGTAGTTTTCCCCGTGCAGGCCGGAATGAATGTTTTCCTCCCATCCGTCATACGCGAGCGTCCTGAGCAGTTCAAATCTGCTGACCACATCCTCCCGCGTCGTTCCGGCCGGCGGGTGACAAATCGTCCAGATGCACTCCAGCGCTTCAGTCTGGTGCGTTGAGCAAAAAAATTCCTTCATTTTTTCCCAGGAACTCATTTCAGGGGGGGTATCAGACCAGGCAATACGATAAATGCGGCGGTTACTGATGATGGCGGGAAGACATCCGCTTCCAATATGAAAGGGCATAACAAAAAACCTTTATAAATTTACATATAGTATCTGTCCGACAGACATCATCTCTTCCTGGTCTTAATTTCACAATAAGGTTATCGGCGGATTCATGGTCGTCCTGCCATGGCGGGCTTCAGAAGGTGCAGAAGAAAAATCCGTTATGATGACCGGATGGCGGGACTGTCATTTTACAGCTAAAGTGTCGATTTTTTCAGGGTCGCTTTCCACGATGACCAGATCATCCGGTATCAACGCCCGGCGTTCAATTTTGGCAGGCAGAAGTCACCCGGCAGAAATTACTTAACGATTCAGATAATGCCATTAAGGACTGGCGCATAGAATTAACGCTGGGGATTATCAGTGATGAAAATAAAGCAGCTTTGATTCTGCCGATGAATTATATCAATGTTCTTAAATCGCTGGACTTAACAGGTGTTTCAGATGAGGCCACCTTCACAGCAATCAGGTGGCCTGCATTACCACAGTAACGCCTACTGGCTGGCTGGTCTTTCCGGCCAGTCAGGGGCGGCTGTATCCATCCGGTTTACCAGCACCCTATATTTTTTCCATTCGTCGAGCCGCGCTTTCTCATCATCTGTTGCGATTCCAAGATCAACTGCATCCTGCAATGGCGCGATTTTTTCAGATGCCATTTGCAAAAGACGGCTTTTGGTTTCTTCCGCCTGACGAAGCTGCGCTGCTTTTTCAGCCGCTTCGTCTTTTACCCAGACCTTAGCCTTACCATCCCATTTCTGGTATTCACCACCTGGTGAAACTGATGTGACATTTTCGGGCAACGGACCAGGAGCGGAGATATAAACCTGATTGCCGGTTGTTGTGTCGTAAACCATCTCGCCGCGGTGATCCTCATGCAAACTCCATGTCTGGGTTTCAGCGTCAAATATAGCAATATGACTGGCGGGAATATCAGGAGGGGCGATATCAGTACAGTTTGCCGGTAGTCCTGTGTGCGGCGGAATATACGCATCACCTGCACCAATAAATTCGTTAGTATCTGAACGCAGATTGAAAATTTTAATTGTCTGCGCCTGTTCGCTCATTTTAAAAGTCATTATGCCAGCCTCACTATGTAGTTAAATGCAATGTTTTTAACCGTGGTTTCCGCATTACCGTCTGCGTCCACAATAACGACGTGTCCGTGTGGACCGATATACATGGTGTGCTCATGTCCTCCGATATAAACTGTATGTGCATGGTCGCCAGCGGCCTGTGTCCATGCACCACCTCCAGGCTGAAATGAGGTGTGATTGGAATCTCCCCAGTATGAATTGATATAACCGCCGAACTGGTGAGTATGATTGCCCGTGGTATTGGTCGATTTCGTGCCGTAATCAAAGGATGAGGTAGATTTTGTCCCTAAGTCAGTATCCTGCGCTCTGGCGCTGTGACTGTGCGATTTGTTGCCGTCCATTTCTTGCGACAGTACAGCACGTCCACTGATGGGCTTACCCTTTATTGTCCAGCCCCGCATGTCAGGGATAATGCCGGACGGATACGCTATAGCCAGTAACGGGTAAGCAGATTTATCAAACGATTGCCCCTGCATCAGGGCGTAACCGGCTGGGGTAGCATCAGACGGCCATGCTATCGCCGCACCTACTGGATACGAATTCGGTGGCGGATTTAGTGAGGTGTAGAGCATCGCCCATTCGGACCACTCAGCATCGGCGGTATCTCGATGACTGCGAATATATGCGGGCGCTGGCGCACCGTTTGTCCCGCTCCAGCCAATGAGGATTTCCCCATCACCGGTTCCGGTCAGACGTAAAATATTTCCGTATTGCGTCGGATAGCCATTGTTGTAGACCTCGCCCATTATCAGGCCGCTATCGCTGCCTCTTGTCGCACCAGTCAGTGCCGGAAGCGCGCCGCGTGATGCCAGTCTGTTCGCTGCAACAGCCGTACCTGATGCAGGGAGCGCTCCGATATTTTGTACAAACAGCGGCTTTTCCGGAATATCGCCACCGTTCTGTGATTTTAGTAATGCATCGGCGGCGTGATTTATGGTTTCCCGTAAACCAACGTATTCGATAAGACCGTCAACGCTTTTTCCTGACAGCGCCGTCAGTGTATCGTCCAGCGGCTGCTTGCCCGCCAGTTTATTCAGTACAGTGGTGGCAAAGTTCGGATCGTTACCCAGCGCGTCAGCCAGTTCTTTCAGCGTGTCCAGCGTTTCCGGCGCAGAACCAACCAACTGCGCCACTTTCGCAGCCACAAACGCTGCCGTGGCAATTTCAATACCTGCAGCTACGGTTTCCGGAGTTGGTGCTGTTGGCGTACCAGTCAGTGCCGGACTGTCCAGCGGCGCTTTGGTCTGTACCTCGTCCATGACAGCATGGACCGCCTTTGGCGTGGCTGCCAGCGCTTCGCTGTCACTGTCCGTGGCGCTGCTTAACTTAACGATACCTTTTTTCGTCAGGCTGGCATCTTCCAGGGAAATCACGTCCGCGATATCTTCTGCCCGTTTTGCGGCATCTTCTGCTCTGGTGGCTGCTGCTCCGGCAGCAGTACTGCTTTGCGCCGCCAGTGATGCGCTGGTATCAGATGCGGCGGCGTGAGTGGATGCCTCCGATGCTGATGACGAGGCGGCTGTTGCGCTGGCCGCTGCTGTACTTGCTGACGTTGCTGCATTTGTCTCAGATGTTTTCGCTGCGGCTGCCGATGCGGCTGCCGCCTTTTCCGACGCTGCCGCCGCAGTGGCTGACGCACCTGCATCACCGGCACTGGAAGCCGCCTGCGTTTCTGACGTCTTCGCGGCGGTTTCGGATGCTCCGGCGCGCTCTGCTGATGTCTGCGCCGCCGTCGCGCTGGCGGCTGCGGCAGCAGCTGAATCGCCGGCGGCAGTACGGGAGGCATCTGCATTCGCTTCAGATGTTTTCGCTGCGGCTGCCGATGCGGCTGCCGCCGTTCTGGCTGTGTCAGCCGACGCCGCGCTGGCTGATGCCTCCCCGGCTTTTGTGGTCGCCGTACCTGCGCTGCTCTCCGCAGATGCTGCGGATGAGGCTGCCTGTGTGGCTGATGCTTCTGCCGCTCCGGCTGCATTCACTGCTGCCGTGGCGCTTTCCGATGCCTGACCTGCTGATGTCTGCGCCTGTTCAGATGCCTGCCCTGCGGCGGTGGCATTCCGCGATGCCTCCGATGCCTGGCGGGCAACTTCTTCCACCATCGCCTCAAAACGCCGCAGCGCCTCCGGGCGGACGTCGTCTTCCGTCATGGCCCCCAGAAAATCATTCAGGGTGCCCGGCTTTGAATCATCGTAAACCGTAATAACTCCGGCATGTGACGGGGGATACCCGTCCACCAGGAGCGTGACAGTGTACTGCCTCTGCTCCACATCCATGCTGTAGCGCCCGGCGTCATCCGGATTTTCTGATGCCACCGTATTCACGACCACCGTCGTACTGGTCCGGCAGGCCTTCAGCTGAATGGTGCAGTTCTGTACCGGCGTTCCCGTACCATCCTTCAGTACGCCGGAAATAAGTACTGGCATATTGCCTCCATAAAAAAGCCCGCCCGCAGGCAGGCTTCAGATTCATTCACATCTCAGCACTGATTATCCGGGTCACGTAAATATGCCGGCAGAGAACACTGGACGCTCCGCGTGATTGTTTTTCCCTTTGCCTCGCGGTGCTGTTTCTGCCCACGGTCGGTGCCGGTATAAATCCGGGTCTGGTTTTCAATATTGCTGTTGCCGCTTCCTCTTCCGTTATCGGCAACGGCAGCAGTGGAAAATAAAACGGACAGGGAAAGCCCTGCCGCCAGAGAAATTACGCGCGACATAGTCATATTTGTTCCTCATTAAACGAAAGGGACCGGAAATCCGGTCAGTTTGTGAAGTTGCTCCCCGACCGGGAAACCATCACCAGCGGCCAGACGGAAGCAGACGTGGTGTACTGCCCACGGACCCTCAGAGAGACGCTGATATCCACGACAGGTGAAGTGGTGTAGACCGAAAAGACGACGGTCTGATACATGGCCGGAATCCCTGCGGTATACGGCATAACCTCCGCCGTTTTCACCTGGCCGTTAATATTTATCGTGACTGTGATGGCACCGGTGCCACCGTTACGCTCACAGTTAGCCATCACCGTGATGGTTTTCCCTATCTGATAGGTGGCGCTGTCGGTATACCGTGTTGAGGTGCTGCGTTCGTCGTTCGTCGCCCTGATGCTCACGCCCTGCATGACTTTTGAGCCGCAGATATCACCGACAAACTCTCTTGCTTCTATCACGCCAGAAAACTTACCGGAGGTGGCATTGATTTCTCCCGTAAACGAGCCAGATACAGCGTTGATATGGCCGCTGATATCCGCATTTTTCGCAGTCAGCTTTCCATCCGGCGTCAGGGAAAATGCCGGAGGATTCCCGCCACTGGTAATGGTCGGCGCGCTCAGGTATTTCAGGAACGCCTCATTCATGATTATCTGGTCGCCCTGCATGACGAATCCGGGCGTCTCGTTTCCGTTTGCCGGGTTAATATAAGCAATGCGATCCGCCGCCACCAGGAACTGGCTTATCTTCCCGTCAGGCGTGTCTTCCATGCTCAGTCCAAGTCCGGCCACATAATATTTGCCGTCTTTGGTCTGCTCTATTTTGACGCCCCACGTGGCGCTCCATTTATCGTTAGCGTCCTGCCACTCCTTCGAAAATTGTTGCAGTTTGCTGGCGTTATTCTCCGTCAGGTCAATTTTTTTCAGCAACTCCGTACCAAGATACGTCTCCGTAATCAGTCCCTTAAAAAAATCCAGATACCCTTTCGCGTCATCCCCCGGACGTCCGGATGCTTCCGCAAATACTGATTTTCCAGCCAGATTTACACTGCGCACGTAAAACCAGGCATCATGCAGTGGTTTCAGTCCATCCTTTATCCAGAATGACCCGACGCCCAGATACTGTGCTTTTGACTGAATATCGGCGGCAGTCGCCAGTTGCGTGGCGGAGTACCAGAACTCATACTGCACACTGGCATCGTAGACAGTCTGGTGCGGCGTCACCGTTATCTGAAAATAACCCGGCGTCATCTCAATCGTGGATGGCGCTTCCGGTGCCTGAATACTGAATGCCACGGACGCCGGTTCACCCTGCTGCCCGTAACCGTTTATTGCCCTGACTGTCAGCGTGTAGTCACCCAGTGGCAGTTCGTGGAAGGCGTACTCCGTTTCGCTGGTCGTCGCCGTTGTCACCAGACGAACCGGATCGCCCTCGTTCCCACTGCCTGTGGTCAGCCTCACCACAAAACGCACATCTTTTACCACCCGCGGCGTGCCCCACTTCGCTTTGGCCTGATACAGGGTACTGTCGTTATCCGTGCTGACTGTCAGATGCTGCACAGCGGGCGGAATAATGCTGTTGGTGGTCCCCGGTAACGGGTCAAAGTGCGCCCCGTTGTCCACGATGGACTCTTTTTCCGGAACGTGCTGCAAGGCAGTAATAGCGTATGTGCCGTCGTCATTCTCCTTAATACGCACGCAACGGAAAAGGCGGCGCTTCAGGGAGGGCAGTTTCAGCCCCCAGATACTGTATGGCTGCACGGTTTCCGGCAGGACTTTCGTTACCACCCGATCCGGTGCGGGCTGCGACTGCATCTCCGTACTGAACGGCTTACCGTCAGGCCCGACAATATTCAGCGTGGTGGCGCCGCTTTCCGGTAGTGTTATTTCCCGGTCAAGCGTCAGCGTGCGGGTGGAAATATCCAGGTCAGTGATACGCCCACCGACCGACGCCCCGGCGTAATCGTTGTCGCAGACCTCAATAATATCGCCCGGTGTATGACGCAGACCTTCCGCACCGACAGAAAAATCCACGGTCTGCGTTTCCAGCAGCTCCGTCATCATCACCCACAACCCCGTCCGGTGCGCCTGTCCACGTGAGGTACAGCCGAACGCGTCCATTTTCAGCAGATTGCGTCCATAACGGGCCTGTGAGGCATGGTCTTCCACCAGCTCCGTGGAGGTTTGCCAGCCATTCAGCGGATCGGTGTATCTCACTTCTACCGCGTTATGGCGGTCTTTCAGGGCACTGAAGCTGTATTTAAAGCGCCCGCCCACCACGTTACCGTTGGTGTAGGTCCATGCTTTATCGGAGGGGCGGTCCTGGATGAAGGTCATTTTGCGGCCATTCCATACCGGCATACAACGCATCACCGAGCAGAAATCCGCCAGAACGTCATACGCCTTACGCTGGGTGGTAATATACGCATTAAGCGTCATGCGGGGTTCCGTGCCGCCAAATCCGTCCGGCACCGGTTGATCGCAGTACTGCGCGATGGCGTACAGCGCCCATTTATCCACATCCGCCCCCCCGATACGCCTGCCCAGCCCGTAACGGGGGTGGGTCAGTTTATCCATCGTGCACCACGCCGGGTTATTCGTGTACGCCGGTTTAAACGCCCCGTCCCACAGGCCGGTATATGTGCGGGTATCCGGGTCATAGTTTGAGGGGACCTGAAAAATACGTCCGCGCAGGTGGTAGTTACGCGTGACCTGCTGGCTGCCGAACTGTTCCGCATCCACCAGCAGACCGGCAACCGCTGTGCCAGGATAACCCTGCCGGATATCGATGATTTCCGTATACGACGACCACAGCGTTTTGTTCTGAAGCCTGTCGGTGGTGCTGTCCGGTGTCACCCTGACCATGCGGACACTGAACGGGCGCGGCGGTAAATTATCAGCCACTACCGATGCCAGATATTGTGTTGTGATCTTGCCGTTAATAGTGATATCAAATTCTGTGTTCCAGATCCCGCTACGCTGAAACTGTATCAGCAGATTCACGGAGGACGGGTTACGGTCCCCCTTGTCCGTGGTCTCCTGCAGCATCTGTACACCAAAGGTGAAGCGTAGCCGGTCGACATTCTCTGAGACAACAGTACGGGTAACGGGATTATCGTGTTTCACTTCCACACCCAGCACCGTTTCCGCGCCGGAAGCCTCAAAACCTTCCAGCGGTGCCTGTGGTGTCTCCCCCACCTGATATACCACGGTCACGCCGTGAATATTACTGTTACCGTCCGCGTCCACCACCGGCGTGTTATTAATCAGCACGCTCTGCAGACCGTTCACCGGGCCGACTATCGGTCCCTCACTGAGGGCATCAATCACGCTCAGTTGTTGTGTGGACTTCAGATCGTCCTTCGCCTCACGTGGTGTATGCCCCTTCCCTCCACCTTTGCTCATTCTCCTGGCTCCATAAATAACAAAACCGCCGTAATGGCGGTCATGTGTATCAGCTCATGTTGTCATGATTATCACTGCCGGATGACGACAGACGGTCTGGTAATCCCGCCGTCCTGCCGCGACGTGGTGTTTGCCTGTAACGGGGAGCCGATCACCACAACTTTTCCCGACGTGCTCTCATCCCGGGTACTCATCATCTGCGATATCACCCGTGACCCGATTTTCATTTCACCGTACAACACCGGCACCGGGTTCCCCTGGGCCACCATATTTTCCAGGGAAGAAAAGTACGTGTTCTGTTTCCCGTTATCTGTCTGACCCACCGTCGGTGTTTTGGGTACAGGTGTCAGCATCTGCGCCACACCACCCAGCGCCATACTGGTTCCTGCGGAAAACAATACTGCCGCCGCTACAGCATTCAGACCGGGAATAAATGACGCGCCAATCAGCGCTGCCCCGGCTACCACCTGCCAGATACCGTTTTTCGCTCCCGCCATACGCGGTACAATATGAACCACTGCCCCCGGCGGTAACGATTCGTTCAGTCTGGCAGTAAGGGTATCCGGCGCCATATCGCTCCCGGCAATCCGGACCTGATACCAGCCCTCATTCATTCGCTGCCGGAATCCGGGGAGTTGTATCGCCAGCGCATGTATGCCTTCCGCCGCTGTCTTTATGCTGAGGCTGATGCGCTTTCCAAATCGTTGTAAATCCCCGTAAAGGCAGATTCGCACCATTGCCGGTGCCGCCATATTGAGTGTGTCCGTCGTTGCCATTTGTCGTTATACCCCTCTCGTTTACTCAACTGCTCCGGAATATGGTGCAACAGTTCACCGTTGCCGCAGTAAATCGCCGCATGATTGGGCGTCGGTGAACCAAAACAGCAAATCAGCACGTCGCCGGGCTGCGCATCCTCCGGATTCACCCGGTAAAATCCCGCCGCCTCCAGGTGATCCAGATAGAGGCTTTTACCCTGACTCCACCAGTCATCTTCCCTATCGAAATCCGGCATATCAATCCCGGCCAGATGGTAGGCATCACGAAACAGCGTGTAGCAGTCCGTCACGCCATGCTCAAACTGCCGCCCGGTCAGGTGTGGCACGCAGCGGAATTTATGTATCCTGTTATCACAGACCAGCCACCAGTCCAGCCCGCTTTGTATCTGGAGGGTACGATCCGCACTGCTGAGACAGGGCTTACCGTCAGGATGGCTGTGTACCAGCGCCACGATGTCGCCGCGGTTCCGGGCATTCAGGTAATCCTCCGGGGATATACGAAAATACATCGTGGGTTCAGCAGACAGATTTTCACACGGAAAATACCGCTCTCCCTGTGCCGTTCTGACCACATAACCGCACGATTCCGCAGGCGCACACTGTCGGGCATGTGCCAGAATGTCATCGTTAATCATGGGAACCTGTTAAGACAGTTTGTTGATGGAAGCGAAAAATCCGGCATTCACCAGATTGTTACGCATTTCACAGCCTTTCATGCAGTGGCTGCATTTATCCTTTTTCGGGTCTGAGGTGGGCTTATCGAACTCATCGGCCACGGGCGGGCCGTCGTATCCGCAGTTTTCATCCCGGTAATCCCACGGACAGGAGTCCGCCAGCATGGTACGCCCCGGCACCACAGAACCGTCGGTTTCTGCCGGTGATGCCAGAATAATGGTAGCAGTTGATGAATCCAGTTCTGACAACTGCTCCACGTTATAGCGCGCTACCGCCTCCTGCTCCGGGTCAGCGTCCGGATTGCCGTTACTGAAATTCACCGCATCAAGAAACTTGCTGTAAACCTGATGCCTTACCACTGACGCGCCGACGAGACTTTGCAAATCCTCCGCCATCCCCGTGACCAGACCAAAGAGATTGGCAACAACGAGGTTCGGGCGGGGAGATGCGCCTTTCCCGTTCATCTCAAAATCCTGTACCTGTATCGGGTACGGTTCGTACTGCCTCCCCTGCCAGGTTAACGGCTCGCCTTTTTCGTTCGGTTCGTTACAGAAGAAAAAGCGCTCACCGCCAATCGCGGTTAAATCAAATTCCCACAAATCCACCTTCGCGGACTGCTCCGCTTTGGTGGTCTCGCTCAGGGTTTCCTGTGGTATATCCTGCATATATGAGAGATCCTTTATTATTTATCTTGCAAACATATACCTGCTTTTATTAATGGTATTTACGATACAACCAAAAAACGAGGTAACTAATGAAATACACAATATTGTCGCTGGTAGCTGGTGCGCTCATCAGTTGTTCAGCAATGGCAGAGAATACCCTGACTGTAAAGATGAACGATGCCCTGTCCAGCGGAACAGGAGAAAACATAGGTGAAATCACAGTTTCAGAGACACCTTACGGTCTGCTTTTCACTCCTCACCTAAATGGTCTTACGCCAGGAATTCACGGCTTCCATGTCCACACAAACCCAAGTTGTATGCCGGGAATGAAAGACGGTAAAGAGGTTCCGGCGCTCATGGCCGGAGGACATCTTGACCCCGAAAAAACCGGGAAACATCTTGGCCCATATAATGACAAAGGGCATTTGGGGGATCTGCCTGGACTGGTTGTCAATGCAGATGGTACAGCCACGTATCCGTTACTGGCACCACGCCTTAAATCACTGTCAGAACTGAAAGGTCACTCATTGATGATCCATAAAGGCGGTGACAATTACTCCGATAAACCTGCTCCACTGGGTGGTGGCGGTGCACGTTTTGCCTGTGGTGTCATTGAGAAATAACAGCAACATAGCCATATCGTCATAATTTCGTTTTACCCATAAAAAAGCCCTCTCACTGGAGGGCATTAAATCTGTATCGATGTTAAAGGTCAGAAGCTGTAACCTACGCCAAGCACCTAGGTTCCAGCTTTGACGTCACTGTCAGCATCAGTGGAAAAACTTGTATGCTCATAAGACGCATTAACGGCAATATTTTCAACCGGGTTAAGCTGAATACCTGCCCCATAAGCAAAGGCGGTTTTATTGTCAGAATTTCCCCAGTTATCCTTAATATGTCCGTTTGCTGCACCAATCATCACGTAAGCATTCAGATAGTCGTTAAAACGGTATGAAGGACCAACAAGAAGGGAGGTATAATCAGCATCACCTACCTTATACCCATAGTTATTAACATCAGCCGAGGTGTATGTAACTGAACCCATCGCCCCGAATCCACTGTCCAGATCTTCCCAGTTATATTTGATGTTGGCACCGTTCGCATTACCGGAAAGCCAGCCGCTTAAATCTGTGTAGGCATATCCAATTGAAACGGTATTTTTATACCCTGCTGCGTTAGCCACGCCGATGCTACCTAACGCCAGACCAACTAAAACCGCCACGACAATCTTTTTCATAACATTTCCTTTTTTTGATTATTGACTGTGCGGGCTCAGTGAAACAGCAGCAGGTTAGAAAGTTTAATCATATTTATCGATCGTTTCGATCAAAAATACTAAGAAATAACCTGCTCAAATGTCGCGGTGAATGTTATTTTCAGCAATCCCGCTTTCACACTCCATTTCCGGCAGACAACCTTAATCTGCTGGTATCCGTAAGGCGGAGTCCACAAAAACGCCTTCACACCGTTATGCTGTGACAAAAAGCCCTCCAGTGCCGGACCATCCTCCCGGTCAACGCGGATAGTCACACTGTATTTTTTCAGGTCATTATTGATCCCGGATGCACGCCGCTGCTCGTAGCCATCACCGAACCTCACCACCGACACCTGTGGTTCCGAATCCACCCCCATGTCCGGGTCAACTTTCCAGTGAAAGGTTTTCATCATCGATATGCCCCGCTAAGCCTGCCGCCGTCACGCCCCTGCTGCTGCACGAAATCAGCCGCCGCCTTTTTACCCAGATCATAAACCGCCTTCAGCGCCTGCGGCGTCAGTTCCGGCCCCGTGTTGCTGATTGCAATATGATACTGCGGTGCAAACATCGCCATCCCTCCGGAACCTGCTGCCACAACCCCCAGCTTACCGTCAGTACCGCGACGAAGCGGCAGTATAGCCTCCGGACCGGCCTCTCCCATTACTGCCGCCCCTCTGGCAAATGCAAAGAACGTCGGTCTGTTAACAATACTGCCGCTGTACTGACTGAGTCCTGCTGAGCGGTACACGCCGCCGTCCGCATTTGGAATGACCGACAGCGCCGCTGAACTGTATGCCCCGGATGGTGTACTTCCGCCTGCTGATGCGCCAAAGCCGAACATACCCAGTACTGAACCCAACAGTTTAGAAGCCGCAATACGTGCCTCCATTTTTGCCAGGTCAGCCAGGATGGAGACCGTCAGGCTCCGGAAACTGCCCTTTCCGGTCACGGCAAAATTCGCGATACTGTCCGCCATGCCGTTAAATGCGTTTGTGAAAACGTTCTCCGTCATGCCTGCCACGTTGCCCCCCTGCGCCAGAAAGTTATCCAGCGCCCGCGACGCGCCCTGCGTCCAGTCTCCCTGCGCAGCATCCACTTTCGCGTTATAATCCGCCCACTCAGCCAGTCGGCGATCGAGACTGGCCTGAAGTTCCTGCTCCGCCTGACGGTATTCGTCAGAACCGTATGTCCCTTTTGCCTTGCTGTCGCGCTTAAGCTGCTCCAGTTGTTCCTGGTAGTGCTGTTGAATTTTCAGATGCTCTTCGTACCGGCCACGTTGCTGATCGCCCATACCCATTGTGGCCAGCGCCAGTGCGTGCTGCTGCCTGACGCGGGATTCTTCGTCAGCGAGCTGGCTGGTTAATGTGAGCGTCTTTTTCTTCAGTTCATTAAAGGCATTCTGGTGTTGCAAATCCTGTTGTGAGATATCCAGCTTCTGTAGCGCAAGCGCTATTTCATCCTTATGTGCCAGTACGCTTTGTTCATCCGCCGTCAGTTTTTTACCGGACAAATCAGCGATGCGCTGCTGAAATGACAAAAGCTGCTTATGCGCTTCCGTCATTTTTTCGGTCATGGAAAGCTTCGCGGCGGCAATCAGCCCTTCAGTCTGCGCCTGTTGCTGGCTGTACTGCAAAAGCAGTCGCCCGGCCTCGTCGTTGTAGTAAGCCTTTGGCTTTTCCTTCTGCCGTGCCATTGCTTTTTTATGGCGTTCGTTTTCACGCTCCAGCGCGGCATTGCGTACCGCTGCATCGGCATACTGCATGGCGGTAATGCGCGCCACCTCCCGTTGATGCCGCAGGGATTCAGTTTCATTATCCCGGTTCAGCGCGGCGTTCTGCTCGTTCCGGCGCTTCTGAGTCTTCTGATAATTACGCTCTGCCTGCGCCTTCGCATCCAGCAGGTCCTTCTGGCGTTTCTGTTCCTGAAGTTCGTTCAGTTGCTGCTGATCATATTCAGTCTGGGAGGAAGACACTGTCCATGGCGTTTTTCTGGCGCGCGCGATTTTTTCCTGCAGTGTCGCGATTTTTTCATCGAGCGTATCTTCCCGCCCGATATCCAGCATCCGATCCCACGCCCACTTCGCCGCATCACCCACGGCATTCCATGCCTTCTCGATCCAGACCAGATTATCATGTACGTCACCCGCCCGTTTATTCATCTCTTCCGAATACGCGGACATGGCAATTTTCGCAGCATCAGCCGTTCTTCCCTGTTCACCGAGCACCCTGATTTGTTCAAGCTGGGTGGCAGTCAGAAAATGCAGTGCCCTGTCCAGTTCTTTCGCCGCATTCACCGGATCATCCTGCAGCCGTTTAAACTGGCGGATGGTTTCATCCACTGACTGCCCCACGTTTTCCTGCATTCTGGCCGCGGTACGGGATACCATTGCCACTGCCTGCCCGGTAAACGCTCCGCTACCGACCACCTGGGTCAGTACTCCTGCCGCGTCGTGCTGCGTGACGCCATTTCCGGCGAGCGACTTCGCCATTTCATTAAGCTTGCCTGTGGTTTTTCCGGCGTAACTTCCGGTCAGAATAAGCTGTTTATTGAACTCCTCACTTTCTTTCGCCCCCTCATAGTACGCCTTACCCAGTCCGTAAACCGCCGCAGCCACACCGCCAACCAGCCCGCCGAGCATCATGCCCTTCGGCGACATCAGTTGCTCAATCCACCCGGCCCGGTTGGCCAGCGTGATACCGGAACCGCGAAGGGCGCCAAAATTTCCCCGTGCCAGTTCACCAATCAGTACGCCTATCTCGCGGCGCGCCATTGCTGATTTCAGTCCCAGTGCATGAGTGGATTTTGTTGCGGTATCCAGTTTGCGGATATAGACATCGGCGGCACTGCTAACCCCCAGTTCAGCCGCCTTCACCCGCAGCAACTCAGTACGGGAGAGGCCCTGTACCGCCGTCTGCTCTTTCAGTCGACGTATAAACTGTGCTTTTTTCTGCGTGGCCAGCGCCTCCGCATCGGTAAGTTCGCGTGTCTTTGCAGCAGCTTCAGACACCAGCGCCAGATAATCGCCCTGTGAAATATCTCCGCGTCCTTTCGCCTGTCGTACCTGCGCCTGGATACGCTGTAACTCCTGCAGACCACCGCTTAACTGTTTTACACTGTCAATCTGACGGTAAAATGCCGCTGCGGCTGCATCCTGAGCCTGTGCAACCACCGCTGCCTGCGCAGCTTCCGCCCTTAACTTCTGATTCAGGTCGACAGCCCTTTCTCTGGCCTCGTTCGCCTCACGCGCCAGTTGTGCCATAGCGTCACTCTGTGTGCGTGTGGCAACCTGTGATTGCGCCATAGCGGCACTGATACTTTTTGCCGATGCCGCCACACTTCTGGCGCTGGACTCCATACATCGCTTGATGCGTTTTTCAACGAGATCACTGCTGTCCACCAGCTTCCCCAGCCCGTTACTGGCAGTCTGAAGACCGGCGGCAACTTTAGCTGTATCAACATCCATGTTGATGACGATATCACCGACTTTCTGGCTCAAATCTCACTCCTCCCGGAATACCGACTGCCACTTCAAGCAGATCCTGCTCCGTCATGCTCTGTACCGCTCCGGGTAATGTCAGCAAACTGAAGTCCGCTGCATCGATTTCTTTCCCCGTCACCAGCATGAACACCTGCGCTTTCAGCGTGGAAAACTCCGCATCCAGCAGGGCATCACTGAAACTGTTTTCCCGAAAGAAATCAGCCCACTCACTAAGTTCAGTTGAACTCATTTCGTCCAGCATCCGGCGCCAGTCAGGCCGCCGGAACTCCCGGGCCAGTTGCCGGACAAAATGAAGCTCATTATTCAGGACTTTTCCGGCGTCATGTCCTCTGATTCATTACCTGAATCACTGGCGTTATCTTTCTTATCCGCAGACAGCCCGCTGAGCATCAGAACACTTTCTGCGCCTGCGTCCAGCGCCTCATACGACCACTTCGCCTGTACTGACTGATAAAGCGTGTCTGCATCCTGAGAAGAATCACCATTCAGAAGCGAGCGGGATACCAGCCAGGCATTAATTTCCAGTGCCATTTGCATATAAGCCACGCGCTTATCCGCTTCCGTCGTACCATCCATATCCGTGTCATATTTCGCAGTACGTTTCTGGATGAACTCCAGGTACTCAATACGTTGCAGGCCGGATAACTCGAACAATGCCACCGACGCATCCCCCCGGGTAAACGTCTCTTTCTTTAAAAACATGATTTATTCCTGAAAAAAATGCCCCAAAACAGGACGAGAGGTGGGTTATGCCTGAACAGTAATATCCGCAATAGCGGTAAAATTACCGTCTGTTGTCATGCCAATAATTTTCACTGTACCTGCCTTAACACCTTTTACAGTGGCAATATTTTCCGCCTGCGTGACGGTGGCTGTAGTCGGATCTGACGTTGCGATACGCAGTGATTTATCTGTCACGTTATCCGGTTTCACCGTGAACGTAACCGCTGTTGTGGCGCCGACCTTCACGGTGGCATTTGTCGGTTCCACTGTCAGTCCGGTAACACTAACCACTTCCGGTGCATCCTCTTCAGCCATGTACGGACGGCCCACACTGGTAATTTTTACTGTACGGGCGATCTCATCCTTACTCTGCACCGTTTTCCCCAGCGAGCTCACCCAGCCTCTGAACACATCAACAGTGCCGTTCGGATACTTGATCCGGAATCCGCGCTTCTGCCCGGTCGTGAACAGTTGAATAAGCTTTTTCTGTACGTCCTCACCTGGCTTCCACGCCAGCGTCACAGAAGTATCCCCGGCAGACTTCTGTCCCTATGTGGTACTTTTCCAGTCAGCGTTCTCGTCATCAAGATAGTTATTATCTTCTGCATCTGCCGTCAGTTCTCCCGGCTGCAGGTCTTTTACGTTTGCCAGCCTCAGCCAGTTATTATCACTTAGCGGGCTGGCGAACGGATCACCCTCGCTGTTGTACATCCAGAATGTGGTATTTGCGCCTTTTACCGGCGCAAGTGGATTAGGAATTGTCGTGTCTGTCATTCTCTTTTCCTCTACATGGAATAGGTGATGTCGTAACTCAGATCGGCTGACCCCCACATCGCCATTTCATCGTCTCGCTGATAGTTATACCCCTGCGCCGACATTGTCCGGATGATGTCACCCAGTCCCGCCACGCTCCCCAGTGCCGGATACACCCTGTTCTCCATCTGTTCATCCAGGGCGCTGTCCGGTGCAGTGGCTTTCAGAAATACTTCCACATGTAGCACCGCGCTCCAGATATCACCGTCCACCTCAGTACCGGTATACTGAGCATCACTCAGGTACACCGCCACCGCAGGTAACTCATCCTCCTCCACCACGACCGGACGACCGTCAAAAAACGTGGTGGAGCCATCATCGGTCTTTTTTAATGCGGCAATAATGGCCTGCCGTACTGCACTGTGTCGGGTCATTTTTTAGTGAATCTCCTCAGTTCATAACTGATTTCATGCTTCAGCTCTTTGGGCATCTCCGTTTTCATCTGTAAAACAACCTGCGTGTTGAACGCATGGCGCAATGCATCAGCAACCGGGATTTTCACCACATTAAGTGGGTATCTTCCGGCACCGGAACGCTCAAATACCTGCCACCATCCGTTCGGAGCCTGCGCAATAAACCCCCGGTCAAAACGGTATTTTCCTATACGTAGCGGCTTACCTTTTCTCCCCCTCATCGGGGTTGATGGTGGCGAACTCAGTAACCTGATGGCAGTCAGCGGATCACAGTTCACATAAATGTTGGCAAAAGGCTTGTCCGCTCTGGCCAGCCTGACTCTGGCGCGACGTCTTACCGCTCTGACGGGAATACCCTGCCGTCGGTTGTCTCCGGCCACCACCAAAGCAGCAGCACTGCGAACTGACACGCTGACCACCCGTTTTGCCACCCGGTTAATGGCCCGAATTTTTGCCCGGGTCACATATCCACGATCAATTTCTTTAAGTACTGAAATGGCCTCTTTAAGCCCCTTTACCTCCATTGTTCTCCTCCAGAGTCAGTTGTGGCTTACCGTTAAAACGCCGGATACGGGTCACGGTAAACTCACTGCCCCGCAGTACCACCCTGTCTCCCCGGCGCGGGATAACGTTGCCTGAAAACACCACTACGTTTTTTCCGTTTCCTTCAACAGGCCCCAGTTCAGCCAGAAAATCAGACTCCACCACTATGCAGTCAGTCCCGTTGATGTTGACCTTCATGCCGAAGCGTTCTGCGATAAGTGCATCCATGCGCCTTTTCATCCCGTCAAAAAGGTCAGCCATTAATTTTTACCGGAACGGTTTCATCACCGTTTGCCGCTGGCGCCCATACCACCCCGACATACGGCAGGCTGCCGGTTGCATCCGTCTGAACCACGTTATCCTTCAGATACACTTTTTTCCCGACGGCAATATCCTCTGTTGTCAGTTTTGGTATGCTGAATACCCCTTCTGCGATGCCGGTTCCGGCGCTCCCGGCGGCAATATCGGTAACAGCCACAGCGAACATATCGCCGACCTGTACCAGATCTCCGCTCTTTAGTGACGTGGTCGCCACAATTTCAATCGTTTTGCCGTCTTCCACGTAATTCTTAGCCACGGTTATTCTCCTTTCCGGCACGCCGTGCCGGATTTCAGGTATAAAAAAAGCCCGTCAGGGCCGTATCGCTTAATGTCTGCTTTTAGTGGGTTATACGGTGCATTTCACCATGCCGCGATAATCCACCGGCGCAACGCCCGCATCAATACGAACTTTCGTGGTTACGCCATCCACCGTGAATCCTTCCTGCTGGTCGATATACGGCTCATCCACGCCGTTAAGGTAAGCCACCTCAACGGTATCGCTGCCTTTTGCTGCAGTAAGATAGAAAGTGGACTGACTGGCGTCATCAAGACGAGGCTCCGCGATCACCGTGGCGAAATCTTTCACCGGGTTAATGATCCCGGCGTTAATATCCGCCCCCTTGACACTGACAGATTTAATCACCTGATTTGAAACAGACTCCATCGCCGTCGGCACCAGTACAAATGCCGGACGGATATTGAGGTGGCGATCGCCCTCTTTCTGCATCCGCATTAGCTGGCGCGCTTTATCCAGGGACGCCACATCCATAACGGCTTTTTCAAGGACGTTTGCGTGTTTCGTCTTGTCAAACAGCGCCACATTATCACTGGACAGTTTCTGGTTACTGATGAGAACGTCATAAACCAGATCGGCAATGGTGGCTTTTGCCGCACGTCCCAGCTTCATCGGGACATCCGTCAGCATATTCATATCATCATTGATGATGGCCTGGCGGGTAATGCTGAACAGCTCCCCATAGGTAGCGAGCGCAATGGTCGCCTGTTTATCCCCTGTGGTGACGTATTTGTATTCCGCTCCTTCACGAACCTGACGCAGTGAACTGAATCCCCCCATACCCACACGGTGCGCAATCCTGAAATCAGACAACTGTCCTTTTTTGGTCCAGACATCGAAGGTTTCCGGCGCTTCCTGCCAGCCCTGCAGAATGGACTTGTTTGCAACATCCAGCAGAATGTTACCGAAATCGGAGGTGCTGTGCGTAAATGCCATGCCGATCATCTGCATGGGATTCATGCTGGACACGCCTGTCCCCCTCGCCACCAGCGAAATTCGCGCCAGTTCACGCAGGGTCATACAGTTGTACGGGTTATCCTTCTGCGCTTCTTCATAGCCTGCGCGGGCCATCACGGCAGCGCGAACGGCGTCGCCGGTAATATTACCGTTTCCGGTATACATCCCGGCATGAAACTCTGCGCGATTCTGCGGACCATTCAGCTGGTTAGTCGGCGTAATACCTTTCGCCATCTCGGCCAACAGTCTGTCCTTCGCCATTTCCAGAGAGCAATCCACATCAGCAATGCACTTTGCCATCAGCGAGGCATAACGATCGCCGGAAAGTGAAAACACATTCTGAATGCCGGTGATACGGTTACGCTGTTCTTCCTGCAGGCGTGCGCGAATGGCATTTTCATCTACAGTCACCAGCGACTGAGCCTGCGACTGAATCTGTGACTCAGGGGCTTTTGCCTGTGGCTGCGGTTGCGCGCCTGCATTGCCCTGCGGGGCGATAATCATACCTTTAATGCTCTGTGGCATATGCTCAAACTCCTCAACACGTTTTGAATGAATACAGGCCATTGCTTTTACAGGCTGTATCAGTTTGTCGGCAAACCCTTCACTGACGCACTCCGCGCCGCTCATCCAGGTCTCCTTTGCCAGCATGGCAGCAATATCTTCAGGCGTTTTTCCAGTTTTTTCGGTATAGATGGGGATAATGACGCTTTCGATCTTGTCAAGCAGGTCAGCATATTCCCGGATATCCTCCGCCTCACCCCCCGCCACTCCGCGCGGCTTATGAATCATCATCATGGCGTTTTCCGGCATAATGATGGGATTACCTACCATCGCAATAGCGGATGCCATTGAGCAGGCCATTCCATCGATATACACCGTTTTTTGCGCCGGATGATTTTTCAGGAGGTTATAAATGGCTATTCCGTCCAGTACTGCTCCGCCAGGTGAATGAATATGCAGATTTATCCGGTTAATCTGTCCCAGTGCAGCCAGTTCTTCTGCAAACCAGCGAGCCGAAATTCCCCATCCACCAATCTCGTCATAAATGCGGACTTCCGCCGTGTTATTGGCTGCAGCCCTGATGGAATACCAGCTATTACTGCTTCCCTCCCCGCGTCCGTTCCCTGCTGTCATCACCGGCGGCATTTTTATCGCCGCCACTGTTGTCTTCACTTCCGGCATTATCCTGTTCCCCCGGGTCATGTGCCGGATCAGTATCAAATACCAGTCCCAGCTTACGGTTTTCGTCAATTTCCGCCTTACGGCGGCGTTTCACTTCAGCAGGTGCGCCGCCACAGGCACGCACCCAGTCACTCTCTGTTGCCGCCCCGCCGCGTATCAGTATCCTCCAGGCATTCGCCTCTTTCAGCGGATCTATCCACGGCATAACCGGACCGGAATACACGGCATTAAACAGGGTCTCCATGTCCGTGTCCGTCGGCACATCTATCACACCCGCCGTAATCGCCGTCGCCAGCCATCGCCGGTAAACCGGGCGACTGACGGCAGCAATAAAATTATCCTGTAGAATGGCGTATCCCTCCTGAGCCTCCACCAGCTCCTGACGCTGGGCGCTGTAGGTGCCGTCGTAGTTTCTAGCAATAGAAGAAAAACTTCCGCGTACACCTGCGGCAACCGCCCGCAGTTGCCCCATACGGAAAGACTCCAGGTTGGCATTTGGCCTGTCAGATTTGATGGTGCCGATATCCTCTCCCGGCAACAGGTCTTTCAGAATGGTGCCGGGTTCAATATCCAGATCGCGGTCTTTATCCGCATAATCTGGCGCGTCACCATCCTGTACCATTGCGTCACTGCGCCGGATAAACATGGCAAAAGCCGCCGAAATACGCGCGGCCAGCCTTTCACTGTCCTCATACTCCTTCAGATCCAGCAGCCGGATAATAACCGGCGCCAGCAGCGTGACGCCCCGCGCCTGATTCAGGCGACGGGTGAATTTAAGATGCAGCATATTTTCTGCATCGATAAGCTTGGTGGCCACCATAGCGGTGGCAAATCCCGGCCAGGATTTACAGACGATGTAACTTTTTGGCCTTTGCCAGTCGTTAAAATAGATCCCCTGAATCAGATTATTTGTACTGTCCGTCTGTTCCATCGGGACATAATCCGGTTCCATCGCCTCAAGCCAGAACGGTACGCCCGCCACCGGCTCAAGCCCCGGCATTTTTCCCGCCACCATCTGGGAGAACACCTCCCCGTCCCGCAACCATGTGCGTAACAAAAGGCGCTCCAGTACCGGGCGCGTATATTGTCCGGTCACGTCCGGCGACACGGACCACTCTGCCCATCTGGCGCGGATTTGTTCCGCCAGCGCGTTATTCAGCGTTCCGGCCACCGTCAGTGGTTGTGGCTCAACGATGATCCCCTTAGCCCCGATAACGCGCTCTTCCATCTTATCGAGCGCCCCCACCACCAGATCGTGATTGTTATCGAACCAGCGGGCCTGCTCCCGCAGGGACTTTCCGGCAATCTGGTTTAGTTGATTGGCGTTGCGGTTTTCACGCTTAATTTTATGTGTCCGGGTGGGTATTGCAGCCTCGTAAGCTTTTATTACTGCCCGCGATCGGAGTCTTGATACAGCCCATCCCGGCGACATCATGCTGATAGCTTTATCGATAAAATTCATGACAACCTCGCCCGGGTGAAAAGCCGTCGCGGATTATTTAACCGCTGTAACCTGTCTTCAATCTCGCGGCGCCCCTTCCTGATTTCCTCCAGGCTTTCCATTGTCATTGACTGACCGTTAAGCATGATGGACTTGCCTTTCAGTACAGCAAGCTCGGCCTCCAGACAGGCGTTGTACAACTCCTGTAGCCCTGCCCTGGTCATAACCACCCTCCTCCGGAACCACCGCCCCAGGCGGGTAAAATTTTTTTCTTCCTGGCTTTCACGGCTTTCTCTCCTCCTTCGTGTTGCTCCTGCTGGCGAACCTCAACAGGCTGCGTGGTTTTTGCGGCGTCTTTTTCCGGTAAGCGAGCCCATCCTGGTGGTTTTTCCCAGTTGATTCGCTCATAGCCACGGAGAATAGCCAGCGCGTGGGCGTAACACATCAGATCGAGCGCCTCGTTATTACCGCGTCCCGGTTTTTTCCACTTTCCGTCTGCGCTGCGCTCTTCATAGGTCAGTTCCTCGTAGAACCACGGCCCCAGCCAGTCAGGAAAATGAATGTAATTCGCCCCCGGCTCCTCACGCTCCAGTGCGGCAGCTACCCTGTCTTTCAGGGCATTGGTCTGTAACAGATACAACGGCACATCCCCCCTGGCTTTTGCCCGACGTTCTGAGCGTTCGGTGTTATCGGGATAGGTTTTGGTGATCAGCTTCTCGCGTCGGGTACTGTCTCCCTTGAACAGATAAACGCGCCCGGCAACGCCTTTTCGCTTACACCTTCGCCAGAACGCGTAGGCATTATCGGTAACACCGTCTTCACCGCCTGAGTCCACCGCCATTGCCAGTACCGGCATAAACTGTTCAGGATCTGCCGCCAGCGGATACGTCTTTTCCAGCACATCCGTTTTCAGCAAATCCCAGTCTTCCGGTCTTGCAGCCGGATTGACAGGCTGGCTTTCGCCATCCTCATTCACTCTCAGGGAATAACGGATGTTGTAGCGGTCAATGATCCAGCGTTCACCATATGCGCCATAGCCCACTACCTGGACCACAAAGCGCCGCTTTTTACCGCCCTGTACGTCAACGGTTGCCACAATAAAACGCACCCCGTCAGAAACGGTACGTTTTGATACGTCCTCAGCGCGTGCCATCAGCGCGTCACCGCTGCGTGCCTCCAGCGAGCGACGGGACTGATAGGGTAATCCCCAGTCCGTATTGATGACGGCTTTCAGGGTTTCCTCGCTGCCGGTTCGTTCGTATTCCTCTTCGGCGGTCAGCAGCTTGTAAACCAGTTGCGCCCAGGTCTGATAAGCCGCCGCCGGTCCCTCCATCCAGAAACTGGCGATACGTGAGCGGCGGGCTTCGCCGGTAATATTGCCGTCGCGGTCAATGTGCTGACCTTCCCGCAACCAGACGCCACGATTATTCAGCTCACGCTTCTGCTGTGGTTCAGTCAACTTATGGCAGTGTGGGCACTGAATCCGCGCTGCTTCACTGGCCTCCATAGGGTCGGCAATATGGCGATAGCCGGTCATATTCGCCATTGATGGCTGAAAATATTCGCCACAATGCGGACACGGCCAGTACCAGCGACGACGATCGCCACGGTTGTACAGGGAAAGTATTCCTGTGGTCGGCGGTGCTTCGTGCGGTGATGACGGTTTCCATCTGGTATCGGTAATTTCCCGCCCCGGCGAGCTCTCCACCAGTGTCATACCCAGCGACATAAACGTTGTGGTACGCTTCGACGCCAGCGAGAATGCATCCCCCTCACCATCAACATCTTCGGGGAACCGATCGTAGTCAGTCAGCGCCACACATTTAAAATCCGAAGACGAAAAAACATTGATTGATGGCCAGCCAATTTTCAGAAACGAGCCATCACGAAACGTTTTATCATGCACATTATTATCGTTACGGTGAGGGCTGAGTCTTCTTGCTATCGCCGGACTGTGGCGAAACATCTTTGCCAGACGCCGCTTTGAGTGCTCCTGCGCCTTGTCCTGAGTCATCTGAACCACCAGCATGTCAGACGGATCGCAGACAATATTGTAGGAAATCCAGCCGTCAATCAGCCCCAGCGTCTTACCGGTTCTTGCCGGGGCGACAAATACCACGGCATCGTAGCTGCGTGATGACAGGCAGTTCATGGCTTCCACCACATAGGGGGTCAGGGTGGATTCCCATGCCACAGAATTTCCCGCATCGCGTGGTACGCGCATATATTTTCTGACCGCATCCGATATTTTCATCCTGCGCGGCGGCCTGAACATCGATGAGATATCACATCCGGCAACAACGGCAGAGGCTAAACTATTCCTGCTCTTCCTCTTGCCCTTCGTCACCGTTGTCATCATCATCTCCGTTTATAGCATCCGCGCAGGCCTGGTATGTCATGCTGGCCAGATCTTCCCTGAGTTGATCAATAATTTTTTGCGTCATTTCCAGCGCATCAGGCGGCAATGCCGCATCCCTTTCCAGTAAGTCCGGCAGTATCTCCAGTGTCTTGACGACCGTTTTTGCCATGACAGCATAAACGCTCAGCACCTCGCTGGCCGGGATCAGAGTTCTCATCTCCTTTTCCAGCTCAATACGCGTCATTTCCGACTGAAACCATGCCCGTCGATCTGAGGGTTTCATCTTATTGGGGTCATTCTCCCCGGTAACAGCCGGCATCGTCATCATGGCGGTCAGAATATCCACCAGCCGGTAGATTTTCAGGTTACTACCGTTCCCACCTGAGGTTTTTACGCCCTTCAGCCTGCTGGCGATGGTCTGTCGGTGTGCACCAGTGATGGCCGAAAGCTGTGTGATGTTTAATTCGAGGCTTTTAATTTCCTGATCCACAGTCGTGCTCTTTTCCTGTATACGGTGAAAATGGCGTTCAGTGTCGAACAAAAAACGTACCACTTCGACACTAAAAACAGTAAATGCATTGATTTTTAAGGTTATTTTTCAGTGCTGACAGAGACTAAAAAATCAAAAATCAGCCGATTCCCGCGAGCCCGAAACCACCCGTGGCGCCCCCTGCCCGGGAGTACCTTTTTAATACAGTCACCATTGGTTACTAGTTTTTCCTGCATTACCGTGGCATTGGGTGCGAATGTACGCCTGCGCCCCTTCCAGTTGCTTTTGCATCGTCTTCACTCGCTCTTTGAGGGCGAAATAATCCCGTTGAGCGGAGTCTGCCAGTCTGGGGCTGGCTGCATTATCCATGCGGGCGGTGGAGGTGGATTTACCTGTCGGCACTGCGGGGCATGTTGCGTTGACGTACAGGCGACGGCGGCCAGCGGCAACATCATCGCGCAAAGCATCATTCTCAGCTTTCGCATCGGCTAATTCCTTCGTGTATTTTTCATCGAGGGCGGCAACGTCACGCTGGCGCTTAGTCATGTCGGTAATTGTCGCGTTCGCCAGCGTCAGCCTATGAGTAACGGTGTCGCGCTGCTCTTTGTAGGCGCTGGCATTATTTCGGTAGTGATTTGCCAGCAGACCGGCAACAATTAGCGAGACGAGCAACAGGCCAACAAACATCGTTTTCCAGTTGAACATCATGACAGGAACAGAGCACGCTCCGCCTCACGCCGACGGGTAAGCCCGTTCAGGGCTTTCCCACCAGCCTTATTCCAGCGCAGGAACTCATCAGCGGCACCAGCGTAATCACCAGCGTTTAGCTTCCGCAGCAGAGTTGATGTGGATAATGTCCGGGCGCCGAGGTTGTACGCGAACGACACCAGCGCATCAAACTGGCCTTGCGTCAACTTGACCTTAACCAGTCTGGACACATCATTTTCATAACCGACTAAACCAGTTTTAAGCAAGCGCTCGGCAGTAGCCTCGTCAATCATCATTCCGGGCTTAACTGGCTTACCGTCAACAGAGTGGGTCCAGCCATAACCAATCGTCCAGGGATCTCCCCCCGTTCCCGGGTCCGGATAAGCTGTCAGGCTACAACCTTCAAACTCTTTGATTAGGGTAATGCCTTTTTCACTGATTCTCATCATTAACCCCTGCACGTTTTTTGAGTGCGCTAATTGCGATTTCGCGCAGCTTGTCCACACCGACAAAGCCAATAATTCCGCCAACGAAAGGCGAAATGGAAACCGGCAGGCCTACCACATCAAGCGCACTGGTGACACAT
The DNA here is from genome assembly GCF_042932255.1 of Salmonella sp. WC3. NCBI lineage: Bacteria > Pseudomonadati > Pseudomonadota > Gammaproteobacteria > Enterobacterales > Enterobacteriaceae > Salmonella > Salmonella sp. WC3. The sequence goes on along the minus strand of NZ_CP170629.1, from coordinate 1,979,520 downwards.
AAGGAAAGAGCGCCACACAGGACGCCCTCAAACCATTTATTTTTACGGGTGGCGCCGTCGTATATCAGTCGGCCGTAGGCAATGAGTCCGGCCATTAACGCCCCAAGTATCTGGGGCCACGCATTTTTGAGTCCGGTCAAAACCGCAGCCCAGAATTCAGGAGTCTTGTCATTCATTTTCATAAGCCTCACCTCCGATGATTTCGGATGGTAACTAGAGTGAGTGAAATGGTTGGGTTGCAGGGTTTAATATCTTGTAAAACAGGATTGCCTGTGGTTGCAGAATCTGAAAGTAAAATCACGCAGAGTACAATTTTAATGGAGGTGAGGCACAAATACTGCAAATTTAGCTTTTAGCTTAATTGATTGCGTGCTGAGTGAATTCTGTTTGACAAAAACATGCTATTTATAGAATGTTAATTCCATGTAATAAAAAGGATGTGTAACTCATCATGCCAACGGGAATTAAACCAATATTTATCAATAATATGATGTCAACATATGGATTATCCCATCCTCATGACAGCAAGGTATTTCCAGACCTTCCAGAACACCAAGATAATCCTTCGCAATTACGCCTCCAACATGATGGTCTTGCTACCGATGATAAAGCCAGGCTGGAACCAATGTGTCTTGCTGAATACCTTATCTCTGGACCAGGAGGAATGGATCCTGATATCGAAATTGATGATGATACCTATGATGAATGCCGTGAGGTGCTATCACGCATACTTGAAGATGCATACACTCAAAGCGGGACATTCCGCAGACTGATGAATTATGCCTACGATCAGGAATTGCGTGATGTAGAACAACGCTGGTTGCTGGGAGCCGGAGAAAACTTTGGTACTACCGTAACTGATGAGGACCTGGAGAGTTCAGAAGGCAGAAAAGTGATTGCCCTCAACCTGGATGATACAGACGATGATTCAATACCAGAGTACTATGAAAGTAATGATGGCCCACAACAATTTGATACAACACGCTCATTTATTCACGAAGTTGTACACGCGTTGACTCACCTTCAGGACAAAGAAGACAGTAATCCAAGAGGCCCGGTAGTCGAGTATACCAATATCATTTTAAAAGAGATGGGTCACACATCACCACCAAGAATCGCCTACGAATTTAGTAATTGACACTCATCAAAAAATGCAAAATCCCACGATGCTACAACACAGTAACCAGTTCAGGTCTGAGCTAATACAGGTCAGCAGTCCATAGACACTGGCTCCTGTCAGGATGCCACCTGCTAACCCAGTACCAGAAATCGATTCGGACATTCATCCCCCTCTGGTTGTGTGGGGCCTCTCAGTTATGAGGGGAAATAATAAATATCCTCCGGCTATGCCGGAGGATATTTATTCATAAAGAACACAATTAAGAATAATACCGATTTAATTAAAATAACTTGATCTCACAGTTGAAGAATGAATAATAGCGAGCCCTGCCAAGGCAGGGCATAGAAATAACCAACGAGAAGAAATAGGTAGGAACTAATGAAAAACACCGCTCTGGGTAAGTTCATTTTTATCGTCGGCACCGCGTTACTGCTCGGTGGCTGTAGTGGCATGGTCATGCCTCCCTATGCCACCCACGGTACATCGGTCGGAATCATTGCGCCGGCGGGAGGCTATAGCGAGTGGCACACGGATAGCCGCAACCACACCACAGGAGACAGTCACAGCCAGTCACAGGGAAACTGCACCCAAAGTGAAGATAGCCAGCTCAGCGAAAATGGTCTCACACGGACACACCAAAGCAACTGTAACACCCGTAGTCAAACCCACAGCAGTAGCACCAGCAAAACCCGCTCCAGCAGCGTCGGTTTCAGCGTCGGGGGGCCTGTTGGTGCTAGCATAGGGTTGATCAAGCAGATGGAGTCGATGAACCGTGCGCCAGCCAACGATATGAGTAGTAATGAGATGTTCAAGAATTTCGGTTTCTAGCACATAACGCCACCTGGTACCGTTGTGGTGTCTGGCCCGGCGGCTATCTGTAACGACTCACAATCGAAAAAAGTCAGACTCGCAATCAGCGCAAATTTTGGCTCACAATAACTGCAACTGAAATCGGACGTGGACTCACGCTAAGTGAGAGCGAAATCCGACGCTCAGAGCCAAATGAGAAGTTTTTCCATTGGCAGTAATTGTGAGCCAGCAAAAATAGATTGTGAGTCCATTGAATGGGGATCGTTGTGCATTTTCATAAGCCTCACCTCCGATAGCTCGGATGGCGCAGTGTGAAGTAGGAAGGCCGCCCGGTGGATCAACGACAAAACTCAGAGGGATTATTCCGGACGGCACAAACAGAAAAGCCCCGGCAATCACCGAGGCTTAAATTGTTGCCGGTTACCGCTCCGGCGCGATCAGCAAAAGCTATCGCGGTATCAGATTGTGGTCCTGCCTGTGTGAGCTTTGCGGTCGGCTGGAACATGTAGACTCCGCATCACTCCCCGCACTTTGTCTTATTGGCGTCGGGAATCCATAAAAGAAAACCCCGCCGAGGCGAGGTTCTTAATTCTTGTAACGTCACAGGCATAATAACCCATCGTTGGAATCAGGTTAGCCATTTTCCGTTAAGTTTGCAATAGCTAAATTATTTTGGTCATCGAGTCACGTTTCCCAGAACCTTTTCTGCATACGATTCCTCAATATGGCAATGCTCCACCAGCCGATCGAAAAACAGTTTATAGTTGTACCGCCATACCATTTCCGTTACTCCTAGTGCTTTAAAAATCTCGGTATCTTTGAGACGTGGGTAGCCTCTTCCCTTGCATCTTGGGCATTTTTTATAAACCGGCACGCCCTGCAACTCAGATTTTTTCTTATCGAGAATTTCTCCGCGTCCCCGGCAACGACATTCATTTTTCACATGGCCTTTGCCATCACACGCCTTACACACTACGCGTACCTGCTCACGAACTGATTTCCACACCTCCCAGTCGGACGGAGAAATACCTTTCGTATCTTTTACCCATTTTGGTGGCTTACCATCCGGATAGGTAACCTTGTTCGTGAAAACCTCAGCATCAATTAATTTAGCACCATGACAGCTACTGCACGTCACCAGGCTGGCCGCGCTGAGGGAATAATCGCGAAATACATAACGCGCCATAGTGTCGAGAAATTTTGAACGCTTACCCTCTTCCATTTTCCGTAATGCCCCATGCCGTTCTGCACGCTGCTCTGCTAATAGCCTGATATAGGCGATGATATTTTCAGAAGATAAAACCCCAGCTTTTGCAAGATACAATTCAATACCCACTGCGGCTTTTGCAGTAAGTAGCCCGAGGGATGCCATTACGTCAGTAATAGTCAGCGTATCAGACGTTATTCCGCATGGTACTGCGCCGGGCATCATGGATTTAGGTGAAAAATATTTCGGTAAGGACTCAAGATTCATTTCGATGCTCCCGTTTTGCTTCAATGCGGACGTAATTACGAAGAATGCGGTATGCCACAGGAAAAGATCCCCGGTATCGATAAATTCGGAGACGCAACCAGCGCATGCGGAGTATCTCGATCAGTTCTGGTTTCATGCGGCCTCCAGCTTTTTTAGCGCACGCAGATCCGCCAGAGCCGCGAGCCTGACTTCCTTCAGCTCCTCGACCGTCCAGCGGTGCGGGGTGTTATTGTTCTCGAGTGCCAGCACCGCCGCCTCACCGTAACGCTCAACCAGCGCGGTACGATATGCTTCGATGTTCCCTGATTTGTAGACGTTGCAGACATCACACTGAAGATGGATGTTGAAACGAGTGAAGCGCAGATGCCCCGCGGCGGCCGTAGCCCTGTAATGGCCTGCATGCCATGCGAACGCCGTCTTCGTTCCACAGGAGATGCAACCGAGTCCTTCTGCCAGTTCGGTTTCGCGGCAACTGTCATTTACGGCGCGCTGCGTCAAGTCAATCCAGTGCTTCAGCGGCTTAACCGGGGCTTTCCGCTGGCGCCAGGTGGCGCGTTCTTTTTTCTCAGCGGCGCGCTGAAGGGATTGCGCCTTACGTTGCGCGGCTTCGCGAGCTTTTCTGGTTTGTTCTTTGCCGACGGCGCTGGCGCACTGGTACGAGCAAACGATCTGCCCCTCGCGTATCGGGTGAAACCACTGGCGGCATTCTTTGTTTGCGCACTTACGGCGCGGTAATTTAGCCATGTTCACCCCCAGACCTTTTGGCGTAAGGATTTTGGCGTCCGCACCCGGTGTGCATATTCAGGTAATTTCGCGCTGACAGTCCAGGTAATGAAGTCAGGGTTCAGGCTCTTTTCTGTCCTTACGCCCCGCTTCTGATAATCCGATATCAGCGTGTCGGCCTGCTCGGTTGTGCAGTCATGATGATGGAACCAGGAGTATTTCATCGCCATCACCCCGCAAAGCTCATGAGCTGGGCGGCGGCGTTCTCGGCCTCGCGCTGAGTACGGAATGTACGTGATAAAATCCAGCGCCAGAGAACATCAAGCGCAGATTTATACAACTGCTGAAATTCGACCTCATCCATACTGGAAAAAGCGATGCTGCGGGGATGTTTGCGAAGGGTGCCGTCCGGTAGCTGGATGGCGTCATAGTGACCAGCCTCAACCGTCACCCATGCGCGGTAGGCATCGAATGATTTACACAGGCTAATCCCGTTTGTTACCCGGCGGTTTGCAATCTGTTCCAGATACTGTTCAGCCGCATCCAGTAATGCGCTTTCATTCCCGCCATATGCAGCGAGAAACTTTGCATAACCGTTTACCAGTTTGCGCTCATTGGCAGAAATGGCGCCGCCGGTGGGTTCCCAGTATTCAAACCCAAGATTAAGCAACGCGAAAAAGCGGCGATGGAATACAGGATTCCTCACCTGACGGAACTCAGCCACCAGCACGGCGCCGAGTTTGATTTTTGATTGCAGAATATCACTGGTCTCCGGCGTTGCGGGGATCAGAATTCCAGATGACTGCTTGATGAGTTGTAATTCGTGCGCCATGGTATTCTCCGTGGCGCAGAAGGTTAACGGTTGTTCAGGCCGTTGATTTCATATTATCAGAAGGTGGTGTTACCCGGTAGCCGAGACGGCGAATAAAATGCATAAAACCGTTGGGAGTAAAAACTTCTTCATCATCCAGCAAAGGACGCATAGATACCATGCCATTTACACGATAGATAAGATGCCTGCCTGATGATGGAAAGCTAAACACCACGCAGCCATCAGATCTTCTTACAATGTCATACCAGCTATCTTCTGACTTTTGCAAAGCTGAATTACTCAATTTTTGTTCTCCCTTCAGGCGATGTACAGACGCGGTTAAAAATTGTCGGCAGCAGCATCAAAGGGATACGCAAATTGCGGTATTCTGAAAAATGCGCGCCAGCATTAAGCGCAATGTTAATAAAACCAGTCGTCAGCGCTTTCCCACGTTTCCTGCAGGATGCTCTGTATACGTTTTTTATCGCCATCAGCAGCACCGACGATACTCAGACCATCCTGACTGCCTCGACGGATGGTTAAGTTGCAGTTTTCATACTGATTCTGGAGACGGGTAATTAATTCTTTTTCAAGTGCAGGAACGGCACCTTCCGGAAGCTGTTTTGTCCGGCTGATAACAAGTTCAATTCTCATAATTCCCTCTACATTTAACTACTGTATATAAACACAGTATACCTGTTAGAAAGAATATTCAAGAGGTGAATAGCACTTTTTGCAAAAGCTAGCATGTTGTTTCATATCAGATTTTAGGCGGAAAAACCCGCCGAAGCGGGTTATGACGCAACACTTCATGCCGGAGTTTTCCTTTCTGTCTTGTTGTGAACCTCCCAGAGACTAATGCCACAACTGAACACAAACTCAGCCAGATAATTTAAGCCGGACCATTCCCGGATGCCGCCGCGCGCCGCTTCCACAAATACAGCGATATCCTGATCACGCCACACTCCAAACAGGCGCCAGCCGCCACTGTCAGTCTTAACGGCTGCTATACGCGTCAGAACACCAGTCTGGTACAGGTCAGTGAACGCAGGTTTCTTCCTGATTATTATTCGCATATCTACAAACCTAAGAAATGTTGATTACAAACCACTGATTCGTATTTTTTGATTTTACACTAATGCCGATCACAGGACCGGCATGTAGATACGGGACATTAGCTCTGCTCTGGTTTTGGTGCGGTATCCACCATCGCGCAATATATTTCCCGAAACTGAACACAGAATGCGGTTGGATCTTTACTGTCGAAAACCACATCATCACATTCCATCGCTGCCGCTATCATTTCGTCCGTTGGTTCAACGGGGACAAGTGCGTAACCATCCGGAATTACCGGAGAGTTGCCAGCCAGCGCTTCTTGCAGCCGTTCAAGCTTCACGTATTCCTGAACGCAAGTTCCCGAGTAGTTATTTAGCCAGATGGTCGCCTTTTCTGGGTTAGGCGTATAAGTAACCACTTCTCCCGATTTCCAGTACAGGGCGTACAGGTCAGCGACTGCCTTAACCTTTGCGTATAGCAACTCATCACGATTACTTACAGGTTTGCTACCCTGAAGCATGGCAGCGCGACAGGCGTTCCAGATTTTCTGAGCCAAAAACTTATCGCCAATGTTATGAGCCAGCAGACTGACAATTTGATCCGCCAGGCCTTTTGGCATTTCCTCCGGCACTACCGGCGCTGGTGCTGCGGAGTAGAAATACGGCCTGATAGTCCACTTTTTATTCCAGAAGTCCCGCGTTTTCTCGGCCTCCTCAAGCGTTGCAACACTACAGCCAACCTTTCCGCACTCTTTGATGACGTGGTATCCGGCTGGCTCTTGGTATTTCAGCCCCGCATTCTCCGCTACCAGCGCCGCGCATCTGGCTTCCAGTGCCGCTATAGTAGTTACGTGTTCAGCATTACGTTCTGCAAGCTGATTCATGGTTAAACCATCAGTTATTCCACGTTCTTTCATTTGGTTGCTCCTGTTAAATCAGACCGGCGTCTTTGCGTTGTTTGTATTTCGCCATTAACAACTCGGCTGGCGTTGGACCGCGATCCCGCGACGGCGCGGATAAAGCGCGACGAACAGGCGGTATGGGTTTACCTGCAAGAGCTCGCTTTTCCCAGTCATGCAGGATGTCGCCAGCGGCCCGGATAAGTTCCTTTTCACTTAATTGCCCCTCAGTTCCACGGCGGCGCAGCTCCAGGCAGACGTGGTAATACAGCGGATTTTTATCTCTCCAGGGGAACTGCTCACTGGTCGGATAACGGAAAACCAGCTTTCTCCAACGCCAGTATTCGTCCATGATGTCGTCAACACTGACCCCTAGTGCTCCACTCCCCTCACGGCACCACGAAATAAACTGACCTGGCGACGGCCAGAACGGAGACTGGCTGGAACGGGCTTTCTGCATTCCGGCGGATAGCTGCTTGCGGGTGCGGATGCCATTTTCTGAAAATGCCGCTATCCACTGCTGCTTAGCTACTCGCTCGTCAGCATCGGAGCGGAGATTGGTTTGCGTCGCGGCCGGGAAAATCTGCTTCAGTTGCATGAACAGCGCGTCAACAAGGCGCTCAGCGTCTGAATTCACAACCCGGCCATGCTCAGGGTTACCCCTGGCTATGCTTGCCATCGCTGCGCCATCCCGATTGTTTATTGCGCGGTAGAGTTCAGGTTTCATAGGAAATCCCTCCATGCATCCGGGCTGTTCCAGTGGATACTTTCCTGATCGGTATCTCTGCTGCGCTTCGCCTGTCCGTCAGGTTCGAACAGACCCTGCCAGCCATTCGCAATACTGCGGTTAATAATTTCTTCAGGTGTGTATCCGTTCAGCCTGCAGCGGTCGAGCAGGTTGATAGCCTGCGTCACGGTCTGCTGAGACTTGATCGGCTTTTTCAGGTCACGGCGGTATTCAACCCATGAAGACCAGGTGATCGAAGACAGCCAGTCAGGCAACTGAACACTTGATGCATCGAACGAAACCGCCCGGGGGGGTTTAGGGGGTTTATTACTATTGTCTTTACTGTCTTTTGTAATAGTGTCTTTTGTGTTTACCTGATTTGGGTAATAGCCGTTACCTGATTCGGGTAAACTTTTCTTACCTGATTCAGGTAAATTTACCTTTTCCAGGTAAGGTTTTTTTTCTGTACCTTTTACAGGTAAAGATGACCATTCGCTGACCGTTTTATTAATCCCGATAACACGACCGGTTTGAGTTAATATCCCCCGCTTAACCAGGGCGCTTTTTGCAGATGAGCACTTATGAGGGAGAATGCCGGTCAGCACCGAGAGCTGCTCGTTACTGACCCAGTCAGATTTCTTATTGAAGCCGTATGTTTTGCGCATGACAGCCATGAACACCAAAAGCTGATGCTGCGACAAACCTGCATGCATTACAGCCTCAAGGATCTCATTGGCGATGCGCGTAAACCCATCATCGAGCTCTGCCACGCGCGGCTCCTTATGTGCCACGTCAGGCACAGGAAAATTGATTACTTCAGCAGTGTTTGCCATAATTACTCCTGTGAATTGATCCAGTTAATTCCACCAGAAAGCCGTTGGTGACCCCTCACCGCGGCTTTCGCCTTTTTGGTTGCTACCATTTTCAGTCCCACCCCAGCGCATCCGGCCTGGCTCGTTCAGCCTTTAGCCCGGCATCAGCGAGAATCTCTACGGCTGTGAGATAGTTTCTGGATACCAGTACCGCTTCCGGTGGCGCGGCCTGAATCCCAAGAAAAGCCAGCTCTTTCGCCATGTTGCAGAAATATCCCTCAGCTTTACGCCTGCTGACTGTCGACTCGCTGATGCCCATATGCTCGGCGTATGATTTCTGCCCTACTGATGCAAGCCGGTTGAGCAGGACACTCTCTATCTCAATCGGGTTGATTTCTGGTGGGTCTAACTTTCGTGCAATTGCGTTCTCCATGGGTAAATATCCTCTATGGTTATTTGGCTGATGCCTCTTGGCTTGGTAATGCATCTGTTGGATTTGGATACAAGTCAGGCCGTAACTCATGTGGCGTAACACCTGTAAGTTCGAAAACTGAACGAATGTGATCGGGGGGAATCCCGGTCTTTTTCCAGTTGGAAATTGTCATTTTTGAAAATCCAAGCGCTCTTCCAAGAGCAGCCCCTGTTCCAAATTTTTGAATTGCTTTTTCAATACCAGTCATAGGACCTCCTTAGATGGCAAAAGTAAATCATCATTTTACCAACAAGTCAAACTACGCATGCCTACCTACAAGTAAAGCAATCATTTACAATGCGGTGATGAGCGATAACACACTGACGAATGGCCTGATCTCCAGGCTGGCAGAGTTAAATAAGAAGGGTTTCTCTAAAACAGAGATGGCCAGGGTAGCTGGTGTCAGCAAACAAGCAGTTTCCAGTTGGTTCAAAACAGGAAGAATTAGTAAAAGCTCCGCATTAGCTATCGCTGATGCTGCTGGCGTATCAATTCCGTGGCTGCTTGGTGAGGATGTCGGAGAGAAAGACGGACTTAAACCTGACGAACAGCGCCTGCTTGAGCTCTATCGCCAGTTACCGGAAGAAGAGCAGCAGAACATGTTGCGGATCGTATCTCTGCGATTGAAAGAACTCGACGAACTGTATGCGAAGTACATGGGGCGAAGGATTAGAAGCGAACCAGAATAATACATTTATTTTCAAATGGTTAGTATGATGTAAATTTATTATCGTGTGCCTAACAAGTAAGGCACATTTTTCACGACGCATACGAAAATAACACTTAGGTCAAAAACTCGACACTACACAAAAACATAAATACTTACAGCAAGGCAATGCATGCAAAAGTTGTGTTTTCCCCCGTTACTTACCGCGGGTTTCCATGATTTTGATGACGATGGACTGAAGCGTTTATGTGTTGATAGCTTTCCAAAGTCATTGCGTCGAAATGATTTGTACTGTAAATATATACAGTACATGAAATTCATTCGCGACATTAACCTGCAAATAAAATGTTTTAGCGAAGTTTGGATAGATGGTTCGTTTACTACAGAAAAACCAGAGCCAGATGATATTGATTTACTTTTAGTTTTAGATTATCAAGCATTGAATCAGTTACCTTCTACATTGCATGGTCAAGTAGGAGCAATGCTGGATCGTCAATACGTAAAGCAGAATTTTGATATTGATGTTCTGCTCTTGGCTGAAAACCACCCTCAAGTTAACTATAGTGAGAGAAGAAGTTACTGGCGCGGTTGGTTTGGTTTTGATCGTAAGGAGAATCCAAAGGGTTTGGTGAGGATCATGCTATGAACGATGATAAAATTTTCAAGTCATTAAATGACAGAATTGCTTTCGTTCAGCGTGAGGTTGACTCTCTTTCCCTAACGAGTAACCACACTTTTGCTGATAGAGTTTTATTCAACTCTATGGATTCTCATTTAAGCGATTTACTGGAAGAAAAACGTCACATCGAGTCGAGACACCCACTGGTTGACTTCATGGAGTTGCGCCTCAGAGGGGCTTTGGTTGATTTTGGAACAATTCCTTTAGAGCTTCTTTCTGCATTATCTGGCAGCCTGGCTGGGCTAATTCAAAAAGCGACACACAGAATCTCAAGCGGTAAAGACTCCAGTAGAGTACCGCAAAGTATAAGAACACAACTAGATATGCGGCTTGCTGACTTAACACCAGGCTCAACAAGGTTAGCTATCACCTTTTCAACAGGATCGTGTGAATTAGTTGATACTGTTTCGAGCCACGCTGTTAAGGAGATTTTTTCACTTTTAGGCACAGATAATGACGTTGAGTTCATCTCGAAAATTGCTGAAATAGGTACAAATTCTGCCGCCAGTTTGCAAAAAATTGCCCAAGAATGTGAAAAAAACAACTTAAACTTTGATCTTAGTTGGGTTGGCCCTCTTAGTAATGGAAAACGCCATGTTTCATTGAACAATGAACGTTTACGTAAGTTATCTCAGCGCCTAATGACCACACATGTATCCAAACCTTACGATGAGATTATTACCGGTGAATTAGCTTTATTATCTATGTTCGGGAAATTGGAAATAGTCAATGAATTCGGCAAGTTTAAATGCTCATATCCTATTGAAATGCTTGGTAACTTACAAAGTAAATATAAGGTAGGGGAGCGTGTTAGCGTGATTGCGACGGTTACAGAAATACACAACGAGAGACTGAATTACGTCAAGAAAAATCTTATGATTAAAAGTTTCCAGTAAAGTTTTGACTCCCGGCCTTCGCGCCGGGTTTTTTATTGCCCTTTTCTCACCATAGCAGCCGCATCCCGTAATACACCTTTGTGAATAACGTTCCCGACTCTCCTCCGCTTCTCCTCCAGACGTTCAACGATTGCATCACGGTTAATCACTACGCCGTCGATTATCAATTCGACCACTGCGCCGCCAATCTCACCCGCAATGAATGCCGCACGGTCTTCTTCCAGCTCGTCACGATCCATAACCACCCCTTACTGATGTTTTTTTAATCATATACATATTGAGCGGCTACACATAGTTCAAAAATGAACACGCTTGTTGTACAGCCTTGCCTTACACTTCAATTCCGCATTGGCTGACTATAAAGTAAAATAATGCCTTACTTATTCCATAGCAACAACGAACCACCGAGGCAGGACGCCCACGAACTAGCCGCCCGGGGCATACGAAGACCGGAATGAGGTGGAAAAGTTAACGCGCAGAAGGTGATAAACGTTCCGCTGGCCGGCGATAAGGCAAACGAGGGTGAGAATGATTGATTTCGCACGTAAACCAGCTCGACAGCAGGCCGTCCCGCTCAACCGGATTGAGGTTTTAATCCGCCGCCTCTGCTACCTGCTGGCGCAGAAAGGAGATCCGGATGCTTAAACAATGCGGTTACTGCCGCAAATCCATTGATGAAGGCAAAGAAGTAAAAAACACCCTTCTCTATCTCAACGGCTCGCAACTGGCGCGCAAAGAAAAGGAATATTGTTCCAGGCAGTGCGCTGAATACGACCAGATGGCGCACGAAAGTTAAATAGTAGTTCCGAAATATGAAATGAAAAATTCGCCATTAATTTGGCGTGGCTTCCTACACCCTGAATTTAAGACTGGAGAAATTATGGAAATCGTAAAAATAGAAATGAACCTGAAAGCAGTTAATAAGAGCATTGCTTTATTCAATTGCGAAAAGAAAGTCTCAGGCGTTATTCACTCAAATTCAACTGGCGAAACCACTGTGATTCTCGACGGTGGATATGTACTCGGAAAGTTCGACTGTCCTCATTGTGCTGTAGAAGCCATTTCGCTGCTCACAGTCAAGGTAAGTGATGGAGAACAAGCAGGGTTTGGTAATTACCGAAGTTACAAGCTTGATTACTCAGAAAAATTTTATCAGACCATCCATTAAGAAAACGCCCACCGAAGCGGGCGTGCCCTGTCCGGTCCAACCGACCAAAGCGAACCGGACCTAACAACCAGATATATCGGGGTGCTGTTAAGGCACCTCCATTCTACACGAATTGAGGACAAAACAATGAGTGGAATTAATCCTGTATTTTTAGTCCGCAAAGCAAAGAAATCATCAGGCCAGAAAGACGCTGTACTCTGGTGCAGTGATGATTTTGAAGCGGCAAATGCAACACTGGATTATCTTCTGATTAAATCCGGTGCGAAGCTGAAAGATTATTTCAAAGCTGTCGCTACTAATTTCCCTGTCGTTAACGAGCTGCCGCCGGAAGGCGAACTGAGCCTCACTTTCTGCGATTACTATCAACTCGCTAAAGACAATATGACCTGGACGCAAATCCCCGGCGTCACCCTGCCATCATCTGAAGCCGCCGCCGCGGCGCGCCAGCATATCGTCGATGGTGTTGATACCGAAACAGGCGAAGTGCTGGAAGACCACACCGAAAATTTTGGTAACGAAAGCAACAGCCCTGCCCAGGCAACAGCCCCAGCCCCCGAGCTGACTGTTGTCGCAACTATGCCTCTCCGTCACCGCGTTCTTGCTCAGTACATAGGTGAAGGTGAGTATCTTTATCACGTCGACGCCTCCCAGAAAAAAGAAATTCTGCGTCTCGAAATGGACACCGATAATTCATATGTCCAGAACCTGCTGCTTGCCGCCGAGAATGTTGAAGCGTTCAAGAAAGCCATTGAACATGACATTCACAAAATAGTGAATGCCGTTAAAAAAATATTCCCTGTCGATGGAAAAACTCCTGAACTGGCGACTGTTATCCAGTTCCTTAAAACATGGTTCGAGACGGAGCATATCGATCGCGGTTTGCTCGTTAAGGAGTGGGCGAAAGGCAACCGTGTATCGGCTATTCAACGCACTGAAAGCGGCGCCAACGCTGGCGGTGGCAATAAGACTGACCGTAACCCTGATTACGAACATACTCTCGATACTCTGGACGTAGAGATTGCAATGGCCACTTTGCCTATGGACTTTAATATCTATGAGCTACCTGGCAGCGTTTACCGTCGCGCAAAAGAAATCGTAAAGAAAAAGGAAAGTCCGTTCAAAGAATGGTCCGCAGCACTTCGCGCAACGCCCGGTATCCTGGATTATTCCCGCGCCGCTATTTTCGCGCTGATCCGAAGCGCGCACCCTGAGTTTTATCACTACCCCGGACGCCTTCAGGGGTATATCAACGCCAACTTAACGGAGACTGATCACGAGAACCCCACCGAGGAAGCTCTCACGGCTGCCCGACACACTCCGGAAAAAGACGCGGTAGAAGAAGCCAACCGACAGCTTGCCGCCGCGCGCGGTGAATATGTGGAAGGCATCAGCGACCCGAACGACCCAAAATGGGTGAAGACCGGGACAAGCCAGCCGACCACCGAACCTGAACTGGTTAAAAATGTTGGCAACGGTATTTTCGACGTGTCCGCTTTAATGCAGAACTCATCAACTCATGGCACAGAAACGAATCCGGAGACCACCAGCAATGTGCAGGTTCAAAAAGCTGACAGTGATGAAAAACAGGCTGGTGATGCGGTGCAGGCAGGCGAAGGCGATCTGGGTACTGGTAAAGAAGCCGTTACCGTAGAGAACCAGAATCAGGCTGAGACGCACCAGAACAACGATTCTGTGAGCCAATCTGAACCTGAGGCGCAACAAAACGTACCGGAATCGCAACAAGAAGAGCCAGAAGCAGCCTGGCCGGAATACTTCGAGCCGGGCCGCTATGAAGGTGTACCAAACGAGGTTTACCACGCCGCCAACGGGATCAGCTCAACTCAGGTGAAAGATGCTCGCGTGTCGCTGATGTACTTTAACGCGCGTCACGTAGAGAAGACTATCGTCAAAGAGCGCTCTCCAGTGCTTGATATGGGCAACCTGGTACATGTTCTGGCTCTACAGCCGGAAAACCTCGAAGCGGAGTTCAGCGTAGAGCCGGAGATCCCTGAGGGTGCTTTCAACACCACCGCCACCCTGCGCGAGTTCATCGACGCGCACAACGCCAGCCTGCCAGCGCTGCTGAGTGCTGACGATATCAAAGCGCTGCTGGAAGAGTACAACGCCACCCTGCCGTCGCAGATGCCGCTTGGAGCTTCGGTAGATGAAACCTATGCATCGTATGAGCAGCTTCCCGAAGAATTCCAGCGCATTGAAAACGGCACCAAACATACAGCCACGGCGATGAAAGCCTGCATCAAAGAGTACAACGCCACCCTGCCCGCGCCGGTTAAAACCAGCGGCAGCCGTGACGCGCTGCTGGAGCAACTGGCAATAATCAACCCTGACCTGGTCGCTCAGGAAGCGCAAAAATCGTCGCCGTTGAAAGTCTCTGGCACGAAGGCCGATCTGATTCAGGCCGTGAAATCAGTCAACCCGGCAGCGGTATTCGCCGACGAATTGCTGGATGCGTGGCGGGAGAACACCGAAGGGAAAGTGCTGGTCACCCGCCAACAGCTCAGCACCGCGCTGAACATTCAGAAAGCCCTGCTGGAGCACCCGACCGCCGGCAAATTGCTGACTCACCCAAGCCGCGCTGTCGAGGTTAGCTATTTTGGGATTGATGAGGAAACCGGGTTGGAAGTTCGGGTACGCCCTGACCTTGAGCTCGATATGGGCGGCCTGCGCATTGGCGCCGACCTGAAAACTATCAGCATGTGGAACATCAAGCAGGAAGGCCTGCGTGCGAAGTTGCACCGGGAAATCATCGATCGGGACTATCACCTGAGCGCGGCCATGTACTGCGAAACTGCGGCGCTGGACCAGTTTTTCTGGATTTTCGTCAACAAAGACGAGAACTACCACTGGGTCGCCATCATTGAGGCGTCTACCGAGTTGCTGGAACTTGGCATGCTGGAATACCGCAAAACAATGCGAGAGATAGCAAACGGCTTCGACACTGGTGAATGGTCAGCGCCTATCACAGAAGACTACACCGACGAACTGAACGATTTTGATGTGCGCCGCCTTGAAGCGTTGCGCGTACAGGCATAAGGGGAAAATCATGGAAAACACAAATATTGTTACCACTGAGCAGCAGGCACCAAACACCATTTCTGCCAGTAACGCAATTTTTAACGTTCAGGCACTGGGTCAGTTAACAGCTTTCGCTAACCCGATGGCAGACTCACAGGTGACGGTACCGGCACACCTTGCAGGGAAACCAGCCGACTGTATGGCTATCGTCATGCAGGCTATGCAATGGGGCATGAATCCTTACGCTGTGGCTCAGAAAACACACCTGGTTAACGGTGTTCTTGGTTACGAGGCACAACTGGTCAACGCAGTAATCGCAAGCTCCAGTGCCATTCATGGCCGTTTTCATTACCGCTATGGGGGTGACTGGGAGCGCTGCACCAGGACACAGGAAATCACACGCGATAAAAACGGTAAAAATGGGAAGTACACCGTCACTGAGCGCGTTCGTGGCTGGACGGATGAGGACGAGATCGGCCTGTTCGTTCAGGTTGGTGCCATTCTGCGAGGTGAATCTGAAATCACCTGGGGAGAACCTCTTTACCTCTCCGGCGTTGTTACCTGCAATTCTCCGCTATGGGTTTCAAACCCTAAACAGCAAATTGCCTATCTGGGCGTTAAATATTGGGCTCGCCTGTACTGCCCGGAAGTGATCCTCGGCGTGTACAGCCCTGATGAGGTTGAGCAACGAGAAGAACGCGAGATTAACCCTGCTCCAGTCCAGCGCATGAGCGTACAGGAAATCACCAGCGAGGTTAGCACCAGGACCAGCGCGCAGGAGTCGGCAGCTAACGTTGATGCTGTTGCCGACGATCTTCGCGAACGCATTGATACAGCAAGTTCCGTTGATCAGGCAAAAGCAATCCGTGCGGATATCGAATCACAGAAAGCGTTGCTGGGTACTGCGCTGTTCACCGAATTAAAAAACAAAGCAGTGAAGCGCTATTACCAGGTCGATGCACAGAACAAAGTCGAGGCAGTGATCAACTCAATTCCAAACCCTGGCGAACCGGAAGCCGCAGAGATGTTTGCTAAAGCTGAAAGCACGCTTGGCGCTGCTAAACGTCATCTTGGCGACGAACTGCACGATAAGTACCGCGTCACCCTGGATGATATGAAACCGGAATACATCGGCTAATTGCATCGGGAGGGGTTACGCCCTCCCGCCTGAGGAGGTTTTATGCGCCTTATAAATCGCAGTAAGCAATCGCCATTGGGCCGTCGCGCATGTGATGTTGCACTGGCAGCGCATCATGAGAAGTTCGGCGATTACGGCAGACAAAAGCACGTTACCAATTACACCGTTGTAGTGGATGGCGTAAAGGTTCCTGTCGAAGTAGTTAACCGGGCCACCAGCTACGTAGCCACCGCAATGATCGGCGTCCGGAAACTTAGAAATCTGCCAGCACAGGCAAACTGAATATTAGCGATGGCCCGCTGCGGGGCCACTGGAGAAAACGATGAGCAACATTATCCAACTGACGCCAAACAAGTGGGTTAGCGAAAAAGTTCTGATTGCGGTTACCGGGCTTAAGCCCGGAACCATTACCCGCGCCAGAAAAGAATCCTGGATGCTGGGCCGCGAGTACCTGCACATTTCACCAGACGGAAATCCGAAGCCTTCGAGCGAATGCATATACAACAGAGAAGCCGTTGATCAGTGGATCGAGGCGCAGAAAAAAAATCAACCAGGTGCGAAGACAACATGAAAAGCAGTACACTCGTCAATGCTCCTGGACGTCAGGAGGGATTAATGGCTAATGCATCATACCCGACAGGCGTCGAAAACCACGGCGGTTCGCTCCGCATCTGGTTTCTGTATAAAGGTAAACGTGTCAGGGAAAACCTTGGTATCCCTGACACTGCAAAAAATCGCAAGATAGCTGACGAACTGCGTTCTTCGGTTTGTTTTGCGATAAGGATGGGGAATTTTAACTATGTGGAAAAATTCCCAAACTCACCGAACCTTGCCCGGTTCGGTCAGGATAGAAAGGAAATTACTGTGCTGGAGCTTACCGAAAGATGGTCCGAGCTGAAGAGAATGGAGATCAGCTCTAATACCATGAGTAGGTACGAATCTATCATAAAAAACATGCTTCCACTCATCGGCGAAAACAAAATGGTTTCTGCGGTGACTACTGAGGATTTGCTGTATGTCAGGAAGAAGTTGCTGACGGGCTTTCAGGTAATGAAGAAGGATCACCGGACTCAGGTTAAAGGCCGGAAATCGTCCACAGTGAATAATTACATGATGCTGATGGCCGAGATCTTCCAGTTTGGAACAGATAACGGCTATGCAAAGGAAAACCCGTTTAGCGGAATTAACCGTCTCAAGAAAGCGAAAGGGGAACCAGATCCACTCACGACAGACGAGTTCATCAGGTTTATCCAGGCATGCGGCCACCAGCAGATGAGAAATCTCTGGTCACTGGCAGTCTATACCGGAATGAGGCATGGGGAGTTGTGCGGTCTGGCCTGGGAAGATATCGATCTGCATGCCGGGACGATCATTGTGAAGCGCAACCTTACCCAGACGGATGAGTTCACCCTGCCAAAAACCGACGCAGGTACTGACAGGGTGATATATCTCATTCAACCAGCTATTGATGCCCTGAGGAATCAGGCCCAGTTGACACGCCTTGGCCGGCAGTTTGAGGTTGAAGTGAAGTTGCGGGAATATGAACAATCTGTCATTCAGCCCTGCACGTTCGTATTCAGCCCTCAATGCGTCAAACGTGGACCTCGCACAGGATATCACTACGCGGTTAATTCCATTAATAAAATTTGGGCCCCGATAATCAAGCGTGCCGGCATTCGTTACCGTAACGCGTATCAGTCACGACATACCTATGCATGCTGGTCATTATCAGCTGGTGCTAACCCAAACTTTATAGCAACGCAGATGGGGCATACCGATGCACAGATGGTTTACAAGGTGTATGGAAAGTGGATGTCAGAGAAGAGCGCAGAACAGGTTTCTCTGCTCAACCAGGCACTTTCCCGATATGCCCCATCACTGCCCCAAAGCATGGTAGCAGCGCAGTAGAAATCCTTAAATTCAAGGGGTTAGCAGTCGCATCGCTACATTTTTATAACATGGGGCACGAAATGCGCTCGACCCTAAAGACAGCTTATGGTGTGATCGGGGTTCAATAAATCGCTAAACAAGGTATACTCCAGCGGTTTTCTTAGTTGTTTATTGTACTAAACGCTCCCGTGAGAGGACGCAACAGCGCACCTATGACACAATTCGCTTCTCCTGTTCTGCACTCGTTGCTGGATACAGATGCTTATAAGTTGCATATGCAGCAAGCCGTTTTTCACCACTACTATGATGTGCAGGTAGCGGCTGAGTTTCGTTGCCGTGGCGACGACCTGCTGGGTATTTATGCCGATGCTATTCGCGAGCAGGTGGACGCGATGCAGCACCTGCGCCTCCAGGAGGACGAGTTCCAGTGGCTCTCCGGCCTGCCCTTTTTTAAACCGGATTATCTGAACTGGTTACGCGAGTTTCGCTATAACCCAGCTCAAGTCTGTGTCACCAACGATAACGGCAAGCTGAATATTCGCTTAACCGGCCCGTGGCGTGAAGTCATTATGTGGGAAGTGCCGCTGCTGGCCGTGATCAGTGAGCTGGTTCATCACTACCGCTCGCCAAACGCGGGCGTTGATCAGGCGCTCGACGCGCTGGAAAGTAAGCTGGTTGATTTCACTGCGTTAACCGCCAATCTCGATATGTCCCGCTTCCACCTGATGGACTTCGGCACCCGCCGCCGTTTCTCTCGTGAAGTGCAGCAGGCGATAGTTAAACGTCTCCAGCAGGAGTCATGGTTCGTCGGCACCAGCAACTATGATCTCGCGCGTCGCCTGGCGCTGACGCCGATGGGCACTCAGGCGCACGAATGGTTCCAGGCGCATCAACAAATCAGTCCGGACCTGGCGACCAGCCAGCGTGCCGCGTTGGCCGCCTGGCTTAACGAATATCCGGACCAGCTTGGTATCGCCTTGACAGATTGCATTACAATGGATGCGTTTTTACGCGATTTCGGCATTGAATTCGCCAGCCGTTATCAGGGGTTACGCCACGACTCAGGAGACCCTGTCGCATGGGGCGAAAAGGCGATTGCCCATTATGAAAAGCTGGGGATTGATCCGCTGACAAAAACGCTGGTCTTTTCAGATAACCTTGATCTGCCAAAGGCGGTCGAGCTCTATCGCCATTTCGCCTCTCGCGTGCAGTTAAGCTTCGGCATCGGTACCCGCCTGACCTGCGATATCCCTCAGGTAAAACCGCTCAATATCGTGATTAAACTCGTGGAATGTAACGGAAAGCCGGTGGCTAAACTTTCCGACAGCCCCGGTAAAACGATCTGTCATGATAAAGCGTTTGTGCGCGCGCTGCGTAAAGCGTTCGATCTCCCGCAGGTGCGTAAAGCAAGTTAACCATGCCTGTGCGAAGCGCCCGGAAAGTGGGCGCTTTGTTACTCTTCTGACCATCTTACCTGTTCTGGCCGCGATGGTTACTCTTCTTTCCCTTCACTCTTCGACATATTTACGTGCGTGATTTGCGTTGTTTTTACAGAATTAGTGTCCCGCTGTGTACGCGTTCTGAATAAATTGAATTCGCTAATAAATTCTTTACGCAGCAAGAACAGAGCAATTACGTTGGGGATAACCAGAAAACCGACAGCAATATCAGCCATTAACCAGATTACCGGGATTTCCATATTAACGGCAATCAGTGGCGGCAAAAAATATAGCCATTTAATGATGCGTTCTAGCTTATCGCCAAAGATATAGTTTATTGAAGTGCGAAATTTAATATATGAACCAAGATAAGAAGTAAACAGAATCAACGCCACACCGAGACAGAGAACCTGAACAATAATCGGATGCCATGTTTCTTTTAAGGCGGCAAAGATAATCTGAATACCTTGATAACTGGCGTCTGTCCACATACCAGAAGCAAGTACAGCAAATGCGGTAAAGTTACAGGTAATCATTGAAACAAAAAATACTTCCACTGCCCCCCACATTCCCTGACGGAAAGCATAATCCACGTTGGCAGTAGCATGTACTGTGGCCGAGGTACCCATGCCGGCTTCGTTAGTGAATATTCCGCGACTGGCTCCTTTACTGATGGCCATCATGATGGTTGACCCGACAAAGCCACCGGCTGCTGGCGCAGGGGCAAAGGCATAATAGAAAATACTTTTTATAACCTGTGGGATAGCCTCGATATTCAATACCACTACACCAGCGGCACCAATGAAATAGGCAATGGTGATCGGTGGAAGTGCAATCGTACAGAATTTACCAAGACTGGCGAGTCCTTTTAAAATAACCAACGCGCATACGATGACAATAAATCCCCCAATGACGCTTGTTGGGATGTCAAACGTATAGTGAATGACCGCCGCCATCGTATTAGTTTGCACAAAACAGGCATCCGTAATAACCAGAATCATTAATGCAAACGCATATAGTCCTGCCAGGGGATGCCATTTTTTATTGAGCCCTTTCTTAATATAATGCATTGGGCCGCCATAATATTCGCCATTCTCACCTTTACTTCGGTATTTCACCGCCAGCGTCACTTCAACCATTTTGGTCATCATACCCACGACCGCAATGATCCACATCCAGAAAATTGCCCCAGGCCCGCCAACCGCAATAGCCGCAGCAACACCTGCGATCGTTCCCGCGCCTAATGAGCCGGATAGCACAGTGGCAGCCACCTCTATTGATTTTAAGGATTTTTTAGACGCTGCCTCGCCAGTAGTGTTTTGTTTATTTTTTCCGGCAAGTGTACCAATTGTATTACGGTAAATTTCTTTTAAATTGATAATCTGGAAAAATTTGAGGCGTACTGTAAAATAAAAACCAATGCCGATGACACACAAAAATAATGGGCCACCCCATAGAAATTCAAAGAGTTGTGAAAGTTGCTCTAACATAATGACCTCGGATTTAAATTAATTCGTTCAGTCTCAGAAATAATCTTTCCAGTTCAGCGTAATCCTGAATTTTGCCAACAACACTAAACTGGAAAGTCAGCGGGTAGGAGCATCCCTTACTCACTAAATGCCGTTTTAATGGTATATTGTTATAAAGTCTTGCTTCCTGCATTAGGTTTATTATGCGTATAAAAAACGCATTTTTTACATGCTACCTTTATTATCTAATTTTTTAGTCGTAATGTTTAAGCACTGCGTCCGTTCCAGACTATATCTTCATAAATATCTGGGGACGTATCGCCTTCGGTGCTAATAAGCAGAACATGAGCACTGGCATCAAGCTGTAAGCGATTAGCAAGATCCTGATAATGCATATTGTTCATCAACTCATAAAGTAACCCTACGCCAATAGCTCCGGACTCGCCGGAAATAAAAGGCGTATCCGTACCTGGACGCGGCGCGGCAGAAATACGCATACCCTTAGCCGCCAGACAGTCATCAGCGGAAATAAAACAACTGGTGTTGTCCCGAATAATAGGCCAACTGATAATATTCGGCTCCCCACACGCAAGCCCGGCCATTATCGTCGCCATATCGCCAGTGACGCAGTGAGGTTGACCATCATTCATAACTGCGGATTGATAAAGACAGTTGGCCTGATGCGGCTCAACCACAATAATATTAGGGATATTTTCCTGCATTTTTTCAACAAAATAACCCATAACACTGCCAGCAAACGATCCCACCCCCGCTTGTAAAATAAGATGGGTTGGCAACGGACTGTTTGTTTCTGCGAGCTGCTCATAAGCTTCAACCGCTAGTGTCATATAGCCTTGCATAATCCATGTTGGGATCTCTTCATACCCTGTCCAGGCTGTATCCTGCAAAAGCACCCAGCCTTTTGTTTGCGCCATTCTATGGGCCAGTCGCACTGCATCATCGTAGTTCAGATCGGTGATGGTGCATTCAGCTCCATGATGGCGAATATTCTCTGCCCGGATTAACGATGATCCTTTAGGCATATAAACGACGGCTTTTAGACCTAATTGCTCTGCCGCCCACGCCACACCACGGCCATGATTGCCATCCGTCGCGGTAACAAAAACACAATCTTTAATTTTTTCTTTAATCTCAGGAGTATTAAGGGCAGCAAAACTTAACGAGTTAATATCACATTGCAATTTATCAGCGAGATATTTTCCTACAGCATAAGAGCCGCCCAGACCTTTAAAAGCATTCAGGCCAAAACGCCAGGATTCATCTTTAATATGGATGGACCCTAGTCCAAGCCGCTGGCTTAGATGCGCCAGATTATGTAACGGCGTAACGGCATAATTGGGTAATTTTTTATGAAATGCTAACACCTCATGCCCAACATTTCCGTTAAGCAAACTTAAGGCCGCTCCTGTACCATATTTTTTCCGACGTGTATTAAACTGATATTTAATAAGCTCATGCATAATGATACCTTTTGTTAAAGTTTATTTACTGAAATAATATATTTTTGTCAATTATTGAGTAGAAACAAGCAAAGAACTCGCGTTTTGTGGCTGTAGTAGTGGTTATCCTCACTTTAATAAACGTACTGATAAAAGAGTCGCACAATATCTATTACGTCCTTTTCTTTATTCCGCTGATTATGATAGTACTATGCTTATTGCTGTTAAATGGCGCGAAAATGCCCATCGTCGTGCAATTTTCACCTTTTTTTAACGGCCTGGACGCGGCAAAATTGCGCACAGTGATAGTCATCACATTAAAGAGGTTATTTGCGATATGAAGCTTGACGCCTGGGATAAAAACATTCTGACATTATTGCAGCGCGATAATCGTCTTTCTCAGCGGGAAATCGCCGAACAGGTCAATCTTTCACCTTCGGCAGTGAATCGTCGTATCGCGGCACTGGAGGAGGCGGGCATAATTAAAGGCAATGTCAGCCTTATTGATGCTGGCAAAGTGGGACGCCCGGTCACGATTGTGGTGCAGGTGGTGATCGAAAACGAGCGATTCAATTTACTGGAAGAGGCTCGTCAACGGTTTGTCAGTTGCCCGCAGGTGCAGCAGGTCTACTACGTAACGGGCGATTTCGACTTTTTACTGGTGCTCAATGTTCGTGACATGGCGGAATATGAAACGCTTACCCGTGAGCTTTTCTTTTCCTCAGGCAATATAAAGTCTTTTAAAACGATTGTCGTGATGCAAAACGCCAAGCAAGAGATGCGCGTCCTGATCGAGTAACGTGCGCAAAGCTTGCAAAACCAGCCTAAATTCTCAATGGTTCGCGAGCAGGTGCGAACTTTTTACAGGTTTCTTTCTGAAAACCTGCTTCCAGATGCGATTTCTGCTTGTCTGATTGCAGATGCCAGGTAACATAGGAATACCCCCATTTCGGGTGGACAAGTGTTTATTTTTTCCGACTATTAACTAGAGAGAATATTATGAGCGTTGTGCCTGTAGCCGACGTACTCCAGGGCCGCGTAGCCGTTGACCAAGAAGTCACCGTGCGCGGATGGGTGCGTACCCGCCGAGATTCAAAAGCTGGCATCTCCTTCCTCGCCGTTTATGACGGCTCCTGCTTTGATCCTGTACAGGCTGTCATTAATAATTCTCTGCCCAATTATAATGAAGAAGTATTACACCTGACGACAGGCTGCTCCGTGGTAGTAACAGGTAAGGTTGTCGCGTCGCCGGGACAGGGGCAAAGTTTCGAAATCCAGGCTACGAAAGTAGAGGTCGCAGGCTGGGTGGAAGATCCGGATACCTACCCGATGGCGGCAAAACGCCACAGCATTGAGTATCTGCGTGAGGTCGCGCATCTGCGCCCGCGCACCAACCTGATTGGCGCGGTAGCGCGCGTCCGCCATACTCTGGCGCAGGCGCTGCATCGCTTCTTCGATGAGCAGGGTTTCTTTTGGGTTTCTACCCCGCTGATTACCGCTTCCGATACCGAAGGCGCTGGCGAAATGTTCCGCGTCTCAACGTTGGATCTGGAAAACCTGCCGCGTAACGACCAGGGCAGAGTAGATTTTGACAAAGACTTTTTTGGCAAAGAATCATTCCTGACCGTCTCCGGCCAGCTCAACGGTGAAACCTATGCCTGCGCGCTGTCCAAAATCTATACTTTTGGGCCGACCTTCCGCGCGGAAAATTCCAACACCAGCCGCCACCTGGCGGAGTTCTGGATGCTGGAGCCGGAAGTGGCATTCGCCGATCTGGAAGACAACGCCCGTCTGGCGGAAGCCATGCTGAAATATGTCTTCAACGCGGTTCTGGAAGAGCGTGCGGATGACATGAAGTTCTTTGCCGAACGCGTGGATAAAGACGCTATCGCTCGTCTGGAGCGTTTTGTCTCTACCGACTTCGCTCAGGTGGATTACACCGAGGCGGTCGCCATTCTGGAACGCTGTGGTAAGACATTTGAAAACCCGGTGTTCTGGGGCGTCGACCTCTCTTCCGAACACGAACGTTATCTGGCGGAAGAGCATTTCAAAGCGCCGGTAGTGGTGAAAAACTATCCGAAAGAAATTAAAGCATTTTACATGCGCCTTAACGAAGATGGCAAAACCGTGGCGGCCATGGATGTGCTGGCGCCGGGAATCGGCGAAATCATCGGTGGTTCCCAGCGTGAAGAGCGTCTGGATGTGCTGGATGCCCGTATGGCCGAAATGGGGCTGAATAAAGAGGATTACTGGTGGTATCGCGACTTGCGTCGCTACGGTACTGTACCGCATTCCGGCTTTGGTCTGGGCTTTGAACGCCTTATCGCTTACGTCACGGGTGTGCAAAACGTGCGCGATGTTATTCCGTTCCCACGGACCCCACGCAACGCCAGCTTCTGATTTTTACGACACACTCAAGGCCAGCTATGCTGGCCTTTTTTTCCGCCTGAATGTCAGCTTTATTATCAATAAGTAAATAAATTTAATTACAACCCTCTGAATTACCACATCTTGTTACTGCATATTTCACGAAAATATTTACACATAAAAATTAATCCTTAATTTTATTGCGGATTAGATTTTCCTGTTCTAATAGCACAATTTTTCACCGCAATTTCAGACATCAAGACTTCTAAATGGCTATTTTTATGAAATAGCTCGTCTGCTGCTTTTTCAGGCACAACGGTGCCGCGAACAAATAAATGCAATAAAATCATAGATATAAAAGAAAAACGATCAAATCAAAGCGATAACTCAGGGGAAGTTTGACGTTGTTCACAAAGTTCCGTAAAAATAACATTTGTTTACATATTTTTCTTTTTGAAACTAAATCTTTATCTTTGTAGCACTTTCACGGTAGCGAAACGTTAGTTTGAATGGAAAGATGCCTGTCAGACACATAAAGACACCAAACTCTCATCAATATTTCTGTAAAGTTTTATTGACGGAATTTATTGACGGCAGTGGCAGGTGTCATATAAAAAAACCAATGAGGGTAATAAATAATGATGAAGCGCAAAATCCTGGCAGCGGTGATCCCTGCCCTGCTGGCTGCTGCAACCGCAAACGCAGCAGAAATTTATAATAAAGATGGTAATAAGCTGGATCTGTACGGTAAAGCCGTGGGTCGTCACGTATGGACAACGACCGGCGATAGTAAAAATGCCGACCAGACTTATGCCCAGATTGGTTTTAAAGGGGAAACGCAGATTAACACAGATCTGACCGGTTTCGGTCAGTGGGAATACCGTACTAAAGCAGACCGCGCTGAAGGCGAACAGCAGAACTCGAATCTGGTACGTCTGGCTTTCGCGGGTTTGAAATACGCGGAAGTGGGTTCAATCGATTATGGTCGTAACTACGGTATCGTTTACGATGTTGAATCCTATACCGATATGGCCCCCTACTTCTCCGGCGAAACCTGGGGCGGCGCCTATACTGATAACTACATGACCAGCCGTGCTGGCGGTTTGTTGACCTACCGTAACTCTGACTTCTTTGGTCTGGTGGACGGTCTCTCTTTCGGTATCCAGTATCAGGGTAAAAATCAGGACAACCACAGCATTAACTCTCAGAATGGCGATGGCGTAGGTTACACCATGGCATATGAGTTCGACGGCTTTGGCGTCACCGCAGCGTACAGCAACAGCAAGCGTACTAACGATCAGCAGGATCGCGATGGTAATGGCGATCGCGCAGAGTCATGGGCCGTTGGCGCGAAATATGATGCAAACAACGTCTACCTGGCTGCCGTATATGCTGAAACCCGCAATATGAGCATTGTTGAAAATACGGTTACCGATACCGTGGAAATGGCAAACAAAACGCAGAACCTGGAAGTGGTCGCTCAGTACCAGTTTGACTTCGGCCTGCGTCCGGCAATCTCGTATGTGCAGAGTAAAGGTAAGCAGTTGAACGGCGCCGACGGCTCGGCCGATCTGGCGAAATATATTCAGGCGGGCGCGACTTACTACTTCAACAAAAACATGAACGTATGGGTTGACTACCGTTTCAACCTGCTGGACGAAAACGACTACAGCTCCAGCTACGTTGGCACCGACGATCAGGCGGCTGTCGGTATTACTTACCAGTTCTGATCAGCAGACCCCTTTGTTTTATGCCTCAAAAACAGGACTTCGGTCCTGTTTTTTTATCTCTCTTAGAGAAAATGTGCGTCTTTCAAAAACAGGCGGGCTTTTTAGCGCTAACGGTTGGCATTTTGTAAATCTGCCGTTAACCTGATAGCGGATTTCCCTTCTGTAACTATAATGGAACCTCGTCATGTTTGAGAACATAACCGCCGCTCCTGCCGACCCGATTTTGGGCCTGGCCGATCTGTTTCGCGCCGATGACCGTCCAGGGAAAATTAACCTTGGCATTGGCGTATATAAAGATGAAACCGGCAAAACACCGGTGCTCACCAGCGTTAAAAAAGCCGAGCAGTATTTACTGGAAAATGAAACGACGAAAAACTATCTCGGCATTGACGGGATTCCGGAATTTGCTCGCTGCACTCAGGAACTGCTGTTCGGCAAAGGCAGCGCGCTGATTAACGATAAGCGCGCACGCACGGCGCAAACGCCGGGCGGTACCGGCGCGTTACGCATTGCCGCCGACTTTTTGGCAAAAAATACTCCGGTAAAACGGGTGTGGGTGAGCAACCCCAGCTGGCCGAACCACAAAAGCGTGTTTAACGCTGCCGGCCTGGAAGTTCGGGAGTACGCTTACTACGATGCGGAAAATCACACGCTGGATTTTGAAGCGCTACAAGCCAGCCTGAGCGAAGCACAGGCCGGCGATGTGGTTCTGTTCCACGGTTGCTGTCATAACCCAACCGGCATTGACCCTACTCTGGAACAGTGGCAGGTTCTGGCTGAGCTTTCCGTTGAAAAAGGGTGGCTGCCGCTATTCGATTTCGCTTACCAGGGCTTTGCCCGCGGCCTGGAAGAAGATGCGGAAGGTCTGCGCGCCTTTGCCGCGCTGCATAAAGAGCTTATTGTCGCCAGCTCCTACTCCAAAAACTTCGGCTTATATAATGAGCGCGTCGGCGCCTGCACCCTCGTTGCCGCCGATGCGGAAACCGTGGATCGCGCTTTTAGCCAGATGAAATCCGCCATTCGCGCTAACTACTCCAACCCGCCAGCGCACGGCGCGTCCATCGTCGCGACTATCCTGAGTAATGACGCCCTGCGCGCTATCTGGGAACAGGAACTGACGGACATGCGCCAGCGTATCCAGCGTATGCGTCAACTGTTCGTGAATACCTTGCAGGAAAAAGGCGCGAACCGTGACTTCAGCTTTATTATCAAGCAGAACGGGATGTTCTCATTCAGCGGTCTGACCAAAGATCAGGTGCTGCGTCTGCGTGAAGAGTTCGGCGTTTATGCCGTGGCTTCTGGTCGCGTGAACGTGGCGGGCATGACCCCGGATAATATGGCGCCACTGTGCGAAGCCATTGTCGCGGTACTGTAAAAAGCTGCCGACTGGCGTGACCGATAAAAAAGCCTGCAATGTGCAGGCTTTTTCATTCTGCTTACCAGACCGGCATCTCATCTTGCAAGAAGGGATTATGCAGACGCTCGTACCCGAGCGTAGAGAGCGGGCCGTGGCCAGGAATAAAGGTCACATCATCGCCAAGCGGCAATAATTTACGCTTAATGGCGTCAATCAACTGGGTGTGATCGCCGCGAGGAAAATCGCTGCGCCCGACGCCACCTTTGAAAATCACATCGCCGGAGATCAGCAGTTGCGACTGTTCATCAAAGAAAACCACGTGTCCCGGCGTGTGTCCCGGACAATGTAACACCTGTAACGTCACATTCCCCACGCTGACGCGATCGCCGTCGTTCAGCCAGCGATCAGGCGTCAGCGGCTGACACTCATCCAGACCAAACATGCGGCTTTGCGCCGGCAGTCCTTGCAGCCAGAACTCATCTTCTTTTTCCGGACCGATAACAGGAACGCCGTAATGCTGCGCCAGTTCACTCGCCGCGCCGACGTGATCGAGATGCCCATGCGTGAGTAAAATTTGCATCAACGTCACGCCGCTGGCGTCCACTTCCTGTTTAATTTTTTCCGCGTCGCCGCCCGGATCGACCAGCGCCGCCAGCCGGGTTTGTTCGCACCAGATTAATGAACAGTTCTGGGAGAACGCGGTGACCGGAATAATACGATAGTTCATACTGCTCCTTTGATTAAGCCTCGCTGATTACCAGTGCCGCGCCGGCCCGGTATCAATATGCACAAAGTTACTACGTGGGTAATATCCTACACCACCTGCGCGCATAGATAACGCCGCTTTGCGAATATTGCTCAGCGCCACGCCCTCAATATGAAAATCCATCGCCTGCCCTTTTGTATGGTAGCTTTTTTTCGCTACGCCGCTGCTACGGGCGCGTAATTCATTATTGGTATCAAGAGAACGGTAGCCTGAGATGAGCTGCACAGGTTTACGCGTCCCTAACAGACCCTGGAGTCGGTAAAGTTGGTCAAACAGGCGGGGATCGATTGTTCGGACTTTATTCGCGCGATAGTCACGGAAAAAATGGTTTAACTTTGCTAATTCATCCTGAATGTAGGCTCTTCCATCGAAAAACTCCGCCTTGATTGACTCTCCGGTATGGAGATTGTTTAACGTCAAAATGCGCGGGCGTGGGGTCGAGAGTGTGGCAAACGCTGGCGCGGGCAGGATGGCGGCGCCGAGAGCGACACCACCAAGCGCCAGCAGCTTGCGGCGATTAGCGTCAAATTTGTCCATGATAATCAGGTCTACAGGTCAATGTTATCGTTAATACACTTCTACCTTTAAGCAGACATGATACCGGCTGGCACAGACTTCTGAACGGCCCGGTCGACTTAAAGGTTGTTGTATATGCACTTCTGGCGCACGAAAGGCACCTTAACTGCCGATAAAGCCCGCGTCAAGATGGCCCTCCCCCAGCCACAACGGGGGTCTACAGCGAAACGCCCCGTTGAAGCCAAACATTAGGACAACATATTTACCAGAACTTCTTCATTTACCTGATTAATTGTTCAACCTTTGGCACAATTTGTGCGCTGGATCGCGCTGTGAGATCGTAATTGTAAATATCTGTACGATATTGCATACGTCCATCTGCGCCGACAAATGCGGTCAGATAGTAAAGATTTACTGGAATGTTCTGCCGGATATTGACATACCGCGTGTCGCCTTGCTTCAGGGCGCCTGAGATCCGCGCATCGTTCCAGCCAGCATCCTGCAAGAGCATATTCGCCAGCTCAGAGGCCTTATTGACCCGCACGCAGCCGGAACTTAACGCCCTGGCGTCACGCTGAAAGAGAGTATGGTTAGGCGTATCGTGCAGATAGATCGCATCTGAACTCGGCATATTAAATTTATAACGCCCCAGCGAATTGTGCGCGCCTGGCGCCTGCTGGAAACGGAACGGAAGATTCGATGGCGTAATGGTGGCCCAGTCAACCTGCCACGGATCGATCGCTTCTTTGCTGTTCCAGCCGCGCATCACGGTGTAGCCATGGCGCTCCAGATAGCCTGGGTCATTCCACACCTTCGGTAAAATGTCTTTACGCGCAAGCGTGGGCGGAACGTTCCACGGCGGGTTCACCACCACATTATTCAGCGCGCTGCTCATCATCGGCGTTTTACGATCGGGACGCCCGACGATCACCCTTGAAGCCAGCACCTGGTTGCCATTCTGATAGTAGACCAGCGAATAAGCGGGAATGTTTACCATAATACCGGTAGAGAGTTCCGCCGGCAGCAGGCGTAAACGTTGGATATTCAGTGCCAGTACGCCTGCGCGTTGCGCGGGGGTCATATTAAGCCAGTTACGCGTCGCCGGGCCAATAACGCCATCCGCCCCCAGCCCTTGCCATGCCTGAAAACGCTTTACCGCCTCGACCAGTTCATTATCGTAGGCGGCGCGTACCGCCGGAGCCGGCTTACTACGGCGGGCCGTTGGTTCGTCGTGCGCCACCGATGTTTCGTCGACCACGGCGGAGGGGCTGACGACGGCGCTATCAGCAGTGTTATCGCCGGGTAAGGCTATCTTTGGACCGCCATCCAGCATCCCCGTACGCTGTAATATTTCGCGCAGCGCAGGCACATCGTTACTCCATTGCCCCGGGCGCAGCGTCGCGGTATTGGTCAACTGCGGCCACGGGCGAGAGTCCGCCACCAGCTTCAGCAGCGCATCATGCATGGGCGCATACTGTGGGTGCCGGCGCCAGGCTGGCGACAAACATCGGCAACTGGCCCTCTTCCAGCGCGATTTGCCACTGGTTAATCACCGAGACTGGCGGCGTCGCCAATGCGTAAGGTTTGTTGCTATATAACCAGCGCTGGCCTTTGACGGGGATATTCGCAATGAAATGGAGATAGCCCATCATGGCGTCTGACAACACAACATCGCGCGCCATACCGTTTACGGCGGGATCGGTCAACAATGCCACCCAGGCGGTAAACTGCGGCTGGAATCCGGCAATCGCCACCTCCGCCAACTGTTGCTGGAAGGCTTTCACCGCATCGCGATTATCCCACATGGGCTTCATGTCGCGCGCGGCATACAGCAATGTCAGCTGGCTCATATAGACCGGCGTATAGCCGGAAGGAAGCTGCGACTGTAAATCAGCCCGGACTTTCTCGGCTGAAACGCCCTCCGGCAGCGGCTGAATCCCGGCCATAATCGCCGTCGCGGCTGATTGCTTCTGCGGCCCAGCCAGATCCGTCGCGGCAGCGGCGCTATCGCCAGGTATCATTTCAGGCTCATCGGCCTGCGCATTGAACAGTGGAGCGAATGTTACGGCCAGGCATAAACTGATTGCCGACAGACAACGACCACACATCTTGTTAAGCAACATCCCTTGCCCCCTGTTTTCGTTATCATACTCCGCATGACTGTGCTGCCCGCAGCGCGGGTCAACCGCAACCAATGCTTTTGTTTAGTATGACGAGTCAGCCTGCTCACTCGTCAGGCTTAACTCCAGTATATAAAGTTCGTTACGTTTTTGCCTAACCTAATGTAAAGAAGTTTAAAGAAAATGCACTACCCGGAGAGATTTTTCAGATAAAGAAAAAGGCGGCTTTCGCCGCCCCAGGCTAATGATAAAGCAGAACTTGTTGTGCCGGATGGCGGCGTAACCGACTTATCCGGCCTTGCCTGATAAACGAGGCGCCATCAGGCACGTCATCGTTTCTGCCGTATTTAACTCGCTTCTGAAGGCGTATCTTCCGTTTGCGTACCGGGAAGCGTTTCCGGAAGCTGCGGCGCAAAGCCACGCAGCCCGACAACATGAACATGCTCAGTATTCTGAAACACTTTACGCACCAGTTTATAGGTCGTGCCCTTCTCCGGACTGATGTTTTCCGGCGCGGCGATGATGAGCTGCATCTGCAAACGTTCGCATAGTTCAAACAGCGTGGCGATAGAGCGCGCATCCAGACGCGCCGCTTCATCGAGGAACAGCAGGCGACATGGCGAAATATCTTTCCCGCGCAGTCTGCGCGCTTCGTCTTCCCAGCTTTGCACCACCATCACCAGAATTGACATCCCGGTCCCGATAGCTTCCCCCGTTGATAGCGCGCCGGATTCCGCACGCAGCCAGCCGTCGGCCCCACGGTTAACTTCAACTTCCATTTCCAGATAGTTACGGTAGTCCAGCAGCTCCTCGCCGATGGTCTGCGGCGTGCGTTGCCCCATATCGATCTGCGGATTCAGGCGCTGGTACAGTTTCGCCAGCGCTTCGGAGAAGGTCAGACGATTGCTGTTAAACAGATCCTGATGCTGCTCCTGCTGTTCTGAAAGCACATCCAGCAAGGTGGCATGCGTTTCACGCACGTTGACGTTTAACCGCACGCTATTCACCTGGCCAAACGAGACGCTTTGCAACCCCTGGTTCAGCATACGGATACGGTTCTGCTCACGCTGGATTGTCTTGCGGATAATGTTTGCCACGCTGCGGGAACTGATCGCCAGCTTTTGCTCACGCGATGTCAGCTCTTCCGTCAGACGGCTCAGCTCAATCTCCATTTGTTCAATGGCTTCAACCGGATCGTCGGTACGAATAATATCCTGACGAATACGTTCGCGCAGATGCTGGTAAACGGCCACAAAGAACTGGATTTTACGTTCCGGGCGTTTCGGATCTTCCGACAGACGCAATACGTCGCGCAGATGTTCGTTATCCGCGACGGCCAGGCGCAGCGCGCCCAACGCCTTATCCGACATGGAGCGCAGTTCATCCGCCGACAGATAAGCCAGCTCACGACGGTGCAGACGGCGTTCCACGCCATTGTCTTTCACCATCCGCATGACTGCGCACCAGCCGGCTTTCGCGGTCACGACCTGCTCGCGCATTTCATGATAATCACGCTCCAGCTTGCGCAGCTTACGGGTCAGGTTCTCCATCTCCGCTTCGCAGAAGGTGAGCGCTTTCTCAAGCTGATTGCGACGCGAACGGTTATTGCTCAACTGAGCGTGCAGTTCATCCCGACGCTGGCGGGCGCGCTCTTCCGCCCCGCTGTCGGCGCGAACGCCAATATCCTGTAATTCGCGCTGCAAATCGTTAAGCAGCTCTTTTTTCGTGTCGTAAGAGCTTTTTAGCGAGGCCAGAACCTGGCTGTACTGACTTAACTGCGCGGCATGGCTGCGCAGCGCTTCGCGGGCGCGGGTACGCTCGGCTTCCGCCTGCTCCAGCCGCTGGCGCAGCTTTTCGTTGAGATCGCTGTTGCCGCTCAGCATTTCCGCCGAGTCGGAATAGCTGAAATGCGCCCGACGTTCGACAACTTCAGCCAGAGCAAAAGCCTGCTGGCGCGCGTCGCGCTGCATTTGCTGCGACCATGCATAGTCTTCTTTTAATTGCTCAAACTGTTCCGGATCGCTTTGCAGAACGGAAACTACTGGCTCCAGTTTGGCTAACTGGTTGCCATATTGCTGCACAAATCGCGCCGCTTCCTGCGCCTCATCCAACCGTTCCTGAATTTCATCGACCCGATCGGCCAGCGTTTCATCGGCCAATAAATTCAGCCGCGGCAGCAAACGGTTAAGCGCGGAAACGCCCTCTTTCGCCTGCTCAAACTGAAGGCGCTGCTGCTGGTTGTCGCTTTCATGCGTCGCCAACGCGCGTTCCAGCTCGACGCGACGCCCGTTCAGTCGGCGAATTTCCGCTTCCGGATCGTCCTCAAAGGCAACGGAAAGGTGGCTACCGATAAAACGGCTGAACGCCTGGTGCAAACGCTGGGTTTTCTGCACGTCAAACGAGAGCGTGGCAAAGCGCTCGGAAAGCACTTCCCGTTCCGCATGGAGACTTTCAATACGGTTCTCGCGCGCCGCACGGCCAAAAATAGGCAGCGACGGGAAACGCGAATAACGCCACTGACGGTCGGCAATTTTCACGACCACCGCCTTTTCCAGCTCGTCAACGCTGAATACGCTGTCATCAAAAGACTGCGGATCGCCTTCGATCAGGTACAGATCTTCCGGGCAGTCGGTCAGACCTTCAAGCTGTTCGGCTATTTGCGATAAATCCGGTACGACGATCGCATGGCGCGACGGGCCATACAGTGCGGAAAAGTACGGCGCATCTTCAAGACTGACATCGTCGTAGATTTCCGACAGCAGTACCCCGCCAAAACGCTCCGCCAGCGCATTCAAACGCTGATCTTCCGCGCCGCCCGGCTGGCTTAAACGTTCGATCTCTTCATCAACCGCATTTTTACGCACGCCCACTTCGTCGCGTTCGACAATGGCTTCGCGCTCACGCTCCAGTAGCTGTTGCAGGTATTCGGTCACTTCCTGGCTAGACGTAAACTCCTCGCCGCACTGTTCGCTAAGCTGGT
Source organism: Salmonella sp. WC3 (assembly GCF_042932255.1). NCBI lineage: Bacteria > Pseudomonadati > Pseudomonadota > Gammaproteobacteria > Enterobacterales > Enterobacteriaceae > Salmonella > Salmonella sp. WC3. Next base: position 1,944,939 of record NZ_CP170629.1, on the reverse strand, counting down.
TCAGGCTATTCTGCGCCGCTAGCCAGACAGGAGCGCGTTGCATCAGATGCTGGATACGGGATTGCAGCTGTTCCTGCTCCTGACGCAAGGCCATACGCTGTTCGCTGGCTGACGACACGCTATCAGACAAGGACGCGATGCGGGCTTCCAGCTCCTGATGCAACGCTTCCAGTTCGTCAATATCAAAATTTTTGCCCTGTCGCTTACAGAACTCCGCCAGCAGACGTTCCGCCTCTTGCTGCTCGCGCAGCCGCTGTTCCAGTTCGCCCAGGCGCATCCGCAGCGGCTGTACCTGTTCCGCCAGATGACGCTGGTTCACGCCGTCCCGTAACAGCTCGCGCGCCACGTCCCAGGCTTCGCTACGCGCCAGCGGGCCGTTGATCGCCGCTACCAGCTGATAAGCCTGCTCAAACTGACTGTGCGCGGTTTGCGCCACGCTCATCTTTTGTTCCAACGACAGCAGTTTTTCCGTAGCTTCCTGCTCTTTTGCCTGGAAAGTATCCAGCCATTCGGCGGCGCTTTCCGGCGTTAGATCCGGCAGATGACAAAGTTCTTTAGCGCGGGCAAGCGCTGATATCGCCTGGTTATACTGAATCGCGCGCGTTTGCTGTACATCCAGCGCCTGCTGGTAATCCGCAAGCTGGCTTTTGAGTTCATCGACTTCCAGCTCGGCGGCTTCGGCACGCGCTTCATTTTCGTCCTGCATTTCGGCGGCTTCCGCCACCACTTCGTTTTGCTCTTCGAGTCGAATCTGCAGCTCTTCAAGATCCGCTTCGTAGCGTTCAATTTTTTCCTGCTGACGCAGCGCGGTTTGCACCAGATTCAGGTGATCGCTCGCCGCCTGGTAATCCGCCTCAAGAGAACCTTCGGCGCCGTTATGTTCGCCCAACTCACGGGCCATATCGACGTGCTTGTACTGCTCAGCCGCCAGTTGTTTGCGCGATGTGTACAGTTCGCGTCGAAACGCCAACGCCTGATCAAGGTGAACCCGACGCTCATTGGCGTGGCGCATATAATCCGCCGCCACATAATCGGTGGCTTCGCTGATCAAATGCTTAAACAGATCGCGATCGGATTGGGTAACACGAATCGCTTCCAGCGTGAGTCGGTTCTCGCGCAGCGCCGCTTCCATATCCTGGAACGCCTTGCGCACGCCGCTGTTTTCCGGCAATAAATAATCGCGTAGCGATCGGGTAATGGCGCTGGAGATCCCGCCGTACAGCGAGGCCTCTATCAAACGATAGAATTTACTACGATCGGAAGCGGAGCGCAGACGACGGGCGATAATCCCTAAGTCAAACATCAGCGAATGATAATCGGTGATGGAGTTAAACTGCTTAAACTGCACGCCTTCCATCTCGTCAAGCTTGTCTTTCAGCTCAGCAAGCGACAGTACGCGCGCCTGACGTTCGTTTAATGTCTCCGTCACCAGTTGTGTCGGCTGTACCGACATCGGCAGCCCCTGGATAGCGAACGGTTTGATGTCCACTTTGCGATCGCGCCCAGCGACCTGCTGCAGACGCACGCCGACCACCACCCGCTGATGGCGGGAATTAATGGTGTCGAGCATGGAGTAACAGACGCCCGCCTTCAGCTTACCGTGCAGACCTTTATCGCGCGAACCGCTGGTGGCGCCGGCTTCCGTGGTGTTACGAAAGTGCAGTAATGTAAGATCCGGGATCAGCGCCGTGACGAACGCCGCCATCGTCGTGGATTTCCCGGCACCGTTGCCCCCGGATAACGTCGTGACCAGTTCATCCAGGTCAAAAGTACGGGCAAAAAAACCGTTCCAGTTAATCAGCGTTAGCGAGCGAAATTTACCGCGTTCAATCATTATTCTTCCTCTCCACTGTCCGGCTGACTCTCTTCGGTCTCATCATTAAGTTGCAGATGGTTTTCAATGGGCATCGCTTCCCCGTCGCGGATGAGACGACGCTGCGCCTCGCGAGGATCGTCGCCGGCGCGGACATCCGCGCCAAAGCGGAAGACCGATTCGGTAATGCGGAATTTGCTGCTGTCGTGGCCCATAAACCATACCATGCCCAAACGACGCAGGCGGTTTAAAGAAGAACGCACCTTTTCCTGCAGTTTCTGACGATCAACGTCAGATCCCGTCGAGCGGTTATTAACCAGCTTTAGCAGTTTGGCTTCGTCCGCAAGGGTAAGCAGCTCGTCGTACAATTCTTGCTGAGTAAAGATCCCTTCGTTGGCCAGACGCTCCGGGCTAAGATAGAGGTAGCAGAGAATTTTACCGACCATCATATCCAGTTCGGATAACACCGAGCGCGGGATAAGCGTGGTAGAACGCGGACGCAGGTAGAAGAACCCCTCCGGCGCGCGAATCAGTTCCACGTTATAACGCGCGTAAAACTCTTCCAGGTATTCCTGAAAATCCATCAGAAAGGCATGATTATCCAGTTCGTCCAGCCCGATGTGGCGGCCCGAACGTAATGCGCTATCCAGCGCCGGAAATAACGGATTCGCCAGCGCCTGCGCCAGCTTAACCGGCATCACTTGTTCAATATTTGTCAATGACATGCGCCTGTACCTTGGCTCCGTAATCATTAATCGGCTGCCATTTGGCTGGCAGTCCGGTGAAATCTGCTTGCGCTACGCCAAGACGTACCGCTTGATCGATAACAATACGCGCCACGTCGAAATGACGCGCGCGCGGGTATTGCGCCAGATACTCGCGCACCACCAGTCCAAGATCCAGTGGCGTTTGTCTGGTTTTGTAGATAGCCAGCTGTTCTTCAATGATGGCCGCTAACTGCTCGCGGATCTCGTTAAACTCTTCATATTCCAGATCCGGCGGCAACTCCCCGGTGACTTCATCGTCACGCAACGCCATCTCTTCATCGCGCATATCCAGCAGACGATCGGCATTCGCGTAGGTTAGCGCCCAGGGATCGTCAAAATAAGTCTGCACGGACTGGCGCAACCGCTGGGCGAAGACACGGTTTTTATCCATATCGATCGCGGTACGGATAAATTTATGCACGTGACGATCGTAGCCGATCCATAAATCAATAGACTGCTGACCCCAACTGATAATGCGGTCGAGTTTACTTTGTAAGTCAAACACCAGCCTGTCGACAAAATGCAGATCGTCGTGCGTCATCGTGGCATCCTGAATGCGCAGCAGGTTAGCCTGCAGCTTATCGCCCGCCGCCTCCAGCGTATCCTGCAACTCGCGCAGCGTACCGGACGTTTCGGAAAGCAGCAGCTCACAGCTGGAAATCGCCGCCCGCCAGTCTTTATTCAGCAGTTGTGCGATATCGTCTTTCACCTGCTGCTGCTGTTCATCCATGATGCGCTGGGTGAGATCGATACTGTCGAAAATCTCCGCCACCGAATATTTCAATGGCGCGTAAACGTTGCGATGCCAGTGGAACTCATCGCCCCCCTCCGCTGCCGCATCCGCCGCGCGCTTCAATTCGCCGGCCACAATCGACAACTGCATAGAAAGACGCAGCGTAGAGAATTCGCGTTGACGAATGTAGTAATCGGTGATGCCAATCCCGAGCGGGGTTAATCGGTAAATCGCATTGCCTTCCGCCTGCTCGCTGGTAAAGCGGTTCAGCAGACGTTGACGCACCATATCGTTAATCGCGTTGTTCGCGCGCACGCCGATGGTTTCGCTGGTTTGCTCAAACGCATCACTCACATGGCGGAATGCATCCACCAGCTCGCCTTCACTCATCTCGCCGTCAAGGCGTTCGCCGTTCAACGTGGCGACCGCCAGCAGAAAGGAAAGTCTGTCTACCGGCAGCGAGATGGAAAAGTCGTTTTTTCTGGCCCAGGCAACCAGTTCGGGGACTGTCTGGGAAAATTCACTCATAGGTTATCCTTGCATCTGCGGCTAGCGCCGGGCTTTTAATCGCGGTGACATGAATGTAGCGCCCAAGGCTAATATACGGCTCCTGGCGGCAATAACGCGTTTCCAGTTCGACCAGGGTCTCATAACAGTCACGCTGCTGGTGTTTTTCACGCAGATAATCATGAAACACACGCACGCCGGTTTTACCGGTAATCTGCCAGCCAATCGCCTCCAGCCACTGGTACACCTGCGCGGGGTCGCGCGGGTAGTCAGGCGACAGCGTGCGCTTCTTGCGTTTAGGCATCCCCGCCTGCACGTAGTCAAAATTACCCGCCACCATATTGTGCATCAGCAAACCGTTAGCGTTATAGAACATCAACGACAGCGCGCCGCCAGGGCGCAATACTGACCAGAGCGTTTCTAATACGCCGACAGGATCGGCTACCCACTCCAGCACAGCATGAAACAATATCAGATCAACCGGGCTTTCCAAATGCGAAGCGACGTCCTGAGCCGGGCATTGTATAAAATGCATGTCTTTGCTCACACCTTTTGCCTCGGCCGCCTGCCGCGCGCGGGCGATCATTTCGCCAGACAGATCGCATAACGTCACCTGATGGCCGCGTTCCGCCATCTTAATCGCCGTTTGCCCTTCGCCGCCGCCGGCATCCAGCACCCGCAGTTTCCGCCCGCCAATCTCCTCCAGCACGCGATCCAGGTCTTGCCACAGAATGGCTTGCCGCAGTTGTCCTTTGGTCGTGCCGTAAATGTTACGGGAAAACTTTTCAGCAATGTCATCAAAATTGCGATCCTGCATCGGACTCTCCACAGGCTGGCTCAGGCGTTATCTGATAAAACCGCTATTTTGTCACAGCCGCGGCCAGAATGAACCTGTCTGGTGTAATATCACCGTTAATCCTCCGCTATATGGTTAAAAAAGGAACCAAAAAGGATGCTTTTTACGCTAAAGAAAGTGATTGGCGGTATGTTATTGCCGCTTCCGCTGATGTTGCTGATCATTGGCGTCGGCCTGGCGCTGCTCTGGTTTAGCCGCTTTCAGAAGACCGGAAAAGTATTTATCAGCGTAGGTTGGCTGGCGCTATTGCTATTAAGCCTGCAACCCGTCTCTGACCATTTGCTGCGTCCGATAGAAAACCGCTACCCTACCTGGCAGGGTCCGCAAAAGGTGGAATATATTGTGGTTCTCGGCGGCGGCTATACCTGGAACCCGCAGTGGGCGCCGAGCTCTAATTTAATTAACAACAGCTTGCCGCGGCTGGCGGAAGGCATTCGGCTGTGGCGCGCGAATCCGGGAGCCAGGCTGATTTTTACCGGCGGCATAGCAAAAACCAATACGGTAAGCACGGCGGAAGTCGGTGCGCGGGTGGCGCAGTCGCTGGGCGTACCGCGTAGCGATATTATTACGCTGGATAAGCCAAAAGATACGGAAGAAGAAGCCGCCGCCGTTAAGCAGGCCATCGGCGACGCCCCTTTCCTGTTGGTAACCTCCGCCTCGCATTTGCCGCGTGCGATGATTTTCTTTCAGCATGCCGGGCTGAATCCGCTTCCCGCGCCGGCGAATCAGTTGGCGATCGATTCGCCGCTCAATCCCTGGGAGCGGGCAATTCCGTCCCCGGTCTGGCTGATGCACAGCGATCGCGCTGGGTATGAAACATTAGGGCGACTTTGGCAATGGCTGAAAGGCATATCAGGCAAGCCAGGGGAGTAATGATTTCGCCGCCAGATCAAAATTGGTACGGTTAAAACGTCCGGTATTGACCAATTGCGCAACCTCGTCCCACAGCACATAGAGCCAACGCCGCCAGATGAAGGACTCCGCCACTGGCGCGCGTTGCAGATAATGCCAAAGCAATCCCTCCGCCAATGGATTATCCATCAGGCGAAACAGTTCGAACTCTCTCGGCGCCCACAGCATCAGCCCGGGGCCGACCATCGCCAGAAGCTGATCGCTACGGGCGTCTTTAAGCATACTGCGCAGGCAGAAGTTGCCATGCACCAGTACGCAGTTGTCGTTAAACCCTTCAAATAACGAAGGAAGACATTCTCTGGTACGAAACAAAATGCGTCTGTCCTGCATCGTCAGACCGGTATTGCTGAACTGATTTAGCGTCGTCCACAGCACCTCCACCCGCTGACGATACCAGGAAGGCCAGATATTCTCCTGAGTATGGTCTACGGCGCCAACGCAACCGCGGCTATCCTGCCGATGCCAGGCTAACAGCCCTTCGACAATCTGATCTTTTAGCTGTTCCCAGCGTTCCGGAGTGCGCGCCGGCGCCTCGACCGGCACACCGCGCAGTCGTTCCAGTAGCAGCACATCCGGACCAGGATGCTCTTCATGCGTCAATACGCCATAGATTACCGGCATCCTCACCGTACCGCTACGCGCCAGCATTGAGGTTTTCCATGCCAGTTGCTGCGCAACGCCGGGAGTGGTAAAACTTCGCGCCATCAGCGGCATCGGAATGCCCTGGCTGTCATATAATGACCACAATGCGGAATCCGCTTTCTCATTCACGCACTCTATACGGCTAAGTTTTTCACCCAACAAATGACTGAGTTCGGCCCGCAACTGTTCCATTCCAGATTACCCCCATTAGTGCTACTGCTTTAATAATGAGCGTCGTATGGACAGATGTCACCCGTATCAGATCAAGGGAAGAAAAGAAAAATGAGGAAAATCGTAACGGTACGAGAAAGCCGCCACTGATGAGCAGACGTGAGTATTCATCTTTGCGCTATCATACCGCGCTGTTCATGACCGTCTAAGACGATCATGAACAGGATCATGTTAACGCATTTCAGCGCGTACGCGCTCCAGGTCGTCGGCGGTGTCTACGCCCGTGCCGGGCACCGCTTTGGCGATGGCGACATGAATTTTTTCGCCGTACCACAGCACACGGAGTTGCTCCAGCATTTCAATATGTTCAAGCGGGCTGGGTTGCCAGCTCACGTAACGGCGGATAAACCCCGCGCGATAGCCATAAATGCCCAGGTGACGAAGGCAAGTATCCCCTACCGTTTCCAGACTTTTTGCAAAGCGATCGCGATCCCAGGGAATCGTCGCCCGGGAAAAGTAAAGCGCATAGCCTTCAGCATCCAGCACGACTTTTACCGCATTCGGGTTAAACGCTTCTTCGGCGCTGTGAATCGGCACCGCCAGCGTCGCCATGCCAACCTGGCGCTGTGCCAGATTTTCCGCGACCTGGCGAATAATAACCGCCGGGATCATCGGCTCATCGCCCTGAACGTTCACAATAACGGTATCGTCGCTGAATCCGCACTTCTCTACCACTTCCGCCAACCGTTCGGTGCCGGACTGGTGATCGGCGCGCGTCATGCACACTTCGCCGCCAGCCGCTTCTACCGCACGAGCCACGTCTTCATGATCGGTGGCGACAATAATGCGTTCCGCGCCAGATTCGCGCGCCCGCTCCAGGACATGAACAATCATGGGCTTACCATTAATATCCACTAATGGTTTGCCTGGCAGTCGGGTAGATGAAAAACGGGCCGGAATGATGACGACGAAACTCATGATTTACTCTCATCAGATGTCAGGGCGCGAGCTTCATTTTCCAGCAATACAGGAATGCCGTCGCGTAACGGGAAAGCGAGATTATCCAGTTTGCAAATTAATTCTTGCTGTTCCTGGTTATACCAGAGTTTGCCGTTACATACCGGGCAGGCGATGATTTCAAGCAGACGATGATCCATAGTTCCTCCAGATGGACCGGATTGTGAATCCTTCAATATTAACATAATCGGTTATGGTGCAGGGTCTATTTCCCAGCCATGACGCATGGCGCTAAACAGGCCTGGCGGACATTGTCCCAGCGTCACGCGCGATGCCCGTTGCCAGGCAGCAAACGCGCTAATGGCCTGCCAGATTCCTTTTTGCAGACTAACGCCAGGGCGAATATCGTCCTCCAGATACAGCGAGATAACCTCAAGTACCCCCGTTTTACGGTGCATTTTGGCGTCCATTCGCCCGACTAAACGGCCCTGGTATAATAGCGGCAGCACAAAATAACCGTACTGGCGCTTCGCCGCAGGCGTATAACATTCCAGCCGATAGTTAAATCCGAAAAGCTGCGCTGCCCGCTTGCGATCCCATATCACAGGATCGAAAGGCGACAGCACTGCGCTATGGGTCGCCTTTAAGGCGTTATTTAGCGCCGGTTCAAGCTGCGAAAGAAGATCGGCATGAAGCCACATCCGCCCCAACGTTTCCACCTCGACCGGAATAATCTGCTGCTGTTCCGCCCGGCTCTCCCGCCATCCTTTCAGGTCAGGACGTTTCAGGCGGTAGTAATCCGCCAGCCACTGTTCACGGAAAATCCCCAGACTGCGCGCGCTATTATCCAGCATCAGGCTTTCCGCCTGCGGCTGTGACAGTCCATCGCGTTCATCATCCCAGTGCGGCATCACACGGCGCGTTAAATCATATACACGTTGAAAATTACGCCGCTCAACAACCATGACTTTTCCGGCGGTAAATAAACCCTCAAGGTGGCGTTTATGTGGTTTCCATTCCCACCAGCCGCTGGCGCCTTTCTGCGCATGTTCAAAATCGGCAGATCGCACCGGGCCGTGCTCCTGAATATGCCGCATTAGCTGTTCTATTTCTTCCGCGTGCTCATGCATCCATGCCGCGCGATATTTCCAGCCCATCTTTTCCGGCGACAGCATACGATGGCAGATAAGTTTAAAGTCGCGGCGTGGTAAGAAACAGGCCTCATGCGCCCAGTATTCCATTAACTCGCCGCGTCGCAGCGCCTCATCCAGCCAGGCCTGCGGGTACGAACCGAGACGGCTAAACAGCACCAGATAGGGGCTACGTGCGACAACATTGATGGTATCAATTTGCAGCAACGCCATGCGTGAGATGGCGGCAAGAACATCGCCAGGCAGCGCGTTACGGCGCGGCTTTTTCAATAGCCCCTGCGCAGCAAGGTGAAGACAACGGGCCTGGGAAAGAGAAAGGTACGGCAATGACATTCATGACTCCATAAATTCATCACTGCCGCTGCATTGGGGGACGCTAGCGAACCAGCGAGGTGATATGTTGAAGCAACTTATCAGGCTGCTCACCGGACAAACGCGCATCAACCGGTAAGAACCACCAGTTATCTTCGGCAAAAGCACGGCATTTCACCGCGTCTTTTTCCGTCATTACCAGGGTCTGCCCTTCACCGACCAACGCCTGAACGTCAGCAGGGGCGAGCGTTTGATGATCGGCCAGCGGGACGCACTTTTGCGGATGCGCGCCACAGGCTTCCAGCGTGGCGAAAAAGCGCGGCGGATGACCGGTGCCCGCCATCGCCACAATATTGCTCAGTTGCGCCACATCGCAACGCGCTCCCGTACGTAAGTTCACCGCCAGTCCAGGCGCTAGCTGCATGGGGATTTCGCCCGCCCGGGCGACGCCGCCATTGACGATAGCGGCGTCTACGGTTTTCAGGCGACTGGCGCGTTCGCGCATAGGACCGGCAGGAAGCCACCAGCCGTTGCCAAAACGGCGCACGCCGTCAATCACCACAATTTCAATATCTCGCGCGAGCCGGTAATGCTGCAACCCATCGTCGGTGATAATAATCTGCACATTATGCGCCGCCAGAATCGCTTTCACCGCCGCGGCGCGTTCAGGCGCCACCGCGACAGGCGCGCCGGTCCGCTGATAAATCAATACCGGTTCATCTCCCGCTTCTGCGGTTGTCGTCTCAGGCGTCAGGAGCAGCGGATAAGCGGCAGCTTTCCCGCCGTAGCCGCGGGAAACGACCCCCACGCGCACGCCACGCTGTTGCAGCTTTTCCACCAGCCAAATGACTACGGGGGTTTTACCGTTACCGCCAGCCGTAAGATTCCCTACCACAACCACCGGTACCGGCGCTCGCCAGGCGCGTTTAAAACCAAGCTTATAGCTCAGACGAATCGCCCCGCTCACCAGGCCATACAGCCAGGAGAGCGGCAGCAGTAACCGCCATAGCGGGGATTCACCCGACCAGATACGCGCAATCATTGGCCAAATTGCATCTTATGTAGCTGGGCGTAAACGCCGTGTTGCGCCAGCAGCTCGCTATGAGTGCCGCGCTCAACGATAATACCGTCTTCGACTACAACGATCTCATCCGCCTGTTCGATGGTGGAGAGACGGTGCGCAATCACCAGAGAGGTACGGTTTTTCTGCAGCTCATCCAACGCTGCCTGAATCGCACGTTCAGATTCGGTATCCAGCGCGGACGTAGCTTCATCAAGGATCAGAATCGGGCTGTCGCGCAGTAAGGCGCGGGCGATCGCGATACGCTGGCGCTGACCGCCGGAAAGCAGTACGCCGTTTTCGCCGATGATGGTATCCAGGCCATTATCCATCTTATTGATAAAGTCCATGGCATAGGCCATGCGCGCTGCCTCTTCAATCTGCTCGCGGCTGTATTCTTCCGTCCGGGCATAAGCAATGTTATTGGCGACCGTGTCGTTAAACAGATGCACGTTTTGCGAAACCAGCGCCACCTGATTACGTAGAGAGGCCAGAGTGTATTCGCGTAGATCGTGACCATCCATCAGGATGTGCCCTTCATCAATATCGTAGAAACGGGTGATCAGACTGGCGATAGTTGATTTACCCGATCCGGAACGCCCCACCAGCGCCACGGTTTTCCCGGCAGGAATTTTCAAATTGATGTTACGCAATGCCGGCACTTCACGGCCCGGGTAAGTAAACGTCACATTGCGGAATTCGAGATCGCCGGTCGCGCGGTCAATGACACGTTTACCTTCATCTTTCTCCTGTTCGCTATCCAGAATCGCAAACAACGTTTGACAAGCCGCCATCCCACGCTGGAACTGCGCGTTAACGTTTGTCAGCGATTTTAATGGACGCATCAGCGCGATCATGGAGGAGAACACCACGGTGATGGTCCCTGCCGTCAGGCTATCCATTACGCTTGGGAAGCTCGCAGCATAGAGGACAAACGCCAGCGCCAGCGAGGCAATGAGCTGAATGATAGGATCGGAAATTGACGAGGCAGAGACCATTTTCATGCCTTGCAGTCGCATCTTATTGCTGACTTTATCAAAGCGTTTAGTTTCGACTTCCTGACCGCCAAAAATCAGTACCTCTTTGTGTCCTTTCAGCATTTGTTCAGCGCTGGTAGTCACTTGTCCCATCGTGTTCTGCATATTTTTACTGATGCTGCGGAACCGTTTTGAGACAACGCGAATCGCAATCGACACAATCGGCGCTAAAACAACCAGGATGATCGACAACTGCCAGCTGTAATAGAACATCATGATAAACAATCCGATGATCGATGCCCCTTCACGCACCACGGTAATCAGTGCGCCAGATGAAGAAGAGGCAACCTGTTCTGAATCGTAAGTAATACGCGACAGCAGCGTACCGGTAGACTGTTTATCAAAGAAGGCGACGGGCATTCCCATCATATGGCCAAACAGGCGACGGCGCATGGTCATTACCACCTTGCCTGACACCCATGAAATACAGTAGCTGGAGATATAGCTAGTGATGCCTCGTAATATCATCAGCCCAATAACCACCAGCGGCATCCACAGCAACACTGAGCGATCCGTTTTACCGAAACCATCATCCAGTAATGGCTTGAGGAGCGATAGCATGAAGGTATCGCTGGCTGCGTTGAGAATTAACGCTATGCCCGCCACGATCAGACCTGCTTTAAAAGGCGCTATGGTTGGCCACAGTCGGCGGAAGGTCTGCCACGTAGAGAGATCTTTATCGTTATGCATTCAAAAAACCAGCATTTGTTGAAATAGCCGCATATTCTACCCGTTATCCTCGGACACGCCAAACCACTGATGATACCAGCGAGGTAAAATTTGATCCCGTAAGCCTTGTATGCGCCAGCCCTGCGGAGAAAACAGCAGCGAAATTTGCCCCTGGTGGGGTGTATCAAACCACTGATACGCCTGCTGTCGGTAGCGCTGTTTTACCTTGCGGGACGGCAGCCGCCATGCGTTATAGCGCGATGCGGACGCCAGCGCCGCTTCACCATGTACGCGCTGAATAAATGGTAGCGACGACGACGTATTACTACCATGATGCGGCACCTGGATAAACGTCGCCGCAAGATGTCGCCAGTAACGACTTAGCATTTTTTGTTCAGCGCCCGCTTCAATATCGCCCGTGAGCAGGATGCTATGTACGCCGTCATCCACTTTGACCACACAGGAGCGGTTATTTCCTCGATCGGCACTTTCGCGTAACGGCCAGTGCGCCTGAAACGTTAGCCCCTGCCATTGCCACTGCTCACCGCGAAAACAGGGCAAATGTCCCTGCCAGCCTAACGGGCTGCGAATCCACATTGACGGCCAGACCTGCTGTAGCGAACGCAGCCCGCCCCGATGATCCAGATGCTCATGACTCAAAATAACGCCCTCCGGCGTCAGATTATGCCAGCGCAACCAGGGAATAATAACCTGTTGCCCGCTGTCGCCCTCCGGCCATGCCCGACCGGTATCGTAGAGTATTACTTTATCGCCCCTGACGATCGCTATCGCCAGCCCCTGACCAACATCCAGCATATGCACCTGCCATCCACTGGCGTTTATCGGCCGCCAGAGTGGCCAGCTCATCAACAATAACCCGCATAAACAGACCGCCGGCCAGGTACGCCAGACGTTTAATCGCCACGCGATAAGCATTAGCCAGGGCAAAAACGTCAGCCACTGCCAACGGTTATCAATATTCACCCAGCCCTGCGGTAAAGCATTCAACAGGTAAAATAGCGCGGCTAACGCGCGATCGGTCAGGTACCATACCCACTCTTCAAGAAAAAACGGCCCGGTTAAATGCAGAATCATTCCCGCCAGGATGAGCGGAACCGTCACAAATGTGACCCAGGGTACGGCAAAAAGATTCGCCAGCATTGCGGTAACGCTTATGCCATGAAAAAGCGCCACCTGGAGAGGCAAAAGCAGAAGTGTAATGCCTGCCTGTAAGTGAAGCAGGTTAAGCAACCAGCGTAAGCCTCGTGGAAAATTTCCGTTTGGCGCAGGAAACCACTGATACCAGAATAACAGGCCGGCAACCGCAAATGCTGACAGCCAAAGACTTTGTGATATAACCGCCACAGGATCGGCGAAAATAATCGCGGCCAGACAGCAGCACCAGACTTGCCAGCCGCTCCACTGTCGTCCGCTTAATTTTAATCCTCCCCAGACGCTCAGCGCCGCCACCGTGCGCAGCGCAGGCGGTTGTAAGCCGGTAAGCCAGGCATAACATATCGCGCAAAGAATGCCGCCCAGCAATGGCGTCTGCCAACGAATCCATCTGACCGGCAAAAAGAATTGTCCGCCACGGATTAATCCGGCAGCCAATAACGCGGCAAAAGCGATATGCAGGCCGGAAATCGCCATCAAATGGGCAGTCCCCGTATCGCGCATAACGGCCTTCACCTCCTGCGACAACGCTCCCCGCTCCCCCATTCCCAACGCCAGAATAACCTGCTGCCACGGATAAGGCGCAAGCGTAGCGCGAAGCGAAGCAAGATAGCGCGCACGCAAGCTACACTCAGGGTTAATCGCTTTAGCCTGTAGAAAACGCCCGGTCAACGGTTGGTGCTGCGCCAGCGCGTAACGTTGGCTATCAAAACCGCCTTCGTTAAGCTGCCCGTGTACCGCTCTGACCTTCAGCGTCATCGCCCACTGTTGCCCGGCACACACTTCCGTGGGTAAGTACTGGCCATGCAGGACAATCCCTACAGCAGGAAAGAGCGGCTTTCCGCGCAAATGGGTGATTCGCCCATAATGAGTGGTCATATGATCGGTGGCAGTAATGACGACTGTCGCCTCCTGCGTCGCGGCGGGCAGGACGTTTCCCGCCCAGATGGCCTGCCTGGCGGCAAATATCCCCCACATGAAAAAGAGCAAAGTTAATGCCGCGTAGCGCGCATAGTGATGGGGTATGAGGCAAAGCAAACATGCCAGACAAAACAGCACCGCGAGAATCCACGTATCAGGTAATACTGGCAATATCATGAGCGGAAGTATGCCGCATACTACGCATACGCTGACCGTCGTTATCTTCATAGACACCTCCCTGTGCGGGAAAGTGTGCAGGTTCAGGACGCCATTGTCTGGAGGGGATTTTGTGCTATACGGCGCGGATTCCAGGTTTTTTACCTGATAAATGTAAGACGCAGCAAAAAATGCGAAACGTTTTCCAGTTTTCGGTCGAATAGCGTTTGCGCCTGACGGTGTATAAATGAAAAAAGCACCCTGACGGTGCTTTTTTCGGGTTCAAGTTTTGCGTTAAAACTTAACCGTAAATATTGGCGCGATCGCGCAGTTCTTTACCCGGTTTAAAGTGAGGAACGTATTTTCCTTCCAGTTCCACTTTATCGCCGGTCTTGGGGTTACGTCCGGTACGAGGCGCGCGGTAATGCAAAGAAAAACTGCCGAAACCGCGGATTTCAATACGCTCGCCCTGCGCAAGAGTCGAGGCCATATGCTCCAGCATCTCTTTTACCGCGTCTTCAACCGCCTTAGCGGGAATGTGAGATTGCTGGGTTGCAAGTCTTTCAATCAATTCTGACTTGGTCATGATTCCTCCGGTTCCTTAAAGGCAAATTGGCTGCAGCCGTGAGATTGATTAAGGGCGGCCGTAGCCGCCCTTAGTGCTTGATTACAGGCCGAAACCTGCAATCTGTCAAGTAATCTCGTTATACTTCGGACTAAAAGACCCGAAGTTTCAGAGGATTACTCGCCTTTAGCTGCTTTGAATGCTTCAGCCATTGCGTTGTTAGAGAAGTTTGCATCTTCCTGTTTGTTAACAGTTGCGATGGCATCTTTCTCGTCAGCTTCGTCTTTCGCACGAACAGACAGGCTGATTGCGCGGTTTTTACGATCAACGCCGGTGAATTTAGCTTCAACGTCGTCGCCAACGCTCAGAACCAGAGTCGCATCTTCAACGCGGTCACGGGATGCTTCAGAAGCACGCAGGTAACCTTCAACGCCGTCGGCCAGTTCTACGGTTGCGCCTTTAGCGTCAACTGCAGTGACTTTACCGGTTACGATAGCGCCTTTCTTGTTCAGAGCAACCCAGTTGTTGAACGGATCTTCTGCGAGCTGTTTAACGCCCAGGGAGATACGTTCACGTTCTGCGTCAACCTGCAGAACAACTGCAGCGATTTCGTCGCCTTTTTTGTATTCACGAACTGCTTCTTCGCCTGCAACGTTCCAGGAGATGTCAGACAGGTGAACCAGGCCGTCGATGCCGCCGTCCAGGCCGATGAAGATACCGAAGTCAGTGATAGACTTGATTTTACCTTCAACGCGGTCGCCCTTGTTGTGGGTTTCTGCGAACTGCTGCCACGGGTTAGATTTGCACTGCTTCAGACCCAGGGAGATACGACGACGTTCTTCGTCGATATCCAGAACCATCACTTCCACTACGTCGCCAACGTTAACCACTTTGGACGGGTGGATGTTTTTGTTGGTCCAGTCCATTTCGGAAACGTGAACCAGGCCTTCAACGCCTTCTTCGATTTCAACGAAGCAGCCGTAATCGGTCAGGTTGGTCACGCGACCGGTCAGTTTGGTACCTTCCGGATAACGTTTAGCGATAGCAACCCACGGATCTTCGCCCAGCTGTTTCAGGCCCAGGGATACACGGGTACGCTCGCGGTCGAATTTCAGCACTTTCACATTGATTTCGTCGCCAACGTTCACGATTTCGCTCGGATGCTTAACGCGTTTCCAGGCCATATCAGTGATGTGCAGCAGGCCGTCAACGCCGCCCAGATCAACGAATGCACCGTAGTCAGTGAGGTTCTTAACGATACCTTTAACTTCCATGCCTTCCTGCAGGTTTTCCAGCAGCTGATCGCGTTCTGCGCTGTTTTCGGATTCGATAACGGCACGACGAGAAACCACAACGTTGTTACGTTTCTGGTCCAGCTTGATTACTTTGAATTCAAGCTCTTTGCCTTCCAGGTGCAGAGTGTCACGCACCGGACGAACGTCTACCAGAGAACCTGGCAGGAACGCGCGAATACCGTTCAGCTCAACAGTGAAGCCACCCTTAACTTTGCCGTTGATAACACCGGTAACAGTTTCAGCATCTTCGTAAGCTTTTTCCAGCGTGATCCATGCTTCGTGACGTTTAGCTTTCTCACGAGAGAGCAGAGTTTCACCGAAGCCGTCTTCTACTGCATCCAGAGCAACGTCAACTTCGTCACCAACCTGGATTTCCAGTTCGCCCTGGGCGTTTTTGAACTGCTCAGCCGGAATGGCAGACTCAGATTTCAGACCGGCGTCAACCAGTACTACGTCTTTGTCGATAGCAACAACAACACCACGAACGATGGAACCCGGGCGGGTTTCGATTTCTTTTAAGGATTCTTCAAAGAGTTGAGCAAAAGATTCAGTCATGTTTAATCTTCAGGTTTCATATTTAACGTCCACCTGGCTCCGTGCCGGATGGGGTTGTTTAACATACCCGCTGTCAATCCTTTGCAACGGGGGTACTACAAATTCGGTCGCATTTAAGCGAGAGCCAATTTTTGGCGCGCATATTGTAACGCTTTTTCAATCACTTGCTCAATGCTTAATCGGGTAGAATCCAAAACTAATGCATCAGCAGCAGGAACTAACGGCGCAACGGCACGATGACGATCGCGATCGTCGCGTTCCTTGATCTCGGCCAAAAGGCGTTCAAAGTTAACACTAAAGCCATTCTCCTGCAACTGTAGCATACGTCGATGCGCACGTTCCTCCGAGGAGGCGTCAAGGAAAATTTTTACCGGCGCATCCGGGAAGACCACGGTCCCCATATCGCGTCCATCGGCGATTAAACCAGGCGCTTCGCGGAATGCGCGTTGGCGGCGAAGAAGCGCTTCACGCACGCGTGGGAATGCCGCCACCTGGGATGCCGCGTTCGCGACTTCCTGCGTACGGATTTCGCCGCTAACGTCCTCGCCTTCCAGGATAACTTCCAGGTTGCCGTCCGTTGAGACGAAACGCACGTCCAGATGGGACGCCAGAGGCACCAGCGCATCTTCAGAGGCGAGATCGACATGGTGATGCAATGCCGCCAGCGCCAGTACGCGGTATATCGCGCCGGAATCCAGCAGATGCCATTGCAATGCTTCCGCCATTGCTTTGCACAAGGTGCCTTTACCTGCACCGCTTGGGCCATCAATGGTTATTACCGGGGCAATTGCCGTCATCTTTATCTCCTTAAACAGGCGTACCGTTAACGTAAACGCCGCGCATTATACGCGCCAACGCTCGCGACCGTTAACGTTGCGTGCAAAAACCAGTTTTGTCTGTAATCAGATGCGGAATAATTGCGCAATTATAGCGGGCCGGCGAGAAACCAGCCCGAAAGATGACAATGATTTACTTTTTATCTTCGGCAATTCTGTCGCGCATATGCTGCGCGCGATCGGCTGAAGCCGGGTGGGAGTCCATCAATGATTTTGCATGACCTGCGTCCATTGTGGCGAATTTATCGAATGCCGTGACTAAGCCCTGGGTGTTAATCCCGCGTTTTTTCAGCAGATCGTAAGAGAAGTCATCCGCATCCGACTCCTGACTGCGAGAAAACGCCGAATTGATGACGCCTTCCGCCAGATCGCCCAATTGAGACTGGGAAAGCTGCGCTGCGACGCCGCTGGTGGCGGAAATCGCATCGCGAGCCACCAGCGTGGCATAAGCGGTCTGCATTGCCTTGCGAGAGTGCCCTAAAGAGACATGGCCCAGTTCATGGCCCAGTACGCCTTCAATTTCATTATCGGTCATCAGATCCATCAGGCCGGAGTATACGCGAACGCAACCGTTCGCCATCGCCCATGCGTTGATATCGCTGGTCATATAGACTTTATAGCTAACCGGCGTACCGTCAATGTTGTTACCCAGCGCTTTGGCGATTTTGCTCAGACGTTTGGTGTATTTGCTTTTCGAACCTGCCAGTTGATTCTCGCTGTCCATTTGTTTACAGGCATTATTAGATAATGCCTTAACATCCGCATCGGACAGTGTGGCGGCTTTGTAGGCTGACATGCCTGAACTGGCGATTAAATTGCCATTCACGCCATTTTTACATCCTGCCAGTAGCGTGGCGGAAATCGCCACCGCCAGTAGTAATGATTTATTTTTCATACTAATATTCCGTTGATAACTATTATAAAAAACACATAAATCAATGTGTTAAATCATCAACAAATTAGCATTAGTCATAATTATAAAAATAGTGCGAATACGGACTCGGCGCGCCAGCCCGTCGACTGGCGCAACAGAAGACTTAGGCAGGCGTACTCATTCGCGCCAGTTGTTCGAAATAATCAGGGAACGTTTTTGCGGTACATTTAGGGTCCAGGATCGTAACTGGCGTATCGGACAGTGCGACCAGTGAGAAGCACATCGCCATACGGTGGTCGTTGTACGTGCCAATATCCGCGTGTTGGAGCTTCGCCGGCGGCGTGATACGAATATAGTCGTGCCCTTCTTCGACTTCAGCGCCCACTTTACGTAGCTCGGTCGCCATCGCGAACAGGCGATCGGTTTCTTTCACTCGCCAGTTATAAATATTGCGCAACGTCGTGGTTCCTTTCGCAAACAGCGCCGTGGTGGCAATCGTCATCGCCGCATCCGGAATATGGTTCATATCCATATCTATGGCGTGCAATTCACCGCGCGTGCAGGCAATAAAATCATCGCCCCAGGTAATGGTCGCGCCCATTTTCTCCAGCACATCGGCAAAACGAATATCGCCCTGCATACTTTTGCGGCCAATTCCGGTCACTTTTACCGTGCCGCCTTTTATCGCCCCGGCGGCGAGAAAATAGGACGCTGACGAGGCATCGCCCTCGACCAGATAGCGACCTGGAGAGTGATACTGTTGACCTCCCTTCACGACAAATTGTTGGTAGTGGTGGTTCGCTATCTCCACGCCAAAGGTTTTCATTAAATTTAGCGTGATATCGATGTAAGGTTTTGATACCAGTTCGCCTTTAACGCGAATAATTGTGTCTTTAGGGGCCAGCGGCGCCGTCATCAGCAGAGCGGTCAGGAACTGGCTGGAAACGCTACCATCAACCTCAATGTCGCCGCCGGTAAAACCGCCGCGCAGACGCAGGGGCGGATAGTTTTCCTGCTCCAGGTAATCAATATTCGCCCCGCCCTGACGCAGCGAATCGACCAGATGGCCTATCGGACGCTCTTTCATACGCGGTTCGCCGGTTAACACTATCTCATTTTGCCCCAGACATAGCGCTGCCGCTAACGGACGCATCGCGGTTCCGGCATTACCGAGAAACAGTTCCAGAGCGCCTGGCGCACGTAATGCGCCGCCATTACCCGTGATATCACAGCGGGTGCGATCGGCAGAAAGGGTGTAATTGATCCCCAACGCGCTCAGGGCATTGAGCATATGGCGGACGTCATCGCTATCCAGCAGATTCGTCAGAGCGGTTTTACCACAAGCTAAAGCCGCCAGGAGCAAAGCACGGTTTGAAACACTTTTGGAGCCAGGTAAATTAATGGCGCCATCGACCCGCGCGATGGGTTGTAACGTCAGGGATTCCATGAAACTCAACTCTCAAAAAACAGAAATAAAAACCCCACAGACTGGCCGTGGGGATGAAAAAAGAAACGTATTAGCCGTGGCGACGCTCAAAATCGATCATGAAATCGGTCAGCGCTTTTACCCCTTCAATCGGCATGGCGTTATAGATAGAGGCGCGCATACCGCCAACAACACGGTGCCCTTTTAAGGCGTGCAGACCGGCGGCGAAAGACTCTTCCAGAAAGACCTTGTCCAGCGTATTGTCCGCTAACTGGAACGGAACATTCATCCGCGAACGGTTGGCCTGTGCGACATCGTTACGGTAGAAATCGCTGTTATCAATCACACCGTACAGCAACTCCGCTTTTTGCTGATTGATTTTGTGCATCGCCGCCACGCCGCCCTGCGCTTTCAACCATTTGAACACCAGACCGGAAAGATACCAGGCGAAAGTCGGCGGCGTATTAAACATCGAGTCGTTATCATTCAGGACGGTGTAGTCGAGGATGGACGGGCAGCTCTCATGCGCCTTGCCTAACAGATCCTCCCGGACGATAACCAGCGTCAGTCCTGCCGGACCGATATTCTTCTGCGCGCCAGCATAAATTACGCCATAGCGAGAGACGTCCAGCGGCGCAGACAGGATGGTAGAAGAAAAGTCCGCCGTGACGACCACCTCCGGGCCAAAATCCGGCGTTTCATCGATGGCGATGCCGTCAATGGTCTCATTCGGGCAATAGTGCAAATAAGCGGCATTATCGGAAAGCTGCCACTCGCGCATCGGTTTTACGGCACGTTTGCCGTCCACGGTGATTTTGGCGTCGATAATCTGCGGCGCACAGTATTTTTTGGCTTCTTTGATGGCGCTCGCCGCCCAGTAACCAGCATCGACATAATCCGCCGTGGTTTTATCGCCCAGCAGATTGAGCGGCACGCCAGCAAACTGCCCGCGACCGCCGCCGTGACAAAATAAAACTTTATAGTTGGAGGGGATATTAAGGAGATCGCGAAAATCCTGCTCCGCCTCTTCAGCGACCTGGATAAACTCTTTGCCTCGATGGCTAATTTCCATTACCGACGTACCAAGACCGTGCCAGTCACGCAGTTCCTGTTGCGCCAGTTTAAGTACTTCCGCCGGTAGCATCGCCGGACCTGAACTAAAATTAAAGACCTGAGCCATTTCCCCTCACCACGCTGCATTGTTTCCTGCCTGACAGACATCAGGCAAACGTTATTCATGTGAATATCGGTTTTATCATTCAGTGACACGCGCCGCAATGGGTAAAACAATGCGAGGAGAAAATGCGGCATTCGTCACACAACAGAATCTTCCGGATTAACCGTATAAATCCGATATTTTCTCTGTTAAACAACGCGTTTAGCCCGGCTTGCCTTCGTCCATTCTGGATTTGCGCAGCGCGGACATAATTGCTTTTCCCCGGCGTTCATGCGTATCACTTCACTGCAACGTACGCAGGCATAGTCGCCAGCCTCCGGCGCCACGATAAAGCGTGGCGTACAGTGCTCAGGAAGAATGCTTAACCCCGGCTTAACGTCTTTATTTTCAAAGAAATAGACGCTGATTTGTCCGTTTGTCTCCAGGATGGCCAGTCTGACCTGCCCCAGTTGCTCAACGCCATTCAAGCGAAGCTCCATAAAAAATTCAAACTCCGTCATGTTCGAGCGCTGCAGTTTTTCCCACGCCAGTTCGCCGTCTTCAACAATGACCACCGACTTGCCTTCCAGCAGATCTTCCAACTTTTCACTATGCGCCATCAGCCACATGACCAGGCGATAGAGCAGCGCCAGGGTGATGAATACCACCAGAACAGGGAGCATCGGAACGTCATCATAAAACGCGACGTCGCCTGCCGCCGATCCCAATGTCAAAATGATCAGCACTTCAAAAAGCGACATTTGCCGTACGCCGCGTCGTCCTGTCACCTTTAAGAAAAGAAACACCAGAACAAAGGTGTAAAAGCTACGCAGCGCCACTTCCCCCAAAAACGCTACCGGCACGTTATCCAGCGCCATTCGTTGCAAATCAAATGCTTTCATTTTTTATGCTCTTCCTGTGAATGCCAGTGTAAAAGCATAGCCAATACTTTTATTTCCGCCGATGTCCCGGCGAGATAGCGCCCGTCACATAAAACCCGTATCATTGCGCGCTTTCCGTACGACAAAAGTGATTTTCATGACGCAAACATTTATTCCCGGCAAAGACGCCGCGCTGGAAGACTCCATCGCCCGCTTCCAGCAAAAGTTACTCGACCTCGGCTTTCACATCGAAGAGGCCTCCTGGCTGAACCCGGTGCCAAACGTCTGGTCAGTGCATATTCGCGATAAAGAGTGCGCGTTATGCTTTACCAACGGAAAAGGCGCGACCAAAAAAGCGGCGCTGGCCTCGGCGCTGGGCGAATACTTCGAGCGTCTGTCAACCAACTACTTCTTTGCTGATTTCTGGCTTGGCGAAACGGTCGCCAATGGGCCATTCGTGCATTACCCGAACGAAAAGTGGTTCCCGCTGACTGAAAATGACGACGTACCGGAAGGCTTGCTTGATGCCCGTCTGCGCGCGTTTTACGATCCGGAAAATGAACTCACCGGAAGCCAGTTAATTGATCTTCAGTCCGGCAATGAAGCTCGCGGCGTCTGCGGCCTGCCATTTACCCGTCAGTCCGATAACCAGACCGTGTATATTCCGATGAATATCATCGGCAACCTGTACGTCTCTAACGGAATGTCCGCCGGCAATACGCGTAATGAAGCCCGCGTTCAGGGACTGTCGGAAGTCTTCGAGCGTTATGTGAAAAATCGCATCATTGCGGAAAGTATCAGTCTGCCGGAGATTCCCGCAGAGGTGATGGCGCGTTATCCGGCGGTAATGGAGTCAATCGCCACGCTGGAAGCCGAGGGTTTCCCGATTTTCGCCTATGACGGCTCGCTGGGCGGTAAGTATCCGGTTATCTGCGTCGTGCTGTTCAACCCGGCTAACGGTACCTGCTTTGCTTCTTTTGGCGCCCATCCTGACTTTGGCGTTGCGCTGGAGCGTACAGTGACCGAGCTACTCCAGGGACGCGGTCTGAAAGATCTTGATGTCTTCACGCCACCAACGTTCGATGATGAAGAAGTCGCGGAGCACACTAATCTGGAGACCCACTTCATCGACTCCAGCGGCCTGATTTCCTGGGATCTGTTCAAACAGGACGCCGATTATCCGTTCACGGACTGGAGTTTTTCCGGCACTACCGAAGAAGAATTCGCCACGCTGATGGCCATCTTTGCTGCTGAAGATAAAGAAGTTTACATTGCCGATTACGAGCATCTCGGCGTATACGCCTGTCGTATTATCGTACCGGGAATGTCTGATATTTATCCTGCCGAAGATCTGTGGCTGGCCAACAACAATATGGGTAGCCATCTTCGTGAGACTCTGCTTTCGCTGCCCGGTAGCGCCTGGAATAAAGAAGATTATCTCAATCTGATTGAACAATTGGATGAAGAAGGTTTTGACGATTTCACCCGCGTGCGTGAACTGCTGGGTCTGGCGACCGGAGCGGACAATGGTTGGTATACACTGCGCGTTGGTGAATTAAAAGCAATGCTAGCGTTAGCGGGCGGCGATTTGGAGCAGGCGCTAATCTGGACAGAATGGACGATGGAGTTCAATTCGTCGGTCTTTAGTCCGGCACGCGCAAACTATTACCGTTGCCTGCAAACTCTGCTGCTCCTGTCGCAAGAAGATGCGCGTCAGCCACTGCAATATCTCAATGCTTTTATAAAAATGTATGGCGCAGAGGCTGTAGAGGCCGCCAGCGCCGCGCTTAGCGGTGAAGCGGCTTTTTATGGACTACCGGCTGTCGACCACGATCTACAAGCGTTCCCGGCGCATCAGTCCTTGTTAAAAGCGTATGATAAATTACAGCGCGCGAAAGCGGCATACTGGTCAAAATAAGGCCATATGAGTGACTTAGGGTAGGTTTACCCTCTCGGCTGCGTTATATTACGGGGCGCCTTTGCGGCCCCGTTTTATTTATTTTCGCTAAACGGCGAAAAAATGTAATAACAAGGTTAAATATTGGTTGTTGATATTAAATTAATTGACATAGTGATGTTACTTTATTTGTTGATTACTCTATATTAATTAACCGTGCAGCAGGAGGAGTCAGGAAAAAATTCAACTCTATTTATAATTTTTAAAATTTATTTTTATTAGGATAATCAAAAAGTTACACCGTAATTGCATAAAAGCCATGCGACTTACGGGCCTATAAGCCAGGCGAGATATGATCTATATCAAATTCTCATCTATAATGCTTTGTTAGTATCTCGTCGCCGACTTAATAAAGAGAGAGTTAGTGTGAAAGCTGACAACCCTTTTGACCTTTTACTCCCTGCAGCAATGGCCAAAGTGGCTGAAGAAGCAGGCGTCTATAAAGCAACGAAACATCCGCTTAAGACTTTCTATCTGGCGATTACCGCCGGTGTATTCATTTCAATTGCCTTTGTTTTTTATATTACTGCGACAACCGGTACTGGCGCGATGC
Organism: Salmonella sp. WC3; assembly: GCF_042932255.1. Classification (NCBI taxonomy): domain Bacteria; kingdom Pseudomonadati; phylum Pseudomonadota; class Gammaproteobacteria; order Enterobacterales; family Enterobacteriaceae; genus Salmonella; species Salmonella sp. WC3. Next base: position 1,921,004 of record NZ_CP170629.1, on the reverse strand, counting down.
CTTATGGCATGGCGAAACTTATCGGGGGTATCTGTTTCTCTTTGGGACTGATTCTCTGTGTTATTTGCGGCGCTGATCTCTTCACCTCTACTGTTCTGATCGTTGTAGCTAAAGCTAGCGGTCGCATCACCTGGGGGCAACTGGCTAAAAACTGGTTAAACGTCTATTTTGGTAACCTGATTGGCGCTCTGCTTTTCGTGTTACTGATGTGGCTTTCCGGCGAGTATATGACTGCCAACGGTCAATGGGGACTTAACGTCCTGCAAACCGCCGACCACAAAATGCACCACACTTTTATTGAAGCTGTCTGCCTCGGTATTCTGGCGAACCTGATGGTTTGTCTGGCCGTGTGGATGAGCTACTCAGGTCGTAGCCTGATGGACAAAGCGTTCATCATGGTACTGCCCGTCGCCATGTTTGTCGCCAGCGGTTTTGAGCACAGTATCGCAAACATGTTTATGATTCCTATGGGTATTGTAATACGCGATTTTGCTACACCGGAGTTTTGGACCGCGGTTGGTTCGTCTCCGGAAAGTTTTTCTCACCTGACCGTGATGAGCTTCATCACTGATAACCTGATTCCGGTCACGATCGGTAATATTATCGGCGGCGGTTTGTTGGTCGGGTTGACATACTGGGTCATTTACCTGCGTGGTAACGAGCATCATTAATCTGTTGATGCCCATTACACGCAGTAAATAAAAAATCCACTTAAGAAGGTAGGTGTTACATGTCCGAGCTTAATGAAAAGTTAGCCACAGCCTGGGAAGGTTTTACCAAAGGTGACTGGCAGAATGAAGTAAACGTCCGTGACTTCATTCAGAAAAACTACACTCCGTATGAGGGTGACGAGTCCTTCCTGGCTGGCGCTACTGACGCGACCACCAAGCTGTGGGACAGCGTAATGGAAGGCGTTAAACAGGAAAACCGCACTCACGCGCCTGTTGACTTTGACACCTCCGTTGCTTCCACCATCACTTCTCACGACGCTGGCTACATCAACAAAGCGCTTGAGAAAATTGTTGGTCTGCAGACTGAAGCTCCGCTGAAGCGTGCGATTATCCCGTTCGGCGGCATCAAAATGGTTGAAGGTTCCTGCAAAGCGTACAATCGCGAGCTGGACCCAATGATCAAAAAAATCTTCACCGAATACCGTAAGACTCACAACCAGGGCGTGTTCGACGTTTATACTCCGGACATCCTGCGTTGCCGTAAATCCGGCGTTCTGACCGGTCTGCCGGATGCGTATGGCCGTGGCCGTATCATCGGTGACTACCGTCGCGTAGCGCTGTACGGTATCGACTACCTGATGAAAGACAAATTCGCACAGTTTACGTCTCTGCAATCCGATCTGGAAAACGGCGTAAATCTGGAAGCGACTATCCGTCTGCGTGAAGAAATCGCTGAACAGCACCGCGCTCTGGGTCAGATCAAAGAAATGGCGGCTAAATACGGCTGCGATATCTCTGGTCCGGCGACTAACGCTCAGGAAGCAATCCAGTGGACTTACTTCGGTTACCTGGCTGCGGTTAAATCTCAGAACGGCGCAGCAATGTCCTTCGGTCGTGTATCCACCTTCCTGGATGCGTACATCGAACGTGACCTGAAAGCAGGCAAAATCACCGAGCAAGACGCACAGGAAATGATTGACCACCTGGTCATGAAACTGCGTATGGTTCGCTTCCTGCGTACTCCTGAATATGATGAACTGTTCTCCGGCGACCCGATTTGGGCAACCGAATCTATCGGCGGTATGGGCGTTGATGGCCGTACTCTGGTCACCAAAAACAGCTTCCGTTTCCTGAACACCCTGTACACCATGGGGCCGTCTCCGGAGCCGAACATCACCGTTCTGTGGTCTGAAAAACTGCCGCTGAACTTCAAGAAATTCGCCGCTAAAGTCTCCATCGACACTTCTTCTCTGCAGTACGAGAACGATGACCTGATGCGTCCGGACTTCAACAACGATGACTACGCTATCGCATGCTGCGTAAGCCCGATGATCGTTGGTAAACAAATGCAGTTCTTCGGCGCGCGTGCAAACCTGGCGAAAACCATGCTGTACGCTATCAACGGCGGCGTTGATGAAAAACTGAAAATGCAGGTTGGTCCGAAATCCGAACCGATCAAAGGCGATGTTCTGAACTTCGACGAAGTGATGGACCGCATGGATCACTTCATGGACTGGCTGGCTAAACAGTATGTCACCGCGCTGAACGTTATCCACTACATGCACGACAAGTACAGCTACGAAGCCTCTCTGATGGCGCTGCACGACCGTGACGTTATCCGCACCATGGCGTGTGGTATCGCAGGTCTGTCCGTTGCTGCTGACTCCCTGTCTGCCATCAAATATGCGAAAGTTAAACCGATTCGTGACGAAGATGGTCTGGCTATCGACTTCGAAATCGAAGGCGAATACCCGCAGTTTGGTAACAACGACGCTCGTGTAGATGACATGGCGGTTGACTTGGTAGAACGTTTCATGAAGAAAATTCAGAAACTGACCACCTACCGTGGCGCTATCCCGACACAGTCTGTTCTGACCATTACTTCTAACGTTGTGTATGGTAAGAAAACCGGTAACACCCCGGATGGTCGTCGCGCTGGCGCGCCGTTCGGACCAGGTGCTAACCCGATGCACGGTCGTGACCAGAAAGGCGCTGTCGCTTCTCTGACCTCCGTTGCTAAACTGCCGTTTGCTTACGCGAAAGATGGTATTTCTTATACCTTCTCTATCGTTCCGAACGCACTGGGTAAAGACGACGAAGTTCGTAAGACTAACCTGGCAGGTCTGATGGATGGTTACTTCCACCACGAAGCGTCCATCGAAGGCGGTCAGCACCTGAACGTCAACGTCATGAACCGTGAAATGCTGCTGGACGCGATGGAACATCCGGAAAAATATCCGCAGCTGACCATCCGTGTATCTGGTTACGCAGTACGTTTTAACTCCCTGACGAAAGAACAGCAGCAGGACGTTATTACTCGTACCTTCACGCAGACCATGTAATGGGTTTGACTGAAATTACGCCATAAAAAGCGTACAAAAAAGGCTCCATATCAGTGGGGCCTTTTTAATGACTTTTTATATAAGCATATTGCGACAACTCGACTTTTCACTTATAAATAAAGTGTTATTATGTGATCTATATATTTTTCTTAGAATAGCATCAATTTCTCTTTTATTATTTTGATAATCATCATAATCCTTATTTAATACATCAGAAAACAGCATGGTGTTAGTTTCTATTAAATCAGATGACAATGACGGTTTATATGCTTGTAGCAGATAGCTAAGTGTTGGATGAACCATATCAAACAGGACTTCCCCCTCTAATTCCCAGTAACCTATTTTAAAAAATTGGGTAGTAATATTAAAAGACCCCATTTGAAGACAGCGTAGTTTATTCCTCTCCTCTTCAGTAAGAGTACCATTCCATTCAACACATTCCATTTTTCGATCTTCTCCAGATCGCATAAGCTTATAAACTTCATCCTTAAAGTCATCATCCTCATTAACTGCATCTTTAAGTTTATTAGCAAATCCTTCTAATAATTCTGGATAGCGAGCAATTTTTTCTCCATACTTAATACATATTTTAAGAAACAACTCTTCTTCATCTTCTTCCATCACTTTAAAAATACAGTTTTCTGAAACATTGAGGAGACGATGCAAATTACATTTATCAATAACCTTGCCATCAATCTCAAATAAAACTTGTGTCTGATTCATATCAAAACGCATAACAAAGCGGTCTTGTTGAGATGGATTAGCATATTGTTTTAATTGTGTAAAGGCATGTATCTTCTCCATGCCGGTTATATCAACATTAAGTTCAGCTTGATTTTCACGTTCACATCCATGGATGAGTGTATATAATACCTCCAGCACCTCTTGTTTTTTGTGTGTTCTGAAGCAGTCCTTAAATCTATCCCATACCCCATGTATAGCGCTTCTTCTTTATCAGGACTCATCAAACGGGCTAGCCGTGAATGATTAATTTCATAGTTATGACGATTACCAAAACTTAACGTAACTGGCATAATAACTCCCTTGATTATTTACCGCGAAAGCAAGATCCAATCCGTTGCTCTCATTTTTTGATTAAAACCACACTCTATTTAAGAGATTGAATCAGCCTGGGTTTAGAAATGACATCAGATTTACACCTGATTGCGCGTTGAATGCGACGCCAGGCGCTGGACAGCGCATAACGTTCTTTGGACACATCTGAATTATGTTGAGAATTATTTTCGTTCTGACCACAACAAAACGGCGCCAACCATTCGAAAAAAGAGGCGGATCATAAATAGTAAAACTAGGGCGCTATGGATGATACACTTGCAGTATGTATTGCGGTTGAGGCGTTACGAGCTGATGAATGAGCCAGAATTTCTGGCGGTGCGAGTTATGCAGCATAGATTTGCCGTATATTTTATACTGAATAGAGGTAAAATAGCTCCATTGCAGCACATTCTGGAACAGCCACACATTCTGTAGTCCAAAATTTACGCTCGCAGTACCGCTTTTTTACAGGATGCAACCCCCTTACCAGGGTGCTCAACATGCCCGGAATGTGTCCATAAACCCCATGTTATTTAGAGCTAGCCGAAGCGATATGAGTAACTTAACCGATTGTATTACAAATGAAAGTGTTGCAGTAACTGCTGATAAAAAGCCGGTTATTGGTCGCATTCACTCCTTTGAGTCCTGTGGCACCGTTGATGGCCCAGGCATCCGCTTTATTACCTTTTTTCAGGGCTGCCTGATGCGCTGCCTGTATTGCCATAACCGCGACACATGGGATACGCATGGCGGTAAAGAAATCACCGTTGAAGACTTAATGAAAGAGGTGGTGACCTATCGGCATTTTATGAATGCTTCTGGCGGCGGCGTGACGGCATCCGGCGGCGAGGCCATTTTGCAGGCAGAATTTGTACGCGACTGGTTTCGCGCCTGTAAAAAAGAAGGTATCCACACCTGTCTCGACACCAACGGCTTTGTGCGCCGTTATGACCCGGTGATTGATGAACTGTTGGACGTTACCGATCTGGTGATGCTCGATCTCAAGCAGATGAATGATGAGATCCACCAGAATCTGGTCGGTGTCTCTAATCACCGGACGCTGGAATTCGCGCAGTATTTATCAAAGAAAAATGTGAAGGTCTGGATCCGTTACGTTGTCGCTCCCGGCTGGTCTGACGACGATGATTCCGCGCATCGCCTGGGCGAGTTTACCCGCGATATGGGTAATGTCGAAAAAATCGAACTGTTGCCCTATCATGAGCTGGGCAAACATAAATGGGTGGCAATGGGCGAAGAATATAAACTGGATGGCGTGAAGCCGCCTAAAAAAGAGACCATGGAGCGTGTAAAGGGTATTCTTGAGCAGTATGGTCATAAAGTGATGTATTAATCGCCTGCTATCTTACCCGCTTTTAAACGGCTACCCATGACGGTAGCCGTTTTGCTGTCTGGATAACGCTCTTACCGCTAAAATACCCGACCCCGCCATCAGACAGGCATGGTTAACAATATTGCGCTAACCAGGTATTAAATACAGAGTCGCTTATCTGCTGCTGGGTTGAAGGTCTGACAACTATTGCTGCCCCCGGCGCCTGTTAATACCGTGGTCTCCGCCTGGAACCCAGGCACCTGTAACCTTAAAAGGCGCTCGCCTGACAGGAGCGCCGTGGAAAAGAGCGTCGTTATGTGTTTCTACGCGCCAGCAGTGGGAAAATTAATCCCAACCCGACCAGGACAAAAGGCGTCACGATGTTCAACGTCAGCTGGAATGTCCACTCCGGCGTGAACGCCTCCATTTTGGGGAAAATACCGGTAAGGCAGGCAAACGCGGTGAAGGCAAAACACCATATTCCCACAGTTAACGCCAACGCCCGGTTGCGAATAAACACATATTCGGGTTTGTACTTTTGCGCCAGTCGAATGACGGCAATAAAGGCGACAAATACCCACAGATAGCGCAGCGGCATAACGACTGAATTGAGATTAAGCAGCCATTTGTACAGGTTGTTCATATCGCCGATGCCAAGCGTTGGCAACATAATCAAGATAGCGACCAACACTAATGTCAGCAAATAACCGTTAACAGGCGTACCTGAAGCGTTAGTACGACATAAGCGCTGCGGGATATATTTAGTGTCTGCATCACCCAGTAAAACTTTCAGTGGCGCATCAATAGAAAACACCAGCGCGGCGATTTGCCCCAGAGTATTGGCAATGGCATAAATCACCATTAATGAATTACCCATATGGTAATACTCACCCAATTTCTGGAATGCATAATATTGCCCATTGGTCATTAAATCGTCAGGTATATGCCGGGAATCAAACATCATTCCCATCGCCAACGAACCGAGGATAGCGCAGACCGCAACCATGACGGCTAAAAAGAGCATCCCCTTCGGAAATTCTTTTCCTGGATTCCGCGTCTGGTTGACATAAGGCGAGATCTTCTCTGCCCCACCAACCGCAAAGACCAACATAGAGATGGTGGTGATATAGGTAAAATCGATATGAGGAATAAATGACTGCCAGGTGATGTTAGTGGTCGCAATTTCAACGTTTGTAATTGCTGGCGCGGTCACTGCCATCACAACATATAAAATTGACATGATAAACATGGCAATTCCGGCCACAGACCCAACAACCTTTAGCGATTTCATCCCCCGGGAAGCAACCCACATAAAGAAAACAAACAATGCCAGCGTCAGCCCCTGCAAGGCAACGACGGTATATTCTTTTATCAACGAGCCGTCGCCTTTTAAAGCCCATCCCAATGCAATGAGTATCGCCTGCGGCTTTTGCGCCAGGTAGGGAATATGCACGACCCAATAAGTCCATGCCGCAAGGTAAGCCAACCCCGGCCCCATCGTATGCTTAATCCAGGTACTGACGCCCCCTTTTCCCTCTTTGAAGGTTGAGCCCAGTTGCCCCACGATTAAGGCATAAGGAATAAAATAGAGCGCAAAAATAAACACCCAGGAGAAGACAACCACTAACCCCTGGTTAGCATAGTTATTGACAACATTGCCGAATCCCCAAACGGTAATAAACGACATCAAGGCGATGTTGTACCATCGCAACTGTTTTTCCTGCACATTCGGCATAACGCGATCCTTCGTGAACACAATGCTATTACTATAAATGAAGCGGGGGATTATGCGCGGTAAAGACGAAGAGAGAAAATAGAGGAGCGCAAAATTATAACCTTCGGCACATTTTATTTTTCAGTAAAGCAAGAAAATTATGCAGGTCAATTATTTTACGTAAAACATAAACAAAGAGTATGCAAGACTCACGTCCTGCATACGATTCAGAGAACAGTTAGATGTGGGCGACAGGATTAGGCGTCTGGCCGGCGTTACGTAACAGCATCAGCAGATAAATAAACGATACGCTGGCGATCATAATAAACAGCAGATTATCTGAATAATTCTGCATTAACATCGCAGCAAAAGACGGCCCCAACAGGCTCCCTACCGTATAACTTAACAACAGCGCCTGGTTCATTGCCACAAGCTGGTGGTGTTCGACTTTTTCACAGGCCCAGGCCATTGCAACGGGATAAAGCGTAAAACCCGCCGCCCCCAGAATAAACAGAGCTGGCGCCATCGCCGCCTGGGTTAACATGGCAATACTACCGAGTATGACAACGAATACCTGTACGCGTAACACCAGCAAGCGACCAAATTTGTCCGCCAGACGTCCCATTGGCCATTGCCCCAAAATGCCGGCACTCACCAGCACCGCCATCCAGAAACCGATGCTGGCGTTAGCCATCCCCTGATGCTTCAGATATAACGGCATCAGGCCATATAATGAACCAAGAACAATGCCGGAAATAATACAACCATTCACGCCAAGACGCGCCTGGCGTAGCTTCAGCATGGCGCTAATAGAAGAGGAATGACGTGTCTGCGTTTGCTGATTTACAATTCGGGTAAAGAGTAGCGGCAGAATTCCCGCCAGAATCATTCCGGTCACCCAGGGAAGGACGTGCAGCAATTCACCAGATACTTTACTGACCAATAATTGTCCAAGGAAGGTCCCCATGTAATAGACCATCATATAGGCAGCCAGCAGGCGCCCGCGATTATGCGAGGTTCCGCTGCACATCAACGCGCTCTCGACAACCACCCAAATCATGGCGCAGCCGATACCGGCAATAAAACGCCAGCTCATCCAGCTCCAGAACCCCACCATCACCCCCAATCCGACACAACCCGTGGCGAAGATCAGCGAGGCAAGATAATAGCTACGGTTAAACCCAATGCGTTTAATTAAATACCCGGTAAATAACGTCCCGACCAGATTGCCGGTAAAATAAGACGAGCTGACCATCCCCACCTGCCAGGTAGGAAGGTTTGCCTGAGCAAGCCACAGCGGCACAAGCGTATTCAGTACCGCAATGGCCAGGGTCAACAAAAGTAGCCCGCACAGCAAAAGCATGACGGGACGGGTATAGGTGGACATGAATAAAAACCGTGAGGAAGTTCAAATTTCATGCGCATCATGCCATCGCCAAAAACATTGTCAATCGGCTCCGCATGGGCGATCCGCAAGTTTTGAGACTATCGATTTGATTTACTTATTCTGCGTGTGAATATATTGAAAGGCTAAAAATTCATCCCCTTGTTTTTATTGATCTAACCCGCAAAATCGGCGTTTTGTTCAGTCGAAAAATTTCATGGTTCCTTTAGCTTCGTTTTCTTCTCTATGGATTTATATGCGCCTTCTCCGCCCCGGTTATATTCCTTAGATTGATGGTGGCTAAAGGCGTATTCGGCCTGCACGTTCTGCAGGCCGAATGCGCGTCAACGCGTTAGCTGGCTACCGCCATGCCCACGGTCATATGCAGCCCATAGAATACGCCGCGGCCAATCAATTCCCCCGCCAGCATCAGAATGAAGACGACAGAGAGCAACGGTACCGCAGGTTGATACCCTTTTAACTGTGGCACAATCCAGCAGCACAACGCCGCCGCAAGCAGCACCATACGCCAGGCCATCAGCGAACCATAATCCGGCACCAGAGCAGACGCCTGCTGAATGGAACTGTGAATCGTCGCCAGTTCCGCGCCCTGCATGGCCACCATAATGGCAATAACCACCAGCGCCAGCACCGACACCGCCGGCAACAGACGCATCGCCCAACCGTTCACGCCCGCGATGCGCAGCAGCAGATAACCCAGTAGCGGGCCACCCATAAAGAGCGTCAGGAAGAAGCCCAGCGGCGTCCAGACGCTATACCAGGTCGGTACTGTATCGATGCTGTTATAGACGCGTACCATCATCCAGACGAAGACGACGCCCAGTACCATCGTGATAATCAGCCAGAGTGTGCGCAGTGCCGGCGGCAGCTTTTTCAGTACCGCCAGCAGCCAGCCAATCCCGCCGACCGCAAAAAACACCGAGCCGCTGGCAATTTCATTGCTCAGTGCGGAAGCACCCACGCGGTTAAGCGAGTTAAACGCGCGCATCGGCGAGCCCAGATGCAGCATCGAGGCGATAAAGCCAATCCCCATCAGCACCCACAGACCAAACATACAGGCGATCACCCGCTGCTGCGTTTCCGCGCGCAGGTCGCCCTTCATCAGCGCCAGAGCCAGAACAATAAAACCACCGGCCACGCACTGACCAAAGACCGTGAAGATCATCAACGGCCATTCATGCCATCCACTTCCCATCTTATACCTCCTTCGGATTGGCCAGATAACCGGTGGTGTCCCCGGTCGGGCGGCTGTTGGCGTTGGGTTTAATCACAATATTCGGCTTCGTGAAATGCGCGCGCGGCAACGGCGCGACGGCAGCCAGCTCACCGTGTTTTTTGCGCAGTTCGTCTATCGGGCCGAAATCCAGCGCCCGCAGCGGGCAGGATTCGACGCAGATCGGCTTTTTGCCTTCCGCCACCCGGTCATAACAGCCATCGCACTTGGTCATATGACCTTTGGCCGCGTTGTACTGCGGCGCGCCGTACGGGCAGGCCATGTGGCAGTAGCGGCAACCGATACAGACCTCTTCGTTCACCACCACAAAACCGTCATCGCGCTTGTGCATCGCGCCGCTCGGGCAGACTTTGGTGCAGGCCGGGTCTTCGCAGTGGTTACAGGAGATGGAGAGATAGTAGGCAAAGACGTTCTGGTGCCAGACGCCGTTATCCTCCTGCCAGTCGCCACCTGCATACTCATAAATGCGACGGAAGCTGACATCCGGGGTCAAATCTTTGTAGTCCTTGCAGGCCAGTTCGCAGGTTTTGCAACCGGTGCAACGGCTGGAATCAATAAAAAATCCATACTGGGTTGTCATCGGTTACTCCTTACGCCTTTTCAACCTGAACGAGGTTCGTATGTGACGGGTTCCCCTTCGCCAGCGGAGAAGGACGTTGGGTCGTCAGTACGTTAATACATCCGCCCTGATCCACGCGTTTTGCATCCGGGTCATACCATGCGCCTTCTCCCAGAGCGACCACGCCCGGCATCATGCGCGGCGTCACTTTAGCCTCGATATAAACTTCGCCGCGATCGTTGAAGATGCGGACTTTATCGCCATTGTTGATACCGCGTTTCTGCGCATCCATTGGGTTAATCCACATTTCCTGGCGACAGGCGGCTTTCAGTACGTCTACGTTGCCATAAGTGGAATGCACACGCGCTTTATAGTGGAAACCCGTCAACTGCAGCGGGAATTTATCCGTTAGCGGATCGTTATAGTTTTCAAAACCTGGCGTGTAGATCGGTAATGGATCGATCACGTCGCCTTCCGGCAGCTCCCAGGTAGCGGCGATATCCGCCAACGCCTGTGAATAGATTTCAATCTTGCCCGATGGCGTTGTAAGTGGATTCGCTTGCGGATCTTCGCGGAAGTCTTTATAGGCGACATGGTGGCCTTCGGGGTCGCGCTGTTTGAAGATGCCTTGCTTACGGAACTCCTCAAAGGTGGGCAGATTCGGAATGGATTTACGCGACTGTTCGTACAGATGACGCATCCACTCTTCTTGCGTCCGTCCTTCGGTAAACTGTTGTTCCACGCCAAGACGTTTCGCCAGTTCGCTGGTCATCTCATAAATCGTCTTACACTCGAAGCGCGGTTTAATTGCCTGGTCAGTGAAGATAACGTAAGACATGTTTCCGCAGGAGGCATCCAGCGCAAAGTCCATCTGCTCAGAAGCAGTGCAATCCGGTAACAGAATATCGGCGTATTTTGCCGACGAGGTCATATGACAGTCGATAACGACGATCATTTCGCATTTCTTGTCATCCTGCAGGATTTCGTGGGTGCGGTTAATCTCAGAGTGCTGGTTAATCAAACAGTTGCCAGCATAGTTCCAGATCATTTTAATCGGCACGTCCAGCTTATCTTTCCCCCGCACGCCATCACGCAGCGCCGTCATTTCCGGGCCGCGTTCAATGGCATCGGTCCACATAAACATGGAGATGCTGGTTTCAACCGGGTTTTCTAACGTGGGCATACGTTCAAATGGCAGGGCATAAGACCCTTCGCGCGCGCCGCTATTACCTCCGTTAATCCCAACATTACCCGTCAGGATCGCCAGCATCGAGATGGCGCGCGTGGCGATTTCTCCATTAGCATGACGTTGTGGTCCCCATCCCTGGCAAATATAGGCGGGTTTAGCGCTGCCGATTTCTCGCGCCAGTTTAATAATGCGATCTGCCGGAATACCGGTAATTTGCGCCGCCCACTCCGGCGTCTTCGCAATACCGTCTTTACCCTGGCCCAGAATATAGGCTTTGTAGTGACCGTTTTTCGGCGCGCTGGCAGGCAAGGTTTTTTCGTCATAACCGACGCAATATTTATCCAGGAACGGCTGATCGACCATGTTCTCGGTGATTAAGACATATGCCAGACCATTGACCAGCGCCGCATCGGTACCTGGACGAATCGGAATCCACTCATCTTCGCGACCAGCGCCAGTGTCGGTGTAACGAGGGTCGATAATGATCATCCGCGCGTTTGATTTCTGCCGCGCCTGTTCAAGATAATAGGTTACACCGCCCCCGCTCATGCGGGTTTCGCCAGGGTTATTACCAAACAACACCACCAGCTTACTGTTTTCAATGTCGGATGGACTATTGCCATCCGCCCAGCCGCCATAGGTGTAATTCAGACCCGCTGCGATTTGCGCGGAAGAGTAATCACCGTAGTGGTTCAGATAACCGCCACAGCAGTTCATCAGACGAGCGACCAGCGTTTTTCCTGGCGGCCATGAACGTGTCAAAGTGCCGCCCAGCGTACCCGTGCCATAGTTCAGATAAATGGACTCGTTGCCATACTCTTTGATAAGACGCTGCATATTGGTGGCAATGATATCGTAGGCTTCGTCCCAGCTAATACGCTCAAATTTACCTTCGCCGCGCGCGCCGACGCGCTTCATCGGATACTTGAGCCGATCCGGGTTATAGACGCGACGACGCATAGAACGACCGCGCAGGCAGGCACGAACCTGATGCAAGCCATCGTAATCATCGTTTCCGGTATTATCCGTTTCTACATATTTGATTTCGCCATCCACAACATGCATACGTAGCGGACAACGGCTGCCACAGTTTACCGTACAGGCGCTCCAGACGACTTTCTCGTCGGTTTTCGTCGGGCTTATCGCCTCTGCGGCGTTAGCGATGCGGGTAAATGGCAGGGTAAATGCGCTACTGGCCATCGCCAGGCCGCCTATCGCGGTGGTTTTGACTAAACCACGACGGCTCACCTCGGCTGCCAGCACGGCATCAGGGATCTTAGTTTTCATAAGGGCTCACTCTGCTGCTCACAATAAAAAAGCAATAAAACGATGTATAGAATTTTATATAGCGACAACTTCGCTATAAAGTCTGATATATATCGAAAAAATAGAAAAATAGTGTTAAAAACTGACCTTCATTCGAAATCAGTATTACCCCTAATAGGGTAGGAATTATTGTCCGGTATCAAACTGGCATAAAAAAAGCGCCCGAAGGCGCTTTTTAGAAGAGGAGAAAGCGAGGATTAGCCGATATATTCCAGTCCGTTCATGTACGGACGTAATACTTCCGGCACTTCAATGCGGCCATCAGCCTGCTGATAGTTTTCCATCACAGCCACCAGGGTACGACCTACCGCCAGACCAGAACCATTCAGGGTATGGACCAGACGGGTCTTTTTGTCGGACTTGCTGCGACAACGTGCCTGCATACGACGCGCCTGGAAGTCCCAGACGTTAGAGCAGGAAGAGATCTCGCGGTAGGTATTCTGCGCCGGAACCCAGACTTCGAGGTCATAGGTTTTGCAGGCGCCGAAGCCCATATCGCCAGTGCACAGAATGATTTTACGGTACGGCAGTCCCAGTAGCTGGAGCACTTTTTCCGCGTGGCCGGTCATCTCTTCCAACGCAGCCATAGAATCTTCCGGGCGAACGATCTGCACCATCTCAACTTTGTCAAACTGATGCATACGAATCAGGCCACGGGTATCACGACCATAAGAACCTGCTTCAGAACGGAAACAAGGCGTATGCGCCGTCATTTTAATCGGCAGCTGATCTTCGTCGATGATTTCATCGCGTACCAGATTGGTCAGCGGAACCTCCGCCGTCGGGATCAAAGCATAGTTGCTGCTGTCTGCTTCTTCTTCCAGCGGACGGGTATGGAACAAGTCGCCTGCGAATTTCGGCAGTTGACCGGTGCCATACAGCGTGTCGTGGTTAACCAGATACGGCACGTAGTTTTCGCTATAGCCGTGCTGTTCCGTATGCAGATCCAACATGAACTGCGACAATGCGCGATGCATACGCGCAATCTGTCCTTTCATCACCACAAAACGGGAGCCGGTCAGCTTAACCGCGGCGGCAAAGTCGAGGCCGGAGTGCATTTCCCCTAAGGTGACGTGATCGCGGATTTCAAAATCAAACTCACGCGGGGTACCCCAGCGGCTGACTTCAACGTTGTCGTTTTCATCTTTACCTACCGGCACTTCATCCGCAGGCAGGTTTGGGATGGTCAGCGCGATATCGCGGATCTCCGCCAGCAAGGTATCCAGCTCGGCTTTCGCCGCATCCAGCTCTTCGCCCAGTTTATTCACTTCCAGGCGTAAAGGCTCGATATCTTCCCCGCGCGCTTTCGCCTGGCCGATGGATTTCGATCGAGAATTACGCTCCGCCTGCAGGTTTTCCGTGTTGACCTGCAAAACTTTACGACGCTCTTCAAGAGCTCGCAGCTTATCTACATCCAGCTTAAAGCCCCGGCGTGCCAGTTTTTCAGCGACTGCGTCTGGCTCATTACGCAGCAGATTGGGATCGAGCATGCTTATCCTGTGCTTATCGAATAATAAAAGGAAACGCGATCAATTGATGATCGCCTCTGATTGTATTGATGAACGTAAACCGCGTTTACGTAATAGCGACGTTTTCGCCTTACCTGACCGACGACAGCAACAACGCATCCATTGCGCTATACCCGCGGACCTCATAAGCAACGTGCTATCAGGCATAACGAGATTCATCATCAACGCCATGATACCTGGAGCATCATATTTAGAGATAACCTTACCGCAACGTTTACACTAGCGGTAGCGTTTTGTGGGGCTATTTTGATCCTGTTCAGCCAGCCAGGCGAGCTTTTCGCCAATCTTGCCTTCCAGACCACGATTTGTCGGATGATAATAGCGCGTTTGCGCGATTTCCGGCGGGAAGTACACTTCACCCGCAGCATAGGCATTGGGCTCATCGTGGGCATAGCGGTACTCCTGGCCATAGCCCATCTCTTTCATCAGTTTGGTTGGCGCATTACGCAGATGGACAGGAACGTCATAATCAGGACGTTCGCGCGCGTCGGCCAGCGCAGCCTTAAAGGCGGTATAGACGGCGTTGCTCTTCGGCGCGCAGGCGAGATAAACGATAGCCTGCGCGATCGCCCTTTCGCCTTCAGCCGGGCCAACGCGGGTGAAACAATCCCATGCGGCAATGGCGACCTGCATCGCGCGCGGATCGGCATTACCCACATCTTCCGAGGCAATCGCCAGGCAGCGACGCGCCACGTACAGCGGATCGCCTCCCGCGGTAATGATACGGGCATACCAATAGAGGGCGGCATCCGGCGCGCTGCCGCGCACTGATTTATGTAAGGCGGAAATAAGATCGTAGAAGCGATCGCCTTTGTTATCAAAACGCGCGCTGCGCTCGCCGGCGATCTCGGTCAACAAGGCGGGCAATAAAACGCGTTTGCCGCTGTCATCCGCCTCCGCCATATCGGCCATCATTTCCAGCGTATTTAAGGCGCGCCGCGCGTCGCCATTGACCAACTCAGCAATCGCTCGCCGTGTCTCATCCGGTAACACGATATCCTGATCGCCGTAACCACGCGTTTTGTCCTGCATCGCCTGGTCCAGTACTTGCTCGATATCGTCAGTGGTCAACGATTTCAGCAGATAGACCCGCGCTCGCGACAATAGCGCCGAGTTCAGCTCAAAAGAGGGATTTTCCGTGGTCGCGCCGATAAAGGTGATAGTGCCATCTTCGATATGCGGTAAAAAGGCGTCCTGCTGGCTTTTGTTAAAGCGATGCACTTCATCGACAAACAGGATGGTACGGCGACCAGCATTACGATTCTGGCAGGCGCGCTCGATAGCTTCACGAATCTCTTTTACCCCAGAAGTGACGGCGGAAATACGCTCGACATCGGCGCTGGCGTAGCGGGCGATCACTTCAGCGAGCGTGGTTTTCCCCGTCCCTGGCGGCCCCCATAAAATCATGGAGTGCAGATGCCCGGCCTCAATAGCGCGTGGCAACGGCTTACCTGCGGCCAGCAAATGCTGCTGGCCGATATACTGCGCTAAATTTTCCGGCCGCATTCGCGCGGCCAGCGGTTGAAACGTATTATCAGAAAAATCGAGCGACAGATTGCTCACTCATCGCCTCTACTTACGTTGGTCGTCTATCGTTACCCCTTGCGGCGGAGTAAACGTAAATTTTGACGGCTCAACAGCGCCGTTTTGCTGGGATTTTAGCTGATAGGCGCTACGCTGATCGTCTTGTTCTACGGCGCTAAACTGGTGGATAGTCCCGTCGCGTCCCACATTGATGGTGAACTGTTTCAGATTGCCGTTGCTGGCTTTCGGCGTCAGCACAAAATTATCGCCATCCTGCTTAATATTATACTGCTGCCAGTCGCTGGCCTGGTTGCGGGCAATCAGCATAAACGGTGTATTTCCGGTGGCATCTTTCAACCACGTGGCGGTAGCCTGTTCTACAAACGGGTTATAGAACCATAACGTTTTGCCGTCAGAAACCAGAATACTCTCGTCAGGTTGCGTCATATGCCAGTTGAATAGATTTGGCCGCTTAACCCATAAATCACCCTGTCCCTCCTGCACCGCGGCACCGCTGCCATCGGTGACTTTTTGAGTAAAGGTGGCATGAAAGCTGCTCACTTTATCCAGACGGCTTTTCAGAGAGCTGGCGGCGTCAGCCCATACGCTGCTGGCTACAACGCTTGAAAGTAATGCACAGGCGATTGCCATTTTTTTCATCATTATTCCTCAGGTTTCGACACTCCCGACCAGGAGCTCCTTTTGCTTTCTATTCCAGGCCAAAAATCAGCATGAGGAAAGAAGAAAATACTGAATTTTGTTGCCGGATGGCAGCCTGCACAGCGCCATCCGGCTTACAGGTTTACTCAAAAGGCGGCGGAGCCAGCACTTCACGATTACCGTTATGCCCCTGAGCGCTGACAATACCCTGCGCTTCCATCTGTTCGATAATACGCGCCGCACGGTTATAGCCGATGCGGAACTGACGCTGAACGCCGGAAATGGACGCTTTACGCTTCTGGGTGACGAAATTAACGGCCTGATCGAATAGCGCATCTAATTCTTCGCCGCCGTCAAAACCGCCACCGCCACCTTCGCTTTCGCTGTCGGAGGTAATGCCATCCACATATTGCGGACGACCGCGCGCTTTCCAGTCCTGCACCACCGCATGGACTTCCTGGTCACGCACAAACGCCCCATGGACACGTACCGGCATGGTGGAGTTTGGTCCGGAATAGAGCATGTCCCCCATTCCCAATAGCGACTCAGCGCCACCCTGATCAAGAATGGTGCGGGAGTCGATCTTACTGGATACGGTAAAAGCGATACGGGTTGGTATGTTGGCTTTAATTAAACCAGTAATCACATCGACCGACGGACGCTGCGTCGCCAGTACCAGGTGAATCCCCGCGGCGCGCGCTTTCTGCGCCAGACGCGCGATCAGCTCTTCAACTTTTTTACCGACGGTCATCATCAGGTCGGCAAATTCATCAACCAGTACCACGATATACGGGAGTTTTTCCAGAACCGGATGCTGAACATCCATACTGTCGCCCGGCTTCCAGTACGGGTCCGGAATCGGACGCCCCATGCGGGCCGCTTCGGCGATTTTCTCGTTATACCCAGCCAGATTACGCACGCCGAGCGCGGACATCAGCTTATAGCGACGCTCCATCTCATTGACGCTCCAGCGTAACGCGTTAGCCGCGTCTTTCATGTCGGTAACAACTTCTGTCAGCAGATGCGGTATACCTTCATAGACCGAGAGTTCTAACATTTTCGGGTCGATCATGATAAAGCGAACGTCTTCCGGCTGCGCTTTATACAGCATACTGAGGATCATGGCGTTAACCCCGACCGACTTACCGGAACCGGTCGTACCGGCCACCAGCAGGTGAGGCATTTTCGCCAGATCCGCCACTACCGGATCGCCCGCGATATCCTTACCTAACACCACGGTAAGCGGCGACGGATTCTCGCGGAATTTGGCGTTATCCAACACTTCGCGCAGATAAACGGTTTGCCGTTTCTTGTTCGGCAATTCCAACCCTACGTAAGGTTTGCCTGGAATGACTTCCACAACGCGTACGGCTACCGTTGACAATGAGCGCGCCAGATCCCGGGAAAGGTTGGAGATACGCGCTGCTTTAACGCCCGGGGCCAGATTCAGTTCAAAACGAGTAATGACCGGGCCTGGCGAATAGTTCACCACATCAGCTTTAATGCGGAAATCCGCCAGGCGCGCTTCAACCAGACGCGCCATTTGTTCCAGCGCAAAGGTATCTACCGGTTCAACTTCGCTCGGCGGCGGCGTCAAAAGATCTAACGAAGGCAGCGGCGTCGTCGGACGCTGTAATGGACGACTGTCGCCGTTACGCATCAACAGCGGGTGGATCAGGCTGTCTTGCGGCGCTGTCGGTTGCTGCGGCTGCTGATACTGCGGCTGCGGCGCTACCGGCTGTTGCGGCTGCTGATACTGCGGCTGCGGCGCTGTCGGTTGCTGCGGCTGCTGGTACTGCGGCTGCGGCGCTACCGGCTGTTGCGGCTGCTGATACTGCGGCTGCGGCGCTACCGGCTGTTGCGGCTGCTGATACTGCGGCTGCGGCGCTACCGGCTGTTGCGGCTGCTGATACTGCGGCTGAGGCGCTACCGGCTGTTGCGGCTGCTGATACTGTGGCTGCGGCGCTACCGGCTGCTGCGGCTGCTGATACTGCGGCTGCGGCGCTACAGGTTGCTGAACAGGCGTTGACTCGGGCATGACACCCGGCGTGAACAGCGGTTCGTGCGGACCTTCATCAACCAATACTTTCATTGGCGAGAAATCCAGATCGTCCAGTGAGAACGGCTGCGCGCCAGCGGGTTGCTCGCCGGAATAGCGCTGCTGTTGCGAAGCGGCAAACTGGCGGGCTAATTCAGCTTCCGCAGCGGTATCGTCATCTTCTGCCTGTTGAGTATCATGCTGATACGTCTCACCATAACGATGCTGCTGCGACTGCGCAAACTGACGGGCTAACTCGTCCTGATGCATTGCATCTATTTCTTCATCGGTTAGCTGCGCGCCCGTCTCGTACTGATTGCGCTCCGCCTCGCGGGCTTTTTCTTCTGCAATCCTCTGTGACGGCAGCTTAATACCGTACGACGCCAGTTCCCGTCGGGTCGGCACGCGAACGCGGTTCGGACGCGGCAGTTGCGGACCAATCCCCTCTTTCACCTGCGGACGCGGCGCGCCGCCGGTAGCCAGACTAAATGCAGGCGCAGCGGCCGCGGCGCCTGCTGCCAGGGCGCCACTCTTAATACCTACGTCAAGCGACGCGGCGGCGGCTACCGCTTCCACTGGCGGTATGGACGGCGCGACAGATACCGTAGGTTTGACCGGCACGTTCTCTTTTACCGGCTCCGGAATCGGTTGATACCATGCCGCCAGTTGTTCGCGCTCACGAGCGCGTTTCTCTTCCACCTCTTCAAAATAGTAAAGCGGAGGACGGGCAGGTCTGGTCTCTTCTGTGTCAGGTTCAGGCTCGGTGGCAACCGGCTGTTCGATAACCGGCGGCGGCATGTGAGAAGGTTCAGCCGCTATCGGCTCCGGCTGATAAACCGGCGTCGGCTGATGGGTCGGCTCCGGCTGCCAGTGTTGTTCGGCATCCGGCGCCTGCCATTGCGGCTGTGTTTCCTGCGGCGCAAGAGAGTCATATTCTGCTGCGGTCGCTGGCGTCACGGCGTATTGCGGCGCGGAAGCGACAGGCACAGGTTGCTGCCACGGCGCACTTTGCGCCTCCTGCGGTTGAGCATATTGCGGATGCGGCTGATACCCCTCCGGCGCAGGCGCGATAACCGGCTCGCCGGTTTGCGGCCCCGGTACGGGCTGCCACTCCACGGTCGGTTGCGCGACAACCGGCTCAGCCCCCGGCATGGACGGCGTTTGCATTATGGGATCGGCGGACGCTGCCCACGTCTGGGTGACGGCAGTTGCGGCCGCAGCGGCGGCGACCGGTTCGGTGACAGAATGGCCGTTTAACAGCGGATCATATTCATCATATTCCGGCTGCGTCGCACGGTTGCCCGAAAACAGAACGTCGTCGGGATCGGCAGCGACGCCGCGCGCGCTATACTGAATGTCCTCGTCATCATCCATCCGTTTGCCGGAAAAGAGCGCGGCATCGGTCTGACGGCCCCGTGGATTGCTGAATTTTTCAGCCAGTCGCTTACGACGCGCCAACGCGCCGCGCAAAATACGCGCCCGGCGAGATTCACGCTGCACGCCGTCGGTTTCTTCATCGTATTCGTCATCATACTCTTCGTCGTCAACCCACGTATCATCACGCCGGGTACGGTTGCTGGCGAAGGTCAGTATATTAAGCAGCCAGCCGCCTAATTTTTCGGCGATACTGACCCAGGACCAGCCGGTAAAGAGCGTCAGCCCGGCAGCCCAAATACAGAGAAGCATTATCGTTCCGCCGCTACTATGCAACAACGGCTGCAGCGTGGTGCTTAACAGGCTGCCAATTACGCCGCCAGAGGCGAAATACCAGATATCGTCAGCATTAATGGCCGCCAGACCGCAGGAAGTGAGAATCAGCGCCAGCACGCCGATAAGGCGTAGCGACACAGCAAAATAGTCGATGTAATCATCCGTAGACTGATGACGCCACGCAAACCAACACCCGCCGACAATAATGACAGGGATGGTGTAGGCCATTACGCCAAAAATAAAGAACAGTGTATCGGCCAGCCACGCGCCCGGCGCGCCGCCTAAATTATGGATGGGTTCATGCCAGGCGGTTTGCGACCAACTGGGGTCCGAAGGGTTAAAGCTCAACAAGGCCGCCATCAACCAGACGGCAAAAAGGGCAATAAGTATCAACAACGCTTCCAGAAGTCGGCGCCCGCTGCTTAACTTCGTCAATGTGACGTCTTTGTCTTCAGTATATTCCTGGCTCAAAAAAGGCTCTCCAGGTTCCAGGCTTTTCCCGCCCGATGCTAAAACGGACAACAGCACCGGGTTGCCCCGGCACTGTTGCTGTATGGATTAACAGGAGTGTAATCAAACTACAGCGATTTTGCACCTGTTCCGTGTTAGCGTGTCTTAATAACCAGACGATTACTCTGTTTTACCTCTTCCATCACTACATAAGTTCGGGTGTCGTTCACACCTGGCAAGCGCAGCAACGTCTCTCCCAATAGTTTTCGATACGCTGACATATCCGGTACACGGGTTTTCAACAGGTAGTCGAAATCGCCGGAAACCAAATGACACTCCTGAATCTCTTCAAGCTTTTGCACGGCGGCATTAAACTGTTCAAACACATCCGGCGCGCCGCGATTTAAGGTAATCTCAACGAATACCAGAAGTGACGCATCCAGATAATGCGGGTTCAACAGCGCCGTATAGCCCTGGATAAACCCCTGTCGCTCCAGCCGACGCACACGCTCAAGGCAAGGTGTCGGCGAAAGTCCTACTCGTTTAGAAAGCTCGACGTTGGAAATACGCCCATCCTTTTGCAGTTCATTAAGAATGTTACGATCGATACGGTCGAGATCTTTGCCAGGGCGCTTCTTGCTATCTACCATTATTATTGTCTCTCTGTATTCCTTCCCTACTCCTGCCTGACTCTACTCACATCACTGTTCAGAGTCGCTGCCCATCACAATAGACCGAAACCCAGAGGGATTAACGGCGCGCAATGCCTGGTCTATGGTGAGAAGACCGTTGCCTCGCGGCAGCTATCGACATCACGAATGGCGTCTGTCCACGCCATGCGTAGATTTCACTAGCCCGGTAAACATGGTATTTACATGCATGATTATGCAGCACATACATAACACAGTTTTTTTCTTCCTCGAATGTTTTCGCAAAACAGCAGGTGATTGTCAAAGCAAAACATCGATTTTTAGTACAACATGCCAGTTATTCATTAGAGAGGGCGGTAAACTGTCATTTCGTCACCTTATAAGTTACCGATTTTAATTAAAGTTTGTGATGATAACGTCGCTGTCGCGGTCGTTCATCGGTTCATGCTATTACACATATTGTTAACAAAATCGTTATGCTCTTTTTTTACGTCTGTAAATTCCCTACAATTCTGCTCATTGTCTGCCAACAACTATGGGGATCTCATGGGCACGACCAAACACAGTAAGCTGCTTATTCTGGGCTCAGGACCGGCGGGATATACCGCGGCGGTGTATGCCGCGCGCGCAAATTTACAGCCGGTACTAATTACCGGTATGGAAAAAGGCGGTCAACTGACTACCACGACGGAAGTGGAAAACTGGCCCGGCGATCCAAACGATTTGACCGGCCCGCTGCTGATGGAACGCATGCATGAACATGCGGCAAAATTTGAAACCGAGATAATTTTTGATCACATCAACAAAGTGGATCTGCAAAATCGTCCGTTCCGTCTGACAGGTGACAGCGCAGAGTACACTTGTGATGCGTTGATCATTGCGACCGGCGCTTCCGCGCGCTATCTGGGGCTGCCATCGGAAGAAGCTTTTAAAGGGCGCGGCGTTTCCGCCTGCGCAACCTGCGACGGTTTCTTCTACCGCAACCAGAAAGTGGCGGTGATCGGCGGCGGCAACACCGCAGTTGAAGAAGCGCTTTATCTGTCCAACATCGCTTCGGAAGTGCACCTTATCCATCGCCGTGACGGTTTCCGCGCTGAAAAAATCCTCATTAAGCGCCTGATGGATAAAGTCGAAAATGGCAATATCATTCTGCACACCAACCGGACGCTGGAAGAAGTGACCGGCGATCAGATGGGCGTTACTGGTCTGCGTCTTCGCGACACGCAGCAGAGCGATAATATCGAGACGCTGGACATCGCCGGACTTTTCGTAGCCATCGGTCATAGCCCAAACACGGCGCTCTTCGAAGGCCAGCTTGAGCTGGAAAATGGTTATATCAAAGTTCAGTCCGGCACCCATGGCAACGCCACACAAACCAGCATCTCTGGCGTATTCGCGGCGGGTGACGTTATGGATCATATTTACCGTCAGGCGATCACCTCTGCAGGTACGGGCTGTATGGCGGCGCTGGATGCTGAACGCTATCTCGATGGTCTGGCCGACGCGAGTAAATAGTTTTTACAAATCAGTAACAAAAGTAAAAAAGGCGACTATAAGTCGCCTTTATTTTTGCGTCGTTGTAACATTGCCCTGCCTGAAATTCCAATAACTCACCTGCTAAGCGTGCAATGAATAAAACCCGTCAAAAAGAGCTGACCCGCTGGTTAAAACAGCAAAGCGTAATCTCCCAACGGTGGTTGAATATTTCCCGCCTGTTGGGGTTCATGAGTGGCGTATTAATTGTCGCTCAGGCCTGGATCATGGCGCGTATCCTGCAACATATGATCATGGAGAACATTCCACGGGAAGCGCTGTTGCTCCCTTTTATCCTGCTGATACTGGTCTTTGTCCTCCGCGCCTGGGTGGTGTGGTTGCGCGAGCGCGTCGGTTTTCATGCCGGACAACATATTCGCTTTGAGATCCGCCGTCAGGTGTTGGATCGTCTGCAGCAAGCCGGCCCAGCCTGGATTCAGGGCAAGCCCGCCGGTAGCTGGGCGACGCTGGTGTTGGAGCAGATTGACGATATGCATGACTATTATGCGCGCTATCTGCCGCAAATGGCGCTTGCCGTTTGCGTACCGCTCTTAATCGTGGCGGCGATTTTCCCGTCAAACTGGGCGGCAGCGCTGATTCTGCTGGGCACCGCCCCGCTCATTCCCCTATTTATGGCGATGGTGGGGATGGGCGCGGCTGACGCCAACCGCCGCAATTTCCTGGCGCTTGCCCGGCTAAGCGGCCATTTTCTTGACCGTCTGCGCGGGATGGAAACGCTACGAATTTTCGGTCGTGGAGAAGCGGAAACCGAGAGCATTCGCGCAGCATCGCAGGATTTTCGTCAGCGCACGATGGAAGTACTGCGCCTCGCCTTTTTATCTTCCGGCGTGCTGGAATTTTTCACCTCGCTTTCTATTGCGCTGGTCGCCGTTTATTTTGGCTTCTCTTACCTGGGCGAGCTGAACTTTGGTCATTACGGTACCGGCGTGACGCTCGCCGCCGGGTTCCTCGCCTTGATCCTCGCGCCGGAGTTTTTCCAGCCATTACGCGACCTCGGCACGTTTTATCATGCTAAGGCGCAGGCGGTTGGCGCGGCAGATAGTCTGAAGACGTTTCTGGAAACACCCCTCGCCCACCCGGCGCGCGGCGAAGTTGAGCTGGCGGAAAACGAACCTGTAACCATTGACGCAGTCAATCTTATTATCACCTCGCCAGAAGGCAAAACGCTTGCCGGGCCGCTGAATTTCTCATTAGCGGCAGGAGAACGCGCCGTCCTGGTAGGACGCAGCGGTTCCGGTAAAAGCTCTCTGTTGAATGTATTATCCGGTTTTCTCTCCTATCAGGGATCTTTGCGTATTAACGGTGTCGAGCTTCGCGATCTCTCGCCGGAATCCTGGCGCCAGCATCTCTCCTGGGTTGGGCAAAACCCGCAATTACCTGCAGCGACGCTACGCGAAAATGTATTACTGGCGCGCCCGGACGCCAGCGAGCAGGAACTTTATGCCGCGCTTGACGCCGCATGGGTAAGCGAGTTTTTACCGCTGCTGCCGCAGGGAGTAGACACCCCGCTCGGCAATCATGCCAGCAAACTTTCCGTCGGCCAGGCACAGCGTGTAGCGGTCGCCCGTGCGCTACTTAATCCCTGTCAACTGCTACTGCTGGATGAACCGGCGGCAAGCCTGGACGCTCACAGCGAGCAACGCGTCATGCAGGCGTTAAAAGCGGCGTCAAAACGCCAGACCACATTAATGGTGACGCATCAGTTGGAAGATCTCGCCGACTGGGACGCTATCTGGGTTATGCAAGATGGCGCGATTGTCGAACAAGGCAGTTATGCCGAACTCAGCGCCGCCAACGGCGCTTTTGCGACGTTATTGGCTCATCGTCAGGAGGATATTTAAATGCGCGCGCTACTCCCTTATCTGACGCTTTATAAACGCCATAAATGGATGCTAACGCTGGGAATTGCGCTGGCAATCCTGACCCTGCTTGCCAGTATCGGGCTGCTGACGCTTTCCGGCTGGTTCCTGTCCGCGTCCGCTATCGCAGGCTTCGCGGGAATTTACAGTTTTAACTATATGCTCCCGGCAGCCGGCGTGCGCGGCGCGGCCATTACCCGTACCGCTGGTCGTTATTTTGAACGTCTGGTAAGTCATGACGCCACGTTCCGCGTGCTGCAACATCTGCGTATTTATACCTTTAGCAAACTTTTACCGCTCTCCCCCGCGGGTCTGGCGCGATATCAGCAAGGTGAACTGCTGAACCGCATCGTTGCCGACGTTGACACGCTGGATCATCTCTATTTGCGCGTCATCTCCCCGCTGGTCGGCGCTTTTGTAGTGATTATGATTGTCACCCTGGGGCTTAGCGTTCTCGACGTGACGCTGGCGATCACGCTGGGCGGCATTATGCTGTTGACGCTGTTTATTATGCCGCCGGTGTTTTATCGCGCCGGCAAAAATACCGGCCAAAATATGACGCATCTACGCGGTCAGTATCGCCAGCAGCTCACGTCATGGTTACAGGGCCAGGCGGAACTCACCATTTTTGGCGCCAGCAAACGCTATCGGGCGCAAATGGAAGCCACCGAATTACAATGGCATGAGGCCCAACGCCGACAGTCTGAACTGACCGCCTTATCGCAGGCGTTAATGCTGCTGATTGGCGCGCTGGCGGTGATGTTAATGTTGTGGATGGCCTCCGGCGGCGTTGGCGGCAATACGCAGCCCGGCGCGCTCATCGCGCTGTTTGTCTTCTGCGCGCTGGCGGCTTTCGAGGCGCTTGCGCCCGTTACCGGCGCATTCCAGCATCTGGGGCAGGTTATCGCCTCTGCGCTTCGTATCACTGAATTAACGGAGCAAAAACCGGAGGTGACCTTTCCACAGGCAGAAACTCCCGCGCCGGAAAAGGTCACACTCACCCTGCGGGACGTTTCGTTTCGTTATCCCGACCAGCCGATTAATGCGCTCAATGCCCTCTCATTACAGGCTAATCCTGGCGAGCATGTCGCTATTCTGGGGCGTACCGGCTGCGGAAAATCAACGCTGTTGCAGCTACTCACCCGCGCCTGGGACCCGCAACAAGGCGAAATTCTGCTCAACGATCTTCCGCTATCCTCGCTGAGCGAGTCCGCCTTACGCCGGACTATCAGCGTGATGCCCCAGCGTGTCCACCTGTTCAGCGCCACGCTGCGTGATAATTTATTACTGGCGGCGCCCAATGCCAGCGACGAAGCCCTTTCCGACATGCTGCGTCGCGTCGGCCTCGAAAATCTGCTCGAAGATAGTGGGCTTAATAGCTGGCTCGGCGAAGGCGGTCGCCTGCTATCCGGCGGCGAACTTCGTCGTCTGGCCATCGCCCGCGCGCTGTTGCATGATGCTCCGTTAATGCTGTTGGATGAGCCCACTGAGGGGCTGGATGCGACCACCGAGAGCGAAATGCTGGAATTACTTGCCGATGTGATGCGCGAGAAAACCGTCCTGATGGTGACTCACCGTTTGCGCGGCTTGGCCCGTTTTGATCAAATCATCGTAATGGACGACGGGCGCATCATTGAGCGAGGCACTCATGCAGAATTGTTAGCCGGACAAGGGCGCTATTATCAGTTTAAACAACGTCTGTAAGCTATTATTGAACGATCCGACTTGCGTACTGGAGTTTCGCCGTCATGCGTCTGGTTCAGCTTTCCCGACATTCTATCGCTTTCCCTTCGCCGGAAGGCGCTTTACGCGAGCCTAACGGTTTACTGGCGCTGGGCGGCGATCTCAGCCCTGCCCGGTTGTTAATGGCCTACCAGCACGGGATTTTCCCGTGGTTTTCGCCGGGCGACCCGATTCTGTGGTGGTCGCCCGATCCGCGCGCCGTGCTGTGGCCTGAAAAGTTTCACCTCAGTCGCAGCATGAAGCGCTTTCACAACGCATCCCCTTACCGCGTGACGCTCAATTACGCTTTCGACCGGGTCATTGATGGATGCGCCAATCACCGTGACGAAGGCACCTGGATAACGCGTGGTATTGAGGAAGCCTATCGCCGATTACATGAATTGGGCCACGCGCACTCCATTGAAGTGTGGCGCGATCGGGAACTGGTCGGCGGGATGTATGGCGTCTCGCAGGGGGCGCTGTTTTGCGGCGAATCGATGTTTAGCCGCCAGGAGAATGCCTCTAAAACCGCACTGCTGGTTTTTTTGCTCTGAATTTACCCGTCACGGCGGTAAACTTATTGATTGTCAGGTACTTAATAGTCATACCGCCTCGCTCGGCGCCATTGAAATTCCACGTCGTGACTACCTCGATCACCTCGCGGCCTTACGCCAACAGCCGCTGGCCTCCCGTTTTTGGGTGCCGCGGACATTATTTTTGCCCCGGAAGTGAATGTTTTCGGCACATTTTTTATTGGGGTGTTATAATTGCTGCCGCAGAATTGGTTTAGCTCATTATCCCGCAGCCCGTTGTCAGGTAACGCCCATCGTTTATTTCACCGTTCCCTTATATGTTGCGCTTATGTCGATACATCAGGCGGTAGTATCAGGGAAAAGGTGTATAACGCGGCGTTGTCGTGTGTCGCGGAATCATGTGCTAAACCTGGTTTGCTGTGTTTTAAACGCACAAATCTTTACTTATCAAAAGAAGTTCGGCATTATCTTGCCGGTTCAAATTATGGTAGTGATACCCCAGAGGATTAGATGGCCAAAGAAGACAATATTGAAATGCAAGGTACCGTTCTCGAAACGTTACCTAATACCATGTTCCGCGTAGAGTTAGAAAACGGTCACGTGGTTACTGCACACATCTCCGGTAAAATGCGTAAGAACTACATCCGCATCCTGACGGGCGACAAAGTGACCGTTGAGCTGACCCCGTACGACCTGAGCAAAGGCCGCATTGTCTTCCGTAGTCGCTAATTGTCTCCTCACGCCCTGAAGGGCGGCTGGATAAAAGGTCGGTTTAACCGGCCTTTTTTGCGTCCATTAAGTCGATGAATGACGAGCAGGTTACTCTTCCACCATTCGCGCATACTCTTCCGTCAAAAAATCGACCAACGCACGTACGGAAGGTAATAATCCTCGCCGGGACGGGAACACAGCATGAATAACCTCCCGCCGGGGCTCCCACTCTTCCAGCACCGCGACCAGTTCACCGGCGGCCAGTTGTTCTTTCACCATTAAGACAGGTAGCTGCACAAGCCCCACGCCCGCCATCGCCGCCTCGCGTAGCGCCAACATGTCTGTAGTAATCATACGCGGGGTAAAATGGACTTCCGCACGCGCGCACTGCGGGCCGTAAAGTTCCCAGCGGTGGATATGCTTGCCGGATGCAAGACTTAGCCCTGGCCAATGGCTCAACTCCGCCGGCGCGGAAGGGATTCCCATCCGTGCGATAAGATCCGGGCTGGCAAACAGGCGATGCCCTCTGTCAGCCAGGACGCGCATCACCAGGTCGCTATCTTCAAACGGGCGCGGCCTGACGCGAATCGCCACATCCACCCCCTCCCCTACGACGTCCACCCGACGATTGGTCGCTTCAAGCTGTAGCGAAACATCAGGATAACGCGCCATAAATTTCGCCAGCATTGGGCCGATGTGTACATGCAGCAGCGTCACCGGGCAGGTCAGCTTCACAATACCGCGAGGCTCTACCTGCAATGCGGCAATGGCATCCTGCGCCGCCTGAGCTTCCACCAGCATCGCTTTACAGTGCTCATAGAATGTTTGTCCCACTTCGGTAACGTTAAACTGCCGGGTAGTTCGCTGAATCAATCGCACGCCCAGCCGTTCCTCCAGTTGCGCAATACGCCGGCTCAGTTTTGATTTTGGTTCATCAAGCGCACGCCCCGCCGCGGCAAACCCACCCTCTTCGACCACATGCACAAACCACGCAAAATCATTGAGATCCGTTTTTATCATTACATTGTCCTATTAATGGAACGGTATGAGCCATTTTAGCCACTACCGAACCTTTTGTCATGAATATAAGCTTATTCACATCAAGACAACGCCACTGAGGAGAACACCATGAAACAGATTACAGGCGTCTATACCGCACCTCGCCCGCACTGGGTTGGCGATGGATTTCCGGTTCGTTCACTCTTTTCTTATCAGTCACATGCGCAGCAGTTGAGTCCATTCCTGCTGCTGGATTATGCCGGGCTGCACACATTTACGCCGGGTAATGAAAAACGCGGCGTTGGGGAGCATCCACACCGCGGTTTCGAGACCGTGACGATTGTTTATGGTGGCGAAGTCGAGCATCGGGACTCTACCGGTCACGGCGGCGTTATCGGCCCGGGCGACGTTCAATGGATGACCGCAGGCGCAGGCATTTTGCATGAAGAGTTCCATTCCGACGCGTTTACCCGTCGGGGCGGCGAACTGGAAATGGTGCAGTTGTGGGTTAACCTTCCAATGAAGGACAAAATGACCACCCCGGGTTATCAAAGCATTACCCACGATGTTATCCCGACCGTTACGTTGCCGGATGACGCCGGAGTCGTGCGGGTCATCGCAGGGCGTTATGAAGAGACAAAAGGCCCGGCGCACACTTTCTCGCCGCTCAATGTCTGGGATATGCGCCTGCAACGCAATCGCCAGCTTACATTGGCACAGCCGGAAGGATGGAGCACCGCGCTGGTGGTACTGAAAGGCAATATCACGGTGAACGGCACGACGCCGGTCAACGAAGCGCAACTGGTGGTGTTGAGCCAGCAAGGGAAAACGCTGCACCTTGAGGCCATCAGCGACGCCAGCGTATTGCTGTTATCAGGCGAGCCGTTGAATGAACCGATTGTGGGTTACGGCCCATTTGTTATGAACACGAAACAAGAGATCGCAGAAGCAGTCCGCGATTTCAACTCCGGCCGTTTTGGCCAAATCTGAAAACATGAAGGAGAACACGATGTCAAGTCCTGCTAATTTTAATGGTTTGCTCCCGGTAATTGATGTTAACGATTCCGTGATGCTTTTAATCGATCATCAAAGCGGTCTTTTCCAGACCGTAGGCGATATGCCAATGCCGGAATTACGCGCTCGCGCCGCGGCGTTGGCGAAGATGGCGACGTTAGCGAAAATGCCGGTCATTACCACGGCATCCGTACCGCAAGGTCCGAACGGCCCGCTGATCCCGGAGATCCACGCTAATGCGCCACATGCGCAGTACATTGCGCGCAAAGGTGAAATTAACGCCTGGGATAACGAAGATTTCGTTAAGGCGGTAAAAGCGACGGGTCGTAAGACGCTGATCATTGCCGGGACGATTACCAGCGTGTGTATGGCATTCCCGGCCATTAGCGCGGTAGCGGAAGGTTATAAGGTATTTGCCGTGATCGACGCATCCGGCACCTACAGTAAGATGGCGCAGGAGATCACCCTGGCGCGTATCGTACAGGCTGGCGTCGTACCGATGGATACTGCCGCAGTCGCCTCTGAGCTGCAAGGCACCTGGAACCGTGAAGACGCCGCCGCGTGGGCCGACGTTTATACTCAGGTATTCCCGGCCTATCAACTGCTGATCGAAAGCTACAGCAAAGCGCAGGATGTGGTGAAAAACAACGAAATGTTGGATTCACAGCGTTAATTTGCCTCCCCGCGCCAGTTTGGGCGGGGATTATGTCTATTGCATGAGCAAACGACAGTGAATATGTAAATTCTGCTTGACCGTTTTAGCGCAACTCCCTATAGTAGCGCCCCGTTGCCCCCCAAGTGGTCAGGCAGCAATACAATATGGTGAGGTGTCCGAGTGGCTGAAGGAGCACGCCTGGAAAGTGTGTATACGGCAACGTATCGGGGGTTCGAATCCCCCCCTCACCGCCATATTCAAGTTGAGAGCCTGTACAGAAGTACGGGCTTTTTGCTTATATGTATCCCCCAAACCAAGGGGGGATGAGAACCACCGACCGGGGTTCGACACAAAAACGCCGGGAGCGTTTTTGAACAGAGCTTGCTCTGGCCCCGAAGGGGCGAGGCCCAGGGATGGGCTGAGTAGCGGCGCAGCCAGTTGGACAGACCGGGCGCGCAGCGAACGGGCTGCCCCGAAGGGGCGAGCAAAGCGAGTCAATCCCCCCCTCACCGCCATATTCAAGTTGAGAGCCTGTACAGAAGTACGGGCTTTTTGCTTATATGTATCCCCCAAACCAAGGGGGGATGAGAACCACCGACCGGGGTTCGACACAAAAACGCCGGGAGCGTTTTTGAACAGAGCTTGCTCTGGCCCCGAAGGGGCGAGGCCCAGGGATGGGCTGAGTAGCGGCGCAGCCAGTTGGACAGACCGGGCGCACAGCGAACGGGCTGCCCCGAAGGGGCGAGCAAAGCGAGTCAATCCCCCCTCACCGCCATCTTCAAGAAAGAGCTCATACGAAACTACGGGCTTTTGTATCTAAACTTCTTGTTTTTGCTGTGATTTCCCTGATAAAAGGTTTGTTTTTGGACCTTTTGTTGCTATGGGGAAGTTGCTATAGATTGTGTAAAAACAGCCCTACTCCCCTGTCTGAAACGCTTTAGAAAAGTTTGCATAAGTATCTCTCGGTAGTAAAAAAGCACCGAGTTCCTCTGTCTGATTCTGCCGTTGCTTTATTAGAAGGCTTACCGCGTTTGAAAAATAACAATCATGTATTCCCTGCCCCTCGCGCTGAAACACTTTCTGATATGTCGTTATTGGCTGTATTGAAACGAATGGAATATACCAACTTAACGCAACATGGCTTCCGTTCTACTTTCCGTGAGTGGACTGGTGAAGCAACGGATTATCAACGTGAGGTTATTGAACATGCGTTGGCGCACCAGTTGGCAGATAAGGCTGAAGCAGCGTATCAGCGTGGGACGTTATGGCCTAAACGGGTGGCGTTGATGGATGATTGGACGGGGTATAGCACTGCCAACAGCTAAGCTACCTGTACGAAAGCATTATCGTTGATAACAACGTAGAAAGTGTGATGCTAATAGCATTCGCTTTCGAAAATGTGATAAGTGATAATTTCATACTGAACTATTTATTATATAATTATTATCATAATTTGCAAATTACATAACCCACTCAAGGAGAGGTTATGCCCGGACTGATAGGCTACTGGAAGCAACTTCCCACCAAAGATGAATATATTAAAAAACAAAATATGAGCAAAATATCCTGCTACAGTTGTGGTCACGAGAAATTCAGCGATGTTGGTTTGATACAGGTATGGGATAATCATAGAAGAATTCTTTGTGCTAAGTGTAAGACTACTCTTTTCAGAGAAGAGGATTAGTTTTTTGGCATTGGTAACAGCGGCTTCAGCATCCCTTTTCACACAGCGGGGCGGGCTTTTTTTCGCATTTGACCCGTCGATTACCGGATGATGGCGCAATTTACAAGCGCCTTATCCGCCTACCGCGAGCACAACGCCATCAGGCTAACTATTAGCCGGCATAAAAAAACCGAGCGCTAAGGCCCGGTTTGTACGGCAGTGAAACGAAGATTAATGCGCGGCTTCCGGCTTGTGCTTTTGCGCACTCTGGAAGCCATACGTCAACGCATTTTTCTCTTTATCCAGCGCGACGGTGACCTGTCCGCCATCAACCAGCGATCCAAACAGCAACTCATTGGCCAGCGGTTTTTTCAGGTTATCCTGAATCACACGTGCCATTGGTCGTGCGCCCATCGCCCGGTCATAGCCCTTTTCCGCCAGCCAGTCGCGCGCTTCCTGACTGACTTCCAGAGAGACGCCTTTCTGATCCAACTGAGCCTGCAACTCGACGATAAACTTATCGACAACCTGATGAATCACCTCGCCAGACAGATGATCGAACCAAATAATGTTGTCGAGACGGTTACGGAACTCCGGCGTAAACACTTTCTTGATCTCGCCCATCGCATCGGTACTGTTGTCCTGATGAATAAGACCAATAGATTTACGTTCGGTTTCTCGCACGCCGGCGTTGGTGGTCATCACCAGCACCACGTTGCGGAAATCCGCCTTACGGCCATTGTTATCGGTCAGCGTACCGTTATCCATCACCTGCAGCAGCAGGTTAAAGACATCCGGGTGCGCTTTTTCGATCTCATCCAGCAACAGCACCGCATGAGGATGCTTAATCACCGCATCCGTCAGCAGCCCGCCCTGGTCGAAACCGACGTATCCCGGAGGCGCGCCGATCAAACGGCTCACCGTATGGCGCTCCATATATTCGGACATATCGAAGCGCAACAGCTCAATACCCAGCGCTTTTGAAAGCTGTACCGTAACTTCAGTTTTCCCTACGCCAGTTGGCCCGGCGAACAAGAATGAGCCGACAGGTTTATGCTCATGGCCCAGACCCGCACGACTCATCTTAATAGCTTCGGTCAGCGCCTCAATCGCGTTATCCTGGCCGAAGACCAGCATTTTCAGACGATCGCCCAGGTTCTTCAGCGTATCGCGATCGCTCTGCGAGACGCTCTTTTCAGGAATTCGCGCAATTCGCGCCACTACGGACTCAATATCCGCCACGTTGACCGTTTTCTTACGTTTGCTCACCGGCATCAGACGCGCCCGAGCGCCCGCTTCGTCAATCACGTCAATGGCTTTATCCGGCAGATGGCGGTCATTGATATATTTTACCGCCAGCTCGACCGCCGCACGCACCGCTTTCGCGGTATAACGCACGTCGTGGTGCGCTTCGTACTTAGGTTTCAAGCCGTTGATAATTTGCACCGTCTCTTCCACCGAAGGCTCGGTAATATCAATTTTCTGGAAACGGCGCGCTAATGCGCGGTCTTTCTCAAAAATATTGCTGAATTCCTGATAGGTCGTTGAGCCGAACACCCGGATCTTGCCGCTGGAAAGCAGCGGTTTAATCAGATTTGCCGCATCCACCTGTCCGCCCGACGCCGCGCCAGCGCCGATAATGGTATGGATTTCATCGATAAACAGGATGCTGTTGGTATCCTGCTCAAGCTGTTTCAGCAACGCCTTAAACCGTTTTTCAAAATCGCCACGGTATTTGGTGCCCGCCAGCAGCGAACCGATATCCAGAGAGTAAATGGTGCAATCGGCCATCACTTCCGGCACATCGCCCTGCACGATACGCCAGGCCAGCCCTTCGGCAATCGCCGTTTTGCCAACACCGGATTCCCCTACCAGCAACGGGTTATTTTTACGGCGACGACACAAGACCTGGATCGCGCGTTCCAGTTCTTTTTCACGACCAATCAGCGGATCGATGCCGCCCACGCGAGCAAGTTGGTTAAGATTCGTCGTGAAGTTTTCCATACGTTCCTCCCCGCCAGCTTGTTCGTCGCCAGTTGGCTGATTGCCGAGATCGGAAGATTGGCTCGGTTCGTCTTTTCGCGTCCCGTGAGAAATAAAGTTCACGATATCCAGACGGCTCACTTCATGCTTACGCAGCAGATAAGCCGCCTGTGATTCCTGTTCGCTAAAGATAGCCACCAGCACATTCGCGCCAGTCACTTCACTACGCCCGGAAGACTGAACGTGGAAGACGGCACGTTGCAGGACACGCTGGAAACTTAACGTCGGCTGCGTATCACGCTCTTCTTCACTGGCAGGCAGTACGGGTGTGGTTTGTTCAATGAAGGCTTCGAGTTCCTGACGGAGCGCCACCAGATCCACGGAGCATGCTTCCAGCGCTTCGCGAGCCGATGGGTTGCTGAGCAGCGCCAGCAACAGATGCTCGACGGTCATAAACTCATGACGGTGCCCGCGCGCTCTGGCGAAAGCCATGTTTAAACTGAGTTCCAGTTCTTGATTGAGCATAGGCACCTCCCCCAATTTTTATACCTGCCTTCAGGCTTTTTCCAGCGTACACAGCAACGGATGCTCGTTCTCCCTTGCATACTTGTTCACCATCGCCACTTTGGTTTCCGCCACCTCGGCGGTGAACACGCCGCAGATGGCTTTGCCTTGATAGTGAACTGCAAGCATCAATTGCGTTGCACGTTCTACATCATAAGAAAAGAATTTTTGTAACACGTCAATAACAAACTCCATCGGAGTGTAGTCATCATTGACTAATATCACTTTATACATAGATGGCGGTTTTAGCGCGTCGCGCACGCTATCTTCCACCAACTGGTCAAAATCCAGCCAATCGTTCGTCTTACCCATTGTCAGTCGTCATTATCGGTTACGGTTGTCGGCAGGAAAATCTGCCGCTGACCAGAGTCTATGCACACAATCAATCTACCTCAATTGATAGATAACTAACATCTATCAGTACCATCCGCGACATCTGTCACATTCCCGGCAATAGCGTTAACTGCTTCAAATTTTTGATTCATTTTTACCCGATCCCCCCTGCCTGATGCTTGACGCCTCGCCTGATTTCTCTAAATTGTAATGTCGAGAGTTGGTGAGGTTTTGAACAGCCCCCACTCCGTCACCGGTTCATTCCATCTTACTTATATAAGATTTACGAAGGATGTCGAAACATGGAAACGGGTACTGTAAAGTGGTTCAACAATGCCAAAGGGTTTGGTTTCATCTGCCCTGAAGGCGGCGGCGAGGATATTTTCGCCCATTATTCCACCATTCAAATGGATGGTTACAGAACGCTTAAAGCCGGACAGTCTGTCCGGTTTGATGTCCACCAGGGGCCAAAAGGCAATCACGCCAGCGTCATCGTGCCCATCGAAGCAGAGGCCGTTGCATAGCTCCTCTGTCTCATTGTGTACATCCAGGAGGCAAAATGCCAGCCCGATCGGCTGGCATTTTTATTTAACGCCAGTTCCTGATAGCAACACCGTTGCATCTTATCAGGCCGACAAATGACGTCAGCAAGATTACTCCCTTGCCAGCGCATCCACCGGGTCCAGTCGCGCCGCGTTTCTCGCCGGTAGCCAGCCAAACAGTATCCCGGTAAACGTCGAACATAAAAACGCGCTCGCCAGCGCAGTCAGTGAAAAACCGATCTCCCAGCCGGGCAGGAAAAGCTGTAGCATAAATGCGATGAACATCGACAAGCTAATCCCCAGCGCTCCACCAACCAGGCAAACCAGCACCGCTTCAATAAGAAACTGCTGTAGCACATCGCTGGCGCGCGCGCCTACCGCCATACGGATGCCGATTTCACGCGTTCGCTCGGTGACGGAAACCAGCATAATATTCATAACGCCGATGCCGCCGACAACCAGCGAAATGACAGCCACCAGCGTCAGAAATAACTGAAGAGTATAGGTGGTTTTTTCAGCCGTTTTCAGGACGCTGTCCATATTCCAGGTGAAGAAGTCTTTTTTACCGTGGCGTAAGGTGAGCAGGCGAGTAAGCTGCTGTTCAGCCTGATCGCTATCAACGCCATCTTTCACACGAACGGTGATCGAGTTAAGCCATGACTGACCCATTATGCGATCTGACATCGTGCTATAGGGCAACCAAATTTGCAACAGATTGCTATTGCCGTACATGGACGGTTTCTCTTCCGCCACGCCAATAACAATAACCGGCATATTACCCACCAGCACCACTTCCCCTACGACATTCGCTTTATTTGGAAATAGCTGGCGTCGCGTGTTGGCATCCAGCACCACCACCTGCGCGCGATCCTGTTGCTGTACAGCATTGAAGGTGTTCCCCTCCCTAAAGGACATGCCGTAAACGTTAAAATAATCGCCACTGACGCCATTAGCATTTACGGCAATATCAATATTGCCATAGCGAAGACGTAAGCTCTTTGAAACGCTGAGCGTCGCAGAGTTAACCCACGGCTGTTTCTGAATAGCGACCAGATCGTCATATTTCAGCGCCTGTCGATACTGCGGGTTGTCGTCGCCGAAATCTTTGCCTGGATGAATATCAATCGTATTAGTGCCCATAGCGCGGATATCCGCCAGTACCATCTGTTTTGCGGCGTCGCCGACCACCACAATCGACACCACCGACGCAATACCGATAATAATTCCCAGCATGGTCAGTAAAGTACGCATTTTGTTAGCGGCCATCGCTAACCACGCCATTGACAGCGCTTCGCGAAAGCTGCTGGCAAATTGCCGCCAGCCGGGAGCCGTATTAACTACGGCAGCGTCAACGCCCTGTTCGCGTTTCTTTTCCTGCGCGGGCGGATTATGGACAATCTTGCCATCGTGAATTTCAATAATCCGCTCCGCCTGGGCGGCAATCAGCGGATCGTGCGTCACAATGATCACCGTATGTCCGCGATCGCGCAGTTGGCGCAAAATCGCCATCACCTCTTCGCCGGAATGGCTATCCAGCGCGCCGGTCGGCTCATCCGCCAGAATCACCTGTCCGCCGTTCATCAGCGCGCGGGCAATACTGACACGCT
This sequence comes from Salmonella sp. WC3, assembly GCF_042932255.1. NCBI lineage: Bacteria > Pseudomonadati > Pseudomonadota > Gammaproteobacteria > Enterobacterales > Enterobacteriaceae > Salmonella > Salmonella sp. WC3. The sequence continues at coordinate 1,883,878 of NZ_CP170629.1, read as the reverse complement.
GCTGCTGTCCGCCAGAAAGCTGTGAAGGCGGGTAATCGACGCGATCGCTTAATCCCAGCCGCAAAAGCAACTCTCTGGCGCGCGCCTGGCGTTTTTTGCGTTCAATGCCGGCGTAGACGGCGGGGATTTCAACATTTTGCGCTGCCGTTAAATGCGACAACAGATGGTAGCGCTGAAAGATAAAGCCAAAATGCTCACGCCGCAGCTGCGCCAGCGCGTCCGGGTCCAGCGTCGAGACGTCCCGCCCCGCCACCCGATAAGTGCCGCTGGTCGGTTTATCCAGGCACCCGAGGATATTCATCAGCGTTGATTTTCCAGAACCGGAAACGCCGACGATCGCCACCATCTCCCCGGCGTGGATTTGCAGAGAGATATCTTTCAACACCGCCACCTGCTCTTCTCCGGAGGGGTAGCTGCGACTCACATTGCGCAGTTCAAGCAATGCCGTCATGGCGTCGCTCCTGGCCTGCTCTCGCCGATGATCACCTCATCGCCCGCTTCCAGACCTTTAACCACTTCCACGTCTGTATCGTTACGCTCGCCAATGACCACTTCGCGCTCACGTTTTTCGCCGTTACGCAACAGCGCCACTTTATAACGATTGCCGCCCACCGGTTCGCCAAGCGCGGCGAGAGGAATAATCAGCACATTTTTGACATCCATGAGTTGAATATAAACCTGTGCGGTCATATCAAGACGCAAGATTCTTTTGGGATTCGGCACTTCAAACCGGGCGTAATAAAAAATAGCGTCGTTGATCTTTTCCGGCGTCGGCAGAATATCTTTTAAAACGCCTTCATAGCGCGTTTGCGGATCGCCTGCAATGGTGAACCATGCTTTCTGCCCCGCCCGAAGATGGATCACGTCCGCTTCCGAGACCTGCGCTTTTACCAGCATGGTGCTCATATCCGCCAGCGTCAGAATATTGGGCGCCTGCTGAGCTGCAATCACCGTTTGTCCTTGCAGGGTAGTGATTTGCGTCACTTCCCCCGCCATGGGGGCAACAATACGGGTATATTCCAGGTTGGTTTTCGCGGTGTCCAACGAGGCCCGATTACGTTTGATCTGGGCATCTATGGTGCCAATACGCGCCTGTTTAACCGCCAACTCCGTCGCCGCAGTATCCAGATCCTGTTGCGATACCGCCTGAGTCTTAGCTAACTGCTGCTGGCGCGCCAGCGTAACCCGCGCCAGCTTTAACTCAGCAGCTGCCTGCTGACGCTCCGCGTTCAGCTCCATCAGGGTGGCCTCGACCTCTTTTATCTGGTTCTCCGCCTGATCTGGGTCAATCACGCCGAGTAGCTGATCTTTTTTAACGTTATCGCCAATGGAGACCAGCAGCGTTTTCAACTGGCCGCTCACCTGCGCGCCGACATCCACTTTACGCAACGCGTCCAGTTTTCCAGTCGCCAGTACACTCTGTTCAAGATCGCCTGGCCGCACGATTAATGTCTGATAAGTTGGCAGCGGCGCATTTATCATTCGCCAGCTAACCATCCCCCCCACTAAAAGAATTAAAATAATGACCAGATAACGCTTTTTAAATTTCTTTCCCTTAGCACGCATAGAAACCCTGACGGCAAAATTTTAACCAGAAAGTAAACCGTATATAAACAAACCTGACGCAATAAAGATAGCGCCGGCTGTATTGACGATTGGTTAATGTTTCCTGTGGTTCAATCTCGACAATCTTATGTCGCGGATTACGATCATGACACAGCTTACAGATAATACCTGGTACACTTCAGATTACATCTCTCCTTTACAATTATTTATTCGTCTGACGCGCGGGCAATTACAGCCAGGAAAATTCTGGCGTAAAGCCAGCTTTCGTCGCAAGTTTTTAATCCGCTCATTAGTCATGCCGCGTGCAACCAGCCAATTACTGACCAATCTCACCCAATGGCCGGAGTTAAATACGTTACTTGCTCGTCAGCCGCGTTTGCCTATTCGGCTACATCGTCCTTATATGGCTGTAAATATTAAACGCGATTTCGCCTTAGATGCGCTGTGTTTTCATTATCAACAGATGCGCCAACTTTTATCGCGGGAACAACAAGTTAGCTATTTAAGTCAGTATGGCCTGAATCTTGCTAAATTTGAAACTAAAACCGGCGAGTTGTTTCAACTTGATTTAGTCAGTCTGGTCTCACTGGATAAAGAAGGTGAAAGCACTATTGTTGTTCGCGACGCACAGTTACGTATTCTGGCAGAGATCACATTTACCCTGTGTCGCTTTAACCAACAACGCACACTATTTATCGGCGGATTACAGGGCGCGGCAAACGACGTCCCTCACGAAATTATCCAGCAGGCGACCAAAGCCTGCCATGGTCTTTTTCCCAAACGCATCGTGATGGAGGCTCTCTGTCAGTTTGCGCAAGTCTTTCAGGCAGAAAAGATTATAGCCGTGAGTAACGATGCGCACGTTTATCGTAGCTGGCGATACATGGATAAAAAGACGCAAATGCATGCCGACTATGACGCGTTTTGGGAATCGTTAGGCGGTGAAAGAATTAAAGGGAATTACTATACGCTGCCGCTGGCGATCGCCCGAAAAAGCGAAGCGGAGATCGCCAGTAAAAAACGGGCCGAGTATCGCCGCCGCTATGCATTACTCGATAGCGTCGTCGAACAGGTTCCGGCCACATTCAAACGCTAATCCGCCCGGCCCCGCGCCAGCCAAACCACGCGCGAGAACATCTTTCTGAACAGCGGCGGCACGGCGTCAATTCCGCGCCGCCCAGCTTCCATCGCGACTTCAATCGCCAAATCCGGCTTTGACGAGCGGTGGATAGCTTTAGTGATAATTTTCCGGGTATTCATCGGCACATTAGGCGGAAGCTGCGCAACCCGGTGAAAAACATCGGCAAAGCCCTGACGATACATAAAATGTTCCATATCCAGCGCAGGCAGCGCCGTGAGATGTTCGCGTTCTTCTTCCCGATCGTTATTAAGCAGGCTGCGGACCGTCGCGGCATATTTTTTCCCCGCTTCGTCGCCATCCACCAGGACATGCCACTCGATTCCCATACGGCGGGCGAACTTCACCAGCGGTTTCAGGCCAGACTGAGCAAACTCAATGACTTTAATGCCCTCCGCATCAAAATGATGTCCACACTGACGCGCCAGCTCATTAATAACCCAGGTTTCCGTCTCGCCTTCCACCAGTAGCCAGCAACGCGCAAACAGCGACGACGCGCGATTAAAGCGGATATGAAAGGCGATACGCCGTCCATCTTCCGCGCTTAACCCGCCCGGGCCCAGACGCCAGGCGGCGACGCGGGAAGATTCGCGCACCAGCCGTACGACATGTTCCACCGGCGTTAGCGAAAGCAGTTCGCCTGAGTTGGTTGTCGCTATCCGCTGTAGCGGTAACAGATTGAGCAATTGCCAGGCGACTGAAAGCATAATGGGATGTAAACGGGTTTCCGGATCTTCCACCAGCAGTAATGGTCGTGCGTCTTTATGTAACCGCAGCGTCCCTTTCGCCTGTAACAGCGTGGAGAAAAGCCCCAGCAGGATCACCCGATGCGACCGGCTGCCCGGTTTGTCGATCATCCGATTAATAATATCCAGATAGCGCCAGCTACGCTGCTCATTTTGCGAACGTCGGCGCATGAGTCGGTGACGCGCCTGTCCTGCGCCCTGCTCTGAGAAATAGTGTTCAAGCAGTTGCACCATCGCGGACAGTCCCTGGCGAATCTGCCCGTCGGTTAAATTTTGCGGCCGGGTCGCCAGCTCACGCGCCAGAAAATCCAGTTGCCGGGCCGTGACTTCAACATCCGGCACATTGGGCACCGTACCGTTGCGAATACGTCGCATAAAGCGCGCATCGCGCAAACGTAGCACTGGCATCAGACGAACCAGGTGGCGCACCTGATCGTTAATATTTTCCACCGGCAATGGCTGCCCATCGCTATTGAGAAAACTGCGCAACGTCATCACGCTGCCATCGGCGCCGCATTCGCCCTCTAGCCGATAAAAAATGCGGTGAAAATCATCCTCGCAAGGCGACCAGCATGCTTCCAGCGCTCTATAACGACGTACCCGATGCCGCCCTGGCTGCGTTTCGCGAAAAGTCAGAATAATATGCAGGTGATGCTCGCGTCCTTTTATGTCGCCAGGCGGAAACCAGAAATCCTCACGGACAAAATGGTAGAGATCGAGTTCCGGCGACAATAACAGAGTCAGCGCATCCAGCAGGCTGGATTTGCCCCAGGCGTTTTCCCCAATCAGCACGTTGTTTTGCTCCAGCATCAACGACAGTCGGTTGATACCGCGAAATCCTACTATTTCAACGCGTTCGAGAATCATGCTTCCTCCAGAAAAACGTCATCACTCCATAAAATTCACCGCAGTATAACGGCAAATGCGTCCGCCTGGCGTGATATTCCCCCCCTTTGCCTGGGGCAAATGTCTGATAAATGTACGGCTGACGGTGTCGCTTTACTGATAGTCTGGAATTCGGTAGTGTCATGTACGCTATTCAAACAATAAAAAAGGGCCCGGCTGTTCATGTTTTCAGGACTTTTAATCATTCTGGTTCCACTGATTGTGGGCTATCTCATTCCACTGCGACATAAAGCCGCATTACAACTTATTAACCGGCTACTGAGCTGGATCGTGTACCTTATTCTCTTTTTTATGGGAATAAGCCTGGCGTTTTTGGATAACCTCGCCAGTAATCTGGTGGCGATTTTTCATTATTCCGCCGTCAGTATTACGATTATTTTATTGTGTAATATCGCCGCCTTATTGTGGCTGGAACGTATCCTCCCGTGGCGTCACCATCATCAGCAGGAAAAACTGCCTTCACGTATTGCCATGGCGCTGGAGTCGCTGCAACTGTGCGGCGTAGTGGTATTGGGGTTTGTCATCGGCCTGAGCGGACTCTCTGTTTTACAGCACGCCACCGAAGCCAGTGAATATACGCTGATCTTTTTATTGTTCCTGGTGGGGATTCAGCTACGAAATAGCGGCATGACCTTAAAGCAAATTGTGCTTAACCGCCGGGGAATGATGGTCGCGGTCGTTGTCGTGGCAAGCTCATTACTGGGCGGCGTGATTAATGCGTTTATCCTGGACTTACCGCTAAAAACCGCCCTGGCGATGGCGTCAGGTTTCGGCTGGTACTCTCTTTCCGGTATTTTGCTGACGGAGTCGTTTGGACCGGTTATCGGCAGCGCGGCATTTTTTAACGATCTGGCCCGCGAGCTCTTAGCCATTATGCTTATTCCCGGCCTGGTTCGCCGCAGCCGCTCAACGGCGTTGGGCCTGTGCGGAGCGACCTCAATGGACTTTACGTTGCCGGTATTACAGCGCTCCGGCGGCGTAGAGATTGTTCCGGCGGCTATCGTACATGGCTTTATCCTCAGCCTGCTGGTACCCCTCTTAATGGCGTTCTTCTCGGCCTGATACCTCTTTGGCGGTAGGCATCTGCCGCCAAAATTGCGCTAAATCAATCTCCTTGCACATTATGGCAGAAATCCCTTTTATCCCTTTGTTCACAGGCATAATCTTAAACATGTATATTAAATATAACTTTAAAAGGTGTGACCATGTTTTGTGTGCAATGTGAACAAACCATCCGTACACCAGCCGGAAACGGCTGCTCCTACGCGCAGGGAATGTGCGGTAAAACGGCTGAAACGTCCGATCTGCAGGATCTGCTGATTGCGGCTTTGCAAGGTTTGTCTGCCTGGGCGGTGAAGGCCCGTGAATATGGCATCATTAATCACGACGTTGATAACTTTGCGCCGCGCGCGTTTTTCTCCACGCTGACCAACGTTAACTTCGACTCTCCGCGTATCGTCGGCTACGCCCGTGAAGCGATTGCCTTGCGTGAAGCGTTGAAAGCGCAGTGCCTGAGCGTGGATGCCAATGCGCATTGCGACAATCCGATGGCCGATCTGCAACTGGTTAGCGACGATCTGGGCGAACTGCAACGTCAGGCGGCGGAATTTACCCCGAATAAAGACAAAGCCGCCATTGGCGAGAACATCCTCGGCCTGCGTCTGCTGTGCCTGTACGGTCTGAAAGGCGCGGCGGCGTATATGGAGCACGCGCACGTTCTCGGTCAATACGACAACGACATTTACGCGCAGTACCACAAAATCATGGCCTGGCTGGGCACCTGGCCTGCTGACATGAACGCGCTGCTGGAGTGCGCAATGGAAATCGGCCAGATGAACTTCAAAGTGATGAGCATTCTGGACGCCGGTGAAACCACCAAATACGGTCACCCTACGCCGACTCAGGTCAACGTCAAAGCGACTGAAGGCAAGTGCATTCTGATCTCCGGTCACGATCTGAAAGATCTCTACAACCTGCTGGAGCAGACCGAAGGCACCGGCGTTAACGTCTACACTCACGGTGAAATGCTGCCCGCACACGGCTATCCGGAACTGCGTAAATTCAAGCATCTGGTCGGTAACTACGGCAGCGGCTGGCAGAATCAGCAGGTCGAATTCGCCCGCTTCCCTGGCCCAATCGTGATGACCTCTAACTGCATTATCGACCCGACCGTGGGCAGCTATGACGACCGTATCTGGACCCGTAGCATCGTCGGCTGGCCGGGCGTTAGCCATCTTGAAGGCGATGACTTCGGGCCGGTCATTGCCCAGGCGCAGCAGATGGCGGGCTTCCCGTATAGCGAAATTCCGCATCTCATCACCGTCGGTTTTGGCCGTCAGACCCTGCTCGGCGCTGCCGATACACTCATCGATCTGGTCAGTCGTGAAAAACTGCGTCACATCTTCCTGGTCGGCGGCTGTGACGGCGCGCGCGGCGAGCGTAACTACTTTACCGATTTCGCCACCAGCGTACCGGATGACTGCCTGATCCTGACCCTGGCGTGCGGTAAATACCGTTTCAACAAACTGGAGTTCGGCGACATCGAAGGGCTGCCGCGTCTGGTCGATGCCGGTCAGTGTAATGATGCTTACTCCGCGATTATCCTGGCGGTGACGCTGGCGGAAAAACTGGGCTGCGGCGTCAACGATCTGCCGCTATCGCTGGTGCTCTCCTGGTTTGAGCAGAAAGCAATCGTGATTCTGCTGACGCTGCTGTCATTAGGCGTGAAAAATATTGTCACCGGGCCGACCGCGCCGGGCTTCTTCACGCCGGATCTGCTGGCTATCCTCAACGAGAAGTTCGGCCTGCGCTCCGTGACCACCGTTGAAGAAGACATGAAGCAATTGCTGAGCGCGTAAGGAGGTCAATGATGACGATGCCAACCTCACAATGTCCCTGGCGAATGCAGGTGCATCACATCCGTCAGGAGACGCCGGATGTATGGACAATTGCGCTATTATGCCATGACTACTACCCTTATCGCGCCGGGCAGTATGCGCTGGTGAGCGTGCGTAATTCAGCGGAAACGCTGCGCGCCTACACCCTTTCGTCTACGCCGGGCGTCAGTGAATATATCACGCTGACCGTTCGTCGGATTGAAGATGGCACGGGTTCACAGTGGTTGACCCATGACATCAAGCGCGGCGATTACATCTGGCTGTCTGATGCAATGGGCGATTTTACCTGTGACGATAAAACAGAAGATAAGTTTCTGCTGCTCGCCGCCGGTTGTGGCGTAACGCCAATCATGTCGATGCGTCGCTGGCTGGCAAAATACCGCCCACAGGCCGATGTGCAGGTCATCTTTAACGTCCGTTCGCCGGATGATGTGATTTTTGCCGACGAGTGGCGACAGTATCCGGTCACGCTAGTGGCGGAAAATCATGCCACGGAAGGTTTTGTCGCGGGCCGTCTGACCACGGAATTATTACAGCGCGTACCGGATTTGGCATCGCGCACCATCATGACCTGCGGCCCGGCGCCCTATATGGATTTCGTCGAACAGGGAGTGAAAGCGCTTGGCGTAACGCGCTTCTTTAAAGAGAAGTTCTTCACGCCGGTGGCGGAAACGGCAACCAGCGGCCTGAAATTCACCAAACTACAGCCAGCGCAGGAATTTTATGCCCCGATCGGTACGACGCTGCTGGAGGCGCTGGAGAGTAATAAAGTACCGGTTGCCGCTGCCTGTCGGGCAGGTGTTTGCGGCTGCTGTAAAACCAAAGTCGTTTCCGGCGACTATACGGTGAGCAGCACCATGACGCTGAGCGAGGCGGAGATTGCCGAAGGTTACGTACTGGCCTGCTCCTGCCATCCGCAGGGCGATCTTGTTCTCGCATAATCGGTAAACGTTCCATCGTAGGCCCGGTAAGCGTTAGCGCCACCGGGCGATTTGCCGCTCGCTTCATCCTTTCGCCCCTCTCTTCGCCAAAGAAAAACGTCATCGTCATCTTCAACTAAACTTGTAACCGTTATCACATTTAAGGAGATGGAGAACCATGAAACAAACCGTTGCTGTTTTTATCGCCAAAACGCTGGAACAGGCTGGCGTAAAACAAATCTGGGGCGTCACTGGCGACTCCCTGAACGGCCTGAGCGATAGTCTTAATCGTATGGGAACCATTGAATGGATGCCAACCCGCCACGAAGAGGTCGCCGCTTTCGCCGCCGGCGCACAAGCGCAGCTTACCGGCGAGCTGGCAGTGTGCGCCGGTTCATGTGGACCGGGCAACCTGCACCTGATCAATGGCCTGTTTGATTGCCACCGTAACCACGTCCCTGTTCTGGCGATCGCCGCCCATATTCCGTCCAGTGAAATCGGCAGCGGTTATTTCCAGGAGACCCACCCGCAGGAGTTGTTTCGTGAATGCAGCCACTATTGCGAGTTGGTTTCCAGCCCGGAGCAGATCCCGCAGGTACTCGCCATCGCCATGCGCAAAGCGGTGCTAAATCGCGGCGTCTCCGTGGTCGTACTTCCGGGTGACGTGGCGCTGAAACCCGCGCCTGAAAACGCCGTCACCCATTGGTACCATGCCCCGCACCCCGTCGTCACGCCGGCGGAGGAAGAGCTGAAAAAACTGGCGCAACTGCTGCGCTACTCCAGCAATATCGCATTGATGTGCGGTAGCGGCTGCGCGGGCGCGCATGAGGAGTTGGTCGCGTTGGCGGCAAAGCTAAAAGCGCCAATCGTTCATGCCCTGCGCGGCAAAGAGCACGTTGAGTACGATAACCCTTATGATGTGGGAATGACCGGCCTGATTGGCTTCTCTTCTGGCTTCCACACCATGATGAACGCCGATACGCTGATCCTGCTCGGCACCCAGTTCCCCTACCGCGCCTTTTATCCGAGCGATGCCAAAATCATTCAGATTGACATCAACCCGGGCAGTATTGGCGCGCACAGCAAAGTCGACATGGCGCTGGTGGGCGATATTAAAGCCACGCTTCGCGCCCTGCTGCCGCTGGTGGAAGAAAAAAGCAATCGTAAATTCCTCGATAAAGCTCTGGAGCACTATCGGGACGCCCGTAAGGGACTTGATGACTTAGCCAAACTCAGCGATAAAGCCATCCATCCACAATATCTGGCGCAACAAATTAGCCATTTCGCCGCTGACGACGCTATTTTTACCTGCGATGTCGGCACGCCGACCGTCTGGGCGGCCCGCTATCTAAAAATGAACGGCAAGCGCCGCCTGCTGGGCTCGTTTAACCACGGGTCAATGGCCAACGCCATGCCACAGGCGCTCGGCGCTCAGGCCACCGCGCCGGGTCGGCAGGTTATCGCGATGTGCGGTGATGGCGGCTTCAGTATGCTGATGGGCGATTTTCTCTCGGTGGTACAGATGAAGCTGCCGATAAAAATCGTCGTCTTTAATAACAGCGTGCTGGGCTTTGTGGCGATGGAAATGAAAGCCGGCGGCTACCTTACCGACGGTACCGAACTGCACGACACCAATTTCGCGCGTATCGCCGAAGCCTGCGGCATTACCGGTATTCGCGTGGAAAAAGCCGCAGACGTGGACGGTGCGCTACAGCGCGCGTTTTCCATTGACGGCCCGGTACTGGTTGACGTGGTCGTGGCAAAAGAAGAGCTGGCGATCCCGCCGCAGATCAAACTGGAACAAGCGAAAGGCTTTAGCCTGTACATGCTACGCGCCATTATTAGCGGCCGCGGCGATGAAGTGATCGAACTGGCGAAAACGAACTGGCTAAGGTAAAACAGTGCACATCACCTTTTAAAATCCAGGGATGTGCCATGATTGATTTACGCAGTAATACCGTTACCCGACCGGGCCGCGCCATGCTCGAGGCGATGATGACCGCCCCGGTCGGGGACGACGTATACGGCGATGACCCTACTGTTAACGCCCTTCAGCGCTACGCCGCCGACCTTTCCGGTAAAGAAGCGGCGCTTTTTTTACCCACCGGCACCCAGGCCAATCTGGTCGCGCTGCTTAGCCATTGTGAACGCGGCGAAGAGTATATCGTCGGTCAGGGCGCGCATAATTATCTCTATGAAGCTGGCGGCGCGGCGGTGCTCGGCAGCATTCAGCCGCAGCCCATCGACGCCGCCGCGGACGGTACGCTGCCGCTGGAGAACGTGGCGGCGAAGATTAAAGCGGATGACATCCACTTCGCGCGTACGCGCTTGCTCAGTCTGGAAAATACGCATAACGGGAAAGTGCTGCCGCGCGCGTATCTGAAAGACGCCTGGACGTTTACCCGCGAACGTGGGCTGGCGCTGCACGTTGACGGCGCCCGAATTTTTAACGCGGTGGTTGCCTACGGCTGTGAGTTAAAAGAGATTACGCAGTATTGCGACTCTTTTACCATCTGCCTGTCAAAAGGTCTCGGAACGCCGGTCGGTTCGCTGCTGGTCGGTAACCGCGACTACATTAAACGCGCGACGCGCTGGCGTAAAATGGTCGGCGGCGGAATGCGTCAGGCCGGGATTCTGGCAGCGGCCGGACTGTATGCGCTGAAGCATAACGTGGCGCGTCTGCGAGAGGATCATGATAACGCCGCCTGGCTGGCGCAGCAGCTTCGGGAAGCGGGCGCGGAGGTCATGCGCCACGAAACGAATATGCTGTTTGTTCGCGTTGGCGAAGCACAGGCCGCCGCGCTTGGCGACTATTTGCGGGAACGGAATATCCTGATTAACGCCGCGCCGATTGTGCGTCTGGTGACGCATCTGGATGTCTCTCGCGAACAGCTTACCGACGTCGTCGCCCACTGGCGCGCCTTTTTAGCCCGCTAAGGAGAGCAACGTGGCGCAACGCATTCTGGTTCTCGGCGCCAGCGGCTATATCGGCCAGCACCTGGTCTTTGCGCTAAGTCAGCAAGGGCATCATGTGCGAGCGGCGGCGCGACGCATCGAACGTCTGGAAAAACAGCGCCTCGCCAACGTCAGTTGTCATAAGGTCGATCTGCACTGGCCGGAAAATTTACCCGCGCTGCTTCGCGACATTGATACCGTTTACTATCTGGTACACGGCATGGGCGAAGGCGGCGATTTTATCGCCCATGAGCGTCAGGCGGCGCTCAACGTGCGCGACGCGCTGCGCCAGACGCCGGTTAAACAACTTATTTTCCTCAGTTCATTGCAGGCGCCGACGCATGAGCAATCCGATCACCTGCGCGCCCGCCAGCTTACGGCTGACACGCTGCGCGACGCAGGCGTACCGGTGACGGAATTACGCGCCGGGATCATCGTCGGCGCAGGCTCCGCCGCCTTCGAAGTCATGCGCGACATGGTTTACAACCTGCCAATACTCACGCCGCCGCGCTGGGTGCGTTCGCGCACCACGCCCATCGCCTTGGAAAATTTACTCTACTACCTGGTCGGCTTACTGGAGCACCCTGCGCACGAGCATCGTATTCTGGAAGCCGCCGGGCCGCAGGTATTAAGTTATCAGCAGCAGTTTGAACGTTTTATGGCCGTCAGCGGTAAACGGCGTCCGCTGATCCCGGTGCCTTTTCCGACCCGCTGGATTTCGGTCTGGTTTTTAAACGTCATTACCTCCGTGCCGCCAACTACCGCAAAAGCGTTAATCCAGGGATTAAGGCACGATTTGCTGGCCGATGACGCCGCGTTAAAAAAGTTGATCCCCCAAACGCTTATCACCTTTGATGACGCCGTTCGCCGCACGCTGAAAGAAGAAGAAAAACTGGTGAACTCCAGCGACTGGGGCTACGACGCGCTGGCCTTCGCCCGCTGGCGTCCCGAATACGGCTATTTTCCAAAGCAGGCGGGCTTTACCGCGCAGACCCCGGCCAGCCTATCGGCGCTCTGGCAGGTCGTAAATCGGCTGGGTGGCAAAGAGGGCTATTTTTTCGGCAATATTTTGTGGCAGACGCGCGCCGCGATGGATCGTCTGGTGGGGCATAAACTGGCGAAAGGCCGCCCGTCGCATACTTTGCTCAAGCCTGGCGATACGGTAGATAGCTGGAAAGTGATCATTGTCGAACCAGAAAAACAGCTCACGCTCTTGTTTGGCATGAAAGCGCCGGGCCTGGGGCGGCTTAGCTTCACGCTGCACGATAAAGGCCGCTACCGCGAAATTGACGTGCACGCCTGGTGGCATCCACACGGAATGCCGGGCCTGATTTACTGGCTACTGATGATCCCGGCGCACCTGTTTATTTTCCGAGGAATGGCAAGGCGTATTGCCCGACTTGCAGAACAAATCACAGAAAAATGAGAAAAAGTTGCTGTATTCTTTCGTGTTTCCCATTGCATACCGACGTAATTCACGGAAGAATGCGCACGACGGTTTATTAAACACAGTGGATTGATATGAAGGTACTGGTTACCGGCGCCACCAGCGGCTTAGGTCGAAACGCGGTTGAATTTTTGCGCAATAAAGGCATCAGCGTCAGAGCGACGGGTCGCAATGAAGCGATGGGCAAGCTGCTTGAAAAAATGGGCGCGGAATTCGTCCATGCGGATTTAACCGAACTGGTCTCCTCGCAGGCTAAAGTGATGCTTGCCGGGATCGACACGTTGTGGCACTGCTCCAGCTTTACCTCGCCCTGGGGAACCCAACAGGCTTTCGATCTGGCGAATGTTCGCGCCACCCGCCGCCTGGGAGAATGGGCGGTCGCCTGGGGCGTGCGCAATTTTATTCATATCTCCTCTCCCTCGCTCTATTTTGATTACCACCATCACCGTGATATCAAAGAGGATTTCCGTCCGCATCGGTTTGCCAATGAGTTCGCCCGCAGTAAAGCCGCCGGTGAAGAGGTGATTAATCTGCTGGCGCAGGCCAATCCGCAAACACGTTTTACGGTGTTGCGTCCGCAAAGCCTGTTTGGCCCGCACGATAAAGTATTTATCCCACGTCTGGCGCATATGATGCACCATTACGGTAGCGTCTTATTACCGCACGGGGGCAGCGCGCTGGTCGATATGACCTACTATGAAAATGCGATCCACGCCATGTGGCTGGCCAGCCAGCCGGGCTGCGATCATCTGCCTTCTGGCCGCGCTTATAACATCACTAACGGCGAAAACCGTACCTTACGCAGCATCGTACAAAAGTTAATTGATGAATTGACTATCGATTGCCGCATTCGCTCTGTGCCTTACCCGATGCTGGATATGATCGCCCGCAGTATGGAGCGCTTCGGCAAAAAATCCGCCAAAGAGCCCCCGCTAACGCATTACGGCGTGTCAAAACTGAATTTTGATTTTACGCTCGATACGACTCGCGCGCAGGAAGAGCTGGGCTACCAGCCCATCATCACGCTGGACGAAGGCATTGAGCGCACCGCCGCCTGGCTGCGCGATCACGGAAATTTACCGCGTTAATCCTGGCCGTACTTCTCCAGTAATGCTTCGGCAATCGCCTGCGTTTCGGCATCTGCGATACCGTTCCATTGCGCCGGACGGAAGTGCATCTGGAACGCCATAATCACCCGCTGCTGCTCGCGCGCCGTCATATCGGCTTTGACTTCATAGCCATAGCGCGAGAGTAACGCAAGCACCGTTGCGGTATCGACTGGCGTATACGGCGCGCGTCCAGCCAGATAAAACGCCACACGCTGGGCGTCAGGCCAGGCGCCAATCCCCTGCGCCGCCAGCTCGCGCCACGGGAAGCGCGGGCCGGGATCGTCTTTACGCTGCGGCGCGATATCCGCATGGGCCACCACATTCTGCGGTTTGATGTCATAGCGCGCGATAATGTCCTTCGCTAACGGAATCAATGCCTGAATTTGCGCGGATTCAAACGGCGCGAAAGATTTCACCCCGCCGGACATTCGCCAGCCGCGATTTTCCAGCTCAATGCCAATAGACGTATCATTGAGACGTGTGGCGCCTCGCCAGAAACTGACGCCCGCATGCCAGGCCTGATCCTGTTCCGGCACCAGTTGCCAGATGCGCGGTTTACCGCCATATAATGGCGGGGTTGCGGGAATCAGGTAATGCGAACTGACGTTGCGACCCGTTAACGTCGCCAGCGAAACGTCAAAGTTTTCCGCCGTATAGTGAATCACCAGTACTTTAATGCGCGGACAGGCCGCCTGCGCCCGATGTCGGGTATCAAGCTGATATCCCTCTTTGTCGATAATTCCTTTTTCGCTCGCGCAGCCTGTTAACAGCAACGCGAGACCAACCAGCCACAGTAGCGCTCTCATCGGCGCGTTTTCACCGCCGTTCCGCTGACGCTGACCATCAGCATACTGCCATCCTTGCCGACAGTTTCGTAATCAATATCGATGCCTACCACCGCATCGGCACCCAACGCTTTAGCCTGCTCGCCAAGTTCCTGAAAAGCAATTTCACGCGCTTTACGCAGCTCTTTCTCATACGCGCCGGAACGTCCGCCGACGATATCCCGAATGCCGGCGAAAAAATCGCGGAAAATATTGGCGCCTAAAATGGCTTCGCCCGTCACCACACCGCAATACTCCACGATGCTTTGTCCTTCCAGCGTTGGGGTTGTTGAAAACTGCATAGTGAATCTCCCGGGTTAGCTAAGCACACGATCTCAAACGCATTATCAAGCTGATACGCTATCATTGAAAGGATATAATTGATTATCGTAGATCGGTTTTTGCTCGATCGCCTATAAGGAAATCATCATGCGCTATTCTAAACTCTCTTTGCTCATCCCGTGCGCGCTTCTGCTTAGCGCCTGTACGACCGTCACTCCCGCCTACAAAGATAATGGCCCGCGTATCGGCGCGTGTGTGGAAGGCGGCCCGGACAGCGTGGCTCAACAATTTTACGACTACCGTATTCAACACCACAGCAATGATATCGCCGCGCTTCGCCCCTACTTGAGTGATAACCTGGCGAAATTGTTGACCGACGTCAGCCGCGATACGGAGCACCGCCAGTTGATGAGCGGCGATCTGTTCTCCAGCCGCGCTACGCTGCCGGATAGCGCCAACGTCGCCAGCGCATCAACCATTCCGAACCGAGATGCGCGCAACATTCCTCTGCGGGTAGCGTTAAAACAGGGCGATCAAAGCTGGCAGGATGAAGTGCTTATGATTCACGAAGGCTCATGCTGGGTGATTGACGACGTTCGCTATCTGGGCGGAGATGTCCATGCCCCTGCCGGTACGCTGCGCCAGTCGATAGAAAACCGTTAACAGACAGTATTCCCCCGCTTTTGCACCCATAACCCCGTAAATTGTCTGGCATTCTGCCCGGGATGCCGACAATTCTTCTTACCTACTATTCCTCCTGCTATTTTGTGCTATGTTTAGGGAAGAATGTGGGATATATTTAACTTTTAACGCATAAATATTGCATAACTATTCTGCGAAAGGTACTATCTGCGGCTTCAATAGCTATCAGACTGCCTGTATACGAGTGTCAATGAGTATTCAATTAAACGGCATTAATTGCTTTTACGGCGCGCATCAGGCGCTGTTCGATATCACGCTGGATTGCCCCGAAGGCGAAACGCTGGTGTTGCTTGGCCCAAGCGGGGCGGGTAAAAGTTCGCTGCTGCGTGTACTCAATCTGCTTGAGATGCCGCGCTCCGGCACTCTGACTATCGCCGGGAACCATTTTGACTTTACGAAAACGCCGTCCGATAAGGCGATTCGTGAGCTACGTCAAAATGTCGGAATGGTCTTTCAGCAATATAATCTTTGGCCGCATCTCACCGTTGTGCAGAATCTGATTGAAGCGCCCTGCCGCGTACTGGGTCTGACAAAAGATCAGGCGCTGGCGCGCGCAGAAAAGCTGCTGGAGCGTCTACGTCTGAAGCCCTATAGCGATCGTTATCCGTTGCACCTTTCCGGCGGTCAGCAGCAGCGCGTCGCGATTGCCCGCGCGCTGATGATGGAACCGCAGGTGCTGCTGTTTGATGAACCGACCGCCGCGCTGGACCCGGAAATTACCGCTCAAATCGTCAGTATTATTCATGAGCTGGCGGAAACGAACATTACTCAGGTGATCGTTACGCATGAAGTCGAAGTGGCGCGTAAGACCGCCAGTCGTGTGATTTATATGGAAAATGGTCACATCGTCGAGCACGGTGATGCGGGTTGCTTTGCCCACCCTCAGACCGAAGCGTTCAAAAACTATCTCTCTCACTAAGATTCGGGACAATGACAATGAAAAAAGTTCTGATTGCCGCGCTAATTGCAGGCTTTAGCCTTTCCGCTACAGCAGCCCAGACCATTCGTTTTGCGACCGAAGCGTCCTATCCGCCGTTCGAATCGATGGATGCTAATAACAAGATTGTCGGCTTTGACGTCGACCTGGCCAACGCGCTATGTAAAGAGATCGACGCCTCCTGTACCTTTACCAATCAGGCGTTCGACAGCCTGATCCCCAGCCTGAAATTCCGCCGCTTCGACGCTGTAATGGCGGGAATGGATATCACGCCAGAACGTGAAAAGCAGGTGCTGTTTACCACGCCATATTACGACAACTCCGCGCTGTTCGTGGGTCAGCAGGGCAAATACACCAGCGTCGATCAACTGAAAGGTAAGAAAGTCGGCGTACAGAACGGTACGACGCACCAGAAATTCATCATGGATAAGCATCCGGAAATCACCACCGTACCGCATGACAGCTATCAGAACGCGAAGCTGGATCTACAAAATGGCCGTATCGACGCTGTTTTCGGCGACACGGCGGTCGTGACCGAATGGCTGAAAGCCAATCCTAAGCTGGCGCCGGTCGGCGATAAAGTCACCGATAAAGATTATTTCGGCACCGGCCTGGGTATCGCGGTACGTCAGGGCAACACCGAGCTGCAGCAGAAATTCAATACTGCGCTGGAAAAAGTGAAGAAAGATGGGACTTACGAGACCATCTATAACAAATGGTTCCAGAAGTAATCTTTGATGAACGAATTTTTTCCTTTAGCAAGCGCCGCCGGGATGACCGTCGGCCTTGCCGTCTGCGCGCTGATCATTGGCCTCGCGTTAGCCATGTTCTTTGCCGTCTGGGAGTCCGTAAAATGGCGCCCGATAGCCTGGATAGGCTCCGCGCTGGTCACTATTTTGCGCGGTCTGCCGGAAATTCTGGTGGTGCTGTTTATCTATTTCGGCTCCTCGCAACTCCTGCTTACGCTATCTGACGGGTTTACCCTCCATCTCGGCTTTACGCAGATCCCGGTGCAAATGGAGATTGAGAACTTTGACGTCAGTCCGTTCCTGTGCGGCGTGATTGCGTTGTCCCTGCTGTATGCGGCCTATGCGTCGCAGACGCTACGCGGCGCGCTGAAAGCCGTTCCGTCTGGTCAGTGGGAGTCGGGTCAGGCACTGGGA
Organism: Salmonella sp. WC3; assembly: GCF_042932255.1. Taxonomy (NCBI): domain Bacteria; kingdom Pseudomonadati; phylum Pseudomonadota; class Gammaproteobacteria; order Enterobacterales; family Enterobacteriaceae; genus Salmonella; species Salmonella sp. WC3. The sequence goes on along the minus strand of NZ_CP170629.1, from coordinate 1,866,286 downwards.
TTATCAAAGACGGCGATTTTTTTCCGTCTGGTGATGCCGCAGATGTGGCGTCACGCCCTGCCAGGGCTGGGTAATCAGTGGCTGGTGTTGCTAAAAGATACGGCTCTGGTCAGCCTTATCAGCGTTAACGATCTGATGTTGCAGACCAAAAGTATTGCCACACGCACCCAGGAACCGTTTAACTGGTACATTATTGCGGCGGCTATTTACCTGGTCATTACGCTGATCAGTCAGTACATTCTCAAACGCATAGACCTGCGCGCAACACGTTTTGAGCGGAGGCCGGACTAATGCTTGAGTACTTACCTGAACTGCTAAAAGGGCTACACACCAGCCTGACGCTGACCGTGGCTTCTATTGCCATCGCTTTGGTGCTGGCGTTAGTTTTTACCATCATCCTGACGCTAAAAACGCCGTTCGTGGTGTGGCTGGTGCGCGGCTATATCACGTTGTTTACCGGTACGCCGTTGTTGGTGCAAATTTTCCTGATCTACTACGGACCCGGTCAATTCCCGACGCTGCAAGAGTATCCGCTACTCTGGCATCTACTGTCTGAACCGTGGCTGTGCGCACTGATCGCGTTGTCGCTAAACAGCGCCGCTTATACCACGCAGCTATTTTATGGCGCGATTCGCGCGATTCCGGAAGGTCAGTGGCAGTCCTGTGGCGCGCTGGGGATGAGTAAGAAAGATACGCTGGCGATTTTGTTGCCCTATGCGTTTAAACGCGCCCTCTCCTCCTATTCTAATGAGGTGGTACTGGTCTTCAAAAGTACCTCGCTGGCCTATACCATCACCTTGATGGAAGTCATGGGGTACAGTCAGTTGCTCTATGGTCGTACCTACGATGTGGTGGTATTTGGCGCGGCAGGCGTAATTTACCTGGTCGTCAACGGTCTATTGACGCTGATGATGCGTTTGATTGAGCGTAAAGCCCTGGCGTTTGAGCGGCGCAATTAACCAGGCAGGATAAGGCATTCTCGCCGCCGTTCGACAATGGTCAGATGGCGCTGCGCTTATCAAGCCTACGATGCATAATATTGAATAAATCCGACGGACAAGTGGTTAACCTGTCCGTCTTTTTTTACCCATTATAAAATATTTACTCATTTTTATTGCATAAAAATTCAGTTAATGGCATTGTAAATCTATGCCGCAGACACGGCGCATAATCATAAGATTACGGGAGTGACATCATGAAAAAATTAGTTCTGGCTGCATTACTCGCCTCTTTCGCCACTGGCAGCATCGCCGCTGAAAAAATCAATTTCGGGGTTTCCGCCACCTATCCCCCGTTTGAATCCCTGGATGCGAGTAATAAAATTGTGGGCTTCGATATCGATCTGGCAACCGCATTATGCAAGCAAATGCAGGCAGAATGTACTTTTACCAATCATGCTTTCGATAGTCTTATCCCGGCGCTGAAATTCAGAAAATATGATGCCGTCATTTCCGGAATGGACATTACCCCGGAGCGCAGTAAACAGGTCGCCTTTAGCAATCCCTATTATGCGAACTCCGCGCTGGTGATTGCCAAAAAAGACACCTATAAAACCTTTACCGATCTAAAAGGTAAGCGTATCGGTATGGAAAATGGCACCACGCATCAAAAATATCTCCAGGATAAACATCCGGAGGTCAAAACCGTGGCCTACGACAGCTACCAGAATGCGATTATCGACCTGAAAAATGGCCGTATTGACGGCGTCTTTGGCGATACCGCAGTGGTCAATGAGTGGCTGAAAACGAATCCGCAACTGGGTCCGGCAACAGAGAAAGTGACCGATCCGCAATACTTCGGTACCGGACTTGGCATCGCGGTGCGCCCGGACAATAAGGCGTTGCTGGAAAAACTGAATAATGCGCTGGCCGCCATTAAAGCGGACGGCACTTATCAGAAAATTAGCGATCAGTGGTTCCCGCAGTAAGACGTATGTGATTAACCCACCGTGTTGCGAAATGGCAGTATAAATACCTTATTCAGCCCACGGGCCGCCATCAGGAAACTATCCTGGCCTGATAAGCGCAGCGCCATTGAGCATTCTACAGTTTGTCATCAGTCTCAAACGCCTGCATCAACAGGCGATTCGGACTAATACTTACCGGGTGACGCTAACGCGCACCCGGCTTACAACATTGTTACGTTTTTAGACAACATCCAGACCCAGACGGCGATACTGCTCCGCCGGAGCATCATTTTCTTTCATCAAACGGATAAGTAAGTTGATCATCCTTGCTTCGATGGCCTCATCATGAATAGGATGTTGCTGCTGCGGATCGTCTCTGAGATCAAACAAGAGATGACCAAAACTATTCACACCTTTATATTTTTCCCTGGCCGGAATACGTAATACCTGAAGCCCTTTAGTAAAGTTAAACGGAGGTGCCAGAGATAATTTTCCCAGTTCATCCACGTCATAACGCGCATTCATCTTGATCGGCATTAACGTGTAGTTCGCAATGTCATGCTCACGCCCCGGCTGCGCGGCCCGCATATAAACATAGCGTCCGTCGGTAACATTAACATGTCCGCTAAACACGCCAAACAGCGCGCCTTCCCTGACGGGTTCATCACTGGCAATGACTTTCGCCAGCGGTTGGCCCTGCATATCTGCGGGAATAGGTTGCTGAAAATAATCCAGTAGCGTTGGCGCCCAGTCAATCATCTGCACCAGCGACTGCCGTCGCGCTCCGCATACCGCGCTGCGCGGGTCCCAGATAAACAGCGGGTTATTCGCCACCTCGTTATAATAGGGCATTTGATTTTTAGCCCACCAACCGTGCTCCCCCAGCAAGAAGCCGTGATCGGTACCGACAATCAGCATCGTATCGCGCCAGAGATCGTGTTCATCCATCAGATCAAGGATACGTCCCAGATTGCGGTCGCACATGGAAACCAGGGCCCGATAACGACAGCGAATATGCGCTATCGCCTCCTCACTTTCACTGACTTTGCCGCGCGGCCAGTCATAATGCGGGCCTTGCCACTCATCGTCATAGAGCGATAAATATTCCTCGGTGGTATAAAACGGCTCATGCGGATCGAACGTCTCAACCTGCAATAACCAGTTATCTTCGGCATGATTTTTATGGATAAAATCGCACCCGGCGTCAAAAACTTTCGTCTGGGGAAAATCGGCTTCCTGCTGGATGTATTCGCGGTTCGCCCAGTCATGACGCCATAGCCCGGAAACGCCGCCTCCGGTTTGTTTTTGTGGAACGCGCAGTACTTCCGGAATGGGCGGCTCGCCAACGCTTGCCTTCCAGTGATCGCCCTCCTGACCGCGTACTACGTCCCAGGAGCTATAGCGGTTATGGTAGTTACCGCCGCCGTCTTCCCAGTAATGCAGATGATCGCTGATAAGATGGGTGTAGATCCCCGCTTTTTTCAATAATTCCGGCATGGAATCATCAAAGGGTTCCAGCGGCCCCCACTCACGATGCAGGAAATTATAGCGCCCGGTGTGCAGTTCCCGACGGGCTGGCATACAGGGCATACTGCCGACATAACTATTGTCAAAGGTGGCGGCATGTGCCGCCAGGCGTTGAAAGTTAGGCGCTTTCGTTAGCAAATCACCATAGGGCGGCAAATAGTTTTTATTCAGACTGTCAAACAGCAGAATAATCGCTTTCATGACTCACCCTCATTTGTTGAGCAGGTGCGGAAAATTTTTCTCTACCACATCGTAAATCTGTTTACCTATTGATTCGCCATCCATGATATTCTCAATGGGAATGAGATATTGTCCGTGTTTAGGATCGAGGCTAACAACATCAAGCAATTTTTTCGAAATCGCATAAATATCTGCCCAGTCGGTAAATCCACCGACCTCTCCCGCTGCCGTATGCTCCATATCAAAAGAGAAGTCATATTTTGCTAACGCTTTTTTAACAACAGTCTGTAACATTACGCTACTGCCTACACCATAACCGCATACGAATAAAATATTTACAGAATCTTTCATAATAAAATCCTTTATATAAACCGAATCAATTAAATGGAATAAGGACCAAGATGGAACGTTGAAGCAATAAATTTCAGTAATTCACAAATTGCAGGCCACAGAGTCGCCCAGTCAAATATTCCCGTCCAGCCCACACCTTCTTTTGCCAGCCCGGTTAAAGGAATGGCCCATACCGTACCGAAAGTCTGAATAATCCCTAACAGGAAAGTACAAATAATAACGGAACGATATCCCCCCATTCGGTTGGCTAATACGCCGATGGGACCGCCGGAAAAGAAGAGCGGAACAAAACCAGGCAGTACCATAATAGGGCTATGGATGAGCAGCAGAATGCCCATGGAAAAAATCGTGCCGAAAGTACAAAAGACGAATCCCAGCGTGGCCGCGTTAGGCGAAAAAGGTAATAAAGCAGCAACATCCACAGCCGGTATGGCGTTAGGAATAAAGCGATCCTGCCATCCTTTAAACGAACCGTTAATTTCACCAACCATCATCCGCACGCCCTGCAGCAAGATGACCATATACATAGAGAATTGCAGGCCCAGATTGATGATATAGATATACCAGGGTTTGCCTTTCGCCATTAACTGTACGTTATCGATCCCTGTCGCCAATAGAAAACCGCCAACGAAGAGCGTCATCACAATGGCGATTGCCGTCACGTTGTGGTTAAAAATGGCTAACCAACCGGGAAGTTTCAGGTTTTCGGCGTCATGCTTTTCCGGATCGCCGAATTTATGCGCGAATTTCGAGAAAAACCACAGTCCCAGCATCTGGTTATGCGCAATGGTAAAACCGGCGTTATTGGTCACTTTGGCGATGGGTTTAACAATAAGCGTAGTTGAAAACGCCCAAAAGACCCCGGTCAATACCCCGGCAATCACAATGGATTGTACCCAACCGAACCCCAGCCAGAAGACGATTAACCACAGTACCGCCTGTGAATGAGAGACCCCGGTATTACCGGTAAGAAATATACCTTTTGCGCCGGTATAACGGCCAAATAAAACTAATAACAGGTTAGTAAAAAACGCCAGTACAAAAACGTATCCTACATAGCCGAAATTATCGCCCAGCGCTATTTGCGTCGCGGCTTTCATGGCGTATGAATCCATTAAGTATCCATGCACGCCATAAGCTTTGCTGACTGCCTCTGCAACCGGTTTAAAAGTGGCTGAAAATTGAAAGCCGCCAAATAACACCATTATCAAACCGACCATCGCGCTGATCATACCGGTGATAATTTTTATAGGCGTCTTTTTATCCAGCGCATAGCCAACACCGACTAATATCCCAATTAATATTGCCGGTTCAGTTAAAAACGTTTGAATAACATCTATAAATTTGGCAAACATCGTCTGAACGCCCTCCATAAGCGTGCCTATTCGTTGTCATGATTGACCCCTTTACTGACGTTACGTATTGCTTCGCTGATGCTATTGAAAGTTACCCGATAAACCACCTTGTCTAATTTTGCCTTACACGCACTGTAATAATCAAAATTAGTCATTAAAAGATTTAAAGTGATTATTTGTGATTTGATTTGCAAAAATAGGGTAATATATAACCACGATCGATCGGAGTTTTTTATCGATCGATCATGGTTATTATTATTTATGGATAATTAGATAGTTAATATAGATATTTTGTATGTCTGGCTTTTGGCGCTACAGCCTGCAAAGCAGTGTTAACACTTCATAATGCGCGGTATGCGGGAACATATCGAAAAGCTGAACACGTTGAATACGGTAGTTCGGCAGATGACGAATATCCTGCGCCATCGTCTGCGCGTTACAGCTTGAATAAATAATAAAACGCGGCGCTATTTGTGCAAGGTAATCGCACAACGGCTTGCCAATGCCGCGGCGGGGAGGATTCACCAATACCAGGTCGGGCGTTTCGCCTTGTGCGATGGCGAATTGGGTGGAATCCAGCGCCTGGAAATGAAGGCGGGTCAATCCCAGCTCGGCAGCGGATTGCTTCGCGCAGGCAATCGCCTCCGGCGCGATCTCAATACCGGTTAATTGCATCTGCGGCGTCGCGCAGTGCAGGCCGAATCCGCCCACTCCGCAAAAAAGATCCCACATATGGCGTACCGGCAGTTGCCCTACCCAATCGCGCGCCGTTGCATATAATCGGCTGGCGACCGTAGGGTTGGTCTGAAAGAAACTTTGCGGGCGAATCCACAGCGGCACATCGTTAAAACGTTCCACCAGCGCCTGCTGATCCGTCAGGTAGATTTCCGTCTCCCCTTCCATAATCGCCATATGTACCGGCTGGATATTTGCGGTGATCACTCTGAGCTGCGGCAGTTGCGCGCGCAGCCACGGTAACGCCGCGCGCAGTTGCGTAAGTTTGGTTTCTGAACGCAACACGAAGCGTAGCATCATACCGCCATCGAACTGGCTTTCCGTCAGCAACAGGTATTTCAGTTCGCCGCGTTTTCGAGCCACGTTATAAGGCGTGAGTCCGGCACGGGCAATAAAAGGTTTTAGCGCGCTGAATACGGGGGCAAAGGAGGCGGGATACAGCGGGCAGCCGCAAAGATCGACCGGCGTACCGTCGCGATGCAGCATCCCGAAGAGCGGTTTTTCTACACTACCGCTCACGACCATTTTCGCTTTGTTGCGGAAATGCTGTTCCGGGCCGCCAATCGGCGCGCCCCACTGTTCAACAGGCAGCCCGGCGAGCAAACGATGTAAATCGGCTGTTTTTGCGGAAAGTTGTTCGTTAACCGACTGCGTAATCCATTGACAGGAACGGCAGCGACCCGCGTCATAGAGTGCGCACTGCATACCAAAAAACCTTCATATTATCCGGGGCGACGATTATACACATTATTGCAGCCGGAAGAACCGACGGCTGGGAGCGGGAATAAACAGCAGAAACAGAATTAAAAGATCGGGGAGTTTTTGCATGACCAGGGAATGCAGGATATCACGCTTCGATTCTCCCGCGATGCTAAACAACTCCGGATACCCGTAGCCTAACGACGCCGCCCACAGATACCCACTTACAATAATTTGTGTCGCCAGGTACACCCAACGCGCCCAGCTACGGCCTTTCACCAGCGAAAACGCACAATAAATTTCAACAAAGACCAGCACTAAGCTTGCCAGAAAGACCAGGGTTAAGCTCCACGTCTGCACGCTGCGATGAATAAACTCGCCCATCCCGCGTATGCCGAGGGTATTCATAATCATCAGCACATCGAGACCGCGAATCAAAATAATCGCCATAGCCGCAACCTGCACCAGCGTAGGCACATTTAAACGGGCATGTGATGAGGTTGATTGCTTTATAAATCCCAATGAATGTCTTCCCTGAAAATGATGCCGCGACCCGCGCGGCAACGCATTGCCATAGAGGAAGATTTTAGTGGCTTCAGCCGCGTCTTGCACGCTGGATATCGCGAATCCGCTGTTTTTCCGCTCGCGCCATCAGGTACCAGGCAATAAATCCGACGATTCCTACCACGCCGAGGATTAACGTCGCCAGCGCGTTGATTTCCGGGTTCACGCCCATGCGCACGCTGGAGAAAACCAGCATGCGTGGTGGCGCCGGGACCGGAAACGAAGCTGGCAATCACCAGATCGTCAAGGGAAAGCGTAAAGGCCAACAGCCAGCCCGAGATCACCGCTGGCATGATCATCGGTAACGTAATGACAAAAAAGACCTTCAACGGCGCCGCGCCAAGATCCATCGCCGCCTCTTCAATCGAACGATCCAGTTCGCGTAATCGCGAAGCGATCACCACTGCCACGTAGGCGGTACAGAAAGTGACATGCGCCAACCAGATGGTCAGCATCCCGCGATCGGAGGGCCAGCCGATAGCATGACCGAGCGCGACAAACAGCAGCAGCAGCGACAGCCCGGTAATCACATCCGGCATCACCAGCGGCGCGGTGATCATAAACGCAAAGCCGTTTGCGCCGCGAAATCGTCCAAATCGCACCATCACCACCGCAGCAATAGTACCGAGCACCACCGCCATCGTCGCCGCACAGGCGGCAATTGTCAGGCTTAGTCCCACTGCGCTCATCATGGCGGTATCCCGAAAGAGCTCGCCATACCAGCGCGTCGACCATCCCGCCCACACCGTCACCAGCTTCGAACTGTTAAACGAGTAAATCACCAACATTAACATCGGCGCATAGAGAAAAGTAAACCCCAGCACCAGAATCAGAATGCGCCAGGGCGAGCGAACGACCGGTAAGTTATTCATCCGTGCTCCCCCACACTTTTTTGCTGATGTTTATGGAACCACATGATCGGTACTATCAGCAGCAGCAACATAATAATGGCGACCGCAGAAGCAACCGGCCAGTCGCGGTTATTGAAAAACTCCTGCCACAGGACGCGACCAATCATGATACTGTCCGGCCCGCCAAGCAGTTCCGGGATCACGAACTCGCCCACTGCCGGGATAAAAACCAGCATCGAGCCGGCGATGATTCCGCCTTTGGTGAGTGGAACAATGATGCTAAAAAATGTTTTCAGCGGTCGGGCGCCGAGATCCAGCGACGCTTCCACCAGCGAATAATCAATGCGCGTCAATGCGGTATAAATGGGCAGAACCATAAACGGCAGATAAGCATAAACAATGCCGATATAGACGGCCAGGTTAGTGTGCAGGATCGTCAGCGGCTGATCGATAACCCCTAGCCACAGCAACACATTGTTCAGCACACCGTTGTTTTTCAAAATGCCCATCCAGGCATAGACGCGTATTAAAAAAGACGTCCACGAGGGCAGAATCACCAACAGCAGCAGGATATTGCGCGTGGAGGGCTTGCTGTGCGCCACCGCCCACGCCAGCGGGTAGCCCAGCAGCAGGCAGCAGATTGTGGAAATACCGGCAATTTGTAACGATTGTAGATAGGCTTCGAAATAGAGCGGATCGTCGGTCAGTTGCAAAAAATTGCCGAGGTTGAGCGTAATCGACAACTGACCGTCAGCCCATTCCAGCAGATCGGTATACGGCGGGATCGCCCGCGCCATTTCCGCCAGGCTTATCTTAAAGACGATAAGAAACGGCAGTAAAAACAGCAGAATGAGCCAAATATAGGGCAAAGCAATAACCAGCTTACGCCCATGTTTCATTTGCATTCGCGCCAACCATAGCGCCGCGCCGCCAGGTTTACTGATGCGTGCCGGAGGTTCAAGTGTGCTCATGTTTCCCCCTTATACCGTCAGGACCACGCAGCTATCCGCTTCCCAGCACAAACGCACTTCATCGCCCCAGGTCGGTAACCCTTTCCGGTAACGGTGCGCATTCTGCAGTTGAGCGCTGATCATCTGCCCGCTTTTTAGCCGCACATGATAAATAGACAGATCGCCGAGATACGCAATATGCGCCACTTCGCCGACGGCGAAATTATAGCCATCGGCAGGCGGCGACTCACACAGCATGATTTTTTCCGGACGTAGCGCCACATATACCGGCACATTATCAACGACAGAGGCATCTGCATCGACTTTTAACGGATGAACCAAACCGGGCGCGTCAATGACCAGACCGTCCTCCTCACGCGCTTTCAGTAAGCCCTCAAAAACATTTACCGATCCGATAAATTCGGCGCTATAGCGGGTCGTCGGATGCTCGTAAATCTCCTCCGGTTCGCCAATTTGCACAAATTTTCCACGGTTCATGATGGCAATGCGCCCCGCCATCGTCATCGCTTCTTCCTGATCGTGCGTCACCATGACGCAGGTCACGCCGACGCGCTCAAGGATATCCACCACTTCAAGCTGCATCCGGTCGCGTAATTTTTTATCCAGCGCGCCCATCGGTTCATCCAACAAGAGCAGCTTAGGACGTTTCGCCAGGCTGCGCGCCAAGGCCACGCGCTGGCGCTGACCGCCGGAAAGCTGATGCGGCTTACGTTTTGCAAACTCCTGCATGTGCACCAGACCCAGCATCTCATTGACGCGGCTGGTAATCTCCGCCTTCGGCAGTTTGTCCTGCTTCAGACCAAAAGCGATGTTCTGCTCTACCGTCATATGCGGAAACAACGCATAGGACTGAAACATCATATTAATCGGACGCTGATACGGCGGAACATGCGCCAGATCGACGCCGTCGAGCATAATTTGCCCGCTGCTCGGCGGTTCAAAACCTGCCAGCATCCGTAGCAGAGTCGATTTTCCACAACCTGACGCGCCCAGCAGGGCAAAAATCTCGCCTTTATAGATAGTCAGACTGACATCATCGACAGCATGTTGCCCGTCGAATGACTTCGTCAGGTTGCGAATTTCCAGAAGCGGCGTCAGCGCTTTACGGGTTTTCACCTGCGGGCGGTGGGGGACATCATTCACAAGGCGCTCTCCGGCATAACACAATCAAACGATACAAACGGTGGAATGCCCGATAGCGCACGCTTATCAGGCCATACCGTTAATAAATTACTTACCGCTTTTCACCTTCGTCCATGCGCGGGTGCGGACGCGATCAATCTTCGGCTCCTGCACTTTCAGGGTAAACAACTTGGCCCGCACATCCGCCGGCGGATAAATTCCCGGGTTATCGCGCACCTGCTGGCTGACCAGCGCCGTCGCCTCTTTATTCGCATTGGCGTAGAAAACGTGATCGGAAATATGGGCAATCACATCAGGGCGCAGCAGATAATTAAGGAACTGGTAGGCCTCGTCTTTATTTTTGGCGTCAGCCGGCATGGCAAACACATCAAAAAACGCCATTGCCCCCTCTTTGGGGATCGAGAAAGAGATATTGACGCCATTTTTCGCCTCTTTCGCTCGGTTAGCGGCCTGCCAGACATCGCCCGCCCAGCCGATGGCCACACAGGTATCGCCATTAGCCAGATCGTTAATGTATTGCGAGGAGTGGAAATAGCGAATGTTTGGCCGTAGCTTCAACAACAGATCGGTTGCCGGGCCGGTGTAGTCATCCGCTTTGCTGCTATTCGGATCTTTACCCAGATAGTTCAGCACAGTGGCAAAAATTTCTTCAGGCGCATCAAGGAAAGAGACGCCGCAGCTTTTTAGCTTCTCCAGATTTTCCGGCTTGAGGACTAAATCCCAGCTATTCACTGGCGCATCATCCCCCAGCACCGCTTTCACTTTATCAACGTTATAGCCAATGCCCGTCGTGGCCCACATGTAGGGCATGGCGTATTTGTTGTCAGGATCGTGCTTCGCTACCAGTTTCAGCAGTTCAGGATCGAGGTTTTTCCAGCCGGGAAGTTTGCTTTTATCCAGCGGCTGAAAAACGCCCGCGGTGAGCTGGCGCTCAAGAAAACTGGCCGATGGCACCACCAGATCGAACCCGGTGCTGCCTGCCATTAACTTGCCTTCCAGCACTTCGTTAGAGTCAAAGACATCATAGATAACGTTAATCCCGGTCTCTTTTTCAAAGTTCGCCACCGTGTCCGGCGCGATATAATCTGACCAGTTATAAATGTGCAGCGTTTTTTGTTCGGCAGCGAGCGTGCCGACAGAGACGACCATCAGAGCACCCGCAACCAGACCCGATAGCCATTTTTTCTTTAAGGCGGTCATCATCGCTTTCCTTCTGAAATCCGTTAACAAATGAACCCATTAGGCGTGGTTTAAAACATGCCTGAAATGTGCATACCTTTTCATTTGATACAAATGAAGAAGAGAGGTCGCCCTCCCTGCCATCAAGCTCGCTATAGAAGCTTCGCAAGAATAACTTTAGCTAAGGTTTGAGGCTATAGCCCAGATTAAAAAACGCCTTTTATCAATTTTTTATGCAGGTTTTGTCTATGTGATAAAGCGAAATGGTCAGAAAGGAGGTGAATAATTCTTTAAATAAAGGTTAATAGCAGCATAAAAAAACGTAAACAGCAGCCGCGCTGGCAGCGACTGCCTGATTATCGGAAGGGATTAGTGAAGAAAATGGTCAACTGCGCTGGTTTTTTGCGCGTCTTCTTCCGCGTTAAACAGAAGCTGATGCGCCCCGGCCTCAAGGATCACCATAGAAATCTGCTCTTCACTTTGGCGAACAAACCATTCGAACTGTTCGTAGGTGACGCCTTGCATAACGGATAAAGACTGGCACACAACCAGTTTTGGCAGATTATCATCCTGCATATCGAGAAAGGCTTTTACCGTCAACGAACTGGCGTTGATAGCAGAGAGATCGGCCGCCAGCGGCAGCAACGCGGAAGGCCTGACCTCCGCCATCGCGGAAAAAAGAACGGTGTTGTCCACCAAATCGATTTTAGCATCGTAGACGCCGTCAAAATTCTGCATATGCGGCAAATGCAGCGCCTGGCAGGTATCACATTCGAAAAAATTCATGCCCAGGTCGTCGAGCCATTGACGCAACGTATCCAGAGTGGGAACGACCAGTGATATCATAATAATGTGCTACCTCTTACGATGACGATGAAAAATTACCGGCACAGCTTACGCAAAAAGCGTGCTTCGTACTACGGCGGAATCCACGATTGCGATTAGCCGCCGATTTTAAGGCAAAATTCAGGTGTAGCGTGACGTTCTATCCACTGAATCATTCGCCCCGCGATATCTACGCCCGTAGTCTTTTCGATACCTTCCAGTCCCGGCGAGGCATTCACCTCCATCACCAGCGGCCCGCGCGCGGCGCGTAAAATATCGACGCCCGCCACATCCAGCCCCAGCGTTTGTGCGGCTTTGATGGCGATATCCCGTTCACGAGGCGTGATCGTCGCGATGCTGGCCACCCCGCCACGATGAAGATTGGAGCGAAAATCACCGGCTTTCGCGCACCGCTCAATCGCCGCCACAACCTCATTGCCGACGACCAGACAACGAATATCGCATCCTTTAGCTTCGGCAATGTATTCCTGAACCAGGATATGGGCATTCAGCCCCCGAAACGCATCAATAACGCTTTCAGCAGCCTGACGCGTCTCCGCCAATACCACGCCGATCCCTTGCGTGCCTTCTACCAGCTTCACGACCAGCGGCGCCCCGCCAACCATCTTAATAAGATCGCTGGTATCATCCGGCGAATGGGCGATCCCGGTAATGGGGAGATCGATCCCCTGGCGCGCCAGAAGTTGTAGCGATCGCAGCTTATCGCGCGCGCGGGTAATAGCGACGGATTCATTCAGCGGATAGCTACCCAGTAGCTCAAACTGACGTAGCGCAGCGGTACCATAAAAGGTAATGGCCGAACCAATACGGGGAATAACGGCGTCAAAATGGGGCAGACGACGCCCCTTGTAATGGATCGACGACGCAGCCGGATTAATATTCATATAGCAGGAAAGAGGATCGAGTATCTCGACCAGATGGCCGCGCCGCATCGCCGCTTCGCGCAGACGTTTGCAAGAATAGAGCGTTCCATCCCTGGACAATATGGCAATTTTCACCCTGCACCTCGCTGAAAACCCTGAAAAGCCCGCGTATCATACACTGGCCCGCAGGTTTTAGCGCGTCGCCCAGCCCTGTTTATGCAAATATTCAAGGATAAATGGGCGATTTTCTTTAATCAGGGTGCGACGGATATGATCGCTCCAGGTATCGCGTCGCGTATTACTGCCGCGGGTCAGATAATACTCAGCCAACTGCTCGTCATAGCGCGCCAGCAGCTTTTCATCAAGCGGTTGATACTGGTTCTCATGAACCACAAGCTCGGCAGGCAGGCGCGGTTTCAGATCCGGATTATCCGCAGGCCATCCCAAACACAGGCCAAAGAGCGGCAATACATGCTTCGGCAATTTTAATAGTTCGGTAACAGACTCAATATTGTTACGGATGCCGCCGATATACACGCCGCCTAACCCCAGTGATTCCGCCGCCGTCAGCGCGTTTTGCCCCATCATCGCCGTATCGACGACACCGAGCAGCAGTTGTTCGGCAAGCCCCAACTGCGCGTCAGGACAGATCTGCAAATGACGATTAAAATCGGCGCAAAATACCCAGAACTCAGCGGCCTGCGCCACATGCTTTTGCCCGCCCGTCAGGGGCACTAACGCCTCGCGCAGCGCCCGATCGGTAATACGGATAATAGAGCTGCACTGTAAAAAACTGGAACTGGACGTGCTGCGCGCGGCGGCAATAATGGCCTCTCGCTGCGCGTCAGTCACGGGTTCATCGGTGAAATGGCGAATAGAACGATGGCCACAAAGAAGTTCAATGGTCGGACTCATTATGCTTTTCTCTATCTGAACGGGAAGAAATGTCGGGTGGACGTTTCATCAACTGCGGCGCCAGTAACTGCGCAATACGCCACATCATCGCCACCGCGGCGGGGAGGCTCAACACGACGCCGAGGAAAACCATCAATACGCCAGCCAGCGGCGTATTGAACGGCGCGGGCAGCGTAAGGTAATGATTAAGCGATAGCAGAGCAAGCGCCAGCAAAATCATACCGAGGTATTCCAGTATCAGTACGCTTTTGGGTAACACGCCAATCGTGCGCATATCAAGCCTCCCGGTTAACTGACGCACAGTGTAGAACGTTCTGGTCCGGCGTGCTTAACAGATATAGCCCTGGGTTATCAAAGGAACAGGCGTAACCTGCTTTTCATCTGCCGTAAATCGCGGCATGATAACACCTGTTCGCCGTCTGGCTTTATGTTCGAGGAGAGATATGTTTACTGTTATTTTTGGCCGTCCAGGGTGCCCTTATTGCGTGCGTGCAAAAGAGTTGGCGGAAAAACTGAGCAAAGAACGCGACGATTTCAACTACCGCTATATTGATATCCATGCTGAAGGCATTACTAAAGCGGATTTGGAAAAAACCGTAGGTAAACCTGTAGAAACCGTACCGCAGATTTTTGTCGATCAAAAACATATCGGCGGCTGTACGGATTTTGAAGCATGGGCAAAAGAAAATCTGAATCTTTTCGCCTGATTGCTCTGGCAACGCCCTCTGACGGAGGGCGCTATCGGCGTTTTTTTCGCCGGTGGCTAAACAGGCTGCTAATAAACAAATAACAGAGCGCGCCTAACGCACACCAGAATACGGCGCTAAATAACCACGCGAGTTCTTGCCAAAACGATCGGGTAGGCATAAATACCACGCGCATTAACACCAGGCAAAACGGCGCCGCCAGCATCGCCCCGATCAGCGGTCGGATCACCTCGCGTCGGTGAGAACAAAAACTGGCCACCGCACCAGGCAACGTAAAAAATAACAGTCCAATCTCAGGATGCCCTGCCGCGCGAAAAGCGCCTTGTACATGCATAGTTAATGAAAGACACACCACAATAAAGAGTACAAAGCAGCAGACAACGCTTGCCCACCCGTGTTTATGTTTCAATCGTTCCTCCTGACACTCTCTATCGAACACGCTTTCCGCCGTGAGGCATCCAGTCAGATAAAGTCATGTGGCATTCCATGCCAAAAACACACCTGCACGATTCTTATAGCCGTTAGTACGCAATAAGATTAAACTAGCAGGATATATTGTTGTGTTGTTTTTATTTGGATGCTGTATGCAATACGATTGCACCCTTAATTCATGATAAAAACAGTAGCGTAAATTAGCATTTCTTTCAACAGCTTACTCGTAAACAAGAAGTTAGTCTCCGTGAATATAAACGTCGCAGATTTGTTAAATGGGAATTACATCCTGTTATTATTTGTGGTCCTGGCTCTTGGCCTGTGTCTTGGCAAGTTACGTCTGGGTTCAGTCCAACTTGGTAATTCCATTGGCGTTTTAGTGGTCTCTCTATTATTAGGGCAGCAACACTTCAGTATTAACACCGACGCGCTAAATCTGGGATTTATGCTGTTTATTTTTTGTGTCGGCGTCGAGGCTGGCCCCAACTTTTTTTCGATTTTTTTTCGCGACGGTAAAAATTATCTGATGCTTGCCCTGGTCATGGTCGGTAGCGCTCTGCTAATCGCCTTAGGCCTTGGTAAGCTATTCGGCTGGGATATCGGCCTGACGGCCGGTATGCTGGCTGGCTCAATGACCTCCACGCCCGTGCTGGTTGGCGCAGGCGATACCCTGCGACATTCCGGCATCGCCAGCACGCAACTCTCCTCCGCTCTTGATAATCTGAGCCTGGGCTATGCCCTGACCTATCTGATTGGGTTGGTCAGTCTGATCGTGGGCGCGCGCTACTTGCCTAAACTACAGCATCAGGATTTGCAAACCAGCGCCCAGCAAATTGCTCGCGAGCGCGGTCTGGATACCGATGCTAATC
Source organism: Salmonella sp. WC3 (assembly GCF_042932255.1). Classification (NCBI taxonomy): domain Bacteria; kingdom Pseudomonadati; phylum Pseudomonadota; class Gammaproteobacteria; order Enterobacterales; family Enterobacteriaceae; genus Salmonella; species Salmonella sp. WC3. The sequence goes on along the minus strand of NZ_CP170629.1, from coordinate 1,850,193 downwards.
GCAAGGTTTATTTGCCGGTTATCCGCGCCTATCGGGTTGGCCCGGAACTGGTGGCCTGGACTGACGGCAAAAACCTGCGCGAGCTGGGTATTTACCGCCAGACAGGCTGCTATATCGAACGTATTCGCCGTAACGGTATTCTGGCGAACCCGGATGGCGATGCGGTGCTGCAAATGGGCGATGAGATTGCGCTGGTCGGCTATCCGGACGCGCACGCCAGGCTCGATCCTAGCTTCCGTAATGGTAAGGAAGTGTTTGATCGCGATCTGCTTGATATGCGCATCGTGACGGAAGAAATTGTGGTGAAAAACCACAATGCGGTCGGTCGCCGCCTCGCTCAGCTCAAGCTGACCGATCATGGCTGCTTCCTTAACCGCGTCATCCGCAGCCAGATCGAAATGCCTATCGACGATAACGTCGTGCTGAATAAAGGCGACGTGTTACAGGTGAGCGGCGACGCCAGACGCGTAAAAACCATCGCCGATCGCATTGGTTTTATTTCGATCCATAGTCAGGTGACGGACCTGCTCGCCTTCTGCGCTTTTTTTATCATCGGGTTAATGATCGGGATGATTACCTTCCAGTTCAGCAATTTTAGTTTCGGCATCGGCAACGCGGCCGGATTGCTGTTCGCCGGGATCATGCTCGGTTTCCTGCGCGCTAACCATCCTACCTTTGGTTATATTCCGCAGGGCGCGCTTAATATGGTGAAAGAATTCGGCTTGATGGTGTTTATGGCAGGCGTTGGTTTAAGCGCCGGCAGCGGTATCAGCAACGGTCTGGGCGCGGTCGGCGGACAAATGCTGATCGCCGGGCTTGTCGTCAGCCTGGTACCGGTGGTGATCTGCTTCTTGTTTGGCGCTTATGTGCTGCGCATGAACCGGGCGCTGCTGTTCGGTGCCATGATGGGCGCGCGTACCTGCGCCCCGGCGATGGAAATCATTAGCGATACGGCGCGCAGTAATATTCCAGCGCTGGGTTATGCGGGGACTTACGCCATCGCCAACGTTCTGCTAACGCTGGCGGGGACGCTTATTGTCATCATCTGGCCGGGGTTAGGATAAAACTGAAGTTTGCCTTTAAGTGAAAAAATTTTGCCAATAGGTCGAACTTTTCGTTAAAGCATCAGTCATACCTATTGCCACTGCTTTTCTTTGATGTCCCCATTTTGTGGAGCCCATCAACCCCGCCATTTCGGTTCAAGGTTGGTGGGTTTTTTGTTGCCTGACGCAGAGTGACACGACATTGACTCTCCGGCGATTCGCTTTACCATCTGTAAAATCGCTTCACGCGCCAGCGGCGTTCGATCCGTTACAAAATGCAGCGTCATCCCCTCGATAAACGCATCCAGCGCGCGGGCGGTCTGTGCGTCAAACCACTGCGCCAGCGTATTCTGGCTACGCTGCATCCAGTTTTGCATGACTATTTTTAACGCTGGCTTATCGCTGGCATAGGCATATAACTGATACATTAACGCCATATTATCCGGCGTCGTAACCTGCGAGCCGTAAATCATTTCCGTTATCGCCTGGCACGCCCCCTCCGCATCCGTCACCTGCGCAAAAAAATCCTGGTATTGACGCGACATGTTCTCGGTGAAAAGTGTAAAAGCTTCACTCAATAACGCATCCATACCGGCAAAATAGTAGGTCATCGAGCCAAGCGGCACCTGAGCGATAGCGGCGATTTTCCGGTGCGTCACGGCATGAACGCCATAGGTCTTTACCGCTTCCAGTGTGGCCTGAATTATTTTTTCCCGTCGCTTAGGATCATTGGCGCGTCTTATGGCATTTTCTTTCATGATGAGTTCCACATCTCATTCAGGATGCAGGCGATAGTAGCCTGCCGCTTACGCTGAAAAAACAGACAGTAAAAACTGTCTGCACAACGAAGTATGACGACGATATGTACAAATGTACACAAGCTTGCTAATGTTTACCTCTCGCTTCTATTTTCTGGCCTGACGCTATGACCGTCCTCTCCTCACGTAACGCCTTAAAACGCCGTACCTGGGCGCTGTTTATGTTCTTCTTTTTACCCGGACTGCTGATGGCCTCCTGGGCAACCCGAACGCCTGCTATTCGGGATATTCTTTCCGTCTCTACCGCGGAAATGGGGGCGGTCTTATTCGGGCTTTCTATCGGTTCAATGAGCGGTATTCTTTGTTCCGCCTGGCTGGTGAAACGATTTGGCACCCGGAAGGTTATTCGCACGACGATGACCTGCGCAGTAGGCGGGATGGTTATTCTTAGCGTCGCGCTGTGGTGCGCCTCGCCGCTGATTTTTGCCCTTGGATTAGCCGTTTTCGGCGCCAGTTTTGGCGCCGCCGAAGTGGCGATTAATGTCGAAGGCGCGGCAGTCGAACGCGAGCTGAATAAAACAGTTCTGCCGATGATGCATGGTTTTTACAGTTTCGGCACGCTGGCGGGCGCTGGTGTCGGCATGGCGTTAACCGCATTAAGCGTCCCGGCTAACATCCATATCATCCTCGCGGCTGCCGTGGCGATCGCGCCCATTTTCATCGCCATTCGGGCGATCCCTGACGGTACGGGTAAAAACGCATCGGAAGATTCTCACCTTCAGGAAAAAGGATTACCTTTTTATCGGGACATCCAGCTTTTGCTTATTGGCGTGGTGGTGCTGGCAATGGCATTCGCCGAAGGATCTGCGAATGACTGGCTACCGCTACTGATGGTAGACGGACACGGTTTTAGCCCAACCTCCGGCTCTCTGATCTACGCCGGTTTCACGCTTGGTATGACCGTTGGCCGCTTTACCGGCGGCTGGTTTATTGACCGCTATAGCCGGGTGACGGTTGTTCGCGCCAGCGCGTTGATGGGAGCGCTGGGCATTGGCCTGATTATTTTTGTCGATAGCGACTGGGTCGCCGGCGTCTCGGTCATTCTTTGGGGCTTAGGCGCTTCGCTCGGCTTCCCGCTGACCATTTCCGCCGCCAGCGATACCGGTCCCGACGCGCCGACGCGCGTGAGCGTTGTCGCCACGACCGGCTATCTGGCGTTTTTGGTCGGGCCGCCGCTGTTGGGCTATCTGGGAGAGCATTATGGATTACGCAGCGCCATGATGGTTGTGCTGGCGCTGGTTATTCTGGCGGCGCTGGTGGCGAAGGCCGTCGCCAAACCTGTATCGACTCCGCAACCGGTGATGGAGCATAACGCATGAGTATTAAATTAATCGCCGTCGACATGGACGGCACTTTTCTGAGCGATCAAAAAACCTATAACCGTGACCGGTTTATGGCGCAGTACCAACAAATGAAGCGGCAAGGCATTCGCTTTGTCGTGGCCAGTGGCAACCAGTATTACCAGTTAATCTCCTTCTTTCCGGAAATTGCGCACGAAATCGCTTTTGTCGCGGAAAACGGTGGCTGGGTGGTCAGCGAAGGAGAGGATGTTTTTAACGGCGAGCTGGCAAAAGCCGACTTCCAGGCGGTTGTCGAACACCTGCTCACACGCGCCGATGTGGAGATCATCGCCTGTGGAAAAAACAGCGCCTACACGCTGAAACGGTACGACGATGCGTTAAAAGCCGTTGCGGCAATGTATTATCATCGTCTGGAGTTTGTGGATAATTTCAACAATATCAGCGATGTTTTTTTCAAATTCGGCCTTAATATTACCGATGAACGGATACCGGAAGTACAGGCGGCGCTGCACGACGCCATTGGCGATATCATGGTCCCCGTTCATACCGGCTATGGCAGTATTGATTTAATAATTCCCGGCGTGCATAAAGCCAACGGCCTGCGTCTGTTACAGCAGCGCTGGGGCATTCATGATAGTGAAGTGGTGGTATTCGGCGACGGCGGCAACGATATTGAGATGCTGCGTCAGGCCGGGTTTAGTTTTGCCATGTCGCACGCCAGCGAAGCGGTCGCGGCGGCGGCGAAATACCGCGCCGGATCGAACAATCAGGAAGGCGTGCTGGATATCATCGACAGCGTATTAAACAACGAGCCGCCGTTCAACGTCTAGCGGATGCCTCTCTACGCCTGATAACAGAAAGCTTATCAGGCGTAGCCGCTCTCTCAGACTGTTTGCAAATTCCCCGTCCGCTTATCTTTTAAGAAGACCAGCATCAGCAGTAGCCAAAGAATACCGTTTGCCAGATTAAACAGGCTAAATAGCCCATTGCCGCCGCTTAACCAGGCGTGTTTACTGACTTCAATGCCAACGGTAAAAATCAGCATTTGTAGCATTCCCATCGCCGCCGAGACCGTTCCTTTACTCATATCGCTGGAGAAGAGCGTCAGACGCACCAGTCCGGCATTCGCCAGCCCAATGCCAAAAGCGTATACGCTTAATCCCGCCGTCATCCATAAATAAGCATGGGATGAAACCACCGTCGCCGCCGCGGCGATGATCAGCCCCGCGACGATAGGCCAGCCGCCCATCACGATCAGCGAGCGAACCGTACGTCGGGAGGTTAAACGCGCCAACACCAGATTACCGGCGATGAGCGCGCCAAAAACGGGCACCTGCAGCAGACCATATTCATAGCTGCTGAGCTGTTCGCCGCTAATGATGATAATCGGCGACTGCGCAATCCAGGCCAACAGCGGCAGGCTGACAAATCCCAGCGCTAACGCCCCTGCGACGAACCGCCGGTTTTTTATCACCAGTCGATAATCCCGGCCCAGCGCCTTAAATGACAGCGTTTCGCCCCGCCGCGTGGCGGTCTCCGGCATTGCGCGCTGTAGCCCGAAAAAGGCGATAGCGGCCAGTGCGGCAAATAAAATAAACATCCCCTCCCACGGCAGAACATGCACCCATGCCGCCCCAACCAGTGGTCCCAGTAGCGGCGCGATTAACGCCACGTTCGCCATCAGCGCGGTAATTTTTATACACACCGCCTCCTCAAAGGATTCCTGAATCGCGGCATACCCTACAGCGCCGATAAAACACAGGCTAATCCCTTGCAAAAAACGCAGGAAGGTAAATTGTTCGATGTTTTTCGCCAGTAACGTCGCCAGGCAGGTGACAATAAACCACACGACGCCCGCCAGCATCACGGGACGACGGCCAATCCGGTCAGACAACGGGCCAAGCAGCCACTGTAAGAACATACCGCCCGCCAGATAAGCGGTCATGGACGTCGGAACCCAGTCCAGGCCCGCCTGATACTGCTCAACCACCGCCAGCATACCCGGCTGGATCATGTCGTTGCCAATATAAGTAGAAAATTCGTACAGCACCAGACAGAGAGGAAAAAGCAGCGCCTGACGTCCCAGCCTGCCGCCTGATTGTAAACGATTCTGCATACCATCTCTTCGCCAATAAAAACCGCGCAGAGTGTAATGAAAGTCGGGGAACTGAGATAGCGAATTATGAGGCTGCAAGGGGAATAGCGCACATTTTTACAGAAAGCCACTTAGCGCTTGCATACTTTAAGGTTAATTTAAGTTTGCGCCGTTATCATCAACTTTATTTTATGCCATTGTCTTAAATCTCTTCATGTTGCCGCCAAATAAGACAATACTGCTTTTCCTCTCTGTTACGCTGCATTTATGCTCAGTTTGCACGGGGATGAGCTGGCTATCCCTTTTGATTTTATTGCTCCGAGCCTGGATGTTATGCTGGAAAACCTTAACAACTCGCTGTTTTATTTTATTAACGCCACGCCTGATTCCGCGCAGTGGACGATTTCGCTCGCTATCTTTATCGCCAAAGATGTCATCAACATCGTCCCGCTCTTAGCCGTTGTACTCTGGCTGTGGGGGCCCCGCGATCGGGTCTGCGCCCAGCGCCAGCTGATCGTTAAAATCGGCATCGCGCTGATTATCAGTCTGGCGGTCTCCTGGACAATGGGACACCTTTTCCCGCACGACCGTCCCTTTGTCGATCATATCGGCTATAACTTCCTGCATCATGCCGCCGATGACTCGTTCCCCAGCGATCACGGTACGGTGATTTTTACCTTTGCGCTGGCGTTTTTGTTCTGGCACCGCCTCTGGTCAGGCATCGTGATGATGGCGATAGCCATTACCATCGCCTGGTCGCGCGTCTATCTCGGCGTACACTGGCCGTTAGATATGATTGGCGCGCTGCTGGTAGCGATGCTTGGCTGCCTGAGCGCACAGCTGATCTGGCAATGGTACGGCGCGCCGCTCTACCAGGCGCTGCAACGTTGTTACCGTTTCTGTTTCGCATTGCCCATTCGAAAAGGCTGGGTACGTGACTAAACAGCGAAAAAAAGAGTAATATTAAGCGCTCTGTATGGTGCGGAGCGCTTATTTAACTCTCCAGGGGAACTATGGAAACGCGACGCGACGAGCGTATTGGTCAATTGCTGCAGGCCTTAAAACGCAGCGATAAACTTCACCTTAAAGAAGCCGCGACCCTGTTGGGCGTCTCTGAAATGACCATTCGTCGCGACCTGAACCATAAAAGCGCGCCTGTCGTGTTGCTGGGCGGCTATATCGTACTGGAGCCCCGCAGCGCCAGTCATTATCTGTTAAGCGATCAAAAATCTCGTCTGGTGGAAGAAAAACGCCGAGCCGCTCAGTTGGCTGCGGGCCTGGTACAAGCGCATCAGACGGTATTTATTGACTGCGGCACCACCACGCCGTGGATCATTGAAGCCATTGATAATGACCTTCCCTTTACGGCGGTGTGCTATTCACTTAATACCTTTCTGGCGCTGCAGGACAAACCCCATTGCCGCGCTATCCTCAGCGGCGGGGAGTTTCACGCCAGCAACGCCATTTTCAAACCGCTTGATTTCCATGAAACGTTAAACAATATTTGTCCGGATATCGCGTTTTATTCCGCCGCCGGCGTTCATACCAGTAAAGGCGCTACCTGCTTTAATCTGGAAGAGCTGCCGGTAAAACATTGGGCAATGACAATGGCACAGAGCCATGTACTGGTGGTGGATCACAGTAAATTCGGCAAGGTACGTCCGGCGCGGATGGGGGAATTATCACGCTTTGATACGATTATCAGCGACCGCCGTCCCGATGAGGCCTTTGTGGCCTACGCTAAAGCGCAACAAATTACTCTGATGTATTAACCGCAGGTTTGCCGGATGCGACGCGCACCCGGCAACGGAGTTATTTTACGAGAACCAACTGCCAAACCACTGATGGAGTTTCATCAGCACAAAATCCCACATCCGGCTGAAAAATCCCCCCTCCTCGACGTTTTCCATCACCATTAACGGGCGTTGCTCAATGGATTTTCCGTTAAGCTGGAAATCGATGGTGCCGACAACCTGCCCTTTCTTCAACGGCGCCGTGAGCTGTGGTTCGTTCAACGTAAAGCTGGCCTTCAGGTTTTTAAGCTGCCCACGCGGAATCGTCACAGACCCCGCATCGCCCGCCCCCAAATTGACCTCACGCTTATCGCCAAACCAGACCCGATGCGTCACGAATGTCGCGTCAGGTTTAATCGGCGTGACCGTTTCAAAGAAGCGGAAACCCCAGGTCAGCAGTTTTTCTGACTCATTAAAACGAATACGGTCCGTTTTCGCCCCCAGCACGACAGAGATCAGGCGCATATCGCCCTGAGTGGCGGAGGCGACAAGGTTATACCCAGCGCCAGCCGTTGTCCCCGTTTTCATGCCGTCGACATGCAGATTGGTGCTCCACAACAGGCGGTTGCGGTTCGGTTGACGAATATTATTAAAAGTAAATTCTTTTTCTTTATGAATGGCGTATTCGTAAGGCACATCGTGAATCAAGGCCTTGCCGAGCAACGCCATATCGCGAGCGGTACTGAACTGCCCTGGCGCATCAAGACCGTGTACCGTCTGGAAGGTTGTATTGGTTAACCCCAGTCGTTTCGCATAGGCGTTCATCAGACCGATAAAGGACTCCTGGCTTCCGGCGACGTAGTCGGCAAGCGCGATACAGGCATCGTTACCTGACTGAATGATGATGCCTTTATTAAGATCCGCAACCGACACCTGATCGCCGGGCTTCAGAAACATCACCGACGACCCACGTAGCGCCGGGTTCCCCGTCGCCCAGGCATCTTTGCCCACCGTCACCATATCGGTCAGCTTGATTTTCCCTGCCTTCAGCGCCTGGCCCACCACGTAGCTGGTCATAATTTTTGTCAAACTGGCAGGGTCGAGTTTCTCATCGGCGTTGCCTTCCGCCAGTACTTTACCGCTGGCGTAATCCATTAAGATCCAGGCTCGCGCATCAACGCCCGGCGGCGCGATCGTTTGTTCCTCTGCCTTTACAGGCGAAGCGAAAAGGAATAAGAGAACCGAACCTGCCGCGAGGCTACGAAGGGAAGAAGCGTATTGCGTCATAGTACCACCCGAGTATCCATTCCAAAAACACACGTCACACCACCGTGTAATAAGTGCGGTGAGTAATAACGCACTCACGACGTTAAAGAAACCGTAACTTGGTAAAGTTTTTAAAGTTTATGCAATAACATCCCGTTACGCTTCCTTCATAACGATTTTTTTACAGACCATTGTGTAAATGTTAGGTTTATCTCACGGTAGGCCGATTACTGTCATCATCCTGATAAAACGGAAGGGGTTAATATGATTACGCTGTGGGGCCGGAACAACTCGACTAATGTTAAAAAAGTGTTGTGGACGCTTGAAGAGCTGGAACTGCCATACGATCAAATTCTGGCAGGCGGAAAATTCGGCGTTAACCAGGATGCCGACTATCTGGCGATGAATCCTAATGGGCTGGTGCCGCTGCTTAAAGATGATGAAACCGACCTGTTATTGTGGGAATCCAATGCCATTGTCCGCTATCTGGCGGCGCAATACGGCCAGAACCGGCTATGGGTTGATAATCCGGCGCGGCGTGCGGAGGGCGAAAAATGGATGGACTGGGCGAATCAAACGTTAAGCCCGGCGCACCGCGTGATCCTGATGGGACTGGTCAGAACCCCGCCGGAAAAACGCGACCAGGCGGCAATTGAAGCTGGTATCGAAAAGTGTGATAGCCTGTTTGCGCTGCTTGATGACGCTCTGGCCCACCAGCCGTGGTTCTCCGGAGACAACTTCGGCACCGGCGATATCGCCATTGCGCCTTTCGTCTATAACCTGTTGAACGTGGGTCTGAAATGGACGCCGCGCCCGAATCTGGAACGCTGGTATCAACAGCTTACCGAGCGCCCTGCTTTTCGCAAAGTGGTGATGATCCCAGTCACCTAACGCGTAGCCGCGGCCTCAAGTGAAGGACTTACCTTGAGTAACTGCCCGTCGGACTCATCGGTTAACACATATAAGTAGCCGTCAGGTCCGACACGCACATCGTAGATACGTTGCTTTCTGTCACTCAAAATACAGTCTTCTTCCGTCACCGTATTGCCATTGACGCGCATCACAATAACCTCTTTATCTTTTAGCGCGCCGATAAACAGTTTATGCCGTCACGGCACAAAAACGTCGCTGATATAAAGGCCATCCCGCTAATTGCCGGAGAATCTTTCCAGTAATAAACCGGCTGCTCCGCCCCCGCGACAATTTTACCTTTGGCTTCCGACACTTTCAGACCGCTATAGTTAACGCCCCATGTAGCCAGCGGCCAGCCATAATTTTTGCCTTTTTCCGGGATGTTAATTTCATCGCCGCCGCGCGGACCGTGTTCATGCAGCCATAGCGCGCCGCTCCAGGGATTGATGGCCAGCCCCTGCGGATTACGAATACCGGCATTGTACATGGCAAGATCAACAACCTGCCCTTTCATGCCGGGCTGACAGGCGCGGTATTCATAGTCGACCTGAAAGCTGTGGCAACATGCCTGACAGCGGTAATGCTGGTGCCCTGCACTCCCCGGACCATACTTTTTAACGGATGCCGTTTGCGCGCAAAACGGGCATTTCACATCGACTTTAGCCATCATAAATCCTGCGATAAAAGTCGGTATTCGAAACGATAATCAACGATTGAATACATGATCGTTTTCTGGGGATTTCACTGCATGTCATGATGGTTTACTCCTGCGATGAATAAGAGAACGGCGTTTAACCGTAAAATCAACATGCAGCGGGTCGAGAATAAAGATTATTAACGGAGTGATACCGACTTGAATCCGCCGAGTACTTTTTAGAGTATGTTCCATTCTTCGCGCCGGAATCCCTGAGTAATAGCCTGTCTGATCTAAAATGGAGATCAGAAAAATATGACACAAGCTGTTGCATAACATGGATAAAATGGGTAGTCATGCTAGCGAGATAAGACAATGAATGTATTCATTACTGATGCTGGTCGCTTATCGTGGTTACAGTGTGATCCTTTTTGCTCCGCTGGTAGCACTTGGCGCAGTTCTGTTCACCCGTCCAGTGACGGTCGCCCCGGTTTTCAGTGATATATTTATGGATAAGTTGATCGGTTTTGTAAAACTTTATTTTCCTGTCTTTCTGCTGGGTGCAGTATTTGGCAAGCTGATTGAATTTGCTGGTTTTTACTACTCAATTGTCAGTGCTGTGACCTGTATGGTGGGCCAGAACAAAGCCATGCCGATGATTATTCTTGTATGCGCTTTATTGACCTATGGAGGCGTATCATTGTTTGTGGTGGCGTTTGCCAATCTGTTCTTTACTTGGCTGATTCCACATATTTACGGTGATCAGTTTATGATAAATCTGCCGGGGCTGAAAAAACCGCTGTAAACGGGTTAACCTGATGACCACGGGGAGCAGGTATTAGCATCTACGTTACAACGGTTCCGACAATATGTCTGACCTGACCCCCTGTCAGCGGTCACCAGCGTCCTACCAGATCCGCCCCGGATCATGGTAGGGCGGTGACACCGTCAGCCTACATTTTGTAGTTATCTCGACGTGACAGGAATTCGGATAGGCCGAAATACTCAGTCTGACTGAGTCTATAAAAAAGCAGCACACTGTATTATACGTTAATTATGAGCCACAACGATGCACTTTGATATAAAAGATTTAAAATTATTCCTTGCTATCAGTGAAGAAGGGAGCTTAACACGTGGAGCGGAAAAAACTTACATGTCTGCCGCATCTGGTAGCGTGCGTATACGTAATCTTGAACAGAGTATCAATCTGAGATTGCTGTATCGTAGTAGCAAGGGGATAACGTTATCCTCTGCTGGTGAAACATTTAAACACCACGCCAGCCTTATTGTGAATCAAATGGAAATGTTACGTAGCGATATGCAGGAGCATGTTAAAGGCATCAAAGGACATGTCAGAATATTTTCCAGTATAACTGCTATTGCAGAGTATCTCCCCCCATTGTTGAGCCATTTCCTTACACTATATAACGATGTGAATATTGATCTCAGGGAGTATCCAAGTCCGGAAATTGTACGTTCTGTTATTGAGGGGAAAACTGATCTCGGAATTGTTGCTGGTAATATTACAACAGATAATCTTGAAATACTGCCGTTCCGTACTGATAGGCTAGTGCTTATCACCGCGACAGACCATCCCTTTGCTGACAGAAAAAGCGTGACCTTTCATGAATTAATTCAATATGAACAAATCAGCCTGCCTGAAGGGACAGGAATGTTTGAATTTATCCGAAAAAAGGCAGAACTAGTACCATCTAAACTGAAAATTAGAATACAGGTCGGCAACTTTGAAACATTTTGCCGTATGGTTGAAGCAAAAGTGGGCATTGGTATAATGCCTCACTCTGCTGCATCCCGTTTGCGTCAGTTGCATGAATTTTCGATTATTGATCTTGATGAATTTTGGTCATTAAGAAAATTACAAATCTGCGCCAGAAGCTTTGACAAATTACCCGGCTTCACACAAAAACTGGTTACTATGCTCACAGCTCAGAATGAGTGATAGCGTTACATCCCTGTATAATTTGGTCCGTTGCCACCTTCAGGCGTAGTCCAGGTTATATTTTGTTTAGGATCTTTAATGTCACAAACTTTACAGTGAATACAGTTCTGTGAATTTATTTGCAGACGCATATTTTGTGTTTCACTATCCTGTAAAAATTCATATACTCCGGCAGGGCAATATCGTTCTTCGGGGCCACCATAAATATCCAGATTAATTGATATAGGGATATTCTGATCACTGATTTTCAAATGTACTGGCTGGTCGTCATCATGCCAGGTGTTACTGAGATAGACGGATGACAAAATATCAAACGTCAGTTTACCGTCAGGTTTGTCGTACAGTTTTTTCTGGCTTTTGTTGGCCGGTTGCAGAGTGATATTGTCCGGTCGGTTATTTTTTACACGCCAGGGGATTTTTTTTATACCCATTCGGGGAAGCAGCCAATGCTCAATGCCAGTCATGATAAAACCTATCACACGCCCTTTTTTAAACCAGGGTTTGAAATTACTACCATTTTCCAGTTCCTGCCAAAGCCAGCTCTGTCGCAGTAATGTTTGATATTCTGTCAGTATGTCGTTTTTCCTGTTGTCCAGCAAAGCATTAAATATAGCGTCAGCCGCTATCATGCCACTTTTGATAGCTGTATGGATGCCCTTGATTCTACTTGCATTGAGCGTACCGGCATTACAACCAATCAGCAGACCACCAGGTAAACAGGGATCAGGCATAGACGCAATCCCGCCGTTATTGATTGCTCTTGCGCCATAACCAATACGCTTACCCCGGTCAATGTATTTGCGTATAGAAGGGTGTGTTTTCAGGCGCTGCATTTCCTGAAAAGGGCTTAACCAGGGATTTGAATAATCAAGTCCCACAACCAAACCTAGTGCAATTTTATTATCATTAAGATGATAGAGAAACCCACCCCCGAACGACTCTTTATCCAGAGGCCAACCTGTGGTGTGAATTACAAGCCCCGGATGGGACTGGTCTGATGGAACCTCCCACAACTCTTTTATGCCTATGCTAAAACTCTGGGGTGCTTTGCCTGTATCAAGATGAAATTTTTTGATCAGTTCTTTAGCCAGACTACCGCGGGCCCCTTCGGCAAAAATTGTATATTTTGCCAGAATTTCTATTCCACTCTGGAACCCCTCTTTCTTGCTGCCATCCCGATGACGTCCCATATCACCAGTTACTACACCGATAATGTTAGTATCCTGATCATACAGTATCTCAGTTGCCGAAAAGCCTGCATAAATATCCACGCCTGACGTTTCTGCCTGACCGGCGAGCCATTTAATGAGATTACCGAGGCTTACGATAAAGTTTCCATGGTTGCGAAAATTATCAGGAATCAATGCATCCGGCAAATTAATACATTTTTCATTCGTCAGTAACAGTAATTTATCCTGAGTAACAGGCTGTTTAATGGGTGCGCCTCTTTCCTGCCAATCAGGAATTAGTTCATTCAGCGCTCGGGGATCCATGACTGCCCCACTGAGAATATGAGAACCAGGCTCAGCTCCTTTATCAAGGACGATAATGGACAGTTCTTTTCCTGCGTCATTTGCCTGTAATTTAAGTTTAAGAGCTGCAGATAATCCGGCGGGTCCTGCTCCCACAATAAGAACATCACATTCTATTGTCTCACGTGATTGCTGGGTATTAGAAAGTGTATCGTTCATTATTAACCCCTTAATTTTTCAGCACCGTAGGAACAGCTATATTATGTAAATAAAATTGCATTCATATTGTAACCAATGAAATAAATATCATAGTGATAAAACAGATGAAATGGTATAGGAATGTTCAACCTTAGAAAAAGGTGCCTATAAGACTATATAGCCAGTTATCAACTATAAAAAAATGTCGGTGATGATGAAGCATTCCATAACATTTATATTTATCTTTCTCCCTCAGATGAAAAAGAATATACACAAATCATTTTTAAGCCGTTCATCATAATTGCAGGAAAAGTCCCTATTTTCTTGGCATTCTATTATAGTTACCCGCGAGAAATAATCAGCCAACTGTCGGGTACAGAAGGGAGCGGCAATGACATGTTCAATCGAGACTATAATGACTCCGGACAGAGGTAACTGTTTCATAATATTTTTCCAATTGATTTGACATCAGAATGAACGTGGCATCTCCAGCACATGCTCAGCGATATAGCTCAGGATCAGGTTGGTAGATATGGGAGCAACCTGATATAAACGTGTTTCTCTAAACTTTCGTTCGATATCATACTCACAGGCAAAACCATATCCACCATGAAATTGCAGGCAGGCATTGGCTGCTTCCCAGCTGGCTTTCGCAGCAAGGTATTTCGCCATATTAGCCTGTGCTCCACAATCAAGATGCTGATCAAAAAGCTCGCACGCTTTAAAACGCATCAGATTAGCCGCTTCCACTGCAATAAATGCTTCTGCAATAGGAAACTGCACCCCCTGGTTCTGACCAATGGGACGACCAAAAACCTCACGCTCGCAGGTATAGCGGGTAACACGATCCATAAACCAATATCCATCGCCTATACATTCTGCCGCAATCAAGGTACGCTCTGCATTTAAACCATCAAGTATGTAATGAAAACCCATACCCTCTTCACCAATAAGATTTTCTTCGGGAATTTCCAGGTTGTCAAAAAAGAGCTCGTTGGTTTCATGATTGACCATATTGGGAATAGGTCGTACTGTCATTCCATTTTTCATAGCTTCTTTAATATCAACCATGAAAATAGACATCCCTTCGGATTTACGTTTTACATTTGCAAGCGGAGTAGTTCGAACCAGAAGAATCATCCAGTCTGAATGTTGAACACGTGAAATCCAGACTTTTTGTCCGTTTATCACATACCGGTCTTCTCTTTTTACAGCTGTAGTTTTAATTCTGGTGGTATCTGTACCTGCTGTGGGTTCTGTGACGCCCATCGACTGCAGGCGCCATTCACCAGTAGCTATCCGTGGCAGCCAGAATTCTTTCTGTTTATCGGATCCATGACGTAACAACGTATTCATGTTATACATCTGACCATGGCAGGCTCCAGAGTTTCCACCCGATCTATTGATCTCTTCCATGATAATAGATGCTTCAGTTAAACCAAGCCCTGACCCTCCAAATTCCTCCGGGATGAGCGCAGCCAGCCAACCAGCTTTGGTTAGTTTATTAACAAACTCTTCAGGATAGGCTTTTGCTTCATCTATCTTACGGTGATATTTATCATCAAATTCACTACATAATGAACGAACCGCATCACGAATATCCTGATATTTATCCTTTTCAATACTTTTCATAATTTTTTCCTCAATAAACCAGCGCCAACAGGGGGTAGAAAATGACCTTTTATCGGATGACCATCAGCAGATAGATCTGACTGGCGGTCGACAGGAAGAAAATAGAGCCAGTGCCATAATTCTGGCAGAACGCCCCCCTCTTTAAAGATTTTGATGTCTTTATCCAGAGTGGCGGCCAGCAGCTTAGCGGGACCGGGGTTAAGATAATCGGTGTTGCGCAGAATGCCAGGCTGCCAAATTTGAATATCAGTATATTGCATAAAAGTTACCTTTAAGGAGGAAAAAATATGATTTATAATTTATCGATAAGTTCAGGTACAGCTTTGAAAATATCAGCTACCAAACCATAATCCGCAATAGAAAAGATAGGAGCGTCAGGATCCTTATTAATAGCGACAATGACGCCTGACTCTTTCATCCCGGCAAGATGTTGTATGGCGCCAGAAATTCCCAGAGCAATATAAAGTTGAGGCGCAACGATTTTTCCGGTCTGGCCAATCTGATAATCATTTGGTGCATAACCAGCATCTACAGCAGCCCGGCTTGCCCCCACGGCAGCGCCTAATTTATCTGCCAGGTTATCAACAAGTTCTTTGAATGCCTGTGCACTTCCTACTCCTCGTCCACCTGATACTACAACTCTGGCGGATTGTAAGTCTGGACGGTTACTTTTATTAACATGTTGGCTAATAAATTTTACCTGATCTGAACCAAGAACAACCTCTGTAAATTCAATGGGGGCTTTTCCCTCATCTTCCGCAACCGCAGCCGCAAATGAGGTAGGACGAACAGTTATCACTTTATATTCATCATCACTGTGTACTGTGGCAATAGCGTTACCCGCATAGATTGGACGTTCAAAGGTATGTTGATCAATGACACGCGTAATATCACTAATCTGAGATACATCAAGTTTTGCTGCTAAGCGTGGCGCACAGTTTTTTCCAAAAGAGCTTGCAGGAAAAAGAATGGACTGATAATGATTTTTCCCACTATTCAAAAAATAGCTGATCTGTTTTTCCACATTCTCTGCCAGAAGGTGTTCGAATAGTGGGCTGTCAGCAACAAATACAGTGGATATCCCCTGAATATGACTGGCTTTAACTGCAATACTTTCTATACCATATCCTAACATAAGTATATCTATATCACTATTAATGGCTTTTGCCGCAGTGATAGTACTGAGTGTTGAAGGTAAAAGAGTATTGCCGTTATGTTCAGCAATAACTAAAGAAGCCATATTTTCCTCCTTAAATTACTTTTTCTTCGTTTTTTAATTTATCTAGCAGCGTGTTAATATCTGGAACGATTATGCCTGCTTTCCTTCTTGCTGGCTCATCAACTTTAATAATAGTCAATCTGGATGACGGGTTAATACCAAGTGAATCGAAATCTATCTCCTTAACAGGTTTCTTTTTGGCTTTAATAACATTCGGCAAGCTGATATTCCTCGGTGTATTCAGACGTAGATCTGTAGTGAGTACTGCAGGCAGGGATAAATTTAACGTTTCTAATCCTCCATCAACCTCACGAACAGCAGTTAATGAATTATCAGAAATAGTAATTTCACTAACATTAGTGGCTTGGGGAAGATCGAGTAATGCTGCCAGCATTTGGCCTACCTGATTACAATCATCGTCAATAGCTTGCTTGCCTAATAATATAATATCGGGTTTTTCATTCCGGGTAATAGCGGTGATAGTTTTGGCCACAATTAGTGGTGTAAGAGAGTTTTTTGTTAATATGTGTATTGCCCTGTCTGCCCCTGCTGCCAGTGCTGTACGCAATACATCCCCTACACCTGTGTTTCCTATAGACACTACAACAACCTCACTGATTAATCCCCGTTCTTTTAAACGTACTGCTTCTTCAACTGCAATTTCATCAAATGGATTGATACTGAGTTTTGAATCAGAAATATCAACATCAGAATGATCTTGCTTTATTCTAATTCTAACGTTATGATCGACAACTTGTTTTACACAAACTAAAGCTTTCATTGGTGACTCCTTCATATATTTACTAAATGCTATGAGCCAAAATCCTTTTTGCTTTTTCCAGTAACGGTTTATCCACCATTTGCCCTTCATGACTGAACGCTCCATGGGGATATTGAGCCAGTCGCATAATCTGGGGAACCCACTCGATTTCTTGTTTTAAATAGCTGAATGCTCTGTTTACATGTGAAATTTGTGGAGGGTGAATACATACCTTGCCACTGAACCCCATTTTACAGGAGTGAATAGCATTTTGTATTGTCAACTCGTTTTTCATAAATTCAGTTGTGATACCGTCAACAGAAGGATATGATCCAGCCAGGCGTGAAGTTATTACAATTTTTGCACGTACAGCAATCAGTACTTTTTCATCATTACTCATGAAATTCAGAGCATTTTCTCTGGCAATTATTTTTTTCTCAGATGACACCGCATTTTCTAAATCAAGGATTACGCTATCAGCACAACTGCTATTTGCTTTTTCAAATCGTTCAGGTTGGTCCCCCGTAACGAAAAGAAAAAACCGTTCTAACGTTTGCATTCTCGTCTCTCATTTGAATGGAGCATCTGATAATTCAATATATCTTAAAAAAATAATTTTCTGAATTAGCTTTTATCTAACCCCCCATTAAAATTGGTTCAGGTTCGCTGATAACAGAAAGAAACATGTAATTTATTGTTACAATAACAAAGATAAAAATAAAATTTAATTATTTGATATAAATAACGTTTCAGAATAGTAAACGGCCGACATTCCGTACCTGTTTCAGGAGTGAATTCGACTATACCGTTCCCTAAGAACATCAACGATTGTCTGGTGAACCGAATTTAGTCACCTTTGGCGGAAAACAGGCTGGCATATAGGAGAGCATGACAACCCGGGTCATTCCCTCCGTGATTTTTTAGTAACACGCTGAAAAAGTATCTGAAACTTCATTCTGCAAGTGAGACTTTCCCCGAAGTCGATCGATACGTTTTATCTTGTGCCTGACCGATGCTACTCCTGACAAATCACGCCCAATACTGAATAAGTGTAAGAGATGCACCGTTAATCACTACACTGGTAGCCTCAATCAGAGATTGACGGCGGTAAAGGTGCAAAGGCTCCAGTATATTTTTAAAGGATTTTTGGCATAATGAACGAGCAGGCATAGTGATGATTTCCTTGAAAGTGTTAGCGCAATCAATTAGATCACATAACACTATGCCTGTCCTGGTTTGCTGGGGATTCCTCAGGAGTCGCCTCCCCCTTATTCAGACCTGTGTAAGCGGTGAATGTGCTTTCAGACTCTGAATACTCAGCGTCAAAGTTGTCAGACAGTTTTCAAGTTTATCTGCGTTGACGGCAATAAAGGTCGGACAATCATGGTGTCCGCTCATTAAACAAACGGCGGCGGCTGCAAGCGCGCCTTCGGCACGGCGCAGCGCGTTCCACTCTTCCTGATCGAGATGCAGTCCCTGCCGTAAGGATTGATCGTGGAGCTCGCGATTCAGTTCAAAAAAATTGTCACGCAGAGAGTCACTTTCGCTGACTGACATATACCCCTTCGCTTTTCGCAATTGCAGATAAGCGGCAAGATCGATACGCGCGTTTATCAGCTTGTTGAGAAGCTCGGTTCTCAGTCTGTCAACGACCATACCTTTTTTCCTCCTCTTTTCTACCAGGGTTCAACTTAATAGTATGGTCGTTTTTTAGACAAAGGGGTGTCAGAGATCAAGAATTTTCTTAGAATTGCCCTTTTTCACCTTTTGCTGATAACCACAACGGTTGATGCCGCCGCTCCTGATGAGATTGCGATACAATTTTTGTTCGGATATCTGTAGAATCCCTGCCCTGACCATTCCAATAAATGAACACTTTTTAAGCTATGAGTAATGTAACCCACCAGCCAAAGATCGGCTTCGTTTCCCTGGGCTGTCCGAAAAACCTCGTTGATTCGGAACGCATCCTGACTGAGCTGCGTACCGAAGGCTATGACGTTGTGCCACGCTATGACGATGCGGATATGGTTATCGTTAATACCTGTGGCTTTATTGACAGCGCGGTACAAGAGTCACTGGAAGCCATTGGCGAAGCGCTGAACGAAAACGGTAAGGTAATCGTCACCGGCTGCCTGGGCGCAAAAGAAGATCAGATCCGCGAAGTGCATCCGAAAGTACTGGAAATCACCGGGCCGCATAGCTATGAGCAAGTTCTGCAGCACGTACATCATTACGTACCGAAGCCGAAGCACAATCCATTTTTAAGCCTCGTACCGGAACAGGGTGTAAAACTGACGCCGCGCCATTATGCGTATCTGAAAATTTCTGAAGGCTGTAATCACCGCTGCACGTTCTGCATCATCCCGTCGATGCGCGGGGATCTGGTCAGCCGCCCGATTGGCGACGTATTAAGCGAAGCGAAACGTCTGGTTGATGCCGGGGTCAAAGAGATTCTGGTGATTTCGCAAGATACCTCCGCCTACGGCGTAGATGTGAAGCACCGCACCGGATTCCATAATGGCGAACCGGTGAAAACCAGTATGGTGAGCCTGTGCGAGCAGTTATCAAAACTGGGCGTCTGGACACGTCTGCACTACGTCTACCCCTACCCACACGTTGATGATGTGATTCCGCTAATGGCGGAAGGCAAAATCCTGCCTTATCTGGACATTCCGCTGCAACATGCCAGCCCGCGGATTCTTAAACTGATGAAACGTCCCGGTTCCGTTGACCGCCAGCTGGCGCGCATTAAGCAGTGGCGCGAAATCTGCCCGGAACTGACCTTACGCTCCACCTTTATTGTCGGCTTCCCCGGCGAAACGGAAGAAGACTTCCAGATGCTGCTCGACTTCCTGAAAGAGGCGCGCCTCGATCGTGTAGGCTGCTTCAAGTACAGCCCGGTGGAAGGCGCAGGCGCGAATGAGCTGCCGGATCAGGTGCCGGAAGAGGTGAAAGAAGAACGCTGGAACCGCTTTATGCAACTGCAACAGCAAATCTCCGCTGAGCGCTTGCAGGAAAAAGTGGGCCGCGAAATTCTGGTGATCGTCGATGAGGTTGACGAAGAAGGCGCTATCGGGCGTAGCATGGCGGATGCGCCGGAAATTGACGGCGCGGTCTATTTGAACGGCGAAACCAACGTCAAGCCGGGCGATATCGTGCGCGTGAAAGTGGAAAACGCCGACGAATATGATTTGTGGGGCAGTCGGGTTTAACGCCACCTCCCCCGGCGCGGGTGTCGGATGTGTCACCCCACCTGGCGAGCCCGTTCCAGGCCCGCCAGGCGTCAACGCCACCGGGCTGGCTTACCCCTTAATCTTCGGGTCCAGCGCATCGCGCAACCCGTCGCCTAACAGGTTAAACGCCAGCACAGTCAGGAAAATCGCCACCGCCGGGAAGAGCGCTACGTGCGGCGCGATGACCATATCCGCCCGCGCTTCATTGAGCATCGCTCCCCACTCCGGCGTTGGCGGCTGCGCGCCTAATCCGAGAAATGACAGGCTTGCCGCGGAAATAATTGACGTACCGATACGCATCGTAAAGAAAACCACAATTGACGAGACCGTTCCCGGCAAGATATGGCTAAACAAAATCGTCGTGTCGCTGGCGCCGATACTGCGGGCAGACTCAATAAACGTCTGCTGTTTTAAGACCAGGGTATTTCCGCGCACCAGACGAGCAAACGCCGGAATAGAAAAAATCGCCACCGCAACGATCACATTAGCAATACCGCTGCCTAACACCGCCACAACGGCAATCGCCAGCAAAATGCCGGGGAAGGCGAACAACACATCGCAAATGCGCATAATAAAACGATCCCACCAGCCTTCATAATATCCCGCCAGTAATCCCAACACCGTACCGATTATCGCGCCGATAAATACCGCGAACACGCCCGCCGCCAGTGAGATCTGCGCCCCAACGAGAACCCGGCTAAAGATGTCTCTTCCCAGCGAGTCAACGCCAAACCAGTGCTGCAAAGAGGGGCCATTGTTCAGGCTATCGTAGTCAAAATAGTTTTCCGCATCGTAGGGCGTCAGCCAACGGGCAAAAATCGCCACCAGAATTAACGCCAGTACGAATCCCCCGGCGACCAACGCGACATGCTGGCGGCGAAAACGACGCCAGAACTCCCGCCACGGCGTGCGTATCTGGTCGGGTTTTACCACCGGCATAGCATGTAAAATCGCCTGACGGCGCCAGTTAAATAATCGCATCCTTACTTATACCTGATAGCCGGATTAATGGCGGCATAGAGAACATCCACCACTAAGTTGATAAGAATAAATTCCAGAGAAAACAGCAGCACTTCTGCCTGAATCACGGGGTAGTCGCGCATGTCGACGGAGTCGACCAGTAATCGCCCAAGCCCCGGCCAGTTAAACACTTTTTCAACGACGATCGAGCCGCCAAGCAAAAAGCCAAATTGCAGTCCCATCATGGTGACGACCGGGATCATTGCATTGCGCAGGCCATGTTTTAACACCACCCACGTTTCACTGACGCCTTTCGCCCGCGCGGTCCTCATGTAATCCTCGCTCAGGACATCGACAAACGAGGAGCGCGTAAAACGCGCCATGACGGATGCCACCGCCGCGCCAAGCGTCAGGGAGGGTAAAATATAATGTTGCCAGCTATCCGCCCCCACGGTCGGTAGCCAGCCCAGATCCACGGAAAAAATCTGCATTAACAACATTCCCAGCGCAAAAGCCGGAAAAGAAATGCCGGTCACGGCAAGCGTCATTCCTAACCGGTCAGGCCAGCGATTACGCCACACGGCGGCGGCGATGCCGATCGCCATGCCAAACAGCACCGCCCATATCATACTGGTTATCGTCAGCCACAGCGTCGGCAAAAAGCGGCTGGCGATCTCCTCAGAAACCGGGCGGCGGGAAACCATTGACGTCCCGAAATCGCCTTGTAAAACATGGGTGATGTAACGCCAAAACTGGACATGAAGCGGCTGATCAAGTCCCAGCTGCTGACGAACCAGCGCGATCACCTGCGCGTCGGCTTCCGGTCCGGCTATCAGCCGCGCCGGGTCGCCGGGCAACAAATGAACAAATAAAAACACCAGCACTGCCACAATCAACAGCGTAGGAATTAATCCCAGCAGGCGCTTGAGAACATAGTTAAGCATCACACGAACCTTTTACCGGATGGCGGACAACGCGCGCGCCATCCAGCCCCATCGCATTACTTACTTCAAATCCGCATCGTCAAAGCTGAAACCGGTATCCGGCATAATCCAGAAACCGGTCAAATTTTTACTGTGCGCAGAAACCAATTTCTCCACCACCAACGGTATCCAGGGCGACTCTTTCCAGATAATATCCTGCGCCTCTTTGTACAATCGTGTTTTCTCCTGCGGATCGTTGGTCTTTAAAGCCGCCGCCAAATCACTGTCGACCTGCTTGTTGCTGTAAAAAGCGGTATTAAACTGCGTCGGCGGCCAGTTTTGTGATGCGAAGAGCGGCGATAACGCCCAGTCAGCTTCGCCCGTCGACGCCGACCAGCCGGTATAGAACATTCGCACGCCGCTCTCCTTTTGCCCTTTGCCCTCAACTTCCGCAGCGCGCTGGCCAGCGTCCATCGCGGTTATCCGGGCTTTAATGCCAATCTGCGCCAGTTGCTGTTGGGTAAACTGCAACACTTTTTGCGCGGTGCTATGGTTATGCGATGACCACAGCGTGGTACTAAAACCGTCTGGATACCCCGCCTCTTTCAACAGTTCGCGCGCTTTAGCCGGATCATAGGGCCACGGCTGATAGCTTTGCGCATAGGCTATCGACGGCGGCACCACGCCCGTCGCCGGCGTGGCGTATCCGGCAAACGCCACTTTAACCAGCGCCTGACGATTGATAGCGTAATTCAACGCCTCACGCACCTTAGGATTATCAAACGGCTTCTGCGTCACATTCATACTGATATAACGCTGCATAATGGACGGGCTGGCGACCAGTTCGAGGTTTTTATTTTTCGCCAGTAACGCGGCCTGCTCATAAGGGATAGGAAAAGCAAATTGCGCTTCGCCGGTTTGCAGCATCGCCGCGCGGGTATTGTTGTCAGTAACCGGACGCCAGGTAATAGAATCCAGCTTGGGTAAGCCCTGCTGCCAGTAACCGGCGAACTTTTTCACTTTGACAAAGTCGGTCTGATTCCAGGTTTCAAGCTGATATGGACCAGTGCCGACCGGATGAAAACCAATATCCTTGCCATATTTTTCCAACGCTTGCGGCGAGATCATCGCCGTCGCCGGGTGCGCCAGAATATTAATGAAAGCGGAGAACGGCTGTTTCAGGGTAATTTTTACCGTTGCCGGATCGACGACTTCCGTTTTTGCGATATTTTTATACAGGTTATAACGCTTGAGGTGGTTATCCGGATTGCTGGCGCGATCGAGATTCGCTTTTACCGCCGCCGCATTAAAATCCGCGCCGTCCTGAAATTTCACCCCCCGTCGTAGGGTAATGGTGTAGGTCAGACCGTCATCAGAAACGGTATAGCCTTTCGCCAGGACGTTTTTTACCTTCATGTCTTTATCCAGGCCAAACAGCCCCTGATAAAATGACTTCGCCACCGCCTGCGAGAGTGTATCGTTGGCGTCATACGGATCGAGCGTGGTGAAATTAGACCCTACCGCCACCACCACATCTTTGGCCGCCAGGGCCGGAAAAGCCGCAATGGATGAGGCCAGTCCCAGCGCCGCCAGCCATTTATGCGTAATAAATTGCGTCATGTTATTCTCCTGAAACCCTGCCTGTCTGAATGTTATAAGCGCGAGAGCGCATTATCCTGCAGCGGCCGCGCAACATAATGTCCCGGCCCGACCAACTGTAATGAAACGGCGGGCGTCTCTTCGCCACGTTTATGAATATTGCTGGGTATATCATCTGATAGCAGAACGCGTCGCGGCCGGTGTCTGGAGGGATCGGCAACCGGCACCGCCGCCATCAATTTACGCGTATAAGGATGCTGCGGATTTTCAAAAACGGCGCGCCGCGGCCCCATCTCAACAATTTGACCAAGATACATCACCGCCACGCGATGGCTAATTCGCTCCACGACCGCCATATCATGCGAAATAAACAGGTAGGCGATCCCCATTTCCCGTTGTAAATCGAGCAGTAAATTAATGATCTGTCCGCGAACGGAAACATCCAGCGCGGAGACCGCCTCATCGGCAATAATCACTTTAGGATTCAATGCCAGCGCGCGAGCTATGCAGATGCGCTGACGTTGACCGCCGGAAAACTCGTGCGGATAACGCCAGGCATGTTCAGGACGTAATCCGACACGCTCAAGCAACCAGGCCACGCGCTTTGCCGCAGCGTCCCCCTGCCCCAGGCCATGAATCCGTAAAGGTTCCATAATGGAATACCCCACGGTCTGGCGCGGGTCGAGCGAGGCGTAAGGGTCTTGGAAAATACATTGAATATCGCGGCGCAACGGCTGGAGTTTACCCGCAGACAACGTGTCAATGCGCTGGCCGTTAAAGATAATCTCCCCCTGCCGGGATTCAACCAACCGCAGCAGCGCGCGTCCGGTCGTCGATTTTCCGCTACCGGACTCGCCCACCAGCGATAGCGTTTCGCCGGGCCAGAGATCGAAACTGATATTCTCAACGGCATGAACTTCACGCGTAACGCGGTTAAAGAGACCGCTACGCAGCGGGAATCGCGTCACCAGCCCCCGAACCTGGAGAATAGGCTCGCCTTCCACCACCGTGTCTTGCTCAATCTGCGATTCATAAAGGGCTGGTTCGTCAGCGGAAATCAACGGGAAACGGCGTGGCAGCGAGTGGCCGCGCATCGCGCCAAGCTGAGGGACGGCGGCCAGTAACGTTTGGGTATAAGGATGCGTCGGCGCATGGAAAATCTGCTCTACGCTGCCGGTTTCCACGGCCTCGCCCTGATACATCACCAGCACGCGATCGGCAATATCCGCCACGACGCCCATGTCGTGGGTGATAAAAATCACGCCCATCAACATCTCTTGCTGCAACACTTTGATAAGTTGCAGAATTTGCGCCTGGATAGTGACATCCAGCGCCGTGGTGGGTTCATCGGCAATCAATACCGCCGGACGGCAGGATAGCGCCATCGCGATCATGACTCGCTGGCGCATCCCGCCGGAAAGCTGATGCGGATAACGCGATAAAATCGCCTGCGACTCCGGGATCCGTACCTGATCGAGCATACGTTTCGCTTCCGCCAGCGCCTCTTCGTGGCTGGCCCCCTGATGCAAACGAATAGATTCGGCAATTTGCTCGCCAACGGTAAATACCGGGTTGAGCGAGGTCATTGGCTCCTGGAAAATCATGGCGATATCCGCGCCGCGCACACGCCGCATCTGCGCGTCACTCTGCTCAGACAACTCAATCACCTGGCGATTACGCCGACGCAACAGCATTTCGCCGCAGCGCACGTTCGCGCCCGACTGCTCAATCAGCCGCATTAACGCCAGCGCCGTCACCGATTTTCCCGATCCCGACTCGCCGACAATCGCCAGAGTCTCTCCACGCTTCAGGCGTAATGACACATTACGCACGGCGTCTACCTGTTGCCCTTCGTGGTGAAACGCGATATTCATGCCACTGACGGACAGAACATCGCGGCTATCCAGTTCATCGCTGTGCGGCACCTGCGGCTCCTTATTCCCGGTAAATTCCTGTGGTCGGCGTATCCCCGGCATATCCCCAGGCGCGATACATCCCTTCGCTGTTAAACGGCAACGCGACATTACCTTCGTGATCAACGGCGATCAATCCACCGCTGCCGCCCAGCGCCGGTAATTTTGCCATCACCACGCGCTCGCAGGCGTCGGCAAGGCTGAGTCCGCCATATTCCATCAATGCGGCGATATCGTAAGCCGCGAGCGTACGAATAAAGACCTCTCCTGTTCCGGTACAGGAAACGGCGACGCTGGCGTTGTTGGCATAACACCCAGCGCCGACCAGCGGGCTGTCGCCGACGCGCCCGGGCAATTTATTGGTCATCCCGCCGGTAGACGTTGCCGCCGCCAGATTGCCGAATTTATCCCGCGCTACCGCGCCGACTGTACCCATTTTTTTCGTTTCGTCCAGCGGCGCGCCGCTGTGATCGAGCGCCATTTCGCCCGCCGCACGCGCCGCCAGCAATTGCTCGTAACGCGCCGGGGTGGAAAAGATATCCGGCGAAACGCGCGCCATCCCCTGTGAAAAGGCAAAGTTTTCCGCCCCTTCCCCCACCATGAGTACATGCGGGCTGCGCTCCATCACCAGTCTGGCGGCGAGCACAGGATGGCGAACATGACTCACGCCCGCGACGGCTCCGGCCTTCAGGGTATTGCCGTCCATCACGCAGGCATCCAGTTCATGAGTTCCGTCTCGGGTATAGACCGCGCCGATACCCGCATTGAAGAGCGGACACGCTTCCAGCAGGCGCACCGCTTCCGTCACTACATCAAGCGCGCTGTCACCCGCTTCCAGCATCTTTTGCCCGCTTTCGACAATCTCTGACAGCGCCTGGATATAGCGTAGCTCCTGCTCATGGCTCATTTGCGCGCGAGCAATCGCGCCTGCGCCGCCGTGAATCGCAATCACTGCTTTATTCATTTTTAGGGTCCATTAACGGTGGCACACAACTTTTACTATAACTATCAGAATTGTTGTGAGTTATTCATTCGATTTTTGAATATAGAAAGATGCGTAAGGTATGTAAAGGCGCAAGGCCGTCTCTAAGACCGAGGTAGCATACTGCCCGCCACTGTTTTCTGACATAATAGCCGGATTCGATTTTGCCTCGCAGGAGTATGTTCATGAAATTTTCCGCCGGATTGATGCCGCTTGAAACGGCGCTGACCCAGATGCTTTCACGTATTACCCCTCTCACCGCCGTAGAAACGTTGCCGCTGGTGAACTGCTTTGGCCGCATCCTGGCGACCGATATCGTATCTCCCCTTGATGTCCCCGGCTTTGATAATTCAGCTATGGATGGTTATGCGGTACGTGTGGCGGATTTGTCCGCCGATAAGCCGCTGCCCGTCGCCGGCAAAGCATTTGCCGGTCAGCCCTACCAGGGAGAGTGGCCTGCGGGAACCTGCATTCGCATTATGACCGGCGCCCCGGTACCGGCAGGTTGCGAGGCGGTAGTCATGCAAGAGCAGACGGAACAAACCGATGACGGCGTGCGTTTTACCGCCGATGTTCGTTGCGGACAAAACATCCGCCGCCGCGGCGAGGATATTCGCCAGGATGCGGTGGTCTTTCCGGCCGGTACGCGCCTGACTACTGCCGAACTGCCAGTGCTGGCGTCGCTGGGAATTGCCGATGCGCAGGTTGTACGTAAAGTGCGCGTAGCGCTGTTCTCGACCGGCGACGAGCTCCAGCTTCCGGGCCAGCCGCTGGAGGCGGGACAAATTTATGACACTAACCGTCTAACTATACATTTGATGCTGCAACAGCTTGGCTGCGAAGTGATCAATTTAGGCATTATTCCTGACGATCCCGATAAGCTTCGCGCCGCATTTATCGACGCCGACAGCCAGGCCGATGTAGTGATAAGCTCCGGCGGCGTCTCGGTTGGTGAAGCGGACTATACCAAAACCATCCTTGAGGAGCTGGGCGAAATCGCCTTCTGGAAGCTGGCTATCAAGCCAGGCAAACCGTTTGCCTTCGGCAAGCTCAGTAATAGCTGGTTCTGTGGCCTGCCGGGGAATCCAGTCTCTGCGGCGCTCACTTTTTATCAACTGGTTCAGCCCTTACTGGCGAAGCTTGGCGGCAACACGGCAAGCGCAGTGCCGCCGCGCCAGCGTGTACGCACAGCATCTCGCCTGAAGAAAACGCCGGGGCGTCTCGATTTCCAGCGCGGCATTCTGCAACGTAGCGCCAACGGCGAACTGGAGGTCACGACCACCGGACACCAGGGTTCACATATTTTCAGCTCGTTTAGTCTGGGCAACTGCTTTATTGTGCTGGAGCGTGAACGCGGCAATGTTGAGCCGGGAGAATGGGTGGAAGTCGAGCCGTTTAATGCTCTGTTCGGAGGCCTGTAATGGCGGAACTTAGCGACCAGGAGATGCTGCGCTATAACCGACAAATTATTCTGCGCGGCTTCGATTTTGAAGGGCAGGAAGCGTTAAAAGATGCGCGGGTATTAGTGGTCGGGCTGGGCGGACTCGGCTGCGCGGCAACGCAGTATCTGGCCGGCGCTGGCGTCGGGCAACTGACGCTACTCGATTTTGATACCGTTTCCGTTTCCAATCTCCAGCGTCAAACCTTGCACAGCGACGCCACGGTCGGGCAGCCAAAGGTTGAGTCCGCCCGCGACGCGCTGGCGCGAATCAACCCGCATATTACCATTACGCCCGTTAACGCGCGGCTGGACGACGACGCTATGACCAGCCTGATTGCCGGGCATTCGCTGGTACTGGACTGTACTGATAACGTTAGCGTACGTAATCAACTTAACGCCGGGTGCTATACCGCGAAAGTGCCGCTAATCTCCGGCGCGGCAATTCGTATGGAAGGACAAGTTACCGTCTTTACGTATCGGGAAAACGAACCCTGTTACCGCTGCCTGAGCCGTCTGTTTGGCGAAAACGCTCTGACCTGCGTAGAGGCAGGGGTGATGGCGCCACTGATTGGCGTGATCGGTTCGCTACAGGCAATGGAGGCCATTAAGCTGCTGGCGCATTACGGTCAGCCCGCTAGCGGAAAAATCGTCATGTACGATGCGATGACCTGTCAGTTCCGCGAAATGAAGTTGATACGCAACCCCGGCTGTGAAGTCTGCGGACAGTAGCCACTTTACGGATAAACATACCGAAGCACGGTTTATGGCCGTGCTGTATCAACAGATAATTACTGTCATCAGACGCAAAGCCAGCTTACCCAAGCTCCGACTGACGATCGGCTCAAGCAGCGCGGCATCATCTTAAACGCCATACCACAACCTCAAACCGTGATGTTGTACCTCATTTAACGCCTCTTTGTCAGAACCTCTCCATTCGTTGACGCACATCAAGATAACTTTCACTCGAAAGTAATTTAATCTTTATATGAAATAAGAGAGGCCGTTTATGATCTTCAATATTCAGCGCTATTCTACCCACGATGGCCCCGGTATCCGTACCGTAGTATTTCTCAAAGGCTGTTCGTTGGGCTGTCGCTGGTGCCAGAACCCGGAAAGCCGCGCCCGCGCTCAGGATCTGTTATACGACGCGCGGCTGTGTCTCGAAGGATGCGACCTGTGCGCGCAAGCCGCGCCGGACGTCATTGAGCGCGCGCTAAACGGCCTGCTCATCCATCGCGAGAAACTGACCGACGCCCATTTTTCAGTCCTGGCGCATTGCTGCCCCACACAGGCGTTAACCGTGTGCGGCGAAATAAAAAGCGTGGATGAGATCATGGCGACGGTACTGCGCGATAAACCTTTTTACGATCGCAGCGGCGGCGGTCTTACGCTTTCCGGCGGCGAACCGTTTATGCAGCCGGAACTGGCGGCAGAGCTGTTTAAAGCCAGCCATGACGCCGGTATTCATACAGCGGTTGAGACCTGTCTGCATGTTCCATGGAAATACATTGCGCCCTCACTGCCTTATATCGATCTGTTTCTGGCTGATTTGAAACATGTCGCCGACGGGCCGTTTAAGCAGTGGACCGATGGCAGCGCCTCGCGGGTGCTGGAAAATCTCAGGAAACTCGCCGCCGCGGGCAAAAAAATGGTGATTCGCGTCCCGCTGATTCAGGGATTTAATGCCGATGAGGAGGCCATTAAAGCCATTACCGACTTTGCCGCCGACGAACTGCACGTCGGGGAAATTCATTTTCTGCCCTACCACACGCTGGGCATCAATAAATACCACTTACTCAGTCAACCCTATCATGCCCCGGATAAACCACTGGATGCGCCGGCGTTACTTGATTTTGCCCAGAAGTACGCCTGCCAAAAAGGTTTAACCGCGACCCTAAGAGGATAATTATCATGACCCAACTGAAACTGGACACGCTCAGTGACCGCATTAAGGCGCACAAAACCGCGCTGGTACATATCGTGAAACCGCCGGTCTGTACCGAGCGCGCGCAGCATTATACCGAAATGTATCAGCAGCATCTGGATAAACCGATTCCGGTACGCCGCGCGCTGGCGCTGGCCCATCACCTGGCGGAACGCACTATCTGGATAAAACACGATGAACTGATCGTCGGCAACCAGGCAAGTGAAGTCCGCGCCGCGCCGATTTTCCCGGAATATACCGTCTCGTGGATTGAAAAAGAGATCGACGACCTGGCAGACCGGCCCGGCGCAGGTTTTTCCGTAAGTGAAGAAAACAAACGTATTCTGCACGACGTCTGTCCGTGGTGGCGCGGTCAAACCGTCCAGGATCGCTGCTACGGCATGTTTACCGATGAACAAAAAGGGCTTCTGGCGACTGGCATTATCAAAGCCGAAGGCAATATGACTTCCGGCGATGCGCACCTGGCGGTGAACTTCCCGCTGCTGCTGGAAAAAGGGCTTGATGGCCTGCGCGATAAAGTCGCCGAGCGCCGCTCACGCATCAACCTGACCGTGCGGGAAGATCTGCATGGCGAGCAGTTCCTGAAGGCGATTGATATTGTGCTGGACGCGGTAAGCCAGCACATCACGCGCTTTGCCGCGCTGGCGCGCCAGATGGCGGGCGAAGAGTCCCGTGAAAGCCGTCGTAAAGAGCTACTTACCATCGCCGAAAACTGCGAGGTGATCGCCCACCAACCGCCGCAGACCTTCTGGCAAGCACTGCAATTGTGCTACTTCATCCAACTGATTCTACAAATTGAGTCTAACGGTCACTCGGTGTCATTTGGTCGTATGGACCAGTATCTTTACCCCTATTATCGTCGCGATGTCGAACTAAACCAGACGCTGGATCGTGAGCACGCCATTGAACTGCTGCACAGCAGCTGGCTGAAACTGCTGGAAGTAAACAAGATCCGCTCCGGTTCGCACTCTAAAGCCTCCGCGGGCAGCCCGCTGTATCAAAACGTCACCATTGGCGGTCAGAATCTCATCAACGGTCAGCCAATGGACGCAGTGAATCCACTGTCTTACGCCATTCTGGAGTCCTGCGGACGTCTGCGTTCTACCCAGCCCAACCTCAGTGTGCGTTATCACGCCGGAATGAGTAACGATTTCCTTGACGCCTGCGTCCAGGTCATCCGCTGCGGCTTTGGGATGCCGGCGTTTAACAATGATGAAATCGTCATCCCGGAATTTATCAAGTTGGGGATCGAACCACAGGACGCTTACGATTACGCGGCGATCGGCTGTATCGAAACCGCCGTCGGCGGGAAATGGGGTTATCGCTGCACCGGCATGAGCTTTATTAACTTCGCCCGCGTCATGCTGGCGGCGCTGGAAGGCGGTCGCGACGCCACCAGCGGCAAGGTATTTCTGCCGCAGGAAAAGGCGCTCTCCGCAGGCAACTTTAACAATTTTGACGAAGTGATGGCCGCCTGGGATACCCAAATTCGCTACTACACGCGCAAATCGATCGAAATTGAGTATGTGGTCGACACCATGTTGGAAGAGAACGTCCACGATATTCTGTGCTCAGCGCTGGTAGACGACTGTATTGAACGCGCGAAGAGTATCAAGCAAGGCGGCGCTAAATATGACTGGGTATCCGGTCTTCAGGTCGGTATCGCCAACCTGGGCAACAGCCTCGCCGCCGTGAAAAAACTGGTCTTCGAACAGGGCGTTATCGGTCAACAGCAGCTTGCCGCCGCGCTGGCCGATGACTTTGACGGGCTGCCCCATGAGCAGCTGCGCCAGCGTCTGATTAACGGCGCGCCGAAGTACGGTAACGACGATGACAGTGTCGATACCCTGCTGGCGCGCGCTTATCAGACCTATATTGATGAGCTGAAGCAATACCATAACCCGCGCTATGGTCGTGGCCCTGTGGGCGGCAACTATTACGCCGGTACGTCCTCTATCTCAGCAAACGTGCCATTTGGCGCCGCGACTATGGCTACCCCGGATGGTCGCAAAGCGCATACGCCGCTGGCGGAAGGCGCAAGCCCTGCATCGGGTACGGATCATCTCGGCCCGACGGCGGTGATTGGTTCCGTAGGCAAATTACCTACCGGTTCCATTCTCGGCGGCGTGCTGCTCAATCAGAAACTGAACCCAACGACGCTGGAAAACGAATCCGACAAACAGAAACTGATGGTTCTGCTACGGACGTTCTTTGAGGTGCATAAAGGCTGGCATATTCAGTACAACATCGTGTCACGCGAAACGCTGTTGGATGCGAAAAAACATCCGGACCAGTACCGCGATCTGGTCGTGCGTGTGGCAGGCTACTCCGCCTTCTTCACCGCGCTGTCGCCGGACGCGCAGGACGATATCATCGCCCGTACCGAACATATGCTGTAATTTGCCCAGGCGCCATCGGCAATATGTCCGAACTGCCTGATGGCGCTACGTTTAACAGGCCGACGCAGGCCTGTTAATCAGAAGGGATCGGTGCCGTCAAGCACGGCCTGAATGACGTTGAGCGCGCCTTGATGGTTATTATCATCAGTGTGATAGCGTGAAAGCGCTTTGATATTGTCTGCGGCATTGCCCATGGCAAAAGAGTAATGCGCCATTTTCAACATTTCCGCATCATTACCGCTGTCGCCAATGGCGACGACATTCTGTGGCGACCTGTTCCAGCGCTTTAACAGACGACTGATGCCATTCGCTTTATGCAGTCCCGGGATAATCAGGTCGATAAAACCGAAGCCGCTGGTGACGGGCTTCATGATGCCATCCAGAGATACGTGCAGTTTGTCGATAACCAGCGGAATTTGTTCATCGGGCAAATTCAGGGAGAACTTAAACAGGATATCGTCAATGTCGTGATAATCGTTTACCGGCTGCAGGCGGTGATAATGTTTGGCCATCAGCGCCACGAAAGTCTCGGGAGCGTTTTTGCTGACATAAGCGCTTTTCAGACCGCAGGCGACGAAGTTAAGCTGCTTATCCTTCAGCAGTTCGCCAATCACAATCCGCGATTCATGCCGGGTTAGCTCCCCGTGAAACAACTGCTTGCCATGTTCATACACCAGCGCGCCATTTTCTGCGACAAAGGAAATTTCGTCTTTCAGCTCGGGGAAGAAGGAGATCAACTGGTAGTACTGATTACCGCTGGCGACCACAAATTCGATATTACGTTTTTTCAGTTCCTGGTATTGCGCCATGAAGCGTACACGATCGTACTGCTTGGCATCGTCGAGAAAAGTGCCGTCCATATCTGTAACGACAACGTTAACGGTCATACTTAAGCTCCTGGCTGTAACTGCGACCAGAAACATTTTAATAACAATGTGAGCAGAACCACAAATTTATTTCGAATGAAAAGTGGCTGAACGAAAGGAATAGCCGCATAAGACATTAAGGCGTCCTGGCCACCTTACGTTTTCCTCTCGCTTCTCTCCTTGTGCGCTCCTGCAATATTTTAAACTTGCATTAACCTTATTTTAACTTAAATTATCAGATGTAACTAATTTTACTTTCGAACGAAAGATGATGAGGTTGATATGACGACTCCTTTTACCCACGAAACGCTGCCCGCCGACCCAAAAGCGGCCATTCGTCAGATGAAGCAGGCGCTACGCGCGCAAATCGGCGACGTACAGGCGGTGTTCGACCGTTTGAGCGCCACCATAGCAGCCCGGGTGGCGGAAATTAACGATCTGAAGGCGCAGGGGCAGCCGGTATGGCCAATTATCCCTTTTAGCGAACTGGCGATGGGCAACATTAGCGATGCCACCCGCGCCGAGGTTAAGCGCCGCGGGTGCGCGGTGATTAAAGGTCATTTTCCACGCGAACAGGCGCTGGCATGGGACCAGTCGATGCTCGACTATCTGGACAAGAACCATTTTGACGAGGTGTATAAAGGACCGGGGGATAATTTTTTCGGTACGCTGAGCGCCTCCCGGCCTGAAATCTATCCTGTCTACTGGTCGCAGGCGCAAATGCAGGCCCGCCAAAGTGAAGAGATGGCGCTGGCGCAGTCGTTCCTCAACCGTCTATGGCAGGTAGAGCACGACGGCAAGCGATGGTTTAATCCGGATATCAGCATCATTTACCCGGATCGCATCCGCCGCCGCCCGCCGAGCACCACATCCAAAGGACTGGGGGCGCATACCGACTCCGGTGCGCTGGAGCGCTGGCTGCTGCCAGCCTATCAGCGGGTATTCGCCAGCGTGTTTAACGGCAACGTCGAGCAGTACGATCCGTGGAATGCGGCACACCGTACCGAAGTTGAAGAGTATACGGTGGATAACACCACCAAATGCTCGGTATTTCGCACCTTCCAGGGCTGGACCGCGCTCTCCGATATGCTGCCCGGTCAGGGGTTGCTTCATGTCGTCCCTATCCCGGAGGCGATGGCGTATATTCTGCTGCGCCCGCTGCTGGATGATGTCCCGGAAGATGAATTATGCGGCGTCGCGCCGGGCCGGGTGCTGCCGGTTTCTGAACAGTGGCATCCTTTACTGATGGCGGCGTTAACCAGCATTCCGCCGCTGGAAGCCGGGGATTCCGTGTGGTGGCATTGCGATGTCATCCACTCCGTCGCCCCCGTCGAAAATCAGCAGGGCTGGGGCAATGTGATGTACATTCCTGCCGCGCCAATGTGTGAGAAGAATCTGGCCTATGCGCGTAAGGTGAAAGCGGCGCTGGAGACAGGCGCATCACCGGGCGATTTCCCGCGCGAGGACTATGAAACCACCTGGGAAGGGCGCTTCACGCTGCGCGATCTGAATATTCACGGCAAGCGGGCATTAGGTATGGACGTTTGACGGTCGTACCGCCCTTCCCGCTCACCTGCGGTGTGCCCTTTGCCTGGGCGCACCCGTCTTACCGGACCTACGCGCCAGGATACGTAGGCCCGGTAAGCGCAGCGCCACCGGGCGTCAGTGTTTAGCTTTCAATCCCTTTACTACGCAAATAATCGTCGTAGTTGCCGCTGAAGTCCACCACGCGCTCCGGCGTAATTTCAATGACGCGGGTTGCCAGCGAGCTGACGAACTCACGGTCGTGCGAAACAAAGATCAGCGTGCCCTGATACAGCTCCAGCGCCATATTCAGCGATTCGATCGACTCCATATCCAGGTGGTTAGTCGGTTCGTCCATAATCAGGATATTCGGCTTTTGCATCATCAGCTTGCCGAACAGCATACGGCCCTTCTCGCCACCGGAAAGGACTTTCGCAGGCTTTTTGATATCATCCTGGCTAAATAACAGGCGGCCCAGAATACTGCGCACTGCCTGCTCGTCGTCGCCTTCCTGCTTCCACTGACTCATCCATTCAAACACCGTCAGGTCATTTTCGAATTCATATTCGTGGTCCTGCGCGTAGTAACCAATACGCGCGTTTTCCGACCATTTAACGGTGCCGTGATCGGCGTCCAGATCGCCAACCAGCGTCTTCAGCAGCGTAGATTTACCCACGCCATTGGTGCCGAGTACCGCCAGCTTCTCGCCGACTTCGAGCAGCAAATTGACATTTTTAAACAGCGGACCGTTATCAAAACCTTTCGTCAACGCTTCCACTTCCAGAGCGTTACGGAACAGTTTTTTATCCTGCTCAAAACGGATGAACGGGTTCTGACGGCTGGAGGCTTTCACCTCTGCCAGCTTGATTTTATCGATCTGCCGCGCGCGCGACGTTGCCTGACGCGATTTAGAGGCATTGGCGCTAAAACGGCTAACAAAAGATTGCAGCTCGGCAATTTGCGCTTTTTTCTTCGCATTATCGGCCAACAGACGTTCACGTGCCTGAGTCGCCGCCGTCATATACTCATCATAGTTACCCGGATAGACGCGCAAGTCGCCGTAATCCAGATCCGCCATATGCGTACAAACCATGTTCAGGAAGTGACGGTCGTGCGAAATGATGATCATCGTGCTATCGCGCTCGTTCAGCACCTGCTCCAGCCAACGGATAGTATCAATATCCAGGTTGTTGGTCGGTTCGTCGAGCAACAGGATGTCCGGATTAGAGAATAACGCCTGCGCCAGCAGCACACGCAATTTCCAGCCTGGCGCGACTTCACTCATCAGACCGTAATGCTGCTCCAGCGGGATGCCCACCCCCAACAGCAGTTCGCCCGCGCGCGCCTCAGCGGAATAACCGTCCATCTCGCCGTATTTTACTTCCAGATCGGCGACTTTATAGCCGTCTTCTTCGCTCATTTCCGGCAAGGCGTAGATACGGTCGCGCTCCTGCTTGACTTCCCACAGTTCGCCATGCCCCATAATGACAGTATCAAGTACGGTGAATGTTTCAAAAGCGAACTGGTCCTGACGCAGCTTACCGATGCGCTCATTCGGATCGAGGGAAACATTGCCCAGCGTCGGCTCCAGGTCGCCGCCGAGGATTTTCATAAAAGTGGACTTTCCGCTACCGTTGGCGCCAATCAGGCCGTAACGGTTGCCGCCGCCAAATTTGACGGAAATGTTTTCGAACAGCGGCTTACTGCCGAACTGCATGGTAACGTTGCTGGAAACTAACACAGGCTTATCCTGAAAAAAGATGTGACAAACCGCTTATTATGCCACAAGTCTGAAATAAGATCGCGCCCTGTACAAAGGGCTACACTGAACCGTAAGGGAAAAAAACGTGATTTCGTACACATCTGAATTCCCTGTTTACTGGAATGCACCTATAATGCGCTCCCAACATGACAGAATTCTCAACCTACTAGCCTGCTTGGCACAGAATCTCGCATAACATGAATATGAAATTAACAACGCTTTTCGCGGCGGCTTTCGCTGTAGTTGGTTTTTGTAAAACAGCCTCAGCAGTCACTTACCCGCTGCCTACCGATGGTAGCCGTTTAATTGGGCAAAATCAGGTCATCACCGTTCCGGAGGGCAATACCCAGCCGCTGGAGTATTTTGCCGCGGAGTATCAGATGGGGCTGTCCAACATGCTGGAAGCCAACCCGGGCGTGGATACCTTCCTGCCGAAGGGCGGTACCGTGCTGAATATCCCGCAGCAGCTGATCCTGCCGGATACCGTACACGAAGGCATTATCATCAATAGCGCGGAAATGCGCCTCTATTACTACCCGAAAGGCACAAACACCGTTATCGTCCTGCCGATTGGGATCGGTCAGTTAGGTAAAGACACGCCTATCAACTGGACGACCAAAGTTGAACGTAAAAAAGCGGGTCCGACCTGGACGCCTACGGCAAAAATGCACGCTGAATATCGCGCCGCCGGCGAGCCGCTGCCTGCCGTCGTGCCTGCGGGCCCGGATAACCCGATGGGCCTGTACGCGCTGTACATTGGTCGCCTGTATGCTATTCACGGCACCAACGCCAACTTCGGCATCGGGCTTCGCGTGAGCCACGGCTGCGTACGTCTGCGCAACGACGATATCAAATTCCTGTTTGAAAATGTGCCGGTCGGTACCCGCGTGCAGTTTATCGATGAACCGGTAAAAGCCACCACCGAGCCGGACGGTAGCCGTTACATTGAGGTGCATAACCCGCTGTCAACGACGGAAGCGCAGTTTGAAGGTAAGGAAGCGGTGCCGATCACGCTTAATAAGAGCATCCTGGCCGTCACCAACGAGCCTGACGTTGATCAGACCGTCGTACAACAGGCGGTTCAGGATCGTTCCGGGATGCCGGTTCGTCTGAACTGACAGACTCTGCCTGCGAAGCCCGATAGATACTATCGGGCTTCTCTTACGGCATCAGTTGCAATAATCCATATCCCACCAGCGCCGCCCATGCCAGCATCGGCAGCGAATAGAAATGAAACCGCCACCAGATTCGGCAATCGTTCGCCATCCGTAAAGCAATAAGATTTGCCAGCGACCCCGGCAGCAGACCAAACCCGCCGATATTCACCGCCCACGCCAGCAGCGTCGAGGCCGGTACATAGTTCAGCAGGAGAATGGTACTGGGCACATTACTGATAACCTGAGACAAGCCGATAGCGGTTAGCCAAAGTCCCAAGTGAGACAGTGCGCCAACCTGGTTGAAAACGCCCTGCAACGCCGGCAATTGCGTTAGTAGATGGACATCAATAAACATCGCCATAAATACCAACAGCAGCGTCCAGTCCACGCTGACTATCACCCTGCGCGCCAGCACAATAAACCCAGCAGCCACCAACACCAGTCCCCATAACTCTTGCCTGAGCTCCAGCGCGGTAAGAAAAACGACATATAATCCCAGGCAACTCCACACCAGACGGGGCTGCCACTGCGGCGAACGCGTACCGGTATGGTACTGTAACGCCCTACCCGGAAAACAAAACCAGCACAGGAGCAGTAACGTCAGCATCATCATGACGGCAAGCGGCGCCATTTGCCCGCTAAATTCAGCAAAGGTTAAGCCGGAGCGTCCCCACAACAGAATATTTTGCGGATTACCGACAGGCGTCAGCAGCGAACCAGCGTTCACCGCCAACGCTTCAAAAATAATCAATCGGTTGACCGGAATCGCGCACAGTTTTTTCAACGTTATCGTCAGCGGCACAACGATAAACAGCGCGACATCGTTTGTCAGAAAGGTCGACAGCACCGCCGCAGCCAGCACCAGGAACATCGCCAGTTGCCGCTCGGTATGAAATCGGCGCGTCATCTTGCGTCCCAGCACATCAAAATAGCCGCTCAGCTCAACGCCTTTAGTGAGCAACATTAACCCACTGAGGGTAATAATGGTGTGCCAGTCAATCGCGCCAGGCCAGGCGCGGGGCGCAAAAGGAACAAACAGGCTTAACGCCATCCCCACAATGATCAACAACTGAAAAAAACGGTCACGCCGCAGCGCCCGTAAAAAGGCCAGATTCATTCTGCAGATGTTCCATGCTGTTGCGTGAAGGCCAAAAAGGCATCTAATGTCTCCTGGCTGACATGGTGTTCCATCCCTTCCGCATCACGACGCGCGATTTCCGGGCTTACGCCTAATACCAGTAAAAAATTTTCGACAATTTGATGCCGCTCGCGGCTTTCCTGCGCCAGCTTCTCCCCTTCCGGCGTCAGAAAAACGCCGCGCCAGGGGATCATTTGAATAAATCCTAACGATGCCAGGCGCTTAAGCATTTTGGCCACAGTCGGCTGGGAGACGCCGAGCCGCGCCGCCATATCCACCTGACGCGCTTCCCCTACCTCAATAATTAAATCGGAAATCAGCTCAACGTAGTCGTCTATCAACTCACGCCGATGCGCCTCTCTGACCTGACGAAATCCTTCAACGTGTTCTTCTACGTTCACCAATTGCGTCACTTTTTTTGTTGTTGGCGTACCTGCGCGACGACCCATTTTGCTTCCTCGTTTCTGTGACGCGTTAACGCGTCAGCTGACAGAGCGCTCATTGTAAACCAGAGTTGTCTGGGCACAAAAAATTAACGTTTTAGCAATAGCTATAAAACATAGCCTGTGCTATATCTGTATGTAATGCAGACATCCCTCACGGATCGATGGGATAGAAACATCAGGAGGTTTATATGAACGAATTTAAGAGGTGTATACGCGTGTTCAGTCACTCTCCCTTTAAAGTCCGGTTAATGCTGCTCTCTATGTTGTGCGATATGATCAACGGCAAACCGGAGCAGGATAACCCTTCCACGAAATAACGCGGCGGTGCGGTACGCCGCTTTATTTTGCATCCTCAACGGAAATGGCGCCCATTTCCCCTGTTTTTTTTGTGGTTTTGCTATTCTCTTCGCAAAACATTTTCTTTCCGGCGGTTGACCTTCTTACCCGCACGCTCTATCTTCTGGCAGCCCTGAATATTTTGCGACTCGCCGTTGCAAACCCAATACCTTTTTTACGCATAATCAGGCAGGTAATGACCCTTCGCGCCAGGGTTAGCACATGGCGTTTTTGCAATAGTGGCATATGAATTCAACCCTTATCGATTCACTTCTCGCCCGTCGTCGGGCGGTAAGCCCGTGGGCGGGCCTCTACTTTTTACAGTCGCTGCTGATTAACCTCGCGCTCGGCTATCCCTTTAGCCTGCTTTATACCGCGGCGTTTACCTGCCTGTTGCTGTTGCTCTGGCGCTACCTGCCCCGCGGACAAAAAGCGCTGCTCGGCATCTGTTCGCTGGTAGCTGCTTGCTATTTTCCCTTTGGCCAGGCTTACGGCGCGCCGAACTTTAATACGCTGCTGGCGCTGCACTCCACCAATATGGAAGAGTCGAGCGAAATCCTGACCATCTTCCCGTGGTATAGCTA
The DNA here is from genome assembly GCF_042932255.1 of Salmonella sp. WC3. NCBI lineage: Bacteria > Pseudomonadati > Pseudomonadota > Gammaproteobacteria > Enterobacterales > Enterobacteriaceae > Salmonella > Salmonella sp. WC3. Next base: position 1,809,942 of record NZ_CP170629.1, on the reverse strand, counting down.
CCTGACCGGACTTTTTATTTTTGCGCTGGGTATTATTGCGCTTCGCCGCCGAAAAGAAGAGGTCAAGCCGCGCTGGAATAGCCTCGACAGCCTGTGCCTGCTGATTAGCGTCGCGGCATTTTTCGTCGCGCCGGTACAAAATCTGGCGTGGGGCGGCGTTTTTAAGGTTATTGATACCGGCTATCCGGTTTTTCGCTTCGCCAAAGACGTTATCGTCAATAACAACGAAGTCATTGAAGAGCAGCACCGTATGGCGCAGCTATCCGGCATAAAAGATAGCTGGACGGTTACTGCGGTGAAACCCAGATATCACATCTATGTCGTGGTGATTGGTGAAAGCGCGCGACGGGATGCCATGGGCGCTTTCGGCGGCCACTGGGATAATACCCCCTTCGCCAGCCATGTGAATGGCGACTTCTTTATGGATTACATCGCCGCCAGCGGCTCAACGCAAAAATCGCTTGGTTTAACGCTCAATCGCGTGGTGGATAACAAACCGCAGTATCAGGATAACTTCGTCACGCTGGCTAACCGCGCCGGTTTTCAGACATGGTGGTTTTCCAATCAGGGGCAAATTGGCGAATACGACACGGCCATCGCCAGTATCGCCAAACGCGCCGATGAAGCGCATTTCCTGAAAAACGGCGATTTTGAAGCGGATAAAAATACTCGCGACGACGCGCTGTTAACCATGACGGCGCAGGTATTGGCGACAGAACGCACGCAACCGCAGTTGATTGTGTTGCATTTAATGGGATCGCATCCCCAGGCCTGCGACCGTACTCAGGGAAAATACGCGACGTTTGTCCAGTCGAAAGAGACGTCTTGTTATTTATACACCATGACGCAAACCGACGATTTGCTCCGTCAGCTCTATACTCAGCTTCGTCATAGCGGCGACAGTTTTTCGCTCGTCTATTTCTCCGATCACGGGCTGGCGTTTAAAGAGCGCGGCAAAGCGGTACAGTACCTGGCGCATGACGACAAATTCCAGCAAAACTTCCAGGTGCCGTTTATGGTGCTATCCAGCGACAGTAAAGAGCATCGGATCATTAAAGCTCGCCGTTCCGCGAACGATTTCCTGAGTTTTTTCTCGCAATGGACAGGAATTAGCGCTAAAGAGATCAAAAATCGCTATCGATTTATTTCGGAACAGAAAGCCGGGCCCGTTTATATCACCAATTTCAAATTACAGAAAGTGGACTATAACCATCTGGGCAGCGATATTTTTTCACTAAAATAATGCACGTTTCAGGCAATAAATATCCTCCGGCATAGCCGGAGGTTTTTCAGATGCGCCTGTAAGGCTCTCTTACCAGCCGCGCCCTAACAGGCGCATACGATCTGACATTTGCATCAAACTTCGTTACTTACGGCCCGTAAACGGGCTGCCCGGATAAGGGATCGATAATTGCTCACCCATTTTATCCTCTTCAAGCTGGTGCTTTATGTATTCCCGTATCTTCGCCGTGTTCTTACCCACCGTATCGACATAGTACCCTCTGCACCAGAACTCCCTGTTCCTGTATTTGAATTTTAGATCCCCAAACTGCTCGTAAAGCATCAGACTACTTTTACCCTTCAGATATCCCATGAAGCTCGACACACTCATCTTCGGCGGGATCTCCAGAAGCATGTGAATATGATCTGCACAACATTCCGCTTCCAGGATTCGTACGTTTTTCCATTCACACAATTTTCTTAATATGCTGCCTACTGCCCTACGCTTCTCTCCATAGAACGCTTGTCTTCGGTATTTGGGCGCGAAAACTATGTGATATTTACAGTTCCATCGGGTGTGCGCTAAGCTCTTTTCGTCCCCCATTGGGACCCCCTTTTGATTTCTTGTTGAACTTTTGCAGTTGCCAGACCGCAAGATGTTTTAACAAATCAAAAGGGGTTTTAATAACTGGCTTAAAGCTGAAAGCTTTCCGGAACCCCCAGCCTAGCTGGGGGTTTTCCATAGACAAAAAAAATCCGCCCCGAAAGGCGGATTTTTCATTTTCACCGACGTGATTAGAAGCGGTAACCTACGCCAGCAATCCAGGTGCCAACGTCAACGCTACGAATACGGCTCTGCTCGTAAGAGAAGTCCAGAGCAACATTTTCCATCGGGTTGAATTGCAGACCAGCGCCATAGGAGAAGCCATAATCGCTGGTGTCATGTTTGTAGGTTGGGTAATCGGTCGTCTGGAATTTACCGTAACCCACACCGACTACACCGTAGATGCTTGCCCAATCGTTCAGACGGTAAGCCGGGCCGGCAGTGATGCCGTAGTACTGACCTTTGTTGTAATCGCCTGCACCGTTAGTACGATCTTTTTCGGTGTAGGTGAAGGAACCGATTACGCCCAGCGGGTTGTCGTCCTGCTCGTAACGATACTTCAGGTTGAAACCGCTCATTTTATTCGCTACGCCCTGCGCGTCGCTCTGAGCGTAACCACCGGTAACGGTAGAAGTAGCAGCTACTGCAGTACCTGCGGAAAAAGCCAGAACAGCGGTCAGTGCTGAAAGACATGCAATTTTTTTCATAACCACCTCAAATGTGCTTCAAGTAAGTCCTAAGTTTTAAATATATCAAAAATTAATGGGAAACTCTTTGCGATTCACGGTGTCTAAGGGCGCCTTTCATGTAACAGAACGTTTCCATATCGCGCTATCTTATTCAATTAACATCACTTTTCCGGCTTATTGCACCAATAATGCGCGTGCGGCGCGATACATTCATCCAGATTATTCCTAAACTAACAGTCTATTTATCCATCAATTTAAGTTCATTTTATGGAATCCTGGAAATTTTTTTTCAACAAATCCTCAACCGCCGCGGGGAATTTCCATTACACTGCCACCTTTACTCGTACTGACATTTTTTGACAGGAGAAAGGATGCCGGGGTCAACACGTAAACTACCAGTCTGGTTGCCCATTTTGGTTTTGCTCATTGCCATGTCCTCTATTCAGAGTGGCGCTTCACTGGCAAAATCGTTATTTCCTCTTGTCGGCGCGCCGGGTGTAACGGCGCTTCGTCTGGCGTTGGGAACGCTTATCCTTATCGCCTTTTTCAAACCCTGGCGTTTGCGTTTTGCCAAAGAGCAGCGGCTGCCTTTACTGTTTTATGGTCTGTCGCTGGGCGGGATGAACTATCTATTTTATCTGTCGATTCAAACGGTGCCGTTGGGTATTGCGGTCGCGCTGGAATTTACCGGTCCTCTGGCGGTCGCGCTGTTTTCATCCCGGCGGCCGGTAGATTTTATTTGGGTCGTACTGGCTGTGCTTGGACTCTGGTTCCTGCTGCCATTAGGACAAGATATGTCTCACGTCGATCTTACCGGGGCCGCGTTGGCGCTCGGCGCTGGCGCCTGTTGGGCTGTCTATATTCTTACCGGCCAGCGAGCAGGCGCGGAACATGGTCCGGCCACGGTGGCGGTAGGCTCGCTGATTGCCGCCGTCATTTTCGTGCCGATTGGCGCAGTTCAGGCTGGCGACGCGCTATGGCACTGGTCGATTCTTCCCTTAGGGTTAGCGGTCGCTGTGCTTTCTACGGCACTGCCTTATTCACTGGAAATGATTGCGCTGACGCGCCTGCCAACCCGCACCTTCGGTACGCTGATGAGCATGGAACCCGCGCTGGCCGCCGTTTCCGGGATGATTTTTCTGGGCGAAACGCTTACGGGCATACAGATCCTGGCCCTGTGCGCCATCATTGCCGCCTCAATGGGTTCTACCCTAACGATTCGCCGCGAACCGCAAATTAAACAAGTTGACGTAAAATAGTTTCTTATTCTGCATGATGTGCATAATCATGCAGAATATCACCTCGTTATTCACCTTTTATTATCGCGCTATTACTTCGTCATTTTTTGTCATATTTTTTCTCATTTTTTACATTAAAATGAGAATTATTACCCACCAAACAACAAACCTGCCTAACCAATTGATTTATAATCAAAATAAATATTAAATCTTGTCTGTACTATTAAAGTGATAGGTAAATTCAAAAAAGCAAAGTTAAAAACCGGTGCTATACTTATTTTCGTTAATTACCTGGGACACAAACATCAAGAGGATATGAGATTATGAGTACCGCTAAACTGGTAAAAACAAAAGCGTCTAATCTGCTTTATACCCGTAACGATGTATCAGAGAGCGATAAAAAAGCGACGGTTGAGTTGCTTAATCGTCAGGTGATCCAGTTCATTGACCTGTCGCTGATCACGAAACAGGCCCACTGGAACATGCGCGGTGCTAACTTTATTGCCGTTCATGAGATGCTGGATGGCTTCCGTACCGCACTGACCGATCATCTGGATACTATGGCCGAGCGCGCCGTACAGCTTGGCGGTGTGGCGTTAGGCACCACGCAAGTTATCAACAGCAAAACTCCACTGAAAAGCTATCCGCTCGACATCCATAACGTGCAGGATCACTTAAAAGAACTGGCCGATCGCTACGCTGTTGTCGCTAATGATGTTCGCAAAGCTATCGGTGAAGCCAAAGATGAAGACACTGCCGATATCTTTACCGCCGCATCACGCGACCTCGATAAATTCCTGTGGTTTATCGAATCCAACATCGAATAAATCTATCTCTACCCTGAATACTTCGAGTTGCAGGAAGGTACAAACGCAGCGAATCCGCAGAAGCCTGACTTCCGTCTGTCACTGAAGCGAACGCACCTGCAACTTGATGTACACAGGTATATAAGTCATCCCTATACCCCTGCCTGGCACAGGGGTTTTGCACTTAAATAGTGCACACGTCTTGTACTCCCCTCCGATAAAAGTGAATTATTTGTAATAATTACATCACACAATCGTTAATTAAAGATTGTTTTAACAACAATTTTTACGCTAAATAGACCCTGTATCTCTACTTTGTTATTCATGCACTAAATCAGTGCCCCAAAACGGTGCGGCATACTGGTTTTGCCCGACTTATTGTGCACAGGAATGATTGACGCTTCTGTTAAAACAATGAGTTACATAATTGGCATGATTTTTTCATTACGCTACATGTTCTCGCAGGGGATCGCCCCGTGGATAGAAAAGGAAATGCTATGAAGTCTCTATTAAAAGTTTCACTGGCTGCACTTACCCTGGCTTTTGCGGTGTCTTCGCACGCCGCGGATAAGAAACTCGTTGTGGCAACCGATACGGCGTTCGTTCCGTTTGAATTTAAACAGGGCGACAAATACGTCGGTTTTGATGTTGATCTGTGGGACGCTATCGCGAAAGAATTGAAGCTGGACTACACCCTGAAACCGATGGATTTCAGCGGCATTATTCCGGCATTACAAACCAAAAATATCGATCTGGCGCTGGCGGGTATTACGATTACGGACGAACGTAAAAAAGCGATCGACTTTTCCGATGGCTATTACAAAAGCGGTCTGCTCGTGATGGTGAAAGCCAACAATAACGACATTAAAAGCGTTAAAGACCTCGATGGCAAAGTCGTTGCCGTGAAGAGCGGAACCGGGTCGGTGGATTACGCGAAAGCGAATATCAAAACCAAAGACCTGCGTCAGTTCCCGAACATTGATAACGCGTACATGGAATTAGGCACCAACCGCGCAGACGCTGTTCTGCACGATACGCCGAACATCCTGTACTTTATCAAAACCGCAGGCAACGGCCAGTTCAAGGCGGTAGGCGAATCGCTGGAAGCACAGCAATACGGAGTTGCCTTCCCGAAAGGCAGCGATGAACTGCGCGAGAAAGTCAACGGCGCGCTGAAAACGCTGCGTGAGAATGGCACCTATAACGAAATCTACAAAAAATGGTTCGGTACAGAACCTAAATAAAACGACCTGATGTTGGCTTGTGGCCCGGTAGTGAGGACGCTCACCGGGCCTACAGCTCTTTTCCGTGACGGATAAGACACTTTCACGCCATTTCCGCGCCGGATAGAGCATTTGACTATTTACACCACGGTAACAGGAACGACATATGCAGTTTGACTGGAGCGCCATCTGGCCCGCCATTCCGCTTTTGCTTGAGGGCGCTAAAATGACTCTGTGGATCTCGGTCCTCGGTCTGGCTGGCGGCCTGGTTATTGGACTGGCGGCAGGTTTTGCCCGTACGTTTGGCGGCTGGTTCGCCAACCACATCGCCCTGGTTTTCATTGAAATTATTCGCGGCACGCCCATCGTTGTCCAGGTCATGTTTATCTACTTTGCCCTGCCGATGGCATTTAATGATTTGCGTATTGATCCATTCAGCGCAGCGGTCGTGACAATTATGATTAACTCCGGCGCTTATATCGCGGAAATTACTCGTGGCGCAGTATTATCCATTCACAAAGGTTTTCGCGAAGCGGGTCTGGCGCTGGGCCTTTCTCGCCGGGAAACCATCCGCCATGTTATTTTACCGCTTGCTCTGCGCCGTATGCTGCCGCCGCTGGGCAACCAGTGGATCATTAGCATCAAAGACACCTCGTTGTTTATTGTTATCGGCGTAGCCGAGCTGACCCGTCAGGGCCAGGAAATTATTGCCGGTAACTTTCGCGCCCTGGAAATCTGGAGCGCCGTGGCCGTCTTCTATTTGATCATTACGCTGGTGCTGAGCTTTATTTTGCGTCGTCTTGAAAGAAGGATGAAAATCCTGTGATTGAATTTAAAAACGTCTCCAAGCACTTTGGCCCCACCCAGGTGCTACATAACATTGATTTAAACATCCGTCAGGGCGAAGTGGTTGTGATTATCGGCCCTTCCGGTTCGGGTAAATCCACGTTATTACGCTGTATCAATAAACTGGAAGAGATCACCTCCGGCGATCTGATTGTCGATGGTCTGAAAGTCAACGATCCTAAAGTAGACGAACGGCTGATTCGCCAGGAAGCCGGCATGGTGTTTCAACAGTTTTATCTGTTCCCGCATCTGACCGCGCTCGAAAACGTGATGTTCGGTCCTCTGCGCGTGCGCGGCGTAAAGAAAGAAGAAGCGGAAAAACAGGCGAAAGCTCTGTTAGCGAAAGTTGGACTGGCGGAACGGGCGCACCACTACCCCTCCGAGCTTTCCGGAGGTCAACAACAGCGCGTCGCCATTGCCCGAGCGCTGGCAGTGAAGCCGAAAATGATGCTCTTTGACGAGCCAACCTCCGCTCTGGACCCTGAACTGCGCCATGAAGTGCTGAAAGTCATGCAGGATCTGGCGGAAGAAGGCATGACCATGGTCATTGTCACTCACGAAATCGGCTTTGCCGAAAAAGTCGCCTCACGGCTGATTTTTATCGATAAAGGCCGTATTGCCGAAGATGGCAGTCCGCAGGCGTTGATCGAAAACCCGCCAAGCCCACGTTTACAGGAATTTTTACAGCACGTCTCCTGAGATATCGCCCTTCCAGCCCTGCGGCAGGAAGGGCATCATGGAATAGTCCCATTTCATTTTCCCTCCCCTGCGCCATCTATACTTAGTGTTTTGCGTCTCTTTTCTCACTGGAGGAGTTATGCGGTGGACCCTGTTCATCCTTTTTTGTCTACTGGGCGCACCTGCCCATGCGGTCGCCATACCCGGCGTGACCACGGGGACATCAACCAGCCAGCAAGCAGCGCCAGAGCCTAGTCCTGAACAAAAAAAAGCGGCCTATGCGGCCCTGGCTGACGTACTGGAGAACGAGGCTTCACGTAACGAATTGATAGCGCAACTCCGCGAAGCCTCAACCACGCCGCCGACCGAGCCAGCGCCAGCGCTTGCGCCGCCTGCGGCCAAAGATGAGAAAACGGTACTGGAGAACGTCACCACCGTTACCCGTCAGTACGGCGATGCTTTCGCTACCCGTTTCGCCCAGCTTTATCGCAACATCACCGATGCGCCGCACAAGCCGTTTAACTCGCAAACCTTCACCAACGCGTTAACCCACTTTTTATTTCTGGCCGTCGCGGTATTTGGTTTTTATAGCGTGATACGGCTTTGCGCCCTGCCGTTATATCGAAAAATGGGCCTGTGGGCACGCAAGAAAAACCGTGAACGCAGCAACTGGTTACAGCTCCCGGCGATGATCGTCGGCGCGTTTATTATCGACCTCCTGCTACTGGCGCTCACCTTATTTATCGGTCAGATGCTCAGTGATAATTTCCATGCGGGAAGTCGAACTATCGCTTTTCAGCAAAGCCTGTTCCTGAATGCCTTCGCGCTAATAGAGTTCTTTAAAGCGATTCTGCGGCTTATTTTTTGCCCTAATGTACCGGAGTTACGCCCATTCGCGATTCAGGATGCGACAGCGCGTTACTGGAATCGCCGTATGAGTTCCCTTAGCAGCTTGATTGGCTACGGGCTGATTGTTGCCGTTCCGATTATTTCCAACCAGGTGAATGTTCAGGTTGGCGCGATGGCTAATGTGGCGATCATGCTCTGCATCACCATCTGGGCGCTGTACCTGATCTTTAAAAACAAAGCGGAGATTACGCAACATTTATTAAGTCTGGCGGAACGATCATTAGCCTTTTTTAGCCTGTTTATCCGCGCCTTTGCGCTGGTGTGGCACTGGCTGGCCAGCGCTTACTTTATCGTGCTGTTTTTCTTCTCGTTATTCGACCCAGGCAATAGCCTGAAGTTTATGATGGGCGCGACCGTGCGCAGTCTGGCGATTATTGGCATCGCGGCGTTTATCTCCGGTATGTTTACCCGCTGGATAGCGAAAACCATCACCCTGTCGCCCCATACGCAGCGCAACTACCCGGAATTACAAAAGCGGCTTAACGGCTGGCTCTCCTCAGCGCTAAAAGTCGCACGCTTTTTGACCGTCTGCGTCGCCGTTATGCTGTTGCTCAACGCCTGGGGGCTATTCGATTTCTGGCACTGGCTACATTATGGCGCGGGGGAAAAGATGGTCGATATCCTTATCCGTATCGCGTTAATCTTATTCTTCTCCGCCGTGGGATGGACGATCCTCGCCAGTCTGATTGAGAATCGTCTGGCCTCCGATATTCATGGCCGCCCGCTACCCAGCGCCCGCACGCGCACGCTGCTGACGCTGTTCCGCAATGCGCTGGCAGTGATTATCAGTACCATAACCATCATGATCGTGTTATCGGAAATCGGCGTCAATATCGCGCCATTGCTGGCTGGCGCGGGCGCGTTAGGTCTGGCTATCTCTTTCGGTTCGCAAACCCTGGTGAAAGATATTATCACCGGCGTCTTTATTCAGTTTGAAAACGGGATGAATACCGGCGACTTAGTCACCATAGGCCCGCTGACGGGGACGGTCGAAAGAATGTCGATTCGTTCCGTCGGCGTGCGGCAAGATACCGGGGCATACCATATTATCCCGTGGTCCTCGATCACCACTTTCGCCAACTTTGTGCGCGGTATCGGCTCTGTTGTCGCCAACTATGACGTGGATCGCCATGAGGATGCGGATAAAGCGAATCAGGCGCTGAAAGACGCGGTAACGGCGCTGATGGAGACGGAGGATATTCGCGGGCTGATTATCGGCGAACCCACGTTCGCCGGTATTGTCGGTTTAACGAACACGGCGTTTACTTTACGCGTGTCGTTCACCACGCTACCGCTCAAGCAGTGGACGGTGCGTTTTGCCCTTGATAGCCAGGTGAAAAAGCATTTTGATCTGGCGAATGTGCGCGCGCCGGTGCAAACGTATCAGGTTCTGCCCGCCCCCGTCGGCGGCCCGTCGCCTGATTCGCTGCCGCCGCGCGAACCGACGATTTAGCGTTTACGGGTGATAAAACGGCGACGCTGGTCGTCATCCATAAAGGTCCAGGCAATAAAGCGGCTTTGCTTTTGCCCTTGGGCCATCTCTTTTTTCACCACTTTCACCGCGCCAGCCTCCGTCAACGCCCGGTAAAGCGGCGGTAAATTCTCGCCGCGCGACACCAACGTCGTAAACCACAACACCTGACGGCGGAAGGATTGGCTTTCAGCAATCATTTTTTTAATAAAGGCGACTTCGCCGCCTTCGCACCATAGCTCCTGCTGTTGACCGCCAAAGTTCAGCGCATCATCTTTATTCTGCCCCAAATTGCGGCGCTTACGCTCGCAGCCCGCGCGGGCTGCGGCGGCGGAGTCGTGAAAAGGCGGGTTACAAAGCGTTGCGTCATAAAATTCATTTTTATGAATGATACCGGTAAAAATGGCCGCCGGATCTTTTTGCCGACGCAGACGAATGGCGCGGCTTAACCCCGTATTAGCCTGAATGATAGCCTGCGCGCTGGACATCGCTGCGTCGCTGACTTCACTACCGGTAAATCGCCAGCCATATTCATGGACGCCGATAAGCGGATAAATACAATTGGCGCCCACGCCCACGTCCAGAATAGTTGCCTGCGCCGGAATACTCCCTGTCGTTTCGCCAAGCAGATCCGCCAGATGATGGATATAATCCGCACGACCAGGCACCGGCGGACATAAAAACCCTGGCGGAATGTCCCAGTGTGTGACGGCATAAAAATGCGCCAGCAATGCCTTATTGAGCGCTTTTACCGCTTGCGGATTAGCAAAATCAACGCTCTGTTCACCGGCGGGCGTGCGGATAAGAAAGGACGTCAATTCCGGCGTGGTCTGACACAGTGCGGCGAGATCATAACGGTGTTGATGGCGGTTGCGCGGGTGTAACCCCGGTTTCTGGGCGGACATGGCATTCTCCTTTTAGCAGCGGCGTAAGATACCCGTATAACGCCACGGGGTAAATATACCACCGCGAATTCCCTGCCTCGCTCGTTTGATCGGCTCTCTGAATGACATTGGCTCTGCTCATGGTCTGAAAAGGCCGCGCGATGCGATTTTTTCGCCTGACGGCGCTACACTTAACCTCAGGTACCCTAAAATCAGGAGAGCGTGATGGCATCCGGCTGGGCAAATGACGACGCAGTGAATGAACAAATCAACAATACCATTGAAGATGCCGTTGCCCGCGCTCGCGGCGAACTTCCCCACGGCGAAAGTCGCGATGAATGCGAATCTTGCGGCGATCCTATCCCTGAAGCGCGGCGTAAAGCCGTGCCGGGCGTTCGGTTATGCATAGCCTGCCAACAGGAGAAAGATTTACATAACGCAACATTTTCAGGATATAATCGTAGAGGTTCAAAAGACAGCCAGTTACGCTGACTTTTCTTTACCGAAACCGCCAGTATTATCCATTCCTTTACGCTCATGCTTTTTAGCGTTCTGCGTCGCAGAATGTGCCGTTAACCTCGACTCTGTAAAGCCAGATGACAAGAAAGGTAAATTCAACCGTTGAATTAATTAATAATCAATAGGTTATTTGTCATTCAAAAATTTTGAGCAAGGCAGTCAATTCTATTCGATTTTATCTTTCGCAAAAAACCGTGATACTCATCACATCGACGGAACATCGTCCCATAAACAGAATAACCTGCGAGAGATTAATCATGAAAACCATTAAATATGCTGTTGCAGCCATCGCGCTTTCCACCCTTTCTTTTGGCGCTTTTGCCGCAGAACCGGTTAGCGCGTCTCAGACGCAAAACCTGCATAAAATCGGCGTAGTGTCTGCCGATGGCGCCACCACGCTGGATGGCCTGGAAGCTAAACTGGCAGAAAAAGCCGCCGCTGCTGGCGCAAGCGCTTATAACATCACCTCCGCCGTAGGTAATGACAAAATGAGCGGCACTGCGGTGATTTATAAATAATTTACCTGCCCGCCAGATTTCAGGCTGTAACATCGCTGTTGTTTGAATTCTGACGGGTATTACCCTCGTCTGTTTGCCAACAGACCCACTGCTCCAACCCTCATTAACCCTGTTTGTTACCCTTATTTGCCCGTCCGCCACTGGACGGGCTTTTTTTATTCGCTAAAAGCCTGTTCGACGCGCGCAAGCCCGTCTTCTAACGTCGCCGCCTCTCCCGTCGCAACCAGACAACAGGCCATTTGCGTTTTTAATGATTGCGGCACCGGCTCGTGGCCGGCAAGGCAGCGCTCAATCCAGCGCGCGGTGATTTCAGGATCTTTAGTCGCAGGCAGTGAAAGCGGCTCGTCGTACGTGTCGCTCTGGCGCTCATGCAGTACCTGCACGCCGCGGCTATCAATCAGGCTAATTTGCGGACAGCGTTGCGGGTTGGCATAGACTTCGCCTTCGGTACCATGCATCAGCAAAGCCCGCCCGCCAATGCGGCTAAAAAAGGTCGCCACACGCGGAACATATTCAGGATGAGAAACGCTTGATAAACGCAGCGCGGCATCCTCAGCAAATGGCGTCGCCAGCTTGGTCAGTGAATGCGCGCTGTTACGCACGCCCATCCGCCAGCGCATCGCCAGCTGTTTTTCCAGCGGCGGGCAGAGCGCGCTCACCGGGATAAACACCGGCTGGCGCCCGTCCAGTTTGGCCTGCGCTTGTCCACCGTGTAGGGTGGGGATAATCCCCATCAGCTCAAATATAGTTTCCGTCAGTACACGGGTCGGATCTTCACTGACGCCGTGTACTACGACTGGGAAGCCCAATTTATGCAGCAGGATAGCCAGCAGCGGCGTTAAATTCGCCTGTTTACGCGCGCCGTTATAGCTGGGAATAACGACCGGCAACGGCCTATCTGCGGGCGGTGTCAGTTTGATGGTATGATTCTGCATGGCTTCATAAAAGCCCAGCATTTCGGCTTCGCCTTCGCCTTTAATACGCAGCGCCATCAATATACTGCCCATTTCCAGGTCGGGGATGTCGCCATTCAGCATTCGGGTATACAAACCGCGCGCGGTATCCAGATCCAGATCGCGGGCGTGATTTTTACCTCGCCCGATCTCTTTGATGATCTTGCGATAATCCATTGAAAGCTCCTTGAAGTGTGCTCACAGCATTAACGCCGTCGGCGGCGTGCAGGTTTTGCTTTTGGTTTTACTATAACGTCTGGCACGGCAGGCTGCTCTATCGGAAAAACAGGTAAGGCATTCAGTAAACGCTGTCCGTAGTTTTTGGTCAACAACCGCTTATCATAAATGACCACTTCTCCCCGACAGGCATGGCTACGGATCAATCGCCCTACCTGCTGAATTAAATTAAAAGACGCGCTTGGTAAACTTTGTACCTCAAACGGATAACGATTCAGGCTTTTTAGCCATTCGCCTTCGGTGATCACGACCGGGCTGTCGATCGGCGGAAAGGCAATTTTATGGATATGGACTTGCGTCAGCAGCTCGCCTTTAAGATCCAGCCCTTCGGCAAAAGACTGAAGCCCAACCAGCACGCTACGTTCGCCGCTCTCCACCCGTTTACGGTGCAGCTCTACCAGCCGGTAACGCGGCTGGTCACCCTGGACCAGGAGGAGTAAGCGCACATCAGCGACATGCTCCAGAAAACGCTGCATCGCCCGCCCGCTGGCGAACAGTACCAGCATACCATGATGTTTTTTGCTCTCCAGTTGCTCACGAAAATAGGCTGCCATTTCGGCAATATGCTGCTCTTCGTTATCAATGGTGGGTTCGTAGCGCATTTGAGGAATCACCAGTTTCCCCTGTTCCACATGATTAAACGGCGAATCCAGCGCCACAAAGCGGTCGCCGGCTTTTTCTTTTAAGCCGCTCATTTCCTGCAGGCGCGAAAAGCTATTGAGCGAGCGCAGTGTCGCCGAGGTGACAATAATGTGCGGTACGCTGCGCCATAACAATCTTTCCAGCTGATCGCTGACGCGGATACCGACACAATGGAACCAGACGTGGAGTTGCCCTTCGCGTATTTCACGCGTCGCCCATTTGGACACCGGCGCGCCTGAAGACTGCGCCATCGAAGCCAGCCGCCATAATTTACTTTGCGCCTCGAACATTCCCAGCGCCCGGTTCATCTGTAAAATCACCCGATGCAAACGCACAATATCGTGCGACCCGGTTTTTTCGCTGAGATCGTTGAGAAAGGATTCCGCCAGCCCACGCAGCGTCTCGGTCAGCTTCGCCAGTCGCTGGCAGATTTCCATGACCTCATCAGGCAACTCGCCCATTGCAAAACGGTGCTCCGCCTCCTGCGCTGCGGGCATATACAGATTAAGAATGGCATTGAGCGAGGCGATCAGTTCGTATACCTCCTCGCAATGGGCGTTAAGTCGCTCAGGGTTCGCTAACGGCGGCGTGGTTTTAGGGCGAAATTGCTCCATGCAGGTCGCCACCAGTTTGCTGAACAGATCCAGTTGCAAGCGATACCAAGAGGCGGTAATTTCCGCGCTCATCTCCAGCGCATCGCGAGCGACATCGGGCAGATGATGACCTTCATCCAGTACCAACAGCAGATGCTTTGGTTCCGGCAGTACGGCTTCACTTTCCATCGCCGCCATTACCAGCGCGTGATTCGCCACCACGACTTCCGCTTCCTGTATTTCACGTCGGGCGACAAAGAATGGACATTCGCGGTAATAGTGACAGTTGCGGTTCAGACAACTGGCTTTATCGGTACTTAATCGCCGCCACAGATCGTCGTCAATAGCAATGTCGGTATGATCCCGCAGACCATCCCATTTGTAACCGTCAAGATCCCCTTTCAGCCTGGCGCAACGCTTTTGCTCTTCCTGGTTGTTAGGCGTCAGTTCGTCATCAAGAAAGGCGAGCAGATCCTGCTGCGTAGGCTCGCTACTGGCGAGCGCCGCCAGGTTTCGCGGACACACGTAACGCCCGCGGCCAAAGGCGGCGGTAAAGCGCAGATCGGGGATGATTTTTCGTAGCAGCGGCAAATCTTTGCTAAAGATCTGATCCTGTAACGCCACGTTAGCGGTACTGACCACCAGTGTTTTTTGCTCTTCCCGGGCAATGGCGATACCGGGAATAAGATAGGAGAGGGTTTTCCCGACGCCGGTCGGCGCTTCAATAGCCAGATGTCTCCCTTCTTCCCCGGCCAGCGTTCTGGCGACGTCAGCAATCATCTGCCGCTGCGGCGCACGGGGAATAAAGTCGGGAATCTGTTCCTGAAGCGCCTTATACCAGGCGGCGATTTGCGCTTTCAGCGCAGCGGTCAATGCCATGAGAAAACCTGAAGTACTGTATAAACAGCCACTATTGTGGCACATTTCAGGGGCGGGAAGTACCTTTTTTGCCGGTTCTGGAAGGCGGCTCGCAACGCGATGTGTATTTTGCCGGATGACGGTGCAAGCACCTTATCCGGCCTACGTATTTGCATAGTCCGTAGGCCCGGTAAGCGTCGCGCTACCGGGCATGTTGCCGGATAAAATTTACTGGGCAGGCGTGATTCTGCGCGGGCGACGCGGCGGACGTGCTTTGTCGCCCGCGGGTTTCCCCTCGCCTGTGCGCGGTTTTGGTTTCGCCTTCGCTGCCCCACTATCCTGACGTCGCGGCTGCTGACTGCGCCCCGCTCCCCCCTGATTTTGTCCGCGTCCACGACCGCCGCCGCCGCGCTGCTGACGGCCATTCTGAATCGGCTCCGCTTTAATCGACGGATCCGGCTCATAGCCCGGCGTCGTAATGCGTGGGATCTCTTTTTTCAGCAACTTTTCGATATCACGCAACAATTTATGTTCGTCAACACAGACCAGCGACAGCGCCTCGCCAGTTGCCGCCGCGCGACCGGTACGGCCAATACGGTGTACATAATCTTCCGGCACGTTCGGCAGCTCATAGTTGACCACGTGCGGCAGCTCTTCAATATCCAGACCACGCGCCGCAATATCCGTCGCCACCAGCACGCGAATATCGCCGGATTTAAAATCGGCCAGCGCGCGGGTACGTGCGCCCTGCGATTTATTACCGTGGATCGCCGCGCTGCGAATACCGTCTTTATTAAGCTGTTCCGCCAGATGGTTCGCGCCATGCTTGGTGCGGGTGAAGACCAACACCTGCTGCCAGTTGCCCTGGCCAATCATCTGCGACAACAGTTCACGTTTGCGTTTTTTATCGACAAAGTGCACGTGCTGCGTCACCTGCTCTGAGGCCGTGTTGCGGCGCGCCACTTCGATTTCCAGCGGGTTGCGTAACAGCTTTTCGGCAAGCGCTTTGATGTCGTCGGAGAACGTGGCGGAGAACAGCAGATTCTGACGCTTCGCCGGCAGTTTCGCCAGCACGCGACGAATGTCGTGAATGAAGCCCATATCCAGCATACGGTCGGCTTCATCCAGTACCAGAATCTCAATCTGATCCAGCTTTACGGCATTTTGATGTTCCAGGTCGAGCAGACGTCCCGGCGTCGCCACCAGCACATCCACGCCGCCGCGCAGTTTCATCATCTGCGGATTGATGCTTACGCCGCCAAATACCACCAGCGAGCGAATGTTGAGATATTTACTGTAATCTCTGACGTTTTCGCCAATTTGCGCCGCCAGCTCGCGGGTTGGCGTGAGGATCAATGCGCGCACCGGGCGACGACCTTTAGCGTGCGGCTGATGGGTAATCAGATGCTGCAACAATGGCAGGGTAAAACCCGCCGTTTTACCGGTTCCGGTCTGGGCGCTGGCCATCAGATCGCGGCCTTCCAGCACGGCGGGAATCGCCTGTTGCTGAATAGGGGTAGGTTCACGGTAACCCTGCTCGGCAATGGCGCGCAGGATATCAGGGTTTAATCCCAGGGAATCAAAAGACATAACTACTCCGGACCGCCCCGACCGTTGCCGGTGTAGTTTTCAGGGAGATGCTCAAATTTGGAATGACAAAAACCACAATGTCATGAAGGGGCGGAGTGTAGCAGTTTTTGTGATGCGGCGCATAAATTATCCCGGAAGGTAGCAAAGACAAATTAATCGACCACACTGGACAAGTGCCATTATGAGTCATAGTCTTAATCAATCGATTGATTAAAAATTAGGGCGTGTGATGAATATTCCCACCACGACCACCAAGGGCGAGCAGGCGAAAAGTCAGCTCATTGCCGCCGCACTGGCGCAGTTTGGCTAGTATGGCCTCCATGCCACCACGCGCGATATCGCTGCGCTGGCGGGGCAAAATATTGCCGCCATTACTTACTATTTCGGCTCAAAAGAGGATTTATACCTCGCCTGCGCCCAGTGGATTGCCGATTTTCTTGGCGAAAAATTTCGCCCCCATGCTGAAAAAGCGGAGCGTCTGTTTAGCCAGCCTGCCCCTGACCGGGACGCCATACGCGAGCTCATTCTGCTCGCCTGCAAGAACATGATTATGCTGCTGACGCAGGAAGACACCGTTAACCTGAGCAAATTTATTTCACGCGAGCAGCTCTCTCCCACGTCGGCCTATCAATTGGTCCATGAACAGGTTATCGATCCGTTGCACACCCATCTGACAAGATTGGTTGCCGCTTATACCGGCTGCGACGCCAATGATACGCGCATGATTTTGCATACCCATGCCTTACTGGGAGAAGTACTGGCGTTTCGTCTCGGCAAAGAAACTATTCTGTTACGTACCGGCTGGCCGCAGTTTGATGAAGAAAAAGCGGAGCTGATTTACCAGACGGTAACCTGCCACATCGATCTTATTCTGCACGGTTTAACGCAAAGGAGTCTGGACTGATGAAAAAACCTGTCGTTATCGGACTGGCAATCGCAGCGATCGTCGCTGTGATTGCCGGTGGAACCTGGTGGTATCAAAGTCGGCAGGACGATGGGCTGACGCTATACGGTAATGTCGATATCCGTACCGTCAATATCAGCTTTCGCGTCGGCGGCAGGCTGGCGTCGCTGAATGTTGATGAAGGCGATACTATCAAAGCCGGACAGGTGCTCGGCGAACTGGATCACGCGCCATACGAAAACGCGCTAATGCAGGCGAAAGCTGGCGTGTCGGTCGCGCAGGCGCAATATGATTTGATGCTGGCAGGCTATCGCGATGAAGAGATAGCCCAGGCCGCCGCCGCCGTCAGACAGGCGCAAGCCGCCTATGACTACGCGCAAAACTTTTATAACCGTCAGCAAGGATTGTGGAAAAGCCGCACCATTTCCGCTAACGATCTGGAAAACGCCCGCTCATCGCGCGATCAGGCGCAGGCGACGCTGAAGTCCGCGCAGGATAAACTGAGCCAGTACCGTACCGGTAATCGTGAACAGGATATCGCCCAGGCGAAAGCCAGCCTGGAACAGGCAAAGGCCCAACTGGCGCAGGCGCAGCTTGATTTGCAGGACACCACGCTTATCGCGCCTGCCAACGGAACCTTGCTCACCCGCGCGGTCGAGCCTGGCAGTATGCTGAACGCCGGCAGCACGGTATTAACGCTCTCGCTGACCCGCCCCGTCTGGGTGCGCGCCTATGTCGATGAACGCAACCTCAGTCAGACGCAACCGGGGCGCGACATTCTGTTGTATACCGACGGTCGTCCTGACAAACCTTACCACGGCAAGATTGGTTTCGTTTCGCCCACCGCGGAATTTACGCCGAAAACCGTCGAAACGCCGGATCTGCGTACCGATCTCGTCTATCGCCTGCGCATTATCGTCACCGATGCGGACGATGCGTTACGCCAGGGGATGCCAGTCACGGTGAAATTTAATGACGAGGCACGGCATGAGTGAGGCCGTTATTACGCTGCACGGTCTGACGAAGCGCTTTGCGGGAATGGATAAACCCGCCGTCGCGCCGCTCGACTGTACCATTCATTCCGGTTATGTCACCGGGCTGGTAGGGCCGGACGGCGCAGGAAAAACCACGCTGATGCGTATGCTGGCGGGCCTGCTCAAAGCCGATGGCGGCAACGCGTCAGTATTGGGCTTCGACCCGATACAAAACGACAGCGAGCTGCACGCGGTTCTGGGCTATATGCCGCAGAAATTCGGTCTGTATGAAGATCTTACCGTCATGGAGAACCTTAATCTCTATGCCGATTTACGCAGCGTTACCGGCGAGATACGGGAAAAGACCTTTGCCCGTTTGTTGGAGTTTACCGCCCTCGGCCCTTTCACTGGCCGTCTGGCAGGAAAATTGTCCGGCGGGATGAAGCAAAAACTGGGGCTGGCCTGTACGCTGGTCGGCGAACCGAAAGTGCTGCTGTTGGATGAACCGGGCGTTGGCGTTGACCCGATTTCACGGCGCGAGTTGTGGCAAATGGTCCACGAACTGGCGGGCGACGGGATGCTGATTTTATGGAGCACCTCCTATCTGGATGAAGCCGAACAGTGCCGCGATGTGCTGCTGATGAATGAAGGCGAGCTGCTCTATCAGGGCGAACCTAAAGCGCTGACGCAAACGATGGCCGGTCGTAGCTTTCTGATGAGCAGTCCACAGGAAAACAACCGTAAGTTACTACAGAGAGCGCTCAGACTGCCGCAGGTGAGCGACGGCATGATTCAGGGGCGTTCGGTACGCCTGATCCTGAAAAAAGAGGCGACCGCAGCAGATATTCGTCAGGCCGAAGGAATGCCGGAAATCACCCTCAATGAGACCGCGCCGCGCTTCGAAGATGCGTTTATCGATCTGCTTGGCGGAGCGGGAACCTCGGAGTCTCCGCTGGGTTCAATCCTGCATACGGTTGAAGGCACTGCCGGCGAAACGGTGATTGAAGCGCAGGAACTGACGAAAAAATTTGGCGATTTCGCGGCCACGGACCATGTTAATTTCGTCGTACAACGCGGCGAGATTTTTGGCCTGCTCGGCCCGAACGGCGCGGGTAAATCAACCACCTTTAAAATGATGTGCGGCCTGCTGGTGCCGACGTCCGGCAAGGCGCTGGTGCTGGATATGGACCTGAAAGTCAGCTCCGGCAAAGCCCGTCAGCATCTGGGCTATATGGCACAAAAATTTTCGCTTTACGGCAACCTGACGGTTGAGCAGAACCTGCGTTTTTTCTCCGGCGTCTACGGTTTGCGGGGCCGCGCGCAAAATGAAAAAATTCAGCGCATGAGTGAAGCGTTTGGTCTGAAAAGCATCGCGTCGCATCCCACCGATGCGCTGCCGCTGGGCTTTAAACAGCGACTGGCGCTGGCCTGCTCGCTGATGCACGAACCGGATATTTTATTCCTTGATGAACCAACGTCCGGGGTTGATCCCCTCACCCGCCGTGAATTTTGGCTGCATATTAATAGCATGGTGGAAAAAGGGGTCACGGTAATGGTGACGACCCACTTTATGGATGAGGCGGAATATTGCGATCGCATCGGACTGGTTTATCGCGGGAAGCTTATCGCCAGCGGTACGCCGGACGATCTCAAAGCGCAGGCCGCCGATGAGCAACAGGCCGATCCGACGATGGAGCAGGCCTTTATCACTCTCATCAATGACTGGGATAAGGAGCATACGCATGAGTAAGTCTCTCTCCTGGCGCCGCGTGCGTGCGTTGTGCGTCAAAGAGACGCGCCAGATCGTGCGCGATCCCAGTAGCTGGCTGATTGCGGTGGTGATCCCGCTGCTGTTGCTGTTTATTTTTGGTTACGGTATTAACCTCGACTCCAGCAAGCTGCGGGTGGGGATTCTGCTTGAACAACAAAGCCAGGAGGCGCTGGATTTCACTCATGCGATGACCGGTTCACCCTATATCGACGCGACCATTAGCGATAACCGCCATGAATTAATTGAAAAAATGCAGGCCGGACGCATTCGCGGACTGGTGGTGATTCCGGTGGATTTCGCGCAGCAAATGGCGCGCGACGGTGACAGCGCGCCGATTCAGGTGATTACCGACGGCAGCGAGCCAAACACCGCCAACTTCGTTCAGGGTTATGTTGAAGGCATCTGGCAAATCTGGCAACAGCAGCGGGCGGAAGATCGCGGCGACACCTTTGAACCGCTCATCGACGTCCAGACGCGCTACTGGTTTAACCCGGCGGCGATCAGTCAGCATTTTATCATTCCCGGGGCGGTGACCATTATCATGACGGTAATTGGCGCAATCCTCACCTCGCTGGTCGTTGCCCGCGAATGGGAGCGCGGCACGATGGAGGCGCTGCTCTCAACCGAAGTGACGCGTGTTGAACTGCTGCTGTGTAAGCTTATTCCCTATTACTTTCTCGGTATGCTGGCGATGCTGCTCTGTATGCTGGTATCGGTGTTTATTCTCGGCGTGCCGTATCGCGGTTCGCTGGTGATTCTGTTTATCATCACCAGTCTGTTTTTACTGAGTACGCTGGGGATGGGGCTGTTGATTTCCACTATCACTCGCAACCAGTTTAACGCCGCGCAGGTGGCGCTGAACGCCGCGTTTTTGCCCTCGATTATGCTGTCCGGATTTATCTTCCAGATAGACAGTATGCCTGCGGTGATCCGCGCGGTGACCTATATTATTCCGGCGCGCTATTTTGTCAGCACCCTACAAAGTCTGTTTCTGGCCGGCAATATTCCGGTCGTGTTAGGCGTTAACGTACTGTTTTTAATCGCCTCGGCGGTGATGTTTATTGGCCTGACGTGGCTAAAAACCAAACGACGGCTGGATTAACTATGTGTATGGATAATTGTCGTCGTAGGCCGGATAAGGCGTTCACGCCGCCATCCGGTATTATGCCTGATACGCTTTGCTTATCAGGCCTGCAAACTGGACTGAGAGGACGGGCATGTTTCATCGTTTATGGACGTTAATTCGCAAAGAACTGCAATCGCTTTTACGCGAACCGCAAACGCGCGCGATCCTGATTCTGCCTGTGCTGATTCAGGTCATCCTGTTTCCGTTCGCCGCGACGCTTGAAGTCACTAACGCGACTATCGCCATCTATAACGAAGATAACGGCAAACATTCGGTAGAACTTACCCAGCGTTTTGCCCGCGCGAAAGCGTTTACCCATGTGCTATTGCTGAACAGTCCGCAGGAGATCCAGCCGACTATCGATACGCAAAAAGCGCTGCTGCTGGTGCGCTTCCCGGCGGATTTCTCGCGGAATCTGGATACCTTCCAGCCTGCGCCGATGCAACTCATTCTTGATGGACGTAACTCCAACAGCGCGCAAATTGCCGCCAATTATCTGCAACAGATCGTCAAGGAGTATCAGCAGACATTGATGGACGGCAAACCAAAGCCCAACAATAGCGAACTGGTGGTACGCAACTGGTATAACCCGAATCTGGACTACAAGTGGTTTGTGGTGCCCTCGCTGATCGCCATGATCACCACTATTGGCGTGATGATCGTCACTTCGCTGTCCGTCGCCCGCGAGCGTGAACAAGGCACTCTGGATCAGCTGCTGGTCTCTCCGCTCACCACCTGGCAGATTTTCGTTGGTAAAGCGGTGCCGGCGCTGATTGTCGCGACCTTCCAGGCCACGATCGTGCTGGCTATCGGCATTTGGGCATACCAAATTCCCTTCGCCGGTTCGTTAGCGCTGTTTTATTTCACGATGGTGATTTACGGGCTGTCGCTGGTAGGCTTTGGCTTGCTGATATCATCGCTTTGCGCCACGCAACAGCAGGCGTTTATCGGCGTCTTTGTCTTTATGATGCCGGCGATTTTGCTCTCGGGTTATGTCTCGCCGGTGGAAAATATGCCGGTCTGGCTGCAAAACCTGACGTGGATAAACCCTATCCGCCACTTTACTGATATTACTAAGCAAATTTATCTTAAGGATGCGAGTCTGGGAGTTGTCTGGGGAAGTTTGTGGCCGCTACTGGTGATAGCGGCCACCACGGGGTCAGCGGCGTATGCGATGTTTAGACGCAAAGTGATGTAGCTTTTTATCTTTCGCCAGTAGCGAGACCACGGCGGGCCCGGCCAGGATAGCCAGCCCCGCCAGCGCCAGCAAGACATTGTTTTGCAATACGCGGGATAGCAGCCAGAGGACAATCAGCGCGGTGCCGAAGTACCAGGTGGTAGTCAGCTCTTCCAGCACATCCGCCACATCGCGCCAGCGTTGCTCATGATGGCGCTGCAACGCCAGCATCAGCAGTACCGTCACGCCATAAAGCACGCATAATCCCAGGCCGACGCGCACTAATGTGCCGCTCATCCAGCCTATTACCAGCATCGCCACTACCAGTAAATGCAACATAATCTGCCAACAACCGAGGCCGGTTGCGACACGAACGCGTTGTTGCCACTTCATGGCTTTTCTCCTGAAGCATTTTTCTCTCATTATTCAGAGTACCGAACTTTACGGAAAATTCCGTAAGACCGCATCTTTTTGTGACGACGACTACACTATTTCAATCAGGATAGTGACGCGGACAGGAAGAAAATGACTCAACACACGCGAAATTTTTCATTCAAAGTGCTCACAATTAATACGCACAAAGGTTTTACCGCCTTTAATAAACGCTTCATCCTGCCGGAGCTGCGCGACGCCGTCAGAACGGTCGGTGCCGATATCGTCTGTCTGCAAGAAGTAATGGGCGCGCATGAAGTACATCCGCTGCATATCGAAAACTGGCCGGACACTACCCACTATGAATTTTTGGCCGACACCATGTGGAGCGATTTCGCCTATGGCCGCAATGCGGTCTATCCGGAAGGCCACCACGGTAACGCGGTTCTTTCTCGCTATCCCATTGAACATTATGAAAATCGCGACGTCTCGGTCGGCGGTAGCGAAAAACGCGGCGTGCTCTATTGCCGCATTACGCCGCCCATGCTCAACCGCCCTATCCACGTCATGTGCGTACATCTCGGCCTGCGGGAGAGCCACCGCCAGGCGCAGTTAACCATGCTGGCGGGATGGGTGAATGCCTTGCCGGAATCAGAACCGGTGCTGGTGGCCGGAGACTTTAATGACTGGCGGCAAAAGGCCGGCCCGCCGTTAAACGCGGCCGGGCTGGAGGAGATATTCACCCGTGCCCATGGCCGACCGGCGCGCACATTCCCGGTGAGTATGCCGCTGCTGCGACTCGATCGTATTTACGTCAAGAATGCGAACGCCAGTTCTCCTACGGCGCTACCGCTGCGGAACTGGCGACATTTATCAGACCATGCCCCCTTAGCGCGGAGATCCATCTATGAAATGCGGCTGGCGTGAAGGTAATCAAATTCAGCTACTGGAAAACGGCGACCAGTTCTATCCTGCCGTGTTTGAGGCTATCGCTCAGGCACAGCAAAAAATCATTCTGGAAACCTTTATCTTGTTTGAAGATGAGGTGGGTAAAAAACTCCATGCCGCTCTGCTAAAAGCCGCACAGCGCGGCGTAAAAGCCGAAGTATTACTCGACGGCTACGGCTCTCCCGATCTCAGCGACGCGTTTGTCGGCGAATTGACCTCAGCGGGCGTGATTTTTCGCTATTACGACCCCCGCCCGCGTCTACTGGGGTTGCGAACCAATATCTTCCGCCGAATGCACCGCAAAATTGTGGTGATTGATGATCGTATTGCTTTTGTCGGCGGCATTAACTACTCCGCCGAACATATGTCGGATTACGGCCCGCAGGCGAAACAAGACTACGCGGTACGGGTCGAAGGGCCTGTAGTGGCCGATATCCTGCAATTCGAAGTCGAGAATCTGCCGGGGCAAAGCCCCGCGCGCCGCTGGTGGAAGCGCCATCACCAGGCTGAAGAAAACCGTCACCCCGGCGAAGCGCAGGCGCTGTTTGTCTGGCGGGATAATGAAGAACACCGCGACGATATCGAACGTCATTATCTGAAAATGCTGACCCAGGCAAAGCGTGAAGTGATTATCGCTAACGCCTATTTTTTCCCCGGCTATCGCTTGCTCCACGCAATGCGTAAAGCCGCCCGCCGTGGCGTGAGCGTAAAACTGATTGTCCAGGGGGAACCAGACATGCCGATAGTCAAAGTCGGCGCGCGGTTGCTCTATAACTATCTGGTGAAGGGCGGCGTGCAGGTTTATGAATACCGACGCCGTCCGCTGCATGGCAAAGTGGCGCTGATGGACGATCACTGGGCCACGGTAGGGTCGAGTAATCTCGATCCGCTCAGCCTGTCGCTTAACCTTGAAGCTAACCTGATCATTCACGATCGTACCTTTAACCAGACCCTGCGCGATAATTTACAAGGCATCATCGTGAATGATTGTAAGCAGGTCGATGAGTCTATGCTGCCAAAACGCACCTGGTGGAACCTGACCAAAAGCGTGCTGGCGTTCCACTTTTTACGTCATTTCCCGGCGCTGGTCGGCTGGCTACCTGCGCATACCCCGCATCTGGCGCAGGTTCCCCCGCCTGCCCAGCCAGAAATGGAAACCCAGGATCGCGTTGATCCAGAAAATACAGGAGTGAAGCCCTAATGGCTAAATCGCATCCGCGCTGGCGGCTGGCTAAAAAAGTGCTGACCTGGCTGTTTTTTATTGCGGTCGTCGTTCTGCTGGTGGTTTATGCTAAAAAGGTCGACTGGGGCGATGTCTGGACCGTCATCCGCGACTATAACCGCACGGCGCTTTTAAGCGCTGTGGGACTGGTGATCGTTAGCTATCTTCTGTACGGCTGCTACGACCTGCTTGGACGGCTTTATTGCGGCCATAAACTGGCGAAGCGACAGGTGATGTTGGTATCGTTCGTCTGCTATGCCTTTAACCTGACGCTCAGCACCTGGGTCGGCGGGATCGGGATGCGTTACCGACTATACTCTCGCCTCGGGTTGCCCGGCAGTACTATCACGCGCATTTTCTCACTCAGCATTACCACTAACTGGCTGGGCTATATTCTGCTTGGCGGCATCATTTTTACCTTCGGCATTGTCCAGCTTCCCGACCACTGGTATATCGATGCAGGCACGCTACGTATTCTCGGTATCGTTTTATTGTTGATTATCGCGGTCTATCTGTGGTTTTGCGCCTTTGCGAAGCGGCGGCATATGACGATTAAAGGACAGAAACTGGTGCTGCTGTCATGGAAATTCGCGCTGGCGCAGATGGCGATCTCCAGCGCGAACTGGATGGCGATGGGCGCCATTATCTGGCTGCTGATGGGTCAGGATGTGAACTATTTCTTTGTGCTGGGCGTACTGCTGGTGAGCAGTATCGCGGGCGTCATCGTGCATATTCCGGCAGGCATCGGCGTGCTGGAGGCCGTATTCCTTGCGTTGCTGGCGGGCGAACATACGTCGCAAGGCACGATTATCGCCGCCCTGCTCGCGTACCGCGTGCTTTACTATTTTATTCCCCTGTTGCTGGCGCTGGTGTGCTACCTGATCCTGGAGAGCCGGGCGAAGAAGCTGCGGGCGAAAAACGAGCGGGCGATGGCGAAATAAATTTAAGCAGACGCGTTTTCGCTTTCCAGCACAACGCGTTTTATCCGGTAAAAATAAACATATGCTGAGAAAAAAGACGTATTCATCTGTAAGCGGGAAAAAAGCAGCAATGACCAGCTAAACAGCAACAGGAGCACTTCGTGAAACTCGCCCATGAATACTGATGACAGGGTACAGAACGTTGCCAACGTAACGGAAATAATGGCCAGCAATAGCGCATAGCGGTAAATAATGACCCCGCTCATTCTTCCTTTAAGCAGGAGCTGATTTGACGGGGTAAGAAAAGCGATATAGCCCACGGTCAGGAAGAAGACCAGCTCCAGATGCTTTTTATTGTGCAGCTCAAACTGCGCAATAACCATGTTTATACTGACGATCCATGTCATGGTCATCATGATCGCCGTAAGCCCAATAACGCCTCCGTGAGGAATACCTTGTTCATACCAGTTTTTTTTGTAGTGGCTGGCCGGATACACAGGTAACTTAATTTCTGGCGGGATCAACTGCCCTTTTTTCACCAGCTCCGCCAGTGTTTTTCCTGTTAGCCACGTCATCAGGTTCATGGGCTTATCATTTCCTTGTCTGTGAGGTGAGATATTTTTGTAATGCGACTCGCACTAATCGACGCCCCAGGCAGAAACGAATCATCATCGTAAACGTTTCGCCATTCATCACCCAGCGGCAAAGCACAACCATAATAATCGCGATAACCAGATCACTCTTTAGTTCGCTATTTTGATTGCACAACACGTCAAATAATCCAGTACCGCAGAGCATAATATTTAATAAAAACAGTAAAACGCAGAGGCGCAACCCCAGGATAAAACCTTTGGCAATAAGCCATACCTCAGCCATAACACATAGCATCATACCTATAGCACTGCCCAAATAAATGATTATATTTAGTGGCCAATATAGAATAAACTTATCAAAAACAAAATGCGCACTGCACACACCTCCCACAAGAAGCATAAAACTAAACGCGCAAACAGGCGCAGGATTAGGTAATGAATGTTCCCATGACAATCCGGTAATGAAATGAGAAATCAGCGCTGGTGGGCATTTCTTATTAAAATCCTCGCCGCCATTTTTAATGGCGCGAGTGACGTCTTTAGCTTCACAAAACGCTAACCAAAATTGTTTGCCACATAATTTACTCATTATACCCATCATCACCAACCTGAATAAAAAACCTGCAACGCCTACGGCCTGAAAGATAATAGTATTTCCAGAATCATCAAAATGATATAACGACACAGCGTAACCACAGCATTAATAATACCAAGGTAAAGCGTCAGCGCGCCAAATAAAGCGCAACGAGACGGGGATGAAAACTCGCTGTGGTATAATATGCGGGCATAACCATGAAGTGTCGATTTTTCTAGTGCTGTAATCAATGTCCATACCAATACCGTCAGCATACTGACTATCCAGACCAGAGTGCTACTGGCCACCAGGCTATTGACAACTATCGCAGCGATGATCCCGCTTACCGCCATAAAAATTAACGGCCTGAATAGACCAGAGCTGATATTCAGGTAGAAAATAAATAAGGCATTAAGACTAAACATGATTCCAACAATCACGAAAATGGTCACGCCACCTGAGAAAAGGTAAGCTAATGACACGCCGGTAAGTGTAATTATGGCAATATATATCAACGTTACGACAACAGTGCCAAAGCGGAAAACACAGGTAACGGCCCCATACCCCAGGCCAAGCAAAAGTGCTGATATCCACAAAACAACAACAGGTTGAACGTGAGTTATCAAAAAATGAGTATACAACGTTAACCATATAATGCCGGCGGTACACCATAGTCCCAACGCAGTATACCAATAGGTAAGGGATAACATTGTCGCGGGAATAAATGCTATTTGCCGTATACGTATTGCAGCCAGAGGTCCCACTTGTCATTTATCACTCTTCACATGATCACGGTGATAAGAATGGCAAGCGCAGGAAAACATTTCTAAGATATTTATGCTGTTTCGCCCTAAATATAGTCCTAAAAAAATCCTGGCGCAGGGCCAGGATTTTAAGAGATCGCTATAATTAGCGGCGATTACCAAAAATACGCAGTAACATCAGGAACAGGTTGATAAAGTCCAGGTACAGCGTTAACGCGCCGAGAATCGAATATTTACGCAGATTAGCGCTATCGCGGGTATCTATTTGCTCGCCGATATTTTTCAGTTTCTGCGTGTCATAGGCGGTCAGACCGACAAACACCACCCCCCCGATATAGGTTACCGCCCACATCAGCGCTTCACTCTTCAGCCAGAAATTGACCAGCGACGCCAGAACGATACCAATAAGCGCCATAAACAGCATGTTGCCGAAACCGCTAAGATCGCGTTTAGTGGTGTACCCGTACAGGCTCATGGCGCCAAACATTCCCCCCGTCACCACAAACGTGCTGGCGATAGAGGAGTAGGTGTAAACGATAAAAATACTGGATAACGTCAATCCGGTTAGCGCCGAATAGAGCATAAACAGCGTCGTCGCCATTCCGGCGCTAAGTTTATGCACCAGTCCCGACAGAACAAACACCAGCGCAAGCTGGGCAATAATTAAGCCAAAGAAGGTGATCTTACTGGAAAAGACAAACATCATGACGGCTGGCGTATTAGCCGCATACCACGCGATAAACGCGGTCAGTAACAGTCCGACCGTCATCCAGCCATACACTTGCGCCATATAGGTCTGCAGGCCGGATCGCGCCTGCACTATTGAATCAGATCGTGGAAATCTGTCCATGATGAACTCCTGTGTGGAAATGATACCCTAAAGCGTATCACATTCTGCTACCAACGTTTCGCCAACTGCTGGTCGCTGTCGCGCGCTTCGACCCAGCGATCGCCTTCCGGCGTGGCTTCACGCTTCCAGAACGGCGCACGGGTTTTCAGATAATCCATAATGAACTGACCGGCGTCGAACGCGCTACTGCGGTGCGCGCTGGTGACGCCGACAAACACAATCTCATCGCCCGGCCATAATTCGCCAACGCGATGAATCACCGTGACCCGTCCCAGCGGCCAGCGGGAACGCGCCTTCGCGACGATCTCCACCAGAGCTTTCTCAGTCATGCCGGGATAATGCTCCAGCGTCAGCGCCTTAACGCTATCGCCCAGGTTATGATTGCGCACTTTTCCGGTAAAGGTGACGACCGCGCCGTCTTCGTCGCGCGCCGCCAGCCAGGAATATTCCTCCCCGACGCTAAACGGCGCAGGGCCGACTACAATTCGCGTTTCACGCATGTTAGCCCCCCGTGACTGGCGGGAAAAACGCCACTTCATCGCCCGCCGTCAGCGGATGGTCAAAACTTACCAGCGTCTGGTTGACCGCCGCCAACAGCTTGCCGTCTTCCAGCACCAGCGCCCAACGATCGCTCTTTGTCGCCAGATGCTGTCGCAGCGACTCAACGGTGGAAAAATCTGCTGGAAGCTCCAGCGCGTCAGTTCCTGTAAGCTCGCGAACCTGGGCGAAGAAAAGCACCTTAATCATGCGCATCCACCTTAAAATCCCCCGATTTGCCGCCGCTTTTCGCCAGCAGACGCACCGGACCAATTACCATATCTTTTTGTACCGCTTTACACATGTCGTAGATGGTTAACGCCGCGACGGACGCCGCGGTTAACGCTTCCATTTCGACGCCGGTTTTACCGGTCAGACGGCACAGCGACTCAATACGCACACGGTTATGCTCCGGCTCGGCCTGAAGCTGAATCTCCACTTTACTTAGCAGTAGCGGGTGGCACAGCGGGATCAGCTCCCAGGTGCGTTTGGCGGCCTGAATACCGGCAATTCGGGCGGTCGCGAAAACGTCGCCCTTGTGGTGTTTGCCATCAACAATCATCGCCAGCGTTTCACTACGCATGGTAACGAATGCTTCCGCCCGCGCTTCACGAACGGTTTCCGCTTTAGCGGAAACGTCCACCATGTGCGCTTCGCCTGCGGCGTTTATATGGGTTAATTGCGACATCGTTATTTCTTTAAATGAGGGTGAAAATTACATGGGCGTGTACGGGCATCCAGCTGCGGCGCAATGATATTCTCCCATGCGGTTCTGCATGCTTTTGTGGAGCCCGGCATGGCGAAAATCAAGGTGTTATTCGCCACGCCAGCTACCGCGCGCGACTGCAGAGTTGCGGTGCCGATCTCTTCAAACGAGAGCATGCGAAACACTTCGCCAAATCCTTCCACTTCACGATCGAACAGCGGCAACAGCGCTTCCGGCGCCTGATCGCCTTCGGTCAAACCGGTCCCACCAGTTATCAATACGACCTGCACCTCATCACTGGCGATCCAGGCGGAAACCTGGGCGCGAATCGCGTAACGGTTCTCTTTAACGATGGCTTTCGCCACCACTTCATGCCCGGCCTCCTGCGCCGAATCACGCAGATAATGACCGAAGGTGTCGTCTTCTTCGCCGCGTCGGCTGGAAACAGTAAGAATAGCGATGCGGGTCGGGATAAATTCAGCGCTGACCTGACTCATCTGAAATCTCCTTATTAAGGATTAACCGCCAATGTAAGATAAATTTTGCGTAATACCAGTATTGCTCTGGTGAAGGAAGTGGGTCTGCTTTTTCTCCCGCAACGCGTCGGAAATACGTTCCTCAAGCGCGTATTGCTGCGCGTCATCCTGTAACAGGTCGCGTAAACTCACGCCGCCGTCGCCAAACAGACATAAATGCAGCTTACCGACGGACGAAACACGCAGGCGGTTACAGGTGGCGCAGAAATCTTTTTCATACGGCATAATGAGACCGATCTCACCGGCGTAATCGGGATGACAAAAAACCTGCGCCGGGCCATCGCTGCGCTGGCGGAGCTGGTGGATCCAACCGCGCTTAATCAGCTCGTCGCGTAATACCTGACCCGAAATATGATGTTTGCGGAAGAGATCGCTCCCCTCGCCCGTCTCCATAAGTTCAATGAAGCGTAGCTGAATGGGGCGAGGCTGAATCCAGGCAAGGAAGGTATCCAACTGATGGTGATTCACGTCGCGCATCAGCACGGTGTTGACTTTCACCTTTTCGAAACCGGCGTCAAAGGCGGCATCGATGCCCGCCATCACCTGGCGGAATTTGTCCTGACCGGTAATCGCATGGAACTGACGCGCATCCAGACTATCCACGCTAACATTGACGCCCGTCAGCCCCGCTTCGCGCCAGCTCGCGGCATCGCGCGCCAGTCGATAACCGTTAGTGGTCACCGCAATCTGGCGAATAGCATCATTTTCACCCACGGCGGCAATGATGTCGGTAAAATCGCGGCGTAATGAAGGCTCGCCGCCGGTAAGACGCACCTTCTCCGTGCCAAGACTGGCAAAAGCGCGCGTAACGCGACGAATTTCATCGACGGTAAGGAAACCGTTGTTAGTGACGCCGCCAGGTTTGTAGCCATCCGGCAGACAGTAGGTGCAACGAAAGTTACACACATCGGTAATCGACAAACGCAAGTAGTAAAACTTACGCGCGAAAGCATCGGTAAGTTGTGAAGCCATGTACACCTTTCCAAATACGGGAGGCGGAGTCATTTCTTCCTGCGCCCTGGTGGCAAACGTTAAACGTTGTCACGGCCAAAGCACCATATCAAAAATGACCCAGGTGCAGAGGCTAGAGTGTTTACTGTGGTTACGCCGATACTAGCGTGTAAATGACAATTTCGCCATCACGCTTTCGCTATATAAACATATATATAGCGATATGATCGTGCTATTTAGCGACAGAATACGTGAAAATCACACTTTTACATTGATATATATCATTTAGCCGTGGTAACGCCCTCGCTATAAAGGGGTAGTCGGGAATAATTAATTGTCTTTTAGCCGGTCGGCTAATTGCTGAAAACCCGCGACTTGCGCTACTGTAGCGCTGCTTATTTGACTTCAGGAATTTTTATGCGCAATCGTACGCTGGCTGACCTTGATCGTGTCGTTGCCCTCGGCGGAGGGCATGGATTAGGACGCGTCCTCTCCTCGCTTTCTTCATTAGGTTCGCGCCTGACCGGCATTGTGACTACCACAGATAACGGGGGGTCAACTGGCCGTATTCGCCGCTCGGAAGGCGGGATCGCCTGGGGCGATATGCGCAACTGTCTGAATCAGTTAATTACCGAACCCAGCGTCGCATCCGCTATGTTTGAGTACCGTTTTGGCGGTAATGGCGAACTTTCTGGTCATAACCTCGGAAATTTGATGTTAAAGGCGTTAGATCACCTGAGCGTGCGGCCTCTGGAAGCGATTAATTTAATTCGTAATCTGCTTAAAGTGGACGCGCAGCTGATCCCGATGTCGGAGCTACCGGTAGATCTGATGGCGATTGACGATCAGGGGCATGAGATTTATGGCGAGGTGAATATCGATCAGTTAGCGACGCCGCCGCAGGAGATCATGTTAACGCCAAACGTTCCGGCGACGCGGGAAGCGGTACAGGCCATTAATGACGCGGATCTGATTCTGATTGGCCCTGGCAGTTTTTATACTAGCCTGATGCCTTGCCTGCTGCTGGATGAACTGGCGCAGGCGCTGCGGCGCACCCCAGCGCCAATGGTGTATATCGGCAATCTGGGTCGCGAACTGAGTCTGCCCGCCGCCAGTTTAACGCTGGTCGATAAGCTGGCGATGATGGAGCAATATATTGGCAAAAAAGTCATTGACGCGGTGGTGGTTGGACCGCAAGTTGACGTCAGTGCGGTGAACGATCGGCTGGTGATTCAGGAAGTGCTGGAGGCCAGCGATATCCCCTATCGCCACGATCGTCAGTTACTACACAATGCGCTGGAAAAAGCGCTACAGGCGTTGGGTTAAGCCCATTTACCGACGACGCTGCGCTTATCAGAAGCCTGTTTACACCGAAGGGTAAACAGGCTCTCTCCCCCTTCTGATAAACTGCGTTCAGCTATCGCCAGTAGGCGCTCATGAGCGAGCTCAACTCTTTTTTCAGCAATATATTCTCCATGATCTCAGTAAAGAGGGTCTGATTGATCTCTTCCATTATTTTTATCCCAATAGCACGCTCTGCATCCATCTGTACCTCAGTAGTACGCTCTGCGTCAGAGTCGTCTGCTATTCTTAAATCTTCCAGTTCAGCATTGACCCGGCTCTGATACTCATCCGTTTCAATACACTCATCCCTTTTAGCCATCATTTCACGCCACTCTTCTGGCGCTATGCGCTCCAGCACTTTATGCCACGGCCCCCACAGCGCAAACCATTTGTGAAAATCCCTATTTTCAGCCATTTTTATCCTTATATCCGCCTCGTCCAGGTCAGACTCAGTGATACCCGAAACGTTATAAAATCGCATATCCCGGGTCATTGTTGTCAGCGACAGCGGCTCTCGTAACTGATTCTGAAACCCCAGAAATACTTCGACTTCGTCAATAAAAAACAGCCGTTTTACCTTTTCTCTGGCGAGCGATTCTATTTGCTCCAGCCGAAAGATTTCACGCCCCGCCATAATCAGTTCCGCTAAGTGGCTATCAAAGGCGCCTCTTTCAGCATCATGAACCAACGTCGCTTCCTGCATTTGGTGGTATGCCAGTGTGACCCGATCTTCACAGCTTATCGTTGCATTCATCGCTATAATAAATACGGTTTCTCTTAGTGCGCTATCTTCAGCCAGGCGCATTAGCCAGGCGGAGACTTGTTCCTTAAAATCCGGGTGTCGGGTATTCTGCGTATCACCAAGATAGTCCAGGAATCCGCTGAAAGCCGCCGCGTTTGCCTCTGCCTCAAACGCCCGCCATTGGTTGACGTCTTCCTCCTCGAGACTGGTTAGCCACCCCTGGACAGCTTGATGCAGTGGTCGAGTTACCCGAACAATTGAAAAGTCGCCCATGGCAAACAATACCCGGGGTCCCTGATAATCTACAGAGGACATTAGCCGCTGCATATTCTGTATTGTTCGTTCTGAAAAAGGATTATATTCTACGATTATTCTTGTAGGTTAAGGTCCTTCACCACGAAAATGGGGTAACGACTCCGGGAGACGGACCAGGTTATTGCGAGAGGCCTGCATTATTTGTAATGCCGCCGGGGGGTTTTCCGGTAGATTAGTCAATGCGTTACGGGAAACATCCAGCGTTGTTATCGTGGGAGGAAGTGTTTCAGGCAGAACCGTAATCTGATTTTTACTTACATCCAGGACCTGTAATTCTGGTGGTAACGATGCGGGCAGACTGGTTAAGGCATTTTCGCCGGCCTCCAGAGTCTTCAGGCCCGGCGGCAATGTTTCAGGCAAAGCGGTTAACGAATTACTCTGCACATTCAAATGGGTAATCCCTGACGGAAGATGTGCTGGCAGTGTCCTTATGCTGTTATCATAAACGCTCAGGTACCGAAGTTCCTCAGGTAGATTTTCAGGTAAGCAACTAATTTTATTATGGAAAAGATCCAGCGATTGAAGCGCTGAAGGCAAACGTTCCGGCAATTCAGTAATACGGTTAATGCTCAGCTCCATTTCCTGTATGGTATCCGGTAACGTGGCAGGGATACTGGTTAGCTGATTACTGTTGGCATACAGGGTCTTTATATTTC
Source organism: Salmonella sp. WC3 (assembly GCF_042932255.1). Lineage (NCBI taxonomy): Bacteria > Pseudomonadati > Pseudomonadota > Gammaproteobacteria > Enterobacterales > Enterobacteriaceae > Salmonella > Salmonella sp. WC3. Next base: position 1,775,481 of record NZ_CP170629.1, on the reverse strand, counting down.
CCTGTAAATTTTCCGGCAAACTTTTCAGTTCATTGTTATCGAGTATCAGAGTAGTTATCTGCTCAGGAATATAGGCAGGTATAGTGGTAAGTCCTAATATTTTCAGACGAAGTTCCGTCTTATTATTTTTCAGGCAGTCACGCATCCGTTGTACGGCTTCTTCACGATTTGCTGCCTCTTTCGCTGGCGCCTCTTTTACCCACTCAGACCAGATTAACTCATAATTCACAGCATCTTTGGAGCCGGAAGCGCTACTCGCCTGCTCGCTTTCTGTCACACGGGTATAGGTGACTGACTTTCCCCCTCCCTCAACGGTATAGCCCTCTGTATTAAAAACTATAGACAGAATTTCCTGACTATTTTCACTCAAAATACAGTATTGGTCTGCCCCTCCTCTACTATACTGAATATTATCCGCATACGCCGGGAAAGCTAACATCCTTAAACATTCAAACTTGCTTTTGATCTCTTCTGGCGAGGCGGTTTCAGGTGGATGACAAAGATAAGCGATGCAGTTTTGTGCTTCAACCTGATGTTCTGAAGAGAAAAAGGCACTTATTTTATTCCATATCTCTTCTTTTAAAGGCACCTCTGTTGAGGCCTCATTGCTAATACTTTGATGCCTTGCCGTAGATTGTATATTAGTAATATTAAACATATTTTCCCTACCTGATCTGAACGTAACCTAAAGTAACAGATAAGGATATTCTCAACTTTAAATAAGAGGTCACAGTCGTCATTATTTCGGACAAATCATTCAGTATTTGCAGCGCTTGACTTATAAATGCTCACGCTTCTATCACCTCTTTTTTTACGTAGGATGATGTTATCTGTTGCCATGACACGATTTCAACGAACTCACATAAGATTAAAATGACGATCATAAGGATAGCTATACCGATAATACGGGGCGTTTTTTTTCATAGCCGAGGAGAGAGGGAAAATTAGCGTTGGGTTCAGCCTCAACGCTAATTTTCTTCAGTTGTGATTAAACTAGCTACCCCATTGATGTTTTGAGTTTTTCGACAATCTCGTTAGTCAAAGCCTGTCACTGTTTTTCATTCCTGACTGACTTAGCCCTTACTATTGAACTGAAATTCTCAAAAGCGAGCCATGGTAACGATGACTCGCTGGCGATCGACACATTGTCAGGACGCCGCGATAAACAACTCGCGTAACTGGTGCAACTGGTCGCGAATTTGCGCGGCTTCTTCAAACTCCAGATTTTGCGCGTGCTGCATCATTTGCCCTTCCAGTTCATGAATTTTCTGCTGCAACGCTTTCGGCGTCATATCCAGTTCGACAATTCCGGCTTTTGCCGTAGAACGGCCCTTGCCTTTCCCCTTCGCTTTGGTTTTCGCAATGTTCTGCCCCAGCGCCAGGATGTCGACCACTTTTTTGTTCAGCCCCTGCGGAGTGATACCGTGCTCTTCGTTGTACTTCTGCTGCTTCTCGCGACGTCGCTCGGTTTCGCCAATCGCCTTCGCCATCGACGGCGTGATTTTATCGCCATACAAAATCGCTTTACCGTTAACGTTACGCGCCGCGCGCCCTATGGTCTGAATCAGGGAGCGCTCGGAGCGCAGGAAGCCCTCTTTATCGGCGTCCAGAATCGCCACCAGCGAGACTTCCGGCATATCCAGCCCTTCGCGCAGCAGGTTAATCCCCACCAGAACGTCAAACTCGCCCAGACGCAAATCGCGGATGATTTCCATGCGCTCCACGGTATCAATATCTGAGTGCAGGTAACGCACGCGCTCGCCGTGCTCTTCCAGATATTCGGTCAAATCTTCCGCCATCCGTTTGGTAAGCGTAGTGACAAGGACACGCTCATTAATGGCCGCACGCTGACGAATTTCGGACAGCAGATCGTCCACCTGGGTCGCCACCGGACGCACTTCAATAATCGGGTCCAGCAGCCCGGTCGGTCGCACGACCTGATCCACCACCTCATCACCAGATTTTTCCAGCTCATAGTTGCCGGGCGTGGCGGAAACATAGATAGTTTGCGGCGCTAAGGCTTCAAACTCCTCAAACTTCAGCGGACGGTTATCCAGCGCCGAAGGCAGACGGAAGCCATACTCGACCAGCGTCTCTTTGCGCGCCCGGTCGCCGCGGTACATGCCGCCTATCTGCGGGATGGTGACATGAGACTCATCCACCACCAGCAGTCCGTCGGCGGGCAGATAATCGAACAAGGTTGGCGGCGGTTCGCCCGGCCCGCGGCCCGACAGAAAGCGGGAATAGTTTTCAATGCCTGAGCAGTAGCCCAGCTCGTTCATCATCTCTAAATCGAACTGCGTGCGCTGGCTTAATCGCTGCTCTTCGAGCAGCTTATTATTCGCCAGCAAGACCTTACGCCTGTCCGCCAGCTCATCTTTTATCTCTTCCATCGCCTGCAGAATACGCTCGCGCGGCGTTACGTAGTGCGTTTTGGGATAGATAGTATAACGTGGCACCGTTGACTCTACCTGCCCGGTTAACGGGTCGAACAGCGACAGGCGTTCCACTTCTTCATCAAACAGCTCAACGCGTAGCGCGATGTCGTCAGATTCAGCCGGGAAGATGTCGATCACTTCGCCGCGCACGCGAAAGGTACCACGCTGAAAAGCTTGATCGTTACGGGTGTATTGCAATTCCGCCAGCCGACGCAAAATCGCGCGCTGGTCAATCAGCATTCCCACCGTCAGATGCAGCATCATTTTCAGGTAGAGATCCGGATCGCCCAGACCGTAAATCGCGGACACGGAAGCCACCACCACGACATCGCGTCGCTCAAGCAACGCTTTCGTTGCCGACAACCGCATTTGCTCAATATGTTCGTTTACCGAAGCGTCTTTTTCGATAAACGTATCCGAACTTGGCACATACGCTTCCGGCTGATAGTAGTCATAGTAGGAGACGAAATACTCCACCGCGTTTTCCGGGAAAAACTCTTTCATTTCGCCGTAGAGCTGCGCCGCCAGGGTTTTATTGGGCGCAAGCACCATCGTTGGCCGCTGCAAGTCCGCAATGACGTTGGCAATGGTGAATGTCTTCCCGGAGCCGGTCACGCCCAATAACGTCTGATGCGCCAGCCCGTCCTCCAGCCCCTCTTCCAGACGACGTATAGCGTCCGGCTGATCGCCAGAAGGTTTAAAAGCGGAATTCAGTTTGAACGGTTTACTCATGAGCGGCTACCTGAAGGAGTGAGCGGGCAGGGATGTAATTTTACTCTCGACGGTGAATATTGCCAATAAAAAATACTGGATGAAAAAACAGTAACACTCCAGTGTATAATGGCTATCGGCAGATACCCCACGCTATTTAGAGGTAAAACATAGACAGTCGCGGGGTAAAATTCCAGCAGTGTGCTGGTTATCCCCAGACCAGAGTCTTTTTTAACATTTGTCAAGTCGGATGATGAAAGTTTTATGTCAACGTATCTCCCTTCCTTTACAACCATTGATTTTATATAACTTGCTGTCTGAAAAGGGATATTTTCTCAAGCCGTCTTTCGCGCCAATTTAGTCGCAGGCCGCGTCGCCTCTCGCTTACGTTGTGTTTTCTAACTCTAATACACAAGGTTATCCACAGGAATAGTGGATAACTGCTTCCAGCCCGTATCCCCTGCCGCCTGGCAAAATCAGTCCTTGACGTTTTCGCCGGGCGAGAAAAAAAATTATCGCTATTTTTGGCAGATTATTGGCTAACGAGAAGGGAAAAATTGAGGCGTAGACGCTCACATTTTGCACATTTTTAGCATGGCGACGTCAGGAGGGTCTGGCGAAAGAACAGCAGGATCGTCAGATCCTGCAAGAAGGCGGTTTTTAAGCGCGGTCAGGCGCGTTCCAGGGGGCTGAGGTCCAGATACTGTCCTGTCGCCGCCTGCGATGGAGAAATGCCCAGCCACGGGATTTCCCCTAACAGCGGGGCCGGTATGACGCGGCGAAGCGTCGCGAGATATTCACCATGACGCGCGCCCGGCGGCTGTATGTCGTTGGCTATCCATCCGACAAGTGGTAATCCGGCCTGTTCTACCGCCAGCGCCGTCAGCATGGCGTGATTAATACAGCCCAGCTTGACGCCAACAACCAGAATCACCGGCAGCTGCTCCGTCTGTACCCAGTCGGCAAACGTCAGCGTGGCAGAGATCGGTGTAAACCAGCCGCCCGCCCCTTCTGTCAACACCCAGTCTGCCTGCGCCTCCAGCGTTCGCAATCCGCGTGATAACGCCGCCGCGTCTATCGCCCGGCCTTCGTCGGCGCTAACGATGTGGGGAGAGGTAGGCTCGGCAAAAGTATAAGGATTGATAGCGGAATAAGGTTGCGGCAGGCTGCTGTTACGCTGCAAGGCCAGGGCATCGCTATTGCGTAGCCCGTCGGTTGTCATTTCGCTGCCGGAAGCGACGGGCTTATAGCCTACGGTTTGATAACCTAACTGCGTTGCGGCCTGCAATAAGGCGCAACTGGCAACCGTTTTACCGACTTCAGTATCAGTACCGGTCACAAAATAGCGTTTAGTCACGTTCAATCACTCCCATAAAAAGATGGTACGTCAGCGGATATTTCCCCTGCCGCTGCGGCCATGCCAACTGAATCTGTCTAAGCCGGGCGCGGGTTAATACATCCGACTCCCGCCCTTCATGAAGATGGGTGGCGCCAATGCCTTTAAGCGAGCGCATCGCGCTCAGGGCATCCTCAAACCACAATGTCATCGCCTGAGTATGACGAGACGCCCGCCAGCCGCGCAGCGCGTGGTCAATGGCCTCTTCCGGCAAAAAGCTATTCGCGTGAGCGCGATTATCGACGGCCTGCCATGCCTGACGCAGCTCCGGCAACGCCCCCTGGCACAAGGTGGTAAACGCCACCACGCCGCCGGGCCGTACAACCCGATACAACTCGCTCAACGCATCACGTAAATCGCCGCACCACTGGACCGCCAGGTTGCTCCAGGCCAGGTCAAAAACGCCGGCGTCATGGGGAATCGCTTCGATATCCGCCAGCAAATAGTGATGCGCCGCCTGACGATCGCGAGCCTGTTGCAGCATCGGCAGCGAAAGATCCAGGGCGGTCACTTCGCTCCCCCGCTCTCGCCAGTAACGACTCATACGTCCGGGGCCGCAGCCTGCGTCCAACACACTGGCAAACTGGCGGCCTGTCAACAGCGTCAGCAGCGCATCCGCGCTGTGTTGCTGCAAAGAGGCGTGCTGTTCATATTGCGATGCGGCCCGGCCAAACGCCGCCGCAATAGCCTGCTTATTCACCTGCGCCATGCAGCACCTCCAGCAGACGGTCGATATCACACGCTTCATGCGCCTGCGTTAACGTTAAGCGCAGGCGCGCCGTGCCGACAGGCACCGTCGGCGGGCGAATCGCCGTCGCCCAGCATCCTTGTTGACGCAGCGCCTCCGCCAGGCGCAATGCACGGCTGTTATCGCCCACGATTAACGGCTGGATGGCGCTATGGGCATTCAGTAGCGTAAATCGGGACGCGTTAACGCCGGCCCGAAAGCGCTGAACCAGAGCGGCGAGTTTTTCGCGCCGTTCACCACCTTCATCGCTACGGATCACCGCCAGCGAGGCGCTTAACGCCTGCGCCTGGGCGGGCGGCATACTGGTGCTGTAAACCAGATGACGGGCAAATTGCAGCAGATAATCCGCGACGCTTTCCGAGCAGAGCACCGCTGCGCCGCTGACGCCAAACCCCTTACCGAAAGTCACCACCAGCAACTCAGGCTTCACCCCCCGTTGCCAGCAGGTGCCCCGCCCCTCATCGCCAGTCACGCCGATGCCGTGCGCATCATCAACCAACAGCCAGGCATGATGCCTGCGGGCAATGTGCTGGATTTCCGCCAGCGGCGCGCTGTCGCCGTCCATGCTGTATACACCTTCTGTCACCACCAGTTGCTGGCCCACGCAGGGCGATTGCAGTAAACGCGACAGATGCTGCGTATCGTTATGGATAAAGCGGCGAAGCTGCGCCGGACTCAGATTGGCGGCCTCCAGCAGGGAAGCATGACTCAACCTGTCGGCCACAATCCGGTCATTTTTTTTCATTAAGGCGGTAATGACCGCCTGATTCGCCGCAAAGCCAGAGATAAACAGCAGCGCGCGTGGATATCCTAACCATTGCGCCAGTTCCTCCTCTAACGCCTGGTGCGCCACGGAATAACCGCTGATATGACCCGACCCGCCGCTGCCGACGCCAAAACGTATCGCTGCCTGTTGCCAGGCGCGAATAATCTGCGGGTGTTGACTTAAGCCGAGGTAATCATTGCTGGAGAAGTTAAGATACTGTCGCCCGTTCGCTACCAGCCAGCGTCCGGCGCCCTGCGACACCACATAGCGGCGGCGCAACGTATCCGTCGCCCGACGCGCCGTCAGCGCATCGTCGACGCGTTGTTGCCAACTCATAAGGCTGCCGCGTTGTAATAATCATCGGTGTCAGGCGTCATCAGCGTCTGCTCCAGACGTTGCTGCTGCTCGTTATCGCCCGCCAGCACCCTGGTCTGCTGCGGATTCAGCCCCAGCTTACGGAATAACTGCAGATCCTTGTCCTCTGCCGGATTTGGCGTAGTTAACAATTTGCAGCCATAGAAAATCGAGTTCGCCCCGGCCATAAAGCACATCGCCTGGGTCTGCTCGTTCATCTGTTCACGCCCTGCGGAAAGACGCACGTATGAGGTCGGCATCATGATGCGCGCCACGGCGATAGTACGAATAAAATCAAACGCATCCACGTCATCGTTATCCGCAAGCGGTGTGCCTTTCACCTTCACCAGCATGTTGATTGGCACGCTTTCCGGCGGTGTCGGCAGGTTCGCCAACTGCAACAACAGTCCGGCGCGATCGGTAACCGTTTCGCCCAGACCCACAATGCCGCCGGAGCACACTTTAATCCCTGCTTCACGGACTTTTTCCAGCGTGTCGAGGCGCTCCTGATAGGTACGGGTAGTGATGATATTGCCGTAAAACTCCGGCGAGGTATCGAGGTTGTGGTTGTAGTAATCCAGCCCGGCGTTAGCCAGGCGCTGCGCCTGGCTCTCGTTCAACATGCCGAGCGTCATACAGGTTTCCAGCCCCATCGCTTTGACGCCCTGTACAATCTTCTCCAGATAAGGCATATCGCGTTCATGCGGATTCTTCCAGGCCGCTCCCATACAGAAGCGGGTCGAACCGGCGTTTTTCGCTTTACGGGCGGAGTCCAGTACCTGCTCTACCTCCATTAAACGCTCGGCTTCCAGCCCGGTTTTATAGCGCGAGCTCTGCGGGCAGTATTTACAATCCTCCGGGCAGGCGCCGGTTTTGATCGACAGCAGCGTACTAACCTGTACCTGCTGCGGATCGAAATGCTGGCGATGAATTTGCTGCGCTTCAAACAGCAATTCCAGCAGTGGTTTTTCAAATAATTCGGTTACTTGCGACAGTGTCCAGCGTGGGTGGCGAGCCATCGGGCTTCTCCAAAATATGTTGTTTGTTTTTGATATGGTGTAGACTCGTAAACCTAAATCTTTTTAATTTGGTTTACAAGTCGATTATGACAACGGACGATCTGGCCTTCGATAAACGCCATATTTGGCATCCTTACACTTCCATGACCTCGCCGCTGCCGGTATATCCCGTTGAGCGGGCCGAAGGCTGCGAGCTGGTTCTCGCCTCGGGCGAACGCCTGATTGAGGGGATGTCCTCCTGGTGGGCGGCCATTCATGGTTATAACCACCCGCAATTGAATGCGGCGATGAAAGCGCAAATTGACGCCATGTCGCATGTCATGTTCGGCGGCATAACCCATACACCTGCGGTGAATCTGTGCCGTAAGCTGGTCGCGATAACGCCTGAGCCGCTGGAGTGTGTCTTTCTGGCCGACTCTGGTTCGGTGTCGGTAGAAGTGGCCATGAAGATGGCGCTGCAATACTGGCAGGCGCGCGGCGAATCGCGTCAGCGTTTTCTGACGTTTCGCCACGGTTATCATGGCGACACGTTCGGCGCGATGTCGGTGTGCGATCCGGATAACTCCATGCACAGCTTGTGGAAAGGCTATCTGCCGGAAAATCTGTTCGCGCCGGCGCCGCAAAACCGGATGGATGGCGAATGGGATGAAAGCGACATCGCGCCATTTGCCCGCCTGATGGCCGCGCATCGCCATGAAATAGCCGCCGTGATTCTGGAACCTATCGTTCAGGGCGCGGGCGGGATGCGCATATATCATCCACAATGGCTCAGGCGTATTCGTAACATGTGCGATCGCGAAGGCATTCTGCTGATTGCCGATGAAATAGCCACCGGGTTTGGCCGTACCGGCAAACTGTTCTCCTGCGAGCACGCCGGGATCGCGCCGGATATTCTGTGTCTCGGCAAAGCCTTAACCGGCGGCACCATGACCCTCTCGGCAACGCTCACGACACGCCAGGTTGCAGAGACTATTAGCAACGGCGAGGCGGGGTGTTTTATGCATGGCCCGACGTTTATGGGGAATCCGCTGGCCTGCGCCGTCGCCTGCGCCAGCCTGACGCTGCTGGAAAGCGGCGAATGGCGTCAGCAGGTGGCGTCTATCGAGTCTCAGTTACGCGCTGAGTTAGCCCCCGCGCAAAGTTCGCCCTGGGTGGCGGATGTGCGGGTGTTGGGCGCGATTGGGGTGGTTGAAACCACGCATCCGGTCAATATGGCGGCGCTTCAACGCTTCTTCGTCGGGCAAGGCGTCTGGATCAGGCCGTTCGGCAAGCTAATCTACCTGATGCCGCCCTACATTATTCGTCCGGATCAACTGCGCCGTTTGACCCAGGCGGTCAATGACGCGGTACACAATGAAACATTTTTTAGCCATTAATCAGCGGTAAGCGATGCTGCTTCTGGCTACACTTCTGGTGAGTCAAAAGGAGAGCGCATGAAACTTATCAGCAACGATTTGCGCGATGGAGATAAGCTTCCTCATCGCCACGTTTTTAACGGTATGGGCTATGATGGCGATAATATTTCGCCGCATCTGGCCTGGGACGACGTGCCGATGGGCACCAAAAGTTTTGTCGTGACCTGTTACGATCCCGACGCGCCGACCGGCTCCGGCTGGTGGCACTGGGTGGTGGTAAACCTCCCGGCGGATACGCGCGTACTGACCCAGGGGTTCGGCTCAGGCCTGGTGGCCGTACCAGACGGCGTCATTCAGACGCGTACCGATTTCGGTAAAGCGGGCTACGGCGGCGCGGCGCCGCCTAAAGGGGAAACGCACCGCTATATCTTTACGGTTCACGCGCTGGACGTCGAGCGTCTTGACGTTGATGAAGACGCCAGCGGCGCGATGGTCGGCTTTAACGTGCATTTCCATTCGCTCGCCAGCGCCTCGATAACGGCGATGTTCAGTTAAACGCTGTGCCGGATGGCGGCGTAAACGTCTTACCCTGCCAACGGGTTGGGTAAGCCGAATAAACGCCGCGCCATCCGGCAGCATTCACATAAAGTCCGGCACCAGACGCTGTAACGCGCCTTGCGCCAGCAGCGTCGTCGCACACTCAATATCGGGTGCGAAAAAACGATCCTGCGTATAGTGCGCCACCCGCTCGCGCAGTGTCTGCCGCGCCTGTTCCAGTAACGAGCTGGAGGTTAACCCTTCCCGTAAATCTATCCCCTGACAGGCCGCCAGCCACTCCACGGCAATGATGCCGCGGGTATTCGCCGCCATTTCCCAGAGTCGCCGCCCTGCCGCCGGGGCCATTGAGACATGATCTTCCTGATTCGCCGAGGTCGGCAGGCTATCCACGCTGTGCGGGTGCGCCAGCGCTTTATTCTCGCTGGCGAGCGCCGCGGCGGTGACCTGGGCAATCATAAAACCGGAATTAACGCCGCCATTTTTCACCAGGAACGGCGGTAACTGCGACATATGTTTATCCATCATCAGCGCGATGCGCCGCTCCGATAGCGCGCCGATTTCCGCTATCGCCAGCGCCAGATTATCCGCCGCCATGGCAACCGGTTCAGCATAGAAGTTACCGCCGGAGATCACCTCCCCCGCATCGGCAAAGACCAGCGGATTATCGGACACCGCGTTGGCCTCAGCCAGCAGTACCTCTTTCGTCTGACGTAACTGGGTCAGACAAGCGCCCATTACCTGCGGCTGGCAGCGAAGGGAATACGGGTCCTGAACTTTATGACAGTGGTGATGTGATTCAGCAATAGCACTGGTATCGGTCAACAGATGCCGGAACAACCGCGCGGCGTCAATTTGCCCCTGTTGTCCGCGCGCGGCATGAATGCGCGCATCAAAAGGACAGCGCGATCCCAGTACGGCTTCGGTAGTCAGCGCGCCGCAGACAACGGCGGAGGCAAATAACTCCTGTGCCTCAAACAAACCGCGCAGCGCGAAGGCCGTTGATGCCTGGGTGCCATTAAGCAGCGCCAGCCCCTCTTTGGCCGCCAGCGCGACAGGCTCCAGTCCGGCCTTTTTTAGCGCCGTCTGCGCCGGAAGCCATTCGCCCTGCCAGCGCGCTTTTCCTTCGCCAAGCAGCGTCAGCGACAGATGCGCCAGCGGCGCTAAGTCGCCCGACGCGCCAACCGAGCCTTTTGCCGGAATCAGCGGATACACGCCGGCATTCACCAGAGCGATGAGCGCTTCTATCACGCTCAACCGAATCCCGGAAAACCCGCGCGCCAGACTATTGATTTTCAATACCATGATCAGACGCACCATCGCGTCATCCAGTGGGTCGCCTACGCCCGCGGCGTGAGACAGCACCAACAATCGCTGTAGATTTTGCAAGTCTTCATCAGCGATGCGCGTCTGCGCCAGCAGGCCGAAACCGGTGTTGATGCCGTAGGCGGTACGCCCTTCGGCAACGATATCATTGACGCACGCGACGCTGGCGTTAATGCCGTCAATGGCGCTGGCGTCCAGCCGAAGCTGTACCGGATGACGCCAGATATCGTACAGTTGAGAGAGACTTAACTGCCCCGGAGTGAGTGTCATGGTGTTCATATCAGCCTTTCCCCTGCGTCGCCGCAACCATCGGTAAATTCAGACCTTGCTCAACAGCGCATTCCACCGCGAGATCATATCCGGCATCGGCATGGCGCATGACGCCCGTCGCCGAATCGTTGTGTAACACGCGGCGAATACGCGCGGCGGCCTCGTCAGTGCCATCACAGACAATCACCATACCGGCGTGTTGCGAAAAACCCATCCCCACTCCGCCGCCATGATGGAGCGATACCCATGTCGCCCCGCTGGCGGTATTCAGCAACGCATTTAACAGCGGCCAGTCGGAAACCGCGTCGGAACCGTCGCGCATCGCTTCGGTTTCACGGTTAGGGCTGGCGACAGAACCGGAATCCAAGTGATCGCGGCCAATCACAATGGGCGCGGATACCTCGCCGCAACGCACCATTTCGTTGAACGCCAGCCCCAGTTTTTGCCGCCACTCCAGGCCTACCCAGCAGATACGCGCCGGTAACCCCTGAAAATGAATGCGCTCGCGCGCCATATCCAGCCAGTGATGCAGATGTTTATCCTCAGCCACTATCTCTTTGACTTTGGCATCGGTTTTATAGATATCCTGCGGATCGCCGGACAGCGCCACCCAGCGAAACGGCCCGATGCCACGACAGAACAGCGGACGAATATAGGCTGGCACAAATCCCGGAAAATCAAAGGCGTTTTCCACCCCCATCTCTTTCGCCATCTGACGAATATTGTCGCCATAGTCAAAGGTCGGCACGCCCATTTTACTGAACGCCAGCATCGCCCGAACATGCGCCGCCATGGAACGTTTCGCTGCCTGCATCGTCCCGTGGGGATCGGATTGCGCGTTTTTCTGATACTCCTCCCAGCGCCAGCCGGAGGGTAAATAGCCATGTAGCGGATCGTGGGCGCTGGTCTGATCGGTCACCAGGTCCGGGCGCGCGCCGCGATTAACCAGTTCCGGCAGGATATCCGCCGCATTCGCGCACAGGGCGACGGACACGGCTTTCCCCTCGCAGGTGTAGCGCGTAATGCGGGCCAGCGCGTCATCCAGCGTGGCGGCCTGCTCATCCACGTAGCGAGTACGCAGACGAAAATCGATACGGCTTTGCTGGCATTCAATCGTCAGCGAACACGCTCCGGCCAGCGTCGCGGCTAGCGGTTGCGCGCCGCCCATGCCGCCCAGCCCGGCGGTCAGCACCCAGCGTCCCGCCAGCGTGCCGTTATAGTGCTGACGCCCCGCCTCGACAAAGGTTTCGTATGTTCCCTGCACGATTCCCTGACTGCCGATATAGATCCAGCTTCCGGCCGTCATCTGACCGTACATCGCCAGCCCTTTCGCATCCAGTTCGTTAAAGTGTTCCCATGTCGCCCAGTGGGGAACCAGGTTGGAGTTGGCGATTAATACCCGCGGCGCGTTGTCGTGCGTTTTAAATACGCCGACCGGTTTGCCAGACTGAATAAGCAACGTTTCGTCCGCCTCCAGCCGGGTGAGCGCATCAACAATAGCGTCATAGCATTCCCAGTTGCGCGCGGCGCGACCAATCCCGCCGTAGACCACCAGCTCATGCGGATTTTCCGCCACGTCAGGATCGAGATTATTCATTAACATCCGCAGCGGGGCTTCTGTCAGCCAGCTTTTCGCCGTTAATACCGTGCCTCTGGGCGCGCGGATAGTCTGCTGACGATACTTGCTTTCAGGCATAGCAATGACTCCTCATTATTATCGGTCTGCCATCGCCAAATAACGCTAAAACGCCACTATCAGGCACCGCCGCAGACCCACAGATAAGAATCAGACATATACTTGTCTATACAAGTAAGCACAAGAATAGAGTTAACAAAAATGATACAATTTTGTTATATTGTGTCAGCAATCACGTTTTCCGGCAGCAGTCCGCTCAGGAGATAAATCGTCCCTGTAGCCGGTAGCGTGACCCGGGGAAAAGTAAGCGGGCGTGAGAAACAATCCGCGACGCGGACCAGGTTGTACGACGAATGAGCAGACAAGGCTCATGCTCTTTGATAGTTAACCACGCGCACTCTTGCGCCGTGGCGCGCACCGCCTCCACAATATGTTCCCCTTCCGTTAGCGGCGCGATCCGCGACAAATAAGCGTGCGGCGTGGTCTGACGGTAATCCTGCGTCAGGTAATCCACGGCAATATCCGCATTCACGCAGCGATCTTCAATTTGTACCGGCAGATCGTTTTCATAATGCACCATGATGGAATGGAAAATGACATCGTTCTCATTGACGTTGAGAGCGCTGGCCTGGATGGCGTTTGCCCGCACGCGCTCCAGCGTGAGCACCTCACAACGATGCTGATGACGGCGGGCGGCAATCTCCTCGGCGATACTGCGGACTTCAAACAGCGCGGACTGGCCTTTCGGTTCGGCGACAAACGTCCCCACGCCCTGTAAACGCACCAGCCACCCTTCATCCGTCAGCTCACGCAGCGCCCGGTTGATGGTCATTCGGCTAAAGCCATACTGAGCGACCAGTTCAGCTTCCGACGGAATGCGATCGTGCGGCTGCCAGACGCCGCCGGCTATTTTTTTACAGATGTCCTGTTTCACCGTTTCGTAAAAAGGCGCAGGCGCAGAACGGGAGCGGGATGAATACATGCGTGAAGCCTTCCTTATGCGGATAGTGTTTTCCGGATGACAGATTAACGCCACCAGTGCGCGATTTGCCAGCCAAGCCGCGCCGCCACGCGCGCCGCTGCGCCATCTTCATCAAAGCGTGGATTAAATTCAACCAGATCCGCCGCCTGTAATTTTCCGCTGCGGCAAACCGGCTCAATTAAACGCAGAACCTGTATCAGCGGCACGCCCAGCGCTGCGGGAGCGGAGACGGCCGGCATTTCCCAGACAGGCAATATGTCGAGATCGATAGTCAGATAAATTTTATCCACCTTGTCGATAAACTGCGTCATCTGCGCCAGCGCGTCATCGCAGTCCAGATCTTCCACCACGGTAACATTCCGCCACTGCGCTTCCCGCCACAACGCCTGCGTATTCGCCGCACGGCTCACGCCGAAACAGGCATAATGAAACGCGCGGCTCTGCGCGTCGCATAGCTGCGCCAGTTGACGAAACGGCATCCCGGATGTTGCCTGGTCGGTCTGACGGAGATCCAGATGCGCATCAAGATTAATGATCCCTACGCTTTCCTGCGCAAACGCGTCCAGCACCCCCGCGCCGTGTCCAAACGCGGTTTCATGCCCGCCGCCCAGCACCAGCGTGCGCATCCCGGCCCGCAGGCAGCGGCTTACCGCATCGCGCAAGGCCTGCTGCGCGCCTTCCAGATCGGGCGTCGGCACAACCCAATTGCCTAAATCCACCAGCCGTTCATGTCCCTGGTGGCTGGCCATATTCGCCAGCGCTTTACGCAACGCGTCCGGGCCGCCTGCCGCGCCGGGACGACCTGCATTGCGTTTTACCCCCTCGTCGCAGGCAAATCCCATTAACGCGATCTTTTGCTGCCAGTTTTCGGGGGAAAAGGTCTCGCTGCGCGTGACGGTCTGAAACAGACGCCGCGCATCCGGCGCTTCTATACTGTCATCGCGCCCCTGCCAGAGCGCCGGAGAAGCCGGATACCATTGCGTCATGAGATTTTTCCTCTGTATACCCGCTGATATAAAGGGTTACGCCCCGGCTCATACACAATCTCTACCGGCTGTTCAGCATCCCACACCACAAAATCCGCCCGGTAGCCGGCCCTGATCTGCCCATGCGTCGCCTGTCTTCCCAACGCGCGTGCGGCATGGCGCGTAACGCCCGCCCATGCCTCTTCCGGCGTCAGACCAAACTGTACGTAGGCCATATTCATCGCCAGATGCAAACTGCAAAACGGGCTGGTGCCGGGATTGAAATCGCTGGCGACGGCGACAGGCACCTGATAGCGGCGCAGCAGTTCCACCGGCGGGCGCTGCGTCTCGCGCAGAAAATAAAACGCGCCGGGCAACAACACGCCGACAGTACCGCCGTCACGCATCGCCGCGACGCCCGCTTCATCAAGATATTCGATATGATCCGCCGATAAGCCCTGATAACGGCTCACCAACTGCGCGCCGCCCAACAGCGAAAGCTGCTCAACATGGCCTTTAACGAGAATACCTAACGCCTTCGCCGTCTGCAATACGCGCTCACTCTGCGCCACATTAAAACCGACGCTCTCGCAAAAGAGGTCTACCGCATCAAATAACCCTTTTTGCCAGAGCTGCGGAATCATCGTCTCGCAGACCAGAGTGATGTAGCCGTCCGGGTCGTCACGATACTCCGCTGGCGTAGCATGAGCGGCCAATAGCGTGGGGCTAATGTCGATAGCGTTTTCGGCGGCAAGTTTTGCAGCGACGCGCAACAGCTTTTCTTCTGTCGCCAGCTCCAGGCCATAGCCGGATTTAATCTCCAGCAGCGTAACGCCTTCGCTGGCAAGGCGCATCATGCGTTCGCGCGCCAGCAGGTAGAGCGGCTCCTCCGCACAGGCGCGGGTTGCTGATACCGTCGCGTTAATGCCGCCGCCCTGAGCGCTAATATGCTGGTATGACGCGCCGTTAAGCCGCTGTTCCCACTCTGCGGCGCGGTTACCGGCAAACACCAGATGCGTGTGGCAATCGATAAGTCCCGGGGTTACCAGTCGTCCCTGCATATCATGGATATTGTCCCCGCTGACAGGAAGCTGCGTCTCTGGCACGATATCGCAAATATGCCCTTCGCGTACAATCAGCGCCTGGTTATCCACCAGCCCGTACGGGGCTTGCCGCTGCGGGTCCATTGTCGCCAGCCTGATGTTTCGCCAGACAGTATCGCCCGGTAAAAGTTGCCGCATTCCTGTCGCTCTCTTGCCTGTCATGAGTTGTATAGACATTTATTTTCTTTCTGCTCCGGATTGTCAACTCAAAGCGCGAAAGTTGTTGCTTAATTGTGATAAAACTATCTGATGCGACAGGTGTTTCCAGCCTGAAAAGGAACTTTTTACCTTTTCGCCTTCCCGTTTCGTTCAACTTAGTATAAAAAAGCAGGCTTCAATGGATGTCATTTAACTTTTTTCAAGCCCGGAGCAACCTGTGAATACATTATCGGTTTCCCGTCTGGCGCTGGCACTGGCTTTTGGCGTGACGCTGAGCGCCTGTAGCTCTACGCCACCCGATCAGATCCCTTCCGATCAAACCGCGCCTGGCACCGCCTCGCGCCCCATTCTGTCGGCAAATGAAGCGAAAAACTTCGTTGCGGCGCGCTATTTTGCCTCCCTGACGCCGAATACCGCCCCGTGGTCGCCGTCGCCGATTACCCTGCCCGCACAGCCTGACTTTGTGGTGGGGCCGGCAGGTACGCCAGGCGTTACGCACACCTCAATTCAGGCCGCGGTCGATGCGGCAATGGTTAAACGCACGAACAAACGCCAGTACATTGCTATTATGCCGGGCGACTATCAGGGGACCGTGTATGTTCCCGCCGCGCCGGGAAGTCTGACCCTGTACGGGACCGGTGAAAAACCGATCGATGTGAAAATTGGGATGGCGATTGATGGTGAAATGAGCGTCGCTGACTGGCGCCGCGCGGTGAATCCCGGCGGGAAATATATGCCTGGTAAACCCGCCTGGTATATGTTCGATAACTGCCAAAGCAAACACGCCGCGACGATCGGTGTGATGTGTTCTGCCGCGTTCTGGTCGCAGAATAACGGTCTGCAGCTACAAAATCTGACCATCGAGAACACGCTGGGCGACAGCGTCGATGCCGGAAACCATCCGGCGGTGGCGCTGCGTACCGATGGCGACAAAGTCCAGATTAACAAGGTCAATATCCTTGGCCGCCAGAACACCTTCTTTGTGACCAACAGCGGCGTGCAGAACCGTCTGCAAACCGATCGTCAGCCGCGTACGCTGGTGACGAACAGCTATATTGAAGGCGATGTGGATATGGTGTCCGGACGCGGCGCCGTGGTGTTCGATAACACCAACTTCCAGGTCGTCAACTCCCGCACACAGCAGGAAGCCTACGTTTTCGCCCCGGCGACGCTGTCCAATATTTACTATGGCTTTTTGGCGATCAACAGCCGCTTTAACGCCTCCGGCGATGGCGTTGCGCAGCTTGGCCGCTCGCTGGATGTCGACGCCAACACCAACGGTCAGGTCGTGATCCGCGACAGCGTGATTAACGAGGGCTTCAACGTTGCCAAACCGTGGGCCGACGCGGTCATCTCGAAACGTCCGTTTGCCGGAAATACGGGAACCGTGGATGACAAAGACGAGGTGCAGCGTAATCTGAACGACACTAACTACAACCGCATGTGGGAATACAACAACCGCGGTGTAGGCAGTAAAGTGGTGGCGGAACCTAAGCAGTAA
This sequence comes from Salmonella sp. WC3, assembly GCF_042932255.1. NCBI lineage: Bacteria > Pseudomonadati > Pseudomonadota > Gammaproteobacteria > Enterobacterales > Enterobacteriaceae > Salmonella > Salmonella sp. WC3. The sequence goes on along the minus strand of NZ_CP170629.1, from coordinate 1,758,197 downwards.
TCGCCGTTCCGGTTCAGGCTTATAAACGGGCCGCCGCAGCAGATGTGGCGGCCCGTGGTTTTACTGCAAGCGATGTTTATTGAAATTAATCAGGCATCCCGCCTTGATGAGCTCCAGCCCGCCGCCCTCCGGCACACAGCGCTTTAGTACGCGTTCACCATAACCCACATTGGCCCCTGGCCGACGGCATAACGGCCTTTTTCCGTCAGCAACCCCTGAGTGCCCGTAATTTCATAGACCGCGATATGATGTGATTTTTGACCCGCTGCAATCAGGTATTTTCCGCTATTGTCGATATTAAAGCCGCGCGGTTGGGCTTCCGTCGGCTGGAAGCCTTCAACGCTCAGTACGCTGCCATCTTCGGAGACACTAAAGACGGTAATCAGACTGGCGGTGCGGTCACAGGCATACAGATACCGTCCATCCGGCGTAATATGAATATCCGCCGCCCAACGGGTATCGGAAAAATCGGCGGGCATCATATCCAGGGTTTGTACGCACTCTATCTCGCCATGCGGATTTTTAAGCTGCCAGACATCCACCGAACTGTTCAGTTCATTGACGCAATACGCATATTGTCGATTCGGGTGGAAGACCATATGACGCGGGCCTGCCCCTTCAACTGTATTTACTTCCGCCGGCTCCTGGGCCACCAGATGGCCGTCATCGCTTAGCGTAAACAGACAAATGCGATCCTGTTTTAGCGCAGGCACCCACAAGGTACGGTTATCAGGCGTAATATTCGCCGAGTGACAGCCGTCCAGCCCCTCCACCACATCCACCAGCTCAACCGGCAGGCCATCCTGTAAGCGCATCACGCTGACATTACCGGCGTTATACGAGCCGACAAAGACAAAACGACCATGATGATCGGTAGAAATATGGGTCGGGCTACCCGGCAGGGCGGATTCGGCGGCAAACGTCAGCGCGCCATCATCCGGCGCAATACGATACGCCAGGACACGAAACTCCGGGCGCACGCCGACATAGAGGTAGCGTTTATCCGGACTGACCACCATCGGCTGAACCTGACCGGGCACATCCACGACCTGCACCAGCGTCAGCGTCCCTTCGTGGTTCAGGCTCCAGACGTGAATTTGCTGACTCTCAGGGCTGGCGGTATAGACTGTTTGTTTCATGAATACTCCTTTGCATATGGCATGTAGCTGCAATAACAGGACACAGCTTAACGTAGTCGCTTTTGACGGCGAATGCTGAATTCAGACGCAGAATTTTGTCTGCTTACCGTCCCGGTGTACCATGCCGACAGACGGAATTATTACTCTTAATCTGGAAAAAATTATGACTGCACGCGTGATTGCCCTCGATTTAGACGGAACATTATTAACCCCGCATAAAACCTTACTCCCCTCCTCGCTTGACGCGCTATCACGCGCCAAAGAGGCGGGCTTTCAACTTATCATTGTCACTGGTCGCCATCACGTTGCTATTCATCCTTTTTATCAGGCGCTGGCGCTGGAAACACCTGCTATTTGCTGCAACGGCACCTATTTGTATGATTATCAAGCTAAAACTGTCCTGGATGCCGATCCTATGCCCGTGGATAAGGCGTTGCAGTTGATTGATTTACTGGATGAGCATCAGATTCACGGCCTGATGTATGTTGATGACGCTATGCTTTACGAACACCCAACCGGTCACGTCGTGCGTACCTCCCGGTGGGCGCAGACCTTGCCGCCGGAGCAACGTCCGACCTTTACACAGGTATCTTCGTTGGCGCAGGCGGCGCGCGACGTGAATGCCGTGTGGAAGTTTGCGCTTACCGATGAAGATATTCCCAGGCTACAGCGGTTCGGTCAGCATGTTGAACAGGCGCTTGGCCTGGAGTGCGAATGGTCATGGCACGATCAGGTGGATATCGCGCGCAAAGGCAACAGTAAAGGCAAGCGCCTTACCCAGTGGATAGAAGCGCAGGGAGGGTCAATGAAAAATGTGATCGCTTTCGGCGATAACTACAACGACATCAGTATGCTGGAGGCGGCAGGCACCGGCGTTGCGATGGGCAACGCCGATGAGGCGGTGAAAGCGCGCGCTGACGTCGTGATCGGCGATAACACTACCGATAGCATCGCCAAATTTATTTACACCCACCTGCTATAGTCAGGCGGTGATAGAAACGCTTTTCACCTGCGCGTAAAGCCACAGGCCAGGCTTGATATTCAGCTCATCCCTGGCCCACGGGCTTATTCGCGCCCACAGCGTTCTGCCGCCTATCTCAAGCTGGACTTCCACCTGTCCGTTATCGTCATAACAATTCGCCACTTTTGCCCGCAATACGTTGCGGATACTGGTCTGCTGCGGCGGCTGTAGTACCAGCGAGACATCCGACGCCTGTATACGAATACGCAGTGTGGATTGCAGCGGCTGATTGAGTTTATTTACCCACAGGTGCTGGTCGCCAAGCGCCAGAGCGGTCATGGCATAATGCGGGTGATGCTCCAGCACGCTGACTTTCAGAATACTGCTCTGTTGCTCTTTCGGCAGCCACGGGTGCATAACGCTGCTTCCCCAGACCTCCTCCAGCGGGCCAAACGCTTTAACCTGTCCATCCTCCAGCACCATGACTTTATCCGCCAGGTGGAGAATTTCATCGAGAGAATGGCTGACATACAGCATGGGAATATTGATTTCCCGCGCCAGCCGTTGCAGGTACGGCAGTAATTCGCGTTTACGCGGGATATCCAGCGAGGCCAACGGTTCGTCCAACAGCAGCAACTCCGGGGCGGTGAGCAATGCCCGGCCTATCGCTACGCGCTGTTTTTCTCCGCCGGACAGGCTCCCCGGCAGGCGATCAAGCAACGCTTCAATTCCCAGCAGCGACACCAGCTTATCAAACTGACCGGTCATGTTTTTCGCCATGCCGTAGCGCAAATTGCCGCGTACTTTGTAATGAGGGAACAGGCGCGCATCCTGGAAAACATAACCGATGCGGCGCTTTTCCGGCGTTAAACAGATACCGTTTTCCGCGTCATGCAACACCCGGCCATTCAGCGCGATGCGTCCTTTTTGCGGGCGAGTCAAACCGCTGATGGCATTAATCAGCGAGGTTTTTCCCGCGCCGGAGACGCCAAAGATAGCCGTGATCCCACTGGCTGGCAGCGTTTCGTTGAGGGTTAAACAGTGCGTTCCCAGCGTCTGGGAAAAATTAAGCTCCAGCATGGTTAGCGCCCCGTCCGTTCACGGCTAATCCGCGCCAGCCATTCAGAAATCAACAGCGAAATCAGCGCTAATACAATCGAAATCACGCACAGCCTCGCCGCCGCGCTCTCCCCGCCAGGCGTCTGAATCAAGGTATACATGGCGGAAGGTATGGTGCGGGTTTCGCCCGGAATATTGGAAACAAAGGTAATGGTCGCGCCAAATTCGCCAAGCGAACGGGCAAACGCCAGCACCGTACCGACAATAATGCCCGGCAGGGTAAGCGGTAAGGTGATAGTCAGAAAAACGCGCCAGCGCCCGGCGCCCAGCGTTCTGGCGGCCTGTTCGAGCTTGATATCCACCCCCTCCAGCGCCAGCCGAATGGCCCGCACCATCAGCGGGAAGGACATCACCGCCGCCGCCAGCACGGCGCCGCGCCAGCTAAAGGCAAACGTGAGACCGAACCAGTCATACAGCCACTGGCCAATAAATCCGCGTCGCCCCATCGACACCAGCAGCAGATAGCCGACCACCACCGGCGGCAGCACCAGCGGCAGATGCAGGACGCTATCAAGTAAGGCTTTGCCCGGAAACCGGCATCGCACCAGTAACCAGGCAAAAAAGATCCCAAACGGCAGGCTAAACAGCACGGCCAGGGAAGACACTTTCAGGCTAAGAAGGACAGCCTGCCATTCTGGATCGGTCAGTATCATTACTTCGTCGTAAATCCATAACGTTTAAAGATTGCCGAGGCCTGCGGTCCTTTCAGGTAATCATAGAACGCGCTGACGGTCGCATTTTTATGCCCCTCCACGATAGCGATGGGGTATTCCACTTTTTTATGTGAATCTTCCGGGAACGTCGCCACCACGTTGCCCCCCTTGCTGGCGACCGCATCAGAACCGTATACAATGCCTAAAGGCGCTTCGTTACGTTCGACCAGCGCCAACGCGCCGCGCACATCCTCGCCCGGCGCCAGTTTCGGTTCAAGCGTTTGCCATGCGCCCAGCTTTTGCAGCGCTTCTTTGGCATAAATTCCCGCCGGTACGTGTTGCGGATCGCCCACTGCCAGACGTCCGCCGTTCAGCAGACGAATCCAGTCCGTTTTGTTGTCGATGGTAAACGGTTTCTGCTCGCTGGCTTTCGGCGCCACCACCACCAGGCTATTGCCAAGCAATGTTTCGCGCGTCGTGGTATCCACCGCTTTTTTATCGGCTGCGTAATCCATCCATTTCTGGTCAGCAGAGATGAACAGATCCGCCGGCGCGCCCGCTTCTATCTGGCGCGCCAGCGTTGAAGAGGAGGCGAATGAGGAGACCACATCCACATTTTTCTCTTTTTTATATTCTGCCGCAATGTCTTGCATCGCGTTCGTTAGCGACGCGGCGGCAAATACGGTGATCTTGCCTTCATCCGCCAGCGCATGACCAGCGATGACGAAAGATAATGTCGCCCCTGCAACCTGGCGTAACCAGGAATGCGCCATCTGTAACTCCTTGTGCGTTTCGTTATGTAAACGACAATATAACGATAATCTCAGGGGTTTCCCAGCGGTTATTCATACCCATTAACGATTAAACACAGAAAATATCGGCAGGAAAAGCAGGATCTTGAGTAACAAAAACGCCCGACTGAGCGGGCGTTTGGGGAAATCAGCGGTTCTGTCTGGACTGGTCTTTCTGACCGATACCGGAAAAAATGTTGAACACCTCACCCAGACCGTAAATCAGACCGAGGATGATGGCCATCACTACCGGTACCATGATGACGGCGAATACCAGACTTTTTAATAACTCTAACATGGGCAACTCCAGATATAGTCCTTTTTGTATTTTAACCGCATCACACAGAAAAGCACTCCCCTTTTGTGCGGTCGGCTTTGCGCTGACGCGCTTTTCAGTCACAATAGTCTTTTTACCAGGAGCTGGTTATGCAGGCCGAAATCCTTCTTACCCTGAAACTTCAGCAAAAGCTTTTTGCCGATCCCCGACGTATCTCTCTGCTGAAACACATTGCGCTTTCCGGCTCGATTAGTCAGGGCGCGAAAGACGCGGGAATCAGCTATAAGAGCGCCTGGGATGCGATAAACGACATGAACCAGCTTAGCGAACATATGCTGGTTGAACGCGCGACGGGCGGCAAAGGCGGCGGCGGCGCGGTATTAACCCGCTATGGCCAGCGTCTGATCCAGCTTTACGATTTGCTGGGCCAAATTCAGCAAAAAGCGTTCGATGTGTTAAGCGACGATGACGCCCTGCCGCTTGACAGTCTGCTGGCAGCTATCTCCCGCTTTTCACTGCAAACCAGCGCCCGAAATCAGTGGTTCGGCACCATTACCGCCCGCGATCGCGATCAGGTGCAACAGCATGTCGACGTGCTGCTGGCCGACGGCAAAACGCGGCTCAAAGTCGCGCTGACGGCGCAAAGCGGCGAGCGTCTCGGCCTGGAGGAAGGTAAAGAAGTGCTGATCCTGCTAAAAGCGCCGTGGGTTGGCATTACCCGGGATGCAGCCGTTGCGCGCGCCGCTGACAATCAGTTGTCGGGAACGATCAGCCATATCGAGCGCGGCGCGGAACAGTGTGAAGTGTTGATGGCGCTGCCGGACGGCCAGACGCTGTGCGCCACGATACCGACTGCGGATGCCGCTACGTTAAAGGAAGGCGATGACGTGATTGCCTGGTTTAATGCGGACAGAGTGATTATTGCAACGTTGTGCTAAGCACATTGACATCCGTTGCCGAAAGACGTATCCCTGTCATTCATCGCTGCAAAAAATGGGATGCAAAATGTCATCGTTGCAAATTTCGCAAGGCACGTTTCGTCTGAGCGATACAAAAACACTTCATCTGGATTCGCTGACGCTCAATGCGGACGATAGCTGGGCATTCGTTGGGGCTAACGGGAGCGGGAAGTCGGCGCTCGCCCGCGCGCTGGCGGGCGAACTGCCGTTATTAACTGGCGAGCGCCAGTGTCGGTTTACCCGCATTACTCGTCTGTCCTTTGAACAATTGCAAAAGCTGGTCAGCGATGAGTGGCAACGTAATAACACCGATATGCTCAGTCTGGCGAAGACGATACCGGGCGCACTACCGCGGAAATTATTCAGGATGAAGTTCACCATCCTGCCCGCTGTGCGATGCTGGCGCAGCAGTTCGGCATTTCCACTTTACTCAACAGGCGTTTTAAATACCTTTCTACCGGCGAGACGCGAAAAGCGCTGCTGTGTCAGGCGCTGATGTCTGAGCCGGAGTTATTAATCCTTGATGAACCGTTCGACGGGCTTGACGTGACCGCCCGTCAACAACTGGCGCAACGCCTGACGGCGTTGAACCAGGCGGGTATGACCCTGGCGCTGGTACTCAACCGTTTTGATGAAATCCCGGACTTCGTGCAGTTTGCCGGCGTGCTTGCCGACTGTACCCTGGCGGAGACCGGAACGACGGCGGAGTTGCTGCAACGGGCGTTGGTTGCTCAACTCGCGCACAGCGAGCGTCTGACCGACGTACAATTACCCGAACCGGACGAACCTTCCGCCCGCCATGCGTTACCCGATGGCGAACCACGGATCGTACTTAACGATGGCGTAGTCTCGTATAACGATCGCCCTATCCTCCACCACCTAAGCTGGCGAGTCAATCCGGGCGAACACTGGCAGATCGTCGGTCCTAACGGAGCGGGTAAGTCTACGTTGCTTAGCCTTATTACTGGCGATCATCCGCAAGGCTACAGCAACGATCTCACGCTGTTCGGGCGGCGGCGAGGAAGCGGCGAAACAATCTGGGATATCAAAAAACATATCGGCTACGTCAGCAGCAGTTTACATCTGGATTACCGCGTCAGTACCACGGTACGCAATGTCATTCTCTCCGGCTATTTCGATTCTATCGGCATTTACCAGGCCGTTTCAGACAGGCAACGAAAACTGGCGCAACAGTGGCTGGATATTCTGGGAATCGATAAGCGTACGGCGGATGCCCCCTTCCACAGTCTCTCCTGGGGACAGCAGCGGCTGGCGCTGATCGTGCGCGCGCTGGTTAAACATCCGACAGTGTTGATTCTGGATGAGCCGCTGCAAGGGTTGGACCCGCTGAACCGCCAACTGGTACGCCGTTTTGTAGATGTATTAATTCGCCAGGGAGAGACCCAACTGCTGTTCGTTTCCCATCATGCAGAGGATGCGCCTGCCTGTATTACCCACCGGCTGGAATTTGTACCAGATGGCGAACGTTATAAGTACGTTTCCGGACGATGCAATAATTAAATGTATTATCAGAATGGCGCCGCGCGCCATTCTGGAACCACTCTCCTTTTATTAAGAATAATAATAACGGTCGATAAGCTTACTATCTCTTGAATCGCTGACCGCCTCATTGTCATAATAATCCTGAAATTTTCGACAATGATGTCGTATGTGAATATAAGGGATTCATTATGGCTTTTCGTTTTCCACAAATAATACTATTTTTACTGGCAGCCATGTTATTTTGCCCCGGCAGTTATGCTGAGCAAAAGCCGACCGCTGCGCAGGAAGCGCGTAAAACCGCCGTTGAGGTCGCTGTTGAAGGCATGAGTCGCGCCGCCGTTGCGGGTCCGACAAAAATTAGTTTAGGTGATAAAGCCACGCTTAATCTACCGGAAGGATTTACCTGGATACCCGCAAAAGAAGCGGCGGTATTTATGCGTGAAATTGGTAACTATGTTGACGATGAATATTTTTACGGTCTCGTATTTAAAAAGGAAATGAATGGATTTATTTCTATCGAATATGATGATTCTGGTTATGTAAAAGATGATGATGCAAAAAATTGGGATGCCGATGAATTAATGGATAACCTGCGCAAAGGCACAAAAGAAGCGAATAAAGATCGTATTGCAAAAGGCATTGAGCCGATAGAAATTATTGGCTGGATCGAGAAGCCTACCTACGATGCAACCAATCATCGTCTGATCTGGTCCGCCGCCATCCAGGATATCGGCACCAACGAACCACTGAATGAACAAGGCGTGAACTACAACACCTATCTGCTGGGACGTGAAGGCTATTTTTCTTTAAATCTGGTGACCGACAGAGGTTCTGTTGACCATGAAATCCCTCTGGCGAAAAGAATTCTCAGTTCCGTCAAGTTCAACGCTGGACAACGCTACGCTGACTTCAACGAATCAACGGACAAAATAGCGGAGTATGGGCTCGCCGCGCTGATTGGCGGTATCGCGGCCAAGAAAGTAGGGCTGCTTGCTATGCTCGGTATCGCGTTACTTAAATTCTGGAAAGTGACCGCCATCGGCGTCGTCGCTGTCGGGGCGCTCGCCAGGAAGCTACTCTCGCGTAAAAAAGACTGACAGCTCTTGCCCCGTCCGTTTCATTCCCAGGCGCGTAACGCGCCTTTTTTTCGGATAAAAAGCAGAAGCATTCTCAAGCCAGATGATTTGTAATCATTTAATTGATATAAATGCGTAAAATCACCAGCGTGTAAACGATTCCACTAATTTATTACATGTCACACTTTTCGCATCTTTGTTATGCTATGGTTATTCCATACCATAGGCTTAACGGAGCGAATTATGAGAGTATTGGTTACAGGTGGTAGCGGTTACATTGGAAGTCATACCTGCGTACAGTTGCTGCAAAATGGTCATGACGTCGTCATCCTCGATAACCTCTGCAACAGCAAGCGCAGCGTGCTGCCCGTGATTGAACGTCTGGGCGGTAAGCACCCGACCTTTGTCGAAGGTGATATTCGCAACGAAGCGCTTATAACCGAAATTCTGCACGATCACGCGATTGATACCGTGATTCACTTTGCCGGCCTGAAAGCCGTCGGCGAATCGGTCGCCAGGCCGCTGGAGTACTATGACAACAACGTCAACGGTACGCTGCGGTTGGTCAGCGCCATGCGTGCGGCCAACGTTAAAAACCTTATTTTTAGCTCCTCTGCCACCGTTTATGGCGATCAGCCCAAAATTCCTTACGTCGAAAGTTTTCCTACCGGCACGCCGCAAAGCCCCTACGGCAAAAGTAAATTGATGGTAGAACAGATCCTCACCGATCTGCAAAAAGCCCAGCCGGAGTGGAGTATTGCTCTGCTGCGTTATTTCAACCCGGTCGGCGCGCACCCGTCGGGCGACATGGGAGAAGATCCGCAAGGTATTCCGAATAACCTGATGCCCTATATCGCCCAGGTCGCCGTGGGTCGTCGCGAATCGCTCGCCGTTTTCGGCAATGATTACCCGACCGAGGATGGCACCGGCGTACGCGATTACATTCACGTTATGGACTTAGCCGACGGGCACGTCGTGGCGATGGAAAAACTGGCGGACAAATCCGGCGTACATATTTATAACCTCGGCGCGGGTGTCGGCAGTAGCGTCCTGGATGTGGTCAACGCCTTTAGTAAAGCCTGCGGTAAACCCATTAATTACCACTTCGCGCCGCGTCGCGACGGCGATCTCCCGGCGTATTGGGCGGATGCCAGCAAAGCCGATCGCGAGCTGAACTGGCGCGTCACCCGCACGCTTGACGAAATGGCGCAGGACACCTGGCACTGGCAGTCACGCCATCCGCAGGGATACCCAGATTAAGGACGTTGTTATGACCCCATTTAATCCCATCGATCATCCGCATCGCCGTTATAACCCGCTTACCGGCCAGTGGGTTCTGGTTTCACCGCATCGCGCAAAACGCCCCTGGCAGGGGGCGCAGGAAACGCCGTCTCAGCAAATGCTGCCGGCCCATGATCCGGACTGCTTCCTGTGTGCGGGCAATACGCGTGTCACCGGCGATAAAAATCCCGATTACAAAGGGACTTACGTCTTTACTAACGATTTCGCGGCGCTGATGGCCGATACGCCGGATGCGCCGGACAGCCACGATCCGCTGATGCGCTGTCAGAGCGCGCGCGGCACCAGCCGCGTGATCTGCTTTTCTCCCGATCACAGTAAAACGCTGCCGGAGTTGAGCCTGCCCGCGCTGACGGAAATCGTCAGAACCTGGCAGACGCAGACCGCCGAGTTAGGCAAAACCTATCCGTGGGTGCAGGTCTTTGAAAATAAAGGCGCGGCGATGGGCTGTTCGAACCCGCATCCGCATGGACAGGTCTGGGCCAACAGCTTCCTGCCGAATGAGGCCGAACGCGAAGATCGTTTACAAAAAGCCTATTTCGCCGAGCAGCGCTCGCCAATGCTGGTGGATTATGTCCAGCGGGAACTGGCGGACGGCAGCCGCACCGTGGTCGAAACCGAACACTGGCTGGCGGTGGTGCCTTACTGGGCGGCGTGGCCGTTCGAAACGCTACTGTTACCCAAAACGCATGTCCTGCGCATTACCGATTTAAGCGACGAGCAGCGCGACTCTCTGGCGCTGGCGTTGAAAAAGCTGACCAGTCGTTATGACAACCTGTTTCAGTGTTCCTTCCCCTACTCAATGGGCTGGCACGGCGCGTCGTTTAACGGTGAAGAAAACGCGCACTGGCAGTTGCACGCGCACTTTTATCCGCCGCTGCTGCGCTCTGCGACCGTCCGTAAATTTATGGTCGGCTATGAAATGCTGGCGGAAACCCAGCGTGATTTAACCGCAGAACAAGCGGCTGAACGCCTGCGCGCGGTCAGCGACATCCATTTTCGCGAATCCGGAGTATAAAAATGAATCTGAAAGAGAAAACGCGCGCGCTGTTTGCTGAAATTTTCGGCTACCCTGCTACCCACACGATTCAGGCGCCAGGCCGCGTCAATCTGATCGGCGAGCACACTGATTACAATGATGGTTTTGTTCTGCCCTGCGCTATCGATTACCAGACCGTAATTAGCTGTGCGCCGCGCGACGATCGTACCGTACGGGTGATTGCCGCCGATTACGACAATCAGGTGGACGAATTTTCACTGGATGCGCCGATCGTGACCCACGATAGCCAGCAGTGGTCTAACTATGTGCGCGGCGTAGTGAAACACCTGCAACAGCGTAACAACGCGTTTGGCGGCGTGGATATGGTCATCAGCGGCAATGTGCCGCAGGGCGCCGGGTTAAGCTCCTCCGCCTCGCTGGAAGTGGCGGTGGGCACCGTCTTCCAGCAGCTTTATCACCTGCCGCTGGACGGCGCGCAAATTGCGCTCAACGGACAAGAGGCCGAGAACCAGTTTGTCGGCTGTAACTGCGGCATTATGGATCAGCTCATCTCTGCGCTCGGCAAAAAAGATCATGCGTTGCTGATTGATTGCCGTACGCTCGGCGCCAAAGCGGTTTCCATGCCGAAAGGTGTCGCCGTGGTGATCATCAACAGTAACTTTAAGCGCACGCTGGTGGGCAGCGAGTATAATACCCGCCGTGAACAGTGCGAAACCGGTGCCCGTTTCTTCCAGCAGCCGGCCCTGCGCGATGTCAGCCTTGAGGCGTTCAATGCCGTCGCCAGCGAACTGGACCCGGTAGTCGCAAAACGCGTTCGCCATGTATTGAGCGAAAATGCGCGCACCGTTGAAGCGGCAAGCGCGCTGGAGAAAGGTGATTTGCAACGTATGGGCCAACTGATGGCGGAGTCCCATGCCTCAATGCGCGATGATTTCGAAATTACCGTCCCGCAGATAGACACGCTGGTAGACATCGTCAAAGCGACCATCGGCGATCGAGGCGGCGTGCGCATGACCGGCGGCGGCTTTGGCGGCTGTGTTGTCGCGCTGATCCCGGAAGATCTGGTTCCCGCTGTGCAGCAGGCCGTTGCGCAACAGTACGAAGCGAAAACCGGAATCAAAGAAACCTTTTATGTATGCAAACCGTCACAAGGAGCAGGACAGTGCTAAATGAAACGCCCGCACTGGCCCCCGATGGTCAACCGTACCGCCTGCTAACCCTGCGCAACAGCGCAGGGATGGTGGTAACGCTGATGGACTGGGGAGCCACTCTTCTTTCCGCCCGTATTCCGCTGTCTGACGGCAGCGTTCGGGAAGCATTGCTGGGCTGCGCCAGCCCGGAACACTACCCTGAACAGACGTCGTTCCTCGGCGCCTCTATTGGCCGTTACGCGAACCGTATCGCCAATAGCCGTTATACGTTTGCCGGCGAAACCGTACAGTTAAGCCCAAGCCAGGGCGAGAACCAGCTACACGGCGGACCGGAAGGCTTTGACAAGCGCCGCTGGCAAATTGTGAACCAGAACGATCGCCAGGTATTATTCGCGCTCACCTCTGATGACGGCGACCAGGGCTTTCCTGGCCATCTGTGCGCCACGGCGCAATATCGTCTGACCGATGACAATAGAATCTCCATCACTTACCGGGCAACGGTCGATAAGCCCTGTCCGGTGAATTTGACCAACCACGTCTATTTTAATCTGGACGGCGATCGGACCGACGTGCGCCAGCATAAGCTGCAAATTCTGGCGGATGAGTATCTGCCGGTAGATGAATCCGGTATTCCACGCCAGGGGCTAAAATCGGTAGCCAATACCTCGTTTGACTTCCGGATGCCAAAAGTCATTGCCAGTGAATTTCTCGCCGATGACGATCAGCGCAAGGTTAAAGGCTACGATCATGCTTTCCTGCTACAGACGCAGGGTGATGGCAAAAAGCCGGCGGCCCGTCTGTGGTCACAGGATGGAAAGCTACAAATGATGGTTTACACCACCGCCCCGGCGTTACAGTTTTATTCCGGCAATTATCTGGCGGGTACACCTTCCCGCGGGCCGGAACCTTATGCCGACTGGCAAGGGCTGGCGCTGGAAAGCGAACTGCTGCCGGACAGTCCGAATCATCCTGAATGGCCGCAGCCTGACTGTATCCTTCGCCCTGGCGAGGAGTACGCCAGCCTGACCGAGTATCAGTTTATTCCGTTCTAACGATATGCCGCTACATGCCCGATGACGCAAGCTTATCGGGCCTACGCGCCATTGCCCTGCTCAAACCTCCACCACTTAAAGACAAAATCGCAACTCTGAATTCACAAGAACCTTACACTGCTCCACTATTTTCGCTATGGTTATGCGTAAGCATTGCCGCCAACACCTCGCGGCAATATAATGAGAATTATTATCATTACATATGATTTATAGGAGTGAGAGTATGGCTGTAACTAAGCTGGTTCTGGTACGTCACGGTGAAAGTCAATGGAACAAAGAGAACCGTTTCACCGGCTGGTATGATGTTGACCTGTCTGAAAAAGGCGTAAGCGAAGCAAAAGCAGCGGGTAAACTGCTAAAAGAAGAAGGTTTCAGCTTTGATTTTGCCTACACTTCCGTACTGAAACGCGCTATCCATACGCTGTGGAACGTACTGGATGAACTGGATCAGGCGTGGCTGCCGGTGGAAAAATCCTGGAAACTCAATGAACGTCACTATGGCGCGTTGCAGGGGCTGAATAAAGCGGAAACGGCAGAAAAATATGGTGACGAGCAGGTTAAGCAGTGGCGCCGCGGTTTTGCCGTGACGCCGCCGGAACTGACCAAAGATGATGAGCGTTATCCGGGTCACGATCCACGTTATGCCAAACTGAGCGAGAAAGAGCTGCCGTTGACCGAAAGTCTGGCGCTGACCATCGACCGCGTTATTCCTTACTGGAACGACACCATCCTGCCGCGTATGAAGAGCGGTGAGCGCGTGATCATCTCCGCTCACGGTAACTCATTGCGTGCGCTGGTGAAATACCTGGATAACATGAGTGAAGATGAGATTCTTGAGTTAAACATCCCAACCGGCGTGCCGCTGGTGTATGAGTTCGACGAAAACTTCAAGCCGATCAAACATTACTATCTGGGCAACGCTGACGAGATCGCTGCGAAAGCGGCTGCCGTGGCGAATCAGGGTAAAGCGAAGTAATCACCTTTGCCGGATGGCGGTATAACTGCCTTATCCGGCCTACGAGCAATGGGTAGGCCGGGTAAGCGCAGCGCCATCAGACAATATGTCTTAAACAGCGATCACGCCATCCAGCACCACCTGCAATCTCCCCTGCGAACAGCGCTCCACGCGTCCTCGTACCCGGTACACTTCAGCCAGACGCTCCGCAGTAATCACCGTCTCCGGCGCGCCGCTGGCGACCAGCCTGCCGTCTTTTAGCATCAGGACATGGTCACCATGACGCAGTGCAATATTAATGTCATGCGCCACGACTATCGTCACCCTATTTTGCGCCTGGGTATCCCGACGCACGAGATCCATTACGTGAAACTGATAGTTTAAATCCAGCGCGCTGAGCGGCTCATCCAGCAACAGAAGTTCAGGGCGACGAATCAGCGATTGCGCCAGACCCACTAACTGCCGCTGACCGCCGGAAAGCTGGTCGAGATACTGCAACGCCAGATGCGTTATGCCCAATTGCTCAAGGATAGCCAGTATCTGCGCTCTGCCCTGCGCATTGTCTCTGCCGCCTGATGCCCGCAGTACCACGATAATCGACTCAAGTACATGCAGATGTACGCCCTGCGGTAATGACTGCGGCAAAAACACAACTTTCTGCGCCCGCTCGGCAAACGATAACGACATGAGATCTTCGCCATCAAGCAGCGCCTCGCCGTCGGCGTTATTCAGCCCGGCCAGCGAACGTAGTAACGTCGATTTACCACAGCCGTTCGGCCCCAGCAAAATGGTAATTTTCCCGCGCGGCAGTAAGGGAACGTTGAGATCTGCAATAACCGGCTGAGTGGAATAGCCGGCGCTAAATGAGCGGAGCATTAACCCGCGCATCAGAGACTCCCCCGATGTCGCAATACAATGCTTAAAAAGAACGGAACCCCGACCAGCGAGGTGACAATCCCCACCGGCACCATGACGCCCGGAATACTATTTTTCGCCGCAATAGAGGCCAGCGATAACACCAGCCCGCCTATCAGCACGCTGCCCGGAAGGTAGAAACGGTGATCTTCCCCCAACAGTATTCGCGCAATGTGCGGCGCAACGAGACCAATAAAACCAATCGGCCCGACGAAAGCTACCGCCAGCGCTGATAACAAGCTGATACGCAACAATGACAGCAGGCGTAAACGGCGGACATGAATCCCAAAGCTCATCGCCCTCTCTTCGCCCAGACGTAATGCCGTGAGTTGCCAGGCGCTTCGTAACGCGCAAAAAAGCACAGCAATAAACACCACGGCCAGTACGCCCAATTTTTCCCACGACGCGCGGACCAGGCTCCCCATCGTCCAGAATACCAGCCCCTGCAGCGTATCTTCATCAGCCACAAACTGCATAATGGCGACCAACGCGTTAAAGGTGAATACCAGCGCAATACCGAACAACACCACTCCGGATGCGGCGACGCCTGTCCAACGGGTAATACCGTCCAGGAGTAACGCGGATAAAAGCGCAAAGATGAACGCATTGGCCGGGATAAACCAGGCGGCAGGAATACCGGGAATACCGATCCCCAACACAATCGCCAGCGCAGCGCCAAAAGCCGCTGCGGACGATACGCCAAGGGTAAACGGCGTCGCCAGCGGATTATTTAAAATGGTTTGCATTTCGGCGCCCGCTAACCCTAACGCCATGCCCACCAGTAGGGCCATCAGGGCATAGGGTAAACGAATATCCCAGACAATAACGTGTATGCCCGCATTCACCTTTTCCGGCTGGAAAAGCGCCTGCCACAGCGCACTGAGCGGTAAACCCGAAGACCCACAGGTTACATCCACCATCAGTGAAGCCATCATCGCCAGCGCAATAGCTAACATGAGCACAGCCCGTTTGCGTATGATCTGGCGATAGCGCGGAATGACGGGCGTGGAAGCGAGAGCGGGGGCTAAAAGTGATTTGTCCTGACAGGTCATGGCTCGGGCTACGTTATTAATCAGAGGAGAATTATAGCGCCGAATTATTTCGTTATATATTTATTTATATTTCGATTAATGACACGGTGGCCTATCTCACCGGTTTCCAATAAATATCCTCCGGCATAGCCCTGTCTCTTGATCAGATCTCCTGATCAAGAGACAGGGCCTGGCTGGGGGTTTTCCATAGACAAAAAAAGCGTGGAGCCATCCACGCTTGAGGCTGCTGACAACGTGTAACCAGGTGGCAATGTTCCAACCACGGACCTACAAAAAGTACGTAATCTGTTGATATTCTCGTTTCGTAAGTCAGGCAAAGCGCTAGCTGCCTCTCGCAGAAATGCCAACACAACAGATAATTGTCAGCAGTCCTCATTTTTCAGTCAGCAAATATCGGTCCGGCAGGGAATTTCGCCAGAAACCCGGTGACGGCCAGCAGCGACCACAGCCCGGGCCACTCAATCTGGCGCTCTCGCAGTTCATCATCCAGCGTCATAAGCGCAAACTCACCTTTATCGCCCAGCACGCCTCCCTGCCAGAGCAGCCGTTGCGCCTGCTGCCGCGCCCAGGGGGAATCGCTCTTCCAGGCCAGCAGGTGCAGCAGAGCCTGCTGCAGGCAGACACCGTGAGAATGTTAATCCCGCAACAGCCGCCGGTAAACCGGCAGCGATATGCTGCGCACGGTATAAAAACCGCTGCGGGTTTCGCTGTCAACATCTGCCATGCCAGCACAGAACTGACTGGCCAGGTCACATAAACGATTGTGCGTCAGCGGCTGGCGCAGGGCATCCAGACGACCTGCTGCGGCACACAGCAGCCCGCTCCTTTGCCGTTCTTGTGGCAGCGAATCAGGCAAAACCGCTACCGTTTCAGCCGCCCCGGCCTGCGCATGCTGTATGCCCGCGTCATAACAACGGACAAAGAAATCATGGCTGCCACGGACGATTGACGGGTGCGCCAGCAGATTCAGCGCCGGGTGCAGTTGTTCAAGCTCGTCCAGTGACGCCAGCGTGTAATCGACAACCACATCTTTTGTCGATGCCCGGCCTTCCGGACGAAATGCTATGGTTTCATTCATCAAAGTCTCCTTATGGGACATTCCCGGAGGCGATGCTGCGCATCTGTCCGGGCTACAGATCCATGCAATCCGGTAGCCCGGACAGGCGCAACGCGCCGCCTCCGGGAAAGGAACAGATTTACATTGCCAGCACGTATTTCAGCATCACGCCCGCGGCAATGGCCGAGCCAATTACCCCCGCCACGTTCGGGCCCATCGCGTGCATCAGCAGGAAGTTCTGCGGGTCTGATTCCAGCCCCACTTTGTTCGATACGCGGGCCGCCATCGGCACCGCCGAGCCCCTCGCCGAACCGATAAGCGGGTTGATTTTGTTCTTACTGCACAGGTTCATCAGCTTCGCCATCAGCACCCCGGCCGCCGTCCCGATACCAAACGCAATCACCCCCAGCAGCAGAATGCCCAGCGTCTGCGGCTGCAGGAACTTGTCCGCCACCAGTTTTGCGCCCACCGACAGCCCGAGGAAGATGGTCACGATATTAATCAGCCCGTTCTGTACCGTGTCGCTCAGACGCTCCACCACGCCGCTTTCGCGCATCAGATTGCCAAAGCAGAACATCCCCAGCAGCGGCGCCGCGTCCGGCAGCAGCAGCGCCACCAGCAGTAACAGCACCACCGGGAAGAGGATTTTTTCCCGCTTACTCACCGTGCGCAGCTGCACCATGCGGATTTTCCGCTCTTTCTCGCTGGTCAGCGCGCGCATAATCGGTGGCTGGATTAACGGCACCAGCGCCATATACGAGTACGCCGCCACCGCGATGGCTCCCAGCAGCTCCGGGGCCAGCTTGCCCGACAGATAAATCGCCGTCGGGCCGTCCGCGCCGCCGATAATGCCGATGGCCGCCGCCTGCGGCAGGGTGAAGGAAATCAGGCCGAAGTAGTTCAGCGTCAGCGCCCCCAGCACGGTGGCGAAGATGCCGAACTGCGCCGCCGCGCCGAGCAGCAGGGTGCGCGGGTTGGCCAGCAGCGGGCCGAAGTCGGTCATCGCGCCCACGCCCATAAAGATGACCAGCGGCGCGACACCGGAGCCAATCGCCACTTTATAGAACAGCGCCAGCACCCCCGGCGTGTAGCCCATGTCCACCGCCAGGTTCTCCATCTGGCTCTGCACCGACGGCAGCGCCAGCGCTAATGCCTCTTTAATGGCGTGCACGTCCGGCGCGCAGTTCAGCTTCGCGGCAATCACCGCCAGCTGCCCGGCGTCGTGATGCGCCAGCAGGCTTTCCAGCGCGGTCAGCGCCATGCCCGCTTCCGGGATGTTGGAGAGCAGCCCGCCGAAGCCTATCGGCAGCAGCAACAACGGTTCGAACTTCTTCGCTATCGCCAGCCACAGCAGCAGCAGGCTGACCAGCAGCATGATGGCCTGGCCTGCGCCAAGGTGCATCAGCCCCATGCCCTGAAGCAGGGCGTTCAGACTTTCCATTTCCGCTCCTCGTCCTTACGCCAGCGTCATCAGGGTGTCGCCGACGGAGACCGCATCGCCGGACTTCACCGCGATACCGCGTACCGTCCCGGCCTGCGCGGCGCGAATTTCGGTTTCCATCTTCATGGCTTCCAGAATCAGCAGCACATCGCCTTCGGCCACCGTCTGGCCCTCGGTGGCAATCACCTTCCAGATGTTGCCCGCCAGCGGCGCGGTGACCGGGGTGCCGGCGCCTGCGGGAGCGGCAGCCTGAACCGGTGCGGAAGAGGCTGCCGGAACAGCCGCAGTAAGCTGGCTGATATCGCCGCCGTCGCTGACCTTCACCACAAAGGCTTTGCCTTCCACTTCCACGGTGTAGATACCGGAGGCGGCAGGCTTCTCTGCTTTTGCCACCGGCTGCGCGGCTTCCGCCTGCGGCACCGGCTCAAACGCCGCCGGGTTGTGGCGGTTCTCAAGGAATTTGAGGCCGATTTGCGGGAACAGCGCCACGGTGAGCACGTCGTCGATGGCGTTTCCCGCCAGAGTGATGCCCTTCTCCTGCGCCTGGCGCCTGACGTCCGCTTCCAGTTCAGCCAGTTCCGGTTTGAGTAAATCCGCCGGACGGCAGGTCACCGGAGCGCCCCCTTCCAGCACGCGGGCCTGTAACGCGGCGTTCACCGGCACCGGGGTGTGGCCGTATTCGCCTTTCAGAATGCCAGCGGTTTCTTTGGCGATGGTTTTGTAGCGCTCGCCGGTCAGGACGTTGAGCACCGCCTGGGTGCCGACAATCTGTGAGGTGGGGGTCACCAGCGGGATAAAGCCGAGGTCCTCGCGCACGCGGGGGATTTCCGCCAGCACCTGGTCGAGTTTGTCCGCCGCGTTCTGCTGCTTCAGCTGGCTTTCGAGGTTGGTGAGCATTCCGCCCGGTACCTGGGCCACCAGAATACGGCTGTCGTAGCCCTTCAGCTGGCCTTCAAAGGCGTGATACTTTTTGCGCACCTCGCGGAAGTACGCGGCGATATTTTCCAGCTTCAGGATATCCAGCCCGGTGTCGTGCTCAGTACCTGCCAACGTCGCCACCAGCGCTTCGGTGGCCGGGTGGCCGTAGGTGGCGCTCATGGACGAAATTGCCGTGTCGACGCCGTCGACGCCCGCCTCGATAGCCTTCAGCAGGGCCATCTCCGCCATCCCGGTGGTGGCGTGACAGTGCAGGTGCAGGCGCACGTCATAGCGTTTTTTGATTTCGCTGACCAGGTCATACGCCGCCACTGGCGTCAGGATACCGGACATATCCTTGATGGCAATCGAGTCAACGCCGGTTTCCAGCAGTTGCTCCGTTAAATCCAGCCAGGTCTGCAGGGTGTGCGCCGGGCTGGTGGTGTACGAGAGCGTGCCCTGGGCGTGCGCGCCGTGGCTGCGCACCGCCTGCAGTGCGGCTTTCATATTGCGCGGGTCGTTCATGGCATCGAAGACGCGGAACACGTCCATGCCGTTTTTCACCGCCCGCTCAATGAAGCGTTCCACCACGTCATCGGCGTAGTGGCGATAACCGAGCAGGTTCTGACCACGCAGCAGCATCTGCAGCGGGGTTTTGGGCATGGCTTTTTTGAGTTCGCGCAGGCGCAGCCACGGGTCTTCGCCGAGAAAGCGGATACAGGCGTCAAAGGTGGCGCCGCCCCAGCACTCCAGCGACCCGTAGCCCACGTCATCGAGCGCGGCGGCAATCGGCAGCATGTCATCAAGGCGCAGGCGGGTGGCGAACAGAGACTGGTGGGCGTCGCGCAGGACGACATCGGTAATGGCAATAGTCATGGATCCCTCCGGGAATTAAGCGTTAAGGCGGTGATGGTGAATGGCGGCGGCAATCACCGGCTTGAGGCGGGCAAAGTCGTCCGCGGGCGCGGCGGCAGCAGGTGCCAGTTTTGGCGCCGGAGCCGGTTCAGGGAAGAAACGGTTGACGGCGGCGGACATGCCGCGAATGGCGAAAATCAGCAGGAACAGAAACGCCAGCACGAACCCCATGCCGAGGAACATCAGAGTGAAGCCTTCACCTAATAGCACCGAACTATTCATAATAAAGTCTCAAATTTAATAATCTAAAATAGAAAAGTAATATCAGGCATTAATAGAATGGATAAAATACCGGTAGTAAAATCATACTAACGATAAAACAAACCAAACTAATCGCCAATCCGGGTTTTAAGAAATCTTTAAATTTAACATTCCCCGGGCCAATAATCATTGAGTTTGCTGGAATAGCCATTGGGGTACAAACAGCAACACTACTCGCAATAAAAACAGCAATAACAACTGCACGAGGGTCTGCGCCAATAGACTGTGCGATAGTCCATCCTACCGGGCATAACAACGTACATGCTGCAGTGTTACTCATAACTTGAGTCAAAGCCCATGTAAGTATCCACAATGACGCCATAATAATCATAACGCCAGAATCTCCGGTTACTGAAATAACGGCATTAGCAATCATTTCTCCAGCACCAGTAGAATTAAGCGCGGCTCCTAAAGGCATCATAAACGCAAGCATGAAAACAGTTAGTGTTTCAAAAGAATTAAAAGTTTCCTTTTGTGTCAAAACGCCAGCAAATACAAGAACAATAGCCGCACAACACGCAATAATATGCATTGGAGGCAGAAACTTAATATAATCAGTTGCCACCATCCCAGCGATAGACAGAATAAAAACGGCTAAAGTTAAATTTCTATGCCATGCCGGAATTTGGCTATAATCCATTTGAGAATCAGATTGTGTATTTCCATCACGATCTGCGATGAGTTTTGAACCGAAGAAATAGAGAAATATAGAGCATGCAATCAGCAAAGGAATACCAATTTTAGCGTATTCGAAAAATGGCACCGACAGACTTCCCTTACTAAAAGTTTCAATAGTATTTTTAGCAATCAGATTTCCTGGCGAACCGATAATAGAAATATCAGCACCGATTGTTGCCCCAAAAACCAGAGGCATAAGAAGTTTAATAGGCTTAATCTGACTACTGGCGGCAATACCTAAAACAATAGGAATTAGCACAGCAACTGTTCCGCTATTAGAAACAAAGGCAGACATAACTCCACCAATAAGAAAAATCAATACACTAAGGCTTCTTTCTGTTTTAGCATATTTTAGTAAAATTTTACTTGATTGCCATGCCAAACCTGTTTTAAAAAATGCCGCACCGAGTACACACATGGCGACGATAAGAATAACATTCGCATTTACGATTGAAGCAAAAATATCCTTAGCATCGATAACACCGGTAAAATAAAGTGCCATTGGGACCATAAACGCAACTAATCCCATAGGAAGACGATCGCTAACAAAGATAATTATTGCAACCACTAAAACCAACAAAGTAATAATCGCTGGTGACATGTATACGTCCTTATATTATTAGGGTACAAAAACAACTCATTACAGTCATGAATACAACTGCAACAAGCATAAATCACATGTTATACTAAAATCACATCTAATTAATTTCTATTGAGAAAGAATACCCTCACATAAATAACAACACTTACCCGACAAAGGCATAACATATTCTTACTGCTTTTGTTTCTGTTTAATCAAATAATTTCCTCTTAAAATCTGTCTGTGTATAATGCTACTTATATAAATGAAACTCATCCAATGCTAATAAGGTTGCAGCTTATGCAATATCGGCATCACCTCGAACTAACATGGCTCGAAGACTGTCTGGCTCTAAAAGAAACGTTGAATTTCTCAAAAGCGTCTGCCTCAAGATATGTGACTCAACCCGCATTTAGTCGTCGGATACAATCTCTCGAAGAATGGGTGGGTACGCCCCTTTTTGAAAGAAGTAAACGGGGAGTCACCCTTACCAAGGCCGGAGAAGTATTTACAGACCAGCTTCCCGAACTGATCCACTCCTTGTACACATTGAAAAGTGATACCCTTGAGGCTGCAGGTAATAAACAACCTAGTCTTGTTTTTTCAGCAACGCATGCTTTGTCTTTCTCTTTTGTACCGCACTTGTTAAAGCAAAGTGATAAAATTGCAAAATTTGGTTCATTTCGTCTTTTATCTGACTCATTGAATGCGTGCGAAAAAATGATGCGGCAGGGAGATTCACAATTTTTACTGTGTCACCATCACCCACATATGCATCTAAATTTAAATAAAAATAACTTTATGAGCATTCGTCTTGGGTTTGATACATTAATTCCATTCAGTAAACCAGACTCAGAAACGTTAAAACCGTTGTGGAATATAAATAATAAGATTCAATTCCCTTACCTTTCTTTTTCATCACAATCAGGTCTGGGAAGAATAATAGCAAATACAGCGTCTATTAACAGAATTACCCATAATATAAATGTTGCCTTTGTGGCCGATCTGGCAGCAACACTATTGGCAATGGTCAGATCTGGCGATGGTGTTGCCTGGATACCTCAAAGCCTTGCCAGGCAAGATATAGAGGCTAAAACTATTGTTACTGCAGCGGAAAAAGAAAGCAATTTATGGGTCCCCATAGAAATAAGACTTTATAGACCAGCCAAGAGAATGCCTCCAGATGCCGAAGAGCTATGGGAAATTTTTGTTGAAGAACAAATATAATTATTTAATTGTAAAATGTTCTTTAATATAATCCTCAATGAATTTAATTAACGCTCTGGTTGCATATGATAAATATTTATCTTTCTTCCAGGCCAAACCAATCGTAACATAAGTCGGCTCGGTCATGGCCTTGGTTATTACTTTTTCGGCTTTAAGATCGACAGCGTCCAAAATGAAAGAAACTCCTTCATTTTTAGCAACCAGATCTATGTTGGTTTGAACCCTGTTTGATGATAGAAAAATATGTGTATGAATTCCTCGCTTTGTACATTCTTCAATAATCGTTTTTCTATGCCAGGAATCTTTTTTCATTAGTATCAATGGCTCATATTGTAGATCTTCCCAATCGATACTATCCTTTTTTGCCAGGGGATGTTTATCTGACATACATACCACGTGCTGCTGAGTCATTAATGGTACCGTAACTAATTCTTTTGGACAGTCATTAATAATAACAATAGCAAGATCCAGCTCTCCAGCAGAAAGTTTATCATGTAAACCAAAAGTCCCCTCTTCAACAAGAGAGAGTTCCATCTCTGGATAAATCTCTCGGAAATGCTTGAAGAGCGGTGAAAAAAGAAACAAACTTATCATCGGTGGGATCCCCAAAGTTACTATGCCACCATTTTCATTACGATAATCTTTCATTTCCGCTACGCTATTTTTTAACGCAATAAGGATAGGTTCAATTTTTTGTAAGAAAAACATGCCCTCCTCAGTAAGGACAAGTTTATTTTTCTTTCTATCAAATAATGTCACCCCTAATTCAGTCTCTAACTTCTTAATAGCAATGGTGATATTAGGTTGAGAAACAAAATGCCGCTCAGCAACTCTGGTTAAGTTACCTAACAAAGAAGCGCTTACAAAATATTCTAATTGTCTAATTTCCATCTATTTTCCACTACTATAAATAAAATTTATCATTTAATAAAAATAACATATTTCCTTCCTACAATGAATACGAATATCATGAAAATGTGATTAATGGATAAAACAATGCAACATAGCACTGGAGGGAGTATGAGTCGTATATTAAATACAGAAATTATCATTCCGGTTATCGAAAAACTTGTAAAAAAAGCTTGTTATGAACTGGATGATAATCTCATGTGTTCTTTTCGTAAAGCATATGATAAAGAAGAGTCAAAGATCGGCAAGGAAACCATTAAGATATTAATTGATAATGGAGAGTATGCAAAAAAAGAACAACTTGCATGCTGCCATGATACCGGCACTTGTATCGTTATAATGGAAATTGGACAACATGTATGCTGGGAAGGTAAGCCGCTTAAAGATCAGGTGAACCAGGGTGTTCGCCAGGGCTATGAAAATGGATACTTAAGAAAATCCATGGTTGCAGATCCATTAGAACGTATTAATACTAATGATAATACTCCTGCAATTTTACATACTGAAATTGTTGATGGTGACCGAGTGACAATTACCGTTATGCCAAAGGGCGGCGGTAGCGAAAATATGGGAACTTTTAAAACATTGCTTCCCGGCGATGGTATTGATGGTATAAAAGATTTTGTTCTGGAAACTGTCCGTCGTGTAGGAGGCAATCCATGCCCTCCTTATATTATTGGTATCGGCGTTGGCGGTACAATGGTTCACTGTTCGTGGATGGCGAAGAAAGCATTATTACGCCCTCTTGGTGAGTTCAATGCTAAACCACTTTATGCCCAGCTCGAAGCTGAATTATTAGAGGCCGTGAATAATACAGGGATCGGCCCTTTAGGTATGGGCGGGCGTATTACGGCGTTAGGCGTGCATGTCGATTACTATCCTTGCCATATCACTGCACTGCCAGTCGCAATCAATTTCCAATGTAATGCAAGCCGCCACGCTAGTGAAATCATTTAATACCTGGAGAAGCTATGATGGAATTAACATTACCATTGACTAAAGAGAAAGCGAAAACTCTTAAGGTCGGCGATATATTATTTCTCACTGGATTTGCTTACACCTGCCGTGACGCCGCGCATAAAAAAATCGAAGTAGCGCTTAGTAACGGAGAAAAATCACCGGTCGATTTTCAAAACCAAACGATTTACTATGCTGGCCCCTGCCCTGCCAGACCTGGTTTACCTATTGGCTCCAACGGTCCTACAACGGCCGCGCGTATGGACCCATTTGTAGAAATGATGTTTCAACAAGGGGCAACTGCGTTTCTTGGCAAAGGCGATCGTGCTGATTATGTCGCTGAGCTTTGTAAAAAATACGGTGGGGTTTCGCTACTCGGGATTGGAGGAGCGTCTGCAATTAATACAAAACATGTTAAATCAGTAGAAATTGTTGCCTACGAAGAATTAGGAACAGAATCCATTAAGAAGTTATATTTTGACCGCTATAGAGTCATTGTAGGAATTGATTCGGAAGGAAATACTCTCCAGAAGCAGGAAGTACCTAAGTACGCCAAATAATAATACATTAATATTGGTAATATCGGTCCGGTAGACTGTTACCGGACCGATATGTTTTCTATCCTGCGCTTCACCACAGGATAGAAAATAAACTTAGCCGCGACGGGCTTTTACCGCTGCCGACAACTGACGAAGCAGCGCATCGGTATCTTCCCAGCCAATACAGGCGTCAGTAATGCTTTTACCGTAGGTCAGCGGCTGACCGCTTTCCAGACTCTGGTTTCCTTCTACCAGATGACTCTCTACCATCACGCCAATAATCGCTTTTTCACCGCCCGCTATCTGCTGGCAGACATCGGCGCAAACCTCCATCTGCTTTTGAAATTGCTTACAGGAGTTGGCATGGCTGAAATCGATCATGACCTGCGGCGTCAGTCCCGCTTTGATGAGGCCTTCTTTCACCTCAGCAACATGCTGCGCGCTATAGTTTGGCGCTTTACCTCCGCGCAGAATGATATGGCAGTCGCCGTTGCCGCTGGTATTCACAATCGCCGAATGACCCCATTTAGTGACGGAGAGGAAGCAATGCGGCGCGCCGGCGGCGTTGATGGCGTCAATGGCGACTTTAATCGTGCCATCAGTACCATTTTTAAAACCGACCGGACAAGAGAGGCCAGACGCCAATTCGCGATGAACCTGGGATTCAGTAGTCCGCGCGCCAATGGCGCCCCAGCTCATCAGATCGGCCAGATATTGCGGCGTGATCATATCGAGGAATTCGCCGGCGGCAGGCAGGCCGCTGTCGTTAATATCCAGCAGCAGTTTGCGCGCAATACGCAGACCGTCGTTAATCTGGAAGCTGTTATCCATGTGCGGATCGTTAATCAGCCCTTTCCAGCCGACGGTGGTACGCGGTTTCTCAAAATAGACGCGCATGACAATTTCAAGCTCGCCTTGAAGCTCATCGCGTAGCGCCAGCAAACGGGCGGCATACTCTTTCGCCGCTGCCGGATCATGAATTGAACAAGGACCGATCACCACCAGCAGACGATCGTCATTGCCTTTGAGAATTTTATGGATGGCTTTGCGCGCGTGAGCAACGGTATTTGCTGCATTTTCCGTGGCGGGAAACTTTTCCAGCAGCGCGACCGGAGGTAATAACTCGTTGATTTCTTTAATGCGTAAATCGTCGTTCTGATAATTCATGTTTATTCCAGTGTTGCCGTACTTATCCCAATGAATGCAATCCCTCCAATCTATCTCTTCAATTAAATAGTGTAAACGGGCTTTTACACTTTGAACGGAATAATCCTGGAATTCAGGAAAAAAACGCACAAATGTAGCGAAAAATGGGATCTAACCTACACTTTTTAACTGTAACCACTCTGTTTATGAATTATTGCAAGATTCTCTGCTGCGTTAACCCGCGGCGGCGAACGCTTTTTATCCCTTATTTGAGGATTTGACTGACACGTGCACTGTTGGAAGAGGTTATCCGACATATCCACCATAACAGGAGCATCTTATGAAAATGACAAAACTGACTACGCTTTTACTCACCGCTACCCTCGGCCTTGCCAGCGGCACAGCGTTAGCTGCTGAATCTAACGCGCAATCCAGTAATGGCCAGGCGAACTCGGCGGCAAATGCCGGTCAGGTTGCCCCGGACGCCCGCCAGAATGTAGCGCCGAATGATGTGAATAACAACGACATCAATACCAACGGCAATACTAACAGCACGATGCAGCATCCAGACGGTTCAACCATGAATCATGACGGAATGACCAAGGATGAAGAGCATAAAAATACCATGTGTAAAGACGGTCGCTGCCCGGATATTAATAAAAAAGTGGAAACCGGTAATGGCGTCAATAATGACGTGAATACCAAAACCGACGGTACCACACAGTAATGAAGAAAAAAGTCTGATAACGGGAGAGCTTTCGCTCTCCTTTTTATTTTGTCAGCGAAAAATCAGTATGATGTCTACAGTATTGATGAGAATAACAAAGGAATGACGTTATGGCGCACTCACACTCTCATGCCGATTCACACCTGCCGAAAGATAATAATGCTCGTCGCCTGCTTTTCGCCTTTATCGTCACTGCCGGATTTATGCTCCTTGAGGTGGTGGGCGGGATACTCTCCGGCTCTCTGGCGTTGTTGGCGGATGCGGGACATATGCTCACCGACGCGGCGGCCCTTCTCTTTGCGCTGCTAGCGGTTCAATTTTCCCGTCGTCCCCCGACTGTTCACCACACTTTTGGCTGGCTAAGACTCACCACACTGGCGGCTTTTGTGAATGCCATTGCGTTGGTGGTCATTACCCTTCTCATTGTCTGGGAAGCGATAGAGCGCTTTTACACGCCACGTCCGGTGGCGGGCAATCTGATGATGGTAATTGCGGTTGCGGGTCTGCTGGCGAACCTGTTTGCGTTCTGGATACTCCATCGGGGAAGCGATGAAAAAAACCTGAACGTGCGCGCTGCCGCGCTACATGTGATGGGCGATTTGCTGGGTTCCGTCGGCGCAATAGTCGCCGCGTTGATCATTATCTGGACGGGCTGGACGCCAGCGGACCCGATTCTCTCTATTCTGGTTTCGGTACTGGTACTACGCAGCGCCTGGCGTTTGTTAAAAGATAGCGTCAACGAATTGCTGGAAGGCGCGCCGGTTTCACTGGATATTAATGCCTTACAGCGCCATTTAAGCCGGGAAATCCCCGAAGTCCGCAACGTACACCATGTGCATGTCTGGATGGTCGGCGAAAAACCGGTCATGACATTGCACGCTCAGGTCATTCCGCCACACGACCATGATGCGCTGCTGGAACGTATCCAGGATTTCCTGATGCACGAATACCATATTGCGCACGCTACGATTCAGATGGAGTATCAAGTGTGTCACGGCCCGGACTGTCATCTGAATCAGACGCCATCCGGGCATGTTCATCACCATTAACGGGAAAGCGCGCGCGATCCTCGCTCCCGCGCGCTGTTTATCCACAGGCGACTACCGTTCACGGCGATAAATGTCAGGATCAGATATTCCAGCGACATCGCATAGACGCCCTGCAAAGCAAAAATCACCACACTGATTACGTTGATTATCACCCACAGGAGCCAGTTTTCGACATATTTGCGTGTCATCAAAATCATCGCCACGATAGACAGCACCATCATGCAAGAGTCCCAGAACGGGAAAGCGTCCGGTTGCAGTACAGGCATTGTCACCTGTAACCCCAGCATCTGCATAATGGCGACGGCCACGCGCGTCAGGACGGCGAATACGGGATCGATATATCGCGTCATCAAACCGATAGCTATCACACATATCGCCAGCCATGCCATTGCTTTTGGCAACGGCAGCCAGCGGATTTTAAGCTCGGCTTCATTATCCTTTGTTTGCCGCGACCACGCATACCAGCCATAAATATTGGCGGCAAAGAAAAAGAGTTGCAGCAACAGGCTGGCATAAAGCTGGATCTGAAAGAAAATAATCGCAAACAGGGTGACGTTAACCAGTCCAAAAAAGTAGTTGCTGATCTTCTCCAG
Organism: Salmonella sp. WC3; assembly: GCF_042932255.1. Taxonomy (NCBI): domain Bacteria; kingdom Pseudomonadati; phylum Pseudomonadota; class Gammaproteobacteria; order Enterobacterales; family Enterobacteriaceae; genus Salmonella; species Salmonella sp. WC3. The sequence goes on along the minus strand of NZ_CP170629.1, from coordinate 1,729,301 downwards.
ACTGGCAAGCCAAATACAGAGCAGGCCGGCGATGGTTCCTACCGCTTCGATCCACGAGAGATCGTACCCGCCAGCGCCAATCGGAATATGAATCAGTATGTTGTGCGTACTAAAAAAATCCATTCTCTCCCCCAAAGATTTCCGTCTTTACGCCCGAAGTGTAGCCGCAAAATCCAGCATCCGGTTGAGCGGCAGTAATGCGCCCTCGCGTAGCGCCGCATCAACCTGTATTTCATGCGCCGCGCCTCCCTGCTCCAGCCCTTCAGCAATGGCTTTCAGGCCATTCATCGCCATCCACGGACAGTGCGCGCAGCTACGGCAGGTCGCCCCCTCGCCAGCCGTGGGCGCTTCAAGCAGTTCTTTTTCAGGCACCGCCTGCTGCATTTTGTAGAAGATGCCGCGATCGGTCGCCACGATAAGCTGTCTGTGCGGCAGCGTTTTTGCCGCCTTAATAAGCTGACTGGTGGAGCCCACCGCATCGGCCATCTCGACAATGGACTGCGGCGATTCAGGGTGAACCAGAAGAGCGGCATAGGGATAGATTTTTTTTAAACGGGTCAACGCCTGGGTTTTAAACTCGTCATGCACGATACACGCCCCTTGCCAACACAGTACATCGGCCCCGGTCTGTTTTTGCACGTAACTCCCCAGGTGTCTGTCCGGCGCCCAGATAATTTTTTCCCCCAAACTATCCAGATGCTCAATCAGTTCTACGGCGATACTGGAGGTCACAACCCAGTCCGCACGCGCTTTAACAACAGCCGAGGTGTTAGCATAGACCACTACGGTTCTGTCAGGATGCGCATCACAAAAAGCGCTAAATTCGTCTATTGGGCAGCCTAAATCCAGCGAACATTCCGCCGCCAGGGTAGGCATAAGAATGGTTTTTTCCGGGCTGAGGATTTTGGCGGTTTCCCCCATAAACCGTACGCCCGCTACCAGTAGCGTGGATGCGGCGTGCTTCGCGCCGAAACGGGCCATTTCCAGCGAGTCGGAAATACAGCCGCCGGTTTCTTCTGCCAACTGTTGAATTTCCGGATCGGTGTAGTAGTGCGCCACCATGACGGCATTGCGCTCTTTGAGCAACCGCTTGATTTTCTCACGATAAAATTGCTTTTCATCGTCATTCAACGGCGTTGGTTTCGGCGGGAACGGGTAGATTGCGGCTTGTGGGTCAAACATTACGCTCATCGTGGTTTCTCGTTTTAGTGACTTAACGAAATAACCGAATGAAAGCGTAACAAACGCCACAATCGGTTAATTTGTTTTATATGCTAAACAAGATAGCTGATTCAATAAGGAAAGTCACAATAATTACGTAGCCCCATATCTGATGGCGGCGTAACGTCTTATCTGGCCTACGTGAGCGGTGCCGTCTGTAGGCCTGATAAGCGCAGCGCATCAGGCAAGACCCGAACCTGCGACAGGTTCGAATCTTCCATATTGCAGATAGCAAAAAGGCGCCGCCAGCGCCCTCTTTTACATTGGTGGGTCGTGCAGGATGACTCGCTTCGCTCGCCCTTCGGGCCGTCGCCGTAAACGGCTCCGTTGTCTCACTGCATGAGACCCGAACCTGCGGCAGGTTCGAATCTTCATATTGCAGATAGCAAAAAGGCGCCTTTAGGGCGCCTTTTTACACTGGTGGGTCGTGCAGGATGACTCGCTTCGCTCGCCCTTCGGGCCGTCGCCGTAAACGGCTCCGTTGTCTCACTGCGTTCGACCCGAACCTACGGCAGGTTCGAATCTTCCATATCGCAGATAGCAAAAAAGCGCCTTTAGAGCGCTTTTTTACATTGGTGGGTCGTGCAGGATGACTCGGCTTCGCCTCGCCCTACGGGCCGTTGCTGACGCAACGTTATCCTTCACGTTCAACATCTGAGTTTGATGTTAAATTGGTGGGTCGTGCAGGATTCGAACCTGCGACCAATTGATTAAAAGTCAACTGCTCTACCAACTGAGCTAACGACCCCTTGGATAAGGGTTACTGCTTCAATCATTCAGGATGGTGGGTCGTGCAGGATGACTCGGCTTCGCCTCGCCCTTCGGGCCGTTGCTAAAGCAACATTATCCTTCACGTTCTCTACCAGTTACCACCTTGTATATTGGTGGGTCGTGCAGGATTCGAACCTGCGACCAATTGATTAAAAGTCAACTGCTCTACCAACTGAGCTAACGACCCATGCGGGTGCTGCCTGAAAGATTTTACTCGGACCATCTAAAGATGGTGGGTCGTGCAGGATGACTCGGCTTCGCCTCGCCCTACAGGTTGCTGACGCAACGTTATCCTTCACGTTCAACATCTGAGTTTGATGTTAAATTGGTGGGTCGTGCAGGATTCGAACCTGCGACCAATTGATTAAAAGTCAACTGCTCTACCAACTGAGCTAACGACCCACTTTTACGTTGCTTTCGAGTTGTTTAATATCCCGTGGCAACGGCGGCATATATTACTGATTTCAGATTTGAGCGCAACAAAAATTTCGACGCAGAGGGCTCAACTGCTTAGGAATCGCACGACGCGACCAGAAAAAAGGCGTTTTCTGGTCGCATGGTACGCATTACATCGCGTTAAGACGCTTTTGCGCCTGTTTCGCGCCATCAGTGCCAGGATATTTGTTAATCACCTGCTGATAAACCGCTTTCGCTTTTGCCGTATCACCTTTGTCCTGCATGATAACGCCAACTTTGTACATCGCGTCCGCAGCCTTCGGCGACTTAGGATAGTTTTTTACTACCGAGGCGAAATAATAGGCGGCATCATCTTTTTTACCCTTGTTGTAATTCAACTGGCCCAGCCAATAATTGGCGTTCGGCTGATAAGTAGAATCAGGGTATTTCTTGATGAAGTTCTGAAACGCCACAATCGCATCATCCTGGCGAGACTTATCCTGCACCAGCGCAATTGCCGCATTGTAATCGGTATTCGCATCGCCACTTTGTACCGGCGCCCCTGAGGTTGCCGTACCGGCATCCGGGGCGGGGGTCGCAGTGGTTGCCGTCCCGCTCTGGTCACCAGCTGCTGGTTGCGCTGCGCCGCCATTATTCAAGCTCCCCAGCTGCAGCATAATTTGCTTCTGGCGCTCCATCACCTGATTCAGTTGATACTGATTTTCCTGGATTTGGCCGCGCAAAGAATCTATATCGGACTGATTATCGGAGAGCTGCTGCTGAAGTTGGGTTAAAAGCTGGCTGTGAGCGTTAGAGATACGCTCAAGTTGAGTGACGCGGTCTTCGACCGAGCCTGAGCCGACACTACTGATTGGCGCCTGAGCAAAAGCGGCCCAGGGGGCCGCTATGCCAACCAGTAACGACAGACTCAACAGGTGATGTCTGAAGTTACTGCTCATGCAATTCTCTTAGTAAACCAGTACAGCGCGACGGTTCTTAGCGTAAGCCGCTTCGTCGTGGCCCAGTACGGCAGGTTTTTCTTTACCGTAAGAAACGATGGAGATCTGGTCAGCGGAAACGCCTTTACCCTGCAGGTACATTTTAACGGCGTTAGCACGACGTTCGCCCAGGGAGATGTTGTACTCAGGCGTACCACGTTCGTCCGCGTGACCTTCTACGGTGACTTTGTAAGACGGGTTGCTACGCAGGAAGTTAGCGTGCGCATCCAGCATTGCCGCGAAGTCAGAACGGATATCGTACTTGTCGAGATCGAAGTAAACGATGTTGTTCTGCTGCAGCTGCTGCATCTGCAGACGCGCTTGCTCTTCAGACGACATATTGCCGCTACCGTTCGAATCCATACCCGTGCCGGCGCCGTTCAGCATACCGCCTTCGCTACCGTCATTGCTGGCGTTCTTGTTGGAAGAACATGCCGCGATTGCCATAACAGGCAGGGCAATCATCAGGCCCTTCAGCACTTTGTTCAGTTGCATTTCTTTAATTCCTTTAGTAATCAATTAATTATTATCACAGATACGGCGACCAGGCAGGCGATTTCACCTGACCATCAGTTGCCGGAAGACGCGCTTTGAAACGCCCATCTGTAGAAACCAAATTCAGCACAGATCCCATCCCCTGAGAAGAGCTGTAGATTACCATCGTGCCGTTAGGTGCCAGACTTGGCGTTTCATCCAGGAACGTTGACGACAGAACCTGTACGCCACCCGTCACCAGATCTTGTTTGGCAATGTGCTGCTGCCCGTTATTTGAGCTTACCATTACCATAAATTTACCGTCGCTGCTGACATCCGCATCCTGGTTTTGCGAACCTTCCCAGGTAATACGCTGCGCCGCACCGCCGTTAATGTTCATTTTATACACTTGCGGACGTCCAGCCTGGTCAGAGGTAAAGGCCAGAGTCTGGCTGTCCGGGAACCAGGTCGGCTCCGTATTGTTGCTACGCCCGTCCGTTATCTGACGAATCTGGCCGGAAGCAAGATCCATAACGTACAGGTTCAGACTTCCGGTTTTCGATAACGCGAACGCCAGTTTCGTCCCATCCGGCGAGAAGGCCGGCGCGCCGTTGTGACGCGGGAAGGACGCAACCTGACGCACTGCGCCGTTTGCCAGCGTCTGGATAACCAGCGCGGAGCGACCGCTTTCAAATGTCACGTAAGCCAGTTTTGAGCCGTCCGGAGACCACGCCGGAGACATCAACGGCTGCGGAGAACGGTGCACCACAAACTGATTGTAACCATCGTAATCCGACACACGCAGTTCATACGGGAACTGACCGCCATTAGTCTGTACCACATAGGCGATACGAGTACGGAACGCGCCCTTAATGCCCGTCAGTTTTTCAAAGACTTCGTCACTGGCGGTATGACCTGCATAACGCAGCCACTGCTTGTTCACTTTATAAGAATTTTGCGCCAGTACAGTCCCCGGCGCGCCGCCAGTGTCAACCAGCTGATAAGCAACATTGTAGGAACCGTCCGGATTCGGCGTGACCTGTCCAACAACGACAGCATCAATACCCAGCGCAGACCATGCGGTAGGCTGAACTTCCTGAGCGGTGGCTGGCTGCTGCGGCAGTCGTGACCGGTCTAACGGATTAAATTTACCGCTATTGCGTAAATCTGCCGCCACGATGCCGCCGATATCTTCAGGCGCAGCGCCCGGCCCGGCCCATTTAAAAGGCACAACGCCAATCGGTCGCGCCGAGTCCACCCCCTGGGTGATCTCGATACGAACTTCTGCGTGCAGCACCGCCGCCCACAGCATCAGAAAACCAAATGCTACTCGTAATGCCTGCTTCATCATATCTCCCATACCTGGGCCTGCGACCCACGATAATTTAGCAGAATGTTAACAAACTCAAATACACAAAACCACCAGGACCAGTAACAACTCAACCGCTCCAACTTCCATAAAGAAAAGTATCTACAGTTTAAAGTCTAGTTTGGCATCCTTTATTTTCTCATAAACAGCCTGGCTTGGCGGTTTAGGAATTTTCGCGGTTTTTGCCGCCATTAACGCCGCCTGACAAAGCGCCGGATCGCCGCCCTCAGACGTAATGCTTTTTAATGAGCCATCCGGCGCCAGGCTAATATGCAAGACACATTGTTTGCCCTGATACAGGCTCGCATCATACAGACGGCTCTGAATGGCGACCTGAATCTGTTTCGCGTAGGCGCTGATATCAGCGCCTGTCGCCCCACCGTTAGCGCCCGATGTACCGCTATCTTTCGATGGCTGGCCATTCCCTTTCGCGCCACCGCCGGTTTTCGGCGCATTCTTACCCGAGCTGAGATCGCCAAGCAGATCGTCGACGCCTTCTGCGGCGGCCGCTTTTTCGGCAGCCGCTTTCTTCTTAGCGTCCGCCGCCGCTTTCGCCGCTTCGGCATCCGCTTTCTTCTTCGCCGCCGCTTTCGCCGCCTCGGCATCCGCTTTCTTCTTCGCGTCCGCCGCTGCTTTCGCCGCTTCGGCCTCCGCTTTCTTCTTCGCCTCCGCCGCCGCTTTCGCCGCTTCGGCCTCTGCTTTCTTCTTCGAGTCCGCCGCCGCTTTCGCCGCTTCGGCTTCCGCTTTCTTCTTCGCGTCCGCTGCCGCTTTTACCGCTTCGGCTTCCGCTTTCTTCTTCGCGTCCGCCGCCGCTTTCGCCGCCTCGGCCTCCGCTTTTTTCTTCGCGTCCGCCGCCGCTTTCGCCGCTTCTTCGGCCTGTTGCTGCTGCTGTTGCGCCAGTTTTGCCGCTTCTTCAGCCTGCTTTTGCTGCTCCTGAGCCGCTAAACGTTCTTTCTCAAGTTGTTTCAACCGCTCCTGTTCAGCAGCCTGCTTCTGCTGCAGCTCCTCTGCTTGCTGCTGTTGCAGCTTTTTACGCTCTTCTTCCGCGCGTCTGGCGCTGGCCTGTTGATCCTGCTGACGGTTGTACTGCTGCACAACGGCGCCAGGATCGACCATCACCGCGTCGATAGCGGAACCACCGCCGCCGCCGGCAGAAGCCTCTATATGCTCATCAAACGAACTCCAGAACAGCACTGCAAATAAGATGATATGCAGCACGGCTGAAATAATTATCGCCCGTTTGAGCTTGTCGTTTTGTTCGGTTGCCTTTGACACTCTCGGTTCCCAAAAAACTGTTCGCCTGTTACTCGCCGTCTTTCAAGCCAACGGGACGCAGACTTCAGATTGGCTGCGTCATTAAGCCAACCGATTTTACGCCCGCGCTGTGTAACAAGTTCAGCGCTTTAATTATTTCATCGTACGGCACCTCTTTCGCGCCGCCGATTAAAAAGACTGTTTTCGGATTAGCCTGCAGATGACGCTTTACTTCTGCGATCACCTGTTCAGACGGCAGTTGATCCATTCGATCTTTATCAACCACTACGCTGTATTGCCCTACTCCGGAAACCTCAATAATGACCGGTGGATCGTCGTTACTACTGACCGCCTGCGACTGATTCGCCTCCGGCAAGTCGACCTCCACGCTCTGGGTAATGATCGGCGCGGTTGCCATAAAGATCAGCAGCAACACCAACAGTACGTCGAGTAGCGGTACAATATTGATTTCGGACTTAAGTTCGCGACGACCTCGTCCACGCGTTCTGGCCATGGCTTACCCCTTGTTGCTTTCGCTTACGGTAAACGCCTGGCGGTGCAGAATCGCGGTGAACTCTTCCATAAAGTTGTCGTAATTCAGTTCCAGCTTGTTCACGCGCTGATTCAGTCGGTTGTAAGCCATAACCGCAGGGATGGCGGCAAACAGACCAATCGCCGTGGCAATCAATGCTTCGGCAATACCCGGCGCAACCATTTGCAGAGTCGCCTGTTTCACCGCGCCCAGGGCGATAAACGCATGCATAATCCCCCATACGGTGCCAAACAGACCGATATAAGGACTGATTGAGCCTACCGTGCCAAGAAACGGGATATGCGTTTCCAGCGTTTCCAGCTCTCGGTTCATGGAGATGCGCATCGCACGCGACGCCCCCTCTACCACTGCCTCCGGCGCATGGCTGTTGGCGCGATGGAGCCGGACAAACTCTTTGAACCCGCTATAAAAGATTTGTTCCGAGCCCGACAGACTATCGCGCCTCCCCTGGCTTTCCTGGTACAGACGCGATAGTTCGATTCCGGACCAGAATTTATCTTCAAACGCTTCCGCCTCACGCGCAGCGGCGTTCAGAATACGCGTTCGCTGGATAATGATGGCCCAGGATGCTATTGAAAAAACAATCAAAATCAACATGATAAGTTTAACCAGAAGGCTTGCCTTCAGGAACAAATCAAGGATATTCATGTCAGTCACTGCTTAAACTCCGCGACAATAGACTTAGGAAGCGCACGAGGCTTCATTTTGAGTGGATCAACGCAAACAATCAGAACCTCTGCTTCATTTAGCAGCGTGTTCTCTGCGTTGACAATGCGTTGCGTGAAAACCAAAGCGGTGCCACGCATTGACGTAATTTCTGTTTGAACTTCAAGCATATCGTCGAGCCGCGCAGGCGCATAGTATTCCAGCGTCATCTTGCGCACCACAAAGGCGACCCGCTCCGCCAGCAGCACCTGTTGGCTGAAGTGATGGTGACGCAGCATCTCCGTGCGCGCTCTTTCATAAAAAGCGACATAGCTGGCGTGATAAACCACACCGCCGGCGTCCGTGTCTTCGTAATAAACTCGAATTGGCCATCGAAACATATACTTATTCATCCCTGCAGCCTCTTTGTTGGCGTCATCCGCTTGCCGCCGTAATGCCTCAAGAATGCCGTTGTATATCGCCTTGTATTCACTTTACATCCCGGTAATGCAACAAAAGTAGAGCTTTTAAACGTTGCTACTATACGCGTGGGAATGAGGCTTGGGAATGGGGGGAAGTTAAGGGAGAGTAAAAATATATGGGCTTATGCAAGCCCCTATATTTTTAAGGAGGTTTCTTATTCACAAGAAGAAGAAAATCAGGCCGACGATAAGGACGATATCCGCAAGGAGCGGACAAAAAATCCCTTGCCAGTGTACGGATTCAGGGCGAAAACCCACGCCGTGGATTATGCCTGCGCAAACCGCCCACATCAGCAATAATCCGTGCCAGATTTCAAGCGTGCTGGTCCTGGCGGCAAACCGTGACGGGTCCCAGAACATACATCCTGCCAGCACTATCGCCATCACGAAGGAAAGCGCCCTTAACGGGCGCTTGTCCATTACCGCATAAATATACTTCATCCTCTAAGCTGCCTCTTTGTTGGCTGCGGCTGTTAGTCGGCCCATCCCTGGGCCCCCCCTTACAGGGCCGCTGCAAGCAGCGTTCAAATCTGTTCCTGACAGATTTGTTACCCCAGTCACTTACTGATGTAAGCTCCTGGGGATTCGCAGCCTTGCCGCCGCGATGCAACTTAAATGATTTTGTATATTGCATAGCGACAATATGAATCATTAGCTTTCTTCTTGACCGGTTTTACCCGCTTCAACGTGCTCAAGCGCCAGGGCGGTAATGATCCCGAATGCACAGGCAAGAAGCGTTCCCAGAATCCATGCGAAATACCACATTTTAAGCTCCTTACTTAGTACAGAGAGTGGGTGTTGCTTTCAATATGTTCTTTAGTGATACGACCGAACATTTTCCAGTAACACCAGCTGGTGTAGATCAGAATGATCGGTACGAACACCGCCGCAACCCAGGTCATCAGGTTCAGCGTCATCTGGCTGGATGTCGCATCCCACATGGTCAGGCTGGCATTCATCATCGTGCTGGACGGCATCACAAATGGGAACATAGCGATACCCGCCGTCAGAATAATGCAGGCCAGGGTCAGCGAAGAGAACAGGAATGCCCACGCGCCTTTCTCCATACGGGAAGTCAGGATAGTCAGCAGCGGCAGAACCACGCCCAGAGCCGGAACCAACCACAGGATCGGAGCATTATTAAAGTTCACCAGCCAGGCGCCAGCTTCACGCGCCACTTCTTTAGTCAGCGGGTTAGAGGCGGCATGATGATCAATCGCGGATGTCACGACATAACCATCAATACCATACATTACCCAAACGCCCGCCAGCGCAAAGCACACTAATGTCACCAGCGCCGCAATCTGCGAGGTGGCGCGCGCGCGCAGGTGCAGTTCGCCAACGGTGCGCATTTGCAGGTAAGTCGCCCCCTGCGTGATGATCATCCCTACGCTTACGATACCCGCCAGCAGACCAAACGGGTTCAGCAACTGGAAGAAGTTACCGGTGTAGTACAGACGCAGATACTCATCTACATGGAACGGTACGCCCTGCAACAGGTTGCCAAAGGCCACGCCAATCACCAGCGGCGGCACAAAGCTACCGATGAACACGCCCCAGTCCCACATGTTGCGCCAGCGCGGGTCTTCAATCTTGGAACGGTAATCAAAACCGACCGGACGGAAGAACAAAGACGCCAGCACCAGGATCATCGCCACATAGAAACCGGAGAACGCCGCAGCGTAAACCATCGGCCAGGCAGCAAACAACGCACCGCCCGCGGTGATCAACCACACCTGGTTACCGTCCCAGTGTGGAGCGATAGAGTTAATCATAATTCGACGTTCGGTGTCGTTACGACCGAGGAAACGGGTGAGCATCCCCACCCCCATGTCGAACCCATCGGTGACAGCGAAACCAATTAGCAAAATGCCAACCAGCAGCCACCAGATAAAACGTAGTACTTCATAATCGATCATTTGACGACTCCTGTCTTAGCGTGCCGGCTGAGAAGTCACGGTGGACTGCTCAAAGTGATAGCGACCGGTTTTCAGGCTGCTTGGGCCAAGGCGTGCAAATTTGAACATCAGGAACAATTCTGCCACCAGGAACAGGGTATACAGGCCGCAAATCAGGAACATGGAGAACAGCAGATCGCCCACGGTCAGCGATGAGTTCGCCACGGCTGTCGGCAACACTTCGCCGATCGCCCACGGCTGACGACCATACTCGGCGACGAACCAACCTGCTTCAACCGCAATCCACGGCAGTGGAATACCGTACAGCGCCGCGCGCAACAGCCATTTTTTCTCACCGATGCGGTTACGAATCACGCTCCAGAAAGAAAGTGCGATGATCGCCAGCAGCAGGAAGCCGCACGCCACCATGATACGGAAAGCGAAGTACAGCGGCGCAACGCGAGGAATGGAATCTTTCGTCGCTTGCTGGATCTGCGCTTCGGTCGCGTCAGTCACATTAGGCGTATAGCGTTTCAGCAGCAGGCCGTAGCCGAGATCTTTCTTCATGCTGTTAAACTGGTCGCGAACGGCCTGGTCGGTAGAACCGGCGCGCAGCTGCTCCAGCAGTTCATAGGCTTTCATCCCGTTACGGATACGCTCTTCATGCTGAACCATGAGATCTTTCAGGCCAATAACCGGCGTGTCCACGGAACGCGTAGCGATAATGCCGAGCGCATAAGGGATCTGAATCGCCAGATGGTTTTCCTGTTTGTCCTGGTCAGGAATGCCGAACAGGGTAAAGGAGGCCGGAGCAGGTTGCGTTTCCCATTCTGCTTCAATCGCAGCGAGCTTGGTTTTCTGCACGTCGCCCATTTCGTAACCGGATTCGTCACCGAGTACGATAACGGACAGTACGGCAGCCATACCGAAGCTGGCGGCAATAGCAAAGGAGCGTTTAGCAAAGGCGAAGTCACGACCTTTCAGCATGTAGTAAGCGCTGATACCGAGGATGAACATCGCGCCGGTGACATAGCCGGACGCCACAGTGTGAACAAATTTCACCTGTGCTACCGGGTTCAGCACCAGTTCAGAGAAGCTCACCATTTCCATACGCATGGTTTCGAAATTGAAATCCGCAGCGATTGGGTTTTGCATCCAGCCGTTCGCTACCAGAATCCACAACGCGGAGAGGTTGGACCCCAGAGCCACCAGCCAGGTGACGCACATATGCTGAACTTTACTCAGACGATCCCAGCCAAAGAAGAACAGACCTACAAAGGTGGATTCGAGGAAGAAGGCCATCAAACCTTCGATGGCCAGCGGCGCACCGAAGATATCCCCAACATAGTGGGAGTAGTACGACCAGTTTGTCCCGAACTGGAACTCCATGGTCAAACCGGTAGCCACACCCAGAGCAAAGTTGATACCAAACAACTTGCCCCAGAACTTGGTCATATCTTTATAAATCTGTTTGCCGGAAAGGACGTATACCGTTTCCATAATGGCCAGCAGGAACGCCATACCGAGCGTTAGCGGCACAAACAGGAAGTGGTACATCGCGGTCAAGGCAAACTGTAAGCGCGACAGTTCGACTATATCTAACATCATGACTCCTTGCTCATCGCATGAAGACTCCGAGAGTGAACCCCGTTAGAAAGGGTCACACGCATGCCCCAATACAAATTTATTTGCGGCCTTCCATCGTACTATCCCCTCGGGAAGGAAACAGTAATGATGAAAAGTTACAAACATGTTAATAAAAAACCCAAATTGATCCCGCAAATATATTACGCCGTAAAACCCTTACAATAAACAGGTTTTTAGTGGGTCAGATTTGCTTTTTTCGACAGCGATTAATTTATGGCTAATCTATCGCTTTTCAGGGAATTTGATCACGGACAATTTAACCAGTTTTGATGCTCTTTTCCAACATTTAAATATTGATTAAAATCAATTTTTGAAGTTAATGTTAATAATGTTTATTCATTGAATGCATGGTGAATTTTTTGTTAACTTTTTGTTTTTGCAAAGAGTAATTTCAAACTCCCTGTAAAAAGAGGCTTATTCGGTAAGGCTAAACATTTTGTGCGTTTTTTACTGCCCCGCATCCCGTAAAAAACATTCCACATTGATGTTCAATTATTGCTAAATAGCTCACAGATTTTTTCTGTAGGTTATCAACACTTATTATTTTATACATTTAGTCTATTTTTATTTTACTTATAATTAACACCGCAAAGAAACTATCTCATTGCACACGCGCCATCATCCCACCGGGATTACCCTGCCCCAACTTCCCTTTCCCGACGACTAACGGCCAGGATCATCTTGCCAGGTTATCGCCTTAATTATCGCTAATAAGCTTTCCAGATAGCCAGAAACAAACATTTTATTCGCTAATTTTTCTTTATTTCAATAACACCGTATTTGCCTCTCTATAATTATTATAGTGAAGATTCTGTTATCACCTTCACAGATTTACCCTCAATATCTACGTCACTCATAGTGATAATTCTGTTTATTCGCAGCCATAAATACCCTTTAAACATGATTAATCACGAACGAATAGTGTCAATAAGTTCTTAATAATTTTTAAAGTTAACCTCTTTTAATCAGCAAAAGTTCATATAATTTATTAAACGATATCTTTAATACTTCATGGAAATAATGTCGGTACTCTTATGATTAAAATAGCTGTTTTATTCTGCCATTAAACAAGCAGTCTGTGTAAGCGCGATACATCTGAGGAGACGTGTAGTTCGCGCTCAGGCAAACATGCGCGGCCACAGAGTCAAGCGTCAATTTACTATAGAGGTTAGCGTCAACATAGTGTAATGCTGCAATGCGTTTTTTTCATGGCGGAAAGCGCATAATCCGTCTCCAGTGAGGTCGGCAGGTCTTTCACTAAGACAGCATCTGTATTTGCTGAAAAAGAGTTAACCAGCAAACTGAGTAAATTTACTGCCGCAGCCAGACGGTTATTATCAATTATTTTTAGACTCCACCATGTTTTTTTAATGAGGCATTATTTTCCTATAGTTCAATATTTACAAAGCCAATAATTTTATATCCCGGATGCTTCACCCGTACTTTGCCACAAACAATAAAGCCATAAAAAAGGCCACCGTAAAGGTGGCCAACCATGTCGAAAACGGACATTTATCTGTTCCCGCAGGAACAGCGAGTTTTTATTTTATAATTGCTTTCAGCGCTTCGCCGATATCGGCCAGGCTGCGAACCGTCTTCACGCCAGCCGCTTCCAGAGCAGCGAATTTCTCATCAGCGGTACCTTTACCACCGGCAATGATGGCGCCAGCGTGGCCCATACGTTTGCCTTTCGGCGCGGTAACGCCCGCGATATAGCCAACAACCGGCTTGGTCACGTGTTCTTTAATATAAGCCGCCGCTTCTTCTTCTGCGCTACCGCCGATCTCGCCGATCATCACGATCGCTTCAGTCTGCGGATCTTCCTGGAACAGCTTCAGGATGTCGATGAAGTTAGAGCCCGGGATCGGGTCGCCGCCGATACCGACACAGGTAGACTGGCCGAAACCGTAGTCGGTGGTCTGCTTAACCGCTTCATAGGTCAGCGTACCGGAACGGGAAACGATACCCACTTTACCCGGCTTATGAATGTGACCCGGCATGATGCCGATTTTGCATTCGCCCGGGGTGATCACACCTGGGCAGTTCGGGCCGATCATGCGTACGCCCGCTTCGTCCAGCTTCACTTTCACAGTCAGCATATCCAGCGTCGGAATACCTTCGGTGATGGTGATAATCAGTTTGATGCCTGCGTCGATCGCTTCCAGAATGGAGTCTTTGCAGAACGGCGCCGGGACGTAGATAACGGATGCGGTCGCACCGGTAGCTTCTACCGCTTCGCGCACGGTGTTGAACACCGGCAGACCCAGATGCGTGGTGCCGCCTTTGCCCGGCGTTACGCCGCCGACCATTTGCGTACCGTAAGCAATCGCCTGTTCGGAGTGGAAAGTCCCCTGGCTACCGGTGAAGCCCTGGCAGATAACCTTGGTATCTTTATTAATTAAAACGGACATTATTTCCCCTCCACTGCGGCAACAACCTGCTGAGCTGCATCCGTCAGACTTTTCGCTGCAATAATATTCAGGCCACTGTCAGCCAGTTTCTTCGCGCCGAGTTCGGCGTTGTTGCCTTCCAGACGCACCACCACCGGAACGTTCACGCCCACTTCTTCCACCGCGCCGATGATACCGTCGGCAATCAGGTCACAACGGACGATACCGCCGAAGATGTTAACCAGAACCGCTTTCACGTTGTCATCCGAGAGGATGATTTTAAACGCTTCGGTGACGCGCTCTTTGGTTGCGCCGCCGCCCACGTCAAGGAAGTTAGCCGGTTCGCCGCCATGCAGCTTAACGATGTCCATGGTGCCCATCGCCAGGCCCGCGCCGTTCACCATGCAACCGATGTTGCCGTCCAGCGCGACGTAGTTCAGTTCCCACTGTGCCGCCTGCGCTTCACGCGGGTCTTCCTGAGACTGGTCGCGCATTTCGCGCAGATCCGGCTGGCGGAACAGCGCGTTGCCGTCAGCGCCCAGCTTGCCGTCGAGGCAAATCAGATCGCCCTGCTTAGTAATCACCAGCGGGTTGATTTCGATCAGCGCCAGGTCGCGCTCAAGGAAAATGGTTGCCAGGCCCATAAAGATTTTGGTGAACTGCTGCACCAGTTTACCTTCCAGACCCAATTTGAACGCCAGTTCCCGTCCCTGATACGGCATCGGGCCGGTCAGCGGATCGAGCGCGACTTTATGGATCAGATGCGGGGTTTCCTCCGCGACTTTTTCGATCTCTACGCCGCCTTCGGTAGACGCCATAAAGACCACGCGACGAGAACTACGGTCAACCACCGCGCCGAGGTACAGTTCTTTGCCGATGTCGGTCGCCGCTTCAACCAGAATCTGGTTTACCGGTTGGCCATTAGCGTCTGTTTGATAGGTCACCAGACGTTTGCCCAGCCAGTTTTCCGCAAAGGCGCGAATCTCTTCTTTGCTTTTTACTACCTTCACACCGCCCGCTTTGCCGCGGCCGCCAGCGTGAACCTGACATTTCACTACCCACGGGCCGGCACCGATTTTAGACGCGGCTTCTTCGGCTTCACGCGGAGTAGTACAGGCATAACCCACCGGCGCCGGTAAGCCATAGCGGGCAAAAAGTTGTTTTGCCTGATATTCATGTAAGTTCATGTGTTCTGTCCATCCTTCAGGTAATCGTTATCTTTAGACCTGTAGGCCTGAAAGCTGCGCGCCATCAGGCATTACACCATCGCCGGATGGCGGCGTGAACGCCTTATCCGGCCTACAGGTAGCAGGTGATGCTCTTGCTGACTACACGTCCAACAGCAGACGGGTCGGATCTTCCAGCAACTCTTTGATGGTGACCAGGAAGCCCACGGATTCGCGACCATCGATCAGGCGATGATCGTAAGAGAGCGCCAGGTACATCATCGGCAGGATTTCCACCTTGCCATCCACCGCCATCGGCCTGTCTTTAATAGCATGCATTCCCAGAATCGCGCTCTGCGGCGGGTTGATGATCGGGGTAGACATCAGAGAACCGAATACGCCGCCGTTGGTAATGGTAAAGTTACCGCCGGTCAGGTCTTCTACGGTCAGCTTGCCGTCGCGGCCTTTGACAGCCAGTTCTTTAATTTTTTTCTCGATGTCAGCCATGCCCAGCGTATCCACGTCACGCAGGACCGGCGTGACCAGGCCGCGCGGCGTAGACACCGCCATGCTCACATCAAAGTAGTTGTGATACACCACGTCATCGCCGTCGATAGAGGCGTTCACTTCCGGATAACGCTTCAGCGCTTCCACTACCGCTTTCACGTAGAAGGACATAAAGCCCAGGCGGATACCATGACGTTTTTCAAACACTTCGCCATACTGCTTACGCAAATCCATAATCGGCTTCATGTTGACTTCATTGAAGGTCGTCAGCATGGCGGTGGAATTTTTCGCTTCCAGCAGACGCTCGGCCACGCGCTTACGCAGGCGGGTCATTGGCACGCGTTTTTCGCCGCGCGCGCCCAGAGCGGGTTGTGCTGCAGGTTCAACAGCGGGTGCTTTAGACTCGCCTTTCGCCAGATGTTTTTCCACATCTTCACGGGTCAGACGCCCACCCACACCAGTGCCTTTAATGGCGCTGGCTTCCAGATTGTGTTCAGCCAGCAGGCGACGGATCGCCGGGCTGAGCGCATCGTTGTTTTGTTCTTCCAGCGACGCCTGCTGGCGTTGTGCCGGCGTAGACGCTTTCTCTTCAGATTTCGCGCTGGTCTCTTTACCCGCGCTGTTGCCTTCACGCAGGCGACCCAGGATCTGGCGAGAGGTGACAGTGGTCCCCTCCTCTTCCAGAACCGCATCCAGAATGCCGTCCGCTGATGCCGGTACTTCCAGTACCACTTTGTCAGTTTCGATTTCTACCAGCACTTCGTCACGAACAACCGCATCACCCGGTTTTTTATGCCAGGTGGCGACGGTCGCGTCCGCTACGGACTCAGGCAGGTCGGGAACAAGAATATCTACGCTACTCATTATTTATCCTTTATTTAATCGACGTTCAGCGCGTCATTAACCAGATCTTGTTGCTGTTTCTGGTGAACGGACATATACCCTACCGCCGGAGAGGCGGAGGCCGGGCGACCTGCATAACGCAGAGCGGCCCCAAACGGAATCACTTCACGGAAATGATGCTGGCTGCAGTACCATGCGCCCTGGTTGAGCGGCTCTTCCTGGCACCAGACAAAATCATGGACGTGAGCGTATGGTTGCAGCGCTTCCTGCACCGCTTTATGCGGGAACGGATAGAGCTGTTCGATGCGCACGATAGCGACATCTTTCTGGTCGTTTTTGCGACGTTGTTCCAGCAGGTCGTAATAAACCTTACCAGAACACATTACCACGCGTTTTACGGCTTTAGGGTCCAGCTCGTCAATTTCGCCAATGGCCGGCTGGAAGGAACCGTTCGCCAGTTCATCAAGCGTGGAAACCGCCAGCGGGTAACGCAGCAGCGATTTCGGCGACATCACCACCAGCGGACGACGCATCCCGCGCAGCGCCTGACGGCGCAGCATATGGTAGACCTGCGCCGGGGTGGACGGCACGCAAACCTGCATATTCTGCTCGGCGCAAAGTTGCAGATAACGTTCCAGACGCGCGGAAGAGTGCTCCGGGCCCTGCCCTTCATAGCCATGCGGCAACAGCATCACCAGACCGCACATCCGGCCCCATTTCTGCTCGCCGGAGGAGATGAACTGGTCAATCACTACCTGCGCGCCGTTGGCAAAATCGCCAAACTGCGCTTCCCAGATAGTCAGGGTACGTGGTTCCGCCGTGGCATAACCGTATTCAAAAGCCAGTACCGCTTCTTCAGACAGCACGGAGTCCCAGACTTTAAACTGTCCCTGACCGCTGTGAATATGCTGCAACGGCGTATACGTTGAGCCGTTCGTCTGGTTGTGGATCACCGCATGACGATGGAAGAAGGTGCCGCGACCAGAGTCTTCCCCGGACAGGCGCACCGGAATGCCTTCATCGACCAGCGTGGCGTAAGCCAGATTTTCCGCGCCGCCCCAGTCAAACAATTTCTCGCCTGCCGCCATTGCCTGACGGTCGCCATAAATTTTCGCCACGCGAGACTGCATTTCAATGGCTTCCGGCACGGTGCTGATACGTTTTGCCAGCTCCTGCAGACGCTTCATTTCTACCTTGTTCGGGTATGCTTCATCCCATTCGTGGTTTAGATACGGCGACCAGGTGAACGAGTGCATATTCATCGGACGCCACTCTTTCACCACGCATTCGCCTGCATCCAGCGCATCGCGATAGAGGTTGACCATTTCGGTGGCATCTTCCAGCGTTGCGACCTTATCAGCTTCCAGTTTGTCGGCGTAGATTTTACGCGGCGTCGGATGCTTTTTGATTTTCTGGTACATCAGCGGCTGGGTTGCGCTTGGCTCGTCGGCTTCGTTGTGGCCGTGACGGCGGTAGCACACCAGATCGATGAACACATCGCGTTTAAAGGTGTTACGGAAGTCCAGCGCCAGACGGGTCACAAAAGCGACGGCTTCCGGATCGTCCGCATTGACGTGGAAAATCGGCGCCTGGACCATTTTACCGATATCGGTGCAGTAAGGCGTTGAACGCGCATCCAGTGGGTTAGAGGTGGTGAAGCCCACCTGGTTGTTGATAACGATACGTACCGTACCGCCCACTTCGTAACCGCGCGCTTTCGACATGTTCAGGGTTTCCTGAACCACGCCCTGGCCGGTCACCGCGGCGTCGCCGTGAATAGTGATCGGCAGCACTTTGTTGCTGCTCGGTTCGTCCAGTCTGTCCAGACGGGCGCGCACGGAGCCCATCACCACCGGGCTCACAATTTCCAGATGCGATGGGTTAAACGCCAGCGCCAGGTGAACCAGACCGCCTTCGGTTTCGATATCTGACGAGAAGCCCATGTGATACTTCACGTCGCCGGTACCCAGATGTTCTTTATGTTTACCGGCAAACTCGTCGAACAGATCCTGCGGTTTTTTACCCAGTACGTTGATCAGCACGTTCAGGCGACCGCGGTGCGCCATCCCCAGCACCACTTCGCGAGTGCCGCTGTTACCCGCATGGCGAACCATCTCTTTCAGCATGGGTATCAGCGCATCTCCCCCCTCGAGCGAGAAACGTTTCGCACCCGGGAATTTGGCGCCCAGATAACGTTCCAGCCCTTCAGCGGCGGTCAGTTCGTTCAGGAAACGTTTTTTCTCGTCAGCGCTAAAAGCCGCACGACCGGATTCGATGCGCTGTTGGATCCAGCGTTTCTCTTCGGTGCTGGTGATGTGCATATACTCAGCGCCAATCGGGCCGCAGTAGGTCTGTTTGAGCGCGTCGAGCAGCTCGCCCAGCTTCATCGTCTCTTTGCCGCTGGCAAAGGAGCCGACATTGAAGGTTTCCTGGAAATCGGCCTCGGTCAAATCATGGAAAGAAGGGTCCAGATCCGCCACGCGTTCTTGTTTCCACAGTCCCAGCGGATCGAGGTTTGCATGCTGATGGCCACGGAAACGATAAGCGTTGATAAGCTGCAGGACTTTAACCTGCTTCACATTGGTGTCAGGGTCGGAAATCGTAGAAGAGTGACGTGAGCCAGCCAACGCCTGCCGCCGGAAATATTCACGTGTTTTTGAATGGAGTTGATCCGGTTTGACTCCGGTACCAGGTAACTGCTGGAACGTCAAACGCCAGTTAGCGTCTACCGAGTCAGGATCGGTTAAGAAGTCTTCATAGAGCTGTTCTATCCAGCTCTGATTCGAACCAGAGAGGTAAGAAGAGTCCAACCAGGCTTTCAAAGCGCTGTTCTGCATCGTGATCCCTTAAGCATCTTTTCTGCTTATTTAATACTCTAAATAGGTCACGTTTCAGGAAGGCGGCAAGCTTGCGAATCCCTGGGAGCTTACATCCAGTAAGTGACCGGGGTGAGCAAGTGCAGCCAACGCACATGCAACGTGAACTATGACGAGTATTTCGCCGTGGATACTAACCACGCATACGCTGTATGCGTGCCGGGGTTCACTTGTTGCGGACTGTCGTGTCATCTGCGTCCGCTAAGGAACCTTTAAAAACTGTCTAATAATCTTCGCTGTTCAGGCTACGACTGCGTTGCGGCCTTCGCTCACTCCGGTCACATAGTTAACTATGCTCCCGAAGATTCGTTCAGACCGCGCCTTGTCTCGCTCTGAACATCTCGATTATTACTAATCATATGGCAGTTTTTAGAGGTTTCCTGCACTTCTATTGCCCGATGGCGCCTGGCTTATCAGGCCTACAAAATACGTAACCTGTAGGCCGGATAAGACGGTACGTCGCCATCCGGCAACCACTACAACTGCTTATGCGCTACGCTGCAACAGCATCGACTTAATATGGCCGATAGCGCGCGTCGGGTTCAGTCCTTTAGGGCATACACTGACGCAGTTCATAATGCTGTGACAGCGGAATACGCTGAATGCATCGCTCATCCCTTCCAGACGACTGTCGGTCTCGGTATCACGACTATCGATCAGGAATCGATACGCCGCGAGCAGACCCGCCGGACCGATAAACTTATCCGGGTTCCACCAGAATGACGGGCAGGATGTTGAGCAACAGGCGCAAAGAATACATTCATACAGCCCATCGAGTTTTTCACGCTGCTCCGGCATCTGCAGATGCTCACGAGCCGGTGGATTTTGCCCATTATTCAATAAGTAAGGCTTAATCTTCTCATATTGTGCGTAGAATTGCCCCATGTCTACCACCAAATCGCGGATCACCGGCAAACCGGGCAGCGGGCGAATCACAATCTTCTTACCCGGCTGAGTCAGCGCCGAAATAGGGGTAATACAGGCCAGACCACTCTTACCGTTCATATTCAAACCATCAGAACCACACACACCTTCGCGGCAGGAACGGCGGAAAGAAAGGCTGGGATCTTTTTCTTTAAGCTGGATTAACGCATCCAGCAGCATCATGTCGCGCCCTTCTTCGCCTTCCAGGGTGTAATCCTGCATACGCGGAGCGTTATCGACATCCGGGTTATAACGATAAATCGAAAATTCGAGTTTCATCATCCTGTCTCCGCAATTAATAAGTACGAATCTTCGGCGGGAACGCCGGACGCAGTTTCGGCTCCATATTGACGCTTCGGCGCGTCATGGATTCCGTTTGCGGCTGATACAGGGTATGACACAACCAGTTGGCATCATCACGCTCCGGGAAATCGAAGCGGCTATGCGCGCCGCGGCTTTCCGTCCGGAAGTTGGCTGATACGGCAGTGGCGTAGGCAGTTTCCATCAGGTTATCCAGCTCCAGACACTCAACACGCTGGGTATTAAACTCGCTGGACGTGTCATCCAGACGGGCGTTTTTCAGACGCTCGCGGATCACTTTCAACTGCTCAAGCCCTTTCGCCATCGCGTCGCCTTCACGGAATACGGAGAAGTTATGCTGCATACACTCCTGCAACGCTTTGCGGATAGCCACCGGATCTTCGCCATTGCGGTTATTGTTCCAGCGATTCAGGCGCTCCAGAGAACCTTCAACGTCAGACTCGCTGGCGTCGCGCAGCACGCCCTGCTCGGCGATGGATTCCTGTAAATGCAGCCCCGCCGCACGGCCAAAGACCACCAGATCCAGCAATGAGTTACCGCCCAGACGGTTGGCGCCGTGAACCGATACACAGGCGATTTCGCCTACCGCAAACAGTCCCGGAATGACCACATCTTCGCCCTGCTCGTTCACGGTCAGCGCCTGACCGGTCACTTTAGTCGGAATACCGCCCATCATGTAGTGGCAGGTCGGGATAACCGGAATCGGCTCTTTCACAGGGTCAACGTGGGCGAAAGTGCGGGACAGCTCCAGGATACCCGGCAGGCGAGATTCCAGCACCTCTTTACCCAGGTGATCCAGTTTCAGTTTAGCGTGCGGCCCCCACGGACCATCACAGCCGCGACCTTCACGGATTTCGATCATGATGGAACGCGCCACCACGTCACGACCCGCCAGGTCTTTGGCGTTCGGCGCATAACGCTCCATAAAGCGCTCGCCGTGTTTGTTCAGCAGGTAACCGCCTTCGCCGCGGCAGCCTTCTGTCACCAGCACGCCCGCCCCGGCGATACCGGTTGGGTGGAACTGCCACATTTCCATGTCCTGCACCGGGACACCGGCACGCAGCGCCATACCGACACCGTCACCGGTGTTGATGTGAGCGTTGGTGGTGGACTGGTAGATACGGCCTGCGCCGCCGGTCGCCAGCACCGTCGCGCGGGCTTTGAAGTACACCACTTCACCGGTTTCGATGCACAGTGCGGTACACCCCACCACCGCGCCATCCTGGTTTTTCACCAGATCCAGCGCATACCATTCGGAGAAAATCGTGGTGTGGTTTTTCAAATTCTGTTGATACAGCGTATGTAGCAAGGCGTGACCGGTACGGTCAGCCGCCGCCGCGGTACGTGCCGCCTGCTCGCCGCCAAAGTTTTTCGACTGGCCGCCGAACGGGCGCTGATAGATACGTCCATCATCAAGACGGGAGAACGGTAGCCCCATGTGCTCCAGTTCCAGAATCGCTTCCGGTCCGGTCTTACACATATATTCGATGGCATCCTGGTCACCAATGTAGTCCGACCCCTTAACGGTGTCGTACATGTGCCATTCCCAGTTATCTTCATGGGTATTGCCGAGCGCCACGGTGATACCGCCCTGCGCGGAAACGGTATGGGAACGGGTCGGGAAGACTTTCGAGAGCAGCGCACAGGTTTGGCCGCTCTGGGAAATTTGCAGCGCCGCGCGCATACCTGCGCCACCGGCACCAATCACAACAGCATCAAATTCTCTGACTGGCAGTTTCATTACACACCCCACACCACAACAAATCCATAGATGACGTAAACCACCAGCGCAACAACGATAACGAGTTGCAGTATCAGACGCACTGCCAGTGGTTTAACGTAGTCGGTTAACACCTGCCACATGCCGATCCAGGCATGAATCAAGATGGAAAAAAGCGCCAGCAGGGTGAAGACTTTGGTGAAGGCCGATGAGAAGAAACCGGTCCAGGCTTCAAAGGTCAGTTCGCCGCTCGTGGCGAAAAAACCCACCATGTAGATGATGTATAACGTCAGAACGATAGCGGTAGCACGGACCAGGATGAAGTCATGTACGCCATTGCGTCCTAATGCGGAGGCGTTGCTTACCATACGAGGACTCCTGCGAGAAGTGAAAGCACGACAGTGATAACAAAAGAGATTTTGGCAGAGCGTTGACCCGCTTCGAATGTTTCTTCCAGATAGCCAAAATCCATTAACATGTGACGAATTCCCACGATGACGTGATACGCCAGCGCGGTAAGGATGCCCCACATGATAAATTTAACGATGAAGCCGTCCATAATGTCGGCGGCCTGCTGGAATCCTTCCGGAGAAGAGAGGCTGGTGCCCAGTAGCCACAGTAGTATGCCGACTGCGATGAAAGTAATCACACCGGATACGCGATGGAGAATGGACGCTATCGCTGTGATGGGGAACCGAATCGTTTGTAGATCCAGATTGACAGGTCTTTGTTTTTTCACATTTCTTATCATGAATAACGCCCACATGCTGTTCTTATTATTCCCTTAAGACTTCGGTTACAGAGATGAATCTACCTGTAGCCAGAAAGACGACGGGATTTCCTTCCTCCGGTCTGCGTGCGGGTCAGACAGCGTCCTTTCTATAACTGCGCGTCATGTAAAACACTGCTTCCAGTAGCTAAAACGACACGTTACAACGCTGGGTGGCTCGGGATTGCAGGGTATTCCGGAGACCTGGCGGCAGTATAGGACGTTCACAAAATCATTACAATTAACCTACATATAGTTTGTCGGGTTTTATCCTGAACAGTGACACAGGTCACGATAACAACATTTTTTTAATTTTCAATCATCTGATTTGATAAACATTAAACAAAATTGTTACAAACAACACCAGAAAAAGCATATAATGCGTAAAAGTTATGGGGTCACTCTTTCACCTGTTAATAAGTTATGCAACAGTACAATGATATTGACCCATTCTTTCAGGACAGTTATTAGTGATAGACAGGTTACATTACTCGGATTGCTACGTTCCTGATTTGCTGCTAATTCGAAATTAATCAAGCCGTTACCTGCAAGCGCCCATTGCTCTGTACCCAGGTCATCCCCTCTTTCACAGAGCGGCGAGCCAAATAACAAACTGGTAACGGTTGATTGATGCATACACAGAATCTTCCCTGCACTAACGACGAGGAAGATGACGTGGAGAAGGCAAGTCTGAGTTCCGGCAGTCTTAAGCAATAAGGCGCTAAGGAGACCGTAAATGGCTGATACAAAGGCAAAAATCACCCTTACTGGTGATACTGCTATTGAACTGGATGTGCTAAAAGGTACACTCGGTCAAGATGTTATTGATATTCGTAGTCTCGGTTCAAAAGGAATTTTTACTTTTGACCCTGGTTTCACCTCTACCGCATCCTGCGAATCTAAAATCACCTTCATCGACGGCGACGAAGGCATTTTGTTGCATCGCGGTTTCCCGATTGACCAGCTTGCTACCGATTCCAACTATCTGGAAGTCTGTTACATCCTGCTGTACGGCGAAAAACCGACGCAGGAAGAGTATGACGAGTTCAGAACGACAGTCACCCGCCATACGATGATCCATGAGCAAATCACTCGCCTGTTCCATGCTTTCCGTCGCGACTCACATCCGATGGCGGTAATGTGCGGGATCACTGGCGCGCTGGCGGCGTTCTACCACGACTCGCTGGATGTGAACAATCCGCGCCACCGTGAAATCGCGGCGTTCCGCCTGCTGTCCAAAATGCCGACCATGGCGGCGATGTGTTACAAATATTCCATCGGTCAGCCGTTTGTTTATCCGCGCAACGACCTTTCCTACGCCGGTAACTTCCTGAACATGATGTTCTCCACGCCGTGTGAAACCTATGAAGTGAATCCGGTACTAGAGCGCGCGATGGACCGTATTCTGATCCTGCACGCTGACCATGAGCAGAACGCCTCAACGTCAACGGTACGTACCGCAGGTTCAAGCGGCGCCAACCCATTCGCCTGCATTGCCGCCGGGATCGCCTCCCTGTGGGGACCCGCGCACGGCGGCGCCAACGAAGCCGCGCTGAAAATGCTGGAAGAAATCAGCTCTGTTAAACACATTCCGGAATTTGTTCGCCGTGCGAAAGACAAGAATGATTCTTTCCGCCTGATGGGCTTCGGTCACCGTGTTTACAAAAACTACGATCCGCGCGCCACCGTGATGCGTGAAACCTGCCACGAAGTGCTGAAAGAGCTGGGCACCAAAGACGATCTGCTGGAAGTGGCGATGGAGCTTGAGCACATTGCGCTCAACGACCCGTACTTCATCGAGAAGAAACTGTACCCGAACGTAGACTTCTACTCCGGCATCATTCTGAAAGCGATGGGCATTCCGTCCTCCATGTTCACCGTGATCTTCGCCATGGCGCGTACCGTTGGCTGGATTGCACACTGGAATGAAATGCACACTGACGGCATGAAAATCGCCCGTCCTCGTCAGCTGTATACCGGCTACGATAAACGCGATTTTAAATCGGCGCTGAAGCGTTAATTGACAACCGGATGGCGACGCAACCCTCGCCATCCGGTACATTTTCCCTTTTTTCTTATCCTCATTATTTTATTCTTACCCCGTTACTCTCTATGATTAATTAAGGTTTCGCTAAATATCATTCAGGGAGCATGGAATGCCGATTCTGCAGTGGTTTTTGTTGTTCCTGTTATCGCTGCTCATTTCCCTTATTTTTCTCTGGCTGCACCTTCCGGCGGCGATGCTGCTCGGTCCAATGATTGCGGGTATCGTGTTGAGTTTGCGAGGTAGTACGCTACAACTTCCGCGCGGTATTTTTCTCGCCGCGCAGGCAATTCTCGGCTGTATGATCGCCCAAAATCTAACCGGTTCGATATTGACCACCCTCGCCCTCTACTGGCCGGTCGTGCTTTTTGTGTTGCTGGTGACGCTGCTTTCCAGCGCGGTAGTCGGCTGGCTGCTGGTACGTTACAGCTCGCTGCCCGGCAACACCGGCGCATGGGGGTCTTCGCCGGGCGGCGCGGCGGCAATGGTAGCGATGGCGCAAGATTACGGGGCGGATATCCGCCTGGTGGCGTTTATGCAGTATCTACGGGTACTGTTTGTGGCTGGCGCGGCGGTGCTGGTGACACGCCTGATACTCGGCGACAGCGCGGCAGCGGTCAGCCAACAGGTGATCTGGTTTCCGCCGCTTAGCGGTAATTTATTGACGACGCTGTTATTAGCGATCGTGGCGGGCATTGCCGGTCGCCTGATGCGTATCCCTTCCGGCACGATGCTGCTCCCCATGTTGGCAGGCGCGCTTCTCCATTCGCAAGGCATCATTGAGATTGAATTACCCGAATGGCTGCTGGCCGTGGCGTATATGGCGATAGGCTGGCGTATTGGGCTGGGTTTTGACAGACAGGTGTTTTTTATGGCGCTGCGGCCATTGCCGCAAATCTTATTGTCAATTTTCGCGCTGATGGCGATTTGCGCCGCGATGGCGTGGGGAATGGCTTACTACATGCAGATTGATTTTATGACGGCTTATCTCGCCACCAGTCCCGGTGGTCTGGATACGGTTGCCGCGATCGCGGCAGGAAGCAGTGCCGATATGGCGCTCATCATGGCAATGCAAACCCTACGGCTGTTCAGCATTCTGTTAACTGGGCCAGCAGTGGCCCGTTTTATATCAACCTATGCGCCCAGACAACCTTTGTAGGGCTGATAAGCGTCGCGCCATCAGGCAATAGCCGCTCGCCGATGGCGGTTCCGGCTATTTCTGGCAATGCGGGCACCAGTAAAACGGGCGTGAGGACAGTGTTGTCTTTTCAATAATGCCGCCGCACCGCTCGCACGCTTCGCCGTCACGGTGGAAAACCTTAAAGCGAAACAGTGCGCCATGATGCTTGTTTTCATCCGCCTGACCGCGAGTCGTGTAGGACAGGCGCGGAATATCCAACAGCACGTGAGAAAGCGCATTCAGTTGCGCCTCGTTGAGATCTTTCGCTTTATGCTGTCCGGTTAACCCTACCTGCCAGAGGATTTCAACGCGCAGATAATTCCCCAATCCCGCCAGAAAGGCCTGATCCAGCAACAGTCCGGAAAATTGTCGGTTGCGAAAACGCGGCGACAGCAATCGAGCTTTAACCTCTTCCGGAGTGAGACGCGCGTCCAGCACATCCGGACCGACTCGCTGTAAAAAAGGGTGCATCGTGAGCTGCTCTGCTGTCAGCATTTCGATATCAGACGCGCTATAAAGCAGAATAGTTTTATCCGCCGTTTGTAGCCTGACGCGCAATATACGCGTGGTCTGCGGTATTTCGCCAGTATCGATCACCCGCCATACGCCATAGAGTTGGTTGTGGCTGTAGAGCGTCAGGCCATTTGAAAAGTGGGTCAATAACGCTTTTCCCCGCGTCTCTATCCGGGTAACAAGTTGACCGGTAAGCTGCGATTCATACGGTTTTAACTGTGCAAAGGCAAACCAGACATCGGTTAAGGGTTTGCCTTTGATTGCCGCCTCCAGATTATCCGCCGCACGACGAATTTCCGGGCCTTCAGGCATGATAATATCCTTTGTTAACAGTTGATTAATGGACTACACCGCCTCTGACTATCTGGAATGCACATCGAACGCCATAATGAACATCCACAGCGGATGGACAAACAGGCGGTGGTATCCAGTGATAATAACATTATCGCAGCACGAGACCACTTCCCCGTCAGGGTTAACATGATCGCGCCAGAGCATAATCGACTCAGCCCTTGTCGGGCGAGCGCCCAATAATGATTGTCTGCCTACCGGAATTAAATGACGCTTAGTTATATTTTGCCCAAAATTTTTTTCTGTTGATCCTTTTAAAGCCTTCTTTCCAATAACTGGCATTCAACTCTTTGATATAATTTTCTCCGGGAAAAAGTTTATCCTTTAAAGGCAGTTTCTTGGCTAGCACGATTCTTTCTGCGTTAGATCCCGCGGACTCTGAATGTGTGAGGGAAGATAAGGCGTCCAGTTGAGCGCTTGAGGGTCTGGCTATCAATTCAAAAAAAGGTTCTGACAATACAACACTACTAAGTGCTGCATAATTTCCTTTTTGTATGAGCGGCTTGACGTACTCAAAAAAAGAAATAATCCCTGATTGCAATCTTGCCGCTTTTTTTAAATACTCAATTTCAGAACCACTGCTATCTTCACGTACAGGAATTATTCCATTATCCGTTTTTTATAGCCAATTGTTGACCCAGTATTATCAGCCATAGCGAACTCCATTATTTCCACCCCTCCTGATAAGAAAAGATCACACTTATCGTGGGGATGTCCATAGTTGGTTAGCCAACCAAACATCTTATAGTTGGTTAGCCAACCAAACATCTTATAGTTGGTTAGCCAACCAAACATCTTATTATAAATAGATCGGTTATCATTGGCGCCAGCAAAAGTTGCCAAATAAAACCCATGTATTTGTTTTTCTGCCCATTGCGCACCTAAAGAACGAGCAAATACTGATTGAATATTACCCATCCATCCTACATCGATAAGTGCTATATTTTTAAAACCTTCACAGGCCGTTTTAAAGTAATCAGCGTAAACTTCTCTGTGCTGAGTATTTTTTAATAAAATATATGGAAATAATTTATTTATAAGCCAGTGAACCTTATGTTCCTCTCCTGAAACAGGAATATACTCCTCGTCAGGAAAACCAACATGATGTATATCTGAAATATGCTCACTCGCATCTAACCCCGCGATAGCAAGTATCTTTTTAATACTTTTCTTATTCTTACCACCAAAAAGATGCCAAATCCTGTGCATCGGCCAATCAGTCATCCCCACCATATAAGCTGATGCGCGGGATATATATAAATATTCACATTTTACATGTTCTTCTGAAAAGTATTCATTATAAATTTTATAGATTAAGTGAGCATCGCGTGCTAAAAAAAGCGCTTTATCAATTTTATGAATCTTTAACTGATTCGCTAACCAGGATACATAACCTAATAATAACGGACCAAATACTTTAAATCCTATCTCGTTTAAAGGATCATTTTGATGGAAAGCAGAAACTTGTTTAAGTAATAAAGCCTTACAAATAGATTCACCAATAATATCTTTAGCTTTCCAATGATTAGATACCCCATGATTATACTCCGACCAATCAGCATGGAGAGTATTTATACCGAGTTTTTTAGCGTTCAGAATATCTGCATGAACATTGTCGCCAACATGCATCCACGATGCAATATCTACATTTTCATTTTTCTTGACTATTGAAAACAACTTGCCACTATTTTTAGAGTGCCGCTCTTCACCAGATGAATAAACTGGAATGTTACTGATATCATAGCCACATGATGTTAACAACTCCTTTAATATTGCTGATGGAAGGTACATATCACTAATTAAAATAACTTTGCAACCATCACTAATAGCCTTTTCAAACAAACAGCTTCCACGCGAATTTTTATATAAAACAATCTTCTCCATTTGTATTTCCAGATCGATTATCTTTTCTACTGTCGCTGGTGAAAGCTGCGGATGCTTTTTTAAAATTTCATCGTATATTTCAGATATGAGTACTTCCGGCTCACCGCCAAAACGCCTGACCCTATTCTCTCTGGCACTTACTTCCGCCTGAACTCTTATCTCTGGAAAATTATCAATAATATCAATCTCGCACGCTGATATAAAAAAGTTCTCAGTTGCTAAAGTTGATTGCATCAATGAAAACAAATCTCTGGGACGGTAAACCCTCCGGCTAACCAATGTATCAAAGATATCAAAGCTTACGGTCTTGTATTTTTTAAAGTTCATATCCATATTTTATTTAATCTTATTTTCAATATAAGAGATTTTATGAAAAAGACTATTGTTAGCAATATTTGAAAGTAACACATTGAGCAATGATGAGTCATCAATACTTCTCATCATTTTATTTTCTGCAATTTTGCATTCTATATCAAATAACTCATTGTTAATTACGGTATAATTGCCAAATTCAAAGTCATCATTTTCTCTGAAATGATAAAATGCCAGTGCTTCAGGTAAGATCCAAACATCATTTTCTGCAAGGTAATGAATAAAAAAAGGCCAGAAAAATGCAGGAGAGGATAATTTATGACTTTCAATCATATCGATAACAGAATTTTTATCGAATAAACACGAGGAAAGTGGAATAGAATTCCTGTAATAAATAACATCAAAACTAACAGGGCCAGCATTTAAATAGTGGTTCCATGGTTGCGTTGAATTTATAATTATTCTATTATTTTCCGCAATCTCAGCAACTTTATTTGTATGGCATGCTATTGCATTTACAGATGAATACGTTGACTGTATATTCGCCAAAACACTGAGTAGCCTTGACACATATTCAGGGGCCCAAGAATCGTCATCATCCATAAAGCATAAATAATTAGATTCAGACATCTTAATAGCATTAAAGATACAGCTTTCGTCGTAGATAACACTATATATATTTGACAGTTCTTTCAGATAAAAATCATCCACATTGTGACATTTCAATTCTTCCTCCATGCAGAAAATGATGATATTTATTTTTTTGAACGTCTGGTCATTAATGGATTGCAAGGCCCGCATTAATAGACGAGTACGCCCAGGTTTATGTCGGACAATAACTAAAAGACTCTTTTCCATATTCTGATTTCGCGTTTTACGGTATATATAAAAATTAACACCCTATGAATAAATGCTGACATTGGGTAAGGATTATAATATTTTATTAGACTGACACCAGATAAGGTGTAGCAACAGAACCATACCTAAGATTATCATAGTCATATAATTAAAAAATCGGTATAATTCTCATCAACACCACTTACATCATGTTTAATATTTATCTTCAGATTTTTTATTGAATTTTTTATACCAAAAGAGCTTTGAGGTAAGATAGGGCAAACTATTTTTCATCTCTTTTTTTGCAGATTTAAACCGATAAAAATTTTTGACTGCCGTAAACAAACCATTAATAATAACTTTAAAAAACTCCATTTTTGAGTGGGTAAGTTTTAATAATTTGCCATTTTCTATATTTAAATGATAGATAGTAATTCTCCGGAATGAAAACTTAGTAGGGTGATAATGACGATAATCAACCACGATTGGTTTTTTAATTAAAAAGAAAGCTGGAATTAAGTGTCCATTAAGGGTTATGCATCTAAAAAATTTGTAGATGGCTTTTTCTTTACCAGAACATGGGTAATCAACACAACCATTAACAATATCAATACCTTCTACATTGAATTTTTCATTATGAGTTATTGCATTAATTCTTTTTCTTATCTCCAGAAGATCTACATTATCTTCCCAAAACTCCCGTCCAGAAAGACAATCGTTATATGACATAATCATTGCTCTGGCAAGTTCATAGCGGCATGAAAAACTCGCAAGAAAGACTTCCCGCACAAAGAAAACACTTAACAGTAGTGCAGCAAACTTTCTTTTACTAATTAATGCAGGTACAGCAACAGTCCTGAAGTTCAAATAGCTATTTAGAACCGATATTTTTCTTTCAAAATCCATTTGCCACGAAGCCACACCATTAAGTGTGACAATATTATGTTTTTTATGCATATATCCAAATAGCAGGTCATCACCACGAACAAAGAAAGGAAATGAGTAATATTCAATAGCGTTAATATTAAAGGCAAAAAACCACCATCCACCGTAGCCTATTTTTCTTTCATTATCAAAAGTATCTAAAGAATCTATTTCCCGAGCATCCAGATAATGTTTATCCGGGTAATGTAAAAAATCTCTATGCCATATGGCACCAGATTCATGTATGATTGCCGGGTTATCTTCAAAAAGCATACAGCCAGTAACAACTGTATTTTTGTCTTTAGCCATCAGTAAAAAAGCATGAGTTCGACAAATCGATTCAATTTCACATGAGCCGTCGTCATCCATAAATATGACATGTTTGATATCGTTGATTTTCCCTGCCTCTATCAAACCTCTCATAAACCCGCCTGACCCACCGAGGTTTTCATTATTGATAACCATAATGCCGTTTCCTGACGGGTGATTAATCGCCTCGCCATTATTAACGACAATCAATTTAAAACGATCTTTAAATTCGCTCTGGGTTAAGAGTGTTTTATTAATTCTATTGATTGTTTTAGTAACAGCTTCTTTTCTATTATAAGTTGTTATAACTAAAGCCATAGATGATTTACTAACATGATCTTTAGTCAGAAATTTAAATCCATTTAAAACAGAGTCTTCGTCTGATTGCCACTCCACATAGATATATCCAAAATTTATTTTTGATATATCAATTTCAATCTCATCACTAATATTACATGACGAGTTAAAATCAATTTGCTTTAATACTCTAATGACACCATTCTCTTTATGCCTTACAGTTATAGTTCCGCGACCAATTATATTAACCCGCAAAAAAAGTGATGTTAAGGTTGTATATTTTTTCCATTTCTTAATTGAGAATGCATTAAAAAAAGTATCAAAATATGCAACCTTATGACGCGGAACAAGTAAGTTACGTGAGGTATAGTTATACTTCCCGCCCTGAGTTCTGAAATAAAGCTGCTCTTCCGTGCATAGATCAATGTTTGGTAAAATTACTTTTTGAAGTAAAAAATACATAACGAACCTATAAATTTATATTATCTGGGGTAACGCTATTATAAAATAGTAAATTACTCACCGCGTAGTGATATAAATACTGCAATAAGAATATTAAAATCCGCCTTTGCTAACTATCTCACCGTGCTCAAGCCTGATGAACTTATTACATACAGATTTAGCCAGTTCATCATCGTGAGTGGCCATTACCATAATGCCCGCTTTAGAGATAAAGCTATTTAATCTCATCTCTGCTTTTCTTTTAAAATCACTATCACCCACGCTCATCCATTCATCCATCAGTAAAATTTCAGGATTAATTGCAGTAGAAATAGAAAAACCAAGCCTCAGAACCATACCACTAGAATACGTTCTAACGGGGATTTTAATAAAATCACCTAACTCGCTGAACTCGATGACATCTTCTGTAATATTTTTTATTTCATTTTTTGACAGACCGAGAAATAGTCCCCTCAGTTTTATATTTTCCAGGCCTGTAAGCTCACCATCCATTCCCATCATGGGATCAATGAGGCTGGTGACTCGACCGATACATTCATACTTCCCTGAAGTTGGTTTATAGGCCCCTGCAAGTACTCTCAGAAGAGTGGTTTTGCCCGAACCATTGTGTCCGATAAGCGCAAGACGGTTACCTTCGGTAAGCGTAAAATCAATTTTTTTTAATGCCTCTACTTCAATAATCCCGGTATTCGATGAGCCAATTCGTCCACCTGAAGCAGCCTGTAGAAAAGTTTTTTTAAATGAACGGTGGCTGGAGTTAAATATAGGGAGTATTACGCCAACGTTTTTGCAAGAGATTTTCATTAATTATAACCAGTATACGATTCTTGAGCGATATTTAGTCAACACTAAGGTTGAGACCATCAACATAATAATAGAGGTTATTATTGTGTAAAACCATATAGTTACATCTGGTACAGTTCCCATTAATGGTTTCCTGAGCATCTCCATAAAGTAATAAAAAATATTATAATCAACAAATTCCTTTCTTCCCTTTGGTAATTGTTCCGATGTCCAAATGATGGGAGTTATAAAAAAACACAACGTTACCACACTTTGAACAACCGGTCCCATATCACGATATCTTGTGCAAAAAATGGCGAGAATCATACCTGTAGAAATTAATGAGATGGATGTTATTACAATTGCAGGTATAAAAAGGAGAATATCAAGATTTACCGATGTATTGGTAAAAAAAATCACGAAAGGTATAATGATAAAATTATGCAACATAATCATAAACTGCCGATAGAAAACACGTAATATATATAAATATAGCGGAAGGTCAGATTGTTTAATAATTGATGCGGACTCATTAAATATTCCGCATGACTCATTAATAGTTGCTGATAGAAAGGCCCAAAAGATCATACCTAAAGTAAGATGCATGATAAAATTTTCGGAACCAGAACTGAACAGCGAACCGTAAAGAGGTCCCATCGCTGATATGGTGACCCCCATCGAAATCGTTATCCAAAAAGGCCCTAACACCGATCGCCGGTATCGTCCCAGGACATCATTCCAACCTAGCGAAATCCAAAGTTGGTGCCTGGCCAGAGCTTCTTTCAAATCATTCATTGTTTCCGTGTCACCTTTACCTGAAGAACTTATTCTTTAACGATATGAAAATATAACTTATTTATTTTCTATAATATTTACATACTATTTATCTAAACACTGACCTACTTCATAAGCACTTTATGGTGTTAGCAACCAATAGTGTCTTTATAAATTTGCAATGTCTTATTAATGACTAATATGCTGGAAAACAATTCCTTTACACGTTTTCTTCCATTCGCCCCCATCTCTAAGCGAATCTGTGGATTTTTTAACAAATACTCTAATTCTACCGCTAACTCCTGAGCTGAA
Source organism: Salmonella sp. WC3 (assembly GCF_042932255.1). Taxonomy (NCBI): domain Bacteria; kingdom Pseudomonadati; phylum Pseudomonadota; class Gammaproteobacteria; order Enterobacterales; family Enterobacteriaceae; genus Salmonella; species Salmonella sp. WC3. The sequence continues at coordinate 1,695,095 of NZ_CP170629.1, read as the reverse complement.
TTACTTTTCACGATCAACCCATTATAGTTATGAATAATTAAGCTATCACATCCGCCGGTATCATAAGCAATACATGCACGTCCTACAGATGATGCCTCTAATAAAAGCCGTGGTACTCCTTCCGGATAAATAGATGGTAATGCAACGATATTCGATTTCTGAATAAGCTCATATACATTCGAAGAGCGTCCCAGCCAGTTAATTAGTCCTTCATTATGCCAGTGATGAATGAGCTCCAAAGGGATAGCATCTTTATCGTCCTCGGCCAATATACCTGCAACATTTAAAACAAAATGAATATTTTTTTGTCTGAGGATCTTTTTTGCTTCAATGAGATCGCCAAGACCTTTACTCCATAACATTCGGCTTGCAAAAAGGACTATCGGTATCTCATGTTTTTTCTCTATAGAGAATTTATAAATATCCGGGTTAATTCCAGCACCTTCGATAACGATAGTTTTATGATAATCAATACCTACTAAACGCGATATTTTTCGTCGATCTTTATCATGTTCAAAAATAAAAACGCTACGCTTATTACCGGCAATATATTTGTAAACCAAAACGGTTAACGCACGCAATATTCTCATTGGCACGGTATTATATAAAAAGATTCGACCAAGTCCGACAAAGCTGATAACAACTGGACTATTACTTCTCCTGGCGCTAACCCCACCAATCAGGCAAGGTTTGAGCGTAATACAATGCAATAAGTCAGGATTAATCTCTTTAATAATTTTCCGAGCGTTAAGGAATGCTCTAAAAAAACAAACATATTAAATGACTGAGCAACAAGAGACACATTGTGACAAATAAAACCAAGCGTTTTGAATTTTTTTATAATCTCTTCACCAATAAAATGACTTATGATATGAATTTCATAACCCGCATCCCTTGCCGCTATCGCACGTTCTGTCCAATGTAAATCAAAGTACCAGTCTGAATTTACAAAATAACATAACCTTTTCATCTCTTCGTCCTGCTAATGATATTTCCCACTAATACCTTTAAGTCCATGAAGTATTCCCTGCCAGATAAAATATAGATAACGAAATTTCTTACGCTGCCATGGTAATATGGCGAGATATTTAGAGAGGCGTAATACTATAGAAAGAACACTGAATATCCTGGGAACGGGTAAAAGTTTTCTCAGCAGCAACAAATTTCTACAAAGATAATATACTTTCCATTCGGGGCAGATACACCTTCCATGAATAGAGATATCATGAATAAATTTAATTTCTGGGGAGTAACGAATTTTCTGCCCGGACAATACTAGCTTATAACCAAAGAAAAAATCATCATAATAAAGGAAAAGTTCATCATGGATATCGTTAAGATGGTTATTCAATACCTTTCGATCAATAATCATACCAACGAATGACACAGTTTGAACATCAGTAACCTGAGTTCTTACTGGAGAAAACCTCTCTGGGCGTATCACATAATAAATAGTCTCAAACACCGTAGATGGAACCCTGATGAAAGGCAAATTCATCCGACAAGACCGTCCATAGGTGTCCTGAACTCGCGACGCAAATATACGGTATCTTGAGGTATCTAATAACGAGAAATGTTTTAAAATATTAATTTCCGGGTAAGCATCATCATCATAGAAAAATACCCAATCGGCATTACTATATGAGCATATATATTGACTACCTACTTTAAATCCGCCAGCACCACCAAGATTATCTTTAAGATTAAGTATCGTGATGCCAGGTTCACTTAATGAAGAAAGCCATTCCCTTGTACCGTCGCTTGAGCCATTATTAACGATAACAATAGAGGAAAAACCCGCCTTAACAGTCTCTCGCACACTTTTTTTTAATTTTTCAAGACGGTTAAAAGTTACGATTAGCGCTGTACACTTCATCAAACGGTAACTGTAAAAGCTGGCATTTCTTTTTGTTCATATAGCGACGTTAAGTATACGTCCGCCGTCTGTAATGCTTCAGCTATCGTGATGTCCATATCGAGATAACGATAAGTGCCAAGACGACCAATGAAAGTAATATTTTTTTCTTTTTTAGCCCGCGACAGATATTTATTCAGTAAACCCATTTTATCTGCCCTGCGAACAGGATAGTAGGGTATATCACCAGCTTCACATTCCCGACTATATTCTTGATAACATATTGAAGCTTCATGTCTCTCCCACGGAGAAAAATATTTGTGCTCAGTAATCCGAGTATAAGGAGTATCTATTGAACAATAATTCATTACTGCGCATCCTTGATAATCACTCTGGCAAATTATTTTTTTAAAGTCTAATGTACGATATTCCAGTCGGCCATATTGACAGGAGTAAAAGGCATCCAGCGCGCCACTGAAAAAAACATGATCATAATCTGTCCGCATTTCCTGAGTGAAGGAGCGACATAGTTCAACAGCGATATTTTCGTGTTCGACAATGGACTTGACCATTTGTGTATAACCAAATTTTGGTATTCCCTGAAACTTATGATTGAAATAGTTATCATCATAATTAAAGCGAACAGGGATACGTTTCAATACAGAAGCGGATAACGCGGAAGGATGAAGCCCCCATTGTTTAATGGTATAACCTTTAAAAAAGGCTTCATATAACTCTTCGCCAATGAAACGCAAGGCCTGTTGCTCAAAATTTTGTGGTTCCAGAATGGTGCTATCACATTTTTGAAGCAGTAATTTCCTGGCGTCATCAGGTGAGCAGGCGACACCAAAAAATTGATTGATGGTATGAAGATTGATAGGTAAAGAAAATACCTGACCATTTACTGTGGCCTTAACTTTATTGATATAAGGCATCATCTCAGCGTATTTATTTACATAATTCCATACAGTTTCATTATCAGTATAAAAAATATGAGGACCATAAACGTGCACCATAATACCCGTGTGCTCATCTCGGGCATCATAAGCGTTACCACCGATATGCGAACGTTGATCAATAATATTGACTACATGTCCCTACTCGGCTAACTGGCGTGCTATTACTGCGCCTGAAAGGCCCGCACCTACAATTAGTATCTTTTTACGTTGCATTATTTTTGTCACTCTGTTCGCAGACACAGATAATATTAGATAGTTTATCCAGAACCATTTTCATTTATATCAGAAGGGTAAAGTGAAATTTACTCAACGCATCCAGATAATTCCACGCTACCGCCACAGCGCGTAAACCCTCGCACTGATTACAGATTCATTAATGTCACACGTTATGCGGTATTTCCGGACAACGATGATTGCCATATTTATTTTGTGAAGATAACTCATTCAGAACGCAACATTATGGGTCTGAATACCGCGCGGCATGATGTAAATATGCTGTCAGCATAAATCCGGTGCGTTACCGGCCCCAGTTTTTACCAACCCACTCTGTTGACTGATGTCCGGGCCGACGTCCGGTATCCTTATTCTTACCGCATCAGATAGCGGTACTCCTGTCGGGATATCCCAGCGTTGTTTCAGCGTCTGCTCCGCGAGCCAGACCTGCCTCACGCCGGTTCCCAGCATACGGGCCGTCATTTCCGGGCTACAGCCTGACAACAGTAATCCCAGCACCCGCCGTCCCTGTTTTGGCAGACGCTCTGACAGTAACCTGACCAGCGTGCGGCTGTTTATCTCCATCACCAGCTCCGGCACGCTCAACGCGCTTTTCATCTCCTCCTCGTAAGGCGATGTCTGTAGTGATGACCATATGGCAAGCTCAGCCATTCTGGCCAGAACCCTTACCGACATGGCGCGTTTAATCAGCCTCAGATGGCGGAAGTAACCTTCCACGCTGACGTCAACCGGTAAAAACGCGTTACTGCTGCAAAAAACCACTGTCCGCGGATAACGCTGAAAAACCTGTTGCCACAGCAGAAGCTGGGTTGATGGCCGTCCGGCGGATATCACCATCGCGCCGGGCCACCGACGCAACCGATCCAGCAGCCCTTCTGGTGTCCTGAGACGAACGCAGTCCTCCACGCAAAGGCCGCCGGTATCCGGAAACTGCGCAGGATTTTCGCCTGACTGACAAAACATAATCAGCCGGAGAGGCGGCAGTACTCTGGTTAACGTCTGCATATCAGTACGTCAGAACCTGATACAGGCTGAACAACGCTGCGACGGTGGAGACCGCCAGCAGGAGCAAAAATATTTTCGCCCCCATACTGTACCGGCACTTACTGGTGCCCTCCCTTCCGGTGGATATTTCCGCATATTCTTGCGTCATCAGATTGTTCTCCTCTGGCCATTGCCGACCCGGCACTGCGCCAGCAACGGCAGCTTCGTGTTGTGGAAACAACATGTCCGCACCCTTTCGTGGACCGGGAGCCATTCCATGTCTGTATGAAAAATGACGTCTGGCCCTATCTAAACACAGCACTCTGACACCCTGTCCGGTTCTGCTTTTCGGCTGCACAGGCCGTCAGTCCCCCTGGTAGTAAATGCTCCTGCCGCAGGGTAATTCTGCCCTGTGCGGAGTACAAAATGACAAATAGAAAACACAGTAATCTATTGATTTATATGTTGATTATGTAAATCAGCTTTCCCTGAACAGATTTCTCTGTGATTTAACAATATGATTCAGAACGTACGGTTATACTCGACGTTTTTTTCGCCATATTCCATGAAAACGCCCGGCGTTACTTGCGGTGTATCTTACGGTGTGCTGGATATTCCTGTGCCCCAGATAGTCCTGTATGAGTCGTGTATCAATCCCTTTATCAGCAAGGGCGTAGCCGCAGGCATGTCGCAGCATATGAGGATGTGGCGCTATCGTTAATTCGGCCAACCGCCCTGCCTCACGAAGTATGTAAAAAAATTGTTGCCTGCTGAGCGGATGCCGTCGTAGCGACAGGAACAGCCAGTCTCCGTCAGCCCCTTTCTCAAGATACTTCCTGGCCCTGAGCCAGCTTTTCAGTACGTTATACTCATCGGGAAGGAGGGGGGGACACGTTGAAAAGCCATTTTTGAGGCGCCGGATATAAAGCTGTCTTCCTGCAAGATCAATATCCGACAAGCGCAGCCCCAGCAGCTCACTGGCCCGGAAGCCGTGAATAAACGCCATCAGGATTAAGCAGCGGTTTCTTTCCGGGAAGGGCATTCTGTCGGTCGCTGACAGCAGTTTTTCAATCTCTTCTTGCGTAAGATATTTTCTTTTCACAAAACAAATCCATCATAACAAAATGAGTAATATACTAAAAAATCACTGATCAGATGAGTTTAATTTTCGCTAAAAAAGTTGCTATGCGTAAACAGCTTAAAATCCATATAGCTGGCAATCTGGCACGCTATCCATGACGTGATAGTGAAACAGCGAATCAATCTGGCTTCAATCTCCTGATAAGTCGTCATGATGAGGAATATAAATGCTAAAAATGAGGCTATCGTGAGGTAAATCAATCAGAAAGGGGTAATAAAGAGTCAGGTAGTTTACCCGCCCCGGAGGTTTGATTAGATGGCGATAGCTAACAATATCATAATGATTTTCAAAAACTCTGCTGCTAACAGCAATAAGCTCATCATACTGGCTATTACAGCATCACTTGGTTATTTTTAAAATAATATATTATAAGGGGATTTATATAGTATTGAATAAATCCCTCTTCCTGACATTAAGAGAACAGAACACGATAATTTTTAGCAGCCGTAATATAATAGCTTCAATCGTCGGGCTCTCAGGCAATAACGTGTATATTACGCGCATTGAACGCGGCGCGTAACCTGCGAGCGAATGCAAGCGCATACTCGCCGTCGCCATGAATGCACACCGTTTGCGCCGTGACAGTCGTCCACACGCCAGTAACGCTTTTCACTCTCCCGGCTTGTACCATATCCAGCGTTTGCGCCAGCGCCTGCTCTTCGTCGTGAATCAGCGCGCCAGGTTGCATGCGCGGCACCAGGCTACCGTCGGCCTGATAGCCGCGATCGGCAAACACCTCCTGCCGCGTCACCAGGCGATGGCGCTCACCGGCCCGGATCAGCTCACCTCCCGCCAGTCCAACCAGTATCAGTGACGGATCATAGTCGTGTACCGCTTTCGCAATCGCCTGTGCCAGATGAGGATCTTTCGCCGCCTGGTTATAGAGCATACCGTGCGGTTTGACATGGCGCATCACGCCGCCTTGCGCCTGGACAATCGCCCCCAGCGCGCCGATTTGGTACAGCGTCTGGGCGTATACCGTTTCCGGCGGCAAAACCATCGCCGTCCGCCCAAAATTATCCCGATCCGGAAAGCTGGGATGCGCGCCGATCGCCACGCCGTTTTTCAGCGCCTCGCGCACACAGGTCAGCATGGTTTGCGCATCACCGGCGTGAAAACCACAGGCGATATTGGCGGAGGAGACCAGCGTTAATAATTCGCTGTCGCTGGCGCAACCTTCGCCCACATCCGCATTTAAATCAATGTTCATGCTGAAGCCGCCAGGTAAGCTGTTCCAGATAGCGCTGACGCTCATGGCGCGCGTTGAGCGCCTCTTCCAGCGAACATTGCACAAAATGGATCGGTTGTCCTAGCGGGATCTGCGCCAGATGGTACATATCTGCCTCGATGATGCAGGCAATGCGCGGATAGCCGCCAGTTGTCTGGGCATCATTCATTAGCACAATAGGTTGGCCGTTGTAAGGCACCTGCACGACACCGGGCAGCAAACCGTGCGACAGCAGTTCGCGATCCGTTGTCCGCGTTAACGATTGTCCCTGCAAACGATAGCCCATGCGATTACTTTGCGGACTGAGCTGCCATGGCGAACGCCAGAACGCTTCTTGCGAGGCGCGATCGAACTCACGGTATTCCGGCCCCGGTAGCGCACGGATGCGATTCCCCCACAGTAACTGCTTCACGCCCTGCGGCCCGCTAAACTGTCGCGATGGTTTACCCGTCGCCAGCCGATCGCCATCTTTTAGCAGCCGTCCTTCCAGCCCACCGATGCCGGACTTCAGATCGGTACTACACGATCCCATCACCTCCGGCACAGCAATACCGCCCGCCACCGCCAGATAGCTACGCATCCCGTGAAGCGGTCGATGCAGCGTAAGACGCTGACCCGCTTTTACCGGCAATCGCCAGCCGGTCCAGACCGGTTGATCATCCAACTGCGCCTCGCAGCCTGCGCCGGTAAGAGCGAACCAGGTCTCATTTTCAAATTCGACAACCAGTTGACCGAGAGTGATTTCCAGCGCCGGGGCATTCGCATCGTTCCCGACCAGGAGATTAGCGGTCTGAAAGGCGGGTTTATCCAGCGCACCGCAGTGACTCAGCCCCGACTGACGAAAGCCGTGACGCCCGCTATCCTGCACGGAGGTATAAATCCCCGCGCGAATAATATTCAGCATATTCCCTCCTTTTGCGGCACAAAGCGTACTCTATCGCCAGGGCGTAGCAGAACCGGAGGCTCCCGCATCGGATCGAATAACTTCAACGGCGTGAGGCCGATCAGCTGCCAGCCGCCCGGCGTGGATAATGGATAAATACCCGTCTGCGCGCCGCCGATGCCGACAGAACCGGCCGGAACCTGCAGGCGCGGCTCCGCACGTCTGGGCATATGGAGCGGTTCTGGTAAATTCCCAAGATAGGGAAAGCCAGACTGAAAGCCTAAAAACCAGACGACATACTCAACGGAGGCATGTAGCTCCACGACCTGCTTTTCACTCAAACCGCTGTGCCGTGCCACCGCCGCCAGATCCGGCCCGCCTGCGCCGCCATAGATCACCGGGATCTCAACCGAACGCGAGTCCGGCTCCAGCGCCTCGCTCTCTTCCCACCAGCGCTGCAGACGCTCAATTGCATCCAGCGCCAGGGTTTGCGGTTCCCGCAAGATCACGGTGATATTGTTCATCCCGGGAATGGCTTCCACCACGTTCGGCATATCGACCAGACGCTGCGTCAGACGCCAGATGCGTTTCTGGCTCGCCAGCGTAATCGGCGGTTCAAGTTCCAGGACGACCGCCGTTTCGCCTAACAGATAACAACGCGCTCGCTGCACTTTATTACCTCTCAGTTATGCCGGGTTAGGGATATCAATAAACGTCACATCCAACGCCGTGTTTTCGTTCAACCATTCGCTCAGGGCGCGAATACCGCCGCGTTCAGTGGCATGGTGCCCGGCGGCATAAAAATGCAGCCCCTGTTCGCGCGCGGAATGAATGGTCTGTTCAGACACCTCGCCGGTAATGAAAGCATCCACGCCGAAGCGGGCGGCGCTATCAATAAAACTTTGCCCGCCGCCGGTACACCAGGCGACACGCTGCACATTCTCTGGCCCGGTATCGCCGCACCATAGCGGTTTACGCCCCAGACGCGCTTCAATCCATGAGGCCAGTTCCAGCCCCGGCACCGGCATTGAGAGCTCTCCCCACGGCACCAGCGGCTCAATTTCTCCTTTCACGGTAATGCCCAATAGCGCCGCCAACTGCGCATTGTTGCCCAGCTCAGGGTGCGCATCCAGCGGCAGATGCCAACCGTAAAGGTTAATATCATTTGCCAGTAACGTTTTTAAGCGACGGCGTTTCATGCCGCGAATAACCGGAGACTCGCCTTTCCAGAAGTAACCATGATGAACAATGACCGCATCGGCCTGCAAACGCACCGCCTCATCGAGCAGCGCCTGACTTGCGGTCACGCCGGTAACGATTTTCTGTACCGTCTCTTTTCCTTCGACCTGTAAACCATTCGGCGCATAATCGCTTATTGCCGCACTGTTCAGCTTGTCGTTAATCAGTTGTTCCAGCTCGGTGTTTTTCATCATCGCTCCCTTTAACCCACGTTCTACTTTCCCGTTACGGGTTCAGCCTCCGTTAACATAGCCTCCCGTTAGCCATTCGTCGATAAACATTTGTTTGACACATCAAGAAACAATCACCCCCGGGTTTGGCGCAAATTACTTAGCAAAACACGATCGGCTTCATGTATATTTATGCAATCAGAACGCATATTGCAGAAAAAATCAGTTCTATATCATGTTGGTAACTTTAAGGAAACACGGCGATGCGGCAGGCTTAATAAGCCCACAAAGAAAGGCATTATCTGAGATGCCCGCTTTCTTGCCGCAGTGCCTCTATCCCGGAAATACGATGAATAAACAAGCATCTCAACCCCGCGCTATTTACTACGTTGTCGCCCTGCAAATTTGGGAGTACTTCAGCTTTTATGGTATGCGCGCCCTACTGATTCTTTATCTCACCAATCAGCTAAAATACGACGATAACCACGCCTATGAGTTATTCAGCGCTTATTGTTCGCTGGTCTACGTAACGCCGATTCTTGGCGGCTATCTGGCGGATAAGGTGCTTGGCAACCGAATGGCAGTCATGCTGGGCGCATTTTTAATGGCTATAGGTCATTTAGTGCTGGGCGCCAGTGAGATCGCGCCGACATTCCTTTATCTGTCGCTGGCGATCATTGTCTGCGGCTACGGCCTGTTTAAATCGAATATTAGCTGCCTGCTAGGCGAACTGTACCAGCCGGAAGATCCGCGCCGCGACGGCGGGTTCTCGCTGCTTTACGCAGCGGGCAATATTGGTTCGATCGTGGCGCCTATCGCCTGCGGCTATGTGCAAGAGGAGTACAGTTGGGCGATGGGCTTTGCGCTCGCTGCCATTGGTATGCTTGCGGGGTTAGTGATCTTCCTGTGTGGAAATCGTCATTTCACCCACACCACCGGCGTTAATAAAGCCGTGTTGTGCGCCAGAAACTACCTGCTGCCGAACTGGGGCTGGCTGTTAATTTTGCTGGTAGCGGCGCCGTTGCTGATTACCGTTCTGTTCTGGAAAGAATGGTCTGTCTATGCCTTAATCGTGGCGACCGCGATCGGCCTGGTCGTGCTGGCAAAAATTTATCGTCAGGCGCAAACGGCCAAACAGCGCAAAGAACTGGGGCTGATTGTCACCCTGACCCTGTTCAGTATGCTGTTCTGGGCGTTTGCCCAGCAGGGCGGCAGTTCTATCAGCCTGTATATCGACCGCTTTGTGAACCGCGATATTCTGGGCTATTCCGTTCCTACCGCCATGTTCCAGTCGGTGAACGCCTTTGCCGTGATGCTGTGTGGGGTCGTCCTGGCCTGGCTGGTTAAAGAGAGCGTAAGCGGTAATCGCACCGTGCGTATCTGGGGCAAATTCGCGCTGGGTCTCGGTCTGATGAGCGCCGGATTCTGTATTCTGACCCTGAGCGCACGCTGGTCCGCCGCTTACGGACACTCTTCAATGCCGCTAATGGTGCTGGGACTGGCGGTGATGGGCTTTGCCGAGCTGTTTATCGACCCGGTCGCCATGTCGCAAATTACGCGCATTGATATCCCCGGCGTCACCGGCGTATTAACCGGAATTTATATGCTGCTGTCCGGCGCGATAGCTAACTATCTGGCAGGCGTCATCGCTGACCAGACCTCGCAAAGCGCCTTCGACGCCAGCGGCGCGGTTAATTACGCCATCAACGCCTATGTGGATGTTTTTGAACAGATCACCTGGGGCGCGTTAGCCTGCGTAGGGGTTGTCCTGCTGATTTGGCTGTATCAGTCCTTCAAATTCAAAAGCCGCGCGCTGGCCGTCGAATCCTGATAGCAGAAGGCCCGGTAGTTTGCGCTACCGGGCCTGTATCACGCCCCTTTTCTCGCCGCCTCATAGGCGGAAAGCGTTGCGATTCTCGCCTGTTTGTGCTCCACAATAGGCCGAGGATAATCAAGCACGACTCCCGCTTTTTCCGCCCACCGCCACGGCTCGTGAATCGCTTTTCCAGGGATATCGCGTAATGCCGGTAGCCACTGGCGGATAAATTCGCCGTCGCGATCGAACCTCTCTCCCTGAGTCGTGGGATTAAAAATACGAAAATAAGGCGCGGCGTCAGTACCGGTTGAGGCGGCCCACTGCCAGCCGCCATTATTGGCGGCAAGATCGCCGTCAATAAGCTGCGACATGAAATAGCGCTCCCCCAACCGCCAGTCAATCAACAGATCTTTTACCAGAAAGCTGGCGGTAATCATGCGTAAACGGTTATGCATCCAGCCCGTCGCGTTAAGCTGGCGCATCGCCGCATCGACAATGGGATAACCGGTTTCGCCTTTCTGCCATGCCTGAAAATAGTGCGGGTTTTCCTGCCACGCGACGCGTTTTGTCCAGCGGATAAACGGCTGGTGTTTGCATAATGCCGGATACCAGGTCATTAAATGACGGTAAAATTCCCGCCAGATGAGCTCATTCAACCAGACGCTTCCCGGCCCGCCGTCCAGCGCCTGCGGCTGCTCCGCCAGTAATCGGTGCAGGCACTGTCGCGGCGACAGGCCGCCCGTCGCCAGGCTGGCGGAAAGCCGACTGGCGCCGTCAACCGCAGGGAAATCGCGCCGTAACGCGTACTCGTCTGCGCCCTGCGCGCAAAACTGACGTAGCTGCGCGATGACCGCGTTTTCTTCCACCGGGAAAAGCGCGGCGTCAAACGCCTGTTGCGGGTAGTTAAGCGAGACTGGCGTTAAGGGTGTAGAAAGCGCGCCGCTCACCCGGATCTTCGGGGCCGGAACGCACGGCGGGATATCTTCTTTTAGCCGTTTCAACCAGGCATTTTTAAACGGCGTAAAAACTTTATACATTTCATGATTGCCGGTCATCACCGCGCCGGGCGCCAGAATCACGCTATCGTCAAAGCCTTCGCAGATGACAGAGGGCAGCGTTTTTTCCACCGCCGCATCACGCTGACGCTCGTTAAACTCATACTGATAGTTATAAAACAGATGGCTGACGTCATGCTGTCGGCAAACGTTTTTGACCGTTTCAATACTGGCGTTAAAATCCGCCACTTCATGAAACAGCAGCGGAATGCCTTTCTCTGCAAGGGCCGTCTGTAGCGCATTGAGCTGCGCGCTGATGAATGCCGCCTGCCGCGGCGCCATATCATGGGCCTGCCACTGCGCGGGGGTGGAAATATAAAGCGCCAGCACCCGCGCGGATGCATCGCGGCAGGCGGCGGCCAGCGCAAGGTTATCCTGTAAACGCAGATCGCGCCTGAACCAGACTAAATGGGTGGGCATACAACTCCTGAAAGATGAAACGTCACGGCGAATAGCGTTAAACAGTGTAGACCCTGGCGCATAAAAAAACCGCCAGCGTGGCGGCTGACGGTTTTTCAGGCTGGTCGCGATTAATAAAAGTCGCAGGTGGCTTTTTCAGCCTGCGCCATCCATACCGGTTTATCACTGGTTTTCGACCAGACACGGTGCAGATAACTATAAAAACGCGCGCGGTCTTTCCAGAAGAGCATCACCGGCAGCGCCAGCACGCCTGCGATCACCGCGAAAGCACGACGGACAAAAATGACATGCGCCGGATAGTCTTTATAGTGTTCCATACGTTTCCCCCCTTTATACCGACGCTACCCGCCCCGGTATAGATTGAATCGGTGAATAGCACCGAAAAATTGAACCTCGTTACCTGATTAAAATAGTACCGCTTTCGGTGTAATTTTACTACTCATCCGACCACTTATTTTCACGCTTTTCCAGCAGATTTACATTCAAAGCGTAAATTGGTTACAAAAAGGTTAAATTAATACTAACCATTAGTTAAATAATGGTCTTTGCCATTTTTATACTTTTTTTACACTCCGCCCGCCAATTTTTGCGAAATCTTTGCAGCCAAAAAATTACCTTTCTCAGGAGTAAAACAATGCCACTGGAGGTGCTCTGTGAGTGCAGGCGTGATAACTGGCATCGTGCTGGTTTTCTTACTTTTAGGTTATCTGGTCTATGCCCTGATTAATGCGGAGGCGTTCTGATGGCCGCGCAAGGATTTTTACTGATCGCCAGTTTTTTACTGATTTTATTGGTACTGGCGAAACCATTGGGTTCGGGCCTGGCAAGGCTCATCGCCGCCGTTCCGTTGCCGGGCGTGGCTGGCGTTGAGCGTATCCTCTGGCGGACTCTTGGCATTACCGACCACGAAATGAACTGGCGTCAGTATTTACTGGCGCTACTGACGCTCAATCTGCTGGGACTGGGCATCCTGTTTTGCCTGCTGTTCTGGCAGGAGTGGCTGCCCTTAAATCCGCAGCGGCTACCGGGGCTGTCCTGGGATCTGGCGCTGAATACCGCCGTCAGCTTCGTCACCAATACCAACTGGCAAGCCTACAGCGGCGAAAGCACGCTGAGCTACTTTAGCCAGATAGCCGGGCTGACGGTGCAAAATTTCCTGTCGGCGGCGACCGGGATTGCGGTGGTTTTTGCGCTTATCCGCGCCTTTACGCGCCAGAATGTGCACATGCTGGGTAATGCCTGGCAGGATCTGGTACGCATTACGCTATGGATATTATTTCCTGTCGCGTTAATTATCGCGCTGTTTTTTATCCAACAAGGCGTACCGCAAAACCTGTCGGCTTATCAGCCCATCACCACCCTTGAAGGCGCTAAACAACTTTTGCCGATGGGTCCGGTTGCTTCGCAGGAGGCGATCAAAATGCTTGGCACCAACGGCGGCGGTTTCTTTAACGCCAACTCTTCGCATCCGTTCGAAAACCCTACCGCGCTCACTAATCTGGCGCAGATGCTGGCGATATTTTTGATTCCAGCCGCGCTCTGTTTCGCCTTTGGCGAAGCGGCGGGCGATCGCCGTCAGGGACGCGCGCTACTGTGGGCAATGTCATTCATTTTTGTGGTCTGCGTAGCGGTAGTGATGTGGGCGGAAGTTCAGGGAAATCCACATCTGTTGGCGGCGGGCGCGGACAGTAGCGTCAACATGGAGGGTAAAGAAACACGCTTTGGCGTGCTGGCCAGCAGCCTGTTTGCCGTCGTCACGACCGCGGCGTCCTGCGGGGCGGTAAATGCCATGCACGACTCGTTTACCGCTCTGGGCGGTATGGTGCCGATGTGGCTGATGCAAATTGGCGAAGTGGTCTTTGGAGGCGTCGGTTCAGGCCTGTACGGCATGTTGCTGTTTGTCCTGCTGGCGGTGTTTATCGCGGGGCTGATGATCGGTCGCACGCCGGAATATCTGGGGAAAAAAATCGACGTGCGCGAAATGAAAATGACCGCGCTGGCGATTCTGGTCACGCCGATGCTGGTCTTGTTGGGTTCGGCGCTGGCGATGATGACGGATGCCGGACGCAGCGCAATGCTGAACCCTGGCCCGCACGGTTTTAGCGAAGTGCTATATGCCGTCTCCTCTGCCGCCAACAACAACGGTAGCGCCTTTGCGGGTCTGAGCGCTAACTCGCCTTTCTGGAACTGTTTGCTGGCGTTCTGCATGTTCGTCGGCCGTTTCGGCGTGATTATTCCTGTCATGGCCATCGCCGGATCGCTGGTCAGTAAAAAAGTACAGCCGGCCAGTCAGGGAACGCTGGCGACACACGGCGCGCTATTTATTGGCCTGCTCATCGGCACGGTACTGCTGGTCGGCGCGCTGACGTTTATTCCTGCCCTGGCGCTTGGCCCGGTAGCGGAACATTTCTCTTTACCTTGAGCGATGTGGAGTACATTGATATGAGTCGCAAGCAACTGGCGCTGTTTGAACCTGTTTTACTCGTACAGGCGCTAACGGATGCCGTAAAAAAATTAAGCCCACGCGCCCAGTGGCGTAACCCGGTGATGTTTGTGGTCTGGGCCGGCAGCGTGCTAACCACTCTGTTAACGCTCGCTATGGTAACAGGACAAATAGCGGGAAGCGCCTTGTTTACAGGGGTGATCAGCCTGTGGTTATGGTTCACCGTACTGTTCGCCAATTTTGCCGAAGCGCTGGCGGAAGGCCGCAGCAAAGCCCAGGCAAACAGTCTGAAAGGGGTGAAAAAGACCGCGTTCGCTCGCCGTCTGCGCGCCCCGCGCCATGATGCGCAGGCCGATAACGTGCCCGCCGCTGAACTGCGGAAAGGCGACATTGTCCTAGTCAAAGCGGGCGATATTATTCCCTGCGACGGCGAGGTCATCGAAGGCGGCGCCTCGGTGGATGAAAGTGCGATTACCGGCGAATCCGCGCCCGTGATCCGCGAGTCCGGCGGCGATTTCGCCTCTGTCACCGGCGGCACGCGAATTCTTTCCGACTGGCTGGTGATTGCCTGTAGCGTCAATCCTGGCGAAACCTTTCTTGACCGGATGATCGCGATGGTGGAAGGCGCGCAGCGGCGGAAAACGCCTAACGAGATTGCCCTGACGATTTTGCTCATCGCCCTGACCATTGTCTTTTTACTGGCGACCGCCACCCTGTGGCCCTTCTCCGCCTGGGGCGGTAACGCGGTCAGCGTCACCGTGTTGGTGGCGTTGCTGGTGTGCCTGATCCCCACCACCATCGGCGGGCTACTCTCCGCCATTGGCGTAGCCGGAATGAGCCGAATGTTGGGCGCGAACGTCATCGCCACCAGCGGCCGCGCCGTAGAAGCCGCGGGCGATGTCGACGTGCTGCTGCTGGATAAAACCGGCACTATCACGCTCGGCAACCGCCAGGCGTCCGATTTTATTCCCGCCCGAGGGGTGGACGAACGCACGCTGGCTGACGCCGCGCAGCTCGCTTCGCTGGCCGACGAAACGCCGGAAGGCCGCAGCATTGTGATCCTCGCCAAACAGCGCTTTAACCTGCGTGAACGCGATGTGCAGTCGCTTCATGCCACCTTTGTTCCGTTTACCGCGCAAAGCCGCATGAGCGGGATTAATATCGATAACCGGATGATCCGTAAAGGCTCGGTGGACGCGATTCGGCGTCATGTCGAGAGCAATGGCGGCCATTTTCCCGCCGATGTCGAGCAAAACGTCGAGAACGTGGCGCGTCTGGGCGCGACGCCGCTGGTGGTAGTGGAAGGCGCGCGCGTACTGGGTGTTATCGCCCTCAAGGATATCGTTAAAGGCGGCATTAAAGAACGTTTCGCCCAGCTACGAAAGATGGGCATTAAAACGGTGATGATCACTGGCGATAACCGCCTGACGGCGGCAGCGATTGCCGCCGAGGCCGGTGTGGACGATTTTCTTGCCGAAGCCACGCCGGAAGCCAAGCTGGCGCTGATCCGCCAATATCAGGCGGAAGGACGGCTGGTCGCCATGACCGGCGACGGCACTAACGATGCCCCGGCGCTGGCGCAGGCTGACGTCGCGGTGGCGATGAACTCCGGCACCCAGGCGGCGAAAGAAGCCGGTAATATGGTGGATCTGTACTCTAACCCGACCAAGTTGATTGAAGTGGTGCATATCGGTAAGCAGATGCTGATGACGCGCGGCTCGCTCACCACTTTCAGTATCGCGAATGATGTAGCGAAATATTTCGCCATTATTCCCGCCGCGTTTGCCGCTACCTATCCGCAGCTAAACGCGCTCAACGTGATGGGGCTGCATTCGCCGAACTCCGCCATTCTGAGCGCGGTGATCTTTAACGCCCTGATTATCATTTTTCTGATCCCGCTGGCATTAAAAGGCGTGAGTTATAAGCCGCTTTCCGCATCGGCCATGCTGCGCCGTAATTTATGGATCTATGGTCTGGGTGGTCTGGTGGTGCCGTTTATTGGCATCAAAGTGATTGATGTGCTGCTGACCCTGCTGGGTCTGGCATGAGGTGTATGATGATCGGTTTACGTCCTGCTTTTTCGACAATGTTATTTCTGCTGTTATTGACCGGTGGCGTGTATCCGCTTCTGACCACGGCGTTGGGGCAGTGGTGGTTTCCCTGGCAGGCTAATGGCTCGCTGATTCATAAAGACAATGTGATACGCGGCTCAGCGCTTATCGGACAATCGTTTACCGCCGCGGGTTATTTTCATGGCCGGCCCTCCGCCACCGCCGATACGCCTTATAATCCACTGGCGTCGGGCGGAAGCAACCTGGCCGCCAGCAATCCCGAACTGGATGCGCAAATACAGTCCCGCGTCGCCGCGCTACGCGCCGCTAACCCCCAGGCGAGTTCCGCGGTTCCGGTTGAGCTGGCGACGGCCTCGGCAAGCGGGCTGGATAATAATCTGACGCCCGGCGCCGCGGCATGGCAAATCCCCCGCGTGGCGGCGGCTCGCCAGCTTCCCGTTGAACAGGTCGCGCAACTGGTTGCAGAATATACGCACAGGCCGCTGGCGCGCTTTCTTGGGCAACCGGTGGTGAATATTGTTGAGCTTAATCTGGCGCTGGATGCGCTACAGGGACACAGAGCTAAATGAACGACGAACCCTTGCGTCCTGATCCGGATCGCTTGTTGGAACAAACGCCCCCGCCCCACCGGGGGAAGTTGAAAATTTTCTTCGGCGCCTGCGCAGGCGTCGGAAAAACCTGGGCGATGCTGGCGCAAGCGCAGCGGCTGCGAGCGCAGGGACTGGATGTGGTGATCGGCGTGGTAGAGACGCATGGCCGTAAAGAGACCGCCGCGCTACTTGACGGGCTGACCATTCTGCCGCCAAAACGTCACTCGCACCGGGGGCGGCAAATTCGCGAATTTGACCTGGATGCCGCCCTCGCCCGGCGTCCGGCGCTGATTTTAATGGATGAGCTGGCGCACAGTAACGCGCCTGGCTCACGCCATCCTAAGCGCTGGCAGGATATTGAAGAGCTGCTGGAAGCGGGAATCGACGTTTTCACCACCGTGAACGTACAACATCTGGAAAGTCTGAACGATGTGGTGAGCGGCGTCACGGGGATTCAGGTGCGCGAAACCGTCCCCGATCCCTTTTTTGATGCCGCTGATGAAGTCGTACTGGTCGATCTGCCGCCCGACGATCTGCGCCAACGGCTCAACGAAGGTAAAGTGTATATCGCCGGCCAGGCGGAACGCGCTATTGAACATTTTTTCCGCAAGGGCAATCTGATCGCCCTCCGCGAGCTGGCGCTACGCCGGACAGCCGATCGCGTGGACGATCAGATGCGCGCCTGGCGCGCGCATCCGGGCGAAGAAAAAGTATGGCATACCCGCGATGCTATTTTACTGTGTATCGGGCATAACACCGGCAGCGAAAAACTGGTGCGTACCGCGGCGCGTCTGGCCTCCCGGCTCGGCAGCGTCTGGCACGCCGTCTATGTCGAAACGCCAACGTTACACCGCTTACCGGAAAAGCAACGACGGGCCATTTTAAGCGCGCTGCGCCTGGCGCAGGAGCTTGGCGCGGAAACCGCCACCCTGTCCGATCCCGCCGAAGAGAAAGCGGTCGTGCGCTATGCCCGCGAACATAATCTGGGGAAAATCGTCATGGGCCGCCCGGCGTCGCGACGCTGGTGGCGACGTGACGCTTTCGCCGACCGTCTTGCCAGGCGCGCGCCGGATCTCGATCAGGTGATCGTCGCGCTGGAAGAGCCGCCTGCCCGCGCGTTGGCGCAAACGCCTGATAACCGACCTTTTAAAGAGAAATGGCGTGGGCAGATTCAGGGCTGTCTGGTCGCCGTAGCGCTTTGCGCCATCACCACGCTTATCGCTATGCAGTGGCTTGTCACCTTTGACGCCGCCAATCTGGTGATGCTCTATTTGCTGGGCGTAGTGGTGATTGCGCTGCTTTACGGACGCTGGCCGTCGGTGGTGGCGACGGTGATTAACGTGGCGAGTTTCGATCTCTTTTTTATCGCGCCACGCGGTACGCTCGCCGTTTCGGACGTGCAGTATTTGCTGACCTTTGCCGTGATGCTGACGGTTGGTCTGGTGATTGGCAATCTTACTGCCGGGGTGCGCTATCAGGCGCGCGTCGCCCGTTATCGGGAACAGCGTACCCGTCATTTATATGAAATGTCTAAAGCGCTGACCGTCGGGCGTAGCGAACATGATATCGCCGCGACCAGCGAGCGGTTTATCGCCTCGACGTTTCAGGCGCGCAGCCAAATTTTATTACCTGATACTAACGGTAAGTTGCTGCCTCTCACCCACCAGCAAGGCATGACGCCGTGGGACGACGCAATTGCGCGCTGGAGTTTTGATAAAGGCCAGCCTGCCGGCGCAGGCACCGATACCCTCCCTGGCGTGCCTTATCAAATCCTGCCGCTGAAAAGCGCCGATAAAACGTACGGTCTGGCTATCGTCGAACCGGGTAATTTGCGTCAGTTAATGGTGCCGGAGCAGCAACGCCTGCTGGAAACATTTACTCTGCTTGTCGCCAACGCGCTGGAACGACTGACGCTGACCGCCAGCGAAGAACAGGCGCGTCTCGCCAGCGAGCGCGAAAGTATTCGCAACGCTCTGCTGGCGGCGCTGTCGCATGATTTACGCACGCCGCTGACGGTATTGTTCGGCCAGGCGGAAATTTTGACGCTGGATTTAGCCAGCGCAGGATCGCCCCACGCGCGTCAGGCCAGTGAAATCCGCCAGCATATTCTCAACACCACCCGGCTGGTGAATAATTTGCTGGATATGGCGCGTATTCAGTCCGGCGGGTTTAATCTTAAAAAAGAGTGGCTGACGCTGGAAGAGGTCGTCGGTAGCGCGTTACAGATGTTAGAGCCGGGTTTATTGCATCCGATTACATTGTCGCTGCCGCAACAGTTAACGCTTATCCATGTCGATGGCCCTTTATTTGAGCGCGTCCTGATCAACTTGCTGGAAAACGCCGTTAAGTACGCCGGGCCGCAGGCCAGTATCGGCATTGATGCTGCGGTTAAGGACGATCGTTTACAACTGGATGTCTGGGATAACGGGCCGGGTATTCCTGCGGGGCAAGAACAGAAGATTTTCGATAAGTTCGCCCGCGGCAACAAAGAGTCCGCCGTCCCCGGCGTGGGGCTGGGGCTGGCGATTTGCCATGCTATCGTAGAGGTACACGGCGGCACGCTTACCGCCTATAATCGACCGCAGGGCGGCGCCTGTTTCCGTGTGACGCTGCCGCAAGGAAAACCACCTGAACTTGACGATTTTCATGAGGATATGTGACAAACGTTCTGATTGTTGAAGATGAACAGGCCATCCGCCGCTTTCTGCGCACCGCGCTGGAAGGCGACGGCCTGCGCGTGTATGAAGCTGAAACATTACAACGTGGTTTACTGGAAGCCGCCACGCGAAAGCCCGATCTGATTATTCTCGATCTCGGCCTGCCGGACGGCGACGGAATCGATTTCATTCGCGACCTGCGTCAGTGGAGCGCAATACCGGTGATTGTCCTTTCCGCCCGCAGCGAAGAAAGCGATAAGATTGCCGCGCTTGACGCCGGAGCTGATGATTACCTGAGCAAGCCATTCGGCATTGGCGAGTTGCAGGCGCGTTTGCGTGTCGCGCTGCGACGGCACGCCGCCAGCCCTAGCGCCGATCCGATCGTCCGTTTTTCCGGCGTGACGGTCGATCTCGCCGCACGGTTGATCCACCGTGGCGACGAAGAAATCCATCTGACGCCGATTGAGTTCCGCCTGCTGGCGGTATTACTCAATAATACCGGCAAAGTATTAACCCAACGGCAGTTATTAAACCAGGTCTGGGGGCCTAACGCCGTGGAGCATAGCCACTATTTGCGCATCTATATGGGACATTTACGCCAGAAACTGGAACAAGATCCCACCCGCCCACGCCATTTTATTACCGAAACCGGAATTGGCTATCGCTTTATGCCGTGAATAGCTATTCATTATTTTTAAATAACTTCTAATTTTTATGTCATTTATTTTCGGCGTCGCGAATAATTATTTTCGCGGCGATATTATATTTTATAGAGGATATAAAAAACATATAATTAACATTTAAGAAACAATCCGTTATTTCACAGCACGATATGCATAATCGCCGACTAATTATTTTTCAAATGATCGTTTTTTGTTGATCTGGTTCACAGATTGCTGGCGCTTCCTGGATAAAATATCCATGCTTTCAATAAATCAATGAAAGGACCTCAAAATGGAAAATAATAATCGTTTTATGCCCCATATAAGGCGGACAACGCATATTATGATGTTTGCCCACCGTAATAGTTTCGACTTTCATTTCTTTAATGCCCGGTAGTTTTTCTGCTACGGGTACTTCAGCATACAGGTCTTTCCGACCCTTATGTCATTCAGGTCTATTGCCTAAATAACTCGAATTGTTAAAAGCGACAGTACGGTAATTCTTTTACACCAAGCCAGATAACTATATGGTTTGACAGAAGAAATTCCGACTCAGCGCAATTTTAGTTATCGCGGTTTCTGCCTGTATATCGTAGTACTCAACTCCTTAAATCCTGAATTTCCTGCAACCGGACGGGTTGGGATTTATTACATCTAAAATAAAGCTAATTTACTGATTTTTTATCAGCGGGATAGCTTTGATTTTTTCCGGAAGAATCAGTTTCTCATGCGAGAAATTGAGGGCCTGCTATTACCTGAAATAAAGAGATGAAAAATGTCAGAATTAAAAATTGCCGTTAGCCGTCATTGCCCGGATTGTTTTTCTACACACCGTAATATTGTAAATGTTGATGAGAGTCGTTTCATCGACGTGGCTGCCATCGTGTTATCCATCGACGACATTGAACACGGAAAACTCGATGAAATCGACGCAACGGGTTACGGTATTCCCGTGTTTGTCGCGACTCATGACGAAGGGCGCGTACCGTCTGAGTATTTGCCGCGTATCTCTGGTGTATTCGAATATAATGAATCCCGTACTGCCTTCTATGGTCGCCAGTTGGAAACCGCAGCAAGCCACTACGAAACGCAGTTACGTCCGCCGTTTTTCCGGGCGCTGGTGGATTATGTCAACCAGGGCAACAGCGCATTTGACTGCCCGGGGCATCAGGGCGGCGAATTCTTCCGCCGTCATCCTGCCGGTAATCAGTTCGTGGAATACTTTGGCGAAACGCTCTTCCGCTCCGACCTATGCAACGCGGACGTGGCGATGGGCGATCTGCTGATTCACGAAGGCGCGCCTTGCATTGCGCAGCAACATGCGGCGAAAGTCTTTAACGCCGATAAGACCTACTTTGTGCTGAACGGGACCTCCTCCTCTAACAAAGTCGTCCTCAACGCGCTGTTAACGCCGGGCGATCTGGTACTGTTTGACCGTAACAACCACAAATCTAACCACCACGGCGCATTATTGCAGGCGGGCGCAACGCCAGTTTATCTGGAAACCGCGCGTAACCCGTATGGTTTTATCGGCGGGATCGACGCTCACTGCTTCGAAGAAGATTACCTGCGCGAGCTGATTAGCGAAGTCGCGCCGCAGCGTGCCCGCGAAGCACGTCCATTCCGTCTGGCCGTCATCCAGTTAGGCACCTACGACGGTACCATTTATAACGCCCGTCAGGTCGTCGATAAAATTGGTCATCTGTGCGACTACATCCTGTTTGACTCCGCCTGGGTCGGCTATGAACAATTTATTCCGATGATGGCCGATTGTTCGCCGCTGCTGCTGGAACTGAACGAAAACGATCCGGGTATTCTGGTGACGCAGTCCGTTCATAAACAACAAGCCGGTTTCTCCCAGACCTCGCAGATCCATAAAAAAGATAGCCATATCAAAGGGCAATCGCGCTACGTTCCGCATAAGCGCATGAACAACGCCTTTATGATGCACGCCTCCACCAGCCCGTTCTATCCGCTGTTCGCTGCGCTGGACGTTAACGCCAAAATGCACGAAGGCGTCAGCGGTCGCAATATGTGGATGGATTGCGTGGTTAACGGCATCGATGCCCGTAAATTGATCCTCGAAAACTGTCATCACATCCGTCCGTTCGTACCGGAACTGATTGATGGTAAGCCGTGGCAGTCATACCCGACGTCAGAGATCGCCAGCGATCTGCGCTTCTTCCACTTCGTTCCGGGAGAACACTGGCATGCGTTTGAAGGCTATGCCGAACATCAGTACTTTGTCGACCCTTGCAAACTGCTGCTCACCACACCGGGCATTAATGCAGCGAGCGGCGAATATGAAGACTTTGGCGTTCCTGCCACGATCCTCGCCAACTTCCTGCGCGAGAACGGCGTTGTGCCGGAAAAATGCGACCTCAACTCCATTCTGTTCCTGCTGACGCCGGCAGAAGACATGGCGAAGTTACAACAGCTTGTCGCCCTGCTGGCTCGTTTCGAAAAACTGCTGGAAGCTGATGCGCCGTTAGCGGAAGTATTACCGTCCATCTACAAACAGCATGAAGAGCGTTATGCCGGCTATACCCTGCGTCAGCTTTGCCAGGAGATGCACGATCTCTATGCGCGGCACAACGTGAAACAGCTGCAAAAAGAGATGTTCCGTAAATCGCATTTCCCGAAAGTCAGTATGAATCCGCAAGAGGCCAACTATGCCTATCTGCGCGGCGAGGTCGAACTGGTTCGCCTGCCGGAAGCGGAAGGTCGTATCGCGGCTGAAGGCGCTCTGCCTTACCCGCCGGGAGTGCTGTGTGTAGTTCCGGGTGAAATCTGGGGCGGTTCTGTCCTGCGTTACTTCAGCGCCCTGGAAGAAGGGATCAACCTGCTGCCGGGCTTTGCGCCTGAACTGCAGGGCGTTTATATCGAAGAACACGACGGCCGTAAGCAGGTCTGGTGCTACGTCATTAAACCTCGTGACGCGCAGCGCTCCCTGCTGAAGGAGGAAAAATTATGAGTAAACCTAAATCCAATAAAATGGGTGTCGTGCAGCTCACAATTCTGACTATGGTCAACATGATGGGCTCCGGGATCATCATGCTACCGACCAAACTGTCTGAAGTCGGCACGATATCCATTATCTCCTGGCTGGTCACTGCCGTCGGCTCGATGGCACTGGCCTGGGCGTTTGCGAAATGCGGTATGTTTAGCCGTAAATCCGGCGGCATGGGCGGTTACGCCGAATATGCCTTCGGTAAATCCGGCAACTTTATGGCGAACTATACCTACGGCGTCTCGCTGCTGATCGCCAACGTGGCTATCGCCATCTCCGCTGTCGGCTATGGTACCGAACTGTTCGGCGCCGCGCTGACGCCGCTCCAGATCGGTCTGGCGACTATCGCCGTATTGTGGGTTTGTACCATCGCAAACTTTGGCGGCGCGCGTATTACCGGACAGATCAGTAGCGTTACCGTTTGGGGCGTCATCATTCCGGTTGTCGGCCTGTGCATCATTGGCTGGTTCTGGTTTAGCCCCAGCATGTACGTAGCGTCATGGAACCCGCACCATGTTCCGTTCTTTAGCGCGGTCGGTTCTTCCATCGCCATGACGTTGTGGGCATTTCTTGGACTGGAATCCGCCTGCGCCAACGCAGACGTGGTCGAGAATCCGGAAAAGAACGTCCCCATCGCGGTACTGGGCGGTACGCTGGGCGCGGCGGTCATCTATATCGTTTCGACTAACGTGATTGCCGGGATTGTGCCGAACATGGATCTGGCGAACTCCACGGCGCCGTTTGGTCTGGCGTTTGCACAGATGTTCACGCCTGCGGTAGGTAAAGTGATCATGGCGCTGATGGTAATGTCCTGCTGCGGCTCGCTGCTGGGCTGGCAGTTCACTATCGCTCAGGTCTTTAAATCCTCCGCTGACGAAGGCTATTTCCCGAAAGTCTTCTCTCGTGTAACGAAAGTCGACGCGCCGGTTCAGGGGATGTTGATTATTGTGATTATTCAGACTGGCCTGTCGCTGATGACCATTAGCCCGTCGCTGAATAGTCAGTTTAACGTCCTGGTTAACCTGGCGGTGGTGACGAACATTATTCCGTATATTCTGTCGATGGCCGCGCTGGTTATCATTCAGAAAATGGCGAATGTGCCGTCATCAAAAGCGAAAGTCGCTAACTTCGTGGCCTTCGTTGGCGCCATGTATAGCTTCTACGCGCTCTATTCCTCCGGTGAAGAAGCCATGCTGTACGGCTCAATTGTGACCTTCCTCGGCTGGACGTTATACGGCCTGGTCTCACCGCGTTTTGAATTGAAAAATAAACACGGCTGATGGCGCGCCCGGGCTGCGGTAACGGTAGTCCGGGCATTTTCACTCTTTGAATAAGATAATAGAAATGAGTAATCCAGAACGGGAAGTCACTGATATAGCAGAAATACTGGCTATTCTCAGTAAACACGAAGTGTGTCGGATAGGGTTTAACGACAATCTCTGTCCGTATGTTGTCCCCGTAAATTTTGGCTACGAGTATCAGAACGGACGCTGGATATTTTATTTTCACGGCGCACGCACCGGGAAAAAGATGCGTCTGTTACGTAAGAACCCGGCAGTATGCATTGAAATGGACGGCGACCATGCATTACTACGTGCCGATGACCCCTGTGATTATAGCTACGCCTACACCAGCGTTTTCGCCACCGGACTGGCATCGATATTGCAAACGCGCGAGGAGATGCGCCACGGCCTGGACGTCATTATGCGCCAGACCGATCCGGGAAAAACCTTCAGTTATCGGGAAGATATGATGAAAGCGGTTTGCGTGGTGCGTATCGAATGCGACGCCCTCACCTGCCGCCGACATCTGGCGACTCAGAGCGAATAAGTCAGATAGCACAAGCGCCTTATCCGGCCTGGAGGCGGTTTACAGGCCTGATAAGCGCAGCGCCGTTAATATAAAAAAGGAGCCTTACGGCTCCTTTTTCTTCCATATCGCCCATCAGGCGTTTTTCAATACTTCGCTAACGATTTCAACGGCTTCTTTCTCAATCTGCTTGCGATGTTCTTCCCCCAGGAAGCTTTCGCAATAGATCTTGTAAGCGTCTTCCGTACCGGATGGACGCGCGGCGAACCAGCCGTTATCGGTCATTACCTTCAGGCCGCCAATCGATGCGCCATTACCCGGCGCTGCGGTAAGACGCGCGGTGATCGGGTCGCCTGCCAGCGTGCTGGCGCTGACCATTTCCGGAGACAGTTTAGACAATGCCGCTTTCTGCGCGGAGGTCGCGCTCGCCTGCAGACGGTTATAGCTCGGCGCGCCAAAACGCGCTGCCAGTTCATTGTAATGCTCTTGCGGGTTTTTCCCGGTAACGGCGGTGATTTCCGCCGCCAGCAGGCACATGATGATACCGTCTTTATCGGTAGACCACGGCGTACCGTCGAAACGCAGGAACGAAGCGCCCGCGCTCTCTTCCCCGCCGAAACCAAAGCTGCCGTCGAACAAACCGTCAACAAACCATTTGAAGCCTACCGGCACTTCCACCAGCTTGCGTCCCAAGTCATTCACCACGCGGTCAATCATCGCGGAAGAGACCAGCGTTTTACCGACAGCCACGTCTTTGCCCCACAGCGGACGATGCTGGAACAGATAGTTAATGGCGACCGCCAGATAATGGTTCGGGTTCATCAGCCCTGCAGGCGTCACGATGCCATGACGGTCGTAGTCCGGGTCGTTGGCGAAGGCCAGGTCAAACTTGTCACGCAGCGCCAGCAAACCCGCCATCGCACATTCGGAGGAGCAATCCATACGGATCGCGCCGTCTTTATCAAGGTGCATAAAGCGGAAGGTTTGATCAACCTGATCGTTAACTAACGTCAGGTTAAGTTTGTAATGCTCAGCGATACGTTTCCAGTATTCAATACCGGAGCCGCCCAGCGGATCGACACCCAGCGTCAGACCGGCTTTCTGAATCGCCGCCATATCAACGATATCCGCCAGCCCTTCGACAAACGGCTGTACCAGATCTACCGCTTTAACGTGGCCCGAGGCCATTGCCGCATCCAGAGAGATGCGCTTAACGCCTTGCAGGCCGCCCGCCAGCAGCGCATTGGCGCGATCTTCTACCACTTTAGTGACGTTGGTATCCGCCGGGCCGCCATTGGGCGGATTATATTTAATACCGCCATCTTCCGGCGGGTTGTGCGACGGCGTAATGACAATACCATCAGCCAGCGGGCCGCCTTTTTTGTTATGGACCAGGATAGCATTTGACACGGCAGGCGTTGGCGTAAAGCCATTATTTTCCTGCACGATAACGTCTACGCCGTTTGCCGCCAGCACTTCCAGCACGGAAATGAAGGCCGGTTCCGAGAGCGCATGGGTGTCTTTCCCCACATAGCAGGGGCCGGTAATGCCATTTTTCGCCCGCTCTTCAGCAATCGCCTGGGCGATCGCCAGAATATGCGGTTCGTTGAAACTGTGACGACCTGCGCTGCCGCGATGGCCGGAAGTGCCAAATTTCACGGCATGTTCTGCATTCCCTGCCTCCGGTTTCAGTACATAATACTGCGCCGTCAGTTGGGCGACGTTAATCAAATCACTCTGTTGCGCGGGTTGTCCTGCGCGGTTGTGGATTGCCATTGCCTGGTCCTTCTAATGCAAGGATTAAATTGTTCCGCAAACCTTTTCAATCAATTCCGCCGGGAATTGCATTGACTGCATGATGTGTTCGATCATGCTGCATTTACGGCCGGTGTTGGTGTTGGTGATCACCCAGTACGGCGTGCCGGGAACGTGCTTAGGTTTAGTTTGATTCCCATTTTTCAGCAGCGTTTGTTCATCCGCCGCAAAATAGACGCGCGTGCGGCCATGCAACGACTCCGTCGCCTCCGCAAACGCGTGGTGATCCAGTGAATAGAGTGTAGTCAGAATCAGCATAAAGCGGTTGACCGCTTTTTTCTGCTCGGCATATTCGTCAGACAACAACAGCTCACGCATCGCGCGAACTTTGTCTTTTACCGGGTTAACTGGTTTCGCTTCGGCAACGGGTTGCGCCGCAGGCGTCCCCTTCACCGCTGAAGCCGTTGGCTGTGTCGTGGCGGAAAACTTCAACATACGCCGTAAAATGTCGGATGCGCTCTCGCCGATATGCTTGGTGTGGCTGGCAATATAGCTATAGAGTTCATCATCAACTTCAATCGTTTTCATCTTAATCCAGTGCGATGTCTTTGCTGAATACAAGTCATTGGGATTATAGGAACAAATCCCAACAGCGGATAGCGTTAAGCCCGGCTGACAAAAAAACTCGGAGTAAACCTTAGAGGTTGCAGCCCAGTGGCAAAATGGTCAACATAATACCCTAACCCGACAGAGCGAAAAAAAGAACTTTGCCATGAAATTAAACATCCGAGCGCAATCTGCACAAAACCTGCACAATAATTCCCCCATCGTTCTCGTTCATGGTCTGTTTGGCAGCCTGGACAACCTCGGCGTACTGGCGCGCGATCTGGTGACCGATCACGACATTATTCAGGTCGATATGCGCAATCATGGTTTATCGCCGCGCGATCCGGTCATGGATTATCCGGCAATGGCCCAGGATCTTCTGGATACGCTTGACGCGCAGCAGATTGAAAAAGCGACGTTTATTGGTCATTCCATGGGCGGAAAAGCGGTAATGGCGCTGACGGCGCTGGCGCCCGATCGCATCGATCGTCTGGTCGCGATTGATATCGCCCCCGTGGATTATCACGTTCGCCGCCACGATCGCATTTTCGCGGCCATTAATGCCGTCAGCGAATCCGACGCGACATCCCGCCAACAGGCGGCAGGGATTATGCGCCAACACCTCAACGAAGAAGGCGTGATCCAGTTTCTGTTAAAATCCTGGGCTGAAGGCGAATGGCGTTTTAATGTTCCGGTATTATGGGAGCAGTATCCGCATATCGTCGGCTGGGAAACCATTCCGCCCTGGGAACATCCGGCGCTGTTTATTCCAGGCGGTAACTCGCCGTACGTGACCGAAGCGTACCGCGACACGCTACTGGCACAATTCCCTTTGGCGCGCGCGCATGTGATCGCCGGCGCGGGCCACTGGGTACATGCCGAAAAACCAGAGGCGGTTCTGCGCGCCATCCGCCGTTATCTGCACGATAAACGCTAACTGATTAAAAACTCATCGCCTGTGCGCGATTACGCGCGCGGGCGTTGGCGTCGCTTCCTCGCTGATGTATGATGGCGCGCTATCCATCCGGGCATAAGCCTGGCTGATTGTTTCCCCCGAAGTCACCAAAATCATGGCCAAAGAACAAACGGACCGTACGACATTAGATCTGTTCGCGCACGAGCGTCGCCCGGGACGACCTAAAACGAATCCGCTTTCGCGCGATGAACAGTTACGCATCAACAAGCGCAACCAGTTAAAACGCGACAAAGTTCGTGGCCTCAAGCGTGTCGAATTAAAACTCAACGCACAAGCGGTTGACGCGCTGAATGAGCTGGCCGAAGCGCGCAACATTAGCCGCAGCGAGCTCATTGAAGAAATATTAATGAAGCAGCTTATGGCGCTGCGCGGCCAGGGTTTAGTCTGAAAATAAGTTTTGTTTCATATTTCGTGTAGCAGAGCGTGCAGTCCCGCGTGATTGCTGTTTCCGCATATCTGCCTGTTCTGCTATGATTGCCCTTATCCGTGGGCAATTCGCCACCACCATTTCAATAAGTTTCAAGAGGTTATTTTACTCATGGCAATCACTGGCATCTTTTTCGGCAGCGACACCGGTAATACCGAAAATATCGCAAAAATGATTCAAAAACAGCTTGGTAAAGACGTTGCCGATGTGCATGACATTGCAAAAAGCAGTAAAGAAGACCTGGAAGGGTATGACATTCTGCTGCTGGGCATCCCAACCTGGTACTATGGCGAAGCGCAATGTGACTGGGATGACTTCTTCCCGACTCTCGAAGAGATTGACTTTAACGGTAAGCTGGTGGCGCTGTTTGGCTGTGGCGATCAGGAAGACTACGCGGAATACTTCTGTGATGCGCTGGGCACGATTCGCGACATTATCGAGCCGCGCGGCGCCACGATTGTGGGTCACTGGCCAACTGCAGGCTATCATTTTGAAGCCTCTAAAGGTCTGGCTGACGACGATCATTTTGTCGGTCTGGCGATTGACGAAGACCGTCAGCCTGAACTGACCGCCGAGCGTGTTGAAAAATGGGTTAAGCAAGTTTCGGCTGAATTGCACCTCGACGACATCCTCAACGCCTAATCTTATGCGGCGCAGCGTTATATCTGCGCCGCATCAATAGACAAGACCAATCAAAATAATTGCTACAAATTTGTAACTTTCGCACCCATCCCTGTACAATGTCCGGGTGTAATCAGGTGGCGCCAGAATTTGCAGGCAAAACCACAGTTTTATTAACATCTGCGAGAGACTTGCGGTTTTCATTTCGGCATGGCAGTCCTATAATGATACGCATTATCTTGAGTGCAATTTCTGTCACTTCTCTAATGAAGTGAATCGTTTAGCAACAGGACAGATTCCGCATGACTGACAACAATACCGCATTAAAGAAGGCTGGCCTGAAAGTAACGCTTCCTCGTTTAAAAATTCTGGAAGTTCTTCAGGAACCAGATAACCATCACGTCAGTGCGGAAGATTTATACAAACGCCTGATCGACATGGGTGAAGAAATCGGTCTGGCAACCGTATACCGTGTGCTGAACCAGTTTGACGATGCCGGTATCGTGACCCGCCATAATTTTGAAGGCGGTAAATCCGTTTTTGAACTGACGCAACAGCATCATCACGACCATCTTATCTGCCTTGATTGCGGAAAAGTGATTGAATTTAGTGATGACTCTATTGAAGCGCGCCAGCGTGAAATTGCGGCGAAACACGGTATTCGTTTAACTAATCACAGCCTCTATCTTTACGGCCACTGCGCTGAAGGCGACTGCCGCGAAGACGAGCACGCGCACGATGACGCGACTAAATAAGTGTAAATCTTTCGAAGAGCCAACCGCCCGGTTGGCTTTTTTATATCCTCCCCTTTCCTGCCGCTTGATGTTGATTTAATGTAAAAAACGCTATCGCATCTCAGGAGAGCAGGAATGGAGCTTCGCCAGTTACGCTATTTCGTGCGTATTATTGAAACCGGCAGTATGGGCAGCGCCGCACAGGATCTTGATATTGGCGTTTCAGCCTTAAGTCAACAGATGTCCCGTCTGGAAAACGAGCTTGCTATCCGTCTGCTGCAGCGCACCTCGCGCGGCGTAACGCCAACCAACGCCGGGCTGGCCTTTTATTCACAGGCGCAACTCGCCCTGCGTCATGCCGACGACGCGATTCTCGCCGCCAGAGAAGCGCGCCTTTCCGGTCATGTGAGCGTAGGAATGGCCCCCAGTACCGCCTCCATACTGGGTATACCGTTTATCCATGCCATGCAGGAAAACTATGCCGATGTCCGACTGCATGTGGTGGAAAGCTTGTCCGGTAATCTGGAAAGAATGATCAATACCCGCCAGATTGATTTAGCCGTTGTCTTTCAAAAAGATAAAATCCTGCGCTGGAGCGCCAGACCGATCCTTGAAGAACAGCTTTTTCTGATTGGCTCCCATGCCCTGCTGGCGGCGCTTCCTGATAACCCGATCACACCTGAACAACTGGCAGGCATTCCGCTCATTATGCCAAGCCAGGGACACGGGCTGCGCGGCAGGCTGGACGCTGTCTGCCAGGAACATGCGCTTAACGTTGAAATCGTCGCGGAAATTGACGGCCTGGCGTTGTTGATGCGCGCCGTGCGCGACGGTCTTGGCGCCACGTTGCAGCCCGGCGCGGCGATTTCTCATCTGGATAACGACGCGCTACGCGTGATCGGCGTCCATAATCCGGTACTCAGCCGCCCCAATTTTTTAGTTAGCCTGTCGGATGATGAACTGACGCCCGCCGGCCTTGCCGCCAGAGTAGTCCTTACCAAAGTTATGCGTCAGTTAGTCGACGCCGGTGAATGGCCAGGCGCAACCCTTTACGCTTACTAAACCCCTGTTTAGCGCTACCTGATAGCGCGCCGCTTATTTATCCGTATACATTTCAATTACAAATTTAACAAATAGTTAAATGGTACGGGAGTATAAGATGGTTGATGTACTGGTGATAGGCGGAGGCAATGCCGCATTATGCGCCGCCCTGACCGCACGGGAAGCGGGCGCATCGGTTCTGCTGCTGGAGGCTGCCCCGCGAGAATGGCGCGGCGGAAATTCTCAGCACACACGAAACCTGCGCTGTATGCATGATGCGCCGCAGGATGTGCTGGTAGAAAGCTATCCTGAAGAGGAATTCTGGCAGGATCTGTGGCGAGTCACCGACGGCAACACCAACGAGGCGCTGGCGCGGCTGGTCATTCGCACCTCTTCGCAATGCCGCGACTGGATGCGCAAACATGGCGTTAACTTTCAACCGCCACTATCTGGTGCGCTCCACGTTGCGCGCACCAATGCGTTTTTTATGGGCGGCGGGAAAGCGCTCGTCAATGCCTATTACCGTAGCGCCGAACGGCTGGGCGTACAGATTCGCTATAACACGCCGGTTCACGCGCTTGAACTTCATGACGGCGAATTCGTGGCAGCGCTGGCGGGTAGCGAACGTATTACCGCCAAAGCCTGCGTATTAGCGGCTGGCGGTTTCGAATCAAACCGTGAATGGCTGCGGGAGGCCTGGGGAGAAAACGCCCGCGGCGAATGGCCCGCGGATAATTTTCTGATTCGCGGCACGCGTTTTAACCAGGGCGTATTACTCAAATTTATGATGGATGCCGGCGCGGATATCATTGGCGATCCGTCCCAGTCGCACTGCGTAGCGATTGATGCCAGGGCGCCGCTGTACGACGGCGGTATTTGTACTCGCGTGGATTGCGTATCGCTGGGTATTGTCGTGAATCGCGACGCCGAACGTTTTTATGATGAAGGCGAAGATTTCTGGCCGAAGCGTTACGCCATTTGGGGGCGGCTGGTGGCTCAACAGCCAGGACAAATTGGCTATTCGATTATTGACAGCAAAGCCATCGGCCACTTTATGCCGCCGGTTTTTCCTGGCGCGCAGGCCAATACGCTGGCTGAACTGGCCTGCCAGTTGGGGCTGGACGCGGAAAAATTTACCCATACCGTCACGCAGTATAACCAGGCCTGCCAACCCGGTCATTTTGATCATACCTTGCTTGATGACTGCGCTACTAAAAACCTGACGCCGGCGAAAACCCACTGGGCGCGCCCGCTTGATGCGCCGCCCTACTACGGTTATGCGCTGCGACCCGGCATCACGTTTACCTACCTGGGCCTGAAAGTCAATGAACGTGCCGCGGTGCATTTTGCCGGTCATCCAAGCCGCAACCTGTTTGTTGCCGGCGAGATGATGGCAGGAAATGTTCTGGGCAAGGGGTATACCGCAGGCGTAGGCATGTCTATCGGCACAACCTTTGGCCGCATTGCGGGAATAGAAGCCGCCCGCGCGGCGCACAAGGAGGCGCAGCATGAAACAGCTTGAAAAATTAATCATTGAGGCCACCGTGCTTACCGAACCGGAAGCCGAGGTCGAACGCGTCATGCAAGTGTGTAACGCGTGTCGCTACTGCGAAGGTTTTTGCGCGGTATTTCCGGCGATGACCCAGCGGCTCGAATTCGGTAAAGCCGATATTCATTATCTGGCGAATTTATGTCATAACTGTGGCGCCTGCCTGCACGCGTGCCAGTACGCGCCGCCCCATGAATTTGCCATTAACGTGCCGAAAGCGATGGCGCAAGCCCGCCTGGAGACGTATCAACAGTATGCCCAGCCCGCCGCTTTTGGCGCGTTATACCGTCGGGCGGGGATCACCGTCGCGCTGGCGCTGATAGTCGGTCTGACGCTCTTTTTATTACTGACGATGGCGCTGAAAGGGTCGCTGATTCATCCGCCGCTGGCCGGTGACTTCTATCAAATTTTTCCGCATAGCCTGCTGGCATGGATGTTTGGCTCAGTTTTTGTGCTGGCAATCGGTTTGCTTATGGCGGGCGTAATCCGCTTCTGGCGTGAGATCTCGCCGGGTGTACCGCGTTCGGCGGAGATTGCGGAAGCGTCGCACAATGCGTTAACGCTGAAATATCTCGACGGCGGTCACGGCAAAGGCTGTAACGAAGCGGACGATGCGTTCACGCTGCTGCGCCGTCGCTTTCATCACTTTACCTTCTACGGTTTTATGCTCTGTTTTGCCGCCACGGTCGTGGCGACGGGCTATCACTACGTCGCCGGTTGGGAAGCGCCCTACCCGTTCTTTAGCCTGCCGGTCATGCTCGGCACGCTGGGCGGTATCGGTCTGCTTATCGGCCCGGCCGGGCTACTGTGGCTCAATCTGCGGCGGTCGCCGTTACATGGCGATGTGCGCCAGAAACCCATGGATCGCGGCTTTATTCTGCTGCTGTTCTTAACCAGTCTTACCGGGCTGGCGCTGCTGGCAGGCAGAGACACCAGCGGAATGGGCATACTGCTGGCGCTCCATTTAGGCGTGGTGATGGCGCTCTTTCTCACTCTTCCCTACGGAAAATTCGCCCACGGATTTTTCCGCTGCGCGGCCTTACTCAAATGGGCAGTTGAGAAGTGACGCGGAAAACATGCGGGGGATACAGGCAACTGACCCGCAACATCTTACCCATAAAACAATAAAGACAGTGGAGAGCAAACCCTATGGCACAACACACACCTGCAACATCGCGCGCCGGCACGTTCGGCGCAATACTGCGCGTGACAAGCGGCAATTTTCTTGAACAGTTTGATTTTTTCTTGTTCGGATTTTACGCCACCTATATCGCCAGAACGTTTTTTCCGGCGGAAAGCGAATTTGCCTCATTAATGTTGACCTTTGCCGTCTTTGGCTCCGGTTTTTTAATGCGCCCCGTCGGCGCGATTGTGCTTGGCGCCTATATTGACAGAATCGGACGCCGTAAAGGGCTGATGGTGACGCTGGCGATTATGGGCTGCGGTACGTTGCTCATCGCCCTCGTCCCCGGCTACCAAACGATCGGCCTGGCAGCGCCTGCGTTGGTGCTGTTGGGCCGGTTATTACAAGGATTTTCTGCGGGCGTTGAGTTAGGCGGCGTCTCGGTCTATCTGTCCGAAATCGCAACGCCAGGCAATAAAGGGTTTTATACCAGCTGGCAATCCGCCAGTCAGCAGGTTGCGATCGTTGTCGCCGCGTTGATTGGTTATAGCCTGAATATCACGCTGGGACACGACGCGATATCGGAGTGGGGCTGGCGAATTCCGTTCTTTATCGGCTGTATGATCATTCCGCTGATTTTTGTTTTACGTCGTTCATTACAAGAAACAGAAGCGTTTTTACAACGCAAGCATCGCCCCGACACTAGGGAAATTTTTGCAACTATCGCCAAAAACTGGCGCATTATTACGGCCGGAACGCTGCTGGTGGCGATGACCACCACAACGTTTTATTTTATCACCGTTTATACGCCGACCTATGGCAGAACCGTGCTTAATCTCAGCGCGCGGGACAGTTTGATCGTCACCATGTTGGTGGGGGTGTCCAATTTTATCTGGTTACCCATTGGCGGCGCGATTTCCGACCGGATTGGCCGTCGCGCCGTGTTAATGGGCATTACGTTGCTGGCGCTGATCACCACCTGGCCCGTCATGCAGTGGCTGACCGCCGCACCCGACTTTACCCGCATGACGCTGGTACTGCTGTGGTTCTCTTTCTTTTTTGGCATGTATAACGGCGCAATGGTCGCGGCGTTAACCGAAGTGATGCCAGTCTATGTGCGTACCGTTGGTTTCTCGCTGGCCTTTAGCCTGGCGACGGCGATTTTTGGCGGCCTGACGCCGGCCATCTCTACCGCGCTGGTAAAGTTAACCGGCGACAAAAGCTCGCCCGGCTGGTGGCTGATGTGCGCGGCATTATGTGGACTTGCCGCGACGGCGATGCTGTTTGTACGTCTGAGTCGCGGCTATATCGCGGCAGAAAATAAAGCCTGAAAAAACCACGGGCGGAAAACATTCGCCCGTGGGTGGCAAGGCAGGTTTTTATTGCACGTTATTATGACTGCGAATTTCCTGCCAGACCTTGTCGCAGTCAGCCTTGACCGCCTGATCGTTACCCGTGCGCGTCGCCTGAATGCACTGCTGATAGTCCAGTACCCGCACGCTTTCTTCGTTAGCAAATTGCTGATGTTTGCGGTCTTTTTTAAGGACATTCAGTACGCTTTGGCAGGCCTCTATCTTCTCAGGCGAGCCCTGTGCGGTATTGATACAGGCGCTGTACGCCTCTTTCAGCCGGCTATATTCTTCCGGCGCGGGTGATGACGCGCAGGCCGTCAAACCGGCGGTCATGCTGGCGATGAGTAAAATTTTTTTCATAGGTCGTTCCTCAACAGCGCGGCAGACCGGCAGCCTGCCGCATCTGACATCAGAAAATAGTGAATGGCGCAATAACGATAAATTTCACGTCACGTTCATCCTGGAAGATGTTGCCGTAACCACCGCCCCAGCTTGGAATATTGGAGTGGTTGTCATATTCGGTGAAGTGCAGTTTGAACATGGTGCCTTTGGCACGCCCCTCCTGCAGGGTATAGACCGCATCCAGACTGTATGAGGACTCTTCGATAGTGCGGTTTTTGTCGTAGTAAGCATCCGGGTTACTTTGCCAGGTTGCCGGTTTAGCATCCCAGGCGTAAACGTAAGACGCGCCCACAGCCCAGCCCGGCAGATTCCAGTTTTTCAGGTCATACATCGCGCCGAAGAAAACCGCCTTTTCACCGTTAGCGTTAAAGTCGGAGCGGTTATCCCACCAGATATCCAGACGACCGTTTGAAGAGGCGTAGGTTGGCGTCATACGTTGCAGAAAATAGCCCTGCTGACCGTCCGCTTTCACCCAGGTGCCTTCCAGACGCAGGTCAACCACTTCCGCGACTTTGTAGCCGAAGGTCAACGCCTGCAGCCAGGCCGTACCGTCGTAAATATCATTCACGCTGCGATCGTCTACTTTGTCGCGCGCGCCGTAGAACTGGTAACTGGTGGTGAACGGATTGCCGCCTAAATCAAATTTATAGCTGGCCTTTGCGAAATATTGATCGACATAGCCTTCGGACTGACCAAACGCCGCTTCCAGCACCAGATCATTTTTGAAGTCGTACTTCGCGCCGATGGAGTGGAGATAATCCACATTGGTTTTTTTATCCGCCTGATAAAACTTATCCATTTCGGTATGCCACGGCGCTTTATATTCGTTAGTCCACATGTAGGAAAAACTTAACGCGCCCGCATCGCCATAGTCAAAACTGGCGCCAGCTTCCGCACCCTGATAGGTACCCGGCATAAAACTCCAGTGCGGCGCTAACAGCGTCTGACCGGTAGGCTGAATATAACCGGCGCGCGCCCAGACCGGGCCATATTTAAATTTCGCTGCGGCTTTATAAAGACTGATACCGCTCTTATCGCCGGAATAGTCTTCGTCGTAGCCTTTATTCTTTTTCGAGAAGGCAATTTCGTTTGGATGACCGCTATCGCCGTTTTCTGCCATTTCAATCGCGGTAAACGCCGCGATATCCAGACCGAACATATCCGCAGCGTAACCAGACTGAAAATCCAGGTTAGCGTTCCAGGTCGCATGAGAAAGGTTAGTTTTATATTTGTCGCCGTCGGTCACATCTTTGCGATCGCGTTCACGCTGCCAATAATAGATGCCGCCCGTTAACGTGGAGTCGTCGAAAAAGCCGGAGGCTTGCGCCTGCGGAACAACGATCCACCCCGACATTGCTGTGATACCGGCGATAGCCAGAGCCAGCGTACTACGTTTGCCACTAAACGTACGCATAAGTTAATCCTCTTTGACGTATAAATTGCTGCCGACAAAAGCGAACAGCGAAAAAATAAAAAGTAGCGCTGAGGAACCTCATTTACTACGTTAAATAGACTATTTTTCGCGATGCGAATTATCAATCTCTTTCTGTAACCAGTATGTAATAATATGAGCAACCGCACATATTTAATTGCTTTCTGTTACATTCAACTGCTGGTGAGGGAAGCAGACCGCCAGAAAGAAAATTGACTTGTTTTCCATAGGCATGAAAATAATTGTCTCCTGTTGACCTGACGCTTATAACATCTAGATTAATAATCATTTATCAGATCAATAATTTTCAGAGAATAATTAATTCGCCTCGCAAAAAAGAGAATCGACTTAGAGCCTATCCCACCAGGCGTTATTGGCGCAGCCAGTTTGGACACGGACAGCGCGCAAAAACCGGAGCGTACACGTAGTACGTGAGGTTTGACTCGCTACGCTCGCCCTTCGGACCGCCGCTAGCGGCGTTCAAAACGCTAACGCGTTTTGGCGAGCACTGCCCAGGTCCAAAATGGCAAGTAAAATAGCCCTAATGGGATAGGCTCTTGGAAATGCAGAGAAAAAACGCCGCAAAACGCGGCGTTGACAAGGTATTTTTACAGCATTCGCCTGTTGGCGCAGTGCTTATT
The DNA here is from genome assembly GCF_042932255.1 of Salmonella sp. WC3. Taxonomy (NCBI): domain Bacteria; kingdom Pseudomonadati; phylum Pseudomonadota; class Gammaproteobacteria; order Enterobacterales; family Enterobacteriaceae; genus Salmonella; species Salmonella sp. WC3. Next base: position 1,657,209 of record NZ_CP170629.1, on the reverse strand, counting down.
CGCCCGCTTTCGCCCAGGTATCACGCAGGCCCACGGTGCGGTTAAAGACCAGCTTATCGGCCGTTGCATAGCGGCTGTCGAGGCAGAAGTAGCCTTCACGTTCAAACTGGAAAGCTTTCCCTGCTACCGCCGCTTTCAGAGACGGCTCACCATACCCCTGCTTAATCACTAATGATTCGGGGTTGATAACGGACAGGAAGTCCTCCGCGGCGCCCGGATTCGGCACGCTGAACAGACGGTCGTAGAGACGAATTTCAATCGGCAGCGCATGTGCTGCGCTAACCCAGTGGATTACGCCTTTCACTTTACGCCCGTCAGCCGGATCTTTACTCAGCGTATCAGCATCATAGGTACAGAAGATGGTGGTGATATTCCCTTCGGCATCCTTCTCTACGCGCTCCGCTTTAATGACGTAGGCATTACGCAGACGCACTTCTTTGCCCATCACCAGACGTTTGTACTGTTTGTTCGCTTCTTCGCGGAAATCTGCGCGATCGATCCAGATCTCACCGCTAAACGGCACTTCACGGCGGCCCATCTCCGGTTTATTCGGATGATTAGGCATGGTAACCATTTCGCTCTCGCCCTGCGGGTAGTTTTCGATAACCAGTTTTACCGGATCGATTACCGCCATCGCGCGCGGCGCGTTTTCGTTCAGATCTTCGCGAATGCAGGATTCCAGCGACGCCATCTCAATGGTGTTGTCCTGCTTGGTGACGCCGATGCGTTTGCAGAACTCACGAATAGAAGCCGCGGTATAGCCGCGACGGCGCAGACCGGAAATAGTCGGCATACGCGGATCATCCCAGCCTTCGACGTGTTTGTCGGTCACCAGCAGGTTCAGCTTACGCTTGGACATCACGGTGTATTCCAGATTCAGCCGCGAGAATTCGTACTGGCGCGGGTGAACCGGAATGGTGATGTTGTCCAGCACCCAGTCGTACAGACGACGGTTATCCTGGAACTCCAGCGTACACAGAGAATGAGTAATGCCTTCCAGCGCATCGCTGATGCAATGAGTAAAGTCGTACATCGGATAGATGCACCACTTGTTGCCAGTCTGATGATGCTCGGCGAATTTAATGCGATACAGCACCGGATCGCGCATCACGATAAACGGCGACGCCATGTCGATTTTAGCGCGCAGACAGGCTTTACCCTCTTCAAAACCGCCGGTACGCATTTTTTCAAATAGCGCGAGGTTCTCTTCCACGCTGCGATCGCGGAACGGGCTGTTTTTACCCGGCGCGGTCAGCGTACCGCGGTATTCACGGATCTGCTCCGGCGTCAGCTCATCAACGTAGGCCAGGCCTTTATTGATTAGCTCGACCGCATAGGCGTGCAGTTGGTCAAAGTAATCGGAGGAGTAGCGAATATCGCCAGACCAGTGAAAGCCTAACCACTCGACGTCGTTTTTGATCGAATCAACGTACTCGATATCTTCTTTTACCGGGTTGGTGTCATCGAAACGCAGGTTGCACTGGCCCTGATAATCTTGCGCGATGCCAAAGTTCAGGCAGATAGATTTCGCGTGGCCGATGTGCAGATAGCCATTCGGCTCCGGCGGAAAACGGGTATGGACAGTGGTATGTTTACCACTCGCCAGATCTTCATCAATAATCTGACGAATAAAGTTAGTCGGGCGGGCTTCAGCCTCACTCATCGTGGATTCCTCAAAGCGTAAACAACGTATAACGGCATATGATCTTATAAGCCGGACAGACTGACAACCTTTAGTTACTTAAAAAGTGGCTTTGCAGAAAATATTGGGGCTAATTGCGGTAAAAAAAAGCGGCGAAGGTTTCCCTCTGCCGCTTATGTTTTCTGTGATATCGCCGGATGGCGTCTTACGCCTTATCCGGCCAGGAAGCGATTATTTGCTCTTGATCTCGTACAGTGGCGTTTGACCCGCTACCACGTGACCATCCGCTTTGATGACCAGAGCGCTGAAGTCATCGCTGTTGCTGCAAACAACCGGGCTTATCATGGAACGCGCATTGGCATTCAGGAAGTCCAGATCCAGTTCCAGAACCGGCTGACCCGCCGTGACTTCCGCACCCTCTTCTACCAGACGCTTGAAGCCCTGACCGTTCAGCGCGACGGTATCGATACCCATATGGACAACGATCTCCGCGCCTTTTTCGGTTTCCAGACAGAACGCGTGGTTAGTGTTGAAGATTTTCACGATAGTACCCGCCGCCGGAGAAACCACGGTTTTATCGGTGGGTTTCACCGCCACGCCGTCGCCGACCGCTTTGCTGGCGAAAGCTTCATCCGGTACCTGATCCAGCGCCACTACCTCACCGGTAATCGGAGAGACCAGTTCAGCGATAGTTACCGCATTCGGCACCGCCTGGGGTTTGGCCGCCGGAGCAAGTGTTGCAACGTGAGCCGCATCAGCAGACGCTGCCGCGACCGGTCCCCGCGCCACCACTTTCTTCATTTCATCGCCAATCGATTCCGCTTTCGCGCCGACAATAACCTGAATGGTCTGTTTGTTCAGTTTCACCACGCCGGAAGCGCCGAGGCGTTTGCAGGCCGCATCGTTGACGCGAGCAGAGTCGTTCACGGTCAGGCGCAGACGGGTAATACACGCATCGATAGCTTTCAGGTTGTCCGTACCGCCAACCGCAGCAATATAGCTGGTCGCCAGTTGCGTTAACCCTTCTTCGGTGTTGCTGTTGGCTTCTTCCGTTACCATCTCATCAACTTTATCTTCGCGGCCCGGCGTTTTCAGGTTAAACATACGAATAACCGCGCTGAACAGCAGGAAGTAGATGATAAAGAATACAACGCCCATCACCAGCAACATCCAGACGTTATTGCTGGCCGCTGGCAGGTTATACATCAGAACATAGTCGATCGCGCCTGCCGAGAAAGAGAAGCCCGCATGGATACCCAGCAACGTCGCGACGAACAGGCTGATACCGGTCAAAATGGCGTGCAGGAGGTACAGCAGCGGCGCCAGGAACATAAACAGGAATTCCAGCGGCTCGGTTACGCCGGTCAGAAACGCGGTGATCGCGACAGACAGCAGCATACCGCCCACCATCGGACGACGTTCTTTCGGCGCGGCGAAATACATCGCCAGAGCGGCGCCCGGCAGGCCAAACATCATGATCGGGAAGAAGCCGGACATAAACATCCCCGCCGTGCCGTCGCCAGCATAGAAGCGGTTGATGTCGCCGTGGAATACAGTGCCTGCGGCATTGGTGAATTCGCCAATCTGGAACCAGGCGATGGTGTTCAGTACCTGATGCAGACCGGTGGGGATCAGCAGACGGTTGATGAAGCCAAAGATACCGGAACCCAGCGCGCCTGCGGAAACGATCCATTCACCGCCCGCATGGATGCCATGCTGTACCGGCGGCCAGACGTAACCGAAAATAGCGGCCAGCACCAGACAGAAAAAGCCCGTTGCGATCGGCACAAAACGTTTTCCACCGAAGAAACTGAGAAAATCAGGCAGTTTGATACCAGACCAGCGATTATAAACCGCGCCGCCGACCAGACCGGTAATAATCCCCGCCAGCACGCCCATGTTGATTTCCGGGTTAATCGTCACCATCGCTTTGGTCATGACGAAGTAACCCACGGCTCCCGCCAGCGCTGCCGCGCCTGCGCTATCTTTAGACCAACTGGAGGCCACGCCGATAGCGAAAACCAACGCCAGGTTATCGAAAATAGACCCGCCCGCTTGCGCGATAAACGGCATATTCAGCAAATCTGGTTGGCCGAATCGCAGCAACAACGCTGCCACCGGCAACACGGCGATAGGGAGCTGCAACGCCCTACCCAGCCGCTGGAAAAAACCTAAAATATTCATCTTATTCCCCCTACGAGACGCCGATATGGCTTCTTTGAAGCCGTTTTTTATTGTGCTGCAAACGTTAAAAACGTGATGTTCTGTAATCGAACGGTGAGATCATCTTCTGCAGAGTGTGTGGAAAATTAATTCGCCTCGCAAATTAAATGGGTGTTTTTTGTGATTATAATCACTAAATATCGTAATTACCCCCACCATCCACTGGCTAACACGGAAAACTTATTTTATGATTCAAAAAATCAGGACGGATTGAACACGAACCCTGGATATCCAGGTTACGCTTAATACGATCCGCCAAATTTTGACATTGATTATTGAGGTGAAGAATGAGACTGATCCCCCTGAGTACCGCAGAACAGGTTGGCAAATGGGCCGCTCGCCATATCGTTAACCGTATTAATGCGTTCAAACCGACCGCCGATCGTCCGTTTGTCCTTGGGCTGCCTACCGGCGGCACGCCGCTAACGGCGTACAAAGCGCTGGTTGAGATGCACAAAGCGGGCGAGGTCAGCTTTAAGCATGTGGTCACCTTTAATATGGACGAATATGTTGGCCTGCCGAAAGAGCACCCGGAAAGCTACCACAGCTTTATGCATCGTAACTTTTTCGATCACGTTGATATTCCAGCAGAAAACATCAATCTTCTCAACGGTAACGCACCGGATATCGATGCGGAATGCCGTCAATATGAAGAAAAAATTCGTTCTTACGGTAAAATCCATCTGTTTATGGGCGGCGTCGGCAACGACGGTCACATCGCCTTTAACGAACCGGCGTCTTCCCTAGCTTCCCGTACCCGTATCAAAACGTTAACCCATGATACTCGCGTAGCGAACTCCCGCTTCTTTGACGGTGACGTAAACCAGGTGCCGAAATACGCGCTGACGGTAGGCGTAGGCACGCTGCTGGATGCGGAAGAAGTGATGATTCTGGTGCTGGGCCATCAGAAAGCCCAGGCGCTGCAGGCGGCGGTTGAAGGCAACGTCAACCACATGTGGACCATTAGCTGCCTGCAACTCCATCCGAAAGCGGTTGTGGTATGCGATGAGCCGTCCACAATGGAACTTAAAGTTAAAACATTGAAATATTTCAATGAATTAGAAGCAGAAAATATTAAAGGTCTGTAATGTTGTCTCCGCTCCGCCAGTCAATGCGGGGCGGTAAATTTTTGATATCGGGGGTCGGAATGTATGCTTTAACCCAGGGCCGGATCTTTACCGGTCACGAAATTCTTGATGACCATGCGCTTGTTGTCGCTAATGGCCTGATTGACCGCGTTTGTCCGATGGCCGAACTGCCGCCGGGAATAGAACAACGCTCATTGAATGGGGCCATTCTCTCCCCCGGTTTTATTGATGTGCAGCTAAACGGCTGCGGCGGCGTGCAGTTTAACGATACCGCAGAAGCCGTCAGCGTTGAAACGCTGGAAATTATGCAGAAAGCCAATGAAAAATCGGGCTGTACTAACTTTCTGCCAACGCTTATCACTACCAGCGACGAATTGATGAAACAGGGCATTCGCGTCATGCGCGAATACCTGGAAAAACATCCGCACCAGGCGCTGGGTCTCCACCTGGAAGGCCCCTGGCTTAATCTGGTAAAAAAAGGCACCCATAATCCTGATTTCGTGCGTAAACCAGACGCTGCGCTGGTCGATTTCTTATGCGATAATGCCGACGTCATCACCAAAGTCACACTCGCGCCGGAAATGGTGCCTGCTGACGTAATCGCTAAACTGGCGAATGCGGGCATTGTGGTTTCCGCAGGTCACTCCAACGCGACGTTAAAAGAGGCGAAAGCGGGCTTCCGCGCCGGGATTACCTTTGCGACTCACCTGTTTAACGCGATGCCGTACATTACAGGGCGTGAGCCGGGCCTTGCTGGCGCTGTTCTGGACGAAGCGGATATTTATTGCGGCGTTATCGCCGATGGTCTGCATGTCGACTACGCCAACATTCGCAATGCCAAACGCCTGAAAGGCGACAAACTTTGTCTGGTGACAGACGCCACCGCACCGGCGGGGGCCAATATTGAGCAGTTCATTTTCGCAGGTAAAACAATATACTACCGCAATGGACTGTGTGTGGATGAAAACGGTACGTTGAGCGGTTCGTCCTTAACCATGATTGAAGGCGTACGCAACCTGGTCGCGCATTGCGGCATCGCGCTGGATGAAGTGCTGCGCATGGCAACGCTCTATCCGGCTCGCGCTATCGGCGTTGATAAACATCTCGGTAGCATTGCGCCGGGTAAAGTCGCCAACCTGACCGCGTTCACCCACGATTTTAAAATTATCAAGACCATCGTTAATGGTGACGAGGTCGTTGACTTGAGTAAGTGAGAATATGACACCAGGCGGACAAGCTCAGATAGGTAACGTTGATCTCGTAAAACAGCTTAACAGCGCGGCCGTTTACCGCCTGATTGACCAGCATGGTCCTATCTCGCGCATACAAATTGCCGAGCAAAGCCAGCTTGCTCCCGCCAGCGTAACGAAAATTACGCGTCAACTCATTGAACGCGGGCTGATCAAAGAAGTCGATCAGCAGGCCTCTACCGGAGGCCGCCGCGCTATCTCTATCGTCACGGAAACCCGTAACTTTCACGCCATTGGCGTTCGCCTGGGGCGTCATGACACCACTTTAACGCTCTACGATCTGAGCAGTAAAGTGGTCGCTGAGGAGCATTATCCGCTGCCGGAGCGCACCCAGGAGACGCTGGAACACGCGCTGCTCAACACCATCGCCGTCTTTATTGATAGCTGTCAGCGTAAAATTCGTGAATTGATCGCTATCTCGGTGATCCTGCTAGGGCTTGTCGATCCGGAAAGCGGCGTGATTCGTTACATGCCGCACATTCAGGTTGAAAACTGGGGACTGGTCGAAGCGCTGGAAAAACGGTTTCACGTTACCTGTTTCGTGGGACACGATATCCGTAGCCTGGCGCTGGCGGAACACTACTTCGGCGCCAGTCAGGATTGCGAGGACTCGATTCTGGTGCGCGTTCATCGTGGTACAGGCGCCGGGATTATCTCCAACGGACGCATCTTCATTGGCCGTAACGGCAACGTCGGCGAAATTGGGCATATTCAGGTGGAGCCGTTGGGCGAGCGCTGCCACTGCGGTAATTTCGGCTGTCTGGAAACCATTGCCGCCAATGCGGCGATTGAACAACGGGTGCTGAATTTGCTTAAACAAGGGTATCAAAGCCGTGTTCCGCTTGACGACTGCACGATTAAAACCATCTGTAAGGCGGCAAACCGGGGTGACAGCCTGGCCTCGGAAGTCATTGAGCATGTTGGTCGCCATTTGGGCAAAACGATCGCCATTGCTATCAACCTGTTTAATCCGCAAAAAATCGTCATTGCCGGCGAGATCATTGAAGCCGATAAAGTCCTGTTGCCCGCTATCGAAAGCTGTATCAATACTCAGGCGTTAAAGGCATTTCGCAAAAATTTGCCGGTGGTACGCTCCACGCTGGATCACCGTTCTGCTATCGGCGCATTTGCCTTAGTTAAACGCGCCATGCTCAACGGAACATTGCTGCAACGTTTGCTGGAAAGTTGATGCGCTCTTATAGTATCGGATTATTCACAAATTCCCTGGGTAGTTCATGACCATCAAGAATGTAATCTGCGATATCGACGGCGTGCTGATGCACGACAACGTAGCCGTACCCGGTGCGGCGGAATTTCTGACGGGGATTCTGGAAAAAGGTCTGCCGCTGGTGCTGCTGACCAATTACCCGTCGCAAACCGGCCAGGATCTGGCGAACCGTTTTGCTACCGCTGGCGTTAACGTGCCGGACAGCGTGTTTTATACGTCAGCAATGGCGACAGCCGATTTTCTGCGCCGTCAGGAAGGTAAAAAAGCGTATGTCGTGGGCGAAGGCGCGCTTATTCACGAGCTCTATAAAGCGGGTTTTACCATTACCGATGTGAACCCTGATTTTGTCATCGTTGGAGAAACCCGCTCCTACAACTGGGACATGATGCATAAAGCAGCATTTTTCGTCGCCAATGGCGCGCGCTTTATCGCTACCAACCCGGATACTCACGGTCGCGGCTTTTATCCGGCCTGCGGCGCGCTGTGCGCAGGCATTGAAAAAATTTCCGGCCGGAAGCCGTTTTATGTCGGCAAACCCAGCCCGTGGATCATCCGCGCGGCGTTAAACAAAATGCAGGCGCACTCGGAAGAGACCGTTATCGTCGGCGACAACCTGCGCACCGACATTCTGGCGGGGTTCCAGGCCGGTCTGGAGACCATTCTGGTGCTTTCAGGCGTATCAACAATCAATGATATTGACAGTATGCCGTTCCGCCCAAGCTGGATTTACCCTTCCGTCGCCGAGATAGACGTTATCTAAACCTGTCCCCTGCCCGATGACGCGCCGCTTTCAGGCCTACGGTTCGAACAACATTGTAGGCCTGATAAGCGAAACGTCATCAGGAAAAACATAATTCAATTAAACCACGATAAAACTGAAGATCCATCAATAAATCCGCGCAATACGTAATCATTTTTCACTAATCAACAATGACGATTGCATTTTTCATTTTTCAGACCGTAATCCCCTTGCGCCTTCCACGCCTTTGCGGCATTTTTTAGTCAAGCAAATACAAAAAGTACGACGCAACAGATTAACGGAGAAGGCTATGTGTTCTATTTTCGGCGTATTCGATATCAAAACAGATGCAGCGGAACTGCGTAAAAAAGCCCTTGAACTGTCACGCCTGATGCGCCATCGCGGCCCGGACTGGTCCGGCATCTACGCTTGCGATAACGCGATTCTCGCACATGAACGCTTGTCGATTGTTGATGTTAACGCTGGCGCCCAGCCCCTGTATAACGCCAGAAAAACCCACGTACTGGCGGTGAACGGTGAAATTTATAACCATCAGACGTTACGCGCGGAGTATGGCGATCGTTACGCGTTCCAGACAGGCTCCGACTGCGAAGTTATTCTCGCGCTGTATCAGGAAAAAGGGCCGGATTTCCTTGACGATTTACAGGGGATGTTCGCCTTCGCCCTGTATGACAGCGAAAAAGACGCTTATCTGATTGGTCGTGACCATATCGGTATTATTCCGCTCTATATGGGCTATGACGAATTCGGCAACTTCTACGTAGCGTCAGAAATGAAAGCGCTGACCCCGGTCTGCCGCACCATTAAAGAGTTCCCGGCGGGCAGCTACCTGTGGAGCAAAGACGGCGAAATTCGTCAGTACTATCAGCGCGACTGGTTTGAGTTCGATGCGGTAAAAGACAACGTTACCGACAAAAACGCGCTGCGCCAGGCGCTGGAAGAATCCGTGAAAAGCCACCTGATGTCCGACGTCCCTTATGGCGTGCTGCTCTCCGGCGGTCTGGACTCGTCGGTTATTTCGGCAATCACCAAAAAATTCGCCGCCCGTCGCGTCGAAGATCAGGAGCGCTCCGAAGCCTGGTGGCCACAGTTGCACTCTTTTGCGGTCGGTCTGGAAGGTTCGCCTGACCTGAAGGCGGCCCAGGAAGTGGCTAACCACCTCGGCACCGTGCACCATGAAATTCACTTCACCGTGCAGGAAGGCCTTGATGCCATTCGTGATGTTATCTACCACATTGAAACCTATGACGTGACCACTATCCGCGCCTCAACGCCGATGTATCTGATGTCGCGTAAGATCAAAGCGATGGGCATCAAAATGGTGCTCTCCGGCGAAGGTTCCGACGAGGTGTTTGGCGGCTACCTGTACTTCCATAAAGCGCCGAACGCCAAAGAGTTACATGAAGAGACGGTCCGTAAGCTACAGGCGCTGCATATGTATGACTGCGCCCGCGCCAACAAAGCGATGTCCGCCTGGGGCGTGGAAGCGCGCGTACCGTTCCTGGATAAAAAATTCCTCGACGTGGCGATGCGTATCAACCCACAGGATAAAATGTGCGGCAACGGCAAGATGGAAAAACACGTGCTGCGCGAGTGCTTCGAGTCTTATCTGCCAGCAAGCGTCGCGTGGCGTCAGAAAGAGCAATTCTCTGACGGCGTAGGTTACAGCTGGATTGATACGCTGAAAGAGGTGGCGGCGAAACAGATTTCCGATCAACAACTGGAAACCGCCCGCTTCCGCTTTCCATACAACACGCCGTCGTCTAAAGAGGCGTACTTGTACCGGGAAATTTTTGAAGAATTGTTCCCGGTGCCGAGCGCCGCGGAATGCGTACCCGGCGGCCCGTCCGTGGCCTGTTCTTCCGCCAAAGCCATTGAGTGGGATGAAGCATTCAAAACGATGGATGACCCGTCAGGCCGCGCGGTCGGCGTGCATCAGTCGGCGTACCAGTAAATTAACGATGACGAAAGAGCCCTTAGGGGCTCTTTTTTTATAGCAAACTACTTTCGGAAAAACGATTAATAACCAATAATTGCCGAATATTGCGCCACGCTGTTCGCAACCTAACCAAACAGACACTTTCCGACGTTTTTCGATGAAAAAGAGGTTGACGCTTCAAGGCTCAATACGCATAATGCGCCCCGCAACGCCGATAAGGTAACGCGAAAAAAAGATGGCTACGTAGCTCAGTTGGTTAGAGCACATCACTCATAATGATGGGGTCACAGGTTCGAATCCCGTCGTAGCCACCATCTTTTTTGCGGGAGTGGCGAAATTGGTAGACGCACCAGATTTAGGTTCTGGCGCCGCAAGGTGTGCGAGTTCAAGTCTCGCCTCCCGCACCATTCACCGATAAGCGTTGTACGGATGGGGTATCGCCAAGCGGTAAGGCACCGGTTTTTGATACCGGCATTCCCTGGTTCGAATCCAGGTACCCCAGCCATCGAAGAAATCATCTGGCTACGTAGCTCAGTTGGTTAGAGCACATCACTCATAATGATGGGGTCACAGGTTCGAATCCCGTCGTAGCCACCATATTCAGAACGCGTCGAGGTATTCGACCGGTTCGAAAATAATTTGTTGGGGTATCGCCAAGCGGTAAGGCACCGGATTCTGATTCCGGCATTCCGAGGTTCGAATCCTCGTACCCCAGCCAGTTTTAAAGACGCTCTGCTAATGAGCGCAAGAAGTACGACAATTGGGGTATCGCCAAGCGGTAAGGCACCGGATTCTGATTCCGGCATTCCGAGGTTCGAATCCTCGTACCCCAGCCACTTTTAAAAAGCTCGCTTCGGCGAGCTTTTTGCTTTTCTGCGTTTATAAATTCCGAAAGAGGTTTCCCCCTCAATGCCCTGCTATCAGTAAAACGCTATGATAAAGCCTTACAGGGAGCGTTCGGTAACCTCACAATGAATTACCAGTTTTGTTGGTATCTCTTTTTGCAGCCATTAACATTTTTTATGGTCGTCTTGCTCTGCGCTTTCACCTTCATTGATATCACGGCCAGCGCCGCCTGGTTGATTATTTTGGGTCTGGTTTACCCCGTGGCAGTGTCAATGAGGCTACATATACTGCACCAGAAAAAGGCGGTCATGCTACGCCAGAATAGTGCGGAATGGATAGTGTATCTGCCAGGGATCCCTGTGCAAGAAAAACAAAGCGCGCTGATTAATGTCGCGTTTTCCTCGAAAACGGCGCTGCGTGGATTCTATATTCGCGCCCTGTCCAGCAAAGTCATTCTTCACATCATCACTTTTTATATTCTGTGGTTTGATGTCCAACATGCAACACTGACGTGGTATCGGATTCTCGCCGCATTAATCACTCTGGCGATTCTTGTAAAATCAATGAGTTCCACATTACTGATGCTACATAAAGTAGTACGTTGCCAATACAACGTATGCACAATTGAAATGGCATCACCTTGGTATGAAATTGATTTCAAAGGGAAATTAGGTTTATGTGCTTTATTTGCAGTAAAGTAAGATGTCAATACGCTTACCCGACCTGCAATTGAGCGTTTTTACAAACCGGGTAAGGCATTCAGCGGGTTACAATCCCAACGCATACTTCAGCGCCTGACGTTTTAGCACGCCTGCGCGCTGCGCCGCCATCAGCCCCATATTGCGTAAAATACGCAGCGGCGGCAGTTCATTGCTGAACCCGGCATAGAACAGATCCATTCCACTTTGCATCATAAAATTATCTGCCATGCGCCGCGTCTGATAGCGTTTCAACACCGAATGGCTGGCCCAGGACTCGCCATAGCTACGGGCACTCGCCAGCACATCAATCAACGCATCAACATCCCGATACCCCAGGTTGACGCCCTGCCCGGCCAGCGGATGAATGGTATGCGCCGCGTCGCCTACCAGCGCCAGCCCCGGTTGCGCATACTGCAACGCGTGACGACGGGTTAGCGGAAACGCGCCCGCCGCGACAGGCATCACCGCCCCCAGACGAGCCGGAAAGTGCTGGTTAATTTCCACCTGCAATTGCGTCATCGATAAACCCTGCAACTGGCGAATACGTGCCGGAGCGTCATACCACACCAGCGACGCCCAATCATCGGACAGCGGCAAAAAGGCGCGCGGCCCCGTTGGCGTAAACTGCTGCCAGGTGCTGTCGCCTGGCGAATTTTCACACTTGACGGTGATAAGCATACACGACTGCGCATATTGCCAGGCATGAATGCCAATTCCCGCCATTTGCCGAACCTGCGAATTCGCGCCGTCGGCGCCAATCACTAACTTCGGCGTTACCCATTCGCCGTCGGCCAGTTCCAGCGCATAACCATCGTGGCGGCGGTGCAATGCCGCCAGTGAAGCCGGAACGCGCAGCGTCACGCCGGGGTGCGCTTCCAGCGCCTGCCACAGCGCCTGTTGCAGGACGTTGTTCTCTACCATATAGCCTAACAGCGGCAGCTTGAGTTCAGCGGCGTCGAACACCACATGGGCGTTTTCCCACTCCCAGGTCTCCAGTCGCCGATAAGGATGGCTACGCATCCCCTGCACCGCCTCCCAAACGCCCAGCCCCTTGAGCAGCGCCACGGATGCCGCGCTAATGGCCGAAATCCGCACGTCAGGCTGGCTGTCAGCCACAAACGGCGCAGGCGCGGCATGTTCTATTACCATCACCGTAAACCCTTGCTGCGCCAGACCCAGCGCCAGCGCGCCGCCGACCATTCCCCCGCCGACAATGGCAATTTCCGTTGGTTGATTTGTCATGGTCATTCATCCTGTTACGTTTTAGACAAGTTTACAGGATTTTTTACCCATTAGGGCTGACGTCAGTCATACTGGTCACAACCGCGCCAAAGCATTACACTATGCGCCCTGCTTTTCAGCCACTATTTCGCAAGAGCAAGTCGATGACTAAAAAACTCCATATTAAAACCTGGGGCTGTCAGATGAACGAGTACGATTCATCGAAGATGGCCGATCTGCTGGACGCCACCCACGGCTATCAACTGACCGACGTGGCGGAAGAGGCGGATGTGCTGCTGTTGAATACCTGCTCAATCCGCGAGAAGGCTCAGGAAAAAGTCTTCCATCAATTAGGTCGCTGGAGACTGTTAAAAGAGAAAAATCCCGATCTGATTATCGGCGTCGGCGGCTGCGTGGCTTCCCAGGAAGGCGAGCACATTCGTCAACGCGCCCATTACGTCGACATTATTTTTGGCCCGCAAACCTTACACCGCCTGCCGGAGATGATTAACTCCGTGCGTGGCGACCGCAGCCCGGTGGTCGATATCAGCTTCCCGGAAATCGAGAAGTTCGACCGTTTGCCGGAACCGCGCGCAGAAGGCCCGACCGCGTTTGTTTCTATCATGGAAGGCTGCAATAAATATTGTACTTACTGCGTGGTGCCGTATACCCGCGGTGAAGAAGTCAGCCGTCCCTCAGACGATATCCTGTTCGAAATCGCCCAGCTAGCGGCGCAGGGCGTGCGTGAGGTCAACCTGCTGGGCCAGAACGTTAACGCCTGGCGCGGAGAAAACTACGACGGCACCACCGGCACCTTTGCCGATCTGCTGCGTCTGGTTGCCGCCATCGACGGCATTGACCGTATTCGCTTTACCACCAGCCATCCGATTGAGTTCACCGACGATATTATCGAGGTGTACCGCGATACGCCGGAGCTGGTCAGTTTCCTGCATCTGCCGGTACAGAGCGGTTCCGATCGCGTGTTGAATCTGATGGGGCGCACCCACACTGCGCTGGAATATAAAGCAATCATCCGTAAACTGCGCGCGGCGCGGCCGGACATTCAGATAAGCTCTGACTTTATCGTCGGTTTCCCAGGCGAAACTACCGATGATTTCGAAAAAACCATGAAGCTTATCGCTGACGTCAACTTTGATATGAGCTACAGCTTTATCTTCTCTGCGCGTCCGGGAACGCCGGCTGCCGATATGGTTGATGACGTACCGGAAGAAGAGAAGAAGCAGCGTCTGTATATTCTGCAAGAGCGTATCAATCAGCAGGCGATGGCATGGAGCCGCCGTATGCTCGGCACGACACAGCGCATTCTGGTGGAAGGCACGTCACGTAAAAACATTATGGAACTGTCTGGCCGTACCGAAAACAATCGGGTGGTGAACTTTGAAGGCACGCCGGAGATGATTGGTAAGTTTGTCGATGTGGAAATTACTGACGTCTATCCGAACTCCCTGCGCGGAAAAGTGGTGCGTACCGAAGATGAAATGGGTCTGCGCGTCGCCGAAACGCCGGAGTCCGTCATTGCCCGTACCCGTAAAGAAAATGAGCTGGGCGTAGGATTCTACCAGCCTTAATCCTGCAGGAAAGGCAATAATGCCCGATGGCGCTACGCCTGTCGGGCTTCCTGGTCATGGCCTGTCGCCCGACGGGCCTTGCAATTTTCCCTCTTCATCCCCATCTTCATTGCAATGCTTGCGCCTTTTCCCTATGGCGTGAATAATTTCCTTAGATGCCGGTAAATGTTCAGCGTCCGGCGATACAGACACAAGAGGAACAGTTTGAATATAGACACTCGCGAAATTACCCTTGAGCCCGCAGACAACGCCCGTCTGTTGAGCCTTTGCGGGCCGTTTGATGACAATATTAAACAGCTCGAACGTCGTCTCGGTATTGAAATCAACCGCCGTGACAATCACTTTAAACTGACCGGTCGTCCGATTTGCGTGACCGCGGCGACAGATATTTTGCGAAGTCTGTATGTCGATACCGCACCGATGCGCGGCCAGACTCAGGATATCGAACCGGAACAAATTCATCTGGCGATCAAAGAAGCGCGGGTGCTGGAACAGAGCGCGGAAAGCGTGCCTGACTATGGCAAAGCGATCAATATCAAAACCAAGCGCGGCGTGATTAAACCGCGTACCCCGAACCAGGCGCAGTACATCGCCAATATTCTCGATCATGATATTACCTTTGGCGTCGGCCCGGCGGGTACCGGTAAAACTTATCTTGCGGTCGCCGCTGCGGTAGACGCCCTGGAGCGTCAGGAGATTCGCCGTATTCTGCTGACCCGTCCGGCGGTGGAAGCGGGCGAAAAACTCGGCTTTCTGCCAGGCGATTTAAGTCAGAAGGTGGACCCATACCTGCGTCCGCTGTATGACGCGCTGTTCGAAATGCTCGGCTTTGAAAAAGTCGAGAAGCTGATTGAACGCAATGTGATTGAAGTCGCGCCGCTGGCCTATATGCGCGGACGCACATTAAACGACGCCTTTATCATTCTGGATGAAAGCCAGAACACCACTATCGAACAGATGAAGATGTTCCTGACGCGTATCGGCTTTAACTCGAAAGCGGTGATCACCGGCGACGTGACGCAGATTGACCTGCCACGCAACACCAAATCCGGCTTGCGTCATGCCATTGAAGTGCTGGCGGAAGTCGATGAAATCAGTTTCAACTTCTTCCACAGCGAAGACGTGGTGCGCCATCCGGTCGTTGCCCGCATTGTGAACGCCTATGAAGCCTGGGAAGAGGCAGAACAAAAACGAAAAGCGGCGTTGGCGGCGGAGCGTAAGCGTGAAGCCCAGGAGCAGGAACAGAAATGAGCCAGGTGATCCTCGATTTACAGTTGGCCTGTGAAAACCACGCGGGCCTGCCGGATGAAGCTCAGTTTCAACGCTGGCTGGACGGCGTTATTCCGCAGTTTCAGGAAGAGGCGGAAGTCACAATCCGTCTGGTGGATGAGGCCGAAAGCCACGACCTTAATTTGACGTACCGCGGGAAAGATAAACCCACTAATGTTCTCTCCTTCCCGTTTGAAGCGCCCCCCGGCATTGAAATGCCGCTACTGGGCGATCTGATTATTTGCCGTCAGGTCGTGGAGCAGGAAGCGCAGGAACAGAGCAAGCCGCTGGAGGCGCACTGGGCGCACATGGTCGTGCACGGTAGCCTGCATTTGCTGGGTTACGATCATATCGACGATGACGAAGCGGAAGAGATGGAGTCTCTCGAAACGGAGATTATGCTTGCTATGGGCTATGAGGATCCGTACATTGCCGAGAAGATTGCAGAATAGTAGCTTGCCGGATGGCGGCGCTTGCGCCTTATCCGGCCTACATTCATGCCTTTTGTAGGCCTGATAAGCGTAGCGCCATCAGGCAAAACATGCCGTCACAGCTGAGTATACGCATGACGAGCTTTGTATTAACTAACATGAGAACCCATACGACGCCATGAGCGACGACAATTCACACAGTAGTGACACAGTAAACAGTAAAAAGGGATTTTTTTCCCTGCTACTCAGCCAGCTTTTCCACGGTGAACCTAAAAACCGTGATGAGTTGCTGGCGCTGATCCGTGATTCCGGGCAGAACGAGCTTATCGATGAAGATACGCGCGATATGCTCGAAGGCGTAATGGACATCGCCGACCAGCGCGTTCGCGATATTATGATCCCGCGCTCCCAGATGATTACCCTGAAACGCAACCAGACGCTGGACGAATGTCTCGATGTTATCATCGAGTCCGCCCACTCGCGTTTTCCGGTGATCAGCGAAGATAAAGATCACATTGAAGGGATTCTGATGGCCAAAGATTTGCTGCCGTTTATGCGCAGCGATGCCGAAGCCTTCAGCATGGACAAAGTGTTACGCCCCGCGGTTGTCGTACCGGAAAGCAAACGGGTTGACCGTATGCTCAAGGAATTCCGCTCCCAGCGCTACCATATGGCGATCGTGATTGATGAGTTTGGCGGCGTTTCCGGCCTGGTAACTATCGAAGACATCCTCGAACTGATTGTCGGTGAAATTGAAGATGAGTATGACGAAGAAGACGATATCGACTTCCGTCAGCTTAGCCGCCATACCTGGACGATTCGCGCGCTGGCGTCGATTGAAGACTTCAATGACGCTTTCGGCACCCACTTCAGCGATGAAGAAGTCGATACCATCGGCGGACTGGTGATGCAGGCATTCGGCCATTTACCGGCCCGCGGCGAAACCATTGACATTGATGGTTACCAGTTCAAAGTGGCGATGGCCGATAGTCGTCGTATTATTCAGGTGCATGTCAGGATCCCGGATGACTCGCCCCAGCCAAAACTGGACGAATAACAGCAATAGTGGACTAAAAATGGCATTTGCCTCGTTAATTGAACGCCAGCGTATTCGCCTGCTGCTGGCGTTATTATTCGGCGCCTGCGGAACACTGGCTTTCTCTCCGTATGACGTCTGGCCCGCAGCGATAGTGTCGCTTATCGGGCTGCAGGCCTTAACGTTTAATCGCCGCCCGCTCCAGTCTGCCGCCATCGGCTATTGCTGGGGACTCGGACTTTTCGGTAGCGGGATTAACTGGGTTTATGTCAGTATCGCGCAGTTTGGCGGCATGCCGGGCCCGGTTAACGTTTTTCTGGTGGTGCTGCTTGCAGCTTATCTCTCGCTGTATACCGGACTGTTTGCCGGGATTTTGTCGCGCCTGTGGCCAAAAACCAACTGGCTGCGCGTCGCTATCGCCGCGCCTGCAGTATGGCAAATCACCGAATTTTTACGCGGCTGGGTGCTGACCGGCTTCCCCTGGCTGCAATTTGGCTATAGTCAGGTCGATGGCCCGCTAAAAGGCCTGGCGCCGGTAATGGGCGTCGAAGCGATCAACTTCCTGCTGATGATGGTCAGCGGCCTGTTAGCGCTGGCACTGGCGACGCGGAACTGGCGTCCGCTGGCTGTCGCCGTGATTCTGTTTGCTTTGCCCTTTCCGCTACGTTATATCCAGTGGTTTACGCTGGAACCGGCCAAAGCGACCCAGGTATCGCTGGTGCAGGGCGATATCCCGCAGTCGCTGAAGTGGGACGAAAACCAGCTACTGAATACGCTAAAAATTTATCTCAACGAAACTCGCCCAGAGTTAGGCAAATCACAGATTATTATCTGGCCTGAGTCGGCGATTCCGGATCTCGAAATCAATCAGCAGCCTTTCCTTCGTTCGCTGGACGAGATGTTACGCGAAAAAAATAGCACGCTGATCACCGGTATTGTCGATGCGCGTCTCAATAAACAGAATCGATACGACACCTACAATACGATTATTACGTTGGGCAAGGATAATCCATACAGTTATGACTCGCCCAATCGCTACAATAAAAATCACCTTGTGCCCTTTGGCGAGTTCGTTCCGCTGGAGTCTATCCTGCGTCCGCTGGCGCCGTTCTTCGATCTGCCCATGTCCTCCTTTAGCCGCGGCCCTTATATCCAGCCGCAGTTACATGCGCACGACTATAAGCTGACGGCGGCAATCTGTTATGAAATTATTCTTGGCGAGCAGGTGCGAGATAACTTCCGCCCGGACACCGACTACCTGCTGACGATTTCTAACGACGCCTGGTTTGGTAAGTCCATTGGCCCGTGGCAACATTTCCAGATGGCGCGGATGCGTTCGCTGGAGCTGGCGCGTCCGTTACTGCGCAGTACTAATAACGGTATTACGGCGGTGATTGGCCCGCAGGGCGAAATTCAGGCGATGATCCCGCAGTTCACACGCCAGGTACTGACCACCAATGTCACGCCAACCACGGGGTTAACTCCCTATGCCCGTACCGGCAACTGGCCGCTATGGGTACTGACCGCGCTGTTTGCTTTTGGCGCGGTAGTGATGAGTCTGCGACAAAGACGGAAATAATCTCTCCCCAGGCCGGATAGCGCTTCATTTATCCGGCCTGAAAATCCTCCTTTTTCCCTCATTCTGGCACGTCTATTGCTTTGTTAAACATGGCAAACCTGTTCTGGCTGCTTGTGCAACCGGGTCGCACCAAAAACGATCATCGGTAGCACCTGAACGGTGCAATGTAGGATTTTTGCCTCTGAACGGTGCGGCGCACTTCGCAAAAATAAACAATATCGCAGCAAAATATTTACAACAAGCCACGCTAAATGTTAACAAACACACATAACACTGCACGCGCAAGTTGCAGGCAATAACAACATCACAATAGCTATCAATGCGTCGACGGCGCAGATGATAAAGGAGTTGGATATGCAATTACGTAAGCTAACCACAGCAATGCTGGTCATGGGACTGTCTGCGGGCCTTGCGCACGCAGAAGATGGCGCGCCTGCCGCTGGTAGCACCCTGGACAAGATCGCTAAAAATGGCGTGATCGTCGTCGGGCATCGCGAATCTTCTGTGCCCTTTTCTTATTACGACAACCAGCAGAAAGTGGTCGGCTATTCCCAGGACTACTCCAACGCCATTGTGGAAGCGGTAAAAAAGAAACTTAACAAGCCCGATCTGCCGGTGAAGCTGATCCCGATCACCTCGCAAAACCGTATTCCGCTGTTGCAAAACGGAACCTTCGATTTTGAATGTGGTTCAACGACTAACAACCTTGAGCGCCAGAAACAGGCCGCTTTCTCCGATACGATTTTCGTCGTCGGGACGCGACTGCTGACTAAAAAAGGCGGCGATATTAAAGATTTCCCGGATCTGAAAGGCAAAGCGGTCGTCGTCACCTCCGGGACGACCTCTGAAATTCTGCTGCATAAGCTTAACGAAGAGCAAAAGATGGGGATGCGTATTATTAGCGCGAAAGACCACGGTGACTCGTTCCGCACCCTGGAAAGCGGTCGCGCCGTCGCCTTTATGATGGATGACGCGCTGCTGGCCGGCGAGCGCGCCAAAGCCAAGAAACCGGATAACTGGGAGATTGTCGGTAAACCGCAGTCCTAGGAAGCCTACGGCTGTATGCTGCGTAAAAACGACCCTGAGTTTAAAAAGCTGATGGACGATACCATCGCTCAGGCGCAAACCTCCGGCGAAGCGGAAAAGTGGTTTGATAAGTGGTTTAAAAATCCGATCCCACCGAAAAACCTGAACATGAATTTCGAGTTGTCTGACGAGATGAAAGCCCTGTTCAAAGCACCGAATGATAAAGCGCTTAACTAACTAAAACTAAATGGGACGGGACTCCTGTCCTCTCGATTGTCGCTCAGCACGGACAGACTATAAGCCTGATGGTCGTTCCCCATCGGGCCTGAAACCGCAGATCGCCGGGCAACAATCTTCGAGGGTAGCGCTGCTACCCTTTTTTTCGGAGTAGATGTATGTCAATAGACTGGAACTGGGGTATTTTTTTACAGGAAGCCCCCTTCGGCAATACCACCTATCTCGGCTGGCTATGGAGTGGTTTTCAGGTCACCGTAGCCCTTTCGATTACCGCCTGGATTATCGCTTTCCTGGTAGGATCTATTTTCGGCATTTTACGTACCGTTCCCAACCGTTTCCTCTCCGGACTGGGCACATTGTACGTAGAACTGTTCCGCAACGTGCCGCTGATCGTGCAATTCTTCACCTGGTACCTGGTGGTGCCTGAACTGTTGCCGGAAGATCTTGGCATGTGGTTTAAGGCGGAACTCGATCCCAATATTCAGTTTTTCCTCTCCTCAATGATCTGTCTGGGACTGTTTACCGCCGCCCGCGTTTGCGAACAGGTGCGCGCCGCGATTCAGTCTCTGCCTCGCGGGCAGAAGAACGCGGCGCTGGCGATGGGGCTAACGCTGCCGCAGGCTTATCGCTATGTCCTGCTGCCGAATGCCTATCGCGTTATCGTGCCGCCAATGACGTCAGAGATGATGAACCTGGTGAAAAACTCGGCTATTGCCTCAACCATCGGCCTGGTGGATATGGCGGCGCAGGCAGGCAAACTGTTGGATTACTCGGCGCACGCCTGGGAATCCTTCACCGCCATTACGCTGGCCTATGTGCTGATTAACGCCGTTATCATGCTGGTCATGAGCCTGGTTGAACGCAAAGTCCGCCTGCCGGGCAACGTGGGGAGCAAATAATGTACGAATTTGACTGGAGTTCGATTATCCCCTCACTGCCTTACCTGCTGGCCGGGTTGGTCATCACGCTGAAGATCACCGTCACCGCCGTTGTCGTGGGGATAGTCTGGGGAACCATTCTGGCCGTCATGCGCCTCTCAAGCTTTGCCCCTATCGCCTGGTTTGCTAAAGCGTATGTTAACGTTTTCCGTTCCATCCCGTTGGTGATGGTGCTGCTGTGGTTCTATCTGATTGTACCCGGCTTTCTGCAAAACGTGCTGGGACTATCGCCGAAAACCGATATCCGCCTGATCTCCGCGATGGTGGCATTCTCCATGTTTGAAGCGGCCTACTATTCCGAGATTATTCGCGCCGGTATTCAAAGTATTTCCCGCGGGCAGTCCAGCGCCGCGCTGGCGTTGGGGATGACCCACTGGCAGTCGATGAAGCTCATTATTCTGCCGCAGGCGTTTCGGGCGATGGTGCCGCTGTTGCTTACGCAGGGCATCGTGCTATTTCAGGACACCTCTTTAGTTTATGTACTCAGCCTAGCGGACTTCTTCCGCACCGCGTCGACTATCGGCGAGCGTGACGGTACTCAGGTCGAAATGATTCTGTTCGCCGGCGCCGTTTATTTTGTTATCAGCCTGAGCGCGTCGTTGCTGGTCAGCTATTTGAAGAAAAGGACAGTTTAATGATTACCCTGAAAAATGTTTCAAAATGGTATGGTCACTTTCAGGTGCTGACCGATTGTTCAACAGAAGTGAAAAAAGGTGAGGTGGTGGTAGTCTGCGGGCCATCGGGTTCCGGTAAATCCACGCTGATTAAGACCGTCAATGGTCTGGAACCGGTGCAAAAAGGCGAAATTACCGTTAACGGCATTATAGTGAACGACAAAAAAACCGATCTGGCGAAACTGCGTTCCCGCGTAGGCATGGTATTCCAGCACTTCGAACTGTTTCCCCACCTGTCGATCATCGAAAACCTGACGCTGGCGCAGGTGAAAGTGCTGAAACGCGATAAGGCCGCCGCCCGCGATAAAGGCCTGAAGCTGCTGGAGCGCGTTGGCCTGTCTGCGCATGCCAACAAGTTCCCGGCGCAGCTTTCCGGCGGCCAGCAGCAGCGCGTGGCGATCGCCCGCGCGCTGTGTATGGACCCCATTGCCATGTTATTCGATGAACCGACTTCCGCACTCGATCCGGAAATGATCAACGAGGTACTGGACGTGATGGTCGAACTGGCGAACGAAGGGATGACCATGATGGTGGTGACGCACGAAATGGGCTTTGCCCGTAAAGTGGCTAACCGGGTGATCTTTATGGATGAAGGTAAAATCGTCGAAGATTCGCCAAAAGAGGAGTTCTTCGCTAACCCCAGTTCCGATCGCGCAAAAGACTTCCTTGCGAAAATCCTGCACTAATCTTCCCGGCGCGCACGTCAGAGTGCGCGCTATCTCACGCTTTACTTCTTCGCTTCTCGAAACGTATCCAGCCGGGCGTTAACCTTGTCACAAAGTACCGCTTACAAGGAACCGCTATGGCACAGCCCATTATTATTGATTGCGATCCGGGTCATGATGACGCGATCGCCCTCGTTCTCGCCCTCGCCTCCCCTGAACTGGAAGTGAAAGCGATCACCTCTTCCGCCGGCAACCAGACGCCGGAGAAGACCCTGCGCAACGTGCTGCGGATGCTGACGCTGCTCAAACGCCCGGATATTCCGGTGGCGGGCGGCGCGGTGAAACCGCTCATGCGCGAACTGATTATCGCTGATAACGTTCACGGCGAAAGCGGTCTTGACGGCCCGGCGCTGCCCGAGCCGTCATTCGCCCCGCAAAGCGGCACTGCCGTTGAGCTGATGGCAAAAACACTGCGCGAGAGCTCACAGCCGGTCACCATCGTCTCCACTGGCCCACAGACCAACGTGGCGCTGCTGCTGAATAGCCATCCGGAACTGCATACGAAAATCGCCCGCATTGTGATCATGGGCGGCGCGATGGCGCTGGGTAACTGGACGCCCGCTGCGGAATTTAATATTTACGTCGATCCGGAAGCGGCAGAAATTGTCTTCCAGTCAGGCATTCCGGTGGTGATGGCCGGGCTGGACGTCACCCATAAGGCGCAGATTCACGCCGCCGATATCGAGCGTTTCCGCGACATCGGCAATCCAATTTCGACGATCGTGGCTGAACTACTCGACTTCTTCTTTGAATACCACAAAGACGAAAAATGGGGATTTGTCGGCGCGCCGCTGCACGACCCGTGCACCATCGCCTGGCTGCTGAAACCCGAGATTTTCACCACCGTTAAGCGTTGGGTTGGCGTGGAAACCAAGGGGAAATACACCCAGGGGATGACGGTGGTGGATTATTATTTCCTGACGGGGAATAAGCCGAATGCGACGGTGATGGTGGATGTAGACCGCCAGGGATTTGTCGATTTGCTGGCGGAGCGGCTGCAATACTACGCATAAAGCGCAAAGTAGAATCCAGGGATGAACAGCGATGTTTTGGCGTAACAATAGACCTGAAATCAGCCTGCTACAGCACGATGTAGCCCATATAACGTTTTCAGTACGTAACGGAAAAGCATTGCTTCGTCCCTGCGTTATCCACGCTCCCGACTCTGACGCCGGTATTCATACGCTTTCCTGGCATGGCTCACCGCTGATTCGTTTTTTCTCTGAATCCTGGTGCCCAACCTGCGCAGAATTTGTTTATGCCGGTTTTAGCAATGATGATGAAGGCGCCGCGCAGTTTTTATCCTCACTTGCCGAGTGGAATCAGCCAGGAGTCGGGTTGAACGAAGCATTTACCGCCCTGACGCCGCTGTTTTCACTCTTTGCCGATGGCTATTACCGGCTGGAAGAACGCGAACTTTATCCGACGGATGGCAACGGGCATTTTTTCTGGGCGGTGGGTAACGAAAAACAACCGAATCCCGCGACCACAGGGCAGTGGATTGCTGACGTGGACTATCACTACCAGTCCGGCGAACCCTGTTTTTTACTGCTAGGCCAGCCCCCATCGCGATTTAACCCACAACGCGCCGAGTATTACTGCGATAAGCCAGAGAGCCACGCGCTGGCCTGGTATATGAATGACAGCTGGCTTTGCGTCCTGCTTGATGGTCACCATAAAGCCACCGCCGCCGCGCTGGAAGGCCGGCCCGTGAAGACCTGGGTCATCAGCCAGCCGGTGGCGATGACATGCTACGAGACGCGACAGCAATACCTGCGATTTTATGACGGCGAGCGCCTGGAAGAAGCCCAGTTTCAGCGCCGCATCCCCCTGAAAATACAGTACGAAAAACTACCGCCATCCCTTTGGGAGGATTACTTTACTCGCCATGACGAACGTTATACCCGCGTCAACTGGCCGAACGCATTGGCTAACTGCGCGGCGAATTATCCCAATCTTGCGGCCTGAGCAGACATTATTGCCGCAGGCGATCTGAGCGAGGCCGGCCTCAACAAAATCATGGCGCAAGGGATCACCGAAGAGGGATTTCCCGCCGTATTGTTACGCGCGCTGTTTTATACCCATTCCCCCTTGTTGATTGATTTTGTCCGTTTTCTGACTCGCACCCCCGATTATGCTTGCCACTACCCGCTGGCGTTTCGTTTACTGGCCCAGAAACGCACGCCACAGGCCGATGCTTTTTTCCTCGATTTCGCCATCAATGATGACGGCGAGCGCCCGGAGTTGACGAACATTATGGATGAATACTTTCGCCAGGCGTGACATTGATAAAGATCACCACGCCAGAGGGTGGTGTTCTTTATTCTATAAACTCTCTTTCCCGATAAATTAAACGCAATGGATAATGCAACGTTAGCGATTGGTATCGATCTCGGCACCACTAATAGTTTAATCGCCGTCTGGCAAGACGGAGCCGCACAATTAATACCTAATAAATTTGGTGAATATTTAACACCATCCATAATTAGTATGGATGAAAATAAGCAAATTCTGGTGGGAAAACCTGCCGCAGCTCGTAAAACATCTCATCCAGATAAAACCGCTGCCTTATTTAAACGCGCAATGGGCAGTAATACTCACTGGCATTTGGGTGAAGAGTCGTTTAATGCGCCGGAATTATCTTCGCTGGTTTTACGCTCGCTGAAAGAAGATGCGGAAGACTACCTTCAGCAGCCAATCAAGGACGTCGTGATCTCGGTTCCGGCTTATTTCAGCGATGAGCAGCGGAAGCATACACGCCTTGCCGCTGAGCTTGCGGGGTTAAACGCCGTGCGTTTGATCAATGAACCCACGGCGGCGGCAATGGCTTATGGCCTGCATACGCAGCAAAACAGCCGTTCGCTGGTTTTCGATCTGGGGGGCGGAACCTTTGATGTGACCGTTCTGGAATACGCTACGCCGATTATCGAAGTTCACGCCTCCGCTGGCGATAACTACCTCGGCGGCGAAGATTTCACGCATTTGTTGCTTGATGAAGTGCTGAAACGCTGGAACCTCGATAAATCAGCGCTGACGGATAGCGATCTGGCTGCGCTGTATGCCTGTGTTGAAGCCGCAAAATGCGCCAGCAGCTCCCCGCTGCGCATGAGCTGGCTTTATCAGGAGAGCGTTCTGGAAAGCACGTTTTATGACGATGAGCTGGAAGCCCTGTGGCTACCGTTGCTCAACCGGCTGCGCACGACCATTGAGCAGGCGCTGCGCGACTCCCGACTCAAACCGGAGCAAATTGACAGCCTGGTGCTGGTCGGCGGCGCGTCACAGATGCCGCTGGTGCAACGCATCGCGGTGCGCTTATTCGGTAAATTGCCCTATCAAAGTTACGATCCCAGCACCATCGTGGCGCTTGGCGCCGCAACTCAGGCCGCCTGTCGCCTGCGCCATGAAGACGTTGAAGAGGTGATCCTCACGGATATCTGCCCCTACTCGCTGGGCGTGGAAGTCAACCGACAGGGAGTGCCTGGTATTTTCTCGCCCATCATTGAACGCAATACCACCGTTCCGGTGTCAAAAGTGGAAACGTACTCCACCATGCACCCTGAGCAGGACTCTATTTGCGTCAGGGTATACCAGGGCGAAAGCCATAAGGTGAAAAATAATATCCTGATTGATTCTTTTGACGTCATGCTGAAGCCGAACGGGCACATTCAGGCCATTGATATTCGTTTTAGCTACGATATTAATGGTCTGCTGGAAGTTGACGTGCTGCTGGAAGTTGACGTGCTGCTGGAAGACGGCAAGAGTGAATCCAGAATCATCAGTCACAATGCCACCTCACTGACGACGCAGCAAATCGACGCCAGCCGCGAGCGGCTGCTGGCGCTGAAAATTTATCCCCGCGATATGCTGATTAACCGGACGTTTAAAGCACAGTTAGAGGAGCAGTGGTCACGCGCGTTAGGCGATGAGCGCGAAATGCTGGGGGAGATTATTACCGATTTCGACGCGGCCCTGCTGTCTAATGATATGCAGCGTGTCGATGACGTACGCCGTCGCGCCTGTGAATATCTGGGTATTGACGAGCCGAAAGCGCCGTAACGGCGCTTTCACTACCCCTGTTCAGAAAAAATGGAAGAATCGATTTAACGCGCAGACAATCAACGCGATCAAACCGACAATCTTCATGATTTTCATCACCCCGCCAGATTCCGCCTGACGGGGTGCTTCGGTTTTCGCTTCAGAAGACAATTTTGTCTCTTCTTTCTCAGCCGCCAGCCTGAGCTCTTCCGCCAGCTCCTTTTTGTCACGAATATCGCCTGGCTTCATGGCGATTTTAGATGACAATGCCTGCGTTATCAGCGCCTCCAGCGGACAGGACTGCCCCTCCTCCAGCCGGATCAGCAGGCGAAAAAAGGGCTTTTCTTTGGGAAACGCTTCCAGCACCACCTGCTCCGCCGTCCGGTACAGATCCAACAGCGGCGTTTCGGGTTCCCCCTGGGTACTCAGCCGTGAATTTGCCCACGCCATCGCTTTTCGCTTATAAAACAGGGAGTCAACAAATGAACGCCCCAGCGGTGATAACCTACCGCTGTGCAAAATGTCGGCCCACAGTAAACGCGTGCGCGCGCTTTCACCGGGGACATATTCGGCATCCGCCATACAGCGCGCTTCGACCGCCATCACCGCCAGCGGGAAGAAATCAGGCCGATGCTGGCGGCACCAGCCCAGCAACAGGTCGTCCGCCTGCGTGGAGGGATAACGCTGCCAGAAATCGCAAAGGTCGGCCAACAGGCTTTCCCCTTCACCGCAGAGCAAACGCTGTTTGCACAGGTAATAGTGCGCATCTTCGTTATCCGGCTCCGCGGCCTGCCAGCGACGAGCAATATCGACCAGTTCCGCCATGCCCCACTGCTCGGCGCTAAACCAGTGTAATAGTTTACGATGCAGCTGTTTATCATCGGGAATTATCCAGGCTCCCTGAACCTGCAGAGCGTCGGCAAAATGTTCGGGATAAAAGCGCCAGATACGCTCAAGCTTAAAAAAGTAGGCGTCAGTTTGGTCTTGAACAACAAGAGGCAATTTGGCCAGACTTAGCAGATCAAACGCATCGCCCCGCTTTACGGTCTCCAGAAATGCTTCCAGCTCTTCTCCATCAGCATCATCTTCTGCTTCCTGCGGCTGCCAGTTCAGACGCTGCGCCAACAATGCCAGGCAAGACAGCGAGATCGTTTCTGTTTTCATGGCGATGTCGCACAACTGCCAGCGCAGCTTATCTATCTCATCCATTGAACACTGGTTCAATTGCTGAATAAATTTCTGCCATGCCGAGGGCTGAAAGCGATCGCGCTCTGATGCCAGCAATTCCCTGAACGCCACCAGTATTTCATGTTCGTCGCCCACCTCTTCCGTTTTTGCGTCCTCCGCAGGCGAGGCGGCCCAGTGCTGCGCTTCTTCATAGGCCTGGCGCAATCGCTTAAAACCCTGCGGATCGCTCTCAGGGTGGAATGAGGGCAACAGGGCAAGATAAGCCTGACGGATACATTCCAGATCGGTGGTAGGTTCAATGCCCAGGATTTCCCAACAGATATTCATAAATCGCTCACTCCTTTAAGCGTTTCCGGGCATGTCGGTTGTTCGTTGAGCGGACGCCACGGTAGCTGCGCATAATAACTCTCTGTCGTAGAGGCCAGTTCATTAAACATCCGCGCGCCTGAAGCGTCGTACTTTAGGTGAGCGAAATATGCCTGTATGGTGTCCCCTTTAGCCTGCCAGTACAGCCGACCCAACGAATAGGCGGCAAAATATTGCGTCCAACCGTCGTAAAAATAGTACGCCCGCGCATAGATACGCGATTGCAGCCACAGGCTTTCCTCTTCCGTCAGCCATTGATTCAACACCCCCATCCGGCATAAAAACCCCATACGCACATAGTCCCAGGCTTTAATGCCGCCGCGCCCGCAGCATAGTGCGGTTTCGGCAACAAATCGCGCATAAATCTGGCCCTGCTCGCCAAACTGCGCGGTAAATTCGCGCCATTGACGAGGAGATAGCGTAAACCAGCGGATATAAAAGGGAGCCAAATCTGCCGCATGACCATCGTCCGTCATCCGATAGATGGTTTGAATAAGATCTTCACGGTTATCAATCCCCCATGAATCGGAGAGATCGACAGCAGGAATTCCGGTATACATTGCTGGAGAGGTATGCGAAGGCTCATTGCCGATATATAGCACCTCCATCGGCGTGGAGAGCGCAAAAAGTAAATATTGTTCTTCCTTGTCCATATTCGATATCCCTAATGCATAAACTGGCGTAATACATGGCCGACAACGCCAATAAATAAAATGATTTTAATCACCTGCCAGAGGCCAAAGCCGCCGCCAGATTCCTCCGTACTCGGCGAAGTCACCGTCGTCACCGGTTCTTCATCTGCGACTACAGCTTCACACGGTGTGGCGACAGCCGCAGCCCGCCCCAGCAACCCGCGAATAACCAGCGCTTCCAACGGGCAGATATCCGGCGCATCAAGCTTCGTTACCAGACTCTGTAACAATGCCGCTGACGGCTCCTCGGCGCACGCCAGGCTATCCGCCACCTGATACAACAGCCAGTATGGATGCTGGCTATGCGCCTCACTCACCGCTGGCGCGCCATAATTCAAACGCCGCGCAATAAAACTTTCGCTTAGCGGCGATAATGCGCCGCTGTGCAGCGCCTCGGCCCACAGCAAGCAGGAACGAGCGCTTGAGCCGGGAATATACAGCAGCTGTTCAGCGTTAATATCCACCTGCTCACGCCCCTCAACCGCCATCACCAGCAGCGGGAAAAAGTCCGGTCGATGCTGACGGCACCAGCGCAGCAACAGATCGTCAAGCTGGGTAGAAGGATACGCCCACCACTGCGCGTAAAGTTCTGGCAGCAGGCTATCGCCTTCACCGCAAAATACGCGCTGGGCTAAGTAGTAATAACCCGGCGTTGCGTTATCGGGTTCGGCTTCCTGCCATGCCAGGGCGACAGGCAGCAGCTCCGCAATACCCCAGTGCAAGGTGCTGAACCAGCGTAACAGACGTCGTTGAAAGCGTAGATTGTCCGGGATAATCCAGGCGCCGTGCTGCGCCATAAGTTGGGCGAAATAGAGAGGATGCTCGAAAAAGGTGTTGTCCAGGGCATCATAAAAAGCAATGGTCTGGTTTTGTACCGCCACTGGCAAATGCAGCAATAGCGAATAATCAAACAGGTCGCCACGGCGGATTTCAAACAAAAGATCCTCCACCTCCTCGGCATCGACATCTCGATTATCACTCCCCTGTTCCCAAGCCAGGCGATCTGACAGCAGTTTCAGACACGAGTAAGAAATAGGAAAGGTCTTCATCGCGATAGCGCACAGCCACCAGCGCGATTTTTCGACCTGTAAAATCGATAATTTATTGATCTGTTGGATAAACTCCTGCCATGCCTGCGGCTGAAAGCGCCGTTCGCCATCCGCCAGCAAATCACCGAATATCTCCCTGAGATAATTCACCCACGGGGTATCGGGATCCTCATCAACCACCGTAATGGCGGGCGATGTTGTCCCCTGCAATGCATTCTCATAGGCTTCTCGCAATTGCTTAAAACCCTGCGGATCGGTTTCCGGATGAAATGACGGCAGCAGCGCCAGATAAGCCTGACGAATGGCGTCGGTATCCGTGGTGGCCTCAATGCCAAGGACTTGCCAACAGGTTTTCATAGATCGCTCACCTCCTGAAGCGTGTCCGGGCATTCAGGGTAATGGGGCAGGTAGCGCCACGGCAGCGTGGCGTAAAAACTGTCCTTCCCTGCGATCAGCTTATTCATCATACGTCGCCCCGCGTCATCAAACTCCTTACGGGCGAATGTCTCGCGTAGCAACGGTAGGTTATCGCCATTCCGTAACTGCCAGTACAAACGCCCGGTGTAATAAGCGCTGAAATACGGCAACCAGCCGGAATAATAGCTGAGCGCGCGAAGCTGTATCCGCGACTGCAGCCACAGGCTCTCCTCTTCCGTCAGCCATTCATTGAGCACGCCCATGCGGCAGAGAAATCCCATCCGCACATAATCCCAACTGCGAATACCACCTTCGCCGCAACACACGGCGGTATCAGCGACGAATCGGGCATAAATGCGATCTCCCTCGTCCAGCGCGTCGGTATACTCCTGCCACTCCTGCGGCGCATACCTAAACCAGCGGCGATATAGCCATTCCAGTTGTGTGGCATGACCGTCATCCGTCATGCGGGAAATGGTCTGAAGCTGCTCATCACGATTTTCAATACCCCACGACGATTCAAGATCGAAACGTTTTACACCTAAATACATTTTCGGTGACGAATGTGAAGGTAAACAGTCCTCGTTCAATACTTCCATCGGCGAGGAAAGTGCAAAGAGTAAATATTGTGATTCTTTATCCATAATAAATCGCCAAAATATATTCACGCTACAAATAAAAACGCAATTGAAAACTAAAATAGAGTACAACAAAGCCAAATCGCAATATATTATTAATCTAAAAAACAATGGCGGGATAAATTAAAAAATGAATCATTCCATAACCAGTCATCCCTGCGACAACGTATCTTTAGCACAATTAACCGAACTGGCGCAGTCAGGAAATAGCGAAGCTCAATATATATTAGGCCGTTTATATAATGACGAACGTATAGATGGCAGCGAAGAGGATAAGCTCTCTTTTTATTGGCTACAGCAGGCGGCCGAGCAAGGGCATTGCGAGGCGCAATATTGGCTCGGCTTACGATACAAAGACACGCCTACCGACATGAAAGATAATACGCTGGCTTTATTCTGGTCAGAAAAAGCCGCACAGCAAGGACACCGACACGCTTTCAACACATTAGGCTGGGTTCAGGAAGGAGAAACCGGGATGGCTCCAGATTATGCCCAGGCCGTTGCCTGGTATCGCAAAGGAGCAGAACAGAGCCACAACCTTGCGCAATATAATCTCGGGAGAATGTATCATTCAGGAACTGGCGTAGAGCAAAATAATACACAGGCACTCTACTGGTTTAAACAGGCAGCATTACAAGGCCATTGCGCCAGCCAGGAAAGACTGGCGTATATGTATGGCAATGGGAAAGGATGTCGAAAAAATTTATCCCTTGCCGCCCTTTGGTACAAGAAGAGCGCGCTACAAGAGAGCAGCTACTCGCAATATCAGATGGGCTATTGTTATTACATCGGAAAAGGTATCAAACAAGATTACCAGCAGGCAATATACTGGTTTCGAAAAGCGGCAGACCAGGGTGACGATGATGCCTATAACAGTATCGGCTGGATGTACAAATGCGGTCATGGCGTCGAGCAAAATTATTCACTAGCACTGGAATGGTTCCACAAATCAGCAGAATGTAACAATTCATCGGGCTGGTACAACCTCGGATGCATGTACAGAGATGGATACGGTACCGCACAAGACCTACAACAAGCGCTTTACTGGTTCAAAAAAGCACAGCCCACGGGCAAATGGAACGTCGACGAAGAGATCCGCAAACTGGAAGCCCAACTGCACGCTTAACATGGCGGACGGCAACCGTCCGCTCACGATAATGAACCTTACGGCTCAAACGGCCTGCGCTGGAACTGATCGTGGCCACACTTCGGGCAGAGCGGCAACACATCCGGCGTGTAAACCGCCAGATGATAGTGGCATTTCTCGCACACCAGATTCCCCAATCCCACCACTTCGCCACTATGATACACGCCGTGGTGATTCAAATCCTGGAATACCTCGCGCCATTCCAGCTGGGTTTTGTCGGTAATGTCCGCCAGTTCCTGCCAGAGACTCTCTTTAATCACCCGCAAGAAGACGCTATCGTCCTGGCTCTCTTCGTAGTTCATGGCGAACTCTTCCAGATCGCGTCTGACAGCGCGCGTCAGTTCGTCCACCTCGGTTCGCGTTAACTCCCCTGTTTGCATCACGCGCTGGCGCGCCTGCTCCACCAGCGCATCAATGTCGCGCTCGCCATTGCGTAAACGCTCGCTTAATGAGGCCACCAGTTCACGGTAATATTGAGCAACCTTGTTCATCACTTCACCTCTTGGATCGTTAACTGCCTATAATAATAGACGTTATTTGCGTTACGCTTTGCAAGGCTGCCCACAGAGTCTGTAAATTCTTGTCAGGCCGACTCGCGTATCCAGCGCGTCAGCGAGGTACGATCGACATTTAACCGTTTCGCCACTAACGATTTATTATCCCTTTCCGCCTCTAATAATTTTCTCAGAATACGCAGGCGAATAGTTTTATAATCGCCAGCCAGCATCTGGCAGTCGTGGCAGGTATTTGGCTCGCGTCGGCTCCCCTCTTCCAGATCGTCCAGCAAGAGGCGTCCCTCATCCAGCGTGGCCGGGGAGTGATCAATAGAGAGCACCAGCCGTTCGATAATATTGCTTAACTGCCTGACGTTTCCGGGCCAGGCGAAGCGCTGAAGCTCTTGCCACAGCGCCGGGGTTAACGTTAGTGCCGGGCGTTTATAATGCTGGCTGAAACTAGTAAGCAGCGACAGGCCGATGGCTTTGATATCCTCCGGACGTTTGCGTAGCGGGATGGTGGTCACTTTTAATACGTTAAGCCGATAGTAAAGATCTTCGCGAAATGTCCCGTCCGCAATGAGCTTCGTTAACGTCTGATTGGTCGCCGCAATCACGCGAATATCAACAGGTATCATCTGGTCTGAGCCCAGCCGCATAATCTGCCGCTCCTGCAATACCCGTAATAAGCGCGTCTGTAGCGGTTTATCCAGCTCGCTAATCTCATCCAGAAAAATGGTACCGTGGTGCGCTAATTCAAACAGGCCTATTTTGCCTTTCGGCGACGCGCCGGTAAATGCGCCGGCGACATAGCCAAAGAGTTCGCTCTCCAGAATCTGAGGGGCCATCGCGCCGCAGTTAATGGCGACAAACGGGCCGTTGACGCGTTGGCTGGCATTATGAATACTTTGCGCCAGCACCTCTTTTCCCGTCCCGCTTTCGCCATTAATTAAGATAGTCGCGTCCGTACCGGCATAATTTTTAATGATCGCCAGACGACGCAGCATTTCCGGGTTTTCGGTAAGCAGATCGTCGAAATGATAGCGGGCACTCAAGCCGCGGCGAGACAGTTCCTGGCGGCGAACATGATGTTCCGCCCCCTGTAAACTGGAGACGGTTTGCATCGTCAACACCACCCGGCTTAACTGTCTGGCCGCAAATACCGGATACAGATTAACCACCATCGCGCCTTGCGGCGTATCGACGACTTTCGCGCTGACGGTTTTTCCCTCACGTAATGTATGCCGCTCCTGGTGCAATACCTGTTTCAGGAAAGATGCGTCATAAATCTCACCGGAGGCGTTAATTTTAAAAAGTTGGCTCGCATATTTATTGTAATGCAGTAACGCGCCGGTATCATCAAGCGTGATAACAGCTTTATCAAACTGATCGAGAATCAGCTGCAGATGATGACGCTCGAGTAATTGGCTGCGAAAAGCCAG
The DNA here is from genome assembly GCF_042932255.1 of Salmonella sp. WC3. Lineage (NCBI taxonomy): Bacteria > Pseudomonadati > Pseudomonadota > Gammaproteobacteria > Enterobacterales > Enterobacteriaceae > Salmonella > Salmonella sp. WC3. Next base: position 1,623,339 of record NZ_CP170629.1, on the reverse strand, counting down.
ATATAATGAGCGGGCTTCTTCCAGAGCTTCGGTTATTGAGGCTGGGCTGGAATCAAGTAAACGGAATTGCGAGCCCAGCGGTGAAAAATAATCCTGACAAACGGTATCGCCAACAATGCAATCTAATGGCGTGGACGCTAATTGTTGCTTCAGGCAAGAAATCGTTTCTTTATCATTTCCCTGTAAGGTAAAAATTTTATAGTTAATATTTAACTGTTCCGCTACGCGCGCGCATCCTTTGATCACACTGGAAAAGCCGACAATACCGACAGTGCCTTTTTGTCCTTTAAAAGGGATAAGCGCATCAAGAATGTCGTAGCCGGACATTTTAATTTCGACTACCGGTAATTTACTGTGCTTTTTTAATATTTCCGCACAGCCGCCACGACTAATCAGTACCTGGTGCCCACGGGACTCTAATAAAGGTAGCTCATCCAGGATACGATTAAGCGTCGTTTGATGAATAGTGACGGCGTAATCCAACTGCGCGACCAGCGCCTCGGCAGCCTTTGCCAGTTGCGGGTAAGGAGAGACAAAACAGAGAGGAGATGCGGCTATATCTTTCGTCTTATTCATCACTCACCATCCTGTTGGTTTATGAACGGGCGAGACCGCCCGTCGTGATTTATTTTCCGCCGAAACGCTAACCGCCTGCGGCGGCTGGGTTCAGTTTACGATCGTAGCGTTTTTTTATCCATACGGTCAGGAAGGGGGCGCACAGAGCGGTAATAATCGTCGAGGCCGCCACCTGCGCCGCCGCCGTCGACGCCAGGTCGGTAAAATGCGGATCGAGCAGCGCGATTGCCGCTGGCGTCGCGACAGCGTTGCCAGAGGTGGTGGATACCGCCGCGCCTGCCACGCCGCTGCCTCCCGTCAGACGATCGGCGAAAATATTAAAAAATCCGCCAATCGCCACCGTCATGAGTCCCAGTAAAATGCCTGAAGAACCTGCCGTGATAAGTCTTGCGAAATCAATACCGTATCCTAACCCAAAGGCAAAAAAGGAATCGTTACCACGCTGCCCTGTTTAAGAAACTTGCGCATGTCCTCATCCAGATTACCCAAAATCATGCCAATGATAATGGGAATAATAACCGCCACCAGATTCATAAAGGGTATCGACACCATGCCTGCCGATCCTAACGCCAGCATGGTGAAAAAGGGACCATCGTTCAACGATATTACCGCAATCGCGCCGCCGTCGGTTTCATCGCCGTACTCCCCCACCAACGCGGCATATAACCCACTGTTCGAGTTGGTCATCGCCGAAATAATCGCTAAAGCCGACAGACCTAATAACCCATCCGGGCCGCAAAATTTTCCGACCAGAATGCCAATAATCACGCCGCTGGCAAATTTCGCAAAGGTGATCGCAGCGCCTTTTTTCAGCGCTTTCGGCGCGGCTTTAAACTGGATATCCGCGCCCATACAGACTAAAAACATGCCTAAAATCGCCATTGCGCCATGCGAAATAGAGGTGACAAAACCGCCTATTTCCAGCGCCTCCGGCGCAAAGGTTTTAAACAATGCGCCGATGATCAGCGGTACAACCATCATACCACCAGGAAAACGTTCCAGTGTTTTTTTAATTTTCATAGCTTATTCCCAGGAGATAACCGGACAGCTTGTGCTGCCCGATTTGGTATCAGAACGTCGGCGCGATCTTATAAATAGAGAATTCGTTATGACCTAAATCTTCTGATTTAGTCGTTTTCCCATTCGCGACGCGTAAAATTTCCTGATAAATTTCCTCGCCCATTTGCGTAATAGAAGCCTCGCCAGACATAATGGCGGACACATCAATATCAATATTGTCCTGCATCATTTCCCACGTTGCTTTATTACCCGTAATTTTTATTACCGGCGCTATTGGGTTACCGGCAGGCGTTCCGCGACCGGTAGTAAAAATAACGATCTGCGCTCCACCCGCCACCATGCCGGAAATAGATTCAATATCCTGCCCCGGGGTATCCATAATCCACAGGCCAGGATGCGTTGGGCTATCGGCATATTCCAGTACGCCCTGTAGCGGCGCATGACCTGCTTTATGCATACAGCCTAACGATTTTTCTTCAATGGTAGTCAGCCCGCCTTTAATATTGCCCGGCGTCGGCTGTCCCCCGCGAATATCCTCGCCCAGCGCTTTTGCTCGCGCCTCGCAGCCGACCACTAAATCAATGAGCTGTTGACCAACCTCCGGCGTCACCGCGCGTTTCGCCATCACATGCTCGGCGCCAATAAATTCCGTCGTTTCAGAAAGAATTGAGCTTCCGCCACAGCGTATCAGCTTATCCGAGGCGACCCCGCAGGAAGGGTTAGACGCCAGCCCCGATGTCGTATCTGACCCGCCGCACTCCATCGCCAGCAGCAGCTCGCTAACCGGCGCTTGCTGCGGTTTTTGCATGGAGAGTTGTTGCGCATAGTCGCGGGCCAGCGAAATCCCCCTGGCCTGACATTTAAGCGTGCCGCCCTCTTCCTGAATGGTAATGCAGGAAGTCGGTTTGCCAAATGCGGTAATCTCTTCTGCGATGCGCAGCGGCTCCGCGCCTTCACAGCCTAAGCCCACAACCACAATAGCGCCGACGTTGGGATTATTCGCCACATTAATCAATGTCTTTTCCGTCAGACGCGCATCGCCTGCTACCTGGCAGCAGCCAAAATCGTTATTCACCCATGTCGCGCCTTTTACCTGCCGGGCAATATCCCGGGCAACTTTATTCGCACAAACGCTGGTAGGTAAAATCAGTACATAATTACGGATGCCAAAACGGCCGTCAGGGCGGCGGAAACCCAAAAAAGTCTCATTGCTCATAATCATTTTCCCTTGTTTTATATTATTTCCAGTCACCACGTCCGCGTTCGCTTTCCACATTGTGGACGTGCACATAGTCGCCACTTTTTATTTCCTGAGTGGCGCGGCCAATAGATTCGCCATATTTATAAACTTCGCCATGAAAAGGCACATCGCAGATGGCGAATTTGTGGCCAAATGGCACATCCTGATGTAACACAACGCTTATCTCGCGTTCGCCAATGAACATTGTGGCGGTTTCGCCGGCCTTGAGCGCCGTAATAGCCGTCGCGACGCAATCCTGAGGGTGAATCACCACTGCATTTTTTTTCACGATTAACTCCTTTGCTTTAGTCCTGTCCTCCCTAATCAAAAGGCGTGCCATTTTTTAATTGTATGTTTTATATGACTTTATTTTTATGGGCCGATCTGGCGGTGACAGGAACTGCGGTAATTTGCCTCAGTCGTGTCGCATTTTGCGTCACCTCCTCACGGACGCCTGGCGCGACAAATGTTCTACCCCCTGTTTTGACGTGCGTGTTTGGGCTATGCTATGCGGATCTAAACACCACCTCTAAAGCTACATTTGTAGCTGTATCGAAAACAGGACTACTGGCTACCATGCAAGAGCAATACCGCCCGGAAGAGATAGAATCCAAAGTACAGCTTCACTGGGATGAGAAGCGCACATTTGAAGTGACCGAAGACGAGAGCAAAGAGAAGTATTACTGCCTGTCGATGCTTCCCTATCCTTCTGGCCGACTACACATGGGCCACGTACGTAACTACACCATCGGCGACGTGGTTGCCCGCTACCAGCGTATGCTGGGCAAAAACGTGCTGCAGCCAATCGGCTGGGACGCCTTCGGCCTGCCGGCGGAAGGCGCGGCGGTGAAGAACAACACCGCGCCGGCGCCATGGACGTACGACAACATCGCGTACATGAAAAACCAGCTCAAAACGCTGGGTTTTGGCTATGACTGGAGCCGTGAAATCGCGACCTGCACCCCGGAATACTACCGTTGGGAACAGAAGTTCTTCACCGAGCTGTATAAAAAAGGCCTGGTGTACAAGAAGACTTCTGCCGTTAACTGGTGCCCGAACGATCAGACCGTTCTCGCCAACGAACAGGTGATCGACGGCTGCTGCTGGCGCTGCGACACCAAAGTTGAGCGTAAAGAGATCCCACAGTGGTTTATCAAAATCACCGCTTACGCAGACGAGCTGTTGCGCGATCTGGATAAGCTGGACCACTGGCCTGATACCGTAAAAACGATGCAGCGCAACTGGATTGGCCGTTCTGAAGGCGTGGAAATCACCTTCGATGTGAAGGGTTACGATAACACGCTGACCGTCTATACCACCCGTCCGGATACCTTTATGGGCGCCACCTACCTGGCAGTGGCCGCCGGTCATCCGCTGGCGCAAAAAGCGGCGGCGAATAACGCCGAGCTGGCGGCGTTCATCGACGAATGCCGTAACACCAAAGTGGCCGAAGCCGAAATGGCGACCATGGAGAAAAAAGGCGTCGACACCGGCTATAAAGCGATTCATCCGTTAACTGGCGAAGAGATCCCGGTCTGGGCGGCAAACTTTGTGCTGATGGAGTACGGCACTGGCGCGGTGATGGCCGTTCCGGGTCACGATCAGCGCGACTACGAATTTGCCTCCAAATACGGTTTGACCATCAAGCCGGTGATTCTGGCCGCCGACGGTTCCGAGCCGGATCTTTCCGAACAGGCGCTGACCGAAAAAGGCGTGCTGTTTAACTCCGGCGAGTTCGACGGTCTGGCCTTTGAAGCGGCGTTTAACGCCATTGCCGATAAACTGGCGGAAAAAGGCGTCGGCGAACGTAAAGTGAACTATCGTCTGCGTGACTGGGGCGTTTCCCGTCAGCGTTACTGGGGCGCGCCGATCCCGATGGTCACCCTGGAAGACGGCACCGTGCTGCCGACGCCGGAAGATCAACTGCCGGTTATTCTGCCGGAAGATGTCGTCATGGACGGCATCACCAGCCCGATTAAAGCCGATCCTGAGTGGGCGAAAACCACCGTTAACGGTATGCCGGCGCTGCGTGAAACCGACACCTTCGACACCTTTATGGAATCGTCATGGTACTACGCGCGTTACACCTGCCCGCAGTATCAGGAAGGAATGCTGGATTCGAAAGCGGCAAACTACTGGCTGCCGGTCGACATCTACATCGGCGGTATTGAACATGCCATCATGCACCTGCTCTACTTCCGCTTCTTCCATAAGCTGATGCGCGATGCGGGCATGGTCACCTCTGACGAGCCGGCTAAACAGTTGCTGTGCCAGGGCATGGTACTGGCGGGTGCGTTCTATTATGTCGGCGAGAACGGCGAACGTAACTGGGTTTCGCCAGTTGACGCTATCGTCGAGCGCGATGAAAAAGGCCGCATTGTCAAAGCAAAAGACGCAGCGGGTCATGAGCTGGTCTACACTGGCATGAGTAAAATGTCCAAGTCGAAAAATAACGGTATCGACCCGCAGGTAATGGTTGAACGTTATGGCGCGGACACGGTACGCCTGTTTATGATGTTCGCTTCTCCGGCGGATATGACTCTGGAATGGCAGGAGTCCGGCGTAGAAGGCGCAAACCGCTTTATTAAACGCGTCTGGAAGCTGGTTTACGAACACACCGCTAAAGGTCCTGTCGCGGCGCTGAACGTCGATGCGCTGAGCGAAGATCAAAAAGCGCTGCGTCGCGATGTGCATAAAACCATTGCCAAAGTGACCGATGATATCGGCCGCCGTCAGACGTTCAACACCGCCATTGCGGCGATCATGGAGTTGATGAACAAACTGGCGAAAGCCCCGCAGGAAGGCGAACAAGACCGCGCACTGCTTCAGGAAGCGCTGCAGGCCGTCGTGCGTATGCTTAACCCGTTCACGCCGCACGTCTGCTTTACCTTGTGGCAGGAGCTGGGTGGCGAAGGCGATATCGACAACGCGCCGTGGCCGGTAGCCGACGAGCAGGCAATGGTGGAAAACACCACGCTGGTTGTCGTGCAGGTTAACGGTAAAGTTCGCGGTAAGATCACCGTTGCGGTGGATGCCACCGAAGAACAGGTGCGTGAACGTGCAGGCCAGGAACATCTGGTGGCAAAATATCTTGATGGCGTTACCGTGCGTAAAGTGATTTACGTTCCGGGTAAACTCCTCAATCTGGTTGTTGGCTAAGCGCGGGAGGAAGCGTGCGATATCTGGTAACACTGTTGTTATCTCTGGCGGTGCTGGTCACCGCCGGATGCGGCTGGCATCTGCGTAGCACTACGCAGGTTCCGGCTTCAATGAAAACGATGATCCTCGATTCCGGCGATCCGAACGGTCCGCTAAGTCGTGCGGTACGTAATCAGTTACGGCTGAATAACGTAAACCTGCTTGATAAAGACACAACGCGCAAAGACGTTCCGTCTCTGCGGCTTGGAACGGTGACTATTTCGCAGGATACGGCGTCAGTGTTCCAGGACGGCCAGACGGCGGAATATCAGATGGTGATGACCGTCAATGCCTCGGTATTGATTCCGGGCCATGACATCTATCCTATCAGCACGAAAGTGTACCGTTCGTTCTTCGATAACCCGCAGATAGCGTTGGCGAAGGATAACGAGCAGGCCATGATCGTTCAGGAGATGTACGACAAAGCCGCTGAACAGCTGATTCGTAAGCTGACCAGCGTCCGCGCGGCGGATATTCAGGCGACGAAAGAGGAGGCTACCGCCGACAATGAGACGGCGGCGCCCGCCTCTACGCCAGCACGCGTCTCCACTACGCTGAGTAACTAATGATCAGGTTGTATCCTGAACAACTCCGAGCGCAGCTCAATGAAGGGCTGCGTGCGGCATATCTGCTATTGGGCAACGATCCGCTGCTGCTGCAGGAAAGTCAGGACGCTATTCGTCTGGCGGCTGCGTCGCAAGGCTTCGAAGAGCACCACGCTTTTACTCTCGATCCCAGTACCGACTGGGGATCGCTTTTCTCACTCTGCCAGGCGATGAGCCTGTTCGCCAGCCGTCAAACGCTGGTGCTGCAACTGCCGGAAAACGGGCCTAACGCGGCAATGAATGAGCAACTCGCCACCCTGAGCGAGCTGCTGCATGACGACCTGTTATTAATAGTACGCGGAAACAAGCTCACCAAAGCGCAGGAAAACGCCGCCTGGTATACCGCGCTGGCAGACCGTAGCGTTCAGGTCAGTTGTCAGACGCCGGAGCAGGCGCAGCTTCCCCGCTGGGTGGCCGCCAGAGCGAAAGCACAGAATTTGCAACTGGATGACGCCGCGAACCAACTGCTGTGCTATTGCTATGAGGGCAATCTGTTGGCGCTGGCGCAGGCGCTGGAACGGCTGTCGCTGCTTTGGCCTGACGGTAAGTTAACGCTTCCTCGCGTGGAGCAGGCCGTCAATGACGCCGCCCACTTTACCCCTTTCCACTGGGTGGATGCGTTACTGATGGGGAAAAGCAAACGCGCGCTGCATATTCTGCAACAGCTACGCCTCGAAGGCAGCGAGCCGGTTATTCTGCTGCGGACCCTCCAGCGAGAGCTGCTGCTACTGGTCAATCTCAAACGTCAGTCCGCGCATACGCCGTTACGCGCGCTGTTTGATAAACACCGGGTCTGGCAAAACCGTCGCCCCATGATCGGCGACGCGTTGCAGCGTCTCCATCCTGCGCAGCTTCGCCAGGCCGTGCAGTTACTGACGCGTACAGAAATTACGCTCAAACAGGATTATGGTCAGTCGGTATGGGCAGATCTTGAAGGGCTATCGCTCCTGCTCTGCCATAAGGCGCTGGCAGACGTATTTATTGATGGGTGATATGAAATCGTTACAGGCTTTATTCGGCGGCACCTTTGATCCGGTGCATTATGGACATCTTAAACCTGTTGAAACGCTGGCGAATCTGATCGGCTTATCGCGGGTGATTATTATGCCTAACAATGTGCCGCCGCACCGCCCCCAGCCGGAAGCCTCCAGCGCGCAGCGTAAATATATGCTGGAGCTGGCTATCGCCGATAAGCCGCTTTTTACGCTGGATGAACGCGAGCTACAGCGAAACGCGCCCTCTTACACTGCGCAAACGCTAAAAGCATGGCGCGAAGAACAGGGTCCCGAAGCGCCGCTGGCGTTTATTATCGGCCAGGACTCGCTGCTTAACTTCCCCACCTGGCATGATTACGACACCATCCTTGATAACACTCACCTGATCGTTTGTCGTCGTCCCGGCTACCCCCTTGAAATGACGCAGGCGCAACACCAGCAGTGGCTGGAACAGCATCTGACCCATACGCCAGACGATCTGCACCAGTTGCCAGCCGGTAAAATTTACCTGGCGGAAACGCCATGGCTTAATATCTCCGCAACCCTCATCCGCGAACGGCTGGAAAAAGGCGAATCCTGCGACGATCTGTTGCCGGAAAACGTGCTGAACTACATCAATCAGCAGGGATTATACCGGTAAGCACATTGCGCAGCGCCGACAGCAGACGCTCGTTTTGCGCAGCGCTGCGTATCGCCACACGATAATAGCGGCTGTCCAGCCCCGGGTAGTTAGCGCAGCTACGGATTAAAATCCGCTGCGTCAGCAACCGTCGCTGCAGATCAATATCCTCTCGCTCACAGCGTAACAACAGATAGTTTGCCCGCCCGGGATAAACCGTCAGCAGGGGAAGCTGACAAAGCGCCTGATAAAACCGGGCGCCCTCCTCCCGTAACCAATGCCAGGTCGCCTGTTGCCAGGCACTATCCTGTAACGCTACCTCACCGGCCAGCGCCGCCAGCGCGTTAACCGACCACGGCATTTGTTGGCGACGCATCCGCGCCACCGCCGCGTCATCGCTATTGACGAGATATCCCAACCGCAGGCCGGGAATGGCATAAAATTTGGTCAGCGAACGCAGCACCCAGATATGCGGATTATCTTTAAGAGCAGGAATAAAGCCCGTCTCATGCGGAATAAAATCGATAAACGCTTCATCCAGGATCAGGTTAATGTTCAGCGATTTGCAGCGATCGGCAATGGCCTGTAATAACTGCCGCTCCGGCAGCAGGCCGGTAGGATTATTAGGCGTACACAGAAACAGGCAGTCCAGATCGGGCGTCAACGCCTCAAGAATGGCATCGGTAAGCTGCCAGTCATCCGCTTCGCGTAGAGACCAGCGACGAATTTCACAGCCACTTTGCGCCAGCGCCCGGCCATACTCCGCGAAACCTGGCGTGACAATCATTGCACGACGCGGTTTAAGACCGCTCGCCACGGTAAAGATTGACTCCGTCTCGCCATTTCCCGCCAGTATCCACGATGCCGGCACCTGATGGTGACGCGCCAGCGCCTGGTGCAAATGAAAATAATCGGCGTCCGGGTAGCGCTCAATGCAGTCCAGATTGTCGATAAGCGCGCGTTTCACGCTGACAGGCATACCCAGCGGATTAATGTTTGCGCTAAAATCCAGTAACTGGTCAGGCGAGATGCCCAACACCGTCGCGGCTTCCCGAATATTACCGCCATGCGCGCTGTTGAATAACGCCATTATGCCTCCGGCCAAAAAACGCTATTTTAGTGAAAAAAACGTTGCGCAATCAGGGGCATTATCATGTTTTGCGCATTTAACCTCATGAGGAATACCATGCGATTGTGGCTGGTGCGTCATGGCGAAACCGAGGCCAATGTCGCCGGGTTGTATAGCGGACATGCTCCCACGCCGTTAACGGAAAAAGGGATTGGCCAGGCGAAAACGCTACATACTTTATTGCGCCACGCGCCATTTGACAGGGTGTTATGCAGCGAGCTGGAGCGCGCGCGCCATACCGCCCGGCTCGTACTGGAGGGCCGGGATGTGCCGCAACACATCTTACCTGAGCTTAATGAGATGTACTTTGGCGACTGGGAAATGCGCCATCACCGCGACCTCACCCATGAAGATGCCGAAAGCTATGCTGCCTGGTGTACGGACTGGCAGAATGCGGTTCCGACCAATGGCGAGGGTTTTCAGGCTTTTACCCGGCGCGTAGAGCGCTTTATCTCGCGACTCGACGCGTTTAGCGATTGCCAGAACCTGCTGATCGTCAGCCATCAGGGCGTACTCAGCCTGTTGATTGCCCGTCTGCTCGCAATGCCTGCCGCCTCGCTATGGCATTTCCGGGTAGAACAGGGATGCTGGAGCGCAATCGACCTGTGCGAAGGGTTCGCCACCCTGAAAGTATTAAATAGTCGCGCCGTCTGGCGGCCTGAGTGATGAATTTTCCGTTTTTTCTCGCCGCAGCGGTTTCGCCCATTGACAGCCCCCGACAGGCTGTTATTCTCCGCAGCCAGGCTTTTTTCACCTTGCAGAGCTTTGCAGAAATTGTTTTACAAAAATGGCGATGCTTTCTGTGACGTGGGATGGGATGATAATCTGGTTTTAAACGCCGATCCGGCGACATAAGTCCCGGTATCGCCGCTGATTCAGGTATACTACACGGCGTCCCGCCGGAAGGTTAGCGTTAACTCGCAACGCCTTACCGGTCCAGCCTGTTGGCCTTTTTTCTATCGTTATAACGTAATTATTCACCCAGGGGGAAAACTTGCAGGGTAAAGCACTCCAGGATTTTGTTATCGACAAAATTGATGACCTGAAAGGTCAGGACATCATCACCTTAGATGTTCAGGGTAAATCCAGTATCACCGACTGTATGATTATTTGTACCGGCACCTCCAGCCGTCACGTTATGTCTATTGCCGACCACGTGGTGCAGTCGTCGCGCGCGGCCGGTATGCTGCCGTTGGGCGTCGAAGGCGAAAATGCGGCTGACTGGATTGTCGTCGATCTGGGCGATGTGATTGTGCATGTCATGCAGGAAGAAAGTCGCCGCCTGTATGAACTGGAAAAACTCTGGAGTTAATGCGTGAAGCTGCAACTTGTCGCTGTCGGCACGAAGATGCCCGACTGGGTTCAAACGGGATTTACGGAATATCTGCGTCGTTTTCCGAAAGATATGCCCTTTGAGCTGATTGAAATCCCTGCGGGCAAACGCGGCAAGAACGCGGATATCAAACGCATTCTCGACAAAGAGGGCGAGCAGATGCTGGCCGCCGCCGGTAAGAATCGCATTGTTACCCTGGATATTCCAGGCAAGCCGTGGGATACGCCGCAGTTAGCCAATGAGCTGGAGCGCTGGAAACAGGACGGGCGCGACGTCAGTTTGCTGATTGGCGGCCCGGAAGGATTATCTCCCGCCTGCAAAGCGGCAGCGGAACAGAGCTGGTCGCTCTCGGCGTTAACGCTCCCTCACCCGCTGGTTCGGGTTCTGGTTGCGGAGAGTTTGTACCGGGCGTGGAGCATCACAACCAACCACCCTTATCACCGTGAGTGATCGTGAAGTCTTGAGAAGATTAAGCAGCGGATGAAACGACAAAATTCTTTTCGTGACTATACGGCTGAGTCCGCACTGTTTGTGCGTCGGGCGCTGGTCGCCTTTTTGGGTATTTTGCTGCTGACCGGCGTACTGATCGCCAATTTGTATAATCTGCAAATTCTCCGTTTTACCGATTACCAGACCCGCTCGAACGAAAACCGTATCAAGCTGGTGCCAATTGCGCCAAGCCGCGGGATAATCTACGACCGTAACGGCATTCCCCTTGCGCTGAACCGCACTATCTATCAGATTGAAATGATGCCGGAAAAGGTGGATAACGTTCAGCAAACGCTGGATGCGCTACGCAGTGTGGTCGATTTAAACGACGACGATATCGCCGCCTTTAAAAAAGAGCGCGCCCGATCCCATCGCTTTACTTCTATTCCGGTGAAAACAAACCTGACGGAAGTTCAGGTCGCGCGCTTTGCTGTCAACCAGTACCGTTTTCCGGGCGTCGAAGTCAAAGGCTATAAACGCCGCTATTATCCATACGGATCGGCGCTGACCCACGTTATCGGCTACGTATCGAAAATCAATGATAAAGACGTCGAGCGTCTCGACAGAGAAAACAAACTGGCGAACTACGCCGCCACTCATGACATCGGCAAGCTGGGCATTGAGCGCTACTATGAAGATATTCTGCATGGGCAAACCGGTTATGAAGAGGTTGAAGTCAACAACCGCGGCCGCGTTATTCGCCAGCTTAAAGAGGTGCCGCCGCAGGCCGGACACGATATCTACCTGACGCTGGATCTCAAGCTCCAGCAGTATATTGAAACGCTGCTGGCAGGCAGTCGCGCGGCGGTGATTGTCACCGATCCGCGTACCGGCGGCGTGCTATCGCTGGTCTCCATGCCAAGTTACGACCCTAACCTTTTCGTGGACGGCATCTCCAGCAAAGATTACTCCGGGCTGCTTAACGACCCGAACACGCCATTAGTGAACCGCGCGACTCAGGGTGTCTACCCACCCGCTTCTACCGTTAAGCCTTACGTCGCCGTATCGGCATTAAGCGCTGGCGTCATCACCCGTAACACCAGTCTTTTCGACCCTGGCTGGTGGCAGTTGCCGGGGTCTGAGAAACGCTACCGCGACTGGAAAAAATGGGGCCACGGGCATCTGAATATCACCAAATCCCTTGAAGAGTCGGCGGATACCTTCTTCTATCAGGTGGCCTATGACATGGGGATCGATCGCCTGTCGGAATGGATGGGTAAGTTCGGCTATGGTCACTATACCGGAATTGATCTCGCAGAAGAGCGCTCTGGTAATATGCCGACCCGCGAGTGGAAACAGAAACGCTTTAAAAAACCGTGGTATCAGGGCGATACGATTCCGGTGGGCATCGGCCAGGGTTACTGGACGGCGACGCCGATTCAGATGAGTAAGGCACTGATGATCCTTATTAACGACGGTGTAGTTAAAGTCCCGCACCTGTTAATGAGCACCGCGGAAAACGGTAAACAGGTGCCGTGGGTACAGCCGCATGAGCCGCCGGTGGGCGATATTCACTCCGGCTACTGGGAAATTGCGAAAGATGGCATGTATGGCGTCGCCAACCGCCCTAACGGCACGGCGCATAAATATTTTGCCAGCGCGCCCTATAAAATCGCGGCGAAGTCGGGCACCGCGCAGGTCTTTGGCCTGAAGGCCAACGAAACGTACAATGCGCATAAAATCGCCGAGCGCCTGCGTGACCATAAATTAATGACCGCCTTTGCGCCGTATAACAATCCTCAGGTCGCCGTCGCGATCATCCTTGAAAACGGCGGCGCAGGCCCGGCAGTAGGCACGATCATGCGCCAAATCCTTGATCACATCATGCTGGGCGACAACAACACCCATTTGCCTGCGGAAAACCCGGTGGTTGCAGCGGCGGAGGACCAATAATCATGACGGATAATCCGAACAAAAAAACCTTCTGGGATAAAATTCATATCGATCCCACGATGCTACTCATTCTGCTGGCGTTATTGGTTTATAGCGCGTTGGTCATCTGGAGCGCCAGCGGCCAGGACATCGGCATGATGGAGCGTAAAATCGGTCAGATTGCGATGGGGCTGGTGGTCATGGTGGTGATGGCGCAGAGCCCGCCGCGCGTGTATGAAGGCTGGGCGCCCTATCTCTATATCATTTGTATCATTTTGCTGGTCGCCGTTGATGCCTTCGGCGCAATATCCAAAGGCGCGCAGCGCTGGCTCGATATGGGCATCGTTCGCTTTCAGCCTTCGGAAATAGCCAAAATCGCCGTGCCGCTGATGGTCGCCCGCTTTATTAACCGTGACGTCTGCCCGCCCTCGCTGAAAAATACCGCCATCGCTCTGGTATTAATCTTTATGCCTACCCTGCTGGTCGCCGCCCAGCCGGACCTGGGGACGTCTATTCTGGTCGCCCTTTCCGGTCTCTTTGTCCTATTTTTGTCTGGTCTGAGCTGGCGCTTAATTGGGGTCGCCATTGTATTGATCGCTGCATTTATTCCTATTTTGTGGTTTTTCCTGATGCACGATTACCAACGCCAGCGCGTCATGATGCTCCTTGATCCGGAGACCGATCCGCTGGGCGCGGGCTATCATATTATTCAGTCTAAAATCGCCATTGGCTCAGGCGGCCTGCGCGGTAAAGGCTGGCTCCACGGCACCCAGTCGCAGCTGGAGTTTTTACCCGAACGCCATACCGACTTTATCTTCGCGGTACTGGCGGAAGAGCTCGGTCTGGTGGGCATCCTGATTCTGCTCGCGCTCTATATTTTGCTAATAATGCGCGGCTTGTGGATTGCCGCCAGAGCGCAAACTACATTTGGTCGCGTGATGGCTGGCGGATTAATGTTAATATTATTCGTTTATGTCTTCGTAAATATTGGTATGGTGAGCGGTATTCTGCCTGTGGTTGGAGTACCTTTACCCCTGGTCAGCTACGGGGGCTCCGCACTGATTGTGCTGATGGCCGGGTTCGGGATTGTGATGTCGATCCACACCCACAGAAAAATGTTGTCGAAAAGCGTATAAGGGGTGCGCAATGCGTAAGCAGTTGCCTGTAATCTGCGTCGCGGCAGGGATAGTACTACTCGCGGCATGTACTAATGACGGCGGTCAGCAGCAAACCACCGTCGCGCCGCAACCTGCGGTATGCAATGGTCCGACTGTGGAAATCAGCGGAGCGGAACCGCGTTATGAACCTCTGAATCCGACCGCAAACCAGGATTATCAGCGTGACGGTAAAAGTTATAAAATCGTTCAGGACCCGTCCCGCTTTAGCCAGGCTGGCCTGGCCGCTATTTATGATGCGGAACCCGGCAGTAATTTAACCGCCTCCGGGGAGATGTTCGATCCGATGCAGCTTACCGCCGCCCATCCGACACTGCCTATCCCCAGCTATGCGCGAATCACCAACCTGGCCAACGGTCGCATGATCGTCGTGCGTATTAACGATCGCGGCCCCTATGGCACCGATCGGGTCATCTCCCTGTCCCGCGCGGCGGCGGATCGTCTGAATACCTCGAATAATACTAAAGTACGGATTGACCCTATTATCGTGGCGCCGGATGGTTCGCTCTCCGGCCCGGGGATGGCCTGTACGACGGTGGCGAAACAGACCTACGCTCTGCCCCCTCGCCCTGATTTAAGCGGCGGAATGGGAAGCGCCTCTTCAGTACCTGCGCAACCGCAAGGCGACGTGCTTCCGGTCAGTAATTCCACGTTGAAAAGTGACGACACCACCGGCGCGCCGGTGAGCAGCAGCGGCTTCCTCGGCGCGCCGACTACGCTGGCGCCTGGCGTGCTGGAGGGTAATGAACCGACGCCGGCGCCACAGCCAGCGCCGGTTTCCGCGCCGGTGGCGGCTCCAGCGACTGCGACGCCGGTTAGCGCGCCTGCCGCCGCGGCCCCGGTATCTGCCCCGGTGAGCGCACCAGCCACCGCGGCGAGCGGTCGTTTCGTCGTCCAGGTCGGCGCCGTCAGCGATCAAACGCGCGCGCAGCAGTACCAACAGCGTTTAAGCCAGCAGTTCAGCGTACCAGGGCGCGTAATACAAAACGGCGCGGTCTGGCGTATTCAACTGGGGCCTTTTGCCAGTAAAGCCGAAGCCAGCGCGTTACAGCAACGTTTGCAAACAGAAGCACAATTACAGTCCTTTATCGCCAGCGCGCAGTAACCGATCGCAGGTATCTGTACTGTCAATTTCTGTAAATGACATTAACAAAGTCACGCGGAAAGTCAGATGCCTGCCAGTTATGCTTTTGCTATAGTAGGGCTCTTTTTTTAATTTCATCACGGACGTCGTAGTTCAGACCATGAAGACCACTTTTTCCGCTCGTTTTATGCAGCGCATGGCGCTCACCACGGCGCTTTGTGCCGCGTTTATCTCAACCGCACATGCCGATGACCTGAATATCAAAACTATGATCCCGGGCGTTCCGCAGATCGATGCGGAATCCTACATCCTGATCGACTACAACTCCGGCAAAGTTCTGGCGGAACAAAACGCCGACGAACGTCGCGACCCGGCTAGTCTGACGAAGATGATGACCAGTTACGTCATCGGACAGGCAATGAAAGCGGGTAAATTTAAAGAAACCGACCTGGTTACCGTCGGTAATGACGCCTGGGCCACCGGCAATCCGGTATTTAAAGGTTCCTCGCTGATGTTCCTCAAACCGGGAATGCAGGTACCCGTCTCTCAGTTGATACGCGGCATCAATCTGCAATCCGGTAATGACGCCTGTGTGGCGATGGCTGATTTCGCCGCCGGTAGCCAGGATGCTTTCGTCGGGCTGATGAACAGCTATGTGAACGCGTTAGGGCTGAAAAATACCCACTTCCAGACCGTACACGGCCTGGACGCCGACGGACAATACAGTTCAGCTCGCGATATGGCGCTGATTGGTCAGGCGTTAATTCGCGATGTGCCTAACGAATATGCCGTTTATAAAGAAAAAGAGTTCACCTTTAACGGCATTCGCCAGTTAAACCGTAACGGTCTGCTGTGGGATAACAGCCTGAATGTGGACGGCATCAAAACCGGCCATACCAGCAAAGCGGGCTATAATCTGGTCGCTTCCGCAACCGAAGGCCAGATGCGGTTGATTTCCGCCGTAATGGGCGGACGAACCTATAAAGGCCGTGAAACAGAAAGCAAAAAACTGCTGACGTGGGGCTTCCGTTTCTTTGAAACCGTTAATCCGCTGAAGGCTGGTAAAGAGTTCGCCTCTGAACCCGCCTGGTTTGGTAATACCGATCGCGCCTCGCTGGGCGTCGATAAAGACGTTTACCTGACGATCCCTCGCGGTCGCATGAAAGATTTGAAAGCGAGCTATGTACTGAATACCGCAGAACTGCACGCGCCGCTGCAGAAAAACCAGGTAGTCGGCACCATCAACTTCCAGCTGGACGGTAAAACCATCGAGCAGCGTCCGCTGGTCGTACTGCAAGAGATCCCGGAAGGGAACTTCTTCGGTAAAATCATTGATTACATTAAATTAATGTTCCATCACTGGTTTGGATAAAAATTGAACGCTTGAAAGTGTGATTTTCGTCCCCATATACTATGCATCAGTAAAACTCCCGCCCTGTGGCGGGAGTTGTTATTTTTTTACGTAATGCCGGAGCTGACATGAAAACCAAACTTAACGAACTGCTTGAATTCCCTACGCCATTTACTTACAAAGTAATGGGGCAGGCGTTACCTGAGCTGGTTGATCAGGTGGTTGAAGTGGTACAGCGCCATGCGCCTGGTGATTACTCTCCGACGGTAAAACCGAGCAGCAAAGGCAACTACCACTCGGTCTCTATCACCATTAATGCCACCCATATTGAACAGGTTGAAACGCTGTACGAAGAACTGGGCAATATTGATATCGTGCGAATGGTATTGTAATACATCCAGACGGTTACCCGGTCTTATCCGGGTAACTCCCCGCCTCCCCCGCTGTGATATACTTTCCTCTCTTTTTTCATTCTCTACGGAGATGCCGTTTTGTATCAGGATAAAATCCTTGTCCGCCAGCTCGGCCTTCAGCCCTATGAAGCTATCTCTCAGGCCATGCATAACTTTACCGATATGCGCGATGAAAACAGCCATGATGAAATCTGGTTGGTTGAGCATTACCCGGTGTTTACCCAGGGCCAGGCCGGTAAAGCGGAACATATATTGATGCCTGGCGATATTCCCGTTGTGCAGAGCGATCGTGGAGGACAGGTGACCTATCATGGTCCGGGCCAACAGGTAATGTACGTTTTACTTAACCTGAAACGACGTAAACTGGGCGTGCGTGATTTAGTCACCCTACTTGAACAGACCGTGGTGAATACACTGGCTGAAATTGGTATTGAGGCGCATCCGCGCGCCGATGCGCCGGGCGTCTATGTGGGTGAAAAGAAAATCTGCTCGCTGGGTTTACGTATCCGTCGCGGCTGCTCATTCCACGGTTTAGCGCTAAACGTTAACATGGATCTTTCTCCTTTCCTACGCATCAACCCGTGTGGTTATGCCGGCATGGAAATGGCTAAAATAACGCAGTGGAAGGAAGACGCTACCACGGATAATATTGCGCCCCGCTTGCTGGCGAATATTTTAGCTCTGCTAAATAATCCACCGTATGAATATATTGCTGCTTAATGCGTAAAATATAATGGCCCAAGAAATTTATGGGTCATTAATCATATATGATTTGAATGCTTTACTTCTCCCCCCGCTTTCTATATTTTCGTTATATCCCTGCTGTAGCCGCCAGGCGGCATGGTCTCTTCAGTCCTCATGATGAGGAATTTTCCGTGAACAAAATCCCGGCCTTGCTGTTACTTATCTTATTGAAATGACTAAAAATACATTCATAAGAGTAATTTTAAAACCAACTCATAAATGCAAAATATATTATTTCATCTATTATTCATAATACGAATGAATTCGGAGCCAGAGCGTGAGTGATAATAATCAGGCAGAAAGACAACCGGCCGATCAACATCTACAAGACAAACCGCAAATTTTCAGAACACTGAGAAATATTGACCTCAATCTGTTGACGATTTTTGAGGCCGTATATGTCCATAAAGGGATCGTCAATGCAGCGAAAATTCTTAACCTGACGCCGTCAGCCATCAGCCATCAGCCAGTCCATTCAAAAATTACGGACTATATTTCCCGATCCGCTGTTTATTCGCAAAGGCCAGGGCGTAACGCCCACGACGTATGCTACGCATCTGCACGAATACATCAGCCAGGGGCTGGAATCTATTCTTGGCGCCCTGGATCTTACGGGCAGCTATGATAAGCAACGCACCATTACGATTGGCACGACGCCTTCGGTCGGCGCGCTAGTGATGCCGATTATTTACCAGGCCATCAGGCCGCGTTATCCTCAGCTTTTGCTGCGCAACATTCCGGTAGACGATGCCGAAAGCCAGCTTAGTCAGTTTCAGACCGATCTCATTATCAATACCCATAGCTATAACAACCGGAGCATCCAGCATCACGTCCTGTTTAGCGATACGCTTGAGATTGTCTGCCGCCAGCATCACCCGTGTCTGGCGAACGCCATTACTGAAGAGAGACTGAACAACGCGGATCACACCTTTCTGATGCTGGAGGGACAACATCTTTCCCTCCTGCGCCAGCGACTGCAGGAGACATTTCCCGATCAGCAAATCAGTTTTAGCAGCTACAATATTTTTACCATTGCCTCGCTGATCGCCAGCAGCGATCTGCTGGGACTGATGCCCACCCGCTTCTACGACTTATTTAGCCGCTGCTGGCCGCTTGAGCGCCTTCCCTACGCGCCGGTGAATAGTGAACAGGTCGAGTTCTCGCTGCATTACAATAAACTGAGTCTGCGCGATCCGGTGCTGGAGAACGTCATTGATATCATTCGTGAGGCGTTCTGACAAAAATGTTGCATTCAGGTCACGGAAGATATGGGCAAACAGCACAAAACAACAACTATTTTACATTTTGCCGGGCTGTCAGGCTGCTTTATGGCCCTTATCAATGATATACTGCGTGTCACAAATTCAAAAATAGTTGATAAATACAACTTTCCCTTGAATTGAAACGCTTTCCTTCGTTATTCGCAACTGGAACACGCACGCTATGAGTAAACCCATTGTGATGGAACGCGGTGTAAAATACCGCGATGCCGATAAGATGGCTCTTATCCCGGTTAAAAATGTGGTCACAGAGCGCGACGCTCTACTACGTAAACCGGAATGGATGAAAATAAAACTTCCGGCGGATTCTACCCGTATCCAGGGCATCAAAGCCGCAATGCGCAAAAATGGCCTGCATTCTGTCTGCGAGGAAGCGTCTTGCCCAAACCTGGCTGAATGTTTCAACCACGGTACCGCTACGTTTATGATCCTTGGCGCCATTTGCACTCGCCGCTGTCCGTTCTGTGATGTCGCCCATGGCCGCCCCGTTGCGCCGGATGCGGAAGAGCCGCAGAAACTGGCGCAAACGATCGCCGACATGGCGCTACGCTATGTGGTCATCACCTCTGTCGACCGTGACGATCTGCGTGACGGCGGTGCCCAGCATTTTGCTGACTGCATCACTGCCATCCGTGCCAAAAGCCCGGAGATAAAAATAGAGACCCTGGTGCCAGACTTCCGTGGACGTATGGATCGCGCGCTGGATATCCTTAACGCGACGCCGCCGGATGTGTTTAACCACAACCTGGAAAACGTGCCGCGTATTTACCGCCAGGTTCGTCCGGGCGCCGATTACAACTGGTCGCTGAAATTACTGGAACGCTTCAAAGAAGCGCACCCGGAAATTCCGACAAAATCGGGTCTGATGGTGGGCTTAGGCGAAACCAATGCGGAAATCATTGAGGTTATGCGCGACTTACGCCGTCACGGCGTTACCATGCTGACGCTTGGTCAGTATCTACAGCCAAGCCGCCATCACCTGCCGGTACAGCGTTATGTCAGCCCGGAAGAGTTTGACGAGATGAAAGCGGAAGCCCTGGCGATGGGCTTTACCCATGCCGCCTGTGGCCCCTTTGTACGTTCTTCGTACCATGCTGATCTCCAGGCCAAAGGCATGGAAGTGAAATGATCGTGTAATAGACGCTTACATTTCAGGCAAAAAAAACCGGCAACTCGCCGGTTTTTTTACTCTGCGGAGCAAGCGCATCGCGCTATTACTCTTTGTGCGAGAGTTTTTCAGCCTGAGCGCTACCGTCGACGTCTTTCTTAACGCCCGCGTCTTCATCGTTCATTGCTTTCTTGAATCCTTTAATCGCCGTGCCCAGGTCTCCGCCCAGCGTACGTAACTTCTTGGTACCAAACAGCAGAACAACCAGTGCGGCAACCACCAGAAGTTTGGTAATACTAATCTCACCCATAGATACCTTCTTCACTAAAAACAGGCTGCGTAACGCGCCGGATTAACCTGAGAATATTAACGGTCTTTCGACGCGCGCACACAATAGCAATCTGTAACAAGGTGAATCAAGCTTTGCGTAAAAAAACATCATAATAATTGCGGTGGCGCAAATCGTCGTTGCTGCAAAAGAGGAAGTTGCTCCCGCACCTGGTCTATTCGTTCTCTGAATATTTCCGCGACGATCAGCGCCGGACGATCGGCTGCCGCGGCTATCGTTACCCCCAACGGATCGATAATACGACTTTGACCAATATTACGATTACCACACTCCCCGGCCGCAATCATATAGCAGGTGGTATCCAGCGCTCTCGCCGCCAGCAGCGTCGACCACTGCTGCTCTTTCAACGGGCCGCGAACCCAGCCCGTCGGCAGCGCCAATACGTCAGCCCCCTGTAAAGCCAGCGCTAACGCCATGTCCGGAAAGCGCAGGTCATAAGCCCCACCTTAACCCCCTCCACGTCCAGCACAGGCGCGATACCGGTTCCGGCATCAATACTTTGGGATTCTTGCATCGAAAACGCATCATAGAGATGCAGCTTCGCGTAACGCACGACAATGTGACCCGCCCGTAGCGCCACCAGCATATTAACCGCCCGTCCAGGCGTTGACGGGACAAGGATAGTGAATATCGTCGTCATATTATTATGAGCGCTTTCTTCCAGAAGCCGCGTCATAAACGCGCCATCCAGCGGCTGCGCGGCGCGAATCGGCAGGTCAAGGTCGATGTCATTTCGCGCTAATATCCCCTCAGGCAACACCAGAAGCGATACGCCGCGGCCCGCCGCCTGAGCCATTAACGAAACGCAAACTTGCGCATTCTCTTCCCATACAGAACTCACCACAAACTGCCCGGCTGCAACGAACATATCCCCTCCCACACCTCTGTCAGGACTCGCCAATTATGCGTGTTCGGCGTTACACTCCTCTTGTATAGCAATTAAATAAAGGATTCGGCAGTGTTACAGCTTCTTTTAGCAGTTTTTATCGGCGGTGGAACGGGGAGCGTAGCCCGGTGGATGCTAAGTATGCGTTTTAATCCGCTTCATCAGGCGATTCCCATCGGTACGCTAACAGCAAATTTGCTTGGCGCGTTTATTATCGGCATGGGGTTCGCCTGGTTTAACCGCATGACACATATCGATCCGATGTGGAAAGTGCTCATTACGACCGGCTTTTGCGGCGGCCTGACGACCTTTTCTACTTTTTCTGCTGAAGTGGTATTCTTGCTGCAAGAGGGGCGCTTTGGCTGGGCGCTGCTGAATGTGCTGATTAACCTGTTGGGTTCGTTTGCCATGACGGCGCTGGCATTCTGGCTATTTTCCGCCGCAGCGGCGCGTTAAGCGCAAAAAAAACCCGCCGAAAGGGCGGGTTTTGAAATCTTGCTGTCGGACGTATGCTTACAGAGCAGTTACGTTTGCAGCGGAAGGGCCTTTGGCACCGTTAGTGATTTCGAACTCTACGCGCTGACCTTCAGCCAGAGTTTTAAAACCATTGGTCTGGATTGCAGAGAAGTGTACGAACACGTCTTTGCTGCCATCTTCCGGAGTAATGAAACCGAATCCTTTGGATTCATTAAACCACTTAACGTTACCTTTAATCTTAGACATCAAAATTACCTTTACATGAAAAATAGACACAAATGCTGTGTCGGATACCAGTACAACAATTGTGATGCATTTTGTCCAGTCGAACTTTGCGAAAAAGTGATAAATATCGCGTTAATTTTTAGCTAACTCTAGCTAATTATTGTTTTTTAAGACTTTTTAATTCACAACTGAAGCATGCCCTTCCCCATCAAAACTGGAAACGCATCCAGGCGAAATAGACGTTTCCGTTGTTATACGAACCCGGAATGTAGGTCATCTGAAAGGTAGCGGGACCATAGCCTATCGACGCTAAAGGCAACAGCACAGGGATGGGAATATAATTCCAGTTGTCGCGCGCGGTAACGCCTGCGGTAAAGCCCAGTCCCAGACGAAAATTATCGTCTTCCAGCGGTCGCCAGGTTTTTTCCCAGCCATAACCGCCTATGGGTTCCCATTTGTTAAATGAATCTTTAAAGGCCATCATATAGAGGCCATGCCAGTTGCCTTTATCGTCCCAGCGCGACTGACCAAAACCAACGCCCCACGGCCGCTCGTTATAGCGATCCGTTTTCTCTTTATCGTAGGCAAAGCGCGCATGCCAGGTAATGGCGGGGACATACAAATCATAATGCTCAGGCTGTCGCCACGTTTCTGCGACGTTACCGGTAAACGTGTTAAACCACCCTTTATCCGCCGCAGAGACTGAAGGAATAGCCAGCCATGGCATAACAAGGAGAGCAATAATAAGAAAATACTTTCTGATAATCATCACAACAGCCATACCGTTCAAAAATTCGACTGTGATAATAACAACATTAACCTGAATAAAATCTTAACAAACTATAAACAGAGAATAATCTGAGAGAGTATCGGGTTAACGGCGTTTGATTTAGCACTCAGAACCGTCGCGCGCTCCTTAATAAGCTTTCACAAAAAACACAAAACAAAGCACAACAAATAAAACAATAAAATAACAATAAATTAATACTTATAGCGCTACAGAAAATTCGTATAAGCATATTTCATCTTTAGCGATGACATGAAAAAATAACCGCGCCGTGATTTTAATCAGTAAGGCGCCATCCTTTATTCGGTACATTTTTATACCACTTTTGTGGCTCTTATTTTTACTCTGGGTGTCGATAAGACAGGGGAAACAATGCTAACAGTTATAGAACTCCTTATCGGAGTCGTCGTTATTGTGGGTGTAGCGCGCTACATCATTAAGGGATACTCCGCCACTGGCGTTTTATTTGTCGGCGGTCTGGTTCTGCTTATTATCAGCGCGCTGATGGGGCATAAGGTATTACCTGCCAGCGAAACCAGTACCGGCTATACCGCAACAGATATTGTTGAATACATCAAAATTTTGCTTATGAGTCGCGGCGGCGATCTTGGCATGATGATCATGATGCTGTGCGGCTTTGCCGCCTATATGACGCATATCGGCGCGAATGATATGGTCGTGAAGCTGGCGTCGAAACCTTTACAGTACATAAACTCGCCCTACCTGTTGATGATTGCTGCCTATTTTGTCGCCTGCCTGATGTCGCTGGCCGTCTCTTCCGCGACGGGGCTTGGCGTACTGCTCATGGCTACTCTCTTCCCGGTGATGGTCAACGTCGGCATTAGCCGCGGCGCGGCGGCGGCTATTTGCGCCTCTCCGGCCGCCATCATCCTCTCGCCAACGTCTGGCGATGTGGTTTTAGCCGCAAAAGCGGCGGAGATGCCGTTAATCGATTTCGCGTTCAAAACCACGCTGCCGATTTCCATCGCCGCCATTATCGGTATGGCGATTGCGCACTTTTTCTGGCAACGCTATCTGGATAAAAAAGAGAACATTTCACATGAGATGCTGGACGTGGCGGAGATTACCACCACGGCCCCGGCGTTTTATGCCCTTTTGCCGTTCACGCCCATTATCGGCGTACTGATTTTTGACGGTAAATGGGGGCCGCAGTTGCACATTATTACCATTCTGGTGATCTGTATGCTGCTGGCCGCCGTGCTGGAATTCGTGCGCGGTTTCAACACGCAAAATGTGTTTTCCGGCCTGGAAGTGGCTTATCGCGGCATGGCGGATGCGTTTGCCGGCGTTGTGATGCTGTTGGTCGCGGCGGGCGTTTTCGCCCAAGGGCTGAGCACCATTGGCTTTATCCAAAGTCTGATCTCGATTGCCACTTCTTTTGGCTCCGCCAGCATTATTCTGATGCTGGTCTTAGTGATTTTAACCATGCTGGCCGCGATGACCACCGGTTCAGGCAATGCGCCTTTTTACGCCTTTGTTGAGATGATCCCTAAACTGGCGCACTCCTCCGGTATCAACCCAGCCTATTTATCCATCCCAATGCTGCAAGCCTCAAACCTGGGGCGCACGATTTCGCCGGTCTCCGGCGTCGTGGTCGCTGTCGCCGGGATGGCTAAAATATCACCGTTTGAAGTGGTGAAGCGCACGTCCGTTCCGGTCATCGTCGGTCTGTTGATCGTCATTATCGCCACGGAAATTATGGTGCCAGGCGCCTCTTCCGCCGTTACTGGCGGCTGATAGCCGGTAAGCCGGGGCGAGGGAAAACATCGCCCCGGCATCTTAAACCAGGCTTAGCCGCCGTGGTAAATACGCTGCGGCCTGCCCACTTTGCCATGAATAATCTCTGCGACAATCAGGTGCCGACTCGCGCAATATTCCAGGTAGCGTCGGGATGTGGTGCGGCTTATCGTTAAGGCCTGCGCGACCGTTTCAGCCGTATGGCGTACGGTTGGATCGGCAAACAGCTTCATCACCGCATTAAGGGTTAAGGCATCAATACCGGTCGGCAAATCCCCTTTCGGTTCGCCGCGCGCATAGGCGTTGAACATTTCATCTATCTGCTTCTGGCTTGCGCTATCCGCGCTCGCCAGCATACGTCTGCGCTGTTGATAGCGGGTCAGCGTCTGCCCCAAACGCTCATAAGCAATAGGTTTGACCAGATAATCAAACGCGCCGCTGCGTACCGCTTCCGCTACCGTCTCCATGTCACTGGCGGCGGTCGTAAACACGACGCCGCCGGGATAGCGCGACTGCATTAATTCATGCAGCAGCGTAATCCCCTTCCCATCCGGCAGATAATTATCCAACAGAATTAATCCAGGTTTGAACCGGTCAATCATCATTCTCGCCTGCGCCAGATTGCCCGCCAGCCATATCTGGTTAAAGCCAGGAATATGGCGGATATATTCTGCGTGCATCTCCGCCAGCAGCGTTTCATCCTCAACGATCAATAGGGTTAATGGTTCTGTCATCGTTTTTTTTCACTTTCGGAAGGAATAAAGAAAATAAAGTGCCACAAGGATCATTGTCTTCCAGCGTAATGACCCCGCCACAGCGCCCCACATAACGTGCAATCAGATATAACCCGATACCATGCTCACCGGGTTCGTCGGTGCGGGTACTTACGCCCTGTTAAAAAATCTTTTCCCGCAGCGCTTCAGGAACGCCGCAGCCCTGGTCGGCGACCTCTATTACCACCTCGTCGCCCTCGTCGCTCAGGAAAAGTTCGATGGTATTGTCGCCTTCCTGTGTACGTAAACTCGCCTCAAACGCGTTATCCAGCAGATTCCCGACGATGGCGGCGAACTCCGTGCTATCCAGCCCCTCCGGCAGTTGATGTAGCTGGCTGCCGGGAACAATCACCATCTTGAGCCCCAGTTCACGCGCGCGCTGAACTTTGCCAAACAGCAAACCGGCCACCTGACGATCGGCGAAGGCGCCGCGTAAACTATCAATAAGTTGCTGCTGCGCCTGCGACTCACCCTGCACCATCTCTCTGACCCGATCATACTCTTTCATTTGCAGCAGGCCGTTCAGAGTCGACATCCAGTTCAGGTGCTCATGGCGTAGCGTGCGCAGGCTCTCAACATACTGTTTAATCTGGGTTAGCTGCGCGTTCAACGTCGCGATTTCATCTTTGCTGCGAAAACTAATAATAGCGCCCAGCAGCTCCTCGCCGGAACGGATAGCCTCACGATTGGCGATGACGCTCAGGCCATTGAAGTTGGCCATCACGTCCTGGCGTCTTTCTGCGATCTGGCAGGTAAAAAAGTCTGCCGGATTGACGACTTCCGCGATCAGCTTGCCCAGCCACTGACGCCCCGGCGACGGCAGCCCCAACATTTTTCTCGCACTGCGGTTAATCGCGGTAATATGTCCCTCCGGATCAACGGCGATCAGCCCTTCATAAACCGAGCTAAACAACGCCTCCTGCTGGCGTACCACGCGCGCAATCTGTTTCGGCTCCATGCCCAGCATTTGTCGGCGGATATGCGCGGCGAAAAACCAGGAAAGCAGCATTAATACCACCAGCAACAGGACAAAAACCCCCGCCATCGGTAATAAGAAGTCCAGCCGCCAGGAGTCGATTTTACTGACCAGATAGCCAATTGAAACAACGCCGATCACGTTGCCTTTGTTGTCAAAGATAGGCGTTTTGGCGCGCATCGCCATCCCTATTGAGCCCTTACCGGTAATGAAATAACTTTCTCCTCTTTCCAGCGCGCCGGGTTTCGTAAACTGCATGGGATAGCCGATTTTTTCCGGATTCGGATGGTAAAGCCGGATCGAGTGGCGATCGCCTATCACCACATAGTCAAAATCCGTCCCGCGCTGCAGTTTATTCGCAATTATCGCCAGGCGTTTATAGTCCCGGTTTTTTACGGCAGCGATAATGCTGTCGTTAGAAGCAATAATTTTTGCCTGATTCATCGCCATATCACGAACATGGGACGCTAGATAATCTTCGAAACTGGCAGACAAATATTGTGCTAACGCTGCCACGATGAAAACAGAAACCACCAGAATGAGCAGAAAAATACGTAACGGAAACGCGAGTTGCCGAAAAAAAGGAAACAGCTTTTTATTTTTCTGATAGGACATTAAGGTTCCTTATGGGCATTTCTCTTCAGATTTATCGCAAATGTAATAAAAATGTTTTCAGCATCTTGATGCATATAAAAACCAATCGTTACAGATTCCCCACATTAAATCAATTAAACAACTAAAACCCACCGCCGGAATGGCGATTAAATTAATTAAAAAACTTAAAACCATAAAACACTTAAAAACCATCTAACGCTTTGTGAAATAAATCAAAATTTACCACCAAAATACTCCTTACGATGTATACGTCATAGAGAAAAATAAATAACTCGTCATAAAAAAACTCCCACTCTGACTGAAAAGAAAAAGTTATCAAGTTGCAACACAGCGCAACATATACAGAAAAGTGGCAACAAGCATATCACCAGGATATTTCTTACTATGTTTGGCAATAATGTATTCACTCGGGTAAAACGCTCTGAAAATAAAAAAATGGCGGAGATCGCTCACTTTCTCAAAGAGAATGATTTAAGCGTCGATACCACTGTAGAAGTGTTTATTACCGTCAGCCGTGATGACCGTCTTATTGCCTGCGGCGGTATTGCCGGAAATATCATTAAATGCGTGGCCATTAGCGAATCAGTACGCGGCGAAGGCTTAGCGTTAACGCTGGCGACGGAATTGATTAATCTCGCCTGGGAGCGGCACTGCACCCATCTTTTTATTTATACCAAAACGGAATACGAAGCGCTGTTTAAACAGTGCAGCTTTTCGACGATAGCCAGCGTCCCTGGCGTAATGGTCTTAATGGAAAATAGCGCGACCCGGTTGAAACGGTATGCGGAATCGCTGGCGACATTGCGTCATGAGGGAAAGAAAATTGGCTGTATTGTGATGAACGCCAATCCTTTCACGCACGGCCATCGCTATCTGATCCAACAGGCGGCGGCACAGTGCGACTGGCTGCATCTGTTCCTGGTCAAAGAAGATACATCACGCTTTCCCTATGAAGACCGACTCGATCTGGTTCTTAAAGGGACCACCGATATCCCGCGCTTAACCGTTCACCGCGGCTCCGAATACATTATTTCTCGGGCGACGTTCCCCTGCTATTTCATTAAAGAGCAGAGCGTCATTAATCACTGTTATACCGAAATCGACCTGAAGATTTTTCGCCAGTATCTGGCGCCCGCGCTTGGCATCACACACCGCTTTGTCGGTACGGAACCGTTTTGCACCGTTACCGCCCAGTACAACCTTGATATGCGTTTCTGGCTGGAGACGCCAACGCTTCCCGCCCCACCCATTACGCTGGTGGAAATAGAGCGGCTTTGCTTCCAGGAGACGCCGATATCCGCCTCCTGGGTACGCAAGCTGCTGGTTAAACACGATCTCACGGCTATCGCGCCGCTGGTTCCCGACGCCACCCTGCGCTATTTGCAGGGCATGGTCGAACGCCATCCGGGCAGCGCGGCAGCCCGTCAAAAGTCCCCCGTCTTAGCAACAGGTGAAAAATGAAAATAAACCAGCTAGCCGTCGCAGGCACGCTTGAGTCCGGCGATGTGATGATACGCATTGCGCCGCTCGATACGCAGGATATTGACCTGCAAATCAACAGTAGCGTTGAAAAACAGTTTGGCGAGGCCATTCGCGCCACCATCCTGGAGGTGCTTTCTCGCTACGACGTGCGCGGCGTACAACTGAACGTCGATGATAAAGGCGCTCTGGACTGCATTTTGCGCGCCCGACTGGAAACGCTACTGGCGCGCGCCAGCGGTATTGCCGCTCTGCCCTGGGAGGATCGCCAATGATTTCCGCCTCTCTGCAACAACGTAAAACCCGCACCCGCCGCAGTATGTTATTCGTACCGGGCGCCAACGCGGCGATGGTGAGCAATTCGTTTATCTACCCGGCCGACGCGCTGATGTTCGACCTGGAAGACTCCGTTGCATTACGCGAAAAAGATGCGGCGCGCCGTCTGGTATATCACGCGCTGCAACACCCGCTTTACCGTGACGTCGAAACCATTGTCCGCGTGAATGCGCTGGATTCCGAATGGGGCGTCAACGATCTGGAAGCGGTCGTGCGCGGCGGCGCGGACGTGGTGCGTTTACCGAAAACCGACACCGCGCAGGACGTCATTGATATCGAAAACGAAATTCTGCGCATTGAAAACGCCTGCGGTCGCGAACCGGGCAGTACCGGCCTGTTAGCTGCCGTGGAATCGCCGCTGGGTATTACCCGCGCGGTAGAAATCGCCCACGCCTCTGAACGGTTGATCGGGATTGCGCTGGGCGCGGAAGACTATGTTCGCAACCTGCGCACCGAACGCTCTCCGGAAGGCACCGAACTGCTGTTCGCCCGCTGCGCCATTTTGCAGGCCGCGCGTTCCGCCGGCATTCAGGCCTTCGATACCGTCTATTCCGACGCCAACAACGAAGCCGGTTTCCTGCAAGAAGCCGCCCACATTAAACAGTTGGGCTTTGACGGTAAGTCACTGATCAACCCCCGCCAGATAGAACTGCTGCACAACCTTTATGCGCCGACGCGTAAAGAGGTCGCCCATGCGCGTCTGGTCGTTGAGGCCGCAGAAGCCGCCGCCCGCGAAGGTCTCGGCGTCGTTTCCCTTAACGGCAAGATGGTCGACAGCCCGGTGATTGAACGCGCCCGTCTGGTGCTCTCCCGTGCAGAACTTTCCGGTATTCGCGAAGAATAAGGCAAAAAAATGACGCAGAAAAATGAATCTCAACGCCAAGATCGCGTAGCCGCCTGGAGCCGTCACGCTGAAAGCGAACTGAGCGCTTACCAAAGTGCGGCAAAATTGGATCTACAAGCGCAAAAACCGCGCGACCACAAACTGTGCGCCAGCCTGGAAGAGGCCATCCGCCGTTCCGGTTTACGCGACGGCATGACGCTTTCCTTTCACCACGCGTTTCGCGGCGGCGATCTGACGATTAACCTGGTGATGGAAACCATCGCGAAGATGGGCTTCAAAAATCTGACCCTGGCCTCCAGCTCGCTGAGCGACTGCCACGCGCCGCTGGTTGAACACATTCGTAACGGGGTGGTCAGCCGCATCTACACGTCAGGCCTGCGCGGCCCGCTGGCGGAAGAAATTTCTCGCGGCCTGCTGGCTGAGCCGGTTCAGATTCACTCCCACGGCGGTCGTGTACATCTGGTACAAAGCGGCGAACTCAACATTGATGTTGCGTTTCTTGGCGTGCCCTCCTGCGATGAATTCGGTAATGCTAATGGTTATACCGGCAAGGCCTGTTGCGGTTCACTGGGCTACGCGATGGTGGATGCCGACAGCGCGAAGCAGGTCGTGATGCTGACGGAGCAACTGCTGCCGTATCCGCATAACCCGGCAAGCATCTCTCAGGATCAGGTTGATCTGATCGTGCAAATCGAAGAAGTCGGTGATGCAAACAAAATCGGCGCTGGCGCGACCCGCATGACCACTAATCCGCGTGAACTGCTGATCGCCCGCAGCGCGGCGGAAGTCATTGCTCACTCCGGCTACTTCAACGAAGGTTTCTCCCTGCAAACCGGCACCGGCGGCGCATCGCTGGCGGTCACCCGCTTCCTGGAAGACAAAATGCGTAGCCGCAACATTGTGGCTAATTTCGCGCTGGGCGGTATCACCGCCACCATGGTCGACCTGCATGAAAAGGGCTTAATCCGCAAACTGCTTGACGTGCAGAGCTTCGATCGTAACGCTGCGCAATCTTTGGCCCGCAACCCGAACCATATCGAAATCAGCGCTAACCAGTACGCCAACTGGGGCTCTAAAGGTGCTTCCGTCGACCGTCTGGACGTGGTGGTGCTGAGCGCGCTGGAAGTAGACACCCACTTCAATGTTAACGTGCTGACCGGCTCCGACGGCGTTCTACGCGGCGCGTCCGGCGGTCACTGCGATACCGCCGTCGCGGCGGCGCTGTCCATCATCGTCGCGCCGCTGGTACGCGGTCGCATCCCAACGCTGGTTGATAACGTCACCACCTGCGTCACACCGGGCTCCAGCGTCGACATTCTGGTCACCGATCACGGTATCGCCGTCAATCCGGCGCGTCCGGAGCTGGCTGAACGCCTGAAAGCAGCGGGAATGAAAGTGGTATCGATTGAGTGGCTGCGCGAACGCGCGCAACTGCTTACCGGTCAGCCCCGCCCTATCGAATTCACCGACCGCGTGATTGCTGTCGTGCGTTATCGCGACGGTTCAGTGATCGATGTGGTGCATCAAGTGAAGGAATAAGCCATGCGCCTGTTTCCTGAACTCGCCACCTGTCACGACGTTTCTATTCCTGAGCTGCTCGCCAGCCGGGATGAGAGACAAGCAAGACAGCGCGCCTGGCTAACGCGTCACGCTACTCCGCTGGTCTCCTTTACCGTGGTAGCGCCAGGCCCGATGAAAGACAGCGCGTTAACCCGCCGGATCTTTAATCACGGCGTGGCTGCCCTGCACACGCTGGCAGAAGAGTATGGCTGGACTATCCGGGAGCAGGCTACACTGGTTTCCGCCAGCGGGCCGGAAGGGCTGCTGGCGATTGACGCGCCCGCTCAGGCGCTCAAACAGGCGACCATCGCACTTGAACAGCGTTATCCACTGGGGCGCCTGTGGGATATCGATGTCCTGACGGCGGAAGGCGAAATACTCTCCCGCCGCCATTTCGCGCTTCCCGCTCGCCGCTGTCTGCTGTGCGGGCAAAGCGCGGCTGAATGCGCGCGGGGTAAAACCCACGCGCTGACTGATTTACTGATTCATATGGAGGCGCTGCTGCATGATGCCGATTCCTGCCAACCCGACTAACGCCTCCATTCAGCCTCAGTCGCTGTATGACGCCTGGGCCGATTTGGCCTGGCGCGCCATGCTGACCGAGGTAAATTTATCGCCAAAACCCGGTCTGGTAGACCGACTAAACTGCGGCGCGCACAAAGATATGGCGCTGGCGGATTTTCACCGCAGCGCGGAGGCGATTCGACACTGGCTGCCGCGCTTTATGGAATATGGCGCCAGCTGCACGCGCCTGCCGCCAGAGTCAGTTCTGGCGGGCCTGCGTCCATTGGGGATGGCCTGTGAAGCAGCGATGTTTCGCGCAACGGCGGGCGTCAATACCCATAAAGGCAGCATTTTCTCGCCGGGGTTACTGTGCGCCGCCATTGGCCGCCTGTATCAGCTACGCCAGCCGATCACCGCAGAAACACTCTGCGCTACCGCCGCCGATTTTTGCCGCGGCCTGACCACGCGCGAACTGCGCCAGAACAACCTACAGCTCACCGCAGGCCAGCGGCTGTATCAGCAACTGGGATTAACCGGCGCGCGCGGTGAAGCGGAAGCGGGCTATCCGCTGGTCATCCGCCACGCGTTGCCGCACTACCGCGCATTGCTGGCGCAGGGGCGCGATCCCGAACTGGCGCTGCTTGATACCTTACTGCTGCTGATGTCACTTAACGGCGATACCAACGTCGCGTCGCGCGGCGGGGCGGACGGTCTGCGCTGGTTACAGCAGCAGGCGGCGGTCTTATTACATCAGGGCGGCATACGGACGCCTGACGATCTCGTTTATCTCCACCGGTTCGATCAGCAATGCATTGAACGCAATCTCAGCCCAGGCGGTAGCGCCGATCTGCTGATCGTGACCTGGTTTTTAGCGCAAATTTCGCAAGTTAATCATTAACACAATTATAGAAAATATCCTTTCCGGAGAGTCATTTATGTCTTTATCCAAAGATAATATATGGAAGTTGTTGGCCCCATTAGTGGTGATGGGCGTCATGTTGCTAATTCCTGTTCCAGATGGTATGCCGCCGCAGGCCTGGCACTATTTTGCGGTTTTCGTCGCGATGATTGTCGGTATGATCCTGGAGCCGATCCCGGCGACAGCGATCAGTTTTATCGCCGTAACCATTTGCGTTATCGGCAGCAATTACCTGCTATTTGACGCTTCAGAACTGGCCGATCCGGCGTTTAAAGCCAGTAAACAGGCGCTGAAATGGGGGCTTGCCGGTTTCTCCAGCACCACGGTCTGGCTGGTTTTCGGCGCGTTTATTTTCGCGCTGGGCTACGAAGTGACCGGGCTGGGGCGCCGCATTGCGCTGTTTCTGGTAAAATTCATGGGTAAACGCACGCTGACGCTCGGCTATGCGATTGTCATTATCGATATTTTGCTGGCGCCGTTTACTCCCTCCAATACGGCTCGTACCGGCGGGACTGTCTTCCCGGTCATCAAGAACCTGCCGCCACTGTTTAAATCGTTTCCAAACGATCCTTCCGCACGCCGCATCGGCGGTTATTTGATGTGGATGATGGTGATCAGTACCAGCCTGAGCTCTTCGATGTTTGTCACTGGCGCGGCGCCAAACGTGTTAGGTCTGGAGTTCGTCAGCAAGATCGCCGGGGTCCAGATTAGCTGGCTGCAGTGGTTTCTCAGCTTTCTGCCGGTAGGGATTATTTTACTGATCGTTGCGCCGTGGCTCTCCTATGTGCTTTATAAACCTGAAGTGACCCACAGTGCGGAAGTCGCGGCCTGGGCTGGCGGCGAGTTAAAAAACATGGGGCGTCTGTCCCGCAAAGAGTGGACGCTGATTGGCCTGGTGCTGCTTAGCTTAGGATTGTGGGTTTTTGGTGGAAAAATCATCAACGCCACTGCCGTGGGTCTGCTGGCCGTCTCGCTGATGCTGGCGCTGCATGTTGTGCCGTGGAAAGACATTACGCGCTACAACAGCGCCTGGAACACCCTGGTGAACCTCGCTACGCTGGTGGTCATGGCCAATGGCTTAACCCGCTCCGGCTTTATTGACTGGTTCGCCAATACCATGAGTACGCATCTGGAAGGTTTCTCGCCGGATGCAACCGTGATTGTACTGGTACTGGTGTTCTATTTCGCGCACTATCTGTTCGCCAGTCTTTCCGCTCACACCGCGACCATGCTGCCGGTCATTCTGGCGGTGGGTAAAGGCATTCCGGGCGTTCCGATGGAACAACTGTGTATTCTGCTGGTGCTGTCTATCGGTATAATGGGCTGTCTGACGCCGTATGCCACCGGCCCTGGTGTGATTATCTACGGCTGCGGTTACGTGAAATCCAGAGACTACTGGCGGCTTGGCGCAATCTTTGGCGTTATCTATATCGCGATGCTGTTGCTGGTGGGCTGGCCGATTCTGGCAATGTGGAATTAAACATTACGCCAACGCAGGTTAAAAATGATGCCGTTCAGGTTCACCTGAGCGGCATTTTTTATGATTAAATGGGTAACATTCATAATGTGTATAAATTATCGAATTCATCATGAACACAATATGGCATTACAGTCCGCTGCTGGCTGCCCTCTTAACCCCGATTTTTGCCGCCAACGCCGACGAACTTCAGGCGCAACAGTACGGTGATTTCACTGACTATGTGCTGGCGCTTTCCTAGCAAACCGGTTTTTGTCAAAGCCAGCATGAACGCCACCATCGGGAGCCCGATGAGTGCCGTCTGCAAAAAGAGCCAGCCAACAAAGCAGACTTTCTGACCGTCCACGGCCTGTGGCCAGGATTACCCAAATCTATCGCCGCACGCGGTGTTGGCCAGAGACGCTGGCAGCGCTTTGGTTGTGCGACGCGGCCAATCCCGAATCTGCCTGAAGTCAAGGCCAGCCGGAAATGCTCAGCCTCCGCCCCCGGACTTTCGCCTGACATCGCGGCAGCGCTTAAGGAAGTGATGCCCGGCGGGGGGGGGGAATTCCTGTCTGGAGCGCTACGAATATGCCAAACATGGCGCCTGTTTCGGGTTTGATTCCAATGCCTATTTCGGCACCATGATACGGCTGGATAAGGCGATAAAAGACAGCGCACTGGGGCAGTTTCTGACGGATAATTACGGCAAAACCGTTAGCCGCGCTGAGTTTGATAGCGTCGTCGCACAAATGTGGGGCCAGGATAATGTCAAAGCCGTTAAAGTAAACTGCCATGGCAATCCCGCCTATTTAACAGAGATTCAGTTTTCATTAAAGGCGTCGATGATTAACGCGCCGCTCTCCTCTGCCTCATTCCTGCCGCAGCCGCATCCCGGCAACTGCGGGAAACAGTTTATTATCGATAAAGCCGGTTATTGACGAAGCAGAGGTTTAAAACCGTAGCCACATTTGAGAACACGCCCGAATGTAGACTAAAATTCACTCAGGGCTATGACGTTTGAGGATTTACCCGAATGTGAACTAAATCACTTCAAAGACGGGGTAAGTCTCAGTATCATCATGAGAGTTAAACCCTCGCCGCCAGACGGTGAGGGTTTTCTTTTGGGACCATTTACCTGCACTACTCGCAGTATCGATGACATGGAGTAAGAAATGTCCAGACCCACTATTATCATTAACGACCTTGACGCCGAACGTATTGATCGTCTTCTGGAACAGCCTGCGTATGCGGATCTGCCGATTGCCGACGCGCTCAACGCCGAACTGGATCGCGCGCAAATGTGTTCGCCACAAGAGATGCCGAACGATGTCGTCACCATGAACAGCCGCGTTAAATTCCGCAATTTGAGCGATGGTGAAACACGCGTGCGGACGCTGGTGTACCCCGCCAATATGACGGACAGCAGTACCCAGCTTTCGGTAATGGCGCCCGTCGGCGCGGCGTTGCTGGGACTGCGCGTCGGCGACACCATTCACTGGGAACTGCCGGGCGGCGCCTCCACCCATCTCGAAGTGCTGGAACTCGAATATCAGCCTGAAGCCGCGGGCGACTTCCTGCGTTAAACCATCTGCATAAGCGTTAATGCGTTTACACAGAGGATGCCTGCGCATCCTCTTTCCGTTAGCCCTTTCATTTCTGCCTGCTTCAGACAACGCCGCCTGGCATCGGGTTGACTACTCCCGTCGCCTGTTTCTGCGCCGCTTGTGCCGACGTCGCTCCCGGCACCAGAATGACCTTCCGGCACTCTTCTTCGCGTTTTTCGAAAATTTCGTAGCCGCGCGCCGCCTCTTCAAACGGCATATAGTGCGTGACAATCTCCTCCGGCTTCAGCAACCCTTTTTCAATAAGCGGTAATAATTCCCCCAGCCACGCGTGAACATGGGTTTGACCCATTTTAAAAGTTAGCCCCTTATCAAAGGCGTCGCCGAATAAAAAGCCGTGAATAAAACCGGCATACACGCCGGGCACGCTGACCACGCCGCCGCGTCTGACCGCCGCGATACATTGTCGCAGCGCTTTGCCGCTGCTGCCTTCCAGTTTAAGGTTCGTCAGCACCGTCTCCGTCAAGCTGCCTTTCGCTTCAAAGCCTACGGCATCAATTACCGCGTCCACGCCGCGGTGTCCTGCCGTCTGCTCGATGATTTTTTCCGCCGGATCGTTCTCATCATCGAAGTTGATCGGTATCGCGCCGTAACGTTCTTCGGCGAAACGCAGGCGCCAGGCGTGGTGATCAACGACGAAGATCTGCTCCGCGCCCAGCAGTCGCGCACAGGCGATAGTCAGTAATCCTACCGGCCCTGCGCCAAAAACCGCCACGCTGGAACCTTGCTGAATCTGGGCATTTTTTGCCGCCTGCCAGGCGGTAGGCAAAATATCAGAAAGAAACAGCGCCTTATCGTCAGATAACAGCGGCGGCACCTTAAATGGACCAACATTACCTTTTGGCACGCGAACATATTCGGCCTGTCCGCCGGGAACGCCGCCATACAGATGGCTATACCCAAACAGCGCCGCCGGTGGCGGGATCTGTTTTTTATTCATCGCCGCGCCGTGTCCGTCGTTAGTGTTTTCACACGCTGAATATTGCTGTAGCCGACAGAAAAAACAGTCACCACAGGCAATGACAAACGGGATAACGACCCGATCCCCTTTCCGAATATTCTTCACATCATGTCCGGTTTCCACCACCTCGCCCATAAATTCATGGCCAAAAATATCACCATGTTTTACCTGTGGGATCTTGCCGCGATAGAGATGCAAATCAGATCCGCAAATCGCGGTGGCGGTAACACGCAAAATGATATCGTCAGGCTGCTCAATGCCGGGATCGGGTACGTTTTCAACCTTTACGTGATGTGGACCGTGATACGTCAATGCTTTCATGCAGCCTCCGGGGTAACGGTGAATATTGCGTTCGACTATAAAAGGGTAGCTATCCCGGAGAGACTGCCGGAAAAACAGGCGGCTTTAGGATTTTTCCTGGAAAATACACGACTTTTTTAACGTCAGGTTGTCGCAATATTTAAAATTGCCAGACAAATAGCAGAAAGAAACATTATTATATGCTTGAATAAATTCAGTATTGATTAACAGGGAGTAACGGGTATGTATAAGACAATCATTATGCCGGTTGATGTTTTTGAAATGGAACTTAGCGATAAAGCCATTCGCCACGCTGAGTTTCTGGCGCAACAGGATGGCGTCATTCATCTGTTGCATGTACTGCCTGGGTCCGCGAGCATGAGTCTGCACCGCTTTGCCGCCGACGTGCGTCGCTTTGAAGAACATTTACAGCATGAGGCGGAAACGCGTCTGCAAACGATGGTGGGACACTTCAGTATCGATCCTTCACGAATTAAAACGCATGTTCGCTTTGGTAGCGTGCGCGATGTCGTCAATGAGATGGGCGAAGAACTGGATGCGGATGTCGTGGTAATCGGTTCGCGTAATCCGTCCATCACGACACACCTGTTGGGGTCTAACGCCTCAAGCGTGGTGCGCCATGCGACGCTGCCGGTATTGGTTGTGCGTTAACCCTGGTGGCTAAAAACTGACACGCCCTGCCAGGTCACGCCTGGCAGGGCTTTTTACTACATCATCGTTAGTACAAATGCCCGATATTCACAATAGTACTCACCGTGTCGCCAAAAAAGACTAGCCGACTCAGAAATACGCCGACGAATAACAAGACGAACAGGAGTTTCGGGCGCGAATCACCGTGACGGCTGGCGACAAAAGCGAGCGCAAGGCAGACCAGGCTTGCCAGATAAAACGGTGAAGCCAGCCATGAACGCGCCGTCATCTGCATGACCGTTCCCCCGCTTAACCACACCAGCGGCGCCGCGATAAGTACCGCGATACACACCACAACTCCCTGGCGTAACGCAGGAACGGCAGGCCTGAGTTTTAACAGCGGAATCGCCGCGCAACCCATGACCCATACCGTAATAAAAAATAACAGCATGGTAAATCCATTAGCGATAGCCACCATCGCTGGCGCGGCGTAGGTCATTCCCTGCACCGCCACCAGTAACACGCCGAACACGGAGGCGATAAGAGCCATCGCTTTATGTCCCTTTGCCAGGAACGTTACGCCGACCGCTGCGCCAAACAACGTGGCGCCAAGGATTTCCCGACTTAACCAGGCATGTCGCAGGTTAATCAGCGCATTATAAGCGCGATCGGGATGCGCCAGATGCAGAATCGCGGCAATAGACGCCAGTGCCAGCACCAGCCCGATGGCCAACCAATAGAAACGCTGGCCTTCCACTTCACCACGCAGCGTACGCCATGTCAGTACCAAAGCCATCCCGACAGACATCTGGCTTAATACCGTAAAAAACACCAGCGGCAGTTCATATTTTTCCATTACTTGTCCTCCGGCTGCTTAGGCTGGCGCGCCAGAATAAAGCGCGTTCCTGGATTAAGCTGTGGCATATGCGGGAACCCTGGCGGATACTGCACCGCATTATCGGGCACAGGATCGGCATCCAAATCGATAATCGACAAGGCGCCCACCGGACAGGCGTTTACGCACGCCGGATTCATACCGATATCAAGACGCTCGTAGCACATACTGCATTTTTCCGCTTTACGCGTCTCTTCATTAAAACGCGGCGCGCCATAAGGACAGTTACGAATACAGTTTTTACAGCCGATGCAGCGCTCAGGGTTATGCACCACCACGCCATCTTCACGTTTGGTATAGGCTTCGACCGGACAGGCGGCGACGCAGGCCGGATGTTCGCAGTGGCTACAGGCCAGCGAGTAAAACGCCCGCTCTTCATGTGGATAGATGTCTTTATCCAACGGATAAACGTAGCGCCAGAAGCGATCCGGCTCCAGTTGGTTAAAGCTTTTACACGCCATAGCACAGCCGCGGCAGCCGATGCACTTATC
The DNA here is from genome assembly GCF_042932255.1 of Salmonella sp. WC3. Classification (NCBI taxonomy): domain Bacteria; kingdom Pseudomonadati; phylum Pseudomonadota; class Gammaproteobacteria; order Enterobacterales; family Enterobacteriaceae; genus Salmonella; species Salmonella sp. WC3. Next base: position 1,584,241 of record NZ_CP170629.1, on the reverse strand, counting down.
GCTATTCACTAAAAACGCACGTCTCATGCTACGGATTCCCCTTTACCGATCAATACAACGTCAGCAAACTGACTGTGGATAGCGGCGCCCGGCGCGCCAGTTTTCATCAGCCCCATATCAGCAGGCGTATCGGCCACGACGTTTTGCACGTTGTACTGCCGTTTCGGGAACCACGCTTCATACATCACCAGAAAATCTTCCGGCACGTTGGTGGTGACTTTTGCCCGCAGCTCAACTTCACCGGTGCCATTGAAAACTTTGACCAGATCGTTCTCTCTGATGCCCTTTTTCTTCGCGGAAGAAGGATGGATATAAACGAACGGTTCCGGGTAGAACACCTGCATCCAGTCCAGGTTGATAAACTGCGAGTGCAGGCCAAACTGCACGTGCGGCGTAAACAGATGGAAAGGCAGTTTGCTCTCGGCTTCCGGTTTGTATTCCGGCAGCGCGGTGTGGCCGTTTTTCTCCGCCAGTTCAGATTTAAATTCATACTTGCCTGACGGCGTTTTGAACTTGCGATCGTACCAGGCGGCAGAACTTGGCAGGATCGCTTTTTTCGGCCCGTCCAGCAGATCGTCCCAGGAAGAGATGCCAAACATTTTCGCCATACCGTCGTTGAACTCCTGATCCAGCCAGCGCTTGTGATCGAACTCTTGCGGGAAGGTACAGGAACCCGGCGCCATCTTATTAATGGTGCGCGACAGCATGGTAGCGATTTCAAGGTCGCATTTTGCTTCATACATCGGCTTAATCGCCGGCTGATTAATGGAAAGCCAGTAGTGCCAGTAAGAAGCATCCACGTTCCACTCTTCAAACGCGGTGGTAACGGGCAGCACGATATCAGCGTGTTGCACCGTTTCGTTGAAGAACTGATCGGCGCAGACCACCATTTCCAGTTTTTCAAACGCTTTTTTCATCTTGCTGCGATCGAAATCCTGGGCAAACGGGTTTTTACAGGCGACCCACAGCATACGAACCGGCGGATCGTTGGCCTCCAGAATCCCCTGCGCCGTCTGGTTAATATTCAGGGAGCGATCGGAGTACTGCACGGCGTCGCTGCCAGCGGCAGCCCCGAATTCACTGGTGGTGCCCGCCGCTCCCGGTATACCAATAGCGCCCTCCGGCGGCTTCTGCAGCATGGCGTTATAGTTAAAGCCCCAGGTATGCAGATGGCCATAACGCGCGCCGCCGCCTTCGACACCGATGTTGCCGGACATAGCGACAAAGGCATCGATAGCGCGAACGTTGGCGCCGCCGTTGACATGACGCTGCATCCCGTAACCAATCCAGACCGTGGCCGGCTTAACCGCCGTAAACTCTTCCGCCAGCTGGCGAATGACATCCGCAGACAGGCCGCAGATTTCTGATGCCCATTCCACGGTGACGTTATTGCGCAGATAGGCTTCAAATTCCGGATAGCCGTGAGCATCGTTGTTGACAAAATTCTGATCCACCAGGCCTTTATCCACCAGATGACGCGCCATTCCCAGCGCCAGCGCGCCGTCTGAGCCAGGCCGCACGCGCAGGTAGAGATCGGCTTTGGCGGCAGTCTGCGACAGCAGCGGGTCGATAACCACGACCTTCGCCCCTTTCTCGCGCGCCTGATAGATGTACTTCATGCTGTGCATTGAGCACCAGGCCGGGTTGGCGCCCCAGATAATGATGTATTTCGCTTTCACCATATCTTCCGGGTCGTTACACCACATGTCGCCCATGTCGTAGTTTTGCGCGTCGATGCCGGCAGGCCAGCACGGCGTACCGGCAAAACGGGTGGTGTAGCCAAGCGAGGACATCATCCCTTCAACGGCATAGTTCAGCACGCCAAACTTACCGGAATATTTGGTCAGCGCCAGACCGAGCATAGAACCGTCTTTTTTCTTAATCTCCAGCATTTTGGCGGCAATGCGCTGCATCGCCTCTTCCCATGAGATGCGACGCCAGTTGCCGCTACCGCGAACGTCCTACGCCATGGGATATTTAATACGATCGGGGCTATAAACCCGGCGCGGATAGCTTAACCCTTTGACGCAAGGGGTACCGTGAGTAAATGTTGATTCCGGCGCGCCTTCCACGAAAGTAATGACTCCGTCCTTTACCCACGTCTTGAGGCTACAGGTGTCATAGCAGTTACGCGGACACGCGTTACGATAAATTTTGTACGTTTTAGGGTTAAAGGGAACAGGCGGCTGCGCAAGCGCGCATCGGGAGGTCAGTAATCCTCCGGGTAAAGCCGCAACGGTGCCCAGTGCCACTATCCCCTTTAAAAAAGAACGTCTGTTCAGATGTCCCGTCTCATTACTCATATTGATACTCTCGTTTTAATTCATCAAGCCAATAAAATAAGATGTCCGCCACCGTATATAACGTGGTCGTTTGTGCATGAGTTTTTATTTTTTCGATATATAATGGCACCCACTTTGTTAAATAGTTATTGATATATTGAGTGAGAGTAGAGCGGTATGGTGACGTTTGCCGGGTATTAGCCAGTAATAGTGTGGTCAATTCCAGCACGCAGGAAATATGATCGTCAGGGATATTGCTCTCCTGATTAACCGATAATCCCAACGCTGCCATAAACTCCCGTATCTCCAGCGTCGCCTTTCCCATCACCAGCGCATCGTCCTCCAGATACACTGAAGCGAAAGGCGCAGCCAGCAGCTTGCCAGGACCGACGAATAGCGCATTAAAGTCATACTCCGCTTCCAGCCACGCCCGGTCGGTAAGGTTTACCGCAGCAGAGGGATTTAATCTCACGTAGGCAGATTTCAGTGAATGACTATCATGAGAATTAAAAAAATCACGCAATGTAAGCCCTGTTTTTTCTAATTCCGTCAGTGATTCATAGATTGAATCCATGAATAAATAACCTCACATACAAATGCAATATAAATCAAGAAAAAAGAATGGGCATGTTAGCGGAAGCGCTTAATCTTTCTTTGATAAAAAAACAGAAAAATTCCAGTTAAATCCGTAGAAGGCTTTTTTATTGTTTCAAAGTTTAAAAACAGAAGACCGTTGAAATAAAAAACCGTCTGTTATTAACAGACGGTTTCAGAGTATTGATAATGAAGAAGGTGTTTTACCCGGTGGCGTTCCCCAGGCATAAACACCGCAGGCCCGAATAGCTTACACTATCGGGCCATTTACGATGGCCAGTTAACTGGCCTTGCAGGTGTGCTTACTTCTTTTTATGCGATTTTGGTGCGAATCAGATAATCAAAGGCGCTCAACGAGGCTTTCGCCCCTTCGCCTGTGGCGATGATAATCTGTTTGTAAGGAACGGTGGTGCAATCGCCTGCGGCGAAGATGCCCTTAACGCTGGTTTCACATTTGGCGTCAATAATGATCTCGCCCATGCGGTTACGCTCAAGCGCGCCTTCCAGCCAGTGGGTATTCGGCAACAGACCAATCTGCACAAAAATCCCTGCCAGCGCGACGCTATGAATATCGCCGCTGACACGGTCACGATACTCCAGTCCCACCACTTTCGAACCGTCGCCCTTCACTTCTGTCGTTTGCGCATTCAAAATGATATCGACATTTTTCAGACTACGCACTTTGTCCTGTAGCACCTGATCCGCCTTCATCTCCGGCGCGAACTCCAGCAACGTAACATGTTCTACAATACCTGCCAGATCGATAGCCGCTTCAACGCCAGAGTTGCCGCCGCCGATGACCGCCACACGCTTCCCTTTAAATAACGGACCGTCGCAGTGCGGGCAATAGGTGACGCCTTTGGTGCGATACTGATCCTCGCCCGGCACATTCATATTGCGCCATTTCGCGCCGGTGGCGATGATGATACTGCGCGCTTTCAATACTGCGCCGGACGCCGTTTCAATCTGATGCAGGCCACCTTCTGTCGCGGCCGGAACCAGTTTACTTGCGCTCTGGCTGTCGATAACGTCAACGTCGTAATCGCTGACATGCGCTTTCAGCGCGCCCGCCAGTTTCTGGCCTTCGGTTTTCGGCACCGAGATATAGTTTTCGATATCCACGGTATCCAGCACCTGACCGCCGAAGCGCTCGCCCATCAGACCGGTACGGATGCCTTTGCGCGCCGAGTAGACCGCCGCCGCCGCGCCCGCCGGGCCGGAGCCGACAATCAGCACGTCATACGCATCGCGTTTGTTCAGCGCTTCCGCCGCGCGTTTTTCTGCGCCAGTATCCACTTTGGCGACAATCTCGGTCAGAGTCATACGTCCCTGGCCGAACTCTTTACCGTTAACAAATACCGCCGGAACACCCATCACGTTACGTTCGGTGATTTCGTTCTGGAAGGTGCCGCCATCAATTGCCGTATGTTTAATACGCGGGTTCAGCACCGCCATCAGGTTCAGCGCCTGCACTACGTCCGGGCAGTTATGGCAGGAGAGTGAATAATAAGTTTCGAATTCAAAATCGCCGTCAATATCGCGAATCTGCGCCAGCAGCGACTGCGCTTCTTTTGACGGATGACCGCCGGTCCACAGCAGCGCCAAAACCAGCGAGGTAAATTCGTGGCCCAGCGGAGAACCGGCAAAGCGCGGCCCTTGCTGAGAACCTGGATTCGTAATCAGGAAAGACGGCTTGCGCACCGGCAGAGTATTGTCTTCTTTAAACGTGACTTTGTCGGACAGCTCGGCGATTTCAGCCAGCAGTTCCTTGATTTCCGCCGATTTAGCGCTGTCATCCAGCGTGGCAATCAGCTCAACAGGTTTGGTCAGTTTCTCAAGGTAAGCCCTGAGCTGGGTTTTCATATTTGTGTCGAGCATTCTTCTTCCCTCTCTGAAAACATCATCATGCAAGCCGACTTCGCGGGACTGCATTAATGCAACTTGCGTCATGGTGCTGAAATGAAACGGGCGCGGGTGCGCCCATGACTGAAACAATTTCCAAAGTATTTCACGTCAGAGTAAGGCGGCTAGCCTGAGAATCCCCGGGAGCTTACTGAAGTAAGTGACCGGGGTGAGCAGGCGACGCCAACGCAGCTATGGCGTGAAAGACGACGGAAATTTAGATTTTACCGACCAGGTCTAAAGATGGAGCCAGAGTCGCTTCGCCTTCTTTCCATTTCGCCGGGCATACTTCGCCTGGGTGAGCGGCAACGTACTGTGCTGCTTTAATTTTACGCAGCAGGTCAGACGCGTCACGGCCGATACCTTCAGCGGTAACTTCGATCGCCTGGATGATACCCTGCGGGTCAACAACAAAGGTCGCACGGTCTGCCAGACCTTCATCTTCACGCATGTTGTCGAAGTTACGGGTCAGGGCGCCAGTCGGGTCGCCGATCATCGCATATTTGATTTTTGCGATAGTTTCAGAGCTGCTGTGCCATGCTTTGTGCGTGAAGTGAGTATCGGTTGAGACGGAATAAACGTCTACGCCCAGCTTCTGCAGTTCTTCGTAATGGTCGGCAACGTCACCCAGTTCAGTCGGGCAAACAAAGGTAAAATCGGCCGGGTAGAAGAAGAAGACGCTCCAGCGGCCTTCGGTATCTTTCTCGGTGACTTCAATGAATTCACCGTTTTTGAACGCCTGGTTTTTGAAAGGTTTGATTTTGGTGTTAATTAAGGACATCTATACTTCCTCCGTGTTTTCGTTGAGGAGTAAGTTAACGAAATTTTGCTGATTCGGCTAATGCGTTTCCATTATCAAATCAATAAGCGTTAACTAACAACCCGATTCGGGCGACATTGTGAACACTGCGCCCTGTCAGCCATCTAAAGTAAAAAGGCCGCCTGACAGGCGGCCCCATTACCTGAACTACCCGTAGGTAACTTCAGAGCCAGTACGACTCGTCTTGCAAATTACAGACGTATTGTCTGCAACTCGAAATCCATAGCGTATATGCTGGCTAAGTGTTGCGCTCTACATTACCTTAACAAAGGCTGTAACAGCGAAAAGGATTACATCACCCCAGCACAGAAAGGGCAATCCTGGCACGCCAGCTCTTACCTATGTCTGTGATAGGCATCATCATTAATACTCTTTTCGCTTTGATATTAAAAGGAAAAAATATGATTAAACGTACATTGCTGCTTGCTATGCTGCCCATTCTCGCCCACGCGGAAGAACTGCCTGCGCCGGTTAAAGCCATTGAAAAACAGGGTATAACTATCCTGAAATCCTTCGAGGCGCCGGGGGGCATGAAGGGCTATCTCGGAAAGTATCAGGATATGGGCGTCACGATTTACCTGACGCCGGACGGTAAACACGCGATTTCCGGCTATATGTATAATGAAAAAGGCGAAAATCTTAGCAACGCCCTGATAGAAAAAGAGATCTATGCGCCGGCCGGACGTGAAATGTGGCAGAAAATGGAAAAAGCGTCATGGATACTCGACGGTAAAAAAGACGCGCCGGTGGTGCTGTATGTCTTCGCCGACCCTTTCTGCCCCTATTGTAAGCAGTTTTGGCAACAAGCTCGTCCGTGGGTCGAATCCGGCAAGGTACAATTACGCACATTACTGGTCGGCGTGATTAAACCGGAAAGCCCGGCCACAGCCGCAGCGATTTTAGCCGCGAAAGACCCGGCGAAAACCTGGCATGACTATGAAGCCTCCGCAGGAAAGATGAAGCTGGAGGTTCCGGCGTCCATCCCCCCGGCTCAGATGAAAGTCATTAATCAGAATCAGCAGCTAATGGACGATCTTGGCGCTAACGCGACGCCAGCAATTTATTACATGAATAAAGATAAGATTTTGCAACAGGTTGTGGGTTTACCGGAAAAAGCGCAACTGGACGCCATGATGGGGCAGCCTTAACGCAGAAATTAGCAAAGCTGGAGCTTAACCGTACCACGCCCGATAGCGCTACGTTTGTCGGGCCAACCTCTGACTGGCATTAACGCAACGCCAGACCAGCATGTCATCCGACACAGCCTTTTTAGACTAACGGCGTGGTTATAAAAGTGTACGTTATGTCCGCCTTTACTGTAATTATTTACTCGCTAAAATATTCATAACTGTGGTATTTTAGTTTAAATAAACTCTACATTAAGTTTAATAAACATAACTCTGGTAAATTATTGAGATTAAGTCATAATCATGGAAGATACCATGATAATGCCGGGAACATACTATGGCTAACCTTTACGACCTTAAAAAATTTGATCTTAACCTGTTGGTTATATTTGAATGTATCTATCAACATTTAAGCATTAGCAAAGCAGCAGAAACACTCTATATTACACCTTCTGCCGTAAGCCAGTCATTGCAACGCCTGCGCACGCAATTCAACGACCCTCTATTTATTCGTTCAGGCAAAGGAATTACGCCTACCGTAACAGGCATTAATTTACATTATCATTTAGAAAATAATCTTAACAGCCTGGAACAAACTATTAATATAATGAATCAGTCCAGCCTGAAGAAAAAATTTATTATCTACAGCCCACAGCTGTTGATCACCCAATATGTGATGAAATTAGTTAAATATATCCGCAAAGATCCACAGGTTGAAATTGAACATCACGACATTTTGACCACTGACGAACTGCCTGAAGATCTGCTTGCCTACCGCAAAGCAGATATTGTGGTTTCAATGGCCCCACTGAATAATCGTTCTATTGTTTGTACTCACTTTAATAGGCTAGAATGCATCCTGGTTTGCAGTGAAAACCATCCCCGACTAGGCGACACCGCCACTATCGACGAAATTCTACAAGAGTCATTTACGCAACTCGTCTCCCGGGCAACCGGTATGAAAGAATATCATTCACTTATGGATGATGTGCTGGGGGAAAGAATAATTGGTTTCAGAAGCAAATCGCTGATGACCATCGCCAACTCTATCAGCTCCACGGAGCTTATTGGTTTTTTACCACAAACATTTTTTGACTATTACTCTTCCTCTATCAAACTTAAAAAAGTCACCATACCTTTTACCATTGCTCCCATACAATTCTATCTTATGTATAATAGGGCTTCGCTGAATAATAGCGGATTTGCTGAGCTCATTGAGCACATCACAAAAAAACATTAATAAGAAGGTCAGATAACGGATATTAATATAAATTTAATGTATATGTTTATGGAATATATTTATTTTACAAATATAATAAAGCATTGCAAGTTCATCTAATCTGCTTATCCTTTATGTTAATTATTTCGAATATACTGAAGTTAACACATCGGAGACTATCCAGAGATGTCGGTTTATAAAGTTCCGCTCGAGCAAAATGTTCTGGAAGCGGCTCAAGAGCGTATAATGTGGACCCTGGAAACCTTACCCCGGGTCTGCGTCTCATTTTCTGGTGGTAAAGATTCAGGACTTATGTTGCACCTGACGGCAACGTTGGCGCGCAAAATGAATAAAAAGATCCATGTTCTCTTCATTGACTGGGAAGCGCAATTCTCCTGTACCATCGTCTATATTGAATCGTTACGTGAATACTACGCGGACGTTATTGAGCGTTTTTATTGGGTCGCATTACCCTTAACCACACAAAATTCCCTTTCACAATACCAGCCGGAGTGGCAGTGTTGGCAGCCGGGTACCGACTGGGTACGACAACCGCCAGAAGATGCGATTACCGATCCGGCCTTTTTTTCCTTTTATCAACACGGCATGACCTTTGAACAGTTCGTTCGCGATTTTGCCGACTGGTTTTCAGAAAAACGTCCTGCCGCTATGCTGGTCGGTATTCGTTCCGACGAATCCTATAACCGATTTGCCGCTATCGCTAACTCGCATAAGCTGCGCTTTGCCGACGATAAGCCCTGGACCACGTTAGCCCCTAAAGGGCACACCTGGTATATCTATCCCATCTATGACTGGAAAACCGCAGATATCTGGACCTGGTTCGCCAAAACAGGTAAACCATGTAACCCTTTGTATAATTTGATGTATCAGGCTGGAGTGCCGCCCCGTTACATGCGTATTTGCGAACCGTTCGGCCCGGAACAACGACAGGGGTTATGGCTGTATCATGTTATCGAACCTGAGCGCTGGGCGGCCATGTGCGCCAGAGTCAGCGGCGCACTCAGCGGAGGAATATACGCCGGACAAGACAGCCATTTTTACGGCCACCGGAAAATTTTAAAACCCGATCACCTTAACTGGGAAGAGTACGCGCTGCTCCTGCTACACAGTATGCCTGAAGTCACTGCCGAACATTACCGTAATAAAATCGCCGTTTATTTGCAGTGGTATAAGAAAAAAGGCATGAACACTATTCCACAAACGCAGCATGGCGATATCGGATCGCGCGATATTCCGTCGTGGCGACGGATCTGCAAAGTATTACTGAACAATGATTACTGGTGCCGGGCGCTGTCATTCAGTCCGACAAAACCTAAGAATTACCAGCGTTATAACGAACGTATGAAAGCTAAACGCCAGGAATGGGGGATCTTATGCAACACCGACTCACAACCGAAATAATTCACTTTCTCTCTGAACTGCCTGAAGAGGAGAGGATCGCCGCCATTAATGAATTTAGAATGGCGATACATAGCGTTAGTCCTTTTCGCGATGAGCCTGTCGATTGTGTCCTGTGGGTGAAAAACGATCATATTTCACCTAATGACTACAACCCGAATAACGTTGCGCCGCCGGAGAAAAAACTGCTGCTTAAATCGATTGAACAAGATGGGTTTACTCAGCCGATCGTGGTGGTAAAGGCCAATACGGAGGAGTACGAGATTGTAGACGGTTTTCACCGTCATGAGCTGGGCAAAGGAAAAGCGGCCCTGAAAAGGCGTCTGAAAGACTACCTGCCGATAACGTGTCTGGACAGAGAACGTCACGAACGCATGGCGGCAACCATTCGGCATAACCGCGCGCGCGGGCGCCACCAGATCCACGCCATGTCAGAAATCGTGCGCGAACTTTCTCTGCTAGGCTGGGACGAGAGCAAAATCGGCCAGGAGTTAGGTATGGACGCCGATGAAGTCCTGCGCCTGAAACAGATCAACGGCCTGCAGGAGCTTTTTGCAGACCGTCGATTCTCCAGAGCGTGGACGGTTAAATAACTACAGTTTACACAGGCGCTCTGCGGCGGCCAGCAGCGTTGATTCCTGTTTAGCGAAACATAAACGTATAAGCTGATGCGGGAAAGGGGCGGCGCAAAAGACAGAGAGCGGAATAGCGGCGACACCGACTTCTTCGGTTAGCCACTGACAAAACTCAACGTCATTTAGCGTCGACACAGCGCTGTAATCGATTAACAGAAAATAGGTACCTTCACAGGGCAGCACTTTTAATCGGCTTTGCGCCAGCGCGTTAACCAACACATCGCGTTTTTTCCGGTAAAAATCGGGTAACGCGCGATAGTGTTCCGGCGCGGCGCGCAGCATATCCGCCAGCGCCAGTTGCGCCGGCGTATTGACGCAAAACGTCAGGTACTGATGAACTTTGCGTATTTCGGCGCTAATGGCCGCAGGCGCAACGCAGTAACCAATCTTCCATCCCGTCATATGAAAGGTTTTACCAAACGATGAAACGGCAACCGCCCGCTCTCGTAACTGCGGGTGCGCCAGTACGCTGGCATGACCTTCGGCGGCAAAACAAATATGTTCGTACACTTCATCGCTTAATACATAAATTTCCCGCTCGCCGATAGCCTGCCACAGCGCCTCGATATCCGCCTGGCGCCAGACGGTAGCGGTGGGATTATGCGGCGTATTGAGGATCACCAGTCGCGTGCGCTCGCTAAGCAACGCCGAAAACGCCTGCCAGTCGACGCGAAAATGCGGCGGCGTAAGCGCTATGCGTTTTAACACGCCGCCGGAGAGCGCCACGGCTGGGGCATAGCTGTCGTAACTGGGATCGAAACAGATAACCTCATCCCCTGCCCGCACCAGCGCGGTAATCGCCGCATACAGCGCTTCTGTCGCGCCCGCTGTGACGGTGATATCACTGACGTCATCGGGTCGATAACCATATATTTCCGCCGTTTTATCGGCAATGGCCTCCCGCAGCGCCTGCGCCCCCGTCATCGGCGCATATTGATTCGCGCCCTGCGCGACATGATAAGCCAACCGCTCGTGCAAATAACGAGGACCATCAAAATCAGGGAAGCCTTGCGATAAATTTATTGCCTGATGTTTCTGCGCCAGCGCGCTCATTTGCGTAAAAATCGTGGTACCAAGATTTGGCAATTTGCTTTTTGGAATCAGTGGGTTATTTCTCATTATCTTCATACCCGCCAGTGATGTGGTTGTTGACACACTATCACAGGGTGTTAGTATTTGGCAATCAAGACGTTTAGATGTCTAAATATAATAACAACGGTGAGAAGACCCTAAGGACAACACAACATGAACCACACTGAGATCCGCGTCGTTACCGGCCCGGCGAATTATTTTTCCCATGCAGGAAGCCTCGAAAGACTGACCGACTTTTTCACGCCGGAACAGCTTTCCCACGCCGTTTGGGTGTACGGCGAACGCGCGATTGCCGCCGCCCGGCCTTACCTGCCGGAAGCGTTTGAACGTGCTGGCGCAAAACATCTGCAGTTTACCGGCCATTGTAGCGAACGCCATGTTGCCCAACTGGCGCACGCCTGCAACGACGATCGTCAGGTGGTGATAGGCGTCGGCGGCGGCGCGCTGCTCGATACCGCCAAAGCGCTCGCCCGCCGTCTGGCGCTGCCGTTTGTCGCTATCCCGACCATCGCGGCGACCTGCGCCGCCTGGACACCGCTTTCCGTCTGGTATAACGACGCGGGACAGGCGTTACAGTTCGAAATTTTTGATGATGCCAATTTTCTGGTGCTGGTCGAACCGCGCATTATTCTGCAGGCGCCCGATGACTATCTGTTAGCTGGCATTGGCGATACGCTGGCGAAATGGTATGAAGCCGTTGTGCTTGCGCCGCAGCCTGAAACATTGCCATTGACCGTAAGGCTGGGCATTAACAGCGCGTGCGCTATTCGCGATCTCCTGCTGGACAGCAGCGAACAAGCATTAGCGGATAAACAGCAGCGTCGGCTGACCCAGGCATTTTGCGACGTGGTGGATGCGATTATTGCTGGCGGCGGTATGGTCGGCGGCCTCGGGGAACGCTATACCCGTGTCGCCGCCGCCCATGCGGTACACAACGGTCTGACCGTCCTGCCGCAAACGGAAAAATTCCTGCACGGAACGAAAGTGGCTTATGGCATTCTGGTGCAAAGCGCGCTACTGGGACAAGATGACGTGCTGGCGCAATTGATTGCAGCGTACCGGCGATTTCATCTGCCGGCCAAGCTTAGCGAACTGGACGTGGATATTCATAACACCGCCGAGATCGATAGGGTCATCGCGCATACCCTGCGCCCGGTCGAATCCATCCACTATTTACCGGTGACGTTAACGCCAGACACCCTGCGTGCGGCGTTTGAAAAAGTTGAATTTTTCAGAATATAGCCTGGTGACGTTGCGTTTATCAGGCCTGGCAACCATCAGCAGCAACGCGCGCCGCCTTTTCCACCATAGCGCGCATCCTGCCGCTCGCGGAAAAATTCTTCATAGGTCATCGGCGTCTGATCCGGATGCGTTATGCGCATATGCTCAACATAGTTGTCGTAGTCTGGCACGCCAATCATCATTTTTGCGGCCTGTCCCAGATATTTTCCGGCTTTCGAAAGCGTATCGAACATCGTTGTCACCTGTCATCCAAATGCCCTCTCCTTATTCTGGAGAGGGCTATTGATGTAAAAAGATTAGTGCGCGCCTTTCGCCTGCGTCACGATCTCATCCACATTTTCCGGCATCGGCTCATACGGCGTTTCATTCGCCGTCGGTTTATCAATCTTCAGAGCGGCCAGCGCCGTCTTAATAGAGAAGACCGCCAGCACCACGACCACCACCATAAAGAAGATGGTTAGCCCGGCATCCAGACGGTTATTGAATACCAACTGCGCGAGTTGCGATTCGGTGTACTGCGGCGGAATATTGCCGCTGTCGATCATCGCCTGGAACTTATTGGCAATGGCCAGGAAGCCGATTTTCGCATCCGGACTAAACGCTTTCTGCCAGCCCGCCGTCAGCGTACAAATCAGCAGCCAGGCCGTCGGCACCAGCGCGACCCACGCATAACGCTGACGCTTCATTTTGAACAGTACCACGGCGCAAAGCATCAGCGCCATACCCGCCAGCATCTGGTTAGCGATGCCAAACAGCGGCCACAGGGTGTTAATACCGCCCAACGGATCGACCACGCCCTGATGGAGGAAATACCAGCACGCACAATGCCGTAGCAAGCAGGTTCGCTGGCAGCGAATCGGTACGTTTCAGCCCTGGCGACACTACGCCCAACAGATCCTGCAACATAAAGCGCGCCGCACGGGTACCCGCATCTACCGCCGTCAGAATAAACAGCGCTTCAAACAGAATGGCGAAGTGATACCAGAACGCCACATCCATCATGCCGCCCAACGCGCCATGTAAAATGTAGGCCATCCCTACCGCCAGCGTTGGCGCTCCGCCTGCGCGGGAGATAATGGATTGTTCGCCGACTTCATTGGCAATCTGGTGTAACGTATCCGGCGTGATAGCGAAACCCCAACTACTGACCACCTGCGCGGCAGAAGCCACGACATCCGCTGTCCCCGCTGGCGCCAGTACCGCCATCGGGCTATTCATCGCAAAGTAAACGCCCGGATCGATAATACAGGCCGAGACCAGCGCCATAATGGCGACGAAAGATTCCATTAACATCCCGCCGTAGCCGATAAAGCAGGCCTGGCCTTCGTTGGCCAACATCTTCGGCGTCGTGCCGGAGGAAATGAGCGCATGGAAACCGGAGACCGCGCCGCAGGCAATGGTAATAAACAGGAACGGGAACAGGTCGCCCGTCCAGACCGGTCCGGTACCATCAACAAATTTGGTCAGCGCCGGCATAGTCAGCGTCGGACGCATGATCAGAATCCCGACCGCCAGACCGACAATCGTACCAATTTTCAGGAAGGTAGAGAGGTAATCACGCGGCGCGAGCAGCAGCCAGACCGGCAGTACCGCCGCGACAAAACCATACCCCACCAGCATCCAGGTAAGCTGCACGCCAGTAAAATCAAAGTACGGCGCCCAGGTTGGGCTTGCCGCCACCCATCCGCCGGAAATAATAGCGAAAATAAGAAATACCAGCCCAATGACCGACACCTCGCCGATGCGCCCCGGACGCAAATAACGTAAGTAGATGCCCATAAAAATCGCCAGTGGAATGGTGAACGCGACAGTGTACGTTCCCCACGGGCTATGGGTCAGCGCTTTCACCACGATCATCGCCAGGACGGCCAGAATGATCACCATGATCATAAAGCAGGCCACCAGCGCGATCACCCCTGCCGTCGCGCCCATCTCCTCTTTAACCAGCTCGCCAAGCGAACGCCCATCGCGCCGGGTCGAGACGAACAGCACCATAAAGTCCTGCACCGCTCCCGCCAGCACGACGCCCGCCAGCAGCCAGATCATCCCCGGCAGATAGCCCATCTGCGCCGCCAGTACCGGCCCGACCAGCGGACCTGCGCCAGCAATGGCCGCAAAATGGTGACCGAACAGCACTTTTTTATCGGTCGGGACATAATCCAGACCATCATTATGACGTACCGCGGGCGTCATACGCGTTGGGTCAACCGCCAGCACTTTTTTGGCGATATAGAGCCCATAAAAACGATACGCAATAAGATAGACACAGACCGACGCCACCACGATCCATAGCGCGTTGATCTGTTCCCCACGATTTAACGCAATATAGCCCAAGGCAAACGCACCCAATACTGAGAGCGCTGTCCAGACGAGGTATTTCCCTGATTTATTCATAGTTGTTGTCCGTTTGGGTGTTCCAGAGAGATGTTACATTTTGTTTCTATAACACCTTTACCGTAATTAACAACACAACAACATGATAAAACCGGATCGTTACCAATTTTTTACATTACAGTATTAACCAGATCACTTCCTTTCTTCGTTAATGCTGCAATTGCATTTTACTTTGCCAGAACTATCCCATTACCGCCGTTCCCAGGCGACAGGTGCAGCAGCGCCTCCCTTGCTCGTCAAAGAGCGTAATTTCCCAGCTTTGATTCTGCCGCCCCAGATGCAGCGGCAGGCAAACGCCGCGTACTTTCCCCTGCGAGACGGCGCGGTGGTGGGTGGCGTTTAACTCGGTCCCGACCACGCACTGCCCGTCGCGGGTCATCAGATAACCGGCCATTGATCCTAACGTCTCCGCCAGCGCTGCCGATGCGCCGCCGTGTAGCAGACCAAACGGTTGATGAGTGCGGGCATCGACGGGCATTTCCGCCTCCAGCACGTCATCGCCCAGACGGGTGTAAACAATGCCCAGATGCGCCACCAGCGTGTTCTGACTGGTAGCGTTCAATTCATCCAGCGTTAAATGCCGTTTCCAGATCATCGTCAGGCTCCCAATGTTGAACCGCCGTCCACCACGATATCCTGCAAGGTAATGTGGCTGGCCAGATCGGAGGCAAGAAACAAAATGGTATTGGCTATCTCCTGCGGACGGGCGATTTTACCGAGCGGTATGCCGAGCTTAAATTGTTCGCCGAAACCGCGAATGCGCTGCTGTTCGGCATCTTCACTCACCCATAACGTGCGCTGCATATCGGTGTCGGTCGAGCCCGGCGACACCACATTACAGCGTACCCCGCAGCCCGCCAGCTCCAGCCCTACGGTTAGCGCCAGGCTTTTCAGCGCCGCTTTAGAGGCGCCGTAAGCGCTCATACCGATACGCGGCGTATGCGCCGCATCTGAGGCTACGGTGACAATCGCCCCTCCCTGCTGACGGCGAAACTGCGCCATCGTCTGCGAAAACAGGTTAAATGCCCCGCCCACATTGACCGCAAACGTCTGCTGCCAGTCGTCGACGCTAAGCGCATCGGTCGCTCCCATACGTAAAATACCGGCGGCGTTGACCAGCACATCCAGCCGCGACGTTTTTTGCAACACACGTTGGCACACCTGCGCAACCTGTGCGGCATCCGCCACATCCATGACTTCGGTAGCAAAGGGATAACTCTCTTGCGTAAATTCGCGATCGAAGCCGATTACCCGCGCCCCGGCGTCAACAAACGCCAGCGCCGTCGCGTAGCCGATCCCTTTCCCCGCCCCGGTCACCCATACCGTTTTGTCTGAAAAATCAATACAGGGCATTACTCTACCCCGCGAGAAAGCAGCGCCCACCAGGCGTCAATGGTCGGATTTTTCGCCAGCATCACGAAGTCGATATCGCCGTGTACTTTACGCCAGCGAGCCGCCAGCCCCATCATGCGTACTGAATCCAGGCCATAATCAATCAGGTTTTCATCATCCAGCGGCTCGTCGGTCTCATCCAGCAACGGCAGAATCAACGCCCGCAGCGCCGCTTTACTGGCAGGAACCGGCGTCGGCAGCAGCGACTCGGTCATGACGACGCGACCGGAACGCCCCGCCACATAGTTCAGCGCCATCAGATGCTCTTCCCGGCTGAAATCCGCCAGCGCATCCGCCACCATAAACGGCTTAATGTCGCGCATAAACGCATCGGTAGCGGTGGTCATACAGCCAATATGCGCATACACGCCGGTAATGATGAGCTGATTGCGTCCCGTATCTTTTAACATCTGTTCCAGCGGCGAGCGGTGAAACGCGCTATAACGCCACTTCACCAGCACCGTATCCGCCTCATCCGGCGTTAAGGCTTCTACCACCTTCTGCTGTTCCGGAGAGCGCGTCAGTCCCGGCCCCCACATATCATTGAGTAACGCGCGATCTTCATCGCTTTGCTCTTTCGGCTGAGCGGTGTAATAGACCGGGATATGATGTTCCTTACAGTACTGGCGCAGGGCGGCGATATTGGCAATCACCTGGTCCATCATTGGGCAGTTGCGGCCCCAAAAGCTGACAAAATAATCCTGCATATCGTGGATGAGCAGCGCAGCGCGCTCCGGCTCAAATGCCCAGTTCACTTTGTTGGTCGGGATATCCAGTGCGGTGGGCAGCGCGTAAGACTGTAGTTTCGGAATGGCCATCTCTCTTTCTCCTTCAGAGCGGTGAACGTGACGCCAACCGCTGGCGTAATTGTTTTTTATCGACTTTACCAACCGGCGTCAGCGGCAGTGACGCAACGCACTCCACGCGATCCGGTAATTTAAATTCCGCCACGCCCTGCTCTCGCAGGAAACGGCGTACCTGTACCGCTCGCAGCGGTTCTTTTACCACCAGATATGCGCAACTTTTCTCTCCCAGCAGTTCATCTTCCATGCTGACCAGCGCCGCATGGATCACCGCCGGGTGGCGCAGTAACAGGTTTTCTATCTCTTCGGCGGCTATCTTCTCGCCGCCCCGATTGATCTGATCTTTTTCACGCCCGTGAACGGTGATGTAACCGTCTTGATCAATGGAGATCAGATCGCCGGAGCAGTAAAAACCGTTGGCGTCAAAGGCGCTGGCATTGTGTTGCGGACTGTTGAAATAGCCGCGAAAAGTATAGGGGCCGCGCGTCATCAGACGACCAATCTCGCCCGGCGGCAGTGGATTCCCGTCGGCATCCGCCACCCACACTTCGTCGTCCGGACACATGGGTCTTCCCTGGGTATTGATAATCCGTTCCGGACTATCGTCCAGCCGGGTATAGTTCACTAACCCTTCCGCCATGCCGAAGACCTGCTGCAACTGACAGCCAATTTCAGCCGGAATACGGGCGGCCAGCGTCGCAGAAAGCCGCGCGCCGCCGACCTGCAATAACCTTAATGACGCCAGCGGCGTATTGCCGCCCCACTCCTGGATAGCCTGTAGCCATAGACTGACCGCGGGCGGCACCAGCGCCGTGGCATTAATCTGGTGTTTTTCGATCAGCGGGAAACAGAGCGTGGCGCTGGGATCGGTCGCCAGCACTACCGTTCCTTTGGCAAGAAAGACGCCCAGCGCGCCCGGCGAACTCATGGCGTAGTTATGCGCGGCGGGAATCGCGCACAGAAAACGCGTCTCCTCGTTGAAACCGCAAATCTCATTGCTGCGGCGCACGCTGTAGTAATAGTCGTTATGGGTACGGGGAATAAGCTTTGGCGTGCCGGTAGTACCGCCGGAAAGCTGAAAGTAGGCCACTTCGTCAGCAGGTGATGGCGTGGCGGTGAAATCTTCCGCCGCCTGCCGCATCGCCGCGTCCAGGCTGTGATCGCCGTCGTCGTTGCGCAATAACACCACCCGCACAGAGCGGTGTTCAGCCACAAACGTGTTGAGAAAGTCCTCCCCGGCGAACAGCGTATGTTGGCGATCGGCAATCACCAGCGTCGGCGCGATCTGCATCGCATAGGCGTTAAGTTCGGTACGTTGATGGCTAAACAGCGCCAGAACGGGCGCTACGCCAAGCTTCAACAGGGCGAAAAAGGTGATATACAGTTCCGGTACATTCCCCAGTTGTACCAGAGCGGTTTCGCCAGGTTTGATGCCCTGACGGCGTAAACTGCAGGCCAGATTATCTGCGGCCTGGTTGAGCTGGCGATAGCTGAATGCGCGCTCGCCTTCAATGACCGCCGTCTTGTCGCTGTCAGCGTGGCGGGTCAGAATATCGGTCAACGGCACGTCTTGCCAGTAGCCTTTTTCACGATAACGGCGGGCAAATTCATCCGGCCAACGGGTGAAAGGTATACGCATCATCGTTCCTTAATGCAGTCCAAAAACGTTCAACATCGTAGAGAGCTTGACGCCGGTTTCCCGCCACTCGCCGACTGGCGAAGAGGCAGGGACAATCCCGGCGCCAGCGAACAGGCGCACCTGATTACCGTGCAATTTCGCACAACGAATCGTCACTACCCACTCGCCGTTTCCTTCGGCGTCGCACCAGCCGACAATGCCGCCAAACAGTTCACGATCGAACGGTTCTAGTTCAGCAATCAGCTTTTTCGCGACCTGATGGGGGAAACCGCTTAACGCAGGCGTTGGATGCAGCAGACAGGCCAGCGTCAGCGCGTTTTCTCCGGCGTTGGCCTTGCCCTCAAACGGCGTACCGAGATGCCATAGCGTCGGCGTGGTGATCAACTGCGGAGAGGAAGGTAATTGCAGTTCCGTGCTGCGATCGCGCAGGATCTGCTTCATCGCCTGCGTCACCAGCTCATGTTCATGGCGATCTTTTTGTGAAGCCAGCAGTCGGTTTCCCGCCTCGCGATCCAGAACGTCATCCGGCTGTCGGCGTGCCGAGCCTGCTAACGGCAGCGAACTAAACCGCTCGCCCTCTTTGCGTAGCAGCAATTCGGGGCTGGCGCCCAGCAGAACGCCGCCATCCGCCAGTGGCACATGGAAGTTGTAACTAACTGGATTCTGCGCAACCAGCCGCTCCAGCAATGCTCCGCTATCCACCGCCACATCAGTGGTGATATCTACCAGCCGGGAAAGCACCACTTTATCGACGTCTGGCGTGGCGGTCAGCATAGCCGCGCGTGCGACCATCGCTTCAAAAGCATCCTGCTCCGGAATCGCCTTTCGCGCCGTCACCGTCAGCGACTGATGGTCAGTAAAATAACGCGCCGTGCGCTGCTTTTGCTGGCGGGAAAAGGACTGCCACGCCATCGGGATAAATAGCGACGACGGCTGACGAGTATCAAAGGGGATCGCCCCCACCAGGATAGGGTTGGCGATGCCCTGCGATTTGGCCTCGGCAAACTGCTGGCGCAATTTCTGCTGGAAAGGGCTATCCGGCGAATCGCCGGCAACCGCAGGCTCGGTATAACGGGCGAAGCACCCGGAAGTGGTAAAACTGCGATACGGCGACATGAAGAAAAAGCGATCGGGAGCAAGCGTTGCCATTGTCTCCTGAGCGTCCTCGGCCAGTGACATATCCATATCATCCTCCAATGATAAAGGCTTATATACACTTCATCTTTCAAGCTGCCTCTTTGTTGGCTGCGATCAGAAACCCCGGTCACACAGTTATCTATGCTCGCGGGGATTTCTTCCCTTGCCGTTGCGATGCTTCTTGAATAATTTTGTGTATAATAATGATTATTATTTCTATTTTTAGTGCGCTAACCTAAGAGTAAAACGTCGCTCTGTCAACTCTGGTCATGAGTTAAATGGCACTAAGGCTTGCATCTCGCTGCCGCTGACATGAAAATGAGAAGCATTAACTTTATTAATAACAGGACGCTATTGTGAGACTCCCCGCCTTTTATCGTTGGCTGCTTTTAGTGGTTGGTTTATCAATTTCAGGAATATCCTTAGCCCAGGACGCCGGTTGGCCCCGGCAAATTCAGGACAGCCGCGGCGTTCATACTCTGGACCACAAACCCGCGCGTATCGTCTCTACCAGCGTGACGTTGACAGGCTCGCTGCTGGCGATTGATGCGCCCGTCGTCGCCAGCGGAGCCACTACGCCGAATAACCGCTTTGCCGACGATCAAGGGTTTATGCGCCAGTGGAGCGACGTAGCAAAGGCTCGCCATGTCGCCCGGCTGTACATCGGCGAACCGAATGCCGAAACGGTCGCCGCGCAAATGCCGGATCTCATTTTGATTAGCGCCACCGGCGGCGACTCCGCGCTGGCGCTTTACGATCAGCTCTCCGCTATCGCGCCGACGCTCGTCATCAATTATGACGATAAAAGCTGGCAGAGTTTGCTCACGCAACTTGGCGAGATCACCGGTCAGGAGAAACAGGCCGCCGCGCGAATAGCGGAATTTGAGGCGCAACTGACGACGGTTAAACAGCGAATCGCCCTGCCGCCGCAGCCGGTTAGCGCGCTGGTGTATACCCCTGCCGCGCATAGCGCCAATCTGTGGACGCCAGAATCAGCACAAGGCAAGCTATTGACACAGTTAGGCTTTACGCTGGCGACATTGCTCCGAGAGCTGCAAACCAGCAAAAGCCAGGGTAAGCGCCACGATATCATTCAGCTTGGCGGTGAAAATCTGGCCGCCGGGTTAAACGGTGAATCTCTTTTCCTGTTTGCCGGCGACAACAAAGATGTCGCGGCCATTTACGCCAATCCGCTGCTGGCGCACCTGCCAGCGGTGCAAAATAAGCGCGTCTATGCCCTGGGTACGGAGACGTTCCGTCTGGATTATTACAGCGCAACATTGTTGCTTAACCGGCTTGCCGCCCTGTTTTAGCCTTATCGGAGTCTTATCCGACTGACCAGACCGATTTTGTCAGTCGGATAAACGCCCCTTCATCAGCCAGCATCGCTAACCGGCGGCGTCTGGCGAAAACGGCGTAGCTCGCCCAGCACTAACAGCAGCAGCAAACCGATAATCACCAGCCCGAATCCACTCACGCTCGCGGAAGCGACCGGCGTCATCATTGCGCCAAGACCGCCTAACAGCGCCGCGCCGATAGCGTCTCCCGTGACGTTTTGCGCGGTCCACAGGCCATTCATTCGCCCCAGCATATTTTCCGGCGTCTGGGTTTGCAGCAGAGTGTATTGTAATAACGAACTGATGGCGCTAAGCCAGCCAAACAGCGCCAGACAGATAACACCTGCGGTCCAGACCGGCATGATGGCGAACAGCCCCACCGCCAGAAAAGAACCAACTGTCGAAACCAGCATAATGAGCCCCGGACGAACGCTATGCGCCAGTTGTCCGCTGGTCAGCGCGCCAATGGCCGCCCCCAGCGGAATTGCCGCATACAGCAAACCGATTTGCGCCGCCGACATCTGCCAGCTCATCGCCAGCGCCGGATAGAGGACGCGTACCGCGCTTGCCATCGTCACCAGACCGCCAAGCAGCGCAATACCGCCGATAAGCGGACTGGCGAGCAAAAAACGAAATGCCGCCAGTAACGCGATAAAAGGATTTTCCCGCGGCTGCGGAGGAACAGGCAGTCGCGGCAGCGTCAGTAGCGGCAATAGCGTAATAAACGTCCCGGCGGCCGCCAGCCCATAGTTCCAGGCTACACCGCCGCTGGCAAGCAATATGCCCCCCAACATCGGGGAAATAACCGATCCCAGACGTACCGTCAGCATGGTAATCGCGCCAGCCTGCATCAGATTTTCTCTTCCGACCAGCGCTGGCGTCGCCGCCAGTAACGCGGTCACGCCCAGAGACGCGAAAAAGCCGTCCCACAGGCCAAGGAGATATATCGCCAGCAATGAGGGTTCCGGCAACAGCGCGTTCACGCACAGGCCAATAAAGCCAATACCGCAAGTACCGCGCGCCAGCAGAATCACCTTTTTGCGTTCGTAGCGATCGGCCAGTACACCGCCCACCATTAAGCCAATAAACATGGCGCCGCCGGTTAACGTTACCGACAGTCCTACCTGCCAGGTGGAGTGCGTCATCATTTGGATCTGTACCGGAACCGCCACGCCAAGCAGCCCCAGCGAGACAATAGAGATAAAACGGGCCAGAAATACTGCGCGAAATGCAGGGTGCGTCTTCAACAGGCTGAGATTGAGCAGCCAGGATTGTCGATTCATTACAACGCCTTAATGCGAGTTTTTTTTAATATCCATTCAATGGCTGCACATGCTAACATAACCAAATAAGATAGATAACGATAATTACTATCATTATCAGGGAAGTTGCTATGTCATGCTCGTTTTCCGTGACGCGCGCGTTTGCCGTGCCCGGATTGTTGTTATTACTGAGTCTCGCCGCGGTTTTAAGCCTGGTCATTGGCGCGAAACCGCTGCCCGCAGCCGTCGTGCTGGAGGCGTTCACCGGCGTGTGCCAAAGCGCCGATTGCACTATCGTCCTGGATGCGCGTTTGCCGCGTACGCTGGCCGGATTACTGGCAGGCGGCGCGTTGGGTCTCGCCGGGGCGCTCATGCAAACACTTACTCGCAACCCGCTCGCCGACCCGGGGATTCTGGGCGTTAACAACGGCGCCAGCTTCGCCATTGTACTGGGCGCGGCGCTGTTTGGTTTCTCCACGCCGCTGGAACAGCTTTTCATGGCATTTAGCGGCGCGCTTATCGCATCGCTGATTGTCGCCTTCACCGGTAGTCAGGGCGGCGGCCAGTTAAGCCCGGTCCGCCTGACACTGGCGGGCGTGGCGCTTGGCGCGGTACTGGAAGGATTGACCAGCGGCATCGCGCTGTTAAATCCAGAGGTTTATGATCAGCTTCGCTTCTGGCAGGCGGGATCGCTGGACATTCGCAGCCTGCAAACGTTGAAAGTCGCGCTTGCGCCCGTGGTTATCGCTGGGATCGTGGCGCTATTTCTGAGCCGTGCGCTGAATAGCCTGAGCCTCGGCAGCGATACTGCGACGGCGCTGGGGAGTAAAGTGGCACGCACCCAACTTATCGGTTTACTGGCGATTACCGTCTTGTGCGGCAGCGCAACGGCGCTGGTCGGCCCTATCGCCTTTATTGGTCTGATGATGCCGCATATGGCGCGTTGGCTGGTGGGCGCAGACCACCGCTGGTCGCTGCCAGTGACGCTACTGGCAACCCCTGCTCTGCTGCTTTTTGCCGATATTATTGGTCGTCTGTTGGTGCCGGGCGAACTCCGCGTATCGGTCGTCAGTGCATTTATCGGCGCGCCGGTACTTATCTTTCTGGTACGCCGTAAATCGAACGGAGGCGGCCTGTGATGTTTCTTTCTCGTCGGCTTATCGTAAGTTGCCTGCTTCTGGCGGCCGGCTGCTTCGCCATTGGCTTATGGAGTCTGCAAAGCGGCGCCGTGCCTCTTGAGACCGGGCAGATTATTGCCGCGCTGCTGGGCGACGCGCCGCGTAACATCACCCTTGTCGTAACCGAATGGCGACTACCGCGCGTATTAATGGCGCTGCTGATTGGCGCTGCGCTTGGCGTCAGTGGCGCGATTTTTCAGTCGTTGATGCGTAACCCGCTAGGCAGCCCTGATGTGATGGGCTTTAATACTGGCGCCTGGAGCGGCGTACTGGTCGCAATGGTCCTGTTTGGCCAGCATCTTACCGCGATCGCGCTGGCGGCAATGGCGGGCGGTATCGTCACGTCATTGATTGTCTGGCTGCTCGCCTGGCGTAACGGGATTGAAACTTTCCGGCTGATTATCATCGGTATCGGCATCCGCGCGATGTTAGTCGCCTTTAATACCTGGCTTCTGTTGCAGGCGTCGCTGGAAACGGCGCTCACCGCCGGCTTATGGAACGCCGGGTCGCTCAACGGTCTGACATGGGCAAAAACCTGGCCTTCGGCGCCGCTGATTATGGTGATGCTGACAGGCGCCGCGCTACTGGTGCGTCGTATGCGGCTGCTGGAGATGGGCGATGACAGCGCCTGCGCGCTGGGTGTTAGCGTGGAGCGGTCACGCCTGATGCTGATGCTGGTGGCGGTGTCGCTCACCGCTGCTGCAACGGCACTGGCTGGCCCCATCTCGTTTATTGCCCTTGTCGCGCCGCACATCGCCCGTCGTCTTAGCGGCACAGCGCGCTGGGGATTAACCCAGTCGGCGCTGTGCGGCGCGTTATTACTACTGGCCGCCGATGCGTGCGCGCAGCAACTGTTTATGCCTTATCAGCTTCCAGTGGGCGTGGTCACCGTCAGCCTCGGCGGTATTTACCTTATCGTCTTGTTAATTCAGGAGTCCCGCAAAAAATGACCGAATCCGTAGCCCGTTTGCGCGGCGACCAGTTAACGCTGGGTTATGGCAGCTATACCGTCGCAAAAAACCTTAATGTTTCGATTCCGGACGGCCATTTTACCGCCATCATCGGCCCTAACGGCTGCGGCAAGTCGACGTTGCTACGTACGCTAAGCCGTCTGATGACGCCTGTTGACGGCCATGTCTGGCTGGATGGCGAACAAATACAGCGTTACGCCAGTAAAGAGGTGGCGCGGCGCATCGGATTGCTGGCGCAAAACGCCACCACGCCGGGCGATATCACCGTACAAGAACTGGTCGCCAGAGGGCGTTATCCGCATCAGCCGTTATTTACCCGCTGGCGCAAGGAAGATGCCGACGCCGTCGCCAGTGCCATGCGTGCAACAGGTATCACCTCACTGGCGGCGCAAAGTGTAGACACTCTGTCCGGCGGCCAACGTCAGCGGGCGTGGATAGCCATGGTGCTGGCGCAGGAAACGTCCATCATGCTGCTGGATGAGCCGACAACGTGGCTGGATATTAGCCATCAAATTGATTTGCTGGAGTTGTTAAGCGATCTCAACCGCGAAAAAGGTTATACGCTCGCCGCCGTCCTGCACGACCTGAATCAGGCCTGCCGATACGCCACGCATTTGATTGCATTACGCGAAGGTAATATTGTCGCACAGGGCGCGCCGAAAGAGATTGTTACCGCAGAGCTTATCGAAAAAATCTATGGGCTGCGCTGTATGATTATCGACGATCCGGTTGCCGGTACGCCGCTGGTGGTACCGTTGGGGCGGCGATAGTCGCCCACACAGATGACAAAGCCGGATATCGCTATCCGGCTTTTCGGGTAAATCAGACTAACCGTTCATCTATCGCCAGCGCGTTTTCCATTTTACGTGAGACCATCGCGTGACGCAGTAATACGCCGCCGCAGGCCATCATACCGCCAATCAACGCCGCCAGGATAATAATGACCGCTTTACCCGGGCCATCTTTTTTCACTGGCAGAGACGGCGACAGTTGATATTTAAACGGGGTAAACTTCACGTCACTCACATTCATTGCCGCCAGTTGTTCAACATGGTATTGACGGTTACGCAAATCACCGTCGATCTCGGCCACGTCCGTTACCCCTTTTTCAATTTCCAGTTTGCGGGAAATACCATCCGCGCCGAGAGAAATAGAAAAATCCGGATCATCTTTTACCGCCTGACCATTGCTGTAAACCGGTCTCTTAATACCGGCGGCGTTGGCGATTTCCAGCGAATAATGAAGACGTTGAATATTGGCATCAAGCTGATTTTTGAGACGCACCCGATCCATCGCCAGCTTTTCCTGCTCATAGCGGGTTTTGATTTCCAGCTGGTTACGAATATTTTCCAGCGTCTCTTTCACGACGATATCGGAGATGTACTGAATATAGCCAGCACTTTTTGCGCTTCTTCCCGCGTCGGCGCGGTAAAACTCAGCGTCCACGACGTGAATAACGACGTTTCATTTTTCTTGCCGACATTACTGTCCACCGCTTTCATTTTTTCGCTCAGCAGGACAATCGCCCGGTGAAGATCCTGCTCGTCTATTTGCGCGCTTTTTAATTGATCCATGACATACGGAGAAGAACGAAGATATTCTTCCAGCAGCGAGGGCGAGCTAAACTTTTTAATAAACAGATTAAATACGCTGCCCCGATCAACGCTTACCTCCATATCCAACACGCGCAGCGCGGTCAACGTTCTCTCCAGCCCCTGCCACTGTACCGACTCCGCCGGTGTGACAATCGCCTGGCTGGTCCATTTTTGCGGCAGCAGAAAGGACAGAAGCAACCCCACGCACGCAAAGGCGAAAACGGTAGCAAGAATACGACGTTTCGCCTGCCATAACACCTCTATAAGGCTAAACAAATCGATTTCATGACTGTTGGCGGGCGGCAGTGAATAACCTGCAAATGACTGATTTTTTTCTTGTTTTACATTAAGAGATGGCATGCCGTATGACCTGAAAACTTTATCCAATGAAAGAACATATTCCTGTCAGAGATTCTAACAGCAAGTCAGAATTATCCGAAACAATCTTTACGCGCCAGTGCCCGAAAAGCTAAATATTCGGAATTAAACTTGCCTGTAGCATGTATCACTTATGTTAAAAGAATTAATAGTTGCAATAAAAAACCCATAATAATTAGTAATTATTATGGGTTTCAGGATTTAATTTGTTAAAGGCAGAAACAACGCCCGTTATTTATTAATAAGTTCGCTGATGATGGGCCCGATAGTTTCAAAAGCGGAGGGAGAAATAATATCTACATGCGCGCACGGCTGGCGATAAATAGCCAAAGACGCTATCCACGGCGACCAGCTCTGTTCAGGCGATACGCCTTCCGGCACCGTTTTATCCGCCACAAAGAGCGTAGCATGTCCATCAAACGGTACGCTATGCGCCGTCGTCAGCAAACGGACGGCATCCGCATAATTGCCTTCAATGGCGGTAAATAAGGCTTCGGAGGCATTTCCCTGCTGCGCGGCGACAAACGCAGCGCGTTCACGTTCAATTTCCGCCAATACGTCCGGATTGAGGCCATTCGCCTCTTTTTCCCGCCAGTTTTGCGTTTCCGGCGGCCAGGTGTCCAGTAACCCCAAAAACGCCACGGTTTCGCCGCGCGCGCACAACCGGGCGGCGATCCCTTGCGCCAGCGTCCCGCCCAGCGAATAGCCTAATAAATAATAAGGGCCATGCGGCTGCCGGGCGAGCAATGTCGCCAGATGATGTTCACATACCTCATCAAGGGTGGTTGCGGTTTGCATAGGGCCAGCGGGGCGCGGCGACTGAATCCCCATAATCGACCACGACGGGCTGAGATAGCGTGATAATACGCTAAATTGCCAGGCGAACCCCGACGCCGGATGGAAACAAAATAACGTTGGACCATCGCTTTCACGCAGCGGCAACAGCGGCCCGAATCCCAGATTGCGCGAGCGTTCGTCATCGTCAGTATCGAGCAGCTTACTTAACTGCGCCACGTCAGACGCCACCATCACCTGCCCCGGCGTCACCTGGCGGTTAAACGTCTGACTTAGCTGCGCGGCCAGTTTCATCGCCAGCAGCGAGTGTCCGCCCAGCGCAAAGAAATCACTTTCAACGTCGTTAATCTCACAGCCCAGCAGGCGGGAAAACGCCGCGGCGACAGCAATCTCCGTGGCGGACTGCGGCGCACGCCCTTTCACGCGCGGCGTCAGGTCCGGCAGCGGCAGGGCTTTGCGATCCAGCTTGCCATTAGCGCTAAGCGGCAAACCGGCAAGTTGCAACAACACAACCGGCACCATATGCGCGGGAAGTTTTTGGCGTAATTTTTCCTGCAGCGCCGGTAAATCCAGCGGCAAACCGGAGTGCGACACCAGATAACCGACCAGTTGCCGGGCATCCCCGCCCGTCGCCGCCGCCTGATTAAAGACGCAGGCATGTGCTACCGCCTGTTCAACATCCGGCAGCGTTTGCATGACGCGGTCAATCTCGCCCAGTTCAATACGTTGACCCCGAATTTTGAGCTGATCGTCGCTGCGCCCCAGGTACTCCACCGCGCCGGAATCCAGCCAGCGCGCCACATCTCCGGTACGGTACATCCGTTCACCTGGCGCAAAAGGATCGGCGATAAAACGGCTGGCGGTAAGATCCGGACGCCCCAGATAGCCCTGCGCCAGTTGGATACCGGTAAGATAGAGATCGCCAGCCACGCCCGGCGGCACCGGCTGCATATGCGCATCGAGAATACGTAAACCGGTATTCCAGACGGGATAACCAATCGGGATACTGTTGCCGTCAACAGCCGCCAGCTCATCGCCACAGGCCGGATACCAGCTCACATCCACCGCGGCCTCCGTTGGCCCGTACAGATTGTGTAGCGGCGCGTTGGTTAACGTCTCCCATTCGCGGCACAGCGCCGTCGGCAGGGCCTCGCCGCTACAGAAAACGCGCTTTAAGGAAGCGCAGCTTTTCCCAGCCGACGCTGGCGTGAGCGAGGCAATAAAGGCCGCCAGCATCGACGGCACAAAATGAGTGGTCGTGACGCCGTATTGCGCAAAGAACCGCTGCATCGCGAGCGGGTCGCGGTGCGCTTCCGGCTCGGCCATCACCAGTTTCGCCCCGGCGATAAACGGCCAGAAAAACTCCCATACTGAGACGTCAAAACTGCACGGCGTTTTTTGCGCTACTACATCATCCGCCGTCAACGGATAGTGATCCTGCATCCACAGCAGCCGGTTGACTATCGCCGTTTGTCCCACCATCACCCCTTTCGGCCTGCCCGTCGAGCCAGAGGTGAAAATGATGTAAGCGGTATGATGCGGTAACGACAGCCCCAGCGGAGTGGCGTCACTGACCGGTAGCGGTTGGCTATAACACAAATATTCCATCCCCGGAATATCGTGAAAGCGCGCCAGCTGCGCCTGAGTCGTAATTAAAAGTTTCGGCTGCGCATCTTCCAGCATCATTCGCAGCCGATCGTCAGGATAACCGGTATCCAGCGGCAGCCAGGCGGCGCCCGCCTCGACAATGCCATGCAGCGCTAAGGTCAGGAAAACCGACCGCGGCAACGCCACCGCCACGCTATCGCCAGGCTGAACGCCGCGTTCCCGCAGCGCGTATGCCAGCGCCACAACTTGTTCACGCATTTCACGGTAGGTAAAGTGATAATGCGCATCTGCCAACGCGGAAGCCTCTGGCGTTTTTTGCGCCTGCTGCGCCACCAAATCGCTAAGCGTGGCGGCGGGAATCGTTACCGCCGTATTATTAAGGTGTGTTAATTGCGTTTGTTCTTCCGCCAGCAGCATTTGCGCATCGCCGCAGCGCAGCGCCGGGTTATCAGCAAACTGCGTGATAAGCGCCATCAATCGTAAGGCATGGCGGGAGAGCGTGGCGTCATCGTAACGCTGTGCATTCGCCAGCAATTCAATATCCAGACCGCCGTTTTCATCCGGAAAAAGCGCCAGTTCAAGATCGTTAACCGGCCCCGTAGCCAGGGTATGGGTTTGCGCCTGTATGCCAGGAAGATCCAAATGATAATCAAATACTTTTATATTGAGCACCGGGCCAAATAGCGGCGTCTCCCCTGCGGCTCGCCCGCTATCGCGTACAATCTGTTCGGCGTCGTAACGCTGGTGGCGGCGCATCTTCTTTAACTGCGCCGCAAGACGCTTCGCCAGCGTTGGCAGATCTTCCGTCGCATGAAGGTTAACCGCCAGCGGCAACACGTTAAGGACAGGCCCGGTCGCCGTTAACGCCGCCGAGCCCATCCGCCGCATAAAGATAAATCCGGCGGAATAATCCATACGCCCGCATAATCGTCCCAGCCACAACGTCACCAGCGCCAGGGCAAGATCCGCTCGCGGTATCTCAGGCATGTGCGCCGCCAGTTGGCGAAACGCCCCCGCCGGCGCGCTCAATTTCATACGCAGAATATCCGCGCTCGCCGACCGCCCCGGCAACGGCGCGGCAGAAATTGACGCCGGCGGCGGCAGCTCGCGGCGCTGCTGCGCCCAGAAGGCGCCGTCACGCTGCCAGGCCTCGCTCTGGCGATAGCGCTGATATTCCTCGACCACATCCGCAAAGGGGGTAAAAGGCGACTCCGGCGTAGGGGCGTCGCTCTGCCAGGCGCGATAAATCGCCGCAATCTGGCGGGTTATCGCCGGGAAGCTAAAGCCATCCACCAGCAAATGGTGATAGCGCTGATACCAATACCAGCGGGTATCATCAATGCGGATTAACTGGTGAAACGCCAGCGGCTTACCACTATCTGCGCGCAGGTTTTGCCGTAAATCCGCCTGCATTAACGCCAGCGCCGCGTGATGCGGATCGGGCTGGTCGCGTAAATCGGCAATCGGGGGCTCGCCGAAGGTGTGCTCAGGATCTATCCATTGCCAGACCTCGCCGTTCTCTTCGGTAAAACGCATCCGTAGCGTATCCGCCTGTTGCATCCCTACCGCTACCGCTTTTGCCAGCAAGGCGACATCCAGCTCGCCATTCAGTTCCACATAGTGCGCCACGCTCCAGGCGGAGGGTAAATCAGAGAGTTTTTCCGCCATCCAGATCCCCGGCTGAGCGGCGACTAACGGTAAACGCTGCGTCATTTCGCCTCCTGCTTATCGGCATAATGCGCCGGATTCAGTGTTGTCCAGCGCGTATTAAGCCACTGCTGGCACGCGTCCTGCGATTGCGGTTCGCATACCACGTCCCAGCCTGCGGGAAGCGTGCACGCCGCTGGCCAAAGGCTGAATTGACGCTGCGCATTTTGCAGGATGTAAAACTGTCCCTGCGGATTATCGAAGGGATTACTGAATTCCATACTCAACTCCTGTCATGGACATGTGCCCGGTTAAAGCGTGTCGATAAGCGGCTGCCAAAGCAGCATCAGCCCTTGCGTTAGCCCGCCGCGCCAGCAAAGCGCATCGTGTCCGCCGTCAACCTGACGCCAGAAAATGGACTGCTGCGAAGTATTCAGTTGGGCATAAAGCGCCTGATTCGCCTGAAACACGATCGGCTCACGCACGCCGGCTTCCAGTACGATACGCAGTCCGCGCGCACATAATGCGCCGGTTTTCAGCCGGGTAATGACTTCCCCCTCCGGCGGGGTGATGCGATGAGGCCACCAGAACGATCCTGACTGGCTTAGTACACAGCCAAAACGCGTCGGCCAGTTCAGGCCGGCATACAGCGCCGACAGGCCGCCAAAGCTCTGTCCGGCGACCACCGTTCGCCCGGCATCATCGCTAAAAGGCGTCACGGCTCTGACTTGCGGCAACAGTTCCTGCTGCACTGCCAGCCAGAAGTCGGCATTGCAGGTCAACTCCTGGCTGCGGTGGTGAGTATCAATCGCGTCAATCAGCAGATAGACGGCACCGGGAAGCAGGCGTTGATGAGTCAGCGAGGCAAGCGCGGGCCAGACGGGCATATTTTCCGCCCAGAATTGACCGTCCAGCAGAATAGCCAACGGTCTTTCCTCCGGCGCCTCGTCTCCGGTCGTCAATATCCATACGCGGCGGGAGTTACCCAGACGTGCGCTATGCCACTGCATCATCAAAGGCGGCGAGTACGGCGTTTCAGGACGATCCCATCCCGGCTGAAGGGGCGCATCCGGCATTTCCAGCGCTGAAACCGCATGACCACGTCCTCCCCGCCAGCTTTGCGAATTAAGCGGGTCGGCAATCGCCTGCGGTAATAGCTGTCGCCAGCCTTCACGCAGTGCGTTCCGATCGGGCGTTTCGCCCGGCGCAAAATCGGCAAAAACGTCATCGCGTTCGGTA
Source organism: Salmonella sp. WC3 (assembly GCF_042932255.1). Lineage (NCBI taxonomy): Bacteria > Pseudomonadati > Pseudomonadota > Gammaproteobacteria > Enterobacterales > Enterobacteriaceae > Salmonella > Salmonella sp. WC3. The sequence continues at coordinate 1,552,534 of NZ_CP170629.1, read as the reverse complement.
GGAATAAAACAGTAGCTGCCGCGCCAGTTAGCGCTAAGCGCCGTACTCCAGCGCCAGACATCCGTTCCGGCAATACGCGCCATCGTCTGAGGCTGCGCGTTTTGATGATGATCGGTTACGCCAGTGATGTAGACCCAGACACGCCGTATCGGGGAGTGTGTTTCGTTTCCCTGCGGGTCGCGCCACCAAAAATTGACCCGATAATTTCCGTCTTTTTCCCGTATCCATTCCGGCCCGGTTTTCGTCCTCCACCAGGCCTTACTTCCCGTTGCCAGCGCCTCTTTCATTATAACCCTGTGTTTATTATGAATTTTGTATATAAAAGGTGAAATATATTGATAATATTATTGATAACTATTTGCATTTGCAATAGCGTATTGTCGCGCTATGGGACGCGCGAACACAATTTCACCACCCGGCCAATGCCTTTGACGGGCGCTTTGGCTTATGTGGCTAAAGAAAAGCAGGATATACAATGAACAAGAAGATTCATTCCCTGACCTTACTGGTCAATTTAGGGATTTACGGGGCCGCTCTGCCCGTGATGGCGGAAGACAAAACCGATAGCGCTGCGCTCACCAATGAAGACACCATCGTGGTGACCGCTGCCCAGCAAAACCTACAGGCGCCAGGCGTATCCACCATCACCGCCGATGAGATCCGCAAAAATCCGCCCGCGCGCGACGTGTCAGAAATCATCCGCACCATGCCGGGCGTGAACCTGACCGGCAACTCCACCAGCGGTCAGCGCGGGAATAACCGCCAAATCGATATTCGCGGCATGGGGCCGGAAAACACCCTTATCCTGATAGACGGTAAACCCGTCACCAGCCGTAACTCGGTGCGCCTGGGCTGGCGCGGCGAACGCGATACCCGTGGCGATACCGCGTGGGTGCCGCCGGAGATGATCGAACGCATTGAAGTGCTGCGTGGCCCTGCCGCTGCACGCTACGGTAACGGCGCGGCGGGTGGCGTGGTCAATATCATTACCAAAAAAGGCGGTAGCGAGTGGCACGGCTCCTGGAATACCTATTTCAACGCGCCGGAACATAAAGACGAAGGCGCGACCAAACGCACTAACTTTAGCCTGAACGGCCCGCTGGGCGGGGATTTCAGCTTCCGTCTGTATGGCAACCTCGACAAAACGCAGGCGGATGCGCGTAATATTAACCAGGGGCATCAGTCTGAACGTACCGGGAGTTACGCCGACACGTTACCAGCCGGACGCGAGGGGGTCATTAACAAAGATATCAACGGCGTGGTTCGTTGGGATTTTGCTCCGCTTCAGTCTCTGGAGCTGGAGGCCGGTTACAGTCGCCAGGGCAACCTCTATGCCGGCGATACTCAGAACACCAATACGAACCAACTGGTGAAAGATAATTACGGAAAAGAGACAAACCGCCTCTATCGGCAGAACTACTCTCTGACCTGGAACGGCGGCTGGAATAATGGCGTAACCACCAGTAACTGGGTGCAATACGAACATACCCGTAACTCCCGGATGCCGGAAGGCCTGGCAGGCGGCACCGAAGGAATTTTCGATCCCAAAGCATCGCAAAAATATGCCGATGCCGATTTGAATGACGTCACCCTACACAGCGAAGTGAGCCTTCCTTTCGATCTGCTGGTCAATCAAAACCTGACGCTGGGTACCGAATGGGCCCAACAGCGTATGAAAGACGAGCTCTCCAACTCGCAAACCTTTATGGGGGGAAATATCCCGGGTTACAGCAGTACCAATCGTAGCCCCTATTCAAAAGCGGAAATTTTCTCTCTGTTTGCTGAAAACAACATGGAACTGACCGACAGCACCATGCTGACGCCGGGGCTACGTTTCGATCATCACAGTATTGTGGGGGATAACTGGAGCCCGTCGCTGAACCTGTCGCAAGGTCTGGGGGATGACTTTACTCTGAAAATGGGGATCGCCCGCGCTTATAAAGCCCCGAGTCTGTACCAGACTAACCCAAACTATATTTTGTACAGTAAAGGTCAGGGTTGCTACGCGACTGGCGCGGGTACCGGCATCGGCTGCTATATGATGGGTAACGATGATCTGAAAGCCGAAACCAGCATCAATAAAGAGATCGGTCTGGAATTTAAACGCGATGGCTGGCTGGCCGGCATCACCTGGTTCCGCAATGATTACCGCAATAAGATTGAAGCGGGTACGGTGCCGTTGCAGCGTATCAACAACGGCAAAACGGATGTTTATCAGTGGGAGAACGTGCCGAAAGCGGTCGTTGAAGGTCTGGAAGGCACGTTAAACGTACCGGTTAGCGACACCGTCAACTGGACGAATAACGTTACGTATATGCTGCAGAGTAAAAACAAAGAGACCGGCGAACGCCTGTCGATTATTCCACAGTACACGCTTAACTCAACCCTGAGCTGGCAGGTACGTCAGGACGTTTCTCTGCAATCGACCTTCACCTGGTACGGCAAACAAGAGCCGAAGAAATATGATTATCAGGGTAACCCCGTTACCGGAACAGATAAGCAAGCGGTCAGCCCATACAGTATTGTTGGCCTGAGCGCGACCTGGGACGTGACCAAAAATGTCAGCCTGACCGGTGGCGTGGATAACCTCTTTGACAAACGTCTGTGGCGTGAAGGTAACGCGCAAACCGTCAGGGATACTCAAACTGGCGCTTATATGGCGGGCGCTGGCGCGTACACCTATAACGAACCAGGACGTACGTGGTATATGAGCATTAATACCCATTTCTGATGGCAACCTTCCCTCCCTCATTCGGGGAGGGAATTGGCAAAAACGATGCTGACATCTCATTTTCCCCTTCCCTTTGCCGGACACAGGCTGCATATCGTCGACTTTGATGCGAGCAGCTTTCGCGAACACGACCTGCTATGGCTACCTCATCACGATCGGCTCCGGTCTGCCGGACGCAAGCGTAAAGCTGAACATCTGGCAGGCCGCATTGCCGCCGTTCATGCGCTACGCGAGGTGGGCGTCAGGACAGTGCCCGGTATGGGCGACAAGCGACAGCCGCTATGGCCGGACGGCCTATTTGGCAGCATCAGCCACTGTGCGACAACGGCGCTGGCCGTCATATCCCAACAGCGTATCGGCATTGATATAGAAAAAATCATGAGTCAACACACGGCGACAGAGCTGGCGCCGTCCATTATTGATAGCGATGAGCGCCAAATTCTCCAGGCGAGCTCGCTCCCTTTTCCGCTTGCCCTGACGCTGGCTTTCTCCGCCAAAGAGAGCGTTTATAAAGCCTTTTCAGACCGCGTCACGCTCCCGGGATTCGATAGCGCAAAAGTTACCTCGCTTACCGCCACGCACATCTCGTTACATCTGCTGCCAGCCTTTGCCGCCATGATGGCTGAACGTACCGTCCGTACAGAATGGTTTCAACGTAGCAATAGCGTTATTACTCTTGTTTCTGCAATAACGCGCTTTCCCCACGACAGGAGCGCTCCCGCTTCTATACTTAGCGCAATCCCCCGATAAATGAGATCGCTATGGCGCTGAATGATTTTCACGTTTCTGAACCTTATACGCTTGGTATTGAGCTGGAGATGCAGGTGATCAATCCACCTGGCTACGATTTAAGTCAGGACTCTTCTACGCTGATCGACGCCGTTAAGCCCCAACTTACTGCGGGAGAAATTAAGCACGATATCACCGAAAGTATGCTGGAGATGGCCACGGGCGTCTGCCGCGATATTGACCAGGCGGCGGCCCAACTTTCTGCCATGCAGCACGTTATTTTACAGGCGGCGTCGGAACACCATCTCGGCATTTGCGGCGGCGGTACGCACCCTTTTCAAAAATGGCAGCGTCAGGAGGTCTGTGATAATGAGCGCTATCAACGCACGCTGGAAAATTTCGGCTACTTAATTCAACAGGCGACGGTTTTCGGCCAGCATGTCCACGTCGGCTGCGCGAATGGCGACGATGCGATTTATCTTTTACACGGGCTGTCGCATTTTGTGCCGCACTTTATTGCGCTCTCCGCCGCGTCTCCCTATATGCAAGGATCTGACACCCGTTTTGCCTGCGCGCGCCTGAATATTTTTTCCGCTTTTCCCGATAACGGTCCCATGCCGTGGGTCAGTAACTGGCAAGAGTTTGCCGGACTATTTCGCCGTCTGTCTTACACCACGATGATCGACAGCATCAAAGATTTGCACTGGGATATCCGCCCCAGCCCGGCCTTTGGCACGGTAGAAGTTCGGGTGATGGATACGCCGCTCACCCTTGATCATGCCATCAATATGGCAGGGTTGATTCAGGCGACCGCGCACTGGCTGCTGACCGAGCGTCCCTTTAAACCGCAGGAACAAGACTATCTGTTATATAAATTCAACCGTTTTCAGGCTTGCCGCTATGGTCTGGAGGGCGTGCTAACCGATGCCTATACCGGCGACCGCCGTCGCCTGGCAGATGATACGCTGCGTCTGCTGGACAACGTTACCCCCTCTGCGCGCAAGCTGGGCGCCGACAGCGCCATTGACGCGCTACGTCTGCAGGTGAAAAAAGGCGGTAACGAAGCGCAATATATGCGGGAGTTTATTGCCGACGGCGGATCGCTGATAGGTCTGGTACAAAAACATTGTGAAATCTGGGCGGGACAATAGACAGCATATTTGCCTTACCAGGCGATATCCCGGACAATGGCGTTTTAACTTACGTTTAACAAAGCCATGAAACACCCGCTTGAATCATTGATGACCGCTGCCGGTATTTTGCTGATGGCGTTGCTCTCCAGCCTGCTGCTGCCCGCCCCTTCGCTCGGCCTTGCGCTGGCGCAAAAACTGGTCGGGATCTTTCATCTTATGGATCTCAACCAGCTTTATACTTTGTTGTTTTGTTTATGGTTTCTGTTGCTCGGCGCGCTGGAATATTATGTCATTCGCTTTATCTGGCGGCGCTGGTTTTCGCTGGCCGATTAAACATTTCAATGCGTACGGCCATGCTTTTCTTTACGATAAGCGCCTGGCGGCAGGTTGAACGTGCGGGTAAAAATGCGCGTAAAGGTTTGCTGCGAATCAAAACCATACTTGAGACAAATATCATACACCTTCTGGTCGGTGTCGAGCAGGTCGCGCGCCGCCAGTTTTAGCTTCCGTTCACGCACGTAGCGTCCCAGACTCTCCCCTTTGTACTGCATAAAAAGGCGCTGCAGGTGCCACTTGGAATACCCCGCATGACGGGCAATATCATCAATACGTAACGGCTGATTCAAATTATCATCAATCCACTCGACAATCGTGTCGATAACCTGAGCGGAAATGGTCATCGTGCTCTCCCCTCTATCAAACTCGTCAGCGGCTCCCGCACCGCACATTTACGGCAACAGCAATAAGCATAGTAATAACCACATAAATTGTGAGACGGCTTATCGCATAGCCTGCAATATGCTTTTCTACCACTTCATGCGGCAGCCCTTGATTATGAGTGAGTAAGCACTCATTATAGAAAGCAAAGATACGCCGTCAAGGTACTTTTCAAAGGTTGACATTCACCGTTGCGACGCGACAACGGGCATGATTCAATCATGTTTTTCCAGACATAAGGGTAACGTGTAGTGGCTCGTCCGAAGAGTGAAGACAAAAAACAAGCATTACTGGAAGCGGCAACCCAGGCGATAGCGCAATCCGGTATCGCCGCCTCAACGGCGGTGATTGCGCGTAACGCAGGTGTTGCAGAAGGAACATTGTTTCGCTATTTCGCGACCAAAGATGAGCTAATTAACACGTTGTATTTGCATTTAAAGCAGGATCTCTGCCAGTCGATGATAATGGAGCTGGATCGATCCATTACCGATGCCAAAATGATGACCCGTTTTATCTGGAACAGTTACATCAGTTGGGGTCTGAACCATCCCGCGCGCCACCGGGCGATCCGTCAACTGGCTGTCAGCGAAAAGCTCACCAAAGAGACGGAACAACGGGCCGACGATATGTTCCCCGAATTGCGCGATTTATGTCATCGTTCCGTTTTGATGGTGTTTATGTCGGATGAGTACCGCGCCTTCGGCGACGGCCTTTTTCTGGCGCTGGCTGAAACAACAATGGATTTCGCCGCGCGCGATCCCGCTCGCGCTGGCGAATATATTGCGCTGGGATTCGAAGCCATGTGGCGCGCGCTGACTCGCGAGGAGCAATAATGGACGGTCAAACACTGCACGCCTGGGCAAAACGCTTTGCGCTGGAACTGCCTTTTACCGAACACTGCTGGCCTTTCGGCCCACAGTACGATGTGTTTAAAGTCGGCGGCAAAATATTCATGCTGTTCACTGAACATCACTGTCGCCCAGTGGTGAACCTGAAGTCGGATCCCCAAAAGTCCCTGGTAAATCAACAAATTTACCCCAGCCTTGCGCCTGGCTATCACATGAATAAGAAACACTGGATTTCAGTCTATGCGGGCGAGGATATCACCGTCTCGCTACTCAACGATTTGATAAATGACTCATGGAATCTGGTCGTAGACGGGCTGCCTAAAAGAGAGCAACTGCGCCTGCGGCCGCGCTGATGCAATAACCGTTTCCGCATTTTCCTCCCTTATCTTTTTACCGATAACCCGGTACCCTGCTGATACAAAAGGGTACTAAACCAACCAGGAGCATTTATGGATATCGTTTCTGTCGCCTTACAGCGCTACTCCACTAAGGCGTTCGATCCCAGCAAAAAACTGACCGCCGAAGAAGCGGATAAAATAAAAACACTACTACAGTACAGTCCCTCCAGCACCAATTCCCAGCCGTGGCACTTTATTGTCGCCAGTACGGAAGAGGGCAAAGCGCGTGTCGCAAAATCCGCCGCCGCCAATTATGTGTTTAACGAACGTAAAATGTTAGACGCCTCCCATGTGGTGGTCTTCTGCGCGAAAACCGCGATGGATGACGCATGGCTTGAGCGCGTCGTCGATCAGGAAGATGCTGATGGCCGTTTCGCTACGCCGGAAGCTAAAGCGGCAAATGATAAAGGTCGCCGCTTTTTCGCCGATATGCACCGCGTCTCGCTGAAAGATGACCACCAGTGGATGGCGAAACAGGTTTATCTGAACGTCGGCAACTTTCTGCTGGGCGTCGCCGCGATGGGTCTCGACGCCGTCCCCATTGAAGGTTTCGACGCCGAGGTGCTCGACGCTGAATTTGGTCTGAAAGAAAAAGGCTATACCAGTCTGGTCGTGGTGCCGGTCGGCCATCATAGCGTCGAGGATTTCAACGCCGGGCTGCCGAAATCACGTCTGCCGCTTGAAACCACACTGACGGAAGTCTAATCCCCTGCCTAAGCCGGACGCCCGTCCGGCTTTTTTCACCTTTCTGCCAGGTTCCCCAATGATCAATGGCGCGAAGTGCCAGGTTTTACATCGCTAGTGTTAACTTTTTCTTTCAACCTATTGAAAATAAATAATATTTAAAACTGGTACGCCGTTTGCCATATCTGGATACCCCCTATCTGGATGAAGGAGAAAACGGCGTGACACCGGTTTGCGCCTACGATGGCGATATTGTCACCACGGGGTTGGCCCTCCCTGGCGTGTCATCAAAATCGGGCGCTAAACCCAACGTTATAACGGGTTTGATTGCCATCGCTTAACCCTGCCGTTTGCGACAGCCCGGCGAAAGCGGACACCGTTGCCGACAGCGGAAAATCTGCGCCAATCGCGATATCAACCCAGTTTTTATCCTGCGCTTTTCCGTCGCGGCTAAACGTCAGCGCGGTCGATTTAAGGCCGCCGTTCGCCACATACGTATCATCGCCAAACTGACGGCGATAATTAATCTGCGCCCAGGAATGAATGATACTGTGGCGAAGATCCAGACGCCAACCCGCGCTGCCCACCTGCGAATGGGCGTTTTGGTCGCCAAAACGCATTGATGTACTGGTATTGAGCTTCTCGCTATAACCATTAACGTGGCTGTAATCCCATGCATATTGCAGCATCGGTCCGGTCGTTAACCACGGCATCATGACAAAATCATAACCACTGGTTAACCTCGCGCCCCACAGCCGACCGTTGGTTTCGCCCTCTTCCACCCGTCTTAGCGCACCGAGCGTGATACTGCGCTGAATGTTACTGAATTTAGCGGACAGGTAGTGTAAATCGCCATCCAGCCACGCCTGACCGGCGCGTAAATGGCTGAATACGGCGGCCTGAAAACCGCGGGCGTCATAACGATAATTATCGTCAGGATGTTGCTTATCCAGAGAACCGGCTATCAGCCCTCCCAGCAGTACCTGCTCGTTAAGCTGATAATCGACGCCAACCGTCAGATTATTATGATTACCGTTCCCGTCGGCCTCATTATTATCATAACGTTGATATCCCCCGCTGTATCCGCCGAACATACCCAGCGAACCGACAGGGTTTTCCCCCTGGCGAAGCTGCTGGTAGCGACTGTCAAGCGTGGTACGACTGCCTTGCGCCATCGACTGAACGCTTTGGTTCAGGTATGTCGCCTGTACCGGCGCGGCAATGATCGACTGGATATATTGCGCAATAATGGTATGGACCTGCGGACCGGGATGTAAATGATCGGCAAACAGATAGTCCTGCGACGCATTAAATCCAGGCATTGCCGAGGAGCACGCCGAAGCGGATACGCCCGGCGGGCAAGCCATACCTACGGTATTTGTCAGACCAAACGCCTGCGGGTTGGCAAGAATTTCCTTAAAGAGGCCGTTGATATCGGCACGGGCTATATTGCCGCCGTGTTGCTCCAGCCCCTTCTCTTCCATCTGATTATAATAATCGGTCAGAGCTGACGCCTGCCCTGCCGCCTTTTCATAGCCCGCCAGCAGTTGCTCAACGAGCAGTTGCTGAATAAACGGATTGCTGCTTACCGTTGCAGCCGCCGCCAGCAACGCCTTGCGGATCGCCTGTTGCCGACTGGCGAAATCGGGCGTAGCTCCCTCCGCCAGCGCCTCTAACGCCGCTTTTAGCGCCGGGGGCGCCGCTGCGCCCAGCCCGGCGGTGATTACCGCCTCCAGAAGCATTGGCGTCGCACTAATATCCGGTACGTTTGGCACCACGACCAGCCCGGCGCCGGCATCCAGTAACAGCCCTACCTGCGCCGCCGCGCTAGTGGCGCTATTACCGGCTATTTGCTGTGCCATGGCAGGTCGCGCGATGGCCGCCGCCAGATCGTTTCCGCCGACCCAGTGAATATACAAACCGTTGTGGTCGGCTTTTCCCCCCGTTTTGGCAAGCCACTGCCGTACCTGATCCGCGGTATTATCCTGCGGGTTTAATTCCGGGGTCGCCGTCGCGCCGCCGGCGGCATAATTAGAACCGCCATTGCTGGAAGGGCTTAATGCCAGCCCATATAGTTCGGCCAACTGTTCGTCGTAGAGCTTATTTTGACCACTATCCCAGGTCCAGCGACCGTTATTCCCGGTATCGCTAAGGCTATCGCCAATTACCGTAAGAGAATCAAACGCACAGGCAGATAATGGCGCGGCCAGCGCCAGCGAGAGTATGCCGTATTTTAGCAGGGTACGCTTTTGGGTCATCCGATGTTCCTTAATGTTATTGTTGATAGGTACGACGGTGCTAATCATCATCCGACAGAAACATTGCAATCGTTTTAAGCATTCTGGTTAAAATGTTTTCATCCATTGTTGACGAACTGGCGCCTGTTCAAAAAGAGGGAACCGCGTAAAATAACGACGTTTATAGGGCGCTGGATAAAATATAGCGTATGGATAACCCCAGAGGCGCTTTTAACCGTCTGTTGCTGATTATGCCTGAAGCGCAGGCGTCCTGATTTGCATAAATGCCATTCAGCAGTCATCATAGGCTGCTGTTTATAAAGGAGAGATTATGCAGGAATTGATATCCCGGGTAGAAGATTTAGCGGGAATTGAAATGAATCACACCACGTCGCTGGTGGTGATATTTGGTATTATTTTTCTGACAGCAGTTGTCGTGCATATTATTTTGCACTGGATAGTACTGCGCGCTTTCGAAAAACGCGCCAGCGCCAGTTCCCGCCTGTGGCTGCAAATTATTACCCAGAATAAATTATTCCATCGTCTGGCTTTTACGCTACAAGGCATCATTGTCAATATTCAGGCCGCGCTCTGGCTACAAAAAGGCAGTGAGGCTGCGGATATCCTGACGACCTGCGCGCAGTTATGGATTATGACCTACGCCCTGCTGTCGTTATTTTCTCTGCTGGACGTGATTTTCAATCTATCGCAAAAATGGCCCGCCGCCTCTCAGTTACCGCTAAAAGGAATATTTCAGGGCATTAAGCTCATCGGCGCAATTATCGTCGGCATTCTGATGATCTCACTGCTGATTGGCCAGTCACCAGCAATTTTAATCAGCGGGCTTGGCGCGATGGCCGCGGTATTAATGCTGGTCTTTAAAGACCCGATTCTTGGCCTGGTTGCCGGTATCCAGCTTTCCGCCAACGATATGCTCAAACTGGGCGACTGGCTGGAGATGCCAAAATATGGCGCAGATGGCGCGGTCATTGATATTGGCTTAACCACGGTAAAAGTACGCAACTGGGATAATACCATCACCACCATTCCCACCTGGTCGCTGGTTTCCGACTCGTTCAAAAACTGGAGCGGCATGTCTGCGTCCGGCGGACGCCGGATTAAACGCAGCATTAATATTGACGCGACCAGTATCCATTTTCTGGATGATGATGAAAAACAGCGGCTGTTAACCGCGCAACTGTTAAAGCCGTACCTTACCAGCCGTCATCAGGAAATCGATGAATGGAATAAACAACTGGATGCGCCGGAATCAGCCTTAAATCACCGCCGAATGACCAATATCGGGACATTTCGCGCCTATCTGAACGAATATTTACGCCACCATCCGCGCATCCGTAAAGACATGACGCTGATGGTACGCCAACTGGCGCCTGACGATCATGGTTTGCCGATAGAGATCTACGCCTTTACCAATACCGTCGTGTGGCTGGAATATGAGAGCATTCAGGCCGATATTTTCGACCATATTTTTGCCGTGGTGGAAGAGTTTGGCTTGCGTATTCATCAGACGCCGACCGGCAGCGATATTCGCGCGCTGTCAGGGACATTGCGGCATTAATGGATTGCCCGATCGCATGAACATGGGATCGGGCAAAAAAGTTAATGAGCCTTACGGCGCAAAACGGTAAACGCGATAAACAGGAATACAATCCATACCGGCAGCAAAATCGCCGACAATCGCATATCGTCCATCGTACACATTAACACCAGAATCAGCGCCAGAAACGCAATGCACAAATAGTTTCCGGCGGGATAGAACAGCGCCTTAAATTGCGTCTCGCGCCCTTTACGACGCATCGCCGCGCGAAAACGTAAATGCGCGAGACAGATCATTATCCAGTTTAGCAATAGCGTCGCGACAACCAGCGCCATCAACAGGCTAAACGCTTTTTGCGGCAACAGATAGTTGATCAGCACCACCAGCGAGGTAATCGCTCCGGAAAGTATCAGCGAGTTCACCGGTACGCCGCGATGGCTGACGCGGGTTAAAAATTTCGGCGCGTTGCCTTGTACGGACAGGCCGAACAGCATTCGGCTATTCGAATAAACGCCGCTGTTATATACCGAAAGCGACGCGACCAGAATAACGAAATTCAGCGCCGAAGCCACCACATTACTGTCCAGGTTATGGAAGATCATCACAAAAGGGCTGCTATTGGATTTCACCTCTACCCACGGATAGAGCGCCAGCAACACCACCAGCGAACCGATGTAGAACAGCAAAATACGGTATACCACCTGATTCACCGCTTTCGGGATGCTTTTTTGCGGATCGCGCGCTTCCGCCGCAGTAATGCCGATCAGCTCCAGTCCGCCAAAAGAAAACATAATCACCGCCAGCGACAGAAGCAAACCATGCCAACCGGTAGCGAAGAAACCGTTATAACGCCAGAGGTTATCAATGCTGGCATGTTCGCCGCCGTGGCCGGAGAACAGCAGCCACAGACCAAAACCTATCATGCCGATAATCGCCAGCACTTTAATGAGCGCGAACCAGAATTCCGTTTCGCCATACAGACGAACGTTCACCAGATTCACGGCATTAATGATAATAAAAAACGCCGCCGCCCATACCCATGTTGGTACGTCAGGCAGCCAGTACTGCATATAGATGCCCGCCGCGGTCAACTCCGCCATCCCGACCAGCACAAACATGACCCAATAGTTCCAGCCCGACAAAAAGCCCGCAAACGGCCCCCAATATTTCCAGGCGAAGTGGGCAAACGATCCGGAAACCGGCTCTTCCACGACCATTTCACCCAACTGGCGCATAATGAGAAAAGCGATAATCCCGGCAACGCCATAGCCCAACAAAACAGCCGGCCCCGCCATTTGAATCGCCGGGCCGATGCCCAGAAACAGTCCGGTGCCAATGGCGCCGCCCAGCGCAATTAGCTGAATATGGCGGTTTTGCAACCCCCGCTGAAGCGTCGGTTCATTCTTCGACGCGGCATCCGACACGCTGGCGCCGGATGCAGTTGACGCGTTTTTCACGTCCTACCCCTGTATCGTTTTTATTGAGGGGCACCTTTTAACATTTCGCTCTCGCTGCCGCAAGGCGCAATCGTTTGTCAAGGCTCAACTCCGGACGTTAACGTTATCGTGTAAAAAAAGATGTCGCGGGGAGTAAAAAGAAAAGAGTGCGCGCCGATATAGAACGTTACGGGTGACAGACGCCGAGTATAAAATATGTGAATAACTCTGGACGAAAAGTACGACACCCTACAGAATACATTTAGTATTTTTTCAGTATTTTCAAAAAGGTGAATCAGACCTGGTATCTGTTATCCGTTTTTGAGCCACGCCAGGCATCAACGTCATGAATAAAATCATCAAACGTTTAGAGATCATCAAAAGCGCCATCGAACTTGAGGATGAAGAGATTATCCGTCAGCAGCTCATCTACCTGAAAAATGAGCCGCAGGATGCCGTAATCAGCGCGATTGCCCAGGCGATTGAAGCTCGTCGATTCAGTGACGCCATGCAAGAGATCGCCGCCTGGCTACAGGCTCAACGGGCGCTCTCGACGTGGCAAGATCCCTCTATTGCCGCCAGTAAGCTGGAGCTGAAAGCGCTTGAAGCCCAACTTCGCGATCTGATTGACAAACGAAATGCGCGGGTACAAATCCTCGACGATTTCAACGACCTCTATCATCTGCGTCTCGGGCCGTTGATGAGCCGTATTCTGGAGTTGCGTAAACAGCTCGCGGTGAGTATGCAGCGTAAGCAAGAAGCCGAAATAAAACGCCGGGAAAAGGATTATCAATCCTGCCTGCAATTTATTTCCCAGGCCGTGGATCAACTGGCAACGCTAAAACAGCAGTGGACAGGATTGAATGCCGCCTCGCGCGAAGCGGTGGGCATCCGTCAGCGAATCCAGCAGCAGACGGAATTAATTACCGCGTTGCTGGCGGAAATTCGCGAGCTGGAAGCGGATTTTTCCCATCAGGACGACAGCGCATTCCGCCAGGCGCAGGAAAATGCGGAACAGGACTATCACCAGTACCGGGAGCAGCAGCAGGAAGCGCAATTCCGCTACGCTCGCGATCAACGTTTGTCGGCTGACGAACGCAATGAATTAAAACGTTTGTGGCGTCAGGCCAGCCGCCTGTGTCACCCGGATGTGGTCGCCGATGAATTGAAAGAAAAAGCGCACCAGATGATGGTACAGCTTAATCAGGCGCGGCAGAATGCCGATCTGGCGGCAATTCGCGCGTTATTGACGCAGCTGCAAAGCGGTCTGGAACCGATGATGGCAAGCGACAGGCTCAATAACCTGGAACATCTGCGCCATAAAATACGCCAGCTCCGCACGCAAATCGACGCGCTGTTGAAAGAGATAACGCAACTGGAAACGGAAAACGCCTGGCGGCTCGCCTCTTCCGTTGCGGATAAGGAAGCCTATTTCTCCGAGCAGGAACGGGCGCTAACCGAAATTCGCAATACGCTGGAGGCGCAGGTTCAACAGGTGGAACAGGAACTTCTGGCAGGGTAGTCCATCATTCATCAACACATTGTCGGATGGCGCAAGCGCCACCCGACGAATCGCGGCATAAAGAGGGTAAGAGGGTCGCTACTGGCGCTGTAAAAGTAACGAACGGGCGGAGTCCGCCATGATCATCACCGCCCCTGCCAGCATTAACGTATCTTTTAATACCAGCCGCCCGGCGCCCGATAAATACGGGAAACCATAATGCGCATCGCCCAGCGGCATAACCCAGGCCTCCGGCGTGGTGATTAAAAACGACAGCGTGACAAATGGCGTCAGGAATGCCAGCACGCCGCCCGCCAGCCCTAACCAGCGGCTGACAGGGTTAGCCAGTACCAGCACCGCGATAATCAATTCCACCACGCCCAGACCATCCGAAAACGCATACGTATTATTGGCCGTTTGCCAGGCGCGTTCCTCCGGTTTTAGTTCGCCCTCATGCGTCAGATGCTGACGATATTCTTCAGGATGTTCATAGAAAAAAGACATAAACGGGCTGTTCGCCACAAACGGGGTAATACTGTCTGCCTCATAGGGCACAAATTTTAGTAGTCCAATCCAGATAAAAACGATGGCGATACTCAGGCGAATTAATGTTAATCCAAGCCGATCCCCCTGACTTAACAGACGAAGATATTTATCCATCTCAGGCTCTCCTTATTTATATAATATCGCAGTGGCGTAACTCGTATTATCAATACGCATTGACGTAATTTTCCATGACGACGCCTGTTTACTTTGCGCCAGTCTGGCAATAGCGTCTTCAAGCATTGACGGCGTTGCTGACACCGCAGAAACGCTGATATATTCAACGTCAGTTAGCGGCTGGGCGGAGGCGGAAAACGCCAGCGGCGCAGCCAATAATGAAGCAATAAGCGTGGTAACTTTTAACATCGAGATTTCCAGTCGTGGGTTATTTCAATGGTGTTATAATACGTTATGCCTGACTAAAGCCTTTTCTTTCAGACGCCAGCATATTTGTCCTGGCGTATTTTTATGGTCTGACAGGCAAAAAAAAGCCCTGATTAACAGGGCTACATTATTTATGTTTTACTTAATGAGAGAGAAGAGATCGTTTAAAGACTCACTCATTGTAGGATGGGTAAATATCTGGTCGCGTAACACCGTATAAGGTAAATCTGCATCCATAACGGTTTTAACGATATTAATCATTTCATGAGAATCGACGCATAACAATGACACCCCTACAATACGCTGCGTATTCACGTCCACTACCGCTTTTAGTACGCCACGAGTATCGTTCATAACACGGGCGCGAGGGATCGCCGCCACCGGTAATGTCACCACCTGCACCGTTGCGCCGCTTGCCCGCGCTTGTTCTTCCGTCAGCCCGACACGAGAGAGCGGCGGCGTCATAAAGACGGAATACGGAACATTCTGGCGATCGCGGGTACTGCGTTTGCCATCTCCCAATAACCCGTCGCGTACAATACGAAAATCATCCAGTGAAATATAGGTAAACTGCAACCCACCGGTAACGTCGCCCATCGCCCAGATATTGTCCGCCGTGGTACGCAGGTAATCATCCACGATGATCCCGCCGCGTTCGTTCACCGCCACGCCGGCGTTCTGCAACTGTAAGCCAGCCGTCGCCGGTTTTCGCCCCGACGCCACCAGCAGGGCATCCACAAGATGCGCGCCTTCCGGCGTTTCTACTTGTACCGCGCCCTCCTTTGAGGATACGGCCTGTAAGTTGGCGTTTAAAATCAGCTCGACGCCCTTTTCCTGTAAAATACGGGTAATTGCCTGCGCGATATCCCGATCTTCACGAGGCAGGAATTGCGGCGCTGCTTCAAAGATAGTGACCTTCGTACCGAAGTTGGCGAACATTGAGGCAAATTCAAGGCCAATATAACCACCGCCTAAAATCCCTAGGCGCGCCGGACGCTGGCTCAGGCTGAGTAGTCCGGTGCTATCGAACACCCCTGCCGTCGTTGTTAAGCCCGTAATAGCCGGGATCACCGACTCTGCGCCAGTATTAATGAAGATCTTTTCTCCCCGTAACACCCGCTCGCCGTCCGCCTGAAATACCCGTAAGGTATGGTTATCAATAAACTCCGCCCTTCCCTCAATCACATCGACATTGTCCAGGTCGGCAAGATTATGAAAATTTTTGTCGCGTAAAAAATTTACGACCGCCGCTTTGCGTTGCATGGCGACAGAAAAATCGCCCTCACGTTCCGCGTCATGCACCAGCGTTTTCGTTGGAATACAGCCAATGTTGATGCAGGTTCCGCCGAACATACTGGCGGACTGTTCGATAATCGCCACGCGCCATCCCGTCTTCGCCAGAGTTGCCGCCAACGTTTTTCCTGCCTTGCCAAAACCAATAATGAGCGCCTGATACTGTGTCATCTTCTTTCTCCGCCAAATCACCATCTGTTTGTCAGGACAAGTATAAATAACGTCAAAAAAGACAGGGTTATCCGTAACGCGCCAATTTTTGTCTTATCGTCTAAATTAGCGGTTAGCAAAAACAAGAGTAGAAATGACATTGAGTCCGAAATATAGTAATCAGAGACAGAAATGGTTATCCCTATTTTTGAAAAAGAATCTGTTCTGGAGTCTATATGGATGCGCTTAGTCGGCTATTGACGCTTAACGCCCCTCAGGGCTCAATCGACAAGAATTGCCCGTTAGGCGGCGACTGGCAGTTGCCGCACGCCGCTGGCGAACTATCGGTGATTCGCTGGCATACCGTTACGCAGGGCGAAGCGCAACTGGAAATGCCTACCGGCGACGCCATGACGCTTACGCCGGGAAAGGTGGTGATTCTGCCGCAAAACTCCGCCCACCGTTTGCGCCAGTCTGGCGAAGCACCGACACATATCGTGTGCGGTAGTCTACGTCTGCACACGACGTCACGTTATTTCCTTACCGCGTTGCCGGAAGTGTTATGTCTTGCCCCGCCGCCGCATAGCCCCGCCAGTATCTGGCTTAACGCCGCCATTTTGCTGTTACAGCAGGAGTCGGAACGCCATTTACCTGGCGCTGATGTCTTATACAGTCAGCAGTGCGCCACGCTGTTTACCCTCGCCGTTCGCGACTGGCTATCGCAGGCTGGCACGGAGAAAAGCGTGCTCAATTTATTACTGCATCCCCGGCTGGGCCGCGTGATCCTTCACATGCTGGAAACACCGGCGCATCCCTGGACGGTCGAAACGCTGGCGCAACGGGTACACATGTCGCGGGCGAGCTTCGCCCAGCTATTTCGCGACGTGTCCGCTACGACGCCCTTAGCCGTGTTAACAACGCTGCGCCTGCAAATCGCCGCCCAGACCCTGTCGCGTGAAGCGCTGCCGGTGATGGTGATTGCCGAGTCGGTAGGTTATGCGAGCGAATCTTCTTTTCACAAAGCGTTTGTCCGTGAATTCGGTTGTACACCAGGCGAGTACCGCAAACGGGTCAGCGCGCTCGGACGATAAACGTGTGCCGCAAGGCGACGATGCCTGCGCAGCCACATCAGCTTGTAGGCTGCCGGAATGATGAACAGCGACAGCAACGGCGCGGTAATACGGCTCATCACCTCAGAACCCGCGCCGGTCCCCCATAAAACAGGTAGCAGACCGGCGATAATCACCGCTACCGTCATGGCTTTTGGCCGCACCCGGAGCACCGCCCCGTGGTAGAGCGCCTCATTGAGTGTTTCTGCCGAAAAGGTGTTGGGAGCTTGCGCTTTGAAGGCCGCGCCTGCTGAATCACCGGCGATCCCATCATGCTGCGCAGAGCGATCAGTAATTTACTCTCTAATGCGATGCGCTATACGCCGCCAGGTAAAACCATTACTCTTCGGATAAAAGAAGCGGACGACCAGATACATATTATTGTTGAAAACCCCGGTACGCCAATCGCGCCGGAACATTTGCCGCGCCTTTTCGATCGTTTTTATCGGGTTGATCCCTCCCGCCAGCGTAAAGGGGAAGGCAGCGGTATAGGCCTGGCAATTGTAAAATCCATCGTCATTGCGCATCAGGGAAAAGTTTCTGTCACCTCCGATACGCGCGCTACTCGTTTTATTTTGACATTACCCAAACACCTCCGTTGAACTGTAGCGATAGTGAAAGGCGCTATCGCTAACCAGCAAAATAATCTGACATCATCGTCATTATCCCGTCACGCGCCAGACTCAACGACTGTTTTATTATTTCTCTTATTAACCCACACCGGAGAAATAAGTTGAATAAGTTTACATCCCTTTTAGCTGTCGTTTTTTTATTTCAGCTGGCGTAAAAGTCGCAGAGAAAATGGAATCCCGCCAATTATCCGTCACCGCGCATGAGATGATGAATAACGGTGACGCCTTCGCGCACCAGCAAATGGCTTAGACACAGAAAACCAGCGCCCCGACTCCTGTGGAAAATGCGACACCCTTTTCTGAAATGGACGACTATGAAAAAGCAATGGTCATCCATCAATCGATGAATAATGCCCATTCTTTCGCCCATGAGATCCAGGCTGAGGAGCACCATAAACAGATTAAACACAATTAGTTATTTGCATATTAGCGTCACGTACTGCGGATGGCACAACGTCGCCCCCGCAGAAGCTTACGGATTAACATAATTTTGAGAGGTTAAATGGCGCGCCCTGCAGGATTCGAACCTGCGACCCACGGCTTAGATGTTCCTGGAACTACCTGAGCTAACAACAAGTTATCCCATTACTACGGCGCTCACACTCGCCCCATCCTCGAAAAACATGCAAAGCCTTGCAAACCAATGCAAAGCTTTGTGTGTCCCGTTTTTGTCCCAAACTACTTAGCAATCAGCAATACCTATTGATCGGCAACAACGATCAATTAATAATATAACAATAAGTTTAAACTATCAAATATCACATTATTGATCGTTTATATCGATCAAAGCAATTTGTAGTGCTACACTCCAGACCTTTCCGAATCCGCTGATTTTCATAATGTTGAAGTTATTCGCTAAGTACACATCGATCGGTGTTCTTAACACGCTTATTCATTGGGGCGTATTTGCTTTTTGTGTGTATGGGATGCATACGCATCAGGCGCTGGCGAACTTTTCCGGTTTTGTTATCGCCGTATCGTTCAGCTTCTATGCCAATGCGCGCTTCACCTTTAATGCCAGCACCACCACGCTTCGCTACATGATGTACGTGGGGTTTATGGGAACACTGAGCGCCGTTGTTGGCTGGATGGCTGACAAATGTTCCCTGCCGCCACTCCTTACTCTTGTCACCTTTTCAGCTATCAGCCTGATATGCGGATTCATTTATTCAAATTTCATTGTCTTTAGGGATGCGAAATGAAAGTCTCGTTAGTCGTTCCGGTCTTCAATGAAGAAGCCACGATACCTATTTTCTATAAAACGGTTCGCGAGTTTGAAGAGCTAAAACCGTATGAAGTTGAGATTGTTTTCATCAACGACGGAAGCAAAGATGCGACTGAATCAATAATTAACAAAATAGCTGCATCTGATCCGCTCGTTATTCCGCTTTCGTTTACGCGAAACTTCGGTAAAGAACCTGCTCTTTTCGCGGGTCTCGACCATGCAACCGGGGATGCGGTCATTCCTATTGATGTCGATTTACAGGATCCGATAGAAGTTATCCCCCATCTCAGTGGCAGGCTGGCGCGGATATGGTGCTGGCTAAGCGCTCAGACCGCTCAACTGACGGGCGCATGAAGCGTAAGACAGCTGAATGGTTTTATAAGCTGCACAATAAAATCAGCAATCCGAAAATTGAAGAGAACGTCGGTGATTTCCGGTTAATGAGCCGTGAGGTTGTCGAAAATATTAAACAGATGCCAGAACGTAATCTGTTTATGAAAGGCGTTCTGTCATGGGTGGGCGGCAAGACTGATGTAGTTGAATACGCCCGCGCTGAGCGTGTTGCCTGCGATTCAAAATTCAATGGCTGGAAATTATGGAATCTGGCGCTGGAAGGAATAACTTCTTTCTCAACATTTCCGCTCCGCATATGGACTTACATTGGATTGTTTATTGCAGGTATGTCATTCCTTTACGGTGCATGGATGATTATTGATAAATTAATATTTGGAAATAATGTTCCTGGCTACCCGTCTCTTCTTGTTTCTGTACTTTTTCTGGGTGGCGTTCAATTGATAGGAATAGGTATTCTTGGGGAATATATTGGCAGGATTTACATAGAAACAAAAAAAAGGCCTAAGTACATAATTAAGAATGAGAAGAAAAATGGTTAACAATAGATTAAAAATGGTAATCGCTATCCTTATAGTTTTCTCGTTGGTGTATTCAATAGGATTTATCACACCAATGAACTCTGATGACTATACTTATGCCCTAAGAGAGCTTTCGCTTTCTAGCGTAAAAATGCACTATTTGGGATGGAGCGGAAGGGTTGTGTCAGATACGATCAGCACATCTCTATTAAAGTTTTTCTCCCCGCATATTTACAATGCAATAAACTCAGCAGCGCTAACATTAATGGTGTTGTGCTGGACAATGATCCCAGCTACATTAACAAAGTCGTCACCGTCCCCATATGTGATGATTTTCTTATTTTTCTTATACTTCGTTGCAAATCCAGCCCTCGGTCAAACTAACTTCTGGCTTGTTGGGTCAGCAAATTACTTATGGACCAACATGTTCATTGCCATTTATATACTAATTTCTATATATTTAAGCAATGGTAAAAAATCCAATTTAATACTCTTTGTATATGCCATATCATCGATATTTGCAGGTTGCTCAAATGAAAATACATCTCTTGTAGTTGTATTAATTTCTGTAGCATATTTCTTTATAATGAATAGAAATAAATATTTACTGATTGGCGTATTCGGATCTGCAATAGGCGCGGGGGTTCTCCTGCTGGCTCCGGGAAACCTATCCCGTGCGTCTACAATACAAGACTGGTACAATCAACCACTTGCATGGAGGGTTCTTGAGCACTTTTCAGAAAGGCTGCCATCAGCAATGGGGGCATATTGGCAGGTCTATATTGCATTTATAATACTACTAATCTCTGTAGTGTTATCAAGGAATAGTAGCAGCAAACTTATGTTTGGAAGCTTTTTATTCATGCTGGGTGCAATTGCTGCAAATGTTGCGTTCCTTGCATCTCCTGCAATGCCCAGCAGGGCTCTCAATGGAGCACTCTGCTTTATGATTCTTTCGATTTCCTTTGTTGCTCATTCTGCATTTACGAAATTTAACAAGGCTTCCATTTATTTATCTGTTACTACATATGCAATGGCTTTTTTATATTTCATCCCATCATACATCCTCTATTACTCATCAATTAAATCAATAAGCAAACAAACGGAGATTAGGGAAGAAATAATAGACAGGGCGAAACATAACAAACAAGATCAAGCGATAATTCCTGATTATTACTTTCCACCGGTACTGCATGCAGGCCCAAGTCTTGATACGTTTAACAGTGAAGCAATGTCTAGATACTACGGGATTGATTTGAAAATAACTGCTCCAGGATTTTTCGACTATTCACGAGCCTTTAATTTCAAGCCTCTTAATATTAACGCAAAAATATGTAACAACGTTTATATAAAATCATTATGGATATATAAACAGCAAATGGGCATTAAAACCTTTGTAATATTTGAGTTTAATAAAAATCCTGCTAATTCTCTTGATGAGAATACAGCGATGTTCATTAGCTTTAAAACAAAGGATGGAAAAATTATAAATGCAGATGTCGACAAGAAGACATTCCAAATAGACGGAAGATGGCTTTCCGGGCGGGCGATTAACGGCATAGATTCAAATGAATTAGAATCAATTACATCTGGGACATGGGACGTTAGAACAGGGGCGAGGACAAATGAGAATATTACGGAAATAATTAAATAACATTCATGTATAATTAATGTTCCCCGCCACCAATGGGTAACGGGCGGCGGGGATTCCTACATATCGTATGTCACAAATGCCCCATCAGGTTTCTTAGCAAGAAGTCGCAATGCACCATCAGTCCCAAAAAAGAACCCAACGGAGCCATAGTGCATTAATCCAGACTCCGGCAACTGACCAATACACGCAAGGATACGCATGTGCCCAAAGCCCATCCGGTTCAACTCCACCACAGATGCAGGAACACCGTCTTTTAGTGCGGATAAACTGCCCCCTACTGGTTTCACTACCGGGTAAAGGAACCTGACAATCTGCGGTCAATGTGAATCGCCACAGGTTTAACAGACACCTCAGAGCCATTTAAGATGACTTAAAGAGAGGTGCCTATGAGCGGTAAACGTTATCCCGAAGAGTTTAAAATTGAAGCGGTAAGACAGGTCGTTGAGCGTGGCCATTCTGTTTCCAGCGCCGCAACACATCTCGATATTACTACCCACAGTCTTTACGCCAGGATAAAGAAGTACGGGTCGAACTCCTCCACCAATAAAGAAATAAAGAGCAGTCAGATGATCAGACCGGAATCCGCCGACTCCCGAAAGAGTTGAAGCGGGTTACTGACGAGCGGGACATATAAAAAAAAGCCGCAATAGATTCAATTGGTCACTGCAACCATGAATGACAAAAGATAGAGTCCTGAATGCGCTTCTGATGGCCGTGTGGCGACGTAATCACCCGCTATGAATGGCAGTCGCTCCTGAAACCGCACGGACTGGAGAGCAGAATGAGCCGTCGTGGCAACTGTCATGACAATGCGGTTGCAGAAAGCTTTTTCCAGCTACTGAAGCGTGAACGGATAAAGGAAAAGATCTACGGAACGAGAGACGAAGCCAGAAGCGATATTTTTGATTACATAGAAATGTTTTATAACAGTAGACGCCGGCATGGTTCGAGCGAGCAGATGCCACCGGCTGAATATGAAAACCTATATCATCAACGACTCAGAAGTGTCCAGGTTATCCGTGGTGATTCACAGATATGCTCACCTTGCGCCTAATCATTTAACGGAACACGCGAGGAAAATAGACGACATTTTTGGTGATGATGTCCCAAATATGTACCATATGGAAAATAAGGAGGAAATAAAGAAACGTAACACGTTGATTTATAAGTGGCGCGCCCTGCAGGATTCGAACCTGCGACCCACGGCTTAGAAGGCCGTTGCTCTATCCAACTGAGCTAAGGGCGCCTTGTGAAGTGAAGACTTCGT
The DNA here is from genome assembly GCF_042932255.1 of Salmonella sp. WC3. Classification (NCBI taxonomy): domain Bacteria; kingdom Pseudomonadati; phylum Pseudomonadota; class Gammaproteobacteria; order Enterobacterales; family Enterobacteriaceae; genus Salmonella; species Salmonella sp. WC3. The sequence continues at coordinate 1,529,433 of NZ_CP170629.1, read as the reverse complement.
GTAGACGAAACGCGAGAATTATACGGTCAGGTACTCCTGAGTCAATGGCTTTTGTTCTGGTTGCTGACTAAGTGTACGAATATCGTCTTTTCTGGCGCAATGCCAGGTTCCAGGAAATCGCCTGGACACATCTCAGCACGCATAAAGTGGGAATTAAGGCCGCCAGTATTTAGAAAATCAATAAGTTTCTTTAATATTTCACCATGATTCACCTGCCGTGTAGGATATTTTTTATGCTGAGTATCGCTATTAAGGAACAAAACAGTCACTTTGAGCATGGTTTGAAAATCATCATGACGCGTCTGGCGAATCAATGGCAGCAGAAAATTGACTTTCTGCCGCCAGAAGAGATAGATAATGCCGATATCGCTTTCCTGGCCCTGGATGATGATTGGTTCAGCGCAGGCTGTTACCAGATACCTATGCATACCCAACATCAGCTACGGGTGATTATTTGTAATAAATGCGATAAAGAAAAGCTCATGTTCAGACCATGTCTGTATATGCTGCCGCATATTTATCGGGAAGATGATGTTGAAGAAATTACCCGGAAAATGATATTGATCTTACATAAACGAGCGCTTCGACATAGCGTCCCTTCTGGCATTTGCCACTACTGCACGACTCGTCATTTTTCAGTAACAGAACGTCACCTGTTAAAACTGATCGCCAGCGGTTATCATTTAAGCGAAACGGCCGCTTTACTTTCACTTTCTGAAGAGCAGACAAAGTCACTCCGCCGGAGCATTATGCGAAAATTACATGTTAAAACGGAGCAGCAGTTTTTAAAATATATTAGAGTTAACCTTCATTTCTTACTCAGTAAGTAAACTCACTTAACTTTTTACAAGGCTTACGAAATATCTCACCAATAATTAAGTAACGATACCTACAGGCATTTTTTTAACGCTGCCACAATGATGCCCATAATATCCTGATAGATTCAGGGGTCGAAAATATATGGCTGCATCATAAATGCCTGGAGGAGTGTTTGGTGGCACAGGGTACTTTGTTAAAGGAAAGGATAAATCCCCCACACCTGGCGTCTTCGCCCACACGTCATTCATTTCTCAACAGCGAATTGTTAAAATCTGAGCCAATCGTTAATCTCTCAACTGCGCAATTAATCGGCTATGAGGTCCTGACGCAACTTCCGTCAGAACATGATAGCGAAGTTTTTTTTCAGCAGTTAATGCTGATGGAAGGCATTGAAACATCAGAGCAACGAAGCATTGCTTTTTACGCTGGTGCAACGATGGAACAAGGTTATTTATGGCCAGCCATATTACCAGATATATATTAGAGCAATGGAAAAAGCAGGATGCGCAGCGTACCACGCAGGGAAAGACACCGCCGTTTAAGAAATGCTAAAGACTGCGCCTGCCGTTATCACTCTCCAACGCCGCAGATATTTGATCGCCTTGAGTTACTGAACCAACAGCTCAATTATGCCTTGCCGGTTGGTATCATTTCTCAGGCAATAATTACAACTGACAACTACCTCGGCTATTCATTGAGTCACTACTTATTTTCCGGAAAACGTACCGCAGCATTCCGCTCATTAGATGACATTTCTTTGTGGATTGAAAAGGGGTCGCTCAGACAACTGATTGTAGATATGGAGGCGCTACCTGTCTCCTGTATTGAGGCGCTTAACCAGCTACGCGCGCTCAGTTGGCAACAAAGCGATATCCAGATTTACCTGCTGGTATCAGATAAAACCCCCGCTATAACACAGTTTATCCGTATGGCTGGGCGTTTTTTTGTCCTGTCGCGACGACAAAATCTGGCCTCAGTACGCGAAGCCTTGTTATCAGCCTCCAAACCTCGCTTATCGGAAAGCTTTAGCCGTACTGACTGGTTGATGATTGAAACTTTAGCGCAAGGCGCCTCTTTAAAAGAAATAGCACGTCAGCAAAGCGTACCTTATCATCGTGTAGTTTACCGGCTTAAACAACTTATCACCCTCCTTAACCTTCCCCACAGGCAAAGCTTTCTTCGGCTGGTCCAGCAGCTAAACGTTACTTTCCACGACATTTTTTAACGAAGTAACGTTTTGGTGAATAAGATTTTTTAAGAAATTACTTATTTTCACTTCCATTAAATGTAAATATTTCACATAAAATTAATATTTACAACTCGTCCTGGTAAGCGATAAAAAATTTTTTCTTACATCGTCCCCTGTTCCTCCTCGTTTTTCGAGGTCTCCAGCGTCAACATCTTTCTGTATTACATAACAAATACTAAACAATTAGTCTTTCATATTATTTTTATACTTAAAAACAACAGTTTAAACTACTCAATGTCAACTCCAAAGAAAATAGCTCCACCACGAACAAATTTTCTATAACGTCACAGAATATCCTACCCGCTATCCATAATTCGCATTTCGCAAGACTTTTCCGAGAAATCAGACCAGGTATAATCCATATTGTTTTTACTTAATCAGAAATTTCTTTTTTGTTGGTGCGAAATGGATATTCCACATATTTATTACTCTTACGAAAAATAGCCAGTCAACAGGGAGGTCTCATTCTTTATTATTGCTCCACTGTGTGGTGTGTAGATCTGGCTATTTCACAATCTTTAAGGTGTCTGACGCTTATTCTAAAACGAAGGACGCATAACAGTCTGAGGCATACAACAATGAAACCTGCATCTGTTATCATTATGGACGAACACCCTATTGTAAGAATGTCGATCGAAGTTTTACTCGGTAAAAATAGCAATATTCAGGTTGTCCTGAAAACGGATGATAGCCGAACAGCGATAGAGTATCTGCGCACTTATCCTGTTGACCTTGTCATTCTGGATATTGAATTACCGGGCACCGACGGCTTTACCTTACTTAAACGAATCAAATCTATCCAAGAACATACCCGGATACTTTTTTTATCGTCGAAATCAGAGGCTTTTTATGCCGGAAGAGCAATAAGAGCGGGCGCAAACGGATTTGTAAGTAAACGCAAAGACCTCAATGATATTTATAATGCGGTAAAAATGATTTTATCCGGCTATTCTTTTTTTCCATCTGAGACGCTTAACTTTATCAGTAATACCCGTCCCCCCAAAGGCGGGCACCATGATATGCCACTTTCTAACCGCGAAGTTACCGTGCTGCGCTATCTGGCCAATGGAATGTCTAACAAAGAAATTGCCGAGCAACTTTTATTGAGTAACAAGACTATCAGCGCGCATAAGGCCAATATATTTTCTAAACTTGGCCTTCACTCTATCGTTGAGCTTATCGATTACGCCAAATCACACGAATTATTGTAAATGTACTCCCGGCGAATTATCGTTCGGGAGCCACAATAACGGACACTAATTGTAATTGATCAGGAAGGTCGCATCCGCGTTAGCAAGACCGGGCTGCACGCCATCGGCTAAGGCGATATAGTTCGCATAGAATTTCAGGGTAGCATTGCCATTGTTGTCAATATCGACGGCCTTGCTGGCCTGTTCAAGCGGCAATCGACGTTGATCGCCATCGCGAATTTCAATCGCCAGTTTTTGCGCCATTGCCGTATCAGCAAGCGCCAGTAATGCCGTGCCGGGCGCTGGCGTCCCGGAAAACGTTATAGACGCCGACCCCGGCGGGCAGCCTTCAAGTTTTAGGCTAAAGGCTACCGGTTGCGTGGCGTCACCGGCGGCGTGAAGCTGTTTTGTCGGCCAGGTGCCGAGGTTAACCGATTTGTTACTGTCGCCCGCCACCACGGCGCAGGTAAAATCCACCACGTTACCGCGCAGTTCAATATTCACTTCGCCCAGAGATGAGTTGGCCTGACTCAGCGGGCTGAACAAAACACAACCGATAGCGATGAAAACGCGCCGAAAGATCATTATGCCTCCTTAATCATAATCGACTCGTAGATAGCCGCGCGCAGTAAACGGCCCTTCCACCGGTTTATTCCCCGTCACGCTGATCGGCCAGGCGCGAATACCTACGCGAGCGGCGGCGTTATCATCAAGATGAAACGGAATTTTACTCGACAAATTATTGGGTGTGAGCGGCGTACCGTTGCTATTAGCAACCACAAAGCCTAAATCCGGATTATCGGACACCATCGCCTGCCCTGAGGCCTTTTCGGCTTCAAGCCGCATAGATAAATAGGCCTGCGCCGCGACGTTGGTACATTTAATAGCGATAGTTTTCGTTTGCGGCGTGACGCCTTGCGGACGATTACCCGCCCCCGCCTGACTAAATAACGACGCGCCGATATCGCCGAAATCAAACTCCACGACCTGTCCGGCATTCACTTCGCAGTTTTGCGGCACTTCCACTTTGCCGCTGTAGCTAATGGTATATACCGGCGTGCTCAACGCGTCGCCGGTAGAGGTCGTCACATAGACAGTAAACATTGTCTGGCGAGGGAGCGTCACCATATTAATAAAAGGCCGTATCACTTTTAATTTAAAAACCAGCTTTGAGTCCTGCACGCCAAACGGCATTTGCTGCGACACGTTAGAGTCGACGCCCATGCGAATATAGTTACGGGGCGGATAAAATACGCCAGCGACACTATCGGTGATGCTCATCGCGCCCAGAAGGTAGTCATTCAGCTTGAGGTATTTAAAATTTCCTTCGGTGCTTTGTACCGGTAATTCTGATACATAGCTTCGGTAGGTATAATTTACCGTTGTCCCCGCCGGGCACGTCGCGTTTACGCCGACCCAACCAGATTTTTCCGGCAGCGTAACCACCTGTCCCGGCTGATTATTGCCGCTGGTGAAAACATCTGACAGGTCGTAAAAGATATCGGTCACCGTCCCGTTTGAATTACGGCAAACCGTCGCCAGCGCGGGATGGGTGAAAAAGAGCGCGGTCCCCGCCAGCAATAGCGCTGAGTATATTTTCATCTCTATTTTTCCTTTTATGACGACGGACGGATACAGGTCGCGCTGGCTATCGTAATCGCCTGCTTCAGGCTATCCTCCACCAGGGCGTAAGGGGCGATACAACGCGCGTTTTTCCCCTCTCCCCACTGGATGAACAGTTCACCTTTTAGCGGCAAGCCGCTCAGATAAATTTGCCCGTCATCGCCGACCATACTGGTAATGCCGCTGGCGGTTTCTCGTACTATCGCGCCAAACGGTAACGGACGTCCGCCAAGCCTCGCGGTAATGATTGCCCTTACGCCTATCCGCGTATCAAAAGCAGCCCGCACCAGCGCGCCCTCTGTCGGCACTACGCTGCTGACGTTATTTTCGACATCGGTATGGTTGTCCATCGTGTTGGTATCTAACGCGACGCGGTTATAGCGATATACCGTGGCGTAGGGCATTACCGCATAGCCCCGCCAGTCCGTTTTCACGCCGGTCTGGTTTTCGATGCGCACGCCTTTCGCTCCCGGCGCTTTAATCAAGACATTGGTATCGCCCAACGGTTGGCTAAACGTAATACCATCCGCATGACCGACCACGCCGCCGGAAAGTTGCCAGTTATAGTCATGCTGATCGCGATCGTAGTTATATCCCACGCCCAGCGTGCCATACGTCGCCTGCCAGCTAGCGCTGGCGCTGCCGCTATAACCATTGCTACTGCTACGCCCCTGCGTCACGCTGTAGCTCAGATTACGTCCTTCCAGAAGCGTGCCGCCCACGCCGCTCTGCCAGCTGTTGTCGCCGTCGCGGTTGCGGTTGGCGTTAAACGTGGCATAAGTACGATCAAGAATAGTGTCGCGCGCATAGCGCCGTCCGGTCAGAATGCTAAACGGAACGGACATATTGAATGCCAGAATGCGGTCGGCGCCTGAGATCCCCACCGACTCGCTCCACGACCATGACAGCGAATAACTTATGCCTTGCCATCCACTGGCGTATCCCAGTTGATACCAGGTATTGGTATCCGCCGTATTCCAGTAATTTTGTTGACTGCCGGAAAGATACAGTGACCCGTAATCCCCCAGGTTTTGCGAAATATTGACCTGAAAGCGGCCTTTTTTGCTGTAGCGGAGATTGTGGTAGCTCTGCGCCACCGGCACTTTATGGCGGCGTCCGTCGCTATCGTATTCGTAGTCGTACCCTTCCATACTGCGGTATGCCACATCATCCAGGGTGTAAAATCCGCGCGTGGAATAGCGGTAACCCAGCAATTGAAAATTAGTCCCGTAATTATTCAGCGATTTGGCGTACAGAAAACGCAACGATTGCCCCTGATGGGTGCTGTCATCTGCCAGTTGGCTACGCGCATGTGTGACATCGACCGACACGGCTCCCCAGTCGCCCAAATTTCGCCCCGCCCCGACCACCACGGCACGGTAACGATCGGCAAGTTGCGTACCGCCGTAAGCCGTCAGCCCCGCAGGCAGGCCGGCAATCACCGTTCCCTGGAAAAAGAATGGCGAAGACTGCTGACTATTGCCGCTGCGAAAATCCCCGGCCACCAGGTCATACTTCACCCTGCCCTCACGCTGCAATAGCGGAACGGTAGAGTAAGGCGCCGTGTAACGTTGTTGGCTACCGTCTTTTTCATCTACCGTCACCTCAAGGTCGCCGCTGGAAGAGGTAGGATTAAGATCGGTAATCGCAAACGCGCCCGGCGACACATAGCTTTGGTAGATAACATACCCGTTCTGTCGTATCGTCAGCTTTGCCGCCGTCCGGGCGATCCCTCTGACCGTGGGGGCGTAGCCCTGCAGGCTATCGGGATACATATTGTCAGAAGAGTACAGCCGCGCTCCGCGAAAGCCGACGCTGTCTAAAACATCGTTCCCGGTATTGCTGTCCCCCATGACCAGTTCGCTTTTTAGCGGAATGATGGCGCGCTGTACCCAGGTGCCAATGTTGTTCCAGCGTTGCGAATGATAGCCGTCCCCTTTCGAATAGTTCCAGGCTCCGTTATTACGCAGCCGCCAGGGGCCATAGTTCAACCCGCTCAGCAGACTCAAAAAATAGCTATCGCTGTCTGTTCCGCGGCTACCGGTAAAACTGTAATTAATGAGTGCGGCAGGTATCCCTTCATCCCACTCTTCCGGCGGGATATAGCCACGCGCGCTGTTGAGCAATGACGCCTGCGGCAAGCTAATATTTAAGCGCATCGACGCGAAATCAAACGCGACCTCCGCGCCCGGGATTTTCTCAGGAAGGTGAATACACGTGGTATCGACGCCTTTATCTGAGACAGGGAACACCGCGGTATTCACGCCCAGCCGTTTAATCCACGCCGGTGTAAAACAAGGCATCAGGCCGCCGGATTTATCGCCGGCGCCCACGGCGCCCGCCTCAAAACGAATATCCTGCGTCGCTACGAATTCGTCGTTACGCCAGATATCCACCCGGTAAATACCGGGAGGCTGATGATTACCTTTTTCAAAGCGAGATAAATCCGCCACGGACGCGGTATCCGCCGACAAAAACGCAGGGTTGAAATAACTTTCGCCGCGGCTCGTCAGCGGACACAGCGCCGCCAGCACCGACAGCGCCACGCCGCTTAACGGTGATACATAACCGGGAAATCGCCCTGCAAACCAGGTTGTCTTCTTCATCGTGTTCTCGTGTGGCTTCACGCTCTCTGCTTAACCGAGACTGGCCGTTGTCGCCGACGTCAATGCGCCGTAATCATTGACGGTCTGAAATGTCACGCTGCCCTGCGCGCCAGTCGGTAAGGGAATTTGCATGTCGCTTTTTGGCGCGATCATCACGTTATCAATCTTTTTCGCGCCCACGCTGATATTGACCAGCGTGAGGTAATAAGCAGATGGGTTGGTTATCTTGAGATGGTTGCCGACACGGGAAAATTTCAGCAAGGTCGGCGCGTCTTCCGGCGTCTGCGGCAAATTCGCCGGACGCACGAACAGTTTGATGCGCGACAGAATCGCCAGTTGCAGAACGTTTTTCCTTACAATATGACTTTTATCGACCGACGGAATGGCTTTCACATTCATCCAGAATAACGACTCCCGATCCCCGGGTAGCGGTTGCCCGGCGTAGATAATACGCAGCGTGTTTTCGCTTTTGGGTTCGCTGACGGGATTATTCGTATTTCATGATAAAGGTGGCGTCGGCATTAGCCTGGCCTGGCGTCGTGGCGGCGGTTGCCTTATAGCGTGCGGTAAAACGCAGCGTATTGGTGCCTTCAACCAGCGACTGCTTCGCCGAGAAGGTCGCGCCGTCCGGCTTCAACGGTGAAGAGGTATTATCAAGAATCTCAATCCCGACGCCGGTTGCGGTAGTGCTATTGTCCGCAGAGGAGACAGCCAGCAAATTAGGGTTGGTGTTATCTGCCTGACCAGAGAAAGCCACGGCAGCGGTGGCCGCCACTTTCGGATCGCAGTCATTCAGGACGATGGAGAAAGGCACCTGCGCGGTCGTATCACCAATCGCCGTAAAGCTGGCGGTACGGTATTGACCCAGCGTCACCGTTTGATCGGCGGATTTAGTGCTAACGGCACAGGCTGCATTAACCAGTTTACCTTCGAAATGAATAGTACCGCCGCTCACGCTCACCGGAGTAGGATCAGCCGCAACCGCTGCGCCAGCGACAAACATCAGACTCGCAATAGTAGAGGTCATTAATTTATGTTTCATGGATTTCCCTTGAATTACACACACCCGGTTTCGGCATCCTGTCGGCTCCGTTTGAATTATTATCGACATAGCATGTCAGAAAAGTTATCTCTGCATCCTGTAAAGATAGATATCGCAGATTAATTAGTTTTCTGTTTCTCCCCTGAGTATCAGACGCAGTAATTAATCTTTGCGAATATGACATTTCGTCACGGTAATAAATTAAACATTTCGCTAAATAAAAAACAGCCGCAAACTCTTTTAATGACCTAAGCTAATTCTTATTGGGATATAAGAAGGGTCTAATCTTATTTTGTATAAAATGTCGCATTATGCCGCCCGACGCTATTAACGACGAGGGATTACGGTAACCATAGCCAGGGTGATGAATTGTTTCTTTTTGGTTAATCATGGCGCGCTTACGGGTCACGTCTCAGTATCGGCAACGGACGGGGGAGACGTCGCGTTTGCATCGGAAACACAAACGTTAACTGACAGCGAGGCCCGCTTCTGACAAAATAGCGCTATCCCCTTTGACTTGAAGTAACAGATGGAATCTTCTCTCTGATGGCAGCAAAGATTATTGACGGTAAAACGATTGCGCAGCAGGTGCGATCTGAGGTTGCTCAAAAAGTTCAGGCACGCGTCGCAGCAGGTCTTCGCGCTCCCGGCCTGGCTGTGGTGCTGGTCGGCAGCAATCCGGCCTCACAGATTTATGTCGCAAGCAAACGTAAAGCGTGCGACGAGGTGGGATTCGTCTCCCGCTCCTATGACCTGCCAGAAACCACCAGCGAAGCCGAACTGCTGGCGCTTATCGATACTCTGAATGCAGATAACACGATCGACGGTATTCTGGTGCAGTTGCCTTTACCGGCAGGCATCGACAACGTTAAAGTGCTGGAGCGTATCGCGCCAGATAAAGACGTAGACGGTTTTCATCCTTATAATGTCGGTCGTCTGTGCCAGCGTGCGCCGCGCCTGCGTCCCTGTACGCCCCGCGGTATTGTGACCCTGCTTGAGCGTTACAACATTGATACCTACGGCCTGAATGCGGTGGTCATTGGCGCGTCCAATATCGTTGGACGCCCGATGAGCATGGAGCTGCTGCTGGCTGGCTGTACGACTACCGTTACGCACCGCTTTACAAAAGATCTGCGTCACCATGTCGAGCATGCTGATTTGCTCATTGTCGCCGTAGGTAAACCGGGCTTTATTCCCGGCGAATGGATTAAAGAAGGCGCAATTGTGATTGATGTCGGTATTAATCGTCTGGAAAATGGCAAGGTCGTTGGCGACGTCGTGTTTGACGAAGCCGCGGCGCGCGCGTCATACATCACGCCAGTACCGGGCGGCGTCGGCCCGATGACGGTCGCCACGCTTATCGAAAACACGCTGCAGGCGTGCATTGAATATCACGATCCACAAGGAAAATAATATGGCGACATTCTCTTTAGGCAAGCACCCGCACGTCGAGCTGTGCGATCTGCTCAAGCTGGAAGGCTGGAGCGAAAGCGGCGCGCAGGCGAAAATCGCCATTGCCGACGGGTTGGTGAAGGTTGATGGCGCGGTTGAAACGCGTAAACGCTGCAAAATTGTCGCCGGGCAAACCGTTAGCTTTGAAGGCCAAAGTGTGAACGTCGTGGCCTGATACAAGTGCCGGATAGCGACGCAAAGCGTCTTATCCGGCCTGATTACGCTGTCTTTTCAGATAATCATCCACTTAATCCTCTGCGTTCCAACTGCTAGCATGGCTATTTCCCTGTGAACCATCGCTATGCCTACCGTTATCACCCACGCCGCCGTTCCTCTGTGTTTTGGCGCAGGCTTAGGCCTGAAAGTTATCCCTCCTCGCCTGCTGTTTGCCGGTGTTGTGCTGGCGATGCTCCCCGATGCCGACGTGCTGGCCTTTAAATTTGGCGTCGCCTACGGCAACGTATTTGGCCATCGCGGATTTACCCACTCTTTACTTTTCGCATTCGTCCTCCCCCTGTTGTGCGTACTCGCGGGACGACGATGGTTTCGAGCTGGGCAGGTGCGCTGCTGGCTATTTTTAACCGTTTCATTGTTGTCGCACAGCCTGCTGGATTCGATAACCACGGGTGGTAAAGGCGTTGGCTGGCTGTGGCCGTGGTCAGATGAACGTTTTTTTGCGCCCTGGCAGGTGATTAAAGTCGCGCCGTTTGCGCTTTCAAGCTACATCACGCCGTATGGACACCAGGTCATTCTCTCAGAATTGCTGTGGGTGTGGTTGCCGGGAAGTATTTTAGTGTTATTTCTATGGGTACTTAAAACGCATATTAAAAGGAATCAATATGAATAAAATGATATTCGCCGCCGCGGTCGTCTGTTTCTCATTTTCCCACGCCAGCTATAGCGAAGAAATGTCTGCCACTGGCTGGTATGCGGCATCGTCTGCGGTTGTCAGCGTGGGCAGTTCCGCACTGGTTAGCGGAATTATACTCTCCCCCGTACTGCTGCCGCTCAACCTGAGCATTGGATCTGTTGTCGAAAATAAAAAGCAACAAACCGCGCTGTTAACCACTAAGTCCCCCGATAACAAAGACATTAAAATGCAAGTTCCGCTAAATGTCGTCAAAGAAGGCAACCTCAAAGCAGGTGATAAAGTCACTCTGGAAAAAACGCAGGAAGGCACCGGCGCTTATTTGAAAAAAGAGGGCAAAGTCCTTGCCCATATGGTAAATCAGGACGACGCAGGACTTTCCAGCAACCAGACGGTACCGGCCAAATGAAGCGGTTCGCGTTTGCCCTGTGGCTCAGCGCAATCTCGCTCAACGCTTATGCAGACAGTGCTAACTGTCACCAAAAAGCAAACACGCCGGAGAACATCGCAGCGACAATGGATCAGGCGCTACAGCTCAAACAACAGCTTAACAGTCAACCCGATCCGGTCGTCATTCTGGTTCGCCAGGGGCAAGATATGTCGAGCCGACATTTAACCTGGTCACATGCTGGCTATGCCATGCGCCAGCCAAACGGAGACTGGCGGGTTTACCATAATCTGAATACTTGCGGAACCGCTGAATCAGCGCTCTATATACAAGGCCTGTATGAGTTTCTGGCTGATGACCTGGTGAATCAGAGCATTGCCGTTTTGCGCCCGCGTTCAGATATCGCGACGGCATTACAAACGCTCTTACATAGCGCTATCAAACTCAATCTCTTCCACAGTCCCCGCTATAACCTGATTGCGTGGCCTTTTTCCGGCCCTTATCAGAATTCGAATGGCTGGCTTCTCGAAGTGTTTGCGCGAGCAAACGATGCGCAGGTTTGGTCACGTAATGATGCCCGCCGCTGGTTGCAGCTTCAGGGTTATCAACCCTCTATCGTTAGTGCTGGCACTTTTGAACGATTAGGCGCAAAACTGTTCACCCCTAACGTTTTCACCGACGATCAGCCAGCAGAATTGCTGCGAAAAGGAAATGTGGGGCTAAACAGCGGCGACAGCGTCATCCGCTTTATTGCCCATTACAGCCGGGCAATACCCGGGTGTGAACATCAGAATCTGGGGGAGTCGGTGTGTGTTTATCTTTCGCCCGGTGCGAAAAAATAAAAAAACAGGCCGTTCTATGCAAATAGAGCGGCCTGTAAAAGCGCTTACTTACGCCGCCAGGTGGTGCCCTGCGGGCCATCTTCCAGAATAATACCCATTTCAGCGAGACGATCGCGCGCCGCGTCCGCCGCCGCCCAGTCTTTCGCTTTACGGGCATCCAGACGCTGTTGAATCAAGGCTTCAATTTCCGCAACTTCACCGTCATCCGCCTGCGCGCCGCTTTGCAGGAAAACATCCGGCTCCTGCTCCAGCAGTCCCAGCACGCCGGAAATCTTCCGCAGATGAGACGCCATCGCATTCGCGGCGGTCATATCTTCGCCCTTCAGACGGTTGACTTCACGCGCCATATCAAACAGGACGGAGTAGGCTTCCGGCGTATTGAAATCGTCATTCATCGCCTCCACGAAACGCGCTTCAAACGCCTCGCCGCCCGCCGGGGCCGCTGATTTATCCGTTCCACGCAATGCAGTGTATAACCGCTCCAGCGAGGCGCGCGCCTGCTTGAGGTTCTCTTCGCTGTAGTTCAGTTGGCTACGGTAATGCCCGGACATCAGGAAGTAGCGCACGGTTTCCGCATCGTAGTATTTCAGCACGTCGCGCACGGTAAAGAAGTTGCCCAGCGATTTGGACATCTTCTCGCGATCCACCATCACCATACCGGAGTGCATCCAGTAGTTGACGTATTCGCCGTCATGCGCGCAGGTAGACTGGGCAATCTCGTTTTCATGGTGCGGGAACATCAGATCGGAACCGCCGCCGTGAATATCAAAATGGTTGCCCAACTGCTTGCAGTTCATCGCCGAACATTCAATGTGCCAGCCCGGGCGCCCTTCGCCCCACGGCGACGGCCAGCTCGGCTCGCCCTCTTTCGACATTTTCCACAGCACGAAGTCCATCGGGTTACGCTTCACGTCAACGACATCCACGCGCGCGCCCGCCTGAAGCTGCTCAAGATCCTGACGGGAAAGCTGCCCATAAGTCGGATCGGTCGGTACATCAAACATCACATCGCCGTTATCCGCCACATAGGCGTGCCCTTTCTCGATTAAGGTGCGGGTGAGCTCGATAATTTCCTGAATATGGTGCGTCGCACGCGGCTCGCTGTCCGGACGCAAAATATTCAGCGCGTCGAAGTCCTGATGCATTTCCGCAATCATTCTGTCGACCAGCGCGACAAAACTTTCGCCGTTTTCATTGGCGCGTTTAATAATTTTATCGTCGATATCGGTAATGTTACGCACATACTTCAGCTTATAACCGAGAAAACGCAAATAGCGCGCGACAACGTCAAAAGCGACAAACGTGCGTCCGTGACCAATGTGGCAGAGATCGTAAACGGTGATACCACACACGTACATGCCGACTTCCCCGGCATGAATGGGTTTGAATTCCTCTTTTTGGCGCGTCAGTGTATTAAAAATTTTTAACATCGAAGATTCCGTATAGACGTGTGTGGGTAATAATCTCCGTATGATACATATTATTCGTAATCGAAGCAGCACACTTTGCAAGGTGATCGCAGCTTACGGTTATGCTATAACAAGCCCCTATATGTGCCCCATTGCGGGCTAAAGCACCACTCTCTTGGAACAGGATGCAAAAATGGTTACTTTCCACACTAATCACGGCGATATCGTAATCAAAACCTTTGATGATAAAGCGCCTGAAACAGTTAAAAACTTCCTGGACTACTGCCGCGAAGGTTTTTACAACAACACCATTTTCCACCGTGTGATTAACGGTTTTATGATTCAGGGCGGCGGCTTTGAGCCGGGCATGAAACAGAAAGCCACCAAAGAGGCGATCAAAAACGAAGCCAACAATGGTCTGAAAAATACCCGTGGTACGCTGGCGATGGCGCGTACTCAGGCACCACATTCGGCTACCGCGCAATTCTTCATCAACGTGGCAGACAACGACTTCCTGAACTTCTCCGGCGAAAGTCTGCAGGGCTGGGGCTACTGCGTCTTTGCGGAAGTCGTAGAAGGTATGGACGTGGTAGATAAAATCAAAGGCGTCGCCACTGGCCGTAGCGGTATGCACCAGGACGTACCAAAAGAAGACGTCATCATTGAAAACGTGACCGTCAGCGAGTAATCGTGGCGACACTGTTTATTGCAGACTTGCATCTGCAAACGGAAGAACCGGCGATCGTCGCCGGTTTTCTGCGTTTTTTAGCCGTAGAAGCCCGTCAGGCCGACGCGCTGTATATTCTTGGCGATCTCTTCGAGGCCTGGATTGGCGACGACGACCCCAACCCGCTACATCGTGAAATGGCCGTTGCCATTAAATCGCTGGTTGATTCCGGCGTCCCCTGTTTCTTTATTCACGGTAACCGTGATTTCCTGATTGGCAAACGCTTTGCCCGCGAAAGCGGCATGATTCTACTGCCGCAGGAAAAAGTGCTCGACCTGTATGGCCGCAATGTGTTGATTATGCACGGCGATACGCTCTGTACCGATGATGCCGGATATCAGGCGTTTCGCGCCAAAGTCCATAATCCGTGGGTTCAACGACTATTCCTTACCCTGCCGCTGTTTATCCGCCGCCGTATCGCCGCCAGAATGCGCGCCGGCAGCAAAGCCGCCAACAGCAGCAAATCGCTGGATATTATGGACGTCAATGCACAGACCGTCGTCGCCGAAATGGAAAAACACCGCGTACAGTGGCTGATTCACGGTCACACCCACCGCCCGGCGGTGCATGAACTTTCCGCCAACGACCAGCCCGCGTTCCGCGTGGTGTTAGGCGCATGGCATCATGAAGGTTCAATGGTAAAAGTCACGCCGGACAACGTGGAGTTAATCGCCTTCCCCCTGTAAATGTTCGTCGAATCGTCCGTTACGGCGTACACGCAACCGTTTTCCTTGCCTGATTATCATGCTATTCTCTGACACCTCAAAAGCAGCGTGTCCCGCACCACAGGAGTTTTAAGACGCATGTCTTCCCGCAATAATCCGGCGCGTGTCGCCATCGTGATGGGGTCCAAAAGCGACTGGGCTACCATGCAATTCGCCGCCGAAATTTTTGAAATTCTGGATGTCCCGCACCATGTAGAAGTGGTTTCCGCTCATCGCACCCCCGATAAACTGTTCAGCTTCGCCGAAACGGCGGAAGAGAACGGATATCAAGTGATTATTGCCGGCGCGGGCGGCGCGGCGCACCTGCCGGGAATGATTGCGGCAAAAACGCTGGTCCCGGTACTCGGCGTGCCGGTACAAAGCGCTGCGCTAAGCGGCGTGGATAGCCTCTACTCCATCGTGCAGATGCCGCGCGGCATTCCGGTGGGTACGCTGGCGATCGGTAAAGCCGGTGCCGCTAACGCCGCCCTGCTCGCCGCGCAGATTCTGGCGCAACACGACGCGGAACTGCATCAGCGCATTGCCGACTGGCGCAAAGCGCAAACCGATGAAGTTCTGGAAAATCCCGATCCGCGGGGGACGCTATGAAGCAAGTTTGCGTTCTCGGCAACGGGCAACTGGGCCGAATGCTGCGCCAGGCGGGCGAACCGCTGGGTATCGCCGTCTGGCCGGTTGGTCTGGATGCAGAGCCTACCGCCGTGCCGGTACAGCAGAGCGTCATTACCGCAGAGATTGAGCGCTGGCCGGAAACCGCGCTTACCCGCGAGCTGGCGCGCCACCCGGCATTCGTCAATCGCGATGTATTTCCGATCATCGCCGACCGTCTGACACAAAAACAGCTTTTCGATAAACTGGGACTCGCGACCGCGCCGTGGCAACTGCTGACCAGCGCTGACGAGTGGTCCGGCATCTTTGACCGTCTGGGCGAACTGGCGATTATTAAGCGTCGCGTTGGCGGCTACGATGGTCGCGGGCAGTGGCGTCTACGCGCGGACGAAACCGGGCAACTGCCGGATGACTGCTATGGCGAATGTATTGTTGAGCGCGGTATCCATTTTTCCGGCGAAGTGTCGTTAGTCGGCGCGCGCGCTCATGACGGTAGTACCGTGTTTTACCCGCTAACGCACAATTTGCATCAGGACGGCATCTTGCGGACCAGCGTCGCGTTCCCACAGGCGAACGCCGAACAGCAGGAGCAGGCGGAATCGATGCTGTCAGCAATTATGCAGGCGTTGAACTACGTCGGCGTAATGGCGATGGAATGTTTTATCACGCCGGAAGGCCTGTTAATCAATGAACTGGCGCCGCGCGTGCATAACAGCGGACACTGGACGCAAAATGGCGCCAGCATCAGTCAGTTTGAATTGCATTTGCGCGCGATTACCGGCCTGCCGTTGCCCGCGCCGGTGATTAACGCCCCGTCGGTGATGATCAATCTGATCGGCAGCGAGCTGAATTACGACTGGCTGAAGCTGCCGCTGGTACATCTGCACTGGTATGATAAAGCGGTACGTCCGGGGCGAAAAGTCGGCCATCTGAATCTGACCGACAGCGATACGTCACGTCTTAGCGCCACCCTGGAAGCGCTCTCTCCGCTCCTGCCGGGCGAATACGCCAGCGGCATTATCTGGGCGCAAAGTAAGCTTAAATAAACAGCGTGGGCGGCGCATTCTCTGTTGCCGCCCGTCGCGATCACAGACAGATGCAGGTTCCCGCCCTGCCCGCCAGGGTATCGTCAATACGCGACAGCGCGCCAATCCATGCCGGCTTTCCGCACCGCTTCACATACCCGCTTACCGCGGTCACCTTCGGTCCCATCGCGCCATCGGCTTTGGCAAACGGCGCCAGCTCATCGGGCGAAGCCTGACGAATAGCGCGCTGCTGCGGCGTTCCCCAATGTTCATACACCGCATCCGCATCCGTCAAAATGATCAGACCATCGGCCGCTATCTGCTCCGCCAGCAATGCCGCCGCCAGGTCTTTATCTATCACCGCCTCGACCCCTTCGCCCTCGCCAGCAACAGGTACCCCGCCACCGCCGCTGCAAATCACCACATGGCCCTCTTTTAGCAATAACTCAATAGCGGCGCTTTCGATAATCTGACGCGGCGCCGGGGAAGCGACGACACGGCGCAGATATTTTCCATCACGTTTCATATGCCAGCCATAAGTCGCTTCCAGCGCCATTTGCTCTTCTGGCGAATAAACGGGACCGATAAACTTTTCCGGTTCAAGAAAAGCAGGATCGTCCGCCGATACCTTTATTCGCGTTAATACCGCAGTCACCGGCGGCATATCGGGTTCAAGCGCCAGACGCTGCGCCAGCATATAGCCGATCATTCCCTGACTTTCCGCTACCAGCACATCCAGCGGATAAGGCTCAACGGCTTTCCAGGCAAGGTTCTGTAAAGCCAACAGGCCGACCTGAGGGCCGTTGCCATGTACTATCGCCAGCCGATACGAGCGGGCAAGTCGCGCCAGCGCGGGCACCGCGTCAGCAATATTGCGATATTGATTCTCTGCCGTTAGCGCTTCTCCGCGCTGCAATAATGCGTTGCCGCCAAGAGCAACTACCAACGTTTTCATTCCCTATCCTTTTACTATTTGTTGTCCAAGCCAGAACCCCAGCAGCGTATCCGCGCCCGAGGTGTGCCCCAGCGCCAGCAGTCCGTCAATCGCCGTTTCTGTGCGAGCATCTCGTCGCAGCGCATGAATAAAGTGGAGTAAAGGCGACGCGAAATACCCCATAGCCGCATAGCGTAAATAGCTGACGCTCACGAGCGTCGTCGCCCGATCAAGGCTGCCGGATTGGGCAAAAAAATTACGCCCGGCGCGTTCATCTATGGCGTCAAAATACCAGGCCGCCAGCAACATTCCCGTCAGCGTGTCGTCATGACTGGGCGTTAAGCCAGGCCCTTTACCCAGCCATAGCCGCCAGTCAGTCGCAGCACCTGCAAGCGCTGACTGAAAGCAGTGACAAAACTGGCGAAGTTCCGGACATAGAGGCTGAGCTGCGGCGACGGTTAACGGCCCAAACAGTCCCGTCTCCTCACTACGCTGCATGTACGTCGCGTTAAGACGCGGCGACGCAAGATAGCGTGGAACCCGCAGCGAACAGCGCCTCTCCGGCTCGCATAAAAGAAACTCGCCAATCTGAATACCGGCAGCGGTTGACTGCGGTTTTTCGCCATCGGTGAGCACATCACGCAAGGCGTCAAAATCGCCGCCGCGCAGTATCCACCCTCCCGGACTGAAGCCGCTCCCCCGACGGTGAAGCGTTAATAACTCACCGCTTTTCGCCACAAAATTAATAGAGCGACGCCATACCCCTGACATCTGCTAGGGTTGCCGATAATCCGCCGATTGTCGGCTTGCCATAAGAGGATGGATACGTTTCATGAGACGCTCTCTTAACTTACGCCCATGCTTTCCGCCAGCGCTTCCAGCGCCTGCTCGAAACAGGCCAGCGGCGCACGGACGGTTCCCGCGCCAATCTGGCCAATCCCCGCCTCTTTATGCGCGATACCCGTGTTAATCAGCGGCGTAATTCCGGTCTCGACCACGCGGCGGATATCCAGTCCCAGACAGGCCCCCTGAAAATCCCAGCCGGGGATTTGTAGCTGCATGTTGCGTTCGAGATAAATTTCAGCCATCTCTTCAGAAACAGATTTCGCCGCTTCCATTCCCCCGGCACCAACAAAACGCGTTACGCCAGGCGCGGCAATCATCGCAGCGCCGCCAATACCAAACGTTTCAGTAATGGCGCTGTCGCCCATGTCCGGGTTGGCCTGATCCTGCGAAAAACCGGTAAAAAATAGCCCCTGCGGCGTATTAACAGGCGCGGTGAACCAACGGTCGCCCAGACCGCTAACCCGAATGCCAAACATATCGCCATTGCGGGTCATCGCCGTCACAATGCTGCCGGCGCGAATCTGCGCGCCTGCGTCCATGGCGGCTTTACAGTAGGCCATCGCCAGATTAAGGAAGAATTGATCGGTGACGCTCAGAAAATCCATCACTTCCGCTATCTGCTGCTTATCGTGTTCCAGACGGGCGATATGCGGCGCCAACGTGCGCATCAGCAATGCGGAAGAGGCGATATTGCGCTGGTGGAATTCATCTCCCATCGTAATGCCCTGCGCCATCATTGCGGTCAGGTCGAGCCCCCGCTCCAGACGTCCCAGCGCCGCGCTTAATACCGGCATCAGCACATCACGCATCCAGCGCAAACGTTGCTGAACATCCTCGCCATAGGCGCCGAAACGCATCACTTTGCCGATCCCTTCGTTGAGATTGCAGTACGCGCGATTGCCGTCGGTGATATTTTCCACGACCAGCATCGGCATACTGGCTGAGGTAATACCGCCCATCGGCCCCACGGCGTTAACGTGATGGCAGGGAATAAAGTTGACCTTTCCCTGCTCTAACAGCGCGAGCGCGCTCATTTCATCTTTGGCCCATCCTTCAAACAGGCATGCGCCGATACAGGCGCCTTTCATCGGGCCGGTCATCTCTTGCCAGCGCATCGGCGGGCCGGCATGAAGAAGCGTTTTCCCTTGATTGAGCACGCTAATTAATGAAGAAGCTGGCTTCACATCCAGCCAGTGCGGACGTGCGCGACGAATTTGTTCGATGACTGCAGCGTTGGCTTGCGCCACTGATGTAAACATGGGAACCCCTTATTGCAAACGTTCTAACAGACGAGCCAGTTTTTTATTACCGCCAGCGACAGGCGCCCACTGGTAGTGCACCACGGGCATACCGGCAGCCTGTAAATCCAGTGCAAAGCTACGTAACCCGGCATTAATCACCGCTACCGCTTCCAGTAACCGGGGAGCTGATGGATGAGTAGAAGAGAGAGTGGGTCGAATCAGTTCCGCGGCCAACAGAGTGGCTTCGGGAAGAGAATCCACTACCGTGATGCCGACATCTTCGAGCGCGGCGATTTGTTGCGAGCGGCACTGAGGATCGCGTTCCGTTCCGGTGACGGTTGCGATGGCGAACAGCGGCTGATCGCTGGCGCGTGCGGCACATGCCTTCTGCCAGGCCTGAATCAGCGATGCGGCGGGATCGGCGGTCGCACCAAAACCAATAACGACGTCCACTAATAACACGCGTACCTGCGGCTGCGTGCCAAGCCCGGCGATAAGCTGATTACGTAACGCCGGGTCGATCATCGGATGTGGTCGCCCAACGGTATAAAAGTCATCGCCCAGATCGATAATCTGGTGGCCGTCAGCGTCAAGCATCATGCCATGGTGATGTTCCGTATCCGCCGCGACGCCCAGATAGCCGGCCAGCAGCCCCGCCGCTTCCGCCGCCAGCGTTCCGCCGGTATAGAGGCCACGAATCACGCCGCCTGTTGAAACCATTTCTTTACACTGCGACGTCACGCGAGACAATAAACATGCCAGGCGGGCGGCTTCATCCAGCGTCGAGGCAAACCAGACGTTTCCCTCACGCGCAACGGGAGAGGAAAACCCTAAGAACAGCGCTACAACGGGTTTCCCGGTGGCTTTCATCGCCGCGATAATATGCTGACGAACCGCATCGGCAGGCGGTTTGGAGACAAAGGCCAGCACCTGGCTCTTTTCATCCGCGCTGAGTATCTCCAGTGCCGTTAGCGCGCTGATCCCGCCGACCTCGGCGCTCAAATCGCGTCCGCCAAGCCCGATGGCATGGGTAATCCCTTCCCCCGCCAGCGCAATCTGTGAACAGAGCTCCTGAATACCGGTGCCGGAAGCGCCAATCACCCCGATGTTGCCCTCTGGCATGACGTTAGCGAAAGCCAGCGGCGTATTGGCGATCATAGCGGTGCCGCAATCCGGCCCCATGACCAGCAGTCCTTTATCACGCGCCCGGCGTTTTAGTCTGATTTCATCGTCCAGCGTGACATTATCGGAGAAGATCATCACGTTCAACGAACGATCCAGCGCCTGCTCCGACAGTTCCGCCGCATATTCGCCGGCCACCGATACCAGCGCCAGATTCGCCTCTGGCAGTTTCTGACAGGCGCTTTCCCAGCGTCTGACCTGGATTAACGACTGGCTGCCGCTGCTTCCCTGCGCCAACTGCTGCAATGCTTCTTCGAGCTGTTGCACAATCACTTGCGTAATGCCGTCATCTACCGCTTCGGTACGAATCGCCACGCAAATGTCATTGGGCGTAGCGCCATGAAAATCGTCATGCCAGAAACCGGTAGTTTCCAGCAGCGACTTATTCGCAGGCGTTCCCATCATTACCGATACATCATCAACATTTTCGGACTCACTCAGCTTTCGAGAAATAATCATTAAGCTGACAGAGTCCTGAAAACACCCTTTTTTAATAAAGGCGTGGATCATAACAACTCCTTAATAATTGCACCCATTGCAATTGCACGAGCAGTGTTAATGTGCGCTTCACGGTATATATCCGGGAGGGTAAATAGAGTGATTAATGTCACATCAAATTTATTAACAAAAGAATTCAAACAACGGCTAAAGGATTAGTTATGATTTTCTAAAAAAGCTTTTTATTTAAGCAAAAAGATAAAACCCGCCTGATTATCAAATAAATTCTAATTATATTTTTTTGCCTGTCTGGATCACATAATCATTTTATTTTCCCGGTATGTTAATCTCAGTCATGCTTCACACCGTCGTTAAAAAGGAAGACAGATGAAAATCAGTCGGGAAACACTCCATCAGCTTATCGAAAATAAGCTTTATAAAGCCGGACTAAAACGTGAGCACGCCGCCATCGTCGCCGACGTACTGGTTTATGCAGATGCCAGAGGTATTCACTCACATGGCGCCGTACGCGTTGAATATTATGCCGAACGAATTTCAAAAGGCGGCACCAACCGGGAGCCGACGTTCCGCATTGAGAATACCGGTCCCTGTACGGCGATACTGCATGCCGATAATGCTGCCGGACAGGTCGCAGCCAAAATGGGAATGGAGCATGCTATTGAAATAGCCAAAAAAAATGGCGTCGCGGTTGTCGGCATTAGCAGAATGTGCCATAGCGGCGCCATCTCTTATTTCGTCCGCCAGGCTGCTCGCGAAGGCCTGATCGGTCTGTCTATCTGTCAGTCCGATCCTATGGTCGTGCCGTTTGGCGGGGCGGATATTTACTATGGCACTAATCCGCTGGCCTTTGCCGCGCCGGGCGAAGGCGATGACATCATTACCTTTGATATGGCCACCACCGTGCAGGCCTGGGGAAAAGTCCTCGATGCACGGTCCCGCAATGAGTCCATTCCGGAGAGTTGGGCCGTCGATAAAAACGGCGCGCCGACACATGATCCTTTTGCCGTCAATGCGTTATTACCCGCCGCAGGCCCGAAAGGTTACGGCCTGATGATGATGATCGATATTTTGTCCGGCATTCTGCTGGGGCTGCCGTTTGGCCGCCAGGTCAGTTCGATGTATGAAGATTTACACGCCGGACGCAATTTAGGACAACTTCATCTGGTCATTAATCCGGCGTTCTTTTCTTCCTGTGAATTATTCCGCAAACATATTAGTCAGACCATGCAGGAACTCAATGCCGTGAAGCCCGCCCCCGGTTTTAAACAGGTTTATTATCCTGGACAGGATCAGGATATTAAACAGAAAAATGCCGATATGAATGGTATCGATATTGTTGATGATATTTATCAATATCTGATTTCCGATGCCCTCTATCTCAAGTCATACGAAACAAAAAATCCCTTTGCCCAATAATTATTGAAACAGGAATTTTCTATGATAAAGCATTTTCGCCACGCGATAGAAGAAACATTGCCCTGGCTCTCTTCCATTGGAGCCGATCCTACGGGCGGAATGACGCGTTTACTTTATTCGCCTGAGTGGCTGGAAACACAGCAGCAGTTTAAAAAGCGAATGGCAGAAAGCGGTCTGGAGACACGCTTTGATGACGTCGGAAATTTATATGGCCGCCTTTGCGGCACACAATTTCCGGAGCAGGTGATTTTAAGCGGTTCGCATATTGATACGGTCGTCAACGGCGGCAATCTGGACGGGCAATTCGGCGCGCTTGCCGCCTGGCTGGCGCTCGACTGGCTAAAAGCGACCTACGGCGCGCCGCTGCGCACCGTCGAGGTAGTGTCAATGGCTGAGGAAGAAGGCAGCCGTTTCCCTTACGTTTTTTGGGGCAGCAAGAACATTTTTGGCCTGGCGAATCCTGAAGAGGTACGCCATATCCAGGACGCCAAAGGCACAGGCTTTGTCGACGCTATGCAGGCGTGCGGATTTACCCTTCCCGCCGCGCCGCTCGCTGCGCGAACCGATATCCGCGCCTTTGTTGAATTGCATATTGAGCAAGGCTGCGTTCTGGAGAGCAACGGACAGTCGATTGGCGTCGTCAACGCCATCGTCGGGCAACGTCGCTACACGGTGACGCTCAACGGCGAGTCCAACCATGCAGGCACAACGCCAATGGGCTATCGTCGCGATACGGTGCACGCCTTCTGTCGTATTTGCAGTCAGTCCATTGAAAAAGCCAAACAGCATGGCGATCCCCTGGTATTAACGTTCGGCAAAGTTGAGCCGCAGCCGAATACGGTCAATGTAGTCCCTGGAAAAACCACATTTACAATCGATTGCCGGCATACGGACGCCGCCGTACTTCGCGAATTTACCGAACAGTTGGAAAACGATATGCGCGCCATCTGCGATGAAATGGATATCAGCATCGATATCGATTTGTGGATGGACGAAGCGCCGGTGCCGATGAACTCCGAACTGGTCGCGGCCCTCACCAGGCTGTGTGAAACCGAACAACTGAACTATCGCATAATGCATAGCGGCGCAGGTCATGACGCGCAAATTTTCGCGCCGCGCGTCCCTACCTGTATGATTTTCGTCCCCAGCATTAATGGTATCAGCCATAACCCGGCGGAACGTACCAACATTAATGACCTTGCTGAAGGGGTCAAAACTCTGGCATTAATGCTGCATCAACTTGCCTGGCAAAAATAAGGAGCCATCAATGGGATATCTGAATAACGTCACGGGTTACCGCGATGATTTACTGGCGAACCGCGCCATTGTGAAACACGGTAACTATGCGCTCTTAACGCCGGACGGTCTGGTGAAAAATATTATTCCCGGCTTTGAAAACTGTGACGTCACCATCCTTTCGACGCCGAAGCTGGGTGCTTCTTTCGTCGATTATCTGGTCACCTTACATCAGAATGGCGGCAACCAGCAGGGCTTTGGCGGCGAGGGGATTGAAACTTTTCTCTATGTCATTGCGGGAAATATTGAAGCTAAAGCAGAAGGAAAAACATTCTCTTTAACCCAGGGCGGATACCTCTATTGTCCACCGGGCGAGATGATGACCTTTAGCAACGCTCAAACGGAAGACAGCCAGCTATTTTTATATAAACGCCGCTATACTCCTGTCGAGGGGCATGCCCCGTGGTTGGTTTCCGGCAATGCCAGCCAGCTGGAGCGTATTCATTATGAAGGCATGGAAGATGTTATTCTGCTGGATTTCCTGCCTAAAGAGCTGGGCTTCGATATGAATATGCATATTCTGTCGTTCGAACCGGGCGCCAGCCACGGCTATATTGAAACCCACGTCCAGGAACATGGCGCTTATATCCTTTCCGGCCAGGGAGTTTATAACCTCGACAACAACTGGGTGCCGGTGAAAAAAGGCGACTACATCTTCATGGGCGCTTATTCCCTGCAGGCCGGATACGGTGTAGGTCGTGGCGAAGCATTCAGCTACATCTACTCCAAAGACTGTAACCGCGACGTTATGATTTAACGGCGGGCAGCCCTCCTGATTATTTTTATTTAGCTATGTTGGATTTTGCCACGGTGAGAACCGTGGCTTTTTTTATGCTTAACGAGTCCCGATATCCTGGCCAAGTTTGATGACGCGGGCAATATTACAGGCGCTGTGGTAGAGATTTTGTTCACCGTTCGCCAGAACTTCCGGCAAAGGCGCCAGCCGCGGCAAAATACTGAATACTGCATCAATACCGTGGCGATGGACCACTTCCACGCCGTCGCCCAGTACGCCGGCAATGCCGATAACCGGGACGTGATGCCGTTTCGCCACTGACGCAACGCCTATCGGCGCTTTTCCTCCCGCCGTTTGCGAGTCGATTCGCCCTTCTCCGGTAATCACCAGCGAGGCCTCTTTTACCGCCTCCTCCAACTTCACCGCCTGCATAACAATCTCAATACCGGGCTTCATTTCCGCTTCCAGGAAGACGATAGCAGCAATCCCCATTCCTCCGGCCGCTCCACCGCCCGGTATTTGAGACATGTCGCGTCCGGTCAGGGCATGTAAGACACGGGCATAATTACGTAATCCATTTTCCAGCGTCTCGACCATTTCAGGCGTCGCCCCTTTCTGCGGACCGAATACCGCCGCCGCGCCGCGTGGCCCCACCAACGGGTTATCAACATCACAGGCGACCTCAATACGACACTCTGAAATTCGCGGATCGCACCCCTGCAGGTCAATGCTCGCCAGGCGCGATAAATTGCCCCCTCCGGCGCCAAGAGGCGTTCCCTGCGCGTCCAGAAAACGCACACCGAGCGCCTGCGCTACTCCCATTCCGCCATCCACCGTGGCGCTGCCGCCGATACCCAGAATAATATGGCGAATTCCCGCGTCCAGGGCGTGACGAATCAATTCGCCTGTGCCGAAACTGGATGCCAGCAACGGATTACGCGCCTCTGGCGCCACCAGCATCAATCCGCTCGCCGCCGCCATTTCAATAATCGCCGTTTTGCCGTCGCCGGTCAGGCCATAAAATCCGTTTACTTTTTCCCCCATCGGCCCGCTAACGTCCACAGAAACCCGTTTCCCGCCGGTCGCAGCCACCATCGCATCCACGGTTCCTTCTCCACCATCGGCGATCGGTAAACAGACATAGCGCGCATCAGGAAATACGGTTGAAAATCCCGCTTTAATAGCCTGACAGCATTTATCAGCGCTTAAGCTCTCTTTAAATGAATCTGGCGCAATTACAATCTTCATCATGTCTCCTTTTTTTCTCACGTTATTTAATGCGTTCCCACGGAATAAGATTTTCCATAAGCACTGCCAGTAAGATTCCCACCAGTAATCCGTTGCTAAGCAGAGGACGAATCATCAGTGGAAGATCCTGTAAATAGACCGGAGGAAGCCCCATCAAAAAAATGCCGACAAAAAGCGGTAATGCCAGGCGATAAATATTCCGCGCGGTAAACGTAATTTGCTGGCTAAAAACCAAACCGGAATAAAGTAAAGGTAAATAAGAGACCAGCATAACGGCGCTGCTGATCGCCAGTGGAATAGCGCAAAATAAGCGGGTTAACGGCGTTATAATGGCAACCAGCAGACACAGCGCGCTACCGCAGATAAAAGATTTGCGAGAACTGTCGCCGGTTTGCGTTAATAAACCAATGGAAGACACAAAAGGCGAAAAAGGCACGACCGCGAAAGGCACCGTCACTAACGTCATCAGTCCGGAAATCATAAAGCTTCGGCGATAACGAGAACTGCCTGACCCTTGATGCAGATAAAAGATATCGGTACCGCGGATGGCGCCGTAAGTGTTGCTGATGTTGACTAACCCCGTCATCACCGCCGTCACAATAATACCCGGCATCAGCGTGCCGTGGCTGCCCAGCGGAAACCATCGCCAGCTTAATTCACCCGGCGGTAAGTGTGATGAAGGAAAGCATAACCGCCATAGCCCCCACCCGACCACGGTCCCTACCAGTAACGCGTAACGGGAGATACGCTGCTGCAGGAAAATAATCATCGCGAGGATAAAACACATCACCGCGACCGCCAGCCCAAAGGGGGCCAATTTGATTCTGGCGCTGGTATCGGCAATGCCAAAAGGCAGCCCCAGCATGCCTTTAAAAAATATTGAGGTCAGCTGCGCGCCCAAAAGCAGCATGAAAAAAACCATTACCGCTGGCGTAAACAGGCGAGCCAGACGGTGTCCTAAGCCGCTAATGCCGATAAATATCGTCACCATCGCGGAGATCGCAATCCCGACCGACAGGCTGGAGGCGATATCGTTCAGCGGCGTGCCGCGAGACGCCTCGCCAAGCGTAATCGTAAGAATAGCGCCCCACCACAGCCCTGTCGGCCCTTCCATAATGGCCCGGCGATGGCCGCAAAATGCCTTAGCCAAGCAGGCCAACGCGGTGGTCAAAAAAGCGTATTGTGTGAGCATTAACAGGTTATCAGCAGGAAGATGAAAAGCGGACAGCAAGGTAGGGGGAACCACAACCGTGTTACAGAAAATAAAGAAAAACCACTGAAAGCCGGACAATACACTTTCGCGGTTAATAACAGGGAACATATCCACACCTTAAAATAGAGAATGCCCGTCGTGACGACGGGCATTAAATCACACCGGATTACTGCTGATGTTTAAGGATAAACTGACCTTTTGGCGGCACAGGGAAGCCATGCTCGATGTCATAAATAACATCGCCGCGCAAAATCGTTTTGGTAATACGCGCGCCAATAGTACGGCCAACATACGGACTGACTTTATGGCGATATTCCAGGTCTTCATTTTTCAGAACATAGCTGCTGTCAGGCTGAATAAAGACCAGGTCAGCATCTTTGCCGGGGGCAATACGTCCTTTATGTTTCAGACCAAAAATATCGGCGGCGTTGGTCGCCATTAATTTGCCAAACATCGGCAACGACATACCGCGTTTTTGCACCGCTTCATCAAACATGACGTCCATGCAGTTTTGCAGTCCGGCAATTCCGCCCCATGCTTGCATGATATTGCCTGCTTTCATTTCCGGAGGGCATGGAGAGTGGTCGGATACCAGGCAGTCGATTTCGCCGTTAAACAGTTTTTCCCACATCCCTTTCTGGTTTTCCTGGTCGCGAATTGGCGGAGAACATTTTGCCAGGGTGCCAATCTCTTCGAACTGATCGGTATCGAGGACAAAATAGTGCGGGCACGATTCACAGGTGACATCCTGACCTTCCTGACGCGCGCGCGTTACTTCCTCTACCCCCTCCGGGCTGCTGATATGGCAAACGTGCAGACGGCAACCTGCCGCTTTCGCCAGATACAGCACGCGACGAATGGCTTCCACTTCAGTAAATACCGGACGTGAGGCGACATAATCATGCGCCGTTACGCGTCCTTCGCGTTTAGCTTCTTCACCCAGCTCATCGCAAATCAGAGCATTTTCGCAATGTACCAGTACCGTCTGGTCCATTTCCCCCAGTTTTTGCGCGCCTTTGTAAAACTGCCAGTCATTAACGTCGCGAAAATCATTATCGATGCCACGATCGCCGCAGGTGGCGACAAAGCACTTGAAGCCGAGAACGCCCACTTCGTCCAGCTCATGCAGCCGATCCAGGTTATAAGAAACCAAACCGCCCAACTGCGCGGCGTCGATAGTCAATTTACCTTTTGCCGCGTCAAACTTGAGTTCAATCGTCTCACGATCTACCGTCGCCGGCAGCTGATTGAGCGGCATCTCAATCATCGTGGTAATACCGCCTTTCGCCGCCGCGCGGGTACCGGTTTCATAGCCTTCCCAGTGGGTACGGCCCGGTTCAGAAATGTGGGTATGCGCGTCAACCATGCCCGGCGAAACGATCAATCCCGTCGCATCCAGCACATTTTTCGCTTCCCCCAGGTTTTCGCCAATCGCGGCGATTTTTCCGCCCTGGACGGCGATATCGATAACTCTCGCTTCGTTTTCTAAGATGACAGTACCGTTCTTAATAATTAAATCAAAAGACATAACAAACTCCTTGTATGGATACAGATAGTTTTTAAATAGCGCACACTTCATTAAATACGCTTAATGCTTTTTCAATATTTAACCTGCGAGTTTTTTCTCTCCTGTATTTTCAAAACCCGTGCGTTTCTTCAATAGCGCATAAGCAACGAACGCAACTATTACGCCTACAAACCAGGACACGCGGGATAAAGGCTCCATAAATGGTATAAACTTGCCGCCTAATGACAGAATGACTGCGACCAGGGTGACTGAAAATGCAGTCAGGTTAAATCCATTATCATAATATTTGTAATCACCGCTGGCGGTGTACAGCTCATCAAGATTAATTTTTCCACGCATTACCACAAAATAATGAGCTAACATTACGCCGATTACCGGGCCAAGCATACCGCCGATAATATCGAGGAGCAGATAAATACTGTCCTGATTCTCCATTAATTTCCATGGGCAAATCAGTAGACTGATAATACTGGCAATCATTACGCCATTTTTATAGTTAAGCTTTGTCGGGGCAAGCGCCGCAATTTGATACCCCGCAGGTATAATATTACCGGTGGCGTTGGTTGAAATTGTCGTCATCAGAATCACCAGCACCGCAAAGAATGAAGCAAACAGGCTGTCCCAGCGCTGCACAATATCCAGCACGTTCCAGGTATCCATACCATAATGAATACTGGCTCCGGCAATAATGCACACGCTGGCTACGGCGAATAATATATACGCTACGATAAGCCCCAGTGTTTGTCCCAATGCCTGAGCGCGAAATGAATGCGCGTTTTGCGTGAAATCGGACGCACTCACTGCTGGCGCAGCCCAGACGGCGACTACGGCGTTAATCACCACCAGGAACAGAAAGCCGCTGTGCTCTGCTTTTTGCACGCCTGAAGGCAGATAGTCCAGAATCGGGCCAATGCCGACCAGCGATATTGCCCAAATAGCCATGCCGCCAAAGACAATGTAAATACATGGATTGAGAATAGCGGTAAATTTATTTAATACTTTACCACCGCCAAAACCGATGCCAACGTTAATAATCCAAAAAATTAGAAAAGTAATTAGTCCTGGCAGTGAAAGACCCAGCAGCTTGAAATCTCCGCCTAATGTCAGAAATCCTGGCCAGATCTTCCCAATCAAAATAAGAAATGCCAGCGATCCCGCGTAACACTGTAAGCCGAACCACATAATTGCCGCGATTCCCCCTCGCAATAATCCAGGGAATAGCGCGCCGCGGACGCCGTAAGAACCTCGCAATATCATAGCAAAAGGAACGCCATATTTGCTGCCTGCCGCGCCATTCATTACCATCGCCGCCGCAATAAATAATGCGCTGATAATAATGGCCAACATGATATTAAATGTTGATAGCCCCAGTATAAAAAAACCGCCGACCATAACGTAATTTGGCACGTTATGTACAGATCCCATCCATAAGGTGAAATAGTTAAATGCCTTCCAGTTTCGTTGGGTTTCTGTTTTAGGTAATAAGTCTTCGCTATAACCGCGCTGCTGGTATAGCTCTCTTTGATGTTCCATAAATCCCTCTTTTCACGCATCGGATAACGTTGTTATGGGTTTAGCTATGAGGAACAAATAAATATAAAATAAAGAATTAGTAGATATAATTATTTTTAAGCTGAAGCAATACGTTGCGTTGCTTTCTTTTTATATAAAGTGACGACAGCAAAGATCAGCGTTCCGGTGACCACTAAACATGCTGAAATCACAAAACTGATCTCTTTCGACCCCGTTACATCCGAAATAAATCCGGTCAACGTTGGGGCGACAACCGCCGAGCTCATGCCAAAGAAATTAAAAAGGCTGAAAGCTCTTCCCAGACTTTTTGCCGAAGCCTGTTCAGATACAAAGGAGATCAGGATCGGGTCTACCGCCATTTTCCCCAGCAAGCCGTATAGCGTCAGGCTGACCATCAGCATCGTGGTATTCGGGGACAAAACCGTAAACGCCAACATTGCTGCCGCCACAATTTCCAGACCGAGAATAACCTTAACTTTACTGTTACGAAATTTATCTGACAGATGGCTAAAAAATAACGCCCCCGGTACGCCAACTACCGCCACCAGCGCTGATGCCAGCCCGATAGCTCCGCCATCAAATCCTCTTTCAGTCTGTAGATAAGAGGGCAGCCAGGTCACTATCAAATAATAACCGTAGCAGGTACAGAAATAGAGGAAGTAAACGCTACACAATAAACCAGAGAATAAAGGCGCGCGTTTCTCATCTTCCGTAACGGTTTGGGTTTGCTTTTCCGCTTGCGCAGAGTCGCTTTTGGCTTTACCACGAATGACCAGCGTAAAAACGCACAGCATGATTACTAATATCGCGGCCACGATATACAGTACATTCTGCCAGGCCATGCTCATGTTTTTTACTAATACGCTGGAACCGATTAAGCCAATCCCCATCCCTATAGCCGACCCGCTGTTGATAATCGCATTGGCTAATGCCCGACGGGCCTGCGGCACGTTTGCCGAAGAGAGTGAATAAGCCGAGCTAAAGAAAGAAGCGCATCCTCCGCCTGCCATTAGCGACCCTGTATAGATCATGGCCAGGCCATTGGCTTTCGCGATACAGAGTGTACC
The DNA here is from genome assembly GCF_042932255.1 of Salmonella sp. WC3. NCBI lineage: Bacteria > Pseudomonadati > Pseudomonadota > Gammaproteobacteria > Enterobacterales > Enterobacteriaceae > Salmonella > Salmonella sp. WC3. The sequence goes on along the minus strand of NZ_CP170629.1, from coordinate 1,498,163 downwards.
AATAATAAAAAGCGTAAATCCGGCCATCAGCATGATTTTTTGACCGAATTTATCGACCAATATTCCGCAAGGGATTTGCATACTGCAGTAAGCAAAAAAGTAAAAACTTGCAATGGCGCCTATTTCTGCATTACTTACATTGTCTAAAGATGCCTGAATTTCTGGATAAATTGGCGTAAGCACGGTGCGATAGATCCAAATCGCTACCCAGCCCAGACTCATTACGACAACAATTTGTTTCCAGTAATCAATCCCGGATTTTTTAGTTTCACTCATGTTCTTCACCTTTACAGAGTGTTCCTTGTGAACAGGTATCGCTGCAGCCGCAGCGATACACATAATTAGGACAATTTATGATTGGCCATTAATTCCAGCGCCTGTACCATTGCCGAATGATCAAGCTGGCTCCCGCCATTTGCCGCACAGGTATTGAATAATTCCTGGCAGGTCGCCGTATTCGGTAAATTCAGCGCCAGCGCTTTTGCGCTTTTGCGCTTTGCAATGCAAGATTAAGGTCTTTCTGATGAAGCGCGATTTTGAAACCAGGCTCGAACGTCCGGTTGATCATGCGCTCGCCGTGAACTTCCAGAATGCGTGAAGAGGCGAACCCGCCCATTAACGCCTGGCGCACGCGTACCGGATCGGCGCCTGCTTTTGAAGCAAACACTAAGGCTTCAGAAACCGCTTCAATATTCAGCGCAACAATAATTTGGTTAGCCACCTTACAGGTTTGCCCATCCCCATTGCCGCCCACCAGGGTGATATTTTTTCCCAGGATGTCAAAGAGCGGTTTAACGCGGTCAAAGACTTTCTGCTCGCCGCCGACCATAATCGACAGAGTGCCTTCACGCGCCCCGATTTCTCCCCCGGAAACCGGGGCATCCAGGTAATCAGCGCCCATTTCATTAACGCGCTGGGCAAAACGTTTGGTTTCGATAGGAGAAATAGAACTCATATCGACGATGGTTTTTCCCTGAAGCGATGTTTTGGCGCAACCGTGTTCGCCAAATAACACCTCTTCAACCTGCGGCGTATCCGGCACCATTATGAAGATGATGTCTGCAAATTCAGTTACCTGACGTGCAGTCTCAACATTTACCGCCCCCAGCGAGAGCAGTTCGTCCGCGACCGGACCAATAGTCGTAACGTGTAATTGATGACCGGCGCGTGCCAAATTGATAGCCATTGGCGAGCCCATAATTCCCAGGCCAATAAATCCCAGTTTCATATACAACCTCTTTTATTGCTTTCGGTGTTTCCAGATTCAGGCAACACAATCCCCTTCCAACACAGTGGAAAAAAAAGCGCTGCCCGAATTATTCTGCGTTTTAACGGTACTGATTAATCCACGATAATCCCGCTTCCGTGGTAGTCAGTGGTTTATATTCACAGCCAACCCAGCCATCATAATCAGACTGTTTAATGACATTAAAAATAAAGTCATAATTGATTTCCCCGGTCCCCGGCTCGCCGCGACGCGGGTTATCAGCAATCTGTAAATGGCCTATTTTATCGGCCCATGCCGTCATGGTTTGCGTTAATTCCCCTTCCATGCGTTGCATGTGATAAATATCATACTGAATTTTGATATTATCGCTGCCGATATCCTTAATTAATGCTAACGCCTGTTGAGTGCCGGTGAGATGGAATCCCGGCATATCAAAGTGATTAATAGGTTCGATAAGTAATAAAATGTCTTCTTTCGCCAGCATATTTGCCGCATAGCGCAGGTTTTCAACCAACGTGTCGTGGATCTCCGTTGCGGAGAATCCTGACGGCGTTTTACCCACCAGACAATTTATTTTCTTATTGCCTAACGCACGTGCATAACGGATTGCGGCCGCTACGCCATCGCGAAATTCTTCTTCGCGCCCAGGAATACAGGCAATTCCACGTTCGCCAGCCGCCCAGTCGCCAGCCGGTAAATTATGTAACGTATGTTCCAGATTATTATCCCTGAGCTTACGTTTTAACACTTCGATGTCGTTATCGTAGGGAAACATGAATTCCACGCCGCGAAATCCCGACAACGCCGCTTTATCAAAGCGTTCCAGGAAATCATATTCCGTAAACAGCATAGAAAGATTGGCAGAGAAACGTAACATCGATTACCTCCCTTACTCATATTTCATAAAACAGGTTTCTGTTGGCGCATCTTTCGCACTATCCGCAACCTCTTCAAACTCGGTTACGTTATCCAGTTCGCTGCCCATGGAAATATTGGTTACGCGTTCCAGAATGACTTCCACCACCACCGGAACGCGATATTGCGCCATTAGCGCTTTGGCTTGTTCAAATGCAGGCGCAATATCTTCCGGTTTAAAGACACGAATGGCTTTACAGCCTAACCCTTCCGCCACTTTTACATGGTCAACGCCATAGCCATTCACTTCGCTGGAGTTGATATTTTCAAAGGCGAGCTGTACGCAGTAGTCCATGTCAAATGCGCGTTGCGACTGGCGAATCAGACCAAGATAAGCGTTGTTAACCAGCACATGGATATACGGAATGTTAAACTGCGCGCCGACGGCTAACTCTTCAATCAGGAACTGGAAGTCGAAATCGCCGGAAATCGCCACCACATTGCGTTGCGGATCGGCAGCACAAACCCCTAATGCCGCCGGGATTGTCCAGCCAAGAGGCCCCGCCTGGCCGCAGTTGATCCAGTGTCTGTCTTTAAACACATGCAGCATCTGCGCTGCCGCGATTTGCGACAATCCAATGGTGGTGACATAGCACACATCGCGACCAAAGGCTTTGTTCATCTCTTCATAGACGCGCTGCGGCTTCACTGGCACGTTGTCAAAGTGGGTTTTACGCAGCAAAGTCCGTTTACGCTGCTGGCATTCGTCCACCCAGGTCTTCCGGCATGGCAAACGCCCCGCTTTTTGCATCTCCTGCGCGACATCGATCAGCAACGTTAGCGCCGCTTTGGCGTCAGAAACGATGCCCAGATCCGGGCACAACACGCGGCCAATTTGCGTCGGTTCAATATCGATATGGATGATTTTTCGCCCCTGAGTATATTTCTCAACGGACCCCGTATGACGGTTGGCGAAACGGTTACCGATGCCAAAAACCATATCGGATGCCAGCAGAGTGGCGTTGCCGTAGCGGTGCGCCGTTTGCAGGCCGACCATCCCCGCCATTAAGGGGTGATCGTCCGGGATACAGCCCCAGCCCATCAGGGTAGGGATCACCGGTACGTTGGTCAGTTCGGCAAACTGCTGCAGCAGTGGCGCGGCGTCGGCGTTAATAACCCCGCCGCCCGCGACAATTACCGGACGCTCGGACTGAATCAGCATCTCCAGCGCCTTTTCAATCTGTACGCGGCTGGCGGCTGGCTTATATACCGGCAGCGGCTCATACATATCCGGATCGAATTCGATTTCCGCAACCTGGACATCAAACGGTAAATCAACCAGCACAGGACCTGGGCGGCCTGAGCGCATCAGATGAAAAGCCTGTTGTAATACGCGCGGCACCAGCGCCGCCTCACGAACCGTCACTGCCATCTTGCTGACTGATTTTGCAATCGCTTCAATATCGACTGCCTGGAAATCTTCCTTGTGCAGACGCGCTCGTGGCGCCTGACCAGTAATGCATAAAATCGGGATAGAGTCGGCAGAAGCGGAATAGAGCGCGGTGATCATGTCGGTTCCCGCCGGGCCGGAAGTGCCCAGGCAAACCCCAATATTACCTGCCGCCGCACGTGTGTAGCCCTCAGCCATATGCGAAGCGCCTTCCACATGACGCGCCAGTATATGGCGAATGCCTCCATGCTTACGCATTGCAGAATAGAAGGGGTTGATTGCAGCCCCAGGAACGCCGAATGCTGTGGTGATACCTTCTTTTTCCAGCACATACATTGCCGCATCCACGGCTCTCATTTTTGCCATTTTATTGCTACCTCTTTTTATTGGAAAAAGTTTCCAACTTTTAAAAATTTTAAAAAAGTCCCGCTCCAGCGAACGGGATGCGGCTCAGGCTACAGGGGGTTTTAGCCCAAGCGCCGTACTGATGTCTTTCGCGGTATCCCGTACCAGTTCCCCCTGGCTGATAAAGCGATCTTCCGTCAGCCGGGAAGCCGGTCCCGATATTGAGATAGCGGCGACCACGCTGCCCGCATCGTCATAGATAGCAGAGGCGATACAATTCAGCCCGACAACATGTTCTTCCTGGTCGACGGTGTAGCCCTGTTCACGCGCCTGCTCCAGATTTTTAAGCAGGATAGGTAAATCCACCAGAGTGGTCGGCGTAAACCGCCGCAAACCGGTATTGACGACGATCCCCACCAGCTCTTCTTCGGTGAGCGGGTAAAGCAGCGCTTTTCCGGCGCCGGAAGCATGTAACGGCAGACGACTCCCTAAGGGCGCGCACATTCTGACCATCGATTTGCACTCCTTTTGACCGATTAACACCGCTTCATTACCGTTGCGAATCGCTACGTTGACCGTCTCGCCAGAAAGCAGCATAAGTCGGTGCATAAAGGGTCCGGCCACCGAGAGGACATCGCGATTATGAATATACGCAGAGCCCACATTAAATACGCCTAAACCAATATGCCACCAGCCAAGCTGGCTATCCTGGTACACAAAATCAGCCGCTTGCAGTACCTTTAACAGGCGAAACGTCGTAGAAAGCGGTAAATCCAGGCTGCCGGAAATATCGCTAACTGATGAACTGCCGCCGCTTCTTTCGAGATATTGCAATATCGCTATGCCCCTCTCCAGCGCCTGAGCGCCTTTCTGCGCAGTCGGCTCTGCCTGTCCTGGCCTGCCGCGTCGTCTTACTTCCGTCATATTTACGTTAACTCCGGCCCAAAATATGAGCATAAACAATGAACAATATGTTCATCTTATGCAAGAAGGCCAATAGCGTCACGCAAAACAGAGTTCATGTGTCGGGATACTTTCAACATCACAGTTATCGCTGCCACCGCGATCCACCGTCAGAAAATCGGTAACCGTCTGCCACGCAAACAGCGGGTGATGCCATACATTACGGTGATAATTGACGCCCTGCCGTCCATTGCTAATAAACGCCCGCAGCGTGGAGAGATCGGGTTTATCATCGCCGAGCGCGACAATAACGACAAAAGCCTCGCCGTTCATCGGCACAAACGCCTGCGTACCTAAAGGATGACGTTCCAGTTCATGTACCACAATAGGCATCGCGGCCGGTTGCGCCCTGTTAATACTGATCAGCGTGCGATCCTGCTCCAGAACTTCAACCTTCGCCAGGTCGTGATATCGCTCAACTAACCCGTTGTTTATATGAAAAAAGTCTCGTTCCTGCGTCTCAATAACATCGCCATAAGCGCTGAACGTCTTCTGATCTAACGGTAATACCTCAAGTTTCATTATTTTTCCCTTGTAGCTCGATTCCGTTTAACCGCGGTTTGGACTCTGTCCGGTTTCAATACCATGCAATCTAAAACCTTCGGGATTTAACATCAACATAAAAGTTGGAATATTTTTCCAAAAGTAGATTTAGACCACAAATCAAACATGGCTATTATGTAAAACTACTTAAAAATCATAGGAAAACAATTCTGGTTTTATCAGGATCGTAAGGAGGCGTCTGACGATGTTTGACCCGGAAACACTGCGTACCTTTATCAGCGTTGCCGAAACGGGGAGTTTCTCCAAAGCGGCGGAGCGCCTGTGTAAAACCACGGCAACCATTAGCTACCGCATCAAACTGCTGGAGGAAAATACCGGCGTAGGGCTGTTCTTTCGCACAACGCGAAGCGTCTCGTTGACGGCGGCGGGCTCTCACCTTCTCTCTCAGGCAAAAGACTGGCTTGCGTGGCTGGACAGCATGCCTGACGAGCTACGCCAGGTTAACGACGGCGTAGAGCGTCAGGTCAATATTGTGGTGAATAACCTGCTCTATAGCCCGCAAGCGGTCGCCAGTCTCTTATCGTGGCTTAATGCGCGTTACCCCTTCACTCAGTTTCACTTTTCCCGGCAAATTTATATGGGCGTCTGGGATTCGCTCCTGTATGAAGGTTTTTCGCTGGCGATTGGCGTAACTGGCACCGAGCCGTTGGCTAATACCTTTATGCTCGACCCTTTAGGTTCCGTACAATGGCGTTTTGTAATGTCCGCGGATCATCCTTTAGCTCACGTCAGCGGGCCTCTAACAGAAGCGCAGTTGCGCCGTTTCCCGGCAATTAATATCGAAGACAGCGCGCGTACGCTGACCAAGCGGGTAGCCTGGCGCCTTCCGGGGCAGAAGGAAATTATCGTGCCTGATATGGAAACCAAAATCGCCGCTCATCTGGCAGGCGTCGGTATCGGTTTTGTCCCGCAGCCGCTTTGTCAAACGCTGATCGACAAAAACGAACTGGTAAGCTGTACCATCCCTACGATGCGTCCGCCCTCACCGTTAAGCCTCGCCTGGCATAAATTTGGCGGAGGCAAAGCGGTAGAAGACATTGTGAAATTATTTACCCAACGGCAACCCGAAATAGCCGGTTTTTTATCCATTTTCAACACGGTACGCTGTTAAAAATCAAGCCACTTTGCGAATTGGCGCGTAAAATAGCGCAAAGGATGATTTAAGGTTACGTTTTACGTTATGCAAGACAGACAAAAAGCACAGGACTATCGCGCGCTCCTCCTTGCCGATACGCCTTTAATTGATGTACGCGCGCCGATTGAGTTTGAACAGGGCGCCATGCCGGGCGCTATCAACCTGCCATTGATGATGGATGACGAGCGAGCCGCCGTCGGCACCTGCTACAAACGTCAGGGCGCGGATGCGGCGTTAGCGTTGGGGCATCGGCTGGTTTGCGGCGACATTCGCCAGCAGCGGCTTGAGGCCTGGAAAGCCGCGTATCAACGTTTCCCCAACGGGTATCTGTGCTGCGCGCGCGGCGGTCAGCGGTCACATATCGTACAACGTTGGCTGCAAGAAACAGGGATTGACTGCCCGCTTATTGAAGGCGGCTATAAAGCGCTGCGCCAGACAGCAATTCAGGCGACCTGGCAACTGGCGCAAAAACCGATACTTTTAATTGGCGGCTGTACGGGCAGCGGCAAAACGCAACTGGTACGACAACAGCCCAACGGCGTGGATCTGGAAGGTCTCGCGCGTCATCGCGGCTCCTCTTTTGGCCGCACGCTGAAACCCCAGCTCAGCCAGGCCAGTTTTGAAAACAAACTTGCCGTTGAATTGCTGAAAATTAACGCGCGTCAGACGCTAAAAAGGTGGGTACTGGAAGATGAAGGGCGAACGATCGGCGCCAACCATCTGCCTGAGTGTTTACGCGAAAGAATGGCGCAGGCCCCCATTGCGGTAGTGGAAGATCCGTTTGCGCTTCGTCTGGAACGACTGCGTGAAGAGTATTTCATCCGTATGCATCACGACTTCACCCACGCCTACGGCGATGAAGCCGGTTGGCAGGCGTATAGTGAATATCTTCATCATGGACTGTTCGCTATTCGCCGCCGTCTGGGGTTGCAACGCTTTGCCGAACTGACGGACACGCTGGATAGGGCGCTGGCGGAGCAATTATCCAGCGGCAGCACCGACGGCCATATGGCATGGCTGGTTCCGCTACTTAACGAATATTACGACCCGATGTATCGCTATCAACTGGAGAAAAAAGCCGCGAATATCGTTTTTCGCGGCCCATGGCAAGACGTTGCCAACTGGCTAAAGGCGCAATAGCTTACTTTTATTGCCGGCTGACGCTACATTGAGCCGGCTTAGTGTCTGTCGCGCTTGTCGGCACGTTTTGCCAGCCAGTCGCCCAGCATCTGAACGACCTGAACCAGCACAATCAGCGCCACTACGGTAACAACCATCACTTCGGTTTCGTAACGGTAGTAGCCATAGCGAATCGCCAGGTCGCCTACCCCGCCGCCGCCGACAATCCCGGCCATCGCCGAGTAGCCGATTAAGCTTACCAGCGTAATCGTCAGGCCGCGCAGCAGCCCTGCGCTGGCTTCCGGCAACAGTACGGTACAGATAATACGCATCGGACTAGCGCCGAATGCCAGCGCCGCCTCAATAATCCCTTTATCGACTTCACGGAGCGCGCTATCTACCAGGCGTGCATAAAACGCGATTGCGGCCACCGACAGCGGGACGGAGGCTGCAATCGGGCCAATCGTATTGCCCAGCAAAAGCTGCGTTAGCGGCAGTAACAGCACCAGTAAAATAACAAATGGCACCGAGCGGATAATATTCACCAGAACCGAGGCGACGAGATAAATAAAACGGTTCTGCCAGAACAGATGACGATCGGTGACAAAAATCAGAAAACCGAGCGGTAGACCGCCAAGAATCGCCAGCACCGTTGAAATACTCAACATCTGGAAAGTTTCATTGAACGCCAGCGTTAAATCCGGCAATAAATCATCCACGGATCACCTCCACCTGTGCGGTACGTTGACGGATATGCTCCACGGCGGCGGCCACCGCCGTTGGATTATGCGGCGCGGTTAATTGCACCACCAGAATGCCCAACGCGCGTTCGCCGATATATTCAATCTTGCCATGCAGGATATTGACCGCGACGCCAAACTTGATCGCCACCTCCGACAGTACCGGCTGCTCCGCCGAATCGCCGATAAACAAAATTTTCAGCAACTGCCCGGGCAGGTGTTCCCGTAAACGTTCCGGCAGGGTCAAATTAAGGGTATGAGACACCAGTTGCTGTGTGAAAGCGTGTTGCGGGTGGGCAAACACATCAAACACCTCGCCCGATTCCACAACCTTACCGCCCGACATCACCGCCACGCGATCGCAAATAGATTTGATCACGTTCATTTCATGGGTGATCAGCACAATAGTAATCCCGAGCTGTGCGTTGATCTGTCTGAGCAGAGCCAGAATCGTGGCGGAAGTTTCCAGATCCAGCGCAGAAGTCGGTTCGTCACACAGCAACACATCCGGATGGTTAGCGATGGCGCGGGCTATCCCCACCCGCTGTTTTTGCCCGCCGCTGAGCTGTACCGGGAAACGGTTCGCTTTATCGGCAAGGCCCACCAGCGTTAAAATTTCCGCCACCCGCGGCGCGATTTTGCTGCGTTCCCAGACAGCCGCTTTCAGGCTAAACGCCACGTTTTGCGCCACTGTCCGGGTATGCATTAAGTTAAAATGCTGGAAAATCATACCAATACGCTGCCGCGCCTGACGTAACGCTTTTCCGTCCAGCGCCGAAATTTCCACGCCGTTGACGTTGACGCGCCCCTGGCTGGGACGCGTTAAGGCGTTCAGGGTACTCAGCAGAGTGCTTTTTCCTGCGCCGCTGGTACCGACAATGCCAAAAATCTCGCCCGCGGCGATATGCAGGCTCACATCATCCACCGCGCGCGTGGGGGTACCGCGACCGGCGGTAAAATCGACGCAGACTTTTTCTATTTCAATCATATTCACCTCAGAAATTGGGGATGGTCACCGCTGCGATCAGGGTGTCGCGGTCATCCATTCCGGTTTCTGGAAGGCGCTATAAATATTCTTTGGATCGTCGATAACCGCGCGATAAGCCGGCGATTTCACCGCCTCGACAATATCTTTGGCAAACGGCTTATCGGCATCTTCACTGCGTACCGCAATGATATTTTTCAGATTCTCATCCAGGTGTTCCTGCTTAATCGCGCTGGAGAGATCGAGTCCTGCCGCCACCGCAAAGTTCCCGTTAACCAGCGCGCCGGTCACGCCATCCAGCGTGCGTGGTAGCTGTGCGGCTTCCAGCGGTTTGAAAACCAGTCCTTTTGGATTGCTGGCGATATCTCGTTCAGAGGCTTTGGTCGGATCGATATTGTCCTTAATCGTGATCAGCTCCAACGATTTCAGGAAGCGAAGACCACGCGCCAGGTTGGTCGGATCGTTGGAGAGAGTAATAATGTCCCCTTTTTTAAGCGCATCCAGACTGTTGATTTTACGTGAATAGAAGCCCATCCCGGCGGTCGGTACCACAATAAGTTTGCTGAGCTTCAGCCCTTTGTCAGCGGTGAATTTGTCAAAATAGAGGGTATGTTGAAAGAGGTTGGCGTCGATGCTACCGTTAGCTAACGCCATATTGGGCTGGACATAGTCGCTAAACTCGCGCACCACGACCTTATACCCTTTTTCTTTTAATGTCGGCGCAATCGCCTGCTTCACCATGTCGCCATACGGCCCTGGCGCGACGCCAAATACGATCGTTTGCGGGGAACCATCGGCATGGGCAAACTGTAATCCGCAGGCCAGTAATAGCGTGCTGGCCGCAATGCGTAAACTCTGACGCAATCCCATAATTTCTCCATTTTAAATAGTGTGATGCTGTGCCGGATGCCGTTCATGCGGCATCGTCTGTTTTGGCCCAAACGAAAGGCTATTTCTTAACATGACACAGATCACAGCCTGCTGTCCTTGAAATTATTTCATGATGTTTCCTGGTGTGTCGTTAAATGTACGAGGCAGGCGCTCAGGCGTGTGTCAGGCGGGAATGGCGTAAAGGGAAATGCCGGATAAGAGGTCTTAACGCCAACATCCGGCAGAGGAAAACGCTTTAGAAATCGTAACGCAGACGCACCAGGTTCATATCGCCCAGATTGTCAGTGCTGGAGGTGAAAACATGTTCATAATCAACACGGAAACCATAATCCAGTTGGAAGGTGATCCCCACGCCGTTATCGGTGCGCAGATAGTCGCGGCCATTCACATATTCAATGCGGTCGCCCATAAAGTACGGTTGAATAGCTTTCACGGCATACTGACCAATCGGGAAAGCGTAACCGACAAAATATTCCAGACCCCACGCATCGCCGGCAAAGTAATCATTCACAGACACTTTTTTGGTCGTCATAAAGTTCTGATACCAACCGCCGCCTGCGGCGATAGTCCAGTTTTCCGGCGTCCAGCTTAATGCGGTACCGACAATATTTTGATCGTAAGTTTTATTGCCGTTGCCGCGCATCTCCGCACGGGTATAGTTCCATGCCGTCCCCCAGGTCAGATCGTCGGTGAGATGGTAATCCGCGCCTAAAGAACCGCCGCCTTTACGTTTGTAATTCAGGCCGTTATTGGCATTATAATCGTCGCTGAACAGATAAGACGCGTAGAGATCGACATTGCCAATGCTTTTCTTATACTTCAATGACTTACGCGTGCGATAAGAACCATCGTAGTCGCCGTTAATCCCGTTGCCAGGCGCCTGACCTATCATGTCGTAATCCCAGATATCGGTTTTTACGCCCACCACATCGTAATAAATGCTGTTCTGTTGACCGAAGGTCAGCGTTCCCCACGTCGCGCTCTTGAAGCCGGTATACAGCATACGGCGAGTGGTATCAGTCGCGCCCTTCGCATAATGGTTATCCCAGTCAAATACCGCAGGGATATTGACGCCCAGCTCGTAATAGCTAATCCAACTGATATCATCAAACAGATAATAATCCGCGGCGAAGCGGAAACGCGTCCCGCCATCAAAACCATTACGTTTATAACCGTTCGCGCCGTCATTGCCGGTCATATTCTGGAACTGCGGACGAATACTCCCGCCGACGGTGAAATTGAGTCGGCTGAGTGGATTACCCGCCTGGGGATCTTGTTTTAAAACGGTGATTTCCGCCTGAGTAGCGAAAGGCATGAAAGCCACTGCCGCGCCGATCGATGCCGCCAACGCTGTTATTTTAATTGTCATTATATTTTCCTTGATAGATAGCCAATCCAAATCATTTAGCAGGCAAATAATAACTGTTATAAAACCTTACGTGTTGTGTATTTTTTAATGATTTGTGCTACTAAAAATCAAGGAGTTAGCAATTTGTGCGACTAAAAAAGTACGCGCCGTTTTAAAAACCGGCGCGAAATTATTCACATCATGAATCATCCACTAAACTGTCGGAATAGCGCTTTGCCTTTCAGCAAACGAACGCCAAGCCAGCCGCCGCATACGGAAAGCAGCAGCGCGCCGCCAGCGCCGGGTCGTGCGTCACCAGAATCAGCGTGGTGCCGTGCTCGCGGTTAAGCGAAAATAGCAGGTCGGCGATTTTATCTCCGGTCTGACGGTCAAGGTTGCCCGTCGGCTCATCGGCAAACAGCACATCAGGACGCCCGTTAAACGCGCGCGCCAGCGCTACGCGCTGCTGTTCGCCGCCGGAAAGCTGTGCCGGAAGGTGGTCAAGCCGTTTTCCCAGTCCCAGTTGTTCGAGCAGCGCTTTCGCCCCCGCCTTACTCTGACCGCTGTTTTCACCGCGTAGCAGGGCCGGTAGCTCAACGTTTTCCAGCGCGTTAAGCGTAGGAATAAGCATGAAGGATTGAAAAACAAAACCGACATGCTGAGCGCGAAGCTGCGCCCGCGCCTCTTCGTCCATCTGGTGAAGCGGTTTCCCGACCAGACTGACCTCTCCGCTACTGCCGTCATCCAGTCCGGCGAGAATCGCCAGCAGCGTAGATTTTCCCGATCCTGATTCGCCAATCAGCGCAATGGTTTCGCCGCGTTTGACAACCAGTTCAACTCCGGTAAGGATGGAAAGCTCATGCTCACCCTGACCGACGGACTTCCTGAGACGATGAACTTCAACACTGTTTTCCGCTGGCATTTGCCCTTCCTGTTTTTGATCCTGTTAACTTTCCGTGCCGCCGCCGCAGACACCTTATTAATTCTGGGCGATAGCCTCAGCGCCGGTTACCGTATGGCCGCCAGCGCGGCATGGCCGTCGCTCCTTAATGATAAATGGCAAAACAAAACGTCGGTCGTTAATGCCAGTATAAGCGGAGATACCTCGCAGCAGGGACTGGCGCGTTTGCCGGCGCTGTTGCAACAGCATCACCCGCGCTGGGTAGTGGTGGAACTTGGCGGCAACGATGGCCTACGCGGTTTTGCGCCTGCGCAAACCGAACAGACGCTACGTAAAATCATTCAGACGGTGAAAGCCGCCGATGCCCAACCGTTACTGATGCAAATTCATCTGCCCGCTAACTACGGTCGCCGTTATAATGAATCCTTTAGCGCCATTTATCCTAAGCTCGCCAAAGAGTTCGATATTCCTCTGTTACCGTTTTTTATGGAAGAGGTATATCTGAAACCGCAGTGGATGCAGGATGACGGCATTCATCCCAACCGCGACGCCCAGCCGTTTATTGCCGACTGGATGGCGAAGCAGTTGACCCCTTTTCTCTCCTGAATAATTCGAGTTGCATGAAGGCGGCACGTAAGAGAATGTCCAGGAGCATAGATACCTATGTGACTGGAGTAAACGAACGCACAGGCAACTTGAAGTATGACGGATATAGTTAACCACGACTCTTAAATCAACGGAGATCCTGACAGGTAAAGTTATGCAAAAATCGGTCTTAATAACAGGATGTTCCAGCGGAATCGGTCTGGACAGCGCGCTTGAACTTAAACGCCAGGGCTTTCAAATCCTGGCGGGCTGCCGCAAACCTGATGATGTCGCCCGGATGAACAGTATGGGATTTACCGGCGTGTTGATCGATCTCGACTCCCCTGAAAGCGTGGCTCGTGCCGCCGATGAAGTGATCGCCCTGACCGATAATCGTCTGTATGGGATCTTTAACAATGCCGGCTACGGCGTGTATGGCCCCCTTTCTACCATCAGCCGTGAGCAGATGGAGCAGCAGTTTTCCAGTAATTTTTTCGGCGCGCATCAGCTTACTATGCGCTTACTTCCCGCCATGTTGCCGCATGGCGAAGGACGCATTGTGATGACCTCATCGGTAATGGGGCTGATTTCCACCCCAGGGCGCGGCGCTTACGCCGCCAGCAAATATGCGCTCGAAGCCTGGTCTGACGCGCTACGTATGGAGCTACGGCACACAGGCATTAAAGTGAGCCTGATAGAACCGGGGCCGATTCGTACCCGTTTTACGGATAGCGTTAACCAGACGCAACGTGATCAACCGGTAGAAAATCCCGGCATCGCCGCACGTTTCACCCGCGATCCTGACGCGGTAGTAGCGAAAGTACGTCATGCTTTTGCAAGCGATAAACCCAGGCTGCGCTATCCCGTTACGCTGGTCACCTGGGCGGTGATGGCGCTGAAACGCATATTGCCGGGCCGGATGCTGGATAAAATTTTACAAAGCTGAGTTGAAGCGCGCCCGTCAGCCCCCATGTAAACGTGACACAGACAAAAGAGAGCGACGCCATGTCCGTACAGAACATTGTCAATATTAATGAATCCAACCTGCAGCAGACCTTAGAGCAGTCCATGACCACGCCGGTACTGTTCTATTTCTGGTCTGAACGCAGCCAACACTGTCTGCAATTAACGCCAGTGCTGGAAAGTCTGGCTGCCCAGTACCACGGTCAGTTTATTCTGGCAAAGCTGGACTGCGACGCCGAACAGATGATCGCCGCTCAGTTTGGTCTGCGCGCCATCCCGACTGTCTATCTGTTCCAGAATGGCCAACCGGTCGATGGTTTCCAGGGGCCGCAGCCGGAAGAGGCAATCCGCGCTCTGCTGGATAAAGTACTGCCGCGTGAAGAAGAGCTAAAAGCGCAACAAGCGATGCAGTTAATGCAGGAGGGCAACTACGTTGACGCACTGCCGTTACTCAAAGACGCCTGGCAGCTCTCTTCGCAGAACAGTGAGATTGGCCTGTTACTGGCGGAAGCGCAAATTGCGCTGAACCGCTCTGAAGAGGCCGAAGCGGTATTAAAAACTATCCCGCTACAGGATCAGGATACCCGTTATCAGGGGCTGGTCGCGCAGATCGAACTGCTTAAACAGGCGGCGGATACGCCGGAAATTCAGCAACTTCAGCAGCAAGTCGCGGAGAATCCGCAGGATGCGGCTTTGGCAACGCAACTGGCGTTGCAGTTGCACCAGGTCGGACGTAATGAAGAAGCGCTGGAATTGCTGTTCAGCCATCTGAGAAAAGATCTTGCCGCCGCCGAGGGACAGACGCGCAAAACCTTCCAGGAGATCCTTGCCGCGCTCGGCACCGGCGACGCGCTGGCGTCGAAATACCGCCGCCAGTTGTACGCGCTACTGTATTAATCCTCTCTTGCCTGATGGCGCGCTTATCTGGCCTACCTGTCGTCCTCAGGCCGGATAAGGCGCTTGCGCCATCATCCGGCAATTATCATGATTTCTTGAGCGGCATCACTACCAACTGATGACGCGAATTATAGAACTTCCGGTAGGTTAAATAGCAGGCAATGATGGTAGACAGGCTGGCTGTCGACAACAGCATAAACGTTACCATAATTTGATATTTAATCGCTTTTACCGGATCGATCCCGGCAAAAATCAGCCCGGACATCATCCCCGGCAGGCTCACCAGCCCAACGGTCTTTGCCGAGTCGATCGTCGGGATAAGCGATGCGCGGATGCTATCGCGGATAAGCCCGGCGGAGGCCATTTTCGGCGTTGCGCCCAAACTTAATTTTTCCTGGATTTGCTGCTGCTCGCTATGAAAACGCAGCCCCAGTTGGTTGTAGCACAGCCCTACCGCCACCATCGCATTACCGGCGACCATGCCAGCGATGGGAATCACCTGCATCGGCGCAAATTCAATCGAACCGGTAAGCACCAGTACCGTCAGCGTTAGTCCGGCGCCGACGGTGATGGCGATAAACGAGGAGAGAAATGCCTTATCGATATATTTACTGCGCTTTTGCGCATTCCAGGCGGCGTTAAAACAGATGAACAGCACCATCAGCAGCGTCAGGGCGGCATGATTAACGCCAAAGATGTATTTCAGTACATAGCCGACAATAATGAGCTGTATCACCGCCCGGCATACGCTCCACAGAATATCTTTTTCCAGCGCCAGCTTTTCCTTGTGACTGATGAGCATCGCGACCACCACCAGCAGCATCGATAACGCCAGCGAGGTATTGGTAATATTATGCTCGTTCATAACGCGCCTCCTGCATCTCTCCGGCAGATAGCGTTAACGTTATCACCTTATCCGCGTGTTGAATTTCATCTTTATCATGCGTTACCCACAAGACAGCGACCTGCTTATCGCGAACATAGCGATGAATAATATCATTCACATTCCGTTTGTTATGTTCATCCAGCGCGCTGGTTATTTCGTCGAGTAACAGTATTTTCGGCAGAAACTGTAGATTACGAATTAGAGCAATACGCTGTTTTTCCCCGCCGGAAAGCGCGGCAATCGGTTTTTGCAGAATCGTCTCCGGCAGTTCAAAACGCGCCAGATCGTCTGCGAAGGCTGTCGGCTGCGGGCGCTGATGGCGAATTTGCCAGGGAAAAATCAGGTTATCGTAAACCGTATCACCAAATAGCGCTGGCGTCTGAGCGCAATAAGAAACCTGCTGGCGATAGGCTTCCGGACTCAGAGTAGTAATATCCTGCCCCTCAAAAAGAATCACGCCGATATCAGGGCTTATTAACGAGGCCACCATTTTCAACAACGTACTTTTTCCGCAGCCAGAAGGACCGGTAATTAACTTAAATTCGCCGCGTTGCAGCGTAAAACTGATGTTATTCACTATTTTTGTCGTCGCAGTCCGGTAACCGACCTGCTTTAACTCAAGCAACATGCTACGTTCTGTCATTTATTGCGCATCCGTTGTTCATATTTTTATAGCGATAGTGTATCCCTGTAATTAATAAGGGGGGAACATGCTTTACTGAATCAGGTATAATTCGCTTAATTCGTCAGCAAAATCGGTTTATGGACAACGCAACAGGAGGTTTAGCTATGCTCATTCTTATCCCTATTCTCATTTTCGTCGCGCTGGTGATCGTCGGCGCGGGCGTCAAAATCGTTCCGCAGGGATACCAGTGGACGGTGGAGCGCTTTGGACGTTACACCAAAACCCTGCAGCCGGGATTAAGCCTTGTTGTACCGTTTATGGACAGAATTGGCCGCAAGATCAATATGATGGAGCAGGTGCTGGATATTCCGTCGCAGGAGGTGATCTCAAAAGATAACGCCAACGTCACTATCGATGCGGTCTGTTTTATTCAGGTTATCGATGCGCCGCGCGCCGCCTATGAAGTCAGCAACCTGGAACTGGCAATCATTAACCTGACCATGACCAATATCCGTACGGTGCTCGGTTCGATGGAGCTGGATGAAATGCTCTCCCAGCGCGACAGCATCAACACGCGGCTGCTGCATATTGTCGATGAAGCCACCAATCCGTGGGGAATTAAAGTTACCCGTATCGAAATTCGCGATGTCCGCCCGCCCGCGGAATTGATCTCCTCGATGAACGCCCAGATGAAAGCGGAACGTACCAAACGCGCCTATATCCTTGAGGCCGAAGGGGTACGTCAGGCGGAAATCCTGAAAGCCGAGGGGGAAAAACAGTCGCAGATTCTGAAAGCCGAAGGCGAACGTCAGTCCGCTTTCCTGCAGGCGGAAGCGCGCGAACGTTCCGCCGAAGCGGAAGCCCGCGCTACGCAGATGGTGTCTGAAGCCATCGCCGCCGGGGATATTCAGGCGATAAACTACTTCGTGGCGCAGAAATACACCGAAGCGTTACAGCAAATCGGCTCGGCGAATAACAGCAAAGTGGTCATGATGCCGCTGGATGCCAGCAGTCTGATGGGCGCTATCGCCGGGATCAGCGAGCTGGTTAAGGACAGCGCCCGCGAACGGAAAAAAGCATGATAGCGATGATTCTGGTGCATCCGCATATCTTCTGGCTTAGCCTCGGCGGCCTGTTGTTGGCTGCGGAAATGCTCGGCGGTAACGGCTATTTGCTGTGGAGCGGCGTGGCGGCAGTGATTACCGGCTTAACCGTCTGGCTCTTACCGCTCGGCTGGGAATGGCAGGGCGTGCTGTTTGCGGCCTTAACGTTGCTGGCGGCCTGGCTTTGGTGGCGCTGGCTGGCGCGTCGCGTGCGGGAGCAGAAGCCGACCGACAGCCGCCTTAACCAACGCGGACAACAACTGGTAGGCCGCCGGTTTATGCTTGATGCCGCGTTAGTTAACGGACGGGGTCATATGCGTGTCGGCGACAGCTCGTGGCCGGTATGCGCTGACGAAGACCTGCGCGCAGGTACGCATGTCGAAGTGATCGCCGTGGAAGGCATCACCTTACGCATTCGTGCCGTTTAATCAACGTGGCTTTTGCGCCTTGTGATGACAGCAGCCGGAAAGATTATCAATAATCGGGCAGTCGGCGCTGTCATCGCCGGGACAACTCTCCGCCAGCGCCAGCAGTTGATCGCGCATTGATTGCAGCTCGCTGATATGGCGCTCGATCTCCGCGACCTTTTCCAGCGTCCGCTTTTTCACATCTGCGCTATGGCGTCGCGGATCGTTAAACAGATTGACCAGTTCGCCACACTCTTCCAGATTAAACCCCACCTGCCTCGCCTGTCGCAGCAACGTCAGCTCGTTTAAATGCTTCTGCGTGTAGGTGCGATAACCATTTTCGCTACGTAATGGCGGCGTCACCAGCCCTTTCTCTTCATAAAACCGAATGGCTTTGCTGGTTAAACCGGTTTTTTTCGCCACATCGCTAATATTCATATTTCCCCCTTGACCTTAACCTTGCTGGAAGGTTTAACCTTTATCACAGTGAGTCACTACGATTACTAAGGTCAATGAATTGATGACCAATCATAAAGGAGTTTTTACTATGTCTCAAACTATCGACCTGACCCTGGACGGTTTGTCCTGCGGTCATTGCGTTAAACGCGTGAAAGAAAGTCTTGAACAACGTCCGGATGTTGAGCTGGCGGACGTCACCGTAACCGAAGCGCACGTTACCGGCACCGCCAGTGCGGACGCGTTAATTGAAACCATCAAACAAGCCGGGTATGGCGCGACGTTAAGCCACCCAAAGGCTAAACCGCTGACAGAGTCATCAATCCCGTCGGAAGCACTGGCAGCGGTTCCTCATGAGCTTCCGGTAGCGACGGCCGATGAAGAAAGCCAACAGTTGCTGTTAAGCGGCATGAGCTGCGCCAGTTGTGTCACCCGCGTACAACATGCGCTACAAAGCGTACCGGGCGTCACGCAGGCACGGGTAAACCTGGCGGAACGCACTGCGCTGGTGATGGGCAGCGCGTCCGCCGCTGATTTAGTGCAGGCGGTGGAAAAAGCCGGCTACGGCGCAGAGGCGATTGAAGATGACATCAAACGCCGCGAGCGCCAGCAGGAAACCGCCATCGCCACCATGAAACGTTTTCGCTGGCAGGCCATCGTCGCCCTGGCGGTCGGTATACCGGTCATGGTCTGGGGGATGATCGGCGATAACATGATGGTGACCGGCGACAACCGCAGCCTGTGGCTGGCTATTGGCCTGATCACGCTTGCGGTGATGGTCTTTGCGGGCGGTCACTTTTACCGTAACGCGTGGAAAAGCCTGCTGAACGGCACAGCGACGATGGATACGCTGGTGGCGCTCGGCACCGGGGGCGCCTGGCTCTACTCCATGAGTGTCAACCTGTGGCCGCAGTGGTTCCCGATGGAAGCACGGCACCTCTATTACGAAGCCAGCGCGATGATTATCGGTCTGATTAATCTCGGACACATGCTGGAAGCGCGCGCCCGTCAGCGTTCCTCAAAAGCGCTGGAAAAATTACTCGATCTCACCCCGCCCACCGCACGCGTAGTGACAGAAGACGGCGAAAAAAGCGTCCCGCTGGCGGACGTTCAGCCAGGGATGCTGCTGCGGCTCACTACCGGCGATCGCGTGCCGGTGGATGGCGAAATTACCCAGGGCGAAGCGTGGCTTGATGAAGCCATGCTGACCGGCGAACCCATTCCGCAGCAAAAAGGCGAAGGCGACAGCGTTCATGCCGGCACCGTCGTCCAGGACGGCAGCGTCCTGTTCCGCGCCAGCGCGGTGGGCAGTCATACCACGCTGTCACGCATTATTCGCATGGTACGCCAGGCGCAGAGCAGTAAACCGGAAATTGGCCAACTGGCCGATAAAATCTCCGCGGTATTCGTTCCCGTCGTCGTGGCCATTGCGCTGTTCAGCGCCGCTATCTGGTATTTCTTCGGGCCGGCGCCGCAAATTGTTTATACGCTGGTCATCGCCACCACCGTACTGATTATCGCCTGCCCTTGCGCATTAGGCCTGGCGACGCCAATGTCGATTATTTCCGGCGTAGGCCGCGCTGCCGAATTCGGCGTGCTGGTACGCGACGCCGATGCCCTGCAACGCGCCAGTACGTTGGATACCCTCGTTTTTGATAAAACCGGGACGCTGACGGAAGGCAAGCCGCAAGTGGTGGCGATAAAAACCTTTAACGGCGTTGAGGAAGCTCAGGCATTACGTCTGGCTGCCGCGCTCGAACAAGGCTCCAGCCACCCGCTGGCCCATGCGATTCTGGAAAAAGCCGGCGACGATAAACTGCCGCAGGTGAACGGTTTCAGAACGCTGCGCGGACTGGGCGTCAGCGGTGAAGCGGAAGGTCATCAACTGCTTCTGGGGAACCAGGCGTTGCTGAACGAACAGCACGTCGCCACGGATGATATGACGGCGGAAATCACCGCGCAGGCCTCGCAAGGCTCGACTCCGGTCCTGCTGGCGATTGACGGTAAAGCGGCGGCGTTACTGGCGGTACGCGATCCATTGCGCAGCGATAGTATTGCCGCGCTTGAACGCCTGCACAACGCCGGATACCGTCTGGTAATGCTCACCGGGGATAACCCAACGACGGCTAACGCGATTGCCAAAGAAGCGGGTATTGACGAAGTCATTGCGGGCGTTCTGCCGGATGGCAAAGCCGATGCGATTAAACGTCTGCAAAGCCAGGGTCGTCAGGTTGCGATGGTCGGCGATGGTATCAACGATGCGCCCGCGCTGGCGCAGGCGGACGTCGGTATCGCGATGGGCGGCGGCAGCGATGTGGCGATTGAAACCGCGGCGATTACGCTGATGCGCCATAGTCTGATGGGCGTGGCGGATGCGCTGGCCATTTCGCGCGCAACGTTGCGCAATATGAAGCAAAACCTGCTTGGCGCATTTATCTACAACAGCATTGGTATCCCGGTGGCCGCCGGTATTCTGTGGCCGTTTACCGGTACCTTGTTAAACCCGGTAGTAGCGGGCGCGGCAATGGCGCTGTCTTCCATTACCGTCGTCAGCAATGCCAACCGGCTATTGCGCTTTAAACCGAAAGCGTAAAAAGTCTATACCCAAAATAATTCGAGTTGCTTAAAGGCGGCAAGGGAGTGAGTCCCCAGGAGCATAGATAACGATGTGACTGGGGTGAGCGACAAATCTGCCGGGAGCAGATTTGAACGTCGCGTGCGACGGCCCGTCAGGGCGAGGCCCATGGATGGGCCGAGTAATCCGTAGCCAACACATAAGCAACTTGAAGTATGAAGGGTATATATCAGGCAGCATCAGCTGCATGATATATTATTAAGTCATCAGTAATTTACCGTATCAATATATAAAAATTTAACCGCACATCCTATAGAAAAATAAAAATCAACATTTTATAATATTTTTTTGAATCATAAGGATGTGTTATTTATGTTTAGAAAAGCAGTTCCGCTTCTTTTCCTGCTTTCTCCCGCCGTCAGTTATGCAGGGTTATTTGATTCCACTCCAGAGTTAAAATGTGGCAACGATAATGCAGTCACGGCGGCAAAAGAATGGATTTACAATGAAGCATTAGGTCGTTTACAGCAAGACTATATTAAAGAGCCCTCCACGCTTTTCTTCGATATCCCCCAGACTCAATACGAGCAGCAACTCCGGGCTATTCCTGTTCAATTCAGTGATGTAATCACGCAGAACCCTCAACCAGAAAATGCCAACCTACGAACTTGCTCGGCTACCGTCGCCATGAGTATTCCTCAGCCATTGTTTAAATTAATGAAAGACTTACCAAATACTCTATTCTATATTTCACAAGGGGATGGACAGGTAATAAACAATACGGTGATCTGGAAACAGGTTAACTACAATATTCAGCTAGCAGACAACAACAAAGATATTGTTGTCACCCCTGTGCAGAAAATCGATAAATTGGCGCGGTCTATTTATGTAATGGCAAGAATGACGGTATCTGGTGATAGCATTATAAAGAAAAAAAATAACTCACTGATTGAAATCGCAGCAAAGAAATTTGAGAGTAGAGATCGCGAGCTTAATCAGGTCTGGAAATCGCTACCCGCCTCTGCCCGAACGGCATTAAAACAAGAACAGCGAGTCTGGGTGACCAAAAAAGAGCAGCAGTGCGGCAAACTTAGCGATGCAAAATCCGAGGCCATACCTGCTGAGAAGCGCATCAGTATTTATAAATGCCAGCTTGAAATGACCATCGCCAGAACGGCCTATCTCGACGGTAGCGAATAACCCGACCGATCGTTGACGTCCCGTCAGGGCGCATTGCGCCCTTTTCTCCAACGCGCTAGCATGAGCTTTTTCAAAGGGAGCGCGTATGGAGCTATTAAATCAACCTAAACGTTTATGGCGCGCGCTGCGTGGTACCCCAAATAGTTGGCCTGCTATCGATCTCTCCCTGCCCGGCGGTCGTCATCTGCATCTGGTTGGCAGTATCCATATGGGAACGCGCGATATGGCTCCTCTTCCAGCAAAGCTGGTGAAAAAGCTACGCCAAGCCGATGCGCTGGTCGTTGAAGCGGATATTTCCGGTAACGAAACGCCATTCAGCAATCTCACCAAATGCCCGCCGTTGGTCGAACGTCTCAGCGCCGGGCAGTTAAGCGCACTGGAAAAACGGGTCAGCGAGTTGGGTATGCCGCTGATCCATTTTGATAATCAACCTTTATGGCAGATAGCTATGGTGCTACAGGCCACGCAGGCGCAACGGCTGGGATTGCGCCCGGACTATGGCATTGATTATCAGTTATTACAGGCTGCCCGCGAAATGTCGCTGCCGGTGCAAGAGCTGGAAGGGGCGAAACACCAGCTCGAACTACTCTGCGATCTGCCCGATGGCGGGATGGCGCTGCTCGACGACACGCTGACGCACTGGCACACCAACGCACGGCTTTTGCAGGTGATGATCGGCTGGTGGCTTGAACAGCCGCCGACCAGCGTCGGCGCTTCGCTCCCCAGAACGTTTAGCCAACCGCTGTATGATGTACTGATGGTAAAACGCAATGAAGCCTGGCGCGACGCGCTGCTGGCACTGCCGCCGGGACGCTACGTGGTAGCCGTAGGGGCGCTACATCTGTACGGCGAAGGCAACCTACCGCAAATATTGAAATAAAAAAATGGCCAATATCGCTATTGGCCCGTCAAAGAGGAATTTCATCGTTATTATTATCCCGACGCTTTCGCTTCGGATCTTCAGATTGTCGCTCAAAGTTGCCGCAACTGCCAAGACCTAATGCACAAGATTATACTATTTTTTAGTCCGCTTTCGGGCGTATGCTGATGGCAAATCACGTCTGTAGTAAGAAGGAACGTTATGACACCCGCAGTTAAGTTACTCGAAAAAAACAAGATTCCGTTTAACATTCACACCTACGATCACGATCCGAATGAAACTAACTTTGGCGATGAAGTGGTGCGTAAGCTCGGGCTAAACGCCGATCAGGTGTATAAAACGCTTTTGGTTGCCGTGAATGGCGATATGAAGCAACTGGCCGTCGCCGTGACGCCTGTAGCCGGACAGCTGGATTTGAAAAAAGTCGCCAAAACTCTGGGCGCGAAAAAGGTCGATATGGCCGACCCGATGGTGGCGCAACGCACCACGGGATATCTGGTCGGCGGGATCAGTCCGCTGGGACAGAAGAAACGGCTGCCCACGCTGATTGACGCGCCTGCCCGCACGTTTGCCACTATTTATGTTTCCGGTGGTAAACGCGGGCTGGATATTGAACTGGCGGCTGACGATTTGGCCGCCATCCTGGGTGCTAAATTCGCTGATATCGCGCGTCGGGATTAAGCCTGCGTAAAATACATTGCCGGATAGAGGCGCAAACGCCTTATCCGGCCTACAGCAGACATAATCCGTAGGCCTTAAGGCTGCGCGCCATCAGGCAGTGATGGCTATCCGTACCGCTACAGCCAGCTCACCTCGCCATTTGGCGTAAACGCCGCCGCATCCAGCGGTGAATTTTGCTGAATAAACTCTTTCAGCACTTCCGCGTCAATAAACCCGGTATTCACGTATCCCGGTTTGTTATCGATGCGCGGATAACCATCGCCGCCCGTGGCGTTGAAACTCAGCGTCGCCATGCGGTAGGTTTTGGCCGGATCAACAGGCTCGCCTTTGATTTTCAGATCGGTGAGCTTGCCCTCTTTGGCGACAAAGCTCACATTGGCGAACTGTGGATAGGCGCCGGAGTCCGGTTTCATCTGTGCTACGGCGGTGAGATAATCAACCACCTCTTTACCGCTCATATCGGCATACACCACAATGTTGCCGAATGGCTGTACCTTGAGCACGCTTTTATAGGTAATATCTCCCGCCTCAATCGAGTCGCGAATACCGCCGCCGCTCATCACGCCAAAATCGGCGCCGGTGCGCGCGATCTGCGCAGCCAGAATCACCCGTCCCATATTGGTCTGGACAAATCTGACCTTACTGCGATCGCCTTCAAGAAGGCCATTCACGCTACCAATTTTCACCTCCAGTTGCGCTTTACCTTTATTCTGGAACGGCGTTAATAACGAGAACATTTGCGGATTTTCTGCGATTTCCGGCGTGTAAAGTACACGCTCGCTTTTCCCGTTATCCCAGGTCACTTTTTTCTTGAGATTTACCGGAATAAGCTGGTAGTTAACCATTTTCATCTCGCCGTTACGGAATTCGAAATCCGCGCGGCCCACATATTTACCCCACTCATGCGCCTGCACGATCCAGATGCCATTTTGCTTATCCGGCGCGCAGGGCGTTCCCGGTACGTAATTCACCTGTTTTTTATTTTCCGACGCCATGCATACCGGGTCTTGTGAGTGACCGCCCACAATCATCGCCAGCGAACCGGCAGGCAGGCTACGCGCCATCTCAACGTCGCCCGGCGCGTTCGAACCGTGATCGCCGTTGTCATAATGCCCCATATGTGTGGTCGCGATAATCACGTCCGGTTTTTCATTCATATTAAGTTCCTGAATCACCACCTTTGCTTCTTCAGCAGGTTTACGAAACTCAATATCGGTGAAATATTCCGGGTTGCCTATTTTCGCCGTGTCATCGGTGGTTAAGCCGATTACCGCGATTTTTATATCCTGGCGTGTAAAAATAGCCCACGGCTTAAACAGACGCTCGCCGGTACTTTTTTGATAAATATTGGCGGAAAGAAAGGGAAACTTCGCCCACTTTTCCTGCTGGCGCAATACGGTGAGCGGGTTATCAAATTCATGATTACCGACGGCCATAGCGTCGTAGCCAATCAGATTCATCCCGCGGAAATCGGGCTCCGCATCCTGGAGATCGGATTCCGGCACCCCGGTATTAATGTCGCCGCCGGATAACAACAGGACGCTTCCCCCCTCTTGCGCCACCTCTTTACGGATACTGTCCACCAGCGTTTTTTGCGCCGCCAGACCATATTCGCCATATTCGCTGCGCCAGAAGTGACCGTGGTGATCGTTGGTATGCAGGATAGTAATTTTATAGGTTTTATCTTTTTCGTAAGCCTGTGCAGGCTGAGTCGTCAGCGCGAACGCCGCCAGTAACGCCAGCGCCACACCCCGTTTCAAAAATTTCATCTTTCTCTCCCTGACTCAATATCAACCGCAGAAATTACCTTTCCTTGCAATAATAGACAAATATGTTTTCAGAATTGAGACTTCCTTCAAACACATTTCACAGGTATGTTAGGCAAGTAATAATTACACATCCTACTATCTCCAACATCGCATAAAATTTAAGTGACTTTCTATGGCCATGAGTGAACCAACCCAGCCGTTAGCCGGCGCGCCCGCAGCGGCCGCTAAAGCACGTACTTCGTTTGGTATTTTGGGCGCGATCAGTCTTTCCCATCTGCTGAACGATATGATCCAGTCGCTAATCTTAGCCATTTATCCCCTGTTGCAGGCGGAGTTTTCGCTGACCTTCGTCCAGATAGGTTTGATCACCCTGACGTTCCAGCTCGCCTCATCGCTACTGCAACCGGTCGTCGGCTACTGGACGGATAAGTATCCCATGCCGTGGTCGCTGCCTGTCGGCATGTGTTTTACCCTGAGCGGGCTGGTACTGCTGGCAATGGCGGGAAGTTTTGGCGGCGTATTGCTCGCTGCGGCGCTGGTGGGTACCGGCTCGTCCGTTTTTCACCCGGAATCGTCCCGCGTGGCGCGCATGGCCTCCGGCGGACGTCATGGTCTGGCGCAGTCTATCTTCCAGGTCGGCGGTAACTTCGGCAGTTCATTGGGCCCGCTGCTGGCCGCCGTGATTATCGCGCCCTATGGCAAAGGGAATGTCGCCTGGTTTGTGCTGACCGCGCTGCTGGCGATCGTGGTGCTGGCGCAGATCAGCCGCTGGTATGCCGCCCAGCACCGGATAGCGAAAGGCAAGCCAAAAGCGATAATCGCTAACCCGCTACCGCGCAATAAAGTCGTGCTGGCGGTCAGCGTATTATTGCTACTCATTTTCTCGAAATATTTCTATATGGCGAGCATCAGTAGCTACTACACCTTTTATCTGATGCAAAAATTCGGATTATCAATACAAAACGCGCAGCTCCATCTGTTTGCCTTCCTGTTTGCGGTGGCTGCCGGGACGGTAATCGGCGGGCCTGTGGGCGATAAAATCGGCAGAAAATATGTGATTTGGGGCTCTATTCTCGGCGTCGCGCCGTTTACCCTTGTTTTACCCTACGCCACGCTGTACTGGACGGGGATTTTAACGGTGATTATCGGCTTTATTCTCGCGTCGGCGTTTTCCGCCATTCTGGTGTATGCCCAGGAGCTGCTGCCAGGACGCATCGGTATGGTTTCAGGACTGTTTTTCGGGTTTGCCTTCGGGATGGGAGGCCTGGGCGCAGCGGTGCTGGGGCTGATTGCCGACCATACCAGTATCTATTTAGTTTATAAAATCTGTGCTTTCCTGCCGCTTCTGGGGATACTGACCATATTCTTACCTGATAATCGACATAAAGCGTGATTTTATGGCGGTTAAAGGTACGCTTTAACCGCCTGTACATCCCGATGCCATCATGCTTTGCCCATCCCATACTTATCACTTTTCCGTTCCGTGCTCTTTTTACCGTCAGATTGTATCTTTTTATAAAACACAACCATTTTTTATAAACATCCTGATTGAAATTGTCATAAACTATTACCCGGAGTTTTGGAGTC
Source organism: Salmonella sp. WC3 (assembly GCF_042932255.1). Taxonomy (NCBI): domain Bacteria; kingdom Pseudomonadati; phylum Pseudomonadota; class Gammaproteobacteria; order Enterobacterales; family Enterobacteriaceae; genus Salmonella; species Salmonella sp. WC3. The sequence goes on along the minus strand of NZ_CP170629.1, from coordinate 1,471,025 downwards.
CAGCAACCAAAGGAGACGGAATGCATCACGCTACCCCGCTTATCACCACCATTGTCGGCGGCCTTGTGCTCGCTTTTATTCTCGGCATGATTGCCAACAAATTGCGTATTTCTCCACTGGTGGGATATCTGTTAGCGGGCGTTCTGGCGGGACCTTTTACCCCGGGTTTTGTTGCGGATACCAAACTGGCGCCGGAGCTGGCGGAGCTCGGCGTGATTCTATTGATGTTCGGCGTCGGGCTGCATTTTTCGCTGAAGGATTTGATGGCGGTAAAGTCTATCGCCATTCCCGGCGCTGTCGCTCAGATAGCGGTGGCGACGCTGCTGGGTATGGCGCTTTCCGCCGTGCTGGGATGGTCATTAATGACCGGCATCGTTTTTGGGCTCTGTCTGTCTACCGCCAGTACCGTCGTCCTGCTGCGCGCGCTTGAGGAGCGGCAACTCCTTGATAGCCAGCGCGGACAAATCGCCATCGGCTGGCTGATTGTCGAAGATCTGGTGATGGTGCTGACGCTGGTCTTGCTGCCCGCCGTTGCCGGCATGGTGGAAAAAGGCGATGTCGGCATAGCCTCGCTGGCAGTCGATATGGGGATAACCATTGGTAAAGTGGTGGCGTTTATCGCCATCATGATGCTGGTCGGACGCCGTCTGGTACCGTGGATTATGGCCCGCAGCGCCGCCACCGGCTCGCGCGAATTATTTACCCTTTCCGTACTGGCGCTGGCGTTAGGCATTGCGTTTGGCGCGGTAGAACTGTTTGACGTCTCTTTTGCGCTGGGCGCGTTCTTCGCTGGAATGGTACTTAATGAGTCGGAACTGAGTCACCGGGCGGCGCACGATACGTTGCCGCTGCGCGACGCCTTTGCCGTCCTGTTTTTTGTTTCCGTCGGCATGTTGTTCGATCCGTTAGTCTTGATTCAACAGCCGCTGGCGGTGTTGGCGACGCTTGCCATTATCGTCTTTGGTAAATCGATCGCTGCGTTTTTCCTGGTGCGTATGTTCGGCCACTCGCCGCGAACCGCGCTGACCATTGCCGCCAGCCTGGCGCAAATCGGCGAGTTCGCCTTTATTCTCGCCGGACTCGGCATGGCGCTCAACCTGCTGCCGCAAGCGGGACAGAACCTGGTGCTGGCAGGCGCTATTTTGTCGATTATGCTTAATCCCGTACTGTTTACCCTGCTGGAGAAGTATCTGGCGAAAACCGAAACGCTGGAAGAGCAAACTCTGGAAGAGGCTATCGAAGAAGAGAAGCAAATTCCGGTGGATATCTGTAATCATGCCCTGCTGGTGGGTTTTGGCCGCGTAGGCAGTCTGCTGGGAGAAAAATTACTGGCGGCGGGGATTCCGCTGGTGGTTATCGAAACGTCCCGTACCCGCGTGGATGAACTGCGCGAACGCGGGATTCGCGCCGTGCTGGGCAACGCCGCTAACGAAGAAATTATGAATCTGGCGCATCTGGACTGCGCCCGCTGGCTGTTGTTGACCATCCCCAACGGGTACGAAGCCGGCGAGATTGTCGCCTCAGCGCGGGAAAAAAGCCCTGATATCGAGATAATCGCCCGCGCGCACTATGATGATGAAGTGAAATATATTACCGAGCGGGGAGCCAATCAGGTAGTGATGGGCGAGCGAGAAATTGCCCGGGCGATGCTGGAACTGCTTGAAACGCCGCCCGCAGGTGAAGTCGTCGCCAGTTAAGGGTTTGCCGGACGACAACAAACGTCTTATCCGGCATGGAATGTCCCACTTTACGTAGACCGGGCTATCAGGCAATCAACGCCGGACGGCCCGATGCGCGCAGCGCCATCGGGCAAGCCAGATTAGCGATCCCAGTACGACTCTTCCAGGCTGTCCTCACGCTCCGGCAGCCCACGTGTCAGACGCGGAGAATGCTGGTTCAGTACCTGATAACTGACACGGTTAGCATATTTACACACCTGCGCCAGCGACGAATAGGTCAGCCAGGTGAATTTGTGCTTACTGGAGTTCGGTACGTTGCTACGATGGTAACTGTTCGCCGTAATATCGTGCAGCAGCGCCGCCAGCGCGCCATCGCCCGCGCCGTTGGTGTTCATGATTTTTTCCGGCCCGCCCATATACGGCGCAATATGCGAATAAACGCGCAGCGGATTAGTACAATCTTTATGGCGCATTGCCCGGCTAAATTCATACTGGTTAAATTCAGCAATAGCCCCCGGCAGCAGAGGATGCTGGGTTTTACGTTTTGCTTCCTCTTCGGTGAAGCCTGCCATATATAACCCTATCGGCCCGGCGGTGCATAACACCAGGTCGACCCAGTCCAGCGCCTTATCCGCCGCCAGCAGCGGGTCGTTTTCGCCGGTCAGCGCTTCCGCTTCTTCTTCATTCATTGCCAGAATCGAGACATTCTCTTTGAGAAACGCCTGCCACCACTGCGGATTATCGGCGATCACAAATTTGGTGCCCAGCGTCATGACAACCGGCACGTTATGCTTTTTCGCGTATTCGATCGCTTTCATCGTCGCGTCAGGCATCGGTTCGCCAGGCTTACAGCGCACCAGATATGAGGTCAACACCAGCGCGGAAGCGCCAGCGATCACCGCTTCCGGAATACTTTCCGCCCGTAGCTGATTCATATGGCCGGGGCTGATAGCGAAGGTACGCTCGCCGGATTCGCCAATCAGCGTGAAACAGCGGCCAATCGGGCCATCTACCGCTTGCAGATAATTCAGGTCGGTACGGCTGGAAGTATTACACAGGTAGCGATAAGCGTAGCTGCCAATCTCAATGTTGCTGCACATCACGCCCAGTAACACCGAACGGTCATCCGCCAGTACCGAGTAATTATGCATCGTATTGCCTATGGTGCCGCCAGCAAACTGATGGGTGATCAGATTTTCCCGCGTCAGTTCCTGATACAGCTTCTCCGCCACCTCGTCTTCTATCACCAGAGAATGCCCGGCGCTTAATCCATAGCGTGTAATAAAATCGTCATCCACTTTCGCCTCAATATCCACCAACGTCTGGTCGATACCGACGACCCAGGAGGCATTGGTTTCCTGTTCTGGCTGAATTTGTTGCAACAACGGGTCACGCGCATTGACGGGAAAATAGTGTTTGGATTTACGTTTACCGGGAAATTTCATGATTGTGCTTACGGATGAATAACGGAGCGCTGCATGGTAGCACATTCCCCCTGCTGCGCGCGACGGACGATGGCGTTTCAATATCGGACGACGAGATCGCAGTTTCTCCAGCCGCGTTTTTTACAATGGTTCACTTTCACAAGGAGCGTTTTATGAAGCCGGAAAATAAAATTCCCGTACTCACCCGACTATCTGACGAAATGACAGCCGTCGTAAACTTCCAGCAACCAGGCCTTCCCCCCTGGCCTGCCGATGGCGATATTGAGACCCAGCGTCAGTATTATCTTCTTGAGCGCCGTTTCTGGAATGCCGACGCGCCGTCCATGACCACCCGCACCTGCGCCGTCCCTACTCCTTATGGCGATGTAACACCCCGGCTCTACTCGCCGCAGCCGACCAGTCAGGCCACCTTATACTATCTGCACGGCGGCGGATTTATCCTCGGTAACCTGGATACGCATGACCGGATAATGCGTCTGCTGGCGCGTTATACCGGCTGCACCGTGATCGGTATTGATTATTCGCTGTCGCCGCAAGCGCGTTATCCGCAGGCCATTGAAGAAACCGTCGCGGTATGCAGCTACTTCTCTCAACATGCCGATGAATACTCGCTCAACGTGGAGAAAATCGGTTTCGCCGGGGATTCCGCAGGCGCCATGCTGGCGCTTGCCAGCGCGCTCTGGCTACGTGATAAGCACATTCGCTGCGGTAACGTTATCGCAATTCTGTTGTGGTATGGGTTGTATGGGTTGCAGGACTCGGTAAGCCGCCGTCTGTTCGGCGGCGCGTGGGACGGCCTGACGCGTGAAGATCTGGACATGTACGAAAAGGCCTATCTGCGTAACGATGAAGATCGGGAATCGCCCTGGTATTGTCTGTTTAATAACGATCTCACGCGCGATGTGCCGCCCTGCTTTATTGCCAGCGCGGAGTTTGATCCGCTCATTGATGACAGCCGCTTGCTGCACCAGACATTACAGGCGCACCAGCAGCCCTGCGAATACAAAATGTATCCCGGCACGCTGCACGCCTTTCTGCACTATTCGCGAATGATGACAATCGCCGACGATGCCTTGCAGGACGGCGCACGCTTCTTTATGGCGAGGATGAAGACGCCGCGTTAACGGTACGGCGCCGTGAGTTTCAGCATCATATCAATATGTTCCGGCGTCGCGTTCAGCGCCGGAATGTACGCATATTTTTTACCGCCCGCTTCAAGGAAAATCTCGCGGTTCTGTTCCGCTATCTCTTCCAGCGTCTCCAGACAATCCGCGGCAAATCCCGGACACATGACCTGAATATGGCCAGTCCCCTTTTCACCCAACATTTTTAGCGTTTCATCGGTGTACGGCGTCAGCCACGGTTCACGGCCAAAGCGCGACTGGAACGTCATCATTACCTTTTCCGGCGGCAGTCCCAATGCGGAAACCAGTTCGCGCGTGGTATCGCGACAGCGCTGCGGATAGTCATCGCCTTCATCCGCATAACGTTGTGGAATGCCGTGATAGGAGAGCAGAAGCACATCGGGCTCGCCGTGCCTGGCGAACGACTCACGCGCGCTTTTCGCCAGCGCATCGATATAAGCGCCGTCATCCGCGTAATCGCGAATAAATGAGATACCGGGAATACGACGTTTACGCGCCAGTATCCGCCCCAGTTCGTCCCAGACTGCGCCCACCGTTGAGCAAGAGTATTGCGGGTACAACGGCAGCACGACGATATGGTCGACGTCGCTTGCTAACAGTTCATCGACAGCGCTTTCCAGCGAGGGCGAGCCGTAGCTCATCCCCAGCGCGACGGGCGTGTCTGGCAACCGCGCGGCCAGCGCCTGTTGCTGTTCGCGGCTATATACCATGAGCGGCGAACCGCCATCCATCCAGATAGATTGATAAAGTTTCGCGACGCGCGGCGAACGCAGCGGTAAAATAACGCCACGCAGCAGCGGCCACCACAGCAGACGAGGAGTATCCACCACGCGTCTGTCGCTTAAAAATTGTTTCAGGTAGCGCTTTACCGCTTCGGGAGTTGGGGCATCTGGCGTGCCAAGGTTAGCCAGCAGGATACCGGTTTTCGTCTGACGCATTGCCGCCTCTTATCTATTCAAATTGTTGATAATTGTAGCGGAAAAGTGATAAAGAAGAACTAATTGCTGCGAGAGGTAAGACGAGAATTCGCCGAATGGCGCTAACGATACCAGCAGGCCGAATAAGGCGTTCAGGCCGCCATCCGGCACCGATTGCCTGATGGCGCTACGCTTATCAGGCTTGCGGGATAATGGCAGGCCTGATAAGCGGTTCACTACGCGAAAAAATTAACCGAGGATTTTTTCCAGCGCTGCGCGCACGTCGGCAACGGCCTGCGTACCGTCAACTTTAGCGTATTTGGTGTTGCCCGCTTCCGCTTCTTTCTGGTAGTAGCCAATCAGCGGCGCGGTCATCTGATGATATTCCACCAGACGTTTGCGAACGGTCTCTTCCTGATCGTCTTTACGGGTCGTCAGATCTTCACCGGTGACGTCATCTTTGCCTTCTACTTTCGGCGGATTAAACTTAACGTGGTAAACGCGGCCAGAGGCGGCGTGCACGCGACGACCCACAATACGGTCAACGATCAGTTCGTCCGGTACGTCGAATTCCAGCACGTAATCCACGACAATACCCGCTTCTTTCATCGCGTCAGCCTGCGGGATCGTGCGCGGAAAACCGTCCAGCAGAAAACCGTTACGGCAGTCTTCCTGGGCGATACGCTCTTTAACCAGCGCAATCACCAGTTCATCGGTCACCAGTTTACCGGCGTCCATGATATCTTTCGCCTGTTTGCCCAACTCGGAGCCTGATTTCACTGCGGCGCGCAGCATATCGCCAGTGGAGATTTGCGGAATACCATATTTCTCCATGATGAACTGAGCCTGAGTTCCTTTACCCGCGCCCGGAGCGCCAAGCAGAATAATACGCATTACGAAAATCCCCTCAAAGGTTGTCGATATTTTTTAAAAAGCGCTAAACGATACCACCATCACGCATTTCGCTCAAGGAAGCCGCCTGATGCTGAAACGGTTAACGAAGAGAAATCCAGAAAAAAGAAGGTATTATAAAAAATGCCGGATGGCGCTGGCGCTTATCCGGCCTACAAACAGTACTCGCCCGTAGGCCGGATAAGATGCTTCGCGTCGCCATCCGGCAATCAGATGAGCGTTATCAGGACACCAGCAACTGGTTCATACGGCGGATAAACTGGTTCGGATCTTCCAGCGTACCGCGTTCAGCGAACAGCGCCTGATCCAGCAGCAGCTCGACCCACTCTTTAAACTGCGCTTCATCCTCGGTATCGGCAGTGCGTTTAACCAGCACATGATCCGGGTTGAGCTCAAAGATGTATTTCACTTCCGGCACGGACTGACCGGCCGCGGCGAACAGTTTCGCCATCTGGGTGCTCATTTCATCCGCATCGGTGGTGACAATCGCCGGCGTATCGGTTAAACGGTGCGTCAGACGCACCTCTTTCACGCGATCGCCCAGCAGGGTTTTGACACGCTCCACGAACGGCTCAAGCGCCTTTTCCGCTTCTTTCGCGTTTTCGTCGACTTCATCCGCCAGTTTTTCGATGGACTCATCGGCTTTAGCGACCGACTGGAATGCTTTACCGTCAAACTCGGTCAGGTAGTTCATCATCCACTCATCGATGCGATCGGAGAGCAGCAGCACTTCGATGCCTTTCTTACGCAGCAGCTCCAGGTGCGGGCTGTTTTTCGCCGCCGCATAGCTGTCTGCGGTGATGTAGTAGATTTTTTCCTGCCCTTCTTTCATCCGGGAGACGTAATCTTCCAGCGACACGGTCTGGGCGGAAGAGTCGGTATGGGTGGAGGCAAAGCGCAACAGTTTAGCGATCGCTTCCTGGTTGGCGTGATCTTCCGCCGGACCTTCTTTCAGCACCAGACCGAACTGTTTCCAGAAAGTTTGGTATTTTTCCGCGTCGTCTTTCGCCAGTTTTTCCAGCATTTGCAGGACGCGTTTGGTCAGAGCGCTACGCAGATTACGCGTTACCGTGCTGTCCTGCAGGATTTCACGGGAGACGTTCAACGGCAGGTCATTAGAATCAATCAGGCCGCGCACGAAACGCAGATAGTTCGGCATGAACTGCTCGGCATCGTCCATAATGAACACGCGCTGTACGTACAACTTCAGACCATGTTTGTGATCGCGGTTCCACAGATCCCACGGTGCCTGCGACGGGATATACAGCAGGCTGGTGTACTCCTGCTTACCTTCCACGCGGTTGTGGCTCCAGGTCAGCGGATCGGTGAAATCATGCGCGATGTGCTTGTAAAACTCGTTGTACTCGTCGTCTTTAATTTCCGACTTGTTGCGGGTCCACAACGCCTGAGCCTTGTTGATTTTCTCCCAGGAAATCACGGTTTCGCCGTCTTTTTCTTCCCGTTTTTCAATCTCTACCGGCAATGCGATGTGATCGGAATATTTACTGATAATCGAGCGTACGCGCCAGTCATCGAGGAATTCATCTTCGCCTTCACGCAGGTGTAAGGTGATTTCCGTACCACGGTCATTTTTGGTGATATCGGCAACGGTGTATTCGCCTTCGCCTGCCGATTCCCAGAACACGCCATTTTCCGGCTTGTCGCCTGCCGCACGGGTACGAACGGTCACTTTATCGGCCACAATAAACGCGGAGTAGAAGCCTACGCCAAACTGACCGATGAGCTGGCTATCTTTCGCCTGATCGGACCCCATTGATTCGAGGAAAGATTTGGTGCCGGACTTGGCAATGGTGCCTAAGTGGTCAATCACCTCATCACGATTCATCCCCACGCCGTTATCGGCAATGGTCAACGTACGCTTATCTTTATCGAAAGAGACGCGCACACGCAGCTCGCCATCTCCTTCATACAGGTCCGGGTTTGACAGAGCGCGGAAACGCAGCTTGTCCGCCGCATCTGAGGCGTTAGAGATGAGTTCACGCAGGAAGATTTCTTTATTGGAATAAAGAGAATGGATCATCAGGTGCAGAAGTTGTTTAACTTCTGACTGAAAACCACGCGTTTCTTGTCCTTTCATGTGGATAGACCTCAACAATGCCATTTTTAATGGTAAAAATACGTTGAGGGTGAGATGGGGACAAGCGGGTGTGATTTCAAGCGGAGGCCGCGAATGCCGCCTCCGTTTGTTCAGAAAATAATCTTATGGCGTCCCGCCAGCGAGTGGGACAGCGTAGTACCGTCGACCATCTCCAGTTCGCCGCCAACCGGCACGCCGTGGGCGATACGACTGGCTTCGACGCCGGCCTCCGCGCACAGCTCGGCAATATAGTTCGCGGTAGCCTCCCCTTCAACCGTCGGGTTGGTCGCGAGGATCAGCTCGCTGATTTTTTCTGACGCCAGCCGCTGTTCCAGACGATCGAGACCGATATCATCCGGCCCGATGCCGTCCAGCGGCGACAGGTGGCCCATCAGCACGAAATACCGCCCGGAAAATTGCCCGGTCTGCTCAATGGCGTAGATATCCGCAGGACTCTCCACCACGCAAATCTGGCCGTTTTCCTGACGCCGCGGGTTCGAGCAAATATTACAGACATCCTGCTCGGTAAAGGTGCGGCAGTCGGCGCAGTGGCCGATTTCCGACATCGCCCGGGTCAGCGCCTGCGCCAGGCGCATTCCGCCGCTGCGATCGCGCTGCAACAGGGTAAACGCCATCCGCTGCGCCGACTTAGGGCCGACGCCCGGAAGGCAGCGCAACGCTTCCATAAGCTGAGTTAACAGCGGACTGGTTTGCATCAGAATGGCATCTTAAAGCCTGGCGGCAGTTGCATACCGGAAGAGACGGAAGCCATCTTCTCTTTTTGCGTCTCTTCAATGCGGCGCGCCGCATCGTTAAAGGCCGCAGCGACCAGATCTTCCAGCATCTCTTTGTCATCTTCCAGCAGGCTTGGGTCAATTTCCACGCGGCGGCAGTTATGCGCGCCGTTGATGGTAACCTTCACCAGACCCGCGCCGGATTCGCCGGTCACTTCCAGCTGCGCAATCTCTTCCTGCATTTTCTGCATTTTTTCCTGCATCTGCTGGGCCTGCTTCATCAGATTGCCCAGACCGCCTTTTCCAAACATAAGCTCTCTCTCTTGATGGTTCACAATCGCAAGCCGGGCTTACGATCAAATGGGGCGGATACTCTCTTCATCCAGCTCGGCGTCGAAGAATCGACGCAGCGTCTGAATGTTATTATCCGCAATAATTGACTCACGCGCTTGCGCGAGTTTCTCTTCATAAATGGCCTGACGCCATTCCAGCGGCGTACGCACCGCGGGATTATCATCTTCAACGATGGTCAGTTCAACCGTCGTTCCCGTCAAATCGCTGAGCGCTTGCGCCAGCTTTTGCTGCGCGCCGCTGGAATTGAGGTGCCGCTGCGTCGAGCGCAGATGCAGACAAACCGCGTTGCCGTTCTGCTCCTTCCAGGCATTGAGCGCCACCTGCTCCACCAGCTTAGGCAAAGAAAGCTGGCTTACCTGCGCCGCCCACGGATCGCGCTCAATCGCCTCCGCCGCCAGTTTAGCCGCCAGCTCCGGCGTTTTTTCATGCTCCAGAGCTTTCTTAAGCGCTTTTGGCGTAGCCACCACTTCTTTGGTTTGTACTACCGGCGTGGTGGCCTTCCAGCGATAAGCCTCTTTCTTTACTGGCGCCGTTTCCAGCGCAGACGGCGCCGGGCGCGCCTGTACGCGCTCCGAAACCGAGGCCAGCCGCTCCAGCGCAGAGTTATTCACCGGCCGCGCGCGGGATGCGGCTGCCGGTTCACTCTTTTTTGTTTTGGTTACTCCCTGCGCGCGCTGTAGCTGATTGCGCGCCGCCAGCACCTGACTGGTAGATGCCGGCAGCGGCGCTGGCGATGTCTGCGGCGCGGGCGCCGACGGCTGCTGCACCTGCGGCGGCGTCATTACCGCCGTTGGGGCCACGGGCGCAAAAGACTGCCGCGGCGTTTCAGGCTCCGGCAAGGGCATACGCGGGTGAAACGCCAGTGCACGCAGTAACGTCATTTCAACGCCCATCCGCCGGTCCGGCGCCCAGGGCAATTCTTTGCGACCAATCAACAACGTCTGATAATAGAGCTGAAGATCGCCGGGAGGCACCGTCCGGGCAAGTTCGCGCATCCGTTGCTCGATAGCCGCCATATCGCTGCCTAACGCGGCAGGCGAAAGTTGCACCATCGCAATACGGTGCAGCAGGCTAAGCATTTCGACCAGCAGCGCTTCCCATTCAATACCGCGCGCCGCCGCCTCGTTGATAAGCGACATGACGCGTTCGCCGTTAGCGTCAACCACCGCCTCGACTAATGACAAAGCCTGGTCGTCGTCCAGCGTACCGAGCATGGCGCTTACCGCCTGCGTCGAAACCTGCCCGTCGCCGCTGGCGATCGCCTGGTCAGTCAGACTTAATGCATCGCGCAGGCTGCCGTCAGCCGCACGCGATAACAACTGCAACGCGCGGGGTTCGTGAGCGATATGTTCCTCATTGAGAATATGCTCAAGCTGATGGCGAATCTGTTCAACATCCAGCGCTTTGAGATGAAACTGTAGGCAGCGCGACAAAATGGTCACCGGCAGCTTCTGCGGATCGGTGGTCGCCAGTAAAAATTTCACATGCGCTGGCGGCTCTTCAAGCGTTTTAAGTAGCGCATTAAAGCTGTGGCGCGACAGCATGTGGACTTCATCGATCAGATAGACTTTAAAGCGACCGCGCGCAGGCGCGTACTGGACGTTATCCAGCAGGTCGCGGGTGTCTTCGACTTTGGTACGCGATGCGGCGTCAATCTCAATGAGATCGACAAAACGCCCCTGCTCAATTTCCCGACAGTTATCGCAAACGCCGCACGGCGTCGCGGTAATACCGGTTTCGCAGTTCAGCCCCTTCGCCAGCAGTCGGGCGATAGAGGTTTTACCGACGCCGCGCGTGCCGGAAAAAAGATATGCGTGATGAATGCGCCCTAACGACAAGCCGTTCGCCAGTGCGGTCAGCACATGTTCCTGGCCGACGACGTCAGCAAAGGTTTGTGGGCGCCATTTTCTGGCTAAGACCTGATAACTCATTGGCAGGCTCTGAAACGCTGGAAGGTGGATTCATAGAAGGGTAATGCTAACACAACCTCGCCGATACAGCGAGGTTGTCTCTCTGGCTAAAATAGCAGTGCGGATAGCCTGAATCAATGCCCAGGAAACGGCACCAGGCTATAACAGGTAATCCCCTGCTTTTCCAGACGCTGCTCGCCGCCCAGATCGAACAAATTAATGATGAACGCCGCATCGGTGACTTTCCCGCCCAGACGACGGATCAGCTTCACGGTCGCCTCAATGGTGCCGCCAGTCGCCAGCAGATCGTCCACGACCAGCACGTTGTCGCCAGGTTTAATCGCGTCGACATGGATTTCCAGCTGATCGGTGCCGTACTCTAATTCATAGGTCTCGGCAATAGTTTCACGCGGTAATTTGCGCGGTTTACGTACCGGAACAAAACCAACGCCCAGCCCAAGCGCAACCGGCGCGCCAAACAGGAAGCCACGCGCTTCGGTGCCGACCACTTTGGTGATACCCGCATTTTTATAACGCTCAACCAACAGTTCAATACTGAGCGCGTAGGCTTTCGGGTCTTCCAGTAAGCTGGTGACATCACGGAAAAGAATGCCCGGTTTCGGGTAATCTTGAATGCTTTTGATGCTGTTTTTGAGAAACTCAAGCTGCTGTGCAGTCGCGGTCATGGATATATGCCTGCTAAGTACGGTGTTACTCACGGCGCAATACTTTTCAGTCAGGGGTAACGCTCGGTTACTCTTTGACCGCCTGCGCCTGTGCTCGAAAACGGTCGAATTTACTGGCTGTGAACGACAATTGCAACAGCGATTCGTGTGCTTCAGCGCTTTTGTTGCTTTTCATCAATCACCGGTATCCGCCACATAAAAATCAGCAGACAGGCCAAAATAACCAACAGCAGCACCCGCACCCACATCATATTCACCAGCCACAGCGAGATACCAAAGGTCAGCAATATCAACGCGATCGCTCGCGGTTTCGCTCCCGGCGGCATGGCCCGATAGCGCTGCCAGTGGCGCAGATAACCGCCAAACCATGAGCGGTATAACAACCAGGCATGGAAACGCGGCGACGAGCGGGCGAAACACCAGGCCGCCAGTAAAATGAACGGCGTAGTCGGCAACAGGGGCAAAACCACGCCCAATGTCCCTAATACTACCGCCAGCCAGCCAATGATGATTAAAATAGTACGTTGCATAATGCGAATCGTTATCAAACAGAAGGCTACTGTAGCACAGCCTGTCTTATTTTCATCGGGGTGTTGAATTGAAAACCGCTATGCTGTTACAGACGCTGGAAGAGAGGCTGGCGACGCTACGCCAACGCTGCGCGCCGCTGGCGCAACATGCGACGTTAAGCGCGCGCTTTGACCGACATCTTTTCCGTACCCGCAGTACTCTGTTGCAGGGATATCTGGAAGAGGCTGACGCCAATCTCGCCGCGTTGCGTCAGGCGGTAAAACATGAGCAACTGCCGCAAGTCGCCTGGCTGGCGGAACATCTGGCTTCGCAACTGGAGGCGATATCGCGTGAAACCGCCACCTGGTCGCTACGCCAGTGGGACGCCGCCGCGCCAGGGCTTGGCCGTTGGCAGCGCAGACGAATACAGCATCAGGAGTTTGAACGTCGACTACTGGCGATGACACAGGAGCGCAAAATTCGTCTGGCGCAGGCGACCGGCCTTGTCGAACAACAAACGCTGCAAAAGGAAGTCGAGATCTATGAAGGACGGCTGGCGCGCTGCCGACATGCGCTGGAGAAAATAGAAAACGTACTGGCGCGTTTAACCCGTTAATCCTGGAGAAAGTATGTCGCTTGAAAATGCCCCTGATGAAGTCAAACTGGCCGTGGATTTAATTGTGCTGCTTGAAGAGAATCGCTTACCGGCACGAACGGTGCTACGCGCGCTGGAAATAGTTATGCGAGATTACGAAAACAAGTTAAAAAGTACGGAGGACGACTCGCAAACAGAGTAATTGCCCTCTGGTTTGTCCTCGTTGTCGCTGACAGAGTGGTCGCTACAGTCAGGCAACAAGGGATGGGTCATGGAACGTCTACCCACCACGCCGCACGATGCGGTATTTCGACAAATGCTGATGCAAAAAGAGGTCGCCCGCGACTTTCTGGCTCTCCACATGCCAGAAGACTTTCTTGCAATCTGCGATCTGGATTCACTGAAGCTGGAGTCGGGGAGTTTTGTTGAAGACAATTTACGCAGCCGCTATTCAGATATTCTCTACTCTCTGCATACCCAACACGGCCCCGGGTATGTTTACGCGCTCATTGAACATCAGAGCAAATCAGACCGGCTGATGGCTTTTCGCCTGATGCGTTACGCCATTGCCGCCATGCAGCGTCATCTGGATGCCGGCCATGATACCTTGCCGCTGGTGGTACCAATCCTCTTTTATCACGGTCCGGAAAGCCCGTGGCCCTATAGCCTTAACTGGCATAATATGTTTGTGAAACCGGATATGGCGAAGGCCTTATACCCAAAATAATTCGAGTTGCTTAAAGGCGGCAAGGGAGTGAGTCCCCAGGAGCATAGATAACTATGTGACTGGGGTGAGCGAGCGTAGCCAACACATAAGCAACTTGAAGTATGAAGGGTATATACAGTCATGAATTTGCGCTGGTCTACCTGACGACAATGCCGGATAATCAGCTTTTGCAGCATCGGCGGATAGCGATGTTAGAGCTCCTGTAAAAACATATTCGTCAACGCGATTTAAGCGAACTGCTCGACCCCCTTATCACGCTTTTAACGCAGGATCATTTGACGGACACGCAGCTCAGTGTACTGATCAACTATATGTTGAAAGCAGGAAACGCCGCAGAACCCGGGGCGCTAATTCGTCAACTGGCGCAGGGCGCGCCGCAGTATAAGGAACAACTGATGACAATAGCGGAATGGCTGGAAGAAAAAGGCCGAACGGAAGGGTTGCAAAAAGGCCTTGAGCAAGGGTTAGCACAAGGCCGTGAGGCCGAAGCGCGCGCTATTGCCCGCAAAATGCTTGCCAACGGGCTGAAACCTGGGCTCATCGCCAGCGTCACCGGCATTACGCCGGAAGAGCTTTCTACGCTTTCGCATTAGCGGCGCCGCGCGCACTCATAAAGCGCGCAGCCCACCGCCTTTTAGCTTGCCGCCGGCGCCAGATCGCCGCCGTTGAGATCGCGCTTCACTTCAGTGACTTCGTCGCCCTTCGCGTTATGCAGATGCACCTCAAGCTGGTTAAAGGCGATATTGATATCATTTTCACGGCACAATCGATCGATCGCGCGGTTCAGTTCATCCACCGTATGGCTACGATCGCGCAATTCACGCACATACAGACGCAGTTCATGATCCAGAGTGCTGGCGCCAAAGGTGGTGAAGAATACGGCAGGTTCCGGATCGTGCATCACCTTCGGATGCTCCATCGCCGCCTGTAGCAGGACTCTTTTCACTTTCTCCAGATCCGAGCCATAGGCCACGCCAAGCCGGATCACCAGACGAGTCGTGGTATCGGACAGGGACCAGTTAATCAGCCGCTCCGTTACGAACGCTTTGTTCGGAATGATCACTTCTTTACGATCAAAATCGGTAATAGTGGTGGCGCGAATACGAATCTTACTGACCGTGCCGGAGTAGGTGCCGATCGTTACCGTATCGCCAATGCGTACCGGACGTTCGAAGAGGATGATTAAACCCGAGACAAAGTTACCGAAGATCTCCTGTAGCCCAAAACCGAGACCTACCGACAACGCCGCCGCCAGCCACTGGAGTTTATCCCACGAGACGCCGAGCGATCCGAATACTGTCATCGCGCCAACAGCGATAATGACGTAGTTAAGGATCGTGGTGATCGCATACGAAGCCCCCTGGCGCATATTCAGGCGTGAAAGCACCAGCACTTCCAGCAGGCCGGGTAAGTTGCGGATGAGCGCCCAGGCCACCATCGCGGCAATAATGGCAAATAGCAAGCTGCCCATCGTCACGCTTTTCACCACCGCAGCGCCAGCTTCGGAGCCGTTGTAGTGCCACAGCGTGATGCTATCAAGATAGCTGAATACGGTGATCAAATCGGACCAAATCGCCCAGAACATAACGCCAAACAGGGCAAGCATTAGCAGCATCGTGATACGTAATGTTTGCTGGTTAATCTGCTCCAGCGCGATGGTGGGTTCTTCCTGTGGCTCCGCCCCTTCCGCTCCCTCTTTTACTAGGTTCTGACGACGAGCCAGCGCGCGTCGCCAGGCAATCCGGCGCGCTGCTACACTTAACCCGCGCAGCACCGTTTGATAAAGCAGGTTCCAGATAATGACCAGATAGACGGTTTCAATCCAGCGCCCCGCCAGGCGCAGGGTGGTATAGAAATAGCCGGTCGCCGTTAATACCATTAACGCCACCGGAATAATGGAAAGAATCGTCACGGTCACCAGTCGAATGCCGTGAGATTCTTTATCGCGCCAGCTTTCCCGGCACAGTGGCCACACCAGCAATGTTATGACCAGCAGATTGAGGAAAATAACCGCCTGCCCCAGCACGTCATCCATCAGATTCAGCGGCGACAACTCCGCCACCACAGACCAAAAGTGCAGCGGCAGCAATGCGAGGCTAATGCGTACAATCTGGCGACGCCAGTGGCTGGTCAACTGCGCCGGCATACCAAAATGGCGTATCGCCACGCCCTCTTTTTCCAGCACCTTCCAGCACAGCCCAAAGACCAGCCAGAACATCGCGAGCTTTTTACTAAAGGCCCAGAGCAGATCGCTGATATTTAGCTGCATGGTCAGCAGGATCAGTCCAAGCGCGAGGATAATCAGGCACACCGGCAGCGCGCGGATCAGATCGATCAGAATAGCTTTTGGCGTATTGAGCTGACTATCGTTACGCAGCGATCCCACGGCGGCGGCCAGCTTCTGTTGATACGCTTTTAACCATTTCAGACGCCAGCGGATTAAACCGGCGATGAGCAAGAGCGGCAACCCGGCCAAAAAAGCAATAAATACCGCGGGCCAGGCTTTTTGCCAGTTCACCGTGATTTTCATGGCGCTGAATTGCTCTTTTAACGTTTGGGGGAACGCTTTAAGCCAGTCCCAGTCCATAGGGCGGTTACTGTTCACCCAAAAAATCTGCTGCGTCAGAATGGCTTTCAGATTTTTCGAGACGCTCATCAGCTGCTGCTGGTTAACTTGCAGGTTAATCGCCATCATCAGCTGGTTACCCAACTGTTTATTTAGCTGATCCAATAGCTCACGGCGCATCTCCACCACCTGAAGCAACGCATCATGAACTTCATCATTCACCTCGCTGGTATGCCCCTCCTCCAGCTTGTCGACAAAGGCATCGCTTTGGAATAAGGCATCACGCTGCTGGTTGATTTCAAACTGCTCCAGACGCAAATCCGCAATGCGGTTGGTCATATCTTCGAGTTCGTCGGCGGAGGGCAGAGTTTGCTGCTGTTGATAAAGAATACGCGACAGCAACAGGCTGCCTTTTAAGACGGCAATCTGTTCTTTGATATTTCTTTCCGACTGCAGCGCGCGATCGAGCCAGTTTTTTACTTTAATGTTTTGCTGCATCAACATATTGCCGTTTTCGGTCGCGACAATCAGACGCTGGCTGAGTTGATGGTTAATATCCAGTTCCTGTTTTACCAGCGGGTTCGCCTGGATACGCGCCGTTTCGTCCGGCGAAATGGCCTCCTGGGCCGTTTTTTCCGTTAGCGTAAGTCGTTTACTGTTGACCGCCTCTTGTAAAAGTTGAAGCTGATGTTCAAGGCGATTACTGTTGGCCGTCACGTAATCCCGCTGTTTTTGCAGGGTGTCCTGCAAAACGGTATTTCCTTCAAGACTCTTGCGTTGCTGGTCGATCTGCGCATTAAGCAGCGCCTGTTGTGCCTGTAATAACACCTGTTGGCTGGGGCGAAGCGCAGCTTCGCCGACGTTATTGCCGTCAAGACGGTTACGGATTTGCTGTATTTGCTGTGAGGCGGTATACATGGCGTTTTGCACGCGCTCAGGCTGGGTCTGTAGCGAAACAAGCTGGCTGTTATAAGCGGCAAGATCGTTTTGCGAATTTTGCAAATCATCCAGTACCTGCGCCACGCGCAGCTCAAGCTGACGTAGCGAAAGCGCACTCAGCGTTTTTCGCATTTCATCATCATTATCGACATCGCTCAGCGCATTCAACGCAGCCGTCGCCTGACGCATTTTTTCAGGCGCCTGCGCCACCTTCTGCCGTAGCTGTACGGTCTCCTCTTTCACCCGCTCGATTTTCTCCAGCGTAGCTAACGTATCAATAAGGTCTTGCTGGACGAGCTTATCCTGGGCGGAGAGATCTTTTTGCTTATTCAGCGTATCCAGCTGGTTTTGCACATCCGCTTTTGACGGCAGGTCGCCATTCGTTTGCCCCCGGGCAAACGCCAGAGACTGACAGGACAGCAGGATAATAAGGACGCTAATTGTAATAAAAACAAAATGCTGTGAACGTTTATAAAGCTGCAACATAGTCATGAGAATGAAGTGTCTGAACCGGCAAGCAGACCGGAAATAATTGAGTCGCAAGAATATCACGCCTGTAACAAACAGAATAGCGACACAGAAAATGTCCAGGAGTTTTCCTGGAATATTATCAGGGGGAGCCGTTGACCGTCGACGCGCGCAGCGTCGGACACAATTGATACATCTCCAGCAGGATCGTGACGTAGGCGCGAGCTTCTTTTTTTAAATCAAACGATTGCGGAGCAAATAACCAGTTTTCCATGAGCCCTGAAATAAAGCTGCGCATCAGTATCGCCGCACGACGAGTCAGCAGATTTTCAGGCAGCATTTTAGCATTAATACAACGTTTTAACGTTTGTTCAATCCGATCGTAACTTTCCAGACAAAGGCTACGTTGCGCCTGTTGAACCACAACCATTTCTCCGACAAACTCACATTTATGGAATATAATCTCCATCAATAAGCGGCGTCGTTCTTCTGTTACAGTAGCTTCAAGAATATGAACTAAAATTTCTCTTAATACAGATAGTGGATCGTCGGGGAATTTTGCCTGATACTCAATCTCAAGCTCACCAATATTGGATTCTGATAGCTCCCAGATCTCACTGAATAAATCCGACTTATTTTTGAAATGCCAATAGATTGCGCCGCGCGTCACGCCAGCAGCGTTCGCAATCTCCGCCAGCGAGGTTGCTGATACGCCTTGCTGCGAGAACAAACGCAGGGCCACATCCAGGATGTGTTGTCGTGTCTCCAGCGCTTGTTGTTTGGTTTTTCGTGCCATATGTCGGTGAATTTACAGGCGTTAGATTTACATACATTTATGGATGTATGTACCATAGCACGACGATAATATAAACGCAGCAATGGGTTTAAGGACCTTTGACCATTGACCAATTTGAAATCGGACACTCGAGGTTTACATATGAACAAAAACAGAGGGTTAACGCCTCTGGCGGTCGTTCTGATGCTCTCAGGCAGCTTAGCGCTAACAGGATGTGACGACAAACAGGACCAGCAAGGCGGCCAGCAGATGCCAGAAGTTGGAGTTGTCACACTAAAAACGGAACCACTGCAAATCACAACTGAACTTCCGGGTCGTACCGTTGCTTACCGTATCGCCGAAGTTCGCCCACAGGTAAGCGGCATTATCCTGAAGCGTAATTTCGTTGAGGGAAGTGATATCGAAGCGGGAGTCTCTCTCTATCAGATTGATCCTGCGACCTACCAGGCGACTTACGACAGCGCTAAGGGCGATCTGGCAAAAGCGCAGGCCGCCGCGAATATCGCTGAACTGACGGTGAAGCGTTATCAAAAGCTGCTGGGTACGCAGTACATCAGTAAGCAGGAATACGATCAGGCGCTGGCTGATGCGCAACAAGCGACTGCCGCCGTTGTCGCAGCAAAAGCCGCCGTTGAAACCGCACGTATCAACCTGGCGTATACCAAAGTCACCTCACCGATTAGCGGTCGTATTGGTAAGTCGTCCGTAACGGAAGGCGCGCTGGTACAGAACGGTCAGGCGTCGGCGCTGGCGACAGTGCAGCAGCTAGACCCTATTTATGTCGATGTGACCCAGTCCAGCAATGACTTCCTGCGCCTGAAGCAGGAGCTGGCAAATGGTTCGCTGAAACAGGAAAACGGCAAAGCGAAGGTCGACCTGGTGACCAGCGACGGTATCAAATTCCCGCAGTCCGGTACGCTTGAGTTCTCCGACGTGACCGTTGACCAAACCACCGGGTCTATTACTTTGCGCGCCATCTTCCCTAACCCGGCTCACACCTTATTGCCAGGAATGTTCGTTCGCGCACGTCTGCAGGAAGGGACAAAACCGACGGCATTACTGGTTCCACAACAGGGCGTTACCCGTACTCCACGCGGCGATGCCACGGTGCTGGTGGTTGGCGCTGATAACAAAGTGGAAACCCGCCAAATCGTCGCAAGCCAGGCGATCGGCGATAAGTGGCTGGTGACTGACGGGTTGAAAGCGGGCGACCGCGTAGTCGTCAGCGGGCTGCAAAAAGTACGTCCTGGCGCACAGGTTAAAGTGCAGGAAATTACCGCGGATAACAAACAGCAAGCCGCAAGCGGTGATCAACCTGCTCAGCCCAGGTCTTAACTTAAACAGGAGCCGTTAAGACATGCCTAATTTCTTTATCGATCGCCCTATATTTGCGTGGGTGATCGCCATCATCATCATGTTGGCAGGGGGGCTCGCGATCCTCAAATTGCCGGTAGCGCAATATCCGACGATTGCGCCACCAGCAGTGACGATCTCCGCAACCTACCCTGGCGCTGATGCGAAAACGGTACAGGATACCGTCACGCAGGTTATCGAACAGAATATGAACGGTATCGATAACCTGATGTATATGTCCTCCAACAGTGACTCCACGGGGACCGTGCAGATCACGCTGACCTTTGAATCCGGCACCGATGCGGACATCGCGCAGGTTCAGGTTCAAAACAAGTTGCAACTGGCAATGCCGTTACTTCCCCAGGAAGTACAGCAACAGGGCGTGAGCGTTGAGAAGTCCTCAAGTAGCTTCCTGATGGTAGTGGGCGTCATTAACACCGACGGCACCATGACCCAGGAGGATATTTCGGATTACGTTGCCGCCAATATGAAAGATCCGATCAGCCGTACCTCTGGGGTGGGCGACGTCCAGCTGTTTGGTTCGCAGTATGCGATGCGTATCTGGATGAATCCGACAGAGCTGACCAAATACCAACTGACGCCGGTCGACGTGATTAACGCGATCAAAGCGCAGAACGCCCAGGTCGCGGCAGGTCAGCTCGGTGGTACGCCGCCGGTAAAAGGCCAGCAGCTTAACGCATCGATTATTGCCCAAACGCGTCTGACCTCAACGGATGAGTTTGGCAAAATCCTGCTGAAAGTGAATCAGGATGGCTCTCAGGTTCGTCTGCGGGATGTAGCGAAAATTGAGCTTGGCGGCGAGAACTACGACGTCATCGCGAAATTTAACGGTCAGCCAGCGTCAGGTCTTGGCATCAAACTGGCTACCGGCGCCAACGCGCTGGATACCGCTACCGCTATTCGCGCCGAACTGAAAAAAATGGAACCGTTCTTCCCGCCAGGGATGAAAATCGTCTACCCGTATGACACCACGCCGTTCGTGAAGATCTCTATTCATGAAGTGGTAAAAACGCTGGTCGAAGCGATTATCCTCGTGTTCCTGGTGATGTACCTGTTCCTGCAGAACTTCCGCGCGACGTTGATTCCGACTATTGCGGTTCCGGTGGTGTTGTTGGGAACCTTTGCCGTGCTTGCGGCATTCGGTTTCTCGATAAACACGCTGACGATGTTCGGGATGGTGCTCGCCATCGGCTTGCTGGTGGATGACGCCATCGTGGTGGTCGAGAACGTCGAACGTGTTATGACGGAAGAAGGCCTTCCGCCGAAGGAAGCGACGCGCAAATCCATGGGCCAGATTCAGGGCGCATTGGTGGGTATCGCGATGGTACTGTCGGCGGTATTTATTCCGATGGCCTTCTTTGGCGGCTCAACCGGGGCAATTTATCGTCAGTTCTCTATCACCATCGTATCGGCGATGGCGCTGTCGGTGCTGGTCGCGCTGATCCTGACGCCTGCGCTGTGCGCGACGATGCTCAAACCCGTCGCCAAAGGCGATCATGGCGAAGGGAAAAAAGGCTTTTTCGGCTGGTTTAACCGCCTGTTCGATAAGAGCACGCATCACTACACCGATAGCGTAGGCAATATTCTGCGCAGCACCGGGCGTTATCTGCTGCTCTATCTCATTATCGTCGTCGGTATGGCTTATCTGTTCGTTCGTCTGCCAAGCTCTTTCTTGCCGGATGAAGACCAGGGTGTATTCCTGACAATGGTCCAGCTCCCCGCCGGCGCGACGCAAGAGCGCACGCAAAAAGTGCTGGATGAGGTCACGGATTACTATCTGAACAAAGAGAAAGCCAACGTTGAATCGGTATTCGCCGTCAACGGCTTCGGTTTTGCAGGGCGCGGTCAGAATACCGGTATTGCATTCGTGTCGTTGAAAGACTGGGCCGATCGTCCAGGCGAAAAAAACAAGGTTGAAGCGATTACCCAGCGGGCAACCGCAGCGTTTTCACAAATTAAAGATGCGATGGTCTTCGCCTTTAACCTGCCGGCGATTGTTGAACTGGGCACCGCAACCGGCTTTGACTTCGAGTTGATTGACCAGGCGGGACTTGGTCATGAAAAACTCACCCAGGCACGTAATCAGTTGTTCGGCGAGGTGGCGAAATATCCTGATCTGCTGGTCGGCGTTCGACCTAACGGTCTGGAAGATACGCCGCAGTTTAAAATCGATATCGACCAGGAAAAAGCTCAGGCGCTGGGCGTGTCTATTAGCGACATTAATACCACGCTGGGCGCAGCATGGGGCGGCAGCTATGTAAACGACTTTATCGATCGCGGTCGTGTGAAGAAAGTTTACGTGATGTCCGAAGCGAAATACCGCATGTTGCCGGATGATATTAACGACTGGTACGTTCGTGGTAGCGATGGTCAGATGGTGCCGTTCTCCGCATTCTCCTCTTCCCGCTGGGAATATGGTTCGCCGCGTCTGGAACGCTATAACGGTCTGCCTTCGATGGAAATTCTGGGTCAGGCGGCGCCAAGCAAGAGTACTGGTGAAGCGATGGCGATGATGGAGGAACTGGCCAGCAAGCTGCCGTCAGGCATTGGATATGACTGGACCGGGATGTCCTACCAGGAGCGGTTGTCCGGCAACCAGGCCCCTGCTCTGTATGCTATCTCGCTGATCGTCGTCTTCCTGTGTCTGGCGGCATTGTATGAGAGCTGGTCTATCCCGTTCTCCGTAATGCTGGTTGTTCCGCTTGGGGTTATCGGCGCGCTGCTGGCTGCGACCTTCCGCGGACTGACTAACGACGTTTACTTCCAGGTGGGCCTGCTCACAACCATTGGGTTGTCGGCGAAGAACGCGATACTTATCGTCGAATTCGCCAAAGACTTAATGGATAAAGAAGGGAAAGGTCTGGTAGAAGCGACGCTGGAGGCCGTCCGGATGCGTTTGCGCCCGATTCTGATGACCTCGTTAGCGTTCATGCTGGGGGTTATGCCGCTGGTTATCAGTTCCGGCGCGGGTTCCGGCGCGCAGAATGCGGTAGGTACTGGCGTACTGGGCGGGATGGTAACGGCAACCGTACTGGCTATTTTCTTCGTACCAGTCTTCTTCGTGGTGGTACGCCGCCGCTTTAGCCGTAAAAGCGAAGATATTGAGCATAGTCATTCGACAGAACATCGCTGATTTGCTCACTGTTGATAAGGCCGCGCAAGCGGCCTTTTTTACGCAAAAATCATAAAATACGCTTATTGTTAGATTGATTATTTTTTGCCATATTAATAAAAGGTATAATCCTTACTGCGTTAAAGGCTTTTCTTAGGAAAGTTGGCCATTTCTTAATTCAGCCATTAATTAAGAAATATTAAGAATATTCCTGGCTATTTTCTCCTATCAGAGTCTATTGTTTTAGCCTGAAAAGCTAAAAAACGTTAACCCAATGATTATACGAGCAATAAAACTGGTTCCTTTTTAGGCGACCGACGTTCACTGTTAAAATTCGAAAAAGTATGGCGACACACGGCTTTCACGCAATTGTAATTTTTAGTAATATGACGATGAAAAGTTTTTTAGAGTAGATTATAGTTAAATCATAAGGTGACGTGGGAAGTACCAGGTTAGTTAGTTGTATCCATCCCGAAGGTGTTCGGTTAGTTTAAGCCACTAAAAAGGGGATGCATTATGGACGAATACTCACCCAAAAGACATGATATAGCACAGCTTAAATTTCTTTGCGAAACTCTGTATCATGACTGTCTTGCAAACCTTGAAGAAAGCAACCATGGCTGGGTTAATGACCCGACCTCAGCAGTCAACCTGCAGCTCAATGAGCTGATAGAGCATATTGCAACTTTCGCGCTTAATTATAAAATTAAGTACAATGAAGACAATAAATTGATTGCGCAGATAGATGAATACCTGGACGACACCTTTATGTTGTTCAGCAGCTATGGTATTAATACGCAGGATTTGCAAAAATGGCGTAAATCGGGCAACCGCCTGTTCCGTTGTTTCGTCAACGCCACCAGGGCTAATCCTGTTAGTTTGTCTTGTTAAAAATTATTACAATCATAGGTAGAATTTATGTCTGATAAACCATTAACTAAAACTGATTATTTGATGCGTTTACGGCGCTGTCAGACAATTGACACTCTGGAGCGCGTCATTGAGAAAAATAAATATGAGTTGTCCGACAATGAGCTGGCTGTATTTTACTCAGCTGCGGATCACCGTCTTGCAGAATTGACGATGAACAAACTCTACGACAAGATCCCCTCTTCAGTATGGAAATTCATTCGTTAATCACGCTACATTACTTTTTAGAGAACACGCAGGTGTTATCTGCCTCCTCGTTCAGGCTAATAACACAACGGGCTATTATAGAACAGTGATATAGATCACATACCAATAGCAGGGAACGTTCCCTCTAATACTTTATTATTGCTTCTATTGCGATAATATCCACCAAGGGGAGCGCGCGATGAGTGACGAAAAACAAAAAATGATCGCTGGGGCACTGTATTGCCCGACCGATGAAACTTTATGCCAGGATCGACTGCGGGCGCGTCAACTCATCCATCAATACAATTATACTACGCCTGATGAAATAAATAAGCGTCAGGCGATTTTACGCGACCTGTTGGGTCGATGCGAAGACGCCTATATTGAACCTTCCTTTCGTTGCGACTACGGCTATAATATTTTTCTTGGTCACTCCTTTTACGCTAACTTCGACTGCGTCATGCTTGATGTTTGCCCAATTCATATTGGCGATAATTGTATGCTCGCGCCAGGGGTACATATCTATACCGCCACGCACCCGCTGGACGCCGTCGAACGCAACAGCGGCAGAGAATTAGGTAAACCCGTCACTATCGGAAATAATGTCTGGATAGGCGGACGAGCCGTCGTTAATCCGGGCGTAACCATCGGCGATAACGTCGTCGTCGCTTCAGGCGCTGTGGTGATAAAAAACGTACCGCCAGACGTTGTGGTAGGCGGAAATCCGGCGCGAATCATTAAAAAATTGTAGTCAAAATGATAACTGTTATGCTAATTCGTGGTTAATCTGTTACTTTTTTCACGTTACACCTCCCTTTAAAATGGGCTGTTACTACCCCTATGTCGCAGAAATCATGAAGGCAAAAGATGACAGAGATACAGCGCCTGCTTAGCGAAACTATTGATGACTTAAACATCCGTGAAAAACGCGATAACAGGCCGCGTTTTAGTATCAGTTTTATCCGCAAGCATCCTGGGTTATTTATCGCGATGTATGCAGCCTGGTTTGCGACGCTGGCGGTCATGCTGCAATCAGAAACGCTGGTGGGGTCAGTGTGGCTGTTAGTGGTGTTATTTATCGCATTTAATGGCTTCTTCTTTTTCGACATCGCCCCGCGTTATCACTATAACGACATCGATGTGCTGGACCTCCGGGTCTGTTACAACGGCGAATGGTACAACACCCGCTTTGTTCCCCCCACGCTCATTGAGACGATTCTTCAGTCTCCACAGGTGGATAATGAACATAAAGTCCAGCTGCAAAAAATGGTTGCCCGTAAGGGCGAACTTTCCTTCTACGATATTTTTACGCTGGCCCGCGCAGAAGCCAGCCGGTAATAAAAAAGTGCGCACCCTCCCTGGTACGCACTGCTTTCCCTGAACTGTTGGTTTTTTAACGTCTTTTTTTACGCCCCTGAACCGCCTTAAAACGCGGATTTGTTTTACAAATCACGTATAAGCGTCCTTTGCGTTTGACTATCTGGCAATCCGGATGCCGTTGTTTTGCATTGCGAAGTGAGTTTAACACCTGCATTTCATTTACCCCCGTTTAGCGCCGATAAAATGACCAAAACGTTTCTGGAAGCGTGCGGCGCTACTTTCGCTATCAAGCGTTTTCTGTCTACCGGTATAAAAAGGATGCGATTTTGATGACACATCAATAGTGACATACGGATATGTCACGCCGTCCAGTTCGATTTCACGTTCAGTTTTGATAGTTGATCCCACTTTCACATATTCATTTGCGCTGGTGTCGTGAAATACGACGGTGCGGTATACAGGATGAATATCAGGTTTCATTGCGCTCTCTCAATCATGTTATAACATAACAATAAAATACGCTATCAACACTCCTTTTTCAACCGGTAAACATTCACGATCTCTTCCTGGCGGCAAAAGCAACGTGGCGTAACGCGTTAGTCTGGCCCCTGTATCTGTAAAATCGATAAAATAGCTTTATCATTCGAGGGCGCGATTTACGATCGGATATACTTTCTCTACGCTGTGTTTATAAGGACATCACTGTGACAACACGACATCTGGTCAGCCTGGTAACGGGAGTGCTTATCCTGTCTGTCCTTTTCCCGATAGGATTGAGCCTGTGGCTGGCGCACCGTCAAGTTGAAAAAAGGTTTAATGAAGAGCTGGATATCTTCTCGTCCCGGGTGGCGCTACGTACAGAAAGGGTCAGTGACCAGGCAAAAGCCGCGTTAACGCATATTGCCTCCTTTAAAGGCGAGCCCTGCAGCAGCGCCCATTTACTCGCCATGCGCCGCGTGTCTTATAGCTTTCGGTATGTCCAGGAAGTTCTGTATCTTAAAAATTCGATTCCCGTTTGTTCCTCACTTGAAAAAGAGAGCCATATTCCCGCGTTCCCTCCGCCCATGAAAATCACTCGCGACGGTTATCACGCCTGGTTTACGGCGCAAAACGATCTGGGTATAAAACGCTATATGGCGGCACTCGGGAGCGACAGCTATATCGTGATGATCGACCCGGCGTCCTTTATCGATGTGATTCCGTTTGGCGCATGGCCGATTGACGTCGCTATTATTGGCCGGGAACGCAATACTGTGGTTGCCAGCAGCGGTAACCTTGACCCCGCTATTCTTCCGCTCATTCACCATGAGACGCCCCTGCGGCTGGAAAACCGAGGCATTCAGTATGCTATCCACCCCTTTCCGGAAATGGGCATTACTATCGTAAGCTGGGCACCGACCGCTCCGCTGGAAAGGAGCTGGTATCGACAGGCGTTTATCTGGCTACCGGCGGGCATCGTAACGGGTCTGCTGACCGCGGCCTTTATTCTGCGTATTTTGCGTCGGCTACAGTCGCCCCGCCACCGTCTCCAGGATGAGATAGACAATCGCGAAATTAACGTACACTATCAGCCTATTGTCTCCCTGAGCAGCGGAAAAATTTCGGTGCCGAAGCCTTAGCTCGCTGGCAACAGGCGGACGGCACCTTCCTTTCGCCGGAAATTTTTATCGCGCTGGCTGAACAAACCGGGCTCACGGAGCCGCTAACCCGGTTAATCATCGAAACCGTTTTTGAAGACATGGGGAGTTGGTTAAAGTCCCATCCCGAACAACATATTTCAATCAATCTTGAGGCATCCGATCTGGCGTCGGAAACGTTGCCGACGCTGTTAAGCACGCTGCTGAACCGTAGCCAAATTTCTCCGTCGCAAATCGCGCTTGAATTAACGGAACGCGAGTTCGCCGATCCGAAAACCAGCGCGCCCATTGTCGCCAGATACCGTAACGCGGGACATTCCATTTATATTGATGACTTTGGCACCGGCTATTCCAGCCTCAGCTACTTACAAAATCTGGATGTGGATGTCCTTAAAATTGATAAATCTTTTGTCGATGCGCTGGAATATAAAAACGTCACGCCGCATATTATTGAAATGGCGAAAACGCTCAAACTCAAGATGGTCGCAGAAGGCATCGAAACGACCAGGCAAGAACAGTGGCTACGCCAGCATGGCGTACATTATGGTCAGGGCTGGTTATACAGTAAGCCCCTACCCGCTACGGCATTTATTCTTTGGGCGGAACAGCGGCTATAACGTCGCACAGCAGAAAAGAACAGTGTGGAGAGGCACAAATGGGTGGGGGCCCTGCCAGCTACATCCCGGCACACGCGTCATCTGCCTTGGCTGCTTCCTTCCGGACCTGACCTGGTAAACAGAGTAGCGTTGCGGGAGAACCAACAGAGCCCCCATTGAGAGCGTTGTGAACCAACGCGCAGGCGCATTATCACTGCTATATCGTGCAATTGCAACCCATCAGGCATCGGATGCTGGTTTCTTGCGCATCCGGGCTTTCCTCCCCCCTTATTCCAGATTATCCTGAAGCATTAACGCAGGATTCTATTATGGATATTCAGGACACTTTTCCTCAACGCGTCTGGCAAATCGTCGCCTCGATCCCGGAAGGATTTGTCACGACCTACGGTGATGTCGCCCGGCTTGCCGGTTCGCCTCGGGCGGCGCGTCAGGTCGGCGGAGTTTTAAAACGTCTGCCGGAAGGCAGCACTTTACCATGGCATCGGGTGGTGAACCGCCACGGCGCAATATCACTTACCGGGCCGGATCTACAGCGGCAACGTCAGGCATTACTGGCGGAAGGCGTGGTGGTGTCGGGAAGCGGACAAATCGATTTACAACGCTATCGCTGGGTGTATTACCCCTCTCCGTAACGGAGAGGGTTGGCGCAGGATTAATACTGGGTAGGCGCAGGAACGGCAGAAGACGGATTGACCTGGGTCGGCGAAGTCGATGGAACCGTCGTCGTCGCACCACCGCTGGCCTGCACAGGCACCGCCGTTTGCTGTACCGGTACCAGCGTAAGATCCGCTTTAGTGCCGCCATTGTTAATCACCGGTTTCACGCTATCGGTAATAAATACCAGCTTATTATCAACGGTGATGGCCGCGCTCAGGAGAATGCGCGCGTTAGGTTGAATATCTGATGGGTTAAACGGCAACACAAAACTGAAAGGCGCCTGTTTACCTTCGGTACGTACCGCTTTTTGCGACAGCACCTTAGACGGCGCATCAGCCAGCGAAGCATCTGAAAGCGTCACGGTCAGCACCGCATCTGGCGGCAGAGCGACCTTCTGGCGGATCCAGACGGTACCGGAAACATTGGGTTGCTGAATAGTAGACTGGTTAGCTGTAATCGACATGTTAGGGTTTGGCGCAGGCGTCTGGATATCAGCGCTTTTATCAGCGCAGGCCGCCAGAGATATCGCAACCGCTAAACCACTTACGATGTGCACGAGTTTCATTCAATTCTCCTTATCATCAATGCACCAGCAGGCCTTTCCCCCCGCCGGAAGAGTGGTTAACAGAAACATAACGTGATTAAGTGTGGCACATGTCACTCATTTTTGCCTGGAATTGGTCTGTTATTCAGACTTTTGTACCCATCGGACCACTTGCAAAATTGCGTTATACTCTGCCCTACCTCGCTTCGGCATCGTTGTCACCTGGAGAGTATGTATGAGTCAGACACTGAATAATTTGCTGACATTATTGAATCTGGAAAAAATTGAAGAAGGACTCTTTCGGGGCCAAAGTGAAGACTTAGGGCTGCGCCAGGTATTTGGCGGTCAGGTGGTGGGCCAGGCGCTCTATGCCGCCAAAGAAACGGTGCCGGAAGCACGCCTGGTGCATTCATTCCACAGCTATTTTCTGCGGCCGGGCGATAGCCAAAAACCCATTATCTATGACGTAGAAGTGCTGCGCGATGGGAACAGCTTCAGCGCCCGCCGCGTTGCCGCTATTCAGAACGGGAAACCCATCTTTTATATGACCGCCTCATTCCAGGCGCCGGAACCGGGTTTCGAACATCAAAAAACCATGCCGACGGCAGTCGGGCCGGAAGGACTACCGTCAGAAACGGAAATCGCGCAATCGCTGGCGCATTTACTGCCGCCGATTCTGAAAGAAAAGTTTCTCTGCGATCGCACGCTGGAAATTCGTCCCGTCGAATTTCACAATCCGTTGAAAGGTCACGTCGCCGCGCCTGTGCGTCAGGTATGGATTCGCGCCAACGGCACCGTTCCGGATGACATTCGCGTCCATCAATATTTACTGGGATATGCCTCGGATCTGAATTTCCTTCCCGTCGCGCTTCAGCCTCACGGCATCGGTTTTCTGGAAAAGGGCATTCAGATCGCCACTATCGATCACTCTATGTGGTTCCATCGTCCGTTCAATTTTAATGAATGGCTACTTTATAGCGTGGAGAGCACTTCCGCCTCCAGCGCCCGGGGCTTTGTTCGCGGCGAGTTTTATACTCAGGATGGCGCGCTGGTCGCTTCAACCGTGCAGGAAGGGGTAATGCGTAATCACAATTAAAAAACATGCCGCTATGCGGCGTTAATGGCCTGATGACGCTGCGCTTATCCGGCCTACGGTAAACTGGATAAGCGCAGCGCCATCAGGCATGTTGCGCAATCACGCGTTATACGCATTCTCGCCGTGACTGTTCACATCCAGCCCCTCGCGCTCCTGCTCTTCCGGTACACGCAGTCCAACAAGGATATCCGCCAGTTTGTAACCAACAAACGCGACAATACCGGACCAGACGACCGTAATAGCAATACTTTCCAGCTGTACCATCACCTGATGTCCCATCGTAACGCCGTCGACAAAGCCAACGCCGCCCAGCGAACTGGCGGCAAAAACGCCGGTCAGGATACAGCCGACTATTCCGCAAACGCCGTGAACGCCAAATACGTCGCACGGATCATCTACCCGTAACAGACGTTTAAGCATGGTGACTCCCCACAATCCCGCCAGACCCGCAATAACGCCGATAACCAGCGCGCCGCCAACGCCAACATAGCCACAGGCTGGCGTCACGCCGACCAGACCGGCAATCGCGCCGGAACACGCCCCCAGCAGGGAAGGCTTACCGCGTAGCGTCCACTCGCCGATAATCCACCCCAGAATCGCGGCGGCGGTCGCCACCACGGTGTTCACAAAGGCCAGCGCTGCTATCTCGTTTGCGCTCCCCGCAGAACCCGCGTTAAATCCAAACCAGCCGATATATAGAATCGCAGTACCGGTAAAGACCATCGGCAGGTTATGGGGTTTAAATGCTTCTTTCCCAAAGCCGACGCGTTTGCCAATTAAATAAGCCCCCACCAGCCCGGCGATAGCGGCGTTAATATGCACCACCGTACCACCGGCAAAATCCAGCGCGCCGTGAGCAGCCAGCAGGCCGCCGCCCCACACCATGTGCGCAATCGGGATATAAGAGAGCGTGAACCACACCACGACAAAAATCAGCACCGCCGAAAAACGAATACGCTCCGCCAGCGCGCCGACAATCAGCCCGACGGTAATACAGGCGAAAGATCCCTGAAACGCGACATGAATATACTGATAAATCGTACCCGTTACCGCCGTCAACGCGATATTCTTCAACATCGCCCCATCAGCATTACCGAAGAAATGATTCCCTTCGCCAAAAGCCAGCGAATAGCCGTACACCACCCATAAAATACAGACCAGCGCAAAGGTGACGGTCACTTGCGTTAACATTGACAGCACGTTCTTGGCGCGAATTAATCCGCCGTAAAACAGCGCGATACCCGGTATCGTCATGAACAGCACCAGCGCGGTGCAAATCATCATAAAAGCACTATCCGCTTTATCGGCAACCGCCGGCGCGGCTATCGTTAGCCCAGGCAGCAGCGCCAGTGAAGCCAGTGTGGTTTTTATCATCGCTATCTTCATTTTTTCATTTCCTGTTGCTGTGTGGCGGGTCTTACAGCGCTGCTTCGTCAGCTTCGCCGGTACGAATCCGAATAACGCGCATGAGCTCCGCGACGAAAATTTTGCCGTCGCCAATTTTTCCGGTGTAAGCCGCTTTACTGATGATATCGATCACCTCTTCCAGTTGGTCGTCGGCGATAGCCACATCAATTTTGACCTTCGGCAGGAAATTCACGCTGTACTCCGCGCCGCGATACAGTTCGGCGTGTCCTTTCTGACGGCCAAACCCTTTCACTTCGGTGACGGTCAGTCCCTGAATGCCAATGGAAGAAAGCGCCTCCCGCACGTCCTCCAGCTTGAACGGTTTGATAATCACGGTAACCAGCTTCATAGAACCCTCCAGTCAGAATTAGGTAACGGCTGCCGCCGCGCATGGACTCTTCTGAATGGATATTGCAAAGGATGTGCCAGAAGCTGGCGAGCGAGGAAAAGCGCGGTTAGCGGCGCGTCTTTATATTGACGCGCCCCAAAATCGAAACAGGGAAAGAAAAACGCACCACGACGGTGCATGATGGGCGAGGTTTTGCCCTGTGGCGCCAAACCTTACGCCGCAGGGCCGGGTTCTTCGTGTACGCTGGCGGCTAACTCCTCGCCAACTAACTGTAATTGATACATTTGCCAGTAGCGCCCTTGCGCCGCCAGCAATTGTTGATGCGTCCCGCGCTCCACCGCCTGGCCGCGATGGAGAACCAGAATGGTATCCGCCTCCACGATTGTCGATAGCCGATGGGCAATAACCACCAGCGTGGTGCGCTCGCGAATCGCCGCCAGCGCCTGCAAAGAGAGGGTACAGTCCTGCTGCAATAAGCAAAGCAGTTTACGGTCAATTTTATCTAACATACCCACTCCATAGAGAATATTTTTCTCCTTACATTGTAATTTAAAGGTCAAATAGCAACAATTTTTTCCGTACTTTTCGCTACTCTTGGCACAAAATGATAAATGGATATTAATGATGAGTAGCAATTGGGTTAAAAATGCCATTAATGAAATTAACGCTGACCACCAGCGCTCGGCGGATACGCATCTTATTCGTTTGCCCCTGTCGGCATTTCCAGGTATCCAGCTTTACCTGAAAGACGAAAGCACGCATCCCACCGGTAGCCTCAAGCATCGTCTGGCGCGCTCGCTGTTCCTTTATGGGCTGTGCAATGGCTGGATTAAAGAAGGCACTCCGATTATTGAAGCGTCATCAGGCTCAACGGCGATTTCCGAAGCCTGGTTCGCGCGTTTACTGGGACTGCCGTTCATCGCCGTCATGCCCGCCTGTACCGCAAAACGTAAAATCGAACAGATTCAATTTTACGGCGGCCACTGTCATTTTGTGGAGAGCGCCTGCGAAATTTATGCCGCCTCCGAGCGGCTGGCGCATGAACTGAACGGTCACTATATGGACCAGTTTACCTACGCAGAACGAGCTACCGACTGGCGG
Organism: Salmonella sp. WC3; assembly: GCF_042932255.1. Classification (NCBI taxonomy): domain Bacteria; kingdom Pseudomonadati; phylum Pseudomonadota; class Gammaproteobacteria; order Enterobacterales; family Enterobacteriaceae; genus Salmonella; species Salmonella sp. WC3. The sequence continues at coordinate 1,438,214 of NZ_CP170629.1, read as the reverse complement.
GGCAACAATAATATTGCCGACAGTATTTTCCGCCAGATGCGCAACGAACCCCATCCGGTACCGCGATTTATCGTCATGAGCGCCGGAACGGGCGGAACCTCTGCGACGATTGGGCGCTATATTCGCAGCCAGGGCTATGATACTCAGCTCATGGTGGTGGATCCGGAAAATTCCGTCTTTTTACCTTACTGGCAGGATCGCGACGCTTCATTACGCAGCCCGGTGGGCAGTAAAATTGAAGGAATTGGTCGTCCGCGAGTAGAGCCTTCTTTTATTCCGGATGTCGTGGATGAGATGCTGCGCGTGCCGGACGCCGCCAGCGTTGCCACCACACACTGGCTGGAAACGCAGCTAGGCCGTAAAGTCGGCGCCTCTACCGGCACGAATATGTGGGGAGCTCTGCAGCTTGCGGCCCGGATGCGCGAGGCTGGAGAAACCGGCGCTATCGTGACGTTATTGTGCGATAGCGGCGATCGCTATCTGGATACCTATTACCATCCGGCCTGGGTTAGCGACCATATCGGCGATTTGACGCCGTGGTCAGCGGCCATCGCAAAATTACTTACCGGCGACTAAAAACCAAAAAAAAGCCAGACTGAATGTCTGGCTTGCTGGAAGAGATCTCTCATTCGGGGGAATAAGGTAGATGCGGATTGTCCAGCCAATGCGTCAAAAAGTGTGATACCGCTTGATTACCACAATGTCCGATAACCGAAAGGTGTGGCAGCGCGGCGATAAGCTGCGGCATGGCATTGCCCATAATGAGCCCCCGCCCGACGCTGCCCAGCATTTCCCGATCGTTCATCGCGTCGCCAAACGCCATGCAATCTGCCAGTGAAAGCCCTAAATGGTTGCTCAATACCGCCAGCGCCGATCCTTTATTGCACCCCAGCGGTAGCACTTCCAGGCAGTCGACGGCAGAGAAACAGAGATGAGCGCGTTCTTCCAGCGCCTCATTGAGCTGAATGCGCAAACGGATCAGATCGTCATGATCGCCGCAAAAACAGATCTTCGTCACCTGATGGGCCGGAATGCTTTTTATATCGATAACCTGATAACGAAAGCCGCTGTAGACGTGCGCCTGGAGTAGCGCGGGGATCTCCTGGCCTGTAAACCAGCCGTTGTCATTAAACACATGCATACTGGCTCGGGTATCCCAGGCATGGTGCATCACCGTATCGGCAACCTGAGGATCGAGATCCTGACGATGCAGCACGTCGCCTTCCAGCGAGTGAATTCGCGTCCCGTTACCGGTAATAAGATAAGCATCCAGTGAAAGCGTCCCCAGAATATGCCGCATTTCCAGCACATGACGACCCGTAGCGAATGTCAGGGTGATATCGCGTTCGCGCAGACGCGCCAGCGTGGCGATCGTTTCTCTACCCAAATGGTGATCGGGCATTAATAACGTGCCATCCATATCAAATGCTGCCAGACGGGCCATCTCTTTCTCCACACTGTGACGCGGTTAACTTGTTGTTCAGTATTACCTGAGATATACGGAAGTAATAGTGAACAGATAAAAGGAAGTGTTCCGGGTTTCTATGAGGCTACTGAATCGGCTTAATCAATATCAACGCCTCTGGCAGCCTTCCGCCGGGGAAACGCAACATGTCACCGTTAGCGAACTGGCCGAACGCTGTTTTTGTAGCGAGCGCCATCTGCGAACGCTGCTGCGTCAGGCCCAGCAGGCAGGTTGGCTAAGATGGGAGGCGCAGTCCGGGCGCGGGAAACGTGGACGGCTCCAGTTTCTGGTCACGCCGGAATCGCTCCGCACCGCCATGATGGAACAGGCGCTGGAAAAAGGGCAGCAGCTCAACGTACTGGAACTGGCGCAGCTGGCGCCGGGCGAGTTACGGGCGATGCTCCAGCCTTTTATGGGCGGCCAATGGCAAAACGATACGCCGACATTGCGTATTCCCTACTATCGTCCGCTTGATCCGCTGCAGCCGGGTTTCCTGCCAGGCCGCGCGGAACAGCATCTCGCAGGGCAAGTTTTTTCCGGGTTAACGCGCTTCGACCGCGACAGTCAATATCCTTGCGGGGATTTGGCGCATCACTGGGAGGTTTCCGCCGACGGTTTACGCTGGGATTTTTATATTCGCTCCACGCTGCACTGGCATAATGGCGATACGGTGGACACCGCGCAGCTACACGAACGCCTGGAAAGGCTGCTTACCCTACCGGCGCTAAGCAAATTGTTTATTAGCGTCGCACGGATCGAAGTAACGCATCCTCAGTGCCTGACCTTTCTCCTTCACCGACCTGATTACTGGCTGGCGCATCGTCTGGCGAGCTATTGTAGCGGTCTGGAGCATCCTGACCTGCCGCTTATCGGCACCGGTCCTTTTCGCCTGGCGTTGTTCACGCCGGAACTGGTGCGTCTGGAAAGTCATGACCATTATCACCTCAGCCATCCGCTGCTGAAAGCGATTGAATTCTGGAGCACCCCGCAACTGTTTGCCCAGGATCTGGGCACCAGTTGCCGCCATCCGGTGCAGATTGCCATCGGCAAACCGGAAGAGCTGGCGACGCTGAGTCAGGTAAGTAGTGGTATCAGTCTTGGCTTTTGTTATTTAACCCTCAAAAAGGGCTCACGGCTCAACGTACAGCAGGCGCGGCGTCTGATACATATTATCCATCATACTTCGCTGCTGAAAACCTTGCCGGTAGATGAGAACTTGATTATGCCAAGTCAGGGGCTGCTACCCGGCTGGACAATCCCGCAATGGCAGGACGTTGATGAAACGCCATTGCCGAAAAAACTTACCCTGGCGTATCACCTTCCCGTAGAGCTGCATACGATGGCGGAACAACTTCGACATTACCTGGCGACGCTCGGCTGTGAGTTAACGTTGATTTTTCATAATGCCAAAAACTGGGATAACTGCCCTGCGTTGACGCAAGCGGATCTGATGATGGGCGACAGGCTGATCGGCGAAGCGCCGGAATATACGCTGGAGCAGTGGCTACGTTGCGATCAGATCTGGCCGCATGTCCTGGACGCGCCTGCGTTTTCCCATCTGCAGGCTACGCTTGACGCTCTGCAAATTCAGCCCAATGAAAAAGATCGCCGCGCCGCGCCGCGCTACAACAAGTTTTTGCTAACCTGATGGATGACGCCACACTTACGCCGCTGTTTAATTATCACTATCGCATCAGCGCCCCACCGGGCGTTAACGGCGTTCGGCTCACCCCTCGCGGCTGGTTTGAATTTAGCGAAGCCTGGCTTCCGCCGCCTTCGCCGTGAAGAAGCTGGTCGGGATTATCCGTACGCGTTACCATATTGGTTTTCGTCATTGATCAGGATAACTATGAAACGCGCCGTTGTTGTATTTAGTGGAGGTCAGGACTCCACCACTTGTCTGGCGCAAGCGCGGCATCAGTATGATGAAGTGCATTGTGTCACGTTTGATTATGGTCAGCGCCACCGCGCAGAGATTGATGTCGCGCGCGCGCTGGCGTTAAAACTTGGCGCACGCGCGCATAAAGTGCTGGATGCCACTTTGCTGAACGAACTGGCGGTCAGCAGCCTGACGCGGGATAGCATTCCGGTGCCGGACTATGAACCGAACGCTGACGGTATCCCCAATACTTTCGTACCGGGACGAAATATTCTCTTTCTGACGCTGGCGGCGATTTACGCTTATCAGGTCAAAGCCGAGGCGGTGATCACCGGCGTTTGCGAGACCGATTTTTCCGGCTATCCAGACTGTCGCGATGAGTTCGTCAAAGCGCTGAATCACGCGGTGAATCTGGGCATGGCGAAAGATATCCGTTTCGAAACGCCCTTAATGTGGATTGATAAAGCTGAAACCTGGGCGCTGGCCGATTATTGGGGCCAACTGGATTTGGTTCGCGAAGAGACGCTGACCTGCTATAACGGCATTAAAGGCGATGGCTGTGGTCATTGCGCAGCCTGTAATCTGCGCGCTAACGGCCTGAATCATTATCTGTCGAATAAAGCGGCGGTGATGGCAGCAATGAAGCAAAAAACCGGGTTAAGGTGATTGTTTTGCCGGATGGCGGCGCATGCACCTTATCCGGCCTGGCGATATTCACCATGGTCAATATCGCCAGGCCGGACAAGTTCAACGCCATCAGACTGCGAAGCGTTATTGCACCATCTGTTCCAGCTTTTCACGCAATTCGCCTTCCAGCGGCAGCGCTTTTTGCGTTTTTAAATCAATACAAACAAACGTGATGAGCGCATCGGCCACCACCTGCCCTTCTGGCTCCAGCGTAATCGTCTGGCTTAATACGCCGCTTTTACCGTTAAGCTGTTGTACCTGGCTGGTCACGGTCAATAGATCGCTCAATACCGCCGGGCGACGGTAATTTATATTGATGTTTACCACCACAAAGGCAATATTGCGGGCCGTCATCCACTGAAAGCTGTCGCTGTTTTCCAGACCATCCCAACGGGCCTCTTCCAGAAACTCCAGATAGCGGGCATTATTAACATGTTGATAAACATCAAGATGATATCCACGAACTTTGATTTGTGTTTGCATAGCGCAATAACCTTACGTTGTTGTTATAAGTAAACGACAAGTACAGAGGTCATAACTGGTATGACCTCTACAGTCTGGCAAATTTTGGCCACTGTGCAAGTGATTACAATGTTAAAACTGCCAGATTACGCTCCACCAGCGCGCTTCCCATTCCCGGCACCTGCTTTAAATCATCCACCGTTTTAAAAGGACCATACTCCTCCCGATAGCTCACAATAGCCTGCGCTTTTTTCAGCCCAACGCCGTTCATCACCCGCGCCAGATCCTCCGCAGACGCGGTATTAATGCTCACCCTGGTACCTTCATCATCGCTGGCTTTAGCAGGTAATGCCGCTTTGGCGGAGGATGAAGAAGGCGTATCCGCTTTTGTTTCCACCGCTGCATTTTTTGCGACAGGCGTCGCCGCCAGCGCGCTATGGGCCATGCCCGCGCAGGTTAAAGAAAGCGTAATAAGCAGTGCTTTAATTCCGTGTTTCATACTGTTTTCTCCTTGTTTGTTAACAGTGCAGCCACGATAGCGGGGCGGAGAAAAACGAACAAACGGCAATTCTCAGAAATGGAAAAGGCCGCGAAAGCGGCCTTTGTGGGATACAACGTTTTGCAATTTTTTGCGAAGCGCCTCGACGATTACTGCTATTCCAGAGCGTCGCCGATTTTGATTTTCGCCTCTTTACGCAGATTGCTCATCAGCGCCTCAAAGACAATTTGCGCATTGTTCTGCGTGATGCCCTGCACCATCGCTTTTTTCTGCGCTTCCGGCATGGCGCCCGCTTTCACCTCGTCAAACGCCAGCAGAACGACGTTACCCTGCATATCGTTCGCCACGCCATAAACTGGCTTATCTTTCGTCGGAAGGCTTAACGCAAAGGCCGCCTGACTCACCGGATCCTGACTGGTACGACTTAACGTTTTAGGCTCGCCAAAACTCAGACCCGCCGCTTTCATCGCTTCCGCGCCTTTGCCCGCTTTCAGCTCGACCAGCAGTTTTTCCGCATCCAGCTTCGCCTGTTGTTCCGCTTTGTTATGCTTCACCAGGGCAGTGACCTGTTCCTTCACTTCTGCCAACGGCTTCACGGCTTCAGGTTTATGTTCGCTCACGCGTACGACAAAAGCTCGGTCGCCATCCACGGTGATAATGTCTGAATTCGGCCCCGGCGTACCGTTTTCGCCCACCAGACCGCCATTAAAGATAGCATCGGCTACCGGTTTGAAGTTCAGCTCTTCCGGTAAGGTGTCACGGCTAAACCAGCCGGTTTCAACCGCTTTTACGCCAGCGACCTGTTCAGCGCCTGCTAACGACTCATTGTCGTTGCTTGCCGCATCGCTCACCTTCTGCTGCAACGCATAGTAAGCATCCAGCGCTTTTTCTTGTTTCACTTTCGCGGCAATGTCGTCGCGAACCTCGCTTAACGGTTTCACTTTGGCAGGCTGAATATCATCCAGACGCGCCACCAGAAAACCGACAGACGACTTAATCACGCCAGATATCTGGCCTTTTTCTTTTAATCCGGCGTTTTTCAGTTCCGGCACCGTGGCAGACTCTTCCAGCCAGCCCATATCGCCGCCATTACGCGCAGAGATGATATCGGTAGATTTCTCTTTCGCCAGCGTGGCGAAATCTTCGCCCTTGTTCAGCGCATCCAGTACCGCTTTCGCATCATCTTCCGTTTTGGTCTGAATAATGCTGTAACGAATACGCTCCGGCTGAGTAAACTGATCTACATGCTGGTCATAATAGGCCTGAATATCCGCATCGCTGACCGGTGCCTGCATCGTCGCGGCATCCAGCTTGATATAGCTTACGCGGAACTGTTCCGGCGTCATAAAGCGGACTTTATTCTGATCGTAGTAGCTGGACACTTCCTGATCGGTCACCTGCTGCTTCGCCGCCAGCGCGTTGACATCAATAACGGCTTCACGCACCACGCGCTGTTGAGAGACTAATGCTGCCAGTTCGTCGGTTTCCCCTTTCAGCATAAAATCAGTACCGGCCACGCCGTTGATCAGTTGCTGAGTGGTAAGCTGGTTACGCAGCGCCTGAGCGTACTGATCGGCGGTCATTCCCATCTGATTCACAATCGCGTTATAGCGGTTGTTGTCAAACTTACCGTCCACCTGAAAAGCGGGAGTGGCGAAAATCGCCTGCTTTACCTGCTCATCGCTGATGCCCAGTTTCAGTTCGCGGGAATATTGATCCAACAGCGCTTCATCTATCAGACGATTCAGCACCTGCTGGCGCAGGCTTTTCATATAACCTTCGTTGGCCGCCAGTTCAGAATACCTGTCGCCCAACTGCTGCTGCATACGGTTACGTTCGTTGTTAAACGCATTCTCAAACTGTGCCCGGCTGATTTCCTGGCCATTCACTTTTGCGGCGTAGTTATTGCTTCCGCCAATCAGGTAACCACTAACGCCGGTCAAAATGAACGACACGATAATGATAACGAAAATAATCTTGAGCACGAGACTGTTTGCAGCCGTGCGTAAGCTGTCCATCATGGTGTAACCACACTCCGCTGTAGGTGACTTTACACTTTATCTTTCAGGCGGCTTCTCTGCTGGCTACTGAGTGATTCGCTCAGTAGCCGCGTCGACGCAACCCGAATGATTTGCGTATAGAGACTTCACGCGCATCGCATTTTCTGAACGCGGCGCACAAAAGCCTATTGTGACAAGAAACGAGGGCAATTGTCAGCCCGCAACGCACAGAAAGTCCCGAATCGCCAATAAAAAAGGCACATCAGTTGATGCGCCCTTGTACTTTGTCACATCCCCCTAGGGGATCACGCTTAGTTTACCGCGTCTTTCAGCGCTTTACCTGCACGGAAACTCGGCACTTTGGCAGCGGCGATGGTGATCTCTTTACCTGTTTGCGGGTTGCGACCAGTACGGGCAGCACGCTCTTTAACAGCAAAAGTACCAAAGCCTACCAGTGCAACGTCATCCCCTTCTTTCAGAGATTCGGTAACAGAAGCAATAATCGCATCTAACGCACGTCCAGCCGCAGCCTTAGAGATATCAGCCCCTGCAGCAATTTTTTCGATCAGTTGAGATTTATTCACTCTTCTCTTCCTCTTTATAATTTATATCGCACCTGAATCCTTCGAAGTACGACCGCGCAGCAGTTATATCAGGCCTGCCACGCCCTTACAACACCCGTTAATGGTGGCAGACCCAATCAACCATCTAAATTAGCTATACAAAAAAAGGCTGGCAAGTCCGAAATAGCCTGCCAGCCCTGTTTTTATTAGCGCTATTTGCGCGAGGTCACTATTTTGCGGTTACAACCTGCATTCCAGACGGTTCGTTTTGCAGAGCAAGCGTCAGAACTTCCTCAATACGCTTAACCGGGTGAATATCCAGATCGGCAATGACGTTGTCCGGAATTTCCTCCAGGTCACGTTTATTTTCGAATGGAATTAAGACTGTTTTAATCCCGCCGCGATGCGCCGCCAACAGTTTTTCTTTCAGGCCGCCGATCGGCAACACCTGACCACGCAGCGTGATCTCGCCGGTCATTGCCACATCTGCGCGCACCGGATTACCGGTCAGGCAGGAAACCAGCGCGGTACACATCGCGATACCGGCGCTTGGACCGTCTTTCGGCGTTGCGCCTTCCGGCACGTGAACGTGGATATCGCGTTTTTCGTAAAAGTCCGGATTAATACCCAGTTTTTCCGCGCGCGCACGCACCACGGTCAGCGCCGCCTGAATGGATTCCTGCATCACTTCACCGAGCGAGCCGGTGTAGGTCAACTTGCCTTTGCCCGGGACGCAGGCGGTTTCGATGGTCAACAGATCGCCGCCCACTTCCGTCCACGCCAGGCCCGTCACCTGACCTACGCGGTTTTCGCTATCCGCGCGGCCATAATCAAAGCGCTGCACACCGAGGTAGTCGTGCAGATTATCACCGTTAATTTCGATATGTTTTAACGACTTATCGAGCAACAGTTGTTTAACCGCTTTGCGGCACAGTTTGGAGATTTCACGCTCCAGACTACGAACGCCCGCTTCACGCGTGTAATAGCGGATAATACCGATAATCGCGCTATCGTCGACCGTCAGTTCGCCTTTCTTCAGCGCGTTACGCTCGATCTGCTTCGGCAGCAGGTGACGTTTAGCAATATTCAGCTTCTCGTCTTCGGTATAACCGGACAGACGGATCACTTCCATACGATCCAGCAGCGGCGCCGGAATGTTCATGGAGTTGGAAGTGGCGACGAACATCACATCGCTGAGATCGTAATCCACTTCCAGGTAATGATCGCTGAACGCCACGTTCTGCTCCGGATCCAGCACTTCCAGCAGTGCGGAAGCCGGATCGCCGCGCATGTCAGAAGACATTTTGTCGATCTCATCGAGCAGGAACAGTGGGTTTTTAACCCCCACTTTGGCCATTTTTTGGATCAGTTTACCCGGCATAGAGCCAATGTAAGTCCGGCGATGACCGCGGATTTCCGCTTCATCACGCACGCCGCCCAGCGCCATACGGATGTATTTACGCCCTGTTGCTTTAGCGATGGACTGGCCCAACGAGGTTTTACCTACCCCCGGCGGCCCCACCAGACACAGGATCGGCCCCTTGATTTTATTTACACGGCTTTGAACCGCGAGATACTCAAGGATGCGGTCTTTCACGCGCTCCAGACCATAATGGTCAGTATCGAGGATTTCCTGCGCCTGACGCAGGTCTTTTTTGACCTTGCTACGCGCATTCCACGGCACCTGCACCATCCAGTCGATGTAGCCGCGCACCACGGTCGCTTCCGCCGACATCGGAGACATCATTTTCAGCTTCTGCAGTTCCGCTTCCGCTTTCTCTTTCGCCTCTTTCGGCATTTTCGCCGCGTCGATCTTACGCTTCAGCGCTTCGTTTTCGTCCGGCGCGTCGTCCATCTCGCCAAGCTCTTTCTGAATCGCTTTCATTTGCTCGTTCAGATAGTACTCGCGCTGGGATTTCTCCATCTGCTTTTTCACGCGGTTGCGAATGCGTTTCTCAACCTGCAGCAGATCAATTTCAGATTCCATCATCGCCATCAGATATTCCAGACGTTCGTTAACGTCGGACATCTCCAGTACGGACTGTTTATCCGCCAGTTTCAGCGGCATATGCGCGGCGATGGTGTCAGCCAGACGTGCAGGGTCGTCAATGCTATTGAGTGACGTCAGCACTTCCGGCGGAATTTTTTTGTTCAGCTTGATGTAGCCTTCGAACTGGCTGATAGCGGTACGCACCAGCACTTCTTGTTCTCGCTCATCAATGGCTGGCGAATCAAGGTACTCCGCCTTCGCGGAGAAATGTTCGCCGTTGTCAGACAGCGCGGAAATACGCGCGCGCTGTAACCCCTCGACCAGCACTTTTACGGTGCCGTCAGGCAGTTTCAACATCTGCAAAATAGAGGCCACAGTCCCGACGGTGAAAAGATCGTTTACACCCGGCTCATCCGTTGATGCTTCCTTCTGGGCGACCAGCATGATTTTTTTATCATGGTCCATAGCCGCTTCCAGACAACGGATAGATTTTTCCCGCCCTACAAATAAGGGTATGACCATGTGCGGATAAACCACCACATCGCGCAACGGCAATACGGGGATTTCAATGCGTTCAGAACGCTCAGGATTCATAGAGCTCTCTCTTAGTTTAGTGTCCGCCAGGTAATCAGATAGTATAGCTGTGCTCCATACCACCTATAACATGTACGTCAGTATATGGGGATGTTTCCCACACATTCAACGGCGTGTTTACAGGAAAAACGAAAGGGGAGATAAAATCCCCCCTTTTTTGGCTAACTGATTGTATGAATGTTTAATTATTCGCCAGAAGCCTGCGCTTCCGGTTTGCCGTAAATCAGCAACGGCTTACTCTGACCGGCAATAACGGACTCGTCGATCACCACTTTTTCGACGTCTTCCATAGATGGCAAATCGTACATGGTATCCAGCAGCGCCGCTTCGACGATAGAACGCAGACCACGGGCACCGGTTTTACGCGCCATTGCTTTCCTGGCGATAGCGTCCAGCGCTTCGTCACGGAATTCCAGATCGACGCCTTCCAGGTTAAACAGCGCCTGATACTGCTTGGTCAGCGCATTTTTCGGCTCTTTCAGGATTTGAATCAGCGCTTCTTCGCTGAGTTCATTCAGCGTCGCTACCACTGGCAGACGACCGATAAACTCAGGAATCAGACCAAATTTGATCAAATCTTCCGGTTCAACCTGCGACAACAGCTCGCCTTCGCTGGCTTTGTCGGACTTCGCTTTCACCGTCGCGCCAAAACCAATGCCGGAGCCGGTTTCAACACGGTTAGCGATCACTTTATCCAGACCGGCAAACGCGCCGCCGCAGATAAACAGAATCTTAGAGGTATCTACCTGTAAGAACTCCTGCTGCGGATGTTTGCGACCGCCCTGCGGTGGAACCGCGGCGACGGTGCCTTCGATCAGTTTCAGCAACGCCTGCTGTACGCCTTCGCCGGAAACATCGCGGGTAATGGACGGATTGTCTGATTTACGCGAAATCTTATCGATTTCATCAATGTAGACAATCCCACGCTGCGCTTTTTGCACGTCGTAGTCGCATTTCTGCAACAGTTTCTGAATGATATTCTCGACGTCTTCACCAACGTAACCCGCTTCGGTTAGCGTGGTCGCATCCGCCATAGTGAACGGCACATCCAGCAAGCGCGCCAGCGTTTCCGCCAGCAGCGTTTTACCGGAACCGGTCGGTCCAATCAGCAGAATGTTGCTTTTGCCTAACTCGACGCCATTGCTGGTATCGCCGTTACGCAGACGCTTGTAGTGGTTATAGACCGCCACCGCCAGCACTTTTTTCGCCTGCTCCTGGCCGATAACGTAATCGTCCAGGTGGGTACGAATTTCATGCGGCGTCGGCAGCGCACTACGTTCACGGTGCGGAGCAACTTCTTTAATTTCTTCGCGAATAATGTCGTTACATAAATCGACGCATTCGTCGCAGATATACACGGATGGACCGGCAATCAGCTTGCGCACTTCATGCTGGCTTTTGCCGCAAAAAGAGCAGTACAACAATTTGCCCGAGCCATCTTTGCGTTTATCTGTCATGAGTCAAAACCTCTTCTTTGTTCTTTGTGCCGCACACGACGACGCAAATGCCATTCTCAGGCGCAAGCCGCTAATCAGCGTTGTGCCGCCCTTCATTAGTATATACACAAAATCATTCGAGCTACATCAAGGCGGCAACTCAGCGACTCCGCAGGCGCTTACATAAGTAAGTCACCGGGAGGCGCGCTGGCAGCCAACACCGAGGTAGCGTGAAGGATGAAGTGTATAGCGGCACACTTGCGTCCAGGGCATCAATTACGATGGGTCAAAATTGAGTCAACCAAACCGTACTCTACCGCTTCAGGCGCGGAGAGGAAGCGATCGCGCTCAGTATCACGTTCAATCTGCTCAAGAGATTGACCCGTATGATGCGCCATAAGTTCATTCATGCGCCCTTTTACTTTCAAAATTTCGCGGGCGTGAATTTCAATATCCGTCGCCTGGCCCTGGTAGCCGCCCAGCGGCTGGTGGATCATGACGCGAGAGTTCGGCAAGCAGAAACGTTTGCCTTTCGCCCCGGCAGTCAGCAGAAACGCCCCCATAGAGGCCGCCTGTCCCATACAAATGGTGCTGACGTCTGGCTTAATAAACTGCATGGTGTCATAGATGGACATCCCCGCAGTAATTACGCCGCCAGGAGAATTAATGTACAGATAGATATCTTTTTCCGGGTTTTCCGCTTCCAGGAACAGCATCTGCGCCACGATCAGGTTAGCCATATGGTCTTCGACCTGGCCGGTCAGAAATATGACGCGTTCCTTAAGTAGACGAGAATAAATATCAAAAGAGCGCTCACCGCGTGAGGTCTGTTCAATGACCATCGGCACCAGCGCCATATGAGGGGCCAAATTATCTCGTTCTCCGCTGTATGACATTTCCGTCTCCTGGATAAAAATTGAAAAAATCTGCTGTACTGATTGTAACCTGATGGACGGATTATCAGCCAGTCCCTCTGTAATGGGTACGGCATCGCCATAATTCAAGCATAACAATCTTTTGCTCTAACGCTAACACTGAAACGCGGTTTTCGCACCCTTACCATGCAAAATGCGTGACAAAAAAAACCCGTCACTGAAAGGTGACGGGTTTTTGTGCAAATTTCGTGCTTTTAACGCGAAAAATTACGCCTGCTGGTTCATCAGCTCATTGAAGGAAGTGGCTTTTTCAGACACATTCGCTTTTGCCAGAACCGCTTCAACAGCCTGTTCTTCCAGAGCGACGTTACGCATATTGTCCATCAGCTCTTTATTTTTGCTGTAGAACTCAATCACTTCTTTCGGATCTTCGTAAGCAGACGCCATCTCTTCGATCAGGCCTTTAACGCGTTCTTCGTCCGCTTTCAGCTCGTTGGTACGAATGACTTCGCCGAGCAGCAGACCGACAACTACACGACGCTTAGCCTGTTCTTCGAACAGTTCGCGCGGCAGCTCCAGAGCCTGTTTCTCGTTACCACCAAAACGCTGCGCAGCCTGACGACGCAGAACGTCGATTTCGCTGTCGATCAGCGCAGCCGGTACGTCGATGTCGTTAGCTTTTACCAGACCTTCGATCGCCTGAGACTTAACGCGGTTACGCACCGCGCCTTTCAGCTCGCGTTCCATGTTTTTACGTACTTCAGCGCGCAGACCGGCTACGGAACCATCTTCAACGCCGAAACGTTTGATGAATTCTTCGGTCAGTTCCGGCAGTTCGCGTTCTTCAACTTTCTTCAGGTTGATAACGAACTTAGCCGCTTTACCTTTCAGGTTTTCAGCATGGTACTCTTCCGGGAAGGTCACATCGATAGTGAACTCTTCGCCAGCTTTGTGGCCTTTAACGCCGTCTTCAAAGCCCGGAATCATACGACCCTGGCCCATCGCTAGAACGAAATCGGTCGCTTTGCCGCCTTCGAACTCTTCGCCGTCTACAGAGCCGGTGAAGTCGATGGTCACGCGGTCTTCCGCATCAGCAGCGCCGTCTTTTTCTTTCCAGGTCGCCTGCTGCTTACGCAGGGTGTCCAGCATCACATCAACGTCAGCGTCGGTGACTTCAACAACCGGTTTTTCAACTTCGATGGACTCGAGTCCGGTCAGCTCAACTTCCGGATAGACTTCAAACTCGACGGAGTAAGTGAAGTCTTCACCCACTTTGTATTCGCCCGGAACATAGTTCGGCGCGCCTGCCGGGTTAATTTTTTCTTTGATGATCGCGTCAACGAAGTTGCGGCTCATCAGATCGCCCAGCACGTCCTGGCGAACAGAAGCGCCATAACGCTGAGCGACGATATTCATCGGTACTTTGCCTTTACGGAAGCCGTCAATACGTACTTTTTTCGCTACGTTGACCAGCTCGCTTTTTACAGCGGTCTCGATGCTGTCAGCAGCGATTGTAATCGTTACACGGCGGCCAAGGCCCTGAGTGGTTTCAACTGAAACTTGCATCTTGTTACCTCAAAAAATCACAGTGCTCGGTCAACTCTACTCCGCAAGCACGTGCTATTTGCTTCGCGGAACCGGGATGTTCTCATAATCAATCACATTCCCTGTCGTCAGAATCATCCCGAAGACGTTCATATATAAGACGGCGCATTATAGCGGCATCACTTTTGTGAGTCGAGAACAGTGATTGTGCGATGCTGCGGCGGTTTTCACAATTCTCGGCTAATTTTTGTCTGAATACTGTACGACACGCTCAAAATTCAGACAAAACAAAACGGCCCGCAGGCCGTTTTCACATAATTCTGTAGCAACATACTGGAAAAGCGGAGGTAGTTGCAAATCCGTTTTGCTACGCGATGCTTCCCGCGCCGCGACAAGGAGGCGACGCGAAGATAGTACCCTGCAACCCTTCCCACTCTTTGAGGGTATAAGTATGCAGTGCCAGCGCATGTACGGTTGTGGAGAGTTCCGCCGTTAACGTACCGTAAATCATCCGATGACGATTAAGAAAACGTTCGCCTGTAAAGCGATCGCTCACCAGCACGACCTTAAAATGGCTTTCCGATCCTGCAGGAACATTGTGACGATAGCTTTCATCCACAACTTCGAGAAACACGGGGTCGAACGCTGTCCTTAATTTTTCTTCTATTTGCTCACGTATCATCATGAAAATCTCCTCCGACAACGCTGTGATGTCACCCATCCCTTTAAATACTAGCCGCTTTTACCGTTTCCATTACAGCATGACAACAAAAATTTAGCTTTCGTCTGATTATTTCAGCCAAACGTATGAAGTTTACTGCCTTAATCATTCTTTTAGCGCTCAAAATCCCCGCTCGCGCCGTTATCAATACCAAATCGGACATTACGACGAATTTACCTGCGTTGACCACTTCCCCTCGCCGTTAGCGGTGTTATGATGGCGGGAATTTTTACCTATCACGTTTTAAGCGTCATTGAGAGCCTGAATATGTTAAAAAAACTTCTCTTTCCGTTAGTCGCTCTGTTTATGCTGGCAGGATGCGCCACACCGCCGACGACCATTGACGTCGCGCCGAAGATCACCTTGCCACAGCAGGACCCGAGCCTGATGGGCGTCACCGTTAGCATTACCGGCGCGGACCAACGCCAGGATCAAGCGTTAGCGAAAGTCACGCGTAACAACCAGCTGGTAACGTTAACCGCCTCCCGCGATTTACGCTTCCTGTTACAAGAAGTCCTGGAAAAACAGATGACGGCGCGGGGCTATATGATCGGGCCTAACGGCGCGGTTAATCTGCAGATAATTGTTAACCAACTGTATGCTGATGTTTCCCAGGGCAGCGTGCGCTACAACATCGCGACCAAAGCGGATATCGCGATTATTGCGACCGCGGCAAATGGCAGCAAGATGACCAAAAACTATCGCGCCAACTACTCTATTGAAGGGGCGTTCCAGGCCTCTAACCAGAATATTGCCGACGCGGTAAACAGCGTTCTGACCGATACCATTGCTGATATGTCTCAGGACACCAGTATTCACGATTTTATCAAGCAAAATGCCCGTTAATAGCAACAACAAGACCCGGCAGAAGCCGGGTCTGTAGATGCCTATGTCAAGTCAATATTTACGTATTTTCCAGCAACCGCGTTCAGCCATTCTGCTGATATTGGGTTTTGCCTCTGGCCTCCCGCTGGCGCTCACCTCCGGTACGCTACAGGCGTGGATGACCGTCGAGAATATCGATCTTAAAACGATTGGCTTCTTCTCGCTGGTTGGTCAGGCCTATGTGTTTAAGTTTCTCTGGTCCCCGCTGATGGACCGCTACACGCCGCCTTTTTTAGGTCGTCGTCGCGGTTGGTTACTCGCCACCCAACTGTTATTACTGGCGGCGATTGCGGCGATGGGATTTCTTGAACCCGGCACGCAGCTACGCTGGATGGCGGCGCTGGCGGTGGTGATTGCTTTTTGCTCCGCCTCGCAGGATATCGTGTTCGACGCCTGGAAAACCGATGTTTTACCCGCAGAAGAACGCGGCGCTGGCGCGGCAATCAGCGTGCTTGGCTACCGGTTGGGGATGCTGGTTTCCGGCGGACTGGCGCTATGGCTGGCCGATCGCTGGCTCGGCTGGCAGGGCATGTACTGGCTGATGGCGGCATTGCTGATCCCCTGCATTATCGCCACCTTACTGGCGCCGGAACCGACCGATACTATCCCGTCCCCGAAATCGCTGGAACAGGCCGTCGTCGCGCCGCTACGCGATTTCTTTGGCCGTAATAACGCCTGGCTGATTTTACTGCTCATTGTGCTTTATAAACTGGGTGACGCCTTCGCTATGAGCCTGACCACCACCTTTTTGATTCGCGGCGTCGGCTTTGACGCCGGCGAAGTCGGCGTGGTCAATAAAACGCTGGGCCTGTTGGCGACAATCGTCGGCGCGTTATACGGCGGCATATTAATGCAGCGTCTTTCGCTGTTTCGCGCGCTGCTGATTTTCGGCATTTTGCAAGGCGCGTCCAACGCCGGTTACTGGTTGCTCTCCATTACCGATAAAAACATGTTCAGCATGGGCGCGGCGGTCTTTTTCGAAAATCTGTGCGGCGGGATGGGTACTGCCGCCTTTGTCGCCTTATTAATGACGCTATGTAATAAGTCGTTTTCCGCAACACAGTTTGCCCTACTGTCGGCCCTCTCCGCAGTAGGCCGGGTTTATGTTGGTCCTGTAGCGGGCTGGTTCGTTGAAGCGCACGGCTGGCCGACATTCTACCTCTTCTCGGTTGTTGCCGCCGTTCCCGGGCTGTTACTGTTGCTGGTCTGTCGGCAAACGCTGGAATATAGCTGGCAGAACGAGCGTTTCATTCCCCGCACGCAATACCGTGGCGCCTACAATTTCGCGCTTTCAATCCTGCTCGCGGGCGTCGCTTTGCTGGCGGTCTGGGTACTCCTGCTGACCATGAACGCGTTGGATTACACTAACTTCTCATTCCTGTCCGGATTGCTTGAAACTGCGGTAGCGGTTGCCGTGTGCGGCATTGTCTTTGGCGGGTTGCTGGACTACCTGGCGCTACGAAAAACACGCCTGCTCTAAAACATTATTTGCCGTTGTAATAACGACCCGGAATTATAACGGCTAAATAACCATCAATTGATAAAAAATATATCTGTCTTTTTGTGCGCAACAGAATTTTGGAAATTATTGGTAATTTCTACGCTACCTATATTCTTTACACGATTCAGCCGATTAAATTTAAATTTCTGCCGTTGATTGTCCTTTTATTGATAATAAATTGTTAAGTAATTGTTTTATTTTTACATTGGTTATACCAATTATCCCTCAACATCCCACTTACAGACCTCATCCGTTATAACGCAAAGTTTCAACAGTGTCTTAAAGTTATTTCGACATACTTGGCAACATATGTGACATGCGCGGCAGAACTTGGTAACACAGAACCAATCATGTTTACAGTAATGTAACCTTACCGTAAAATGCCCCTACACTTTAAACGCCACCAGGTCCCGTGGAATTGAGGTCGTTAAATGAGACTCAGGAAATACAATAAAAGTTTGGGATGGTTGTCATTAATTGCAGGCACTGCATTACTCAGTGGCTGTAATTCTGCGCTGCTGGATCCCAAAGGACAGATTGGACTGGAGCAACGTTCGCTGATACTGACGGCATTTGGCCTGATGTTGATCGTCGTTATTCCCGCCATCTTGATGGCTGTTGGTTTCGCCTGGAAGTATCGTGCGAGTAATAAGGATGCGAAGTATAGTCCGAACTGGTCACACTCCAATAAAGTGGAAGCCGTGGTCTGGACGGTGCCTATCTTAATCATCATTTTCCTTGCCGTACTGACCTGGAAAACCACGCACGCGCTTGAACCAAGCAAGCCGCTGGCGCATGACGAAAAACCGATCACCATCGAAGTGGTTTCCATGGACTGGAAATGGTTCTTCATCTATCCGGAGCAGGGTATCGCCACCGTCAACGAGATCGCCTTCCCGGCGAACACGCCGGTTTATTTCAAAGTGACCTCCAACTCCGTGATGAACTCCTTCTTTATCCCGCGTCTGGGTAGCCAGATTTATGCCATGGCCGGTATGCAAACACGTTTGCATCTGATCGCCAACGAACCCGGAACCTACGATGGCATCTCCGCCAGCTATAGCGGCCCGGGCTTCTCTGGTATGAAGTTTAAAGCTATCGCCACCAAAGACCGCGCAGAATTCGACCAATGGGTCGCAAAAGCGAAGCAGTCTCCGAACACCATGAATGATATGGCGGCGTTCGAGAAAGTGGCTATGCCAAGCGAGTACAACAAGGTGGAATATTTCTCCAGCGTGAAACCTGATTTGTTCAAGGACGTTATTAACAAATTCATGGGCCACGGTAAGAGCATGGACATGACCCAACCTGAAGGTGAGCACAGCTCGCATGAAGGAATGGAAGGTATGGACATGAGCCACGCGGAATCCGCCAACTCCAAGGGTTGAGGAAGATAAGATGTTCGGAAAATTATCACTGGATGCAGTACCGTTCCATGAACCTATCGTCATGGTAACGATCGCTGCAATTATCGTCGGGGGACTGGCGATACTGGCAGCGATTACTTACTTCGGTAAGTGGACCTACCTATGGAAAGAGTGGTTAACGTCGGTTGACCATAAACGCCTCGGCATCATGTATATCATCGTCGCGATTGTGATGCTGTTACGTGGTTTCGCCGATGCCATCATGATGCGTAGCCAGCAGGCGCTTGCCTCCGCAGGCGAAGCGGGTTTTCTACCGCCGCACCACTACGATCAGATCTTTACCGCTCACGGCGTAATCATGATCTTCTTCGTGGCGATGCCCTTCGTTATCGGTCTGATGAACCTAGTGGTTCCGCTGCAGATCGGCGCGCGCGACGTTGCTTTCCCTTTCCTGAACAACCTGAGCTTCTGGTTCACCGTTGTCGGCATTATTCTGGTTAACCTCTCGCTGGGCGTGGGTGAATTCGCGCAGACAGGGTGGCTGGCTTATCCGCCGCTATCGGGAATAGAGTACAGTCCCAGCGTCGGGGTCGATTACTGGATATGGGCGTTGCAACTCTCGGGTATTGGTACGACGTTAACCGGTATCAACTTCTTCGTGACGATCCTGAAGATGCGTGCGCCGGGTATGACGATGTTCAAGATGCCGGTCTTTACCTGGGCCTCTTTGTGCGCCAACGTACTGATCATCGCCTCTTTCCCGATTCTGACGGTTACCGTCGCGTTGCTGACCCTGGATCGCTATCTGGGCACCCATTTCTTTACCAACGATATGGGCGGCAACATGATGATGTACATCAACCTGATTTGGGCCTGGGGCCATCCGGAAGTGTACATTCTGATTCTGCCGGTCTTCGGGGTATTCTCCGAAATCGCAGCGACCTTCTCGCGTAAACGTCTGTTCGGCTATACCTCGCTGGTTTGGGCGACCGTCTGTATTACCGTACTGTCGTTTATCGTTTGGCTGCACCACTTCTTCACGATGGGCGCAGGCGCGAACGTTAACGCCTTCTTCGGTATCACCACCATGATTATCGCCATCCCGACCGGGGTGAAGATCTTCAACTGGTTGTTCACCATGTATCAGGGCCGTATCGTCTTCCATTCCGCAATGATGTGGACCATCGGCTTTATCGTGACCTTCTCGGTCGGCGGTATGACCGGCGTGCTGCTGGCGGTACCGGGCGCGGACTTCGTCCTGCACAACAGTCTGTTCCTGATTGCGCACTTCCATAACGTGATCATCGGCGGCGTGGTGTTTGGCTGCTTCGCGGGTATGACCTACTGGTGGCCGAAGGCGTTTGGCTTCAAGCTGAACGAAACCTGGGGTAAACGCGCCTTCTGGTTCTGGATTATCGGTTTCTTTGTAGCCTTTATGCCGCTGTACGTACTGGGCTTCATGGGCATGACCCGTCGCCTCAGCCAGCAAATTGATCCGCAGTTCCATACGATGCTGATGGTTGCCGCCGCCGGTGCCGCGCTGATTGCGCTGGGTATCCTGTGCCAACTGATTCAGATCTTCGTTTCTATTCGCGACCGCGATCAGAACCGCGATCTGACCGGCGACCCATGGGGTGGCCGTACGCTGGAGTGGTCAACCTCGTCTCCGCCGCCGTTCTATAACTTTGCCGTTGTGCCGCACGTTCACGAACGTGACGCCTTCTGGGAAATGAAAGAAAAAGGCGAAGCGTACCAACAGCCTGGACAGTATGAAGAGATTCATATGCCGAAAAATAGCGGTGCCGGTATTGTTATCGCCGCCTTCGCGACGGTATTTGGCTTCGCCATGATCTGGCATATCTGGTGGCTGGCGATAGTGGGTTTCGCAGGCATGATCATCAGCTGGATTGTAAAAAGCTTTGATGAAGATGTGGATTACTACGTGCCGGTCCCGGAAGTCGAAAAACTGGAAAACCAGCATTTCGATGAGATTACTAAGGCAGGGCTGAAAAATGGCAACTGATACTTTAACGCACGCGACTGCCCACGCGCACGAACACGGGCACCATGACGCAGGCCAGAACAAAATCTTCGGATTTTGGGTCTACCTGATGAGCGACTGCATTCTGTTCTCTATTCTGTTTGCTACCTATGCCGTTCTGGTAAACGGCACCGCTGGCGGCCCGACAGGTAAGGACATTTTCGAACTGCCGTTCGTTCTGGTTGAAACCTTCCTGCTGTTATTTAGCTCCATTACCTACGGCATGGCGGCGATCGCCATGCACAAGAACAACAAGAGCCAGGTTATCTCCTGGCTGGCGTTGACCTTCTTGTTCGGTGCCGGATTTATCGGGATGGAACTCTATGAATTCCATCACCTGATTGTTAACGGTATGGGCCCGGATCGCAGCGGCTTCCTGTCTGCGTTCTTCGCGCTGGTCGGCACGCACGGTCTGCACGTCACTTCCGGTTTGATCTGGATGGCGGTGCTGATGGTGCAAGTTGCCCGTCGCGGTCTGACCAGCACTAACCGTACCCGCATCATGTGTCTGAGCCTGTTCTGGCACTTCCTGGATGTGATTTGGATTTGCGTATTCACTGTTGTTTATCTGATGGGGGCGATGTAATGAGTCATTCTACCGAGAGCGGCGGCGCATCCCACGGCAGCGTAAAAACGTACATGACCGGCTTTATCCTGTCGGTCATCCTGACGGTTATTCCATTCTGGATGGTGATGACTGGCGCTGCCTCTCCGGCCGTTATTCTGGGATCTATCCTGGCAATGGCAGTGGTGCAGATTTTGGTGCATCTGGTGTGTTTCCTGCACATGAACACCAAATCTGATGAAGGCTGGAACATGACGGCCTTCATCTTTACCGTGCTGATCATCGCCATCCTGGTTGTGGGCTCCATCTGGATTATGTGGAACCTCAACTACAACATGATGATGCACTAAGAGCGGCGAGTATGATGTTTAAGCAATACCTGCAAGTAACGAAACCAGGCATCATCTTTGGCAACCTGATCTCGGTGATCGGGGGATTTCTGCTGGCCTCAAAGGGCAGCATTGACTATCCCCTGTTCATTTATACGCTGGTCGGGGTGTCACTGGTTGTGGCGTCGGGTTGTGTATTTAACAACTACATCGACAGGGATATCGACAGGAAGATGGAAAGGACCAAGAATCGGGTGCTGGTCAAAGGCCTGATTTCTCCTGGCGTCTCGCTGGTATACGCCACCCTGCTGGGTATTGCTGGCTTTATGCTGTTGTGGTTTGGCGCCAATCCTCTGGCCTGCTGGCTGGGGGTAATGGGCTTCGTGGTCTACGTTGGCGTGTACAGCTTGTACATGAAGCGTCACTCCGTCTACGGAACGCTGATTGGTTCTCTCTCCGGCGCAGCGCCGCCGGTGATTGGCTACTGCGCCGTAACGGGCGACTTTGACAGCGGCGCGGCGATCCTGTTGGCTATTTTCAGCCTCTGGCAGATGCCGCACTCTTACGCCATCGCCATTTTCCGCTTTAAGGACTATCAGGCGGCCAATATCCCGGTTCTGCCGGTGGTAAAAGGAATCTCAGTCGCTAAAAACCACATCACGCTGTATATCATTGCGTTTGCCGTTGCAACGCTAATGCTCACGTTGGGCGGTTATGCCGGTTACAAATACCTGGTGGTCGCCGCGGCGGTCAGCGTTTGGTGGCTCGGCATGGCGCTACGCGGTTACAAAGTGGAAGATGATAAGGTCTGGGCGCGCAAGCTGTTCGGCTTCTCTATCATTGCGATTACCGCGCTGAGTATCATGATGTCCGTTGATTTTATGGTGCCGAATTCGCAGAATCTGCTGACTTACGTCTGGTAAGACTTTTAATGGCGTATCGCTTGATACGCCATTATTTTCGCTCGCAGTTACAGAAAAACGCCTGCCTTAAGCATATCCATCTCTTTACCGTTAACCATTCCCGTCACAGCAGTCACGCTATAGCTATCAACATCGCAAAATTCCGGCTGATAGATAGGTTGTAATGTCGATTCACGGAGCGTATCAGACTTATACCCTTGTAAATTGCGGTCCTGCGTATTTAGCCCAAAAGGCTCAAATGCGATAACCTGCTGTGACATCGCCCCGGCCTTATTTTTCAGCGTCAGTGAGACGCGCAAATTCTCTATACTGCTGATTCTGTCCGTTTTGACGACAAACTCCAGCTCGCATGCATAGCCGCTGCCCTGGCTCGCACCGAAAACACGATCACGATTGAAGGTTAACTTCGGCAAATTCTTTTCACGCATTGCCACAGCCTCAGCGCGGGCCTGTCGGTCTTTTTCGCAGGTCACCTGAAAATGGGGATCGTCTGCAAAACTTGTTCGCCCCTGAGCAAACAACTCCGCTGCCTTCCGGCAATCCGTGTCGACAAACTGACCGTTGGTATACATCCAGGCAAGATAGTTTAAAGCGCGAGACTTGCCCATCTTCGCCGCCCGTTCAAAGAATTCAAACGCCCGAGCGTAATCAAGCGGAACCTGCGTCCCGGAGTAATAGATCTCACCAAGATTTATGAGCGCATCGACATTACCCTGCGCAGCCGCCAACTCGTACCACTGCACCCCCTTCTGCAGATCGCGCTTAATCCCTCGTTTTCCATTCAAGTAGAAGTAACCGAGTATATTCTGCGCATCAGCCTGGCCCAATTCAGCAGCCTTGCGGAACCATTGCAACGAACGCGCCTCTTTATCGTCGACCTCAACAAAACCAGAGTCATAGAGGCTACCAACGATAAAGTTAAGTTCAGGGTCTCTCTCCTGCGCCCACAGCTCCGCAAGGTGCAGGATATCCGCCTTTGAATAACCCAGGCGCGTGATGAGCGCGGCCATCGCGCTCCCGCCGCTGGCATACTGGCGTAATGTTTCAATAAACCGGGAACGCTGAGTAATATCGCTTTCCGCGGCTTGCTTTGCCGTATCTATTTCGTCGGCTATCAGGCGCGTCACCGTCTGCGCATCAGTATCGGTGTCTGCTTTACTGGTTTTATCCGCAAGCTCTTTTGCCAAAACGTCATCCTGCATCACCCCCAGGCCATGCAGATAAAAATAACGAGCGTTGTAGCAGCCATAGGGTTCTTCAACATGACAAGCCTGCTCATAATACTTGATAGCCTGTATCGTATCTTTCGGCACAGCAACGCCGTACTCATAAATAAACCCCAACTCCGCCAGCGCTTGAGCATTATTATCTTTGGCTAACGCTTTTAGCTCATTTAGCGCCTGAATATCTTTCTGCGCAATACGGCTATACAACGCGTCAATATCATCACCTGCCTGACATACCGATGCGAAAGAAAGCCCAAGCAGAAACAAAATACTCCATTTCCGTTTTATCATTTTTCATTCCCTTATTCTTTATCTAAAAAGCGCACACTATCAGCTTTCAGTAAATCGACATTCTTACCGTTAATCGTTGCCGTAGCGGATTTCAGCGTAAAATGGATATCGCCGATCCCGTGACAAAAATCTTGCATATACAGCGGGAGATCGTATGTGGTAATGAGAGGATCAACATCATGATTTTGCATATCTATCCCCAGAGTATTCAAACCGAATGGCGGAATCATCAACGTTTCCTCAGTTGCCATTCCATCATCATTTTTCAGCTCAAGCGTAATATGCAAATTCGCCATGTTACGGATTTTATCTGTGCCAATCTGAAAAATTAGTGCGCATTCTTTCGGTTTAGCCGTTATCCCGCGAGAGAAAACACTCTCTTTTTTTAGCGTTACTTTAGGTAAAGCATCCGCGTTGTTTTTTCGACTCTGAATATCCGCTGCGCACTTACTTAAAAATATTTTTTCCTCAACCATCTTACCTACATATCGAGATGCTTTCTTGTAATACGACCAGGCTTTATCACAATCAGGTGCAGTACCTAAACCGTTATAATACATCCAACTCAACGGCATCGTTGAGCGCGAATTAGTGCCATCATTTTCAACCTGCGTAAATAATGCCAGCGCTTTAACGTAATCAGTGCGCCCTGTTACGCCAGAATAATAGATTTTACCTAACGCAATCTGTGCATCGCTGTCCCCCTGCTTAGCCGCCTGTCCATACCATTTTTGTGCTTCCTGAATGTCTGGCTTAATCCCCCACTCATCGCCCTCTCCCCCCGAATAAATACCCCCCAAGAGAGATTGGGCCTCAACGACGCCTTTTTCCGCGGCGGCGCGAAACCATTTCAACGAGGCCGGCCTGGCTTTATAAGGCTCATCCACATAATGACCAGAGAAATCATTAAGGGTGAGTAACCCCAGTTGATAATCCATTTGTGGATCGCCGTCCTGCACCCATAGCGTAGCAAGGCGGAACGTTTTTTCCTGATTAAATCCGATACGACTAAAAAAAAGCGCATCGCTCTCTGGCCTATTATTTAGAAAATTAAATAGTGCATTAATAAATTCTGGTCGCTGCGATTTATCCGTATCGGCCAATACTTTTGCCGTGAAAATTTCTTGCGAAAACTTATCAATATATTCTTGCTCAATCAATAAATTATCCAGATTCATTTTCTTAGCATACTTATTGGCCTGAGCGCTATCTTTGGCCACTCCGTCGCCATACTGATAGGCATACTTCACATTATAACAGCCGTAGTTACCGCCAAGCTCACAGGCCTGCTTGTAATACTGCAACGCCTGTTCGCGATTCATCGGTACATTAAGGCCGTATTCATGGATAAACCCCAGTTCATCCAGAACCGAAGCTCTTTTTTCCACAGGCAAAGCATCAAGATCCTTCTGGGTAAGCGCAGCATATTTTACATCATCTTTACCGTTGTTCGCTGAAGCATTCACCTGGCTAACAAATAAAACACCCGCTAAAATACATAATGATAAAAATTTAATTTCCATAACGAATTCACTCCTTGAATAATATAATAAATGCGACTGCTGACGAACCTTCTGCCTGATAAACGCGCGCCATCACGCGGAAAGTTTGCTATCAGTCTCGGCGTTGTTGAATAAATCAAATTTTCAGGAGATGGACGGTTCTGATCATTGCCATCGTTTCAGAATCGGCTTCCTATGGCAAAGCAAAAGTTTAAAGTCACCCACCGGCCAGCAGCGCGGTTCGCTGACAGTCTGACTTGACGAGTCTGCTATTGCTACATGGAGCAACAGCGTACACAGCCTGAAGGCCGTGGCTAACCGCTACACTATACTGAGATGGCTCAGATAGCCACTACAGCTCAAGGAGATCGGAATATGAATGAGCACAAGGCTATGCTGACTCTCCCGATCGCCCCTATCGTGTTAACAATTTATCTCTTTTTTAGCTCAACTGTTTCAAAAACATAATATTTGCTAATTAACCCTCTATTTACCCGGCACACTCCCCGCACTACACTACTCCCAGCTTTTATACAGAGGTGGCAATGAACGATTATAAAATGACGCCAGGGGAGCTGCGCGCCACATGGGGTTTAGGGACCGTCTTTTCGTTGCGTATGCTGGGTATGTTTATGGTTCTACCAGTACTGACCACATACGGTATGGCGCTACAGGGCGCCAGCGAAGCATTAATCGGCATTGCGATCGGCATTTACGGGCTGGCGCAGGCTATCTTTCAAATTCCCTTTGGGCTGCTGTCCGACCGCATTGGCCGTAAACCGCTGATTGTCGGCGGACTGGCGGTATTTGTCGCGGGTAGCGTCATTGCCGCGCTCTCCCACTCAATCTGGGGCATTATTCTGGGGCGAGCGCTACAAGGGTCCGGCGCTATTGCCGCCGCCGTCATGGCGCTCCTGTCTGACCTCACCCGCGAGCAAAACCGCACCAAAGCGATGGCGTTTATCGGCGTCAGCTTTGGTATCACCTTCGCGATTGCGATGGTATTAGGGCCGATCGTTACCCATAGTCTGGGATTGAACGCGTTGTTCTGGATGATCGCCGCCCTCGCCACTCTGGGCATTCTTCTGACGATCTGGGTGGTTCCCAACAGTACTAACCATGTGCTGAATCGCGAATCCGGGATGGTCAAAGGCAGCTTCAGTAAAGTGCTGGCGGAGCCGAGGCTGCTCAAGCTCAATTTCGGCATTATGTGTCTGCATATTTTATTGATGTCCACCTTTGTCGCCCTGCCCGGCCAGCTTGCCGATGCCGGTTTCCCTGCCGCCGAACACTGGAAGGCGTATCTGGCAACCATGGTGATCGCCTTTGCCGCCGTCGTGCCTTTTATTATCTATGCTGAAGTCAAACGGCGGATGAAGCAGGTATTCCTGTTCTGCGTGGGGCTCATTGTCGTCGCAGAAATCGTGTTGTGGGGAGCGGGCCAACATTTCTGGGAGCTGGTGATTGGCGTACAACTCTTTTTCCTCGCCTTTAATCTGATGGAGGCGCTGCTGCCTTCGCTGATTAGCAAAGAATCGCCCGCGGGGTATAAAGGAACGGCGATGGGCGTCTATTCTACCAGTCAATTTCTTGGCGTGGCGCTTGGCGGCTCGCTGGGCGGCTGGATAGATGGCACGTTTGATGGGCAAACCGTTTTCCTTGCCGGGGCCGTACTGGCGATGGTATGGCTGGCGGTGGCAAGTACCATGAAAGAGCCGCCCTATGTCAGCAGCCTGCGCGTGGAAATTCCAGCGGATATCGTTGCTGACGACAGGCTAAAACAGCGACTGTTGGCAATGAAAGGCGTAAGCGAAGCGCTGATCGTGGCGGAAGAGCATTCCGCTTACGTCAAAATCGACAGCAAAGTGACCAATCGCTTTGAAGTTGAACAGCTTATCAGCAAAGGATGAATGCTTTATTGCCGGATGGCGGCGAGGCTCTATCCGGCATAACAACTTAATCGCGGAAGTTTTTGAACTGGAACGGCTGGCCCAAATCGCCGCCGCGAACCAGCGCCATTACCGATTGCAGATCGTCACGTGATTTGCCCGTCACGCGAATCTCTTCCCCCTGAATTTGCGCCTGCACCTTCAGTTTGCTGTCTTTAATCAGCTTGACGATTTTCTTCTGCACGGCGCTTTCAATGCCCTGCTTCAGCTTCACTTCCACATACCAGGTTTTACCGCTATGCACGAACTCGTCCGGTACATCCAGCGAAGCGCCTTCAATACCGCGTTTAAGCAGCTTGGCGCGCAGAATATCGAGCAACTGATTGACCTGGAAATCGGACTCGCTCAGCACCTTGATGGTTTTATTGGCATCGTTCAGTTCAATAGTCGCCTCTACGCCACGAAAGTCAAAACGAGACTCAACCTCGCGAACCGCGTTATCCACGCCGTTACGCGCTTCCTGCAGATCAACTTCAGAAACAATATCGAAAGATGGCATCTTTTCTTCTCCCTTCATTTTCGTTGCGTTGCATAATACCTGCAACGAGGCTTAACGAGAAGCTTAGCTGATGACGCTATAATTAGCGCCATAACACCTGGCGCTGTTGCAGGTGAGGAGGAACAATGAAAATTACTGTACTGGGATGCGGAGCCTTAGGACAACTTTGGCTTTCGGCACTGTGCAAACACGGACATGACGTACAGGGCTGGCTACGAGTGCCACAACCTTATTGCAGCGTAAATCTGATCGATACCGATGGTTCCTTTTTCAACGAATCACTGACGGCAAACGATCCGGATTTTTTGGCGAAGAGCGAACTGTTGTTAGTCACGCTGAAAGCGTGGCAGGTTTCCGACGCAGTACGAACCCTGGCGTCAACCCTACCGGTGACGTCGCCTATCCTGCTCATTCATAATGGAATGGGAACCATAGAAGAGCTGCAAAATATCCAACAGCCGATGTTGATGGGGACTATCACCCATGCTGCGCGCCGCGACGGTAATATCATTATTCATGTCGCTAACGGTACTACGCATATTGGCCCGGCGCGCGAGCAAGACGGCGATTACAGTTATCTCGCCGATATCCTGCAGGGGGTACTGCCCGATGTCGCCTGGCATAACAATATCCGCGCAGAGATGTGGCGCAAACTGGCCGTCAACTGTGTTATCAACCCGCTCACCGCGCTTTGGAACTGCCCGAACGGCGAGCTGCGCCATCATACTGATGAAATTAACGCAATTTGCGAAGAGGTCGCCGCCGTGATTGAACGTGAAGGCTACCACACATCGGCAGACGATTTACGCTATTATGTTGAGCAAGTGATTGACAGTACGGCAGAAAACATCTCATCCATGTTGCAGGACGTGCGCGCTATGCGCCATACCGAAATTGACTACATCACCGGTTATTTACTCAAGCGCGCCCGCGTGCACGGTCTCGCCGTTCCGGAAAATAGCCGCCTGTTTGAAATGGTAAAGCGAAAGGAGAGTGAGTATGAGCGCTCAGGCACTGGTATGCCTCGCCCCTAGTAGTGAAGAGACCGAAGCGGTCACCACTATCGATCTGCTGGTTCGCGGCGGAATCCACGTCACTACCGCCAGCGTCGCCAGCGATGGCAACCTGACGATTGTCTGCTCACGCGGCGTGAAGCTACTGGCGGATGCGCCGCTGGTTGAAGTTGCCGACGGCGATTATGACATCATCGTGTTGCCCGGCGGAATTAAAGGCGCCGAGTGCTTTCGCGACAGCCCGCTGCTGGTCGAAACCGTAAAACAGTTTCACCGCTCCGGGCGCATTGTCGCAGCCATTTGCGCCGCAGCCGCTACAGTGCTCGTGCCGCACGATATCTTCCCTATCGGCAATATGACCGGTTTTCCGGCGCTGAAAGATAAGATCCCCGCCGAACAGTGGCAGGATAAGCGTGTGGTGTGGGATGCGCGGGTAAAATTATTAACCAGCCAGGGACCTGGTACCGCTATCGATTTTGGCTTGAAAATCATCGACTTGTTGGCTGGTCGTGAAAAAGCGCATGAAGTGGCTTCGCAACTGGTGATGGCGGCGGGGATTTATAACTACTACGAGTAAGAATGATTGCCGGATGGCGGCGTAAACACCTTATCCGGCCTACAAAACGGTACAGTCTGTAGGCCGAATAAGCGACAGCGCCATCCGGCAGTTATTTTACGGGCGTTCGCCCTGCGCCAGACGCGCATTAATATGCGCAATCACCCCAGGTAAATCCGCCAGTGAATCCACCACGTAATGCGCCCCGGCGGCGTACAGCTTGCTGGCCGCGTGCTCGCGGCGGACCGCAACGTCCTCTTTCGACATTGTCTGATAGGCGTCCCATGTTGCGCCGAATTCGTTACCCGATACCGCCAGCCCCACCGTCCACATCCCCGCGTTAAGCCCCTCGCTAATGCCCGGCGCGGCATCATCTACCTTCACACAGTGCGCGACCGCATCAATGCCCAGCGCAATCACGTTTTGCAGCGCCATCCACGGCCCCGGGCGACCACCTGCGGCCAGGTCGTCCGTTGCCACCCAATGATCCGGACGATAGCCATGCCCGGCGGCGGCGGGAACCAGGCGCTCCATCACCGCTCGTGGGTAACCGGAGCAGGAGCCTATCTTAATGCCCTCGGCTCGTAGCGCCGCGATCGTGTCGATAACTCCGGCAATAGGAGAAGAAAAATCGACAACTTTAGCAATCTGTAACGGCATGAAAGCGGCGTAGATGGCATCAATATCTGCTGCGCTCATGGAGCGACCAAACTTTGCCTGCCAGCGCGCGTCAACAGCAGGTAATTTTCCCAGCGCTTCAATGTGTTGCCATTTACCCAGCCCCATTGGCACGCGTGCTTCGGCGAGGGTGATCTCCACATCAAATGCCTGACGGAACGCCTCGACGAAAATTTGCGTCGGCGCAAAGGAGCCAAAATCGACGGTGGTGCCCGCCCAGTCGAGAATAACAGCGTGAATACGGTTCATCATGGTTCCTTATTTCGTCCAGTACATGGCGGTACGAATGGCGGTCAGCAGGGCAGTGATATCGGCGGCATATACTTCGCCAATGTTGCCGATGCGGAAGCAGTCGCTTTGCGACACTTTGCCAGGATAGATAACAAAGCCCTGCTCTTTGAGGCGGCGATAAAATTCGCTAAAGCGATACTGCGGGTCTTCCGGTGAATAAAAGGCGGTGATAATGGGCGAGTGAAGTTCGTCATCCAGCAGCGTGTTAAAGCCCAGCGCCCGCATTCCGGCCACCAGACTGCGCTGATTTTGCTGATAGCGTTGATGACGTGCCGCCACGCCACCTTCTTTCGCCAGCTCTTTCAGCGCCTGTGCAAACGCCAGGACGGTATGAGTGGGCGAAGTAAAACGCCATTTGCCGTGGTTATCCTCCATGCAGCGCCACTGGGCGTAGAGATCTAACGACAGCGAGCGGGAACGCCCTTTGCACGCGGCCAGCTTTTGCTCGCGGGCAATCACAAAGGCAAAACCCGGCACGCCCTGGATGCATTTATTAGCGGAGCTGATCAGATAGTCGATGTGTAATGCTGCAATATCCATGGGGATGCCGCCGAAGCTGCTCATGGCGTCAACGATGTAGGTTTTGCCATAGCGATGCGCCAGAGCGCCCACCTCATCAATGGGGTTGAGCATCCCGGTGGTCGTTTCGCTATGCACCATGGCGATATGGCTGATCGTCGGGTCGGCGTTGAGGATCGCGTCGATCGCCTGCACGTCCGGGCGCGCAACTTCGCCGCAGTCGTAAGCGTGATGGGCTATACCCATAAGGCCGGCCATCTCGACCATTCGTGCGCCGTATGCACCGTTGCTGACGATCAGCACCTTATCCTGCGGACCCAATGCGCTGCCCAGTACGGCTTCCACAGCATAGCTGCCGCTGCCTTGCAGCAGTACGGAGGTGTAGCCTTCGGAGGCCGTTGCCAGTGCGATTAGCTGCTGGCGGATCTGTTCCACCACGCCGATATTGTAATCATCATCCCAGGTACAGCTATCGAACAACATCGCTTCTTTCACGGTACGAGAGGTGGTGAGCGGGCCAGGAGTCAGCAGCAGATAGTTACGCGAAGTCATGTTATTTACCTTTGGTCTATACCAGATTGCATTTATCATGACGATCTTTGCCGCGACGGGGCAAAGAGAAAATCGCGCTGCAACAAAAAATTCATCTCTGCTTGTATAATGGCGGCAGGCAAAACGGAAGCGAGTAAGCATGAAATCTATCCCGGGCGATATCCCGCAGTACCTGTTGATCAAGGCGCAGCTTCAGGCGCGTATTCAGAGCGGTGCGTTGAAAAGCGGTGATAAACTGCCGTCTGAACGCGAACTGTGCGCGATCTTCAACACCACGCGCATTACTATTCGCGAAAGCCTGGCGCAGCTGGAGTCCAGTGGGCTTATCTGGCGCGCCGATCGTCGCGGTTGGTTCGTTACGCCGGAACGCCTGTGGCTGGATCCGACCCAGAACACCAACTTCCATAAGCTTTGCCGCGAGCAGGGGCGGGAGCCAAAAACCGCGCTACTGAGCGGCGTGTTAACCACCGTGCCTGTCGAGGTCATGGAGCCCCTCCAGCTCCAGCCGTTTGATCAAATCTATCTGCTGACCCGTCTGCGTTACGCCGATGGCCGCGCCGTGTGCTACTGCGAAAACCATTGTTTGCCCGCCCGCGTGCCTGAGCTGCTGCAGTACGATCTCAACGGCAGCCTGACCGAGGTATACGAGTCGCACTACAACCTCGTCTATACCAGCATGCATCTGTCGTTCTACCCCACCGCCATGCCTGCGCAGGCCGCACAGGCGCTGGGAGTTATGGAAGGACGCCCGGCGCTGTTGCTGCGCCGTCTGAACTACGATCAACACGGGCGAGTGCTGGATCTGGATATCGAATACTGGCGTCACGACAGCCTGCGCATTGAGGTAGATACCCACTAGCGGGTGCGCCGGATGTTGGCTGCGGGACTTATCCGGCCTGTCAATCGTATCGTCTCACGGCTATCCGGATAAGCGCAGCATCATCCGGCGTGGACTGATTTATTTCTCTTTCATCGTTTTGTCATATAAGCCGTTTAGCGTAAAAAGCAAACCTGGTATAGGCCAGAAAATGCAACGTACGCTATGAGGCTATTACGATGAAACTTTCCCGACTTGCTCTGCTGTCTGTCTTCGCTCTCGCCAGCGCCCCGTCATGGGCGGAATCAGTGGTCACGGTGTACTCCATCGACGGGCTGCACGATGGCGATAACAGCTGGTACCAGGTGCAGTTTGACGCATTCACCAAAGCGACCGGCATTACCGTACGCTATGTTGAAGGCGGTGGTGGCGTGGTAGTGGAACGTCTGGCAAAAGAGCGTACGAATCCGCAGGCCGACGTGCTGGTAACCGCGCCGCCATTCATTCAGCGCGCCGCCGCCGAAAAGCTGCTGGCGAACTTTAACACCGACGCCGCCTCGGCTATCCCCGATGCCAACAACCTTTATTCGCCGCTGGTAAAGAACTATCTGAGCTTTATCTACAACAGCAAGCTGCTGAAAACTGCCCCGGCGAGCTGGCAGGATCTGCTTGACGGTAAATTCAAAAATAAACTCCAGTATTCCACGCCAGGTCAGGCCGCTGACGGCACGGCGGTGATGCTGCAGGCTTTCCACAGCTTCGGCAGTAAAGATGCCGGTTTTGCGTATCTCGGCAAGCTGCAGGCCAATAACGTCGGGCCATCTGCCTCTACCGGCAAGCTAACCGCGCTGGTTAATAAAGGTGAAATCTACGTCGCTAACGGCGACCTGCAAATGAACCTCGCGCAGATGGAACGTAACCCGAACGTGAAAATCTTCTGGCCGGCCAACGACAAAGGCGAGCGCAGCGCGCTGGCCATCCCTTATGTCATTGGCCTGGTCCAGGGGGCACCGCAGAGTGAAAATGGTAAAAAGCTGATTAACTTCCTGCTGAGTAAAGAAGCGCAGACTCGCGTCAGCAAACTCTCCTGGGGAATGCCGGTACGCAGCGACGTGACGCCGAGCGACGAACATTACAAGGCCGCCACTGCCGCGTTAGAAGGCGTGCAGAGCTGGCAGCCAAATTGGGATGACGTAGCCGTTTCGCTGTCGGCAGATATTAGCCGTTGGCACAAAGTGACCGAAAGCGAGTAAGCCTGATGCTGATGAAAACGACCACCGTTCACGCCCCTGCATCGCAGGGGACATCGGGGATAGTCCTCGACTCGCTGCGCGTTGCGTATCACGGCAACGTGGTGCTTAAACCGCTCTCTTTGACGATTGAACCTGGCGAAGTGCTGGCGCTGATTGGCCCATCAGGATCTGGAAAAACGACGGTGCTGCGTGCGGTTGCGGGCTTTGTGCAACCTGCAGGCGGTCGTATTCTGATTGGCGATACGGACGTCACCCATCTGCCACCCTATAAACGCGGGTTGGCGATGGTGGTGCAGAACTACGCCTTGTTCCCGCATCTGAAAGTGGAAGACAACGTCGCTTTTGGCCTGCGTGCGCAGAAGCAGCCAAAGGCGCTAATTAATGAGCGTGTAACGCAGGCGCTGAAAACGGTTGGCATGAGTGATTACGCCACCCGTTATCCGCATCAACTTTCCGGCGGCCAGCAGCAACGCGTGGCCATCGCCCGCGCGATTGCCGTGCGCCCGCGCGTGCTGTTGCTGGATGAACCACTGTCAGCGCTGGACGCACAGATTCGTCATAATATGGTGGAAGAAATCGCCCGTCTTCACCGTGAGCTGCCGGAACTCACTATTCTCTACGTCACCCACGATCAAACGGAAGCGCTCACCCTGGCCGATAAAATCGGCATTATGAAGGATGGCTCGCTGATTGCTCACGGCGAAACCCGCGCGCTATATCAGCATCCGCCCAATCGTTTTGCCGCCGAATTCTTAGGTCGCGCCAATATTCTCTCCGCCATCGCGCTGGGGATAACGGAGGCTCCGGGGCTGGTGGACGCCAGCTGCGGCGGTGCGGTGATTCGCGCGTTCAGCCGGGGCAGCCACCACGGTTACAACAAACTGCTGTGCATTCGTCCTCAGCACCTCAGCCTGACGCCGCGTTCGGCCTACAGCAACCGCTTCAACGCCACACTGCAATCGGTGCACTGGCAGGGCGATTTAACCCATCTGCTGTGTGACGTTGCTGGCGAAACGGTGCGGATGGTGTTGACGCATGTCAATCCGCTGCCGCGCGTGGGCGACAAGCTGGCGCTGTGGTTCGAACCGGATGATGCGGTCCTGATTGAGGTATAACCATGTCACTCATTTTACCTCTGGAAAAACCGGCGCTTAACCTACGCCCACTGCTGTGGCTGCTGCTCCCGTTGCTGGTGCTGGCGACGCTGTTTTTCTGGCCTCTGTCGCTCATCGTTGAACAGGCGCTACGCGGTGCCAATGGCGAGATCGGGCTCGAGACCTTCCGGCAGGTGGTCGACTCGAAACGCTTTGTCGGCGCGTTGCTGAACACGTTGCAAATCGCCTTTTTCGCCACCGCCGGTTGCCTGCTGCTGGGCAGCGTGATGTCGCTGATTCTGGTGTTTATTCCTTTCCCCGGCAGCGAGTTGATTGGTCGGGTCGTCGATACTTTTATTGCGCTGCCGACCTTCCTGATTACGCTGGCGTTCACCTTTATTTATGGGTCAGCGGGTCTGCTCAACGGTGCGCTGATGAGCCTGTTTGCCTTTGAGCTACCGCCGGTGGATTTTCTCTACTCGATGCAGGGCGTCATTCTGGCGGAGATCACGGTGTTCACTCCGCTGGTGATGCGGCCACTGATGGCCGCGCTGCGGCAAATTGATAAAAGCCAGCTAGAGGCAGCCAGTATTCTGGGGGCGCACCCGTTACGGGTGATTGGGCAGGTGATTTTCCCGGCGGCGCTACCGGCGCTGATGGCTGGTGGCAGCCTGTGCCTACTGTTGACCACTAACGAGTTCGGCATCGTACTGTTTATTGGCGCGAAAGGGGTTAACACCCTGCCGATGATGGTTTACAGCAAAGCGATTCTGGAGTCCGACTATACGGTCGCCTGCATGATTGCGTTGATTAACATTGTCTTGTCGCTGGGGCTGTTCTCCCTCTATCGCCTGGCGGCATCGCGTACCGGCGTAAGGAGCTAGCCATGCTAATTTGGTCACCTAAAGGACGCGCAGCGGCGGGCGTTGTGGCTAGCGTACTGTTTATCGTGTTCTTTTTCCTGCCGCTGGCGGTGATTCTGATGTCCAGCCTTAGCCAGCAGTGGAACGGTATTCTGCCGAGTGGCTTCACGCTGAACCACTTTGTTAACGCTCTGCACGGTGCGGCATGGGATGCCCTACTTGCCAGCCTCACGATTGGCTTTTGCGCCAGCCTGTTTGCGCTGCTTTGCGGCGTTTGGGCGGCGCTGGCGCTGCGTCAATATGGGGTGAAAACGCAGAAGTGGTTAAGTATGGTGTTCTATCTGCCGAGTGCGATTCCGTCAGTGTCCGTGGGTCTGGGCATTCTGGTTGCTTTCAGCCAGGGGCCATTGCAAATGAACGGCACCCTATGGATTGTGCTGACAGCGCACTTTGTGCTGATTTCCGCCTTTACCTTCAGTAACGTGTCGACCGGACTGGCGCGAATTTCCGCCGATATTGAAAACGTCGCGTCGAGTCTGGGGGCATCGCCCTGGTATCGTCTGCGTCACGTGACGTTGCCGTTATTGATGCCGTGGATGATGTCAGCGCTGGCGCTGAGTTTATCGCTCTCCATGGGGGAGTTGGGCGCGACGATGATGATTTATCCGCCGGGCTGGACGACGCTGCCGGTAGCTATCTTTAGCCTGACCGACCGTGGAAATATCGCCGACGGCGCAGCGCTGACCATTGTGCTGGTGGCCATTACGCTGCTGCTGATGATGAAGCTGGAGCGCATTGCAAAACGGTTGGGGCAGAAATAAAACGGTAGGCCGGGTAGGACATAGCCGCCACCCGGCAAAGGAATTACGGGCGATACACCTTCACATTGGCAAACCCCTGCTCGCGTAGATAGAGCGCCTGCAGGCGACTCATTACGCCGCGTTCGCACCACAGCAGCCAGGTTTTGCTCTGATCGAGGTCGCCAAATTTAGTGCTCAGCTTGTAGAAAGGCAGCGAAACGACGTCGACGCCTTCCACTTTCAGCGGCTTATCATCCTGCTCATCGACAGAACGGATATCCAGAATCACATCGTTGGCGCCAAAACCGCTCACGGTTTCAACTTCCACCACCTCCTGCTGGGTCTGCTGGGCGATTTCACGAATATCGACGTTGTTCGCTTCTTCTACCACCTTATCGAGAATACTGAAGTCGAAATTTTCTTCTTCGGCTTCAATTTTCGCTTTAATGGCTTTCACCGTCGGACTTTTTGAAATCACGCCACAGTATTCCGGCATCGTACGGGCAAAATCTTCCGTACCAATCTGGCGCGCCAGGTTGATAATGTGCTCTTTATCGTAAGAGATCAGCGGGCGCAGGATCAGCGTGTCAGACACGTTATCGATCAAGCGCAAGTTGGTTAGCGTCTGGCTGGACACCTGGCCCAGCGCTTCGCCGGTCACCAGCGCCTGTACGCCGTAACGTTCCGCCACTTTCGACGCCGCGCGTACCATCATACGTTTGAGCACCACGCCCATCTGGCCGTCGTCAACTTTCTCCAGAATCTCGCCGACCACCGGTTCGAAGTTAATCGCCACAAAACGCACGCGATGGGAGCTGCCAAAGCGGTTCCACAGGTAATGCGCCACCTGGCGAACGCCGATTTCATGCGCCGCGCCGCCAAGGTTAAAGAAGCAGTAGTGTACGCGGCAGCCGCGACGCATCAGCATATAGCTGGAGACGCCGGAGTCAAAACCGCCGGAGATCAGCGACAGCACATCTTCCTGGGTGCCAATCGGGAAACCGCCAATACCTTCATAACGCCCTTTGATCAGCAGCAGGCGATCATCTTCCACTTCCAGATGCACCGTCACATCCGGGTTAGTGAGCTTCACGCGCGCCGATTCAATATGCTGATTTAATCCGCCGCCAACATAGCGCTCCACTTCAATGGAGCTAAACTCATGCTTACCGCGACGTTTTACGCGCACGCAGAAGGTTTTGCCTTCAAGCTGTTCGCGATACTGCGCCAACGCTTTCTCGAAAATGTCGTGCATATCGGTGAACGGCACATCTTCGACTTCAAGAATATGGTGAATCCCCGGAATGCGGGTCAGCGCGTCGCGAATCGCCAGACGCTGGTTTTCATCTTTGGCGCGAACTTCAATGTTATCCCAGTGACGGACAATCGCGAGGGTCTCATCGTAGTGCTTTAAAACGTTACGGATGTTCCCGGTTAAAATTTTTATAAAGCGCAAACGCACAGATTGGCTTTTGATAGTGATTTCCGGGAACAATTTAATGATAAACTTCATGGCGGCAATGGTTCTTTAGCAAGCTATCTAAGGCTTGTCGTGGAGAAATAGTACAGCAGCCCATACCTACGGCTGCATCCAGGCGCGGAAGTATATCACCATCACGGACATCTTGCGCATTTCCCCTTACCATTGCGCGTTATTTGCTTATCAGTGCGAGTCCGTTACCATAGACTTGTGCTGCCATTACAGAGAGTCAAACAGTCATCATGCCGAAGAAAAATGAGGCGCCCGCCAGCTTTGAAACTGCGCTGAGCGAGCTGGAACATATTGTTACCCGCCTGGAAAGCGGCGATTTGCCGCTGGAAGACGCGCTGAATGAATTCGAGCGCGGCGTACAACTGGCGCGTCAGGGGCAGGCAAAACTGCAGCAGGCGGAACAGCGCGTGCAAATTTTGCTGTCTGATAATGAAGAGGCTTCACCTGAGCCTTTTATCGCGGATAATGAGTAAATGGACTTTACGCAGCAGCTACAGGCTTGCGTAACGCAAGCGAATCAGGCGCTGAGCCGTTTTATCGCGCCACTGCCCTTTCAGAACACTCCCGTGGTCGAAGCCATGCAGTATGGCGCATTATTAGGCGGTAAACGCCTGCGGCCATTTCTGGTTTACGCCACCGGTCAAATGTTTGGCGTCAGTACGGCAACGCTGGATGCGCCAGCTGCGGCGGTCGAATGCATTCATGCCTATTCGCTGATCCATGACGACCTGCCAGCGATGGACGATGACGATTTGCGTCGCGGCCTGCCGACTTGCCATATTAAATTTGGCGAAGCCAACGCAATCCTAGCGGGAGACGCGTTGCAGACGCTGGCGTTTGCCATTATCAGCGACGCGCCGATGCCGGAAGTCACCGATCGCGATCGTATCGCGATGATCGCCGAACTGGCGAACGCCAGCGGCATCGCCGGTATGTGCGGCGGTCAGGCATTGGATCTGGCGGCAGAAGGCCAGCGGATCACTCTGGACGCGCTGGAACGCATTCATCGCCATAAGACCGGCGCGCTCATTCGCGCCGCCGTTAGACTTGGCGCGTTGAGCGCGGGCGATAAAGGACGGAATACTCTGCCGATACTTGACCGCTATGCAGAGAGTATCGGCCTTGCCTTCCAGGTTCAGGATGACATTCTGGATGTGGTGGGCGATACTGCAACGTTAGGTAAACGTCAGGGCGCAGACCAGCAGCTTGGCAAAAGTACCTACCCTGCACTTCTGGGTCTTGAGCAAGCCCGGAATAAAGCCCGGGACCTGATAGAGGACACCCGTCAGTCGTTACATCAGCTGGCCGCGCAATCACTGGACACCTCGGCACTGGAAGCGCTAGCGAACTACATAATCCAGCGTGATAAATAAACCCCATATCCAATGAGCTTGCGATGAGTTTTGATATAGCCAAATACCCTACCCTGGCATTGGTCGACTCCACCCAGGAGTTACGACTGTTACCGAAAGAGAGTCTGCCGAAACTCTGCGACGAGCTACGCCGCTACTTACTCGACAGCGTAAGCCGTTCCAGCGGGCACTTCGCTTCCGGGCTGGGCACGGTAGAACTTACCGTGGCGCTGCATTATGTCTACAACACCCCGTTTGACCAGCTAATCTGGGATGTTGGTCACCAGGCTTATCCACATAAAATCCTTACCGGTCGTCGCGACAAAATCGGCACCATTCGCCAGAAAGGCGGTCTGCACCCGTTCCCGTGGCGCGGAGAAAGCGAATACGATGTGCTGAGCGTTGGGCATTCCTCCACCTCCATCAGCGCCGGTATCGGTATTGCCGTGGCAGCGGAGAAAGAAAGCAAAGATCGCCGCACCGTCTGTGTGATTGGCGACGGCGCCATCACCGCCGGTATGGCGTTTGAAGCAATGAATCACGCAGGCGATATCCGGCCCGACATGCTGGTCATTCTGAACGACAATGAAATGTCGATTTCGGAAAACGTCGGCGCGCTCAACAACCATCTGGCGCAGCTACTTTCCGGTAAGCTTTACTCTTCTCTGCGCGAAGGCGGAAAAAAGGTCTTCTCCGGCGTACCGCCAATTAAAGAACTGCTCAAGCGTACCGAAGAACATATTAAAGGCATGGTTGTGCCGGGAACACTGTTCGAAGAGCTGGGCTTTAACTACATCGGGCCGGTCGATGGTCACGATGTCATGGGGCTTATCAGCACATTGAAGAACATGCGCGACCTGAAAGGCCCGCAGTTCCTGCATATCATGACCAAGAAAGGCCGCGGCTATGAGCCCGCGGAAAAAGATCCGATCACTTTCCATGCGGTGCCTAAATTTGATCCTTCCAGCGGATGTTTGCCGAAAAGCAGCGGCGGTCTGCCAGGTTATTCAAAAATCTTCGGTGACTGGCTGTGTGAAACCGCCGCCAAAGACAGCAAGCTGATGGCGATCACCCCGGCGATGCGCGAAGGTTCCGGCATGGTGGAATTTTCACGTAAATTCCCGGATCGCTATTTTGACGTCGCCATCGCCGAGCAGCATGCCGTCACC
This sequence comes from Salmonella sp. WC3, assembly GCF_042932255.1. Lineage (NCBI taxonomy): Bacteria > Pseudomonadati > Pseudomonadota > Gammaproteobacteria > Enterobacterales > Enterobacteriaceae > Salmonella > Salmonella sp. WC3. The sequence goes on along the minus strand of NZ_CP170629.1, from coordinate 1,397,971 downwards.
TTCGCCGCAGGCCTGGCGATTGGCGGCTATAAGCCCGTCGTGGCGATCTACTCTACTTTCCTGCAACGCGCCTACGATCAGGTTATCCATGACGTCGCTATCCAGAAACTGCCGGTCATGTTCGCCATCGATCGCGCCGGTATCGTTGGCGCGGATGGACAAACGCACCAGGGCGCGTTCGATCTCTCCTATCTGCGCTGCATCCCGGATATGGTGATCATGACGCCAAGCGACGAAAACGAATGTCGCCAGATGTTATTTACCGGGTATCACTATAACGACGGCCCGACGGCAGTACGTTATCCACGCGGTAATGCGCAGGGCGTGGCGCTAACCCCGCTGGAAAAACTGCCTATTGGTAAAGGCCTTGTGAAGCGTCATGGCGAAAAACTGGCGATTCTGAACTTTGGCACCTTAATGCCTGAGGCGGCGAAAGTCGCCGAAGCGCTGAACGCCACGCTGGTCGACATGCGCTTTGTTAAGCCGCTGGACGACACGTTAATTCTGGAGATGGCCGCGCAGCATGACGCGCTGGTGACGCTGGAAGAAAACGCCATTATGGGCGGCGCTGGCAGCGGCGTAAACGAAGTGCTAATGGCCCATCGTAAACCTGTACCTGTGCTGAATATCGGTCTTCCGGATTTCTTTATCCCGCAAGGAACGCAGGAAGAAGCCCGCGCGGAACTGGGGCTTGACGCCGCAGGCATTGAAGCCAAAATCAAGGCCTGGCTGGCATAATCCCCTCTTTGCTCCTGCTATGCTTGAAGAGTGACGGGTATAACAGGAGCGGAGTCATGCAATACAACACGTTAGGAAATACAGCTCTTCAGGTGTCCCGCCTTTGTCTGGGCTGTATGACGTTCGGCGAGCCGAGTCGCGGCAATCACGCCTGGACGCTTCCCGAAGAGAGCAGCCGTCCCATCATCAAGCGCGCCCTTGAGGGCGGCATTAACTTTTTTGATACCGCCAACAGCTACTCCGACGGCAGCAGCGAAGAGATTGTCGGCCGCGCGCTGCGTGATTTCGCCCGGCGCGACGAGGTGGTGGTAGCGACGAAAGTCTTCCATCGCGTCGGCGATCTGCCGGAAGGATTGTCCCGCGCGCAAATCCTGCGCTCTATTGACGATAGCCTCACCCGTCTGGGAATGGAGTATGTCGATATCCTGCAAATCCACCGCTGGGATTACACCACGCCGATAGAAGAAACTCTGGAAGCGCTAAACGACGTGGTGAAGGCGGGTAAAGCCCGCTATATCGGCGCTTCCTCAATGCACGCCTCACAATTTGCCCAGGCACTGGCGCTACAAAAACAACACGGCTGGGCGCCGTTTGTCACCATGCAGGATCACTATAACCTGATCTACCGCGAGGAAGAGCGAGAGATGCTACCGCTGTGCTGGCAGGAAGGCGTTGCCGTGATTCCGTGGAGTCCGCTGGCGCGCGGGCGCTTAACTCGCCCCTGGGGAGAAACCACGGCCCGGCTGGTCTCGGATGACGTGGGTAAAAATTTATACGATGAAAGCGATAAAAATGATGCGCAAATAGCGGAACGGCTGGCTGGCGTCAGCGAGGCGCTTGGCGCAACGCGAGCGCAGGTTGCGCTGGCCTGGCTACTCAGTAAACGAGGCGTCGCCGCGCCGATTATCGGCACTTCGCGTGAAGAGCAGTTAGATGAGTTGCTGAATGCCGTTGATTTAACGCTCAAACCGGAGCAGATTGCTGAACTCGAAACGCCGTACAAACAGCATCCGGTGGTGGGATTTAAATAATCTGCCATTGCCCGATGGCGCGGCACTTATCGGGCCTGCGAAATCGACATATTGTTCGGGGATAGGCCGGATAAGGCGTTTACGCCGCCATCCGGCAAACCCTTTAAATAATACCGAGCGGCCAGTGATGACCGATAAAATACAGTATGCCGGCGGATATCACGCCGGCGACGATATCATCGATCATAATCCCCATGCCGCCGTGCACGTTGCGATCAAACCAACGGATCGGCCAGGGTTTCCACATATCCAGAATGCGGAAAATAACGAACCCGGCAGCCACCCACTGCCAGTCCGTCGTCGGCAACGCCATTAGCGTTATCCACATACCGATAAATTCATCCCAGACAATACTGCCGTGGTCGTGTACGCCCATATCTTTCGCCGTCTGATGGCAAAGATAAACGCCAATGCAGATCCCAAACATCACGACCAGCGAATAAAGCTGCCACGGCAGAAACGTCATCAAATACCAGAAGGGGATCGCCGCCAGCGAGCCCATCGTGCCCGGCACCACAGGGCTCAGCCCGCTGCCAAAGCCGGTAGCGAGCAGGTGCCACGGATTGCGCAAATTCAGGCGGCTTTTCGCAACATCTTTATGGCGTGGCAAAATGGTCATATCCTTTCCAGTCAAAAGTGACAGGTTCTCCGTCACGCACAAAGGCAATCCCTTCGATATCCGCCGTCATTTGCCCGATACAGGTAAACGGCACGCCCAGATGACCAAGCGCGACATCCAGCGCGCCACGGTTCAGCTCCGGGACGGTAAAGCACAGTTCATAATCTTCGCCGCCGGATAACATCCAGCGAAGCTTTTGTTCGGGATCATTGGCATGTCTCCACAGTTCTTCGGAGTCAGGCAGCGCCTCCAAATCGATTCGCGCGCCGCAGTTGCTGGCTTGCAGAATGTGACCAAGATCGGAGATCAAACCGTCGGAAAGATCGATCGCCGAACTGGCGAGATCGCGTAGCGCCTGTCCTTGTAAAATACGCGGCGTCGGGCGCAGATGGCGTTTGACCAGATAGTCGGCATCCCCCCAGCTTCCCACGCGAAAATCACCCCGTAGAATCGCCAGCCCGGCAGCGCTATCGCCCAACGTGCCAGTAACATAAATCCAGTCGCCCGGTTTTGCGCCAGAACGTTTCAGCGCCCGACCGGCTGGCACAAGGCCATGAATACCGAGCGTCATCGACAGCGGGCCGCGCGTGGTATCGCCGCCAATGAGCTGCATGTCGTAGTAATCCAGTTGTTCAAACAGGCTGTCGCTGAACGCGGCAAGCCACGCCTCATCGACGTCAGGAAGCGTGAGCGCCAGCGTTAACCATGCCGGATCGGCGCCCATCGCCGCCAGATCGCTTAAATTCACCGCCAGCGCTTTATACGCCAGATCGGCAGGATCGATATTGGGTAAGAAATGGATGCCCGCCACCAGCGTATCGGTACTGATCGCCAGGGTCTGCTTTTCAGGAATATTCAGGAGCGCGCAATCGTCGCCAATACCGGTTTCAACATCAAGACGAGAACTTCTTACACGGTCAAAATAACGGGCAATCAGGGAAAACTCGCCACATGCCATACGTTATGCCTCAGCAGAAAAAAAGAAAAGGCCGGAGACGGCGGGTATCGATCGCCCGCTATCTTTCCGGCCTGTGAATCACTTTTTGTTGGGGCGAATCACCGGAGCTGCTTTATCCAGTACGCCGTTGACGAATTTGTGGCTGTCTTCAGCGCCAAAGGTTTTCGCCAGTTCAATCGCTTCGTTGATGGCCACTTTATAAGGCACATCGCTGCGTTTTGACAGCTCAAACAACGCAATACGCAGCACGGCTTTTTCAACCTGTCCCAGCTCTTCAAGCAGGCGGGACAGATACGGTTTCATTAAACCATCCAGGTACGCGCTGTTAGTCGCCACCCCGGATAGCAGTTCACGGAAATAGAGAACGTCGACGTCTTTTACGTCCTGTTCCGCCAGGAACTGGTATTCAACATCAGCGATGTCGTTCTGGGACAACTGCCAGGAGTAAAGCGCCTGAACGGCACACTCACGGGCGCGGCGACGAGCAGCAGGTTTCACGGAATTCCCCTTACAAAAAATCAGGCCTTAATGGCTTTCAATACATTAATCATTTCAAGCGCGGTCAGCGCAGCTTCTGCGCCTTTATTACCGGCTTTTGTACCAGCACGTTCGATGGCTTGTTCAATACTCTCGGTGGTCAGAACACCAAAGGCTACCGGCACGCCGCTGTCCTGGGCAACGCTTGCCAGGCCATTGCTGGCGCCGCCTGCCACATATTCAAAGTGCGCAGTCCCCCCGCGAATCACGGTTCCCAGCGCAACCACGGCGTCATATTTACCGCTTTTCGCCAGCGCTTCGGTCGCCAGCGGCAGTTCATAAGCGCCAGGCACCCACACTACGGTAATATTATCATCTTTTACCTGACCAATACGCGTCAGGGCATCAACCGCGCCATCCAGCAGGCTGTCGTTGATAAACTGATTGAAACGCGCAATAGTGATGGCGACACGAGCGTCAGGGGCTGCAACGTTAGCTTTAATAATGTTCATATTCTCTCTTCCAGGGTTCATTTGGCCCCGCAGGGGGGCGGATTTTATCATAATAATTTGAGCGCTGCTCCCCTTTCGACGGGAGAACTCATGCGCTCACCATATGCAGGCAAACATCCGGGCCGACATGGCGTATTTCGCTGAAGGTAAATTGCGGCGCGTCGGCGAGCTTCTCAAGCCCCGGCAATTCGCATAATCCCCGCGCCTGGGTTCCCAACAATTTAGGCGCGACATAGACAATCAGTTCATCCACCAGCCCGGCTTGCAGCAACGCGCCCGCCAGTCCCGGTCCGGCTTCAACCCATATGCTATTAATCTGCTGCCTGCCTAACTGCATCATCAGCACAACCAGATCCAAATGTCCGTTGTGCGCCGGCACGCTGATAGTACGAACCGAATCGGGCCACGCGCGGCTATCTTCCTGGGTACGCGCAATCCACGTTTCGCCAGGCTGCTGCACAATACGATGCGCAGGCGTTACCCGGTTTTGGCTGTCGATAACAATTCGCACCGGCTGGCGCAGATTTTCCTGCGGGTAAGACGCCTGCGTAGAGGCATCTAACTCCGCCCAACGCACCGTCAAGGCCGGATCGTCAGCCAATACCGTCGCGCTACTGGTTAAGATAGCGTGACTTTGCGCACGCAAGCGCTGAACGTCGCGCCGGGCCTGCGGCGAGGTGATCCACTGGCTTTCGCCGCTGGCCATCGCCGTCCGTCCGTCGACGGAGGCGCCCAGTTTAAGCTGAAGATAAGGGAATCCGGTACGCATCCGCTTGAGGAAGCCTTTATTGAGCGCCTCCGCTTCACTCATCATTAACCCGTGGCTGACCGCAATACCCGCCTGTTGCAGACGATACAGTCCGCGCCCGGCGACCTGTGGGTTCGGGTCCTGCATCGCGGCGACCACGCGCGCGACGCCGGCCGCAATCAGCGCATCGCAACATGGCGGCGTTCGCCCATGATGGCTACAGGGTTCAAGCGTGACATAGGCGGTTGCGCCTTTGGCTTTTGCGCCCGCCATCCGCAGCGCATGGACCTCGGCGTGCGGCTCTCCGGCGCGATGGTGATAACCTTCTCCGACGATGTCGCCATTGTTAACAATGACACAGCCGACATTAGGGTTCGGGTGAGTGGTGAAACGTCCACGCTGCGCCAGTTTGAGCGCTCGCGCCATGTAAAACTCATCCTGCATGGCTTAGTCCTGTAGGCGAGCGATTTCTTCGCCAAAGTCTTTGATATCTTCGAAACTGCGATAGACGGAGGCAAAGCGAATATACGCGACTTTATCGAGTTTTTTCAGCTGCTCCATGACCAGGTTGCCAATCATCTTGCTGGGAACTTCACGCTCCCCAGTGGCACGTAATTGTGACTTAATATGGTTCAATGCCATTTCAACATCATCTGCGCTGACGGGTCTTTTTTCCAGCGCTCTCAACATGCCGCTACGCAGCTTATCCTCATTAAAGGGTTCGCGCACATCGTTGCTTTTTATCACGCGCGGCATGACCAGTTCAGCCACTTCAAAGGTCGTAAAGCGTTCATTACACACCAGGCACTGCCGACGGCGGCGCACGGACGAGCCCTCGCCTACAAGACGAGAGTCAATGACTTTGGTATCTACGGCGAAACAAAATGGGCAATGCATACGGCGTCCTGACCAGATGATTTAGGAAATGCTATTTTACCCTGAACTGGCGCGACAACAAAGGCGGAGCGCTTTTGAGATAAAGGATCGGTGCCTTTGTGCGTATAGCGCACTACCATTACGCTATCGAACCATGAAGGAAATGATCGACATGACAAGACGTTACCTAAGAATTCTCCTGGTGGGAAGTCTCTTGAGCCTGACCGCCTGCGCGCCGCAGAGCGAAGTTCGCCAGATGCATCAAAGCATTAGCACCCTGAATAAAGAGATGACCCAACTGAATCAGGAAACGGTAAAAATTACCCAACAAAATAAGCTGAATGCGGAGTCAACCCGCGGCGTCTATTTGTTGCCTGGCGCCAATACGCCTGCCCGGCTGGAGAGCCAGATCGGTACGCTACGTATGACATTACTGGAAATTACGCCTGTCGCAGACGGCGCTCACGCAACGTTACACATTCAGGGCGAGTCCCGCGATCCGCTGCCGGCATTCAGCGCTACCGTAGAGTACGGGCAACTTCAGGGCACTACGGAGAACTATCAGGAGGTGAATGCACAGAGCCTTCTGGTAAATGCCCCAGCCAGCTTGCTGGCGCCCAGTGATGTCAATATTTCGTTACCGTTGAAGGGGATCACTCCGGCGCAGTTAGGCTTCATTCGCATCCATGATATTCAGCCTGTTAATCAATAAACGTTCTGGCGGAGCGTTTTGTGCGTTCCGCAACATCCCCCGCGCGACTTTTGTTGCCCTACTGACATTTCCGTCATTTATGACATGGATTGGTAATATTCATGAAAGATAGTACTGTCGCCGCGTCTAAAATGCGCAAACGTGAACGCAATCGATTACGTAAATGATAGATATGTGAAACAAGACATATTTTTGTGAGCAATGATTTTTATAATAGGCTCCGCAGAAACACGAAATATTTAGAAACGCAAATTGCGTTCTTTTCACTCCCGCAAGGGATTTCAAACAGTGGCATACATATGAAAAAAACTTTACTCGCAGTCAGCGCAGCGCTGGCGCTCACCTCATCTTTTACTGCTAACGCAGCAGAAAATGATCAGCCGCAGTATTTGTCCGACTGGTGGCACCAGAGCGTAAACGTGGTAGGCAGCTACCACACCCGTTTCTCGCCGAAATTGAACAACGACGTCTATCTGGAATATGAAGCATTTGCCAAAAAAGACTGGTTTGATTTCTACGGCTATATCGATATTCCCAAAACCTTTGATTGGGGTAACGGCAACGATAAAGGTATCTGGTCCGACGGTTCTCCGCTGTTCATGGAAATCGAACCGCGTTTCTCAATTGATAAGCTGACCGGCGCAGACCTGAGCTTCGGCCCGTTTAAAGAGTGGTATTTCGCCAACAACTACATCTACGATATGGGCGATAACAAAGCCAGCCGCCAGAGCACGTGGTATATGGGTCTGGGGACCGATATCGACACCGGCCTGCCGATGGGCCTGTCGCTGAACGTGTATGCGAAATATCAGTGGCAAAACTACGGCGCGTCCAATGAAAACGAATGGGACGACTACCGTTTCAAAGTGAAATACTTCGTCCCCATCACCGATCTGTGGGGCGGTAAACTGAGCTATATCGGCTTTACCAACTTTGACTGGGGATCTGATTTAGGCGACGATCCGAACCGTACCAGCAACTCCATCGCTTCCAGCCATATCCTGGCGCTGAACTACGATCACTGGCACTACTCGGTCGTTGCGCGTTACTTCCATAACGGCGGACAGTGGCAGAATGGCGCAAAACTGAACTGGGGAGACGGCGATTTCAGCGCGAAATCTACCGGCTGGGGCGGCTACCTGGTCGTGGGTTACAACTTCTAAACCTGCAAAAAAGGCCAGAGGTCGTCCTCTGGCCCGTTTCGGGCGCATGCTGCCATGCGGCGGCGAGTCGCGCCCACTTCACATTACTTCCGGCGATGCCACCAGCCTAAAAACAGACCTGTCGCAATCCCGACCAGCGTTGGTGCCGCCAGATCGTGCCAGATAGTAATGCTCAACTCTGTGAGCGTCATATTGCCGCCTTTGTTGCAATGGCAACGGTTCGCGGCTATCCTCAACTTGTCTGGAGTCAAGTTAGCCCCCGTAATGTTGCCGGTGAATACCGAACAATGTGCGGGGGTTTTCTCTTTCCAGCGACAAGGCCACCGGGGATCAAGCCCCCGCAACATTGCGCCTCACCGGGTTGCCCCGGCTTACCGCTGATTCTACTCTGCTCGCCAGTATCGGCAGGACTTAAAAACAAAAAAATCCCAACCTTGCGATCGGGATTCCAGTGACAATGTATGCGTTACAGGACATTTGGGGCTGGCGACAAACTCCGGGGCTGAAAAAATGCCAGATTGCATCCGACCTACGAAAACCAATAATTCATTTATATTGCGGATTCCGTTGGGTGGAGCGAAGCGTAACCTAACATTCAACAGCACCAACAGCTTTGTCAGCAGTCTGCTTATTTCTTTTTGTTCATCATCGCTTTCAGATCGGCAAACGGGTTATAAGTCGCCTCGCCGACATCTTTTTGCGCATCTTCCCCGGCAATGACCGTCGAACCGTACTGATCGGCTTCGGTATATTTGGAATGCTCGTGATCGTGGCAGTAGAGGCACAATAGCTCCCAGTTGCTGCCGTCTTCCGGGTTATTGGTGTGGTCATGATCGATATGATGCACCGTCAGCTCACGCAGATTTGAATACACAAACTCACGGGAACAACGTCCGCACACCCACGGAAACAGCTTCAGCGCTTTTTCACGATAGCCGCTTTCCAGGCGCGCGTAGTTTTTTGGGATGATAGCCATAATTAACAGGTACCTGAATAATACAAAGGGTTATGCGCAGTTTCCCGCGAAGCCGGGCTTTTAGCAATGATTCTGTGCAACTTATATATCCAGGTAAGCAAGGCTATTTCAGGCAAACTGATGACCAATCAACCCGTTTTACAAGCGTTAGAGGTATCGCTATCACATCTTACGGCATTTTTTCGTGCTCGACTTTTCGCAAAAAATCACGCAAAGAACGGTCGATTGTTTCACGAAATCGCCGGTTAAGCGGAGTAATTTGTAAACAGCGATCGAGGCGAAAACACCGATAGTCTTCCCGTCTCTCACACCAGGCAACCAGTAGCCAGTGCTCTCCCCAGAAAAACAATCCCAGCGGTTGTATATCCCGCGAAGAGAGATGCCCCGCTTCATCACGATAATGTAGCGCCAACACCTGCTGCGCCGAAACGGCCTGATGGATAAGATCAAACGCGCTGCGCGAATGTGGAGATGTACCCAAATCCGGAGCGTAAATCCGTGTCTGCTCCGCTTTACGACGGCTCTCTTCCGGTAAAATAGCCAACACTTTTTCCTGGGCGGATTCAAGCTCGCGCGATAGCGAATCGCCGCCCCAGGTTTTCAATAACCGTATAGCCACCATCAGTGCTTCCGATTCACGATGGGTAAGCATCAAGGGCGGCAGATCAAAACCCGCCATTAAACGGTATCCGCTCCCCGCTTCACCTTCGACAGGCACACCGGATAACGACAGATCGCGAATATCGCGATAAATTGTCCGTTCAGAAACCGCAAGCCGCTGTGCCAACAGCGCTGCCGTCGTCAGTCGTCTACCCCGCAAAATTTGCACGATCTGAAACAAACGGTCAGCGCGTCTGGTCATATTGACTCTCTACATTTAGCAAATATCACGCAGGTTGATGTAAACCTATTCGGTTACCTTCGCTGTCAATAAACAACGCGATGGTTCCAATGTCATCTCCGGGAACCATGGGTTCCAGAACACACTTACCACCAGCAAGGACGACACGTTCAATCGAGGCTAACAAATCGGCGGTATGCAGATAAATAACGACTCCCTGCGCAACTGGAGCGACATCATCCTGCTTTATCAGCGCTCCGCCGGGTCCGGGTTCAGCATACGGGAATACGGCCAGATCCACCCCATCCATGGTTTCCCGACGTAACGATATCTGCATCACTTGCTCATAAAAGGCGATTGCACGCGCCATATCAGTAACTGGAATTTCAAACCAGTTAATCAAGTTTTTCATACATCCTCCTGCGTGTGTGGGTTAATTCATGAGGAGTGTATGACAGGGCTCCTGACAGCATACTGTCAGTAATGTTTATCGTCATGGTACATAAAAAAAATCCCGATCGCATGACCGGGATTCAGATAACACTTAAATACGTGTTTACGGCAGAATGGACGGCTGATCCGCCCCTTCTTTTTCGACTTTCTGCTGCAGCATATGCTCGCGCTTCATGCCGAGTTTCAGCGCCAGCGCCGATGCGACATAGATAGAAGATGCCGTACCAATAGAGACACCGATCAGCATCGTCAGCGAGAAGCCTTCCAGTACCGGACCGCCGAAGAGGTACAGCATCAGAATTACCACTAACGTCGTACCGGAGGTAATCAACGTACGGTGTAGCGTCTGGGTCAGCGACACGTTAAAGATTTCGTAAGGCGTCCCGCGACGGATTTTGCGGAAGTTTTCACGAATACGGTCGGAGACCACGATACTGTCGTTCAGCGAGTAACCGATCACCGACATCAACGATGCCACAATGGTCAGGTCAATCTCGATATGGAAAAGCGACAGTATCCCCAGCGTAATGATCACGTCGTGCGCCAGCGCGATGACCACCCCTGCCGCCAGTCGCCACTCAAAGCGGAAACCGACATAAACGAGGATAGAGATCAACGCCACCAGCAGCGCCATGGCGCCGGTTTGCGCCAGATCGGCGCCCACGCTTGGCCCCACGAATTCAATACGCTTCACGGCCGCGTTCTGGTTGGTGGCTTCATTAATGATCGTCACCACTTTGCTACCCAGTACCTGACCGCCGGTTTCACCTTCGGTTGGCGGCATACGCACCATAATGTCGTGACTGCTGCCAAAGTTCTGCAACTGCGGCTCTTCATAGCCCGCTTTTTGCAGCGCTTCGCGCATCACGTCCATTTCAGCCGGTTTTTCCAGCGTGATTTCAATTACCGTGCCACCGGTGAAATCCAGCCCCCAGTTAAACCCGCGTACGCCCATAATGACAATGGCCGCGATCAGCAACAGCCCGGAGATGCCGAATGCCCAGAAGTCCCAGCGCATAAAGTCATAGACTTTACGGCCGTGGTTTAGTTGTTCAACAGTGTATTCCTGTGCCACATCGCACTCCTCAGATTGACAGCTTAGTGACGCGCTTGCCGCCATATAGCAGGTTTACGATAGCACGCGTACCGATAATCGCGGTAAACATCGACGTCGCCACACCGATACCGGTCGTAATCGCGAACCCTTTAATTGCCCCGGTACCGACAGCATACAGAATGATGACTTTAATCAGCGTCGTGATGTTCGCATCGAAGATGGAACTGAACGCGCCGGCATAGCCTTCGTTTATCGCCTGCTGTACCGTGCGGCCATTACTCAACTCTTCTTTGATACGTTCGTTAATCAGAACGTTGGCGTCGACCGCCACCGCAAGGGTTAACACGATACCCGCAATCCCCGGCATACTGAGCGTTGCCCCCGGCAACAGCGACATGATACCGACAATCAACACCAGGTTAGCCACTAACGCGCTGGTCGCAATCAGACCAAACTTCTTATAGAAGAAGATCATGAACAGGATGGAGACCACCAGACCGGCCAGACAGGCTTCCAGGCCCTGCTTGATGTTCTGCATACCCAGAGTCGGGCCAATGGTGCGCTCTTCAACGATCTGAATCGGCGCAATCAGGGCGCCCGCACGCAGCAACAACGAGAGCTGACGCGCTTCGTTCGGGTTGCTGATACCGGTAATACGGAAGCTGTTACCCAGCCGAGACTGGATGTTGGCAATGTTAATCACCTCTTCCTGTTTCACCAGTACGGCGCGACCGTTAGCGTCTTTCTTACCGCTGTCTTTATACTCCACAAACAGGGTTGCCATCGGTTTGCCGATATTGTCCTTAGTGAAGTTAGACATGATATTGCCGCCTGCGCTATCCAGCGAGATGTTAACCTGCGGTTGGTTATATTCATCCTGGCTGGACGTCGAGTCGGTGATATGGTCGCCGGTGAGGATCACGCGTTTGTACAATACCACCGGCTGACCTTCGCGGGTCTGTTTCACTTCGGAATCGCCCGGTACGCGCCCGGCGGCAGCGGCGGCCTGGTCAACGTTGGTATTCACCAGACGGAATTCCAGCGTCGCGGTCGCGCCGAGAATTTCTTTCGCGCGAGCGGTATCCTGGATACCCGGCAGCTCAACCACAATACGGTCTGCGCCCTGACGCTGTACGACAGGTTCCGCGACGCCCAGTTGGTTAACACGGTTACGCAGAATATTAATGTTCTGCTGAACGGCGTATTCGCGCGCTTCGCTCAGGCGCGCATCGGTCATTACCGCGCGAAGTTGATTACCGCCCTGGCTGGAAATCACCAGGTCACGATGACGCGGCGTCAGATAGGCGATCGCCTCATCACGCGCTTTGCTGTCACGGAACGTGATGCTCAGCCCATAATTATTTTCTTTACGAACGGTGGTATAAGGAATGCCTTTTTCACGCAGATCGCTGCGCAGGCTATCGATATTTTGTTCCTGGAGTTTACCTAACGCGGTATCCATATCCACTTCCATCAGGAAGTGAACGCCGCCGCGCAGATCAAGACCGAGCTTCATCGGATCGGCGTGAATAGCCGCCAACCAGCGCGGCGTAGCCGGCGCAAGGTTAAGCGCCACGACATATTTATCCCCCAGCACGCTCATCAGCGCTTCACGGGCGCGTAGCTGGGTATCGGTGGTGTCGAAGCGCGCAAGAATAGCGCCCTCTTCCAGTGCCACAGACTTAGCGGGAATTTTTTCTTCTTGTAACGTTTTCTGGACCTGGATCAGCGTTTGCTCACTGGCGGCGACGCCGCGCACGCCAGTGATTTGAACAGCCGGATCCTCACCATACAGGTTGGGAAGTGCGTAAAGCAGGCCGACGATAATCACGACGACCAGCATGATGTACTTCCACAAAGGATAACGGTTTAACACGGCAGTTCCCTTTGGGAAAACGAAATATTACAGCGCCTTCATGGTGCCTTTCGGCAGAACGGCAGCTACGAAGTCACGTTTGATAACCACTTCCGTGGTGTCATTCAGCGCGATGGCAATGTAGCCGGCTTCCGCTACTTTGGTCACTCGACCGACCAGACCGCCATTCGTCAGAACTTCATCACCTTTCGCAATGGAGTCCATCAGCTTTTTGTGCTCTTTGGTGCGCTTCTGCTGCGGGCGCAGGATCATGAAATAGAAAATCAGACCAAACACCACCAGCATTAAAATCAGAGACATCGGGCTGCCCTGCGCTGGAGCACCTGTTGCCGCTACCGCATCAGAAATAAAAAAGCTCATTCAAATTCCCTCATTATTAAAATTAATCAACGTTCAAAGGTGGAACGGGTCGCCCCTGACGTTGGTAAAACTCGGTTACGAAGCTCTCTAATTTACCCTCTTCAATAGCCTTGCGTAAACCCGCCATCAAACGCTGGTAGTAACGCAAGTTATGAATGGTATTGAGACGCGCACCTAATATTTCGTTGCAACGGTCGAGATGATGCAAGTAAGCGCGTGAATAATTGCGACAGGTGTAGCAATCGCACTCGGCGTCAAGCGGGCTGGTGTCGCTTTTATGCTTTGCATTACGAATCTTCACCACGCCGTCGGTCACAAACAGATGACCATTACGGGCATTTCGCGTTGGCATGACACAGTCAAACATATCAATACCGCGACGCACCCCTTCCACCAGATCTTCCGGTTTACCCACGCCCATCAGGTAACGCGGTTTGTCAGCCGGGATCTGCGGGCAAACGTGCTCCAGAATACGGTGCATATCTGCTTTCGGCTCACCGACAGCCAAACCGCCGACAGCGTAGCCATCAAAGCCAATCTCTACCAGACCTTTCACCGAGATATCGCGTAAATCTTCGTAAACGCTGCCCTGAATAATGCCAAAAAGCGCATTCTTATTGCCAAGGCTATCAAAACGGTCGCGGCTACGCTTCGCCCAACGCAACGACATCTCCATCGAGCGTTTAGCATAGTCCCAGTCTGCCGGATACGGCGTACATTCATCAAAGATCATCACGATATCGGAACCGAGATCGTACTGGATCTCCATCGACTTTTCCGGATCGAGAAAAATCGGATCGCCGTTGATCGGGTTACGGAAGTGCACGCCTTGCTCGGTAATCTTACGAATATCGCCGAGGCTGAAGACCTGGAAGCCGCCGGAATCGGTGAGAATCGGCCCTTTCCACTGCATAAAATCGTGCAGGTCGCCATGCAGCTTCATGATCTCCTGACCCGGGCGCAGCCACAGGTGGAAAGTGTTGCCGAGAATAATCTGCGCGCCGGTCGCTTCCACTTCTTCCGGCGTCATGCCTTTCACGGTACCGTAAGTCCCCACAGGCATAAAAGCAGGCGTTTCCACTACGCCACGATCAAACACCAGACGACCGCGACGCGCGCGACCATCGGTGGTATCTAACTCAAATTTCATTATCACTCCTGCGTCAGAAAAACAGTCCGACGTTTAACGATTCGCTACGGAATGATTCCATAGCTAATAAATTCCCGAAGGCGTCATCGGCGCAGCCAGTTTGGGGTCGACCAGCGCACAACCACCGGAGCGTACACGCAGTACGTGAGGATGGCGAGCACTGCCCGGCGTCAAAATGGCAAGTGAGATAGCCTTCTTACGGACGCTCAGAAATAGCCTGCGGATTGTACGTGATAAACATCGCGTCCCCGTAGCTAAAAAAGCGATATTTTTGTTCTACCGCAGTCTTATAGGCATTCATGGTGTGTTGATAACCGGCAAATGCGGAAACCAGCATAATCAACGTCGATTCCGGCAGATGGAAGTTGGTGATCAGCGCATCAATCACTTTGTATTGATAACCTGGATAAATAAAGATTTGCGTATCGCCGAAGAACGGCTCTATCAAATCGCTTTTTGCCGCCTGCGCCGCGCTTTCCAGTGAGCGTACCGAGGTGGTGCCGACCGCAATCACCCGGTTGCCGCGCGCTTTCGCCGCCAGCACCGCGTCAACCACCTCTTGCGGCACCTCAGCATATTCGGAGTGCATGATGTGATCTTCAATGGTATCGACACGCACCGGCTGGAAAGTGCCCGCGCCGACGTGTAGCGTAACAAACGCCATTTCGACACCTTTCTCACGAAGCGCCGCCAGCAGCGGCTCGTCAAAGTGCAGCCCGGCGGTCGGCGCGGCGACGGCGCCCGGTTTTTCACTGTAGACCGTCTGGTACAGTTCGCGATCGGCGTCCTCGTCCGGACGGTCGATATACGGCGGCAACGGCATATGGCCGATGGCGTTAAGAATATCCAGCACCGGACGCGGGTCATTAAACTCAACTTCAAACAGAGCGCCGTGACGCGCGGTCATGGTCGCGTGGATACTTTCGTCGTCGCCCAGTAGCAGTTCCGTGCCCGGTTTTGGCGCTTTAGAAGCGCGAATATGCGCCAGGATGCGTTTATCATCGAGCATACGTTCGACCAGCACTTCTATCTTGCCGCCGCTGGCTTTACGGCCAAAGAGCCGCGCCGGGATCACGCGGGTATTATTGAAGACCAGCAAATCGCCAGGGTTGAGCTTATCGAGCAGATCGGTGAAAGTACCGTGCGTCAGCGCGCCCGTCGGCCCCTCTAATGACAGCAAACGGCAGCGACTGCGTTCCGGCTGTGGGTAGTGGGCAATCAGGGATTCGGGTAGTTCAAAGGAAAAATCGGTAACGCGCATGACTCTGACTCAGACTAAAATAAGAGGCGGGTAGTCTAGTGCCGGGGCGTTCCCGCTGCAACCGTTACCCGCTTTTTGGACAGAGAATCAATAATGAATTTTCTTGCTCACCTGCATCTGGCGCACCTTGCCGACAGCTCGCTTTCCGGTAATCTTCTGGCCGATTTTGTCCGCGGTAACCCGGCAACGCATTATCCTCCTGACGTGGTAGAGGGTATTTATATGCATCGGCGTATTGACGTCATGACCGACAACCTGCCGGAAGTTCGTGAGGCGCGAGAGTGGTTCCGCCATGAAACGCGGCGCGTGGCGCCCATTACGCTGGACGTCATGTGGGATCATTTTTTATCGCGCCACTGGACGCAAATCTCCCCTGATTTTCCACTTCAGGCGTTTGTCGGCTACGCCCATGCGCAGGTCGCGACGATTCTGCCCGACTCCCCGCCGCGCTTTGTCAACCTGAATGATTATCTTTGGTCAGAAAAATGGTTAGAGCGGTATCGCGATATGGATTTCATTCAAAACGTGCTGAATGGCATGGCGAATCGCCGTCCCCGGCTGGATGCCTTGCGTGATTCCTGGTACGATCTGGACGCGCACTACGACGCGTTAGAAGAGCGCTTCTGGCATTTTTATCCGCGTATGATGGCACAGGCCGCCCGCAAAGCGCTGTGACGGCCTGATAGCGAGGGCGTGCGTCAGATCCGCCGTTGGCAGAAAGATCGTTCGCTGTCATAAAAGGGTCATCATTACGATTTATAATGACCCGATCGATAGGCAAAAGCTGTCTCATTGATTGTCAAGACCGCATTGTTTTGTCGCTTCGCCCTCCCTATACTGCCCGCGTTGCGTTCTAAAACCCTTAATATTGCAGGAGAATTATTATGGTACTGGTTACTCGTCAGGCCCCGGATTTCACCGCTGCGGCGGTACTGGGTAGCGGTGAGATTGTTGATAAATTCAACTTCAAACAGCACACCAATGGTAAAACGACCGTTCTGTTCTTCTGGCCGATGGACTTCACTTTTGTTTGCCCGTCTGAGCTGATCGCCTTTGATAAACGTTATGAAGAATTCCAGAAGCGCGGCGTTGAAGTGGTCGGCGTTTCTTTCGACTCTGAGTTCGTTCACAACGCATGGCGTAACACCCCTGTCGATAAAGGCGGCATTGGCCCGGTGAAATACGCAATGGTCGCCGACGTGAAGCGTGAAATTCAGAAAGCTTACGGTATCGAACACCCGGACGAAGGCGTTGCGCTGCGCGGCTCTTTCCTGATTGACGCTAACGGTATTGTTCGCCACCAGGTCGTAAATGATCTGCCGCTGGGTCGTAATATCGACGAAATGCTGCGTATGGTCGACGCGCTGCAGTTCCACGAAGAGCACGGTGATGTCTGCCCGGCGCAGTGGGAAAAAGGCAAAGAAGGCATGAACGCCTCTCCGGACGGCGTGGCTAAATACCTGGCTGAGAACATTTCCAGCCTGTAAGTCAGTGCATTGATAAAAGGCTCGCGAATGCGAGCCTTTTTTATTCGTAAGGTGTTACGAACCACCTCGCCTCAACGATTCATCCATACCGTCGCGGAAATCGCGGGTAAACTAAGTCTTCCCTCGCGGATATCACCGCTTCCCGTTTTACATTGCCATCCGGCCACGTTCAGCAACGGCAACGCTTCCAGCGCCACTTCACAGGCCTCGCCCCGGTTAATCGCCACCAGCGCCCGCTGCTGCTGATAAACTCGCACGAATACCACTACGTCACCTTCGGCATACAGCGCCTGGCATCCGCCACGACGCAGCGCCAGACTGCTCTGGCGCAGTTTCGCCATACGCTGGTACAGCGCCAGCAAGTTGCCGTCCTGCTTGCGTTCATCCCATGGGAACGGTTTGCGGCACATGGGGTCATTTGCGCCGTCCACGCCGACTTCATCGCCGTAATAAATACATGGCACGCCGGGCCAGGTAAACAGCCAGACCACCGCCAGCGGCAGGCGCGCCGCGTCTTTACCCAGCAGAGTTTTAAAGCGCGCAGTATCATGGCTGTCGAGTTGATTAAACATGCGCAGTTGTTGCTGATGTGACAGCCCGGCGCGGTAGTTATCCATCCACGCGATACAGGTCCGGGCATCAATATGCTGTGGTTCGTAAGCGATATCAGTATTGGCGAGAAATCCCCATAGCGGGAAGGTGAAGCCGCGATAATTCATGGCGGCATCTTCCGCATCGGCCTGTAGCCACTGCCGCGCATCGCCGAAATGTTCCCCCACAATATAGGCTTCGGGCTGCGCCTCTTTTGCCGCCCGGGTAATACCGGCGACGTGCTGCAAATTATGACGCGCCCCGCCCGCCTCGCCCAGCATATGTACGACATCCAGCCGCCAGCCGTCCATATTCCACGGAGCCTTTAGCCAGTGACGAACGATACTGTCCTCACCGCGATAGATCTCATCGACCAGCGTTTCTGATTGATAATCGAGTTTCGGCAGGCTCGGATAACCCAGCCAGTCCAGCGCCACGCCTTGTGGTGAAAAGGAGTACCAGTCGCGCCACGGCGAGTCCGGGTGATGGCACGCGCCGCCAGTGCTGCGGTTATGCCTGTCAAACCACACATGCGAGTCGCCGCTATGATTAAACACGCCATCCAGCACCAGCCTCATGCCCTGCACCTGGGTTTTACGCCGCAGGCGTAGCAGCGCCCGATCGCCGCCAAATTGCGGATCGACATGGCGATAATCTTCCGTATCGTACTTATGGACGCTCGGCGCGGTAAATACCGGATTCAGATATAGCGCTGTGACGCCCAGTTTTTTCAGATACGGCAGCTTCTCACAAATGCCATCCAGACAGCCGCCGTAAAAGGTGGAACCGCCCGCCTGGGGGGTGAGCGGTTCATCCCACTCTTTACGCACGATGTCGTGACCGGCAGCATGGTGGTAATACACCTTATCCTGCCCAGCTTCACGAGACTGGCTGCGGGCAAAACGATCCGGGAAGATCTGATAAAAAATTTGATCGGCGACCCACTGCGGGCCGCTATCCGGCACATCAACCGCAAATTGTTCCAGACGCGCAGGCGGAAAACGGCTAAATCCCTGTGGCGTAAACCAAAGCTGGCGGTCATGCCAAAGCAATTTAAAGCTGTAACGGCGACGGGGTTGCCCTAACGCGATATTGAGCGTCGCTCGCCACGCCGTCACGCCCGGCTGCGGCTGGCGGCGCTGTTTGCGCATCGCCAGTGAGATTTCTTCATTATCGAATTCTGAGCGCAACGTCACGCGAGACGGCGGATTTTCTCCGCTCAGCCACAGCGTAATGGTTAATTTATCGTTATGTTGCTTCACAAATGGGGCAACCGGTAAGTGCCAGGCATTCAACATCTCGTATCCCCTCTACTGAAAATGGGGCCACCTTGCCACAGAGATTTAAAGGATAACTCATCATCCAGGGGTTTATTAGGGGAGGAGGCTCCAGGAGGAGAAGCGGCTCCGCTTATCCGGTCTACCGTTGCCTGCAGACCGGATAAGGCAGAGAAAAACGACTACGCCTGCGCCAATTGACGGTCGCGACGGCGTTTAAATATCCAGCCAATCAACAGCAGAACTATCCAGGCGAAGCCCACATACAGTGAGATGCGGGTATCCGGATGGTAGCCGATAAGCGCAATAATGAAGACCAGGAAAATCAGACCCGCTATCGTCGTTACGACACCGCCCGGCACCTTAAACTTCAGCGCTTTTACCTCTTCCGGCGGTAAACGACGGCGGAAGGCGATTTGTGACAGCAGGATCATGATCCATACCCATACCGTCGCAAACGTCGCCAGCGAGGCAATCACCAGGAAGACGTTTTCCGGCATGATGTAGTTCAGGTAAACCGCAAACAGCAGCGCAATCGTCATCACCAGCACAGTAACCCACGGAATACCACGGCGTGACGTTTTGGCAAAGACTTTCGGCGCGCTCCCCTGCTCCGCCATACCATGCAGCATACGGCCTACGCCGAACACATCGGAGTTGATAGCGGAAAGCGAGGCGGTCAATACCACAAAGTTCAGAATGCTGGCGGCAAAGGTAATCCCCATATGCTGGAACGTCAGCACAAATGGGCTGCCGTTTGTGCCGACCTGATTCCACGGATAGATAGACATAATGACGAACAGCGTGCCGACATAAAATACCAGGATACGCATCGGTACTGAGTTAATGGCGCGCGGAATGGATTTCTCCGGGTCTTTCGCTTCCCCGGCGGTGATACCGATAATCTCAATCCCGCCGTAAGCGAACATCACCATTTGCAGCGACATGATCATTCCCAACCAGCCATTGCTGAAGAAGCCGCCGTTGCTCCACAGGTTATGAATGCCGGTCGGCTGCCCGCCGTTGCCAATTCCCCACACAATGATGCCGATACCCGCGACAATCATGATAATAATGGTGGCGACTTTGAAGAAGGAGAACCAAAACTCCAGCTCGCCGAACACCTTGACGCTCATCAGGTTGATGGCGCAAATGATCAGCACCACGCTAAGTACCCAAATCCAGTGCGGCACGGCGGGGAACCAGACTCCCATGTAAATGCCGAACGCGGTCACGTCGGCAATGGCGACGATCAGGATCTCAAAACAGTAGGTCCAGCCGGTAATGTAGCCCGCAAGCGGGCCGAGGTTTTCCTGCGCATAGCGCGAAAATGAGCTGGCGGCAGGGTTGTGAACGGACATTTCCCCCAATGCGCGCATAATGATATATGCCGCGACCCCGCCAATAATATAGGCCAACAGCACGCTCGGCCCCGCCATTTTGATGGCGTCCGCCGAGCCGTAAAACAGGCCGGTGCCGATTGCCGAACCTAATGCCATAAAGCGAATGTGCCGGGTGCTCAGCCCACGCTTTAGCTTATTATTGCTTTCCATCAATTTCTGACCTATCAACACAATAAAAAACCACGGGGCGTTAAGCCCCGTGGTGTACACATATGTCAGCGATTTTAGTGAGCGCTGGAGGTCACCTGCCGACCCGCCGCGCGATCCCAGATAATCGCCAGGATCACCATCACCACCGTTGGCATCAACCAAGCCAGTCCCTGTTCCGCCAGCGGCAAACGCTGACTCCAGGCTGGCAGCATATCGCCGAAGGCAGATGCTTTGATGCCGTCAAGGATACCAAAAAGCAGACTGATAAACATGGCCGGCGCGATGATACGGGTGGAATTATGCCACCATGAGCGGGTAAAACTTAATACAACCAGTGCGATACACGGCGGATAGATAGCCGTCAGCACCGGAATGGAGATTTGAATCAGATGGCTCAGTCCGAGGTTTGACACCACCATAGAGAAGCCGCCGAGAATAAAGACCAGCGTGCGGTAAGACAGCGGAATATACTGCGCGAAAAACTCAGCGCAGGCGCAGGTCAGCCCCACCGCCGTCACCAGACACGCGATAAAGATCAGCGCCGCCAGCAGGAAGCTTCCCGCGCCGCCAAAGGTATGCTGAACGTAGGCATGAAGAATCGCCGCGCCGTTCGCTGACTGATCGACCAGCGTCGCGCTGTCAGAACCTAAGCGGAACAAGGCAAGGTAAAGCAGCGTCAGCCCCACGCCCGCCATCAGGCCGGCCCAGACCGTGTAACGCGTCAACAGGCGCGCTTCGGTCACGCCGCGAGAACGCGCCGCGTTCACAATAACGATACCAAACACCATCGCGCCCAGCGTATCCATCGTCAGATAGCCGTTCACAAATCCGTTAGAAAAGGCCGCATTCTGATAAGCGTCCAGGGCGTTGCTGATTGGACCGGCAGGCCAAACGATAGCCGCGACGGACAGGATGACCAGCGCAATAATTTTCAACGGCGCCAGGAAATTCCCTACCGTATCCAGCAGCTTACCCGGATAGAGGGAAACCAGAATAACGATAGCGAAATAGACCACGCTGTAAATCAGCAACGGCATTGCAGAATCGCCAGTCAACGGAGCGATACCGACCTCAAACGACACCGTCGCGGTACGCGGCGTCGCAAATAACGGCCCGACGGCCAGATAGCAAACGGTCGCCAGCAGGAGTCCCGCCACTTTACCAATCGGCGTACTGAGGCTGTCTACGCCGCCGCCGACTTTCGCCAGCGCCACAACAGTAAGAACCGGTAGCCCTACGGCGGTAATCAGAAAGCCAATAGCGGCTGTCCAGACGTGTTCACCCGCCTGCAAACCGACCATAGGAGGAAAGATAATATTGCCTGCGCCAACGAACAGCGCAAATGTCATAAAGCCCAGGGCGATGATATCGCGCGATTTTAACTGATGGGTCATAAAGTCTTACTGCCTGTGGATGGTGATGTTGTAAACATTAAAATTTTTGCCTTTCCCGGAGGATTATAAAGCGGCGTTTTTTATCAATTTCAGCGGGAAAAGCTCCCGGACCGATGCGGCGAAGAATTGTTTTTCGATTTACCGCGCAAATGCAGTCGTAATGACAGCACCTGAAGCGCAATTTAAACGCTTATAACGTTTTAAAGCAAGGTGGGATCTAAAAACCAGATGAATATAGCGATATGAAATTTACAACCAGAATAAAACACCATTCTCATGAAAAAGTTATGGCTAATCATGCGAACAAAAAATCACCAAACGTTGAATGTTTCAACGAGCCCGTCTTAACTGCAAAGAAAATAAGCCAGCATCCGCTGGCTTATGGAAAGTTATACTTACGAAAGGCAATTAATCGCTATTTTTGGCAATTAAACGTTCCGGCAGTACAAAGCTAAATCGCGTTCCTTTGCCAGGCGAACTGTCGATTTCAAGGCGGCTTTCATGGTGATTCAACGCATGTTTCACAATCGCCAATCCCAGGCCGCTGCCGCCCGTTTGCCGCGAACGCGCTTTATCGACGCGGTAGAAGCGTTCGGTCAGACGAGGAATATGCTCGGCAGCAATCCCCGGACCGTTATCTTGAATGCAAAATTCAGCGCCATGCGCGACACGTCGCCAGCTCACCGTAATATGCGTTCCCGCCGGCGTATGGTTTACCGCGTTATACACCAGGTTTGAGATCGCGCTACGTAGCTGCTCTTCGTTGCCCAGAACGCTAAGACTATCGTCGACCTCAAACGTAAAGGTATGTTTCTGCTGGCTGAGCGTCTGCGCTTCACGCTCCACGACCCGCAGCATCATCGGTACATCCACTTTTTCATTTAATAACAGCGCCGGGGCCGCCTCAATTTTAGACAGCGTAAGCAGTTGTTTTACCAGCCCTTCCATACGATACGTTTGCTCGCGCATCGTATGCAGCGCTTTCTCTCGCGTCGCCCCTTCCAGCGCCTGTTCCTGCATCATTTCCAGATAGCCTTGCAATACCGTCAAGGGCGTACGCAACTCATGGCTAACGTTGGCGAAAAAGTTACGTCTGGCGCCTTCAAGCTGATGCATTTGCGTCACATCGCGCGCCACCATCAGGAGTTGTTTATCGGTATAAGGCATGACGCGGATCTCCAGGTGCCGCCCGGTATTGAGCACCAAATGAAGCGGACGGGTGAAATCACGCGTTTTTAAATACTGGGTAAACTCCGGATAACGCAGTAGATTGAGAATATTCTGCCCGTTGTCATCCGGCCAGCGTAGCCCCAGTATCTGTTGCGCCAAACCGTTACACCAAAAAATGCCGCCCTCTTCTGTGGTCAGTACCACGGCATCAGGCAGCGACTCCGCGCCGCTGCGAAAACGTTTAATCAGGTTCCCCAGCTCGCGGCGACGCTTCTTATTTCGCAACTGCATCTGGTGTAAACCGTATAACAGCGGTTCCCAACTTCCCCGTCCCGGCGGCGGCGTCATACTTCTGTCGACCCAAAGCCACCAGGAGAGGCGTAATAAATTCCAGAAATGCCAGACAAGCAGTCCCGTCACCGCCGCCAGTAAAAACCACGGCAGATAACCAAAAAAAGCGCTAAGGATAAGCGCGGGGATGCAACAGAGCACCAGCTCCAGCACCAGCCTTTTCCATGACAGCCGTTCCAGCACGCGTCATACTCCCTCAAGAATGGAAAGCCTTCTCCGCCAGAAACCTGTGATCAACTGGCGGAAAAGGCATTAAAAGCGGGTCGAAAAACGATACCCTGTCCCGCGTACCGTTTGCACCATCCGGTCGTGGCCGCTGTGCTCCAGCGCCTTACGCAAACGGCGAATATGCACGTCGACCGTCCGGTCTTCAACGTACACATTGGTGCCCCAGACATGATTGAGCAGCTGTTCGCGGCTGTAAACCCGTTCCGGGTGCGTCATAAAGAAATGGAGTAATTTAAATTCGGTCGGCCCCATATCCAGCGGGCTGTCGCCGGTCATCACGCGGTGAGAGCCAGGATCAAGGCTCAGTCCCTGCATCTCGATCACCTCTTCGACCGCCATCGGCGAGATACGCCGCATAACGGCTTTAATGCGCGCCACCAACTCCTTGGGGGAAAACGGCTTGGTAATGTAATCGTCAGCGCCGGTTTCCAGCCCGCGCACACGATCTTCTTCCTCACCTCTCGCGGTCAGCATAACCACAGGAATATCCCGGGTCATGGCCTCACGTTTGAGATGTTTAATAAACTGTAACCCTGACCCGCCGGGCAACATCCAGTCAAGAAGGATGAGATCCGGCCAGGGTTCATTAAGTTTATTCACCGCACTGTCATAATCTTCGGCTTCTACGGGCTGAAAGCCATTTTGTTCGAGCACGAAGCACACCATTTCACGGATCGGCGCCTCATCTTCTACGACCAGAATACGTCTCGCCATAATTTGCCCTGTTAGTCGTTAGTTATCAATGCCGCGCCATTATGCGTCAGATTTATGACAGATTTATGAAAAAAAAAGGCGGCATTGACAGCATGTTGATGATTTATGACACCGGTGAAACCGTGCATTACCGTGTACCGGCGGTAAATTGCGCCCAAAAATGGAGGGGATGACGTGTATAATCCCGTTCACGCTTTTTTTGCATGGAACAATTATGCGCATCCTCCACACCTCTGACTGGCATCTGGGACAAAACTTCTACAGTAAAAGCCGCGCCGCGGAGCATCAGGCTTTTCTGGACTGGCTGCTGGAGACCGCGCAGGCCCATCAGGTGGATGCCATTATTGTTGCTGGCGATATTTTTGATACCGGTTCGCCGCCAAGCTATGCCCGAGAACTTTATAACCGTTTCGTCGTTAATTTACAGCAAACGGGCTGTCATCTGGTGGTGCTGGCCGGTAATCATGATTCCGTCGCCACGCTAAACGAGTCGCGCGACATTCTGGCGTTTCTCAATACAACCGTGATCGCCAGCGCGGGCTATGCGCCGCGGCTACTTCATCGTCGCGACGGTTCTCCGGGCGCCGTACTGTGCCCCATTCCCTTTTTGCGCCCGCGCGACATTATTACCAGTCAGGCGGGGTTATCCGGCAGCGAGAAACAGCAGCAACTTCTTCATGCGATTGCCGATTATTATCAACAGCAGTATCAGGAAGCGTGCCAGCTACGCGGCGAACGAAAGCTGCCGGTTATCGCGACGGGACATTTAACCGCCGTCGGCGCCAGCAAAAGCGATGCGGTTCGCGACATTTATATCGGTACGCTGGATGCCTTTCCGGCGCAGCATTTCCCCCCCACAGATTATATCGCATTAGGACACATTCACCGCGCGCAATGTGCCGGCGGCACGGAGCATATCCGCTATTGCGGCTCGCCCATCGCCCTCAGCTTTGATGAGTACGGCAAAAGCAAATGCGTGCATCTGGTGACCTTCGACCAGGGGAAATGGCAAAGCACCGAAAGTCTGGCTGTCCCCGTGACTCAACCGTTGGCGGTTTTAAAAGGCGACCTGGCATCAATTACCGAACAGCTTGAGCAGTGGCGCGGCGTTGAGCAATCGCCCCCCGTCTGGTTGGATATTGAAATCACCACCGATGATTATCTGCACGATATCCAACGCAGAATACAGACATTAACGGAGTCACTCCCCGTAGAGGTATTACTGGTGCGCCGTAGCCGCGAACAGCGTGAGCGCTCGCTGGCGAACGAGCGGCGGGAAACATTAAGCGAGCTTTGCGTGGAAGAGGTTTTTGCGCGGCGTCTGGCGCTGGAAGCGTTAGATACCCCGCAGCGCGAGCGCCTGAATCAGCTCTTTTCCAGCACGCTCTACGCGTTGAATGAGGAGCACGAGGCATGAAAATTCTCAGTTTGCGTCTGAAAAACCTGAACTCGCTGAAAGGAGAATGGAAGGTCGACTTTACCGCCGAACCGTTTGCCAGTAACGGGTTATTCGCCATTACCGGCCCGACCGGCGCGGGAAAAACCACCTTGCTTGACGCCATCTGCCTGGCGCTGTACCACGAAACGCCGCGCCTGAATACGGTATCGCAATCGCAAAACGATTTGATGACGCGCGATACGGCGGAATGTCTGGCCGAAGTGGAGTTTGAGGTAAAAGGCGAAGCCTGGCGCGCGTTCTGGAGCCAGAACCGAGCCCGAAATCAGCCTGACGGCAATCTCCAGGCCCCACGCGTGGAGCTGGCGCGGTGTTCAGACGGAAAGATCTTTGCCGATAAGGTAAAGGATAAACTGGAGATGATCGCCACGTTGACCGGGCTGGACTACGGGCGCTTCACCCGTTCGATGTTGTTATCACAGGGGCAGTTCGCCGCCTTTCTTAACGCCAAAGCGAAAGAGCGCGCAGAGCTTCTGGAGGAGCTCACCGGCACTGAGATTTACGGGCAGATCTCCGCACAGGTATTTGAAAAACATAAATCAGCCCGTCTCGAACTGGAAAAGTTACAAGCGCAGGCCAGCGGCGTCGCCCTATTGGCGGACGAACAGTTACAGCAACTGGAAGCCAGTTTGCAGGCGCTTACTGACGAAGAGAAACGCCTGCTGGCCAGCCAGCAGGGACAGCAGCAGCACCTTCACTGGCTGACCCGAAAAAACGAGCTCCACACTGAATTACACGCCCGACAGCAGGCGATGTACGCGGCACAAGAGGCGCGAGAAAAAGCGCAGCCGCAGCTCGCGGCGTTGACTCTGGCGCAACCTGCTCGCCAGTTGCGCCCGCATTGGGAGCGCATTCAGGAACAAACCCGCGCCGTTGAGCGTGTTCGCCAGCACAGTGATGAAGTGAATGCTCGCTTACAAAGCGCGTATCGTCTGCGCCAGCGTATCCGCGCCTGCGCGCATCGACAATTCACGCAACTGAACGCCACAGGGCAGCGGTTGAAGACATGGCTGGCGGAACACGACGGCATCCGCGTCTGGCGCAGCGAACTGGCGGGGTGGCGAGCATTATTAACACAACAATCCCACGATCGGGCGCAACTGAGCCAATGGCAACAGCAGTTGCTGAGCGATACGCGTCAGCGTGATGCGCTACCGCCGCTCACGCTCGACCTCACGCCACAGGCGCTGGCGGAAGCCAGAGCATTGCATACTCGGCAGCGTCCGCTACGCCATCGTCTCGCCGCGCTTCAGGGGCAAATTCTCCCGAAACAAAAGCGTCAGGCGCAGCTACAGGCAGCTATCGCGCGTCATCATCAGGAGCAGGCGCAATACACCCAACGTCTGGCGGATAAGCGTTTGAGTTATAAGACTAAAGCGCAGGAGCTTGCGGACGTTCGCACTATTTGCGAGCAGGAGGCGCGCATCAAAGATCTGGAAAGCCAGCGGGCGCACTTACAGTCCGGCCAGCCGTGTCCGCTTTGCGGCTCGACGACGCACCCCGCCATCGCCGCCTATCAGGCGCTGGAACTGAGCGCGAATCAAACCCGCCGCGACGCGCTGGAAAAAGAGGTCAAAACGCTGGCGGAAGAAGGCGCGGCGCTGCGAGGACAGTTAGATGCCTTAACGCAACAATTACAGCGGGATGAAAGCGAGGCGCAGTCGTTGTTGCAGGAGGAGCAAGCGCTTACTGAGGAATGGCAAACGCTGTGCGCTACGCTGGGCGTTCAGCTCCAGCCGCAAGAAGACCTCGCGGGCTGGCTGACCGCCGCGGAAGAGCATGAGCAACAGTTGGATCAGCTCAGCCAGCGTCATGCTCTACAAACGCAAATCGCGGCGCATACTGAACAGGTAGCGCGCTTTACCGCGCAGATTGCGCCGCGTCAGGCGTCGCTGACGGCTGATTTGGCGCAGTATACGCTTTCCCTTCCTGCGCCAGAAGACGAGGCTTCGTGGCTGAATGAGCGCGCCGACGAAGCGAAAATATGGCAACAGCGTCAGACAGAGTTCGCGGATTTGCAAATGCAGATCGACAGGCTTGCCCCGTTGCTGGAGACGCTACCGCAAACGGATACCGCGGATTCCGACGACGACGTGCCGCTGGATAACTGGCGGCAGGCGCATGATGAGTGCGTGTCATTACAAAGCCAGTTGCAAACCCTGCAGGAACAAACGACGCAGGAGCAGCAGCGCGCCGCCGAGGCGATAGCGCACTTTGATGCGGCGTTAAAAAATAGCCCGTTTGACAGCCAGGCAACGTTCCTGGCGGCGTTGCTGGATGAAGAGACCGTGACCCGTCTGGAAAAACAACAACAAACGCTGGAAAGTCAGCTACAACAAGCGAAGGCGTTAAGCGCGCAGTCCGCGCAGGCGCTGGCTGACCATCAGCAACAGCCGCCCGCCGGTCTGGACCCAACGTGTACGGCGGAGCAGCTCGCGCAGCGGCTGGCGCAGTTGGCGCAACAACTGCGTGAAAACACGACACGCCAGGGGGAAATCCGCCAGCAAATTAAACAGGATGCAGATAATCGGCAGCGCCAACGGGCGCTGATGGCGGAAATGAAACAAGCCTCTCAGCAAGTGGAAGACTGGGGCTATCTCAATGCTCTGATCGGCTCTAAAGAAGGTGATAAGTTCCGCAAATTCGCCCAGGGACTGACGCTGGATAATCTGGTCTGGCTGGCGAATCATCAGCTCACCCGCCTGCATGGCCGCTATTTATTGCAGCGCAAAGCCAGCGACGCGCTGGAACTGGAGGTTGTCGATACCTGGCAGGCCGACGCCGTGCGCGATACGCGAACGTTATCAGGCGGCGAAAGTTTCCTGGTCAGCCTGGCGCTGGCGCTGGCGTTATCAGATTTGGTCAGCCATAAAACGCGCATTGATTCTTTGTTCCTCGACGAAGGCTTCGGCACGCTTGATAGCGAAACGCTGGACGCCGCGCTGGATGCGCTCGACGCGCTGAATGCCAACGGGAAGACCATCGGTGTGATTAGCCACGTGGAAGCCATGAAAGAACGTATCCCTGTGCAGATAAAAGTGAAAAAAAATCAATGGGCTTGGTTATAGCAAACTGGACAAAGCGTTTGCTGTGGAGTAACGCGAGTGTCATCCTGCGCACAGCATACCGTCATGACATAGCATAATAATGAATACACAAAGACGGATAAGGAATGGTATTACCTCGCGCTTATCCGCAAGCTATACGTTGATTGGCTGTGACAATTCACAGCCACAGCGCGCAACATGCGCCTTTATTTTCGGCAGGTGGTATGAAAAAAGTTATTTTTTCTTTGGCGCTGGGTACGTTCGGACTGGGGATGGCCGAGTTTGGCATTATGGGCGTGCTGACGGAGCTGGCACGCGATGTCGGGATAACAATTCCCGCCGCCGGGCATATGATCTCGTTTTACGCCTTCGGCGTCGTGCTGGGCGCGCCTGTTATGGCGCTCTTTTCCAGCCGCTTTTCGCTTAAACATATACTGCTGTTTCTGGTCACGCTGTGCGTGATGGGCAATGCCATATTTACCTTTTCCTCGTCATATCTGATGCTCGCCGTCGGCAGACTGGTTTCCGGCTTTCCGCACGGCGCCTTTTTTGGCGTCGGCGCCATTGTCCTGTCAAAGATTATCCGCCCCGGGAAAGTCACCGCCGCCGTCGCGGGTATGGTTTCAGGGATGACGGTGGCGAATCTGGTGGGCATTCCGGTCGGCACTTACCTGAGCCAGGAATTTAGCTGGCGCTACACCTTTTTATTGATCGCGGTTTTCAACATCGCCGTGCTCACCGCGATTTTCTTCTGGGTGCCGGATATCCGTGACAAAGCCCAAGGCAGCCTGCGCGAGCAGTTCCACTTCTTGCGTAGTCCTGCGCCGTGGCTCATTTTCGCCGCCACGATGTTCGGCAATGCGGGCGTTTTTGCCTGGTTCGGCTATATCAAGCCATTTATGATGTACATCTCCGGTTTTTCGGAGACGAGCATGACGTTTATTATGATGCTGGTCGGGCTGGGGATGGTGTTAGGCAATCTGTTAAGCGGCAAACTCTCCGGCAGATATACGCCGCTGCGCATCGCGGTAGTGACTGACCTCGTTATCGTGCTCTCTCTCATGGCGCTCTTTTTCTTCAGCGGATACAAAACGGCATCGCTGACTTTCGCGTTTATCTGCTGCGCTGGTCTGTTTGCGCTCTCTGCGCCGCTGCAAATCCTGCTGCTGCAAAACGCCAAAGGCGGCGAACTGCTGGGCGCGGCGGGAGGGCAAATCGCGTTTAATCTCGGTAGCGCAATTGGCGCCTGGTGCGGCGGGCTGATGCTGACGCTAGGTTTTGCGTACCACTATGTGGCGCTTCCCGCCGCCCTGCTCTCGTTTGCCGCCATGTCGTCGTTGCTGGTATACGGACGTCTAAAACACAAGCAGCCATCGGTCACGCCGGTTGCCGGATGACGCGCCATCCGGCTAAAAACATTACGCCAGCGGCCACAGCCAGGCCGCGCCGCGCACGCCGCTTGAATCGCCATGCCGCGCCTTACGTACCGGCGTCTCGCACTCGCCGCCAAAAACAAACGATTTCATCAGCGACGGAACCGTCTTGTACAGGCGCTCAACATTGCTCATACCGCCGCCCAGCACAATGACATCCGGATCCAGAATATTCACGACATGAGATAATGCTTTCGCCAGCCGTAGCTCATAACGGCTTAACGCCAGTTCCGCCACGGCGTCCTGCGCGTCGACCAGACGAATAATCTCATCGCCTTTTAGCGTTTTACCGCTCAAACGCTGGTAATCCGTGGCGAATCCCGTACCGGAAATAAAGGTTTCGATACAGCCTTGTTTACCGCAATAACAGGGAATTTCTTCGCGGTAACGCAACTCATCGTCATCCATCCACGGCAACGGATTGTGACCCCATTCACCTGCCGTACCGTTGCCGCCGATGTGCGCCCGGCCATTTAGCGCTACGCCCGCGCCACACCCGGTACCGATAATCACCGCAAATACCGTTTGCGCCCCCGCCGCCGCGCCATCTACCGCCTCTGATACCGCCAGGCAATTGGCATCGTTGGCTAACCGCACTTCACGCTTCAGACGACGGCTCACATCG
The DNA here is from genome assembly GCF_042932255.1 of Salmonella sp. WC3. NCBI lineage: Bacteria > Pseudomonadati > Pseudomonadota > Gammaproteobacteria > Enterobacterales > Enterobacteriaceae > Salmonella > Salmonella sp. WC3. The sequence goes on along the minus strand of NZ_CP170629.1, from coordinate 1,366,837 downwards.
CTATCGAACGGCTGGCCGTTAAGCCACGTAGAGTTAGCGTTTTTTACCACGCCGGTGTAAGGCGAGAGAGAACCGGGAATGCCAATGCCAACGCTACCGGTCTGGCCGGTCGCCTGTTCCGCCATGTCGACCAGCGTAGCGATGGTTTCTATCGTTTGCTGATAATCCTCCCGCGGCGTAGGCAGACGATGGCGAAACCGCTGCTCTCCTGCATCATCAAGCGCAATGACTTCCGTTTTTGTGCCGCCTAAATCGATACCAATACGCACATACCGCTCCTCATTTTTTGGGAATATCAACAGGGTAGAATTCACCGTTCTGATTGGCAATGCAAGCCTGCCGACAATTCGTTACTATACCGCCTGGATTTAACGACAAGGCCGTGGAAATTATCATGCTGTGGTTCAAAAATTTAATGGTTTACCGTCTTAGCCGCGATATTACATTACGCGCCGAAGAGATGGAGAAACAGCTCGCCTCAATGACGTTTACCCCATGCGGTAGCCAGGATATGGCCAAAATGGGCTGGGTTCCGCCGATGGGCTCTCACAGCGATGCGTTAACGCACACCGCCAATGGCCAAATTATTATTTGCGCGCGCAAAGAAGAGAAAATCCTGCCATCGCCAGTGATCAAACAGGCTCTGGAGGCGAAAATCCAGAAACTGGAAGCCGATCAGGGACGCAAGCTGAAGAAGACGGAAAAAGATTCCCTGAAGGATGAAGTGTTGCATTCGTTGCTGCCGCGCGCGTTTAGCCGCTTCAGTCAGACAATGATGTGGATTGATACCGTTAACGGCCTGATTATGGTTGACTGCGCCAGCGCGAAAAAAGCGGAAGATACTTTGGCGCTACTGCGTAAAAGTCTTGGCTCGCTGCCGGTCGTCCCGCTGGCGCTGGAAAATCCGATTGAGCTGACGCTCACCGAGTGGGTGCGCTCCGGTACGGTCGCTCAGGGTTTCCAGTTGCTGGACGAAGCCGAATTGAAAGCGATGCTGGAAGATGGCGGCGTGATCCGCGCGAAAAAGCAGGATCTGGTCAGCGACGAGATCGCCGTTCATATTGAAGCGGGTAAAGTGGTCACGAAGCTGGCGCTCGACTGGCAGCAGCGTATTCAATTCGTCATGTGCGACGACGGCTCCATTAAGCGTCTGAAATTCTGCGATGAGCTGCGCGATCAGAACGAAGATATCGACCGGGAAGATTTTGCCCAACGTTTTGACGCGGACTTTATCCTGATGACCGGCGAGCTGGCGGCGCTGATTCAAAGCCTGGTGGAAGGATTAGGCGGCGAAGCGCAGCGCTAACCAGAGGGCCCCTCTCCGCCGGAGAGGGGACTCACCGTTACAAATAGCGGCACAGATACGAGGTGGGCTCAGCAACCTGGAGATGAAACTCGCTGTGGCCAGGCACGTTAAACACCTCACCGGCTGTATACACTTTCCATTCGACAGTTCCCGGCAACAGTACCTTCAACGCGCCGCTCACAACCGTCATCTCTTCGGGTTCGGCGGTGCCAAAGGTATACTCCCCTTCCGCCATCACACCAACGCTGGCCCGGCCGGTGCTACTGCTGGTAAATCCAATAGACTTCACTTTCCCGGAAAAGTATTCATTGCTTTGTAGCATAATCAGGCCCCGTCTCATTATTAAATTAACATCCAATATAGAGTCCTGACGTTCGGCCTGTCACGTAAAATTAGACAAGCAGTTCTGAAGCTAACCGCGCAATCAAAACATTAGAGAGTAAAACCGGCACATCCAGCGCCTGCTGTAAAATATCCCGATGACGCTGATGAAAACCCAGACAATCCAGCATAATGACGTCCGCGCCTTGATCCAGTAGCGCCTGCCCGGCATCAATTAACTGTTGCTCAGAACCGTGAACCGGATTCGCCAGCGAATACACCGGCGGCATTTGCAATACCTGCCATTTTTTCTCCTGGGCCGCCAGAAGTTCTGCAACAGGCACAATCACGCCCACCTGATGCCCATCCACAATAGAGGCGACAAGCGGTGGAATAATACGCAGCGGTTCAAGCAAAATAGAATTACGGGCTGCCATACTTTTAATCGCCGCGGTGCTCATCAGTATAATGACATCGTAACCCTGGTTATCCAGCACCTCGACAACGCTCTGTAAATCTCGCTCCACTTTCTGGCGGGAAACATGGGCTATCTGGTTATCATTCAGCAACGTCAAAAGCGGATCGTCGCCAGGCTCTACAGCGTAATCCGCCATAACGTCTTCCCGGCTCATTTTTCCCAGCAGGCTATGATGGGTGATGTGTTGTTCGTCGATGTATTCCGTCAGAAGCGGTAACACTTCGCTCATTGGCACAACGCCGATTGTGAGGATTGCCAACGACGCACTCATTTTTATTCCACCTTATTACTTCGTCGTAATTCCCGGGCAAATATTCACACGCTCACCGCGCTACCTGCCCTACAAATCTCAGAAAGCGTAGCAGCAGATGAGCAACGTATTGTGTAAAGATTCCAAATAACTCCAATATTGTATTGTTATCGCTTAATTTACGGTTTTAGTTGCCAGTATAAATGTTTCAAGAATGTGATGGAGATACAATTTAGGGGTACTCAGAATCCCTTCCGAGTGGTTCATGCGTCTATGATTTATCCGGATCTTCGTAACGTTTTTTCGCATCCATCGCTTCTTCTGCGGTCGGATGCTCGCTGATGAGCGAATCAGGTTTCGGATGATCAGCCCGTAGCTGATACCACGTCACCGTCTGGCCCGGCGTGCCTTTTTCAATGGTGACGATATAAGCTTCCCGCGGATAAGGTGGTCTGGTTGGCATAGCGTTTCCTTTATTCTGGGTGAGCGTTAAGTATAGACATCTCCCTGTAACCGTTGCGTCGAGGGCGGCAGCGCCGCAATAATTTCAGAAACGACCTGGGCCGGCGTTTTCGTCGCGTCAATAATGTAATGTGCCGTTTCGCGATACAACGCGTCACGCTGCTCAAGCACTTCCCGAACCTCTTCGCTCAACGGCTTGCCGGTGAGGGTCGGGCGCAGATCCGCTTCAGGTTCAGCCTCAAGCCGGTTAACCAGCGTGGATACCGGCGCGCACAGATAAATCACTACGCCAACACGGTGCATATAACGTCGGTTATACTCCGTGAGAATAATACCGCCCCCTGTCGCCACGACAGTCGAAGGCGCGCTTACCGCCTCCAGGGCCGCGGTTTCCCGGGCGCGGAACCCTCCCCAGCCTTCTTTTTCAACGATATCAGCGACGCTCATCTGCACGTGCGATTGCAGCCAGCGGTCGGTATCTGCAAACCGGAAACCGGTTGCCTGCGCCAGCGCCATACCGATGGTGGTTTTCCCACAGCCCCGCGGGCCAACAAGATAAAGAGGTTGCATCATAGCAGGCGTTCCCCCAGGAACTGCGCATACGCAGGATTTGATATCAGCAATGTTATAATCATATCATCTAACTAGTACAACGCATAAATGTAAATAATAATTTACACAAAGGTACTAAAGTCACAATATTAGTACTATAGCAAGAATCAGAAATGAATAAACTGTAAATTTTTCATTACAGGATTTATTTTTTACGCTGGCTTTCCAGCCACCACTTATCCAGCTCGGCGGCAAAATGCTGACGATCGCGCGGCGAGAGAGTGTTTGGCCCCCCCGTTTGTACGCCGCTGGCGCGTAGCGTGTCCATAAAGTCACGCATCGTCAGACGTTCGCGAATCGTGGCGTCGCTATAGCGTTCTCCCCGGGGATTAAGAGCCGCAGCGCCTTTTTCCAGCACTTCAGCCGCCAGCGGAATATCCGCGGTAATCACCAGATCGCCCGCTTCGCATTGACGCACGATTTCGTTATCCGCCACGTCAAACCCGGCGGCCACGCGAAGCGTGCGGATAAAACGCGAAGGCGGCACGCGCAAGGCCTGATTGGCAACCAGAATAAGCGGCAACTGCATCCGCTCGGCGGCGCGGTACAAAATTTCTTTAATGACATTCGGACACGCATCCGCATCCACCCAGATGGTCATAATGTCTCCCGTACGGTATACAATCTTTTATTGTCTCGCGCTTTTGTCTTTCATCAAAGTGCTGTTTCTCCTTCTGCCCGTTTTCAATCCGCGTTAAGCTAACCATTCCCCATAACACACAAACATAGGGAGTGACGAGATGGAGAAGAAAATCGGTTTTATTGGCTGCGGTAATATGGGCAAGGCTATTCTTGGCGGACTGATTGCCAGCGGTCAGGTACTTCCCGGTCAGATCTGGGTCTACACCCCCTCCCCCGATAAAGTTGCCGCCCTGCATGACCAGTACGGCATTAATGCGGCGCAAAGCGCGCAGGAGGTCGCTCAGGTCGCGGATATCGTTTTCGGCGCGGTAAAACCGGGCATTATGGTGAAAGTGCTCAGTGAAATCTCCTCCAGCCTGAACAAAGACTCGCTGGTGGTCTCTATCGCCGCAGGCGTAACGCTTGATCAGCTTGCGCGCGCGCTGGGACACGACCGTAAAATCATTCGCGCTATGCCGAATACGCCGTCGCTGGTCAACGCAGGAATGACCTCCGTCACGCCCAACGCGCTGGTCACACCGGAAGATACGGCTGATGTCCTGAATATTTTCCGCTGCTTTGGCGAGGCGGAAGTGATTGCTGAGCCGATGATCCATCCGGTGGTTGGCGTGAGCGGATCTTCGCCGGCCTATGTCTTTATGTTTATCGAGGCGATGGCGGACGCAGCCGTTCTTGGCGGTATGCCTCGCGCTCAGGCTTATAAATTCGCCGCGCAGGCCGTCATGGGGTCGGCGAAAATGGTACTCGAAACCGGAAAGCATCCCGGCGAACTGAAAGATATGGTGTGCTCGCCTGGCGGAACGACAATTGAAGCCGTACGCGTTCTGGAAGAACGTGGCTTCCGCGCTGCGGTAATAGAAGCGATGACGAAGTGTATGGAAAAATCAGAGGCGCTCAGTAAATCCTGAAGCCCGGCTGGACGTCATGCCGCCACTTCGGTGCGGTTACGTCCGGCATTCTTTGCTTTGTAAAGCGCCATATCCGCAGACTTTAACCATTCCCGATAATGACCGATTTGTGGCGTTAACGGCGCCACGCCCACGCTGATACGTAACATGACCTGCGGCGCGCCCGGCAAGCGTAAGGTATTTAGCCGTTCATGCACTCGCGACATGGCGGTAATCGCGCTGTCTGCCGGCGTTCCGCACATAATCACCGCAAATTCGTCGCCGCCAAAGCGCCCGATAATATCACTCCCGCGTAGCGTTATCTGTAATTGACGCGTCAGGGCGATAATAGCCTCATCCCCAACATCATGTCCCCAGGTGTCGTTAATGCTCTTAAAATGATCGATATCGATAATCAACAATGTCGCCTCCCGATGGTGGCGTCGGCTGTGATCGAATTCATTACGTAATAAAATTTCCCAGTGGCGTCGGTTATAGACGCCGGTCATGCCATCCCGCGAGCTCATCGCCTGCAAGCGTCGCTTATGTTCCGCTAATTTAATGGCCGTTTGGTAACTTACCCAGGCGAACAGAAGCGGATACAACATAATGACGGGCAAAGAGAGCGTGACTTCCAGCGACGAGCTTCGCATCGCGACGGGTAGCCCGGTAAGCTGCAACGTCACCAGACATGACGCCAGCAAAAGGCCCATTCCGACAGTGAATAGCCGCCGCCCGCCAGCGCCCATCAGATTCATGCTCATCATCATAAACAGCGCGGCGGCAGGCAACATATTGACGCCCATCAGCGCGATCCACATGCCGGAGAGGATCGCATCCACTTTCAGGTTGTAAATTTCCTGGCGTAGCGGATCAAGGGCTTTCGCCGCCCACTGCCATGCCAGATGCGGCCAGACAAAAGACCAGCCGACCAGCAATAGCCACCAGCCGCCAAAGACAGGTTGCGTCACTAACACGGCGGCCACCGGTAAAAACATCCCCCCTAACCCCACCGCACGCGGTAGCCTGATGCGCCGGGCGAAGCGCAACCCGGAGCGCTGACGATCATCAGGAGGGTCAGGCGGCGCTACCGCCTGTTCAACCGCTTTTCGGTAAAAATTTTCATCATTCATTATTTTTGGGAACATTTAGAAACAACTTTCCCAAATTATAGAAACAGAGCGCATGGAGGAAGTATGAAATTTCGGGTGAGTGTTTTTCAGGACTCACCCGATAGCACTACGCCGCTTTTTTCAGGCAGGCGCTCATAAACTTGCTACGGTCATCGCCTTTCAGTGATTGTTCCGTCGCCTGAACATTGCATTCACGCATTTTCTGCTGTTGCGGCGTCAGGCTTTTCTCGCCAGGGGCTGACTGACTGTTTTTCAGGCAGTCGCTAAGGTAGGTTTTACGCGCATCGCCTTTCAACGCTTGCGCTGTCGCCTGCTGATTACAGGTCGTCATGCGCTGCTGTTGCGGCGTTAACGGTTTCTCGGTTGCGCCGACGGCGGTTAAAAAGACCAGGCCAAAAAGTAAAGTCACCAGTAATGTTATTTTCATAGCACCATCCTTTTGTCAGTGTACACATTACACGTTGTCCCTTTGGGAAATATCCCAGGGACTTTATATAAGTCTGGCTGTTACTGGCAAAAATACCACCCGGCTGTAAAAGTATTACTTACCGTTAGCAATAGATGTTTTATTGATTGACAAACCGTAGGCTAATGTGCAATTCGATTATCCACAGTTACACTGGCAGGATGCAGAAGAACAGCGCATAACGTTACACTGTTATTACCATAGCCGCTTCGTTTTTATTTTGCTCTGTATTACCCAGAAGAAAATAAAAACGAAGCGGCTATGTTATTTCATAAAAGTAACGTTATAACAACTGTGTTGTTTTAAATACGATTAGTGCCGGGGGTGTCTCAGCAACTTTTTTACATATTGGCGCAGCAATTCCGTATCGTGATCAGGAACGCTGGCATCCGGCTTTACGCCTTCAAGTGCCCCCTCTACCTGACGTATCAACATCTCCTGCTCGTTTTGCGCCATGTTACGTAACATTGCTGTGACGATAATCTCTAACGCTTCTACCTGAGCAACCAGTTCTTTCGACTCTTCTTCTTTTTGGGCTAGCTTAAGCAACAACTCTGCTATGAGATTTTTCATGACCATATTTCCTTATTAGTTCCAGGGTGACGTTATCACTATGAAGAACCACTGCCTAGAGGCTGAAAGTACTATTTTTATGATACAGGAAGAACTTTACACAAATAATTATCACTGTCGCCGCAGCGAAACGTTTCTCAGACCGAAAACGAGACGATAATAAACCATCAAAAAACAATAATCACGCTATATCATAATTTAAGGTTATGCCATCTATAGAAAAACTTCACGGATAAAGAATATATCTTTTAATTTAAACCATATCGTAACGGCAGAAACGCCGTTACGATGCACCGCTATTGGCCTTTCGCTTTTTGCGCGTTACGCCGACGACGTAACGCCAGGGTCAGTTGCCCGATATTGATCAACACGATCGCCGCCGTAGCGATAAAAACCCAGCGGAAACCGGCCATCGCCGATACCGTCGCGCCCATCAACGGCCCAACCACGTTGCCCAGGTACATAAATGACTGGTTGTAGCCAAAAATACGTCCGGTAATTTGATCGCTGGAGTATTTCACCAATAACGTTTGTACGGCGGGTAACATCGCGCCATCGGCAAAGCCTAACAAGAAACGTAACAGCCCCAGCTGGAACGGCGTGGTGACCCAGGACATCGCGAAGAAAAGCAGCACTGCGCAGATAAGCGTGGCCATCAGAATTCTTTCCGTGCCGATTCTGTCGCCAAGTTTTCCCAGGCGAGGCGCGGAGATAAGCGCAGAGATACCGGGCACCGAGGCAATTAACTCGCTAAGAAAGGCGATGTTATTACTGTCCGGCATCATTGATTTGATAAACAGCGCCAGGATTGGACTGATGGAACCATTACAGAGTTGAATGACCATCGTGGTAAAAAACAAACTGATCACCAGCGCAGGATAAGGTAACGACGCAAAAACGGCTTTACCGCTCAGGCGTTCGCTTTTCTTGATGACCGGACGCACGCCTTCTTTAATTAAAAATAGCGTGACCAGAAAGCTCACCACCAACAGCATGGCGGTAATCAGAAATACCGCCCGCAGCCCGATATGATCCGCGACAAAGCCGCCCATTAACGGCCCGCCGATAACGCCGCTGATCTGCGCGGTAGAAAGCGTACTGAGCGCCCAGCCGCTACGTTCGCGTGGTACCTGAGAGGCTACCAGCGCCATGGCATTGGGGATATAGCCTGACGTTAACCCCATGATTCCGCGCAGCAGGAAAAGTTGCCAGACATGGGTCGCAAATGCCTGCAGGAGAATAGCTATCGCCATCCCGAGCGACGCGCGCAATAGCATCAGTTTACGCCCTTTACGATCGGCGAGACTGCCCCACATCGGCGACACAATGGCGGAAATAAGAAACGTGATGCTAAACGTTAACCCGGACCACATTGATAACGCTTCATGGGAAGAGACGCCAAGCTGGGAAATATAAAGGGGTAAGAATGGCAGGATTTGGCTGATTGCCAGCCCGGTAAAAAAACATCCAAACCAAACGGAAATTAGATTAACTTTCCAGGATTCCATAAGACTCGTAACGGTAAGTAGCTGAAAATACGCGTTAGCTTAGCAAGTTCTCTTTTTCCTGGTGGTTCCAGAGGTGCGATACGTCACACTTTGCTATTTTGTCTCCCCGCTCATCATTTTTGTGAAACATGTCACATTATATAGCCGCGCAAGGCAGACGTTTATGCTTTAACGACACACGCCGTAGCCCCGCATTCCAAGATGAAAATGGTTAGCATGCGCAGCGTTATAGTCAGGCCCGAGCCCATTGCCATAATAATGGCAACTGGCGTTTAACATAGCGCGTAACCAGGGCCCCGTCTCCTGACGCCCCCAGCCGCGCAGAACAGTGATTTTTCGGCCATCTGATAGCTGAAACCCGCTGACATCCAGCGCTTCTGCGCTGGCATGTTCACTGCGACGCGCATCCGGGCGGTGATAAATATTACGGCAGGCATAGCTACCCAGATGTTCGATGCGGGTCAGGCGGCGCTTCATCCACGTTTCTGTTAAAGGTTTTGCCTGCTGTTCGACAAACAGCGCGGAGCGCAGCGCCAACGGGCAGGAGGCTAAAAAACTGCTGCTCAGTTTGACCTGGCCAAAATCTCTGACGCGCACAACATGGGACAAGGGACATTCACCAGCGCTATCCGCAACAGGTTGTGATGAAATTAATCCCTGTTGATTGGCCGCCGTCAACAGCTCCCGGCACTGCGACGGCGTCAGGCGCTGTAGTTTGAAGGTAGTGATCCAGCCTGGCGGATCGGCAAGTTGTAGCGGAGCAAAAGGATTATAATAAGAGGGAAGATAACGATATCCCAGCCCGCCAATACCGCCCAACAGCACAATAATCAGAAAACCCTTACCTCTCACGCGGCCTCCGTTCTCACATCCCATAAACATTATGGCAGAACCCCGCGAAACCCGCGTTTTGTCGTGGTAATGTATACGCTTTGCATTCGATGGAATGGGTTTTTAAGATGGCGAAATTGCGGGTAGGAATAGTATTTGGCGGTAAGTCGGCGGAACATGAAGTGTCTTTGCAATCAGCGAAAAATATCGTTGATGCGATCGATAAAACCCGCTTCGACGTGGTGCTGTTAGGGATAGATAAGGCGGGACAATGGCATGTTAACGATGCGGAAAATTATTTGCAGAATGCAGACGATCCGGCACATATCGCGCTACGTCCTTCGGCAATCAGTCTGGCCCAGGTGCCTGGCAAACACCAACACCAATTGATTAACGCCCAGAACGGGCAGCCGCTACCGACGGTAGATGTTATTTTTCCTATCGTCCACGGTACGCTGGGCGAAGACGGCTCATTGCAGGGGATGCTACGCGTCGCAAACTTACCGTTTGTCGGTTCAGACGTGCTGAGCTCCGCAGCCTGCATGGATAAAGACGTCGCCAAACGACTGCTACGCGATGCAGGACTGAATATCGCCCCGTTTATTACACTCACCCGAACGAATCGTCACGCGTTTAGTTTTGCCGAGGTTGAATCCCGTCTGGGACTGCCGCTGTTCGTTAAGCCCGCCAATCAGGGCTCTTCGGTCGGCGTCAGTAAAGTCGCTAACGAAGCGCAATATCAGCAGGCGGTCGCGCTGGCTTTCGAATTCGATCATAAAGTGGTGGTGGAGCAAGGGATCAAAGGGCGCGAGATCGAATGCGCCGTATTAGGTAACGATAACCCACAGGCCAGCACCTGCGGCGAAATCGTACTGAATAGCGAATTTTACGCCTACGATACTAAGTATATTGATGATAACGGCGCACAAGTTGTCGTACCTGCGCAGCTCCCTTCCGGGGTGAATGACAAGATTCGCGCGATTGCGATCCAGGCTTATCAGACGCTGGGGTGCGCGGGTATGGCGCGTGTCGATGTCTTTTTAACGGCAGACAATGAGGTCGTGATTAACGAGATCAATACGCTGCCAGGTTTTACCAATATCAGTATGTATCCAAAACTCTGGCAGGCGAGCGGATTGGGCTATACCGATTTGATCAGCCGTCTGATTGAGCTGGCGCTGGAACGCCATACGGCGAATAATGCCTTAAAAACCACGATGTAATAGCGCACGCCCGATAGCGCAACGTTTATCGGGCGTCTTTTACCTCGTCATCTTCGCGCCGGCGAATGATGAACCCCGCCAGCCAGAAGCTAATAATCCACGTTACCAGCCCAACACCATAGGTTTGCCATCCTTTCGCCTCAAATCCCAGCAATCCTACGACGCCATTCAAAATAAAGATAAGGCCAATAGAGAAGGCATAGTAGTGCCAGTCACGACGAATTTTTACAGGCAAACGCATAACGACTCCGACGTATTAACAGCAACAAAAACGTATTTTTGCATACTTCTGGCGGGCGAGTCTGTGGGGGATACGGAATTTCTTAAATGTTAATTGATTTTGATAAAAGTGATCGTTTTGTGACAACTAACAAAAATTTACGCGATGGATACATTCCGTATGTGAAATTACCATGATTCTGATATTGACAAACACAATGACCTGTCAGACTTCACAGTAAGCCGATGGCATAACGCCAGATCGTAGCCGATCATCCTAGAGGTCTTTATGGCTGATTTCACTCTCTCAAAATCGCTGTTCAGCGGGAAGCATCGAGAAACCTCCTCTACGCCCGGAAATATTGCTTACGCCATATTTGTACTGTTTTGCTTCTGGGCCGGAGCGCAACTCTTAAACCTGCTGGTTCATGCGCCGGGCATCTATGAGCATCTGATGCAGGTACAGGATACAGGTCGACCGCGGGTAGAGATTGGGCTGGGCGTCGGGACGATTTTTGGCCTGGTGCCCTTCCTCACGGGCTGCCTCATTTTCGCCGTTATCGCCGCGTTTTTACGCTGGCGTCACCGTCACCAATAAACCTTAGCGCGCTGGAGAAAGTATCCCAGCGCGAAATTTATCGCCCCATACACCGCGCCCGCCGCTCATCAACTCGTTTAGCAAACCAGGCGGTCGTCAGCTTGCGTGTGATCTTCGGACTTTCCAGTTGAATACCGGGCAACATTTCCCGCGCAAGCGTCTTGCCCGTTTTGGCCTCGGCCAGTTTATAGACTTTCTTGTAGAGCGCCGTTTTTTCAAACGCCAGGCTATCGCCTTTCTCCAGTTGGCTGCGAATTTCACGCTCACTCATTCCCAACTGCCCTGCCAGTTTGCGCACCGCTAACTCTGTTTTGCCCGGTTCCTTGCTGTTATAACGAATCAGATCGCCATCCAGCGCCAGTTTTACCCCACTGGCTTTACTGACGGCATTCTGGAACGCAGCGTTACGGCTGGCGTACCATCCCGCGTTGAAGTCGGCGAAGCGGAAAACAGGCGCGCTGTAGTTCGCCGGGTAATTCAGCAAATGGTAAGTTCCAAACCACAACCCGCCACGGCGCGTAAAGACCTCCTGACGTACCGTACCCGCCATCTTCCACGGATAACCTTTCGCGTGCTGTTCGGCAAAGGCAATGCTGACCTGCATCGGGCCGCCCGTATGCACCGGGTTATATGAGCCAAATAGCGTCTGCCCCATCGGGACCATATTGATAAAATCGTCAAAAATAGCGCTAAGCTGTTTTTCGGTTTTTACCGTGTCCAGGCGTTCGCTATAGCTCTTGCCGTTGGGGGAGTTAATTTTCAGCGCGGTGTGCACCAGAAACAGCGGAATGTGTAGTCGTTCAGCGCGGCGATCAATCTCCTGCCAGGCGATTTTACTTAGCCCCGGCACGACAGGATCCGCCTGATAACCGGACTCCTGCTGGGCGACAGCCAGCACCGAACAGATATTTTCTACCGTCGGCGCCAGCCCCTGGCTCTTAAACGTTATCGCGATATCTTTCGCCCAGGCCTCTCTGTCTTTGACACTGGCCGGCATTTTCTGACGTACTACGCTTGCCACGTCGACAGGCTTCTCGCCCTTGCTCACCGGCTGCCCGGATTGACTACTACAGCCAGCCAATATGGCGACCGCCAGAAAAGGCAGAGGATAAAGACGGGACGCCGCCGACATAACGTTTCCTTCTGTTAGCTAAAAGAGTGGGTCACTTCCTGAACTGGCTGACCATCCAACTGACGTTCAAAGCTACGTAAACGTTTATAAATAGACATCAGCTCCACCAGCGTCGTCCAGGAGTTAATCAAATACTGGAACGAACCGCGCACCTGGCCAAACACGTTGGTGATTTGCGTCATCAGCCCCAGCGTAATCGTACCGGCAACAATGGAAGGAAACAGCAGGAACAAACCGAAAACGTTATCGACCTGCAAATAGAGAATGCGCGCGATGTTGAAATACATATAGTGAAAGTAGAGACGGAAGTAGTTATGGCGCACCGCGCTAAACAGTTCACGGACGGTGGGTGGCGTGGCGCGGCTGGCGTCATCTTCACCGTAGACCAGCTCCTTACGATAAGCGGCTTCCACTCGCTGATTTTTAAATTCCAGCCCCGGCAATTTGATCCCGACGACCGCCAGCAGGCCCGTCCCCATTAATGACCAGACTATAGCGGCAATGACCAGGCCGTAAGGGATATGTCCTACGATGGGTAAATCCGGCACATGCGCTGACAGGGTGACCAACACCGGCAGAAAGGCGATAAGCGTCATGATGGCATTGATAAAACTCACGCCCATATTCTCCAGTGTAGAGGCAAAACGCATGGTGTCTTCCTGCACACGCTGGGCAGCCCCTTCGATATGGCGCAGGTACTGCCAGTGCGCCATATAGTGCTCATTCATTGCGGTACGCCAGCGAAATACATAGTGGCTGACAAAGAAGTTGTTCAGCGCGCCGATCACCACGGCGATAAGCGCAATACCGAGAAACACCCCCACTTCATGATAAAATTGACCAAGAGTGACCTTGTGCGGCGAGCTGAGCGCCGTTTGAATCAAATCATAGAACGGCGCGTACCAGGCGTTAACCGCGACGCCAACCTCCACCAAAAACCAGGTGACAAAAATAATGAGCGAGGTGCCAAGTATCGACCAGTACTGCCAGCGGTGCGGGCTATAGATGAACCAGAACGTTGCAAATAATCCCACGCAAATCAGGTAATAAGCATAAAAAATCAGATAGTCCAGCGACCAGAAGCGCGCTGCGCTGATAGGTACTTCATCGGATGCCCCTACAAGTCGCGCCACCCAATCTCCTCCTCCCGCCTGCCAGAAAATGACGGCGATCAGCGCCCAAACAAACGCCGACATGAAAAACGGCCCTGGCTTTGGGAAAAAAGATTTAAACATCATGCTCTCCTGCTAACTTCTTATCTTTATTACGGCTGCTGTGACGGCGGCAATAGCACGCCATGCCCACGCAAATGAAAGGGCTAAACCAGGCATTGTGACCTACGTTGTGACGCTTAGTTCGCATTTCTGCTCAACAGAATTGTTTCGACGAGTTTCATACTCAGCAGGCACGCTGACGCTATCAGGTTATCACAAGCGCTTTATCACAAAAGTAAACATTCTCCATCACGAAAACCCGCCGTTACGTTTTTTCACCCACTTTTTTCTCTTTAACGTTTTGCAATGTGCCGCCGGGTAGTATAAATACGCATAACCACCGTTATTTCACTTATGGACATCACCGTTGAAACGTAGTCTGCTTTTTACTGCCATGCTGTTTGCGGCATCACTTACTTCTGTCCAGGCGGCTCAGCCGATTGCCGATCCGGTTTTTGCCTCTGATATCGTTGATCGTTATGCCGAGCATATCTTTTATGGTAGCGGCGCCACAGGCATGGCGCTGGTGGTGATCGACGGCAATCAACGCGTATTTCGTAGTTTCGGTGACACCAGACCGGGCAATAATGTTCGTCCACAGCTTGATTCGGTCATTCGTATCGCTTCGCTCACCAAGCTAATGACCAGTGAAATGTTGGTAAAATTGCTCGATCAGGGAACGGTAAAATTAAACGATCCTCTCAGCAAATATGCGCCTCCCGGCGCGCATGTCCCGACGTATCAAGGCACGCCGATTACGTTGGTCAACTTAGCGACCCATACCAGCGCGCTTCCGCGAGAACAGCCCGGCGGCGCGGCGCATCGTCCGGTATTTGTCTGGCCAACCCGCGAACAACGCTGGAGCTGGCTCTCCACAGCAACGTTAAAAGTCGCGCCAGGCTCGCAGGCGGCCTATTCCAATCTGGCGTTCGACCTGTTAGCCGACGCGCTGGCGACCGCCTCCGGCAAACCTTATACGCAACTGTTTGAAGAAAAGATTACCCGCCCGCTGGGAATGAAAGACACCACGTTTACCCCCTCTCCCGATCAGTGTAAACGTCTGATGGTGGCAGAAAAAGGCGCAAGCCCCTGTAATAATACGCTGGCTGCCATTGGCAGCGGCGGGGTCTATTCTACGCCAGGAGATATGATGCGCTGGATGCAACAGTATCTGTCTTCAGATTTTTATCACCGTAGCCATCAGGCCGATCGTATGCAAACGTTGATTTATCAGCGCACATAGTTAAAGAAAATCATCGGGATGGACGTACCGGGTAAAGCCGACGCGCTCGGTCTGGGCTGGGTCTATATGGCGCCAAAAGACGGACGTCCTGGCATTATCCAGAAAACAGGAGGCGGCGGCGGTTTTATTACCTATATGGCGATGATCCCGCAATATAATATTGGCGCTTTTGTGGTGGTAACCCGTTCCCCCCTCACTCGTTTTACCAATATGAGCGACGGGATTAACGATTTGGTTACTGAGCTAAGCGGCAATAAACCGATTGCTATTCCTGCATCCTGAGTCGTCGCGCCTCGCGCTATATCAGACGAGGCGCAACATTTTTGTTAATATTCGGAGGGCAAACGGTTAATACTGATCAGTTTGCCTTTATTCATTTCAATGTAATTACCCTTACGCAGGGCCGCGAGAACTTCCGCCACCACCGATCGCGATACGCGCTTTCGTTGATGAATATAATTCATAACACCAATACGTGAGCGAAGTTCTTCATCCCACTCAATCATTGTCATTAACGTCGCACGAATTTGGTCGTAAGAATTATTACCAATGAGCTGCTTGTCACGAAGTTCCAGTACCTGACTTTTCCATACTATCCAACAGAAGGCTTCACGCCACAGTTGGTTTTACTCAATGATGGCAAGAGTTTGTGATGATGAGAGGCGATAACCAATGCAACCGCTCTCCGCAATTAATTTATATTGTGCCTCTTTTTTCGCCACACCATCGGCTAAACCGAAAATAAAGGGGGCCTGCACAATACCAATAAGAACTTTATCACCGCGAACTAACGAAACAACCCCCTCTAAAATAACAAAGGTATGGGTATTACTTTCATCAGGTGAACAGATAATCTCTTTATCGTTAACAAACTCGAAACGCGTACCATGCTTAGAAAGGCATTTATCGAGTCTGTAGAATTCCTGTAGTGGCTTGCTTAAAGATAACATATGCATTCCTTGCAATAATGCCCGTCAAGTCCTTGACGGGCATTTTTCAGTTTAAATTACCTTTATTTCTCCTGAGAGAAAATGATTACCAGGTATATTTAACACCAACGTTTGCAGACCAGTCTTGATCAACATCACCGCCGCCGAGGTAGTTAGCATCGGTGTAGGCGCTGAAGTTCTTCGTGAAGCTGAACTGAGTACCCAGACCAACACGTACCGCAGAACCTTCTACGCCGTTGTCGATAGAGTCGCCGTTTACGTCAGCATCGTTGTTGGAGTCGTCGTAAACGTAAGCCAGTTTGAAGTACGGCGTCAACGCCTGATCTTCGCTGTAAGTGAAGGTATAACCTGCATCTACACCGAGTTCATAACGCATGCTGTCGTAAGACTGACCGTCAACTTTCATGTCGTTGCTCAGCTGGTAGTCATCGCCAGACTGGAACAGACCGGATACGCTGCCGTAAGGCGTTACGTAGCCTGCATCACCCAGCTTCAGATCATAACCCAGTTTCAAGCCGAAGCCCCAGGCGTCAGAAGAGGTGTTGCCGTCAACGTAAGTACCGTCGCTCATGTTAGCAGACAAATCGTTGTTGAAGTGAGAGTAGCTCAAGTTACCGTCAACAAAGATGTTGTTTGCGAAACGAGCGGAAGAGTAGATGTAGGCAGACTGGCTGTCCTGATCCACCTGACCGGTACGATCGCTCAGATCGCCTTTCGCGAAACCTGCTGCCGCACCAACGATCCACTTAGCGTTGTTACCGTCAACTTTGGTATCAACACCGACCATGATGCCATTAACATCCTGATCGTAGTTAATGGTGCCGTTGTCGCCGTTGAAGTTACCGCCGAAGTAGCTTACCCATGCGCCGCCGTTATCCGCCAGGCCATGACGAGCGTTGGTCAGACGAGTACCAACGGTGTCTTGTTCCAGGTTCCAGATATTGGTGTTCGCAGAAGGAATGCTCAGCGCCATGTTAGCGTAGTCGGTCAGTTCCATCTGTTCCAGCACGACAGTGTTGCCTTCCTGCTTAGCCTGATAGGTGTAAGCACCCAGGTCAGCTTTGTTTGCTGCAGAGAAGGTCGCGGTGCTGTTCTTATCGTTAACATAGATCAGCTCATTACCTTTATACTCCGCAACAGAACCCGCGCCAGTGGCGTTGTCGATACGCACTTTATAGTTACCGGTGGCAGCTGCAACATTGTCACCAACGTTATCAACTTCATCCTGACCTGCTTCCGTCTGGTCGGTATCGTAAGTATCGCCGTTACCGTTAATGGTCAAATGACCATCAGAGTTCATCGCAATCACGCCATAACCGTAGTTAGACTTAGTCGTGTCGTTAGTACGATCGTTAGTCAGGTCAGCATCCAGTACGAAACGGTTACTTTCGATGTTGAAGACACCAGCGTTCACATAACCGTTAGCATCGGTGTAGCTGGTCAGGTTCAGAGTATCAACCTGCAGCGCATTAGAAGCGCTATTACCAACATCCAGTACACCATTATTGGTTACGTTGATAGTGTTTGCGTACAGGGCAGCATCATTTACGCTCCAGCCAGCAGAAACATCATCAGCAATCGTAACGGTACTGTTATCGATAGACAGGGTATCAGTTGCAACATGACCATCTTCATTGATGTTCAGAGCAGAACCACCAGTCAGGCCGATAGTGTCAGAAACCAGAGTAGAATCAGCAACATTGACAACAGAACCACTATTGATACTCAGCGTATCAATCAGAGAAGTTTTAGTAGTGTCCCACTGTGATCCGGTATTCAGGGTCACGTTAAATAGGCCGCTCTGATA
Source organism: Salmonella sp. WC3 (assembly GCF_042932255.1). Taxonomy (NCBI): domain Bacteria; kingdom Pseudomonadati; phylum Pseudomonadota; class Gammaproteobacteria; order Enterobacterales; family Enterobacteriaceae; genus Salmonella; species Salmonella sp. WC3. Next base: position 1,348,982 of record NZ_CP170629.1, on the reverse strand, counting down.
AACTTCGTTACCAACGATATGGTTATACTCACTGTAGTCAGTATAAATGTTATCAACACCTACAGTTGATAATGGCCACAGACTATTAGCTGCGATATCGATCAGAGTTGCAGTTGCCTCGGTACCTACAGCATAAGAATCGTAAACTCCATCCGGAGATGTGGCATCAAGAATACCGTCGCCGTTAGTATCTACAGTATATTCAAAAACACCGTCTCCATCGGCATCAGTATCAGTGTCTGTCATATGTACAGACATTGCTGCACCAACCCATTTGCTACCATTATTCAGGGTAACATCCATACGGTCAGTGCCATCCCAACCGTTCGTGTCGCGGTCAGCATCAGTATCACGATAGCTATCCGCTCCATTCGGGAAGAAGTTTTCATCGAAATTGCTGGAGAATACAACATCGCCCATCAGCGTGGAGTTGCTGAGGTTGACCGTCGTCTGCATTGCATTATCAGCATATGGGTGTGCAATTGCCGCAATCGCAATGTCATCAGCAGTATAAGAACCACTGTAATCGCTAGCGTTATTAGTATTACCAAACCAGCCGGAAGTACCTTCATCAGACAATGAACCAGAGGTTACGGTAGAATCAACAACATTGATTGTGTTATTAAATACTTCACTACTGTTTACGCCAGTGCTAACGGTGTTATCGTCGATATCTTCCCATTCGTAGCCCTGAGTCAGGGTAATACCAGCAACATGAGAATTATTTACAATAGACAGATCAACTTCCTGATCCAGTGTAATCGCGGTACCCATGCCATAAACATCAACAACATGTGTATCCGCAGTACCATCGGTATAGGTACCGTTATAGGTATAATGCTCGTAGTTGTCATCAATAGTAGAGTTATCAACGGTCAACGCCAGACGATCATATACATACCCGGTGTCACGATTTACGCAATCGGTACCCTCAAGACACGCGGAGGTAATCATACCGTGAATAGTACTGTTTTTAATTGTCAGGCTATTCGCATTAGTATTGGTAGTAACGCCATCATCCAGATAGTAGGTAGAAATAACGCCATTAACTCGCGCGTTATTGATTACAGGATAAATGTCACCGTTATAGTAACTATCAGTTGCGTAGTTGTTCCAACCTACATAGCCATCATAATAAACGTCATCAGCGTAGGTCGCATCGTTGTAGTGATGAAACGTATTGTAAGTGGTACCAGAAATATCATTAGTAGTAGCATTCGCCTGAGAAGTGATTGCCAGAGTGCAAGCCAATGCTAATTGTGAGACTACAAGTTTCTTTTTCCAGGAGTGCATTTGTCATCCCTCCTCAGGGACGTAATATAGTTGATCCATCAATTATCAATGCATAAAAACATACAGATGTTTAGCAAGAAGGATTATGCGGCGTCATTGCTAAAAGGTTCAATTATTCTTTATCCTCAGTCCGGATTCGGACATGAATTAAAAAGACGTAATAAAAGGAAGTTTTATAATTGAAAAGCATTCTTTTTCATGACCTTACAAGAAAATAAAAAAACAAAATACATATAAGATAAATATAGATTAAAGAAAAACAAAATAAACATGAATAATGTTAAAACCCACATTTACTTAAATGACGATGAAATAAAACTAAAAACAACGTAAAACTAATTCTTATTTAAAATGATATAGTGCCTGAGGTATTAATCTTCGGTATATAAAAGAAGCGCCATGTTCCGCCGCCGCCGGGGCTGCGCCTGCTACGTTAAGGACCGTTTTCGTAAAACATCTGCCTGCAGATTCAGGTATACTGGGCCTTCGATTCCACAAACATCAGGCAGACCATGACAGACCTTATCCATCGCCCTCGCCGCCTGCGCAAATCCGCTGCGCTGCGCGCTATGTTTGAAGAGACAACACTTAGCCTGAACGACCTGGTGTTGCCGATCTTTGTTGAAGAAGAACTCGACGATTACAAAGCTATTGATGCCATGCCCGGCGTAATGCGTATCCCGGAAAAGCAGCTGGCGCGAGAGATTGAACGTATCGCAAATGCTGGCATTCGTTCCGTTATGACCTTCGGCATTTCTCACCATACTGATGACACCGGCAGCGATACCTGGAAAGAAGACGGTCTGGTGGCAAGAATGTCCCGCATCTGTAAGCAAACCGTGCCGGAGATGATCGTCATGTCCGACACCTGCTTCTGCGAATACACCTCGCACGGCCACTGCGGCGTGTTGTGCGAACACGGTGTGGATAACGATGCGACGCTGGCCAACCTCGGCAAGCAGGCCGTTATCGCGGCGGCGGCTGGAGCAGATTTTATTGCGCCCTCCGCGGCCATGGATGGACAAGTCCAGGCTATCCGCCAGGCGCTGGATGCCGCCGGTTTTACCGATACGGCAATAATGTCCTACTCCACCAAGTTCGCCTCTTCTTTCTACGGCCCTTTCCGTGAAGCAGCGGGTACCGCGTTAAAAGGCGACCGCAAGACGTATCAAATGAATCCGATGAACCGCCGTGAAGCGATTCGCGAATCACTGCTCGACGAAGCCCAGGGCGCGGATTGCTTGATGGTGAAACCGGCCGGCGCGTATCTGGACGTGCTGCGTGAAATCCGCGAACGCACAGAGTTGCCGCTTGGCGCTTACCAGGTGAGCGGTGAATACGCCATGATTAAATTTGCTGCTATGGCTGGCGCCATCGATGAAGAAAAGGTCGTGCTGGAAAGTCTGGGCTCGATTAAACGCGCCGGCGCCGATTTGATTTTCAGTTACTTAGCACTGGATCTGGCTGAGAAAAATATTCTGCGTTAATTCTGTTACAGGGCGGCGCGCTGCCGCCCTTTCCCGACTTTACACCCCACTATTCAGTCGCTGAGTCTAACCCGTTGCCGAACGCGGCTTATCCGGCTTACGGCTATTCTTCGATCGCCTGGCGAATTTGCTGCAACGACGAGGGATCGTCAATGGTTGTCAGATCGCCCGGATCGCGGCCTTCGCAGATCGCCTGGATCGTGCGGCGAAGCATCTTTCCGGAACGCGTTTTGGGGAGCTGCGAAACAAACCAGACATGCGCCGGACGACCAAAGTGACCGATCTGGTTGTCCACCAGCGCCATGATCGCTTTTTCCTCGTCGCGCGCCGCCTCGCGATCCGCCAGCGTATCGCTCTGCTTCGGAATGACAAACGCCACCGCTACCTGCCCTTTCAGAGCGTCTTTTATCCCCACTACCGCCACTTCCGCTACGTTCGGGTAGCTGGAGATACTTTCTTCTATTTCTCGCGTCCCCAGCCGATGACCCGCAATATTAATCACATCATCGGTACGGCCCAGAATAAAGTAATACCCCTCGGCGTCGCGGATTCCCCAGTCGAAAGTGGCATAAACCTTACGGTTAAACAGCGACCAGTAAGTCTTCACAAAACGCGCATCGTCGCCCCAAATAGTCTGAATACAGCCCGGCGGCAGCGGCCCTTCGATCACCAGCATGCCTTTTTCATTTATGCCGCAAGGTTCGCCGGTGACTTCATTGAGTAGCTGGACGTTATAACCGTACATCGGCACCCCCGGGCTTCCCAGACGCGACGGCCTGTCGTCCAGCGCGCGGGCCAGCGCCATGATCGGCCAGCCGGACTCCGTCTGCCAATAATTGTCGATAACCGGTACGCCCAGCGTCTCCGTTACCCAACTGGCCGTCGGCTCGTCCAGCGGCTCACCGGCCAGATAAAGCGCCTCCAGCGAGGAGAGATCGTGATTGCGGATTTGCGCCGTCGGGAATTTTTTCAGCACGCGAATCGCGGTCGGAGCGGAAAACATCCGGTTAACCTGGTATTTCTCGACAATTTTCCACCAAACCCCGCAGTCCGGGTACGTCGGCAGTCCTTCGTAAACAATAGTCGCCATGCCTGCCAGCAACGGCGCGTAAACGATATAGGAGTGGCCGACGACCCAGCCGATATCCGATGCGCAAAAGAATACGCCGCCCGCCTTGCCGCCAAAAATGGTGTCCATCGAGGTTGCCAGCGCCACCGCATAACCGCCGACGTCGCGCTGGACGCCTTTCGGTTTGCCGGTAGTGCCGGAGGTGTAAAGAATGCACGAGGTTTCGTTGGATTCCAGCCACGCCACCGGCACGCTCGCACCGAGATGCTGCTGGCGCAACGTGGCAAAATCCAGATCGCGCCCATCCACCCATGCCATTTTCGCCAGCCCTCTGTCCACCAGCAGAACGTGTTTCGGCTGATGCTGCGCCTGCGCAATGGCGTCATCAAGCAGCTTTTTATACGGCAGAATTTTACCGCCCCGCGCTCCGGCATCCGCCGACACAATCAGCGTCGGTCTGGCATCGTCAATGCGCGCCGCCACGCTGTGCGAGGCAAAACCGCCAAAGACCACCGAATGGATCGCGCCAATGCGCGCGCAGGCCAGCAGGGTTATCTGCGCTTCGGCAATCATCGGCATATAGACCAATACGCGATCGCCACGCTGCACGCCCAGCGACAGCAACATGGCGGCCACAATGTTGACTTCATCATGCAACTGGCTGAAGGTAAATGTGCGCTCTTCATCGGTCTCTGATGAGACGGCAATCAGCGCCAGCGCCTCCGGCTGTTTATCCAGCCAGCGGTCGACGGCGTTATGACATAAGTTAGTGGTGCCGCCGCAAAACCAGCGGGCAAATGGTGGACGGCTATGATCCAGCGTCTGCGTAAACGGCTGTCGCCAGTCGATACGCCGGGCCTGCTCGGCCCAGAACGCCTCCGGTTCGTTAATGGAACGCTGATAAAATTCGCTAAAAGACATCACGCTCTCCTGTTGAACTTACGCCTTACTGCTGGCTGGCTCAGATGACATATAAATCGAGGTATTCGTTAACCGGCATCTGCTCCAGGCGGGCTCTGTCCAGGGAGACATCCAGAATGCGTTGCTGCTGGCGAGTCGGGAACTGACGCGCCAGGTTAATTTTAAATTTTTCGATAAGCTTCGGAATACCGTCGGCGCGGCGACGCGCATGACCAATCGGATACTCCACGACAACCTCGCCAAAGCGTGAGCCATCAGTAAACTCCAAGGTGATCGCATTGCCGATAGCTCGTTTTTCCGGGTCGTGATAGTCGGCGGTAAAAGCCGGGTCCTCATAACACATGATTTTCTCGCGCAGGGCGTCAATACGCTTGTCCTGCGCCACCTCGTCTTCATAATCCGCCGCGGTTAACCGTCCGAACAGCAACGGCACGGCGACCATATACTGGATACAGTGATCGCGGTCCGCCGGGTTATTGAGCGGGCCTTTTTTATCGATAATGCGAAGACAGGCTTCGTGGGTACGGATGGTCACTTTCTCGATATCCGCTGCCGTTTTACCCGCGGCCTGCATCTGCTCATACAGCGTCATCGCCGCTTCGACGGCGGTTTGCGAGTGGAATTCTGCCGGGAAAGAAATTTTGAACAGCACGTTTTCCATCACGTAGGAGCCGTAAGGACGCTGGAAACGGAACGTTTCACCTTTGAATGAAACGTCGTAGAAGCCCCATGTTTTGGCGGTGAGCGCCGAGGGATAGCCCATCTCGCCGGTTTTCGCCATCAGCGCCAGACGTACCGCGCGCGAAGTCGCATCGCCCGCCGCCCAGGATTTGCGCGTACCGGTATTCGGCGCATGACGATAAGTGCGCAACGACTGCCCATCCACCCACGCCAGCGATACCGCGTTGAGGATCTCATCGCGCGTCAGCCCCAGCATTTCAGCGACCACCGCAGTCGAGGCCACTTTCACCAGCAGTACATGATCAAGCCCGACACGGTTGAAGGCGTTTTCCAGCGCGATGCAGCCCTGAATTTCATGGGCTTTGATCATCCCGCTCAATACCTGTTTCATGGTCAGCGGCGCTTTGCCGGCGGCGACGGCGTTGCGTGACAGCCAGTCCGCGATCGCCAGAATACCGCCGAGGTTGTCGGAAGGATGGCCCCACTCGGCGGCAAGCCAGGTATCGTTAAAATCGAGCCAGCGGATCATCGCGCCAATGTTAAAGGCTGCCTGTACCGGATCGAGCTGGAACTGGGTGCCCGGCACGCGTGCGCCGTTGGGCACCACCGTGCCTGGCACGATCGGCCCAAGCAATTTTTTACAGGCCGGGTATTCCAGCGCTTCCAGACCACAACCGAGCGTGTCGAGCAGGCAATAATGCGCGGTGTCGTACGCCACCTTTGAGGTGATCTCGTAATTCATAACGTAATCAACGATATCAACGATTTCACGGTCAAAGTCTGGGCGAACGTTCGAAATATGTGCGGACATAGGGTACAACTCCTGTTTTTATATTTAGAGGTTTTAATTAGCAACGCTTTTCGATCGGCACAAACTGGCGATCGTCCGGGCCGGTATAATTGGCGGAAGGACGAATAATTTTGTTGTCCTGACGCTGTTCAATAATGTGCGCCGCCCAGCCGGTAACGCGGGCGATGACAAACAGCGGGGTGAACATTTCGGTAGGGACGCCCATCATGTTGTAGGAGACCGCCGAAAACCAGTCGAGATTCGGGAACATCTTTTTGGTCTCCCACATCACCGTTTCCAGACGGTCGGCGATGTGGTACATCTTCAGCGAGCCGCCTTCTTCTGAAAGCTGTTTCGCCACCCGTTTGATCACCTGATGGCGCGGGTCGGCGATGGTGTAAACCGGATGTCCAAAGCCAATCACCACCTCTTTGTTTTCCACGCGTTTACGGATATCCGCCTCTGCCTCGTCCGGCGTTTCATAACGCTGTTGAATTTCCAGCGACACCTCATTCGCCCCGCCGTGTTTCGGGCCGCGCAGCGCGCCAATCGCGCCGATAATCGCGGAGTAGACATCCGAGCCGGTTCCGGCAATCACCCGGCTGGTAAACGTCGAGGCGTTGAACTCATGCTCGGCATACAGCACCAGCGAAATATGCATCGCCTTTTCCCAGCTTTGGGTTGGCTTTTCACCGTGCAGCAGATGCAGGAAATGGCCGCCGATGGAATCATCGTCGGTTTCCGGCTGAATACGTTCGCCGTTGTGGCTGTAGTGATACCAGTAAAGAAGGATAGAGCTGAGCGAGGCCAACAGCTTATCGGCAATATCGCGCGCGCCGGAGACGGTATGTGCCTCTTTTTCCGGCAGGGTGCAGCCCAGCGCGGAAACGCCGGTACGCATCACGTCCATCGGGTGCGAGGCCGCCGGTAACGCTTCCAGAACGGTACGGACATTGGCGGGTAATCCGCGCAGCGCTTTTAATTTGCTTTTATACGCGTTCAGCTCGTCGCGGGTCGGTAATTTTCCGTGGATCAGTAAATGCGCGACTTCTTCAAATTCGCAGTGCTCCGCCAGATCGAGAATGTCGTAACCGCGATAGTGCAGATCGTTACCGCTTTTTCCCACGGTACACAGAGCGGTATTTCCGGCAGGTACGCCGGAAAGCGCGACTGATTTTTTAGGCTTAATGACATGCGTGTTGTTTTGCAGGATCGTCGTGTCTGTCATATTGTCCTCGTCATTATTGTAATGTGTAGGGTATTGAGGCGTGTAGGCCGTACCGTAGGCGGGTTAAACGTAGTGCCATCCGGCATTGCCTGATGGCGCCTTCGCCTTATCAGGCCTACAGGCTACGATTTTTTATTCCTGTACAGCGCGTCCAGCTTCTCTTCGAACTGGTAGTAATTGATGCTTTCGTACAGCTCGTTACGGGTCTGCATGATGTCGATCACGTTCTTTTGCGTCCCTTCCTGGCGCAGCACGGTATAGACTTTTTCTGCGGCGCGGTTCATGGCGCGAAACGCCGACAGCGGATAGAGCGCCATCGCCACGTTTGCGCTGCGCAACTCGTCGGTCGTAAACAGCGGCGTCGCGCCAAACTCAGTGATGTTGGCGAGGATCGGCACCTGCGCCACGTCGGCGAACCGGCGGAACATCGACAGTTCGGTGATCGCCTCCGGGAACAGCATGTCTGCCCCCGCGTCCACGTAAGCCTGCGCGCGATCGAGAGCCGCCTCCAGCCCTTCCACCGCCAGCGCATCGGTACGCGCCATGATCACAAAGTTCGGATCGGTGCGCGCATCCACTGCCGCCCGAATTCGGTCTACCATCTCCTCTTTCGAGACGATCGCTTTGTTTGGACGGTGTCCACAGCGCTTAGCGCCAACCTGGTCTTCAATATGCAGCGCGGCGGCACCCGCTTTGGCTATGGACTTTACCGTCCGCGCGACATTAAAGGCGGAGGAGCCAAAGCCAATATCCGCATCTACCAACAGCGGCAGCGGACAAACATCCGTGATGCGCCGGATATCGGTTAACACATCATCCAGCGTCGAAATCCCCAGATCCGGCAGTCCGAGCGAGCCCGCCGCTACGCCGCCGCCAGAAAGATAGATAGCCTGATACCCGGCCCGTTGGGCCAACAGAGCATGGTTGGCATTGATAGCGCCGACAATTTGTAATGGATTCTCTTTAGCGAGCGCGGCGCGAAATGCCTGCCCCGGCGAATGTAAAGACATATCTCGTCCTCATGTTAGTAAATTGTTACTCAGGATGTATTCACCAAAGCAAAGGCTATGCCAGGCAAAGAGGCAGCGAGAAAATTAAATACAATGAGATTTAAAAACAGGTAATTACAGTCATTCCTGTTATGAATAAGCGCGATTAAGGGAAAAGAAAAACGTGTCAGCTAACGTTTCATGAAACGAATCGCTCTGTTTCATTGCAACATTTATGAAACACATTTAAAACAAAAAATCGCCCCTTAAAGATGAACCTACTGCGATGACGACTGCCCACAGCGCTCCGCGCGATAATAGCGATAAACCGGTGATCTGGACGGTCTCCGTAACGCGTCTGTTCGAACTGTTTCGGGATATCAGCCTGGAATTCGATCATCTGGCGACCATCACGCCTATTCAACTCGGCTTTGAAAAGGCGGTGACCTACATTCGCAAAAAACTGGCGACCGAGCGCTGCGACGCGATTATCGCGGCGGGTTCGAATGGGGCCTATTTAAAAAGCCGCCTGTCAATACCGGTGATCCTCATCAAGCCCAGCGGATTCGATGTATTACAGGCGCTGGCGAAAGCGGGAAAGCTCACCTCGTCTATCGGTATCGTGACCTATCAGGAGACCATTCCGGCTTTACTTGCCTTTCAGAAAACGTTTCACCTCCGTCTTGAACAGCGAAGCTATGTCACCGAAGAGGACGCGCGCGGGCAAATTAACGAACTTAAGGCCAACGGTATTGAGGCCGTCGTCGGCGCGGGATTAATTACCGATCTGGCGGAAGAAGCGGGAATGACCGCCATCTTTATTTATTCCGCGGCGACCGTTCGTCAGGCTTTTCATGATGCGCTGGATATGACCCGTCTGACACGGCGCCAGCGCGTGGATTACCCATCCGGCAAGGGATTACAAACCCGGTATGAACTGGGCGATATACGCGGCCAGTCGCCGCAAATGGAGCAGCTCCGCCAGACGATTACGCTCTATGCCCGCTCCCGTGCGGCAGTGCTGATTCAGGGGGAAACAGGGACCGGAAAAGAGCTGGCGGCGCAGGCGATTCACCAGACGTTTTTTCACCGCCAGCCTCACCGTCAGAATAAGCCATCCCCTCCCTTTGTCGCCGTCAATTGCGGCGCGATTACCGAGTCGTTGCTGGAAGCGGAACTGTTTGGTTATGAAGAGGGGGCGTTTACCGGTTCACGACGAGGAGGCCGGGCGGGGCTGTTTGAAATCGCACACGGCGGCACGCTGTTTCTGGATGAAATCGGCGAAATGCCTTTGCCGTTACAAACCCGACTTTTGCGCGTACTGGAGGAAAAAGCCGTCACTCGCGTCGGCGGACACCAGCCGATCCCGGTGGATGTCCGGGTGATCAGCGCTACGCATTGCGATCTGGATCGGGAGATAATGCAAGGACGTTTTCGCCCCGATCTCTTTTACCGCCTGAGTATTCTGCGTCTGACGCTTCCTCCTTTGCGCGAGCGGCAGGCTGATATTTTGCCGCTCGCGGAAAGCTTTTTAAAACAGTCGCTGGCAGCGATGGAAATTCCGTTTACCGAATCGATACGTCATGGATTGACACAGTGTCAGCCGCTTTTGCTGGCCTGGCGCTGGCCCGGTAATATTCGCGAACTGCGTAATATGATGGAGCGCCTGGCGCTTTTTTTAAGCGTCGATCCCGCGCCAACGCTGGACAGGCAATTTATGCGGCAGTTATTACCTGAGCTTATGGTGAACACAGCAGAGCTGACGCCTTCAACCGTGGATGCGAACGCGTTACAGGATGTACTGGCGCGCTTTAAGGGCGATAAGAGCGCCGCGGCGCGTTATCTGGGGATTAGCCGCACCACTCTGTGGCGTCGTTTAAAAGCTGGTGCCAAAGACCAGTCGGATAATTAAGACAAATGACCGCGTCCTGAATGCCTGATGGCGCTACGTTTACTGCAGGCCGTCATCCGGCAAAACGGATGCCGGTTGCCAGGAATAAATATACCCGCCGGAAACCCAGGCGGGTATTTTTATGATGCAACGCTTTTATTTCTTTTTATAAATATCAGCCGTACCATGAATTTTATTTTCTGTCTGCCCGGACGTCAGCACCACCACATCCGCCCCTTTTTCATCCGCCTTTTTGATTAAATCTTCTCTGGCGTCCAGCGGCGACATTTCCCCGGTGGTGGAAATCGTGCCAATTTTCGTGTATTCGGAGGCGACTTTATCAAAGTCCGTTTTTTTCATGATTTCTGCGGCATAAACGTTTGTCACGACAAACGCTAATGCGCCAAGCATAACCTTGTAGCCAGTTTTCATAGCAAAACCCTCGTTTTATTATTACGCCATCATCGCTTTATCAGAACAAAAAGGCCGTTCGGACTGATTAAATAAGTAGTGTAGATTGCTGGAAAAATCCAGTCAGCCCCCGCTCAGTCGGCGTAACAACGCGGATTAAAACGCCCCTGCTTTGTGATCTCACTCGCAATCATCTGGTTTGACTATTAATAAGATGAACGTTATTTCTTGAGGCTATGGGAAGAGTTGTCTATGGAGCCGTTTCATGCCGTTGTGCTTACCGTCAGTCTGTTTGTGTTAACCTTTTTTAATCCCGGCGCGAATCTGTTTGTGGTGGTGCAAACCAGCCTCGCATCAGGACGCCGGACGGGAGTCATCACCGGCCTGGGCGTCGCCACGGGAGACGCCTTTTATTCCGGGCTGGGGATTTTCGGTCTGGCGACGCTCATTACGCAATGCGAAGCGGTATTTTCTCTTATCAAAATTGTCGGCGGCGCCTATTTATTATGGTTCGCCTGGAACAGTATTCGTCACCAGGCGACGCCGCAAATGAGCACGCTCCAGACGCCAATTGCCGCCCCGTGGACAATTTTCTTTCGCCGGGGATTAATGACCGATTTATCCAATCCGCAAACCGTACTGTTTTTTATCAGTATTTTTTCCGTAACGCTTAGCGCAGAAACGCCCACATGGGCAAGATTAATGGCCTGGGCCGGAATTGTGCTGTCATCCGTTATCTGGCGTATTTTTCTCAGCCAGGCCTTTTCGCTTCCCGCAGTCCGCCGCGCTTATGGGCGTATACAGCGCATTGCCAGCCGTGTTATCGGCGCCATTATCGGGATGTTTGCGCTCAGACTTCTCTATGAAGGCGTGACGCACCGCTAGTTTGCCCGGTAGCCTTTGCTACCGGACGATAAGCGTTATCAAAACGCCCATGACACGCTGCCTACAATGCTACGCTCGGCGCCAAAATAACAATAAGAGAGCGAATTACAGGCAGCGACATAGCGTTTGTCCGTCAGGTTATTTACGTTGAGCTGGGCGCTCAAGCCATTTAACCCAATGCTGGATAAATCATACCCAACCACCATGTCGACCAGTGTATAGGACGGCAAGGTGTGGGTATTCAGGCGATCGCTGGTCACGCCGTTGACGTACCGGATGCCGGAGCCCAAAGTCATCCCCTCTAACAGACCGCTTTTCACATCGTAGCTTAGCCAGGCGCTGGCCTGGTTCCGTGGAGCATAAACCGCGCGCTTACCCTGTTCTTGCGGGCTACTTTTCTTATAACGGATATCAGTATAGGTATACGCCGCCTGCAAACGGACGCTATCCGACAAATGGCTAATGGCCTCCAGTTCCACCCCTTTAGACTCAATTTCACCAATCGAGCGGTACGGATCGGTAGGTTCTTCTTTGGTCGCGATATTGGTCTGGTTAATACGATACACGGCGGCGCTAAACTGGCTGTTCCCCCCCAGCGGTTCGTATTTTACCCCCGCCTCCCACTGCTTGCCTTTCATCGGTTCCAGCACATTGCCGTTTTCGTCGGCGAAGCTGGTCGGCGTAAACGCGATAGAATAACTGAGATAGGGGGCGACGCCATTGTCGAACAGATAAAGCAACGCAGCACGGGTACTGACGTTGTTTTTATTGAGATCACTGCGTGAATCATGAAGTTTGTCGATGTTAGACACGCTGACCCGATCGTAACGACCGCCCAACGTAAAGCGCCAGCGATCCCATGACATCTGATCCTGTAAATAGTATCCGGTCTGCCGCAGCTTATGTTTTTCACGGCTATACAACGTAATGTAATCCGGCTGAGCGCCATAAACAGGGTTGAAAGCATCAATCGGCGGAAACGCGCCATAATAGCCAGTAGTATGATTACTGCGATCCTGATAATCGATCCCCACCAGCAGACGATGATTAATCGCCCCGGTATCCACGCTGCCGTCGAGCTGATTATCCAGCGCGATAGCCGACATTTTCTCCCCGGAGCCGGAATAGCCGCGATTCAGCGCCGTTTCATTCAACCAACCTGCGGCATAGACCTGATTCAACGTCACTTTGGTATGCAAATAGCGCAATTTTTGCCGTACCGACCAGCCGTTATCGAACAGATGCTCAATGTTATAACCCACCATATTTTCACGGCGATCGTATTTGTCGTAGTCATCTTCACCTTCAAAGAAAGTGTTAGAAATTTTTCCGCCGTTATAAGGTACAACCGTGCCTTGATAAGGCAGTCCGGAGTGGCTACCGCCTTCCGGATCACGGTGCAGATAGGCCATAAGATCAAGACGCGTCCGATCGGTAATTCGCCAGGTCAGGCTCGGCATCAGCGCATAACGTTCCTCTTTCAAGGGGGTAAACTGCGAATCGGCGTAACGTGTCATGCCGCTAAGACGCGCCGCCACACGTTCATTGTCATCCAGTGGGCCGGTCACATCAAAAGCCGCCCCGCGCTGGTTGTTATTGCCGGCAAACAGCTTCACTTCTCCTCCGGCATCAAACGCCGGTTTTCGCGACGTCAGCGCGACAATGCCGCCTGGCGATGAACGTCCATACAGAACGGACGCCGGGCCGCGTACCACCTCGATATCTTCCAGAAACCAGGGGTCAACCACCAACGAACTGTGCGAATTGGTGTCGCCCATCATTTTTAACCCGTCGAGATAGACGTTATCCAGACTACCGTCCGAAAAACCACGCAATACGATGTAATCAAAGCGGTTAGAGGCGCCTATCTGGTTACTGTATACGCCTGGGGTGTAGCTGACCGCCTGACGCACGCTGGTTGCGCCCTGCTCTTCAAACTGCTGGCGGGTAATAATGGATACCGACTGCGGCGTTTCAATATCTGGCGTCGCCAGCTTGGTCGCGCCACTCTGAACGGGCGAGGTGACAATGACGGTATCATTTTTTGTGGTTTCCTGGGCAAAAAGAGGAAAAGTCGCGCCGCCGATAGCTCCGCCTATCAATAGCGCCATACGCGTTGTCGCAAACATGAACATCTCCAAAGGCATCTTTATTGTAAATAAGAATTATTACCTTTTAGAGATAACGGACCACTATGCGTAACGCCAGATTGCCTATGAGCAATGATAAAAAATCACCCAAAGCGGCAGAAAACCGGGTTAGCAGCGGATATTACCGCTCTGGCGGGGCGCGTTACGCACAGTGGCGGGACGCCGTCAGAGACGCGTCACGCAGCTCGCCGGGCGAGCAACCATAACGCCGACGAAATGCCGTCGCAAAGTTTGTGGCATGTTGATAGCCTGACATCCAGGCGGCCTGCTGCACGCTGTATCCCTCCATCAGATAACGACGCGCGCGCGCCAGGCGGCAATCACGCAGATAATCAAACACGGTACACCCATAGGCATGGCGAAACTTGCACCGCAGGCTACTTGGACTCATTGCCGCCCGACGCGCCAGTTCGTTCAGCGTGTAGGCTTTTTCCGGCGTCTGCTCCAGTAAACGCCGAATGAGCTCCAGCCGCTGATATTCACCGGTGACGGGAAGCCCGCGTTTTTGCGTTGCGGGCTGACATAGATTTAGCGCATAGCCCAGTAATTGCAGCATGATGCCTTCCAGCATTAACTGGCGTGACGCAGCATGGGGTCCGGGCTGCTGCGCATAACGTAGCCCCGAAAGCAGAAACTCCGGCACCTGCCAGACCCTCGCCGAGGCCGCGCTATTTTCCCACTCGTCTGCCAGCGAGACAGGCAAACGCTCCCGCCATCCGCCGTCCGGGTACATTCCCAGCGACAAGGTGCGCAATTTGCTGTCTGCGCCGTGATGGGCGCGTATTGTCTGCTGCTCACTCAGTTGAGAGCAAAACGCCATCCCCGCGCTCAACAAAAAGGTCTGCTCATTGACAGCCAGCGCGACGTTACCTTCCAGCACCACCAGCATATACAGAGGACTACTATGGCGAGAGGTAGTTTCATAAGGTTGTAATACGTGAACATCCGAGCGTGTAATGCAAATCCCGCCGGGAAGCGCTATCTCTTCGATATCGCCATGAAGTACGGGACTACTCTGCGTATACTGCGGTAACGCAGGGAAGCGGTAATCAATGCCATAACGCTCGCCAAACGCGATGAAGTCGCTGACGGAAAAGATCTTTTTCATCGCCGGGGCGGCGGAAGAGTGACAGGAGATCGGAGACATTATCAATACCGTTTATCTGCGTTATACCAGAGCGTTAGCCACTGTGTAACCATATCACTGCGGCCCGGGAACGACAATAAAGATGAGAATAATTATCAACCTCTATTGAGGGGAGAGATAAGGCGAGCAAAGGTGATCGATAAACGCCGATCTGTCGATAAAAACGCGCTTTCGCGAGAGACGAAAGCGCGTCCGGGGGATATCAGTCAGGAGCGAAATCCTGCGGAGGTCATGAGCAGTCTGAACAACATTCCGACGCCCGCCAGCAGAAGCACGCTGGCGCACCATATCGCGACCATCCATACGACTCGTCGCGACCATTTTTTCACTTTAACCATCAGTGATATCCCTCACCATGTCGCACTTTTCCACGGAAGACGTAGTAGCTCCAGAAGGTATAAGCCAGAATAATCGGGATGATTATCAGCGCCCCAACCAGCATGAAGCTTTGACTTTGCGGCGGCGCGGCGGCGGCATACAGCGAAATATCCGGTGGAATAATATTCGGCCAAATACTGATGCCTAACCCGCTGAACCCCAGAAAAATCAACCCTAGCGTGAGAATAAATGGGCGCGCATGGGATTCTGGTTTTTTCACGCTGCGCCATAGCCAGACGCTAAAAGCCAACACCAGCACAGGCACCGGCAGGAAGTAGTATAAATTGGGCAGCGTGAACCAGCGCTCGGCGATGTCGTCGTGGGTGAGCGGCGTCCACACGCTGACGCCTCCCATCACCAACAACAAGACGATCAACAACGGGCGCGACAGCGCGCACATCCGGCTATGCAGCGGATCTTCGCTTTTCATAATCAGCCAGGTAGCGCCCAGCAGCGCGTAGGTGACAACCAGACCGACGCCGCAGAACAGGTTAAACGGCGTCAGCCAGTCAAGCTGCGAACCGCTAAAGGTTCGCCCTTCCACCTGAAAACCGCTCACCACCGCGCCCACCACAACCCCCTGGGCAAAGGTCGCCAGGATTGACCCGACGATAAAGGATTTATCCCAGAACGCGCGATGCGACTCGGTGGCTTTAAAACGGAATTCAAAAGCGACGCCGCGAAAGATAAGACCAAGCAGCATAACCACCAGCGGGATAGTCAGCGCGTCGGTGATGACGGCATAAGCCAACGGGAACGCGCCAAAAAGCCCGGCCCCGCCCAGCACCAGCCAGGTTTCGTTCCCGTCCCATACCGGCGCGACCGAGTTCACCATAACATCGCGATCGTGTTTATCGCGAATAAACGGAAACAGGATACCGACGCCCAGATCGAAACCATCCATCACGATATACATCAGCGTGGCGAACACGATAATAGCAAACCAGATAACCGGAAGATCGATGGTCATTCGCGTTTCTCCTGCTCAAGCGATTCTCCCACGGCAGAGATAGGACGCGCGGGTCTGCCATCGGTTTCAGCGGTCGGTGTCTCCGCCGGCTGCGGCCCTTTCTGGATAAGGCGAATCATATAAATATAGCCAACCCCAAAGACCAGGGAATAGACCACAAAGAAGGCCAGCAAACTGATGCTCATCTGCAAGGTACTGTGCGCGGAAACCGCATCACGCGTTCGCAGCAGGCCATAGACCACCCACGGCTGGCGTCCTACTTCCGTCGTCACCCATCCGGCAAGGATGGCGATAAGCCCGGACGGCCCCATCCACAGCGCAAAGTGCATAAAGGGCCGCGAATGATACAGTCGGCGTCGGTAGCGTAGCCACAGGCTGGCCAGCCCCAGGAAGATCATCAGTACGCCCATGCCCACCATCAGACGGAAAGACCAGAACACCACGGTAGAGTTGGGGCGATCCTCTTTGGGATAATCTTTTAGCGCAGGCACCTGTTTGTCCAGGCTATGCGTCAGGATCAGACTGCCCAACGCCGGGATCTCAAGCGCATAGCGGGTCCGTTCCGCCTCCATATCCGGCCAGCCTACCAGCGTAAGCGGCGTTGGCTCGCCGGGCGTATTTTCCCAGTGCCCCTCAATCGCGGCGATTTTGACCGGCTGATGCTTCAGGGTGTTAAGGCCATGCATATCGCCAATCAATGCCTGAACGGGCGCCACCACGACCGCCATCCATAACGCCATCGAGAACATACGGCGGATAGCCGGCGTATCGTTACCTTTCAGTAAATGCCAGGCAGCGGACGCGCCGACAAACATCGCGCTACTTAAAAACGCCGCAACGGACATATGCAACAGGCGATACGGGAACGACGGGTTGAAAATCACCGCGAACCAGTCCACCGGGACCACCTGACCGTTATGAATTTCAAATCCCTGCGGGGTATGCATCCAGCTGTTAGACGCCAGAATCCAGAACGTCGACATTAACGTGCCCAACGCCACCATACAGGTAGACAAGAAATGCAGGCCCGGCCCGACTTTGTTCCAGCCAAAAAGCATCACGCCTAAGAATCCCGCTTCCAGGAAGAATGCGGTGAGCACTTCATAGGTTAATAAAGGCCCGGTGATACTGCCGGCGAACTGGGAGAAACCGCTCCAGTTCGTTCCGAACTGGTAAGCCATGACCAGACCGGAGACCACGCCCATCCCGAAGTTGACGGCAAAAATTTTGAGCCAGAACTGATAGAGCGAGCGCCAGACAGGATTACGCGTTTTTAGCCATAAACCTTCCAGTACCACCAGGTAACTGGCTAAGCCAATCGTAATCGCGGGGAAAATAATATGAAAAGAGACGGTAAAGGCAAACTGGAGTCTCGCTAAAAAGAAGGCATCAAACTCCATGTTCCCTCCCGTTTATATATAGTCACTTCGTGTAAAATATTCACTGTTCGCAACCAGGTTGAAACGAAACGGTTATTTTCCCCAAACGTATAAACGTCGGGGAATATCCAGATAAATTACGATTTTTTTTGCGGCTGGCTGTCAGGCTTATCGCCCGACTCTGGCGCTTCGGAGGGGTCGTCTTTTTCGACAGCGAAACGGTAGTATCTATTTAGCATAACATGTCTCCCTTAGTTACATTCACTTGGCAATATCTACCTGGCCGTTATAAAAATAACGGCAAAACAAAAAAACAGCGTCTTCAAGACTATTTGCAATTTCAGCAAAATACGCGTAGCTGAAAGTTAAGAATAGACGTAAAACGATAACCTTCAAGTCAACGCGGTTTACGGGACGGGGGATTAGCACAGGGAGAATGACCGCAACGCTCGCTGCGCGGCGGCCATTTTATATGGTCTATCAAAAAGATAACCGTTAAGGTTCATTCAAACCCGTTAGTTTGCCTTCCCCTCAATCAAGCCATTGATCGTAGAAAATACCGCCGGCGCGCTGGTCGCTTCCGCAAACTCGACATTGATATTTTGCCGACGCAGCATATCGAAGAATTTACGTTGCGCATCAAGAATAACCTGATCGCCTACGCGCATATTTTCTGCTTTAGTTTCAACCAGTAAATAAACGCTGTCGGCGTCCTGACGCTCAATACGGTACACAAAATCCGGCGTAGTAGAGCCCCCCGTATATTTGGGGATCTGAATGGCCCGCTTAGGCAGTTTGCCAAACACAGAAACCTGTTGCGGATAATCGTATTTTAATAGCGGCAATTCTGGATCGACGCTGTCATAACGCAACGGCGGTATTTGATAGAGAGAACGGGGATCGTCTATCGCATTCTCATCCACATTTTTCCCCACAATTTCAGCGCTAATCTCCTCTCTGAACTGCCGTGCCGTGGAATCAAATACCGACGTTGAAGCCTGGAAGTCGAGAGGCAGATAATCGTGGCGCTGCGCAAAATGCGCATTAATCCGCGTCTGTAATGCGCGGGTCATATTGTCCAACGAGATCTCGCTTAAATAGCGTGAATCTCCGTGCAAAACATCACGCAGCATCGCCATTAACACCGGGTGCAGGACGTTAACCGGCAGACTGGTGCGTAACGCCAGTTGCTTAAGAAAATGGCCATATTTCATGCCCGCCATAAATTCGCTGGCGGCTAATTCGCCTTCCCGCTGCGCCACTTCAAAACGGCCATTATCTTCATTCGATACCAGCCGTTGTTGCACCTGGCTTGGCTTCTGGCGAATATACAGCGCCGGATCGCGCAGCACCTCGGCGGCAATTTGTTCCAGAGAAGCGCCGCTACGCTCGAATTGCAGCATATAACGGCGGGAAAACTGCTCCCAGATACTGCTAAGTTGTTCCCAATTCTCTTTGCGTAACCTGACTCGCAGCCGGGAGGCGGGCTTATTGTCACGAATGCGATCCGCTCGCACCCGCGCCTGCGTCAGCTCAGGGTAGAACTCCAGTAGCCACGCAAAACCACTTTTGGTTTCCCCGTTAAGCGTGACGCTGGGTTTAAACTCATTGCTCCGGTTGATCAGTTTTTTATCATCCAGATCTTCCAGCAAACGAAGCTCCGTAAACGCAGGATCGACTTTTTGTCGCTCGGTGACGATGAGTGTGATCATCGCCTCATCCAGCTTCTGCTCGTTAAGCTGAACTTTGCTGTCGCGATTAATCTCATCAACCAGCATACTGGCAAACGCTTTTTCATCATAACCAATCAGAAACGACAGCCGGGACGGCCACTCTTCCTGATGAACGCGATGGCCGTTTTCATCTACCGGTAGCCGCAGGCCGCGCCCCACTTCCTGAATTTTGCTCGACTCGCTACCGGAAGAACGTAATTTAGCAATGACAAAAACATTCGGGTTATCCCAGCCTTCGCGAAGCGTCCATTTTGAAAACAGAAAGCGGCGCGTTTCCCAGTTGCCGTGATGGTCTGAAAAACTGAGCAACTTCTCTTTATTTTTCAGAATATCATCTACCTCAGCCTGGATCGCCTCATCGCCGCTTCCGCGGTCTTCGCCAAAGTAACCAGCGTGGACGTTTTGGTTATCCGAGTGCAGGCTGGCGAGCGTGGCCTGCAGAAAAGACAGATACTCCACTTCTCGCGGCAGGGTCTTGCGCTGATAATCGTCAATCAGTTGCGTCAGTTTCTTTTTCAGCAAACGCTCAAAAGTGACTTTCAACCAGCCTTCGTCATCACGATAGCTTTTAATACTGTCAATAAAGAAAAGGCTTAAGGTCTTAATACGCGGGGCATTATTTTCTGGCTCATTGCTGCGTAAGAAATTTGCCTGCTCTGTATCAAAATGCTTATCAATGGCTTCCTGAATAATCAGTTCCTGGTAGCTCGCGCCAAAGGTTCCTGGCACCAGCGCCATCCCTGCCTCCAGCTCCAGATCGTTCGACAACATTTTACTGCCGGCATATTCGATACTGCCTTCAAATCCTGCATCGACATCGGCGAGATTTTCGCCCACGCCAACCTCGGCAATTTTGCTCCCCCGTCGGAGGATTAATTTCTTTGCCGTGACGCTGTCAACGATATAACGATTGTTGGCCTGTTCTTCGGGGAGATTCGGGTAATAAATATCAATACCTTTCACCAAACCATCGTTAAAACTGTCCACCGCGTTGAGATCAAACTGCGGTTGCCGGCGATAGTAATCTTTACGTACACATTTATTTTTACCCTTACCTTCGACAATATCCGGGAAGGTAGCGCCAAAGCGGACGATCATTTGCGGCTGAATAGCCTGAATCGCTCGATAAAATTTGTTATCTCGCGCAAAACGATGCGGTTCATCAATAATGACCACCGGTCGCGTCATTTGCAGCCCTTTAACAGGCGACGTCAGCCCGCCCAGGAGCGTTTGATCGTAATCGTCTCGCGTCATACTGGCGGAATTGAGCATTTGCGCATTGATCAGCAAAACCTGAATCGTATGGCTATCACGACGGCTGGCATCAGTAAAACTTAATAGCTGGGCCGGAAAATTTTTACGCCCCGACTTTACTTTAAAATCACCGGCGTTGATGGTGCAAAGTTCCATCCGCGTATTTTCGTAGAACTGTGAAAAATGCTGTCTGGCGTAATCGCTGGTGATAAAGTTCCGCGCGCCTTCTTTAATGGCTGGCGTCGGCACTACCAGCACAAATTTGAAGAGGCCATACTTCTGATGCAATTCATACATCAACCGGGTATAGACATAGGTTTTACCCGTCCCGGTCTCCATTTTAACGTCAATATTGGCCTTATCGTCGTAACGTTCCTTAATCAGCGGATTAGCATAGTGATTATGATCGGCTTGCGCGTGATCGATACCGGTGAAACTCGCCAGAATCGCCGCTAACGCCTGTTCCTGATGGGGAAGTTCTTCCAGTAAAATATTCATCATCATCCCCTCTTAATAACGCTTCACCAGGTTCACTTTTTGATCAAGCTGTTTTAAGCCGATTTCCAGTTCACGAATGGATTCAAGGTCGAAAGAGTAGCCGTAAATGACAATGGTCTGAACCGGAAGCTGGTGCGTACCAATGTGGTTGAGAAGATCGCGGGTCTGCTCTGTTCCCCATCGTTCATCAATCAGATACAGGCGCGTATTATCAACATACCTGGCGCAATAGCCGGAAAAATCAATGGTCTGTACGTCAATATCCATTTTATAACCATCGGCGACCAGCCATGTCGTTAATAAGGTCTCTTCGCCGCTTGCGCCGCCCGGCACTCCCAATCCTCTGGCGGAAAAAGGATTGATCATGTCGGTAAATCCTGACTCGGTGAAAGCGGCCAGTTGACCGCTGGTATTGATAAAATGGCCGGTAGCAATATCGAAGCTATCCAGATCGTCCAGCGTCTGCTGTGTCGGAGTGGCAAAACGATAATGTTTAAAACCGAGATCGCTATTGGTCGCGGGATTGTTGGCGCGGATCTTCGCCGCAACGCGTGTAATTCGCTCGCGGCTGATTTCATCAATAGTGTTATAACCTGCTTTTTTCGCGATAGTGTTATTGCTTAATGCCTGATCGATAGTACACAGAATAAACGTGCGCTGCCCCCCATCTTCTTCATTCAGCGCCATTACCGCATGGGCCGTAGTGCCGGAACCGGCAAAAAAGTCCAGGACGACGCCGTCTTTATCGATAGCGAGCTTGATGATTTTCTTCAATAATGCGGTCGGTTTCGGCGTATCAAAAACGTTGTCGCCGAAGAGATCCAGAATCTCCTTTTTCCCCTCTTTATTCGACGCTACGTTATCCCAGTAATTGGTCGTTGGCTGCCCTTTACTGTGGTGCGCGTACATGACTCGCTGGGGAATACCGCCGTTATCTTTGCCAAAATAGACCAGATTATCGGCCACCAGTTTTTGGTAACTGGCTTCAGGATAAGCCCATAGTCTTTCGTGTACCGTACCGTTCGGCGTGGTAATTTTATAGGTATAGCCGCCGCCACTCAGCCCTTTTGACACCGTTAACGGCACCGGGCGCCATTTCCCTTCTGGAAACTGTTCGGTCGGTTCTTTATAGGATTTCTGAATATACTCTTTAGAAAGCGGTTCTAAACGTAAAGCGCCCTGACCGGTTTTGGCATAAACAAGAATGTATTCCCCCTGGATGGAAACGTTATCAGAGTCGTTAGAAATCTCTTTTTTGCGCTTCCACATCACATTGGTGACAAATCCGCCTTCGCCAAAAATCTCATCCATCATTAATTTAAGATTGGCGTACTCATTATCGTCGATAGAGATAAAAATAAATCCGGTATCTTTCAGGAGCTTCCTGGCCAGGAAAAGACGCGGATACATGAAAGATAACCACGCGGAGTGCGTCGATTTACCCTGAATGGATTTTAAACGTGCCAGTTCGGTATCATTAAGACCAAACATATCCTGCAACGCCCGATCGCTATATTCAAAATGATCGGGATAGACAAACCCGTCCGATCCGGTGTTATAAGGGGGATCGATATAGATCATATCGACGGTATCGGCGTAATTATTTTGCAGATGGCGTAAAACATCCAGATTATCTCCGGTCAGAAAAAGATTATGGCTGTTTTTATTTTCTGCCAGAGTATTGTGTTCCACGTCAGGAACGATAACGGTAACGGATTTTTCACCCGCCTGTTTTTTTGCGTAATCTTTGCCAATAAAATCAATCTGATAACCGCTAGTCAGCTCATCAATATTACGCGCTTTCAGCGCGCGCTCAAATCTGGCGAGATCAAATCCGCCTTTCGCGATCAGTTCGCCCTGCTCGTTATAGCGATCGGCGGTAAAAAATTCCGGTAATGCACGTTGTAACTCAGACAGAAAGGCGCTATTCGGGGCAACAGACTCGTTGTGTTTTTGGTTATCTTTCAACATGATATCTTCGCTCCGTTGATAATTTTAAGGTGCAGCAATCAATTTCTTATAAAGAAAAAAGTAAGCGATGATTGTAATGGTCACGAACGGCAGATGCCATCATTAACCTTTGTTGTTCGTTGAAAGGGCGTGAAAACGACGGGAGGAAGGCGTGCTCCCGGCGACAGTATGCGCCAGGAGCGTAGTGTTTACGTGCGATGACCGATGGCCGACTCCGGGAGGGCGTCGCTATCTGTACCGGAGATGACGACTCCCCGGGTCTCGCGACCAAATGCCACAAATACACAGATTAAAATAGCCACCGCGCCAGCCACGATCGCCATTGCCAACCCGTAATTTCCGCCATGCGTTTCCGCGATGCGGGCCTGTAACGTCGCATTAACCGACGCCAGTAAATTACCGAGTTGGTAAACAAACCCTGGCAGCACGGCGCGCGCATTCGCCGGAACCAGCTCGTTCAGCCAGGTCGGTACGACACCCCAGGCGCCCTGCACCATAAACTGCATCAGAAACGCGCCCAGGCCAATCGTGAATGATCCGCTGGAAAATGCCCATAGCGGGAGTACCGGAAGCGCAAGAAAGGCGGCGATCATGATCGCTTTTTTACGCCCAATACGTTCCGATAGCGTACCGTAGAAAATACCGCCGAGCATGGCGGCAATGTTATAAAAAATCGCAATGATACTGATCAGATGCGGATCAAAACCATGCTGCATCTTCAGGAAGGTAGGATAGAGATCCTGCGTGCCGTGGCTGAAAAAGTTAAAGAACGCCATGACCAGCACCAGATACAGACACAACTTCCACTGCTTGCGCAGAACAGGAAGCAGCGCGGTATTCTCTTTACGCGCTCTGGCCGCCAGCCAGACGGGGGATTCCGGCACTTTAAACCAGATATAAGGCAGCAAGACAACAGGCAGGGCGCCAATCAGGAACATGCCGCGCCAGCCTACCATACTGTAGAAGAGGCCAAAAATAACCGAGGCGAACAGATAGCCGCAGGGATAGCCCGCCTGAAAAATGCCCGACATCAGGCCACGCGAACGATCGGGAATGGTTTCCATCGCCAGTGATGACGCAACGCCCCATATCCCGCCCATCGCCACGCCGTACATGACCCGAAAAATCAGAAATGCCATGAAGGTGGGCGACCAGGCGGAAAGCAGTTCAAACACCGTAAAGAACAGAATATTGAGCATCAGTATCGGTCGACGTCCGTACTTTTCCGCCATTCGACCAAATAGCAGCGCGCCAATGGGACGTACCGCCAGGGTCAGCATAATCGCAATGGAAACGTCCGATACGGAAGCGTGAAACCATTCGGCGAGATCGCTAAGTACAAAGACAAGGATAAAGAAATCAAACGCATCCAGCATCCAACTGGTAAAGCTGGCAAACGCCACATGTCGTTGTGTCGTCGTCCAGTTCAGGGGGGTGTACATAGGTAGTGTCCTGCATCAAAAAATAACATCAAGCTTTGAAGCGGCGAAACGCTGAAGCGCTCCCGTCGTCAAAGCGACGTAACAAGGTAGCGTTGCGCTACTTATTTGTTATCTTTTTGTATATAGCAGGTAAAATGTTAGCAAAAATAGACAAATCATTACATATTATTAACAAAGCTTACTGACACATGATTTGTCACACTTTTTATGGGGATTATCTCATGCAAAGGAAAGCGAAGCGTGGCTAGCGTATCGCGACCGGCCTGTCGCCAGACCGATCGCCATTGACGATTACCTCTCGCGCGGCGGGAAACCGGCCTTTTGCAGGGCGGCGGCAATCTGCTCCGCGGATAGCGACGTTTCAACGTCAACCAGACGCGTCGCCGGGTCAGTTCTCACCGTCGCATTAGCATCGAGAGTCAGAATCGTCTTTTTTACCGTACTGGCGCAGCCGCCGCAGGTCATGTCATCAATATGGAACTGCATAGTGAACTCCTTTTGTGTGGGAACTGTTGCCAGTCTGGGCCTTGCCAGTGTTGGAAGGTCAAGCGTAATCTCAGGACTTACAGACGCTTTGCCAGTCCGTGGCGACGAGGACGGCGCAATACCGCTCCGGTACGCGCCTCCGGCTCGCTATCGTCAGGTTGTCCAAGCGTATGCAGAATGGGGCAATCTGGCAGCGCGTCGCCGGCGCAGCAGTGAATCAGCGCTTTGAGGGTTTGCGCCATGTGCTGCATGTTCTGGATACGTCTGTCCAGTTCATCAATGTGCGTCTGCGCCAGGCGTTTGACGTCAGCGCTTTGCCGCGACTGGTTATTCCAAAGATTCAGTAAGTCGCTGATTTCAGCAACTGAAAAGCCGAGATCGCGCGCGCGGCGTATAAAATGCAATTGATTAACATCAGCCTGGGTATAGGCCCGATAGCCGGAATCCGTCCGACTTGCCGCGGGAATCAGACCAATCTGTTCATAGTAGCGAATCATTTTGGCCGAGACTTTCGATGCTTTAGCTGCTTTACCGATGTTCATGACGCTCCTCCTCATGTCGTGGATGTGTCGGATGGGGTTGCCATCGGCGCCCGGAAACGGCGCAGCCGCAAAGCGTTGCCCAGCACGAACACGCTCGACATCGCCATCGCCCCTGCGGCGAATACCGGTGACAATAATATGCCCCAGACCGGAAATAGCGCGCCTGCCGCGACAGGAATCAGCGCCGTATTGTAAGCAAAGGCCCAGAACAGATTCTGGTGGATATTGCGGATGGTCGCTTTAGACAGCGCGATAGCATTCGGCACGCCTTGCAGGTTGCCGGACATTAGTACGACGTCGGCGGATTCCACCGCCACATCGGTGCCGGTGCCAATCGCCAGCCCCACGTCGGACTCCGCCAGCGCTGGCGCATCGTTGATGCCATCGCCGACAAACGCCACCTGCCCATACGCCGCTTTCAGGCGCCGTATCGCCTCGACTTTCCCTTCTGGCAATACCTCGGCAACCACATCATAAATTCCTAACTGTCTGGCGATAGCCTGTGCCGTGCGGGCATTATCGCCAGTGATCATGGCGACCTTAATGCCGAGCTGATGTAAAGCGTTAATTGCGGCGGGCGTACTGGGTTTGATCGGATCGGCCACGGCGATAATCGCCGCCAGTTGACCGTCAATAGCCGCATAGAGCGGCGATTTCCCTTCCTGCCCTAACCGTTCGGCGGTGGTGGCGAAGCCGCTAATATCCACGCCAATTTCGCGCATATAGCGATCAGCCCCCACGTCAACACGCGTACCGTCAACGGTAGCGTATACGCCCATCCCGGTCACCGATTCGAAGCCGTTCATGCCTGGTAGCGCGATCCCTTCCTCTTCTGCCGACACGACAATCGCACGGGCAATCGGATGCTCTGAACGCGATTCTACCGCCGCGACTTTCGCCAGCACCTCACGGCGCTCAAAGCCGCTGGCCACGTCGAGATCGGTCAGTACCGGGCGGCCTTCGGTAAGCGTCCCGGTTTTGTCTACGGCCACCACCTTAGCGTCTTTGAGTAGCTGTAACGCCTCCCCCTTACGGAACAGCACGCCCATTTCCGCCCCACGACCGGTTCCCACCATAATGGAGGTCGGCGTCGCCAAGCCCATCGCGCAAGGACAGGCGATAATCAGAACCGCAACACCATTGATCAGAGCGAAAGTCAGCGCAGGCGACGGCCCAAACGCCAGCCATACCACAAAGGTCAGCGCAGCAATAAGCATTACCATTGGGACAAACCACAGCGTCACTTTATCCACGACGGCCTGAATCGGCAGTTTTGAACCCTGCGCCTGTTCCACCAGACGAATGATTTGCGCCAGCATGGTCTGTCCGCCGACGGCGGTCGCCCGCAGCGTGAGCGCGCCTTTTTGGTTGACGGTACCGCCCACCACCGCGCTTCCTGCGGATTTCTCAACCGGTATCGGTTCGCCGGTAATCATCGACTCGTCAACGAAGCTGCGGCCTTCGGTCACTTCGCCGTCAACCGGGATCCGCTCGCCTGGCCGAACCTCCACACAGTCGCCCAGCACAACCTCGTCGACAGGGATATCCACGATGCGGCCCTCGCGTAACACATGCGCGACCCGCGCCTGTAGCCCCACCAGACGTTTAATCGCTTCGGAAGTCCGCCCCTTCGCCCTTGCCTCCAGAAAGCGCCCCAGCAGAATAAGCGCGACAATCACTGCGGCGGCCTCGTAATAGACGTTTACCGTCC
This sequence comes from Salmonella sp. WC3, assembly GCF_042932255.1. Classification (NCBI taxonomy): domain Bacteria; kingdom Pseudomonadati; phylum Pseudomonadota; class Gammaproteobacteria; order Enterobacterales; family Enterobacteriaceae; genus Salmonella; species Salmonella sp. WC3. The sequence continues at coordinate 1,321,676 of NZ_CP170629.1, read as the reverse complement.
CTTCAGGCAACAGGTCGGGCGTAAAGGTCGTCACCAGCGAGTAGCCGAACGCCGCTGCGGTTCCCACGGCGACCAGCGAGTTCATGTCCGGCGCCAGACGCGCCAGCGCCGGGAACCCTTTAAGGTAAAAACGGCGACCGGGGATCGTCAGCACCAACAGGGTCAGTGCAAATTGCCAGTACCAGCTTTGTTGCAGGCCAATCGTTTTTATCACCCACTCGTGCATACCAGGAATAAGGTGCGAGCCCATTTCAAGCACAAAAACGGGGAGCGCCAGCACGCTGGCGAGAATCAGATCGCGCTTCAGCCTGACGCGCTCGGCCTCTTTTTTCTCTTCAGAGTCGTCTTCGCCCTGCCCCGCCGTCTCTACCGGGCGCGCCTCATACCCCGTTTTTTCAATCGCCGCGATCACCGCCTCCGCCGACGCCGTCCCGCGGACGGTGGCGCGCTCCGTCGCCAGATTCACCGTAGCGTCCGTTACGCCAGGCACAGCCTTAATACCTTTTTCAACGCGAGCGACGCACGACGCGCAGGTCATACCTTCAATAAGCAAGCTTATCGTGTCGTGACGATTTTCTGACTGACTCATGACGACTTCCCCATCCTGACTATTCGGTATCAGAAAGCCTAAAGCTTGCCATTGTGGGAAGGTCAAGCGTATTCAGGCTGCACGGTTCGGCGAGAATGTGAGATGGCTCATAAAAGAGGATGATGCGAGACATTTACGCCACGATGCCGACCTACGTCCCGTAAAAACCCGCCAGGAACACTTGACCTTTCCTTCGTTGTAACGCCTAGCCTTTGCCAAAAATTCTGCGGCAGCGTTGCGGAATGGCCGACACGCTGCGGTAAAGAGGGAAACGACATGCGTAGAACATTCAAAATTATGTTGATAGCCGGCGTCATCGCCGCCATCGGGGGCGTGATTTACATGGCCGGCGGAGCACTATGGGATAAAGACAACGCCGTCGGACCACCGGCCAGCGCGCCGCCTCCACCGTCGGTACCGGTTGCTAAAGCCCTTAGCCGCACACTCGCGCCTACGGCGGAATTCACCGGTTTTCTGGCCGCGCCGGAGACCGTGGAACTGCGTTCGCGCGTGGGAGGAACCCTTGACGCCGTCAGCGTTCCGGAAGGACGTCTGGTAAGCCGCGGACAACTGCTGTTCCAGATCGATCCGCGCCCGTTCGAGGTCGCCCTCGACACCGCCGTCGCGCAATTACGTCAGGCTGAAGTACTGGCCCGCCAGGCGCAGGCGGATTTCGATCGCATTCAACGACTGGTCGCCAGCGGCGCCGTATCACGTAAAAACGCTGACGATGTCACCGCCACGCGTAATGCGCGACAGGCGCAGATGCAATCGGCCAAAGCCGCCGTCGCCGCAGCGCGCCTTGAACTCTCCAGGACCCGTATTACCGCGCCCATTGCCGGACGCGTTGACCGCATACTGGTGACCCGGGGCAATCTGGTCAGCGGCGGCGTAGCGGGTAACGCCACGCTTCTGACGACTATCGTGTCTCACAATCCCATGTATGTGTATTTCGATATTGACGAAGCCACCTGGCTGAAGGCGTTACGGCATACCCGCTCCGACAAAAATCCACCGGTAGTCAACATGGGGTTAACCACCGATAACGGGCTGCCTTATCAGGGCGCACTCGACTTTATGGGCAATCAGATGAACCGCAGCACCGGCACTATCCGGGCGCGCGCCGTGATTCCTGACCCCGACGGAATGCTTTCTCCCGGCCTGTTTGCCCGAATCAGTTTGCCCATCGGCGAGCCGCGGGAAACCGTGCTAATTGACGATCTGGCGGTGAGCGCCGATCAGGGCAAAAACTATGTGCTGATCGTCGGCAAGGAGAATCAGGTGGAGTATCGTCCGGTTGAGCTGGGACAAATGGTCGATGGACTCCGCGTCGTTACACAGGGAGTACTGCCGGGAGAAAAAATCATCCTCAAGGGGCTGGTGCGTCCTGGCATGACCGTTGCGCCGCGTCTGGTGCCGATGCGACAGAATGTGACCGATAAACAGACCGCGACATTGACTAAAGCGGACGGCGACAGCGCGCCGAAGGCGGTGCGCCAATGAAATTCACCCACTTTTTCATCGCACGCCCCATCTTCGCCATCGTCCTGTCTCTGTTAATGCTGCTGGCTGGCGCTATCGCCTTTTTAAAACTGCCGCTGAGTGAATATCCGGCCGTTACGCCGCCCACGGTACAGGTTAGCGCCAGCTACCCCGGCGCTAACCCGCAAGTGATTGCCGATACGGTAGCCGCGCCGCTGGAACAGGTGATCAACGGCGTTGACGGCATGTTGTATATGAATACCCAGATGGCCATTGATGGTCGCATGGTTATCTCTATTGCCTTCGAACAGGGAACCGATCCTGATATGGCGCAAATTCAGGTGCAAAACCGGGTATCCCGCGCGCTGCCTCGCCTGCCCGAAGAAGTCCAGCGAATTGGCGTTGTAACGGAGAAAACGTCCCCCGATATGTTGATGGTGGTCCATCTTGTCTCGCCGCAAAAACGCTATGACTCGCTTTACCTGTCTAACTTCGCCATCCGGCAGGTTCGCGACGAGCTGGCCCGTTTACCCGGCGTCGGCGATGTTCTCGTCTGGGGCGCGGGCGAGTACGCCATGCGCGTCTGGCTGGACCCGGCGAAAATCGCCAACCGCGGTCTTACCGCCAGTGATATCGTTACGGCGTTGCGGGAACAAAACGTACAGGTCGCCGCCGGTTCCGTCGGGCAGCAGCCGGAGGCCTCCGCCGCTTTTCAGATGACGGTAAACACGCTGGGCCGCCTGACCAGCGAAGAACAGTTCGGCGAGATTGTGGTAAAAATCGGCGCTGACGGCGAGGTGACGCGTCTGCGTGATGTCGCCCGCGTCACGCTGGGCGCAGATGCCTATACGCTGCGCAGTTTACTGAATGGCGAAGCGGCGCCAGCGTTACAGATTATTCAAAGTCCGGGCGCCAATGCGATTGACGTTTCTAACGCGATTCGCGGCAAAATGGATGAGTTGCAGCAAAACTTCCCGCAGGATATCGAATACCGGATTGCCTATGATCCTACGGTCTTCGTGCGCGCATCGCTACAATCGGTGGCGATTACGTTGCTGGAAGCCCTCGTGCTGGTCGTCCTTGTCGTGGTGCTGTTCCTGCAAACCTGGCGGGCGTCCATTATTCCTCTGGTGGCGGTTCCCGTTTCGCTGGTCGGCACCTTTGCCTTGATGCACCTGTTTGGCTTTTCGCTGAATACGCTTTCGCTGTTTGGTTTGGTCCTGTCGATAGGTATCGTTGTCGATGACGCCATCGTTGTGGTCGAAAACGTGGAACGGCATATCTCGCAGGGCAAAAGCCCCGGAGAGGCGGCAAAGAAGGCGATGGATGAAGTCACTGGTCCCATTCTTTCTATTACCTCGGTGCTGACGGCGGTCTTTATCCCTTCCGCATTCCTGGCGGGCCTGCAGGGTGAGTTTTATCGTCAGTTCGCGTTGACCATCGCTATTTCGACCATCCTTTCGGCCATTAACTCGCTGACGCTCTCCCCTGCGCTGGCTGCCATTTTGCTAAGACCGCACCACGATACTGCGAAGGCTGACTGGCTAACGCGGTTGATGGGCACGGTCACTGGCGGTTTTTTCCATCGCTTTAACCGTTTCTTCGACAGCGCGTCGAACCGCTATGTTAGCGCCGTCCGTCGGGCCGTGCGCGGCAGCGTCATTGTGATGGTGCTCTATGCTGGCTTTGTGGGGCTGACCTGGCTTGGCTTCCATCAGGTGCCGAACGGGTTTGTGCCTGCGCAGGATAAATACTATCTCGTCGGCATCGCCCAGCTCCCAAGCGGCGCATCGTTGGATCGCACAGAGGCGGTCGTAAAACAGATGTCCGCTATCGCGCTGGCGGAACCCGGCGTCGAAAGTGTCGTCGTCTTCCCCGGCCTGTCGGTTAACGGCCCGGTAAATGTGCCAAATTCGGCGCTGATGTTCGCCATGCTGAAACCCTTTGACGAGCGTGAAGATCCTTCGCTTTCCGCTAACGCTATCGCCGGAAAGCTAATGCACAAATTTAGACACATTCCCGACGTGTTTATTGGCATCTTCCCACCGCCGCCGGTTCCAGGGCTTGGCGCGACGGGCGGCTTTAAATTGCAGATTGAAGATCGTGCGGAACTGGGATTTGAAGCGATGACAAAGGTGCAAAGCGAGATTATGTCTAAGGCGATGCAGACGCCCGAACTGGCCAATATGCTGGCCAGTTTCCAGACGAACGCCCCGCAATTACAGGTGGATATCGACCGGGTGAAGGCGAAATCAATGGGGGTATCGCTCACCGACATCTTTGAAACGTTGCAAATTAACCTCGGCTCGCTTTACGTCAACGATTTCAACCGATTTGGCCGTACCTGGCGGGTGATGGCGCAGGCCGATGCGCCATTCCGTATGCAACAAGAGGATATCGGCCTGCTTAAAGTCCGCAATGCGAAGGGCGAGATGATCCCGCTTAGCGCTTTCGTCACGATTATGCGCCAGTCGGGGCCGGACAGAATCATCCATTACAACGGCTTCCCCTCGGTAGATATTAGCGGTGGACCGGCTCTGGGCTTCTCCTCCGGACAGGCGACGGACGCGATTGAAAAGATCGTGCGTGAAACGTTGCCGGAAGGGATGGTCTTCGAATGGACCGATCTGGTTTATCAGGAAAAACAGGCCGGCAACTCTGCGCTTGCTATCTTTGCGCTGGCGGTGCTGTTGGCCTTCCTGATCCTGGCGGCGCAGTACAACAGTTGGTCGCTGCCCTTTGCCGTCCTGCTTATTGCGCCTATGTCATTACTCTCAGCCATTGTCGGCGTGTGGGTATCTGGCGGAGATAACAATATCTTTACGCAGATTGGTTTCGTGGTGCTGGTCGGCCTGGCGGCCAAGAACGTCATTTTGATTGTCGAGTTTGCCCGCGCCAAAGAACACGACGGCGCAGACCCGCTGACCGCCGTACTGGAAGCGTCCCGCCTGCGTCTACGTCCTATCCTGATGACCTCATTCGCCTTTATCGCAGGCGTAGTACCACTGGTACTCGCGACGGGTGCCGGCGCGGAAATGCGACATGCGATGGGCATCGCCGTGTTTGCCGGCATGTTGGGCGTTACGCTCTTCAGCCTGTTATTGACGCCTGTATTTTACGTGGTGGTTCGCAGGATGGCATTAAAGCGTGAGAACCGCGTTGATTCACATGATCAGCAAGCATAATGATGGGAATGGCATAATGAAGATCACTTTTACAGGCTATCGGCAGACCGCCACGCTGGCGACGCTTGCTTTCGTCACCACGCTTGCTGGCTGTACGATGGCGCCGAAGCACGAACGCCCCGCATCGCCGACTGCGATGGTCTATCCCTACGCAACGTCAACCGTTTCTGGCGCGCCGGATGCCGCTGACATTGGCTGGCGTGATTTCTTCCACGATCCGCTTCTACAGGAACTGATCGCGATCGCGTTACGCAATAATCGGGATTTACGCAAGGCAGGGCTCAATGTTGAAGCCGCCCGGGCGTTATACCGTATTCAGCGCGCGGAGATGCTGCCGACGCTCGGCATCGCCACCGCCATGGACGCCGGTCGCACTCCCGCCGATCTCAGCGTCACGGACGAGCCTGAGATTAACCGACGCTACGAGATGGCTGGGGCGACGACGGCCTGGGAACTGGATCTCTGGGGGCGAGTGCGAAGCCTTAGCGACCAGGCATTAGCCGCCTATATGGCGCTTGATGAGACGTACATTGCGGCGCGAATGAGCCTGGTTTCCGAAGTCGCCAGCGCCTGGCTGACGCTACGGGCTGACCGGGAGCTGCTGCGCTTAACCGAAGATACGCTGGCCGCGCAAAAAAGTTCATACACATTGACAACCCAGCTTGCCCGGACAGGCAACGCCACACAGCTCGATCTGCGTATGGCGGAGATCGCGCTGCGTTCTGCCGAAATCAATCGCGCGGCGTATACGCGACAGTTGGCGCGGGATCGTAACGCGCTGGAATTGCTGTTGGGCCAGCCGCTCACGCCTGAACTGTCGCGTCGACTAAACGAGGCGGTCACGCTTACGGAAGTCGCGATCCCGACCACATTTCCAGGCGGATTACCGTCAGATCTGCTGGTACGCCGCCCGGATATTCGCGCCGCCGAGTACAGGCTGCGTGGCGCAAACGCCCGAATAGGCGCAGCGCGCGCCGCCTTCTTCCCGACAATCAGCCTGACAGGCACGGCGGGAACGGCCAGCGCGTCTCTTAGCGGACTCTTTGAACCGGGCTCGGGAAGCTGGCGTTTTCTACCGCAAATCACCTTGCCTCTCTTTCACGGCGGCGCATTACGCGCTGACCTGGATAGGGCGCATGTCCAAAAACAGATTGAAATCGCCAGGTATGAAAACGTTATTCAGCAAGCCTTTCGCGACGTGGCGGATGGTCTGGCGGGACAGCGTACGCTGAATGACCAGGCGCAATCAGAACAACGCGCGGTTGAAGCCAGCCAAATCGCCTATGAGCTGGCCGGACTCCGTTTTCAGGAAGGCGTCGATGACTACCTTACGCTGCTTGATACCCATCGTATGCTTTATGGCGCGCAACAGCGCCTGGTACGCACACGGCTCATGCAACAGCTGAATATCATTAATCTGTATAAAGCATTAGGCGGCGGTTGGCGGGAATACAGCGAGAAAAAGCAAGGTTAGCCCAAATAGCGCCCGCGTCGCCAGTGCGGCGCGCGCGCTAAACAGGCATATATTGCCTGCAAAATAAGGTTAACGAGGGCAACGATAAACGTTCCCGCTTAACGTGACATTCGTTTGTTTGCTTGAGCCCGAACCGTGCCATGAACTTCCTGTCTGGCCTGCACGCTGGGTTAACAGGACTACCGTATTGCCGCCCATTTTATAAGCTTTGTTTTTCAGATCGTTACGGGCACCCGTTTCCAGGTTACTGTTGGAAGTCCAGCCACCGGTAAAGAAATTCCCCTGGCTGCCCGTGATATCCCCTAAGTAGCTGCATTCCTTACCTGGCTCGCTGGTCATCACCCGTACCTGTTCAGCGCCATAATTCAACGAATTAGCGCTACATGCGGTTAAAGCCAAGCCGACGAAACATACTAAGATCTTTTTCATACTAATACCTGGTCTATTAATCATTAAATAATAACGCGTTCTTGCTTCTGAACGCCGTCAAGGAACTATATTTAAGATGTAACGAATGTCTTTCATTTGCTGAAGAAAAGTCTCTGTCATGATGCTATCATGTATGCTTGAGGCTATTTCTTGTTCAGTTTTTTCAATATGCTCTCTGAGTCTTATTTTTGTTTTTTCGTCAAGCGCCGAGATAAGTATCTTAATGGCAAGCAGCATAGTAGGATTGATGCTTTCACACTCTCTCATCGTTAACTTTTTCATCTTGTTTGCTTCAAGCCTGATCGGCGTTTTTGTCTACACGGCAAATTTTAGATGCGAAGATATGGCGACTTCTTTGGTAAATAAATAGCAAATGGAAAAAGCGTTTGAAGCCATATTTACGACAGATACGCAATCTATGAATGTACAAAGTCTTACGACTCATGCCATAGCTACTGGCGATCTGACTCATCGACTTTTTATATAAAAAGTGCCATAACAACTCCTCCTCCTTTTTTGTCAACGGCGCAAGTTCACCGACCGCTACTTCGTTTGCACAAGCGTATTTAATGAAATGCTCAATAAAAACAGGCTTTGCCAAATCGGGATCGATATCAGGATCTCTATCGCAGCCATGTGGATAAAGTTTTCCAATATCTCTGCGCGTGAGCCAGATTCGACGAGCATGTGGATAATGCTGCATGAGCGCCTTAAAACCTTTCCAGACCCCCTGAGTCAAAACTCGTCCATCAATAATAATTATGATATCTTCGCTAGCTGATATCTGACACGAATTATATTCTCCATTGAGTGGGAACATAAAGCACTTCCCATCCTCAAAGAGTGAAGCGATGCCTAAATAAGTATAATAATCATCCGTTAAAACTATACCTATCGTTTTTAACGGAAGTTGTTCCGATAGTGAATTTATCATAATTTCATCAATAGAATAACGCTACGGTGAGTGTTTTATCTTCCTCTTAAGATTACCTGAGCGCTCATAACCATCCCTATTCTGTAGCAGCGCCATATTATTTTTAATTCCTTGCCATAAACGTAACGCTTATAATTTTAATGTCAGAAGCGATAACCTACGCTGACACCAAATGTATTGGTATCCACAGCAAAGAAACGACTGGCTTCCCATGATGCATCGATAGATATACTCTTAACTGGATTAAATATTACGCCAGCTCCGTAGGCAAAGGACTCTTCTTTTGAGTGTTTATTAAATTTCATCGTCGCTATACCCGCATTGCCGTACAGGCTCACATAGTCATTAAAACGATATGTTGGTCCAAACATCAAAGAACCATAGTCTACAGAATCGGAACCATTTTTATGCAATTTCCCCTCTTTCCAGGTGTAGTTCTCCATTTCATTGCGCGTCGCGGTGAATGAGCCTAACATCCCCCAGGTCTCATTGAACTCGTAACGATATTTAAAATTAAAGCCTCGCAGATCTTTGCTATCGCTATTTTTCAATGAACTGAGATGAGTTTGTGCATAACCAAACGATACGGTGTGCTGATCGTTAGCCAAAGCTAAAGGTGACGCTAATAATAAACCTAAAAAAACAAGGAACGAAGACCGTCTTTTCATTAAAACCACTCCATTTTTGATATATAATTAAGGCGGTACCGGAACTTATGGCACACAAATAGCATTTAGATTAAGAGCACCTAATGCGCTTATTACCAGTCATGCCAACTGCGGAGGTAATATACCCTGATATATTCGATAATGGATATGAAATCAGTCTTACAGAGTTCTTACTTTTTTATTAATAGCGGATTCATAGTTGCTTCAGACCCGATCCTGGCATCGCATCCGTCAGGCGGGCTGCGAGAGGTTATCAGCGAGTATCAGTTACCGCCATGAAGAGTAAAAAACCCATAACCCATTGTTTTTAATGCTCTTTAACTGGTGTTCGAGTTAACCTTTACCCTTGCGGAGGGCAATTTCGCAACTCGCTTTCTGACGCATTCAGACAACATTCAGATCTACTGCGCGGTACAAACGTTATAAAGCTGCCGATTAAGAGAATAAAAAAAGGTTTTCTCACCCACTTTAGATATTCGAATCTCATTAGCCGCTTCCGGATGCAGAACCCGTAAATATGATAACAGATCGCCAGCCGTGTCCGTGGCAAAGACTTTTACCTGGGATACTTCGAACGTATAAACACCAGGCGCTATTCGATGTAAATTTTTCATATATACGTCCCGGTATAATATTTTTACACCGTTATCTTTTGTTTTTATTTCATATTGAAGCGTAATTCTCTTCATCTTAAAATCAAGAACAAGATTGCCATCGGCATGGATATCTTTAGGTTGTATCGTCGTTACCGTTCTTGTCGTACATAAAAATTCATTAGTATTAATAGAACTATGGTTACTGTTTCGTACCCAAACTACCATCAGTACGACTGAAACAGCCAGCATACCAAGCGTCGCCACGCTTAATAACGTTCTTTTATGGAAATGCATTTCGGCTCCGCTATATCAAGTTGGTTAAGACACTGGACAAAAATATTTGTATTAGGAACGCGAATGTAATAAATGATTTTTCCGTTTTGTTTATGTATTTCATTACTCATCTCAGAGTACGCTTCAACGATATCCGTCAGATGGGTTTTATCATGCCCGACACTATAAAAAGTGTATCCATCATACGAACCCTGGAGGGTAAAGTAATCAATATTTTCACCCTTAACTTTATACATCATAAAAAACATCAGAAGCGCGGCCAGGCAAAAGTAGAGCCAATCTTTTTTATTCACAGCGCCCGGTATTGGGGTAATAATAGTGTCATCGTGCCGCACTTCAACCGTCGATACTTCTGTTTCAGCAACAGCAGGCAACGGCGTATTTTGCGCCTCATCACTCAACGGTTCAATGGAAACTGAGAGTAAAACACCCACGCGAGGGCGAGTCACAACAGACGCCCCCTTAAGACCAATTTTATCAAATGACCCTCGTAGCTGGTTAATCAATTTATAATAACTGGCATCAGAGACCACGACACCTTTGCGCCCCCAGACATAGTTAATTAAATCATCTTTTTTAAAAAGGCCTTCATAAAAAGCGATAAGCAAACTGCGTTCCGATTCAGATATCGTTATCGACTCTCCGGCGCAGGAAAGCGTCATTCGTTCACAATCAAGAATAACCCTTTTGTCAATCAGATAATTGTTCTGACTCATAAAAATATCCGCCCCAGTGCTATCACGTTTCTTCACGGCATAAACATATTACCAGGATATATCGTGCTATTGAATTTTTTTCCGTAGCGAGTTCCTGCATTATTCAGCCACCAGATCGCTCGCGGATCCGCTTTCCCCCTTGAGCAAACCATTTTGCCGCTGGGCTGACTTGCCAAGCCAACTCATAAAGTCATTAGTCCCCATCGGCCTGGCATAAAAAAATCCCTGAACGAATCCTACCCCGTGGCTTAAGATGTAACGCAATTGGTGCTGGGTACTGACCCCTTCGGCAACCACATTGAGTCCCAGTCGCTGACTCAGCGTAATGATAGTATCCAGGACAGGAACATTATCGCTGCTGGTATCAATGGTATCGATAAACGTTCTGTCTATTTTAAGAGAGTCTACAGGTAATTGCTGGAGATAGGAGAGGGAGCAATAGCCGGTCCCAAAATCATCAATCGCTATTAACACGCCTTTTTCACGGAGCGTTGAAAGTTTTTCTGCGACCTGTGAAGGTTCTACAATCAGGCTACGTTCGGTGAGCTCCAACATAAGCGTTATCGTTCCCAAACGAGTCCTGAGCGCCTCTATATCTTGTATAAAACCGTCATCCATAAGATGCGCAGGCGATATATTTACGCTGATATAGAAATCATCCGGTACAGTCCAGTTTATCACGTCATGAGCAATCAGTTCGAACAGATGACGAGAGAGTGGAATAATCATGCCTTCATTTTCTGCGGCGGTAATAAAAATATCGGGAGTTATAAAACGGCCATCCGGTTGCGGCCAGCGCATTAGCGCCTCCACGCCGCCGCAACTACCGTGTTTAACATTAAAAACAGGTTGATAATGTACCGTAAATTCATTGTGCGTTATTCCCCTGGCAATCTCCCGGGCCAGAGATAAGCGTTTTAAATACCAGCGCCTGTAGAACAACATCATCCCTACAGAAAGACATAATGACAGCGGAATAAAAATAAAAAGGTTTTGTAACCAGTATGCCGATAACGTTGAGAAAGGGGTTCGCACCATCAGCTGGATAGTGTGATCGGTTGAGGTGAACCGCTGCGTTAAAAACGCCTTACCGCGCAACTTCGCAGCGCTGGTAATCGCCTCTCCTGCGCCGAATGTCAGGCTAAAGGCTGATGCTCTTTCTGCAGCCAATATCTCCATGAGCTCCTGGACATACTGCGAATCCACAATGACGAAAGCCGCTTTATCCGCTGCTACTTTTTTCACATACACCACAACAAGGCGATCGGGTCCTTCGGCCATACTACCGATAGATCGCAACCACCGTTCCGGATAAGAAGCAGGTAAAGAAAGCCCTGCCAGCCGGGAAAAATGATAGCGTTCGGTTCCTGTGACAAAGGAGCAAGTGATATCGCCATTTTCCAGAAACCCAATGTCACGGACATAAGGAGTGAAGGCCCGCGTTCTGGACAGTTCTTTCAGCGTGTCAGTGCAAGAACTCTCAGCCAGTCTGGCGGCTTTTCTGGCGACTTGCCAGGAGGCGGCAGATATATCCGCGCTAAACCGCAGCAGCGTATTGGCGCTGACGGCGATATCTCGTTTTAGCTGGAAGATACCCGCGAGTAACCCCACCAATATCATTACGATCAGTGGAACGGCAATAAACAACATCAGAAATAGCTTTCTTACTTTCAAATCATTGCCCTCTTACCGGCCTTCCTTTTGCCACTGTACGCTTTTATAGGATAACTAAAGTAACATTAATATAGAAAAGCAATATTGAGAGATAGATTATACGTTCTTAATGATAGCAAGATGGCACTCCCTGTGCCGAAAATAGACAAGAAAATATCAATACCCAACAGGTGCAGGATACTATCGTTAAAATAAGCGATAGCAGATATCTAAATTCAATATGTTAGCCTGATACCAGGTTCGCTGCCTGATGAGGCATAAATCACGGAACGAATTCCCATCAATACAGGGATTATTGGCTACAACTCAACGTTACTACTGGTGGTACACACATTATACAAATGCCGATTAAGCGAAAACATGTAGGTGTTTTTCCCAATTTTGACAATCTTTAGCTCATTAATCGTACCGGGTTGTAACAACCTCAACCAAGAAAATAAATCGCCAGCAGTATCAGACTCAAAGGTCTTAACTGAATTGACTTTAAAAGTAAATGTTTTCATACCCGTTCTGCGCAGTTTGCTGATGCAGATGTCACGAAAAAAAAGCCGCTTCTCTTTCGTATCGGTAGTAACATCGTAGTGTAGGGTAATCCTGCCGGATTTAAGATCCAGCACAAGTCCACCATCCATGTACAATTTTCGTGGTTCAATATACGCTTCTGATTTTGTCGTGCATATAAGATTATTGGTTCTATAAGAGTCACGATTTACCCACTCAAGCGCTATTACCGATCCGATTGCGACAATGGCGATAAATATTACAAATATAATCAGTAACGTTCTTTTACTGTAATACATTTTGGCACCGCCATTTCAACAGGATTTAAGCATTGCAGAAAAATATTCATATTTGGCTCCCTGATATAATAAAGATGGCGTCCATTTTGCCGGTAAATTTTAATTTTTAGAGAGTTAAAAGCAAAAACTACTTCACTTAATGTGACCTTATCCTCTTTTGTTTTATAGATTGCATAATCGTTATATTCACCAAGATATGTAAAAAAACTATCAGGGCTGTTACGAACAGGCGCTTTATATATAGTAAATACACCATAGAGCAATGCCAGAAGAATGGCTCCTGTTAATACCACAAATACGCTGTGACGTTTAATTTTGTAAAATATGTTCTCCCGAGTCGGGGTGCCTTTAACGTTTTCATCACTCACCTTTAGGGAGGTGATTTTTTTTATAGGTTCAATGGCAACAGACAGCGCCCCCCCCACCCGAGGACGAGTTACGATGTCAGATGACTGTAGACCGATGCTACTAAAATCATTTCTCATTTGATTAATGAGTTTATAGTAACTTGATTCTGAGACGCAGCCTCCACGATTTTCCCAAACAAAATGAATAATATCTTCTTTTTTGTAAAGACCATGCCAAAAAGCAAGAAGCAGATGGGTCTCAGCTTCTGATATTCTGATTATCTCATTACCATGCGATAAGGTCATCTTCGTACTATCAAATACAACACGCTTATCAAGTAAAAATATGCTTTCATTCATGACAATCCTAAAGGTAACTGCATCCATCATTCAGACGACATATTATCATGCTCAAAAAAGAATTCAGCCCCCTAATTAACCTGAGTTTAACTTATAAGTCTCACTTATAGTAAACAATAATTGACACAAGTATTACCTGCACATTACAAATCAAACAGTTATAGGTAAATCTGAACACTTTTCTTTACCTTAACGCAAACTCAGGAAACTTCTGAAAGGCCAAAAGTAAGAAAAAAGTAAGACTAATTATACTGTTTCAGAAGCACATTTCAGAAAATTTACCTTAATCTCACCATCGTATTATCCATCGGGAGGTTTAACTTATGCGGATTTTACATAGCAAAAATGTGCAGGTTTGTATTGCAACATAGTCTATCTACTCAGACGCGGAGATAATTGTTATCGGATTACACTCAATCAAATGATAACACTATCAGTTGTACTAATGAGATGTATGGACGAAAGCGCTTATCGCTCTATTTCATGATAAGAGAAATAAGTCTGTTTGTTTTATATCGCATTATCAATAGTCAGGAGGGTATAGCTCACATCCAAAAATAGAGTTAATGATCGTTATTTTTACCACTCCTCCATAAGCACGAAACATTCGGGCGAATTGCACTCGTCCTGAAAAAGTAAAGATTAATACAGGAACATTATTATATGTCTATGAAAAAATATTTAGCAATGATCACAGGCTCGCTTCTTGTCTCCAGCAGCGCGATGGCTGTTTCTGATAACACCATCACCTTTCAAGGGGAAGTCTCTGATGAAACGTGCTCTGTCGTGATTAATGGTAATCAGGCTAAACCCGTCGTGTTATTGCCAACAGTAAGTACTAAAGAGTTATCAGAACAAGGGAAAACCGCGGGGCCAATAACGTTTGATATTGGGCTGTCCGGGTGTACCGGCTCTAAGGACAAAACAACAAAAATTTCCACTGTCTTTGTTGGTAATCAGGTCACCAGTAACGGTAACCTGGGTAATACTGGCAGCGCGAAAAATGTTGAAGTCCAATTACTCGACACTTCAGGGGAGCCAATCAATCTGACCGGCGGCTTTACTGGCGACGGCGACCTACAGCTGGAACCAAATGCTTCTGAAGCGAGCGCGACTTATACCGCGCGGTATTACTCTACCGGGAAAGCAGAGGCTGGGACAGTCGCTGCCACCCTTCAATACGCCGTTTCGTATAAATAATTGTCGCTACGGTCTGGCGTTGAAACGCCAGACCATTTTCAATCGCCAGGGAGTTGTTGAGATGAAAATGGATACCCGACATTCCGCATTATATTACTTAATAGTTTTTCTATTGCTGGCCCTACCCGCCACAGCATCGTGGGCGAGCGTTACTATTTTGGGTAGCCGAATAATTTACCCATCAACAGCCTCCTCCGTAGATGTGCAGTTAAAAAATAATGATGCAATACCTTATATCGTACAAACCTGGTTTGATGATGGCGATATGAATACCAGCCCGGAAAATAGCAGCGCGATGCCGTTTATTGCCACGCCGCCAGTATTTCGTATTCAACCCAAAGCAGGCCAGGTGGTACGCGTAATTTATAACAACACAAAAAAATTGCCGCAGGATCGTGAATCAGTATTCTGGTTTAACGTATTACAGGTACCACCAACGAATATTGGCAGCGACAGCGGGCAAAATAAAATGTTGGTGATGCTGCGCTCAAGAATAAAACTTTTCTATCGTCCTGACGGGCTAGGTAAACCTGATAATCTGGCGAAAAAACTACAGATTAAAACGGTAAATAAGGGTTCCGGAAAAAGCGGTATTGTTATTGTTAATCCGCAGCCCTGGTTTGCCTCTTTAAGTAACCTGAATGTAAAAGTGAACGGCGCTTCGTATAACCTGGATGCTGACATGATTGCCCCTTTCTCCAGTCAAACCTGGTGGCTGCCGGGCAAACGGTCACTCAAATCCTTCTCCGGTACAGTCACCGTTACTTTGGTTAACGACCTGGGCGCAAGGATAAGCGAGAGCTACGATGTCCCCCACCATTAATTTGAACCGCAAAAGCCTTGCGCTATTGATCGCCATAGTTTGCTCAGGCTCCGCGCAGGGTGAAGAGTATTATTTTGATCCTGCGCTACTTCAGGGGGCCACTTACGGACAAAATATTGCCCGTTTTAATGAACAGCAAACGCCTTCCGGAGACTATCTTGCCGACGTTTACGTTAATGGCACGCTGGTAACAGCGAGCACTAATATTCGATTTAATGCTGTAAAAGAGGGTCAACAGACTGAACCCTGTCTGCCCTTATCGGTGATGAAAGCGGCACAGATAAAATCACTCCCCGCGACCGACGCTGCGACCGAGTGTCGCCCGCTCAGGGAGTGGGTACCTCATGCCGGTTGGCAATTTGATAGCGCCACGCTTCGCCTGTTGCTGACGATTCCAATGACCGAACTTACGCACAAACCGCGCGGTTATATCTCCCCTTCAGAGTGGGATAGCGGCGCGCTGGCGCTGTTTTTACGCCATAACACAAACTGGACCCACACCGAAAATACCGACAGCCATTATCGCTACCAATACTTATGGAGCGGTTTAAACATGGGCGTTAACCTCGGACTTTGGCAGGTCCGTCATCAAAGTAATCTGCGCTATGCCAATAGCAACCAGAGCGGAAGCGCCTGGCGCTATAATAGCGTTCGAACCTGGGTGCAAAAACCTGTCGCGTCTATTAACAGTATTCTGTCGCTGGGCGATAGCTATACGGACTCCAGCTTATTCGGCAGTCTGTCTTTTAACGGAGCTAAACTTGTCACCGACGAGCGGATGCGCCCGCAGGGCAAACGCGGTTATGCGCCGGAAGTTCGGGGCGTAGCGGCCAGTAGCGCGCACGTGGTAGTAAAACAACTGGGGAAAGTGATTTATGAAACCAACGTTCCGCCGGGCCCATTTTATATTGACGATCTGTACAACACCCGTTATCAAGGCGATCTGGAGGTAGAGGTTATCGAGGCCAGCGGTAAAACCTCACGTTTCACCGTGCCTTATTCTTCCGTGCCGGATTCGGTACGTCCCGGTAACTGGCACTATTCGCTGGCCTTCGGCAGGGTTCGTCAGTACTACGATATTGAAAATCGTTTCTTTGAGGGAACGTTCCAGCACGGCGTTAATAACACCATTACCCTCAACCTCGGTTCACGAATTGCGCAGCGTTACCAGGCATGGCTGGCGGGCGGCGTCTGGGCCACCGGTATGGGCGCGTTCGGCCTTAACGCCACCTGGTCGAACGCGCGCGCAGAGCATAACGATCGCCAGCAAGGCTGGCGCGCGGAACTCAGTTACAGCAAAACGTTTACCACCGGCACTAACCTGGTACTGGCGGCTTATCGTTATTCAACCAACGGCTTTCGCGATCTTCAGGACGTGCTCGGCGTACGCCGGGAAGCAAAAACGGGGATTGATTACTACTCCGACACGCTGCATCAACGCAATCGCCTGTCCGCGACGGTAAGCCAGCCGTTAGGACAGCTTGGCACGCTTAACCTCAGCGCCAGCACCGCAGACTACTACAATAACCAATCGCGTATAACACAGCTACAAATGGGATATAGCAACCAGTGGCGGAATATAAGCTACGGGGTGAATATCGCACGACAGCGCACCACCTGGGATTACGATCGCTTTTATCACGGCGTTAACGAACCACTGGACGTGAGTAGCCGACAAAAATATACCGAAACCACAATGTCGTTTAATGTCTCTATACCGCTGGATTGGGGCGAAAACAGAACGTCTGTCGCCATGAATTATAACCAGTCCAGTCAAAGCCGTTCCTCAACCGTATCCATGACCGGCAGTAGCGGTGAAAACAGCGACCTGTCATGGTCGGTTTATGGCGGCTACGAGCGTTATCGCAATAGTAATAGCGATAGCAGCGCGCCAACGACGTTTGGCGGTAATCTACAACAAAACACCCGGTTTGGCGCACTTCGCGCCAACTATGACCAGGGTGATAACTATCGTCAGGAAGGGCTGGGCGCGTCCGGCACCCTGGTACTTCACCCTGGCGGTCTGACGGCTGGCCCCTATACCAGCGATACCTTTGCGCTTATTCATGCCGATGGCGCGCAGGGCGCGATCGTACAAAATGGCCAGGGCGCTGTGGTTGATCGCTTTGGTTACGCCATTCTGCCTTCGTTATCTCCTTACCGCGTCAATAACGTTACGCTTGATACCCGTAAGATGCGCAGCGATGCCGAACTGACGGGAGGAAGTCAGCAGATTGTGCCCTATGCCGGCGCCATCGCGCGTGTCAATTTCGCCACTATCAGCGGCAAAGCAGTGCTGATCTCCGTGAAGATGCCGGATGGCGGCATACCGCCAATGGGCGCTGATGTTTTCAACGGTGAAGGCACAAACATCGGCATGGTCGGCCAGAGTGGGCAGATTTATGCCCGTATCGCCCATCCGTCGGGTTCTCTACTGGTGCGCTGGGGAACAGGGGCAAACCAGCGTTGCCGGGTTGCCTACCAACTCGATCTTCACACCAAAGAACCGTTTCTCTATCTGAACAAAATCTGCGAGAAGGAATAGCACAATGCTTTTTAGTTTCCGAACGCTATTGTTTATCACCAGCCTGTTCGTCAGCGCCGGAACATGGTCGTCATGTATCAAAGTCACCGATAAGAGCGCGCTCTCTGACGCGGCGATAAAAGCGGGCTACACGGCGCAAAACTGGATCGGCGCAACTGACACGAATACGGGTAATATCGGTTTGCCAACGGTGATTAGCATCAGTAATAGTGAAACATTTCAACCCTCCGGCACACTATTGGCCAGTGGGATCGGTAACTTCCTGACGGCCGCCACCGGCACGCCCTATTCCAGTAAACAGGTACTTTACCGCTGCGATTCCGCCGATGCCGGGAAGCTCTATGAGATGTATTCGACAAATGGCGATAGCGCTTTTGCGGGGGCATTTTTTACTCCCGAAGTAGAAGGCGCTTATTATGATGTGGAGCGTAATGTCGCTGTCCGTATGACAAACCTCAGTACCGGCGAATATTACAGCCGCTTCTGGAAAGAACGCCAACTTACCGCAGACAGTTGGTTTCAGGATGACAAATATATTTATATTCCTGCCAGCGCGTTTAGCAACGTGTTATATGAGATGTTTAAAATTGACTCAAGAAAATATTTTGCCTACCAGAATCCAATGGACCGAGATACCTGGACGCAGCCTCGGGGTTATATCGCGTTTAAAGGCCCAGGCTTGATTACCGAGCGGATCAAAGCGGGACTGGATCATGCCAGCGATTATTATGGCTGGCCCAGCTATTGGCCCGGGGCATGGAGTACATATAATAGCGTCACCTATGTTCGCGGCGCGTTATGTAAAATCAAAGATTATTCTGCGATCGTGAAAATTCCCCCTGTCGCCGTTGGCATATTAGCCGCCGGAGGCAATAGCCAGGCGCCTTTCCACGTCAGCCTGGAATGTGAGTCCGGCGCAGTGTCCAGTGCCCTCCCGTCCACCAGCGCCGCTAATGTCGCAATGGGGTTTGTCGTTAATCAACCCACCGCCGTGGCGGCGGCGCGTCGCCTGGGGCTAACCACATCCGCAGGCGGTCTGTCGTGGCTACTGGACACCCATTATGGCGAACCTGGCGTAGCTTCCGGAGTGGGTATCCGCATCTATAACGATGCCGGTACGCCAATTAACCTGTTACCCGATCGGATCAAGACAGGCACTGGCAACGCCCGAGGCTGGTATGGCTATAAAGATTTAACCACACGGGTATCATCCGGTTCAGTAGAAACCTACAGCGGTGATTTTACTGCCTCGCTTGAGGCGATCGGCGGACAAACAGTAACGGCAGGAAGCGTGAATGCGCAATTACAGGCAGTGGTTAGTTTTCAGTAAAGTCATATTAACGCTACTCGGGTTGACGGGATGGTATGGCCCGACACAAGCCGCCGTTAATATTGACAGAACCCGAATTATTTTTGCTTCAGATGATGTCGCTCAATCGTTGACATTATCCAACGATAATACAACGCCGATGCTGTTACAGGTATGGACCGACGCCGGAAACATTGACGCCTCTCCGGATAATAGCAAAACGCCGCTGGTGGCGCTGCCGCCGGTATTTAAAATGCAGCCAGGAGAACTGAGAACGCTTCGCCTGCTCCTGAGTTCCCGCCAGCAGCTGGCAACGGACCGGGAGAGTCTCTTCTGGCTAAACATTTATCAGATACCGCCAGTCACCCAGGACATTAAAAACCACCCGCGAAAACTGGTATTACCGCTTCGTTTGCGGCTAAAAATTTTAATTCGCCCGACCGGATTAAAAGCGCCAACGGAAGCGGAGGAGAAAAAATTACGCTTTATTGCTAAAGAGAATACTATACGGATAGTTAACCCCACCTCGTGGTATATGAGTTTAACACTAACGACGGATGACAAGAAAAGTATCGGCGATATCATGGTTGCGCCGAAAACAGCACGTGATGTGCCGCTAACACGCTCGCCAACGCCGGGAGCATCGATAAATTATGCAGTAATCAATGACTCCGGGAACTGGCGACAATATACCGCCATACTGGAAAAATATATTAGTGAGAGTGATTTTATTCCTGAGTTTTGATGGGAAATATTCAGGGATGCGATCGTATCCCTGAGACAAGTCAGACTCAGCATGTACCATTGTCAAAAATAGTATTAAGCTGATATTTTACTTTTTGCACGGCATCTTTGTTCTGTTGAGTTCCCTTCTCCTCAACAGACATATCCCATACGTTTTCATTATCTGACTCAATTAATGTGTAGAACGTATTATTATTACGCATCATATAACCACGAAAATTATTTTCGATGCCCGTTGTCACAGGCTTAGCAACCCCTGAAATAACAGATTCCGTCTCTTTATTGAAAAGCTGATATTGAATATTTGCGCAGTTTAAATCACAGGGAGAACATTTAAGATTTAAAACAAGCAGTATCGTGTTATTTTCAAAAACAAGGGCATAATGATTGCTGGCAGATGAACATAACGGGAATAGCGCGAGAAGGAGGATTATTATCAATTTCATATACTTATATAGACTCCATCAAAGAAAACTTTCATTTCACGCCCCTGAGAATAGCGAAAGGCATACCATGCAGAACGAATGCTTTCCGAGCTGACGTCCTCATAGACATTTATACCATGCTCAGCAAGTATGCGAGAAAGAAAATGAGAAGATTGTTATGACAGAAAAGGTTGTAACGATAACAGGAACAATACCTATTTCATATTCATTTAATTAATAATATTAATTTTCTATTTCATCTTTGGTAATACCCCCAATGGATTTTCCGCCTATAATGCTGCACAGGTAGCTACTTCTCTTTTGCTGTGAGAAAACATTACATTGGTATAACTAATGAGAATGAGCAGAGGCATTAAGTCACGTAATATTGCGTTTCCTCTGTTAAGGCTTTTGTGTGAAAAGAGAATTACTTTTAGTCAGTTAGGTAGCATTACATAAGCATAACTAAATTTGAGAAAACCTCGAAAAATCAGCATATTGAATTGATGGATGGTATTGTTTTTTAAAAGGATTTTAATTGCCAACCTGCGATAATACGCTTAAGATGAACACATATCTATTGAGCTAAAGTAGTCGCTCAATCAATCTGATTGTTATGGAGTGAGTGTGTGATACTTACAATGCCATCCAGCCGATACCAATAGAATTCTCAACCTCCGATAATCGTCACCCAAAAATCAGGAGATAAAATATGACGTTAAAACCAGGTGAGAAATCCGGTAATAATGGAGGTATCTATGTGGAGGTTGGGCCGCGTGGTGGGATAAAAGATAACTTCGCCACGATAGCGGAAACAAAACCGCGCCACCAACGCAACGCCCTAAAAGCTACTGGGTGCTGGCAAAAAGAACACCTAACAGTAAACGTAAGTCAGAGCATCTGGCGCCACGACAGTTGGCACCGACTGATCACAGTACGCCCGGTGCTTTACCGCCTGGCAAGCATTGTGCAAGATGCTCCGTGAGGAAATCGATGCAGATTTTGATACGATCAGAACTTGATGAACGCCGGGTATATACAGCCCAGATATTCGCTTCCTGATACCACTGAGGCAACACGCGAACCAGCTCACCTCGTTCAATATACTGCGCAACATCCCATTCCGACCGCAATGTAATGCCATGGCCTTTCAGGGCCCAAATAAGCACCACACTGCCGCTGTTGGAAGAATGAAAACCGTTTAGTCGGCAATGTGTCTGCTGCTTACCGTCCGTTAATATCCAATTGCCAAATGCCGAGTTTTTTTCCTGAATCATTAGGCAATCGTGCTGCACAAGCGCACTAACAGACTCTGGCTTGCCGTGTCGTTCGAGGTATTCAGGGGAAGCACACAGGATCCGTCGATTAGTGGCTAACTGCCGTGCGATATACAATTCGTTGATATCATCCCCAACGCGAATTTCAATATCGATCCCCTCTTCCACCAGATCCACTTCACGATCTGTTAGCGTGAGTTTTACCGTAATATCAGGATAGGTGATCATAAATGACGACAGCGCCTCTGCGACATATTTATGCCCAAAACCAAATGAGCAGTTGATGGTGATATTACCAGCCAACACACCACGTTGATTATCCAAACGACTTACAAAACCATCCATTTCACTGACGACCTGCATAGCCCCACCCAGCGAATTTTCGCCTTCCGGTGTGAGACGCATCACTCTGTTATTTCGAAAAAAAAGCCGGGCGTTGAGACATTTTTCAAGGATAGCGATACGTTTGCTGATATAGGAGGGAGATAACCCCAGCTCCAGCGCTGCCCGGGCAAATCCACCGTTGCGAGCAACGGTGACAAAAACGAAAAGATCTTCAACAGAAGGCCAGCCCTCAAGGGGCTGGCGATGTTTTTTTCCTACAGGTGTCGTTTTCATAGCATCAGTGCGAAGTTGCAAAGGATGACCGAGTTATAACACTGAATGTAAAAAGGACTGAAGTTTCTGGATAAAGTACTCAGGACACTCTTCCTGCGGGGAGTGTCCGCAAGGCAATGCTTCCCCCTGAACGTTTAGCGCCTTTTCTTTCCAGGTACCAACCACATTATATAGTTGCCCTACCGTTCCCAGCCCTCCCCACAGCAACTGTAACGGACACCGGATACGCGCCGACGTATCTGCGGCATCATCGTCCAAATCAATCGTCGCAGCAGCCCGGTAGTCCTCACAGATCGCGTGGATCATCTCAGGGTTCTGGTAACAGCGCAGGTATTCATTGAATGCTTCCTGCGAGGTCGCGCCCTCTATTTTTAGCTGGCCAGAAATATGCTTACGCAGAAAAAATGCCGGATCGTGCGCAATCATCGTTTCGGGTAACGGGAAAGGTTGAATCAGGAAAAACCACCAAAAGTAACGCGTAGCAAAGGATTTATCGGTCAAGGCGTACATCGTCGCGGTTGGAGCAATGTCGATAAAAGTACAACAGGTCACACGATCCGGATAACCCAGCGCGAGCCTGTGTCCTACGCGTCCGCCACGATCATGCCCTACAAAGGCAAAACGGGAAAAGCCGAGCGCATCCATTAACATGACGATATCCTGCGCCATGGTGCGCTCTGAATAGGTACGGTGCGCCGGATCGCTCGTTGGTTTATCGCTGTCGCCATAGCCACGCAAATCCGGCAAAATGACTGTATGATTTTGCGCCAATGTCGGTGCGACTTTCCGCCATGTTGTATGATTCTGCGGATGCCCATGTAGCAGTACCAAAGGTGAACCGCTGCCTCCGATAGCCACTCTTACCGTCAGACCATTTTCCAGACGAACATCCTTGAGCGCAAACCCCGGAATAAACGGAGAGGCGCCGCATTCAATCAGTGTACTCATCACTTTCTCCCGTCATGCCAGCTAACAGATGATGTTAAATAACGGCTATCCCGGACGACATTGCGCAGGGTTCCAATATGTTCAATCTCAACTTCAATAACATCACCATCGTGTAAAAACAGCGGTGGAACGCGTTTTTTGCCCACTCCACCAGGCGACCCTGTGAGGATCGTGTCGCCAGGGGAAAGCAGAGTAAAGGTGCTTATATAAGCAATGAGTGAAGCGATAGGATGGATCATATTTGCCGTAGATTCGTTCTGCACCTCCCGCCCGTTTAGTCGTGTCAGTAAACGTAGCATCTGGGGATCGGGAATGTCGTCTGTGGTCACCAGACACGGACCGAATGATCCTGTCGAAGGCCAGTTTTTTCCAGCCGTAAACCAGCTATGCTGCCAGTCCCTCACTGAACCATCCATATAGCAGCTGTATCCGGCGACATAATCTAAAGCATCCTCAGCGCTGACCCGGGAGCATGGCCGCCCAATCACTACGGCTAATTCACCTTCGTAGTCGAACTCATTGGTATTTTCAGGCTTCAGCAGCAGGCCATTATGCCCGGTCTGAGAATCTGCAAAGCGGACAAAAAGGGTTGGGGTCGGGTTGGTTTCATTAAACTCAATACGCTTATCGGCGTAATTCATTCCGACACAGATGATCTTCTGCGGATCGTCAATCACCGGCAGAAAAGTGACTTCCTGGTAGTAATAATCCGCCGGCTCATCACACCATAACGCCGCATCCGTCAGCGCATTAGCGCACAGGAGAGATTTCAAAGTGGGATATTTGTCGCCAAGCCGCTGCGAGAGATCAATTATTCCGGTTTCCTGCATAATGCCGTAGCGTTTGCCACCGTTCACAAGATATTGAACCAGTTTCATTGCAGTCTTCTTCCTTAACCGCGCGGGGATGCAGGGCGTTTTAACCACGGCCGCCGTGAATAATGCGCAACCTCAAAATTTTCAATCTCCGGCAAGTATTGCAATGTCCAGGCTATCGCATCTTCGCCTGCGGCCAGCATCGCCCGTTTGAGTTCACTGATCACAAAGGAGATCGTTTCCTCTGCCGTCGTAATTTCGCAGCGATCGAGTGAAACAGTGATAGAATTGGTATCAGCACTCGCGGCAAGCTGCGCCAGGCGCGCCAAAGCAGGTTCATCTAATGAGACCGTGAGGATCCCGTTGCGTTGGCAGTTATCATCGAAAATGCCTGCAAATGTGCTACCTATCAGCCCCCGTACTCCCAGTTGTTTTAATCCCCATACGGCGTGTTCACGACTCGATCCACAGCCAAAATTGGGGCCAACCAGCAGGAATGTCGCGCTCTGCCAGCCCGGCATGTTCAGAATAAAATCAGGATTTGGTTGGCCGCCAGCCATAAAGCGACGATCGAAAAACACCCCTTTATCCAGCCCCTGGCGATCGATCCCTTTCAGGAACTGTTTTGGCATAATCACATCAGTGTCGATATTCGGTTCCAGCATCGGCGCAATTCGCCCGCTGATTTGCTTAAACGTATCCATCTTATTCCCCTGCCTGAAGTAATGACCGAACATCGACCAGATGCCCCGCTACCGCCGCCGCCGCAACCATCGCCGGGCTCATCAAATGCGTTCTTGCTCCAGCGCCCTGTCGTCCAGGGAAGTTACGATTCGTACCTGATGCACAGCGATCGCCGGGCGACAATACATCTTCATTCATCGCAAGGCACATTGAGCAACCCGACTGCCGCCATTCAAAACCGGCAGCAATAAAGATTTTCGCCAGTCCTTCTTCTTCCGCCTGGCGTCTTACCATTGTTGAACCAGGCACAATGATCCCGCGAACATGGCTGGCGATTTTGCGCCCTTCAAGCACCTTCGCAACGGCACGCAAATCCTCAATGCGACCATTTGTGCATGAACCAATAAAAGCGTGAGAGATACGAATATCTTTCAGCAACATGCCAGCCGTTAATCCCATGTAATGAAGGGCCTTCTCAAGCGCCAGGCGCTTAAGCGGATTGGTTTCCTGTTCCGGGAAAGGAACACGTCCGGTGATGGAACCTGTTTGATCCGGACTGATTCCCCAGGTGACTTTAGGCTCAAGATCATGGCAGTTGATCGCCACCGTCTTATCAAATACCGCATCAGCATCGCTGCTCAACTGTGACCATTCCAGCAATGCCTGCTGCCAGAGTTCACCTACAGGCATTTGCGGTTTACCGTAGATATAGTCAAAAACCTTTTTATCCGGCGCAATAATGGCACCACGCGCCCCCGCTTCTACCGCCATGTTGCAGAGCGTCATTCGTCCTTCAACGCTCAACGCGCTGATGGCCTCACCCACAAATTCAATGGCATATCCCGTCGCGCCATCAGCGCCAATACGTTCAAGCAATTCAAGAACAATATCTTTTGCGGAACAGGCGAAAGGTAGCTCTCCCTGAACACTTACGCGCATGGTTTTGAGCTTGCGGTAAACCAGCGTCTGCGTGGCCAGCAGATGTTCAATTTCCGACGTCCCGATACCAAAGCCCAGCGCGCCAAATGCACCGTAGGTTGTCGTGTGACTATCCCCGGCGGCGATCACCATGCCAGGCATCACTAGCCCTTGTTCATGAGCAACCACGTGTTCAATCCCCTGACGCGGATCCAGCACATCAAATAATGTGATGCCAAAGTCAGCGGCATTTTCCCGAAAGTAATCAACCTGTAGCTGTCCTCCCGGATCGGTCATTAAGTCATCCCGTTGCGACCGCGTAGGATTAACATGGTCAATATTCAATAAAAACGTGTCGGGGTGCCGAACGGTGCGGCCGCGTTCTCTTAACCCGCTAAATGCCTGCGGGCTGGTATATTCATTCAGTATTGAACGATCAATATAAAGTAAAACATGTCCTTCGTTATCAAGTTCACGAATGGTATGTGACTCAACTAATTTTTCATACAGCGTTTTAGCAGACATATATATTCCTGGAGCAACGAATATCCGGGTAGCCAAATATTCACAATTTAAGCTTTTAGCTATAGTGACACATTAATGAAAAAATGATGATTCCATTATGGAAAGTATAAAAACACACTTCGTGTCTATAATCAGAAACTCTCCTGAACTGACTGTTTTTTGATTTGCGGTTGTTTCTCATATTTTGCGAAAATAAACCGGCAGATAAATAATCCTATCCCCAGCATCATCAGACATGATGCCGCAATAGCATTCCATCCCTGCCAGGAGAAAAGATACCCGTTTAAATACCCCATTACTGCACCGCCAGCGTAGTAGCAAAGCAGATAAAACGATGTCGCCTGTCCTTTTGCGTTTGGACTCCGTGAACTGACCCAGGCTAATACGGTGGAATGAGCAGAGAAAAATGCGACTGACAGTAAAACGATACCTGAAATGAAAACCCACAGAGAAGGGGCGATTAGCGTGAGAAATGCACCGACCATCATACAGATGATCAGCATACTGAGCGCATTCATCGACCCAATATTCAACGCGACACGGGCAGCATATGGCGCAAGAAAAAAAGTTAATGAGAAGCTAACTGGAATCAAACCTATCCAGGTGTAGCTCAGCTCATAAGGCGGTCGATGCAGGTAAAACGCCAGAAAATTAAAGATGGACGTAAAAGAGCCGAAAAGAATAAATCCAATGACAAAACATAATGATACGCGGATATTCTTAAAATGTTCCAACCCGCCTTTCAACACTGCACCAAGCTGTAGTGAAGGTGTAGGAACAAACTGTCGGGATGTTGGGAGAAACAACTTCACCGCGAGTGCCATAGCAATCAGAACACCACCGAAGATAAAGAAAATCGTATCTATAGATACATGCTCCATCATCAAAGTTGCAAACACACGACCAGACATACTCCCTAGCGAATTGCCAAAAATAAAATATCCAGTAACAATCCCTGCCAAAGCAGGAGAGACTTCTTCACTGATATAGACTGTAACGGCCGCCGTAATACCACTTACTGCAATGCCGAGCAAAGCGCGGTATACCACCAGCATCGGCCATGATGATGCAGTTGCGCACAATAGAGTTAAAATACCTCCTGCCAGCAACGAATAAAAAATGATTGGCTTTCGCCCAAAACGGTCAGATAACGTGCCGCTAAATAACATGGCTAATGCCAGAAACCCCACCTCAGCAGACAAAATCATCCCTACCTGATTCAATGGGATATTATAAACCTCACTTAACTTTGGTAATAAAGCCTGGATTGAATATAAAGAAGCTAACTCTGCCAAACCCGCCAGAGGTAATATCATTAAAATAGGCAAGTACTTACCTATTGTCTCTTCAATATTATTTTTCATACACAATGTTCCGTAAAAGATCCTGATTGCCATCTGCCTGTTTGCCAACAAACATCCGTGTATACAATATTTATCTTTTACGTTTGTAGAATTGACAGCGTTCACATTTTATTTTTCTTAATAGAGACAAAATGGAATCAAGTGTTTTATGAAATGTAGATCATCTAAGAATGACGCGGTAATGGCAACGTAGTAAGTTATGAACTATATATTTATTCAATAAATATATAGACATTAATTTGACGAAAAGAAATGAATCGGCAGTCCAAAATTGTCACTGGCAACCCCTTCTGGACGCCGCCATCCTTAGATGGAAACGTCCGTTAGCGTTTTATTCGATAGTCAGCTCACACGAGTTCTTTGAGCTGCTCCTGCATATAGGTCGAAAAATACTCTGGGTTTTTGATAAGGATGCGGTTACCGGAGGCGACTTTTTCTGCCCATCCGGCCACTTTTTTCGTGAACTCAGGATTCCATCCCTCCTGCTCACCCCGTGCCATCACAACTTCCGGACTCGCTGGCACACCTAAGTCATGCAAATACTTTAGAATTCCCTTAGCGGTGCTTTCATCCATTGAATGGGGCACTGACGCCGAAGTGTTCATACCACCAATAAAATCCAAGGCTTTTTCAATTGCTGTTGGCATGCTCTTATCCTTAAAATTAACCACGTGAGAGACACCTTGATACTATGTACCCAACTCCGCCGGGATATCAAAGAGAACATCGCCTTTCTTTGACTTACCCCGCAGCTAAACGCTTGCGCGGCTGTTTTCTGCACTATTTTTTGGCTTCTCCGGCTAAAACCAGCCCGGTCGCTACCGCATTGCGCGGGCCTTCAGTACCACGGATATTACCCTGCCCGGCGACAACGCCGTACTGCGCCATCGTTATTGATAATGGCGGCATCGGTGGATCCTGCGCCTAAATCGAGGATCGCCAGCGGCACGGCGCATCCATGCGTCGTTAACGCGCCAGCCACAGCCATGTTGGCTTCCACACCACCGACTTCAACTGGGGTATTTAACCGGGCGCTTAGCTCGCTGGCGATAGCCTGCATCTGTAAGCGATCGGATTTCACCATCGCCGCAATGCCAACGGCGTTTTCCATTGAACATTCCCCGGCAATGCCACCCTGTACCGCGCGGGGAATAAACGTATCCACCGCAAGAAGATCCTGGATATGCACGGCGTTCATGTCATGACTGGTCAGCGAGGCCATTGATCTTACCCAGCAATAGTGGACACGCGACTAAGTGAGTAAACTCACAAGTAAGAGGTGACTCACATGACAAAACCAGCATCAACCACCAAAAAGCCACGCAAGCAGCACACGCCTGAATTTCGTCAGGAAGCCCTGAAACTGGCTGAACGCATTGGGGTGGCCGCTGCCGCCCGCGAACTTAACCTGTATGAATCACAGCTCCACAACTGGCGAAGCAAACAGCAAAATCAGCTCTCTTCTTCTGAACGCGAGCAGGAGATGTCCGCTGAGATCGCCCGTCTGAAACGTCAACTGGCAGAACGGGATGAGGAACTGGCCATTCTCCAGAAGGCCGCGACATACTTCGCGAAGCGCCTGAAATGAAGTATGTCTTCATCGAAAAACATCAGGCTGAGTTCAATATCAAAGCCATGTGCCGTGTACTTCAGATTGCCCGTAGCGGCTGGTACGTCTGGCATCAGCGTCGTCATCAGATAAACCGGCGTCAGCGGTTCCGCCTTGTCTGTGATAACGTCGTCCGGGAAGCATTCAGTGACGCAAAACAACGCTATGGTGCGCCACGCCTGACGGATGAGCTTCGTGCTCAGGGTTACCAGTTCAACGTGAAAACCGTGGCGGCCAGCCTGCGTCGGCAGGGGCTGCGGGCGAAAGCCTCGCGCCGGTTCCGTCCGGTCAGTTACCGCAAACATGATCTGCCAGTCTCAGAGAATCTGCTGAAGCAGGACTTTTACGCCAGCGGCCCGAATCAGAAGTGGGTGGGTGACATCACGTATCTTCGCACTGGTGAAGGCTAGCTTTATCTGGCCGTGGTTATCGATCTGTGGTCGCGGTCAGTCATTGGCTGGTCGATGTCCTCGCGGATGACAGCACAGCTTGCCTGCGATGCGTTACAGATGGCGCTGTGGCGGCGTAAATGTCCGGAAAATGTCATCGTGCATACAGACAGAGGCGGTCAGTACTGTTCAACGGATTACCAGAGCTTACTGAAACGCCATAATCTGCGGGGAAGTATGAGCGCCAGAGGTTGTTGTTACGACAATGCCTGTGCGGAAAGCTTCTTCCATACGCTGAGGGTGGAATGTATCCACGGAGAGGACTTTGTCAGCCGGGAAATAATGCGGACAGCAGTGTTTAATTATAGTGAGTGTGATTACAATCGGTGGCGTCGTCACAGTGCCTGTGGCGGTCTCAGTCCGGAACAATTTGAAAACCAGAACCTCGCTTAGGGTTGTGCCCATATTACGCGGGTAGGATCACAGCTCTTTCCTTCTGCCACAAGTTTTCGGGCATCATCACGACGAGAACTGACATCTGCAAGTGTGATCGTCGGATACACACCCGGCGAGATCATTTTTGGCTTACCGGCAAAACGATAACGGAACCGCCAGCTCTTGCTTCCATTAGGTTCAATTAGCAATGACAACCCTTGCCCATCTCCGAGTGTATAGGCTTTAGTTTCAGGCTTAGCGCGGCGAATCTGCATATCGTTTAAAGGCATGTGGATAGGAATCCAAGACCGAACAGGAACATATACACAATCCTATACACATTCAGTGTCGGATTCTACTGGATGGTTACGGACGGTGATGGACAAAAAAGCAATAAAGTCGTTATAAATCAGTGTATTTATGGATGAATACGGACGTTTGAGGAACTTGAGATGGTGCCGATAATAGGAGTCGAACCTACGACCTTCGCATTACGAATGCGCTGCTCTACCAACTGAGCTATATCGGCCCTGAGAAGGGTGTGTTCACGCGGGTGAATCACGGGGTAGAAGGTTAAAACTAACCGGGCGGTGCGTCAATAGCCTTGCTACTCAACCGGCTATTTTTGCACCGCTCGTCATTAATTACGCACGAATCGTACCATCGCCAAAGCCGATCCACTTATAGGTGGTAAGCGCTTCAAGCCCCATCGGACCGCGGGCATGTAATTTCTGCGTGCTGACCGCCACTTCTGCGCCAAGCCCAAACTGCCCGCCGTCGGTAAAACGGGTAGAGGCGTTGACATAAACCGCAGCGGAATCCACTTCGTTCACAAAACGCGCAGCATTATGCATATCACACGTCAAAATCGCATCGGAGTGCTGAGTACCATGTTCGCGAATGTGGGCGATAGCGCCATCCATATTTTCGACCACCACAACGTTCAGATCCAGAGACAGAAACTCGTTATCCAGCTCTTCCGGTTTCAGCGGCACCAGTTTGGCAGGGCCATGCAGTACCTGCATGACGGTTTCATCCCCATGCAACGTCACGCCGCTCTCCGCCATCTGCTTGCTCAGCGCAGGCAAAAAGCGTTCTGCGATGTCCTGATGCACCAGCAAGGTTTCCACCGTGTTACAGGTGCTCGGGCGCTGGGTTTTAGCGTTGACAATAATCTTCAGCGCCGGGGCGATGTCTGCGCTGCTATCAACAAAAATATGGCACACGCCAATCCCGCCGGTAATCACCGGAATGGTGGATTGCTCGCGGCACAGTTTATGCAAGCCTGCGCCGCCGCGCGGGATCAGCATATCGATGTACTTATCCATACGCAGCATTTCATTGACCAGCGAACGGTCCGGATTATCAATCGCCTGAACCGCCGCCTCCGGTAAACCGCAAGCTTTCAGCGCCTTCTGAATGACACGAACGGTTGCGGCATTCGTGCGATGCGTCTCCTTCCCACCGCGTAGAATCACCGCATTACCGGTTTTCAGACACAAAGAAGCCACATCAACGGTAACGTTCGGACGCGCCTCATAGATAACGCCAACCACGCCCAACGGCACGCGGCGGCGCTCCAGACGTAGCCCGCTGTCCAGCAGACCGCCGTCGATCACCTGCCCGACCGGGTCGGCGAGATTACAGACCTGGCGCACATCGTCAGCAATCGCTTTCAGACGCGCAGGGGTCAGCGCCAGGCGGTCCAGCATCGCTTCGCTCAGGCCGTTGGCTCGCGCCTGCTCAACATCTTGTACGTTCGCGCTGAGGATACTTTCCATTTGCGCTTCCAGTTCATCGGCTATTTTTTCCAGCACGCGATTTTTTTCGCCGCTGGAGAGCAGCGCCAGCTTATACGACGCCGCTTTAGCAGCAATGCCCATTTGTTCCAGCATATGCCTGTTCCTTATCGAGTAATCATGTCATCACGATGAACAGCGACCGGGCCATATTCATAGCCCAGAATCGCATCGATTTGTTGAGAGTGGTGACCGGCTATCCGCCGCAGAGCATCACTGTTATAACGGCTGACGCCATGAGCAATATCACGCCCTTGCAGGTTACAAATTCTGATGACCTCCCCCCGCGAGAAATTGCCCGTCACGCTTTTGATGCCTTTTGGCAGAAGTGAACTGCCACGTTCCAGCATTGCCGCGGTCGCGCCTTCATCAACCGTAATTTCACCTGCCGGCGGCGCGCCGAAGATCCAACGTTTGCGGTTCTCCAGCGGCGAGGCTTGCGCATGAAAACGGGTGCCGACGGAAATCCCCTCCATCACATCGCCGATCACGCCCGGTTTACTGCCTGAGGCAATAATCGTATCAATACCCGCGCGACAGGCCACGTCTGCCGCCTGAAGCTTAGTGCTCATACCACCGGTTCCCAGCCCGGAAACGCTGTCTCCCGCGATAGAGCGCAGCGCATCGTCAACGCCATACACATCTTTGATAAGCTCCGCCTGCGGATTGCTACGCGGATCGGCGGTAAATAATCCTTGCTGATCGGTCAGCAGCAGCAGTTTATCCGCGCCTGCCAGGATCGCCGCCAGCGCGGAGAGGTTATCGTTATCGCCCACTTTAATTTCCGCTGTCGCAACGGCATCATTTTCATTGATAACCGGCACAATATGGTTATCCAGTAATGCACGCAGCGTATCGCGGGCGTTCAGAAAGCGCTCTCTGTCTTCCATATCCGCACGCGTCAACAGCATCTGCCCGATATGGATACCGTAAATTGAAAACAACTGCTCCCACAGTTGAATCAGGCGGCTTTGCCCTACCGCCGCCAGAAGCTGTTTAGAGGCGATCGTTGCCGGCAGTCCCGGGTAGCCGAGATGTTCACGCCCGGCGGCAATCGCGCCAGAGGTAACAATAACAATACGATGTCCCGCAGCGTGTAGCTGCGCGCACTGGCGGACAAGTTCTACGATATGGGCACGGTTCAGGCGGCGCGATCCGCCTGTTAGCACGCTGGTGCCGAGTTTTACGACCAGCGTCTGGCTGTCACTCATGATTCTCTGCCGTTCAAAATAAGAAATAAAGACCAAATGAACGTTTTAGCAGGACTGGCTCCGGTTGCCAACAACCTGTACGCGTAGCGTGAAATTTTGTTGCGCAGGATCAGCAAGCGTAGCGGCGGAATTTGACCATTTTATTACCGCAACAATTAAACATATTTTTTTAAAAAAATTCTCACTTTGTCATAAATCTTTCATTACCGAACGTTAAAAACCTTCCTGTTTTTTACCGGGTCTCCCGACAAATCATAGCGCGTAATTAAAACAGGAATGGAAATGAATAAGAGCACTCTGGCAATAGTGGTGAGTATCATCGCATCAGCATCTGTTCACGCCGCCGAGGTTTACAATAAAAACGGTAATAAGCTTGATGTGTATGGAAAAGTTAAAGCCATGCACTATATGAGCGATTATGACAGCAAAGATGGCGATCAAAGCTACGTTCGTTTTGGTTTTAAAGGCGAAACGCAAATTAACGATCAATTGACCGGCTACGGGCGCTGGGAAGCTGAGTTTGCCGGTAATAAAGCCGAAAGTGATTCGTCCCAGCAAAAAACCCGCCTGGCCTTTGCTGGCCTGAAATTAAAAGATATCGGTTCTTTTGACTATGGACGTAACCTGGGCGCGCTGTACGATGTTGAGGCCTGGACGGATATGTTTCCCGAATTCGGCGGCGACTCTTCCGCCCAGACCGATAATTTTATGACTAAACGCGCCAGCGGGCTGGCGACTTACCGCAATACCGATTTCTTCGGCATCGTTGATGGACTGGATCTTACCTTACAGTATCAGGGGAAAAACGAAGATCGCGATGTGAAAAAGCAAAACGGCGACGGCTTCGGTACTGCCGTGAGCTATGATTTCGGCGGCAGTGATTTTGCCGTCAGCGGCGCTTATACTCTCTCCGATCGCACCAGGGAGCAAAATCTGCAGCGCCGCGGTACGGGCGATAAAGCCGAAGCCTGGGCTACGGGTGTTAAGTATGACGCGAATGATATTTATATGGCGACTTTCTATTCAGAAACCCGCAACATGACGCCAGTTTCCGGCGGATTTGCCAATAAAACCCAAAACTTCGAGGCAGTTATCCAGTATCAGTTTGATTTTGGTCTGCGTCCGTCATTAGGCTATGTGCTGTCAAAAGGCAAAGATATTGAGGGCGTCGGCAGTGAGGATTTGGTGAATTACATTGACGTTGGCGCAACCTATTATTTCAACAAAAATATGTCCGCGTTTGTAGATTACAAAATCAATCAGCTTGATAGCGATAACACGTTAGGCATTAATGACGATGATATTGTGGCAATAGGGTTGACCTACCAGTTCTGATAAGTCGCATTGTGCCTGATGGCGCTACGCCATCAGGCATGGCAGCAGGGTTATGCCGACAGTTTTACCGGCTCGTCGTTGAAATCGTCAGACGGCTCCAGCGCCAGCTCCATAGAAATCAGCAGGTCGCGTAGTTTTTCATGAAACTCGCGTAGCGTGTATTCCAGTCGCTCCACCACTTCGGTTTCGTTAATCGGCACTACGGTCCAGTTGCCCTCTTTATCAAACAAACCAAACTGATAACGATAAGTGAAGCGTTTCTCTTGTGCTTCCAGCTCCATCCACCAGCCCCAAAATTCACGCTTCTCTGGCGCGGGCTTCACGTTGACGCAAACTGCCAGGCAATCGAAAAAAAAACGATTGTCTTCGCACTGCCCTTCCCGGATATAGGGGCCAAGCGCGGTAAATTTCTTGATCAATCTACTTTTCGGGTGTCCACTCGGTAACGTCATTGCGATCTCCTTTAATGAAGCAACTGTTTTACCAAATCAATAGAATTTATCAATCTATTAACACAATCTATGATTAATCCAGTCGGTAATTTCTTGCAGCGCGCGGTCAAAATTGCGGTACACCGGGTTAAAAGGGATCTCTATCAGCTTACCGTCTGAAGATGATGTTGTAATTAAGCGAGACTCTTCTTCCGGGCTGAAAGGATCGTTTTTCCAGAAGCCGGAAAGCATTGGCGTAGGACAACGTCTGCCCAGTAGCCCCTGTACTTTCAACGAATAGCGATTGAGCTCCACACGCAGCGCCTCATCCGAAGCATCATGCATACCCAGACGGCTGGCCAGCACATCCAGATACATCTCCGGCACCGTGCTCTGTCGTTGCGGATCGCTAAGTAGCGCATGGACCACCGGCCCCAGGCAAGCCACCGCTTTCAAACGCGGCGCTTCCAGATAGGCCAGACGCACCGCAACGTTGGCGCCAAAACGGAAACCAAACGCCGCAACACGGGTATGATCCACCCATGGGACATTAGGAAGCGCTTTTAACACATGCTGGTGGAGCAAGCTGGAATCCTGGGTTAATTTCCACTTTGATGAAAATCCAACCGAAGGCATATCAAGCGTTAACATCGCGATACCGCGCGGCGCGAAATAGCGTTCATACAGGGTGTAATAGTCGGTTTGCATGGCGTCCAGGCCGCCGCACATGAGCACCGTCGGAAACGGGCCATCCCCTTTCGGCATATGTAAAAACGCGGTGACAGGCGAACCGCCAGGAACGGCAAATTCCATTTCACGTAACGAGCCTGGCAACCGCTGCGCGGCCTCTTCATAGGCGCGATTCGCCAGCGCCTGCGCCTGCTCCGCCAGCTCATCGCCCTTCAAATGCGGGTAGGCGGCAATGTTATAGAGCGTTGAAGCATGAAGCCAGTAGCGTCCGCTGCGCATGGCGTCCTGTTCCTGACAGGCTTTCTGCTGCCAGTCCATCGCCTGCTTTGCCCACTCATAAATCCAGTTGCCGCCGCGGTAACCGATGACCGTATCGTATAAATCATCATCCGTTCGCTCTGCGTCGCTCATCACAATACGCGCCTGCACATCAAGGATTTCTCGTGGATCAACGCCGCGCCAAATCCACATCAGGCGGTTTATCATGCGATACCAGTGCGGGACGTTCTTACCGTCCAGCGCGGATTGCATGGGCGGCTGCGACCCACGATTGAACCGACGGACAAGGGTAGACGTTTCAGTATGTTTAAAGCGGGGTTTGAACAGGGTTTCGCTGAGGTTAGCCTGTGTCATTCGTGCAGCCTCCTTGGATACTCATAGAGGCTTATTGTAACCAATAAAACAGCGCCCGGCATTGCCGGGCGCTCTGAAAAGCTGCTGATTAACGACCTGAAATCGGCGGTACAAATACCACACCCATATCCCAGGGCTGCTCAATCCAGGTGTTCTGAGGAATATCAATAACATAATCATCAACCAGCGGACGGCCCGCCGGTTTAGCGAAAATCGTGACGAAATGCGCTTTAGGGTACATTTCGCGAATCGCGACGGCGGTGCCGCCGGTATCGACCAGATCGTCGATGACGATAAAGCCTTCGCCGTCGCCTTCTGCACGTTTCAGCACTTTCAGTTCGCGCTGGTTATCGTGATCGTAGCTGGAGATGCATACGGTATCGACATGACGAATGCCCAATTCACGCGCCAGTAGTGCGCCCGGTACAAGGCCGCCACGACTTACGGCAATAATGCCTTTCCATTGTTCTGAAGGCATGAGGCGGCTCGCCAGTTTGCGTGCGTGAATCTGCAACATGTCCCAGGTGACGACGTATTTTTCGCTCATGTGAAGTGTCCCAGCCTGTTTATCTACGGCTTAAAAAGTGTTCGAGGGGGAAATAGTTGCGCGAGATTATAGAGACCTGACGCGCTAAAAACCAGTGTTTAGCGGAATCCACGCCTCTTTTTGTATGCTTTATACTACCCGCAGGCGGAGAAAGTGGTATTCTCAGTCGCATCTCGTAAGAGTTATCAATTCCGCTAACCCTGTGGCCTGTAAGAACGTTTTTCAGACCACCGCCAAGGAGACTTATCGTGTCTGAACTGTCTCAGTTATCACCACAACCTTTGTGGGATATTTTTGCCAAAATCTGTTCTATTCCTCACCCGTCCTATCACGAAGAGCAACTCGCGGAACATATTGTGAGTTGGGCCAAGGAGAAAGGCCTTTACGTGGATCGCGACCAGGTCGGTAATATTCTGATCCGTAAGCCCGCCACTGCAGGTATGGAAAATCGCAAGCCGGTCGTTTTACAGGCGCATCTGGATATGGTGCCGCAAAAAAATAGCGACACCGTTCACGACTTCACTACAGATCCTATCCAGCCTTATATTGATGGCGAATGGGTTAAAGCGCGCGGTACTACGCTCGGCGCCGACAATGGTATTGGAATGGCTTCTGCGTTAGCGGTACTGGCTGACGATAATGTCGTCCACGGCCCGCTGGAAGTGCTGCTGACCATGACCGAAGAAGCGGGCATGGATGGCGCGTTCGGCCTCCAGTCCGGCTGGTTGCAGGCCGACATCCTGATCAACACCGACTCTGAAGAAGAAGGTGAGATCTATATGGGCTGCGCAGGCGGCATCGATTTTACCTCTAATCTGCCGTTGACCCGTGAAGCTGTACCCGCAGGATTTGCATGCTTTAAGCTAACCCTGAAAGGCCTGAAAGGCGGCCACTCCGGTGGTGAAATTCACCTAGGCCTTGGCAATGCTAACAAATTGCTGGCGCGTTTTCTGGCCGGGCACGCAGAAGAACTGGATCTGCGTCTGATCGATTTCAACGGCGGCACGCTGCGTAACGCGATTCCGCGCGAAGCGTTCGCTACCCTCGCCGTTGCCGCAGACAACGTAGGCGCGCTGAAAACATTAGTGAACGCTTACCAGGATATTCTGAAAAACGAACTGGCGGAAAAAGAGAAAAACCTGACGCTGCAACTCAATGAGGTTGCCAGTGATAAAGCCGCATTGACCGCGCCGTCACGCGATACCTTTGTGCGCCTGCTGAACGCAACGCCGAACGGCGTGATCCGCAATTCAGACGTGGCGAAAGGCGTAGTGGAAACATCGCTGAACGTTGGCGTGGTCACAATGTCTGATGCGAATGTCGAAATTCACTGCCTGATTCGCTCTCTTATCGACAGCGGTAAAGATTATGTGGTGAGTATGCTGGATTCGCTGGGCAAGCTGGCTGGCGCGAAAACCGAAGCAAAAGGCAGCTATCCTGGCTGGCAGCCCGATGCGAACTCGCCGGTCATGCACCTGGTGCGGGAAACCTATCAGCGTCTGTTCAACAAGACACCGAACATCCAAATTATCCACGCCGGCCTGGAATGCGGTCTGTTTAAGAAACCCTATCCGGATATGGACATGGTTTCTATTGGGCCGACCATTACCGGACCTCACTCTCCGGATGAGCAGGTGCATATCGAAAGCGTCGGCCACTACTGGACTCTGCTGACCGAATTGCTGAAAGCGATTCCTGCGAAGTAAGAAAGCGCTAAAATGCCCGTCCCATTTCTGGACGGGCTATCAATATGGAATATCGGGTATCCATTGCCAGATAAGCTCTCCTGGATGCGCTGAATAGCGCTGCGGCTACACGCGAATAGCCAGACAGCCCTATAACAGCGCCAGTAACACCGAATTATTGTGGCGTAAACGCCATTCCTTTAAATATCCGCAGCGGATTGCCGCGCTCAATCTGATGATGGAACAGACGCCTTTCAGACTTCAACGCCGCACACTCATTTTGCCGTTGCTGTTCCAGCCGCCAGGCAATCAGCAGCCGGGCCAGACGCTTATTCGCATGTTGACTGCGCTCCGACTGAACCTTCACGCTAATCCCGCTCACCAGGTGCGTGGCCCGCACTGCCGAGTCGGTTTTATTAACGTGCTGCCCACCCGGGCCGGAAGAGCGCAGAGTCTCGAAACGAATCTCATCAGACTGTATGTGTTCGTCGGCGGAAAAGCGCCCAATGCCGACGTACCAGTTTTTTCGCCCATGGTGCGGGCGATACGGGCTGGTACAAATCCACAGTAACGTGCCGCACCAACGTTCACTGAAAGCCATGGCTTTTTCGCCGTCCAGCGAGACCAGCGCGGAACGCAGCGTGTCTGGTAATCGTCCCGGCTCTGTTTCAAGCCGTGTCAGCGATACCTTTTCTCTGGCGGCTTCTTTCGTCAGACAATCCAGCGCTTTTTTTACCGCCAGACAACACTCGTCCGGTCCCTGTGCGGAAGAAAGTTGCAGTAAGATCATGCGCTTTTCTCCCCTGAGGTTTTCAGCGTCAGCACCGGACGCAGGCAGGCAACCGGCGTAATCAGTCCGGCGTCTGCCAGACAATCCACAACGCTATCGATGGATTTATACGCCTGCGGCGCTTCTTCATAAATGAGCTGGCGATCGCGGCAAATCACCCGGCTACCCATCCCGGTACGGCAGAGCTGTCGCGGGGTAAATTTTGCCGATAACCGGTCTTTACACTCGGTACGCATCCATTTGCGCCCCGCGCCGTGCGCCAGGGAGAAGAGGCTCTCCTCGCTGACGACGGGTTTCACCAGCCAGCTATAATCGCCGCGCGAGCCGGGGATAATCACCAGTCCCTGCCCATCTGGCGTAGCGCCTTTACGATGCAGCCACCCCGCCTCACCCGCGACAGTACAGGGTTCAACGAAGTTATGCGCCACATCCAGCCGCGGTTCGCCCTCAGCCCTGAGCTGTTGCAGTATCCGGCGGGCAATCAGCGCGCGATTACTGCGGGCAAATGCCAGCGCATCGTCATGTTCTGCAAGGTAGCGGCGCGCATCGTCGCTATCTTCCGGCAAACCGTTATGCGAAAACGCCTCCACATGACGACGCAGGATAGCTTGCCCCAGACCGCGTGAACCACTGTGTACCAGCAGTAATAACTGCGTTTTTTGTAACCCCGACAAAGCGAACGAATCAGCATCGACGATGCGATCGACCTGCTGCAGCTCGGCAAAATGATTGCCGCCGCCAATGGAACCCAGCGCAGAGCGCCACGAATGATGCTGCATTGCGGCGGGGACATTCTCCTCCAGCCACTGCGCGTCCGCCACGTCAGTCAGCGACGCCAGCCGCTTCTCCAGTTTATCGGCGTTATATTTACGCCCTAAAATATCCGTTTGCCATAACGCCATGCCGCAGCCGATATCGTTGCCGACCAGCGCCGGATAAAAGCGTCCACGCGAGAAAAAGGCTGCGCCAATAGGATAGCCACGCCCCGGATGCAGATCTGGCATCCCGATAACGCGTTTCATACCGGTTAACTTAGCCGTCGTATATAATTGTTGGATCGCGGAATCTTCGATCCACAGGTTATCTGATGCGATAGAAAATACCACATCTGATAAAGGACGAATATAATTGCCCATATACCATTCCATATATGAATTAAAAAATCAGGAAATGGCAGACTAATCCAGGGCAATAAAAGAAAATTAATCCTGGAAAGGTCTGCAAAGTGCGTTCAGAGAATAAAGTGTCATGATGAACCTCCTTTGCAGTTATTGAGAATGAGAAAACGTGGGTATAGTAATACTGAAATTTAGATGGCGCAATCGTAATAGTGATAAAATATTAATGGCCTGACTTATAACCCTAACACCAACTGTCGTTCCAACTGAGGGTCGAGCAGCGTTACGTGTAGCCCCACCAGCCGTACGCCGCGCTCGCCGCGACGCTCGTCCCAGGTTTTACGGGCGGTGGTAATTAAGTCTTCTTTACTTAATTGCGGCCAGACATGTTCCTGAGTGGTTTGCTGAAAATCATTAAATTTTAATTTAACGCCCTGTCGGGCAATCAGTAAATCGGGCTTTACTATAGCCAGACGACGCTCCAGTTCCGGATATAAATGTTCAATAATGGCCTCGCAGTCCGACCATTCATGAATATCCTCCGCCAGAGTACGCTCAACACCTACCGATTTACGCAGCCTTTCGCTGTTAACATCACGCTCGTCAATACCCTGACTACGCTCCCATAATACCCGGCCAAATTTACCAAAGCGTTTGAGAAGCATCGCCAGATCGCACTGTTGAATATCCCCGCAGGTTCTTAACCCCATATTTTCCAGTTTAGCGGCGGAAACTTTCCCCACGCCTGGAATTTTGGCTAACGGCAACGTTTTAAGAAAGCCGGGTACATCGGCTGGCGTAATAACATATTGTCCGTTCGGTTTATTGAGATCGGAGGCGATCTTCGCCAGAAATTTCACTGGCGCAACGCCGGCGGAGGCGGTGAGTTGCAGTTCATTGAAAATAGTCTGACGAATCTCCCTGGCGATCAGAGTTGCCGAACCATAACAGTGCGGGCTGTCAGTCACATCCAGCCAGGCTTCATCCAGCGAGAGCGGTTCAATCAGTGAAGTGTAGCGGGAAAAGATGTCACGTACATGCCGCGAAGCCTCTTTATAGGCGTCAAAGCGGCCAGGCAGTAAGGTGAGATGGGGGCACAGCTTTAGCGCCATGGCGGTCGGCATCGCGCTACGTACGCCAAACTGGCGCGCAGGATAGTTGGCGGTACTGATAACGCCTCTTCGCTCACGACTCCCGCCAATGGCAATGGGGATATCGCGTAACGCCGGATTATCACGCATCTCTACCGCGGCAAAAAAACAGTCCATATCAACATGTATGATTTTGCGCATCGCTCGCCCCCACAATACTGTTTAAGTGTACAGTATGTTTTATTGCGCGCAAAGAGACATTCGCGTTAAAAATGCGACATATTCGAAGGTATGACGACGAAAGCGGCGGGAAAATTGTAAACGTACACACGGGGACTTGCGAAAAACTGCCGTGGTGCTAATGTGAGCGCTCCAAATCCAGATTACTCCGATTTGGGGACTCTTTTGCCGTTCTGGCGTGTGTAACCGTTTTATCAAGGAACAAGCAGTATGCGTAAAATCGCATTTTTTCTTGCGATGCTTCTGATGCCGTGCGTCTCATTTGCCGGTTTGCTGAGCAGCAGCAGCCCCGTCACGCCGGTCAGTAAAGAGTATAAGCAGCAGTTAATGGGCTCACCGGTCTATATTCAGATTTTTAAAGAAGAGCGCACCCTTGATCTTTACGTCAAAATGGGTGAGCAATACCAGTTGCTTGATAGCTACAAAATTTGCAACTATTCCGGCGGGTTAGGCCCGAAACGCCGTCAGGGCGATTTTAAAAGTCCGGAAGGGTTTTACAGCGTTCAGCGCAATCAACTCAAGCCAGACAGCCGTTTTTATAAGGCCATCAACATTGGTTTTCCCAATGCCTACGATCGCGCGCATGGCTATGATGGTAAATATCTGATGATTCACGGCGCCTGTGTTTCCGTCGGCTGCTATGCCATGACCGACAGCGGCATTGATGAGATTTTCCAGTTTGTCACCGCCGCGCTGGTCTTTGGTCAGCCGAGCGTACAGGTGAGTATTTATCCGTTCCGGATGACCGACGCCAATATGCAGCGTCATAAATATTCTTATTACAAAGATTTCTGGGCGCAGCTAAAACCCGGCTACGATTATTTTGAACAGACGCATAAGCCGCCAACTGTTTCTATCGTTGATGGACGTTACGTCGTGAGCAAACCGTTGAGTCACGAAGTCGTTCAGCCACAGCTGGCCTCAAATTATACGCTCTCCGAGGCAAAATAACGCCCATTCGCCTGGCATAATCTTTTGCCAGGTTTCATTCCCCGTTAGCGGCTGGGTAGCAATCACGGTAACCACGTCATTTGGCGTGGTCTGTGAGCTGAAATCAATTTCCATATCCTGATCCACCAGCGTGGCTACGCCAAACGGCGCCCGGCGAGTGATCCAGTGTAAATGGGTTGAGCAAAACGCCATCACATATCGCCCATCTGACAGCAGCATGTTAAAAACGCCTTTTTCACGTAATACCGTCGCCAGTGTCGCAATATATTTAAATACCGCTGTCATGTTGCCCGGCGTGCGGGGATAACGCTGCGTTAATTTATGCAATAGCCAGCAAAACGCTTTTTCGCTGTCGGTTTCCCCCACCGGACGAAAATTACCGGTTTCCAGCGACTTATAACCGTTGAGCTGACCGTTATGAGCATAAGTCCAGTTGCGTCCCCATAATTCCCGGGTAAAAGGGTGTGTATTTTCCAGCGCCACTTCACCGCGATTAGCCTGACGGATATGGGCGATAACCGAGCAGGACTTGATCGGGTAATTCTGTACCAGTTTCGCAATCGGCGAATGGTAGCTCGGTTGCGGATCTTTAAACGTGCGACAGCCCTTTCCTTCGTAAAAGGTAATTCCCCAGCCGTCTTTATGCGGCCCGGTTCCGCCGCCACGCTGCACCAGTCCGGTGAAGCTAAAGCAGATATCCGTCGGCACATTGGCGCTCATCCCAAGCAGTTCGCACATACATCACCTACCTTAAAACGGTTAATTGCCTGATAAGACCAGCAAAGCACAGCTCGTAGGCCGGATAAGACGCTTGCGTCGCCATCCGCCACAATGCCCGATGGCGCTTCGCTTATCGGGCCTACACGTTCCAGGCCCGATAAGACCGGCAAATATTATCGGCTTATTTAACCATCTCTTTTTCGATCAACTGAATCAGGATATGAATTACTTTGATATGAATTTCCTGAATACGATCGGCATAACCGAAGTGCGGTACGCGAATTTCAATATCCGCCGTTCCCGCCATTTTGCCGCCGTCTTTG
The DNA here is from genome assembly GCF_042932255.1 of Salmonella sp. WC3. NCBI lineage: Bacteria > Pseudomonadati > Pseudomonadota > Gammaproteobacteria > Enterobacterales > Enterobacteriaceae > Salmonella > Salmonella sp. WC3. The sequence goes on along the minus strand of NZ_CP170629.1, from coordinate 1,277,936 downwards.
CCGGTCAACGTAATCACTTTCATGCCTTTTTCACGGGCCGCGGCAATCGCTTTAATCACGTTACCAGAGTTACCCGACGTCGAGATCCCTAACAGGACATCGCCTTCGCGCCCTACCGCCTCAACGTAACGAGAGAAAATATAGTCATAGCCAAAATCATTACTGACGCAGGATATATGGCTAACATCAGAAATCGCAATTGCCGGGTAGCCCGGACGATTTTCACGATAACGACCTGTCAGCTCTTCAGCAAAGTGCATCGCATCGCAATGGGAGCCGCCGTTACCGCAGGAAAGTACCTTACCACCCGCTTTAAAACTGTCAGCCAACAGGACCGCCGCGCGCTGAATGGCGTGAATATTGGCGTCATCTTTTAAAAAATTAGCCAGCGTTTCCGCCGCTTCGTTCAGTTCGTTACGAATAAGATCCTGGTACATGAGGATATCCTTCAGCATGAATGTAAATGACAGTATGCAGTGTACCGGATAGCAGTACAGGCGAGAAGCATAAGCCGAATTAACGCCTCACGCTTTTGATTTTTCGTGCCCCAAAAACGGCAACAATGTGAGCTTTGTTGTAATTATTTTGTAAACACATTGCTAAAAGATTTTACATCCACTACAACCTAATCATCACAAGTGGTCAGACCTCCTACAAGCAAGGGAGCTTTTCGTTATGATGATTTTGAGTATTATCGCTACGGTTGTTCTGCTCGGCGCATTGTTCTATCACCGCGTGAGTTTATTTCTCAGCAGCCTGATTCTGCTCGCCTGGACCGCCGCACTTGGCGTCGCTGGCCTGTGGTCCATCTGGCTGTTGGTTCCTCTGGCCATTATCCTCGTGCCGTTTAACCTCACACCGATGCGAAAATCAATGATTTCCGCACCGGTGTTCCGCGGCTTCCGTAAGGTCATGCCGCCGATGTCGCGCACTGAGAAAGAAGCGATTGATGCCGGTACAACCTGGTGGGAAGGCGATCTGTTCCAGGGCAAGCCTGACTGGAAAAAACTGCACAACTATCCGCAACCGCAACTCACTGCCGAAGAGCAAGCGTTTCTCGACGGTCCGGTAGAAGAAGCGTGCCGGATGGCGAACGATTTCCAGATTACCCATGAACTGGCGGATCTGCCGCCGGAACTGTGGGCTTATCTGAAAGAGCATCGTTTTTTTGCGATGATCATTAAAAAAGAGTACGGCGGACTGGAGTTCTCCGCTTATGCGCAGTCCCGTGTACTGCAAAAACTGTCCGGCGTCTCCGGGATTCTGGCTATCACCGTCGGCGTTCCAAACTCACTCGGCCCTGGCGAGTTGTTGCAGCACTATGGTACGGAAGAGCAGAAGAATCACTATCTGCCGCGACTGGCGCGCGGCCAGGAGATCCCCTGCTTTGCGCTGACCAGCCCGGAAGCAGGTTCTGATGCAGGCGCCATTCCGGATACCGGCGTGGTTTGCATGGGCGAATGGCAGGGCCAGCAGGTGCTGGGTATGCGCCTGACCTGGAACAAGCGTTACATTACGCTGGCGCCGATAGCTACCGTGTTGGGTCTGGCGTTTAAGCTTTCCGATCCGGATAGATTGTTAGGCGGAGAAGAAGAGCTGGGTATTACCTGCGCCCTGATCCCTACCTCAACGCCGGGTGTGGAAATTGGTCGTCGTCACTTCCCGCTTAACGTTCCGTTCCAGAATGGTCCAACCCGCGGTAACGATATTTTCGTGCCTATTGATTATATTATCGGCGGCCCCAAAATGGCCGGACAAGGCTGGCGTATGCTGGTGGAATGTTTGTCGGTAGGACGCGGTATTACCCTGCCGTCCAACTCCACTGGCGGGGTGAAATCCGTCGCGCTGGCAACCGGCGCCTATGCTCACATTCGTCGTCAGTTCAAAATTTCTATCGGCAAGATGGAAGGTATTGAGGAACCGCTGGCGCGTATTGCAGGTAACGCTTATGTGATGGATGCCGCCGCATCGTTAATCACCTACGGCATTATGCTGGGCGAAAAACCGGCGGTACTGTCGGCTATCGTGAAGTACCACTGCACCCACCGTGGCCAGCAGTCCATTATCGACGCGATGGATATCACTGGGGGTAAAGGCATTATGCTGGGCGAGAGCAACTTCCTGGCGCGTGCTTACCAGGGCGCGCCTATCGCGATCACCGTGGAAGGCGCGAATATCCTGACCCGTAGCATGATGATCTTTGGTCAGGTCGCCATTCGCTGCCATCCTTATGTACTGGAAGAGATGGCCGCAGCGCAGAATAATGATGTGAATGCCTTTGATAAACTGTTGTTTAAACATATTGGCCATGTCGGCAGCAATACCGTCCGCAGTTTCTGGCTTGGCCTGACCCGCGGATTAACGAGCCATACGCTAACCGGCGACGCCACGAAGCGTTATTACCAGCATCTGAACCGACTGAGCGCAAACCTGGCCCTGCTGTCCGACGTGTCAATGGCGGTACTGGGCGGCAGCCTGAAACGCCGCGAGCGTATCTCCGCGCGTCTGGGCGATGTGTTGAGTCAGCTTTATCTGGCCTCAGCCGTACTGAAGCGTTACGACGACGAAGGTCGCCACGAAGCCGACCTGCCGCTGGTGCACTGGGGCGTACAGGATGCGCTGTATCGTGCTGAACAAGCGATGGACGATCTGCTGCAGAACTTCCCGAACCGCGTCGTGGCCGGATTGCTCACCGCGATGATCTTCCCGACTGGCCGTCATTATCTGGCGCCGTCTGATAAGCTGGATCACGCCGTGGCGAAGATCCTACAGGTGCCGAACGCCACACGTTCACGCATTGGGCGCGGTCAGTATCTGACGCCCGCCGAACATAATCCGGTCGGTTTACTGGAAGAAGCGCTGCGTGATGTCATCGCTGCCGACCCTATCCACCAGCGCATCTGCAAAGAACTGGGTAAAAATCTGCCGTTTACTCGTCTGGATGAACTGGCGCGCAATGCGCTGGCGAAAGGGCTTATAGATAAAGATGAAGCCGCCATCCTGGCGAAAGCGGAAGAGAGCCGCCTGCGCAGTATCAACGTTGATGATTTTGAACCTGAAGCGCTGGCGACCAAACCGGTAAAGCTGCCGGAGAAAGTGCGTAAAGTCGAAGCCGCATAATCAGTCTCGTGTCTTTCCTGCCCCGCTTTCGCGGGGCTTTTTCTTGCCGCTTTTTTATTATTGCTCATGCTACAGTGTAAAGACGCTGTTCAATGAGGAGCTCCGATCGTGTCTGGTTTGAAAATTACTCTGTTGCAACAACCTTTAGTCTGGATGGACGGCCCGGCAAACCTGCGTCATTTTGACAGACAGCTAGAGCTCGTATCTGGCCGGGATGTGATTGTTCTGCCTGAAATGTTTACCACCGGCTTCGCGATGGAGGCCGCTAATAACTCACTTTCGCAAGATAGCGTGATTACGTGGATGCAGGCCAAAGCCCGACAAACTGACGCTCTGATTGCCGGCAGCGCGGCGCTACAAACTGAGCGCGGCGCCGTAAATCGCTTCTTACTGGTTGAACCGGAAGGCAAAGTTCATCTCTATGATAAGCGCCATCTGTTTCGTATGGCGGATGAACATCAACATTATGCCGCAGGCGATAAACGCATCATCGTGCAGTGGCGCGGTTGGCGCATTCTGCCGCTGATCTGTTACGATCTGCGTTTTCCGATATGGTCGCGCAACCGCAATGATTACGATCTGGCGCTGTATGTAGCGAACTGGCCCGCGCCGCGCTCGCTACACTGGCAAACATTACTGACGGCGCGCGCTATTGAAAATCAGGCTTATGTCGCAGGCTGCAACCGGGTTGGCACCGATGGCAACGGGTTACATTATCGCGGCGATAGCCGGATCATTAATCCCCAGGGCGACATTATCGCCACCGCCGAACCACACCAGGCGACACGTATCGATGCCGATCTTTCTCTCGTCGCCTTGCAGGACTATCGCGAAAAATTTCCAGCCTGGCGCGATGCCGATCCATTCATCTTGTAAGCAACCTGCCGCTCACCGCGGCGGGATTGTTTCACTCCGTAACTCTCCGTAAAACAAATTCGCGTGGCGTAATGTGGCAGGCAACGTATTCTGACTAAGAGCCTATCCCATTAGGGCTATTTTACTTGCCATTTTGGACCTGGGCAGTGCTCAAAATCCTCACGTACTACGTGTACGCTCCGGTTTTTGCGCGCTGTCCGTGTCCAAACTGGCTGCGCCAATAACGCCTACTGGGATAGGCTCTAAGATAATTGCTCGCCATTCGTGGGTAATAAAAACGGTTAATCACTCCCTTATCAGGATATCTTCATGAAAAACTTTGTACGCACAACTTTACTGGCAGCGACTCTGGCGGGCGTTTCTTTTGGCGCTTTCGCCACCGCTGTCCCCAATCCTCCCCTGCCCGCCCAGGATCCTATTGTCCAGCATCTGAAGCTAACAAACGATCAGATTACCCGGATCAAAAAACTTCACCAACAACTGGAAACCGACGTCAGTCAGATTTCTATGAAGGGAATTAAAGACGGTGCGCTGATAGAGGTGATTAAATCCGGTAAATGGGATGACGCCGCCGTAAAACAGCAGCTTGCAGCCTTCAGTAACATAGAACAACAGGCTCGCTATTATCGGGTTAAATATTATTTTGATTTAAGCAAAGTCTTAACACCAGAACAGCGTCAACAGGTACAACAAGATCTCGCCCAGGCACTTGAGTAAATATTTTTGCCCGTTATTCCGGGATAACGGGCTTTATCCAGGTCGGGTACAAATTCATCTTCATCTTTTTCTTACAGCATCGCTCCATCTCACACTACCCGTTACATAACGTAGAAGTGAAACCGTACGTGGGGCAATTTGGCGAGGAGATGGATTTCCATACCGACGATTATCGTATTGTTATTTAAAATCTTCATCTCATTTTTTACCCGCTTACAGAAAACCCAGCGTTACAATAGACCGTTTTTTGGGCTTCGTTTATGTAATCGTTATATCACACCCTATACCGTGAAACTTGTCTTTTAGCCCAATATTAAGGCAGGTTCTGAAATGAAAAACTTTTTCGCAGTCTGCATCATTCCCCTTGTGGTAGCCTGGTCCGCTACTGCATCAGCAAAAGAAGGGATCTATATCACCGGGAAAGCGGGGACATCCGTAGTCAATGTCTATGGAATCAACTCAACCTTCAGCCAGGATGAGATAGTCAATGGTCATGCAACGTTACCTGACCGTACCAAAGGCGTTTTTGGCGGCGGGGTTGCTATCGGTTATGACTTTTATGATCCATTCCAGCTTCCAGTACGTTTAGAACTGGATACCACTTTCAGAGGTGAGACGGATGCTAAAGGCGGGCAGGATATTATTGCATTTGGTGATCCAGTACACATAAATGTAAAAAATCAGGTCCGAATGACCACTTACATGGTTAATGGCTATTATGATTTTCACAATAGTACGGCATTTACTCCCTATATCAGCGCAGGCGTTGGCCTCGCTCATGTGAAGCTAAGTAATAACACCATTCCTGTTGGTTTTGGTATTAATGAAACTCTGTCTGCTTCAAAAAATAACTTTGCCTGGGGCGCAGGTATCGGTGCAAAATATGCTGTAACAGATAATATTATGATTGACGCCAGTTATAAATACATTAATGCTGGCAAAGTAAGCATTTCAAAAAATCACTATGCTGGTGATGAACATACCGCTTATGATGCAGACACAAAGGCTGCCTCCAATGACTTCATGCTCGGCATTACTTACGCCTTTTAAACACTATTGGTAAAATAGCTGGTCCTGTGGGTTCCCGAAGGCGCAATGGAGGATATCAGTAATGAATACTCCTGCGCCTTCAGAAAATCTTTGAACAGGTGCAACCTGGCGCCATTTTTCAGTACACTGCAACGTTTCTGGTATGGGCTTAAATTCCGGCTGCCCAAAAACAGTCCCGTCCTGTTTCCGGATATTATCATTTCCGTCAGTCGGCATCATGTTTTGTATTGGGCATCGTCAAAAGACGACTGGCTGACCAGTCGCATATCTCGATGCCTCAATTCAGTCATCATCATGTGGGTTTAAGTCAGGAACGTGTCAAAACCATTCCAAACGGGTTAATCATCATTCAGAAAATCAATTTGTGGGCGATTATTCCATTTATCTTCAATAAAAGACAGAAAGCGTTGAAATAAAGGAGAATAATACTGACGATGACGCCATACAAGATAAATGGGGAGATCTGGAACCCTCCATTCAGGAAGTATAATTTCAAGTTCATTATTTTTAAGTATTTGGTGGCAAGCCAGGCCGGAGTCATGAGGTTGATACCCTTTCCTTCTAAAACCAAATTAAGAACACTCAAAAGATTATTGGAAGATAAATGAACATTAACAGCGCCACTAATAGTGTATGATTCATCTTGACGGAAAAGAGTAAGAGGTCCGGAAAGACCATGGTTGTGAAGACCCACAATAATGTGATTTTCCAAATCGCCAAGATGTGAGATCCTGCCATATTTTCTGATATATTTCGGACTCGCACAAAGAACCAACTTTAAAGGGCTTATCTTTCGATACACGAGATCCTCACTTTCGATTATGCCACTTTTAAAAACCAGCTCATCAAACTCCAGGGATTTACTAAAAAAATCGCTACGCTCTCGTGAATCTAGGTAGATTTTTGTATCCGGATAGCTAGCTGTAAATTCCCATATCCACTTATTGGCAAGAAACTCACAGACAATAGCCGGAGCCGAAAATTTTATACTCCCTCTGATAATTTTATCCGGATTTCGCAATTCATCCAGCAAGGACTGAAAGGAAGATGTTATCCTTTTCATGCTTGCATAGGCTGTCTGACCAGCTCCAGTCAGTTCTAAGTGATGTGAATCGCGCCGAAGTAAAGTAACCTCAATAGAATTCTCAAGGCGGCTAAGCGATTTACTGACAGCAGAAATGCTAATATCTAATTCCCGCGCAGCCCGGGAAAGATTTCCTACTTCCGCCACTTTAATAAATATCATCCAGTCTCGCATACCACGATTATTGATCAGTTCCATCATTATCTTCCGTTGATAAAAGAAATTCTTATATTAAAGGAGCTATCAACGACTTACTGATGCGTCATTGTGTGCCTCAATGTCCTTGATATCATCATAATAAAAAATCTATTGGCTGCAAAATAGCATCTGAATCGATCATGATTTTGCATCCATCTCCGGTTACTAATTGAACCTGTTTACCACTCAGTGTAAATACCCTATCTCAGAAGTGATCGTCAAGGTTGTCGCCGAACCAGATCTCAATAATAAAGTGGTTCATTGTCATGCACCCGTTCTGCAAAGGCATTCTCCTTTTCTGTGACGCAGTCTGGAGCACATTAATTGCATCGTTCACCTAACAAAGTATCCCGTGGAAACAAGCAAAACATCGCCAGATTATTCTTACTTGCGTACCCCCCACCCGGCTCGATATTATTTGTGAAAGCGGAGGAAACAGAACAGACGGTTTAAATAAGACACTTACTCAAAACACAAACCTATGTGCAGGCTCCTCTCATTTCGTCACGTCGCTGATATCCAGCTTTACTGGCGCCAGGGGAAGATATCTGCGCAAGGCAATAACTCCGGCGCAACAACAACCACTCCCGCTGGGCCTCTGTACATTCAAAATCGCCCATGACCAAAAGCCAGCGGGTAGAAGCCCTGCGCCAGTGACCTGCTGCCTCCAGATTCTGCGCAACCGGGTCTATCACGGCCTCCGGTGTTATCTTATTTCTGCTCAAAATCAGCACCATCATTTAGGATATAGCCTACAACCCCTGCCCGCCGATGATGGGGGAGGATTCGGTATGCAGCACTTTCATCCTGATCTCCGGCTCAGTCAGCTATCCGACGTGCCCCCTTATGCCGGGCCAGCAGCGAAGAAAATCCGGGCGTGGTGTGATAAAACAGACGACGTTTCAGCCAGCCCACATTCTTTCGCTCCTTTGTGTTGATACGACCAATACGCTGTGAACCGATGACTGGATTGTTCATACGCCTTTCTGTGGTATACAGGTATGTGAACCCCAGCTCTTCAGCCACATGAATATAGTCAGAACAATACCAGCCCTCAGGCCAGCACAGATGCTGACTGCAGCAACCCAGCATCTCCCTCATCCGCTTACGACTAAGAAGAATATCGACACGAAGCAAATCCGACGGATTACGGGACACAGGTTTCTGGTCCCAGCGTCGGTGGGTGTGCGTGTGCGAGTGAAACTCAACAAGGCCACTGAGGTGCATCTCCCGGACCTCTGACCAGCGCAGCATGACCTCATCAGCCCGGCCTTGTTTAACCAGCATCTGACACTCATCATGAGAGTACACCGGTTCGCCTGCAGGAATACGGACCGGTCCGTCACTGATCAAACTGGTCACAAGAAAGAGATGCGCATGCAGATTAAACTCCTGCAGCACCGGAAAAACCTGCAACCAGTTATCCAGCCAGCCGCCATCAAAGGTCAGCATGACGCTTTTACGAGGCAATCTTGCACCATGATAAAAAGCTTCCACCTCTGCTGCGGTAACGGTTTTCCAGCCAGATTCAGCCAGCCATTTCATCTGCGCCCGGAACGTACGGGGAGATAAGGTTATCTGTCCGGGTTTATCACTGACATGGTGATACATTAATACCGGTAAATGTCGTGCATAAGACATCTGCTTTATTCCTTTATATAAAAAATAAATTATTTTTACGCCTGAGGGGACAAGAAAAAGCCCTCTAAACATAAAATCTTAAATATCACATATGAATACCTGACAGATAAACAAACCTTATACCAGGGGCTTATAAAGCCCTGCTCACAAAAGAGTGAATCAAACAAATCCACAAAACAGAAAATAATAAAGGCATCAGTGTCCGTTAAATTATTTTACGAAACATAATATTCCTCTCCCTACAAAAAAAGATGAATTTCAGATTTTAAAATAAATCAGCAATTGATTTTTCTGCAATGAAGATTGCTAACCATATTTGCCTTGAGTAAATTTTCAATACATCCTCGAACCTGATATACAGTATTCGCCTTATTCACTTATACAGGAAGTATGAGTGGAACAGATGTCTACGCCTCCTCGTGTGTCAATGCACAGGCCTTAAAATCCAGCGTCCAGGTGTCCGCTGGCACTTCCTGATTACCATCAACGACCACACTGAAACTGGCGTTATCTGCAGCGGTTCTTAAAATGGCGCCACGACCACTCACCGTATCTGGTTGCCATCCCTCGCCCTCCAGGCGAACCTGAATGTGATGGCGAGGATCCTGTTGCCCGCTCAGCAACAATACGGCAGGCGTATTACCCGCCTTTTGCTCATCGCTCCATACCCGAAACCCGCTGTGACTGCCGTGATAAGTCACCCAGCCTTGCGCAAGCACCATCCCATCTGGCACGTGCCCAGCCCGAAAGTAAGCCCCTACACGTAGCGTTGTCTGAAGTTTTTCTGCGGCGTTCGCTATCGGCATCAAGCTACTGGCAGCGACCAGTAAGGTTACGCTATAGATAACCGTTTTCATTCGCTGTATTTTCATCCACATTGTTCTCTCCTTCAGAATCGGCTATCTGCAGAGACCGCTCATTTGATACAAGCCCGCGATTCCCTTGTGGGCAGGTAGCTGGTAGTTAACCCGACATTGCTGTGCTCCCCATTTCACCGTCAGTTCGCCCTTATCCGCCAGACCAGTGAGATAAACCTGGCTATCAGTATCCACCAGAGCAGCACTGCCATCCTGCCCATTGACTGTAACCTGCGCCCCGAAAGGAATGGCGCTACCATCTTCCCGTTTCAGCGTCATCAGTGCCCTGGCCCCGATGCGAGTGTGAAACTTCGCTTCCACCACCGCCCCTTCGGTTGGCACCACGCGCACATCGGTTTGTGTGACCTCTGCGTCATCCGGTAGTTGCGACGGATCGAGGCTGACTGTATTCTCCTGATAGACGCTCAGGTTGCCCACTGTGGTGTCGCCACGAAAATCCGTCTTAACGCCAGGCCAGCCGCCAACTGGCACCCCCGAGGCCCCTGGCGCTTCAACCAGCGCCACTGAGCCTTGCAAAGGTTGCCCCAGCGTCACACCATGATGGTGGATAACTATACCTCCCGCGATATTGACTCCCATCTGGCGCATCGCCCGGCTGTAGCTATAGTCACCACCTAACAGGCCGTAAGCCCCATTCCATGCCAAGTGCAATGCGCTGTTATTACCACCACCTGGCGGGGCATCGGCACGGTAACTCTGACGCACCTCCCAATCCAGTTGCTGACTGAATGCCTCTCCGTTGACCCCCACTTGTTGCGTCTGACCACCGTGTGATGGTGAAGTCATCTGCCAACTAGCACTTACATTATTCCCCGTCCAGCGGCTTAATGGCATACTGAACCACAGGCTGGTTATGTTCTCTTTACGGTGCTCGCCATTGCGCCACAGCGTTCTGTTTTGATTCCAGTTCAATGACAGCGAGCCCCCTCCAATAGAGGTTCCCCAACTCAGTCCGTAGCTGCCATCATGACCGGGGCGATTACGCCAGTCGGTACGGGAACCGGTTAAACTCAGATTGCCCAAATGCCTCCCCCATGACTGACTCAACATCAGGGTGGTACGCGAGCTCGGCTGCAAATTTTCCCGCCACGACCATAGACGGTTGCCATCATGTCGATAACTGTCGAGCACATCGGATAGGGTGTTATAGCCCTGCGAGGCATACTGCCATCTCGTCAGAAAAAAATTTGTCCCCGTCGCAGTCAGCTGGTTGCTGTAACGCAGTCGCCAGGAGGCTCCTTGCTGTACCGCTTCCCCCTGACGCTGACTGTGTGTGTCGCTTCCATCGACAGATAAACTCCCCCACCGCCCGAGAGATCCCCCCAAACCAAGCAATGCAGCTTGATAGTGCGTTGCACTCTGTATACCGCCGTATGCAGTGAGATTCCACGGCAGACCATACATCAACGTAGCCTGCGCGATCTGCGCCTTATCCGTTGCAGAGTCTGACGATCGGTATCGGCCCGTCAACAGGCTGTACTTCAAATATCCCTGGTGCAGTGCTATCGCCGGGGTCTGATACGGCACCACAAACATTTGTGTACTGCCATCGGCCTCCCACACGGTGACATGCAGATCACCACCACTGTCTGTTACCGACAGATCCCGCAGTGCAAACGGTCCGGGCGCCACGGTGGTGTTGTAAATGGTGTAACCATTCTGTTTGACCTCCACCCGAGCCTGCGTGCGGGCAATCCCACGCACTACCGGAGCAAACTGCCGCTCACTGTAGGGCACCATGTTGTCATCCGATGCCAACATCACACCGGTAAATGGCACACTATCAAATATCTCCCCCTGCGAAGTCTTTTGCCCCAGAGTCAGACGACTTTTTAGTGAGTACAGTCCACGCTCAGCATAGGTATATGCTGCCTGCCACTTCCCCGACAGTTGACTACTCCGCTGCCAACTGGTCGCATTGCGGACACGCCACGCACCTATATTGATTCCCGGTTGCAGTTGTACCCAGGAAGAGTTGTCACGCCTCTCCATATCCATTTTGTAATCCGTCTGCGTTGTCCCCGCACTGTAGTTCATCAGAAACGCCGGAATACCATCATCCCAAAGATCTTCTGGAGCGATCCCCTTAAATTCCGGACGCAACGCCAACTGCGGAATACTCAGTTGCAGTTGCTGATTATTGATATCCAGTACCGCTTTAGCCTGTGGAATGGCGGTCAGATCCGCACACTCATCTGGGGTCTTTGCTGCTTTCCACAACTGAGAGTAATCTTCCGTTTTTACGCCGTAGCGTGAAAGCTGACTGACCGTCAAACAAGAAGCCAGAAAAGGCGTTCCTTGCCCATCCTTTTCTAATTTGAACACCACATCACGGGTGTCGACACGTTTACCATTCACCATTACGTCCACTCGATAAGTCCCTGGCTGTTGTACCCCCTGGTTAAAGAGCGACATATCAACCCCTTTCGCTGCATCGCCCAACATTGATGCATCGAATGTGTAAGTGTGCGCATTTGCGCAGTGAACCACTCCCGCGATAAACAGTAGCAAGGCAGGTTGTTTGAACTTCATATTCTGCCGCTAAGCCCCTGGATTTATTTAAGGACGTAGTGGAACGGATGACTTTCACCACCAAAGTCAGTAATAACTCTCCACTCGATATCACCATGGGCACTACCTGGCATATTTAGTGTTTTGTCAGCAAAAGGGGGGATATACTCAAGCCCTGTAATGGGCTTTCCCCCTACTGTGACGGAGGCTAAATTCATGTAAAACGGGGTGGGGTTCTCCACCTTAAGTTTGTTGCCCGCCTCCACCCATCTTAAATTTCCTGCAACATCTTCCGGCGTCCCCTTCACGGCATCCGGGCGGAAAATCAGCTTATCACAGACGTTGATGGACAAATTGAGGTCAAGGGTCGCGCCCTTAGCCTGTGTATCCGACGGTTCATTTTCGGGTGGTACCGCCTTTACACAGACCCACTGTAAAGTCTCACGATCCGTTGGCATGTCACCACCAGTACGGACAATACGCAGTTGACTCTGCTGGTTCGCTTCTAAACGAAATAGAGGCGGCATCACCAAAAAAGGAGCAGGCGAACTTTTGTCTGCTGCTTTGACTGAAGACTGAACCAAAATAGGGTAATTCTGCGGGTTGCTCACCGAGAGCGTGGCTCCAACTGTACCAGCGTGATAAATCACCCGTGTAGCCCCCAGCTTCACGCTGAATGATTTAGTGTTTAAACTTAATTTCTGCTCAGCGGCATACACTGGAGGAGTTATAGAATTAGAGACGAATAAAACAGCCGCCATTACACCAAAACTAATAATTTTCATATTACAAGTTATAAAAAAATGTATGACTTGATATTTATTGCGCCTTAATAAAGGCGCAATAAAAGTTGTTTACTATTAAGCTTGATACTCCGCTATGTGTATCGTCACTGGATAAGTATCAGCCTTTACCGTTTGTGATCCAGACAATTTCACAGCGACTTTGTCTGTCATGTTATATATCTACCACTTATGCGAAGCACCATCCACTAATGAACCTTTTGAGCCACAGGCTACCCCCCCAAAGGTAATTTTAATGGTATTACCACTTTTACCAATTACCGTCCACACATCGCTGTCGTTGCCCACTGTTTCAGGTTTAGAATAATCTCCCGTTACCACGTATTGTTTGCTCGAACCGCTTGCCGAAAGTATAGCAATAGCCTCATCCCCCTTATGAGGCCCTGCCACCAAGCCAGACACTGGAGTAAGCTGTGCTTGTAGTTGTCCAGGATTGCTGAAGTTTACATCCGCCGACACGCCAGTGCTTGTATTCGGCACGAGCGAGCCAGCATAACAACTAGCAGCCATAATGCTCAATGCGCTTGCGATAATTAAATCTTTTATGTTTTTCATCGGAAATCCACCTTTTCAAAATCCCCCAGCACATCAAGAATGAATAATGTCATGCCAAAATTCACCGTACAGAAAAGCCTGTGGCTGGGAATACTTTAAGACTTAATAATACTTAATAGAAGTTGCTTACTATTAAGCTTGATATGCCGCTATGTTTACAGTCATTGGGAAGACATCAGCTGGGACATTCTGATCTCCAGCTAGTTTAACACCAAGTTTGTCGTTAATATCATATATGATCCACTGATGCCCATTGTAATTTACATTCCCCTTTGGTGAGGTTGTCTCACCATAGAAGTACACTTTGATTCCTTTGCCAGTATTTTTACCATATAAAGTCCATGTATCGCCATTCATGACATCCTTTGCCTTAAAATCCGCTGCGATCGCGAATTGTTTAGCAGCAACAGAACTAACTGCAATAGTCGCAATCTCCGTATTAGACTTAATCACCCCAGCCTTTAAGCCCGCCACTGGAGCAAATGTTACGCTCAACTGCTGGGGAGAGACAAAGCCAATATCCACTGAACTTTGTTGCTCTGAGCCCACCACGATTGAACCAGCATAACAACTAGCAGTTATCATGCTCAACACGCTTGCGATAATTAATTTTTTTATGTTTTTCATTGAAAAAAATACCTCTTTAAAACTAAGTTAAAATCGCACATCCAGAATGTTATGATGTCATAACAATTTTACCATATGGAAAAATCCCTGGCTGGTAATAACAACTTGTACTTATTGGTATTTGTTACCAATTCAAACAAGTAATGTCATAAAAATCTATATATCAGAGCACCTCTTAATCTGAAAAAAATTGCGTTATTGCCAATATAACCAGCATTGATGTTAACATCGTATTGTCAGGGTGGAATAGAATGCCAGTCAAAAAGCAATTATACCTTCCATTTACATTCAAGTGATAACATTACAATGAAACCCACCACACTGGGTGTGGGAAACTTATCTTCGAAGAGAGGATAATTATCAGGCATCGTTGCAACATTGTTTATATTTAAACATACATCTCCTACATCTCCTACATCTCCTAACTCGACGGTAAGATTATTAGTTAACTTTTCCTCGCAGGGAAGATCTTTAATGGAAAATCTTGTTTTCCGAAACGGAAAAGCAATTATAACGCTCCAACGAGAGTCTCAACACTAAGAGCTGACTGACACAGGCCAGACTGATTATACAGGCATGAAAAAGCTCTCCCCTTCCTTTCAGTTCTTGCTGGATTATGCAAACGTCGCACCACCTCCCCGTGAACATGGCACATTAATTTGAAGCAACTCTCATCCGGTATCGCTTTTCAGTGCAGCGAAATTCATCGCAGGTGCCCCTGTAAATAGACCCGTTTTAGTTCCATGCATTTTTAAGATTCCGGCCAGATAACGTTATTGGCGGTATTCCTCCGGTATCATATTGTTCCGCGATTCATATGGACGTTCGCAGTTATATTCTGATAACCCTTTATCCGTAATTTCCCGCACCTCATTCAGCGTTCTGAACAGATAAGAATTGAGTATTTCTGTACGGTATGTCCGGTTAAAACGCTCGATGAAAACGTTTTTCTTCGGCTTACCCGGCTGGATAAACGCCAGCTTTACTACATGTTTCTTTGCCCATTCAGCCAGTGCCAGCGAGATAAATTCCGGTCCCTTATCCATACGCAGCATGGCCGGATAACCGCGGTTGCTGTAATCCTGTCGAGTACACGGACCACTCGCAGAGCTGGCAGATTCAGATCGATTTCAATCGACAACGCTTCACGATTACAGTCATCAACAACATTGAACGTGCGAAAACGACGCCCATAAACCAGCTCTGGTTCAGCGCTTCCGGCGTGACCAGTGGCGAGGGATTGCGTACCGGCAGCCGTTGTTTACCCTTACGGCGAAAATTCAGCTTGAGCAGACAGTAAATACGGTGGAGCCTTTTGTGATTCCACGCGTATCCCTGCCGCCGTATCCAGACCTCCAGTTGTCCCTGGTGGCTTCAGAAATACCGGCCTCCCGGTAGACATCTTTAACAGTCCGTCCGGATTCGACTGATCTAATCACAGCGATGATCTGGTGCGCAGTAATACGGGCTTTACGCATAGCGATCTCCTGCGTTGGCAGATTGATTATGTCGGATGATCTCTAAATGTGAATGGCTCGATTATGCGGGATACTTACATACTCACGCGTTGAGAGACTTTCAGTTCGTTTGTACGGTGAATGGATGCCGCAGGCGGGGTTTATTAACGGGATGCCCGTCAAGGTGCGGGTAATGAGGGATTGCATCGTGATCACGCCGCAGCATACCCGCGGACTCTTTGTCTGTATTGAAGGGATGGGCGTGACTTTTATTAATCAAAAGAAGGTGAAAGCGTGGCTAAAAACCTTTCCGGGGGCGCTGAACGATACCGGGGATATTCCGGTGATTAAGCGGAGCAGGCTCGAAGGCGGGATTTGATGGGGGTTAAATAATAAAAGCCGGGAATTTAAATCTCCCGGCATATTTAAAAAATAAAATATCACCTCTTATTCTCACCGAAGAGAAACCATGCCCAGCCTACCATTTTGAGATAAACAAATTGAAATGCCATCATGAGTTAAATAAAACAATTTATTATCATTATTTATGTCAAATTCATTTTCATTCGCTAAATTTAACCAATCATTGATCTCCCAATTCATTGTCTTATCAAACGTAATCACCCGTTCTCTATTGCTATGAAAATCAATATCTATAGCTATCACATAGTCTCCTTCGGAAAGGAAACTAACATTACCATAAAGCCAATAATATATTTTTGATTTCTTACCCATTCTTGCCACTGGTAGTTCTGGCTCTCCCATTATTTCATGAAGTTGAGCAATAGATGAGCCAACACATAAACCTTTAATAGAAAGATCTTTAATAACATTCATTACATCCAATTTAAATGCAGGATTCCATTTATTATGTTTCATACACACCCTCCACGTGTATTATGTCTTTCCACGTTTCGGGCAATATCACGAAACTCTCTTGATCGACCATTAGCCAAATCACGCAAAGATCCAGTTTCTCTTTTTGCATGATCAAGAACAGATTGCACCGCTTCATTTGCCTTATTCAGTATATCATTTCTGAATCTGACATCTTTTTCAAAATGTTCTTTAGCCAATGCAATTGCTTTTGTTACTTTTGGACTTCCTGCTTCATTTGGGATTGCATTTGTAAATGTTATACCACCTTTATTATCAGGTCTTACAGATAATTCAACACCACCAGGGGCATAAAAATGAAGTCCTTTTTGAACAACATCACCATAACCAGGGGAATGAATTTGCCAGGTTGTATAATCAAGTCCTAATGGATCGATCCATCTAATCGGATTAGGCGCATACTGATAAAGGTTTATCCCGCCTTTTAACCCTATCGGATCGCCCGATATAAACTTCCCGATATCCGGATCATAAAATCTGTACAAATTGTAATGCAGCCCCGTTTCCCTGTCCAGATATTGCCCCTGGAAACGCAGGTTCTGCTGTACGGGCCGGGTTTCTTTTTCATGCGTCAGGTTCCCCCATACCTGATAGCCCGCTTCCCAGACAATATTGCCCCCGCCGTCCGTCATCTCCTCCGGCGCGCCGTTTACGTCCGTATGGTAATACAGCACCTCATCCGCTTCGCCCGGCGCCGCCCTGTCCACCCGCGCCAGCGGCTCGTGGCTCCCCTGGTCGCTGTAGATATACAGGCTGCTGCTTCTCCCCAGCCTGCACTCCTGCGCCAGCCGCATTCCGTCCCATAAAAACGTCGTCCGGTTATACGGCTTTCCTTCCGCGTCCAGTTCGTGCTTCTCCACCCGCCTGCCCGGCGCGTCGTACACGTACCCGTAACGCCGTACGGTGCTTCCCCGGATGACCGCCACTTCCGTCAGCCGGTGCTCCGCGTCCCAGCGGTAGTGCTGCGTGCCGTTGCGGCCCCGCTTTTCCACCACCCGGCCATATTCATCGTAACGGTAATGCAGCCCACGGTATGACGTTATCCGGTTGAACGGCACCACGCTGCCTGCACCCGCCTGCGCGGTCTCTCCCTGCCGCCTGTCCAGCAGGTTCGCCGCCGCGTCGTACTGCCAGCTGTCCAGGTATGCCTCATTCCGGCACGCCGTGATGCGCCCCGTCGTGTCGTAAAAATAATCCGTCACCCCCTGCCGGCTGTGCCGCTTTTTCAGCAGCTCATCCTGGCCACTATACGCATATTCCCGGTCAATAAACGTCTCCGGCACCACACCGCGCATTCCTTTACAGGTCAGTTTCCGCGTTAACCGGCCCGTCCGGTCGTACATCCGCCGCGTGTCCAGCCGCCCCTGGCTCCGCTGCACCTCACGGTGCAGGTGGTCGCGCGTGAACTCGCTGATGACATCACGCCCCAGGTTGATTTGCTGGAGATGGCCGCTCCCGTAGTACAGGTACCGCAGCATCCGCCCGTCCGGCATCTGCGTTTCTGTGCGGTTGCCCTGAACATCGTACCGGTGCTGCAGCAGGCCCTGCGCCGTCTCCTCGCTCAGCAGGTTACCCGCACTGTCATAGCTGAACCGGATAACTTCCGGCTCTCCGCCTTCCGCCGCATCATGCCGCCTGCGGCGGATTTCCAGCAGACGGTCCGCCGCGTCGTACCGGTATTCCGTGCGCGTCTCCGGCGTGGTTTTCGCCGTCAGCCTCCCCGCCGCATCACGCTCCAGACCGTGACGGATTTCTCCCCCGCGCTCCCCGCCGTATATCACCGCCGTCACCGCATTCAGCGCGTTATACCCGTATGCCCGGCGGCTGCCGCCGGGGTCCGTCTGTTCCGTCACCCGGTCCAGAACATCGTACCGGAACCGGTAGCTTTCCCCGTTCTCGTTCGTGAGCGTGGTCAGCCGCCCGTAAGCGTCGTACTCATACGCCGTCCTGCGACCCGTCGCATCCGTCTGCCTGCGCACCCGCCCCTGGCCGTCCCGCTGCCAGCGTGTTATCTGCCCCGCCGGGCTGGTGTATTTCACCAGCCGTCCCGCCGCATCCGGCTGGTAACGCTCCGTACGCCCGTCCGCGAACATGACCTCCGTCAGATGTCCGTTGCCGTCATAGCTGTAACGCGTACTGTTACTCTCCGCGTCCGTCACCCTTTCCAGCCGCGTGCGTTCATCATAAAACCATGCCGTCTGCGAGCCAGAACAGTCCGTGTGGCGCATAAGCTGCCCGTCTTCGTTCCACTGCAGGTATTTATCTCCGCCCCGCGCGTCGGTTATCCGCACCACCTGGCCGTGCCGGTCATACCCGTATACCGTGCGCTGGTGCAGCGGGTCGCTGACCGCCTGCAGGTTGCCCCGCTCATCATACTCATAACGCCACGCCGCCCCCGCGGCATCCACCTCCGTTTCCGGCTGGTGCCACACCGGATGCCACTGCGTCTGCTCAACCCGGCCCAGCGGGTCATGCGTCTCCGTCAGATGGCCGAGACGGTCATAGACATAACGCCATTTGCCGCCCTGCGCGTCCGTCATCCCCAGCAGTAACCGCTCTTCATCGCTCCAGCGGAAAGTGGTCATCTGCCCGGCCTCGTCCCGGTACGCCGTCACCAGGCCCTGCGCATCCCACCAGTGGCAGCGCGTACGCCCCAGACTATCCGTCACGCACAGCGAACGTTCTGCCAGATTCCAGTCCAGACGGTACTGCTCGCCGCTGTCCGTATGATGGCCCGTCACCCTCCACGCCGCATCGTCCGGGCCTTCAAACCACGCCCAGGAGTAGTAATACCGTTCGCCGCCCGGCTCCCGGTGCATCGTCATGCAGTCGTTGTCGTCATACGCAAACTCGCGCTGATACTGACCTGCGTTGTCCACCACCCCGTTCAGCCGCCCCGCCTCATCGTAGCGGTAACGCCGCAGCAGCTCCGGCTCCCCTTCCGGGTAATGGCGGAAGATGCGCGTCACGCGCTGCGGGTGCGCTGCCAGCTCATAGTGCAGCCGGATGCAGG
This sequence comes from Salmonella sp. WC3, assembly GCF_042932255.1. Lineage (NCBI taxonomy): Bacteria > Pseudomonadati > Pseudomonadota > Gammaproteobacteria > Enterobacterales > Enterobacteriaceae > Salmonella > Salmonella sp. WC3. Next base: position 1,258,509 of record NZ_CP170629.1, on the reverse strand, counting down.
GGCGCTGCCGATCGCCGCTGATTTCCACCAGACGCCCGTGGTTGTCGTAGGTCAGGTGCTGGCAGTTACTGTTGCGGTCGCCCAGCATTTTCAGCCGCCGACGCTGTGGGCTGAACGGGTCCGCTTCAAACAGCCTGTACACGCCGTCATCACTGCTGATAAGCCAGTGGCCCTGTTCGCTGCGCCGCACTGCCAGCCCCTCGCCGGGGCTGTAAAAACCGCTCCCCGGCTCCACCGCCTGCAGGTCAATTCGCCGTCCCATTGGGGATACATACGTCATGCAGTTTTCATCCGGGTTGTCCGGCGTACGCTCCAGGCACACTTCATACAGCACGCTCCAGCCCCGCCCGAACATCCCCTCCGTCCGTTCATCACGGCTGCTGTAGGTCCGCTGCCACTCCAGCGGGAAGTGGCCGGGCAGACTGAAATCAACGTCATCATCGCCTGCCAGGTACTTGGCTCCGGTGGCGGCGTTTACCGGGCGGTTCAGCGCACTCCCCGCCTTCTGAACCATCATGTTAATGCCCAATCCCATCATAAAGCAGGCACTTTTAGCTGACGCCCGTCCGGGCTGCATGAACGTCAGCGCAATGGTGGTCACCAGGGTTATTTGTGACTTACCGCTTTTGATATCCCGTACCACCAGAAGCGGCCCGCCGATACGTACATCACCGGATACATGTACGCCGTTCTCAGGCTCATCCACCACTTTTGCCTCGCAGGTACAGCGTACCCCGCTGCGCGCCGCAGGCTGGCTGTTGATACGCACATCCCGCGTCCCTTCGGCGATATATTCTGCTGCGGGCGGCTCATCGTCGCCTTTGAACAGGTTCGACACGCTGCCGATAAGCGCGCTTGCCTCCTGAAAACCGGTTTCCAGCACATCGAAAGTGTTCATCGCCCCCAGTACCGTCCCCACCGGGTCATCCGTCAGCGCCTGCAGTTTCTGCGCCATAAACTGGGTGAATGAAGAGGGATGTTTGTGGCAGTCGATTTTATCATCCTGTTTCGGGTCAGACCCCGGATATGCCGTTGCCACCGTGGGCTGCCACATCTCTGAAATAAAGTGGCCCGTGTCGGAAAGCATATCGCCCGCCTCTGCCAGAGCATCATTTCCCAGCGAGGCCCATCCTTCCGCTGATCCCATCCGGCTCACCACGGAAACGACGCCCTTAGCCATATTCTCTGCCCGGCCTTTTACTGCATCCAGATATTCCCCGGCCACATCCCACATTGATTTGGCGTCCTGCCTGCGTTTTTCTTCTTCTGCCTCTGCCTGCGCCTGCGCATCCAGGGTTTCCACATCATGGCGTGATAATGCCGTTGCCGCCGCCCGCGCCGCCCGTTTGCTGTTAATCCGGGTGTCGCCTGAGCCGGTCAGGATATATCCCTCAATTTTCGGCGGAAAAAGGCTGTTGGCTATGTCTTCACAGGCTTTACTGATTTTCTCCCCGGCGCCACTCAGCAACATCGTCGCGCCGACCACGGTCCCCACAAGTAATACGGCGCTGCATCCCAGCGTTGCCACCGTAGCCCCCGTCGCCAGCGCCACAACAGCCAGTGCCGCAAAATCAATAACCGCATTGATGGCGAATTCCAGCGCACTGCCCACCAGATCTGCCAGAAAGGACGTATGCAGCAGCGCGTCGCCTTCCCTTGCCGCCCAGAATGCTTCTCCCATACCACACTCCCTGTGTTATTGTCCGGTTGCCGTGTTTTCCGGGTCCAACCTGAAACGCAGATTCTTTTTGATATCCGCCCAGCGCCCCCTATCCGCTTCGGTTAACGCTGTTGAGCGGGCATAGGTCAGGGCCATCATTACCCGGCTGCTCTGTAGCACAAATACCGCCTGGTACTGGTATACATGCTCATTACCCCGGATGAACTGACTCTGTATTTCCAGCCCCTCCATTTTCCCGTCAATACCCAGCCGGACAACCTGTGCTGGCGTATAACGCAGTTCCTTAACCTGCTTTTCCAGTTTTTTCATCTGTTGTTCAACCTGGGACGCCAGTTCATCACCGTCCTGCATTTTGCCGCGGCTGATAATCAGCGCCGCATCCGGATCGCTCAGGCGGATCATATTGAGGGTGCTGTCCTGGGATATATTACCGGAGAAACTCAAGATGGCTTCGTTGATATAATAGTTCGTCATGATTATATAAAATCCTTTTTGGTCTGAAAGTGTTGATAAGTCCGGCACTAAAATAAAAACTATTCTTTGGGTGGGAAAGTTTCCTTAATTACTGCTGCCATTGCTGTTTTTTCTGACTCACCAAATGTTCCCACTTTGGTTTCTCTTTTATTCATATTTAAATCCAGCTGCCCTTTTATAGTATTAATCTGACCATCGGCATCTGTTGCAGTAATATTGAACGTTTTACAGGTTACGTAAAATTCCCCCTTACTGCTCATGTACAGAACGGTGTCACCACAACTCAGAGTAATAGAATCACCCGCTGCCAGATATAACTCTTTTACCGTCTGAATGGTTTTATTTCCTCCGGCCAGAGAGGTATCGTCATACTGAACTTTATGGTCGCGGACAGCGCCAATAGTGGCTATTTCTGACTGATCAATGACCTTAACCCGATTATTCCCCACCCAGTGACTTTCATTATTATTAACTTCAATACGCTGATCTTTTTCAGCATGTAGCCAGACCTCTTCACTACCGGGTTTATCTTCAAAACGCAGAGCGTTGGCATTGGTCGGTCCGCCGCCGATAGTGTGGCTGTATATCCCGCTCTGTGTTGCCGCGCCCGGCAGTCCCCACGGCGGCATGGTGTCCTGGTTGTAGGTACGCCCCACGATGATCGGCAGATCCGGATCGCCGTTTTTGAAATCCACCAGCACTTCCTGGCCGATACGCGGGATCTGGATCATCCCGAAGCCTTTGCCCGCCCATGGGTAGCTGACGCGTATCCAGCAAGAGCTGTTTTCATCCATTTTGCCGTAGCGATCCCAGCCAAACTGTACCTTTACCCGCCCGTACTGATCCGTCCAGATTTCCTGGCCCGCCGGGCCGGTGACGATGGCGCTCTGCGGCCCTTTGGTGTGGGGTTTGCTCACCGTCCGCTGCGGGCGGAACACCTCGCGGGTGGGGTGCAGTTCAAAACGGGTGGAAAAGGTAAAGTGCTGGTCCTGCCCGCTGTGCTGCGCGTTGTCCTGCACAAACAGCAAGGTCTGCATCAGCAGGTATTCCTGATTGACTTCGGCAGTGGGATAGTTTTCCAGCGTGAAGGTATAACCGGTCATGAGTGTGCGGATATTCCCTCCCCCCAGCACCCGACTGCCGGGGCTGCGCTGCGCTTCCATACGAATGCGCGTCAGCATCTCGCCTTCACTCTTGTCGAAGTAGTCTCCCGGCCACTCATAATGCTCGTAGGTGGCATGACCGGTTTCACGCGGGTTTGCCACCGTGTTTGCCAGCAATGAACGTGGCTTCGTAAAATCGAAATCATCCAGCACCCACTGTCCAGTCCGCAGACTCTCGTTTGCCGTGATAGTGTGGATAAACTCCTTGTCCAGCTTCAGCCCTTCCTGGTGCCACTCGACCAGCGGCGAGTCCGGACATGCTTTGTGGGCGCTGATGGCATCCGCCAGCACCAGCGTGTGGCTGTCCTCACTGTGCTCAAACCACCAATAGATGCCCCACTCCTGCATCAGTCGCTGAAGAAAATCAAAATCAGTTTCACCGTACTGCACCTGCCAGGTGCGTACCGGGTAGCTTTCCACCAGCCGCTTTTCCACCGGGTAGGGGTATTCCGCCAGCACTTCATCCAGAATATCCACCACGGTTTTATTCTGGAATGCTTTGTAGTCGCTGGTATGGGTCAGCAGTTTCAGCCACGGCTCCATACGTAGCTCATAGGTAACCGAACGCCCTTCATGGCCCACCACCCGCGCCGCCGTGACCAGCCCGCTGATATGTCGTTTACCGCCACCATCCAGTTCGATGTTGACGCACAGATCTTTGCCCACCATCGGTTTGAGCGGCAGGTTGGCCGCCGGGGAGACATAGCCCAGATTCAGGGTGTCGGGCGTTTTTAGCTGTACCACATAGCTGAACAGTTCACTTAATGTTTCGCCGCCGTCCAGGCTGGCGAACAGTAATGCGCCCGGCGGTACGGCGCTGCCGCTGACCGTCACATTATGCGCCCCCGGCCCGCCTGCAACAGCGGAGACGATGGCCGATACCGCATCCTGCGCCATACCTGCGGCGGCGGCCTGCGCCGCTGCCACCGCGGCTTTCACCAGTCCTGATGGCTCCGGCAATGCGCCAAACAGCGATCCCGCAGCCTGTTCCACGGCGGCTTCCGCCGCATCTGCCACGCTTCCGGCGACTGAATCTGCGGTGACACCGCCACTTTCTCCGGTTATCGGCGGCGTGGTTGTCGTCAGCCCTCCTATACCGGATTTATTATTTGTGGATACAAAACTCATGGTAGTGACTCCTTTAATACCGGATTAAAATAAATAGACTCACCGTCAGGAAACAGTGCCCCGCACTTTATAATGCAACCAGCCTGTTATATTTAAATATTTACCAGAAGAACAGGGTATATTGCTGACAAGAGCCATGAAAATAAAAACACAAAAATTAGCACATAACATAAATACTGAATTACATAAATAAGGAAATGAATATAACAATATTATGATTTTATTTTTATTACGCTTACCAGATTCGCATTGCATTTTATAAAAATTTGATTAATAACCAGCACACCGCCAGTCATATACTTTATCATTGGTGCTCGTTACTTATCTGGCCACCATTGTAATCATTGTCAACCACAGCATGTTCAGACACGATAATTTGATCCGGTTTTAACGGTATTATTGTTTTGTTCCACCATTCGTTTGCTGACCAGAAACATACTTAACATTAACCGTAAATGTCTTTTCACCATTTTCTTTTTCCGTCTCCTGTTTCAGAATACGGAAAAACACCGGTTCCACTTCAATACAACCATGGCTGTAACCTTTGGTGGAATCATGGATATAAAAACCACCCCGCTTGCCCCCACAGGCTTTTCGGGTCTTCTCATCCGCTGATTCCAGCCGGATACGGTTATATCCCCAGTTCGCCCAGTATATTTCACATGTTCCGGCAGCCTGGCCTCGCGGAATGGTACTCCAGCCCCATGATGGTCCCAGATCACAATCCGCAGCATTTCTTATCGGTGCCTCCCCCTGAAACTGAATAAACAATTTATAATTCCCTTCCGGTATCGCCGCATCCGGCACACACTGTTTATCTGGCCACTGTAAATCCGGTAACCCCGTGGTCGCCTTAAATATCCCGATACCAGGCCATGTCAGCTTTTGTCCGTCAAAAGTCAGTCTTACTGCCATCATCTTCTCTCTGACTATTCTGTGTATTACAGCGGTGGTGTACAACGTATCATTAGCGCCAGCTTCTGATCCCGTACAGACTGGTTATCCACCGATAATACAAAGCTGAAAGGATAACGTCCCTGCATCTTCGCCAGTGAGATATTCCCCTCCTGAAGGGAATATGCACTTCCGCGTCCGTAACCCTCAACATCCTGCGCCAGTAAGCTGGTATAGTTGATTAATGTTGAGAAACAGCCACATTCACCGGTACTTTTTTTCAGTGTGACCGTTGTTTTCAGAATGGTAAGGTTATCCATTTCCTGACGATGAACGGGATGGATATCCACACACTCCGCCAGCGGGTTATCAATGTTTACATCTGTTCCGCCCCAGGCAAATACGGGCAGGAACATTCCTGCACAGGCAGACATAAACAGAACCTCTACAGCGTACTTTTTCACAGCATCTGACCTCTATTTTTTTCATCCACCAACCGCAGCGCATCCACATACCGCCCTTCACTGTTCTGCTGCCAGAACCAGCCTTGCCCCGGTGTTGCCTGCCCCAGCGTCTTACCCGGCCAGCCCGGCCACGGCAGATAACGCACGCCCGGCAGTTCTACTACCGGTGCTTCATCCGGCAGCCCGGTCAATTCCCGGCTGCGCTGCGATGTACGTCGTAACCCGCGCAGCCACTGCGCCCACCACGGCCCCGGCTGCCACATCGCCCATAGCTGGTCCACCTGATCGGTCAGCCGCCCGCGCCGCATCGTGTCCGGCGTGATATGCTGCGCCGCCAGCCTCGCCAGCCAGTACAGCCAGCCCTGCGTCTCCTGCAAACTCTCGTCCAGCCACTCCCGACCGCAGCGCTGGTAAATCACCAGCGGCCACGGGCGCCCCACGCTATCCCGTGACGCCATCAGCACTCCGGTCAGCCAGTCAGTCGTCCCACCCATCGGCAAAAATCCCGGCGACATCACAAAGCTCCACGGCAGCGGATGGTGTTCCGGCGCGGGCATATCATGTTCGCCACGCGGCGACAGGTGCATCCAGCCGTCACGCTCTTCATCGGTCGTCTGGCCTCCCGGCAACACGATATGCCGCCCGCTGCCCACCCACGTCTGGCGGTTCAGCCAGTCCTGCCATATTCGTCCCTCTTCAGCGCCCACTCGCCAGCGCACATAGTCGCGCTGGTCCGGCAGCCTGCCGAACATCGCCGGGGCTGATACCACTGCTGGCCGGCGCATTACAGCGCCCTCGCCGGGCAACTGAAGTTCTGCAACAGCTCCCGGCTGACCGGGTTAAAATCCCGCCCGGCGGTGATTTCCAGCACCACCCGGCGACCGTCAAAATCATATTCCACCAGTTGACGCCCCCGCACCGCCGTTTCCTGTACCATTCCGGCGTCCAGCAGATGAAACAGCGCCCACGGCCCGCCGGTCAGTAGCGTTGAGGTGTCCTGGCGAATACGCGGGCTGGCGGTGATTTCCGCCATCGAGCCGTTGCGCGGTCCCGGCCACGTTACTTTCAGGGGACGGTCCGGACCATGGGCGTAGCGCAGCACCTGGCCGTCGATATCAATCACCAGTTCCGTGATGGCCGGGTCCATATCCACCACGCTAATCTGCATCGACCAGGAAAATTTTTTCCCGCCCTCGCTGTTAAAAAATACGCTGCGGATCTGCTTCGCCTGCTGAAACGGCGTTAAATCCGGCCCCTGCAACGTCATGTTGCCTTCGGTCGGTTTGTAGCGCCACGGGTCGCTGGCGGTGTCCGCCAGCGGAGCCAGTTGTTTGCTCCAGAAAGCATCCAGTACGCCGCCGCTGGCGAAGATGCGGTTAAAGTCCTCGGCGCTGACCTCCTGCGGACTGTCGGCGAACGGATAGCGCCCGTCGATGGCGTCACGGCAGTCGTCGCCCATCATCGCCTCCATCTGGGTGTTCAGCACGTCGCCGGTCCCGGCGTTGATTTTGCGCGTTCCCTGCTTCGTCAGATCCAGCAGGATGTTTTTCAGCGGCGCAGGCAGTTTCGCCGCCTCCAGTTGCAACTTGTCTGCGGCAGTAATGCGCGCTGGCAACGTCCCCGCCGCCAGCGCGCTATCAGCAATGGTCAGTTGGGTGTAATACTCGTTGAGCATGGTCAGCAGCGAAGCGATCTGCATCGTCCCACCGCCGCTCTGTCCGCCGTCCGTCCGCCCGGCAATGACCTCGCGCAGCGCGGCGAAACGGTCATCCACCAGCGTTTTTTCCAGCCGTTCTTCCGGGTGAATATCCTGGAACAGTTTTGCCGTCTGTACCACTTTCCCCGCGTTACCGGATGCGCGCTGCGCCAGTTGTTTCTGTCTGGCCTGCGGGTCCGGCGGCGGCACCAGCGTGGTCTGCTCCACCACCGCTTTTCCCAGCCGCATCAGCGGTGAGTCCGGCGACGCCAGGGTGCGCAGCACCTGTAAATCATAAGCCAGGCCGGAACTGCCCTCTTCCCCGGCACTGTTGATACTATGGATACTGTCCAGAAAATCCTGCCAGCGGCGGGCATATTCCGTCAGGTACAAACGGCGGACTTCGCGGGCGACAGACTGCTCCTGCCCCGGTATCTGGCTGCGCAGGCTGTCAGTCAGCTTTTTTGGCGTACTCTCCCGGCCCATCACCCAGCCATCGTTCGCCGTCGCCGCCGCCACAAATTCCGGTAATCGTTTGTCGAACAGCTCCCGGTATCCTTCACGGGTAAAAATACCCGGCACGCCCCGATCCAGCGGCGCGCCGTTGCTACGCACAAACACCGTTCCCGCATCCGCGCCGACGGCGCGTACCAGCGTGAACTCCTGCGGCGCTTCGCTCTCCATTGCCGCCAGCGCCCGCGCGTAGATACGCTCGGTACTGGTGTGACCGTCGAGGAATGCCCGCGCCTGGCGGATCAGCGCCTCATCTTTCTCATACGGTGAATGCACCACCCGGCTGCCGTCAAACAGCGCTTCGATATGCGTCAGCACGGCGGCGCGCCCGCCGAACCCGGCCACGCTGTCGCTGTTCCCCAGATCGTTAATCACCCACGACTGGATCTCCGCCGCGTTGTATTTATCTTCGTGATCTTTATCCAGATTCAGTAGCAGATAGATGCGCAGGGCATCGTAGGCCGCTTTACTATCCTGACGGGCAATGGCGTCCGCCAGCACATACTCCATCCGTTTCACCAGCGGCGGCAGCAGCAGTTGATCCAGCAGGCGGTTGTACAGCGACGCCACGCTGTCGGTTACCGGCGGTACGCTGTACAGGCCGTAGCGCCAGGTCAGCGGCGGCGCGTCCGGGTCCAGTTCCGGCCAGGCGGACAGTTCCCTTGCGCTGTCCAGCAGTGCCGGGACGGGAGCCATCGCCGGTTTACCGGTGTAGGCTTTCACATCACCGTCCAGCCGGGTCGCGCGGGCGCTGATTTCATTCAGATAGTCGCCGTTGGTCTGCTGGCTGGTCTGCATCCCCTGCCACAACAGGAATGCCAGCACCAGTACCAGCAGGTGCCCGCCGAGGCGCAGCAGGCGGTAACGCCAGGCCCACTGGAGGTTTGGCTCCACCAGGTGCGCTTCACGAAAAATAAACTGTGTCAGCAGGTCATGCAGGAAGTAGCTGCGGTTGCCGTCCGGCAGAGCGTGTGGGAGAGAGGCGGAGGATTCGCCACGGGCGGTTTTTATCGCCCGGACAAAGCGCTGCCAGATACTCAACTGGTCGGCCACGGCGTCGGCCTGCGCCTGCGCGGCGCTGGTGAAAAACACCCCGCGCAGCGTGTTATTCAGTTGCGTGGCATCGAATTTTGAATCGAGGAAGATCTGTTCAATAGCCTCCAGCAACGGCTCGCCGAGGGCGGCGAACTCACGCGGGAAGGTATACAGCCGCTGGCGGCTTTTAAGGTCGTACTCTTCCTGTAACCGGGTATCCAGTCCCTGATCCAACCGCAGCGTCAGGCGCGCCAGCTCCTGCGCGCAGGCGGCGTGCAGCGCCTGCGGGTCGCCCGCTTTTCGCCTGCGGCTGTACGGCAACGTGAAGCCCCAGATTTGTGCACGAAGATGGCTGGTCAGCGTGCGAAAATATTCGCTGAACCCCGGCAACAAATCCATTTTGGTGACCACCAGATAGACCGGAAAGCGAATCCCCAGGGTCTCGCGCAGTTCTGCCAGTCGCGCCCGCAGAGCGGCGCAGGCCGCCAGGCGTTCCGCCGGTGACTGTGCGGTTAAATCCGCCACGTTTAGCGTCAGGATCACGCCGTTAAGCGGCGCGCCGGGGCGATGTTTACGCAGCAGACCGAGAAAGCCCTGCCACTCTCCGGCGTTACGCTGCGCGGCGCTCGCTTCGCCGCCGTCATCGTGGCGGGCGTAGCGTCCGGCGGTATCAATCAACACCGCTTCGTTGGTAAACCACCAGTCGCAGTGTAGCGTGCCGCCACCCGGTACTGTCAGGATACGCGAGGTCTGCTCCATTTGCTCCGCCAGCGGGAACTGCAATCCGGTGTTCAGCAGGGCCGTGGTTTTGCCGTCGCCGGGACTGCCGACCACCATGAACCACGGCAGCTCATACAGAAAGCGTTTTCCCTCGAAGATTTTACGCCAGCCAGGCATATCCACCCGCAACTGCCGCAGCTGCCGGATGGCCTGCGTGACAATATGGTTGACGGTGCGCAGGTCGGCTTTGATCTCGCCTGCCACCGGTACCTCTTCCCCGCGCGGATGCAGGAAGCGACGCAGCAGTTGTTCATCCATACGCAGCGCACGCCACAGCCGGTACAGGCCGTACAGCGCGTACATCAGCAGGATGAAACCAATTAATGTCAGGCGGACCCACAGCGGCGCAAACGGATGGACATCGCCCAGGGCCAGCAGCGGTGTGACGAAGCCAATCGCCAGGCACAGGACACTGATGCCGATGATACTCATCGACCAGTTGACCAGCCACAGTACCAGCAGCATCAGCAACAGGGCAATGGTCACTACCCGGCTACCCACGGAGGCCAGCGGGCGCAGGGTATCAAATGACACCAGCGGCCCGACAAACCAGACCAGCAGCGCCAGAACCAGAACGCCCACAATCGCCAGCGCGCGCCGGGAAAAAAGCAGACTAAGAAATTTTTGCATTATATTTCGACTCGCCACCCAATAATCAATATTTTAAAATTCCCTGGATAAAGTAATATAACCATTAAATCTTACAGAACACTCATCAGCATTCATGAAGCTGGATGCAATGAAAATATCTTTTTCTTTATCTTTGTTAATATAGGTATATTTTGCCACGATAGATTTAACCTGATTTTCATAATAACTATCGAAATAGGTTTTTTTATCTAATATTGCCACTTTATTTTTGGCCTTATCTTTTTCATAATCCATCCTGGCCAGAGATTCTGCATAGACCTTAGATACAGGTGAGATATCAAGAATCTCTACCTTTGTTTTATCCTTTATAATAGTAGCGACATCTATATTCAGGTCATTTTTTATGGCATCAAATAATGATGACTCCATTGATGCTCCAACCGTAGCACACCCATAATCGTGCGCATAAGAAATGGCAGGAACACCCACCAACAGACAGACCATTACCTTAAACATATCAATATCTTACCACCAAGACTTTACCACCAAGACTTTATCTGAACTGGCAGCGATAACATTATCACAGGGTATACCTGTCATACTTCAGGCTGCATGTGCGTTGGCTTTCCTCGCTCACCCCAGTCACGAACTAATGTACGCTCCCGGGGATTCACTCCCTTGCCGCCTTGATGCAACTTGAATGATTTTATATCTTACAGGGATACTCTATTAATTTATTTATGATAAGTTCAGCCGCGCGAGAATTCAGTTCCTCATTGGTTTTATTTTTAAGAGAAACATAGACTAATTCATTTAATGTTAGCGTCTTAAATAAAGCGTATCCACACCACAGTTTGTTATCTGTCGCATCCTCCACGCCGAGCAGATAGATACCCGCCCTGAGTTTATCCCGTTGATTACCAGACACCCAAAATTTAAAAAAGTCATTACCTGAAAGATTAAGCGCATCCGGAGTCAGGGATAAAATGGGAGATGACCGGGAAGCAATTTTTATGGAGGAGTCTGTCCTCTGACAGGGAAAATTTTTAACTAATGCTTCCTCTATTAGTATTGAAGCCCTTACATCAGGCTTTTTCACTGCGTGCTGTTCAAACCAGGTCAGCACAGTATGGTTTATTGTTATACTGTCAACCTGACCATATCCACACCAGGCTTTACCTTCTGTCGCATCCTCCCCCCCCAGCATATACATCAGTGCATTGTCTTTTTTCTGTACGTTGTCAGTGGCATAAAATTTCAGGAAATCCCAAGTACTGAGGTTGACATTATCGGGGGAAATGAAGCCTGCGTTAATCGGGGATCCGGCAAAAGCGCCACCGGATAACAGGCAACATAAGATGATCAAAAAAACACGAACAGATCGTGTTATGTGATATGTCGCTGAGATCCGATAATAATCCCCCGTCACGCCACATATTGCCGAATGATGAGACACATCATAGGTCGATTTTTTTATCATTCACTCCACTACCAGAATTTCCACCCGACGGTTTTTCGCCCGCCCGGCTTTACTGCCGTTATCCGCCACCGGCACCGTATCGCCCTTGCCGACGATATGTACCCGTCCGGCAGGTACGCCGCCGGAGGTCAGCAACGCCGCAACTTCCGCCGCCCGTTTTTCCGACAGCACTAGGTTGGATGGGAATTCAGCCGAATGAATGGGCTGGCTGTCAGTGTGACCCGTTACAGTGACTGCGCCGCCCACGCGGGCGATTTCCCGCGCCGCTTTGTTAATCACTGGCCGGATTGCGTCACTCACCGTTTTTTGTCCCGGTACAAACATGGCGTCGCCACGGAAGACCACCCTACTGTGCTGGTCATCTTCGTCCACGGTCAGCAGGCCACGGGCGATTTCGTTTGCCAGCAGGATTTTCAGCCGCAGCTTATGAACCGGCACGGGCGGCGGCGGCAGTTTTATACCAATCGCATCAATATGCTGTTGTACGGTGACGGTCTGCACATCCATCCGGTGGCTGTAAAGGCCAAACAGCGTCAGCATCGCCAACAGGGCTATCCCGGCGCTCAGCCAGACCGGCACCCGGCGCATCCGCCGCAGTCGTCCGCTTATCGCCCCCTGAAAGTCAGGCGAGAGCGCGGGCATGACCGGATCGCGACGCTGTGAAAGCTGTGTCAGCAGTTGCTGACGAATATTGTGCAGTTGCTTACGCCCGTCTGGCTGCACGCTGTAGCGGCCTTCAAATCCCAGCCCCAGCAGGTGGTAGATAACCTCCAGTACGTTGCCATGTTCCTGGAAGCTGGCCGCCAGACGCCCGATGATCTGGAAAAGTTTTATCCCGCCTTCGCTTTCACCATGAAATGTTACCAGCAGGCTTTTTCCGGCCCAGACGCCGCGCCGTCCCCAGGTTGTGTTATTGGCGGCTTCATCAAGCGCCGTACACAGGCAGTAACGTACCGCCAGTACGTGCTCGCGCCGCAGGTTCGCCTGATCGCATAATGTCTGGTACAGATGCATCTCGCGTACCAGCAGATTACGGTAAGGCTCTACCAGGGCCGCATCCAGTTTAGCGGGCATGGCTGCGAGAGCGCACAATAAAGGCCGGGCAGCGGCGAGCAACGGGTTAGCCGCCGCGCTGATTTCAGCCAGCCGGAGTTTGCTGTCCGGACCGTCTTCAACGATGACATTGAGTTCCGTGCGCTGGCTGGTGTGTACCGGCGTTTCATATTCACTGTCCTTATGCTCCGGCGTGGTGGACAAAAAGGACATCATGTCCGCCGCTGGCGGCGTCAGGGTACTGTCTGTCATTTATCGCGCACTCCCCACAGTTCTGTCTCCAGCCCCGGAAATTCCCCGGCGGTATGCATGGCCATCCCGCCGTAACGGGCAATGTGTTCCCACAATGCTCCCTCGCGGCGGATGTCGTAATAGATGTATCCGGCCTGAAACGGGATTTGGCGCGGTGGTACAGGCAGAACCTGCAAAGCCAGCCCCGGCAGATGCGAGCGGATCAGTTCCGGCAGGCGATCGGATGGCCCGATTTTGGTCTGGGCGGCAAAATGTTGCAGTAGCACATCGGTCGGCATTGAAGCCTTTATCGCCAGTACCAGCGTGCTGAAATCGGCAAGATCGGAAGGGGCCACCACCGCATTCAGGATGCCGTAAGTCCCCTCTTTCAGCTCGATGCGCTGCGCGCCCCGGATCAGTACCGCGTTCAGCAGGAACTGCACCTCATCAACCAGCGATTTCAACCCGGCATAGGGCGTCAGGTGTTTGTACTCTTTGTATTCAGCGGGCCGTCGCGTTTGTGGACGCACATAGGTGGAGAGTTCCCCGGCCAGTTCGGACAGGTAGCGATACAACACTTCCGGGGCCAGCGGGGTTTTCGCCAGGTGAGTCAGCAGCGGCTCAAAGCGATTGAGAATTTGCAGCAGCAGGTAATCGGAGACCTCCGCTGCTTCATGGCCGTGGTTGTCGCTGCCGGTCAGCCGTTCCGCCAGCGAATCGGCCCGCATCCGGATGAGATCGTTGATCCACGACAGCCAGGTACACATCAGTGAACTGGCCTGATAATTAATGATGGGCGGGATCAGGTCGTGGTCGATATCTATCCGCCCGTCAGGGTTCAACCCGGTGATGCGGGTCAACGGCAGGCCAATCCAGGCGCCCGTCACCGCCTTTTCCGGCAGCAGCCGCAGGCGCAGATGACTGAGCTGTAATAACTGCGCGCCACGTCCCAGCGAGTTGGCGTCGCGGATGTCGTGTTCATGTACCGAGAAACGCGCCAGTGATTCCGGGTTATTGTCAAACGTGGTTTCTTCGCTGTTCGGCGCGCGTACCGGTACCGCCAGACAAATCTGCTGGTTCAGGTGCTCCGGCAGGATGGTCAGCGGCGGCGGCAGCGGGGTGTGGTCCGGTGCGTTAAACGGCGTGCCGTCAGGAAAAATCCCTGATGCCTCTTTCAGTATCAGTTTACCGATGTTCAGCGCTTCGCCATCAATATTGTAGTGGCTGAATCCCCAGAAAAAGGGGGTCAGCGGCAGGCTGCGGTAATGCATGACGTGTTCCAGATAACGCTCTTGCTGCTGAAACATCTGCGGCAGTAAAAATTGTCCTTCACTCCAGACTACGCGGTCATTCCAGCTCATAATTCATTTATCCCGTTCCGTAATTACAATGGCGCTTTGTTCCAGTTCCGCCTCCAACTGCACTTTTCCTTTCCCCGGTATGAAGCTGCTGTACCAGGCTTTTTCCGGGGCTTCCGGGATTTTGTAGGTTACCCGCCAGACCGATTTGGCCAGGTTACGGTATCCGGCCAGTACGCCGATTGCCGTGGTCTGCGCATTCAGCGGGCGACGCAGTTTTTTCTCTTCGCCGGGACGCAAAATAAAGCTGTCGCGACGCACTAAATCGTCGGTAAGGACGGATTTGTCGTTGTCATGGAGCGACCAGTAATCAGCTCTCGTGAAAGCGGCGTCATTTTTTAGTTCATAAACACGTATCTCAATGGGCGCGGCCTTCTTCTGATTGTCAGGATTCACCTTATCGGAGGCTTTCACGCTCAGGTCGAGTCGCTGTGATTCGAGGTCAGGTAACGCATCGCTACTGCCGCATCCGGAAAGCAGGAGCAGTGCAAAAGGCATAGCTACCGCACATAACCACCGAGTGGGGTTACGCCATTCATTCACTGTAAATCCCTTTAAAATCAAAATAATAAATCCGGCCAGATGTAAATCTGGCCGGAAAAACAACCGTTAAATTTCTTTGTTGGCCTTGAAGTCGTAGCCTGCGGTGATGGTGCCGCCGCTGCCACCCTGCTGGTTCTGCACCACGTATTCCTGCTTCACGGTGCTGAAGGAGAGCTCAATCCGCTCGCGAGACGCGATTTCGCCTTCTCTGTTACCGCTAGGTGAAACGACCGCAACGATCAGATCGGTAAAGGTGTACTTGAGGTACTCCAACGGGTTGCCGCCAGCCTTACGCATAACCAGAATGGCCTGCGGAATGTGCTTACCGGAGGCACAGTATTTGAACAGATTCGGGCTGGCGCGATCGATATAATGCTCGAATTCCAGATTAGTGACAGAGACCTTACCGGAGCCGAGGCCACTACCGGCGTGCATGGTGGATTCCTGATGAATATTCCAGCGCCAGCCCAGTACTTCAATTTCATTTTTGTGTTTGTCATCCATTGACTCGCCGTCAATGCCGTCAATTTTCAAAAAAATGTCATAAGCCATTTTTATATCCTTGTTAAGTTTTACTTAAAATTAATCTGATTTTATCTACATCTTTGTTTATAGATAAATCATTGCCGTACAGAATTCCTCTCCAATAATTTCAGGACAACAGAAGACTGTATATTTTTCCGATACCGATAATGTATTTAGTTATTTTATGAGTTTGCATTATTTAATGCATATAAATAATGCCTCATAGCTTCCGATAATAAAAACCATAATCTGTACTGAAATTTTCACGTTTCAAATTGCTAATTACAGATAAAAGATACAGACTGGTCTTCTGGCGACCCCTCAAAATCACGGGTCTTACAGCGAGTAGAAGAAGCAGGTATTGGTTGCGCCAACCATATCTGTTCATGACCATAAATGCACGAAACCCAATAGCGATCGGTTTCTTTATCGCTAACACGTTCTGTTTCCCATACAGACCAATTTTCACCGTTTACTTTTTTAGTCTCTGGTTTGAGATCCATCAGGTTTTCAGGTTTACCCTGCGTTACCCCAATACTACTTAACCATAAACGCGACATATATCGAGGAGAAAGCTGCCACGGCGCTGGGACATCAGACTTCAGGCTCACAGCAGAAGACTGAGTATCAATAACAGCCGGACAACTGACTTCCCAGGCTACAGCATATTGTGAAAAGAGCAGAACAATACCAGGTAACAGATGAAAAGTTGAGCTTATGGTCATAATATGTATTTCCTACTCAATAATATAAAAAGCTTCGGCATTGTTACTGGCATCCGGATATGTGCCATCACTACGTATCCCACCTTTACGAGAAAGTGAGCGGGACGAGATTTTTTTCTTCTTTTTCCACTGATCCATAACATAAATATAGTTAGAATCCTGTTCAAGATAGAAAGCCGCATGTTTATGCACAGCGTCACCAGTTGGGTATTTACCATTAACAAAAGTTGCGATTGCTGTCCCCCTGGGGATCGACTTATCCCCAAAAACCTTTCGCCCTTGCTTCCAGGTTCCTGTAACCCCCAAATGTGCATATTGCTTGACTAAAGTCACACACTCCCCATCACCGACCTGATCTTTCCCTTGCAACGAATCAACCAAACCGTAAATATATGCCATATATCCCTCTTTATATTCTCTATCTTCTCTGACTTCACTCGCTTAAACATTCACAAAATAAATGCATCAGGCATTGCCCTGCTTCACTGACGGCAGTTTTGTCACCAGGCGCAGCGATCCCGTCAGCCCTTCAAGCTGGAAATGCGGACGCAGGAAGAATTTCGCGTCGTAATAACCTGGATTGCCTTCCACCTCTTCCACCACTACTTCAGCGGCAGCCAGCGGACGACGGGCTTTAGTTTCTTGCGAGGAGTTCACCGGATCGGCGTCGACGTAATTCATAATCCATTCATTTAGCCAGCGCTGCATATCCTCACGCTCTTTAAAGGAACCGATTTTGTCGCGGACGATACATTTGAGGAAGTGAGCGAAGCGCGAGCAGGCGAACAGGTACGGCAGACGGGCGGACAGGTTGGCGTTGGCCGTCGCGTCCGGATCGTAGTATTCCTGTGGTTTTTGCAGCGATTGTGCGCCGATAAAGGCGGCATAGTCTGAGTTTTTACGGTGGATCAACGGGATAAAACCGTTTTTCGCCAGTTCAGCCTCGCGGCGGTCAGAGATGGCGATTTCGGTCGGGCATTTCATGTCCACGCCGCCATCGTCAGTCGGGAAGGTATGGCAGGGAAGATTTTCCACCGCACCGCCTGATTCCACACCGCGAATCAACGTACACCAGCCGTAGTGTTTGAAGGAACGGTTGATGTTTACGCCCATCGCGTAGGCCGCGTTGCTCCAGACGTATTTGGTATGGTCAGAACCATCCGCATCTTCTTCAAAATCAAACTCGTCCACCGGGTTGGTTTTTGCGCCATACGGCAGGCGGGCAAGAAAACGCGGCATCGTCAGGCCAATATAACGGGAGTCTTCGCTAGCCCGCAGCGAGTTCCACGGCGCATATTCCAGGTTCTGGGTGACGATTTTGGTCAGGTCGCGGGGATTCGCCAGCTCCTGCCAGGAGTCCATTTGCAGTACCGAGGGGGAAGCCCCGGCAATAAACGGCGCATGGGCCGACGCGGCGACTTTGGCGATAGAGCCGAGCAGATCCACATCGGGCGGTGTATGGTCGAAGTAGTAATCCGCAATGATACAGCCATAAGGTTCGCCACCTAACTGGCCGTATTCGGCTTCATACAGTTTCTTGAACATCGGGCTTTGATCCCAGGCGATGCCCTTGTAACGCTTCATGTTGCGCCGCAATTCATCTTTTGACAGATTCATGAAGCGAATTTTCAGCTTTTCGTCGGTCTCGGTGTTGTAAACCAAATGCTCCATACCGCGCCAGGAGGATTCCAGCTTCTGCCAGTCGGGATGTTGCAGGATCAGTTTGATCTGTTCGGTCAGTTTAAAGTCGATCTGCGCAATAATAGCGCTGATGCTTTTATAGGCGTCATCGCTGACGGTGATCGTGTTCGCCAGCGCCTGTTGCGCCAGCGTCTGCACCGCGGCTTCCACGGCTTTTGCCGCCTGGGTAGTCTTGGGTCGGAAGGCCTGATTCAGCAACGCATCAAATTCACCGGATGCGGAGGCGGTATCCTGAGCAACCGCGTCGGTTGCCTGCATATTACTGTTTGCCATGAAAATTCCTTAAAAATTCGACGTTATTCCGCTGATTCATTATCCGCTGACACATCTTGCTGGGTAGCGGCCGATTTCGGCGCATTCGCCAGCGTTTTCAGCAGAGTCGGGTCCTGCAACAGTTTATTGACCAGATTTTCCGCCCCCGCCTTGCCATCCATGTAGGTCTGGAGGTTCGCCAGTTGAGTGCGGGCTTCCAGTAACTGGTTCAGGGCGTCCACCTTGCGGGCAATCTGTGCCGGCGAAAAGTCGTCCATATTTTCCAGCGTGATATCGACCATCAACTGACCTTCACCCGTCAGCGTATTCGGCACAGCGAACGCCACGCGCGGCGCAATGGCTTTCATGCGCTCATTGAAGTTATCAATATCAATATCGAGGAATTTGCGATCCGTCACCGGCGGCAGTTCTTCACGCGGTTTCCCGGCCAGATCGGCCAGCACCGCCATCACGAACGGCAGCTCGATTTTTTTCTCGGAACCGTAAATCTCTACGTCATATTCAATCTGCACGCGCGGCGCGCGGTTGCGCGCGATGAATTTCTGCACGCTATTGTTGATAGCCATAATCCTTCATTTCCTTTTTAGTCAACTGGTTGCCGCAAGGGGAGCGGTATACCGGTACAGTTTTTAAAATCGCACTACGGACACTTCGAACGGCCGGTTTCAGCAAACGATCTCAAAAACAATCTGCTCATCACCATTAACGCCGATATCAATCTGCCTGATCGCGGCTTTTTCCGTCATGGCCTGCAACCAGTAGCGCGACAGTCGTGGCAGAATGTGCTGTTCGATGTAGCCAATCAGCAACCGCGCGCCCGTTTCATGCATTGGACAGCACGCCACAATATGTGCGACCAGTTCCTCGCTATACGTCAGCGTCACGCCGTGCTGTTCACCCATCCGCGCCACCAGCCGGTCAAGGTGCAGACGGCAATCACGCCACGCGACGTTTCATCCAGCGGCAGGTAAGGGATCACCGTCACGCGGCCCAGAAATGCCGCCGGGAAATGCTTGCGCAATTCCGGCATTAGCGCCTCTTTAAGCCCCGTAGCATCGGGCATTAAGGCCGGATCTTCACAAAGCTGGCTGATGAGGTCGGAACCCACGTTGGTGGTGAGTAGTAGCGTGGTGTTTTTGAAATCGACATGTGTTCCCTCACCGTCCTCCATCCCGCCCTTGTCAAACACCTGATAGAAGAGTTCATGGACGTCATGGTGCGCTTTTTCGATCTCGTCGAGCAGCACTACGCTCCAGGGGTGGCGACGCACCGCTTCCGTCAGCACACCACCCTCGCCATAGCCCACATAGCCGGGGGGCGCGCCTTTCAGCGTGGAAACGGTGTGAGCCTCCTGGAACTCGCTCATATTGATGGTTACCAGGTTCTGCTCACCGCCGTAGATAGCCTCCGCCAGCGCCAGCGCGGTTTCGGTTTTACCGACACCGGACGGCCCGGCCAGCATAAACACGCCCACCGGTTTGCGTGGATCGCCCAGTCCCGCCCTGGCGGTCTGAATACGTTCACCAATCTGCGCCAGCGCGCCGTCTTGCCCGGTAACGCGTTGCGCCAGTCGGGCAGGCAGTTCCAGCACCTGGCTGGCCTCATCTTTCACCATGCGCCCGGCAGGAATACCGGTCCAGTCGGCGACAATCGCCGCGACAACCGCCGCGCTGACTTCCGGGAACACCACCGGCGCGTCGCCCTGCCACTCCCTTAGCGCCGTTTCGGCCTGTTGCAGCGTGGTTTTGTCATCAGCATCAGACTCTGCGACACGCAGTTCCTGCAACGTATGTACCAGTTCCAGCTCCCGCTGCCAGCGAAATTCGGATGCAGTCAGTTCATTGTTGAGCGAGAAAATTCGCGCCGTCAGCGCATCGCGCCGCTCATCTGACTGAATCCCCATTTTTTCCTGCTTCTGCAACAGCGACCGTTCCATTTCCGCCGCTTTTAGCTGCTGGCGCAGGAACTGTACGCTGGCAGGCTGCGTGTGCAGCGTCAGCGCCACGCGGGCCGCGGCGGTATCCAGCAGGCTGATGGCCTTATCCGGCAATTGCCGGGCGGGAATGTAGCGGTGAGAAAGCTGTACCGCCGCACGTACCGCCTCATCCAGAATCAGAACGTTATGGTGTTTTTCCAGCGTATCCACCAGACCACGCACCATTTCCATTGCGGGGATCTCTTCCGGTTCGGCAATCTGCAACACCTGAAAACGACGGGTCAGTGCCGGATCTTTCTCAATATGGCGCTTGTATTCGCTCCAGGTGGTGGCACCGATAGTCCGCAGGGTGCCGCGCGCCAGCGCCGGTTTCAGCAGGTTAGCGGCATCGCCCGTGCCGGATGCGCCGCCCGCGCCCACCAGAGTGTGAACTTCATCGACAAACAGAATAACCGGCTGCGGCGAGCGCCCGGCCTCTTCCAGTACCCCTTTCAGACGCGATTCAAACTCGCCTTTCATGCTGGCTCCGGCCAACAGAGCGCCAACGTCCAGCGCCAGCAGCCGTACTTCCCGCAGCGCGGGCGGCACTTCCCCCTGCGCAATCGCGAGGGCAAAACCTTCGACGACCGCCGTCTTTCCGACGCCCGCCTCACCAGTCAGTAGTGGATTATTCTGGCGACGGCGCAGCAGAATATCCGTCATGGTGCGGATTTCATGCTCACGCCCCGTCACCGGGTCGATTTTGCCGTCGCGCGCCTGTGCCGTCATGTCCTGACAGTATTTTGCCAGCGCGGATTTACCGTCCTGCCCGCCGTTGGGAATCGCCTGACTGCTTTCACCGGGAATGGCTGATGCCAGGCCGGAGCCGTCGTAAGGGCGCTCCTGCGCTTCCGGCGATGTTTCGATCAACGAGGGCAGTATTTCAGTCAGTTCATCAACCGGAAGCGTGGCCAGCGGCGCGCAGATACTGCTCAGTACCCGACGCAGTTCTGGCGTGGTCAACAAGGCCAGCAGCAACCAGCCGCTGCGAATTTTGTTATCGCCGTAACGGACGCTCGCCAGCATCCAGGCCTTTTCAACGCTGAGATCGATATGGTGAGAAAAATCACTAATGGCGCTGGCCCCGGCGGGCAGCATATCCAGTTGCCGGAGTAACGCTTTCTCCACATCAGAAAGAGGGATCTGGTAATGCCGAAGAACGTGGAGAATATCGTTATCGGGCTGCTGTGTTAACTGGTGCAGCCAGTGAGTCAGCTCAACCCAGGGATTAGAGCGTAGTTTGCAAAATGCCGTTGCCGATTCCAGCGACCGGAATAGTGGGCCGGCCAGTTTTCCATACAACGCACTGCGTGAAACAGGAGTTTCCATGTGTTATGCCTTGTGACATAAAAATAATGCATCAATGCATATAAATATATAAACAATTCTTTATTGATAGCCTCGAAAAAATATCGAAACAAAACAATGATACAGATCAGGGACTAATTAGCAACTAAGCCGTTAATATTAAATAATCAATGAACAGCAAGATAAAAATCGCAATTGCATAATTAAAAGAAATAATATCTCAAAAAAGACATCTATGCATACAACAATGCATTCACGACGAAAATAATAAAAAGGGTGTCATCAATAATGACTCCCTATGAATTTAGTTAAAATTATTTATGAATTAAAACTCCCTAAACGTTTCCTCCAGAAAAATAAATACATTTAAGGGACATAATGAAACAAGACATGTGGGAATTACGGAAAATACAGTCGCAGGGTATAACGGATAACGCACAGTATCCCGCAGAGACATACATCGTATTTACTGCCGCCGCCCCCTACATTCCGCTTTTTGAGCAACATGGGAAAGACGATATCGCGCTCAGTCTTGTTCGCCACGAAGAGGCGTGGTGGATTGTTAATCACTCTGATGAACTGTGCTGTGCCGTCAATGAGCAGGTGATGGAACCTCATCACCGTATGCGGCTGAATGATGGAGATACGATTGAATGGGGTCTGTCATCCTGGTGCCTTGCCCGCACCAATGATGAGTCCCGTCCCGATGTTTCGTTTCCTCAGTTGGTTCAGTCATCTGAATCCGTTGCTGAGTACCTGGATCTGGACTGGTTTAAACAACAACAGCTCAATCCGCAGAACCCGTTCGATATTATTCCCGTCCGGGAAACCGCGTCCTCTTACACCGGCCATGAAGCGGATAGCACGCTACACCAGCTTTACCAGGAATATCAGCAGGCATTGCGGCCCTCCGGGCAGGAAAAGCCCCTCCGTCCTAAACCGTTTCCCCGAAATGAAGACGCTGTCACCCAGGATTTGACGTCGTTATACGATAAAAAGGGCGACACCGACACGTTACAGGATATGGTGGCAGGCGCGCCCGGTATTGATGCCATTCTGGATATGCTGGACACGACCGGTGAGGGTGAAATGCACTGGCTGGCGATGGAATCAATGCCCGATATCCTGCAACTGCTCTCGCCGGAACAGGCGGGGAAAACCGCACATAGCGAGATACTGCCCGATCTGACCCGCCGCGAGCATCGTATTATTGGCATCGACAGCCACTACCGAATCACTCCGACACAGAAAAATGGAAATACCGCCCATGAAAAAAACTGACACGCTTCCTGCTACCCTGTCCGCGCTGCTACAGGAATACTCTATTGCGGAGGGGATTCAGATGGCGGAGCAGCAGGTTCGGGAAAATCCGGCGAAGGCGCTCTGCCGCCATAGCCTGTTTCAGTTGCTGTGTGTGGCCGGAGACTGGTCGCGGGCGCTGCACCAGCTTCAGCTATGCGCCAGGATGGAGGCCAATTATACCCAGGAGGCCCGGCTGTACCGGGAGCTGGTTCGCTGCGAAATGTTCCGCCACACCGTTTTTCAGGGTGAACAACGACCCGGTTTTCTTCTGCCGCAGCCCGTTTGGGTGGAGTCACTGCTGGCGGCACTCGCCTGTCATGACGATACCGGTGAGGTTGATAAACACCGTAATACCGCACTGGAAGCCATAACAGATACTGGCGGACAGTGGAACGGCGGCGCATTTGACTGGGCGAGCGACAGCGATTCCCGCCTTGGCCCGGTACTTGAGCTGGTCACCGGCGGCGTGTATATCTGGCTGCCGTTTTCGCAAATACGCTCGCTGGAATCGCCGCAACCGACGCGCCTGACCGATCTGCTGTGGAAACCCATTAATATCACCCTGATGAATGGCGATACGCACGGCGCCTGGCTCTTTACCCGTTACAGCGGTTCGGAAAGTGCATCCGACGCCCTGCGTCTGTGCCGGGAAACCGCCTGGCAGGACGGCCCCGGCGAAACCACCGTGCGGGCGCTGGGGCAGAAAGTGTGGCTGACCAGCCACGGCGATATCAGCCTGCTGGACATGACCCATTGTACCTTTCATGCTCAGGAAAACGATGGCGCATGAGCACGTCTCGTTTTACACCCGCTAACCACCTGCTGCCCACGCTGTTTGATCGGCTGTGTGACAATGCTCCGTATCAGAAAATTGACCGGGATATCAGCGTCACGCCGGTACAACTGAAGGAGATCATTCGCCGGGATCTCTCCTTTTTGCTCAATACCATTAGCCACGAGGGTGACATCGACGCCCGGCGCTATCCGCAGGCGGCGGCGTCAGTGCTCAACTATGGTCTGCCGCCGCTGGCGGGCAGCTTTATGTATGAGCACAAGTGGGACGATATCAGCGAGGCGATCCGGCGCGCCATTATCCGTTTCGAACCCCGGCTGAACGCCGCCACACTCAGGGTCACGCCCTTGCTCGATGAAGCCCGGCAGGGTAGCTATAACACGCTACAGTTTGAAATTCGCGGACAAATTCTGACGCAGCCGTATCCCACGGAGTTTCTGGTACGCAGCGCGCTGGATATGGAGCTGAGCCGCATTACGTTCTTTTAATACAGGGCATTATTCATGGATCCACGGCTACTGGAGTATTACAACCGCGAACTGAGCTACCTGCGGGAGACCGGTGCTGAGTTCGCCACCCTCCATCCCAAAATTGCCGCCCGGCTGGGGATGCAGGGAACCGATATTGCCGACCCGTATGTGGAACGCATGATCGAGGCGTTCAGCTTTCTGAGCGCCCGTACTCAGCTAAAAATTGACGCCGAATTTCCCCGATTCACACAGCGGTTACTGGAAGTCGTCAGCCCCAATTACGTCACCCCCACGCCATCGATGGCAGTGGTAAAGCTGTATCCCGATACGCAGGAAGGCGATCTGGCGAAAGGGGTCACCGTGCCGCGCGATACCGCGTTCGTTTCCCCCATCCCGGAAGGCGAAAATACCGCCTGCCAGTTTCGCAGCAGCCAGGACGTCACGCTGTGGCCGCTGTCCATCGAGGAGGTACGCCTGACCGCCGCGCCGCCGGATATGCCCGCCCTGCACCGCTATCTGCCGCCTAATATTCATGTCGCCGGGGCATTGCGCATCACCCTGCGAACCTTCGGGGAACTGACTTTCAGCGAGCTGGCCGGTCCGGCACGGCTGCCCTTTTACCTCTGCGGCGAAGAACGCATTGCGTCACACCTGTTTGAGCTGCTGCATACCAGCGCCGTCGCCACACTGGCCGGTGAACCCGGTCACTTTGACGGCGAACTGAATGTGAATCTTCAACACCCGGTGGCGCACGAAGGGCTGGAGCCAGGGCAGGGGCTGCTGCCGCTCGCCTGGAACGTGTTTCACGGCCATAATCTGCTGCATGAATTTTTCGCCTGTCCGGAACGGTTTTACTTCTTCACCCCGACCGGATTGTCTGCCGGGTTACAAAAGGTGCAGGGCAATGTGGCGGAAATTGTCATACTGCTTAACCGCCTGCCGCCGGACTGGCTGATTCATCAGACGGACGCTGCACAGTTCAGCCTGTTCTGTACGCCGGTGATCAACCTGTTTCCCCGCACCACCACCCGGATTGAAGTTACTCACAGCGTGACGGAACAGCATCTGGTGGTGGATCGTACCCGTCCGCTGGATTACGAGGTGTTTTCTGTTCAGGAAGTCGAAGGCCTGGAAGCGGAAACCACACGGAAGATGATTTTTCGTCCGCTGTATCACACCCGTAATAATGACGAAGGCAACCACGGGCGTTATTTTTCACTGCGTCGTGAGCCGCGCCGCTCGTCAGAAAACGCCCGCCGCTATGGCACCCGAACCCCCTATACCGGCTCGGAAGTCTTCCTGTCGCTGGTTGATCAGCATGAAGCGCCCTACCCGGAAAATCTGCGCCATATCACCGTCACGGCAATGGTGACTAACCGCGATCTGCCCTGCCTTATTCCACGTAATGGCCGGGATGATCTGACCGTAGATGCGGCGATTCCGGTGGCGGGCGTGGGTCTTATCAAACCGCCGCGCCCGCCGCAGCCGCCGCTGGCTGAACGCGAAATGGCCTGGCGGCTGATCCGGCAGTTGTCGTTTAATTATCTGCCGCTGGCCGATCTGGATCACCGCACCGGCGGCCAGGCACTGCGCGATCTGCTGAATCTGTTTATCCCGGCTCACGACAGCCCGCAGTCGCGCCAGGTGCGCAGCCTGATTGGCTGCAAAACCACCCCGGTGACCCGCCGCCTGCCCGGCTCCGGCCTGTTGGTCTATGGCCGGGGCGTCAGTTGCGAACTGACCGTGGACGAAGAAGGATTTTCCGGTATCAGTCCTTACCTGTTCGGTCTGGTGCTGGAACACTATATTGCCCGCCATGTTTCCATTAATACCTTCTCGCAGATGACGCTGCACTCGATGCAACGCGGGCATGTCATGACCTGGCCGGTCAGAACCGGGCAACGGGGGAGCGTATGACCGGCGCTCTCGACCAGGCGCAGAAAACCCCCTGGCGTTACGGATTCCTGAACCTGATGCGGCGCGTGGATGCCCAGCTCTGTGATACTCCGGCAGGCAGTATCTGGCAGCCACGGATGGAAAAATTCCGTCTGGGACAGACGCCGACGATGACCTTTGCGCCACGGGAAATCGCCCAGGTCAGCTGGCAGGATGGACGCCTGCACCTGAGCCTGTACAGCCTCGGACTATGGGGGCCAAACGGCCCGTTGCCGCTGCACTATACCGAGCTGGCGCTAAACCGCTCAGAGAGTCGTCACGATCCGACGCTGGTTCATTTTTCCAATATTTTTCACCACCGCTGGCTGACGCAGTTCTGGCAGGCATGGCGCAGCGCCCAGTCCGCTGGTGGCGGGCTGGACAAACCGGAACACGACCGTTTTGCGTTTTATATCGCCAGTCTCAGCGGGCAGGATCTACGGGAAAGCGCCGAAAGCCCGCTGTCAGATCATGTTCGCCTGGCAGCCTCCGCCCATCTGGTACGCGAATCGCGCAATCCTGACGGGCTGGCCGCCACGCTGGCGCACTATTTCAGCGTACCTTTTGCGGTGAAAGAATTCGCCCTGCACTGGATAACGGTGGCGAACGATGAAATCACCCGTCTGGGCACGCCCGCGCAGTCTTCGGTGCTGGGCAACGGGGCGCTTATCGGCCAGGCCGTACCGGATATGCAGTACAAATTCCGGCTAATTATCGGCCCGCTCACGCTGGAGGATTACCTGCGTTTTCTGCCCGGCGGCAACAATCTGCCCGTGCTGACAGAACTGGTGCGTACGTTCATCGGTTTTGAATATTGCTGGGAAATTGAGCTGCAGTTGAAGCCTCATGCCGCACCGCCTGCGGTGATCGGCGGTGCGCAGCGGCTTGGCTGGACGGCCTGGGCAGGTAAAGCCATGCATGACCGTCCGGTGACCGGCATGATTTTTGAACCTGAACACGGCTTAACCCACTGAGAGTAATGATATGGACATGTCCCTGACTAAACCGGTAAGCGCGGAACAACCCTGCGGCCCCGATCCGGAGTACGACCCGGAATACCTGCTGCTGTTCAGTCGCGCCGCCCCCCAGGCGGAGGCGCAATATGGTGATTTTGTCAGTACGCCGGAAGCCGTGAACTGGCCGGAAATTGAACGTGATGCGCGCCGTCTGCTCACGCGCAGTAAGGATATCCGGGTGTTAATCCTGCTGCTGCGCAGTCGCATCCAGCAGGCTGGCGCACAGGGACTGGCGGAAATGCTCACGCAACTGGCAGAACTGAGCGTAATCTGGTCCGATGCACTCCATCCACAGCTGCTTACCGGCGAAGGCACACCCGCAGAATCTATTGAAGATGCGGCGCTGGCGCGCAGTAATGCCCTGGCGGCGCTGCTGGATCACGAAGGCGTGATGGCAGACATTCGCGGTATCACGCTGTCAAACAGTGCCGTCCTGCGCCTGCAGGTACGGGATGTCGAGCGCGCGTTATCCGCCCCTCGCCCGGCTGATGCGCTGGCCCCCGAATCCGTCCGCTAGCAACTGGCCGACCTCGAAGCCCGTGGGGCATTACCGCTGGCGGCGTTTCGCGAAGCGCAGGAAAGCGCAGAACGCCTGCAAGTGTGGGCGCGTGAGACATTAGGCGATCTGGCTCCAGATTTTTCACGCCTGCGGCAGTTGTTAGCGCTGCTGCCTGACGTGGTACAGACAACCACACCGGAAATCCCTCCGTCGCCAGCGCCAGTGCCAGACCCCGCAGGCACGGTTATGGATAATGCCGTTCCGGCACGGGCAGAGGATGTGCCGCCTGTCAACGCGCCACCCGGTATATCCCTCCCACACAATGCTGAACCGGGGCCAATTCGCGATCGTAATGATGCGCTGGAGCGCCTGCGGTGCATTCGTCGCTGGTTTGAGAGCAGTGAACCCAGTAGCCCGACCATCCCACTGTTACGCCAGGCTGAAAGACTGGTGGGAAAACGGTTCTCGGAGGTGATCAATGAGATCCCGGTGGAGTTGCTGGAGAAGTGGGATGCCCTGGAGTGATGATGCGCATGTCTGGCGGTTCTCCGTAATTATCTGAGTGATATCAACATTACGCAGTCTGCTTCTGCGCTGAACATGTCCCGATCCCAGTTAAGCACCGCCATGAGGCCGCGCCTTAAATGTCAGTGGGATCAAAATAGCCATGACAGTGAAAGAAGTGGCGGTAATATCCTGTTCGTCATCCAGGCGTAGGCCCATTTGCGTCAGATTCCACGATAGGCGGTGGAACTTCTTGAAGACGAAAAAAAACCGTATCCCTTTTACAGTGATACGGTTTTTTTTACTTCACAGGATGTATAAAAACACCCTGAGATTTGTATCTGGCGGAACGGACGGGACTCGAACCCGCGACCCCCTGCGTGACAGGCAGGTATTCTAACCAACTGAACTACCGCTCCGTGATGTTCCCGCTGGGAACGAGGCGAATATTACGGTTTGCGGTGTCGCCCGTCAACGCTTTTTCTCACCTTTTGAATCAGTTGCTGCAAAAATCGCCCGAAGGATGATTTTTATAGCCTAAAAAGGAATAAATTACGCCCGCCAAAGGCAACTTCCGCCCTTTTTCTGCACCAGATCAAGCCGCGATTCATGCGCAGCCAGCTCTTCCTCAGAGGCAAAAACGACCCGTAACCGGCTGGCCTGGCGAACGATTCGCTGAATGGTCGCTTCACCTTGCTGCCGTTGCGTCTCTCCTTCCATCGCAAACGTCATGGACGTTTGCCCGCCCGTCATCGCCAGATACACTTCGGCAAGGATCTGGGCATCGAGCAATGCGCCGTGCAAAGTACGTTTGCTATTATCTATCTCATAACGCGAACACAGCGCATCAAGGCTGTTACGCTTGCCGGGGAACATTTTCCGCGCCAACGCCAGGCTATCGGTAACTTTGCAGAAAGTATTGGTTTTAGGAATATCGCGTTTAAGCAGACCAAACTCATAATCCATAAAGCCGATATCGAACGATGCGTTATGGATGACCAGCTCCGCGCCGCGGATATAATCAAGAAACTCATCGACCACATCAGCAAAAACCGGCTTATCCAGCAGAAACTCATCGGCAATACCGTGTACGCCAAACGCCTCCGGATCCACCAGCCGATCCGGCTTCAGGTAAACATGAAAATTGTTGCCGGTCAGACGACGGTTTATCACCTCAACCGCACCGATCTCAATAATCTTGTGACCTTCATAGTGCGCGCCTATCTGGTTCATACCGGTGGTTTCGGTATCGAGGACAATCTGTCGTGTAATTGCAGTGCTCATATCGGTCATTTATGTCAGACTTGCGTTTTGTTATCGATTTCAATTACAGGAAGTCTACCAGAGATGCTTAAACAGGTAGAAATTTTCACCGATGGCTCTTGCCTGGGGAATCCAGGGCCTGGTGGTTATGGCGCTATCTTACGCTATCGCGATCATGAAAAAACGTTTAGTGAAGGTTACACGCTGACCACCAATAACCGTATGGAACTGATGGCGGCGATCGTCGCGCTTGAAGCGTTAAAAGAACATTGCGAAGTGACATTGAGCACCGACAGCCAATATGTGCGGCAAGGAATTACCCAATGGATTCATAACTGGAAGAAACGCGGCTGGAAAACTGCGGAAAAGAAACCCGTAAAAAATGTCGATCTCTGGAAACGTCTCGATGCTGCGTTAGGTCAGCATCAGATCAAATGGGTATGGGTCAAAGGCCATGCAGGCCATCCCGAAAACGAGCGTTGTGATGAACTGGCGCGCGCCGCGGCAATGAACCCCACGCAGGAAGATAGTGGCTACCAGGCGGAGGCTTAGCCATCCGGTTTGCGATATTGCCGGGTGGCGCCAACGGTCTGGCGGATAGGGGTTTTACTTTTATTATGTCGCAGCGGATTAAGCGTAAGCGGGATGGTCCGCTTACGGGCCACAATAAGCTGTAAACAGCCCAGCGCCGGGATATGCGTATTTAAAAGCCGCCCCCCCTGCTTTTTCCAGGGTAAGACATGAAAACGGCTATAATGTAGCACTTCAAAATTGAGTAAAGACAGCCAGTCCAGTTGCCGCATAAGGGTAAACATCCGACCATTATAGGGAGGTGTTTTACGTAAAACGGGTACCAGTTTACGTAACCCCATCAAACTCAGCGGGTTAAATCCACTGATGACCAGCCAACCGTCATCAATCAATACGCGGTCGGCTTCCCGCAATAAACGGTGCGGGTTGGTACACCACGGCAAAGTATGCGCCAGCAGACAAACATCGACGGATTTATCTGCAAAAGGAAGGTGTAGCGGATCGGCCAGAACCTGCATCGGCGCCCCCTGCGACGAAACATTCACCTGATGGGAGACCGCGCACGCTTCGGAATTGATTTCTGCGCTTAAATTACCGATTTTAAGCAAATGGAAACCATACATTTTTGCAAACCACGGATTTAGCTGCTGTTCCAGCGCCTCACGGTAGTAATTGCCCCAGGGCAACTCACCCCAACATCCGGGCGCAACGACAGTTTGAGAGAGCCTTGCCGGTTTCATCGCAACCTTCCGCTAATTATTTGAGAGGTAATATATGAATCTTAACAGTATTCCCGCGTTTCAGGACAATTACATCTGGGTGCTGACCAATGATGAAGGCCGCTGTGTGATTGTTGATCCCGGCGAAGCGGCCCCCGTCTTAAAGGCCATTGCTGAACATAAGTGGATGCCGGAGGCGATTTTTCTGACGCATCACCATCACGACCATGTTGGCGGAGTCAAAGAGCTGTTGCAACACTTCCCGCAAATGACGGTTTATGGACCGGCGGAAACGCAAGACAAGGGAGCAACCCATCTTGTTGGCGATGGCGATACTATTCGCGTTTTAGGCGAGAAATTTACTCTTTTTGCCACGCCGGGCCACACGTTAGGACACGTCTGTTACTTTAGCCACCCTTACTTATTCTGCGGCGACACGCTGTTCTCTGGCGGCTGTGGTCGACTGTTTGAAGGCACGCCATCACAGATGTATCAGTCACTTATGAAAATTAATTCTCTGCCTGACGACACACTCATTTGCTGCGCTCACGAATACACTTTAGCTAACATTAAGTTCGCATTGAGCATACTTCCGCACGATTCGTTCATAAATGAATATTATCGTAAAGTTAAAGAGTTACGTGTAAAAAAACAAATGACATTACCCGTTATTCTTAAAAATGAGCGTAAGATTAATCTTTTTTTAAGAACTGAAGATATTGATTTAATTAACGAAATAAACAAAGAAACAATATTGCAACAACCAGAAGCGCGTTTTGCATGGTTAAGGTCAAAGAAAGACACGTTCTGATAATTCTTACTTGTCATTCGCTAACTTCGCCGTTATGATCGGTCGTCTTTTAAGCAACTATTGACACACACATGAAGGCAAAAGCGATATTACTCGCCTCTGTCCTGCTTGTGGGGTGCCAGACGTCTCAGAACACTGGCAACGTCCAACAGCACGCACAGAGCCTTTCTGCAGCTGGTCAAGGGGAAGCAGGAAAGTTTACGAGTCAGGCACGATGGATGGACGACGGAACGTCTATCGCGCCAGATCAGGACTTGTGGGCTTTCATTGGCGACGAGCTAAAGATGGGAATTCCGGAAAACAGCCGGATTCGCGAACAGAAACAGAAGTATTTACGCAATAAGAGCTATCTCCACGATGTAACTTTACGGGCAGAGCCGTATATGTACTGGATAGCGGGGCAGGTTAAGAAACGTAACATGCCTATGGAGCTGGTACTACTACCCATAGTGGAGAGCGCTTTTGATCCTCACGCAACGTCTGGCGCCAATGCCGCAGGCATCTGGCAGATCATACCGAGCACAGGGCGCAATTATGGTTTAAAGCAGACCCGTAATTATGACGCGCGTCGCGATGTTGTAGCCTCTACGACCGCCGCGTTAGACATGATGCAGCGTCTGAACAAAATGTTTGACGGCGACTGGCTGTTAACCGTTGCAGCGTATAACAGCGGCGAAGGCCGTGTTATGCGGGCAATTAAAGCAAACAAAGCGCGTGGAAAACCGACGGATTTCTGGTCGCTTTCTTTGCCCAGAGAAACAAAACTCTACGTACCTAAGATGCTGGCATTGAGTGAAATTCTCAAAAACAGCAAACGCTACGGCGTACGTCTGCCAACAACAGATGAAAGCCGAGCGCTGGCACGAGTTCGTTTAAACAGTCCAGTTGAAATGGCGCAGGTTGCGGATATGGCGGGCATGTCTATCAGCAAGCTGAAGACGTTTAATGCCGGTGTAAAAGGGTCTACCTTAGGCGTAAGCGGTCCGCAATATGTTATGGTGCCCAAAAAGCATGCCGAGCAGTTGCGTGAGTCGCTGGCTTCCGGTGAGATTGACGCCGTTCAGTCCCAACTGATCGCCGACAATACGCCGTTGAATAGCAGTAGCTATAAGGTGCGCTCTGGCGATACGCTTTCCGGTATTGCTTCGCGGCTTGGCGTAAGCACGAAGGACTTGCAGCAGTGGAACAACCTGCGTGGTTCGCGCCTGAAAATCGGGCAAAGCCTGACCGTAGGCGCTGGCAGCAGCGCGCAACGACTGGCAAACAATAGCGATAGCATTACCTATCGTGTCCGTAAAGGCGATTCGCTTTCCAGTATCGCCAGACGTCACGGGGTGAATATCAAAGATGTGATGCGCTGGAACCATGATACGGATAATCTACAACCGGGCGATCAGCTTACGTTGTTTGTGAAGGACAATAGCACGCCAGACTCCTGATATTGTCCGACGAAAAAGCCAAAAGGCGCCGCTTCCCCCGGCGCCTTTTAAATTGCTATACCGCTTTATGCGCTTCCAGCATGATAGTATCGCTGCTAAACGAGCCGTCATCCTGCAACTCAAAATAACGCTTCACCTCTACCGGGGCGCTCGCCTGATATAATCGAATCGCCTCAACCAACGGCGCTGGAGTACGCATCCGCGTTACCCATGAGCGAAACTCCAGCGATAAACGATCGGTTATCACGGTATTCGTTACCAGCATCGCGTTATTGACCATCGCCAGCCATTCACCACTGGAATAGTTACGGACATGCGACGTGTCGCGTAACGCCTCCACCGTTTGCAGCCAGATATCGCGTACAGGATGTCCAGGCGACATGACATCCATGATAATCAGCACGCCGCCGGGTTTTAATACACGATAAACCTCACGCAATGCCTGACCAACGTCGTGCCAGTGATGCGCGGAATAGCGGCTAATCACCATCTCAAACGATGCATCTTCAAAGGGCAGTTTTTCGGCATAGCCTTGCCGGAGAGTAATATTACTTAAATGTCTTTCTTCCGCCGCTCCAGCGACAACCTCAAGCATGCTGGCTGATAAATCGTATGCCACGACCGAGTTGGCATGTTGCGCAGCGACAAAACTCGCGTGTCCAGCTCCACATCCCATATCCAGTACGTTCGCGTGGGAAAAATCAGACAGCCTTTGCGCCAGCCGCGCTAAGTCACGACCCGCTGCGTGAACGGCGCTATGTAAATAGGCGTTCGCCTGTGAACCAAACTGCTTTTCAACATTGTCATGGTGGGAATGCGTTGTCATGGTAGTGCCCTTCTGTTATGAGAAAAGTAAAGGGCAGCACCCGCAGAGGCCTGCCCCACGGCAGACCTGACGCACCTTTATTGCTCAGGTTTGCCGGGACTGAATTCAACGAGTAGCGGATTGTGATCGGAAGCGCGCGTCACCAGTACGGAGGCTTCATTCACGTTTAAACCACGATAAAAAACAAAATCCAGCGGTCGTCCAAACGCACGACGGCGTTGATCGTCAGTGAAACGCACCTGGCGCAGCGACATCTCACGTGCAAAGCGGTACAACGCATTCATACGTGGGCGGCTCCAGGCATTAAAATCCCCCGCCATAATGACAGGGCCGCTATGGTGCGCAATCTGGTCGCCGATCGGAAGTAACTGCTTACTGTACACGTCCACGCCCAGACTAAAATTTACCGCATGAACATTTACTACCATTAATAAACGGGTATCCGGCAACGGATATACCGTCACCAGGGCTGATTTCGCCAAACGTAAAATTGGTTCTCTTTCCCGTAAAGGGCAGCAGTAAACAGGATGGGCGGCAGAAAGCGTCATGACGCCAGACGGATGCTGAGGTAATACAAAAGCGGGAACCTGATCGGCGGCAAGATAGTTAGCGGTGGCAAACTGTACCAGTTCAGGCGTCGTCTGGGCCTCCTGCAACAGGACCAGATGCGCATCTTTGCCGTAGTTCTTCAGCACCGATAACCATTCGGCTCGCTGCTGCTTGAATATATTCCACACGAGGATACGGATCCGCTCTTCACTGCTTAGCGGTTCCCCGGCGGGCAATGCCTGGCCAATGCTCGCAAACGACCCTGGCGGCAAAATCCGCTCGGCGGGCTGTCCGGCAACATAGCGCATCGCATAGGTGTTTTTTCGCACTTTTGACTTTCAAACCTCTGTAACGTCAACCAGTCCTCAACCGGACTGGTTCTTCTGTTATAGGGATTTTAGCACTCACTTTCAACGAACAATTGCAGTTTGTTTTGTAAGTAGGCGCTTACATCAATAATTTACTCCAGAGCAATGCGTACAGGTTTATCAAGACGTCCGCTGACGCCCACCAGCAGGAAAGCCACCAGAACAATGAGGGCGCCAATCCACGGCGTCTGCGCCAAACCGTAATGCGCCACCGTTTGTCCGCCAATCACGGAACCCAGCGCAATACCAATGTTAAACGCCGCAATGTTCAGACCTGACGCCACATCTACTGCATTAGGCGTGAATTGTTCCGCTTTCTGTACCACGTAGACCTGCAACCCCGGTACGTTACCGAAGGCAAAGACCCCCATCACCAGAATGGTAGCCAGCGCGACATACTGCGTGGAGGCCGTCACCTGGAAGACCATAAGCAGAACAAACAGCACGGCGAAAATGAATTTCAGCGCCGGCACGGCGCCATGCTTATCCGCCAGTTTACCGCCCCAGATATTGCCGATAGCCACTGATACGCCATAACCCAGTAGGATCCAGCTTACTGCTGCCGGAGAGAATCCCGCCAGATCCTGCATCATCGGCGCCAGGAAGGTGAATGCCGTGAATACCCCGCCGTAGCCCAGCGCCGTAACGGCGTAAATCAGCAGCAGACGAGGATGAGTCAGTACTTTCACCTGGTCACGAATGCTGGCGGCCGCCCGACCAGGAATATTGGCAGGGATCAGCAGTTGACTGCTCATCAGCGCAATCACGCCTAACAGTGATACCGCAAGGAAGGTCTCACGCCAGCCAAAATGCTGACCGATAAATGTGCCCAGCGGCACGCCCGTGACCAGAGCTACCGTTAAACCACCAAACATAATAGCGATAGCAGAAGCCGCTTTCTCTTTTGGCACCAGACTTGTCGCGATGGTAGAGCCAATCGAGAAGAACACGCCGTGCGCCAGGCCCGTCAGCAGACGGGCGGCGATTAATGTCATATAGCCCGGAGCCTGCCACGCCAGCAAATTCCCCGCCGTACACAAGACCATCAGCGCGACCAGTAACTGTTTACGCGGCAGGCGTCCGGTCAGAGCGGTCAGCGCCGGCGCGCCAATAGCCACACCCAGCGCATAGATTGAAACCAGCATTCCGGCGGAAGGTAACGAGACAGCCAGTTGTTGTGCAATGGTCGGCACCAGGCCGACAATCACGAACTCAGTCGTGCCAATAGCGAAGGCACTTATAGTCAGTGCAAATAAAGCGAGAGGCATACATAACTCCATAACAGCAGTAATCAGATGACACGCAGTATGCCTGGATGTTTTAATGACAAAAATAGCCAAAATATCAATTTAATTTTGCTTCAGGAGCAAAAATGAAAGCCACCTCCGAAGAACTCGCAATTTTTGTCGCTGTCGTGGAAAGCGGCAGCTTCAGCCGGGCGGCAGAGCAGCTTGGACAGGCCAATTCCGCTGTCAGCCGGGCAGTTAAAAAGCTGGAGATGAAGCTCGGCGTCAGTCTGCTTAATCGTACGACCCGACAGCTGAGCCTGACTGAAGAAGGAGAGCGATACTTCAGGCGCGTGCAGCAGATACTGCAAGAAATGGCCGCCGCAGAAACGGAAATCATGGAGTCGCGTAATACCCCGCGCGGCTTACTGCGTATCGATGCGGCAACGCCGGTAATGCTGCATTTCCTGATGCCGCTGATTAAACCTTTTCGTGAACGGTATCCGGAAATAACGTTGTCTCTTGTCTCCTCAGAAACGTTCATCAATCTTATTGAACGAAAAGTGGATGTTGCGATACGCGCAGGCACGTTGATAGATTCAAGTCTGCGCGCGCGCCCGTTATTTACCAGCTATCGCAAGATTATCGCCTCACCGGATTATATTGCCCGTTTTGGCAAGCCAGAGACCGTTGAAGAGTTAAAACGGCATCTGTGCCTGGGGTTCTCAGAACCTGTTTCGCTCAATACCTGGCCGATTGCCTGTAGCGACGGGCAGCTCCATGAGATCGAATGTGGGATTTCTTCCAACAGCGGAGAAACGTTAAAACAGCTTTGCCTGAACGGTAACG
Source organism: Salmonella sp. WC3 (assembly GCF_042932255.1). Taxonomy (NCBI): domain Bacteria; kingdom Pseudomonadati; phylum Pseudomonadota; class Gammaproteobacteria; order Enterobacterales; family Enterobacteriaceae; genus Salmonella; species Salmonella sp. WC3. Next base: position 1,221,818 of record NZ_CP170629.1, on the reverse strand, counting down.
GCATTGCATGTCTTTCAGATTATATGATTGATAAAGAGATCGCACGGGGAGAACTGGTGGAACTGCTGGCCGATAAACGTCTGCCGGTAGAAATGCCTTTCAGCGCCGTTTACTACAGCGATCGCGCAGTCAGCACACGCATTCGGGCATTTATCGACTTTTTGAGCGAATATATAAGAACAGCCCCCGCAGGAGCTGTGAAAGAGGGATAAAGGTACAAAGGATCGGGTAATTAATCCCAGGCAGGGGCCAGTCCTTCCGGGCTAACCAGACGATCGTTGCAGTCCAGTGCCGCGATCGCATTTTTATCTTCGGCATCCAGATGCAGGTCCTGCGCCAGCAGGTTGCTTGCCAGGTTTTCACGCCTGGTGGATGAAGGGATCACCGAGTAACCTTCACCCATTGCCCATGCCAGAATAACCTGCGCCGGGGTCGCATTATGTTTAGCCGCAATGCGCGCAATCACTTCATCTTTCAGCGCCTTACCGTATGCCAGCGTCATGTAAGAGGTGATATGGATACCGTGCGCTTTCGCCCAGTCAACCACCTTACGATTCTGAAGATACGGAGATAGCTCAATCTGGTTGGTGGCGATATGGTCTGCGCCCACCGCGGCAATAGCCTTTTTCATCAACGGAATGGTGAAGTTTGAAATGCCAATTTCGCGAGTCAGCCCTTGTTTTTTAGCTTCCAGCAATGCCTGCATAAATTCTTCGACAGACACAGCATCACCCGGAGATGGCCAGTGGATCAGCGTCAGATCGACATAATCGGTACGCAGTTTTTTCAGGCTCTCTTTCAGGCTTGGGGTTAGCTTGTCTTTGCTAAGGTTTTCAATCCAGATCTTGGTGGTGATGTACAGCTCATTACGCGGTACGCCGCTCTCAGCAATCGCCTGTCCAACAGCCGCTTCATTATCATAGATTTGCGCAGTGTCGACAGAACGGTAGCCCAGTTCAAGCGCCGTTTTCACAGAAGCGATAACCACGTCGTCTTTCAGGCGAAAAGTACCTAAACCGAATGCAGGGATAGTCATAGAATTCCTCTTTTTAATCACTATGTTCGTTAACTGAGGGGATTATGACCTTCAGCGCTTTGCAGAAAAAGAGCGAGAAATGCAGAGGATTTTTGCGAATTGAGCAATAATTAAATCGCAGGCAAAGAAAAAGCCCTGAGCTAATGCTCAGGGCTCTTAATAAGTGGCGGAACGGACGGGACTCGAACCCGCGCCCCCCTGCGTGACAGGCAGGTATTCTAACCAACTGAACTACCGCTCCACCGAATTTCTTTGTCACAACCCGGATTTTCATCCCGGTTTACTGCAATTTGATGCCTGGCAGTTTATGAATCACTTCGTGATTCACCCTTCGGGCCGTTGCTTCGCAACGTTCAAAAGCTTTCGCTTTTGTCCTACTCTCTGTCGAGTAGTGAACTGCCCCAAAAGTTAATGCCATACTTCTAATTTGATGCCTGGCAGTTCCCTACTCTCGCATGGGGAGACCCCACACTACCATCGGCGCTACGGCGTTTCACTTCTGAGTTCGGCATGGGGTCAGGTGGGACCACCGCGCTAGTGCCGCCAGGCAAATTCTTTTGTGCTCTGTACGCAATTCTTTATCGCATCAGCGGCGTTGCCTGCGCTCGTAAAGTCAGTCACATACTTCTGTATGCTCCTTCCTTTCCTTCGCTTGCCGCCTTGCTGCTGCGCAAATTATTGCGTACTCAACTCTGAATCAGTGCTGAAAATCGTCTCTCATCCGCCAAAACATCTTCGGCGTTGTAAGGTTAAGCCTCACGGTTCATTAGTACCGGTTAGCTCAACGCATCGCTGCGCTTACACACCCGGCCTATCAACGTCGTCGTCTTCAACGTTCCTTCAGGAGACTTAAAGTCTCAGGGAGAACTCATCTCGGGGCAAGTTTCGTGCTTAGATGCTTTCAGCACTTATCTCTTCCGCATTTAGCTACCGGGCAGTGCCATTGGCATGACAACCCGAACACCAGTGATGCGTCCACTCCGGTCCTCTCGTACTAGGAGCAGCCCCCCTCAGTTCTCCAGCGCCCACGGCAGATAGGGACCGAACTGTCTCACGACGTTCTAAACCCAGCTCGCGTACCACTTTAAATGGCGAACAGCCATACCCTTGGGACCTACTTCAGCCCCAGGATGTGATGAGCCGACATCGAGGTGCCAAACACCGCCGTCGATATGAACTCTTGGGCGGTATCAGCCTGTTATCCCCGGAGTACCTTTTATCCGTTGAGCGATGGCCCTTCCATTCAGAACCACCGGATCACTATGACCTGCTTTCGCACCTGCTCGCGCCGTCACGCTCGCAGTCAAGCTGGCTTATGCCATTGCACTAACCTCCTGATGTCCGACCAGGATTAGCCAACCTTTGTGCTCCTCCGTTACTCTTTAGGAGGAGACCGCCCCAGTCAAACTACCCACCAGACACTGTCCGCAACCCGGGTAACGGGTCCACGTTAGAACATCAAACATTAAAGGGTGGTATTTCAAGGTCGGCTCCATGCAGACTGGCGTCCACACTTCAAAGCCTCCCACCTATCCTACACATCAAGGCTCAATGTTCAGTGTCAAGCTATAGTAAAGGTTCACGGGGTCTTTCCGTCTTGCCGCGGGTACACTGCATCTTCACAGCGAGTTCAATTTCACTGAGTCTCGGGTGGAGACAGCCTGGCCATCATTACGCCATTCGTGCAGGTCGGAACTTACCCGACAAGGAATTTCGCTACCTTAGGACCGTTATAGTTACGGCCGCCGTTTACCGGGGCTTCGATCAGGAGCTTCGCTTGCGCTGACCCCATCAATTAACCTTCCGGCACCGGGCAGGCGTCACACCGTATACGTCCACTTTCGTGTTTGCACAGTGCTGTGTTTTTAATAAACAGTTGCAGCCAGCTGGTATCTTCGACTGACTTCAGCTCCGTGAGTAAATCACTTCACCTACGTGTCAGCGTGCCTTCTCCCGAAGTTACGGCACCATTTTGCCTAGTTCCTTCACCCGAGTTCTCTCAAGCGCCTTGGTATTCTCTACCTGACCACCTGTGTCGGTTTGGGGTACGATTTGATGTTACCTGATGCTTAGAGGCTTTTCCTGGAAGCAGGGCATTTGTTGCTTCAGCACCGTAGTGCCTCGTCGTCACGCCTCAGTGTTAAAGTGAACCGGATTTACCTGGAACACACACCTACACGCTTAAACCGGGACAACCGTCGCCCGGCCAACATAGCCTTCTCCGTCCCCCCTTCGCAGTAACACCAAGTACGGGAATATTAACCCGTTTCCCATCGACTACGCCTTTCGGCCTCGCCTTAGGGGTCGACTCACCCTGCCCCGATTAACGTTGGACAGGAACCCTTGGTCTTCCGGCGAGCGGGCTTTTCACCCGCTTTATCGTTACTTATGTCAGCATTCGCACTTCTGATACCTCCAGCATGCCTCACGACACACCTTCACAGGCTTACAGAACGCTCCCCTACCCAACGAACGTATCCTTAAACCGACTCGACTTTGTATACGCTTTGACGTCGCTTCGCTCCGTCAATCGTAACCCGCTGAATCGCTTTAAGTGATACGTTCGCTGCCGCAGCTTCGGTGCATGGTTTAGCCCCGTTACATCTTCCGCGCAGGCCGACTCGACCAGTGAGCTATTACGCTTTCTTTAAATGATGGCTGCTTCTAAGCCAACATCCTGGCTGTCTGGGCCTTCCCACATCGTTTCCCACTTAACCATGACTTTGGGACCTTAGCTGGCGGTCTGGGTTGTTTCCCTCTTCACGACGGACGTTAGCACCCGCCGTGTGTCTCCCGTGATAACATTCTCCGGTATTCGCAGTTTGCATCGGGTTGGTAAGCCGGGATGGCCCCCTAGCCGAAACAGTGCTCTACCCCCGGAGATGAATTCACGAGGCGCTACCTAAATAGCTTTCGGGGAGAACCAGCTATCTCCCGGTTTGATTGGCCTTTCACCCCCAGCCACAGGTCATCCGCTAATTTTTCAACATTAGTCGGTTCGGTCCTCCAGTTAGTGTTACCCAACCTTCAACCTGCCCATGGCTAGATCACCGGGTTTCGGGTCTATACCCTGCAACTTAACGCCCGGTTAAGACTCGGTTTCCCTGCGGCTCCCCTATTCGGTTAACCTTGCTACAGAATATAAGTCGCTGACCCATTATACAAAAGGTACGCAGTCACCCCACCACTAAGCCCCCTCTGCTTCTTTTGAGGTTGAACGTCGCTTTCGCTCCGTTAACCGTATCCTCAGCAAAGGATGCGTATGTGGAGTTCACCACTGGCTTAGTGGTGGGGCTCCCACTGCTTGTACGTACACGGTTTCAGGTTCTTTTTCACTCCCCTCGCCGGGGTTCTTTTCGCCTTTCCCTCACGGTACTGGTTCACTATCGGTCAGTCAGGAGTATTTAGCCTTGGAGGATGGTCCCCCCATATTCAGACAGGATATCACGTGTCCCGCCCTACTCATCGAGCTCACAGCACATGCGCTTTTGTGTACGGGGCTGTCACCCTGTATCGCGCGCCTTTCCAGACGCTTCCACTAACACACATGCTGATTCAGGCTCTGGGCTCCTCCCCGTTCGCTCGCCGCTACTGGGGGAATCTCGGTTGATTTCTTTTCCTCGGGGTACTTAGATGTTTCAGTTCCCCCGGTTCGCCTCATTAACCTATGGATTCAGTTAATGATAGTGTGACGAGTCACACTGGGTTTCCCCATTCGGGTATCGCCGGTTATAACGGTTCATATCACCTTACCGGCGCTTATCGCAGATTAGCACGCCCTTCATCGCCTCTGACTGCCAGGGCATCCACCGTGTACGCTTAGTCGCTTAACCTCACAACCCGAAGATGTTTCTCGCGATTCATCATCGTGTTGCGAAAATTTGAGAGACTCACGAACAACTTTCGTTGTTCTGTGTTTCAATTTTCAGCTTGATCCAGATTTTTAAAGAGCAAAACTTCGCAGTGAACCCTTTCAGGTACACTCTGAAGTATTTTTTCGTAAACACTCACGAGATGGTGGAGCTATGCGGGATCGAACCGCAGACCTCCTGCGTGCAAAGCAGGCGCTCTCCCAGCTGAGCTATAGCCCCATCGTGTAGTCAGAACCTCTTTACCGATAATTTTTCCTGAGACAAGGCGTGGAATAACGAAGCATACATCAGTATGTGAGTTATTTCACAACGCAGTATTCAGGGAAAATTTGGTAGGCCTGAGTGGACTTGAACCACCGACCTCACCCTTATCAGGGGTGCGCTCTAACCACCTGAGCTACAAGCCTGTAGAGGTTTTACTGCTCGTTTTTCATCAGACAATCTGTGTGAGCACTGCAAAGTACGCATCTTTAAGGTAAGGAGGTGATCCAACCGCAGGTTCCCCTACGGTTACCTTGTTACGACTTCACCCCAGTCATGAATCACAAAGTGGTAAGCGCCCTCCCGAAGGTTAAGCTACCTACTTCTTTTGCAACCCACTCCCATGGTGTGACGGGCGGTGTGTACAAGGCCCGGGAACGTATTCACCGTGGCATTCTGATCCACGATTACTAGCGATTCCGACTTCATGGAGTCGAGTTGCAGACTCCAATCCGGACTACGACGCACTTTATGAGGTCCGCTTGCTCTCGCGAGGTCGCTTCTCTTTGTATGCGCCATTGTAGCACGTGTGTAGCCCTGGTCGTAAGGGCCATGATGACTTGACGTCATCCCCACCTTCCTCCAGTTTATCACTGGCAGTCTCCTTTGAGTTCCCGGCCTAACCGCTGGCAACAAAGGATAAGGGTTGCGCTCGTTGCGGGACTTAACCCAACATTTCACAACACGAGCTGACGACAGCCATGCAGCACCTGTCTCACAGTTCCCGAAGGCACCAATCCATCTCTGGAAAGTTCTGTGGATGTCAAGACCAGGTAAGGTTCTTCGCGTTGCATCGAATTAAACCACATGCTCCACCGCTTGTGCGGGCCCCCGTCAATTCATTTGAGTTTTAACCTTGCGGCCGTACTCCCCAGGCGGTCTACTTAACGCGTTAGCTCCGGAAGCCACGCCTCAAGGGCACAACCTCCAAGTAGACATCGTTTACGGCGTGGACTACCAGGGTATCTAATCCTGTTTGCTCCCCACGCTTTCGCACCTGAGCGTCAGTCTTTGTCCAGGGGGCCGCCTTCGCCACCGGTATTCCTCCAGATCTCTACGCATTTCACCGCTACACCTGGAATTCTACCCCCCTCTACAAGACTCAAGCCTGCCAGTTTCGAATGCAGTTCCCAGGTTGAGCCCGGGGATTTCACATCCGACTTGACAGACCGCCTGCGTGCGCTTTACGCCCAGTAATTCCGATTAACGCTTGCACCCTCCGTATTACCGCGGCTGCTGGCACGGAGTTAGCCGGTGCTTCTTCTGCGGGTAACGTCAATTGCTGCGGTTATTAACCACAACACCTTCCTCCCCGCTGAAAGTACTTTACAACCCGAAGGCCTTCTTCATACACGCGGCATGGCTGCATCAGGCTTGCGCCCATTGTGCAATATTCCCCACTGCTGCCTCCCGTAGGAGTCTGGACCGTGTCTCAGTTCCAGTGTGGCTGGTCATCCTCTCAGACCAGCTAGGGATCGTCGCCTTGGTGAGCCGTTACCTCACCAACTAGCTAATCCCATCTGGGCACATCTGATGGCAAGAGGCCCGAAGGTCCCCCTCTTTGGTCTTGCGACGTTATGCGGTATTAGCCACCGTTTCCAGTAGTTATCCCCCTCCATCAGGCAGTTTCCCAGACATTACTCACCCGTCCGCCACTCGTCAGCGAAGCAGCAAGCTGCTTCCTGTTACCGTTCGACTTGCATGTGTTAGGCCTGCCGCCAGCGTTCAATCTGAGCCATGATCAAACTCTTCAATTTAAAAGTTTGATGCTCAAAGAATTAAACTTCGTAATGAATTACGTGTTCACTCTTGAGACTTGGTATTCATTTTTCGTCCGGGGACGTTAAGAATCCGTATCTTCGAGTGCCCACACAGATTGTCTGATAAATTGTTAAAGAGCAGTGCCGCTTCGCTTTTTCTCAGCGGCGCGGGGTGTGCATATTACGCTTTCCTCTTTCAGAGTCAACCCTGAATTTCAGGATTTTTCTCTTCAACCGACCGGCTGTTTGTGTGAAGTGATTCACATCCGCCGTGTCGATGGAGGCGCATTATAGGGAGTCGGTTCAGGAAGACAAGCGGAAAAATGCATTTTTGTTTTAACCGCTCATCTTTTATCCATAACGCTTATTTTTGCTGCTTTTTTATCGCCGATGGCAGATCGGCAAGGCTGTTTAACACCCAGTCCGCCGCGTTTTCTGCTTCTGCCGTGACCGGTTTGCCCGTACGCACCAGCACTTTTGTCCCGACATTTGCCGCCGCAGCCGCCTGCATATCTTCCAGCTTGTCTCCCACCATATAAGAAGCCGCCATATCGATATGCAGGAAATCACGCGCCGAGATAAGCATTCCTGGATGCGGCTTGCGGCAATCACATACCTGACGGAACTCTTCTATACTGCCCTGCGGATGGTGAGGACAATAATAGATGCCGTCCAAATCAACATCGCGATCCGCCAACGACCAGTCCATCCATTCGGTTAACGTTTCAAACTGCGCCTCAGTGAATTTGCCGCGCGCGATTCCGGACTGGTTCGTCACCACCACCAACGCATAGCCCATTTTTTTTAGCTCGCGCATCGCGTCAATAACACCGTCTATAAACTCGAATGCATCGATTTCATGTACGTAGCCGTGATCCACATTAATGGTGCCGTCACGGTCGAGAAAAATTGCGGGTACAGACTTTGCCACCTTTTATAGCTCCTGAGTAAAGCAAGTGGCGCTAGTATCGCATGTTTCAGCAGGCAAGAAAGTGCTCATCGTATAAAGCCTGATTGATTTAGACGTCTGGATGCCTTAACATCCATTCTGTTGACGGCGTTGACCGTATTAGGCAGACGAAAATGCCTCCGCTCATTTCATTACGATAATAAAGAATCAATGATTAAACTTTCGAATATTACCAAAGTGTTCCAGCAGGGGACGCGCACCATTCAGGCGCTAAATAATGTCAGCCTGCACGTTCCTGCCGGGCAGATTTATGGCGTCATTGGCGCCTCCGGCGCCGGTAAAAGTACGCTTATCCGCTGCGTTAACTTACTTGAACGCCCAACCGAAGGTAGCGTTCAGGTCGGCGGTCAGGAGTTGACAACGCTTTCAGAGTCCGGGTTGACCAAAGCTCGCCGTCAAATCGGCATGATTTTCCAACATTTTAACCTGCTCTCTTCCCGTACCGTGTTTGGCAACGTCGCGTTGCCGCTGGAACTGGATAACACACCAAAGGAAGAGATCAAACGCCGTGTCACAGAACTGCTGGATTTAGTCGGTCTTGGCGACAAGCACGACAGCTATCCGGCAAATCTTTCCGGCGGTCAGAAACAGCGTGTCGCGATTGCCCGCGCGTTAGCCAGTAATCCAAAAGTGTTGCTGTGCGATGAAGCCACCAGCGCGCTTGATCCCGCGACGACCCGTTCGATTCTGGAATTGCTGAAAGATATCAACCGTCGTCTGGGGTTGACGATTCTGCTTATCACTCATGAAATGGATGTCGTGAAACGTATCTGCGACTGCGTTGCCGTTATCAGTAATGGCGAGCTTATTGAGCAGGATACGGTCAGCGAAGTCTTCTCGCATCCTAAAACGCCGCTGGCGCAGAAGTTTATTCAGTCCACTCTGCACCTGGACATTCCGGAAGATTACCAGGCGCGTTTGAAAGCGTCGCCGGAAACTGACAGCGTGCCGATGCTGCGCATGGAATTCACCGGACAGTCTGTGGATGCCCCGCTGCTTTCTGAAACCGCGCGTCGTTTCAACGTGAACAATAATATTATCAGCGCGCAGATGGATTACGCGGGCGGTGTGAAGTTCGGCATTATGCTAACGGAAATGCACGGCACACAAGAAGAGACGCAAGCCGCAATTGCCTGGCTGCAGGATCACCATGTGAAAGTAGAGGTACTGGGTTATGTCTGAGGCAATGATGTGGTTACTGGTTCGTGGCGTCTGGGAAACGCTGGCGATGACCTTTGTCTCCGGTTTCTTCGGTTTCGTGATTGGCCTGCCGGTTGGCGTATTGCTGTATGTTACGCGCCCGGGGCAGATTATGGAGAACGCCAGGCTGTATCGCTCCCTCTCTGCGGTGGTCAATATTTTCCGCTCAATTCCCTTTATCATCCTGCTGGTGTGGATGATTCCTTTTACCCGAATAATTGTCGGCACCTCCATTGGTTTGCAGGCCGCGATTGTACCGCTGACCGTCGGTGCCGCGCCTTTTATCGCCCGTATGGTGGAAAATGCGTTGTTAGAGATCCCTGCCGGGCTGATTGAAGCCTCGCGAGCGATGGGCGCCACGCCGCTGCAAATTGTACGTAAAATCCTTTTACCGGAAGCGCTGCCTGGTCTGGTGAATGCGGCAACCATTACACTGATCACCCTAGTCGGTTACTCCGCAATGGGCGGCGCCGTCGGCGCAGGCGGCCTCGGTCAAATCGGCTATCAGTACGGTTATATTGGATACAATGCTACCGTGATGAATACGGTGCTGGTATTACTCGTCGTTCTGGTTTATTTAATTCAGTTATCCGGCGATCGCATCGTCAGGGCTGTCACGCATAAGTAACGTTAAACACAACACAAATACTCATTAAGGAAATAAGCATGGCGTTCAAATTCAAAACCTTTGCGGCAGTGGGTGCTCTGATTGGTTCTCTGGCACTTGCGGGTTGCGGTCAGGATGAAAAAGATCCGAATCATATTAAAGTCGGCGTAATCGTTGGCGCAGAGCAGCAAGTTGCCGAAGTCGCGCAGAAAGTCGCGAAAGAAAAATACGGCCTGGACGTGGAATTGGTGACCTTTAATGATTATGTTCTGCCTAATGAAGCACTGAGCAAAGGCGATATCGATGCCAATGCCTTCCAGCACAAACCGTATCTGGATCAGCAAATCAAAGATCGCGGCTACAAACTGGTTTCTGTTGGTAAGACTTTTGTCTATCCCATTGCAGGATATTCCAAAAAAATCAAATCTCTGGATGAGCTCAAGGACGGTTCCCAGGTCGCTGTGCCTAACGACCCGACCAACCTTGGTCGTTCCCTGCTGCTGCTGCAAAAAGTAGGGCTAATTAAACTGAAAGACGGCGTCGGTCTGCTTCCTACCTCGCTGGATATCGTGGAAAACCCGAAAAATCTGAAAATTGTTGAGCTGGAAGCGCCGCAGTTGCCGCGTTCGCTGGATGACGCGCAGATCGCGTTAGCGGTCATCAATACGACATACGCCAGCCAGATTGACCTGACGCCAGCGAAAGACGGTATCTTCGTTGAAGATAAAGATTCTCCGTACGTTAACCTGATCGTGACGCGTGAAGATAACAAAGACGCCGAGAATGTGAAAAAATTCGTTCAGGCTTACCAGTCTGATGAAGTGTACGAAGCCGCAAATAAAGTTTTTAATGGCGGTGCGGTGAAAGGCTGGTAAGTTTTAGGCTGATTCCACAATCTGTAATATTATTCAGGACGGGCTATTGCCCGTCTTGTCATTTATGCAAGCTCCTGATTCAATATCTGGCAATTAGAACATTCATTGAGGAAATATTATGCGTGCTTTACCGATCTGTTTATTGGCACTCATGCTGGGCGGTTGTTCCATGCTAAGCAGATCCCCTGTTGAACCCGTTCAAAGCACCGCAACCCCGCCAAAAGCGGAGCCGGAGAAACCTAAAGCGCCGCGTGCCGCTCCCGTCAGGATTTACACCAATGCTGAAGACTTAGTCGGCAAACCTTTCCGCGATCTTGGCGAGGTTAGCGGCGAATCCTGTCAGGCGACAAATCAAGACTCTCCGCCTAACATTCCAACTGCGCGCAAGCGTATGCAGATTAATGCATCTAAAATGAAAGCCAACGCCGTCCTGCTACACAGCTGTGAAATTACCAGCGGCACGCCAGGCTGCTACCGTCAGGCGGTTTGTATCGGGTCCGCCCTGAATATTTCGGCGAAATGAGCAGCTTTCAGTTTGAACAAATCGGCGTTATTCGCTCCCCCTATAAAGAAAAATTCGCCGTTCCGCGCCAGCCTGGTCTGATCAAAAGCGCCTGCGGCGAACTGCATCTGATAGCGCCTTACAACCAGGCCGATGCCGTTCGCGGCCTGGAGGCGTTCAGCCATTTGTGGGTACTTTTCGTTTTTCATCAGACGATGGACGGCGGCTGGCGGCCAACAGTTCGTCCGCCCCGTCTTGGCGGTAACGCCAGAATGGGCGTTTTTGCCACGCGCTCCACGTTCCGCCCCAATCCGATTGGCATGTCGCTCGTTGCGCTAAAAGGTATCGAGTGCCGGAAAGAGAGCGTAATTCTGAAATTAGGCAGTCTGGATCTGGTGGATGGCACGCCGGTCGTGGATATTAAACCGTATTTACCGTTTGCCGAGGCCTTACCGGACACCGCCGCCAGCTATGCGCAACAGGCGCCGATAGCTGAAATGCCCGTGAGTTTTACCGCTGAGGTGGCTCAACAGCTTACGACGCTGGAAAGGCGTTATCCGCAGCTACGGACATTTATTTGCGATGTGCTGGCGCAAGATCCTCGCCCGGCTTATCGTAAGGGTGAAGAGACGGGCAAAACCTATGCCGTCTGGCTGCATGATTTTAACGTGCGCTGGCGTGTAGTTAACACCGGATTTGAAGTGTTTGCGCTGGAACCACGGTAATTTCACGCCCTTCTCTTTTGACATCTCTTGCACGCTGGTAAACTAAATCACTTTTTTTGTATCAGGCTCACATTGAGCCTGTTCGATCGTTCAACTGGAACCGTAACAATATGCGTACTAGCCAATACCTGCTCTCCACTCTGAAGGAGACACCTGCCGACGCCGAGGTTATCAGCCACCAGCTGATGCTGCGCGCCGGGATAATCCGCAAGCTCGCCTCCGGGTTATATACCTGGCTGCCGACCGGCCTGCGCGTCCTGAAAAAAGTCGAAAACATCGTGCGTGAAGAGATGAACAACGCCGGTGCTATCGAGGTGTCGATGCCAGTCGTTCAGCCAGCCGACCTGTGGCAAGAGAGTGGTCGTTGGGAACAGTACGGTCCGGAACTGCTGCGTTTTGTCGACCGTGGCGAGCGTCCGTTCGTACTCGGCCCGACCCACGAAGAAGTTATCACCGATCTGGTGCGTAATGAACTCAGCTCTTATAAGCAGTTGCCGCTGAACTTCTTCCAAATCCAGACCAAATTCCGTGATGAAGTGCGTCCGCGCTTTGGCGTGATGCGTTCGCGCGAATTCCTGATGAAAGATGCTTACTCTTTCCACACCTCTCAGGAGTCGTTGCAGGAAACCTATGACGCCATGTACGCCGCGTATAGCCGTATCTTCAGCCGTATGGGGCTGGATTTCCGCGCGGTACAGGCCGATACCGGTTCTATCGGCGGCAACGCCTCGCATGAATTCCAGGTGCTGGCGCAAAGCGGCGAAGACGATATCGTTTTCTCTGATGTTTCTGATTACGCGGCTAACATTGAACTGGCAGAAGCTATCGCGCCGCAAACGCCGCGCGCAGCGGCGACGCAGGAAATGACTCTGGTCGATACGCCAAATGCCAAAACCATCGCGGAGCTGGTGGAACAATTCAACCTGCCAATTGAAAAAACGGTAAAAACGCTGCTGGTGAAAGCGGTGAAAGACAGCAAGTCTCCGCTGGTGGCTCTGCTGGTTCGCGGCGATCATGAACTGAATGAAGTTAAAGCGGAAAAACTGCCGCACGTTGCCAGCCCGCTGACCTTCGCTACCGAAGAAGAGATTCGCGCCGTAATTAATGCTGGCCCTGGCTCCCTCGGCCCGGTCAATATGCCGATTCCGGTCATCATCGATCGTACCGTTGCCGCCATGAGCGATTTTGCCGCTGGCGCTAACATCGACGGTAAACACTACTTTGGTATTAACTGGGATCGCGATGTGGCGACGCCTGTTGTTGCCGACATCCGTAACGTAGTCGCCGGCGATCCGAGTCCGGACGGTCAGGGAACGTTGCTTATCAAACGCGGTATCGAAGTGGGTCACATCTTCCAGTTAGGTACCAAGTACTCAGAAGCGCTGAAAGCCTCCGTTCAGGGTGAAGATGGCCGTAACCAGATCCTGACAATGGGATGTTACGGTATCGGCGTAACACGTGTCGTTGCCGCAGCTATCGAGCAGAACTTTGACGAGCGCGGCATTGTATGGCCTGACGCTATTGCGCCTTTCCAGGTCGCTATTCTGCCGATGAATATGCACAAATCCTTCCGTGTGCAGGAGCTGGCGGAAAAGCTGTACAGCGAATTGCGCGCGCAGGGCATTGAAGTGCTGATGGACGACCGTAAAGAGCGCCCGGGCGTGATGTTTGCCGATATGGAGCTGATTGGTATTCCACATACAATCGTGATTGGCGATCGCAACCTGGATAACGACGATATTGAGTATAAATACCGTCGTAGCGGTGAAAAATCGCTTATTAAAACCGGCGATATCGTTGATTATCTGGTCAAGGCCATTAAAGGCTAAACGACATTTTGTTGGGATTGCCCGGCGCCATCCGGCAGATATGTAAAGGCCTCGCACCCTGCGAGGCCTTTTATTAGTGAGTGCAATCCTTACCCGGCGCAAACTTCACATTTTTATCAGCTATTAGCGTTTTTACCGGCTCGCCCGTGTCCGGATTCGCGGCAAACACAAAATGCCCTTCGACCATCAGCAGCACCGGTTTTTCCGCTTCACCTTTCGCCGTCAGATAGCCGCGCTCAAGCTGGGCGTTACTGGCGACCGGCAGCCGTTTTCCGGTCGCGCAATCGGTAAAGGTCGCCGCGTCGGCCCTGTATACATACATACCACGTAGCGGCATTGGCGTTACCGGCAGGCTGGCGGTAACAGGCACCAGCGTATAATTAAGCTGCGAAGCCACCGGATTGCCTTCTCTGTCGAGCATCTCCAGCGCATTGCCTTTCGCGCGATAATACGATTTCTCGCCATTGCTGTCGGTTAACACCAGTTTATCCGCCGTCCGCGCCCAGGTACCGTATGACGCAAAAGAGGAAGGTTCTTCGCGCACGCCCTGATAGCGCTCGTTCATCACCCATGTGCCGTCTTTTTCCAGAAACAGTGACGTTTCAATACCTTCACAATCCGCACAGGGCAGCACGCCGCGCCAGCTTTGCTGCATGGGTTTTAATTCCGCCGCCTGCGCAGGTTGCAGGGCGTCAACTTCCGCACGGTTATTACACCCTATCAATGCAAATAGCGTACAGGCTGCCGCTACTGACAATATTGCTGTTCTCACCATAAAATCCTTATGAAATTGCTATTCCTGCCCGTCAATCCAGTGGACGACGAACTTTGCCGCGAAGCGCCTTTACAGAAGATTTTTGCGCCTTTGAGGACAAGCGGCGCTCTTGCGAGGCACGCGTCGGACGGGTTGCGCGACGGCTTTTCTGCTCCGCGGTTAATTCTTTTATGACGGCAACCAGCCTGGCGATAGCCGCTTCCCGGTTGAGCTCCTGGCTCCGGAACTCCTGCGCCTTAATGATAATGACGCCATCATCGCTTATCAGATGGTGGCTGGCCGTCAGCAAACGCTGTTTATAATACTCTGGCAGGCCAGAGGCCCGAATGTCAAAGCGCAAATGAATCGCGCTAGAGGTCTTATTTACGTGCTGACCACCCGCGCCCTGCGCGCGAATGGCCGTAATTTCCAGCTCATTGTCGGCTATGGAGACCGTCCGGGAGATGGCAATCATGAGGGCTGTTGCCAGGCGGTTAGCTGTATTTCCAGATTATTCCGAGCATCAGAAAGCCAGATTGCGCCGTCCTGAATCGTCGCCTGTAGCGTCATGGTACGATCGGCAAATTCACTGAGCTGCGCCAGTTGCCCGTCATCCAGATACCAGACGGACAGGTTAGCGAACTGCGCGCACTTGCTTTGATGCTGCTGCCACCAGATTTGCGCCGCCCGGGAGTTATAAGCAAAGAGCGCGACGTCGCTCGCCTGAGTACAGGCTTTCTTAATACGGCGCTCATCCGGCAGCCCCAGCTCTATCCAGAGATCGATGCCCAGATGATCGTTGCGCAGCCAGACCTCCGGTTCATCTTCCGCGCTGAGCCCGCGTGTAAACTGCAACCGTTCATCAGCATATTTTATCCATGCCAACAGGCGCAACATCATGCGCTCCTGCGTTTCAGAAGGGTGACGCGCCAGCGTCAATGCCGCATCCAGAAACCGGTTGCGATCAAGGTCAGCCACATTGACGACGGCTTTATAAATTGTCGCTTTAAGCGCCATGAGAAAACTCCTTTCGAATCAGGCGCCCATTGTAGCGAAAACCGCGCTAAAAGGCTGTTAACGAATCTTTTACCCACTCGCGTCAGGCGCTGATATTGCGCAAATGAGTATGGTATAGTCACCTTGCTAAACAAGATTTAACTTCGTAGGCTTAGACTTGCATCCACGGTTAAGTCAGAATGCTGACAGGAGGGCATGTGGAAAAATATTGTGAGTTAGTACGCAAGCGGTATGCGGAAATCGCCAGCGGAGACTTAGGGTATGTCCCGGATGCGCTGGGTTGTGTATTGAAAGTGCTTAATGAAGTGGCGGCAGATAGCGCCCTTTCAGAGTCGGTCAGGGAAAAGGCAGCTTATGCTACCGCGAACTTACTGGTGAGCGATTATGTCAATGAATGAAACGTATCAACCCATTAATTGCGATGACTACGATAGTCTTGAGCTTGCCTGCATGCATCATTTAATACTGACGCTAACGTTAAAAGATGGCGAGGTTTTGCAGGCAAAAGCGAACGATTTGATCTTACGTAAAAACGTAGAATATCTGCTTGCCGAGGTTTCCGGCGAGTCTTGTGAGCTTCGTCTCGACAAAATCGCCAGTTTCAGCCACCCGGAAATTGGTACCGTGGTAGTTAGCGAATCCTGAGTATTTTGTTGCCGGATGGTGGTGCAAGCACCTTATCCGGCCTACGTTCCATGCGATACGTAGGCCTGATAAGCGCAGCGCCATCAGGCATGCCAAACCAGACTCACCCCTTCTTTATCTTCTGCTGCTCCCTCACGCGTCACAAAAACACCCGCAGCCGCAATCAACGTTTCGCCGTAAAACAACAGCGGCGTGGTGTCTCGTCGCCAGGGCGGGATCCCCTGCTCCTGCCAGATTTTCTTTAATTTACGTCCGCCGTGACGTCCCACAATGTGTAGCAACCCTGGCGCTTTAAAACGAATGCTGACGGATTCTTCCTCTCGCGGTCGGCGCAGTTCGCCGCCAGGAACGAGCTGTACCGTCCCTAAGCCGGCAGGCAGCGCCAGCGGTGTTTGCCAGACGGGCCAGGCGACCGTCGTTTCGTGTTGTCCGGCCACGGATTTAATCCACCACAGTTGCGACTGATAACGGCGAATCTCGCGATCGCCAAAACGTAAACAGGGAGAGGCATCGTCGCGCGCCAGCGCCACCTCCTGCCAGATACGTTCCAGCGCGTCGCGAGAGGGCATCGGCGCATTACGCATCGCCAGCCAGCGACGCAAAATCGCCGCCCGCCGTACATCGCTCATCGACATTAATGGAGAGAGCCGCAATGTTCCCTCCGTCGTGATACAGTCCGTAAGATCGCTGGCCAGAAGCTCGTCCAGCAGCCTTTCTTGCTTGGCGCAGAGCGTCGCGCTACGGGCTACCGCCGCAGGAAAATGCGGCCAGCGCTGCTGCAAGAGTGGAAGCGCGCGCAGGCGTAAAAAATTGCGATCGTAGGCGTCATCCTGATTGCTTTCATCTTCAATCCAGCATAAGCCATGACGCACAGCCCACTGTTCCAGCGTCTTCCGCGTTTCTCTCAACAGCGGGCGAAGAAGCAGAGTTCCGGCAAAAGGCGAGCACTCTCCCATCGCGGAAAGTCCGGCCGGACCGCTGCCGCGCTTTAACGCCAGCAGGAATGTTTCACACTGATCGTCAAGGTGCTGCGCGGTTGCCAGCACTTCGCCAGGCAATAGCGTCTGTGCGAACGCCCGGTAGCGCGCTTCACGCGCATGGGCCTCGATACCCAGGCCATTATCCGCCAGCGTCACCCGCTCCACTACCAGCGGAACCTGCCAGCGTTCGCATACGGTTTCGCAATGCCGCACCCAGCTATCAGCATGAGGGCTTAAACCGTGATGAATATGGATAGCACGCAGCGTAACGTCAGGGTGGCGTTCTCGCCACAACACCAGTTGATGCAGAAGCACCGTAGAATCCAGGCCGCCGCTAAAGGCAGCCAGAATACGGCGAGAAGAGAGTAACGAGGTATTCAACGTGAGAGTGGTCATGATCCATGCTTATAGTGACTTAGCCCGGCAACGTTACCTGGCGAGCGTCTTAATGACAAGCCTTACTGCTCATACAGCTCAAGCGGTAAACCGTCCGGATCGTTGAAAAAAGTAAATCGCTTCCCGGTATACGGATCGATGCGTATCGGTTCGCACTTAACCTGATGCTTTTCCAGATGCGCAACGGCGTTTTCCACATTTTCCACGCTGAAAGCCAGATGGCGCAGGCCGCAGGCTTCAGGTCGGCTTGGACGAGCCGGAGGGAAGGGAAAAGAGAAAAGCTCAATCACATACTGCCCGTTTAGCGCCAAATCGCCCCTCCACGAGTCACGCTCTTCCCGCCAGGCTTCGCTTAGCAGATCGAACCCCAGAATATCGCAATAAAACGCCTTGCTCACCGCATAGTCTGTCGCAATGATCGCGATGTGATGAACCTGTTTTAATCCCAGCATAGCGTCTCCTTTATTGATTATCAGTACGTTACTCGTCACATTCCCGTCAGGCAAGCTAACAGGCGTGTTTTAAGACTCGTACCTGGTACACCCCGTCTTCATTCCGTTTCGCACCGTGAATATCCGTTTCAAAACCGGGATAATGCTGGCCAATCGAGCAGAGCATCAGCAGAAAATCGAGCACGGCCCGACTCTGTTGCGTGATCCTCTCGCCGGGCATCAACAGCGGAACGCCTAGCGGATAAGGCAGGATCATATTCGCGGAAACGCGCCCTGGCAGTTGATCGAGCGCCACGGTTTCCACCTCACCTTTGATCTGACGCTGCCAGGCCTGGTGCGGGGTCATGATCATCTCCGGTAAAACCTCGAACGCCCGCAGCATCAGCCCCGGAAGATCGTGCTGGCGGATCAGTTTATGGATCCCCTGCGCCAGATCCTGAATGCGCATATTGCGATAAAAATCCGGATCTTCCGCATACAGATCCGGCAACATATTTTTGACGCGCAGGTTAAGATCGTAGGCGCGTTTAAATTCCGTCAGTCCGCGCAGCAGCCCCATCGCACGGGTCTTATCAATCCCTATGCTGAACAAAAACAGCAGATTATACGGCCCGGTTTTTTCCACCACCACGCCTCGCTCATCGAGGAACTTCGCCACCAGCGCGGCGGGTATCCCCTCTTCGCTCATGTTGCCCTGTTCATCCATCCCCGGCGTCAGGATTGTCACCTTAACCGGATCGAGGAACATATGATCGTCATCAGCATCGGTGAAGCCATGCCAGGTTTCTCCCGGCGTGACCGGCCAGCATTCGGCCTCATCAACCTCTTCCGGCTGCCAGATATCAAAGAACCAGCTATCGGACTCTTCACGTAACCGCTGTACTTCTTTACGAAAATGGAGCGCCCGTTCCACCGAACGATTAATCAATCTTTTCCCTGGATTGCCGCGCAGCATCGCCGCCGCGGTCTCGATAGAGGCGACAATGGGATAGCTCGGCGATGTGGAAGTGTGCATCATAAACGCTTCGTTAAACGTCTCTTCGTCATATTCCCCTTTGATATGAATAAGCGACGCCTGCGAAAAAGCCGCCAGCATTTTATGGGTGGATTGCGTTTCAAAAATCACTTTTCCGGGCACCCGATCGCCGCTCATCCCGCTTTTCCCCTGGTAGATCGGATGGAAATGGGTATAGGGTACCCAGGCGAAATCAAAATGGATCGAGGGAACGTCCAGCATCTGCTTGATCCAGTTAGTGTTATACAGCAGACCATCGTAAGTCGAATTGGTGATAACCGCATGAACCGGCCATTGCGCCTGCGCGGTTTCCGCCACCTTACGCGCAATGCTGTCGCGGGTAAATTCACGCTTAGGAATACCGCCGAGAATACCGAGCGCATTGCGCGTCGGCTTCAACCAGAGAGGCACCACATCGCTCATCATCAGCAAATGCGCCAGCGATTTATGGCAATTACGATCAATAAGTAGCGTACTTCCCGCAGGCGCGGCATACATACCGACAATTTTATTCGAGGTCGACGTACCGTTCGTCACCATATAACTCTGCTCGGCGCCAAAAGTACGGGCGATATACTCTTCCGCTTCCAGATGCGGCCCGGTGTGATCCAGCAGCGATCCCAGTTCAGTCACCGAAATCGACACATCGGCCTTTAAGGTATGGCCGCCAAAAAAGTCATAAAACAGACAGCCTGGCGGGCTTTTCTGATACGCCGTTCCCGCCATATGACCCGGCGTACAAAAGGTATATTTTCCTTCTTTGGCGTAGGTAAAAAGCGCTTTGGTAAACGGCGGCGTAATATTATCGAGATATTCGTTTGTATATTGATGAATGCGCGTCGCGATATCTTCAGCCAGCCCCAATGCATACTCAAAAAACCACAGCGCCATGCGCATATCGTGAACGCTAACGTCCAGCGTGGAGTTGGTATTGATAAAGGCGTAGAGAGGAAGGTATTCATTTAGCTGGTTGATTTCGCTACAAAGGTCGAGACTGTATTCATCCCAGTCAAAAATAACGCCGCAGATGCGCGGGTTATGTTCAATAAACTTCAACAAGTCAACGCTATTTTGCGGCCAGATAATTTGAAATCCCAGGGATTGTAATGCACGCTCAAGCTCCTTGATGGGTTCATCTTTATAATAAACCCCGTGCGGCCCCATAATGGCGATGATGTTCATGCTTTCTCCTGAAAAAACCTGAGATAAGCATAGTAACAATCCTGCCGATGCAAAGCACCGACAGGATTTATCTTATTACAATGCGTTCCATGCATCGGCCCAGGCAATCCCTACGCCGGGCTCATAGTAGGCAGGCGCAACATTACACCATGAGCCTTCCGGGAACGGTTTGCACTGGTACAATGCGCCATTACTGTTGACGATGTCGCCCGGATTCCATTTCTGGCTGCTGCTCCAGGCAGGGTAGCTGGTGGTCTTATCTTCGTCATCCGCAGCGGCGGCCTTCGCTTTCACATTCAGCGTATAAACCGCTGTACTGGAGAGCGTACCGTCGCTAACGGTCAGATTCACCACATACTGGGTGTTCTGAGTGACATCCGGCGCGTTGAAAATCACAACGGCTTTATCCTGGCCGCTCAGCGTTTTGCCATCCTGCGACATCCAGGTATAGGTGAGCTTGTCGCCATTCGCGTCGGTCGATCCTTCCGCGCTGAGTGAAACCTGGCTACCGGCTTCCACCGCCCCGACCGGCCCGGCAATGCGCGCGACTGGCGCCACGTTTTCATCCGTCACTGGCGCCGGAGTTGGCGTGACATCCGGTTCAGTGGTTCCGTTATCATCGACGACATTAACGTTGAAATAATGTTGTACACATTTCGTGTAGTCGCCCTCTTTAAAGGCGGTATACGGCGTCTGATATCCAACTAACTGGCAGGAATAGGTTTTACCGTCCGCAGTATCGGCGCTCCAGCCCCAGTCTTGTTCCCAATAGATCGGTAACGCGCCAGCGCCGCCTTCATCGAACTGCTTCATCTTTTTACAGCCCAACACTTCGTCAGCCGGCACCGGCACTTTCAGGTAGTTGGCAAACTCTTTGTAGTAGGCGATACGGTTAAGCGACTGCGCATTCTCATCTGCGCCGCCGCACTCCACGCCGCCATTGATGATCTGAATAGTGACGCCGAAACCTGATACCAGGCCGTTTGCTTTATCGCGATCGTTTGGCTGCCAGGTACCGTCAATCACATGTAGCATAGACGGCTTCGGCGGCTGCGGGTACACAAAGAAGAAGACGGCGCTCGCCAGGTTCATCCAGGTATCCGCCACCAGCTCGGGTTTATCCAGCAGAGGGCGAACGTCGCCATACATCGCGTCAGAGAAAGGCCCATAGTTGTAGTTATAAGAAAGCTGTTTTGCCCCGCGACCAAAATAGCTGAGGAAATCGCCGTCCTTATCTTTACCGCACGGCCAGGTCTGGCCCTGCCATACATCCGGGTTACATTCGCCGTTGTAGCCGCCTTTCTGCCCTTCTGTCCAGCCGACTTCGCGCAGATAGACCAGCGCCTGACGCCATTCCGGAATGTCACGCCAGCTTTCGTGACCGCCCGTCTCCTGGGCAAAATGCGCAAACATAGTAGCCAGGGTTTTACGGCAGATAGCGTCGCTATCGCGTCCATCGGTGTAGGTACCACAAACCGCCGGGAATTTACCTATCGCTTTCAGGAAGTTAGAGTAAGTATATTCCGGCGCGCGCATCGGGAACAGATAATCCCAGTCGGCCTCTTTCAGAATACTTTCAACGCGTTTTACGTTTGCCGGGTTAGCGGCGCGCCCCGGTTCGATTTGTTCGACCGCGCTGTTATCCAACGTCTGGATAGAGGATTTCACTGCCTCCATTAACGGAAAATCCGTCAGCGCTTTCTCTTTCGCCGCCAGATCGCTGGCGTTAATGGTCATTGGCTCACTACTGCTAAGCAGCGGCGCGGCCTGCGCACCGGATAAGCTCAACATGATCCCTGCCGCTACGGCGCTGAGCGCCAGTGTTTTTTGCAATCCCATAATTTTCTCCTTGAAGGGTAGTTCACCGCCTGCCCTGGCCACACGCCTGGCAGTTGCTACAGTGTCAGGGAGAACATGCCGTTGCGTTTAATCACATCAGCTCATCGGCGTCTCATTTTTCCTCGTCCAAAAAAAAGAGGCCGGATTATCCGGCCTCCTGGGAGAAATGAGGTAAATGATTAGGCGTAACCGTAGCTCATCAAACGCTGGTAACGACGGTTTTTTAAATCATCGGTGCTTAACACATCGAGATCGGCTAAATCTTCCAGCAGCTGCGCTTTTAGCGACGCCGCCATCGCTTCCGGATTACGGTGCGCGCCGCCCAGCGGCTCCGGAATGATGGAATCGATTAGCTTCAGCTCTTTCAGACGCGGCGCGATGATGCCCATCGCTTCAGCAGCCAATGGCGCTTTGTCGGCGCTCTTCCACAAAATAGAGGCGCAACCTTCCGGGGAGATAACGGAATAGGTGCTGTATTGCAGCATATTCACTTTATCACCCACGCCAATCGCCAATGCGCCGCCGGAGCCGCCTTCGCCAATCACGGTGCAGATGACCGGTACGTTCAGACGAGACATCTCACGCAGGTTGCGGGCGATGGCTTCAGACTGACCACGCTCTTCCGCGCCCACGCCAGGGTAAGCGCCCGGGGTGTCGATGAAGGTGATAATCGGCATGTTGAAGCGTTCAGCCATTTCCATCAGGCGCAGCGCTTTGCGGTAGCCTTCCGGCGCTGGCATGCCAAAGTTACGACGAATTTTTTCTTTGGTTTCACGACCTTTCTGATGACCAATGATCATCACCGGCCGCCCTTCCAGACGCGCGATACCGCCGACGATGGCTTTGTCATCAGCATAGGCGCGATCGCCCGCCAGCTCATCAAACTCATCAAACGCCAGACGGACATAATCCAGGGTGTACGGACGCTGCGGATGGCGCGCCAGTTGGGCTACCTGCCATGCGCCGAGATCGGCGAAGATTTTGCGCGTCAGTTCTACGCTTTTTTCGCGCAGGCGATGGACTTCTTCATCGATATTAATATCCAGTTTCTCATCCTGGCGGCTTACCGCAGTCAGAGAATCGATTTTCGCTTCCAGCTCTGCTATCGGCTGTTCAAAATCAAGGAAATTCAGACTCATAGTATTCCTGTATTAGTCAAACTCCAGTTCCACCTGCTCCGAACCAATGAGGCCACGCAGATCGTTAAGTAAACGATCGCTCGGAGAGACACGCCACGTTGCGCCAAAACGCAGCCGCGCACGCGCATCCGCCCTCTGATAGTAGAGATGTACTGGAATGGTCCCCGAGCGGTGGGGTTCCAGAGACTGACGGAGTCGGTTTAAAAGCTGGTCATCAATTTGCCTGTCCGTCAGCGAGATAGCAAGCCCGCGAGCGTATTTTTCGCGAGCTTCGTCAATATCCATCACTTCGCGGGCGGTCATTTTAAGCCCCCCGCTGAAGTCATCAAAGCTGACCTGTCCGCTGACGATAAGTATGCGGTCTTTTACCAGCAACTGCTGGTATTTATCCAGCGCGTCGGTAAATAACATCACTTCCAGACGCCCGGAACGGTCATCCAGCGTACAGATGCCGATACGATTGCCGCGCTTGGTGACCATAACCCTTGCGGCAATCACGAGCCCCGCAGCCGTGGTGACTTTACCACGTTCTGTCGGATGCATGTCTTTGAGCCTTACCCCGCCGACATAGCGCTCAATTTCTTTTAAATACTGATTGATGGGGTGGCCCGTCAGGTACAGCCCCAACGTTTCACGTTCCCCATCTAACACCACCTGCTCCGGCCACGGCTGGCAGCTGGCATAGGATTGCTCGATTTGCTCCGGCTCTTCCGCCAGTACGCCGAACATATCCGCCTGACCGATAGCTTCCGCTTTGGCGTGCTGGTCGGCGGCTTTCAGCGCATCGCCCAATGAGTTCATCAGCGCGGCGCGGTGCGGCCCCAGGCGGTCGAACGCCCCGGACATGATCAGCTTTTCCAGCACCCGGCGGTTGAGCTTTTTGGTGTCGGTCCGCGCGCACAGATCAAACAGCTCGCGGAAATAGCCGCCCTGATTACGCGCGTCGATGATCGCTTCGATCGGCCCTTCGCCGACGCCTTTGATCGCGCCGATACCGTAGACGATCTCGCCCTCATCGTTAACGTGGAAATGGTACAATCCGGAGTTAATATCCGGCGGCAGAATTTTCAGTCCCATCCGCCAGCACTCGTCCACCAGGCCGACGACCTTCTCGGTGTTGTCCATATCGGCAGTCATCACCGCCGCCATAAATTCAGCCGGATAGTGCGCCTTTAGCCATAGCGTCTGGTAAGAAACCAGCGCATAAGCGGCGGAGTGCGATTTGTTAAACCCGTAACCGGCGAATTTCTCCACCAGGTCAAAGATTTTCATCGCCAGTTCGCCGTCGATACCGTTCTTTTTCGCACCCTCTTCAAAAACGGAACGCTGTTTGGCCATCTCCTCCGGCTTTTTCTTACCCATCGCACGACGCAGCATATCCGCGCCGCCGAGAGTATACCCGGAAAGTACCTGGGCAATCTGCATCACCTGTTCCTGATACAGAATGATGCCGTAGGTCGGCTCCAGTACCGGCTTCAGGCTTTCATGCTGCCACTGAACGTCCGGGTAAGAGAGTTCTTCACGACCGTGCTTACGGTCGATAAAGTTATCTACCATCCCTGACTGCAACGGGCCGGGACGGAACAGGGCCACCAGTGCGATCATATCTTCAAAGCAGTCCGGCTGCAGACGTTTGATCAGATCTTTCATGCCGCGCGATTCAAGCTGGAAGACCGCCGTGGTTTCCGAGCGCTGCAGCATGTCGAAGCTTTTCTTGTCATCCAGCGGAATGGCGGCGATATCCAGCGGCGGCTCGCCGTTTTTCTCGCGCCGCTTGTTGATCATCTCCAGCGCCCAGTTGATGATGGTCAGCGTACGCAAACCGAGGAAGTCGAACTTCACCAGCCCGGCATATTCCACGTCGCTTTTATCAAACTGGGTAACCGGATGCTTGCCCTCTTCATCGCAGTACAGCGGCGCAAAGTCGGTAATTTTGGTCGGCGCGATGACCACGCCGCCAGCGTGCTTACCGGCATTACGCGTGACGCCTTCGAGCTTACGCGCCATATCGATCAGCGCTCTGACCTCTTCATCCGCCTCGTAAATTTCCGGCAGTTGCGGTTCCGCTTCAAAGGCTTTTGCCAGCGTCATGCCCGGATCGGGCGGCACCAGCTTCGAGATACGATCGACAAAACCGTACGGATGCCCCAGCACGCGGCCCACATCGCGGATAACGGCTTTCGCCGCCATCGTACCGAAGGTGATAATCTGCGATACCGCATCACGCCCGTACATGTCTGCGACGTGCTCAATCACCTGGTCGCGTTTCTCCATACAGAAGTCAACGTCGAAGTCAGGCATCGAGACACGTTCCGGGTTCAGGAAACGTTCGAACAGCAGGTCAAATTCCAGCGGATCAAGGTCGGTAATTTTCAGCGCGTAGGCCACCAGCGAACCAGCCCCGGAACCACGTCCCGGCCCTACCGGCACGCCGTTATCTTTTGACCACTGGATAAACTCCATCACGATGAGGAAGTAGCCAGGGAACCCCATCTGGTTGATAACCTGTAGTTCAATATCCAGACGCTCGTCATATTCCGGGCGACGCTTTTTGCGCTCTTCTTCGTCCGGAAACAGGAAAGCCAGACGCTCTTCCAGCCCCTCTTTCGATTTTTTGACCAGATAATCTTCGGTGGTCATATCGCCGGTCGGGAACTGCGGCAGGAAATATTCACCCAGACGCACCGTTACGTTGCAGCGTTTGGCAATCTCCACCGTATTTTCCAGCGCCTCCGGAATATCGGAGAACAGCTCGCACATTTCTTCTTCACTGCGCATATACTGCTGCGGTGAATAATTGCGTGGACGTTTAGGATCGTCGAGCGTGAAACCGTCGTGGATCGCGACACGAATCTCATGGGCGTCAAAATCATCGCTTTCAAGGAAACGGACATCGTTTGTCGCGACAACCGGCAAACCACGTGCCTCAGCCAGTTCAACCGCAGCATGGAGATAGGTCTCTTCGTCCTGTCTGCCGGTACGGATCAGTTCCAGGAAGTAGCGATCGGGAAAATGCGTTTCATAGAAAGCAACGCACTCCTCCACCAGCGCCTGGTTGCCGCGTAGCAGACAGCGGCCTACGTCGCCCATGCGTCCGCCGGAAATCAGAATCAAACCTTCTTTAAGCTCTACCAACCAGTCGCGCTCGATAATCGGGCCTGCCGCGCCGTAGCCGCGCTGATACGCTTTCGAGATCAGCAACGTCAAGTTCTGGTATCCCGTATTATTCGCCGCCAGTACCGTCAGATGAGTCAGCTCATCTCCCAGCAGTTCGTTGTGAACGTTAAAGTCCGCCCCGACGATGGGTTTAATGCCCGCGCCATGACCCGCTCCGTAGAACTTCACCAGACCGCAGAGGTTGGTAAAATCGGTGATCGCCAGCGCAGGCATACCTAATGAGGCCGCCTTTTTCACCAGCGGCCCGGTCTTCGCCAGCCCATCGATCATAGAGTAGTCGCTGTGCACCCGCAGGTGAACGAAACGTGGTTCAGACATCTTCAGATTTCTCGATACAAGAGTCAGGACACAAGTCCCAGAGCGCGTTTAACAGGCGCAAAACTGCGTCGGTGGTGCGCCGTCGCGCCATACTGGGCCAACTTTTCCAGATGAAAAGCGGTTGGATAGCCTTTGTGCTGCGCAAAGCCATACTGAGGAAAAACGATATCCAGCGCCGCCATTTCTGCGTCGCGGGTGACTTTCGCCAGAATAGACGCCGCGCTAATCTCCGCCACGCGGCTGTCGCCTTTCACCACGGCCATTGACGGCACAGGCAGCTCCGGACAGCGATTGCCGTCGATCAGCACATATTCTGGCGCAATATGCAGACCAGCGACAGCGCGCTGCATGGCGAGCATGGTGGCGTGCAAAATATTCAGCTCATCAATTTCATGCGCTTCCGCGCGTCCCAGACTCCAGCTTAACGCCTTTTCTTTAATCTCGTCATACAATGACAGACGACGCTTTTCAGACAATTTTTTGGAATCATTCAGACCGACGATCGGACGCGCCGGATCGAGGATCACGGCGGCGGTCACTACGGCGCCCACCAGCGGGCCACGGCCCACTTCATCCACACCCGCCACTAAATGGGTGTGTGGATAAACAAATTCGATCATTGTGCTAACTCCAGGACGGCATCTGCCGCCTGCTCATCGGCATTACAGCGGATCTGCTGATGCAGTTCACGGAAGGTGTCGTGCATCGCATGGCTGGTTTTACCGTTCGCCAGTAGCGGCAACAGCGCTTCGGCGAGTTTTTGCGGTTCGCACTCTTCCTGCAACAGCTCTTTGACTAATTCTCTTCCCGCCAGCAGGTTAGGCAAAGACACATACTCCGTTTTCACCAGACGTTTCGCCAGCCAGAAAGTGAAGGGCTTCATACGATACCCCACGACCATCGGGCATTTTGCCAGCATACACTCCAGCGCCGCCGTACCCGAGGCCAGCAACGCCGCGTCGCTGGCGATCATCGCCTCGCGCGCCATGCCGTCCAGCAAATGAACGGCGAGATCCGGCGCAACCTCCGCTTTAATTTTTTCAAACTGCTCGCGGCGTTTCGCGTTCACCAGAGGCACTACCACTTCCAGATCGGGATAGCGCTGTCGCAGCAATTGTGCGGTTTTCAGGAAGTCGGCGCTGAGCATTTCCACTTCCGCGCCACGGCTGCCTGGCAGTAGCGCCAGACAATGGGCGTCATGCGGGATACCCAGCACGTCGCGCGCCGCATTTTTATCCGGGTCCAGCGGCATGGCATCCGCCATGGTGTGACCGATAAAGCGGCACGGGACGTTAAATTTATCGTAAAACGCTTTTTCGAAAGGCAGAAAAGCCAGCACCATATGGGTGGATCTGCCTATTTTGAAAACGCGTTTCTGTCGCCAGGCCCAAACGGACGGGCTGACATAATGAATGGTCTTAATCCCTTGTTTTTTCAGATTACCTTCGAGGGTAATATTGAAATCAGGGGCGTCAATCCCGACAAAGACATCGGGCTTGAGTTCGGTAAAACGGCGGGTCAGATCGGCGCGGATATGCAACAAACGGCGTAAACGTCCGAGCACTTCAACAATGCCCATGACCGCCAGCTCTTCCATTTCGTACCAGGCTTCACACCCTTCGGCCTGCATACGCGGCCCCGCAACGCCCACAAAGCGGGCGTTGGGTACGCGCGCTTTCAGCGCACGAATTAAGCCTGCACCAAGAATATCGCCGGACGTTTCACCGGCGACCAGGGCAATCGTTAAAGGACGCTGTGCCGCCATTAACGAATCGGACCGCGCGTTGAACGCTCAAAGAACTCGGTAAACGCCTTCACTTCCGGATGCTTTTCAGCAAGTTCAGCGATTTCCAGCTTCGCTTCGTCGAGCGTTTTACCACTGCGGTACAACAGTTTGTAGGCATTACGAATCGCCACCAGCCCTTCACGGCTAAAGCCGCGACGCTTCAGCCCTTCGATATTTACCCCGAACGGCGTCGCATGGTTACCCTGCGCAATCACATACGGAGGGACATCCTGCGCCACGCCGGAGCAGCCGCCGACCATCACATGCGCACCGATAATGCAGAATTGATGAACTGCCGTCATACCGCCGATGATCGCAAAATCATCGACTGATACATGCCCCGCCAGCGTGGCGTTGTTGGCGAGGATACAGCGATTACCTACCGTACAATCATGTGCGACATGCGCATTGATCATCAGCAGGTTATCGCTACCCACCTTCGTCAACCCACCGCCCTGCACTGTACCACGATGAATGGTGACGCTTTCGCGGATGCGGTTACGATCGCCAATTTCCACACGGGTCGGCTCACCCGCATATTTCAGATCCTGGTTCACTTCACCGATGGAGGCAAACTGATAAATCTCGTTGTCGCGGCCGATTTTGGTTTGACCATTCACGACCACATGAGACTTCAGTACGGTTCCCTCACCAATTTCGACCTGCGGCCCAACAATACAAAAGGGACCAATGTGGGCATTAGCGCCAATTACAGCGCCGTCTTCCACAATGGCGGTAGGATGAATAAAGGCGGATTTATCAATCACGAATCAGGCCTCCCGGCTACGAGCACACATCATGGTTGCTTCGCACACGACTTTACCGTCGACCAGCGCAACCCCTTTAAAGCGGGTCAGGCCACGACGCGTTTTCTCGAAAGTGACTTCCATGATCATCTGATCGCCTGGCACCACCGGACGCTTAAAGCGCGCTTCATCAATACCCGCGAAATAATACAGTTCGCCAGGTTCCAGTTTACCAACGCTTTTAAACGCCAGAATACCGGTTGCCTGCGCCATCGCTTCCAGAATCAGCACGCCTGGCAAAATCGGTTTGCCCGGGAAGTGCCCCTGGAAAAACGGCTCGTTGACGGAGACATTTTTCACCGCACGCAGAAAACGACCTTCTTCAAAGTCCAGCACGCGATCGACCAGTAAAAACGGAAAACGGTGCGGCAGAAGCTCTAAAATCTCTTCAATCTGCAGAGTATGAGTGTTAGTAGTCAAAATACTCTTCCTGTCCAAATATACAAAAAGGCAATAATAACACGGCCTGCCGCAATCGTATGAATGTGACAGGCCGGAAAAGAATGGCAACTACAAGGCGGAACGTTAGTCTTGTTGATTAACCTTGCGCTCAATCGCTTTGAGACGCTTGCTCATATCATCAATGTTCATCACCAGTGCAGCAGTTTTACGCCATACTTTGTTGGGTTGCAGCGGAATACCTGAGGAGTAGACGCCCGGTTCCGTGATGGGACGCATCACCATACCCATGCCAGTTACCGTGACTTTGTCGCATATTTCCATATGCCCATTGATCACGCTGGCGCCGCCAATCATGCAGTAACGGCCAATCTTCAGGCTACCCGCCATAATGACGCCACCGGCAACTGCCGTATTGTCGCCAATCACGACGTTATGTGCAATCTGGCACTGATTATCAATAATCACGCCATTGCCAATAACAGTATCATCCAACGCGCCACGGTCAATGGTGGTACAAGCGCCGATCTCGACACGATCGCCAATAATGACCCGGCCCAGTTGTGGGATCTTCACCCAGTTGCCACGATCGTTAGCGTAGCCAAAACCGTCCGCGCCGATCACCGTACTGGACTGGATCAGGCAATTCTCACCGATCTGAATGTCGTGGTAAATCGTTACGTTCGCCCACAAGCGTGAACCCGCCCCGATTTTGCTATTTTTTCCGACGAAACAGCCTGCGCCGATAACCACGTTATCGCCCAGTTGTACGCCAGATTCAATCACCGCATTCGCGCCGACTGAAACATTGCTACCCAGCGTTGCCGTCGCATCAATCACGGCGCTTGGCGCGATATTCTGCGCGGGCTGCGGCGTAGTATCTAAAATTTGCGCCATGCGCGCGTAGGTCAGGTAGGGATTTTTAACTACCAGCGCCGCACTCTTAGCAAAAGGAAGATCGTCCTGCGTCATGACAACCGCAGAAGCCT
Organism: Salmonella sp. WC3; assembly: GCF_042932255.1. Lineage (NCBI taxonomy): Bacteria > Pseudomonadati > Pseudomonadota > Gammaproteobacteria > Enterobacterales > Enterobacteriaceae > Salmonella > Salmonella sp. WC3. The sequence goes on along the minus strand of NZ_CP170629.1, from coordinate 1,191,287 downwards.
GGCATAAACCTAAGTGTTCACGGTACTTAGGATTCACCATAAACGTAATGTGGCCTGTTGTTGCAGATTGCATGGACGCAACGCCGGTGATGACGATATCGCCATCACCGTGTAATTCTGCATCCAACTGTTCTGCTAAGTCAGCCAGTCGAATTGAAGGCATTACTTATTTAACCTGTTTCAGTACGTCAGCGGTGATGTCTTTCACATCGCTGCTGTTGTAAGCAACGGTGTTTGCGTCTACCACCAGATCGATACTCTGGTCGTTAGCCACTTTTTTCACCGCAGTCTGGATACGAGTCACCAGTTTGTTGCGTTCTTCGTTGGAACGACGAGCGCGATCTTTCTCAAAAGCCTGCGCTTTTTGCGCGAAAGTCTGGCGCTGAGACATCACGTCTTTTTCCAGCTTAGTACGATCGCTACCTGCTTTCATGGATTGCAGACGCTGCATTTTAGATTGCAGATCGGTTTCCATTTTTTGCAGTTCAGCCGCACGGCCTTTAAATTCGTTTTCCAGTGTATTGGATACACCCGTCTTCTGCGCAACCTGTTGGAACAGATTACCCATGTTGACGATTGCAATTTTGTCAGCAGCCTGTGCGGACGTTACCATCGCCAAACCAAGACCTGCAGCTAATAACCACTTTTTCACAATAAACTCCTTACCATCCCATTTGCACCCGAAGGTACAGCTCTTTGCGTGGCCTGGCGATCCCTGAGGGGCATCGCCAAAAGTCATCGCTACACTACCAATGCATTCCTTTGCAATGAACAATTACCAGGTTTTACCAATGTTAAACTGGAACTGCTCGGCTTTGTCTCCATCGTACTTTTTAAACGGCTGGGCGTAGGAGAAGACCAACGGCCCCAATGGGGACATCCATTGTAATGCGATACCCGCGGACATACGGATGTTGCCTGGATCGCTGTAATCCGGTACATCTGACGGCGCAGATGACGGATCCCAGTTCGTATCCCAAACGGTACCCATATCCCAGAAGAAGGAGGTACGAACCGAGTTGGCATACTTTTCGCTGATGAACGGCGTCGGGGTAATAAATTCCAGGCTGGCGACAGCCATGGCATTACCACCTACCGCATCATCTGATTTACAGCCTGAAGACTGAGTACAGGCTTCGTAATCATCATTGTTATCATTAGGATCGGTGTGAGCACCATAGCCATAAACCGCTTTCGGGCCGATAGTATTCGACTGGAAACCACGCACGGTACTGGAACCACCGGCATAGAAGTTCTCATAGAACGGCATTTCCTTGCCGCCTAAACCATCGCCGTAACCCCAGCGAGTACGCCCCAGAACCACCCACTTGTGATCGTTATCGATAGGCACATAGGTCGCGGTATCCAGCGACACTTTGTAGTATTCGTTGTCGGAACCTGGAATCGTCACTTTCCCCGTCAGATTGACGCGCGAACCGTCCGTCGGGAAATAACCACGGTCAAGCTTGTTATAGGTCCAGCCGTAGTTAAAGGTGAAGTCATCAGCGGCAAAACTGCTGGTATCAGCAGATTGTCCCATCGACTCAAGATAACGATCCATCGCGATCTGCGGCTGCATGTTGGACAGTTTGTTATGGACATAACCCAGACCAGCACGCAACGTGTTGTACTCGTTGATGGGGAAGCCAAGCGTCACATCCGTACCGTAACTCTTGTTGGTATAGTCGGATAGATCCGCGTCGTCCGCCTGGAAGTCGTTATAGAAGATACGACCACCGAGGCTCACGCCGTCAACGGTAAAGTATGGGTTAGTAACGGACAGTTCGCTGTAGGTCTGGTAGTCGTTTTTGGTGCCGTTAATCCCCACGGAATAACCGGTACCTAACCAGTTGTCCTGCTGAACGCCGGCCTGGAAGCTCACGCCGCTTTCTGTACCGTAACCGATACCGAAGTTGAAGCTACCAGTGTTACGCTCTTTCACCTTGTACACCACATCAACCTGATCCGGGCTCCCCGGAACGCGCTGCGTGTCGGTGTCGACGGTTTCAAAGAAGCCGAGACGGTTCAGACGCTCTTTCCCCTGGTCAACCAGGTCGCTGCCCAGCCACGCCCCTTCCATCTGGCGCATTTCACGGCGCAGAACGGAATCTTTTGAGGTATCGTTGCCTTCAAAGCGGATCTTACGCACGTAGAAACGGTTGCCCGCATCGACGTTCACGCGCAGTTTTACGGTTTTGTCAGCATCGTTAATTTCAGGCTGTGACTGCACGCGCGGATAGGCGTAACCATAGCGACCCAGAAGCTTTTTGATGTCATCTTCCATTTTGGTCACTTTGGTGCCGTTATAGAGCTCGCCCGGTTCAATTTTCGTCAGTTTCTCAATTTCAGCGGAATGTCCGGCCAGGTTACCGCTCACCTGAACCCCGGAAAGCTTGTACTGATCGCCTTCGGTGATATTGACGGTGATGTAGATCCCTTTCTTATCCGGCGTCAGACTCACTTGCGTGGAGTCAATATTGAAACGCGCGTAGCCGCGATCCAGATAGTAGCTGCGCAAGGTTTCAAGGTCGCCCGCCAGCTTCTGTTTCTGGTATTTACGATCGCCGACGACGTTCCACCACGGCACTTCGTCACGCAACTGGAAATGAGAAATGAGTTCTTCGGTGCTAAAGGCATGGTTACCGACGATGTTGATCTGTTGGATCTTCGCCGATACGCCCTCCTGGAACACCAGTTTAAGATCAACACGGTTGCGCGGTAGCGGCGTGACGACCGCCTTAACGCTGGCGCTGTATTTACCTACGCTATAGTAAAAGTCTTCCAGACCTTTTTCGATATCAGACAACGTGGTGCGATCCAGAGACTCGCCAACACGTACGCCAGACGCTTCGAGGTTTTGCTTGAGCATGTCATCTTTCACCGACTTGTTCCCGGAGAAAGTGATGCTGGCAATGGTCGGACGTTCTTTTACCTGAACCAGAAGGGTATTACCATCGCGCAGGACGCGGACGTCCTCAAAGTTGCCGGTGGCGAACAGAGCGCGAATGGTGTTACTGATATCTTCATCATTAACCGTGTCGCCTGTGCGCACCGGCATACTGAGGAGAGCCGCACCAACGGCGACTCGCTGCAGGCCTTCGAAATGAATGTCCTTCACTACGAACCCTTCAGCACCGTATACGGTGGCGCTGCTGAACAGCAGCGACGCTATGAGCAACTTTTTCATCGCCATCGTTATTATGCGTTCTTCCTAACTAACTCTCTTACAACCGAGAGAAATCATTGAAAAGTGCAAGCCCCATTAACAACACCAGCAAAATCGAGCCAATGCGATAACTAAAGTCTTGAACCCGCTCGGATACCGGCCCGCCCTTAAGCTTTTCAATCGCCAGGAACAGCAGATGACCCCCGTCAAGAACGGGCAGCGGAAACAGGTTAATTATCCCTAAGTTCACGCTGATTAGCGCAAGGAACATCAGGTAATAAATCACCCCGAACTCCGCTGACATCCCAGCCCCCTGAGCGATAGAAATCGGCCCACTGAGGTTGTTCAGTTTCACATCACCGGTTATCAATTTACCCAGCATACTGACCGTCAGCTTCATCAACTGCCACGTCTTATCCGTGGCTTCGAGGATGGCGCTAAAAGGCCCATACTGGCGTATAGTCTTGTACTCTTCCGGCAGAGGAATAATTTTAGGCACCACGCCTGCAAACCCTTCCGCCTTTCCGTTAACCGATTTCGTATCCGGCGTTAACGTCAACGACAAGGCGCTCCCCTGCCTTTCAATCTCTAACGCTAACGGCTTACCGGGATTATCGCGTACAAACGTCACGAATTTCATCCACTGCGTTAACGGCTGACCATCGACTTTAACGATCCTGTCGCCTGCTTGCAAACCCGCTTTACTGGCTGCGGAATTCGCCTGCACTTCTGACAGTACCGGTTCGATCTGTGGCCCGCGGGGCCGAATCCCTAAAGAAGATACAGGATCTTGCTTATCAGGCTCAAATGCCCAGTGACGTAAATCAAGCGTTTTGTCCTGCCGCTGGTCGCTGCCAAACGGCGCGACGCTCACCGTCGTCTGCTGATCGCCAATTTTGGACACCAGTTGTAAACGCACGGCATCCCAATCAGGGGTTTCGATACCATCAACGGCTTTAAGTTCCGTACCAGGCGCAATTTGCGCCTGCGCTGCAATCGAGTTGGGTGTTATTTCGCCAATGACCGGACGAACGCCAGGGACGCCGATGATAAAGACCAGCCAGTAAGCAAAGATAGCAAAAATGAAGTTCGCAACCGGACCTGCGGCAATAATTGCGGCGCGCTGGCCCACCGTTTTGTTATTGAAGGCGTGACGACGCAATTCCGGCGCTACCGGTTCGGCGCGCTCATCCAGCATTTTGACGTAGCCGCCCAGCGGGATCAGGGCGATGACATACTCGGTGCCGTACCGATCGGTACGACGCCAGAGCGCTTTACCAAAGCCGATGGAAAAGCGCTCAACTCGCACACCGCAGCGCCGGGCAACCCAGAAATGACCAAATTCATGCACAGTGATCAGCACGCCCAGTGCGATGATGAATGCAGCCAGATTCCAGAGAATACTCAGCATAAAACCTTCCGTTAGAGCGTCCTGAACACCAGTAACAACAGGCAAGCAAAGACCGGTACGGCAGCCGTCAGGCTGTCAATTCGGTCCAGAATGCCGCCATGGCCTGGAATCAAGTGGCCGCTATCCTTAATTCCTGCTTCGCGCTTAAACATACTCTCGGTGAGATCGCCCAGTACAGAAGCCAGAGCCGCCACCACAGAGCAAATCAGCAAGATAACAGGCGCAACATTCAGATTCGCCCACATACCGTAACCCCATGAGATCACGGCAGCCGTAGCAAGCCCGCCGATAAACCCTTGCCAAGTTTTACCCGGGGAAACCTTCGGCGCCAGCTTATGTTTGCCAAATAATTTACCAAACATATACGCGCCAGAGTCCGCTCCCCAGACCAGGATCATGACATAGAGTAGCCATATTGCGCCACTGTAATGATTCTCGTCATAGTGCCAGGCGCGCAGCGCCAGCATTCCCCAGAAAAATGGCACAATAGTTAACAAACCGAAAATGAGACGCAATGTTTTTGAGTTGCGCCAGATTGCCGCCGAACCGGGATAAAATAGCACCAGCAGTAGCGCGACAATCCACCATCCTAACGATGCCCAAAGCGACATCTCAACCAGCGGTTGACGAATGTTGTGATGATACTCAGGCAACAAAAATAGCATCAGCGCCAATAACAGACCACACAGCACCGCCAGCCAAACCCGCTGTGAACGCGCGGCGAAACCGCTTAACTGTCCCCATTCCCACGCGGCCAGCATACAGACAACCAGCGTAATAATGGCGAACCCCACCGGCGGCAATAAAAAAAGCGCAGCGATGACCGCGGGTATTAACACAAAAGCAGAAATCAGGCGATACTTCAGCAAAAGCGACCCCCATCAGGCTTTGTCATCACCAGGCTCGGTACCGCCGAAACGACGCTCTCGATTAGCAAAGGCATGCAGCGCACCTTCAAAGTCTTGTTCATCGAAATCGGGCCAAAGAACATCCGTAAAGTAAAGTTCGGCATAGGCAATTTGCCAAAGCAAAAAGTTACTAATGCGATGCTCTCCCCCAGTCCTAATTACTAAATCCACAGGCGCCAGCTCATGCATACAGATTTGCTGGCCTAGTCTCTCTTCATCAATCTGATCGGGGCGCAGCACTCCAGCCTGCACCTGTTCCGCCAGTTGTCGGACTCCCTGGACAATATCCCAACGTCCGCCGTAATTCGCAGCGATATTCAGCGTTAGACCCGTATTATGGGCGGTAAGCGCTTCTGATTTGCGAATACGTTCTTGTAAACGTGAGTTGAATCGACTGATATCGCCGATAATACGCAGGCGAACGTTATGGCGGTGCAGGCTTTTGACTTCGCTATCCAGCGCCCACACAAACAGCTCCATTAACGCGCTCACTTCCTGCGCCGGTCGGTTCCAGTTTTCACTACTAAAGGCATACAGCGTTAACGCATCAATACCGTTATTGGCAGCAAAAGAGACCGCTCGCCGGACGGACTTCGCCCCGGCTTTATGCCCAAAGGCCCGGATCTTCCCTTGCTTTTTCGCCCAGCGACCATTGCCATCCATAATTATTGCAACATGACGGCAGCCATGCGCTGGCAAATTTTCGCTTACTGGTTGAGTTGCAGACAACATAACGCGTTTTTTGTCCCTGAAAGGATTTAGCGGTACTCAGGAATACTGAAGCCTTTATACACATTCTCTTCGGTTCGCTTCGCGGATGACTGCGCGTCATCGCCCCTGTCGTGCGCTGTCTGCGCACGCCGGGAACGTATTCGCCTGCCGTCCCGATGCGTCCTGAATGATTTTGTGTATCCACAAAAAAGCCGTGTAAAACCACGGCTAACCTGACAGAAAAAAGCCAAAAACCTGCGATCAGGTGGCGCAGACTATATCACCGAAGCCCAACGCTAACAAATAGCACGATCTTCTGTCGCGGGATAATCGTCAGCGTGAGAGCCGTATCACTTGTTTTCTGGCTACTTCACGCGCGATGGCGTCAACCTGCAATACGTCCTCAACGCTTGCCGGTTCCTGTAAATCCATCCTCTCCAGCACCGCTAAATTGAGCCCGGCGATATCGGTAAAACGAATCTGTTGCGCCAGAAACGCGGCAACGGTGATTTCGTTTGCCGCATTGAGCGCCGTCGTTGCCGCCTGACCTTGCTCAAACGCCTCCATCGCCAGCTTCAGGCACGGATAACGCTGATAATCTGGCGCGCTAAACGTCAGCGCGCTGAGTTTGCAAAAATCAAGCGGCTGCTCGCCGGACGTGACGCGATTCGGCCATGCCATCGTATGCGCAATAGGCGTACGCATGTCAGGTTCTCCAAGCTGCGCCAGGACGCTGCCGTCCTGATAACGCACCATCGAATGAATGACCGATTGCGGATGGATCAACACTTCCATCTGACGTGCGCTGGCATTAAATAACCAACGCGCTTCAATGTATTCCAGACCTTTATTCATCATGGTGGCGGAGTCGACGGAGATTTTTCGCCCCATCGACCAGTTCGGATGACGACATGCCTGATCCGGCGTCATCGCTGCCAGATCGCACATTGGCGTTTCACGAAACGGGCCACCAGACCCGGTAAGCAAAATCGACGTTACGCCATTTTGCTCAAGGTCAGCGTATCCCAGATTATGCTGAATAGATTGCGGCAAACTCTGAAAAATCGCGTTATGTTCGCTATCGACGGGTAAAAGCCGGGCGTTGCTGCGTTTTACTTCGTCCATAAACAGCCGCCCGCAGGTCACCAGCGATTCTTTATTCGCCAGCAGAATCGTCTTCCCTGCGCGAATCGCCGCCAGGGTCGGCAGTAAACCAGCCGCGCCCACAATGGCCGCCATCACATGCCCGACCTCATCAAGCGCCGCCATCTCACAGGCAGCCTGCTGACCGCTCAGAACCTCGGTGCGGCTGCCATGCTGCTGAAGCATTATTTTGAGCTGTTCTGCGCTCGACGTATCGTCCATCACGGCATAACGCGGCGAGAACTCCAGGCACTGCTCCGCCATGCGGGCGACATTTTTACCCGCCACCAGCGCGATAACGCGGAAGCTATCAGGATTATGGCGCACCACGTCCAGTGTGCTGCAACCAATAGAGCCGGTCGAGCCCAGAATGGTTAATTGCTTCATGAAACGTCCAGAAGTGTTGAAACGGAATAAAAAGCAAAACGCCGCACAGGAGACCTGATAATGTCTTCTGCGCGGCGCTTTGTACACCACTCATCCGCCAGGTTTAGCGGTGGAATGAGTTTATATCTGCGTACAGATCAATCAGAACTGCATCAGTTCTGCTTCTTTATCTGCCAACGCCGCATCAACTTTCTTAATTGCCGCGTCGGTCATTTTCTGTACTTCTTCCTGAGAGCGACGATCGTCATCTTCACTGATCGCTTTATCTTTCAGCAGAGCTTTTACTTTATCGTTCGCATCACGGCGGACGTTACGAACGGCGACACGCGCCTGCTCCGCTTCGCCACGGACAATTTTCGTCAGATCTTTACGACGTTCTTCGGTCAGCGGCGGCAGCGGAACGCGAATATCGGTGCCCGCAGAGCTTGGATTCAAACCGAGGTCTGACGCCATGATCGCTTTTTCAACGGCTGGCCCCATAGAACGGTCAAACACGTTAATTTTTAAGGTACGGGAGTCTTCTACCGTTACGCTTGCCAACTGGCGCAGCGGGGTCGGAGTGCCATAGTATTCTACGACAATACCATCCAGCAGGCTGGGAGAAGCACGACCCGTGCGCACTTTGCTGATTTGGGTTTTGAACGCTTCAACGCATTTTTCCATGCGTACTTCAGCATCTTTTCTGATATCGCTAATCACGTTACGAATCCTTGAAAACTAGTCTCAGTCAGACCAGACGGTCACACAATATAAAGATGTGCTAAGTATAGTCTCGTTTAATTTCTGCCAGGTAATAAGACCCGTCAATAGAACAGAATCTTACCCGTATTTGGCGCTCACGGGAATTATTCCGTGATTAACGTCCCTTCTTTTTCGCCCATCACCACACGACGCAGCGCGCCCGGTTTGTTCATGTTGAAAACACGAATCGGCAGTTTGTGGTCACGAGCCAGCGTGAACGCCGCCAGATCCATCACTTTCAGCTCTTTATCCAGCACTTCGCTGTAGGTCAGCTGATCGTACATGGTCGCGGAAGGATCTTTTGCCGGATCGGCAGTGAATACACCATCCACTTTGGTCGCTTTCAGTACGACATCCGCTTCAATTTCGATCCCGCGCAGACAGGCCGCAGAGTCGGTAGTGAAGAACGGGTTACCCGTACCTGCAGACAGAATCACAACACGGTTATTACGCAGCAGGCTAATAGCCTCGGCCCAACTGTAGTTGTCGCACACGCCGTTTAAAGGAATTGCCGACATCAGGCGGGCGTTCACATAGGCGCGGTGAAGCGCATCACGCATTGCCAGGCCGTTCATGACGGTGGCCAACATGCCCATGTGGTCGCCCACAACGCGGTTCATCCCCGCTTTTGCCAGACCCGCGCCACGGAACAGGTTACCACCGCCAATCACCACACCAACCTGAATACCCAGTTCAACCAGTTCTTTGATTTCCTGAGCCATACGATCCAGTATGCTTGCATCAATACCGAAGCCTTCCGTACCCTGCAGAGCTTCGCCGCTTAATTTAAGCAGAATGCGTTTATAGACGGGTTTTGCATTGGTAGCCATGTTTCTTTCCTGAGACTGTCAACGATTGATATGAGTTAATTCCGGCGACATTGTACGTCGCATTTCAGCGCAGACGCCAGGCGTCGGCTGATTTTACAAGAGAGGCGCAAAAAGAAGCCGCCCTCAGGCGGCTCCTCAGGAAAATCAGGACTGCTTAGACATCGCAGCAACTTCTGCTGCAAAGTCAGTCTCGACTTTCTCAATGCCTTCGCCCACTTCAAAGCGGATGAAGCCAGTCACGTCAGCGTTGTGCTCTTTCAGCAGTTGGCCAACAGATTTGCTCGGTTCCATGACGAAAGGCTGACCAGTCAGAGAAACTTCGCCGGTGAATTTCTTCATGCGGCCTTCAACCATTTTCTCTGCGATTTCTTTCGGCTTACCGGACTGCATCGCGATGTCCAGCTGTACCTGGTACTCTTTCTCTACCACGTCAGCAGACACGTCTTCCGGCTTAACGAATTCCGGCTTGCTTGCCGCAACGTGCATCGCCAGCTGTTTAACCAGCTCTTCGTCAGCGCCTTTAGCGGCAACCAGAACGCCGATGCGCGCACCGTGCTGGTAAGAACCCAGAACGTCGCCTTCCAGGGAAGCGACGCGACGAATGTTGATGTTCTCGCCGATTTTCGCTACCAGAGCAACGCGCTCTTCTTCGAACTGCGCTTTCAGGACTTCTACGTCAGTGATTTTGCCAGCAACAGCGGCATCCAGCACTTTGTCAGCAAATGCCTGGAAGCCAGCATCTTTAGCCACGAAGTCAGTCTGGCAGTTAACTTCCAGAATGAAAGCGACGTTGCCGTCGATTTTGGTTTTGATTACGCCGTCAGCAGCCACGTTGCCTGCTTTTTTCGCCGCTTTGATAGCGCCGGACTTACGCATGTTTTCGATTGCCAGCTCAATGTCGCCATTCGCTTCAGTCAGCGCTTTTTTGCAATCCATCATGCCTGCGCCGGTACGCTCACGCAGCTCTTTTACCAGGGATGCGGTAATTTCAGCCATTCTAAAATCCTCGAAAGATTTGATCTGCCCGGCATCAAACCGCACAGATATAAAAGTGAAAAAGGGGGCCATATACAGGCCCCCTAACCAAACGTGATACTACCTGGTCTATAAGGGCTCTCCCCTTCATATTTCGAGCCGCAGGTGCGTTGCCTTCACTCGCTCATCCCAGTCACTTACTGATGTAAGCCCCCGGGAATTCTCGAGCTTGCCGCCTTCCTGCAACTCGAACTATTTTAGGGAGTTATCAAGCCTTATTACTCGGCTTCTACGAAGCTTTCTTCCGCCTGGGAAGCCAGATCCTGAGAACGGCCTTCACGAACGGTTGCAGCGACAGCGCTCAGGTACAGGCTAACAGCACGGATTGCGTCATCGTTACCCGGGATAACGAAGTCAACGCCGTCCGGATCAGAGTTGGTATCAACGATAGCAAATACCGGGATACCCAGGTTGTTCGCTTCTTTGATAGCAATGTGCTCGTGGTCAGCATCGATAACGAACAGAGCGTCCGGCAGACCGCCCATGTCTTTGATACCGCCCAGGCTGTTTTCCAGTTTCTCAAGCTCACGAGTACGCATCAGCGCTTCTTTCTTGGTCAGCTTTTCGAAAGTACCGTCCTGAGACTGAGTTTCCAGGTCTTTCAGACGTTTGATGGACTGACGAACTGTTTTCCAGTTAGTCAGCATACCGCCCAGCCAGCGATGGTTCACGAAGAACTGGTCGCAGCTGTTAGCAGCTTCTTTCACCGCTTCGCTTGCAGCGCGTTTAGTACCAACGAAAAGGATTTTACCTTTACGAGCAGAGATCTTGTTCAGTTCAGCCAGAGCTTCGTTGAACATCGGTACAGTTTTCTCAAGGTTGATGATGTGAACTTTGTTACGCGCGCCGAAGATGAAAGGCTTCATTTTCGGGTTCCAGTAACGGGTCTGGTGACCAAAGTGAACACCAGCCTTGAGCATGTCGCGCATGGAAACAGTTGCCATGATTTAAAACCTCTATAGATTAAGTTGGGGTTATGCCTCCACGTATCCCATATTACCGACCCCAAAGGGCACCCCGGAATATGTGCCGATACGTGTGTGTTGTTACACAAAGTGAGATTTGTCGCTCCCGTCCATCGTGTGTAGTCTTCGAATGGATCGGAGGTCCGGCGCGCTTTATACCACAAATACGCCACCGACACCAATAATTGTTGGCACTCAATGCTGAATTGAACGATGAATTTCGTGTTACAGGCAGGCGGCAAATTTTTGCATCCCCGGGAGCTTACGGCCAGTAAGTGACTGGGGTGAAAAATGTCGCCAACGCACCTGTGGCACGAAAGGCGAAGTTCAGAATGATTCTCAATTTGGCAGGGCACACCCCTGACTGATACCATTGTCAGCACTTACACAATTATTGCCGAAATCATCGGCACTGATGGACAGAATTCATGGCTATCTCTATCAAGACATCTGAAGACATCGAAAAAATGCGCGTCGCGGGCCGTCTGGCAGCCGAAGTGCTGGAAATGATCGAACCGTATATCAAACCGGGCGTCACCACCGGCGAACTGGACCGTATCTGTAACGATTACATCGTTAACGAACAACACGCGATCTCCGCCAGCCTCGGCTACCACGGCTATCCGAAATCCGTCTGTATCTCTATTAATGAAGTGGTGTGCCACGGCATTCCGGATGACGCTAAACATCTGAAAGATGGTGATATCGTCAACATCGACGTGACCGTGATTAAAGATGAATTCCACGGCGATACCTCGAAGATGTTTATCGTCGGCAAACCGACCATTCTGGGCGAGCGTCTGTGCCGCGTCACGCAAGAGAGCCTGTATCTGGGCATCAAAATGGTGAAACCGGGCATCCGCCTGCGCACCATTGGCGCCGCCATCCAGAAATATGCCGAAGGCGAAGGTTTCTCCGTGGTACGTGAATACTGCGGACACGGTATTGGTCGCGGCTTCCATGAAGAACCGCAGGTGCTGCATTATGATGCAGACGATGGCGGCGTCGTGTTGCAGCCTGGCATGACCTTTACCATTGAACCGATGCTGAACGCCGGGGATTACCGTATCCGCACCATGAAAGACGGCTGGACGGTAAAAACCAAAGACCGCAGCTTGTCTGCTCAGTACGAGCATACTATTGTGGTAACGGAAAACGGCTGTGAAATTCTGACGCTGCGTAAAGATGACACCATCCCGGCGATCATCACACACGACGAATAATGTTTTGCCTGATGGCGATGCATTCGCATCTTATCAGGCCTACAAATTACACCTTTACTCAAAATCATTCGAGTTGCCTCAAGGCGGCAAGAGAGTGAATCTTCAGGAGCGTACATAAGTACGTGACTGGAGTGAACGAGCGCAGCCAACGTAGAAGCAACTTGAAGGATGAAGAGTAAATACGTAGGCCGGATAAGGCGTTCACGCCACCATCCGGCTTTTTAATGGGTGGCGCATATGAATACTCTTCCTGAACAGCACGCGAATACCGCACTCCCCACCCTCCCTGACCAGCCGCAAAACCCTGGCGTCTGGCCGCGCGCTGAACTGACCGTCGCCGGTATCAAAGCCCGCATCGACATCTTTCAACACTGGCTGGGAGAGGCATTTGACAGCGGCATTTGTGCTGAACAGCTTATTGAAGCCCGTACCGAATTTATCGACCAGTTGTTGCAACGCCTGTGGATTGAGGCCGGTTTCGGTCAGATTGCCGATCTGGCGCTGGTCGCCGTCGGCGGCTATGGACGCGGCGAACTGCATCCGCTTTCCGATATTGATCTGCTCATTTTAAGCCGCAAAAAGCTACCCGATGAACAGGCGCAAAAGGTCGGCGAGCTGCTGACTTTATTATGGGACGTCAAGCTGGATGTCGGGCATAGCGTACGTACGCTGGAAGAATGTCTGCTGGAAGGTCTGTCTGATTTAACCGTTGCGACAAACCTCATCGAAACGCGCCTGCTGATCGGTGATGTCGCTCTGTTTCTGGCACTACAAAAACATATTTTCAGCGAAGGTTTTTGGCCGTCCGACAAATTTTACGCCGCCAAAGTAGAAGAGCAGAACCAGCGCCACCAGCGCTATCACGGTACCAGCTATAATCTGGAGCCGGATATTAAAAGCAGCCCCGGCGGCCTGCGCGATATCCATACGTTACAGTGGGTCGCCCGACGTCACTTCGGCGCTACCTCGCTCGATGAGATGGTGGGATTCGGCTTTTTAACCCCCGCTGAGCGCGCGGAGCTCAACGAGTGCCTGCATATCCTGTGGCGCATTCGCTTTGCGCTACATCTGGTGGTCAGCCGCTACGATAACCGCCTGCTGTTCGACCGCCAGTTAAGCGTCGCTCAACGCCTTAACTACAGCGGCGAGGGCAATGATCCGGTTGAGCGGATGATGAAAGACTACTTCCGGGTTACGCGCCGGGTGAGCGAACTCAATCAGATGCTGCTTCAGCTATTTGACGAGGCGATTCTGGCGCTGCCTGCGGATGAAAAACCGCGTCCTGTTGACGATGAGTTTCAACTGCGCGGCACGCTCATTGATCTGCGTGACGACACGCTGTTTATCCGCGAACCGCAAGCGATCCTGCGCATGTTTTATATGATGGTGCGCAATAGCGCGATCACCGGCATCTACTCTACGACGTTACGCCACTTGCGCCACGCCCGCCGCCACCTGAGCCAACCGCTGTGTTACATCCCGGAGGCGCGCACTCTGTTTCTTAGTATGCTGCGCCATCCCGGCGCGGTCAGCCGCGGCCTGCTGCCCATGCATCGCCACAGCGTACTGTGGGCTTATATGCCGCAGTGGTCGCACATCGTCGGACAAATGCAGTTTGACCTGTTCCACGCATACACGGTGGATGAACACACCATCCGCGTAATGCTCAAACTGGAGAGCTTTGCGAAAGAAGAGACGCGCCAGCGCCATCCGCTATGCGTCGATCTCTGGCCGCGGCTTCCCCATCCGGAACTGATCCTGATCGCCGCGCTGTTCCACGATATTGCGAAAGGACGCGGCGGCGACCATTCCGTACTGGGCGCGCAGGATGTACTCACCTTCGCCGAACTGCACGGTTTGAACTCACGCGAAACGCAACTGGTCGCCTGGCTGGTGCGCCAACACCTGCTGATGTCAGTCACCGCCCAGCGCCGCGACATCCAGGATCCGGAAGTCATCAAGCAGTTTGCCGAAGAGGTGCAAACCGAAACACGGCTGCGTTTTCTGGTCTGCCTGACCGTCGCGGACATCTGCGCGACCAACGAAACCTTGTGGAATAGCTGGAAGCAGAGCCTGCTACGCGAGCTGTACTTCGCCACGGAAAAACAGCTCAGGCGCGGAATGCAAAATACGCCGGATATGCGTGAGCGCGTGCGTCACCATCAGCTTCAGGCGCTGGCGCTGCTGCGAATGGACAATATTGATGAAGCCGCGCTGCACAAAATCTGGACCCGCTGTCGCGCTAACTATTTTGTTCGTCATAGTCCAAATCAGCTCGCCTGGCACGCACGCCATTTATTGCAGCACGATCTGCGCCAACCGTTAGTGTTGCTTAGTCCGCAGGCCACGCGCGGCGGAACCGAAATTTTTATCTGGAGTCCGGACAGACCCTATCTGTTTGCCGCCGTCTGCGCCGAGCTGGACAGGCGTAATTTAAGCGTCCATGACGCGCAGATCTTTACCACTCGCGACGGCATGGCAATGGATACGTTTATTGTTCTGGAACCAGACGGCAGCCCGCTGGCGGCGGATCGCCATGACGTTATTCGCACCGGTCTTGAACAGACCATTACGCAGCGTAGCTGGCAGCCGCCGCAGCCGCGTCGGCAACCGGCAAAGTTACGGCACTTTACGGTCGAAACGGAAGTCAATTTTCTGCCCACCCATACCGACAGAAAATCATTCATGGAATTGATCGCGCTCGATCAACCTGGTCTGCTGGCCAGGGTCGGACAAATTTTTGCCGATCTGGGAATTTCGCTTCATGGCGCCCGAATTACAACCATTGGTGAACGAGTAGAAGATTTATTCATAATCGCCACAGCGGATCGGCGCGCACTTAATAATGTGCTGCAACTTGAGGTGCAACAACGGTTGACAGCGGCCCTCAATCCAAACGATAAAGGGTAGTGTGTTTATTAATATGAAAGAGTTTAACAATGCAGCAGTTACAGAACGTTATTGAGACCGCTTTTGAGCGCCGCGCCGATATTACGCCGGCTAATGTAGATACCGTGACCCGAGAGGCAGTAAACCAGGTCATTTCTCTACTTGATTCCGGCGCGCTGCGTGTCGCAGAAAAAATCGACGGTCAGTGGGTCACTCACCAGTGGTTGAAGAAAGCGGTTCTGCTCTCTTTCCGTATTAACGATAACCAGGTTATCGACGGTGCGGAAAGCCGCTACTTCGATAAAGTCCCGATGAAATTCGCTGATTACGACGAAGCGCGTTTTCAGAAAGAAGGCTTCCGCGTCGTTCCGCCTGCGGCCGTTCGTCAGGGCGCATTTATCGCCCGCAACACCGTGCTGATGCCGTCTTACGTTAACATCGGCGCCTACGTTGACGAAGGCACCATGGTTGACACCTGGGCGACGGTGGGTTCCTGTGCGCAGATTGGTAAAAATGTTCACCTTTCCGGCGGCGTGGGTATCGGCGGCGTACTGGAGCCGCTGCAGGCTAACCCGACCATCATTGAAGACAACTGCTTTATTGGCGCGCGTTCTGAGGTCGTGGAAGGCGTCATTGTCGAAGAAGGTTCCGTCATTTCCATGGGCGTATACCTCGGCCAGAGCACCAAAATCTACGATCGCGAAACCGGTGAAGTTCACTATGGCCGCGTACCGGCGGGCTCCGTGGTCGTTTCCGGCAACCTGCCGTCAAAAGACGGTAAGTACAGTTTGTACTGCGCGGTGATCGTGAAAAAAGTCGACGCCAAAACGCGTGGTAAAGTGGGCATTAACGAATTATTGCGCACTATTGATTAAGCGAGTGAAAAGCGGGGGCGACAGCCCCCCTTTGCATTACGGCGAATGCGGTAACACGGTTTCCGGCGCAATCTTTGCCGCAAACGCCGAAGCCAGCGCAGTCAAAACGACATAACCGGCAACCAAAGTCCAACTGTTATCATAGACTGCGCTTAACGCTTTAGCGATAAACGGCGTGAATCCCCCTGCCACAACCGCCCCCAACTGAGCGCCAATTGATGAACCGCTGTAGCGTACAGGCGGATGAAACAGTCCGGCGAAAAAAGAAGGTTGCACGGCATTCAGTGAATTATGACCAATGTTAATAAGCAGAACGTAGCCCATTGTCATCAGTATGAGCGAACGGCTTTCCAGCAGCCAGAAAAAGGGAAAAGCCATTGCCGCGACAAAAAGCGCGCCGAAAATATACACCTGACGGCAGCCACGCCGATCCGACATGATGCCAAATAGCACGTGCATGGGATACGCCAGCAGACAGGTGAACATTACAATGTACAGAATAGTCAGGCTGGCAATCCCAAGCTGCGTCGTCGCCCAGGAAACCGCGAAGACGGTGGCAAGAAAAAAGGGAACGCTTTCCGCAAAACGCAGAATTATAATCAGCAAAATGCTGCGCTATTGTTCTCGTACTACTTTGACCACCGGCCTTTCTTCTCTTTGCTGCCTATGATTAATGGCCTGCTGCTTTTTAAACGCACGGAAGACAGGCGTCTCATCCAGACGATGACGCATATATAATCCAGGCAACACCAAAAGCGCACTGAGCAGAAAAGGAATACGCCATCCCCACGATAACAACGCCTCCTTCGGTAATTGGGTCACGACTATAAATACGCCTGTCGCCAATAATTGTCCCGTGAGTCCTCCTGTTTGCGATAGCGCGCTTAACCGCCCCCGGTGCTTTCCAGCAGCATATTCCACGACCATCAACATGGCGCCTCCCCATTCGCCTCCAACCATAAATCCCTGTAGAAAACGCAGAATAACCAGTAAAGCAGGCGCCAGCGCGCCAATACTGGCGTAAGAAGGCAGGCAACCGATGAGAAACGTGACCGCGCCCATCCCCCCTAACGTGATTAATAACGTGTTTTTACGCCCAAGCGTATCTCCCCTGTTGCCAAAAAATAGCGCGCCCAGCGGTCGGGAGATAAATCCCACGCCGAAACTGGCAAAAGAAGATAACGTTGCAGTCAATGGGCTGGCGCCAGGAAAAAAAAGCGGGCCAAATACCAGCGCGCTTGCCAGGCCGTATAATAGAAAATCATAATATTCAATGGAGTTTCCTATCCAGGCGGAAACCACCACCCGGCGAATAGTAGCATTATACGTTCCGGACATAGACTCCGCCTCTCAAGGTTATCGACCACTGCCTCCGGTCAATTTCCCACACTGACCTCAAACGCTTTCTCTATAAACGGAATATCGCGTTGAATTACTTAAGCTATCAATAACCGCCGCCCTTTTGCTCATGACGTTGCCGAGACGTCTTCTGCGATCAACTACGCTTTTTTTGTATACATTGGTGGCGAAAAACCAATTTTTCGTTAATTATTCAAAAGTTATAGTGTGATGAAGGATACCGCTATGTATGACAATCTAAAAAGTCTGGGCATTACCAATCCTGAGGAAATCGATCGTTACAGCCTGCGGCAAGAAGCCAATAACGATATCCTGAAAATCTATTTTCAAAAGGATAGAGGTGAATTCTTTGCTAAAAGCGTGAAGTTTAAGTATCCACGCCAGCGTAAAACGGTGGTGGCCGATGGCATCGGTCAGGGTTATAAAGAAGTACAGGAGATTAGCCCTAACCTACGCTATGTGATTGACGAGCTGGACCAAATCTGCCAGCGCGACCGCTCAGAACTCGATCTCAAACGTAAGATCCTCGACGACTTGCGCCATCTGGAAAGCGTCGTCGCGAATAAGATCAGTGAAATCGAAGCCGATCTGGACAAGCTTACCCGTAAGTAAGCTGTGTGTTGCCGGATGGCGACGTGTTACGCCTTATCCGGCCTACAGATATATCCCGGTAGGCCTGATAAGCGTAGCGCCGCCGGGCTTAACGCTGTTCATCCAGTTGTAGCGCCACATACAGCAACAGCCGATCGTCAAAATTTCCCAAATCCAGCCCGGTCAGTTCCGAAATACGATTTAGCCGATATTCCAGCGTGTTACGATGAATAAACAGCGCCTTAGAGGTCGCCAGCGGCTGGACATTATGGCGAAACCACGCCGTCAGCGTCCGACGTAATAACCCGTTGTTATCCATCGCTTTGAGTTTTACCAGCGGGCGCGCCAGCTCATTGGCCTGCCAGCCGCCACGCAGGCTATCTAACAGAACCGGCAGCATCAAATCCTGATAAAAATAGCTGCGGCTTTCTGGCATCCGCTGTTTGCCGACCATCATCGTAGTGCGCGCCGTGCGGTATGAACGTGCAATACTGCCCGGCCCGGTAAAGTAATTGCCCAGCGCCACGCGAAAACGTAGCTGACCATTCTCTTTCATTCGCGAGATAAGCTGCTCTACGCGCTTACGATGATCTTCAGCATCCCAGCGACCAAACGAGTTTAAGGCGGGTTTGAGCACCACCATCTCGGTGAGAGAAACAATGGCTATCAGGTTGTTACGCTCCGGCGTGGTAAGCGCATTCTGCAACTGCTGAAGTTCCGCCATTGCGCTATCGACGCCAAGCTGGCCGCTGTCGACTTCCACCACCGCCGCCACACGCGGCTGGTTCAAATCGATCCCCAAACGCTGCGCCCATTCCACCAGCGCCGGCGTATTTTCTTCGGCCTGAATCAGGTTCATCACCAGCTCTTCGCGCAAACGGCTATCCTGCGCCAAAAGGTGCATTAACCGCGACTGCTCCAGCATCATTTCGGCAGTCATACACACCAGTTCGCCATATTTACGCAGATGCTCTGGTTCGCCGGTGAGGCCGATCACGCCGACAATTTCGCCCTCAAGACGTAAGGGAAGATTAATCCCCTGACGCACCCCGTGCAGGTGTCGCGCCACGGCGTTGTCAATATCCACAACCCGGCCCTGCGACAGCACTAACAGCGCGCCTTCGTGCAATTCACCAATACGTTCCCGATCGCCGCTGCCGATAATACGCCCGCGGGCATCCATTACGTTGATATTGGTATCGATGATGCGCATAGTGCGCGCCACGATATCCTGCGCCATTTTGGTATCAAGATGCCAGCCATAAATCCCTCCTGTGAGCAGAGCACAAGCATAAGGAAGATAACAGGTCTCGACATTGTGCAAATGCACAAAACGGTGCAAATAAGTATGGAGTTGTGGGGGGTTTCACAGAAAAGTGTTGCCCCCTTCCATGGCGGAAGGGGGACAAAGGTGATTACTGCATCAGCAAATAAATAGAACTATCACCACGCTGAATATTCAGAGCCAGAACCGACGGCTTGCTGTCGAGAATCTTACGCAGTTCGGCGATATTTTTCACCGGCTGCTGGTTAGCGCCGATAATCACATCACCTTTTTTGAGGCCAATTTGCGCGGCGGGTGAATTCGCTTTCACGCTGCTCACCACAACGCCTTTATCCTGGCCTTTATTGCTCATTTCAGCGCCTTCAATCCCGCTGAAGATGGTGCTGGAATCAACCTGACTCTGGCTGCTCTGCTGCAGTTCCAGATTAACCGTAATCGCTTTACCTTCACGCAGCAGACCGAGGCTGATTTTGCTGCCGACCGGCATAGTGCCGACCTGAGCGCGCAGCGCCGCAAAGCTGCTGATCGGTTTACCGTTCAGCGAGGTAATGACATCCCCGGCTTTGATACCCGCTTTCGCCGCGGACGAATTCGGCATCACCTGGCTGACGAACGCGCCACGCTGGGCATCGACTTTCATCGCTTTCGCCAATTCGGAATTCAGCTCAGTCCCCATGATCCCCAGTTCGCCGCGTTTCACCTGGCCGTATTCCACCATCTGCGACGTCAGGTTTTTCACCATGTTACTGGGGATAGCGAAGCCAATACCGATGTTGCCGCCGTCCGGCGCCAGAATCGCGGTGTTAATACCGATCAGCTCACCGTTCAGGTTCACCAGCGCGCCGCCGGAGTTACCGCGGTTAATCGCGGCGTCGGTCTGAATAAAGTTCTCATAATTTTCTACGTTCAGGCCGCTACGCCCCAGCGCCGAAACGATACCTGACGTCACCGTTTCGCCCAGACCAAACGGGTTACCAATAGCGACGGTATAATCCCCCACGCGCAGCGCGTCGGAGTCCGCCAGCTTAATCGCCGTCAGGTTCTTCGGATTCTGAATTTGAATCAGCGCGATATCAGAACGCGGATCTTTGCCTACCACTTTAGCATCGAATTTACGCCCATCGCTAAGCTGTACTTTAATCACGCTGGCGTTATCAACCACGTGGTTGTTGGTGACGACGTAGCCCTTCGCGGCGTCAATAATTACGCCGGAGCCCAGCGCCATGAATTTCTGTTGTTGACCGCCGTTGCCGCCGTTACCGCCGCCCTGGCAGAACGGAGAATTCTGGAACGGAGAACCGTCCTGGCAGAACGGGGAGTCATCGCCAAAGAACTGCTGGAAATTACGCGGCATACGCGGCGTATTCACCGTGGTGCTACCTTCTACATTAATACTGACCACCGATGGCATCACTTTTTCGAGCATCGGTGCCAGGCTTGGCATCTGCTGGGCAGTCATTGCTGAAGAGGACGTTTCAGCCGCCGTGGCAGACAGAGGCGACAATGCCAAACCTAAACTCAGAGCCAGTGCACTCATTGCTAATGTGGTTTTTTTCATGTGTTTCAATCTCGATTAACAGGTAACGCAAAATTGCTGTGTACGTCAGATTCATTTTATAACGCGAAGTTCCGGAACAAAGTTTCTGGAAAAAGTAAAAATTTATTGTCCATCTTTACAAAAGTCCATTTACTGTTCGACCGCCATCAAACGCCGATATTCATCCCATGCGTAAAGGTCAGTCATCCCGCTGATATAATCCTGAATCAACCGACAGCGATAATAATATTCCAGTACCGGGTACTCCGCCGAATCCGTGGGTAATTTACTGACGACTTCCACGTAGGCCAAACGATGGCGCGTAGAAAGTTTCTGAAATAAGCGCGATTCTATAGGGAAGCGTTTCAACCGTTCTTTTTCCACCAGCTCGCGAAAGTCGTTAAGCGACAAGCTTAATAGCGGCTGATAGATATCTAATAACCCGCTGATCACCCGGTATCCCTGTAGTTCAAGCTGTTCTACATCCGGATGGCTAAACACATGTTCAACCGCCACATTCTTATAGAGTTCAAGCAGGCGGCTAAAACCGCTGGCATCTTCCAGCAGCGCCTGATTGAAGGTACCGGCAAAAATCTGCGGCAAATTATCAATAAAACGCTGAGCGGCATAGGGCACCAGTTTATTTAATGTATTTACCCGTAAATACATAAAAAACTGATCTTCGGTACTGCGGCTTAATGTATTGGCGCGTGATTTTTCCCACGCATTTCCTACCACCAGCTCAAACAGCGAATCCTTCTCATGGTGGCCCCACGCGTGATATAAATGGTGATAAAGCTGCTCAACGCTAAAGATTCTTTTCTCTACCGCGTCTTCAAGATCGGCGACACAATAAGAAATATCATCTGCGGCTTCCATAATCCACGTTAATGGAAAGCGACTGTAAGGCGCTAACTGCAGTTCTTTACGTAACCTCGCAATATACTTCTCTTCAGAAAGATAATAGCCCGGTTTCTTCATTAAATAGCGATGGGAATCCGGCACCGGCCCTCGCCACCATGCCGGACGGGTATATTTTAAAATTCCGCCAACCTGCGCCCAGGTAAGATTCATCCGCATGAGCGTATGTACCAGACGAATTCCCTGTGCATTGCCTTCAAAATGGCAGATATCCTGACGTACCTTGCGGCGAATATCGTTCAGATTTTCTTCGCCTTCCTGTAGCCGTAGCGAGGAAACCACACAGCGATCATGCGTGAGCGGCTGACTTTCCGCATCTTCCGGATGCAGCCGCTGACGAAACCAGTCATTGATCGCCGCCTCGCCAAAATGACCGAACGGCGGATTACCGATGTCGTGCATCAGGCAGGCCATTTCCACAATACTTTCAAAGGGACCGGTCAGCGCATCCAGACCGTACTCCTCCAGTCGGTTTTGCTCTTTCAGGCGACTTAAAATCTCTTTCGCGATATAACGCCCCACCTGCTGCACCTCCATCGAATGCGTCAGACGAGTACGCACCGCGGCATTGCGCTCCAGCGGGAAAACCTGCGTTTTTTGCTGCAAACGGCGTATAGCCGGAGAGTTGATAATCCGCCCGCGATCGCTTTCAAAAATCCGCAGGATCTCATGTTCCGTCTTTACGCCCTGCGGTGAACGATAACGACGATGCCAGTTAATTTTATTTCGGAAATCGATCGATGCCATATCCTCTCCCCGCCTGAGAAATGCGCTTCCCCATAAGCGCATGATAAACTATGCCCCCAAAACTGACTTATCGCGAGTAAATCTATGAAAATCGGCATCATTGGCGCAATGGAAGAAGAAGTTACGCTGCTGCGTGACAAAATTGACAACCGTCAGACGATTACGCTGGGCGGCTGCGAAATTTACACTGGCCAGTTGAACGGCACCGAAGTGGCGTTGCTGAAATCCGGTATCGGTAAAGTCGCGGCGGCGCTGGGCGCAACGTTGCTTCTGGAGCACTGCAAGCCGGACGTGATCATCAATACCGGTTCCGCAGGCGGTCTGGCGTCCACGCTGAAGGTCGGCGATATCGTCGTCTCTGACGAAGCACGTTACCACGACGCTGATGTGACCGCTTTCGGCTATGAATACGGGCAATTACCGGGCTGTCCGGCTGGATTTAAGGCCGATGATAAGCTGATCGCCGCCGCGGAATCCTGCATCAGGGATCTGAATCTGAACGCGGTACGCGGCCTTATTGTTAGCGGCGACGCGTTTATTAACGGTTCCGTCGGGCTGGCGAAAATCCGGCATAACTTCCCCGACGCGGTCGCCGTAGAGATGGAAGCCACCGCTATCGCCCACGTCTGCCATAACTTCAACGTGCCGTTCGTGGTGGTACGCGCTATCTCTGACGTGGCCGATCAGCAATCGCACCTCAGCTTTGACGAATTCCTCGCGGTGGCGGCGAAACAGTCGACTCTGATGGTCGAAACGCTGGTACAGAAACTGGCGCATGGTTAAGCAAATGTTCAGGGCGCTGGTCGCCCTGCTGCTTACGCTCCCGGTGTGGCTTTACGCTGCGCCGCGCGTAATTACCCTCTCTCCCGCCAATACGGAGCTCGCTTTTGCCGCCGGGATTACGCCCGTTGGCGTCAGCAGCTATTCCGACTACCCGCCCGAAGCGCAAAAAATAGAACAGGTCTCTACCTGGCAGGGAATGAATCTGGAACGCATTGTGGCGATGAAGCCGGATCTGGTCGTCGCCTGGCGCGGCGGTAATGCGGAACGCCAGGTAAACCAACTGACGTCATTAGGTATTAAGGTCATGTGGGTGGACGCGGTAAGCATCGAACAGATCGCCGACACG
Source organism: Salmonella sp. WC3 (assembly GCF_042932255.1). Taxonomy (NCBI): domain Bacteria; kingdom Pseudomonadati; phylum Pseudomonadota; class Gammaproteobacteria; order Enterobacterales; family Enterobacteriaceae; genus Salmonella; species Salmonella sp. WC3. The sequence continues at coordinate 1,167,434 of NZ_CP170629.1, read as the reverse complement.
CTCCGTCAACTGGCCGCCTGGAGCCCGCAGCCGGAAAAGGCTCAGCAGGCAGCGCAGACATTGCTAAACGAGTACGCCGCGCTCAACGCCGAGTATGCCGGTAAAGCTAAAAAGCGCGTCTTTCTTCAGTTTGGCATGAATCCTCTGTTTACCAGTGGTAAAGGGTCTATTCAACATCAGGTTTTGACGACCTGCGGCGGAGAAAACGTCTTTGCTGACAGCCGCGTGCCGTGGCCGCAAGTCAGCCGTGAGCAGGTGCTGGCAAGGCATCCTCAGGCCATTATCGTGGCCGGAAAAGCGGGCGAAATTCTCAAAATTGAACAATACTGGGGAAACCTGCTAAAAATTCCGGTTATTCCGCTTAACAGCGACTGGTTTGAACGCGCAAGCCCGCGTATTATCCTCGCCGCAAAACAACTCTGTAATGCGCTTTCACAGGTGAATTAGAGCCTGTCTTACCAGGCTCCCAGTGGGGATTCGACAATGCTCGTCTATTGGCTGGATATTGTAGGCACGGCTGTATTTGCTATCTCTGGCGTGTTGCTGGCCGGGAAATTACGTATGGACCCGTTCGGCGTCCTGGTGCTCGGCGTCGTTACTGCCGTTGGCGGCGGGACAATCCGCGATATGGCGCTGGATAACGGCCCGGTATTCTGGGTTAAAGATCCTACCGACCTGGTCGTCGCCATGGTCACCAGTATGCTGACCATCCTGCTGGTTCGCCAGCCAAGACGTCTGCCGAAATGGATGTTGCCGGTGCTGGATGCGGTCGGGCTGGCGGTGTTTGTCGGCATTGGGGTGAATAAAGCCTTCCTCGCTGAAACGGGGCCATTAGTGGCCGTCTGTATGGGCGTGATTACCGGCGTCGGCGGCGGGATTATTCGCGATGTTCTGGCACGCGAGATTCCCATGATCCTACGCACCGAAATCTATGCCACGGCCTGTATTATCGGCGGGATTGTTCACGCCACCGCGTTTTATACGTTTTCAGTACCGCTGGAAAGCGCCAGCATGATGGGTATGGTCGTCACGCTGTTTATTCGGCTGGCGGCCATTCGCTGGCATTTGAAATTGCCGACGTTTGCCCTGGATGAAAACGGACGTTGATATTGTTTTGCCCGATGGCGCTACGCTTATCGGGCCTGGAACATCTTTCCTGTAGGCCGGATAAGACGCTCGCGTCGCCATCCGGCACAACGAACAGCGATCAAATGCTGAAGGAAGAGCCACACCCGCAGGTACTTTTCGCATTCGGGTTGGTTACAATGAAGCGGGAACCTTCCAGACCTTCGGTATAATCTACCGAACCACCCACCAGATACTGCAAACTCATCGGGTCAACCACCAGGCCAACGCCCTGTTTTTCGATGGTCATATCCCCTTCGTTAACCTGATCGTCAAAGGTAAAACCATACTGGAAGCCGCTGCAACCACCGCCGGTGATATACACGCGCAGTTTCAGATTCGGGTTATCTTCGTCAGCGATAAGACTTTTTACTTTATTCGCTGCTGCGTCGGTAAACTGCAGCGGCAGCGCTACGTCATCACTCATATTTTGCTCCAAACGACATCGGTAATTGGATAAATTTTCACCCAATATTGGCAGTCATTATCTAATACCCTGGTAATTCGTTCAAGTATTCTCGCCCGCAGGCGCATTCTGGCTTTTCGCCGCCTGTTCCGCATCCTGCTTCGCCAGAGTGCGCGCCAGGATGGTTGAGTATAACGGTTTCCCGCCCAAAAACTGGGCTAATAGTGTCGCGCCAAGACAGGTGATAATCATTGGCAAAATGAGCTGGTAGTTATCGGTCATCTCCAGCACCAGCACAATCCCCGTCAGCGGGGCGCGCACCGACGCCGCCATCAGCGCCCCCATCCCGGCAATCGCAAAGGTACCGGCCTCCAGGTGATACTGCGGGAAAAGCACTGCCGCCGCCATACCGAAGGCCGTACCAAGCAGCGTTCCCAGCGCCAGCATCGGGGCGAAAATGCCCCCCGGCGCGCCGGAAGAAAAGCAAAGCAGCGTCGTGACAACCCGGGCAATAAAGATGAACAGCAGTAGCCCGACGCTAAAATTACCTGCCGCGGCGATAGGAATAAGGTTAAATCCGCCGCCTGCCGCTTCCGGCTCAATCAACCCCAGAATACCGCACAGGCCGCCGATCGCGCCGCCCATAAGCACCCATTTTTTAATTTCGCCGCCATGAAAGCGCTGAAACATATCCTGGGTACGCAGCACCAACGAATTAAATACCGGCCCGACGCAGCCAAAAATAATGCCGAGGATAAGGTATAACCACAGTGTGTTAACCGGCGCATCAGACAGTTTGCCGACTTCAATAATCGGCGCTTCGCCGTTAAATATGCGGAACACAATGCTCGACATGATGACGCCGGTAAACACCGCTTTAATCGAAATCAGGTTGTAGCGAAACTGCGGGCGCATCTCTTCAATAATGAACAGGATACCCGCCAGCGGCGCGTTAAACGCCGCAGAGAGCCCCGCCGCCGCGCCGGTCGCCAGCAACGTATGCCGCGCTTCGGCGCTGCGCATACGAAAAACATCCAGCACCATGCGCCCCAGGTTGCCCCCGATTTGCACCGTTGGCCCTTCGCGCCCTAATACCATTCCTGCGCCCAACGTTCCCATCCCGCCGATAAACTTCACCGGCAACACGCGCCACCAGCGCACCGGACGTAACTCCTCCAGCGCGCCTTCAATTTCCGGGATACCCGAGCCGCCGGCTTCCGGCGCAAATTTTCGCACCAAAAAGTAGCCGACCATCGCCAGTAACGCCGAAAGGATAAAAGCCAGCGGCCAAAGCAAAAACGCATGGTCCGCGACCTGAACCAGCGCGCCAATGCGCATGTTTTGTACCCAGGAAACCGCCTTTTCAAAGGCGACGCCAACCAGTCCGGTAAGCGTGCCGACAACGGCCGCCATGAACAGGATGGCCAGCGGCGTTTTATCCCGCTGCATTAACCGGCGAATCTGATCTCTGCGCCGTAAGCGCACAATTTGCTGAGCTAAAAAGGTGGAAGTGTCTGTTTTCATCAGAAGATCATTAATTGGTAATACAAATCTAAAGTCGGCATTCTACTCGCCAACGCCGCGAAAATCCCCTGCAAATCGTATTGTTTCAAATGCGTAAAACTTTCATAACCTTCTCTGAATAACTTAGAATAGCGGGTATTCACTTTTTCTACGAACCAGGAATCTTTCCATGAGTAAGTCTGAAAATCTCTATAGCGCGGCCCGCGAACTGATCCCCGGCGGCGTGAACTCCCCTGTTCGCGCCTTCACTGGCGTAGGCGGTACTCCGCTGTTTATCGAAAAAGCGGACGGCGCTTATCTTTATGATGTCGATGGCAAAGCGTATATCGACTATTTCGGTTCCTGGGGGCCAATGGTACTGGGGCATAACCATCCGGCTATCCGCAATGCGGTGATCGAAGCTGCGGAGCGCGGTTTAAGCTTCGGCGCGCCAACCGAAATGGAAGTAAAAATGGCGGAACTGGTGACCAACCTGGTGCCGACCATGGACATGGTGCGCATGGTGAACTCCGGCACCGAAGCGACGATGAGCGCTATTCGCCTGGCGCGTGGTTTTACTGGCCGCGATAAGATTATCAAATTCGAAGGCTGCTACCACGGCCACGCAGACTGTCTGCTGGTCAAAGCCGGTTCTGGCGCGCTGACGCTCGGTCAGCCGAACTCGCCGGGCGTGCCGGCAGATTTCGCGAAACATACGCTGACCTGCACTTATAACGATCTGACGTCAGTGCGCGCGGCGTTTGAACAATATCCGCAGGAAATCGCCTGTATCATCGTCGAACCCGTAGCGGGCAATATGAACTGCGTCCCGCCGCTGCCGGAATTTCTGCCAGGTCTGCGCGCCTTGTGCGATGAGTTCGGCGCGCTGCTGATTATCGACGAAGTGATGACCGGTTTTCGCGTAGCGCTGGCCGGAGCCCAGGATTACTACGGCGTCGTGCCTGACCTGACCTGTCTGGGTAAAATCATCGGCGGCGGGATGCCGGTAGGCGCGTTTGGCGGTCGTCGCGATGTAATGGATGCGCTGGCGCCGACGGGCCCGGTTTACCAGGCGGGCACCCTTTCCGGCAACCCGATTGCGATGGCGGCCGGTTTCGCCTGCCTGAATGAAGTCGCCCAGCCCGGCATTCATGAAACGCTGGATGAGCTCACCACCCGTCTGGCGGAAGGTTTGCTGGAAGCTGCCGAAGAAGCGAATATTCCGCTGGTGGTTAACCATGTCGGCGGCATGTTCGGGATTTTCTTCACCGACGCTGAGAGCGTAACCTGCTATCAGGACGTGATGGCGTGCGACGTGGAACGCTTTAAGCGTTTCTTCCACCTGATGCTGGAGGAAGGCGTGTATCTGGCGCCATCGGCGTTTGAGGCGGGCTTTATGTCGGTCGCACACAGCATGGACGACATTAATAATACTATTGACGCCGCGTGTCGGGTGTTTGCGAAACTGTAAAAGAGAACGTCCAAAAACAACGTAGGCCGGGTAAGGCGAAGCCGCCACCCGGCTTTTTTTTGGTTCATACCAAGTTAGCGTGAATCTTCGCCAAACACCCAGCCCCCCTAAAGCTCATCAATAATATACTGGAAGCTACAGGTCGACGTGAACTGCCCGGAGCCAATGTTGCGGGTGTTCACCGCTACATTAATGTCATGAAGCTCAACATCGGTTATCGGATGATCAACGGCGCTGGTCGTGACGCTCGACTGGTCGCAGCCCAGCACATTGAGCGTAATACCCGATGAGACAAAACGGCAATAAGCGCCACGGTTGTCAAATTTGCTGCCATCGCACAGTTTCCCCCCCTCCATCAAATAGGTATGTAACGTGCGATTCACTGTGCCACCGGTGGCATCAAGCATGAGGGTTGTTTTCTGTTTCGAAACGTTCGCATCCCAGGAGATATCAAAAGTATCAACGGGAACTTTCGGGCAAACTGAGCTGCGCGTATCCGGCGGGGAATACGTTTCGTTAGTGATAAAAGCGGTAGCAACGATATGGCTCGACGCCAGCCAGGGGCAACCATAATCATCGCTTTGTACCGTAATCTCCAGGGTAAAAGAACCACACCCCCTCCAGTTCGAGGGAAGATTCTTGCACGCAGATCGCGAAACAGTGTTATCAAAATCCTTCAATACAACCTTCGGCGCAGGTTCTGGCCCAGACCAGGAGTCTGCGGTTAGCGTTTCTCCTTTACGATGTCCCGAAAGGTTCCAGGAGCCATAGTACACTCCCTCCGGAGTCGCTATCGTCACCTCCGCCACAATAGATTTGTCGCTATTAGGGCCAATACCATAATACATCGTGGTGCTTGAAAACGTCGCTTTCAGCATGGGTTTGGCCACTACCGAACTGCCATAAACGGCAATCAGCAGCAAAAATAAAGTCCGTATTATTTTCATTATAAATACTCAAATGTGGCTAGCGCACTTGCAGAGAACCTTCCCGGAATCAGGTCCTCGCCGGGAAGACGTTGTACCCAGGCATTCAGGCTTAGCGTATTTTTCCCCGTCACCAGCGTAAATACCGCACCGCTTTCGTTATTAATGCCCACGGGAACGCCGGATAGCGTTTCAATGCCAATCCCGATCCCGGAAGCGCCTGAATAGCTATCGATGGCCAGGATACCGCGCATTCCGGTCGCTTCGGTTCCAGTGAAAATTACCTGCACTCCGTTACTCAGCGCCGAATCGCAATCTGTTAGTTCAAACACCAAAGGTTTGCGGGCAGACTGGCCGCCGGGAATAAAGTCAGAAGCATCAAGCGATGAAAAATCGACTTCAGCAATATCGGCTCCCTGCATTGTTAAGGTACACGGACTGGCGACCAGACTACCGGAAAAATGCAGATTATCTGCCGCTGAGACCGGCAATATCAGCGTCCCCCAGAGGATGAAGACCACGCCGTGTAATAACGTCTGTTTTTTAACCATTACTGATAATCCACCTGTAATGTTGCCGTCGCATCGAAGTCACCTTCTGTCAGCGAGGCTCCGCTCTTTTTAACCGGTATGGCTTTCAGAACAGGTGCCGACTGCTCATTTACAGTAATGGTGGACCCCAACGTAAACGGTTGGTCGTTCTGCCGAAGTTCAATCCCCAGCCCCGCCACACTGGTGTTTATCGCCGCCTGATTAAAATCAGTCACAGAGCCGCTTAGTGTCAGGGTCATTGTCATCGTATCGTCGCGCACCGCTGAATCACAGGTGATCTCATACGGAACATTCTGTGCGTAACGCGTACCATCTATTTTACTAATCAGCATGTTACCGAACTTAACTTCGATCGTCTGATTATGGCTAATCGTGCAATTCGGCGGTGATATTAACGTACCGTGAAACTTAAGATTCTCAGCCGACTGCGCGGCAAAACTGCTGCTTATTAACACCATCAAAGCCATTTTTTTCATTGGTAATCCACCACCAGCGTAGCGCCTGCGTTAAACGCGCCACCTGTTAACGTTACGCCATTATCTTTGACAGGAATCGCCTCGATGGCCGGACCGCTGCCACCGCTGTATTGAAATGACAACCATTGCGTATTGCCGGGTGAAACCAGCGCGCCATCCGTGGCGGTTTGCAGACGGATACCCAATCCATCGACATCGGTTTGCAATACCGACTCGCCATTGATAGTCACCGCATTCCCCTGAATCTGTAACTTCAGGTAATCGCTCACTCTGCCGTTACAGCTCAGGCGATAGCCCACCGCCTGCCGGTAATTCACCCCATCCACTTTCGTCGTCAACACATTGCCAAATTCCACCTCACCGCCGGTCACAGTACAGGGCGGCGCGGCATTAACGACTATCGTCAGCGTCATGTTGACCGTCTTACTTCCCGCTGCCAGCGGCATACTGACCGCACTCAGCATGGCCGCACACGTTACCGTGCCCAGCCGTAACCGCCATTGCCTCATCTTGCGTCTCCTTGTCGGTTACGACTTTCTGCTTTTTGCTTCATCTACCGCACAACTGTTGTCAGTACAGTTAAAAATCAGCGGTAACCGCGCGCCATAATCGTTGACGTAAGTCAGCACAGGCGAGTGACCTAATTCACTGGCGTCCCCTCCCAGCGTCACGTTGCTTTTTGGTGCAATCACTAATGGGCTAAAGCCTCTGGCCGGTGTGCCGTCCATGCGGCTGCTGGCGTTGCTTAACACCACGTAGTAACCGGTCGGATTGCTCACCTGATAGCCATTGCCCTGACGCTGAAGGGTGATCTTGTATTGCCAGGGATGCTGCATATCGATTTTCGATAGCGCCTGCGGGCGGTAAAAAACTTTGATGCGCGTTTGCAGGGCGATTTGCAGCGTATTGGGCTTGTCGCTTTGCGGCGGAATTTCGCGCACGTTGTAATAAAAAAGGGTTTCCCGATCCTGGGGGAGCGACGCCAGCGCCGGCATCCCCTGAATTTTGACCTGTCCGATTGCCGACGGCTCAATGCGCTGGACCGGTGGGACGACGATTAAAGGCGAGGTGATTTTGACGCCCTTCTCATCTTCCACCCAGGACTGCGCCAGATAGGGCAGTTTGCTGTTGGCGTTTTTCAGATCGACGCTTATCGACTTATCTTCGCCGCGAAATACCAAGCGGGTACGATCGGGCGCGATGGCGGCCTGGGCGCTACCGTAGCCGCCCAGCAAAAGCAGCAAAACAGCGGCCAGGTTATAACGTTTTAATGACATCATGAATGCGGTTTCCTGAATCAATGTGTTGGATAACGAGAAGAGAGCGCTTCGGGTTGCGTCGAAGACGTCCGCCGCTGCGTATGAAGCTGGAGTAATGGTTTCTCTTCGGGCTGCGTTGCCTCAGGTGATGAAGCGTCGCCGATGCACGGCAGCAACAGGCCGCTAAACAGATCGCCCGGCAGCGGATCGGGCAACGTCGCTTCACACTGCGTTTTACCTTCCCATGTCACCTGCAACCGCTCGCCGGGGTTAATGCCGATCAGATAAACGCTGCCGTCTTCACCTACGATCCCTAACTGTTGCTGGCGACTGTTGTAAACCTCTGCGCCGAAGGGCGGCGTGCCGCCATCGCGCAGGCGGATACTGGCCATGGCTTTTTTACCGCTGAGCACCTCCATGCGGCGATAACCGATCGCCCCTTCCGTCAGGGTCGCCTGAGCGATGGAGAGGATTGCTTCCGCGTCTTCCGGCAACTGGGTAATGTCGATTTTCACCTGGTTGCGGTAGTAGTCGTTGACGTCGACAATGACGGCTTTACCAAACGCGTTGGTATATACCGGCGTGCTGTAGCCGGAGATGGGTACGTTCGCTTCATCGCCGACATCCACCAGCAGCCGCGAGCCGCCGTTGACGCTGGTGCGGTGCAGCGCCCCGCCTTTAGCAGTCAGCGTCGCGCCGCCCTGGATGTTCAGCCCGCCGGAGGTATAGTCGCCTTCCTGATAGTTCGCACTGACGTCAATGTCGGCATAGCTCGCTTGATGACGGTAGTAGCCGTCGAGAGTCGCACCGTTATCCGCGCGACCAGCGTTGATCTGGTAGTTATTGCGATCGTCAATGCGCTCGTAATAGCCGACCTGATTGCTGTTGTTGTCATCGCTAAAGGAGCCGTTGTAGCTCAGCGTGCGGTTGTTGCCCCACGGAATACTGAGCGAGACGTACACGCCGTCATCACGCTCATTGTCATATTCGTTGCGAAAACCGTTCACCGACAGACTGATCCCGCGCACCTCACCGACATCGAAATAGTGCGACAGCGTCAGGTTATAGCTGTCCTGGTTAGGTTGATTCCAGTAGGTGCGATGGGTGTAGTTGATATAGGCGTTGACGTTTATTGCCGAAAAGTTCTGGCTGTACGTCAGGGTATACATCTCTTTATCGTGGCCGGTGCGCTGACGATCGTTATCGTCATTATGCGTATCGATAAACTCGTCCATCGTCATGTAGTTTTCTTCGGAAAAGCGATAACCAGCAAACGTCAGACGGCTGTCTATATCATCAAAATCTTTAGCGTAGCTGGCACGGAACGAGTTACCCTGAATGGTGCCGTCGCCGTAGGCGCTACCCTCTGGCAGCGTCGCACGGGAATGGGTGACATCGACGGAAAACGCGCCCAGCAGCGCCAGATCGCGCCCCAGTCCTAACACCAGCGCCTGATAATCCTGCTCACCGATGGCACCGCCGTACAGCGACCAGCCGTTAGCGATCCCCCAGGAGGCTTCGGCTGAGGTGAAAAAGCCGCCTTCCATATTGTGATCCCAGTCCTGCGGTCGCCCGGCTGCCAACTTGTAGCGCACCTGGCCGGGACGGGTCAGAAACGGAATGGAGGCGGTGCTGACGTCATATTCCTGCACCTGACCGCTTTGTTCTTCAATTTTGACGTGTAGATCGCCGGATACCGTTTCATTAATATCCTGAATGCGAAACGGCCCAGCCGGGACCTGCGACTCATAAATCACCCGCCCGCGCTGGGTCACGGTGACTTTGGCGTTGGTGCGCGCCACGCCTGATATATCCGGGGCGTAGCCGCGCAGATTAGGCGGTAACATCTGATCGTCGGTGATAAGGCTGCCGCCAACATAGTTAAAGCCGTCGAAAATATCGGATTCCAGCGATCCTTCGCCCAGCGTTAGCTGCGCCCGGAGCTGCGGGATCGCCCGCCAGGCGTAATAGCGGTTCCAGTCCCAGTTCTGTTCGGAACTGGAGCCAAAGTTGTCTTTATCTTCGCTGTCATTTTCGTGACGATAGTTAGCCTGCCAGTCCGCGCGCAAACGCCACGCGCCGAGGTTGGCACCCACCGTGCCGTTGCCGCTGATGTCATACTCATCGCCGTCATCATGTTCAGCATGTCGCCACTGGCTGTTAACGTTGTAGTCAAATAATACGCCGGGAATCCCTTCATCCCAGCGGGAAGGTGGATCCCACTCTTCATCGCTGTATTCCAGATAGGCCTGCGGAATAATCACCGTCAGCGTTGACTGGCTTAAATCCGTTTGGGTTTCCATCCCTTCCAGTTGATCTGGTTGCAGACACTGACCGGCATTTATCCAGATCATTTTATCTGCTATTTCAGGTTTTAACCCCAGCAGCGATACCAGTTCAGGCGATAAACAGGGATAGGTGTTATCAGGATCGTTATTATCAACGGAATACGTAATAACATTATCCTGGGCAATTTGACTCTGATTGACCAGCACCAGGAGATGATAGCTCCCCGGCATAATGTAGCCTTTACGGGAAAAACGGGAGAGATCCAGGCTGGCATCATCTTTAACATCAAGAAATCGGGTATTAAATTGAATGGGCGCTTCCGCATAGCTATTTTCCGGACCGACAGCCAGAACAATACCCACCACGGCCGCAAGCGTGCTCAGACGAAATTTTTTATAGTGAGCCATCAGACAATCTATCCCTGAAATATATAATCTATTTTTTTACTTTAAGCATTATCCTGCGGCAGACTGCCGCAGGATGATATTTCACTTACAGATAGCTGATCGTGAAGTTTACGGTGCTGCTGAATTCGCCGGTATCGATAGTGCTGGCAGCGGAATCGCCTTTCACCCAGGCTTTGAAGTTAAGAGTCTGTTTCGCCGCCGCAACGCTGCCGTTCATCGTCAGATTTTCGCTGTAAGCGTCGCCCAATTTGATCGCGGAACCCAGGTGGTTGCCGATGACAATGCTGGAACCCGCCATTTCGCCGCCGCCGATACGCATCAGCGCAACGCTGCCCGGATTAGCGCTGGATTCGTTACCGATGGCAGAGAAAACGGTAGACGCTTCTTTCTCAGTGGTGAATGCGCAGTTTTCCAGACCGATATGGAAATCGACTTTTGAAGATTCTTTACCGCCCATCAGAGAACCGGTACCGATATGGCCCAAGTTAACGGTCTGGTGTTCGTCGCCAACCACGATTGAACACGGTGAATCTTCAATAGTACCGGTAAAAGTAACCGTACCAGTATTACTGCCTGCAGCATTGGCAAAGCTGGAAACACCCATAACCAGTGCGGCAGCAACCGCAGCTTTTACTGCTGTATTCATTTTTCATCCTTATTAAAAGTTGGTGAGTATTTTTACGCTATTCACACGGAGTTATACTCAATACCCCATGTTTATATTAGTAGATATATATTATATGACGAGTTATGAAATTGCCGATGCAACATTCAAAAGAAGCAAACAACACGTTAATAAATAACATCCCTTAGGCGCGGTGAAGTATTTTCCATTAAAAACCCAAAGACAAGTGTTTTTTATTTAAAGGATTATCAGAATTAAATAATAAATATTTTTACCATTCAAAAAACAAACAAAGCAAGCAAGACGGGAGAGCCAAAAAAGCAATAAACATGTCAAAATGAATAAAAAAAGATCAGAATTACAGTACTGAATATATAGCAATGACGCGTAACATTTATTTTTGGTATAAATTTCATTAAAAAAAACAAAAAATGCTAAATTACATTTTTTTTGTTTACTCGTGGCAATTAATTTATTTTAATAGAGTTGTTTTTTATTACTTCGATAAAAAAATAATATTTTATTATCGAAGTTTTATAATGAAAATTTATTATTAAATTAAAATTGATTTACGAGATGCATTAAAGATGCGGCATCCACATCTTAATATTTAAAAAGGCTTAATACCGAAACCGGTAATTCTTATTATTGAATAGATCATGCCGCAATTTATCATCAACGTTTCGGGCCTGGATATGTTGAAATTAGTCACCCTGTTCAGAAGACAGCAGCGCGCCACTGAAATAGCACATGACTTATCGATACAGAAATAACACCTGCTTCTTGCTGAAAATAAAAGCAGAATTCCCTCGATAAAACGTGACAGGACAGCTCTCGCACCTGATAGCGTTCAGCTATTTTTAGGTCTACAAAATATTGCCACAACATATTGATATTGTGTAATTTGTAGGTCGGGTTGAGCATGGCTGCCACCCGACATAAATGTGGCACAGCCTTTTTTTACCGGCTCTGTTTACGTAGCAAATAGATAAAATACGGCGCGCCAATAAAGCTTGAAAGCAGTCCCGCCGGGATCTGATACGGAAATAGCGCCATCCTGCCGCACCAGTCGGCAAAGACCAGTAAAACGCCCCCTGCCAGCGCCGAGATGACCATATGCGGCATCGTCCGGCGAAAACCGAGCATCCGCGCAATATGCGGCGCCATCAGTCCAACGAAACTCAGCGGCCCAATGGTCATCGTCGCGGTTGCCGTCAAACACGCCGCCAGCGCCAGCAGCGCGATACGCGACGGCGTAAGCGCCATGCCCACCGCGCGCGCGGCATCGCCGCCCAGTGGCAAAATCGTTAACCAGCGGCGACACAACGGCACAATGGCCAGCAAAATCACCATCACGATCGCGGTTCGCGTAACCTGCCCGCCAGTGGCGTTATAGGTAGATCCTGCGATCCAGGTCAACACTTCCGCCATCCGCGGGTCGCCGCTCGCCTGGAGCATCATTAGCAGCATGGTAAACGCGGTGCTGAGCGCCATCCCCGCCAGCAACATCCGTTGCGGCGAGAAACCGCCGCGCCCGGCGGCTAACATAATAATCAGCAGTGTCGCCGCCGCGCCCAGGCTTCCGGCAGGCAGTAGCCAACCGAAAGCATTCCCCGGCACCAAAAACAGCATCAACACCACGCCAAACGCGGCTCCGGAACTGATCCCCAGCACTTCCGGACTGGCCATTGGATTACCGGTCAGACGCTGAATAATGCAGCCCGCCACCGCCAGCATGACGCCCGCCATTAACGCCGCCAGTATCCGCGGCCAGCGCCACGGCATCAGTTCTTCAAGCAGCGTTCCGCTCGCCCACGTCCAGCCGTGCGCGTCGCGACCAAAAGAGAGCGCGCCCCATGTTGCCAGCAGCAGGAGCGCGCCACCGGCAACGGCAAAAGCAAGAACGTGCCGACGTTCCGCCGCCACACGATCGCTGGCGTTCATATCCGGCGCGCTCATGCTTTTAAGCCGCGGCAGCAGCCACAGGAGCAGCGGCGCGCCGATTAACGCCGTCACTGACCCGGTGGAAACCTCCATCCATACGCGGGTTAGCCAAAGGATAATCTGATCGGATAGCCACAAAATAAGCGCCCCAATGAGCGGCGCCAGCATCAGGCGCGCCAGCAGACGTCTTGCGCCAAGCATTTTCGCCAGCAGCGGCGCAAACAGGCCGATAAAACCGATAATGCCCACCGCGTTGACCAGCAGAGCGCTCAACACAATCGCCAGCGACAGCGCCGCCAGACGCGCTAACGACAGCGCCAGACCCAGATTACGCGCAACGCCGTCATCCAGCCCCATCAGCGTCATCGGGCGTAACAACAATAACGTGAGCATCACACCGCCCAGCAACTGCGGCCACAGACGCTGCACGCCGCTCCAGTCGGTTTGCGTTAGCGTTCCGGTGCTCCATAAAAACATGCTTTGCAACTGATCGTGGTGGAAAATCACCAGTAACTGGTTGATTGCGCCACAATAGAGGCTAACCACCAGCCCGGCGAGGATCAGGGTCACTGGCGACAGGCGTTTGCCCCACGCCACGCCGAACACCAGCGCGCCGACAATGCAGGCTCCCGTCAGGGCGGCAAACTGCGTGGCCAGCGCGCCGGGAATCGTCCAAAGCGTAGTCACCGTGATCCCCAATAGCGCGCCGGTCGCCACACCCAGCGTGGTCGGTTCCGCCAGCGGGTTACGTAATACTTGCTGGAACAGGACGCCTACCAGCCCAAGTCCCGCGCCCACCAGTAGCGAAATCGCCAGTCTTGGCAGCAGGCTGTAATGAAAAATCATCTGCTCAATGATGTCGATATCCGGTGACCAGATAGCCTGTTGCCACTGGCTGCGCGGTAGCGCAACGGAGAAGTTAACCCATGTCAGCCAGCAGGCGGCAACAAACAGCGCCAATAACAGCAACGCCGGATGGCGGCTTCGCCTTATCCGGCCTACAAAGCGCCCGAACCGTAGGTCGGATAAGACGCTTTTCGCGCCGCCATCCGGCATTTCACGTTTTCTGCTCACGCTTTGCCTCCCAACACGTTATTCAGGATGCGGACAAAGTGCATCGTGGAGAGGGTCGCGCCATAGAACCAAACGGCGGGCACCCGGTGAAAGCGCCCGGCGCGGACAAACGGCATGGCCTGCCACAGCGGCGTTGCCATCAGCGCGTTCATATCGGTGTTATTCCCGTGATCGAAGCAGATCACATCCGCTTCTTTATACATCGCCAGCCGATCGATGCTAACCGCCGTACTGCCCCAAAAGTTGGTTTCACCCTGCCAGGCATTGACAATGCCATACTCGTCCAGCACCTCCTGGAACAGGCAATTCGGGCCGAGCACCAGCATATGCCGCGGATCGATAAGCGTCGTCATCAGTAACGGACGCCCCCCGCGGCGGATAAAATGCGGCTTCTGGCTGGCGATGAAGCGATCGTATTGCGCCAGATGTTTTTCTGCCGCAGCTTCCAGATTCAGCGTCTGCGCCAGTTCAACCAGCGAGCGTCGGGCCACCGCCAGCGGCTTTTTGCCGTCGCTAAAATCGAACCCGCGCCCCGGCGCGATCCGCGCCAGTTTCTCCGGCGAGGGTCCGTAGCCTGCCGACCAGACCATAAACGACGGCTTCATCTCCGTCAGCAGTTCGAGATTGGGTTCAGTGCGAAGACCCACATCAATCACCGAATCCGGCAACGGCGGTTCGCTAACCCACAGCTTATAATTTGGCACGTCCGCCACGCCATACGGCGTAATACCGAGCGCCAGCAGCAGCTCAACCGGCAGCCACTCCAGCGCCACAATCCGGCGGGGATCGATAGCGGCAGCCTGCGCCGTATTCATTTGCCACAGCAGCGGCGAGAGCGCCATCGCCGTTAATAAACGGCGGCGAGTCAGAGGATATAAATCACGCATTAATACACAAAACTCACAGGTGCCGCGCCCGCCGGATGCGGAAGGATACCCATCGGGATACCGTAAATCTGTTCCAGCGTGTCACTGCGCATCAGTTCCGCAGGCGTTCCTTGCGCAATCATTTCACCGCCGCGTAGCGCGACTAAATAATCACAGTAGCGGGCCGCCATGTTGATATCGTGCAGCACCGCAACCACCGTCAGCCCGCGCTGCTGGCTTAAACGATGCACCAGCGCCAGCACGTCCACCTGATGGGCGATATCCAGCGCTGACGTCGGCTCATCCAGCAGAAGACAACGGCTATCCTGCGCGACCAGCATGGCAATCCACGCGCGCTGGCGTTCACCGCCGGAAAGACTGTCTACCAGACGATGCGCCAGCGGTTTTAAGCCGACCAGCGTAATCGCCTCGTCTACTTTTTCCCGGTCCGCGACGCCAAAGCGTCCCAGCGCGCCGTGCCACGGATAGCGGCCAATCGCCACCAGTTCGCGCACCGTCATTCCTTCCGCCTGTGGCAATTGTTGAGGCAGATAGGCAACTTTGCGGGCAAACGCCTTGCTGCTCCAGCTCGCCAGCGGCTGATTGTCGAGCAGAATATCCCCTTCGGAAGGCGGCTGATGGCGGCCCAGCATTTTTAACAGCGTGGATTTACCGGAACCATTATGACCGATAAGTCCGGTGACGCGACCTGCGGGAAACGTTAACGAGAGAGGGTGTAAAAGCGTGCGGCCCGGCACACGAAAGGCGACGCTTCGCAGCGCAAAGGTGGTATCGGAATGAATGTGGTTTTCCTGCATCGCAGCCAACTTGTAAAACGGGCACGGCAAGCCGTGCCCAAAAAGAAATTAGAAACGGAAGGTTGCCGTTGCAACGACCTGACGTTCTGCGCCCCAGAAACAGCCGTAGGTCTGGAAGCAGCTGGCGACGTATTCGCGGTCGAGCAGATTATTAACGTTAACCGCAATGCTGGAGCCCGCCATACCAAAACGCGCCAGATCGTACTTGACGACCGCATCCATCACCGCTGCGCTGCCTACCTTGAAGCTATTAGCCGGATCGCCGTAACTGGAACCAATAAAACGACCGCCTGTTCCCAGCGTTAAACCTGACAACGGACCTTCGTTGAAGGTGTAATCGCCCCACAACGACGCCATGTGTTCAGGCACCTGCTCTGGCGTATTCCCTTTCAGATTAGTGTCTTTCGTGTATTCAGCATCAGTATAAGTGTAAGACGCCGTCATATTGATGTTAGCCGTCAATGCTGCTTTGGCTTCCAGCTCTACACCTCGCGTACGAATTTCGCCTGCCGGCACCTGCGCTAATGGGTTGGTTGGATCGGCGGTCAGGTTATTGGTTTTGGTCAGCTGATAAACGGCACCCGTAACAACAACCGGCATGTCTTTCGGTACATATTTCACCCCTGCTTCATATTGCTCGCCTTTTGACGGCTTGTAAGAAACGCGTGGGGTGCTCCACAAATCGAAGGCGCTTGGCTCGAAAGATTGGCTATAGCTGAAGTAAGG
The DNA here is from genome assembly GCF_042932255.1 of Salmonella sp. WC3. NCBI lineage: Bacteria > Pseudomonadati > Pseudomonadota > Gammaproteobacteria > Enterobacterales > Enterobacteriaceae > Salmonella > Salmonella sp. WC3. The sequence goes on along the minus strand of NZ_CP170629.1, from coordinate 1,150,968 downwards.
TGAAATTCCATTATCGAATACGTAGTTTACGCCACCGCGCCAGGTGAACTGGTGGTCATTACGTTCAATATATCCTTCTGTCGGCGTAGTGGAATTCTGACGCACCGTTGTCGCTTGTTTAGACCAGTCATAGCGGCCGCCGAGAGTAAATACCCACTTATTCCATTCCGCCTGATCCTGAACATAGAGGCCTGTTTGTTTACTTTCGTTCATCTGGTACGGCTCAGCGCCGCCGAAAGCAAAGTATTCAGGATGGTAATTGTTATAGAGATCGATTGACGGCGCGCTACCAAACGTCGCGTTAATATCATTACGCATACGCATGAAATCGACACCCGTCAGCAACGTATGATCAATATCGCCGGTCGCGAATTTACTTTCCAGTTGTGTATCTACGCTGAAATTCTGTAAACGCTCGTTGTCAACGATAGTACCGCGGTTAAGCGTATGGCCGTCCGCCGCAATCCCCGTGCCATAGACGCTTTTTTGCGCGGTTTTCATTTCGACAAAACGTAAATTCTGGCGCACGGTAAAAGTGTCGTTGAAGCCATGCTCGAAACTGTATCCCACCATTTTCTCGTTACGAGAATAGGTATTGTTTGACGCCCCTTCATTGAAATCTGTCGGCAAGCGTTTACCATTCGGTAACGGTTCAACCGTTCCCTCTTTCGGCAGCCAGCCGTAGTAGCCGGTCTCTGGTTCGTTCTGGAAATAAGAAAGGAACGTAAAATTCGTTTTCTCATCAGGACGCCAGGTAAAAGAGGGCGCAATCGCATAGCGCTGCGACTCAGAACTCTTTTGCTGCTCATTTGTCGAACGCGCCAGCCCCGTCAGACGATATGAGAACTCACCGTTGTCATCCAGGGAATCACTAAGATCAAAACCGGTCTGGAACAAATTGTCCGTCCCCATTTTGAATTGAATTTCTTTCAGCGGCTCAGTAGTCGGCCGCTTGCTAACCATCGAAATGATACCGCCCGGGTTGCTCTTACCGTAGAGAACGGACGTTGGGCCACGCATCAACTCAACACGCTCAAGCATGTAGGGATCAATAACCGCATCGTTGTAGAAGTTACCCTGCAATTTCAGGCCATCCAGATAGTTATTCTGGCTCAGGCCGACGGAAGAGAAGCCACGGATAATCACGAAGTCATAGGTATTGGAAGCGCCGCGACTGCTTACCGTTACGCCCGGCGTGTAACCCAACGCTTCTTTTACTGACTGGAATTGATGCATCTGCATCTCTTCGTTAGTGACCACCGAAACCGACTGTGGCGTTTTTTCGATAGGTGTATCAGTTTTGGTGGTAGTGGCGGAACGCTTCGCGGCGATGGTCGGAGCCGGTCCCCAGGCACTTTCCTGCGCGGCAGGCGCTGCGGTTACGGTAATGGTTTCTTCTTTCGGTTGAACCGCCGCCTGTGCATAGACAGACATGCCGCTAACCGCTGTGGCTACTACAACTGCGATTTTACGCAGTGAGGAGTTTGGCTGAGCAGTTTTAAGACGCGCCATTGGTATATCTCTGATGAAAGTGAATGATAACGTAAACGATAATTATTATTATAACCACAGCATGATAGGCGAAATATCGTCGCAATGGCAAGCGATACGCGGCCCTACGAAAACTAAGGGGTTAAGAAATAACCAGATGAAAAGGAAGGGTTAATAAATTAGACTGAAATGTTATTTATAGGGGATTTGCCGGATGGCGACGTAAGCGCCTTATTCGGCCTACGTCGCACATAATGGGGTCGTAACGGTGTAGACCGGGTAAGCACAGCGCCACCCGGTACTATTACCGTGATTAATTGCCGCCGAACATCTCCTTAATCCAGCCGGCAACGCCGTCGCTCTTCTCTTCTTTCGGCGGCTGTTGCTGCGCAGGCTGCTGCGGCTGAGACGACTGATCGAACGGATTGCCTGACGGCTGCTGTTGCTGCTGCATCATCTCGCCCTGCTGGCACAGCGTATTTGGATCGTCCGTCCAGACCGGCAGAGTGCGCATACCGCCGCTACAGACAAAATTACCGTCGTAATCAACGCCCATATCCACCACATCTTCCGGCGGCGTCAGAACTAAAGGCGTCGGCGTCTGGTTCGCCAGATAGCGCTGGTAAATCGCCATCGCGCCGCTGGCGCCGTACAATTTCGTCGGCTGGTTGTTATCACGGCCTACCCAGGTGATAGTCACCTGGCTGCCGTCGATACCGGCAAACCAGGTATCGACATTGTTGTTTGTCGTCCCGGTTTTACCCGCCAGATGCAGACCCGGATATTTCGCGCCAAGCTGACGCCCCGTACCACGCTGGACGACCTGCTGCATTGTCCAGAGCGTCAGGTAAGCCGCCTGTGCCGGTACAGCGCGTTCAGCTTGCGGATAACTTTGGTACAGCACTTTACCATCTTCCGCAATAACTGAACGCAGCGCTGATAACGGCGCGCGATTTCCGCCGCTGGCGATAGTCTGGAACGCCTGCGCCACTTCGATCGGCGTCAGGTTCAGCGCTCCTAACAGCATAGCCGGAACCGGATTGAGCTGATCTTTCGGCACGCCGAGCTTCGTCCAAGTATCGGTTACCGCCGGTAAACCTAACGCCATCCCCAGATTGACCGTCGGTACGTTCATTGAGCGAGTTAACGCATCCACCAGCATCACTTTCCCGCTTTCGCTGTAGCGACGATCGTCGTTCTGCGGCGACCAGACCTGACCATTCGGCTGGCGCAGAGAAATCGGCGCATCGGCAATCCAGGTGTTCAGACGGTATAAGTTCGGCTGACTTAACGCGGTCAGATAGGTCGCCGGTTTCGCCAGCGACCCGATGGAACGGCGCGCCTGCATGGCACGGTTATAGCCGGCATACTGCGGCTCCGCCCCGCCAACCATCGCGCGCACCTCGCCGCTAAAGCGATCCACCACCACCATCGCGGTTTCCAGATCGCTCAATTTACGCTGCTTCTTCAACGCCGGAATACCTTCGACAACGGCTTTTTCTGCGGCATCCTGCGCCACGGAGTCAAAGGTGGTGAAGATCTTCACGCCGGAGAGATCTTTAATTTTATCCCCCAGCTTCGCCTGCAGTTCCTGACGAACCATCTGCATAAACGCTGGCTGCGGTGAAATAACGCCGCCGCGCGGCTGTACGCCAAGCGGACGCGCGCTCAGCATGTCATAGAGTTCCTGATCGATGATTTTCTGCTGCTGTAACAGGCGTAACACCAGGTTACGACGCTCCAGCGCCAGTTTCGGGTTGCGCCACGGGTTATAAATCGACGCCCCTTTTACCATCCCCACCAGTAACGCCTGCTGATCGAGGCTCAGTTCCTCTACCGGACGACCAAAGTAATACAGGCTCGCCAGCGGAAAACCGCGAATTTCATTGTCCCCGCTTTGACCGAGGTAGACCTCGTTCATGTACAGCTCAAGAATACGATCTTTACTGTAACGGGCATCCATGATCAGCGCCATGTAGGCTTCATTCGCTTTACGCCAGTATGATCTTTCGCTGGAGAGGAACAGGTTCTTCACTAGCTGCTGGGTCAGCGTACTGGCCCCCTGCACCGTGCGTCCCGCCGTCAGGTTGGCCAGCACCGCACGCCCGATAGAGTAAAGACTAATGCCATCATGCTCATAGAAATGACGGTCTTCCGTCGCCAACAGCGTATCGACCAGCAGATCCGGGAAACCGCTGCGCGGGACGAATAAACGCTGCTCGCCATTTGGCGAAGAAAGCATGGTGATAAGCCGCGGATCGAGACGGAAGAAGCCAAACTGGCGGTTGTTATCCAGATTGACGATGGTTTCCAGACGCCCGTCACTGAACGTCAGCCGCGCGCGCACCTGCCCTTCTTTGCTGTCCGGGAAGTCAAACGGACGACGGATCATCTCAATGCTATTGGCCTGCACGGTAAATTCGCCGGGACGGGTCATCTTCGTCACCAGACGATACTGCGTCGCTTCCAGCAATTTTACCATCTCGTTTTTGCTGACAGGCATGTCTGGCTCAAGGTTCACCATCCGGCCATATACCGCCGCCGGAAGCTGCCAGACCTTGCCATCGATACGGCTGCGGATTTTTTGATCCAGATAGACGCCGTAAATGGCGAACAGCACCACAAAAACGATAAACAGTTTTAGCAATAGCCACAGCCAGCCACGCTTGCCACGAGGCTTACGCCCTTTGCCCTTACCTTTACGCGGCATCGGTTCTTCATCCTCATAGTCATCATCATAATCGTCGTCATGCTGCCGACGACGGCTCACCTTTTGTTTCACAGGACGTGACGGTTTCCCCTTACGTCCAATCGGCTCGCGGTCATTCCCCGCCATGCTTTTTCTCCGCAACATACAGGCGCAAAGGCCCGATTCTCTATTCTTCCGCCAGACGACAGAAGAAGAAATCTCTCAATTTACCCTTTTGCCGGATGGCGATTAACGCCTTATCTGGCCTGGAGGCAACGTATAACACGTCACGAATACTTCTTCGTGCGCTGCGTTGGGGCCGTATTCGCCGGATCGTCCGGCCAGACATGTTTGGGGTAACGGCCCTTCATCTCTTTTTGCACTTCGCGATACGCCCCCTGCCAGAAAGCGCTTAAATCGCGCGTAATCTGTAGCGGTCGCTGCGCTGGCGAAAGCAGTTCCAGCACCAGCGGCACGCGGCCCTGAGCGATGGTTGGGGTCTTCGCTTCGCCAAACATTTCCTGCATTCTGACCGCCAGCGCGGGCGAGTTATCTTCATGATAACGAATCGTTATTCGGCTTCCCGTCGGCACAGTGTAATGCCCAGGCAGTTCACTATCCAGACGTTGCAACATGGCATAGTCAAGCAGTCCCCGTAACGCCTGAGTCACATTCAGAGATTTCAGACTCCGTAACGACTGTACGCCTGTCATGTGCGGCAGCAACCAATTTTCCAGAGTCGCCAGCAGCGACGCCTCATCCACGGCAGGCCAGTCATATTCCGGCAGCCATTTCGCCGCACAGTGCAGACGCAGACGGAACTGCTCCGCTTCCGGCGTCCAGTTAAGGACGGACAGACCTTTATCGCGGATGCCGTTCAGCATCGCCTGATGAAGCTCCTCTTCAGACGGCTTCGCCAGTGGCTGAACGCTAACCGTCAACTGTCCAATACGCATTCTGCGCCATGCTTTCAACGTTCCCTGCGCCTCGTCCCATTCAACCGTGTCGGACTGGCGCAGTAAATCAGGACACGCCTGAATCAGCGAGGCAATATCCAGCGGCTGCGCCAACAATATTCGGGCGTCCGGCGAGGCGCTACCTTGCAGTAACAGCGGCGCGATCAGCCATTCATGACGTCCCAACGCGTCATCCGCATCTAACATCGCGCCCATACCATTGGCTAACTGATAGCGCCCTTCCTGACCACGACGCCGCGCGATGCGGTCGCTAAACGCTCTGGCCAACAGCGGCATAATAAGCGCGCTATCCGGCTCGCCATTACGCACCTGCAGCCGTTTTAAAAGCTGCTGGCTACGCTGCTGCCAGCCCGGCTGTCGCCGCGAAAATACTACGCTTAAATCCGCACCGCCGCCGCGCGGCGGGTCCTCAAGGATGGCCGCGAGCATGGCGGCAGTGGCGGCGCTATCGCCCTCGCCAGCGTTGACTAACATCGCCGCCAGGCGCGGATCGTTACCTGTTGCCGCCATTTTCCGGCCCCGCGCGCTTAACCGCTCGCCCTCCAGCGCGCCTAACATCAATAATAAACAGCGGGCGGCCTGAAGATTCACCTCCGGCGGCCTGTCCAGCCAGAAAAGCGATGCCGGATCGTGACATCCCCACTGCAACACCTCCATCAATAAACCGGAAAGGTCGCTGTGTAAGATTTCCGGATCGCTTTGCGCCGCCGCCCGCTCCGCCTGTTCTTTGGCCAGCAGATGTAAACAGATACCCGGCGCCAGTCGTCCGGCGCGCCCCGCGCGCTGCGTCATTGATGCCTGACTGATACGCTGCGTAACCAGCCGCGTCAGTCCCGTTCGCGCGTCAAATCGCGCCACGCGCTCCTGAGCGCTATCGACGACCAGACGAATCCCTTCAATCGTCAAACTGGTTTCGGCAATGTTAGTCGCCAATACCACTTTACGCATCCCGGCGGGTGCGGGAACAATCGCTTTGCGTTGCGCTTCCAGAGACAATGCGCCATACAGCGGACAAAGCAGGACATCGCTGCCTACCCGCGACGCCAGATGTTCATGAACGCGCTGTATTTCGCCTACGCCGGGTAAAAATAGCAGCAGCGAACCGTTTTCATTGCGCAACAGTTCCGCTGTCGCCATCGCGACGGCTTCATCAAAACGCAAATGCGTCGCGAGCGGCTGATAACATCGCTCCACCGGGAACGCGCGCCCCTCCGAGACGATCGTCGGCGCATCAGGCAGTCGCTGACAAAGCCTGTCGTTATCCAGCGTCGCAGACATGATTAACAGCCTGAGATCGTCACGGAGCCCTTGCTGGATATCCAGCAACAGCGCTAACGCTAAATCCGCCTGTAAACTGCGCTCATGAAATTCATCCAGTATCACCAGCCCCACGCCGCGTAATTCGGGATCGCGCTGAATCATTCTGGTCAATACGCCTTCGGTCACCACTTCCAGCCGGGTACGCGGCCCCACGCAGCTTTGCGCGCGCATCCGGTAACCTACCGTTTCGCCAGGCTTTTCATTCAACGCTTCCGCCAGACGCTGCGCGACATTACGCGCCGCCAGACGACGCGGTTCAAGCAGGAGGATTTTTCCAGCAACCGGCCCCTGTTGCAGGAGTTGCAACGGCAGCCAGGTGGATTTCCCCGCCCCGGTAGGCGCGGACAACAAAACCTGCGGCGCGGTTTTTAGGGCTGTCAACAATTCAGGCAATACGGCGGCAACGGGCAATGACGTCACAAACGGCTCCACGGGGTTAACTTTCTTTGCGCCGCATTGTAGCATCGTGTTAATCCATAACCGAGTATCCCTATGTCTGAGCCAAAACGGCTGTTTTTTGCGATTGACTTACCCGACGACGCGCGCGCGCAAATTATCGCCTGGCGCGCCGCCCATTTTGCGTCTGAAGACGGACGCCCCGTCGCAGCGGCGAACCTACACCTGACGCTGGCCTTTTTAGGCGACGTCAGTAGCGATAAGCAGCGCGCGCTTGCGCAACTGGCCGGACGAATTCGCCAGCCGGGCTTTACGCTACATCTGGATGACGCCGGTCAGTGGCTGCGTTCGCGCGTGGTGTGGCTGGGGATGCGCCAGCCGCCGCGCGGGTTGTTGCAGTTGGCTAATATGCTGCGCGCGCAGGCCGCCCGCAGCGGTTGTTACCAAAGCCCGCAGCCTTTTCACCCGCATATTACGCTGCTGCGCGACGCCAGCCATACGGTGGCTATCCCGCCGCCGGGCTTTTGCTGGTCATTTCCAGTCACGTCGTTTGCGCTTTACGCCTCTTCGTATGGGCAAGGCCGTACCCGCTATGCCGAGCTGCAGCGCTGGACGCTGGGCGAATAATAATGAAGGAATGTCGATGCTATTCTCACCCCCTTTACAACGCGCTACGCTGATTCAGCGCTATAAACGTTTTTTAGCCGATGTGATCACCCCTGACGGTACAACGCTTACGCTGCACTGTCCTAATACCGGCGCGATGACCGGCTGCGCCACGCCTGGCGATACCGTCTGGTATTCGACATCAGAAAATACTAAACGCAAATATCCGCATACCTGGGAATTGACTGAAACGCAATCCGGCGCATTCATTTGCGTGAATACGCTGCGGGCGAACCAGCTAACGAAAGAAGCAATTCAGGAGAATCGCCTGCCGGCGCTGGCGGGGTACAATATTCTGAAAAGTGAAGTCAAATATGGCGCCGAGCGCAGCCGTATAGATTTTATGTTACAGGCAGATTTCCGCCCGGACTGCTATATTGAAGTGAAATCGGTCACGTTAGCGGAAAAAGAAAACGGTTATTTTCCCGACGCCATCACCGAACGAGGGCAAAAACATCTTCGGGAATTGATGGGCGTTGCGGCGGCAGGTCATCGCGCAGTGGTGGTGTTCGCGGTGCTGCACTCCGCCATTACACGTTTTTCACCCGCACGTCATATCGATATAAAATACGCGCAGCTATTGAGCGAGGCTCAGAATAAAGGCGTGGAAGTTTTAGCTTATAAAGCAGAACTTTCAGCCCAAAAAATGGAACTGAACGAACCAGTACCCATAACGTTGTAGTGGAATAACAGCCTGATTATTAAGTATTCTGGCCGCGTGCGTAAATACGCTTTTCCTCACAGGGTTGTCAAGTGTTACGTTTAGATAATTGCTATCCGGAAAAGCATCTGCTATTTATAGCGACCTGATTTTCCCCCGAACATGGGGATCGATAGTGCGTGTTAAGGAGAAGCAACATGCAAGAAGGGCAAAACCGTAAAACATCGTCCCTGAGTATTCTCGCCATCGCTGGGGTGGAGCCGTACCAGGAGAAACCGGGCGAAGAGTATATGAACGAAGCCCAGCTATCGCACTTCAAGCGTATTCTTGAAGCATGGCGTAATCAACTCCGGGATGAAGTCGATCGCACTGTGACGCACATGCAGGACGAAGCCGCCAACTTCCCCGATCCGGTCGATCGCGCCGCGCAGGAAGAGGAGTTTAGCCTGGAGTTACGTAATCGTGACCGTGAGCGCAAACTGATCAAAAAGATCGAGAAGACGCTGAAGAAAGTGGAAGATGAAGACTTCGGTTATTGCGAGTCCTGCGGGGTGGAGATTGGTATCCGCCGCCTGGAAGCGCGTCCAACAGCCGATCTGTGCATCGACTGCAAAACGCTGGCTGAAATTCGCGAAAAACAGATGGCGGGTTAATCCCGTTCGTTTCTACCCTATTTATGACAGGCGGGAGTTTTCCCGCCTTATTCTTTATTGCCCGCAGCATGACTGACTCACACTATATTGGCCGTTTCGCGCCGTCGCCATCCGGCGAACTGCATTTCGGCTCGTTAATCGCCGCCCTCGGCAGCTATCTACAAGCCCGTGCGCAACGCGGAATTTGGCGCGTTCGCATCGAGGATATCGACCCCCCACGTGAAGTTCCCGGTGCCGCAGCGACCATTCTGCGCCAGCTGGAACATTACGGCCTGCACTGGGATGGCGAGGTCTTATGGCAATCACAGCGTCATGAGGCTTATCGCGAGGCGCTGGCCTGGCTTCACGAGCAGGGACTGAGCTACTACTGCACTTGCCCCCGCTCGCGCATTCAGCGTCTGGGCGGTATTTACGACGGCCATTGTCGGACGTTATGCCACGGGCCGGAGAATGCCGCCGTCAGAATTAAACAGCAGCATCCGGTGATGCATTTCCATGATGCCTTGCGCGGCGACATCCAGGCTGACCCACAGCTGGCGAGCGAAGATTTTATTATCCACCGCCGCGACGGACTGTTTGCTTATAATCTGGCCGTGGTGGTCGACGATCATTTTCAGGGGGTGACGGAGATCGTCCGCGGCGCAGATTTAATCGAACCCACTGTCCGACAACTTTCGCTGTATAAACAGTTTGGCTGGCGTGCGCCAGGCTACGTGCACCTTCCGCTGGCGCTCAACGAACAAGGCGCTAAACTTTCCAAGCAAAATCATGCCCCTGCGCTTGCGACAGGCGATCCGCGCCCGGTACTGGTCCAGGCATTGCGCTTTTTAGGCCAACGCGACGTCGTAGCGTGGCAGGAGATGTCTGTTGAGGAGTTGCTGCGCTTTGCAGTGGCGCACTGGAGGCTTACAGCCGTACCCACATCGGCTAATGTAAATCCGGCATTCTCAAATGCGTCTCGCTGAGCTATGATTAGCCGCTATTTTTGCTCATCGTCTTTCGCATTGCTGCGGCGTTAATGATGCTTACAGCCCAGGTCGCGTTGCTCTCTTACGCCCGTCTGCCGTAATGCGAAAGACATAGAGTAAGTTGATCTTATTAATGTATGACACTACCGAGGTGCGCTATTTTTACCCGAGTCGCTAATTTTTGCCGTAAGGTGTTAAGCCGCGAGGAGAGCGAGGCAGAACAAGCCGTCGCCCGTCCATATATGACGATTATCCCGCGTGAACAGCACGCTATCTCCCGCAAAGATATCAGTGAAAATGCCCTCAAGGTACTGTACAGGCTGAACAAAGCGGGCTATGAAGCCTACCTGGTCGGCGGCGGCGTCCGCGATCTCCTGCTCGGCAAAAAGCCGAAGGATTTCGACGTGACTACCAACGCAACACCGGATCAGGTACGGAAATTATTCCGCAATTGCCGTCTGGTGGGACGTCGTTTCCGCCTGGCTCACGTGATGTTTGGCCCGGAAATTATCGAAGTGGCAACGTTTCGTGGTCATCATGAAGGCAGTGAAAGCGACCGTACGACCTCCCAGCGTGGGCAAAACGGTATGCTGCTGCGCGACAACATCTTCGGCTCTATCGAAGAAGATGCCCAGCGCCGCGATTTCACCATCAACAGCCTTTACTACAGCGTGGCGGATTTTACCGTGCGCGATTACGTCGGCGGGATGCAGGATCTGCAAGAAGGCGTGATTCGCCTGATCGGCAATCCGGAAACGCGCTACCGCGAAGATCCGGTTCGAATGCTGCGCGCCGTGCGTTTCGCTGCGAAGCTCAATATGCGTATCAGCCCTGAAACGGCTGAGCCAATCCCGCGTCTGGCAACCTTGCTAAACGACATTCCTCCCGCGCGCCTGTTCGAAGAGTCGCTGAAGCTGTTGCAGGCGGGGAACGGTTACGAAACCTATCAACAACTGCGGGAATACCACCTCTTCCAGCCGTTGTTTCCTACCATTACGCGTTATTTCACCGAAAACGGCGACAGCGCAATGGAACGCATCATTGCGCAGGTGTTGAAGAATACGGATAACCGCATCCGTAACGAGATGCGCGTTAATCCGGCATTTTTGTTTGCCGCCATGTTCTGGTATCCGCTGCTGGAGATGGCGCAAAAAATCGCTCAGGAGAGCGGTCTGGCCTATTACGACGCTTTCGCGCTGGCCATGAATGATGTGCTGGATGAGGCCTGCCGTTCACTGGCGATCCCGAAACGCCTTACCACGCTTACCCGTGATATTTGGCAGCTTCAGTTACGCATGTCCCGTCGTCAGGGCAAACGCGCCTGGAAGCTGATGGAACATCCCAAATTCCGCGCCGCGTTTGATTTGCTGGAGCTGCGCGCTCAGGTGGAAAATAATACTGAACTGCAACGTCTGGCGCAGTGGTGGGCCGAGTTTCAGGCTTCCGCGCCGCCAGAACAAAAAGGGATGCTCAACGAGCTGGACGACGATCCTGCTCCACGCCGCCGCCGTTCACGTCCGCGCAAACGCGCGCCGCGCCGCGAGGGCTCCGTATGACGATCGCGTATATCGCGCTTGGCAGTAATCTGGCCTCTCCGCTGGAGCAGGTCAATGCCGCCCTGAAGGCTATCGCCGACATTCCCGATAGCCGTATCGTCACGGTGTCTTCGTTTTACCGCACGCCGCCGCTTGGTCCACAGGATCAGCCGGACTACCTGAACGCCGCGGTGGCGCTGGATACCGCCCTCGCCCCCGAAGAATTGCTTAACCATACCCAGCGCATTGAGCTGCAACAGGGCCGGGTGCGCAAGGCCGAACGCTGGGGGCCACGCACGCTGGATCTCGACATTATGCTGTTTGGCGATGAAGTCATTAACACCGACCGTCTGACCGTGCCGCACTACGACATGAAAAACCGCGGTTTTATGCTGTGGCCGTTATTCGAAATCGCTCCTGATCTGATCTTTCCGGATGGTATCAGCCTGCATCAGCATCTCACCCATCTTGGTGCTGCAAAACCCGCCCACTGGTAAAACATCGCCTCCCCTTTAGCGTTTACTGCTTTAGCGCCAAACGATTGCTTAAATCAATTGCCCCCCTGAATATGACTGTTAGAATGCCGGGAAATATAACTTTTACCATCAGGAAACGTTATGAAACCCACCACTATTTCACTGCTGCAGAAATGCAAGCAAGAGAAAAAACGCTTCGCGACAATTACCGCCTACGACTACAGCTTCGCTAAGTTATTTGCCGACGAAGGTATCAATGTGATGCTGGTTGGCGACTCACTGGGCATGACGATTCAGGGGCACGACTCCACCCTGCCGGTCACCGTGGAAGATATCGCTTACCACACTCGTGCCGTGCGACGTGGCGCGCCCAACTGTCTATTGCTCTCCGACCTGCCGTTTATGGCTTACGCCACCCCGGAACAGGCATGTGAAAACGCGGCTATCGTGATGCGTGCGGGGGCCAATATGGTCAAAATTGAAGGCGGCGCCTGGCTGGTTGATACGGTGAAAATGCTCACCGAACGTGCCGTGCCGGTTTGTGGTCATCTGGGGTTAACGCCCCAGTCGGTGAATATCTTCGGCGGCTATAAAATTCAGGGCCGTGGAGATGCAGGACAAGTGCTGCTGGATGACGCGCTGGCTTTAGAAGCCGCTGGCGCTCAACTGCTGGTGCTGGAGTGCGTGCCGGTTGAGCTGGCGAAGCGCGTCACGGAAGCGCTGTCGATTCCGGTGATCGGCATCGGCGCGGGCAACGTCACCGACGGTCAGATCCTGGTGATGCACGATGCGTTTGGCATCACCGGCGGCCATATTCCCAAATTCGCGAAAAATTTCCTTGCTGAAGCAGGCGACATGCGCGCCGCCGTACAGCAGTATATGGCTGAAGTGGAGTCCGGCGTTTATCCGGGCGAAGAACACAGCTTTCACTAATTTTTCTGACCGTGCCGGATGGCGACGCGACGCGTCTTATCCGGCCTACAGATCCTCAACGGATGTAGGCCTGATAAGCGCAACGCCATCGGGCAGGATCATCAAGCAACTCAAGGAGTTTTGTTGTGCTAATCATTGAAACCCTGCCGCTGCTGCGCCAGCATATTCGTCGTCTGCGTCAGGAAGGTAAACGCGTCGCACTGGTTCCCACCATGGGCAACCTGCACGACGGCCATATGAGGCTGGTCGATGAGGCAAAAGCCCGGGCTGATGTGGTGATCGTCAGCATTTTCGTCAATCCGATGCAGTTTGATCGGCCGGACGATCTGGTGCGTTATCCGCGCACGCTGCAGGAAGATTGTGAAAAGCTGAACAAACGCAAAGTCGATTATGTCTTTGCGCCAGCCGTTGAGGAAATCTACCCACAGGGGCTGGAAGGCCAGACGTACGTTGATGTTCCCGGCCTCTCCACCATGCTGGAAGGCGCCAGCCGTCCGGGCCACTTCCGCGGCGTCTCGACTATCGTCAGCAAGCTGTTCAACCTGATCCAGCCGGATATCGCCTGCTTTGGCGAGAAGGATTTCCAGCAACTGGCGCTGATCCGCAAAATGGTGGCGGATATGAGTTATGACATTGAGATCGTCGGCGTGCCGATTATTCGCGCTAAAGACGGTCTGGCGCTCAGCTCACGTAACGCTTATCTGACCGCAGAGCAGCGCAAAATTGCGCCGGGTCTATACAACGTGATGAATAGCATCGCTGAAAAACTGATTGCGGGTAATCGTGAGCTGCAAGAGATTATTGCCATTGCCGAACAGGAACTGAATGAAAAAGGCTTCCGTGCCGACGACATTCAAATCCGTGATGCCGACACGCTGCAGGAGCTGACGGAAACCAGCAAACGCGCAGTGATTCTGGCCGCCGCCTGGCTGGGTCAGGCGCGTCTGATCGATAATCAAAGCGTTACATTAGCCCAGTAGACAGGAGTTAAAAATCGGGCAATACTGCCTGAGAATTTCCAAAGCAGGCCACAAGCGCCTGCTTAGCCAAGGTAAACGACAGGGTAAAGAAGTTATGATTCGCACCATGCTGCAAGGCAAGCTCCACCGCGTAAAAGTCACGCAGGCGGACCTGCACTACGAAGGTTCTTGTGCCATTGACCAGGATTTCCTTGATGCCTCCGGTATTCTGGAAAACGAAGCGATTGATATCTGGAACGTGACCAATGGGAAACGTTTCTCAACCTATGCGATTGCGGCTGAACGCGGCTCCAGAATCATCTCGGTGAACGGTGCGGCGGCGCACTGTGCTGAAGTTGGCGACATTGTGATTATCGCCAGCTTCGTCACCATGTCTGATGAAGAAGCGCGTACATGGCGTCCGAAAGTGGCCTATTTTGAAGGCGACAACGAAATGAAGCGCACCGCGAAAGCTATTCCGGTACAGGTTGCCTGATAGTCCTTATCCCTGCGGCTGGTTGCTGATCAGCCGCGACATCGTTTCCAGCGAATCCGTGCGTAAAATATACAGCCTTTTGAGCAGCATCGGATTATCTCCCGGCTTCACCTTCCCTCTCACCGTGGTGACCGCCAGATGGAAACCGGCGTCTTTTGCTGCTTTGATCGCGGTCGCGTTATAGCCGCCAAAGGGATAAGAAAGATAAAATACGTGCGGAGTAAACTGTGTGAGCGCCCTCCGCGAACGTTCAAAATCAAACAGAATATTATGGTAGCTGCGGCTATATAAAATCGGGCGGCGATGCCCGTCTACCCGGTGTAAAAAATGGGTATGCGACTGAAAATCAAAAACATCGCTTATCTTGCGCAATTCGGACACGCTCATAAATTGCAGCGACCTGGGATTCCATTTTTGCGGATGGCGCTTAATACGCGATGAGATAATAAATGCCGTCGCTTTCATATCGTACTGCTTTAATACCGGATACGCATAGCGACTCACCGATTTAAGGCCATCATCAAAGGTGATAGCCACCGCGCGCGCCGGGAAATTCGCGCGGTTATAGATGTAATCCTCCAGTTGGTACATCGTCAACGTGGCATAGCCGCGATCGCGAAGCCAGGTCATTTGGTTGCTGAATGCCCGAACCGAAGTCGTGGTGGACGTATGGCGAAAACGAGTATTCTCTTCATCACGTAAGATATGATGATAGGTCAAAATCGGAATGCCGTTGTCTTCCTGCGCATCCATGGCGCTGACATAAGCCAGCCTGTCGCCAATACGGATCTGATACCAAGTTTGATGTAGCCGGCCTTTCAGCTTGCTAATAATGGGGTAACGCAAATTATCCACCAATACGCCAAACGGGGCGCTACTGATGTCCGGCGCGTTATACACCGGCGTGTCCTTCCAGGTCACCAGATTCTGATTGCTGAGCGGCTTGTTAAGATCGCCCAGGCCATCTTCCACTTTTTGTTTTCCCTGCACGGATTCCAGATGGCCTTTATCGATAAAGCCCACACCGAAGCCGAATTTAAAGGCATAATAATCAGCCGCAACAGGCGTTACGGAAAGAATTTGTCCGGCGCGGATATTCCCTACGGTCACCATTTTGTCGCCAATCTGCGACCAGATGGCGGCATCTTTCGTCGTTTGCATATAACGAGCGGGCAAGGCAGCCAACACATTACCGGCGAAAAAGAACAGCAAGATAAGAACAACGCGCATAACCATATATCATAACCGAGGCGAAAAAACGCCGTCATTGTAGCAAAAGCGTCGTCAATGGTATTGATCAAAACTCATACGAATCATGCAGCAATACAAAAGGCGGATTTTTCTGCTGCTGATGCCAGAGACTGGTGACATCCGGCGCGCCAAGCGCGACAATCTGGTCGCGAAATGCTGAACTGCTCATTGACTCTCGCCAGGTAATCATTTCCTCCATCAATGAATAGCTAACGCCGGAAATAACTTCACATTGAGAATGTTTATGGCTCATCAGCGACGCTACACGATAAGGCGCCGCGCCGGAAATGTCGGTTAAAAATATCACGCCTTCACCGGAGTCGGTGGCATGGAGGGCGTCACACATCACGCGGCTGAGCATATTTACGCTTAACCCACGCCAGAAATTGACCGCCCGACACTGCGCCAACGGCCCATACTTCTTTTCAAGACCTTCGAGCATTTCCTGCGCCCGATCGTCATGACAGGAAATGACCCATCCCAGCATAACTTCTCCTCCATTGAGCTCCAATCCTGCATGATGTCAGCATGTTTTTTTGGCCGACAACACACTATGACCACGATCATTTTTTATTCAAAAAAATTTGCATTATTTTTAAAATTGTTAGCAGCCTTCATAGAATCTGGCCCATTAAAGGGTAATCACGGCGATTCAATTAAACAAACACTCACCAAAATAATTGATTAAATATATATTATAAATATTTCATATTTATGTATTCTGAATTTTTCTTCGCGCCGTAAAAATCATCGGACATTATATTTACTCATTCGGGAATAAAAAGAACAATAACTTTCCACACTATAGATATTGTTACTATGTCAATATTTATAATATCTTAAAGGATCAAAGATAATGAAACTCTCCTTAAAAACACTCACTGTGGCACTGGCCGCCATCACCCTCTCCCCCGCCGCGCTGGCAGACACCGCCAAAGACGGCACCGTACATATCACCGGCCTCATTAAGCAAAACGCCTGTACGGTAAAAACGGATTCAGTAGAGGTGACATTACAGGAAGAATTTGCCTCTCTTTTCACTGCCGCAGGGCAGACGGCAGGGGATACAGACTTCACCATCGAACTCGAAAACTGCGACGCAAACGTCTACAGCAGTGTACAGGCGCGCTTTGAAGGCACACTCGACGGAACCGATGCGACCATCCTGAAAAATGAGGATGATGCTGAGAATATTGGCGTGCAAATTCTTGATAAAACTAGCACCCCTATGACCTTTAACGATCTTCAGGCATGGTCTGCCGCAGTCGCGCTCCCTACAGCAGAGGGGGTGACGGAACTCTCAATGCCTTTCACCGCCCGCTATATCGCCACCGCGGTTCCCGTTAAGTCGGGAACGGTCGATGCAACCGCAACATTCTATCTGCAATATAACTGATCCTGGTGGCCAGCGTCGGCTGGCCCCTTTGTTTATTGAGGTCATCAATGAATTCATTGGCTAAAGCAGGATTGCTTTGTTGCCTGTTGTGCGGTTCGCTGGCGCATGCCGCAGGGATAAACATCGGCACAACGCGGGTTATTTTTCACGGCGATGCCAAAGATGCGTCCATATCGATAAGCAATAGCGACAACGTTCCCTATTTAATTCAGTCCTGGGCGCAATCGATCAGTGAAACCGGGGCGAGCGGTGATGCACCGTTTATGGTCACCCCGCCGCTTTTTCGCCTTAATGGCGGGCAAAAAAACGTACTGCGAATTATCCGTACCGGCGGTAATTTGCCGGAAGATCGCGAGTCGATGTACTGGCTGGATATTAAATCGATTCCCAGCAGCAATCCGGACAATAAACACAACACGCTCATGCTGGCCGTTAAAGCGGAATTTAAGCTGATTTACCGGCCAAAAGCGTTAACCCAAAAACCAGAAGAGGTTGCCGATCGATTAACGTGGTCGCGTCAGGGTCGCACGCTCACCGTGAAGAACCCCACGCCCTATTATATGAACTTCGCCACCCTTTCCGTTGGCAGTCAAAAAGTGAAAGCCCCGCGCTATGTGGCGCCTTTCGGCAACGCGCAGTACACGCTGCCTGCCGCCGCCAGCGGCCCGATCGCCTGGTCTATCATCAACGATTTTGGCGGTACTGGCCCCGAACATAAACAAACGCCTTGAGAAGAGTGACAGGGATGAGAGTGCCGATGCGCAAAAGGCAACACCGGGTATTTTATTTATCGCGCTGCGCTGTGTGTATCGCGCTGGGCAGCACGTTCACACACGTTGCATGGGCGCGCGACTATTTCAATCCGGCATTTATTGAAAACCATGGGCAGGCGAATCGCACAAGCGTCGATCTGTCGACATTTGATAACGACAAAAGCCAGCTGCCTGGTACCTATTACGTCACTATCAATATCAATAAAACAGAAATCGGCGCACGAAACGTTGATTTTCAACTCGCGACGCTCAGTGACGGTCAACAGGCATTACAGGGCTGTTTACGGCTCCAGGAACTAAAAGATAACGGCGTCAAAACCGACCTTTTTCCAACGCTGGAGAGTGAAAAAGGCTGCGTCGATCTCAGCGTTATCCCCGGCGCCAGCCAGCGGTTTGACTTTCAGCAACAGGCATTATCAGTAAGCATCCCGCAACTCTACATCGCCAACAACGCACGCGGCTACGTACCGCCGGAAAAGTGGCAGGAGGGGATTACCGCGCTGATGCTGAACTACAGCTTCAGCGGCTATAAAGAGTACGGTTCCAGTGAGGATTCCGACGATGCGGAATCGAAGTATCTCGCTCTCCAGCCGGGTTTTAACCTCGGGCCGTGGCGTTTTCGCAACTACAGTAACTGGAGTTCAAATAACGGCGAGAGCGGTAGCTGGAACAGCGTTTATAACTATTTACAGCGCGACATTATCGCGCTGAAAAGCCAGTTCACCGCCGGAGACAGCAATACGCCATCCGACGTGTTCGACAGCGTACCTTTTCGCGGCCTCCAGCTCACCTCTGACGATCAAATGCAGCCCAACAGCCAGCGTGGTTACGCCCCGACGATTCGCGGCATCGCCCGCTCAAACGCGCAGGTTATCGTGCGGCAAAACGGCTATATCGCCTATCAGACCGCCGTTTCGCCGGGCGAATTTGAAATCAACGATATGTTTCCCACCGGCAGCAACGGCGACTATGACGTGACGGTAAAAGAAGCCGACGGCAGCGAACAGCATTTTATCGTGCCCTACTCTTCGCTGCCGATTCTGCAGCGCACCGGACGGGCAAAATACAGCGTGACCGTGGGTAAATATCGCGATTATAACAACCACGCGCTGGACGACTTCGGCCAGGCGACCCTGCTGTACGGCCTGCCGTGGGGCATCACCCTGTACGGCGGCAGCCAGATTGCCGGCGATAAATACCAGTCCGTCGCCTTCGGCGTCGGGCAAAATATGCAGATGCTGGGGGCCATTTCCCTGGACGGCATCTGGTCGCACGCCAAATTTGACGATGGCCGCAAAGAAATCGGGCAATCCTGGCGCGTCCGCTACAGCAAGGGCGTCGTCAGTACGGGCACCACGTTTTCGCTGGCCGGCTATCGTTACGCCAGCGAAAACTACAATTCGCTGAGCGAGGTGATCAACCCGGACGACGATTTTTATGATAACTACGGCAAGCGCCATAATCGTTTCGAAGCTTCGGTCAACCAGCAAATTAGCAATACGCTCGGTTCCTTAACGCTAAGTTGGGTCAAAGAAGATTACTGGCACAGCGCGCAGCAGATGGAATCCCTGAGCGCCAGCTACAACAATAGCTGGGGTCCGGTGAGCTATACGCTGAGCTACAGCTATAACAAAAACACCTACCAGTACCGTTCGGACAATGACGATGATGACAACGACGACGATCGTTATAACCAGAACGATCGGCTGTTCACGCTGTCGCTGCACGTTCCGTTTACGGTGTTCGATTCCAGGCTATACGCCAGCTATATGCTGAACACGCGTAAGCACGATGCCACGGTGAACAGCACCACCCTTAGCGGCACCGCGCTGCGTGACAGAAACCTGAACTGGTCGTTACAGCAAAGCCACAGCACACAAGACGGTGATTCCGGCGGGGTAAACGCCAGCTATAAAGGCACTTATGCCAACCTCAACGCCGGTTACAATCAGTCGCCAGATAGCCAACAAGTCAGCTACGGCATCAGCGGCGGCATTCTGGCGCACGAAAACGGTATTACCCTGAGCCAGCCGATTACCGGCGCGGCGATTTTAATTAAAGCGCCCGGCGCCAGCGGCGTTTCGGTTGAAAACCAGACCGGCGTCGCCACCGACTTCCGGGGTTATACGGTGATCCCCAACGTCACGCCGTATTATCGCTACGATATCTCGCTCGACAGCAGCACGTTTGCTGACAACGTGGATATTCCGCTCAACAACCAGACCGTCTACCCGACGCGTAATGCGGTGGTGCGCGCGGCGTATGACACGCATAAGGGCTATCGCGTGTTGTTAACGCTGACGCGCAGCAATGGCGAGCCCGTGCCCTTTGGCGCGACGGCAAGCGTCGATGGGCAGGATGCGAACCTGGCCAGTATCGTCGGCGATAAAGGCCAGGTCTTCCTCAGCGGCCTGCCGGAAGAGGGCCTGCTGCTGGTGAACTGGGGAAGCGCCTCTTGTCGCGCGGATTACCACCTGGATATCAGCAAAAATATGAACGGCATAGTGATGGCGAACGCCGTCTGCCAGTGAGGAACACAATGAAGAATTTATGGATGCTGCTGGCGCTGTCGCTATTTTCAGGCCATGCGCTGGCAGACGGAACGATGGGCAACGGAAGCGGCTGGTGTCAACCCACCAGCGGCACGCATAATTTCTTTTTTCCCCTTGACCAGACCATTACCGATACGGATGAGAACCAGGCAGGGAAAATAGTCAAAGAGAGTTGGTCGGTCGGCGGCGAATACAGCGCCAGGTGCGACTGCGATAATAAAGATTATCAGGGCGTTAACTATTTCACCGCCACGACCGGCGATTTAACACAAAAAGGAACGTACAGCGAAGCGGGTAGCAATGGGCAACAGATGGATTTTTATGTTCTGGTCGCGGGTAAGCTGGAGATTGGTACGGAAACCTACATCGTCGGTAACCTGAAACAGTATATCCCCGTTCCCTTTTCAGCGATCAGTAATCAGGACCCCACCGCAGGCGGGTGTACGGGCGCGGACATAAACAAAATGTCCGCAGGGAATAAGGGTAACGTGCGTATTTATATTACTCACCCACTGGTAGGTGAAATCACCATTCCTGAGACGACGATTATGAATCTCTATTTGTCAAAAACGCCGGGCAGCAGCGGAGATAATATTCCCCCTTCCGTTCCACCGATGGCGCACGTCACCATGTCCGGGACCATTACCGTGCCGCAGTCCTGCTCCATCAACGCCGGGCAGGTTATCGAGGTCAGGCTACCGGATATTGAGGGCAAAGATATTCGTCACCTCGGCGACAGTCCGCAGAACTCGCACGTCACCACTCAGGTAAACTTTACCTGTAGCAACGTGGCGGACGGCACCAACCTGTCAATGTCATTAAATGGCGCAACCGATCCGCACAACCCGGACTACCTGAAAACCGACAATGAGAATTTGGGGATACGGATTTCCGATAAATACGATAATACCATCGTTCCCGGCGGCAGCGCCGAATTGCCGATTGAAGATTACACTGACGGTAGAGGCAGCACCGAGTTCACCGCCGCGCCGGTCAATACCACCGGACATGTTCCCCACACCGGAGAATACCAGGCCACCGCCACGCTGGAGATTCAGATTCGCTGAGAGAAGCGTTGGGTTTCGACAAGCCTCACCTACCGACCCGTAACCCATTGATATTACGGACCCGTAGATGGGGTGAAGCGAAGTGCAACCCAACGCCCCATCTCCCCAGTCAGCGCTTAACTGCGCAACCCGCGCCCGCGCTGGATCAGCGACCAACACAGCAGATAGAAAGCAGCGATAAAGATCACCAGTACGCCAAACGTCGTCACCAGCGGCACATCATGGATACCCAGAAAACCATAACGGAAACCGCTGATCATGTAGACGATCGGGTTCAGGTGCGACAGCCCTTGCCAGAACGGCGGCAGCAGCGTCAGCGAGTAAAATACCCCGCCGAGGTAGGTCAGCGGCGTCAGCACAAAGGTCGGGATCAGACTGATATCGTCAAAGGTTTTCGCAAACACGGCGTTCAGCAGTCCGGCCAGCGAGAACAGAATCGCGGTCAGAATCAGCGTTAGCGCGACAAATACCCAGGAATGCACCTGGAAAGGCACGAAAAAGAGCGAAATCGCCGTCACCAGAATCCCTACGCATAGCCCGCGCGCTACGCCGCCGCCGACAAATCCGGCGATGATCACGTGCGTTGGCACCGGCGCGACCAGCAGTTCCTCAATATTGCGCTGAAACTTGGCGCTAAAAAATGACGACGCGACATTCGCGTAGGAGTTAGTAATGACCGCCATCATAATCAGGCCCGGCACAATAAATTGCATATAGCTAAAACCATGCATTTCGCCGATGCGCGAACCAATCAGGTTACCGAAAATAATAAAATAGAGCGTCATGGTGATGACAGGCGGCACCAGCGTTTGCACCCAGATCCGCATAAAGCGGTGGATCTCTTTCGCCCAGATGCTTTTAAGGGCAACCCAGTAAAGCTGCATCATGCGCGATCTCCTTGTTTTTCATGCACCAGCGACACAAACAGTTCTTCCAGACGGTTGGCTTTATTACGCATACTTAATACCTGAACCCCCTGCTCACTCAGTTGGCTAAAGACACTGTTAACCCCCTGCTCGCGTAACACTTCCACCTCCAGAGTCGAGGTATCCACCAGACGATATTGATAACCCGTAAGCTTAGGTAGCGGGCTTTTTGGCGCTAAATCCAGAATAAACGTCTCCGATTTCAGCTTTGAAAGCAGATTTTTCATGGAGGTATTTTCCACCAGCTCGCCGTGCTGAATAATACCGATATTGCGGCACAGCATTTCCGCCTCTTCCAGATAGTGGGTGGTGAGAATAATGGTGGTGCCTTTGGCGTTTAAGTCTTTCAGGAATCCCCACATCGAGCGACGCAATTCGATATCGACGCCCGCCGTCGGCTCATCGAGAATCAATAGTTTAGGCTCATGCATCAGCGCGCGGGCGATCATCAGGAGGCGCTTCATCCCACCGGAGAGCATCCGCGCGCGTTCATGACGTTTTTCCCACAGATCGAGCTGTTTTAAATACTTTTCGCTACGTAAAACCGCCTCTTTATGTTCCACGCCGTAATAACCCGCCTGATTCACTACGATCTGTTGCACCGTTTCAAACGGGTTAAAGTTAAACTCCTGTGGCACCAGTCCAAGCTGTCGCTTGGCGTTAACCACGTCTTTTTCCAGGTCGTAACCAAAAACGTTAACGCGCCCGGACGTTTTATTAACCAATGAGCTGATAATACCGATGGTGGTCGATTTCCCTGCTCCATTTGGCCCCAGAAGCGCGTAAAAATCCCCCGCTTCGACCTGCAAATCTATGCCGCGCAACGCCTGAACGCCGCCGGGATAGGTTTTTTTAAGTTGTTGAAGTTCCAGCGCAATGGTCATAAATTCTCACTTACTTTACGTTCTTACACTTTATATATGGTTTAAATAATTACGGAGTTGCCCTATATTAGCCCAACGCACTTATTTGGTTACAGGTCGTTAACTTCCATGAAAGACATAGATACACTCATCAGCAACAATGCACTATGGTCAAAAATGCTGGTGGAAGAGGACCCCGGATTTTTTGAGAAACTGGCGCAAGCGCAAAAACCGCGCTTTCTATGGATTGGATGTTCCGACAGCCGCGTTCCCGCAGAGCGTTTAACCGGGCTTGAACCGGGCGAATTGTTTGTTCACCGTAATGTGGCTAACTTGGTTATTCACACCGATCTGAACTGTCTCTCCGTGGTTCAGTATGCGGTAGATGTTCTGGAAGTTGAGCATATTATCATTTGCGGCCACTCCGGTTGCGGCGGTATCAAGGCTGCGGTAGAAAACCCTGAGCTGGGCTTGATTAATAACTGGCTGCTGCATATCCGCGACATCTGGCTTAAACATAGCTCGCTGTTGGGAAAAATGCCCGAAGAGCAACGTCTGGACGCGCTCTATGAATTGAACGTCATGGAACAGGTCTATAACCTGGGGCATTCCACCATTATGCAGTCAGCGTGGAAACGCGGTCAGAATGTGACCATTCACGGCTGGGCGTACAGTATCAATGATGGCCTGCTGCGCGATCTTGACGTCACCGCCACCAACAGAGAAACGCTGGAGAACGGCTATCATAAGGGTATTTCCGCCCTAAGTCTGAAATACATTCCCCACCAATAAGCCATTAGCTATAGGCCGGATAAGTCGCTTTAGCGACGCCATCCGGCATTTCTGCGCTTACTCGTCCAGCACCACCACTTTACCAACATACGGTAGATGGCGATAACGCTGAGCGTAGTCGATACCGTAACCGACTACAAATTCGTCCGGAATCGAAAAGCCAACGAACTCAACCGGCACGTCCACTTCGCGGCGAGAAGGTTTATCCAGCAGCGTACAAATCGCCAGCGATTTCGGCTCGCGCAGGCCCAGGATTTCACGGACCTTCGACAGCGTATTACCGGAATCAATAATGTCTTCGACAATCAGCACGTCTTTACCACGAATATCTTCATCCAGATCTTTGAGGATTTTCACGTCGCGAGTGGTGGACATGCCGCTACCATAACTGGAGGCGGTCATAAAATCGACTTCATGAGGAACCTGGACTTCACGGCACAGGTCCGCCATAAACATAAATGAGCCACGCAACAGACCTACCAGCACCATTTCACTGCCGCTGTCTTTATAACGTTCGGTAATCTGACGACCCAGCTCGGCAATACGTGCTTTGATCTCCGCTTCGGGGATCATGACTTCAACAGTATGTTTCATATTTATAACCATATGATTTAAAAACAAATCACTCAATGCCGGTGACTAATAACGCCGCATTGACGCGCAAGGCACGCAGTATAACAGCAAACGTATTCATTCGCGGCATTTGATAAGAAAGCTCATTTTGTGATGACGATCACACATGTTAATTCCTATACTTAATTGCTACTAAAAAATTAACAATTTGGGATGGTGTCTTTTTATGGCAGAAAATAACGCACGATCGCCACGATTACTCGTGACGCTGACGGCCCTCCTTGCAGCACTTTGTGGGCTGTATCTTCTTATCGGAGGTGTCTGGCTGGTTGCTATTGGCGGTTCCTGGTACTACCCCATCGCGGGCCTCGTGATGCTGGTTGTGGCCGGATTGCTATGGCGCAGTAAACGTGCCGCACTGTGGCTGTATGCCGCCCTGCTGCTGGCGACAATGATTTGGGGCGTGTGGGAAGTCGGGTTCGACTTCTGGGCGCTCACGCCGCGTAGCGATATCCTGGTGTTTTTCGGCATCTGGCTAATATTGCCGTTTGTCTGGCATCGGCTGGTGGTTCCTTCCAGCGGCGCAGTGGCGGCGCTGGTCGTGGCGCTGCTGATTAGCGGCGGCATTCTGACCTGGGCTGGCTTCAACGACCCGCAGGAGATCAACGGTACGCTTCGCGCCGACGCCACGCCCGCCGCAACAAGTTCGTCGATCGCCGACGAAGACTGGCCGGCCTATGGACGTAATCAGGAAGGCCAACGCTATTCGCCGCTGAAACAGATCACTGCGGATAACGTTCACCAACTGAAAGAAGCGTGGGTCTTCCGCACCGGCGATCTGAAACAACCCAACGATCCGGGCGAAATCACCAACGAAGTGACCCCGATTAAAGTCGGCGATACGCTTTATCTGTGTACGGCTCACCAGCGTCTGTTCGCGCTGGACGCCGCCAGCGGTAAAGAGAAGTGGCATTTTGATCCTCAGTTGAAGACCGATTCGTCTTTCCAGCATGTGACCTGCCGCGGCGTCTCTTATCATGAGGCCAAAGCGGATACCGCCTCGCCGGAGGTCATCGCCGACTGTCCGCGCCGTATTATCCTCCCGGTCAACGACGGTCGCCTTTTCGCGGTGAATGCCGAAACCGGCAAGCTGTGTGAAACCTTCGCCAACAAAGGCGTCCTGAATCTGCAAACCAATATGCCGGATACCACGCCGGGACTGTATGAACCGACGTCGCCGCCGATTATCACCGATAAAACAATTGTCATTGCCGGTTCGGTCACGGATAACTTCTCTACCCGCGAAACGTCCGGCGTTATCCGTGGTTTTGATGTTAATAGCGGTAAACTCATGTGGGCCTTCGATCCGGGGGCGAAAGATCCGAACGCGATTCCAGCCGATGAGCACGCTTTTACCTTTAACTCGCCGAACTCCTGGGCGCCTGCCGCCTATGATGCGAAACTGGATCTGGTCTATCTGCCGATGGGCGTGACCACGCCGGATATCTGGGGCGGTAACCGCACGCCGGAGCAGGAGCGTTATGCCAGCTCCATCCTGGCGCTGAATGCCACCACCGGGAAACTGGCCTGGAGTTATCAGACCGTCCATCACGATCTGTGGGATATGGACCTGCCGGCACAGCCGACGCTGGCAGATATTACCGTTGACGGTACTACCGTTCCGGTTATCTATGCGCCAGCGAAAACCGGTAATATCTTTGTGCTCGACAGACGTAATGGCGAGCTGGTCGTGCCCGCTCCGGAAAAACCGGTCCCACAGGGCGCGGCAAAAGGCGATTACGTCACCAAAACTCAGCCGTTCTCTGATTTAACCTTCCGCCCGAAAAAAGATCTCTCCGGCGCGGATATGTGGGGCGCGACCATGTTCGACCAACTGGTGTGCCGCGTCATGTTCCACCAGTTGCGCTATGAAGGTATCTTCACCCCGCCATCCGAGCAGGGGACATTGGTATTCCCTGGCAACCTGGGGATGTTTGAATGGGGCGGTATTTCCGTCGATCCAGACCGTCAGGTCGCTATCGCTAACCCGATGGCGCTGCCGTTTGTCTCGAAGCTGATCCCACGCGGCCCGGGTAATCCAATGGAACCGCCGAAAGACGCGAAAGGTACCGGTACAGAAGCGGGTATTCAGCCGCAGTACGGCGTACCGTTCGGCGTCACGCTGAATCCGTTCCTTTCGCCGTTTGGTTTGCCGTGTAAACAACCGGCCTGGGGCTATATTTCCGCGTTGGATCTGAAGACCAATGAAATCGTGTGGAAGAAACGTATAGGGACGCCGCGCGACAGTATGCCGTTCCCGATGCCGGTTCCGGTGCCGTTCAACATGGGGATGCCCATGCTGGGCGGGCCAATCTCAACCGCCGGTAACGTGCTGTTTATCGCCGCGACCGCCGACAACTACCTGCGCGCTTATAACATGAGCAACGGGGAAAAACTGTGGCAGGGACGTTTACCCGCCGGAGGCCAGGCAACGCCGATGACCTATGAGGTAAACGGTAAGCAGTACGTGGTCGTTTCTGCCGGAGGCCACGGTTCGTTTGGTACGAAGATGGGCGACTATATCGTGGCCTATGCTTTGCCTGACGACGCGAAATAACCATTAATGCCCGGCGTATGCCGGGCATTGTGCCGGGTGCCGGGTGGCGGCTTCGCCTTACCCGGCCTGCGTCGCAGACATCGGTCAGACCGTAAATCCTAACATCATTCCCGTATCTTCATGTTCTAACAGATGACAGTGCGCCATATAGGCATGTTCCTTCGGCGCGTCGTGATCGAACTTGACCAGCACTTCGCTGATACCACCCTCAACGCGTACCGTATCCTTCCAGCCCGTTCTGTGCGCCGCTGGCGCTTTGCCGTTCTCTGACAAAATACGGAACTGGGTGCCGTGAATATGGAAAGGATGCAGCATCATGTCACCCACGCCGGAAATCACCCAACGTTCATGTCGGCCTTTTTGCGCCGCGAACATCGGTTTGTTCATATCAAAGACCTGGCCGTTGATAAAGTTAGCGTTATGGAAGTCGAATTTTCCGCCGTGATTCATATTGCCCATCGCGCCATGATTCATCCCGCTGTGATCCATGTTGCCATGATCCATCTCGCCATGCCCCATATTGCCGCCCTGCATATGCGCGTTCATGCTGTCATGATCCATGCCGCTCATCGCCTGAGCGCCATATTTCTTCATCAGCATTTGCATCCCCATCATATCAAGACGCGGGTCCATCGACAGTTTCAGGTTGCGCACCGTCAGCCCTTCCAGCGACGGCAGCGCCGGCATCGTCGTCAACGTATCCGGCAGCGTACCGGAGGCGGTAATCCGCAGCGGCTGGATACGCATCACCGGATGCGGTTTATCAAACGGAGCGATCGCCATTCCCATCTGGCTGACCGGCAGCGTCACCAGGTCAAAGGCTTTCCCGTCGCTGATATCCACCAGCACTTCAAAACGCTCGCCCATTAATAACGGCAGTTCGGTGACTTTCACTGGCTCCGCCAGCAGGCCGCCGTCGCTGGCGATCACATAAAGCGGGCGATTATCGCTGGCGGCGATATTCAGAGAACGCGCATTACAGCCATTTAGCAAGCGCAGACGTAGCCAGCCTTTCGGCGCGGAATGCTGCGGATAGATCGCGCCATTGGTCAGCAGCGTATCGCCAAACCAGCCGACGGCGGCGGTCATAATATCCAGTTGATAATCAATCTGGCCATCGGCGGAGAAACGTTTGTCCTGAATGATCACCGGTACATCGTCGATGCCCCACTGTTTCGGCAGGCGCAATTTGCGAATCTCGTCATCTTCAATCAGCACCAGTCCGGCAAGGCCCATCGCCACCTGGCGCCCGGTTTTGCCGTGTTTGTGCGGATGAATCCAGCAGGTCGCGGCGCGTTGCTGCGGCGTAAACGTCACCGTGCGGGTTCCGCCTGCGGGAATAATCCCCTGCGGACCGCCGTCGACGATGCCTGGAATCTCCAGACCATGCCAGTGAAGCGTCGTGTCTTCGGCCAGTTGGTTATGGATATCAACGGTCACGCTTTTTCCTTTGTGAAGCTGTACCGCTGGCCCCAGCAAATTACCGTTGTAGCCCCAGGTTGTCGCGTTCTTACCAGCGAATGTGGACTGTCCGGCTTTAACAATTAACTGCATACGGTTGCTCGCATCTGCCGTTAACAGGTCAGGAATAGGCAACGCGGGACGTTCGGCGGCAAAAGCGGCGCGGCTCCACAGCGGCAGCGCTGATGCAACCCCCAGCGCCACTGAATATTTTAAGAAATCACGGCGTAACATAATCATTTCCTTATAATGAACAGGCGGGTGTCTAAGCTTAGACCCTGCCCTAACGGGAAGGTCAAGCCAGCAACACGTCTTTACCATTCCTGACAGCAATACAATAAGAATGAAAACGCCGCGACCAATCCTGATAATAAAAGTCGTCGCTACGTTCTCAGTATGCTAACGTTGACTTTCCCTGATGCCGTGGTAGAAGCAATGAAGACGTTTTTCAGACCCGTGTTGTTTGGCAGCCTGATGGCCTTATGCGCAAATAGCTATGCGCTTACTGAATCCGAAGCTGAAGATATGGCCGATTTAACGGCGGTTTTCGTTTTTCTGAAAAATGACTGTGGTTACCAAAATTTACCCAACAGTCAGATTCGGCGTGCGCTGGTCTTTTTTGCCCAGCAAAATCAGTGGGACCTGAGTAACTACGACACCTTCGATATGAAATCGTTGGGCGAAGACAGCTACCGCGATCTTAGCGGCATCGGTATTCCGGTCGCTAAAAAATGCAAAGCTTTGGCCCGCGATTCTCTGAGCCTGTTAGCCTACGTTAAATAATCCTCCGTGATCCTATTGCTGAAATAATGACCGTGCATCCACGGTCATTGTTAGCTATGATGTTGCGCCCTTTTTTTACGGGTGTTA
Organism: Salmonella sp. WC3; assembly: GCF_042932255.1. Classification (NCBI taxonomy): domain Bacteria; kingdom Pseudomonadati; phylum Pseudomonadota; class Gammaproteobacteria; order Enterobacterales; family Enterobacteriaceae; genus Salmonella; species Salmonella sp. WC3. The sequence continues at coordinate 1,121,607 of NZ_CP170629.1, read as the reverse complement.
ACAATGGAGGTATCAGCCAATGGCCGAAAATACGATGTGGCATGAAACGCTACACGACCAGTTTGGTCAGTACTTTGCCGTAGACAACGTTCTGTATCATGAAAAAACCGATCACCAGGATTTAATCATCTTTGAAAACGCCGCTTTTGGCCGCGTGATGGCGCTGGACGGCGTGGTACAGACCACCGAACGCGACGAGTTTATTTATCATGAAATGATGACCCACGTCCCGCTGCTGGCGCACGGTCATGCGAAACACGTTCTGATTATCGGCGGCGGCGACGGCGCAATGCTACGTGAAGTTACCCGGCATAAAAACGTCGAAACCATCACCATGGTAGAGATCGACGCTGGCGTAGTCTCGTTTTGCCGCCAGTATTTACCCAACCACAATGCCGGCAGCTACGACGATCCGCGCTTTACGCTGGTAATCGACGACGGCGTGAATTTCGTCAATCAGACCCATCAGACCTTTGATGTGATCATTTCCGACTGTACCGATCCGATAGGCCCCGGCGAAAGCCTGTTTACCTCCGCCTTTTATGAAGGCTGTAAGCGTTGCCTGAATCCGGGCGGCATTTTTGTCGCCCAGAACGGCGTGTGCTTCCTGCAGCAGGATGAAGCGCTCGACAGCCACCGCAAGCTGAGTCATTACTTCAGCGATGTCGGCTTCTACCAAGCGGCGATTCCGACCTATTACGGCGGCATTATGACCTTCGCCTGGGCGACGGACAACGACGCTCTTCGCCACCTGTCGAGCGAAATTATTCAGGCGCGTTTTCATGCCGCCGGACTCAAATGCCGCTATTACAACCCGGCTATTCATGCCGCTGCATTTGCGCTACCGCAATATCTACATGACGCACTGTCCGCACAGTGACGTTAAGGAGGTGATAAAAATTGAAAAAGCTGAAACTGCATGGCTTTAACAATCTGACGAAAAGCCTGAGTTTTTGTATTTACGATATCTGCTACGCCAAAACCGCAGAAGAGCGCGATGGCTATATCGCCTATATCGATGAACTCTATAACGCCAACCGACTGACCGAGATCCTGTCGGAGACCTGCTCCATTATCGGCGCGAACATCCTGAACATCGCCCGTCAGGATTATGAACCCCAGGGCGCCAGCGTCACGATTCTGGTGAGCGAAGAGCCAGTCGACCCGAAACTTATCGATCAAACCGAACATCCCGGCCCGCTGCCGGAAACCGTGGTGGCGCACCTCGATAAGAGCCATATCTGTGTGCATACCTATCCGGAAAGCCATCCGGAAGGCGGGCTATGCACCTTTCGCGCCGACATCGAAGTGTCAACCTGCGGGGTGATTTCACCGCTAAAAGCGCTCAATTACCTGATCCACCGGCTAGAGTCCGATATTGTCACCATCGATTACCGCGTGCGCGGCTTTACGCGCGACGTCAACGGTATGAAGCACTTTATCGATCATGAGATTAATTCTATTCAGAATTTTATGTCGGAAGATATGAAGTCGCTGTATGACATGGTGGATGTAAACGTGTATCAGGAAAATATTTTCCATACCAAGATGCTGCTTAAAGAGTTCGATCTTAAGCACTACATGTTTCACACCAAACCGGAAGATCTCACTGAAACCGAACGCCAGGAGATCACCGCCGCGCTGTGGAAAGAGATGCGCGAGATTTACTACGGCCGCAATATTTCTGCGGTCTGATTCACCACTGGCAGCGCCTGACGGCGCTGTCACTCCGGCTGCACCAGCGTTAGCGCAAAAGCGCGCCCTTTCAGTTCAACCTGCGCTGACGGCGGCAGATTGACGTCGGTAATCACGTCATTAAAGCGCTCAAGCGGCACCACATTAAAGAGCGAATGCGCGCCATACTTACTGCTGTCCGCCAGCAACACTTTGCGCTGCGCATTAGCAATAATCTCCTGTTTAAGCCCGGCCTTATCTTCCGTTGGGGTCGTCACGCCCGTTTTTACCCCCCATGAATTACAGCTCATAAACGCGATGTTCGGATACACGCTGCGCAACAGCTTACGCCCATGCTCACCGATACAGGACTGACTGCTGTCATCGATACGACCGCCGACAATCGTCACTTCAATTTGCCGGAACTCAGCTAAAAACAGCGCAATATGCAGATCGACGGTGATGACCCGCAGCGGAAGATGGGTTAAGCATTTCGCCAGCTCCATCATTGTCGTACCGGCATCCAGCACGACGGCATCGCCAGCATTGACCAGCGATGCGGCAACGCGTGCGATCGCCCGTTTTTCAGCAGGCGATCGCAGTTGTTTTTCATTGGTGGTGGGCTGGGCGGGTTCAAAACGCCGCAGCGCCACGCCGCCATGACTACGGCTGATCACGCCCTGCTCATCCAGCTTGATCAAATCGCGACGGATAGTGGCTGGCGATGCGTCAACCGCCTCAACCAGCTGTTCTACCGTAACCAGCGTATGGTTTTTCAGATACGCCACAATGAGATCCAGACGGTGTTGTCCTTTCATAACAGGGAATTATGCCAGTTGCATTGCCAGTTTGATCGATACGGCCATGCTCTCAGATTTTGCTTTTCCCGTCCAGGCGATATCAAATGCGGTGCCATGATCGGCAGAGGTCCGAATAAACGGCAGCCCCGCGGTGATATTCACGCCATCATAAAAGCCAAGCAATTTCAACGGGATATGCCCCTGATCATGATACATCGCCACCACCATATCATACTGTCCCTCATAAGCCTGGAGAAATACAGTATCCGGCGGGCACGGCCCATAAACGTCCATACCTTTTGCGCGGGCATCGGTAATGGCTGGCGTCAGGATACGCGTCTCTTCATCGCCAAACAGGCCATTCTCGCCCGCATGAGGATTCACGCCTGCCACGGCGATACGCGGTTTAACGTAACCCACACGCTTGAGGAAAGTATCAGCAATGCCAATCACCGTTTCGACACGCGCGGTACTTAACGTATCAAGGAATTTACGCAGCGCGATATGCGTTGAAACGTGAATCACTTTTAGTTTATCGGTGTAAAGTACCATCGCGTAATCGCGGCTATGGGTCAGGGTCGCGAGCAGCTCGGTATGGCCCGGATAGTTGTGCCCTGCCAGGTGCAGCGCCTCTTTATTCAGCGGCGCGGTAGCGATAGCCTGTACGTCGCCCCGTAACGCTAACTCGGTGGCGCGCTTCACGCAGCGATACGCTAAATCCCCCGCCTGCGCCTGAACTTTCCCGGCCTCCAGCGCCTCCGGCTGCGCCAGCGGCTCATCAATCACATGAATGATGCCGGGCGCAAAACGCGCTTCGGCGACCCGTTCAATGGCCCGTAACTCGACGTTCGGCGTGATGCCCTTCGCCTGTAAACGTTTCAACGTTGCGAGGCATCCAATAACCACCAGCGGCGCGCCGTTGAGACCGTCTTCGCTTAGCGCTTTAACAATAATTTCCGGCCCAATGCCCGCTGGATCGCCCATGGTAATGGCAACGGTTTTAGTCTCCACAATACATCTCCTCAATATAATAAAGCGCGTCACACAACGTACTGTCTGAACCGAATCCGCCCGCTTTGGTAATGACCGGCAGATCGTCAATTTCGCTGTTTACAAACGTTCCACAGGGAATACAGGGCGCCACCTCGCTCTGAATGCGATAACCTTCAGCGCCAAGCACGCCGGCGACGGCGGTAGCGATATCGCCGCCGGTCAGAAACAACCCGCCAATCCGCGCCTGCTCGATAATGTTTAACGTGACGACGCCAAGCCGCTGACTCAGTCGCTCGCCCAATTGCTGACGACTCATCGCGGATTTTTCGCACAGCGCGTCGATTAACTGTCGATCTTCTGCGCGACGGCTGGTGCGTAAAATCGTATGTCGATGCTGACTTAACAGCGCGCAGGCCTGCTCTACGACAGACGCGATTTCCTGTTCCGCGCTATCCGACACCATGCGCGCGGCATCAATATCCACGACCTCCGCACGTCCCCGGCACAGCGCATTATCCACCTGACGTCGCGTGGCTTCGTTCATCTAACCGGCCACCACCAGCACCGGCAGCCGCTGCCGGTCTTGCATAAAAAGTTCAACCGGCAACGCATTCGCCAGACCCGCTGCGCCGACGAGTAGCGGCATCGACGGTTGTTCACACGCCGCTTGCGCAATCAACGTCAGGTCCCGCTCTTCCACCGCATCCACGACGATAATCCCTTCGCCCTCAGCCGCATAAGCCGTAAGTAAGGCGCTTAACCCGCCGCGTCGGACATCCTGCAAAAAGACTTCATACACAGGGATCTCACTTTGCAACGCCACTATCTCGGCAATACGGGAAGAGACAATGGGCGTTTTCGGATCGCTGGCAAATTCGGTTTCCAGTAGCGGGACGCCATTAACCAGACATTTTCCTTCAAGCGTCGTGCGTCCGGCCGCAGGGATCGCGGCGGCGATAACGGCCAGTTTTCGCTGACTGGCGCGCATGGCCGCCGTCACTTCGGCGCCGATATTACCGCGAAATGTGGAGTCGATTTTTTTGTACACCAGCGGCGCTGGCGATGTCTCACACCACGGGGAAAGCGCGGCATAAACGGCAGATGCCGCCTGATCTGCGGGCATCGCCCGGCTTTCGGTGTTAATGACTAACACATCGGCGCGGCGGGACGGTTTTTGCGACGCGCTCAACATAACTTCCGTTCTCGCCCCCTTCTTCGCCAACTGGACGCCGGTATCATTCGATCCGGTAAAATCATCGGCGATAACCATCATTTTCATGCGTTTTTCTCCAAAGAAGCCTGACGCGCCTGTTTTTTCGCAACCCAGGAGGTCAACACTGGCGTCAGGATTGCCGTGGTGATCACCGAGGCGGCAATCAGCGGAGCGGCAGCAGCGGCCACCTCGGCGAGCGAAGGGTCGGCCTGCGCAATAGCCAGCGGCGTCGCAACGGCATTACCCGCGGTGCTGGAGGCCGCCGCCCCGGCAATGCCAGTTCCGCCAACCAGACGATCTGCGCGAATATTAAAGAAACCGCCAACGAACGTTGTCAGCACGCCGAGCAGAATTCCGGCAAGTCCGCCTTGCAGTAACATTTCCAGGTTGATGCCCGCCCCCAGCGCAAAAGCAAAGAAAGGAATGAGCAGCGGGCCGCCTTTGGTCAAAAAATCGCGCATATGAGGATCAAGATTGCCGAGGATCATGCCGACAACCAGCGGAACCAGCACCGCCACCAGCGCCATAATGGGAATGTTCGCCATCCCTGCCGCGCCCAGCGCAATCATCGTAAAGAAAGGGCCATCATTAAGAGACAAAATAGAGATAGCGCCGACGTCGCGCTCATTGCCGAATTCGCCTACCAGCGCAGCATAAAGTCCGCCATTCGAATTGCTCATCGCCGCGATAATCGCCACGCCGCTCAGGCCAAAAATACCCTCCGCGCCGAAAAGATGCTCCACGCTCAGGCCAATCCCGATGGCGACAAGCAACTTAGTGAGCGTAATCGTCCCGCCCTGCAATAACGCCTGGGGCGCGGCTTTCACACTGATACCGGCTCCCATACACAGCAGAAAAGCGCCAATCAGCGGTGCCGCGCCGTTTTTAAATAAGGCAGTGGTAAAACCGCCGATCTCAAGCGCCTGCGGGGCGAAGGTGTTAATGACTGCGCCAATAACGAGCGGTACGACCATCATGCCGCCGGGTACGCGCTCTATTGCTTTTTTGATGTTCATGGTCTTACCGCCTGTTGCTTGTTGTGATTGAATAAAATCATAACGATTATATTAAATCAAATTAAGATCACAAACGCGTCAGATTACAGTTTTAAAATGATTAATAAAAATCAAAAAATCATTCTGCTATAAAAAAGCCGGGATACTCCCGGCTGGAATGTTTGGCGACTTCGTTTCCACTACCGCCCCCAACTGTCCGTCGACTGGCGTTGTGGGACAATAACGAAGAGAGGGTCAGGCTTTACTGACGAATTCCCGATACGCGGCGACGACCCGCAGAAAATCCTCCATGCCGCACAGGGATAAACTCTCTTCATCGTAATAACTCATCCCCTCTTCCATCTCATCGCCGGAAAAATCCAGTTGATTGGCGCGAATCATCACTTCTTCGCCGTCCATCCAGATCGTGTATTCATGCCCTGCTCGTTGCCAGGAGCGTTCGCTGCCTTTGACCGTACGCGCGGCTTGTTCTACTTCATCCAGTAGCGAGAGGTTGTCTTTAACCTCTTCATTAAACCAGTGACCGACCACCTCGTGGCCCATCGACATTCGTACTTTTACCCCTCCGGTAACGTCGCGCAGAAATTCGTAATCCATAATTGTTTTCCTCTGCCCTGGCAATGCGCCAATACCGCATTGCGCCTTAAGGTAATTATCGCAGCACGGTGAAAGAAAAACAGCGGGGCGCACAAAAGATAAAATAAAAATGCCAAAACAGTTTATTATTCATACAGAAAGTCACTCTAGCGCTTCAATATATCTACACGCACTCCGACAAAGTGCTACGTGCCGCACCGTGGGGTATTAAGTCTCCACGATTCACACACTCGCCGTTAGCGAAGCGCGATCTGGAAGAGTATTTATTTAATGAATGTGCTTTTCATATGCAGCCGAAATCAATGGCGCAGCCCCACGGCGGAGCAGGTGTTCCGCCGCTATCCTGGCCTTAGCGTCCGTTCCGCTGGCACCAGCCGCAACGCCAAAAAAAGCGTGTCGTGCGGGTTACTTCAGTGGGCTGACGTTATCTGCGTTATGGAGCAGAAACATAAAGACCGGTTGATGGCTGAATATCGTCGTATTATTGAAAATAAGCCCCTGCACGTACTCGATATCCCCGACGATTATCGCTATATGGACCCTGAACTGGTCAGGCAACTGGAAGAGCTGGTGCCGGAAGTGCTGGGGATATAGGCGTTGCCGCAAGGAAATGTCCATCATCGATCACGATTACATTCACTTACTCTCCGTTAAGCGAAAACTCGACGACAAATTTCACATCAGGCAGCGCGCCGTTTAGATGACCTTTTATTATGCGCCGGAAGAGAGCAGTCATTAAAAACGGCTGCCCCTCATCCAGCTATAGCATTACCAGCCCGGCGTCCCTCTGGCGTTTTTTCAGAAATCATCAATACCCTGCCCACGCCGACGCCTGCTAGTCTTTCAGACGCTTCCTTATCATCCGGGTCGTTGTCATGAAATTGTTGGCTACTTGATAAGCACTTTTCAACTGAACTCCAGCAATGGGCGATATCAGCAGAGAAGCCGTAGTGAGTTGTATTTTTTGTCAGACGGTTGAAGGAAAATTAAGGAAGGATACATTATGTCTGTATTTCGACGAATAATTTATCATAGCGGTTGGTTTATTCTGCTTGGGCCGTTAATAGGCGCAGCCACCGCGATAGGTGTCATAAACTATTCACCCGCCATTATTGGCGGACCAGACTCATTTTTGTTCTGTTTCTACAGAACAATACCAGCATTAGTTATTATTACCGGCTGGATATACAGTCTCCTCCCCGCATGGTTAACCGGTGTCGCCTGCGCGCTGATACCCCTGAAATTATATCAAAAAATAATTAACAGGATGATCCTTTGCGCCATTGCAGGCGGTCTGATCACGACGTTGTTTAATTTGGTGCGATATGGTTTTGACATAAGCATACTACCATTAATATATGGTGAAGTATTGATTATGCTTATTCCAGCGATTGTAGCCGGGGCAATAATGGGCGGGGTAATTACGTATTTGCCGGGGCTACGGGAAGTGAAGCGTAATAATAAATAAGAAGCACCATTCGGGCCCGGAAATCCGGGCCCGTCTCTGTTACACCGCAGTCTGGAAAATCACGCCGTCCGCTTTCTCGGTGTACTGAGAAAGCTGGTCAAAGTTCAGATAACGGTAAGTATCCACCGCCGTCTTATCCACCTGTGCCACGTAGGTCTGGTACTCTTCCGGCGTCGGCAGTTTGCCGATCAGCGCCGCAACCGCCGCCAGCTCCGCAGAAGCCAGGAAGACGTTCGCACCGGTACCTAAACGGTTCGGGAAGTTACGGGTAGAAGTGGAAACCACCGTCGCACCGTCAGCCACACGCGCCTGGTTACCCATACACAGGGAACAGCCAGGGATCTCAATACGCGCACCGCTCTTACCGAACACGCTGTAGTAACCTTCTTCGGTCAGCTGCGCGGCGTCCATACGGGTTGGCGGCGCCACCCACAGGCGAGTCGGCAGTTGGCCTTTATGGTTGTCCAGCAGCTTGCCGGCTGCACGGAAGTGGCCGATGTTAGTCATGCAGGAGCCGATGAACACTTCGTCGATCTTCTCGCCCTGCACGTCAGACAGCAGACGCGCGTCGTCCGGATCGTTCGGCGCACAGAGGATTGGCTCTTTGATATCCGCCAGATCGATGTCGATCACCGCCGCGTACTCTGCGTCAGCATCGGCTTCCAGCAGTTGCGGATCCGCCAGCCATTTTTCCATGCCCTGGATACGGCGTTCCAGCGTACGACGGTCGCCGTAGCCTTCCGCAATCATCCACTTCAGCAGGACGATGTTGGAGGTCAGGTATTCAACGATCGGCTCTTTGTTCAACTTGATGGTACAACCCGCAGCGGAACGCTCGGCAGAAGCATCGGTCAGCTCAAACGCCTGCTCCACTTTCAGATCCGGCAGACCTTCGATTTCCAGGATGCGGCCAGAGAAGATGTTTTTCTTGCCTTTCTTCTCAACGGTCAGCAGGCCCTGTTTGATGGCGTACAGCGGGATGGCATGGACCAGATCGCGCAGGGTGATGCCCGGCTGCATTTTGCCTTTGAAGCGTACCAGCACGGATTCCGGCATATCCAGCGGCATCACGCCGGTCGCGGCGGCAAACGCCACCAGACCAGAGCCCGCCGGGAAGGAGATACCGATCGGGAAACGGGTATGGGAGTCGCCGCCGGTACCCACGGTATCTGGCAGCAGCATACGGTTCAGCCAGGAGTGAATCACGCCGTCGCCCGGACGCAGAGAGACACCGCCGCGGTTCATAATGAAGTCTGGCAGCGTGTGGTGCGTGGTGACGTCAACCGGCTTCGGATAGGCTGCGGTGTGACAGAACGACTGCATGACCAGATCGGCGGAGAATCCCAGACAGGCCAGGTCTTTCAGCTCGTCGCGGGTCATCGGGCCGGTAGTATCCTGAGAACCGACGGAGGTCATTTTCGGTTCGCAGTACGCGCCCGGACGGATACCTTTCACACCACAGGCGCGACCGACCATTTTCTGCGCCAGAGAGAAGCCACGGCTGCTTTCTGCCACGTCTTTTGCCTGACGGAATACATCAGAGTGCGGCAGACCCAGCGCTTCACGCGCTTTGGTGGTCAGGCCACGTCCGATAATCAGCGGAATACGACCACCGGCACGCACTTCGTCGATCAGCACGTCGGTTTTCAGTTCGAAGGTTGCCAGCAGTTCATCGGTTTCATGATTGCGCACTTCGCCTTTGTACGGGTAGACGTCAATCACATCGCCCATATTCAGGTTAGAAACGTCAACTTCGATTGGCAGTGCGCCCGCATCTTCCATAGTGTTAAAGAAGATAGGCGCAATTTTGCCACCGAGGCACAGACCGCCGCCGCGCTTGTTCGGCACGTTCGGGATGTCATCGCCCATGAACCACAGCACGGAGTTGGTCGCGGATTTACGGGAAGAACCGGTGCCCACCACGTCGCCCACGTAGGCCAGCGGGTAGCCTTTTTTCTGCAATGCTTCGATTTGTTTGATGGGGCCGACAACGCCTGGCTGATCCGGCTCAATGCCTTCACGGGCGTTTTTCAGCATCGCCTGCGCATGTAACGGGATATCCGGTCTCGACCACGCATCCGGCGCCGGAGAGAGATCGTCGGTATTCGTTTCGCCGGTCACTTTGAAAACGGTGACGGTGATTTTTTCCGCCAGCGGCGGACGGCTCAGGAACCATTCGGCGTCGGCCCAGGATTGCATCACCTGTTTGGCATATTCATTGCCCGCTTTGGCTTTCTCTTCTACGTCGTAGAAGTTATCGAACATCAGCAGGGTGTGAGACAGCGCTTTGGCCGCAATCGGCGCCAGTTTCGCATCGTCCAGCGCGTCAATCAGCGGATGAATGTTGTAACCACCCTGCATGGTGCCCAGCAGTTCAATGGCTTTTTCTGGGGATACCAGCGGGGAGGTGGTGTCGCCTTTCGCGACAGCAGCGAGAAAACCGGCTTTAACATAAGCGGCTTCATCTACGCCAGGAGGAACGCGGTTGATCAACAGGTCTAACAGGAATTCTTCTTCGCCCACAGGCGGGGTCTTCAGCAGCTCGACAAGCGCAGCCATTTGGGTTGCGTCTAAAGGTTTTGGCACAATCCCCTGGGCAGCACGCTCAGCTACGTGCTTACGGTATTCTTCTAGCACGACGATATCTCCTCGCTCTCATTGTCATAATGCGGCGCTTTTGTTGATGGGCGATTCTCTTCACGCTCCTGTGAGACAGTAGTTAGTAGGGTAAATGCCCGGTACCGCATAAGGCACAATAACAGGATTTTCTTTAAGTGTTAATCTGTTTACAAAAAAGCAACATAAAAAAGTGGCTGAATCGTTAAGGATGGTCTAATGCTCTACTGAGACGGGAGCTGCAGCCATAAATGCTTACCTCATTTCGTGCTTTGATCGTCACGTAACGTTACCGATCCCAACATTAGCTAAAAATTAAACTATCGTCCCTTTATACTCACGCCAAACTGCACCCCGTCGGCGGCAGGCATAATGACCATAGCGATTCTCTGGAATCGGGAGAGATAAAATGACGTTGCCCTTTAAACCCCATCTCATTGCCCTTGTGTGCAGTGCCGGGTTATTTGCCGCTTCGGGCGTACTGTATGTTAAAAGCCGCGCTCCCGAAGCGCCCGCGCAGGCGGCAGCTCCCGCCCCTGAGCCAACGCAGACCGCTGTGCCCGCGCCTGTCGCGAAAACGACCTTTACCACTGCGCAAATTGATCAATGGGTCGCGCCTGTCGCGCTTTATCCCGATGCCCTGCTTTCGCAGGTGCTCATGGCCTCCACCTACCCGGCGAACGTAGTTCAGGCCGTCCAGTGGTCGCGCGATAACCCTACGCTGCAGGGCGATGCCGCTATTCAGGCGGTGGCCAGCCAACCGTGGGACCCCAGCGTCAAATCGCTGGTCGCCTTTCCCCAGTTGATGGCGCTTATGGGCGAGAATCCGCAATGGGTGCAAAACCTGGGCGATGCGTTCTTAGCCCAGCCACAGGATGTGATGGATGCGGTGCAAAGGCTGCGTCTGCTCGCTCAACAAACCGGTTCGCTAAAATCCACGCCACAGCAAACCGTCACCAGCGTGCCGAAGTCCAGCGCTTCTACCGCCGTCACGACGACAACCACCACATCCGCCAGTACGCCAGCGACACCGTCGACCGTTATAAAAATTGAACCCGCGAATCCGCAGGTGGTGTACGTGCCGAACTATAACCCCGCGACGGTGTATGGCGCCTGGCCCAATACCGCTTATCCGCCGGTGTATTTACCGCCCCCTCCGGGGCAGCAGTTTGCCGATAGTTTTGTTAAAGGTTTTGGTTATAGTCTGGGCGTCGCCACCACCTATGCGTTGTTCAGCAGCATAGACTGGGATGACGACGATCATCACCACCATGACGACGACCACCATGATGATGATTACCATCATGGTGGTAACGGTTATCAACATAATGGCGATAATATCAACATCAATGTCAATAATTTCAATCGAATATCCGGGCAAAACCTGCCGGGCCAAACGATGGGCTGGCAGCATAATCCCGCCTGGCGCAATGGCGTCCCCTATCCGAATAATACCGTTGCGCAACGGTTCCATCCCACCAATGTTAGCGGCGGGTTAAGCGCAACGCAGCAAGCGCCAGTGTCTCGCGACAGTCAGCGCCAGGCGGCCATGACGCAATTTCAACAGCGCAGCCATACGGCCAACGCTTCTTTGCCAGCGCCAGGCACCCGCGATGCCCAGCGTAAGGCGGCATCGCAGCAGTTAAATCAAATTGCCCAGCGTAATAATTACCGTGGCTATGACGGAACACAAAACAGCAGTCGTCGCGAGGCGGCGCAGCAGACACTGAATAAATCCACCACGCAGCAGCATCGTTCCGAGCTGAAGGCTAAAGCCCAGCAGCACCCTGTTTCACAACAGCAGAGAGACACCGCCCGCCAGCGTATTGAATCCTCTACGCCGCAGCAGCGTCAGGCATTTCGCCAGAATATGCACGCCAATGTGTTTAGCGGGAACGACAGTCGATCGCCGTCATGGCAATCGCAACAGCTACGCGGCCTGGAAAGCCGTCGCGGCAGTCACTTAAACACCGAGCAACGCGCCGCCGCGCGGGAACATTTTTCTGAACATCATGAATTTCATCGCCGTTAACCGGAGCAGATAATGAAAAAGGTTATGTTAAGCGCTCTGTTACTGTCGTTACCCTTGCTGGGCTACGCGCAGGAACGGTTCCCCTCCCCGGAAGCGGCCGCCAGCGCCTTCGCCGCGGCGGTAGCCGGAAAAAACGAAACGCAGCTTACCGCGCTACTGGGCGATGACTGGCGGCAATTTCTGCCGCCGGAAGGTGCCGATCCCGAGGCCGTGGCCCGCTTCAATCGTGACTGGCGCGAAGGCCATCGCATTGTACAAAAAGACAATACGGCGCACCTGAATGTCGGACGAGAAGACTGGCAGCTCCCGGTGCCCATGGTGAAAGAGACTGGCGGCTGGCGCTTTGATATGGCGGCAGCCGGGAATGAGATCCTCACCCGTACTATTGGGCGAAATGAACTTTCTACCTTACAGGCCATGCATGCTTACGTTGATGCGCAGCAGGACTATTACTTACAAAACCATCGCTGGGCGCACAGGATAATCAGTAGCGAAGGCCAAAAAGATGGCCTGTACTGGCCAACCAAAGCAGGCGACGTCCCCAGTCCGTTAGGCCCAAACTTTAGCCCCGCAGCGCCAGACGAGGGTTACCACGGCTACCATTTCCGTATTATCAGCGATAACGACGGTCACGGCGCGGCGCTTCTGGCCTGGCCGATGCATTACGGCGAAACCGGGGTGATGAGTTTTATGGTCAACCAGGACGATCGTATTTATCAGGCGGATTTAGGCAAGGAGACGGAGAGTAAAGTTCAGGCTATCACGCGTTTTGCGCCAGACGCACAGTGGCAGGTCGCCGAATAACCCGTAAGCGCCTGGCGTTATCGCCAGGCCATGATCATTAGCCCTGATGCGGCATTAATTCCGGATGGCCTTGTACCGGCGGCTTGTTGCTGGTCAGCGCAGCTTCATCAGCCTGAATGCTGCCGGAATTAGCCGCCCATACGCCTTCATGCGTGTGGGTGATCTGCTGATGCTGCGCATTCAAATCCTCGCCCATTGCCGCAATATGCGTGCTTTCCGTACCGCCGCTGTTAGTCGCCCAGGGGATGACGGGATCGCTGGCAAATGCCATGCCGGAAATCAAGGTCGCAGTTAGCGCTGCTGTTGTCAGAAAAAGTTTCATATATCAAACCTCATAATTAGCTCGATATTATTTTATAGAGTTACCAATTTCAGGATGATGACAAAGTAAGGAGAGGTATTTCTTATGAAACAATTAGTTGGTCGAAAATGACAGACAAAGGCACTACCGACGGCATAAGCTTTGAAAAACGTACTGCTGCGGAAACGATAAATTTTGCGGTTTCGTTATCCTTCGCCATCATTTGACACATCTGATTTGCCATGCATAAAAAAAGCGGCTGTAAAGCCGCTTTTTTGTATCGGGTGGCGCATTGCCACCTACAGAAGATTATTTCTTCTTCGCTTTCGGGTTCGGCAGGTCGGTAATACTACCTTCGAACACTTCAGCAGCCAGACCGACGGACTCGTGCAACGTCGGGTGCGCATGAATGGTCAGCGCGATGTCTTCCGCGTCACAGCCCATTTCGATCGCCAGACCGATTTCACCCAGCAGCTCGCCGCCGTTGGTGCCGACAATCGCCCCGCCGATCACGCGGTGAGATTCTTTGTCGAAAATCAGTTTGGTCATACCGTCTGCGCAGTCAGAAGCGATAGCACGGCCAGAAGCTGCCCACGGGAAGGTGGCGGTTTCATAGCTGATGCCTTTTTCTTTCGCTTCTTTCTCGGTCAGGCCAACCCATGCCACTTCTGGCTCGGTGTACGCGATAGACGGGATAACTTTCGGATCGAAGTAGTGTTTCTTCCCGGCGATAACTTCAGCGGCAACGTGGCCTTCGTGAACGCCTTTATGCGCCAGCATCGGCTGGCCGACGATATCGCCGATAGCGAAGATGTGCGGCACGTTGGTGCGCAGCTGTTTGTCCACGCGGATAAAGCCACGGTCGTCAACTTCCACGCCAGCTTTGCCCGCGTCGAGGTTTTTACCGTTCGGCACACGACCAATCGCCACCAGAACCGCATCATAACGCTGCGCTTCAGCCGGGGCTTTTTTGCCTTCCATCGAAACGTAGATACCGTCTTCTTTCGCTTCAACGGCAGTCACTTTGGTTTCCAGCATCAGGTTGAATTTCTTGCTGATGCGCTTGGTGAAGACTTTAACGATGTCTTTATCAGCCGCCGGGATAACCTGGTCGAACATTTCAACCACGTCAATCTCTGAACCCAGCGCGTGGTATACGGTACCCATTTCCAGACCGATGATACCGCCGCCCATGACCAGCATACGCTTCGGTACTTCTTTCAGTTCCAGAGCGTCGGTAGAATCCCATACGCGCGGGTCTTCATGCGGAATAAACGGTAATTGGATCGGACGAGAACCTGCCGCGATGATCGCGTTGTCGAAGTTGATCACGGTTTTGCCGTTTTCGCCTTCCACTTCTAGGGTGTTAGCCCCGGTGAATTTACCCAGACCGTTGACCACTTTCACTTTACGGCCTTTGGCCATACCCGCCAGACCGCCGGTCAGCTGCGTGATCACTTTCTCTTTCCAGGTACGAATCTTGTCGATATCGGTTTTCGGCTCACCGAAGACGATACCGTGTTCAGCCAGCGCTTTGGCTTCTTCGATAACTTTTGCTACGTGCAGCAGCGCTTTAGAAGGGATACAGCCGACGTTCAGACAAACACCGCCAAGGGTGTTGTAGCGTTCTACAATTACGGTTTCCAGACCTAAATCAGCGCAACGGAAAGCGGCAGAATAGCCTGCCGGGCCCGCCCCAAGTACCACGACCTGAGTTTTGATTTCAGTACTCATCATGACCTCTTTATTTGTATCCGGCGGTCCGGGGTACTTGATCGCCCATCATCCACCGGGTCGTTCTATCCGCCCGTATCTTACAAAATTGTTAACAATTTTGAAACAACAAACGGATCACGAATTATCGCTTTCGCTAATAACCTCACAAACTCCATGAGATTATCAAAAAAAGCCGGCCGTCGGGCCGGCTTTTCGCTTACATCACCAGACGGCGAATGTCAGACAACATATTGTTGATAATGGTAATGAAACGCGCACCATCAGCACCATCGATCACACGGTGGTCGAAGGAAAGAGAGATAGGCATCATCAGACGCGGCACAAACTCTTTCCCATTCCACACCGGTTCCATCGCCGACTTAGAAACGCCGAGGATAGCCACTTCCGGCGCGTTAACAATCGGCGCGAAGTGGGTAGTTCCCAGGCCGCCGATGCTGGAGATAGTGAAGCAACCACCCTGCATTTCGCCAGCGGTCAGCTTACCATCACGCGCTTTTTTGGAGATGGTGGTCAGTTCACGAGACAGCTCGGTCACGCTCTTCTTATTCACGTCTTTAAAGACCGGAACCACCAGGCCATTCGGGGTATCAACCGCCACGCCGATGTTGATGTATTTCTTCAGGGTCAGACGCTGACCGTCTTCGGACAGAGAGCTGTTGAAGCGCGGCATCTGTTCCAGAGCAGCGGCAACCGCTTTCATGATGAAGACCACTGGCGTGTATTTCACATCCAGTTTGCGCTTCTCAGCTTCGGCGTTCTGCTGTTTACGGAACGCTTCCAGATCGGTGATATCGGTTTTGTCGAAGTGCGTAACGTGCGGGATCATCACCCAGTTACGGCTCAGGTTCGCGCCAGAGATTTTCTGGATACGGCCCAGTTCCACTTCTTCAACTTCACCAAACTTGCTGAAGTCCACTTTCGGCCACGGCAGCATACCCGGGATACCACCGCCAGTTGCTGCCGGAGCCGCTTCTGCACGTTTGATAGCGTCTTTCACGTAAGCCTGAACGTCTTCGCGCAGAATACGGCCTTTACGACCGGTGCCTTTCACTTTCGCCAGGTTTACGCCAAACTCGCGCGCCAGGCGGCGAATCAGCGGGGTAGCGTGAACGTACGCGTCGTTTTCAGCGAACTCAGACTTGCCTTCCGCTTTGGCAGCCGGGGCAGCAGGCTTCTCAGCTTTCGCCGCCGGAGCCGGTGCCGCCGCTTCCTGTTTAGCCGGAGCGGCCGCAGGCACTGCGCCTTCTACTTCGAAGACCATAATCAGAGAACCGGTTTTCACTTTATCGCCGGTGCTGATTTTGATTTCTTTCACGGTGCCCGCGAACGGCGCAGGAACTTCCATAGAGGCCTTGTCGCCTTCGACGGTGATCAGCGACTGTTCAGCGGCAACTTTATCGCCGACTTTGACCATCACTTCGGTGACTTCAACTTCGTCGCCGCCGATATCCGGTACGTTAACGTCTTTTACGCCCGTCGCTGCTGCTGGAGCAGCCGCAGCCGGAGCGGCTTCCGCTTTCGCTGGTGCTGCGGCAGGCGCTTCACCCGCCACTTCGAAGACCATAATCAGAGAGCCGGTAGACACTTTATCACCGGTGTTCACTTTGATCTCTTTCACGGTGCCCGCGAACGGCGCCGGCACTTCCATAGAGGCCTTGTCGCCTTCGACGGTGATCAGCGACTGTTCAGCTTCAACGGTGTCGCCCACTTTCACCATCACTTCAGTCACTTCAACTTCGTCACTGCCGATATCCGGTACGTGAACGTCTTTCGCCGCTGCCGCAGCAGGTGCTGCTGCCGGAGCCGCTTCTTTCTTCTCTTCTGCCTTAGCAGGCGCAGCGTCGGCTGCACCTTCGGCGGAATCGAAAATCATGATAAGTGCACCGGTCTCGGTTTTGTCGCCGACAGAGACTTTGATCTCTTTCACGACGCCAGCCTGCGGAGACGGGACTTCCATAGAGGCTTTGTCGCCTTCTACGGTGATCAGCGACTGTTCAGCTTCAACTTTGTCGCCCACTTTGACCAGAATCTCGGTGATTTCAACTTCATCTGTCCCGATGTCCGGTACTTTGATTTCGATAGCCATTATTCTTTTACCTCTTACGCCAGACGCGGGTTAACTTTATCTGCATCGATGTTGAATTTGGTAATCGCATCCGCTACCACTTTCTTGTCGATTTCGCCACGTTTAGCCAGTTCGCCCAGCGCTGCAACAACCACATAAGAAGCATCAACTTCGAAGTGGTGACGCAGGTTCTCACGGCTGTCGGAACGACCGAAGCCATCCGTACCCAGTACGCGATAGTCGTCAGCTGGTACGTAAGTACGAACCTGCTCGGCGAACAGTTTCATATAGTCAGTAGATGCCACTGCCGGAGCGTCGTTCATCACCTGAGCGATGTACGGTACGCGCGGGGTTTCCAGCGGGTGCAGCATGTTCCAGCGCTCACAATCCTGACCATCACGCGCCAGTTCGGTGAAGGAGGTCACGCTATATACGTCAGAGCCTACGCCGTAGTCGTTCGCCAGGATCTGTGCCGCTTCACGGACGTGACGCAGGATAGAACCGGAGCCCAGCAGCTGAACTTTACCTTTGCTACCTTCGAGGGTTTCGAGTTTGTAGATACCTTTACGGATACCTTCCTCGGCACCTGCTGGCATGGCCGGCATGTGGTAGTTTTCGTTCAGGGTGGTGATGTAGTAGTAAACGTTCTCTTGTTTCTCACCGTACATACGCTCCAGACCATCATGCATGATGACAGCCACTTCATAAGCGTAAGCCGGGTCGTAAGAGATACAGTTCGGGATAGTCAGCGACTGAATGTGGCTGTGACCATCTTCGTGCTGCAGACCTTCACCGTTCAGCGTAGTACGACCGGAAGTCCCGCCGATCAGGAAGCCGCGAGCCTGCTGGTCGCCAGCCTGCCAGCACAGGTCGCCGATACGCTGGAACCCGAACATGGAGTAGTAGATATAGAACGGGATCATCGGCAGATCGTTGGTGCTGTAAGAGGTCGCCGCAGCCAGCCAGGATGCGCCTGCGCCCAGTTCGTTGATACCTTCCTGCAGAATCTGACCTTTCTCGTCTTCTTTATAGTATGCAACCTGCTCGCGGTCCTGCGGGGTGTACTGCTGACCGTTCGGGCTGTAGATACCAATCTGACGGAACAGACCTTCCATACCGAAGGTACGCGCTTCGTCGGCGATGATCGGTACCAGACGATCTTTGATCGACTTGTTCTTCAGCATCACGTTCAGAGCACGCACGAAAGCGATAGTGGTGGAAATCTCTTTGCTTTGCTCTTCCAGCAGCGCGCCGAAATCTGAAAGTTGAGGCAGCTCTAACTTCTCGGTGAAGTTCGGCTGACGGCTTGGCAGGTAGCCATGCAGCGCCTGACGGCGTTCATGCAGGTATTTGTGTTCTTCAGAACCTTCCGGGAAGGTAATGTACGGCAGTTTTTCGAGATCAGCATCGGCAACCGGCACGTTGAAACGATCGCGGACGTAACGCACGCCGTCCATGTTCATTTTCTTCACCTGGTGAGCGATGTTTTTGCCTTCCGCGGTGTCGCCCATGCCGTAACCTTTAATGGTATGGGCCAGGATTACGGTCGCTTTGCCTTTGGTTTCCTGCGCTTTTTTCAGTGCCGCGTAGACTTTCTTCGGATCGTGACCACCGCGGTTCAGTGCCCAAATCTGCTCATCGGTCCAGTCAGCCACCAGCGCGGCGGTTTCCGGGTATTTACCGAAGAAGTGCTCACGTACGTAAGCGCCGTCTTTGGATTTGAAGGTCTGGTAGTCGCCGTCAACGGTTTCGTTCATCAGCTGGATAAGCTTACCGCTGGTGTCTTTACGCAGCAGTTCATCCCAACGACCGCCCCACATGACTTTGATAACGTTCCAGCCAGCACCTGCAAAGATGCCTTCCAGTTCGTTAACAATCTTGCCGTTACCGGTGACCGGGCCGTCAAGACGCTGCAGGTTACAGTTGATAACAAAGACCAGGTTGTCCAGTTTTTCACGGGTGGCGATGGTGATCGCGCCTTTGGATTCCGGCTCATCCATCTCGCCGTCGCCGAGGAAGGCGTAAACGGTTTGTTTAGAGGTATCTTTCAGGCCGCGGTGTTCCAGATATTTCAGGAATTTCGCCTGGTAGATAGCACCGATTGGGCCCAGACCCATAGAGACGGTCGGGAACTGCCAGAATTCCGGCATCAGTTTCGGGTGCGGATAGGAAGAGAGGCCATTGCCGTGAACTTCCTGACGGAAGTTATCCATCTGTTCCTGGGTCAGACGACCTTCCAGGAACGCGCGAGCGTAGATGCCCGGAGAGATGTGGCCCTGGAAGTACACCAGGTCGCCGCCATCCTGTTCGTTGCGCGCACGGAAGAAATGGTTAAAACAGACATCATAGATCGTGGCGGAAGACTGGAAGGACGCCATGTGGCCGCCCAACTCAAGGTCTTTTTTAGACGCGCGCAGCACGGTCATGATGGCGTTCCAGCGGATCGCAGAACGAATGCGACGTTCCAGCTCCAGATTACCCGGGTATTCCGGTTCGTCTTCAACGGCAATAGTGTTGATGTAATTACTGGCCCCTGCGCCTGCCGCGACTTTCACGCCGCCTTTACGAGCTTCAGAAAGCAGTTGGTCAATCAGATACTGAGCGCGCTCAACACCTTCTTCACGGATGACCGATTCGATCGCCTGTAGCCAGTCGCGAGTTTCGATCGGATCCACGTCATTTTGGAAACGTTCTGACATGGGGGTATTCCTTATCTATCTAATACGTTGAGTTATCTGGAACCTGTCCCATTAAACTTTCGTCAGAAAGCTTAATAAGACAGGTTCTGCGTTTAGTTGCCGCGCACATTTTTGCGCGTTATTCACAACATCTTCTGGTTAACGTTCTGCCAGAAAAAACTAATTCTTGCGCTGTTCCAGGCGGCGTAAAGCGCGTTCACGACGGCTCTCCTCACGGCTTCTGTCCAGCATAATCTCTTCGATAAACGCCAGATGTCGGTGTGACGCTTCACGCGCTTCTTCTGGTTTTCCGGCCATAATGGCTTCAAATATACGGGTGCGATGCGTACTCACCAGCGGCAGCATCTCCCGACGCGCATACAGCAATTCGAAGTTCTGCCGCACGTTTTGCGCCAGCATCGGCTCCATACACCTTAGCAGATGAAGCAATACCACGTTGTGCGCCGCTTCGGTGACGGCGATTTGATACTGGAGCACGGCTTCGGACTCGGCATCCAGATCGCCGGACTCTTGCGCCAGCTCAATAGCATGGTGCAGCTCGCGAATACGGTCTTTATCTTCATCGGTGCTGCGCAGCGCCGCGTAATAAGCCGCAATGCCTTCCAGAGCATGGCGCGTTTCGAGCAGGTCAAACTGGGATTCAGGGTGATCGGAGAGCAGTTCCACCAGCGGGTCGCTAAAGCTCTGCCACAGGCTGCTCTGCACGAAGGTTCCGCCGCCCTGACGACGAAGCAACAATCCCTTCGCTTCGAGACGTTGAATCGCCTCGCGCAAGGAGGGACGGGAGACGTCGAACTGTTTTGCCAGTTCACGTTCCGGTGGGAGTTTTTCTCCGGGACGCAATGTTCCCTCAAGGATTAAAAACTCCAGCTGCTGCTCGATCACATCGGAGAGTTTTGGTTGGCGGATTTTGCTGTAGGCCATGATTTCCTGTCTTAAGCCATTTGCCCGGAGTCAATTGGTCTTACCAATTTCATGTCTGTGACGCTAAAGTAACAAAGTATTCACCTTCTGTCCATACAGGTTTTGATTGAAATCAGTAAAGGAGGCACATTTTAACAATTTTACAGAAATCATGTTTCAAAACTGTAACTGTGCACAAATGTTAAATTTACCCACCTGGAGGTAGATTTAACGTATTTGAAACGATAAAAAATCTCATCTGAACCGATTCAATAGTAGATTAAATGCATTTTTATGCATAAATAATGAATAAAAACAAATTAACATCTGTAAGGGAAAATAAAAGGAGGTATTTACAAGTGCTTTCTTTTTACGCAACTCGTCATCACCCCTGCACAAAGCAGGTGCATTCGCGGCCACATACCATTATTCTGATCAAGACGAAAGAGTTGAAGTGACATTTAAAAAAACGAATCTGTAAATAAATCAATACAAAAAGCGGAATTGCAAACTTACACACGCACTACTGCATCGTTCAAAATAAGCGCGTTATGAATAAACCGCGCCCGATACACGAGGTTTTATAATGGACAGTCAGCAGCACGGCGAGCAGCTCAAGCGCGGCCTGAAAAACCGCCATATTCAGCTTATCGCATTGGGCGGCGCGATAGGGACAGGCTTGTTCCTGGGAAGCGCCTCCGTTATTCAGTCGGCGGGGCCAGGAATTATCCTGGGCTATGCGATTGCAGGCTTTATTGCCTTTCTGATTATGCGCCAGCTGGGAGAGATGGTGGTTGAAGAACCGGTCGCCGGCTCTTTTAGCCACTTCGCCTATAAATACTGGGGCGGCTTTGCCGGATTCGCTTCCGGCTGGAACTACTGGGTGCTGTACGTATTAGTTGCCATGGCGGAACTGACCGCAGTGGGTAAATATATCCAGTTCTGGTATCCGGAGATCCCCACCTGGGCTTCTGCGGCAGCCTTCTTTGTGATTATCAACGCCATCAACCTGACCAACGTTAAAGTGTTCGGTGAGATGGAGTTTTGGTTCGCCATTATTAAAGTGATCGCCGTCATCGCTATGATTCTGTTCGGCGCGTGGTTACTCTTCAGCGATACCGCTGGTCCGCAGGCCACCGTGCGCAACCTGTGGGAACAGGGCGGCTTTCTGCCGCATGGCTGGACCGGGCTGGTGATGATGATGGCCATTATTATGTTTTCGTTCGGCGGACTGGAGCTGGTAGGGATCACCGCCGCTGAAGCCGATAACCCGGAACAGAGCATTCCCAAAGCTACCAATCAGGTTATCTATCGCATCCTGATTTTTTATATCGGCTCGCTGGCGGTTCTGCTTTCGCTGCTGCCATGGACTCGCGTCACCGCCGATACCAGCCCGTTTGTCCTTATCTTCCATGAGCTGGGCGATACGTTTGTCGCCAATGCGCTGAATATCGTGGTTCTCACCGCCGCGCTATCGGTTTATAACAGCTGCGTTTACTGCAACAGCCGTATGCTGTTCGGTCTGGCCCAGCAGGGAAATGCGCCGAAAGCGCTGCTGAACGTCGACAAATGCGGCGTGCCGGTGAGCTCCATTTTGGTTTCCGCCGTCGTGACTGCGTTGTGCGTGCTGCTCAACTACCTGGCCCCAGAGTCCGCATTCGGACTGCTGATGGCGCTGGTGGTCTCCGCGCTGGTCATTAACTGGGCGATGATTAGCCTTGCCCATATGATGTTCCGTCGCGCGAAACAGCAGCAGGGCGTGAAAACCCGCTTCCCGGCCCTGTTTTATCCGTTCGGCAACGTTCTCTGCCTGCTGTTTATGGCGGCGGTATTGATCATTATGCTGATGACGCCAGGTATGGCGATCTCCGTGTGGCTGATTCCGGTATGGCTGCTTATCCTGGGCGTCGGCTATCTGTGTAAAGAAAAAACGGCAAAAACGGTGAAAGCCCACTGATCGTGACGTTACTTTTCCGCCCTCCCCGTCCGGGGAGGGTGTTATCTGCCTCACAGTTTCCCACGTATAACCATTTTATCCATATCAGCGGCATGATCCTGCTACGCAAAAAAAAGCTCGCAGGCGAATAATTACCGCCATCATCTGATGGGGAGAAGTCTCAATGGATAAGGGCAGACTTTCGGTAAGAGAGAAAATCGGGTATGGCATGGGTGACGCCGGATGTAACATTATTTTTGGCGCTATCATGCTGTTTGTTAATTATTTTTATACGGATATTTTTGGTCTTGCCCCGGCGTTAGTCGGTGTTTTACTCCTTTCAGTACGCGTTATCGATGCCGTTACCGATCCGGTGATGGGCGCGCTTGCCGATCGTACCCAAAGTAAATATGGTCGTTTCCGCCCCTGGCTACTGTGGATTGCATTTCCCTACGCGCTGTTCAGCGTGCTGATGTTCACGACGCCGGACTGGGGCTATAACAGCAAAGTTGTCTATGCTTTCGTCACCTATTTTCTGCTTTCCGTGACCTACACCGCCATCAATATTCCCTATTGCTCACTGGGCGGCGTGATCACCAACGATCCAAAAGAGCGCGTGGCCTGTCAGGCTTATCGCTTCGTGTTAGTCGGCATCGCGACGCTGTTGCTATCGTTAACGCTATTGCCGATGGTGGACTGGTTTGGCGGCGGCGACAAAGCCAAAGGCTATCAGTTGGCGATGACCGTGCTGGCGATTATCGGCATGGGTATGTTTCTGTTCTGCTTTGCCAGCGTCCGCGAACGCGTTCGCCCTGCCGTTCCGACGCACGATGATATGAAGAATGATTTCAAAGACGTGTGGAAAAACGATCAATGGGTACGCATTCTGCTATTGACCTTATGTAACGTCTGCCCGGGGTTTATCCGTATGGCGGCGACCATGTATTACGTCACCTGGGTGATGGGACAAAGCACCCATTTCGCTACGCTTTTTATTAGTCTTGGCGTGGTCGGTATGATGATCGGCAGTATGCTGGCAAAAGTCTTAACCGATCGCTGGTGTAAATTGAAGGTATTTTTCTGGACCAATATCGCGCTGGCGATTTTCTCCTGCGCATTCTATTTCTTTGACCCGAAAGCCACCGTGATGATAGTGGCGCTCTACTTCTTGCTCAATATTCTGCATCAGATCCCTTCCCCGTTGCACTGGTCGCTGATGGCGGACGTCGATGATTACGGCGAATGGAAAACCGGCAAACGCATTACCGGTATTAGCTTCTCCGGTAATCTGTTCTTCCTGAAACTGGGCCTGGCGATTGCCGGGGCGATGGTCGGCTTTTTGCTCTCCTGGTACGGTTATGACGCCAGCGCCAAAGCGCAAAGCGCCTCGGCGATGAACGGTATTATGCTGTTGTTTACCGTTATCCCCGGCGTTGGCTATCTGATTACCGCAGGCGTGGTACGTCTGCTGAAAGTTGACCGTGAACTGATGAAAAAAATCCAGGACGATTTGGAAAAACGTCGCACTAATTACCGCGAATTGAGTGAGTTGCAGGAGCTCAACGCCGCTGAAAGCGTAAGGAAAGCCTGATGGCAAACTGGCCAAACCCGTTTATTGAACAACGTGCCGATCCGTTTATTTTACGCGACGGCAGCGATTACTACTTTATTGCCTCCGTACCGGAATATGACAGGCTGGAAATCCGCCGGGCTAATTCGCTGGAAGGGTTGCGCGCCGCCGACCCCGTTGTCGTCTGGCGTAAACCGGAAAGCGGCCCGATGAGCCAGCTCATCTGGGCACCGGAAATGCACCGCATCAACGGCAAGTGGTACATCTATTTTGCCGCTACCCATACTCAAGCGCTTGATAAGCTGGGAATGTTTCAGCATCGCATGTTTGCCCTGGAGTGCGCCGATGCCGACCCACTCACCGGCAAGTGGACGGAGAAAGGTCAAATTAAAACACCGTTTGATACCTTCGCCCTCGATGCCACCACTTTTTATCATCAGGGAAAGCAGTGGTATCTGTGGGCGCAAAAAGCGCCGGATATTGCCGGTAACTCAAATATTTATCTGGCTGAACTGGAAAATCCGTGGACGATTAAAGGCGAGCCGGTAAGACTCAGTAAGCCAGAGTACGACTGGGAGTGTCGGGGTTTTTGGGTTAACGAAGGTCCGGCCGTCGTGGTGCATGGCGACAAGCTGTTTATCAGCTATTCGGCCAGCGCCACCGATGAAAACTACTGTATGGGATTACTGTGGATTAACGTAAACGACGATCCGCGCGATCCGGCCAACTGGCATAAATCACCGCGCCCGGTCTTTACCACCAGCTATGAAAATCGCCAGTATGGGCCGGGACATAACAGCTTTACGCAAACGCCGGAAGGTGAAGATGTACTGGTGTACCACGCGAGAAATTACACCGAAATTGAAGGCGATCCGTTGTACGATCCCAACCGCCATACGCGTCTGAAACGGGTGCGCTGGGACGAAAACGGGATGCCTGATTTTGGCGTGCCGCCAGCCGATACGATCTAAGCCGTTGCACTGCCCGGTGGCGCTAGCGCTTACCGGGCCTACAGATTTTTCCATTGTAGGCAGCATAAGCGTTAGCGCCATCGGCACAACGCTACACTAATGCCCCATAAATGGTGAGCAACGCAATAATCACCACCACCACAAACGAGGCCTTCTTCGCCATCGACACCGCCGCTTTGGGGGTTTCTACTTTGTCAGTATGCGGTTCACGCGCCAGTGAGAACTGCGCCAGACGTGTGAGCACCTGATACTGCGAAGTATGCAGATCCGCCAGCGAGGCAAACCAGGCCGGCAACGCTTTCTCGCCATGCCCCAGTAATGCATACACTACGCCCGCCAGACGTACCGGAATCCAGTCCAGCACATGAAGAATAGCGTCAATGCCGGATTGCAAACGTTGGTGCGGCGTCTGATAGCGCGCCAGCCAGGTCTGCCAGGCCCGTAAAAACGCATAGCCCACCAGCGTTACCGGCCCCCATGGACCGCCAACGATAAACCAAAATAGCGGTGCGAGGTAAAAACGGAAATTTATCCATAACAACGCATTTTGCAGCTCACGCAAAAATTCACGCTCATTACAATCCGGCGGCACGCCGTGAATCAGCGTAAGCTCGCTGGCCATCGCCTCGCAAGGATGCGGATCGTTACGGGACGCCGCTTTCAGCCAGGCGTGATAATGTACTCGCACTTTGCCCGCGCCGATACACAGCACGCCCAGGAGAATCCACACCACCAGCGTCGGCACGTTAAATAGCAGCCCTTTTAACGCCTGGAGCAGTAGAAAAGTCACCACCATCGCGATCGCCGTCATTCCCATCGTGCGCAACATCGAAAAATGCGTAATCCGACGGAATAGCGCCTCCAGCCGATGATCGAGCTGCCAGTGCTCGCCCAGCTTAAACAGGCGCTCGACAATCAGCACCAGTAATGTCGTAAACAGCGTCATGTCATCTCCTTGTGCGACGAGAGGGCTACCAAAGCGCGAAAGCGCGGCCAGTCAAAGGCAGGGCCAGGGTCCGTTTTGCGGTCAGGCGCAATGTTGCAGTGTCCGGTCATATTGTCGGCGATCGCCGGATAGCTAGCGATAAGCGTGCGCGTCACGGCGGCTAGCTGCTGATACTGCGCATCGGTATAAGCCAGCGTATCCTTCCCCTCCAGCTCAATACCAATGGAGAAATCATTACAACGTTCCCGCCCCTGATAGTTTGACACGCCCGCATGCCACGCACGCTTATCAAAAGGCACATACTGGACGATTTCACCGTCGCGACGAATCAGACAATGGGCCGAAACACGAAGATGAGCGATTTCTGCAAAAAAAGGATGGGCGTCTGGATCTATCGTTCCGGTGAATAATGCATCGATCCACGGACCGCCAAACTCGCCGGGGGGCAGGCTAATATTATGCACCACCAGCAAGGACGGTTTTTCGTCATCCGGACGGCAATCATAATGCGGAGAAGGGACGCGTCGCGCCTCTACCAACCAACCCTTATCTGGCAACATGCGGAGTCTCCTTTTGAGTGGTGCTTATAGCTGCTTCAGAGTAGCATGTTTCTACCTTATGATTCGTTAGCAATTTGGAGTTTTATCATGCCGCCTCGCCGTTATAACCCAGACGACCGACGTGACGCGCTACTGGAACGCATTAATCTCGATATCCCTGCCGCCGTTGCTCAGGCGCTGCGTGAAGATTTAGGTGGAGAAGTCGATGCTGGCAACGATATCACCGCGCAACTTTTGCCGGCAGATACGCAAGCCCATGCCACGGTGATCACTCGTGAAGACGGCGTTTTCTGCGGCAAGCGCTGGGTTGAAGAGGTCTTCATCCAACTGGCGGGCGATGATGTGCGCCTCACCTGGCATGTCGATGACGGCGACGCCATTCACGCCAACCAAACAGTGTTTGAACTGAACGGCCCGGCTCGCGTATTGCTGACCGGCGAGCGCACGGCGCTAAACTTTGTCCAGACCCTTTCCGGCGTCGCCAGTGAAGTACGCCGCTACGTTGGACTGTTGGCTGGCACCCAAACCCAGTTGCTCGACACGCGTAAAACGCTGCCGGGTCTGCGCACCGCGCTCAAATATGCGGTTTTATGCGGCGGCGGCGCCAATCATCGTCTGGGCCTCACTGACGCGTTCCTGATTAAAGAAAACCATATTATCGCCTCCGGTTCGGTTCGTCAGGCGGTGGAAAAAGCGTTCTGGCTACATCCGGACGTGCCGGTAGAAGTCGAGGTCGAAAATCTGGATGAACTGGACGATGCGCTGAAAGCAGGCGCGGATATTATCATGCTGGATAATTTCAACACCGACCAGATGCGCGAGGCGGTGAAACGCGTCAACGGCCAGGCGCGGCTGGAAGTATCCGGCAACGTCACCGCGGAAACCTTACGCGAATTTGCTGAAACCGGGGTGGATTTCATCTCCGTTGGCGCGCTGACCAAGCATGTGCGCGCGCTCGATCTCTCCATGCGTTTTTGCTGATCCTCTCCACCCGATGGCGCTGCGCCGTCGGGTCTATAAATCACCTGTCCGTAGATCCGCGTCATTATTCGGTAAAATATTCGTAGCGCCTCGCAATAACGTTGCCGTGTCATGTAACGCAGCGAAAATCTTCAGAATCCGCCTTCCCGTTTTACCTTTTGCCGCTCGCCCGCTCTTCCCGCGTTTGCCACAGTAGCGCCAGCTAACTCAAGGAGCGAACAATGGAAAAACAACGCGGTTTCACGCTTATCGAACTGATGGTCGTTATTGGCATCATCGCCATTTTAAGCGCCATTGGCATTCCGGCTTACCAGAACTATCTGCGTAAAGCGGCGCTGATGGATATGTTGCAAACGTTTGTCCCCTACCGTACTGCCGTCGAACTCTGCGCTCTGGAACATGGTGGGACGAGCACATGCGATGCGGGCGTCAACGGTATCCCCTCGCCCGTCATCACCCGTTATGTTTCGGGCATGAGCGTGGAAAAAGGCGTCATCACGCTTACCGGCCAGGAGAGTCTGAGCGGGCTTAGCGTCATCATGACGCCCGCCTGGGACAATGCTAACGGCATTACTGGCTGGACGCGTAACTGCAATATTCAAAGCGACAGCGCGTTACAACAGGCTTGTGAAGATGTCTTCCGTTTTGACGCCAACTAAGGAGACAAGATGAAAGACGCTCAGCTCAACACCTTGTGTCAACGTCATCAGGCTGTACTGATCAATAGCGCCAGCAACAGTATCACTGTTGCGGTGGTCGACGCGCCCTCTCATGCGTTACTGGACGCTCTGCATTTCGCCACGCAAAAACAGATTGATATTGTGTGCTGGACTCGCCAGCAAATGGAAAATCATCGGCATAAGCCGGATCAGGCTCCCTCGACAAACGCCGCGAAAGGTGGAGAAACCGCGGCCCAGCTTCTCAATCAGACATTACGCTCGGCGATGGCGAAACGCGCCTCTGATATCCATCTCGAACCAGGCGCCAGCCGCTACCGAATAAGACTCCGCATCGACGGCGTTCTTCATATTCTGCAGGACATCGCCAAAGAGACGGGGCTTGCGCTGACGGCCAGATTGAAAGTCCTGGGAAATTTGGACATCGCTGAACATCGGCTGCCGCAGGACGGGCAATTTACCGTTGACCTGACGGGCGACAGCATCTCTTTTCGTATCGCCACGCTTCCCTGTAAAGAAGGCGAAAAAGTCGTCTTACGGTTGTTGCATCAGGTTGAACAAACGCTGGATCTGGACACGCTGGGCATGTCCGGGGCACAACTTACCGCTTTTAGACAAGCCCTACAGCAACCTCAGGGGCTGGTACTGGTGACTGGCCCCACCGGTAGCGGAAAAACGGTCACGCTATACAGCGCGCTACAAACCCGGAATACGCCGGGTATCAACCTCTGTAGCGTTGAGGATCCGATAGAAATTCCACTGGATGGGATTAACCAGACGCAGATCCATCCCCGCGCCGGGCTCACCTTTCAAAATGTGCTGCGCGCGCTTTTACGCCAGGACCCTGACATCATCATGGTAGGTGAAATTCGTGACGGCGACACCGCAGAAATCGCCATTAAGGCGGCACAAACGGGCCATCTGGTACTTTCAACGCTACATACGAACTCCACCAGCGAAACCCTGATACGTTTGCAGCAAATGGGCGTAGCACGCTGGATGATCTCATCGGCGCTTACGCTGGTGGTAGCGCAACGCCTGGTAAGGAAGCTTTGCCCGCACTGCAAACAGCGCCTGAACGATCCCGTAGTGCTATCGCCCAATCTTTGGCCCAGCGCGCTACCGCGCTGGCAGGCAAGCGGCTGTCAGCATTGCTACCACGGCTTTTATGGCCGAACCGCGTTATTCGAAGTGTTAACCGTTACCCCGGCATTACGTCAGTTAATTGCGAGCGGCGCATCGGCGCAAGCACTGGAAGCCCACCTCCAACAGACCGGTACAGGGACGCTTTTTGAAAATGGCTGTCGCGCCGTTGAACAAGGCATGACGTCCTTTGAAGAGATACTGCGCGTTCTGGGAATGCCCCATGAGCGTTAAACAGCTCTGGCGCTGGCAAGGCGTTAACGATAAAGGTCAACTGGAACAAGACGTTGTATGGGCGGACAATCGTCTGGCGCTGATCATCACCCTGCAACATCAGCGCATTATGCCGCTTCGCATCAAGCGCATGGGCGTTAACGCCGCACTGTGGAAAGAAGAGCAAAGCGCTGAAATTATTCATCAGTTGGCCACGCTCATTCATGCCGGGCTGACGCTTTCTGAAGGGCTGGAACTCCTTGCGAAACAGCATCCACACCGACAATGGCAAGCGCTGTTGCGCACGCTGGCTCACGAGCTTGAACAGGGCGTCCCTTTTTCCAGCGCATTAGTCTCCTGGCCGCAGGTATTTCCGCCGCTCTACCAGACGATGATCCGCACCGGAGAACTGACCGGCAAACTGGCCGAATGCTGCTTTGAACTGGCCCGTCAGCAAAAAGCGCAACGGCAGATTACGGTTAGCGTAAAAAAGGCGCTACGCTATCCCGTCATTATTCTGGCAATGGCCGCTCTGGTCGTTTTCGCCATGCTGCACTTTGTTCTGCCGGAATTTGCCGCCATTTACCGTAGCTTCAATACCCCGCTCCCTCTTCTGACGCGCGGTATTATCGCGATAGCGCAATGGGGGGCGGCATGGGGTTGGCTCATCTTGTTCCTGACGATGCTCGTTGCTATCGCTCACCGCAGGGTAAAACAAAAACCGTCCTGGCAAGCGCAGCGGCAGCGTCTTCTGCTACGGCTTCCCGTTATGGGTCGCCTGATAAGAGGCCAGAAACTAGCGCAAATATTCACCGTACTGGCATTGACCCAAAGCGCAGGCATTCCTTTTCTTCAGGGACTGGAAAGCGCTATCGAGAGTCTCGGCTGCCCTTACTGGTCACAGCGTTTAACGCAGGTACATCAGGAGATCGCCGCAGGCAATCCGGTCTGGTTGGCGCTAAAAAATACCCAGGAATTTAGTCCGCTATGCCTGCAACTGGTCAGAACGGGCGAAGCGTCCGGTTCACTCGATATCATGCTGCATAACCTTGCCCGTCACCACAGTGAAACTACGCTGGCGCTGGCCGATAATCTGGCGTCGCTGTTGGAACCGGCGTTATTGATCATCACCGGCTTAATTATCGGTACGCTGGTGGTGGCGATGTATTTGCCGATTTTTCATCTGGGAGACGCGATGAGCGGGATGGGATAAGGCTGGCGCACATTTACGCCAGCCAGAATATTAGAGGCTATTGAAAATGCGGTTTTCTTGTTCCTGCACCCGAATAAAGGTGGTGCGTTTGGTCAACTCTTTCAGGCGAGACGCGCCGACATAAGTGCAGGCTGAGCGTAGACCGCCCAGGATATCGCGGGCGGTATTGCCCACCGGCCCACGCAGCGGCAATTTAACCGTTTTACCTTCTGCCGCGCGGTATTTCGCAACGCCGCCGACATGACGGTTCATCGCAGATTCCGAACTCATGCCGTAGAACAGCATAAATTTCTCGCCGTTCTCTTCTACCACGCTGCCGCCGCTCTCTTCGTGCCCCGCCAGCATGCCGCCCAACATAACGAAATCCGCGCCGCCGCCAAAGGCTTTTGCTACGTCGCCTGGCATGGTGCAGCCGCCATCGCTGACGATCATACCGCCCAGGCCATGCGCCGCGTCAGCACATTCGATAACCGCCGACAGTTGCGGATAACCAACGCCGGTTTTTACACGCGTCGTGCATACGGAGCCGGGACCAATTCCCACTTTCACGATATCGGCGCCGGAGAGGATAAGCTCTTCGCACATCTCGCCCGTTACCACATTGCCTGCGCAGATTGTTTTTGTCGGCCATGCTTCACGTGCTTTCGCGACGAACTGCACAAAATGTTCTGAATAGCCATTGGCCACATCAATACAGACAAAGTTCAGCGCAGGATTCAGCGCCAGAATCTGCACGGTTTTTTCGAAATCAGCATCAGAGGTCCCGGTGGAAACCATCACATGCTTGAGAACATCAGCCGAAGCCGTGTTGATAAAAGCTGCCCACTCTTCAACGGTATAATGTTTATGTACAGCAGTCAGAATATCAAACCCGGCCAATGCTTGCGCCATTTCAAACGTCCCGACGGTATCCATATTGGCCGCAATAATCGGTACGCCAGACCAGGTCTGACCTGAGTGTTTAAAGGTGAATTGACGTTCCAGTTCGACATCGGAACGGCTTTTGAGGGTAGAACGTTTAGGACGGATAAGAACGTCTTTGAAACCTAACTTCAGATCTTCTTCAATACGCATGTGCGGATTCCTGGGGTTAATGGCGAAAAATCGAAACTCACAACTCCAGTGACGCTATCATACGCACTAATCATGGCCGTACAAGACTGCGAAATTCTCTTTTTTTACGTTACAATCCCATAAATTTACCTGGCGAATAGTAGGTTAATGCTCAGAGCGCATCGTCTTTGTATGTTTAAAATTTAACCTTTTGATTGTCAAACTAAAATTCCGGAAGCTGGAGATATGAGGTATACCGTAGCCTTAACCGGCGGTATTGGCAGCGGTAAAAGTACCGTCGCTGATGCCTTCACTGACCTCGGAATAACCGTCATCGACGCGGATATTATCGCGCGCCAGATGGTTGAGCCAGGGCAGCCCGCCCTGAACGCAATAGCGGAACATTTTGGTTCT
The DNA here is from genome assembly GCF_042932255.1 of Salmonella sp. WC3. Taxonomy (NCBI): domain Bacteria; kingdom Pseudomonadati; phylum Pseudomonadota; class Gammaproteobacteria; order Enterobacterales; family Enterobacteriaceae; genus Salmonella; species Salmonella sp. WC3. Next base: position 1,089,012 of record NZ_CP170629.1, on the reverse strand, counting down.
GAACTTATCGCCGCCGACGGCACGTTACGTCGCCGGGCGCTGCGTGAGCGTATTTTTTCGCATCCGGAAGAAAAAGCCTGGCTTAACGCTCTGCTTCATCCCTTAATTCAGCAGGAAACCCAACGACAGTTTCAACAGGCTACGTCGCCCTATGTGTTATGGGTTGTGCCTCTGCTGGTTGAAAACAGGCTGTATCAAAAAGCCAACCGCGTACTGGTGGTTGACGTGACGCCCGAAACGCAGCTCATACGCACAATGCAGCGTGATGATGTTACGCGCGAGCATGTTGAACACATTCTCGCTGCGCAGGCGACGCGTGAAGCGCGCCTTGCCGTGGCGGACGATGTTATTGATAATAACGGCGCACCGGATGCTATCGTATCAGATGTGGCCCGCCTGCACGCCAGTTATCTTAAACTCGCGTCGCAGTTTGTCTCACAGGAAAAACCGTAATGCACACCCAGGTCCTATTTGAACACCCTCTCAATGAGAAGATGCGTACGTGGCTGCGCATAGAGTTTTTGATCCAACAGCTCGCCATAAACCTGCCAATTGCAGACCATGCTGGCGCACTGCATTTTTTCCGTAACATCAGCGATCTACTGGATGTGTTCGAACGGGGCGAAGTCCGTACCGAACTGCTGAAAGAACTGGAGCGCCAGCAGCGTAAATTACAGGCCTGGGTTGAGGTTCCCGGCGTCGATCAAGACCGTATTGAAGCCCTGCGCCAGCAGTTAAAATCCGCGGGCAGCGTGCTGATCTCCGCCCCGAGGATTGGCCAGCAGCTACGCGAAGATCGCTTGATTGCCCTTGTGCGTCAACGCTTAAGTATTCCTGGCGGCTGTTGCAGTTTCGATTTACCCACTCTGCATATCTGGTTGCACCTACAACAGGCGCAGCGCGACGCCCAGATTGAAAGCTGGCTTGCCAGCCTGAATCCCCTCACCCAGGCGCTGACGCTGGTGCTTGATCTGATCCGTAATTCAGCACCTTTCCGTAAGCAAACCAGCCTGAACGGTTTTTATCAGGATAACGGGGACGACGCCGATTTGCTGCGTCTTATGCTGACGCTCGATTCACAACTTTATCCGCAAATTTCCGGCCATAAGAGCCGTTTTGCCATTCGCTTTATGCCGCTGGATAGTGAAAATGGTCTGGTGCCGGAGCGTCTTGATTTTGAACTGGCCTGTTGCTAAGGAGTAAAAATGTCTGACGTGACCGTCGTAAACTGTCCGACCTGCGGTAAACCGGTCGTCTGGGGGGAAATTAGCCCCTTCCGCCCATTTTGTTCTAAACGCTGTCAGTTAATTGATTTGGGCGAATGGGCCGCCGAAGAGAAACGAATCGCCAGCAGCGGCGACCAGTCTGATAGCGACGACTGGAGCGAAGAGCGCTAACAGTGATGGCTCTGTTGAGACGGCAATATCGCCTTATGACAAAAATAATCAATAAATACGCGTAGTTTTGGCGCCATATGCGCGCGGCCGGGATAATACAAATAAACCGGCGAGATTAGGCTATAACAGAAACGTAGCCGCCACTGCGCCAGGGTGGATGAAAACCTCGGCGCGTTATCACTGACCCTAAGCCCGCAGGAGCTGGCGGCAATTGAGGCGGTTTTTCCTCACGACGCCGCGGCCGGCCCCCGCTACTGGCCGGAAATTATGTCGACATTAAATCGCTAATAAGATCGATGGGGATCGTGTTGCGATCCCCCACTAAGGCGCAAATTGGCGTAATTTACGAATAATCGGTTCATTGGCCGGCGGAAAATCGTCCGTATTCAACGCGTTTTGCGCGATCCACCGTCCCGGCTGTCCTTCTTTCCCCCACGGTTCGCCCTCCCAGCGTTCAACCAGCCAAAACCACAGCGTAATGTGTCTATCCGGGAATTGATATTCCAGAGTGTCGAATAATGTCACCTGTGTTGGCGTAATCCCCACCTCTTCCTGTAGCTCCCGGATCAACGCCTGCTCTGGTGTTTCGTCGGCTTCAATTTTTCCGCCGGGAAATTCCAGCTTGTTCGCCATATGCGCATCAGCGGCGCGTCGGGTAATAAAAATTTCGTCGTTCGGGTTGCGGATAATCCCAACCGCGATTTGCAGTTTTTTCATCTTGTTGCATCCATAAAAAAGGCGCAGTCGCCTGCGCCTTTTTATCTGTGTTCAATGCCAGGCCGAATAAGCGTAGCGCCCTTCGGCAATAATGCCAGCACCGACCGACCTGATGGCAACACATTATGTCTTATCAGGCCGGTAAGTTTATCGCATTAGCTCAGGCGACCGTGACACTGTTTGTATTTCTTACCGGAACCGCAAGGGCAAGGATCGTTACGTCCAATCTTACGTTCGCCTGTTTGGGCGGCCAGATCGGCAGCCACGGCGGCATCGTCATCCTGATGGCTTAGCTGCTGCATCTGCGCCAGGCGCTCCGCCTCTTCGCGACGCTGCATTTCCATCGCTTCGACCTCTTCCGGCATACGTACCTGGACTTTGCTCAGGGTACTGATCACTTCATATTTCAGCGATTCCAGCATTGCGGCGAACATAGCGAAGGATTCGCGCTTGTATTCCTGCTTCGGATCTTTTTGCGCATAGCCGCGCAGATGAATACCCTGACGCAGGTAATCCATCGCCGCCAGATGCTCTTTCCACAGGGAATCGAGCGTTTGCAGCATCACGCCTTTTTCGAAATGACGCATCATTTCAGCGCCAACCACCTCTTCTTTACGCTGATACACCTCGATGGACTGCGCCAGGATGCGCTCACGCAGCGTCTCCTCATGCAGCTCCGGCTCTTTATCCAGCCATTCGGCAATCGGCATCTCCAGGTCGAAGTCGTTTTTCAGGCGTTCCTGCAAACCCGGGATGTCCCACATCTCTTCCAGCGACTGCGGCGGAATGTAGGCGTCGATAGTCGCCTTAAAGACATCTTCGCGAATGCTGTTAATGGTGTCGCTCACGTCAGACACATCCAGCAGTTCGTTACGCTGGGTATAAATTGCACGGCGCTGATCGTTCGCCACATCATCATATTCCAGCAGTTGCTTACGAATATCGAAGTTACGGCTTTCTACTTTACGCTGCGCGTTAGCGATAGCTTTCGTCACCCACGGGTGCTCAATCGCTTCGCCCGGCTTCATTCCCAGTTTACGCATCATACCGGAGACACGATCGGAGGCAAAAATACGCATCAGCGCATCTTCCATCGACAGGTAGAAACGGGAAGAACCCGGATCGCCCTGGCGACCGGAACGGCCACGCAGCTGGTTGTCGATACGGCGGGATTCATGGCGCTCGGTGCCAATGATATGCAGACCGCCGGCAGCCAGAACCGCGTCATGGCGTACCTGCCAGTCCGCTTTAATCTGCGCAATCTGTTCTTCCGTCGGCGCTTCCAGCGCGGCGACTTCCGCCTGCCAGCTACCGCCCAGCATAATATCGGTACCACGACCCGCCATGTTGGTAGCGATAGTGACCGCCGCTGGATAACCAGCCTGCGCAACGATGCCTGCTTCGTTGGCGTGGAATTTTGCGTTCAGTACGTTATGTTTGATGCCCGCTTTGGTCAGCTCTCTGGAGACCACTTCAGATTTCTCGATAGAAATCGTCCCGACCAGCACTGGCTGACCGTTCGCGGTACGTTCTTTAATATCTTCGATAATGGCCTGGATTTTTTCCGCTTCGGTCATGTAGACCAGATCCGGCAAATCTTTACGGATCATCGGACGGTTGGTCGGAACAACGACGGTGTCCAGCTTATAGATAGAGCTAAATTCGAAGGCTTCAGTATCCGCCGTACCGGTCATACCGGCCAGCTTTTCATACAGACGGAAGTAGTTCTGGAAGGTAATAGACGCCAGCGTCTGGTTTTCATTCTGAATTTCAACGCCTTCTTTCGCTTCTACCGCCTGGTGCAGACCGTCAGACCAGCGACGCCCCTGCATGGTACGACCGGTATGTTCATCAACAATGATGACTTCGCCGTCTTTCACAATGTAATCCACGTCACGGGTAAACAGCGCGTGCGCGCGCAGCGCGGCGGTGACGTGATGCATCAGCATAATATTGCCAGGCGAGTAGAGCGACTCGCCTTCATCCATAATGCCTTCTTGCACCAATAGCTCTTCAATCAGCACCAGACCGCGTTCGGTCAGGTTAACCTGGCGCGCTTTCTCATCAACGGAGAAGTGGCCTTCGCCCTGGAAAGTGTCAGAATCTTCTTTCTCCTGACGAATCAGGTGCGGAATGATTTTGTTCACTTTTTTGTACATTTCCGAGCTATCTTCCGCCGGGCCGGAAATAATCAGCGGCGTACGCGCTTCATCGATCAGGATGGAGTCAACCTCATCCACCAGCGCATAATGCAGTTTACGCTGCACGCGCTCTTCCGGGCTGAACGCCATGTTGTCGCGCAGGTAGTCAAAACCGTATTCGTTGTTAGTGCCGTAAGTGATGTCGGCAGCGTAAGCTTCACGTTTGGCTGGCGCAGGCATACCTGGCAGGTTGATACCAACGGACATACCGAGGAATTCAAATAGCGGACGGTTGTTTTCGGCGTCACGCTGCGCCAGATAGTCGTTCACGGTCACCACATGAACGCCTTTGCCGGACAGCGCGTTCAGGTAGGCTGGCAGCGTTGCGGTCAGCGTTTTACCTTCACCAGTACGCATTTCGGCGATACAGCGATCGTTGAGCACCATACCACCCAATAGCTGAACGTCGAAGTGACGCATCCCAAAGACGCGTTTACTGGCTTCACGCACCACCGCGAACGCTTCCGGAATCAGGCTCTCTACGCTTTCGCCTTTTTCAATACGGGCGCGAAATTCGTTGGTTTTCGCTTTCAGTTCGTCATCGGAGAGTTTTTCCATCTCCGGTTCCATCGCATTAATAAGGCTGACGGCCTTACGCATACGACGCAGCGTACGATCGTTACGGCTACCGAATACTTTGGTTAATAATTTGATTAGCATAATAAAGTCTCAAATGCCCCGCGCCGCGGAGCTACAAATAAAGTAAAAGGGTCTTTTTTCGTTAGCTGAGACGTTGCGGACCGGCGCGGATACCCTGCGCCTGACTTATCCAGGCCGGGATGCTAAATGCGGTTTGTGGCGCAAAATACGCCAGGGAGAGGCGGCGAACAATCGCCGGCGGCGTGCCCTCCTGCGTGAGCATCGCGCTGAGCGTATTCAGTAAGGCGATATGATGCGCCTGTAATGGCGACGGCGCGTCGGCGACGGGCAGCGTTTGCGGCGCCATTGCAAAAGAAAGGTGGCGAATCACCGTGCGAATAGCGTGCTGATGCCAGTAATCTACGGTGAAATTGGGACGACGGTTAGAGGCTTCTAACAGCGCAAGATGGCTAAAGTTAACTTTAGACGCGGTGCTGGCGGTCGTCCTTGCAGGCGTATTGGTTTCAGCGGCGTTACTGAGCGCGGGCAAACCAAAACTCGCCGCGACCATCCCTAATAAGAGATGCGGCCAGAAGTATCGTCTGCCTAACTGTCGCCAGCGCGTCAGTATTCCACTCACGTCATTGCCACCTGATATGCCCCTCATGGGCTTACGGAATCAAAACAATTTGCGCACAAATCTTATCATTAAAGCGTACGCGCTACAGCAGTAATGACGAGAAGCTAAGGTGAAAATCGGCTAAGAAAACAGCGAACGCGCCGTGTTTCCATTTAACCCTGTCAAAATGGCTGTATTAAGGAAAGCGCAGATAAAGGATAGTAAAAAAAACGACTGGCTCGCCTGGCCGGAGAGAGTGCCAGGTTAACCAGTCGAATTTTATACGACAGCGTATGTCGTTATGCCAGTACCGTCGAAGGCGCTTTGAAAGCCAACGGCAGTTCTGCGTCGTCCTGGAAGGTCACAAATTCCCAGGCTTCCTGTTTTGCCAGGACTGCCTGTAACAATTTATTATTCAATGCGTGACCGGATTTATACGCGGTAAACGCACCAATAATATTGTGACCACACATGAACAAGTCACCGATCGCGTCAAGCATTTTGTGACGAACGAATTCATCTTCAAAACGCAGGCCGTCTTCGTTCAATACGCGATAATCGTCAACAACGATGGCACAATCGAAGCTGCCGCCCAGGCACAGGCCGCGGGACTGCAGATATTCGATATCACGCATAAAACCGAAGGTACGCGCACGGCTGATCTGGCGCATGAACGCATCCGCAGAGAAGTTCATCGCGTAGCGCTGGCTGCTGGAATCGATCGCCGGATGGTTAAAGTCGATGGTGAAATCCAACGTAAAACCATTGTACGGTCTGAATTCAGCCCATTTATCGCCATCTTCAACCCGAACAGTCTCTTTGATGCGTACGAATTTTTTGGCGCAGTTCAGTTCATCAATACCGGCGTCAAGCAGCAGGTAGACAAACGGAGCGGCACTGCCATCCATGATCGGGATTTCCGGGGCATTAACCTCAATAACGATGTTATCGATACCTAAGCCCGCCAGAGCAGCGTTCAGGTGCTCAACGGTTGAAATCCGTACATCATGCTCATTCACCAGACACGTACAGAGCATGGTATCACGCACAGATTTGGCATCGGCCGGGAAATCTACCGGTGGATTCAAGTCGGTGCGACGATAGATGACCCCGGTATTGGCCGGCGCAGGGCGTAATGTCAGGGTGACTTTTTTGCCGGTGTGTAAACCGACGCCAGTCGCCTGAACGATACGTTTAAGTGTCCTTTGTTTGATCATCGTATAATCTCGCCAAATTACCTATCCAACCGAAGTGTACTATACATTCGGCGGGCCAGTTTAGCACAAAGAGCCCAGAATCCCAAATTCCAGCTAATTCTTAATCAGCTTGCTTACGCAGGAATGCGGGGATATCCAGATAATCCGGCTCTTTCGCCGCCTGTGGTGTATTGTCGTTAACCACTTTCGCGACCGTTTTTTGCTCCTGCGTCAGCGGCGCCATACCGTGCTGCTGATAACGATCCAACACCGGCTGCTGCACCTGTTTATTGGTCACCAGGGTGATTTCCGGACGTTTGTCCATACCAATACCGGTCGCCACTACCGTCACGCGCAGTTCATCATTCATATCCGGGTCCAGAGAGGTACCGATAACCACGGTGGCGTTATCCGACGCAAACGCGCGAATGGTGTTACCGACGGTTTCAAACTCGTCCAGACGCAGGTCGAAGCCCGCCGTAATGTTGACCAACACGCCGCGCGCGCCGGACAGGTCGATATCTTCCAGCAGCGGAGAAGAAATAGCCATTTCAGCCGCTTCTTCCGCACGGTCTTCACCGCTCGCCACGCCGGAGCCCATCATTGCGTAGCCCATTTCAGACATCACGGTACGCACGTCAGCAAAGTCGACGTTCATCAGGCCCGGGCGGGTGATCAGCTCTGCGATGCCCTGAACCGCGCCTTTCAGCACGTCGTTAGCCGCGCCGAACGCGTCGAGCAGGGAGATACCACGGCCCAGCACTTTCAGCAGCTTGTCGTTCGGGATGGTGATCAACGAGTCCACATGCTTGGACAGCTCAGTGATACCCTGCTCCGCAAATGCCATGCGCTTTTTACCTTCAAAATTGAAAGGTTTAGTCACCACGGCAACGGTCAGAATACCTAAATCTTTTGCCACTTCAGCAACCACTGGCGCCGCGCCGGTTCCGGTACCGCCGCCCATGCCTGCCGCGATAAATACCATGTCTGCGCCTTCAAGCGCCGCACGCAGCGCTTCACGGTCTTCGTCCGCCGCGTTACGACCGACTTCCGGGTTAGCGCCAGCGCCCAGACCTTTGGTAATGCCGCTACCAATTTGAATGGTCTGGCCAACCGCCGTTTTACGCAACGCCTGCGCGTCGGTATTCACCGCGAAGAATTCAACACCTTCGATGCGCTCGCGCACCATGTGTTCAACAGCGTTACCGCCGCCACCACCGACGCCGATGACTTTAATCACCGCGTCGTTGGTTAGTTCCATAGGTTCAAACATAATCTCTCTCCGTCATGTGCCTGTCGCCTGAGGCCGTAATATCTGGGGGCCTCATAAAAATTAAAACTCTTTTCGCAGCCAGCTATTAAGTCGCTTGATCCACGAGCCAACTGATGCCGTAACACGTTTTTCCACTTCTGCTTCACCGTTTAAGTGGGACTCTTTCCCGTAGTGAAGCAATCCCACCGCCGTTGAGTAATACGGCTCCTGGGCATAATCCGTCAGACCGGTGATATTCAGCGGCGCGCCGATACGCACCTGCGTATGAAACACGCGCTGAGCGCAAGCAGCAAGCCCTTCGATTTGCGCCGCGCCGCCGGTTAACACAATCCCCGCCGCCAGGTGATGTTTTACCCCTTGTTGGCGAAGCTGTTCCTGTAATTGCAATATCTCTTCGTTGACCAGATTGAGCAGCTCGGTGTAACGCGGCTCAATCACTTCCGCCAGCGTCTGACGTTGCAGGCTGCGCGGCGGACGCCCGCCTACGCTCGGTACTTCAACGCTTTCGTCTTTACCGACGATGGAACCCAGCGCGCAACCGTGGCGGACTTTAATGGCTTCAGCATCGCTCGGCGGCGTACCAAAGGCATAAGCGATATCGCTGGTCACCACGTTCCCCGCGTAAGGGATCACTTTGGTATGACGCAGCGCGCCGCCAGTATAAACGGCGATATCCATTGTACCACCGCCGATATCCACGACACAGACGCCCAGTTCACGTTCATCTTCCGTTAACACGGAATAACTGGCCGCCAGTCCGGCAAATATCAGTTGGTCAACTTTCAGACCACAACGTTCAACAGCTTTGACAATGTTTTTTGCCATATCGTTGTGGCAGGTAATCAAATGTACTTTCGCCTGCATACGCACGCCGGAAAGACCGACCGGATTTTTAATGCCTTCCTGGTAGTCAATGGCGTACTCCTGAGGAATCACATGCAGCACGCGATGTTCATCGCGCACGCGCACTGACTTCGCAGTATGCACGACGTTTTCCACATCTTCCTGCGTCACTTCCTCTTCGGAAATGGGCACCATACCAATTTCATTCTGACAGCTAATATGTTTGCCGGAAAGCGCCAGATATACCGAGGAGATCTGGCAATCAGCCATCAATTCCGCCTGGTCAATGGCGCGCTGAACGCATTTCACCACTGACTCAAGGTCATTCACCCCGCCTTTATCCATACCCCGCGATGGGCAACTGCCCACGCCAATGATATTGACCATACCGTCGGGCAGAACTTCCCCTACTAAAGCGGCAACCTTCGCGGTGCCAATCTCCAGTCCTACTACCAGTTTTCTGTCCGTCGCCTTGATCATTGTTGTTCTGCCTGTGCCTGATTCTGTTGCTGATTAGATTCCTCAGGGGGGAGCGGCGCCCAGCCAACTGCCGCACCTGAGTCATAACGCAAATCAACGTAGCTAATCCGTTTGCCATCGGTTTGCGCCTGCTGCTGTAAAACCGGATAGAGTTCTACAAAGCGAGCCAACCTTTTCATCGTATCGCCCCTGCCGAGATTGAGCTTAATGCCGTTATTAAGCGTCAATTGCCAGGAGCGACGTGCGGTCATCGCCGCTTCCTTTAGAGTGAATTTATCCTTAGCCAGCACCTGCCCCATCTCGCGGTATCCCTGCAACACTTCACTCGCGCTGCCTTCCGGGCCATACAACATGGGTAAAACCTGTTTGCCGATGCGGTCTGACGGCACGCTGAAGGTGTTCCCTTCAGCATCGACCATATGTTGATCATTCCAACGCGCAATCGGCACATATTCAACCAGATGAATCTTCAATTCATCAGGCCACTGTTTTCTGACGCTGGCCTGTTTAATCCACGGCAAACGCTCAATCTGGCTCTGGATAATGTTCACATCCTGCGTCATGAAGGTTCCCGGCGCGCCCAGAGCCAGTATCGCCTGACGGATATCATCGTTACGCGTGTAGTGACGCTCGCCGGTTAATACCAGCTTTGATAACGGTAAACGCTGCGCATCTTCCATCCACCCTAACACGACCCACCCGCTAACAAACACGGTGCACAGTACCGTCAGCAGGAATAATATTCCTGCAAGACGCGTTCCATTATTGCGGCGTGAAGAAGGCGTCTCTTCATCACTGTTTCGCGTGTTCAGCGCAGCCTGCGACATATCAGTCCGCCAACTCCAGAATTCGTACCACTAACTGCGAGAAGCTCATTCCCGCCTGACGCGCCGCCATCGGCACCAGACTATGGCTGGTCATCCCCGGAGAAGTATTGGCTTCCAGCAGATAAAACTGACCATCGCTGTCCAGCATGACGTCAATACGCCCCCATCCCGTGCAGCCTAAAGCTTTCCATGCCTGCAGGACGAGAGACTGTAGCGCGGCTTCCTGGGACGCTTCTAAACCGGCAGGGCAGAAATACTGAGTCTCATCAGAGAGATACTTCGCCTCATAATCATAGAAGGTTCCTGCCGGTTGGATACGAATTGACGGTAAAATTTCTTCGCCAACTATCGCCACCGTAAATTCCGGACCGCACAGCCATTTCTCAATCAGTATTTCGTCATCATGCTGAAAAGCCAATGATAACGCACCCTGTAAAGCATTTTCTTCTACTACTTTCGTCATACCGACACTGGAGCCTTCACGGCTGGGTTTGACGATCAGCGGTAAACCCAGCGCCGAAATTCGCGCTTTTTGTTCTTCGCTAAGGCCTTTTTCAAACTCAGCGCGCGTCAGCGCGACCCACGGCGCAACCGGTAAGTCTGCGCCCTGCCACAGCAATTTACTGCGCAGTTTATCCATTGAAAGCGCCGAGGCCATCACGCCGCTGCCGGTATAAGGCAGGCCGAGCAGTTCAAGCATTCCCTGTAAGGTGCCATCTTCACCGCCACGGCCATGCAACGCAATAAAGACCTTCTGAAAGCCCATTGCTTTAAGCTGCGCGACATCGACCTCTTGCGGATCGACGGGATGCGCATCAATGCCGCCTTCACGTAACCCGGCCAACACTGCCGCGCCGGAATTTAACGAAACGTCCCGCTCCGCAGAGGTTCCGCCCAACAGGACCGCGATTTTATCAGCCATGTTGCTCTTCCTCCTGGATTTGCGGCTTCAGCTTGATTTCAGATAAGTAACGCGCAATTTTGCCAACATTTCCTGCGCCTTGCACTAATATCAAGTCGTTACCCGTCAGCACCGGCGCTAACATTGTCGCAACCTGAGCCGGATCGGAAACCAGAATCGGGTCAATTTTTCCCCGATTACGAATCGTACGACATAAAGAACGGCTATCCGCGCCCGGAATCGGCGCTTCGCCCGCCGGGTAAACGTCCAGCATCAGCAGCGCATCGACCTGGGTCAGCACATTGGCGAAATCGTCATACAGATCGCGCGTGCGCGTGTAACGGTGCGGCTGAAACAGCATCACCAGGTTTTTATCCGGCCACCCTGCTCGCGCAGCTTTAATGGTGGCGTCTACTTCAGTCGGATGATGGCCATAGTCATCCACCAGCATCGCCGTCCCGGCTTTACCATTCACCGGCTCAAGCGGGAACTCGCCGAGGAAGTCAAAACGACGCCCGGTCCCCTGGAAGCTTTCCAGCGCGCGCAGGATAGCGTCATCGTCAATGCCTTCTTCGGTCGCTACCGCCACTGCCGCGGCGGCATTCAGGGCATTGTGGCGACCCGGCGCATTCAACGTGACATGCAGATTCGGCATTCCCTGGCGCAACAGCGTAAAGTGCCCCAGCGGCCCTATCTGCTGATAATCTTCTACGCGGACGTCAGCATCCTCGCTAAAGCCATACGTCGTGGTCTGACGCCCCACCCGCGGCAGCAGCTCGCGGATGACCGGATCGTCGACGCACATTACCGCGCGACCGTAGAACGGCAGGTTATGCAGGAAGTTAATAAACGTCTGCTTTAAATTTTCAAAGTCGCCATGATAGGTATCCATATGGTCGGCTTCGATGTTGGTGACGATCGCGACCATCGGCTGCAAATGCAGGAAGGATGCGTCGCTCTCATCTGCCTCGGCAATCAGGTAACGACTATGGCCCAGACGCGCATGAACGCCTGCGGCTTTCACCAGTCCGCCATTCACGAAAGTCGGGTCCAGCCCCGCTTTGGCATAAATACTGGACACCATCGCGGTCGTTGTGGTTTTTCCGTGCGTCCCGGCAATGGCGATGCCGTGGCGAAAACGCATCAGTTCCGCCAGCATTTCCGCACGGCGAATAACCGGAATACGCGCTTCATGCGCCGCGACAATTTCCGGGTTATCCGCGGAAATTGCGCTGGAAACGACGACCACGCTGGCATCACGCACATTTTCCGGACGATGGTTAAAGAAAATCGTCGCCCCCAGGCTCGTCAACTGCTGGGTCACCGGATTCGGCGCTAAATCGGAACCACTGATCTGATACCCTTCATTGGCCAGAACTTCGGCAATACCGCCCATACCAGCACCACCGATGCCGACAAAGTGAATGTGCCGAACGCGACGCATTTCGGGCACGATGGAACGCAGTTTTGCCAGTTGTTGTGTATTCATTCTTTACGCCATTAACTCCAATACCCGCCATACTTCAAATTGCAGATGCGTTGGCTTGCCTGCAACCCAAATTATTGAGGGTAGAAAAACCCTGCGATGCAAAAGGCACCGCCACAAATTATGTCCGGGCAACCCGGCTGACTTCACTGGCGACACGTTCGGTAGCATCCGGAATGGATACCGCGCGGGCACGCTCCGCCATGGTTAACAACGCCTCGCGCGACCACCCCGCCAGGGTGTCGGCGACAGCCTCTACAGTAAACTGCGGCTGCTCAAAAATCTTAGCTGCGCCGGCGTTTTCTAACGGCAGCGCATTCCAGTACTGCTGCCTGTCTTTATGCTGAAACGGCACGAATATCGCCGGTAATCCGGCGGCGGCGATCTCGCTCACCGTTAAAGCGCCGGAACGACATACCACCACATCCGCCCACGCATAGGCGGCGGCCATGTCATCGATAAATTCCGTTACCTTATGTTGCGGTTGTCCCGCCCCGGCATATGCCTGTTCTACCGTGAGCTGCGCGCCTTTTCCGCTTTGATGCCAGATTGTAACCGTATCGCCCAGTCTGGCGGCAACCTGCGGCATCGTCTGGTTCAGGACTCGCGCCCCCTGAGAACCGCCGACCACCAACACGCGAATCGGGCCGTCACGACCGGCCAGACGCTCCTGCGGCAACGGCAACGCCAGTACGTCGGTACGCACCGGGTTACCCACCACTTCCGCGTTCGGAAACGCACCGGGAAACGCCTGCATCACCGTGGTCGCGATTTTGGCCAGCCACTGATTGGTTAGCCCGGCGATACCGTTTTGCTCATGCAAAACGACCGGAATACCCAATGACCAGGCGGCAAGACCGCCGGGGCCGGAAACATAACCGCCCATTCCCAGCACGACATCCGGCTTAAACCGCTTCATGATCGCCCGCGCCTGCCGCCAGGCGTTAAAAATCCGCAGCGGCGCCGCCAGAAGCGCTTTTACGCCTTTACCGCGCAGACCGGAGATCCGAATAAAGTCAATATCGATGCCATGCTTCGGCACTAAATCCGCTTCCATACGATCGGCGGTACCCAGCCAGCGAACCTGCCAGCCCTGGGCCATTAAATGATGCGCAACGGCCAGTCCGGGGAACACGTGCCCGCCGGTACCGCCCGCCATCACCATTAACCGCTTCGGTTGACCACTCATCGAGAACCTCGTGTAAACGCCTGCGCTTTTTCCAGACGCGTTTCATAATCAATACGTAATAAAAACATAATGGCCGTCGACATAATCAACAGACTCGACCCGCCATAACTGATCAGCGGCAGCGTAAGACCTTTGGTCGGCAGCATCCCCGCGGCCGCGCCAACGTTTACCAGCGCCTGGAAACTAAACCAGATACCGATAGAACACGCTAAAAATCCGGAAAAACGGTGGTCAATCTCCAATGCCTTACGGCCAATCGACATCGCGCGAAAAGCGACGAAGAATACCATTAAAAGCGCCAATACCACACCGATATAACCCAGTTCTTCCCCAATAATGGCGAAGATGAAATCGGTGTGCGCCTCCGGCAAATACTCCAGTTTCTGCACCGAATTCCCCAGCCCTTGCCCCCATATCTCACCGCGACCAAAAGCCATCAGCGACTGCGTCAGCTGATAACCGCTGCCGAACGGATCTTCCCAGGGGTTCCAGAACGAGGTAACGCGGCGAATACGATACGGTTCGGCGAGGATTAACAGAATCACCGCCGAGATGCCCATCCCGATAATGGCGATGAACTGCCATAATTTCGCCCCGGCGAGAAACAGCATCGCCAGCGTGGTGACAAACAGTACGACCACTGTCCCGAGGTCAGGCTGCGCCAGCAGTAACACCGCCAGCACCAGAATCACGCCCATTGGTTTTAAAAAGCCGCGCAGGTTATTTCGCACTTCATCAACCTTACGCACCAGATAGTTCGCGAGGTAGCAGAACAGCGACAGCTTGGTAAACTCCGCAGGCTGAATACGCAGCGGCCCCAGCGCAATCCAGCGCGACGCCCCGTTAACCGAGCTCCCGACGACCAGCACGATAAGCAGCATAATGATCGACGCAATCAGCATCGTCGTGCTGTATTTTTGCCAGAAGGTCATGGGCAAACGTAGCGTGACCATCGCCAGACAAAATGCCAGGAAGATATAGAGCGCATCACGTTTGGCAAACAAAAACGGATCGTTCGCCAGGCGCTGCCCGACTGGCATGGAGGCCGACGTCACCATGACAAAACCAATCGCCGCCAGCCCGAAGGTCAGCCATAGCAGCGTGCGGTCATACATGATCAGACTGTCGGCGTCTTTATCGCGCGAAGCCATCACCCAGCCTTTAAGCGCCGCAAACAGCCAGGCCAGGAGGCCAAAGCCTGGTACGCGCGGCATTCTCAGACGGGGGAGAGATAAACGCATCAACCTAACTCCTTCGCCAGACGGGTAAAGACATCGCCCCGTTGCTCAAAATTTTTAAACTGATCGAGGCTGGCGCAGGCGGGCGACAACAGCACCATATCACCCGGCTGAACGCGCGGCGCCAGCAAACGCATCGCCTCTTCCATCGTCTCAGTCTGTTGGGCGATTTCCGGACGCAGTGCGGCAAGCTGCGCGCCATCGCGCCCAAAGCAATACAGGCGGATACGATCGCCGGTCAGATAGCGCGCCAGCGGAGAAAAGTCTGCCGACTTACCGTCGCCGCCCAGCAGCAGATGCAGCGTACCGTCCACATGCAAACCGTTTAGCGCCGCTTCGGTACTGCCGACGTTGGTCGCTTTCGAGTCGTTGATCCAACGTACGCCGTTATGCTCCAACGCCAGCTGGAAGCGATGCGCCAGACCGGTAAATGTCGTTAACGCCTTCAAACTGCTGGCGCGCGGCAGACCTACGGCATCCGCCAGCGCCAGCGCCGCTAACGCATTGGTATAATTATGCTGACCGGAAAGCTTCATCTCTTTCACGTTCAGCACCTTCTCGCCTTTGACTCGCAGCCAGGTTTCGCCCTGCTGACGATTAAGGTGATAATCACCCATATTGACGCCAAAGCTGACGCAGCGCTCATCGGCCCCGCGTACCGGCATCGTCAACGCGTCATCGGCATTCACTACGCACACTTTCGCCTTCTCGTAGACGCGCAGTTTCGCCGCCCGGTACTGTTGCAAACCAAACGGATACCGGTCCATATGATCTTCAGTGACGTTGAGCACCGTTGCCGCCGCCGCTTGCAAACTTGAGGTAGTTTCCAGTTGGAAACTGGATAATTCCAGCACGTACAATTCGCGATCGGCATCCAGCAGCATCAGCGCCGGAAGACCGATATTGCCGCCAACGCCGACATTGACGCCCGCCGCTTTCGCCATCTCGCCCACTAAGGTGGTCACGGTGCTTTTGCCGTTCGAGCCGGTGATGGCCACAATCGGCGCCTGCGCTTCGCGGCAAAACAGTTCGATATCGCCGACAATTTCCACTCCAGCGCTGGCGGCAGCGCTAAGAGAGGGATGTGCCAGAGCAATACCAGGGCTGGCAACGATTAAATCCGCCGCTAAGAGCCACTCGTCGTTCAGGCCGCCAACGTGACGCTCAACCTCTTGCGGCAGCTTATCCAGACCCGGCGGCGTCACGCGAGTATCCATCACCCGCGGCGTCACGCCGCGGGCGAGAAAAAAGTCCACGCAAGAGAGTCCGGTTAAGCCCAGACCGATAATGACGACGTTTTTGTCCTGGTAATCAGCCATGATTAACGTACCTTCAGCGTTGCCAGGCCAATCAGCACCAGCATCAGCGAAATAATCCAGAAGCGCACAATCACGCGCGGTTCCGGCCAGCCTTTCAGTTCATAGTGGTGATGGATAGGCGCCATACGGAAAATACGCTGTCCGCGTAGTTTAAAGGAACCCACCTGCAGGATGACCGACAGAGTTTCCACCACAAAGACGCCGCCCATGATCACCAGCAGGAACTCCTGACGCAGCAGCACGGCGATAATGCCCAACGCACCGCCCAACGCCAGCGATCCGACATCGCCCATAAAAACCTGCGCCGGATAGGTGTTAAACCACAAGAATCCTAATCCCGCGCCGACAATCGCCGTACAGACAATCACCAGCTCGCCCGCATGGCGTAAATACGGAATATGCAGGTAATTGGCGAAGTTCATGTTCCCGGTCGCCCAGGCCACCAGCGCAAAGCCGGCGGCAACGAAAACAGTCGGCATAATCGCCAGACCATCCAGCCCGTCGGTCAGGTTTACGGCGTTACCCGTACCGACGATGACAAAGTAGGACAGCAGAATGTAAAACAGCCCCAATTGCGGCATAACATCTTTAAAGAACGGCACCACCAGTTGGGTCGCGGGCGTGTCTTTCCCGACGAGATAAAGCGCAAAGGCCACGCCGAGCGCGATAACCGACATCCAGAAATATTTCCAGCGCGCAATCAGCCCTTTGGTATCTTTCCGCACTACTTTGCGGTAGTCATCGACAAAACCGATAATGCCGTAGCCGATCAATACCACCAGCACGCACCAGACGTACGGGTTAGACGGGTAAGCCCATAACAGAACGGAAATCACAATCGCCGTCAGGATCATGATGCCGCCCATCGTCGGCGTACCGCGTTTACTGAAGTGCGATTCCGGGCCATCGTTACGTACCACCTGGCCAAAAGAGAGTTTTTGCAGACGAGCGATCATACGCGGGCCCATCCATAAAGAGATGAACAGCGCGGTCAACAGGCTGACGATGGCGCGAAACGTCAGATAAGAAAAGACGTTAAAGCCGGAATAATATTTGACCAAATGCTCGGCCAGCCAAACTAACATGAACCTTTCTCCTGTAACGCATGAACCACATCTTCCATCGCGGCGCTGCGTGATCCTTTCACTAAAATAGTCATCATTGGTTGCTCCTGAAGCAGAGCGTGTAAACGCGCAATGAGCGCGGCTTTATCGGCAAAATGTTCGCCGACGCCGCTGGCGTGGCTGATAGCCTGACTGAGTTTTCCGGTGCTTAACACGCGATCAATACCCGCCGCTTTTGCGGCCTCACCAACCTGGAGGTGGCACGCTTCGCTTTCTGCGCCCAGCTCGGCCATATCGCCTACCACCAGCACGCGGTAGCCGGGCATTTCAGAAAGGACCTGCACTGCGGCGGTCATCGAACCAACGTTGGCGTTATAAGCGTCATCCAGTACCAGTTGGTTTTCACTTAGCTGAATCGGGAACAGACGCCCGGGTACGGCTTTTAACGCCGCCAGCCCTGCTTTAATCGCCGTCAGCGTCGCCCCCACCGCCATTGATAAAGCAGCGGCCGCCAGCGCGTTGGCAATATTGTGCCGCCCCGGCAACGGCAGCAGCACATCAATGCTGCCCATCGGCGTTTGCAGGGTAAATTCGGTACCGTGTGACGTCACGTGGATATTCGCAGCGGTAAAGTCGCTGTTTGCCGCATTCGGCGAAAAGCGCCACACCTGACGATCGCCAATAATGCTTTGCCAGTTCAGCCAGTCATTATTATCGGCATTCATAATCGCGATACCGTTCTCAGGCAAACCGGTATAGATTTCGCCTTTCGCTTTCGCCACGCCGGCCAACGAGCCGAAGCCTTCCAGATGCGCCGCCGCCAGGTTATTGACCAGCGCCGCTTCCGGGCGCGTCAGGCTAACGGTCCAGGCGATTTCTCCCAGGTGATTAGCGCCTAACTCGATTACCGCATAGTCATAATCATGGTTTAAGCGCAGCAGCGTTATCGGCACGCCGATGTCGTTGTTAAAATTGCCTGCGGTATACAGAGTATTTCCGCACTGGCTAAGAATCGCGGCGGTCATCTCTTTGACCGAGGTTTTGCCGGACGAACCGGTTAACGCCACCACCCGCGCCGGTACCTGCATACGTACCCAGGCGGCCAGTTGGCCAAATGCCTGACGCGTGTCTTTTACAATCACCTGCGGAAGATCGATATCCAGAGGACGACTGACCAGCAGGGCGCCAGCGCCGTTCGCTTTTGCTTTATCGGCAAAATCATGCGCATCAAAGCGTTCCCCTTTCAGCGCCACGAACAGGCATCCCGGCGTCACTTTCCGTGTGTCGGTAATGACCGTATCGAGCGTGAGATCCGCCCCGCGGTGTTCGGCGCTAAGGACATCGGCAATTTTGCTGAGCGTTACGCTAATCATGCGATCACCCCCAGCAAACGCGCTGCGGTCACGCGGTCTGAATAATCAAGACGCAGCGTGCCGACAATCTGGTAATCCTCGTGCCCTTTACCTGCAATCAGCACGACGTCATTGTCTTTTGCCTGCATAATGGCATTGGTTACCGCCTCAGCGCGGCCTTCCATTACCCTGACCTGCCCGGCGTCCAGCATTCCAGCCAGAATATCGTTGATAATGGCGCGCGGCTCCTCGGTACGCGGGTTATCGTCAGTCACCACGACGATATCCGCGAATTCTTCGGCAATGGCCCCCATGAGTGGGCGCTTACCTTTGTCACGATCCCCGCCACAGCCAAAGACACACCACAATTTTCCGGCGCAGTGCAGGCGCGCCGCCTGCAACGCTTTTTCCAGCGCATCCGGCGTGTGCGCGTAATCCACCACCACCGTCGGTTTGCCTGGCGCAGTGAACACTTCCATACGCCCGCAAACCGGCTGCAAACGCGCGGCGGTTTTCAGCAAATCCGTTAACGGATAGCCCAGCGCCAGTAGCGTCGCCAATGCCAGCAGTAAGTTGCTGACGTTAAACGCGCCCATCAGGCGGCTTTCGATTTCGCCTTCACCCCAGCTTGAAGCAAAACGAATCGTCGCTCCGCGGTCGTGGTACTCCACCGCCTCCGCTTTCAGCCAACGACCGTGACAGTTAGGGTTGATATGCCCTTCCATCGATACTGCGACCGCATCGGGTAGCGACGCCAGCCAGCGGCGTCCAACTTCATCATCGGCGTTGACGATTGCCTGACCGTGATGGTGGGTGGAATAAAGCATCCATTTTGCCGCCTCGTAATGCGCCATATCGCCATGATAGTCGAGATGGTCGCGGCTCAAATTAGTAAACACGGAGGCGGCAAATTTCAACGCCGCCACGCGATGCTGCACCAGGCCGTGAGAAGAGACTTCCATCGCGCCGAAGGTCGCGCCCTGCGCAACCAGACTGGCCAGCACATGCTGAACATCCACAGCGGAACCGGTTGTGTTCTCCGTCGGGATCACTTTACCCAACAGTCCGTTGCCTACCGTTCCCATCACTGCGCTGGTTTCGCCGAGCAACTGGCTCCACTGCGCCAGTAGTTGGGTGGTGGTGGTCTTGCCATTGGTGCCGGTCACCGCCACCAGACGCATGTTTTCAGATGGCTCATGGTAAAAGCGGCCCGCCAGCGCAGATAAACGCTCATTGAGCTGGCTGAGATAGACAACCGGTACGCCGTGCATTTCGCGAATCTCACCGTCGGTCGCCTCGTCTTTCGCCTCTGCAATAATGGCAGCTACGCCTTGCGCTATCGCCTGCGGGATATATCGACGCCCGTCCGCCTGATGACCCACCACTGCCACAAAGAGATCGCCCGCCGCAGCCACACGGCTGTCGAGCGTCATCTCTCGCAGTTCTCGCGCGGGTAGTCCAGCCACCCACGGAGCAAGAAGGTCGCGCAAATTACGATCTGCCACCTGTTCCCTCGCCTTGATTAATTACGAATTCATTTTTTTCGCCCGTTGCCAGCGCGTCCGGTTCGATGTTCATGGTGCGCAGAACGCCGCCCATGATGGCACCAAATACCGGCGCGGAAACGGCGCCGCCGTAGTATTTACCCGCCTGCGGATCGTTGATGACAACCACCAGCGCGAAGCGCGGCTGACTCGCAGGCGCGACGCCTGCGGTGTAAGCAATGTATTTGTTGATGTAGCGACCGTCCGGCCCCACTTTTTTCGCCGTACCGGTTTTAATCGCGATACGGTAGCCTTTAATTGCCGCCTTCACGCCGCCGCCGCCCGGCAGCGCTACGCTTTCCATCATATGCACCACGGTGCGTACGGTGGATTCAGGGAAGATGCGTTCGCCGGGTACAGGCGGATCAACTTTGGTAATCGACAGCGGGCGATAAATGCCATAGCTGCCGATCGTTGCATAGACTCGCGCTAACTGTAACGGCGTTACCATTAGCCCGTAGCCGAAAGAGAAGGTGGCCCTCTCTATGTCGGACCACCGTTGTTTTTGAGGATATAAGCCACTGCGTTCTCCGACCAACCCCAAATTGGTCGCCTTTCCTAGCCCAAAACGTGAGTAAGTATCTACTAACGCTGAGGACGGCATCGCTAACGCCAGTTTGGATACACCGACGTTACTCGACTTCTGTAGAACCCCGGTCAGGGTTAATTCGCTGTAGCGCGCCACGTCTTTAATTTCGTGGCCGTTAATTCGGTATGGAACGGTATTCAACACCGTATTTTCGTTGACGATACCGCGCTGAAGCGCAGTCATCACCACCATCGGCTTAACCGTAGAACCCGGTTCAAACACGTCGGTGATGGTACGGTTACGCATCGCGTCTTTCGGCGTACCGGCAAGGTTGTTGGGGTTATAGGAAGGGCTATTCGCCATCGCCAGTACTTCACCGGTATTGACATCGACCAGCACCGCGCTACCGGATTCCGCCTTGTTAAACGCCACCGCGTTGTTCAGTTCGCGGTAAACCAGCGCCTGTAAGCGTTCATCAATGCTTAACGCCAGGTTGTGCGCTGCCTGACTGTCAGTGGAGGAGATATCTTCAATCACGCGGCCATAGCGGTCTTTACGCACGATTCGCTCGCCAGGCTGACCGGTAAGCCACTTATCAAAGCTCTTTTCAACGCCTT
Organism: Salmonella sp. WC3; assembly: GCF_042932255.1. NCBI lineage: Bacteria > Pseudomonadati > Pseudomonadota > Gammaproteobacteria > Enterobacterales > Enterobacteriaceae > Salmonella > Salmonella sp. WC3. The sequence continues at coordinate 1,067,641 of NZ_CP170629.1, read as the reverse complement.
CAATCCCCTGACTGTCGACGTTGGTAAAACCGATGAGGTGAGCGGTTACTTCTCCTGACGGGTAGTAGCGGCGGGACTCTTCACGCAAATGAATGCCCGGCAGTTTGAGTTTTTTGATGTAGTCCGCCATGTCAGGATTTACCTGGCGCGCCAGATAAATAAAACGCCCTTTCGGGTTGGCGTTGATACGGGCGGAGAGCTGATCGAGCGGGATATTGAGCGCAGTAGAAAGCGCTTTCCAGCGATCGCCGACGCTGATGCCGCCGGCGTCATGAACTTCTTTCGGGTCGGCCCAGATCGCCTTAACCGGTACGCTGACCGCCAGTGGACGCCCGGAACGATCGGTAATCATACCGCGTGAGGTGGAGACTTCCTGAACACGCAGCGAACGCATATCGCCCTGACGCACCAGCATATCCGGGGCGATAATCTGTAGCCACGCCGCGCGTCCAAGTAAAAAAACCAGCGCCAGTAAAATACAGCCGCACAGCAACGCAAAACGCCAACTGATGAAGTTGGTCTGTTCTTCCTGGCGCTTCGATTTTTGCGTTTTTGCCGCTGCTTTCATGCGTCGCGTTTATCCTTATTTTTGCACTACGATATTTTCTTGGGACGGATCAACATGCTGCATTTGCAGCTTTTCCGTTGCGATCCGCTCCACCCGGCTGTGATCGCCGAGCGCATTTTCTTCAAGGATCAGGTTGCGCCATTCAATGTCCAATGCATCGCGCTCCAGAACCAGTTGTTCACGCTGCGCGGTGAGTAAACGAGTATGGTGCGCCGTCGTGACCACCGTCACCGCCGTTAAAATGATGCAAATGAACAAGCAGAGTGGCAGCTTCCCGAACCGCAAAAGATCGTCACCGATCACGCCAGGCAAGGCATGGCGCTCGTTGCTTCCTATCGATCCCTTCACTTTGCTTAGGGCTTCTGTCACTCTGCTGATCATGCGTTCGTCCTCTCTGCGATACGCAGAACTGAACTACGGGCCCGAGGATTTTCAGCTACCTCTTTTTCACCCGGCATCAACTTGCCTAACGCTCGTAACTCACGACCGCCCAGTTTTTTGAGCTGCGCTTCCGTCATCGGTAATCCCGCCGGCACCTGCGGACCGCGGCTTTGCTCACGCATAAAGCGTTTCACAATACGGTCTTCCAGCGAGTGGAAACTGATGATTGAAAGCCGCCCGCCTGGGGCCAGTACGCTGAGCGAGCTTTTTAGCGCCTGCTCTATCTCCTCCAGTTCACTGTTTACCCAGATGCGCACCGCCTGGAAGGTACGGGTCGCGGGATGTTTGAATTTGTCTTTTACCGGGGTCGCCGCCGCAACCACTTCCGCCAGCTCTTTGGTGCGGGTCATCGGCTGTTCGCGATTGCGCTCAACAATGGCGCGAGCAATACGTTTGGCAAAACGCTCCTCGCCGAATGTTTTCAGCACCCAAGCGATATCCGCTTCCTCCGCCGTTTGTAACCACTCGGCGGCAGACTGGCCGCGCGTCGGGTCCATTCGCATATCCAGCGGACCGTCGCGCATAAATGAAAAACCGCGCTCCGCATCGTCAAGCTGCGGAGAAGAGACGCCAAGATCGAGAAGGATCCCGTCAATCTTGCCGGTAAGCTCGCGCTCGGCTACATAATCAGCCAGCGCGGAAAAAGGTCCATGAATGATGGAGAAGCGAGGATCATTAATGGTCTGCGCAACGGCGATCGCCTGCGGATCGCGATCGATCGCCAGCAAGCGCCCCTCTTCGCCCAGTTGCGAGAGGATCAGGCGCGAGTGGCCGCCGCGACCAAATGTGCCATCAATATAGATACCATCCGGACGAATATTCAGCCCATTAACGGCTTCATCCAACAGTACCGTAGTGTGTTTAAAATTTTCCATCATCTTATAGAGACAAGTCCTGCAGCCGCTCCGATAACGTTTCGGTAGCTGACTGTTCAGCGTCGATATCTTCCTTGACCTGTTGATACCAGGTCGTTTCATCCCACAGCTCAAATTTGTTGAACTGTCCAACCAGCATCACTTCTTTCGTCAGTCCGGCATGTTGCCGCAGAACTGGCGCGATCAGTAATCGACCTGCACCATCCATCTGACATTCGCTGGCATGGCCCAACAGTAAACGCTGTACGCGACGTTCTACCGGGGTCATGCTCGACAGACGAGATAACTTTTGCTCAATAATTTCCCATTCAGGCAGGGGGTAAAGCAGCAGGCATGGGTGATGGATGTCAATGGTACATACCATTTGACCGGTAGCGCTCTCGATCAGTTGCTCCCGATAACGGGTCGGCACGGTCAGGCGCCCTTTACTGTCGAGATTGACTAACGTTGCCCCCCGGAACATGCCAGTCTCACCCCTTCTTACCACTTTATCCCACAAATTCCCACTCGAAGGAGTTTACGGAGCGGAGGAAAAGCTTGTCAAGCAAGTCACAACGCTTACCTAAGTAAAAAAGCCAATGTTTACGGCGAATATCTGCGTTGATTAATTTCCACCCAGCGTGCAAGTCAAATTAACGTTATGAATATTTGTAAGAAAAAAACCAAAGACCCACCGCCGTTTAAAACGGACTCAATATAATCCGAGAAAAATATAAAGTGTCAGTTTGCGACGCGAGCGGCATTTTAGGACATATTGCACCGTGTTAACAGTGCCTGTTTAACGTGTGCAGCGCCTGCTATACCAGCGCCTACGAGCGACTGTCGCGCCAAAGACAAAAAGTGGCTGTTAATTCGACGATTTCTTGCCTGCTTGTAACAAAACAAGACAAAGGAAAAGACTCGTTACGTCTTAATTAGTGGAATATGGACGATTTCGGACAAAAGAAAGGTAATAAAAAAGAATTTTCGGATAATTTTAAGGAATAATCTTAATTATTTAAGGGATATTTTTACTGATACGCATTTGTTTGACGGCGGCAGAAGAGAGAGTCTTTTACCGCCGGTCCTTTAGCTACGGCTCAGAATGCCGCGACGATACAGGTTTCGCCGAATACGCGTTAAGCCGGGTTTCGGTTTACGCGGTTCATCAAGACTTGCCAGCACAATCTCCAGCACGCGTTCCGCGACATCACGATGACGCTGCGCCACCGCCAGTACCGGGCATTGCAGAAAATCCAGCAGCTCATGATCGCCAAAGGTCGCAATCGCTAAATCCGAAGGCAGTTTTCCATCGCGCCGCAGCGTAACGTCCATCACGCCCTGTAATAGCGCGAACGATGTCGTAAAGAGCGCCTGCGGCATAGGATGCGTTTCCAGCCATTTCTCAAACAGCTGCGCGGCGGCTTCGCGCTCATAGCTGTTGGCATATAAGAAATTCACCTCCCGCGGATCGTCTTTCCATGCGGTGCGGAACCCCTGCTCGCGCAGGAAACTGACGGACAACTCCGGCAGCGCGCCCAAATAAAGCACCGTTTCCGCCGGGAATTTACGCAGCTCTTCCGCCAACATCTCGGCATCATCCTGATCGGCGCCGACCACGCTGGTGAAATGTTCGCGATCCAGCGCGCGGTCGAGCGCGACGATGGGGAACGGATCGTTGGCCCAGCGCTGATAGAAGGGATGCTCCGGCGGTAACGAAGTTGAAACAATGATTGCATCCACCTGGCGTTGCAAAAGGTGCTCAATGCAGCGCATTTCGTTATCCGGCTGATCTTCAGAACAGGCGATCAGCAGTTGGTAGCCACGCTGGCGTGCCTGGCGCTCAAGATAGTTTGCGATACGGGTGTAGCTCGTGTTTTCAAGGTCCGGGATCACCAGACCAATGGAACGTGTGCGTCCAGCACGCAGCCCGGCAGCCACAGCGTTAGGATGGTAATTGTGCTCACGCACTACCGCCATGACTTTTTCTACGGTTTTGTCGCTCACGCGGTATTGCTTTGCTTTACCGTTTATAACGTAGCTTGCAGTTGTGCGCGAGACACCGGCCAGCCGAGCGATTTCATCCAGTTTCACAATTGCCCCTTGTGTAAATTGTACAAACCATAACCTTTATGTCGGCATGGGTTAAAATCGTTAACATCTAAGCGCAGTTTGATCACTCCGGCAACCGCTTTTATTCCGGGTTACCACGGATTTCGCAAAAAAAAGCCCAACCGGTGATATTGGGTTGGGCGATAATTCCTGTTGGCTGATATCCGGCAAACCTGCCTGATGGCGCTACGCTTATCGGACCTGGGCCAGATATCAGCCTGTAGACCGGATAAAACGCAACCGCGTCGTCATCCGGCGAATCTGCTCAGCGCATAATCTTATCGCCGCGCGAAAGCCCGACGACGCCTGAACGCGCCACTTCAACAATTTTCGCCACGTCGCGCAGCGAGGCCAGAAAAGCATCCAGTTTATCGCTGGTGCCCGCCAGTTGAACGGTATACAGCGTTGGCGTGACATCAATAATCTGACCACGGAAAATTTCCGTATTACGCTTCACCTCTTCCCGTCCGTAGCCGCTGGCCTGGATTTTCACCAGCATGATTTCCCGCTCAACGTGCGCTCCCTGTCCCAGCTCGCTGACGCGCAGCACATCAACCAACTTGTGCAGTTGCTTTTCAATTTGCTCAAGCACTTTTTCATCGCCTACCGTCTGGATAGTCATACGCGACAACGTCGGATCGTCTGTCGGCGCGACGGTCAGGCTTTCAATATTATATCCGCGTTGCGAAAAGAGGCCGATAACCCGCGATAACGCCCCAGATTCGTTTTCCAGTAATACCGATAAAATCCGGCGCATCATCAGGTCCTCTCCGTTTTGCTTAACCACATTTCGTCCATCCCGCCCCCGCGAATCTGCATCGGATAGACATGCTCGCTGCCATCAACGGTGACATCGACGAACACCAGTCGGTTATTACGCACATGCTCAAGGGCTTCGCTGAGTTTACTTTCCAGCTCATCCGGGTGGTTAATCTGCAGCCCGACATGGCCATATGCTTCCGCCAGGCGCACAAAATCCGGTAACGACTGCATATAAGACTGAGAATGGCGACCGGAATAGATCATATCCTGCCACTGTTTTACCATCCCCAGATAACGGTTGTTCAGGTTCAGAACCAGTACCGGCAGTTCATACTGTAAGGCTGTCGACAGCTCCTGAATGTTCATCTGTATACTGCCATCGCCGGTCACGCAGACCACCATTTCTTTCGGCAGGGCCATTTTAACGCCCAGCGCAGCCGGTAGGCCAAAACCCATCGTGCCGAGCCCGCCGGAATTAATCCAGCGACGTGGTTTATCGAACGGGTAATAGAGGGCGGCAAACATCTGGTGTTGTCCTACATCGGACGTCACGTAAGCGTCGCCCTTCGTCAGACGCCAGAGGGTTTCAATCACCGCCTGGGGTTTAATACTTTCGCTTTCCGCGTCATATTTCAGGCACTGACGGGCGCGCCAGCTCTCTATCTGCTGCCACCAGTCGCGAATATCATCCTGCGGCTGAGACGGCGCATCCTGCTCCAGTAGCTCCAGCATTTGTTCCAGTACCAGGCGGGCATCGCCCACCACCGGGATATCAGCGTTAACCGTTTTGGATATGGACGTCGGGTCAATGTCGATGTGTAATACCGTCGCGTTCGGACAATATTTAGCGAGATTATTCGTCGTGCGGTCGTCAAATCGTACGCCAACAGCGAAAATCACGTCGGCGTTATGCATGGTCATATTGGCTTCATAAGTGCCATGCATTCCCAGCATTCCTAACGACTGGCGATGAGTAGCAGGAAACGCGCCCAGTCCCATTAATGAAGAGACCACCGGCAGGTTAAAGGTTTCAATGATGTGGCGCAGCGGCGCATAGCAGGCCGCGCTTATCGCCCCTCCCCCAACGTAGACCACCGGCTTTTTTGCCGACGCCAGCGTTTGCAAGGCACGCTTAATTTGTCCTTTATGTCCTGATGTTGTGGGATTGTAAGAGCGCATACTGACCGTCTCCGGCCAGGCATACGGCATTTTTTTCGCCGGATTCAAAATGTCTTTCGGCAAATCCACGACCACCGGCCCAGGACGTCCGCTTGCCGCCAGCCAGAAGGCCTTTTTAAGCACCTGGGGAATATCTTCCGTCTGTTTGACCAGGAAGCTATGTTTGACCACCGGTCGGGAAATCCCCACCATGTCGCACTCCTGAAAGGCATCATAGCCAATCAATGAGGTGGCGACCTGGCCGGAAAGAATCACCAGCGGAATGGAATCCATATAGGCCGTAGCAATCCCGGTAATCGCATTGGTCGCTCCCGGTCCGGAAGTCACCAGCACCACGCCAACGTCGCCAGTGGCTCGCGCCAGGCCATCCGCCATATGCACCGCAGCCTGCTCATGACGCACCAGCACATGATCGATCCCTCCAACGGTATGTAGCGCATCATAAATATCAAGCACTGCGCCTCCAGGATAGCCGAACACCTGCTTTACGCCTTGATCGATAAGCGATCGGACGACCATCTCGGCTCCAGACAACATCTCCACGGCTTGCCTCCACTTTATACCTGTCATCACGGTTTGACGGACACCTTAACCGCTCGCTATCACGCCTGGCAATTGGGTGGAATGACGTAAAGATGGGAAAGGTTAGAATAATCAGGAGGCAAGAAGAGAAGAAATGGAGAAATACTCCGTCTGAATCACACCAGGTAATAAATAATCACTTATAAATGCAGACTTACAGCAATTCATCTATTTTTCACAGCGACGAAAAGAATCGCTCACCGTTAATTCAGCATAAAATTTTTGATATACGCTAAAAAGCAGAATAAACCAGAATTTGTTTCTGATTTATTCTGCCCGGTTTTATCGCTTACAAACAGAAACTAATAAATCTTCCATCCATTGATGCCCTTTATCACGCCCAGCCGCTTCATGCCAAGAAAGGTAGCATGTCCGGCTATTCAGTTTTAAAGGCAACGGCAATATTTGCAGATCCAGCGACTCCGCAAACTCTTCCGCCAGCCAGCGCGGGGCAATAGCGACCAAATGCGTCTGCGAAACCACGTTCAGAACGCTGATAAGCGCCATGCCCTGATAAGCCACGCTCGACTGTTTATCCGGCGTGTCATACCACGGTTGACTAAATGACGCATAACGATCGAGAGAAACAACCGCATGTTGTTCATTATAAACATCGCCTTCCAGTAGCGGGCCGCTAATACGCGGGTGTTTTCGGCTGGCGACTAAAACCATTTCATCTTTAAATAGCGGTACGCTGGTAAACTCAGGACGACGGAATTCTTCATAACTAATAACGAACTCGGTTTCCTGATAGCGTAGCTGATGCTCAGTATTCTGATTCAACGACGCTTTAAAAACGACATGAATATTTGGCGCAATTTTTTCTACACGATTATAAATCTGTGACGTCAGGATATTATCCAGCGGACTGCACACGCAAAGATTGAATACACGTTCGCTGCTGGTCGGCTCAAACCCCGATCCCGGCAATTCATTTTGCACCAACTGTAACGCCTGACGGACTGAACCAAATAACTGAAATGCACGGGCAGTCGGCTGAATTCCTCGTCCATATCGAACAAAAAGTTCGTCATTAAACATAACCTTCAGACGCGCTACGGCGTTACTAACCGCAGGCTGCGACATTCCCAGCGTGTGGGCGGCGCGCGTAATATTCTGCTCTTGCATTACCGCATCGAACACGGTCAATAGGTTCAAATCAACCATGCGAAGCTGTGGTTTGCCCATATCTAAAAGATGCGGCTTTTCGGTTTTGACCTCTGGCATATTTAACTCCACTGTCACGCTTAACTCCCTTTTTCTGGCTGAAGGCAGAAATAATTCCTGAAAATATGATTTACCATGCATATAAAATAAGAAAAAGGGAAAGCGTTAAAATTCGGAAAACATAAAGAAGCTGACAGAGACAAATAGAATGCCAGCGCAAGCGTAATGTGTCCTGAGTCACACCATTGCGATTCATAATGTTTAAATTACGCAAGCAATATAACCATAACTATGGCGAATACACAATCATACACCAAGTGAATGATCATTTAAGTTTCAATTAAATGTTTATATTATTAATAGCTAAAAAGTTAACATTAATTTATCAATAACTTTATCCTTATCCATTAAGTAAACAAGGTTATTTGTTAAAATATAAAACAAATCAAAAAGATAAACCAAACCTTTAGCATACCTTTAACAGGCCATTCCCCTAACCAATTTGCAAACAAAAATGCCTAAATATTTCAAACAATGAAAAGTATGAATGTCCACTCGTTCTTTTATCCTTTATTGGACGCGCAGCCCAGCACAATTAGCTAAAGTACGTATCCGGATATCGTCAACAAAATGCAATGGCGACAGAAAATAGAGTTGACATTAAACGGCATATCCAGTACCACTAAAAGCATAACGCATTCGCTGGAGCTGAATTAATGTCACATATCGTTCGTTTCACTGGGCTACTACTACTCAACGCATTTATTGTGCGCGGTAGACCGGTGGGCGGCATTCAACATTAAGTCAGCTCGAAGTCAAACAAAACCCGCGCCGTTGCGCGGGTTTTTTTATGCCTGACGCAAGGCGCCCCTGGAGACAAGGACCACATCATGAGCCAGCAAGTCATTATTTTTGATACGACCTTACGCGACGGCGAACAAGCGTTACAGGCCAGCCTGAGCGCGAAAGAGAAGCTGCAGATTGCCCTGGCCCTTGAGCGCATGGGTGTTGATGTCATGGAAGTAGGCTTCCCGGTCTCTTCTCCGGGTGATTTTGAATCCGTCCAAACCATCGCCCGCACCATTAAAAACAGCCGCGTTTGCGCCCTGGCGCGTTGTGTAGAAAAAGACATCGACGTCGCGGCACAGGCGCTGAAGGTCGCCGACGCGTTTCGCATCCATACTTTTATCGCCACCTCGCCAATGCACATCGCCACCAAGCTGCGCAGCACGCTGGATGAGGTCATCGAACGCGCGGTATACATGGTTAAGCGGGCGCGTAATTACACTGATGACGTGGAATTCTCCTGCGAAGATGCTGGCCGGACGCCTGTTGACGATCTGGCGCGCGTGGTGGAAGCCGCTATAAACGCCGGCGCGAGAACCATTAATATTCCCGATACCGTGGGCTATACCATGCCGTTTGAGTTCGCGGGAATCATTTCCGGCCTGTATGAACGTGTCCCCAATATCGACAAAGCTATCATCTCCGTTCATACCCACGACGATTTAGGGATAGCAGTAGGCAACTCGCTGGCGGCAGTACATGCGGGCGCGCGTCAAGTTGAAGGCGCGATGAACGGTATCGGAGAACGTGCCGGTAACTGCGCGCTGGAAGAGGTGATCATGGCGATTAAAGTGCGCAAAGACATCATGAACGTACACACCAACATCAATCACCACGAAATCTGGCGCACCAGCCAGACCGTCAGCCAGATCTGTAACATGCCGATCCCGGCCAACAAAGCGATTGTCGGCAGCGGCGCTTTCGCCCACTCTTCCGGCATCCACCAGGATGGCGTCCTCAAGAACCGCGAAAACTATGAAATCATGACGCCAGAGTCCATCGGTCTGAACCAGATACAGCTGAACCTGACCTCCCGCTCTGGCCGTGCCGCCGTGAAACATCGCATGGAAGAGATGGGTTACAAGGACACAGACTACAACATGGACCACCTGTACGACGCGTTCCTGAAGCTGGCGGACAAAAAAGGCCAGGTGTTCGACTATGACCTGGAAGCGCTGGCGTTTATTAATAAACAGCAAGAAGAACCAGAGCATTTCCGTCTGGATTACTTCAGCGTGCAGTCCGGCTCCAGCGATATCGCCACCGCTTCCGTGAAGCTGGCCTGTGGTGAAGAGATCAAGGCCGAGGCGGCGAACGGCAACGGCCCGGTCGACGCCATCTATCAGGCGATTAACCGCCTCACCGGTTACGACGTTGAGTTGGTTAAATACGACCTGAACGCCAAAGGCCAGGGCAAAGACGCGCTGGGTCAGGTCGATATCGTCGTGAACTATCATGGTCGCCGCTTCCACGGCGTCGGGCTGGCGACGGATATCGTCGAATCCTCCGCCAAAGCGATGGTACACGTACTGAACAATATCTGGCGCGCCGCCGAAGTTGAAAAAGAATTGCAACGCAAAGCTCAAAATAAAGAGAACAACAAGGAAACCGTGTAATGTCGAAGAACTATCATATTGCCGTACTGCCGGGCGACGGTATCGGCCCGGAAGTCATGGCGCAAGCCCAGAAAGTTATGGATGCGGTACGCAGCCGTTTTGATATGCGTATCACCACCAGCCGCTATGACGTCGGCGGTATTGCTATCGACAATCATGGTCATCCACTGCCGAAAGCCACCGTTGAAGGGTGCGAGCAGGCGGATGCCATTCTGTTTGGCTCCGTCGGCGGCCCGAAATGGGAAAATTTGCCCCCGGAAAGCCAGCCAGAGCGCGGCGCCCTGCTGCCGCTGCGCAAACATTTCAAGTTATTCAGTAACCTGCGTCCGGCGAAACTGTATCAGGGACTGGAAGCATTTTGCCCGTTGCGCGCCGATATCGCCGCTAACGGTTTCGATATCCTGTGCGTGCGCGAGCTGACCGGCGGGATCTATTTCGGACAGCCAAAAGGCCGTGAAGGCAGCGGTCAGTACGAAAAAGCCTTTGATACCGAAGTTTATCACCGCTTTGAGATCGAGCGCATTGCCCGTATCGCCTTTGAATCGGCGCGTAAACGCCGCCGTAAAGTCACCTCTATTGATAAAGCCAACGTACTGCAAAGCTCTATCCTGTGGCGTGAGATCGTCAATGATGTCGCGAAAACGTATCCCGATGTGGAACTCGCGCACATGTATATCGATAACGCCACCATGCAGTTGATTAAAGACCCGTCGCAGTTTGACGTACTGCTGTGCTCTAACCTGTTCGGCGACATTCTGTCCGACGAATGCGCCATGATCACCGGCTCAATGGGGATGTTGCCCTCCGCCAGCCTGAACGAGCAAGGGTTTGGCCTGTATGAACCGGCTGGCGGCTCCGCGCCGGATATCGCCGGGAAAAATATCGCCAACCCAATTGCGCAGATCCTGTCGCTGGCGCTGCTGCTGCGCTACAGCCTGGATGCCAACGATGCGGCAACAGCCATTGAACAGGCGATCAATCGCGCATTAGAAGAGGGCGTTCGCACCGGCGATTTAGCCAGGGGCGCTGCCGCAGTCAGTACCGATGAGATGGGCGATATTATCGCCCGCTATGTCGCAGAAGGGGTGTAATCATGGCCAAAACGTTATACGAAAAATTATTTGATGCCCACGTGGTCTTTGAGGCGCCAAACGAAACGCCGCTGCTGTACATCGACCGCCACCTGGTGCATGAAGTCACCTCTCCGCAGGCGTTTGACGGTCTGCGCGCGCACCATCGTCCGGTACGTCAGCCAGGGAAAACCTTCGCCACGATGGATCACAACGTCTCTACGCAGACTAAAGACATTAATGCCTCCGGTGAAATGGCGCGTATCCAGATGCAGGAGCTGATTAAGAACTGTAACGAGTTCGGCGTCGAGCTGTATGACCTGAATCACCCATATCAGGGCATCGTCCATGTGATGGGGCCGGAACAGGGCGTCACCCTGCCGGGCATGACCATCGTCTGCGGCGACTCCCACACCGCCACCCACGGCGCGTTTGGTGCGCTGGCCTTCGGCATCGGCACTTCTGAGGTAGAACATGTACTGGCGACGCAAACCCTGAAACAGGGGCGCGCTAAAACCATGAAGATTGAAGTCACGGGCAACGCCGCGCCGGGCATTACCGCCAAAGACATCGTGCTGGCGATCATCGGTAAAACCGGTAGCGCCGGCGGCACCGGACACGTGGTTGAATTTTGCGGCGACGCTATCCGCGCGCTGAGTATGGAAGGCCGCATGACGCTGTGCAATATGGCAATTGAGATGGGCGCCAAAGCCGGTCTGGTCGCCCCGGATGAAACCACTTTTAACTACGTAAAAGGGCGTTTGCACGCGCCGAAGGGCCGCGATTTTGACGAAGCCGTCGAGTACTGGAAAACGCTGAAAACCGATGACGGCGCGACCTTTGATACTGTCGTCACCCTGCGAGCAGAAGAGATCGCGCCGCAGGTGACCTGGGGCACGAATCCGGGCCAGGTGATTTCCGTCACCGACATCATCCCCGATCCCGCCTCTTTTAGCGATCCGGTTGAGCGCGCCAGCGCCGAAAAAGCGCTGGCTTATATGGGCTTACAGCCGGGCGTACCGTTAACGGACGTTGCTATTGATAAAGTCTTTATCGGCTCTTGTACCAATTCGCGTATTGAAGATTTGCGCGCGGCGGCGGAAGTCGCCAAAGGGCGCAAAGTTGCGCCTGGCGTGCAGGCGCTGGTGGTGCCGGGTTCAGGTCCGGTGAAAGCGCAGGCGGAAGCGGAAGGTCTGGACAAGATCTTTATCGAAGCAGGATTTGAATGGCGCTTACCGGGCTGTTCCATGTGCCTGGCCATGAATAATGACCGCCTGAACCCGGGCGAGCGCTGCGCCTCCACCAGCAACCGTAACTTTGAAGGTCGTCAGGGCCGCGGGGGGCGCACGCATTTAGTCAGCCCGGCGATGGCCGCCGCTGCCGCCGTTACCGGCCACTTCGCCGATATTCGCAGCATCAAATAAGGAAACTACCATGGCAGAGAAATTTACCCAGCATACCGGCCTGGTTGTCCCACTGGATGCCGCCAACGTCGATACCGATGCAATTATCCCTAAACAGTTTTTGCAGAAGGTTACGCGCACCGGTTTTGGCGCCCATCTGTTTAACGACTGGCGCTTCCTGGACGAAAAGGGCCAACAGCCAAATCCGGAATTCGTGCTGAACTTTCCGGAATATCAAGGCGCGTCGATACTGTTGGCGCGGGAAAACTTTGGCTGCGGCTCTTCACGCGAACACGCGCCGTGGGCGTTGACCGATTACGGCTTTAAAGTGGTGATCGCGCCAAGCTTCGCCGACATCTTCTACGGCAACAGTTTCAATAACCAACTGCTGCCGGTGAAATTAAGCGACGAACAGGTCGATGAGCTGTTCAGCCTGGTGAAAGCCAATCCGGGCATTCATTTTGAAGTGGATCTGGAAGCACAGGTGGTGAAAGCAGGCGATAAGACCTACAGCTTTAAAATCGACGACTTCCGCCGCCACTGCATGTTGAACGGTCTGGACAGCATCGGGCTGACGCTGCAGCACGAAGACGCGATTGCCGAGTACGAAGACAAGCAGCCTGAGTTTATGCGTTGATACCAAAACGACCAGCAATAAGCGATACTCATCGCTTATTGCTGGTATCTATCTTATTTTAATCCCAGAGCCTGTTTAATCTGAACCATTGACGCCAGAGCCTGCTTACACGCAGCATCCTGGTCAGATGCAGCTACAGTTTCCAACTGTTTTTTTGACGCTTCGAGTTGAGGCTTCATCGCGTCAAATTGCTGTTTTGCCTGTTCACTCGTTGCTGCAGCCTGCTCAACCAAGGCATCAATATCATTAAAATATTGCTGACAACTTTCAGCCATTGCCGCGAAAGAGGAGTTGGACATAGCAAAAAGCGCTGCAAGCAAAAAAACCTTTTTCATTATCATTCCTTTGTACTAAACACGTTAAAGCACCATGCGATAACGCGTATAAGATTAGCGATGATAAAAATAAAAAAAAGTCTGTTTCAGTACCATGCAAAATGGCGCTTGTCACGCAACATTACACGTCTTTTACTCGCCCGGTCACCCCCGCGTGACCACAGAAACCGCCGCAGAAATCCCGTTGAGGCGCCGTCCCATCGTCGTCATCCAGAAACAGTCGAAATAAAAAAAGCCAGCAGATATTATCTGCTGGCGGGTGATTTTAGGCTATCGCCTACACCAATACTCAGTCACACATGATGTCTGCAATTGGCTTCAATCGGTCGCCTCCCACTGCATCAGTTCCGCGAGCATTTTTAAGCGCTGCGGCGCGCTCAGGCAAGCCAGCCAGGACGTTTTTTCCGTGGCGGCAAAATATCTCAACCAGAACTGGCGCATAGTGACCTCTTCCTCTTGCTTCATCGAAAGATATTATTGGCCTAATATAGGGATAATAAAATTGCTGAGTTTTTCATCGGAGTTCCCCTTTTATGCCCTCAGGTCGCCTGCAACAACAATTTATCCGTCTCTGGCAATGTTGTGACGGTAAAACGCAAGACACCACGCTTAATGAGCTGGCGGATCTGCTGAACTGTTCGCGTCGCCATATGCGTACGCTGCTAAATACGATGCAGGCGCGCGGTTGGCTAACATGGGAGGCCGAGGTTGGACGCGGAAAGCGTTCGCGTCTGACGTTCCTGTATACCGGACTGGCGCTGCAACAGCAGCGGGCGGAAGACCTGCTGGAACAAGATCGAATCGATCAACTGGTACAACTGGTCGGCGATAAAAGCGCTGTCAGGCAAATGCTGATTTCCCATCTGGGACGCAGCTTCCGCCAGGGGCGGCATATTCTGCGGGTTCTTTACTATCGTCCGATGCACAATCTCCTGCCGGGAACCGCATTACGTCGCTCGGAAACTCATATTGCCCGGCAAATTTTCAGTTCGCTCACGCGGGTAAATGAGGAAAACGGGGAACTGGAAGCGGACATTGCGCACCACTGGCAGCAAATTTCCCCTTTACTGTGGCGCTTCTACCTGCGCCCCGGCATTCATTTTCATCATGGCCGCGAGCTGGAGATGGAAGATGTCATCTCCTCGCTGACGCGTATCAATACGCTTCCGCTTTACTCGCACATCACAAAGATAGACTCCCCTACCGCGTGGACGCTGGATATTCATCTTTCCCAGCCGGATCGCTGGTTGCCGTGGCTGCTGGGCCAGGTCCCGGCGATGATTTTGCCGCGGGAGTGGGAAACGCTGGCTAATTTCGCCAGCCACCCTATCGGCACCGGGCCTTATGCCGTGCGGCGTAATACGCCAAACCAGCTCAAGATACTCGCCTTTGATGATTACTTCGGCTATCGGGCGTTGATAGACGAAGTGAACGTCTGGGTACTGCCGGATATCAGTGAAGAACCGGCCTGCGGCTTGATGCTGGAAGGGCCGATACAAGGCGGTGAAAAAGCGATAGAAAGCCGACTGGAAGAGGGGTGCTATTACCTACTATTCGACGCCAGAACGCCGCGCGGCGCACATCCGCAGGTCAGAGAATGGGTAAGCCACGTCCTCTCCCCCACCAATTTACTCTATCATGCCGATGAACCGCTACAGCAGCTCTGGTTCCCGGCCTATGGGCTTTTACCGCGCTGGCATCACGCCCGTCCAGGCCCGGGCGAAAAACCCGCCGGGCTGGAAACCCTCACGCTGACCTTCTATCGCGAACACATTGAGCACCGGGTTATCGCCCGTATCATGAGCGCGCTTCTGGCTGAACATCAGGTGCATCTGCATATTCAGGAGATCGACTACGATCAATGGCACGCCGGCGAGATCGAAAGCGATATCTGGCTCAATAGCGCTAACTTTACGCTGCCGCTGGATTTCTCGCTGTTCGCGCACCTGTGCGAAGTACCGCTCTTGCAGAACTGCATTCCGCGCGACTGGCAGGACGACGCCGCGCAGTGGCGCGCTGGCGAGATGAACCTGGCGAACTGGTGCCAGCAACTGCTGGCCAACAAAGCGATTGTGCCGCTGATCCACCACTGGCTGATTATCCAGGGACAGCGCAGTATGCGCGGGCTGCGCATGAATACCCTCGGCTGGTTTGATTTTAAATCGGCGTGGTTTGCGCCGCCAGATCCTTAACGCCAGCTCTTGATTGCTGCCCGGCAACAAAATCACTACACTAACGCCGAACTCAACGGGGTGCCGCGCTCATGCGCGCGCTGAGAAAATACCCGTCGAACCTGATCCGGATAATGCCGGCGAAGGGATTTGAGGCTACCTCTCAAGTCCTTTGCCACTCTTTCACTGAGGTGCAAAGTGTTAAAAAAATATCTTCCGCTTTTACTCCTGTGCGCGGCGCCTGCTTTCGCCAAACCCGTTCTCACCGTCTATACCTACGACTCGTTCGCCGCCGACTGGGGGCCAGGCCCGGCGGTGAAAAAAGCGTTTGAAGCCGATTGCAACTGCGAGCTGAAACTGGTGGCGCTGGAGGATGGCGTTTCGCTGCTCAACCGCCTGCGGATGGAGGGGAAGAACAGCAAAGCCGATGTGGTGTTGGGGCTGGACAACAATCTGCTGGAAGCGGCCACGCAAACTAAACTCTTTGCCAAAAGCGGCGTGGCGAATGAGGCGGTCAAGGTGCCCGGCGGCTGGAAAAACGACACATTTGTGCCGTTCGATTACGGCTATTTCGCTTTTGTCTACGATAAAAGCAAGCTGAAAAATCCGCCGAAAAGCCTGAAAGAACTGGTCGAGAGCGATCAAAAATGGCGGGTGATTTATCAGGACCCGCGTACCAGTACGCCAGGGCTGGGGCTGTTACTGTGGATGCGCAAAGTCTATGGCGATAACGCGCCGCAGGCCTGGCAAAAACTGGCGGCCAAAACGGTGACGGTGACGAAAGGCTGGAGCGAGGCCTACGGTTTATTTCTGAAAGGTGAAAGCGATTTGGTGCTCAGTTACACCACCTCTCCGGCGTATCACATTATTGAAGAGAAGAAGGACAATTACGCCGCCGCGAACTTCAGCGAAGGCCATTACTTACAGGTAGAAGTCGCGGCGCGTACCGTCGCCAGTAAGCAGCCGGAACTGGCGGAGAAATTCCTCAAATTTATGGTTTCTCCGGCGTTTCAGAACGCCATACCCACCGGCAACTGGATGTACCCGGTAGCGGACGTCGCCCTACCAGCAGGGTTTGAATCATTGGCAAAACCCGCCACAACGCTGGAATTCACGCCGCAACAAGTGGCAGCACAACGCCAGGCATGGATTAGCGAATGGCAACGCGCCGTCAGCCGTTAATTCCCGGCTGGCTGATTCCGGGGCTGTGCGCCGCCGCGCTGATGATAACCGTCTCGCTGGCGGCCTTTCTGGCACTTTGGCTGAACGCGCCGTCGGGCGCGTGGTCGACAATCTGGCGGGATAGCTACCTGTGGCATGTGGTGCGCTTCTCATTCTGGCAGGCGTTTCTGTCCGCAGTGCTGTCTGTGGTCCCGGCGGTTTTTCTCGCCCGCGCGCTTTATCGACGCCGTTTTCCTGGACGTCTGGCGCTGCTGCGTCTGTGCGCCATGACGCTGATTCTGCCGGTACTGGTTGCCGTGTTCGGTATTCTTAGCGTGTATGGCCGTCAGGGCTGGCTGGCCTCGCTGTGGCAGATGCTGGGGCTTCAGTGGACATTCTCCCCCTACGGCTTGCAGGGCATTTTACTGGCGCACGTCTTTTTTAACCTGCCAATGGCGAGCCGTTTGTTGCTGCAATCGTTGGAAAGCATCCCCGGCGAGCAGCGCCAGCTCGCCGCCCAGCTCGGTATGCGCGGCTGGCATTTTTTCCGTTTTGTCGAATGGCCGTGGCTGCGCCGCCAAATTCCGCCCGTCGCGGCGCTGATTTTTATGCTCTGCTTCGCCAGTTTCGCAACGGTTCTGTCGCTCGGCGGCGGCCCGCAGGCCACCACTATCGAGCTGGCTATCTTTCAGGCGCTCAGTTATGACTACGATCCCGCCCGCGCGGCGATGCTGGCATTAATCCAGATGGTCTGCTGCCTGGCGCTGGTACTGCTAAGCCAACGGTTGAGCAAAGCGATTGCGCCGGGGATGACGCTGACGCAGGGCTGGCGCGATCCTGACGATCGTCTCCACAGCCGTCTGACGGACGCCTTATTAATCGTGCTGGCGCTGCTGCTGCTGCTTCCGCCGCTGGTCGCCGTGGTGGTCGATGGCGTCAACCGCAGCCTGCCGGAGGTGCTGGCGCAACCCATTCTGTGGCAGGCTGTCTGGACATCGCTACGCATTGCGCTGGCGGCGGGCGTTCTGTGTGTGGTGCTGACCATGATGCTGCTGTGGAGTAGCCGCGAGCTACGCCAACGCCAGCAACTATTCGCCGGACAAACGCTGGAACTCAGCGGGATGTTGATCCTCGCGATGCCGGGGATCGTGCTGGCGACAGGCTTCTTTTTACTGCTCAATAACAGCGTTGGCTTACCGGAATCCGCCGACGGCATCGTGATTTTCACCAATGCGCTGATGGCAATCCCCTACGCGCTAAAAGTCCTGGAAAACCCAATGCGCGATATTACCGCCCGTTATGGAATGCTGTGCCAGTCATTAGGAATTGAAGGCTGGTCGCGGTTAAAGGTCGTGGAACTGCGGGCGCTGAAACGTCCGCTGGCGCAGGCGCTGGCGTTTGCCTGCGTACTTTCTATCGGTGATTTTGGCGTCGTCGCGCTTTTCGGCAATGACAATTTCCGCACGCTGCCGTTTTATCTGTATCAGCAGATCGGCTCCTACCGCAGCCAGGACGGCGCGGTGACCGCGCTGATACTATTGCTGCTCTGCTTTACGTTATTTACCCTCATAGAGAAACTACCGGGCCGACATGCTAAAACTGATTGATATCACCTGGCTTTACCATCATTTGCCGATGCGTTTTACGCTGGCGGTAGAACGCGGCGAGCAGGTGGCGATTCTTGGCCCCAGCGGCGCGGGGAAAAGCACGTTGTTGAATTTAATTGCCGGTTTTCTTGCGCCTGCCAGCGGTACGCTACTGATTGCCGGCGACGATCATACGCTTACGCCGCCCTCACGCCGTCCGGTCTCAATGCTGTTTCAGGAGAATAATTTATTCAGCCACCTGAATGTGCAGCAAAATATCGGTCTGGGGCTAAACCCTGGGTTAACGCTCAACGCCAGCCAGCGGGAAAAACGGGACGCTATCGCACATCAGATGGGCATTGAGAGTCTGATGACGCGTTTACCGGGCGAACTGTCCGGCGGCCAGCGTCAGCGGGTAGCGCTGGCGCGCTGCCTGGTACGTGAACAGCCGGTACTGCTGCTGGATGAACCGTTCTCCGCGCTCGATCCCGCGCTGCGCCAGGAGATGCTGACGTTGGTCAGCGATATCTGCCGCGAGCGACAGCTCACGCTGTTGATGGTCTCGCACAGCGTGGAAGATGCGGCGCGAATTGCGCCCCGGTCAATCGTCGTGGCCGACGGACGCATTGCGTGGCAAGGCAAAACAGACGAGCTACTAAGCGGTCAAGCCAGCGCCTCAGCGCTATTGGGCATCAAATCCCATATTTTGTAGGCCGGATAAGGCGAAGCCGCCATCCGGCAAAGGAATCGTTAGTAACCCACAACTTTGCGCAGAATATCGATATATACCGGCATCAGCGGGTGGCGAACCAGCACCACCAGCGCGACCACGCCGATCCCGAGCGTCAACGGCGCCAGATACAGCAAACGGCTGCGGGGGAAATACGCGGTTAAACGATCGACTGCCGCTTTGCCGCTGCGCCACAGCCGCCAGCATAGCCAGCCTCCGACCCACAGCAGCAACGCCGTCGCCAGCAGCAGCCATTTGAAATCTCCGCTCTGCATATCGGAAGGAATATCGATTGCCGCTCCCGCCAGAATGCCCGGCAGGAAATAAAACGGCGGCCACAGCAAACAGCCAATCAAGTTCGGCCCAATAAATTTCGCTACGGGAAGATCCAGCATCCCTGCCACCATCGGCACCAGCGGCCTCGTCGGACCGACAAAACGTCCGACCAGGATCGTGAACATACTGTGCTGATGCAGCGCGTGTTCGGTTTTATCCAGCAGCGACTTGTTCTTTTTCATAAAAGACCAGCGGTGTAGCGGCTTTTTAAAGCGCCACCCCAGCCAGAACGAAATCCAGTCGCCCATCAGACAGCCGATAATACCCACCAGCCAGGCATGCCAAAAATTGAGCTCGCCGCTGCCGATAAGCGCGCCCAGCCCCGCCATCAGTACCGTGCCGGGTAAAATCAACCCCACCAGCGCCAGCGATTCCAGGAAGGCGACCAGCAACACGGCGATAAGCGAATACAGAGTGGATTGGGTGATAAAGTGTTCCAGCAGTGCTTGCATAGTGTGTCCGTCAGCGTGATGAAGCAGGGATTCTGCTTACCCCGTCCCCCTTCGTCAAGCCGTCAATTATCCGAATAGTTACGGCTTATGACATCTTTGTGGACACATCATTCACTTTTTATTCACATCCGGCCCTGAACTCGCTAGGACTTGCCCCGGTGCATTTTTTAAATACCCGCGAAAAATAGAGCTGATCGTCAAATCCAACATTGCGCCCAACGGTCGCTATCGGCATTCGCGTAGTGCTAAGCAGAAGTTTCGCCTGGCTGATACGCTGATCTTCGCGCCAGCTCAATACGCTAATGCCTAACTGCTGGCGGAACAGATGCGATAACCGGGAGGGCGACAGGCAGACATGCTGGGCGACGCTGGCGATATCAAAATGGCTGTCCGCCAGATGGTCGCTGATATACTGGCAGGCATCGCGCACACGGCTATCCATCGGCGGATGCAACGACTCATTAATTACCGCCATACGTCTGAGCAACAACTGCTCCAGCAGATTGATCGCCAGTAGCTCAGAATAGCGACCTTCCCCTTGCCCGGCGCTGATGATCTGCCCGAACAGTTCGCTGAAATGCGGCTGGCGCGCCTCGTCCGGGCGGAAAAATCCTGTCTGGGCAAAGATTGTCGGCCAGGTCAGCCACTCCTGCCAGTAGGCGCGAGGCCGGAAATAAACCCACTGGTGATACCACTCGCTGGCGTCCGGATGCCGTCCATAGTGATGAATCTCGCCCGGCGGAAACAATAATATATCTCCAGGCCGACAGACAAACTGCTCGCCATTATTATTAATGACGCCCTCTCCGCGGATGGTCAGGTTAAGAATATATCCCTTCATGCCCAACGGACGATCGATAAAAAAATCCAGATATCCATTCGCTTCAATTGGCGTCAGCCCGGCGACCAGATGGGCATTAAATGAATATCCCGGCAATAGCGGATCATTTTGCGTTTCAGCCATGATTTCTCTACCCCCGATGTTCAGAGAAGAAACAAATTGTCCATATTGACCAGGACGACAGAGCTTCCGTCTCCGCAAGACCTTGCGCTTGATGAAAGCACGTATCAACCCCGCTTGTGAAAAGCGCTTTGTAACAAAAGCGTACAGTTCAGGCGATAAAATTAAGTAACAGAAGTGTCTATAACTATGGCTGGAATGTCCACATTGAATATTTGCACAGCGTCACACTTTGCAAAGCATTAGCATTTTTGTCCATAAGATTAGCGGATCCTGCCTGACGGTTTTTGCCGCGACTCTCTACTATTTCTCCATACCTGTTTTTCTGGATGGAGTAAGACGATGGCAATTGCAATTGGCCTCGATTTTGGCAGTGATTCAGTGCGCGCTCTGGCAGTGGACTGCGCCACCGGCGACGAGATCGCCACCAGCGTAGAGTGGTATCCGCGCTGGCAAGAAGGCCGTTATTGCGACGGCCCGAACAACCA
This sequence comes from Salmonella sp. WC3, assembly GCF_042932255.1. Taxonomy (NCBI): domain Bacteria; kingdom Pseudomonadati; phylum Pseudomonadota; class Gammaproteobacteria; order Enterobacterales; family Enterobacteriaceae; genus Salmonella; species Salmonella sp. WC3. The sequence continues at coordinate 1,046,184 of NZ_CP170629.1, read as the reverse complement.
GTTCCGTCATCATCCGCGCGACTACATGGAGTCAATGGAGGCCGCGCTGAAAGCCGTTCTGGCACAATTAAGCGCCGCGCAACGCGCAAATGTCGTTGGCATTGGCGTTGACAGCACCGGTTCTACGCCAGCGCCGATTGACGCCGACGGTAACGTCCTGGCGCTGCGTCCGGAGTTCGCCGAGAACCCGAATGCGATGTTTGTGCTGTGGAAAGATCACACCGCCGTGGAAGAAGCCGACGAAATCACTCGTCTGTGCCATAAGCCAGGCAAGGTCGACTACTCCCGCTATATTGGCGGCATTTACTCCAGCGAATGGTTCTGGGCGAAGATTCTGCACGTCACCCGCCAGGATAGCGCCGTCGCGCAGGCCGCCGTCTCGTGGATTGAACTGTGTGACTGGGTGCCGGCGCTGCTTTCGGGCACCACTCGCCCGCAGGATATCCGCCGTGGCCGCTGCAGCGCCGGGCACAAAACACTGTGGCATGAAAGCTGGGGCGGTCTGCCGCCCGCGAGCTTCTTTGATGAACTCGATCCGTGCATTAACCGTCATCTGCGCTCCCCGTTATTTAGCGAAACCTTCACCGCCGATCTGCCCGTGAGCACCCTGTGCGCCGAATGGGCGCAGCGCCTCGGCTTGCCGGAAAGCGTGGTGATTTCCGGCGGCGCGTTCGACTGTCACATGGGCGCGGTCGGCGCGGGCGCACAGCCCAATACGCTGGTAAAAGTCATCGGCACGTCTACCTGCGACATTCTGATTGCGGATAAACAGAGCGTCGGGGATCGCGCCGTGAAAGGCATTTGCGGTCAGGTTGACGGCAGCGTGGTGCCGAACTTTATCGGTCTGGAAGCGGGCCAGTCCGCTTTCGGCGACATCTACGCCTGGTTTAGCCGCGTGTTGAGCTGGCCGCTGGAACAACTTGCCGCGCAGCACCCGGAACTGAAAACCCAGATTAACGCCAGCCAGAAGCAGCTACTGCCAGCGCTCACCAACGCCTGGGCGAAAAATCCGTCCCTGGATCACCTGCCGGTGGTGCTCGACTGGTTTAACGGTCGCCGCACGCCAAACGCTAATCAGCGTCTGAAAGGCGTCATTACCGATCTCAATCTCGCCACCGACGCGCCAGCGCTGTTTGGCGGTCTGGTAGCTTCGACCGCCTTCGGCGCGCGCGCCATTCAGGAGTGTTTTACCGAGCAGGGTATCGCGGTCAATAACGTGATGGCGCTTGGCGGCATCGCCCGTAAAAATCAGGTCATTATGCAGGTCTGCTGCGACGTACTGAATCGTCCGTTGCAGATCGTCGCTTCCGACCAGTGTTGCGCATTAGGCGCCGCTATCTTTGCCGCCGTCGCTGCGAAAGTCCATGCCGATATTCCTGCCGCCCAGCAAAGCATGGCAAGCGCGGTAGAACGCACTCTGCGTCCCCGCCCTGAACAGGCGCAACGCCTCGAACAGCTTTACCGCCGCTACCAGCAGTGGGCGCTAAGCGCAGAACAACATTATCTTCCGACTGCCGCGCCGGCGCCAACGACCCCGGCCAATCAGGCAATCCTGACTCATTAAGGACACGACAATGACGATTTTTGATAATTATGAAGTATGGTTTGTGATTGGCAGCCAGCATTTGTATGGCGCAGAAACCCTGCGTCAGGTCACTCAACATGCCGAGCATGTGGTCAACGCGCTGAATACCGAAGCCAAACTGCCATGTAAACTGGTATTAAAACCGCTGGGCACCTCGCCGGATGAGATTACCGCTATTTGTCGTGACGCCAATTATGACGATCGCTGCGCAGGGCTGGTGGTCTGGCTGCACACCTTCTCCCCGGCCAAAATGTGGATCAACGGGCTGAGTATCCTTAACAAACCACTACTGCAATTCCATACCCAATTTAACGCCGCCCTGCCGTGGGACAGCATCGATATGGACTTTATGAACCTGAACCAGACTGCGCACGGCGGTCGTGAGTTCGGTTTTATCGGCGCGCGGATGCGTCAGCAGCACGCGGTCGTCACTGGTCACTGGCAGGATAAAGAGGCCCATACGCGTATCGGCGCCTGGATGCGCCAGGCGGTCTCTAAACAGGATACCCGCCAGCTAAAAGTCTGCCGCTTCGGCGACAACATGCGTGAAGTCGCAGTGACTGACGGTGATAAAGTGGCCGCGCAAATCAAATTTGGCTTTTCGGTCAATACCTGGGCGGTCGGCGATCTGGTGCAGGTGGTGAATTCCATCGGCGACGGCGATATCAACGCTCTGATTGACGAGTATGAAAGCAGCTATACCCTGACGCCCGCCACCCGGATCCACGGTGATAAACGCCAGAACGTGCGGGAAGCGGCGCGCATTGAACTCGGTATGAAGCGTTTCCTGGAACAGGGCGGATTCCACGCATTCACTACTACCTTTGAAGATTTACACGGTCTGAAACAACTTCCGGGTCTGGCCGTACAGCGTCTGATGCAGCAGGGCTACGGCTTTGCGGGCGAAGGCGACTGGAAAACCGCCGCTCTGCTTCGCATTATGAAAGTGATGTCAACCGGTCTGCAGGGCGGCACCTCATTTATGGAGGATTACACCTACCACTTCGAGAAAGGCAACGATCTGGTGCTCGGCTCGCACATGCTGGAGGTGTGTCCCTCCATCGCGGTGGAAGAGAAACCGATCCTTGACGTCCAGCACCTCGGGATTGGCGGCAAGGAAGATCCGGCGCGTTTGATTTTCAATACCCAAACCGGCCCGGCGATCGTCGCCAGCCTGATCGACCTCGGCGATCGTTATCGCCTGCTGGTCAACTGCATTGACACCGTAAAAACGCCGCACTCCCTGCCGAAACTGCCGGTGGCTAACGCGCTGTGGAAGGCGCAGCCGGATCTGCCGACCGCCTCCGAAGCGTGGATTCTGGCTGGCGGCGCGCACCATACCGTCTTCAGCCACGCGCTGGATCTGAACGATATGCGCCAGTTTGCAGAAATACACGATATCGAAATCGCGGTGATTGATAACGATACCCGTCTGCCAGCCTTTAAGGACGCGCTGCGCTGGAACGAGGTGTATTACGGTTTAAAACGCTAAAAGTGGAGTCTGAATGCCCGGTGGCACTGCGTTTACCGGGCCTACGGTCCTGTAGGCCGAATAAGGCATTTATGTCGCCATCCGGCACACCGTCACTCGTAGGCCGGATAAGCGAAGCGCCATCCGGCAGGGAGAAAACAATGTTAGAAGATCTCAAACGCCAGGTACTGGAAGCCAATCTGGCGCTGCCAAAACACAACCTGGTCACCCTCACCTGGGGTAATGTTAGCGCCGTCGATCGCGAACGCGGCGTATTGGTGATTAAGCCGTCCGGCGTCGATTATAGCGTCATGACCGCTGACGATATGGTGGTGGTCAGCCTGGAGACCGGTGAAGTCGTTGAAGGTCATAAGAAACCGTCGTCCGATACGCCAACTCACCGTTTGTTATATCAGGCATTTCCGACTATCGGCGGCATCGTACACACCCATTCGCGCCACGCGACTATCTGGGCGCAGGCGGGTCAGCCGATTCCGGCGACGGGCACCACCCACGCCGACTATTTCTACGGTACGATTCCCTGCACTCGCAAAATGACCGAGGCGGAAATTAATGGCGAGTATGAATGGGAAACGGGCAATGTCATTGTTGAAGCCTTTGAAAAAAAAGGCATTGACGCCGCTCAAATGCCCGGCGTGCTTGTCCATTCGCACGGCCCGTTTGCCTGGGGTAAAAATGCCGAGGATGCAGTGCATAACGCCATCGTGCTGGAAGAAGTGGCCTATATGGGGATCTTCTGCCGCCAGCTTGCGCCGCAGTTGCCCGACATGCAGCAATCCCTGCTGGATAAACACTATCTACGCAAACATGGCGCAAAAGCCTATTACGGGCAGTAATGCCTCTAAAAACGCGTCCCATGGGGGGCGCGTTGATGAGTCTGGTCGGTGATATATTCAGCAAATGCGCTTTGATAGACGTAATGATCAGAACTCACATATTCAATAATATTATCATAATATCCCTGCAACACTTTTCCTTCCAGCGCATGGAAGAAAATATAATCCTCGATTGTTGACTGCCAGCGTTGCCCATTTAACAGATAATTAATAATGGTATCCCGATGTCCGTTTTTTCTGTCGTGTCCTTGCCAGTGAAAAAAAGCATTGCCGTTTTCAATAAATTCGGTACGCCAAATCTGTTCTGTCCATGTTTTATACTCAAAAAATCGACTCACGGTTTTTATGGAAGGGTTAGCGCGTTGAGTATTGACGAAAAGATAACGGTCGTTCCCTACCAGACGCGCCTGCATACTCACATTCATAAAAGATCATTCCCGAATACCACAAATTTTGATAAAAACACCCGCACCCGAAAGTCAAAATAAAATTATATTCTAAAATAAAAATTAAATTATGCAGAGAGTTCCCGACGAATTCGCACTGTAATCCATTTTTATTTAACCATAGAGGCCAATTGGAATATTATATTTCTACCTGACGGTGCGGATGTTCCAAATGAAATTGTTACACTTTTCATTAATTAAAACAAACAAAAAATATCGCTTTTTTGTTAATCCGAGAAATAAGTAACAGATTCGAACAAGCGCCTTTCTGAAAAATACTGAATGTATGAAAACAGACTTGACACAAAACAACTAATACATGGGTAAAAATTGTAAATAAACATGATTCAAAATTAGCAGTTATAGGATAATTATATCTGCTGTATATACCGGCATCATTATATTGATAAATAGACGTCAGCAAAAATATCTGACGCTAAAAGCCCTTTTATCGTTAAAATATCCATTACACCCGTCATGGGGAACGAACTCATTCATGAAATATCGCTACATCATCAGAATCGCGGCAGGCATAATTCTCATTATGGCTACGGTGTTTATCCATAACGCCATCGCTATTTATCAGTTCAGTCAGCAAAACCAGACGCGCGTAGCTGACTGCGCGATTGTCGCAGGAGCAGGCGTTAGCGGAAAAACGCCTTCTCCCGTTTTTAAGGCCAGACTGGATCATGCCATCTGGCTTTACCAACAACACATTGTCCGCGCGTTGGTATTAACCGGCGGCTACGGCGCTGGCGCAACGGTTTCCGACGCGGCGATAGCCCGTCAATACGTTCTGGAAAAAGGGATTCCGGCTAAGGCAATTTTTATTGAAGAGCGCTCTACCGTGACGCGCGAAAATATTCGTTACGCAAAACAGATACTGCGACAACAACAATGGCGCACAGCGTTACTGGTCAGCGATCCGCTGCATATGCTGCGTCTGAAAACTATCGCTCAGGATAATGGTATCGATAGCCGCTCATCACCCACGCGATCCACCCGCTATAAATCCTGGTGGGCGAAAACCCGCTTCTTACTGCGAGAAACTTTTTATTACAGCGGATATCGGCTTTTACGTTATATGCCTGTACAAAATAACAGTATTACTCCCTAAAACAGGTTATAATTAGCGTGAATTTTTTAGACAGGTAATCATCGTGGCGCAGGCAGGTTTCATTTTAACCCGGCACTGGCGGGATACGCCGCAAGGGACGGAGGTCTCTTTCTGGCTGGCGACAGACAACGGCCCTGTGCAGGCAACGCTGGCACCGCAAGAGTCCGTGGCGTTTATTCCGACCAGCCAGACCTCCCGCGCCGCCTCGCTGCTACAGGCGGAAAAAGACTATCGCCTGACGCCGCTCCAGCTGCGAGACTTTCATCGTCAGCCGGTATCCGGTCTGTATTGCCGTACTCACCGCCAGCTTATGCGGATGGAGAAACTGCTGCGCGAAAACGGCGTCACCGTTTATGAAGCGGATGTACGCCCGCCGGAACGTTACCTGATGGAGCGTTTTATTACGTCGCCCGTTTGGGTAGACGGCGAGATGCGCAACGGCGTTATCCGCAATGCGCGTCTTAAACCCCACCCCGACTATCGACCGCCGCTAAAATGGGTCTCGCTGGATATCGAAACCACGCGACACGGCGAACTGTATTGCATTGGTCTGGAAGGCTGCGGCCAGCGTACCGTTTATATGCTGGGCCCGGCGAATGGCGATGACCGCCAACTGGACTTCGAGCTTGTGTATGTCGCCAGCCGCCCGCAGCTGCTGGAAAAACTCAACGCCTGGTTTGCCGAACATGATCCTGACGTCATCATCGGCTGGAACGTGGTGCAGTTCGACCTGCGTATGCTGCAAAAACATGCCGAACGCTACCGTATCCCTTTACGGCTGGGGCGAGACAATAGCGAACTGGAGTGGCGCGAACATGGCTTCAAAAACGGCGTTTTTTTCGCCCAGGCCAGAGGGCGAGTCATTATCGATGGTATCGACGCGCTTAAATCCGCGTTCTGGAATTTTTCGTCTTTTTCGCTGGAAGCCGTCTCGCAGGAACTGCTCGGCGAAGGAAAATCCATTGATAATCCCTGGGATCGTATGGATGAGATCGATCGCCGCTTTGCCCAGGATAAACCCGCCCTCGCCACCTACAACCTGAAAGACTGCGAGCTGGTCACGCGCATTTTCCATAAAACCGAGATCATGCCGTTTTTGCTGGAACGCGCGACGATCAACGGCCTGCCGGTCGATCGCCACGGCGGTTCGGTCGCCGCATTCGGGCATCTTTACTTTCCGCGAATGCACCGCGCCGGCTATGTCGCGCCCAATCTCGGCGAAGTGCCGCCGCTGGCAAGTCCCGGCGGCTACGTAATGGATTCACAACCCGGATTATACGATTCAGTACTGGTGCTGGATTATAAAAGCCTGTACCCGTCGATTATCCGCACGTTTTTGATTGATCCCGTCGGGCTGGTCGAAGGCATGGCGCAGCCGGATCCGGAACACAGTACCGAAGGTTTCCTTGACGCCTGGTTTTCACGAGAAAAGCACTGCCTGCCGGAAATTGTTAGCCAAATCTGGCACGGGCGCGATGAAGCCAAACGTCAGGGCAATAAACCGCTCTCGCAGGCGCTTAAAATCATTATGAACGCCTTTTATGGCGTACTCGGCACCACGGCCTGTCGCTTTTTCGATCCCCGTCTGGCGTCGTCAATCACCATGCGCGGTCATGCGATTATGCGCCAGACCAAAGCGCTGATTGAGGCGCAGGGTTATGACGTGATTTATGGCGATACCGATTCCACTTTCGTCTGGCTCCGGCGCGCGCATTCAGAAGCCGATGCGGCGGAAATCGGGCACAGGCTGGTGCGTCACGTGAACGAATGGTGGGCGCAGACGTTACAACAGCAAAATTTGACCAGCGCGCTGGAGCTGGAGTTTGAAACCCACTTTTGCCGTTTTCTGATGCCGACCATCCGCGGCGCGGATACTGGCAGTAAAAAACGCTACGCGGGCCTGATTCAGGAAGGCGACAGCCAGCGCATGGTATTTAAAGGTCTGGAAACGGTGCGGACCGACTGGACGCCGCTGGCGCAGCGCTTTCAACAGGAGCTGTATCTGCGTGTTTTTCGCAATGAACCTTATCAAGACTATGTGCGCGAGACTATCGATAAACTGATGGCGGGCGAACTGGACGCACAGCTGGTTTATCGTAAGCGTCTGCGTCGCCCTTTACATGAGTACCAACGTAACGTTCCGCCGCACGTTCGCGCCGCCCGGCTGGCGGATGAACAAAACCTGAAGCAGGGTCGTCCGGCGCAGTACCAGAATCGCGGCGCCATAAAATATGTCTGGACTGTTAACGGCCCCGAGCCCGTGGATTACCAGCAGTCGCCGCTGGATTACGAACACTATCTTACCCGCCAGCTACAACCCGTGGCGGAAGGAATTCTTCCCTTCGTTGAAGATAATTTTGCTACACTACTGACCGGGCAACTGGGGTTATTTTGACGCGTGACGAAAGCGCCGCCTTCCAGTACCATAGCGCCCTTTCCATTCCTGGACCTAATTAACGCCACTACCACATTAGCCTGGTAGCGGGGTCGTATACTCGCAATTATCCAGTGCTGTCGCCTGGGAATGGCGAGTAATGCCTGCAATTAAAGATATAGAGCCGAACACATATGCCTTTTACACTTGGTCAACGCTGGATCAGCGATACAGAAAGCGAGCTGGGACTTGGAACCGTTGTTGCGATGGATGCGCGAACCGTCACCTTACTTTTCCCGTCCACGGGGGAAAACCGCCTGTATGCGCGCAGTGATTCTCCCGTGACCCGCGTCATGTTCAACCCTGGCGATACGATTACAAGCCATGAAGGCTGGCAGCTACATATCGATGAAGTAAAAGAAGAAAATGGCCTGCTTGTTTATGTCGGCACCCGCCTGGATACCGAAGAGACCAATGTGACGTTGCGCGAGGTTCTGCTCGACAGCAAGTTGGTTTTCAGTAAGCCCCAGGATCGTCTGTTCGCCGGTCAAATCGATCGAATGGATCGGTTCGCGCTGCGCTATCGCGCCCGTAAATTTCAGAGCGAGCAGTACCGGATGCCATACAGCGGCCTGCGCGGCCAGCGGACCAACCTGATCCCGCATCAGCTTAATATCGCTCATGATGTGGGTCGTCGCCACGCGCCGCGCGTACTGCTGGCGGATGAAGTGGGCTTAGGTAAAACCATTGAAGCCGGGATGATTCTGCATCAACAGTTATTATCCGGCGCGGCGGAACGCGTATTGATCATTGTTCCGGAAACCCTGCAACACCAGTGGCTGGTAGAAATGCTGCGCCGTTTCAACCTGCGCTTCGCGCTGTTCGATGACGAACGCTATACCGAAGCGCAGCACGACGCGTATAACCCGTTTGAAACCGAACAACTGGTGATCTGCTCGCTGGATTTCGCCCGCCGTAATAAGCAGCGTCTGGAACATTTGTGCGACGCCGAGTGGGATTTGCTGGTGGTCGACGAAGCGCATCATCTGGTGTGGAGCACCGATGCGCCGAGCCGTGAATATATGGCCATCGAACAATTAGCTGAACGCGTACCGGGCGTGCTGCTGCTGACCGCCACGCCAGAACAGCTGGGGATGGAAAGCCATTTCGCCCGTCTGCGCCTGCTCGATCCGAACCGTTTCCACGATTTCGAACAGTTTGTCGAAGAACAGAAAAACTACCGCCCTGTCGCTGATGCGGTGGCCATGCTGCTGGCGGGCAATAAACTCAGCAACGACGAACTGAACAGGCTGGGTGATCTGATCGGCGAACAGGATATTGAACCGCTGTTGCAGGCCGCTAATAGCGATCGCGACGACGCGCAGGCCGCCCGTGATGAGCTGGTGTCGATGCTGATGGATCGCCACGGCACCAGCCGCGTTCTGTTCCGCAACACCCGTAACGGCGTCAAGGGGTTCCCGAAACGTGAACTGCATACGGTAAAACTGCCGCTGCCGACCCAGTATCAGACCGCCATTAAGGTCTCCGGCATTATGGGCGCGCGTAAAAGCGCGGAAGATCGCGCCCGCGATATGCTCTATCCGGAACAAATTTATCAGGAGTTCGAAGGCGATACCGGCACCTGGTGGAACTTCGACCCACGCGTTGAGTGGCTGATGGGCTATCTGACCAGCCATCGTTCGCAAAAAGTGCTGGTGATCTGCGCCAAGGCAACCACCGCGTTACAGCTGGAACAGGTGCTGCGCGAACGCGAAGGCATCCGCGCCGCCGTGTTCCATGAGGGCATGTCGATTATCGAACGCGACCGCGCCGCCGCCTGGTTCGCCGAAGAAGATACCGGCGCGCAGGTGCTGTTATGTTCCGAAATCGGCTCCGAAGGACGTAACTTCCAGTTTGCCAGCAATCTGGTGATGTTCGACTTGCCGTTTAACCCGGATCTGCTGGAACAGCGTATTGGTCGTCTGGATCGTATCGGCCAGGCGCATGATATCCAGATCCACGTCCCGTACCTGGAAAAAACCGCCCAGTCGGTGCTGGTTCGCTGGTATCACGAAGGGCTGGACGCCTTTGAGCACACCTGCCCGACCGGTCGCGCGATTTATGATTCAGCCTACGCCAGTCTGATTAACTATCTGGCCGCGCCTGAAGAAACCGACGGGTTTGACGATCTGATCAAATCCTGCCGCGAGCAACATGAAGCGCTAAAAGCCCAGTTAGAACAGGGCCGCGACCGCCTGCTGGAGATCCACTCCAACGGTGGTGAAAAAGCCCAACAGCTTGCACAAAGCATTGAAGAACAGGACGACGACACCAACCTGATCGCGTTCGCCATGAACCTGTTCGATATCGTCGGCATTAACCAGGACGATCGCGGCGACAACCTGATCGTGCTGACGCTGTCCGACCACATGTTGGTGCCGGATTTCCCCGGCCTGCCGGAAGACGGCTGTACTATCACGTTTGAACGTGACGTAGCCCTGTCTCGCGAAGATGCGCAGTTTATTACCTGGGAACATCCGCTCATCCGTAACGGACTGGATCTGATCCTCTCCGGCGACACCGGCAGCAGCACCATTTCGCTGTTGAAAAATAAAGCGCTGCCCGTCGGCACGCTGCTGGTCGAACTGGTTTACGTCGTGGAAGCGCAGGCGCCGAAACAGCTACAACTGAACCGCTTCCTGCCGCCGACGCCGGTACGTATGCTGTTAGATAAAAACGGCAACAATCTGGCCGCCCAGGTCGAGTTTGAAACCTTCAACCGTCAGCTCAGCGCCGTGAATCGCCACACCGGCAGCAAACTGGTTAACGCCGTGCAACAGGACGTCCACGCCATTTTGCAACTGGGCGAGACGCAGATTGAAAAGTCCGCCAGAGCGCTGATTGATAACGCGCGTCGCGAGGCGGATGAAAAACTGTCCGGGGAACTGTCGCGTCTGGAAGCGCTGCGCGCCGTCAACCCGAACATTCGCGACGACGAACTTGCCGCTATCGACAGCAACCGTCAGCAGGTGCTGGAAAGCCTGAATCAGGCAGGCTGGCGTCTGGACGCGCTGCGTCTTATCGTCGTCACGCACCAATAACGGAGCCGTACATGGGGATGGAAAACTACAATCCGCCGCAGGAACCCTGGCTGGTTATCCTGTATCAGGATGAGCACATTATGGTGGTCAATAAGCCCAGCGGCCTGTTGTCCGTGCCGGGGCGTCTGGAAGCGCACAAAGACAGCATTATGACGCGTATCCAGCGCGACTACCCGCAGGCAGAATCGGTGCATCGTCTGGATATGGCCACCAGCGGCGTGATTGTAGTGGCGCTGACCAAAGCCGCGGAGCGGGAGCTAAAACGCCAGTTCCGCGAACGTGAGCCGAAAAAGCAGTATGTAGCGCGCGTATGGGGTCATCCCTCCCCGGCGGAAGGGCTGGTTGACTTACCGCTCATCTGCGACTGGCCGAACCGGCCAAAGCAGAAAGTGTGTTATGAAACCGGCAAACCGGCGCAAACGGAATATAACGTGGTGGAGTTTGCGGCGGATAATACCGCCCGCGTGGTGCTCAAGCCGATCACCGGGCGTTCGCATCAGCTTCGTGTGCATATGCTGGCGTTAGGCCACCCGATTTTAGGCGATCGGTTTTACGCCTCGCCGGAAGCGTTGTCGCTGGCGCCGCGTTTGCAGTTACACGCCGAAATGCTGACCATTACCCATCCCGCTTACGGCACCAGCATGACGTTTAAAGTCCCGGCAGATTTTTAAATTCAGAGCCAATTTATGCCGGGGCGCTTCGCTTGCCCGGCCTACATTCATTAACGTAGGCCGGATAAGGCGCTAGCCGCATCCGGCAATTCAATCACTTGAAGCCTTTCTGTTCTTTGATTAGCTCATACGCTTTCTGAATTTCCTGCGCTTTTTGCTTCGCCATTTCCATCATTTCCGGCGGTAAACCTTTCGCGACCAGTTTGTCCGGATGATGCTCGCTCATCAGTTTGCGATAAGCGCGTTTAATGGTGGTTGCATCATCGGTGGTTTTAACCCCCAGCACATTACAGGCATCTTCCAGCGTCGGGCCGCGCTGCGCCTGCTGCCAGCCGCCGCCGGACTGTTGATGATAACCGCCGCCAAACTGCGCGCCGCCCTGCATCATGCGCAGAAACTGATCGAACTGTACGCGGGAAATACCTAACTCTTCCGCAATCACGTACAGCACTTCCCGCTCATTAGGATGCAGAGAGCCATCGGCAAACGCCGCCTGGATCTGAATTTCCAGAAACATCCGGATCAGATCAAAACGCCCGAAGCAGACGCTACGAAACTGCCGCATCTTTTCACGTAATGGGTAATTATCCGCTTTTCCGACCCGAAAGGCGTTCTGCGCGGCAGTACGTGAATCGCCGTGTAAATTCATACGATCCATCAACTGACTGGCGATATGAATATCCGCTTCCGTCACCCGTCCTTTTGATTTGGTTAAGTGGCCCATCACCTCAAAGGTGGTGGCAAAAAACAGCGCCTGCCGTTCCCGCTGGTTGGCAAACCACGCCATTTTTCGGCTGCGGGCTTTGTCGAACATATGGCCCACCAGCAGACCCAGGACCACGCCCCAAAAGCCGCCGCCCATCATCAGGGCTACGGCGACGCCAATTATCTTTCCCCAGTACTGCATAGACTCCCCAAAACGTTACGCTATCGGTGAGGCTATCTCCCACAAAATAAGGTGCTTTTCTGCGAATGAAGGCTACGGTCAATTGTGGGACATCGCCTATAATTTGCATTATCATACCTGTCATTCAATGCCGTGCCTAACACCACAGACGCTAAACGGCAGGATTAACACTGGCGCAGCGAAGATGAGTAAGTTAGGCTGTGACCGTTTGTCACGCGCAACGCTACCGATGATGGAACAATAAATACAACGTATGAAAAAACGTATTCCCACTCTTCTGGCCACCATGATCGCCAGCGCCCTTTATAGTCATCAGGGGCTGGCAGCCGATCTCGCCTCACAGTGTATGTTGGGCGTGCCGAGCTACGATCGTCCTCTGGTAAAAGGCGATACCAACGATCTGCCGGTTACTATCAATGCCGATAACGCTAAAGGTAACTACCCGGACGATGCCGTTTTTACCGGCAACGTGGACATTATGCAGGGGAATAGCCGCCTGCAAGCGGATGAAGTGCAGCTTCATCAGAAGCAGGCGGAAGGTCAGCCGGAACCTGTACGCACCGTCGATGCGCTGGGTAATGTGCATTATGATGACAATCAGGTCATCCTTAAAGGGCCGAAGGGCTGGGCGAACCTGAACACCAAAGACACGAACGTCTGGGAAGGCGATTACCAGATGGTGGGCCGTCAGGGGCGCGGTAAAGCCGATCTCATGAAGCAGCGCGGCGAAAACCGCTATACCATTCTGGAAAACGGCAGCTTTACCTCCTGTCTGCCTGGCTCCGATACCTGGAGCGTGGTGGGGAGTGAAGTCATCCATGACCGCGAAGAACAGGTTGCGGAGATCTGGAACGCCCGGTTTAAAGTAGGTCCGGTTCCGATCTTTTATAGCCCCTATTTACAGCTACCCGTCGGTGACAAGCGTCGCTCAGGTTTCCTGATCCCGAACGCGAAATACACGACCAAGAACTATTTCGAGTTCTACTTACCGTATTACTGGAACATCGCGCCCAATATGGACGCCACCATCACCCCGCACTATATGCACCGCCGCGGCAATATTATGTGGGAGAACGAATTCCGTTATCTCACGCAGGCAGGCGAGGGAGTGATGGAATTAGATTATCTGCCTTCTGATAAAGTCTACGAGGACGATCACCCCAAAGAGGGCGATAAGCACCGCTGGTTATTCTACTGGCAGCACTCAGGCGTGATGGATCAGGTGTGGCGTTTTAACGTCGATTACACCAAAGTCAGCGACTCCAGCTACTTTAACGATTTCGACAGTAAGTACGGTTCCAGTACCGACGGCTACGCAACGCAGAAATTCAGCGTCGGCTACGCCGTACAAAACTTTGACGCTACGGTGTCGACCAAACAATTCCAGGTCTTTAACGATCAAAACACCAGCAGCTATTCAGCGGAGCCGCAGTTAGACGTTAACTACTACCATAACGATCTCGGCCCGTTTGATACCCGGATTTACGGCCAGGCGGTGCACTTTGTTAACACCAAAGACAATATGCCGGAAGCAACCCGCGTCCACCTGGAGCCAACCATCAATTTGCCGCTCTCCAACCGCTGGGGCAGCCTGAACACCGAAGCGAAGCTGATGGCGACGCACTATCAGCAAACGAATCTGGACAGCTATAACAGCGATCCAAACAATAAAAATAAGCTGGAAGATTCGGTTAACCGCGTCATGCCGCAGTTTAAAGTCGACGGTAAGCTCATCTTCGAACGCGATATGGCGATGCTGGCGCCGGGGTATACCCAGGCGCTGGAACCACGCGTGCAGTACCTGTATGTGCCGTACCGCGACCAGAGCGGCATCTATAACTACGATTCTTCTTTGCTGCAATCCGACTATAACGGCCTGTTCCGCGACCGCACTTATGGCGGTCTCGACCGTATTGCTTCCGCCAACCAGGTCACGACCGGCGTCACAACACGCATTTATGATGATGCCGCCGTTGAACGTTTTAACGTTTCTGTTGGTCAAATCTACTATTTCACGGAGTCTCGCACCGGCGATGACAACATTAAATGGGAGAATGACGACAAAACCGGTTCGCTGGTTTGGGCAGGCGACACTTACTGGCGTATTTCAGAACGCTGGGGGCTGCGTAGCGGAGTGCAGTACGATACCCGTCTGGATAGCGTCGCTACCAGCAGCAGCAGCCTCGAATACCGTCAGGATCAGGATCGTCTGGTACAGTTGAACTACCGCTATGCCAGCCCGGAATATATTCAGGCTACGTTGCCTTCGTATTATTCCACGGCAGAGCAGTATAAAAACGGCATCAACCAGGTGGGCGCGGTGGCAAGTTGGCCGATTGCCGATCGCTGGTCGATTGTCGGCGCGTACTACTTCGATACCAATTCGAGCAAACCTGCAGACCAGATGCTCGGCTTGCAGTACAACTCTTGCTGCTATGCGATCCGCGTCGGATACGAACGTAAGCTGAACGGTTGGGATAACGATAAACAACACGCGATTTATGATAACGCGATTGGCTTCAACATTGAGCTGCGCGGTTTGAGCTCTAACTACGGCCTCGGCACGCAAGAAATGTTGCGTTCGAACATTCTGCCGTACCAAAGCTCTATGTAATCTGATTGATTTACAACGTAATCCGCATTGCGGTTAATTGAAATGGAAAAAGTATGAAGAACTGGAAAACGCTGCTTCTCGGTATCGCCATGATCGCGAATACCAGTTTCGCTGCCCCCCAGGTAGTCGATAAAGTCGCAGCCGTCGTCAATAATGGCGTCGTGCTGGAAAGCGACGTTGATGGCTTAATGCAATCAGTCAAACTCAACGCGGGTCAGGCAGGTCAGCAGCTTCCGGACGACGCCACGCTGCGTCACCAGATCCTGGAACGTTTGATTATGGATCAAATTATCCTGCAGATGGGTCAGAAGATGGGGGTGAAGATCACGGATGAGCAGTTGGATCAGGCCATCGCCAACATCGCCAAACAAAACAATATGACGATGGATCAGATGCGCAGCCGTCTGGCTTACGATGGGCTGAACTATTCAACCTACCGTAACCAGATTCGTAAAGAGATGATTATCTCTGAAGTGCGCAACAACGAGGTTCGTCGCCGTATCACCGTTTTGCCGCAAGAAGTTGACGCGCTGGCAAAACAGATTGGCACCCAAAACGACGCCAGCACTGAGCTGAACCTGAGCCATATCCTGATTGCTCTGCCGGAAAACCCAACCTCCGAGCAGGTTAACGACGCACAGCGCCAGGCGGAAAGCATTGTTGAAGAAGCGCGTAACGGCGCAGATTTCGGCAAACTGGCGATTACCTACTCTGCCGACCAGCAGGCGTTAAAAGGCGGTCAGATGGGCTGGGGCCGTATCCAGGAGCTGCCGGGGATTTTCGCCCAGGCGCTGAGCACCGCGAAGAAAGGCGACATTGTCGGCCCGATTCGCTCCGGCGTCGGCTTCCACATTCTGAAAGTAAATGACCTGCGCGGTCAGAGCCAGAGTATCTCCGTGACCGAAGTTCACGCTCGTCACATTCTGCTTAAGCCGTCGCCGATCATGAACGATCAGCAGGCGCGCCTGAAGCTGGAAGAAATCGCGGCTGACATTAAGAGTGGTAAAACCACCTTTGCCGCTGCGGCGAAAGAGTACTCTCAGGACCCGGGCTCCGCTAACCAGGGCGGTGATTTGGGTTGGGCTACGCCAGATATTTTCGACCCGGCGTTCCGCGACGCGCTAACGAAGCTGCATAAAGGCCAAATAAGCGCGCCGGTACACTCCTCTTTCGGCTGGCATCTGATCGAATTGCTGGATACGCGTAAGGTAGACAAAACCGATGCGGCGCAGAAAGATCGCGCTTATCGTATGCTGATGAACCGTAAATTCTCAGAAGAAGCGGCGACCTGGATGCAAGAACAGCGCGCCAGCGCTTACGTTAAGATTTTGAGTAACTAATGAGCAGTGCGCAACGCGTTGTTATCACTCCCGGCGAACCCGCCGGGATTGGCCCCGATCTTGTTGTCCAACTGGCGCAACGCGCGTGGCCGATTGAACTGGTCGTCTGTGCGGACGGCGCGCTCCTGACGGAGCGGGCCGCCATGCTCGGCCTGCCCCTCTCGCTTCTCCCTTACTCGCCTGATGTCCCCGCTGCGCCGCAGCCCGCGGGAACGTTGACTCTATTGCCGGTCTCGCTGCGCGCGCCTGCCATCCCCGGTCAGTTGACGGTAGAAAATGGCCCCTATGTGGTCGAGACGCTGGCGCGAGCGTGTGATGGCTGTCTGAACGGTGAATTTGCCGCGCTGATCACAGGCCCCGTGCACAAAGGCGTTATTAACGACGCAGGCATTTCGTTTACCGGTCATACCGAGTTTTTCGAAGAGCGTTCGCAGGCGAAAAAAGTCGTGATGATGCTGGCAACCGAAGAACTTCGCGTGGCGCTGGCGACCACGCATCTGCCGCTACGGGCGATTGCAGACGCCATCACCCCTGCGCTTTTGCACGAAGTGATTGCTATTTTGCATCACGATTTGCGGACCAAATTTGGTATTGCCGAACCGCGCATTCTTGTCTGTGGCCTGAATCCGCACGCGGGCGAAGGCGGTCATATGGGCACGGAAGAGATAGACACCATCATTCCGGTGCTCGACGAGCTGCGGGCGCAGGGGATGAAACTCAACGGGCCGCTACCTGCTGATACGCTGTTTCAGCCCAAATATCTCGATAATGCCGACGCGGTGCTGGCAATGTACCACGATCAGGGCCTGCCCGTGCTAAAATACCAGGGATTTGGTCGGGGAGTGAATATTACGCTCGGCCTACCTTTTATTCGAACCTCCGTTGACCACGGCACCGCGCTTGAACTGGCAGGTCGTGGAAAAGCGGATGTCGGCAGTTTTATTACGGCGCTTAATCTCGCCATCAAAATGATTGTTAATACCCAATGAATAATCGAGTCCATCAGGGCCATTTAGCCCGTAAACGCTTCGGGCAAAACTTTCTCAACGATCGGTTTGTGATCGACAGTATTGTTTCTGCTATTAATCCGCAAAAAGGCCAGGCGATGGTTGAAATCGGCCCCGGTCTGGCGGCGCTGACGGAGCCGGTCGGCGAACGACTGGATAAGCTCACGGTCATTGAACTTGACCGCGATCTGGCGGCGCATTTGCAAACCCATCCGTTTTTAGGGCCGAAGCTGACTATTTATCAGCAGGACGCCATGACCATGAACTTTGGCGAACTGTCTGCGCAGTTGGGCCAACCGCTGCGTGTGTTCGGCAATCTGCCCTATAATATCTCCACCCCGCTGATGTTCCATCTCTTTAGCTATACTGATGCCATTGCCGACATGCACTTTATGTTGCAAAAAGAAGTGGTAAATCGTCTGGTTGCAGGGCCGAACAGCAAAGCGTATGGTCGTTTAAGCGTGATGGCGCAATATTACTGTCAGGTGATCCCGGTGCTTGAAGTGCCGCCATCCGCCTTCACGCCGCCGCCCAAAGTGGACTCCGCCGTGGTGCGTCTGGTTCCACACGCAACAATGCCTTACCCGGTTAAAGATATTCGCGTGTTGAGCCGTATTACCACCGAGGCCTTTAACCAGCGCCGTAAAACGATCCGTAATAGTCTCGGCAACCTTTTTAGCGTTGAGACGTTGACGGAAATGGGTATTGACCCGGCAATGCGCGCGGAAAATATCTCTGTCGCGCAGTACTGCCAGATGGCCAACTATCTGTCGGAAAACGCGCCTTTGAAGGAGAGTTAAACATGATCAATTCGCCCAGAGTGTGTATTCAGGTGCAAAGCGTCTACATTGAGGCGCAATCCTCACCTGACGATGAACGTTACGTTTTTGCCTATACCGTAACCATCCGCAATCTGGGCCGGGCGCCAGTGCAGCTATTGGGCCGCTACTGGCTGATTACCAATGGTCATGGCCGTGAAACCGAAGTCCAGGGCGAAGGTGTGGTTGGCGTCCAGCCGCGCATTGCGCCTGGCGAAGAGTACCAGTACACCAGCGGCGCGGTAATTGAAACGCCGCTGGGCACCATGCAGGGTCATTACGAAATGATCGATGAAAATGGCGACGCCTTTACCATCGACATCCCCGTGTTTCGACTCGCCGTCCCTACACTCATTCACTAAAATTATAACAATGGCAACTTATCTCATCGGCGACGTTCACGGTTGCTACGACGAACTGATCGCCTTATTACAGCAAGTGGAATTTACGCCAGATACAGACACTCTGTGGCTGACTGGCGATTTGGTCGCCCGCGGTCCCGGTTCGCTGGACGTGTTACGCTACGTCAAATCGCTTGGCAATAGCGTGCGTTTGGTGCTGGGGAATCACGATTTACACCTGTTGGCCGTATTCGCCGGGATTAGCCGCAACAAACCTAAAGACCGGCTGACCCCGCTTCTTGAAGCGCCGGACGCCGATGAGCTGTTGAATTGGTTACGCCGTCAGCCGCTGTTGCAGGTAGATGAAGAGAAAAAGCTGGTCATGGCGCATGCGGGTATTACCCCGCAGTGGGATTTGCAGACGGCAAAAGAGTGCGCCCGCGATGTTGAAGCGGTGCTGTCGAGTGACTCGTACCCGTTTTTCCTCGACGCGATGTATGGCGATATGCCGAATAACTGGTCGCCGGAGTTAAGCGGTCTGGCGCGGCTACGCTTTATTACTAATGCCTTTACCCGTATGCGTTACTGCTTTCCTAACGGTCAACTGGATATGTACAGCAAAGCGTCGCCGGAAAATGCCCCTGCGCCGCTGAAGCCGTGGTTCGCCATTCCGGGGCCGGTGAGCGAGGCTTACAGTATTGCGTTCGGGCACTGGGCGTCGCTGGAAGGGAAAGGGACGCCGGAAGGTATTTACGCGCTGGATACCGGCTGCTGCTGGGGCGGGGAGTTGACCTGTTTACGCTGGGAAGATAAACAGTATTTTGTGCAGCCGTCAAACCGCCAGATGGATATGGGCGAAGGCGAAGCGGTCAACGCCTGATAAGTTTATGCCTGATGGCACTACGCTTATCAGGCCTACATCTGGCTCAAGGATTGGTTTATGCCTGATGGCGCTACGCTTATCAGGCCTACATCCGGCTACATCTGGCTCAAGAGTAGGCCGGATAAGGCGTTTCGCCGCCATCCGGCACTACAGTGTTAACGACGTTCCAGAATCTCGAAACAATAGCTGTGAGAATTCTGCGCGTCGGCATCGTGAAACTCACTGAATACCGATTCCCAGTCATCCGGTTCATAATCCGGAAAATGGGTATCGCCTTCGACTTCCGCATCAATATGCGTCAGATAAAGCTTCTGCGCTTTTGGCAGGAACTGCTCGTACACGCGCCCGCCGCCAATGACCATAATTTCCGGCGCATCGCCGCAAGCGGCAATCGCCTCATCGACAGACTTCACCCACTGCACGCGATCGTCGGTGCCTGGCTGGCTGCTGATAACAATATTTTTACGTCCCGGTAAAGGGCGTCCGATGGACTCCCAGGTGTGACGTCCCATGACGACAGGTTTATTTAACGTGTTACGTTTAAACCAGGCGAGATCGGCAGGCAGGTTCCACGGCATGGCGTTTTCCATACCGATGACGCGATCCACCGCTAACGCCGCAATCAGACTGATCATTAATTATTTCCTGATACAAAAAAAATTGCCGCCACTATACGTAAAGCGCAATCTTTCGTCGACTGACGAAAAGAGGATGAGCACGAAAATTTTTCGTTCTGCTGGCGACGCCACTCATTTGATGTGGAGCGCCAGCATTACAGTAGTTCAAAAACAGCCAATTAGCAGTAAAGTTTGCAGAACATCACATTTTTTACTTTAGATTGACGGTTTGACCTCGGGTTCATCAGCGGCCTCCCCGGAATGTTTGCCCTCAGCCGTTCCCTGCCAGCCGTGGCGCTGAATCAACGACAGATGCTCCCGGTCCTCGGTAATAATTTCGCTCAACATCGCGCTGGTACGTTTATAGGCGGCGGCGCGAGATAACGGATCGTTTTCCCCTTTCGCCATCTCTTCCACCATCCGGGTATTAAAATGACGGAACAGATCCGCGCGCTCGCGGGCTTCATAACGCCCCAGCCCCAGCGCTTCCAGCGCCTGTCGCCCGCTTTTGAGCGCGCCTTCGAAGGTTTCACGTTCTGGCATCGCCACACCAGCCTGGCGCAGGCGAATGTAATGATCGACATCACGGGCGCGGGCGATAATCTGCAGATGCGGGAAATGCGACTTCACCAGTTCACTCAGTTGCAAATTGGTTTGCGGATCGTCAATGGCGTTAATCAATACCTCCGCCTTCGCCGCTCCGGCAGATTCCAGTAAATCCATACGCGTCGCATCGCCATAAAAAACCTTCATGCCGAATTTACGCAGCGTTTCGATATGATCGGGGTCGTGATCGAGCACCACCATCTTCACCCCGCTCGACAGCAGCAAACGCCCGGCTATCTGCCCAAATCGTCCAAACCCGGCCACAATAACCCGCGGCTGCTCTTCGTCGATTTCATCCGCCTCGCGCGCTTCCCCCGTCGCGGTCTTCTCCATGCGCGTCAGCAGCACCAGAAAAATCGGCGTTGCCGCCATCGACAGCGCGACCGCCAGCGTCAGCGCTTTTGCCCATTCCGGCTCAAGTACATCCGCCATTTGCGCCGCGCCAAAAACCACAAACGCAAACTCACTTCCCTGGCCTAATAAGACGGCAAACCAGCGACGCTGTTTTGCCGGTACGCCCAGCGGCCTCGCGACCAGCCACAGCATGACGATTTTGATTGCCAGAAAACCGGCCAACAACAGCAGAATGCGCAGCGGATTCTCCACCAGCGTGCCGAAATCAATCGACATGCCGACGCCAATAAAGAACAGCCCCAGCAGCAACCCCTTAAAGGGTTCAATATCGCTTTCCAGCGCATGACGATATTCCGAACTCGCCAGCAGAACGCCCGCCAGAAACGCGCCCATCGCCATTGACAGCCCAACCTCTTCCAGCAACAGGCCGAAACCAAACACCAGAAATAGCGCCACGGCGCTGAACACTTCCCGCAAACCAGAACGCGCGACAAAGCGCAGCGCCGGGCGCGTAACGTAGCGTCCCAGCAGCACCACCAGCGCCAACGCGCCTGCGACTTTCAACGCCGATAGCGCAAACGCGCCAAGCGTGGTGGATGCGCCGCTGGCGGCCAGCAGCGGGATCATCGCCACCAGCGGGATCGCCGCGATATCCTGGAACAAGAGCACTGCAAATGCGCTACGCCCTACCTGTGAAACGGTCAGGTTACGCTCATTCATTGCCTGCATGGCGATAGCCGTGGACGAAAGCGCCAGCGTCATGCCAATCAGTTCCGCCACCTGCCAACGCAGGCCAAGAAACATGCAGAACAGACCAATCAGTCCGCCGCAGACCACCATCTGTAACGCGCCGCCGCCAAATACCGAGGCGCGCAGCTTCCATAACCGTTGCGGGTCCAGCTCAAGCCCAATAACAAACAACATCAGCACGACGCCGATTTCCGCAAAATGCAGAATAGATTCGGCGTCCGTCACCAGCCGTAGCCCCCAGGGACCGATAATGCAACCCGCAATCAGATACCCCAGCACCGATCCTAAGCCCAAACGTACCGCAATCGGCACAATCAGCGCCGCCGAACCAAGATAGATCAGCGCCTGCAGTAGAGTATGGCTATCCATGATTCACCTCCTGCCATGCCAGTAAACGCTGTTTATACTGACGCGCCTGCGCCTGTAAGGTGTCGTCATCGCAAATGAACGTGCAGTGCATGGCAAACGGCGACAGCCATTTGAGGCCACAATAGAGCGCCGTCGCCTGTAGCGGCTGAGAAAGGACGTCAAATCCGGGATGGGAGCCGATAGCAAAGTGGTTTTCACCACCGCCGGTCGTTACCGCCCACAGCAGATGTTTACCATGCAATGCCGTACCGCCATGACCGTAAGCCCAGCCGTGGGTGAGGACTTTATCCATCCATAATTTGAGTAAAGGAGGGACGCTGTACCACTGCATCGGATGCTGCCAGACGATAAGACTCGCGCGCGACAGCGCCTCCTGCTCGGCGGCAACGTCAATATTGAAATCGGGATAGAGGTGATAAAGCGAACGTATTTCGACGTTTTCCAGCGTCCCTGCCTGTTCAAGCATCCGCTTATTCGCATGAGAATGATGCGGATACGGATGCGCATAAATAATGAGGATCATGATTATAGCCTGTGATGATCTGTTTTTTATTACAAAGTGTAGTGACAAATTCGCCAGGCTGATAGTGAATATTATTGAGCGGCTAATCAGAAAAAATTGAATTAACGCCAGCCAGGAGTTGACGCCATCCTGCCCCCAGAAGACGCTCTCGAAGGGCCGCAGGCGTTTGCGGAAAAGCGCGATCCGGTGTGGAAAGGTCGGTGATGATAGCAGTCTTAAATCGCTGACCAATCGGTTTAAGGCCTTCTTGTCGGGCGGCGCTGCGCTAAATTTGCCTGTAATGACTGTAATATCAATCCATTACATGATGACACAGGCCCAATAAGCGCAGCGCCAACAGCATCTGAACCTCCAGACACGCTGGATGCCAGATCGCCGACGCATAAATTAACCTAATGGGTCAGACACTTAGAGCCTGGCCCAGTAGGCGTAATTGTTGAAGCCAGTTTGGGGCCGACCAGCGCGCAGAGACCGGAGCGTACACGTAGTACGTGAGGATTTTGAGCACTGCCCGGACCCAAAATGGCGAATAAAATAGCCTAATGGGTCAGGCACTTAATCTTTCGCCATGCGGTTAAATTGCTCAATAGTAAGATCCCACGGCTCATGGGCCGCATCCGGCATAAAACTGCCGTCATCCACGCCAATTTCGTCCTTGATAATTTTATTCAGTTTTTCATTCATCGTAAGAATGAGATCCTGATATTTCTGTTTATCAGCAGCAAGGTTATGGTTCTCATCGGGATCATTTTTAAGATCGTAAAGTTCAAGATCGTTGTACTTAATAAGATCCTCCCAGGTTTCCGACGTATTATGCTCCCTTAGCGAGAAATAACGCGCAAACTTATAACGGCCATCGTTAATCATCCGCGTCCCTGAACGATGGCTAAAATCAGGATGCAAATGGGATATTTCCTGCTTGATTTGCGCCACCGTTTTTTGTTTATCTCTTTGTAGCGCGATAACGCGGTGGAGATAATGGGCATCGGTATACAAGATCATGCCATAGCAATATAAGCTGGCATTTCTCACCGCATTAACCGCAACGCCCTCCGGATTTTTTAGCAATCCGCTAAAATTAACGCCTTTGCGGTTGCCTAACGCCTGGTGCTGTTTTTCTTCCGGCAAACCGGTCAGCCCAACTAATGTCGGCGCGATATCAAGATGACAGGTCAACGCCTGACATTTCTTATTACCGGGGTACGCCGGGTGGGAAATAATCATCGGTACATGGATCTGTTCTTTATAAACGGAAGCGCCTTTACCGTGCATCTGATGGCTTCCGCCTAATTCGCCATGATCGGCAGTAAATACAACAATCGTTTTATCAGTTAACTTGAGGGCATCAAGTTCATTTAATATCCGGTCAAGGTGAGTATCACAATCGCGGATACAGTTGAAATAGTAGTCAAGCAGTTTACGCCAACGACGATCTTCATCAGGAAACTGCCCTTCCAGCGCAGCGCGCGCCGTCTGGTATTCAAGATGCGCCGGCGGTCTTCCCTGCTCATTGAATGATTGATGCCTGTTTGCCGGCAGCGGATAGTTCGGCCAGCTTGCCTGATAAAGCTCGTTTTCCGGCGGCTGCGTGGGCGCCAGGGTATTATCATCCTGCTCCAACTCGCCACGCCACTGTACCTTTTCTCCATCTTTATCGGTATCAATAAACATGACGTCATGAGGATTAACGAGGTTAACGGCCAGGAACCAGGGCTTGTGTTGGTCATTCAATGGCTGCCCCTTGCATCTTAACCAATTTATAGTCTGAGCCGTGGTGGTTGAATCATAAAAATAGCCGCCTTTACTATGGCCTATAATATCTCCGATGCCGTGATAGTCAGCAAAACCATATTTTTCCATAATTTTATGTAATTCTGGTTCAGGAATATCCCCGACATCAATATCCTCATCTTTTTCGTCAGGCAAAGGCTTCTCCAGTTTTTCTGTAAGATGCCACTTACCTTTATAGGCCGTATAGTATCCCAGTTCCCGCATCATATGACCTGTGGTTCCAAGAGCGGGGTCAAGGTCATAAGGCATCCAGGGTAATCCCAAATTATCAAACATCTTTGTCTGGGGCATATGTAAGCCGGTATACAATACGGAGCGGGAAGGCGTACAGACATTACTGGTATTCTGATGATTACAGAATGTCACCCCCGTTTTCATGAGCCGCTCTCTGCCGGGTACCGGGAAAGGAAACGTAGGAAAAAAACGCTCCTGGTCGGTCACGACTAACAGAATATTATATCCTTCTGGCAATTTTTCCGGGATTTCGCCAGTAAACGGTTTATCCCACGCCGGTTTCGCCTTGACGGCGCATTTTTCATCAGCCTTTACCGCGCCGGATAACATACCGCCTGCGGCAAGAATACCGGCACTGGTTAACAGTTTCCTACGCGTAAGATCCGTCTCTTCTGCGGACAGATTTTTTTTATTACTCATATTATTATACCTGTAGTCAGTAACTTTATCACATATTCATTTATTACTGTACGAGGAAGCGTGGATATGTATCAATGCCTTCCGGGTAAGAATATGTGTTATAAATTGATTTGTATTTCAAATTAGAAATATATTAATAAATAACCATAATTCACTGAAAAATCATTTAGATGAAAAGTTCATTTTTTTATTTTAGAGATACAACTGCAGACATTACTTCATAAAAAAATACATTATTAAACATACTCTATAGCTCTGTGTTCGCGCCTTTTCCCTTCAGCTACGGTGATTACCCTATGCCGCTACAATAAAATCCCCCCGAAAGAAACACTATCAGTAACAGGCCGCGTAACCATAGACATACAACCGGTAATATCACTCTGTGAAATTAAAACATAACTCAATTCTGTTATGTTGCTTATGAATAAAACTAGCGTATTGCCGTGTGATTCAATAAAAATTACGTCATTACAAGAAATAATATAAAAATTATTATTTACAGAGGGTTAAGTTTCTTTTTAACTGGCAGCGCATTATTTTACATTAACAACAACATAAATAGGTGACTATAACAAGATATAAGACGGTCACACCAAATAAGGCTATTTTCAGATAATCAACCGAGGTTATTACCCAAAATAATTCGAGTTGCTTAAAGGCGGCAAGGGAGTGAGTCCCCAGGAGCATAGATAATTATGTGACTGAGGTGAGCGACAAATCTGCCGGGAGCAGATTTGAACGTCGCGTGCGACGGCCCGTCAGGGCGAGGCCCATAGGTGGGCCGAGTAATCCGTAGCCAACCCATAAGCAACCTGAAGTATGAAGGGTATAAATAATTTCGTTACGGATTACTGATATTGCGCAAACCTTATCATCAATGCAACAGG
The DNA here is from genome assembly GCF_042932255.1 of Salmonella sp. WC3. NCBI lineage: Bacteria > Pseudomonadati > Pseudomonadota > Gammaproteobacteria > Enterobacterales > Enterobacteriaceae > Salmonella > Salmonella sp. WC3. The sequence goes on along the minus strand of NZ_CP170629.1, from coordinate 1,020,101 downwards.
AACAGAACCATGAAAAAACGCATTATTGCCGCCGCATTACTGGCAACGGTAGCTTCATTCAGCACGCTTGCGGCAGAGCAGGTCTCTAAGCAAGAAATCAGCCACTTCAAACTGGTTAAGGTCGGCACCATAAATGTGTCCCAGAGTGGCGGGCAGATTTCCTCACCCTCTGATCTACGCGAAAAACTGTCAGAATTAGCCGATGCGAAAGGCGGAAAATATTATCATATTATCGCTGCACGTGAGCATGGTCCGAATTTTGAAGCCGTTGCCGAAGTTTATAACGATGCGACGAAATAAAGCTCTGATTGCGCCATAACGAGGGCACAGGCATGAAATAATAAGAGAGCGCCAGCAAGGTGCCATGTTACGTCACAATCCACTCAGGGCCGTCTGGAAACAGATGCTGGCCCTCTTTTTTATCAACAGTTCATCCGGGGCAGGCAAGTCGGTAGAATGTATGCGCGCAGGCAGTAAGCCCTTCGTGAATAAGACGGTTTTGCGGGCTGTTTTAAGATGATGTTTAATGCGCTTTTACCTGCCTGAACCAGTAATTTTCCATTTTCGTTATCCATTTCCCCTTTTTATTTTTCGGTATTACGCCAGCCCAAAGTAATTGCAGCTGTCGGTTATAGGTTCCAATAGCGTGTCCACCATACGCCCCTTCAAATGCTATCACCATGGGTCCCTGCCCTTTTACCCCCTCTTGTCCTTCATGGCAATAAAGCGCGTTGCGGTGAGTCACGTCAAGTTCATACTGCACGTTCAGTTTCACACATTTTTCCCCGCAGCTTTCTACTGGCGGCGATATTGTCATGGTATAAGGCGGGTTATCTGCCGTGGTTTTCCATGTTCCGATCAGGTCTTTGCAGACGTTTATCTCCGTAGCCCCGGAGGCGGCAGAAAATAGCGCGAGCAAATAAAAAGGTATTGGTTTCATTACAGACTCCTGTTCCTTATACCTCATCATTTATACCTAATCATAAGGATAAATGCCCTGCGATATGTTTTTTTCCGGGAAATGTTGAGCCGCTGTTCAGAGAAATGTCGATGAGTGTAACCTCATGTAAGCGGACAGCGCGGTGGGGAAAGCGGGAACACGGGCGAATGGTCTAACGTATTTCGACGTTTTCCGGCGTCCCTGCCTGTTCAGGCATCCGTTTATTCGCATGGGAATAAATGGATGCGCATAAAGAGAAAATATTATTGCGCGGCTAACCAGAAAAGATTGAATTAATTATCCAGCTCGCTCATATTTTTCAGCTGATCGCGGTTAATCTGTTCGGTTTTCCCGGTGGCGGCGTTTTTGTAAGACACCATACCGGTATCGTTATCGACCTCGGGTTTCCCGTCGGTGACAATAGTTTTGCCATCCGTGGTTTCAACCGCCTGGTTAGAAGAGCATCCTGCGACGGTGAATAGTGTTGCTGCGGTAAACAGTGCGGTCATAAGACGTTTTTGCATGGTGTTCTCCCTGCTTTTCAGTTGTTTTAGCATGTGACTGTTAACTGTAGCGTTATTGGCGAAAAGCAGGGAGAAATGCAGAACACTCTTAACGAGGGTTATCCGATGGCGTTCCGCGCAAAGTCATGTTTCCGGTCTGTGTTAGCGTCAAGCCGCGAGTTTCCGGGGCAAACATCACCGATACGCCAAGCCCGACTAACGAAATCAACGCGCCAATCAGCATGACGTTATTAATACCGTAACGAGTAATAAAAATCGGTAATGCCCAGGTGGAGACAATGGTTCCGATACGGCTTAATGACATGATGACCCCCACGGCCGAAGCGCGAATATCCGTAGGGAAGAGTTCATTAGGATAAAGCCATTGCAGTATGCCCGGTCCGCCGGAAAAGAAGGCGTATACCGCAAACGCCACCACGACCAGTATGATGCCCAGATTTGACACCAGTCCCAGCAGCGCCAGCGCGATAGTCATCATGGCGAAGCTGCCAATAAGCAGAGGGCGACGGCCAATACTGTTTAGCCAGAACATCGCCGGTATACAGCCCAACATAAAAAAGAGGCTAATCACCACATTGCCGAGCGCCGCGTTGCGCCCCTGTTCCCAGCCGAGTAACCCGACGATCTGCGGCCCAAAAGTATATATAGCGAACATCGGGATTACCTGACAGGTCCAGATAGCCGCAACGAACAGTACAAACGGAAAATGACGGCGGTTAAACAACTGCAGGAAGCGGGTCTCCTGCGGCGGCTCATCGTCAAAGCAGACCGGTTCGCCGAACAGTTTGATCATCATTTGTTCACACTCTTTTACCCGTCCTTTTCGCAATAGCCAGCGTGGCGATTCCGGCAGGTCAAAGCGGCCAATCAAAATGATTAAGCACGGGATAAAGGCGCTGCCAAGCATCCAACGCCAGCCGCCTTCCATGTCATACAGCCAGTAGCCCACCAGGTTGGCGCAGGTCGCGCCGACGTACCACATCGCGGCGATAAAACCGATGGAGAACGCGCGCTGGCGGGTGTTGGAAAACTCCGTAATCATGGAAGTGGCGATAGGGTAATCCGCGCCGATAACAATGCCAATTAAAACGCGCATCACCAGTAATTCAAGCGGCGTGGAAACAAACATGGTCGCCACGGAGATAACGCCGATAGCGATAATATCAAGCAGGAACATTTTACGCCGCCCGACTTTATCGCAAATATAGCCAAACAACGAGGTGCCGATAAACAGTCCGGCAAGCGTAGCCGCGCCGAGCGCGCCAATCCATTCAGCATCAAGGTGCAATAGCGGCGTCAGTTGTTCCAGCGCCACGCCAATGATCACCAGCACATAGCCATCAAGGAACGGGCCGCCGCTTCCCCACAGCATAATTCTGCGATGAATGGAGGAGAATTTAATGTCATCAAAGTTCCTGGGCTGCTGCATGGTGATGTCCTGTGTCAACACGGGCAAAGCGCATCTGTAGGCCGGATAAGGCGTTTCCGCCGCCATCCGGCATTGGCGCCACATGATTGCCGGATGGCGACGCTACCGCATCTTATCCGGCCAACGGGGGCACAACTTCGTACTTATTAGCCGTAGCGGAACTCCACGCCAAACGTCCCGCGCGGGTATTCCCATTTTTCCAGCGCCGTATCAAGGCCGAGGATCCGGCACGTTCCGCACTCCAGGCACCCGGCGTAATCAAAACGAACACTGCCGTCGTCCTGCTTTTTATACAGTCCCGCCGGACAGGCCTTAATCAGCACCTCCAGCGCCTGTTTATCAGGATCGGTTTTGAGAATGATGTGCGGGCTGTCGTCATCCACATTGAACTTATTGACGCCCAGTTTGACGTCCACATTGACGGGAGATGTCATAATACGGTCACTCCTTTCAGGCCATCTTTCATCAGGTTGATGAAGCCCACTTTCTTCGCATGGCGCAGGATTTTTTTACGCATCGGCACCGGAGCGGAGCCATCCACGGTGAACAGGTCGCGCGCGATATTGACCGCCATTTCGGGATAGGCGGTAAACATGCGGGGATTATCAAGAAAAGCCGGTAGTTTCTGATACATGCGCATATCGCGCATCGGACCTTCGTCCAGATGCTGACGGTATTCACCCAGCGACTGCTTGCTAAAATCGTCGCGCTTCATCGCCGAAAGCACCGTCTTCGTCGCCGCTTCGCCTGCGGATATGGCGAGATCCATACCCCGGATGGTAAAGCCGAGGTTCATACACATGCCGGCAGCATCCCCGGCAATCAGTACGCCATCGCCCACCAGTTCAGGCTGCATATTCATTCCCGCCTCGGGTACAACGTGCGCGGCATATTCCACCAGCTTGCCACCGGCGATCAGCGGCGCAACTGCCGGATGCTGTTTGAAATCTTCCAGCATTTGCGGGACCGATTTTTTCGCGTCTTTCAGATGATGAAGACCGCAGACCAGCCCCAGGGAAAGGGTTGTTTCATTCGTATACAGGAAGCCACCGCCCATCAGACCATCGGTCGGCGCTCCGGCAAACAGACAGGCGGCACCTTCGTTGTCCTGTAACTGGAAACGATCTTCAATGACCGACTTCGGCAATTCGATCAGTTCCTTCACGCCGACAGCAACATGCGATGCCTCAACACGCTTGGCCATGCCCAGCTTTTCAGCCAGCAGAGAATTTACCCCATCAGCGAGGATCACGACTTTGGCTTCCAGAATATCGCCATCGGCTTCCACGCCCACGACTTTGCCATCACGCTGAACGACGTTATCGACGCGAATACCGGTGATCAGTTGCGCCCCCGCCTCTTCGGCCTGCTCCATCAGCCAGGCGTCAAATTTACTGCGCAAAACGGAATAAGAAACTTGCGATGATGCGGCGTCCTCGTCGTTGCAATAATCCATCGTCATCGCCCCTTTGTCGGTCATAAAGGCGAGTTTTTCGTGGGTGATCATGCGTTCAATGGGGGCCTGATCCGCAAAGCCGGGAATGATGCGTTCCAGGCTATGCGCATACAGACGCCCACCGGTGACATTCTTCGCGCCAGCAGAATTGCCACGCTCGATAACCAGCACCTGTGCACCTTCGCGAGCAAGCACCAGCGCCGCAACCGAACCGGCCAGACCTGCACCCACGATGATGGCATCAAAGATATCTTCGGACATACGTACTCCTGTCAGCGGCAGGATACCTTCGTATCCTGCCCGAAATGGTTTATCGCGCTAAGGCAGCCGTCAGCGCAGGCAGGATCTTCAGCGCATCGCCAACGATGCCAAAATCCGCATACTGGAAGATTGGCGCGTTTTTATCTTTGTTGATGGCGAAAATCGTCTGCGCGCCGTTGGCGCCGACCATGTGTTGGATCTGCCCGGAGATCCCCACTGCCAGATACAGTTCAGGTTTGAGCATCAGGTTGGAGATACCGACGTAGCGCTCGTGCTCCATCCACTTCTCGTTTTCCGCCACCGGGCGAGAACAGGCCAGCTCGGCGCCAATCGTCTGGCACAGCGCTTCGGCCAGCGAGATATTCTCTTTGCTGCCGATGCCGCGTCCCACGCTGACCACCAGACGCGCTTTGTCGAGGTCAACGCTGTTGCTCTGACGCGCCTGGGTTGCGGTGCGGGTCACGGCAATGGCCGGAGCCTGCCACTGCACGGTGTGCATCTCGCCGCTGCGAGAAGTGTCCGGTTGTTGGGCGTCAAACGTTCCACTGCTGAGCGTGATCACGGCAAACGGCGAAGCGATGGTCTCTGCCCCTATCGCCAGACCGCCGTAGACCATATGTTTAACCGCCGCTTTTCCATCCTGCAGGGCGACTTCGCTGGCGTCATTGGAAACCGCAGCCGACAAGCGATAGCCCAGTTTTGCCGCCAACAGCTTGCCCCGACGCGTATTCGGCAGCAGCACCGCGCCGCCCTCGCTATGCTGACGAATAGTCTCAGCCATCGCAGCAGCGTAGTCTTCGATCATGCGGTCTTCTGGTTTGCCGCTGAGCAGCCAGACATGATCCGCGCCCAAATGACATGCTGTCGCGCTGTCTGCTTCGTTCAGTACGAACGCGTTAACTTTTTCACCTACAGCCTGCGCGCCACTCATCAGTTCGGGCAGACGAGAAGGGGTATCGCTGAATACCCAGACACTGGAAAATTTGTTCATAACATCCCCTGATAATTAAATGATTTTGCGCAGATTCTCGACAAACGCGGCGATTTGTTCTTCACCGTCACCTTCAATCACCACACGCTGACGCTCGCGCTGCTTCGGTGCGGCAACCTGTTGTGCGGAATACGCGGGTACGCTGTTCAGCCCGATATCCGCAGGCGACCAGACCTGAACCGGTTTTTTCGCCGCGCCAAGAATGGCTTTCATCGAAGGGATTTGTGGGGTGTTAATGTCGGTGGAAACCGCGATCACCGCCGGGAGCGGGATGCTCAGCGTTTCAACTTCATCTTCCAGTTCGCGTTCTACTGTCAATGTGCTGTCGGTAAGAGAGAGGATTTTACTCACGCCGTTAATCGCCGGAATGTTCAGCGCTTCGCCCACCAGCAAACCAACCTGCTGAGCATAAAGATCGGAAGAACCGTCGCCGCAGATAAGCAGATCGAAACCTGATTTTTGCGCCGCGGCGGCCAGCGCGGTAGCGGTGTGTTGCGGCAGCGCCTGCTCAAATTGATCGTCAATGACCACAATCAGTTCATCAGGGCCACGAGAGAGGACATCTTTGCGCCCTTTTGCATTAGTCAGCGCTTTGCCGCCAACGCTCATGGCGACAACCTGAGCGTCTCCCAACTGCTGTTTTAACTGGCAAGCAGCTTCAATTGCATTCAGATCATATTGGCTGATTTTGCTATCCGCTTTGCTGAAATCGAGTGTTCCGTCAGCATTATTAATCGCAATATCCTGCTCATCAGGTACGCATTTGTAGCAAGTAATTATCTTCATTGCATCTCCAGAAATCATGAAGGAAACGTATTTATATCGGCGGTGTTAAATACAGATATCACGCTCTTTAATTCGGAAATAAAACCTTAATCACCAATATTGAAAATGTCACACATTGATATTCGTAACTTTCAATAGTGTTACGCACCTCACCAATATTGAAAGAAATATGCCAAATATGAAAATTTTCAATATTGTTTGCTGGCTCAACAATATTGAACGCCAGACACTTAAAAAACTTAAAAAACCACAATCAAATAATTGATAAATAAAACAAAAATCAAAATTTAGACACAAAATAATCAACGCAAAAAAGTGTGACGAAGATAACAGAATCACCCGAAGTGAATACCCATCATGAGTTACTCATTGAGGCGTCCCAGAGGTTAAAAACTTATCAACAAATCATTAATAATAAATAAACAAACGTTCATGGACTGGCACGCTAAATAAATTTCGTTTTCACACTGGAATTCACTTATGAAAAATGAAAAGAAAAAATCGGGAATTGAACCGAAGGTTTTTTTTCCGCCATTAATAATTGTCGGGATACTTTGCTGGCTAACAGTCAGAGATCTTGATGCCGCTAACGTCGTTATTAATGCGGTATTCAGTTATGTCACCAACGTCTGGGGTTGGGCATTTGAATGGTATATGGTCGTTATGCTCTTCGGCTGGTTCTGGCTGGTTTTTGGCCCCTATGCCAAAAAGAGATTAGGTGACGAAAAACCGGAGTTTAGCACCGCCAGCTGGATTTTCATGATGTTCGCCTCCTGTACATCCGCTGCGGTTCTGTTCTGGGGCTCTATTGAGATCTACTACTATATCTCCACCCCGCCGTTCGGCCTGGAACCAAATTCCACGGGCGCGAAAGAGATAGGCCTGGCGTACAGCCTGTTCCACTGGGGGCCGCTGCCGTGGGCAACCTATGGCTTCCTTTCCGTGGCCTTCGCCTACTTCTTCTTTGTACGCAAGATGGATGTCATCCGCCCCAGCTCCACGCTGGTACCGCTCGTCGGTGAAAAGCATGCGAAAGGGTTGTTCGGTACCATCGTCGATAACTTCTACCTGGTGGCGCTGATCTTCGCGATGGGCACCAGCCTCGGTCTGGCTACCCCGCTGGTCACCGAGTGTATGCAATGGCTGTTCGGTATTCCGCATACGCTGCAACTCGACGCCATCATCATTACCTGCTGGATCATTCTGAACGCGATTTGCGTGGCCTGCGGCCTGCAAAAAGGGGTCAGAATCGCCAGCGATGTGCGTAGCTACCTGAGCTTCCTGATGCTCGGCTGGGTGTTTATCGTCAGCGGCGCCAGCTTCATCATGAACTACTTCACCGACTCCGTCGGGATGCTGTTAATGCATCTGCCACGGATGCTGTTCTATACCGACGCCATCGGTAAAGGCGGCTTCCCACAGGGCTGGACCGTTTTCTACTGGGCGTGGTGGGTTATATACGCCATCCAGATGAGTATCTTCCTGGCCCGTATTTCCCGTGGTCGTACCGTACGTGAACTGTGCTTCGGGATGGTGATGGGTCTGACCGCGTCTACCTGGATCCTGTGGACAGTGCTGGGCAGCAACACGCTGCTGCTGATGGATAAAAACATCCTCAACATTCCGCAACTCATTGAGCAACACGGCGTGGCGCGCGCCATTATCGAAACCTGGGCCGCCTTGCCGCTCAGCACCGCCACCATGTGGGGTTTCTTTATCCTCTGCTTTATTGCCACCGTCACGCTGATTAACGCCTGCTCTTACACCCTGGCGATGTCGACCTGTCGTGAAGTTCGCGATGGTGAAGAGCCGCCTCTGTTAGTGCGTATCGGCTGGTCAGTGCTGGTCGGCATCATCGGTATCGTTCTGCTGGCGCTGGGTGGGTTGAAGCCGATTCAGACCGCGATTATCGCCGGAGGATGTCCGCTGTTCTTCGTCAACATTATGGTGACGCTGTCCTTTATTAAAGACGCCAAAGTGCACTGGAAAGACAAGTAATTCTTATTAACCCAATTGATCAAGAGGCTGAAAGATGGATTTCAACTTAAATGACGAACAGGAGCTGTTTGTCGCCGGTATTCGCGAACTGATGGCCAGTGAGAACTGGGAAGCTTATTTTGCCGAGTGCGATCGTGACAGCGTCTACCCTGAGCGTTTTGTAAAAGCGCTGGCGGATATGGGTATTGATAGCCTGCTGATCCCGGAGGAACACGGCGGTCTGGAAGCGGGTTTTGTTACCGTCGCCGCCGTCTGGATGGAGCTGGGACGTCTTGGCGCGCCAACTTACGTGTTGTACCAATTGCCAGGAGGTTTTAACACTTTCCTGCGTGAAGGGACTCAGGAGCAAATTGATAAAATCATGGCCTTCCGGGGCACCGGTAAGCAGATGTGGAACTCTGCTATCACCGAACCAGGAGCGGGATCGGATGTTGGTAGTCTGAAAACCACTTATACGCGCAAAAATGGTAAGGTTTATCTCAATGGCAGTAAGTGCTTTATCACCAGTAGCGCCTATACCCCGTACATCGTGGTCATGGCGAGAGACGGTGCATCGCCGGATAAACCGGTTTACACCGAGTGGTTTGTGGACATGAGCAAAGCAGGTATCAAGGTCAACAAACTGGAGAAACTCGGTCTGCGCATGGATAGCTGCTGTGAAATCACCTTTGACGACGTTGAACTGGACGAAAAAGACATGTTCGGTCGGGAAGGTAACGGCTTCAACCGCGTGAAAGAAGAGTTTGACCATGAGCGCTTCCTCGTCGCGCTGACCAACTGCGGTACCGCAATGTGCGCTTTTGAAGACGCTGCGCGTTACGCTAATCAGCGCGTGCAGTTTGGTGAAGCTATTGGCCGTTTCCAGCTGATTCAGGAGAAGTTTGCGCATATGGCGATCAAACTGAACTCCATGAAAAATATGCTGCTGGAAGCCGCGTGGAAAGCGGATAACGGCACCATTACCTCCGGCAACGCGGCAATGTGCAAATACTTCTGCGCCAACGCCGCGTTTGAAGTGGTAGACACCGCCATGCAGGTACTGGGAGGTGTTGGTATCGCGGGCAACCACCGCATCACGCGTTTCTGGCGTGACCTGCGCGTTGACCGTGTTTCTGGTGGTTCTGATGAAATGCAGATCCTGACGTTGGGTCGTGCGGTACTTAAGCAATACCGCTAATCGATCCCTTGTAGGCCTGATAAGACGCGGGGCGTCGCCATCAGGCAATCATGCCGGATGGCGCTGTGCTTATCCGGCCTACATACCGCAAAAAATGCCAGGAGAAAAATGATGAATCATTTACCAATGCCAACCTTTGGCCCTCTTGCTGGGGTACGCGTTGTTTTTTCAGGAATCGAAATCGCCGGTCCATTCGCCGGACAGATGTTCGCCGAATGGGGCGCCGAGGTTATCTGGATTGAAAACGTCGCATGGGCCGATACCATTCGCGTACAGCCTAACTACCCGCAGCTCTCACGCCGCAACCTGCACGCCCTGTCGCTGAATATTTTCAAAGATGAAGGTCGGGAAGCGTTTCTGAAACTGATGGAAACCACCGATATTTTCATTGAAGCCAGTAAAGGCCCGGCCTTTGCCCGCCGTGGTATTACTGATGAAGTGCTGTGGGAACATAACCCGAAACTGGTCATTGCCCACCTTTCCGGCTTCGGCCAGTATGGTACCGAGGAGTACACCAATCTTCCGGCGTATAACACCATCGCGCAGGCATTCAGTGGTTATCTGATCCAAAACGGCGACGTTGACCAACCGATGCCAGCCTTCCCGTATACCGCCGATTACTTCTCCGGGATGACCGCGACGACAGCCGCGCTGGCGGCCCTGCACAAAGTACGCGAAACGGGTAAAGGTGAAAGCATCGATATCGCCATGTACGAAGTGATGCTGCGCATGGGTCAGTACTTCATGATGGACTACTTCAACGGCGGCGAAATCTGTCCACGTATGACGAAAGGGAAAGACCCCTACTACGCTGGTTGCGGCCTGTATAAATGCGCCGATGGTTACATCGTCATGGAGTTGGTCGGCATCACGCAAATCAACGAGTGTTTTAAAGATATTGGCCTGGCCCATATTCTTGGTACGCCGGAAGTTCCGGAAGGCACGCAGCTCATCCATCGCGTGGAATGCCCTTACGGCCCGCTCGTCGAAGAGAAACTGGACGCCTGGCTGGCAACACACACCATCGCCGACGTTCAGGCGCGTTTTGCTGAGCTGAATATCGCCTGTGCGAAGGTGCTCACCATTCCGGAACTGGAAGGTAATCCGCAGTACGTTGCCCGCGAATCGATTACTCAGTGGCAAACAATGGACGGTCGCACCTGTAAAGGGCCGAACATCATGCCGAAATTTAAAAACAACCCAGGGAAAATCTGGCGTGGCATGCCGTCACACGGCATGGATACCGCCGCCATTCTGAAAAACATTGGTTATAGCGAAGCAGATATTAAGGAACTGGTCGGCAAAGGCCTGGCCAAAGTTGAGGATTAAACGCGATGCGCTAATCGGTTTTCCGGTTAGCGCTCACGCCTGATTTCAGTGGATAAAGCAATATGGATATCGTTGGCGGACAAAACTTACGTCAGATGTGGGACGACCTGGCCGGGGTGTACGGAGATAAAACGGCGTTAATTTTCGAATCCTGTGAGGGAATCGTTCGGCAGTTTAGCTATGCTTCGCTCAATGAAGAGATTAACCGCACGGCGAACCTTTTTTATTCCTTAGGGATCCGCAAGGGTGATAGGGTCGCGCTGCATCTGGATAACTGTCCGGAATTCATCTTTTGCTGGTTTGGACTGGCAAAAATCGGTGCCATTATGGTGCCGATTAATGCCCGCTTACTGGGCGAAGAAAGCGCCTGGATCCTGCAAAACAGCCAGGTGAGTCTGCTGGTTACCAGCGCCCAGTTTTATCCTATGTACCGTGAAATACGCCAGGACAATAGCACTCCGCTTAATCATATCTGTCTGATTGGCGAGCAGCTTCCGGCTGACGATGGCGTGAGCCACTTTTCCCAACTGCAAGCACGTCAATCGGCCACGCTGTGCTATACGCCCGTGTTATCCACTGACGATACGGCGGAAATTCTGTTTACCTCCGGTACCACCTCGCGTCCAAAAGGGGTGGTGATTACCCACTATAACCTGCGTTTTGCAGGCTACTACTCTGCCTGGCAAATCGCCCTGCGCGATGATGACGTGTACATGACGGTGATGCCCGCTTTTCATATCGACTGCCAGTGTACCGCCGCAATGCCAGCCTTTTCCGCTGGCAGCACCTTTGTGCTCCTGGAGAAGTACAGCGCCAGGGCCTTCTGGGATCAGGTACGTAAATATCAGGCGACGGTGACCGAGTGCATTCCTATGATGATCCGCACGCTGATGGTCCAGCCCGCCGCACCAACGGACAGGCAGCATCATCTGCGCGAAGTGATGTTCTATCTCAATCTATCCGCACAGGAAAAAGACGCCTTTACCGAACGCTTTGGCGTCAGGCTGCTGACCTCTTATGGTATGACTGAAACCATTGTCGGAATTATTGGCGACCGTCCCGGAGACAAACGGCGCTGTCCTTCCATTGGTCGCGTGGGTTTTAGCTATGAAGCTGAAATTCGCGACGATCAAAATCGCCCGCTGCCCGCCGGAGAAATTGGCGAAATCTGTATTAAAGGCATCCCCGGCAAGACTATCTTCAAAGAGTATTACATGCAGCCGGAGGCAACCGCCAGGGCGCTGGAACCAGAGGGCTGGTTACATACCGGTGATTCGGGTTACCAGGATGAGGATGGCTATTTCTATTTTGTCGACAGACGCTGCAACATGATTAAACGTGGCGGGGAAAATGTCTCCTGCGTCGAGCTGGAAAATATTATTTCTGCGCATCCGAAAATTCAGGACATTGTGGTGGTCGGTACTAAAGACGCGATCCGTGATGAGGCCATTAAAGCATTTATCGTCCTTAATGAAGGTGAAACATTAAGCGAAGCCGAGTTTTTCAGCTTTTGCGAAAACAATATGGCGAAATTCAAGGTTCCCTCTTTTATGGAGATCAGAACTGACCTGCCGCGCAACTGTTCAGGAAAAATAATCAAAAAAAATCTGAAATAAACCTTCCGGCAGGAATCCCTCCCGCCGGGAAACTATTTATCTGGAGATGAACTATGAGTGAGTCATTACATCTGACCCGTAACGGCCCGATCCTGGAAATTACCCTCGACCGACCTAAAGCGAATGCCATTGATGCCAAAACCAGCTTTGCAATGGGTGAAGCTTTTCTTAATTTCCGTGACGATCCGGAATTACGCGTAGCAATCATTACCGGCGGCGGGGAGAAATTCTTTTCTGCTGGCTGGGACTTAAAAGCGGCAGCGGAAGGTGAAGCGCCGGATGCCGATTTTGGTCCCGGCGGCTTTGCCGGTTTAACCGAAATATTTGACCTCGATAAGCCGGTTATCGCCGCGGTGAACGGCTACGCGTTTGGCGGCGGTTTTGAGCTGGCGCTGGCGGCGGACTTTATTGTCTGCGCCGAAAACGCCAGCTTCGCGCTGCCGGAAGCAAAGCTAGGCATCGTGCCTGACAGCGGCGGCGTTTTGCGCCTGCCTAAGCTGTTGCCGCCGGCTATCGTCAACGAAATGGTAATGACCGGCAGACGAATGAGCGCCGAAGAAGCGCTGCGTTGGGGAGTCGTGAACCGCGTTGTCAGCCAGAGCGAACTGATGGATAGCGCGCGCGAACTGGCGCAACAACTGGTCAATAGCGCCCCGCTGGCTATCGCGGCGCTGAAAGAGATTTATCGCGCGACCAGCGAAATGCCGGTAGAAGAAGGCTACCGCTACATCCGCAGCGGCGTACTGAAGCATTATCCGTCGGTACTGCATTCAGAAGATGCGCTCGAAGGACCGCAGGCATTTGCCGAAAAACGCGATCCGGTGTGGAAAGGTCGTTAATGTGACTATGCCGGATGGCGCTTCGCTCATCCGGCCTACAGCACATGCGCAACCGTAGGCCGGATAAGGTGTTTACGCTGCCATCCGGCAAAAAACCGAGGTACAACTATGAGCTATTACGCCTTTGAAGGACTGATCCCGGTGGTGCATCCGGACGCGTTTGTCCATCCCAGCGCCGTGCTGATTGGCGATGTCATCGTGGGCGCCGGTGTTTATATTGGCCCACTCGCGTCATTGCGTGGGGATTATGGTCGCCTGATCCTGGAGGCCGGCTCTAATCTGCAGGATGGCTGCATTATGCATGGCTACTGCGATACCGATACCATCGTGCATGAGAACGGCCATATCGGCCACGGCGCTATTTTACATGGCTGCGTGGTGGGACGGGACGCCCTGGTCGGCATGAACAGCGTCATTATGGACGGCGCAGTGATTGGCGAAGAGAGCATTGTCGCCGCCATGAGTTTTGTCAAAGCCGGATTTCAAGGTGAGGCAAGGCAACTGCTGGTGGGTTCACCGGCGCGCGTACTACGCCAGGTTACAGACCAGGAGCTGCACTGGAAACGCCTCAATACCAAAGAATATCAGGATCTTGCGATCCGTTGTCGAACGGGGTTATCTGAAACGAAGCCGTTAACGCAGGTCGAAGAAAACCGACCGCGCCTGAAAGGCACGACGGACGTGAAGCCAAAATCAGCACAGTAATTGATGCCGGATGCGCTCACGCTTATCCGGCCTACGCGTCAATTACCGTTTACCCCGCCAGCAGGTTAAACAGACAATTAGCGACGCATACTCTTGGAGAGCATCATCTGCCATTTCTGCTCACGGTTTAGCTCTGTGGGGGGAACGGCAGACAGCCGCGGCGCTTTCGCCACGCTCACTTTTCTTTCCTGCAAATTATGATTCAATCGGCGATAGAGTTGAGAGTCGATACTCACGACTTTCACCAGACGCTGGCACTGGCAGCCTCGTCCTGCAATTTGGTTAGGGATCATCTTCACTTCACAAACAATTTCCCCCACTTCTGACAGAATATAGGAGAGCGTATTAATTGCTTTGCAATGTTCAATATCAAATTGACGGGAAATCTCCCTGGCAGTGATCCATCGGTTCTCTGCCATCATCCAGTCAGCAATTAACAAATAAAGCGGTCTTTCAACATATTTTTCACACATAAGCACACCATTTCACAAATTAAAAATCTGGCTACGGCCTGTCCAAACTAATAAAAACTAAGCCATATTAAAATTGTGGATATGCAAGATAGTATGCGACTTAAATATTGATTAGTGTGAGCAATATCGTGCTTATTACATTGAAAATGTGGTTACGGAAACGGACTTCTCCAGGAATGACCTTACGCAAGATAAAAAAAGGGTTTCTTTACAGAAACCCTTTCAACATTATATTACAGGTCCGGTTAGAGCAATATCCGCCGAACCCTTTGTTTACGACTTTTTGATCTGCGCGTGCATTTCCTGCACCGAGGTTACCTTCTCGGTGGCATCGGCATTGAGCGCCATCGTCGTGGCAAAACCGCCGTTCAGCGTGGTGTCATAATGCACCTTGTACTGCAGCGCGCTGCGGCGAATCACCCTGGAGTCTTCAATCGCGCGGCGACCTGCGGTGGTGTTGATGATGTAGGTGTATTCGCCATTCTTGATACGGTCCTGAATGTGCGGACGACCTTCATGCACCTTGTTCACCAGACGCGGGTTGATACCGGCTTCGCCCAGCACAATCGCCGTACCGTGGGTGGCATCCAGCTCAAAGCCCTGTTTCAGCAGCTTGGCGGCGAGATCCACCACGCGCTCTTTGTCGCCTTCGCGGACGGAGAGCAGCGCACGGCCCTGTTTCTTCATGGTGGAGTTACTGCCCAGCTGCGCCTTAGCGAACGCTTCCGCGAAGGTACGGCCGACGCCCATCACTTCCCCGGTGGAGCGCATTTCTGGCCCTAACAGCGGGTCAACGCCCGGGAATTTGTTAAACGGCAACACCACTTCTTTCACCGAGTAGTACGGCGGGATAATTTCTTTGGTCACGCCCTGCTCGGTCAGCGATTTGCCGGCCATCACGCGCGCCGCCACTTTCGCCAGAGGCACGCCGGTGGCTTTAGAGACGAACGGTACGGTACGCGCCGCACGCGGGTTGACTTCAATCAGGTAGACTTCGTTGTCCTTGACCGCAAACTGCACGTTCATCAGGCCGCGCACCTGCAACTCGAAGGCCAGCTTCTGCACCTGCTGGCGCATCACGTCCTGAATTTCCTGGCTCAGCGTGTAGGCCGGCAGGGAACAGGCGGAGTCGCCGGAGTGTACGCCCGCCTGCTCAATGTGCTCCATAATGCCGCCAATCAGCACCATTTCGCCGTCGCAGATAGCGTCCACGTCCACTTCAACCGCGTCATCAAGGAAGCGGTCCAGCAGCACCGGCGCATCGTTAGAGACGCTGACCGCCGTCTGGAAGTAGCGACGCAGGTCGGCTTCGTCATAGACAATTTCCATCGCCCGACCGCCCAGCACGTAAGAAGGACGTACCACCAGCGGGTAGCCGATCTCTTTCGCTTTTTCGACAGCCTGTTCAATGGCGGTGACGGTGGCGTTGGCCGGTTGCTTCAGCTTCAGACGGTCAACCGCATGCTGGAAGCGTTCACGGTCTTCCGCGCGGTCGATGGCGTCCGGGCTGGTGCCGATAACCGGCACGCCTGCCGCTTCCAGCGCGCGCGCCAGCTTCAGCGGGGTCTGGCCGCCGTACTGCACGATAACGCCTTTCGGCTTCTCGATGCGCACGATTTCCAGCACGTCTTCCAGCGTCACCGGCTCGAAGTACAGACGGTCGGAAGTGTCGTAGTCGGTGGAGACGGTTTCCGGGTTACAGTTGACCATGATGGTCTCGTAACCGTCTTCGCGCAGCGCCAGCGAGGCGTGTACGCAGCAGTAGTCAAATTCGATACCCTGGCCGATACGGTTCGGGCCGCCGCCGAGGACCATGATTTTATCGCGGTCAACGGACGGGTTCGCTTCGCACTCATCTTCATAAGTGGAGTACATGTAGGCGGTATCGGTGGCGAATTCCGCCGCGCAGGTATCCACGCGTTTGTAAACCGGGTGCAGGTCATACTGATCGCGCAGCTTACGGATTTCCGCCTCGCGTACGCCAGCCAGTTTTGCCAGACGCGCATCGGCAAACCCTTTACGCTTGAGCTGACGCAGGAAGTCGGCGTTGAGGCCAGTAATCCCGACTTCAGCCACTTTCTCTTCCAGACGCGCCAGCTCTTCAATTTGCACCAGGAACCAGCGGTCGATGTTGGTCAGGTTAAAGACGCCATCCACAGACAAGCCCGCACGGAAAGCATCGGCGATGTACCAGATACGATCTGCGCCCGCGTCTTTCAGCTCGCGGCGGATTTTGGTCAGCGCTTCCGGGTCGTCGAGGCTCACTTTCGGGTCAAAACCGGTGGCGCCGACTTCCAGGCCGCGCAGCGCTTTTTGCAGGGATTCCTGCTGCGTGCGGCCAATCGCCATCACTTCTCCGACCGATTTCATCTGGGTGGTCAGACGGTCGTTGGCACCGGCGAATTTCTCAAAGTTAAAGCGCGGAATTTTAGTAACCACATAGTCGATGGACGGCTCGAAGGAGGCCGGAGTGCGCCCGCCGGTGATGTCGTTCATCAGTTCGTCAAGGGTGTAACCTACCGCCAGTTTGGCGGCCACTTTGGCAATCGGGAAACCGGTGGCTTTCGACGCCAGCGCCGAGGAGCGGGATACGCGCGGGTTCATTTCGATAACGATCAGACGGCCGTTTTTCGGGTTCACTGCGAACTGGACGTTAGAACCGCCGGTTTCGACGCCGATTTCACGCAGAACCGCCATCGAGGCGTTACGCATGATTTGGTATTCTTTGTCGGTCAGAGTCTGCGCGGGCGCCACGGTGATCGAGTCACCGGTGTGGATACCCATGGCATCGAAGTTTTCGATAGAGCAGACGATGATGCAGTTGTCGTTTTTATCACGCACCACTTCCATCTCGTACTCTTTCCAGCCGATCAGCGATTCATCAATCAGCAGTTCGTTGGTTGGCGAGAGATCCAGACCGCGTTCGCAGATTTCTTCGAACTCTTCACGGTTGTAAGCGATACCGCCGCCGGTGCCGCCCATGGTAAAGGAAGGACGGATGATGCACGGGAAGCCCACGTCAGCGGCAACCGCCAGCGCTTCTTCCATAGTGTGTGCGATACCGGAACGCGCGGTGTCGAGACCAATTTTCTTCATCGCGATATCGAAGCGACGACGGTCTTCGGCTTTATCAATGGCGTCGGCGGTGGCGCCAATCATGGTGACGCCGAACTCTTCCAGCACGCCCTGCCGCTCCAGCTCCAGCGCGCAGTTCAGCGCGGTCTGGCCGCCCATGGTCGGCAGCACCGCATCCGGACGCTCTTTTTCAATGATTTTGCGCACCACTTCCCAGTGAATCGGCTCGATGTAGGTGGCATCGGCCATTTCCGGGTCGGTCATGATGGTGGCCGGGTTGGAGTTCACCAGAATGACGCGATAGCCCTCTTCGCGCAGGGCTTTACACGCCTGAGCGCCGGAGTAGTCAAACTCACACGCCTGACCGATAACAATCGGGCCCGCGCCCAGAATCAGGATGCTTTTTATATCTGTACGTTTTGGCATGGCTCTTATTACTCCTGATTATTTCGCGGACTGACGGTATTGCTCAATAAGCTCGATAAAGTGGTCGAACAGCGGCGCCGCATCGTGCGGGCCGGGGCTCGCCTCCGGGTGGCCCTGGAAGCTGAACGCCGGTTTGTCGGTACGGTGAATCCCTTGCAGGGTGCCGTCGAACAGCGACTTGTGGGTCACGCGCAGGTTGGCGGACAGCGAGTCTTCATCCACCGCAAAGCCGTGGTTCTGCGCGGTGATCATTACCACGTTTCTGTCCATATCTTTTACCGGATGGTTGCCGCCGTGATGGCCGAACTTCATCTTAACGGTCTTCGCACCGCTCGCCAGCGCCAGTAGCTGATGACCGAGGCAGATGCCAAATAGCGGAATGTCGGTTTCGAGGAATTTCTGGATAGCAGTAATCGCGTAGTCGCACGGAGCCGGGTCGCCAGGGCCGTTTGACAGGAAGATGCCGTCCGGATTCATTTTCAGCACCTCTTCAGCAGAGGTTTGCGCTGGCACCACCGTCAGGCGGCAGCCGCGATCCACCAGCATACGCAGGATGTTGCGCTTCGCGCCGAAATCATAGGCCACCACATGGAACGGCAGGTCATCCTCAGATTTCGCTTCCGGTAAACCGTCTTTCAGCGTCCAGCTACCCTGCGTCCAGCGGTAAGTTTCCGCCGTGGTCACTTCTTTCGCCAGATCCATACCGTTAAGTCCAGGAAATGCTTTCGCTTTTTCCAGCGCCAGCTTCGCATCCGGGCTATCGCCTGCAATGATGCAGCCGTTCTGTGCGCCTTTCTCACGCAGCAGTCGGGTCAGCTTGCGGGTATCGATATCAGCAATCGCCACGATGTTATGGCGTTTGAGGTAAGAAGAGAGGTCTTCTGTGTTACGAAAGTTGCTGGCAATCAACGGCAGATCGCGAATCACTAAACCTTGCGCATGAACCTGAGAAGATTCTTCATCGGCTTCATTGGTGCCGACATTACCAATATGGGGATAAGTAAGAGTGACGATTTGGCGGGAATAGGAAGGATCAGTGAGGATTTCTTGATAACCGGTCATTGAAGTATTGAAAACGACTTCCCCAACCGCCGAACCTGTTGCCCCTATGGCCCGACCGTGAAACTGGGTTCCGTCTTCCAGAACCAATAGCGCTGACTTAATCAAAACACCCTCCAGAGAATATTCACTCACTTTATTTGCATATTAATTCATTCAGTCAGTATGAAGCAATGCAAATTTGCTTACCCGTGGATTTCTGGCAAACGGCGGCATTCTGAAGTTAAGCCGGATAAAAGTCAACTTAAAGCGGGTGTTTTTTATGTTATTTTGCACATTATAAGTAAGTTATTCTGTTTAATAGGCAAAAAGATCAACTAAGTGACGATAGAAAACGCTTGCGCTTCCTTGAGTTCGCAAAAAACTGGCTGTCATGATAAAAAGTGGACCAAATGGTCAAATTTCACATTAAAACAACAAAAAACAACGATAAAAATTCATTTAATAGCCATTAATATTATTAAATTAATAAAAATTTAAAATTAAGCAAATTAACAACAAAAATAACTTAAAAATCAACTTGTTATAAAAAGAAAAAATAAAATCAAACGCATCATAAAATCACAAAAAACAGCAAGTTAAGACAATATAATGATAACTCCAATTTAGATATTAATATCTAACTTCTTTTTCTTTAAGACAGGCGCATACGATTGGACCACAAACAGCCTCACTACAGCATAAAAAAGCTAACTTATTGAAGCAAAATAGATAAAACGATCCCGTGGAACAGCACTAACCCCCCAATGGATATCAGTCTTATCAGTCTGGTCGAGGTGCCTTTTGCATACGGTAAGCCACTGCGGCAGAACATGTCGTGGGAGAAGAAACTGTCGAAACATGAATGGTGAAAGGCGTTATTTATCTGACCAAATAACCGGGGGGCAAAAATAAATATCCTCCGGCATAGCCGGAGGTTTTTCAGATGCGCCTGTAAGGCTCTCTTACCAGCCGCGCCCTAACAGGCGCATACGATCTGACATTTGCATCAAACTTCGTTACTTACGGCCCGTAAACGGGCTGCCCGGATAAGGGATCGATAATTGCTCACCCATTTTATCCTCTTCAAGCTGGTGCTTTATGTATTCCCGTATCTTCGCCGTGTTCTTACCCACCGTATCGACATAGTACCCTCTGCACCAGAACTCCCTGTTCCTGTATTTGAATTTTAGATCCCCAAACTGCTCGTAAAGCATCAGACTACTTTTACCCTTCAGATATCCCATGAAGCTCGACACACTCATCTTCGGCGGGATCTCCAGAAGCATGTGAATATGATCTGCACAACATTCCGCTTCCAGGATTCGTACGTTTTTCCATTCACACAATTTTCTTAATATGCTGCCTACTGCCCTACGCTTCTCTCCATAGAACGCTTGTCTTCGGTATTTGGGCGCGAAAACTATGTGATATTTACAGTTCCATCGGGTGTGCGCTAAGCTCTTTTCGTCCCCCATTGGGACCCCCTTTTGATTTCTTGTTGAACTTTTGCAGTTGCCAGACCGCAAGATGTTTTAACAAATCAAAAGGGGTTTTAATAACTGGCTTAAAGCTGAAAGCTTTCCGGAACCCCCAGCCTAGCTGGGGGTTTTCCATAGACAACAAAAGGGCAATAATATCTTGCCCTTTGTAATCAATTAATCTTGATTACCACAACCACATCACGAAGGTATTTAGTCGCTATAATACATCCAGCCCCAGCACGTCCCGCATGTCAAATAGCCCATTTTTCTTCGTTTTTAGCCATAATGCCGATCGCAACGCGCCATTTGCAAAAGTCATGCGGCTGGAAGCTTTATGCGTAATCTCTACGCGCTCGCCAATATCGGCAAACATCGCGGTATGTTCGCCGACGATGTCGCCCGCGCGTACGGTTGCAAAGCCAATCGTTCCCGGTACGCGCTCGCCGGTATAACCTTCACGCGAGTAGACCGCGCAGTCCTTCAGATCTTTATCCAGCGCCCCGGCGATTGCCTCGCCCATTGCCAGAGCCGTACCCGACGGTGCATCCACTTTATGGCGGTGGTGCGCTTCAATAATTTCAATATCGCTATAGTCGCCCATTACCTTCGCGGCTTTCTCCAGCAGCTTGAGCATGACGTTAACGCCGACGCTAAAGTTTGCGGCGAAAACGATCGCAATCTCTTGCGACGCCTCGCGAATGGCCTGTTTACCGGCGTCGTCAAAGCCGGTAGTACCAATCACCATCCCTTTACCATGCTGGCGGCAAAACGCCAGATGCGTCAACGTGCCTTCCGGACGGGTAAAATCGATGAAAACGTCAAAATCATCTTTTACCGCCTCAAGGCTGCTTTGAACGGTCACGCCGGACTTTCCCGCCCCGGCCAGTTCGCCAGCATCGCTGCCCAGCAAGGAAGAGCCTTCGCGCTCCAGCGCGGCACCCAGCTGAACACCTTCCATCGCCATGGCGGCCTGGATTAACTGCCGTCCCATGCGGCCACCGGCGCCGGCAATGGCGACGCGGATTTGTGCTTCATGCATAGCTATTCTCTTTTGTAAAAATTGCGTAAACCGTTTTCAGAGTAACCAGCGCGCCCGGAGGCCGCCATCTAAAATCGCCGATAATTAGAAATTAATGATAAACAGGGAGCGATATCAGTAAAAGACATGATTCATCCCGCAGGATGAATCATTGCTGGAGAGAATGAAAGAAGAGAAACTTACTCAGGATAGAGGGAACCGGCAGGAAAATGACTTAAAAACCAGGTCACTGCCAGTAAATCCGCGCTACCGCCAGGGCTTAAGTTACGCAGGATGAGTTCATCATCGAGGGACTGCATCGCTTCAATGCCCCCCTCAACCAATACGCCCCCTTGCCACAACAATTTTTGTGCCTGCTGCTGCACGTAGTAAAGCCCTTCCAGGCCTCCCCGTGACACCAGATTGGTATCATCATTCCACGCCATCAGATGCAACAATGTTTGCAGTAGGGCAAGATGGGTATCGTCATGCTCCTGCACGACCCGGTTAAACACCGGCAAAGCCTGCGTTCTGACGGTTCGAAAACCGCTTTCCGCTTCTCCCCGCGCGCCCGACAGGCCATAGCACTGGAAATGGGTTTCACTCTTTGTCAGTTTTCCCGCTTTTTTTGCTGAGAGCTCGTGGGCAACAATATTCCGACTCAGGCGGGCAACCTGGTCGCAGATACGATTTTGCTCCAACGGTTCTCCCCGCGCGAGAAGTCGGCCAATCGCTGCACTCAGCAGGCCAAAAGCGAAAATCGCCCCGCGATGGGTATTCACACCATTGGTCTCCTGTAGCATATCGTTCTCACAGGCCATCCCCAGCGGACGCAGCATCACCAGGACATTTTCTGCCGCCAGCGCCGCCGTGTTGTTGCCCATGATAAAAAACTTTTCCATCCACGGAGCAATGGCGGTAGTACTACGTTCAAATGCCGCCAGATCCATATCCCTATGCGCTCCCGAATTACGAATATCGACCAGACCGGGTTTTGGTGTCAGCCTGGCTTCCGTCAGCAGCGCTCTTGCAACCAACCCATTAAGTTCGCCAGCCGCCAGCGATGAGTACGCTGGCGTACGCCGTTCAGTCACAACGCTCACGTTCATAGCATTCAATCCTTCGTGCAATTTCATCCAACAAAAGGTCAAGGGTGTGATGCTTGCCCCGGGCACAGAGATGAGCATCCTGCTGGCATATCAAACATGGCCGGGCAGGATGCCCGAGTTCACGGCGTGATAGCGACTTACCGTCGCTATCAATAATGTCGATGTCCCAAAGCCGCCCTAACGGATGGCTCATCTCTAGTGTCGACATGTGCTGTTTCAACGCCATTGCCGGCGCACAGACCGCTGCCATCCATTCCGGGCCGCTGCGTTCATTTACCTGCATTTCCCAGACGTTGACCCACTCCTTCTGTTCGCAAAGCGCCAGTATTTCGGCAATTGCGTAATCGGCGACACGCCGCCAGACCGCTGAGTTTTTAACGGCGCCCGGTGCAACCAGCGTGAGGGAAATCAACGGTAGCCGATAGCAGTTCAACGCCTGACGCTGCCTGGCGGCACGTTTATCGCGCGCTTGTAGCATCTCCTCCAGCGTAACTGCCTGGCCCTGGTACAGCAGGTCTGTGCCCTTCATCAGCCTTTAACCTGGCGAATCACGTCAATCACTGAAACGTCGCGATAACGCACCACAGCCACCACCCGATCGGTAAACTCAATCGGCTGCGGTTTACCGGTCAGTTGCTCAGCGCGCTGTTGCAGTTGTTCGATGGTCGTCAGCGCCACGCCCGCAGCACGCAGGTTATCAAGCAGATCCTGACGCGCAGGGTTCACCGCAATACCATGGTCGGTAACCAGCACATCAACACTTGCCCCAGGCGTGACGGTAGTCAGCACTTTTTCCACCACGCATGGGATTCGGCCACGGACCAGCGGTGCGGTAATAATGGTGAGATCGGCCCCTGCTGCCGTATCGCTATGGCCGCCCGATGCGCCACGCAGTACGCCGTTTGAACCGGTCATCACGTTAACGTTGAAATTCACGTCAATTTCCAGCGCGCTCAGCATCACCACGTTCAGGCGTTCGCATGCTGCGCCTTTAGAGGCGGGGTTCGCGTATTGATTGGTTGAGATTTCAATATGATGTGGATTCTGCGCCAGTGAACGGGCTGCATCGCCATCGAATGATTGCGTATCCAGCAGCGCTTTGATCAACCCTTTCTCATGCAGATCCACCATGGTGCCGGTGATCCCGCCCAGGCCAAAACTCGCCGTAATGTTGTGGCGACGCATTTTGTCTTCCAGGAAACGGGTGACCGCCAGAGAAGCGCCACCGGTGCCGGTTTGCAGCGAGAAACCATCACAAAAATAACCTGAGTGTTCGATCACATTGGCCGCCTGCCGGGCGATCAACAGTTCACGCGGGTTGCTGGACAGACGAATCGCACCCGCGGTGATTTTTTCCGGATCCCCTACTTCGTCCACCTGTACGATCAAATCAACCTGATCCTGCGCGATACTGGCCGGATAATTGGGGAATTCGACCCACTCTTCAGTCAGGAGCACCACACATTTAGCGTACTGCGCATCAACCTGCGCATACCCCAAAGAGCCGCAGCGTGACTTGCCGCTAAAGCCGTTAGCATTACCAAATTCATCGCAGCACGGCACGCCGAGGAAAGCGACATCAATATTCAGCTCACCGCTCTGAATCAGTTTTACGCGGCCGCCGTGAGAGTGGATCTGTACCGGGTTTTCCATCAGGCCAGCGGAGATCTCTTCCCCTAACTTGCCGCGCAGCCCGGAGGTGTAAATCTGCCGCACCACGCCATTTTTAATGTGTTCGATAAGCGGCCAGTGGGCATCAATTAATGAGCTGGAGGCAAGCGTCAGATCGCGGAATCCCATTTCCGCCAGCTTCGCCATCACCATATTGACAACTTTGTCGCCACCACGAAACGCATGGTGGAAGGATATCGTCATGCCATTTTTAAGCCCGGAACGACGGATAGCCTCTTCAAGCGAGTCACAAATTTTACGCCGACGCTTTTCCGTTTCACTGGCAAGCCACGGGCTGTTCGCTGTTACCCCCTGGTAGGGCTGTAATCCTTCCGGTACGACATATTGCTGGTTGAGCATGGTTACAGTCTCTTTCATGGTTCCTTCCTTAATCACGAATACCGGAAGCCGACAGCGCCACCACTTTACGCGCGTGGTCGATAATCGGGCCGTCAATCATTTTGCCGTTGAGTGAAACGACGCCCAGACCGCGAGACTCAGCCTCTTCAGCGGCGGCAATCACCTCATACGCATGCTCAACTTCTTTACGTGTCGGAGAATAAGCCTGATGTAACAGCTCAATCTGACGTGGGTTCACTAAGGACTTACCGTTAAAACCAAGCCCTTTCGCCAACTGCACTTCCTTCAGGAAGCCTTCTTCATTATTGATATCCGACCAAACGACATCATAGGCGGCAATACCCGCAACGCGCGCCGCATGCAGCACTGCGCAGCGGGCGTAGAACAGCTCGGTGCCATCGCCCCGGCTGGTGCCCATATCCATCACGTAATCAAATGCCGCCAGCGCAATTGCCACCATGCGCGGGCTGGAGGTGGCGATGTCGACGGCATTGACCACGCCTTTCGCTGATTCGATCGCCGCCATCAGCCTGGTACTGCCGACTTCACGTCCACATTCACGTTCGATCCGTTCAACCTGCGCTTCCAGCTCCAGCACATCGTTTTTGCTGTCGGTTTTCGGCAGACGCACGATATCCGCGCCACCACGCACGACGGCCTCAAGATCGGCCAGACCGAATGGCGTGTTCAGTGGATTAATGCGCACCACTTTTTCAACATCCTGATAGAACGGATGTTGAAGCGCGTGATGGACTAAAAGACGGGCGGTATCTTTCTCACGTAATGCTACGGCGTCTTCTAAGTCGAACATCACCGCGTCCGCATCATAGACAAACGAGGTGCTCAACATGGCCGCATTTGCGCCGGGGATAAACAACATACTGCGACGAGGTCTCATAACGCACTCCATTGAATTTCCGTTTGTTCTGCAGCGCGTAACGCCGCCGCCTGCACTCGGGCGCGTAAAATACACTCCAGCGCGCCTTTGTCATCGACGCTAACCAGCGCGCGTTCAACGCCCAGCTTCGCCAGCGTTTCCCGAACCACCTGCTCAATCGCCGCGCCAAACTGCTGCTTCACCAGACTCTCTAGCTCCAGCCGAATTCCTGGCTCGCTGGATGGACCAATCCTGATCATCACATCGCTGGATTCCAGCGTGCCTGCCAGGGCATCTTTAATGATTTTCATTAGTTATGTTCCTTGTTAACGGTGTTACGTCATATGGTTTCAGTGTGTCTGGCGGCATGCCGCTGCAGATATGCCAGGGTGCCAGCAGGCACCAGCGCGCTTATTGCCGACCAATTACGTTCGCTATACAGTTTTCTGACGCGAGAGGCGGAAATAGCCGCGCCGTTTTTCTCCACCCGCGCCAGCTCGACGACCTCAATAACCGGGCCGCTACGCTTCGGATCGTGCAAAATGTCGTGCATTCGCTGGTTATAGGCACAGGTCAGAGGGCAAAACGGTTCACTGCCGACAAAACGATGGGTAATCCCCAGCGCTGGAGCCAGATGTTCACGGAAGAGTTGCAGATCGATCTGGCAATGGCAGTCGTCCACAACCCCTTTTTCTTTGAGGAAATAGCCGGGAAACGTCGCACGCGAGATCATATAAGCGGAGCCGGAATGCAACGTGACGTTGTCAATACCCGCGATTCCTTGTTCGATCAGCGCCCAACGGTCGGTATAGGAAAAAAATGAAGCATCTTCTTTGACCACAAACAGATGCAACCAGTCACAGGCCGCAGCCGCTTGCTCCACCAGATAACGGTGGCCCAATGTAAACGGATTGGCGTTCATGACGATGGCGCCGATCGTTTTTCCCGGTTGACGATAAAGCGCCAGTTGGCGACAAAAGCGCGCTAACCGTTCACTGCTGTTCTCCATTAACACCGCCAGCTCACCTGCCTGCGCAATGGGCCAAAACCCCGCGCCAGAAAACAGCAACCGATTTTGCGGCTTAGTGAACAGGAAAAGCTCGCTGCGGTTTAACTCGTAGGCCAATGTAAGCAGCTCAGTCAGCAGTTTGAGGCTGAGCCCTTCCCCTTGTAAAACCGGGGAAACGGCGATGCATTTCAGTACGTTCCCGGCCAGAGAACCGCACCCGACTATCTCACCCTGCCAATATGCGCATACCGCGATTTCACAATCATCTTCCAGGGCGAGTCCCACGCCCTCCAGAAACATGGCGACCGACTCGCGACGCAATACATCCTTTTGCAAATAAATGCGTTTAAATATTAGATTCACTCTATTCTGCATCCGTCAGCAAATAACGTCGCATATTTCGCCAGCGTTTGTATTACTCGTCTGGAATAGACATCACACTTTCCCCCTTGCTTTTATAAGCTTTATGGTTTTTATTTCCTTAATTAACCAGAGTTAATAAAAATAATTAAATTAATTAAAAACACAACCATTCAGTGAAGATAGTCACATCTCACGGTTCATTGAATTTATTAGTATGCGCGGGTCTTGTTATCCATCAATACACAGGAAAATGTTTATGACCAACATGACCCAGGCTTCGGCGACGGAGAAAAAGGGGGCTAGCGATTTACTCAGATTCAAAATCTTTGGTATGCCGCTACCGCTTTATGCCTTTGCATTAATTACTTTATTACTTTCTCATTTTTATAATGCTATACCGACTGACTTAGTCGGTGGTTTTGCCCTTATGTTTGTGATGGGGGCCATTTTTGGTGAAATCGGCAAACGTTTACCGATCTTCAATAAATATATTGGTGGCGCACCGGTTATGATATTTCTGGTTGCAGCTTATTTTGTCTATGCTGGCATATTTACGCAGAAAGAAATTGATGCGATCAGCAACGTAATGGATAAAAGCAACTTCCTTAACCTGTTTATCGCAGTGTTGATCACAGGCGCGATCCTGTCGGTAAACCGTAAGCTGCTATTAAAATCACTGCTGGGCTATATCCCAACCATCCTCGCCGGGATTGTCGGCGCGTCCCTTTTCGGTATCGTCATTGGTCTGTGCTTCGGTATCCCGGTCGACCGTATCATGATGCTGTACGTTCTGCCGATTATGGGCGGTGGTAACGGCGCGGGCGCCGTGCCTCTGTCTGAAATTTATCACTCGGTTACCGGACGTTCTCGCGAAGAGTATTACTCAACGGCTATTGCTATTCTGACCATTGCGAATATCTTCGCCATTATTTTCGCCGCCCTCCTCGATATGATAGGCAAAAAATACACCTGGCTTAGCGGTGAAGGTGAGTTGGTTCGTAAGGCTTCCTTCAAAACCGAAGATGATGAAAAGGCCGGTCAGATTACCCATCGTGAAACGGCGGTTGGCATGGTGTTATCCACCACCTGCTTCCTGCTGGCCTATGTCGTTGCCAAGAAAATTCTGCCAAGCATCGGCGGCGTCTCTATTCACTACTTCGCCTGGATGGTTCTGATTGTTGCTGCGCTGAACGCATCAGGTCTTTGCTCACCGGAGATTAAAGCCGGGGCGAAACGTCTTTCTGACTTCTTCTCCAAACAGCTACTGTGGGTGCTGATGGTAGGTGTGGGTGTTTGCTACACCGATCTGCAAGAGATCATCGATGCCCTGACGTTCGCGAACGTCGTTATCGCCGCAATCATTGTGGTCGGCGCTGTCGTTGGCGCAGCTATCGGGGGCTGGTTGATTGGCTTCTACCCGATTGAATCATCCATTACTGCGGGTCTTTGTATGGCCAACCGCGGCGGCTCCGGCGATCTGGAAGTGCTCTCCGCCTGTAACCGTATGAACCTCATTTCATATGCACAAATTTCCTCTCGTCTGGGCGGCGGTATTGTGCTGGTTATCGCTAGCATCGTGTTCAGCATGATGGTGTAAAAAAACGCACGGCGGTGTCTTTGCCGCAAACGACCTGGAGAAAAGTAGAGGCCAAAGCCAGAGGTGGCCAAGGGAAATCCACTCTACTCCTTAGCCGGATTCACCAGGAAGGTTGTCGTCAAGGCCACCGTCGTGCCTCTCATTATGGAAAATGATTCATGAATGAAGCTGTACTACTGGGTGAAGGTTTCACCCTGATGTTTTTAGGGATGGGGTTCGTACTGAGCTTTCTGTTCCTGCTCATCTTTGCCATTCGCGGCATGTCTGCCGTGATTACTCGCTTCTTCCCGGAGCCCGTCGCCGCGCCCGCACCGCGTGCCGTTCCCGTCGTGGACGACTTCACCCGCTTAAAGCCGGTGATTGCCGCCGCCATTCACCATCACCGCCACCACGTTTAATTTCCCGGAGGGATCCATGACCATTGCCATTACCGACGTCGTCCTGCGTGACGCCCACCAGTCTCTGTTCGCCACCCGCCTGCGCCTTGATGACATGCTGCCGATTGCCGCCGCGCTCGATGACGTGGGCTACGGGTCGCTGGAGTGCTGGGGCGGCGCCACCTTTGACGCCTGTATCCGCTTTCTCGGCGAAGACCCGTGGCTGCGCCTGCGCGAACTCAAAAAAGCCATGCCCAAAACCCCGCTGCAGATGCTGCTGCGCGGCCAGAACCTGCTCGGCTACCGCCACTACGCCGATGACGTGGTGGAACGCTTCGTCGAACGCGCGGTGAAAAACGGCATGGACGTGTTCCGCGTCTTCGATGCCATGAACGACCCGCGCAATATGAAAGCCGCACTGCAGGCGGTGCGCAGCCACGGCGCGCACGCCCAGGGCACGCTCTCGTACACCACCAGCCCGGCGCACACCCTGCAGACCTGGCTGGATTTAACGGAGCAACTGCTGGAAACCGGCGTTGACTCGATTGCCATCAAGGATATGTCCGGTATCCTGACGCCAGTGGCGGCGTATGACCTGGTCAGCGAAATCAAAAAACGCTATGACGTGCGCCTGCACCTGCACTGTCACGCCACCACCGGGATGGCGGAGATGGCCCTGCTGAAGGCTATCGAGGCGGGCGTCGACGGCGTCGACACGGCAATTTCGTCCATGAGCGCCACCTACGGCCACCCGGCCACCGAAGCGCTGGTGGCGACGTTGGCAGGTACTGAGCACGACACCGGGCTGGATATCCTGAAGCTGGAAAATATCGCCGCGTACTTCCGCGAGGTGCGCAAAAAGTATCACGCCTTTGAAGGCCAGCTGAAGGGCTACGACAGCCGTATTCTGGTGGCCCAGGTACCGGGCGGAATGCTCACCAACCTCGAAAGCCAGCTGAAGCAGCAGAACGCGGCGGACAAACTCGACCAGGTGCTGGCGGAAATCCCCCGCGTGCGCGAGGACCTCGGCTTTATCCCGCTGGTGACCCCCACCTCACAGATTGTCGGCACCCAGGCGGTGCTCAACGTCCTGACCGGCGAGCGCTACAAAACCATCGCCAAAGAAACCGCTGGCATTCTGAAAGGCGAATACGGCCACACCCCGGTGCCGGTGAACACCGCGTTACAGGCCCGCGTGCTGGAAGGGGGCGCTCCGGTGACCTGCCGTCCGGCGGATTTACTCAAACCGGAACTGGCTGAACTGGAAGCGGACGTCAGGCGCCAGGCGCAGGAGAAGGGCATCACTCTGGCGGGAAACGCCATCGACGACGTGCTCACCGTGGCGCTGTTCCCGCAAATCGGCCTCAAATTCCTTGAGAACCGCCACAACCCGGCGGCGTTTGAGCCGGTGCCGCAGGCGGAAGCCGCGCAGCCGGTGGCAAAAGCAGAGAAGCCTGCCGCCTCCGGTATCTACACCGTGGAAGTGGAAGGCAAAGCCTTTGTGGTGAAGGTCAGCGACGGCGGCGATATCAGCCAGCTTACTGCGGCTGTTCCGGCAGCCTCTTCCGCACCGGTTCAGGCTGCCGCTCCCGCAGGCGCCGGCACCCCGGTCACCGCGCCGCTGGCGGGCAACATCTGGAAGGTGATTGCCACCGAGGGCCAGACGGTGGCCGAAGGCGATGTGCTGCTGATTCTGGAAGCCATGAAGATGGAAACCGAAATTCGCGCCGCGCAGGCCGGGACGGTACGCGGTATCGCGGTGAAGTCCGGCGATGCGGTCTCCGTCGGCGACACCCTGATGACGCTGGCGTAAGGACGAGGAGCGGAAATGGAAAGTCTGAACGCCCTGCTTCAGGGCATGGGGCTGATGCACCTTGGCGCAGGCCAGGCCATCATGCTGCTGGTCAGCCTGCTGCTGCTGTGGCTGGCGATAGCGAAGAAGTTCGAACCGTTGTTGCTGCTGCCGATAGGCTTCGGCGGGCTGCTCTCCAACATCCCGGAAGCGGGCATGGCGCTGACCGCGCTGGAAAGCCTGCTGGCGCATCACGACGCCGGGCAGCTGGCGGTGATTGCCGCGAAGCTGAACTGCGCGCCGGACGTGCACGCCATTAAAGAGGCATTAGCGCTGGCGCTGCCGTCGGTGCAGAGCCAGATGGAGAACCTGGCGGTGGACATGGGCTACACGCCGGGGGTGCTGGCGCTGTTCTATAAAGTGGCGATTGGCTCCGGTGTCGCGCCGCTGGTCATCTTTATGGGCGTGGGCGCGATGACCGACTTCGGCCCGCTGCTGGCCAACCCGCGCACCCTGCTGCTCGGCGCGGCGGCGCAGTTCGGCATCTTCGCCACCGTGCTGGGGGCGCTGACGCTGAACTACTTCGGCCTGATTTCCTTCACCCTGCCGCAGGCGGCGGCCATCGGCATTATCGGCGGCGCGGACGGCCCGACGGCGATTTATCTGTCGGGCAAGCTGGCCCCGGAGCTGCTGGGAGCCATCGCGGTGGCGGCGTACTCGTATATGGCGCTGGTGCCGTTAATCCAGCCACCGATTATGCGCGCGCTGACCAGCGAGAAAGAGCGGAAAATCCGCATGGTGCAGCTGCGCACGGTGAGTAAGCGGGAAAAAATCCTCTTCCCGGTGGTGCTGTTACTGCTGGTGGCGCTGCTGCTGCCGGACGCCGCGCCGCTGCTGGGGATGTTCTGCTTTGGCAATCTGATGCGCGAAAGCGGCGTGGTGGAGCGTCTGAGCGACACGGTACAGAACGGGCTGATTAATATCGTCACCATTTTCCTCGGGCTGTCGGTGGGCGCGAAGCTGGTCGCGGATAAGTTCCTGCAGCCGCAGACGCTGGGCATTCTGCTGCTGGGGGTGATTGCGTTCGGTATCGGGACGGCGGCCGGGGTGCTGATGGCGAAGCTGCTGAACCTGTGCAGTAAGAACAAAATCAACCCGCTTATCGGTTCGGCCGGCGTGTCGGCGGTGCCGATGGCGGCCCGCGTATCGAACAAGGTGGGCCTGGAATCAGACGCGCAGAACTTCCTGCTGATGCACGCGATGGGCCCGAACGTGGCGGGGGTTATCGGTTCGGCCATTGCGGCGGGCGTGATGCTGAAGTACGTGCTGGCGATGTAATAGTGGATGGGATACGCATGTCGTATCCCATTTTCATCCAAATTTTTTCTGAAAGAAAAGTAAGTATGAACTGGTTCAGGTTCCGGTGATGCCGAATGCAAGAAAATACCGTAATTAAATATCTAAATACCAATATGTTTATACGGGAAATTACACGCTGGTTTGCCAGACGCTCGTTTCAAAACCGGATATTTCTACTGATCCTGTTTACATCCACCATCGTGATGCTGGCAATCACCTGGTATCTGACCGATATCACGAAAGAGCGCCTGCATTATCAGGTGGGCCAACGTGCGCTTATTCAGGCAATGCAAATATCCGCTATGCCAGAA
This sequence comes from Salmonella sp. WC3, assembly GCF_042932255.1. Taxonomy (NCBI): domain Bacteria; kingdom Pseudomonadati; phylum Pseudomonadota; class Gammaproteobacteria; order Enterobacterales; family Enterobacteriaceae; genus Salmonella; species Salmonella sp. WC3. The sequence goes on along the minus strand of NZ_CP170629.1, from coordinate 987,711 downwards.
TTAGTTGAAGCCGTAGAAGCGCATGATTTGTCACGCATCAAAGCGTTGATTGACCCAATGCGCTCGTTTTCGGACGCGACTTACATTACCGTTGGCAACGAAAAAGGTCAGCGACTGTATCACGTCAACCCGGATGAGATCGGCAAATATATGGAGGGCGGCGATAGCGACGACGCGCTGTATAATGCTAAAAGCTACGTATCGGTGCGCAAAGGTTCATTAGGCTCTTCCTTGCGTGGTAAATCCCCGATTCAGGACAGTACCGGTAAAGTCATCGGTATTGTTTCCGTCGGCTATACTCTGGAACAGCTGGAGAGCTGGCTTAACTTACAAATCAGCTCGTTGCTGTTCCCGATGGCGTTACTGCTGCTGGTGCTGTTGTACTGTGCCCGCCGCTTCTCGCTGCATATTAAAAAGCAGATGCTTAACATGGAGCCACAGCAGCTTTCACAACTATTAATTCAGCAAAGCGTGTTGTTTGAGTCGGTATTTGAAGGGTTGATCGCCATTGACTCCCATCACCGTATTACCGCTATTAACCAAACGGCTCGCCGCTTACTGAATCTGAGCCAACCGGAGTCTGAACTCATTGGCTATGCAATCCACCATGTCGTGTTGCCGGAGGCCTTCTTTTACGATGCGCCGCAAAAAAACAAAAAAGATGAGATCGTCACCTTTAACCAAATGAAAGTCATCGCCAGTCGCATGGCGGTCATTATTGACAACCAGCCTCAGGGCTGGGTTATTAGCTTTCGCAACAAAGACGATATCAATACACTCAGCCTGCAGTTAAGTCAGGTGCGGCAATACGCCAATAACCTGCGCGCCGTGCAGCATGAGCATCGCAACCTTATTTCCACCATTGCCGGACTGCTGTTCCTGAAGCGCTACGATAATGCGCTGGCGCTGATTCAGCAGCAGTCGGAAAGCCACCAGAAAGTACTCGATTTTATTTCCCATAATTTCCGCGACTACCACCTTGCGGGGCTATTAATCGGTAAATATTATCGGGCAAAAGAGCTGGGGCTGGAGCTGATTTTCGATCCTTCAAGCTTTGTTGAACACCTGCCGTCATCGCTCTCGCATAATGAATGGATTTCGATTGTTGGCAATTTATTGGACAACGCCTATAACGCCACCCTGCTCAATCGCGAAGGCTCGCGACAGATTGAGTGCCTGATCAATAGCGAAGGTAATGAAGTCATTATTGAAGTTGCCGATCAGGGATGTGGTATTGACGAAAATATCCGCCAGCATATTTTCGAGCGTGGAGTGACCACCCACAACAACGGCGATCACGGAATTGGATTATGGTTGGTGCACAGCTACGTCAAGCAGGCCAATGGCGACATTATCGTCGATAGCAATAATCCTTTTGGCACCATTTTTACCCTCTATATCCCTTTTACCAGAGAAGAATAACATGGATAGCATTACGACACTCATCGTTGAAGACGAACCGATGCTAGCGGAAATCCTGGTGGACACCATCAAGCTTTTTCCCCAGTTTTCAATCGTCGGCATCGCAGACAAACTGGAAAGTGCGAAGAAGCAAATACGCCTCTATCAACCACAGTTAATTCTATTGGATAATTTTTTACCCGATGGCAAAGGGATCGATTTAATTCGTCATACCATCAGCACCAACTACACGGGGCGAATTATTTTCATTACCGCCGACAATCATATGGATACCATCAGCGATGCCTTACGCATGGGCGTATTCGATTATCTGATTAAGCCGGTACATTATCAGCGCCTGCAGCATACCCTGGAGCGGTTCACCCGTTACCGCAGTTCGTTACGTTCCAGTGAGCAGGCAAACCAGACGCACGTTGATGCCTTATTTAATATCCAGGCCAAAGAACAAACCGCAGAACCGAATAGCGGACTGCGGGGAATTGATGAAAACACCTTCAACCGGGTACGACAAATATTCGCCGACCCGCAGGCAGTACATACAGCAGACACTCTGGCGCAAATTCTGGGCAGCAGTAAAACCACTGCCCGACGCTATCTGGAACAAGGCGTGAAAAATAACTTTCTCGAAGCGGAGATCAGCTACGGGAAAGTGGGCAGGCCGGAGAGACTCTATCGCGGCAAAGTATGAGATTATGGCGCCAACATGTAATTACGGCGCATAGGCAAACACCTCAGCCACCCACTGACGAAAACCGTCCATATCCAGCGCCAGCGCCACCTGCGCGTTGGCGGGCTGCCCCAGACGCCCTTCAATATCAACGACCGTCGTGCCTGCGGTATATTCCCCCTGCGTTTCTACGGCCACAAAACAGGATTGCAGGGTAAAAAGCTCCGGACGCACCAGCCAGGCGATCGCGCAGAGATCGTGCATCCGGACGCCAGTGCGCATACTACCGCTGCGATAATGGTTGAACAGGCTGTGCAACATCTTACCGGTGCGATTCAGCGCGGGCAGTTTATTCAGAAAATCTGGCGAGAGCATTGCCTGATTCGTGACATCAAGCCCACACATCACAATCTCCAGACCGCTGCGGAACACCAGCGCCGCGGCCTCCGGATCGACAGCAATGTTAAATTCAGCATTAGGCGTAAAATTGCCGCGCCCTGCGGAACCGCCCATCAACACCAGACGGCGAATGTTACACGCACACTCCGGATAGTGCATCAGTAGCAACGCAATATTGGTCAATGGCCCAATCGCCACTAATGTCATGGGCTCCGGGGCGTTCATCAGCACATCCCGGATAGCGATAAACGCAGGCTTCGCCAACGGTTGGCGCTGATGGTCGACAAAATCATAGCCTTCCATACCGGATTCGCCGTGGACGTATGCCGCATCGCGTAACGGACGCAGCAGCGGCGTCGCGGCCCCCTGGGCAAGTGGGATATCGCTGTTCCAGAAATGCAGAAGCTGCAACGCATTACGGGTCGTTTTTTCAACGGAAACATTACCTGCGACGGTGGTTATTAGTTGCAGATCAAGCTGGGGGGCGAACAGCGCAGCGGCAATCGCAGCCGCGTCATCAATGCCCGGATCGGTATCAAGAATAATGTGTAGGGATGCTGTCATTAATGCTCTCCTGACCTATTGTTTTATATCTTCATACTCAGCGCGACTGATACAGGCATCAGGCACATCGTCATCCGTCACCAGACGCGGACTTAGCTTATCACCTTCGACAAACGGAACTAATGGGCAAAAACGCCCTGGCGATGCTTTGTTTTCCTGCCACTGAATCTCAAGCGATTCGGGCTCAGCGCCGGGTTTTTCTGCCTGAATCACGGTACGAACATTACCGGTTAGCCAAAAAGATTGACACGTCTCATCAAGGCTAAGAGGCGGCGTCAAATGACCATTTTTACGTACTAGCGGATAAATAATACGCCCATCAGCGTAGGAAGGTATCATGTAGCAGTTATACATTTTGCCTTTACTTATCACAGGCTGAAAGTAGCTTTCACCGCGATCGATCAGTTCAATCGTTTTTCCTTTCCAGCGATACACATTGACGCCATGACTGCAGCAACCGCCGCGCCAATAGCTGACAATCTGTTTATGTTCAGCATCGATCTCTGGTGAAGTGATTTCCTGATAAGACGCTGGCGCATCAACATAACGCTGTTTGGCGGGGTCATAGAGCCATGTTTGTACTGGAGCATTCGGCCCTGCAAGTAGCTCTGTTACAATCGACAGATCCGGGTAGCCATCAAAATTGACATCCCCCCATTGAGGCATAAACGGGCTACAAGTGCCCACCGAGGCGGTATCTAAGGTCTGTATGAGTTTACCATCACGGTATAATTTTATCGCCGAAATGGCCGGCGTATTGCCGCAATCAATCTCTTTGGAAGGGTCGTAACCCCCTGCATCATTCGTGTTCGTGACCAGCACAATATCAGGGGAGTTTTTAGGTTTGAGGTAGATAAGGGCAACAGGAAAATGTCGTTTTTTATCTGCGGACGTCCATTCGCCTTTAATCTCACTGCTGGAGATTTCCGCATTCCAGTAACCCGAAAGCGCCTTTACGCGTTCTTCAAGATGCACCTCTTTATCCTGGAGTGAGCCGCGTAGAACAATCACTGCCTTGTGCTGATTGCAAGGTTCATAGCAGTAATACCCATAAAGCGTGTTACCAAATCGCGTGATATTAACGTTTACCGGTTTCCCCGCGATAGTTCCGGTATAGTTTCGCTCCCAGGCGGGTAGCTCCAGCACCGTGGCGCTTGTCGCGTCCATCCAAAAGCCGATGGCGAGTAACGTTGCCAATCCATATTTTATTTTGCCCATTTCCCTTATCCCTGTAGGCATTACAACCCAAAAACCAGCAACGATTGTGCTGGTTTTTCAGATGAATAGCAAAAAGGTGGGGCATTAGCACCGGATGACGACTACGCCTTATTCTTCCTGTCGCACATTGAATATCAAAAGAAATTCTTAAGATCTGGTCAACGTAGCGTCATCAGGCAGATTTCTGAATTGTGAAATCTTATTCGACCTCACGAACATCCACACGCAGCTCTTTCGGCACTTCGAAAACAATATTTTCTTCGCGCCCCTCAAGCGTGACGGCTTCGCCGCCGCCAAACTCGCGCAGACGCGCAATAACATTCTGCACCAGAATATCCGGCGCGGAAGCGCCAGCAGTGACGCCGACGCAGGCGGCTTCTTTCACCCACGCCTCCTGGATATCCGCCGCATCGTCGATAAGAAACGCGGTTCTTCCCATCCGTTGGGCCAGTTCCGCCAGCCGGTTAGAGTTAGAAGAGTTTTTCGAGCCGACCACCAGCACCACGTCAGCCTGCTCCGCCAACGCCCGCACCGCTTCCTGACGATTAGTAGTGGCATAGCAAATATCGTCTTTGCGCGGGCCGACGATTTTCGGAAAGCGTTTACGCAGCGCATCAATCACATCGGACGTATCGTCCACGGAAAGCGTGGTTTGCGTCATGAAGGAGAGCTTGCCTTCATTTTTGACATTCAGCGTCCAGACGTCCTCTGGCGACTCCACCAGGTACATCCCCCCTTCCGGGTTGCTGTACTGACCCATGGTGCCTTCCACTTCCGGGTGCCCGGCGTGGCCGATGAGAATAGATTCTTCACCGCGACGGCTGGCGCGCGCCACTTCCATATGGACTTTCGTCACCAGCGGGCAGGTGGCGTCAAAAACGGTAAGATCGCGGCTTTTCGCCTCGTTACGCACCGCCTGGGAAACCCCATGAGCGGAGAAAATCAGAATGGCGCCATCCGGCACTTCGCTAATTTGCTCTATAAAGATCGCCCCGCGCTTGCGCAGGCTGTCCACTACATAGCGGTTATGCACGACTTCGTGCCGAACGTAAATTGGCGCGCCGTAAATGGCGAGCGCATTTTCAACAATGCTGATAGCGCGGTCTACCCCGGCGCAAAAACCGCGTGGGTTGGCCAACAGGATCTGCATGTTTATGCCTCCAGCGCCGGATCGATTTCCAGCACTTCAATATCAAAGTGAACGGTATGCCCGGCCAGCGGATGGTTAAAATCAACGGTAATCGAGTCGCCGTTGATTTCGCGAATCACGCCAGGCATTTCGCTGCCATCCATTGCGGTAAAAAGCATAATCGCCCCGACTTCCGGTTCGCCCGCCGCCATAAACTCACGGCGCGAGAAATACTGGATCAAGTCCGGACTGGGGACGCCAAACGCGGCGTCAGGCTCCAGCGAAAACGCTTTCTTTTCCCCTTCTTTCAACCCCAGAAGCTGCTGCTCCAGACCTTCGGAAAGCGAGGTATCGCCAAGACGGAACAGGGCTGGCTTGCCGTTATTGCGGGTAGATTCCGCCGTTGAGCCATCATCCAGTTTCAGGGTGAAGTGAACGAGGATCGCGCTGGTGCTCTGTACGGATTTAGACATGCAAATTGCTCACGTGTTTTGCCCGGAGGCACAAAGAACTATAAAACCGTAGGCCGGATAAGGCGTTTTCACCGCCATCCGGCACCACGTTTGCCTGATGGCGCTGCGCTTATCAGGCCTACAAAACCGGATAAGCGCCATCCGGTATTTACGCTTATGCCTGTTCTTTCGCTGTCGGCTTCGGCAAAAAGCCTTCCAGTACAATCAGCGCCGCGCCGATACAGATCGCGCTATCGGCAAGGTTGAACGTCGCGAAATGCCAGTCGCCGACGTAAAAATCGATCATATCGACAACAAAGCCGTGCCACAGGCGGTCGAACAGGTTACCCAGCGCGCCGCCGATGATTAACGCATAAGCGATGTTATTCAGCTTCTGCGTCGCTTTCGAGCGATACATCATCACCAAAAGAATTACGCAGATCCCTATCGCAATCCCGGCAAAGAACCAGCGCTGCCAGCCGCCGCTATCCGCCAGGAAGCTAAAAGCCGCGCCGTAGTTACGCGCATAATGCAGATTAAGCGACGGGAACAGCCCTACCGTATCCCCCAGAGCGAAATTCTGGAGGATCAGGTATTTGCTGCCCAAATCGATAATCAGCACGACTACTACCAGCCATAGCCAGCGTAGTCCTGTTGAACAGAGTGGTTTACTCATCAGGCAAATTTACGTTGTTCGCCATTACCGGCGATGTTGCTGACACAGCGTCCGCAGATATCTGCATGTTCCGCCACCTTGCCGACATCAGTAGTGTAGTGCCAGCAGCGCGGACACTTATCACCCTCGGCACGCGTTACCACTGCCTGAACTGTCGTATTACCAGCATTGTACTGAATATTTTCATCATCAATACCCCCCGCTTGCTCAGAAATCACGAACTGGGAAGTAATGAAGATAAATCTGACCTCTTCGCCCAACAGTTTCAGCTTCTTGATCGTACCGTTAGCATCGTCAGCATATTTCAGCGTCACTTTTGCTTCCAGGTTCGATTTGATGCCATTGGCTTTCTGATTTTCCAGCTCTTTGTTGACCTGGTCCTTGATATAGCGGACATCGTCCCAGAATGCGTCATTAAATTCTTCATTCTCTTCCAGGCCAAACAACCCGTCGTACCATTCGCCGGTGAAGACATATTTTTCACGCTCGCCCGGCAGGTAGCCCCAGATTTCATCAGCCGTGAAGGACATGATCGGCGCCATCCAGCAAACCAGCGCTTCTGCGATATGATACAGCGCAGTCTGGCAGCTACGACGCGCGACGCTATCAGCCTTCGCGGTGTACTGGCGGTCTTTGATGATGTCGAGGTAGAACGAACCCATTTCAACGGAGCAGAAGCGCATCAGGCGCTGTACCACTTCATGGAAGTCGTAAGCTTCGTATGCCTTCAGAATCTCTTGCTGCGCCGTTTTCGCGCAGCCCACCGCCCACCTGTCCAGCACAACCATCTCTTCCGGTTTGACCATATCGGTGGCCGGATTGAAGCCATTGAGGTTCGCCAGCAGGAAGCGCGCGGTATTACGGATACGACGATAGCTGTCGGCAGCACGTTTCAGGATTTCGTCAGAGACCGCCATTTCGCCGGTATAGTCAGTAGACGCTACCCACAGACGCAGGATATCCGCGCCCAGTTTATTCATCACATCCTGCGGCGACACGGTGTTACCGATGGACTTGGACATCTTGCGCCCCTGACCATCGACAGTGAAGCCGTGAGTCAGTACCTGGCGGTATGGCGCTTTGCCTTTCATCGCCACGCTAATCATCAGGGAGGACATAAACCAGCCGCGATGCTGGTCAGAGCCTTCCAGATACATATCGGCAGCGTGACCGGCGAACTCCGGACGCGCATCAACCACGGAGTAACTGGTGGAACCGGAATCAAACCAAACGTCCAACGTATCCGGAACTTTCTCGTATTGATCGGCATCTTCGCCGAGGATCTCTTTCGGGTCGAGATCCCACCACGCCTGGATACCGTCAACTTCGACGCGTTTCGCCACCTCTTCCATCGCCGCCAGAGTACGCTCAATCGGCAGCAGCTCCTGCGTTTCTTTATGCACGAACAGCGACATCGGTACGCCCCAGGTACGCTGACGTGAGATACACCAGTCAGGACGGTTAGCGACCATTGATTCAATACGCGCCTGACCCCAGTCCGGGATCCACTGAACGCCTTTGATCTCTTTCAGCGACTGTTGACGAAGCCCTTCTTTATCCATGCTGACGAACCACTGCGGGGTCGCGCGGAAAATGATCGGCGTTTTGTGACGCCAACAGCACGGATAGCTGTGCTGCATTTTTTCGACATGCAGTAGCGCGCCTTTTTCTTTCAGCAGTTCAATAACGATATCGTTCGCTTTGAAGACGTTAACACCGTCAAGCGTTGGATATGTGCCTGGCAGGTAAGCGCCGTCCGGGCCAACCGGGTTAGCGGTTTCCAGGCCATACTTTTGACCGATCACGTAGTCATCCGGGCCGTGACCAGGGGCGGTATGTACCGCGCCGGTACCGGCGTCCAGGGTGACGTGATCGCCGAGGATCGCCGGCACGTCAAAGCCCATAAACGGATGGGTAAAGCGCAGCAGTTCCAGCTCCGCGCCTTTAACGGTGCCGAGAATGGTGTATTCAGCCGCGCCAATACGCTGCATGACGCTTTCAACCAGATCTTTCGCCAGAATCACCGCCTGGCCGTCAATCTGCACCAGCGCATAATCAAAGTCCGGCGCCAAGGAGATGGCGCGGTTAGCCGGCAGAGTCCACGGCGTGGTGGTCCAGATAACCAGCGACACAGGGCCGCTCACGCCCGGCAGACCAAACTTCGCTTTCACCGCATCCTGATCGACGGCGCGGAACGCCACGTCGATAGACGGTGACGTTTTGTCGTAATATTCAACTTCCGCTTCCGCCAGCGCGGAACGGCAGTCAACGCACCAGTGCACCGGCTTAGCGCCTTTGTGCAGATGACCGTTTTTGATAATTCTGCCCAGCGCGCGGATGATGTTGGCTTCGGTTTTGAAGTCCATGGTCAGGTACGGATGCGACCAGTCGCCCAACACGCCCAGACGAATGAAGTCTTTACGCTGGCCGTCAACCTGCGTAGCAGCATATTCGCGGCACTTGGCGCGGAATTCAGCGGCAGTGAATTTCTCGCCCGGCTTACCGAACTCCTGCTCGACTTTCAGCTCGATAGGCAGACCGTGACAGTCCCAGCCCGGCACGTAAGGAGAGTCAAATCCCGACAGTCCTTTGGACTTCACGATAATGTCTTTCAGAATCTTGTTAACTGAGTGACCAATATGAATGCTGCCATTCGCATATGGAGGGCCATCATGCAGAATGAAGGTTTTTTTGCCTTTTTTGGCCGCACGAATGATGCCGTACAGATCATCATCGGTCCAACGCGCCAGCATTCCCGGTTCACGCTTGGCGAGGTCGCCGCGCATCGGGAACCCTGTTTCCGGCAAATTCAGGGTCGATTTATAGTCACTCATCAGATTCTCGGTTCCGTATTTCGGTTTGATAAACACCGTCAGGGTTACACCTGCCCGGCTAGCCCAAAAAACTTGCGGGCCGTTAACTCATCGCGTGCGATTTGCGCTTTTAGCTCATCAAGCGACGCAAATCGCTGCTCATTACGTATCTTTTTACGCAGTATTACATCTATATGGCGACCGTAGAGGTCCATTACAACGTCCAGCAGATGCACTTCCAGTTGTTGACGCACGCCAGCCACCGTTGGACGAGTGCCAATGTTCGCTACGCCGGGTAACGGCTTATCGCCAAGCCCGGTGACTTCCACCGCATAGACCCCTTTGACCGGGGAGACCTGACGGCGCAGCGGTAAGTTCGCCGTCGGGAAGCCAATGGTACGTCCCAGCTCGTCGCCATGAACGACACGCCCGGAAATAGTAAAGGGATGTCCCAGCAGACTTTCGGCAAGCGCCAGGTTATCTTCCGCCAGCGCCTGTCTCACTGCGGTACTACTGATACGCACGCCGCCTTCACAAAAGGTTTGGGTGCTGGAAACCGCAAAACCATACTCCGCCCCCGCCTTCTGTAATAACAAGAAATCGCCCGCGCGGCTAGCACCAAAGCGGAAATCATCGCCGACGGCAAGAAATTGCACGCCAAGTCGCTCCACCAGCAGTTCGCTGATAAACGTTTGCGCCGTCAAAGCGGCAAAGCGGCGATCGAATTTCACGCACAGCACATAGTCCACGCCGCACTGCGCAAGGTAATGCAGTTTTTCACGCAGGCGCGTCAGGCGAGCGGGCGCTTTATCCGTCGCGAACAGCTCCAGCGGCTGCGGTTCGAAAATCATGGCCACCACCGGCAGACCGCGTCTGCGTCCTTCTTCCTGCAAACCCTGCAGTAGAGCGCGATGCCCCCGATGTACGCCGTCGAAATTACCAATGGTCAGCACACACCCATGCGGGGCCTGACTGAGATTATGTATGCCGCGTATCAGCTTCATGTCTGACTCAAAACAGTGAAAATCGCAAGAGTATACCTTGTACAGCGGTCAAGGTTAACCGACTATTGCCCTGAGGAAACATAAAGAAGATGCTTTTCATCGCCATGCGGCAAACTCCGCCCCAAAACCCGCCGCTTAATGCAATTTTTCTCATGGAAAAGCTGTATTCACAGCACGCAAGCTGGTAGAATCCTGCGCCATCACTACGCAACGAGTGCTGCAATTTAAACGGCGCTTATTTGCACAAATCCATTGACAAAAGAAGGCTAAAAGGGCATATTCCTCGGCCTTTGAATTGTCCATATAGAACACATTTGGGAGTTGGACCTTGGCTAATATCAAATCAGCTAAGAAGCGCGCCGTTCAGTCTGAAAAGGCTCGTAAGCACAACGCAAGCCGTCGCTCTATGATGCGTACTTTCATCAAGAAAGTATACGCAGCTATCGAAGCTGGCGACAAAGCTGCTGCACTGAAAGCATTTAACGAAATGCAACCGATCGTGGACCGTCAGGCTGCTAAGGGTCTGATCCACAAAAACAAAGCTGCACGTCATAAAGCTAACCTGACTGCACAGATCAACAAACTGGCTTAATCGCCTGCTTGTTATCAGCTTTGTAGAAAAACCCGCGTAAAGCGGGTTTTTTTATGCCTGCTATCTGCCGTTTTGCTCGTCAACCGCTGGCGCTGACCTCACTCGTTCACTCTCTTCCTGACCAGCCTATTTTTTCAGCTCCCCCTCCCTTAGTCACGTAATACTTGAAAGTTATTTTCTTTCACTGTTTTCCTTTTCTTATTTCATTACTGAAAAAACTGTGACCACCTTAGCAAATAAAAACATCGCTCATTCAAAAACTAATAAACGCAATCCTGATGTAAGATTTAATAATTGATTGATGCCGTCGGGTTAACTACTTTTCATGTACACCTTACTTACTCATTTTAATCTGAGGTTAAATTCAGAAACGACATAAAAATAATATTCAAAACTTGCTTAGAAAGTAGAGGTTGTTTTTCTGGGCGTATCGTACCAATATCGGAGTTATCATTATGAGTTCTGTCATTGAGGATACCCAGCCTTCCGGGTCAGCATCATTGTCTTTACTACAGCGTATTAGCTACGGCTCTTTGGATGTGGCGGGTAATCTGCTGTACTGCTTCGGTTCAACGTACATTTTATATTTCTACACAGACGTTGCGGGCATTAGCCTTGCCGTAGCAGGCGTTATCCTGCTGCTGGCGCGTATTATCGATGGCATAGACGCCCCCATATGGGGGATCATCATCGATAAAACACGTTCACGCTACGGTAAATGTCGTCCCTGGTTTTTATGGTTACCGCTGCCTTTTGCGGTATTCAGCGCACTGTCATTTTGGTCTCCTGATATCAGTATGACAGGAAAAGCCATCTATGCAGCAATATCTTATATGATTGCCAGCATTCTATTTACCGGACTTAATACACCACTCAGTGCAATATTACCCCTGATGACCTTATCTCCCAAAGAAAGACTGGTTTTAAATTCCTGGCGAATGACCGGTGGGCAAATTGGGGTTTTATTAATGAACGCGACCGCCTTGCCGTTAATCGCTTTTTTAGGTAACGGTGATGATCACGCTGGTTTTATTTATACGGCAATTACGTTTGCCATTATATCCTGCGCGCTAACGCTCTTTGCGTTTAAAAACATTCGTGAAATGGATACGGATAAAATACAGCATGAACCTAAGTTGCCGATGAAAAAAAGTTTCGCGGCGATGAAAGGTAACTGGCCGTGGATCCTGATGGTGCTGGCTAATCTGATCTTCTGGATTGCCCTACAGCAGCGCAACACGACCATTGTCTATTATCTGACCTACAACCTCGACCGTAAAGATCTGGTACCGCTGATTAACAGCCTGGCGACGATTCAGATCCTGTTTATCATCGCTATCCCCTTCTTTAGCAAATACCTGGCTAAAACCTGGATATGGGTAGGCGGTCTGCTGGTCGCCACGTTTGGCGGCGTCATGATGTGGCTGGCAGCGGACAACATTACTTTCCTCATCGCCGCCTGGATACTCGGCAATATCGGCAGCGGTATCGCCTGCTCAATGCCGTTTGCCATGCTGGGCTTCGCCGTCGATTTCGGCGCCTGGAAGACCGGTATTAAGGCTACCGGCATTCTTATCGCCTTCGGCAGCACCTTCTGCATCAAGATGGGTAGTGGCCTCGGCACCGCTTTCGCCGCCTGGATCATGAACAGTTTTGGCTATGTCCCCAACCATGCCCAGAGTGCTGCGGGTCTGGAGGGCATTATCTGGGCCTTTATCTGGGCACCCGCCCTACTCTTCGCGCTCGCAGCGATCCCACTACTTTTCTTTCGCAAATACGAAGCGATGGAAGAGAAGATTCGCCACGATCTGGAAACCGTCAACTCATAACGTTCTTTACCTTCACCCTCGAATATGGGAGGCACCACCATGCCATTTATGCAACAAGACCCGCGTCGTCTGGTCTGGCAGCAAAACGATCGCTATTTATGGATTGAACCCTGGGGCGAGAACAGCCTGCGCGTACGCAGCGGCCGTCATCTGCCGGTAATGAGAAATGAAGACTGGGCATTGACTGAGCCAGTCGCAGAAAGTCAGTGCCACATTGATTATGAGCACCACCAGGCAACGCTGACCAACGGCAAAATTATCGCTATCGTCAATCAAAAAGGACAAGTTACCTTTTACCGCCATCCACACAAACCCCTGTTGCAGGAGTTCTGGCGCCTGCGGGGCGAAATTGGCGAGGATGAATCATCTCACGGCCAGTACGTTAGCGCACTCAACCTTGAGGGACGCGAGTTCCGCCCTATTCAGGGTGGGAAATATTCACTGAAAGCCCGCTTCGAAGCCACCGAAGGGGAAAAAATTTATGGCATGGGGCAGTATCAACAGGCCAACCTGGATCTCAAAGGATGCGTGCTTGAGCTGGCGCAACGTAACTCCCAGGCCTCAGTACCGTTTATGCTCTCCAGTCTGGGCTACGGATTTTTATGGAACAACCCGGCAGTCGGACGCGTAACCTTTGCCCAAAACGTTACCGAATGGGAAGCGCAGGTCAGCGAACAGCTGGACTACTGGATCACGGCTGGCGATACCCCGGCAGAAATTAGCCGGGCTTACGCGCTGGCTACCGGCACGCCGCCGATGATGCCGGACTACGCCATGGGCTTCTGGCAGTGCAAACTCCGTTATCGTACGCAGGAAGAGCTGCTGGAGGTCGCCCGCGAATATAAGCGCCGCAATCTGCCTATCTCAGTGATCGTTATCGACTTCTTTCACTGGCCGAATCAGGGTGACTGGATGTTCGATGCGCGCGACTGGCCCGATCCTGATGCCATGATTGCCGAGCTGAAATCGCTGGGAATTGAGCTGATGGTCTCCGTCTGGCCGACGGTGGATAACCGTACCGAAAGCTATCGGGAGATGCGCGAAAACGGCTGGCTGGTACAAACGGAACGTGGCTTGCCGATCAATATGGATTTCCTCAGCAATACCACTTACTTTGATGCGACTCATCCGGGCGCGCGCGACTACGTCTGGGGCAAAGCCAAATGCAACTATTACGATAAAGGCGTGAAGTTATTCTGGTTAGATGAAGCCGAACCTGAGTTCAGCGTTTACGACTACGACAACTATCGCTACCATGCCGGGCCGGTACTGGAAGTGGGCAATATCTACCCACGCATGTACGCCAAAACCTTTTTTGATGGCATGAAAGCCGATGGCGAAGACCAAGTTATCAACCTGCTACGCTGCGCCTGGGCCGGCAGTCAGAAGTACGGCGCTCTGGTCTGGTCAGGGGATATTCACTCCTCGTTTAGATCGCTGCGCAACCAGTTTGCCGCCGGACTCAATATGGGAATAGCAGGGATACCGTGGTGGACGACGGATATCGGCAGTTTCCATGGCGGTAATATTCACGACCCGAAATTCCATGAATTGCTAATTCGCTGGTTCCAGTGGGGCGTCTTTAGTCCGGTGATGCGTCTGCACGGCAACCGCGATCCGCAGATTTTACCCGCGCAACCGTACCGGGATGGCATTGCTCAATGCCCTACAGGTGCGCCGAACGAGGTCTGGAGCTACGGTGAGCAAGTATGCGACGTACTGACAGGTTGCCTGGCGTTGCGAGAAAAACTCAAGCCCTATATCAAAGCGCTGATGGAGGAAACCCATAAGCACAATACGCCAGTGATGCGCCCCCTGTTCTTTGAATTCCCCGAACAGGAAACAAGTTGGACAATCACCGACCAGTATTGTTTTGGTCCTGACCTGCTGATCGCCCCCGTCATGCATGAAGGTATGCGCGAACGTGATATCTGGCTACCGGAAGGGGAAACATGGACGGATCTTGCAACCGGTGAAAACTATTCAGGAGGGCAGACGCTGCAGTACGCTACGCCACTGAACAGAATTCCGGTGTTTATCCGCGAAGGTGGGCAGTACCGTAGCCTACTGAACTTGTAGAATGATTCCGGCTGCGGGCTAGTTCCGCAGCCGGAAGTATTACGGTAGGTACGTCTACTGTAGTTTAAACAATGCCGAGTAGTCCGCATTGCAAATACGCTGCACCGCCGGATGCTGGATCATTCTCTCGGCAAAAATCGCATGATATTCTTCCATGACATTCTCCACGCGCCCAATCTCTATTACCGACTCATCGGCATAAAAATCCAGTGAATAAAGGCTCGGCGCCACAAAAATCGCATCGTGCGTCGCGCCAAACGCCTTCATTAAGGCCGCGTCATCAAATTCACCGAGGATCTCAACCTGCAACCCCTGCGAATTAAACCAGTTCAACAACTTACGCCCCAGCATTGAGCGCCGTCCCGGCACCAGCAACCGTCGCTCTTCCAGGCAGGCAGGGAACGCTTTTTCAGGAAGCGGATTCGTACACCAGAAACTGACGCTGCATTCGCCGATTTTGACTGAGAATAGCCCCTCCTGCTGCGTGGAATCTATCGGGCAGTCGGAGATAATCATATCCAGCTTGTGCTGGCTGAGCTGTTCGAGCAACATTTCGTGCGTGGACTCGAAGCAACGCAGATGTATGGGTTCGTCTACCACTACCGCCGCATCCAGAACGCTGCTGACCAGACGCTTGGATAAAGCATCGGCGACGCCGACATCAAACAACAGGTTTGATTCTTTGCGGTAATTGACGATATCCAGCATCTCCTGGCTTAGCGTAAACATTTTGTCCGCATAGCGAAAAACCAGCTCGCCCAGTTCGCTGGGCTCAAGACCGCGTCCCTTACGTTTAAATAGCTTCCCCTGTAAACGCTCTTCCAGGGCTTTAATTTGACCAGTAATGGTTTGCGGCGTCAGAAAAAGCGCCTCTGCGGCACCCACGACAGAACCTTCTTTATAGACATGCCAGAAATAATAAAGATGGTTGTAGTTAATATGAGACATGCTCATTCCTCTCCCTGTTCAATGTCGCAAGGGAGCGATACATCGCTCCCCCTTTCCTTCGTACTGGTTATGCCGGCGCGTTCAAACGCGCGCGCAACCAGCTATACCCCACCACTGCGGAGAGCAATGAACCAATCAAAATGCCCAATTTCGCCCAGTTAATAAGTTCCGGATCGACATTGCCAAATGCCAGGCTGGCGATAAAGATGGACATCGTAAAGCCAATGCCACACAAAATGCCGACCGCCATGATTTGCTGATAAGTGGTCCCTTGCGGCAGATGCGCCAGCTTGAAACACAGCGCCAGCCAGCAAAACAGGCTAATCCCCAGCGGCTTACCAATCAGCAGACCGGCAATAATTCCCAACGGCAGCATGGAGGTCAGACCGTCAATCGTGACGCCCTGAAGAGAAACGCCGGCATTCGCAAAAGCGAAGAGCGGCAGGATCAGGTACGCGACCCACGGGTGCAGAACATGCTCCAGACGCTTGGCCGGCGAGCGACCGTGTTTTTCTTTCAGCGGAATAAAGAAACCGACAATGACGCCTGCCAGCGTCGCGTGAACGCCGGACTTCAGTACCGCCGTCCACAGCACTGCCCCGACCAGAATATATACCCCTGTCCGTCTGACGCCGCACAGGTTCAGCAGCGCCAGCACGGCAATCGCGAACGCCGCCACGCCCAGCGAGACGATAGAAAGATCGCTGGTATAAAACAGTGCGATAATAACGATGGCGCCGAGATCATCGATGATCGCCAGCGCCATCAGGAAAATTTTCAGCGCCAGCGGAACCCGGCTGCCCAACAGCGCCAGCACGCCCAGCGCAAAGGCGATATCCGTCGCGGCAGGAATAGCCCAGCCCTCGCGAGTGACCGGATCGGAGTAGTTAAAGGCCAGATAGAGCAATGCCGGTACAATCATCCCGCCGATGGCGGCAATCACCGGAAAAGCGGCCTGGCGCAGACTGGCTAACGAGCCTTGCATCAGTTCGCGCTTAACTTCCAGGCCAATCAACAGGAAAAACACGGCCATCAGCGCATCGTTGATCCACAACAGCATGTTTTTGTTGATCTCAAGCGCCCCAACCCGTAGCTGAACCGGCGTCTCCAGAAAATCATGATACCATCCACTGGTCGCGCCCATATTGGCCATCAGCATAGCCAGCGCAGCGGCGATGATGAGAATGATGCCCCCAGAGGCATCGCTGCTAAAAAATCGGTGCAGATGTTTCACTTTTTATTCTCTCAATCAGGTGAATTCTTCGAATCTACTATCTTACCTCGCCTGACTCATCGTTAAAATTAGATTATATATGATGAATAGCTCGTTTTTTTACGAAATGAAGTCCGACTTACGCCGGACTTTTTTAGTGCAGTCAGTCATTGATGATAGACCGCTACGCGTACAGATCCATTTTATACACCCGGAAACTGGTAATATCGTAGCGATAGCCTTCCCCGTTCGTTTCCGCGTTTTTGTAGTAACCTGACGTCATGGTCGCTTCAAAAAGCACGGTTTTCTCCGTAGGCGCAATCTCCTGTAAAATTAGCAGCCCCATAGCCTCACTGCCCGCCTGCGGATCGATAATATCGCTCTCGCCAGGCTGGCAAGAGATGGCGCGGCCATAAACGGATTAAGAATAATCAGCGCATTTTGTACTGTATTACTTTCTGTAATCTGGCTGAGGCTGTGCTCATAAATCGCCGTATGGTTGAGCACCATCGCATTTTGCTTATCAATCCTCTGATTGACGGCAAGACACGGGGTAGGAAGCGTATTCTTTTGATGTTTGAACGGCCCCATGATCTCTCCAGTATATCGTTGTCGTTCCTTGCTGGAACAACGAAATAGATACGCTGGAGAGGGTTGTACTGATAATCAAAAGCCATCGACTCAGCTCTATCACACGGCATGCGATGCGTTATCCGACCTTACGGGATTGATTATATTCATACTTCAGATAATCCAGCGTTGCCGTCACATTTGCCGGTGACAGACGATTAAGCTGCGCCAAAAAAGGATGCGCATACAGATAATTAATGAACGCCGTCGCGCCTTGTAACGTAGCATAGCGTTGCTGGGTAATTTTTTTATTACCGGTGAGATTACACACCGCCATAGCATAATCGCGGGTAGAAAAAGTACGCCAGACATTGTTACGGATACCGCCGCTTAAAAACAGGCGTGGCGGAATATCTTTTTGCAGCGGCGTCGTACCGCGTTCTTTGACAAATGAAATATGGCAACGGCCCTGATGGACATGCGGCATATTCGCCATCATGCATCCCCCCAGAATAAAGCATTCATGATCGAGGTAATGCTGAACGTTTAAGGAGCGTTCGTCCGTCAGCATCCGCACCAGTTCAAAATGGCGGTAGGCAGGCAACACCGGCTTTACGATCATTCCGGAGTCATTCTTATATAACGAGGCCGGACCGTAGTCGATATCAAATAAAGTTTCGCGGCGCGCTGTAATCGCTTCCTTACGTTGCACCATATGCGCCAGCGTACCCGGAGGTAGCCGTTCTTCATAATACGACTGATACTGCCAGGCTTTATCCAGCGGCTGTGCTGAATAATTTGACGAAATCGCCACCACCCTTCCGCTTTGTTCTTCTGCCGTCACCAGAACATACAGGCTGCTGTCTCCACCGTTATAGTTCACCCTGAAAGCGCGGGTGCTGAGTGCGATATCGAAGGCCGGAAACTGCTGGCATCGCTCTGCAAGGTTTGCATTACGGGATAGTTTAAACAGCGCCCGGTTAAGACCTGTGCTGTCTAATTTCAGCTGTGAGCGGATCCCGGCAAGCGACGTCCCTTCCTCAATTAGGGTTGCCAGCTCGTCCTGTCGGCAATCGCTTTTTGCCTTTTCGGGGACGATGAACGTTTTCCGACACTGACTACACGCCATGCGGTGTTCGCCCTGAGTCGAGAAGCCGTATTTCTTTAATGAGGTGCTGCCGCAGGCAGGACACTGTTTGACCAGGCCTTTCCATCCCCGGTTTACCGTGTGGCGAAAAAGATTTAACGCCCCAGCGGAAATAACAGGAAACAGGAAACCACATTCCCGACAAAGAACATCTTTTCCCTGGCGGACATAATCCGGACTGTTCAACACGCCCAGATTTTTACATCCCGGCGTTTTACAGCAGTCCACATTAATATTGGCAAACATGCGTTCCTCCTTGAGCATTACTTAAAAAAAACAGACCGGATCTCCGCCGGTGACAGGTTATTTACGTAAAGGGTTTTCATCGCTTTCATCATTGGCGCGGTATGAGAGAAAAAGCACTGATAGCCGGCACAAAGATAGTTTTGCTTCATCGGTCCGCAAGCCGAAGGCAAAAAGCGGTGTTTAGGGCAACCGCCATAACAGGCGAATTGCCACGGGCAGGTATGGCATTCCTGCGCCATCGTGCGGCTTTTATCGAGACCAAACTGCTGGTTTTGCGCGCTATTATTCATCTGACGCAGCGGCGTGTCGTTAATATTGCCGAGCTTATATTGCGGGTAAACGAAATGATCGCAGTTATACACATCGCCATTCATTTCCATTGCAAAAGCGCTACCGCAAACGGGCGCAAAAACGCAAACCTGAGGGGGGAGTCCACACCATGCCGCCAGCGTTTGTTCAAAGAGTTGAATGCCGATATCACCAATATCTTCGCGGATCCAGATATCAAAAATGGCATTCAGGAACTTTCCAAACTGTAATCCGTCCACTGACCAGGGGGTTACTGCGGTTTGCTCGTCCTGCGGATGCGCCAGCATTCCGTCTTTATTTGCCGCTCTTTCCACTAGCGGAATAAACTGCATATAGCGGCTGCCGATAGATTTCAGATACGCATAAACCCGCTGCGGGTGCAGCATATTGCTCTGACTCACCACCGTGAGAGTATTAAATTCAACGCCATGACTCGCCAGGCATTTTATCGCCTGTTCAACTTTATGATGGGTAGGTTGCCCTGCGCGAGTTACTCGCCATTCGTCGTGCAGCGCCGCATCGCCATCAATCGAAATACCAACCAGAAAGTCATGAGCCCTGAAGAATCTCGCCCATTCATCATCAATCAGAATGCCATTGGTCTGAAAAGTATTAACGATGGCTTTTCCATTAGCATAACGTTGCTGGAGCGCTACAGCCTGGCGGTAAAATGGCAGCCCCATCAGCGTCGGTTCCCCACCCTGCCACGCAAAAATCACTTCATCCACGTCCTGCGCCGCAATATGCTGTTGCACAAACAACGCCAGCGTTTCTTCCGTCATCTTGTAATGGTTTTTTCTATCGGGATAGAGCATTTCCTTTTCCAGATAGAAGCAATATTTACAATCAAGATTACACACCGACCCGGTCGGTTTGATCATTACCTGACAGCTTTTCCGTTGCATATTTTCCGTATCCCTAAAATAAAAGAACCTGACTCAGCACGAGGGCGCTGAATCAGGCGGGCAGAGCCCTAAGTGGCATACTTAATTTTTTATAATTATCCTTTTAGCCCCAGGTCACCGGCGTTGGTTTGTCGCCACGGGCTTTCATTAACGAGTCGTTATCGATGTCCTGTTTCATTTTCAGGAACTTGCCATACAGCTGTTTTTCAATTTCAGGCTGTTTGCCAATTTGGTTCAGCGTTTCGAACCGATCTTTTTTCAGGTTATAGAGGTATTTAGGTTTATTTTCACGATCGATGATCATTTTCCAGTCACCGTCGCGGATCGCCCATTCATCGGTCGGATCATCCTGGAACGGCATATCAATACCGAAGATCAGCGGCTTATTACGTTTTAACGTTTTCTGCTCCAACAGCGGACCAGCGATTGCCCGTCGTATGTACGATCAGTAGGCAGTTTGAAATCCATCATGTTCGCCAGCGTCGGCATCCAGTCCAGACCATACACCGGCGTATCGGTAACGACGCCCTGTGGAATGTGTTTACCGTATTTGATAATTGCCGGAACGCGAATACCGCCTTCCCACAGGTTATCTTTACGTCCGCGCAGACCGTCAGTCTCGCCTGCGAGGTTCAGCTCGTAGACTTTACGCGCTTCACGCGTCACCGGGCCGTTATCACTGGTGAAGATGACAATGGTATTATCTTCTTCCCCCATCGCTTTAATTTTATCCAGTACTTTGCCGACTTGCGCATCCATATAGCTGATATTGGCGTAATATTCACCGGTACCGCGCCACGGTTTATCCGCCCAGTCGCCGTAGAACAGATCGGGATGCTGCTTCTGGTATTCGCTCATGTATTGTGAATACATATCGAGGTATTTTTTCGGCGAGGCCAGCGGGCTGTGAACTTCCGTAAAGGCAACGTATAAGAAGAACGGTTTGTCGTCTTTCTTGTTATCTAGCCAGTTCACCACTTCAGAACTGACAAATTCGCCGCTGATGCTATCGGCACGATCAATATGTTTGCCGTTACGCATCCAGCCGGTTGGGTGGACGACGCCGTAACGCGGGCGCTCTTTGGCATTATCCAGCGTAGCATCGGTCACAAAGCCAGCCGGGTTCACCAGAGAGTAATCAAAACCTAACTCTTTCGGCTGCGGCTGATCGGTACGATCGCCCCCGGCGTTGAGATGCAGTTTACCCATCATCGCGGTATCGTAACCCTGCTGTTTCAGCAGATTGGCTATGGTCAATTCGTTACGTCCAATAGAAACATTAGTACCTTCAGGGATCCAGGAGCGTACACCGGTGCGGAAGGGCATACGGCCTGTTAACATCCCGGCGCGGGAAGGAGAACACAAAGGAGCCGGCGCATAGTATTCAGTGAATTTGACCCCTTCTTTCGCCAGGCGGTCAATATTCGGGGTTTTCACTATCTGGTGACCGTAAGTCGCCAAATCACCATAGCCAAGATCATCTGCCACAATAAAAACTAAGTTCGGGCGTTTTTCGGCAGCCGCGTGCACGACAGATAACGTACTTGTCGCACAAAGCGCCAGTCCAATCATGCTGGCAATGACTGTTTTTTTCATTTCAACTCCTTTGATTTTATTTAAAATGAATATCCGACCATATAAATCATCTGGTCTCCATATCCGTCATAACCTAGTTTGTTCGCGAAATAACGATATGTCACAGTAGCTTTCCAGCGGGGATAAAATTTCCATGCCAGTGTTAATCCACCATTTAATCCATTTCGACCGAATTGCTGCTCCGTATAAGCGTCATTTCTATCTAGTTCGATTTCATTCCAGTCAGATAAAACAAAATCTTCACCAAATAAATTAAAATTATAGGCTGCAGTCCAGCCAATAACATAGCCATTCCAGCCGCTTGTCTGCCCATATTTCTGCGAGACATAATCACCAGATTGATTATGCAGACCAATATAGGGTTTGAAGAACCCCCAACTCCCGCTCCAACCTAAATACCCCGCTCCATAAAACATATCGAGGTCATCGCCCCATGAGTTATCCCATTGACCATATATCTTACCGAAGAAAGTATAATCTGAATCAAAGAGTCGTACATGAGTCATGGCAGAAACAGTATGATTTCTTCCAGCAACAGCGTGATTTAACACGTTGCTTTCAATAAATGAATAGAATTCTGCCTCTTTGAAATTGACACCAAAGTCAGCAGTTACTTTCCACACCTCCCCACGATGTACATTGACGAATCCACTATTCCAGTCAGCATAACCGGCATTAATTGATCCAAATGAATTCTTATATTCCAGTGCATGTACAGAATGGCTAAAAACAGTAGATATTGTAAGTAAGAGACTAAATAATACTGTTCGCTTTATCAGAGACATTGAATATATTTCCCATAGTTATATTTTATTCATCAATGAATATGTTTTACTCCGGTGTCGAAGTTTAACCAAATCTAGTTATAGAATAGTGATATAAATCTCACATCACGCAGGATAAAAGTATTTAAAAATAATGTGTCGAGAAATGTTTTTTTATAAAAAATAACTCAATGTTTATTATTAAATCAACACTTCATCTTTTTAGGTCATACCGCAGATTTAGTGTTGTACTAAGCTTTACCTTTTGGATAACTGATAGCAAAGATTGATGTGATTTGCCCCGCTGTTCCGTAACTCAGGGGGTGATCCGAAACGGTCATTTCCCCCTCAGGAGTGCAACTCTATCGCTGTAAGCAATACCTGAAAACCTGCCAGCACAGCCATCACAACAACGGTGCCCTCCATCACACCATTATTGATATGACGATGATTACCTGCTCGGCGATGTTCTGAGTATGTATCCTTTTACTAACGACGTAATGAACGTGGAAATTAGCGGTAAAGATCTGAAGGCGATGATGTCTCATGCAGCCGATCCGAAGAACGGCATGCTGCATGTGTCGAAAACGGCCAAATTCAAACACTACAACACAAAACCGCTGGGACAGCGTATTGTCGAATTTGATATCAAAGGTAAACAGGTCGCAGACAAGATATTCAGTACCGTCGCGCTGACTCCTTTATCGGTAAAGGCCGTGGCGGATTTGACTTCACGAAAGGTAAAAATGTCAAAGACATTAAAGGGCTGTAAACCTCGCAGGCAATTGCTGATTATATGGAACATATCAATAACATCGTTCCGGATCACACCATGCGTGTTGACGACATCAGTAAATAAAACAACTCTCATGCGGTCGTTACCCGGTGGCGGCAGATTGATATTATCTTCGCGGAAACGGTAATTACCGTTGTCAAAAACCAGAAACTCCACGATACCCGGTTCGCTGCTTTCAACTCAGACACCAGGATAAAGGCTTAACGGCGCGGTGCCATAAGGATTAAGGTAATAACGGCATGTGTATATGTATTGTCATCACGAATTTGGTCGAGGAGCTGTTGGTATATGGCGTTATGGTTTTGCACCATCGCGTTATCGGTATCAATTTTCTGATTCATCGGCGCTCTTGGTGCAGGCATGGCGAGTGAGGACTGTTGGTTTACGTACATAATGCTCTCCAGACTATACGTTATGAGACTTCTGCAATGCAGAAGCAATTTCTCTGCCCGTCCAACGTAATATTCCGAAGATGTTCAGCATAGTTATCATGTATAACGCAATAACAAAAAAAATCATAAAAATATTTTATATCGCCATCTACTCATAAAATTTCATCCTGAGAAAGCAAGTCATCATCGAATATTTATTTAGTTCTTTTTACCTATATCCTATAGCATCCATAAGACCGACCAATAGGCCGAAATAAACGTTATACCAGGTAACATAAATTACCATTCAAGCACATAAAAAATGCTTAACCTAAAATCATAGCACCACTTAATAAAATTAATCACAAACGGTGGCAAAATATTATTTTTATGTCCTTTTTTGTAACTAACCGCATTTTCAAATTAATGAATCACAACAGACAATTCTCATCAACTGAATAAAAAATAATGACATACATATTATTTACCGCTCAAAAACATGGTTTGAGAATCCTTAAACGACACGTTATATGCATACCTCATTAAATATTGATAAAACAGAATCAACATGCTTATAGAAAGAACACAAAAACAATAACACAATAATATTTATTTCACTTAAACAATTTAGCCAATTTAATGACAGTTGATTTTTCAGGCCTGTCGCCCCAACCTATCCTTGCTCATAGCATAGCGGACACGTTGCAACGATGCTGACTATACGGAACAAGTGGGATGTCATAGCCTGAAAGCACAAATGGAGTAATCATGAGACAGCATAAAATAAATAATGAGTTTATTTACAATGAATCATTAAGGGAAATCACGTCCTTGCGCAGCAATGCAGCGTTCAAAATGACATTTATGCGGGCCCGGTGCCTGAGCTATTTAATAGAAAACGCACATCAGGAATTGATTATCCGTGAAGGTGTCGCGTACGCAGCTTGGGGAGATCGAAGTCAATTTGTTAGCGATGCTAATTTGACGCAACTTCTTTATCTGCTGCGACGAGATTTACAACAAATCGGGCTTTTCGAACTGTTTGTTACGCTCCCCAGGCAGGGGATAAAAATCGATGAAAGATTTATCATTGACGCTGCTGACATACCGCCACAAGCTATTCAACATCATACTCACCGATGTAATAAAATTATATCCATTGGTATTCCCACTCTTTTTTTATTGATCGTACTTTTCTTTTTAGCGCCATTTATCTGAAGATAAAGTCTATAGACCGTGTCCCGGGAAGGTGAGAACATTTTTCATAATATCCTCACACGACACTGACGGGACCCATCTGCGGTCTGCTACGCGGTTCAGTCATAGACAATGCGTAGCACTGTTAATTGCTTATCTTCATCCAAATAATCTCGTTTTACCGTTGCATGAGGAGACGATATCGGCGTGATAATATTCTCGACAATAATATAACGTTCAACTCCCTCTTTATTATGGCATTGAATTTCTAAGGTTCCCACGTCATTCCAGCAGCCTGCCTCAACAACCGATCCCATAAAATGAATCTGAGCGGTCGGTTTCGCTGTCCCTTCATGAACGATAAAGGAAAGTAAAATCACCGGTATGACGCAACGCATAGACTTCATTTTACTTTCACTCCTGTGCGTTCTCCTCTGAGCGAATATCACCCCTTCGCTTTCTGAATCGCCATTTGCAACATATCCTGAGTCGTGCTTCCCGGGATCACGGTCACCCGTTTTACATCACCGTCTTGCGTCTGAGGCATGACGACAAAAGCAGGCGTGCCGCTAAAGTCCATATGCTGCGCCAGTGCCTGGTTAGTGAGGAGCGCATCATGTACTGCACCACTGCTTTGCGCTTCTTTTACGGCGGCCAGCTGCGTCGGCGTTAGATAATGTTGCGCCAGGGTGTAGACATCGTGTTCCGTTAACGCGCCTTCCACCTTCCCTGTGGCATAAAGCGCATTATGCCAGTCGAGATATTTCGCCCCGCCCTGTGTAAGCCATACCTGTTCGCCGACTCTGGCCGCCAGTCCGGATACCGGCCAGCGGGAGGAAAAAATAGGAAACTCTTTGAAAATAAACCGGGTATCCGGGTTCGCCTTAATCAGGTTTTCGACCACAGGCGCCATTTTGCTGCACCACGAGCACTGGTAATCAAAGAACATCACCACCGCCGCTTTTGCCTCGTTGGGCCCAACGGAAGGACTGCTGCTACTGAGCAACTCAGCACGATACTGTAATGCCAGTTGAACATACGCCTGTTGTTGCGCAATCTGCTGACGCTGATGCAACGTCTCGCTGGCGGCGACCAAAAATTCCGGATGTTCGGCCAAATACGTTGCCACCACCTCTCCCACTTTATCCGGATGACTGACGATGTAGGCTTCCGCCGTCGGGCCAATTTGCGACGTCGGGGCAGAATCGGCGGCGATTGCCGAGGCGGATACGGCAACGCCTGCCAACGTCAACATCGCCAGTCGGGAAAGTTTTAACGCGTGATAATACATAATAAAAGTCTCGTTCGATAAGTTCGGAAAGCCTCCCGCTATCGGGAGACGCCTGAAAAATAGGTTAATGAATACGCGTCAGATCCACGGTTTGCGCTGGCATTACCCGCCCATAGTCATTAATACTTTGCCAGCGCACAGTGCAGCGAACCGTGTGCCGGCACCAGTCCGTTTGACGCGTTGCAAAGGGAGCCACGACCCCGGCGTTGTCCTGGGCGCGCTCGTTAGCACGTAATAAAAAGAGCGTAACGTAATAGGGTGTAGGATTGCGTACCGTCGCGCCATCGGGGGTAAGCGACCAGATCAGATGCCGGTAGGCCTGCTGCGGATTGCCGGCGAGTCCCTCAGGGCGATAGAGCAATTTTAAAGCCGAACGAAACGCCATTTGTACACGGTTCGCTTCCGGTTTACCGGAGGGAATAGCGGCGATACTCAAGGTAAACAGACTTTCCCTGTCGGCGGGTAGCGGTCCACCGGTATAAACCACCCGCATTGAGTTTTCCTGGCGCGCTGAAAGCATAAATAATGGCGGCGTGACCACGAAGGGCGTGATATTCCCTTCGTTTTTGGTTCCTGGCCATCGGCCACCAGGTAAAATATGCGTATCAATTAACCAGGACGCTTCTGAATGGTTACTTACCGGTACGCTTAATGCCGGGGCGCCCGCATGATAGATAAAGCGAGTACCGCCAATTACCACGCCAGCCTGCGCCCATGATATGGGAAGCAAGCACCAATATATCGCGCAGCGTAAAAAGAACTTATTCATAGGCAAGAATGAAGGTTGCGGAGGCATTGGCGTCCCCGGGCGTTACCGCGCCGCCATCGGCAAGATAACGCGCGTAAAATTGCAGATGCGCCGACGCCTGGCCCGGACTGAGCGTCACCACATCACTCTCCTGCCCCAGTGGGATTAAAGTTTTATTTTGATCATAAAGCGCAATCCCAATGCCTGAAGCGTCGCTTTCCCCTGCGGTAAGCGCCAATAAATCCGTATTACGGCTATCCCCCGCACCGCTAAAACTGACCGTTACGCCGCTGGCAGTGCTGCCGCAGTTTTGTAAATCGATAGCAAAAGGTTGCCAGGCGGAACCGTCGCCCGCGCGATAAAACTGCCGTTGAGAAACCGCGCCCATCGCCACGTTAATATTTTCCGAGTCTGGAGAGAGCGAACACGTATTGTCCGTGATGGTTCCGGAGACATAAACCCGGCCATCGTGCGCCTGGACGCCGGATGCCGCCAGCAGCATCCCGATGCCGTACAGGATATCGTTACGCATAATTACGATGGCTCCTCATTCATACTGCATATCGAAATACATGACCGCCGTCGCGTTCCCGGACGTGACCGTCGGCCGGGTCGATTTATAGCGAATATAAAAAGACAGCGTGTTGCGTCCGGCTTTCAACGGATAGACCACCGAGTCGGCATTATTGATACTGATGGTATCCTGATCATCATTCAGAATTTCCACCCCTACCCCGCTTGCTAACATGTTTCCGCTTCCCATTCCGGTATCGGTTATTGCCAGTAGCGCGGGATTGTCCGGATCGGGTTCGCCGGTAAACCAGATCTTCGCCCCGGTAATTCCTCGGGAACAATTTTTGAGGTTGATATTAAAGGGCTTAAATTTTGTCGTTGTTCCCGTCGAGGGGAAATCGCCAACTGCAAACTGCCCTAAATCAATACCTTGACTGAGACTGGAAATATCTATGTCGCAGGTTTGCGCCACAATAGTGCCGGTAAATTCGAGGTTATAAGCGAGGTCGTCAGCGCTGGCATTGATTTGTGGACACAGCATCAGTCCCATGGCAAAAAGAGCGCAGTGTGATCTGTTCATTTAGTCAAAGTCCACTCGCAGGCTGGCCAGTGCGGTAAATGCCCCTTCCGCAGGCGTTTCGCCTGTTGTACTTACCGGGTAGGCCTGCAATGTGATGTTAGCGCGTCCGGCGCTATCGGTGATAAAAGGCGCGACGCTCTGTACATCATTGGGGATAAGCGCGTTTCCTTCATCGGTTTCGACCACTACGCCGACATCGGCATTATCCGAAGCGATAGCCTGGGGAACGTGGCTATCCGGCGTAGCGATAAGACGCATTGTTAAATTGACCTGCGAATCCAGACCGCTGCACTTTACCGGTACGCTGAATTTTTTCGCTCGTACCCCCTCCGTCTTTTGGCCTGCATGGTTGAAATTGCCGCTGTATAATGCGCCGAAATTTACCAGAATCGTTTGTCCGGCGTTGATTTCACAGCTTTGCGGTACGGTCACCGTTCCACTATAAAGAATGCTGTACACGACATCTGTCAGCGGATCGCCTGCGGCGGTCATGACATAAACATTAAACATAGTCTTAGGACTAATATTCACCGTGCCGACGAACGGTTTAACAATTTTGAGCTGAAACTCCAGATTTGAGTCACGAACGTAAAACGGTTGACCCGCTTTCACATTTTCATCATATCCCATCAGGACATTGTTCATTGGCGGATAGATATCGCCCGCCGAAGAATCCTCAATTCGCATTCCGCCTTCAAGGTAGTCCGGGTCCAGCTTTAAATATTTCCAGTTACCGCTCGTTTCTACGACCGGATATGGCGACACATAGGAGCGATAAGTCTGGCTATAGGTCGACGCGCCGGCGGGACACACCGCCTGTACATTAACTTCCTGGCTTTTTTCCAGTTGAACCGTCTTTCCCACCTGGTTTTGTTCTGCCGTCAGAGTGGTCGTTAAATCGTAATTAATACTGGAAGGCACGCCGTTAACGTTTTTACACACGTCTGCGAAGGCGTACTGCGATACGACACTTCCCGCCAGCAGAGCAAATAAAAGAGGTATTTTCATTTAATGACACTCCGCATGTTGTCGACTCAGAATCTGACGGGAGGAAGAGAGATGATAGGACGCGACGCACTGTTGATCCGGTAGGTTCCCCCAGCGAACGTGCAGAACGCCTTGCGCTGACAACCCGGAAAGATAGACCTCCCCGGCCTCGTCAACAATCGCCTCCGCATGGCGATCATTCACCGTCACCGTTGCGCCAAAGGGTACAGGCTTACCGTTATGATTCAGCGTTACCAGGGCACGCGCGCCGACCCGCGCTTTAAAGCGGGCCAGAACCAGCGCGCCTTCGGTCGGCACAACGCGAGTCACCGCGTCATCAATATCGACATCATCCGCCATGGCGTTAACGTCCAGCGCCATACGGTTTTGGCGATATGTTGTCGCATACGGCACCACCGCATAGCCACGCGCGTCCGTATGAATACCCGGCTGGTCGACAACGCCGACATTGGCTGCGCCCGGCGCGGCAATCAAAATATTGGTATTGCCTAACGGCTGGCTTAGCGTCACTCCATGCGCGTGCGCCACCAGGCCGCCACTCAGGCCATAATTCACCTGCTGGTAATCGCCGTTATCGCTAACGTTATAGCCAATATTGGCGTTGCCTTTCGCGCCATCGTATTCCAGGCTAGCGGCGCCGCTTTCGCCAATACCGTGATTCTGATAACCTTGTTGTATGTTGTAACTAAGATTGTTTTCGTCCAGCAGTGTGCCGCTAAGGCCCGCATTCTGCGTAACGTTATGCTGTTTGTCCGTACTGGTGCTAAAGGTAGCGTAAACATTGTGATGGCGCGTGACTTCATCATCGTGTTGCAGCCATTGACTTAGCGGCACCGAGATATTCAGCGCGAAAATTTGATCGCGCTCCGCATCGCCTGCGGATTTGTTATTGTTGTAAGAAACGCTCCATGCAATCCCCGCCAGCGTATCGCTGTATCCCACCTGCAACAAAGAATCCTTTTCATCAGTGTGCCAGTAACTTTGCTGGCTGCCGGTAATAAAAAGCGATCCCAACCCGCCTAGCTGTTGATTGATATCGAGTTGTACTTTCCCCCTCCTGGTGTAATAAAGGTTGTAATAATCCGCCCATTCCGGCCTGCTTTTATCGCTGTCAGTCCGACTGTCATCGTC
Organism: Salmonella sp. WC3; assembly: GCF_042932255.1. NCBI lineage: Bacteria > Pseudomonadati > Pseudomonadota > Gammaproteobacteria > Enterobacterales > Enterobacteriaceae > Salmonella > Salmonella sp. WC3. The sequence goes on along the minus strand of NZ_CP170629.1, from coordinate 957,534 downwards.
ATAGCCGCTCATCCGTTTCCACGTGGTATCATCCAACGTGTAAAAGCCCGAGGTTGAATAGCGATAGCCCATAAGCTGTAAATTGGTTCCTGACTGTGCAAGCGATTTGGCATACAGGAAACGCAGCGATTGCCCCTGGTAGGTGTTATTATCCGCCAGCGTACTGGTAGCCTGGGTGACATCCAGCGACACCGCGCCCCAGTCGCCCAGATTTGCGCCGCTGCCGATCGCCAGCGCGTGATAATGACTGGAAAGTTGTGTTCCGCCATACAGCGTAAAACCATGCGGTAACCCCCATATCAAGGTCGCCTGACTGAATTTCACCTTCTCTTTTTGACTACTCTCGCTACGATACTCCGCCACCGTCGCCGCATACTTCAGCCGCCCTTCTCGTTGTAGAATCGGCACGGCGGAATAGGGCACGTTATAGCGATTAATAGAACCGTCGGACTCTTTGACTTCCACAGTCAAATCGCCGCTGGCGGCGGTAGGATAGAGATCATTAATAGTAAATGCCCCGGGCGGCACATAGCGCTGATTAATGATGTAGCCGTTTTGCCGAATGGTCACTTGCGCGTTGCTTCTGGCAATGCCGTGAATGGTCGGTGCGAAGCCCTTCATGCTGTCTGGCAACATATTGTCGTCAGACGCCAGTTGTAGCCCGCGAAAAGGAAGGCTGTCGAATAATGCGGAGGGGGTATAACTATCGCCTGCCGTCAGTTCTCCCTGCAAAAAGACCACATCACGTTCCAGATAAGTACTGATGTGCTGCCAGTCGCTGTCGCTATTCTGATCGCCGCTATTCGCGTTCCATGTGGAGTAGTCGCGTAACCGCCAGGCCCCCAGATTAAGGCCGCTATTCAATCCAAGAAAATAGCTGTTCTCCGCACTGCCGCCTGGGCTCCGATCCTGACTATTCGCGCCGGTAAAGGTGTAATTCAATAGCAACGCATTAATACCTTCATCCCAGTATTTCGGTGGGATATAGCCTCTGGCGCTGGCAACCATCGCCGCCTGCGGGATGCTAATGTCGAGACGTTGCTGCGCAAAATCAAAGCGGGTCCGGGCGGCCGGTATCGCACTGGCGAGATCCGGGCAACTTCCCGCCGCCGCCTTCGCCAACAGTGGAAACGCCCCGGTGTTTACCCCCATATTTTTAAGCATTTCAGGCGTCAGGCAGGCGCGTAATCCGCTGTCATCGGTGGGCGCGCTTTTTCCCGTCGTTTTCACCGCCTGGAAGGCAATGTCTCTGGTCGCGAGAAACGTATTGTTCAGGTAAACGTCAACGCGATACATCCCCGCCGCCTGGGCATTACGGGAAAAGGTCGATAGGTCGGCCACCGCAGACGGGTCGTCAGACAGAAATGCCGGGTTGAAATAGTTTTCCGCCCACCCCGGCGCAGGCGCCAATGCGATAGCCAACGCCAGCGGGGTTAATACGGGTTTAGTTACGCTGGAGTAATATCGCGTCATGAAAAGCTGATTACGCATAACATCATGAAGCTGGACAAACGCGTGCTGGCGTCGTTGCGCCAAAATCGTTTACCGTGCGCAAAGATACCTGGCCGGGCGTCGCCGGGAGAGTGATCGCGCCTTTCGGCGGAACCATAGTATTCGGCAGTTTTTTCCCCGCGCTGTACAGTTCAACCATCGAAACGTAGTACGGCGAAGGGTTAGTAATCGTTAGCTGGCCGCGCTCGTTACGGCAGCGAAGCGTCGACGGGGCATGAGCTGGCGCCTCCGCCAGATTTTTCGGGCGGATAAATAGCTTAATCACGCTTTGCGTCGCAATTTGCAGGGAGTTGCCGGTCAATTTATTTTTATCGACAGAGGGTATCGCTTTACTGTTTAAATAAAATACGCTTTCGCGATCGGTCGGTAATGACGGCCCGACATACATAATACGTAATATATTTTCTTTTTTAGGCTGGATCACAAAGAGAGGCGGCGTAATGATAAAATCCGTCGAGCGTGAACCATCGGCATTGGCGACCCATGACTGAATTAAAAAAACATTGCTGGCAGAAGAATTAATAATCGGCAAGGAGGTTTGCTTACTTCCCTGCGGATAAATCACTCTGGTCGCGCCCAGCGCAATGCCTCCCGCCTGCGCGGCAAACGACAGGCCGGCCGCCGACAGCAGTAGCAATAATCGAAGGAAAATCGGTACGTTTTTTTTCATCTGCGTAATATCCTGATGCCGTCGGTTTGTTACGCGCAGTGACGCGCGTAACGCCCCTTTCTCGCCTCCCAACAGACGAGAAAAAAATCCCGATAAGGAATCAGGAATAAACCATGCTAAATGTCGCCGTCGCGGTAACATTACCGGCAGTCGCCGTACCGGTAGCGATATAATCCACGCTAAGCGGAATAACGTTTTCGCCATCGTTCAAGGTAACAGTACTGGACGATTCACCGATATTCAGCGCCTGGCCATCTGGTCCATAAAGTTGTAATGCCACATTCGTCGCCGAACCTGCCCCAGCGGTATTCGCCAGCGACCCCGGCTGGTTTGCGTCCTGTTGGCCATTAAAAATCACCGCCGCATTCTGGCTGGTCTGAGTATCGCAGTCTTCCAGTTTGATGGTGAAATCTTCTTTTTGATTCGCCACCATACCGGCCTCGGTTAATTTACTGGCGCGAACCTGGCCTAATGTCACGGTCTGATCGACAGAATCAGCGGAAACAGAACAGGCAGCGTCAACGACCTGTCCGACAAAATTTACCGTACCGCCAGTGACGGTTGTAGTATCCGCTTGCGCGGTGGACAACATTCCGCCAAAGGCAATTGCAGAGACCATTAATGCTAGTACAGGCTTTTTCATTCAAGCTCCTTTTAAATATAAAAATGAGGGTAATCAGATTTTTTAACGAAACGGCTGCTGATATTTCTTCACAGCAATATCACGACTTTTTCTTATGCGAAAAAAAGTGTCTTCTTGTTCTGATATAAATGTCAGAGGCAATAAAACAGCCACTCAACGTCGTGAGTTAATCTTTACGTTATAATGAGATAACGATGTTATTAATTATTAGCAAGCCAACGGCAAGTTGCAATCATCGACATTTGGTTTTATAGGACCAGGCATAACATGTTGTTTTATATTAACTTTACACCAGTCGTTCGGCCTATCTCCTTTAGCCATATTGACTTTTTAAAAATAGCTTTCATAACAACCTTCAGTAAAACATTCTATTAACGATACCAGGCAAATTCAGTCGAGATATGTAAATATATCGTTGCGGATAGTGCATTAATACGCCACTGGCAGTTTTCCGAGCGCCGTCAGCCGCCCATTATCAATATGGATATACCCGCCTTTTTTTAGTTCAGACAGAATCTTCATGGTCCGACTGCGCGATATCCCGGTACGCCGTTGAATAAAATTCAACACGATAATGCTTTCCCGGTAGGCCTGTGGATAAGCCCAGATTTCAGTCAGCAGCGCCCGAACTTTCAGATAAGAATCGACGCCGACTAATTCACGATCGCGCGCGCTCATCACCATCAGACGGTAAGCCAGACAACGGGCCACGTCGTGCCACAAATCGCATTCATCGGCGATTTTTATAAAATCCGGCAGGCGAACAAATCTACCGGTACAAACCGTTTCTGCGAGCAAAAAGTGTTCCGGTCGCGCGGGGACGTTATAGGTAGCGCCATAGCTGTCAACCATACCCACGACCGATGGCGCAAACGATGAAGATATATGGAGTCGTTTGTCATCATGACAGAAAGAAACAACGCCTGACTCCAGTAATACAATGTAGTGTTCATCGTTTGCCTGTAAATAAAACTCATCGCCGATACCCAGCGTAAACGGTTGACCAAATGGCAACAAGGCCGAAAATAAGGCATCAATTGCCGCGTGAGGTTTAGCCTGCTGAGAAAAAAGAAAAGAGTGTAATGAATTCTCATTATTATCTTTAGCAAAAGCGTCGTTCATCATTTTTTTCATTAACGGTTGTCTACTCAATGTAGCGTCACAGTATAACCTCTCAAAAAGTACTTAAATTAATAATAAATAACATCGCTATGCAGTATTTCTGTATTCACAACGCACTAATACGCAATATTTTTAAGATTAAGACAATTCTTAATACAAAATGATTACAGAAAATTAATAACAAATTACGCATAAAGAATGAGAGGTCAGGGGGCGCAGGAAAAGAGATTCGAAAGAACGCGCCTTCGAATCTCAAACTAATAGTCCAGATTAATGCAAATAAGCAGTGATATTATCTGAAATAGCGAGGGGCAGCATAATACTCTACCATTTTATCCGCCAGCCAGCCGCCGTCTTCACCGTTAGAATGGATTGTCGTAATACTGATAGTAGAACCACCGCCCCATAAGATCGAAAAGACGTTAAAGTCCGGTAGGTTCAGCGCCTGCATCTGGCCCCAGTCATACCCTTTACCTTTACGTAAAAAGTCGCCGACGGTCGGGACGCCGTAAGTCGCGCTATTTAAGGCCGTATTGAGTAGCTGCAAAGAGAGCGTGTCAGGATCGCTGCCAATACGGGCGTCACCCATAAAAAAGGTTCCGCCGGATGCAAAGTGCGCAGCGCTGATTTTACTGACGCCCTCTTCTACTGTAGGCATATGGCCGCCAGGGATTTGCCACAGCATGGCGGGCGTCAGCAGCGCTTTCGTCACCTGTTTGACCATCGCCAGGTAATTAAGCCAGCATGTCGCATTCCAGCCATAGTGGGCAAGCGCATCAGGACTGAAACAGTCACGCTCAAATTTATCAAACGCAATAAAGTCCGGCGCATATTCTCCGCTATAAACGCCCAGTTCATGAATAAATCCGGCGATCGCCTGCCCTTCAGCTACCGGATCAGCGGTATCGCGCAGCACCCAGTCCGCCGTTCCTGTCGCCCAGACATTCGTCTGCCAGCCAAAAGCCACATCCGGGGCAAACTGACGAACAAGATAGTTCACCGCCTGAATATAGCCGTAGAGATCGTCGCTAAACGTCGGCAACGAAGGCACGATAAAGCCAGCCATCGCCGGTAATGCTTGTATCGCCGCCGCCAGTTGGGCATTCACCGGCACACTGTTTTTTTGCCGTACTACGGTATAGCCATACGGTCCTTGCTGTAGCGCCCCGAGAAAATCCGGGTAAGCACAAAGGTGGCCGGGACAGGATGCGTCTCATCTTTGTATGACTGCGCCGCCAGACACTGGGTAATAAAGTTACCAAAATGGTTACGTAGCTTTTGCGCATCCTGTAAATCCGCCAGCGCGCTACCGCCGCTGGCATTCGCGGTATAAATGACCATTACCGGCATGACGCTACGCCCGGCTTCTTTTTCTATCTGGCGCACCAGCGCAACGGTTTTATGGATCGGTAACGTCGCGTAATCCAGAAAACCATCCCCGTTCACGTCAACCTCCGCGGCCGGAACCGGATCGCCGCCGCCGTCAAAACCATCGTATTTAAACAACGCGCTAAACGGTATATCGCGATAAAGAGAAACCGTCTCTGGCGCGTTAACCGTCACGCCGCCATGAGCAAGGTAATCAGGCCAACCTTTTACCTGTAGCGTCACGCCGGGCAGAAACTCCAGCGCCACATGGTTGACCTTTTGCAACAACCGTAGCGGCCCGGCCTGTTCACAACGCCACGGCACGCTGTCGATGAAAATATCGTCCGTCTGAACATCATACAGCCCGGGCGCAAAGCGTAATGCCAACGTCTGCCGATCGCTGCCGCTCTCCAGCATTAATGAGTATTGATATTTACCGCTACTGAACAGATAACGCTGCGGCGCGACGCCATCTGGCAGACCCAGTATAGTGGCATCCACCGTCACGAAACTCGCCGTGTCGAGCGCTGACTGTTGGTAAGCGACAGCAACCTCGGCAACCTGCGCCGAAGCAAGGATAAAACCCGTAAGCTGTATGGGTGCCGCTATAAAGCGGTTATTAATCATCGCAGGCTGCAGATTGACCGTATAATGATGCCCCGCCAGTAGCCGGGTGATTAACTGCGGTTGGTTGGCGATCAGCGTGACGGTACGCTCATCCGCTTGTGTAACATCGGCGATCTCAACGGTCAATTTCGCATTACCAAGCGCAGGGGCGTCAATCATCAGACGCGCGCTGGCATAACGGACAATTGGCAGACAGGATACCTGGACCTGCGCGGCGGCATCGCCGGATTGCAGCGTAACGGTAAAAGAGGACTCGACTGGCGCGATTTGCATCTCATCATTCGCCAGTACCGGTACGGTAAGCCGATACGTTCCTGCGCTAAGATCGCCTATTGTCATAACCTCTCCCCACTCACCGACAAAGCGCCGGGTTTCGCCGGCAGGAAACAGCAGCTCAATCACCGGTTTGAGCGCCACGGTCTGCGTCATGGCAGGAAAATGAACGCAAACTTTTCCCTGACGGGCAGGATCATGGGCCAACGTCGCGTTCAAATCGCTGATGGCAACTGGCGTCTGCGTGGCGGCCAGATAGCACTGTAATTCGGCGGTATCCCCCGCCGCCAGCATCAGCGCGCCGTCATGATTAATGGTGATGGTATTCTTCTCGATGGGCCATCCCCCATCGCTGGCCAGCGTCACGGCCTGATTCCCCAGCATTGTTCCCTGAAACGGGCTGTAGGGATCGGGGTGCGCGCTGGCCGTAAAATTCAGTTGAAGCTGATTGAGATCTACCGCCTGGGCGTAGAGGTTGGTCAGCGTAAAGGTGACGCGTTGATACCAACTTGCGGTATTCAACTCGCTAACGTTAAGCGTAAGGCCGTGTTCCTGAAGATCATTGTCCTTTTCCGGCACATCGGGTTCGGCGAGTTGTTCGTCTGCGGCGGGTATCGCTGGCGTCTCCTGATCGGATGGGGTTGCAGACTCTGCGTCTTCGGATGACGATGACGCCAGCGTCAAGGTGATGGCGGACATTTTTACCGGCACCTGCGTCGCCGCGAGGCTGAAAGAGAGCGTCCCGCGTTCGCCCGGCTGAAGAAGTAATGCATCGCTGTTATTAATGATGATGTTGTTAGTTTCCAGCGTGCCATACGAACTATCATTCAGCGTAAGCGGCAGGTTCCCTTTGAGCGTACCGCCGCTATTTCCCCATGGATCGATGTGCCCGGAAGCCGTGAATGATATTGCGGCATGGTTCATATCGACCGCATTACCGCTCTCATTGATGAAAGTTAAGGTAATTTTTTGATACCAGCTGTTGACGTCAAATGCGCTGGCGTGAATGGAAATGGTCATGGTCTACTCTTCCTCTGTCCCTGGTGGAGAAAAGCCCCGGTAAACCGGGGCTTGAATCATGAAGCCCAATACATCGGCTTAATACCGTGTATTAGTAAGCGCCAAGATCGGTCCATGCACCGCCGACACCGCAGTTCAGGTCAGGCTGGTTGCCCATAGACCACCATTTCACCTGATAGTTATGGCCTTTCCAGCTAACGATTTCGAAAGAACCCCAGTTTGCGCCATAAACGGTAGAAGCATCCCACTGCGCGTAAGGTGACGTTTTGTCATCTGCTGGCGTATCATCCTCAGCCGGCGTGGTCTCTTCTTCCTCGTCCGGTACAGGAACGATAATCTCTTCTTCCTCTTCCGGTTCCGGTTGAACCTGAGATAGCGCAGGCACAGCCGTCAGAACAAAGCGCTGTTGAGAGGACGGTTCGTTGTAGCAGTCGCGTACAAACAGGGTGAACTGAAAGGCTGTTTTTTCGCTAACTTCCGGTACCACAACCTCAATGATTTCTGCCGTTTTGTCTGCCACATCGATTTGAGAAGGCACGCCCCAGCTAAAGGACAACTCATCGTTATCTTCATCAGAAGAACCTGCGCCAGACAGCTGTACCGTAGATCCGCCTACAACCATCAGTTCAATCGCCGCTTTCGGCGCGTGGTTGACCTTCTGCGCGTCGTCGCTGTCGCTCTGCTCTTCATCTTTTTCTACATTGATACCTTCAAAGTAGAACGGTTCCATATCGATAACTTCAGATTCGATTTCATAACCCAGACCTTCACGCACGGCGTTAACCAGCACGCCGTTGTCCTGATCGATAGTCCAGGTAAACACGCCGCCCAGGCCCAGTTTCGCTGCATATTCGCCTTTTGCTTTGACAGTACGCGGCGTATCCAGGGATAAAAACAGTTTGGATTCCGGGCTATACAGGTAGTCAGCATCAGCGACCTGGTCGGTGTAAACGTTGAAACCGTTACGGCCTTTCTGGTTTTCCAGATCCAGGTAGCTATAAATGACGTCATACCATTCGCTGGTGCCGGATTCGAAGGAACCGGTAGTAGGGCCTGAACCTGGGTTGTAAGAACCTTTCAGCGGCGACAGGGATTCAATTTCTACCTGACGAGCGTTACGGGTATAGCCGGCATAACCGATGTTGATACGGTCAGCGGAGAAACCTTCTGCCAGCAGGTGATCAACGATAGTTTCGACAGCCCAGCCGCCCTCTTCCAGCGCTTTGCGGTTGGTGTGGTGGCCCAGCGTTTCCGCCCACGGCGTACCGAAGAAGTCATAGGTCATCAGGTTGATGCCATACAGGCCGGCAGCCATCAGATCTTTTACTTTCGCATAGTCAAAAATAGTAGTGACAGCAGAAGCGGCAATAGAGATCTTCACATTGCTCAGACCCGCGGAATCCAGCTGTTTACGCAGTTCGGCAATCAGCAGCGCGTAGTTAGCGCCATCTTCCGGACCAAACGGGTTGCCCGCCCCTTCATTGTTCGGGTATTCCCAGTCAATATCCACTTCGCTGAACATCGGGAACTGTTTGAACAGTTTCACCACGCCTTTGGCGAAGATTTTACGAGAAGAGTCAGAAGCGGCGGTTTCGTGGAACCCGTTACTCATGCTCCAGCCGCCGATACTCATGGAGAGCGCCAGCGTGTGACCTGCGGCTTTCGCTTTTGCCTGCATATCACGCAGCGCGCCCAGCAGACCCTTGGCGTTAGACTGAGTTACAGTCTTCGGATCCACATCCCAGCCGCTGACATCAAAGCCGAGGTTGATATAAGACTGGAAGTCGCCCCATGGGTCGAGGAAGGTCGGCTCATATTTCACTTTGCCGCACAGCGCTGCCGCTTCTGCTACGACATCGCGGTCTTCTGTATCAATTTTTCTGAAACCGGTGATGCCAACAAAGCCAAAAATCAGTTTGTCATAAGCCGTCGGTGAAACTTTGGTTAAATCATAACCACGGCCCGGTTGGGACATATTGCCTTGCAGACGGCTGTCATACTGTGACCAGTCGGTGTAATAACCGAATACCTTCGGTTTAGTCGTGGAATTTTTATATTTATTGTATACCGGTTTCGCAACACGAGCGGAAGTATAGCTTATTTTATCATCGCTTGTTGCAGGATCAAAACCATTCGCTGCATGAGTAGTTTCAGTAATTGTATCGCCTTGAATCAGTTTGCTTGTAGCCATTTTCAAATTTCCTTTTACGTTTCAAAATTGTCGCAGCTCGTTCTGCGGGGTCCATAATCGTTACAGGCATAAAAAATAGCTAATCACAAAACATCATCTTTTTAGATGATATAAAAATCATAAAAATGAGGTTAACAACACCGTCTAACGAAGAGAAAACAACACCTCTCAGCGCCCGCTTACTCCGTTCTGGTGAGAACATAGTAAATATCATTTATCATGTAATTAAATATCATTTAATTACAATGAAATAATGTGATTACACTCGCTATAGACAATGACAATACAATAAAACCAGTGACATTTATTGGATTAAGACATTTCTCATACAATATAGTCACCACAGACAACCAGGATGTACATTTCTAAAGGAAGACGTTATGAGAACTTATATCATTAATAGCAATTGCATTTACAATGAAGGTAAATATGAACTGAGGACGGTCTCAAATTCACAGGTTATTAAAATGACTGCGATGAGAGCCAAATGTCTCAGTTTCATCATCGAGAATGCTCATCTGGAGATTATCGAGCGACAAAAAATAACCACTGCGTTATGGGGAAGTCGAAGCCATTATGTTAATGATGCAAATCTAACGCAGATTCTCTATTTAATCAGACGTGACCTTAAAGCGCTTGGTATTAACGATCTTTTTATTACCATTCCAAGACAAGGCCTCAAAGTTAATAGTGATATCACCATTATCGCGACGGATAGCGAAACAAAGGGAAGAAAAAAACAGATTGTACGGCAAACCATCGCCGCCCTGACGACCGTATTTTCAGTAACGTTAGGTTCTCTCATGTATCTGCATATTCACTAAGCGAAGGAAAGGGAAGATGAATCCAATTATAGATGGAATTATTGCGCTTGAAGGCGGTTACGTATTTAACCCTAAAGATAAAGGCGGCGCCACCCATTGGGGCATTACCGAAGCCACGGCGCGAGCGCATGGCTATGCTGGCGATATGCGGGATCTGACCCACGCTGAAGCCTACGCGATTCTCGAAGAGGATTACTGGATAAAACCAGGTTTTGACGTCATCTCGACGCTATCGTGGCCAGTCTCCTTCGAGCTGTGCAATGCGGCAGTCAACATAGGCGCTTACCACCCCAGCGCGTGGCTGCAACGCTGGTTGAACGTCTTTAATCACGAAGGTAAACGCTACCCGGATATTCATGTGGATGGCAATATTGGCCCGCGGACGCTTGCCGCTCTCGAACATTATTTGGCCTAGCGAGGCCAGGAAGGGGAAGCCGTTTTGGTGAAAGCCCTCAATTGCAGTCAGGGCACGTACTACTTAAACGTTGCTGAGAAAAACCACAATAACGAACAATTTATTTATGGCTGGATCAAGAATAGAGTGACCTAGACCAGGCTGAAAAAAGACGCGTAAAAGGCTCACGGATGAGCCTGATACTGCAAATGATAATTAATCTGAATTATTACCTTCGATAATTTTTTTAATCCGCCGCCCAAGAATCTTTAAGATCGGACTCGCGAAAACACCGCCTAAGCCTGCCGCCAACAGAACAATGTTGAAACTGCATTCTTTTTCGATCGCAATCGCGCTTAACAAGAAACTGGTGAAGCAGGAAATCACGATCTGCGTTAAGCAATATTTAATACTTTCATGAGAACTATTATATTCTGTCTTATCTTTGCGTAAAAGATAGCTGACAAAGCCTCCCCACGCGCCAATCGAAATAATAGTGAGTAAGATCTCTAGCTCCAATAGCACAACTTCCGTTGTCGACACATGGTTGGGAATAGACATTTTAACACTCCGAAATCATTATAAATGAATAATTAACACAAGGAGTGTAAGCGCCCTGTCAGGAGGGTAAAAATCAAAGCACATCATTTAAAACCATATTAAATCAAAGCGTAAAAATGAGGTGTATTAGCGACGGAAGGAGGAAAGTGTTTGTAACATACTTACCATCTCATTAATCGTCGATATATTTCTACTATTTTTATTCCAGGATGCATAGACCTGAACTGACTTCAAAGCCAGTTCGGGCGGAGGCTGAATAAATTTAATGTCATATTTACGATGATTTTTATAAAAAAGCGCTAATTTCAAAGGCATCAATGCAATCAATGAGGTTCGTTCGATCATGCTCATCAAACCGTTAAGCGAATCACTGCGATAGCCGACAATACGCCTGCCAGTATAGTAAAGATCATCCTTAAATAATTCGCTATCATGATATATCACTGAAGCCCCCATCCCCGGCTGATATAACGCATGACGCGAAGAATAAAAATGATGTAGCGACAGTTGTGAGAGGGTACTCAGCATGTGTTTACTGCTACAGATACAAACAAATGATTTAAAACTATCAATAATTTGATTCTCTATGCCGGACTCCAGCAAAGGTTCGGCACTAATCAACAGATCGCCTTGCGCAGTAAACAGAAGTTCGCTGATATGCTCCCGACTCATATTTCTGACAGTGAAATGATTTATCAAAATACGGTCAAATATATCGCTGTTATAGAGCTGAGAAAGATAATAGCTTTCAACAATATCACTGCCTAATAACGTTATCTGGAACGCTTCATCTTTTTTGCTATTACAGAGAAATGTGTCATCCACCAGTTTCATCACCTGACTGAAATTTTGGTGAATGTCGACAGCCTTAGCTGTGGGGATGAGCCCGCCTTTCCCTCTGCTAAACAGTTCTTCCGGGTAATAACTCTGCAGGCGCTTTAACGCCAGAGAAACGGCAGCCGGTGTAATGCCTAACTTTTTTGCCGCCATAGCCGCATTTCCTGACAAAATAACAGCGTCAAGAATTTTGATTAAATTATAATCAAAGCTCTTGTTGGCACCTTTCGATCCCATTCGCTGTCTGCCTCCGGAAACTAAAAAAAGCAATATAGATAATACTCAAGATAAATCAATTCACAGCATCTAAAAAAGCAATCATTAATGTCATCACATCACGTTTTTTTAAAGAATAAGCGTATACAAAACTGCTGATTAACATCAATTTGTTTATCAGTAAAAACAAAATATCAACAAATGAGAGGATACGATGCGTTTAACAGAAGCCTGGGCGCGTACAGGCAGAAAAAAGCCCGGATATACACCCGGGCTGAAGAAAAATACAACGGGAAAAAGATTAGCGAGTCAAATCGTCAAAGAATTTTTTCACGCCGTCAAAGAAGCTTTTTGAACGCGGGCTGTTTTTCTCTCCCGTCGGGCCGCCAAAACTTTCCTGAAGATCTTTTAGCAATTGCTTCTGTTTTTCGCTCAGACCGACCGGCGTTTCAACCACCACACGGCACAGCAAATCGCCCTGCGCGCCACCGCGTACGGACTTCACGCCTTTGCCGCGCATACGGAACAGCTTGCCCGTTTGTGTTTCGCTCGGTACTTTCAGCATCACACGACCATCTAACGTCGGCACTTCAATTTCACCGCCCAGCGCCGCCATCGCAAAGTTGATCGGCACTTCGCAATAAAGATTATTGCCTTCACGCTCGAAAATAGGGTGTTGTTTCACCTGGACCTGAACGTACAAGTCGCCTGCCGGTGCGCCATGCTCGCCCGCTTCGCCCTCGCCTGCCAGACGAATACGATCGCCGGTATCCACGCCCGCCGGGATTTTAACGGACAGAGTTTTACTCTTTTCAACACGCCCATGACCGTGACATTTATGGCACGGATCTTTGATCAGCGTACCGCGGCCCTGACAGTGTGGGCAGGTCTGCTGTACAGCAAAGAATCCCTGGCGCATCTGTACCTGACCAGAACCATGACAGGTCGGACAGGTTTGCGGTTGCGTACCAGCTTTCGCGCCGCTGCCGTGGCAAACGTCGCACTCCTCCAGCGTCGGAATACGGATCTCTTTGGTCACGCCACGCACCGCTTCTTCCAGGGTGAGATCCATGTTATAACGCAAATCAGCCCCACGCGCCGCACGTTGGCGACCACGCCCGCCGCCAAAGATATCGCCAAAAACGTCACCAAAGATATCACTGAAATCAGCGCCGCCATTAAAGCCGCCGCCAAATCCGCCGCCCATACCGCCTTGTTCAAACGCGGCGTGACCATACTGATCGTAGGCTGCGCGTTTTTGCGCATCGGTCAGCACTTCGTAGGCTTCTTTAATCTCTTTAAACTTAGCTTCGGCCTCTTTATCACCCTGATTGCGGTCCGGATGATATTTCATGGCCAGGCGCTTATACGCCTTTTTGATTTCACGCTCTTCCGCTGTTTTGGAAACGCCTAAAATCTCGTAGTAATCTCTTTTCGCCATCTCTTTTTATCTGCCCTTAACATGCATACACGGGCGGAGAGGAAACCTCTTCGCCCGTGCCAGTAATTACCCGTTCAAAGGGCGATTATTTTTTATCTTTTACTTCTTCAAACTCAGCGTCGACAACGTCGTCATCTTTCGCGTTGTTTGCAGAAGCGTCAGCGGAGCCAGCCTGCTGCTGCGCATGTTGCTGCTGAGCGATTTCCATCAGTTTCTGGGAAACCTGCGCCAGTTCCTGCATTTTCGCTTCGATAGCGGCTTTATCTTCGCCTTTCAGGGCAGTTTCCAGCGCGTTCAGGGCAGACTCGATAGCGGTTTTGTCATCAGCCGGCAGTTTATCGCCTGCTTCTTCAACCTGCTTACGGGTGCTGTGCAGCAGATGGTCGCCCTGGTTACGGGTCTGAACCAGCTCTTCGAACTTACGGTCGGATTCAGCGTTCGCTTCTGCATCGCGAACCATTTTCTGAATTTCTTCCTCGTTCAGACCAGAAGACGCCTTGATAGTGATCTTCTGCTCTTTACCGCTATTTTTATCTTTCGCGGAGACGTGCAGGATACCGTCAGCATCGATATCGAAGGTGACTTCGATCTGCGGCATACCGCGCGGCGCCGGGTTGATGCCATCCAGGTTGAACTGACCCAGAGATTTGTTATCAGACGCACGCTTACGCTCACCCTGCAGCACATGGATGGTTACCGCAGACTGGTTGTCTTCCGCAGTAGAGAACACCTGGCTGTGCTTGGTCGGGATGGTGGTGTTTTTGGTGATAAGCGGAGTCATCAAGCCACCCATCGTTTCGATACCCAGAGACAGCGGGGTAACGTCCAGCAGCAGTACGTCTTTCACATCACCGGTCAACACGCCGCCCTGTACCGCTGCGCCGATAGCCACAGCTTCGTCCGGGTTAACGTCTTTACGCGGCTCTTTACCAAAGAACTCAGCCACTTTTTTCTGCACCATTGGCATACGGGTCTGACCGCCAACGAGGATCACGTCGTTGATATCAGACACGGACAGGCCAGCGTCCTGCAGTGCGACTTTCAGCGGCTCGATAGAACGGTTCACCAGATCTTCAACCAGGCTTTCCAGTTTCGCACGAGTCACTTTGATGTTCATGTGTTTCGGACCGGTGGCATCTGCGGTAATGTACGGCAGGTTCACGTCGGTCTGCTGCGCAGAAGACAGCTCGATTTTGGCTTTTTCTGCGGCTTCTTTCAGGCGCTGCATGGCCAGCGGATCGTTACGCAGGTCAATGCCCTGATCTTTCTTAAACTCGTCAACGAGGTAGTTGATCAGGCGGGTATCGAAGTCTTCACCACCCAGGTGGGTATCACCGTTGGTTGCCAGAACTTCAAAGGTTTTTTCGCCATCAACTTCGTCGATTTCGATAATAGAGATATCGAAAGTACCACCACCGAGGTCGTAAACCGCGATAGTACGGTTGCCGACTTCTTTATCCAGACCGTAAGCCAGCGCTGCGGCAGTCGGTTCGTTGATGATACGTTTAACCTCCAGCCCCGCGATACGACCAGCATCTTTGGTTGCCTGACGCTGCGCATCGTTAAAGTAAGCCGGTACGGTGATAACCGCTTCAGTTACCGGTTCGCCCAGATAATCTTCAGCCGTTTTCTTCATTTTCTTCAGCACTTCGGCAGAAATCTGCGGCGGCGCCATTTTCTGACCTTTCACATCAAGCCATGCGTCGCCGTTGTCGGCGCCGATGATTTTGTACGGCATGATAGAAACGTCACGTTGAACTTCTTCGTCCTGGAAGCGGCGGCCAATCAGGCGTTTAATCGCAAACAGGGTGTTTTGCGGGTTTGTCACTGCCTGACGTTTAGCCGGCTGACCAACCAGAGTTTCACCATCTTGGGTATAAGCAATGATAGAAGGCGTAGTGCGATCGCCCTCGGCGTTCTCCAGCACGCGTGCCTGCGTTCCATCCATAATCGCTACACAAGAGTTGGTAGTACCCAGGTCGATACCAATAATTTTACCCATCTAAACGTCTCCACTAAAAATTCGGTCATCATGTGGTTGTGAATCTGTAATAAGGGCGAAACGTGCGGTTTCAACTACCCTGAATCGTTTTTTTTCAGACTCACCACTGCGGTTGACTACAAGATGGGGTCGTAACCCACGTCATCAAGGGGGAGATGAAAAAATTTTTTAGTGACGAGAGGGCGCGATGGAAAACCAGACAGATAAATATTCATGAAATAAATTAAAAAACGAATACCATTCACAGAAAAATTGTAATAAAAAGAAAAGATTACAAAACTGAATCGTTGCCATGAGCAGAGTATGATAGACGGTAATTGCTTATTGAACCCGTCAAAGAGAAATTTCATGCGATCTGTGTTAACGATTTCCGCCAGCCTGCTTTTCGGCCTGGCGTTAAGTAGCGTCGCGCACGCGAACGACCATAAAATACTGGGTGTTATTGCCATGCCCAGAAATGAAACGAACGATCTCACGCTGAAAATTCCCGTCTGCCGCATCGTGAAGCGCATTCAACTCACGGCGGATCACGGCGACATCGAACTTAGCGGCGCATCCGTCTATTTTAAAACTGCGCGTAGCGCCAGCCAAAGCCTGAACGTCCCTTCCTCAATCAAAGAGGGCCAGACAACAGGCTGGATCAATATTAATAGCGATAACGACAACAAACGCTGCGTATCAAAGATTACCTTCTCAGGCCATACGGTAAATTCTTCCGATATGGCGAGACTTAAAGTCATTGGCGACGATTAATCGCTGTTATTTCTATTCCAAAAGCCAGACTGAAAATGAACGTCACCTATTTACACGACGAGGATTTAGACTTTCTTCAGCATTGTAGCGAAGAACAACTCGCCGATTTCGCCCGTTTGCTGACGCATAACGAAAAGGGCAAGGCTCGCTTGTCGAGCGTCCTTAGTCATAACGAACTGTTCAAAGCGATGGAAGGTCACCCGGAGCAACACCGCCGTAACTGGCAGCTCATTGCCGGCGAGTTTCAGCATTACGGCGGCGACAGTATCGCCAACAAATTGCGCGGACACGGAAAACAGTACCGCGCGATTCTGCTGGATGTCGCAAAACGGCTAAAACTCAAAGCAGATAAAAGCATGTCGACGTTTGAAATAGAACAGCAACTGCTGGAGCATTTTTTACGTCATACCTGGCAGAAGATGGACGCGGCGCATAAGCAGGAATTTCTGCAAGCCGTAGACGCCAAAGTTTCTGAACTGGAAGAACTGCTGCCGCTGCTCATGAAAGATCGCAGTCTGGCAAAAGGGGTCTCCCACCTGCTTTCCACCCAGCTTACCCGCATTTTGCGTACCCATGCCGCAATGAGCATCCTGGGCCACGGATTGCTGCGCGGCGCAGGTCTTGGCGGCCCGGTCGGCGCGGCGTTAAACGGCGTCAAAGCGATGAGCGGCAGCGCGTATCGCGTGACTATTCCGGCAGTGTTGCAAATAGCCTGCCTGCGACGAATGATGGCAGCCGTTCAGGCGTGAATGCCCTCACTGGGGGAAATATTTTCTTTTCCCCCTTATTAGATCATAGACAGTCCTCTTCCCCCTGATTATTATGCCGCGCCCCGAATACGGAACTCGTTATTCTGGGAAACTATTTCACCATTCAATTATGATGATTTTGAGGAATTATGGGCAACACTAAGTTGGCTAATCCGGCACCGCTGGGCCTGATGGGCTTCGGCATGACCACCATTCTGCTTAACCTGCACAATGCCGGTTTTTTCGCCCTGGACGGTATTATTCTGGCGATGGGGATTTTCTACGGCGGTATCGCGCAAATTTTTGCCGGTCTGCTGGAGTATAAAAAAGGCAATACCTTTGGTTTAACGGCCTTTACCTCTTACGGTTCGTTCTGGCTGACGCTGGTCGCTATCCTGCTGATGCCGAAAATGGGCCTGACGGATGCGCCTGACGCTCAGCTACTCGGCGCTTATTTAGGTCTGTGGGGCGTGTTCACGCTGTTTATGTTCTTCGGTACGCTGAAAGCCGCCCGCGCGCTGCAATTTGTTTTCCTGAGCCTGACCGTACTGTTCGCTCTGCTGGCGGTCGGCAATATCACCGGTAACGAAGCCATTATCCATATCGCAGGCTGGGTTGGTCTGGTTTGCGGCGCCAGCGCTATTTATCTGGCGATGGGTGAAGTGCTAAACGAGCAATTTGGCCGCACTATTCTGCCAATCGGCGAGGCGCACTAAATCTCTTTTATTCCTCCCGCACCGGGAGGAATAACCCTACTATCAGTATTTTCCGGTCAGGACGACATATTCTCACGTCTGGCGCTCTTTGGACGGAAAGCGGCAACCACTTCCGGCGCGGTTTCGACATACGGCCCGTCAAGCAGCTGTATGCAATACGGCACGCTCGCAAAAATGCCCGGCACGCTAACGCTGCCATCGTCCGCTTTTACGCCTTCCAGCGTTTCTTTGATCGATTTTGGCTGTCCAGGCAGATTAAGAATTAACGCCTGTTTACGGATAACGCCCACCTGGCGGGAAAGAATGGCGGTCGGCACAAAGCGCAGGCTGATCTGGCGCATCTGCTCGCCAAAACCTGGCATTTCACGGTCGGCGATGGCAAGGGTCGCGTCCGGCGTGACGTCGCGACGCGCCGGACCGGTACCGCCAGTGGTCAGCACCAGATGACAGCTCATCTCATCGACCAGTTCACACAACGTTTGCTCGATAATTTCCTGTTCATCAGGAATTAAGCGCCGTTGGACCTCGAAAGGCGTGGTCAGCGCAGAAGCGAGCCACTCCTCAAGCGCAGGAATGCCTTTATCCTGGTAAACGCCGCTGGAAGCGCGGTCGGAGATAGAAACTAAGCCAATACGTAAGGTATCCATAATTATTCCGTTTAAACAGTCTCGTTAAACAGAATGATACACTGCGAAAGGAAGGACAGACAGGTTTCAGAAGAGGTAGCGTGACCCATATCAGGGCCACGCGTTAATGATTACAGCAGATCGCCGATCATTTTTTCCAGTTTTTCCTGGTCTACCGCAAACTTACGGATACCATCCGCCAGTTTGTCAACCGCCATAGGGTCCTGGTGATGCTGCCACAGGAACTCGGCTTCGGTAATGCGTTCCGGACGCGCTTTGACTTCGCCGGAGAAAGAGAGCTTACGCTCAATCGCCCCTTCGCTTTCCGCCAGTTCTTTCAGCAATGCCGGCGCGATAGTCAGACGGTCGCAGCCCGCCAGCTCCAGAATTTCGCCTACGTTACGGAAGCTTGCGCCCATAACGACGGTTTCGTAACCATGCTGTTTGTAGTACTCGTAGATTTCCGTTACGGAAACCACGCCCGGATCTTCAGCTGGCGCATAGTCTTTCTTGTCGGTATTGGCTTTATACCAGTCAAGAATACGACCTACGAACGGCGAGATCAGGTAGACGCCCGCTTCGGCGCACGCACGCGCCTGCGCGAAGGAGAACAGCAGCGTCAGGTTACAGTTGATGCCTTCTTTTTCCAGCTGTTCGGCTGCACGAATGCCCTGCCAGGTGGACGCCAGCTTGATCAGAATACGATCGTTGCTGATACCCGCATCATTGTAGAGTTTAATGATACGTTTTGCTTTGGCGATAGACGCTTCAGTGTCATAAGACAGACGCGCGTCAACTTCGGTAGAAATACGCCCCGGCACCAGCTTCAGGATTTCCAGGCCAATATTCACCGCCAGCTTATCGGTCGCGTCAACAACCTGCTGCGCGCGGTCGCTGCTCTGCTGCTTCGCCCAGGCGACAGCATCGTCAATCAGCTTACGATATTCCGGGATTTGCGCTGCGTTAAGAATGAGAGAAGGGTTAGTTGTAGCATCCTGCGGCTGGTACAGCTTCATTGCCGCGATATCTCCGGTATCAGCCACTACGGTGGTGAACTGACGAAGGGAGGTCAATTTGTCCGTCATGATAGAGTTTCTCTTTAAACAGCTTGTTAGGGGATGTAACCGGTCTACCCTGATGATAACACGACGCACTCACGGCGCAACCGCCTACATGCACCTGGCTGCCCTTGTGCACTGTTTGCGTATCTGCCGACGGTTGATGCGCAATTAAAGGATACCGCCGTATTTATGGTAAACTGCCGTTAATATTAGTCTGACAAGGTCATCTACATCATGGGTCACGCTTATACAGGATCATCAAAGCGTGACGGCATCAACAAGAGGGACGTTAATGCCTGAGTTTTTCAGTTTTATTAACGAAATACTCTGGGGCTCGGTAATGATTTACCTGCTGCTCGGCGCAGGATGTTGATTTATCTGGCGTACCGGATTCATTCAATTTCGTTATATTCGCCAATTTAGCCGCAGTCTGAAAGGCAGCTTTAGCCCGCAGCCAGGCGGCCTGACGTCATTTCAGGCGCTGTGTACCAGCCTCGCGGCGCGGATTGGCAGCGGTAATCTGGCCGGCGTGGCGCTGGCTATCGCCGCAGGCGGTCCCGGCGCGGTATTCTGGATGTGGGTCTCGGCCATCATTGGCATGGCGACCTCCTTCGCCGAGTGTTCGCTTGCCCAGCTTTATAAAGAACGTGACCCGACAGGCCAGTTCCGCGGCGGCCCGGCGTGGTATATGGCGCGTGGGCTGGGAATGCGCTGGATGGGCGTGGTTTTCGCCCTCTTTCTGCTCGTCGCCTACGGGTTGATTTTTAATAGCGTGCAGGCGAATGCCGTCTCACGCGCGCTCCATTTCGCCTTCAACATTCCGCCGCTTATCTCCGGCATTGCTCTGGCGTTCTGTGCCCTGTTAATTATCATTCGCGGCATAAAAGGCGTCGCCCGCCTGATGCAATGGCTGATTCCCCTCATCGCGTTATTGTGGGTCGCCGGCAGAGTGTTCATTTGCCTCTGGCATATTGAGCAAATGCCTGGCGTTATCGCCTCGATAGTCAAAAGCGCATTTGGCTGGCAGGAAGCCGCGGCAGGCGCAGCCGGATATACGCTCACTCAGGCTATTACCAGCGGTTTTCAGCGTGGGATGTTCTCTAATGAAGCGGGAATGGGGTCAACGCCTAATGCGGCCGCAGCGGCAACGTCGTATCCCCCTCACCCTGTCGCGCAGGGGATTGTGCAAATGATTGGCGTATTCAGCGACACCATTATCATCTGTACCGCCAGCGCGATGATTATCCTGCTGGCGGGGAATCACGCGTCCCACTCGTCAACAGAAGGCATTCAGCTTCTCCAACATGCAATGGTTTCGTTGACCGGTGAATGGGGCGCCAGTTTTGTCGCGCTTATCGTCATTCTGTTCGCGTTCAGTTCTATCGTCGCCAACTATATTTACGCCGAGAACAATCTGTTTTTTCTGCGGTTACATAACGCAAAGGCCATCTGGCTATTACGCCTTGCGACGCTTGGCATGGTTATCGCCGGTACGCTTATCAGTTTTCCGCTGATATGGCAGCTCGCTGACATGATCATGGCCTGTATGGCCATTACCAATCTGACGGCGATTTTGTTGCTCTCACCGGTGGTGTATACCCTCGCCGGCGATTATCTGCGACAACGGAAACTGGGCGTAAGACCGCAGTTTGATCCGCGGCGCTTCCCGGATATCGAACCACAACTGGCGCCAGATACCTGGGAGGCGGCATCGCGCGATTAAGCCGACAATCGCAACCATCGGTCAACTCTGCGGCGTTTTTTTGCTAAAGTCGCAGAAAATTCCCTGCAAGGACTGAATATGCTGATTCTGATTTCACCTGCAAAAACGCTTGATTATCAAAGCCCGCTGGCCACGACCCGCTATACCCAGCCGGAGCTGTTGGATCACAGCCAGCAGCTTATTCAACAGGCCCGCCAGCTTTCGGCGCCGCAAATTTCCAGGCTGATGGGAATTAGCGACAAACTGGCGGATCTCAACGCCACGAGTTTTCATGACTGGCAGCCTCATTTTACGCCGGATAATGCACGCCAGGCGATTCTGGCGTTCAAAGGCGATGTTTATACCGGCCTACAGGCGGAAACGTTCAACGACGCGGATTTTGATTTTGCTCAACAACATCTGCGTATGCTCTCTGGCTTGTATGGCGTATTGCGCCCGCTGGATTTAATGCAGCCTTATCGTCTGGAGATGGGGATTCGCCTGGAGAATCCGCGCGGCAAAGATCTTTATCAATTCTGGGGCGATATCATTACCGATAAGCTCAACGAAGCGCTTGAGGCGCAGGGCGATCGGGTGGTAGTGAATCTGGCCTCCGAGGAATATTTTAAATCGGTGAAGCCGAAGAAACTGAATGCCGAACTGATTAAGCCCGTGTTCCTTGATGAGAAAAACGGCAAGTTTAAGGTGGTAAGCTTCTACGCCAAAAAAGCGCGCGGACTGATGAGCCGTTTTATTATTGAAAACCGCTTAACGAAGCCGGAACAGCTTACCGCGTTTGACCGTGAAGGGTATTTCTTTGATGAAGAAACCTCCACACAAGACGAGCTGGTCTTTAAACGCTACGAGCAGTAACGGCATCGCCGGATGGCGGTTACGCCTTATCCGGCCTACAAATCGACACCACCCCATAGGCCCGGTAAGCGACAGCGCCACCGGGCGCAATGGTTACTGGCGGGTCATCATCAGCTTACGCAGGGCGGCAAAATCCGCAGGCAGATGATGTGAAAGCAGCGGCAGATCGGCGCGTTCGGCGAGCGCTTCAGGCAAGGCCAGCGTTTCTCCCAGAATGGACTCCACGCTTTCTTTAAACTTCGCCGGATGCGCCGTTCCGAGAAACAAGCCATACTCGCCAGGGTTTAACTGGTCGCGTAATGCCCGATACGCTACCGCCGCATGAGGTTCCGAGATATAACCTTTCGCTTTCAGCTCGCGCATCGTCTGTTGTGTCGTAGTGTCATCCACCGCCGCATAGCCCAGCTCAGTCAGACGCCAGATTTTACGGCGGAATAGCTCCTCCACGCGCGGCCAGTTATTCGGCTGGCTGACATCCATCGCATTCGACAGGGTCGCCTGCGTCGCTTTCGGCGCCCACTTTCCGTCATGCAGAAAACGCGGCACCGTGTCGTTGACGTTGGTGGCGGCGATAAAACGTTTCACCGGTAGGCCTAACGACTTCGCCAGCAGCCCTGCCGTCAAATCGCCAAAGTTGCCGCTGGGGACGGAGATCACCAGTTGGTTACGCGCCCCCTGCGGCAGTTGCGCCACGGCTTCAAAGTAGTAGCAAATTTGCGCCAACAGGCGGCTGATATTAATCGAATTAGCCGAATTCAGCCCCAGCGCCGTTTTCAGTTCTTCGTCATCAAATGCCTGTTTCACCAGCGCCTGGCAAGCGTCGAAATCGCCGTCGATCGCCACGGTTTCAATGTTGCCGCCCAGCGTACAGAACAGTTTTTCCTGCAACGGACTGATTTTACCGCGCGGGTAGAGAATGACGACCCGCACATTTTCCAGGCCATAGAACGCGTGAGCCACCGCCGCGCCGGTATCGCCTGACGTTGCGGTCAGAATCGTCACCGGTTTGTCGCCGCTGATATGCGTCAGCATTTGCGCCATAAAACGCCCGCCGAAGTCTTTAAAGGCCAGCGTCGGACCATGGAACAGCTCCAGGCAGCCGACATCGCTTTCTACCTGCGCTACCGGCGCCGGGAACGCAAACGCCGCGCGGACGCGCTCTTCCAGAATTTGCTGCGGTATTTCATCGCCAATAAATGCCGAGAGAATCTTTGCGCTACGGCTGACAAAGTCCTGGTTGAGCATCTCATCAATTTCCGTCAGGCTAAACTCCGGCAGTTCGTGCGGAAAAAAAAGTCCCTGCTGTTTGCCCAGTCCTTGCGTGACGGCCTGCGCAAAGCTGACCTGCTCATTATGGTCTTTCAGATTATAGAGTTTCATTGATTATCCCACTACTCGTGCGCCCGCCGTATCCAGCCGGCAAATATGAACGAAGCCTTCCTGATTTTGCAGATAATGTTTGCTCAGCCAGTCCGCGACGCGCTGCGCCGTCTCCGGTTTATCGCATAGCGCAAACAGCGTCGGCCCCGACCCGGAAATCCCGCTCGCCAGCGCGCCGATCTCCGACACCGCCTGTCGCGCCTGGCTAAAGCCCGGCAGTAAACGCGCGCGGTATGGTTCGACAATAACATCTTTCATCAGCGCGGCGGCAAGCTGCGGCTGCCGCGAGTAACAGGCGTGAATAAAACCGGCCAGATGCCGTCCATGCGCAATGCAATCCTGACGGCGATACTGCGCAGGCAAAATGGCCCGTGCTTCTGCGGTAGAAACTTTAATGCCCGGATAAGCCAGTACCCATAGCCACTCATCAAAGCCCGGCACCTGCTGACTAATAATGCCGTTTTCTTCAATCATCAACTGCATACCGCCAAGAAAGCACGGCGCGACGTTATCGTAATGGATGCTGCCGGAGATACGGCCTTCCAGCTCGCCCATCAGCGCCAACAGACGCGTGTCGTTTAACGGTTTGCCGCAGTGCTCATTCATCGCGACCAGCGCGGCGACGACGGAACAGGCGCTGGACCCTAACCCGGAACCAATCGGCATATTTTTTTCCAGCGTCATCGCCACCGGGATGGTTTTCCCCAATGCCTGGCAAAAACGTTCCCAGCACTGATAAACAATATTTTCACGCGGCTCCGGCGGCAGTTTATCGGCAAATCGCCCCAGGTTATGCAGACGGAAATGGTCCGCTGCTTCAACGGATACCACATCGCCCAGCAACGTGCCGTCAACGGGTGTGACGGCCGCGCCCAACACGTCGAAACCGACGCTCATGTTCGCGCTGGAAGCCGGGGCATACACTTTCACCATGTTAAACTCCTAACTTCCATGAGAGGGTCCGTAACAGATCGGCAAACACGCCCGCCGCCGTCACATCATTGCCTGCGCCGTAGCCGCGCAGCACCAACGGCAAGGGCTGATAATAGTGGCTGTAGAACGCCAGCGCGTTTTCACCGTTTTTCACTTTGAAGAGCGGATCGTTACCATCAACTTCGGCAATCTTCACGCGGCACACGCCATCCTCTTCGATATTGCCCACATAGCGCAATACCTTACCTTCATCACGAGCTTTCGCCACACGGGCGGCAAACGCGTCGTCAAGCTGCGGCAGATGCGCCATAAAGGTGGTCACATCGCCGGAGGCGTCAAACTCGTCCGGCAACACCGGTTCAATCACAATATCGGAAAGCTCCAGCTCGCGGCCCGTCTCGCGGGCGAGGATCAACAGTTTCCGCGCCACATCCATACCGGAAAGATCGTCGCGCGGATCGGGTTCGGTATAGCCCATCTCGCGCGCCAGGGCGGTCGCCTGTGAGAGACTCATCCCCTCTTCCAGTTTACCGAAAATAAAAGAGAGCGACCCGGAAAGAATGCCGGAAAATTTTTGCAGTTCATCACCCGCATTCAGCAGGTTTTGCAGGTTTTCGATTACCGGCAAACCGGCGCCGACGTTGGTGTCATACAAGAATTTGCGCCGTGATTGCGCGGCGGCGAAACGTAGCTGATGGTAGTAGTCCATCGACGAGGTGTTCGCTTTCTTGTTTGGCGTCACCACATGGAATCCTTCACGCAGGAAGTCAGCATACTGGTCGGCCACCGCCTGACTGGAGGTGCAATCAACAATCACCGGATTGAGTAGATGATATTCTTTCACCAGGCGAATTAAGCGTCCCAGATTGAACGGCGCGTTCGCTTGCGCCAGTTCCGCCTGCCAGTTGTCCAGATTCAGGCCATGCACATTGGTTAGCAACGCCTTTGAGTTCGCCACGCCGCACACGCGTAGATCGATGTGCTTGTTCTTCAACCAGGTTTGCTGACGTTTAAGCTGTTCCAGTAGCGCGCCGCCGACGCCGCCGACGCCAATGACAAACACTTCAATCACCTGATCGGTATTGAACAGCATCTGGTGCGTTACCCGCACGCCGGTGGTGGCATCGTCGTTATTCACCACCACAGAAATGGAACGCTCAGAAGATCCCTGAGCGATCGCCACGATATTGATATTGGCCCGCGCCAGCGCGGCGAAGAATTTCGCTGAAATGCCGCGTAGCGTGCGCATACCGTCGCCGACAACAGAGATAATCGCCAACCGCTCCGTAACCGCCAGCGGCTCCAGCAGCCCCTCTTCCAGCTCCAGATAGAACTCATCCTGCATCGCACGGCGGGCACGCGCGCAGTCACTCTGCGGCACACAGAAGCTGATGCTGTACTCAGAGGAGGACTGGGTAATGAGCACCACCGAGATCCCGGCGCGAGACATGGCGGCGAAAACACGCGCCGCCATCCCAATCATCCCTTTCATTCCCGGGCCGGAGACGCTAAACATCGCCATGTTGTTAAGGTTAGAGATCCCTTTAACCGGCAGATTATCATCGTCGCTGGACGCGCCGATCAGCGTTCCTGGCGCCTGCGGATTACCGGTATTTTTAATCAGACAGGGGATCTGGAACTGGGCGATGGGCGTAATGGTGCGAGGGTGAAGGACTTTGGCGCCGAAGTAAGAGAGTTCCATCGCTTCCTGGTAGGACATCGATTTCAGCAGCCTGGCGTCCGGCACCTGGCGCGGGTCACAGGTATACACACCATCGACGTCAGTCCAGATTTCACAGCAGTCAGCGCGTAAACAGGCGGCCAGCACGGCGGCAGAGTAGTCAGAGCCATTACGCCCCAGCACCACCAGTTCACTCTTTTCATTACCGGCAGTAAAGCCCGCCATCAGGATCATGTGATCGGCCGGGATCTGGCTGGCGGCGATACGGCGAGTCGATTCCGCGATATCGACGGTAGATTCAAGGTAATGGCCCACCGCCAGCAGTTTTTCTACCGGATCGATCACCGTGACGCGATGTCCACGCGCCTCCAGGAGTCCCGCCATAATCGCGATCGACATTTTTTCGCCACGGCAAATCAGCGCGGCGTTGATGCTATCCGGGCACTGACCCAGCAGGCTGATACCATGCAGAACATGTTTGATCTGAGCGAATTCTTGTTCGACAACCATTTTCAACCGTGCAAGCGGGAATCCCGGCTGCGCGCTGGCAAGTCCTGCGAGCAGGTCAGAAAAAATACGTTCGGCATCGCTGATATTCGGCAAAGCATCCTGGCCGCCGATAGTTTTTTCAATCATCGCCACCAGATGGTTGGTAATTTTCGCGGGGGCGGAAAGTACAGTCGCTACCTGCCCTTGCCTGGCATTGCTTTCCAGAATATCGGCAACACGCAGAAAACGTTCTGCATTTGCCACTGATGTACCGCCGAACTTCAACACTCGCATGGTTGTTACCTCGTGATCTCTGGTCGAAAAAAAAGCCCGCACTGTTCAGGTGCGGGCTTTTTTCTGTGTTTCCTGTACGCGTCAGCCCGCACCGTTACCTGTGGTAATGGTGATGGTGGTAATGGTGGTGGTGCTGATGCGGTTCATGGATGTTGTGTACTCTGTCATTTTTATTTGTCTGTCTTGTATTCCTATATTGGTTAAAGTATCTGACCGCCTAAGTCAATAAATTTTTAAATTGATCACATTCCGAAACTTGTTCATGTGCTGCTGGCGATATATTTATTTTCAACCAATTCCCCCTGTTATGATCTCTTGCAACCAGACGTAATCTCTTATTATTTTAAAAATTACAGCACGTTATTTTGTTAGTTTTTTTTCAATATCATGGACCAAACGGTGCAACATTACCGTATCTCGCTGTCCCAGCAGGCCGATTCGCTGTTGTAGCCAGTCGGTTAATTTGTGGTCATCGGCCGCCTCCAGAGTCGTTAGCAGGCGTAAAAGGCGCGCGCGTAACGCCTGTAACTGCGATTCATCAGCAATATCAACGGATTCTGTGGTCTGTTGCATTAAACCTGCTAATTGATAGCAATACACCATGACCGCCTGACCCAGATTGAGCGAAGGGTAATCCGCCGCCATCGGCACGCCGGTCAATACATCCGCCAGCGCCAGCTCGTCATTGGTCAAACCGGAATCCTCACGGCCAAAAACCAGCGCGGCATGACGCATCCAGCGTGATTTTTCCTGTAATAAGGGAACCAGTTCAGCGGGCGAAGCGTAGTAATGAAATTTTGCCCGGCTGCGGGCTGTCGTCGCGACGGTAAAATCCACATCGTGGAGCGCGTCGGCAAGGGTGCGAAAAACCTCAATATTATCAATAACATCTCCAGATCCATGTGCGACCCAACGGGTGGCGGGCTCCAGGTGCGCCTGGCTGTCGACAATACGCAGGTCAGTAAATCCCATGGTCTTCATAGCCCGGGCGGCTGCGCCGATATTTTCCGCTCTGGCGGGAGCGACAAGAACGATTGTTACACGCATTTCATTACTCTTTTTGACTAATTTACAGGAAATTAGCTGGCGTTTGTAAGCATATTACGCTTCGCAAATTTACAAAATTTTAACGGATATCACTGAAAAAGCATTTTTGATTTCGTAAAAGACGCTACACTATTGCGTATCTGTACTATTGCTGTTTATGTTAACAGAACATCGTTATCCTGCTGTTTATTTAGGATAATTTAATTTAAAATAGATCCTGTTCTTTGGATTCATCACATTTATTAGTTGGCTTACGTAACTAGTTGGAATATTGCAAATTTGTGATGAAAGCTAGCATTTAGCTACGATGATTTCATCAAACTGTTAACGTGCTACAATTGAACTTGATATATGTCAACGAAGCGTAGTTTTATTAGGTGTCCGGTACGTCTTAGCCTGTTATGTTGCTGTTAAAATGGTTAGGATGACAGCCGTTTTTGACACTGTCGGGTCCAGAGGGAAAGTACCCACGACCAAGCTAATGATGTTGTTGACGTTGATGGAAAGTGCATCAAGAACGCAATTACGTACTTTAGTCATGTTACGCCGATCATGTTAATTTGCGACATGCATCAGGCAGGTCAGGGACTTTTGTACTTCCTGTTTCGATTTAGTTGGCAATTTAGGTAGCAAACATGCAGACCCCGCACATTCTTATCGTTGAAGACGAGTTGGTAACACGCAACACGTTGAAAAGTATTTTCGAAGCGGAAGGCTATGATGTATTCGAAGCGACAGATGGCGCGGAAATGCATCAGATCCTCTCTGAATATGACATCAACCTGGTGATCATGGATATCAATCTGCCAGGGAAAAACGGTCTCCTGTTAGCGCGTGAACTGCGTGAACAGGCTAACGTTGCGCTGATGTTCCTGACGGGCCGCGATAACGAAGTCGACAAAATTCTCGGCCTCGAAATCGGCGCGGATGATTACATCACCAAACCGTTTAACCCACGCGAATTGACCATCCGTGCCCGCAACCTGCTGTCCCGTACCATGAACCTGGGTACCGTCAGCGAAGAGCGTCGTAGCGTTGAAAGCTACAGGTTCAACGGTTGGGAACTGGATATCAACAGTCGTTCACTGATCGGCCCGGACGGCGAGCAGTATAAACTACCGCGCAGCGAGTTCCGCGCGATGCTTCACTTCTGCGAAAACCCTGGCAAAATTCAGTCACGTGCAGAGCTGTTGAAGAAAATGACCGGGCGCGAGCTGAAGCCGCATGACCGTACTGTTGACGTTACCATTCGTCGTATTCGTAAGCATTTCGAATCCACGCCGGATACGCCGGAAATCATCGCCACCATTCACGGCGAAGGTTATCGCTTCTGCGGCGACCTGCAGGATTAATTCGGCCCAGGCGCCAAACCGTAAAAACAGCCGGTAAGTTATTCTTACTGGCTGTTTCTTATGTCCCCCTTCCGCTAAGCGGCCTCGCTTTCCCTCCTGACCTGCCGTTATGACGTACTCTTTTACATAAAAATTGTCGTATAGCGCTGTTTATCTCAGCTTGCGAAAGTTAAGGTAGTTTGTGTATTCACATTAAAGAGTAATACACGGGATTTGTTAGTCCCCAAAAAATAAGGGGATGCTCACAGGACGTGAGGTTTCAAAGGATGAAAAAATCACCATTATGCTGCTACCTGTTTTGTGCAGCGATGTCAGCTTCATCAGCCGCGCTGGCTGCTACCGCGCAGGTCTCCGCAGGCGTTATTCATTTCAAAGGCCAGATTGTCGAATATGGTTGTAATCTTGCGCCTCACGATCGCAATATCGAGGTATCATGTTTGCGGAATAATATCCCCCATTTACAGACAGTCGCCACACCGTCTGGAAACGCTATTTCGTTGATGAATGGAATCGCCACGGTACGGCACGTGTCGTTAAAAGATCATCCGGAGATTCAAAGTTTGATCGTCCAGTACCGCTAACCGCTTATGGCTCCCGCCGGGAGGAGTTCCGGCAGGCGGCGATTTCGCTCAGTAAAACGCCGCCCGCCTGCATTTTGTACTTTTCTCTCATTCGTATCCTCCAACAGCGATGTTCATCGCTTCGCTATCCTGTACGCTCTACGCGCTCGTTAAGCACGGTACCTATGATAGCTGTCATAAAATGATTGCAAATAAAATCATCACATTTACTATGGTTAACCTTACAAACAGCGTTGTCGCTCATGCATTGATAAGGTGAATACATTGACTTAAATATTCTTGTTGGCTATTTTAATTTACTTAATTATAATTTTAAGTGAATATTAAATTTATGTTTACCTTTTAATAGTCAACCACTTTATCAGCCATAATAATGGGGAAGATATGAAGCAGTTAAACGGCGGGAGTGTGTATCGTCCCACAGGGAAAGAAAAAAACCTGCAAGCCATTTTAAATATTCATCGGCACGTTATTCAAAACATCTCCCCTGTCACTATTACGGCCGGTAAAACACTGGATATCAAGATTGATAATCAATCCCACATCCTGTTAATCACTAAAGGCGCTATTAAAGTATGTCGGCGTATCGACAGCATTGTAATGGGCTGCGGTGTCTCACCAATGATTTTAGGCCTTGTAGATGCCTATGCTGACTTATACCAGTCAGAAGAGAATTCAGACGTCTTTTTTATCGCCGAAACCACCTGTGAATATTATCCTGTCCCAGTAAAAGATTTTGTGGAAATAGCCGATGAAAAGCATCTCTGGCGTGACATTTCGAACATCCTGATGTACCGCATTGCTTTCATGACTAACCGTGACAGAAACCTTATCGGGCAGGACGCCTATAGCCAGATAAAAGCGCTGTTACTTGAACTGTGGTCGTATCCTGAAAGCTCACGATTTGAGATCAACGCACAGAACTTCATACAACAGAGAACCGGGCTTTCACGCAGCCGTATCATGCAGGTACTTTCAGAACTAAAAGCGGGAGACTATATAAAAATACTGCATGGAAGACTGTTAGAACTTCGAAACCTGCCGGTTTCATTTTAAACGGACAAGCGTCGTATATTCTTAAAAATAAAGCAATATAGAGTTAAATAAATCCTCCAGGAAATAATAACTATTATCAAAAAAGAGATCTTGCTCTATAAATCTAGTCATCAACCATACTTCTTTAGTGGTATTTTATTAAACTTTGTTACCGGGTCCGAAACTGGACTGCCGTTCAATATTGCATCAGAATTTTTATTGAGTTCATAGTTGATATACGTAGAATAGCCGCCTGCTTATCTACAGAACAGAAAGAAGCGCATACAGAGTAAAATATAATATTTTATTTTATATAGCTATCTTTATTTTTCAGCGAATAGAATCAGGCAACAATTAATATGTTTAATAAGAAAATTATCATCCTGGCAATGTTAACTGCCGTAGCATCCACACCGGTATTTGCCCAGAACACGATTACGTTCAATGGCAAAATTTACGATCAGGCGTGTACGGTTCAGGTTAATGGCTCCACGGATACCACCATTGATTTAGGCAATTACAGCAAAGAACGCATCGCGGAAAAAGGCGCCACAACCGATTACGTGCCGTTTACCGTAAGCCTGGTTAGCTGCCCGGAAGCAGGGACTGGCGTACCAACCCAGGCCATGTTCCGCTTCCACGGCGCAACAGATGATTCCAACCCAACGTACTTCAAAAACGCGGACGAAGGATCGGAAACGGGCGCCGCGGGTGTCGGTATTTCTATTCAGAACGCTTCACATAGCGATGTGACAGATAACACGGATGATGCCGCAGTAAACCTGCCAACCGACGGCTCGACAGCAGACTTTACCTATTACGCCGCCATGGCAAACGATGGTTCCGCAACCGTAACCGGTGGAGATGTTAGCACTCAGGTTACGTATACCGTTTCGTATCAGTAAGGCATTCTCATCCTGATGTGGACAGGCAGGATGCCAGTCCATAGCGTAAAACATCTTTACAGAGTAAAAAATGAAACACATAAAGAAATCCGTGTTGGTCGTATTACTGACAAGCCATGTTGCCTATGCCAGCATTGTTGTTGGCGGAACCCGACTGGTTTTCGACGGCAATAATGATGAGTCGTCAATCAATGTAGAGAATAAAGACAGCAAAGCGAATCTTGTTCAGTCATGGTTATCGGTTGCCGATCCCCAGGTCACAAATAAGCAGGCGTTTATTATCACCCCGCCTCTTTTTCGCCTTGATGCCGGGCAAAAGAACAGTATTCGGGTTATTCGCTCTGGCGCCCCCCTACCTGCAGATCGGGAGTCTATGTACTGGCTCAATATTAAGGGTATTCCTTCTATTGATGATAATGCCTCCGCGAACCGCGTGGAAATCTCCATTAATACCCAAATAAAGCTTATATATCGACCGCCAGCATTAACAAAATCAACGCCTGATAGCCAGAGCCAACAATTAAAATGGCAGACGGCAGGTGATGTTATTACCGTAAATAACCCCACTCCCTATTATATGAACTTTGCCAGTGTGACGCTTAACAGCCATGAAGTGAAATCAGCGACTTTCGTTCCGCCAAAATCATCAGCGTCATTTAAATTGGGTTCTACTGCCGCCCCTCATGGCACGGTAACGTGGCGATTAATCAGCGATTATGGGATGAGTTTAGAGCCGCATTCCGGTTCATTCTAGCCATTAACGACTTCATTTTACTTTTACCCTTTCAGGACTTTTACTGTGCAATTCTCCAGAGTAGAGCCCCGTTCTCAATTAGCGTTATCGTTTCTCTTTATATGCTGTTCCATAAAACCAGCGTTAGCGCATGATCATTTTAATCCATTATCGTTGGAAAATGATGAACCGGGCGTGGAGAATGTCGATCTATCGGTTTTCGAAAAGGGGGGGCAGGCAGAAGGCACCTATAATGTTGATATTTATATTAATAACACCAGTGTTGAAACAAAAAACATTGCCTTTAAAAATAAAAAATCAGCAGATAATAAGCTCTCCCTACAGCCGTGTCTTAGCGTTGAACAACTCAAGCAGTGGGGCGTAAAAACAGAAAACTTCCCCGAGCTTAAAAATGACCCAAACGGGTGTACCGATCTTAGTCTGCTGGCTGGCGCTGTAGCAAAGTTTAATGTCATCGGTAACCGGCTGGATTTAGCGATCCCTCAAATCGCGTTGATCGCCGACCCGCGAGAATTCGTCCCTACCAGCGAATGGGATGAAGGCATTAATGCTTTTTTGCTGAACTACAGTTTTACCGGATCGCAGGATCACGATATTGATGAAAACCGGACGGAAAATAGCGAATACGCTAACCTGCGCCCTGGTATTAACATTGGCGCATGGCGTTTTCGTAACTACTCAACCTGGAATCATGATAGCGATGGGCAAAATAGCTGGGATTCTGCCTACACCTATGTTTCTCGCGATATCGAATTTTTAAAAGGACAGCTGATCGCCGGGGAAAATAACACGCCCGCGGACGTCTTTGACAGTATTTCATTTAAGGGCGTACAGATCTCTTCTGATGACGATATGTTGCCGGACAGTATGAAAGGGTTCGCCCCGGTCATTCGCGGGGTGGCCAAAAGCAGCGCGCAGGTAACCGTTGAACAAAACGGTTATACCATCTACAAAACTAACGTTCCGGCGGGTCCATTCGCCATCAACGATCTTTATCCAACCGGCGGTTCGGGCGACCTGTACGTCACCATCAAAGAATCCGATGGTTCTGAACAGCATTTCATTGTGCCCTACGCCAGCGTTCCGGTATTACAGCGTGAAGGCCACCTGAAATACGACCTGACGGTAGGCCGCACGCGTTCATCAGATACGCATTCCGCGCAACAGAACTTCGCTGAACTGACGGCCTTATACGGATTAGCAGGCGGCATAACCGCCTATGGCGGAATAGAGAGTACGCTGAGCAATGATGTTTATCATGCGGCGCTCATCGGGACAGGCTTAAACCTTGGCGATCTGGGCGCATTGTCTTTAGACGTCACCAACTCATGGTCAAAAATTAAAGCAGGCGATGTGGTTAGCGATACGCTTACCGGACAATCCTGGCGTATTCGTTACAGCAAAGATATTCAGTCAACAGGCACCAATTTCACTGTCGCCGGTTACCGTTATTCGACCAAAGATTACTACGCTCTTGAGGATGTGCTGGATACCTATAGCGATAATAGTCACTATGATCATGTTCGTAATCGCACCGACCTGTCGTTGTCGCAAGACATTATCTACGGTTCCATTTCACTCACTTTATATAATGAAGATTACTGGAATGACACTCATACCACATCATTAAGTATTGGCTATAACAACACATGGCATAACGTAAGCTATGGCATTAACTATTCTTATACGCTGAACGCCGATAATTCTCAGGATGAAGACGACGATACGGAAGACAGTAATGACCAGCAAATTTCAATCAATATTAGTATTCCGTTAGATGCCTTTATGCCGTCAACGTATGCCACCTACAATATGAATTCCGCGAAAGACGGCGATACCACGCATACTGTCGGTTTAAACGGAACAGCGCTGGCACAGAAAAATCTCTCATGGAGCGTTCAGGAAGGTTATTCCTCTCAAGAGAAAGCCACCAGCGGTAATGTGAGCGCAACCTATAACGGGACGTATGCGGATATTAACGGCGGGTATAGCTACGATAATCATATGCGTCGCCTGAATTATGGCGTTCAGGGCGGCGTACTGTTACATCGAAATGGCCTGACACTATCCCAGCCAATGGACGACACCATCATATTGGTTAAAGCCCCTGGCGCAGCGGGTGTCCCCGTGAATAACGAAACGGGCGTGGACACCGATTTTCGGGGTTATGCCGTCGTACCTTATGCTTCGCCTTACCATCGTAATGAAGTGTCTTTAGATACGACGGGCATTAGAAAAAATATTGAACTCATTGATACCAGTAAAACGCTGGTGCCTACCCGTGGCGCGGTGGTCAGGGCTGAATATAAAACCAGTATTGGTTACAAGGCATTGATGGTATTAACCCGCATAAACAATCTGCCTGTTCCTTTTGGCGCGACCGTCTCGTCTTTAACAAAACCAGACAATCACAGCAGTTTTGTTGGTGATGCGGGGCAAGCCTGGTTAACCGGACTGGAAAAACAAGGGCGGTTATTAGTGAAGTGGGGGCCAACAGCAGCAGACCGGTGTCAGGTCTCTTATCGTATACCGAGCTCCCCCTCCGCTTCTGGCGTAGAAATCTTACACGAGCAATGCCAGTGATTCTGGTGGGATAAAAGATGAATATGAACAGATTTGCTGCATTAGCCGCCCTGTTAACGTTCACGGGTCTGGCATTATGGTCGCCATCGATCAGCGCGGCATACAATACCGCAGATGCCGTAGACATTAACGTTACGGGATTAATTTATGCCGATCCGTGTACCGTGACGGTCCCCGACACGCTCTCTCTTGGACAATATGCCCGGGCGGATATCGCCGTGGCCGGCGGCAATACCGCCACCATTCCTTTCACCATAAAAATGACGAATTGCCCGGCAACGACCACAAAAGCCGCGATTTCATTTAACGGCGTACCTTATCCCGATCCAAATTATGCTTCTGCGATTTATGCAAACAGCGCGGCCAATCCGGCGCAGGATTTAGGATTACAGCTTTTTAACCTGGACGGTAAAAGTCTGGTCAATCTGGCCAACAACGTCACTTACACGGTGGATATCAACAGTAATACCCATGAAGCCAATTTGCCTGTCGCCGCAAGGATGTATACCCCGTATGGAAAAGTCACGGCAGGGGATTTCACGTCCGTTGTGACGATCACTATCGCATGGCAATAACATCTTTCTATTTCACCTGGTATAAAAGCAGGAATTTTTCATGAGAAGGTTATATCTGGCGCTTATTCTGCTGTTCGCGTATTCCGGTCATGGTTACGCCTCCTGTAAACGTTCCGGAAATGAAGGCGCGATCACTATCACCCCGCCGTCGCAGCTTGTGGTGGATAGCCACGCCTATACCGCAGGCGAAGTGTTGTGGCAATCGGGCTGGTTTTCCACCTCCGAAGTCACAATGGATGGCTGTAGTCGCGATTATAAGGTCGGTTTTTTATATGAACCCGGTAGCGCGCAGTCAAATACATCAGCGACAATCAATGCGAATGACGGGAACAACACACCGGTATTTAGCACCGGCATTTCCGGCGTGGGCATTGCGATTAAAACCCAAACGAATGCTGGCCCTTACGATAATGTCATGCCAATCGATAATACCTACCATAATGGCGATGGCAATAAAACACACCATGCGATGGCTCCCGCCTACAATGTTGAACTGGTCGCCTTAGGAGGTCCGATCACCTCCGGTACCGCGACATTCCAAAGCCCACTGGCGCGCGTATCCTTTCGCGATAGCGCAACGGAAGACTCCGGCGGCGATATC
The DNA here is from genome assembly GCF_042932255.1 of Salmonella sp. WC3. Lineage (NCBI taxonomy): Bacteria > Pseudomonadati > Pseudomonadota > Gammaproteobacteria > Enterobacterales > Enterobacteriaceae > Salmonella > Salmonella sp. WC3. The sequence goes on along the minus strand of NZ_CP170629.1, from coordinate 921,143 downwards.
CTGACCCATCTGTATTTGGGGAATACACAATTGATTATGAAAGCGATGGGATGTCGGGTAGAAACACCTGCCATCACCGTTGATTTAGGCAGCGTCAATTTAGGCAGTTTCGCTAACAGTCAAACGGCGGGCACAGGCGAGCAGGATATCTTATTGACCTGCGAACAAGGCACCGCTATTTCCGCATCGTTAAGCGCCCAACCGGCCAGAGGAAACAATCCTGATAATTCAGTCATCCAGTTGAGCAATGCAAGCGCGCCAACCAGCGCAACCGGCGTTGGCGTACAGTTGGGTATTCAGGCGCCGGACGCCGGTTTCTTTACCGACAGTTTGCCAATCAATCAAAAAATTGATCTCTTTACTCACACGATTACCACCAATGCCGATGGCAGCCAGACGGTTAACGGCGGAACCATGAATATGTCGACCACCCTGAAAATTAGCGCGCGCTACTATAAAACCGCCGCCACGGTAACGGCCGGGCAAGCGAATGCCACGGCAACATTAAACCTGACCTATAACTAACGGCATCACATTTTCTGGCGCTGCGCGGGAAAACGTTAACGCGCGCGCCCGTTAGATTTATTTCCACAAACGTAATTCGTCATCTTGTACTGGCGGTAATGACTTACGTTGCTGACAAGAGAGCGAATACCAGTCCAGATGGCGCGTCAGGAACATCACGCCGCCAAGCGCCAGTAGCAGAACGCCGGTACCCAGAAGCAACGAGCTATCTTCCGAACGCAGCAATCCCCACATCACGCCATCCAGCGCCAATAACGCTAGCGTAAACAGTACGCTATTGCGCCATCCTTTCAGCACTGCCTGCAAATAAACGCTATTCATCAACGCGCCCACCAGGCTGGCGGCGATCCAGGCTGGCGTGAAACCGATATGTTCCGACAGTGCCAGCAACAGCAGGTAGAACATCACCAGCGATAACCCCACCAGCAGATACTGCATCGGGTGTAACCGCTGCCCCGTCAGGGTTTCGAAGACAAAGAAAGCCATAAACGTTAGCGTAATCAACAAAATGGCATATTTCGTCGCTCTGTCCGTCAGTTGATACTGGTCGGCTGGCGTCGATACAGCGACGCTAAACGCCGGTAAGTTGTCCCAATCCACCTTTTGCGCATCAGCAAACTGTTCGCCGAGATTCGTGGCAAACCGGCTGGTTTGCCACTGGGCCTGAAATCCCGAACCGCTGATTGCGCGTTTACCGGGAAGAAAATCCCCCACAAAATTTGGGTGCGGCCAGTTGCTGGTCAGGGTCATTTCACTGCTACGCCCGACGGGAACCAGTGAAAAGCTGCCGGTTCCGCTTAAATTTAGCGACATCGCCAACGTCAGGTTGCGCGTCGCCCACTGACTGTCCGGCAGCGGGATATGAATGCCCTCTCTACTTTCCGGTAAGCCGGTCCCCGGTTCTACAGTGAGCGTTTCACCATTCACCTGCGGCGCTTTTACTGCGCTGATACCGCGCGCATCGCCGACGCCCACGACGATAAAGGGCTTTCCAAGGGTAATGTTCGGTCTGTTCAGCTCATGCAGACGGGCCACATCAAACTCCGCCTTTATCGCCATATCGGTATGCCACACCTGCCCCTGATAAATACCTATTTTTCGCGCTTCAACGTTTTGATTGCCTTCGACCAATAGCGACTCCGGCAGCCAAAAATAGAGATAGCTGCGCTTATACTGGACCTCTTTCTCCTCTTCCAGCACGGTATAGAGCTCTGTCACCGGAACCGCCACCAGCGGGCCGACAACCTTTTGTGGGCCGCTGGTACTCTGACGAATAGCGGCTTCTACATGGCTTCGATAATCAGCACGTTCCACGATGGTGTGCCGTACCATCATCAGGGGAATTAACAGCAGGATCATGGCGCCGCCTAACGTAATCATTTTCCACAACAGGGGGGATTTCAACATAGCGTTCTCCTTTGCAATACCAGCAGTGTAAGAACGCGATGTGGGGAGAATTTGAAGTTATGTGAAGTGACGGTGAAGTGTCAACGAGGCCAGCACGCCGCCTTCGGGACGATTGCACAACGTCACCTCACCGTTGAGGAGTCGCGCCGCCTCGCTGACAAACGCCAGTCCAAGCCCGCTGCTTTTACGCCCGTTTTCGCGGGGCAACGAATAGAATCGGTCGAAAATGCGCGGCAGCGCAAAATCAGGAATACCACAGCCGGAATCCGTCACCTGCAGGATCGCTTTCTCTCCCATCGGTTGAGCGCTTAATGTGATAACGCCATTTTCAGGCGTAAAGTCGATGGCATTGTCCAACACATTGCCCAACGCCTGCGCCAGAAGCTCCGCGTCGGCGACGACAACCAGCGAGGAAGGCCGTAGAGTAAGGGTGATATTTTTTGCCGCCAACTGAATGCTGCGCGCCTCGCTAAGCTGCGTAAATAGTTCATCAACAGCAACCGGCGCGAGAGGGATATCCTGTCGGTTTTCCAGCCGCGCCTGGCGCAGCAGGGTTTCTACCAGCTCCTGCATTCGCGTATTTTGCGCCAGTATATTCTCTGTAAAGCGGGTAACCACATCCGCGGGCGGTCCTTCACGCAGAATCTCCGCCGCGCCGCGTATCGCCGCCAGCGGACTTTTCAGCTCATGAGTCAACGCATACACATACTGCTCAATCTCATTCTTGCCTTCCAGCTTAATGCGCATACTCTCCAGCGCCTGCGCCAGTTTACGCAGCTCGCTGCTGCCTAATGCAGGTAACGCAAGCGGGCGGTTTTCGGTGACGGAATCCGCATAGCGCGTCAACCGGGCGATGGAGCGGTTAATCCACCAGACCATCCCCGCGCCAATCGCCAGCGCAATTCCCAGTAAAACGGCGCTGGCCCACAGAATGCGCCGTTCGCTGCGCTTAATCACCGGCGCCATTGCCGCATTCGGTTTGCCGACAGTCAGGACGCCGATAATCCGTCCATCGCTGATTATCGGCGCGGCTACGTACATCACGGTGCTATTGGGATCGGCAGCATCTTTTGCCGTGCTGCGGGCGCCATACTGTCCGCGCAGCGTAAGCCAGACGTCATTCCAGCGAGAATAATCCTGCCCCACCGCTTTGTTTTCCGAATCAAACAACACCTTCCCCTGCGCATCCGTCATGTAGACATGGTATTCATTGCGCACTTTGACGATCCCGCTGATATTGGCGCGAAACGGGCGATGTTGCAGCTGGGCGAATGCCTTCGCCAACTGGCCGCCAGTCGGGTTGCCGGAAAGGAGATCGTCGCGGGCCAGCGCCGCCAGCAGCGTTGCGGTGTCAATCAGCGTCCCTTCCGTCGCGCGGCGGACGCCCGGCTTTATCTCCTGAACGAAGATAGACAGCACAAACACGGCGGCGACGGCGACAATAAGAAAGTAGCCCAGCAGCAAACGCATTCCGATGCGCATCAGACGCTCCTCAGGCTGTATCCCATTCCACGATGCGTGTTAATTGGCGAGAGCTCCGGATTGATCGCGCGTAGTTTAGCGCGCAGGGTTTTGATGTGTGTATCGACCGTCCGATCGAAGGTCTCCTGGGCATCAGACCAGACAATATCCATCAATTGCTGACGCGAGTACACGCGTTCCGGCGACAGCAGCAGGGTTTTAAGGAGCAGAAACTCATAACGCGTCAGCGAGAGCGGCGTACCAAACCAGGCGATCTGCGCCGCCGGTTCATTGAGTTCAAAATGTCCGGTACGCACCACCGGCGACGGCGCAGCAAACTTTTTCACCCGGCGCAGCAGCGTGCGCACGCGGGCGCTCACTTCGCGCGGCGAGAACGGCTTGGCGACATAATCATCTGCGCCGATCTCCAGACCAAGCAATCGATCCACTTCATCGCTACGGGCAGTCAGGAAAAGAATCGGCAGCGCAGGATGGCGTTCCAGCAACTGCCGACACAGCTCAAAGCCGCTGATATCCGGTAGTCCCACATCGAGAATCACCGCATCCGGCCGTTGCTGACGCGCTTTTTCCAGCGCGGGCAGCCCGCGAGCGAATAGCTCAACGGTAAACCCTTCCAGTTGCAGGGTGTAGATGAGCGTATCGGCGATTCCCTGTTCATCCTCGACTAACCAGACCTGCGGTTGCTGCATACTCTTTCCCTGTTATTGTCGCCACGGCATGACCGGCACCGCGCTGATGGCGTTCTTCGGCGATCCGTCGACTACTTTGTCGGAGTAGGCCAGATACGCCAGCGTGTTGCGTTTCTCATCATAGAAACGCACGACCTGCAATGACTTAAATATCAATGAGGTGCGTTTTTTGAACACCACCTCTCCCTGCGCCTTGCCGTTCTTAATTTTGTCGCTCAGTTCAATAGGCCCGACCTGCTGGCAAGAGATGGCGGCGTCAGACGTATCTTCCGCCAGCCCTAATCCGCCTTTTATGCCGCCCGTTTTCGCCCGGCTAACATAGCACGTCACGTTTTTGACATCAGGATCGTCAAAAGCTTCCACCACGATTTTATGGTCAGGACCGAACATTTTAAATACCGTATCGACTGAACCAATTTGTTCCGCACGGGCGCTCTGCCCCAGCAGCAACAAAATTGAGAAAAGTACTAAGCTCTTGTATTTCATATTGTTACCATTCATAAAAGTTACGTTGCGTAATTATTAGACATTCTAAAATAAAATGGTTATAGATCACAGGATTAGAATAATTACCTGTCACGTTGCCTAAAAAAAGCATTTAAGCTCAAAAAAAACACTGAATGCTAAAAGAACAAAAAATGCTATTATCCTCTTACCTGATATCGGGTGCTCGTTGTTGAAAGGATGGGGATATTTTATGGATCAGGCTGGCATAATTCGCGACCTGTTAATCTGGCTGGAAGGTCATCTGGATCAGCCGCTGTCACTTGACAATGTGGCGGCAAAAGCAGGCTATTCCAAGTGGCACCTGCAGAGAATGTTTAAGGACGTGACGGGCCACGCCATTGGCGCTTACATCCGCGCCCGTCGTTTATCGAAATCAGCAGTGGCGCTGCGTTTGACCGCGCGTCCAATTCTGGATATTGCTCTTCAGTACCGCTTCGATTCTCAGCAAACCTTTACGCGCGCCTTTAAGAAACAGTTTTCCCAGACGCCAGCGCTGTATCGTCGCTCCTCGGAATGGAGCGCCTTTGGCATTCGCCCGCCATTACGGCTGGGCGAGTTTACCGTGCCGGAACATCAGTTCGTTACGCTGGAAGATACGCCGCTCCTTGGCGTCACGCAGAGTTATTCCTGCTCGCTGGAACAGATTTCCGACTTCCGCCACGAAATGCGCGTGCAATTCTGGCATGATTTCCTCGGTCATTCGCCAACTATTCCGCCAGTGCTTTATGGGCTTAATGAAACGCGCCCCAGCATGGAGAAAGACGATGAGCAGGAAGTATTCTATACCACCGCACTGCCGCAAGAGCAGGCCGATGGCTATGTTCAGTCGGCGCATCCCGTGCTGTTGCAGGGCGGTGAATACGTCATGTTCACCTATGAAGGGTTAGGAACCGGCGTGCAGGATTTTATCCTGACCGTTTACGGCACCTGTATGCCAATGCTGAATCTGACCCGTCGTAAAGGGCAGGATATAGAGCGATACTACCCGTCAGAAGATACCAAAACCGGCGATCGCCCTATCAACCTGCGCTGCGAATTTCTGATCCCGATTCGTCGTTAACGCTGTAGCTCATCCAATGCAGGGGCGTCCAGATGCGAAACGTCCCCTGCGGTTTCTACCACCCACCCAGACGCCAGCCACTGGCTTTCCTGGTAATCGATGCGGGAAATAGAGCAGTTGCGCAAACGTAACCGGCGTTCCGCCCAGGCGGGTAGTCCCAGTATAGTACTGACCAGACAGCCCAACGCGATACCGTGACTGACTAATAAAGGTCGGCTGCCCTGCGGTAGCTCCAGACAGGACGCCAGCGCGGCATGAACGCGATCGCTCAACTCCTGCATCGATTCTCCGCCGGGAATGCGGCCATCCTGCGTGCCGTTGACTAACTGACGACGCCAGCCCTCTTCTTCTTCCGTCAGCGAATCGATCTGGCGCTTTTCCAGCACGCCCATATCCAGCTCGCGCAGGCGGGAGTCAAAGGTGATATCACACCCGCACGCCTGGGCGATAATCTCCGCCGTGCGTTTTGTGCGGCCTAAATCGCTGCTGATGATATGGGTGATGCCGAGGCTGCGGGCGCGTTCTCCTACCTGCATGGCCTGCTGCTCGCCTTTTGCTGTCAGGGGACTGTCCGATTGGCCCTGAATACGTCGCTCGGCGTTCCACTGCGTTTCACCGTGGCGAACAAGGTATACCTGTAACATGTTTTTTTCCGTTATACTGCGATAAATTTTTAAAACTGAGCTTAATTATGCACCAGGTTATCTCTGCGACCACCAATCCTGCCAAAATTCAGGCAATTCTACAGGCATTTGAAGAGATTTTCGGCGAAGGATCGTGCCATATTACGCCCGTCGCCGTCGAGAGCGGCGTACCGGAGCAGCCCTTCGGAAGCGAGGAAACGCGTGCTGGCGCACGAAATCGCGTGGGTAATGCGCGACGCCTGCATCCACAAGCTGATTTCTGGGTAGCCATTGAAGCCGGAATTGACGATGACGCCACCTTCAGTTGGGTGGTGATTGATAACGGCGTTCAGCGCGGTGAAGCGCGATCGGCCACGCTGCCGCTGCCCGCCGTCATTCTCGACAGAGTCCGCCAGGGGGAAGCGCTTGGCCCAGTGATGTCGCAGTACACAGGTATTGACGAGATTGGTCGCAAAGAGGGCGCCATTGGCGTATTTACCGCCGGAAAATTAACGCGCTCCAGCGTTTACTACCAGGCGGTGATCCTGGCGCTCAGCCCGTTTCATAACGCGGTGTATCGATAATTATTTACGCTATGTTGTAGGCCTGATAAGCACAGCGCCATCAGGCATTTCGCAGCGATGTTGCCGGATGGCCGCTTCGCCTTATCCGGCCTACAAGCAAATCAGGCGCTTTTCAGCAGTATCTGCTCAAGCCAATGACGCAGTTCAACCGGCGCGGATTTCAGACTGTTTGACCCGCGCGTGATGGTGGCGATGCCCGCCCCCAGCTCGGTTTTCAACTCGCGCTGACTCATTTCGCCACGCAGCAACTCCTCAATAATGCGCACGCGCGTTCCCAGCGCTTCACGCTCGTCCGGCGTAAGCATCAGTTGTAATAAAGGCAGATGCAGATCCTCTGCATATGCCTGACGGAGTAACTCCACAAAACGAAGCCACTCCTGATTACGTTGTTCGGCGATAGCCGATGAATAAGGGGAATGCTGGGTCATGTTATACCGCCGTTTGTACTGTTACACGAGTACAAATGATAACATAACCCGTCTGCATTAATACCGTCGCTGCCACTCAGAGTCGCTCATTAAGGCCTCTTTCTGCCCCATAAAGTGGCGATAGTAAGCGTCATAGGCCAGAACGTTTTTCACGTAGCCGCGCGTTTCCGAAAAGGGAATGCTTTCGACAAACGCTACGGCATCGATACGCCCGGCGCTATTGCCAAGCCAGGTGCGCACGCGCCCCGGCCCGGCGTTATACGCCGCCGAGGCGAAAATACGGTTATTGCCAAACTGCTGATAGACATACTGCAAATAGCTGGTGCCAATGTTGATGTTGGTCTCCGGCTCCAGCAGTTGACCGGGGCCGCGGTAGTCCGGAATCGAAAACATTTTCACCGTATGGGTGGCCGTTCCCGGCATAATCTGCATTAAGCCGCTGGCCCCTACCGGCGATTTTACTTTCGGGTTCCAGGCGCTCTCCTGGCGGGCAATCGCCATGGCATAGCTTTGTGAGATATCTTTTCCGCGGGTATAGCGGGTAAAAAGATCGTTATACGCCAGCGGGAAACGCTCCTCCAGATGATCCCACAGTTTTCCGGCGATCGTCGCCTGTACGCTCAGATCCCACCAGTGCTGGTTAAACGCATAGCGCGCCAGCTGCGCCTGTTCAGATTTACTACGGCTTTTTACCAGATTCGCCCATTCGCTGCGCGCCGTGTTATCCAGGTTCCAGTACATCAGCTCCCGTACACGCGCCATCTCCGGCCCCTGCGTCAACGCGCTGTTTACGTTGGCGGGCGCTTTATCGATTTTAAGCGTGTACTCTTCGCCTAAACGCTGCGCCGCGACCATCGGATAAAAACCGCGCTTCTGCATTAAAGCATGAAGGATCTCTTTCGCTTCGGCGTCACGACCGCGCTCCAGCAATAAATCCGCCTGCCAGTAACGCCACTCGTCTTTCTCTTTCGCCTCCATCGGCAGTCGGGCAAGCCAGGTATTGAGACCGCGACGATCGCCCATCCCCAGCGCCATACGCACGCGCCGCTCGATAAGCGGCGTCGATTGCGAGCGCATAATCGCGTCATCGCGCCATTTCGCCTGCGCATCGGTCACATCGTTGCCCATCAGTCGCCAGGCAACGATATCGCGCAGCGCCTGCGTTTGTTCCTCATTAAGTTTCTGCGCCTGTACCAGCGAGGGGATCATCAGACGCGCATTTTCCGCGTCCTGGCGGGCGACGCTGGCAAACGCGACTTCCGCCATCTGGCGGGTAAAATCGGTGGCGCCGGTGGTGCGTGCGAAGGTCAACACGTTATTAGGGTCATTAGCCAGGGTAATGATCGCTGAGGCGATCGTTTGATATTCCGCCGGCATCTGTCCGGCCAGCACCGTAACCAGACCCGTATTTCCGGCTTTCATCGCCAGCCGAATACGTTCCAGGTACGCCAGCGGGTCTTGCTTGCCGGAGGCCCGCCAGACGCTGAACAGTTTATCGCAGGCATTCGGCTGACTTTTGCCGGTCAGCCAAAGGTCTTTCGCGCCCTGCCAGGCCGCTTCCGTTTGCCCGGTACTCCATTTCGCGTAGTAATAGTTACATTGCGCTTCCGTGGTGCCGGGTTTCTCCGGGCTAAACGCCAGCAAGCCGCGCCAGTCTTCACGACGCGCCAGCTCATTGACGAAGCGTGATTGCAGCGTACGCGCAGGCGGAAGCGTAGGATTGGCGCGCACAAACTGCGTGACAGCAATCGCCGGTTGGTTCATCAAATCGTCGGTGATCTTACGGTATTCCAGATACGGGTAGAGCGGATAATCTTTCAGACCCGGCATCATCTGCTCTACCACATCCATCTGGCGGTTGTCCCAGGCCTGCTTAATCTGCGCATAGCGGTTACGCTGCTCTTCCAGTGAGTCGGCCCGCGCGAGGTGACAAAAGGTCAGCAGGCATACGCTGGCGGCGACGAGACGCCAGACAAATGGTTTGGCTCTATCCACAAGCTCTTCCTCAATTGTTATCCAATGCAGCATCATGCCGCGTAATGAATTTATGCTAACCAGTCATAGCCATTTGCGCCACGTTACGGACACTTTTTTACTTTTATTGCGAGTGCGATCTGCTGGCTGGGCTTAGGCAGGGAAAAAGGCTACACTTCGCCTTTGAAATCTATTCACCATCACGATAAACATAGAGGCGAAGTCCAACGTGGCTCAATTCGTTTATACCATGCATCGTGTCGGCAAAGTGGTTCCGCCGAAACGTCATATTCTGAAAAACATCTCGCTGAGCTTCTTCCCTGGCGCCAAAATCGGCGTGCTGGGCCTTAACGGCGCCGGTAAGTCTACCCTGCTGCGCATCATGGCGGGTCTCGATAAAGATATCGAGGGCGAAGCGCGCCCGCAGCCCGGCATTAAGATTGGCTACCTGCCGCAGGAACCTCAGCTAAACCCGGAACACACGGTACGCGAGTCGATTGAAGAGGCCGTTTCGGAAGTGGTTAACGCCCTCAAACGTCTGGATGAAGTGTATGCGCTGTACGCCGATCCGGATGCCGACTTCGACAAGCTGGCCGCAGAGCAGGGCCGACTTGAAGAGATTATCCAGGCGCACGACGGTCATAATCTGAACGTGCAGCTTGAGCGCGCTGCTGACGCTCTGCGTCTGCCGGACTGGGATGCCAAAGTCGAAAAACTGTCCGGCGGCGAGCGCCGTCGCGTGGCGCTGTGCCGTCTGTTGCTGGAAAAGCCGGACATGCTGCTGCTCGACGAACCCACCAACCACCTGGATGCCGAATCTGTTGCGTGGCTGGAACGTTTCCTGCACGACTTCGAAGGCACCGTCGTGGCGATTACCCACGACCGTTACTTCCTCGATAACGTCGCCGGTTGGATTCTGGAACTTGACCGCGGCGAAGGTATTCCGTGGGAAGGCAACTACTCCTCCTGGCTGGAGCAGAAAGATCAGCGTCTGGCGCAGGAAGCGTCTGCCGAAGCGGCGCGCCGTAAATCCATTGAGAAAGAGCTGGAGTGGGTGCGTCAGGGCGCGAAAGGCCGTCAGTCGAAAGGTAAGGCGCGTCTGGCTCGCTTTGAAGAACTGAACAGCGTTGAGTATCAGAAACGTAACGAAACCAACGAACTGTTTATTCCACCAGGACCGCGTCTGGGCGACAAAGTCATTGAAGTCAGCAACCTGCGTAAATCCTACGGCGACCGCGTACTGATCGACGACCTGAGCTTCTCGGTGCCGAAAGGCGCTATCGTCGGGATCATCGGGCCAAACGGCGCGGGTAAATCGACCCTGTTCCGCATGATGTCCGGTCAGGAGCAGCCCGATAGCGGCACCATTACGCTGGGTGAAACCGTCAAGCTGGCCTCGGTCGATCAGTTCCGCGACGCGATGGACAACAGCAAAACCGTCTGGGAAGAAGTGTCCGGCGGGCTGGATATCATGAAGATCGGCAACACTGAAATGCCAAGCCGCGCCTATGTAGGCCGCTTCAACTTCAAAGGCGTCGATCAGGGCAAACGCGTTGGCGAACTGTCCGGCGGTGAGCGCGGTCGTTTGCACCTGGCGAAACTGCTGCAGGTGGGCGGCAACGTCCTGCTGCTCGACGAACCGACGAACGACCTGGATATCGAAACTCTGCGCGCGCTGGAAAACGCCCTGCTGGAGTTCCCTGGTTGCGCGATGGTTATCTCGCACGACCGTTGGTTCCTTGACCGTATCGCCACCCACATCCTGGATTATCAGGATGAAGGTAAGGTGGAATTCTTCGAAGGCAACTTTACCGAATACGAAGAGTACAAGAAACGCACGCTGGGCGCCGAGGCGCTGGAGCCGAAGCGTATCAAGTACAAGCGTATTGCCAAATAAATGTCTGAATGCCGGGTGGCGCTTGCGCTTACCCGGCCTACAAACCCAGCGATTCCAATACGTTGTGAAACTGTAGGCCTGATAAGACGCGGTAAGCGTCGCATCAGGCATTGGTTCTTATCCCTGCTCGCCCATCATCTCTTTCACCAGTTCCACACAGCGCAAAAAGCGGCCATCGTAGTCAGCCTCTTTAACGTGAACGAACTCAATGTTGTTCTCTTTCAGCATCTCGACCAACAGGCTCTGGAACGCTTTACGATCCACTGAACTGCCCAGGCTTCGCAGTCCGTCAGCTACCCACGGCGTATTATTCTCCAGCAAAATCACCAGGTCGAAGCGATACTCGTCGATCAGCGCCTGGACAAAGGGATGCTCGCGCCCTTCGTATTTTTTGCAAAATGCCTGGGTGGTGACGAAATCGGTATCGATAAACGCCACTTTATTCGCATATTTCACTGCAAAATCAATATATTGCGCATGACCCAGCGCAATTTTATCGTAGTCGGAATACTGTAACGCCATCTCATCGCCGCCCAGATGCGAAAAGACATAGTCGCGGCCATATTCCCAGGCGCTGGTGGTATTAAAAATATTGGCGAGCTTATTGACCAGCGTAGACTTGCCGCTTGATTCCCCGCCCAGAATCGCGACGGTACGCACGAAAAACGGCTTCACTTCGGTAGGAATATATTCCCAGTAACGAAACGGATTTTCGCGGATTTGCGCCCCGCTGATATTCATAAACGTGCGTTCAGGATCGACCAGCACCGTCTCAATCCCTAAATGCTCAAGGTACTGCGGCGCATCAGCCTCTTCGGAAGTGTAGATCCAGCTCGGCTGTATTCCCTTCTCTGCCATAAACGCTTTAATGCCGTTGCTCCAGACGTCCCAGCCATGCGGATAAGGCTCCATCCCCTCTTCATTAAAGGCGTGGATGCGAATATTTTTTTGGTATTTGAAGGTTTGCAGCAACCAGCGCAGGCGATCCGACACGGTGGGCTGCTGCGACATGGCGCTATCCTCAAACAGCCCGCGGTCGCGCGTATCGTCATATCCCATAATGATGTGCAACTCATCCACCTGGCTACAGGCGCGCTGGATCAAGTAAATGTGTCCGGTATGCAATGGATAAAATTTACCGAACACCACGCCAATGTTTTTCTGTCGGCGCGGGAACTCCAGCCCGAGAAAACGGTGTAGCGCCTCCAGTTTTTGCGCGCTGGGGCTTTTGATTTTGGCGTTAAGTAACTGACTCAGATACCCCTTGGTCATACCGCTGGCGTCAGCCACCTGTTGCAGAGTGCAACCTTGCTGCTTAATCGCGGTTTTGAGATAGTCGAACGATGACACAAGAGCCTCCTGCTGGAAAAATCGCATAACACTGCCTGACGGCGCTTCGCTTATCAGGCCTACAACATCAATCCGTATCAATCCGTAGGCCGGATAAGACGCATTGCGTCGCCATCCGGCAAATTATACAACATCACTACATACAGAGAATTATAAGTCGTCAAACACGCTTAACGCATCTGCGAGCTTTTTAACACCGAACACCTGCATTCCTTCCGGCGGCTTTTTCGGTACGTTGGCGGCAGGCACAATCGCCCGACGAAAACCGTGTTTCGCCGCCTCGGAAATACGCTCCTGCCCGCTCGGCACCGGACGAATCTCGCCTGCCAGCCCCACTTCGCCAAACACCACCAGATCCTGCGGCAACGGCCTGTCACGCAGGCTGGAGACCATCGCCAGCAGTAAAGCCAGATCCGCGCTGGTTTCGGTGACTTTCACGCCGCCGACCACGTTGACGAAGACGTCCTGATCCGACATTTGCAGACCGCCGTGTCGGTGCAGCACCGCCAGCAGGATAGCCAGACGGTTTTGCTCCAGACCGACCGCCACGCGTCTGGGGTTCGCCATCATCGAGTGATCGACCAGCGCCTGAATCTCCACCAGCAACGGTCGCGTGCCTTCCCAGACGACCATCACTGAACTGCCGGAAGTGACCTCATCGCCGCGGCTTAAAAAGATGGCGGACGGATTGCTCACTTCGCGCAACCCCTGTTCGGTCATGGCGAAGACGCCCAGCTCATTGACTGCGCCAAAGCGGTTTTTGTGGCTGCGCAGCGTGCGAAAACGAGAATCGGCGTCGCCGTCGAGCAATACTGAGCAATCGATACAGTGTTCCAGCACTTTCGGCCCGGCCAGCGACCCGTCTTTGGTGACGTGGCCGACCATCACGATCGCCACGCCGCGCGTTTTGGCGAAGCGCGTCAGGTAGGCTGCCGTTTCGCGGACCTGGGCGACACTGCCCGGCGACGACTGGATGTCCGCCATATGCATCACCTGTATGGAGTCGATCACCATCAGTTTCGGCTGTTCTTCTTCGGCAATCAGGCAAATTTGTTCGATGCTGGTTTCCGACAACATATTCAGATTCGCCGTCGGCAGGCCAAGCCGATGCGCGCGCATCGCCACCTGCTGTAGCGACTCTTCGCCGGTGACGTACAGCGTTTTCATCTGCTCGGCGAGCTTGCACAGCGTTTGCAGCAGCAACGTTGATTTGCCCGCGCCGGGGTTACCGCCAATCAAAATGGCGCTGCCGGGTACCACCCCGCCGCCCAACACACGGTCAAACTCTTTAAAACCGGTAGAAAAGCGCGGCAGTTCCTCAAGACTGATGTCAGACAGTTTCTGCACTTTTGATACGCCCGCACTGCCGGCGTATCCGCTCAGACGTTCGTTACGCGCCACCGTCGGCGACGCGGCAAGGCGCACCTCAGTAATGGTGTTCCAGGCCTGGCAGGCGCTGCACTGCCCCTGCCAGCGTGGGTAATCGGCACCACATTCATTACAAACAAAGGCGCGTTTTGGAGCTTTTGCCACGTTTTACCTCTTTCGTTAACGCTGTTGCCGGATGGCGCTGATGCTTATCCGGCCTACGGTCGCCTTGCCATTGGGCAGGTTAATCATTTCTGGTTCATGCTGCCGGAGAGAATGCAAAACACGCCCATCAGGTCAGCGTGGCGGATCGTAATCTCCGTCTTTTCGTTTACTTTTGGCTTGGCATGGAAGGCAATACCTAACCCTGCCGATTTGATCATTGGCAGATCGTTAGCGCCGTCGCCAATCGCCACCGTCTGCGCCAGCGGGATGTCATGCTCTTGCGCCAGACGAAGCAAGGTATTGGCTTTATACTCAGCATCCACAATATCGCCGATAACGTGACCGGTAAATTTACCGTCCATGATCTCCAGCTCATTGGCGACCGCCGCCGTCAGGCGTAGCTGGTCACGCAGATAGTCGGCGAAGAAAGTGAAGCCGCCGGAGGCGATAGCGATTTTCCAGCCAAGCGCTTCCAGTTTTAGCACCAACTGCGTTAATCCTGGCATTAGCGGCAGATTCCCGCGCACCTGGCGCAAAATATCGGCATCCGCGCCTTTCAGCGTCGCCACGCGGCTACGCAGGCTGGCGGTAAAATCAAGCTCGCCGCGCATCGCGCGCTCCGTCACTTCAGCCACCTTCTCACCGGTACCGGCCAGCTTCGCGATTTCATCGATACACTCAATCTGGATCGCCGTGGAATCCATATCCATGACCAGCAGCCCCGGCGTGCGCAGATGCGGAATTTTACCCAGCGGCGCAACATCCAGCTGCGCCTCATGCGCCAGCCGCGTCGCACGCGGCGTCAGCGACCCCGCCAGACGAATGACCTGATAATCCTCCACGCACCAGGCGGCGACAATCACCATTGCGGCGCCCAGTTTGGTCTGATATTGAGTTAAACGCTGCTTATCCAGCCCGCGCCCATACAGCAGCCAACCGCTGCGGCCTGCATGGTAATCCAGAGGCATCACCTCGTCGCCGCTTAAAGAAAGAGGCAAACCAGGCCATAAAGAGACATCTTCAGGCAGATCGCACCAGGTAATGTTAGGCATTAAAGCTCCTGTAAATCGTTCAGGCCGGTAACCGCCCCGCGGAAAATAACGCATGAGGCTACCTTGTAACCATCGCTTCTGGCAACATTAAGCCTCAAATTTTCAGCAGGTGGAATATGGCTCGCGCAAAACTGAAATTTCGGCTGCATCGTGCAGTCATTGTATTGTTCTGTCTCACACTGCTCGTCGCGCTTATGCAGGGCGCGTCCTGGTTTAGTCAAAACCACCAGCGACAGCGCAATCCGCAGCTGGAAGAGCTGGCCCGCACGCTGGCGCGCCAGGTGACGCTCAACATCGCCCCGCTGATGCGCAGCGAAACACCGGATGAAAATCGCATCAACGCCGTGCTGCGTCAGCTCACGCAAGAGAGCCGTATTCTGGATGCCGGCGTCTATGATGAACAGGGCGATCTTATTACTCGCGCTGGCGAAAGCGTCAACGTGCGCGACAGGCTGGCGCTGGATGGCAAAAAAGCGGGCAGCTATTTTAACCAACAAATTGTCGAGCCTATCCAGGGGAAAAACGGCCCATTGGGCTACCTGCGTCTGACGCTGGATACCCACACGCTGGCCACCGAAGCAAAGCAGGTCGATAACACCACCAACATTCTACGTCTGATGCTGCTACTCTCGCTGGCGATAGGCGTGGTGCTGACGCGCACCTTGCTACAAGGTAAACGCACCCGCTGGCAGCAGTCGCCCTTCCTGCTAACGGCCAGCAAGCCTGTTCCGGAAGAGGAAGAACGTGAGGAAAAAGAGTAAAATGACGGCTTAATAAAGGTAAGGAAAACCACTATGACAACATTACGCCTGCTTATTTCTGACTCTTACGATCCCTGGTTTAACCTGGCGGTCGAGGAGTGCATTTTCCGCCAGATGCCCGCCACCCAGCGCGTGCTGTTCCTGTGGCGCAACGCGGATACGGTGGTCATTGGACGCGCGCAAAACCCGTGGAAAGAGTGTAATACGCGGCGTATGGAAGAAGATAATGTCCGTCTGGCCCGCCGTAGCAGCGGCGGCGGCGCGGTATTCCATGACCTCGGTAATACCTGCTTTACCTTTATGGCTGGTAAACCGGAATACGATAAAACCATCTCCACCCATATTGTGCTCGCGGCGCTGAATTCGCTGGGGGTCATGGCCGATGCTTCGGGACGCAACGATCTGGTCGTAAAAACGCCGGACGGCGATCGCAAAGTCTCCGGTTCAGCCTATCGCGAAACCAAAGATCGCGGCTTCCATCACGGCACGCTGCTGTTGAATGCAGACCTCAGCCGTCTGGCGAACTATCTGAATCCCGATAAAAAGAAACTTGCGGCGAAAGGGATTACCTCCGTTCGCTCCCGCGTGGCCAATCTTACCGAGCTATTACCGGGTATCACTCATGAACAGGTCTGCCAGGCGGTCACGGAAGCCTTTTTCGCCCATTACGGCGAACGCGTCGACGCGGAAGTGATTTCACCGGATAAAACGCCGGATCTGCCGAATTTTGCCGAAACCTTTGCGCGCCAGAGCAGTTGGGAGTGGAATTTCGGCCAGGCACCGGCGTTCAGCCATCTGCTGGACGAGCGTTTCACCTGGGGCGGCGTCGAGCTGCATTTTGACGTCGAGAAAGGTGTGATTACCCGCGCACAGGCGTTTACCGATAGCCTGAACCCGGCACCGCTGGAAGCGCTGGCCGAGCGGCTGCAAGGGTGTTTGTACCGCGCGGATAAACTACAGGAAA
The DNA here is from genome assembly GCF_042932255.1 of Salmonella sp. WC3. Taxonomy (NCBI): domain Bacteria; kingdom Pseudomonadati; phylum Pseudomonadota; class Gammaproteobacteria; order Enterobacterales; family Enterobacteriaceae; genus Salmonella; species Salmonella sp. WC3. Next base: position 904,307 of record NZ_CP170629.1, on the reverse strand, counting down.
CGTGCGAGGCGCTACTGGTTGATTTCCCGAAGCAGGAAAAAGAACTGCGGGAACTGTCGGCGTGGATTGCAGAAGCTGTGCGCTAAATGAATAATATCAGAGAGACGAATGTGTCTCTGATATTATTTAAACATAACAACATATTCTGAAAAATGAGTGAATAGCACAAATAGTTAAAACACACTCACTAACTACTATATTCTTTAAAATTAATATTATTTCCCCGCACTTCATAAACCCAGCGAATTATAAACCATTTATCATCACCAATGATGATTAAAGTTTTTCTTAACCAAGATTTAATTTTATTAAATTTACAACATATCATTATCTTCATAGAATCCCGACCCGCGCATTACATGTCATTTGGAAATATACTTAATCGTTAGGGATTACTGATGAAAAAATTATTAATAGCGACCTCTGTCATAATAGGATTATCAACTTCAGCGCAAGCGGTTGAATCCACTGCTGTATTAAAACTGACTGGCGTTTTAACCAACGGCGCATGTATACCAGAGTTAAGTGATGGTGGCGTTGTAGATTTCGGTACTAAGGCCGTTAGCGATCTGCTGCCAACTGAAACGAATCAACTGGGATACAAAGATATAACACTCACGATTCAGTGCCTTGCACCGGCAAAAGTTGGCTGGACCGCTGCCGATAATCATGGCGATTCGGCGACAACGCTGACTATCGATAACGCAACATTTGGCGGTCAGAACAATAGAATACCAAACTATCAGCTAGGTCTGGGTACAACAGCAGGTGGTATCAAGATTGGTGCATACGGCCTCTCCATAGACGTGAATAATGCGACCGCCGATGGAGTTAAGACGAAGATGGTAGCGTCAAATGATTCGAATCCTGGTGTCTGGGATTTAGCAATGAACGAATTCGTTGCGCTTACAAATACATTTCCATTTCCCAATACATATAGTGTCGGTGATGAAAATGGCCCCGTTGCTTTTACCACCGCAACATTTCCTATACGCGTAGCTGCCGCTATACAGGGAACGGACACACTGGCTATTACCGATAACACCACGCTTGATGGTCAGGCGACCTTTACACTCGTATATCTGTAACTCCAGCATTCACATGGAATATTCAACACCTCTTTAATGGAACTATAATGAAAAAAATTTTGCTTATTACTGCAATTGCAGCTTCCTTTGCTACAACCAGCGTGAATGCTGACACCACTGCCGTATTAAAAGTCACCGGTCAACTGGTTGTTGGTGGTTGTACCCCAGAACTCAGCGGCGGTGGCGTGGTTGATTACGGTACTATCCGCCTCGCCACACTTTCCGCAACCGATGTAAACCAACTGGGTACTAAAGATGTCTCTCTGAGTATCTCTTGTCCGTCTGCAACCAAAGCAGCATGGACTATTACCGATGACCGTGCGGACACCCACCCAGGCGCATCCGTTATCTCCATAGCCAATGGCGATATGACTAATAGTATAGTATCTGATACCACAATGTCCTACGGCGTTGGCAAAACAACCGAAGGTGTAAAAATCGGCGCGTTCTCTATTTATACCGATACCGCGAACGTTACCGCTGATGGTGTAAAATCTGACGCTATCTCAGGAACCGTTGATAGCCCAGTCTGGCAGAAGTCTTCCACCGGGATTATCAAAAACGGCAATATGGAAATGTTTACCGTTGCTACAAAAGGCACCACCGAACCGGTTCCGTATACCCTCGCCATTTTCCCGCTGAAAACCTCACTGGCTATTCAGAATACTGCAACGCTGGCCATTACTGATGATACTGATCTGGATGGTCAGGCAACCATCACGCTTAAATATCTCTGATCCAGACCGTGTAAAAAGGTTATTGATCTGTCTCCCTTATTATGGGGAGACAGATTAAAATTAAAGGACTAATTCTGATGCCAGCAGTGACTAAACTTCCATTATTATTACTCAGCGTCCCCTTTGTTTTTTCAACACTCTTTTCACAGGCTAACGCTGCCGGCATGGTACCGGAAACTACGCTACTGGTGATTGAAGAATCCACACACAGCGGCGTAATGAATGTTAAAAACACCGACAGCAATCCGGCTTTGTTATATACCACCGTCGTTGATTTACCTGACGACAATGGTGTGAAACTGGATGTCACTCAACCAGTTGTTCGCGTTGAAGCAGGCCAGCAGCAGCAACTACGCTTTATTATGGAAAGTACGGAACCGCTCACCGTCGAGCACTATAAGCGCGTCACGTTTGAAGGTATTCCTCCGAAATCTACCGATAAAGGAATGAAAATAGGTTTTAATCTACGCCAGGATTTGCCGGTATTAATTCGTCCTAAAAATCTACCGGTCGTTACTGATGCCTGGAAATTATTAACCTGGTCCAGAAACGGACAAACAATCAACGTCAAAAATCCGTCTCCCTACGTTGTACGTTTAGCCCAAAATATTACCTTCTTACCTTCAGGGGGCGAAGGCACGATTAAAAAAACCTATATTCTGCCCGGCGAAACATTGAACGTCAGTATAAAAACGCCCTTTGCTGCTGATACATCCGTACGTTTTTATCCTGCCAGCCGTTACGGCATTGAAGTCCCCAGCTTTACCTCACCGCTGGTGCCGTAATGAGAGCTAGCACGTGAAGTATTTAAAACTGCCGCTATACATCAAAACTGCGCTTTATTGCTCACTGGCAACCACGACGTTTTCAGCTCTGGCGGAGGAGCTGAATTTTGACATGGGTATTCTCACCTCCAGAGGCATTAGCCCCAACGTCGCACAATATTTTTCCCGCGCGCCGCGCTTTCTACCAGGCAGCCACACCGTCATGGTAAAGATCAATGGCGTAAATAGAGGGTCGTTGGTCGCGCGTTTCGACACAGAAGGCCAGCTTTGCGTGGATGACGATTTCCTCAGCGCCAGCGGGCTCGTACCGCTTAATATCAGCGCCAAAGAAACCTGCCATAGCCTACAAGAAGATTATCCCTCAGCGATTATTACCCCACTGCCAAACAGTGAATCGCTGGAGCTTTTTGTTCCGGCACAGGCTCTGGATAATAACTTACTATCGCTAAACAACGTGATTAAAGGCGGCACCGCCGGGTTATTTAACTATAACCTGTACGCCAGTCGCAGCGAGTCATCCGGTAGCGATAGCCGAAACTATGCCCAGGCAAACCTTGAAGCTGGCTTAAACTTCGCGGAATGGACGCTGCGCAGCCGCTACATGCTGACGAATAATGATGGAGAATACCGTACCGATAGTCTATATACCTATGCGGAGCACGTATTTCAGGCACAAAAAATGCGTGCGCAAGTTGGGCAGATCAACGTCAACTCCAGTCTATTCAGTGGCGCGCCGATCAACGGCGTACAGCTTATCCCTGAACAAGGGCTGGCACAGGATACACAAGGCGTAACCATTAACGGTATTGCCCGAACCCACCAGGCTCGCGTTGAAGTTCGTCAGTCCGGACAGATTATTTATACCGCACCAGTGAACGCTAGGGCATTTACCCTTGAAAATGTCCCCATCATACGCAGCAATACCGACCTTAACGTCAGCGTCGTTGAAACCGATGGCTCAACGACAACCTTCACGGTGCCGGCAGTATCCTTTAATTTACGCGAACTCACGCCCGCAGGCTTAACAATGTCCATAGGGCGCATACGTGATACCACCAGCGACTATTCGCTCCCCTGGATCTATAACATCAGCGATGGTTGGAAACTGAGTGAAAACTGGCTGGCGCAGGCGTCTGGCGTACTGGCACAAGACTATCAAGCGGCAGGAGGGATGCTGCAATGGCTTCCAACCAACAAATGGACGTTTTCCGGCTCAATGCTGGGCAGTAAAGCGTCCTTTGGCGAATCTCTGCAGGGTGCGAAAAGTGAACTACGCGCCAGCATGGCGCTGCCCGGGGAAATTAGACTTGACGTCAGTACCGCCCGCTACAGCGACGGATATCGTGAGTTAACGGATGCGCTCAATAAAGATGCTTACGAATATCAAAGTAGCTCCAGTGCTAATATTGCCTGGAACCATAATCTGTTAGGTACCTTCTCTCTGGGTTATTACACTTATCAGGCTACGGATAATGACAACGACTCTCGCAGCATAATGGCTTCCTGGGGCAAAACGTTTAAATATGCCTCAATTACCGCTAACTGGCAGCACGCTGTTAATCAGGATGATGAGAATCATAACGACAGTAATGATGATGATATGTTTTACATCAACATCAGCATTCCACTCGGTGAGCAGCGCGTCGGCGCTTATATGCGTAATCAAGGTGATAAAACAACCTACGGGCTACAAAATAATGGTTCGCTGAGTAAAGATACCCATTACTATATTTCTGCGGATCGTGATGCAAAAAACCAGCAAAATAGCTTCAACGGTAATCTCAATAGCAATCTTCATTACACTCAACTCAGCGTGGGCGGCGGCACTGATGGCGATAATTACCGCAACTATAACGCAACCTTCAGCGGAGGCATCGCTGCACACGAACATGGCATAACGTTCTCGCCTTATACAATCAAAAATACCTTTGCTATCGCACGCCTAAGTGAACCAGAAAGCGGCATTGAAATCGCCACGCCACAGGGGCGAATCTGGACTGACCACTGGGGGCAAGCCGTCATTCCGGGGCTAACTGAATGGCGGAAATCCCGCGTAGAGGTTAATGCGAATACGCTACCAAAGAGTATGGAACTGGCAAACGGTATTAAGAATATTACCGTCGCGCACAGCGCTTTTCGGGTACTGGATTTCAACGTGCTGAATACACGCCGTGTGATGCTGGCAGTAAAGCATCCGGATGGCTCATGGCTACCTAAAGGCACCAGCATTGTAGATGAAAAAAATAACTATTTGGTCAGTGCTGTCGACAGCGGACGCGTATTTATCACCGATGTTGGGGATAATCCTGCGTTATATGCCGCTAATGATGATATGAATCGTCTGTGTCGCATCCACTACACGCTGCAGAAAACCCAGGATAAAGAGGCATTTTATGAAACGGCAAAGGGAGTCTGTCAATGAAATCCAACAGAAAATGGTTGGGGATTGCTATATGTTGTATCTTCACCGCACTACTCCCCCCATCAGCCCGGGCCGACGATGACTGCCAAATAACGTTTTCTTCGCCAAACGTCAGCTTTGGCTGGCTTAAGCAAGATGATATCGTCAATTCTCAGCAAGGCTGGAATCAAATGTCTTCACAGGAGGTTCACGTTAGTGTGAGTTGCCCAGAAAGCCAGAACATTGCTCTTTTTGTGCAGGCCTCAGCGGGGGAAAAGGGACGATTTTATTTTGGAAATAACGGTGGTCTCGCCGTACGTGTTAGTCAGATGATAGTAGATGGTAAAAGTTATCCTATTGCCAGCACCCTTGATAGAGTGAGCTTTGCTCCCAATGACAGTGCCCTGGATAGTCTGTTGCTACATAATAACAACGGTATCATCGCGATGGATAATAACCAGCAGGTCAGTGGGAAAATGATGAACGTCACGCTGACATTAACACCTGTCTTGAACGATAATCAATTTACGCATGCTACCGATACGGTCATGCTAGAAAGCAATTTACAGTGGGAAGTGCTGACGAAATAAACGATGAAGGGGGCCTGCTCTGGCCCCCTTCACAATCTTACTCTTTATCGCCCAGCAGTACGGATTCCAGTGCGATTTTGATCATGTCGTTGAAGGTCGTCTGACGTTCAGCGGCAGTGGTCTGCTCGTGGGTACGGATATGGTCAGATACGGTGCAGATGGTCAGCGCTTTCGCGCCAAATTCAGCCGCAACGCCGTAGATACCCGCCGCTTCCATCTCTACGCCCAGTACGCCGTATTTTTCCATCACGTCTAACATTTCGCCGTCCGGAGAGTAGAACAGGTCAGCGGAGAACAGGTTGCCTACGCGCGCGTCAACGCCCAGCGCTTTTGCCGCATCAACTGCGTTACGCACCATGTCGAAGTCAGCGATAGCCGCGAAGTCATGATCTTTAAAACGGATACGGTTCACTTTGGAGTCGGTGCAAGCACCCATACCGATCACCACGTCGCGCAGTTTGACGTCCATGCGCACAGCGCCGCAAGAGCCGACGCGAATGATTTTCTTCACGCCGAAATCGGTGATCAGCTCTTTGGTGTAGATGGAGCAGGACGGGATACCCATACCGTGGCCCATCACGGAGATCTTACGGCCTTTGTAAGTCCCGGTGAAACCTAACATGCCGCGAACGTTGTTCACTTCGCGAACATCTTCGAGGAAAGTCTCAGCAATGTGCTTCGCGCGCAGCGGGTCGCCCGGCATCAATACGACGTCAGCGAAATCACCCATTTCTGCATTAATATGTGGAGTTGCCATCTTCAGTTCCCTTTAAATTTGTTGTTATTGCCTGATGGCGGCTACGCCTTATCAGGCCTACAAAACGTGTGTCAAAACAGTGAAATACCCTAAGTATTTCGCGTTGTAGGAAGGCGACGAATTCGTGAATCCCCGGGAGCATAGATTAACTATGTGACCGGGGTGAGCGAATGAAGTCAACGCATCTACAGCGCGAAAGACAACAGGTATCACAGCATGTTTTTACCGTAGTCCATCGGCGATGTGCCAAAGTAGGTCGCCAGCGTCTGGCCGATATCCGCGAAGGTTTCACGGTGACCTAAAGAGCCCGGTTTGACTTTCGGACCGTAGATCAGCACCGGAATGTGCTCACGGGTATGGTCAGTACCGGTCCAGCTCGGGTCACAGCCGTGGTCAGCGGTCAGGATCAGAATGTCATCTTCACCCACCAGCTCCATCAGCTCCGGCAGACGGCGGTCAAACAGCTCCAGGCCTGCGGCGTAGCCCGCGATGTCGCGACGGTGGCCCCAGGAAGAGTCGAAGTCGACGAAGTTAGTGAAGACGATGGTTTTATCGCCCGCTTCTTTCATCTCTTTGAGGGTCGCGTCGAACAGCGCGTCCAGACCGGTCGCTTTCACTTTCTTAGTGATGCCGCAGTTGGCGTAGATGTCGGCAATCTTACCGACGGACACCACGTGTCCCTGTTTTTCATCGACCAGTTTCTGCAACACGGTCGGCGCTGGCGGTTCAACGGCCAGGTCGTGACGGTTACCGGTACGCTGGAAGTTACCGGCCTTGTCGCCGATAAACGGACGCGCGATCACGCGGCCAATGTTGTAGCCGCCTTCGGTCAGCTCTTCACGGGCGATTTCGCACAGCTCGTAGAGTTTATCCAGGCCAAAGGTTTCTTCGTGGCAGGCAATCTGGAACACGGAGTCAGCGGAGGTGTAGAAAATCGGCTTGCCGGTTTTCATATGCTCTTCGCCGAGCTGGTCCAGAATGACCGTACCGGAAGAGTGGCAGTTACCGAGATAGCCCGGCAGGTTGGCGCGTTTCACCAGCTTATCCAGCAGTTCCTGCGGGAAGCTGTTTTCGTGATCGCTAAAATAGCCCCAGTCGAACAGTACCGGCACACCGGCGATTTCCCAGTGGCCGGACGGCGTATCTTTGCCGGAGGACAGTTCGTGCGCCCATGCGTATGCGCCAATAACGTCCGCGTTGCCGTCCATGCCGGCGGCAATTTTACCGGTAGAGCCTTCATGCGCTTTCACCAGCCCCAGACGAGTCAGGTTAGGCAGATTCAACGGGCCTTTACGGCCATTGTCAGCTTCGCCTTTGGCGCAAGCTTCTGCGATGTGGCCCAGAGTGTCGGAACCTACGTCGCCAAAACGATCCGCGTCTTCAGTAGCGCCGATGCCGAATGAGTCCAGCACCATAATAAATGCACGTTTCATATCTTCTCCGTACTTAGTGCTTCAAAAATAATTGATCAGATCAGTATACAACTATTCAGTAATTCGACGATAGACCGAAGGTGTGCTTGCTGGCGCTTTATCGTCAAGGATAATTGCCGCTTTGACGGCCTTCGCCGCTTCCTGCCAACTGGCTTCGTCTTTGGCATGAATCACCGCCAGCGGGCGCTGCCCGTCGATGCTGTCGCCCAGACGGGCCATGTCGGTAAAGCCAACGCTGTAATCAATGGTATCTGACGCCTGACGACGGCCGCCGCCCATCGAGACGACCGCCATCCCCAGCGCACGCGTATCCATTGCGCTGATAAACCCTTCGGTATCAGCATATACCGCTTTGCTCAACATGGCGGTCGGCAAGTATTTATCGTAGTTCTCAACGAAATCGCTTGGCCCTTTCTGCGCGGCCACCATACGACCAAAGACTTCTGCCGCTTTACCGTTATCCAGCACCGCCTGTAATTTCGCACGCGCTTCGGCGTCGTCTTTCGCCAGCTGGCCGGAGATCAGCATCTCCACGCATAGCGCCATAGTGACGTCAAACAAGCGCGGATTGCGGTATTCACCGGTCAGGAACTGCACGGCTTCACGCACTTCCACCGCGTTACCGGCGCTTGAAGCCAGCACCTGGTTCATATCGGTTAACAACGCCGTAGTGCGAACTCCCGCGCCATTTGCCACGCCGACAATCGCTTCAGCAAGGGCTTCAGAAAGTTCATAGGTTGGCATAAACGCGCCGCTGCCAACTTTTACGTCCATTACCAGCGCATCCAGCCCTTCGGCCAGTTTCTTGGCGAGGATGGAGCCGGTGATCAGCGGAATAGAGTCCACCGTCGCGGTAATATCGCGGGTGGCGTAAAAACGTTTGTCCGCCGGTGCAAGCGAGCTGGTTTGCCCAATAATCGCCACACCCACGTCTTGAATAATTTCGCGGAAACGGTTGTCGTCCGGGAAGATATCGAAGCCCGGGATCGCTTCCAGTTTGTCGAGCGTACCGCCGGTATGTCCGAGGCCGCGACCGGAGATCATCGGCACATAACCGCCGCAGGCCGCTACCATTGGCCCCAACATCAGAGACGTCACGTCCCCTACGCCGCCGGTCGAATGCTTATCGACAATCGGGCCATTGAGATTCAGGCTTTTCCAGTCAAGGACAGTACCGGAATCCCGCATCGCCATGGTCAGCGAAACACGCTCCGGCATGGTCATATCGTGGAAGAAGATGGTCATCGCCAGGGCGGCAATCTGCCCTTCAGAGATAGTATTGTCACGAATACCATTGATAAAGAAACGAATTTCTTCGTCACTCAACGCATGACCATCACGCTTTTTACGAATAATTTCTTGTGCGAGAAACACGGTACCCTCCTGAGGGAAAAGAGTAGAAGGCTTACATCGCCGGATGGAGGCTAACGCCTTATCCGGCCTACAGGCCTGGATTTGTAGGCCGGAAAGCGCAGCGCCATCCGGCAAATCAGAGCTTAGTAGCTGCTGGCGCTCTTACCGTCGCCGTGACCCAGCGCTTTCAGCAGGCTTGCCAGCAGGCTGGATGCGCCAAAGCGGTAGTGACGAGAATCTGCCCAGTCAGCGCCAAACAGTTCGTCTGCAATCGCGAGGAATTTCTGCGCGTCTTCCGCCGTACGTACGCCGCCCGCCGGTTTGAAGCCAACGGTTTTGGAAACGCCCATGTCGCGGATCACTTCCATCATGATGCGCGCGCTTTCCGGCGTAGCGTTTACCGGCACTTTACCGGTAGAGGTTTTGATGAAATCCGCACCGGCTTTAATGGAGATTTCAGAGGCTTTACGAATCAGCGCCTCTTCTTTCAGCTCGCCGGTTTCGATAATCACTTTCAGCAATACGTTCGCTGCGGCACAAGCGTCTTTACAGGCTTTTACCAGATCAAAACCCACCTGCTCGTTACCGGCGATCAACGCGCGGTACGGGAATACCACGTCCACTTCGTCAGCGCCGTAGGCGATCGCCGCACGGGTTTCCGCCAGCGCAATATCGATGTCATCATTGCCATGCGGGAAGTTAGTCACCGTTGCAATGCGGATGTCCGGGGTACCTTGTTCTTTCAGAGTTTTACGCGCAATCGGGATAAAACGCGGGTAAATGCAAATCGCCGCCGTATTCCCGACCGGGGTTTTTGCCTGATGACACAACGCGATCACTTTTTCATTGGTGTCGTCATCGTTCAGAGTGGTCAGATCCATCAGTTTGAGCGCACGCAGGCTGCTTGCTTTTAAATCAGTCATGACATTCTCCAACGGCATTGCCGTATAAAATTTCACCTTGCGAGTCTGTTAATATTCTAACATTCACTCGCGATTACACTTCGATATACATCACAGTTAATGAAAACTACGTACAAATTTGCATTACTGTAATGAGATCTGAATCAAATTATCCCGCCGTCACCGTCTGTTCTTCGAGCGATAAGCGCATCAGGATCAAAGTCGGTTTGCCGCCATTTTCTACAATAGCGCATCGTCCCGGCATAAAGAGGAAACGAAGATGCCTGCCTCATGCGAAACTGCGCTCCAGCAGCGTTGCCAGCAAATTGTGACCAGCCCAGTGCTCACGCCTGAACAAAAACGCCATTTTCTGGCGCTGGAAGCTGAAAACGCCCTGCCTTATCCCCCCCTGCCGGAAGATGCCCGCCAGGCGCTGGATGAAGGCGTCATTTGCGATATGTTTGAGGGGCACGCCCCCTTCAAACCGCGCTACGTGTTGCCCGATTACGCCCGATTTCTGGCTAACGGTTCACAGTGGCTGGAACTGGAAGGCGCGAAAGATCTGGATGATGCGTTATCCCTACTCACCATTCTGTATCATCACGTTCCTTCCGTGACGTCCATGCCGGTTTATCTCGGCCAGCTTGATGCGTTGCTGCAACCGTATGTTAGAATTCTAACACAAGATGCGATCGATATTCGAATAAAACGTTTCTGGCGTTATCTCGACAGAACGCTGCCAGACGCCTTTATGCATGCCAATATTGGCCCTGCCGATACGCCTGTCACACGAGCGATTTTGCGCGCTGATGCCTAGCTAAAGCAGGTGGCGCCTAACCTGACGTTTATCTACGATGCGGAAATTACGCCGGACGATCTACTGCTGGAGGTCGCCAAAAACATTTGTGAATGCAGTAAGCCACACATTTCCAATGGCCCTGTAAATGATAAAATTTTCACAAAAGGCCATTATGGCATCGTCAGTTGTTATAACTCGCTACCGCTTGGCGGCGGCGGCAGTACGCTGGTACGTCTCAACCTGAAAGCCGTGGCAGAACGCAGTACGTCTGTCGATGACTTCTTTTCACGCACGCTACCGCACTACTGCCGACAGCAGATCGCCATCATTAATTCACGATGTGAATTCCTCTATGAAAAGTCACATTTCTTTGAGAATAGCTTTCTTGTACAGGAAGGTTTGATCGATCCCGAACGTTTTGCGCCGATGTTCGGTATGTACGGGCTGGCGGAAGCCGTGAACCTGCTGTGCGAAAACGCGGGCCTGAACGCCCGTTACGGCAAGAATGAAACGGCGAACGAGCTGGGCTACCGTATCAGCGCCCAACTGGCGGATTTCGTCGAAAATACGCCAGTGAAGTATGGCTGGAAGCAACGGGCGCTGCTCCATGCTCAGTCTGGCATCAGTTCCGATATCGGCACTACGCCGGGCGCGCGTCTGCCGTATGGCGATGAACCGGACCCTATCACCCATTTGCAAACCGTCGCACCGCACCATGCCTTTTACCATGCCGGGATCAGCGACATTCTGACGCTGGACGAAACCATCAAGCGTAATCCGCAGGCGCTGGTTCAGCTTTGTCTTGGCGCGTTCAAAGCCGGGATGCGGGAATTTACTGCCAATGTCAGCGGCAACGATCTGGTGCGCGTCACCGGTTATATGGTGCGCCTGTCGGATCTGGCGAAATTTCGCGCCGAAGGCTCGCGCACGAATACCACCTGGCTGGGAGAAGAAGCCGCACGTAATACCCGCATCCTGGAACGACAGCCACGCGTAGTCAGCCATGAACAACAGATGCGCTTTAGTCAGTAAGATCATTGCGTTTTCCTGCGTCGATGGGCCAGGCAGCCGCCTGGCATTATTCTTACAGGGCTGCAATTTGCGCTGCAAGAATTGCCATAACCCGTGGACGATGGGACGCTGTAACGACTGCGGGGAATGCGTATCGCAGTGTCCGCATCACGCCCTCAGCGTTGATGGCGGGAAAGTGGTATGGCGGTCGGACGTCTGCGAGCAGTGCGATACCTGCCTGAAAATGTGCCCACAGCAGGCAACGCCAATGGCGCAGACCATGAGCGTTGACGATGTGCTGCGTCATATTCGTAAAGCATCGCTGTTTATTGAAGGTATTACCGTCAGCGGCGGAGAGGCGACCACGCAATTACCGTTTATTGTGGCGCTATTTACGGCGATCAAAGCCGATCCGCAGTTACAACGGCTGACCTGTCTGGTGGACAGTAATGGTCAGTTAAGCGAGACCGGCTGGCAAAAACTACTGCCGGTTTGCGACGGCGTAATGCTCGATCTGAAAGCCTGGAAGAGCGAGTGTCATCACCGTCTGACCGGACGTGATAACACGCATATTAAGCACAGTATCCGCTTTCTTGCTGCGCGGGGAAAACTGGCGGAGCTGCGGTTGCTGGTTATCCCGAATCAGGTGGACTATGCGGCGCATATTGATTCACTGGCGGCGTTTATTACTTCGCTGGGCGAGGTTCCGGTGCGTTTGAATGCCTTTCATGCGCATGGCGTCTATGGCGAAGCGAAGGCCTGGCCAGGCGCGACGCCGCAAGAGGTGGAACGGCTGGCTGACGGATTGCGCGCGCGTGGGGTGGCGAAGCTGATTTTGCCGGCGCTATATTTGTAAGCGTCGCCTGCCGGACGGCGGCTGCGATGCCATCAGAGCCGAAACAAGGTAATGGTATTGCGATACAGCGTATCGGCTATCACCTCTGCGGGCTCCGGACGTAATTCGCAGAGCGCATCAAATACGCGCGCCGCCTGCTCCGGGCGGTTCGGCTGCCCCTGAAACCCCTTTAGCGGCATATCCGGCGCATCGGTCTCCAGCAACAGCGCGTCCAGCGGCAACCGCGCCATAACATCACGGGTTTTACTGGCGCGCGGGTAGGTGATGGTGCCGCCGACGCCGATTTTATAGCCCAGTCGCACAAAGCGTTCGGCCTGTTGCAGACTGCCGGCAAAACCATGCACCACACCGGTTCGCGGTAGATCCTGGAGCTTTAAGTGCATCGCCAGTTTGTCATGCGTGCGCCGCGAGTGCAGGATCACCGGCAGATCGTAGCGTTTTGCCAGTTGCAGTTGCGCGTCTAAAAATCGCTCTTGCCTGGCAAACTGCGGATCGTCGCGATAAAGATCGAGCCCGATCTCGCCTACCGCCACGACGTTCTGTTGTTGCGCCAGCGCTTGTTGCAGCTTATCAGGATCGTCATCGGCATGACGCTCAATCACAATGGGGTGTAATCCCAGCGCAGCATAAAGCGACGGGAAACGCGCCGCCAGCGCCAGCACGCGGGGAAAGTGAGCCGCCTCGGTCGCCGGCACGATGATTTTTTCAACGCCCGCCTCACAGGCACGCTGAATACTGGCGCGCTCATCGCCCGTAAAGGGCGGGAAATCAAAATGGCAATGCGTATCGATAAAGCGCCAGCTCACGCCAGATCCTCGTCGGTAAATGTGGTGTCGTTTGCCTGCGGCGCGCTAATGACCTCCGCCACATGCGTATCATTGGCCACCGGCGCCGGAGGCACGACCACCGTTTCCGGCACGGCAATCCGCGACGAATGGCGCAAGAGAGGCGGCGTTGCGGCGAGCAATTTACCAACGGTGGCAAGGAAATAACGCCCGCATAATTGCCCGGTTTTGTAATCCTCACGCAGCGCCGGGATACGGCTGCCCAGCGCCATGCTGTGCAGCGGTTTCGGCGGATAAATTTCAATGATCCGCAGCTTACCCGGCGGCTTTTCAATAAATTGTTGGATCGCGCTGTAGGACGTTTCATGATGCTGCACCAGGTTGACCAACGGCTGTAGACTGCTCTCTCCCAGCCAGCGCTCCATACGCTTAAACCACTGCGGCGTGTAATACATTTGCGAGGGTACGGTGCGGATCACCACAATGGTTTTCGCCCCCCGCTTTGCCGCCTCCTGAACCGGAATGGCGTCGCTAATGCCACCGTCCAGATAGTTGATGCCCTCTAACGTAACGCCGGTACGGTAGAAACCCGGTATGGCGCTGGAGGCGCGAATGATATCAAGCCAGTTTTGTTTTGTCGGCGAGAAATAGCCCGGCGTATAATCATCCCCCCGGCAGGCGCACATATAAAAGGATTTTCCGCTGTCGAACAGGCGCGCTGCAGTATCCATTTGCAGCGGCATCCGGGCGGCGGTGGATTCCACCAGCCAGTCGAGGTCAATAAGGTTTCCTCCGCGTACAAATCGTAGCGGATCAAAAAATTCGCGCCTGGTGGTATAGCGCATAATGACTTTACGCCCGTAGCCGGGCTGGTTGCAGAGATACGCCGAGAGATTTTGCGCACCGGCGGATGTGCCGAAGTAGAGATGGAAAGGATTAAACTGCGCACGCATAAACTCATCCAGCACGCCTGCGGTAAAGATGCCCCGCTGCCCCCCGCCCTCACAGACCAGCGCCATACGGCCTGGCCGGAACGGTGTTAATGATAACGGCGCAATATTGCCGAGCGTAACCGGTATTCGCTGGCCCACCTCTGCCTTCCTGTTTTTCATTTTTTTCCAGGCTGACAAGGTAACGCAAAACGTTAACGGCTAAAACCGTAAAAGCCAGTCCGCTGGACTGGCTTGATAGCAATATATCTTTACAGATGCCTGCTAGGGTCGTTTACGGCCCATGAACAGGCTGACCAGGAAGAGCACGATCCCGACGACGAAGACGATTTTCGCCGCGCCGGCAGCCGTACCAGCCAGTCCACCAAAACCCAATGCGGCGGCAATTAACGCGATAACCAGAAATATAATGCCCCAACGAAACATAAGCCTCTCCTTTACCATAGTTAATGTCGACCGCTAAATATGAGCGCTCAGGCTACTCATTCGCGATATTTTTAGTGTGGTGCACATTACGCCTCCCGACAAACGTCGGGAGGACGAATTACGACGAATTACTGAACTTTCAGATCGTTTTTAACACTTTTTACGCCATCAACGGCTTTCGCGATGCTTTCAGCGCGGTCGCTTTGTTCCTGAGTTTCAACGGTACCGGAGAGCTGTACGACGCCATCGGTCGTTTCCACTTTCACTTTACGGGAAGGGACGAGATCGTCCGCCAGCAACTTGGCTTTGACTTCACTGGTCGTGGCCGTATCGCCGGCATAACCTTTCACGGAACCTTCTTTATTGTCGCGAACGTGAAGTTTGTCGCTAACGGAGGTCACGCCTTCTACGCCTTTCGCCACTTTCACGGCGGCTTCAGCCTGCGCCTGGCTTTCTACAAAGCCGCTCAGGGTGACAACTTTCTGATTGGTTTCGACAGAAATATCGGTGCTTTTAATATTGTCATGGTCTACCAGCGCAGCTTTTACTTTCGCAGTGATGGCGCTGTCATCCATGAAGTTACCGACTTTATTCATAGAGCTATCGACTTTTTGCCCTGCGGTTTCGGTTCCGCTTTGCGCCTTGTCCGTTGTTGCGTTTTCTGCAAAGGCAGAACCTGTCGCAACAGCAGAGGTCAACATTACGGCCAGCAGAGTTTTAGAAATCTTCAGTCTTGTCATAGTCATCGATTTTGTCCTGTATAGTTTGCTCGTAATTTGAGCTCAGGCAACACGAGGTTGCATTGCTGAATGCGGTGAAACTCACCGGTTTCTGAAGTCAATGACTGGCATCACATTCGTGAATTTGTAACGACGCGTCGCCTGCCACCCTTCCGTTTCAGTTATTAATATCGTGACTGAAACAAATCTCAGCTTTAAGCTCTCATATTCACGCATTGAACAGGCATTAAAGCCGACATTTATGTCATCACTTTGTTAAATATAGATCACAATTTTAAAATCGCTTGTCAGTGCGTATAAAAAACAGGCAGATCGAAGAAAAAACGCGGGATTTAAGAACATTCCGTAAGCGGTTAAAAAGGCAGGGAAAGTACGAAGGCGCGGCGGATGCCGCGCCCGGAAAGGGATCAGTGTTCGCGCGTTTTACGGAACTGAACGTCAGGGTAACGTTCCTGGGTCAGGTTCAGGTTAACCATCGTGGGGGCGATATAGGTGAGATTGTCGCCGCCATCCAGCGCCAGCTGCGTTTCATTCTTACGCTTAAACTCTTCGAATTTCTTCGCATCGGCGCTTTCCACCCAGCGCGCCGTCGCCACGTTGACGGATTCATAAATCGCCTCAACGTTGTATTCGCTTTTCAGGCGCGCGACAACCACGTCAAACTGCAAAACGCCCACGGCGCCGACAATCAGATCGTTGTTGGAGATGGGACGGAATACCTGCACCGCCCCCTCTTCAGAAAGCTGCACCAGCCCTTTCAGTAGCTGCTTCTGCTTGAGCGGATCTTTCAGGCGAATACGACGGAACAGTTCCGGCGCAAAGTTCGGGATACCGGTAAACTTCATCATCTCGCCCTGGGTGAAGGTATCGCCGATCTGAATGGTGCCGTGGTTATGCAGACCCAAAATATCGCCCGGGTACGCTTCTTCGACGTGCGAACGGTCGCCCGCCATAAAAGTTAACGCGTCGGAAATCACCACATCTTTGCCGGTACGGACCTGGCGTAGCTTCATGCCCTTCTCATACTTACCGGAAACCACGCGCATAAACGCCACGCGGTCGCGGTGTTTCGGGTCCATATTGGCCTGAATTTTAAAGACAAAACCGGTGAATTTCTCTTCCGAGGCTTCCACTGTGCGGGTATCGGTTTGACGCGGCATCGGCGCGGGCGCCCACGCCACTAAACCATCCAGCATATGGTCAACGCCAAAGTTACCCAGCGCGGTACCGAAAAATACCGGGGTAATTTCCCCTGCCAGGAACAGCTCTTCATCAAACTCGTTAGACGCGCCCTGCACCAGTTCCAGCTCGTCGCGCAGCTGTTGCGCCAGGTCTTCACCCACGGCGGCGTCCAGATCCGGGTTATTCAGCCCTTTAACGATGCGCACTTCCTGAATGGTGTGGCCCTTACCGGTCTGATACAGATAAGTTTCATCTTTATAAAGGTGATAAACGCCCTTAAACAGCTTGCCGCAGCCAATCGGCCAGGTGATCGGCGCGCAGCCGATTTTCAGCTCATTTTCCACTTCATCCAGCAGCTCCATCGGGTCGCGGATGTCACGGTCGAGTTTGTTCATAAAGGTCAGGATCGGCGTATCGCGCAGACGGGTAACTTCCATCAGCTTACGAGTCCTGTCTTCAACACCTTTTGCGGCGTCGATCACCATCAGACAGCAGTCCACCGCCGTCAGGGTACGGTAGGTATCTTCGGAGAAGTCTTCGTGCCCCGGGGTGTCCAGCAGGTTCACCAGACAGTCGTGATACGGGAACTGCATCACCGAGGTGGTGATGGAGATACCACGCTGTTTTTCCATCTCCATCCAGTCAGATTTTGCATGTTGGCTGGAGCCACGGCCTTTTACCGTACCGGCGGTCTGAATCGCCTGTCCGAACAGCAACACTTTTTCGGTAATGGTGGTTTTACCGGCGTCCGGGTGAGAAATAATGGCAAAAGTGCGGCGTTTGGCCACCTCTTGCAAATAAGGAGACAACGTCATAGTCAAATCTTCTTGAGTAAGCGCGGCGTTTGACCACGCATGTTGAATACGAAAAATGCGGCTATTTTACCCATCAACCTGGGGGAGGCAATCAGTGTTTACACAGGAGCTGCTCCAGTTCGCTTAATGACGCCACAGTCCAGGTTGGATGGATACCCGCGGGCTGCTCGCGATGATGCGCGTTAAGCCAGCAGGTCGACAGTCCGGCGTTAATGCCGCCAAGAATATCGGATTCCGCGGTATCGCCAACCATTAATACGCGCGAGCGGTCAGGATTCCCTGCCTGCTCCAGGGCGTAGTTAAAGATTTTCGGATCGGGCTTCGCGACGCCAACCTGCTCGGAAATCACCAGCAGATCGAAATACTCGCGCAGCCCGGTGCGCTCCAGACGAGTTTGTTGTAGCGCGGTAAAACCATTAGTAATAATACCGATTTTAGCCTGCCCGCGAATCGCATTAAGTAGCGAAACGGCGCCCGGCAAAGGAGAACAGATCTCCGCCATCGCACTAATAAAAGCGTCATTCAGCAGCCCCGGCGCAACGTTTAGCCGTTCAGCCCAACTTTGAAAGCGCGCGTGCTGCAATTGTAATGAGGTAATCGCGCCGTTCTGATAATCCACCCATAGCGGCTTATTCACGGCCTGGTAATCCTGGAAATCCTCAGCGGTAAAGGTGACGCTATAGTCAAGGAACATCCGCTGTAAGCCGGTGAAAGAATCAAACGTAAACAGCGTTTCATCGGCATCAAAGAAAATCCAGTCCCACTTCATCATTACACCTTGCCTCTTTTATTACATGCTTATCGGTAACGCCATGATGATGGCGTCCTCATGCCCTTGTGCCGTAGGATAGTAATTGCGGCGAATCGTCGCCTCGTTAAACCCCAGACTTTCATACAGCGCGATGGCGGCAGCGTTAGAGGCGCGTACCTCCAGCCATAACGTTACAACACCGCGTTTTTCCAGTTCATCAATCAGATGCTCAAGCAGCATACGCCCCAGCCCCCGACGCTGAAAATCCGGATCGACGGCGATATTGAACAGCGTCGCTTCGTCCAGCACCACCTGTGTAATGGCAAACGCGGCCATTCTGTCATCAGCGGTCAGCTTAAGGTTGAGATACCGTTCGCCCTGGTTGCCGAAAAACGTTTTTTCGCTCCACGGAAACGCATGAGCGCGTTGCTCAATCTGCCAGGCTGCGGGGAGATCGGTCGTGCTGAGGATAGAAATCGTGTTCATGTTCGCAGATTTGTTGCCATAGTGCGGCGCGTGCCGCCGGGTTTGCCCGGAGCTCATTAAACGCCGGCGTCGTGACCTGAGCGCCTTCGAGTTGGAGCGGCGCGTCAGTTCCTAACCGCCAGCTATTACAACGGCTGCCCTGCGGCAGCATGGCGACGCGCTCAGGCGTCAGCGGTAAAACCTGATCGGGACTCACGGTCAACGCGCGTAAGATATCGCGCATTAGCGGCTCGTTCAGCGCGGGTAATTCCTCTGCAACCACGATCAGACGAACGTGCGCGGGAAGGGAAATCGCAATCTCGCCCTGTAGCGCGCCAGGACGTCGCAGCGCCCACTGCGTAATACCCAGTTGCTGTAACTGCCAGTCTCGTCGGGATGTCATAGCGAAACGCTCCTGTAATCAGGGGCGCAAATATAGCAAATCTGTCGAATCTGCGCCATCAAACTACTATAATCGCCGCCAGTCTGAATTAAGGAGCATTCCATGTCTGCTTTTACCCCGGCAAGTGAAGTCTTGCTGCGCCACAGTGATGATTTCGAACAAAGCCGTATTCTTTTTGCCGGAGATTTGCAGGATGACCTGCCCGCGCGCTTTGAATGCGCCGCCAGCCGCGCGCATACGCAACAGTTTCACCACTGGCAGGTATTAAGCCGCCAGATGGGCGATAACGTCCGTTTTAGCCTGGTCGCGCAAGCCAGCGATGTCGCCGACTGCGATACGCTGATCTACTACTGGCCGAAAAATAAACCCGAAGCGCAGTTCCAGTTGATGAATATTTTGTCGCTGATGCCGTCGGGCAGCGATGTTTTCGTCGTGGGGGAAAACCGCAGCGGCGTGCGTAGCGCCGAACAGATGCTGGCGGACTATGCGCCGCTGAACAAAGTAGATAGCGCGCGACGTTGCGGCCTTTACCATGGTCGTCTGGAAAAGCAGCCGCAGTTTAGTCTCGAATCCTGGTGGGCCGAGTACAACATCGACGGGCTGACCATCAAAACATTGCCGGGCGTATTCAGCCGCGACGGACTGGATGTTGGTAGCCAACTGCTGCTGTCTACGCTGACGCCGCACACCAAAGGTAAAGTGCTGGATGTCGGCTGCGGCGCTGGCGTGCTTTCCGCCGCGCTGGCCAGCCATTCGCCGAAAGTGCGCCTGACGCTGTGTGACGTCAGCGCTCCGGCGGTGGAAGCCAGCCGCGCTACGCTTGCCGCTAATGGTCTTGAAGGCGAGGTATTCGCCAGCAACGTCTTTTCGGAAGTCAAAGGACGTTTTGACATGATCATCTCCAACCCGCCGTTCCACGACGGAATGCAAACCAGCCTCGATGCGGCGCAAACGCTCATTCGCGGCGCGGTACGTCATCTCAACAGCGGCGGGGAGTTACGCATCGTGGCGAACGCCTTTCTGCCCTATCCTAAGATTCTGGATGAGACTTTTGGCTTCCATGAAGTCATCGCGCAAACCGGGCGCTTTAAGGTTTATCGTACCGTGATGACCCGTCAGGCGAAGAAATAGTTGGCCTGATAAGCGCAGCGCCATCTGGTTGCATGTGCCGGATGGCGACGCAAAGCGTCTTATCCAACCTACGTCTCGCGCCCATTTTTGCAGCAATCAATCTATCCCATGCAATTAACTATTGACGAATAGCTGAAAACCACTAGAATGCGCCTCCGTGGTAGTGATTCTTTTCAAGAATCGATGGTATGCGAAGGTGGCGGAATTGGTAGACGCGCTAGCTTCAGGTGTTAGTGTCCTTACGGACGTGGGGGTTCAAGTCCCCCCCCTCGCACCAAAACCACGTTGATATTGCTCGCACTGGGCGAAGGTGGCGGAATTGGTAGACGCGCTAGCTTCAGGTGTTAGTGTCCTTACGGACGTGGGGGTTCAAGTCCCCCCCCTCGCACCAATTATCTTATCCTTCCTTTGTCTCTTCATTTTCATCCCTGATTCCAGTTCATCATTGCCAACATCATGCCGCCAATAAGCGCCATACACGATGGCAGCAGTACAAAATGCCGTAATTGTTTGTGATACAACATCAGCGCAGACAGTAGCAATCCTGATACAATCAACAGCTTCAGCGCATCAGCTGACAGGCCGATAAACGCCAGTCCAACGATAATCACTCCAGGCAATAATACGCCCCATCCGCTGCCTAACGTCCGCTGCAACATGGTTTCACCTCTGGAATTGATAATGATAACCAATATCATATGATATATTTTCTCATTTGTCAGCCAGGGAGAAAGCTAAAGAGATGAGTTTTACTTAACGGTTGATGACACGTATTCAGTAAGGTGATAAATTGTCCGACTGTTAACGTAAAAACAACAACACCTCGCTTTAAGCGACCTTTTCTCATACGTTATTTTCATGTTGGCGCCCGATTCCGTGTATATCACCGATAAATAACGACAATTACCCATGACAACACCATCCTGGCGGTCGCTTCGTATTAAGAAGTATCAGTTTTCTTTACGTCTTTTCTTGTTTCTCAACGCTGTGTCGGCGCTATTTACTCTCGTTTTCCCCCTTTATCAGATCAATGTATTTTGCATGCCAATGATCGGGATAGTAGTCCTGAGCGTATTACTGTTGATATGGCATGGGAAATATGGGCAAAAAAGAATTAATCTCCCCTTTATCTCCCTACTCTTTGGGGGAATATGGGCGGCGCATATTGCGTTAAAGTATCCGGCGTTAGGCCATTATGATTTTTCTTTTTTACTGATTTCCCTGCTTAGCGTTCTGTTTATCGGCTCGATAGCCTTTGCCGCGAATATCGTCGCGTTTACGCTCTATTCGCTACCGCCAGTCGCGGTCTGCCTGTGGCTGAACGGTAATGAACAAGGTTTGCGAATTCTCTATTTACTGGCCCTGCCAATGGTGGGAATCGCTATTCAACATGTTATCCAGAAACGCTACGATAACTTTGCCCAACAGCTCATGTTTAAGCTGCTGGCCGAGCGGGAACCCCTCAATGGCCTGAGTATGCTTGATCCATTAACCGGCTTATATAACCGCCGTGGCCTGCAAAATCGGCTGGATACGTTACAGGCGCCGGGCAGCCATGAACACTACGTTCTGCTATTGGATATCGATCATTTCAAAGCGTACAACGATCACTACGGTCATATGATGGGCGATCAGGCGTTAATCCGCGTCTCAGCGGCAATTCGGGACGCCGTGCGATCGCGCGATGTTGTCTGCCGTTTTGGCGGGGAAGAATTTCTGGTGTTGCTGACCACCGCCGAACCACAGCAAGCCCGCGCTACCGCAGAACGTATACGACAGGAGGTATACGATCTTAAAATCCCGCATATGTTTAACGAAAGCGTCGCCACCAATGTCACTGTCAGTATCGGCATTGCGCCCCTGACGGATAGCAATATCGGAGACGCTATCGAAAAAGCGGATAAAGCGCTCTACGAAGCCAAGCATCTTGGACGTAACCACATTCTGGTCAGCGACGACATGCGCGCCCTATGAATCCTGCAGGCGTAATCGTGCTACGCCAACAGCGTTAACCATAAACCGCTTGCCATCGTTTATCGCTATCTATAGGATTAGCAATCATTATCATTTAGATTAACATTATTAAACTGCGCTATGGCCTACCGTTCCGCACCGATTGCTGACGATATTATCTGGCGAGCCGCTCCCCAGCCGGAAGACGCCTCGCTGGCGGACGCAGTACGCGAGACGATCGCCTCTACCCGTGAGCACCTGTTGGACTTCATCCGGCTGGATGAAACGCCGCCGCCTACGGCGATGACTCTTGCCCAGTGGACGCGCCCCGCGACGTTTCGTTCATTGCTGGCCACCTATTCCGATCACATCTATCGGCACACGCCAGGCCTGCCACGTGAAAATAAGCCGTTACTCTCCCTGTGGGCGCAATGGTATATCGGGCTGATGGTGCCGCCACTGATGCTGGCATTACTGACGCAAGCGCGCGCTATCAATGTCTCGGCAGAACATATTCACGTTGAATTTCATGAAACCGGGCGCGCCGCGTGTTTCTGGCTTGACGTGCATCAGGATAACCTGGCAACGGGGCGTTCCCCGGAAGAACGAATGGAAACGCTGGTAGTCTCCGCACTACAGCCGGTCATTCAGGCGCTGGAGGCGACTGGCGACATCAACGCGAAACTTATCTGGAGCAATACCGGTTATTTAATCAACTGGTATCTGACTGAGATGAAACCGCTGCTTGGCGAAGCCCTGCTGGCAACGCTACGCCAGCGCTGTTTTTTTGAAAAGCAGCTATCCGACGGTCAGGATAACCCGCTGTGGCGGACCGTCGTAATGCGCGACGGTTTTCTGGTACGCAGAACCTGCTGCCAACGTTACCGCTTACCTGACGTACAGCAGTGCGGCGACTGCACGTTAAAGTAAACCGCGTTACGTTGCCTTCAGTTATCGTCACGGCTTACTGCTGCTGGCCTGTCACATTATTATATTTACAGCGGCGCTCTCCGTATGCCAAATTACGTTTTGCCATTTTTGGGTCTACCGTGGCTATTGGTAAGGTCTCAGGAGAGAAGAATGAGTCTGCAATCTGTACGGCAATTTCTGGCCGATCATGCTCCCGATATTGAAATTATCGAATTAAATCAAAGTACAGCGACTGTCGAGCTGGCAGCCAAAGCGCACAATGTAGAGCCAGGGCAGATAGCTAAGACGCTCTCGCTTAAAGTAAAAGACACCATTATCCTGGTGGTCGCGAAAGGCGATGCCCGCCTGGATAATAAGAAGCTTAAAACCACTTTCGGCGCAAAAGCCCGTATGTTGAGCAGCGATGAAGTGGTCAATGCAACCGGACATCCTGTCGGCGGCGTATGTCCTTTCGGGCTGGAGCACCCGCTGCCCGTTTATTGCGACATCTCTCTGAAGGGGTATAACGAAGTATTGCCTGCCGCAGGCGCCACGCACAGCGCGGTACGCATCACGCCGGAAAGAATGGCTGAACTGACATCGGCGACCTGGGTAGACGTGTGCCAATAACGTGCCTGACACCCGGATTCCCCGAACAAGCACGGCGCATCCGGCGCGGGCTATACCCGATGCTGGAGCGCGGTACCATCTCCGGCGCGCAGATATAACAGAATATCCGCCGCATCGAGTAACCCGGCATCAGAACTCACGCCCAGCTTGGACATCACATTAAACTTATGCGCCCGGATAGTCTTAATGTTACGTTCTAGCTGGACGGCAATTTGCGGCATTGAGTAGCCGTTCGACATGAAACGCAGAATCTCCCGCTCGGTTGGACTAAGCATACAATTCTGGTGAAGCTCCCAAAGATTGTCTGTACGCTCCGTTGTCCGTCGGGCGCTATTAAGCGATGTAAATAAGGCATCCTGTAAAACATCCAACGGCGACGCTTTGCTGATGACCCCATCCAGCGGCAGCGGGGATAATGCGCTGATTAAGCGGGCTTCAGCATCATCATCGGCAATCACCAGACGCCGCATATGGGGATAATTTATCGCCAGTTCCGTCAGGCTGGATAATCCTGTCCGGCGTTCAGTTCTTAACGCAGAAAGAGAAAAAATAACGGCAGAAAACGGCGTCTTTAGCGCAGCCTTATAAAACGCGGATGGTTTTGAAAAAATATGAAGCGTATGTCGGCAATCCGGCATTGCATCAAATAGCCCTTTAATACCAATGGTGCTCATCACGCATTTTTCTACGAGCGCAACATTTCTCTTGCTGATTCTGTTTTCCATTCCATGGTTTCTCCATATACCGAAGGTAGGTTCAATTCTCTGGCTCCCTGAGAACTGTTTATCCATGCATACATCTCTGCATTACTGTGTATTGATAAGCGTCGCATGGCGCTATTTTTTTGGGCGCTAATTGTTTTATTACTTTTTTTAAGTAACGCCGCAATTTGGTTAATGCCCCACCCTTTTCCTAAAAGGCGTAATACTTTTCGTTCAGACAGCGTAAGGACAATCGGCCTGTCGTGGGACTGCTGAATTTCAGACGGTACCTGAGGCGATAATAACGTTTTACTTATTCTTTCTGAGCGAGCGTTTCCCGCATGGATAACGCTAATAAGATTCTCGATTGGCTCTTCGTCTGAAAGCAAGGTGCTGACGGGGCCCATCAGGAGATCAACCGCATGTGGATAGCAGGATTTAGGAACCAGAAATACCCAATGTATGTCGCGATATTGCGAGATTAAGCTATAAAAATATTCGCAGATAGCGCGGGGAGAGGCATTGTTAACTGCTAAATCAGCAATAACTAAATTACTCCGGCGTAGCTGTAGCAGCGTTAGCTCTTCTATCGTACAACAATACGCCAGTTTATAATCGGGGAAATTACCTGTTATAGCCCCTTTAAGGCCTTCCTGTATAAGAGGGGTTTTACTGATAATAAGTCCATTTTTGCAGCATCCTGGCAGCATAATTCCTCCGCACCCACGCCGCCACTTTTCATTGCCCCATTAATAAAAACACTATTAACAATGAGCGCAAAGAAATATAAGCCGAGTGGATTAATTATCCTTGTTTTATTTTTAAAAATATAACATTGATTGCGCTACAATCCACATAGCACAAAAACATGAAATCACTATCGCATAGTTACTCATAAAACCAGAAGCAAGACAATTAAATTAACTAAATTTGCACATTAGCAATTCTAACAAAAACGCATCATATTAATAAATTTAAAATATGAGTTCGCCCTTCATTCATATTGCTGAGTCCTAAAACAAAAGCCCAACAATACTGTCTACCATCCATAAAACCCATGTAATATCTGCGAATTACACTAAGTCATGCCTATTTTTACGCCTGCTGCTCATACCATTGTTGTTAAACGATCAATGCATATCGTTGATAAAATTCACCACATCATTGATTCAAAAATGAGCGGCCAGGCTGGCATAATGCCTCTATTCTGGAAACGGACATACGAGAACCGTCGCCCATAAGGATATCCTGCCTGTGACGAAGCGCACGTCTCAGGAAGCTTATGCGTTGCGTCTGGTGGTTGACGTTTTTATCAACAAGAAATTGATCTTAACCAACGCCATCATGCCTGCGCTTCGTGTTAAAAAGAAAGCCTCTGTCATAGTGGCGGCGCATAGAATGTCTTTTCGGACAGGACGAGTCATGCAAGAAGAGCAATCAATTCAACGAGCAGTAACACGGTTATGTATTCAATGCGGGCTGCTTTTATTGCAGCACGGGGCGGAAAGCGCACTGGTTGATGAGCTTTCCACCCGCCTCGGTTTGGCGCTCGGTATGGATAGCGTCGAAAGCGCGATCTCCTCTAACGCCATTGTCCTGACGACCATTAAAGACGGACAATGTCTGACATCGACACGTAAAAACCAGGATCGCGGCATTAATATGCACGTCGTCACGGAGGTTCAGCATATCGTTATCCTCGCGGAACATCGTCTGCTGGATTACAAAGGCGTGGAAAAACGCTTTAGCCAGCTCCGCCCGCTGCGTTATCCGCGCTGGCTGGTGGCGTTTATGGTCGGTCTTTCCTGCTCCTGCTTTTGTAAGCTGAATAATGGCGGCTGGGATGGCGCGGTTATCACCTTTTTCGCCAGTATGATAGCCATGTATATCCGCCAGATGCTGGCGCAGCGGCATTTACATCCGCAGATCAATTTTTGCATTACCGCCTTTGTCGCTACCACGATTTCCGGGCTGATGCTCACCCTTCCCGCCTTTAGCCAGACGCCCACTATCGCCATGGCGGCGAGCGTACTGCTACTGGTGCCGGGCTTTCCGCTGATTAATTCCGTCGCAGATATGTTTAAAGGACATATTAATACCGGGCTGGCGCGCTGGGCTATCGCCAGCCTGTTGACACTGGCCACCTGTGTGGGCGTAGTGATGTCAATGACAATATGGGGGCTACGAGGATGGGTATAATCGACTTTTTACTGGCGCTAATGCAGGACATGATCTTGTCTGCGATCCCCGCCGTCGGGTTTGCGATGGTCTTTAATGTTCCCCACCGGGCGCTTCCGTGGTGCGCGCTACTGGGGGCGCTGGGTCATGGCTCGCGTATGCTGATGATGAGCGCAGGCTTTAATATCGAATGGTCGACGTTTATGGCTTCGCTGCTGGTCGGCAGTATTGGTATTCAGTGGTCACGCTGGTATCTCGCTCACCCTAAAGTGTTTACCGTCGCGGCCGTGATCCCGATGTTTCCGGGGATTTCCGCCTATACCGCGATGATTTCCGCAGTAAAAATTAGCCATCTGGGCTATAGCGAACCGATGATGATCACGCTGCTGACCAATTTTCTGAAAGCCTCTTCCATTGTTGGCGCACTCTCAATTGGCCTCTCTGTACCGGGATTATGGCTGTACCGCAAACGCCCCCGCGTGTGATTGGTGGAACGCCTCCTGCTGTTCTTACAGGTCTGTGTGGTACTATAAAAACAGTCGCCCTTCTCGGTTGTTGTTCCATATTGAGAAACATTATGTCTTCCAGAATTTTAACGTCGGACGTCATCGGTATTGACGTCCTTTTACACGATCATCATGCTGTGCTGGCGAAGTCAACGGGCGGCGCAGTGGCGGTATTCGCTAATAATGCGCCTGCCTTTTATGCCGTGACGCCTGCACGCATGGCTGAACTGCTGGCGCTTGAAGAAAAGTTATCACGTCCGGGAAGCGATGTGGCGTTAGACGCGCAATTTTACGAAGAACCCGAAGCCGCCCCCGTTGCGATTCCCTGCGGAAAATTCGCCATGTATCCCGCCTGGCAACCGGATGCGGATTTTCAGCGTCAGGCCGCCCTTTGGGGCGTGGCGCTTCGGGAGCCGGTCACCGCAGAAGAGCTGGCGGCGTTTATCGCCTACTGGCAGGCAGAAGGTAAGGTTTTTCACCATATCCAGTGGCAGCAAAAGCTGGCGCGCAGCGTGCAAATCAGCCGTTCCAGCAATGGCGGAATGCCGCAGCGTGACATCAATAGCGTCAGCGAACCTGACAATCATATTCCACCAGGTTTTAGGGGGTAACGATGAAAAATGTTGGCGATCTGATGCAGCGTCTACAAAAAATGATGCCTGCGCATATTACGCCGGCGTTTAAAACGGGCGAAGAACTGCTGGCCTGGCAGAAAGAGCAGGGCGAGATCCGGGCGGCAGCGCTGGCGCGGGAAAATCGGGCGATGAAAATGCAGCGCACCTTTAACCGTTCCGGCATTCGACCGCTGCATCAGAACTGCTCGTTTGATAACTATCGGGTTGAGTGCGACGGACAAATGAACGCGTTAAGCAAAGCCCGACAGTACGTTGATGAGTTTGACGGCAATATCGCCAGCTTTGTCTTTTCCGGCAAGCCGGGAACCGGTAAAAACCATCTCGCCGCGGCTATTTGTAACGAGCTGCTGCTGCGCGGAAAGTCGGTACTGATTATCACCGTAGCGGATATTATGTCAGCGATGAAAGACACGTTCAGCAATCGGGAAACCAGCGAAGAGCAGTTGCTTAACGATCTGAGTAACGTTGATCTGTTGGTGATCGACGAGATCGGCGTGCAGACCGAATCCCGCTATGAAAAAGTGATCATCAATCAAATTGTCGATCGTCGTTCCTCGTCAAAACGTCCCACCGGCATGTTAACGAACAGCAATATGGAAGAGATGACGAAAATGCTTGGCGAACGCGTCATGGACCGTATGCGTCTCGGCAACAGTTTATGGGTTAATTTTACCTGGGACAGTTACCGCAGCCGGGTGACGGGTAAAGAGTATTAAATTGCAACGTGCGCCAGGGCGATACAACGCCTGGCTGGCATAACACAGGTGATTACCATGAATACAGCGAAACATGTTCTGTGCTGCGCGGCGATCGCCAGCGTACTGATTTCCACCAGCGGTATTGCCGCCAGTCAGTTAAGCGCTCAGGGCGCGAACGCACAGCAGGGCGGGATGTCGCTTTCTGCGCTAACCGGTCTGCTCAGCAGAGGTGCCCAGTCACTCAGCGCCGATAATATGAATAATGCCGCCGGTATTTTGCAGTACTGCGCCAAACAGAAACTGGCGTCCGCTACCAACGTGGAAAACGTTAAAAATCAGATTCTGAACAAGTTGGGGTTGGATACCACACAGCAGGAGCAGGACACTAACTACCTGAACGGCCTGCAAGGGTTGCTCAAGACGAAGGACGGCCAGCAGTTGAACCTCAATAATATCGGCAGTACGCCGCTGGCGGAAAAGGTGAAAACCAAAGCTTGCGATCTGGTGTTGCAGCAAGGGCTGAATTTCCTCTCCTGACTGCGTTTTTCTGACCGTGCGCCACGCCGGGACGCCCTGTTAAAAGCCGTGTTTTGGCCTTTTACCCGCCAACACGGCATTAACCCGATTTTTCTCTTCGTCTTTTCCTGTTATTAACCGCTATGGCAGGAAGTGATGCCGATCAAAAAACCAACTTTCTAAACTCATTCTAAATAACAGCGCCGTGTAAAGTTATTAGAATTGCAGCAATGTGACATCGCTATTACATTGTTAGAAATTTTTTCCTGCCAGCGATAAGCCTGGTTTATTGAGGATCGTCAGTTGTCCGAGTTGCTCTCTGTCGCTCTGTTTCTCGCCTCTGTGCTGATATATGCCTGGAAGGCGGGTCGTAACACCTGGTGGTTTGCCGCCACTCTCACGGTGCTGGGACTTTTTGTCATTCTGAATATTACCCTGTATGCCAGCGACTATTTTACCGGCGACGGGATCAACGACGCAGTGCTTTATACGCTCACGAATAGTCTGACGGGAGCGGGAGTCGGCAAATATATTCTGCCGGGAATCGGCATTGCCCTGGCGTTAGTGGCGGTATTCGGCGCGCTGGGATGGGTACTACGCCGCCGCCGTCACCATCCTCATCATGTCGGTTACAGCCTGCTGGCGTTACTGCTGGCGTTGGGTTCGGTCGACGCCAGCCCGGCGTTTCGCCAGATTACCGAACTGGTAAAATCACAAATGCGCGATGGCGATCCGGATTTTGCCGTTTATTATAAAGAACCAGCAAAAACCATTCCTCATCCGAAGCTCAATCTGGTCTATATCTACGGCGAGAGCCTGGAACGGACCTATTTTGATAATGACGCGTTCCCCAATCTCACGCCAGAGCTGGGCACACTGAAAAACGAAAGGATGGACTTCAGCCATACCATGCAGCTACCGGGCACGGATTATACCATCGCAGGAATGGTCGCCTCACAGTGCGGCATCCCGCTGTTCGCGCCGTTTGAAGGCAATGCGTCCGCGTCGGTTTCCAGCTTCTTCCCGCAGAATATCTGCCTCGGCGACATTCTGAAAAACTCCGGCTACCAGAACTATTTTGTGCAGGGGGCGAATCTGCGCTTTGCCGGAAAAGATGTGTTCCTCAAATCCCACGGTTTCGACCACCTGTATGGTTCCGAAGAACTGAAAAGCGAAGTGGACGATCCCAGCTATCGTAACGACTGGGGCTTTTACGATGACACCGTGCTGGATGCCGCATGGAAGAAATTTGCCGAACTCTCCCGCTCCGGCCAGCGTTTCTCGCTGTTTACGCTGACGGTGGATACCCATCACCCGGACGGTTTTATCTCGCGGACCTGCAACCGCAAACGCTACGATTACGACGGTAAGCCCAACCAGTCCTTTAGCGCCGTAAGTTGCAGCCAGGAAAACATCGCCGAGTTTATCAACAAAATCAAAGCGTCACCGTGGTTTAAAGATACCGTTATCGTCGTCTCTTCCGACCATCTGGCGATGAATAATACGGCCTGGAAATACCTGAATAAGCAAGATCGCAACAATCTGTTTTTCATTCTGCGCGGCGATAAACCACAGCAGGAGACGCTGGCGGTCAAACGCAACACGATGGACAACGGCGCAACGGTGCTGGATATTCTCGGCGGCGATAATTTTATCGGTCTGGGACGTAGCAGCCTTTCCGGGCAGTCGCTGTCGGAAGTGTTCCTGAATGTAAAAGAGAAAGTGCTGGCGATGAAGCCGGATATCATTCGCCTGTGGAATTTCCCGAAAGAGATAAAAGATTTTACCGTCGATCGGGACAAAAACATGATCGCGTTTTCCGGGAGCCACTTCCGCCTGCCGTTACTACTGCGCGTATCGGATAAGCGCGTCGAGCCGTTACCGGAAAGTGAATACTCCGCTCCGCTACGGTTCCAGTTGGCCGACTTCGCCCCGCGCGATAATTTCGTTTGGATCGATCGCTGCTACAAAATGGCGCAGCTATGGGCACCGGCGCTGGCGCTCTCCACCGACTGGTGCGTCTCGCAGGGGCAGCTTGGCGGGCAGCAAACCGTACAGCATGTCGATAAAGCGCAGTGGCAGGGTAAGACGGCGTTTAAAGACACGATGATCGATATGGAACGCTACAAAGGCAATGTTGATACCTTAAAGATTGTCGATAACGATATTCGTTATAAAGCCGATAGCTTTATCTTTAACGTGGCGGGCGCCCCGGAGGAGGTGAAGCAGTTTAGCGGCATTTCCCGGCCGGAGTCCTGGGGGCGCTGGTCAAATGCGCAGTTGGGCGATGAGGTTAAAATCGAATATAAAGCGCCGCTGCCGAAAAAGTTTGATCTGGTGATCACCGCCAAAGCCTTCGGCGACAACGCGAATCGGCCGATTCCGGTACGCGTAGGCAACGAAGAACAGACGCTGGTGCTGGGTCACGATGTGTCCACTATCACGCTGCATTTCAACAACCCGACGGACGCGAATACCTTAGTCATTGCGCCGCCCACTCCCGTCTCCACCAACGAAGGTAATATTTTGGGCCATTCGCCGCGCAAATTGGGGATTGGCATGGTGGAGATCAAAGTGGTGAATGTTGAGAGTTAAAAGAGAATGTCATATATGCCGGGTGGCGGCTGCGCCTTACCCGGCCTACACATCATCTTTATCAATAAACTGGCGCACAGGCCTGATAAGCGAAGCGCCATCAGGCACTGTATATATTACACGCCCCTTTCTGTTAATAATCGAACTGACGGTAGTAACGACGAATATCCAGACTGTGGCCGGTATATTTCTCAAAGTGCGCCGCCAGTCGGTCAACTAACAATGTCGAAACAACACACGGCGCCATGATCCAGCGGAACTCATCATCAATACCGTCCAGCGCATACGCTTTCGGATCAATCACCACCAGGTTATCGGTAATTTTACTGGCAAAACGCTCAACGCGTTCATCCAGCGCGCGGCATTTCCCTTCCCCTTTCACCAGAATGAGCGGAACGTCTTTTTCCAGCAGCTCCAGAGCGCCGTGGAAAAATTCCGCAGAGCTGACGGGGCGCGTGCGCTTCCACTGCATCTCTTCCAGGATACACATGGAGAACAGATAGACCTCGCCCCACATCTCCGCGCCGCCGACCCACATCATATAATCGCTGTTATGATAACGGCTGGCGATAGCGTCCGCCTGCGGATCAAATTTTTGTTTCGCTTTCAGCAGATTCGCCGGCAGAATTTCCAGTTGGCTGGCGAAGCGATCGTAACTGGCGAATTCGTTATTGCGCGACAGCACGCGGAAAAACAGCCAGTACAGCAGCATATATTCATATTCCACGCCATTTTTGTGACGCATCGGAATATGCCATGTCGCCGCCTGCGCCAGCGGAGAGTCCGCATTTTTGGTAATAGCGACTACGCGTATTCCCTGCGCTTTACACCACTCGGCGATCGCCACCGATTCTTTGGTATCGCCGGATTTAGACAGCGTAATAACCACAGAGTCTTTATTCAGCCGCTTATTTCCTTTATGAATTAATTCTGCCGCCTGCTCAACATAAACCGGCAACGTTGTTAATTCTTTGGCAAATTCATTAATTGCCATCATTGGCGCCAGTGAACCGCCAACAGAGGCGAAAAATAAAGAACTGAACCCGGCCTGATAAATCTCGTCAGCAACCTGTTCTGCCTTCTGGCGCGCAGCGATGATCTCACGAGCACTCGTCAGGTACTCGTCCTGATTAAAACCCAACATATTTTTCTCCTGATTGTTCAGATTTTACTTTTTAAAACGCGATCGAAATCGTCAAAAATGCGTACCGAAAGGTCGATGCCTTTCAGTGAGGCGATATGAAACGCCATGAGTTGTACCGGCACAATCAACAGTAATGGCGAGAAATGGTGATCAACCGCTACATCCAGCGCAAGCGTCTGGTCATCCTGCGCCGCCTTCGCCAGCGTGAGAGTAAAGGTTTTGGCGACCGCAGGCGTCATATACTCCCGTAGCGCCCTGGAGCGCGCGTCGGGCCGGTCCTCAAAGAAGAACATCACGTGTTCCGCATTGGCTTCCAGATACGGGCCGTGCATATAGGCTTCCAGCTCAAACCCGCTTGAGGGAACACGCACCGTCTCGGTAAATTTAGTTTCCAACTCTTTTGCCACCCCAACCAGCGCGCCGTAGCCTGTCGCCACAAAACGCGTCCCGTTTCGTAAAACGGCCTGGTGCTGGTGAATAAACGCTTCCGTACGCACGATAACCAACGGCAGGGTTGCCGCGATACGTTGAAGCTGCGCCACATACTCCTCGACCTGCGATTCCGTCAGTCGCTGCTGCTGACGGGCAATTAACAACGCGATAAGCAACAGATTCAATACCGTCGCGCTAAATCCACGGGTAACAAAGCCGACGGACTCAATCCCGGTCAGAATATCCAGTGGATAATCACTGGCCTTGCCAAGAGGGCTTTGCGGATCGGCGGTCAGAGCGAATACCGGACGTCCCTGCGCCTGAACTTTACGCATCGCCTCCAGGGTAGAAGCGCTTTTCCCGCTCTGGGAAATAGCAATAACCATATCGGCTTGCGGATCGCTATTCTCATACTGGCTAAAGGTGTACGGCTCTTTAATATCGATAGAGATACCGCAGCGCTCAAAGAAATAACGGGCGCAAAAGGCGGCATTCGATGACGATCCGGTGGCTAATATCAGGATTCGTCGTAACGTTTTTTGGCTGGCGAACCGCGATACTTCTTCCAGAGACTGGCGATGGCGTCGAATAATATTCGCCAGGACGTCAGACTCTTCGTTAATATAGGTCAGCATGGTTGGTGACATTGTGTATCCCTCTTAAAATAACCCTATCCAGGAACCGAAAATTCCCACCAGAGCAATACCGCCAATGATGGTTAACGGTTTCACTTTTTTCCCTAACAGCCAGTACACAATGGCGAAGCTAATTAACGGCAGCAGACAAGGCATGATGTCGTTAATAATGTCCTGAACATGGGTTTTCGCTTCTCCCGTACCAAACGTAATGGGAATGGTGATATCAATCATGGAGGCCGTCATCGCGCCAACCACCATCAGACCGATAATCGAGGCGCCATAGGTTAGGCTTTCCATCATTCCGCTTTGCTGAATACGTTGCAGTACGCCGGTTCCCAGCACATAGCCCCAGCGGGTAAAGAACCAGCGGGCCAGAATATGCGGTACGTTAAACACCAGCAGAAATAAAATCGGCCCCAGAATATTGCCTTTCAGCGCCAGGCTGGTACCGATGCCAGTGGCGATAAGGCGCAATGTTCCCCAGAAAAAAGAGTCGCCAATACCCGCCAGCGGCCCCATTAACGACGCTTTGACGTTATCGATAGAACTGGCATCCATCTCTTTCTGCTGGCTATTTTTCTCCTCCATCGCCACGGTAATACCGAGGATCAACGTCACAATGTGCGGCGTGGTATTAAAGAAAGCCAGATGGCGTTTTAGCGCTTCGGAAAGATCTTCTTTTCGGCTATACAGTTTCTTTAATACCGGAATGAGCGTATAGACGAACGCCAGGTTCATTTGTCGTTCATAGTTCCAGGAAAACTCCATCTGGAATGACCGCCAGAAGACGCGGCGTAAATCACGCGCGGTGACCAGACCAGTGGTTTCCGCCTGCTGGCGGTCTTTATCAGAAATCATCTTCATCGTCATGAGACGCTCCTTGCGCAGGTGTCGGTTGCGAGGCCGCAAATTTCGGCATATTGACCATCACGACGGCGACGATCGCGCCGAGAATCGCAATACCCGTCACCGGAATTTTTAAATACGCCATTAAAACAAAACCGAGGAAAAAATAGGGGGTGACCTTTTTATTAATTAATAAGCGCGCCAGCATGGCAAAACCCAGAGCGGGAATAATACCGGTGGCAACGCTTAATCCATGTTTAATAAATTCTGGAATGGCATCCAGAAAACCTTTAACCATATTCACGCCCGCTAAATAAGAGACCGTGACGATAATCCCCAGCGTCAGCGACAGCCCAATGCCGGAGATTAAATGCATACGCTCAATGCCCCGGGTATCCCCCACCTCAGCGTAAGCATCGGCTTTATGACAGAGCAACGGAATAAACATTCCGTTATAGATATTTTTCACAATTAACGCCAGTGTCGCGATTGGCAAACCTAATAACAGCGCGGTTTCCGCCCCGGCGCCGGAATTAATCGCAAAGGCCACACCTAAAATACCGCCAGTGACCACATCCGGCGGCAGCGACGCGCCCACCGAAAAGGAACCGATAAACGCCAACTCCAGCGTCGCGCCCATCACAATTCCGGTTTCCATGTCGCCCAGCACCAGTCCGGTTAACAGTCCGGTCACGATAGGTCTGGAAATCAGCGACGTCCCTAATGCATATTCAGACTGGGCGATAAACGCCACCAGTCCCAGTAAAAGTGCCTCTATCATAAAATATCCTCAGGCGTTAATCCGCTCAGGCAAAAAGTTGTTTACGATCGTTAGGCACCAGCCGAATTTCTATCTCTACTCCGCCAGCCGCCAGCTCCCGAAGTTGAGTCATTTCATCCGCTAACAGATTGATGGCTTTAGCAATATTCTGGCTCCCTTCACGTACCTTCGTGCCGCCTAAATTAATGCTTTTAATGTCGGGTAATTCGCGCGCCAGCCGGTACGCATCCGCCACGGATTCAACAACAATAAAAAGTTTATATTTATCGGTAACGCCGCTTTTTATCGCTTCAATTGAATCGGCAATATTTTTAATAACCAGCTTCACCGCGGGCGGCTTCGCCATTTTAATGGTGGTTTTACGCAGGTCATCATTAGGTACGCTGTCGTTGGCAATTAAAATACAGTCTGCGCCAACGTACTGCGTCCAGGAAAAGGCGACCTGTCCATGTAATAAACGATGATCCACCCGTAAAAAAACAATCATGACGCTTCCTCCCCTTAAAAATCTTTATCGCTTTGCATGGCGCTGGTGATAGTTTGATTGCAGTACTGAATATTTTCTTTTGAATCCGCTAACGCCGTCATTATGGTATGCGTGGTATTGCCATCGTTTTCCGACATAAAGAGATCGATAACCAGCGGCAGGTTAATCCCTGCCAGCAGATGAAAATTTTCTCGTGATAAATAACGGACAAATTCGTTATTCACGCTGCCGGCAAAAATATCGGTCAGCGCAATAATTTCATCTTCCGGCGGGATCCGGGCAATTAGCGTATCTACCTGCTGGCTTAAATCCACGCTCTCTTCAACGTAAGCGCACAGCGTCCAGACATTTGACCGTTTGCCTAAAATCAGCTCCACGGAGTTTAAAACTCCGCTGGCCAGCGTGCCGTGGCTGGCGAAAATATAATGTCTCTTCATCCTGACCTCTAAAACACATTCCACGGTGATAAAAGAGAGCAAGCGGCGTGCCAGAAAAAGTGGCGCGCCGAAAAAAGATGCGGGTTAACAGAGGGAAATAGTTAAAACTGTTGATCTTGCTCGATAAGTTCTGTTTCGAAGGTCAGGATATTATGGATATAGCCAAGCTCGGCGGTGGGGATTTTGACACTGTAGTTACTCTCAATGACACTAAACGCTTCCCGTAGCCGATTCAGTTCCTGTTCCGGACACTGTTGTCCACTATAAGCAGTAATGCCCGCATGACGGATCAGACGCTCAATCAGGCAACTAATATGCACATAGAGCGCCACCTTTCTTTCATTCGAGACGGTAACGCCCGCCAGATGCTCATAGCGCAGCAGAAACTGCTCAACGTGGTTGATGACTTTGCTGGTGTCGAGGATGGTGACGGATTCAATCACTCGTCGGAGCGAGAAGTTTTTCAGCAGCAGGTTGTTGATCTCCGCCACCTGCTCCGGCGTGGTCAGCGAACCAAACAGCCGCATCAGATAGTGATTCCCCTCGCCGGAGATCAGCGAGTCGAGCGAAATCCACGGCACGCTGGCGATGTGCGGGTCCAGCGTGCCGACTATCGCCAGTACGTCGTAGCGCATAAATACCGGCTCTTGGGTTTTATTGCTCGCCAGCATCGCATAATCGCAGGCGACGACGTCAATCTCCAGCGCCTGCGGAATACTGGCGCTCAGTAATGCGCAAAGATTCGTCGCCACACCGATACCGGTCGCGCAGGTGGTCAGTATGGCGCGCGGTTTGTTGCTTTTCGGCCAGTAGAGCTGATACTCGACCGGCACATCCCGGGCGATATCGCGGGCGATCTCTTCAATAAAATGCCCCTGTAAAATACGCTCCCCTACATACAGGGCCATGCTGGTCGAGACGTTGTTGATAATCGTCACCGGCGTGGAAAGCGCGCGATCAAAATGACGATGAATGGCCTTGAGCGATCCCATATCCACCAGAATCATCAGGCCGGAGGCGAGCGGATGCTCTTCCAGATAGCGCATCACCTGCTGCGCTATCGCCTCCGGCGTGACGTCCAGCGGCATATCGAACGATTCAAAAATCGTATTTTTCAGTAACCGGTTGGCGACGTTGGCGATACTGCTGGCGGTGGCATAGCCATGCGCCAGAATCACCGCATGCGTCACCTGTTTTTGGTTGTTAGCCCCCTGTTTATGCAGCCAAAGCGCCAGCAGCAGCATATCAATGCGTCTCGGCTCCAGATCCAGCTTCTGGCCCAGCGTCTCCAGAATTTGTAAACAGAAGCTGTACAGCAGTGGATATTTCTGGGCGAGGAAGGCGTCCAGTTGGCGGATCTGCTCGCTGTTGAGACGAGAAGGCGCCAGTGCGGTACGATGGATTAAATAGTGGCTAAGCGCGTAAATACAGTTGCCGTTAAGCTGCATATTGAAGCGCTTCTCCAGACGATAAAACTCTTCCCGCACCTAGCTTGTAATTAACAGCAACCGCTGTGAGTGCACATTATCGTCGCCGGTAAAAATCAGGCGATCGAAGAGGGTCTCAATTTCATCGCCCATTCTTTTTTGTACCGTCTCCCACCCCTCTTTCCCGCTACGTACCAGCTCGTACAGCGCCAGCACATGACACTGCGTATCATGGATCATGCCCTGCATCTCGTCGCGGGCGCGCAGCAGCCAGGTAAGGTTCGTGTCGGGCGAGATGCTCACCGGCGTGTCGTCCGCCAGCGGTTCATTCAGTGACGGCAATGCCGACAGCATGGCATCCGGCAGATCGTGCAGCGACACGGTAACGGTTTCCTGCCCAGGCTTTTTCGCCCATGCCGTCGCCACCGCATACTTCACCACATTTTTCAGCTCGCCGACGTTGCCGCGATAAACATATTGATTGAGGATCTGCAACAAACGCGGTTTGAGGATAAGCGTGGCCGAAAGTTTTTTCGCCTCCGTCCAGAAAAACAGTAAGATCAGCGCCTCTTTTTCCTGGCGGCTACGGTGCTGGAGATCCGGCAGGTTGACCTGAATCGGGATGCGTCGCAAAAATGTCGTCAGAAAGGTACTGTGTATCTCTTCGGTCGTCGCAAATACCAGACGTACCGAAACCGGATGCCCCTGCGCGGTGTCGCCTACCCGATAAATTTCACCACGATCGAGCCAGGTAAAGAGCTTCTCCTGCCCTTCGGCGCTCAGCCGGTGGACTTCATCCAGAAATAACATGCCGCCGTCAGCCGCCTCGAACGCGCCCGGTCTGTCGCTCTGCGCGCCGGTAAACGCGCCCTTCACATAGCCAAAAAGATTCGCCGCCAGCAGTTCGGGATTGCTCGCATACTGGGCGCAATTAAAACTGATAAATGGCGCATCCGGCGACAGAAGCGCCTGGGCGATGGCATATTCGTGCATGAGCTGCGCCAGATAACTTTTCCCGGTGCCGCTTTCGCCGGTCATCAGTAGCGGCAGTCCGCCGTCGGGATAAAACAGCGCGGTTTTCAGTTGCTCAATCGGCCGCTTCAGGCTTTCGTTATGACCAATCAACAGAGAAAAGTGATCGTCCGGCGCGCACTCCTGTTCCCCGTGCGCTAACAGCTCCGCGACGCTGGCGTATTCATTACGCGAAAGGGTAAAAAACTGTTGGCTAAATGCCTGCTTATGCAGGAAATAGACGGGACGGGTATTGATTTTGCAGAGCACGCCCTGCGCCACCAGTTGGTTCAGATAATGGCTGGCGGTATTACGCTGCATATTAAAACGCTGCGCCAGATAGCGCGCGGTAAACACCTCACTGACATTTTCCGGATCAAAAAAATCCGTTTGGTTCATCAGGAAAGCAAGCAGGGCATCTTTGCGCATCGTATCCTCTCACGATTACCACATCAGCAATTATGATGCCGCGAAACAAGGCTCTCCTGCCGTGCGTTCTCTCGCTTTATTCATTTTTTGTGGATCACCGCACACCTTCACTCAACGTTGGATTAGCGCGCGATATCAGAAAAGAGAGAAGGAAGCGGCGCACGGCCTGGCGTATGAATCACGCTGCACCATGCGCCTGATGCTGGTTTAAAATCGGCCTGCGCGGACTGCCAGGCCTGGTAAGCGCTACGCCATCAGGCAAAAGTGTGAACATCTCATCCGGCCTACGGTCGTCTGTAGGCCGACTGTTCACCACTACGCCCTTAAAACGTTTCCCAATTATCGCTGCCGTCGGCCACAGCGGCCTTTGGTGACGACACGGCTGCCGGGGTTTTTACCGCAGCCACTTCACGCGCACGCTGCTGTTGCTGGTGAATACGGAACACCGCGACGGCCTGGGTCAGACGGCTGGCTTGCTCTTCCAGCGCCGCAGCCGCGGCGGCGGACTCTTCCACCAGCGAGGCGTTCTGCTGCGTTACGCGATCCATCTCCGCTACCGCCAGGCCCACCTGGTCGATACCACGGCTTTGCTCGTCGGACGCCGAGGCAATCTCGCCCATGATATCGGTCACGCGGGTCACTGCATTGACGATCTCATCCATGGTTTCACCGGCGCTTTCGACCAGCGTCGACCCCACATCAACACGGCTCACGGAATCCTCAATCAGACTCTTGATCTCTCGTGCCGCCTGCGCGCTACGCTGGGCCAGATTACGGACTTCACCGGCTACCACCGCGAACCCGCGTCCCTGCTCGCCTGCGCGCGCCGCTTCTACCGCCGCATTCAGCGCCAGGATATTGGTCTGGAAAGCAATACCGTCGATTACGCTGATAATATCGGCGATTTTCTGCGAACTGGAGGCGATATCGCGCATTGTTTGTACGACGTTATCCACCACTTTGCCGCCTTTTTGCGCTGTTTCAGAGGCGCTCAATGCCAGGTGACTGGCCTGACGGGCGTTTTCGGCGTTCTGTTTCACGGTGGCGGTCAGTTGTTCCATACTGGCGGCGGTCTCTTCCAGAGACGCTGCCTGCTGCTCAGTACGGGAAGAGAGATCATTGTTGCCCATCGCAATCTCGCTGGCGCCGCTATAGATCGCATTCGCGCCGTTACGTACATCGCCAACGGTACGCATCAGTTCACTTTGCATATGACGCAGGTTTTCAGCCAACTGCCCCATTTCGTTGGAGCCTTCCACGTCGATACGCTTCACCAGATCGCCGCTGGCGATATGACGAATGCTTTCAATCAGACGATTCATCGGGGCGATAAGCGACAGTTTGATGCCGAACCAGACGGCGATAATGACCACCAGAACGGCAATCAGCACACTGACCAGTACCCACATCGCCTGGTTGTAGGAACTGTTGTTATCCTCAACAGCAATATCGTACAGACGATCGTTTTGCTGCATATAGGCCATGTACTGCTTCTCAAAAGCGTCCTGATAGCTTTGAGTCGGTTGATCAAAAAACTCGTTAATCTTACCCGCGCCAAGAAGCTGAATAAGCTCCGCCAACGCACCGTGGTAGATATCATAGGTTCGTTTGATCTCAAGGAAAGCCGCTTCACTCTGACGTGGATCGCGCGGTAACGCCTCATACTGCGCCCAGTTTTTTTCGGTCAGCTTCAGCGTATTGGTCGCCCCCTGCATCAGTTCAGCGACAGTTGCGCCGCTGCCAATATTGCTCTGGTCCATCATCCAGCGGATACCCGCGCGATTCAGGGTATTACGCGTTTGCAACAGCTCCACCCAGGTTGCATTCAGGGCAGACTGCTGCTGACGAATGGTTTGCAATACGGTGAAGTTTTCTTTGTCATTCTTCAGCGAGTTGAAGAACAGCCCGCCGGATGTCAGTTGTAAAAGGCCAAATAGCGCCAATACCAGCAGTAAGCTGGTAACAATTTTAATTCGCTTTAACATGTTTTCTCTTTCCGCTAGACAGATACAGAATTTTCGGCCTGGAAAGGGAAAACTTTATGGGATGCGCGCCATTAATATCACGATTAGCTCAGTGAAGTCGTTATGACGCCCCGCGCAACAAGGATCGTCCCATTTTATATCGTGATCTCAATCACATAAAATAGCCCACGCCCTCCTCCGCGAAACCGCTTACCGGTACGTCCGACCGCTTAAACCGCCATACAACCACTCACTGATTTACCTAACTTTACGCGCGCGATGATCTGGCAAGATCCTCTCAGCATAGCAGTCAATCTACCTCCTCAAACACGAACTCAATGTCCACCCAGCTTCGGCTGATAATTAAACTTACAACCAGGTTTTACTATGGATACGAAAAAGATATTCAAGCACATACCCTGGGTGATTCTCGGAATCATCGGTGCTTTCTGCCTCTCGGTCGTTGCCC
Source organism: Salmonella sp. WC3 (assembly GCF_042932255.1). Lineage (NCBI taxonomy): Bacteria > Pseudomonadati > Pseudomonadota > Gammaproteobacteria > Enterobacterales > Enterobacteriaceae > Salmonella > Salmonella sp. WC3. The sequence continues at coordinate 862,561 of NZ_CP170629.1, read as the reverse complement.
TACGTCGGGGTGAACACGTGAGCGCCCTGTGGATCGTGGTCGCTTCCGTTTCCGTCTATCTGGTGGCTTACCGCTACTACAGCCTGTACATCGCCCAGAAGGTCATGAAACTCGACCCGACGCGCGCGACGCCGGCGGTTATCAATAACGACGGCCTGAACTACGTGCCGACTAACCGCTACGTGCTGTTTGGTCACCACTTCGCCGCCATCGCCGGCGCAGGTCCGCTGGTCGGGCCGGTATTGGCCGCGCAGATGGGCTATCTGCCGGGGACACTGTGGTTGCTGGCGGGCGTGGTGCTCGCGGGCGCAGTGCAGGACTTTATGGTGCTGTTCATCTCTTCCCGCCGTAACGGCGCCTCTCTTGGCGAGATGATCAAAGAAGAGATGGGTACCGTTCCAGGCACCATCGCGCTGTTCGGCTGCTTCTTAATCATGATCATCATCCTCGCGGTGCTGGCATTAATCGTGGTGAAAGCGCTGGCCGAAAGCCCGTGGGGCGTCTTCACCGTCTGCTCAACGGTGCCGATTGCGCTGTTTATGGGCATCTACATGCGCTTCCTGCGTCCGGGACGCGTAGGCGAAGTCTCAGTTATTGGTATCGTGCTGCTGGTGGCGTCTATTTACTTCGGCGGCGTAATTGCCCACGACCCGTACTGGGGCCCGGCGCTGACCTTTAAAGACACCACCATTACCTTCGCGCTGATCGGCTACGCCTTTGTTTCCGCGCTGCTGCCGGTATGGCTGATCCTCGCCCCGCGCGACTATCTCGCTACCTTCCTGAAAATCGGCGTGATCGTCGGTCTGGCGCTGGGGATTGTGATCCTCAACCCGGAACTGAAAATGCCGGCGTTGACGCAGTACGTCGACGGTACCGGCCCGCTGTGGAAAGGCGCTCTGTTCCCGTTCCTGTTCATCACCATCGCCTGTGGCGCCGTCTCTGGCTTCCACGCGCTCATCTCTTCCGGTACCACGCCGAAACTGCTGGCCTGTGAGACCGATGCGCGTTTTATCGGCTACGGCGCGATGCTGATGGAGTCCTTTGTTGCGGTGATGGCGCTGGTGGCGGCCTCGATCATTGAACCGGGTCTCTACTTCGCGATGAACACCCCGCCGGCAGGTCTGGGCATTACCATGCCAAACCTGCACGAGATGGGCGGCGAGAACGCGCCGCTGATTATGGCGCAGTTGAAAGACGTTACCGCACATGCAGCGGCGACCGTCAGCTCCTGGGGCTTTGTGATTTCCCCGGAACAAATCCTGCAAACTGCGAAAGATATCGGTGAACCGTCAGTATTGAACCGCGCAGGCGGCGCGCCAACGCTGGCAGTAGGTATCGCGCACGTGTTCCACAAAGTCCTGCCGATGGCGGATATGGGCTTCTGGTATCACTTCGGTATTCTGTTCGAAGCACTGTTTATCCTGACCGCACTGGATGCGGGTACCCGTTCCGGCCGCTTTATGTTGCAGGATTTGCTGGGTAACTTCGTCCCGTTCCTGAAAAAAACCGATTCTCTGGTCGCGGGTATCATCGGTACCGCAGGCTGCGTCGGTTTGTGGGGCTATCTGCTGTATCAGGGCGTGGTCGACCCGCTGGGCGGCGTGAAGAGCCTGTGGCCGTTGTTCGGTATCTCTAACCAGATGCTGGCCGCCGTGGCGCTGGTGTTGAGCACCGTGGTACTGATCAAAATGCAGCGCACCAAGTACATCTGGGTGACGGTGATCCCGGCGGTATGGCTGCTGATCTGCACCACCTGGGCACTGGGCCTGAAACTGTTCAGCGCCAACCCACAGATGGAAGGTTTCTTCTACATGGCAAACCTGTATAAAGAGAAGATTGCCAACGGCACCAACCTGACCGAGCAGCAGATTGCCAACATGAACCATATCGTGGTGAACAACTACACTAACGCTGGTTTGAGTATTCTGTTCCTGGTGGTGGTGTACAGTATTATCTTCTACGGTTTCACCACCTGGATGAAGGTACGCAACAGCGATAAACGTACCGACAAAGAAACCCCGTATGTGCCCGTGCCGGAAGGCGGCGTGAAGATCTCTTCACACCACTAAAACTGATGCCGGGTAGCGCACAGCGATCCCGGCTAGTGTAAGCCGGATAAGGCGCAAGCCGCCATCCGGCTTTATTCATTAACAGGACGGCAGAATGTTTGATACTTTAGGTCAGGCAAAAAAATATCTCGGCCAGGCGGCAAAAATGTTGATTGGTATTCCGGACTACGACAACTATGTCGAGCACATGAAAACTAATCATCCCGACAAGCCGTACATGACCTATGAAGAGTTCTTCCGCGAACGTCAACAAGCACGTTACGGCGGCGATGGCAAAGGCGGTATGCGCTGTTGTTAATGGAGAGACTATGACCCCGATTGCAGTTACCCTACTTACCGGTTTTCTTGGTGCCGGCAAAACCACCCTACTACGCCATATCCTCAACGAACAACATGGTTTTAAAATCGCCGTTATCGAAAACGAATTTGGCGAAGTCTCCGTTGACGATCAACTGATTGGCGATCGCGCCACACAGATCAAAACCCTGACCAACGGCTGCATCTGCTGTACCCGCTCCAACGAGCTGGAAGATGCGCTATTAGACCTGCTCGACAGCCGCGACCGCGGCGATATTGCTTTCGACCGCCTGGTGATTGAATGCACCGGCATGGCTGACCCCGGCCCGATTATTCAGACCTTTTTCTCCCATGACGTATTATGCGAACGCTACCTGTTAGACGGCGTGATTGCGCTGGTCGACGCGGTGCACGCTAACGAGCAGATGAACCAGTTCACCATCGCCCAGTCGCAGATAGGCTACGCCGACCGCATTCTGTTGACCAAAACCGACGTGGCAGGCGACAGCGAGAAACTGCGCGAGCGGCTGGCGCGTATCAATGCCCGCGCCCCGGTTTACACCGTGGTACACGGCGATATTGACCTGAGTCAGTTGTTTAATACCAGCGGCTTTATGCTGGAAGAGAACGTGCTGGCAAGCCAACCGCGTTTCCACTTTATTGCCGATAAACAGAACGATGTGTCGTCAATTGTGGTGGAACTGGATTACCCGGTGGATATCAGCGAGGTGTCGCGGGTGATGGAAAACCTGCTGCTGGAATCAGCGGATAAACTGCTGCGTTACAAAGGGATGCTGTGGATCGACGGCGAACCCAACCGCCTGCTGTTCCAGGGCGTGCAGCGCCTCTACAGCGCCGACTGGGACAGACCGTGGGGCGACGAAACGCCGCACAGCACGCTGGTATTTATCGGGATCCAGTTGCCGGAAGACGAGATCAGAGCGGCGTTTGCGGGGTTAAGGAAGTAACCATTAAGCGCTTATCCGGCCTGGCGGGAATTTGTAGGCCGGATAAGGCGCAGCCGCCATCCGGCATCTTCGGGCTATTTCTTATTTTGCTCGCGCAGCATCGCCTCGCGCAGAATGGCATTGAGCCGCGTCTGGTAGCCTTTTCCTGGCCGTTTCAGCCACTCCATCACATCGGCGTCAATACGCACCGAGGCCTGAGTTTTTAACGGGCGAAAAAACTTACCACGCACTGCTTCAGACCACTGCCCATCCTCCGAAGCGGGAATGTCGCTGTAATCAATCTCATCATCTGATTTTTTCACCAGCGCCTTCAGTTCAGCCTCATGCTGAGCACTCAGCGCGGATGCGTTGCCGCGTTTATGTTTAACCATGCTCATAACGATTCCTCTCTTTTCTGTCTGCCTTGCGAGCGCTGATGATACGGATAACTTCAAAACCACTTTCGAACCGAACGCTATGAGCAACCAGAATGACCACAATGCCATGAACAAGGCCGAGGGTCTGCCAACGATATTCTCCATTCTCATAACGCTCCTGACGTGACAGGTGTCGGGGATCGTCAAACACCAGTACCGCATCCTCAAAGCGGACACCGTGCTTCCTCAGGTTGCTTTTAGCCTTGTTCGCATCCCATTCAAACTCCATCGGCATGTGTTTTCCCTAATTGTATATACAAAAATGTATATACAATTATCTTACGATTATACCTGGATTGTTGGAAATAGCTTCACAATTTGCGTATTCGAGATAAAAGAAAATTGACCAGAAGAGTAGGCCGCAGAAGGCGCAGCCGCTATCCGGCATCCGGCATCCGGCATCCGGCATCCGGCATCTTCTGGCTATTTCTTATTTTGCTCTCGCAGCATCGCTTCGTGCAGAATGGCATTAGGCGTCTATCGCCTCCGTCCATTCCCCCTCCGAAAAGGGAATGATTAATTTATCATAAATATTCTTCTTCTTTATGATTTCAGTAATATTTGTTAAAATTATCAAAATAAAACGAAGTTTTTAATTTATTTGACTTTGCGTTATTTTGCTTGAATAGCATAAATCGCATGAATATATAGGTGTAATATGGCAATCATTATTCCCACCGTAAGTAGCTGTAGCGAGAAAATTACAGCAGGCGAAAAAAGGCTGGCAAGGCTACTGGAGAGAGGGTTAAGCGATAGCTGTACCTGCTGGTACGACACGCCGATGGGCAAACAACATAGTCATCCTGACTTTGTTATTCTGACCCCTGACAAAGGTATATTATTCATTGAAGTTAAGGACTGGTTTATTACAAAAATCAAAGGTGCTAATAAAACATATGTCCAGTATGAAACTAAAAATGGTATAGAAAGTTTAAAAAATCCTATTGAGCAAGTTCGTCAGTATGCTTTCCAGACCATTAATAGCCTCAAAACAGATCCACAACTTCGCCAGCAAGAAGGCCAATATCAGGGCAGTTTTGTTATGCCGTATGGATACGGCGTGTATCTGGCCAATATTTCTCGCTCTCAGCTTGAGAAAGCCTTTTCACCTACCGAACTTGCAGACATACTCCCTACCGATAAGGTGATATGTAAGGATGAACTCAATGAATTTATGTCTCAGGAAAAAGTAGCTGCCAGGCTCGCATTACTTGCCAAATACAACTTTGCTCACCAGACTACACCTCAGCAGCTGGATCGTATAAGATGGCATCTTTATCCTGATATTCGAATCCATAAACCCATTAAGCAAGCTGATGTAAAGAATTTCACACTCCACACACCAAGTATTATATCCATTATGGACCGGCAACAGGAACAACTTGCAAGAAGCATGGGGTCCGGACATCGGGTGATTCATGGCGTTGCAGGATCTGGTAAAACACTGATATTACTTCACCGTTGCCTCGAACTTGCAAATAATATTGAAAACGAAAAATCTGTTTTGGTCATTTGCTACAACATTACGCTCGCCAGGAAACTCAGAGCCCTTATTGAGAAACATACGCTCAGGCTTCCTGTTGAGGTCACACATTTTCATTTATGGTGTCATCAACAATTACAGTCTTATGGACGGCTACCGCCAAAAAGCAAAAACTTTGTTGAGCTAATGGAAAATGCCCTTTCTATCGCCTTTGAGGATGGAATCATCCAGCCAGAGCAGTACAGCGCCGTGCTGATCGACGAAGGCCACGATTTTAATCCTGAGTGGCTAAGAATTCTTACCCGAATGGCAGACACCAAAAATAACACACTGCTTTTCCTTTATGATGATGCACAATCAATTTATCAGAAAAAGAAAGCGCTCGACTTCACCTTATCCAGCGTCGGCATTAAAGCTCAGGGGCGAACGACAATCCTGAATATTAATTACCGTGATACTCAGCAAATATTACATTTCGCTAGTAGCATTGCATTTAACTATCTCAATAATCACATTGAGGATGCTCTTAAATATCAGCAGCCCGACTCAGGCGGAATTGCGGGTTCTTATCCTGAGTTGACCTGTTTTGATAACCAGGATGAGGAAATAACGCATATCCTTAACTGGGTTATCGAACAGCACCAGCGGGGCATTCCGTGGTTTGATATTGCCATATTGTGCCCATCAACCTATAGCATTAAAGACGTGCTGGGACCACAACTGACGGCTCGCAATATCCCTTATCAAATGATTATTACCTCTGCCGATAAAAAAAACTGGTCGCCGCAGCAAGAACGGCTGTGTGTTATGCCTCTGCCGAGCAGTAAAGGACTCGAATTTCAGTCAGTCGCTGTCATGGACGCAGCCAGATCCAAAAATGAAGAAGACTTGAGCAATGATATCAAAAGGCTTTACGTTGGTTTCACACGGGCTCGCTATAATCTGCTGATAACTATGAATGGAGAAAATGCACTCAGCGCGCATCTTCTCACTACCTATAAGCAGATAACACGATAGATGTAACGTCGGCATTCCCCCAAGCCGGATAATACACTGGTATTATCCGTTAACTTCCCATAAAAATCTTTTTTTCAGCAACCTGCCGCAGATTTTCCGCGCGGTGATTTCAAACAGCCACAGCACAGTTATTAGTACTCCTTTTTCTTACAACATGTAACCGGTCGCCTTAGTGGAAACAACAGGGAGCCACTTTAAGCTAAAATCTACAATCGACGGCCAGACACAACCGTCTTATCAGGGGAAGGCCTCTTGGTAACCTACCAATTTTAATATGATCTTTAATATCAACATATTAACAACATCGGTGTATACAAATTCATTCCCCAATATTCTACAAACAAAAAAAAGACATAAAACCAAGTGACAATCCCTTATGCAGTACGGTAGCTTACTGCACACACTATTCTATACGAGTTTTGCTACCAAAACGGAGATCAAAATGAAAAGGAAACGGGATACTGGCGGAGTATTGTGTGTTTTTTTGATAGCTGTTTCATACAATGTTTTGGTTAATGTAAATATTCAGTCACATAGCGCCTACATAGCAGAGAATACAACAACTGTTATTAGTGTTAATCTCTACATCGATAACAAACAAGAGAAAAAGTGATGATTAAATTGCTTTCTGAGGTCGCAGAGGTTACTGGCGGGCACACATTCCGAACCAAAGCTGAGGCTGCATCAGGTCATGTAAGACTCCTGCAGATTAAGGACATACAAGAAGGTATTCTGACTGATTTTTCAGCGCTTCCTTTTGCGGATATCCAGCCAGAGAAACTGAAAATAAATCTTCAAACTAACGATATTCTTTTACCACTCAGAGGGGAAAGGATACCGGCTATGATGATTGTTAACCAACAGAGTACACTTGTAACAACGACAAACCAAATTGCTGTAATAAGAGTTAACAGCCTTTTAATTAATCCTGAATATCTGTATTATTTTTTTAATTCTCCAGAAGGAGATGAGAAAATTTCTGCTCTACAAGGTGGAGGATTAGTCGTGAATCTTAGTTTAAAAAAGCTATTAACACTTGAAATACCCATACCATCGCGGCCTGTACAGGATGAGGTTATCGGCCTTCGTAAAATATGGAATGAACAAAAAAAAACTCTTGAGGATTTAATAGAAAATGGAACGACTCTATGCCATACTGCAATTAATAGATTAATCTACCGTGGCTAATATTATGCGCGAACATTATTTTTTAACAATGCTACAGTCACTCAGTTGTGATAGTATTGACAAATATACTCAAACGATGATTTGCCTTGAAACTACCGTACTGTGCCATTTACTTAACAATGCCAGCAGGCAACTTATCCATACAGATTTTACCAGCATCTTTTCAATTTATGAAAAAAAACAATAAACGATAATAGTTATATTAAGTTAAATCAAAAGGAGTTTAAACTAATATTCTCTAACATTACCCTCTATGATTTTTCACAAAGCCGTGATATCAAAAATTATATTTCAAGGATTACAGAAGTTTGTAATGAATACATTAATACTTTATCTATCCATAGTATTCTAGACTTATTCACATCTCTCATTGAAGAGAACCGCCCCCCGACACAGAAACATTACACTCCACACGAAATTGTCACGTTCATGGGTAACATAATTCAGGCACAAAAAGGCGAGTCTTTTTTTGATCCTGCTTGTGGCTCTGGTGAGTTTATCTCAGAAATCATAAAAAACCAAGTTGCTATATCAGGTTCAGAATATGACGTAGACAGATTGAAAATTTCAAAAATGAAGATGCTGGTAAATGATCTATCTCCATCAAATATCAGCCCATCTTACTTTACTGAGGGGCATAATCTTAAAAAAAATTTTGACATTATTCTTTCAAACCCACCGTTTTCTTTAAAAATTCCATTTGATATGGAAATGCACTTTTGTATGTATGGTAAGCCACCAGCATCAAATGCTGATTTTGCTTTTTTACAGTATTGCATTTTTATGTTAAAAGATAATGGCCGGGCAGCGATTATCCTACCTGATGGCATTCTTTTCCGAGAAGGCAAGGAATACGAAATCAGAAAAAAAATAATTAAAAATAACCATATTTCCGCAATTATCTACCTACCAAAAGGTATGTTCAAAACTACTGCAATCGCAACAAATATTATAGTTTTTAAGAAAAAGCAAAAAACTAATGATATCTTAATGATAAATGTGAGGAAAAAAAACAACCTGAATGTAAATTTATTATTAGAGTTAATTACCAAACGCAGCACTACTGAAATATCCAGACTCACTTCCCTAAACGAAATATCTGCTCATGATTACAATCTATCAGCCTCGTTATACTTCAGGCCACAAGTAAAAAAAACTGATCTGAAGCAATTAATAATGAAACAAAAGGAGCTTGAAGAGAAGTTACATTCATTACAATATGCTTTCCAGCACAAACTCACCTCGTTGAATTTATAATGTTATATGAATATTTTACCTACAGACACTATTAATCAATAGCCCACTGACGGTACTGAATCAGGAAGAAGATGACCATCGTTTTACAGGCAAGACCAATATCTGGCTCAATCAGGATTGCCAGGAATGAGACAGATGGTTTGCCAAGGATATTCTCCATATTCATGAACAAATATTCCACTTTTACCGCATGCTAAAATCATCTCGTTCTATCTGTTAAGTGATTCATCCCAAGGAATTTTGTACTTGTTATAGCAAACTATTGACACAGCAATCGTTAAGGGATGGACGTGAAGAATTATAAAGTGATTACCCCGCTTTTCCAACATACGAACATGACCCTGGCCATGATGAAAGCCGTCGCAAGATGCTCAGTTAAAGCGGTTCGAAATATGATCACCGCCATTCAGGAGCAGACCGGCCCCCCGCAGAACCCGGTTGACTGGTCCGAGCCGGATAACTGGATTAAAGAACGGCTCAGCGGTGAAGATGCCAGCATAGCCTGGCAAATCTGGAATATGGATAACTATATCCTGAACCCACGCCACAGCTATGGTTGCTACATGTTTATCAATAACCCTCTGTTCGATCTGATGCAAACTGCCGAGGACGGCGGCTGGTACCCCAGCGAACAGGGGCGACTACTTATGGATCACGATGAGGCCACGCTACACAAACTTGGTGATATCGAAGGCATGTTACATGCTACTGGCGTTACTGGCTGGCCGTAAACAGGCCAGACGTGCAGATCTGTTGCCGGAATGGCAGACTTCCTTGCACCAGCACTCTAAATTCGCCTCCCCTAGCTCGGTTAAAACTACGCTCTATGCCCGGCTTTATAATCTGGTCGAACGAAGACTGGTTGCCCGTGAAGGAATGAGCTACAAAATTACCGATGCAGTCCGAAAATGGCTCAACAAAACGCTACCTGAACGTCGTACCGATCCGCGCAAAGAGCTGCTTGACGCCGTAAAACGCTATAACGAGCAGCCAAAAGAGGTGTTGCGCGAACAGCTCTCTACCATGAACCCGTACAAATTTGAACATCTGGTGGGCCAGTTGCTGGAAGCGATGGGTTATGAACAGGTGGAGGTCACAAAGCCTCTGGTGACAAAGGCGTGTATGTCATCGGTAAAGTGCAGGTCGGCATCACCACCATTACCGAAGTAGTGCAGGTGAAGCGGATGCAAAACACCATTACCCGCCTCTATATTGACCAGCTACGCGGTGCACTACCCTACCACAAAGCCATTCGCGGTACGCTAATCACTACCGACAAGTTTGCCGCCAAATGCGCAGAGGCCGCACTGTTTCCAGGGGCCGCGCCCATTACATTGATCGACGGCGATCGCCTGTTGGAGTTGTTAATCGAAAATAACGTCGGGATCAGGCGCAGCAATGCGGTGGAACTGCTGGATGTGGATTTACAGCTGTTTGATGAGCTGGAAATCGACTAAAGGGCGAACTTCACCGCTTTTACCGTTACAATAGCCACCTTATTTTTCCTGATTGAGTTCATCATGGCCAAAGCACCAACGAAAAAAGCCAAAGCAAAGAAAGGCTTTGAAGACACATTATGGGATACCGCGAACCAGCTTCGCGGCAGCGTTGAATCCTCCGAGTACAAGCACGTGGTGCTAAGCCTCGTGTTCCTCAAATTTATCAGCGATAAGTTTGAAGCCCGCCGTCAGAAGATGAAAGACGAGGGACAGGGCGATTTCCTTGAGATGGAAGTCTTCTATCAGCAGGACAACATCTTCTACCTGCCGGAGGAAGCGCGCTGGTCGTTTATCAAGCAAAACGCCAAGCAGGACGACATTGCGGTACGCATTGATACCGCCCTCTCCACCATTGAGAAGCGCAACCCGACGCTGAAAGGCGCGCTGCCGGACAACTACTTCAGCCGCCAGAATCTGGAAACCAAGAAGCTGGCATCGCTTATCGATACCATCGACAACATCGAAACGCTGGCCCACGAAACCGACGTGGAAGCGCTGTCGAAAGAAGACCTGGTCGGTCGCGTGTACGAATACTTCCTCGGCAAGTTTGCCACCACCGAGGGCAAAGGCGGCGGTGAATTCTATACGCCAAAATGCGTGGTCACTCTGCTGACCGAAATGCTGGAACCGTTCCAGGGCAAAATTTATGACCCGTGCTGCGGCTCGGCGGGGATGTTTGTGCAGTCGGTGAAGTTTGTTGAAAGCCATCAGGGCAAAAGTCGTGATATCGCCCTGTACGGTCAGGAGCTGACGGCGACAACCTACAAACTTGCGAAGATGAACCTTGCGATTCGTGGCCTTTCCGCCAACCTAGGCGAGCGCCCGGCGGACACCTTCTTCAGCGACCAGCACCCGGACCTGAAAGCCGACTATATTCTGGCCAACCCGCCGTTTAACCTGAAAGACTGGCGCAACGATGCCGAACTGACCAAAGACCTGCGCTTTGCTGGCTACCGTACGCCGCCGACCGGTAACGCCAACTACGGCTGGATTCTGCATATGCTTTCCAAGCTGTCGGCCAACGGCACCGCCGGTTTTGTGCTGGCGAACGGCTCGATGAGTTCTAACACCAGCGGCGAAGGTGAGATCCGCGCGCAGATGATCGAAAACGATCTGATCGACTGCATGATTGCCCTACCCGGCCAGCTGTTCTTCACCACCCAGATCCCGGTGTGCCTGTGGTTTATGACCAAATCGAAGGCAGCCGATCCGGCCAAGGGCTACCGCAACCGTCAGGGCGAAACGCTGTTTATCGATGCGCGTAATCTCGGCACCATGATGAACCGTACCACTAAAGAGCTGACGGCGGACGATATCGCCACCATCGCCGACACCTACCATGCCTGGCGCAGCACGCCGGAAGAGCTGGCCGCACGCGTTAAACGCGGCGACAGCAAGCTGGCGCAGTACGAAGACCAGGCTGGGTTCTGCAAGGTCGCGACTATTGCAGAGATGAAGGCTAACGACTATGTGCTGACGCCCGGCCGCTACGTCGGCGCCGCCGAGCAGGAAGACGACGGCGTGGCGTTTGAAACCAAAATGCGCGAGTTGTCGCAGACGTTGTTTGCGCAGATGAAGCAGGCGGAAGAACTGAATAAAGCCATTCGCCAGAACCTGGAGGCGTTTGGTTATGGGGAGTAAGTGGACCACCGTTAGCATTAACGATATTAAGTTACCTGAGAAATATAGTTGTGTTGGAGGCCCGTTCGGTTCTTCTCTTTCACAAAAACATTATGTCGATTCAGGTGTTCCTGTTATCCGGGGCACCAATTTAGCTGGAGACATATTTTCAGAGAGTGACTTTGTTTTTGTTTCTCCAGATAAAGCAAATGAATTACAACGTAATATGGCCTTTCGTGGAGACATTGTCTTTACACAACGGGGAACGTTGGGACAAGTAGCGTTAATTCCTGAAGACTCATTATACGAAAAATATATTGTGTCACAGAGCCAAATGAAGTTGACTGTAAATCCGAAACAAGCGGATGCATATTTTATCTACACATATTTCAGAACTAATGAAGCCAAGGCATTGATTGAAAATAATGCTATTGTTGGAGGAGTTCCTCATATCAACCTTGGTATTTTGAAAGAATTTAAGTTGAGACTCCCTCCACTTTCAGAGCAAAAGCGAATCTCTGAGGTTTCCAAGTCTATTGATAACAAAATCAATCTAAACCGCCAAATCAACCAAACCCTGGAACAAATGTCCCAAACCCTGTTCAAATCCTGGTTTGTGGATTTCGACCCGGTGATTGATAACGCGCTGGATGCGGGAAACCCAATCCCGGAAGCGCTACAATCTCGCGCCGAACTGCGTCAAAAAGTACGTAACAGTGCAGATTTCAAACCACTTCCGGCGGATATTCGTACACTGTTCCCGGCTGAATTTGAAGAAACAGAGTTGGGTTGGGTACCTAAAGGCTGGCGCATTGAAAGTTTTTCCGAAATTGCTCAATTAGTAAAAGAAAATGTCAAATCGGAAGATATCTCTTCTGAGGTTCATTATGTAGGACTGGAACATTTAGAACGTAAACATATTTTTATTACTAATTATGGGAATGGTAGAGATGTATCCAGTAACAAATCAGCTTTCAATAAAGGTGATTTGCTATTCGGCAAGTTACGTCCTTATTTCCACAAAGTGGCAATAACTCCGTTTTCAGGGATATGCTCAACTGATATATTAGTTTTTCGAGCCAAAGAGAAATATTATAAATCTTTAATGGCAATGTATGTATTTACCGATGAGTTTGTAGCATATGCAAATTTACGCTCTATAGGAACAAGAATGCCGAGAGCAGAGGCTAAAGACCTCCTTAAATATAGAATCGTTTTACCCAATAAAAACATTTTAGAAAAATTTGAATTGCTCTTAAAAGATTATTGGTCAAAAGGGCAACTTAACAATGACGAAAGTAAACATCTTACCACCCTCCGCGACACCCTGCTCCCCAAACTTATCTCCGGTGAGCTCTCCCTGGAGGATCTACCAAACTTAGTCAACCAAACCGAACCCGCTTAATGCATTTTGCCCCTGTTAAATCAGGGGCTTTCTGGTAAGGTTTTCTTCAGTTACAGGAACCTTTACCAGAAAAGCATCCAGGGCCGGAGCGAGATATGCATCTCTCATTCAGTGAAGCGAAGTTAGAACAGGCGATAATTGAACTGTTACAGGATCAGGGCTATCAGCACCTGATCGGCGATAATGTGCCGCGTTCCAGCCTCGATCAGGTGATTATCGAAGACGATCTTCGTCACTACCTCGCCGCACGCTATCAGGCCGACGGCATCACCGAAGAGGAGATCCAGCGGCTGATCAAACAGTTCACCACCCTGCCCGCCTCCGATCTCTATGAAAGCAACAAAACCTTCTGCGCCTGGCTGGCCAACGGTTTCCTGTTTAAACGCGACGATCGCCAGCAGAAAGATCTCTATATCGAACTGCTCGACACCCGGCATCTGCCCGCCGCGCTGCGTGAACTGTTCGATACCGAAGATGTGCCGCTGCAACAGGCCGCAGAAACGCCGGCAAGTTATCATCTTATCCAGCCGCTGAACCGGGTAAAAATCGTCAATCAGCTGACCATCACCGGCAAAGAAAACCAGCCACGCATTCCGGATTCCATTCTGTATATCAACGGCCTGCCGTTAGTGGTGTTTGAATTTAAAAGCGCGGTGCGCGAGCAGGAAGCCAATATTGGCGACGCGTATAAACAGCTCTGCACCCGCTATCGCCGCGATATTCCGCAGCTGTTTGTCTATAACGCGCTGTGCATTATCAGCGATGGCGTCAATAACCGAATGGGTAACCTGTTTGCGCCGTACGAGTATTTCTACTCCTGCCGTAAAGTCACCGGCAATGAAAACCGCGAGCAGGACGGCATCCCTTCCCTGCACTCGATGATTCAGGGGCTGTTTCACCCGGTCCGTCTGCTGGACGTGATCAAAAACTTTATCTGCTTCCCGGATAAAGCCAAACACGAAGTGAAAATCTGCTGCCGCTACCCGCAGTACTATGCGGCGCGCAAGCTGTACTACAGCATTGAACGGGCGCGTAAACCTTTCGGCGACGGCAAGGGCGGCACCTACTTTGGCGCGACCGGTTGCGGCAAGAGCTACACCATGCAGTTCTTAACCCGTCTGCTGATGAAAAGCGTCGAGTTCGCCAGCCCGACAATCGTGCTGATCACCGACCGTACCGATCTCGACGATCAGCTCTCGGCGCAGATGTGCAATGCCAAAAACTATATCGGCGACGACACCGTGGTGCCCGTCACCAGCCGCGAGGATCTGCGGGAGAAGCTGGCCGGTCGCAACAGCGGCGGCGTCTTCCTGACCACCATCCATAAATTTACCGAAGACACTGAACTGCTCTCCGGGCGCAGCAATATCATCTGTATTTCCGACGAAGCGCACCGCAGCCAGGTCAACCTCGATCAGAAAGTGATCGTCGATAAAGAGAGCGGTAAGGTGCGTAAAACCTACGGTTTCGCTAAATATCTGCACGACTCGCTGCCGCAGGCGACCTACGTCGGTTTTACCGGCACCCCTATCGATGCCACGATGGAAGTCTTTGGCGTTATCGTGGACAGCTACACCATGACTGAATCCGTACAGGATGAAATCACGGTACGCATCGTCTACGAAGGCCGCGCCGCGAAAGTCATCCTCGATGCCGGTAAGCTGGAAGAGGTGGAAAAGTACTACGCAGAGTGCGCTGACGCCGGTACCAACGAGTGGCAAATCGACGAGAGCAAAAAAGCCAGCGCCACCATGAACGCCATTCTCGGCGACGACGATCGCCTTCAAGCACTGGCGGAAGACTTTGCTAAACACTATGAGAAACGCGTCACCGAAGGCTCTACGGTGAAAGGCAAGGCGATGTTTGTCTGCGCCAGCCGCGAGATTGCCTGGGATTTCTATCGTCAGTTGAAAGACTTTCGTCCGGCGTGGTTTGAGGTTAAGCAGGCCCCGAATGGGGTTGAACTGACCAGGCAAGAGGAAAAAGAGCTGCCTCCGTCCGAAATGGTCAAGATGGTCATGACCCGCGGTAAGGACGATGACGCCAGACTGTACGAGCTGCTGGGCAGTAAAGAGTACCGCAAAGAGCTGGATAAACAGTTCAAAAACGCGAAGTCGAATTTCAAAATCGCCATCGTGGTGGACATGTGGCTGACCGGTTTTGACGTGCCGGAGCTGGACACCATTTATATCGATAAGCCGCTGCAAAAGCATAACCTGATCCAGACCATCTCCCGCGTTAACCGCAAGCTGGAAGGCAAAAGCAAAGGGCTGGTCGTCGACTATATCGGCATTAAGCGCCAGATGAACCAGGCGCTGGCGATGTATTCGCGCATCGATGCCACCAACTTTGAAGATATTCAGCAGTCGGTGATTGAGGTGAAAAATCATCTCGATCTGCTGGCGCAGGTTTTACACGATTTCGACAGCCGGGCCTACTTCACAGGAGAACCGCAGGCGCAGCTGGCGTGCCTGAATCAGGCGGCAGAGTTTGTCATGCGCACTCAGAAGACAGAACGCCGCTTTATGGGGCTGGTGAAGCGTCTGAAAGCGGCCTATGACGTCTGCTGCGGCAGCGAAGCGCTTTCGCAGGCCGAGCGCGACGCTATTCACTTTTATATTGCCGTGCGTTCCATCGTCTTTAAGCTGACCAAAGGCGACGCCCCGGACGTGACCCAAATGAACGCCCGCGTGCGCGAGATGATCGCCGAAGCGCTGAAAGCCGACGGTGTGGAAGAGCTGTTTTTCCTCGGCGACAAGAAAGCGGAGTCGATCGATATTTTCGACGACGATTATCTGGCGCGCATTAATAAGATCAAACTGCCGGCAACCAAGATCCAACTGCTGCAAAAGCTGCTGGAAAAAGCCATCAGCGATTTTAAACAGATCAACCAGCTTCAGGGGATCAACTTCACCCGCCGTTTCCAGTCAATTATGGATAAATATAACGAACGCCGGGAGGATGATGTTCTCAATGGTGAGGAATTCGATTCCTTCAGTCAGGAGATGACCGATATTATCTACGATATTAAAACCGAAATGGGCACTTATGCCGAAATGGGGATTGATATAGAAGAGAAAGCCTTCTACGACATTTTGGCGCATATGCGTGATAAATATCAGTTCACCTATGAAGAAGACAAAATGCTGGCGCTGGCGAAAGAGATGAAGGCCGTCGTGGATAACACGTCAAAGTACCCAGACTGGAGCAAGCGTGATGATATTAAAGCCAAGCTGAAGGTGGAGTTGATCTTGCTGCTGCACAAACATAAGTTCCCGCCAGTGGCGAATGATGATGTGTATATGGGGGTGCTGGCACAGGCGGAGAATTTTAAGCAGCACCATAGTCATACGCTGCATTAATTTTAGCGTCGGATGGCGCTAACGCTTATCCGACCTACGGCCCGCTGCCCGGTAACCACCTGCTGTCGGGCTTATAACATATCTCACCTCCAAAAGCCCGATTTCCGCTTTTATCTCTTTTCACATAACGTATGATAGTGCACAGAAAATTCAGGAGGGATCCATGAGCGATATTCAGCTTTTCCGCCTCGGTGGCGGGAAAGTACAAGAACTGCCGGGCAAAGCCGCAGCCATTGAAAAAGATCTGCAAATGCTGATCGAATCCCATATGGAAACATTCCTTGGCGTCCGCTTTCTCGAGACCGAATACCGCACGGGTAAAACCCATCGTGGGCGAATTGATTCCCTCGGCCTCGACGAAAATAACTGCCCGGTGATTATTGAATATAAACGCCACAGCAATGAAAACGTCATTAACCAGGGGCTCTTTTATCTCGACTGGCTACTCGATCATAAAGCGGAATTTCAGTTGCTGGTGATGGAAAAAATAAGTAAAACCGCGGCCAAAGCCATTGACTGGTCCGGCACACGGTTAATCTGTATTGCCGCCGATTTTAATAAATACGACGAACATGCCGTTCAGCAAATCAACCGCAATATCAACCTGATTCGCTACAAGCTTTTTGCCGACGACCTGTTAATGCTGGAACTGGTTAACGCCGTGGTCGAAAATAGCCCTCAGTACATCATCGCGAACGGTTCCGTCAGCAGCGGTAAACGCCATACCCGCACGCAGCGCGAACAGCTCTCTTCGGCCTCTCCCGCGCTGCTTTCATTATATGAACAGCTAAAAAGTTATGTGCTGTCACTCAGTGATGAGGTTCAGTTTAAAGAGCTTAAGCTCTATGACGCCTTCCGCCTCATTCGCAACTTTCTGTGCGTAGCCGTTTATCCCGTGACCGACCCACACCTACGCCTGTGGCTGAAAATCAATCCACAGCATATCCAGCTTGAAGAAGGATTTAGCCGGGACGTCACAAACATTGGCCACTGGGGAACCGGCGACGTCGAATTGATTGTGCGTAACGAACATGATCTGGATAAAGCCAAACTGCTGATCGAGAAAGCCTGGCAGGAAAATTAGCGCTCCAGGATACCCGCCTACTGGAGAGGTTAAGATAAGATTATCCAGCCTTTCCAGTTTTACTGGCTCTTATCTGTTATTCCACATCCTTCCTTTCCAACCCAATATCCTTTAACTGCTCGTCACTCATTCGTTGCAGCGCCTGACAGGCCCGCTTACGCAGCCACCACCTTTTTAGCGCCCGTCTGAGCTGCACAAAGCCAATGAATGGTTGTCTGGGGCGGTTCTCGTAAAATTCCATACCGGCCTCCGCATAGAACAGAAAATGCGGGCATCATGAATGTCTGTACAAACAATATCGGGATAAAAAGCACGGTTAGTGCAACGTGGATAAATAAGGAGGGCAATTGAGGGTGTTTTGTTCGCTTATTTCGTTCTGATTTAAGATCCGCGTCCTTCGCTGCAAAAAGCCAGGCCCCTCCCGTTTTCAGAGGGGCAACAGGGATTAGCGGCGCACCACTACCAGCTTCTGGTTCACAAACTCCTTAATCCCCAGATCCGATAGCTCGCGTCCGAAGCCCGAACGCTTAACGCCGCCGAACGGCAGCTCCGCTGCGGTGTCGGTCAGCCAGTTGATATAAACCATCCCGGTTTCAATCCGGGAGGCCATGCGTTTAGCACGCTCAATATCCTGACTAAACACCGCACCGCCCAGGCCGTAGTGGGAATCGTTGGCGAGTTTTACCGCCTCGTCATCGTCTTTCACCACATACATCTGCGCCACCGGGCCGAAGAACTCTTCAAAGTACGCCGGGTTGTCACGCGTAATGTGGGTCAGAATGGTCGGCTCAAAGAAGTTGCCTTTGCTTTCCAGCGGCTTGCCGCCAATGTGCAGCGTCGCGCCATTTTTTACCGCTTCCTCGACCTGTCTGGTCAATGTTTCCAGCGCATCTTTCGACGACAGCGGCCCCAGTTCGGTAGAAGCGTCCATCTGATCCCCCACCTTCACCTTCCTGAACGCCTCGGTGAACTGGCTGAGGAATTGATCGGCGATTTTCTCATGCAGGATAAAGCGCTTCGCCGCCGTACATACCTGCCCCGCATTAGTGAGCCGTGCCTGCACGCCAATTTTCACCGCTTTCTCAAGATCGGCATCGTCCAGCACGACGAACACATCGTTCCCGCCCAGTTCCAGCGTCGATTTTTTAATGTGCTTCGCCGCCTGTGCCGCCACGGCGCTCCCCGCTTTTCCAGATCCGGTCAGCGCCGCGCCCTGCACGCGCGGGTCGGCGATGATATTCGACACCTGATCGGAGGAAATAAACAGGTTGGTCCATGCGCCTTCCGGCGCGCCGGCTTCACGCACCAGATGGGCAAATGTCTCGGCGCAGTTCGGTACGATGCTGGCATGTTTCGCCAGCACCGGGTTACCAGCGGCCAGGTTCGGCGCCAGCACACGCATCAACTGATAGTACGGGAAGTTCCACGGCTCAACAGCCATGATGACGCCAATCGGATGATGTTCTACCCACGCGTCGCCAAACTCGGTTTTATAAGGCACCGGGGCAAGAAACTGCTTCGCGTTATCCGCATAATAGCGAGCGATCTGCGCACACAGTTTGACTTCGCCACGGCTCTGCTCGATGAGCTTGCCCATCTCCTGGCTGGCGATTTTTGCCAGTTCTTCAACACGGCTGTCGATCAAGTCAGCCAGCTTATGCAGTACCGGCAGACGTTGGTCAATCTCTCCCTTAGACCAGTCGGAGTGATAGAGCGCGTCAGCTTTTTGCAGCGCGGCTTCAATATCCGCGTCCGTGTGCGGGGGATACTCTTTAATGAGCTGATTATTGGCAGGATTCACTGTCTGGTAAGCCATATCACATGTCTCCTTGTTATCGTCATTAAGGCAGCCGTAAATGCCGCTCAGAACAATAAGGGTAGTAGAGATGGCTGGCGCTATCGGTAAAGTTCGGTATATTCGTGCGGTTATCAACGATAATATAGAGCGCGTTGCCCGGTGGGCACCGGGCCTGCAACATTCAGACTGGAGCCGCGTTAGTGACTAACATCCTGAAGCTCTTCAGCCGTAAGGCCGGTGAACCGCTGGACAGTCTCGCGGTCAAGTCCGTCCGCCAGCATCTGTCTGGCGATACGCAATGCGGCAACACGCTGACCTTTTTCCAGCCCTTCCTCCAGACCAACCTGTCTTCCTTGCCGTTCCCCTTTTCTGCGATCCGCTGCGCGGATCCTCTCTATCAGCGTCATCAGTCTCTCCTTAGTGTGCGGGACATGCCCTACCACATCACGAATAAACGTGGTGAAACGAGGCGTATGTCCGTGCTGAATCATAAGATAATTAAACAGCGCTTTAAGCTGCCTGTCATTAGCGCAACCAGTAACTAACAGCGAAGCAATTCGTTCAACCAGTCCCAGCAGGTCGCGCTGGCGGATATGTTTTTGGATGAGCTCCAGCAGCGCAATGCGGCGGTGCTGCATAATGTCATCATCCGATACCACCGTAATGTCGACCAGCGGAAAGGCAGCGGCATAGAGTCTTCTTGCCACTTCCGGGTTCGCAAACTCATCCAGCCAGCACAGCGAAAAAGGATACGGGCTATCAACACCGTGATAAAACAGCATCGGCACCACCAGCGGAAGATACTTATGCCCCGCATCCAGATGCTGTTGCATTGCCGCCATCGCATACCGCATCAGCCGAAACGCCATATGCGCATCCGGCGTACTCTGATGTTCAATCACGACGTAAATATAACCGTCGCCCTCGCGCGTTTTCAGCGACCAAAGCACATCGGAATAATAGGCTCGCAGATTTTTTTCAATAAAACTGCCGGGTTCCAGCTTTAGCGTCCGTAGGTCGCAAAGCTGGCGTAACGACACCGGCAGATGAATCTCCATAAAATCGCGGGCGGTTTCCGGGTGGCGCAAAAAGGTTTTAAACACCGCATCATGCGGTGTTGAGGTCGTCGATTTTTTCATGGCGCTCCGTCACCCCAAACCAGAATGCTGCGACTCTACCTCCTGAAAATTCCTTTCTCATCCGTACCTTTTCAGCATTGCGAGGCGCGACGAAAGATAAATCCTGTTATCTGTAATGCACATGCATTTTCGGAACTGAACACGCAAAATACCATCCTGCGCGCCCTGCCTTTATCTTTATTAACCAGACAAACTCTTTTGATTAACATCAAAATTTAATTACACTTAATGTGTATATTTTCCGTGCAACGTAAATTTCCCGAGGTGTGATGTGCTGATTGTTATCTGTAATCGCCACACGTTCTGACGAGATTCAGAACGCGTCTCTTCCTGTCTGTGTTTTCACCGGCAGCATTTTTGATTACATGAAATTCAGTACATCCGCAGCCGCTGTTTCCATCGCCTGCCTGACGTCACGACGACGGTATTGAGTTTCGCTGTCCCATCATGGGGTTCTCCGACATGGAGCGCATTTTTTATGCAACGGATTATTCAGTTTTTCTCCCAACGCGCCACAACGTTATTTTTCCCGATGGCGCTGATTTTGTACGATTTTGCCGCCTATCTGACGACGGATCTGATTCAGCCTGGCATCATTAACGTCGTGCGCGATTTTAATGCTGACGTCAGTCTTGCGCCGGCCTCGGTCAGTCTCTATCTGGCGGGAGGAATGGCGTTGCAATGGCTTCTGGGGCCGCTATCCGACAGGATTGGCCGCCGGCCAGTGCTGATTGCAGGGGCATTAATGTTTACTCTCGCCTGCGCGGCAACGCTGTTGACGACCTCAATGACGCAGTTTCTGGTTGCCCGTTTTGTGCAGGGCACCAGCATTTGCTTTATCGCAACGGTCGGCTACGTCACGGTACAGGAGGCTTTCGGTCAAACCAAAGCCATTAAGCTGATGGCGATTATTACCTCCATTGTGCTGGTCGCGCCGGTTATCGGCCCGCTCTCCGGCGCCGCGCTGATGCACTTCGTTCACTGGAAGGTGCTGTTCGGTATTATTGCGGTGATGGGACTGTTGGCGTTGTGCGGCCTGCTGTTGGCGATGCCGGAAACGGTGCAACGCGGCGCGGTGCCGTTCAGCGCGGTGAGCGTACTGCGCGATTTTCGCAATGTGTTTCGCAACCCGATTTTTCTCACCGGGGCGGCGACGCTGTCGTTGAGCTACATCCCGATGATGAGCTGGGTGGCGGTGTCGCCGGTGATCCTGATCGATGCCGGCGGGATGAGTACTTCGCAATTCGCCTGGGCGCAGGTGCCCGTATTCGGCGCGGTGATCGTGGCCAATATGATCGTTGTGCGCCTGGTGAAAGATCCAACCCGACCGCGTTTTATCTGGCGCGCCGTACCAATCCAGTTAAGCGGGCTGGCGACATTACTCCTCGGTAATCTTCTTCTGCCGCACGTCTGGCTTTGGTCTGTGCTGGGCACCAGCCTGTACGCGTTCGGCATTGGCATGATTTTCCCGACGCTGTTTCGCTTCACGCTTTTCTCCAACAACTTGCCAAAAGGGACGGTTTCAGCCTCGCTGAACATGGTGATTCTGACGGTGATGGCGGTGTCGGTCGAAGTTGGCCGCTGGCTGTGGTTTCACGGCGGGAGACTGCCGTTTCACCTGCTGGCAGCGGTGGCCGGGGTGATTGTGGTCTTCACTCTGGCGACACTATTACAGCGCGTGCGCCAGCATGAGGCGGCAGAACTGGCCGCTGAGAAGTAAACACTCTGCCGGATAGAGGCTTATCCGGCAAAGGATAACCTGATGTTTTTTGCACGTTCCTGCCGTCTGGCTCTATCCTTAACCCTATGAATAAAATCGCCGAACTCAAACGCGCCAAACGCCTGGCGCTCTCACTGTTGCTGATAGCCGCCGCGACGTTTGTGACCACGCTTTTCCTGCCGCCCAGTTTTTGGGTGCTGGGCGTAAAAGCTATTGCCGAAGCGGCGATGGTTGGCGCGCTGGCGGACTGGTTTGCCGTGGTGGCGCTGTTTCGCCGCATTCCCATTCCGTTTATTTCACGACATACGGCGATTATTCCCCGTAATAAAGACCGAATCGGCGAAAATCTTGGGCAATTTGTGCAGGAGAAGTTCCTTGATACGCAGTCGCTGATCGCGCTAATCCGCCGCCATGAACCCGCGCTGCTTATCGGAAACTGGTTCAGCCAGCCGGACAACGCCAGCCGGGTCGGGCAGCATCTGCTGCAAATTATGAGCGGCTTTCTGGAACTGACCGATGACGCCCGTATTCAGCGGCTGCTCAAGCGAGCGGTACATAAGGCGATTGATAAAGTGGATCTTTCCGGCACCAGCGCCCTGATGCTGGAAAGCATGACCAAAAACGATCGTCACCAGGTGTTACTCGATACGCTGATCGCCCAGCTTATCGCCCTGTTACAGCGTGACAGCTCCCGAACATTTATCGCCAGACAGATCATACGCTGGCTGGAGACCGAACATCCGTTAAAAGCGAAGATTCTGCCGACCGAATGGCTGGGAGAACACAGCGCTGAACTGGTCTCCGACGCGGTAAATTCTCTGCTGGATGATATCAGTCACGACCGCGCGCATCAGATTCGTCATGCCTTCGATCGCGCGACGTATAAGCTGATCGATAAACTTAAACATGATCCGGAAATGGCTGCCCGGGCAGAAAACATTAAAAGTTACCTGAAGGAAGATGAGGCATTTAACCGTTATCTCGGCGAGATCTGGGCGGATCTACGCCAGTGGTTAAAAACAGATATCAACGCCGAAGACTCGAAGGTGAAGCAGCGCATCGCTCATGCCGGACAATGGTTTGGCGAGACGCTGATCGCCGACGACGCATTACGCGCCTCGCTTAACGGTCATCTGGAACAGGCCGCGCACCGCGTCGCGCCGGAATTCGCCGCCTTCCTGACGCGCCACATCAGCGATACCGTAAAAGGCTGGGATGCGCGCGATATGTCGCAGCAGATTGAGCTTAATATCGGTAAAGATTTGCAGTTTATCCGCGTGAACGGCACGCTGGTCGGCGGCGCTATCGGTCTGGTGTTATATTTACTGTCGCAAATACCGGCACTGCTCAGTATCTAAGAAGGGGAAGGCGCAATTCTCGTTCAGATTAACTGCCAAACCCCGCACGTGGGAGGCATTAATTTAATGCCATTTCCCACCGATGCCCCTCTGCTCAATCCGTTATTCGCCTGCGCTTCACTTTCTTTTCTTGCAAATTTGAAACATTAATTTTACTTTTTATTATCATTTGCAACAACAATCCGGCATTCTTGCCTTACTTTAGCAAAGAGAAAAACCATGGTTCATGCTCAGAGCGCTTCACCTCGCCATCCCATTTTTACGGCGCTTTTCGGTATGATGGTATTGACGCTGGGGATGGGAGTTGGCCGCTTTCTGTATACGCCCATGCTGCCGGTAATGCTGGCGGAAAAGCAGCTAACGTTTAATCAGCTCTCCTGGATTGCCAGCGCCAATTATGCAGGGTACCTGGCGGGAAGCTTACTGTTTTCCTTTGGCCTTTTTCATCTCCCCTCTCGTCTACGCCCCATGCTGCTGGCTTCGGCGGTCGCCACCGGTATTCTTATTCTGTCTATGGCGATATTTACTCAGCCCGCGGTCGTCATGTTGGTACGCTTCCTGGCAGGCGTCGCGAGTGCGGGAATGATGATTTTTGGATCAATGATTGTGTTGCATCATACCCGCCATCCGTTTGTGATCGCCGCGCTCTTTTCCGGCGTCGGGGCCGGGATTGCACTGGGCAACGAATATGTCATTGGCGGTTTACATTATGCGCTTTCGGCCCATTCGCTATGGCTGGGGGCCGGAGCGCTCGCCGGTATATTGCTATTAATCGTGGCAATGTTGATTCCCCCCCGCGCTCATGCGCTGCCGCCTGCGCCCTTAGCAAGAATCGAAAATCAGCCTATGCCCTGGTGGCAACTGGCGCTGTTGTACGGTTTCGCCGGATTCGGCTACATCATTGTCGCTACCTATTTGCCGCTGATGGCGAAAAGCGCGGGCTCTCCGCTACTCACGGCGCACCTTTGGTCGTTGGTCGGCCTGGCGATCATTCCCGGCTGCTTCGGCTGGCTGTGGGCGGCAAAACATTGGGGCGTCCTGCCATGTCTGACCGCGAATCTGTTGATCCAGAGCGCCTGCGTGCTGCTGTCTCTCGCCAGCGACTCGTTGTTGCTGTTAATACTGAGCAGTATTGGTTTTGGCGCCACGTTTATGGGCACAACCTCGCTGGTGATGCCGCTTGCCCGACAGCTCAGCGCGCCGGGTAATATTAATTTGTTAGGCCTGGTGACGCTAACGTATGGTATTGGGCAAATTCTCGGTCCGCTCGCCGCCAGTCTGTCAGGCAATGGCGCGTCGGCAATTATCAACGCCACGCTTTGCGGCGCCGCGGCGCTCTTTTTTGCCGCGCTGATCAGCGCCGCGCAGCAGATAAAACAAAAACGGTTTGTGATACGTGAATAAGCGGTAGAGTAAACCCGCGCTCTCCGCACCGGGTTGTATCTTTAACGCTGTTCGCGGCGCAATGCGGATCTGTTTTTAATAGCACATTCTCAACACGTTATTTCAGGGTAAAGATGCCACTAAAAACTATAATTATTTTATGGTTTTTAGTGCTATCAATCTGCCTATTATTTTATATACCCTTCCTACTTCAAGTGGCTTCTGTGTTGGCTACGGATTACCCGGCCCATCCATGGGCCTCGCCCTGACGGGCCATTGCTCACCCCAGTCACATCGTTATCTATGCTCCTGGGGACTCACTCCCTTGCCGCCTTTACGCAACTCGAATTATTTTGGCTATATATTCCATTATGATGATTATCGCTCCCTCTCAAATCATCACAATTATAAATAAATCACATTATGAAATTAATTCGATTATTCGTTTTTTATTACCTGCCCGTAGGATTCTTAGGGCGCAAGCTGACCTATCAGCGGCTACTGACCTGACCGTGACAATTCCTCTTAAGGCGTGAAAAATTACAGTAAAAAAGTAAAATTTAGGTTAAAAAATCCTATTTTTTAACAACGATAATTAAGTGGCGTGAAATTGACTAACGTCAAATTTATTTCTCCTTTTTCCTGCTCCCGGCTTCGGCCTGCGTCAACACCTGTTTCTTTGCTTTTTTACCTCGCGTTATACCGTCCACGGTTCCCCGCGCCTCCGGCAGTAGCGAGGATGGTGATTTTTCGCGCTGCTATGCAAGAAACGCATAGCACGATACATACTTGCATTTTGCCCTTACCCTCATGACTGATAAGGTCTTTCTGTTTCGGGCTTTTTGGCCTGTGGCTACAACCAACACATCATCAAAAAAATTCGGGGATCGCTATGGCGCAACAAGTGGACGGGGCGGCCATGCCGCTTGATACAGAAAAGGTCGGGATAAAGGGATACCTGGCGTTTTTTCTCACCATTATTTTCTTTTCCGGCGTATTTTCCGGAAGCGAAGGCTGGTGGCGCGTTTTTGATTTTACCGTACTCAACGGGTCATTCGGTCATGTGACCGGTACGCAGACCTTTCGCGGCGCGGGCGGAACGGGCGCGAAAGATGGCTTCCTTTTTGCGCTGGAGCTGGCACCGTCGGTTATCCTTTCTCTGGGTATCATCGCGATTACGGATGGACTGGGCGGTCTGCGGGCGGCACAGCAACTGATGACGCCCATCCTGAAACCGTTGCTTGGCATTCCCGGTATTTGCTCACTGGCGCTGATCGCCAACCTGCAAAATACCGACGCCGCGGCGGGTATGACCAAAGAACTGGCGCAGGAAGGCGAAATCACCGAACGCGATAAAGTGATTTTTGCCGCCTGGCAGACCAGCGGCAGCGCTATTATCACCAACTATTTCTCCTCCGGCGTTGCGGTATTCGCCTTTCTGGGGACGTCAGTCATCATTCCGCTGGTGGTCATTCTGCTATTCAAATTTATCGGCGCAAACCTTTTGCGCGTCTGGATTAACATCGAAGAACGCCGTCACCCTGCTCAAGGAGCCCAATCATGACGACTCAGGTACGTAAGAATGTCATGGATATGTTTATCGATGGCGCACGCCGCGGTTTTACCATCGCCACGACCAACCTGTTACCCAATGTGGTCATGGCATTTGTCATTATTCAGGCGCTGAAAATTACCGGTCTGCTCGACTGGGTAGGCCATATCTGCCAGCCCGTGATGGCGTTGTGGGGGCTTCCTGGCGAAGCGGCTACGGTGCTTCTGGCTTCGCTGATGAGTATGGGCGGCGCCGTTGGCGTGGCGGCCAGTCTGGCTACCGCCGGCGCGCTAAGCGGCCACGATGTTACCGTACTACTGCCAGCCATTTACCTGATGGGAAACCCGGTACAGAATGTCGGCCGCTGTCTCGGTACTGCCGAAGTCAACGCCAAATATTACCCGCATATTATCGCAGTCTGCGCCATCAATGCGCTGCTGTCGATCTGGATCATGCAGCTTATTGTTTAATAAGGAGTTATCATGCCTGATTTATCCGCCGCGGAGTTTACCTTATTACAGGGTGCGCACCTGTTTGCGCCAGAAGACCGGGGCATCTGCGATGTTCTGCTCGCGAATGGCAAAATTATTGCCGTCGGCACTGACATCCCCAGCGATATCGTACCGGACTGTGCGGTGATTAATCTTAGCGGTCGTATGCTGTGCCCGGGCTTTATCGACCAACACGTTCATCTGATCGGCGGCGGCGAAGCGGGGCCGACGACGCGGACGCCGGAAGTCTCCCTGAGCCGCCTGACGGAAGCCGGGATAACAACGGTCGTCGGCCTGCTTGGCACCGACTCCGTCAGCCGTCATCCCGCGTCGCTGTTAGCCAAAACGCGAGCGCTAAATGAGGAGGGGATCACCGCCTGGATGCTCACGGGCGCTTATCACGTTCCGTCGCCGACCATTACTGGCTCGGTAGAAAAAGACGTCGCGCTGATCGATCGCGTCATTGGCGTGAAATGCGCAGTCTCCGACCACCGTTCCGCCGCGCCCAGCGGGAATCAACTCGCCAGCATGGCCGCTGAATCACGCGTTGGCGGCCTGCTGGGCGGTAAACCCGGTGTCAGCGTTTTTCATATGGGCAGCAGCAAAAAAGGGTTACAGCCGCTGTATGACATCCTGGAAAACAGCGACGTGCCGATCGGTAAACTGCTGCCTACCCACGTCAACCGTAGCGAATCGCTTTTCGAGCAGGCGCTGGCGTTTGCGCTTAAAGGCGGCGTAATCGACATTACCACCAGTATCCCGGATCCCGTCGCGCCGGCGGAGGGCATTGCCAGAGCGGTAAAAGCCGGCGTCCCGCTTTCCCGGGTGACGCTCAGTTCAGACGGTAACGGTAGCCAGCCGCTATTTGACGCTGCCGGAAATCTGACGGGCATCGGCGTCGCGGGCTTCGAAAGTTTGCTGGAGACGTTGCAGACGCTGGTTAATCACTACGGATTCAGCCTGACCGATGCTCTGCGCCCGCTGACGACCAGCGTAGCCGCCTTCCTCAGTCTGGACGGCAAAGGCGAAATCCGTCCCGGTAACGATGCGGATCTGCTTGTCTTTAGCGCAGATTTACGCATTGAGCAGGTGTATGCGCGCGGCAAACGCATGGTCAATGAGGGGAAAGCCTGCGTAAAAGGTACCTTTGAACCGGCGTAATTCCCGCTAGTTTCAGGCTGCCCCATCGCGGCATCCTGAAAGAGGACGGGATAAGCGGTTGTCAGCCGCCCGAATGGACGTAGAATGCCTCTTCGGGCGGCTGACAGGATAACGGTAAATGGATGTAACTGGAGCAGGTTTGCACAATATTGAGACAAAATGGCTATATGATTTTCTGACGCTGGAAAAGTGCCGCAATTTCTCTCAGGCCGCCATTATCCGCAACGTATCGCAACCCGCTTTTAGCCGGCGGATTCGCGCCCTGGAACATGCCGTGGGCGTTGAACTGTTTAACCGGCAGGTCTCACCGCTACAGCTTTCCGAACAGGGTAAAATCTTTCACTCTCAGGTTCGCCACCTGTTACAGCAGCTGGAAAGTAATCTGACCGAACTGCGCGGCGGCAGCGATTATACGCTGCGTAAAATCAAGATTGCCGCCGCCCATTCGCTCTCCCTCGGCCTGTTGCCGACCATCGTTAAGCAGATGCCGACGCAGTTTACCTACGCCGTTGAGGCGATAGATGTCGACCAGGCGGTGGATATGTTACGTGAGGGGCAAAGCGATTTTATCTTTTCTTATCACGATGAAAACCTGCAACAAGCGCCGTTTGATAATATCCGTCTGTTTGAGTCGAGACTGTTTCCGGTTTGCGCCAACAATGGCCGGGGCGAGCCGCGCTATACGCTTGAGCAGCCGCACTTTCCCCTGCTTAATTACAGTCAAAACTCCTATATGGGCCGGCTGATAAATCGTACTCTGACTCGCCATGCTGAACTGAGTTTCAGTACATTTTTCGTCTCTTCGATGAGTGAATTGTTAAAACAGGTTGCGATGGACGGCTGCGGAATCGCCTGGTTGCCCGAGTATGCTATCCGTCAGGAGATTACCGACGGGCGCCTGATCGTGCTTGATGCCAACGAACTGGTTATTCCGATCCAGGCTTATGCTTATCGCATGAATACCCGCATGAGTCAGGTAGCCGAAACATTTTGGCGCGACCTGCGTGGGCTTCAGGCCGCGCTGTAAACACCTCAGGCGGTAAGGCGTTGTTCCCCGGTCAAAGAGGCGCGGGTGTCTGGCCAGGACTCATACCAACGAATCGCCGCGCGCACCAGCGACGCTGTGGAATCAATCATCGGGCACGCTATCGCGCGTTCATGTCCGGCCACAATAAGCGGAATTTCGGTACACCCCATAATAATTGCCTGAGCGCCACGGGCAATAAGGCTATCGATTTGCGGCAGCAGCAGCGCTTGCGCCGCAGTTTTATCGCCACGTTTAAGCGTATAAATAGCCTGCATTACCAACGCCTGCCCCGCTTCTTCTGGCTGAATTAGCGTCAGCCCCCGCGCCAGCGCTTTCTTTTGATATAGCCCGGTCGCCAGCGTCGCATTGGTCGCCAGCAGACCAACGTGCCGCGCCGATGGCGGAATATCCCCCAAGGTGGCGTCCAGGATGCTGATCATTCGCGCTTTCGCGACGTTCTGTAAATCATCAAACCAATAATGCGCAGTGTTGCATGGGATAACGATACACTCCGCCCCGGCGTCTTCCAGCATATGCAGATAACGCTCCAGATAACGGTATGGCGAAGGCCCGCCGGATAACAGACATGCTGTACGATCGGGAATATCAGGGATAGAGCTGACAATGAGCGGGATGTGTTGTTGATCACAACTGGCATGTCGCAATTCAACAAATTTTTCCAACATATCCGCCGTTGCCGCAGGTCCCATCCCCCCCAGTATCCCAATGGTGTGTTTCATCGCTTTTCCCGCTTATTTACGTCAAGGTCAGAAACACACTATCAACTTGATGTGTATATAAAAAATGCCGTTTTATTAGCGGCTATGCGTAAAAATCATAACGGGTGTAAGGGCCATGCGTTATCGCCTTTTCAGGCAATCGATTGGTTACATGAGCGCTCATCAGCCTTCGCAAGCCGCTAAATGCCATTTCGCTATACAGCATCGCCCACTGCGAGTCCGCAAGCTTGTTTTGTTCTCATCGCCACAGCGCCTGTCGGTGAAGGGGCCGCCGTGTTTTGCTTTTCGACGCTAATGCGGGAATATCCCAGCGAATATGGCTATAAACCAAATCCACGGTCTCCGTGGCGCTGCCTTCGGCGTCGCCATGATTGCTCATGCGTGAAATTCGCACATTGGTGAGCGTATAAATAATAAATGGCAGCATTGCGCCCTTATCACGACGGCATAATGTCAGCACGCCTCCTTTCACCGTTTTCCCGTTACAATAGTGCTCATAGAGGCCTGGTGTAGCAAGATCGACTGGCTTTGTCAGCGTCAACCCTCCAATATATGTCCCTCTCGCTTCGCCGGACTCCCGTTTCGTCGGGTTGTGGTTGTAAGCAATAAGTTTTATTTGGTTTTCAAAACCTTTGATCCGGCTTTCGCCTTCAATACCGTCCAGTTTTAAATAGATGGCGTCCATCCCCCCTCCGTGATTATCATGCGGCAAAGCAGGCTGACAAGGACGGAACGCCAACAATGAAAGAACGTTCCATTTTCCAGCCATTTCGTTGGTGTCTCTGTATACCAGATTAAATACCGACAATCTGCTATAACTGGATTCTTGCTAAATACCTTCTGCCATCAACAATCCATTTTACAATAGCGCTACTGACCTGAAATCTATTACGCCAGGCATTCAAGCATCGTTTCCTGAATAACCATAGCCGCTATAAGAACCATATCAAAAAAGAAATATCAATATCATTTCTTATTTTTATCCGAGAAATTACTTAATTCCACAGAATCGGAATATAGACAATTCTTATTCCTTTTCACATCAATGGGTTTTTTAGACTTTTGTCATATCGAAAACAACCATTCCAATAGAACATATTTACTATGTGAATATATTTAATGTTTTTATCGCGCGCAGTGTTATCACAGTAATAAATGATTTGCATCAAAAATGCGCCTTTCAGCGCCACGTATTTTTGGGCAGCAAATTATAAAATCGCGTTTCAAAGTCAGTAACATGTTCTCTGTTCAGGCGATATGACTTTATGCCCGGACGACACGCCAGCCGCTTTACCCTTACGTTTAGTCGTGATACGTTAGAGCACATGAACACGAAACGATCCAACGCTACGCAACGTCATCTCCGCTGGTGGCTGCCTTCCTGAAGGCGGCACGGATCACTATCCCTTTTTAAGTAGCCGCCGAAAGGCGGCTACTGCGTTTCGGGACGTCTTTCGGCTTTACAGTAAGCATAAAGGAGTCCTTAATGAACACCCTTCCCATCATTCTGACTGGCGATCGCCCCACCGGCTCGTTGCACCTCGGCCATTATGTCGGTTCACTGCGCCAGCGCGTCGCGCTACAGCAGGATCACCAACAGTATGTCCTGATTGCCGACCTGCAGGGACTCACCGATAACGGCAGTAATCCGCAAAAAATCCGCGATAATATTCCGCAGGTGTTAGCTGACTATCTGGCCGTCGGCATCGATCCCGCGCTAACGACGATCTGCCTGCAATCCGCGTTACCCGCCCTCGCCGAATTAACGGTGCTGTATATGAATATTGTTACCGTCGCCCGAGTGGAGCGTAATCCTACGGTAAAAAATGAGATTGCCCAAAAAGGCTTTACCCGTTCCCTGCCGGTCGGGTTCATGGCGTATCCCATTAGCCAGGCGGCAGATATCACCGCCTTTAAGGCCGAAATGGTACCGGTTGGCGACGACCAATTGCCCATGATTGAGCAAACGAATGAGATCGTTCATAAGATGAATAGTCTATTCTCCTCGCCAGTATTGCGACCCTGTCAGGCACTCCTGAGCGATACGGGTCGTCTGCCCGGCATTGACGGCAGCGCCAAGATGTCGAAATCGCTCGGCAATACCCTGCTTCTTTCCGCCAGCGAAGAGACCATCCACCGTGCGGTCAGCGCGATGTACACCGATCCCAATCATTTAAAAATTAGCGATCCGGGAAAAATAGAAGGTAACGTCGTCTTTACGTGGCTGGATGCGTTCCATCCGGATAAAACCAAAGTCGCGGCGATGAAAGCACATTATCAACAAGGCGGATTAGGCGACCGTGTCTGTAAAAATGAGCTGGAGACCTGCCTGCAAGAACTGATCGCGCCCATACGCGAACGACGGGCAACCTTTATTGCAGATAAGGGAATGCTAATGGAATTACTGAAAAAAGGTAGCGAGCGGGCCCATGAGGTCACTCAAAAGACGCTACAGGAAGTAAAACGTGGACTGGGTCTGCCCACGCTATTCCAGGTATAATCAGGCATCAACGTTGTCCAGCGGCCATGACTCAAACAGATAGCCATCAAAGTAGATGTCATCAACATTGGAAAACTCCAGCAGACGCTGCTTCACGTTTTCCAGGTGCTGCCACATCGCCAGCTTCGCTGCGCGGGCGTCTTTCTTAATTAACGCCGCGAGGATCTGCTTATGATCGACCAGCCACTCCTTACGGTAAAGCGTATCGCCCAGATGGCTATGAAGCTGGAGCCACATCGGATTATTTTCACGCCATTGCCAGGACTGACGGAAGAGCTCTACCAACATACTGTTATGGGTCGCTTCGGCAATGGCCAGATGAAACTGCATATCGCCGCTTTCTGAGCCGCCCGGCGCGCTGGAGGCGAGCTCTCGCTCTTCCAGTTGTAACGCCTGGCGCATTTTAATGATGTCTTCGCGGGTGGCCTGCAGAGCGGCAAATTCAGCGATATTGCTTTCCAGCAACTGACGCGCCTGCAACAGTTCAAAAGGCCCGGCGTCATTACAGTGATTGACGTCAGCGCCTTCCATCTCGTTATTATCCGCGCTGTCGAGCACGTAGATCCCGGCGCCGCGGCGGACTTCAACCAGACCTTTAATTTCCAGCATGATCAGCGCTTCACGCACGACGGTACGCGTCACATTGAGCCTCTCAGCGATCTCTCTTTCCGGCGGCAAGCGCTCCCCGGGGCGGTACGGCGTCTGAACAATCAGATCCCGTATCATTGCGCCCACTTCCTGGTAAGGTCTTTGCTGAGAAGTGTTTGATTTCATATTGGTCGTGCCCGTCCGATGCGATTTTCCGGTATCAGACTATAGCATTTGTAAATAGGGATAGCACGCGTAGCACACCAAAAACGCGAAACTGGTCAACCAACAAAATAATAATGCGCCCCGTTTCGCTAGTGAGGCCAGATGAAAGGAAAGGCAATAGACAATACACGACTGATGTTCCACCTTTAGCCCTGATGCCTGAATATGAACAGCATATTGGTTTACCAATATAAAATTTATCAACCAAAAATCAGGCCATAAAATGTGTCTGTACATTGACAGGAACAATGCCTCTGACATAGCGTGATCGGCGAAAATCCAGCCGCTCTCTTTGTATCAAAAACGCGTTATGATAAAAGACACCGTGTTTTTCGCCCCAGGCGTATCCGGGGGAAGCAACGCCTCCAGTTTGTCGAGCCGCCATCGCCGGGCAGCGATTATTCTGCATGAAATTTATGGTATTAACGCTCATATCCAACGCGCAGGCCATGAATGGATGACGCGTGGATTCGACATCTATATTCCCGCGCTGTTTCCTCACCATACCCCCTTTCGCTATGAACAGCAGGAGGAGGCTTACCGTCACTTTTCAGCAAATGTCGGCTTTGATCCCGCCGTCGTTACCACATTACTCCACGATCTCAGAACGCAGTACGAGACGCTAATCGTCGTAGGGTATAGCGTCGGCGCAACGCTCGCATGGCTAAGTGCAGCCAGTGGGTTATGCGATGGCGTCATTTGCTATTACGGTTCCCGTATACGCCAGTACCTTCATCTTGCGCCTCTCTGTCCGGCACTGGTTATTGTCGCGCGTTATGAGCCAGCGTTTGATCCCCTCGCCATGCGACAGGCGCTAGAAAAACGCCCCCGGGTGCAGTGTAAAATGTACGATGCGCGGCACGGGTTCTGTGATGCTGATAGCGCCACCTTCGATGCCGCCTTATCGCATCAGGTAATGGACGATGTGACCGCATTTATTCGCGACATCACTTGTGCAAACACATCGCCCGATTTTCAGCTTTAGTGGAGACTTTTTTCAACGAGCTGTTCCAGTTTTTTCAAAGCCTGTATGTCTGCGGCATCAAGACCATAACGTTGCAGCGTTTCAGCGGGATGATAACTGACTAACGTTCGCCCATCGGCTTGCTGGCTAATGAGCACCCGAAACGGTAAATCCAGCGCCAGTTCGGGATGCGCCAGCATGAGAGGCGTTCCGCCTTTAGGATTGCCAAAGACCAGAACCGTTGTCGGCGGCATTTTCAGGTTAACATTCTGTGCCGCTCTGGCATGGTCAAATTCCCCAAATAACACCAGACCGTGATCGGCGACAGCGTGCATCAACCGCGCTCGGGTCTGCAAATAGTCATAAGCGCTGTAGGTTTTAACCATGGTTATCGCTCCATCCTCCGTTGCAAAGCCAGGCCTTATTAAGATTAACATCAGGGTTACCGCCAATAAAAAAGGCTTTAAAATAGTACTCATTCTTCTCTCTCCCTGACCCAATACCCATGAGTAAATGCGACACAGATGATATGCAGTTTAAAAATCAGTCATCGTACTGTACCCCTTATTGTTGCACTGAACAGCTCATCACTAAAAAAACAGACGGCAGAACAAAAAATTCCGACGTCTGAACAAATTTAAATAACGATGATCCAGTCTGACTGAGCGACAGCGCGATCATTATTATGGCGAGACACTATCTTCTTCAGCCCGCTGGGTAAGAAAAAATATACTCCGCTCAGTAAGATAATAAATACTACAGGCCAACTCTTCAGAGATACGGAGCATCATTGCGTAGTGATGATGCGATTTTTCTGGCGCCATCGGCAGAAATATTTCTGACTCCAGCACGTTACTTAAAAAATGAAATTTATGTGCATATTCAGCAGATATAACGCCTCTCGCCATCAGATTAGTCATTAAGGTATTTAAACTATCTTGTTCATGATATACGATACCTTTTCTCTCATGAATTCTGAGAAGAACGCTTCTGAAGACTGCATGACATTCCTTTACGACACAGGCAAAATCATTAAGCATCAGGCGATTATACGCTTCCATAAGATCATATTCGACAAAGCCATACTCTCCAAGAGAGTACAAATAATAACATATGTTTTTAAGCCGTTTTATTCTGCGCAACCTTACAATTCTACCATTTTCATATCGATATTTTAAACCATGCTCATGAAATATATTATTTAATTCACTAATCGCCTTATCCGGTTCTAACCCAAGCGTAACTTCATAGGTCCGAAGGTAGGTATCTATATAGTTAAAAGCAAGCTCAATGGTATCAATATGCTTTCTTTTATCATCTGTTTTTAATAACAGATTACTCATTTCATCCAGATATGACGTTGAATGCGCATATAAGGTGAATAAGCCATACTCTTTGCGCAACGTTTTACATATTCTTCGATAAACTTCGTCAGAATGACTATTATGATAGCAGTATAATGTCATATCATAAAAAGAGGAGCAATTCCCTAACGTATTAATAATCAATAAGATTATTTGCTCGCGTATTTCTAACGGAATATCTTCATATAACAGATCGCTATGCCTTAGTGAGTATGGTCTAAAGGTGTGCATTCCTCCCCCTGTAACCGCAACAGAAAAAATTACTCTATGAATAGCGCCACATTACTCTAATTCAGTGGTTCAGGTATTAATATCAGCTCAACAGTGAGCCATTTTTTCTTATTTTTTAATGGTGTTGCGTGAATATTTACATTAAATATAAATGATAAGCAAAGTAAAGAGGCTTGCGTAATTATGACGCTACTGACAAAGAGATCAGGGTCTTCGTATCGGATGAAACGTGAGATCCCATTAATGAATGGGATCTGTTTTATTATTACTTCCTGTCAACCCACTTTTTCAACTACAAAATTATCCTGACGAACAAAATCAATAAGCAGTTCTATAGTCCCCAACCCCCATTGATTCGATATAGCAATACGCTCACCGGACGGCAACTCAATCAACGCATCTTCCTGCATATGATATCTGTTTTTCCTTTTTTCAGGAATCTGCTCAACCAGTGCTACTGTTCTTTTCTGTAAGTCTTCACTCAATTTATTCTTGAGATCATCTATATTCGCAGGATTATGTTTATTAATCCAGTCAGTGAAAAGTTCAAGTGCAAGCTTCCGTTTATTGAAGGTTTTTCCTTTATATTTATATAAGGAATAATCCCTCTCCGACTTTTGACTGCTAATAATTTGTTCCGTGCGTTTCTCTCTGAATCTGACCTGATATTCTTCCAGTTCAGGGACTGGTATTATTTGTTCAGCATTAATCAGCACTTCACCCTTAAAGTTGTAAGGCGTTAAGCGAACACAGCGAATATCGACACCTTTATCTCTTAGCCATATTGCGGTTGTCGTTAATTCTTTACTGAAATCCGCTGATGCCAGAACGATGCGAATATCTTTACCAAAATCAGCGAGTTCGTTTTCTTCTAACTCCACAAAATCCAGTAACTTCTCTTTTGCATTCTCATCGATCCCATGCTTCCAAAGATATGCCTGATAATATTCGCATGCTTTCGCAAAACTCATCGTTGAAATCATTGCCGCATACCTTAGCGCCTGCAGTTCCATATGCGCGCCGATTTCATCACGTTTCAGTTCAATGACAACCAAATTGGCCTGCTTGTCAATCGCTAATAAATCAATCCTCCGCCGACTATCCTCCCAATCAGAGAATTCTTCGGATATGACAAGGCAGCCCGGCGCGACAATATCAATATTCTTCTTGATAGCCTCCTGAAGATCATAGCGTTCCTGCAGCCTTTCGATGGTGAAAGATGTTTTTTCAAGGGTAGTCAGTATTTTCTCAGAGATATTGTATAGCGCCACATTATATTCCTTTTGTTTACTCTACAGATAATTGTAACCCATCGCCCTTTGTCATTCTGCTGGCTTGCGCAAAGAATCCATACAACATCATCACTGGTGCGAAAATCTGGATTATCCATGGCATTCAGCCTTCACTGAATGCCACAGACAAGGGTTATTCAACTAAAGCTCACCTGTCCCTTAGTCCTTCTTTCATTCCGTTACGTCGTTGCCATACCAGCACACTTAAACGTAAGGTGAGCTTATTATTTTTATCGACGGGTCAGAACAATCCTTCGCCAGTCATACAGTGTTTCAACTGAGAGCTGCAAATCATATTTCGCATTCTTCATTTTTCGCGATTTAAGCATTTTCATCGTGACGCCACTTATTTGCCCTGTTTCAATCCGTCTCTTGATTTCGGCTGCGCTTAGCAGGAGTTGCTTCTTCAAAATCGACAGCAGGCTGACCTGAAAAGAACGGGAAATCCTGACGCTAACACTGACCTGCTTGTGGGAGGCGATACTGACCAGCCACCGTTCCTGAATGTGAAAATCAGGCTGCCCCGATAATTCAGCATTGTTTCGCTTCAGGATCGCGTTGTCATAAGCAAAATATTGCACCGTGGCGGCATCATTCGCCATCAGTCGGCCATAAAGATCGCGGTTAATTTTGCTGACTGGCAGGCGCGAGAACAGGGAGATATTCCAGGTGTAATCGCAGTGTGTGCATTTATAGATACTCCAGACATCGAGTACCTTCTTTTGCGAATTAACCCGAAATGCCCCAGAAGGCGTGAAGTCCCGTTTTACGCTGCATGAAGGGCAACGTTTCGCTATGCGCTGATACCCCACAGGAGTGACAGTCCATATGACTTTTATAACGTACCTTTTTTAACCCATACAAAACCGGATCCGAACTCAGCGGACCATAAATGTTTATGTATGAAAAATATTTAAGTGATATTTTTCAGTGGGTTAAAAAAAGATTACCAACGCTACAACCCAGTCAATGGCCAAAAGATACGCCGAGATTATCAAAGCGGCCATTATCGGGT
This sequence comes from Salmonella sp. WC3, assembly GCF_042932255.1. NCBI lineage: Bacteria > Pseudomonadati > Pseudomonadota > Gammaproteobacteria > Enterobacterales > Enterobacteriaceae > Salmonella > Salmonella sp. WC3. The sequence goes on along the minus strand of NZ_CP170629.1, from coordinate 824,348 downwards.
ATATGAGTTTAATCAATATTCATTATGGTAGCGGCGGGATCTATTCAACTGACTTACTAAACGCATGATCCTCCCTTTGAGATCACACTTTTCGCTCCCGGTTATTCACTTACAGAAATCAGGTGTTATCATTCACGACGTAAATACCTTTCAACTCAACCCGAGGCTTTGATGCTGGAGAATGTCATCATCTGATAATCAGTTCCCCGACCTTTTCAGGCCGGACTGATTATCAATGTGCCGAAATCGAATGCGGACACCGCAGTGTGTTTGCACGTTTTGCCTATGATGATTAAACAGGTTCTTCAGTATGAATTTATCCCGTCAGGAACAACGTACCTTACACGTTCTCGCCAAAGGCGGACGCATTACGCACATCCGCGATGCGTCAGGCCGCGTCACCGCCGTTGAGTGCTATAGCCGCGAAGGGCTGTTGCTCGCCGATTGCACGCTCGCTGTATTCAAAAAACTCAAAACCAAAAAGCTGATCAAATCCGTTAACGGTCAGCCCTACCGCATTAATACAACCGGGCTGAACAACGTTCGCGCCCAGCCTGACAATCGCTAAGGAGATGATGATGGATATCAGCACCGTTATTTTTGCAACGCATCACATTCGGCTATTACCCGATGAAGGCAAAATCCCCTGGGACGAGCCAGCCTTCAGCCAACGCATGCTGGAAAATCATCTGTCGCAGGACCACGACTGGGCCAGCCGCCGGCTAACCGTGATTGAGCAACAGGTAACATGGATTACCCGTCAGTTACCCGCTGGCGCCCGCATTCTGGATCTCGGCTGTGGCCCCGGTTTTTATACCCGCCTGTTAGCGGAGCGTGGGTTTCACTGCACAGGCGTAGATTTCTCTCCGGCATCCATCACATGGGCTCGCCAGCAGGCGCAAGCCGCAAACCTGAATATTGACTACATTCAGCAGGATATTCGTACATACCACCCCACGGAACCTTTTGATTTCATTATGATGACGTTTGGGGAACTGAATGTCTTTAGCGCTGCTGATGCGCAAAGCCTCATCAGTCATTGCGCTCAGTGGTTGAAACCGGATGGCAAACTGCTTGTTGAAGTGCATACCTTCGATGAAGTTAAACGCCAGGGCATGGCGCAGCCAGGCTGGCAGCGTTGTCCGCACGGCCTGTTTCTTGCCGAGCCTCATCTTCTGTTAACGGAAAATGCCTGGGATGAAGAGGCCCAAACCAGCTCAACGCAGTTCTGGGCGATAGCGGAAAACGGCTGTACCACCCGTTTCGGCAGTCAAATGAAGGCCTGGCGCGATGATGAATATATCAGCCTGCTTGGTGATGCTGGCTTCACTGTGTTGCAGCGCCCGGACAGTCACACCTGGCCGGTCGGCGAGACTTTTGCAGGCAAGCTGTTTGCGCTGCTGGCTGAAAAAGCCCCTCCCGCTGAGGGAATCGCCCTCAGTAAAAGGAATAACCCAATGGATATCCCACGTATTTTTACCATTAGCGAAAGCGAACACCGTATCCATAATCCGTTTACAGCGGAAAAGTACGCCACGCTGGGCCATGCGTTACGCATGAAACCAGGCACGCGGATTCTCGATCTCGGTAGCGGTTCGGGTGAGATGCTCTGCACCTGGGCTCGCGATTACGGTGTTACAGGTACTGGCATTGATATAAGCCCGCTCTTCACCACACAGGCAAAACAACGTGCAGAAGAGCTCGGCGTCAGTGAATACGTACATTTTATTCATAACGACGCGGCCGGTTATATCGACGAGGAAAAATATGACGTGGCGGCCTGCGTAGGCGCTACCTGGATTGCGGGCGGTGTCGCGGGGACAATAGATCTGCTGGCCAAAAGCCTCAAACCTGGCGGGATCATTCTCATCGGTGAACCGTACTGGCGTCGGATCCCCGCAACGGAAGAGATCGCCCACGCCTGTGGCGTCTCATCCGTCGCCGATTTTCGTCCCCTGCCCGAGCTGGTCGCCTTTTTCGACCAACTCGGCTATGACGTAGTGGAAATGGTGCTGGCGGACCCGCAAGGCTGGGACAGATATGAAGCCGCGAAGTGGATGACCATGCGCCGCTGGCTGGAGGAAAACCCTGACGATGAGTTTGCGCAAGAGGTTCGAACAGAACTGACGGTAGCCCCCAAACGTCACGTCACCTGGACGCGAGAATACTTTGGCTGGGGCGTATTTGCGTTAATCGCGCGATAACGTGAAGCAGGAGGTATAGCCTACAAGAGGTATACCTCCGTTTAAAAGTATGCAACAAATTAACACGGCTCAAGGCGGGAATATATCGTCTTAGAGACTATCCCAATAGGCGTTATTGGCGCAGCCAGTTTGGACACGGACAGCGCGCAAAAACCGGAGCGTACACGTAGTACGTGAGGATTTTGAGCACTGCCCAGGTCCAAAATGGCAAGTAAAATAGCCCTAATGGGATAGGCTCTTAATTTCGCCATTAAGTTTCTGCCACAATATGTCGCAAGACGTGCAAGCATTCCACCTCACCTGATGAGCGAAATCACCATCAATAAGACGTTATTGCTGCGATTCAATTATTAAAAATAAAAAAAGAACCGGAAGAAAATCAGAAAAGGACTTATCCACCATATTAGCTATTGTTAAAATCAAAGTAATCCCTCGTAAAAGCTGGATGTTTTTATTTCTCATAGACGAGAATTTATATATTATGATATAATACGATAGAAAAATATGCAGGTTATTAACCTGCCATTAATGTAAATAATTTTTTGAGGAGATGTTTCCAGTGGGACGTAAATGGGCAAATATTGTTGCTAAAAAAACGGCTAAAGACGGTGCAACGTCTAAAGTATATGCAAAATTTGGTGTAGAAATCTATGCTGCGGCTAAACAAGGTGAACCAGACCCGGAATCAAACTCAGCTTTAAAATTCGTTATTGAACGTGCGAAACAGGCACAGGTTCCAAAACATGTTATTGATAAAGCCATTGATAAAGCCAAAGGTGGCGGAGATGAAACGTTCGTGCAAGGGCGTTATGAAGGCTTTGGACCAAATGGTTCAATGGTTATCGCTGAAACGTTGACGTCTAATGTTAACCGTACGATTGCTAATATCCGCACAATTTTTAATAAAAAAGGCGGGAATATCGGAGCGGCAGGTGCTGTCAGCTATATGTTTGACAATACTGGAGTAATTGTATTTAAAGGAACAGACCCTGACCATATTTTTGAAATTTTGCTTGATGCTGAAGTTGATGTTCGTGATGTAACCGAAGAAGAAGGAAACATCGTTATTTATACTGAAGCTACAGACCTGCATGAAGGAATCGCAGCTCTAAAAGCAGCTGGAATTACTGAATTTTCAACAACAGAATTAGAAATGATTGCTCAATCAGAAGTTGAACTTTCACCAGAAGATTTAGAAATCTTTGAAGGACTTGTTGATGCCCTTGAAGATGATGATGATGTGCAAAAAGTATATCATAACGTTGCAAACCTCTAATTATAAATTAAACAAATCTGTCTCTATGGCAGATTTGTTTAATTTATAAAGCTGTTATAAAAAAGTCTATCTGGCCAGATATATAGTTCTTTAAATTTATGTGTCTTATCACGACCTGATCTGACACATAGCCTTGAAAGATTGAGAGTTACCGGTTTTGATATGGTGTTGAATCCTCATATAAAACATGAGGTAATTTTCATGCTTCATACGACGAATCCCGTCAGCAAGCTAAGCAAAAGCCAGCAATATCGGGCTACTTACAATCTCCCTGTGCTCTTTAAGGTGCCGCGCCTCATAAATTCCGCTTGCGCTCATGATGGCTCATCTGGCGCTCTACGCGTCGATTGACCACAGGTGTGACTCCACCAGCGCGCTACAGACCATAGTGCGAGAACCGTGGCCGATTACTTTGATGCCTTTGATGTGGAGCTATTTTTTACAGATAACGTATACCCCACTCAAAATACTCCCCCAGATCAATGCCCTCCTCTGAACACCTCCCTCTTGTGCCATTCCACAAACCGTTCACCCGGATAATTTTCTTTCATCTGCGGCAACGCGATCTCTTTCCCCGCAAAATCCCAGAACAGCCCCTGTACCACCCCGCTACCATTCACCGCGTCGGAAACCACCACGCGCATATTTTCATCCAGGCCAATCGAACCACGATCGAACGCTTTATGATGAATTGCGCACAACGCCAGGCCATTAGGTACTTCACAAGGACCATGATGCTGCTTCCATCTGATATGGGCTGCTTCAAGGGCTATAGGGGCGTTGTCGTGGCGCATATTGAAGCCGCAGACCGCACATTGATAATTGTAAGCTCGTAGCACCGCCTGGCGGAACTTCGGATCGCGTTGACGGAGAGAGGTGCGAATATCAAAACCCATCTCGTCAGCGATGTCTTCCTGAATACTGGTCGGAAAATGCGCCTCAAGGATCTGCTGCGCCAACGTGTCGATTAGCTTACGTTTTTTTGTTACCAACGCGAAATTGACGGTATCAAACCCACCAGCAACATTATATTCAATGAATTCACGTTTAGGTGGCTGGCGGCTACCGCTGGTTGAGCAGAATTCCACGTTTTGCAATTCCCAGAAACCATCGCCCTTCAAACGCCAGAACGGCATATCCGGGCGCTGTTCACGGCGCTGTGGCCCATAGCGCTCCAACAAATCCAGCAATTGCTCATGAATTTCAGAACCATAATCAAACAGGCGATCGTGACCCTGCCGATAGTGCGAGAGGACATATAACAGCAATAACGGCTTATGCGGCGCTCGCTGTTCGCCTTTGCGCCAAATAGTAATATTTGATATCGCTTGCTTTAGGGTTTTGTCAGAGGTCATTACGTTGAAGAATCCATGAGCACATAGTTGCGATGATGCTCGCAACTATATGTACATTCAAGACATTATTGCAGACATACTTTTTGTCTATCATCTCTGTACTGACAGTTAGCATTCTGATAACAACGGAAAAAACACAGCGCTCAACCGAGAAAGGTAGGTAACTTCTGGATTTTAGGCATAAAAAAGACCTCAGTTGAGGTCCATTTATATGCTTTTGGTGCGAAGGCCGGACTCGAACATCGCAACTATCCTTATGATCTTTAGTAATTAAAGCAACCCGCATTATCGATGATACCATCATTGATACCATCAGTCCCGATTGGTAATAATCGAACAAACTGTATTAGTTATTCCGACTTGATAGTGTAAAATCTATACATACTGGAATCAACTGTCCTAAGCAATAGTTTATTAATGGAATTATAAACAATGTATAGAGTAAATCAAATCATCAAAACTATAAGCAACATGAACTCTTATGCTCCCTATAATCAGATAAATAGAAAAAGTAACTTACTTAGAAAGGTTCAAGTATATTCATTTCTTACATCTCTCTTTTCTCTTATTTTAATGGTCATAATGGCCGTTATCTACAAGGTCTTTAACCTTCCCAAACAACCATTTATTTTACCTGCATTCGTTCTGTATGCCCTCAATTCAATTGCCGGTATAATATACTTATTTACCCCTATAATACCTGGCGTGAAGTTCATGCTCAACTTCAAAAAGGAAATTTTCAATGACCTAATTTGTGAAATTGACAATGATGAACAAAACATAGAAAAACTGATGCCTTATTCGTTGGCTGAATTAAACTATTCAATAGATTTGTTAAATATAAAGATACAAAGAGTAAAATCAAGGATAAATGATTTCTTTGGAGAAAAAACTGCTGTCTTATCAATAATTGGATTAGCATATTCTGCAGTTCAAGGTTTTGGTGGGTTAGACAAATTGGGTGATACCATATCAAAAGGGCTCTTCAATTCAGGCACAGCAAATACATTAATCGTATTTGGACTGGCTTTTCTTTTAGGGCTATCACTTGGAGCATTAGCACTTAAAAATGTAGCAAATCATTTTCAATATCTTAAAGAGGTTCTTGAGTTAACAATAAAAATAAAACAACAGAGCGGTGATAAAAACTAAGGAATCAAGGAATATTAATTTTGTCTGGAACGTTTTAAGCACCTCATTTAAGAAAAAATTAATTATATCTTAAATCAAGCTATTTTAAGAGAAGGATTACTTTAAAATAGCTTGTTCACTAATTTAGTCTTTTATTAAAATAACAGAGATTAGTTTCTTTTAACCACTTTTTCGTCCAAGAGCCATTCTAGGTCTGTTGTAAACTGTGTAAGTGTAATCTGCTGATATTTCATTATATCAGATACAGTTTTAGATAAGTCAGATTCCAACATCCCCATATTTTCTCCATATCCGGGCACAAGCAGATATTTTAAGCTTCTTCTTTCGTCATCAGTTATTTTTCTAGAATTTATAGCTATAATATCAAGCAATAATAACCTACGAGAAATATCTAATCTTTTACTTGAAATGCTTACAACACCTTCATTGATTTCAATAAACCCCAAATCTAATGAGACACTAACTGCTCTATTCACCTCATCATCAGGATACCCATCAGAGATTAAATTAGCTTTGAAAGTATCAATTTTTCTGTCCGTACAAGTTAGAATACTATGTTCAATCTCGATAGGGGTCAGGTATTTAATAACTTGAAATTCACGTCGTAAACGCAAAAGAATGCTTTTAACTTGAAAAAAAGATGCCGTATCATTGAAAGATAACATATGTTCCAAGTCACCTCTCAATGAAGCATAGTATCCGGCACCATCTAAGTATTCAACAAAACGAGCATTAGGATATTTAGATAGTGTAAATACTCGCGAACTTTGAGTCTGATCTACGACTTTATGCGATACACTACCAGAATCCCCAGCATAAAATTGAGATTGTATAAATAGCTTCGCTTTTGGTTCCCAAGAAGGTATTCTAAATGGTATGATAAAATCATATGCGCGAGTTTTCTTTCTTCTTTTTCCTTCTTCTACTACTTCTTGTTCGCCAATGTTAACATCAGCTATATTGAAATCAATATCAGGCCTTAAACCAATATCATAGAGCTTATTTCTCAAAATCTTTTCTGGGGCATGTCCACCAGAAGCTGATACACTGCCTCTTACTTTAAAGATCGTACATGAATTTAAAAGGTATCGTCCAAAATCAGCATCTTTAGAGATTTTGTTTAACTCCAAGTAGGAACGACACACAGACCAAAGTTGATATAGATCCTCTTTATCCTCAAGAATTAACTCGATATAAGCCTTCAGAAAGACCCTTAAATAAATTTCAATATCAAAGACCGGTTCGGTCTTTACCGTATCAAAGTATGGTTGTGAACAAGCTACATAACATGATGCTAATAAGTGGGCTATAAAATCAGATTTCGTTGTTGTTGGAATAGTTGATAATTTAAATTTAACATTTCTTTTCCCTGCTGCTCGCTTAGGAAACAAAGGGGTTATTCCGTCAATTTTTAATTTAATGAGAAAATGATTTTTAAGGTTATTATCTGTAGCACCAGTAGAAAGGAACAATAAATTAAAAAAAGCATCGAAAAACTTGCATATATAATCTTCGTCATCTAAAAATGAATCCCCACTCAAGAAGGATTCTGCTGATCTCATAACTGCTACACATAGATTTTCAATATTAGCATCTTCATATGTATCAAAATCATTCAGAAACGGAGCTATATGTCTAATGCATTGGCAGAGAGCCTCAATTTCTGAGGTAAATTTTTCACTATCCTTGATTCGATCCAACTTTGCCGTAAGCCATTGATCAAAATCAAGTAATTTCTCTTGTGTACTGATTGATTCCTCAGGGAGTTTCACAATAGATCCTTCTTTCAATCTAGGTTTCAAAATACTATAATACACTTCACTTACAGGAGTGAACATGAAGTCGAAAATGCAATTGAAGATCAATGAGTTAGAGATGGCCCTTGGGTTAACCCCAACATTAAATATTCACATTGATGAAATTTTACCTCATCCACTGGAACAGAACTCTTCATTCGACTCATCTTTATATATAGGTGATAATTTATCATATCTTAGATCATTTGCCGAAACCACTCCAAATATAATCGACCTTTGCTATATCGACCCTCCTTATAATACTGGCAACAAATTTATTTATCACGACAACAGAAAGGCAATAACATCATCTATTTTTGGAAAGCATGGTGAGTGGATGTCATTTATGCTTCCACGCCTAGCTTGTGCGCATGAACTTTTAAAAAAAACTGGTATTATTGCTATTAGCATTGATGACTATGAATATGCTTATTTAAAAATATTAATGGATCAAATATTTGGAGAAGATAATTTTATAGGGTGTATTGTAGTTTGTCGCTCTAAAAATGGTAAGGGTAGCAACCGAAACATTGCTACGAGCCATGAATATTTATTAATATATGGAAAATCATCCAAAGCATGTCTTGTCGGTCTTCCAGATGATGATACCCTTTACAATAAAACTGATGAATATGGACATTATAAAATTGATGGACTGTTCAGAAAAAAGGGGGAAGCCAGCCTACGATCAGATCGCCCAAATATGTTCTATCCCCTTTATGTCAATCCTAAAACGGGACATGTATCAACTGAGGCGAAATCAGAGTTAGTTGAAATTTATCCCATTGATTCTAAGGGAATTGAAAGACGTTGGTTATGGGGAAGAGACACCGCAAAAGAACGTTCTTGGCAACTTTATGCAAGCAATAAAGGTGTTATATATGTAAAAAATTACTCAAATGTTAAAAAAAGAAAGAAAGTAAGAACATTGTGGAATGAAACATCTTTTTATACGGAAAGAGCTACAAATGAGATAAAAGAGATATTTGGAGATAAAGTTTTCGATACTCCAAAACCACTATCTTATATTTCAGAAATTTTAGATTCACTGGCCGATTCAGATGCCCTTATACTTGATTTCTTCGCAGGGTCAGCTACAACTGCTCATGCAGCAGCATTGTTAAATAAAAGTGACGGTGGTAAAAGGAAAACAATTTTAATGGAAAATAATACCCTTATTCCTGAAAAACACCTTGCTTATAAATTGGGATTCAAAACCATTGCTGATATATCTCTTTTTAGATTAGAGAAAATAAAGTCTTTATATAGTGAGTTTAGCTATATAGACATTACTTTTTCATCCGATGAAAAATAATGCAGAATATAAAATTTAATATAACGCTGTAAGCGTTATTATCATGAAAGCATTAATTTTCAAGCCACCTAAAATAAGCAAGGGCTAACTCTTAGAAGCTCCGCTTCTTAAAGTTTCCCTTGATTTTCTTCCTTTCAGTCAGAAAATGCACAAAACTCATACCCAGACAAATAGACAATACACTCGTCATCATCTGCTTTGAAGATATTTATTAGTCACATTATATTGTAATTCTTAAACATTTAATCCCTATGGAAAAACTGTTAAACAATTAATTGAATGATTAAGTGTTTTATATATTAACTAATAACAACCTCCGTGTTGACTATTATAATAAACGAGGTAACTTTATCACAAAAACATAGGAGGACAACAATTGTGATTAAAAATAAAACCCTTAACCTCATTCACTCTAACATAATGGAATTCAAAATATGTAATATATGGAAATATCGATATAAGAAACTAATACTTTCAAAAAAGCTTAAAAAAGAGTTTATTCATGGAACAACAGAAAGCATTCTAAAGATATTTGAGAATGAAATTAAAGATGTTTATGGAATTTCAAATGAAATTTGGAACTTTAGAGCACTTCTAATGTTGAGCCACATTCTTGAGATTTTAGTTTGGCATCGTGACAATGAACGAAAATGTATAAGTATCTCAAAACTGAAGTTTTACCTTCATATAAATAATTTTTGCAGCCTATATCAAAATCCAAATCTTCCAGAAAGTCTAGTATTTAAAACCAAAGAGTATACAAAAATATTTCCGGGGTATGATGACACCTTAGCTAAACATCCTGAAAAGACAAATGCGTACTTTAATTACACCTCGATGATTATTATACATATTTTAGATGAAAGGTTTAGTTAATGATAACGACTGAATTTAGTAATGCAAATGTCCTTTAGTATATAAAATAAAAAAAATAAAAAGCTATAATTATTATTTTGTAGCTTAGTGACTAATAATATTAGAGGTGAATAACATTAATAATCAATAAGTCATCTCCTGGTTTACATAAAACCACTTCATCGATGCCACCATTAGTTTTAACTGCACCATCAAATTCATTTTGCAGGCACCATTCTCTCAACACTTCTTTCATTTTCCAATGGCTATGATCACAAAAATTTCTGGTAAATTCACCTAACGACATACAATTAAAATCAGCCATTTTGAGTACACGAACTGTCTGAAAATGAGTGAGACACGGCAATTTATTTATATGTGGGGCATCAAGTTTGGCCGCTGCATTATAAGATTCTTTTGAATTTTCATCTCTTGTACACCACAGTAATTCGGAATTATTTATCATATCTTTAGAACCAATAGTTCCTGAATGCCAGAGGTTTAGATTGGGATTTAACGTTTCTGACAATGCCCCAAGACCAATCCATATAATTAAAAGTTGATTTAATTGTTTTTCCGAAGCAACGAATTTTGGGTTTGTTTTATTCCCAACCCTAGATACTTGGTTTATTTGTTTAGGATTATTTCCCGCTTCGAGAAAAACTTCAGCTTGTTTTTTAGATTTTGTTTTAAATAGAGCTAATAAAAAGTCCTTAAGAAGCTTCATTATTGAGTAATCCTTAGTTGTCTTTTGTTGTTTATAACATAGTTTGCATACCCTTTACAACAAGCAAGACATTTCTACCAATATGTAACTTTTCAGGTTTCAAACATCTCCATTTACTAATGATTTATTAATATAAAACCAACCTCATAACTATTGACACTAAAAATATTTAACTTATATTTATATGTTGGAGAATTAAATATCTGTAAATGTTAATTTACTGTAAGCATATAAAAAGGAGTTTATATGAAGATAAACAAAATTAGCGATAACTACACCCTATTAAAAAGAGAGGAAGGTGTTCAAGGTTCTTTCAGCAACATACCAAAAACACACTCTGATGAATTGAGATTATATTGTGTAAGTGTAAGATTTAATAAAAAAGAGCTAGAAAAAGTTGAAAAACTGCGAGGTCATTACCGAAAAAGCGAATGGCTCCGTCTAGTGTCTTTGAGAGAACTACCGCCGATTATCCCAGAGATAAATAAGGATGCTTGGAGGATGCTGGGTGAGATATCGCAGAAGATTAATCGTTTGTTAGTACATTTGGATTCAAAAAGCAACGATAGTCCTCTGACTAAGACAGAAGCTTTTGCAGTCAAAAAGCTTCTCCATGAGTTTCGTGTAAGCCTTATAGCTTCTCACAAATAAGATCTAATCTTATGAAAGGAATGCAAAAGATCAAGAGAGGTAAATGCTTCTCTGGTGTGGTCCGATATGTACTGAAGCTCGGAGCACATCATAAATCCGATCCAGTAGTAATCGGGGGAAATATGCTGAGTGACTCAGCTCTTGAACTGATCGCTGAATTTGATATCAGCAAACAGCTTCGCCCTGAAGTTCAGAAGGCCGTTTGGCACAACTCGCTTCGCTTACCCAATGGTGAATCACTAACGGATGAACAGTGGTCCAGTATCGCAGATGACTACATGAAAAGAATGGGGTTCAGTGATACTCACCTCCGTTGCTATGTTCTACATGACGATTCTGCTGGTCAGCACATACACATTATCGCAAGCAGGATCGACCTCAATGGAGGAAAGCTTTACCTTGGTAGGAATGAGAACCTTATAAGTACCCGCATAATCAGTGAACTCGAAATCGCTCACTGTCTGACAGTGACTAAGACAGCCCATTCCATTACACCAAAGCAACCGAAGCGGAAAGGAATCTCTCGCAACGAACAGATGCAATCAGAACGAACTGGTGTTCCCTGCCCCAAGAAATCCCTTCAACAGATCATTGATAAAATTTTGGCAGATACACCTGACCTTTTAACTTTTATCAAGAGGCTGGAAGAAGCAGAAGTCGGCTGGACGGCGAATGTCGCTTCTACCGGGAAAATGAACGGCTTCTCATTTTCTTACCGCGATATTGCTTTCAAAGCTTCGCAATTGGGTAAAAGCTATTCTTGGGCAAATCTCAGTAATCGGCTTAACTACGACCCCGACCACTTAGAAGCTATGCTGGCTATAAAGGAAGCTATCCCTGCTCCTGCTCCTGCTCCTGCTCCTGCTCCTGCTCCTGCTCCTGCTCCTGCTCCTGCTCCTGCTCCTGCTCCTGCTCCTGCAAAAGATGTTGCAACAACGGATATTCCAAGGGAAAGCATAAGTGAAAAAATTGTCGAACTGGAACTACGGCTCAGAGAAGACAAACGGAATGAAATCGTAGAAAAGATTCTTCAAAAAAATGCCGTCAAAAGGCAAAAGCATCTCAGGCTCATCGGCTGGATTCCATTTATCAGAAGGTTCATAGAGCTTCTGCGAAGCTATGGTAAGAGCATTCTTCATAAGACCCCTACAAACTTCTCAGAAGTCTATTCAACACATCATCTAAAACCTGCAAGAAAAATTCGTTTATAGACAGTTAATTACAAATACTTTTCGTAACCGCACTCTATCTGTAGTAACAAATTTGCGTTTAGTCAAGAAAATATTGATCGTTATTACAGATCGATAATCTAGTTATGATAGTCACCGACTATCAAGCACCAATCATCGATCGGTACAAGCAATTTTACTAAAGCGAGTCGGTCATCGAGAATCTCTGTAAACGCACCATTTAATCTGCAACCTTGAGGTTGATATGAAAAACGAAACAATAAAGTGCCCGTTCTGCTTCAAAGAGAGCCAGTTTGGAGTTAGCGTCTGCACTGGCTGTCATTCAACCATCAAATATGGAGCCGTTTCATCTTGGTTAGCTTTACTAATAGGAATTGTGCTGTTGGCGATAGCTTTCTTCATATTCGCTGTCAGTCAAAGTTTTATATTTGCTGTCGTTATCTATTTTGCATCAGCAATTTCTTTAAGATTCTATTTACGTAAGAAATTTGCACACAGAGCCGTTTTCACACATAAAAGCTAACTCTGTTCAAATGTAATAAGGAAAATAAAATGAATAAATTTATTGTCACCTCCTTTTTCATTGCAATTTTTTCAATTTCTGGCTGTTCTACATCCGGCAATCAAAAAATAAAAAATGAAACGGTACAAAGCCTCCAGTCAAAGATCATTAAAAACAAAACAACTAAGACAGAGTTACTCACTAAGTTAGGGGAGCCTGACACGAGAACGACCCTTAACGATGGCAACGAACAATGGAGATACTTTATGTATAACAATCAGTTCAATGCAACAACTTTCATTCCAGTTGTAGGGCTGTTTACTGGCGGTTCGCAGACCCAGTCTAAAACTCTTGAGATTGAGTTTAATGGCGAAAAAGTCAGTAAATGGGCTTTCTCCTCTGATAATAGCAACACTAAATCTGGTGTTCTTAATTAATTATTTCTGGAAAAATAAAATGAAAACAATCTCAATCGTTACTATTTTTCTTACAGCATTTCTTCTAACAGCATGTAACAGTGAACCATCAGAAAAAGATATTTATTCTGCTTTAAGTAAATGGACGGGAAACCAACTGACTTCAGTAAAAAAAGTAGATTGCACAAAAGAATCTGATAAAAGTTATAAGTGCAATGTAATAACCGTATTTGATAATCATTTAAAACAAGCATCAACAATTAAATTAATAAAAACAGATGATGACTGGCAGTTTGTAGGTAATTAAAATTGATTACTGAAATGAAGCTCCCGTAGGGAGCTTTTATAATCTAACATTTCTTACTCTGACTACTTCATGGGTTAACTCTTTCTCGATAACCTTCACTTCATACTGTGTTCTTACAACCGTATAAATTCCTTCTGCTTTTTCTTGATTGTTATCAATATAGTTCACGAGAGAGTTTAGCTCCCTGATAACAGCCTCCTTATTGTTCAATCGCTGCAACAAAGTACTTGTAAGGCATTTGTATACAGAACTGAACATCGTCATAATGTTGTCTATGTTACGATTAGAACGAGTGTATAGCTGTCTTGGGTAGAAATACTTTAAATGATAGCCAACAAAAAGCAGGTATAGTTTGTATGAGAAACTTTTATCTCCGGGCTGGTATCGTTTTGATATATATTTATCAATTATAATGATAAGTTGCTCTTCCAGAGTAAACTCTGGATTGAAGTTGTTTTTGTCCATAGAATGCATCCTTGCATAATTGAAATAGTCTTCCTGACCATATACTTAAATTTATCGAACTTCTTTAATTTGTCAATAGGTGTAACCTATCAATTATTATTTTTTATTAAATGGCCTATTCAATTGTTCCATAGTGAGACCATGCCTATAAGCATTATACTGCCAATAGGTAAATTGCTCTTTGTATCTATTGTTCTGTTTTTTAAGCATTTCATTTTCGGCTTTTAGATTTAATATTTGTTGTGCCGCAATCGTTAAATTAGCTGGTTTCTTTAAACCTGATTCTTTCAAGTTGAGCAAGTTCTTCTTTGTTCTATATGCATCAACAACTTCATTATGAGCACTTAAAGATTGCCTTGTGATGGTTCTGTTTATATTTTTATATACTGATTCACATAAATCATCCCATGTGATTTTGCCGTCCCAAGTCAGTATAATATTTGTAATTGTTTTTATTTCACTCCTGTTTAAATGTTTTGCCATTTGTATCTCCTGTTTCAATTATTCAAAAGTTTATTAATTCTTTCCAAATTTTTTTCGTGGTGTTGCAACCATTTATCAGCACCATAGTCACCATTTTCAAAAGCGAGTTGAGTTATGTTTTTCAGTTGTATTACTTTTTCCCGGATAGATTCAAGCCTCATTCTATCAGTTGATTTCATGTCCAGTGCTTCATTATCACATTCCACAAACTGATTAATTTTATTACAAGGTTGAACCAAATAGTTATGCACACAGTAACCAAATTCTGTTAAGTGAATTGCCCCTTGATAAAGGTTATCAAAGTCAACTGGCAATCCCATTGAGGGAATAGACTCCTTTTGGCAATAATTACTCTTGATCAATTTAATAGCTTTGATTTTATCTAATATATCTTCTTCCGACACATGGTTATAAACTCTGTTCTGATTAGCATTGATACGACCAGACCATTTAGCTATATCAAGTTCAGACATTTCACCATAGTGAGCTATTGTATTTAATAGGTGCCGTGGTTGGTGTGAGCGAATAAGTAGTGGTTTACCCTCATCATCATAATATCCGTATCGGGCGAAAATATTTTTAAATCCAGACTCATGGCTTGTTTTATCTTGTATGTCTCTAAAAAAGAATCCTTTAGTAGGTTTATAAAATGAATAGATATCGCTCATTTGTGATAAAGAAAATTGGCGAGGATTCAATAAACATAAAGCATTGCTAAATCTTATAGATTTTTCTTCATCATACCAAGGAAAGTCTCTGCTAAAACCTGAGCTAATCATTTCCCATAGATCACTCAAGGAATAGTTATAATCATTGGAGTTTAAGAAACTTTCCCCACCATCCAAACTAGTTCTTTTAATTTTTAGAACGCATGATTTATGATCATATAAAGGGTATCCAAGTGCAAGACAAACCTGTTCGACTGTCAACTTTAACTTTTCATCAACTTTTGGGCAGAATTCATGTCGATAAAACTTATCAGGGTATTTTTCGCACCATTGAGCAAATGCCCTTGCATTTTGTGATAAGGAAAGCAATCTTCTAATCGCTTTCTTCGCAACTGGTATCATAACCTGTGGAATCCACTTGATATTAGGGCCATACCCCTTAACCGAATAGAATCTCAGACCATATCTTTCGATACCCTTGCCATCTATTTGTGTAATCTCACAATCAGCAGGTAAGGCTAAAATCTCAGAAATTCTGCTCGGACAACAAAGCAGAAGTGCAAATACTGAACTGGTGAATTTATCCCTTGGACTCAGTAGCTCATCATTTTTAGAAAAAATATCAGCAATAGCAAGTAATGCCTTTTCATCTGGTAACTTATCGTTTCTGTGATAGTCCTCAATCTCAGGAAGATAGTTGTTTTTGACCTTCTGCCTCACATGATTTTTCCAGGATATGTACCCTAATTTTATAAGGTTATGTTCACATAGAAACTTTGATAATTTTTCAAGCTGTATCCCACATTGAGCGAGAACATTACCTTCAAAATATCTACTTCCGATCTGCATAGCCTCATCAAAAACAACGGCTGTAACATTATAAATGAGAGCATTGCTCAGAACCTGCAAAAGAGCCTGTTCGAGACATCTCAAAGCCATCATTATGGCCCCATAATTTTTCA
The DNA here is from genome assembly GCF_042932255.1 of Salmonella sp. WC3. Classification (NCBI taxonomy): domain Bacteria; kingdom Pseudomonadati; phylum Pseudomonadota; class Gammaproteobacteria; order Enterobacterales; family Enterobacteriaceae; genus Salmonella; species Salmonella sp. WC3. The sequence continues at coordinate 808,024 of NZ_CP170629.1, read as the reverse complement.
AGGGTTTCAATGAGTGCTGATATCTAATATATGCTTTTGCAAAATCGAGAAAATCTTCATGCATTGCATCTTTGGAGTTAAATACTTTATGTCCAACCCCTATTTTTCTAAAAGTTACATACCCTTTCCAAACATATTGCTCCCAATCCTGAGTTTGAGTTAGCCCAGATAGTTGATAGCGACAAAATTGTATGAATTCATTATAATTGTTTTCTGCCGTAAGTTGTTTTTTAGACTTAAATAAAATAACATTGTTCATTGGGCATTCACCTCATCAATATCAACTGGCATAAAGAAAGCACATTCTTTACAAGGAAAATTTACATTTAAATTCTGACTTTGACATTTTCTCGAAGAGCAAAATTTAAAATCCCTTATCTTATTAGATCTTATTCCATTCATAAAAATATCAGCGACGAATGACAATTGTTCTGAAACAGCGGAATCAATCCTTTCAACACTCTCGGCAAGATTTTTAATATAAATTCCCGTACTTGAAGTAGAAGAATGATCCAACAATTCAGCTATAGTATTGGCATTATGTCCCTCCCTAGCCAGCATAGTTGCTATCGTATAGCGAAGCCTGCGAGGAGTGACATTGAGTAGAGAACCTGTACGTTTTGAAATTACATTCCCATTATTAACAATATTCTTTAGTGCTACATTTGCAATTGTTGGTTTTGCATATATTTTATTAGACTCCAGAAAGTTAGAATCTATTATGGCTAAATCAAGCAGTTTTTCCTCGTTCAAGAAAACTGGAATCTTGCCTTTGGCATGATCATCAAGGGTTTTGCCAAGGGTTAGCTCAACAAGTCTCACGGAATGATTAGCTTGAAGTTGAACAATTGATGCAACCTCTGAGATTATTGGCACTTTTCGATATTGTAGTTGTTTACCCCTTTGTTTAACTCGTGGTACTGAAATTATATATTCCACTTTACCATTATCTAAGTTCTTTTGAAGAAGGTCTTTATGTTTCAACATAACTAACTGCTGAGGTCTTCTACCTGTCAGACTCATTAATAGTGATATTGCATAATCTGACAGTGACAGTACACCTATTCTATATGCATGATTCATAGCCCTGATCAAGGAAGTATGTTCCTCTTTAGTTAGTGGGCCCCCTGTTGGATCATCTTGTAACACAGACTGACCAGCTTTTTTTATTTTTAGGTCAAAATGCTTTAATAATTCTACAGCACTTTCATCTATTCCAGGATATCCAAACTCAAACCATTTAATCAAAAATGGTCGTAAAACACGAAATGATGCTGGGGCTTTTGATGATTGCTTATTTTGATATTCAATTAGAACCTTATCATCAATATGAGTAGGAGATAGTTTACGGATAAGACTCTCCATATTTCTAACGATACTTTTTACATACAAATAGCTGTTGCTATTAAAATAATATTGTACTGTATATACAAATCCACAAACCAATTTTTCATTCATGACACATATCAATTCTCTAATGTTGATTCCATCGTTTTCAATCGAAGTGACGATTTTATGTTCATGCAAAGACATTTTATCAGAGTTACATTTAATTAAATTATTCATCAAATCCTCCTTTGAATAGTTGCTCTTGTTGTTCAAGTGCAGTTTTTTTCGATAGTTCAAAAATATGCCTGCGATTATAAATTATTGAAGTATCTGAACCAGGTCGCCATCCCATGAGATAAGAACGGATTTGCTGTTCTTTTTCATCGGATATATCTTGGGCCTTGTCTATTGTTTTTGAGAACTCATAATTCCATGTGTGTCGTAGTTTATGACCTGTTAATCCACTTAGAAGTGAGGATGATTGGCGAACAACACTCACTATCTTATGGTATGAGGAAAATGACAGAGGTTGCCCTTGGGTCTTCCCTTCCTTATAGGTAATAAACAGAAAATCATGCTTATTAGAATTTTTAACTTTCCTACGATCATTCAAAATATAATCTGAAATTTCATATATGAGTTTTGTGTCAGCAATTAATTTTCTCTCGCAAGTCTTCACTAATGGCTGATAAACTCGTGGCTCTGTTTTATCATTTGCTCTCCTTCTTATTGCGATTGTTGATTCTGCAAAATCTATATCGCCAATACGCAGATTCAAAAGTTCACCTGCTCTCAAACCAAAGCAATGTAATAGAAGAAATATTAGATTGTTTCTTTTTTGCACTTTTTCCGTAAATGGGTTCAAGTTACTCCCTGGCGAAAGTATGCTAAACAAAGAATCCAGTTGTGCTTTGTCTAAGCTCTTTTCGATATCCATAATATATTTGTCATTGTTTCTTGGTTTCTTTCTTTTTATGTTGTTAATGAAAACAAGTATCTCTTTGATTGTATCTTTCTGACCTGTATGAGAAAGAAGTATTTTACATAACCATTCCAGATAGTTAGCTATCGTTGTAATCCGAAAATACTTAGTTGGTTTTTTGACATTCGAAACACGAAAATCATTATCTCCGCCACTTTTAAAATTGAATGAAGCAAACTCAATCAAATCATCAATTTCATGAGGAGCCAGAAATATCCATTTCTGAATTCTTTCATCAATATTGATCTCTTTCCTCATAAAGAATCGATATAACAATGAAATGCTACCGGCAATAACTTTCATTGTTGATATAGACTCTGACCGATTTCTGACTTGTGTTGTTATATACAAATTTGGATAATACAATGGCTCACCAGTTTTTTTATCTACAACATGACAATACCTCTCACCATTTTCCAACATAAACGAATCTACACAAATACTGCTCATATTTTCCTCCTAAACCTTACAAAAAGTATAATTCCAATATATTAATAATAAGCATTTCGTAGATTTACAAATTTATTTGGATCGATTAAGATATTTATTTAAATTAAAACAGTGAGATAGACGATTATTCCTGTCAAATTATCATCTGGTAGATCTAGTTGTTATTATGTACACCTAATACCTCGAAAACTATCTCACTGCCTTGCGAATAAACGATCTTAAAAATAATGTAAGTTATTCTGTAAAGTTTTAAGCAAAAATATTCAGCTAAACTTTACATTTTCATAAAAATTTCTTAATCCAATAGATATAGAATTATCCGCTTCGCCAAGAGTTTCATTTCATCAGGGCATTTAATTAACGAGAACCAGGTCTCGTAAACATATATCTGTTTGTAAGCATTAAGCTCAGAGATCGAGTCTAAAGGTTCTCTCAAATTTCCTACAAGGTACTGACTGAGCCAGTAAATGATTTCTTTATTAAACTCGTTATTGGGTAAGTCATAAATTACTTCTGGGTCAAAGATCTTGTAAAACAGATCTCCGCATAAATTGCACATATGGTTATCTTCACTCACAAACTCTTCGATATTCATAAAAATCTCTCCCAGGTTTAATTAAGCAATATTAATTCTGCTTGATTCGATAACTGATTGAATCCACTCGTCAACTTCACTCTCGACAAAAGCAACGGCACGAACTCCGATCTTCACTGGTGCCGGAAACCGACCTTCACTGATCAGACGATAGATCCAGGCCTTGCCGAAACCAGTTCGTTTCAAGACTTCTGGTAAACGAATTAAGCTTTGATTGGTTGTATTCATTTGGCTGTCTCCTCCGCTTCCGTTACGGAGATATTAGCCACACAGATTCGTATCTATGAAGGGAGTGCTGATAACTGAAACGTTAGATGAGGGAAGAATTGAGAGAAATTCCGGGGAAGAAAAATATTATCACCTTCCCCTTGACAATTAACATGCTGATTTACAACTAGAAAGAGCCGAGTTCTGAAATCGGTATGTTGAGAAGATGGCTGTTTTTGCTGATAAAATGTTCCAGACTACGGGTTGTTTCTCCATTCAATGACCTCTCTGCAACGGGTCTGTCTGTATCTTTAATGTGATCTTCGCCTCTAATCTCCTTAGTGAAATCAGGATACAACACACGAGACAAGATCATATTTGAGATTTTTACTTTTTTGTATTTTGACCAAATCAATAAATCCATCATTGGAATGATATTGTAATCGACAAGTTTTCTTATTTTTGCCAGTCCAATTTTTTCTGTTTTTACTGGATCAATCCCATAGTCTTTCCTTAGATCTGGTAGCATCGTTTGTAAAGCTGTTATAATCTCTTCATCGCTTGATAACCCCAAATCAAAGGATACATACATCTTGCTGCTATTTTGGTTTAGGAAAAAGTCTCTCATGGTTTTTGTTATAGGTTTCTTGTTCAACTCCTTTTTGAAATCGCCATTCTCTTCAAAAAAATCCATACTAAACATTATTAACTTTTTCTCTAATTTCTTTATATCACCAAAACTAACCTGTGCAACATGCCTTTGCCCCCTAACATATTGGTCATAATAATTTTCTTTCCTGCTTAAAATGGGATTACCTTCGAGGATGTTTTTTAAATTTTGATTATCTACTTCCCATTCAAAATTTATGCTATCGAAAATTACTTCTCTAAAGACAAGCTCTTTATGCAGTTCTTTAATTGTAAGTGATTTTACCTGATCATAGTTATCGAGACTAAACCAGTTTCTTATTTCCTCATAAGGACTTACCACTTTCATTAATCCCTCCACTGTATTCAAAGCTTGAATGAGTTAACACTACTTATTTGAATTAACTCTCCCTTAACAACATTGATAAGGGAGAGCGATTAATTAACTACTTATTCATAGTTAAATCTTTTTAAAATCAAATGGTGAAACTTGTCGTATTCTAAGAAGGTCAAGGTAATCGGCCCACCATTGAAGCATTAACTTTCGTTCATCAAGGTGCTCTGCTTTATGTATATAAGCAGCGCGAACTGAGTTCCGCTCCTGATGGCTCATTTGCCGTTCAACAGCATCTTTCGACCACAAGCCGGATTCAATCAAGGCACTACAAGCCATAGCCCTGAATCCATGTCCACAGACTTCAACAGTAGTGTCGTAGCCCATAGCTCGCAAAGCTTTATTAACTGTATTCTCGCTCATAGGTTTGCGGAAATTATGATCGCCAATAAACACGAGTTCATGGTCACCACTGATCTCTTTGATTTCTGTCAGCACATCCAATGCCTGACAACTCAAAGGAACAAGATGTGGAGTTCGCATTTTCGAACCACGGTGCGAATGTTTGACCCCTGGCAATGGCTCGCGTTCTCCAGGGATAGTCCACATCGCATTTTCAAAGTCGATCTCCGACCATCTTGCGAATCTGAGTTCACTGGAACGAATGAAAATGAGCAATGTCAGCTTTACGGCTAACTTCGTGAGTTTCCTACCTTTGAAGTTATCAATTCGTTCTAAGAGTTCTGAGAATCGTTCGAATGGCAAAGCTGGCCTGTGGGTTCGTTTGGCTACGGCAATAGCTCCTGCCATCTCCTGAGCAGGGTTGTAATCTATCAGCCCGTTCTGGACAGCATATCGCATTACTGCTGTTGTTCTTTGCTGTAGGCGGGAAGCAACTTCCAATCGCCCGGAAGCTTCAACAGCCTTGATAGGGGCAAGAAGATCTCTGGTATTAAGCTCGGATATTTTTCTTTTACCAATGGCAGTAAAGAGACCATCTTCCATGCTTTTTAGAACTCTCTCGCTGTGGGAATCAGACCATTTCCTTTTACAGGCAGTATGCCAATCCCTTGCGACAGCCTCGAATGTCAAAGCTTCACTTTGCTCGATCTTGTCGGCCTTTTTCTTCTCGGAAGGGTCGATACCATCAGATACCAACTTTTTGGCCTCATCTCGTTTCCTGCGAGCTTCACCAAGAGAGACCATTGGATAAACACCCAATGCTAAAACTTTCTGTTTGCCATCGAAACGGTATTGGAGTCGCCAGTATTTTGAACCATTGGGATTGATCAGCAGGTGCATACCCTGCCCATCGGTGAGTTTGAAGGGTTTGTCGGAGGGCTTGGTAGTCCTAACTTTGATATCGGTGAGAGCCATCAGTTGATACCTCCAGTGTTGGTACCAAAATCAATCGAACCGGGAATACCATCAGTTATACCATCATCAGTTGGTATATGTTCAAGGAATTGAGTAGACGTGGACAGACTAAGAAAAGCCAGAAACCTGCTTAACTTACTGTTTTTATGGACTAAAGTAGACGTAAGTAGACTTGAAAAAAGCTTTGTATGGTGCCGAAGGCCGGACTCGAACCGGCACGTATTTCTACGGTTGATTTTGAATCAACTGCGTCTACCGATTTCGCCACTTCGGCACTGAAGAGGTATGCGGAAAACGTTGTGGATTATACCTGTCATACGCCGCCATGCAAGCACGAGCGTACACCTGTTTCGCTAAGTGCTGAAAATTTCAGCAGCGTTGAGTATTAAATAGAATAATCAGGCTACTTCCCGCCTTCTTCAGCAGATTAACGCCGGGCGTCCCTTGCCTCCATGCTCTACACTTTTCAGTTCAACACCACATTAAGGGAAGCACAATGACGATAATAAAAAGCTATGCCGCCAAAGAGGCGGGCGGCGAACTCGAACTCTATGAATATGACGCGGGAGAACTCCAACCGGAAGATGTCGAGGTACGGGTCGACTACTGCGGGATCTGCCATTCCGATCTGTCAATGATCGACAATGAATGGGGGTTCTCTCAATACCCTCTGGTTGCCGGACATGAGGTCATCGGTCGGGTAGCCGCGCTCGGCAGCGCGGCACAGGATAAGGGGCTAAAAGTCGGCCAGCGCGTTGGAATCGGCTGGACGGCGCGCAGCTGCGGACACTGCGATGCCTGTATCAGCGGCAATCAAATTAACTGCCAGGAAGGCGCAGTGCCCACTATCCTCAATCGTGGCGGTTTTGCCGAGAAGCTTCGCGCAGGCTGGCAGTGGGTAATTCCTCTTCCGGAGAATATGGATATGGCGTCCGCAGGCCCGCTGTTATGTGGCGGCATTACGGTCTTTAAACCGCTACTGATGCACCATATTACTGCTACCAGCCGCGTTGGCGTCATCGGTATCGGCGGGCTTGGGCATATCGCCATAAAGCTGTTACACGCAATGGGCTGCGAAGTCACCGCGTTCAGCTCCAATCCATCGAAAGAGCAGGAGGTGCTGGCGATGGGGGCCAATAACGTGGTGAACAGCCGCGATCCGGAAGCGTTAAAAGCACTGGCGGGTCAGTTCGATCTCATTATTAACACGGTCAACGTCGATCTCGACTGGCAGCCCTACTTCGAAGCTCTGACGTATGGCGGTAACTTCCATACCGTTGGGGCCGTATTGAAGCCGCTGCCCGTACCGGCGTTTACATTAATTGCCGGCGATCGCAGTATCTCAGGCTCGGCAACCGGAACGCCATATGAACTTCGCAAACTGATGAAATTCGCCGGACGCAGTAAAGTCGCGCCCACCACGGAACTGTTCGCAATGTCACAAATCAACGAGGCTATCCAGCACGTTCGCGACGGCAAAGCCCGCTATCGTGTAGTGCTAAAAGCTGACTTCTGACCGCCTGACTCAGCGCTTTGACAATGATCAGGAAGTGCTGAGTGCCTGACGAAAAGCCTGTACAGCCTGTCGGCACTGCTCCGTCACGTGCTCGCTGTCATGATTAACATCGATACGCGCAATATCATGTTCATCGGCACAGGGTCGCTCCAGCGCGTCAAACTGACTTTGCAGCAGGTCTGGCGGCATAAAATGCCCGGCACGACGCTGCATTCGCAGCAGAATGGTAGCGTAATCGCCATCCAGCCACAGGAAATGTACGTTAGGGCTACTCTTACGTAAAATATCGCGGTACTGTTTTTTTAATGACGAGCAGACAATAAATCCCGTCTCATTTTTTTTATAAAGACTGTATGAAGCGTCATTTAATCGTTCCAGCCAGGATAAACGGTCTTCATCAGTTAACGGTATTCCCTGAGACATTTTATCAATGTTTTTCGCCGGATGGAGATCATCGCCGTCAATAAACTTCGCAGAAAATAATGTTGCAATTTTGCTGCCTATTAAAGACTTACCACTACCTGAAACACCCATTAAAATATAGCTTTCCCCGGCCATTTAAATACCTCTGAGTCATATTCCACTCCACAATATTACGCCTCTACGTTCGACAATTTCACGTTTTTTAATTTCCATAGAGAAGAACTCTAAGGCACATCACGTTATGCGTAACATTGTAGTGTAACAATTTTCCAGCGTGACATAAGTCACAAATAATGACAAATAAAACCGCTTAAATGCGTTCAGGGTAACTACCTGACCAGTGAGGAATTTATGGAAGTAAAAACTCAATCCTGCTTTGTTGCGGGTAAGCGTGCTGTTGCCGTTACGGAACAAAATATTGAATGGAATAATAAAGGAACACTCGTACAAATTACCCGTGGCGGCATTTGTGGGTCTGACTTACATTATTATCAGGAAGGCAAAGTCGGCAATTTTACAGTAAAAGCGCCAATGATTTTAGGTCATGAAGTGATTGGCAAAATCGTTCATAGCGACTCAGATTTATTACGTGAAGGACAACCGGTAGCAATTAATCCATCGAAGCCTTGCGGTCATTGCAAATACTGTCTGCAGCATGAAGAAAACCACTGTACTGAAATGCGTTTCTTTGGCAGCGCCATGTATTTTCCGCATGTCGATGGCGGTTTTACCCGATTTAAAGCTGTCGATACCGCTCAGTGCATTCCCTGGCCGGAACAGGCGGACGAAAAAGCCATGGCCTTTGCCGAGCCGCTGGCGGTTGCCATTCATGCGGCTCATGAGGCGGGCGATCTGCAGGGCAAACGCGTCTTTATCTCCGGCGTTGGCCCTATCGGCTGCCTGATTGTTAGCGCGGTAAAAACGCTGGGCGCGGCGGAAGTGGTATGTGCCGATATCAGTACCCGTTCTCTCTCGCTGGCCCGGCAGATGGGCGCGGATACGCTGGTGAACCCACAGCATGATTCTCTCGATGACTGGAAAGCAGAAAAAGGGTATTTCGATATCAGTTTTGAAGTCTCTGGGCATCCTTCCTCTATCTCAACGTGTCTGGAAGTCACACGGGCCAAAGGCGTGATGGTGCAGGTTGGCATGGGCGGCGCAGTTCCCAACTTCCCGATGATGATGGTAATAAGCAAAGAGATCTCCCTGAAAGGCTCTTTCCGCTTTACTACCGAATTTAATACTGCGGTTTCCTGGCTTGCCAACCGCGTTATCAATCCGCTGCCGTTACTGAGCGCGGAATATCCATTTACCGGCCTGGAAGCGGCGCTGATCTTTGCCGGAGACAAAACACAGGCGGCAAAAGTTCAGCTCGTTTTCTGAGAAAGTAAAATAAAGGACACTATCATGAACGATCTTTTTTCACTGGCAGGTAAAAATATCCTTATCACCGGAGCCGCTCAGGGAATTGGTTATTTGCTGGCGACCGGTCTTGGTCGCTATGGCGCGCGCATTATTGTTAACGATATTACCCCGGAGCGCGCCGAAACAGCCGTGACGAAACTTCAGCAGGAAGGGATAAAGGCTATTGCCGCTCCCTTTAATGTCACTCATAAACAGGATATTGAAGCTGCGGTTGAACATATCGAAAAAGATATCGGCGTCATTGACGTCCTGATAAATAACGCCGGTATCCAGCGCCGTCATCCGTTTACTGAGTTTCCCGAACAGGAGTGGAATGACGTCATCGCCGTAAATCAGACCGCGGTTTTTCTCGTCTCTCAGGCCGTTACGCGCCGTATGGTGGCGCGTCAGGCAGGAAAAGTGATCAACATCTGTTCGATGCAAAGCGAGCTGGGCCGCGACACGATTACGCCATACGCCGCGTCGAAGGGTGCCGTGAAGATGCTGACTCGCGGCATGTGCGTGGAGCTGGCGCGTCATAATATCCAGGTCAACGGTATTGCGCCGGGATACTTCAAAACGGAGATGACCAAAGCGCTGGTTGAAGATGAAGCCTTCACCTCCTGGCTATGCAAACGTACGCCTGCCGCACGCTGGGGCGATCCCCAGGAGCTTATTGGCGCAGCGGTGTTTCTCTCGTCAAAAGCCTCCGACTTTGTTAACGGACATCTGCTGTTTGTCGATGGCGGTATGCTGGTTGCCGTCTGACCAGGGAAATACGACGCAGCGCGTAAGCGCTGCTATTTTGGCGCTAATAAGAGAGACGAATATGCCATTAATAATTATTGCGGCAGGCGTTGCGCTGCTGTTGGTCTTAATGATTGGCTTTAAAGTTAACGGCTTTATCGCCCTTGTTCTGGTTGCCGCCGTGGTGGGATTTGCCGAAGGAATGGGCGCGCAAGACGTCCTGCACTCCATACAAAACGGAATTGGCGGTACTCTGGGCGGACTCGCCATGATCCTCGGTTTTGGCGCGATGCTGGGAAGATTAATTTCCGACACCGGCGCAGCGCATTGCGACGACGCTCATTAATACGTTCGGCAAAAAACGCGTGCAATGGGCGCTGGTGATCACCGGGCTTATCGTCGGCCTGGCAATGTTTTTTGAAGTCGGATTCGTACTGCTGTTGCCGCTCGTTTTTACGATTGTAGCCTCATCGGGACTGCCATTGCTGTATGTCGGGGTTCCAATGGTCGCCGCCTTATCCGTTACGCACTGCTTCCTGCCGCCGCATCCCGGCCCTACCGCTATTGCGACAATTTTTGAGGCAAATCTCGGTACGACCCTGCTGTATGGGTTAATCATTACCATACCGACCGTGATTGTTGCCGGCCCTCTGTTTTCAAAATTGCTGGCGCGCTTTGAGAAAGCGCCGCCTGAAGGATTATTTAATCCTCACCTATTCAGTGAAGAGGAGATGCCGTCATTCTGGAACAGTATTTTTGCCGCCGTGATCCCGGTCATTCTGATGGCCATCGCAGCGGTATGTGAAATCACGCTGCCAAAAACGAATGCCGTGCGGGTTTTCTTCGAATTTATTGGTAATCCAGCAGTGGCGTTGTTTATTGCCATTATCATCGCCATTTTTACGCTGGGCCGACGCAATGGACGTACGGTTGAGCAGGTGATGGATATCGTCGGCGAGTCCATTGGCGCTATTGCGATGATTGTTTTTATCATCGCGGGCGGCGGCGCGTTTAAGCAAGTGCTGGTGGATAGCGGCGTGGGCCAATATATCTCGCAATTAATGACCGGCACCTCGCTATCTCCGTTATTAATGTGCTGGACGGTAGCCGCCGTGCTGCGTATTGCGTTAGGTTCCGCGACCGTGGCTGCGATAACCACAGCGGGCGTCGTATTGCCGATTATTAACGTAACCCACGCCGATCCGGCGTTAATGGTACTGGCGACAGGCGCGGGAAGCGTTATTGCATCACATGTTAACGATCCCGGTTTTTGGCTGTTTAAAGGGTATTTTAATCTTAGCGTCGGGGAAACCCTACGCACCTGGACCGTTATGGAAACATTGATTTCTGTCATGGGGTTGCTGGGCGTACTGGCGCTGAATGCGGTTCTGCATTAATTCATCATCCGCAGCCCAATTAACCATGGGGGCGACGTTCCCGCCCCCGGTACTGGAGAAAACATGAGGAATCACAGAATTTCTTTGCAGGATATCGCTACGCTTGCTGGCGTGACAAAAATGACGGTGAGCCGTTACATCCGCTCGCCGAAAAAAGTCGCCAGGGAAACCGGCGAGCGTATTGCGCAGATCATGGAGGAAATTAACTACATACCAAATCGCGCGCCAGCTATGCTGTTAAACGCGCAAAGTTACACTCTGGGCGTGCTGATCCCCTCTTTTCAGAACCAGTTGTTTGCCGACATTCTTGCCGGGATTGAATCCGTAACGTCGGGTCATAACTACCAAACTCTCATTGCGAATTACAATTACAATCGCGATTCGGAAGAAGAGTCCGTTATCAATTTACTGTCTTACAATATCGACGGCATTATTCTTTCAGAAAAATATCATACCCTCAGAACCGTCAAATTCCTGCGCTCAGCTACCCTCCCGATTGTAGAACTCATGGATATCCAGGGCGATCGCTTAGATATGGAGGTGGGGTTTGATAACCGTCAGGCCGCCTTTGATATGGTCAGCACCATGCTGGATAAACGCCAGCGGCGTAAAATCCTCTATCTGGGTTCAAAAGACGATATCCGTGATGAGCAGCGTTATCATGGCTACTGCGATGCGATGACGCGCCGGGGGCTGGCGCCGTTGCGCATCAATCCCCGCGCTATCTCCTCTATCCATCTGGGGATACAGCTAATGCGTGATGCGCTTACTGCGCACCCGGACGTGGATGGCGTCTTTTGTACAAATGACGATATCGCAATGGGCGCTCTACTGTGGTGCCGCGAGCGTCAACTGGCCGTACCGGAGCAGATCTCCATCGCCGGCTTCCACGGCCTGGAGATGGGCAGGCAAATGATACCGAGCCTCGCCAGCGTAATTACCCCTCGTTTTGAGATCGGGCGCAGAGCCGCGCAGATGTTGCTCAACAAAATTAAAAATAACGATCTCAACCATAATACGATTGATTTGGGTTATCAGATTTATCACGGCAACACGTTATAAATTTTTTGAACTACTTTTTCCCGCAGCTTGCCTGAGCTTAACGGGTAGCCAAAAGCGCCACGCGTCAGGTTACGCGCTACATCATTCGAGGAATACCAGGCTATCTGCCGGATGGCGGCGGAAAGGACTTATCAGGCCTACGGGTCATAGTAGGCCTGATAAGCGCAGCGCCATCAGGCACTGCGCTTTACTGCATTGCCGGATGGCGGCCTGTGATTAGGACTTACGCAGCATTAGCCACAGGCTAATCAGGAAGAAAGACGCGCTCGGCAGCAGCGCGCCGACAATCGGCGGAATGCCGTATACCAGCGTCAGCGGGCCAAAAATCTGGTCGAGAACGTAAAAGACGAAGCCGAAGCTAATCCCCGTCACCACGCGCACGCCCATCGGCACACTACGCAGCGGTCCAAAGATAAACGACAGCGCCATCAGCATCATCACCGCCACGGAGAGCGGCTGGAAGATTTTACTCCACATATTGAGCTGATAACGTCCGGCGTCCTGTCCGCTCGACTTCAGATATTTAACGTAGTTATGCAGACCGCTGATGGAAAGCGCATCCGGGTCCAGCGCCACCACGCCTAACTTATCCGGCGTCAGATTCGTTTTCCAGGTGCCGCTCACCGTCTGCGAACCGGTGATCTGTTTCGGGTTTTGCAGATCGGACTCATCCACCTGCGACAAACGCCAGACCTTATGCTCCGGGTCGAATTTTGCCGAAGCGGCGTAACGCACCGACTGCAAACGACGCTGATCGTTGAAAGCGTAAATACTAATGCCGGCCAGCTCCTCGTCGCCCTTCACTCGTTCAATATAGACAAAGTTATTCCCGTCTTTCGCCCACAGACCTTGCTGGGTGGAAAGCAGCGAACCGCCATACATCGCCTGCGCACGATAGTTACGCGCCATCTGCTCGCCCTGCGGGGCGACCCATTCGCCGATCGCCATGGTTAACAGCACCAGGGGGATAGCCGTTTTCATCACCGACAGCGCCACCTGCATACGGGTGAAACCCGATGCCTGCATCACCACCAGTTCACTACGCTGCGCCAGCATCCCCAGTCCCAGCAGCGCGCCAAGCAGCGCCGCCATAGGAAAGAAGATCTGGATATCCTTAGGTACGCTGAGCAGGGTGTACATACCCGCGCCCAGCGCGTCGTAGTTACCCTGCCCCGCTTTTTTCAGCTGATCGACAAACTTGATGATCCCGGAGAGCGACACCAGCATGAACAACGTCATCATGATGGTGGTAAAAATGGTTTTACCGATATAGCGGTCAAGTACACCAAATGGCTGCATTATACCGCTCCTTTACGCAGAAAACGGGCACGCAGGCGGCGGACCGGCACCGTATCCCACAGGTTTAAACCAATCGCCAACGCCAGATAGATCAGGTTGACCGCCCACATCCAGATAACCGGGTCCAGTTTGCCTTTACCGCCATTCGATTTAATGGAGGTCTGGATCAGGAAGAACAGCAGATAAAGCAGCATGGCGGGCAACATAGACAAGACACGCCCCTGACGTGAATTCACCACTCTGAGCGGCACGACCATCAGCGCCATCATAAATACGGTAAAGACTAACGTGATACGCCAGTGCAGCTCGGCGCGAGCGCGATCGTTGTCGGTATTCCACAGCGTGCGCATGTCCATCTGGTCAGTATCGTTCGGGTCCAGCGCCACGGCCTGATGGCCAATAATTGCCTGATAGTTCTGGAAGTCGGTGATGCGAAAATCGCGTAGCAACGCCGTCCCTTCAAAACGCGTCCCTTTGTTTAAGGTGACAACCTGGGAACCATCGCGCAACTGAGTAAGGTGTCCGGAATCGGCCACGACTACAGAAGGACGAGCATTGCCCTTAGGGCGAATTTGCGCCAGGAAAACATCGTGGAAGTCGCTGCCGTCAACGCTTTCGATGAACAGCACCGAGCTGCCGTTGGTCGCCTGCTGGAATTGTCCCTGCGCCAACGCCGCCATACCGGGGTTCGCTTTCGCCTCCGCCAGTACTTCATCCTGGTGTTTTGACGACCAGGGGCCGGCCCACATCACGTTAACCGCCGCAAGGATACCGGTAAATAACGCCAGTACCATGGCGGCCTTTACCAGCACGGCTTTGCTCAACCCACAGGCGTGCATGACCGTAATTTCACTTTCGGTATACAGTTTGCCCAGCGTCATCAGCAGCCCCAGGAACAGGCTTAAAGGCAGGATGAGCTGCGCCATTTCCGGTACGCCCAGCCCCAGAAGCGAGAGCACCAGATTTGCGGGAATATCGCCGTCAACCGCCGCGCCGAGAATCCTCACTAACTTTTGACAAAAGAAGATCAAAAGTAAGATGAAGAGTATCGCCAGCTGGCTTTTGAGCGTCTCCCGCACCAGATATCTTATGATTATCACTTTAAATACGCCCGTAAAAACCCATTTTTTTGCTGGAATTTAGCTTGTTTCATGGCTTAAACGTCATTTATTCTCTTGAGTCGTCGAAATCATCGCTAAGATCATTATACTCAGCGGATTCACCTCTCAGAACTTGTTCTGACGTGCCAATGCCGTAATAACGTTAAGATTAACACGAAGTCACCGCAACAGCGGATATGAGTTACGAAAGCTTTCAATTTCTATACTCTAATGGATTTCGAGTTGCAGGCAGGCGGCAAGACTGTGAAGCCCCGGAGCTTACATCAGGTAAGCGACAGGGGTGAGCAGGCGCAGCCAACGCATCTGCAACTTGAAAGACGACGAGTATAGCTGTAGCCACCACTGTTGTCTTTAAGATTCAGGAGCATAGTGCATGGAGTTCAGTGTAAAAAGCGGTAGCCCGGAGAAACAGCGGAGTGCCTGCATTGTCGTGGGCGTCTTTGAACCGCGTCGCCTTTCTCCGATTGCAGAACAGCTCGACAAAATTAGCGACGGATACATCAGCGCATTGCTGCGTCGCGGCGAACTGGAAGGAAAACCGGGGCAGACTCTGTTGCTGCACCATGTTCCTAACGTTCTTTCCGAGCGAATCCTCCTCATTGGTTGCGGCAAAGAGCGCGAGCTTGATGAACGTCAGTATAAGCAGGTTATTCAGAAAACGATAAATACTCTGAATGATACCGGTTCGATGGAAGCCGTCTGTTTCCTGACCGAACTGCACGTCAAAGGCCGCAACAACTACTGGAAAGTGCGTCAGGCCGTCGAAACGGCCAAAGAGACGCTTTATAGCTTTGATCAACTCAAGACCAACAAGAGCGAGCCGCGCCGCCCGCTACGTAAGATGGTCTTTAATGTGCCGACCCGCCGTGAGCTCACCAGCGGCGAACGCGCCATTCAGCACGGTCTGGCCATCGCCGCCGGGATTAAGGCTGCGAAAGATCTCGGCAACATGCCGCCCAATATCTGTAACGCCGCCTACCTGGCGTCACAGGCGCGCCAGTTGGCCGACAGCTACAGCAAAAATGTCATTACCCGCGTGATCGGCGAACAGCAAATGCGCGAACTGGGTATGAACGCTTATCTGGCGGTCGGCCACGGTTCGCAGAATGAATCGCTGATGTCGGTGATTGAGTACAAGGGCAATCCGTCCGAAGACGCGCGCCCGATCGTGCTGGTAGGTAAAGGCCTGACCTTCGACTCCGGCGGCATCTCCATCAAGCCATCTGAAGGGATGGACGAGATGAAGTACGACATGTGCGGCGCGGCGGCGGTTTACGGCGTGATGCGTATGGTCGCCGAGCTTCAGCTACCGATTAACGTTATCGGCGTACTGGCGGGCTGTGAAAACATGCCGGGCGGACGCGCGTATCGTCCGGGCGACGTGCTGACCACCATGTCCGGTCAGACGGTTGAAGTGCTGAATACCGATGCTGAAGGCCGTCTGGTTTTGTGCGACGTACTGACCTACGTTGAGCGCTTCGAACCGGAGGCCGTCATTGACGTCGCGACGCTAACCGGGGCCTGCGTGATTGCGCTGGGCCATCACATTACCGGTCTGATGTCGAACCATAACCCGCTGGCACATGAACTGATCGGCGCGTCCGAACAAGCGGGCGACCGCGCGTGGCGTCTGCCGCTGGGCGATGAGTTCCAGGAACAACTGGAGTCCAACTTTGCGGATATGGCGAACATTGGTGGTCGTCCTGGCGGCGCTATCACCGCGGGCTGCTTTCTGTCGCGCTTTACCCGTAAGTATAACTGGGCGCACCTGGATATCGCCGGTACCGCCTGGCGTTCCGGCAAAGCGAAAGGCGCGACGGGTCGTCCGGTAGCGCTGCTGTCGCAGTTCCTGCTCAATCGTGCGGGCTTTAACGGCGAAGAGTAAGTTTGAGATTACCCCGTAGGCCTGATAAGGCGCATTAGCGCCGCCATCAGGCGTTTTGCCGGATGGCGCCACGCTTATCCGGCCTACGGGGTGCATCATGGCAACGCATTTAAATCCACCACAAGAAGCCTCATATATGAAGAATGCGACGTTCTATCTTCTGGACAATGACACCACCGTCAACGGTTTAAGCGCCGTTGAACAACTGGTGTGTGAAATTGCCGCAGAACGTTGGCGCGCTGGCAAGCGCGTGCTGATCGCCTGCGAAGATGAGAAGCAGGCCATTCGGCTGGATGAAGCGCTGTGGGCGAGACCGGCGGAAAGTTTTGTCCCACACAATCTGGCAGGCGAAGGCCCACGCGGCGGCGCGCCGGTTGAAATCGCCTGGCCGCAAAAACGCAACAGCAGCCCGCGCGATATTTTAATCAGCCTGCGTACAAGCTTTGCAGATTTTGCCACCGCTTTCACAGAAGTGGTAGACTTCGTCCCTTACGAAGAAACTTTGAAACAACTGGCGCGCGAACGCTACAAAGCCTACCGCGTGGCTGGTTTTAACCTGAATACGGCAACCTGGAAATAATGGAAAAGACATATAACCCCCAAGATATCGAACAGCCGCTTTACGAGCACTGGGAAAAGCAGGGCTATTTCAAGCCTAACGGCGACGAAAGCAAAGAGTCCTTCTGCATCATGATCCCGCCGCCGAACGTCACCGGCAGTTTGCATATGGGACATGCTTTCCAGCAAACCATCATGGATACCATGATCCGTTACCAGCGTATGCAGGGTAAAAACACCCTGTGGCAGGTCGGCACCGACCACGCTGGGATAGCGACCCAGATGGTGGTTGAGCGCAAGATTGCCGCTGAAGAAGGTAAAACCCGTCACGACTACGGCCGCGATGCGTTTATCGACAAAATCTGGCAGTGGAAAGCGGAATCCGGCGGCACCATTACCCGTCAGATGCGCCGTCTCGGCAACTCGGTGGACTGGGAGCGCGAGCGCTTCACCATGGACGAAGGCCTTTCCAATGCCGTGAAAGAAGTCTTTGTTCGCCTGTACAAAGAAGACCTGATTTACCGTGGCAAACGCCTGGTGAACTGGGACCCGAAACTGCGTACCGCCATCTCTGACCTGGAAGTGGAAAACCGCGAGTCCAAAGGCTCGATGTGGCACATCCGCTATCCGCTGGCCGATGGCGCGAAAACCGCAGACGGTAAAGATTATCTGGTTGTCGCGACCACCCGCCCGGAAACTATTCTCGGCGATACCGGCGTGGCCGTGAACCCGGAAGATCCGCGTTATAAAGATCTGATTGGCAAATTCGTTATTCTGCCGCTGGTTAACCGCCGCATTCCAATCGTTGGCGACGAACATGCCGATATGGAAAAAGGCACCGGCTGCGTGAAGATCACCCCGGCGCACGACTTTAACGACTATGAAGTCGGGAAACGTCACGCCCTGCCGATGATCAACATCCTGACCTTTGACGGCGACATTCGCGAAAGCGCGGAAGTGTTCGATACCAAAGGTGAAGAATCTGACGTTTATTCCAGCGAGATTCCGGCTGAGTTCCAGAAGCTGGAACGCTTTGCTGCCCGTAAGGCCATCGTTGCTGCCGTTGACGCGCTGGGCCTGTTGGAAGAAATTAAACCGCACGATCTGACCGTCCCTTACGGCGACCGTGGCGGCGTGGTTATCGAACCGATGCTGACCGACCAGTGGTACGTCCGTGCCGACGTGCTGGCGAAACCGGCGGTGGAAGCGGTTGAGAACGGCGACATTCAGTTCGTGCCGAAGCAGTACGAAAACATGTACTTCTCCTGGA
Source organism: Salmonella sp. WC3 (assembly GCF_042932255.1). Lineage (NCBI taxonomy): Bacteria > Pseudomonadati > Pseudomonadota > Gammaproteobacteria > Enterobacterales > Enterobacteriaceae > Salmonella > Salmonella sp. WC3. Next base: position 789,420 of record NZ_CP170629.1, on the reverse strand, counting down.
TGCGTGATATCCAGGACTGGTGTATCTCTCGTCAGTTGTGGTGGGGTCACCGTATCCCGGCATGGTATGACAACGACGGCAACGTCTACGTTGGCCGTACCGAAGAAGAAGTGCGTCAGGAAAATAACCTCGGCGCCGACGTTCAGCTTCGTCAGGACGAAGACGTTCTCGATACCTGGTTCTCCTCCGCGCTGTGGACCTTCTCTACGCTGGGCTGGCCGGAAAACACCGACGCGCTGCGTCAGTTCCACCCCACCAGCGTGATGGTGTCCGGCTTCGACATCATCTTCTTCTGGATTGCCCGCATGATCATGATGACCATGCACTTCATCAAAGATGAAAACGGCAAGCCGCAGGTGCCGTTCCATACTGTCTACATGACCGGTCTGATTCGCGACGACGAAGGCCAGAAGATGTCCAAATCCAAGGGTAACGTTATCGACCCGCTGGATATGGTGGACGGCATCTCCCTGCCGGAACTGCTGGAAAAACGCACCGGCAACATGATGCAGCCGCAGATGGCGGAGAAAATTCGCAAGCGTACCGAGAAGCAGTTCCCGAATGGCATCGAGCCGCACGGCACCGACGCCCTGCGCTTTACCCTGGCGGCGCTAGCCTCGACCGGCCGCGATATCAACTGGGATATGAAGCGTCTGGAAGGTTATCGTAACTTCTGTAACAAGCTGTGGAACGCCAGCCGCTTTGTGCTGATGAACACCGAAGAGCAGGATTGCGGCTTCAACGGCGGCGAAATGACGCTGTCGCTGGCGGACCGCTGGATCCTGGCGGAATTCAACCAGACAGTTAAAGCCTACCGCGACGCGCTGGACAGCTTCCGCTTCGATATCGCCGCGGGCATTCTGTATGAATTCACCTGGAACCAGTTCTGCGACTGGTATCTGGAGCTGACCAAGCCGGTAATGACCGGGGGTTCCGAGTCTGAACTGCGCGGCACCCGCCATACGCTGGTCACCGTACTGGAAGGTCTGCTGCGCCTGGCGCACCCGATCATCCCGTTCATCACCGAAACCATCTGGCAGCGCGTGAAGGTCATTTGCGGTATTACCGCCGACACCATCATGCTGCAGCCGTTCCCGGAATATAACGCCGCACAGGTGGATGAAGCCGCGTTGGCCGATACCGAGTGGCTGAAGCAGGCGATCGTCGCAGTACGTAACATTCGTGCGGAAATGAACATCGCCCCGGGCAAACTGCTGGAACTGCTGCTGCGCGGCTGTAGTGAAGAAGCCGTTCGTCGTGTTAACGACAACCGTAGCCTCCTGCAAACCCTGGCGCGTCTGGAAAGCATCACCGTGCTGCCAGCCGATGACAAAGGCCCGGTTTCCGTGACCAAAATCATCGACGGCGCTGAACTGCTGATCCCGATGGCTGGCCTCATCAACAAAGACGATGAGCTGGCGCGTCTGGCGAAAGAAGTGGCAAAAATCGAAGGTGAGATTGCCCGTATCGAAGGCAAGCTGTCCAACGAAGGTTTCGTTGCTCGCGCGCCGGAAGCGGTCATTGCCAAAGAGCGTGAGAAGCTGGAAGGCTATGCAGAAGCAAAAGCGAAGCTGATTGAGCAGCAGGCGGTTATTAGCGCGCTGTAATCTGAAAGCCTGATGGCGCTTCGCTTACCAGGCCTACACGTTCGCTTATTGAAATGGCGCGATCGGTAGGCCGGATAAGGCATTCACGCCGCCATCCGACAACATGAATTATGGGCCGACGTAAACGTCGGCCTTTTTACATCAGATAAACGGGAAGTAAGGCATGATGCCACGAGAAATCCACATTAGCAGGCTGTTTTCCAGCGGCTTCTCATCATTGGTTAACTCAAGCGAATCCAGATCTCCCTGGACCTGTGTATTCTGCGCCAGCCAGCTCACCAGCCAAATTTTCAACCACGGATAAGCCAGCCCTAAGGTCACGCCGGAAATCACAAACACCACCAGTAACCGCCACAGTATACCGTGTGCAGTGACAGAGGAATGAAAACGAATCGAATCATTCGCCAGCGACAAATTGTTTAAAAACAGGTTGCGTAACGCTACATATAAGTAACTGGTTACCACAATAATCGCGAGAAAATAGAGGAAATAACATGCCATTATCTGGCCATAATATTGCAGAATAAGCGCCCCTCCTGCCTGCGCATTCCCCATCATACTCAAAAGAATCATGTCGGTGAACACCGGCGCGATTAGATAACCAATCACGACAGCAAAAGGGAAAAGGGTCAACATTGCCAACACGCACCCTCTGATGCACGTTTTAACATTAACCTGAATCGAGAAACGATGAATGCCAAAGTTTGCGCCATTGCCAAACAAGGTCATCCATTTGCTGTAGGTAATACCGTTAATGACCCCTATCCCAATAATAGCCAGCAAACCGAGAAAAACGATATTGAACACTAAACCGCCGACGGCGATGGTTACCAGTGAGATAATATAAAGAACAATATAAAGCGCCACCATCAGGAGTACCGGGAGAGCGAACATGTACCACCAGGCGCGCCGCATGGAACACTGGAATCCAAAATGTACGCCATTAAGCGAAGTCATCATCGCCTGATACTGTAATCCTTTCACCGCCATAAAAGGAATAATCGCAATTAATAAGCCGAATAGCGTAAAACCGAGACCGGGATGACCGTGTTCAATAAGAGAGAGGCTAACAATATAAATAATAAAAACTAACAACACACTAATAAATAATGCGCCGCCCGTGGCTTTGTAAGCAAAAGGCTGATTGTTTAGCGTCATATTAGTATAAATATAACGTCGACATTTCACCATCGCCCACGGCGCATAGATTCCCAACGTGATACACGTCAACAAGAAATTCACAAGGCAAATAACAAAATACTTTCCGCCCTTGCCTGTAAACACCAACGTGTGATTATGGTTATCTTTACTACTGATAACGTTATTCATGAATCATATCCCTGAATTACAATCTATTAGAATTAATAATAAAAACCAGTAAATTGTTACTGATTTGACTACGATACTATTTTTGTTTAATTTTTCCGCCTTTTATTTTGTCTGATTCAGGATCTCCTTGCGCGTGACTCAAGACGGTGGTATTAAAGTAATCTATAAATAAATTTTAAAAATTGAGCCATATTATGAATAATGTCGCCTCGCCAACGCTCACGGTGCGCCGAATCACTACCGCCGACAATGCCGCTATTGCCCGTGTCATCCGTCAGGTTTCAGCGGAATACGGACTTACCGCCGATAAAGGTTATACCGTTGCCGACCCCAATCTGGATGAACTGTATCAGGTTTATAGCCAACCGGGCGCGGCCTACTGGGTGGTAGAGCAAAACGGTTGTGTGGTGGGCGGCGGCGGCGTGGCGCCGTTATCCTGTAGCGAACCAGACATTTGTGAACTGCAAAAAATGTATTTTTTACCGGTGATTCGTGGCCAGGGGCTGGCGAAAAAGCTGGCGCTGATGGCGCTGGATCATGCCCGTGAACAGGGTTTTAAACGCTGCTATCTGGAAACAACGGCTTTTTTACGCGAGGCGATTGCGCTATACGAACGTTTAGGATTTGAACATATTAGCGAACCGCTCGGCTGCACCGGACATGTCGATTGCGAAGTGAGGATGTTAAAGGATCTCTGAAAACCAGGCGTTTATTTATCCTCGCCAGGTATTATTTTTGCTGATATAAGTAATCCCGGAAACATCCTGTTATCCGGGAATCACTTATTATTCAAGGAAGTTATAAATGAAACGCCTATTATCAGCAATTGTTTTCCCCGCTATGTTTATTAGTATCTCTAATGTATATGCATTAGATATACAGCCCGGTGAATGGAAAATGGAAAATATAGAAATGCGCACCATCAATCCAGATACAAAACAAGTATTAATGGATGAAAAAAAATTCAGGCATAGCGACGCTTATGTGTTATACCCCTAAAATGTCTGAAGATTCTAAGAAAATGGTGAAGGGTTTTTCTACCAGTGCAGGCGGTTGCACGACAACATTTGTAGAAAGTACGGATACCAAACTGATCAATGAGACTGTCTGTAATAATCCTGATGTCAAATCGCACTCTATTGTAGAAACGACGAAAATAAGCGATACAGAATTTGCGATGACCATGAAATCGGATGTCGATGCAGGAGGTAATAAAACAACCTCCATCAACAAAATTAAACAAACCTTTGTTGGCAAGACCTGCTCTGAAGCGTCAAAAGGCGTGAAACAGTAACTATTTCAACACAAAAACCCGTAGTGATGATGCAAAAATGGCATTGTTCAAGGTCACCTTTCGGGAATATAACACTGAATGAGTTCTTTTTGCCTGCTGCAGGGCAGGCTTTACTCAGGACAGAATATCATGAAAATGACTTTTTCTGCTCGCCAGCAGTTTGATGTCGGGCGGATGACCACGCAGGTGGCGACAGCGTAAAAGATAAAAACGCTAATCTTTAATTTTACCCTTTATCCGGCGGCTGGCACGCCGCTATGAAAACGAAACTCGCGGTCTGGCGACAAGATAAGGTCAGCTTCCACCTCGCCAAAATAGCGCACGCGCGCAGAAATGTCCTCGGCGGAAATCTGCTGCGCCAGCGCCAGGTAATCCTGATAATGCCGCGCTTCGGAGCGCAGAAGCGAGAGATAAAACGTCTGTAAATCCTCATCCAGCCAGGGCGCCAGAGCGGCAAAACGTTCGCAGAAGCGGGCTTCGATATACGCCCCGCAAATCAGCTTATCAATTAAGGTGAGCGGTTCGTGCGTGCGTACCGCTTTCAACATTCCTTTCGCGTAGCGGCTGGCGGTGATTTTCACATAAGGAATGTTTCTGGCCTGCATGACCTCGCGTACCTGCCAAAAATGGTGCAACTCCTCTTTAATCAATAACACCATACGGTCGATAAGCTGACGTCCCCAGGGGTCATCAGTTTGCGGCATGGCGCTTTTGCTAATCTGTCTATGCAGGGCAACAAAATCCGGCTCCGGCCCCTGACGAAACGCGAACGCCTCGTAAGGTTGCAGCCAGGCGAGCAGCGCGTCGGCGCCCGATTTATCGGCGACATATTTACGCACCAACAGCAACGCGGTTTGCGCAGCCTTCAGTTCGCAGATCAAGTGATCGGTAAGCAGAAGAGGAAGATTTTGCGGATCGCGGGCCTGGACAATCCACGCCTGCGGCGTCGGGCAATGCAGGAAATTAAGCACCGGAGAGAGTATTTGCGGGTAATTCATACGTAACCTGTTAAAATAAATATCCTCCGGCATAGCCGGAGGTTTTTCAGATGCGCCTGTAAGGCTCTCTTACCAGCCGCGCCCTAACAGGCGCATACGATCTGACATTTGCATCAAACTTCGTTACTTACGGCCCGTAAACGGGCTGCCCGGATAAGGGATCGATAATTGCTCACCCATTTTATCCTCTTCAAGCTGGTGCTTTATGTATTCCCGTATCTTCGCCGTGTTCTTACCCACCGTATCGACATAGTACCCTCTGCACCAGAACTCCCTGTTCCTGTATTTGAATTTTAGATCCCCAAACTGCTCGTAAAGCATCAGACTACTTTTACCCTTCAGATATCCCATGAAGCTCGACACACTCATCTTCGGCGGGATCTCCAGAAGCATGTGAATATGATCTGCACAACATTCCGCTTCCAGGATTCGTACGTTTTTCCATTCACACAATTTTCTTAATATGCTGCCTACTGCCCTACGCTTCTCTCCATAGAACGCTTGTCTTCGGTATTTGGGCGCGAAAACTATGTGATATTTACAGTTCCATCGGGTGTGCGCTAAGCTCTTTTCGTCCCCCATTGGGACCCCCTTTTGATTTCTTGTTGAACTTTTGCAGTTGCCAGACCGCAAGATGTTTTAACAAATCAAAAGGGGTTTTAATAACTGGCTTAAAGCTGAAAGCTTTCCGGAACCCCCAGCCTAGCTGGGGGTTTTCCATAGACAAAAATACGACAGCAGACGCTGCCGTACCGTCATACTATGCAGCTTTAGTGACGCACGCCGTCGTCATCTTCATCGACATAATCGTCGTCATCACCCTCTTCGCCATTAGGGTCTTCAAAATAGGTTCCCCAGCCGTCGTATTCAACATCATATTTTTCCGCCAGGTTCATCAGTTGCTCAACCTGAGCGTCGATGAGTTCGGCGTTCAACGCGCACTCGCTGAGGATGTCGCAACAAATAACCGTATCGCCCTCTTCCACTTCCAGCTCTTCCGGCTCCGTCACTTCATAGCCGAGTTTAAAGGCTTCTACCGCGGCTTTTTCCAACGTTTCGAAATCGTCAGCGGAAAGGTGATGCTCGATAGTGTACAGCGCATCCGGATCGCTGCCGTCCTCAAGTAACTCTTCAATAATTAACCGCGTTTCTTCACGCTGCTCTTCCAGTAATTCCGGGTTTGCCATAGCTCGTTCCTCATAGATGTCCTGCCGATACTCTTATTGTCACATACCGCCGACGTTGCCTCCACCTTATCGAGAAAAGTTTTATCAAACAGGGTTGCAAATGAATAATAATCCATATAAAGTGAATTTTAATTCAATGAGAGGCCTAAGCCATGTGAGGGAAGTATGTCTACGTTTTACCAAAAACCTTTTTTAAAGTTACTTGATTTCACCGCCAGCGAGCTCACTGCTCTGTTGCAGCTTGCCGCCAAACTGAAAGCCGATAAGAAAAACGGTAAAGAAGAACAAAAGCTGGTGGGTAAGAATATTGCGCTCATCTTCGAAAAAGACTCGACCCGGACACGATGCTCTTTCGAAGTTGCCGCATACGATCAGGGGGCGCGCGTGACGTACCTGGGTTCCAGCGGGAGCCAGATCGGCCATAAAGAGTCCATCAAAGATACTGCCCGCGTCCTGGGCCGGATGTTTGACGGTATTCAGTATCGAGGATATGGCCAGGAGATCGTCGAAACGCTGGCTGAATATTCCGGTGTGCCGGTATGGAACGGTTTAACCGATGAGTATCACCCAACGCAATTACTGGCGGATCTGCTCACCATGCAGGAACATCTGCCGGGTAAAGCCTTTAACGAGATGACGTTGGTCTATGCCGGAGACGCGCGTAATAACATGGGTAACTCCATGCTGGAAGCCGCCGCGTTAACAGGATTGGATCTCCGTCTGGTCGCGCCAAAAGCCTGCTGGCCGCAAGCCGCGTTAGTGGCGGAGTGCAGCGCCATGGCGAAAAAGAACGGCGGCGCCATCACCCTGACCGAAGATATCGCCTCAGGCGTAAAAGGCGCGGATTTTATCTATACCGATGTTTGGGTCTCTATGGGCGAACCCAAAGAGAAATGGGCGGAGCGTATTGCCCTGCTGCGTGATTATCAGGTCAACAGCCAGATGATGGCGTTAACCGGCAATCCGCAGGTTAAGTTCCTGCATTGTCTGCCTGCGTTCCATGATGACGAAACCACGCTCGGCAAAAAAATGGCCGAAGAGTACGGTTTACATGGCGGGATGGAAGTGACCGACGAGGTTTTTGAGTCTGCGGCCAGCATTGTCTTTGATGAAGCGGAAAACCGCATGCATACCATCAAAGCAGTAATGGTAGCGACGCTGTCTAAATAATGTCGTGATGATGCCGGATGGCGGTTGGCCTACAAGATCGCAACGTGCAGGCGCCGCCATCCGGCACAAGATATTACGCCATCAGCATTTTCACAACCGCTTTACGTACCCGCGCCGGTTCTCCCACCGCGCACAGGGGCTTATGCACTTCGCCGGGATAAAACACCACAAAGTCGCCTTCGTTCAGGACGACGGTTTTCTCGTCGACGCTCGTCGGTAAAAATGCAATGTCTTTATCCGCCAGCCAGTCCGTGTGCGGCGTTCCCGCAGGCCGGGTACTGAATGCCATCCCTTCCTGACCTTGTAGCACAATCTGAATATCAAGATAACGGGCGTGATACTCTGCGCTGCGCGATTCGCCCGGCTCCGTCATATTTTCAGAAATCATATAAAACAACCTGTCGCCGTCAATGTCATACTTACCTGGCGCGGTCGTTGCCGTGACATGCGCATTGACGTGCTCAATCGCCTGCCGTAACGCCGTCGGCAGCCAGACCTCCAGATGTTCAATATTGCCAATAATCATCGCATCCCCTTAGTTAAAACAGCGTTTTATTTTTCTCTTTATACGAGAAAAATGGCTGCCATACTACCCTTACTCTCATCGATTTTGCGCCAGCGCATGTTTATCGCCAGCGGTGTTTCTATATTGTTAATAGTTCGCCCAACTTTATGCAGTGCCTATGCATAAACCCCAGCGGCGCCAAATTGCCATCACTAACAACGCTTTGATATTAAAGGCGTTAACATAAAAACGTTTTAGCGATCACAATTCGCTCTCCCTGCATAAATGACTTCTCTATCCATAGTTATTTTTAAATTATTTAAATATCCCCGATAATAAAATCCCCCTCACGCATAGTTATGTAACCATTAAAAATAATCAATTTATTTTCAATTAGTTAAAATTTAAACATCATTCAATACAGCAAACAAATAATTAACAATAAAAAAATAACAAACCATATAGCTGCGTAGTAATTCATTTAATGCCTTATTGTTTTTTGAATTTCTCTGACCCGGCTCATATATTAAGTAAGAAAAATAGCACTCCTTGATTGATGTGAATCTCATCACATTAACAACCCAAATAAAATTCAATCATTGCTCCCGAATTTAACTGAAACGCCGCGACTGCAAGCACGCTAAATATTTGCAGCCACTCCTTCTTTATTCTTGAAATTATGTAAAAGGTATAATGATGGAAAAGCATTTTGTCGGTTCTGAAATCGGTCAATTACGCAGCGTAATGTTGCATCGTCCCAATCTCAGCCTAAAAAGACTTACCCCTTCAAATTGTCAGGAATTACTTTTTGACGATGTATTATCCGTAGAGCGCGCTGGCGAAGAGCATGACATTTTTGCCAACACGCTGCGCCAGCAAGGGATAGAAGTGTTGCTGTTAACCGACCTGCTCACCCAAACGCTGGATGTGGCTGACGCTAAAGCCTGGCTACTGGATACGCAAATTTCCGATTATCGCCTTGGGCCCACCTTTGCCGCAGATATTCGCGCCTGGCTGGCGGATATGCCGCACCGTGAACTGGCTCGCCATTTAAGCGGCGGTTTAACTTACGGCGAAATCCCCGCCTCCATAAAAAATATGGTGGTCGATACTCACGATATTAATGACTTTATTATGAAGCCATTACCGAATCACCTATTTACCCGTGACACGTCCTGCTGGATATATAACGGCGTCTCAATTAACCCCATGGCGAAACCTGCACGCCAACGTGAAACGAATAATTTACGTGCCATTTATCGCTGGCATCCTCAATTCGCAGGCGGTGATTTCATTAAATATTTCGGCGACGAGGACATTAATTACGACCACGCCACTTTAGAGGGCGGCGATGTGCTGGTGATTGGCCGCGGCGCGGTGTTGATCGGTATGTCTGAACGTACTACGCCGCAGGGCGTCGAGTTCCTGGCGCAGGCATTGTTTAAACATCGTCAGGCGGAACGCGTCATTGCCGTTGAACTGCCAAAACATCGCTCCTGCATGCACCTTGACACCGTCATGACCCACATTGATATCGACACCTTCTCCGTCTATCCGGAAGTCGTTCGCCCGGACGTTCAGTGCTGGACGCTGACGCCAGACGGACGCGGCGGTCTGAAACGAACCCAGGAGAGCACGCTGGTTCATGCTCTTGAAAAAGCGCTTGGCATCGATCAGGTGCGCTTAATCACCACTGGCGGCGACGCATTTGAAGCTGAGCGCGAACAGTGGAATGACGCCAATAACGTGCTCACCCTGCGTCCCGGCGTGGTGGTGGGCTATGAGCGCAACATCTGGACCAACGAAAAATACGACAAAGCCGGCATTACCGTCCTTCCCATTCCCGGCGATGAACTGGGTCGCGGGCGCGGGGGCGCACGCTGCATGAGCTGTCCACTGGAACGCGATGGTATTTAAAGGAGACGTTATGGAAAACAAACGCACACTGGTCGTCGCGCTGGGCGGCAATGCGCTGCTCAAACGCGGCGAACCGCTGGAGGCTGATATTCAGCGTAAAAATATCGAACTGGCGGCCAGAACCATCGCCCAGCTTACGCGGCAATGGCGCGTGGTGTTAGTGCACGGCAACGGCCCACAGGTAGGACTGCTGGCGCTACAAAATAGCGCCTACGCTAACGTTACGCCCTACCCGCTCGATATTCTCGGTGCGGAAAGCCAGGGCATGATTGGCTACATGCTGCAACAGGCGCTGAAGAATCATCTGCCGGAGCGTGAAATCAGCGTCCTGCTCACCCAGGTCGAAGTCGATGCCAACGACCCGGCATTCCTCAATCCAACCAAATATATCGGCCCCATTTACGACGAAGCGCAGGCCCGTGCGTTACAGGCAGAAAAGGGCTGGGTATTCAAAGCCGACGGTAACGCCTTCCGCCGCGTTGTGCCCTCCCCGCAGCCGAAACGCATTGTGGAAAACGATGCCATCCGCGCGCTGATTAGCCGCGATCACCTGGTTATCTGTAACGGCGGCGTGCCGGTCGTGGAAAAAGCCGATGGCTACCACGGTATCGAGGCGGTGATCGACAAAGATCTGTCCGCCGCCCTGCTTGCCAGCCAAATTCACGCCGACGCGCTGCTCATTCTGACCGATGCCGACGCGGTGTATCTCGACTGGGGCAAGCCCACCCAACGCCCGCTGGCGCAGGTTACGCCGGAGCTGCTTCGTGAAATGCAGTTCGACGCCGGTTCGATGGGCCCGAAAGTGACCGCCTGCGCTGAGTTTGTCAGCCATTGCCGCGGCATTGCCGGAATCGGCTCGCTGGCGGATGGGCAAGCCATTCTCGCGGGCGAGAAAGGCACTTTGATTCGGTGTGAAACCGCCGACGTTGACGCATAAGGCTTTTTACCGGATGGCGGCTTCCGCCTTATTCGGCCTACAGAGCGCGCATAACCGTGGGCCGGATAAGCGCAGCGCCATCAGGCAATTCATTTTAACAAGGATATTGTAATGGTTATTTCACTGAAAAATCGTAACTTTTTGAAGCTGCTTGACTACACCCCGGCGGAAATCCAACACCTCATCGATCTGGCTATTGAGCTGAAAGCCGCAAAAAAAGCCGGATGCGAAAAGCAAACACTGATCGGCAAAAACATCGCGCTGATTTTTGAAAAAACCTCTACCCGCACCCGATGCGCGTTTGAAGTCGCCGCGTTCGACCAGGGCGCGCAGGTGACTTATCTCGGCCCAAGCGGCTCGCAGATCGGCCATAAAGAGTCCATGAAAGATACTGCTCGCGTCCTGGGGCGGATGTATGACGGCATCGAATATCGCGGTTTTGGTCAACACATTGTGGAAGAGCTGGGGGAATACGCGGGCGTTCCCGTCTGGAACGGCCTGACCGATGAATTTCCCCCCACACAGATCCTGGCCGATCTAATGACCATGCTGGAACACGCGCCGGGTAAAACGCTGCCGGAACTGAGCTTCGCCTACCTGGGCGACGCGCGCAACAACATGGGCAACTCGCTGATGGTGGGCGCGGCGAAGATGGGCATGGATATCCGCCTGATAGCGCCAAAGTCCTTCTGGCCTGATGCCGAGCTGGTCGCGCAGTGCCGGGAAATCGCCAGCGTTACCGGCGCTCGTATCACCTTAACGGAGAGCGTTGAAGATGGCGTTCACGGTGTGGATTTCCTCTATACCGACGTCTGGGTCTCGATGGGAGAGCCCAAAGAAGCCTGGGCGGAGCGCGTCAGTCTGATGACGCCATATCAGGTCAACCAGCAGGTGGTAAACGCTACCGGTAATCCTGATGTGAAGTTTATGCACTGCCTGCCCGCCTTCCATAACGAGCACACCAAAGTGGGACGCGAAATCGAAATGGCTTACGGCCTGAAAGGACTGGAGGTCACGGAAGAGGTGTTCGAGTCCGCAGGCTCGATAGTCTTCGATGAAGCGGAAAACCGGATGCACACCATCAAAGCGGTCATGGTGGCGACGCTCGGCGACTAATCCCACAGGATATGCGCCCTCGCGGCGCATATCCGTGATATCAGGAGAGAACATCATGGGTAAATTTAAATTTCCCACCGCTTATACCATCCTGTTTATTCTTATTGCCCTGGTCGCGGTGATGACCTGGATTGTGCCGGCGGGAAAATACCAAATGGCGATGAACGCCACGCTGGGAAAAGAGGTGCCGGTGGCGGGAACGTATGCCCCTGTGGACGCGCATCCGCAAGGGATTACCGCTGTTTTACTGGCGCCGATTGACGGCCTCTATAACCACGAAACCTACACCGCCGGCGCCATTGACGTCGCGCTGTTTGTCTTGATTATCGGCGGCTTTCTGGGGGTGGTGAATAAAACGGGGGCGATTGATGCCGGTATTGAACGGGTAACAGCCAAACTCAACGGCAAAGATGAGTGGATGATCCCCATTCTGATGGCGCTGTTCGCCGCAGGCGGCACTATTTATGGCATGGCGGAGGAGTCGTTGCCCTTCTACACGCTGCTGGTGCCGGTTATGATGGCGGCCCGCTTCGATCCGTTAGTGGCGGCGGCAACCGTACTGCTCGGCGCGGGGATAGGCACGCTCGGTTCGACCATTAACCCTTTCGCCACGGTCATTGCCGCCAACGCCGCCGGCATCCCTTTTACTCAGGGAATGCTGATGCGCGTACTGCTGTTAATTGTCGGCTACATACTGTGCGTGTTTTGGGTAATGCGCTATGCGCGCAAAGTCCGCGCCCATCCTGAGCTTTCTATCGTGGCGGATAAAATGGAGGAAAACCGCGCCCATTTCCTCGGCAATCGCGCCAATACACTGCTGGAGTTTACGGCTACCCGGAAATGGGTGCTGCTGATCTTCGCCGCCTCTTTCGCGGTGATGATTTACGGCGTGGCGGTTCTCGGCTGGTGGATGGCGGAAATCTCCGGCGTTTTTCTGGCGGCGGCGATTATCGTTGGCGTGATAACGCGGATGGGTGAGGAAGCGTTCACCAGTACCTTTATTGACGGCGCGCGGGATTTGCTCGGCGTGGCGCTAATTATTGGTATCGCGCGCGGCATTGTGGTGGTCATGGATAACGGTATGATTACCCACACCATTTTGCACAGCGCGGAAAGTCTGGTTTCCGGCCTCTCTACCACTATTTTCATAAACGTAACCTACTGGCTGGAAGTATTGCTCTCCTTCCTGGTGCCCTCCTCTTCCGGTCTTGCCGTATTGACAATGCCCATTATGGCGCCGTTAGCGGATTTTGCCCACGTACAGCGGGATTTGGTCGTAACCGCCTACCAGTCGGCCTCCGGGATTGTGAATCTGGTTACTCCCACCTCCGCCGTGGTCATGGGCGGTCTGGCAATCGCGCGGGTTCCCTATGTCCGCTATCTGAAATGGGTCGCGCCGCTGTTGCTGATCCTGACATTGCTGAATATGGCGGTACTGAGCATCGGAGCGATGATGTAACGAGCCAGATGGCGACGCGTCTTATCCGACAGGACTGATAAGCACAGCGCCATCAGGCACGCCGTCACCTTTTTTGATCGGCTTCTCATTTTCCTGCAAAACCGCCCGATTGATCCGCAATCGATGTGACAAATGTGATGAATTTCGCCAGTCCGTTGATATTAATAATAAAGATAAGGTGCATTTATGAAGGAATACGATGATTACTCCGCCAAAGAACAACAGCAACTGGCGGTTTGTCAGCGCCTGATTAGTGAAAAAAGTTACCTGTCCCAGGAGGAGATTCGCCGCGATTTACAAAATGAGGGAAATGAGGGATTTGAAGGTATCAGCCAGTCTACGGTTTCGCGCCTGCTCAAGCTGCTGGGCGCAATAAAAATCAGAAATACGAAGGGACAAAAGATTTATTCCGTAAATCCCCAGCGGCGACCTTCGCCGGATGCCGGACGTTCAATAGCCGAAATGGTCGTCAGCGTTGAACATAATAGCGAATTTATCCTTATCCATACGGCGGCAGGTTATGGTCGCGCCGTCGCGAGAATTCTGGATTACCACGCATTGCCGGAAATTCTCGGCGTCGTTGCCGGTAGCAGTATTGTCTGGGTCGCACCGCGGGTCGTTCAGCGCACGGCGCTGGTACACAAACAAATTAATTATTTGCTTAAAATGAATTTAAATTCATAAGAACCGTTTGCGATAAGTAAATCATGCATTAATTCGCTTGATCCCAAAACAGAGCTGAGTATAATCGCGGACAATTTGCCGGGAGGAAGCATGGTTCAGTGTGTACGACATTCTGTCTTACCGCGTCTGAAAAAAGACGCAGGCCTGCCGTTTTTCTTTCCGTTGAAAACCAATACCAAGCCCCTCAATTGAGGGGCTTTTTTTTGCCCAGGCGTCAGGAGATAAACATGGCTAACCCGCTATATCAAAAACATATCATTTCCATAAACGACCTCAGCCGCGACGATCTTAATCTGGTACTGGCGACGGCGGCGAAATTAAAAGCCAACCCACAGCCGGAGCTATTGAAACATAAAGTGATCGCCAGCTGCTTTTTCGAAGCCTCCACGCGTACCCGCCTGTCGTTTGAAACCTCAATGCATCGCCTGGGCGCCAGCGTAGTGGGCTTCTCCGACAGCGCCAACACGTCGCTGGGAAAAAAAGGAGAAACGTTAGCCGACACGATCTCAGTGATTAGCACTTACGTGGACGCGATTGTGATGCGCCATCCGCAAGAAGGCGCGGCACGTCTGGCGACGGAGTTTTCCGGTCAGGTGCCGGTGCTCAATGCGGGCGACGGTTCGAATCAGCATCCGACGCAAACCCTGTTGGATCTGTTCACCATCCAGGAAACGCAGGGCCGTCTGGATAACCTGCATATCGCGATGGTCGGCGATCTGAAATATGGCCGCACCGTGCATTCGCTAACCCAGGCGCTGGCGAAATTTAGCGGCAACCGTTTTTATTTTATCGCGCCGGACGCGCTGGCGATGCCGCAGTACATTCTGGATATGCTTGATGAAAAAGGGATGGCCTGGAGCCTGCATGGTTCTATTGAAGAGGTCATGGCCGACGTCGACATCCTCTATATGACTCGCGTACAGAAAGAGCGTCTCGACCCGTCGGAGTACGCCAATGTGAAGGCGCAGTTTGTTCTGCGCGCCAGCGACCTGAACGGCGCGCGTGAAAATATGAAAGTGCTGCACCCGCTGCCGCGGATTGATGAAATCACCACGGATGTGGATAAAACGCCACACGCCTGGTACTTCCAACAGGCGGGCAACGGTATTTTCGCTCGCCAGGCGTTACTGGCGTTAGTACTGAATAGCGAACTGAGTCTGTAAGGGAGAAAAACGATGACACACGATAACAAACTGCAGGTTGAAGCCATTAAATGCGGCACCGTGATTGACCATATCCCTGCGCAGGTAGGCTTTAAACTGCTGAGCCTGTTTAAATTGACCGAGACCGATCAGCGAATCACTATCGGTCTGAATCTCCCGTCTGGTGAGATGGGGCGTAAAGACTTAATCAAAATAGAAAACACCTTCCTCACCGATGAGCAGGTTAACCAACTTGCTCTGTACGCGCCGCAGGCCACCGTTAACCGCATCGACAACTACGACGTAGTCGGGAAATCACGCCCCAGCCTGCCAGAGCGTATTAATAATGTGCTGGTTTGCCCGAACAGCAACTGCATCAGCCACGCGGAACCGGTATCCTCCAGCTTTGCAGTGAAAAAACGTGCCAATGATATCGCCCTCAAATGCAAATACTGTGAAAAAGAGTTTTCGCATAATGTGGTGCTGGCCAACTAATGGGGGTTGGTTATGAGATCCCGGCTCCCTATAATGAGCGGGGACATTCTATTACCGCTGTAATTCAGGAGAAATCATGAGCAAAACTATTGCGACGGAAAATGCACCAGCAGCAATCGGCCCTTACGTACAGGGCGTAGACCTGGGTAGCATGGTAATCACTTCCGGTCAGATCCCGGTCGATCCGAAAACCGGTGCCGTAGCGGAAGACGTATCCGCTCAGGCACGTCAGTCGCTGGAAAACGTTAAAGCTATCGTGGAAGCCGCTGGCCTGAAAGTAGGCGACATTGTGAAAACGACCGTATTCGTGAAAGACCTGAACGATTTCGCGACCGTCAACGCCACCTACGAAGCCTTCTTCACCGAGCACAACGCCACCTTCCCGGCGCGTTCCTGCGTGGAAGTTGCCCGCCTGCCGAAAGACGTGAAAATTGAGATTGAAGCGATCGCTGTTCGTCGCTAAGCGCCGGACGTCATCCCCGCCGGGCGGCGCAAGTTTGCCCGGTTCGGGGTACCAACAGCCATGGAGAGGCGGCAATGGTAAGAGCGCGTTTTACCGAGGAGCAAATCGCCGATTTTCTGCAACAGTCTAAAAACGGCGTGCCGAATAAGGCGTTATGCGAAGAATATGGATTTAGCAACAGCACGCTCCGTCGCTGGCAGGAGAAACATGCTGAAAGCATACGCCAGGAATTAAAACAGATAGAATCTACCGCGAAGATAGTCTTTTTATGCTTCATTGTCGCAGCCATATTGCTTACCCTTATGTTTCCTAAACCCACTGCCGCCTTAGCGATTCCTCCTTACTTAGTTTATTGCATTAGCTATATTCGCCGCTTTCGTCGCATATCCGCAAAACATATCCGGCGGTGGGACATCTCCTCCTCTCGTTCTGGCTCGGGAGCAGAGAATGTATTTTACAAACTTAGCTGGACATTCCTCTTTTTTATTCCTGCATATAGCATTCTACAGCTGCTTGAATAAGCTCTGAAATTTAAAGATAAAGCCGATCGCGTAAAACTTGTCGAGCTTTACGGGCATCTGGCCTGGTTAGCGATATCGGGGATTAAGCACGCTGGCGAATCCCCGACGAAAGTGTTTACTGCCAGCCATAACGTCTGCTGTAAAACCCTTTCACCAACTGGGTTAACGTCATATAGCCCGCCAGAATAGCAATCAGCCACGGGAAATAGCTTAACGGCAGCGCCTGCAACTGCAGGTAAGACGCCAGCGGCGAAAACGGCAACGAAACTCCCACCACCATCACCAACAATGTCATCGCCATCAGCGGCCAGGCGGCGCGACTTTGAATAAACGGCAGACGACGGGTACGGATCATATGCACAATCAGCGTTTGCGACAGTAATCCCACCACAAACCAGCCGGACTGGAACAAAGTTTGCGTTTCTGGCGTATTCGCATGAAATACCCACCACATCAGACAAAAGGTCAAAATGTCGAAAATCGAGCTGATCGGACCGAAAAAGACCATAAAGCGCCCCAAATCCGCCGGATTCCAGCGCTGCGGCTTTTGAATTTGTTCTTCATCGACATTATCAAACGGAATCGCCACCTGGGATACATCGTACAGTAGGTTTTGAATCAGCAAGTGCAGCGGCAGCATTGGCAGGAACGGCAAAAAGGCGCTCGCTACCAGCACGCTAAACACGTTACCGAAATTTGAGCTGGCCGTCATCTTGATATATTTCAACATATTAGAAAAAGTACGACGACCTTCAATGACGCCTTCTTCCAGCACCATCAGGCTCTTTTCCAGCAGAATAATATCGGCGGCTTCACGGGCGATGTCCACCGCGCCATCTACCGAGATACCAATATCCGCCGCCCGCAACGCCGGGGCATCATTAATCCCGTCGCCCATAAAACCGACCACATGCCCCTCGCGTTTGAGCAAAGTGACGATGCGCTCTTTATGCATCGGCGTCAGACGCGCAAACAACGTCGTACGGGCGGCCAGCGCCGCCAGCGCGTCGTCGCTTAACCCTTCAATATCACTGCCAATAATGACATCGCCCGCATCCAGCCCAACCTCATGGCAAACTTTCGCCGCTACCAGCTCGCTGTCGCCGGTGAGAATTTTCACCGTAATTCCGCTCGCCTTCAGCGCTTTCAGCGCCGGCGCGGTGGTCTCTTTCGGCGGATCGAGAAAAGCGATATACCCTTCCAGAATGAGGTCAGACTCATCGATACGTTGGTAATCGCCCTCACGCGCAGGCAGGTATTTGGTCGCGACGGCGACCACGCGTAGCCCCTGACGGTTCAGCGTGTCGGTAACGCGTTTCACCCGGCGCAGCATATTGTCGTCCAGCGGCACAATATCGCCGTTGTGGCGCACCTGAGTACACACGTTCAGGATCTCCTGTAACGCGCCTTTGCAGACCAGTTGATGCACGCTCGAATCTTCGGCCACCACCACCGACATCCGGCGACGCTCAAAATCAAACGGAATCTCATCGATTTTCTGCCAGCGTCCGGAGAGCTGACGCGCGGCGGTTTCGTCTACTCCCTCCAGGACTGCCGTATCCAGTAAATTTTTTAGACCGGTCTGATAATGGCTGTTCAGCCAGGCGCAATGCAGTACATGCTCGCTGGGCTTACCAGAGATATCCATATGATTCTCCAGCACAATTTTATCCTGCGTCAGTGTGCCGGTTTTATCGGTGCACAGAATATCCATCGCACCGAAGTTCTGAATCGCATCAAGGTGCTTCACGATAACTTTCTGTTTCGAGAGCTTCACCGCCCCGCGCGCGAGGGTGGAGGTGACGATCATCGGCAACATTTCCGGGGTGAGCCCTACCGCGACCGAGAGCGCAAATAGCGCCGCTTCCCACCAGTCACCTTTCGTGTAACCATTAATAATCAGTACTACCGGCGCCATGACCAGCATAAAGCGGATCAGCAACATACTGACGCGGCTAATTCCTTTCTGGAAAGCGTTCTGCTCGTTATCTTGTTCCGACACGCGCCCCGCCAATTGACCAAACCAGGTGCCGGCGCCGGTCGCCATCACCACGGCCTGCGCCGTTCCGCTCACGACGTTCGTCCCCATAAAGCACAGCGTGTCGCACTCAAGCGGGTTATTTTGCCGGGGCTCACGCGTCGCGGCGACTTTCTCGACTGGCAGAGATTCGCCGGTCAGCGACGCCTGGGCGACAAACAGATCGCGCGCCTGGATAATCCGTAAATCCGCCGGGATCATATCCCCCGCCGCCAGCTTAATAATATCGCCGGGCACCAGTTGATCGATGGGTAATTCCAGCCAGGCATTTTCGCCATTTTCATTAATAACCCGCAGTACGGTAGCGGTATTGCTCACCATCGCTTTTAGCGCGTCCGCCGCTTTTGTCGAGCGCGCTTCCTGCACAAAATTCAGCAGCGTTGAGATACCGACCATCAGGGCGATAACGCCTGCGGCAAACAGATCCTCCGTGGCATAAGAAATGCCGCCAAGAATCGTGAGTAAGATGTTGAAAGGATTGCGATAACATACCCACAGATGCACCCACCACGGCGAGGGTTTCTGTGCCGGAAGGCGGTTTTCGCCATGCTTTTCACGCGCGCGCGTCACCTCGGCAGCGTTTAATCCCTCCGGGTGCGTATCAAAAACGCGCCAGAGAGTCTCCTGCTCCATTGCCGCGACTTTCAGACAGCGCTCGCTCAGCGAAGGCGGGATAGTCGCATTTACCGCGGTCTGCGCGCCGGGCAGCGGATCGCGGTGAACCAGACGATAAGGCAAATGACGATTAAGCCGGGCAAAAAGCTGGCGGGTAATGGTTTTTAGCATAGGTAATCCCTCCGCGCCGAAGTCAGGCGCAGAAAATTCTTCAGGCGCGGCAAAGCCTTGCCCGATGAGCAATGTTTAAATAAAAACAGGGACGTTATTGTGTCACTGTCTTACACACCGGTAAGACAGCAGAGGCAGGCTTACCGGAAAAGGAAAATTCTCCATCGCGGGAGAGGGGTGGGTTCAGGGTCCATGTCGCCTCCGGTAAGTAAATAATTTGCGCCGCGGATTATACGCATAAATCCATAAGTTTTGTGGCAATTATGGCGGTATCATACCGTTACGTAATTAAACCAACGATAAACCAGACTTTGCCCATTGCCCTTCGCTTGAGTAAAGTTACTCTTTTTATCACCATCAGCGTCACGCCACGGGAAAACAGGATGCAAAACCGGCTCACTATCAAAGACATCGCCCGCCTGAGCGGCGTAGGGAAATCAACCGTTTCCCGCGTGCTTAACAATGAAAGCGGCGTAAGCGAACGTACCCGCGAGCGTGTCGAAGCGGTGATGAATCAACACGGTTTCTCTCCGTCCCGCTCCGCCCGCGCGATGCGAGGACAAAGCGATAAAGTGGTCGCTATTATCGTCACTCGCCTTGATTCGTTGTCTGAAAACCTCGCGGTTCAGACCATGCTGCCTGCGTTTTACGAACAGGGCTACGACCCTATTATGATGGAAAGTCAGTTCTCGCCGACGCTGGTAATGGAACATCTGGGCATGCTCAGACGACGTAACATTGATGGCGTGGTGCTGTTTGGCTTTACCGGCATCACAGAAGAGTTGATCGCCCCCTGGAAAGCCTCGCTGGTGCTGCTGGCAAGAGATGCGCAAGGTTTTGCCTCCGTCTGTTACGACGACGAGGGCGCGATTCATATCCTTATGCAGCGGCTGTATGAGCAGGGACACCGCAACATTAGCTTTCTGGGCGTTCCCCATAGCGATATTACCACCGGCAAACGTCGGCATGATGCATACCTGGCGTTTTGCAAAAAACATAAACTTCATCCCGTCGCCGCCCTGCCCGGTCTTGCCATGAAGCAGGGCTATGAGCATACGGCAAGCGTCATCATGCCGGATACCACCGCGTTAGTCTGCGCCACCGATACGCTGGCGTTGGGCGCCAGTAAGTATTTACAGGAGCAACGTATTGAGACGCTGCAACTGGCAAGCGTCGGGAATACGCCGCTGATAAAATTCCTGCACCCGGAGATCGTCACTGTCGATCCTGGCTATGCTGAAGCCGGACGACAGGCGGCTTCGCAGCTGATCGAACAGATCAATGGCCGCTGCGATCCGCGCCGGATCGTCATTCCTTCTACCCTCGCCTGAGTGACTAATTAAACGGAATACCACGAGTAATTTGTGATCGTCGCTGCGTTTCGGGAACGTTCCCATTTTTAAACTAACGTTGAAGAGATACTCTTGCGCCAACCCATAACATACCTCCTCTGCCATGAGGCTTTACGATGAGCAAAGTAAAACAAGCCGATATCGACCGGCTGATTGACCTGGTCGGCGGGCGCGACAACATCGCCACGGTGAGCCACTGCATTACTCGCCTGCGCTTTGTGCTCCACCAGCCCGCGAACGCCAGGCCAAAAGAGATCGAACAATTACCGATGGTTAAAGGCTGTTTCACCAACGCCGGGCAGTTTCAGGTGGTGGTTGGCGATTACTATAACGCGCTGCTGGAGACCACCGGCAAAGCGTATGCTGATAAAGAGCAGGCCAAAAAAGCCGCTCGCCAGAACATGAAGTGGCATGAGCAGTTAATTTCCCACTTTGCGGAGATCTTCTTTCCGCTACTACCGGCGTTGATCAGCGGCGGTTTGATCTTAGGCTTTCGTAACGTGATCGGCGATGTGCCGATGAGCAACGGCCAAACGCTGGCGCAGATGCATCCGGCGCTAAAAACGCTTTATGATTTTTTATGGTTGATCGGCGAAGCGATCTTTTTCTATCTGCCGGTGGGGATCTGCTGGTCGGCGGTGAAAAAAATGGGCGGCACGCCGATTCTTGGTATCGTGCTCGGCGTGACGCTGGTGTCGCCGCAGTTGATGAATGCGTATCTGCTGGGCCAGCAAACGCCGGACGTCTGGAACTTCGGCTTATTTAGCATTGAGAAAGTGGGCTACCAGGCGCAGGTTATCCCGGCGCTACTGGCAGGGCTGGCGCTTGGATTTATTGAAACGCGGTTGAAACGCATCGTGCCGGATTATCTCTACCTGGTCGTCGTCCCGGTGTGTTCGTTAATACTGGCCGTCTTTCTCGCCCACACCTTTATCGGCCCCTTTGGTCGTATGATCGGCGACGGCGTGGCCTTTGCGGTACGTTATCTGATGACCGGCAGTTTCGCCCCGATAGGCGCGGCGCTGTTCGGCTTCCTGTATGCCCCGCTGGTCATTACCGGTGTCCACCAGACAACGCTCGCTATCGATATGCAGATGATCCAGAGCATGGGCGGTACGCCAGTCTGGCCGCTGATTGCGCTGTCGAATATCGCGCAGGCCTCCGCCGTGGTGGGCATCATCATCTCCAGCCGTAAACACAATGAACGCGAGATCTCCGTTCCTGCCGCCATTTCCGCTTACCTTGGGGTAACTGAACCGGCGATGTACGGTATCAACCTGAAGTATCGTTTTCCGATGCTGTGCGCGATGATCGGCTCTGGTCTGGCGGGACTGCTCTGCGGTCTGAACGGCGTCATCGCCAACGGTATCGGCGTGGGCGGCCTGCCGGGCATCCTGTCTATACCGCCGCGCTACTGGCAGGTGTACGGCATGGCGATGGTTATCGCGATCGTGATCCCGGTGATTCTGACCACCTTTATCTATCAGCGTAAGCATTGTCAGGGCACATTACAAATTGTCTAATACTTCTTCGGGGCGCAGTTGCGTCCCAACGCACTTGCAGGAAACAACAATGACTATTCCCCTCTGGTGGCAAAACGGCGTTATTTATCAGATCTACCCGAAAAGTTTTCAGGACACGACCGGCAGCGGCACTGGCGATTTACGCGGCGTCACGCAGCGCCTTGACTATCTACAGCGACTCGGCGTGGACGCCATCTGGCTCACGCCGTTTTATATCTCGCCGCAGGTGGATAACGGTTATGACGTCGCAAATTATACGGCTATCGACCCGACCTACGGCACGCTGGATGATTTTGACGAGCTGGTCGCGCAGGCGAAAGCACGCGGTATTCGTATCATCCTGGATATGGTGTTTAACCATACTTCTACCCAGCACGCCTGGTTTCGCGAAGCGCTGAACAAAGAGAGTCCATACCGTCAGTTTTATATCTGGCGCGATGGCACGCCGGATGTCTGCCCGAATAACTGGCAATCCAAATTTGGCGGCAGCGCCTGGCGCTGGCATAGCCAGAGCGAACAATATTATTTACACCTTTTCGCGCCTGAACAGGCCGACCTGAACTGGGAAAACCCCGCCGTACGCGCCGAGCTGAAAAAGGTCTGCGAATTCTGGGCCGATCGCGGCGTGGATGGCCTGCGTCTGGACGTGGTGAACCTGATCGCCAAAGATCAGAATTTTCCTGACGATCCGACGGGCGACGGACGCCGCTTTTATACCGACGGGCCGCGCGCGCATACGTTTTTACGCGAAATGAACCGTGACGTTTTTACGCCGCGTAATCTGATGACGGTAGGCGAAATGTCCTCTACCACGCTGGAAAACTGCCAGCAATATGCCGCGCTTAGCGGCGACGAACTCTCGATGACCTTCAATTTTCATCATCTGAAGGTGGATTACCCCAATGGCGAAAAGTGGACGCTGGCAAAACCTGATTATGTGGCGCTGAAAGCGTTGTTCCGCCACTGGCAACAGGGGATGCATAACGTCGCCTGGAACGCGTTATTCTGGTGTAATCACGATCAGCCGCGCATCGTTTCCCGCTTTGGCGACGAGGGTGAATACCGGGTTCCAGCCGCGAAAATGTTGGCGATGGCGCTGCACGGTATGCAAGGGACGCCTTATATCTATCAGGGCGAAGAAATCGGCATGACCAACCCACACTTTACCCACATCACCGATTATCGCGACGTGGAAAGCCATAACATGTTTGCCGCGCTACGCGCCGCCGGGCGCGACCCCGACGAACTGCTGGCTATTCTGGCCAGTAAATCCCGCGACAACAGCCGCACGCCGATGCAATGGGACAACGGTAAAAACGCCGGTTTCACCCAAGGCGAGCCGTGGATAAGCCTGTGCGATAACTATACGGAGGTTAACGTCGAGGCGGCATTACGCGATGAAAACTCGGTGTTTTACACCTATCAAAAGCTGATTGCGCTACGTAAAACCCAGCCTGTACTGATCTGGGGCGATTATCAGGATCTCCTCCCGGATAGCCCATCAGTATGGTGTTATCGCCGCCAGTGGCAGGGGCAAACCCTGCTGGTTGTCGCCAATCTGAGCGACCAGTGCCAGGAGTGGCATCCGCCGCATATCAAAGGACAGTGGCAGGCGCTACTGCATAATTATGGCGAGGTCGCCAGCCAGCCGCGATGACGCTCCGCCCATTTGAAGCCATCTGGTGGTTACAACGCTAACGCGACGTCCTTATACGGATAAACGCCACAAACCTATTGACACGGGCTGTGGCGTTGCTCCAGGTTACTGACTGTTTTTGTTGAATAATTAATCAGATTTTTCTTGCTATCTTTTACAAACGCTACAGCGCCCGCCATCTGTACGCTCTGATTTTTACCTTGTTCTACATCAATAAAATTGCAAACATCCTTGATGCAAATCACTACATATAGACTTTAAAATGCACACCAACCCAATATGTTGTATTAATTGACTACAATTGCTACAACACCTGTTCACTCGACACAAGGTGAATTGTGGATAACCTGGGTCAGGATTGCGGGAAGTCGTTGGAAAAGAGATGAATAAACCTGTTATGGCTTCCCCGGCCTCTGTGGATAACCTGTTCTTACAAATATGGAGTGATCATGACACCGCATGTGATGAAACGAGATGGCTGTAAAGTGCCATTCAAATCAGAGCGCATTAAGGAAGCCATTCTACGTGCAGCTAAAGCAGCGGGAGTCGATGACGCAGATTACTGTGCCACCGTCGCAGAAGTCGTTAGCAGCCAAATGAACGCACGCAGTCAGGTGGATATTAACGAGATCCAAACTGCGGTTGAAAACCAACTGATGTCCGGCCCGTACAAACAGCTTGCCCGCGCCTACATCGAATACCGTCACGATCGCGACATTCAGCGTGAAAAGCGTGGTCGTCTGAACCAGGAAATTCGCGGCCTGGTAGAGCAAACCAACTCCGCGTTGCTCAATGAAAACGCCAACAAAGACAGTAAAGTCATTCCCACCCAGCGCGATTTGCTGGCCGGGATTGTCGCCAAACACTATGCCCGCCAGCACCTGTTGCCGCGTGACGTAGTACAAGCGCATGAGCGCGGCGATATCCACTATCACGATCTCGACTATTCGCCGTTCTTCCCGATGTTCAACTGTATGTTGATCGACCTGAAAGGCATGTTGACCCAGGGCTTTAAGATGGGTAACGCCGAGATCGAACCGCCAAAATCTATCTCTACCGCCACTGCCGTTACCGCGCAGATTATCGCGCAGGTCGCCAGCCATATTTATGGCGGCACCACCATTAACCGTATCGACGAAGTGCTGGCGCCGTTTGTCACCGAAAGCTATAACAAGCACCGCAAAACCGCCGATGAGTGGCAGATCCCGGATGCCGAAGGGTATGCGCGTTCTCGCACCGAAAAAGAGTGCTACGACGCCTTCCAGTCGCTGGAATACGAAGTTAACACGCTGCACACCGCTAACGGCCAGACGCCTTTCGTGACCTTTGGTTTTGGCCTCGGCACCAGTTGGGAGTCGCATCTGATCCAGGCGTCTATTTTGCGTAACCGTATCGCCGGTCTGGGTAAAAATCGCAAAACCGCCGTGTTCCCGAAACTGGTCTTCGCTATCCGCGACGGTTTGAACCACAAGTTTGGCGATCCGAACTACGACATTAAACAACTGGCGCTGGAGTGCGCGAGCAAGCGCATGTATCCGGACATTCTCAACTACGATCAGGTGGTCAAAGTCACCGGTTCGTTCAAAACGCCAATGGGCTGCCGCAGCTTCCTCGGCGTGTGGGAGAACGAAAACGGCGAGCAGATCCACGACGGGCGTAACAACCTGGGCGTGATTAGCCTTAACCTGCCGCGCATCGCGCTGGAAGCAAAAGGCGACGAAACCGCATTCTGGAAACTGCTGGATGAACGTCTGGCGCTGGCGCGGAAGGCGCTGATGACCCGTATCGCCCGCCTTGAAGGCGTGAAAGCCCGCGTCGCGCCTATCCTGTATATGGAAGGCGCCTGCGGCGTGCGGCTGAAAGCGGACGACGACGTGTCTGAAATATTTAAAAATGGTCGTGCGTCCATCTCTCTGGGCTACATTGGTATCCATGAAACCATTAACGCGCTGTTTGGCGGCGAACACCTGTACGACAGCGAGCAACTTCGCGCTAAAGGCATCGCGATTGTGGAGCGTCTGCGCCAGGCCGTGGATCAGTGGAAAGACGAGACCGGCTACGGCTTTAGTCTGTACAGCACGCCAAGTGAAAACCTCTGTGACCGCTTCTGCCGTCTGGATACCGCCGAGTTCGGCGTGGTGCCGGGCGTAACCGATAAAGGTTACTACACCAACAGCTTCCACCTCGACGTAGAGAAGAAGGTCAACCCGTACGACAAAATCGATTTCGAAGCGCCGTATCCGCCGCTGGCGAACGGGGGTTTCATTTGCTACGGCGAATACCCGAACATTCAGCACAACCTGAAAGCGCTGGAAGATGTCTGGGATTACAGCTATCAGCATGTACCGTATTACGGCACCAACACGCCGATCGATGAATGCTACGAGTGCGGCTTTACCGGCGAGTTCGAATGTACCAGTAAAGGTTTTACCTGCCCGAAATGCGGCAACCACGACGCCGCGCGCGTCTCGGTCACCCGCCGCGTGTGCGGTTATTTAGGCAGCCCGGACGCGCGTCCGTTTAACGCAGGCAAGCAGGAAGAAGTGAAGCGCCGCGTGAAGCATTTAGGCAACGGGCAGATAGGTTAATCCTCCGTTTGCAATGCGTAAATGCCGGATGGCGGTGTAAACACCTTATCCGGCCTACAACCGCTGGCTATAGTTCCAATTTCATGAGTTTCCTCTAAGCAGTTGGTGTTGTAGCAAGGCGGCAAACGAACGAATCCCAGGGAGCTTACATAAGTAAGTGACCTGGGTAAGTGAGAGCGGCCAACGCCGCTACAGCGCCAAATGCAACGAGGAAACATGAACTTTCACCAATACTACCCCGTAGACATCGTTAACGGCCCCGGCACCCGCTGCACCCTGTTTGTGTCAGGGTGCGTGCATGAATGCCCTGGCTGCTACAACAAAAGCACCTGGCGGCTCAATTCCGGCCAGCCGTTTACCAAACAGATGGAAGATAAGATCATTGCCGATCTGAACGACACGCGCATTCACCGTCAGGGGATCTCGCTGTCGGGCGGCGATCCGCTGCATCCGCAAAACGTACCGGATATCCTGGCACTGGTACAACGCATCCACGCGGAGTGCCCGGGGAAAGATATCTGGGTGTGGACCGGCTACAAGCTCGATGAACTCAACGCCGCACAGATGCAGGTAGTCGATCTCATCAACGTGCTGGTCGATGGCAAATTTGTGCAGGATCTGAAAGACCCGGCGCTTATCTGGCGCGGTAGCAGCAACCAGGTAGTGCATCATTTGCGTTGATCGCTAAAGCCGTTTGTTTGCATCGTGATAGACGGCTGAATGTTCTCGCTTACCGACCGCGACAACAAACACAATCACAACGTCATCCCGAACCTGGTACACCAAGCGATAACCGGACGATTTAAGCTTAATTTTATAGCAGTCAGGAAGATCGTTTAAACGGGCAGAGTCGATTCTGGGGTTCAATAGCACATCAGCCAACTTTTTCTTAAGCTGAGCCTTCACCGTATCGCCCAGCTTATGCCACTCTTTTAAGGCCCTCGGGTCGAATTCCAGTTCATAAGTCATCCAGACTAACCTTGATTCCCTTTTGCGGACTAGACAGCCTCTCCCGAACTGTCTGAATCAATGCATCTTCACTGTCGCTAAGAGTGACGGTTTTCACTGGCATGCGCCCCGTTTCCGCGACGTACTGGAACAGTAATCGCACGGCTTCCGTTGGAGTAATGTTCAGTTTTTCCAGCACGGCATAAGCCTCATTTTTGAGTTTGTCATCCAGACGGACGTTCAGCGTGGCCATTATGCCTCCAGTAAAATCGAATGTGTAATGCAGTTTAGCATTACATTCGCATTACATCGAATTCTGGATAACGCCTCTCAAAAACGACTCACGCACTCCATCGCGACCGTTTTAAATTGCGTAAAATTCTGACATGCGCAGAGGCGCGTCATGGCGCGTTCGCGCAGGAAAGTGACGAAAATATCGTAGATGGCCATCGCCTCTTCATATTCACTTTTGCTGATGGCGAGTAAAAAAATAACGTGCGCCGTTTCGTCACCCCAGGCAATCCCCTGCGGCGCGAGCACCGTATAAACCACCGTTTTCTTCGCCAGCAGCCCCAGCGCGTGCGGCAAGGCAATCCCGTCGCCTAATAACGTACTGACGATAGCTTCACGTTCAATAACCGAATCGAGAAACGCCGCATCAACAAAGCCTTCCTCGTGCAACTGATCGCACAGCGTTTTAAACAGCGTCTGTTGATCTATTTCCCCCTCCACGATGCGAAAATGCGAGGCATCGAAATATTTATCCAGCATCCACGGACGGGTTCTGTCCACCAGCACCAGCTTACCGATCTGCTCCAATTGATAGTCGGTAGGAAAGGGGGCGATCATGATAACCGGTTTATCTTTTTCGCCGATCCGCGCCGTGGAAATCACAAAATCCTCCACAATACTGTCCCGCGCCTCATAGTCGCGTAGTGTCAGAGTGCGGGCAATCTCAATCTGCGGGTATTTCCGCGCCAGTACCGCTTCAATCATCCGCACCATCGCATTACCAGCATCGCACACCAGCAGTACCTGCGGCTGCCGCTGGTAGCCAATGTTGTAACTACGTTCCAGCCCAACGCCAATATGCAGCACCAGAAAACCGATTTCGTTTTCGCTAATGGTATACGGCGTGTATTTTCCCCAACTCGATATCGCCGCCAACGTCATATCCCACGCCATCGGATAGTGCTGCTTAATATTTTCCAGTAGTGGGTTGGGGATCATGATCTGGTAGCGCACGCGGGTGATCATCGTTTTGATGTGGGTCAGCAAGTCCGCGTGGAGCTGTTTATCATTCAACAGGTTATAGTTGTACTGGGTATTAATAAAATTGAGGATATAGTGCACCAGCGCCTCTTCATCATCGGCATTAATGGCGCTGGGGGCAATCTCCTGTACCTGGCGGGCGGCAATATGCACCTTCAGCCAGCTTACTTCCGGCTCCGACAGCGGCTTGTCAGCCAGCTGTTGTAGTAGCTCCGCAATATCATGCGCCGCATGGCGCACCTTTTCATCGACCTCCTCTGCCACGCATTCCGATAACGGATACCCCTCGCGAATACGCCGTACCGCCACCGCGCAGTATAAACGCAGAAACAGCTCGCCCTCATCGGTCAGGCGGATTTGACAATGAGAGAAAATATCCGGCAAAAGAGACTGCAGCCGTTGAGACACCTCGGTGTTCAGCGTGGTACTAACAATTAACGGATGGGAGGGCTCCTGCTGCGCCAGCGTCCATAAAAGGTCGGTCAGACAGGCGCGAATCGCCATCTCTCCGCCAAACAATTTCATGCCATGACGCGGACGCGTTTCCAGCGTCAGATGATAACGCAGCAAATGCTCGCGCACGTCCGCCATATCGTTCTGCAACGTCGCACGGCTGACAAACCATTCATCTGCTAAATCCTCCAGCTTCAGCGAGAAGGCGGAGGTTAAAAAACGCGCCAGCAAATAGTGGATCCGCTCCTGGCTGGTGCGTGGACCGCGCGCCAGCGTGGGAGATTGCTGCGTTTGCAGGGATTGATAACGTGCCGGATCATCAATTTTGAGTTGATACCCGTTGCCGCGGCTGAGAGTAAATTGCGCGCCATGCGGCGTCAGCAACATGTTCAGCGCGGCGATATCCGCCCGAACGGTACGCGTGGAGACCGACAACCGCTGCGCCAGTTCGTCCTGCGGCAGCGTCTCGTTTTGCAGCATCGCAAATAGCTGCGCTAAACGTTGGTTGGGGAATCGCACGTCTCTCTCCTCATGATTAGCCGACACGCGACCGGACGATAGCGAGTAACTGACGCACATCGTCCGCACGGGTGTTGCCGCTCACCTTATCAATAATCGAACTATAAATGTGAGGAATGATTTTGCTTACACCTGCATCAAGGGCGATGTGCAGAATCTCGGCGAAGTTTTCCAGATCGATGCCGCCCGTCGGTTCCAGCCAGAAATCATGGCGGGCGCAGGCGTCAGCCACCGCTTTATACTCGTCGCGACAGGTGAGTCCTCCCATCGGAAAGTATTTAACGGAGCTGCCGCCCATATCTTTGAGCAGCGCAATCGCCGTTTCTATGGGTACGATGCCCTCCGGCGCGCGGTGGCTTAGCGGGCCGGTAGAGATCTTCACCAGCCCCGGCGTGCCGGTCGGCGAGACAAGACCGTTCACCACCGTCTCGTTTTGCCCCAGCAGCGCCCGGCTGGCCCCTACGCCGGTAAACACCTGGTTGACATGCTGCGGCTGTACCTGACGCGAGATTTCGCTCACCATCGCCGACTGGTTAGGATCGCCTGCCCCCAGTCCGACGGAGAGCGCATTGTCGATAAGCGCCGCATATTCACGCATATCCGCGACTGCGCTTGCCACATCCGGATAGTTTTTGGAGAGCACGCCAACCAGCACATGACCTTCCGCCGCCGCGTAGATTTCCCGGGCGTTATCTTTCGAACCGGCCAGTACGTTCAGGCAAACGCGATCGCGGTAAAAGTTAGGGGTCAGTTTCATGCTTGTTTCTCCTGATTAATCACCTCGCCAATACGACGCGCCACAATCGCTAACTGCGCGCGATCGACGCTGCGGACATCCGCTTCAATAATCCCTTCGTTGGTTTTGTATCCGCGAAAGTAAATCGCGTATTCCCCTTGCTTCAGCGCGTCGACCAGGTCGCCAGTGGCGATGCCGGTAACGGCTTCATCAAACTTAATTTCCGTGCGCGCGATGTCGCGTCCGGCGCTGTCCCACACCACGCGGGCGCTGACGCCGTTAAACGTGTTCAACGTGTCGATAAAGGGCGCCATTTTTTCTACCATCTCCGCGCCGCTCTCTTTTTGCGCCCGCAGGTACAATTCAATGGCGCAGGTCAGGCCAACAATTCCCTCTTTGCCGACCTTCATCGCCCGGCCAATGCCCGCTGACTGACGTTTTACCCACTCAACATACTGTGTTTTGCCAATCACCAGCCCGCTGGTCGGCCCTTCAATCGCTTTTGCGCCGCTATAGATAACGAGATCTGCGCCCACGCGGTAGTAGCACTGCAAATCTTCTTCCGCCGCCGCGTCCACAATCAGCGGCAGATTATGCGTGCGCGCCACCACCGCAGCCTGCTCCACGCTGAGCATACTTTTCTGTACGCAGTGGTGAGATTTGATATAGAGAATAGCCGCCGTGCGCGGCGTAATGGCCGCCGCCAACTGGGCGGCGGAACATTCGTTGGCGTAACCGGCTTCCACCAGTTTGCCGCCGCCCAGCGCCACCATCGTTCCCACCGGCGCGCCAAAGTTGACGTTGTGGCCCTTTGGCAGGACGATTTCGTTATTTTCAATCGGTGTAACGTGCAGGTTTTCCAGCAGCCAGTCGCTGTCCTGAACCAGTACCGCGGCAACCGACTGGGCAAGGCCCGCACTGGCGCAGGAGACTACCGTCGCCCCTTCTACTTCCAGCAATTTCGCAATGTACTCACCGGTTTTATTCACCAGATCTTTCATCTCGAAATACTGATTCATTCCGGCCATCGCCGCGTCTATCACTTCCGGGCGCGGTGTGGAGACGCCGAGCGCCGTCATACGTCCGGAGGCGTTAATCACCTGTTTTAATTGATACTTCTCAAAAATCGAAGGCATGTTCCGCGCTCCCTTGTTCGGTCATATAGCCCTTGCCTGCGCGTATCGCGGCAAGCGGCGTCAGCAATTCTTCAGCCTGTAAGCTGTCGTTTTCCGCGTCTACCAACACGGTGGGCTGGCGTTTAAGCGTAAAGAGGGTCAGGTCGGCATCCAGACCTGGCTGAAGACGCCCTTTGGTTTTCAGATTCAGGCTATCGGCGGCATTGGCCGTCACGCACGCAATGACCTGCGGCAGCGACATGCCGATGGCGAGGAATTTCGACATCACATTAGCCAGCGAATGTACCGGGCCGTTGATGCGGTTACGGCAGTAGATATCGGAACTGATGGTATGCGGTAAAATCCCCAGGCTAATAGCGCGTTTAGCCACCGCAAAGCTCAGGCTGGCGGTACCATGCCCGACATCCAGACGCACGCCGCGCGCCAGCGCTCGTGTCACCGAGGCGCGCAGCTCGCCGTCAGGCCGAAGAATACGGTTCGGCTTACCGTTGTAACAGTGGGTAATGATATCGCCCGCCGTCAGACGCTCCGCGATTTCGTCCAGATCCGGCGGGTTATTGCCAATATGTACCATCAGCGGCAGGTTGCCGTTTTCTTGCTGCATGGCTTTAGCGCGTTCCAGCGGCGTGATGCCGTTAACGCCTACCACGCTGCTGCTCATCCGCGCCTTGAGGCCGACGATAAAATCCGGATGGCGTTTTACCGCCTGCCGAACCGCATCAGCGTCAATATTGGCCATGTTAGCCAGCTCGTTTTGGGCAATAAGCCCGACGCGTGAAACATTCAGCAGCGCATAAACGTCGGTGGTCGCGTCACGGGTCAGGGTGTAAAAATCGTCAATATCATCTGCGCCAGTGCTGCCTGCATCCACCACTGTGGTAACGCCAGTGGCAATACCCACGCTGTCCGGTTCGTCGTGGTAAATCGGCGATGTCGGGTAGCAGTGAACGTGAGAATCAATCCAACCCGCGCTGACAAAACACTCACCGCGCAGGTCAATGGTTTTCAACGCCGGACCATCAACGTCACCCAACGCCGCGATTTTGCCATCTTGCAGGGCAATATTAGTCAACGTGTCATCGACCAGACGCGCATGGCGCAGGAGTAAATCAAACATCGTTCTCTCCTTTGCCGGATGGCGGCGCAACCGCCTTATCCGGCCTACAAATCAACAGTTAGCTAATCGCAACCGGGAAGATGGAACCGAGGATCATCGCGCCTAAAATCGCGCCGCCAGTAATCGGCTTCTGCCAGATATAAAACAGCAGCGCGCCCACCAGAGAGCCCAGACCAATAGGAATCGATGCCGTCATGGCGCTGAGGATAATCAACGGCCCCAGAAAACGGCCTGAAGTGTTACCGGCCCCCATCATGACGTCCGCCCCGTACGTGGAGTCGCTCTGATTAATGGTGAACTTACGCGCCAGAATAATGATGTAGCCAATCGCCAGACCAATCACCAGACCGGTTATCAGCGAAGCGATAAAGTTCGCCACCGGGAAGACAAAGCCAGCCCCCAGCAGTAACGCCGGAACCCCTAAGCCCACGCCGGTCTGAATTGCCCCGCCGATATCCAGAATTCCGACCAGCGAACCTTCGATAATGCGGGCAAATAAAAAGCTGGCGCCGAAAGCGGCGACCGCGCCGTAGACGCCGGTATCCATCCCCGCTTTCAACATCGCCACAAAAGCGACTTCGTTAAATGCGCCGATGCCGTACAGATAGTACATATGCGTCCCGGCGAAAACGCCGGAGGAGAGCAGGCCAACAAAGATCGGGAACAACCAGTCGGCATACCAAAAACCTTTATTCTCTTCCATTGTGGCCTCCGTTATTTGCCGCTGAGCGAGTTGTGGATCAGTTCAAGCCAGTTCGGTACCGTCATGTTGAAAGACTCGATCATTTTCATGTCGAAGCCGCGGAAGAAGCCGCTCAACACAAACAGCAAAACGATGGCGACCATCATCACTTTGGTGACATGGTTCCAGCCGCTCTCTTCTACGCCTTTACCGATCAAAATACCCAGTACCAGCCCCGGTACGGCGTTCCCCATGATGAGCTGCGCCGCGCCGCCGAAAACGGTGGCCCAGAAGCCCGATTTTTTACCAGCGTCGATCGCCGCTAACCAGAAGATCACAGGAATGACGATGTTGACCAGCAGGTTTGCCGCCGGTACCAGCACCTTAACCGCCATCACCTGTAGCGCTTCTGGCACGGATGAGGCGGTCAGGTTAAGGAACGTCACGACGATCATGCCGATGACGGCGCAGGCGATCGCCATTTTTTTCGGGTCGTGCAGCGTCTCGCCGACGTTACGGTTTTTGATCATTAGCGCCGCCGCGCCCCAGTTAGGGATGATGCGGTGATCGACATCCTGGGTGAACGATCCGGCCGCCACAGACGAGGCCCAGGCGTTAAAGAAGAAACCCAGCCCAAAGGAGAAGTGAGATGCCGGGTCGCCTTCACAAGAGTTGAGTTCGCCCAACGTACGGAACGCGCCCATCCCCTGCGTGGTTGGCGCGTGAAACATGCGTGCAGCCCCAGCGCCCCCCCCTACGCCGACCAGCGCACCGATAATGAGCGATTTAATTAGTATTATCAGGAACATAACTATGCCTTTTTAATAAAAATCAGCGTTTCGCGACGAAATCCACCCTGTCGAGATTGATGGCGGTCACGTTGACGGTCACATCCAGCTCCACGCTGTAAGTGCGTCGTTCCCGGCGCAAAAAGAAAAACAGAAAGGCCTCTTTACGCACCGACTCATGCGCCTGAACAATCCGCACATCCTGTGGCTCAATACGCAGTAAGATATACGGCGACTCTCTCATCACCGCCGACTGAACATGGTTCAGCGCATCGGCAAAGGCGCGTGCTTTGGCGTCGCCCTTGCCTTTTACTCTCACCGTGGTGGTGAATTGCTCTTTCATCATCAGGCGCCGTATTTCTTTTGCCACGCCTGCACCAGGCGCTCGCCGAGCTCTTCTTTATCCATAAAGCCGAAACCCAACACGTTGCAGCCTTCATTGATAGCGGTGACGCCTTCATCCACTGACCGCATTCCATATTTGGCTTTGTAGCCATGCTTGTTTTGCGCGGTGATAGCGCCCACGCCGCCGCTGCCGCAAAATGAAATGCCGAAAGTGGCGTTTTCCGCTTTCATCACATCGCCCAGCTTCATGTCTGCCGCGACGCCCGGTACGACGACCGCGCGACCGCCCGCTTTTTCCACGCCTGCCGCCACTTTCTGGCCTTTACCCAGGCGATCGCCAATCACGACGGTAATCTGTTCCATTTTTTGCTCCTTAGAGGTTGTCTTTCGCGACTTCAAAATGTACCGATAATAGCCAGGCTTCTTCGTCAGGAAGGTTGCCAAACGCCGCCACGATTTCGCGGGCGAGCGCCATTGATTCGGCTGAGATTTCATCAAACAAGCTGGCATCGACTTCCGGTAAAGGCTCGCCGGTAATTGACCGGTGCGCCATCGCGCGAACGTGCGAGGTCAGCATTTGCGTCTGTACCGCATTGGGGACAATGTGATGTCGCCCCAGCAGGCCATCCACCTGCGTTAACACCTGTTCAGCCAGTTCGTTAATTCGCTCACCGGCATCGTGTTTTACTGCTCCGTTATCCACGCGTCTCACCCCGTTAATGGCAATGAGATAAAACTAGTGGCAAGGGTTAAAAGTTTGTAGCGAGTTATTTTCCACCTCGAAGTGGAAACGCGAGTGGGATAGGTGATCTGCGCCACAGAAAAGGCGGCATTAATGAATTATCGCCGGGAAAGTGTGAGATCTATCGCGGCATAAAGAGGAAATGGCGAAACAATGACGTTGTCGTATAAAGTGAGAAAGTGTGATGGGTATTACAGTTTGCCGGATGGCGACCTACGGATAAAGCGAAGCCGCCATCCCACAAAAATTAACGATACTTTTTATGATACGTATTGCGGGTGGTTTTTAGCGCTTCCGCCGCCGCTTTCGCTTCCTTAACGTTACCTTCGTTCGCCAGCTTCAGCGCGCCATCAATTTGGCCGACCAGAATGTCAAAACCGTGACGAAAATCCTTCATTTCCGGGCTATCCGGCGCTTTATCTTCCAGCTTTGGCGGCGTAGCTTTTTGGGCATCCAGCGCGGCCGCGCGCATTTTGGTTAATGCCGCTTTCAGTTCAGGGGCACTATCCGTTTTCTCAACAACTTTCAGGTTATCATTGAGAATATCCATATTATCTTCAAGATCGGCAGCAAAAACAGCCGAACCGAATACCAGCGATGACACAGCAAGAATAGCTAACAGGCTTTTACGCATTGCTCACTTCCTTTTTTATTATTAACGATAAGTGTAATACCCTGAATAATTCGGGTTGCAGGCAGCCAACGCGCCTGCAGCCTGAAGTATGACGGGTATTATTGTCCGGCGATTTTCATCTCCGGTAACAATACCGAACCACATTGTATATTACTGCGCGTTTCAATATCATCGCCTACGGTGACAATATTACGCCACATCTCTTTTAAATTACCGGCAATGGTAATTTCACTTACCGGGTACTGGATTTCACCATTTTCAACCCAGAATCCCGCAGCGCCGCGGGAGTAGTCGCCGGTAATACCGCTGACGCCCTGGCCCATCAGTTCCGTCACCACCAGGCCGGTGCCCATCTCTTTTAGCAACTGCTCAAAGTTCAGCCCCTGCCCGGCGATACGCCAGTTATGAATGCCGCCGGCATGACCGGTACTTTTCAGCCCCAGTTTGCGGGCGGAATAGTTGGTCAGCAACCATTGCGTCAGTACGCCATCCTTCACAATGTCCCGGCGCTCCGTACGCACGCCTTCGCTGTCGAACGGTGAAGACGCCAGCCCTTTTAGCAGATGCGGGTGTTCTTCGATGGTTAACCATTCCGGCAGAATTTGTTTGCCCAGCGAGTCGAGCAGAAAAGTGGATTTACGGTAGACCGCGCCGCCGGCAATCGCCCCGACCAGATGACCAAATAGCCCTGTCGCCACTTCATTGGCGAAAATGACCGGCGCTTTCATGGTGGAGAGCTTGCGCGGCGACAGGCGGGATAAGGTGCGGCGCGCGCACTCGGCCCCGACCCATTCCGGCGCTTGCAGATCCGCCATTGCCCGACCGATGGTGTAAGCGTAATCACGCTCCATATCGCCGTTCTCTTCGGCGATGACGCAGCTTGAGAGCGAATGGCGCGTGGAGCAATATCCCTGCAACATGCCGTGGCTGTTGCCGAACACTTTAATGCCGTAATGGCTGTTAAAACTACCGCCTTCGGTATTGGTGATGCGTTTATCCGCCTTTAGAGAAGCCTGTTCCGCACGAGCGGCCAGTTCAATGGCTTCGTCTGGCGTAACCTCTGCCGGGTGGAACAAGTCCAGATCCGGCGCGTCAAACGCCAGCAGTTCTTTGTCCGCCACGCCTGCGCACGGGTCCGGCGACGTGTAACGCGCGATATCCAGCGCGGCCTGCACGGTACGGGCAATCGCCTGCGGGCTTAAATCCGTCGAAGAGGCGCTGCCTTTGCGGTTCTGGTGATACACCGTAATGCCCAGCGCGCCGTCGCTATTAAATTCGACATTCTCTACTTCACCATAACGGGTGCTGACGCTAATGCCGGTGGTCTTGCTGACGGCGACTTCCGCCCCATCCGATTTGCCTGAGGCTAACTCCAGCGCTGTCGAAACTGCTTCTTCCAGAATCTTACGCTGCGCTTCAACTTGTGAGATTACTTTCATTGCAAATGCCATAATGTAGAGAGAGTTTCTCTGAAGTCTAACAGAGAACCGTTTTTCAGTGCGCATCTTAACTGGTAACATTAGCCTCTTTTTTAAGGAGCCTGACATGACAAAGCAGCCCGAAGACTGGCTCGACGACGTTCCCGGTGATGACATCGAAGACGAAGACGATGAAATTATCTGGGTCAGTAAAAGTGAAATTAAACGCGATGCCGAGGAATTAAAACGCCTGGGCGCGGAACTGGTGGATCTGGGGAAAAACGCGCTGGATAAGATCCCGCTGGACGCCGATCTGCGCGACGCCATTGAACTGGCCCAGCGAATCAAAATGGAAGGACGCCGCCGCCAGTTGCAGCTTATCGGAAAAATGCTGCGCCAACGCGACGTTGAACCTATTCGCCAGGCGCTGGACAAGCTGAAGAACCGCCATAATCAGCAGGTGGTGCTGTTTCACAAGCTTGAGCATCTGCGCGATCGTCTGATCGTCGAAGGCGATGACGCGGTAGCCGAAGTACTGACCCTGTGGCCGCACGCCGATCGTCAACAGCTTCGTTCATTGATCCGCAATGCGAAGAAAGAGAAAGAAGGCAACAAACCGCCGAAATCAGCGCGTCAGATTTTCCAGTATCTGCGCGAGCTGGCGGAAAACGAAGGGTAATTGCCGTAAATGACCGCGCCAGCCTGTGGCGCGGTACAGGCAAATCCACCCTTTTTTAACGTCCGAGTAACTCCCGCTCGATCCGCTCGCGCGTTTCCACCGCCTGAACACTCATTTTTTCAGGATAACCAAACAGCGACGTGGTGATAATTGCCTCACCGCCCACCTTAAACGTGCGGTTTGCAAAATCCATTTCACGCAGCGCCTGGAATAGCGCGTCAAAATCAACCTCACCTTCTCCCAGCCCGATGTGCTGATGAATCGTCGCATTCACGCCAGGCGGGTTCATGATATAGCGGCAGGGAAGCGTGTGGTTGTGCGTATCGGCCAGCAGAACATGCGAAAGATCGGCCCCGGCATAGTTCAGCATCCTTGCGACGTCGCCCTGCCCTTTATCGTAAAAGAAGCCATGCGGTGCACTGTACAGATAGGTCACGTTATCACTACGCAAAGACTGCACCATGTCGACCGTCTCATCGTTCAGTTCGCAGAAATCCCAGGGGTGAGACTGAATTTCGATTCGAATTCCCTCTCGTTCCACGATCGGCAGCAGTTCCTCCATGGAGCGATACCACATCTCTTCACAAATCTCCGGCTCATCCGGCGTCCCGGAAAGCTCGGTATTAATCACCTGTACGCCCATATCAACGGCAATCTCAATCATCCGCTTCCAGTTGGTTACCGCGGCGCGCCGACGCTCTTCATCGGGGCCGGACCAACGATAAACCACAATAAATGACGAGATTTCCACGCCGTAGTTCTGCAAGGCGCGTTTATATTCCTGCATGGTGTCGCGACCAGCTTTAGGGTGTTTATAAAACGGATTAATACGCGGGTGCGGCGACTGCTCAATATATTTATACCCCCACTCGGAAACCTGCCGTACCATTTGGGTAATGGGTAAATGTTTAATAACATCGACATCAAAAGCAATTTTCATTGTAAATACCACGCTGCGGAAACTGAAAACGGTCACCTGGAAATTAGCTGTATCATTGCAACAGCAATGACACGCTGCGATTAATTTGTTCCTCTATTTCCGCCTCACTCCAGGAAGCCAACTGGGAAGAAAAAGGTTCAAAAGCGTAAATACCGCGATATCCCATATTTTCCAGACGCTGCACCTGCTGGTAATTCTGCATTACATCCTTTTCACTCAGCATAATACGCTGCTCATCAGCCAATGCTTCCGTTGGTCGGGTGTCTTCCACACCGGACAAATGCACCAGCCCGATAGCAGAAATATCAATGCGCGACGCAAACTCCTTTTCGGCCTCTTCGTACAGATGATGATGGAAGGTATCCAGCAAAACCTTAAAGGGGGAACCTGCTTCCCGGATCAGTTGCTGAGCCCAGACGGCAGAACGCAGCGAACTTACGCGGAATCCCAAAGGTTCAACCAGCCCCTGAATATCATACCGGGCAAAGAGATCGCTCAGTCGTTTTATTGCCTCAACCGTAACCTCCGGCGGCACAATCGTTCCATCATTCAGCGGACAAAGAACTAATGCCCGCGCGCCGACTCCCTGTGCGTCTCGTAATAATCCTTCCGTTTTTTTTACTACCTCCTCGGTCAGTTGGTTAAAGGGATAGACCGCATTAATTGTGACAATTTCAAGTCCATACTTTTCTGCCAGGTTACGCACCTGATTATAATTCAAGTCATCAGTAACGCTGCCGCTTGGCATATCATTACGCAATTCCACTTTATTAAACTCAAGACGTTTAACCAGTCGAAAGAATGCTTCTATGCTTAGACCCGGTGCAATTTTCCGGTTAATACAAAACCGTGTTTTTTCGATATTCATTATTTTCTCCCTGAACGTATATGAGTGGGTAAATAACCGTAATCCGTTAGTACAATTTAACGTAGGGTGAAAAAACCGGCTTTATCAATCTTGATAAAAACCGGTTTAATTTAGTGATGAACATCACAGGCTATAAGGGATTTTTGAAGAATATTTGAAGCTATTTCTCGCCAGGCACTTTAAGAAACTGCACCAGGATGCCGCTGAATAAATAGAGCCCCGCCATAGTATACATCACCACGCCGGTGCCGAACCCTGCCAGAACGGAGACCAGCGCTGGCCCAACGAAATTCCCCAGGCCGGAGCCAAAGTTCACGGCCGAGTTCGCCGCCCCCTTCTTATCCGGCGCCATCATCGGCACCAGCGGCGTCATTGGCACAAAGCCAGCCAGCCCGGCTCCCCACAAACACATCGCCAGCATAAAGGCGACATAGTTATGCCCCCATATCATCGGCACCCAGTAAACAATCAGCGTAGCGACACCGGTCAGGATGCTGCCAAAAATCTGGATGGTTCGGCGAAAACCAATTTTATCGCCCATCCAGCCAAAGATAATGTTGAAGACCTGGTTAGAGATAAAGGTAATCCCCCAAATACTCGCCCATTCCTCAAGCGTAAAGTGCTTATCCAGCAGAAACAGAGGTAATACGACAACAAAACCATAGGTGCCAAGACCGTTAATAGTTTTGACAATCACCGCCAGACCGATCCGTGGCCGTTCATACATAATGGAGATACCCGCAGATAACTCTTTGAAGACCGGCGTCGTTCGCGGTTTCAGAATGAATTCATTGCGTTCCAGCACCAGCATGAAGAGAACCCCCAGCAGCGCAACGCCCATCCCGGCCCACATCACGTTGATATGCCCCAACGCAGGAATTAACGACGCCGCCACCACCGGCCCAATGATAGTAAAACCAAGGTTATAGACCACCCAAAATAGCGAGGTGCCGATCCCTTGCTGGTGATTATCCAACTGGATGGTCAGGCGTACCAGGAAGGAGTAACAGACCAGCGGATACCCCACGCCACGCAGCATATAGGTCACGAGAATTGCGCCAAAATCATGGCTGGGTAGCGCAAAGTTCAGAAACGCGACGGAAGCCAGAAGATAGACGATAAAACCGGTAACCATCACCTTTTTAGGACCAAAAACGTCCACACAGACGCCGGATAGCCAGGAGGTGATCGCGACCACAATCCCATACCCGGCAAAAATCTGCCCGATATGCGCCTGATCAAATCCCTGCGTATTTAACCAGGCAGATAACCAGCTGTTCTCAATACAGCCGCCCAACATAAATAAAAATGTTCCCAGGTAGCTCCAGATAAACTTACCTGGTTTTATATAAAATGTCTGGGGCAGCGTTGCCTGCATTTCTTTCATTTTATTACCCTCGGTATAGAAAAGCTCTCACACTTTTCAGTGCGAGAGTTTATTCATTATTAATAGATGCAGTTAAAGATAAATATCGCTTGTTATTTTCACCGGCAGCCCGCTTTTTAATGATTGCTGCGCGGCAATAGCGATACGCTGGGCCAATAATGCGTCTTCGCCGGTACAGACAACCGGCGTATGATGCAGGACTGAATCAATAAAGTGTAATATTTCCGTTCGGTAAGCTTCGCGATAACGGACCGTGAAATCAGGAAGGGGATTTTTCATTATGCAGTGCTGGCTGTTGAAAACTTTCACCGTCGACTCACTAACGTTATCCGCATACGCCATCCCTTCTGAGCCAAAAACCTCCACCCGTTGGTCATAGCCATATACCGCCCGACGGCTGTTATCAATGAGCGCGTAGCCGCCGTTTCTGAAAGTCAGTATCACCGCAAGCGTATCAACATCATCAATATTTTTCAGGCTGGGATCAATCAGCGTATTGCCCTTAACATAGACTTCGCTGACTTCATCCTGCATCATAAAACGAGCCATATCAAAGTCATGCATGGTGAAGTCAAAAATCAGACCGCCAATACGTTTGATCAGATCATGGGGTAGCAGGTCCGGATCGCGGGAGGTGATTTTTATCATCTGGGGCCGACCAATCTTGCCGCTGCGCACCAGCTCAAAGACCTCGTGAAACTGAGGATCAAAACGGCGATTAAAGGCAACCTGCAGCGTCACCCCCTTCTCTTTCACTTTTCTCAGCACCGCCATTGAGGCCTGCTCATCCTCATTCATGCTGAGCGGTTTTTCACAAAAAATGTGCTTCCCCGCCTGCGCTGCCGCCGTGACGATCTCTTCGTGCATATCCGTTGAGGTGAAAATAAAAACTGCCTCTATATCATCACGCTGTAAAAGTTCCTGATAATTTTTATACCCTGAAGTTATATTTACCGAATAAAGCCAATCGCTCATCTCCTCAATAAAATAATCGGCGGCGCAGATAATATCTAATTGAGGCAGTAAATACATATTCTCAACATGCATTTTACCTACCCGACCGAGGCCAATAACACCACATCGAAGCTTTTTCATTCGTACCTCTTAATCTCATGAATAGTAAATTTAAAACCGCAAAAGAAAAGCATCCGTAGTTCTGCGAAAAACGGATCGTTTTATTTTGCCGTTCTGAAAAGCAAACAATGCGTTGACGCTGTATCGTTCAGGTTGCAGAACAATAACCACACTTCTGCAACCTGAACGACGGCAAATTAATCAGTACTGCCGGGCCTGTCCGATATGTTCCTCAAGCATACGCGCTACCGCCTGGATACGTTCGCTACGGGATACCTGCGCCCCACCAACGCGCCACCAGCTCAGGTACTTATGCACCATCGTTTTGGGAAGCACTTTTATGTCTATCAGCGTGCTCACGGTCTGTTTACGAGCATCTTCCAACGCTTCATGCAGTTGTTCAATGGTGGTGACGCGATAGCTTTTACAACCATATCCTTCAGCGATGCGAGCGAAATCGACCGGGATAAACCCGCCTTCCTGACGACCGCTCTCCTGCTGATGGAAACGAAACTCGGTGAAGTAACTGTCCATACCGTGTTCCATTTGCAGATTATTGATACAGCCGTTGGTCATGTTATCGAGCAAAATGACGGTAATCTTTTTCCCCATCTGGACGGAAGTGACCAACTCAGAGTGCAGCATCATGAACGAACCGTCGCCCACGAAGCTGTACACCTCGCGCTCCGGCTGCGCCAGTTTGGCCCCCAATGCGGCATTGACTTCGTAGCCCATACAGGAGTAGCCGTACTCGACGTGGTAATCATTCTCGCCGCGGCTTTGCCAGACACGCTGGAGGTCGCCCGGCAGGCTGCCCGCCGCCGCCGCCACCAGCGCGTTTTCCGGCAACATCCGGTTAAGCACACCCAACACGCGCGTCTGGGTCAGCCACGACCGCGTAATCTCATTAAACTCTTCAAACACCTTTTGAGTATCCATATGATCCTCAATTTCAGGTTTGAAGCCCTCTCCGCTATATTCCACAGCATAGACGCGCTCAACTTCCGCCATATATTGCGAGCGGACGCGGTGAATAGTCTCACCCCATTGCGAAGCATAATGCTCCTGGGCCAGCCGTTCGCTAAGCTGCGTCAGGGCGACGCGAGCGTCACCCTGCATCTGTACGCCATCCAGCTTGAAGACATCAAAGCGGCTAACGTTGATATTTAAGTAGCGCACGTCGGGATTCTGGAAGATCCACTTTGAGGAGGTGGTGAAATCGGTATAGCGCGTCCCTACACCGATAATCAGATCGGCCTCCTGCGCCAGCAGATTCGCCGCCAGTGAACCGGTTTCGCCAATCCCGCCGACGTTCAGCGGGTGTGCAGAACTGAGCGCTCCCTTGCCAGCCTGGGTTTCAGCAATCGGCAGATGACAGCGTTCGGCAAATCTCAGCAGCGCCTCTTCAGCCTGCGAGTACTTCACGCCCCCGCCGCAAACGATCAGCGGCCGCTGGTGGCGGCGAATCAGCGCAACCGCCTCGTTCAGCATCGGCTCCGTCGGCGCGTGACGCTCAAGACGATAGACCCGGCGAGCGAAAAAATAATCCGGATAATCCCAGGCTTCACCCTGCACATCCTGTGGCAGGCAAAGCGTCACGGCCCCCGTATCCGCCGGATCGGTTAACACCCGCATCGCGCTGATACAGGCGCTCATTAGCTGTTCCGGACGCGTAATGCGATCCCAGTAGCGGCTAACTGCACGGAAAGCGTCATTGGTGCTCAGCGTCAGATCGTGTTCTTGTTCAACCTGTTGCAAAACCGGGTCGGGTTGACGCGATGCGTACACATCGCCCGGCAGCAAAAGCAGTGGAATACGGTTAGCCGTCGCGGTCGCCGCTGCGGTGATCATATTGGCGGCCCCTGGCCCCACTGAGGAGGTGCAGGCATAAATCTGATGGCGACGCATCTGGCGGGCAAACTCCGTCGCGATATGCGCCATTCCCTGTTCGT
The DNA here is from genome assembly GCF_042932255.1 of Salmonella sp. WC3. Lineage (NCBI taxonomy): Bacteria > Pseudomonadati > Pseudomonadota > Gammaproteobacteria > Enterobacterales > Enterobacteriaceae > Salmonella > Salmonella sp. WC3. Next base: position 744,962 of record NZ_CP170629.1, on the reverse strand, counting down.
TACGCCCTTGATGAACGCTAAGTTGGCCACAGTCCTCTTCCAGCGCTTGCCCCAATCCGACGACGTTCCCGTGGCCAAAAATGGCGAAAATCCCTTTTACAAATTTGATTTCGCTGCCGTCTACGTCGATGTACTGATTATCAAGAAAGCGCACCAAAGCCTGCGCCATGGTCAACCTGATTGTTTTCATGTACCCCACCTGCTTTTATCAACCGTTCGGCTGTCGTTGCCTGCTTATGCATCGCTTCAGCCCAAAAACACAGAGACTTATCATAGGATCAAAATTTCCGTTCTCACATTATATGGAATTTATATTTCATTTATGGGAAGGAGATCAAAAAACGGTTAAAAAATTTCGCCATTTAGGCGTATTTTCCATGAAAATGAAATTTATCTTCCATGTGCTTTTAAAGGAAATAACATATTAATAATCAATCAATTAAAACAAAAAAAACACAACAAAAAACGATCATACGCGTTGCCCGGAAATGCCATTTCTGTGATCTTGTTCAAACAATAAATGAAAATATTATTTCCATTTTTATTTAAAATGAAATCACCAAACCTTAGTATGGGCAAAAATAACACCGTCTTCTGTTAGGGGATATGTCAATGAATAAAGCAGTCAGTAGTGAGCAAAAGCCGCTGGACGTTATCTGTCTGGGACGAGTCGCCGTTGATTTGTATGGTCAACAAATCGGGTCGCGGCTGGAGGATATGACGACTTTCGCTAAATATTTAGGGGGATCGTCAGGCAATGTTGCCTACGGCACGGCCATTCAGGGATTACGTTCCGCTATGCTGGCCCGCGTCGGCGATGAGCATATGGGACGTTTCGTTCGTGAAGAATTAAACCGCGTTGGTGTGGATACGCAGTGCCTGCTGTCGGATCGCGATCGTCTGACCGCGCTGGTGATCCTCGGCATTAAAGATCAGGACACCTTTCCTCTGATCTTCTACCGCGATAACTGCGCGGACATGGCGCTAACACCTGAGGATATCCGCGAAGATTACATCGCTTCTTCACGCGCATTAGCCGTCACCGGTACCCATCTTTCTCACCCCAATACGCGCGCCGCCGTTCTTAAAGCGCTGGAGTATGCGCAAAAACACGGGCTGCGGCGGGCACTGGATATCGACTACCGCCCCGTACTGTGGGGCCTGACGTCGCTAGGAGACGGTGAAACACGTTTCATCGCCTCATCACAGGTTACCGAACAGCTCCAGCAGGTATTGCGCCATTTCGATCTGATCGTTGGGACCGAAGAAGAATTCCATATCGCCGGCGGCAGTACCGACACGCTGACCGCCCTGCGGCGCGTCCGTCAGTTGACCCAGGCCGTACTGGTGTGCAAACGCGGCGCGCTGGGCTGCTCAGTCTTTGAAGGCAACATCGCCGATGACTGGTCGCAGGTGAAGATACATAGCGGCGTTCGTGTAGACGTTCTGAACGTGCTGGGCGCGGGCGATGCCTTTATGTCAGGACTGCTGCGGGGATACCTGAACGATGAAAGCTGGGAGCAAGCCTGCCGTTATGCAAACGCCTGCGGCGCGTTAGTAGTATCGCGCCACGGTTGTGCCCCCGCCATGCCAACCAAAAAAGAGCTGGACGACTACCTCGCGCGTGAACAATCCATCACCCGGCCAGACAAAGACCCGCGGCTGAATCACCTTCATCGGGTCACAACCCGTAAACAGCACTGGCCAGAGCTGTGCGTATTCGCCTTCGACCATCGCAAGCAACTGGTGGATATCGCAAATGAAGTCGGCGCCAGTGAATCCGCGATCCCCCCCCTGAAGATGCTACTGCTGGAAGGGGCGCGTCAGGCGGCGCTTGAGGCCGGTTTACAGAATAATAGCGGCATCCTTGCCGATACCACCTTTGGTCAGCAGGCGCTTAACGACGTGACCGGCCAGGGATGGTGGATTGGCCGACCGGTTGAGATGCCCGGTTCGTATCCGCTGAAGCTGGAACATGGCGATATTGGCTCTCAGCTTGTCAGCTGGCCGCAAGAGCACGTCGTGAAATGCCTGGTCTTCTATCATCCACTCGATGCAGAGTCGGTACGTCTTGAACAAGAGGCGCTCATTGACGAGGTTTACCACTCCTGCTGCCAGTCTGGTCACGATCTGCTGCTGGAAGTCATCTTGCCGCGCGATGCGGCAGACCAAAATGAGCAATACTATCCTCAGATTGTGGAACGTTTTTATCAACTGGGGATCCTGCCGGACTGGTGGAAACTGCCGCCGTTAAGCCCTGATCGTTGGCGAGAAATCAGCCAGCATATTGAGCATTATGACCCTGAATGTCGCGGTATATTGATACTTGGCCTGGACGCACCGGAAAGCGAGTTGAAGTCAGGATTCGCCGCAGCAGCGGATATGCCCTGGGTGAAAGGTTTCGCCGTCGGCCGGACCATCTTTGGTGAACCGTCACGCCAGTGGTTAGGCGGCCAGCTTAACGATGAACAGCTCATCGCAACGGTGAAACAAAAATATCGCATGCTTATCGACTACTGGCGCGAATACCGCCCGGCACGTTAATGCCTGCCTCATCACGCCCCGTGTCTGCATCGGACAAGGGGCGTGTTCAAGGACGATTCCATGCCAGCTCTCACACAACATTCCACATCGATAACGCTGTTTCGCATCAGCGCCGCGATGTTTCTCAACTATCTGACTATTGGCATCCCGTTAGTCATGCTGCCGCTGTACGTTCAGCAGCAGTTGCATCTGAGCGATCTGTTGATCGGTATCGCGGTAGGCAGCCAGTTTATCGCCACTTTGCTTACCCGGGGCGCCGCGGGTCGAAAAGCCGACACGTCAGGCGGACGTCGGACGGTTATCACCGGTCAGTTCTACTGCGCCGCATCAGGTCTGCTGATGCTGGTCAGTCTAATCGCTCACCCGGTTCCGCTGCTCGCATGGGCCATACTGATTGTTGGTCGTGTGCTGCTGGGCATCGGTGAAAGTTTCATTTTGACCGGTAATTTAACCTGGGGGATGTGGCTGGCGGGCTCGCCCCACGCGGGTCAGGTTATTTCCTGGAACGGCATGGCGACCTACGGTGCGCTGGCTATCGGCGCGCCGCTGGGGCTGTCGCTTTACGCCAGGGCCGGCCTGGCGCTTCCGGCGCTCCTCGTCGTGCTGTTGCCGATCATCGCCAGCGGAGTCATCTATGGCATTCCGGGGAATATCCCAACAGCCCGTCCCCGCGTGCCAGTGCTACGGGTAGTCGGCCTGGTGTGGCGGCCCGGAACAGGGCTTGTGCTCCAGGGCATTGGTTTTGCCACCCTAAGCGCGTTTACCGCCCTCTGGTTCAACGAGCGTCACTGGGATAACACCGGTTTTGCGATGACGCTGTTTGGCATTGCGTTTATCGCTGTCCGTTTTTTCTGCGCCAAATTTCCCGACCGTTACGGCGGCGCCACGGTCGCAACCTTTTCACTACTGGTAGAGGGGACCGGACTGGCGGTAATGTGGGCCGCCCCGTCAGCAGGCGCTGCGCTGATTGGCGCGGCGATTACCGGCTGCGGCTGTTCGCTGATGTTCCCATCGCTGGGCGTAGAGGTTGTGCGCAGAGTGCCACCGGAGATTCGTGGTACGGCCCTCGGCGTCTGGTCAGCGTTTCAGGATCTGGCCTACGGATTTACCGGACCAATAGCGGGCCTGCTGACGCCGTTTATCGGCTATCAGCAGGTCTTTCTTCTGGCCGCGGCCTGCGCGCTGCTGGGCGCGGCGGTTGTCCATCTCCTGCTGCGGCAACATTAAGCTGTTAAGAAGGGGCGAGTCTTTTCCGCCCCTATCGCAAAGACTTCGCTGGCCGCCATCTGCCAGTAGCCAGGGTTAAACAGTTCCAGCGAACAGATCCCCTCATAGCCCTTCTGCACTAGCTCATGCGTGATCTCATGCAGTGGGATCACGCCGTTGCCAGGAAACAGACGATGGCAATGCTCCAGCGTTGCCAGCGGCAGATTATCGGCGTCATCAATATGGTAAACGAAGATCTTTTCCACAGGGATCTGGCGAAGCGTGGTCAGATCCCGCCATTGATCGTGCAGGTAAAGATTAAAGGCATCGACGACCAGCCCGACGTTACTGCGATCGACCGCATCTACGATCTCCATCGCCATGGCAAGACTGCGCACACAGCATCCTGCGGAACCGATCGGCTCAAAGGCCAGCCGCATCTGGCTTTCTTCCGCCACTGCCGCCATCTCGCGCAGACGCTTCACTGAATCTTTCACCGTTTCCCCTGGCGGAAAATTTCCCCCCTGACGAATGGTGGGCACCACAACCAGACAATCACCCCCCACCACTGAGCCAGCATGGCAGGCGAAAGCCAACTGCCGCCGTTTCTCCGCCCAGCTTTCGCTATCACAAAACGTAATGTCTTCCAGCGAATTGTAGCCCCAGGGCTTAAGGTGGCCGACGGCAAAAATGTCTGCCAGCTCGCTTAACGTATGTTTCTGTAACCACTCCTGCAACATATCCAGACGGATTTCGATGTAGTCATAGCCAAAACGTTCCGCCAACACAACATCCTGTGCCAGCGTGGAGTTTCGCATACAGGTCGCTTCATTAAATCCCAGCTTCATCATTCAGATCGACTCCTGCCGCCATAGCAACGTACTGGCGCCTGACGGCGGCAGCGTTAACGCGATCTCTTTATCGCCATCCAGCACCCGGCAACGCCTTTCCTGGACATCGCGGTTATACACCACCAGCACACGCTCGCCGTCAGGATTCACAAATCCCACCTCTTCCAGAAGATTATCGTAACTTGAAGAAAGCATGACCCTCGCCCCCGGACGCACATAGCGGCAGAAGTGGCCAATACCATACCAGGAGTGGTTACGCCGCAGCACGTCGTTTTGCGCATCGTATTGAATGGGCGCTTCACACAGATTACCCTGATGATTCGGCCCGCCCTCACTGTTCAGCAGCAGATTCCAGTCGATAAACCCGCTACAACCCGATTTGAAATTACCAATCATGTCATGGAGATAGGTATGCCAGTGGCGAATCTGGCTACCGGCATCGCTCTCCATTGGCACACAGCCTTCGGAAAACAGGAGTTTTTTATCCGGCAGGCACTGGGCCAGATACTGTATTTGCGAAAAATGGTCGCCGGTATACCAGTGGAATGCCAGCCCGTTAATTCCCTTATAATTAGCTTCGTCAGCAAAGGCGAGTTCAGCCCAGTCCACCAGGCCATCTTTATCGTGATCCCAGATATAGATCTCCATCTCATCCATACCCTGCCGGGCGAGGCGCGGACGCAGATACTGCACGGCAAAGGCTGTCTCCTCTTCCACGCTATACAGACAGGAGTCCCAGGTTTTTACCGCCACCGGCTCATTCTGCACGGAGAGCGCCTGCACATTAATGCCGTGGCGGCGGTATTCCAGCAGGTAGTTGATAATGATATCGGCCCAGTCGGCGTAGCATTCGCGCCGCAGCTTGCCGCCACCGTTCATATCGTTATTAGTTTTCATAAACGCCGGCGGACTCCACGGCGAAGCCATCAGCTTCATTTGTGGATTTAACCGCAACGCCCCGGAAATCAGCGGTATTAAATGCGCTTCATCGCGGGAAAAGGAGAGCCGTCCCTGCTGCAGGTCAGCGCTGGAATCGACATACGCGTAATTGCCCAGGGAAAAATCACAGCTCTGAATTGGCATCCGCGCCAGAGTGTAATTATGTTCCTGAGCAGAAAAATAAAGGGAAAGAAATTGCGCCTTCGTCTTTTCGCTCATGCTGTTGAATACCACGCCCGCACCTTCGGTAAAGCTGCCGCCGAATCCGTCAATCTGCTGTAACGTGTGGCGCGGTAAGACGCTGATTAATTCACTGCAATCACGCTGACGATGCGAAAAAGAGACCGCACGCTCAACAAGGAATTGCTGACGATACGGATCGGAAGAGATGAGTCTGCCTTTCATAGGGAAGTTCCGGATAAAAGAAGATAATAAATTGTGATATGCCGGATAGGACGCTTAAGCATCGCTATCCGGCAGGAGTTTTAATACGCGGAAGGTTTATTTGTAGAAATCAGGTTTTGAGGGTAATTCAACAATCTCGGTATTCCCTGTTTCCTGAGACTTCACGCAGGCATCAGCGGTAACCGCAGCCAGATAACCATCCCATGACGTTGGGCCTGCCGGCGGCAATCCTGCGTTCAGACGATCGAAGAAATCCTGGAACTCAATGTCGTAGGCATCAATAAAGCGCTGTTTCCAGTCAACCAGGATGTCGGTGCTATACTTCGCCGCTTTCCGTACCGCGGCGCTGGCGACGGTTGGCAGCTCCGCCATTCCTTTCTCGCCGGTAACATCGCAGTGAATGTCGTAGCCATACTGGCAGTTCACAAACACTTCAACCACAATATTGATGCCGGAGGTGGTTTCCATTACAACCAGCTGCGGATCACGCAGAGTGGTCACCAGGCTGGACTGACGCGGGAAGTAAACCTTAACGGTTTTATAATCTTCGTTAAGCAGCCAGTACATAACGTCAATTTCATGAATCAATGTTTCATAAATAGCCTGTGGCGTTTTGTATTCTGGCACCGTGCTGGCATTGTAATGACGTCCATGAACCATTAATGGCTGACCGATTTCGCCGCTGTCGATAATATTTTTCAGCTGAACGTAACCTTTGTCGTAGCGGCGCATAAAACCAATCTGCACCATGCGCTTACCATTTTTCTGCTCTGCTTCAATCACACGCTGACAATCCGCAGCCGTCACCGCTAACGGTTTTTCGCAGAAAACATATTTGTTAGCATTTAGCGCGGCAACGGCCACATCGGCATGCGCCTCATTTGATGCGGTAATGATGACCACTTCAACGTCTTTATCATTAATCAGATCGTGATAGTCATTATAATCTTTGGCTTCGATCGCATACTTATCCAGCGCCGCCTGCGCCCTACCCGCGACGATATCACATACGGCAACAACCTCTACACCCGACACGGTGTTGGCCAGACGTCTTAAGTGATCGGAGCCGATCATGCCGATACCTACAATACCTGCTTTTAAAGTCATTTTCTGTTTCCTTTTCAATTAAAGATAATTTTTCAGTAACTCATCAATATGCTTTTTACCTTTTTGCGCATATTCCAATGGGTTATATTTCTTAGGATCCTGCTCGGCCTCAACAACAATCCAGCCAGAATATTGATGCCCGACCAGATAAGCTAATACGGATTTAAAATCAATATTTCCATCGCCGGGGACGGTAAACACACCATCAAGGAAAGAATTGAGGAATGATTTCTTCGCGAGGCGACATGCTTTGAGTTTTTCATTACGCACATCTTTAAAATGAACGTGTTTAATACGATCAAAATGTTTACTCAGTAGCGGCATGACATCGCCGTCAGAAACATATATATGCCCGGTATCAAACAGCAGATGTACAAATTGCGGATCGGTATTCTCCATGAGTCGATCCACTTCCGGCAGAGTCTGCACACCGGTACCCATATGATGATGGAAAGCGAGCTTCAGCCCGTGCGCATTGGCAATTTTCCCAAGCGCATTAAGTCCTTCGCATAAAAGCTGCCATTCGCTGTCGCTGAAGTTAGGCTTCTCTGTATAAACGCACTTATCGATAATGCCTTGAATACTATAAGTTTGTTCAGAAACAACGGCGACATATGCATGTATTGCCTGCAAATAAGCACAATGCTGTTCAAAAGCATTCATCGCAGATGCAATACCATCGCGAATAATAAAGGAAGAAAACCACTGGCCTGGTATTTCCAGTCCGCGAAGCATTAACTCTTTATTTAACTCAGCAGGATCCTGCGGATAACAACCGCCAACTTCCGTCCCGGAAAAACCGGTGAGCGCGGCATCACTAAGTATTTGTTTATATGTATTTTCTTTACCAATCTCAGGAATATCATCATTGCGCCAACCGATAGGCGCAATCCCCAACTTAATGCTCTTTTTTACATTGTACATGTTGCTGGCTCCCACTTAATGAAACGCTTTTACTGCATACCGCGATGCAAATTAACCTTTGATGGACAACATATTACTTTTTGTAGCCTGAAAAACTTTATCTATCCTGGTTGAAGAAGTGGGATAAATGCGTCAGGTATCACAAAAAAATCATCACTCTTTAATGATATTGCCAGACTTTTCGCGCTATAGATAAACGCATAAAATATACCGACAAATAAAAAATGGCCGCAGTATTGCGACCATTCTCATGACGATTAAATTTTAGCAAGCATTAATATTCAAATAATAAATAATTAGCTTTACGATAGTCCTTGCGATATTGACCGGGCGATTTCCCTCAATGTATTTGAGTACTACCTGGGTCAATAGCTGCGCCATTGCTGGCCCTTCTACCGCATGCTGATTAATAACGGTAAACACGGAGCTCATCAGTTTTTCCACCGTCGCATAATGGTGATACAGTGGAATAACCGGCACAATATCATCCGGTATTAGCGCATTCTCACGTAGACCCGGACACGAAATATTGTTAATCCCACAACAAATAGTGCCAATTGGCCGCCCGCTTTCCAGATACTCATCATGCACCACCTGGCTGTTATAAATGACCAGGTCGCCTTTACGAACCGGGTAGATGCGATCGCCAATGAAATACTCCCCGTCTCCTTCGGTGATAAGAATCAGTTCAACGGTCTGTGGGTGCATATGCATGAACCGGACAAACGGACCATTGCTCTCACTGACCTGACTCACATACGCCAACTGGGGCTGAGCCTTATTCTCTCGTTCTGAAGGACAGAAGCACAAGCGCATGATTTACCCTCCAATATCCGAAACTGTGGTGCCGAAACACCCCTGAAATTTGAATTTTTATACCACACCAAATGAAACAAAAATGCTATATAGATCATAATTTTTTCCAAATCTTTCCTCGTCACAACAGACAACCATTGATACCACAATAAATAAAAACAATAAAAATTAATAAGTTAATTAGATTTTTGATTTCTTACTGCACATAACCTCGTATAAAAACCAGTCGTCAAATTTTCAAAATAAAATTTCATAAAAATAAATTTGAAATTTTTAATCCTAAAATTTACATTGAATACGGTATGCGTTTTAGGCTGAAGATAACCAGGCTTTCCTGTGACCGCTCAGTCAGAACGTCGTCAACATCGGTTTAAGAGGATAAAAAAGAGATGGAAACAGTCGGCAATTTTATTCATGGTAAAACGACACTGAGCAGCAGCGGCGAGACGCTACCGGTGACTAATCCGGCCACCGGTAAAGTAATTCGTCAGGTCACCCAGAGCACCCGAGAGGAGATGCTGGCGGCAATTCAAAGCGCACATGAGGCTTTTCCGGCATGGAGTAAAATGACTCCGCTACGCCGGGCACGTATCCTTTTTGAATTCAAAGTATTACTGGAAAAGCATCGGGACGAACTGGCGGCGCTGATCGTCAGCGAGCATGGCAAGGTCTGGTCAGATGCGCTTGGCGAGCTGACGCGCGGCATAGAGGTTGTCGAATTTGCCTGCGGGATCCCGCACCTCAGCAAAGGAGAGTACTCCTTTAACGTCGGCTCAGGCGTTGACAGCTTTTCATTAATGCAGCCGCTTGGGGTTGTGGCAGGCATCACACCGTTTAACTTCCCGGCAATGGTGCCTATGTGGATGTTCCCGGTTGCTCTGGCTTGCGGCAATACCTTCGTCCTGAAGCCGCCCGCACTGGTGCCGTCCGCATCGTTACGTATGGCGCAGCTTCTGCAGGAGGCTGGCCTGCCGGACGGCGTGTTTAACGTTGTTCACTGTGGCAATGAGGCGGCTAGCCTGTTGACCAGCGACCCTCGTGTACAGGCCGTCAGCTTTGTCGGTTCCTCCGCCGTCGCGGAACATATCTATACCACCGCCAGCGCCCATGGCAAACGCGTACAGGCCTTCGGGGCCGCCAAAAATCACGCAATCGTCATGCCGGATGCAGACCTGGACGCCACCGTCAACGCCATTATGGGCGGAGCATTTGGTTCCGCGGGCGAACGCTGTATGGCGCTGCCGGTAGTGGTCGCGGTGGGCGATGAAACGGCGGACCGTCTGATCGAACGCCTGAAACCGCTGATTGCGGCGCTACGTATCGGCCCGGGAGAGCTGCGCGGCAAAGATGAAAATGAAATGGGCCCGGTTGTTTCACGTGCTCACCAACAGAAAGTGTTGGGTTACATCGACAAAGGGGTTAGCGAGGGAGCAACTCTGGTCATGGATGGCCGCAACTATAGCGTGGCGGGATATCCTGAAGGCTTTTATGTCGGCGGCACTCTGTTTGATAACGTCACGCCTGAGATGACCATCTGGCGTGAAGAAATTTTTGGCCCGGTTCTCGGAATTGTGCGCGTCCCGGATTATGCCACCGCCATTAGCACGGTAAACTCCCATGAATTCGGCAACGGCAGCGTGATTTTCACCACCAACGGTCACTATGCGCGCGAATTCGCCCAGTCGGTTGAAGCCGGGATGGTCGGTATTAATATTCCAGTTCCGGTTCCGATGGCATTTCACTCTTTTGGCGGCTGGAAGCGCTCGGTGTTTGGCGCCCTGAACGTCCATGGGCCGGATGGCGTGCGCTTCTATACCCGGATGAAAACCGTTACCTCGCGTTGGCCGAACGGACAGCAGATCGTATCGGAGTTCAGTATGCCGACTCTCGGTTAATACGCTTTCAGGAAGGAGAAGATTATGGCCAACTTGCTGAGTACCTGTACCTCTGAGTCGGGAAATATCCAACACATTTCCCCTCAAAATGCAGGCTGGGAGTATGTCGATTTTGATGTCTGGCAGTTGAAGGCTGGAGAGTCGATAACCCTGCCGTCCGATGAGCGTGAACGCTGTCTGGTGCTGGTTGCCGGGCTGGCCAGCGTTAAGGCCGCCGACAGTTTTTTCTATCGGATTGGTCAGCGCATGAGTCCGTTTGAACGCATTCCGGCTTATTCGGTTTACCTCCCCCATCATACGGAGGCGAAAGTGACAGCCGAAACCGACCTTGAGCTGGCCGTATGCAGCGCGCCGGGATTCGGAGAGCTTCCGGTACGTCTGATCTCGCCACAAGAGGTCGGGGTAGAGCATCGGGGAAAAGGGCGCAATCAGCGCCTGGTGCATAACATCCTTCCTGATAGCCAGCTCGCCGACAGCCTGCTAGTCGTTGAAGTGTACACTAATGAAGGCGATACCAGCTCCTGGCCCGCGCACAAGCACGATACGGCAGTTGAAGGCCAGGAGACCTATCTGGAAGAGACGTACTATCACCGTTTCAATCCACCTCAGGGATTCTGCTTACAGCGCGTCTACACCGACGATCGCAGCCTGGATGAATGTATGGCGGTCTATAACCGGGATGTAGTGAAAGTACCTAAAGGCTACCACCCGGTTGCCACCATCGCGGGTTACGATAACTACTATCTGAACGTGATGGCCGGCCCGCTACGAAAATGGCGTTTCACCTGGGAAGAGAACCACGCGTGGATTAACTCACCAGACTACCCGCGATAACACTTCGTTGAGTGGTACTTTGCCAGCCGTCCTCTGCGGCTGGCTTTTTTATTCAACTCTGCGCCACACACGCTCATAAGATCGCTATCCGCCTTCTCTTAAATTATTTCCCTGTTTTGTATATAGCGTATTTACGGCACGGCCTCCACCAGGAATACGCAATAAAATAATGATGCAGAAGAAGACTTACCCTATTTGCCGATATTATTATGGATCAAGTAGTTACGTAGAGGTGGTAAACACTGGGGAGGTTTCAACAGGGTATATCCTGTGCGCACTCGCTGGAGGGAGTAAAGGTTGTGTAACCAGCGGAGAATATCTCTGGATATTCTCCGCTAATATTGGAGAGGTATCAGGCTATTACATCGCGACGTTTCCCCTGAATTTCACGCAGCTTGTTCTCGGCCAGCCGTTCAATTTCTGTTAGCGGCACCCCTTTTGTTTCCGGCACATAACGAGAAATAAAGACATAGCAGACCAAATTAAAGACGACAAAAATCCACATCGAGAAAGCGCCGCCGAAGGTCTCCTGCAGCCAGGCGTTATCATTTATGACCGGGAACAACAGTGAGATGAGGAAGTTGGCTATCCACATCAGGCTCACCGCCAGCCCCATCCCAAAACCTTTTATCTTTTCAGGGAAAACCTCAGAAATCAGTACTCATGCGCCAACGCTCCAGCTGACGGCAAACAGCAGCATAAAAAACAGGATGCCAAAGATGGTAATGTAGCCTGTATCGTGGGTGTACAAACCGTATGACGCGATCAACAGGCCGACAATTGAGCCGATGGTACCAATTTTCATAATCGGTATACGGCCATAGCGGTCGAACAGGATCATGCCGATAAAACTGCCCACCACATTACATACCGCGATAAAAATGGTCTGGAACATAACCACTTCGGTACTGCTGTTCTGCAACACCAGCGGCGCATAATAGTTCATTACGTTAACGCCTGTGAACTGTTGCAAAACGGCGATACAGCATCCAACCAACAGAATATAGCGGAGCACCGGCGAGCTTTTCAGGTTGGTGCGTTCTCCCCCGGCGACGTTGTCCTGTGGACGTACGGTTTCTTTCATGCTGTCAAAAATAGCGGCCACATCTGTGGCCGTTAATCCACTGTAGATCCGGGTAAGCACCTTTATCGAACGAGCTTCGCTGCGGTTGTTACGGGCGCACCATGCCGGTGATTCGGGTAGGAAAAGCGTAATCGCTAACATCGCAATGGAGGGTACCACTTGGGCAAAAAGCATAGTCTTCCAGCCCTGGGAAACCAGCACATCAGCAGGCATTCCTTTTGCTATCAGATAGTTGACTATAAACACGATAACCTGGCCAGATACCACGGAGATATTGTAAATGCCCAGCGCTTTGCCGCGAATTTCAGCAGGCGCCAGTTCAGACATATACATGGTGGATGCCGTTCCGGCCATCCCAACCGCAAAACCACACACAATGCGGGAAAGGGAGAAGATCATGAACGATTCACTCATCGCCGCCCCTAAGGAAGAAGCGATAAAAATGATCGCAATGATCAGAAGCGCAGGTTTACGCCCCAGTTTATCGGCAATTTTTCCACCGACCAGCGCGCCGATGATACAACCAATCACGATACTGGAAACGGCCCATCCGGTCTCGGTTGGCGTCAGTTGGTAATACTGCTGTAAAGGCAATACCACCCCGGTAATCACCGCCGTTGAATAACCAAACATCAATCCAGCCAGCGCCGCAATACAACACAGGACGTACACATAGGCCGAATTGTACTTACTTCTCTGAGACATAATCCCTCCCTTGCCTGTTGAGGAAACAACACACCAATGAAATTTTTCATTTTATTTTTGCATTCATTAGAAGAAAAATTCCATGCAAAAGATCACGAAATGGAGATATTCCAGGAAAGAACAAAAAGTACGGCCCCTGACAAATTGAGTTCAGGCACTGTCACAAAAGCAATAAAATCAAGTAAATTCATCAAGATAGGGGATGACACTGCGCAAAACGCAGCATCTTAACGATAAAAAACGCCAGGATTATGAAATTCGAAATGTGATACCCATAACAAAACATAAGTTTCATTATTTATAGTTTTGAAATTAAAACATAGGTTGTGAAACGAGAGTTCTCAATAGCTATAAGATCGTCGGCAGAGCTACGGCAATGACCGACATAAGATGAATTTGTCTATTTGTTCACTAAATTCAAACAGATAGATGAAGTTTATTCTGGAGATAATCTACCTATGTCCACATCAGATAGTTGTTATAATACGGGTTACATATTACGCATCTGCGCGATTGCCGCATTGGGCGGAATATTATTTGGCTACGATACTGCTGTTATTTCAGGTGCGATTGGTTCACTGACCAGCTACTTTCATCTATCTCCTGCTGAGACCGGCTGGGCGGTTTCCTGCGTTGTGGTGGGGTGCGTTATTGGTTCGTTTAGCGCCGGATATTTATCTAAACGTTTTGGACGCAAGAAATCATTGATGGTTTCAGAGCTGTTATTCACTATTTCCGCAGTGGGCACCTCCCTCTCCTACACGTTCACCCATTTTGTGATTTATCGCATTATCGGTGGACTGGCAGTCGGCCTGGCGGCAACAGTATCACCGATGTATATGTCTGAAGTCTCACCGAAAAACATGCGCGGCAGAGCATTAAGTATGCAGCAGTTCGCTATCGTTTTCGGTCAGATTCTGATCTTCTACGTTAACTACAAAATAGCATCGATTGCAGCGGATACCTGGCTCATTGAACTTGGCTGGCGCTATATGTTTGCTGCGGGTATTATTCCCTGCATTTTGTTCTGTATTTTAGTCTTTTTAATCCCGGAATCTCCCCGCTGGATGATGATGATTGGTCGCGAGGAGGAGACGCTAAAAATACTGACCAAAATATCCAACGAAGAACATGCCAGACATCTTCTTGCCGATATAAAAACCTCACTGCAAAATGACCAACTCAACGCCCATCAAAAACTCAATTACCGCGACGGGAACGTGCGTTTCATCCTGATTCTGGGCTGCATGATCGCTATGCTGCAACAGGTAACAGGGGTTAACGTCATGATGTATTACGCGCCAATCGTCCTTAAGGATGTGACCGGTAGCGCCCAGGAGGCCCTGTTCCAGACAATCTGGATCGGCGTGATTCAGCTTATCGGTTCCATTATTGGCGCAATGATTATGGATAAGATGGGGCGTTTGTCGCTGATGCGTAAAGGCACTATCGGCAGCATCATCGGCTTGTTGCTCACCTCATGGGCGCTGTACAGCCAGGCAACCGGTTATTTCGCGCTATTCGGTATGCTGTTCTTTATGATTTTCTACGCGCTTTCCTGGGGCGTGGGCGCATGGGTGCTTATTTCTGAAATATTCCCTAACCGGATGAGGTCGCAGGGAATGAGTATTTCGGTCGGATTTATGTGGATGGCAAACTTTTTAGTTTCGCAATTCTTCCCGATGATTAATGAAAACCCGTATTTACTTTCGCATTTCCACGGCGCATTTCCAATGTGGATATTTGCCATCTGCTGCATCTTCAGTTACTTCTTTATCTGCCGTTACCTGCCGGAAACAAAAGGCATTTCGCTGGAGAAAATGGAGAGCGTAGTGTTAGCAAAACGCAGAAAAAAACTGCAGCCAATTCAAACCGAACGTTATTCTGATTAAGTTTCACCACAATGCCAATGATCGCTAAATACGATCATCGGCTTGTTTTTTTACTCCGTCGCCAGCGCCAGTGAAACCGCTAACGTTTGCGCCAGACACATGGACGCGACCTGAGAACGGAAACCATCGACCTGCGCTTCACGTACCACAAAACAGACTTCACTGAACGCTGCCAGCGGGCTGACTTGGCTATCGGTTATCGCAATATGGTGCGCACCGCGTTTCGCGCCAAGCTCGACTAATTCCACCACTTCCTGCGCGTAAGGCGAGTAGCTGATGGCAATAACAACATCGTCGGGGCTGACCATACTTAGCTGTTCAGAGAACATTCCGCCAATACCGTCAATTAAAAATGCCCGTCTCTCCAGATGACGCAATGCGTAGGTTAAATAACTGGCCACGCTAAACGAACGACGTAATCCAATCACATAAATATTGTCGGCTTTCGCTAACAGATTTACCGCCGCATCCAACTGCTCATTTTTAATCTGCACCGGTAATTGTTGTAATACCTGTGCATTCACCATTGAAAATAGCTTCAGAATTTCACCCGGCTTTTCCGGGGTAGGTTCCCCTTCATCCGCATTTTTCTGTCTGAACAGACGCGCCCGCTCGGTATAGCTTACTGTTTCCTCCATCAGGTGCTGGCGAAATACCTGTTTCATTTCATTAAATCCGCTAAAACCAAACGCATTAGCAAAACGAATCAGTGTCGAAGGGGGAACATCGGCATGTTGCGCGATGGAAGCGACCGTGTCAAAAGCAACGCTATTACTGTTATCCAGAATATACTGAGCAACTTGTTTAAGACGTTTGCTAAGGCTGTCATAGCGACTGCGGATATCATCCTGCAGTAAGGAAAGTTGAGTTTGATGTTTAGACATGCATGATACTCTAATAGAACGAAAATTTCGTAAATAACCATATTAGCACAAATGAACTGAACATACAGTTAACAACATTCAAATTGCGCTGTGGTTACCTTCAGTACAGAATTTGCTGGCGGGCTGGGTTCTGAGCAATCTGAATCTGACCGCATAAATGCGACAGGATCAGCATTGTTATGACTGGACGATGCCCGCAGCCAGGCTGCATCGCAAACGTTGAAAGGCAGAAGATGACGTTTATAAATCACGAAACCTTCATCTGTTATTGCGAACTGGCTCTTTTCGTCCCGCATACGGCAACCGGCGGAACACTCTTAGTGTATTACACTGATTACTTTAAGGATATGCGTCTACTCTTTTTCAATACTGAGCGGCAAATGATTTTTCAGTATTGCTTTAACGTCTCCCGGCGAGCGGAATGCGCTTTCGATGGCAAGATGCCCCATATAAAACAGCCAGCCACAAGGCTGGCTGACCGCATAGTCATTTAATACGCTGTTACGTTCTGAGCTTTTTTCGCCAGCCCATCCAGCAATTTCTGATGGATGCCGCCGAAACCGCCATTGCTCATCACCAGGATGTGATCGCCAGGCTGTGCGGTTTTCACCACCATGTCCGCCAGCGTATCGACATCTCCACTCCAGTGAGCAGGCTGTACGCAGGCTTCGGCGACTTCCGCCACTTGCCACGGAATATGTGGCGGCTGCAGCAGGAACACTTCATCCGCACGCCCTAACGACGGCGCCAGGTCATCCTTGCATAACCCCATCTTCATCGTGTTAGAACGCGGCTCCAGCACTGCGATAATGCGCGCGGTGCCGCCCACTTTACCGCGCAGCGCCGCCAGCGTGGCCAGAATTGCCGTCGGGTGGTGAGCAAAATCGTCATACACCGTCACGCCGTTCGCTTCGCCGCGTAGCTCCAGACGGCGGCGGGCGTTAATAAATGACCCCAGCGCGCTGGCCGCTTCTGCGGGCGCGACGCCCACGTGGCGCGCGGCGGCAATCGCCATCAGACCGTTGTGCATGTTATGTTCGCCGACCAGGCCCCATTTCACATCGCCGACTTTTTCGCCGTCCAGCCACACTTCCCACTCGGAAGCATCCGTAGTCAGCTTCTTCGCCTGCCAGTGTCCCTGCTCGCCCACCAGCTCTTGCTCGCTCCAGCAGCCCAGCGCCATGGTCTGTTTCAGGTTGATGTCGTTTTCCGGCCAGATGATGCGCCCCTGCCCCGGCACGATGCGCACCAGATGGTGGAACTGCTTCTGGATCGCTTTCAGATCGTCGAAGATGTCGGCATGATCAAACTCAAGGTTGTTGAGGATCAGCGTCCGCGGGCAGTAATGCACAAATTTAGAACGTTTATCAAAGAACGCGCAGTCGTACTCATCCGCTTCGATAACAAAGAACGGGCTCTCGCCCAGGCGCGCGGAAACCTCAAAGTTGCCCGGTACGCCGCCGATCACGAAGCCCGGTTTGTACCCGCACGCTTCCAGTATCCAAGTCGCCATGCCTGCGGTCGTGGTTTTGCCGTGGGTACCGGCGACCGCCAGTACCCAGCGGTCGCGCAACACAAAGTCGTGCAGCCACTGTGGACCAGACATAAAGGGAATGTTTTTTTCCAGCACCGCTTCCACGCACGGATTCCCGCGCGTCATCGCATTGCCGATAATCACCAGATCCGGCTGCGGATCGAGCTGGCTGGCGTCATAACCCTGGATCAGATCAATGCCTTGCTTCTCAAGTAAGGTACTCATCGGCGGATACACATTGGCGTCCGAACCCGTTACTTCATGACCAAGCGAGCGAGCCAGCATCGCCAGCCCCCCCATGAAAGTGCCACAAATTCCCAAAATATGAATGCGCATACGTCACTATCCTTTTTTTATCTGCGAGCCATTTTACGCACATGTCTGGCAAGTGAGAAACGCATTTCAGGTAAATCTGTACTTTGCTGGCGCGATTCACCTGAGCGCATCATCTGAAATGTTTGTTAAGATTGTTACGGTCGCTTTACTCCAATCAATTGCAGGGAAAGTGTTATGAAAACGTTAGGTGAATTTATTGTCGAAAAGCAGCACGAGTTCTCTCAGGCTACCGGTGAGCTCACTGCTTTGCTGTCGGCAATAAAATTGGGCGCCAAGATCATCCACCGCGATATCAACAAGGCCGGTCTGGTCGATATCCTGGGTGCCAGCGGTGCTGAGAACGTACAGGGCGAGGTTCAGCAGAAACTCGATCTGTTCGCGAACGAGAAACTGAAAGCTGCACTAAAAGCGCGCGATATTGTAGCGGGCATCGCATCGGAAGAAGAGGACGAAATTGTCGTCTTTGAAGGCTGCGAACACGCGAAATATGTGGTGCTGATGGACCCTCTGGATGGCTCTTCTAACATCGACGTTAACGTCTCTGTCGGTACGATTTTCTCGATTTATCGCCGCGTGACGCCCGTCGGCACGCCAGTCACCGAAGAAGATTTCCTGCAACCCGGCAACAAACAGGTCGCTGCGGGATATGTCGTGTATGGCTCGTCCACCATGCTGGTTTACACCACCGGCTGCGGCGTACACGCTTTCACCTACGATCCGTCGTTAGGCGTGTTCTGTCTGTGCCAGGAACGTATGCGTTTCCCGGAAAAGGGTAAAACCTACTCCATTAACGAAGGCAACTACATTAAATTCCCGAATGGCGTGAAGAAGTACATCAAATTCTGCCAGGAAGAGGATAGTTCAACAAGTCGCCCTTATACCTCACGTTACATTGGCTCTCTGGTGGCCGATTTCCATCGCAACCTGCTGAAAGGCGGCATCTATCTCTACCCCAGCACCGCCAGCCATCCGCAGGGAAAACTGCGTCTGCTGTATGAATGCAACCCGATGGCGTTTCTCGCGGAACAGGCCGGCGGCAAAGCAAGCGATGGTAAAGAACGTATTCTGGATATCATTCCGGAAAGCCTGCACCAGCGCCGCTCGTTCTTCGTTGGCAACCGCCATATGGTTGACGATGTGGAACGCTTTATCCGCGAATACCCGGACGCGTAATCTTTACCACCATGCGGACTAACGCATGAAGCCGCCATTGGGCAATAACATGTCCGATGGCGGCGTTGCCTTATCAGGCCCGTGATTTTTCCGGTTCTTAACCTTTGTCGTTTATGCTCCGCAACGACGCGCCAGATGAGGCGGAAACGAAAACAAGCGAAGACTTTCGGCGTGAGTTGGCTATAATACTCGCCACTTGTTTGTCATAAATTCAAAGGAAACAGACATGAGCTTACTCAACGTCCCGGCGGGTAAAGAACTGCCGGAAGATATCTACGTCGTTATCGAGATCCCGGCTAACGCAGATCCGATCAAATACGAAGTTGACAAAGAGAGCGGCGCGCTGTTCGTTGACCGCTTCATGTCCACCGCGATGTTCTATCCGTGCAACTACGGTTACATCAACCATACCCTGTCTCTGGACGGCGACCCGGTAGACGTTCTGGTCCCGACGCCGTACCCGCTGCAGCCAGGCGCCGTCATCCGTTGCCGTCCGGTTGGCGTACTGAAAATGACCGACGAATCCGGTGAAGATGCGAAACTGGTTGCCGTACCGCACACCAAACTGAGCAAAGAGTACGATCACATTAAAGATGTGAACGATCTGCCAGAACAGCTGAAAGCGCAGATCACTCATTTCTTCGAGCATTATAAAGATCTCGAAAAAGGCAAATGGGTGAAAGTTGACGGTTGGGACAACGCCGAAGCGGCTAAAGCGGAAATCGTTGCCTCCTTCGAGCGCGCAGCGAAGAAATAAGTTCGCTTTTACATAATCGTCAAGATAAAGGCTCTCATAGTAATGAGGGCCTTTTTATTGGCTAATGAATAGAACACAATTTTTATCATTATTAGTTTAACATTCACGGAATGAATAAGACTTTACCTTATTTTTTATTAAAAAGGGTTGAATACGCTCACGGTTTCTCTAAAAAGCTCAAGATAATAATTGTTTTGTGAATGCCCCCAGACTCCCATGGACTTACGCCCTAAATATTAGCAAGCGCTAAAGTCTTATTTAGTGCATAAGCCCGATTACCTTTTTAATAAGGTATCCTAAGCTCTCCCTACCAATAACCGTATTTTTAATCCAACATAACATCCGCTCAAAACACACTTTTTAATATATTTTTAAGGGCTGCCATAATTATTTACTATTTTAAGAGATTATGATGAAAAATGATATATTAATTACCGGTGGACATATCATCGATCCCGCTCGTAATATTAATGAGATTAACAATTTACGCATCATTAACGATATTATCGTTGATGCCGATAAATATCCTGTAACTTCGGAGACCCGGATTATCCATGCCGACGGCATGATCGTTACTCCCGGTCTTATCGATTATCACGCGCATGTTTTTTATGACGCGACGGAAGGCGGCGTCAGGCCTGATATGTACATGCCGCCGAATGGCGTCACCACCGTCGTGGATGCAGGTTCTGCCGGTACGGCAAACTTTGATGCCTTCTACCGAACGGTGATTTGCGCCAGCAAAGTTCGAATCAAAGCGTTTCTGACCGTGTCGCCGCCGGGCCAAACCTGGTCACAAGAAAATTATGATCCTGACAATATTGATGAAAATAAGATCCACGCGCTGTTTCGCCAGTATCGCAACGTTCTTCAGGGATTAAAACTCAAGGTTCAGACTGAGGACATTGCTGAATATGGCTTAAAACCGCTGACTGAATCCCTTCGTATTGCCAACGATTTAAGGTGCCCCGTGGCAATACACTCGACTCATCCCATCGTTCCCATGAAAGAACTTGTCTCCTTGCTACGCCGCGGCGATATTATCGCTCATGCGTTTCACGGCAAAGGTAGCACCATTCTTACTGATGAAGGCTCTGTCTTAGCCGAAGTCCGTCAGGCAAGGGAAAGAGGCGTTATATTTGATGCCGCCAATGGTCGCAGCCATTTTTCAATGAACACGGCACGCCGGGCCATCGCCAATGGCTTTCTTCCGGATATCATCAGTAGCGATCTCTCAACCATCACTAAACTCGCCTGGCCTGTTTACGCCTTACCATGGATTTTATCGAAATATTTAGCACTCGGCGTCGCGCTTACCGATGTCATTAACGCCTGTACCCATACCCCAGCAGTTTTAATGGGTATGGCAGCAGAAATTGGTACGCTGGCCCCTGGGGCATTTGCCGATATCGCCATCTTTAAATTAAAAAACAGGCATGTTGAATTTGCCGATATTCATGGTGAAACGCTCACGGGGACGCATGTGCTGGTACCACAAATGACCATAAAATCCGGTGATATATTATTTCGTCAAATTGATTTTGGCGCGCGGCCAAACGGAGTTGAAAAATGACCTCAATGCAAAAATGGCTACGGATCGGCGCGACATTAATGTTCGGCCTTTTTGTTGCTTATCTTGACCGTTCTAATCTTTCCGTTACGTTACCTACGATTACACACGACCTGAATATTGATGGCGCAACGGCCAGCATTGTATTAACCATATTTCTTATTGGCTATGCCTTTTCAAATATTTTTGGCGGCGTATTTACCCAGCGATACGATCCGAAAAAAATAGTCATTCTGATGGTGCTAATCTGGTCGATTGCGACCGTTTTTGTCGGATTTACCTCGTCAGTGTACGTTATTTTGATTTGTCGGCTGGTGCTTGGCATTACCGAAGGCATTTATTGGCCGCAGCAGTCCCGCTTCGCCAGCGACTGGTTTTCAGACAAAGAACGGACGCAGGCGAATAGTATTATTCAGTATTATGGACAGTTCCTGGCATTAGGACTGGGATTTATGATTTTGTCCCCGCTGGATGCTGCCTTCGGTTGGCGAAATGTTTTTATTATCACTGGTGTGATCGGCATTGTTGTTGTGGTTCCACTTTATATAACAATGCTGAAAAAACAGGAAGAAGCGCCTTATTATCGTGCGCCGGCGCCAACAGAGAAAACTAAGCTTACCCTGGAATCGCTGGGCGGAACCCCCTTCCTACTTCTTATTTTTACCTACATTACTCAAGGGATGTTGTTCTGGGGAATTACGTTATGGATCCCCATGGTTGTCAATTCTCTCGGCTATACCGGATTCAGTAAAGCATTGGTCAGTTCTCTGCCTTATCTGACTGCGGTTATACTGGCAATCCCTATCTCATGGATCAGTGATAAAACACAAAAGCGTGTACTTATTGCTTCACTGGGCCTACTAATCCCCGGCGTGATGTTATTTCTCCTGCCATTTGTCGATGCGCCAGGCTTTAAAATCACGCTCATTACCCTGGCGATGGGTTATTATGCCGCCAGCTTTACCCCCAATATCTGGTCGATTATCCAGTCGAACGTTAAACCCCATGCGATTGGCCCAGCCTCCGGTATTATTAATGGCATCGGCGCCGGCGGCGGCGGTACGCTGGCAGGCCTAATGGTCGGCTATTTTTACCGGACAACCGGCAGCTATATGCAGGGATTTATGGTTCTCGGATGCATTGTTATCCTGGGCGGCGCGTCATTATTGATCTACGGCAGAATAAGAGCTCACCATGCCCGGCGCTAGCGTCATCAGCCAGAATGTAAAAAAACAACGCCACCCGAGGGTGGCGTGTTCAGTTCAGGGCTGGTTTCTGTCTAACCAGTCACCGCTTTCAATCAGAGTTAACCCATCAACAGGACGTTGATATACATACATCCATGCGCTGCCGTAAGGCGTCTGGATTAACTGGCGTGCGTATTCACCGCCCCTGGTGCGCAAAGCATCAAGTTCGGCCAGCGTGGCGTTATCAATTCGATAAACTTCACCGTATACCGCTCCGTTTCCCGGAACTGCGCCTGGATAGTGGCCCAGACTATACAACTGGTAGTTATCGATACGGTAATCGCCAAGCAATTGGGCATTGGTCATCCAGTGACTGTTGCCTTGTTTCTGTCGTAAACTGCCATAGACAAATATTCGCATTGCTAAAACTCAAACTGATAGAGCAAATCAAGTGCCTGATCTACGCCAGACACTGCTTCCAGATATAGCTTAGGCATCAGGCGATAACGTAACGTGAGCGTCGCCAGAGAGTCAAATATCCCTACACCATACTTCACCTGTAGACCCGGCAGTACATAGCCGCTGACCACAACCTGGGACGAATCGCCCCCCCCTTGCGTGTCCAGCGCCAGATTACTTACACCGAATGTCTCTCCGATTTTACCCACAACCTGACCACTTTGCGCAACCCCCAGGCCAATAAGCATGGAAGTCATTGCTGCGCTATCACTCTGATTGCTGTCCAACCCCTGCCCACGCAGCAGATAAGAAAGCGCTTCAGCCTGCGGCATCGCCGGATCGGAGAAGATTTCCGCTTTGGGTTCATCAGCAGTGCCTGTGACACGCACGCCCGCAATGACATCGTCTTCGGTGGCGTCAGGGTTACGGATCGCTTCGATATTGAGCAGCGGCTGATCCGGCGGGCCGGAGAACAGCAGCTCGCCTTTACGGACAAGCAGGTCCTGGCCGTAGGCGCGGAATCGGCCGTCAGGAATATTGATTTGACCATTCAGCCCCAGCCCCTGCTTATCCTGCGCGACTTTCAAATCGCCGGTCAAACGCGCTTTAAGCCCGAAGGCGTCGATGCGCACGTTGTTGCCGACGTGGACCGTCAGATTACTGTTGATGGGAATAGACGCTGTCTGCGGCGTTTCTGGTTGCAGGTCATTGTTGAGCATAACCACATCGCTGGAGACGCCGACCGCGCTCTCCGGCAGGTCGTGCACCACAATTCGCGCCCACGGAACGTCCACACGCCCATCCAACGTGAACAGCGAAGGCGTCGCGTCAAAGACCACATCCGGCGAGACATCCAGGCGCACCATCGGCGGAACGGTAATCCGCACCCGGCTGCCTTTCGCCGTCACCCGCGCGCGCCAGTTGTCAATCTGGCTCCAGTCGGCGTTACCGTTCAGGTTAATTTGCCCTTGTTGTGTTCGCACGATACCGGCGAGCGTCGAACGCGTCCCGCTAAAGTTCATGGTGAGCTGGCTCGGCTGCATCTCAAACGGCATAAAATTACCGTCAATATCCAGCGCGCTAAGCTGCAACTGACCAAACAACTGCGGGCTTTGCACATCGCCGCCCAGACGTAGCCTGGCGTTTAACATTCCCGCCGCTTTTTCGCCGCGCGAAAAGACAGGGTTGACCATCGCCAGATTGACATTGCGCATGTTGACGTTACCGCCGAGATTGCGCCGCCCCTGAGGATCGGTTACCTGCACCTGGCCATCGAATTGACCATTGTTCGTCAGGCGAATCAGCCATCCCAGTTCGGCGCGATTATTGTGCAGATCAGCGCTGAGGTTCAGCGTCTCAAACGCGACCGGTAACGGCGCGTCATTGACGGTCTGCGTGACCTTCACATTACGACCGGAAAGCGTGACCGTCCCCTGCGGCAATCCCTCCTGGGTGGTGTCCCACGACACATCCGCTTTCCCGCTAAAGACCCCGCTGGCCTGCGTGGTATCAGGCATAAATGGCTTCAGCATCGCCAGATCAAAGCGGTTGAGATTGACCACCGCCCGTCCTGCGGCGCCCGCATCAATGGTTTGCGGTACGCACAGCTCGGCGTTCGGGTTCAGCCAACAATGCGGCCCGATACTGATTTTCTGTTCTTTATTACGGTAGTCCAGCGCAATCGCGCGGGTCAACGACCATGGCCCCACTGGCGTCTGGAAACGGGTGTCGCTTAACGTCCCTTTCCAGCGCGCCGCCTCGCGATCAAAACTGCCTGTCAGGGAGAGTTGACCGGATACCGGCTCTCCCTGAACACGGAGCTGTAGCTGATGCTGCTTCTCGCTGCCTTTGGCGTCAAGCGTCACCAGATTGATGTTAACGTCGGGTTGCGAAATCCGCTCTACGCGAACGTTGAGATGGCCCGCTATCTGATCGGTGGATTTAATATCGCCCTCAATGCGCGCCTGGGCGACAGACAGCTCCTGCCAGCGCAGACCGCGGGCGGTGATATCCGCCAACAGCTGCGGCGCTTCTACCGTACTGCGGACTTTAACGATTCCTTTTGCCATGCCGCCCAGCCCTGGCAGCGCATTATCCAGCCCTGGCGCATCGATGGCGGCGTCAAGATTCAGCTCCTTAACGCCAAGCTCGCCTTTTATATCGGCGCTGTTTGGGCCCAGCGCAAGGTGCAGCCCCGGGATCGTCCACTGCATGTAGCTGTTGCCCTTTAGCGTCCCGTTGACGTTAACGCTGTTCTGCTTCACATTGCCGGTCAGCTTGAGCTCCGGAACATCCATCTGCCAGGTACCGCCGTAGAGGCTGCCTTTGGTTTTCATGACGCCGTTAAGCTTCGCGGGCCAGTCCGGGATCTCTTTAGCGGTATTGATGCCATTCAGCGTCAGTTCGCCACGCCAGCTAATCGCCTGCTGCCAGTCCACCAGCGCTTTCAGTTCGGTTTTTCCCTCCAGAGCGGCGATGGTGAGTTTATCGAGATTAATCTGCCGCTCATTCCCTTTAGCATCCAGCGTGATGGTCGCCGGCGGAATATCTTGTCCTTTCACGGCGGTTCGCATCGACAACGTATAGTCGGTCATCTTACCGCTCAGTTTGAGCTTCAGATCGTCAGCCTGAAACTGGGTATCACCCGTCAATGGCCAGGCAATGCGTTGGCTGACGACTTCAAGATTGAGCGGTAAACCGGCCTCCGCTAGCCGCGTCTGGGCGCGAAGCGCGACATCCATCGGCCCGGAAAGGTTCACCCCGACCTCCAGTTGTTCGCGTAACGCGCCGCCGACCTTGAGTTTTATCTTTTCACCCTTTAGCGGATCGATATTCAGCGTACTGTTGAGCGTAATATCAACCGGCCAGTTATTGGCGAGCTGCGCCGTACCGGAGGCTTTCACCGTGCCCTGGTTGGCGTCGATATCCAGCGTATCCAGCTTCATATTACCGTCGATACTGCTGACTTTAAGCAGCATCGTGCGCACCGTCAGATCGGTATCGCCGGTGATGCGTAGCTGCTCGCCGCGAAACGACTCGATATTCAGATTGAGCGGCAGGTGAACATCGGTCATCTCCGGCATTACCGGTTTTGCAAACAGATCTTTTAGCGTTTCGCCAAGCGGCTTTTCATCCGGTTGAGGTTTCTCGATTTTGGGTTCAACCACCTCTTCCTGCGCCACGTCAGCGACCTTCGGCAGCGCGATCAGCAATCCCTGAAGCCGCGTCGGTTTCAGGGTCAGGTTTTTCTCCTGCCATGCCAGCCCGGAGGTAAAATCCAGCACCGAAACGGTAGTGTCATCAATCTTGATATTGATGTTATTCAACGCCACGCGCGACAGAGTGATGGGCCAGGGGGTGGAGAGGTTCAGCGGTCCGCTTTCTTCCTCTTCTTGCGCCGGTTCGGAAGGCGGCATTTTTTTGCTGTCGATAGCGACATTAATGTCTTTTAGCGCCAGATCATTGACGCACAGGCTACTGCGCCACAGGCAATCAAGCCCGACGGCCAGATGAATTTCGCCCGCATTCACCGCAACGCCCGGCTGCTCATAGCGGATATTTTTTAACGATAAGTCCCGCCAGCCGCCGGTGACCTGCCCAATCTCCAGCCCCGGCACCCAGCGGTTCGCCGCACTGAATACCAGATGCAGCCCCGTCGTCGTCCCGACCAGAAACGCAACGCTCGCCAGTAACACCACAATGAAAATCAACACGCCGAGGCTTATTTTCTTCCATAAACTCATAATTCAGGCCCCAGACCGATATAAAACTGTAAACCGTGTTCGTCTTTGTCGCCGACCGGTACGGCAAAATCGAGTTTGATAGGCCCAACCGGCGACGCCCAGCGCACGCCGACCCCGGTCCCGGTTTTGAAATCGCTACGGCGAATATCACTCACCGCCTCGCCGCTATCGACAAACACTGCCCCCCACCATTTGCCGGTGACGTTATACTGGTACTCCAGCGATCCGGTTGCCAGTTTTGAGGCGCCTTTAAGATTGCCGTCGCTATCTTTAGGCGAAATAGATTTGTATTTATAGCCGCGAATACTGCGGTCGCCCCCGGCGAAGAAACGTAAATCCGGCGGAACTTTGTCGAAATCACCGGTTTCTATCCAGCCCAAATTGGCGCGCATCACAAAACGGTGGCGATCGTACAAAGTCCGAATCCAGACGTTTTGCGCCTGCAGCACGGAGAAATCCACGTCGGAGCCCCAGGCCGTATTCGAATAGTCTACCGAGTAGCGCTGCGAATCGCCCCAGGTTGGCATCAGCCCCCCTCGCGAGCGGGTTCGGCTGATCATCACGCCCGGGTAGAACAGCATGGTGGTATTGGTGACGTTCCCCTGGGTAAAGTGGTCGAAACTCCAGCGCAGGTTAATCGCCCGCTGCCAACCGCTGGAAAGGTCCCAGTAACGCGACACGGCAAGCGTGGTCGAGTCCTGCTCCGTATCATTCAAATCGGTACGTTTAAAACCGCCCTGTACCAGATAGTATTGCTCCAGCGGGTTTTTCAGCAGCGGCATTTTATAACTAAAATCCAGCACCTGTTCCGGCGCAGAAATACTGGTGCTGGTGGTCAGGCTATGACCGTAGGAGTTCATCCACGGTTTTTTCCACGACGCTTTCACGCGCGGCCCGACGTCGGTGGAGTACCCCACCCCGGTTTCAATCGTGTTTTCGGTTCGCGGCGATACCACGCCTTTTAACGGCAGAATTTTTGTTTTACGCGATTTCTCAAATTCCGGCGCCACCACGACAGAATTAAACCATCCGGTAGCGGAAAGTCGGCGGTTTAGTTCCGCCAAATCTTTCGATTCGTACTCATCACCCTCTTTAAACGGCAACAGATTTTGTAAATATTCATCACGAATCTGCGAACCTTCGAAGGTGACAGGTCCGAAGCGATAGCGCTCACCGCTATCATAATCAATATCCCAAAACGCCTGATGGCGGCCCAGAGCAATTCCCAACTGACTTTTAACGAATTCGCTGTCGAAATAGCCTTTACGTAGCGACACGCTGGTTAACGACTTTTTAAAATTGTCATAGTCTCCCTGGTTCAGCACCGTGCCGATTGCCGGACGCGTTTTCAGTAAGGCCAGATAATCTTTGTCCGTGCGCGCGCCGCCGCGTAAAATGACTTCTGTACCGCCAATCAACACCGGCTGGCCGGGCGTAACCCTGGCGATTAATACCTGCCGTCCTTTCGCAGGCGGTGGAAGCAAGTCGAATTTGATAGTGGGTTCGTAATAGCCTAACGCTTTAAGCCCTTCGCGAATCGCATCATCAACTCGGGCGCGAAAGCGCCGATCCGGCGTCACCTCATCGCTCTGAATCGTAGAGAGCTGTGCGCGAACGTTTTTTTCCAGCTCTCCGGATAGCCCTTCGACTTTCAGACGAACATTTGCGGCTACCGCAGAACTGCTCAGGCACAGTAAGCTAACCCAACATAACTGACGGATATGTGGCACATTTTCTCCTGAATATCCCCTATTCCCACCCCTGGAAAAAATCACACTACCGCTCCGCGGCTTAACATAAAATCAACAATTTCGATTGAAAAGCAGACGACTGCCCAAATATTTCTTATGGTTAAATCCAGATACATTAATGTTGTTATTGTGTGCAAAGATGCGTCTCGTTACAACCTTAACGCCAATTAACGCTTTCGGGAGAATAGCTCATGAGTTTATTTGATAAAAAACATCTGGTTACTCAAGCAGATGCGTTACCAGGACGCAACACCCCGATGCCGATCGCCACTCTGCATGCGGTAAATGAACACTCTATGACCAATGTCCCTGCCGGGATGGAGATCGCCTACTTCGCGATGGGCTGTTTCTGGGGCGTAGAACGTTTATTCTGGCAATTGCCCGGCGTATATAGCACCGCAGCAGGGTATGCAGGCGGTTACACGCCTAATCCAACCTACCGGGAAGTCTGCTCCGGGCAGACCGGCCATGCCGAAGCAGTACGGATAGTGTACGATCCTGCCGTTATCCGTTATGAGCAGCTTTTACAGATCTTCTGGGAAAATCACGATCCGACGCAGGGGATGCAACAGGGTAACGATCACGGTACGCAATACCGTTCTGCGATTTATCCCTTAACGCCGGAACAGAATGCCGCCGCTCACGCCAGTTGCGAGCGCTTTCAGTCGGCAATGGCCGCCGCCGGAGACCATCGCCCTATTACCACGGAAATCGCCCATGCGACGCCGTTTTACTACGCCGAGGATGAACACCAACAGTATCTGCACAAAAATCCATACGGTTACTGCGGGATTGGCGGGATCGGCGTTTGCCTGCCGCCTGACGCGTGACGACGCTGGCGTAGGGGGAACTTGTCGGAGTTGAAAATGAACCCTCTGGCGACTTTACAGTAGCTTACGCTATACTAGCCCTGAACTTATCGGCTCACTGCTACGAGCCGGTTTTCATTAAACGTTACCACACGGATTTATAAACTTCCCTTCCGAGGATCTGGCGTTTCGCCGGATAAGATATGTTAAACAGTATATTCATTATATTCTGCCTGATCGCTGTAAGTGCGTTCTTCTCCATCTCCGAGATCTCGCTTGCCGCATCACGTAAGATTAAACTTAAGTTATTAGCTGATGAAGGCAGTATCAACGCACAACGCGTATTGAAAATGCAGGAAAATCCCGGCATGTTTTTCACCGTTGTGCAAATTGGCCTGAACGCCGTCGCTATTCTTGGCGGTATCGTCGGCGATGCGGCATTTTCGCCCGCCTTTTCCGCCCTTTTCTCGCACTATATGTCGCCAGAACTCTCCGAGCAGCTGAGCTTTATTCTCTCTTTCTCGCTGGTGACGGGGCTGTTTATCCTGTTCGCGGATTTAACCCCGAAACGCATCGGTATGATTGCGCCAGAAGCTGTGGCTTTGCGTATCATCAACCCGATGCGCTTCTGCCTGTTCGTTTTTCGCCCGCTGGTGTGGCTGTTTAACGGCATGGCAAACAACATCTTCCGCCTGTTCAAAATTCCAATGGTGCGGAAAGACGACATTACTTCTGATGATATTTACGCAGTGGTGGAAGCCGGCGCGCTGGCGGGCGTCTTGCGCAAGCAAGAGCACGAACTGATTGAAAATGTGTTTGAACTTGAATCCCGCACCGTACCGTCTTCTATGACGTCGCGCGAAAGTATCATCTGGTTTGATCTGCACGAAGACGAACAAAGCCTGAAGAAAAAGGTCGCCGAACATCCGCACTCAAAATTTTTGGTGTGTAATGAAGATATCGACCACATCATCGGCTATGTAGACTCCAAAGATCTGCTGAATCGCGTGCTGGCGAACCAAAGTATGGCGCTGAATAGCGGCGTGCAAATTCGCAATACCTTGATTGTGCCGGATACGCTGACCCTTTCTGAGGCGCTGGAAAGTTTCAAAACGGCGGGCGAAGATTTCGCGGTCATTATGAATGAATACGCTCTGGTCGTCGGTATCATTACGCTGAACGATGTGATGACCACGCTAATGGGTGACCTGGTCGGCCAGGGACTGGAAGAGCAAATTGTGGCGCGCGATGAAAATTCCTGGCTGGTTGACGGCGGCACGCCGATTGACGACGTCATGCGCGTGCTGGATATCGATGAGTTTCCGCAATCCGGCAACTATGAAACCATTGGCGGCTTTATGATGTTTATGCTGCGCAAGATCCCAAAACGTACTGATTCGGTGAAGTTTTCCGGCTACAAATTTGAAGTGGTGGATATCGACAACTACCGTATCGATCAGTTGCTGGTGACGCGTCTCGACAATAAAAGCAACGTACCGGCGCCGAAACTGCCCGATGCGCAAGGTAAAGAAGACAGCGCGGCCTGAAATACGTTTGCCAGAAACATCAACGGCTCCTGATTCAGGAGCCGTTTTTTTTTACTTTTTTAACCTACTGCATAGCACTTTTGGTTACGCCATCTCAGTTTGCAGACGCATAACCTGACGGTTAACTTCAGACATCACAGACAAGTGCTGCTTGTCTCTCACTTTTGGGATAAGAATCTTACCCTTATCGAACTCAAAAGCGCCAACATCCTTGATATATAACCGTCCACGGAACAGGATCTTCACGTACTTCGCCACCTGTAGCGGGTTGTAGCGTTGGAAAATTTTCATTGTTGTCTCCTGCAGAGTATTACGCCCTTGCGGTGCCACAATCAGCCCAACAGTTTTAAGGCGCAAATTTTAATGCCATATGACTATAGACCATATCTACGTCGTTTCCAGTGTGCATAAGTATATTTACCTTTTGATTACAGTTATTCAGAATTATCTAAACATCAGCTCATTTTTCTCAGTATATGCCTTCATTTTTCACAGGAAGTGTGCGCCCGCCCGCAAACTGGCATCCCCTTTGCGGGAAAAAGCATCAATCGCACATATGATTAACTGTCGGCCCAAAGTGGTCGGATCACCTGCAAAAAAATAAAGAAGGAATGACCATGACCCTACGTAAAATTCTGGCGATGTCGTGTCTGCTACTCCCCATAATGGCTTGTGCGCATAACCTTGAAGATAACCAACGGGTGCCGCCGGTAGGCATTGCCGATCGTGGCGAACTGACGTTGAATAAAGATGAGTTTAGTTATAAAAACTGGAATAGCGCGCAGCTGGCGGGAAAAGTGCGCGTCCTGCTGCACATTGCGGGTCGAACGTCAGCGAAGGAAAAAAACGCCACGCTGATTGAAGCGATTAAATCAGCCAAGCTCCCGCATGACAGATACCAGACGACCACAATTGTGAACACCGATGATGCGATCCCAGGCTCCGGTATGTTCGTGCGTAGCAGTATAGAAAGTAATAAAAAGCTCTACCCGTGGTCGCAATTTATTGTCGACAGCAATGGCGTGGCGCGTAACGCCTGGCAATTAAAAGAAGAAGGGTCCGCCGTCATCGTGCTTGACAAAGACGGTCGGGTTCAATGGGTGAAAGATGGCGCGTTAACCCAGCAAGAGGTACAGCAGGTGGTCGACCTGCTGCATAAGCTCCTCAGTAAATAGTCACCCGGAAGCCGGGGTTAAGGAACGATTCACGAGGGGTATAGTCCAGCGTTTTTCCCTGCCAGTCGTGAACGTGCGCCCCGGCTGCAACGGCAATGGCATGACCTGCGGCAGTGTCCCAGACGCTGGTCGGCCCAAATCTGGGGTAAAGCTGCGCCTGGCCTTCCGCCACAAGGCAGAATTTCAGCGAGGAACCAATAGAGGTGGTCTGATGTTCGCCAAGCTGTTGGAGATATTCGGTGAGTTCATCATCCGTATGCGAACGGCTAATCACCACCAGCGGCGGGCGGGCATCCCGGACCTGAATCTGCTTACGCACCCCGCACTCCTCTTTCCAGGCCTTACCTTCCGCCGCGTAGTACATCACTTTCAGCACCGGCGCATAGACCACGCCCAACACCGGCTTGCCCTGCTCAATCAGCGCGATATTGACCGTGAATTCGCCATTGCGCTTGATGAACTCCTTGGTGCCGTCGAGCGGATCGACCAGCCAGTAACGCTGCCAGTGCTGGCGCACTTCCCAGGCGGGCGGATCCTCTTCTGAAAGCACCGGAATATCCGGCGTGAGCGTGCGTAACCCTTCGAGAATCACGGTATGTGCGGCGATATCCGCCGCAGTGACTGGAGAATCGTCCTGCTTGCGGGCGTACTCCATCGGTTTGGCTCCATCATAAACCTGCATAATGGCATCGCCCGCGTTCCGTGCAAGCTGGCATACTTGTTCTAACATTCTCCACCTCTTTATGACAGGGGCGTTAACTCGTTGTTTTACTTATACCCGATCGTTAAGGGTTCCGCCAACTGTGATACCGTCTGCGGTTTTGATAATACCTTTCATGGCATGATTCCCCCTTCTGTGAACACTCGCAAAAAATCGGCCGGATGGGGCGGTTTCGCCTTCTTCTGGCGACGGTCGGAACGATATCGGGTTTCACTGTTTACCATCGCTATTTTTCACTATCCGGCTTTTCTATTGCGTTCTTAAAAGGTGCCTCTGATGATTAAGTTTAGTGCAACGCTTCTGGCTACGCTGATCGCCGCCAGCGTGAATGCGGCCACCGTCGATCTCCGTATCATGGAAACTACTGATTTACATAGCAACATGATGGATTTCGATTATTACAAGGATACCGCAACCGAAAAATTCGGATTGGTACGTACCGCAAGTTTGATTCATGCCGCCCGAAATGAAGTCAAAAACAGCGTGCTGGTGGATAACGGCGACCTGATTCAGGGGAGCCCTCTGGGCGATTATATGGCGGCAAAAGGGCTCAAAGACGGTGATGTTCACCCGGTCTATAAAGCGCTCAACACTCTGGATTACGCGGTTGGAAACCTCGGCAACCATGAGTTTAATTATGGTCTGAACTATCTGCATAACGCGCTGGCTGGCGCGAAATTCCCTTATGTTAACGCCAATATTATCGACGTTAAAACCCAAAAACCGCTCTTTACGCCTTATCTGATTAAAGAGACGAGCGTTATTGATAAAGACGGCAACCCGCAAACTCTGAAAATCGGCTATATCGGCTTTGTTCCGCCGCAAATCATGATTTGGGATAAAGCGAATCTGAGCGGCAAAGTTACCGTCAATGACATTACGGAAACCGCCCGGAAATATGTGCCCGAAATGCGCGAGAAAGGCGCTGATATCGTGGTAGTCATTGCTCACTCAGGCCTTTCTGCCGATCCGTACCACAGCATGGCGGAAAACTCGGTTTATTACCTCAGCGAAGTTCCCGGCGTCGACGCGATTATGTTTGGCCACGCTCATGCCGTCTTCCCCGGTAAAGATTTTGCCGACATCAAAGGCGCGGATATCGCCAAAGGTACACTTAACGGCATTCCTGCGGTAATGCCTGGCATGTGGGGCGACCATCTGGGAGTGGTCGATCTGGTACTCAACAACGACAGCGGCAAATGGCAGGTTACGCAGGCGAAAGCGGAAGCGCGGCCTATTTACGACGCCGCCGCTAAAAAGTCGCTGGCGGCGGAAGACAGTAAGCTGGTCGGTATTCTGAAAGCCGATCACGATGCCACCCGCGAGTTTGTCAGCAAGCCCATCGGCAAATCCGCCGATAATATGTACAGTTATCTTGCTCTGGTGCAGGACGATCCTACCGTACAGGTGGTGAATAACGCGCAAAAAGCGTATGTGGAACACTTTATTCAGGGCGATCCGGATCTGGCGAAACTGCCGGTGCTGTCCGCCGCCGCGCCGTTTAAAGTTGGCGGGCGTAAGAACGATCCTGCCAGCTTTGTCGAGGTGGAAAAAGGCCAGCTGACCTTCCGTAACGCCGCGGATCTTTATCTCTATCCGAATACGCTGGTGGTGGTGAAAGCCAGCGGCAAGGAGGTAAAAGAGTGGCTGGAATGTTCTGCCGGACAATTTAATCAGATTGATATTCACAGCAACAAACCGCAATCGTTGATCAATTGGGATGGCTTTCGCACCTATAATTTCGATGTCATTGACAGCGTGAATTATCAAATCGATGTGTCACAGCCCGCCCGCTATGATGGCGAATGCCAGATGGTGAATCCGCAGGCGGAACGTATTGAAAACCTGACCTTTAACGGTAAGCCTGTCGACCCGAACGCTACGTTCCTGGTCGCCACGAATAACTATCGCGCTTACGGCGGCAAGTTTGCCGGCACGGGCGACAGCCATATCGCCTTTGCGTCTCCGGATGAAAATCGCGCCGTGCTGGCGGCATGGATTGGCGCAGAGTCAAAACGCGCGGGCGAAATCCATCCGGCGGCGGATAATAACTGGCGTCTGGCGCCAATCCACAGCGATACGGCGCTGGATATCCGCTTTGAAACATCGCCAGGCGATAAAGCCGCTGCCTTCATTAAAGCGAAAGGGCAGTATCCGATGAAGAAGGTTGCCGTCGATGATATCGGTTTTGCCATTTATCAGGTGGATTTAAGCAAGTAACGTGTGTCCCGTATGGCGCTGCGTTTATTCGGCCTGACTGGCAGGCCGAATAAAGCGCTAGCCGTCATCTGATAAACGGTCCCGCTGCGCCAATACCTGGGGCAAATTCAGTTCTATCCAGTCCGCCAGCGCGGCGACTTTATCACTCACCTGCTCGCCAAGCGGCGTCAGGCTGTACTCCACATGCGGCGGAACAACTGGATATGACACCCGGTTGAGAAATCCGTCCTGTTCAAGCGCCTGTAACGACTGCGCCAGCATCTTTTCACTCACGCCTCCCATCTTGCGGCGCAGGTCGCTAAAACGGTGTGTACCGTCGCGTAACGCGACCAGAATCAGTACGCCCCAGCGACTGGTGACATGTTTTAACACCTCACGGGACGGGCACTGTTCAGCAAAGAGATTGCCTTCACGCAACTGCCGGGAAAGAGTATGAGCGCGCATTGATACTTACCTTTTTGTACGTACTTACTAAAAGTAAGTTTAGGTGGTAGCGTAATAAAACACAAGACCAACACTGAGGAGTTCACCATGATTGCTATCACTGGCGCAACAGGCCAACTGGGCCAACACGTTATTGAAAACCTGCTAAAAACGACGCCCGCCAGTCACCTCATCGCGATCGTCCGTAACCCGAAAAAAGCCGCCCCGCTCAGTCAGCGCGGGATTGCCGTTCGCCAGGCGGATTACGCTAACGAAGCCGCGCTGACCACCGCCTTACAGGGCGTTGATAAACTGCTGCTCATTTCATCCAGCGAAGTGGGACAACGCACCGCGCAGCACCGCAACGTTATTCAGGCCGCCATTGCCGCGAAGGTGAAATTCATCGCCTATACCAGCCTGCTACATGCGGATAAATCGCCGCTGGCGCTCGCCGATGAACATATTGAAACGGAAAAGATACTGGCTGAGTCAGGTATTCCTCACACGCTATTACGTAACGGCTGGTATACGGAAAACTACCTGGCGAGCGTCCCTGCCGCGCTGAAGCATGGCGTCTTTATTGGCGCAGCGGGAGAAGGGAAAATCGCCTCCGCAATGCGCGCTGACTATGCCGCCGCCGCCGCGCGCGTCATCCGTGAAGAGGGTCACGCCGGGAATGTCTACGAGCTGGCGGGTGATGACGCCTGGACATTACGCCAGTTGGCGGATGAACTTACTCATCAGAGCGGAAAAAAAATCGTCTACCAGAACCTGAGCGAAGTCGATTTTGCCGCCGCGTTAAAAGGCGCAGGCCTGCCTGACGGACTGGCGGATATGTTGGCCAATTCTGACGCTGGCGCGGCGAAAGGCGGCTTGTTTGATGACAGCCATACGCTGCGTAAACTCATCGGTCGCCCGACGACGACGCTCACAGAAAGCCTTCGCTCCGTACTGTAAGTGTTAAAATTTAGTTAATTTATGTGGCATCCTCATAGACCTTCTCTGATAATGACGGAACGGTTTATGAGGAGAATCTGATGATTAGCGGCGTGCTATACGCCCTGCTGGCAGGGCTAATGTGGGGATTGATTTTCGTCGGCCCGTTAATCGTGCCGGATTACCCGGCCCTCTTACAGTCAATGGGACGCTATCTGGCGCTGGGGCTGATTGCCCTGCCGATTGCCTGGTTAGGCCGCACGCGGTTACGCCAGTTAACGCGCAAAGACTGGTCCACCGCCCTGTCGCTGACCCTGATGGGCAATGTAATCTATTACGCCTGCCTCGCCAGCGCCATTCAGCGAACCGGCGCGCCGGTTTCGACGATGATCATCGGGACATTGCCGGTCGTCATTCCGCTTTTCGCTAACGTTCTCTATAGCCAACGAGACGGCAGATTATCCTGGCGGCGTTTAGCGCCCGCGCTGGCGCTTATCGGTTTTGGCCTGCTGTGCGTCAATATTGCTGAACTTAGTCAGGGATTGTCCGATGTTAGCGGCTGGCGCTATGGTTCAGGCATTGTGCTGGCGCTGATTTCCGTAGCGTGCTGGGCATGGTATGCGCTGCGCAACGCCCGCTGGCTGCGGGAAAATCCCGACAAACATCCCATGATGTGGGCAACGGCGCAGGCGCTGGTTACGCTGCCGGTCTCGTTAATCGGCTATGCGGCGGTCTGTCTGTGGCTGAGTATCCAGAAACCGTTGTTTACCCTGCCCTTTGGCCCGCATCCCGCGCTGTTTATCGGTCTGATGATCGCCATCGCGGTGCTGTGTTCCTGGGTGGGCGCGCTGTGCTGGAATATCGCCAGCCAAAAATTGCCAACCGTTATTTTAGGGCCGCTGATTGTTTTTGAGACGTTGGCGGGACTGCTCTATACCTTCATTCTGCGCCAGGAAATCCCGCCATTCCTGACGTTAAGCGGCATTGCGCTCCTGGTGGCGGGCGTGGTCATTGCCGTGAGAGCGAAACCGGAAAAAGCGACCGTCGTTCCGGTCACGGAACGCTAATTTCATACTGGCTTAAATTATACGCACCCCGAAAGAGTTATAGCCTCGCCTTAAAGATACATTTAAAATACAACTTATGTTATTGCAAATGAGGTAACGGCTATGGCTTATCGCGATCAACCTTTAGGCGAACTGGCGCTCTCTATTCCCCGCGCATCGGCGCTGTTTCGCCAGTACGATATGGATTACTGCTGCGGCGGAAAACAGACGCTGGCGCGCGCCGCCGCGCGTCACGACGTCGATATTGACATTATTGAAGCGCAACTGGCGCAATTGGCTGAACAGCCCATCGAAAAAGACTGGCGCGCCGTTCCGCTGGCGGACATTATTGACCATATCGTTGTGCGCTATCATGACCGACACCGCGAACAACTGCCGGAGCTTATCCTGCAGGCAACCAAAGTGGAACGCGTCCACGCGGATAAGCCAAACGTCCCACGCGGCCTGACAAAATATCTCACCGCGCTGCATGAAGAGCTTTCCAGCCATATGATGAAAGAAGAACAGATCCTGTTCCCCATGATCAAACAGGGTATGGGTCGCCAGGCAACGGGCCCGATAAGCGTAATGGAAAGCGAGCATGACGAGGCGGGAGAGCTGGTAGACGTCATCAAACACGTCACCCAAAATGTAACGCCGCCGCCAGAAGCCTGCACCACCTGGAAAGCGATGTATAACGGCATTAATGAGATGATTGATGATCTGATGGAGCACATCAGCCTGGAGAATAACGTGCTGTTCCCACGCGCACTGGCCGGGGAATAATCGCCAGCCGGGCATTTTGCCGGATGGCGGCTGTAAACGGCGCCTTATCCGGCCTCCAAATCAACGCTACGCTGTAAGCCCGGTAAGCGCCAGCGCCACCGGGCAAAACAATTAACGCATTCCCGCCATCCGTTTCTTACCTATCAACAGCCAGCCCAGACCCAACGCGATAAACCACAGCGGCGTCACGATCAGCGCCTGGCGCGTATCGTCTTCCAGCGTCAGTAATACCAGCACGAACGCAAAGAACGCCATGCAGACCCAGCACATCAGCTTACCGAGCGGCATCTTATAGATGGATTTTTCATGCAGGTGGGGACGCTTTTTGCGGTACACCAGGTATGAACACAGAATGATGGTCCAGACAAACATAAACAGGATGGCCGAAACCGTAGTGATCATGGTGAATGCGCCAATCACGCTCGGGTTGACCATCAGCATAACCACGCCGCCCAGCAGGCAGATACAGGAGAAGGTCAGGCCTTTCGCCGGTACCGCGCGTTTCGATAGCTTAGCGAACGCTTTTGGCGCCACGCCTTCTTGCGCCAGGCCAAACAGCATACGGCTGGTCGAGAAGACGCCGCTGTTGGCGGAAGACGCCGCTGTTGGCGGAAGACGCCGCCGAGGTCAGCACAACAAAGTTGATCACGCTCGCAGCGGCAGGCAGACCCACCAGTACAAACAGCTCAACAAACGGGCTCTTATCCGGCACCACGGAACTCCACGGCGTCACCGACATAATGACAATCAGCGCAAAGACGTAGAACATGATGATACGGATCGGTATTGAGTTAATCGCGCGCGGCAGCGATTTTTCCGGATCTTTAGTTTCTGCGGCGGTAGTACCAACCAGCTCAATGCCCACGAAAGCGAACACCGCAATCTGGAAACCGGCAAAGAACCCGCTAATACCTTTCGGGAACCAGCCGCCGTCATTCCACAGATGCGCGAAAGACGCTTCAACGCCTGTCGGCGATTTAAAGTGCATCGCAATCATCACCAACCCGACCACAATCAACGCCACAATGGCGACGATTTTGACCATAGCAAACCAAAATTCCATTTCACCAAACATTTTAACGGTGGCGAGGTTGAGGCTTAGCAGCAGGATCACTACCGCCAGCGAGGCGACCCAATCGGAAAGGCCGGGAAACCAGAACTGCGCGTAGGCGGTAATCGCCACCACGTCAGCCATACCGGTCACCACCCAGCAAAACCAGTACGTCCAGCCGGTGAAATATCCCGCCCAGGGGCCAAGCAGGTCGGAAGCAAAATCGCTAAACGATTTATATTCCAGATTCGAGAGCAGCAATTCCCCCATGGCGCGCATCACGAAAAAAAGCATAAAACCGATGATCATATATACAAAAATGATCGACGGTCCGGCGAGACTGATCGTTTTACCCGATCCCATAAACAGACCGGTACCAATAGCGCCGCCAATAGCGATAAGCTGTATATGACGGTTTGTAAGATTGCGCCGTAGCGACTGTTCAGCCGGAGCCTGTTCGTCGGCTGCGACTTTTACCTGATCTACCATGTTTTTCTTCCTGTACCTGTCTGTGTTGTGCGGGCTCTACGGCCTTTGGTCTATGATACGACGATCCTGTTATCAGGACTCATCGATATTAGGTAAGAATCGGCGGGATGAATACTCAGATTCAAATACAATGTTAATTTTATGTTTAAAATGAGTGTTATATCACTTTGATAATGCGAATTAGCTCACAAAAATACACGTAACGACGCCATTTGCAAAATAAAATATTGGCATCTGCTGAAGTCAGGGTTGCCGGATAAGGCGTTTACGCCATCATCCGGCAAACCCGGGGCGCTTAGAGAATTTCCAGCAGTTCCACTTCAAACACCAGGGTGCTGAATGGCGGAATAGATGCCCCGGCCCCACGCTCGCCATAGGCCAGCTCCTGTGGGA
Organism: Salmonella sp. WC3; assembly: GCF_042932255.1. Lineage (NCBI taxonomy): Bacteria > Pseudomonadati > Pseudomonadota > Gammaproteobacteria > Enterobacterales > Enterobacteriaceae > Salmonella > Salmonella sp. WC3. The sequence continues at coordinate 704,770 of NZ_CP170629.1, read as the reverse complement.
TAGTCAGTTCCCATTTGGAACCTACCGGCATCAGAGTCAGCGCTTCAATCCAGCCGGCGATCACGCCATTTACCGGGAATTCAGCCGGCTCGCCGCGCGCGACGGAGCTGTCAAATACGGTGCCATCAATAAGCTTACCGGTGTAATGCACGCGTACGCGGTCGGTACGCGCCGGAATCGCGCCTTCGCCCTGCGTCAGAACGCGGAACTGTAAACCAGATTCAGTACTGTTCACACCGTCTTTTTCGCGGTTTTCTTCCAGGTATTTCACGCCTTCGGCCGCCATCGCTTTGAAACGCTCACGACGCACCGCGTCCGCACGCTCATGAATTTCACGCAGCGCACGATGCACCACATCAACAGGAACCGCCGGGTGTTTACCTTCCAGCGCATCAGCAATGCCTGTAACCAGCGCTTCAGGCAACAGCCCTTCAAGACCGGATTCGCTGAGCTGCTGCCCTACCTGCAAACCAATGCCGTAGCTCGCTTGCGCTTCAATAGTGTCAAAAGTCGGGGTGGCCATTATTTTTCCTTCATCGGATATCAAAAAAGTAGCGGGCAGCATAACAGCCACGCTTCTTCTGGTAAAACTTTGTCTCAGGGAGGATGACAAATCGCAGGGAAAAAGAAACAATAGATTATCCGTATTGATGTCACGAAAGCGGATAGCACTACCAGTATCATAGCGTTAGCCATCTATACTCTATGATTAAGGAACGAGATGCGGAGCAGGAGGTAAACCATGCCCGGGCGCTTTGAATTAAAACCAACCCTGGCGAAAATCTGGCACGCGCCGGATAATTTTCGCATCATGGAGCCGCTGCCGCCTATGCATCGTCGTGGCATTATCATTGCCGCTATCGTGCTGGTGATCGGTTTCCTGCTGCCCGCCAGCGAGACCAGCGACTCGCCTGTCGTCACGCGGGAAGCGCAATTGGATCTGCAATCGCAATCACAGCCGCCGACGGAGGCCCAGCTTCAGGCGCAGCTGGTCGCGCCGCAAAACGATCCGGATCAGGTGGCGCCCGTTGCGCCGGAACCTATCCAGGAAGGCCAGCCGGAAGAACAAAACCAGCCGCAGACGCAGCCTTTCCAGCAGGATAGCGGCATCGGTCAACAGTGGCGCTCGTACCGGGTAGAGTCTGGTAAAACTCTGGCGCAACTGTTCCGTGACCACGGGCTGCCCCCGACAGACGTTTATGCAATGGCGCAGGTAGAAGGCGCTGGCAAACCGCTGAGTAATCTCAAAAATGGTCAAATGATTAAAATTCGCCAGAATGCCAGCGGGGTGGTGACAGGTTTAACGATAGATGGCGATAACGGTCAACAGGTGCTGTTTACGCGTCAGCCTGACGGCAGTTTTATTCGCGCACAGTAACGCCGGCTACGCCTTATCCCGCCTGTACCCTATTCGTTCAGGTGAAGCATTACCGCTTCACCTTATTCACCCACCAAATCCCCGAACATACCAGCACCAGCGCAATCATGTATTTCCACTCCAATATATTCTCGCCGAGAAAAATAGCCGAAAGAGCCGCGCCGGAAACCGGGATCAGAAAGTTAAACGGCGCAATCATCCCCACGCGGTTATATTTGAGTAAAATGCTCCATAGCGCAAAAGCGACCGACGAGAGTAACGTCAGGTAGACTAAAATCGCCACCGACGAGAAGCCATGTATCGTCAGCGTACCGCCAAAAACGTAACCGCCAATGACCAGTACCAGACCGCCAATCCCCAATTGATAGCCAGTCATGACCATCGGATCGACCGTCTGCGAGAGACGTTTGCCATACAATGTGGCCGCAGAAAGAATAAACGCCGCCAGCACCACGGAGCCTTCTCCCGGCAGATTAAAGCTGAAATCCAGGCCGTTGCTGACGTTCACCGCCATGACGCCCGCAAAGCCCAGAATACAGCCGAGCGTTTTGTTGTAGCTCAATCGGTCGTTCTGATAAATAAAGTGCGCCAGCAATACGCTGAAGAATGTGCCTGTCGCGTTCATGATTGAGCCTTTCACGCCGGAGGTGAACGCAAGGCCGATATAGAAAAAGAGATATTGCAGCGACGTCTGGGTCAGCCCCAGTAACGTCAACTGAGCAAACTGGCGCGGACGAAACCGACCAATCGGTTTACGCTGAAGCAGCGCGAACAGTAGCAGCAACCCACCCGCAAACAAAAAACGATAACCAGCAAAAACAATTTTAGAAGGGATATCGTCGGTGGCTATCTGAAAGAGGTCATAACCGCTTTTGATGGCTGGATAAGCGCTGCCCCATAGCAGGCAACAAAATGCGGCACACACATAAACGACGTTTTTGCGGGCAAACGGGGAGGCCTGGCGTTGGGTATCCATTCTTTCACCAAGAAATTAAAATAATGTTTTATTTTTAATTATCGCGAAAAGAGGGGGAGATAGCCAGTCGAAAAGCGATGGGGTTAAAAAAGCAAAACGTCGGCGCTGGGCCGACGTTTCGTTGCTAGCAAAAACGAGAATGACTGATTACTCAGCAACCACGTTGATGATAACTTTTGCGAATACTTCGCTGTGAACCTGGAAGTTCACTTCGTGTTCGCCAGTGGTACGCAGAACGCCGTTCGGCAGACGAACTTCGCTCTTAGCCACGTCAACGCCAGCCGCAGTCACAGCGTCAGCGATGTCGCGAGTACCGATGGAACCGAACAGTTTACCTTCGTCGCCTGCTTTAGACGCGATAGTAACGGTTTCCAGGGCGTTGATTTTCTCTGCGCGTGCATTTGCAGCAGCCAGAACGTCAGCCAGTTTAGCTTCCAGTTCAGCGCGACGTGCTTCGAAGTATTCAACGTTTTTCTTGGTAGCCGGAACAGCTTTACCCTGTGGTACCAGGAAGTTACGAGCATAGCCCGCTTTAACGTTAACCTGATCACCCAGGCTACCCAGGTTTGCTACTTTATCAAGCAGAATAACTTGCATTACCTTATCCTCTCAAAGTCGTATTAATGGACCGTGACCGATTACTGATGGCGATCAGTGTACGGCAGCAGAGACAGGTAGCGAGCGCGTTTGATAGCGCGAGCCAGCTGACGCTGGTATTTTGCACGGGTACCGGTGATACGGCTTGGGACAATCTTACCGCTTTCGGTGATGTAGTTTTTCAGCGTAGCGATATCTTTATAGTCGATCTCTTGAACGCCTTCCGCGGTGAAACGGCAGAACTTGCGACGACGGAAATAACGTGCCATATGGCTAGTCTCCAGAATCTATCAATTCAATCTGCTCGGCATGCAGAACCATTTTGCTCAGACCGTTCTTTGCCTTGTGGCAAGAAATAAACCCCTGAACGGTTATGCGGCTGCCGACCGTTATACTGTGAGTAATGGCCTGGTTTTCGTGTCCGCTAACAATAACGGGCATTTGGCACCACGCCTGCCGGTGAAAGCCGGCTTCCTCTTGCACAGAACGATGCTCAAGCACGAACTGGCAATGCGGAATTCCTGATGGACTGACCTTTCGAAGGGGGGCCCTGCACACGGTGCCGGACAACGCCAGACGGTTGGTCATCAGAAATTACTCTTCAGAATCCCCAGCTTCAGCATCATCTGCGGTTTCGTTAGCGAAATCATCGCGACGCTCACGGCGCTCGTCTTTCGCTTTAACCATCGGAGATGCTTCGGTAACAGCGTGCTTAGTACGCATAACCATGCTGCGGATAACGGCATCGTTGAAGCGGAAGGTAGTTTCCAGCTCATCGATCACTTCCTGCGGCGCTTCAACGTTCATCAGAACGTAGTGCGCTTTGTGCAGTTTGTTGATCGGGTAAGCCAGCTGACGGCGGCCCCAGTCTTCCAGACGGTGGATCTTGCCTTCTGCGCCAGTGATGGCAGCAGAGTAACGCTCGATCATGCCCGGAACCTGTTCGCTCTGGTCAGGATGGACCATAAAAACGATTTCGTAATGACGCATCGAATTGCTCCTTACGGATTATTCAGCCTCCTGTCTGGGTCAGCCGCAGCCCATGGAGGCAAGGAACGTGTTAAAGGTCGGCTGAAAAATGACGCGTTATAATACTGGCGCCTGCGGGCAAACTCAAGGTGATTGTACAATTATTTATCGTGCCGAACGTAACGCCTGTCCCGTCGCATTTTGCTGCTGAGATATTAACTTCATATCGCATGCCACTATAAACGGCCTGTTGCGGCAGAGAAATTGACACTGTGGTCAGCGTACTTTTTTGCCACACAGGGTTTCTTAAACATAGCGGCATACATCAACGGGTTGTTAATCAGGTAAAAAACGACAATGCGATAATTTTTTGAACAACAGCATCAGAAAAGGTCGCCATCTCTGCGGCGGGTTATGGTTAAAATTAAACCAGAAGCGATTCACTAAAGGGGGATATCGCCAACCAGACCGCGCTGCTAAGGAGGTACTCTATGCGAGCCCGGATAATGTTATTTCTGGCTGCGCTTTTGCCTGGCATAACGGCAACGGCAGCCGTCGAGTTAAATAATCATCAGGCCAGAAATATGGATGATGTGCGCAGCTTAGGCGTAATCTACATCAACCATAACTTCGCCACGGAAAGTGAAGCCAATCTGGCGCTGAATGAAGAGGCCGACGTGCGAAACGCAATGTATTATCACGTCATATTTATCCGGGAACCGGGTAGCAATGGCAATATACACGCCAGCGCGAATATTTATCGCTAGCATCAGGAAAACCAACGAAAAAGCCATAGTTGATTTGCCCCCTGAACAGGGGGCTTTTTTCGCGGAAAGATGGCTCCGGAATTAGACCTGTGACATCCCGATAATATTCACATTCCGGAGCTCATACTTCACTTCTGCCCGTAATACGCATTCGGGCCATGCTTACGCATGAAGTGCTTGTTCATCAGATAATCGTCGATGGGATTCAGCGCCGGGTTAATACCGCGCGCAATCCACGCCATTCGCGCCACTTCCTCCATGACGACCGCGTTATGTACCGCATCGTGCGCATCTTTCCCCCAGGCGAACGGCCCGTGTTGATACACGACAATACCTGGCGTATGCAGCGGTTCCACCTCGCCCAGCGTTTCGATGATCACCTTACCGGTGTTCAGCTCGTACTCGCCCTGCACTTCTTCTTCGCTTAACGCTCTGGTACAAGGAATATCGCCAAAGAAATAGTCCGCGTGCGTGGTACCGAGCGCCGGAATAGCCATCCCCGCTTGCGCCCATGCCGTGGCGTGGGTGGAGTGGGTATGAACGACGCCGCCAAGCGACGGATAGCGTTGATACAGCGCCAGATGGGTAGCGGTATCGGAAGAAGGACGATAACGTCCCTCCACCACTTTGCCATCCATATCCACCACCACCATGTCATCTACCTTCATGGTTTCATAGGCGACACCGCTTGGCTTAATCACCACCAATCCGCGTTCGCGATCGATAGCGCTGACGTTGCCCCAGGTAAACGTCACCAGTCCATAACGGGGCAAATCCATGTTAGCGTCAAATACCTGCTGCTTGAGCTTTTGCATTAGGCTGCCTCCACCAGACCGGCGCTGGCCATGCGCGCTTTCACCCAGTCACGCGCTTTCGCTACCTCTGCCGCCGGGTTCTCTGCTGTTTCGCTCCACATCTCAATCAGATAGGGCCCGCAATAGCCACTCTGTTTGAGCGTTGCAAAACAACTCTCGAAATCCACCACGCCTTCGCCAAACGGCACATTTTTGAACACGCCGGGTTTAGTATCTTTGACGTGTACCGCGACGATATGCCCGATTCCCGCCTGTAGCTCCATCTGTACGTCGTTATCCCAGGCAGACAGATTGCCGATATCCGGATAGAGCTGGAACCACGGGTTATTGAGGTAGTGAGCATAGCCCAGCGCTTTACTGATGGAGTTCATCAGCGGGTAATCCATGATCTCCATCGCCAGCGTCACCTGGGCGCGGCTGGCCATATCAACGCTCTCTTTTAACCCATCGCGAAAGCGGCAACGCGTTTCGTCGTTGGCCTGCTGATAGTAAACGTCGTACCCCACCAGTTGAATGACGCGAATCCCGACGTCCTGCGCAAACTGAATCGCTTTACGCATAATCTCCAGCCCCTGCGCCCGTACCGCGTCATCTTCGCTACCGAGCGGAAAACGACGATGCGCGCTCAGACACATGGACGGCACGCGCACGCCGGTTTCAGCAACCGCGCTCACCAGCGCCAGGCGCTGCTCGCGACTCCAGTCGAGCCGCGCCAGTCGGGCGTCGGTCTCGTCCACCGACATTTCAACGAAGTCAAAACCCAGCGTTTTCGCCAGCCGCAGGCGCTCCAGCCAGCACTCCCCGGCAGGGAGCGCTTTTTCATAGATGCCGAGCGGAATTTGTTTCGACAGCATAGCCGCTCCTTAGCCCCACAGTTGGGCAATGGAGCGTTTGAACTGCCGTGCGGCTTCTACCGGCGATTCGGCATCGCGAATGCTACGCCCCGCGATAAAGACATGGATCGGAATGCCTTTGAACAGCGGCAGGTCTTCCAGCGCCAGTCCGCCGGTCACGGTCACTTTAAAGCCCATATCGGACAGCCGCTTAATCGCGGTAATATCCGCCTCGCCCCACGCCACGCCTGCCGCCTGCGCATCGCGGCTGCGGTGATAAACCACTTGCTGAATGCCCGCATCGCGCCACTGCTGCGCCTGTTCCCAGGTCCAGTAACCGGTCAGTTCGATCTGCACGTCGCCGTTGAACTCTTTCGCCACATCCAGCGCGCCTTTTGCGGTGTTGATATCCGCACAGCAAATCACGGTCACCCAGTCCGCGTTAGCTTCGAAACACATACGGGAGAGGATTTTACCGGCATCGGCAATTTTGGCGTCCGCCAGCACGATTTTGTGCGGATAGAGCGCTTTCAGGTCGCGAACGGCACGCACGCCTTCGCCCACGCACAGAATGGTGCCCACTTCGATAATGTCGACTTCTTCGGCAATCAGGCGAGTGGTTTCATAGGCGCTATCCATAGTCTGGTTGTCCAGCGCGACCTGCAACATTGGTAATGACATTTTCAATTCCTTCTTAAGCTGCCGCGTTGGTGCGGTCAATGAGATCCAGGACTTCCTGCGCGGTACGGCAGGCGCGTAAACGGTCAAAATTAGCTTCGTCTTCAAACAGGTTGACGATCTGCATGATGCCCACTTCCTGGTGAGTGTTGGCATCAACCGCCGCCATGGTGATCAGAATATCGACCGGGTCGTTATCTTCGTGGTTAAACTCCAGCGGCTTTTTCAGGGTCACCAGCGAAAAACCGGTTTTCTTCACCCCTTCTTCCGGGCGGCCATGCGGCATCGCCAGGCCGGGGGCAATCACAAAATAGGGGCCAAACTGCTCAACGCCATCGAGAATGGCCTGGTAATAGCGCGGCTCCACCACGTCGGCAGCCACCAGTAAATCGACGCCGATCTTGACGGCTTCCTGCCATGTATTCGCTTCAGCCTGCAGGCGGATAGAATTATTCTCCGCCAGTGAATCACGTAATTTCATGTTGCATCCTTACTTCACGTCTTGCGGGAAATGTTCTTTGATCACTTCCAGCAGTTTCGGGCCGAAGTCAGCAGGAGAGAGCATGTTACGCACGCCAACCACATATTTGTTGCCGGTCACGCTGATTTCGCCCGCAATATGGGTAGAAGCGATGATGATATCCGCGCCACTCAACTCGCTTTTGTACTCGCCAACCGCGCAGCTGTTTACCGTGTGGTCAATGTTTGATTGGGTTAAAAACTGGTCCACTTTCATTTTCATGATCATGGAACTGCCCTGTCCGTTGCCACACACAGCCAGAATACGTACGGTCATAATCAAAACTCCTTATTAAGCAGACTGTTCTGCCAGTTGTTTTTCTGCATCTTCTTCTGCGCGCAGTGCGCGGCCAGCGAAGAACATATAAGCCAGTGCAATTACAATGATGACGGCCATAAAGGCGATACCGAGGGAGAAGAAGCCCTGCATCATCGGCGGTGCCAGAATCGACCAGTCCGCCATACCCATCCAGGCGCTCATACCGGTGAGTTTCACCGCCCAGACGCAACCAAAGATTTCGATCATCCCCATCACCAGACAAATCTTCAGCGCCGCAGGCAACCAGGATGCCAACCGCAATCAGCTGGCCGATGGTGCCCCACATAAAGCCCCAGACCACCGCGTTCGGCGCGAAGCTATAAATAGCGGCGCAGTCAATCGCCAGTACTGCGCCCGGAATCAGACGCTGGGAGATACCGTTAAAGGCCTCAGAGAGCTCGGCGACAAACATACGCACGCCCTGGGTGATGATGAAGATCGCCACCGCAAAGGAGAAACCGGTTTGCAGGATATAGATTGTCCAGTGGGTTTTACCCGCCATCGCCTGTACGGTATCGATACCAAAGGAGAGCAGAATGGCACCAAAGAAGATGGTCATTACAATCGCCGTGGAGACGATGTTGTCATGGAAAATGTTCAGCCAGCCCGGCAGTTTGAGGTCTTCAACGCTTTCCTCTTTTTTGCCCAGGAACGGCGCGACTTTATAGGCAATCCAGGAAGCAAACTGCTGCTGGTGACCAATGGAGAAACCGCAGCCGTCCGTCACTTCCTGAGTCGGCTTGTACATCATGTTGGAGGTAATACCCCAGTACAGGGAAACCAGTATCGCCGTGCAGATAATGGTGGTCCACATGGAATAGCCGAAGATATAGAAAGAGACCGCAATCAGCCCCGCCTGCTGGAACATGATGTGCCCGGTCAACATGATGGTGCGAATACCGGTAATGCGTCGCAACAAGACGTAACAAATATTCAGCGCCAGCGCGAGCAACACCGCGTAGCCTACCCAGCTATACGCATCACCCATCCGTTCGATCGTTGCCATCATCGAAGCATAGGTATCGGAAATAGCGCCGTTGATGCCGTAGACCTCAGACATTTTCGCCACCACCGGTTTAAAGGTGCTGGTCAGAATGCCGGACCCGGCCTGTAGCAGCATGAAGCCAATGATGGTTTTGATCGTCCCTTTGGTGATCACGCTGACGCTTTTACGCAGCAGGATATAGCCCAGGCAGGTCACAATACCCAGTAATAGCGGGGCATTGGTCATTACCTGATTAAAGAAAATGGTAAAGATGTTGTAGAGGATCTCCATAACGATCTCCGGTAGACGAGGTTGCTGAGTCACAGGCGCTCAGGATAATGTCCCTTCACTGTAATTTTCAAAAGTAATCACAACAAGATTGAATTTGATTAAATGTGACGTAGCGCGCAAATAATTAGCGCACTTAATACATGGTTTACTTATAGATAACTCATTTTTTCATTAAATAAGTAAAATCATAAAGATGGCCACATCCCCATGACGCCAGGCAAGATTAAATTTTCTCCTTACTGCGTTCTCTCCTGCCAAAAAGTCAAAAAATAGCCCATTGCCTTCTTGAGAAAATAGTGTCATGATTAATCAAAAAAAATCACGTTTTGAACCATTTTGAACAAACATGAAGGTAAATGCGATGAGTAAAGTACAAAGCATCACGCGTGAATCATGGATTCTGAGCACGTTTCCGGAGTGGGGAAGCAGGCTGAACGAAGAGATTGAGCAAGAGCAGGTCGCGCCGGGTACGTTCGCTATGTGGTGGCTGGGCTGTACCGGTATCTGGCTAAAATCTGAAGGCGGCACTAACGTATGCGTCGATTTCTGGTGCGGTACCGGTAAACAGAGCCACGGTAATCCGTTGATGAAAACCGGCCATCAGATGCAGCGTATGGCTGGCGTCAAAAAATTACAGCCTAACCTACGCACCACGCCGTTTGTTCTCGATCCTTTCGCTATCCGTCAGATTGACGCCGTACTGGCGACCCACGACCATAACGATCACATTGACGTCAATGTCGCGGCTGCCGTAATGCAGAATTGCGCCGATGATGTTCCGTTTATCGGCCCGCAGACCTGCGTGGATTTATGGGTTGGCTGGGGCGTGCCGAAAGAACGCTGCATCGTGGTAAAACCGGGCGATGTCGTGAAAGTGAAAGATATTGAAATTCATGCGCTTGATGCCTTTGACCGCACCGCATTAATCACCCTGCCCGCCGATCAGAAAGCCGCTGGCGTACTGCCGGACGGCATGGATGTACGCGCGGTTAACTATCTGTTTAAAACGCCGGGCGGCAATCTCTATCACAGCGGCGATTCTCACTATTCCAACTACTACGCGAAACACGGCAACGAACATCAAATTGATGTCGCGCTTGGTTCTTACGGTGAAAACCCGCGCGGTATTACGGACAAAATGACCAGCGCGGATATTTTACGCATGGCGGAATCGCTGAATACCAAAGTGGTGATCCCGTTCCATCACGATATCTGGTCGAACTTCCAGGCCGATCCGCAAGAGATCCGCGTGCTATGGGAAATGAAGAAAGATCGCCTGAAGTATGGTTTTAAACCGTTTATCTGGCAGGTTGGCGGCAAGTTTACCTGGCCGCTGGATAAAGACAATTTCGAATACCACTATCCGCGTGGGTTTGACGATTGCTTTACCATTGAACCCGATCTACCGTTCAAATCCTTCCTGTGAGTCGATATCATGCCGGGATTACCCGGCATTTTTTCCATTTACTTTAGTATTTCCAGGCTATTTCAAATATCATCTTTTCAAATCAATTTGTATCGGAATAGCTCATGACTGAAGCACAAAGACATCAAATACTGCTGGATATGCTGGCACAGTTGGGCTTTGTTACCGTCGAAAACGTGATTGAGCGTCTGGGGATCTCCCCGGCGACAGCGCGCCGCGACATCAACAAGCTTGACGAAAGCGGGAAACTTAAAAAAGTGCGCAACGGCGCAGAGGCCATTACCCAACAGCGGCCCCGCTGGACGCCGATGAATCTGCACCAGGCGCAAAACCACGATGAAAAAGTACGCATCGCGAAAGCGGCGTCGCAGCTGGTAAACCCGGGTGAAAGCGTAGTGATTAACTGCGGCTCCACCGCTTTCCTGCTGGGGCGCGAAATGTGCGGGAAGCCGGTACAAATCATTACCAACTATCTGCCGTTGGCGAATTATCTGATCGATCAAGAGCATGACAGCGTGATTATCATGGGGGGTCAGTACAACAAAAGCCAGTCGATTACCCTGAGCCCGCAGGGAAGTGAAAACAGTCTCTATGCTGGCCACTGGATGTTTACCAGCGGAAAGGGCTTAACCGCGGATGGCCTGTACAAGACCGATATGCTAACCGCCATGGCGGAACAAAAAATGCTCAGCGTCGTCGGGAAACTGGTCGCGCTGGTCGATAGCAGTAAAATTGGCGAGCGCGCGGGGATGCTGTTCAGCCGCGCCGATCAGATCGCTATGCTGATTACCGGCAAAAATGCCAATCCGCAGGTTTTGCAACAGCTTGAAGCCCAGGGTGTAAGCATACTCCGCGTTTAAAGATGCTGTCGGAAAAACGCTACCGTCGCCGACAACGCTTCTGGCGTAATGCGATGCCGCACGCCTGCGGCCCATAAACAGGTCACATGCTTATCCAGCTTCGCCCCGGCGAGTGCCTGCTGGAGCCAGAAGGTTTCGATAGCAGGCACCACGTCATCCTCCTGACCATGCCACAACAGAAGCGGCCTGTCGGCCAGTCGCTCTAACTGGTGTGTGACTTCCCATTCACGTAGCGGCGCGATGATATTGTCGAATTCCGCCTGCTGTGCCGGGTTCTGCGGGGATAACGGCGGGAAAAGCGTCCGGGCGAGCCCGGTAAAATAGCCCGACCCCATTAAACTGGCCCCGCATTTTACCTCTCGGTGACGCGTCATAATGCCCAGCGCCGTCATACCGCCCATGGATGCGCCGCCCACCGCCAACCGCCCGTCAAGTAGCCAGTTTTCCGCCTGAATCGCCGCACGTAACGTCGTAAATTCCTGCATGTTTTGGTGCAGAATCTGCCAGAATCGGTGTATTCGTCCCTGTGAGTCGCCGCCGAAGCGAGCGCCATGCTCCGGCGCATCCGGCATGACTACCCGGAATCCTGCCTGTGCCAGGGCAACGGCAAAATAACTATAAACCAGGCTGGAGGAGGTGAAGCCATGATAGAACACCACACAGGGAAGCGGCACGGCGCGTTTCCCTTCCGGGAAGGCATGTAGTACGACGCCTCCGGCTAATTGTCGTGTTTCAATCGCTATCATTATTCTCTCCTTTTTATCCGGTATGCCACGGAGAAATACTTAACGCAAGTTTATGGATAGCGCAATAATTCATAATGTTTGAGAACTGGGTTACGCTTTCGCAACGTTTTCATTCGAAAATCGCGTGACAGGTAACACTTCGGGAACATTCCCCCTAAAGGGAAATCAATAAGGCATTACACTATGATTATCAGGAAACGAGATAGAGTTATGCGTCGGTTTGCTTCATTGATAGCAGCGCTGTTATTAAGCGCGTGTAGCGTGCTGCAGGGTACGCCGCAACCTGCGCCGCCTGTCGCCGATCACCCGCAGGAAATCCGTCGCGATCAAACGCAAGGACTACAGCGGATGGGGACCGTAAGCGCGCTGGTTCGGGGCTCCCCGGATGATGCAATAGATGAAATCAGAGCGAAAGCCGCCGCTGCGAAAGCCGATTATTACGTTATCTTAATGGTTGATGAAACGGTTGTAACCGGCCAGTGGTATTCACAAGCCATTTTGTATCGTCAATAACAGTAGATTGATTTTTAGTCAGTTTTACATTGCTTTGCGTCCCTATGCGTTTACCTGTGCACAATAAACAAACAGGTTTACCGTGATGGAGCGTCCTGTTAAATGCGGGGTATGTAATAAGGAGCTGACGATGAAACAAGAACTTGCCTTATCCTCACTGCTGCTTTCTGCCGGACTGGTGAGTACGACGGCACAGTCTGCCGAATTCGCCAGTGCTGACTGCGTAACGGGTCTGAATGAAATCGGCCTGATCTCGGTCAGTAATGTTGCAGGAAACCCACAGGATGTAGAGCGGATTATCGCCCTCAAAGCCGATGAACAGGGTGCGTCCTGGTACAGAATTATTCAAATGTATGAAGAACAACAGTCGGATAACTGGCGCGTACAGGCGATACTCTATGCCTGATGCCGCGTGGCTCGCGCCGGATGGCGACGCCAGCGTCTTATCCGGCCTGAAGGATGGCATGTACTACAGGCCAAACGTTACCGCAGTCCCCCGGTCGCCCTTAACAGTAAATCATTTTGTACCTGGGCAGACAGCGGCATTTCGCCGCGTGTATCCAGCATCATCTGACACCACGCTTGCGCCAGCGGCGGCGAGGCATGACGCAGCATTTCCGCTCCGCATCCCAGCAAGAAAAGCTGCTGCGTAATCTCTCTGCCCATTGCTTCGTCCGGTTTGCGTAAACGCTGCTGTAGCTGACGTACCGCGCGGTCGTAATGGCGATCCTGGCCTTTGACTTCCGCAAAAGCTTCACTCAATACGTCATAGACGCCGTGTTGTTTTGTCAGCACCCGAAGTACATCCAGACACATGATATTGCCGGAACCTTCCCAGATACTGTTCACCGGCATTTCACGGTACAGGCGCGGGAGTTCGCTCTCTTCGCAATACCCCATCCCGCCGAGAACCTCCATCGCCTCAGCCACAAAAGGGATTCCCTGCTTACAGATGGCGAATTTCGCCGCTGGCGTGAATAATCGCGCCCATAATGCCTCTTTCGCCTCGCGACGTTGCTCCCAGGCGCGCGCCAGCCGAAACAAAAGCGCCGTCTGCCCCTCCAGGCATAGCGCCATACGACTTAAGGTTTGTCGCATCAACGGTTGTTCGATCAGCGGCTTACCAAAAGCCTGACGCTGATGAGCATGGTAAATGGCGACTGAAAACGCACGCCGCATTAAGCCATGACTCCCGAGCGCGCAATCAAGACGCGTCATACCGCCCATCTTTAAGATATGCCGAATCCCTTCGCCCTCTTCTCCCAGCCGCCAGCCGACGGCATCCTGAAACTCGACTTCGGCGCTGGCATTAGATCGATTACCGAGTTTATCTTTCAGGCGTTCAAGACGAACAGAGTTCCGTTGCCCGTCTGGCAGGAAACGCGGCACAAAGAAACAGGATAGTCCTCCTTTTGCCTGCGCCAACACGAGGTGCGCATCACTTTGCGGCACAGAGAAAAACCATTTATGTCCCACCAGCCGATATGAATCATCCGCCAGCCGCTCCGCGTGGGTCGTATTACTGAGTACGTCAGATCCGCCCTGCTTTTCCGTCATTCCCATGCCGATGAGCAGGCCCCGTTTTTGCCCGCCCGGCAGCAAATGCGAATCGTAGCGATCGCTGCGCAGCGGCGCCAGCCAGTCATGGAAAGTGGTGGGAAGCATCTGCAATAGCAACGGTGTCGCGGCAAAGGTCATCGTGACAGGACAGAGTGTTCCCGCTTCTACCTGAGCATGTAATACAAAACGCGCCGCCCGGGCGACAAAACTTCCCGCCCTTGCCTCTTCCTCCCAGGCCAGGTTATGTACCCGATTAGCGCAAAGCCCCTGCATCAACAGGTGCCAGGCGGGATGAAAGCGAACGTCATCCAAACGCTGTCCCTGGGGATCGTAACGTAGCAACTCAGGAGGATGCGCGTTCGCCAGACGCCCCAGTTCCAGTGATTCTGCCGTTCCCAGTTGTTGGCCAATGCTGGCGAGAAGATCGCTATCCCATCCCGCGCCTTCCCGGGAAACCGCTTCACACAGCGCGCCATCAGACAGGAATAAGTTACTGTTATTGAGCGGAGCAGGTTGATTAAAGACGGTATGTGTTTGCCAGGACATGGTGTCTCCCTCCTTCAATGGCGCTGAAGTCAAGTATGGTCATGACTGCGCCATTGACGCCGGAGCAAGATCACAAAAGTATGATTAACCGGCAATATAATGTGGGACGAAACGGGAAGTGTCTTTGGTAATTAGCGTATTGTCCTCGCGAATCCCCATCCCGGAGGCTTCATCGTCAATGATCCAACTGCCAATCAGCGTATAGCTATCGCCAAAGCGCGGCAAAGGCTGAAACGCCTGGTAAATCATCGGCTCGTCAGCGTAGTCGCCGTCGGCATGATCGATAACATTTTGCCGCTCGTCGAAAATCGTGACGTTGCCGCCTTCACGTGAATAAATCGGCTTCCGTACGCTGCCTTCGCCTGGCGCTGCGAGCGATTTTTCGCCCTCAAACCAGGCCGGCAGAAGATTCGGATGGCCAGGGAAAAAGCGCCACAATAACGGCAACAGCCCTTTGTTACTCAGAATACTTTTCCACAATGGCTCAATCCATTGCTCACGACGTTTTCGCAACAGCGGGCCGTTGTCATCGCGCATCATCCATTCCAGCGGGTAGAGCTTAAAGGCGCGGCGAATCACGTTATCGTCCAGATCGGTCAGCACACCGCCTACGCCAAGTCCCAGTTCTTCAATATAGATAAATCGCGTTTCCTGGCCCGCCTGCTGCGCGCAATCCTGAAGGTACAGCACCGTCGTGCGATCTTCGTCGGTATCTTCACAACAGCAAAAGTAGAGCGGTTCCCGACTGTACAGCTCGCTGAAGCGGGCGATCAGCCGCTCCTGTATCGCGTTGTATTGATCGGCATCACGCGGGATGGCGCCGCTACGACGAGCATCCTCCAGCCATAGCCATTGAAAGTAGGAGGACTCATAGAGCGACGTCGGCGTATCCGCATTGTATTCCAGCAATTTAACCGGATCTTTGCCGCACCAGACGAAATCCATCCGCCCGCAAAGCGAAGGATCGCGGCTGCGCCAACTTTCGGCGATGACATCCCAGTACAATGGCGGGATCGCCAGCTGCTGCATGATCTGCTCATCCCGGACGGCCCGCTCGACAATCTCCAGACACATCTGATGAAGCTCTGCGGTCGGTTTTTCGATCTGTTCTTCAATTTGCCGTAATGTAAAACGGTAGGCCCGGCTTTCATCCCAGTAAATTTCGTTATCGATAACATGAAAGTCAAAACCGTGATCGCAGGCGATCTTATCCAGATCCCGGCGTATCGGTACGTTGTGTCGTAGCATGGTTAGCCTCCCCAGTGCCCGCGGGCGCTGGAAGAACGGCCATAGCCACCGCGGGAGACGGTGGACGCTTTCCGTGTGATATAACCAGGGCTGGTCACGGTATCGCTTTTCCCTGTGCCGCTGCGCCACGCATAATCGCCGGATGTGGTGCGCCAGACGGGACGGGAGACGTAAGATGAACCGCCGCTGCTATAGATGTATTGTTCATCACGGTTCTGACGAATCGCGCGGCTGAGTAAAAAGCCGCTTAATACCGGAACCCAGCTCCGCTCGGTGATATCAAAGTAACAATCGCCAAACTGCGACTGACAGCGCTCCTGCGTCAATTGCTTAGGCACATTAGCGTAAAATTCTGTTTTCGCATTATTCCAGCCGTCAGCGCAAACGCTGGCGCTGTTGCCATCGTCGATACAGTCGTTCACCGTGGCGTAAAACGTCCCATCGCCGTCGTTGTCAGTATTGCCGCCATCACCGCACCCTTTCAGGAGAAAAAAGGCCGCTCCACCCATAATCGCCAGCGTCAGGCATTTTGGCGTGTAGCGATTTCGTTGCCGCTCAAAGGGATTAACCGGTTCGGCTATTCGTCTTATTGCCGAATGGCCTACGCCGGATGTGCTTCTGGATTTTCGTTTTTTTGCCATGATCTTCCGTTACCATGTCATACAGGCAGCGTTAAAAATACCGCCAGCCAGCGCTGCGGTTCCCATAAATAGCCCCGCCGCCACGTTGTGATGAATAATTTTTTCGCTCAGCGTAGGCATGTATAACCTTACGCAACCATAAATCAGCAGTTGAATCACCAGCGCAATGCCGCCCCAGGCAAAATAGTCCGGGATACTGACCGAGTTTATCGCCGCGCTGGATAAGGGGATGACATAGCCCAGAAACGTACCACTAAAGGCCAGCGATGCCGCAGTATTGTTATTTTTTATCAGCTGCCATTCATTATGCGGCGTTATCTTTGAGTAAATAAAAAGAAATACAATGACCATTGCCGCGCCAATAAAAAAATAGGCGCAGAAAGCCAGTAATGCGTCCAGTATATGCATAATTTCCCTGTATGTGCTTAACCAATAACCGTCAGTGAAGTGAGCGGGATATCCACGCCGAGGGCGCGTGAAAACACCCATTCAGGCTCACCGCACTCATTAAATGATTCTTCCCCGTTCAATAGAAGATACTCCCAGGCGTCATCCGTCACCTGGCGCTGGAAGCCCATCGTAAAATTGTGAACGTCCCATTTCTCTGCCTGCTGATTTTCAACCTTTTCAGCATGTAGACAGGTTCAATATTGCCCGGCTCTTCATGGTTAAAAAAGCGCTGCCAGCGCCGTTCTTGCCAGTTGAGCGTCATCGGCCCTATTGCCGCTGGCGCAATGGCTGAACGCCAGTGACGTTCCTCGTTAATACCGAAACTTTCCTCATATACAAAAAGTTTGATGTCATCAATGTCGTCAACATCCGTGCCGCCAGTGGTGTTAATTTGTAGAAACTCATCGCCAGAGGTGTAGTAGCGAAAAATCTGACTGCCGCCGCCTAAATCTATGCGACTCGCTGCCGCGACAGTGTATTTTTCACCCGGTAGCGCCACCAGCAACGACGACTCCAGTAGCCGAAATGCCAGCGTATCCAGCGTGAAACCGGCGTTAAGATGTAATCCTAATGGTCCGCGAATCGGCGCTGGCGCGCTTGTTTTACCGAGCAAACGCTGAAAAAATTGCATCATAGGGGAACCTCTATCTCTTGCCATGCGACCTCTTCAGCCAGAATGCGATTATTACCGACCAGATGTAGCCACATACCGCCTCTGACTTCAGTTGAAATCACCGGATTCAATTCCATACCACGACCATTCTTGCAGTGACTGATCCCCAGCACCGTCGCGTCATGATGAAGCTTCATATAACGCATTAGCGCGCCGTATCGCATAGGCGCGACAGAAGCCGGGACAGACAGCGCGAATCCGGTATCGCCCAGCATCGGATTCATAATGGAAGCGACAGATTGCGATGATCCTGGGTCCTGAATGGAACGGGAAAGTTGTTCAGCGGAAAGGTTACGGACTATCTCCATGCGCGGGCAGTGGGTTTCCAGTAATCCGGCATAACGCTCGTCTTCCAGATAAACCACAATATGGCACTGCGCGGGTACATAGTCTGCCAGCGAGAGCGCCGCCGTGAAGGTCTGCTCATCGGTACGAGCGAAAATAATCACGCTCTGGCACTGCTCCAGCCCCATGCGCTGGTGTTCCTGCGGATCGTTAAAGTTGCTGATGCGGATAAAATCCACCCAGTTATTACCCGGCAGCGGATGCTGAATATCTTCCAGTTCGCACAGCAGAACCCGTTCAAAGGCACGCCGCTTGTCATATAGCAGCAATGAGATCATCTTTTCGGTTTGATGACCCCGCCAGCCAATCACCAGCATATGATGGTGTAAATGGCGATAATCGCCCATGCCCGTTATTCCTTTCGCTAACATTCCCTGTACCTGCGCAATCACTTTTCCCATTAACGCGCCGAACAACCCGACGCTAACCGGAATTTGCCACAGCGCGGTGAACAGACGTCCTGGCGCCGTCTGCGGGCTAAGATCGCCAAAACCTAATGTGGAACCCACCACCGAGCAGTAATAGATAAAATCGCTTAACTGGCTCACCAACGCGCTTTCGCGCAACAGGCGCAGCACCAGATAACAAAGCAGATACTGCCCGATAAACAGGCCCAGCAAAGCGGGCCAGGTCAGTCTGGACAAATGACGCTGGCAGGTTTTGACAATCCACGTAAAGAGCATTATTCGCCTTGTTGACGCTGTAAACGCGCCAACACATCCTGAGCATTGCTTTTATTGGTTGCGCCAATACCCGCCTGCGCCAGTTTTTCATCCAGGTCGCGTCCATCGGCGACTTTTTCCAGCTGCGCGGCGGCATCCAGCCGGGCCTGGCGTTCAGCCTGACGCGTTTGTAAACGTTTAAGCGACTCCGCCGCCGTAGACACATTCGACGCGGCTCCGACGGTCGAGGTCGTCACCGCCTGCTGCGCGCGCTGCATGGCTTCTGTCGCCTTAACCACTTCAAGTTGCTGCTCAAACTGCGCAATCCGCTGGCCTGTCGCCGTTACGGCCTTCTCCACCGCATCGCGAGAGGCTTCCAGATTAGTCAGCACCTGTTCTTCGGCAAGAATGGCATTTTCCAGACGGGCTATTTCTTCCGCCACTTCGTTGAGTAAAGCGGCGTCGACATTCTTACTCATTGCCGCCAACGCCCGTGTTTCAAGGCTGGCTTTACGCTCACGTAAATCATTCAGCTTGTCATGGCTTAACTTCACCCGCGCCAATAAATCCACTCTGGATTTACCCGCTTTATCCAGCTCGGCTTTTGCGTCGCGAATATGCTGCTCCAGCATACGTACACCCTGCGCTTCATCAATGGCGTCTTCTGCCTGAGCAACGAATGATTTACCTAACGTGAACAAACTTTTTAAAATTCCCATGTAAGCCGCCTGTATTATTCCTGTGAATAGACTTGTGTTATTTCAGCGATATCCAACGCATTTTCTACAAGCGTGGTGATTTCCAGCGTCACGTCGGCAAGCGACGAATTTAACGACAGCGCGCCAAAAGCAACATAATATTCCTCCTGTTTTACCTGAGTAATACCGACCGAAGACAGCGGTAAAACCTTCTGATTTCTCAATAAGAAAAGATTAAATTCCGCGGTATCTCTAATCGTATTTACCGGACAGATATAAGTCTCGATAACTATTTGTTGCGAGGTAAATAAAACCGCCAGTGGTAAATCGCCATAATCATTCATTTTTATTATTAATGAAGACTCATTATTTTCTATATCAATATCTAATTCGGCGATGTTGTTTAACGCATCCGCCAGCGTCCGTGGAGTCCATGCCATATTATTATCTCTATCTCTTTTTTATAAATAAAGGGAGTTACAGGGTAGGTTTTGCTTTTTATATTACCAGCCAAAGATAAAAAAAACCATCCGATTATGGATGGTTATTTTCTTAAAAAATACTATTAGCGTCAGGTTCGCTGGCGAACGGCTTCAAACAGACAAATCCCGGTCGCCACAGAGACATTCAGCGACGACACGCTACCAGCCATAGGAATGCTGATCAGCTCATCGCAGTGCTCACGGGTCAGACGACGCATACCTTCACCTTCTGCGCCCATGACCAGCGCCATGCGGCCAGGCATTTTGCTCTGATACAGCGTATGGTCAGCCTCGCCCGCCGTTCCGACAATCCAGATATTCTCTTCCTGCAACATGCGCATCGTGCGCGCCAGGTTGGTGACGCGGATCAACGGCACGCTTTCCGCTGCGCCGCAGGCGACTTTCTTCGCCGTCGCGTTAAGTTGCGCGGAGCGGTCTTTCGGCACGATTACCGCATGTACGCCAGCGGCATCGGCGCTGCGCAGACAGGCGCCAAGATTATGCGGATCGGTGACGCCATCGAGGATCAACAAAAAAGGGCGATCGTGTAATGCGATCAGATCCGGCAGATCGTTTTCCTGATACTGCCGGCCTGGTTTCACACGAGCGATAATGCCCTGATGCACGGCACCGTCGCTTTTCTCGTCGAGATATTGGCGGTTTGCCAGCTGGATAACCACGCCCTGGGACTCAAGGGCGTGAATCAGCGGCAACAGACGTTTATCTTCACGGCCTTTTAAAATAAAGACTTCCTGAAAACGTTCAGGGGCGCGCTCCAGCAGGGCCTGCACTGCGTGGATGCCGTAAATCATTTCGCTCATTAATGTACTCATTGTTTACGTTTTGCCGGGGGCGCTACGCTTGCCCGGCCTACAGATAATTCACCCTCTTCTGTTTGAAGAGGGTATTGCTCACTCTGCCGCTTTTTTCTTCGCCGCACGCTTCGCTTTGGTCGCTGCGGCTATTTTCTGCGTTTTAGCCGATGGCTTTTTTGCTTTTCTCGCGTCTTTTTTCGCTGCTTTCGGCTTCGCTTTTTTCTCGCCGCGGAAGGCGCTATCAGGCTCGAAGTTAACTTTTTTACCTACCTGACGACGTTTACCGGCGTTTTTACTTTCACCTTTTTTCGCTTTTTCACGCGCCGTTTTGCCGACGTTACGCGGTGCGCGCTCGCTGGAGATCAGGCTAAAGTCAATTTTCCGTTCGTCCATATTCACCGCTTCGACGCGTACCTCGACCCGGTCGCCCAGGCGATATGTCTGTCCGCCGGATTCGCCAATCAGACGTTGCCCTACCTGATCGAAGCGATAGTAATCATTATCCAGTGAGGAAACGTGTACCAGCCCATCGATAAACAGTTCATCAAGACGGACAAAGAAGCCGAAACCGGTGACGCTGGCAATCACGCCCTTAAAGACGTTGCCTACCTGATCCAGCATAAAGTCACATTTCAGCCAGTCGGAGACATCACGCGTCGCTTCATCAGCGCGGCGTTCCGCCATCGAACAGTGCTGACCGAGCTGCAACATCTCTTCCATCGAGTAGTGATAACCGCCCGTTTCTGTGGTGTTGCCCTTGTTCCCTTGCTCTTTAGCCAGCAGGTACTTAATGGCACGGTGCAAAGAAAGATCCGGATAGCGGCGAATCGGCGAGGTAAAGTGTGCATAAGACTGCAACGCCAGGCCAAAGTGCCCGCGGTTTTCCGGATCGTAAATCGCCTGCTTCATTGAACGCAGCAGCATAGTTTGCAGCATTTCGGCGTCCGGCCGGTCGGCAATCGATTCAAGCAGTTCGGCATAATCGCGCGGTTCCGGTTTGTTTCCGCCCGGCAGCTCCAACCCCAGCTCCGCCAGTACGGAGCGGAATGAGGTGATCGCTTCGGTGGTGGGCTTATCATGAATACGGAATAACGCCGGCTCTTTAGCTTTTTCGACAAAGCGCGCCGCCGAGATATTCGCCATGATCATGCACTCTTCGATAAGCTTATGCGCGTCATTACGCTGGGTCTGTTCGATACGCTCAATGCGACGATCGGCGTTAAAGATAAACTTCGCCTCTTCGCTCTCAAACGAGATCCCCCCGCGCTCTTCACGCGCTTTATCCAGCACTTTGTAGAGGTTGTGCAGCTCTTCAATATGCTTCACCAGCGGCGCATATTGTTCACGCAGATCCTGATCGCCCTGCAGCATATGCCAGACTTTGGTATAGGTCAGACGCGCATGGGAGCTCATCACCGCTTCATAGAATTTGTAGCCGGTCAGCCGACCTTTCGCCGAGATGGTCATTTCACAGACCATACACAGCCTGTCAACCTGCGGGTTTAGCGAACACAGACCGTTGGAGAGCACCTCCGGCAACATTGGGACAACCTGTGACGGGAAGTAAACCGACGTGCCGCGATTGCGCGCCTCGCGATCCAACGGCGTTGGCGGCCGTACATAATAGCTCACGTCAGCAATAGCGACCCACAAACGCCAGCCGCCGCCGCGTTTTTTCTCACAGTAAACCGCGTCGTCAAAGTCACGGGCATCTTCGCCATCAATAGTGACCAGCGGCAAATCGCGCAGATCGACACGACCGACTTTCGCCTCTTCCGGCACCTCTTCTTTCAGCCCGGTGACCTTCTGCTCTACCGCCTGCGGCCAGATGTAGGGTATTTCATGGGTACGCAGCGCCATATCAACCGCCATACCGGTGCCCATATTGTCGCCCAGCACTTCGACGATTTTCCCTACCGCTTTAGTACGGCGAGTTGGACGTTGGGTCAGTTCAACCACGACCACGAACCCCATCCGCGCGCCCATGACGTCTTCTGGCGGGATAAGAATGTCGAAGCTGAGACGGCTGTCGTCCGGCACCACAAAGCCGACGCCCGCATCGGTGAAATAACGCCCGACTATCTGACTGGTTTTCGGTAC
Organism: Salmonella sp. WC3; assembly: GCF_042932255.1. Taxonomy (NCBI): domain Bacteria; kingdom Pseudomonadati; phylum Pseudomonadota; class Gammaproteobacteria; order Enterobacterales; family Enterobacteriaceae; genus Salmonella; species Salmonella sp. WC3. The sequence goes on along the minus strand of NZ_CP170629.1, from coordinate 681,878 downwards.
CAGTACACGGACGATACGCGCTTCGCGGCGACCTTTACGATCGGCGCCCAGCGGCTGCGCCAGCACCTGATCGCCATGAATACAGGTTTTCATCTGCTCGCTGGAAAGATACAGATCGTCTTTGCGGCCTTCGACACGTAAGAAACCGTAACCATCACGATGACCGATCACGGTGCCTTTCAGCAGGTCGAGGCGTTCCGGCAGCGCATAGCACTGGCGGCGAGTAAAGACCAGTTGTCCATCGCGCTCCATCGCGCGCAGGCGGCGACGCAAGGCTTCAAGCTGCTCTTCGCCTTCAATATTCAGTTCTACGGCCAGTTCTTCGCGACTGGCCGGTTTTTCACGTTTCGTTAAATGTTCGAGGATAAATTCCCGGCTCGGGATAGGATTCGCGTATTTTTCTGCTTCGCGTTCCTGGAAAGGATCTTGTGACATTGAGGTTCCTCCATTGTCATCTCTAATGAAGTTTACTTCACTCCACCAGTAATAATTTATAAAGCGGTTGATTCTCTTCAACCAAATCGGCAAGCGTGTAGTTATCCAGCTCCTTGAGAAAACTCTGCACGGCCTTAGAAAGCGCCTGTTTCAGACGACAGGCAGGGGTGATGTGGCAAAATTCGCTGCTACAGTTGACCAGTGATAAGGGTTCCAGCTCACGCACCACATCGCCAATACAAATAGTATTAGCCGGTTTACCCAGGCGGATACCGCCATTTTTTCCCCGAACGGCGGTGACAAAGCCCGCCCGGCTAAGCTGATTGATAATTTTGACCATATGATTACGGGACACGCCGTAGACTTCTGTCACCTCAGAAATGCTGGTCATTCGTCCATCTGGTAACGACGCCATATAGATTAGCGCACGTAAGCCGTAATCGGTGAAACTCGTTAACTGCACATCAACCTCAGGAAAAGGGAAAACGGGATATAACTTATCTGTATTGATGATAAACCAGCCACAAGCTGTGTCGCTAATTTATTTCAGTTCGGGGAAGGAAAAAAGCGAGGATTTAGCACTGTGTCGGATAGCGTAATGGCTTACCCGACACAGCAATGTATCACACTGTTAGCCCGGCAAGCAAAATATCTGCCAGGCGTACCAGATTTACGCGTCGAACGGGTCGCGCAGAATCATCGTCTCAGTACGATCGGGGCCGGTAGAAATAATATCAATCGGCACGCCGGTCAGTTCTTCAATACGCTTGATGTAGTTCAGCGCCGCCTGCGGCAGGCCGCTACGATCTTTCACGCCGAAGGTGGATTCAGACCAGCCCGGCATGGTTTCGTAAATCGGCTCTACACCTTTCCAGTCGTCAGCTGCCAGCGGAGTGGTAGTCACTTCGCGACCATCCGGCATACGGTAAGCCACGCAGAGTTTCACCTCTTTCAGGCCATCCAGCACGTCCAGTTTGGTCAGGCAGAAGCCAGACAGGGAGTTCAGCTGTACCGCACGACGAACGGCAACGGTGTCCAGCCAGCCGGTACGACGACGACGGCCGGTAGTAGCGCCATATTCGTTACCCTGCTTGCAGAGGAACTCGCCGGTTTCATCAAACAGTTCGGTCGGGAACGGACCCGCACCTACGCGAGTGGAGTAAGCTTTGAGGATACCCAGAACGTAATCAACATAACGCGGGCCCAGGCCGGAACCGGTCGCCACGCCACCTGCAGTGGTGTTAGAAGAAGTTACGTACGGATAAGTACCGTGGTCGATATCCAGCAGGGTGCCCTGCGCACCTTCAAACATGACGAAATCGCCACGCTGACGCGCCTGGTCGAGCAGGTCCGAAACGTCAACAACCATAGAAGTCAGGATGTCGGCAACAGCCATCGTATCATCCAGAACTTTCTGGTAATCAACCGCTTCAGCTTTGTAGTAGTTAACCAACTGGAAGTTGTGATATTCCATCACTTCTTTCAGTTTTTCAGCGAAGGTTTCTTTGTCGAAAAGGTCACCAACACGCAGACCGCGACGTGCCACTTTATCTTCATAAGCAGGCCCGATTCCACGACCGGTGGTGCCGATCGCTTTCGCGCCACGCGCTTTCTCACGCGCGTTATCCAGCGCAACGTGATAATCAAGGATCAGCGGACAGGCTTCAGACAGCAGCAGACACTCACGAACGGGGATGCCACGGTCTTCCAGTTCTTTCATCTCTTTCATCAGCGCGCTCGGAGACAGCACAACACCGTTACCGATGATGCTGGTTACATTCTCGCGAAGAATACCTGATGGAATAAGATGGAGAACGGTTTTTTCACCGTTGATTACGAGAGTATGGCCTGCGTTGTGACCGCCCTGGTAGCGTACAACATATTTAGCCCGTTCAGTCAGAAGATCGACGATCTTTCCTTTACCTTCGTCACCCCATTGGGTGCCCAGTACGACGACGTTGTTACCCATTTTTCAAAATCACCGTTTGCTTAAAAATGGATTCTACCATCGCTTTTTCAGATATACAGCACTTTTTGCACTCAATCTGCGGCAAATCCGACCACTTTTTGTTCAGCCAATCGTTTTCCTCAACATGTAGTAGACCACAACTCCCGCGACCACAAGTCTGCCGCCAAAACGACGTAAAACATTTTCCGGCAGTTGCGCCAGTGCCGAAACCATTTTTTTCCATGCGCCGGGATACAGCATCGGTCCCAGCCCTTCGAGGACTAATACCAGAGCAAGCGCCAACCAGATTGTTGAATTCATTTATCGCCCTTATAAAAGAAAACCACCGGCATCCTTTGGATGCGGTGGTTTTGCTGGTCTAAAACCGCTGACGCTATTTTAGCGTGTCGTCGAACTCGGTGTCTTCATGTAGCGGAAGAAATCGCTGTCCGGGCTCAGTACCATCACGTCCTGATTACCTTCGAAGCTCTTCTCGTAAGCGCGCAGACTACGAATGAACGCGTAGAAATCAGGGTCCTGACTGAACGCGTCGGCAAACAGCTTCGCGGCTTCAGCATCACCTTCACCACGCATGATACGCCCCTGACGCTCGGCTTCCGCCAGAGTTTTCGTCACCTCATAGTCAGCAGCCGCACGCAGTTTTTCCGCTTCTTCCTGACCTTGTGAGCGATGACGACGCGCGACCGCTTCACGCTCGGCGCGCATACGGTTGTAAATCGCCTCAGAAACCTCGGTCGGCAGGTTGATCTGCTTAATACGCACATCGACCACTTCGATACCCAACGCCGCCATACTGTTCGGGTTGATGACCGGTACTTTACCTTTGGTTTCCGCCGTGACGCGTTCCGCCGCTTCGGCAATCGCGTCATCCGCCGCCGGGGTCGCTACTTCATCATCGGTACCGGCTGAACCGGAGTTCAGCGCGTCGCGCACTTCCAGAGTCAGACGACCACGAGAATCGGTCACGATGTCTTTTACGTCCAGGCGACCAATCTCAGAACGCAAACGGTCCGAGAACTTACGTTTTAACAGCACTTCGGCTTGCGAAATATCGCCGCCGCCGGTCGCCAGATAGTAACGGCTAAAGTCGCTGATACGCCATTTGATGTAGGAGTCGACAATCAGGTCTTTCTTCTCTTTAGTCACAAAGCGATCGGCCTGGTTATCCATCGTCTGGATACGCGCATCAAGCATTTTCACTGATTCAATAAACGGGATCTTAAAGTGCAGACCCGGCGCGTAAACCAGCGGTTTGTTCTCATCGTCACGCAGAACTTTACCAAAACGCAGCGTAATGCCGCGCTCGCCCTCTTTGACCACAAAGACGGACATGTAGAGCACTACCAGCACGATGATGATAATCGCAATAACTGACTTACGCATCGTTATTCCCCCTGACGCTGGTAGTCGTTACGCTGCGCATTCGCGCGGCGTTGGTCCATAATATCGCCCTGATTTGAGGACGACGTGTTGCTTGCTCCGCTGGCGTTAGACTTTGTGGACGGCGGCAGGCGCAGCAGGTTGCTGGCACTATTGTTGCTCTTTGCCGCCGGCGCATTCCCGCCTTTCAGCATCTGATCTAACGGCAGCACCATTAAATTACCGCTCTTGTCGTTAACCAGTACTTTACGGGTATGGCTCAGCACTTTTTCCATCGTTTCAATATACAGACGCTCGCGTGTAATCTGCGGCGCGGCTTTATATTCCGGCAAAATCTTCGCAAACCGGGCGACTTCACCCTGCGCTTCCAGGATAGTCTGGGTTTTATAGGCGCGTGCCTCTTCCAGAATACGCTGCGCCTGACCGTTGGCGCGCGGCTGAACTTCGTTGGTATACGCTTCCGCTTCACGAATGTACTGCTGCTCGTTTTCACGTGCGGCAATCGCGTCGTCAAAGGCGGCTTTCACCTCTTCCGGCGGACGCGCAGCCTGGAAGTTCACATCCAGCAGGGTAATCCCCATGTTGTACGGTTTGATAGTCTCTTCCAGCTCGCGTTGGGTATCGCTACGAATAACGGTACGGCCTTCGGTCAGGATGCGATCCATCGTGTATTTGCCAATGACGCCACGCAGCGCGCTGTCGGTGGCCTGACGCAGGCTATCGTCCGGGCTGGTCACGCTAAACAGATATTTCTGCGGATCGGTGACGCGGTATTGCACGTTCATTTCAACGCGCACGACGTTTTCATCAGACGTCAGCATCACGCCTGACGCCGCCAGTTCGCGCACCGCTTCGACGTTCACCGGCGTAACGTCGTCAATAAATGTCGGCTTCCAGTTCAGACCTGGCTCTACCAGATGGCTGAATTTACCAAAACGCGTTACAACGCCGCGCTCGGCTTCTTTAATGGTATAAAAACCACTGGCCGCCCAGATAATGACTACTGCCGCCGCGGCGATGGCGACAATACGGCCTCCCAGTTGCGGACGCGGGCCTTGCGATGAGCTACCGCCGCCGGAACCGGTGCCTTTACCGCCCCCAAAACCACCGAGTTTTTTACTCAGCTTACGGAAGATATCATCCAGATCGGGAGGTCCCTGATCGCGGCCACCTTTGTTTCCATTTCCCCCAGAGTTGCTGCCAGGTTTGCTGCTTCCCCACGGGTCGCGGTCCTGTCCGTTATTACCGGGCTGATTCCACGCCATGTTTGTGCTCCATATTTGTTATGCGGTGATCCCCGTTGTCTTTCGACCTCAGAGGATAAGGCGAAATTACTCCATGCTTCAGACGAACCGCCGTTACAGACATCATCTTTCAGGCTACGTCCTGAGTGGCGGCTTTTTTACCCCAGGTCACTTCGTTGTGAGCTCCTGAAATTCTCTCAGCTACCGCTTCAATACGACCTGAATGACTTCGCGTCTAGATCACGTATTCGATCAACGCCGGTTCTTGTTTACAGAGGCGACGCCAGTCGACAATCGGCATTCGTACCTGCAGACTGACGCTACCGTCTTCCTCCATCCACTCTTTTTCTATTGCCTGAAGCTGATAAAACCGGCTTCTCAGACGCCCTTCCTGCGGCGGCAAACGCAGCGTATGCTGCGCCACCTCGCCGGAAAGACGCTCCGTCAAAGCCTGAAAAAGCTGTGGTATTCCCACGCCGCTTTGCGCTGAAAGCCAAACGTGGATGGGTTTATTCTCTTCATCTCTGTCGATACGCGGTTCAAAGTCGTCCAGCATATCGATTTTGTTCATCACCATTAAGGTGGGGATTTCGTGAGCGTCAATCTCTTCGAGAACGGTGTTTACCGCCTCGATGTTTTCCTGCACACGAACATCCGCCGCATCGACCACATGCAGCAGCAGCGTCGCCTGACGCGTCTCCTGCAGGGTAGCTTTAAAGGCAGCCACCAGATCGTGCGGTAAATGGCGGATAAAGCCTACCGTATCCGCCAGAACGGTTTCACCGACATCCGCTACATCAATACGACGTAACGTGGGGTCCAGCGTCGCAAATAGCTGATCTGCCGCATAGACCCGCGCTTCAGTGATCTGATTAAAAAGGGTGGATTTTCCGGCGTTGGTATAGCCCACCAGCGATACCGTCGGAACGTCGGCCTTGATGCGCGACTGCCGCCCCTGCTCACGTTGCCTCTCAACTTTCTCTAGGCGCGACTGAATCTGCACAATGCGATTACGCAGTAAACGACGGTCGGTTTCGAGCTGGGTTTCACCCGGACCGCGCAAACCAATCCCGCCTTTCTGACGTTCAAGGTGGGTCCAGCCACGCACCAGACGCGTAGCCAGATGGCGTAGCTGTGCCAGCTCAACCTGCAACTTACCTTCATGGGTACGCGCACGTTGGGCAAAAATATCTAAGATAAGACCGGTGCGATCGATAACCCGGCACTCGCACAAACGCTCCAGGTTTCGCTCCTGGGCTGGACTCAATGCATGATCAAACAATACGACCGCTGCGCCAGTCGCTTTCACGGCTTCCGCAATTTCAACTGCCTTACCTTCACCTACAAAGTACTTCGGGTGCGGTGCTTTACGGCTACCGGTAATCACCTGCATTGCTTCGACACCGGCGGAAGAGACCAGAGATTCAAACTCCTGGAGGTCTTCCATATCTTTGTCTTGCGAAAAATAGATGTGTACCAGTACCGCCTGCTCACCGGCATCATAACGGTCAAACAAGCGTAAACCCTCTTAATAACCAGCGGGGGCGATTATCCGACGCCCCCGACATGGATAAACAGCGCGTGAACTTATTCAGTCTCTTCGCTGTCCTGTTGCGCAGTAGAACCCTGCGCGTTGCTACCGTGATGGTAGTTATTGCTGGCGCCGCCACCGGCATTGTTGCTGTGATGGGAAACCGGGCGAGACGGGACAACAGTAGAAATCGCGTGCTTATAAACCATCTGGCTGACCGTGTTTTTCAACAGGATCACGAACTGATCAAAGGACTCGATTTGACCTTGCAGCTTAATACCATTCACCAAATAAATAGAAACTGGAACACGTTCCCGACGCAATGCGTTCAGGAACGGATCTTGTAAAGATTGCCCCTTAGCCATTCTCTTTTCCTTATATGCTTATTTGTACTTTGAACCTTTCGATTCTGAAAAATTGCGCACGATACGTCTCAATTGTACACATTCAGTCTGCGATAGCACCAACAACCTGTAATACTTCTTTTCGCGCCCGATCGGGATTCTCACTGTCAAGCCAGCGCACCCCTTCCCAACCGCGCAACCAGGTCATCTGGCGCTTCGCCAACTGTCTCGTGGCGCAAACACCTCTATAAACCATTTCATCATATGAGATTTCGCCCTCAATGTATGACCACATCTGGCGGTATCCCACACAACGGATGGAAGGCAAGTCCGTATGCAAATCTCCTCGGGCAAAAAGCGCCCGGACTTCTGCTTCAAAACCTGAAGCCAACATCTGATGAAAACGCAGTTCAATGCGCTGATGGAGCAGTTCACGGCTCGCCGGGGCGATAGCGAACTGATGCACCTGGTACGGTAGCGCGTCTCCTGACGTTTGCGTTAGCTCCGTTAAAGTTTTACCCGAAATGAAAAAAACTTCCAGTGCCCGGGAAAGTCTTTGCGGATCATTTGGATGAATTCGCGCGGCGGCAACCGGATCTATCTCCTGAAGTTGCTGATGCAACGCCTCCCATCCAAGCTCCGCTGCTTGCTGCTCTATCCGGGATCTCACTTCCGGATCTGCTGAAGGCAGCGGCGATAACCCTTCCAGCAATGCCTTAAAATACAGCATGGTACCGCCCACTAACAGCGGGATACGCCCCGCAGAGGTGATCTCCGCCATTTGCGCTAACGCGTCGCGGCGAAAATCCGCCGCCGAATACGCCTGCGACGGGTCGCGTATATCCAGCAGTCGATGCGGCGCCGCTTTCAACTCATCGGCATTCGGCTTAGCCGTGCCAATATCCATTCCCCGATAAATGAGGGCGGAATCAACGCTTATCAACTCTACTGGCAAAACTTTACGCAGTTCTATCGCCAGCGCCGTTTTGCCGGAGGCCGTCGGCCCCATCAAAAATATCGCCTTAGGCAGGCTCGCCTTGCTTACATCATTCATGCTTCAGAGCGTTCATCGCCGAATGTAAATCAACAGGTTGTAACAGGCCACCCGGCGGCGCTTTTACCAGCTGCGGACATAGCCGCTCAACATCCGCCAGCAGCGATATGGCCTGCGCCATCGACCACTGCGGATGTTCGCTCTGCACATTACGCGCTATCCATTGTGCAATATTGACCGTTGCAAATGTGGTCTGTTGCGCCAGGTAGCCTATCAGTTCAGGAATCAAGATTTGTAAATTTTGTTGTCGTAAGGGTAAAGGCACCGCCCGAATGGTCACATGCTGCGCATCTGACTGAAATTCAATACCCAATTCTCCCAACAAAGATTGGGCTTGTTGCAGTGCGGCTTTTTCATCGGCGCTCACTTTTAAACGCAGCGGAATCAGCAACGGCTGCGCGCAAACCGGACTTTGACCCGGTGTAAGCTGCGCCTGACGCAGCCAACGCTCCGCAACCGGCAGCGACAAGAGCTGGATAGTCCCCGCGTGTTCCAGCAACGCGCAGTCACCGCCGACTATCGTCAGTACGCGACCAAAACTCTGGCTATGTCCGTCAAGCGCAGGCGCAACCGGCTCCGGCGCGGGGCTCGTCGCCGGCGTCTGTAAAAGCGCGCGATAAACCTCGCCCTGCTGCTTCTGATAACCTGGCTGCGCGTGCGGCCAACCACCTGCGGACTGACGCCCGCCGTTGCCGCCCGATGCGCCGCCGGAATAACGCTGTGTCGCGGGCTCGCGCGCCGCAGTTGGCTCGGCGGGTACAGCAAAATGGTTGCGCCCGGCGGCGATACGGTTTTCCGGGACATGCCGCGGCGCTGGCGCAATCTCCTCCAGCGGCAGCGTCGTTTCCGTCTGCTGTTGTAGAACGCTCAGCACCCCTTGATAGATGAAGTCGTGCACCAGCCGGGATTGATGAAAACGCACTTCGTGCTTGGCGGGATGAACATTGACATCCACCTGATGCGGGTCAATCTCCAGATACAACACAAACGCAGGCTGTTGGTCCGCGCCCAGTTTATCTTCACAGGCCTGGCGAATGGCATGGTTGATCAAGCGGTCGCGCATCATGCGGCCATTCACATAACAGTACTGGATCTCCGTTAACGCCGTGGTGGTGTGATTCGGATCGGCGACCCAGCCGCGCAGGGTCAGATCGCCATGCTGCCACTCGATCGCCAGTGCATGTTCGAGAAACGGCGTGCCGCAGATGGCGCCTAACCGGCGCTCTTTTTGCCCGTCCTTTGCGACAGCGCGATACTGCCGTACCAATTTGCCGTTGTGCGACAGGTTAAGCGTGACGTCAAAACGGGCCAATGCAATACGACGGATGATCTCATCGATATGATTAAATTCCGTTTTTTCGGTACGCATGAATTTGCGCCGGGCGGGCGTATTGTAAAAGAGATCCAGAACTTCCAGGGTGGTGCCGACCGGGTGCGCGGCGGGTTTTACCGTCACGTCCATGTCGCGCCCTTCCGCATACGCCTGCCAGGCTTCCGCCTGCTCCGCCGTGCGCGACGTTAGCGTCAAACGCGAGACCGAACTGATACTGGCCAGCGCTTCGCCGCGAAATCCCAGACTGATAATCGCTTCCAGATCGTCAAGCGAGGCGATTTTACTGGTGGCATGACGGGCCAGCGCCAGCGCCAGCTCCTCTTTTTTAATGCCGCAGCCATTGTCGCGAATACGAATAAGCTTCGCGCCGCCACGCTCGATGTCGATATCAACGCGGGTAGCGCCTGCATCCAGACTATTCTCTACCAGCTCTTTAACAACCGACGCAGGGCGTTCCACCACTTCGCCAGCGGCGATTTGGTTCGCAAGCTGCGGCGGCAGAACCTGAATCGGCATGAAATCTCCTTAATTCGCGGCGGTTATGGCGCCAGGCTGGTTGGTACTGGCCGTCTGGCCTGGGCTGCCCTGCGGCGCAGACTGGATCGGATGCGCTGCAAAGTACTTACGCAACCCCCGGTATATAGCGTCAGCAATCTGCTGCTGATAGCGTTCGCTCGCCAGCAATCGCTCTTCGCCGTGATTACTGATAAAACCCGTCTCCACCAAAATGGACGGGATATCCGGCGAACGCAGCACGCCCAGGCTCGCGTGTTCCGGGCGACGTTTATGCAGCGACCCCACGCCGTCGAGTTGGCTTAGCACGTTCGTCGCCACATCATACCCTACCCGCTGCGAATGACCGAATTGCAAATCCAGTACCGCCTGGCTCAGATAAGGGTCTGACTGACTGTTCGCCAGCACATCGCCAGCGCCGCCTAACAGTTCGGATTGCTTCTCATGCTGCTCAAGCCAGTTTGCCATTTCGCTGTTCGCGCGACGATTGGACAATACCCAGACGGAGGCGCCGGTGGCATCGCGATTTGGCGCGGCATCCGCATGAATAGAGACAAGGAAGTTAGCGTTTTGCTTACGCGCCACGTCAGACCGCCCCATCACCGAAATAAAATAGTCGCCGTCACGCGTCAGCACGCCTTTAAACATCGGATCGTTATTCAGCAATGTGCGTAACTTACGCGCGATGGCGATGGTGACATTTTTCTCGCGCGTACCGCCCGGGCCTATCGCGCCGGGATCCTGGCCTCCATGTCCGGCATCAATAGCAATCACCACTTTATCGCCAGCGCCTGTCGACGCGCGCGCCGCAGGCCGCGTAACGGTATTGCTGCTGGCTACGCCGGTCAGGCGATCATCAGAAGATTTAAACGGATTACGGGCAGGCTCCGTCGGGCGGGGCGCGCTTTCAACCCGTTTCGCGACGACAGGCGGTGGCGGCGGCGGAACATCGGCATTAATGGTGAAAATGACCGTATAGTTGCCGCCGTTTTGCCGCTTCACCGCCTCGGTTTTACCATTTTCCGTCAGATCGACAAGCAACCGTAAAGATTGCGCATCTTTCGGCGTTCCGGCACGGATCGTTTTCACCAGATTGTTACCGCTAAACTGAAGCGGCAGCCCCTGAATCACGCCGGTCTGCCTGATATCCAGCGCCACGGTACGTTTACCGTCCTGTGAGTAAGCATATTCCGGCTCGCCGATAAAACTCAGCGTAATGCGCGCCTGCTGCTCGCCGTTGGACACCTGAATATCAGAGAGACTGGCGGCGCCCGCGTGCGCGCACAGCAGGATTAAGGCTGCTATTACGGCATTTTTGATGCGATAAATCATCCCGCCACCTTTATAGCTAATCGGCTAAACGCGCCAGTAACGAATGACCCGATGAGGATACCGCGCTTACGCGAGCCTCACGCCCCTGCGCCTGGTAATCAATATGGATTTCGACGTCCGGGTCGGGGAGAACGCCTTTACCTTGTTGCGGCCACTCCACCAGACAAATGGCGTCGTTGGCGAAATAATCGCGAATGCCCATAAACTCCAGCTCCTCCGGGTCCGCAAGACGGTATAAGTCGAAGTGATATACCATCATGTTATCAAGCGCATAAGGCTCTACCAGCGTATAGGTGGGGCTTTTTACATTACCGTTATGGCCTAACGCCTGTAAAAATCCCCGGCTAAACGTCGTTTTACCGGCACCTAAATCGCCATACAGATAAATAACGGTCGCGCCATCACAGGCGTTGGCTACCCGTTGCCCCAGGTCTAGCGTCGCCTGTTCGTCAGGTAGCGGAATTACTCGATTCATCATGGTTTACGTCAATCACATCAGGGTTAACAATACGCCGCAGCGTAGTAAAAAGATCGGTCGCCAACATGCCGCGAGCGCCATAACGCGCTGCCAGTAAGTCCGCCGCCGCGCCGTGAGCCACACATCCCACACATGCCGCATCATACGGGGTAAACTTCTGTCCGAGCAATGCGCCGATGATGCCGGACAGGACATCGCCCATCCCGCCGCTCGCCATCCCCGCATTACCAGCGTCAATGATAGCCAGAGGGTGGTGTTCAGCGGCGATAATCGTTCCTGCGCCTTTTAACACGACCACGCCTCCGTACCGTTTTACCAGACGCTGTGCTGAAAGTAAGCGATCACTTTCAATTTCTGCCACAGAACATCCTAACAGGCGGGCAGCTTCTCCCGGATGCGGCGTAATCACGCGATTGTGACGTTTATCAGGATTGATTGCCAGTAGGTTCAACGCATCCGCATCCCACAGCATAGGTTTACGGACGTTTTCTACTTTCTGTAAGGCTTTTTTGCCCCATTCCTGCTGCCCAAGCCCCGGGCCGATCACCACAACGTCAGCCCAGGTCAGGCTCTCTTCCAGCGACTGAGGCGTGAGTTCATGTACCATCAGTTCCGGGCGGGCCGTCAGCAACGGCGCAATGTTTTCACCGCGGGTCAGTACTCTGACCAACCCAGCCCCCGTACGCAGCGCCGCCTCGCCAGCCATCCGAATTGCGCCCGCTGTTCCCTGGTCGCCGCCGATGATCGCCAGACGACCATGATCGCCCTTATGCGAGGTCGGTCGACGCGGCGTTAACCATTGCCCCAACTGCGTCGCGTCAAAACGCCGGAGCGGCGGCGTCTGGCTTGCCAGCCAGCCTTCCAGTCCCAACGCGTCATAATTCAGTATGCCGGTAACGTCACGCGCTTTGCCGGTCAGCAGGCCTGGTTTCAGGGCGATAAACGTGACCGTATGCGCGGCGCTTATCACCGCGCCAGGCGTGGCGCCCGTTTGCGCCAGCAGGCCTGACGGGATATCGACGGCGACAACCGGCGCAGGATGGGCGTTCGCCTGTTCAATCAGACCGGCTACCGGGTCGCGCGGCGCCTGGGCTATACCGGTGCCAAGCAGCGCGTCGATAATTAGATCCGTCGCTTCCGGCCAGATAATATCGGCAGCATGGATAATGCCGCCGGCATTCAGCCAGGCATCGCGCGCCTGCGCCGCTTCTTCAGGTAACGGTTTGTCGCTCTCCTGCGCCAGCAACGTTACGCTAATGCCCGCCGCTTGCGCTAGTCGCGCCACGACGTAACCATCGCCGCCGTTGTTGCCATGACCACACAACACCAGCCAGTGTCGGGTGTCAGGATAACTGTCACGGGCTACCCGAAATGCCGCGTCGCCAGCGCGCAGCATCAATTCATAGAGTGTGAGTCCGAAGGCATCCGCCGCATCGCGTTCCAGCCGTTTGATGTCATCGGCGGGCCAAATGGAGTGTGGTATACTTACAGGGTTTTTCTTCATGTTATGGTCCATCATGTCAAAGCCCCTCGATCTCAATCAGTTAGCGCAAAATATTAAGCAGTGGGGGCTGGAGCTGGGCTTTCAGCAGGTCGGTATTACTGATACCGATCTGCGCGCATCCGAACCTGCGCTGCAGGCGTGGCTGGACAAACAATACCACGGCGAGATGGCATGGATGGCGCGCCACGGTATGATGCGCGCCCGGCCTCATGAACTCTTACCCGGTACGCTACGTGTCATCAGCGTGCGCATGAACTATCTGCCCGCCAACGCCGCGTTTGCCAGTACGTTGAAGGATCCCACGCTGGGCTACGTTAGCCGATATGCGCTGGGGCGTGATTATCACAAGCTATTACGCAGCCGTCTTAAAAAACTGGGCGAGCAGATCCAGCAGTACTGCGGTTCGCTGAATTTTAGACCGTTTGTCGACTCTGCGCCTATTCTTGAACGCCCATTAGCGGAAAAAGCCGGACTTGGCTGGACGGGTAAGCACTCACTTATCCTTAATCGGGAGGCAGGCTCATTCTTTTTCCTGGGGGAACTGCTGATTGATTTACCGCTGCCGGTCGACCAGCCGGTCGAGGAAGGTTGCGGCAAATGCGTCGCCTGTATGACCATTTGCCCGACCGGGGCGATTGTCGAACCGTATACGGTGGACGCGCGGCGCTGTATTTCTTATCTCACCATTGAGCTGGAAGGCGCTATTCCGGAAGCATTTCGCCCACTGATAGGCAACCGTATTTACGGCTGCGATGACTGCCAGCTTATCTGTCCGTGGAATCGTTACTCTCAGTTGACCGACGAAGCAGATTTTAGCCCACGCAAGGCGCTGCATAACCCAGATTTGGTTGAGTTGTTTAGCTGGAGCGAAGCGCAGTTTCTGAAAGTCACTGAAGGTTCTGCGATTCGGCGCATTGGTCATTTACGCTGGCTGCGCAATGTTGCCGTCGCGCTGGGGAATGCGCCGTGGAGTAATGCCGTCATTACGGCGCTGGAAAGCCGCAAGGGTGAGCATCCACTTCTCGATGAGCATATCGAATGGGCGATTGCGCAACAAATTGAAAAGCGCAACGCCTGCATCATTGAAGTGCAGCTACCGAAAAAACAGCGTCTGGTCAGGGTGATTGAAAAAGGGCTGGTGCGCGATGCCTGAATTATTCACAGGCTGTGTATAAAAATAAAAACACATTGCGATTCAAGAGGGAAAAAAGGAATAGTCAATAAAGCTAACGTTTTGAAATCTTATTTTTTCTATATTTTTCAGTAAATTATAGAAATTCTACGCGTCAGGTATAATTTTTTGCATTCCAGGAGTAATGGGCCGCCCTGTGGATAAGTCTGTTTACAAGGATCTGACGAAAGCGGAACAAAACGTGCCCCAACGCGATATTCGTTGTGGATAATTTTACTGTAGATAAGAATTGGAGCGGGAAACGAGACTCGAACTCGCGACCCCGACCTTGGCAAGGTCGTGCTCTACCAACTGAGCTATTCCCGCATAATCTTCGTCTTTCGAACCGCTACTGCGTTGGCTGCCTTCACTCGCCTGAGTCACTTACTTCAGTAAGCTCCTGAGAACTCATTCAGTTGCCGCCTTGTCGCAATTCGAAATCCTGCGATTGGTGGTCTGTGCTTAACAAGCACTTTCAAATTTTGGAGCGGGAAACGAGACTCGAACTCGCGACCCCGACCTTGGCAAGGTCGTGCTCTACCAACTGAGCTATTCCCGCATAATCTTCGTCTTTCGAACCGCTACTGCGTTGGCTGCCTTCACTCGCCTCAATCACTTACTTCAGTAAGCTCCTGAGGACTCATTCAGTTGCCGCCTTGTCGCAATTCGAAATCCTGCGATTGGTGGTCTGTACTTAACAAGTACTTTCAAATTTTGGAGCGGGAAACGAGACTCGAACTCGCGACCCCGACCTTGGCAAGGTCGTGCTCTACCAACTGAGCTATTCCCGCAAATTTGTTGCTGTCGTAATTCGCATTTCTGCGTCGTTACGGGAGGCGCATTATACGAGAAATCCATTTAGCTGCAAGCCCCTGAACGCATTTTTTCGCGATTTTTGTTTGAATGCTGATTAAATCACCAAACAAGACAAAAAACGAGCAAAGCGTGCGCTATGCAACAAAAAACTTTTCACGCCACGCCTAAAGGCACAGAATCAGAATAGCACCCTGCGCCAAAAAAAGAATAGCACGGTGACCACAACATCCAATTGATATCAGGGATCAAGATGAAAAAAAACTTATTGTCATGCTGTTAGCCAGCCTCTCCGTTCACGCCGCTTCCGTTTCCGCCAGAACATTACATTTTGGCACCTCCGCCACCTATGCGCCCTATGAGTTTGTCGATGCCGATAATAAAATTGTTGGTTTCGATATTGATGTCGCCAACGCGGTCTGCAAAGAGATGCAAGCGGAGTGCACATTCACTAACCAGAGCTTTGATAGTCTGATCCCCGGCCTACGCTTCAAAAAGTTTGATGCGGTGATCGCCGGTATGGATATGACGCCCAAACGTGAGCAGCAGGTCTCCTTTAGCCAACCCTATTACGAAGGTCTATCGGCGGTAGTCGTCACGCGTAAAGGGGCTTATCACACTTTTGCCGATCTGAAAGGCAAAAAAGTCGGTCTGGAAAACGGTACAACGCATCAGCGCTATTTGCAGGATAAACAACAAGCTATCACGCCTGTCGCCTATGACAGCTATCTAAACGCCTTTACCGATCTGAAAAGTAACCGTCTTGAGGGCGTATTTGGCGATGTCGCCGCGATTGGTAAATGGCTAAAAAACAATCCGGATTACGCCATCATGGATGAACGCGCCAGCGATCCTGACTACTACGGAAAAGGGTTAGGCATTGCGGTACGCAAAGGCAACGACGCGCTATTGCAAGAAATTAATGCCGCGCTCGACAAGGTGAAAGCGTCGCCGGAATATGCGCAAATGCAAGAGAAATGGTTTACGCAGTAATTCAGTGGCGGGAGAGCTGCCGGATGAGACGCTCTGGCGTTGCCATCCGGCATGTTACGCCTCACAGCTTAATGAAATGCTCGCGGTAGTAAGCCAGCTCCGCCACCGACTCGCGAATATCATCCATCGCCTGGTGCGTGCCCTGCTTGGTAAAGCCGGCCAGAATCTCCGGCTTCCAGCGGCGCGCCAGTTCCTTGAGCGTACTGACATCCAGATAGCGATAGTGGAAGTAGGCCTCCAGTTCCGGCATATATTTAAACAGAAAACGACGATCCTGACCGATGCTGTTACCGCAAATCGGCGACTTACCCGCAGGCACCCACGTTTTCAGAAATTCAATCGTCGCCAGTTCAGCGTCTCGTTCGCCCATCGTACTTGCCTTAACGCGATCTACCAGGCCGCTGCCGGTATGGGTGCGCACGTTCCAGTCATCCATTAACGCCAGTTGCGCATCGGATTGATGTACCGCAATCGTCGGCCCTTCCGCCAGAATGTTCAGGCTGGCATCCGTCACCAGCGTGGCTATCTCAATAATGCGATCGCGCTCGGGGTCCAGACCTGTCATCTCCAGATCGATCCAAATCAGGTTGTTTTCATCGGCACTCATGCTATTTTCCACCCTTCAGAGGTCACATTCACTGTGACTATATTCATCTACAATTGCGTGTATCATAGATGTTTTGCCCACTATGGGCGACCAGGAGCCAGTACGATTGAGCAAAAATAAACTCTCCAAAGGCCAGCAGCGCCGTGTGAACGCCAATCACCAGCGTCGTTTAAAAACGTCCGCGGAGAAAGCCGACTACGATGACAACCTGTTTGGCGAGCCTGCAGAAGGTATCGTCATTAGCCGTTTTGGTATGCATGCCGATGTGGAGTCTGCTGACGGCGAGGTTCACCGCTGCAATCTCCGCCGCACTATCCGTTCGCTGGTGACGGGCGATCGCGTCGTCTGGCGTCCGGGCAAAGCCGCCGCAGAGGGCGTCAACGTAAAAGGCATCGTTGAAGCGGTGCATGAGCGCACCTCGGTATTGACGCGCCCGGACTTCTACGACGGCGTGAAGCCTATTGCCGCCAACATTGACCAAATCGTTATTGTCTCCGCGATTTTGCCGGAGCTGTCGCTGAATATCATCGATCGCTATCTGGTCGGCTGTGAAACCCTACAAGTTGAGCCGCTTATCGTACTCAACAAAATTGATCTGCTGGACGACGAAGGTATGGACTTCGTTAATGAGCAGATGTATATCTACCGCAATATCGGCTATCGCGTGCTGATGGTCTCCAGCCATACGCAGGATGGTCTGAAACCGCTGGAAGAGGCGTTAACCGGTCGCATCAGTATTTTTGCCGGGCAGTCCGGCGTCGGAAAATCCAGTCTGCTAAACGCTCTGCTCGGCTTACAGAACGAGATTCTGACGAACGATGTGTCGAATGTCTCCGGTCTGGGTCAACATACCACTACCGCTGCTCGTCTGTATCATTTCCCGCATGGCGGCGATGTCATTGATTCCCCCGGCGTGCGCGAGTTCGGCTTATGGCATCTGGAGCCGGAACAAATCACCCAGGGCTTTGTCGAATTTCATGACTATTTGGGACATTGCAAATACCGGGACTGCAAGCATGACGCCGATCCAGGCTGCGCCATTCGCGAGGCGGTAGAGAACGGCGCTATTGCGGAAACCCGTTTCGAAAATTATCACCGAATTCTTGAAAGTATGGCGCAGGTAAAAACGCGTAAAAACTTTTCTGATACGGACGACTGACAGATACGCTAGGCGTCGTTAGAATCGTCCCCTTTTTTCAGGATACCGGTATAACTGCCGGTTCAGGAACAACAATGGCCTGGAGGCTACCTTGTTAAACTCATTTAAACTTTCGCTACAATACATTCTGCCGAAACTATGGCTCACTCGCCTGGCGGGCTGGGGCGCAAGCAAACGAGCAGGATGGCTGACAAAACTGGTTATCGATCTCTTCGTAAAGTATTACAAAGTCGATATGACCGAGGCGCAAAAACCGGATACCGCCAGCTATCGTACGTTCAATGATTTCTTTGTTCGTCCGCTGCGTGATGACGTGCGTCCGCTCAATACCGATCCTAACATCCTGGTGATGCCTGCCGACGGCGTGATAAGCCAGTTGGGTCGTATCGAAGAAGATAAAATTTTGCAGGCCAAAGGCCATAATTACAGCCTTGAAGCGTTGCTGGCGGGTAACTACCTGATGGCGGATAAGTTCCGCAACGGCACGTTTGTGACCACTTACCTCTCCCCTCGCGACTACCATCGCGTGCACATGCCATGCAACGGCATCCTGCGCGAAATGATCTACGTACCGGGCGATCTGTTCTCCGTTAACCATCTGACCGCGCAAAACGTCCCCAACCTGTTTGCCCGCAACGAGCGCGTTATCTGTCTGTTTGATACCGAGTTCGGTCCTATGGCGCAGATTCTGGTCGGCGCAACAATTGTCGGCAGTATCGAAACCGTCTGGGCGGGGACCATTACCCCGCCGCGCGAAGGCATCATCAAGCGCTGGACCTGGCCAGAAGGCGAACATGAAGGGTCTGTCGCCTTGTTGAAAGGCCAGGAGATGGGACGCTTTAAACTGGGTTCCACGGTCATCAACTTATTTGCGCCGGGGAAAGTGAATCTGATCGCGTCGCTGGCAAGCCTGTCCGTTACCAAAATTGGCCAACCGCTGGCGACGTCGACCGAAACATTCGTCGCGCCGGAGGTAGAACCTGCTCCGCTGCCGGCAGAAGAAATTAAAGCCGAACACGACGCCAGCCCGCTGGTTGACAATAAAAAAGACGACACCTAATCAAGAGAGAATGCTGACGTGCGCCTGATTATCGCTTTTCTGATGGCCTGGTGCCTCAGCACGGGGGCGTTCGCCGCAACGTCCCCCGACGCCAAACAAATCACGCAGGAACTGGAGCAGGCAAAAGCGGCGAAGCCCGCTCAGCCGGAAGCCGTTGAGGCGCTCCAGACTGCGTTAAACGCGCTTGAAGAGCGAAAAGGCTCGCTTGAGCGCGCGAAACAATATCAACACGTTATTGATAATTTCCCTAAGCTATCCGCCACCTTGCGCGCCCAGTTGAATAATCTGCGCGATGAACCTCGCAGCGTACCGCCAGAGATGTCCACCGAAGCGTTAAATCAGGAGATCTTGCAGGTTAGCAGCCAGCTACTGGATAAAACCCGCGAGGCGCAACAGGAGCAGGAGCGCGTCAGGGAGATCGCCGACTCGCTCAGCCAGCTTCCCCAACAGCAAAACGACGCCCGCCGCCAGCTTAATGAGATTGAGCGACGGCTCGGCGCCGCAGGCGGAAGTGCCGCGCTTAGCCAGGCGCAAAGTCTCAATATGCAGGCGGAGTCCGCCAAACTAAAAGCGTTAGTCGACGAACTGGAGTTGGCGCAACTGTCCGCCAACAACCGTCAGGAACTGGCTCGTCTGCGTTCCGAGCTGGCGGAAAAACAGAGTCAGCAATTGGATGCGTATCTTCAGGCGCTGCGCAATCAGCTCAACAGCCTGCGCCAACGTGAAGCGGAACGCGCGCTGGAAAGCACTGAGCTGCTGGCGGAAAACAGCGCCGGTTTGCCGGAAGGCATCGTCGAACAATTTAAAGTCAACCGCGAGCTGTCACAGGCGCTCAATCAACAAGCGCAGCGGATGGATCTGGTCGCCTCGCAGCAACGACAGGCCACCAGCCAAACGTTACAGGTGCGTCAGGCGCTCAATACGCTGCGGAAGCAGTCGCAATGGCTTGGCGTGTCCAACATGCTTGGCGAAGCGCTGCGCGCGCAGGTCGCCCGTCTGCCAGAGATGCCTAAGCCGCAGCAGCTTGATACGGAAATGGCGCAGCTACGCGTTCACCGTATGCGCTATGAAGAATTACTCAATAAGCAACCGCAGCTACGGCAAATACGTCAGGCCAATGGACAGCCGCTGACCGCCGAGCAAAACCAGATTCTTGACGCCCAGCTTCGCACTCAGCGCGAGCTGCTCAACTCGTTGTTACAGGGCGGCGATACGCTGATCCTGGAGCTGACCAAACTGAAAGTCTCCAACAGCCAACTGGAGGATGCGCTTAAAGAGGTTAATGAAGCGACCCACCGTTATCTGTTCTGGACCGCTGACGTTAGCCCGCTATCGCTCTCCTGGCCTGTTGATTTGGTTCAGGATTTACGTCGGCTTATCTCATTAGATACGTTTAATCAGTTAGGTAAAGCCAGCATCATGATGCTGACCAGCAAAGAGACGCTACTGCCGTTATTCGGCGCGCTGGCGCTGGTCGGGTTTAGCCTCTATTCACGTCAACACTTCAACCGGTTCCTTGAACGCTCGGCCTCGCGCGTCGGGAAAGTCACCCAGGATCACTTCTCGCTGACGCTGCGAACGGTGTTCTGGTCGATTCTGGTCGCCTCGCCGCTGCCCGTCTTGTGGGCGACGCTCGGCTATGGTCTACAGGAAGCCTGGCCGTATCCGCTGGCCGTCGCCATCGGCGATGGCGTGACGGCGACAGTACCGCTGTTGTGGGTAGTCATGATTTGCGCCGCTTTTGCCCGCCCTAATGGTCTGTTTGTGGCGCATTTCGGCTGGCTGCGAAACCGGGTAGCGAAAGCGATGCGCTACTACCTGATGAGCATTGGGCTGATCGTGCTGCTCATTATGGCAGTGATCATGTTTGATAATCTTAACGATCGGGAGTTTTCCGGCTCGTTGGGCCGCCTTTGCTTCATCCTGATATGCGGCGCGCTGGCGCTGGTCACGCTGAGTCTGAAAAAAGCGGGCATTCCGCTCTATCTTGATAAAGAAGGCAACGGCGACAACATGGTCAACAGCCTGCTGTGGAATATGTTGATGGGCGCGCCGCTTATCGCGATTCTGGCGGCGGCGGTGGGTTATCTGGCCACAGCGCAGGCGCTACTGGCGAGACTGGAAACCTCGGTCGCCATCTGGTTCCTGTTGCTGGTTATTTATCATGTCATTCGCCGCTGGATGCTGATCCAACGACGCCGACTGGCTTTTGACCGCGCCAAACATCGTCGGGCGGAAATGCTGGCGCAGCGCGCGCGCGGCGAAGAAGAACCGGCGCACTCCTCCAGCCTGGAAGGCGCGGTCGACATCGATGAAAGTGAAATCGATCTTGACGCTATTAGCGCCCAGTCGCTGCGTCTGGTCCGCTCAATTCTGATGCTTATCGCCCTGCTATCGGTAATTGTACTGTGGTCGGAAATCCACTCGGCATTCGGCTTCCTGGAGAATATTTCGCTGTGGGATGTCACCTCTACGGTGCAAGGCGTGGAAAGCCTGGAGCCAATTACTCTGGGGGCGGTGCTCATTGCGATTCTGGTCTTTATCATCACCACGCAGTTGGTGCGTAATCTGCCTGCGCTGCTGGAACTGGCGTTATTACAGCATCTCGATTTAACGCCTGGTACCGGTTACGCCATCACGACCATCACCAAATATCTGTTAATGCTGATTGGCGGGCTGGTCGGTTTCTCGATGATCGGCATTGAGTGGTCGAAGCTACAATGGCTGGTGGCCGCGCTCGGCGTTGGGCTTGGTTTTGGCCTGCAAGAAATTTTCGCTAACTTTATCTCCGGCCTGATTATTTTGTTTGAAAAGCCGATTCGTATCGGCGATACGGTGACCATTCGCGATCTCACCGGCAGCGTGACCAAAATCAATACCCGCGCCACCACTATCAGTGACTGGGATCGTAAAGAGATTATCGTGCCGAATAAAGCCTTTATCACCGAACAGTTTATCAACTGGTCGCTGTCTGACTCCGTTACGCGCGTGGTGTTAACCATCCCGGCGCCAGCGGATGCCAATAGCGAAGAGGTGACGCAAATTCTGCTGACGGCGGCGCAGCGCTGTTCTTTGGTGCTTGATAACCCGCCGCCTGAAATCTTTCTGGTGGATCTCCAGCAGGGTATTCAGATTTTCGAACTGCGTATCTATGCCGCGGAAATGGGACACCGTATGCCATTACGCCATGAGATCCACCAATTGATTCTGGCTGGCTTCCGCGAACACGGTATTGATATGCCGTTCCCGCCGTTCCAGATGCGTCTGGAGAGCCTCGGCGGTAAACAAACGGGGAGAACGTTAACGTCAGCGGGTAAAACCAGCCGCCCGGCGGGGAGTTTGTAGCGCATGATCCAGGCAAGAAATGCCGGATGCGACCCGTCGGGTCTTATCCGGCCTACGGGCCGGCAATTAACCTGTAGGCCCGATAAGCTTGCGCCATCGGGCATTTCATCGCAGCTCACAGATATTTTCGGACTTATTATGCGTCCAGATCGGCAACAGGCAGGTTAATTTCGCTATAGCGCATTCGGAATAAATCGCCGTAACCCACCAGTTCTCCGCGAAATACGAGGCATCTTATAACATACGCGCAATAAATATCCGACACATGTTTCCACTTATCCTCATCGCGATCCCTTAACGTGCCAATAGTCATTCCTACTACCATCGCAACCTTTCGACGTGCAACATGAACGGAAGAAAGAATAACCTTTTCTATTTCAAGGATATCTTCCGGAGTAAAATTGAGTGCCCTAACCTCATCTTCCGTGATAATCGGGTCTCTCGAACTATCATTCATCACGTTCTCCATCGGGCAATAAACGCCGGATGCGACCCGTGGGGTCTTATCCGGCATACGGCCTTTACTCCGCCGCCCACTCCGGATCGGCGCTCATGCGGCTGCTGTAATTCTGATAAATCGCCATCGCCAGCAGCGAGAAGAAGATCGGGCCGCCGATCATCCACAAGGCGCTGTCCCAGTCCCCAGCTTCAATCACTGGCTGGATGATGGTAAAGACGTTGGCAAACGTCACCACCAGCACCACAACACCCGTCGCGACCAGGGTAGAGGCTTTGGTTTTAAAGAGAACAAATGGCCGCTCCAGATCCTGACGCGCTTTAAAGAAGGGAAATGCCAGCGCAAGGAACAGGTATGGCAAGGTCATTGAGACGTTCGCCATCAGAGTGAGTTTGTTATAAAACGCCGATGCGGTGTCACCGCCAAAAGAAACCAGCAAAATAAACAGACTCACCAGCACGCACTGTAGCCACATAGCGGTCGCCGGCATACCGTTAGCGTTCAGTGTTGTCATCGGCGCGGGCCACAACGCTTTTGGCGTCCCCTGAATAATGGCTTTCAGCGGTGAATAGCTCAACGTAAAAAACGCGCCGGTATAAGCCAGAAACATAGAAAGGCCGGTGATACGCGCAAACCAGACGCCCACCGTCATCGCAGCTTCCGGAGAAAGGTTTAACGCGTTACCTAATGTCGTGCCTAAACTCGACATCAAAATGTAGGTAATATTCCCTAAGTTAACGGCGCTATTACTTAATATCTGTTGCCAGTTAGTGCTGACGCCCCATAAAAAGATCGCCAAAGAATAACCAATTGAAATCACAATAGCCGCGAAAACAATACCTTTCGCAAAATTCTTTTCCGGTTTCTCGGTTTTATCCACCAGTCCGCCGACAGCCTCAATACCGCCGTACGCAAAAATAGCAAATACCACAAATGACAACATTGCCAGGCCGGAGTGATAACCCGGATTCGGTGACGAGGTAAAATTAATTTCTTGTGCAAAATGCCCACCATTTAATAACAAAATAGCGACACTCACTAACAATAAAACTAAATTAAGACACATTACGGCAATACCTCCGACCGCCGTAATTCGCGCAATTTTATTGATCCCTCTGGCGGCGACACACGTCACCAGAATCATCCAGCCAACGGCGAGCAGCCCGACAACCTGCGTAGGCTCAAGCCCCGCAATACGCCAGTGCTGCGTCATATCGGCGCCAAAAACAAAAGTAGAAAACGGTACCCAAATTTTTGCCGCCGTACTTACCATCCATATGACATACGATGAAAACCACATAAACGTGCCGATAAACGCGTAACGTGGCCCCACGCTATTATTCATCCACGAATAGATCCCGCCCTCTTCTTTGCGATAAGCGGAACCCATTTCAGCCATCATTAAAGCGAATGGAATAAAAAACAGCAAGGCAGAAAATATATACCACGGGATTGCGCTATACCCCATTAAATAAAACGCCGACGGGCTATTCGCAAAACCAAAAACAGAAGTAAAAATCATCAGGATAAGCCCAATAAGGCTCATCTTTTTTATCGTGTGGGTCATTCAACCATCCCTTACGCTCGAGCGCGTTTGCCAGACGCCGCTCACCGATTGACGCCGCCTTCTTTTTTACAAAGGTCAGCGATAAAAAAATCAACACAGGATTGATACCTAAATGGCATCAAAGTTCCAGCCTTATGTTGTGGCAAACAGAGGATAATTGAAAAAATATGCTACAAAATGGCGCTTATTGCGCCATTTTATCTCGCGAAAGAGTGAATTTCAGATTTACGCCCGATCGACCGTAAAAGCAATCACGTCCGCCAGGCTTTCTGCTCCCAGCGCCAGCATCACCAGACGATCAACACCCAGCGCCACGCCGGAACAATCCGGTAGACCGGCGGCCAGCGCATCCAGTAGATTTTGGTCAATCGGCTGCTGCGGCAGACCGCGAGCGGCGCGCTTACGATTGTCCTGTTCAAAGCGCTGTTGTTGCTCACGTGCGTCCGTCAGTTCGTGGAAACCATTCGCCAGCTCAATACCTTTGTAGTACACCTCAAAGCGCTCGGCGACGCGATGATCCTCGGTACTGATTTGTGCCAGTGATGCCTGACTTGCCGGAAAGTGATAAATAAAGGTCGGCTTTTCTTTACCTATATGCGGCTCAACCCCCATCGTGAACAGCAGTTGCAGCAACGTATCACGGTCTTCTTCCGTATCGGCGATATTGCTTAAATCAAGCTTTGCCGCCGCCTCACGCAGTTGCGTTTTATCTGCTGATAACGGGTCAATCTCCAGATGGCGCTGAAACGCCTGTTGATAGGAGAGACTTTCCGCAGGTTGACAATCCAGCACTTGCTGAAGCAAATCATCCACTTCATTCATCAGGCGGTACATATCGTAATGCGGACGATACCACTCCAGCATAGTGAATTCCGGATTATGATGTCGTCCCATCTCTTCATTACGGAAACTGCGGCATAGCTGGAAAACCGGGCCGCACCCTGCCGCCAGCAGGCGTTTCATATGGTATTCCGGACTGGTCATTAAATAGAGGTTGATCCCCTGGGAATGGCCAGGTCCGACGAAACGCGTTTCGAACGGGAACAGATGAATGTCTGTGACCGTCGCCTGACTCATGCAGGGCGTCTCAACCTCAAGCACTCCACGATCGGCAAAGAAACGACGGATTTCCGCCATAATCGCCGCACGTTTTAATAAATTGGGGATGGACGCGCTCGGCTGCCAGGTTGCCGTTTCGCTCATGATTCTTTCTCCAGTTTAAGACAAGGTCACGAAGTCTACTCGCAACGCGCGGGCGAAACAAATTTTGCGCAGGCGTATCGGGCGCCTTCTGGAGGGTAAAAAAAGTGATTTCAGATGGTTTAGTAATTAAATTAATCAAAATCAATGATAATTCATCCCTCTGATACGCTAAAAAAATCGAACACGTCAAATTTCCCTCACATCCCTGAGACTATACTGTTGTACCCATAAAGGAGCAGTGGAAACGCATTCATACTTCGCAGAACCCAGAGGCTTTATCTGGCTGCGCGAGGGTGAAATTACAATAATCTGGAGGAATGTCGTGCAAACCTTTCAAGCCGATCTTGCCATTATAGGCGCCGGTGGCGCGGGATTACGTGCTGCAATTGCTGCCGCACAGGCGAATCCCAATGCTAAAATCGCACTGATCTCAAAAGTGTACCCGATGCGCAGCCACACCGTCGCTGCCGAAGGGGGTTCAGCCGCTGTCGCCCAGGATCATGACAGCTTTGACTACCATTTTCACGATACGGTAGCAGGCGGAGACTGGCTGTGTGAGCAGGATGTCGTGGATTACTTTGTCCACCATTGTCCCACTGAGATGACGCAGCTGGAGCAATGGGGCTGCCCGTGGAGCCGCCGTCCGGACGGTAGCGTTAACGTGCGTCGCTTCGGTGGTATGAAAATCGAGCGTACCTGGTTCGCCGCGGATAAAACCGGCTTCCATATGCTGCATACCCTGTTCCAGACTTCCCTGCAGTTCCCGCAAATCCAGCGCTTTGACGAACATTTTGTGCTGGATATTCTGGTTGATGACAACCATGCGCGCGGCCTGGTGGCAATGAACATGATGGAAGGCACGCTGGTGCAAATCCGCGCCAACGCCGTGGTCATGGCGACAGGCGGCGCAGGCCGCGTATACCGCTATAACACCAACGGCGGCATCGTCACCGGCGACGGGATGGGCATGGCGCTGAGCCACGGCGTTCCGCTGCGTGATATGGAATTCGTTCAGTATCACCCGACCGGCCTGCCAGGTTCCGGTATCCTGATGACTGAAGGTTGCCGCGGAGAAGGCGGTATTCTGGTCAATAAAAATGGCTACCGTTACCTGCAAGACTACGGCATGGGCCCCGAAACGCCGCTGGGCGAGCCGAAAAACAAATATATGGAACTGGGGCCGCGCGACAAAGTATCCCAGGCTTTCTGGCACGAATGGCGTAAAGGCAACACCATCTCCACGCCGCGCGGCGATGTGGTTCACCTCGACCTGCGTCATCTCGGCGAGAAGAAACTGCATGAACGTCTGCCGTTCATTTGCGAACTGGCGAAAGCCTATGTCGGCGTCGATCCGGTTAAAGAACCGATTCCAGTACGTCCGACCGCGCACTACACCATGGGCGGCATTGAAACCGACCAGAACTGTGAAAGCCGTGTCAAAGGGCTGTTTGCCGTTGGCGAATGCTCCTCTGTTGGCCTGCATGGCGCGAACCGCCTCGGTTCCAACTCACTGGCGGAACTGGTGGTGTTTGGTCGTCTGGCTGGCGAACAAGCAATGGAACGCGCTGCTACGGCAGGCGCCGCAAATAGCGCCGCGCTCGACGCCCAGGTTGCCGATATTGAACAACGTCTGAAAAATCTGGTGAACCAGGAAGGCAACGAAAACTGGTCGAAGATCCGCGATGAGATGGGTCTGTCTATGGAAGAAGGTTGCGGTATTTACCGTACCCCGGAACTGATGCAGAAAACCGTTGATAAACTGGCCGAGCTTCAGGAACGTTTCAAGCGCGTACGTATCTCCGATACCTCCAGCGTGTTCAACACTGACCTGCTGTATACCATCGAACTGGGTCATGGTCTGAACGTGGCGGAATGTATGGCGCACTCTGCGCTGGCGCGTAAAGAGTCCCGCGGCGCGCATCAGCGTCTGGATGAAGGCTGTACCGAGCGCGACGATGTGAACTTCCTCAAGCACACCCTCGCCTTCCGCGATGCTGATGGCACGACCCGTCTGGAATACAGCGACGTGAAAATCACCACCCTGCCGCCAGCCAAACGTGTTTACGGCGGTGAAGCGGAAGCAGCCGATAAGAAGGAGAAGGCGAATGGCTGAGATGAAAAACCTGAAAGTTGAGGTGGTGCGCTATAACCCGGAAACCGATACCGCGCCGCACAGTGCTTTCTATGAAGTTCCTTATGATGAAACAACATCGCTACTGGACGCGTTGGGCTACATCAAAGATAACCTGTCGCCAGACCTGAGCTACCGCTGGTCCTGCCGTATGGCGATCTGCGGCTCTTGCGGCATGATGGTCAACAACGTCCCTAAACTGGCGTGTAAAACCTTCCTGCGCGATTACACCAACGGTATGAAGGTGGAAGCGCTGGCGAACTTCCCGATTGAGCGCGATCTGGTTGTCGATATGACGCACTTTATCGAAAGCCTGGAAGCGATCAAACCGTACATTATTGGCAACTCTCGCACGCCAGATCAGGGGCCGAATGTCCAGACCCCGGCGCAAATGGCGAAGTATCACCAGTTCTCCGGTTGCATCAACTGTGGTCTGTGCTACGCCGCGTGCCCGCAGTTCGGTCTGAATCCTGAATTTATCGGACCGGCTGCGATTACGCTGGCGCATCGCTATAACGAAGATAGCCGCGATCACGGTAAGAAGGAGCGTATGGCGCAGTTGAACAGTCCGAACGGCGTATGGACCTGTACTTTCGTGGGCTACTGCTCCGAAGTCTGTCCAAAACATGTCGATCCGGCTGCGGCCATTCAGCAGGGTAAAGTGGAAAGCTCGAAAGACTTTCTTATCGCCACCCTGAAACCACGCTAAGGAGTGCAACATGACGACTAAACGCAAACCCTATGTGCGGCCGATGACGTCCACCTGGTGGAAAAAACTGCCGTTTTATCGCTTTTATATGCTGCGCGAAGGCACAGCGGTGCCGGCAGTCTGGTTCAGTATTGAACTGATTTTCGGTCTGTTTGCGCTCAAACACGGCGCGGAATCCTGGATGGGATTCGTCGGCTTTTTACAAAACCCGGTGGTGGTGATCTTAAACCTGATCACCCTGGCGGCCGCGCTGCTGCACACCAAAACCTGGTTTGAACTGGCGCCGAAGGCGGCCAATATCATTGTAAAAGACGAAAAAATGGGGCCAGAGCCAATCATCAAAGGGCTTTGGGTGGTCACTGCGGTAGTCACCGTAGTCATTCTGTATGTTGCCCTGTTCTGGTAAGGAGTCCCGGATGATTAATCCAAACCCAAAACGTTCTGATGAACCCGTATTCTGGGGACTGTTTGGCGCAGGCGGTATGTGGGGCGCGATCATCGCGCCGGTGATCGTGCTACTGGTTGGCATCATGCTGCCGCTGGGGCTATTTCCGGGCGATGCCCTGAGTTTTGAGCGCGTACTGACGTTCGCCCAAAGCTTCATTGGTCGCGTTTTTCTGTTCCTGATGATCGTGCTGCCGCTATGGTGTGGCCTACACCGTATGCACCACGCGATGCATGACCTGAAAATCCACGTGCCTGCGGGCAAATGGGTCTTCTACGGTCTGGCGGCAATCCTGACCGTTGTGACGGCGATTGGCGTTATCACTCTCTAAGTTGCCACGACGCCCTCTTATCTACCCGATAAGAGGGCATTTTTTCTTTTCCTGCCTCTCATTTTCCCGCCAGGTTCTACACTTAGAAAAAACACTGGAAGGAAAAACGCTATGCGCTTGCTGCCCGTCGTTGCTGCGGTTACTGCGGCATTTTTGGTTGTCGCCTGTAGTTCGCCTACCCCGCCTAAAGGCGTTACCGTGGTAAATAACTTTGATGCCAAACGTTACCTCGGCACCTGGTATGAGATCGCACGCCTCGATCATCGATTTGAACGTGGACTGGAACAAGTCACGGCCACCTATAGTCTGCGTGACGATGGCGGGATTAATGTCATCAATAAAGGCTATAACCCGGATCGGGAAATGTGGCAAAAAACAGAAGGCAAAGCGTATTTTACCGGTAGTCCAAACCGCGCCGCGCTCAAGGTCTCTTTTTTCGGCCCGTTCTACGGCGGCTATAACGTGATTGCGCTTGACCGGGAATACCGTCATGCGCTGGTGTGCGGCCCGGATCGCGACTATCTGTGGATACTCTCTCGCACGCCAACGCTTTCTGAGGAAATAAAACAGCAAATGCTGGCCGTCGCGACCCGGGAGGGGTTTGACGTCAATAAATTAATTTGGGTAAAACAATCAGGTTCGTAGCAATATCAGCGACGAATTAATGCGCACTGAGTTTTAGCCCAATGATACCCGCGACGATCAAGCCAAGACTGAGCAAACGCGCCGGTGAGGCAGACTCGCCCAGCAGAAGGATACCGGTGATTGCCGCCCCGACGGCGCCGATGCCGGTCCAGATGGCATACGCCGTTCCAACGGGCAGCGTTTTCATTGCCCAGGAAAGTAACGCCATACTGATAACCATGGCCGTAATGGTGATGATACTGGGGGTCAGACGAGAAAAACCGTGGGTATACTTCAGGCCGACAGCCCATACCACTTCAAGTAAACCAGCGATTAATAGAATGATCCAGGACATAGCAGGCTCCAGATAATTAATGGGGCCGTCCCCGGTGAGAATAGCGTTTACAGGTCGTCCTGTAACGTATACGGATGAAAAGCCATTCTTGCCTGAGAGAAAATGAATTTCAACCTTTTTATTTTTTTCCGTCTAAAGGCGGGAATTGGCCCTTTTAAGCCGCGTAGTTTTCGCATTTAGCGCCCACAGGAGTTCTCTATGATGGAACGCCTTCTGGGAAAGAAAGTGCTTTATCTACTTCCGGGTGCAAAAAACTATGTTGAAAATTTTAGTGATAGACCGATGCCACTTTACCCGTACGGGCATGGAGGCCTGGCTTAATCACACTGATGTGCTCAGTTCTTCACTGCTGGTATCCGGGATGAATAACCTTATACTGGCGAAAGAACATATTCTGCAATGGAAGCCCCACCTGGTTATCGCTGATTTATATGGTTTTCTCAACGATGCCTTACCCGAACAGCCTATCAATGCATTTTTTGCCGCCTGCAGGATGACGCCGTTGGTATTATTACAGTCAGGGAATATGCCGTACAGACCGCAATATGCCAGTCATGCGGTGTTATCTAAACACACGCCTTTACATGAGCTTGCACAACGAATTAAAGGAGCGCTACATACTCATCCACTGCAGGAAGCGCCGGAAAGCGCCACGCCATTGCTCTCTCCGCAGGAGGAAAAAGTGCTCGCGATGTGGACGGAAGGCACCAGCAATAAAGAGATTGCGTATGCGCTTGGCATTCACGGGAAAACGGTTTACACCTATAAGCGTAATATCCGTATGAAACTTCATATGGATAACCGGTATTCTCCCTTTCTTATGCTTCCGGAGAAAATCGATTAACGGTACGACGCCATGCCGTACCGTTGATGATTACTGCTGAGCTCTGGTTGCAGCGCCAGAGATCGCACTACCACCGTCCGAGATGTCCTCGCCCACGCCGCGCGTGGTATTACAAGCAGTTAATACAGTGGAAAGTACCAAAACAGAAAAGATCGCTGCAATTGTCTTTTTAACCATAATGTCTTCCTTTTCTAGCCAATGTTGTTTGTGTATAGCAACTTAATAATAGACAACATCCCAGAAAATGACGGGCGATCGACTAATTTTAGGAAGACGAGAAGCGATTAGCTGGCTGCGCGGGAGATGGCGTGGCCAAGATGCTGAATATCTTCGCCGAAGCCGCGGGCGGTATTACATGCCGTTAATAATGTGCTGGTAAGAAGAACCAGCGCGACAAGGCTGATAAAGCGTTTCATCATTGAGGCGCGAAAAAAAGGATGGCGCAGCATACGCTGCACCATTTTTCCCGATAACGTAAATTATTTTACGCGGGATACGTATTCGCCGGAACGGGTATCGACTTTGATCACTTCGCCAATCTGCACGAACAGCGGAACTTTAACCACTGCGCCAGTAGACAGCGTGGCTGGTTTGCCGCCAGTACCTGCGGTATCGCCCTTCAGACCTGGGTCGGTATCAACAATTTCCAGTTCAACAAAGTTCGGCGGAGTGACAGAGATAGGCTGACCGTTCCACAGGGTTACGATGCATTCCGCCTGATCCAACAGCCATTTTGCGTTGTCGCCGATAGCCTTGGCATCTGCAGACAGCTGCTCGAAGGTTTCGTTGTTCATGAAATGCCAGAACTCACCGTCGTTGTACAGGTAAGTCAGGTTCATATCGACTACATCCGCGCCTTCAGCGGAATCGGTCGATTTGAAGGTTTTCTCAACGCGCGTGCCGGTCAGCAGACGGCGCAGCTTAACGCGGGCAAACGCCTGGCCTTTACCCGGTTTCACGAATTCACTGGATTCAACCGCATAAGGTTCGCCATCCAACATGATTTTAAGACCGGAACGAAAATCGTTGCTATAGTAAGTCGCCATAAGGCCCTCTGAAATTGTTAACTGGTAGCTAAGCCACAAAATGGCGCATATTGTAACCCTAAATACCCCATTGCGAGAAGATTGGTTAGCGCAACTTGCCGATGTTGTGACCAATCCCGACGAACTGCTGCATCTTTTACAGATTGAAGCTGATGAAAACCTCCGGGCAGGACAGGACGCCAGGCGCTTGTTTGCCCTCCGCGTGCCGCGCGCTTTTATTGCGCGCATGGAGAAGGGCAACCCTGACGATCCTCTTTTACGTCAAGTGCTGACGTCCCGGGATGAATTTATTGTCGCCCCCGGTTTCTCCACCGACCCGCTGGAAGAGCAACACAGCGTGGTACCAGGATTATTGCATAAATACCAAAACCGGGCGCTATTGCTGGTAAAAGGCGGATGTGCGGTAAATTGCCGCTACTGTTTCCGTCGTCACTTCCCGTATGCGGAGAATCAAGGCAATAAGCGCAACTGGACAGTCGCGCTGGAGTATATCGCCGCACACCCGGAACTGGATGAGATCATCTTTTCCGGCGGCGATCCGCTGATGGCGAAAGATCATGAGCTGGACTGGCTGCTCACGCAACTGGAAGCCATTAAGCACGTCAAGCGGCTACGCATCCACAGTCGGTTGCCTATCGTCATCCCGGCACGCATTACTGCCGAACTGGTCGCCCGCTTTGACCAGTCACGTCTGCAAATTTTGTTGGTGAACCATATCAACCACGCTAATGAAGTGGACGAGGCGTTCTGCCTGGCGATGAAGAAACTGCGCCACGTGGGCGTCACGCTTCTCAACCAGAGCGTCCTGCTGCGTGGCGTGAATGATAACGCGCGAACGCTGGCGAATCTGAGCAACGCGCTATTTGACGCCGGCGTGATGCCCTATTACCTGCATGTGCTGGATAAAGTGCAGGGCGCCGCGCATTTTATGGTCACCGATGACGAAGCCCGGCAAATCATGCGCGAACTGCTCACGCTGGTATCCGGCTATATGGTGCCAAGACTGGCGCGTGAAATCGGCGGCGAACCGAGCAAAACACCGCTGGATTTACAGCTTCGGCAGTGCTAATCCTCGCGGGCGCGTCAGGGACGACGAAAAATATTAGCGCGCAATATTACGAGGAGACTCCCCCGCGATTCTCCTCACCCTTTGGCGAGGATAAACTCACCTTCGTTAAATACACCTTTCCGGTCCTCTCTTTTCAATAAAGTCCGTTTTAGGACTCGCTTAGCGTGTACTGCATTTTCGAATTATACTGGTTCTCCTTTTTATAGGACGGCATAAACAATTTATATATCAAATACATTGCAGTAAAACATTTAATTATTTTATATTTGTGGAGAATTGACATGGCCTTAACGATTAAGGGACTAAATACCGGCGTTATTCGTCACAATGATAAGTTTATCGCGCTGGCGCTTAAGGTGAAGTCACTGAGAAATAAAGAAACACTGCTTTTCTTTCCTGTGCTCGCGCTGCGAGACTTGTTGATCGGCCTTGAACACCGGCTTTATCTACAACACTCGCTTCCGGAACAAGAGCAGGAAAAACGCCAGAAAGCTAAAAGCAGTCATGTGCTTAAAATGCATGAGAATATTCCGGCAATACTCCGTGAAGAGCTGGAAAACGCCGATGTTAATCAGCGTGTTGAATCTTTAGCGTTGAGCGATAATACAGAAAAAGTATTAACCTTTACGTTAAAGCTGCACAATGGTAGCCATCTTGATTTACAGGTCGGTGAGTGGCAGGTTGAAGTTCTGGTGATGGCTATTATTCACGCCATTAATAATGCCGAAATGCGTGAGCTCGCATTGCGTATTTCTTCAATGCTGGACTTTTTACCATTATACGATGCTGACTGCCTGGAAAACGGTAATATCGAATTCGATACCTATAACCAGCCTGACTGGAAACATAATCTGTATAACCATTATTTAGCGCTCGTTTATCGTTATACGGATGAGGCAGGACAATCGCATGATTGCGGCACCATCATTAAGACCCGTAATCAGTCAGGCTCTAAAGAAGCTGAAGCAATATCACGCCGCTTGCTGAATTTCAGCCCGCGTCTTAAAAAGCTGGAAGGAAAACCGTGTAAGGTTTTTGTCAGAACGCTTGGAACCGGTAAAGCAGCGCGTCTGACGCAAGATCAATGCATGCGCGCGTTGCATAATCTACGCATGGCATCATCGCAGGAAAAACGCTAACCATATCGCCCTCTGAATCTTTCAGAGGGCGTTACGATTCAGACATATCAATTCGGACATTTATAAACCTGGCCGTTCATCTCGCTGGCCGTCGGGACAAAACTGGACAACATGCCCTGTGACGGACTACTTACGCCATACAGCACGTTTCCACCCATCGCGGCTGCCTGATTACGCAGATCGTTCGCTGCGCCACGCATTGAGCCACCCTCTTCGCCGTGCTGGCCTGAAAACCAGTTACTCTGTTTACCAGTTGCCGTACCAATAAGCTGGCATTCCGCGCCTGGCTTATCTTCGACAAAGCGTACATTTTGGCCGGCAGCGGTGAGTTCGTTGCTGGAGCTACAACCCGCCATCAGCAGCGCGGCGCCAACGATCCCTGCTAAATATTTCACGTGCATGTTATTCCCCATAATCAATGAGCTGGACGTTTTGTCCGTATCTGAATCTTATACTAAAAAGATGACTAAAAGAAAAACCCCCGGTCATTTCTGCCCGGGGGTTTCTCAATTCTGGGAGATAAACATCCAAATCATTCTGGTTGCAGGAAGGCGGCCAGTTTGTTAATCCCCAGTCACTTACTCAAGTAAGTGACTGGGGTTAGCCAACGCATCTGCAGCCTGAAGGATGCAGGGTGTGGGCAATTACATCATGCCGCCCATACCACCCATACCACCCATGCCACCAGCAGCGCCTAAATCAGGAGCATCGCTTTTCGGCAGGTCGGTCACCATGCACTCGGTAGTGATCATCAGACCAGCCACAGAAGCCGCGTACTGCAGCGCAGAACGGGTAACTTTGGTTGGGTCCAGGATACCCATATCGATCATGTTGCCGTATTCTTCAGTTGCTGCGTTGTACCCGTAGTTACCGTCGCCGCCTTTAACGGTGTTAGCGACAACAGACGGCTCTTCGCCGCAGTTCAGCACGATCTGACGCAGCGGAGCTTCCATTGCGCGCAGCGCAACTTTGATACCCACGTTCTGGTCTTCGTTCTGGCCTTTCAGGTCAGCAATTTTAGAAGCAACGCGGATCAGCGCAACGCCACCACCAGCAACCACGCCTTCTTCTACCGCAGCACGGGTCGCGTGCAGGGCATCTTCAACGCGGGCTTTCTTCTCTTTCATTTCAACTTCGGTCGCAGCGCCAACTTTGATTACCGCAACGCCGCCTGCCAGTTTCGCTACGCGCTCCTGCAGTTTTTCACGATCGTAGTCGGAGGTCGCTTCTTCAATCTGCTGACGGATCTGAGCAACACGGCCCTGGATGGCAGCTTCTTCACCCACGCCATCGATGATGGTGGTGGTGTCTTTGTTGATCACAACGCGTTTCGCCTGCCCCAGGTCTTCCAGGGTTGCTTTTTCCAGCTCCATACCGATCTCTTCAGAGATTACGGTACCGCCGGTCAGAGTAGCGATATCCTGCAGCATCGCCTTACGACGATCGCCGAAGCCAGGTGCCTTAACAGCAGCCACTTTCACGATGCCACGCATGGTGTTAACAACCAGGGTAGCCAGCGCTTCGCCTTCAACATCTTCAGCGATGATCAGCAGCGGTTTGCCTGCTTTTGCAACGGCTTCCAGAACCGGCAGCATTTCGCGGATGTTGGAGATTTTCTTATCAGCCAGCAGGATGAACGGGCTTTCCAGCTCTACTGCGCCAGTTTCCGGCTTGTTGATGAAGTAAGGAGACAGGTAGCCGCGGTCAAACTGCATACCTTCAACCACGTCCAGTTCGTCCTGCAGACCGGTACCGTCTTCAACGGTGATGACGCCTTCTTTACCGACTTTATCCATCGCTTCCGCGATCAGTTTACCTACGGTTTCGTCGGAGTTAGCGGAGATAGTACCTACCTGAGCAATCGCTTTAGAGTCGGAGCACGGTACGGACAGGGCTTTCAGCTCTTCAACCGCCGCAGCAACCGCTTTGTCGATACCACGTTTCAGGTCCATCGGGTTCATGCCCGCAGCAACGGCTTTCAGGCCTTCGGTAATGATGGACTGCGCCAGTACGGTCGCGGTGGTGGTGCCGTCGCCTGCAGCATCGTTCGCTTTAGAGGCAACTTCTTTCACCATCTGCGCGCCCATGTTTTCAAACTTGTCTTCCAGTTCGATTTCACGCGCTACGGAAACACCATCTTTAGTGATAGTCGGCGCACCGAAAGATTTATCCAGAACCACGTTACGGCCTTTCGGACCGAGGGTTACTTTCACTGCATCTGCCAGTACGTTTACGCCGCGCAGCATTTTCACACGAGCGTCGTTACCGAATTTTACGTCTTTAGCTGCCATTTTCTCTTTCCCTTAAATTCGTATGTTCAGTGTCGTTCGCGGATTACGCTTCAACAATTGCCAGAATGTCGCTTTCAGACATGATCAACACTTCTTCATTGTCGATCTTTTCAGATTTCACACCGTAGCCATCGTTAAAAATAACGATGTCGCCAACTTTCACGTCCAGCGGCTGTACAGTACCGTTGTCCAGGATGCGACCCTTACCGACAGCGATGATTTCGCCACGAGTTGATTTACCCGCTGCGGAACCGGTCAGTACGATGCCGCCAGCAGATTTGGACTCAACTTCTTTACGTTTGACGATCACACGATCATGTAACGGACGAATACTCATTGATAGCTCTCCTTTGAGAAAGTCATTATCAGTTATGGGTGACGCCGGCCCGTAAACGGTTTCCCGGCTGGTGACCAGAGAGATGGGGATGGGGTTTTGCCCCTTCAAGGGGGGAGATGAAAAAAAATTCTTCTGAGCGAAAAAATCGGTAAAAACGCTACTTATCTCACGTTTACCCAAGGTTTAGAACATCCTGCTATAAGAAAAGGCGTGTGTGATACGCTTAAAAATGTCTGTCGTCACCTGACGTTACAATGCCGCCGGATAATGAGCTGATGAATGAACTAAAAAAAGAGCTTGGGTTGGTTCAGGGCGTTATCTTGTTAACCACATCATTATTAGGGACTGGCGTTTTTGCGCTTCCGGAGCTGGCTGCGCTGGCGGCAGGCGACATCAGCCTTTGGGCATGGCCGCTGCTCATTATTTTGATTTTCCCTATTGCGATTGTCTTTGCTGTGCTGGGGCGCCATTTTCCACACGCTGGCGGCGTAGCGCATTTTGTCGGGATGGCATTTGGCCCGCGTCTGCAACGGGTGATCAGTTGGCTGTTTTTATCAGTCATTCCTGTTAGTTTTCCCGCAGCCTTGCATATTGCGGTGGGTTTCGGCCAGGCACTGTTTGGCTGGCAAAGCGAACAGCTCTTATTTGGGGAGCTGGGTACTCTAGGTTTGCTATGGTTTATGGGATCGCGCGGCGCCAGCTCCAGCGCCAACCTGCAAGCCATTATCGCTGGATTAATTATCGCGCTTATTGCCGCCATTCTGTGGAAAGGCGCGATTAAACCTGCGGATATCACCTTCCCAGCCGCAAACGAAATCACCTTTTCCCGGCTGTGTACCGCCCTGGCGATCATGTTCTGGGGATTTGTGGGAATTGAGGCGTTTACGCATTTGTCGTCTGAATTTAAAAATCCTGAACGTGATTTTCCGCGCGCATTGATCATTGGCCTGATGCTGGCCGGCTCCATTTATTGGACCTGTACCGCCGTGGTGCTGCATTTTGGCGTCTATAGCGACAAGATAGCGGCAACAGCATCGCTACCGCTTATTATTGTTCATCTCTTCGGTATCCAGGCGTTGTGGATAGCCTGCATTATTGGTTATCTCACCTGCTTTGCCAGCCTGAATGTGTATGCTCAGAGTTTTGCGCGTCTGATATGGACGCAAATGCAATATCAGCCCGATCACTATCTGGCTCAACTCTCTCCCGGGCGCCTTCCCCTGCACGCGTTAAACGTTATTCTGGTTTGTTGTTGCGTGAGTTCCCTGGTCGTCTACGCCCTGAAGATTAACCTCAATGCGCTGATCGTCTATGCTAACGGTATTTTTATTATGCTCTATCTGCTTTGTATGCTGGCGGGCTGTCGACTATTGAAAGGGCGCTGCTATGCACTGGCGGTGACGGGTTGTCTACTGTGCCTGTTATTGCTGGTAATGCTGGGGTGGAAAAGCTTATATGCCATTATCATGCTGGCAGCATTATGGCTGTTTTTACCGAAGCGAAAACGCATGGCGTAAGACGTATCTGTTGGCCGGATAACGCCTCACGCGACTTATCCGGCCAGCATCTCTACCTTTAATCCCGACGCTCGTCTTTATGTTCAATACGATCGCGATCGTCATCTTTACGCTGATACTCGCCGTCAAATGTTTCGCCACCACCAGTACCCGCGCTAAACCCGCCGCCCGGCATCCGGGAAAAACGTAAATGCGGCAGCAACTTCAGCGTCAAATGTTTTTGCACTGGCGGTAACAAAAGGAGAAGGCCGAGAAAATCGGTGAAAAATCCCGGCAACAGGAGCAGTAAGCCAGCGATGATCAGCGATACACTCTTAATCATTTCTGCCGCCGGGCTCTCACCGGCCGCCATTTTTTGTTGCATCAGCAAAAAGTTTTTAAAACCCTGGTTACGTACCAGCGACATACCGATAACAGACGTAAAAATCACCAGGATTAACGTCATCAGGACGCCAAGCACATGGGCGACCTGGATAAAGATAGAAATCTCAATGTAAACATAGAGAAAGACAGCTAAAAAGGGTATCCAGCGCAAAGGACTCTCCTGTAAGTCATGGCCGTCTGCGACGACCATTTGAATGGGGTTGCGATTCGCATCGATTCGATATGGTGGTGCGTAGCAAAATTTCAAGTGGTTTGTACACCTATTTTAGGTAGTAATACTAAAGCGGTGACCTATTTCACAAAATAATAAATAAGGGGTAAATTCCCACACTTTAAGTGATCCAGATTACGGTAGGAATTCTGAACCAGCATATGATCTCGTTTATCAGGCCGATGGAGGGGATAATCGTCGGTCAGAAAACATTCGAAATCACATATATCCTGTGTGTTTTAAAGTAAAAATCATTGGCAGCTTGAAAAAGAAGGTTCACATGTCAAACAACATTCGTATCGAAGAAGATCTGTTGGGTACCAGGGAAGTTCCAGCTGAAGCCTACTATGGTGTTCACACTCTGAGAGCGATTGAAAACTTCTACATTAGCAATAACAAAATCAGCGACATCCCTGAATTTGTGCGTGGCATGGTTATGGTAAAAAAAGCGGCGGCGCTGGCCAACAAAGAGCTGCAAACCATTCCTAAGAGTGTGGCGAACGCCATCATTGCCGCATGTGATGAAGTCCTTAACAACGGTAAGTGCATGGACCAGTTCCCGGTAGATGTCTATCAGGGCGGCGCGGGCACTTCCGTCAACATGAATACCAACGAAGTGCTGGCCAACATCGGGCTGGAACTGATGGGTCATCAGAAAGGTGAATATCAGTACCTGAACCCGAACGACCACGTGAATAAATGTCAATCCACTAACGATGCCTATCCGACAGGCTTCCGTGTAGCGGTTTACGCCTCTATCGTCAAACTGATCGATGCCATCAACCAGTTGCGTGAAGGTTTCGAACGTAAAGCGGTTGAATTCCAGGACATCCTGAAAATGGGTCGTACCCAGTTGCAGGACGCCGTACCGATGACGCTTGGTCAAGAATTCCGTGCGTTCAGCATCCTGCTGAAAGAAGAAGTGAAAAGCATCGAGCGTACTGCTGAGCTGCTGCTGGAAGTCAACCTTGGCGCAACGGCAATCGGTACTGGTCTGAACACGCCGAAAGAATACTCTCCGCTGGCGGTGAAAAAACTGGCTGAAGTCACTGGTTTCGCCTGTGTTCCGGCTGAAGATCTGATTGAGGCGACGTCTGACTGTGGCGCGTATGTTATGGTTCACAGCGCGCTGAAACGTCTGGCAGTGAAGATGTCCAAAATCTGTAACGACCTGCGCTTGCTCTCTTCTGGTCCTCGTGCCGGCCTGAACGAGATCAACCTGCCGGAACTGCAGGCGGGCTCTTCCATCATGCCAGCCAAAGTGAACCCGGTTGTACCGGAAGTCGTAAACCAGGTATGCTTTAAAGTCATCGGTAACGACACCACCGTTACGATGGCGGCGGAAGCCGGTCAGTTGCAGTTGAACGTTATGGAACCGGTTATCGGCCAGGCGATGTTCGAATCCATCCACATTCTGAGCAACGCGTGCTACAACCTGCTGGAAAAATGCGTTAACGGCATTACCGCGAATAAAGAAGTGTGCGAAGGGTACGTTTATAACTCCATCGGTATCGTCACTTACCTCAACCCGTTCATCGGCCACCACAACGGCGACATCGTCGGTAAAATCTGTGCTGAAACCGGTAAGAGCGTACGTGAAGTTGTGCTGGAGCGCGGCCTGTTAACGGAAGCCGAGCTGGACGATATTTTCTCCGTACAGAACTTGATGCACCCGGCTTATAAAGCTAAACGTTATACTGATGAAAGCGAACAGTAATCGTACAGGGTAGTACCAAAGAGGCACGTCACGATGACGTGCCTTTTTTCTTACAAGAAGTTACCAAATAACAACAATTTAATATCAACTTGTTAAACAACAAGGAAGGCTAATATGATAGTTGTCGAACTTATCATTGTTTTGCTGGCAATCTTTTTGGGCGCCAGACTTGGGGGCATCGGTATTGGATTCGCAGGTGGGCTGGGTGTTCTGGTACTTGCCGCCATCGGCGTGAAGCCAGGGACAATTCCATTCGATGTCATTTCCATCATCATGGCGGTTATCGCCGCGATCTCTGCTATGCAGGTCGCGGGCGGTCTGGATTATTTGGTAAACCAGACGGAAAAACTGCTGCGTAAGAACCCGAAATACATCACTATCCTCGCACCGATTGTGACCTATTTCCTGACTATTTTTGCTGGTACCGGGAACATTTCCCTGGCAACGCTGCCGGTTATTGCTGAAGTCGCGAAGGAGCAGGGAATCAAACCTTGCCGTCCGCTCTCGACCGCCGTGGTATCCGCGCAGATTGCGATTACCGCCTCGCCGATTTCTGCGGCCGTGGTGTATATGTCTTCTGTTATGGAAGGTCATGGCATTAGCTACATTCACCTGCTGTCCGTGGTTATCCCCTCTACGCTGCTGGCGGTGCTGGTGATGTCCTTCCTGGCCACGATGCTGTTCAACTCCAAACTGTCGGACGACCCAATTTACCGCAAACGTCTGGAAGAAGGGCTGATTGAACTGCGTGGTGAAAAGCAGATTGAAATCAAACCGATGGCAAAAAATTCCGTCTGGCTGTTCCTGCTGGGCGTTATCTGCGTGGTTGTTTATGCGATTGTTAACAGTCCGAGCCTCGGCCTGGTTGAGAAACCGCTGATGAACACCACCAACGCTATTTTGATCATCATGTTGAGCGTCGCAACGCTGACCACCATCCTGTGTAAAGTGGAAACTGACGCCATCCTCAACTCCAGTACCTTTAAAGCAGGGATGAGCGCCTGTATCTGTATTCTGGGCGTGGCGTGGCTGGGCGATACTTTCGTATCCGCTAACATCGACTGGATCAAAGACACTGCGGGTAGCGTCATCCAGGGTCATCCGTGGCTGCTGGCCGTCATCTTCTTCTTTGCTTCCGCGCTGCTCTACTCTCAGGCGGCAACGGCGAAAGCGCTGATGCCGATGGCGCTGGCGCTGAACGTCTCTCCGCTGACGGCAGTCGCTTCCTTCGCCGCCGTTTCCGGCCTGTTCATTTTGCCAACCTACCCGACTTTGGTTGCGGCGGTACAGATGGATGACACCGGTACAACCCGTATCGGTAAATTCGTCTTTAACCACCCGTTCTTCATCCCAGGCACCCTGGGCGTCGTTCTGGCTGTCTGCTTCGGCTTCCTGCTGGGCAGCTTTATGCTGTAAGTGTTTCACCCGCGGGGCGTATCACGCCCCGCATTCTCCCGCCCTTTGACTAACATCCTGCCCTCGTCCGTTGTATAGTGACCGTTCACTTGCGGGTCTTTTTGTTCTTTCGAGGTGTTTATGCTTGATGTTAAGAGTCAGGATATTTCCATCCCCGAGGCCGTTGTGGTGCTTTGTACCGCCCCGGATGAAGCTACCGCCCAGGATCTGGCCGCCAAAGTGCTGGCGGAAAAACTGGCCGCCTGCGCCACCCTCCTCCCCGGCGCGACATCGCTGTACTACTGGGAAGGTAAACTGGAGCAGGAGTATGAAGTTCAAATGATCTTAAAAACCACCGTTTCACATCAGCAAGCGCTTATCGACTGCCTGAAGTCTCATCACCCGTATCAAACGCCTGAACTTCTGGTTTTACCTGTTACTCACGGAGATACTGATTACCTCTCATGGCTCAACGCATCTTTACGCTGATCCTGCTGCTGTGCAGCACATCCGCCTTCGCCGGATTATTCGACGCGCCGGGTCGCTCGCAGTTCGTCCCGGCAGACCGGGCGTTTGTTTTTGATTTTCAGCAAAATCAACACGATCTTACCCTCTCCTGGCAGGTAAAAGAGGGTTACTACCTTTACCGTAAACAAATCAGTATCACGCCGACGAAAGCGGATATCGCCGCAGTCCAACTCCCGGCAGGCGTCTGGCATGAAGATGAGTTCTACGGGAAAAGCGAAATCTACCGTAAGCGGCTAAACGTTCCGGTAACGGTTAACCAGGCGGCGGCTGGCGCGACATTAACGATAACGTACCAGGGGTGCGCCGATGCGGGATTCTGTTATCCGCCGGAAACGAAAACGGTGCCGCTAAGTGAAGTCGCCGCGGCAATAGACGCCACGCCGACGCCTGCTGTCACCCAGACGAGTGAGACGTCAAAACCCGCCGCCCAGCTACCTTTTTCCGCGCTCTGGGCGCTGCTGATCGGCATAGGCATCGCCTTTACGCCCTGCGTTTTACCCATGTATCCGCTGATTTCCGGTATTGTCCTGGGGGGAAGGCAACGTTTGTCGACGGGGCGCGCACTGCTGCTGGCCTTTATCTATGTACAAGGGATGGCGCTGACCTATACCGCACTGGGTCTGGTCGTCGCCGCGGCGGGATTACAGTTTCAGGCGGCGCTGCAGCACCCTTATGTGTTAATCGGCCTTGCCATCGTGTTCACCCTGCTTGCGTTGTCGATGTTTGGCCTGTTCACACTACAGCTCCCCTCCTCACTGCAAACCCGGCTGACATTAATGAGTAATCGTCAGCAAGGCGGCTCGCCCGGCGGTGTTTTTGTTATGGGGGCGATTGCCGGATTAATTTGCTCGCCCTGTACCACAGCGCCGTTAAGCGCGATCCTGCTTTATATCGCTCAGAGCGGCAACATGTGGCTGGGCGGCGGTACGCTGTATTTGTATGCATTAGGTATGGGTCTGCCGCTAATGCTGGTCACCGTGTTTGGCAACCGCCTGCTACCGAAAAGCGGCCCGTGGATGGCGCATGTTAAAACCGCTTTTGGTTTCGTGATCCTCGCGTTACCGGTCTTTTTACTGGAGCGGATTATTGGCGAGGCTTGGGGTTTACGTCTGTGGTCGCTGCTGGGCGTCGCTTTCTTTGGTTGGGCCTTTATCACCAGCCTTCAGGCCAGACGAGCGTGGATGCGTATCGTACAGATTATCCTGCTGGCGGCAGCGCTCATTAGCGTGCGGCCTCTACAGGATTGGGCGTTCGGATCGCCATCCGCGCAAGCTCCAGCGCACCTCAATTTCACGGCTATTTCTACCGTGGACGAACTCAATCAGGCGCTGGCGCAGGCCAAAGGCAAACCCGTTATGCTGGATTTCTACGCCGACTGGTGCGTGGCCTGTAAAGAGTTTGAAAAGTATACCTTCAGCGATCCGCGGGTCCAGCAGGCGCTCGGCGACACGGTGCTCTTACAGGCTAACGTCACCGCTAACAATGCGCAGGACGTCGCGCTGTTAAAGCATCTGCAAGTTCTCGGGCTGCCCACCATTCTGTTCTTTGATGCCCAAGGCCAGGAACAGCCGCAAGCGCGAGTCACCGG
This sequence comes from Salmonella sp. WC3, assembly GCF_042932255.1. NCBI lineage: Bacteria > Pseudomonadati > Pseudomonadota > Gammaproteobacteria > Enterobacterales > Enterobacteriaceae > Salmonella > Salmonella sp. WC3. The sequence continues at coordinate 637,725 of NZ_CP170629.1, read as the reverse complement.
CTTTATGGACGCCGCCACCTTTAGCGCGCATTTGCACGATCGCCAACCGTGAGCGACACTTGCAAAAGCAAAGACGGAGGAGAATACCGTGCAACGTGAAGATATTCTGGGAGAAGCCCTGAAATTACTGGAGACGCAAGGGATAGCCGATACTACGCTGGAAATGGTGGCGGAGCGCGTAAATCGCCCACTCGACACATTACAGCGTTTCTGGCCAGATAAAGAAGCCATTTTATATGACGCGCTACGTTATCTGAGTCAGCAGGTAGATATCTGGCGACGCCAGCTTCTTCTTGATGAGACGCTTTCTGCTGAACAAAAGCTACTGGCACGCTACAGCGCGCTTTCGGAATGTGTCAGTAATAACCGTTATCCTGGTTGCTTGTTCATTGCCGCCTGTACGTTTTATCCCGACCCAACCCATCCTATTCACCAACTGGCCAATCAACAAAAACGCGCGGCACATGATTTTACCCATGAGCTACTGACCACGCTGGAAATTGACGATCCGGCGATGGTTGCAAGGCAGATGGAGCTGGTGCTGGAAGGTTGTCTCAGCCGAATGCTGGTCAACCGCAGTCAGGCTGATGTAGATACCGCTCAGCGGTTGGCGGAAGATATTCTGCGTTTTGCACAGTGCCGTCAGGGTGGAGCGCTCACCTGACGGGTACTGATTTTATGCATTTTGCCTGAAAAGCAGGCAGTCAGCGCGCTTTTATCACTTTTTTCGTGTAAAGCCGTTGACGACCGCGCCCCTTTACGGTTTAATGCGCCCCGTTGCCCGGATAGCTCAGTCGGTAGAGCAGGGGATTGAAAATCCCCGTGTCCTTGGTTCGATTCCGAGTCCGGGCACCACTTATTCAGAAAACCCAGCCTATGGCTGGGTTTTTGCTTTTCTGGGAATGGAAATCCGTAGCTCCCATCTCTGGCCTGACTAGCTATAACGAGAAGGCCAGATTTTCTCTGGCGCAACGCCCAGCGCTTCGGCGATCAGCCGCTCACCTTTGGGCCAGGGTCAAAAGCTTACTTAGCTACAGGGGCATTATTATCAGTAATAACGCGCATCACTCTATCTGACGGTTCGCTAAACCCGACAAGTGAATCCAATATCTCCGCCATGAACTTTTTCATCACTGATAACAATAATCCCTTCGCCAATTTTAGCATTTTTTCTTTTTCGGTTTCTTTATTCTTAAATACTGTTTCCGACTCTTGTTCATAATCATAAATTAATACTCAGCACGTCATGACTGGTGGTAGTTGTCGGGGTAACAGGGCACATAGTTTAAAATACTTATTCATAGTTTGTTATTACGTAAACATTTTAACCTAATGCGTGTCAGTCAGGCACGCAGATAAAAAACAACCGGGGAGAAAAGTTAAACAAAATGCTGTTAGCAGGAAGTACCAGTATTGTTCTGTTGTCCGCTGCAGTCAGTCCGGTATGGACAGACGATAATGCCAGTACAGCGTCCTGCTTTTTTACCTGTATGTTGAATAACCATTGCAATAAATCATTATAGGATTACATCTGTTTATTATTGCCTGATCCGGAGTGAGTCTTTATGAAAAGTCGTTATTTAGTATTTTTTCTACCACTGATCGTAGCTAAATATACATCAGCAGAAACAGTGCAACCCTTTCATTCTCCTGAAGAATCAGTGAACAGTCAGTTCTACTTACCACCACCGCCAGGTAATGATGATCCGGCTTTCCGCTATGATAAGGAGGCTTATTTCAAGGGCTATGCGATAAAGGGTTCCCCACGATGGAAACAAGCTGCTGAGGATGCAGATGTAAGCGTGGAAAATATAGCCAGAATATTCTCGCCAGTAGTGGGTGCTAAAATTAATCCCAAAGATACGCCTGAAACCTGGAATATGTTACAGAATCTTCTGAAAATGGGCGGCTACTACGCTACTGCTTCGGCAAAAAAAATATTATATGCGTACTCGCCCCTTTGTCTTATTTAATCATTCCACCTGCCGTCCTGAAGATGAGAATACTTTGCGAAAAGATGGCTCTTACCCTTCCGGGCATACTGCTTATGGTACACTTCTGGCATTAGTATTATCCGAGGCCAGACCGGAACGCGCGCAGGAGCTCGCCAGACGAGGATGGGAGTTCGGGCAAAGCAGAGTGATATGTGGTGCTCACTGGCAAAGTGATGTTGATGCTGGCCGTTATGTGGGAGCAGTAGAGTTTGCAAGGCTGCAAACAATCCCGGCGTTTCAGAAGTCACTGGCAAAAGTCCGTGAGGAGCTGAACGACAAAAATAATTTATTGAGTAAAGAAGATCACCCCAAACTTAATTACTGAAGGTGAAAGTCTTCCCGCAAACTGGCCACAGTAAATAAAAGGAAGTGCAACTGCTTAGGGGCGACCGGGCGTGAGACTGTAATTAAAATTGTGTAAGTGCCTGTTTTTGATATGTTCACTCCAGTAACAGAGACAGGCAATTATGGACGAAAAGAAACTCAAAGCCCTTGCGGCTGAAGTGGCTGAAGGCCTTAAAACCGAAGCCGATCTCCATGCTTTTTCCCGCATGTTGACGAAGCTTACCGTCGAAACAGCGCTCAATGCGGAGCTGCCTGAACACCCCGGGTATGAGAAAAATGCGCCCAAAACAGGCTCATCCCCCCGCAATGGCTACTCGTCAAAAACGGTGTTATGCAATAATAGCGAGATCGAACTGAACACGCCGCGTGACCGTGAAAATACCTTCGAACCGCAGCTGATTAAGAAGCACCAGACGTGCATTACGCAGATGGACAGCCAGATTTTATCCCTCTGCGCTAAAGGCATGACTACCCGCGAAATCGTTGCCACCTTCAAAGAAATGTACGACTCCGATGTGTCGCCCACGCTGATATCTAAAGTCACCGACGCCGTAAAAGAGCAGGTCACTGAGTGGCAAAACCGACAAATGGATACGCTGTATCCCTTTGTTTATATGGACTGTATGTTGTCAAAGTTCATCAGAATGGCAGTGTGATAAACAAAGCAGTTTTCCCTGCGCTGGGGATCAATACCGAAGGTCAGAAAGCGTTGCCGGCATGTGGCTGTCCGGAAATGAAGGCACAAAGTTCTGGCTAAGCGTGCTGACGGAGCTGAAAAAGCGGGGCCTTCAGGACATCCTGATTGCCTGTGTGGACGGTCTGAAGGGCTTCCCGGATGCGATAAACAGCGTCTTCCCGAAATATCCGCAAATCAGCAAAAGCTGGCGTGCGCACTGGGAAAACCTCAATACGCTCTTCAGTTATCCGCCGGATATCCGCAAGACCATCTACCATCTACACTACAAACGCAGTCGAATCCCTGAACAGCGTGATCCGTGCCGCGATTAAGAAACGCAAAGTGTTCCCGACGGATGACTCGGTACGAAAAGTTATTTATCTGGCAATCAAGGATGCATCAAAAAAATGGGGTATGCCGATCCAGAACTGGCGACTGGCGATGGGCCGCTTTATTATCGAATTCGGTGACCGCCTGAGCAATCACCTTTAATATATTAGCAGTTACATAGAATTACTGACAGGCTCAAAAAAAGAGATCAGATTTCAGTCTCTTTTTTATCACTCATAATAATAGTCAGTTATTTTCTTTTATTTAGCTCTTCCATAAAATTTACCCAATTTTTATATTGATAATCAAGATTGCGAATCTCGTCTGAGATGGTTGATTGCTGCTGTATGAGACCACGTTTCTTTGCTATCAACTCTTGTAAACCATCATCGAGCACCTTCATTTTCGCTTTTATCTTCTCATTAATTTCATTATATTTTACGGAGTATTCTTCTTTATGTTTTTCTAATACAGCACGTTTCTCCGCCCTTATGTCATCAAAATCACTCAACCTGTAATTCTTTAATTTTTCCCGGCGAGCCTTCATTGCTGGGTCGAAAACTTCAGCATTGTACTTCTTCTCAAAATAATAAGGAGCATTTTCTTTATTAAAGAGTTCCAGCTCTTTATTCAAATCACGCTGAACAAAATAACGGCTTTGTGTTTTTCCATCTTCCCCTTTCCCCCAATACTCATCGATTTCTTTATTAATAACTAATATATTAGTTTTAACTTTTGCGATATCATTATTTAATTCGTTTAGTTTTGATTTCTTCCTGGCATATTCATCTTTAATTGCATTTATTTTATCATCAAAACCTGCTCCATCCATGATGATATATTTACCGTCAGTTTCAACATTAGGAATTGGATTTCCTTTTGGTGTTTCTGACATTTGTAATGAAGAAAATATTGTTTTCCATCCAGTATATTTATTACCAAGACTGTTCAAAGTTGCTGAGAATTTAATATCTTTGCCTTTATCCCACGATTTTTGAACAACAATATAATCAGTTAACGAGGCAACTGGTGTATACAGATCGTAGCCAGTAGAAAGTAAGCCATCAGCAGCATATGTTCTCTTATTTCCATCAACCGATGTTTCCTTGATATCAATTGAATCAAGGATAAGACGCCCATGAAATTGATTACTAAATTGTTCTTTCAAGACTTTCTCTGTAGGGGTGTTATCGTCACCGCATCCGCTAATTAATAGCGAAACCAATAAACCACACAAAAATTTTCCATTCATAACATTCATCCCAGAAATTAATAATATGCAATAAAATCATTTCAGCATCACACAACGAGTTAGCAAATTCAATATTTAATGATGTGTTATTTTCATTATAATACTGTGTCTTTATTTTTAAACCACCAGGACTCGCTATCTTAATGAAAGACAATACCTCTAATAAATCAGATAGTTGGAAAGCAATTTTTTAATGGGCTGGCTGAAGCCATTAAAATGATTTTTTCAATCATCCTTACTGTAGCCGGAGGTAAAGCTGTTACTTCAACTGACGATGAAGAACAACAGGCAGACTACAGAAATGGACTGATCCTACCCGCGTAATATGGACACAACCCTAAGCAAGGTTCTGGTTTTCAAATTGTTCCGGACTGAGACTGCCACAGGCACTGTGACGACGCCGTTGATTGTAATCACACTCGATATCATTAAACACTGCTGTCTGCATTATTTCCCAGCTGGCAAAGCCCTCTCCGTGGATACATTCCACCTTCAGCGTGTGAAAGAAGCTTTCTGCACAGGCATTGTCATAACAACAGCCTCTGGTGCTCATACTCCCCCGCAGATTATGTCGTTTCAGTAAGCTCTGCTAATCCGTTGAATAGTACTGACCACCTCTGTCTGTATGCACGCTGACTTTCCCAGTCGTTTACGCCGCCATTGCACCATCTGTAACGCATCGCAGGCTGGCCGCCACGGTTTTTATGTTATACATCCGTCAGGCGTGGCGCACCATAGCGCTGTTTGCGTCACTGAATGCCTCCCGGGCGACGTTATCACAGACAAGGCGGAACTGCTGACGCTGGTTTATCTGATGACGACGCTGATGCCAGACGTACCAGCCACTACGGGCAACCTGAAGTACACGGCACATGGCTTTGGTACTGAATTCAGCCTGATGTTTTTCGATGAAGACATACTTCATTTCAGGCGCTTCGCGAAGTATGCCGCGGCCTTCTGGAGAATGGCCAGTTCCTCATCCCCTTCTGCCAGCGGACGCTTCAGATGGGCGATCTCTGCGGGCATCGCCTGTTCGCGGTCAGAAGAAGAGAGCTGATTTTGCTGTTTGCTTCGCCAGTTGTAGAGCTGTGATTCATACAGGTTAAGCTCGCGGGCGGCAGCGGCCCCCCAATGCGTTCAGCCAGTTTCAGGGCTTCCTGCGAAATTCAGGCGTGTGCTGCTTGCGTGGCTTTTTGGTGGTTGATGCTGGTTTTTTCATATGAGTCACCTCTTGCTTGAGAGTTTACTCACTTAGTCACGTGACCACTATTGCTGGGTAAGATCAAAGAACCTCAATAACGTGTTACACCGTTTTTCATAAAGCCAACCATACGATTGAATGCTTCCCCTCCCCCTCAAACTTCCGGATATCGCTACACCGTCTACCCGCCGCAGTATATATTTATCGCGTTGTATGCCTTTCCTGACCGAGAGCGTTAATATTTACCTCCAGGATAAACCTTATCACAAATTAACATCAGATCTTATACCTCATGCTAACTACCTCCATGAAATTAAAGAGCTATTCTCTAAAAGAATAAGGGTAATTATTACTTAATTCAAATTTTAAAGAGATAAATTGATAATAACATGAGCCAATTCTTGTAAATTTCCATCTTTTTTTTATACGCGACATAGTTTTTTAACGATACTATAATATGTAGAAATGCAATATAAAATAGCATTTTCCATAGAAAATGAAAAGATCGCCACCTGATACCTTAAGTTCGCAAATAATTATATAGCTATATATTAGTTTTCTTTTGAAATATTTTTCAGAATAATTTTTGATTTACACGCACATTTAATAAAAGGAAATTATCATGCTAAAAGTATTTAATCCCTCACCTGTCCAGGTGGGGAGCATTGAATGTTTACAATCAGCGCAAAACTGGCAGAGGAAATCCTTATCACTTCAGGGATTAAATTTACTGCAGTCCGTACTCATCAAGCTCACCACGGGTAAAATTTCAATTACGACATCGTCCGGGGAGTATATTACGGCATCAGGGCCAATGTTAATATTTTTAGCTAAAGATCAAACTATTCATATCACTATGGAAGAGACTCATGAACAGTTAAATTATAATTTAATTGAATTAGATTCAGCGTCAATAAAAAATGCTTATAATTTTTTTCTGTATGAACATGCAGACTTTTCGGCCCCATTAACAAAACCGACGACAAAACATCTGTTAGCGCCAATAGAAACAGGCGTAGCAAGAGTATTCAACCTTTTACACTCTTCAAATAAAAGCCAGAAATTATCCCAAGATAAAAAGGAATATTTAATAAGATTTCTACTTTCAGAGTTCATCTATGAACCTGAAGCATTTGCTCTCTTCAGAGAACTATCGCAAAATACATTAGCCGAAAACATCTATAATATTATTATAAGCGACATAAGTCGAAAATGGGCGCTCAAGGATATTTCTGACTCACTCTATATGAGTTGTTCCACATTAAAAAGGAAATTGAAACAAGAGCACACCTCATTCAGCGAAGTTTACCTTAATGCGCGAATGAATAAAGCGACAAAACTTCTACGCAATAGTGAATATAATATTACTCGAGTGGCTTATATGTGTGGTTATGATAGTGCTTCTTATTTTACATGCGTTTTTAAAAAACATTTCAAAACTACACCATCGGAATTTTTAGCGTTTTTATCTTCCTCTCGTCATCAATATGTTAATTGAGATATCTGACAATGCAGTATAAGAACAAAGCAAAACATATTAATATAAGAGATGGGATTCTGTTGCTCGCTAAAAAATTCGACCTAACATTGAGCGAAAAAAAGTTATTTATTACGTGGCAGCAGGATTATCTGTTAAAAGTTGCTCAAATTTATTAGATCGAAATATAAAAACGATTTCAACACAAAAGAGATCAGCCTATAAAAAAATGGATATTACTACTGATGTTGAATTAATCCATTTGATGCTGAATGAGTTTTACATATCAGTCGATATTACGTAATTTTTCCTAAAATGTTGGTAGAGTGGTAGGCAAGGCAACTCTGGATATCATCTTCAGAGATCGTTCCGCAAACGCTATGGATAATTCTTCGCTGTCTATCGGCTGGCTGACGATAGACTCTACACCGCCAGTACGTTCCATGGAGGATAATAGTGATATCGGCGCCGGAGGCGATAATATCACTAACATCAATACACCGACCTTTATCGGGTCGCTTAGAAGCTCACGCAACAATTAAGCTGACTATTGATACACAACCGTCCGCCGAACCAACGTTGGGATCGACTGTTAACAGTCTGGATAACACCGTCACCCTTAAGGGAGTCGTGGAGGCGCATCAGGATATTCAGGTGAAGGTCACGGTCAACGATACGGACTATACCGCCAGTGGAACATTTACAGGTACATCGCCGACGGAAACCCCGGTTAACAAGAGTTCCGGCGTAGATGAAATGATTTCACTTAGCGAGGCGACATGGCATTCGGTAAGTGTTGATGAAGAAAATCATGCCTGATAACTAAACATCACCCTGCGAGGCCTCTTCGGAGGCCTCCTGAAAAAAACAGAGTAATATTTATTGTCTGTTAATTATTACATGGAGAGTTAATTTATAAAAAAAAGCGGCAGACTACGCTGCCGCAAATATGAGGAGGACAATTACCGTTACGCTACACCACAAAGTAATCCGTTACTGAGGTAAGTAAAACATAAATATACCCAACAATGAATCAACGAATCAAGCAATCGTCAAATCATGGTATTAATAACCTTGTTCTGTTTTAGCATACTATGACAGTAAAAATAGATTTTAGTCATTCTGTATATCACACGAAAATTTATAAAACAGATTTGGTTCACTCACAATATACAAATTATTTTCATTATCCATGGCAATCCCTTCTGGTTGGGGGATATCGTCTCTGAGCCCTGACCACTCCGCCGTCAGGAACAATCGATCGCGCACCCGCCACTCGGAACTGACCTCCAGAATCATTTTTGACTCGTCCGACAACACCAGCAGCGAATCCGTTGGGGCATGGTATTCAAGTCCGGAGACATCGCTCACACTCGCAGTGATGGCAGAAGGCAACGCTCTGGTGATACCATTTTTGCTCATCTCTACTTCTTTGATCATAATGGGTTTTCTTTCTTTTGCGGCATATAATCTCTCATTTTTCGCATCCCATGCCGTACCTTCCAGCCCTTTATTTTTTGCTTTGTCATAGCCCTCAAGCTTCACCATGGAGATTATCTGCATGGCGCCGCGCTGAATATCCACCTGTGTTTTATAGACCGCTCCATCTTTCTCACTGCCTATCTGGAACTGGTTGCCCCCACTCCATGCAATAGACTCCGGGTCGTGGATACCCTGCAGCGGCATCCGCCCTACCAGCTGCCCTTCTGTCGTTAACCAGACCAGTTCAGGGGGATTATTAATAACGGCGAAAAGCATCCTGTCTTCGGCGGAGTAGGTCAAACCTGAAAGGTTACTCTTAACTCCTGCGACTGGTTTTTGCTGAATAACCGCTTTATAGCTACTCAGTGCTAGCGCCGAGGGTTTATCACCATATTTGAGGATCAGTTGATAAACATAGCGTATATCGTCCCTGACCATAAATAAAATCACGCCCAAGAGTACAACCACAATAACGCGTTTTAGTAATCTCATAAAAAATCCATAGCAGATCGCGTCACGACTGATGTCGTAACGCATTTCTTAAAAATAAAGCCGATGTCCGATAGAATCGTTATTCGGTTATGGCGAGCGCCATTAGCATAGGCAAAATGAAATAGTGAGGGTTATCACAAAAAGCCCGATTTTAATCACTAACGTACCCTTTTTGTAAATTGACATAATCAAGAGGAGGGTAGTTTCGGCTAATTATTTAAATAGTACGTCTGCAAATTCGCCCCTGTATGCAGGGCAAATGACAAAAAGTGATAATTAATGAGATGTAACACCGCAATTTGATCTGCTATTGCTGCTCCCACTTCTATTCAACCGGGCAGCAAAAAATTGAAACTCAACCTTATTACCGTCAGCCTGGCTACGCTCGTTGCCGCTGGCGCATTCCCGGCCCATGCCGGTCCTCAGGCGCATGTCGTGTGCGGCTATCACCACACGCTGGGCGATGACGCGATTATGATGTTTGGTAAAGCGAATCAGGCGATGTGGCATGACTTTTTTGGCAACACCCACACCGATGCGGTCTCTACCTACCAGACGTTGCGCGCGCAACCCGATACCACCTGTGATAATAAAGCCGACAGCTCCGCTTACTGGGCGCCGTCCATGAAATTACCTGATGGTGAAATCGTAAATCCGGCCTACCAAAAGACCTATTATCAATCCACAAATGTAGCGCAATATCCGCTCCATCCATTCCCGGCCGGGCTGGAGTTACTGGCCGGCGACCATCACGGTACTGGCCCCAGTACCGCAATCACCTTTTTATGTGCCAACGGCAAAGGTTACACCAACAAGGTAGGCGAAATATGCGGCCTGCGTAAAGCGGGCGATGCCGTCCAGTTTAATATCGGGATCGCTTTCCCCAACTGTTGGGATGGCGTCAACCTGAAACCAACCCATAGCCACAATAACGCTATCTATGCCGACCACGGGAAATGTTCCGCAGACTATCCGGTCAAAATCCCAACGGTGAATATGAACATCGCCTGGGTACTCCCGCAGATCTCCTCGCTGGATACGTCCAAAGTGGAATTGTCGATGGACCCGGTAATGCATGGCGAAACCCGGGAAGAGCGCTGGGGAAGTCTTTATACCGCCCATGCCGATTTTATGAATGGCTGGACGGAAGATGGCGCGCAGTTTATGACGGATCTGTGTATGAATCAGGGACTGGATTGCGGCACTACGGTTCCTTACGCCTACAGTAAAGCGGAAGAAAATACCTGGGTAAGCAGCGAAGACGACAAGCCTCATGCCAGCGTCGATACCTTGTACGTACAGGATGACTGGACAAATGGCGGACGCACGCAGCACCCGGAAACGCTCACGCTGGTAAAATTCAAGATCCCGCCCCTGCCTGCCAATATGGACGCTTCGCTATTCAAATACCGTATTCGCCTTTTTGGCGGCAAAACGGAAACGAACGGCGCCGATCAAATTTTCTTTTACCCGACCAGCAGTGACTGGCACGTCAGTACCGTGTCCTGGAACAATAAACCGGCGATCAACTACCGTTCCGATGCCGTGTTATATCTGGACCATTCACATGAGTATCGCATGGTTGATGTCGATAAAGCGGTGCGCAAAGCGCTGGCGGAAGGGAAAACGGAAATATCCTGGTATATCGGCGGCGACCGTCAGGGAAATCACTACGACTTCACGCCAGCGGACTCAAAACAGAGCCTGGTGCTGATGCTGACCGGTTTCAAAAAGACGCCGGAGCTGTAATAGTAAACTGTGCCCGCTGACGCAACAGCGGGCACGATGGCGGCACAAGCATTACGGCACGTCATCAGAACCTGACCAATACCTCAGAAAAACAACCGCTTATTCTCAGGCTGTAGCCCCTGTTGCTGCTGAACATCCTGCAGATAACAGGTCGCTACGACGGCAAGCCGGGCATAGAAGGCGCTAACGGTATTGCGTTGCAGCAATTCCAGATAGCGGAATCCCCAGGGCAGCAGATGCGCCTCCAGTAACCGGTTGGCCGCCACGTTGTCGCCTCGTGCCAGCAGATCGCTACAGGCTAATAGCATCAGGCCAAACTGATCTTCCGGCTCGCGTTCACGGTCAGTGAATACCATTCCCTGCGACTGTAAAAAAGCTCGATAATCGGCGGTGGTTTCCCCCATCAGCAAATTATCTTTTTCCAGATAGACCGATCCCCAGGGCGGGACGGGCATCTTTCCCTGGCCTTCAAACAACACAGAAAATTGCCATGTAAGCGCATCATCATCCGGTAGCGACCATGACGCACACAGTGATTCAATAGGTCCACGATCGCGCCAGGGGTAAAGCTCAGGCAACGTTGGCAAACAATCGAACAACGCTTTCACCTCCGGCCTCTCAGGGGAGTAGTAAAACAGTGCGCCGAGGATACGCGGCAAAACAGCACGGGAAGGCATAGCAATAGCTCCTGAAATATCTCGCCTGATGACGCTACGCTTATCAGGCTTACATGGCATAAACCGGGCAAAAAACTACATTGGCAGCGTCCACAGATTGTAAAACGCAATCCTACCCGCCAACTCCGCCGCGATAACCACCACTGCCGTCATGGCCAGCACCGCAGCGCTCGATTTCAGGCGTGCGCAGACCACCACCCCGACCACGCCCGCCGCCAGCAATATCGCCTGGGCGGTAAACCAGCTATGTTGCGCAGCGGTCAGAGCGCTATCGGCGCTCATCAGCGTCGCCATATAGCCCGGGCGCAGACAAAAGCTCACCAAAATCGCCAATACGCTGACCAGTAGCCCCAGACGGCGCACGCCAAACAATGCCGCCAACGCGCCGCCGCCAATCAACGGCGTCAATATCATCATTGCCGTGGTGTAAGATGAACGCCAGGTCGCCACCGTCGGCAGTTGGTAAATCTGCGGAACGGCGTATAAGAAGACTACTCCGACTATCGCCGCCAACCAGACCAACGCGTTACACAGCGGCGTCGCCCGGTTCAGCAACAAACCGAGCGCCCCCAGACCGCCGAGCGCCGCAAAAGCCGCCGACAAGACAATCTCGTTACTCATCGGCGAATGTCCGACGCGCAGCAGCATATTCAGCGCACGCAGCGGTTGCCCGACGTGGAAGGTGCCGACAATGACGCCAAGCCCAAACAGGCACATCACCGAGAACAGACCAATAGCCTTGCGCCGCGGCGCGACCAGCCCCATTGCGCCGCCAATCAGCAGCAGAATAAACGCGCCGACCGCGCTCTGGGTAAAGACCGTAAAAAAGACCAGCGGTAACTCATGCATGGCGCACCTCCCGAATGTTCATGATTGCGCCTTCCGTATCGCCCGTGGGTCTCGCTTTCGGATGCGGTTTAATAATGAGGTTAGGATGGGTGAACGACGCCGAAGGTAGCGGCGCGATTTGATTCTCCGTGCCATATTTTGCCCGTAATTCATCGACAGGGCCGAAATCCAGCGCTCGCTGCGGGCAAGAATCCACACAAATAGGGCGCAGATTGTTCTCCAGTCGGTCAAGACAACCGTCGCATTTACGCATCACGTTTGCTTGCGTATCAAACTGCGGCGCGCCGTAGGGGCAGCGCATTTCACAATAGCGACAGCCGACGCATACACTGTCATCCACCACGACCAGACCATCTTCTTTGCGTTTATGCATCGCCCCGGTCGGACAGCCGGAGACACATACCGGCTCATCGCAATGGTTACAAGCAATAGAGAGGTAGTAGGTAAAGGTGTCGTGATGCCAGCTTTCCCCCTCTTTCACCCAGCTTCCGCCGCCATATTCATAGACGCGGCGCAGTTTCGGACCGACATCCAGATCTTTATTATCCTTGCAGCTTACCTGGCAGGTTTTACAGCCTGAACAGCGCGAGGAGTCAACATAAAAGCCATACTGTTTCATCGTACATCACTCCTTAAGCGCGTTTAATTTCAACCAGATTGGTATGCTGCGGATTGCCTTTCGCCAGCGGCGAAGGGTGGTGGCTGGTCAGCGTATTAATACAGCCGCCGACATCAACGCCGTTGCCGTCAAGCCGCGTCCACGCGCCCTGCGGCATCGCCGCCACGCCGGGTAAAATGCGCTGGGTCACTTTACAGGGAAGCTCCACCACGCCGCGGTCATTGAATACATGCACCCGATCGCCGGACTTCAATTGGCGAGCGCTGGCGTCAATCGGGTTAATCCAGACTTCATCCGGCACCGCCTCATGCAGCATCAGCACATTGCTGTAGGTCGAGTGGGTATGCCCTTTGGTATGGAAGCCGCTTAACTGCAACGGATACTTCGCCGTCAGCGCTTTGTTAAGATGCGACTCTTTCGCCGGACAAAATTCCGGCAATGCGGGAATTCGCTCGCCTTCTGGCAACGTCCACGCTTGCGCCAGATCCGCCAGCGCCTGGGAGTAAATTTCAATTTTGCCCGACGGTGTGGAGAGTGGATTAGCCTCGGCGTCGGCGCGGAAATCGGCAAACGCAAGGCTCTGCTGCTCGGTAGCGATACGCTGGTCAATCACGCCCATCTCTTTCGCCACGCTCCACTCCGGCAGGTATGGACGTTTTTCACGGATCTGCTGATAGTGCATCTCCGCCCACTGCGCCTGAGTTCGGCCCTCGGTATATTGCTCGCGCAGTCCAAGATGCCCGGCGATATCCGCGCAGATGTCATACGTGCTGCGCACTTCCCACATCGGTTTAACGGTTTTCTGAATCGCAATCATATAGTTATGCGATCCCGCCGCATAGGAGCTGTCCACCAGGTCTTCCGCCTCAAGATAGCTGGTCTCCGGCAACAGCAGATCCGCATACATCGCGCTGGGCGTCATATGGTTTTCAATCACGATAATGGTTTCACACAGCGATTCATCCGCGAGAATTTGTCGGGTGCGGTTCGTTTCGCCGTGCTGATTCAGCAAGGTATTACCGGCCTGGTTGAAAAACAGCTTAATTCCGGTTTTTAGCCTGTCCGCGCCTTTCACACCCATTGTCGTCGCGGTCATTTTCTCCGGATGCTGAATGGCGTCCGTCCACAGATAGCAAGGAATAGAGGTTGTGATCGGATTCTTACCGACAGGCAACAATGGCACGCCATACGGCGTACCGTAAGGCCAGTTGCCATTGTTGGTGCCGGGCCGCCCAAAGTGGCCGGTTAACGCTGGCAGCGTCTGAATAGCACGCACGGTTTGTTCGCCGTTGGCATGACGCTGCGGCCCCCAGCCCTGGCAAATATAGCAGGCGCGCGCCGAGGCGATTTCGCGCGCCAGTTGGCGAATACGCGTTGCCGGAATACCGGTGATATCCGCCGCCCATTCCGGGGTTTTCGCGATACCGTCGTCGCCCGTGCCAAGAACATAATCTTTATAGCTGGCGTTACGCGCAGCCGTGTCCGGCAAGGTGCTACGGTCATAGCCGACGCAATAGCGGTTTACCAGCGCCTCGTCGAGAAGCTGTTCGGTAATCAGCGTATGCGCTATGCCGGCGACTAACGCAGCGTCCGTGGTTGGGCGAATCGGTAGCCATTCGGCGTGTTCGGTAATCACCGAATCGGTATAGCGCGGATCGATAATAATGACCCGGGCTTTCGAGGTCTCCAGCGCCCGGCGCAGCTCTTCAACCTGACCGCCGCCGGACATCCGCGTTTCTGAGAGATTCAGGCCAAATAGCACCACCAGATCGGAATGCGCGATCTGCGTAAAATGGCTACCGACATAATCACCGTGGGTATAAGGCGTGGCGGTGGCGATTTGCGCCGTGGAATAGGTGTTGTGATAATTTAAATAACCGCCGGTGAGATTTAGTAATCTTATCCAGGCGGGTCTGCCCTGCGTGTGATAATACGCGCCGGATTGATAATTATAATAAATAGCTTCCCGGCCATATTTTTCGCTAACGCGCGTTAATTCTGCCGCAATAAAGGCTGTGGCCTCATCCCATGAAATACGTTTAAATTTTCCTTCGCCGCGTTTTCCCACTCTTTTCATCGGATACTTAATGCGATCCGGGCTATAGACGCGCCAGCGACTGGAACGCCCGCGCAGGCAGGGACGAATCTGATGCTCGCCGAATACCGCGTCATCTTTCGCGTCTTCCGTTTCAATACGCACAATGCGATCATTTTTCACGATAACCTTAAGCGGGCATCGGCTGCCACAGTTGACCAGACAGGCGCTGTGCCTGACGGTTTCGCCGTTGGCATCCTTCGGTATCGGGGTATCCTGCGCCTGGGCAGTGGTAGCAAAAGGCAGCGTAATCGCCTGACTTAGCGTCACCGCCGCCCCTACTTTTGCGGTAGCGACAATAGCATCACGTCGGGTTATGGTTGTGTTCAGCCATTTTTTTATTTCCATTTTTTATTTCTCACATTGCTTCCATAATTATTAATAATATGTAATGAAAACTAATCATAATAGATTAAATATTAGCGCTGATTGATTGTGATCAAACGCATTCTGAACGTCAGTAAAAATAAAATGTGATACCGCATACGTTATTATAAAAATTAATGAAAAATTATTTTATGTAATTCTGATGAAAATAAATTACCCATCACGGTATCCGGCGATATTAATTAACGACATGACGTTTGCCAGTCGACATGAGCAGGTAGCGCCCCCTGCAAGGCAAGACGGGCTTTTCAACACTGGAGCAACATCGCCTATGCCTTTGAATTAGACGCCTCATCAGGGATAATAACCTTACGATTCGTCCGCTCAGGTCCACTATGAAACACTCCCTGCCATGCCGGGCGTTACGCAAACGCCCCATGAAACTCGGCACTACCGTCATTCTGATGGTCAGCGCCGTTTTGTTTTCGGTGCTCGTTGTGGTCCATCTGATCTATTTTTCGCAAATCAGCAGCATGACGCGCGACGCGCTGGCAGATAAAGCGCTGGCGGTGGCTCGCTCGCTGGCGGACTCTCCGGCAGTTCGCGAGGGGCTGAAAAAACCGCCTGCGGAAAGCGGCATTCAGACGCTCGCCGAAGCGGTGAGCCAGCATAATGGCTTTTTGTTTATTGTGGTGACCAACATGCAGGGCATCCGTTATTCGCACCCAGAAACGCAGCGAATCGGCCAACCGTTCAAAGGCGATGACATTCTGCTCGCGCTGCAGGGAAAGGAAAACGTTGCCATTAATCGCGGCTTTCTTGCCAAAGCGCTGCGCGTTTTCACACCGGTTTATGATGAACACCACCGGCAGATCGGCGTGGTAGCGATTGGCCTGGAACTCAGTCACGTTACGCAGCAGATCAACAATAGCCGCGGCAGTATTATCTGGTCCATTCTGTTCGGCGCTCTGGTGGGGTTATTAGGCACGTATGCGCTGGTCAAGGTGCTGAAACGTATCCTGTTTGGCCTCGAACCCTATGAGATCTCAACCCTGTTTGAACAACGCCAGGCAATGCTGCAGTCAATCAAAGAGGGCGTTATCGCCGTGGATGATAGCGGCGAAGTCACGTTGATTAACCATGCGGCGCAGGCGCTGCTCGATTATCGAAAAACGCAGGATGACGCCAGATTATCCACCCTGAGTCATGCCTGGTCACAGGTGGTGGACATTAGCGAAGTGTTGCGTGACGGTACGCCGCGCCGCGATGAAGAGATCATCGTCAAAGGCCGCCTGCTGCTGGTGAATACCGTTCCGGTGCGCAGCAACGGCGAAATTATCGGCGCGATATCCACCTTCAGGGATAAAACAGAAGTTCGCCAACTGATGCAGCGGTTGGACGGGATGGTGAACTACGCGGATGCGCTCCGTGAACGATCCCACGAATTCATGAACAAATTACATGTGATTCTGGGATTATTGCACCTGAAGAGTTATAAGCAGCTTGAAGCGTATATTATCAAGACGGCCAATAACTATCAGGAAGAGATCGGTTTGCTGCTAGGTAAAATAAAGTCGCCGATTATCGCTGGCTTTTTGCTCAGTAAGATTACTCGCGCCTCTGATTTCGGGCACAGCCTGGTGATAAGCAGCGACAGCCAGTTACCGGATAATAACAATGAAGATCAGGTTACGGTGCTGATTACGGCGCTGGGTAATTTGATTGAAAACGCTCTGGAAGCGTTGAGCCAGGAATCCGGCGGCGAAATCAGCGTCTCGTTACACTACCATCATGGCTGGCTGCATTGCGAAGTGAGCGATGACGGTCCGGGTATCGAACCTGAGCGCATCGAGGCGATTTTTGAAAAAGGCGTCTCGTCGAAAGGCGCCGAACGCGGCGTCGGTTTAGCGCTGGTTAAACAGCAGGTTGAAGCACTTGGCGGCGTAATTTCCGTGGAGTCCGAGCCTGGGATCTTCACACAATTTTTTGTACAGTTACCCTGGGATGGAAAAAGGACCAGCCTATGATCAATGTATTAATTGTCGATGACGATGCGATGGTCGCGGAGTTAAATCGCCGCTATGTCGCGCAAATCTCCGGTTTTCATTGTTGTGGAACCGCTTCGACGCTGGAAAAAGCGAAAGAGTTTATCTTCAACAGTGAAAATCACATTGACCTAATCCTGCTGGATATCTACATGCAGCAGGAAAACGGATTGGATCTGCTGCCTGTCCTGCACAGCGCAGGCTGCAAAAGCGACGTTATTGTCATTTCTTCTGCCGCTGACGCCGCCACCATTAAAGATTCGCTTCACTACGGCGTGGTGGATTATCTGATCAAGCCTTTTCAGGCCACGCGCTTTGAAGAAGCGTTGACCGGTTGGCTACGTAAGAAAACGGCGATGGAAAAACGCCAGTATTACGAACAGTCTGAGCTTGACCTGCTCATTCACGGTAATTCATCCAGCGAGCAGGAGCCTCGTCGGCTACCAAAAGGGCTGACGCAGCAAACGCTACGCACCTTATGCCAGTGGATTGATGCGCATCAGGAGCAGGAATTTTCTACCGACGAGTTGGCCAACGAAGTGAATATCTCGCGCGTCTCCTGCCGTAAATATCTCATCTGGCTGGTGAATTGCCATATCTTGTTTACCAGTATTCATTACGGCGTGACCGGCAGGCCGGTTTACCGCTACCGCGTTCAGCCGGAACATTACTCTTTACTGAAACAATATTGTCAGTAAGGATACCGCATAAAGCCGACGCGAAGCGTTATATCCTGGTAACATTTATTATAACAATGCCAATAAAAACGCTATCACATTAATAACAAACCTGGGAAATTGTGTCAGATCAAATATACTCAACCCAGGCCTGTTAACGTTATTTTCTATTATTACAGCGCTCTGCGCTGTTTTTAATTTCAAAACGCTAACAAAAGTTAATTAAGTATTATCCCATGCCGAGAGTGTGTATTTTTATTAAAAAAGGGATTTGTCCGGAATTTTCCTGACACTTAAATAAAATTATGTTTGTAGCAATGGAGCTTGTGCTACGCCTATGGACAATACGTATATTGGTGAGCAGATACGCGTCTCCACACGCCATACTAATAATTTAAAAAAATGGCGTGACAATGATCACATAAGTCACATTCTGTTCGCTTTATCTCGTGATTTACCTGATGGCGAGACACAAAAATTAAAGAATAAACGCCTGTTTTTAAAACAGACAAATCATAATTTACTGCTCTCGCTGACTCCACCTGCCCATCGCCAGAGGGTACTCCCCTCTGAACATCACTATCGCAAGAAAATAATTACTTAAAGCAACTCTGTAAAAAGCTTAATCGTTAATCGTCGCCACTGGCGCATTGAATATTCGCCATTTCCTGATGCTCATTCACACAAATCAGAAGATGGCTGTGATCCATTTATCAAAATTGACTGGGTTTATCGCGAGGATAAATAAAAATGTTATTTAGTATACAGCTTCTCATAATATTAATATGTCTGTTTTATGGCGCCCGAAAGGGCGGCATCGCGCTCGGGTTGTTGGGCGGTATCGGTTTGGTCATTCTGGTGTTTGTTTTCCATCTCCAGCCAGGTAAACCGCCCGTTGACGTAATGCTGGTCATTATCGCGGTAGTCGCCGCGTCGGCGACGTTGCAGGCATCAGGCGGGCTGGATGTGATGCTGCAGATTGCCGAAAAGCTGCTGCGTCGCAACCCCAAATACGTCTCTATTGTGGCGCCGTTCGTCACCTGTACCCTGACGATTCTGTGTGGGACAGGCCACGTGGTCTACACCATTTTGCCGATTATCTATGACGTGGCGATCAAGAATAATATCCGTCCGGAACGTCCAATGGCGGCCAGTTCTATCGGCGCGCAAATGGGTATCATCGCCAGTCCAGTTTCCGTCGCCGTTGTTTCTCTGGTAGCGATGCTGGGCAACGTGACATTTGACGGAAAACATCTGGAGTTCCTCGATCTGCTGTCGATCACCATCCCGTCTACCCTGCTCGGTATCCTGGCAATCGGTATTTTTAGTTGGTTCCGCGGTAAAGATCTGGATAAAGACGAAGCGTTTCAGAAATTTATTTCCGTACCGGAAAACCGTCAGTACGTGTACGGCGATACCGCGACGCTGCTGGATAAAAAACTGCCGAAAAGCAACTGGCTGGCGATGTGGATCTTCCTGGCGGCGATTGCCGTGGTCGCTCTCCTGGGCGCGGACTCCGACTTACGTCCAACCTTCGGCGGCAAACCGTTGTCGATGGTGCTGGTCATTCAGATGTTTATGCTGCTGACCGGGGCGCTCATTATCATCCTGACCAAAACCAATCCTGCGTCTATCTCAAAAAACGAAGTTTTTCGTTCCGGTATGATTGCGATTGTCGCGGTATACGGGATCGCCTGGATGGCGGAAACCATGTTCGGCGCGCATATGTCGGAAATTCAGGGCGTGCTGGGCGAAATGGTCAAAGAGTATCCGTGGGCCTATGCCATCGTTCTGCTGCTGGTCTCCAAGTTTGTTAACTCCCAGGCAGCGGCGCTGGCGGCGATTGTTCCCGTCGCGCTGGCTATCGGTGTCGATCCGGCGTATATCGTGGCCTCTGCGCCGGCATGTTATGGCTACTATATTCTGCCGACCTACCCAAGCGATCTGGCGGCGATTCAGTTTGACCGTTCCGGCACAACCCGTATTGGCCGCTTCGTCATTAACCACAGCTTCATTCTGCCGGGTTTGATTGGCGTGAGCGTCTCCTGCGTCTTTGGCTGGATCTTTGCCGCAATGTACGGATTCCTGTAATGGCCGCGCGCGCCGCCCGGTTATGCGCGGCGCGCGACTTAGAGCCTGGCCTATGAGGCTCTTAATACATTTTCTTACTATTAGGCTGGAAGCACATGTCGAAAAAAGAGTTTATCTATCAGGCGCCTTTCCCGATGGGAGAGGACAAAACAGAGTATTATCTGCTCACCTCCGATTATGTCAGCGTCAGTGAATTCAATGGAGAATCTATCCTCAACGTTGAGCCGCAGGCGTTAACGTTGCTGGCTCAGCAAGCCTTCCATGATGCGTCTTTTATGCTCCGTCCTGAACACCAGCAGCAAGTCGCCGCCATTCTCCATGACCCCGAAGCCAGCGAAAACGACAAATATGTGGCGTTGCAATTCCTGAGAAACTCCGAAATCGCCGCCAAAGGCGTTCTGCCGACCTGCCAGGATACCGGCACGGCGATTATCATGGGTAAAAAAGGCCAACGCGTATGGACGGGCGGCGGCGATGAAGCCGCGCTCTCCAAAGGCGTGTTTAATACCTATATCGAAGATAACCTGCGCTACTCGCAGAACGCGCCGCTGGATATGTACAAAGAGGTCAATACTGGCAGCAACCTGCCAGCGCAAATCGATCTCTATGCCGTCGATGGCGACGAGTACAAGTTCCTTTGCGTGGCGAAAGGCGGCGGTTCAGCAAACAAAACGTATCTCTATCAGGAGACCAAAGCGCTGCTCACCCCAGGCAAGCTGAAAAACTTCCTCGTTGAGAAAATGCGCACGCTGGGCACCGCAGCCTGTCCGCCATACCATATCGCCTTTGTCATTGGCGGCACCTCGGCGGAAAGCACGCTGAAAACCGTTAAGCTCGCCAGCACCCACTATTACGACGCGCTGCCGACGGAAGGTAACGAGCACGGCCAGGCATTCCGCGATCTCCACCTGGAACAGGAACTGCTGGAAGAAGCGCAAAAACTTGGCCTCGGCGCCCAGTTCGGCGGGAAATATTTCGCCCACGATATTCGCGTAATTCGCCTGCCGCGTCACGGCGCTTCCTGTCCGGTGGGGATGGGCGTCTCCTGCTCGGCAGACCGTAACATCAAAGCGAAAATCAACCGCGAAGGCATCTGGATCGAAAAACTGGAACACAATCCGGGCCAGTATATTCCGCCAGCGCTGCGTCAGGCGGGCGAAGGCGACGCGGTGAAAGTCGATCTCAACCGTCCGATGAAAGAGATCCTCGCCCAGCTATCGCAGTACCCGGTCTCGACTCGCCTGTCGCTGACGGGCACCATTATCGTAGGTCGCGATATCGCCCACGCGAAGCTAAAAGAGCGTATTGAATCCGGCGAAGACCTGCCGCAGTATATTAAAGACCATCCCATCTATTACGCAGGCCCGGCCAAAACCCCGGCAGGTTATCCATCTGGCTCATTAGGCCCCACCACCGCAGGCCGAATGGACTCTTATGTCGATCTACTGCAATCCCACGGCGGCAGTATGATCATGCTGGCGAAAGGCAACCGTAGCCAGCAGGTCACGGATGCCTGTAAAAAACATGGCGGCTTTTATTTGGGCAGTATCGGCGGCCCGGCGGCGGTACTGGCACAGCAGAGCATTAAGCATCTGGAGTGCGTCGAGTATCCGGAACTCGGCATGGAAGCTATCTGGAAAATTGAAGTAGAAGATTTCCCGGCCTTTATCCTGGTGGATGACAAAGGCAACGATTTCTTCCAGCAGATTGTCAGCAAACAGTGCGCTAACTGCGCGAAATAACCTGGCAGGCCCGGTGTTCTCCCGGGCCGCGTTATCGGTTAATTGCCGGATGGCGCTACGCTTATCCGGCTTATCCGGCCTGCACGAGAGACCATGCTCACGCTTTTACATCGCTGGTCGCTACCACAGAAATCGCCAGGCTATCCGGCTGTTCGACGAATGGCGGCGTTTTCCGGTATTTATCCAGCAGGTAGATCTGAATCTTGCGCAGCATATCGCCGTTCAAACGGTAGTAGCGGAAGTAGAGAACCAGCGTCATCATGAAAAACAGTACCGGCAGGACAATCATAATAAACTGCATCCCCTGCAGGGTTTGCGCAGACTGCGCCACGTTCGGCGTGTAGCCAATCAGCCCCAGCACCAGAGCGATAAAGAACGCCGCAAACGCCGAGCCGCCCTTCACAACCATCGTCTGTACGGAATAAGCGATACTCTCGCAGCGAATATTGAGCTTAAATTCCCCATAATCGACCGTATCCGCCACCATGATCACCTGAAGTACCCAAAAGAGCGCGGTCCCGATATTCAGGAAAATACCCGCCGCCACGATTAAAGCGGCATTATGGGCATCCGCCAACGCCAGCGCGAAGAGCCCTGCGCAACTCAGAACGGGCATCACGGAGGCGCCCGCCCACAATATCCGTCGCGATAACATTTTCACCAGCCGGGGGAAAACAATCAGCGTCAGCAGATTCGCCGCGCCGGCGTAAGAAAGGTAATAGGGAAAAAGATCGGCATCGCCAATCACATAGGTGAAGTAGTAGATCGCAAAGCCATTGATAATATTGGAGGCAATGTTATACGCCAGCGCCATTCCCAACAGGCAAGAGAGCTGATCGTTTTTGTATATCAATCCAACGATCGTTTTTAACGTCAGATGTGGGCGGCCTGCCGTTACACCGTTGTCGGAGGAGTACACCTCATGGACGTTGCGTAATGTCACGATAGTCGAGGCGATAAAGAACGCAATCAGTACCAGCGTAAACATCTGAAAGCCGAACCCACGATCCGCCCCGCCAACATAGTTCACAAACGGCAGCGTTATACCGGCAGTGACGAAGCCAGCCAGACTGGCGAAGAAACGCGGGAACGGCACCAGTTGTTCGCGTTCTCGCTTATCAAGCGTAATGGTCGGCACCAGCGACCAAAATGGGATATCCATAATGGTATACGTCATGCCCCACAGGATGTAGGTTACGCAGACAAATACAACCTGCGCGGTTCCCTCAAAAAGATGAGCGCTGAACAGCAGGAAAAGCACCAGCGAATTGGTTAAGGTGCCGATCAATATCCACGGCTTAAATTTCCCCCACCGCGAACGCGTGGCGTTGACAATCCAGCCCATGATGGGATCGTTTATCGCATCCCAGATTCGCGCGACCAGAAAGAGGGTGCCGACGAGGCCGACCGAGAGTCCCACCACATCGGTGTAGTAATACATCAGGTACATATACACAATGCCGATGGCGAAATCCTTACCAAACGCACCGAACCCGTAACTCAGCTTTGTTGTCAGAGAGATGCTCATAGGGTACCGGGTCGCTGTTACCAGCGCCCGCCTTCTGTTAGTAGAGGTTAAACGCCGGATCTGCCGTCCAGCGCGGCTGGAGATTAACGGCGTAACCAGGCCGGAAGCCAGTCGCCATGCGCGGCGATCAGATCGTCAACCAACGCATAGATTTCTTCGATACCCAGCACCGCTGCGGTATGAGGGTCCATCATCGCCGCGTGATACACGCGATCGCGGTTTTCCGTGAGGATGGCTTCGGTCAACAGCGTTTGCACGTTGATGTTGGTCTGCATCATCGCCGCCAGATGGGAAGGGATCGTCCCCACCTTCGTCGGTTGAATGCCGTTGGCATCCACCAGACAAGCCACTTCCACGCAGCTTCCCTGCGGCAGGTTATCAATCAGCCCCTCGTTACGCACATTGCCGTAAATCACGCTCGGCTCGCCGGTCCACAGAGCGTTCATAATGGTGCTGGCGTACTCGCGGGACGGTTTGATGTCGATACGCTCGGCGGTTTTATACTCCTCCAGTTCTTTATGCCAGTTCGCCAGTTGTTCTACGCAGCGTTTCGGATATTCATCCAGCGGCACCTTGTAGCGCGCAATCAGATCCTCGCGTCCCGGTTTAATAAACCACGGCGTGTACTCGGCAAAATGCTCTGATGACTCAGTGACGAAGTAGCCCAACTTTTTGAACATCTCATAGCGCACGATGTTCTGGCAGCGTTCATTGCCGTGAATATTGGGCTTCGGCGCCTGTCCGGCGTCATAGGCCGCCAGCAATTCAGGATAGAGATTGACATAAGTCCCGTCAGCCGTTTTGCGCTCCAGTTCGAGGTAAAACGCCATGTGGTTAATGCCGGCGCAGCGGTAGCGCAGCGAGGTGGGATCGATATTCAGGTCGCGCGCCAGTTCTTCCGCCGTTCCCTGTACCGAATGGCACAGGCCGACCTATTTGATATGCGGATAACGGGCATACATCGCCCAGGTATTCATCGCCATCGGGTTGACGTAATTGAGCATGGTGGCCTTCGGACAGACTTCCGTCATGTCTTCGCAAATCCGCCACAGATGCGGGATGGTCCGCAGCGCGCGCATGATGCCGCCCGGCCCCAGCGTATCGGCGATCGTCTGTTCCAGGCCATGACGCTTACAAACCTCAAAATCGGTCACGGTGCAGGGTTCATAGCCGCCAATCTGAAAGGCGACCACCACGAAATCCGCATCCTGTAGCGCCGCTTTCTGGTTGGTATGGCAGGTAATCCGGCCAGAAGCGCCCGCTGAGTCCATCAGTTTCCGTACCACAATGTGCGACTCTTCCAGCCGGGTTTCGTCAATATCCATCAGGGCGACATGCGCTGACTTTAGCGCCTCGCGGTGAAACACATCGCCGAGGATATTTTTGACGAAAATCGTAGAACCTGCGCCGATAAAGGTAATTTTGGGTGCCGTCATCATGACTCTCCAGAACAGTAGTGAACACCTTCATGGTGGCACGCGTTCCCGGTGAAAACCTCCGTCTTCCCCGATGAGCATTCCCGAAAACTCAGATCGTATGCTGGCGCGCGGGAGATCTGAGTTTTTGGGACAAAATGGCGTAAAAAGCAGAGTATTCGGCCTGATAGTCAGGCTACGCTCTACAATATCGACGGATTCTGTGTCCGGATTCCCGGTTTCCTCCCAGCTAAAGGGGCATAATTCTGATAATTCAGGAAATGGAGTGACGATGAGTACGCAAGCAATATCCCTCCTCCCGCCCGACCCGCACATGTGCAACGGCGATGAAAAGCAAACCCGTAGCCCGCTGTCGCTCTATTCCGAATATCAACGACTGGACGTTGAACTGAGGCCGCCGCACAGAATGGCCAGCAGTCACTGGCATGGGCAAGTAGAAGTGAATGTTCCGTTTGACGGCGATGTGGAGTATTTAATCAACAATGAAGTCGTGCAGATAAAGCAGGGGCATATCACCCTGTTTTGGGCCTGTACGCCACACCAGCTTACCCGCCCCGGCAACTGCCGCCAGATGGCGATTTTCAGTTTGCCGATGCACCTGTTTCTCTCCTGGCCGCTGGATCGCGATCTTATCAACCATGTCACGCACGGGATGGTGGTTAAATCACTGGCGACCCAGCAGCTTAGCACCTTTGAAGTGTTGCGCTGGCAGCAGGAAACAAGCAGCCCGAATGAGCAAATTCGCCAGTTGGCGATCGATGAAATCGGCCTGATGCTTAAACGCTTTAGCCTTTCCGGCTGGCAGCCCATTTTGCTCAATAAAACATCACGCACCCACAAGAATAGCGTCTCACGCCATGCGCAGTTTTACGTAAGCCAGATGCTGGGATTTATTGCCGATAACTACGATCAGGCGCTCACCATTAACGACGTCGCGGAGCATGTCAAACTCAATGCTAATTACGCGATGGGAATATTCCAGCGGGTTATGCAATTGACGATGAAGCAGTACATCACGGCGATGCGCATCAATCACGTACGTGCCTTATTGAGCGATACTGACAAAACGATCCTCGATGTCGCTCTGACTGCCGGGTTCCGATCCAGCAGCCGTTTTTACAGTACTTTTAGCAAATTTGTCGGTATGTCGCCGCAACAATACCGCAAGCTAAGCCAGCAACGACGCCAGACGATGCCCGGCTAAAGCCGGATACCACTATCAGCCAAAAAAATAATTCACCTGTCGATAAACGGCAGGTGAAATCGCTAGCTATCAATAATTAACCCTTTGTTTATTAAACAATAACACTAATAAATGACCATTATTCCATCACTTTACACCCCCTATTTGACGGGGTAATACTTGCCCACGTCACATTCATACGGCGGGTCGGCAAGGCGTAAATTGCACGGCCTCCACAACCGGGTAAAAGATGATGAAAGTATTAATTGTTGAAAGTGAGTTTCTGCATCAGGACACCTGGGTTGGCAACGCGGTTGAGCGTCTGGCAGATGCCTTGAGCCAACAAAATGTTACCGTCATTAAATCGACATCCTTCGATGACGGCTATGCCATCTTGTCCGCGAACGAAGCCATTGACTGTCTGATGTTTAGCTACCAAATGGAACAACCGGATGAGCACCTGAGCGTCAGGCAATTGATCGGTAAGCTTCACGAGCGTCAGCAAAACGTGCCCGTTTTCCTGTTAGGCGACAGGGAAAAAGCGACGGCATCGCTGGACCGCGACCTGCTGGAGCTTGTCGATGAATTCGCCTGGATTCTGGAAGACACCGCTGACTTTATCGCCGGACGCGCCGTTGCCGCCATGACCCGGTATCGCCAGCAACTGTTACCGCCGCTGTTTAACGCGTTGATGAAATACAGCGACATTCATGAATATTCATGGGCGGCGCCGGGACACCAGGGCGGCGTCGGTTTCACTAAAACGCCTGCCGGTCGCTTTTATCACGATTATTATGGCGAAAACCTGTTCCGCAGCGATATGGGGATTGAGCGTACCACGCTCGGTTCACTCCTCGACCATACCGGCGCGTTTGGCGAAAGCGAGAAAAACGCCGCCCGCGTATTCGGTGCTGACCGCTCCTGGTCCGTGGTTGTCGGGACCTCCGGTTCTAACCGTACTATTATGCAGGCCTGTATGACGAATAATGATGTCGTTGTACTGGATCGTAACTGCCATAAATCCATCGAGCAGGGGCTGATCCTCACTGGGGCCAAACCGGTATATATGGTGCCAAGCCGTAACCGTTACGGCATTATCGGGCCAATCTACCCGCAGGAAATGCAGCCTGAAACCTTGCAGAAAAAAATCAGCGCCAGCCCGCTGACCAAAACCAAAGCCGGACAGAAACCGTCTTACAGCGTAGTGACCAACTGTACCTATGACGGCGTATGCTATAACGCCAAAGAGGCGCAGGATCTGCTGGCAAAAACCAGCGATCGCATTCACTTCGACGAAGCATGGTACGGCTATGCGCGCTTCAACCCGATTTATTTCGATCACTACGCGATGCGCGGCGAGCCAGGCGACCATAACGGTCCGACCGTGTTTGCCACCCACTCCACGCACAAACTACTGAATGCGCTTTCACAAGCTTCCTACATTCACGTCCGTGAAGGCCGTGGCGCGGTGAATTTCTCCCGCTTCAACCAGGCATATATGATGCATGCCACCACCTCTCCGTTATATGCCATCTGCGCATCCAACGATGTGGCGGTATCGATGATGGACGGTAACAGCGGCCTGTCCCTGACTCAAGAGGTGATTGACGAAGCGGTTGATTTCCGTCAGGCGATGGCGCGTCTTTATAAAGAGTTTACCGATGAAGGCGACTGGTTCTTTAAACCGTGGAATAAAGACGTCGTCACCGATCCACAAACCGGTAAAACATATGACTTCGCTGACGCGCCGGCAAAACTGCTGACCACTGACCAGAACTGCTGGGTCATGCGCCCCGGGGAAACCTGGCACGGCTTTAAAGACCTGCCGGATAACTGGAGTATGCTGGACCCGATTAAAGTCAGTATCCTGGCGCCGGGTATGGGCGACGATGGCGAACTGGAAGCATCCGGCGTACCTGCTGCGCTGGTCACAGCATGGCTTGGCCGCCACGGTATCGTGCCGACCCGCACCACCGACTTTCAGATTATGTTCCTGTTCTCTATGGGGGTAACTCGCGGGAAATGGGGAACGCTGATCAACACGCTGTGCTCCTTCAAACATCATTACGACGCGAATACGCCGCTGGCGCAGGTGATGCCGGAACTGGTGCAGGATTATCCTGACACTTACGCGAACATGGGTATTCATGACCTGGGCGATAAAATGTTTGCCTGGCTACGTGAAAATAACCCGGGCGCCCGTCTCAACGCCGCCTATTCCACCCTGCCGGTTGCGGAGATTACCCCGCGCGACGCCTACAACGCGATTGTGAACAACAATATTGAAATGGTGGCGATTGAAAATCTACCGGGTCGCATTGCGGCGAACTCCGTTATTCCTTACCCGCCAGGCATCCCGATGCTGCTCTCCGGCGAAAACTTTGGCGATGAAAACAGTCCGCAGGTGGGTTACTTACGCTCACTGCAATCCTGGGATCATCACTTCCCTGGCTTTGAGCATGAAACCGAAGGCACGGAAATTATTGATGGCGTATATCACGTTATGTGCGTGAAAGCCTAATCACAAAGAGTCTTTTTTTGAGGATGGCATGTATTCCCTGAGTATTGCTGCAAAACAATAATACTGTCATACCTTTTTGCGCGGGCCCCATCCCGCGCTTTTTTTATACAAAAATGACAAGTTTCCACTCGCGTACAAATTTTTGTACACCCTAATTCATCGTACAAATATTGTAATATTATTCAGGAAAGTTATTTTAGTGCAGTTTCAATTCATCACACAATTGACTCAGTCCCCGTTATCTCTCCCGTTTGGCGAGATCCGGTATTTTATGTTCATATTCCAGGAGTTCGGGTATGAGGATTTGCAGCAACGAACCTTGCATAGTGTTATTAACCGAAAAAGATACATGGTTACGAGTAAATGGTAAGGAGCCAATCAACTTAAAAGCGAATCATATGGCCATTCTGGCTTGTGAAAATAACGTTATTGACATTTCATCATTAAATAGCGTGCTAGTAATACAAGTGAGTCGCAATAATATTAAAGACTATTTACAATTCCTGAATAAAGATCTCTCACACCTTCCTGTCTGGCAACGCAACGCCGATCCCTTATTGACCGCCAACTGTCTGACGCCGGATATCTTCAGGGTCGCCGCCCGCTACAGCGCGATGGAAACACCGGATGAAATTGTTAGTGAACGTACCCGTGCGCTCCTTTTCACCGTTTTATCCCGCTTTCTTGACCACAAAAAATTTATTTCTTTGTTAATGCACATGCTACGCAGCCGCATCAGTGACAGCGTTTACCACATCATTCAGAGCGATATTCATAAAGACTGGAATCTGAGCGCCGTTGCCAGCTGCCTGTGCCTGAGTCCAAGCTTGTTAAAGAAAAAGCTCAAAAACGAGAATACCAGTTATAGCCAAATAATCACGACCTGCCGAATGCGTTATGCCGTAAACCAGTTATTAATGGACGGGAAGAATATCTCTCAAGTCTCACAGCTGTGTGGGTATAACAGCACATCATACTTTATTTCCGTGTTTAAAGAGTTTTATGGTATGACCCCCCTGCATTATGTTAGCCAACATCGGGAACGATCGGCTGCCTAATGTTTCTACACTCAACGATAAGACACGATAATAGCAGCATTGGCGATAACCCGTCTCCGACATAATTCAGCGGCATTCTGAGGGGGTATGATACGACGTAATTTATCGTAACGAAGTCACCTTTTCAGGAGTCCAAATTATGTCTTCGGATGCTGATGCTCACAAAGTGGGCCTAATCCCCGTCACCTTAATGGTATCGGGGAATATTATGGGTTCAGGGGTATTCTTACTCCCTGCCAATCTGGCGGCCACTGGCGGGATTGCAATCTACGGATGGCTGGTCACTATCATCGGCGCCCTGGCGCTGTCGATGGTTTATGCCAAAATGTCGTCCTTAGATCCCAGTCCCGGCGGTTCTTATGCCTACGCACGCCGCTGCTTCGGGCCGTTTTTGGGCTATCAAACGAACGTGCTGTACTGGCTGGCATGCTGGATCGGTAATATCGCGATGGTCGTTATCGGCGTCGGCTATCTGAGCTATTTCTTCCCGATTCTGAAAGATCCGCTGGTATTAACGCTTACCTGCGTCGCGGTGCTGTGGATTTTTGTTCTGCTGAACATCGTCGGGCCGAAAATGATTACCCGCGTACAGGCCGTCGCCACCGTACTGGCGCTGGTGCCTATCGTAGGGATTGCGGTCTTCGGCTGGTTCTGGTTTAAAGGCGAAACCTATATGGCGGCCTGGAACGTGAGCGGCATGAATACCTTCGGCGCGATTCAAAGCACGTTGAACGTTACGCTGTGGTCATTCATCGGGGTAGAAAGCGCCTCCGTTGCGGCCGGTGTGGTCAAAAACCCGAAACGCAACGTGCCTATCGCCACCATCGGCGGGGTACTGATCGCCGCCGTCTGCTATGTGCTCTCCACAACGGCGATTATGGGGATGATCCCCAACGCGGCGCTGCGTGTATCGGCATCGCCTTTCGGTGACGCGGCGCGTATGGCGCTGGGCGATACCGCAGGGGCTATTGTTTCCTTCTGTGCGGCAGCAGGTTGCCTGGGCTCTCTCGGCGGCTGGACGCTGCTTGCCGGTCAAACCGCAAAAGCGGCGGCGGACGATGGTCTCTTCCCGCCAATCTTCGCACGGGTTAATAAAGCCGGTACGCCAGTGGCTGGGTTGCTTATCGTCGGCGTGCTGATGACTATCTTCCAGTTCAGCAGTATGTCGCCGAACGCCGCGAAAGAGTTTGGTCTGGTCTCCTCCGTGTCGGTGATCTTCACCCTGGTGCCTTATCTTTACACCTGTGCCGCGCTGTTGCTATTGGGCCACGGTCACTTTGGTAAAGCGCGCCCGCTGTATCTGCTGATTACCTTCGTCGCGTTTGTGTATTGCATCTGGGCGGTCATCGGTTCCGGCGCCAAAGAAGTGATGTGGTCGTTCGTCACGTTGATGGTGATCACCGCGCTGTATGCGTTGAACTACAACCGCATTCACAAAAACCCGTATCCGCTGGATGCGCCGGTTAAACAGGATTGACCACGTGTAGTTAATGTTATCGCAACAGGCCGGATAGCGCAGGTTATCCGGCCGCCACCAACATTAAGTTCTTAAGGTTAACTTAATTTTACTTTGTCACGATTAGCGTCACCGAATCGATGGACGCATCAACATGTTAAAGCGCTTTCTTAAAAGACCTGTTCTTGGGCAAATCGCCTGGCTTCTGCTTTTTTCCTTTTATATTGCCGTCTGCCTGAACATTGCGTTCTACAAGCAGGTACTACAAGACCTACCGTTAAACTCGCTGCGCAATGTGCTGGTGTTTATTTCCATGCCGGTCGTCGCGTTTAGCGTGGTCAATAGTGTGCTGACGCTGGCCTCATTTATTTGGCTAAACCGACTGCTGGCCTGCGTTTTTATTCTGGTCGGCGCTGCCGCGCAGTATTTTATTTTGACTTACGGCATCATCATCGATCGCTCCATGATCGCCAATATGATGGATACCACGCCCGCGGAAACCTTTGCGCTGATGACGCCGCAAATGGTGCTGACGCTGGGATTAAGCGGCGTTCTGGCAGCCGTGATTGCCTTCTGGGTCAAAATCCGCCCGGCGACGCCGCGCTTACGTAGCGGGCTTTACCGCCTGGCCAGCGTCCTGATCTCTATTTTATTAGTTATTCTGGTCGCCGCCTTTTTCTATAAAGATTACGCCTCGCTATTTCGAAATAATAAACAGTTGATCAAATCGTTAAGCCCATCGAACAGTATTGTCGCCAGTTGGTCATGGTATTCGCATCAACGGCTGGCGAATTTGCCGCTGGTACGCATTGGCGAGGATGCCCATCGCAATCCATTAATGCTGAAAGGCGATCGCAAAAACCTGACGATTCTCATCGTTGGCGAAACCTCGCGCGGCGATGATTTCTCTCTTGGCGGCTATCCGCGCGACACCAATCCGCGGCTGGCGAAAGACGATGTGATCTATTTCCCGCATACCACCTCTTGCGGTACGGCGACCGCGATCTCCGTTCCCTGCATGTTTTCTGATATGCCGCGCAAACATTATGACGAAGAGCTGGCGCATCACCAGGAAGGGCTGCTGGATATTATCCAGCGCGCGGGGATTAACGTACTGTGGAATGATAATGACGGCGGCTGTAAAGGCGCATGCGATCGCGTTCCGCATCAAAATGTCACCGAGCTAAACCTGCCCGGACAATGTATCGACGGCGAGTGCTACGATGAAGTGTTATTTCACGGTCTGGAAGACTATATCGACCATTTGAAAGGCGATGGCGTTATTGTATTACATACCATCGGCAGCCACGGCCCAACCTATTACAACCGTTATCCACCGCAGTTTAAAAAATTTACCCCAACCTGTGACACTAACGAAATTCAGAACTGTTCCCAACAGCAGTTGATCAACACCTATGATAATACCGTGCTGTACGTGGACTATATTGTAGATAAAGCCATTAACCTGCTGAAATCCCATCAGGATAAATTTACAACCAGCCTGGTCTATCTTTCCGATCACGGCGAATCATTGGGTGAAAATGGCGTTTATTTACACGGTCTGCCGTATTCCATTGCGCCGGATACGCAAAAACATGTCCCGATGCTCATTTGGCTTTCTAAAGATTATCAACAGCGTTATCAGGTGTGCCTGCAAAAACGGGCGAGCACGCTGGATTATTCACAGGACAATCTTTTCTCAACCATGCTGGGATTAACCGGCGTACAAACGACGTATTACCAGGCCGCAGATGATATTCTGCAACCGTGCAGGAGACTAAGCGAATGAAGATACTGATTGTTGAAGACGACACGCTATTATTACAGGGGTTAATACTCGCCGCGCAAACCGAAGGCTATGCGTGTGATGGCGTTTCGACAGCGCGTGCCGCCGAGCATAGTCTGGAGTCTGGTCATTACAGTCTGATGGTGCTGGATTTAGGGCTGCCCGATGAGGATGGCCTGCATTTCCTGACGCGAATCCGACAGAAAAAATATACCCTGCCGGTACTCATTCTGACCGCCCGCGATACGCTCAATGACCGCATTACCGGGCTGGATGTCGGCGCAGATGATTATCTGGTTAAACCCTTCGCCCTGGAGGAGTTGCACGCCCGCATCCGCGCGCTGCTGCGCCGCCATAATAACCAGGGTGAAAGTGAACTGACGGTTGGCAATCTGACGCTCAATATAGGCCGCCATCAGGCATGGAGGGATGGACAGGAACTGACCCTGACGCCTAAGGAGTACGCGTTGCTCTCACGGTTGATGCTCAAGGCAGGCAGTCCGGTGCACCGGGAAATTCTTTATAACGATATCTACAACTGGGATAACGAACCCTCGACCAACACTCTGGAAGTGCATATACATAATTTGCGCGACAAAGTCGGCAAGTCGCGCATTCGCACGGTTCGCGGGTTTGGCTACATGCTGGTTGCCACTGAGGAAAGCTAAGTGAGCCTGATGCGTTTTCAGCGAAGAGCGATGACCCTTCGCCAGCGTTTAATGCTGACAATTGGTCTTATTCTGCTGGTGTTCCAGTTAATCAGTACCTTCTGGTTATGGCATGAAAGCACTGAGCAAATCCAATTGTTCGAGCAGGCGCTGCGGGATAATCGCAACAACGATCGCCATATCATGCACGAAATTCGTGAGGCGGTCGCCAGCCTGATCGTCCCCGGCGTATTTATGGTTAGCCTGACGCTGCTAATTTGTTACCAGGCGGTACGGCGTATTACCCGTCCGCTCGCCGAACTGCAAAAAGAGCTGGAAGCGCGGACGGCGGATAATCTGGCGCCGATCGCCATTCACAGCTCCACGCTTGAGATTGAGTCCGTCGTCTCGGCGATCAATCAACTGGTTACGCGTTTGACCACCACGCTCGACAATGAACGCCTTTTTACCGCCGATGTGGCCCATGAGCTACGCACGCCGCTGTCGGGGGTGCGTTTGCACCTGGAATTATTGTCAAAAACCCACAATGTTGATGTCGCGCCGCTTATCGCCCGTCTTGACCAGATGATGGATAGCGTCTCCCAGCTTCTGCAACTGGCGCGCGTGGGCCAGTCATTCTCTTCCGGGAATTATCAGGAAGTAAAACTGCTGGAAGATGTGATCCTCCCCTCCTACGATGAGCTGAACACCATGCTGGAAACGCGCCAGCAAACTCTGTTGCTGCCGGAAAGCGCGGCGGACGTGGTGGTGCGCGGTGACGCGACGTTACTGCGTATGCTGCTGCGAAATCTGGTGGAAAACGCGCATCGCTATAGCCCTGAAGGAACCCATATCACTATCCACATTAGCGCCGACCCCGACGCTATTATGGCGGTCGAAGACGAGGGGCCGGGTATTGATGAAAGCAAATGCGGGAAGCTAAGCGAAGCGTTCGTGCGGATGGACAGCCGTTATGGCGGAATTGGCCTGGGGCTGAGTATCGTCAGCCGCATCACCCAACTACATCAGGGACAGTTTTTCCTGCAAAACCGTACGGAAAGAACAGGCACCCGTGCCTGGGTGCTGTTGAAAAAGGCATAACAGGCGTTTAATACGTCGTGACCCACACATAGATAAAACTGCTGACAATCAGCACACTACACAGGGTCGTCAAACTTTTATAAATATAGCTTTTCATGACGCTCTCCTCCAAAGGTATGGAGGAGAGTATGCCCGCGAGAGATTAAGCGAACCTTAAGCGCGAAATTTATTCATCGATACGCGGATGTTGCTGTACCAGACGCGAACGTTTGACCTGCAACTCCGCAATTTCCTGATCGATGTCGTCGATTTTCTGCTCAATATTATCGTAATGCTCACCCAGAATTTCCTTCGCTTCCTGGATGTCCGACGCCGCTGGCGTTGCGCCTTTTAGCGGACGATTGGCCGTCTCTTTCATGGAAATACCGGTAACCAAGCCTATCACCGCGATGACCATCAAATAATACGCCGGCATCATCAGATCCTGCGAGCTTTCCACCAGCCAGGCCGCCAGCGTTGGCGTCAGACCGGCAATCAATACAGAGATATTAAAAGCCGCCGCCAACGCGCTGTAACGAATATGCGTCGGAAACATCGCCGGCAATGTCGAGGCCATCACCCCGGTAAAGCAGTTCAGAATCACCGCCAGCATCAACAAACCGGCAAAAATCAGGCCAATAACGTTACTGTTAATCAGGATGAAGGCCGGGATCGCCAGCGCAAACAGCGCAATGCTGCCCATAATCACAAATGGACGTCGACCGAAACGGTCGCTCAGCAGCCCCATCACCGGCTGCACAAACAGCATCCCGATCATAATGGCGATGATAATCAACACGCCGTGATCTTCAGAATAGTGCAGGTTATGCGACAGGTAGCTCGGCATGTAGGTGAGTAGAATGTAGTAGGTCACGTTGGTGGCAATCACCAGACCGATACATGACAACAGGCTACGCCAGTGTTTGGTGGCAATCTCTTTAAAGGAGACTTTCGGCCCATCCTGCAACCCTTCGCGGTCGCCCTGCTCCAGTTTATCCACGTGCTGCTGAAACGCTGGCGTCTCTTCCAGCGCATGGCGTAAGTAGAGACCAATAATTCCCAATGGCAGGGCGATAAAAAACGGAATACGCCAGCCCCACTCCAGGAAATTCTCCTCGCCGACAATCGTCGAGATTAAGACCACCACGCCCGCGCCCAGCACGAACCCGGCGATGGAACCAAAATCCAGCCAGCTTCCCATAAATCCGCGTTTACGATCCGGCGAATATTCCGCGACAAAGATCGACGCGCCGGTATATTCCCCGCCAACCGAGAAGCCCTGCGCCATTTTACACAGCAACAACAGTATTGGCGCCCAGATACCGATCGTCGCGTAAGAGGGGATTAACCCGATACAGAAGGTACTGATCGACATAATCACAATCGTGATCGCCAGGATCTTCTGGCGCCCGTATTTATCGCCGAGCATACCAAAGAATAACCCACCGAGCGGACGAATCAGGAAGGGAACGGAAAACGTGGCCAGCGCGGCAATCATCTGGACGCTGGGATCGGCGCCGGGGAAAAAGACTTTACCCAACGCGTAGGCAACAAATCCATAAACACCAAAATCAAACCACTCCATCGCGTTGCCCAGCGAGGCGGCGGTAATCGCTTTGCGAAGTTTACCATCATCAATGATGGTCACATCGCCCAGTGTAATCGGTTTTATTTTTTTCCTTTTCAGCATAGCTGTCCTCATAGGCTAAGCCCTGTAGCGCTATATACGGCGGGCACTGGCATACCGCGCCAGCGTCGCCGTCGAGCGGAGGGAGGGGCGCGAACGCTATCCCTCATACAAGCGTAGCAGGTTTACTTACACTGTCCGGTTACGGACTGTACAACCGAACCTGTTGACGCCTGAATGGGCAGTTAATGACCTTTTTACCCTAACAGGGTTTAAATATGTGATCAACTTCACACATATATGTCAATTCGGTCAAAAGGTGTAAATAAGGACGCCCTAATGCGCTGTGGTGACAGTAAAAAAGCGGTTATTTGAGTGTAAACCATTGCTGACTGGCGTGGCGCAGACCCTTTTATAAAAGCGGCAATAGTCCCGACAACGCTAAGGATTTTGTGTATAATTGCGGCCTTTTTCGGCGATCTGCCATTTTTGGGCGCGTTTGCCCCCGCTGACTTTTTGAGGATATCAACATGTCATTACCCCACTGCCCGCAATGTAACTCCGAATATACCTACGAAGATAACGGCATGTTCATCTGCCCGGAATGCGCTCACGAATGGAACGATGCGGAACCCGCTCAGGAGAGCGATGAGCTGATTGTCAAAGACGCCAACGGCAACCTGCTGGCAGACGGCGATAGCGTCACCATCGTGAAAGATCTGAAAGTAAAAGGCAGCTCTTCCATGCTGAAAATCGGCACCAAAGTGAAGAACATTCGTCTGGTTGAAGGCGACCATAACATCGACTGCAAAATCGATGGTTTTGGCCCGATGAAACTGAAATCCGAGTTCGTGAAAAAGAACTGATTTACCGTGTCATTGCCCGGTAGCGCCTTGCTTACCGGGCCTGAGCGGCCCTGCCACCGACAATATTGTGCCAATTTCGAACTACACTTAACGAGCATCTCTTACCTGAGGTAACCATCATGCCGTTAAGTCCCTATCTCTCTTTTGCCGGCAACTGTGCCGACGCCATCGCGTATTATCAACAAACGTTAGGCGCAGAACTGCTTTATAAACTCAGCTTCGGTGAAATGCCCCCCTCGGCGGCGGATAACGAAGAGGGTTGCCCGTCAGGAATGCGCTTTCCCGATACAGCTATCGCCCACGCCAACATGCGCATTGCCGGCAGCGATATCATGATGAGTGATGCCAGCCCGTCGGGAACGGCGCATTATTCCGGCTTTACGCTGGTGCTTGATACCCAGGATGTAGCAGAAGGGAAGCGCTGGTTTGATAACCTTGCCGCACAAGGGCAAATCGAAATGGACTGGCAGGAGACCTTCTGGGCGCAGGGTTTCGGCAAGGTCAGCGATCGTTTCGGTGTGCCGTGGATGATTAACGTGGTTAAACATCAGCCTGCCACCTAATTCCCCGGGAGGCTCGCCCTCCCCCTTGCCATCAGAGTGATCTTTGGCTGTACGTTATCCGCCGTTTAACTGTCATAGAATAAATAATGACGGTAGTTTGCTACAGTCTGTCGAAAGATGGTTGATCCTGATGAAGCGTCGGGAGGACATTATGCCAGTCTGTGAATTACGCCACGCGACAACAGAGGATACCGATTCTGTTTACGCGCTTATCTGTGAGTTACTTAAAAATGAGCTTGATTATCAGGCTTTCAGGGATGGGTTCGCCGCTAATTTACTGGACCCCAACGTTCATTATCGTTTAGCGCTGCGCAACGGAGAGGTAGTCGGCATGATCAGCCTGCATATGCAGTTTCATCTCCATCATGCCAACTGGATTGGCGAAATTCAGGAGCTGGTGGTATTACCGCCGATGCGGGGACAAAAAATTGGCAGTCAGCTTCTGGCCTGGGCAGAAGAAGAAGCACGTCAGGCGGGCGCCGAGCTAACGGAGCTTTCCACAAATATTAAACGCCGCGATGCACACCGTTTTTATCTTCGCGAAGGTTACAAGCAAAGTCATTTTCGGTTTACGAAAGCATTGTGATCGGGCAGCCGTCATCGGGAGATAAGGCATAACGTAATCAACCGTCACCGGGTGAAGTAGCGGAGCCATCTCAATTCTACTGTCGGCAAGCCTGGATAAAGGTTAAACGGGCCGACTCGCTTCTTTAGCAAAAATGGCCCTTTTAAGTTGTAGAAATGTAAATTTATTGTCAACGAACTACACTTTTCTCTTTGGCATCACCGGGAGGGTTGCCTGAAAATCCCGGGATGAGGTTTTCTTAGAAGGACAGTGACGTTATGTTCGCAGCAATCATTATCGGTATTTTTATTATCAGCGTCATTTATGCGCATTCACGCGGTGTGGAAAAACAAAAACTTTCCCGTCAGCTCTTTGACCACTCGACGTTTATGGCGCCGATCAATATGTTCATGACTCGCTTCTCAACGTTACCGGCAAAGCAGCCGTACTTTGATACCACGGTATTTCCAGAGCTGCAGAAGCTGACGGAAAACTGGCAGGTGATTCGTGAAGAGGCGCTACGGCTTCAGCATCACATAAAAGCCGCGCAGGCCAATAACGACGCCGGATTCAATACCTTTTTCAAGCGCGGCTGGAAACGGTTTTACCTTAAATGGTATTCCGATGCCCACCCGTCGGCGGAAACGTTATGCCCGATAACGACAAAGCTGGTCAACAGCATCCCCTCTATTAAAGCGGCGATGTTCGCCGAGTTGCCTCCCGGAGCCTATCTGGGAAAACATCGCGACCCCTATGCCGGTTCAGTACGTTACCATCTTGGATTAAGCACACCGAATGACGACCGCTGTTTTATTGAAGTTGATCGACAGCGCCATAGCTGGCGCGACGGCGAAGCCGTCATCTTCGACGAAACCTACGTTCATTGGGCGGAAAATAAAACTGAGCAGACGCGTATTATCCTCTTTTGCGATATTGAGCGTCCAATGAAATGGCGCTGGGCGCAGAGCGTAAACCACTGGGTCGGCGCATCGTTGATGTCCGCCGCCAGTTCGCCAAACGACGAGAACGATCGCACCGGTGCGATTAATCGCATCTTTAAATACGTTCACGCAGCACGCGATGC
Organism: Salmonella sp. WC3; assembly: GCF_042932255.1. NCBI lineage: Bacteria > Pseudomonadati > Pseudomonadota > Gammaproteobacteria > Enterobacterales > Enterobacteriaceae > Salmonella > Salmonella sp. WC3. The sequence goes on along the minus strand of NZ_CP170629.1, from coordinate 598,205 downwards.
CGGGCAACGGCTGAAAAAGAAAAACCGCACTCTCTATTACGCGCTGAAATATCTCGTTATTGCCGCTATTTTTGCCGCGATAATCCTTTTCAGCCTCCTCTGAAGCCGGGCCGCGGTATGAAACTGCCTGCCGCGGCCCGTTCTATCCTGGCGTTAGTCTCAAAGCGTTCCCTGGCCTTGAGTCTATCCATCCGGATAATTTCCACTTCAGGCAGAGCAGATTGCCGGATGGCGGCTCCGCCTTATCTGGCCTGCGCTCAGCGTTTCTCCCCATAATAAATGTCATGCGGCATTTTCTTTCGACACGTCAAAACTGACGATAGCCTGTTTTTCGTCAGGGTTTTGAGCAAAATTCGCCCGTAATATCAGGGAAAGCCCAGACTAAAAAAGTGGCATAAAACATGCATACTGAGGGCGACAGCGCGTATGCGCGATTTGATTAACTGGAGCGAAACCGATGAAAAAAGTCGTCACGGTTTGCCCGTATTGCGCATCAGGTTGCAAAATCAATCTGGTGGTCGATAACGGCAAAATCGTCCGGGCTGAGGCGGCGCAGGGGAAAACCAACCAGGGTACCCTGTGTCTGAAGGGCTACTACGGCTGGGATTTTATTAATGATACCCAGATCCTGACCCCGCGCCTGAAAACCCCAATGATCCGTCGCCAGCGTGGCGGCAAACTGGAATCTGTTTCCTGGGATGAAGCGCTTAATTACGTCGCTGAACGTTTGAGCGCCATCAAAGCGAAGTACGGTCCGGATGCAATCCAGACAACCGGCTCCTCTCGCGGTACCGGAAATGAAACCAACTATGTAATGCAAAAATTCGCACGCGCCGTTATTGGTACCAATAACGTTGACTGCTGCGCTCGCGTCTGACACGGCCCATCGGTTGCAGGTCTGCACCAATCGGTCGGTAACGGCGCAATGAGTAATGCGATTAACGAAATTGATAACACTGATTTAGTGTTCGTCTTCGGGTATAACCCGGCGGATTCCCACCCTATCGTGGCGAATCATGTGATTAACGCTAAACGCAACGGGGCGAAAATTATCGTCTGCGATCCGCGCAAAATTGAAACCGCGCGCATCGCTGACATGCATATCGCGTTGAAAAACGGCTCGAATATCGCGCTGCTCAATGCCATGGGGCATGTCATTATTGAAGAAAACCTGTACGACAAAGCGTTTGTCGCCAGCCGTACCGAAGGTTTTGAAGAGTACAGTAAGATTGTCGAAGGCTATACGCCGGAGTCCGTCGAAGAGATCACTGGCGTGAGCGCACAGGAAATTCGTCAGGCGGCGCAGATGTATGCCAGCGCGAAAAGCGCAGCGATCTTGTGGGGTATGGGCGTCACCCAGTTCTATCAGGGTGTGGAAACCGTGCGTTCACTGACCAGCCTCGCGATGCTGACCGGCAACCTCGGCAAGCCAAGCGCGGGCGTTAACCCGGTTCGCGGCCAGAACAACGTTCAGGGCGCGTGCGATATGGGCGCGCTGCCGGATACTTATCCGGGCTACCAGTACGTTAAGTTCCCGGAAAACCGCGAGAAGTTCGCTAAAGCCTGGGGCGTAGAAAGTCTGCCTGCGCATACCGGCTATCGCATCAGCGAGCTGCCGCACCGTGCGGCGCATGGCGAAGTGCGCGCGGCGTACATTATGGGTGAAGATCCGCTGCAAACCGATGCGGAACTCTCTGCAGTACGTAAAGCGTTTGAGGATCTGGAACTGGTCATCGTGCAGGATATCTTCATGACCAAAACCGCGTCAGCGGCGGATGTGATTTTACCCTCCACCTCCTGGGGCGAGCATGAAGGCGTCTTCTCTGCGGCTGACCGTGGCTTCCAGCGCTTCTTTAAAGCCGTTGAACCGAAGTGGGACCTGAAAACCGACTGGCAGATTATCAGTGAAATCGCCACCCGGATGGGCTATCCGATGCACTACAACAACACCCAGGAGATCTGGGATGAGTTGCGTCATCTGTGCCCGGATTTCTACGGCGCCACTTACGAGAAAATGGGCGAGCTGGGCTATATCCAGTGGCCGTGCCGCGACACGTCGGATGCCGATCAGGGAACCTCGTACCTCTTTAAAGAGAAGTTCGATACCCCCAACGGTCTGGCGCAGTTCTTCACCTGCGACTGGGTAGCGCCTATCGATAAGCTCACCGAAGAGTACCCGCTGGTACTGTCGACGGTGCGCGAAGTCGGCCACTACTCCTGCCGCTCAATGACCGGTAACTGTGCGGCGCTGGCCGCGCTGGCCGATGAACCGGGCTATGCGCAAATCAATACCGCCGACGCCGCGCGTCTGGGCATTGAAGATGAAGCGCTGGTGTGGGTTCATTCGCGCAAAGGTAAAATCATCACCCGCGCGCAAGTCAGCGATCGCCCGAACAAAGGGGCGATTTACATGACCTACCAGTGGTGGATTGGCGCCTGTAACGAGCTGGTGACTGAAAACCTCAGCCCGATTACCAAAACGCCGGAGTACAAATACTGCGCCGTACGCGTTGAGCCGATCGCCGATCAGCGAGCCGCCGAGCAGTATGTGATTGATGAGTACAACAAGCTGAAAACCCGCCTGCGCGAAAGCGCAATGGGTTGATCTGCCGGATGGCGGCATCAGAATGCTTTATTCGGCCTGCGTCTACTGTAGGCCTGATAAGATGCATTAGCATCGCCATCAGGCATTTTCCCTATAACAGCCTCCGTCCGGAGGCTGTTTTTTTATCCATACGATCTCTTTATACTGTCTTTTCCGTACCCTAAATAAAATTCAAAATGAAACTACTTCTTGCATTGATGTTGTTTATGACATTCTTTGCCCATGCCGCAGATCCTGAGCCGGGTAGCCAGTATTTGCAGGCAGCAGAGGCAGGTGACAGACGCGCACAATATTTTCTGGCCGACAGTTGGTTGAGCTATGGCGATTTGAACAAAGCTGAATACTGGGCGCAAAAAGCCGCCGACAGTGGCGACGCCGACGCCTGCGCGCTACTGGCGCAAATCAAAATCACTAATCCGGTAAGCCTGGATTATCCCGACGCGAAAAAGCTGGCTGAAAAGGCGGCTAACGCGGGCAGTAAAGCGGGAGAAATTACGCTGGCGCGGATCCTGGTCAACACCCAGGCCGGGCGCCCGGACTACCCAAAAGCCATCTCGCTGCTGCAAAAGGCCTCTGAAGATCTGGATAACGACTCCGCGGTGGATGCGCAAATGTTGCTTGGCCTGATTTACGCCAACGGCGTGGGCATTGCCGCCGATGATGAAAAAGCCGCCTGGTATTTCAAACGCAGTTCCGCTATTTCCCGTACCGGCTATTCAGAATACTGGGCGGGAATGATGTTTTTAAACGGTGAACCGGGCTTTATTGAAAAGAACAAGCAGAAGGCGTTGCACTGGTTGAATCTAAGCTGTCTGGAAGGGTTTGATACCGGTTGCGAAGAGTTCGAAACGCTAACAAATGGCTGATGTTTATTGCCGGATGAACGTAGTCGTTGTAGGCCTGATAAGCGTAGCGCCATCAGGCAACCCGGAGCAGGTTGCGGATGGCAGCGTGAACGCCTTATCCGACCTACATTTTCTTTCTTTGTAGGCCGGATAAGCAAAGCGCCATCCGGCAATCCGTTATTGGGCGGTTTTATCAAATTTGCCCAGCACATCGCGCTCATAGGCCAGCGCTTTTTTGCGGTCAAACTTGTGTTCCCACTTGGCGATCACCAGCACCGCCAGCGCATTCCCCACCACATTTAGCGCAGTACGCGCCATGTCGAGGATACGGTCGACACCAGCGATAAACGCCAGCCCTTCCAGCGGAATGCCCACGCTTCCCAGCGTCGCCAGTAACACCACGAAGGAAACGCCAGGCACGCCGGCAATCCCTTTCGACGTCACCATCAGCGTCAGCACCAGTACAATTTCCTGCCACAACGACAGGTCGATACCGTATAGCTGCGCGATAAAAATGGCGGCGATGCTCTGGTATAACGTGGAGCCGTCGAGGTTAAATGAGTAACCGGTCGGTACCACGAAACTGGTGATAGAGGCTGGCGCGCCGTAAGCTTCCATCTTCTCGATAATGCGCGGCAGTACGCTCTCGGAGCTGGCGGTCGAGTACGCCAGAATCAATTCATCTTTCAGAATGCGAATCAGAATCCAGATACTTAACCCGCACAGGCGCGCCACGATGCCCAGCACCACCAGCGCAAAGAAGATAATGGCAAAGTGTACCAGCAGCACCAGTTTCGCCAGCGGCCACAGCGACGCGAAACCAAAATTCGCCACCGTGACGGCGATCAGCGCAAAAACGCCCACTGGCGCATAGCGCATCACCATATGGGTGACTTTAAACATGGTTTCAGAGATGGAACGAAATACCGTCACCAGCGGTTCGCGGTGCGTTGCCGGCAGGGACGACAACCCCAGCCCAAACAGGACCGAGAAAAAGATAATTGGCAGCATATCCCCTTTGGCCATCGATGCGATGATATTGGTCGGCACCAGCGACAGTATCGTCCCCATCAGCCCATGCGCATGACTTTGTACTTCCGCCGTGGTGTTCTGGTATTTCGAAATATCGACGGTCGCCAGTTGCGACATATCAATGCCTGAGCCTGGCTGAAAGACATTCGCCAGCGTAATGCCGAGGATAATCGCCACCGTGGTGATCAGTTCAAAATAGAGAATGGTTTTGGCGCCGATACGGCCTAGCTGTTTCGCATCGCCAACGCCGGCGATGCCGACAATCAGAGTCGAGATCACGATCGGCACGACGATCATTTTAATCAGATGGATAAAGATATCGCCAGCAGGCGACAGCAGGTTGGCAATCAGCCATTCACGACTGTCACTGTGATAATGCAGATAGCTGCCCAACAGAATGCCCAGCACCATAGCCAGCAAAATTTGCCAGGCCAGGCTGACTTTCAAATTTTTCATAACAACAGACTTCCTCGATGAAGCGTTGCTCTCCGCCGAAAGCATGAGAGCAATACATACTGAAAGGGTATGATTTGTGTTGCGTTGGTTTGTAGAGTTTTTTAACGCGCATAATCAGTATCATTTGCATAGCGTCTTGCGCAACCCTTTCATAACAGGGCTTTTGGCTGTTTTTATGCATAATAACGCGAGTTTATGGCGTTAATGATGGATAACTATTTGTTATGGAAAGTTTTTTACTTCGTCAAAAACGAATAATACAGAGGTAATTAATTTTTACTTGTGTCTCATTCGCCGTTTTTTTAAACAGCACACATGACAAAAGTCACAAAAAAGAAAAAATTATTTCTGCCGATTTTGTAACAATTTAGCCAAATTAATGGCCTCTACCAGCTGCGCGCGGTTCACTCGCGGCGAGTTGGCATCCAGTAAGGTTTGCCACAGCGACACGGCTTGCGCATAATCCGCCTGCATAAACGCATCCGCCGCCAGCAGCATCTGCGCGGTCACTTCTGTCGCATCCAGCGCTAACGCTTTATTAATCATTTCACGCGTCGCAGGCGTCATATGTTGCCCGGCCTGGTAATACAGCACCGTTGCCAGCGCGGCGAAAAGCTGCGCGTTATCGCCTCGCAGACGCAACGCCTGACGATATGCCAGCAGCGCATTGTCATACGCATTGCGATAGAGATAATACTCGCCCAGCCGCGCCCATTGCTCGCTATCCTGCGGATTGGCGCGGATTTTTTCTTGCAGCCTGGAAAGCTGCGCCTCTGGCGTTTGCGGGTTCGTAAAGTCACGTAGCGGATCGGCCAGACGCTGTTGCTCGCTACGCACAGCCTGCCATTTCGGCGTCAACAGATAGCCGCCGACACAGGCAGCCACCATCAACACCGCCGCAGCCGCCAGACGCTTTACGGGCATGGGACGTAACGGCGCAGTGGAGTGTTCAGACTGGCTCATTGTTCCCCCTTTTCTGCGTGCTGACGCTTTCTCACCCGCCAGGCCACCACACCCACCAGCAATAACAGCAGGTACGGCAGCGCCCACAACAGCAGCGTTTGCTCATTCAACGGCGGGTTGTAGCGTACGAAATCACCATAACGGTCGGTCATCCAGGCGGTGATTTCCGCTTCGCTTTTACCTTCGGCCACCATGCTGTAAACCTGATGGCGCATACTGACCGCCACGGGCGCATTGGATTCCAGCAAATTCTGGTTCTGACACTGCGGACAGCGCAGTTGACTGGCAATAGACAGCGCTTTTTCCTGCTGTTGCGGATTGTCAAAGCGCCAGGTATCCACCACCTGGGCGTGGGTGGCGAAGGTGATTAAAAACAGGACGATCGTTAAGAGTAAAAACTTTCTGCCGGATGGCGCTACGCTTATCCGGCCTACGGTTTGCGCATCCTGTAGGCCGGATAAGGCGTTTACGCCGCCATCCGGCAACGCTGTGAGTAATTTACGCGTCACGCTTCCTCCCCCGCCATCCGCTCAGCAGCGCGCCACACACCATCAACAATCCCCCACCCCAGATCCAGCGCACGCCGGTCTGCACGTATAAGCGCATGGCGTAACGATCCGGTCCGGTTTTTTCGCCCATCACCGCGTACCAGTCATGTAGCAGGTTCCAGTGAATCCCCGGCTCCATCATCTGTTGACGACGCGCGGCATAGAAGCGCCTTTCAGGCTGCAGGCTGCCAATGCGTTTTTCATTCCGCCACAACGTGATCCGCGTTTTTTCACTGGTGTAGTTGCCTTTGGCCTCCAGATCCAGACGCTCGAAACGAAAGGTATAGCCCGCCAGTACCACCTGCTGACCGGGGCTGAGGTTAAGACTGATTTCATGCCGACTGCCGCTGGAAACCATGATCCCGGCGGCGAAGATAAATACGCCCGTATGCGCCAGCAACGCCGGAAGCTGACAACGCACAGAGACTTTGCGGCTTCTGATTGTCGCCAGCACGATAACTACCAGCATCAGCAGGCCAAACGGCAGCGTGACGCGATTAAAATAGGGCGCGCCCACCGAAAGCCTTCCCCAGCCCATCAAACCATAAATCATGGGGTAGAGCGTCCCGACCAGCACGATCAACAAGACGGCGCTAAAGAGCAGCAGCGTCGCCAGAATGAGCGTTTCGCACTTTCCGCCGCCCAAACGCGTCGCCGGATACGGCTCCCGCGCCCGCCAGCCGTACAGAACAAGCGATGCCAGACTTAACGCGGCAAAAAGGGTAAACAGCGGCACCGCGCGCACGTTATCCAGCGCAAAGGCATGTACCGAAACAAGAATGCCGGAACGCACAATCAGCGTTCCCAGCAACGAGAGGATCAGCGTCAGTATCGCCAGCAGCAACGACCAGTGACGGAAGCTCCCGCGCTGGCGGCTGACATACAGACTGTGCAGCAACGCGCTGGCGGCAAGCCACGGCAACAACGAGGCATTTTCCACCGGGTCCCAGAACCACCAGCCGCCCCAGCCCAGTTCGCAATACGCCCACCACGATCCGAGAATGATCCCCAGCGTCAGAGCGCACCAGCCGGGTAACGCCCAGCGCCAGCACACCCAGGCGGTTGCCGCGTTAAAGCCGCCGCACAGTAGCGAGGCCAGCGCTACGCTCGCCGCGGTCATCAGGCCGCCATAACCCAGATAGAGCAGCGGCGGATGTAAGATCAGCCCCAGATGTTGCAGCATGGGATTAAGGTCGCGCCCTTCCATGGCGGGAGGGAAAATACGCAGGAACGGATCGGACCACAGCACAATAAATAGCAGCAGCGAGGCCATAATGAGGGACAAGATGCTCAGGGTCAGCGGAAAAAGCGCGTCAGATTCATGCCGGGAGCGCCAGGCGAATAGCGCCGTCCACCCCGAAAGAAGCAACGCCCACAGCAGGAGCGAGCCTTCATGACCGCCCCATACCGCCGCCAGTTTCAGTCCCCATGACAACTGACTATGGCTATGCTGCGCAACATAAACGACCGAAAAATCGCTGGTCAGAAAACAGCTAACCAGAATCGCAAACGCCAATAGCAGCAGCGTGAACGCCGTCCACGCGCCGCAGGTCGTCAGGCGCATGACGCCGCGCCAATGCTGCCCCATCCCGCACCACGTCGCCAGCGGGGTCAACACGTTGACCCCGAGACTCAACAACAGCGCCAGAAATCCGGCTTCAGGAAGGAAGATGTCCAGATTATGCAACCGTTAGCTGTCCCGCATAAAGAATGAAAAAGCGCAGCAGCAGCACGCCGGTCAAACTGGCGCCGCAAACGGCCAGCACGCCGTGAAACGTGACGCTACGGTTTGCCCAGGGCTTCAGCAGCAGCGGGATAATCAATCCCAGCCCTACGACCCCAAGCCAGAACCACCAGCTCCAGAATCCGCCGCCCAGCGCCGCCGCCAGCGCGCGCATTTTGCCGTCATCGCCCAGCGCCAGCCCGATAAAAAAGGCCGCCAGCAGGAAGATCTCCAGCCATACCACTGGGGTTTCAATGCGATGTACAAAGCGCGCCTCGGTGCTGTGTGGGTTGCTACGATGGCGTAACGCCATAACGATCAGCGCCACCGCCGCACCGGAGGAAATTCCAGAGAACAGGAATAGTACCGGCAGGATCGGGTTATTCAGGAACGGATAGGATTTCAGCGCCGACAGCAGAAAGCCGGTGTACGCTCCGAGCAGGACCGCCAGCACCAGCATTAACGTCTCCAGCGCGCGATGAAACGGCGTTATTAGCGCCAACACTTTCTGCACGATCTCTAACCGCGGCAGCCAACGCTGTTGCAGGGCAATCACCTCTTTTTCAAAGATTTTCGCCAGCCACAGCACCAGCACTACCATGTACAACTGGAACAGCATCACCCCCATCGACATCACCGAGGTAAAGCTGTAGTGGAACATCAGCTTCCAGAAGGTCCACGGGCGCGTCAGGTGAAAGACCAGAATCAGCAGACCGAAGATAATCGCCCCCGGCCCTAACACCAGCGTAGTGCGCAGCAGCGTGCTGTCCGAACCGCCCGCCTCCGGATGGAAGCGGCGCAGCAGAATCGCCAACGTAACCAGTCCGGCGGAGATGCCAATCAGAAACAGATAGATGGCGATGGGCCAGTCCCACACCAGTGATGCAAAATGAAATGCAGAAGCGGATGTCATTGGCTCACCTCCCCATAGTTAAAGGGAACGCGGTAGACCTTCGGTTTTGTGCCCAGCGCCAGCTTGTAACGATAGGTGGTTTTCTGCCGCAACAAACGGGAAATATCGCTGTTGGGATCGTCCAGATTACCAAACGTCAGCGCCTTCGTCGGGCATGACTCAACGCAGGCGGGCTGTTTGCCCGCTTTCAGGTTGGTTTTCCGGCAGAAATCGCATTTATCCGCCGTCTTACTGACCGGATGGATAAAGCGCACGCGGTAGGGACACGCGGCAATGCAGTACTGGCAGCCGACGCAAAGGTCCGGGTTCACGTCGACAATACCGCTGGCGGCATCGCGGAATGATGCGCCGGTCGGGCAGACGTCAACGCAGGGGGCATGGTCGCAATGCTGGCACGAGTGGCGGAAGAAGCGATATTTCACATCAGGAAACGTCCCCTGCGGCTCGCTGCGAATAATCGTCAGGCGCGATACGCCTTCCGGCACGTTGTTGACTTCCCGACAGGCATCCATGCAGGCCGTGCAGCCGATGCATAATGACTCATCGTGTACCATGCCATAACGCACGCCGTTAATATTCAACGTGTTCGCTACAACGCGTCCTGCCATCCCACTGACCACCGCCAGCGCGCCGACGCGGGTAATAAATTGACGTCGGGTGCAACTCATGGCTGCTCCTTAAGCAACGGAACGGACGCCGGGTTAAAGTGCGGGTTAGTACGCTGATCGCTGTGGCAATCCACGCATATTTTGATCCGCCCTTTCTCGCTTAGCGTCTGCATCGTGTCTTGCTGCGGATGCAGGGAATGGCAACTGGCGCAGGTCACTTTAGTAACATGAACATCGTGCGGCCAGAACGCTTTTTGCAGTTGTTCAGGCAAGTGGCAGGACATACAGACGCTGTTCTGCTGCTCTACCGTATACATCGGGTCGTTAAAACGCATCACATCTTTCACCCCTTCACGGTGGTGAAGCGACGGTTGACCGTGGCAGTTGGTACAGGTTATCGGCAATTTATTGTTCGGGTTGATAGCGCCCGTATGTTTACCGTGCATACCTTCGGTGTCCGGTTTGTGACAGTCCAGACAGGCAGCATCCGGATTACGCTGCTGGGTGACCGTCCAGCGTTGATCCGACTCCTGCGGCGTTGGCGTGGCAGTGATTCCACTCAGGCTCCAGAACAGGCCTGAAGCCAGCACCCCAGCAGTTAATAACGAACGTAATACGCTCATATTCACTCCATTACATAATGCCTGATGGCGCGCAGCTTTAAGGCCTACAAGACTTCTGTAGGCCGGATAAAGCGCTTGCGCTGTCATCCGGCAAATTTGTCACATGTGAGGTTATTGGCTTAACAGACCGTTTTTACGCGCCTGATCTTCCCACTGCGGTACGACCGTTTTCAGGAAGTCCTGCTTCTCCGCGTTGATTTGTTGCATATTCAAACCAATCGCTTTCTGCGCCTTCTCTTTCGTCGAAATATCCGGCAGCGGAATTTCATGGGTAATGCCTTTGGTCGCCAGCAGTCGCGCCAGTTTAGTACGGGCATCCGCGGCTTTATCCATCGCACTGCCTAACATCCGTAGACCTTCTTCCGGGGCATGCATATGAATACCGTGTGACGCAATCGCCAGATCCCAACGCCACTGCGCGTGGCGAATATCGTTCAGAATCGGTTTCATTTCCGCGTCTGTCGCCCCCGCATCCCATGCGGCTTTCGCTTCGAAGTGCGCATGTACCAGCTGATCTTCAACCTTGATTTTCAGGTCATGAATCGCCTGTTTACGCTCGGCGACCACTTTTTGCAGGGACGCTTTGTCCTGGGTGTGGCAATTGGCGCAGGTTTGCGCGAAATTGTCGAACGGGTTGCCGATTTTATGGTCGGTGTAGAGCTTGCCTTCGGCGTTCTGTACTTTCGGCATGTGACAGTCGATACAGGCCACGTTGTTCTTACCGTGAATGCCCGCGCTCCAGGTTTCATATTCCGGGTGCTGCGCTTTCAGCATCGGGGTTTTGGACAGAGAGTTAGTCCAGTCAGAGAAGGCGATAGTGTCGTAGTATTGCTCCATGTTCTCGACTTTCATGCCCTCATCCCACGGGAACTTAACGGCTTTGTTTTTACCGTCAAAGTAGTACTCCACGTGGCACTGGCCGCAGACCATCGATTGCTGATCAAATCGTCCCGCTTTATCAAACGGTTTGCCGATAGCCTCCATCGCCCGTTCGGCATAGGAGCGCGACAACGTTAATGCTGGCTTCCCCTGGGCGAAATCGTCCGACGCGGTGTTATGACAGTCGGCACAGCCCAAATCGTTAACAATTTCCGGGCCGCCGCGCGCCCATTTGCCATGGAAGTAGCCGTCTTCGCCTTCTTGTTGGATAAGGCGCGCGACATCGGGGCTTTTACAACTCCAGCAGGCCATCGGCAGCGGGCCGTCTTCCGCCGTTTTTGGCGCGCCGGTACGCAGTGTTTCGCGCACGTCAGTTACCGCATACGCGTGGCCGCGTGGTTTGTTGTAATCACGGGAGAAGGGATAGCCCGCCCACAGGATCACCAGACGAGGGTCTTCCGCCAGCGCATCTTCACGGGCAGACTGTTCTGACGTCGCTTTCCATGACTGATATTGGTCGGGGTGTTGAGGCGCGAACATTTCATTTTTCGCTTCAACAGTAACGGTTTTTGCGGATTCAGGCGTTTGCTCAGCGTAAACAGAGGTAATGAAGAAAAAAGGAAATATAAGGCTGAAGAAACGGCGTGCGCGTAGTGTTTTCCTTGCCATAGAGGTCTCATCCAGATTGCGCCATTATCTTTAATGGCGATTTTTTATCGTTTTCCATAACAGCAACCGCACAAATACTGTTATTACATTGATCTCCTCTATGTGTAACAAATAACCACACTTAAAATGTTGTCTTTAATCAATTGTAAGTGTATGTAAAATACCACTTTAGAGTTAGTAACCTGGACAAAACTCCCTCTCTTTTCTGATTTCCGGACACGGATCACTTTTTTTAAAAATTTCATATAACGTCATGTTATCCCGAAAATTTATCTAATTTTGCGGGACACAATCAAAAAATAGATTGCTGCTTATTTGCACAGTTCCCTTTTTGCGTGATCTGTCGCCCAAATACTAAACAAAACTTATTAAGACCCTACATTTAACGTTTATGCGACATATTATTAACATCCTACAAGGAGAACAACAGCATGAGCCAAACACATAAACACGCCATTCCCGCCAACATTGCGGATCGTTGCCTGATAAATCCAGAGCAGTATGAGACTAAATATAAACAGTCTATTAACGACCCCGATACGTTTTGGGGCGAACAGGGAAAAATTCTCGATTGGATCACGCCGTACCAAAAAGTGAAAAACACCTCCTTTGCGCCAGGCAATGTGTCGATTAAATGGTACGAGGACGGCACGCTGAATCTGGCGGCGAACTGTCTTGACCGCCATTTGCAGGAAAATGGCGATCGCACCGCCATTATCTGGGAAGGCGATGACGCGTCGCAGAGTAAACATATCTCTTATCGCGAACTGCATCGCGATGTCTGCCGTTTCGCGAATACACTGCTGGATCTGGGCATTAAAAAAGGCGATGTGGTAGCGATTTATATGCCGATGGTGCCGGAAGCGGCGGTGGCAATGTTGGCCTGCGCCCGCATCGGCGCGGTGCATTCGGTGATCTTCGGGGGCTTCTCGCCGGAAGCCGTCGCCGGACGCATTATCGACTCCAGCTCGCGGCTGGTGATCACCGCTGACGAAGGTGTACGTGCCGGACGCAGTATCCCGCTGAAAAAGAATGTCGATGACGCGCTGAAAAACCCGAATGTCACTAGCGTTGAGCATGTGATCGTCCTGAAGCGCACCGGCAACGACATTGACTGGCAAGAAGGCCGCGACCTGTGGTGGCGCGATTTGATTGAAAAAGCCAGCCCTGAGCACCAGCCTGAAGCGATGAATGCCGAAGATCCGCTGTTTATCCTTTATACCTCCGGCTCCACCGGCAAGCCGAAAGGCGTGCTGCACACCACCGGCGGCTATCTGGTCTACGCCGCGACCACCTTTAAGTATGTCTTTGATTATCACCCTGGCGATATTTACTGGTGTACCGCCGATGTGGGTTGGGTGACGGGGCACAGCTATCTGTTGTATGGCCCGCTGGCCTGCGGCGCGACCACCTTAATGTTTGAAGGCGTGCCGAATTGGCCAACGCCCGCTCGCATGTGCCAGGTGGTCGACAAACACCAGGTCAACATTCTCTATACCGCCCCGACGGCCATCCGCGCGCTGATGGCGGAAGGCGATAAAGCCATTGAAGGCACCGACCGTTCTTCACTGCGCATTCTGGGTTCCGTCGGCGAGCCGATCAATCCCGAAGCGTGGGAATGGTACTGGAAGAAGATCGGCAAGGAAAAATGTCCGGTCGTCGACACCTGGTGGCAGACTGAAACAGGCGGTTTTATGATCACGCCGCTACCGGGCGCTATCGAACTGAAAGCCGGTTCCGCCACCCGTCCTTTCTTTGGCGTACAGCCTGCGCTGGTGGATAACGAAGGCCATCCGCAAGAAGGCGCGACGGAAGGCAATCTGGTCATCACCGATTCCTGGCCGGGCCAGGCGCGCACTCTGTTCGGCGATCATGAACGTTTTGAGCAGACCTATTTCTCTACCTTTAAGAATATGTATTTCAGCGGCGACGGCGCGCGTCGCGATGAAGACGGCTATTACTGGATCACCGGTCGCGTGGATGACGTGTTAAACGTCTCCGGCCACCGTCTGGGTACGGCGGAAATCGAGTCAGCGCTGGTGGCGCATCCGAAGATCGCCGAAGCGGCGGTGGTGGGTATTCCACACGCTATCAAAGGTCAGGCGATTTACGCTTATGTGACGCTCAACCACGGCGAGGAGCCGTCGCCAGAACTGTACGCGGAGGTGCGCAACTGGGTACGTAAAGAGATTGGCCCACTGGCGACGCCGGACGTGCTGCACTGGACCGACTCACTGCCAAAAACCCGTTCCGGCAAAATTATGCGCCGCATTTTGCGCAAAATCGCGGCGGGCGATACCAGCAATCTGGGCGATACCTCGACTCTCGCCGATCCTGGCGTGGTGGAGAAACTGCTCGAAGAGAAGCAGGCCATCGCGATGCCGTCATAACCATAAATGCCGGATGGCAACGCGAACGCGTTTTACCCGGCCTACGACCCTACCCCTGCCCTCTCTCAAACCGGGAGAGGGAAATATAAAAAACCCTCCCCCAAAGGATTTCGTGTTACAGGAAGGCGGCAAGCGAGCACACCCTCAGCAGCATAGTTCAAGTTCACTATGTGGCTGGGGCGCGCGAGTGCGGCCAACGCGCCTGTAGCGCGAAAGACGCAGGGGGACCTCTGGAGAGCTCTGTGATGAATGACCAAATTTATCAGCGGATAGAAGACAGTGCGCGTTTCAGGGAATTAGTTGAAAAACGGCAACGGTTTGCCACGATTCTGTCGGTTATCATGCTGGCGGTTTATATCAGCTTTATTTTACTGATCGCCTTCGCGCCTGGCTGGCTGGGCACGCCTCTACATGCGGGAACCAGCGTCACCCGAGGAATTCCCATTGGCGTCGGGGTGATTGTGATTTCTTTTGTGTTGACCGGAATTTATATCTGGCGGGCGAACGGCGAATTCGATCGTCTTAATAACGCCGTACTGCATGAGGTGAAAGCATTATGAAGAGAGTTCTGACGGCGCTCGCCGCCGCACTCCCCTTCGCCGCTCATGCGGCGGATGCCATTAGCGGCGCGGTTGAACGCCAGCCCACCAACTGGCAGGCGATTATCATGTTTTTGATTTTCGTCGTGTTTACGCTCGGTATTACCTACTGGGCCTCTAAACGCGTACGTTCCCGTAGCGACTACTACACCGCTGGCGGCAATATCACCGGGTTCCAGAACGGCCTGGCGATTGCCGGCGACTATATGTCTGCCGCGTCATTTCTCGGCATTTCCGCGCTGGTGTTTACCTCCGGTTATGACGGGCTGATCTATTCGCTGGGCTTCCTTGTCGGCTGGCCAATCATCCTGTTTTTGATTGCCGAGCGCCTGCGTAATCTGGGACGTTATACTTTTGCTGACGTTGCCTCTTATCGCCTGAAACAGGGGCCAATCCGTATTCTTTCGGCCTGTGGCTCCCTGGTAGTGGTGGCGCTTTATCTCATCGCCCAAATGGTCGGCGCCGGTAAACTGATTGAACTGCTGTTCGGCCTCAACTATCACATCGCTGTGGTGCTGGTCGGCGTGCTGATGATGATGTACGTGCTGTTCGGCGGGATGCTGGCGACAACGTGGGTGCAAATTATCAAAGCCGTCCTGTTGCTGTTTGGCGCCAGTTTTATGGCCTTTATGGTGATGAAACACGTCGGCTTTAGCTTCAATAATCTGTTTACCGAAGCCATGGCGGTACACCCGAAAGGCACGGCGATTATGAGCCCAGGAGGATTGGTGCAAGATCCGATTTCGGCATTGTCGTTGGGTCTGGGACTGATGTTCGGCACCGCCGGTTTGCCGCATATTCTGATGCGTTTCTTTACGGTCAGCGATGCCCGCGAAGCGCGCAAGAGCGTGTTCTACGCCACCGGTTTTATGGGCTATTTCTACATTCTGACCTTTATTATCGGCTTCGGCGCTATCATGCTGGTGGGGGCGAATCCAGCCTATAAAGATGCCGCGGGCGCGCTGATTGGCGGCAATAACATGGCGGCGGTGCATCTGGCCAACGCGGTAGGCGGCAACCTGTTCCTCGGCTTTATTTCGGCAGTGGCGTTTGCCACCATTCTGGCGGTGGTCGCCGGTCTGACGCTGGCGGGCGCATCGGCGGTGTCGCATGACTTGTACGCTAACGTGTTCCGCAAAGGCGCAACCGAACGTGAAGAGCTGAAGGTGTCGAAAATCACCGTCCTGGTGCTGGGCGTGATCGCCATTATCCTCGGCGTCCTGTTTGAAAATCAGAACATCGCCTTTATGGTGGGCCTGGCATTTGCTATCGCCGCGAGCTGCAACTTCCCCATCATTCTGCTTTCCATGTACTGGTCAAAACTGACCACGCGCGGCGCTATGCTGGGCGGCTGGTTAGGTTTACTGACAGCGGTGGTGCTGATGATTCTTGGCCCTACTATTTGGGTGCAGATCCTCGGCCACGAAAAAGCGATCTTCCCGTATGAGTATCCGGCGCTGTTCTCTATCAGCGTGGCGTTCCTGGGGATCTGGTTCTTCTCGGCCACCGATAACTCGGCAGAAGGCAACCGTGAACGTGAGCAGTTCCGCGCTCAGTTTATCCGCTCCCAAACGGGATTCGGCGTACAACAAGGGCGTGCGCATTAATCTTACCGTTTCCTCCGGCCCTGTGGGTCGGAGGAAAATCAGAACATCACCCTCGCCACCAGCGGGGCAGCCAGTACCATCACCACGCCGGACAGCATCATTACCAGACTGGCGACGACGCCCTCCTGCTGACCAAGTTCATAGGAACGCGCCGTGCCCGCCCCATGTGACGCCGCGCCGAATCCTGCCCCTTTTGCCATGCCTTCCCGGATAGAGAGACGCAAAAATAGCGCGTCGCCGACCGCCATGCCAAACACGCCAGTGACGACCACGAACAGCGCCACCAGATCCGGCTGCCCGCCCAGGGGTTCTGCCGCCGCCAGCGCAAACGGCGTAGTCACGGAACGTACCGCCAGACTACGCTGAATCTCATCCGATAACGTGAACAGACGCGCCAGCCAAACGGAACTGGTGACTGCCACCACCGTCGCCGTCACTACGCCCGCGGTGAGCGACATCCAGTGACGTTTGATAATCGCGAGGTTATCGTACACCGGCACCGCAAAGGCAATGGTCGCCGGGCCGAGCAGCCACAATAGCCAGTGCGATTCGCCAATATAGTTTTGCCAGGAGATATGACCGAACACCAGCATTAACACCAGCAGTGCCGGCGTCAACACTAATGGCATCAGCGGCAATTTGCGAAAACGGCGATACAGACGCTTATTGGCGAAGTAAATTCCCAGCGTAATCACCAGGCACAGTACGCTTAACTGAACGTTATTCACGGTTTAGCCTGCTCATCTCATAGCGATACACTTTATCCACCACCCACGCCGTCGCGCCGAGTACCATTAAGGTACTGATCGCTATCACCGAGAAAATGCGCCAGCCGTCCACCAGTAACAGATGGGCATAGTTCACTACCGCCACGACGGCGGGAACAAAGAATAACAGCATCTCCGCCAGCAGCCAGCGTGCGCCTGCGCGTACCCAGCTAAGCGGAATAATCCGGCAAACGATCAGCGCCAACATAAGCACCATGCCGACCAGATTCGCGGGCAACGGCAGGTGCAGCCAGGAGACAAGATATTGGGAAAAAATGAATAAACCTGCATAGAGCAGTACCTGAACCGGTACCTGGAGTCGTTGCACAACGGCAGGCGTAACGCGGCTTATCGCCACAGCCATGAGGGAATGTCCTGAAAAATAATACGGAGCGCCAGTATAGAGAACCTCCGTCACGGGCAGAAATGAATTAAAATCATTGCAGGCATAGTCGGAAGGAATAATCATGGATATCAGAACGCTGCGTTATTTTGTCGAGGTCGTGCGCCAGCAAAGTTTCACCCGCGCAGCGGAGAAGTTATTTGTCACCCAGCCCACCATTAGCAAGATGCTGAAAAATCTTGAAGATGAGCTTAACTGTACGCTACTGATCCGCGACGGACGTAAGTTATTGCTGACCGATACCGGACGCGTGGTGTTTGAACGCGGTCTGGCGATCCTCGCTGAGTTTCGCCAGTTAGAGGCCGAGTTGAGCGATATTAACCATCTCAATAAGGGCGTGCTGCGGCTGGGTATTCCCCCGATGGTCGGTATGTTGATGGCCGGGCCAATCAGTTTGTTTCGACAACGCTATCCTGGCGTTGAACTCAAAATTTCGGAGTTTGGCGGCCTGACGGTACAGCAGGCGGTAATGAATGGCGAGCTGGATGTTGCGATGACCGCGCTCCCGGTGGAAGAAGCGAGCGGGCTGACGACGTTATCGCTGTTCAGTCATCCGCTGTGCGTGCTGGTTCCCCGTTCCGGTCAGTGGACAACCTGCGACTCCATCGCGCCTGAAGCTCTGGCGGAGCATCCTCTTCTTATCTATAACGAAGACTTTGCCCTGAGCCGCCAGTTGATGACCTTATTTAGCCAGCATGACGTAAAACCACGGATTGCCGTGCGCAGCGGGCAATGGGATTTTCTCGCCGCCATGGTGCAAGCGGGCGTCGGCATCGCCATTTTGCCAGAGCCGATTTGTCAGCGTCTGGATAAGGCCACGCTGCGCTGGCTACCGCTGGAAAGCGATCTCCGCTGGCAGTTGGGCATGATTTGGCGAGAGGGCGTGTATCTGTCGCACAGCGCCCGGGCATGGTTAACCTGTTGCGAAGGGTTTTGGCTGAAACAACCGTAAGCCATGGGTTAAGACCCTTGCCGGATGGCGGCGCAAGCACCTTATCCGGCCTACTTGTAGGCCCGGTAAGCATGGCGCCACCGGGCCACAAGGACTACTGATTTTCTATCAGTAGCGCTTCCATCAAATCCAGGTCGTGCAGCAGCTTTTGCAATGTTTCATTGCTGATTTCTCGCGTGGCGCGCAGATGATACAACTCGGCGCGTTCGGAACGCAGCGCCGCCAGACGGAAACGTCGCTCCAGGTTTTCTTCCTGTATGGAGCTTTCGACATCGTGTCGCCCATCGGCACGGCGACGCAAGTTACCAATGACACGTGAGCTTACTTCAGTAAGCAACTGATTATCGATGTTTTCTTCGGTATCCGCCGCCAGACGCTCTTCCATTTTCTGAATGGCGACAATCGCTACTTCCGCCGTCGCCGCGCGGGCGATACGCTCCTCTTTCAACTGTTGCGCATGATCGGCGACTTCCAGATGTTGCAACAGCAGCGGCAGCATGATCACGCCGACAAATAACGAGAACAGAATGACGCCAGCCGCCAGGAATACCAGTTCATAACGCGCCGGAAATCCGCTGCCATCCGGCAAAAGTAACGGTATAGAGAGCACACCAGCTAGGGTGATCGCCCCACGAACGCCAGCGAAGGAGGCAATCAGAATTTCACGCGACGTCCAGCTGGCGAACTCCATCGGTTTCTTCTTCAAAAAGCGCAGGCTGAACTTTTTCATGGTCCACAGCCAGCCGAAGCGAACCAGCATCAATGCCGCATAAATCAGCACGATATCGGTAAAGAGCATCCAGGTTTCGACATTCGGGTCAGCTTCCGCCGCCGCCAGCGAAGATTCCAGAATCCCCGGCAGTTGCAGTCCCAACAGCAGAAAGACCATACCGTTAAAGACAAATTCCAGCATCGCCCAGGTACTGTTCGCGCGCAAACGCATTGCCAGCGGCGCGCGGCGCATTACGCCAGAACGGGTGATGGTCATCCCGGCGGCAACCGCGGCCAGGATGCCTGAGACGCCAATATGTTCGGCAATCAGGTAAGACGCGAAGGGCAGCAGAAACAACAGGACGATCTGCGTCGCGGGTTCATCGCCGCCCCAGCGGCTCAAAAAACGCAGCGAGCGGCCATACAGCCAACTGACCACAAAACCCGCCAGAATACCGCCGATAGCGACCTTAAAAAATTCCAGCGTCGCGCCGCCGACGGTAAAGACCATCGTCCCCATCGCCACCGCGACGGCGAATTTCAGCGATACCAGACCGGAGGCGTCGTTCATTAACGCCTCTCCCTGCAGAATGCCCATGATTTTTTTTGGGATACGCCCCTCGCCCACAATTCCGGAGAGCGCTACCGCATCGGTCGGCGACAGCACGGCGGCCAGCGCAAAGGCGGGGATCAGCGGAATGCCGGGCACCAGCCAATAAATCAGGAAGCCGATTCCCACGACCGTTACCAGGACCAGCGCCAGCGCCAGCCCGAAAATCTCTCGTCCATGCTCAAGAAATTCACGGGTCGGCGTTTTCCAGCCATCCGCAAACAGCAGCGGCGGAATAAACAGCACCAGGAAGAGTTCCGGGTCGAATTCCACATGCAAACCAAACGTCGGCCACGCCAACAGCGCGCCAATGGCGATCTGCATAAGGGGTAAAGGAAGCTGGAAGGGTAATACACGCGTAAATACCCCCGACAGCGAGACCACAAGGGTCATGATGAGTATTGTGAAGAAAATTTCCATGCGTTCCCTGTTTGCGATGTTTTTTATGATGGAGAGAGGCATCATGCCTCGGTTTCACCTTCTTCAGATTAACGCAAAAGGTAACGTGATGTGTCCTGAAAATGAAAACGGGCGATCAACGCCGCCCGTTTTTCAGAATGAAGGCAGAACTAGATAGCCCAGCCGCCGGCATAAAAAGCGACCAGCGCGACCGCAATGACGACAGTTCCGATATTCAGCTTACGCCATTCACCGGAAACCAGACGCCCGACGACCAGCGTGGCAAAGCCAATCATAATCCCGGTGACGATGTTACAGGTCAGTACAATAAATACGGCCGTTACCAGCCCCGCCATCGCATCGACGAAATCAGCAAAATCGATTTTCGCCACGTTACTCAGCATCAGCAGACCGACATACATGAGCGCCGGGGCAGTTGCGTAGACGGGAACGAGATAAGAGAGCGGCGAAAGAAACAGGATCAGCAAAAATAGCACGCCCACGGTAATCGCCGTCAGGCCCGTTTTACCGCCCGCCGCCGTACCGGCCGCAGACTCGATATACACCGCGGCTGGCGCCGCCCCGACCAGGCCGGAGAAAACGCTACTCAGGGAGTCGGTGGTTAGCGCTTTGCCGCCATCGATAATTTGTCCGTCTTTGTCCAGCAGATTAGCCTGCCCTGCGACCGCACGGATCGTGCCGGTCGCATCAAACACCGCCGTCATCACCAGCGCCAGTACGCTTGGCAGAACGACAGGGTTTAACGCGCCCATAATATCCAGGCTGCCGATCAGTGAGTTGCCGTTTTCATCGCTCAACGAAGGCATGGCGAAAATGCCGGAAAAATGGACGTTAGGATCGAAGAGCAAACCCACAATAGAAATGCCAATAATGGTCAACAGAATGCCGCCGGGGACTTTCAGCTTTTCCAGACCGAGAATAACAGCCAGCCCTACAAGCGACATAATCACCGGGAAGGTGTCGAAATCGCCCAGCGCGACCGGCAGGCCATCCAGCGGGTTTTTAATGACCAGGCCGACGCCGTTGGCGGCAATCAGCAACAAAAACAGGCCAATACCGATACCGGTTCCGTGGGCCACGCCCTGTGGCAAGTTACGCAAAATCCAGCTACGAATGCCGGTGGCGGAGATAATGGTAAACAGTACGCCCATCAGGAATACGGCGCCAAGCGCGACCGGGACGCTAATATGCTGCCCCAGGACCAGGCTAAACGCGGTAAACGCCGTCAACGAGATAGCGCAACCGATAGCCAGCGGCAGATTCGCCCAAAGCCCCATAACGATAGAGCCGACGCCTGCGACCAGGCAGGTCGCTACAAAGACGGCAGCAGGCGGGAACCCGGCTTTACCCAGCATCCCTGGCACCACGATGACGGAGTAAACCATCGCAAGAAACGTGGTTAAGCCAGCAACGACTTCCTGGCGAACGGTGCTCCCGCGTTGTGAAATTTTAAACCAGGCGTCGAGTGAACCGCCGGTACGCGCTGAAGGCGTAGACATAGAAAACATCCCCTGAGAATTTATTATTCGTCGGTATACGTGGGAGGTAATCCACTAACAGCGCAACGTTATCTCCTTGTGCTACATTTACGACAACCGGGGCGCCGCAAAAAAGCAAACGTTTAGCTCCACGTATACAAAACGGGTGGCAAAAAAAAGCAAACGATTATCCAGCGATCATCAACGCTTTTTCAACTGAACTTTGCCGCTTTTTATGCTTTTCTGCTTAATATGCTCAATAAATCGCCAGACGATGCGCAAACGTTATCGTCCCTGCGCAATCCAGCAACAATTTTTCGCATCGCTGTTAGCAAATACGTTGCGCAATCTGCTCACAAAAACGCCATTATCCGCCGGGAATGGTAAACGGACCGCCCTGCTGAATCGCTCGCTGCCAGGCTGGACGCATTTCTACCCGCGCTTTCCATGCGTTGATATGGTCGAGATGAGCGATTCCGCCTCGGGCAAGCAGCGCAAATAGCGGGAAGCTCATCTGGATATCCGCCATACTTAACTGCTCTCCGGCAAACCAGGGGTGATTTGCCAGATGCCCGTCAATAAAGCGCGCATGGGTTTCCAGTTGCGGATTGAGGTACGCTTTTTGCGCGCCCTTACCGATAACGCCGCCCAACGTTCGCAGGCCCAATGGGACCGGCGGTTTACCCAGAGAGGTAAAGAGCAGTCTCATCAATAGCAAGGGCATGAGCGAACCTTCAGCGTAATGTAGCCAGAATCGATAGTGTTGTTTCCCCTGCGCATCCGCAGGTTTAAAGCGTCCGATACTGTCGTAAGTGTCCTGCAAATATTCCAGGATGGCGCCCGATTCCGCAATAACCATACCGTGATCTTCGATAACCGGAGACTTGCCCAGCGGATGCACTTTTTTCAATGCCGGCGGCGCCAGCATGGTCTTTTCACGCTGGTAACGCACAATCTGGTAAGGCAACGCCAGCTCTTCCAGCGCCCAGAGGATGCGCTGCGAACGAGACTGATTTAAATGGTGCACCGTCAGCATGGCTGTCTCCTGTAAGGTATGCCAACTAACTATAGAAAATTATGGCAGTTGCCGTAAAAATTTCGGCTAAAAAATCAGCATTTCGCTGGCGAACAGGGCGTCGTCGCTTACACTTACAGTATCAACACAAACCGGAACCTCCACCACGTGCTCGATATGAGGGGTGTTGACGTCGGGGGAAACCCTCCTGTAATCAGCGGGATAGAGCGAAAGACAAAGACCGGAAACAAACTAAAGCGCCCTTAGCGGCGCTTTAGTTTTAGGTGAACTCAGCCCGATGGCCGAGTGCATGTTAATCATCTTCAAGCAGCCGGGCGCCCGTCCCGTGTTCGCCAAGCCTGTCGCCTGGATTTCGCAGCGGACAGTCGCTACGCGATAAACAGCCGCAGCCGATACAACCGTCCAGCTCATCGCGCAACGCCACCAGCGTATGAATACGTCGGTCTAACTCTTCGCGCCACTGCGAGGAGAGCTGCTTCCACTCTTTCGCGCTTAACGTATGTCCTTCCGGCAAGATACCAAACGCGTCGCCGATAGTTGCCAGCGGGATGCCGATACGCTGGGCGATCTTGATAATCGCGACATAACGCAACACGTCACGCTTGTATCGCCGTTGGTTACCGCTATTACGGATACTGGTAATTAGCCCTTTGCTTTCATAGAAGTGCAGGGCGGACACAGCAACACCGCTACGTTTCGCAACTTCCCCCGGCGTCAGTAAGGCTTTTAAACGGGGAGATTTTTTTTCCATAAATCGCTTTACCTCAAGTTAACTTGAGGAATTATACTCGCCCGCAGACAAAACGACGAATCGAATACTGTTTAAGAGGCAACAATATGTCTCATCAGCAGATAATTCAGACCCTTATCGAATGGATTGATGAACATATCGACCAACCGCTAAACATTGATGTGGTGGCAAAAAAATCGGGCTACTCCAAGTGGTATTTGCAGCGGATGTTTCGTACGGTAACGCATCAAACATTAGGCGAGTATATTCGCCAGCGCCGTCTCCTGTTGGCGGCCGTTGAGCTACGAACGACCGAGCGCCCGATTTTTGATATCGCGATGGACCTGGGCTATGTATCGCAGCAAACCTTCTCGCGTGTATTCCGCCGCGAGTTCGATCGCACTCCCAGCGATTACCGTCACCGCCTGTAGGGCGTCTGCCCGCGTATCGTCAGAGGCGCGGGCGTTTGTTGTAGCCAGGCGATGAATTCCTGCGGTGGTAACGCCTTCGCAAAGTGCCATCCCTGACAATACTGAACGCCGCGTTTTAGCAACCAGCTAACCTGTTCAGCCGTTTCAACCCCCTCCGCAATGATTTTTAGCCGCAAACTTTGCGCCATTTCAATAATATGTTCCACAATCAAATGGCTGGCGCTATTAGTGGTTAGCGTGTCGACAAAAGATTTATCAATTTTTAAAAGGTCGACATTTAATGAGTACAGGTTATGCAAGTTCGAATAGCCGGTACCAAAGTCATCAATTGCCACCTCGTATCCCGCCTGGCGAAACGCCTGAATAATCGGCGTCATTTTAGGCACATCAATAAATCCGCGCTCAGTCACTTCAACCTTTATCTGTTGCGCAAGCACTGAATGCTGACGCGTTTTTTCATGAATCATCACAATTAGTCGGGAAGAGAGAAAATCGGCGGCAGAGAGATTGATAGAGACATAAAGATGCGGGTGCGCGGCCAGAAAACCACCTAAATCATTAAATACCTCTTCGACGACATAATCGGTGATCTGCTCAATCATCCCCTCTTTTTCCGCCAGCGGAATAAATTCGCACGGGCTCATCACCGGACCGTGATAGCCCGGCCAACGCAATAGCGCTTCGGCACCTACACATGTCCCGTTTCGGATATCAATGATCGGCTGATAATGAAGGCAAAGCTGGTGCCTGGTAATGGCCCGTTGCAGCAATCGACGCGGTGAGTAATATGCCTGCCGGGATCGTGACCACATAAATAAGATGATAATGCTACAGATGATCCCTAACGGTAGCGTTAACGTAAGCTGATGAAAGAGGTTCTGGTAAAAGCGTTGCTTTGAGGTTGACACAATCGCGGCAACCGGTCGTTTTGCTGATTTAACCAGAGTATAAAAACGTTCACCCTGTTGGAACACAGGTTCACTCCGTCGTACCAAAGGTAATAGCTGATCAGCCTGCGCCTGTTCACTCAGGGAGAAAAAGGTGTTGGTCACCGTATCATACATTCCCCAGGCCAACGCCGGATCGTCTGACATCACCTCGCTATAAGATAAGGGATTGATAACCGCGACATAGTTTCCCCGCTGCATATATGTCATTTTATAACCGTTGAAAAAAGGCGTATCACGATAGTAATAAATAGCGATGTCAGGCTTTCGTTTATAGTCAGCGCGGGGAATAAAATAAGGACTTGTTGGCGTCATAACCGTAGAGCATAGAAAACGCTGGCCCTTAGCATAAATCAACTCATTAATGTACAAACGACCGCGGATAATATTCAGCATTCGCTGTTGATGGGCTGGCGTACAGGCTTGCCCCTGATATTGTTCAGCGGCATCGCGGGCTAAATCTGCTTGCAGGATAACCCGCTCCGTTTTATCTAATACCAACTGCGCAAATGAATGTAACTGATTTCTGGTTTCAGAGACTGCCCGGATATGAGCAAACCAGATCGCCAGCAATACAGGAAGTAACACCACAATGATCGTTCCGAGAAATCTCAACACCTTGCGTCGTGTGCTTTGACTCATTTTCAGCCTATTTCCCTGCATTATTTGTGACTATTGTTGGCAAAATAAGACGTGAACCAAACGGAGGTTTACGGTGCATGAATTTATCAATATTAGCAACAGACTTTTACCGATCAACATTTACCATTAATAACTACGCGCAATCTCTTTCGCATACCAGGCAGGACGCTAAATATTTTTGATAATATCAGATTTATACCTAAGTAAACGATGGGGTATACATCTTTACTCCTTTCTTTTGATAAATAACTTGATATTTTATCAGGTCTGAATTTCACGAAAAAAATAAAAGAGTAGTAATAATACATCTTTGCTTTCCGGCAGTTTCTCTACGGACGCGCAGAAGTCACACAAAAAATACGGTTATAAAACGCACAAAAAATACATTGCCGATCTGGCGAATAAGCCTATTTTTGTGATATAGTTCACAAAAAAAATGAAACAGAAACAATGTTTCATTCGATGTTGATGTGACGTCCGTTGATAGCCAGAATGTCCCACGTTTCCCGGGAACAACGCCGTGCTGTCCTGGACAAAGGTCTATTCAGAGGAAATATTTCATGGCTGCCATAACCACTGGTGTCGTTCTTCTCCGCTGGCAACTGCTGAGCGCCGTGCTCATGTTTTTAGCCAGCACGCTCAATATCCGTTTCCGTAAATCAGATTATATTGGTCTGGCGGTGATCAGTAGCGGTCTGGGCGTGGTATCCGCCTGCTGGTTTGCCACCGGCTTACTCGGTATTACCATGATGGATCTCGCTGCGATCTGGCATAACATTGAAGCCGTGATGGTCGAAACGATGAGCCAGACCCCGCCAGAATGGCCGATGGTGCTGACCTGATACGCTATCGCTGCCGCTGAAGCCGCCCACCGGTTATCTCAACGCGGAATCGCGCGCCAGGGGTAGCCTTGCGAACCATCACGTCCCTCGCATTGCCGTTGATGAGGGCCGCCAGGTGTGGTTATCCAAAAATGGCAAGTGGAATAGCCCTAACAGAATCGAGCTAAACTTATTGAAGACATTGCCGACTCGTTAAATGACAAAAAAGACCCGTTTGTGCAACGGGTCTTTTTTATTAAGCAGTACCACCTGATAACAGCGACAAGCGCTGCTTATTTTACATTAATAATTTATCCGGAGAACAATCACGGATTATTTTTCCACCTTTCATTACCAGAACCCGGTCAAAATACTTTATCAGATATCGACGATGCGTCACCATGATCAACGTTTTCCCATGAATAAACTCATCTAAGTTATCAAAAATTTGCTTCTCGGTATTCTCATCCAGATTTGATGTTGGTTCATCCCATAAAAAGACGCTGGCGTCACTACTCAGACTACGTGCTAATAATAACTGCTGCTGCTGTCCGGATGACAGGTTTTTAGCCATAAAATTCACCGGAAACTTCAGCCCCATAGGATGTTGCAAGATAAAACCACAGTTCGCCAGCTGAAGCGCCTTGAGTACCCGGCCCCTGTCGTTTTGCGGTTTTAACGCGAAATTACTTTCAATGGTTCCGGTGAATAAAACATCATGTGTCGTCACCACGCTTAAATGCTGAGAAAAAAAGTTCTGCGATAAATGTCCTAAGTTATATCCATCATATAAAATGGCACCGTCTGTTGGCGAAAGGTAGCCAGATAGCATTCCCAGTAATGAGCTTTTTCCTGCTCCGCATTCGCCTACCACCGCGACACGTTGCCCCGCAGGTATGTCTATAGACAGTCGGTTAATAATCATCGGAGATTGAGCATCATACTGATAACTCACACCCCGAATAGAAATATCGCCATTGCACTTTGATATTGACTGTAATGCCGGTGTTTTTTCTGCCTGATCTTCATCAAAAAAAGAAAGCAGATCCTTACCGGTTTTTTCTGCTGATAAAATAGAGATTAATGTAGAAGAAAAATTCGAAATGATCCCGGAAATACGACCAGAGACAATGACAGATGAAACAATTGCGCCAGTAGTAACATCACCCTTGATTACCATAAAAAAGGCTATTACCATAATAGTTATTTGGGTAATAGATGACATACTCCCCAATATAGATTGATAGATAAGATTTAATTTCCTTATCTTCAGGTTAAGATACGACTGTTCATTTGATGTATTAACCCAATCAAAAAGTAAACCTTGATTATTTAAGGTATGGATCATTTTAATAGATAAGAAAACTTCTGAGATAAAAATATTCCTGTTCTTCTGTCCTTCTTTTTGTTTGTTCATTAACTCATTAGTATAATGGTGGTTAACGAGGGAAATAATAATAGAGACGATAAACATGGTAATAGGTACAATAACGACCAGACCTAAATTTACATATATAACAATGAGAAATATAATAAATATTGGAATATCGGCTATACGTTGAAAGATCGAGTTTAATAAAACGGGTTTAATTTTCTGAAACTCATTCCATAGCACAAATGCTGATGACATGGATCTGCCATTTTTCTTTTTACTATAAAGTACCGCTTCAAGAAATGCGATATCAATATCGACGTCATCCTGCCTTGCTGTGATAGACTGATAAATATCTTTCGAAGTACGAAGGATAAACTCAAAAACAATAAATACAGCAACAATTATAGCCACGCCAAATAAAGATGAAACCGAAGCGCTTGGAACAAGCTTATCATAGAATAGATTACTAAATACTGGGATAGTTAACGCAAAAATTGCCATAAAAAGAGATGAAAAAAAGTATTTAGTATAAAAAATCTTGTTCATCGATAAAGAGTTTTTTATGATATTTTTTACTCTTATACTATCAACAACTTTATTTAAAGGTAGTATACTAAATGCAGATAACTCTTTTAAATATTCATCTTCAATTTCAACATAACAGAGTTCACCGCGCGCGTTTACCAACTTTATTTTTTGCCCGCCGCTCACACACACCATCCACTTCATTTCTGGTGTTAATAGTAAAATCGGCATAGGCTCATTTAGTAAATCCTCACCATTATTAAATAATATATCCTGTAGAGAAAGCCCTAACGACAAAAAGAAATTCTTCATTTGTATAGAGTCATCAGTGTTATTTCTGTCGTACTTTTTAAATCTTAAATTTATATCATCCTCTTTGATATCAATTTTTATGTTGACTTTTTTAGACACTATAGATAATGCCGTTTCCGCACTTAAATAATAAGGTTCTAGTTTTTTATCCATAAGTAAACCCCCTCACCCAAAGGTGAGGGGCCTCCGTTATTATGCGTGTTCTTCTTGATTATCTACAGGTAGCGTAACTTCATTAACGGCGAAAACATCAATAGCGCCGTTATTGTTGTGCCCTACAGAACTCGTGGAAGGGGAATCATTAATATCATCCTCGGTCTTTCCTCTTGCATTCATTGCGTTCACAATATCCGCCGAGGAGTGATCGACTGAGAATGTTTTCTCCTTAATCAGGAAATCATTGTCTTTATCAATGAATTTCACGTCCATAGTATACTCACCATCTTCCAAAGATAGCGGAACTTCGAATATTGCTTTCTGGTTAGTTATCGGCAGAGTAAACTCTTCTCCTTCAAACATAATACTGACATTAACAATATTCTCAGGTACTGATATTTCAAAAGAAGGTGTCTGACTAATTGAACGATCTATTTCATCCCCAGAGTCAGCGTTTAACAATGTAATACTATAGGCTGTCTCCTTCACCACGCTTTCTTCCGCCGCAGACGGCACTGTACGAAGATGCGTAGCGCTTTCGGCATTCACTGTTTCAGACTCCGGTGGAGTAACCGCTGTTGCCGTGGCGTCATCGCTCGCATCGTCATGCTGGCTATCCGCTGTTACCGTCACCGTTGAGTCAACCGTCACCGCTAGCGAAGCAGATTGCTGTGAGTTCCCCGCGCGATCCACCACCGTCACGCTCAGCGTGTAGTTACCGTCATTCCAGGCGGCTGGCGGCGTGAAGGTCCAGCCATCCGCGCCTTGCGTCGCCTGATAGGTGTCTGTCACGCCATTATGCGTCACGTTTACGGTCACCCCGGTCACATCAGCATCAATATGCTGCAGCGTGAACTTAGGCTGGGTGTGATTCGTCACGTTATCGCTGTCTGAAGCGCCATTGTCTTCACCTGCTGCCAACGCAATCTCCGGCACCGTCAGCGTGCTGTCGATCGTGACAGTAATGGGTAACGAGTTTTTCTGATTACCCGCGGCATCGCTTGCGATTACCGATATCGTATAGGAACCATCAGCTAACGGTGTACCTGGCGTAAAGAACCAAACGCCATCGGCATTTTTTTCAGCATTATATACGGTCCCATTGATATCGACCTGAACGACCACAACATCGCTTTCCAGATTCCCGATAATAAAGGTAGGTTGCTTATCTCGCGTAATATTATCGCCCACCGTACCACTGTCTGAGTCTGGAGATAATGAAATAACGGGAACCTCTTTCATGATATCGAGAGGGACATCATCACTCCGGTTACCAATCGCATCCACACTCGTAATGGTAAACTTCCCTTCCGATGGATACGGGATCGCCATACTCCATTTACCATTATCAGGAACGGTTAACGTATAAGTATTCCCATTACTATCGGTTATTATTAGCTGAGATTTGGCTTCCGCCGTTCCCTGCATAATAATTAGATCGTTGACAATATCTGAATACGTTACGACCGGAGCGTTTGGCGGCGTTCGATCAATAAATATTTCATGTACCTCTTCCTTACGGTTGCCTGCGTTATCCTCAATACTCAACGTGATATCGTATTTACCTTCCGGAAGCTGATCGGTCGATAATTCCCACTGCCCATTAGCCGCAACGACAGCGGTTGCCAACGTGACCCCTGCCACGATTAATGATACCGTAGCGCCAATTTCCCCCATACCTCTCATGGTAATAGTGGAGCTATTACTCCACCAGTCCGTTTTCGATGATGATTTATTGTCATCAAGCTCGCTGGTAAATACCTGGATATGCGTATCGACCCAAATGGAATACTTTTCCTGATTTACGTTACCAGCACGGTCCGTAGATTTAACAGTGATATCCAGTTGGCCTTCTGTGAAATAAAGCGGGTTCACCGGCATCTGCCAGTGGCCTTTTTCATTAACCCAAACTTCCCCCACATTTAAACCATTAATGATGATTTCTATTTTGCTATTGGGCTCGGCACTGCCACTAAACAATAAGTTACGCGTCGTGTCCGTTATATATATTTTGCCATCACTACCGGTCATCTCTGCTAACGTTTGTCCACCGATAGAATCAATGGCGACAGGCGTCGTATTAAAGGTATCGATAGTAAAGTTTAGCGTTTTCGAGGTAGCCGTGTTGCCTGCTTTATCGGTGATAACATAATAAATGCTATGGGAACCATCGCCCAACGGTGACTCAGGTCGATAAACTTGATTTCTGTCCGTCACCGTGATCGTATCGACTAACACCCCATCAATGAAAATCTGAACACTCTGGTTCATTTCTCCAAAAATACTAAACGTAGGCCGGGTCTGACTCGTTATACTATCATTACTGAAAATACCGTTATCAGAACCTGCCACCATAGCAGGATTATCGATAAACGTACTGGTATCTATCGTGACGAGTAAGCGAGGCGATTCTGCCGTATTACCTGCCGGGTCTTCGGCAACCACACGGATAGAATATTCACCATCTTTTAACGCATTATCAAACTGGTAGGACCAGGTTCCATCTTCAAGCACAAGAACATTTGCCACGATCTTTTCATCCACATAAATATGGATTGTGGCTCCCGCTTCTGCGGTGCCAACTAACACAGGCTTGTTGTGATTAGTAATCAGATCGTCAAGTGAACCAGAGTTGCTTGCATCTTCAAGGTTGAGCGTTGGGAAGTCGGTTGATGAATCGACATCCACGCTATAATCCTTGCTCACTTCAGTGTTGCCAGCAACGTCAGTAATGCTGAAATGAATATTAAACGTACCATCATCTTGCAGCAGTATCGGCGCGCGCCATGAGCCATCAGCCTCAACCATAACAACGTTGACTAATTTACCATCGACAAAGATGCTGACCTGAGAACCAGCCTCCCCGACACCTGAGACTGACAACGCTCGGTTATTAGAGAGGGCCGGTAATGAATCTTCATCAATATCAAAGACAGCAATTTGAGAATCGATTGTCACGGTTGTAATCGCAGACTCAACCCGGTTACCAGCAGTATCCGTAGCAACAAATTGCACCTGATACTCGCCGTCGGCGCTATTTGCCGGCATGGTATAGCTAATATTACCTGACGAACTCGCCTCTACTGTGCCTTGTAACACACCATTAATATAAACCTGTACCGTCGCGCCGGGATCGGTCATGGCAACCAGTACCGGAGACTTATTATTGGTAATCAGATCATATTTATCACCGCTATTAGTATCCCGACTTAATGAAATATCGCTGATTTCAATCTGCGTATCATGTTCTATCAGAATCTCTTTTTGTTGACTGTTGCCCGCTTTATCTTCCGATACCACGACAAAGGCATTACTACCTTCACGCAGATCTAATTCTGCGCTCCATCGACCATCATTGCCTACCACCAGGGTAGCAATAACCACTCCCTGCGGATTCCTGATGGTTAAAGTACTTCCGGCTTCGGCAGTACCATCGATGGTGACATGAGATTTATTGGTGATCCAGTCGCCAACTTTGCCACTGTCATCAGCTTCGCGTAATACCACGGTTAACGGCGAAATTACTGTATCCAGTATTACATTCTGCGGACCAAACTCTCTGATATTACCGGCAACGTCTTCAACTTTAAACGTTAATTCATAATTACCGTCATTACCCAAAGCGGGTAATACTACGCCCCAGTGTCCTGCGCCTGTCGTATAAGCAATCGCT
Source organism: Salmonella sp. WC3 (assembly GCF_042932255.1). Lineage (NCBI taxonomy): Bacteria > Pseudomonadati > Pseudomonadota > Gammaproteobacteria > Enterobacterales > Enterobacteriaceae > Salmonella > Salmonella sp. WC3. The sequence goes on along the minus strand of NZ_CP170629.1, from coordinate 565,756 downwards.
TTTTCAACGCCATTCACAAAGATAGTGATTTTGCTGTTTGGCTCACTGGTGCCGCCAATCTCCGGCGTCACCGTATTGATATATCCGCCCTCATGCATTCCAGATATATTCCATACCAGTTCAGCAACCTCGGTATCGATAGTGACATCAACGGCGGTAGAACGCAGTTCGCTATTATCGCGAGGGTTGACGATACCCACCTGGACGACATAATGGCCATCTTTCATTTCCGATAACTGGAAAGTATATCGACCCGCTGTATCCGCTGTCGCCTCGCCGACCTTCACGCCATCCACATAAATACTCACAATCGTATTAGGTAACGTGCTCCCAATCAGGGTCGGCGTTTTATTATTCGTCGTAAAGTCTCCTAAGGCACCACTATCGCTCTCCTCGCTAAGCTTTATGGTTGGAGGCGTGACATCAATAACAGGTATTACGACAGGAAAGTCGACCTGCGACGATTCATTACCCGCTTTATCTTTGGCAACAATGCTCACAACATAGGAGCCTGGCGCTAATACTGATGGCGGCGTCCAACTCCATTCGCCATTCGCATTGGCGTTTGCCGAGCCGACCACTTTCCCATCCCACTGAATCATAATCGTCGAGAACGCTTCGGCAAACCCTTTGAACTCAGGACGCAGGCTGGTTGCTTCATGCTGATCATCAATAGATGGATCCGAAAGGCGAATGGTGGGATCGATCGTAACCGTATCGATAGTGAATCTTTCCTGCGTTTGCGCAGTATTTCCCGCGACATCTGTTGCGACGACGTTGATGGTATACATGCCATCCGGCAGTATATTCGGCGTCACACTCCAGTTGCCATCAGCGCCAACCGTAATCGTTTGTTTTAAAACCTCCCGACCTGACTTATCGTCAACAATGGTAATCACCAGTTTCGCATTGGGCTCTGCAGTACCTTCGAATTTGGGATTTTGCTTATTCGTAAGGTTATCGCTATTGGAATTTCCGGTATCAGACGCTGGCTCCATTCTGACACTGACGCTTGTCGTGGTATCAATGGTAAAGGGCAGCTTAGTTTCAGAAGTATTTCCGGCAATATCGCTGAAGACAACAACGGCTTCATATACGCCATCGTTTAACGCAACGGGAACCTGAAATTCCCAGAGGTTATTGCCATTTGCCGTAACCGGATAAGAAACGCCGTTAATTCTGATTACAACAGTATCAATATCGGCGGGTACATTGCCAATAACGAAACGTGGTGTAGTGACACTCGTAATATTATCAACAGCGCTTTCGCCAGTATCATCCGCATCCAGCAAATCAATACTGGGATCAGAAACAATAGTGTCTATTGTGAATGATACCTCTTTGCTAATTTTATTACCTGCGATATCTTCAGCCACTATTTCTATTTTGTAAGTTCCATCCACTAACGGTGTATCAGGGGTAAACAGCCATTTATTACCTGCCCCCTGAGTCAGTGTGCTGGATTTCCCGTTTAAAATTACCGTCACGCTCTGCAGCGGTTCTCTGGCTGAAATTTCAAAACGTGGAGAGGTAATATTCGTAATACCATCCGTAGAATCCTTTCCGGCGTCGTCCAGCATCACGACGCTCAGGCCGTCAATCTGCGTATCCACGGTGAAGCCCAGCGTGGAATTTGCCGTATTCCCTGCCCGATCCGTCGCCTGGACATGGAGAGTATAATGACCATCAGGCAATGCGCTACCTGCAGTAAATTCCCACTGCCCGGCCGCATTTTTACTGATGGGCGTCCAGTTTACGCCATCGAAAGAAACCAGCACCGATGTCACATCATCAGGCGTTGCAATTTCAAAAGAGGGACGGGTAGCATTGGTGACATTATCGTGATCGTTGACGCCGCTATCTGTTGTTAACGTAACACTGTCAATCTGAACCTGCGTGTCGATTTCAATCCGCAGTTCGGCCGATGTTTTGGTATTACCAGCAATATCCGTTACGGTAACAGAGATCGTATGCTGACCGTCAGACAGCGGTTGATCCGGCGTAAAGGTTAAATTCCCCCCTGTGTTTTCAATGGTGTAATCCCGACCATCAATATGAACCACAATGTGTGATACATCATTATCGACATTACCGATAATAAACACCGGTTTGTTAATCCTGGTAAGATTATCATTAGTATCATCACCAGTATCATGGGTGGGATCGAGTACAATTGTCGGCTCTCGCAGAGTCGTATCAATCGTAAACTGCAGCGTTTCTTGCGCAACGTTGCCGGCGATATCAGTCACATCAACCAAGAGAGTGTGTTGCCCATCAGGTAATGCCGAACCGACATTAAATATCCAGCGGCCATCCCCTCCTTTTGTGAGTTCAATCCAATTAGCGGCGTTATCGATTTTAACGCGCACATGGGTAATATCATCAGCGGTAACAATACTAAACTGCGGCTTGTCGACTTTGGTAATGTTATCTACATCGCTATCACCGCTATCTGTAACCAACGTGACGCTTTCAATTTCAGCCGTCGTATCTATCACAACAGGTAATGGTTTCGATGTCGCGGTATTTCCGGCCTTATCTTCAACCGTAACGGTAATATTATAAGAACCATCCGGAATGGCATTGCCTGGTGTAAATTGCCAACCAGCCCCAACCTTAGTCGCGTTATAATCATGACCATCAATCGTCACCACGACTTTGATAACATCGGGGTCAACATTACCAATCGTAAAGGTGGGTCGTGAAATATTAGTAATATTATCGGCGGTATTCGCTCCGGTATCTTGTCCTGCGTCTAAAGCAATAGTAGGAACCTGTATATTAGTATCGATATTAAATACTAAATCTTTATTCGCAATATTACCTGCCTCATCCGTGGCCTCTACGCGAAGGGTATATGTGCCGTCAACCAGAGTATTCGGGCTGTCAAAAATCCACTGTCCGTCGGCATTTTTGCGTATCACATTCCAGTTAGCGCCACCATCCAGGGTTACGCGTACCTGGACGACATCACCGGGAGCGTCAATTCTGAATGACGGTTTGGCAACATTCGTTAATTGATCATTCTGCACGCCAGTATCATTAAGCAATACGATATTGTTAATGGTTGTCGTGGTATCAATACGCACCTCAAACGGCGCAGACTCTTTTACATTCCCCGCCAGATCTTCCACCACAACGGCTAACTGATATGAGCCATCAGCCCAGCTCGCAGAAGGCGTAAAGCGCCATTGACCATTGGTGAATACCGCCGCTTCCTCGTGCGTTTTACCGTTGTAAGTTACTTTGACCATCACGCGCGTAACGTCAGAATCAACCTGATGTATGTCGAACACAGGCCGATCGTGATTGGTGAGGCGATCGCCAACAGTACCGCTATCTTCGCCAGCTGCCAGTTCAATCACCGGCGTAGTCAACGTACCGTCTATCGTCACCTTTAAAGGCGCGGATGTTTGCTGGTTGCCTGCCACATCTGTTACCGTCACGGTGAATGTGTAGCTACCGTCCGCCAAAGCAGAATCCGGTCGATAGCGCCAGCCGTCGGCTGATTCGGTGAGTACCACCGTTTTAAACGTGCCGTTATGCTCAATACTCAATTCCACGTGTCGAACATCTTTATCGATACTCCCCAACACAAATACCGGCTGAGTGACGCTGGTCAGATTATCGTTCTTATTCTGTCCGGTATCCTGATCGGGCGCTAGCTCAATGGTTGGCGTTAACAACGTGATATCGATAGTGAAATTGAGCGTCTCCGTCATCTTATTACCCGCACCGTCAGTCACTTCCACGGTCAGGGTATGCTGTCCCTCTGGCATATCCGTCGGCCAGGTGTAATCCCAAATGCCAGCCGTCGAACTCTTGATTGCAGTAACCCAGGTCGTGCCGCCGTCAATACTCAGAAGAACCTTTTCCACATCATCCGGTACCGAGATCTGGAACTGCGGACGCACATGTTTTGTCACATTATCGCCAGGGACGCCGCTATCGTTGACTAATTCAATACGATCAATGGCTATTTGCGTATCCACTGTCACCGTCAGCGGCGTAGACGGACGCGTATTTCCCGCCCGATCCTCCACTGTCACCGTCAGCGTATAATCACCGTCGCCCCACGGCGCTGGCGGTGTAAAGCTCCATCCTCCAGCCCCCTGTGTCGCAGTAAACGAGGTTGTCGTTCCATTATGCGTGACGCTGACTGTAACGTTGATAACATCCGAATCGATATTCTGCAGAATAAAGGTCGGTCGGGTGCGATTGGTCATATCATCGCCAGGCGTACCGGTATCATCCGTGCTATCCAGCGCAATGGTCGGCGTCGACAACCGGGTGTCGATGAAAAATTCAAGCGTTTGCGTCGCCGTATTGCCCGCTCTGTCGGTGACCATGACGGTTAGGGTGTGTTTTCCATCGCCCATATCCGTTGGCCAGGTATAGCCCCAGACGCCTTCGATACCCTGCGCCGCGCTCACCCAGTTTGCGCCCCCATCAATGCTCAGTTGCACAGAATTCACATCCGCCGGCACCGTGATCTCAAACTGCGGACGGGTGCTGTTAGTTAGATTGTCATCAGGCACGCCATGATCATTGACCAATGTAATATCAGTAATGCTGGTTTGCGTGTCCACCGTCACCACCAGCGGTGTGGACTGGCGAACATTCCCCGCGTTATCCTGGACTTCTACCGTTAGCGTATAGCTACCGTCCGCCCAGTCAGCATCTGGCGTAAAGCGCCACTGTCCTCCAACCTGGGTTAGTGTCACTTCCTGGCTATTGCCGCCCTGTGTGATCCGCAAAATGACCGAGTGCGCATCGGCGTCAATATTGCCAATGGTAAAGCCCGGTCTTTTGACGCTCGTAATATGATCGCCAATGGCACCTGTATCGTCCCTGCTATCCATAGCGATGGTAGGCGTTGACAGCCGGGTATCAATGGTAAAATCGAGCGTCTGCGTCGTCTTATTTCCCGCCTTATCGGTCGCTTCTACCGTCAGGGTATGTAGCCCGTCGGTCACATCTTTCGGCCAGGTGTAATCCCAGGTCCCTGCCGTGCCCTGTGTTGCACGAACCCACGTATTACCGCCGTCGATACTCAGACGTACCTCGTTGACATCCCCTGGCACCGTGACGCGGAAGTGTGGACGAACGTCATTGGTCAGGTTGTCGCCGGGAATACCGTTATCATTAACCAGTTCAATAACATCGATGGTGATTTGGGTATCAACCGTGACCGTCAGCGGCGCTGAGTATTTTACGTTCCCTGCATCATCCTCCACCCTCACCGTCAGCGTATAGTCGCCATCTGCCCATGTGCCGGTCGGTGTCACGCTCCAGATGCCGGTCGCGCCTTTGGTGGCCGTCAGCACTTCTTTCGTGCCGCCATGCTGCACCTCAACCGTGACATACCGCGCGTCTGCGTCAATATTGCCCAGTAAAAACGTCGGCTTATTTACGTTGGTCAGGTTATCGCCTTTTGTTCCGCTGTCGTCCGTGTTGTCCAGCACGATAGTCGGTTCTGACAGTAGGGTATCGATGATGAAGTCCAGTTGCTGCGTCGTTTTGTTTCCCGCCTTGTCGGTCGCCTCCACTGTCAGGGTATGCTTACCCTCTCCCACATCAGCCAGCCAGGTATAATCCCAGACGCCCGGCGTCGCGCTCTGGGTAGCGTTGAACCACGTCTTGCCGCCGTCAATGCTCAGGCGCACCACGTTGACATCCGTCGGTACCGTCACCTGGAAGTGCGGACGCACATTATTAGTCAGATTATCGTCAGGAATACCGCTGTCATTGACCAGTTCAATGTTATTAATGGCGATTTGCGTGTCCACCGTCACCGTCAGTGATGCAGAATGGCTGGTGTTCCCCGCTTTATCTTCGACTGACACACTCAGGGTATAATCGCCCGCTCCCCATGATGTCGGCGGCGTAAAGGTCCATCCGCCTGCGTCTTTAGTCGCGTCAAATGTGGTGGTGACGCCGCCATGCTCTACGCTGACCGTAACGCGAACGGCATCATCATCAATATGTTGCAGGTTAAATGTCGGCTGGGTGCGATTGGTCATGTTATCGCCCTGGATGCCGGTGTCGTCCGCGCTATCCAGTACGATGACCGGCGTCGACAGCGTGGTATCAATAGTGAAGTGGAGTGTCTCCGTCACCGTATTACCCGCATTGTCAGTCGCTTTCACATTCAGCGTATAGTCGCCATCCGGCACGGTGCCCGGCCAGGTATAATTCCAGACGCCCGGCGTCGCGCTCTGTGTCGCCTTAACCCAGGTCACGCCACCGTCAATGCTCAGACTGACTTCGTTAACATCCCCTGGTACCGTGATACGGAAGTGTGGATTGGCGTCGTTAGTTAGATTGTCGCCCCTGGTACCACTGTCGTTAACCAGTTCAATAACATCGATGGTGATTTGGGTATCGACCGTGACCGTCAGCGACGCGGAGTATTTTACGTTCCCCGCATCATCCTCCACCCTCACTGTCAGCGTATAGTCGCCATCTGCCCATGTGCCGGTCGGTGTTACGCTCCAGTTGCCGGTCGCGTCTTTGGTGGCCGTCAGCACTTCTTTCGTGCCGCCATGCTGCACCTCAACCGTGACATACCGCGCGTCTGCGTCAATATTGCCCAGTAAAAACGTCGGCTTATTTACGTTGGTCAGGTTATCGCCTTTTGTTCCGCTGTCGTCCGTGTTGTCCAGCACGATAGTCGGTTCTGACAGTAGGGTATCGATGATGAAGTCCAGTTGCTGCGTCGTTTTGTTTCCCGCCTTGTCGGTCGCCTCCACTGTCAGGGTATGCTTACCCTCTCCCACATCAGCCAGCCAGGTATAATCCCAGACGCCCGGCGTCGCGCTCTGGGTAGCGTTGAACCACGTCTTGCCGCCGTCAATGCTCAGGCGCACCACGTTGACATCCGTCGGTACCGTCACCTGGAAGTGCGGACGCACATTATTAGTCAGATTATCGTCGGGAATACCGCTGTCATTGACCAGTTCAATATGGTCAATGGTGATTTGCGTATCGATGGTGACCGTCAACGGCGCTGAGTGGCGAATATTACCCGCCTCATCTTTCACCGTTACCGTCAGCGTATAGTCGCCATCAGTCCACGCGCTGCCGGGTACAAAACGCCACTGCCCGTTAGTCTGCGTCAGCTCCACCTCCTCGCTGTGACCATCGCGCATCACCTGCACGACGACCTGAGTCACGTCAGAATCAATACCGCCGATAATAAAACCCGGCGTTTTAACGTTAGTCTTATTATCGTTGGCGGTGCCGCTATCATCTGCGCTATCCAGCGTGATGGTCGGTGTCGACAATGTGGTATCAATGATAAAATTGAGCGTTTCCGTCGCCGTGTTGCCTGCAACATCGGTTGCTTTCACTGTCAGGGTATACGTATTTTCGACCAGATCTGTCGGCCATATATACTCCCAAACGCCGTCAGACGTCAGCGTTGCGTTAACCCAGTTGATGCCGCCATCAAGACTCAGTTGCACAGAGTTCACGTCCGTCGGTACCGTAATATGAAACTGTGGACGTGCTTCATTGGTCAGGTTATCCCCGACAATACCCGTGTCATTAAGAAGCTCAATGCGATCAATAGACGTTTGCGTATCGATAGTCACCGTCAGCGGCGCAGAATAATTTGTATTACCCGCCTTATCTTCTACCTTTACCGTCAGCGTATAGTCGCCATCGGTCCAGGCTGCGCCCGGCGTAAAGCGCCACACACCGCCGTTCTTAATCAACTCTATCTGTTGGTTCTTACCATCATGCGCCACCGTCACCACCACTTTGGTCACGTCGGCGTCGATATTACCGAGGGTAAAGCCTGGCATCTTAACGTTGGTGATGTTATCGCCAGCGGCGCTGTCATCCGCACTGTCCAGGGTAATAGTCGGTTCTGACAGCAGGGTATCGATGATGAAGTCCAGTTTCTGCGTCGTTTTGTTTCCCGCCTTGTCGGTTGCTTCCACCATCAGGGTGTGAGGGCCGTTAGCCACATTCGTCAGCCAGGTATAATCCCAGACGCCCGACGTCGCGCTCTGCGTGGCGTCAAACCACGTTTTGCCGCCATCAATGCTCAGTCTTACACCGTTAACATCCGCCGGTACTGTCACCTGAAAGTGCGGGCGCGCTTCATTGGTCAGATTATCGTCGGGGATACCGCTGTCGTTAACCAGTTCAATACGGTCAATGGCGATGTGCGTGTCCACTGTCACCGTCAACGGCGCGGACTGCTTCACATTTCCGGCCCTATCTTCTACCTTCACCGTCAGGATATAGTCGCCGTCCGCCCAGTCGCTGGTCGGCGCAAAGCGCCACTGTCCGCCGGTCTGAACCAGTGGTACCTCCTGTTTAATGCCATTGTGCATTACCTCCACTATCACCCGGCTGACATCGGTATCAATATTGTTGAGGGTAAAGCCCGGCGTTTTAACACTGGTGATATTATCGCCCGCGATGCCGCTGTCATCTGCGCTGTCCAGCGAGAGGGTCGGCACAGACAGAGTGGTATCGATGGTGAAATCGAGCGTCTGTGTTGCCTTATTTCCCGCCTCATCGGTCGCTTCTACCGTCAGGGTATAGCCCCCGTCGGCCACATCATCCGGCCAGATATAATCCCAGACGCCCGTCGTCGCGCTCTGGGTAGCGTTGAACCACGTCTTGCCGCCGTCAATGCTCAGGCGCACCACGTTGACATCCGTCGGTACCGTCACCTGGAAGTGCGGACGCACATTATTAGTCAGATTATCGTTGGGAATACCGCTGTCATTGACCAGTTCAATGTTATTAATGGCGATTTGCGTGTCCACCGTCACCGTCAGCGATGCAGAATGGCTGGTGTTCCCCGCTTTATCTTCGACTGACACACTCAGGGTATAATCACCATCCGCCCATGATGTCGGCGGCGTAAAGGTCCATCCGCCTGTGCCTTTCGTGGCGTCAAATGTGGTGGTGACGCCGCCATGCTCCACGCTGACCGTAACGCGAACGGCATCATCATCAATATGCTGCAGGGCAAATGTCGGCTGGGTGCGATTCGTCATGTTATCGCCCTGGACACCGGTATCGTCCGCGCTATTCAGTACGATGACCGGCACTGACAGCGTGGTATCCACCGCGAAATCGATGGTCTTCGTCACGGTATTGCCTGCTTTATCAGTCGCCTCCACCGTTAGCGTGTATTGACCATCTGCCAGGTCTGTCGGCCAGATATACTCCCAGCTGCCTGCCACGCCCGGGGTTGCCTGAACCCACGAATTACCACCGTCAATGCTCAGACGGACTTCATTGACATCCGTAGGTACCGTCACACGAAAGTGGGGACGGTCGTCGTTGGTCATATTGTCGCCTTTCACACCGCTATCGTTGACCAGTTCCACCCCATCAATGGCGATTTGGGTATCGATAACGACCGTCAGCGGCGCTGAATAGCTGGTATTTCCTGCCTTATCTTCTACTTTCACCGTTAACGTGTAGCTGCCATCCGCCCACGTATTCCCTGGTGTAAATAACCAACTACCATTGAGGTGGGAAAGTTCGATCTCTTCGCTCACGCCATTATGCATCACCTGTACGACGACCCGATGCGCATCGGCATCAACACCGGAAATAGCAAAACCTGGCTTATTGATATTGGTCAGGTTATCGCCTGTAACCCCCGTATCATCCTTAGAAAGCAGGGAAATCACCGGCGTTGATACTGTGGTATCGATAGTAAAATCGAATACCGCACTGTTCGCTTTATTACCCGCAATGTCCTCAACCTTGACATAAACCTGATGCAAGCCTTCCGTTAAATCTGAAGTAAAGGTATAGGCCCATGAACCATCAGGTTGTTGCGTGGCAACACCGATCTGCGTATCAGACATGGCATCCCATACCTGAACACTGATAATGTCCGGATCAATATCTTTTAGGTGCAAGGTAGGTTTAACGATATTCGTTAAATTATCATCTGCAATTCCCGAATCTGAATCCGGGCTCAATGAAACTATCGGTATTGAAATAGCAGTATCGACGCTAATTAAGAAAGGATCCGAATGGGCAATGTTGCCAGCGATATCTTCAACTGAAGCGGTTATTCTATGATCGCCATCAACCAAACCTTGATCGGCTTTCAGGGTATACTCCCATCTGCCATCTTTATTTGTTCTGACCTCAGCGATCAGTGCGCCATCAATATAGAGTTTAACCGTTGAATAGGGTGCAGCGGTTCCTGTCAGTGCAGGATTCTTTTCATTAATAATATGGTCTGTATTATCAACCCCCGTATCGTTGACCAACTCTATTGTTGGTTTTTGCGTTTGCGTTACGATTTGGAAATTATACGCTGATGAGGAGGCAGTATTACCGGCAATATCTTCTACTTTTACCGTTACGTCATGCGAGCCATCGGATAACGCTGTGGTAAATTGAAAATTCCATACACCATCATCGCCAGCAATAGCCTCACCACTTAACACACCGTCAACATAGATGGAAACCTTAGCATTAGCTTCAGCCATCCCGGTAAACAACGGCGTATTAATTTTAGTAATCATATCGCCTTTAACGCCAGAATCAGCGCTATCATGCAACATAACAGTAGGGATCGGCGTAAAGCTATCAATGGTAAGCTGATAATCTACAGATGACGTTCTTCCTAAAGGATCGATGGATTCAACCGTAATCTTATAAACATTGTCAGACAGATTTCGGGAAATATCAAAATTCCAGTTACCGTCTGCATCCGCAGTCGTCACGCCTATCGTTTTACCATCAATAAGGATATTTACGGTAGCAAACCTATCCGCTGTTCCCAGTAATGTCAGAGCATTATGTTTATTGGTAATCCAGTCGCCTTTTGCACCGGAATCATCACTGGCATCGAGTTCCGCTTTTGGAGGTACAACTTCAGTTTGAATAGTAAAAGAATATTTAACAGTAGAGGATTTATTGCCGGCGGCATCCTGAGAAATGATTTCAATATCATAGGCGCCCTGAAGAAATTTATTACTAAACTGATAATTCCAGGTCCCGTTTGAGTCAACCTCAATGCTGTCATATAATTTACCATCTCGCATCAATAAGATGGTAGACTTTGGCTCTGCCGTACCGACTAAAGCCGGTAAATCATTCCCTGATAAAATTATACCATTCGGTAAAACAACAAAGTCCTCCAAAGAAACCGTCGGAGGTACAGGGGCAATAGTATCGATAACGTAACTAAAGGAAAAATCCTTTTTGTTGCCAGCGACATCTTCAACAGTGAACGTAAGATTGTTAATCCCTTCCACTGAGTCGGAAGTGAAATTGAACGTCCATTCGCCCTTGTCATTCGCTTTAAAAATAACCTCTTCGCCAGTCTCACTATTTATGACACTGATAATAGCATTTGGCTCAGTTTTACCTGTAAAGGTTGGGCGAGTATTGTTAGTAACGTTATCTCCGACAATACCGCTATCATTCGTCGTTTCAATCTCAGCGCTGAAATAGCTGATACGTGTATCAATAGTAAAAGGCAGATTTGCCGTCGCTGAGGTATGCCCGGCAATATCAGTAGCTGTTGCTGTTATATTGTATTCGCCATCCTTGAGCGGCGTAGTAAGCGTATAGCTCCATGTCCCATCTTTAGCAACAATGACCTCACCAAGATGTTTAAGTCCAAGATAAATAGAGACTGTAGAACCGGGTTCCGCCACACCAATAAATGTTGGCAGGGTGCTATTTGTAATGTTGTCATTTTTAATGCCGGAATCACTACTATCATCCAGCTCAATCGTCGGCTTTTCCGGAGGAATGGTGTCGGTTATGATACTATCCGTCGTTTCGTTTTTATTACCTGCTTTATCTACAGCAACGACTTTTATACTATTTTCGCCCTCAGATAATTCATTATCCTTAAATTCATAACTCCAGTTTCCATCTTTATCGACATCAACGCTGGCAACCAGTTTATTATCTACATAAATGTCAACCTTAGCATTCTCTTCCGCCGTACCAACAATTGAAGGCGTCAAGGTCGGCGTTAAGCCCTTATGACCGGACACACTACTTTCAGGCGAAAGCTCAAATGTTGGCTTATCGGTAACGGAATCGATAGTAATGACAAGTTTGGCGCTACCGCTTCCATCAGCAGTCTTGGCCTCTGCCTCCAGATTGTATGTTCCATCAGTCAATGTTTCAGGCGCTGTGAAGGTGAAGTTACCCAAACTATCCGCTACAGCCTGACCGACAGCAATACCATTAATTTTAATAATAACCGTGGCATTGGGAGCAGTGCTACCTACAAACTGAGGTTTGGTAAAATTAGTTATACTATCATCTTTGCTACCGCTGTTACTCTCGGCCGCAAGCGCTAATGTGACTTTAAGCGGCTCTTTAACAGACTCGGCATCGAGCTTATTTTCCTCATTTTTACTGCTATTACTTTTGCCAGTACTGGTATTTTTATTAATAGGTTGAGGAAGAACTTTTTCAGCATCGTTCTGTTTAGAAGCCTGCGTTGCTTTAGCCTGTGTATTTTGCTGGGAAGCATCGCTTTGCTGAGCCAAATTGTCTTTTGCTACATTGTCAGCCAAAAAGTTCTGCAGCATTTCTTCAATTTGCTTTGACGAATTCTGTACTTCAAACGCTTCATTGAGCGCTTTTTCTGCTGCCTCCTTAGCTTTCTCTGCTTCTTCCTTCGCCTTATCAGCTTCTTTCTTTGCGTTTTCAGCATCGTCAAGCTGCTTTTTTAATTCCTCTTCTTCCTTCTTATTTCGTCGTTTGCCATTACCTTTCTTTTCTACCTGAGCAGAATCAACCAATGAGCTGTCAATTCTCTCCAGTTGAATATCTTTTAAATCTACGCTGCCCAGAATTTTAGCGCCGGTAATAGTCTTATCTTTAAATTTAACAGCGAGGTTATTGCCTTTGATACTTGAATAAAGGGCGCCATTGACAATGATCACTGAACCACGCGGCGTGGTAATGTTCATGTCTGGCCCGGAAAGAGAAACTTTTGCGCCTTTGGCATTACCCAAAGAAGATAAATCAATTACAGAATTTTGATCGGCAAAAAACTTTTGTATGCTTTTATTTCCCATAATATTATATTCACTCTCAAGGTGTATCTAATCGTTTAGTATTAACTGGTTCTGAAAAGGCTTTGTCCACGCCTTTCATCAAGGGAGATAACAGGTATTCCATAATGCTGTGTTTTCCGGTAATTACACTGGCGTCAACAGTCATACCTGGTTTTAACCACCGTAAATCATCTTCATTAACATCGAATGCAATAATTACTTTATAATAACGCTGAATTGTTCCTCCGGTATTTTCCTCATAGGAATCAGGGCTAATATTATCGATAGTCGCATTATACGATTTTATCTTTGGTTGGATAATTGACTGCACATCCAGTTTAACGGCTTCATCTACATATATTTGGTCACGGTATTTGGGTAATATTTTCACATCGGCCAGCATAGTCCTTACTTTTGGTTTTATTTCAAAAAGTAAGTCCGCCGCCTGAATCACACCACCATGAGTAGTGGCACTTTTATTGATTTTATAAATTACACCGTCAACCGGTGAATAGATATCCTCCTCATTTATCTGCTTCTCTATTACTTTTAATGTAGAGTTAACAACCTCAAGTTCCTGAAGATTTTTAGATATTATTTTAGATAAAGATAGTCGCAATTCATTATTAAGCGCCTCAATATCATTAACAACCAACTCAATATCATCTTTTTTTAAAGTGATGCTACTTTCAATATCATTAATTTCAGACTTAACTTTTATATACGCCTGTTTCTTGTTAAGAAAATTGGTATATGGGCTAATTCCTTTTTTTACCAGTGGGGAAAGAATATTTATTTCTTCGGCAAGCAATGCGAGTTCTTTTTCTTTCGAACTCAGTTTCTCTTGTAATCCGCTAATCTCAGAATCAAGAGAGGTTTTTTTTAACTCTTTAGCTCTTATCTGACTATGCACTAATTCAATATTCGCTTTTACCTCTTTATTGCTTAAAGAACGGGTGCCATCCAGGGTAATCAACCCACTCTCATTTTCTTTATCAAGAATGAAAGATATTTCGTTAACATCTTTATCCAGATACCCTTTTTGAGTTCTATACCTTTGATATTCTTTTTGCAGATCAAGGTTAACGACCTTTGCAAGGAGTTCTCCTTTTTTTACAGTATCACCCTCGGCTACATAAATATCTTGTATCGTCCCTCCTTTAGAAAGAGATATTAACTGAGCATTATCTTTAGTAGTGATAACGCCCTGACCATGAACCACTGAATTAATTTCTATAAAGTAGGTAAGGATAATAATTAAGATCGTCAAAGAAATAATTATCATCATGAGATGATCGCTTTGTCTTCTATTCATTTCATTACATTTAACTCACTTTCAGTATTTCCTTTTAAATAATCCATTAAATGAAAAATCAATGAGAGTTGCTGTAGCTTTAAAATATACAGGCTATATTTGCTGTCGATCATGCTTACATATGCCTGAAATGCTTCATTACGGCTTGAAATTAAATCAAGCAAACTTTTTTGCCCTAACTGAAACTCCTGCTCATATAATTCAGTAAGCTGTAACGCGTTTGTATGTGAACGTTCCGCCACTGAGTAAGTCTCTTTTGCAGCGGCGTATCTTGAAAGTTGTGAATCAATGTTATAACGCGTTTTAATCAAAAAATCGTCAATTTGCAGCTTAGCCTGCGAGTAACTTGCCACCATTTTTCTTTCCTGGGCTGAATTTCTGAACCCATTAAAAATGTTGAAACTAACATTGATACCCGTTTTAAATTCATCTTCATAATCACTTTTTTTGGCACTACCGCTCGGGTTATTCTGTACATAGCTGGAAACAAGATCTACAGTCGGAAAATAGGATGATTTTGCGGCATTAATATCTTCGGTCGCGGCTTTTCGGGTATTGACAAGCATCTTATAGTCATCGTTGTATTTCATCACCATGTCCATAAGTTTTTCAGGGCTTTCGACAAAGATATATTTTTTGAAGAGGTTGAATTTTTCATCGCTTTGAATCTGAACTGGCGATAAATTCAGACCAGTCATATTCTGCATTTTATACATTTCATCATCCAACATCGACTGATACATAATGCTTCTGGTATTTAATGCATCGATAGATACTTGTACTTTACGCATATCAGATTGCATCGCTACACCGGAAGATACCAGCAACGAAAAAGTTTCCAGCATCTTTTTATAAAACTCTTTCTCCAGATTTACGCCATCAATCATTTCACGATATTTACTGATGTTGTAATAGGTTGTCACAACCTCCTGAGACACTATATTCTTTGTTTTTTCATAGTCAGTTTTACTATTATCTCTTTCATATTCAGATTTCCTGATATTAGCCCCCCTCACTCCAAAATCCGTTATTCGGTATGATAAAGACACCTTATTTTCAACGTTCCTCTCGGTACCTGATGACTCTTTCCTGTTATTATTAAGGCCAGATGTTAGATCCAGGGTAGGATAAAGTGCTGCCCGTGAAAGATCTAAGTCACTGTTTTTCTTTTCAGTCTCATAATATGAAACAGCAACAGAGGGCTGATGCGTTAATGCGGCATTAACTAAATCTCTTAGAGGAATGACCGGAAGCTCGCTGGCGTATGTGCTTTGTGTAATAAAAGCAGTCGTCAGAAAAAACATCTTAATCTTCATTTTTTTCCTCCTTGTTTAACAAACGTTGCTTTACTATTTCCTGATGCATAGATGTTATTTTTTCCATTAATGGCATATAGGTATCACGGTAGCTAACCATTTCAGCACTAATCTCTTTAGTATTAGTAATAATCTTTTTATCAGTAGCCGATAGATCGGATAGCGCTAAATGAACATTGTTCATATCCTCATCCATTTCTTTTCTCAGCCCATCGAGAGTATGGGAAATATCGGCACTGCCAGCGGCAATATCGTTTATGGTCTTACCATGTGAAAGAGATTCCTGATAGCATTTATCAACTGATGCCATTATTGAATCATTCTTTTTATCTATAATATTTTGTATTGTACTCATTGCCTCCAGTCGTGCATTATTATCAGCAAGCAGGGTATTACCTTCAGATAAACGAGAGGTAATTGTTATTACACCGTCAACTAATTTTTTGGTATTTTCGTTATTGCTTACCAGATAACCGTCAATCAGCGTAGAAAGTTGTTCCAGTTTTGCTGAGTTATCCAATAGTCGGTTTTGCAAAGTGACAAAGCTATCTGATAGCATCACTCGTTTCTTTTCTTCATCCTGCGTCCGTAAGTTTTCAACTGTCAGGTAGTTATCAAAAAACGCTTTAAACAACTCTTTAAATTCTACAAGCGTCTCTGATTCAACCCGCAGACTTCGTTGTTTATTATTGGATCTGTTGCTTATGATTTTTAATTTTTTGATTTCCGTAGAAACAAGGGAATAGGAGCTGCGAACAAAAACACTTTGTGAGGTCAGGAGTATGGCGCAAACAACACCATAGATAGAAGATACAAATGCGGTATTCATCCCTTTCAATGGTTCAGAAAGCGACGCTACCATTGTCACGATCATATTGAGTGTATTACTTGCATTATCACCGCCAACATCTGATGGCGAGCTCAATAAGTTCCCGATTGAACCAATCGTAATAGACAGACCCGCAAACGTCCCCAACAGGCCAACAAGCGTCGACACATTGCTACAGCTCATAATAAATGACAATCGTTGATTACGGGCGGTAGACACATTGTCATCTAATTCCATCAGCAAATTGAAATCACACTGTTTGGGTTCCCCGGCAAACAAAACCTGATTGAGGTTAGAAAGAATGCTATTTTTTCTACTGGCGTCCTGAGCTATTAATATGTCTTTTGCTGAAATATTTTTAAGAATAGTGAATAATGCACACAAAGAACCTGTAATATAAATGGCAATAATGACTCCATTGTAAATTGCAGAAACCATAAAGTTATCAAAAACATACTCTCTTATACCGGGAAAAGATAAAGCGAAAAAAGGGAGTATGGCAAGGAAAAAACAGACAAACAAATAGCGGTAATGATTTATATATTTCACTCTGACACCTTTTTATTAATAGTCGTGATAATAGCTTTACTCGTTGTACTTGATGCTGCGGAGTTAACACTCATGTCAATAACTACATCAGGATATATCTTCTTAATCTCTTTCATTAAAATAATTCCCCGTTCATATCCCAGTCGTAAAGAGTCAGAGAAAGAGATGTCTGCCTGAGGAATAACCATTTCTATCAATAAATTACTATTAGTTTTGTCTTCTAACCAAGCTTCTATTTTATGAGTATCCTCTTCTGAAAAGCTTCTCAGCCTGCCATGATACGTAATAACAAGCTCATTTTTTGTAGGCGTTATATCAGTTTTCTGACCATCGGCGATATCGTATACTCCAACCTCCTTACCTGACATTGTAGTCATTCCGTCCGACACATCTTGGGTATTCACTTCCTTATTAACTATTTCATTAGCATTTGAATTGTCATTGGCTCCGTTATTTTGAGCAGTAGATTTAGTCTTATTCTCTATATTTGCTTTATAAACTTTAATTGAGTTGTCATACATAATAATCATATTATTAAGTGCAAACACCAACATAAGAAATATAAAAATGCACAATACCGTAGAGAATGTATCAACAAAACTAGGCCACGGATTACTTTCGTCTTCCATGTTGTCTCCTGATATTACATTGTGAATAAAATGTTTTTGTGGATTAGAAAGGATAAAGGATGCTCAACTTATTCAGAAAGTGAACGCTACCGCCCTTGGCTTCCTGCTACCAATACGCTTTATAGATTTCAGTTTTCCTACATCTCGTAATCAGAAAAATAAAAACAACGACGCCATTTTTATGCGCCCACAACAAAGATGAGTGCTTTAATTAAAAACACTCTTCATTTTTTAATTAGGTAGACATCAATTATTGCACTAACTATATCTTCCCCAATAATAGGTATCGCATAAGCTCTCAGCTCATAAATAAAAAATAGTCATCAGCAAATTAAAACCACCCGCCGATAAATAGATTTGTTAGCTAATCATTGAAACTCTAAATCATTTTAAGGACATATTTCTTTTTAATACGCGTTATAACCATACGTATTTAATAAATTTGCCTCCAGAGGATAAAATGAATTTTCACAATTAAAACATAGGGTCATAGGGACTTCAATATAACTTAAATCATTGAAAATATAATAAGTGGGGAGTAAAAAATCAGAATTGCGTAAAAAAACACACAAATAAAACCATTTTTTATATAAAGCCAGCTATAAGTAACAATTTTATCTTCAGCAATTAAAAATAAAGCAAGATACACATATCATATTTGAGCTCATCACAAGCTAAAGCAAACATTTAATTAACTATTGATAATACCGACCATTCTCTACCGTTATTTTATAATATCTTTTTGTTGTCAAAAAATGGCTATAAATTATATATTTTGCAGATGAGATTTCTCTTTCATATTTAAGACAATCCGGGTTATTGCAGTACATTTATGAACTTCGGCTGGATAATGATGTGCCGAGGCGAGTCGGCCAGAGGCGATAAGCGACATTTTTCCGTAAGATATGCGCTTCTCTTTTTTGAAAGGGATACTAAGAGTCTATCCCATTAGGGCTATTTTACTTGCCATTTTGGACCTGGGCAGTGCTCGCCAAAACGCGTTAGCGTTTTGAACGCCGCTTGCGGCGGCCCGAAGGGCGAGCGTAGCGAGTCAAACTTCACGTACTACGTGTACGCTCCGGCTTTTGCGCGCTGTCCGTGTCCAAACTGGCTGCGCCAATAACGCCTGGTGGGATAGGCTCTAAGACAATAATACCAGGTAAGAAAATGCCTGATTTACACCAGGCATTTCAGCAGACGAGAACTATAGCGAAAATGCAAATAACGCTTTGACTTTTTTACCAAAAATCAGAACGGAATGTCGTCGTCAAAATCCATTGGCGGTTCGTTAGACGGCGCTGGCGCGGATTGCTGTGGACGCGACTGCGCGCCGCCGCTGAACTGGTTGCCGCCCTGCGGCTGCTGAGGTTGTTGCGGCTGACCCCAACCACCCTGCTGCTGACCGCCTGCCGGTGCGCCGCCGCCCTGGCGCCCCCCCAGCATCTGCATCACGCCGCCGATCTGCGGAACGTTAATTTCAGTCGTATAGCGTTCCTGGCCACTCTGATCGGTCCACTTGCGGGTACGCAATTGACCTTCGATATACACCTGAGAACCTTTACGCAGATATTCGCCGGCCACTTCCGCCAGTTTGCCGAACATCACCACCCGGTGCCATTCAGTCTGCTCTTTCATTTCGCCGGTCTGCTTATCGCGCCAGGATTCAGAAGTAGCCAGCGTTAAGTTGGCGACAGCGCCGCCACTCGGCATATAGCGTACTTCCGGGTCCTGGCCCAGATTACCAACGAGAATCACCTTGTTTACGCCTCTGCTGGCCATAATTGAGTCTCCTGAATACGTTTCATAAATAGTGTAAACGCGTGAGTGTACCATTTCCACGTAGCATTTTAATAGCTGCGATGCAGGTTCCAGGTCACTCGCGCGAACCTCATATTGTTGCATACTTTAGCTGAAGATGCATTCCAATACTGTATATTCAAACAGGTTAAATTGTGTCATAATTAGCCGTTTCTGCCGTTTGTCCTTCAAACAAACCAGGCATCCGAGTCTCTACCGGGAAAGGTGAATGGATAAGATCGAAGTTCGGGGCGCCCGCACCCATAATCTCAAAAATATTAACCTCGTCATCCCCCGCGACAAACTGATTGTCGTGACCGGGCTTTCGGGTTCAGGCAAATCCTCACTGGCTTTCGACACTCTGTATGCCGAAGGGCAGCGTCGTTACGTTGAATCGCTCTCCGCTTACGCGCGGCAGTTTTTGTCGCTCATGGAAAAACCGGATGTCGACCATATTGAGGGGCTATCGCCCGCGATCTCAATTGAACAGAAATCGACATCTCACAACCCGCGCTCTACGGTGGGTACCATTACCGAGATCCACGACTACCTGCGCCTGCTGTTTGCCCGCGTGGGCGAGCCGCGTTGTCCGGATCATGACGTGCCGCTGGCGGCGCAAACCGTTAGTCAGATGGTCGATAACGTGCTGTCACAGCCGGAAGGCAAACGTCTGATGCTGCTGGCGCCGATTATTAAAGAGCGTAAAGGCGAACACACCAAAACGCTGGAAAATCTGGCAAGCCAGGGTTACATTCGCGCCCGTATTGACGGCGAAGTCTGCGATCTCTCCGATCCGCCGAAGCTGGAGCTGCAAAAGAAACATACCATTGAGGTGGTGATCGATCGCTTCAAAGTTCGCAACGATCTTTCCCAACGCCTAGCGGAGTCGTTCGAAACGGCGCTGGAATTATCCGGCGGCACGGCGGTTGTTGCCGATATGGACGATGAGAAAGCGGAGGAGCTTCTGTTCTCCGCCAATTTTGCCTGCCCGATTTGCGGCTACAGTATGCGCGAGCTGGAACCGCGTCTGTTCTCATTCAACAACCCGGCAGGCGCCTGCCCGACCTGTGACGGGCTCGGCGTTCAGCAATATTTCGATCCGGACCGCGTGATCCAGAATCCCGACCTGTCGCTGGCAGGCGGCGCGATTCGTGGTTGGGATCGTCGCAATTTTTACTACTTTCAAATGCTCAAGTCGCTGGCGGAACACTATAAGTTCGACGTAGATGCGCCGTGGGCAAGCCTCAGCGCCAACGTACATAAAGTCGTGCTGTACGGTTCCGGCAAAGAGAATATTGAATTTAAATATATGAACGATCGCGGCGATACTTCCGTGCGCCGCCATCCGTTCGAAGGCGTGCTGCATAATATGGAGCGCCGTTATAAAGAGACGGAATCCAGCACGGTGCGCGAAGAGCTGGCGAAATTCATCAGTAATCGCCCCTGCGCCAGCTGTGAAGGAACGCGACTGAATCGCGAAGCGCGCCATGTATTTGTGGAAAATACGCCGCTGCCTGCTATTTCCGATATGAGCATTGGCCATGCGATGGATTTTTTCACTAATCTCAAGCTTTCCGGGCAACGGGCGAAAATCGCCGAAAAAGTGCTAAAAGAGATCGGCGATCGCCTCAAGTTTCTGGTGAACGTCGGCCTGAACTATCTCACGCTCTCCCGCTCGGCAGAGACGCTTTCCGGCGGCGAAGCCCAGCGTATTCGTCTGGCGAGCCAGATAGGCGCCGGGTTAGTCGGCGTAATGTATGTGTTGGATGAACCGTCCATCGGTCTGCACCAGCGCGATAACGGACGGCTGCTGGGTACGCTGATTCATCTGCGCAATCTTGGCAATACCGTGATTGTGGTGGAACACGATGAAGACGCCATCCGCGCCGCCGACCATGTGATTGATATTGGCCCCGGCGCGGGCGTTCACGGCGGCGAGGTGGTGGCGGAAGGCCCGCTGGAAGCCATTATGGCGGTACCGGAATCGCTGACCGGCCAGTACATGAGCGGCAAACGCAAAATTGAAGTGCCGAAACAACGCGTGCCGGCAAATCCAGAAAAAGTGCTCAAACTCACCGGCGCGCGCGGCAACAACCTGAAAGATGTGACCCTTACGCTACCGGTAGGGCTGTTTACCTGTATCACCGGCGTCTCGGGTTCCGGTAAATCGACGCTGATTAACGACACGCTGTTCCCCATCGCCCAGCGTCAGTTAAACGGGGCGACTATCGCCGAACCGGCGCCGTATCGGGATATTCAGGGGCTGGAACATTTCGATAAAGTGATCGATATCGACCAGAGCCCGATCGGGCGCACCCCGCGTTCCAACCCGGCGACCTATACGGGCGTCTTTACCCCGGTTCGCGAGCTTTTTGCTGGCGTGCCGGAGTCTCGCTCGCGCGGCTACACGCCAGGGCGATTCAGCTTCAACGTGCGCGGCGGTCGCTGCGAAGCGTGCCAGGGCGATGGCGTCATTAAAGTCGAAATGCACTTTCTGCCGGATATTTACGTGCCGTGCGACCAGTGCAAAGGCAAGCGCTATAACCGGGAAACGCTGGAGATTAAGTACAAAGGCAAGACCATCCACGAAGTACTGGATATGACCATTGAAGAAGCGCGTGAGTTCTTTGATGCGGTTCCGGCGCTGGCGCGTAAGCTGCAGACGCTGATGGACGTGGGGCTGACCTATATCCGTCTTGGTCAGTCGGCGACAACGCTTTCCGGCGGCGAGGCCCAGCGCGTGAAGCTGGCGCGCGAACTGTCGAAGCGCGGCACCGGGCAGACGCTGTATATTCTCGACGAGCCAACCACCGGCCTGCACTTTGCCGATATTCAGCAGTTGCTTGACGTTCTGCATCAGTTGCGCGATCAGGGCAACACCATCGTGGTGATCGAACACAACCTGGACGTCATTAAAACGGCGGACTGGATTGTCGACCTCGGCCCGGAAGGCGGCAGCGGCGGCGGCGAAATTCTCGTCGCCGGTACGCCGGAAACCGTGGCGGAGTGCGAGGCGTCGCATACTGCCCGCTTCCTTAAACCTATGCTCAAATAACCTTCACGCCGCTTTCCGATTCGCCGGGAAGCGGCATCATTTTTCCTCATCCCACCTCATTGTATCCGTGTTGAGCATTTGTGATTTGCGTGCCGCCTCGCTCTGACATGTGATAGCGCAAACGGTCTGTTATGGAAAACACCATGAAGTTGCCCTACGCAATCACACTACTGCTGTGCCTGTTTTTAGCCGCCTGTACGCTGCCTGACCACTTTAGCGCCGTGGCTTTTCAACAACTGACGCTATTACAAACGCGCTCAACCCGCTTCCTGCAGGACGCGGCGCGAATACCGTGGCAAAAAGAGACACTGCTCAAGGATGACCGCGATATCCGCCAGACATTTTTTCAGGCTGAGCGGGTCGCCCGTCAAGGTGGGGATAAACACCGACTCGATAATCTGGCGCTGCTGAAAAATCACTATTTGCGTCTTTATGCGCGGGTTATGCAACGTAAGCAACCACTTACTCACATCCAGGCAGAGAGATACCAACAGCAAAATAATCAGGTCTGGAAATTAGCTATACAGGGTGAGTGTCTGCATTGGGGCGCCCACTGCACTCAAGGAGATGAAAATGGCGTCTATTAACGAAATACATAACCTGATGACCACCGCCCGGGCCGAACACCCTGTAGCGTCCTCGGCGATTGCCGAGTTTATCCAGACGTATAAGCAGGCAAGAGAAGACAGCGACGACGCTATCCGCGAGTCCGCCGCGTTTATCGCCCGCGCGCTTCAGGAACATGCTCGCGGCTGGCTGGACGACGACGATATGATTATTCTGCTGGAAGGACAGCGGGACCTCGCCAGGCTACGCGCCAATAATGCGCAAATCGCCCTCGGCAGCCGTATCCGGTCTACGGTCATCCGCCTCATTGATATCGCCCTGGCGTTGTTGGTCGGCGCGCTATAATCAGGACTGCGGCAACTGCTTGCGTTTATCTTCCGACAGCGCATTTACCGCCTGTTGATAAGAGGCATCGACCAGATAATAGAGTTGTGAATCCGGCAGCGAGCCGTCCAGATAGACCGTGCTCCAGTGCGCTTTATTAAGGTGCCGACTCGGTCGTACATCGCTGTGCTGCTGACGTAACAACTCTGCCAGTTCCGGGCTGGTTTTGAGAGAGGCTGCCGGGCGTCCTTCAACTTCTTTTACCATCGCGAAAAGTACATCTTCCACTTTAATTTGCGTCGCTTTCCAGTCGCTGTGGACGCTCTGCTCTGCGCCAGGTTTTGCCATGCAGTATTGCAGTAATTCCGAAATGGTCATTATCATTCCCCTTGTAGTGTCGCGATGATTTTACGTGGACCGCCGTGAATACGGTGCTCTCCCAACCAGATACCTTGCCATGTTCCTAACTGTAAACGCCCCTGGCGTACAGGCAGCAGCAACGAGACGCCCAATACTGACGACTTAATATGCGAAGGCATGTCATCCGCGCCTTCGTAGTCATGTTCATACGCCGCATTATCGGGAACGGTTTTCAGGAAATGGCGCTCCATATCAGCGCGCACGGTGGGATCGCAGTTTTCGTTTAGCGTCAGCGAGGCCGAGGTATGTAGCAACAACAGATGCAGCAAACCCGTTTCGACAGGCGGTAAGCCAGACAATTTATCGATAATTTCATCTGTTATCAGATGAAACCCGCGCGGCTTCTCGCTCAGTGTAATGGTGCGCTATAGGCTGCTCCTTCCTAAAAACAAACGTCTCCTGAATAGTGTGCAGCAAGTCTGGAAAAGGTAAAAGCCAGCGGGGCAAGTTTGTGCAAAAATCATGCAAAAAAGGAGAGCCTGACGCTCTCCTGATTTTTAGTACTCCGAGTTGACAATGACTTCCTCGCCAAACGCTCCTGCCTGCGGCAGCGGTTTGTAGGTGGAGTTAGCCGCGCGCAGGATGCGAATACCGCGGATACCACAATCACGAGCCGCGGTAATATCGTTATCCGAATCGCCGTAGAAGATACGCATGTTCTTCTCCTGCAGCCACTGTACTTTCGTATTTTGTTCCGGTTTATCGCCGGCGAAAATCACCGGATTCATATTCGCCGCCGGAATATGGAAGTTATCCGCCAGCGTTTTCGACACGGTTTCCGTTTTCGTCTGACTACGACCAGTGACAAAGTAAATACTGTCGCCACGGCGAACATGCATATCAATGAGCTGTCGGGCCACTTCTTTTGGAATACTGAACTCATCCCAGCCGTTGTTCATTTTTTCCCAAAAGGCCGGATTTTTCAGATAATCGTCGCTGTCCGGGGAGTAGGTTTTCTTTCCGCGCCAGAATCCGGGGCTGGAAAATAACACGGTGTCGTCAATATCAAAGCCGACCGCCATCGGCGGGCGTCCGGTGAGGCTGTTTTCAATCTGGGCGACAGAGACCCAATGGACAGGCGCTTGTTCCGCGAGTTTTGCAACATTAGTGCCCGGATTGAGCGTCGAAGGGGAAGATACTAACGCATTCGCGGAATGGTTTAGCGTAAACAACAAACAGACGGCACTCAGCGCCAGGGTTATTTTTTTCATGCTTTTCCCTTAAAATTCAAAATATTATAATTATTAAGATGAGTCTTTGCTCAAAAAACTATCTGACCATAACGCCAGTAACGGTCAAAAGGAAGGATTATCTGCGGTTTTGTTACGAAAAAAGAGGATGATCACAACAGCTATTGTCAGGCCGGAGGGCACTGTTATCGCCGTCAGGCCTGAATATTACATGACAGCGGCAAATGCCTTCGCCACGCGGTGTACATTTGAAGAATTAAGCCCGGCGACACACATGCGGCCACTGGCAATCAGGTAAACGCCAAACTCATCGCGCAACCGCTCGACCTGCTCCTCGCTTAACCCGGTATAGCTGAACATACCGCGCTGCTGTAACAAGTAATCAAAGTTGCGGTCAGGCATCTCCGCCTTCAGCTCCTTCACCAGCGTCTGGCGCATCGATATAATGCGGTTACGCATCGCGTCGACTTCCGCCAGCCAGCCCGCTTTTAACGCCTCATCGCCCAGGACCGTAGCGACCACCTGAGCGCCGAAACACGGCGGACTGGAGTAAATTCGGCGCACCGTCGCTTTTAGCTGTCCCAGAACCCGCGCGGCGATTTCAGCATCTTCACACACCACGGACAGGCCGCCGACGCGCTCGCCGTACAGCGAGAAAATCTTCGAAAAAGAATTACTGACTAACGCAGGTAACCCGGCGCTGGCAATGGCGCGAATAGCGTAAGCATCCTCGTCCATGCCTGCGCCAAACCCCTGATAGGCAATATCAAGGAACGGAATCAGATCGCGCGCTTTCACTATTTCAATCACCGCATCCCATTGCGAAGGCGTTAAATCCGCCCCGGTCGGGTTGTGACAACAGGGGTGCAGCAGCACGATACTGCGCGCAGGTAACGTATTCAGCGTGGCCAGCAGATCGTTAAAACGGATGCCGTTAGTCGCGTCGTCATACCAGGGGTAAGTACTCACTTCGAATCCTGCCCCGGCAAATATCGCAATATGGTTTTCCCAGGTGGGGTCGCTCACCCATACGCCTGCGTCGGGGAAATAACGCTTCAGGAAATCCGCGCCTACTTTCAGCGCGCCGGAGCCGCCTAATGTCTGGATAGTGGCCACGCGCTGTTGCTGAAGAACCGGGTGATCGGCGCCAAAGAGCAAAGGCGCGATAGTATGGCGATAAGTATTGAGTCCTTCCATCGGCAGGTACAGCGAAGCGCCATGCGGCTGCGCGTTAAGCCGGGCTTC
Organism: Salmonella sp. WC3; assembly: GCF_042932255.1. Lineage (NCBI taxonomy): Bacteria > Pseudomonadati > Pseudomonadota > Gammaproteobacteria > Enterobacterales > Enterobacteriaceae > Salmonella > Salmonella sp. WC3. Next base: position 539,498 of record NZ_CP170629.1, on the reverse strand, counting down.
GGCCACCGTTTTGAGCTGTGGGATAATCCCGTCTTCGTTGTAATACAGGCCAATGCTCAGATTTACTTTGTCGTGACGGGAGTCGTCTTTAAAACGCTCCATCAGTGAAAGAATCGGATCGCCGGCATAGGCGTCAACTTTTTGAAACACGCGATGGTTCTCCAAGTTTACAGAGGGCAGGAAATAACACAATAAACCGGAAGGACGAGAAGATCGAGAGGATGTTGTGGTGGATGCGCATATTACCGGATAGCGGCGTGAACGTCTTATCCGGCCTACAGCCAATGCGCGATACAAGCCGGATAAGCGCAGGCGCCACCCGGCCCGCCGCGTATTTAATCAATATACTTCATCGCCACCCTTGAGGTCAGGCGCGTGATAAGTTCGTAAGCACTTACTTTTGTCATTTCAGCGATACGTTCAACCGGCAGACCTTCACCCCATAAGACCACCGGATCGCCCGCGTTATCCTGCGCGTTTGGCCCCAAATCTACGCAAATCATATCCATCGCCACCCGCCCGACAATCGGAACTTCACGACCATTGACCAGTACTGGCGTACCGGAAGGCGCCGCTCGTGGGTAGCCATCGCCATAACCCATCGCCACCACGCCCAGGCGCGTGTCGCGCTCACTCACCCATGTCCCGCCGTAGCCCACCGGTTCGCCCGCTTTGTGGTCACGCACCGCGATCAAACTGGAGGTTAAGGACATCACCGGCTGAAAACCAAAATCCGGCCCCCAGGGTTTGTGCTCCAGCGGCGATACGCCATACAAAATGATGCCCGGACGCGCCCAGTCAAAGTGAGACTGCGGCCACAGCAGGATACCGCCAGACGCGGCAATAGAGCGCTGACCGGGTTTACCCTGACAGAAGGCATTAAAAATGTCGAGCTGATGTTCGGTAGCGCCGCATTCCGGCTCATCCGCACGGGCAAAATGGCTGACGATATTCACCGGCTGGCGTACATTTTTACAGTGCGTCAGACGCTGGTAGAACGCCTCCGCCTCTTCGGGACGCACGCCGAGACGATGCATACCGGTATCCAGCTTCATCCAGACCGTTACCGGCTCCGCCAGCTCCACCGCCTCCAGGGCGGCAAGCTGCTCCTGATTATGTACGGCGGAATGCAGACATTGCGCGGAAATGGTCGGCAAATCGGCGGCGTCGAAAAAACCCTCCAGCAGCAGGATAGGCTGCGTGATCCCGCCCGCTCGCAGACGTAGAGCCTCTTCAAGACGCGCCACGCCAAAAGCGTCAGCATCAGGGAGCGTTCGCGCGGTCTCCAGAAGACCGTGTCCATAAGCGTTCGCTTTCACCACCGCAACCAGCTTACTGGCAGGCGCCAGTTCACGCAGACGTTGCAGGTTGTGTCGCAGAGCGCGGCGGTTAATGACGACTGTTGCCGCTTGCATTTGAATTCCTTGTTAAAAGAATGACGGAGAGTTACTCATCATCGTATTGCGGTCCCGCATAGTTATCGAAGCGCGACCACTGACCATTGAACGTCAGACGAACCGTACCGATAGGACCGTTACGTTGCTTACCAATAATAATTTCAGCAATGCCTTTTAAGTCGCTGTTCTCGTGATAAACCTCATCACGGTAGATAAACATAATTAAGTCGGCATCCTGTTCAATAGAGCCGGATTCACGCAGGTCGGAGTTCACCGGACGTTTATCCGCGCGTTGTTCCAGGGAGCGGTTAAGCTGCGATAGCGCCACGACCGGCACCTGTAGTTCCTTCGCCAGCGCTTTCAACGAGCGAGAAATTTCGGCGATTTCCAGAGTACGGTTATCAGAAAGCGACGGCACACGCATCAATTGCAGGTAGTCGATCATAATCAGACTTAACCCGCCATGTTCGCGGAAAATACGCCGCGCGCGCGAACGGACTTCTGTCGGCGTAAGACCTGAGGAGTCGTCAATATACATATTGCGTTTCTCCAGCAGAATGCCCATCGTGCCGGAGATTCGCGCCCAGTCTTCATCATCGAGTTGACCGGTACGAATACGTGTCTGATCGACGCGGGACAGCGAGGCCAGCATACGCATCATGATCTGTTCGCCGGGCATCTCCAGACTAAAGATCAGTACCGGTTTATCCTGCAACATCGCCGCATTTTCGCAGAGGTTCATCGCAAAAGTGGTTTTACCCATGGAGGGGCGCGCCGCGACGATAATCAAATCCGAACGCTGTAACCCTGCCGTCTTTTTATTGAGGTCCTGATAGCCGGTATCCACGCCTGTAACGCCATCGTGCGGTTGCTGGAACAACTGCTCAATACGCGCCACGGTGGCGTCGAGAATCTGGTCGATGCTTTTCGGACCTTCGTCTTTGTTGGCCCGGTTTTCCGCGATCTGGAAGACGCGCGACTCCGCCAGATCCAGCAGTTCGTCGCTATTGCGCCCCTGTGGATCGTAACCGGCATCCGCAATTTCATGCGCCACCGCGATCATATCGCGGACCACGGCGCGTTCGCGCACAATGTCCGCATAAGCACTGATGTTCGCCGCGCTTGGCGTATTTTTAGACAACTCCGCCAGATAGGCGAAGCCGCCGACGCTGTCCAGTTGGCCCTGCCGCTCCAGCGATTCCGCGAGCGTAATCAGGTCGATAGGACTGCCGCTTTCCTGCAAGCGCCCCATCTCCGTAAAGATATGGCGATGCGGGCGGGTATAGAAATCTTCCGCCACCACGCGCTCGGCCACATCGTCCCAGCGCTCGTTATCCAGCATTAAACCGCCCAACACCGACTGTTCCGCTTCAATCGAGTGCGGCGGCACTTTTATCCCGGCAACCTGCGGATCGCGGTCGCGGGCATCAGTCTGTGGTTTGTTGAAGGGTTTATTTCCTGCCATAGTGAATGGAGTTACCGAGATAGTGATTGGGTCGAAAGATTACCACATTTCTTTTGGAGGAAGCATGGCAACGCGTATTGAATTTCACAAGCATTGTGGTCCGGAAGTGCTTCAGACCGTGGAGTTTACGCCAACGGAACCGGCGGAACACGAAATCCAGGTTGAGAACAAAGCCATTGGTATCAACTTCATCGACACCTATATCCGTAGCGGACTCTATCCGCCCCCGTCGTTGCCTGCGGGCCTGGGAACCGAAGCTGCGGGTGTGGTCAGTAAAGTCGGCAACGGCGTGGAGCACATTCGCGTCGGCGATCGCGTCGTCTACGCGCAGTCAACGCTCGGCGCTTACAGTTCTGTCCATAACGTCCCCGCAGATAAAGCCGCGATTTTACCTGACGCCATTTCCTTCGAACAGGCGGCAGCCTCTTTTCTCAAGGGATTGACCGTTTTTTACCTGTTGCGCAAAACCTATGAAGTGAAACCCGACGAACCCTTCCTGTTTCATGCCGCTGCGGGCGGCGTCGGTCTGATCGCCTGCCAATGGGCGAAAGCGCTGGGCGCGAAGCTTATCGGTACCGTCGGTAGCGCGCAAAAAGCGCAGCGGGCGCTGGACGCCGGCGCCTGGCAGGTGATTAATTATCGTGAAGAGAGCATTGTCGAACGGGTAAAAGAGATCACCGGCGGCAAAAAAGTCCGCGTGGTCTATGACTCCGTGGGGAAAGATACCTGGGAGGCCTCACTGGACTGCCTGCAACGTCGGGGACTGATGGTCAGTTTCGGCAATGCGTCCGGCCCCGTCACCGGCGTGAATTTAGGTATTCTGAATCAGAAAGGTTCCCTGTATGCCACGCGACCTTCACTACAGGGGTATATTACGACGCGTGAAGAACTGACCGAAGCCAGCAATGAATTGTTCTCATTGATCGCCAGCGGCGTGATTAAAGTCGATGTGGCTGAAAATCAACGCTATGCGTTAAAAGATGCCCGTCGCGCGCATGAAGTGCTGGAAAGCCGGGCCACACAGGGCTCAAGCCTGCTGATTCCGTAATAGCTCTGCAAAGAAATTGGGCTTCCACCCGGGAAGCCCTTTCTTTTTTTGTTCGGCTGTATGTAGGGTACAGCGCGATGAATTCGTTACCTGCGCAATCATGACAGATTTAATAATCGATTCCTATTTGCTTGTGAGGGCAAAGTTCCAGGTTGTGACGAACCGCTCAATACCTTAGTAAAACCGACGGTTATTGCGCTGATACTGTGGGATTTTTGGCGTTTTTACTGCTTTGATCACCCACACCATAGCCACCGCCAGCAGTAGCCACGGTAACAGCTTGATCATCAGGGCGAACATTCCACCCAGGAACATGACGGCAGTCGCTACAACCAGCGCGGCCAGAATGCCCAGCAAGGAGACGCCCGTCACCATTAACATCAGAAAAAAGCCAAGCACAAAAAGTAGTTCCAGCATAGTCGCTCCCCATAAAGATGGCATTGCCCGGCGGCATGGCGCTTACCGGGTTTGGTCAGGTAAGCTATTACAAAAATCATGCCAATATTTATGTTTTTGATATATAAAGAAAACGCCCTGCAAGACTGCACAGAGCGTGGTGAGATTGACTAATTTTTGGCGAACTTTTAACGCTTGTCTGCTACCAGTTTTAGCGCCTGCTCCAGTACAGCAACATCTGCGCCAGCTTTATGGGCGTTTTCGCTCAGATAGCGACGCCACTGCCGCGCGCCGGGGATGCCCTGGAACAACCCCAGCATATGGCGAGTGATATGCCCCAGATACGCTCCCTGGCTCAATTCACGCTCAATATAGGGATACATCGCGCGAACCACCGCAACCGGGTCGGCATCGGTGGTATCGGCGCCAAAGATCTCCCGATCCACCGCGGCCAGTATACCCGGATTCTGATAAGCTTCGCGGCCAACCATGACGCCATCCATATGGCGCAGGTGCTCCTTCGCCTCTTCCAGAGATTTGATGCCGCCGTTAATGGACATGGTCAGGTGCGGAAAATCCCGCTTTAGCTGATAGACGCGCGGGTAATCCAGCGGCGGGATCTCACGATTTTCTTTCGGGCTTAAGCCAGAAAGCCAGGCTTTGCGCGCATGGATAATAAACATCTCGCATTCGCCCCGACCGGAAACCGTATCGATGAAATCACACAGAAACGCATAACTGTCCTGATCGTCAATACCAATGCGGGTTTTTACCGTTACCGGAATCGAGACGACATCACGCATGGCTTTAACACAATCGGCGACCAGTTGCGCATTGCCCATCAAACAGGCGCCAAACATACCATTTTGCACGCGATCGGAAGGGCACCCCACGTTGAGGTTAATTTCATCGTAGCCACGCGCTTCCGCCAGCTTTGCACAATGCGCAAGCTGAGCCGGATCGCTTCCACCAAGCTGTAGAGCGACCGGATGCTCTTCTTCGCTATAAGCCAGATAGTCACCCTTACCGTGAATAATCGCGCCCGTGGTCACCATTTCGGTGTAGAGCAGCGTCTGGCGAGACAGCAAACGCAGGAAATAGCGGCAATGTCTGTCCGTCCAGTCGAGCATAGGCGCGATGGAGAAGCGATAAGCAGGTAAAGCGGAGGACTGGGTTTCAGGCTGCATGGCGAATAAATAAGCATCCGGTTAAAAAAGGGGCGTTACTATAGCATAACGCTAAACCGGAGGCGTAGCGCCTCCGGTGAAAGCACCTCAGAATGTCATTGTAAGCTGCGCGCCTGCCCCCCAGGTTTCATCTTCGCCGTACAGTCCCATTAAATCGAGATGCACACGGTTAAAGGGCGCAAAGCCAAGACCGCCGGTAACCACATTGCTATCGTTATTTTTCACATCCGCACGATACCCTGCGCGCACCGCCAGCCATGACAACGGTCGAACTTCAGCGCCGACACCCACGTACTGTGAATTGTCTTCGCTCTTAAAGCCTTTCGTTTCCGTCAGATCGCCATCGGCGCTTACGGTCAGCAAATCGTTATGCCATGCGATGCCCGCAGTAACCAGGGGGCGGATTTGGTATGTATCTTTGTAGTTGGTGGTTTCTCCCGTCATACCATTAGTGATGTAAATATCTTTCGTATCGATATCGCGAGATACCAGATTTTGCCCGCTCAGCCCCAACGTCCAGTTTTCACCGATATCGGCAGCAAGCCCCGCATCAATGTTAAAACCCGTATCGTCATTGCGATAACGGCTGCTATTCCAGTCGCTACTGTCGTAGTTATAAATTGAGGTGGTGTAGTTATAGAGCCAGGTTTTTTGCAGTTTTGGCGTAACGCCAATGGAAACAGGCACCTCGCCCACCACAAACTGCTTCGCCAGTGCAATACCGTAGTCAGACACAATCGCTACCCGCCCCGACGCGGTAGAGTTTAAATGCTTTGTAATTTCGTCAGACCCCAGCAAAGCAGCGCGTCCTGCTTCACGAAGCGCGACACGTTCATCATGCTGGATATCGCGCAGATACTGAATATCGTTCTGATCAATGGACGAACTCACGCGCCCATGCGCATAACCTTTGGCGATAAACGCCACGGAAAGCGTTTGCCCTGGAATACTTACCGCCAACCCGGCGCCGGCATTGGCGCGGGCGGTTTTTCCGTTGAGATATTCCAGCTCATCGGCCAGGTCGCGCGCGGCGCCCTGAAATTGATTCAGCACGCCTCGCGGATTGAGCAGAATTTGCCCCAGCGTAAGGTTATCGACGACCTCATCGTAGTAATCCACTTTATCGCTGATATCGTCAATTTCATCCTGGAGATTGTCTTTATCCGTAATCTGGACGCCGACCGCAGGAAGGACAACAGTGATATTGTCTTCCGGTTTGGCTTTTGCCAGTAACGCCGGATTTAATAGTACTCCGCTGCCATAATTCGCGGACGCAACGCCCGTCCCGCCCATTGCGTCATTACGCGCTTCCGTCCAGGTATTGGCGGCGCTCGCCTGCTTTGCCATAAAAAGCGAGACCGCGATAGCAATCAGTGAAAGTTTGACGTTTTTGTTCACAGTTAGCCCATCTTATTATCAGGTGAAGTAATTCCTCCGCCACGCTTTACCGGACAGAGGCGAACTATTGCTGTGAAATAGTGATGTTAAATCCTGTTGTTATAATATCGACCCTCATTATGTATAGATGAGAATACTGGCGCGGAAAAGCTTAGCAGGCGATATATTGTCGCGGGGTAATTTCAGAGTTTTAAGCAGCTCGTGGTAAAGTAACGGATTAGACTTTCATGCCATTCGAGGTGCTACATGGAAAAGACCACAACGCAAGAGTTACTGGCGCAAGCTGAAAAACTCTGCGCGCAGCGCAACGTGCGCCTGACGCCTCAGCGCCTCGAAGTGCTGCGCCTGATGAGTCTGCAACAGGGTGCCATCAGCGCATACGATTTGCTCGATTTGCTGCGCGAAACGGAACCACAGGCCAAACCGCCCACCATTTACCGCGCGCTGGATTTTTTGCTCGAACAGGGTTTTGTCCATAAAGTGGAATCCACCAATAGTTATGTGGTTTGCCACCTGTTCGACCAGCCGACGCACAGCTCGGCCATGTTTATCTGCGATCGTTGCGGCGTGGTGAAGGAAGAGTGTGCCGAGGGCGTGGAAGACATCATGCATACGCTGGCGGCTAAAATGGGCTTTGCGCTACGACATAACGTTATTGAGGCGCACGGTCTGTGCCCTGCGTGCGTAGAAGTAGAAGCGTGTCGCCATCCGGGAAACTGTGGTCACGATCACTCGGTGCTGGTGAAGAAAAAACCACGTTAGCCTGAACGGAAAAACGGGCGGCAGTAGAGAGGGGCACGCCCGCATTCACAGGCAAACAGGGGGAAGCACATCCATGTACTCCTGGTAGGGGAAAACATATTACCAGCGATAGTTGTTACGGGTTTCCCAGTCAACAACCTCTTTTTCCGCCTGATCTTTCTGGTAACCGTAACGCTCCTGGATTTTACCTACCAGTTGGTCGCGTTTACCTTCGATAACGGTCATATCGTCATCGGTCAGTTTGCCCCATTGTTCTTTCATTTTACCTTTAAACTGTTTCCAGTTACCGCCGGCTTCGTCTTTATTCATCATCTTGTCCTCATCATTCGGTTAGGAATAGCAGGTGTTATTCGCCCAAATGCACTGCAATTTCTGCTGGACGTGATAATAATTGTAGGCAGGAATTCGGCCTTCGGTTTTATATTCAGAATTTTTAACCGTCACGATCTGGCAAACCATGTACCCTCGCGCCAGTGACGACGCCAGATAAGGCTCAACGACAGACCGCGAAGCGCCAGGAACACGGTTAATGCCAGCCATAAACCATGATTTCCTAATACCGGCAGGGCGAAGAGCGTCAGCGCGAATCCTCCCGCGGCGACTGCCATGCTATTGCGCATTTCGGCAGCGCGCGTCGCGCCAATAAACATACCGTCGAGCAGATAGCACCATACGCCCACCAGCGGTAATACCACCTGCCAGATAAGATACCGATCCGCCAGTAGCTGTATTTGCGGCAATGAGGTCAGTAACGCGACAATATGTTCGCCTGCCAGGGCATAGACTGTGGAAAACAACAAGGCCACAATTCCTGACTGACGACACGCCGCTCGCCAGACGTCCAGTAGCTTGCTACCGTCACGCGCGCCGTAAGCCTGACCGGAGTGCGCCTCCACCGCATAAGCAAAACCGTCCAGCGCATAGGCCGTAAAGGTGAGTAAGGTCATCAGGACTGCATTTACCGCGATAATATCGCTGCCCAGCCGCGCGCCTGACACCGTGATTGCGCCAAAACAAAGCTGAAGGAGCAATGAGCGCAGCATGATATCGCGATTGAGCGCCAAAAGGCGGCGCACGTTGCCGCGCCAGGCCTGTTTTAGCATATCCAGCGACACACCGCGGAGATGGAGAACTTTACGTACCATCATGATGCCGATCAGTAACGTGACATATTCTGCGATGACCGTCGCCAGGGCAGCACCCTGCACGTTCATATGAAGCCCCATCACCAGCCACAGGTCGAGCGCGATATTGAGGATATTGCCCACGACCAACAAGATAACCGGCGCCCGCGCATACTGAACGCCTAACAGCCAACCGAGCAGCACCAGATTCGCCAGTGACGCGGGAGCGCTTAGCCAACGAATTTCAAGGAAGCGTCTCGCTTGCACCAGGACAGCGTCGTTCCCGCCGACAATATGTAAAGCCAGCTCGATAAGCGGCGTGCGAAATAGCACAATCATCACGCCAGCGCCCAGCGCTAGTAATAACGGTTGAATGAGCGCCCGGGCTAACGCCTGCGGATTTTTGGCGCCAAATGCCTGCGCCGTTAGGCCGGTGGTGCTCATACGTAGAAATAGCAGCAGCATGAAAAGAAAGCTGGTGGCAGTCGCGCCCACCGCCACGCCGCCCAGGAAAACCGGGCTGTCCAGATGACCAATCACCGCCGTATCGACCAGCCCCAGCAAGGGGACGGTGATGTTAGAAAAAATCATCGGCAGCGCGAGATGCCAGAGAGCTTTATCAGAGGAGGTAAAAAGCGGCATGGAGAAAAGCCTGACAAGGAGTTAAACGAAACGAGCGCATTGCCGGATGGCAACGTAACGCCTTATCCGGCCTACAAATTAATCATCTCAGGAACTGCATTCCCGTAGGCCTGCTAAGCGCAGCGCCATCAGGCTGCACGATTGCCGGATGACGGCTTACAAGGAGATTAAAACGAGATTACAACCATTCCCCGTTGCGAATGACGCCTACCGCCAGCCCTTCAATCGTAAAGCTTTGTTCGCGCAGATCCACCACTATCGGTGTAAACTCGCTGTTTTCCGGCAGCAGCTCCACTTTATTGCCCTGCTTTTTCAGGCGTTTTACTGTCACTTCATCGTCAATGCGAGCGACAACCACCTGGCCATTACGGACGTCCTGCGTTTTATGTACCGCCAGCAAATCCCCATCCATAATACCGATGTCTTTCATCGACATACCGCTCACGCGCAGCAGGAAATCGGCGCTGGGTTTGAACAGCGAAGGATCGACCTGGTAATGGCCTTCAATATGCTGCTGCGCCAGAAGCGGTTCACCCGCCGCGACACGCCCGACAAGCGGTAATCCGTCCTCTTCTTCCTGTAACAGACGGATACCTCGCGATGCGCCGGAAACGATTTCAAGCACCCCTTTGCGCGCCAGCGCTTTAAGGTGTTCTTCCGCAGCGTTTGGGGAACGGAACCCCAAACGCTGCGCGATTTCCGCACGCGTCGGTGGCATACCTGTCTGGCTGATGTGATCCCGGATGAGATCAAACACCTCTTGTTGCCTGGCCGTTAACGCTTTCATTCCGCCCCCTGGGTGTATATACAGTCATGCTGTGAGTATATACAGTTAAAGGTGATTTTGGAACCACAAACGGCGCAAAAAACAAGAGATTTATAAAATTTGGAACCTTTATCGAAAATGTGACCATAACAGGATGCCCCAGGTCATCAGGGCAACGAAAATAGACAGTAGCACCGCAGCCGATCCCATATCTTTCGCACGGCCGGAAAGCTCATGGTATTCAGAACCGATGCGGTCAACGACCGCTTCAATAGCGCTGTTGAGGATTTCAACAATCATGATAAGTAAAACGGAACCTATCAATAACACACGGGTAATCGCATCCACATCCAGCCAGCAGGCGATGATGACGCCCAGCAATACCGCGATACTTTCCTGGCGAAACGCCGCTTCGTGAGTCCATGCGGCGCGAAATCCTTTCCAGGAATATCCTGCCGCTTTGATAATTCTGGTGAATCCAGTGGTATTATTGGCCATCAAAAGAACCTTTTTACATTATTAACGTCAATGACATTATACGGTTGCCCTGCACGATTCGGACTGCCGTAACGCAGCGCGAAGTATGACGGGATACAACAGAAATTCGCTAAACTTTCTGATATCCTTGCACCGCATTTGCATTATTAACCAGAGGCTTTACATCGTTTATGTCCGGCTGGCCACGAATTTACTACAAATTACTGAATTTACCATTAAGCATACTGGTAAAAAGCAAGTCTATTCCGGCGGAACCCGCCCAGGAATTGGGGCTCGATACTTCTCGCCCCATTATGTATGTCTTGCCATACAACTCAAAAGCGGACTTACTGACGCTGCGGGCGCAATGTCTGGCGCACGATCTCCCGGATCCGCTGGAGCCGCTGGAGATCGACGGCGCGCTGTTGCCACGCTATGTATTTATTCACGGCGGACCGCGTGTCTTTACCTATTACACGCCAAAAGAAGAGTCGGTGAAACTTTTTCACGATTATCTCGATCTGCATCGGAGTAATCCGGCTTTGGACGTGCAGATGGTGCCCGTTTCCGTGATGTTTGGCCGCGCGCCGGGTCGTGAAAAGGGAGAAGATAACCCGCCTTTACGTATGCTGAACGGCGTACAGAAATTCTTTGCCATCTCCTGGCTGGGTCGCGATAGCTTTGTCCGATTCTCGCCGTCCGTCTCATTGCGTCGTATGGCTGATGAACACGGCACCGATAAAATCATCGCGCAGAAGCTGGCTCGCGTGGCGCGTATGCACTTTGCTCGCCAGCGCCTGGCGGCGGTTGGCCCACGCCTGCCCGCCCGTCAGGATCTGTTTAACAAACTGCTGGCCTCGAAAGCGATCGCCCGCGCGGTAGAAGACGAAGCGCGCAGTAAAAAAATCTCTCATGAAAAAGCGCAGCAAAACGCCATTGCGCTGATGGAAGAGATCGCGGCGAACTTCTCTTACGAGATGATTCGTTTGACCGACAGGATTTTGGGGTTTACCTGGAACCGTCTTTACCAGGGAATTAACGTGCATAACGCCGAGCGCGTACGCCAACTGGCGCACGACGGGCATGAAATCGTCTATGTACCCTGTCACCGCAGCCATATGGACTACTTGCTCCTTTCTTATGTGCTGTACCATCAGGGACTGGTTCCGCCGCATATTGCCGCCGGTATTAACCTTAATTTCTGGCCCGCTGGCCCGATTTTCCGTCGTCTGGGCGCGTTCTTTATTCGTCGCACCTTTAAGGGGAATAAACTCTATTCCACCGTCTTTCGCGAATACCTGGGCGAACTGTTCAGCCGCGGTTACTCGGTTGAGTATTTTGTCGAAGGAGGACGTTCGCGTACCGGACGTTTGTTAGACCCGAAAACCGGCACCCTGTCGATGACTATCCAGGCGATGCTGCGCGGCGGTACCCGTCCAATTACGTTAGTGCCTATTTACATCGGCTATGAGCACGTCATGGAAGTGGGCACCTATGCGAAAGAACTGCGCGGCGCGACAAAAGAGAAAGAGAGCCTGCCGCAGATGCTGAAAGGCTTGAGCAAGCTGCGCAATCTGGGTCAGGGCTACGTTAACTTTGGCGAACCGATGCCGCTCATGACGTACCTGAACCAGCATGTGCCGGAGTGGCGCGAATCTATCGACCCTATAGAGGCCATACGCCCAGCCTGGCTGACGCCGACGGTAAATAGTATCGCCGCCGATCTGATGGTGCGTATTAACAACGCTGGCGCGGCAAACGCGATGAACCTGTGTTGTACCGCGCTGTTAGCGTCGCGTCAGCGCTCGCTCACCCGCGAGCAGCTCACCGAGCAGCTTGATTGCTATCTCGATCTGATGCGCAATGTCCCTTATTCCACAGACTCAACCGTTCCTGCCGCCAGCGCTGGCGAGCTCATCGCTCACGCGCTGCAGATGAATAAGTTTGAGGTCGAGAAAGACACCATTGGCGATATCATCATCCTGCCGCGCGAGCAGGCGGTGTTGATGACCTATTATCGTAACAATATCGCGCATATGTTGATTATGCCTTCGCTGATGGCGGCGATTATCACCCAGCATCGTCGCATTTCGCGTGATGCGTTGCAGCAGCATGTTGAAGCGCTCTATCCGATGTTAAAAGCGGAGCTGTTCCTGCGCTGGGAGCGCGAGGAGTTAGCCTCGGTCATTGACGCTCTGGCCAGTGAAATGCAGCGTCAGGGGCTAATTACCCTGCAGGATGATGAACTGCATATCAACCCGACGCATTCCCGTACGCTGCAGCTGCTGGCGGCAGGCGCGCACGAAACGCTACAGCGTTATGCCATTACGTTCTGGCTGTTGAGCGCCAATCCGTCCATCAACCGCAGTACGCTGGAGAAAGAAAGCCGTACCGTGGCGCAACGTCTGTCTGTCCTGCACGGTATTAACGCGCCGGAGTTTTTCGACAAAGCGGTGTTCAGTTCACTCGTGTTGACGCTACGGGATGAGGGTTATATCAGTGATACGGGCGATGCCGAACCGGCAGAAACGATGAAGATATATCAGATGCTTGCCGATCTGATTACCTCTGATGTCCGTCTGACGATTGAAAGCGCGACGCAGGGCGAGTAAGCCCGTGCCTGAAATGCCCGATGGCGTAAGCTTATCGGGCAACTGATATGACGTATTGAATATTTTGGCTTTGTAGGCCGGGTCCGCCCGGCATGACATCAGAAGTGCCAGTAACTCATCGCCAGCCCTAAAAATAGCACCAGGCCAACGTAGTTATTGTTCATAAAGGCTTTAAAGCAGGCTTCACGCTCACGGTTCGCAATCAGTTTTTGCTGGTAGACAAACAGCGCGCCCGCCACCAGCACAGCCCAGTAATATCCCCATCCCAGACCATTCAACCAGCCGATCAGCGCCATTAACGCCATGACGCCAAGCTGCAGAATCCCGATAATCAATGTGTCATAACGACCAAACAGGATCGCCGTCGATTTAATGCCTATCTTGATATCATCATCTCTGTCGACCATCGCATATTGCGTATCGTAAGCCACTGCCCAGAGAATATTGGCGAGGAACATTAGCCAGCAGCTCAACGGCAGGGATTCGCTCACCGCGGCGAACGCCATGGGGATTGACCAGCCGAAAGCGGCCCCCAGCACGACCTGCGGCAGGTGGGTGTAGCGTTTCATAAAGGGATAAACCCAGGCCAACGCCAGCGCCGCCACGGAAAGCAGAATCGTCATGGCGTTCAGCGTCAGCACCAACAGAAACGCCAGCAGCACCAGCACCACAAACAGGTTGCGCGCTTCTTTCTCTGTCACGGCGCCGCTGGGTAAAGGTCGGTTGACCGTACGTTTTACATGTCCGTCAAATTTACGATCGGCATAATCATTCACCACGCAGCCCGCCGCGCGCATTAACCACACGCCAGCGACAAAAACCGCCAAAATCCACAGCTGAGGCATACCCGGCGTCGCCACCCATAGCGCCCAAAGCGTCGGCCAGAGCAGCAGCAACGCGCCAATAGGCTTATCTGTACGCATCAAACGGTGAAACGCCAGCAGCTTACTCTGCGTCAGACTCCACTCCATCTTTATCTTCCTCTCAGTACAGCGGCGATGCAGGTAAAAAAAGCTCGGTAAGCAACAGCGGTTTTCCGCTCAACCGCAGTCGAGAGCGGCGCCCCCACAGCGTTGCATCGCGTCCAATTTCAATAAAATCGCGGGTCAGTGTCGATGATGTAAATAGATAACGTCCAAGCGGGGTTTTACCCAGATGTTGTAAGACCTGTTCAGGTCCGCACAGCGTGGATTCCGGTACCACGGTACGTCCGGCAAGCCAGGGCTCGCCGTCAGCGCAAAGCAGTATCTCACGTAACCAGTAGCGGGACTCGGATGGCAGTAAACCTGATGCTTCCTCGACCTCACTTTGGCCGACAAACGCTTCCCGAATCAGCGTCACGCTTACCCGCTTTCCCTGCTGCTCAAAACGTTTAGTCATAGAATCTTCCAGCAACAGCCAGTCCAGCAAATGGGGTTCAAGCGCAGGAATCGCATCAAAATAGCGCAGCGCACGCAGTTGCGTTAACGCAGGGTGTGACATGCCTTACTCTCCGATTCATAACCTAAAGTCATTGTATCTCAGAAAAGACATTACGGGGGGCGCAATCACAATTAAGTGATCTGTTGCGCAACAAAAAAATAACAATTCGCATGAAATGACAAAAAAAGGTGCGCCAGGAGACGCACCAGTTGCTGCAAAATCAGCACTGTGGGGAAACAATTACCCCTTGCCTTTTACACTGCTGATAAAGGTGGAACGGGCAGATGTCGATCCCAGACGTTCGGCCTCATCAAGCAGTTTCAGCGCTTTATCGACGTCGCCTTTCGCTACGGCATCCTTAATCGCTTTATTAAAGTAGCTTTCCGTATCGTTCAACATCGGTTCGCTTTTCTTCGGCGCGACTGGCGCTGGCGCAGCGACCGGCGCGGCGGTATTGCCTACCGTTACCGGCCCGGTACCGGACGAGCCAAACAACGGCCCGACCAATACGCTGGAGCTGCTGTTGGTTTTCACCTTCAGTTTCACCACGCCGTCAGTGGTATGGCGAGCAACTGGATCGGGAATATCCGGGATAGAGTTACCGACGCCTTTGGCATAGGCTTTTGCCGGATCGAGCAGCGTAGTAGTTTGCTGAAGATCTTTTTCGGTCGTAAACACCAGAACATAGAGTTTCTGCTGCCCCAACGCAGGCGTCAGGCGCATCACGCCTTCCAGCCGGTCTGCGCTCATGACGCCCGGCTGCTGATAAGTAAAGTAACTGCTGGGGAAGAACGCCGAAGGCGTCATATTTTGGTCAAGAATCAACACGTTTGGCGCAAAAACGCTGGCTTGCTTATTGACCTCGCTGGTCAGAGTTAATGTCAGCTCGCCGATATTCGCCGGAACGCTATAAGCGGCGACCGGGCCGGTAATGCCGGCGACGTCAAGGCGCTGGCCGCCCGTCGCCAGTTGGGTAGACTGCGTTTTTGACTGATCTACAGGCGTCCAGGTTAATTGCTGTAGCGCAGCAGCAGGAATAGCGGGCGCGGCGCTGGTATTTTGCGGTACATAGTTCACTTCCGCCAGGCTGATACCCGGCACGCTGGCGAACAGCCCTGCGGTTAAACAGAGGGCGACGAGACTTTTCTTCATTTTCATTATTCTCACCTCAATAAGGCGGGTTCAGCGGTAGCCAGGCAATAGCGCGCCAACCCAAACATATCGCCGAATGGCGGCTGGCGCCTTATTCGGCTTACAAGCATCATCAGACCTGATGTTTCAGAGGGGCTTGCGCCCCTCGTTACGTCAGATGACCATCGTATTACCACCAGATTTCCATCTGGGCGCCGAAGGTCCACTCATCGCTATCGCCACGGCTGTTGGTGGAAATGCCGGAGTTAGTCGCTGCGGCATAACGGGAAATGTTATCGCCGTCGTTGATATAGCCCCATTTCTCATCCCATTTCGCGTAGGTGGCGAAAATACGGATAGCCGGACGCGACCAGATGCTGTCGCCCGCCTGCCACTGTTGCGCCAGGGTGATTTTATATTGATTGTTACGATCGCCGGTCTGCTGAGATTTCACGTTGTCGTAGCCGACTTCCAGCAGGGTGCTCATGATTGGCGTCCACTTGTACATTGGACGTACACCCACGGTCCACCACTCAGTACCCAGGTTATTATCCCAATCGATATTCTGGTACATACCGACGTACATCAAATCCCATTTATCACCAAGCGAGATGGCGCCATGATCCAAAATACGCCACATATCGCCATTATTATTGATGACCTTATTGGCATAATTAATTTTGGTTCCATCAGGCAATTCTTCAGTGAAAGATGAAGAACCGTCGGAACCGCGCGCCTGGCCTTTACCCTGCGTAGTCATGGCATCGGTGGCATATTGCACGACAAACTTGTTATAGCCTTTCAACATGCTTTGCGTGTGTTCGGCGGTGAACATCCAGCCGTCTTTCGATGCCCCATCAGCCAGCTTATAACCATCGGTCGTATTGGCGCGGCCGTAATCAACGCCCAGCTCCAGTACGCCGTCCGGGTTCGTTTGCAGACCAGCCAGACGTACGTCAAAGACGTCGTTAGCGGTATCTTTCACTTCATCATAAATATTCTGGCTGCTGAAGGTGTAAGAGCCGCCCGCTTCAGTAGACCGGGTCGCCGCCAGTGAAAGCTTACCGAAGCCCAGATCGATATTTTCGATACCCGCGCCAGGACCTGAAATATCCCAGTAGTAGAAGTCGATCATGTGTACGTCATGACGCTGATAGAAGCGCTTACCGGCCCAGATGGTAGAGCCCGGCAGCCATTCAATCAGGTTTTTACCCTGCACGTTCGCTTCGCGGAAGGCGGGATCGGTCGATTCCCAGTCGTTCTGCTGGTTAACCGAATAGGCGACGTTGGTGTCGAAATAGAAGCTCTTATCGCCCTCTTTCCACACTTCCTGGCCCAGTTTCAGTTCCGCATAGGTTTCACATTCGTTACCAAGACGGTATTTACTTTGGGCACCCGTTGCCTGGAAACACTGTTGTTCGCCGCCGCTTCCCGTCCAGCCAATACCGGAACGGGCGTAACCGTGGAAATCGACAGCCATTGCCTGAGCGGACATTACGCCCGCTGCGACAGCAACCGCCAGTGGGAGTTTGCGCAGAGTAATCATCATTCTATCTCCTGAGATCATTGCTTTTCTTTAAACGCTGCCACCTTCTAAAACTGCGAATGGTTTTGCGTTTCGTTTTTTTATGGAGGCCTTAAACACCCGGCTCTTGATGCAGACGACGACATGCGCTGCCATCCTCGCGGAACAGATGACAGCGCTCTGGCAGCAGGCCGATAGCGAATGTGGCGCCCTCTTCTACCAGCACCACGTCATTCTGGCGATAAACCAGGTTTTGACGGATGGCGGGGATCTGGATATGAATTTGTGTTTCGTGCCCTAACTGCTCGACCACCTGGACTTCACCTTCCAGGGTGACATCGGCGATATCGCTCGGCAGCAGGTGTTCCGGCCGAATGCCTAAAGACATATTGGCGCCGACCTGCACGCCGCGACTTTCGACCGGCAGCCAGATTTGCTGGCGATTCGGCAGTTCGACCTGGACTTGTTCAATTGCGGTGGCGGTCACTTTCACCGGCAGGAAGTTCATCTTCGGCGAGCCGATAAAGCCCGCGACAAAGCGGTCCGCCGGATAGTGGTACAGCTCCAGCGGCTTACCGACCTGCGCGACGCGACCGGCGTCCAGCACCACGATTTTGTCGGCCAGCGTCATCGCCTCGACCTGATCGTGGGTGACGTAAATCATCGTGCGGCCCAGACGTTTATGCAGGCGAGAAATTTCAATACGCATCTGCACGCGCAGCGCGGCGTCCAGGTTAGAGAGCGGTTCATCCAGCAAAAACACACGCGGCTCCGCCACCAGCGTGCGGCCAATCGCTACGCGCTGACGCTGACCGCCGGAAAGCGCTTTTGGCTTACGTTCCAGCAGATGCGCCAGTTGCAGCACTTCCGCCACCTGATTGACGCGTTGATTCATTACCTCTTTTTTGGCGCCCGCCAGCTTGAGGCCGAAAGACATGTTTTCTGCAACGGAGAGATGGGGATAGAGCGCATAAGACTGGAATACCATGCCCACGCCGCGCTCGGCAGGCGGAATATCATTCATACGGGTTTCCCCGATAAACAGGTCGCCACTGGTGATGGTTTCAAGCCCGGCGATCATACGCAGCAAGGTCGATTTACCACAGCCTGACGGTCCCACAAACACCACGAACTCCCCGTCATGGATATCGAGGTTAATATCTTTCGATACCACCACGTCACCCCAGGCTTTCGTTACATTTCGTAGCTGTACGCTCGCCATGCCCTTCTCCCTTCGTTACAACCTGTCATTGACAGCAACATTCATGATGGCCTGACTATGCGCGATCCCTGACTGGGGTAAATCCTCCACCCCCCGGCTTTTTTATGGGGGAGGAGGCGGGAGGATGAGGACACAGCGCCTGAGACCACGGGCGCGGACAGAAAAGGAATTTCGTGATGCCACCCGCAAAAATCGGCGTGTTTTTATGTGCGCCAGCACGCGTTACTCACATTTATGTAACACAGATCACATAAAGCCGGGGTGGGGCGTAGGGGCGGGGAGGATGGAAAGAGGTTGTCGTATAAAGAAACTAGAGACCGTTAAACCACCTCTGTGTACATCACCAAAAAGGATGGGAGATATGAAGATTAAAACTGGCGTAGGCATCCTCGCATTATCCGCACTTACGACGATGATGATTTCCGCCCCGGCTCTCGCCAAAATTGAAGAAGGTAAACTGGTTATCTGGATCAACGGCGACAAGGGCTATAACGGTCTGGCCGAGGTCGGTAAAAAATTTGAGCAAGACACCGGCATTAAAGTGACCGTTGAGCACCCGGATAAGCTGGAAGAGAAATTCCCGCAGGTGGCAGCCACCGGCGACGGTCCTGACATTATCTTCTGGGCGCACGACCGTTTTGGCGGCTACGCGCAGTCTGGTCTGCTGGCGGAGGTCACTCCGGATAAAGCGTTTCAGGACAAACTCTATCCGTTCACCTGGGATGCGGTACGCTATAACGGCAAGCTGATCGCCTACCCCATCGCCGTTGAAGCCCTCTCCCTGATTTATAACAAAGACCTTGTCCCGAACCCGCCGAAAACCTGGGAAGAGATCCCGGCGCTGGATAAAGAGCTAAAAGCGAAAGGGAAGTCGGCGATAATGTTCAACCTGCAAGAACCGTATTTCACCTGGCCTTTGATCGCCGCTGACGGCGGTTACGCATTCAAATTTGAAAACGGCAAGTATGACGTGAAAGACGTTGGCGTCGACAACGCCGGCGCGAAAGCGGGCCTGACTTTCCTGATCGATATGATCAAGAACAAAAATATGAGCGCCGATACCGATTACTCCATCGCCGAAGCGGCCTTCAATAAAGGCGAAACGGCAATGACCATCAACGGCCCGTGGGCATGGTCGAACATCGACAAGAGCAAAGTCAACTACGGTGTAACCCTGCTGCCGACCTTCAAAGGCAAACCCTCGAAACCGTTCGTCGGCGTGCTGAGCGCGGGGATTAACGCTGCCAGCCCGAACAAGGAGCTGGCGAAAGAGTTCCTCGAAAACTACCTGCTGACCGATCAGGGTCTGGAAGCGGTGAACAAAGATAAACCGCTGGGCGCCGTGGCGCTGAAATCTTTCCAGGAGCAGTTAGCGAAAGACCCCCGTATCGCCGCCACCATGGATAACGCCCAGAAAGGCGAGATCATGCCTAATATTCCGCAGATGTCCGCCTTCTGGTATGCGGTACGTACGGCTGTGATCAACGCCGCCAGCGGCCGTCAAACCGTGGATGCCGCGCTGAAAGATGCACAAAGCCGTATCACCAAGTAATGCCGCGAGCCTGTGCCGGATGGCGGCATAAATGCCTTATCCGGCCTACAACACACCGTAGGCCTGATAAGCGCAGCGCCATCAGGCACATCTCCGGCCAGGAAGTTTCAACGCTGTAGAGGAAAACCCCCATGGATGTCATTAAAAAGAAACACTGGTGGCAAAGCGACCAGCTTAAATGGTCAGTAATTGGTCTGCTGGGCCTGCTGGTGGGTTACCTTGTAGTTTTAATGTACGTACAAGGGGAGTATCTGTTCGCCATCATGACGCTGATTTTAAGCTCTGCTGGCCTGTATATTTTCGCAAATCGTAAAACCTACGCCTGGCGCTACGTTTACCCTGGCCTCGCCGGCATGGGGCTGTTTGTGCTATTCCCGCTGGTGTGCACTATCGCCATCGCCTTTACTAACTACAGCAGCACCAACCAGCTCACCTTTGAACGCGCCCAGCAAGTGCTGATGGACCGTTCTTATCAGGCGGGAAAAACCTATAACTTCGGTCTTTACCCGGCCGGCGACGAGTGGCAACTGGCCCTCACCGACGGAGAAACGGGCAAACATTACCTGTCTGACGCATTTTCCTTCGGCGGCGAACAAAAATTACAGCTGAAAGAGACCGATGCCCTGCCGGGCGGCGAACGCGCCAATCTGCGGATAATCACCCAGAACCGTCTGGCGCTGAACCAGATAACCGCCGTCCTGCCGGATGAAAGTAAAGTAATTATGAGCTCGCTACGTCAGTTTTCCGGTACTCGTCCGCTGTACACACTGGCTGATGACGGCCTGCTGACCAATAACCAGAGCGGCGTAAAATACCGGCCAAACAACGATAGCGGTTATTATCAGTCGATCAACGCCGACGGAAGCTGGGGTGATGAAAAACTCAGTCCTGGTTATACCGTTACTATCGGCGCGAAAAACTTTACGCGCGTCTTTACCGACGAAGGGATCCAGAAGCCCTTTTTCGCTATCTTCGTCTGGACCGTGGTCTTTTCGGTCCTCACTGTGGTGTTAACCGTGGCGGTTGGGATGGTATTGGCCTGCCTCGTACAGTGGGAAGCGCTGAAAGGTAAAGCTATCTACCGCGTCCTGCTGATTCTGCCCTACGCCGTACCGTCGTTTATTTCAATTTTGATTTTCAAAGGGTTATTCAACCAAAGCTTTGGTGAAATCAATATGATGCTGAGCGCGCTGTTCGGCATTAAACCTGCCTGGTTCAGCGACCCCAACACCGCGCGGGCAATGGTGATTATCGTGAATACCTGGCTGGGCTATCCCTACATGATGATCCTGTGCATGGGACTGCTGAAAGCGATTCCGGATGACCTGTACGAAGCCTCCGCAATGGACGGCGCCGGTCCATTTCAGAATTTCTTTAAGATCACCTTACCGCTGCTGATTAAGCCGCTAACGCCGCTGATGATCGCCAGCTTCGCCTTTAACTTTAATAACTTTGTCCTGATTCAGTTATTGACCAACGGCGGGCCAGACCGTCTCGGCACCACCACGCCTGCCGGTTATACCGATCTACTCGTCAGCTACACCTACCGTATCGCCTTTGAAGGCGGCGGCGGTCAGGACTTCGGTCTGGCGGCGGCCATTGCCACGCTGATCTTCCTGCTGGTAGGCGCGCTGGCAATAGTGAACCTGAAAGCCACGCGTATGAAGTTTGATTAAGGGAGATAATAACAATGGCTATGGTCCAACCCAAATCTCAGAAACTGCGTCTCCTCATCACGCACCTGGGGCTGCTGATTTTCATCGCAGCGATTATGTTCCCGCTGCTGATGGTCATCGCTATCTCGCTACGTGAAGGGAACTTCGCCACCGGAAGCCTGATCCCGGATAAAATCTCCTGGGAACACTGGCGGCTGGCGCTGGGTTTCAGAGTGGAACATGCGGATGGTCGGGTAACGCCGCCTCCCTTCCCGGTCCTGCTGTGGCTGTGGAACTCGGTGAAAATCGCCGGTATTACCGCCATCGGCATCGTGGCGCTCTCCACCACCTGCGCCTACGCTTTCGCACGAATGCGTTTTCCAGGTAAAGCAACACTGCTCAAAGGGATGCTGATTTTCCAGATGTTTCCGGCGGTTTTGTCTCTGGTAGCGCTGTATGCGTTATTTGATCGCTTGGGACAATACATTCCATTTATCGGTCTGAATACGCATGGCGGCGTGATCTTCGCCTATCTTGGCGGCATCGCGCTGCATGTTTGGACGATTAAAGGCTACTTCGAAACTATCGACAGTTCGCTGGAAGAGGCCGCCGCGCTGGATGGCGCAACCCCGTGGCAGGCGTTTCGCCTGGTGCTGCTGCCGCTTTCCGTACCGATTCTGGCGGTGGTGTTTATTCTGTCGTTCATCGCAGCGATTACCGAAGTTCCGGTCGCCTCGTTGTTACTGCGCGATGTGGACAGCTATACGCTGGCCGTGGGTATGCAGCAATATCTCAACCCGCAAAACTACCTGTGGGGCGACTTTGCCGCCGCCGCCGTCCTTTCAGCTATTCCTATCACCCTGGTGTTCCTGTTGGCGCAACGTTGGCTGGTCAACGGCCTGACGGCAGGGGGTGTGAAAGGTTAAGTTTTATCGAAGTACCTGCCCGGCAACGGGCAATGCCACTGCCCTCAAGTTATGTTATCCCCACTTATGGTCGTATTTTGGCGCTCTTCGGAGCGCTTTTTTTATGCGTTATAGACAGCGGCTAATTTATTGCCACGCCATACGTCCGTTACGGTGTGGCGACGCCTATTCTCGCCGTAGTCGGTTCGAATTACATAACCACAACGTGATAACCAACAGGAGGATCGCCGCCGAATAGAGTAATACATCCATTGGCGTTTTATGATCGACAATGATCAGACGCACAATCGCCGTGATCCCAATGTACACGAAATAGCTCAGCGGAAAGTGAAGGCCAGACTTAAAGTACTTCACAATCAGCGCAATAAATTCGAAATAAAGAAAGTAGATCACCAGCCCTTCCACCAGTTCATATTTGCTGGCTTGCTCAGGCGCGAATAATGCATCCGCCAGATGAACCGTCTCTTTACCGAGAAAAACGACCAGGATCAGACCGAGGGTAAGCAGCCCCAAATTTAGTACGTTTTGTAAAATCGTGGCGATAAACTCAAGACGTGAGCGCGATAATGGCATCATAACAGCCCCCTCTTTCTCTGCGGCGAGGTTTCTGTATAACGCACAAATGTGACGGGCATCTATATTTTTTATTTATGTTTATATTTTGTTCAATAAGATAATTTGCCGGATAGCGCCGTAAACGCCTTATCCGGCCTGAGTATTAACGGAAATTTACGCTCCTGTCACTGGTCATATCATACAGGCCAAACTTACGGCCAAGCTGTTGACCACCGTCACGCGTCAGCGGCGTCCAGCCAATTGCCGCACGACTTCGGGTTGGGCCGGACGAGAAGATATCCAGCGGCACGGAAACATATACGCCTTTGGTAAAATCCCCTTCCCCATATTCATCCGGCGACGCATCGGTAATCGTCGCGTAACCGCCGACAACGACGCCGCTATCGAAGCGTTTGGCGATCTCCAGCGTACCGCCTTTATCGCCCGCCAGATACTGACCAACGCTGGCTTTCACCAGCACATCCTGGGCGAACGACGGCGTCCAGTATGCGGTCAAATGTCCGGTCTTCACGCTGTAATCGGTAAACTTCATCATATCCTGCGCGCTACGCCAGTCACGCTGTTTCACGTAGTTGGCATCCAGGCCAAACGCCCAATTGCTGTCTACCGGGCGATACAGGACTTCCGCCCCGGCACCGCCAAACATGGTCTCCAGATAACCGCCATAGACCTGCCCATAGAAACCATTGCCAAAATACTGGAAGTAGTTGGCCTGTAGGTTATTCACATAAACATCGTTCTGCACATACTCACGGACATGCGTACGCACCCGCGGCAGATGCGAGTCCTTCGGCGGATTGGTGTAGTTAAATTTGTCGTAGTTGTTGGCGATATTGGCAAACACGCTGCCCGTGGTGAGCAGATGATCCGTGACCCACAGATCCGCAGTTCCCATTACGCCCAGCTGATACATATAGAAGTTTTCCGGGCCGCCTACCGACTGATTCAGCACGGGATCAAGATGAAA
This sequence comes from Salmonella sp. WC3, assembly GCF_042932255.1. NCBI lineage: Bacteria > Pseudomonadati > Pseudomonadota > Gammaproteobacteria > Enterobacterales > Enterobacteriaceae > Salmonella > Salmonella sp. WC3. The sequence continues at coordinate 515,248 of NZ_CP170629.1, read as the reverse complement.
ATCAACGCGCGACTTGTCGATATACCAACCCTGTTCAGTACTCTCTGGCACGATCGGCTCCACACGTTTTTGCGCCAGCGGAGTTTCATGTCCCAGCGGTTCGCCTTCCAGATGGCGTTTCAGGCTGGCGACATCGGTTTCAGTGGTGACCTGCGGCAGATTAAGGCGGTTTTCCGTCACGCGGATCGTGCGGATCCCCTCCGGCAGATCGTTCATGACGATCCGGTTAGCGCGCACGATCCCTTCACGGGAGTCGCGGTACTTCACCTGTTCGCCGGTAACGTACAGCGTATCGCCTTTGACCTGGATTTTCGGGTCCGCCAGACCGGCATTATATTTCAATAACGTTAATTGATTAGCCACTACCGAATGTTGCAGGATGGCATCCTGCGGCTGTGGTCGGTATTGCGGGCGTGAATTGTCATGATACGCGGGACGTAAATCGTTGAAATTGGTGCGCAGCGTAACGCCAAACATAAAGGTGTTGCCGCGCTCGTAGCTGAGGTTAACGTCGGCCCAATCGGTGACGCGGTAAATGGCGCCGACGTTAAACTTGCTCTTCTGTTCCAGTTTACCCGCAAAATCCTGCTGATAGTTATTGCCTTCATACTCCAGCTTCAGGCGTAGCGGTTGCCACGGGGTCTGGTATTCCACGCCGCCAAACAGCGAAGCCGGGCCGTGAAACATATCGCTACCGTCGACGGAACCTGCCTCTTTATAGCTGTTATCACGCGAACAGAATTTATCACTATACGAACAGAAAGGATTAGACACATTGCCGCTGGTGCCAAGATAGCCCCAGCCGAGACCTAATGAAAAATCAAACGGCCCCCAGGCCTTACTCGCTACAATATATTCCGCATCAAACAGCCCCGTTCCGCCGATATCGCGCGCGCCAACCGCCACCTGCGGCATCCAGTAACTCTCTTCCCACAACCGCAGTTTCACATCAAACGCTTTATCTTTGTAAGTCTGGTCGCCGGAGAATGATTCCACGCTGCTGTACTTTTTCGTACGGACATCGGTATAGCGCAACGTGGTTTCCAGCCACGGGAAAAGCTGAACCGAAGCCGAGTAGTAGCGGTACTGATCGTTATCGCGATAGTTCAGGCTCATCTCCCCTTCACGCGCCATACGCGCTGTCGGCGTTTGCAGCAGGCCCACGCCGCCAAAGTCAGATTGTGAAGGCCCAACAGGGGCTGGATATGTTTCGGCATGGCAGGCCGCGCTAATACCCAGCGCCAGCACGCTGAGCAGATGTGTTTTTTTCATTATTCCGGTATCCGCTGCGTCAGGGTATGAAGAATGTCGGCATTTATCGCCTCCGGCGTGCCGCGCCAAAGGGAATCGGCAAAACCGACAAAAATGATGCTGCCGGGCATCGGCTCGATATGACGTTTATTCCAGTAAGCCACCGGCGCTTTTTGGCTGCGTCCATCAGGGTAAACCACCCAGGCATAGCTACGATCCGCGCCGCTGAGTAAGCGCTGCCCCTCAAGATAACTGGCGACGTCCCGCCCAGGGACGAACGGCTGGCTGCCCGGCTGGCTAATCAAGCCAAAGAGCGTCACCTGCGTGGGTTGCGGCCCGACCCAGAGCGTGTAGTGACCTTGCAGCGGCGGGTTACCTCGTTCGCTCACCCGAACCACGTCAGGATCAAGATTCATGAATTGTCTGCCCGTCACCTTCACCGCCTGAATCTGTCGGCGTAGTGTGTTTATCGCCGCCGCCGCATCGCCATCTTCCTCAGCGCTGAGCGCCGCCAGTCGCCCGAGAAGTTCCTGCTGCTGTTGACGCGCCGTCACGGTCGCCTGTTCTTCGCCTATCACCGCCGCAGGCCACCAACTCGTTGCCAGGCGCGGCTGTCCGACTAAATCGAGCAGACGCTCAGCGTCTGTCAGCGTTTTAGGCTCGCTATTACCCTGGGTAAAAACGGTAACAGTGCCGCTGGCAAAGGCGGATGACGCGATAAAGGCCAGCGCCAGCGCGCTTATCATCCTTTTCATCATGATTTTGCCGCCTTAATCAGCGTGGTTTTCACCGGAAAGTAATTCGCGCCCAGATACTGTTCCGTCTGGCGAATTTGGCCTTCGCTATCAATCCAGTAGCGATTACGCCAGCGCGTTTGATCGGTCGTCACTTCTTCATCCAGCACCCGCACGGCGGTCTCTTCACTGCCGACGCTAACGCTATCGGTCCCTCGCCATGTAAAAACGGAACGGGCGGTGGCGTAACGCACCTGGCGATGTTCGGTCCAGCCCAGGGTGCGAGTCCAGGTCGCGCCATCGATAATCTGTCCTGGTTTCGCCAGCGGGTCGGCCGCCAGATTATTCACATCGATCAGGTTGTCGCCGCTGAGCAGAGTTTTGACCAGACGGCCATGCTGCGTCACGATCGTCGCGCCATCCTGCGTCACCCATTTCTGCTGCCCGTTTTCCGAGAAAGCGAGCACCACAAACAGTTGAGGACCGCCGTTAAGCTGCATGTACTGGCTGGCATACGGCATGTTTTGAATATCGTCATCCGTTAGCTGTACGCCTGGCGTACCGAACAAACTGTCCCACAGTGAATCGCCCAGGCCTTTAGTGGTGGCCGAACACGCCTGTAATAGCAGGCAAATCAGGATAAGTGCGAGTCGCTTCACGACGCTTCTCCAGAGGGGCAAAATAACCACACCGGAGTGTGGTTATGGTTAAACGTACCGATACTACTGGGTACTGGTGGTCGTGGTGGTCGTGGTTCCGGTATTGGAACCATCGCCGCCGCCGGTTGCCGCTAACGCGACGCCCACCGCCGAACTTACGGTGCTAACGCTGGTGGCGGAGGAGCTTCCCGCCGATACCGACGTCGCTGCCGACCCTGCCGCTTCACCCACCTGAACAGGGGCTGCCGAGACAGATGTCGCCGCAAGCGCGGTTATGGCAAAAATGCCATACAGTACTTTTTTCATCATAATTTCCCTTCATTGAATGAATGGAGATTTACCCAAAAGAATTTCGGGCGCTACCGAGTATACACAACCAAAGCAGGCGGATTATGTCCGGGAGAAATAACAGCGAAGTTTTAGGATAATTAAACTTTAAAGAAGTAACGCCTACATTATTTAATTAACAAACAAATAAAATCAATAAGTTAAAATTAAACTAAAAGACATCAGCATCCGTATAATCTGAAAATAATGCAGAGTGATTTTCTGGTTATTGCTTATTTTAGGATTAAGCTCAATATAAAATTGTGGGGATAAAGACGGACAAGCGGAATTATCTTATAAAAAAAGCCGATGTGAATATCGGCCTTTTTATTATCTTATTCTCTTTTTGCCGGATGGCGGCGAAACGCCTTATCCGGCCCACAGACGCTATGCATTACGTAGACCGGATAAGCGCAGCGCCATCAGGCGCGCCAGGCTTTATAACGGTTAATCAGACCGTTGGTAGAGCTATCATGGGACGAAATAGCTTTATCATCGCCCAGCTCCGGCAGAATACGGTTAGCCAACTGTTTACCCAACTCAACGCCCCACTGGTCGAAAGTAAAGATGTTCAGGATGGCGCCCTGCGTAAAGATTTTATGCTCATACAGCGCAATCAGCGCGCCCAGGCTGAACGGCGTAATTTCGCGCAGCAGGATAGAGTTGGTCGGGCGGTTGCCTTCAAACACTTTGAATGGCACAACGTGTTCAAGCTGCGCCGGATCTTTACCCTGATCGCGATATTCCTGCTCAACCACCTCGCGGGATTTACCAAACGCCAGCGCTTCGGTCTGCGCAAAGAAGTTAGACAGCAGCTTCTGATGATGATCGGATAGCGGGTTATGGGTGATAGCCGGGGCGATAAAGTCACACGGCACCATTTTAGTACCCTGATGAATCAATTGATAAAACGCGTGCTGACCGTTGGTGCCTGGTTCGCCCCAGATAATTGGGCCTGTCTGGTAATCCACGGCGTTGCCGTTACGGTCAACGTATTTACCGTTGGATTCCATGTTGCCCTGCTGGAAGTAGGCGGCGAAACGGTGCATATACTGGTCGTACGGCAGAATGGCTTCGGTTTCCGCGCCGAAGAAATTGTTGTACCAGATGCCAATCAACGCCAGCAGAATGGGTAGGTTTTTCTCCGCCGGAGTGGTGGAGAAATGCTTGTCCATCGCGTGCGCGCCGGAAAGCAGCTCGACAAAGTTGTCGAAACCGACGGACAGAATAATGGACAGCCCGATGGCAGACCACAGCGAGTAACGACCGCCGACCCAGTCCCAGAACTCGAACATATTGGCCGTGTCGATACCAAATTCGCCGACCGCTTTGGCGTTGGTGGAGAGCGCAGCAAAGTGTTTCGCCACGTGTTTTTCATCGCCTGCAGTTTTCAGGAACCAGTCGCGCGCGCTGTGGGCGTTGGTCATGGTTTCCTGGGTGGTGAAAGTTTTCGACGCGACCAGGAACAGCGTGGTTTCAGGGTTCACTTTCTTCAGCACTTCAGCGATGTGCGTGCCATCGACGTTAGAGACGAAGTGCATGTTCAGATGGTTTTTATACGGACGCAGCGCTTCGGTCACCATGAACGGGCCGAGGTCGGAACCGCCGATACCGATGTTCACCACGTCGGTGATGGCCTTACCGGTGTAGCCTTTCCACTGACCGGAGATAATCGCTTGCGAGAAAGTTTTCATCTTCTCAAGTACGGCGTTCACTTCCGGCATCACATCTTTGCCGTCCACGATGATCGGCGTATTGCTACGGTTACGCAGCGCCACGTGCAGCACGGCGCGGTCTTCGGTGCGGTTGATCTTCTCGCCGGAGAACATGGATTTAATCGCGCCGGCCAGATCGGTCTCTTTCGCCAGATCCTGTAATTTTGCCAGCGTCTCTTCGGTGATGCGGTTTTTGGAGAAATCCACCAGCATCAGATCGTCAAACGTCGCGGAAAATTTAGCGAAACGGTCGCTATCGTTCGCGAAAAGCTCAGCGATCGTAACGTCTTTCATTTCATCGTAGTGTTTCTGGAGCGCCTGCCAGGCAGAAGTCTGCGTTGGATTGATGTTTTTCATTAGCAATACTCTTCTGATTTGAGAATTGTGACTGGGATCGATTGTAACGCCAGTCACAGAAAAGTGTGATTGTTTTAGTGCCGTTGCCCCAGGCACTGTCGAATGAGGATAAAAAGTATATACCCTAAATAATTCGAGGTGCAGAAAGGCGGCAAATGGGTGAGTCGCCGGGCGCATAGATAAGCCAACATACTACAAACGGGTATCGGGGTTATAAGCGCTGTTACTGAGCCTAAACTCAGCATAAAAAATCCGCATAATCCCAACGTTGACAGTCCAGGCCACAGCTTTTATTTATAAATACGTTACTTGCATTTGCGCCTGCACCGGTTTCTGTTCTGCCCTTGTGCCATGGTCGCGTTTTTCATTTCCTGACACGAGGTTGATATGACAGAGATCGTTGTTTCCAAATTTGGCGGTACCAGCGTCGCCGATTTTGACGCCATGAACCGTAGCGCGGATATCGTACTTTCCGACGCCAATGTTCGTTTAGTCGTGCTTTCCGCGTCTGCCGGCATCACTAATCTGCTGGTGGCGCTGGCCGAAGGGATGGAGCCCGGCGAACGTTTCGCTACGCTCGACGCCATCCGTAAAATCCAGTTCGATATCCTTGATCGTCTGCGTCATCCAAATGTCATTCGCGAATAGATTGAACGCCTGCTGGAAAACATCACTATTCTGGCGGAGGCGGCATCGCTGGCGACATCGGCAGCCCTGACCGATGAACTGGTCAGCCACGGCGAGCTGATGTCTACCCTGCTATTTGTTGAGATCCTGCGTGAACGCGACGTACAGGCCCACTGGTTCGACGTGCGCAAAGTGATGCGTACCAGCGATCGCTTTGGTCGTGCGGAACCGGACGTCGCAGCGCTTGCGGAACTGGCCGCGCAGCAGTTGCTCCCGCGCCTGAGCGAAACGTTGGTCATTACTCAGGGCTTTATCGGCAGTGAAAGCAAAGGCCGCACCACGACATTAGGCCGCGGCGGCAGCGACTATACGGCAGCGTTGCTGGCTGAAGCGCTCCACGCCGCGCGGGTTGATATCTGGACAGATGTGCCCGGTATTTACACCACCGACCCGCGCGTGGTGCCCGTCGCGCAGCGAATTGATGAAATCGACTTTGAAGAAGCGGCGGAGATGGCAACCTTCGGCGCAAAAGTACTGCATCCAGCCACCTTACTCCCGGCCGTGCGCAGCGATATCCCGGTCTTCGTTGGCTCCAGTAAAGATCCGCAAGCGGGCGGTACGCTGGTGTGCAATAAAACCCAAAACCCGCCGCTGTTCCGCGCGCTGGCGCTGCGCCGCAATCAAACGCTATTGACGCTGCACAGCCTGAATATGCTGCACTCACGAGGTTTCCTAGCAGAGGTGTTCGGCATTCTGGCGCGGCATAATATTTCGGTAGATCTGATTACCACTTCGGAGGTGAGCGTTGCGCTGACGCTGGATACTACCGGCTCCACCTCCACGGGCGATACGTTACTGACCCAATCCTTATTGATGGAGCTTTCCGCGCTGTGTCGGGTCGAAGTCGAAGAAGGACTGGCGCTGGTCGCGCTGATTGGCAACAACCTGTCAAAAGCCTGCGGTGTTGGTAAAGAAGTGTTTGGCGTCCTGGAACCGTTCAACATTCGCATGATTTGTTACGGCGCCTCCAGCCACAATCTGTGCTTCCTCGTGCCGGGAGACGATGCCGAGAAAGTGGTGCAAAAGCTACATCAGAACTTATTTGAATAATCGCCCTGACACGACAGCGGGTGAGCGCTATCAGGCAATACGCTGCCGGATGGCGACGCAAACGCCTTATCCGGCCTGTCGCTGCTCCCGGCGTATAGCGCTTGTCGCTATACGCCATACCCGATATCGCTTACAGCATACGCCGCTGGTGCTGTTTTTCCGTGTGGACCCGCTTAACGATTTTATAGATCCACTGCAGTGTTAAATTGTACTTTTTGGCCAGCTCCGCATAATTACGCCCATCGCACTCGCTGTAAATCTGATAATCCCGTTCCGAGGCCCGGCCAGAGATACCTTTGGGGAAATAAATGCTTTGCCCGCCCCAGTTGCGCATCATTCTGTCAGCAATTGCCTGACCGGCATTTTCGGCTGACGCGCTATCAATATTCATGCTTTCAATAAGTACCTGCGACGCATGAAACGCCAGATCGTTAATAATCTCCGGAAGCCGAACCATTTCTTTTGATTTCTGAATCATATTTTATCTCCATATCCAGCACCATGCTTCCCGTGACGGCACCAAAAAGGGAAGCGTAAAAAACGGTGCAATAACTACCTATCAATATATTCAAAATATATATAAATATTTACTATCAACGGCATTTAATTATAAATTAAAAGAATGTATATATCGCTTTCAATTTATAATATGTATTTATTTTATAGGTGAAGTAAGCCTTCACTGATGTCATCATTTCACACAATACTGTATGTATATACAGTTAATTTTTTGCATTTTTTTCTGCGTTCGATCAAAAAGATCGCTTTCCTCACGATCGCGTGAATTTTTAAACTGACTTTAAAAATCAATAAGATAATTTTAATCAAAGATTATTATGACGCAGCAATACCGCCATCGTAGCCTGTCACAGACACATACTGACTCTCCGCAGGCAACCTCTACCCACTGCCTCGAAGGCTTTATTTATTCGTTTATTTGTTGGCATTTGACACCATGCGCTAAACATTTTTTAAAGTTATTTATTAAAGCCCTTTTCGTTCTTCCACTATGGGGAAAAGCGATACTTCTCTCTCAATTATCAGGAGATAGAGTATGCGAAAAATTATTGTTCCCCGACTTTCCGGCTGGCTGATTGCCTCTGTCGTACTGTTTGCGCTTATCGGCTGGACATCATCAGCGCAAATTCCGGTCGTCATCTATAAACTCAGTCTGGTTTCGTTATCAGCGGTGCTGGGTTACTGGCTCGACCGTAGTCTTTTCCCCTGGGCGCGTCCCGACTCCTTTTGCCCTTGGGAAGAATCGCTGTGCTGCGCCGCGGCGATGATTCGTCGCGCGATCATCGTTGCGGCAATTTGCCTTGCCGTCGCGCTGGGGCTGTAACGATGCGTTATCAATACGTATGCCTGGTCTGCGCTATGTCTTTCTTGTCTGCCGACGCTGCCGAACCGCCGCGCGCTTCTCTGCAATGGCGCAACGAAGTGATTCGTACCGCGCGCGAAATCTGGGGGCTTAACGCCCCCGTTGCTGATTTTGCCGGGCAACTACATCAGGAATCCGGCTGGGCGCCTGACGCGCTTTCTCCGGCTGGCGCGCAGGGTATGGCGCAATTTATGCCTGCAACGGCAAAATGGGTAAGCCAGTTGTACCCAGCGCTTCGCGAGAACAAGCCGTTTAATCCCGCCTGGGCGATACGCGCGCTGGTACAGTATGACCGCCAGTTGTGGAAAAGCGTGTTAGCAAAAAATAGCTGCCAGCGAATGGCTTTCACTCTGAGCGCCTATAACGGCGGGCAAGGCTGGGTGAACAGAGATAAAAAGCTGGCCGCCGCAAAGGGGTTGGATGCATCCATCTGGTTTGAACATGTAGAACGCGTTAACGCCGGGCGCAGCGCCGCAAACTGGCGAGAGAATCGTCACTACCCCAAAGCGATTTTATACCAACATGCTCCCCGTTATTTGCAATGGGGGCAGGCTAGCTGCATTCATTAATCAGAGGGAGTAATGAAACTCAGTATCGATTTTTGGGAAGTCATCTCCCTCTTACTTTCGTTTGTTGGATTAATGTTTGCTGCCGGTAAATTGCTGCTGGCGCAAATTGAAAAACGGCTGAATGAACGTTTTGAAGCACTGGAAGCTGCCCGACGCGAATCAGAAATAGGCTGGTCCAGGCTCGAAAGAGAATTTCTGGAGTTCCGCGCCGATTTACCGCTGCATTATGTCCGCAGAGACGACTATCTTCGCGGCCAGGCCGTTCTGGAAGCAAAACTGGATGCGCTATATAGCAAAATAGAACTGATTCAACGAGGTAACCATTAAACAAATCCCCGTCGTTTATACGCCGGGGATTTTTTATTTGTTTTAACTTTTTTCTCTAAAGGAGATTAAAAGACGCCTGATGCCTGATACATCAAAATACGTCTGAACGATAACGAAGAGAGAATATTATCTCTCCCGGTAAATCAAGGAAAACCGTATATGGAAACATTATCTGTTATACATACCGTGGCGAATAGACTACGTGAATTAAACCCTGATATGGATATACATATTTCATCAACCGATGCGAAAGTATATATCCCAACAGGACAGCAGGTAACGGTATTAATTCACTACTGCGGTTCGGTTTTTGCCGAACCAGAAAATACGGATGCCACGGTACAAAAACAACTAATCCGGATTTCCGCCACCGTTATTGTTCCGCAAATAAGTGACGCGATAAACGCGCTGGATCGTCTACGTCGCTCGTTGGGGGGCATTGAACTTCCCGACTGTGATCGTCCGCTCTGGCTGGAAAGCGAAAAATATATCGGCGACGCCGCAAACTTCTGCCGTTACGCCCTGGATATGACCGCCAGCACCCTGTTTATCGCGGAACAGGAAAGCAAGGACTCCCCCCTGCTGACAATCGTTAATTATGAGGAAATTCAATGAAATATATCTACAGTGGCCCGGCAAGCGGCGTCACGCTCGCCGACGGTCAGGAAGTCTTACTGTGGCCCAATAGCGAAATCTCGCTGCCGGAAGATAACGAGTGGGTAATCACCATGATTGCCCGCCGTCACCTGGTGCCAGTGGTTACGCAAGAAGTAGAAACTAACGAAGAGGAAATTGTCCATGGCAGCTAATTACCTGCACGGTGTAGAGACCATTGAGATCGAAACCGGCCCACGTCCGGTTAAGGCGGTTAAATCTGCGGTTATTGGTCTGATCGGCACCGCGCCATGCGGCCCGGTTAACCAGCCGACGCTGTGCCTTTCTGAAAGCGACGCGGCGCAGTTTGGCCCAGGCCTGGCAAATTTCACCATCCCGCAGGCGCTGAAGGCGATCTACGATCACGGCGCGGGGACGGTCGTGGTGATTAACGTGCTGAATCCGGCGGTACACAAAAGTACCATTCCCAGTGAAACCGTGAAGGTTGATGACAACGGTCAGATTCAACTCAAGCACGGGGCCGTGCAAACGATGAACATTGGCCGCAGCACGAACGCCGGAAACGCTTATATCAAAGGCACCGATTACACCATTGATATGCTGACCGGTAAAATCACCTGCATGGGGACCAACCTGAAACCCGGCGTTCAGGCCTATGTAAATTATACTTACGCGGACCCCACCAAAGTGACTGCCGCCGATATTATTGGCGCGGTAAACACCGCGGGTGACCGTACCGGCATGAAGCTGTTACAGGACACCTGGAACCAGTTTGGTTTTTACGCAAAGATCCTGATTGCGCCGGTCTTTTGTACGCAAAACTCGGTCGCCGTTAAGCTTATCGCTCAGGCAGAAGCGCTGGGAGCCATTACCTACCTTGATGCGCCCATCGGCACGACTTTCCAGCAGGTTCTGGCAGGGCGCGGCCCGCAGGGGGCGATTAACTTCAATACCAGTTCCGATCGCGCGCGTCTGTGCTATCCGCACGTTAAAGTGTACGACAGCGCGACGAACAGCGAAGTCCTGGAGCCGCTCTCCTCCCGCGCCGCTGGCCTGCGTGCCAAAGTGGATCTGGAAAAAGGCTTCTGGTGGAGCAACTCAAACCAGGAGATTCAGAGCATTACCGGCGTAGAGCGCTCGCTGTCAGCGATGATCGACGATCCGCAAAGCGAAGTGAATCAACTGAATGAAAACGGCATCACCACCGTCTTCAACAGCTATGGCTCCGGTTTGCGCCTGTGGGGTAACCGTACCGCCGCCTGGCCGACGGTTACTCATATGCGTAACTTTGAGAACGTGCGCCGTACTGGTGATGTGATTAACGAATCCATTCGCTATTTCAGCCAGCAGTATATGGATATGCCGATTAATCAGGCGCTGATCGACGCGCTAACCGAATCGGTGAACACCTGGGGCCGCAAGCTGATTGCCGACGGCGCGCTGTTGGGTTTTGAATGCTGGTACGACCCGGCGCGTAACGAACAGACTGAACTGGCAGCCGGGCATCTGTTGCTGAGCTACAAATTCACTCCGCCGCCGCCGCTGGAATGTCTGACGTTTGAAACCGAAATTACCTCTGAATATTTAGTTTCTCTGGAGAGCAATCGCTAATGGCTGGAAAAATTCAAATTAACCGTATTACCAACGCCAATATTTATCTTGATGGTAATAATCTTTTAGGTCGCGCGAGTGAAATTAAACTGCCTGATATCAGCATGATTATGCAGGAGCATAAAGCGCTGGGGATGGTCGGTAAAATTGAACTGCCTGCCGGTTTTGACAAACTGGAAGGTGAAATTAAATGGAACTCGTTTTACCACGACGTCATGCGTAAAACGGCAAACCCGTGGCAGGCGGTGGCATTGCAGTGCCGCTCCAGTATCGATTGTTATAACTCGCAGGGTAAAGCGGATCAGTTAGCGCTGGTGACGCATATGACCGTAATGTTTAAAAAGAACCCGCTGGGAACGTTTAAACAGAATGAAAACCCGGAATTCAGCAGCGCCTTCGGCTGCACTTATATTAAACAGGTGGTTGACGGTGAAACGCTTCTTGAACTGGATTATCTGGCGAATATTTTCCGCGTAAATGGCGCGGATCAATTAAATGCCTACCGCAATAATATTGGCGGTTAATTACTTCGGGGCTACGGCCCCGAATTTAACACGACGAATAAGGACTACACCATGAACGAAAAATATACCCTGCAATTCCCGTTTACCTCCGCCGCCGGGGAACGTATCGACGTTCTGCAATTACGTCGCCTGAAGGTAAAAGATATGCGCGCCGCGCGACGCGCCAGCGATAAACCGGAAGAGTGGGATGAGCCGCTGATGGCGGCTATGACCGGGCTGGTAACCGAAGATCTGGCGGAAATGGATCTGCTGGACTATCAGGCATTGCAGAAACGATTTCAGGCCATGCTTAGCATGGCTACAGAACCCACAGCAACTGTGGCAGGCAATGGCGCTGCTGGCGAGGTGGTTTCGCTTTCCGCCCAGTGAAATTGACGCGCTGTCGGTTGACGATTTTACCCGCTGGCTGGACGAAGCCAGCGCGCAAATTAAACACGAATACGACTCGCAGGCTTAATGCCTGCGGGTTTCCTGACCCAAGCCCGGTTCACTCCTTCCCTGTCCTTTTTCCGGCAAGCAGCCTGTTACCGGGCAACTTATACGAGACACTATTTTGGCCAACGACATTATTACTCAGCTTCAGGCGCGTAATGAGACGTTGACGCAGGCAATAGCCCGTTACGGCTCACTCAACGCCAGCACGCTGCACACGCTCAGCTTTGAGCAAACAAAAATCACCCGGCTTACGCAACAGCTCGCTAACTCTGCCCTTCGCCGGGAAGAGAACGATAAACAGCGCGTCGGGTTGCTGGAAAAAACACAAACGTTCGCCGGACAGCTCGGCAAGCTCCTGAACATTGAGACTCCCGACTGGAAGCTGCCTTACGAATTTCAGGGCAACATGGTCGATATGGCGGCGAAAGGCGGCATGGATAACACCGCGCGGGACGCCCTGAGCCTGAATATCCGCGACTGGAGCCTTGATTTCAACCAGGATCAAAAAGATCAGCAAAGCACCGCCGCCACGATGATCGAAGGCGGCGTTAGCGCATTGCAGGATCTTAGCCGCTACATGCCCGATATCGCCAAAGCCGCGACCGCCTCCCGCGACAGCGCGCAAAACTGGGCACAGGCGGCTCTGGCCACTCGCGACAAACTGAACATCGCCCCTGACGACTTCCGTTTTGCGCAAAATATGCTGTACAGCGTGGCAAAAAGCGGCGGCGGCTCCGTTGCAGAACAAACCCAGTGGATTAACGCCTTTGCCGGAAAAACCGGCACTCAGGGGAGGGAAGGCATTGCGGAACTGACCGCAACGATGCAAATCGCCATGAAAAACGCCCCTGACGCAGGCGCGGCGGCAGCGAATTTCGACCATTTCCTGAAATCTACCTTCTCAAAAGAGACGGACAGTTGGTTTGCCCGCCAGGGCGTGGATCTTCAGGGATCGCTGCTGGAACATCAGCAAAACGGGATCGGCGTGACGGAAGCGATGGCCCACATCGTGCAGATGCAACTGGAGAAAATGAACCCGCAGATCCTCGACACCTTCAGGCAAACCATGAAGATTGAGGATCTTTCCGCGCGCGGCGACGCGCTACAGGCCATGACGGAGAAATTTAACCTCGGCGCGATGTTCGGCGATGCGCAAACGCGGGATTTTCTTGCCCCGATGCTGGCGAATATGGACGAATATCGCCAGCTAAAAGCCTCCGCAATGCAGGCGGCGGGGCAAAATTTTATTGATGATGACTTCGCCGCGAAAATGACATCGCCCAAAGAACAGACCAAAGCGTTACAACTGGCGCTTAACGATCTGTGGCTGACCGTCGGCCTGGAACTGATGCCCGCCATTGGCGAACTGGCGCAAAGCATCACGCCGCTGGTGCGGCAGTTCAGCGCCTGGCTGCGGGAAAATCCGGCGCTGGTGCAAGGGGTCGCCAAAGTCGTTGGCGTTATCTGGCTGTTCAACGGGGCGCTGAATATTCTCAGGCTGGGAGCAAACCTCATTGCGTCACCGTTTATTCGCCTGATCGATATCTTCCTGAAGGTCAAAGCCGGTCTGGCGCTGGGCGGCGGCAGTCGCGCGCTGTCGGTTCTGAAATCGTTTGGCAACGGTGCGAAAAGCCTGACGATGCTGCTGGGAAACGGCCTGATAAAAGGGCTACGGCTGGTCGGCCAGACGTTTATCTGGCTGGGTCGGGCGCTGCTGATGAACCCTGTTGGCCTGACCATCACCGCTATCGCAGGCGCCGCATACTTACTTTATCGCTACTGGGAACCGATTTCCGGTTTCTTTGCCGGAGTCTGGGAGCGCATCAAAACCGCCTTTGACGGAGGCATTGCCGGCGTCACGCGTTTAATTCTCGACTGGTCGCCGCTGGGGCTGTTTTACCGCGCCTTCGCCAGCGTACTGGACTGGTTTGGCATTGAACTCCCCGCCAGCTTCAGCGAATTTGGCGGCAATATTCTCGATAGCCTGATCAACGGCATTCTGAATGCGCTTCCTTTCCTGAATGGGGCGATTGAGAAGATAAAAGCGCTGATCCCCGACTGGGCGAAAAGCGCGCTGGGCATCAGCGCTGAAATGCCGTCTGTCGCCGCCGCCGTCCCCGGTATTGCCGGAACAATGGTCGCGCAACAGGCCAGCGCGCCGCTGGCATCGGAAGCGAAAGCGGTGACAACCTCGGCCAAAACGATGGCCTCGCCGCAGCCTGTGAAGACGAAAAGCGCCGCCACGCCGCCGACGCCAGCCGCGCTTCCCGGCAAATCCGGCGGGAAACCTTATACGCTGCCCTCCCGCGCGCAAAGCAACGTGCAGGTACACTTTTCCCCGCAGGTTACCGTGCAGGGAAGCGGCGCGAATGCCGCCAAAGATATCAACAACGTGCTGTCGCTGAGTAAACGCGAGCTGGAGAGAATGATTAACGATGTCATGGCGCAACAACGGCGCCGGGAGTACGCATAATGTATGCCGTATTAGGCGAAATAGAATTTGACGTCGTCGCTTACTGGGACGAATTTGAAAGCACGATGGGCGTGGATTATACCAGCCATGCCCGTATTGAAGGGAAACCGGGCGTGCAGTTTATCGGCGATAAGCTGGACAAAATCACCCTGAAATTCAACTTTCATAGTCAGTATTGCCAGCCGACCACCGAGCTGAACCGTCTGCGGGAAGCCATGACCGCGCACCAGGCGATGGCGCTGGTGTTCGGCAACGGCGATTATCGCGGCTGGTTCGTGATTACCGATCTGACCGCTACCCACCAGCACACCGATCCTTACGGTAACGTCATTGCCCAGGGCGGCAGTTTGTCGCTACAGGAGTACACCGGCGATCCGAAGAGCCCGCTGCTGCCTCCGGCCATCACCACCCAGGAACCGAACATTGACGAGATGTTGGATGAGCTTCCTGACGTTAGCGATTCCTGGTTTGATGAACTGATGAGCGCCGTTGAAGAGGGTATGCGTGAAGCCAAAGAGATGATGGATGAGGTGGCCGACGCCATTGATGACATCAAAAAAACGATCGCCCAGGCGAAAGAGCTGGTGAAGGAAGCCAAAGCGCTGAAAGAAAAATGCGGCGATATCGTCGATTCGCTGAAAAAAACCATTAGCGCGATAGACGCGCTGTTCCAGCAGCCGCTGGATTTGCAAACGCTGGCCGGGCTGCCGAAAGCGCTGGCGGCAAAAATGCAGGAACTGATCGACAGCCTGCCGGGGATCCGCGAATGCGCGGGCGATGCCGGCACGCTTATCGAACACGCTGAATCGCTGTTTGACGCTATCACCAGCAGCGTCGCGGAAGCGACTTACGACAGCGCCGCGACGCTGGTCAATCAGGCGCGCGGCACGCTGCAAACAAGCGCCCCTGACGTGAGCCAGCTTGCCGCCGCTGATATTACGAGGAGTCTGTAATGCGCTACCTTGAACATGTCACCACCGACGGCGAACGCTGGGATAATCTCGCCTGGCGCTATTACGGCGATGCGCTGGCCTACGAACGCATCATCGCGGCCAATCCGCACGTCGCTATTATGCCGGTTTTGCCGTCAGGCGTGCGGCTGATCATCCCGGTTATCAGCGTCACGCAAACTACCCCGGAGCTACCGCCATGGCTGAGATAACGGTATCCGGAGGGGTGTTCGCCACCCTGACGCCCATTTTTACCCTTTGGTACGGACATAAAGAGATCACTTACGACATCGCGCCTTATGTCACCAGCATCAGTTACAGCGACAGTATTAAAAACGAGTCGGATGTCATTGCCATTGCGCTGGAAGATAGCGCCGGGCGCTGGGTAAACGAATGGTATCCGGGAAAAGGCGACACGCTGGCGCTGCGCCTGGGCTACCAGGGTGAAGATCTGCTCGATTGCGGAACCTATATCATTGATAAAATTGATATCAGCGCGCCACCTTCGACGGTCAATATCGACGGTATCGCCACCTCGGTCAGCAAAGCGCTACGCACCAAAAACAGCCAGGGCTTTGAGGAGACGACGCTTTCCGCCATCGCCAGTCGCATCGCGCAAAAACACGGTTTAACACTGGCGGGCAAGATTGCGCCGCTGACGATTGATCGGGTCACGCAATATGCCGAAACCGATGTGGCGTTTCTCAAACGGCTGGCGAGTGAATATGGCTATACCGTGAAAGTGACGGCGACGGAGCTGATCTTTTCGCATCTGCCGACGCTGCGCTGTCTGGCGCCGGTGAAGACGCTCAGGTGGACGGATATTTCGCACTACACGTTCAAAGATACCATCAACCGGATCTACAAAAACGCCACCGTGCAACATCAAAATAGCAAGCAAAAAGAACTGGTTATCTACACCCATGACAGCCAGGAAAAAGCCCCGGCGCGCGGTGCGGCGACCAGCGCCGATACCCTGAAGATTAACAGTCGCGCTCCGGATACCGGCGCGGCGCAGGCTAAAGCCAATGCCGCGCTGGACAGCCACAACGAATACCAGCAAACCGGCACGCTCAGCATGATGGGCTGCCCGCAGTTGACGGCGGGCAATAAGATAGAACTGAGCGATTTTGGCGTACTTTCCGGGCAGTGGCTGATTGATAAATCCATGCACAAACTCACGCGTAGCGGCGGCTACACTACCGAAATCGACATTTCACGCGGACCGGCAACCAGCCAGTAAGGAGACAATATGAAAGGCGTTACCCGCCAGACGGGCATTATCAGCGATATTGATGAGGCGGTCGTGCGCGTCAGAGTCACTCTACCGGAGTGCGATAACCTGCGCAGTAACTGGCTTGCGGTGCTGCAACGCAACACGCAGGACAACAAAGATTACTGGTTGCCGGATATTGGCGAACAGGTGGAGGTTTTGCTCGACGACAACGGCGAGGATGGGGTGGTGCTGGGCGCGGTCTACTCCAGCGTGGATACCGCGCCGCTGGCCTCGCGCGACAAGCGCTACGTGCAGTTTTCCGACGGCGCGGCCTTTGAATATGACCGTGCGTTACACCAGCTCACCGTCAACGGCGGCATAGAAAAAATCGTCATTGAAGTGAAGGAACGTACGCAGCTTACTTCACCGCAAGTAGAGGTCAGGGCGCAGCACGTCACGGTGATATCAGAAACCGTAGACGTGGCGGCCACCTCCGTGGGCGTCAAGGCGGTAGATGTCAACGTGGAAGCGCCCCATACGGGCATTAAAGCGCTGAATGTCACCGTCGATGCGCCGCTCAGCACCTTTACCGGCGACGTTACCGTGATGAAAAAACTTACCTGGCTTGGCGGTATGGCCGGTAGCGGCGGCGTCGGAAACAGCGCGGTTATCACGGGCAACGTGAATGTCCTCGGCAACGTTAACGCCAGCGGCACGCTGATGGACAACGGCGGCAACTCTAACCACCACTCCCACTAACCTGCAAATTGCTGCTGGATGGTGGCTTCGCCTTATCCAGCCTGCAAAAGGTGCATAAACACCGGCCCGGTAAGCGCAAAAGCGCCACCGGGCAAATTGCTGGAGGATATTTATTTTCAGCGCAACGTGATTAGTCCCTTTTCGCGCGCTATTTCCGATGAAAATGTAATCACTTTGCGCTGCAAATATTGCATATATGTATATTGGAAAACTAACGCTATTTTTTACTTTAACTTCGCCCTGTTTACATAAAATCTGCTGTTCAGGAATGATCCTCTCAGTTTTGTCTGGTAGACTTCGCTGAATTACAACTTCTTGATTGCTATAATGATAAAATTATTTATAAAGTACGTTTCGATAGGCGTACTTAATACTGCTTTGCACTGGGCTATCTTTGCCCTTTGCGTCTATGGATTTCAAACAAGTCAGGCTTTGGCAAACGTAACGGGCTTTGCTGTCGCTGTCAGTTTTAGTTTTTTCGCTAACGCCCGGTTTACCTTTGGAGCCAGCGTATCAACCGGACGTTATTTGCTGTACGTCGGTTTTATGGGCGTGCTGAGCGCCGTCGTGGGATGGACAGGCGACAAGTGTGCTATGCCTCCCATTTTTACGCTCATTGTATTTTCCGCAATTAGCCTTATTTGCGGATTTTTATATTCCAGATTCATTGTTTTCAGGAATGAGAAATGAAAATTTCATTAGTGGTTCCCGTCTTTAATGAAGAGGACGCGATCCCTATTTTCTATAAAACGGTCAGAGAATACAGTTCACTTAAACCTTATAACGTTGAGATTATCTTCGTTAATGATGGGAGTCACGATGCGACTGAATCAATCATCAGCGCATTAGCTGTTGCCGATCCTCTTGTTGTTCCGATCTCATTTACCCGCAATTTTGGTAAAGAACCTGCACTTTTTGCCGGATTGGATTACGCGACCGGAGATGTGGTGATCCCTATCGATGTTGATTTACAAGATCCCATCGAAGTAATCCCACATTTGATCAATAAATGGCAGGCTGGTGCAGAAATGGTGCTGGCTAAGCGTATCGATCGTTCAACGGATGGCCACCTGAAGCGTAAAAGCGCTGAGTGGTTCTACAGGCTGCATAACAAAATCAGTACGCCAAAGATTGAAGAGAATGTCGGTGATTTTCGATTGATGTCGCGCGAGATTGTAGAAAATATCAAGCTATTACCAGAACGTAACCTTTTCATGAAAGGTATACTTTCATGGGTTGGAGGTCAAACAGATGTTGTCGAATATGCCCGTGCTGAACGTGTCGCAGGTAGCTCAAAATTTAATGGCTGGAAACTCTGGAACCTGGCGCTGGAGGGGATTACAAGTTTTTCTACTTTCCCTTTGCGTATCTGGACGTATATAGGAGTGAGCGTTTCTGCCCTCTCCCTGATATATGCCATGTGGATGATCATTGATAAATTGATGTGGGGAAACCCTGTTCCTGGTTATCCTTCGCTTATGACCGCGATTCTCTTCTTAGGCGGCATCCAGCTTATCGGCATAGGCATCATGGGTGAATATATCGGACGCGTTTACACGGAGGTGAAGCAAAGACCCCGCTATATCGTGAAAAACAAAAAAACAATGATGGAATAATGATTACTATGCTCAAGATATTACCGAAAACGGCGATGATACTACTGGCTTTTTTGGCCATTTTTCTTATTGAATGGTATACCCCCATTCACTCTGATGATTACCGCTATTACCTTTTAGGAATTTCGCCGGAATCACATTTTCATCATTATATGACCTGGAGTGGCAGGATTATAGCTGATTACACCAGCGCACTCATCCTGTATACACGTTCTCAACTCGTGTATTCCATCAGCGCTGCCGTTTCGACACTGGTATTTTGTTATTTCATTGTGAAGACACCCTCAGGCACATTACGCTGGAATAAATCCGACTACTTATTATTCCCACTAATATTCTTCACTTACTGGATTTCGAACCCGAATTTGGGTCAAACCACTTTCTGGATCGTTGGTGCTGCGAATTATTTGTGGACGAATCTGTTCGTTGTTGCATGGCTGTTCTTCTTTTACACCATAACAATAAAAAACAGTAAAGCGATCAGCCCGTGGGTTGCATTACTAAGCTTTATGGCAGGCTGTTCCAATGAAAGCGTCTCACCTTTCGTCTCGCTTATTTCTGTTCTGGCCATTGCATACGAGTTATGGCAAAACAAATCTGTTTCGCGCAATAAGATAGTTTATAGTCTCTGTGCAATCGCAGGTTCATGCGTATTGATACTTTCTCCGGGCAATTTCATCCGCGCCAGCGGAAAAGAATTCTGGTATGGAAGGCCGATTTTTGAACGTATTTTCATTCACTTAACAGAACGCGTTCATAACCATCTGGCGCTGATCTGGATAGCTTATGTTGTTTTGTTATTGCTGGTCTTACTGGTCATATTCAATAAGCAGATTCGCGCCAAAATTGATAAAACGTCCCTTATCTGCGCTGCGTTAGTCGTATGTATAGGTATTGGCACTTCCTTAATCATGTTCGCGTCGCCGTCCTACCCCGATCGGGTTATGAACGGTACGTTTATGTTTTTCCTTTTAGCTATCTCCTTCATCGCTTACGCCCTGTTGAAAAGTGGCGTTAAGGCTGGAGTCGTCGGCGTAACTGCCGTGACTGTCCTCTGTGGTATCGTATTCCTTTGGTCCTATTCATTGATGCTTAACGGTTATAAAAAAACGGCCGGACAGGAAATCGTAAGACAAAAAATCATTACTAAAGAAATAGCGGCAGGTAAGCAGGAGTTTATCATCCCTGACTATTATTTCGTCAAATTGCAAAATAGCGGTGGTCATTTTGGTTTATTCCATGATCCTGCTGTTTACGGCGAGTATTATCATGTACAAGCTATTTTCAAAAAGAAAGTCAATTTTGATTATTCTGTAATCGCTAATGGAGCGAAGCACAGCCTTTCCAATGAAACGACGGCTTATAGCAACACCCGCGGGGATTTCGCTATTATCAGCCGGGAGCAGCTAACGGGTTCGATCACACTCTCGGTTAATGGACGGCAGAAAACGATTCCAGTTGAAAAAATGAAGCACGCAGAAATCAATGATGAATTCTGGTACTACGCTTCTGTAGGCAAAGGTGAAATTACAGCAATTTCATTTTAACTTTACGTAAAACGCGATCTTCGCCATTTAACAAAATGTGCATCAACACAGGCCCGGTAAGCGCAGAAGCGCCGCCGGGCAAAACACATTCTGACCCCGCCATCAATTATTTCCTTAAAGCGCTTTAATATCTCTCCCCCCGCCGGAAGGCGAAAATAGCCTCATGAACACGAAAACACGACCCTCGACCCTGCACTGGCAACCTGCCTTGCAACGTCCTGAAGAATACGTCTGCGGGCTGGATGATATTCATCAGGCAATACACATCATTCTGCGCACGCCGCGCGGCAGCGATCCCCACAGGCCGCTTTTTGGCAGCAATCTGTGGCGCTATATCGATTACCCGATCGAGCGGGCTATTCCGCACGTTGTTCGGGAGTCGGTGGAAGCGATTCGCATGTGGGAACCCCGCTGCCGGTTGCTGAAGGTGACGCCGACGATTGACGGCGAACACCTGACGTTACGCGTGCAATGGCGCGCCGCAGACGGCGTAATCAACTCAACGGAGGTGTTATGGCGATAGCCGAACCCGACTTTATTGACCGCGATCCCGCGCAAATCACCAGCGAGATGATTGCGCAATATGAAGAAGCCAGCGGTAAAAAACTCTATCCGGCGCAGGCTGAGCGGCTGCTCATTGACCTGTTTGCTTATCGTGAAAACCTTGTCCGCATCGCCATCCAGGAGGCAGCGAAGCAAAACCTGGTCGCGTATTCCCGCGCGCCGATGCTGGATTATTTAGGCGAGCTGGTTGGCGTTCACCGTCTGCCCACTCAGGCGGCGAAAACCACGCTACAGTTTTCCGTCACGACAGCGGCTAAAAGTAACCTGGTGATTCCACAGGGTACCCGCGCCAGCGCGTCGGATAGCGTGATGTTCGCCACCGACGAAGATGTTCTGTTGTCTGCGGGCAGCCTGAGCGTTGCGGTAACTGCAACCTGTGTAGCAACCGGTGAATCCGGCAATAACTGGCAACCTGCGCAAATCAGCGCGCTGGTGGATCGGGTGGGCAATTACGATCTCAGCGTCACCAATCTGACGGCCTCAAGTGGCGGCTGCGGCGAAGAGAACGACGACGCGCTACGTAAACGCGTCCAGCTAGCGCCGGAAAGTTTCAGCAACGCGGGCAGCTATGGCGCCTATCGCTTCCATACGCTCTCGGTCAGCCAGTCGATTATCGACGTGGCGGTGCTGGGGCCGGATGAAGGGCTGGCGGAAGGCTGCGTGGAACTCTATCCGCTGACCCTAAATGGTCTGCCGGGGCCGGAGCTTCTTGCCCAGATCGAACGGGAGGTGAGCAAAGAGAAAAAGCGCCCGCTAACCGATAAGGTGAGCGCTAAATGTTCTCCGCGCGTGGCTTATCAGATCCGCGCCCGGTTGACGCTGTTTACCACCGCCGATCAGGAGACGACGCTTGCCGCCGCGCGTGAAGCGATTAATACATGGACGCGCTCGCGCCAGACCCGGCTGGGCCAGGACATTGTGCCAAACCAGATAATTAAAGTGCTACAAGTGGATGGCGTTTACGACGTCGCGCTGGATATGCCCGCGAAAAAGGTATTGCAGGCGCACGAATGGGCGGAATGTACGGCTATTGACGTGACGATTGCCGGAGTCAGCGATGGATAAACTGCTTCTGCCGCCGCCGCTGGCCAGCGACGAACGTTTCTCGGTTCTGGCAAATATTGCCGCCGAACGCTTTGCGCAAATCGACCTGACGGCGTTGCTGGTCTATCTGGTGGATATCGTTGATGCCTCGGCACTGCCCTCGTTGGCCGGACAGTTTCATGTTCAGGGGCTGGAGGGCTGGCTATTTGCCGCCAATGAACAGGAGAAACGAGAGTTAATCAAACAGGCGATTGAACTGCATAAATATAAAGGAACTCCCTGGGCCGTTCGCCGTGTACTGGAAATATTATCCTTACCCGGCACGATTTCCGAATGGTTTGAGTATGGCGGTAAAGCTTATTTCTTCAAGGTTGAAATTAAGCTAATCAATCAGGGCATGGATGAAAATCTGTTTAATAATCTGGTCGATCTTATTCATGAGTATAAGAACGTGCGCTCAAAGCTGGAAGCGTTAATTGTCTGGATAATTAACCAAAGCGCTATTCCTGTTATCGGCAGCGCGCTTTACGGTGGAGAAATAACGACCGTCTTACCCTTCCAGGTTCTGGAAGTTCAACAAACTAAACCGTTCTATTTCGGTACAGGGCAATGGAGCCTTGAAATTACATCTATTTACCCGGAGTAATTATGGATAATGAGTTTTATACCCTCCTGACCGACAGGGGAATGGCGAAAATCGCCAGCGCCCTTGCGGACAAAAAACAGCTACATCTGCAAAAGATGGCGGTTGGCGACGGCGGCGGACAGTATTATGAACCGACCGCCAGCCAGACCAATTTACGCCACGAAGTCTGGCGCGGCGAGATGAATACGCTGACCGTTGCACCGAATAATCCCAACTGGCTGATTGCCGAACTGGTGCTGCCGGAGGACGTTGGCGGCTGGTATGTGCGTGAAGTGGGCGTGTTCGACGACGAGGGCGAGCTAATCGCCATCGGCAAATTCCCGGAATCTTACAAACCGCTGTTGCCCGGCGGCTGCGGCAAGCAGGTCTGTATCCGCCTGATTATGGAGGTCTCCAACACCACGGCGGTGACGCTGACGGTCGATCCGAGCATTGTGCTGGCGACGCGCGACTATGTGGATGTCCGGCTGGACGAGCATGAACATTCGACAAATCACCCGGATGCGACATTAACGCAGAAAGGGTTTACGCAGCTCAGTAACGCCACCGACAGCGATGACGAAACCAAAGCGGCCACGCCAAAGGCGGTGAAAGCGGCAATGGCGGAAGCGCGTAATCAAACGCATACCTGGAACCAGATCACTGGCGTTCCGGACGGCACGCTGACGCAAAAAGGAATTGTTCAGCTTAGTAGTGCTACTGATAGTACCAGTGAAGTACTGGCTGCAACGCCAAAAGCGGTAAAGGCAGCAATAGATAAAGCACTTGGTGCTGAGGCATATCCTGTTGGTGCACCGATCCCATGGCCTTCAGATTCTGTGCCTTCCGGCTATGCAGTAATGGCTGGGCAAGCATTTAATAAAACTATATATCCTAAACTGGCTACGGTATATCCTTCGGGTATACTTCCTGATATGCGAGGGTGGATAATTAAAGGTAAATCGGCGAATGGACGTGTTATCTTATCTCAAGAGCAGGATAGTATTAAATCACATACACATACACATACAGCAACAACAGGATTCACCGATCTTGGAACTCAAACATCATCGCTATTCGATCACGGAACCAAAACAACGAACGGCGCTGATTTAGGTTCGAAAACAACTTCATCATTCAACTATGGAACAAAGTCTACTAGTTCTACTGGAGCACATACACATACAGCAGCTGGACATCAAGATTCGGCAGGTTCCAAAATTGGAACACAGTTTGCCCTTGCAGATGGTGGCCCTGCGGCAACCTCATCTCCAACAAGTTCATCCGGTAATCATTATCACTCTGTAACAATGGGAGCGCATACACATGCGGTAGTGATGGGCTCACATACACATACGATAACGATGGGTACACATACACACTCTATTACTTTGGGAACGCATAACCATACTCTAACCATTAACTCTACAGGCGATGCAGAAAACACCGTTAAAAATATCGCGTTTAACTATATCGTGAGGCTCGCATAATTATGTTTACTTTTTCAAATGAACCACAGGTTTTATCCGTTTTTAATTTTTCATCGGATACCAATGAATACATTGGTGAATCCGATGCATATATTGCGCCAAACACCGGATTACCGGGTAATTGTACGCAAGTACAGCCTCCAGAAATAAAACTAGGATTCACACCCGTTTGGCTTGGTGAAGAATGGCAATTAGTCGAAGATCATCGTGGACAGATCGTTTATGATAAAGAGTCCGGTCACCAAGTGAATATTACCGAACTGGGGGGACTCTTTGAAAATGTCACTATAATTTCCCCGATGAGCAAATTTGATCGCTGGAACGGTGAAACATGGCAACCTTCAATTACTGATGCTAAAGCAGCCAAAATTCAGCAAATCAAAGCTCACCGTGATGATGTTACCGCCGATTATATCGTTATCGACGGCAACCATTTCCACAGCGATGCTAACAGCCGTATTCAGCAAATGTCACTCACCAGAATGGGTCAGACAAAGCAGATTCCGGCAGGGTTAATGTGGCAGACCAAAAATAACGGTTTGACTGAACTGACCAACGACATCGCCGCGCAGTTTGAAACCGTCACTATGGATCACGATATGCACCTGTTTGCCAACGCGCAGCGGCATATTGCGGCGGTAGAAGCGCTGGGGGATATCCAGGAAGTGCTCGACTACGACTATTCATCAGGCTGGCAGCCATGAGTCAAACCACCGTCTGGCTCGCTTGCTATAAGGGGCGATCGGAGTATCGCGGCATCGCCAGGTTTGTCGACTGGCTCACGCGCAAAGTCACGCGCGGTATCTACTCTCACTGTGAACTGGCGGTAGAACACGGCGGTAATGAATACCTCTGTTACTCCGCGTCGTTTCGCGATCGCGGCGTGCGGGGAAAGATAATACCGTTACCGGACGATAAGTGGGATAAGCTACCGTTAAAGGCCACGTTGCCGGAAGTGGAAGTCTTTTTCCGCAAACACAACGGCAAACGCTATGACTGGCAGGGCGCGCTTGGTATCGCGCTGTATAACCGGGAGCGCAAAGATAAACTGTTTTGCAGCGAGTTTTGCGCTGAGTTTCTCGGACTAAACGATAGCTGGCGCTACTCCCCCAGCCACCTTTATGCCTTAGTCAGTAGCTGGCAATACGATTGTTGAATCTCTCGCCGGGTATAAAGCCCGGCGATGTTGAATTAAAGTAATACCCTTTATTATTTATTTTTTAGCATCAAATGTTCAGTTTGCATAGCAAATGAAGTATTATAAAAAACCATCTTATAGTATTTTTACCAATTGATATGTGAACCCCCTACGATAATAACATTTATTTAACAAGCTAGCTTTCTTCATTGGAGGAAGAAAAAATCAAACTCTTACATTGCTTATTATTTTCCATATCTAAAAAAGGAAGTGGATTACGGGAATACTGGCGGCATGAGATTATTCGCAGGAATGAATTTTCATTATGTCGATTACTTATGCAGGCCAATAACAATCGCCGTCGTAACTTTTTATTTTGGTGGCGTCTGGCAAATGAGATGTATATCTATGGCTCAAAAAAACAGAAAAAAACTGGATTATGGATTAATCGCAAGCTAAATTCCAAATTTGGAATTGATATAGAGCTGGGAGCAGTAATCGGCTATGGTTTGGATATTCCGCATCACATGGGGATCGTCATCACGAAAAAGGCTCGTATCGGTTGTAATTTATCGCTTAAGCAAAATACAACAGTAGGAAACAAGCAAGGTTTAAAAGAAGATGATTTCATTATTATTGGCAATAATGTAGATATAGGAGCAAACACCTGCATTATAGGCTCTATTACTATCGGTGATAATGTTACTATTGGAGCAATGTCATTTGTAAATAAAAGCATTCCAGCAAATAGCATATATATTACAAAAAAACATCAGAAGTAATCCCATTAATAAATCACAAAAAATGGGATTAATCTAAATCTTAATATTGAAATATTTTATAGGCTTTTCTCGTCTGGTTAATAGACTAAAAATAAAACATTTCTTTTGTGAATGATTGTTAAGTTCATTCTCTGACCTGATGTCTACATCACTATTCTGATAGAGCGTTTAGTAAGACCCGGTAGCGTAAACGCTATCGGGCATCGTTCTCGTAACATCACTGCAGTCTGTCCAACTCCGGGACACCCGCCTCTCGGTTGCCTGAGAAGATGGATAAAAATACTGCAGACCTCACGCTTTAAACACTGAAGTGTTTAATCCAATTCAGCAACGTAAAAACCACCAGAAACAAAAAGGGGAAATAAGATCACTCCCATCCCAACTCTTATTTTATATCTCCCCATGGAAATATAAAAGACAAAACAATCACTAAACCATTTATCAACTTACATTACATATATTAATAACATTATAAACAAATTAATTACATTCACATCTTGAATGTAATTAAACTTCAATAACCATATGAACACTAATTTTGTTGCAATATAAAGCACATTAAATATAGTGGAACACGGCTAAAAACACCTAATATTCACAGGGGAATATAATGATTATTGTTTCTGTGCTCAGACAAAGCAAAGACTTCACCACAAAACATGCTCAATGGTTACATAAGCAGCTCAAAGGTTATGATTCTGTTTGTTTAACAGATGCGCTAAAGATAAAAGGAGTAAATACAGCGCCTCTTTTGTATGATTGGCCAGGATGGTGGGCAAAACTAGAACTTTTCAATCCACTGCATCCTGTTCTTGGTAATAAGGATATTCTCTATATTGATATAGATAGCGTTATTGTGGGAGATATTACTCCTCTGACAACTATGAAAAAAATAACATTACTTAATGACTTTTCTCAGCATGGTGCTTCAGTTGCGCCAGCAACAGGTATTATGTTTATTCCTGCACCCGCAAAAAAAATGTGTGGGATGAATTTATGAAAAATCCTGAAAAGGAAATCAATGCCATAAGAACCCCACCCTATCATGGCGATCAAGGATTTATCGGCAGAATATGTCAAGATGCTGAAAGATGGCAAAACATCTTACCCGGAAGAATTATTAGTTACAAAGCTAATATAGCAACACCAAAAATGATTGGTTTTAACCCTGAACTATACGATGGGACAGGTAATGGAAAATTACCTGACGGAGCAAGCATAGTCTGTTTTCATGGTTCCCCTCGCCCCTGGAACACAGCATTGCCCTGGGTGCCTTACTTTAGTTTAAAAAACACAATCCAAAGCAAAGTGAAACAATATAAGTTATCACTGCGTTAAAGCTTCCTTCTCTTCAATGCCGGCGCTTTTCTTTACGCCACCAGAACCTCTATATATTTCTAATACGGTAGCGTAAGCGCCATCGGGCGATACGTTGCCGGATGGCGACGCAGGCGCGTCATCCAGCCTGCCACGTGCCCACACTGGATCATGAGCGTAATTTGTTTGAATAATCTTCCTTCACGCGATAAACAATAACTATGGTCTGGCTCGATCCTGACCCGTTGATAACAAACACAACATACTTGCAAGGAAAACAACATGCTCGCCGTCATTACCCGGCTGTTCCCGTTATGGGCGCTGCTGCTCTCTCTCATTGCGTATTACACACCATCCACCTTTACTCCTGTTGGGCCGTGGGTCGCGACACTACTGATGTTGATTATGTTCGGTATGGGGGTCCATCTTAACGTTGACGACTTTAAACGCGTGCTCTCCCGACCAGCCCCTGTCGCCGCAGGGATATTCCTGCACTATCTGGTAATGCCGCTTGCGGCATGGCTGCTGGCGTTGCTGTTTAAGATGCCGCCAGATCTGTCCGCCGGGATGGTACTGGTCGGCAGCGTAGCCAGCGGCACCGCCTCTAACGTAATGATCTATCTGGCGAAGGGAGACGTCGCGCTCTCAGTCACCATTTCATCGGTCTCCACGCTGGTCGGCGTGGTCGCCACACCACTACTCACGCGCCTGTACGTCGATGCCCATATTCAAGTCGACGTGATGGGTATGCTGCTGAGCATTCTACAGATTGTGGTCATTCCAATCACGCTGGGGCTGGTGATTCACCATCTGTTTCCGCGCGTAGTGAAAGCGGTAAAACCTTATCTGCCAGCATTCTCGATGGTGTGCATTTTGGCAATCATCAGCGCGGTGGTCGCGGGTTCAGCTTCACATATCGCCTCCGTCGGCTTTATGGTGATCATCGCGGTGATCCTGCATAACACCCTTGGCCTGCTTGGCGGCTACTGGGGTGGACGTCTGTTCGGTTTTGATGAGTCAACCTGTCGAACGCTGGCGATCGAAGTCGGGATGCAGAACTCTGGTCTTGCTGCTGCATTGGGTAAAATCTACTTTGGCCCGCTCGCAGCGCTGCCTGGCGCGCTGTTCTCAGTGTGGCACAACCTTTCAGGGTCACTACTGGCTGGTTACTGGTCCGGGAAACCGATTGTTGAAAAATCGGGCGAAACGGCAAAGGTAAATTAAAATATTGCCGGGTGGCGCAAGCTTACCCGGCTTACACGCTATCCGCCCGTTGCGTATTGCCGTAGACTAAATGCATCGGCTAACTGAGGGCACCCGTATGGCACTCCCCCGCATTACCCAAAAAGAGATGACCGAGCGCGAACAGCGCGAACTGAAAACGTTGCTGGACCGCGCCCGTATTGCACACGGTCGTCCGCTGACCAATTCTGAGACCAACAGCGTAAAAAAGGAGTACATCGATAAGCTGATGGCGCTGCGTGAGGCTGAAGCGAAAAAAGCCCGCCAGTTGAAGAAAAAGCAGGCGTATAAACCCGATACGGAAGCGTCATTCTCCTGGTCGGCGAATACGCCGACGCGCGGCAGACGTTAACGCCCTTTCTTCTTTCGTCCCGGCGAGGTAAAGCGCTTACCGCTTGATGTCGGGCGTGCTTTCTCATTGCTTTTTTCGATCGCCACGACCGGTCGCTTAATACCCGTGGTCTTCGGCTTCGCTTTGGCCTTTGGTTTGGCTTCGGAAGAGGAACGCTCAATCAACTTAAACAGATCGATCAGCTCATCGTCCGTCAGGTCGCGCCACTCGCCCAGCGGAATCCCGCTCAGGCTGACGTTCATAATGCGCGTACGCTCCAGTTTCGTCACTTCATAACCAAAGTATTCACACATACGGCGGATCTGACGGTTTAATCCCTGCACCAGGGTAATGCGAAAGACAAACGGCGCCTCTTTTTTCACCTTACATTTTTTGGTGACGGTACCCAGAATCGGCACGCCAGCGCCCATACCGCGAATAAACTCGTCGGTAATCGGTTTATCCACCGTCACCAGATACTCTTTTTCGTGATCGTTACCGGCACGCAGAATCTTATTGACCAGATCGCCGTGGTTAGTCAGAAATATCAGCCCCTGCGAGTCTTTATCCAGACGACCAATCGGGAAGATACGTTTGCTGTGGTTCACAAAATCGACAATATTGTCGCGTTCGCCGTCTTCAGTGGTACTGACAATGCCAACCGGTTTATTCAGCGCAATCAGCACTAAATCATCCGCTTCTCGCGGCTCAATCAACCGACCATTTACTTTAACAACATCCCCGGCGACCACCTGATCGCCAATGGCGGCGCGTTTGCCGTTGATAAAAACATTGCCCTGTTCGATAAAACGGTCCGCCTCGCGACGCGAACAGATGCCGCTTTCACTGATATATTTATTAAGCCGGGTAGATGTGTCGGTCAGCATATTTACTCTCTGAGAAATTTTTCTACATAAACGTCGGGAATGTGACTTACCACATCAAATCGTCAGGAACTTTAAAATCGGCATACGGATCATCTTCGTCCTGCTCTTCCTGACTCAGCGCACTGTTTACGACAATACTGTCCGCATCTCGTTGTGCGATTTTATCGGCGACGCTCGCGGGAATAATCGCATATTCACATTCACCGCTGTTATTGATAACCAAACGCGCAATCGCGAGACGCCCATTAATCAGTTGCGTCTGGGTGAGCTTATCCACGTCTATTTTTTTGATGACGTTATTATCGGTGAAGTTAAAACCAATATCGCCTTTAGATACATTGATTCTATTCATTTCAATAAGTTGCTTAACCTGAGCTTTAAACTCTTTCGCTAAAACCGCTTGTTTTTGCTGTTCACTGAGTTGTTTATCACGCTCAAGTTGCGCCTTTTTATTTTCTTCCACCGCCTCTCTGGCCTCACGAGCCTGAACGCGTGATTTTTTAGCCGTGCGTTGGACTTTGGCCATTTTTTTGCTGGTCACTAATCCCGCTTGTAGCAGTTGCTCTTGTAAGGTCAGTTTTGCCATTTTCGTCTCTAAACGTGTTAAATAATTTTGCGGATTATACCTGTAATTTTTCAGGCGATACCAGATGGCAGATCTGGCCTTGCGTCACTTTTAGCGACCGCGCTTTGCCTGTAACACGCGTAACATCATGAGCCATATCAGTAAGACATTAAATGGATAATGGTAGCATTATTACGTTTCGACATTTCCTGATGAGGTGGAGAAGTAATGGAACTGCTTTTATTAAGTAACTCGACGCTGCCGGGTAAAGCCTGGCTGGAACACGCTCTGCCGCTGATAGCGAATCAATTGAACGGTCGACGTTCAGCCGTGTTTATTCCGTTTGCCGGCGTCACGCAAACATGGGACGAGTACACGGATAAAACCGCAGAGGTACTTGCGCCATTAGGGATAAACGTCACAGGGATTCATCGTGTCGCCGATCCGCTTGCGGCGATTGAGAAAGCGGAAATCATTATTGTCGGCGGCGGAAATACCTTCCAGCTACTGAAAGAATCGCGTGAACGCGGGCTGCTGGCGCCGGTGGCGGACAGGGTAAAACGCGGCGCGCTGTATATCGGCTGGAGCGCGGGCGCCAACCTTGCCTGCCCGACTATCCGCACGACCAACGATATGCCGATCGTCGATCCAAACGGTTTCGACGCGCTGGATCTGTTCCCGCTGCAAATTAATCCTCACTTCACTAACGCCTTGCCGGAAGGTCATAAGGGCGAGACCCGCGAGCAGCGTATTCGCGAACTGCTGGTGGTCGCGCCGGAACTGACAGTGATTGGTTTGCCGGAAGGTAACTGGATTCAGGTGAGCAACGGACAGGCGGTTCTCGGCGGCCCGAATACCACCTGGGTGTTTAAAGCGGGCGAAGAGGCCGTGGCGCTGGAAGCGGGTCATCGCTTTTAATCCCAGGCCACATTGAATGCCGAATGGCGGGCCTACGCGCATGTTCTCCGTAGGCCGGAAGACGTTTACGCCGCCACCCGGCATTTCACTTAATACTCGCCCCGTTCCTCGTCCTGATCCGGTTGTTCCAGTACGCTATAGGCGACCGAACAGAACAGTGAGTTAAGACGCTTCATATCGCCCAGCAGCCCTAAATGAAGCGAGCTGGTTTCAATGCTTTGCACGTTCTGCTGGTGCAGGCGGTCGACATGCGCATGTGAGTATCGGCGATTAAGTATACGGAAGCGATGTTTACTGCGGCGCAACCGACGGGCGCTGGTGACATCGCCGGAGAAAAAGACCGACATCGCCAGTTGCAGATTACTGAGCAGTTGATCGTAAAGCGCATCCAGCTCTTTCAATCCTTCTTCTGAAAATGCCCGACGCGCCGCCAGCGACTTGTCGGCAATCTCACTGCCCATTCGCTCGATAATATCCGACGCCTGTTCGAGGTTCAGGGCCATCTCAATAATCTCCGCCCACCGGCGGGACTCCTCCGCCGCCAGCTCGTCTTTCGGCATTCGCGCCAGATAAAGCTTAATCGCGGTGTAGAGCACGTTAACGTCATCCGCCAGCTTGCGCAGCGCTTTCTCTTCACGCGGTTCGCCGTGCATGACCTTTTTTAGCCCTTCCATCATCTGTTCCATCGCATCGCCAATGCGCAACACCTCACGGGCAGCATTAGCCAGAGCCAGCGTTGGCGTATCCAGCGCGCTGACATCCAGATGTTTCGGCTTCAGATGGGTATCCAGTTCAGGCTCATCACGAATAATTCGTTTACAAAAACGCGCCATCAGCTCGGCAAATGGCACCATCGCCAGGCAGCGCACCAGGTTATAGAAAACGTGGAAATAGATCACCAGCTCTGATTTCGGTAGCGGTAGCTCATCCATCAGATTCGCCAGCGGATGGACAAACGGCAGGATGACCAGGCTGCCGATCAATTTGAACAATAGGCTGCCGAGCGCTACGCGACGCGCGGCAGCATTGGCGGCGCTGTTGTTGAGCATCGCCAACAGGCCCGATCCCAGATTGGCGCCGATGACCAGGCACAACGCCACCGGGAACGATATAATCCCCGCCGCCGTCAGGGTTGCTGTCAGCAACACCGCCGCCAGGCTGGAATAACTGATAATAGCGAACATCGCGCCAATCAGCGCATCCAGCATAATGTCGCCCGTCAGCGACGCGAAAATGACCTGCACGCCATTAGCTTGAGTGATCGGCGTCACTGCCTGCACAATCAGCTCCAGCGCCAGTAGAATCAGGCCAAGCCCGATACCGACGCGACCAAGCTGCCCGGCGCGGGACTGCTTACGTCCCAAAAAGAAAATCACGCCAATAAAAATCAGCAGCGGCGATAGCCACGACAAATCAAAGGTGAGAATACGCGCCATTAGCGCAGTACCCACATCAGCGCCCAGCACAATCACCAGAGCTGGCGTCAGGGCGACAAGATCCTGGGCGACAAACGACGTTACCAATAAAGTGGTGGCGTTACTGCTTTGTACCAGCGCGGTAACACCGATACCCGCACAAAAGGCGAGCGGTTTCTTTTCCACGCTGCGGCTGAGGACAGTGCGTAGACGCGCGCCAAACACGCGCATTACGCCAGTACGAACGATATGTGTTCCCCATACCAACAGCGCAACGGCAGAAAGTAGATGGAGCAAAGTTAACACGGCGTCAGGTTCTCCTTATCGTTATACGTTTTCCTGAAGCTCACTTGCGATAAATTGCCTGATGGCGCACAGCGTTAAGGCCTGGTGGCGTTGCACGCCACCGGGCTTATCATACGTAATACGGTATGCTGGATAAGGCGTTTACGCCGCCATCCGGCAAATTCAGCGTAGAGCCTTCCTTCAGTATAAGGGTTTAATTGTAAGAAAGAGACAAGGCACCCAATGAGTGCCTTGTATGTTGTAAGGAAAAGTGACGATTTTATGAATCAGTCCGCATCGTAACCCAGGTTCGGCGCCAGCCACCGCTCAACATCCTCAACGCTCATTCCTTTACGGAAAGCATAATCTGTCACCTGATCGCGTTGGATCTGCGCTACCGCGAAGTATTTGCTCTCAGGATGGCTGAAGTACCAGCCGGAGACCGACGCGCCAGGCCACATGGCGAAAGATTCGGTGAGCTTCATCCCGGTGTGTTTTTCGACATCCAGTAGCTGCCAGATAGTGCCTTTTTCGGTATGTTCCGGACAGGCAGGATAACCCGGCGCCGGGCGAATCCCCTGGTAGTTTTCGCGGATTAATTCGTCGTTACTCAGGCTCTCGTTCGGCGCATATCCCCAGTAAACCTTACGTACACGCTCATGCAGGTACTCGGCAAACGCTTCCGCCAGACGGTCGGCAATCGCTTTCACCATGATCTTGTTGTAGTCGTCATGCTGCGCTTCGAAGGCGTCCGCCAGCGCATCCTCCTCCAGACCGCCGGTCACCGCGAAAGCACCGATGTAATCCGCTTTGCCGCTCAGTTTCGGCGCAACAAAATCCGCCAGACAGTAGTTGGCAAAACCGACTTTCTCGGTCTGCTGGCGCAGGTGGTGGCTGACCGTCAGAACATGAGTACGGGTTTCGTCGCGATAGATTTCGATGTCATCGCCGATGCGGTTCGCCGGGAACAGGCCCACCACGCCACGCGGATTCAACAGTTTCTCGGCGCTCAGTTTATCCAGCATATCATTGGCGTCTTTAAACAAACGCTGCGCCTCAACGCCCACCACCTCATCTTCCAGAATGCGCGGGTATTTGCCGGCCAGCGACCAGGTCATAAAGAACGGCGTCCAGTCGATGTAGTTGCGCAGAGTTTCGATGCTGGCTTCCACCTCCTGCACGCCCAGACGGTGGGCTACCGGCGGGGTGTAGCGTTCCCAATCGAATGCCAGATCGTTATCGCGCGCCGCTTCCAGCGTGACCGGCGGCGTGCGCGGTTTTTTGCGGGCGTGCTGAATACGCACGGTTTCGTACTCTTTGCGGGTACGGGCGACAAAGTCATCACGCTGGGTGTCGGAGAGTAGCGCCGCCACCACGCCCACGGTACGCGAAGCATTCTGCACGTAGACCGTCGGACCGCTGTAGTTCTGCTCGATTTTCACCGCCGTATGCGCTTTCGAAGTGGTTGCGCCGCCGATCAGTAGCGGGATAGTAAAGCCCTGACGCTCCATCTCTTTCGCCACGTTGACCATTTCGTCCAGCGACGGGGTGATAAGCCCGGAAAGACCAATCAGATCGGCATTCACTTCACGCGCCGTTCTGAGGATTTTCTCCGCTGGCACCATCACGCCGAGATCGACGATTTCGTAGTTGTTGCATTGCAGCACCACGCCGACAATGTTCTTGCCAATGTCGTGCACATCGCCCTTCACGGTGGCGATGACCATCTTGCCGTTGCTGGAGCCTTTTTCTTTGCTGGCTTCAATAAACGGCTCCAGGTAGGCCACCGCTTGTTTCATCACGCGAGCGGATTTCACCACCTGCGGCAGGAACATTTTCCCTTCGCCGAACAGGTCGCCGACCACGTTCATGCCGTCCATCAGCGGCCCTTCAATCACCTCAATCGGGCGGGCGGCCTGCTGACGGGCTTCTTCGGTATCCTGTTCGATAAACTCGGTAATGCCTTTCACCAGCGAGTATTCGAGACGCTTTTTCACGTCCCAGCTACGCCATTCCGCCAGCTGGGCACTGGCGGCCTCGTCGGTTTTACTGCCGCGATATTTCTCCGCCAGTTCCAGCAAACGCTCGGTGCCGTCATCGCGACGGTTAAGAATGACATCTTCAACCGCATCGCGCAGCTCGGCGGGCAGATCGTCATAAATCGCCAGTTGCCCGGCGTTGACGATGCCCATGTCCATGCCGTTGCGGATGGCGTAGTAGAGGAATACCGCGTGGATAGCCTCACGTACCGGGTCGTTGCCGCGGAACGAGAAGGACACGTTAGACACGCCGCCGGAGATCAGCGCGTGCGGCAGCTCGCGTTTGATGTCTTCACAAGCGCCGATAAAGTCCTGCGCGTAGTTGTTGTGCTCTTCAATACCGGTGGCGACGGCGAAGATATTCGGGTCGAAGATGATGTCTTCCGGCGGAAAGCCTACCTCTTCGGTCAAAATTTTGTAGGCTCGGCGGCAAATTTCGATTTTACGCTCGCGGGTATCGGCCTGCCCCTGCTCATCAAAAGCCATCACCACCACTGCGGCGCCATAGCGACGTAGCAACTTCGCATGATGAATAAAGGCTTCCACGCCCTCTTTCATCGAAATAGAGTTGACGATGCCTTTACCCTGAATGCACTTCAGCCCTTTTTCGATAACCTCCCATTTGGAGGAGTCGATCATGATTGGTACACGGGCAATGTCCGGCTCACCGGCAATCAGGCTGAGGAAACGCACCATCGCCGCTTCGGCGTCGAGCATCCCCTCATCCATATTGATATCAATAATCTGCGCGCCGCTTTCTACCTGCTGACGGGCGACATCCAGCGCTTCGCTGTATTTCTCTTCTTTGATCAGCCGTTTAAATTTGGCCGAGCCGGTGACGTTAGTACGTTCGCCGACGTTGACAAACAGGCTATCGTCACCAATGTTCAGCGGCTCCAGGCCGGAAAGGCGGCAGGCCACCGGGATATCCGGCAGCTGGCGCGGCGACAAACCGGCAACGGCGCGGCTCATCGCCGCAATATGCTCCGGCGTGGTGCCGCAGCAGCCGCCAACGATATTCAGGAAGCCCGCTTCCGCCCATTCGCGAATCTGTTTCGCCATGGTGTCGGCGTCGAGGTCATACTCGCCGAAAGCGTTCGGCAGGCCGGCGTTCGGGTGCGCGGTGACGTAGCATTCGGCAATCCGCGACAGTTCCTGGACGTACTGGCGCAGTTCATCTGGCCCCAGTGCGCAGTTAAGGCCAAAAGTGAGCGCCTCGGCGTGGCGCAGCGAGTTATAAAAGGCTTCGGTAGTCTGGCCGGAAAGCGTACGGCCAGAGGCGTCGGTGATGGTGCCGGAAATCATGATCGGCAGGTCAACGCCCAGCGCTTCAAACTCTTCTTTCACCGCAAACACCGCCGCTTTCGCATTCAGGGTGTCAAAAACGGTCTCAATCAGAATCAGATCTGCGCCACCTTCCACCAGCGCTTTGGTGGATTCACGGTAGGCCGCCACCAGCTGATCGAAGGTGATATTACGAAACGCCGGGTCGTTGACGTCCGGCGAAATGGAGGCCGTGCGGTTAGTTGGACCAAGCACGCCCGCAACAAAGCGTGGTTTTTCTGGTGTTCGCGCCGTCCATTCATCAGCGCAGGCACGCGCCAGTTTGGCCGCCGCATAGTTAATTTCCGCCGACAGGGATTCCATCCGGTAATCCGCCATCGCAATGGTTGTCGAGTTAAAGGTGTTGGTTTCGATGATATCCGCGCCAGCCTCAAAGTAGGCGTTGTGGATAGCGGCGATCACCTCCGGCTTGCTGAGTACCAGCAGGTCATTGTTGCCTTTCAGGTCGCAGGGCCAGTCGGCAAAGCGCTCCCCGCGGAAATCTTCTTCATGTAGACGATAGCTCTGGATCATGGTGCCCATACCGCCGTCCAGCACCAGAATACGTTCATTTAACTGCGCACGCAGTTGTTCAACTTTGCTGCTCACACTCGCTCCCGACAACGCTCCACGTAACGAGCCATACTGGCACAAAGCGTGCTGGCGGAAAAGAGAACAACGGGCAACATGAGACATGTTCAGCTTGCCACCCACTTCTGTCGCTTTGCCGGATGGCGGCGCAAGCGCCTTATCCAGCCTACAAATTACTTTGGCGGCTCCCAAAGCGTAGGCCTGATAAGCGAAGCGCCATCGGGCATCCTGTGATGTCACTCATCCGATCAGTTCAGGAACTCTTGCATTATAATTGAATAAAACGAAAATGATTTCCACGATACAGAAAAAGGAGTCTGCCATGGTTGCCCCTGTTCCCGCGAAACGCGGGAGAAAACCTGCCGCTACCACTGCACCCGTAACCGGGCAGGTTCAGTCATTAACTCGCGGTCTGAAGCTGCTGGAGTGGATTGCCGAGTCCAACGGCAGCGTCGCGCTGACCGAACTGGCGCAACAGGCGGGTTTGCCTAATTCCACGACTCACCGTCTACTCACCACCATGCAGCAACAGGGTTTTGTCCGCCAGGTTGGTGAGCTGGGCCACTGGGCCGTAGGCGCACACGCGTTTATCGTCGGTAGCAGCTTCTTACAGAGCCGTAATCTGCTGGCGATTGTCCATCCGATTTTGCGCAAGCTGATGGAGGACTCCGGCGAAACGGTAAACCTTGCCGTACTCGACCAGAGCGACCATCAGGCTATTATTATCGACCAGGTGCAGTGCACACAATTGATGCGCATGTCCGCCCCTATTGGCGGCAAGCTGCCCATGCACGCCTCTGGCGCGGGCAAGGCGTTTTTATCACAGCTCAGTGAGGAACAGGTTACCAGTCTGCTGCACCGCAAGGGGTTGCACGCTTATACCCATGCGACGCTGGTGTCGCCGCTGCATCTGAAAGATGACCTCGCCCAAACACGCAAGCGCGGCTATTCCTTTGACGACGAAGAACATGCGCTCGGTCTGCGCTGCGTGGCCTCGTGTATTTATGACGAACACCGCGAACCGTTTGCGGCCCTCTCTATTTCCGGCCCCTGCTCACGCATTACCGACGATCGCGTCACCGAACTTGGCGCCATGGTGATTAAAGCGGCGAAAGAGGTGACGCTGGCCTATGGTGGAACTCGCTGAAATGAGCAGCCTGAAATTATACTGGCAGGAGAAGTACCCACAGGCCTTCTGTTGGTCTTTCAGTGATTCGCCGGCGCTGGCCGACGAGCTGGCGGCGCTAGTGGTCGCCGGTAAAAAGCGTGGCACCTGTAGCTCGCTGGTTAGCTATCAGAAAGAGCAGCCCCCTGTCACGCCTGGGTCATATCACATTGTGCTCAACGGCACAGGCGACGCCGTGTGCGTCATACGCACGCTGGCGCTCAGGCTGATCCGTTTTAACGAGATGAGCGCCGTTCTCGCCGCACTGGAAGGCGAAGGCGATCTTAGCCTGGCGTACTGGCAAGCGGCACACCGGGCCTTTTTTGAGCGCGAGGGTAATTGGTCGCCGGAGATGGAACTGGTTTACGAAGAGTTCGCCGTACTTGAGATCGCGCCGTAACGCACGCTAAAGCGCTGGCGGCGACGATAGGCATACACATCTTCTACATGCCCTTCTTTAATACGCGTCTGTAGCGCGCGCCAGTAATCGGCGCGAAACAGGTCGGCATGCATCTCTTCAAACAATGGCCCGATACGCGGATCGGCACACAGCCAGTGGCGAAACTCCTCCGGGAAAACATCACCCGGCGAGACGCTATACCAGGGTTCGCTGGCCAGTTCGTCTTCCGGATAACGCGCTGGCGGAATATCGCGGAAATTCACTTCCGTCATGTAGCAAATTTCATCGTAGTCGTAGAACACCACGCGGCCATGACGGGTAACGCCAAAGTTTTTAAACAACATATCGCCGGGGAAAATATTAGCGGCGGCAAGCTGGCGAATCGCATTACCATATTCTTCTATCGCATCGCGCAACTGCTGGCCTTCTACCTGTTCTAGCCAGATATTGAGTGGCACCATGCGACGTTCAATATAGAGATGGCGAATGACGATATGTTCCCCAAGATCGGTAATCTTCTCTGGCACTTCTTGCCGTAACAGCGCCATCAGCGCCGGATCGATTTGCCGTTTATCCAGTACGAAATTCTCAAACTCCTGGGTATCCGCCATACGACCGACGCGATCATGCTCTTTTACCAGTTGATAACAGGCACGCACATGGGCGGCAGACATCTCTTTCTGCGGGGCGAATTTGTCTTTAATGATTTTAAATACCCGGTCGAAACCTGGCAGGGTAAACACCAGCATCACCATGCCGCGGATGCCAGGCGCCTCAATGAATTTCTCATCGCTTTCAGTCAGATAACATAAATATTCGCGGTAGCTTTCGGTTTTCGCATGTTTCTGGCAGCCAATCGCCATATACAGTTCGGCAGTGGTTTTACCCGGCAGGATTTCACGCAACCACTCAACCAGCGCGGCAGGCAGCGGCGCATACACCATAAAATAAGAGCGGGCAAAACCAAACACAATGCTCGCTTCTGCCGTGGTGGTCAGGCAGGTATCGACAAACAGTTCCCCCTCATCAGTGCGATGAATCGGCAATAAAAACGGCAGCGTACCGTCAGGTGTGGTTAATTTACCTACCAGCCAGGCCGCTTTATTACGGTAAAACAACTCATTCGCCACCTGGACATGACAGCGAGGTAGCGCGTCCTCGCCCAGTGTTTCAGTCAGGTGCGCGATAATATAGCGGATATCCCGGCTTTTATTCTGCCAGGGCAGACGCAGCGGTAAGTCACTGAGCATGCGCATCAACAGAGTCTCCCAACCGTGATCGGGAAAGAAGTCTTTGGCCAGCGGGCGCGGGATAGTACGGAAGCGACGCTCCGGTTGCGAACTGAAAATAAACAACCGCTCGGGTGTTAACGAGCGGTGGTCAAATAACCGGCAATAAACGGAGTTGAAAAAGCTCTCCGCAATCTCGAAGCGCGGGTAATCCGGCAACAGCCGGGTGTAATGCTCTTTAACGCGTAAAAGGAAATCCGCGTCGGTACTTTTGCCATCGGTAATACAGCGCAGTTGCTCCACCACCAGACCCACATGATGATCATAGAGGTGGATACGGCTTTTCATCGCCTGTTGGACGGCGTGCCAGTCGGCCTGTTCAAAACGCTGCTGCGCGCCGGAAGTCACTTCCAGAAATCGACCATACTGCGCATCAAAGCCTTGCAGGATGGTTTGAGCAATCAGTAATTCCAGGCCACGCGGCATTTTTTTCCCTCATCCGGCACCACGTCATGCCGGATGGCGCGTTCGCTTATCCGGCCTACGCTATCTGTAGGCCCGGTAAGCGCAGCGCCACCGGGCATCAATCAAAACTGCGATTCTTCGGTGGAACCCGTTAACGCGGTAACGGATGACGCGCCGCCCTGAATAATGGTGGTAACTTTGTCGAAGTAACCAGTACCCACTTCCTGCTGGTGGGAAACAAAGGTGTAGCCGTCTTTCGCCGCGGCGAACTCGGGTTGTTGAACCTTCTCAACATAGTGTTTCATGCCCTCGCCCTGCGCGTATGCATGCGCCAGGTCGAACATGTTGAACCACATGCTGTGGATGCCCGCCAGGGTAATAAACTGGTATTTGTAACCCATGTCCGACAACTGCTGCTGGAAGCTGGCAATGGTCTTGTCGTCCAGATTCTTCTGCCAGTTGAAGGATGGCGAACAGTTATAGGCCAGCAGTTTGCCCGGATACTTCGCGTGGATAGCATCGGCAAAACGACGCGCCAGTTCGAGATCCGGCGTAGAAGTTTCGCACCATACCAGATCGGCATACGGGGCATACGCCAGACCGCGGCTGATCGCCTGCTCAATGCCCGCATGGGTGCGGTAGAAACCTTCGCTGGTGCGTTCGCCGGTAATAAAACCGCTGTCATAGGGATCGCAGTCGGAAGTAATCAGATCTGCCGCATCCGCATCGGTACGCGCAATCACCAGCGTCGGGACACCCATCACATCAGCGGCCAGACGCGCAGCAACCAGTTTCTGAATCGCTTCCTGCGTGGGGACCAGCACCTTGCCGCCCATATGGCCGCATTTCTTCACCGACGCCAGCTGATCTTCGAAGTGAACGGCCGCTGCACCGGCTTCAATCATCGATTTCATCAGTTCGAAGGCATTCAGAACGCCGCCAAAACCGGCTTCCGCATCAGCAACGATCGGCAGGAAGTAATCCACATAGCGCGGATCATTGGGTTCAATACCGGATGCCCACTGGATCTGATCTGCACGACGAAAAGTGTTGTTGATCCGATCCACTACCGCCGGAACAGAGTTTGCCGGGTACAACGATTGATCCGGATACATGCTGGATGCCAGGTTGGCATCTGCCGCTACCTGCCAGCCTGAAAGATAAATCGCCTCAATACCGGCTTTCGCCTGCTGCAACGCCTGACCGCCAGTCAGCGCGCCAAGGCTGTTGATATAGCCTTTTTTCGCTTCACCGTGCAACAGCCGCCAAATTTTCGCTGCGCCGAGCTGCGCCAGCGTGCATTCCGGGTTAACCGAGCCGCGTAATTTCACCACCTCCTCCGCGCTGTACGGGCGGGTGATGCCTTCCCAGCGCGGTTGTGTCCACTCTTTCTGTAATTCTTCGATTTGTTGAGTACGGGTTTTCATGTGCAGATGCTCCATATTGTTATGTGGTGAATTAAGCCAGTAAGCGATAGCCCGGCAGGGTGAGGAAGTCGATTAAGTCATCTGAGGTGGTGATTTGCTCCATCAGACGTGCGGCATCGTCGAAGCGCCCGCTGCTGTAGCGGTGCTCGCCCAGTTCGTCCTGGATTACCCGCATCTCTTCCGCCAACATTTCGCGGAAAAGCGCTTTCGTTACGGGTTTTCCATTGCTCAGTGTTTTCTCATGGTGAATCCACTGCCAGATAGAGGTTCGTGAGATTTCCGCCGTCGCGGCATCCTCCATCAGACCGTAAATCGGTACACAGCCATTGCCGGAGATCCACGCTTCAATGTACTGCACTGCCACGCGAATATTGGCGCGCATTCCCGCTTCTGTGCGTTCGCCTTCACATGGCTCCAGTAACTGTTCAGCGGTAATCGGCGCATCTTCATCACGGGTAATGAACAGCTGATTTTTGTGCTCGCCCAGTACCTCGTTAAAGACGGCCATTGCGGTATCCGCCAACCCGGGATGCGCAATCCACGTGCCGTCGTGGCCGTTGTTCGCTTCCAGCGCTTTATCCGCTTTCACTTTGGCAAGGACCTGATTGTTGCGTTCAACGTCTTTGCTCGGGATAAACGCCGCCATACCGCCCATCGCGAACGCGCCGCGCTTGTGGCAGGTTTTGATCAGCAGGCGCGAGTAGGCGCTCAGAAACGGTTTGTCCATCGTTACCACCTGCCTGTCCGGCAAGACGCGATCCGGGTGATTTTTCAACGTTTTGATATAGCTGAAAATATAATCCCAGCGACCACAGTTGAGACCGACGATATGATCACGCAGCGCATGAAGAATCTCATCCATCTGGAAAACAGCCGGCAGCGTTTCAATCAACAGGGTCGCTTTGATCGTACCGCGCGGCAGGTTAAAGCGGTCTTCGGCGTAGCTGAAAACTTCACTCCACCAGGCTGCCTCCTGCCAGGCTTGCGTTTTCGGCAGGTAAAAATACGGGCCGCTACCTTTAGCGAGCAGCGCTTTATAGTTGTGGAAAAAGTACAGAGCAAAATCAAACAGGCTGCCGGGAATGGCTTCCCCCCGCCAGGTAACATGTTTTTCTGGCAGATGTAGACCACGTACACGACAAATCAATACGGCCGGATCGGGCTTGAGCTGATAGATTTTTCCGGCTTCGTTGGTATAGCTAATGGTGCCGTTCACCGCATCACGCAGGTTGATTTGACCATCAATAACTTTATTCCAGTCCGGCGCCAGCGAGTCTTCAAAATCCGCCATAAACACTTTCACATTTGCGTTCAGGGCATTAATCACCATTTTACGTTCAACCGGCCCGGTAATTTCTACTCGGCGATCCTGTAAATCCGCCGGAATACCACGAATCTGCCAATTACTTTCTCTAATGGAAGTGGTTTCCGAAATAAAATCAGGCAACTTACCGTTATCAATATCCTGCTGTTGCTGGATACGTGCAGCCAGGAGTTTATTGCGTTTTGGCGTAAAACGGGTGACTAACTCCGTCAAAAACTCGACTGCTTCAGCGGTCAGGACTTGCTTTTCCAGCTCGCCTTGCGGCCTGGTAAAGGTTAATTCATCAGTTGTGGTTGCCTGTGGATTCATCATGCAGCTCCTCGTTGTTGATCCAGATACATCCCCAATGCGAACGAAGGATCACTGTGCGCTTTTCGTTCAACACAACTAAGACTACTCAATTAAATTTCAAAATCAAAAACAATTTCCATTTTTAATTTAATTATGCATTAACCTATTGATAACAATATAAATTAAATTTAATTACATGATGAGGTGCGTTTCGGAAATAAAAAAGGCACCCGAAGGTGCCTGATTCAACATGCTGAAACGCTTTAGGATCGTCAGAAGCAGAAGATTAATCCAGGGTTGGATTCATGTGACGCAGATCATATGGCGTAATCTGGTAGACATAATAGTTGAGCCAGTTAGTAAACAGTAAATTACCGTGGCTGCGCCAGGTTGCGCGCGGTATGTTTTGCGGATCGTTTTTTGGGAAATAGTTGTACGGAACCTCCGGATTTAACCCGGCCTCAACGTCACGAAAATATTCACCCGCTAACGTATGAGCGTCATATTCAGGATGACCGGTGACAAACGCAATACGTTTATCTTTGCTGGCAAACAGGTACGCATCCCCTTCTTCTGTTTCGGCCAGAATTTCAAGATCCGTATAATCCCGTATTAGCGCCGCCGGG
Organism: Salmonella sp. WC3; assembly: GCF_042932255.1. Classification (NCBI taxonomy): domain Bacteria; kingdom Pseudomonadati; phylum Pseudomonadota; class Gammaproteobacteria; order Enterobacterales; family Enterobacteriaceae; genus Salmonella; species Salmonella sp. WC3. The sequence continues at coordinate 470,962 of NZ_CP170629.1, read as the reverse complement.
AAATCGGCATAGCGTGAGTGTGGCGCAAGAAACGAATCATCAAAACCACGCGTTAACAGAGCATGAGGATGAAGGATGTGATGTTCATAGACGCCGGAAAGTTTATCTGTACGGGTCTGCTTAGGGATACCATAAAGAATATTGAGTGCAGCCTGGACGGCCCAACAGACAAATAGCGTCGAAGTAACGTGATCTTTCGCCCATTCCAGCACCTGCCTAATCTGCGGCCAGTAAGCCACGTCATTAAACTCCACCAGACCCAGCGGCGCTCCGGTCACGATAAGCCCATCAAAGTTCTGATCGCAGATATCGTCGAAGTTACAGTAAAAGTTGTTCAGATGCTCGGCTGGCGTGTTCCTCGACTCGCGGGCATCTATCCGCAGCAGTTGAATATCGACCTGCAATGGCGAGTTCGATAGCAAGCGCAGAAACTGATTTTCCGTTTCAATCTTCTTCGGCATCAGGTTAAGGATAAGTACCTTTAGCGGGCGAATTTCCTGACCTGATGCGCGAGAAGTCGTCATGACGAAGACATTCTCCTCACGTAAAAAATTGACGGCGGGTAGCTCGTCCAGCACGCGAATCGGCATAACCTGATAACCTCACGACATACGTTTAAACGTTTAGACATCCAGATAGCTGAAGATACTCAGAAATCAGGCGAATGTCGAGTCTGCAAGTTCAAGGTGAGAAAGTTTCACGACAGCATTTGCATTAGAATAGAAGTAAGCAAAAAAGGAGTGAAGATGATAATTAACATTCGCCGTTCAAGGCATGAGGAAGGGGAAAAACTGATTGCGATCTGGCGTCGCTCAGTCGATGCCACGCACGATTTTCTGTCAAACGCTTATCGGGCCGAACTGGAAGAGCTGGTGAGCGATTTTCTGCCAGAAGCGCCACTATGGGTTGCCGTGACCGATCAGGATGAGCCGGTAGGATTTATGCTGCTTACCGGCGAACATATGGATGCGCTGTTTGTCGATCCGGACGTGCGTGGTCAGGGTATCGGTAAGAGATTAGTTGAACATGCGTTAACACTGGCGCCGGGGTTGACAACCAATGTTAACGAGCAAAATACACAAGCTGTTGGATTTTATAAGAAAATGGGATTTAAGGTGACGGGACGTTCGGAGGTTGACGATCTTGGGAAACCGTATCCATTGTTGAATTTAATTTATCCGTGAGTAGTGGTGCTGCCTGATAAGTGCATACAGGCCGGATAAGGCGAAACTGCCATCCGGCGGTGCCGGTTGCCTGATGGCGCTGCGCTTATCAGGCCTACATTTTTACAGTTACCACACACGCAAAGAAGCCCGTCCAGACGGACGGGCTTCTTCACTTGTCTGATGCCTGGCAGTTTATGGCGGGCGTCCTGCCCGCCACCCTACGGGCCGTTGCTGCGCAACGTTCAAATCCGCTCCCGGCGGATTTGTCCTCCTCAGGAGAGTGCTCACCGGCAGACCACAAATAAAACAAAAGGCCCTGTCTTCCGACAGGGCCCTTCGTTTTATTTGATGCCTGGCAGTTCCCTACTCTCGCATGGGGAGACCCCACACTACCATCGGCGCTACGGCGTTTCACTTCTGAGTTCGGCATGGGGTCAGGTGGGACCACCGCGCTAGTGCCGCCAGGCAAATTCTTTGTGCTCTGTACGCAATTCTTTATCGCATCAGCGGCGTTGCCTGCGCTCGTAAACTCAGTCACATACTTCTGTATGCTCCTTCCTTTCCTTCGCTTGCCGCCTTGCTGCTGCGCAAATTATTGCGTACTCAACTCTGAATCAGTGCTGAAAATCGTCTCTCATCCGCCAAAACATCTTCGGCGTTGTAAGGTTAAGCCTCACGGTTCATTAGTACCGGTTAGCTCAACGCATCGCTGCGCTTACACACCCGGCCTATCAACGTCGTCGTCTTCAACGTTCCTTCAGGAGACTTAAAGTCTCAGGGAGAACTCATCTCGGGGCAAGCTTCGTGCTTAGATGCTTTCAGCACTTATCTCTTCCGCATTTAGCTACCGGGCAGTGCCATTGGCATGACAACCCGAACACCAGTGATGCGTCCACTCCGGTCCTCTCGTACTAGGAGCAGCCCCCCTCAGTTCTCCAGCGCCCACGGCAGATAGGGACCGAACTGTCTCACGACGTTCTAAACCCAGCTCGCGTACCACTTTAAATGGCGAACAGCCATACCCTTGGGACCTACTTCAGCCCCAGGATGTGATGAGCCGACATCGAGGTGCCAAACACCGCCGTCGATATGAACTCTTGGGCGGTATCAGCCTGTTATCCCCGGAGTACCTTTTATCCGTTGAGCGATGGCCCTTCCATTCAGAACCACCGGATCACTATGACCTGCTTTCGCACCTGCTCGCGCCGTCACGCTCACAGTCAAGCTGGCTTATGCCATTGCACTAACCTCCTGATGTCCGACCAGGATTAGCCAACCTTCGTGCTCCTCCGTTACTCTTTAGGAGGAGACCGCCCCAGTCAAACTACCCACCAGACACTGTCCGCAACCCGGGTAACGGGTCCACGTTAGAACATCAAACATTAAAGGGTGGTATTTCAAGGTCGGCTCCACGCAGACTGGCGTCCACACTTCAAAGCCTCCCACCTATCCTACACATCAAGGCTCAATGTTCAGTGTCAAGCTATAGTAAAGGTTCACGGGGTCTTTCCGTCTTGCCGCGGGTACACTGCATCTTCACAGCGAGTTCAATTTCACTGAGTCTCGGGTGGAGACAGCCTGGCCATCATTACGCCATTCGTGCAGGTCGGAACTTACCCGACAAGGAATTTCGCTACCTTAGGACCGTTATAGTTACGGCCGCCGTTTACCGGGGCTTCGATCAGGAGCTTCGCTTGCGCTGACCCCATCAATTAACCTTCCGGCACCGGGCAGGCGTCACACCGTATACGTCCACTTTCGTGTTTGCACAGTGCTGTGTTTTTAATAAACAGTTGCAGCCAGCTGGTATCTTCGACTGACTTCAGCTCCGTGAGTAAATCACTTCACCTACGTGTCAGCGTGCCTTCTCCCGAAGTTACGGCACCATTTTGCCTAGTTCCTTCACCCGAGTTCTCTCAAGCGCCTTGGTATTCTCTACCTGACCACCTGTGTCGGTTTGGGGTACGATTTGATGTTACCTGATGCTTAGAGGCTTTTCCTGGAAGCAGGGCATTTGTTGCTTCAGCACCGTAGTGCCTCGTCGTCACGCCTCAGTGTTAAAGTGAACCGGATTTACCTGGAACACACACCTACACGCTTAAACCGGGACAACCGTCGCCCGGCCAACATAGCCTTCTCCGTCCCCCCTTCGCAGTAACACCAAGTACGGGAATATTAACCCGTTTCCCATCGACTACGCCTTTCGGCCTCGCCTTAGGGGTCGACTCACCCTGCCCCGATTAACGTTGGACAGGAACCCTTGGTCTTCCGGCGAGCGGGCTTTTCACCCGCTTTATCGTTACTTATGTCAGCATTCGCACTTCTGATACCTCCAGCATGCCTCACGACACACCTTCACAGGCTTACAGAACGCTCCCCTACCCAACGAACGTATCCTTAAACCGACTCGACTTTGTATACGCTTTGACGTCGCTTCGCTCCGTCAATCGTAACCCGCTGAATCGCTTTAAGTGATACGTTCGCTGCCGCAGCTTCGGTGCATGGTTTAGCCCCGTTACATCTTCCGCGCAGGCCGACTCGACCAGTGAGCTATTACGCTTTCTTTAAATGATGGCTGCTTCTAAGCCAACATCCTGGCTGTCTGGGCCTTCCCACATCGTTTCCCACTTAACCATGACTTTGGGACCTTAGCTGGCGGTCTGGGTTGTTTCCCTCTTCACGACGGACGTTAGCACCCGCCGTGTGTCTCCCGTGATAACATTCTCCGGTATTCGCAGTTTGCATCGGGTTGGTAAGCCGGGATGGCCCCCTAGCCGAAACAGTGCTCTACCCCCGGAGATGAATTCACGAGGCGCTACCTAAATAGCTTTCGGGGAGAACCAGCTATCTCCCGGTTTGATTGGCCTTTCACCCCCAGCCACAGGTCATCCGCTAATTTTTCAACATTAGTCGGTTCGGTCCTCCAGTTAGTGTTACCCAACCTTCAACCTGCCCATGGCTAGATCACCGGGTTTCGGGTCTATACCCTGCAACTTAACGCCCGGTTAAGACTCGGTTTCCCTGCGGCTCCCCTATTCGGTTAACCTTGCTACAGAATATAAGTCGCTGACCCATTATACAAAAGGTACGCAGTCACCCCACCACTAAGCCCCCTCTGCTTCTTTTGAGGTTGAACGTCGCTTTCGCTCCGTTAACCGTATCCTCAGCAAAGGATGCGTATGTGGAGTTCACCACTGGCTTAGTGGTGGGGCTCCCACTGCTTGTACGTACACGGTTTCAGGTTCTTTTTCACTCCCCTCGCCGGGGTTCTTTTCGCCTTTCCCTCACGGTACTGGTTCACTATCGGTCAGTCAGGAGTATTTAGCCTTGGAGGATGGTCCCCCCATATTCAGACAGGATACCACGTGTCCCGCCCTACTCATCGAGCTCACAGCACATGCGCTTTTGTGTACGGGGCTGTCACCCTGTATCGCGCGCCTTTCCAGACGCTTCCACTAACACACATGCTGATTCAGGCTCTGGGCTCCTCCCCGTTCGCTCGCCGCTACTGGGGGAATCTCGGTTGATTTCTTTTCCTCGGGGTACTTAGATGTTTCAGTTCCCCCGGTTCGCCTCATTAACCTATGGATTCAGTTAATGATAGTGTGACGAGTCACACTGGGTTTCCCCATTCGGGTATCGCCGGTTATAACGGTTCATATCACCTTACCGGCGCTTATCGCAGATTAGCACGCCCTTCATCGCCTCTGACTGCCAGGGCATCCACCGTGTACGCTTAGTCGCTTAACCTCACAACCCGAAGATGTTTCTCGCGATTCATCATCGTGTTGCGAAAATTTGAGAGACTCACGAACAACTTTCGTTGTTCTGTGTTTCAATTTTCAGCTTGATCCAGATTTTTAAAGAGCAAATATCTCAAACGTGACTCGTAAGTCAGTTTTGAGATATTAAGGCAGGTGACTTTCACTCACAAACCAGCAAGTGGCGTCCCCTAGGGGATTCGAACCCCTGTTACCGCCGTGAAAGGGCGGTGTCCTGGGCCTCTAGACGAAGGGGACGTATCAGTCTGCTTCGCAAGACGCCTTGCTATTTACTTTTCATCAGACAATCTGTGTGAGCACTGCAAAGACCGTTTCTTTCAGGTAAGGAGGTGTCCAACCGCAGGTTCCCCTACGGTTACCTTGTTACGACTTCACCCCAGTCATGAATCACAAAGTGGTAAGCGCCCTCCCGAAGGTTAAGCTACCTACTTCTTTTGCAACCCACTCCCATGGTGTGACGGGCGGTGTGTACAAGGCCCGGGAACGTATTCACCGTGGCATTCTGATCCACGATTACTAGCGATTCCGACTTCATGGAGTCGAGTTGCAGACTCCAATCCGGACTACGACGCACTTTATGAGGTCCGCTTGCTCTCGCGAGGTCGCTTCTCTTTGTATGCGCCATTGTAGCACGTGTGTAGCCCTGGTCGTAAGGGCCATGATGACTTGACGTCATCCCCACCTTCCTCCAGTTTATCACTGGCAGTCTCCTTTGAGTTCCCGGCCTAACCGCTGGCAACAAAGGATAAGGGTTGCGCTCGTTGCGGGACTTAACCCAACATTTCACAACACGAGCTGACGACAGCCATGCAGCACCTGTCTCACAGTTCCCGAAGGCACCAATCCATCTCTGGAAAGTTCTGTGGATGTCAAGACCAGGTAAGGTTCTTCGCGTTGCATCGAATTAAACCACATGCTCCACCGCTTGTGCGGGCCCCCGTCAATTCATTTGAGTTTTAACCTTGCGGCCGTACTCCCCAGGCGGTCTACTTAACGCGTTAGCTCCGGAAGCCACGCCTCAAGGGCACAACCTCCAAGTAGACATCGTTTACGGCGTGGACTACCAGGGTATCTAATCCTGTTTGCTCCCCACGCTTTCGCACCTGAGCGTCAGTCTTTGTCCAGGGGGCCGCCTTCGCCACCGGTATTCCTCCAGATCTCTACGCATTTCACCGCTACACCTGGAATTCTACCCCCCTCTACAAGACTCAAGCCTGCCAGTTTCGAATGCAGTTCCCAGGTTGAGCCCGGGGATTTCACATCCGACTTGACAGACCGCCTGCGTGCGCTTTACGCCCAGTAATTCCGATTAACGCTTGCACCCTCCGTATTACCGCGGCTGCTGGCACGGAGTTAGCCGGTGCTTCTTCTGCGGGTAACGTCAATTGCTGTGGTTATTAACCACAACACCTTCCTCCCCGCTGAAAGTACTTTACAACCCGAAGGCCTTCTTCATACACGCGGCATGGCTGCATCAGGCTTGCGCCCATTGTGCAATATTCCCCACTGCTGCCTCCCGTAGGAGTCTGGACCGTGTCTCAGTTCCAGTGTGGCTGGTCATCCTCTCAGACCAGCTAGGGATCGTCGCCTTGGTGAGCCGTTACCTCACCAACTAGCTAATCCCATCTGGGCACATCTGATGGCAAGAGGCCCGAAGGTCCCCCTCTTTGGTCTTGCGACGTTATGCGGTATTAGCCACCGTTTCCAGTAGTTATCCCCCCTCCATCAGGCAGTTTCCCAGACATTACTCACCCGTCCGCCACTCGTCAGCGAAGCAGCAAGCTGCTTCCTGTTACCGTTCGACTTGCATGTGTTAGGCCTGCCGCCAGCGTTCAATCTGAGCCATGATCAAACTCTTCAATTTAAAAGTTTGATGCTCAATGAATTAAACTTCGTAATGAATTACGTGTTCACTCTTGAGACTTGGTATTCATTTTTCGTCTTGCGACGTCAAGAATCCGTATCTTCGAGTGCCCACACAGATTGTCTGATAAATTGTTAAAGAGCAGTGCAACGCGGCTTTCGCTCACCGTTGAGAGGTGGCGTATATTACGCTTTCCTCTTTCAGAGTCAACCCTGAATTTCAGGATTTTTCTCTTCAACCGACCGGCTGTTTGTGTGAAGTGATTCACATCCGCCGTGTCGATGGAGGCGCATTATAGGGATCCCATTTTTTTGCACAAGCGTTTTTTGGATCTTTTTTTCTGTTTGTTGATTTTTCATCCCTTTCGCTCCATTCCTGCACAAAGTGGCGATTTTTTGATGCTATCTCCCCTTGCACAACGCCGTTAAAGCAACCAAAGTCTTCATGACTATTCATTTATGATGAGGTAGACATGTCTGACACATTACGTCCTTATAAGGATCTTTTTCCTGAAATCGGTCAGCGCGTGATGATCGATACCAGCAGCGTGGTTATTGGTGATGTCCGTCTGGCGGATGATATCGGGATCTGGCCGCTTGTGGTGATTCGCGGCGATGTGAATTACGTTGCGATAGGGGCTCGTACGAACATTCAGGATGGCAGCGTTCTTCACGTAACCCACAAGTCTCCATCCAATCCACACGGCAACCCATTAATCATTGGCGAAGATGTTACCGTTGGCCATAAAGTTATGCTGCACGGCTGTACCATCGGTAACCGCGTACTGGTCGGTATGGGCTCCATTGTGCTGGATGGCGCGATAATAGAAGATGACGTAATGATTGGCGCTGGAAGCCTGGTGCCGCAGCACAAACGGCTGGAAAGCGGCTATTTATATCTTGGCAGTCCGGTAAAACAGATCCGCCCCCTGAGCGATGCTGAGAGATCGGGCCTGCAGTACTCCGCCAATAACTATGTAAAATGGAAAGACGACTATCTTTCCCAGGATAACCATATCCAACCGTGATCGTCTTCCTGCTGGGCCAGGATTAATGCTTCAGCCTCTTCTTCCAGGTCCCAGCGATACTCACGAAAAATGGCCAGCCATTGCTCCGCTGTTTCTCCACCAAAGCGATACGCCAGTACATCTTTTTTTATTGCACACGTGAGTTGTATCCCATTAACCAGGGCGGGAAAGATGACAGCGCTGGCGGCAGTATCCCATTCTTCGCGGTCAGGAAATTGTATGGCCTGGTTCACGCTAATAATTCCTGCTGTAGCTGCTCAATCACTGGCTCGACCTGCGGTAATACACCGTGCCAAAGCAAAACGGCATGTGCAGCCTGCCCCACCAGCATTCCCAGCCCATCTGCGTAGCGTTTTGCGCTCTGTTGTACACACCAGGAGAGAAATGGCGTATTCCCTTTTTGATAGAACATGTCATAGCAACAGAGGGAAGGGTGAATAAGTGACGCTGGTATCGCCGGGATTTCGCCCCGTATGCCGCTGGAGGTCGCATTAATAATTAGGTCAAACTCACAACCATCCAGCTTGTCCATATCCGTGGCATGAACGCTGCCGGTATGAGCAAAGATTTTCGCCAACGCTTCGGCACGTGAAGCTGTACGGTTGGTGATAGTGACCGCGCAATCCAAAGAAAGCAGAGGTAACAGCACGCCCCGGGATGCGCCGCCCGCGCCAATCAGCAAAATACGCCATCCTGGGCGGATAAAATTTAAACGTTTGAGATCGCTTAATAAACCGATACCGTCAGTATTGTCGCCAAGCAAACGACCATCTTCCAGCCGCTTTAATGTATTGACTGCTCCCGCCAGCGATGCTCGTTCCGTTAACTCATCCGATCGCGCAAACGCCTCCTCTTTAAAAGGTACTGTGATGTTTGCGCCTTTTCCCCCTGCCGCGAAAAAGGCATCAAGCGTATTAATGAAATTATTAATAGGGGCCAGCACGCGACCATAGGGGTGAACAATATCTAGCTGCTGAGCAAATTGCTGATGAATAAATGGCGATTTGCTGTGCGCAATCGGATTTCCAAAAACAGCATAGGTTTCCATCATATTACCCCTGTCGAAACAGTTCGCCCGTCAGAGCATCGCGAATTTCTGAAGGATTTAAACGCCCACCCGTTGCGCCTTCAACCACCGGAAAATCATCGCCAAATTGCGCACGCACCTCTTCAACGGTACGACATGGCGGTAATCCGCTCAGATTGGCGCTGGTGGAAACCAGCGGTTTGCCATACGCATTGCATAGCGCGACCACCAGCGGGTGGTTGGTAACACGAACGGCCAGGGAATCAAAACGTCCCGTGAGCCACCGCGGCGTTGTCGCGGGCGCAGGAAAAACAAACGTTACCGGCCCGGGCCAGCAATCAAATACTGCTTTACGCTGTGCGGCGGTAAGTATGCTGTCATCAATATAAGGTTTTAACTGCTCAAAGCTGGCGGCAATCAAAATGAGTCCCTTATCGACGGGCCGTTGTTTTAACGCCAACAGGCGCGTAACGGCTGTTTCACTATCGGGATCGCAGCCGACGCCGAAAACGGCTTCTGTTGGATAAGCGATGACATTTTCTTTATTCAGGAGATCTACCGCTACGGCGATAGATCCTGTTGGCAGGTTATTATTCACTTGTTTATTCCACCGGAACCGGCTTTCCACATTGTTTACTGGCGCAAAAGCGCTTCACGCCCTGCGCGGTTTTCTTTTCGATGAGTAGCGGATAATGGCACTCGGGGCATTCCCCCGCAACCGGCGTGAAGTTAATGACGAACTGACATTCCGGGTAGCGATCGCAGGAATGAAAGATTTTTCCGTAACGAGAACGGCGCTGGACCAAATGTCCTTGCTGGCAGGCTGGACAGGCAATCGCCGTTTCATCCGGTTTATCAATAACCACTGTATGTTCACATTGCGGATACTGACTGCATCCGATGAACATGCCAAAGCGCCCCTGACGCAGCACCAGTACGGCGCCACGCTCAGGACACAGTTGCCCCTCCAGAATTTTAACGATATGCCCGTCCGCCTGACTTTTCAGCGGACGAACATAATCGCATTCCGGATAGCGAGAACAGCCGAGAAACGGACCATGTTTCCCGGAACGAATTACCAGTTCGGCCCCGCACTGCGGGCAGGGCTCATTTTTACGCACCGAAAACAGTGCTGATTTAGCCATATTCACTCATGCAGCATTAACACCTATCAATGCAGCATACCTTCATTTACCTCAAAGAGTAATTCTTCCATTTGCTGATAGGCGTTTTCACAGCCCGGAATGTTGAATAACACCATCAAAATAACCCATTTCAAGTCTTCCAGGTCAAACTCTGCGGTATCCAGCGCCAGCACACGCTCAATCACCATTTCTCGTGTTTCGAGGTTTAGCACCTGAATCTGCTCAAGGAATAACAGGAACCCCCGGCAACTGGCATCAAGCCTTTCACACTCTTCAACCGTATAAATGCGCATTGAAAGAGGGTCGGAAGCAAGTTGCATGGGTTCCGCGAGGCCATCCTGATAGTCAGCGAGTTTTTCCAGCCACAGCAGCGCATTGTAGATGTCTTCGCGATCAAACCCAGCGTCGGTGAGATCACGCTCCAGTCTGTCCTGATCCACGCGCAGCTCGGCTTCGTTATGGATGTATGTTTCAAACAAATACATTAGTACGTCGAACATGGCTTGCCCTCCTTAATCGGACATAGCCGCCGGGTACAGCTGCGATCCATCCTGCTAACTCCAGTTCGAGTAGCTGAGCCACTACCGCTGGCACAGGTTGGCCGGCACGTTCAGCGACGACGTCAACAGGTGTTACCTCATCTCCTACGTTAGCCAGGAGCTCAGGAAATGGCAATGCCGCCTCATCCTGATTTAGTGAATAAAGTGAATTTTCCGCCGTAGTTGGCAACCAGTGTAAGCCGTATTGCAAATTTTCCAGAATATCCTCCGGCGTCGTCACAAGCGTGGCCCCTTGTTTAATTAACCAGTGCGTGCCTTCGCTTCCCGGACTACCGATAGGACCTGGTAATGCAAAAACGTCCCGTCCCTGTTCAAGCGCGCAGCGCGCCGTCACCAACGAACCGCTGCGCAACGCCGCCTCGATTACCAGCACGCCTTTGCTCAGTCCGCTGATGATACGGTTTCTGCGAGGAAAATGTTGCGGTAGCGGAGGCGTTGAAAGCGGAAATTCTGAGACCACTGCGCCGCCGGTGGCAATCAAGTTTTCAGCCAGCATGGCATGTCGGCGAGGATAAATCTTTGCCAAGCCATTCCCTAACACCGCTACACTTTTTCCCCCCATACTCACCGCGGCGTTGTGTGCTACGCCATCAATTCCCCGGGCAAGGCCACTGGTGATCGTCAAACCGCTTTTCGCAAGGCTTTCGCAAAGCAGACGTCCCCAACGTTCTCCATACCAGGAGTGGCTCCGGCTCCCTACGACGGCAAGTTGGCAGGTATGCAGACAGGCAGGATCGCCGTCAATAAAAATAGCGCCGGGATAATCGTCAATAGCACGCAGTTGGGGAGGATAAATTTCACTATCCGCACACAGAAAATGGTGCTGCGGTAGTTCAAGCCAGCGTAACGTCTCATCAAGCACACCTGCTGGAAGCTGTAAAAAACGTTCAGCTTGCCGCGCGGTAAGACCAGCCTCCTGAAGGTGCGTGCGATTTATCTGAGGCTGGCGAATAAGCGAATTCGCCATGTTCAACATCGCCTCGCCATAAAGGTCGCCGACGTACATTAAACGTAACCAAATTTCGGTACGGGCCATCCTTTCCCTCCCCTGCCACAAGCAGTCTGAACAATCTTTGCGATTGGTCACTGATGCTGTCAATCAGGTGGGGATTTGTCTAGAATAGAGGTAATAATCTTTTCAACTCCTGAACACAACTCTGGATAATTATGTCAGTTTTGCAAGTGTTACATATTCCGGACGAGCGCCTTCGCAAAGTCGCAAAGCCGGTTGAAGAAGTGAATGCAGAAATTCAGCGTATCGTCGATGATATGTTCGAAACGATGTACGCGGAAGAAGGTATCGGTCTGGCCGCAACGCAGGTCGATATCCACCAGCGGATCATCGTGATTGACGTTTCGGAAAACCGCGACGAGCGCCTGGTACTCATTAACCCGGAATTGCTGGAGAAAAGTGGCGAAACGGGTATAGAAGAAGGCTGTCTGTCGATTCCGGAACAGCGCGCTTTAGTGCCGCGCGCCGAGAAAGTGAAAATCCGCGCGCTGGATCGCGACGGCAACCCGTTTGAGCTTGAAGCGGATGGTTTGCTGGCAATTTGCATTCAGCATGAGATGGATCATCTGGTCGGTAAACTGTTTATCGATTATTTGTCGCCGCTGAAGCAACAACGTATTCGTCAGAAAGTAGAAAAACTCGACCGCCTGAACGCCCGGGCTTAAAGGACAAGAACCAACGTGTCAGATTCACTACGTATTATTTTTGCGGGTACACCTGACTTTGCAGCGCGTCATCTCGACGCGCTGTTAACTTCTGGACATAACGTTGTCGGCGTATTTACCCAACCCGATCGTCCAGCAGGTCGCGGCAAAAAGTTGATGCCCAGCCCGGTAAAAGTGCTGGCGGAAGAAAAAGGCCTGCCCGTTTTCCAGCCCGTGTCGCTTCGTCCTCAGGAAAACCAGCAACTGGTTGCTGACTTACATGCCGACGTCATGGTTGTCGTAGCATATGGTCTGATTCTCCCAAAGGCAGTGCTGGATATGCCCCGTCTCGGATGTATCAACGTTCACGGTTCGCTGCTTCCACGCTGGCGCGGCGCGGCGCCTATTCAGCGCTCACTCTGGGCAGGCGATGCGGAAAGCGGCGTCACAATTATGCAGATGGATGTAGGGCTGGATACCGGCGACATGCTGTATAAACTTGCGTGCCCGATTACCGCAGAAGATACCAGTGGCTCACTGTATAATAAGTTGGCTGAGCTTGGCCCGCAGGGGTTAATTACCACACTAAAACAACTGGCGGACGGCACAGCGGCGCCTGAAGCGCAGAATGAAGCGCTGGTCACTCATGCGGAAAAGCTCAGTAAAGAAGAAGCGCGTATCGACTGGTCTCTCTCCGCAGTACAGCTGGAGCGTTGCATTCGCGCCTTTAATCCGTGGCCAATGAGCTGGCTGGAAATCGACGGCCAGCCGGTAAAAGTCTGGCAGGCGTCCGTCATTGAGGACGCCACGCAGTCGCTGCCGGGAACCATTCTGGCCGCGACGAAACAGGGCATTCAGGTTGCAACAGGCAAGGGGATATTAAATTTGCTTTCGCTTCAGCCTGCCGGCAAAAAAGCAATGAGCGCCCAGGATCTGTTAAATTCACGCCGGGAATGGTTTATTCCTGGTAACCGTCTTGCCTGACGGTCACGTCTTTATAAGCCCGGTGTTACCGGGCATTTTTATTTTATACATATGAAAAAACAAAACAATTTACGTAGTCTGGCAGCACAGGCCGTTGAACTGGTCGTCGAACAGGGACAATCATTAAGTAATGTGCTCCCGCCGCTGCAACAAAAAGTCGCCGATAAAGACAAAGCGCTACTTCAGGAGCTGTGCTTTGGCGTCCTGCGCACCCTTTCACAGCTGGAATGGCTGATCAATAAGCTGATGTCTCGTCCAATGACCGGCAAGCAGCGTACAGTGCATTACTTAATTATGGTCGGCTTTTATCAGTTGCTGTACACCCGCGTTCCTCCCCATGCGGCGCTGGCTGAAACCGTTGAAGGCGCGGTCGCCATCAAACGTCCGCAGTTGAAAGGGTTAATTAACGGCGTCCTGCGCCAGTTTCAGCGCCAGCAGGAAACGTTGCTTAATGAGTTTGCGACCAGCGATGCGCGCTTTTTACATCCAGGTTGGCTGGTAAAGCGTTTGCAAAATGCTTACCCCACACAGTGGCAACACATTATTGAAGCGAATAACCAGCGTCCACCGATGTGGCTACGTGTAAATCGTACACACCACACCCGCGACGGTTGGCTTGGCTTACTTGAAGACGCAGGCATGAAGGGATATCCCCATCCCGATTATCCCGACGCTGTACGTCTGGAAACGCCAGCTCCGGTACATGCTTTACCCGGTTTTGCTGAGGGTTGGGTAACTGTCCAGGATGCCTCTGCGCAGGGATGTGCGGTTTTTCTCGCTCCTCAGAACGGTGAGCACATTTTAGACTTGTGCGCCGCGCCTGGCGGTAAAACCACGCATATTCTCGAAGTGGCCCCCGAAGCAGACGTGTTGGCGGTTGATATTGATGAACAACGACTCTCCCGCGTTTACGACAACCTAAAGCGTCTTGGGATGAAAGCGACAGTTAAACAAGGGGATGGACGTTATCCCGCCCAATGGTGCGGCGAGCAGCAGTTTGACCGTATTCTGCTGGATGCGCCCTGCTCCGCAACCGGCGTCATTCGCCGTCATCCAGATATCAAATGGCTGCGTCGCGATCGCGATATCGCGGAACTGGCGCAATTACAGGCGGAAATTCTTGATGCCGTCTGGCCGCGCCTGAAGCCTGGCGGGACGCTGGTTTACGCCACCTGTTCCGTACTGCCGGAAGAAAACCGCGATCAGATCAAAACCTTTTTGCAACGCACTCCCGATGCCGCGCTCAGCGAAACGGGAACACCTGATCAGCCAGGACAGCAAAATCTGCCGGGCGGCGAAGAAGGTGATGGGTTCTTTTACGCTAAGCTAATCAAGAAGTGATGAGATAACGGGCCACGACTGATGAAAATTATCATACTGGGCGCAGGGCAAGTTGGCGGAACACTGGCGGAAAACCTGGTCGGCGAAAACAACGACATCACGGTGGTTGATACCAACGGCGAACGGTTACGCAGTTTGCAAGATAAGTTCGATCTACGCGTAGTTCAGGGGCATGGTTCGCATCCCCGCGTGTTGCGCGAAGCGGGCGCTGACGATGCGGATATGCTGGTCGCTGTCACCAGTTCAGATGAAACTAATATGGTTGCCTGTCAGGTAGCCTATTCACTCTTCAACACTCCAAACCGTATCGCCCGCATTCGCTCCCCGGACTATGTTCGCGATGCGGATAAACTCTTTCATTCTGAAGCGGTTCCGATTGATCATCTGATCGCGCCGGAGCAGTTGGTTATCGATAATATTTATCGTCTGATCGAGTATCCGGGAGCATTACAGGTTGTAAACTTTGCTGAAGGGAAAGTCAGTCTGGCAGTAGTAAAAGCCTACTATGGCGGTCCACTAATAGGTAACGCGCTCTCGACAATGCGAGAGCATATGCCGCATATCGATACCCGCGTTGCCGCAATTTTCCGCCATGACAGACCAATCCGTCCTCAGGGCTCGACTATCGTGGAAGCAGGGGATGAAGTCTTCTTTATTGCGGCTTCACAGCATATCCGTGCAGTAATGAGCGAATTACAGCGTCTGGAAAAACCCTACAAGCGCATCATGCTGGTGGGCGGCGGCAATATCGGCGCCGGGCTGGCAAGGCGTCTGGAAAAAGACTATAGCGTTAAATTGATCGAACGCGATCAACAACGCGCCGCAGAATTGGCTGAGAAACTGCAAAACACGATCGTCTTTTTTGGCGACGCTTCCGATCAGGAATTGCTGGCGGAGGAGCATATTGATCAGGTCGATCTCTTTATCGCGGTCACTAACGATGATGAAGCCAATATCATGTCCGCGATGTTGGCCAAGCGGATGGGCGCCAAAAAAGTGATGGTGCTGATTCAGCGCCGCGCTTATGTCGATCTTGTGCAGGGTAGCGTTATAGATATTGCGATTTCTCCGCAGCAGGCCACCATCTCTGCATTACTGAGCCATGTGCGTAAAGCGGATATCGTCGGCGTTTCCTCACTACGTCGCGGGGTTGCCGAAGCCATCGAAGCCGTCGCGCACGGCGATGAAAGCACTTCCCGCGTGGTTGGCCGCGTCATTGACGAAATTAAACTGCCGCCAGGCACCATTATTGGCGCGGTGGTGCGTGGAAATGATGTCATGATCGCTAATGACAATTTGCGCATTGAACAAGGCGATCACGTCATTATGTTTTTGACCGATAAAAAGTTTATTACCGACGTCGAACGTCTGTTCCAGCCAAGTCCTTTCTTCCTCTAATTTAAGGGGAGCTCATTCAGTGCCCTTTTTAATTCCCTTTATTTATCAAGGTTTAATTTATTTCGCTAAACAGAAGCCGTAAATGGAAAATGCCTTAGCATTTGTTAAACTTATAACGTCAGCTGCATAGGGAGAATAAAAATGAGTTTTATTAAAGAATTTCGCGAATTCGCGATGCGCGGGAATGTTGTGGATTTGGCAGTGGGTGTCATTATTGGCGCGGCATTCGGTAAGATTGTTTCTTCACTGGTTGCCGATATCATTATGCCGCCGTTGGGATTGTTAATCGGCGGGATCGACTTTAAACAATTTGCTTTTACGTTACGCGAAGCGCAGGGAGATATTCCGGCGGTCGTCATGCATTACGGCGTGTTTATCCAGAACGTATTTGATTTTGTGATTGTGGCCTTTGCTATCTTTGTTGCCATTAAGCTTATCAACAGACTCAACCGTAAAAAAGCAGAAGAGCCGGCAGCTCCGCCAGCGCCTTCTAAAGAGGAAGTGTTATTGGGCGAAATCCGCGATCTGCTGAAAGAACAAAATAACCGTTCTTAATAAGCAGAAGGCCAGTGGTAAAAAAGTTACTTACTTTCTTGCCACTGGCCTCCCAGTTCCCTCGATTACCGTGTTTACCTTTGCGCAGATAGCTTCCTTTGCCTTTCTTATTTTTTTCAACGCGTTGCCTGAAAAGGGGATCGTGCAGTAATGCCTCAATGGCATTGTCCTTTATCTGCCCTTTCTTATGTTGATAACGACTCATAATGTCTCCCGATTGTATAAATTAACGGCGCGAGTGTAGCCCCGCCGGTTCAATAAATCAACATCCTGATTTCGCTCCACTGGCCCCCTGTTCCAGGGCTTCCAGAATGGAACAATAGACGCTACTGTGGGCCGTTCCGCAACAAGCATCATTAAGCCTTTGTAACGAACGCTGCATCGTTTGCAGTTCCGCAATCCTGGCTTCAACCTCCTGCAATCGCTCTTGCACAATACTTTTTGACTCCTGACAGGTATGGTGCTCAGGATCAATTCGGATCGATAAAAGCTCGCGGATCGAGTCGAGCGTGAAACCCAACTGTCGCGCATAACGAATAAACTTGAGACGCTGTAGATCGTTTTCGGTATACAGACGAAACCCGCCTTCAGTACGTACCTCATGATCCATCATCTGCTGTTTTTCATAGTAGCGAATGGTATCAGGCGTTACGTCTGCCAGCTTTGCCAGCTCACCAATGCGATACATACAAGCTCCGTTAATTATCGTTGATTTTATGCAGCAGTTTTTCTGCATACTCACCGTGTAAAAAGTCGGTACTCAACCCAGCCTGCCGAAGTTTTAGTTCAAGCAGGGAGAGCTGGCGACTAACCTGATGGTATCGAGGGTCATCTTCCCGGATACTGTTGAGGATATCAAGTAACTGAATAGCGTCTCTGCGCTGCTCCAGTTCAGGGGGAAGACAGCCCGCATTCTTGAGTAAGCGATAACCCGCACGAAGTTCCGCCGGCACATGAGAATCATCATCCAGAATAAGCGGCTCGCCACGGCCAGGCAAATTATCAAACTCGCCTTTACGCTGTGCCTCGATAATATGACGCTCTGCCCACTGGTCAAGTAACCACATACGTCGCTCCAGGGATTGAACGAAAAGAATACAATTATTGTAGATATGTGGGGTTCAGGAGGATATAAAAAAACCCGCCGAAGCGGGTTTTTTTACGTTACTACAGATTACTCTGCAGCAGCTTCTGTTTTCTCTGAACGATCAACCAGCTCGATGTATGCCATCGGCGCGTTGTCGCCTGCACGGAAGCCACACTTCAGAATGCGAGTGTAACCACCGGCGCGGCTCGCGAAACGCGGGCCCAGCTCGTTAAACAGTTTTGCCACGATCTCGTTATCACGAGTACGGGCGAATGCCAGACGACGATTAGCAACGCTATCAGTCTTGGCAAGAGTAATCAGCGGCTCAACTACGCGACGCAGCTCTTTCGCTTTAGGCAGGGTCGTCTTGATGATTTCATGACGAACCAGTGAACCTGCCATGTTGCGGAACATAGCCTGGCGATGGCTGCTGTTGCGGTTCAGTTGACGACCACTCTTACGATGGCGCATGACCTTATCCTTCTCAGTAAAACCTTAACCTGTGATCCGGTTACTCGTCAGCGATGCTTGCCGGTGGCCAGTTTTCCAGGCGCATACCCAGAGACAGTCCACGGGAAGCCAGCACGTCTTTAATCTCGGTAAGAGATTTTTTACCCAGGTTAGGCGTCTTAAGAAGCTCAACCTCGGTACGCTGTACCAGATCACCGATATAGTGGATAGCTTCTGCCTTGAGGCAGTTAGCAGAGCGGACAGTCAATTCCAGATCGTCAACAGGGCGCAGCAGGATCGGATCGAATTCTGGTTTCTCTTCTTTCACTTCCGGTTGACGTACATCACGTAAATCAACGAAAGCTTCCAGTTGTTCAGCCAGGATGGTTGCCGCACGACGAATCGCCTCTTCAGGATCGATTGTGCCGTTGGTTTCCATTTCGATGACCAGCTTGTCCAGGTCGGTACGCTGTTCTACACGCGCTGCTTCAACATTGTAGGCAATACGCTCTACAGGGCTGTAGCAGGCGTCGACCAGCAGACGGCCGATTGGGCGCTCATCTTCTTCCGAATGAATTCGGGTAGAAGCCGGCACATAACCACGACCGCGCTGAACTTTGATACGCATACTAATAGACGCGTTTTCATCGGTCAGGTGGCAGATCACGTGCTGCGGCTTGACGATTTCGACATCCCCATCATGGGTGATATCGGCTGCAGTCACAGGGCCAATGCCAGATTTATTCAAGGTAAGAATAACTTCATCTTTACCCTGAACTCTCACCGCCAGCCCTTTCAGGTTGAGCAGGATTTCCAGGATGTCTTCCTGAACGCCTTCTTTGGTGCTGTACTCATGTAGTACACCATCAATCTCAACCTCGGTCACCGCGCAACCCGGCATCGATGAGAGCAGAATACGGCGCAGTGCGTTACCCAGAGTATGGCCGAAGCCACGCTCTAAAGGCTCAAGGGTCACCTTGGCGTGCGTCGAACTCACTTGCTCGATATCTACCAGGCGCGGTTTTAGAAACTCTGTCACAGAACCCTGCATTGTGTCCTCTCTTTGGTACTAAGCTTTACTTGGAGTAAAGCTCGACGATCAGGTGTTCGTTAATGTCCGCAGACAGATCAGAACGCTCAGGCTTACGCTTGTACGTACCTTCCATCTTGCCAGCATCAACTTCCAGCCAGGTTGGCTTTTCACGCTGCTCAGCCAGCTCCAGAGCGGCTTTCACGCGAGACTGCTTCTTCGCTTTCTCACGAATGCTAACAACGTCATTCGGACTAACCTGATAAGAAGCGATGTTAACAACACGACCGTTTACCATAATTGCTTTATGGCTAACCAGCTGACGTGCTTCTGCACGAGTGGCGCCGAAGCCCATACGGTATACAACGTTGTCCAGACGACCTTCCAGCAGAGCCAACAGGTTTTCACCGGTGTTGCCTTTCAGACGTGCTGCTTCTTTGTAGTAGTTACGGAACTGACGCTCCAGCACACCGTAAATGCGGCGAACTTTTTGCTTTTCACGCAACTGCACACCATAGTCAGACAGACGCTGCTTACGCGCACCGTGCTGGCCAGGAGCTTGTTCAATTTTACACTTGGTATCGATCGCGCGAACGCCAGACTTAAGGAATAAGTCGGTGCCCTCACGACGGCTCAGCTTGAGCTTAGGACCCAAATATCTTGCCATTTTCTTTCTCCAACTAACCTGGAAAACGAAGCGTTATACGCGACGTTTTTTCGGCGGACGACAACCGTTATGAGGGATCGGAGTCACATCAGTAATATTAGTGATGCGGAAACCAGCGGCGTTCAGAGCACGAATAGTAGATTCGCGGCCTGGACCCGGACCTTTAACCATAACTTCCAGATTCTTGATACCGTATTCTTTCACGGCGTCAGCGCAACGCTCTGCTGCAACCTGAGCTGCAAACGGAGTGGATTTGCGAGAACCACGGAAACCGGAACCACCGGCTGTTGCCCAACCCAGCGCATTACCCTGACGATCGGTAATAGTCACGATGGTGTTGTTGAAAGAAGCATGGATATGAGCCACGCCGTCAGAGACTTGTTTTCTTACACGTTTACGTGCGCGAACTGGTGCCTTTGCCATTATTCAATCACCCCGATTATTTCTTGATCGGTTTGCGCGGACCCTTACGGGTACGAGCGTTGGTCTTGGTACGCTGACCGCGAACCGGGAGACCACGACGATGACGCAAACCGCGATAGCAACCAAGATCCATCAGGCGCTTGATGCTCATGCTGATTTCACGGCGCAGATCACCTTCAACGACAAATTTGGCAACTTCGTCACGCAGCGTGTCGATTTGTTCTTCAGACAGCTCACTGATCTTAACATTTTCAGCGATACCCGCTGCAGCCAGGATGGCTTTAGAACGGGTCTTGCCGACACCGTAGATCGAAGTTAACGCGATCACGGCGTGTTTCTGATCAGGAATGTTAATGCCTGCTATACGGGCCACTATGCACTCCTACTATTTAATATGTACGTACCATGCTGAAAAGCCCGTTTTCAGGATACTCAAATGGAAACGTACAGACATACAAAAGATTGGCTGGCTAATCTAGCCAGCTCAACCCAACTTTGCAAGAAAAATATGCGAAAAAATCAGCCTTGGCGCTGTTTATGCTTCGGCTCGGCACTGCAAATCACACGGATGACACCATCACGCTTAACGATTTTGCAGTTACGGCATAATTTCTTGACGGAAGCACGAACTTTCATTTTTACTCTCCGTAACTTCTCAGGCGACCAATTAACGGCCGTAGCCTTTCAGGTTCGCCTTCTTCAATGCAGACTCATACTGACTGGACATCATCAGAGTTTGCACTTGAGCCATAAAGTCCATAATCACGACAACAACGATAAGCAGTGAGGTCCCACCGAAGTAGAACGGCACTTTCATTGCATCACGCATGAACTCCGGGATCAGGCAGATAAAGGTAATATACAGCGCACCAACCAGGGTCAGGCGGGTCATTACTTTATCGATATACTTCGCCGTTTGCTCTCCCGGACGAATTCCTGGTACAAATGCACCGGACTTCTTCAGGTTATCTGCTGTTTCACGCGGGTTGAAAACCAACGCCGTGTAGAAGAAACAGAAGAAGATGATTGCAGACGCATAGAGTAACACATAAAGCGGTTGCCCAGGCTGCAAATACAGCGAAATTGTTGTCAGCCAGTTCCAACCAGTACCGCCCCCGAACCATGACGCGATGGTCGCCGGGAACAGAATAATACTGGAAGCGAAGATTGCCGGGATTACCCCCGCCATATTCACTTTCAGCGGTAAATGTGTGCTCTGTGCAGCATAGACACGACGACCTTGCTGACGTTTGGCGTAGTTTACCACAATACGGCGTTGACCACGTTCAACGAATACTACAAAGAACGTCACTGCAAATACTAATACTGCAACCAACAGCAACACGAGGAAGTGCAGGTCGCCTTGACGCGCTTGCTCGATAGTATGGGCAATGGCTGGCGGGAGTCCCGCAACGATACCAGCGAAGATGATGATTGAGATACCGTTACCGATACCGCGCTCAGTAATCTGTTCGCCGAGCCACATCAGGAACATGGTTCCTGTAACCAGACTTACAACAGCGGTGAAATAGAATGCAAAGCCTGGATTCATCACCAGGCCCTGCATACCAGGCATATTCGGCAAACCGGTAGCAATACCGATCGACTGGAATATCGCCAGCACCAGAGTACCGTAACGGGTGTACTGGCTGATCTTACGACGACCAGACTCCCCTTCTTTCTTAATTTCTGCCAGCGTTGGATGAACCACCGTCAACAGCTGGATAATGATCGACGCCGAAATATACGGCATGATCCCCAGGGCAAAGATAGAAGCACGGCTGAGAGCACCACCAGAGAACATGTTAAACATTTCAATGATGGTGCCTCGCTGTTGCTCAAGCAGTTTGGCAAGTACAGCGGCATCAATACCAGGGATCGGAATAAAAGAGCCAATACGGAACACAATCAGCGCGCCGATAACAAACAGCAGTCTGCGTTTCAGCTCACCTAAGCCACCTTTGGCACTTTGAAAATCTAATCCCGGTTGTTTAGCCATCTGCTACTTATTCCTCGATTTTACCGCCAGCAGCTTCGATAGCAGCACGAGCGCCTTTAGTAACACGCAGGCCACGAACAGTTACCGGAGTAGTGACTTCGCCAGCCAGGATCACTTTCGCGAACTCGATCTGGATACCGATAATGTTTGCCGCTTTCAGCGTGTTCAGGTCTACAACGCCGCCTTCTACTTTCGCCAGGTCAGACAGACGAACTTCGGCTGTAATCGCTGCTTTGCGAGAAGTGAAGCCGAATTTCGGCAGACGACGGTACAGAGGCATCTGACCACCCTCGAAACCGCGACGTACGCCACCGCCAGAACGAGACTTCTGACCTTTGTGACCACGACCACCGGTTTTACCGAGGCCAGAACCGATACCACGACCCAGGCGTTTACCCGCCTTTTTGGAGCCTTCGGCCGGAGACAGAGTATTTAAACGCATCTCTTACTCCTCAACTTTAACCATGAAGGAAACCGCGTTGACCATACCACGAACAGCAGGAGTATCCTCGCGCTCTACGGTGTGGCCAATACGACGCAGACCCAGGCCAAGCAGCGTTGCCTTGTGTTTCGGCAGACGACCGATTGCACTGCGGGTTTGAGTAATTTTAATAGTCTTTGCCATGGTTTATTTCCCCAGAATTTCTTCAACGGATTTACCACGCTTGGCAGCGACCATTTCTGGAGAATTCATATTTTCCAGGCCATCAATAGTTGCACGAACCACGTTGATCGGGTTGGTGGAACCGTATGCTTTAGCCAGAACGTTATGAACCCCAGCAACTTCCAGAACGGCGCGCATTGCACCACCGGCGATGATACCGGTACCTTCGGAAGCTGGCTGCATGAATACACGAGACCCCGTGTGAACACCTTTAACCGGGTGCTGCAGGGTGCCGTTGTTCAGCGCGACGTTAATCATATTGCGACGGGCTTTTTCCATCGCTTTCTGGATCGCTGCTGGAACTTCACGCGCTTTACCGTAACCAAAACCTACGCGACCGTTACCATCGCCTACTACAGTCAGAGCTGTGAAGGAGAAAATACGACCACCTTTAACGGTTTTAGATACGCGGTTTACCGCGATCAGCTTTTCCTGCAGTTCGCCAGCTTGTTTTTCGATGTGAGCCATCTTACACCTCTACCTTAGAACTGAAGGCCAGCTTCACGGGCAGCATCTGCCAGTGCCTGGACACGACCATGATATTGGAACCCGGAACGGTCAAAGGACACATCTTTGATGCCTTTTTCCAGAGCGCGTTCAGCGACAGCTTTACCCACAGCTGCAGCCGCGTCTTTGTTACCGGTGTACTTCAGTTGTTCAGCGATAGCTTTTTCTACAGTAGAAGCAGCTACCAGAACTTCAGAACCGTTCGGTGCAATTACCTGTGCGTAAATATGACGCGGGGTACGATGTACCACCAGGCGAGTTGCGCCCAGCTCTTTGAGCTTGCGGCGTGCGCGGGTCGCACGACGGATACGAGCAGATTTCTTATCCATAGTGTTACCTTACTTCTTCTTAGCCTCTTTGGTACGCACGACTTCGTCGGCGTAACGAACACCCTTGCCTTTGTAAGGCTCAGGACGACGGTAGGCGCGCAGATCTGCTGCAACCTGGCCGATCACCTGCTTATCAGCGCCTTTCAGCACGATTTCAGTTTGAGTCGGACATTCAGCAGTAATACCTGCCGGCAGCTGATGGTCAACCGGGTGAGAGAAACCTAAAGACAGGTTTACTACATTCCCTTTAACCGCTGCACGATAACCTACACCAACCAGCTGCAGCTTCTTAGTGAAGCCTTCGGTAACACCGATAACCATTGAGTTCAGCAGGGCACGCGCGGTACCAGCCTGTGCCCAACCGTCTGCGTAACCATCACGCGGACCGAAGGTCAGTGCATTATCTGCATGTTTAACTTCAACAGCATCGTTGAGAGTACGAGTCAGCTCGCCGTTTTTACCTTTGATCGTAATAACCTGACCGTTGATTTTGACATCAACGCCGGCAGGAACAACGACCGGTGCTTTAGCAACACGAGACATTTTTTCCTCCGATTAGGCTACGTAGCAGATAATTTCGCCACCAAGACCAGCCTGGCGCGCTGCACGATCAGTCATAACACCTTTAGAGGTAGAAACAACTGCGATACCCAGACCGGCCATAACTTTCGGCAGCTCATCTTTACGTTTGTAGATGCGCAGACCTGGGCGGCTGACACGCTGAATGCTTTCTACAACAGCTTTACCCTGGAAATACTTAAGAGTCAGTTCCAGTTCCGGCTTGGTGTCGCCTTCAACTTTAAAATCTTCAATAAAACCTTCTTCCTTCAGCACGTTGGCAATTGCCACTTTCAGCTTGGAGGAAGGCATGGTGACCGCAGCTTTGTTCGCGGCCTGACCGTTACGGATACGGGTCAGCATATCCGCGATCGGATCTTGCATGCTCATCTGTCTTTACTCCCGTGATTCAATTGGTGACAATTACCAGCTAGCCTTTTTCAGACCCGGAATTTCACCGCGCATAGCGGCTTCACGGACCTTAATACGGCTCAACCCGAACTTCCGCAGGAAAGCGTGCGGACGACCAGTTTGACGGCAGCGGTTACGCTGACGTGACGGGCTGGAATCACGCGGCAGAGTCTGCAGCTTAAGAACCGCATTCCAACGATCTTCGTCGGTTGCGTTCACATCAGAGATGATCGCTTTCAGTTCAGCGCGTTTCGCGAAGTATTTATCAGCTAAAGCTACGCGTTTTACTTCGCGTGCTTTCATTGATTGCTTAGCCATTTAGTAACCCTACCTTACTTGCGGAACGGGAAGTCAAAGGCAGCCAGCAGAGCACGGCCTTCTTCGTCAGATTTCGCAGTAGTGGTAATGGTAATATCCAAACCACGAATGCGGTCGACTTTATCGTAGTCGATTTCTGGGAAGATGATCTGCTCACGGACACCCATGCTGTAGTTACCACGACCGTCGAATGACTTAGCGGACAAGCCACGGAAGTCACGGATACGAGGAACAGCAATAGTGATCAGGCGCTCAAAGAACTCCCACATGCGTTCGCCACGCAGAGTTACTTTACAGCCGATCGGATAGCCCTGACGGATTTTGAAGCCTGCAACAGATTTGCGTGCTTTGGTGATCAACGGTTTTTGACCGGAGATTGCTGTCAGGTCTGCTGCTGCGTTATCCAGCAGTTTCTTGTCAGCGATCGCTTCACCAACACCCATGTTCAGGGTGATCTTCTCGACCCGAGGGACTTGCATGACAGAATTGTAGTTAAACTCAGTCATGAGTTTGTTAACTACTTCGTCTTTGTAGTAATCATGCAGTTTCGCCATCGTACTACTCCAAATTACTTGATAGTTTCGCTGTTAGACTTGAAGAAACGGACTTTTTTGCCGTCTTCGAATCTAAAGCCTACACGGTCAGCCTTGCCGGTTGCCGCATTGAAGATTGCAACGTTAGAAACCTGAATTGCAGCTTCTTTTTCAACGATGCCGCCCGGTTGGTTCAGAGCCGGAACCGGCTTCTGGTGTTTCTTAACCAGGTTGATACCTTCAACAATGACCTTGCCGGAAGACAGGACATTCTTAACTTTACCGCGTTTACCTTTATCTTTACCGGTTAACACGATAACTTCGTCATCACGACGGATTTTCGCTGCCATGATTCGCTCCTTAGAGTACTTCTGGTGCCAGAGAGATAATTTTCATGAACTTCTCGTTACGAAGTTCACGAGTTACCGGCCCAAAAATACGCGTACCGATAGGCTGCTCGCTGTTATTGTTTAAAATAACGCATGCATTACCATCGAAGCGAATGACAGAACCGTCCGGGCGACGAACACCCTTCTTGGTGCGCACCACTACCGCCTTCAGCACATCACCTTTTTTGACCTTACCACGCGGAATCGCTTCTTTGATGGTGATCTTAATGATGTCGCCTACGCCTGCGTAGCGACGGTGCGAGCCACCCAGAACCTTGATACACATTACGCGACGTGCACCGGAGTTGTCGGCGACGTTCAGCATAGTCTGTTCTTGGATCATTTTAGTGCTCCGCTAATGTCAACTACTACTGAGACCCGAAAATCAGGTCGTTAAAAAAACCCCATATCGAGGGCGCGGCATTATAACACCGCAAATCAGATATGGGTAGAAAAAATAAACGGCCCATCGCTGAGCCGTTTATTCGTTGAGAATGCGTACTGTATTACAGAACCGCTTTCTCTACAACGCGAACCAGAGTCCAGGATTTGGTCTTGGACAGCGGACGGCATTCGCGGATTTCAACCACGTCGCCGATACCGCATTCGTTGTTCTCGTCATGTACGTGCATTTTGGTCGTACGCTTGATGAATTTACCGTAGATCGGGTGTTTCACAAAACGTTCGATAGCAACAACAATGGATTTCTCCATTTTGTCGCTAACCACGCGACCTTGCAGAGTACGGATTTTATCGGTCATTACGCACCCGCCTTCTCAGTCAGTAAAGTCTTAACGCGTGCGACATCACGACGCACTTGCTTCAACAGGTGAGACTGTTGCAGCTGGCCACTTGCAGCCTGCATACGCAGGTTGAACTGCTCACGCAGCAGGTTCAGTAGCTCGGTGTTCAGCTCTTCAACGCTCTTCTCACGCAGCTCTTTTGCTTTCATTACATCACCGTCTTAGTTACAAAGGTGGTTTTAATCGGCAGTTTCGCTGCTGCCAGCTTGAATGCTTCACGGGCCAGCTCTTCCGGTACGCCGTCCATTTCATACAGGACTTTACCCGGCTGAATCAAGGCAACCCAATACTCCACGTTACCTTTACCTTTACCCATACGCACTGCCAGCGGCTTTTCAGTGATCGGTTTGTCCGGGAATACACGGATCCAGATCTTACCTTGACGCTTAACTGCACGGGTCATAGCACGACGTGCTGCTTCGATCTGACGGGCAGTCAGACGACCACGGCCAACAGCTTTCAGGCCGAAGCTGCCGAAGCTAACATCCGCGCCTGCAGCCAGACCACGGTTGCGGCCTTTGTGCATTTTACGGAATTTTGTACGCTTTGGTTGTAACATCAGCGACGCTCCTTATTTACGGCCTTTACGCTGCTGCTTTTTCGGTTGAGCAGCCGGTTTTTCCGGTTGTTCAACAGCAGCCATACCACCCAGGATCTCGCCTTTGAAGATCCACACTTTAACGCCGATTACACCATAAGTGGTGTGCGCTTCAGAGGTGTTGTAGTCGATGTCAGCACGCAGAGTGTGCAGCGGTACGCGACCTTCGCGGTACCATTCGGTACGTGCGATTTCCGCGCCGCCCAGACGGCCGCTAACTTCAACTTTGATACCTTTAGCGCCCAGACGCATGGCGTTCTGTACAGCACGCTTCATCGCACGACGGAACATAACGCGACGTTCCAGCTGAGAAGTGATGCTGTCAGCAACCAGTTTAGCGTCCAGTTCAGGTTTACGAACTTCGGCGATGTTGATCTGTGCAGGAACGCCAGCGATATCCGCTACGACCTTACGCAGTTTTTCTACGTCTTCACCTTTTTTACCGATAACGATACCCGGGCGAGCGGTGTGAATAGTCACACGGATGCTCTTAGCCGGACGCTCGATAACGATACGAGATACAGACGCTTTAGCCAGTTCCTTCGTCAGGTACTGACGTACTTTAAAATCGCTGTCCAGGTTGTCAGCGAATTCTTTGGTGTTCGCAAACCAGGTAGAGTTCCATGGTTTTACAATACCCAGGCGAATACCATTAGGATGTACTTTCTGACCCATTGCTAGTCTCCAGAGTCTCAGCGATCGGACACAACCACAGTGATGTGGCTGGTGCGCTTCAGGATGCGATCTGCACGACCTTTTGCACGCGGCATAATGCGCTTCATGCTCGGGCCTTCGTCTACGAAAATTTTCGTAACTTTCAGATCGTCAATGTCAGCGCCATCGTTGTGTTCAGCGTTAGCAATGGCAGATTCCAGAACTTTCTTGACCAGTACAGCCGCTTTCTTGTTGGTGTAGGTCAGAATATCCAGAGCCTGCGACACTTTCTTACCGCGAATCAGGTCAGCAACAAGGCGAACCTTCTGAGCAGAAGAACGAGCATGGCGATGTTTAGCGATAGTTTCCATCTCTTCCTCCTACCTTATTTCTTCTTCGCTTTTTTATCAGCAGCGTGGCCGCGATAAGTACGAGTCGGTGCGAATTCACCCAGTTTGTGACCGACCATTTCGTCGGAAACAAATACCGGAACGTGCTGACGACCATTATGGACAGCGATGGTCAAACCGATCATGTTAGGAAAGATCGTTGAACGACGGGACCAAGTGCGCAGGGGCTTCTTGTCTCCGCTTTCCACCGCTTTCTCTACCTTCTTCAGCAAGTGCAGGTCAATAAAAGGACCTTTCTTGAGAGAACGTGGCATGGCTTATCCTCTAAAATTATTTGCTACGGCGACGTACGATGAATTTATCAGTACGCTTGTTGCTGCGGGTCTTCTTACCTTTGGTCTGAACGCCCCACGGAGTTACCGGGTGCTTACCAAAGTTACGACCTTCACCACCACCATGTGGGTGGTCTACTGGGTTCATCGCAGTACCGCGAACGGTAGGACGAACGCCACGCCAGCGTGCAGCACCTGCTTTACCCAGAACGCGCAGCATATGCTCAGCATTGCCAACTTCGCCCAGGGTTGCACGGCAGTCTGCTTCGACTTTACGCATTTCACCAGAACGCAGACGCAGGGTGACATAAGCGCCATCGCGAGCAACGATCTGAACGTAAGTACCAGCGGAACGTGCCAGCTGACCGCCTTTACCTGGTTTCATTTCTACGTTATGAACGGTAGAACCAACCGGGATATTGCGCATCGGCAGGGTGTTGCCTGCTTTGATTGCAGCATCAACGCCAGACTGAATCTGGTCGCCAGCTTTCAGGCCTTTCGGGGCCAGGATGTAACGGCGTTCGCCGTCTTTGTACAGAACCAGCGCGATGTTCGCGGAACGGTTCGGATCGTACTCAAGACGTTCAACAACTGCCGGGATACCGTCTTTGTTGCGTTTGAAGTCAACAATACGATAAGCCTGTTTGTGACCACCACCGATATGACGAGTGGTGATACGGCCATTGTTGTTACGACCACCGGATTTGCTGTTTTTTTCAACCAGCGGAGCAAAAGGTTTGCCCTTGTGCAGCTCTGGGTTGACCACTTTAACGACGTGGCGACGACCCGGAGATGTCGGTTTACATTTAACAACTGCCATTGTATTACTCCTCCGACTTACTCAGCGCCGCCGACGAAGTCCAGATTCTGGCCTTCTTTCAGGGTGACGTAAGCTTTTTTCCAGTCGCTACGACGACCGATACGCTGTCCGTGACGTTTAACTTTCCCTTTAACGACCAGGGTGTTAACGACTTCGACTTCGACTTCAAACAGTTTCTGCACAGCAGCTTTGATTTCTGCTTTGGTCGCGTCTTTAGCAACTTTGAGAACGATGGTGTTGGTTTTTTCCATCGCAGTAGACGCTTTTTCAGAAACGTGCGGTGCGCGCAGCACCTTCAGCAGACGTTCTTCACGAATCATGCCAGCATCTCCTCAACTTGCTTAACAGCATCAGCAGTCATTACGACTTTGTCGAAGGCGATCAGGCTAACCGGGTCGATACCAGTCGCATCGCGTACGTCAACCTTGTGCAGGTTACGTGCGGCCAGGAACAGGTTCTCGTCCAGCTCACCGGTGATGATCAGCACATCTTCCAGAGCCATGTCTTTCAGTTTCTGTGCCAGCAGCTTAGTTTTCGGCGCTTCTACAGAGAACTTCTCGACAACGATCAGACGATCCTGACGTACCAGTTCGGACAGGATGCTTTTCAGCGCGCCGCGGTACATCTTCTTGTTAACTTTTTGACTGTGGTCCTGCGGACGAGCAGCGAAGGTCACGCCACCGGAACGCCAGATCGGGCTCTTGATAGAACCTGAACGCGCACGGCCAGTGCCTTTCTGGCGCCACGGTTTTTTACCGGAACCAGTTACTTCAGCACGAGTCTTCTGAGCACGAGTACCCTGACGAGCACCAGCTGCATAAGCAACAACAACCTGGTGAACCAGCGCTTCGTTGAAATCACGACCGAAGGTAGTTTCGGAAACAGTCAGCGCGCTCTGCGCGTCTTTCAATACTAATTCCATTGCTATCCCCTTACGCCTTCACAGCTGGTTTAACGATCAGGTCGCAACCGGTTGCACCCGGAACACCACCCTTAACCAGCAGCAGGTTGCGCTCAGCGTCAACGCGTACTACGTCAAGGCTCTGAACGGTTACACGCTCATTACCCATCTGACCTGCCATTTTCTTGCCTTTGAACACTTTGCCCGGAGTCTGGTTCTGACCGATAGAACCCGGAACGCGGTGAGACAAGGAGTTACCGTGAGTAGCGTCCTGGGTACGGAAGTTCCAGCGCTTAACGGTACCAGCGAAACCTTTACCTTTAGAGGTACCGGTTACGTCAACTTTTTTAACGTCAGCAAACAGTTCAACGCTGATGCTCTGACCTACGGTGTATTCTTCGCCTTCAGCCAGACGGAATTCCCACAGACCACGGCCAGCTTCTACGCCAGCTTTAGCAAAGTGACCCGCTTCCGGCTTGGTGACACGGTTAGCTTTTTTAGCACCCGTAGTAACCTGAACAGCGCGGTAGCCATCGTTAGCCAGGTCTTTAACCTGAGTAACACGGTTTGCTTCAACTTCGATTACGGTTACTGGGATAGAGACGCCATCTTCAGTGAAGATGCGGGTCATACCCACTTTTTTACCGACTAAACCAATCATTGTATCAACCTCTCAATCGCTCGATGACCTGATTAACCCAGGCTGATCTGCACGTCTACACCGGCAGCCAGGTCCAGACGCATCAGAGCATCAACGGTTTTCTCGGTTGGCTCAACGATGTCAACCAGACGCTTGTGAGTGCGAATTTCGTACTGATCGCGCGCATCTTTGTTAACGTGCGGAGAGATGAGAACGGTAAAGCGCTCTTTGCGGGTCGGCAGCGGGATCGGACCGCGAACCTGCGCACCAGTGCGCTTGGCAGTCTCGACGATTTCCGCGGTTGATTGATCGATCAGACGATGATCAAACGCTTTCAGGCGGATACGGATTCTTTGGTTCTGCATGAGACCAGAGCTCCAATTATTTTATAAACGAAAATGATTACTCCTCACACCCATTACGATTGATGGGAGAGTGTAACCGTTCTTACGTAGCTCCCCGATTGGGAGCATTGTTAAATAGCCAAATCGGCTATTCGAGGTTCAAATCGAACCTGCCGTCAATTACGACAAGCCCGCGCATTATACGTAAATCTCAGCCTGACGCAAGTGTCGGATAGAAATTAAGCGCTTTATTCTTATGCGAACATGATTCCAGATGGTACGCATGGGATGGCAACGCGCATCTTTTCTTTGGAAGGCATCAGGCAAACCTGGCAATACGTCGTTGTCGCTGTCGCATAAATCTATAAAGGTGAGCACAAGCCTTGACGAGGATTTGCTTATGTTTGTTGCCCTCCCCTTTCTCATTTTTTATGCGTCGTTCTCTTTATTACTTGGCATATACGACGCGCGTACCGGTCTGTTGCCTGACCGGTTTACCTGTCCATTACTGTGGGGGGGTCTGCTTTATCACCAGATTTGCCTGCCAGAGCGTTTACCGGATGCGCTTTGGGGTGCTATCGCCGGCTATGGCGGATTCGCGTTAATTTACTGGGGCTATCGCCTGCGTTATCAGAAAGAGGGGCTCGGATATGGCGACGTCAAGTACCTTGCTGCCTTAGGGGCGTGGCATTGTTGGGAAACACTGCCGTTACTGGTTTTCCTTGCCGCTATGTTGGCCTGTGGCGGGTTTGGCGTCGCGCTACTGGTGAGAGGTAAATCGGCATTAATAAACCCGCTACCTTTTGGGCCATGGCTGGCGGTGGCGGGTTTCATAACAGGTTGGAAAGTTTTCTTTCCAGACGGTTAATCGGTAACCTTAATTTGTGATTGCAGATAATTTTGCATACCAAGTTTGGCAATCAAATCCAGCTCAGTTTCCAGCCAGTCGATGTGGCCTTCCTCGTCGGCAAGAATTTCAATCATCATATCCCGGCTGACATAATCATGAACGCTATCGGCATAGGCTATTGCCTCACGTAGATCTTTTGCGCCTTCCAGTTCGAGTCGGAGATCCGATCGTAGCATCTCTTCGACATCTTCACCGATGCCCAGCTTGCTCAGATCCTGTAGGTTCGGTATGCCTTCCAGAAATAAAATACGCTCAATATACTTATCGGCGTGTTTCATCTCATCAATGGATTCATGGTACTCAACATCATTAAGCCGGGTCAGGCCCCAGTTTTTGAACATACGGGCATGAAGAAAATACTGATTAATTGCGACAAGCTCATTTCCCAATAGTTTATTGAGATAATTTATGATTTTAACATCACCTTTCATTTTATAGTCCCTCCGCTTCCACTCTCTAGAGTGTAGATGGGGCTACAGGGATGTCAAAAAAAAGAGTGTGACTCAGGCGATCTCTTTAAATTCCGGCATTTGCGTTAACTCATCCTGCATCACTTCTCGCGCGGCGCGAATACACTTACCACATTGATTTCCCACAGGAATAAATTTACGCAACTGTTGAAATGACTGTGGATGAAATTGTCGTACAGCCTGGCGGATTTTTTTATCGCTTATACCATTACACAAACAAACGTACATGATCGCTCCCGTTCAATTTCCGCACAAAGTGTAAATGAGAATGGTTATGATTACAATAGCACAAAGCGATTTACGCCACGGGAGAAGCGTTAAAAAGGGTGAATAAATATAACAGCGGCTAAATAGCAGGCAACAAAAAGGGCGCCGAAGCGCCCTCTTCAATTCAAAACTAATTAACGAGTAATTAGCCCAGAACTTTAGCAACAACGCCCGCGCCAACGGTACGGCCGCCTTCACGGATTGCGAAACGCAGACCGTCGTCCATCGCGATCGGGTGGATCAGGGTAACAACCATTTTGATGTTGTCGCCCGGCATTACCATCTCTACGCCTTCCGGCAGTTCGATGGTGCCAGTCACGTCAGTAGTACGGAAGTAGAACTGCGGACGGTAGCCTTTGAAGAACGGAGTATGACGGCCGCCTTCATCTTTGGACAGAATGTACACTTCAGATTCGAACTTGGTGTGCGGCTTGATGGTGCCCGGCTTAGCCAGTACCTGACCACGTTCGATTTCTTCACGTTTGATACCACGCAGCAGAACACCTACGTTCTCACCGGCACGGCCTTCGTCCAGCAGTTTGCGGAACATTTCAACGCCAGTACAGGTAGACTTCTGAGTCTCTTTGATACCAACGATTTCAACTTCTTCGCCCACTTTGATGATACCGCGCTCTACACGACCGGTAACAACGGTACCACGACCGGAGATGGAGAATACGTCTTCGATCGGCAGCAGGAACGGCTTGTCAATCGCACGCTCTGGTTCCGGAATATAAGAATCCAGGAAGCCAGCCAGTTCGATGATTTTCGCTTCCCACTCTGCGTCGCCTTCCAGCGCTTTCAGAGCAGAACCACGAACGATCGGAGTGTCGTCGCCCGGGAAGTCGTACTGAGATAGCAGTTCGCGAACTTCCATCTCAACCAGTTCCAGCAGCTCTTCGTCATCAACCATGTCGCATTTGTTCAGGAACACGATGATGTACGGAACGCCTACCTGACGACCCAGCAGGATGTGCTCACGGGTCTGCGGCATCGGGCCGTCAGTCGCAGCAACAACCAGGATCGCGCCGTCCATCTGAGCAGCACCGGTGATCATGTTTTTAACATAGTCGGCGTGCCCCGGGCAGTCTACGTGTGCGTAGTGGCGGGTCGGGGTATCGTATTCAACGTGAGAAGTGTTGATGGTGATACCACGCGCTTTTTCTTCCGGCGCGTTATCGATCTGGTCGAATGCACGAGCAGCACCGCCGTAGGTTTTAGCCAGTACGGTGGTGATTGCAGCGGTCAGGGTAGTTTTACCGTGGTCAACGTGGCCGATGGTGCCGACGTTAACGTGCGGTTTTGTACGTTCAAATTTTTCTTTAGACACGGCTATATTCCTTACTATAGCGCTCTCCCCTTCAGGAGAGAGCACGGGATTTTGGTTTTTAACCCTGCGGCTTATTTACCACGGGCTTCGATTACGGCCTGAGCAACGTTGTTCGGCGCATCATCATACTTCAGGAATTCCATAGTGTACGATGCGCGACCTTTGGTCAGAGAACGCAGCTGAGTTGCATATCCGAACATTTCAGACAGCGGTACTTCAGCGTGGATCTTAACGCCTGTAACTTCAGATTCCTGACCTTTGAGCATACCACGACGGCGGCTAAGGTCGCCGATAACGTCACCGGTATTCTCTTCAGGTGTTTCTACTTCAACCTTCATGATCGGCTCAAGCAGAACTGGTTTTGCTTTCTTAAAGCCTTCTTTAAAGGCGATAGACGCAGCCAGTTTAAACGCCAGCTCAGAGGAGTCAACGTCATGGTAAGAACCGAAGTGCAGACGCACACCGAGATCAACTACCGGATAACCAGCCAGCGGGCCAGATTTCAGCTGCTCCTGGATGCCTTTATCAACGGCCGGGATGTATTCGCCAGGAATTACACCACCTTTGATGTCGTTGATGAACTCGTAACCTTTCGGGTTAGAGCCCGGCTCCAGCGGGTACATGTCGATAACAACATGACCATACTGACCGCGACCACCAGACTGTTTCGCGTGTTTACCTTCGATGTCGGTAACTTTCGCGCGAATCGCTTCGCGGTAAGCAACCTGAGGTTTACCCACGTTAGCTTCAACGTTGAATTCACGCTTCATACGGTCAACGATGATATCCAGGTGAAGTTCACCCATACCAGCGATGATGGTCTGGTTAGATTCTTCATCAGTCCATACGCGGAATGACGGGTCTTCTTTCGCCAGACGGCCCAGAGCCAGACCCATTTTTTCCTGGTCAGCTTTGGTTTTCGGTTCTACCGCGATGGAGATTACCGGCTCAGGGAATTCCATACGTTCCAGAATGATCGGGTTTTCCGGATCACACAGGGTGTCACCGGTAGTCACGTCTTTCAGGCCGATAGCAGCCGCGATGTCGCCCGCGCGAACTTCTTTGATCTCTTCACGTTTGTTGGCGTGCATCTGAACGATACGACCGAAACGCTCACGTGCGGTTTTCACGGAGTTCAGTACGGTATCACCAGAGTTAACCACACCGGAGTACACACGGAAGAAGGTCAGGTTACCCACAAACGGGTCGGTAGCGATTTTGAACGCCAGCGCAGAGAACGGCTCGTCGTCGCTTGCGTGACGCTCAGCCGGAGTATCTTTACCGTCGTCCAGAATACCGTTGATCGCAGGTACGTCTACCGGGGATGGCAGGTAATCAATTACCGCATCCAGCATCGCCTGAACACCTTTGTTCTTGAATGCAGAACCACAGGTTACCAGGATGATTTCGTTGTTCAGAACGCGCTGACGCAGAGCTTGTTTGATCTCTTCTTCAGTCAGTTCTTCACCACCCAGGTATTTTTCCATCAGCTCTTCAGAAGCTTCTGCGGCGGACTCGATCAGGTTCTGGTGCCATTCGTTAGCCAGGTCCTGCATGTCAGCCGGGATATCTTCGTATTCGAAGGTAACGCCCTGGTCGGCATCGTTCCAGTTGATGGCTTTCATTTTCACCAGGTCAACAACGCCGGTGAAACCTTCTTCAGCACCAATTGCCAGCTGCAGCGGAACCGGGTTCGCGCCCAGACGGGTTTTGATCTGACCAACAACTTTCAGGAAGTTCGCGCCCATGCGGTCCATTTTGTTAACGAACGCAATACGCGGAACTTTGTATTTGTTTGCCTGACGCCATACGGTTTCAGACTGCGGCTGAACACCACCAACTGCGCAGTAAACCATTACCGCACCATCGAGAACACGCATGGAACGTTCTACTTCGATAGTGAAGTCAACGTGCCCCGGGGTGTCGATGATGTTGATGCGATGCGGTTCATACTGCTTAGCCATACCAGACCAGAATGCAGTAGTCGCTGCGGAGGTGATAGTAATACCACGCTCCTGCTCCTGCTCCATCCAGTCCATGGTAGCTGCGCCGTCATGAACTTCACCGATTTTGTGGTTTACACCGGTGTAGAACAGAATACGTTCGGTAGTAGTGGTTTTACCGGCGTCGATGTGCGCACTGATACCGATATTACGGTAGCGTGCGATGGGTGTTGTACGAGCCATTTGATTCCTCGTTGATATCTTTAGGCGTTCAGTTAAGTTATCCAAAACGGGCGACTTACCTGAAGCGCCCGCCTGGTGACTATGACTCCGAAGGGATTACCAACGGTAGTGTGCGAACGCCTTGTTGGCTTCTGCCATACGGTGAACGTCTTCACGTTTCTTAACTGCAGTACCTTTGTTGTCTGCAGCATCAGAAAGTTCGTTCGCCAGGCGCAGAGCCATGGATTTATCACCGCGTTTACGAGCAGCTTCTACGATCCAACGCATTGCCAGAGCATTACGACGGACCGGACGGACTTCAACTGGTACCTGATAAGTAGAACCACCTACACGGCGGGATTTAACTTCTACAGTCGGGCGAACGTTTTCGAGAGCGACTTCGAAAGCTTCCAGTTCAGATTTACCAGAACGCTGAGCCAGGGTCTCCAGCGCGCTGTATACGATTGATTCTGCAGTAGATTTTTTACCATCTACCATCAGGATATTGACAAATTTAGCCAGCAGTTCTGATCCGAACTTCGGATCCGGCAGAATTTTACGCTGACCAATGACGCGACGACGTGGCATGGAAATACTCCGTTGTTAATTCAGGATTGTCCAAAACTCTACGAGTTTAGTTTGACATTAATTTAAAACGTTTGGCCTTACTTAACGGAGAACCATTAAGCCTTAGGACGCTTCACGCCGTACTTAGAACGAGCTTGCTTACGGTCTTTAACGCCGGAGCAGTCAAGCGCGCCACGAACGGTGTGGTAACGAACACCCGGGAGGTCTTTAACACGACCGCCACGGATCAGGATCACGGAGTGCTCCTGCAGGTTGTGACCTTCACCACCGATGTAGGAAGTCACTTCAAAACCGTTAGTCAGACGAACACGGCAAACTTTACGCAGTGCGGAGTTCGGTTTTTTAGGAGTGGTAGTATATACACGAGTACATACGCCACGTTTTTGCGGGCATGCTTCCAGCGCAGGCACGTTGCTTTTCGCAACTTTGCGAGCACGTGGTTTGCGTACCAGCTGGTTAACTGTTGCCATTAAATAGCTCCTGGTTTTAGCTTTTGCTTCGTAAACACGTAATAAAACGCCCTCACACAATATGAGGACGCCGAATTTTAGGGCGGTGTCGAAAAGGTGTCAAGAAATATACAACGATCCCGCCATCACCAGGCCATCTGGTTGGCATACTTAACCGTGAGTCTGACAAACTCAGTATAGTCAACCCTGACGACACTGTCTGAAATTTGACCACCCAGGCCGCGGGCGTCAATGTCTTCTTTCAAGGCATAGACCGTTATGGGGGCATCGCGCAGACTTTCAAGGAAGCGGTTACCTTCAATCGCGACGGTAACGCCATCCTGGA
The DNA here is from genome assembly GCF_042932255.1 of Salmonella sp. WC3. NCBI lineage: Bacteria > Pseudomonadati > Pseudomonadota > Gammaproteobacteria > Enterobacterales > Enterobacteriaceae > Salmonella > Salmonella sp. WC3. The sequence continues at coordinate 433,125 of NZ_CP170629.1, read as the reverse complement.
GCAGCAAAAGCGCATCGCCCTCTTTTAGCAGGCGCAGCAAAGCGGGAAAATCAACGCTCGAAGCGCAATGAGGTAAGGTATGCAGCATAAACGCCTCAGAATCTCAGGATGACATCATAGTTGCCAAGCTCGCGGCGTAACGCCACGGGTTCCAGCGGCGTGGCGTCTACCACAAAATTAATGTTCTCCAGACCACGCTCGCGCAGCGATGCCGCGCAGATCCAGCATTGATCAATATCGTACAAATCAAAGAGCTTGAAAGTAGCAATATAGTCACGCGCCAGTACAGCGTCTGGTTTTTGTCCGGGTAATAACTGAAAGACGCCGTCGCTGATAAAAAAGACGCCCAGCGCTTCCGTTAGCGCTGACGTCGCCAGCAGCGCATCCAGCCCTTCACGGCCTGAGGCGCTGCCGTGCGGCGCGGTGGAAAAGACAAATGCAATACGTTTCATTAAAACTGCACCACCCGATCGCAGGTGAGAGATGCCTCCGCCAGCGCGCCCAGGCCGCTTAGCGTAAAGCCCGGCTGAAGATTGGCGGACGGCAACGCCAGTCTGCCGGCTTCAGTTTCATCAATAATACCGCGACGAAGCGCCGCCGCGACACAGATGTTCAGCGCTACGCCATGCTGCGTATTCAATTTCTGCCAGGCGCGTACCAGATCATATTCATCGCTCGCCGGCGAGGTCAGGAGATTGGCGTTATAGACACCTTCCCGATAGAAAAAGACGCTGGCTAACTCATGCCCCTCATTGAGCAGCGCGTGGGCGAACTGCAATGCGCTGCTGGCCTGCTGGGTGCCATATGCCGCCCCGGTGACCATAATGGCATAACGCATTATTTATCCTGCCCCTGAAAATCGCCGCTTTTGAACTGGCGAATATAGAGGTAAACCGTGTGTTTTGATATATTCAGACGATCGGCTACCTGGTTAATGGCGTCTTTAATATCGAAAATGCCTTTTTCGTACAGGTTAAGGACGATCTGACGATTTTTCGCATTGTTAGAGACATTACGATCGGCATTCACTTCTTCGATCGTGAACTCCAGCGTCTGGGTGACTAAATCTTCGACTGAGGAGGCAAAATTAACCGCTGAGCCGACTTCCGGCGTTTCCGGCGGAATAAAGGTATTCATAATCTGTGAAAATGGCACATCAAGATTCATGTTGATGCACAGTAGACCAATGACGCGCTGCTCGCGGTTGCGAATGGCAATCGTCAACGACTTCATCAAGACACCGCTTTTCGCGCGCGTGAAATAGCATTTCGACACGCTACTGTCCGCCCCTGTCATGTCGTGCAACATGCGCAACGCCAGGTCGGTAATCGGCGAGCCAATTTTACGGCCCGTATGTTCGCCATTGGCAATACGAATGGCTGAACATTTTAGATCCTGCAAAGAGTGCAATACGATTTCACAATGGGAACCTATAAGCATCGCTAACCCGTCCACTACCGCTTCGTAGGATTTCAGAATATCGAAGTCGGTTTGCTCGAAGGGACGCTGATCCAGCAAATCAAGTTCACTGGTTTCGTTGGTTAAAAGCGACCTGGACATGAAAAAAAACACTCCTTTTCAGGAGCCTGTCGTTATGTTTTCAGGGCAGGCTCATTATTTACGCGGATGATTAAATTAATACAGTGAGGGTTCATCTTTCCAGTACTAATTTGCTCGTCTATTTCAGACTACGTGTGCGTTGGCGGTCATTCAGCCTACGGTCTCGCCCTTAACGACCAGCGCAAGCGCCGTTATCCGCAAATCAAATTATGGTGAGTAATATATCCGGCCTGAATAAAAAAAACCGCCGCTATTACAAGCGGCGGCTCTCAGTTTTTATTTTTTAGCAACATCTGCGGCTTTAGCGTCAGCCGCATCGGCAGGTTTAGCATCCGCTTTCGGCGCTGGTTTGATATCCAGCAGCTCTACGTCGAATACCAGGGTGGAGTTCGCCGGGATACCCGGGACGCCCGTTTTACCATAGGCCAGCGCCGGTGGGATAACCAGCTTGATCTTGCCGCCTTTCTTAATATTTTTCAGGCCTTCAGTCCAGCCAGGGATAACGCCGTCCAGACGGAAGGAGAGCGGTTCGCCGCGCGTGTAAGAGTTATCAAACTCTTTACCGTCGATCAGCGTACCTTTGTAGTTCACCACAACGGTATCGCTATCTTTCGGCGCCTCGCCTGTGCCTTCTTTCTCTACTTTGTAAAGCAGGCCGGTAGAGGAGGTTTTCACGCCTTTCTCTTTAGCAAAAGCGTCGCGGAACGTTTTACCTTTTGCTTCGTTATCGGCAGCGTCTTTTTCCATCTTCGCCTGAGCAGCGCTCTTCACGCGTGCTTCAAACGTCTGCAGCGTTTGCTCAATTTCCTGATCGGACAGTTTGCTCTTATCGGCAAAGGCATCCTGAACGCCGGCAATCAACTGATCTTTATCCAGTTTAATGCCCAACTTTTCCTGCTCTTTAAGCGAATTTTCCATGTAACGACCCAGCGAGGCGCCCAGCGCATAAGCCGCTTTTTGATCGTCGTTTTTAAATGCTGCTTTGCTATCAGCGGTAGCTGCCGGTTTCGCCGCATCAGCAGCAAAAGTGATCGGTGCGTGCATAGCAACGGCCATTGTAGTTGCCAGCAGCGTGGCTTTAAACAGTGATTTCATCCATATCTCCAGGGCCGGGGCATCTCGCCCCATGTTAACTTACGTAAGAAGCGTACTATAAATCGTTGCAGAACAAATCAACATACGAACACGCCCTATTATCACTTCTTTTCAGACTCTTTTTGTTTAAATTAGTTTCGTGGGGCGTGTAATGGTTGCTGTGAAAGCCGGTAAAGTTAAGTAGAATCCGCCGACGGAGACAACATAAAGAGGTACATCATGCAGGATATCACGATGGAAGCTCGTCTGGCTGAACTGGAAAGCCGCCTGGCGTTCCAGGAGATTACCATAGAAGAACTAAACCTGACGGTAACCGCACATGAAATGGAGATGGCGAAGCTGCGCGATCATCTGCGTTTGCTCACGGAAAAGTTAAAAGCCAGTCAGCCGTCAAATATCGCCTCTCAGGCAGAAGAAACGCCGCCGCCGCATTACTGAGACGAAAAAAAAGCGGGGTTCACCCGCTTTTTTTGTGCCCGATGATTTATCGAACCAATGATAATACCCTAAGGATTTCGAGTCACAGCAAGGCGGCAAGCTTGAAAATTCCCCGGGAACATAGATAACTATGTGACCGGGGTTTGAAAGCGTAGCCAACACCGCGGTGGCTTGAAAGACGACGGGGATTAATGGCAACCGCAGCCGCCTTTACCACCACCGCCGCAGCAGCCTTCGCCGCCGTGCTCGTGACCATGGTCATGACCATGACCGCCACAGCAGCCGTCTTCACCGTGATCGTGGTGGTGATCGTGCGCGCCGTGAACATGACCGTGAGCCAGCTCTTCTTCAGTCGCTTCACGAATCGCAACAACTTCTACGTTAAATTTCAGATTCTGGCCAGCCAGCATGTGGTTACCATCAACCACAACGTGATCGTCTTCCACTTCGGTAATTTCTACCGGTACCGGGCCCTGGTCGGTTTCCGCCAGGAGACGCATCCCTACCTGCAGTTCATCAACGCCCATAAAGACGTCTTTAGGCACACGCTGCACCAGATTTTCGTCATACTGGCCGTAAGCGTCGTTCGCGCCAACAGCGACATCAAATTTGTCGCCAACTTCATGGCCTTCCAGCGCCGTTTCCAGGCCAGAGATCAGAGAGCCGTGGCCGTGCAGGTAATCCAGCGGCGCACTCACCGGAGACTCATCAACCAACACACCGTCTTCTGTACGTACCTGATAGGCCAGGCTGACCACCAGGTCTTTTGCTACTTTCATGATATCTCCTGAGCATGGGAAGAATAGTGGCGCAGATTGTAGCGGAATTCTGCAGCCGTGTACCCCTTAGCTTAAAAAAACCTGCGGCATATCGCTAGTCCGGATGAAAAATCCCAATCACTTGCTCTTCTTTGCGAACATGCTCGCGAACGTCTTTATCCGCCTCCCGCATTTGATGCCCGCACTTAACGCATTCAACAATATCGACATTATTTTCACGCCACATCGCCATTGTGTCCTGCGCCTGACAGGCCGGACATTTCGCGCCTGCAATAAAACGTTTACGGATTGCCATTGTTTTACCCCTACTCAAATTCATCCCAGCCATCCAACTGGCGCCGTTCCTGTTGCATTTCGCGCTGAAAAATCTCCTCCAGTTCGCGTCGGGCCTCTCTGGCGCGCGAAATCTGTACCATGTCGCTATGCTCCGGGATCAGTTCCCGCAACATTCGCATATCCAGCCGACGAAAATGCAACTGCGCGCGTTGCGCCTGATGCGGATGCATACCTAACGACACCAGAGTTTTACGTCCCAATTCCAGCGCGCTGGAAAACGTTTCACGGGAAAACTGCGTGACGCCAGCCTGTAATAACTCATGGGCCTCCACACGTCCACGCGCTCGCGCAAGAATATGCAGATGAGGAAAATGCTGCTGACACAGCGCCACCAGCTTCATCGTGTCTTCCGGTTCATTACACGTGATGACTATCGACTCCGCCGCCTCCGCGCCCGCAGAACGCAGCAGCTCGACTTGTGTAGCGTCGCCGTAATACACTTTATAACCATATTTGCGCATCAGATTAACGGCGCCGATATCGCGTTCCAGCACGGTGATACGCATCTTATTCGCCATCAATAAGCGAGCGATCACCTGACCAAAACGGCCAAAGCCGACGACAATCACCTGGGGCTTATCATCCTCAACCCACGGCTTTTCATCATTCTCTTCCGGGCCATTAAGACGGCGCGATAACCACTTATCAATCCCTTTCATCAGTAGCGGCGTGGTCATCATTGATAATGTGACAGTCACCAATAATAACGCCATCTGATCGCCCTGAAACAGGCGCTGAGAAGAGGCGGTAGAAAAGAGCACAAAAGCGAACTCGCCCCCCTGACTCAGCACGCTGGCAAACTGCATCCGTTCAGAACTTCTTATTCCATATAGCCGCGCCAGCAGATACAGCGTCAACATTTTTATGACGACCAGAATAACAACGCTCGCCGCCACCCACAGTAAATGGGTATAAAGTACGCCGAGATTTAGCGACATACCGACGGAGATAAAGAACAGCCCAAGCAGTAAACCTTTAAAGGGATCGATAGCATTTTCCAGCTCATGCCGGTATTCGCTCTCTGCCAGTAAAACGCCGGCAATGAAGGTTCCCAGGGCCATCGACAGTCCCAGCGCATCCATAAATAAGGCGGCGCTCAACACCAGCAACAGCGTCGCGGCAGTGAAGACCTCCCGCACGCCAGACGCAGCAATAAAACGAAATACCGGGCGCAGCAGGTAACGACCGCCAATCAGCATTACCGCGAAAGCCAGTACCTTCATTGCCACTTTAAACCAGTCGAAATGCTCGTCGGCCGATCCCGCCAATAAAGGCACCAACGCCAGTGCGGGGATCACCGCTAAATCCTGAAACAGTAAGACGGAAAACCCTAACTGCCCGGACTCGCTACGATTCATGCCTTTCTCGCGCATCAGTTGTAGCGCCATCGCCGTCGAAGACATCGCCAGGCCAATCCCGCCGACGACCGCCGCCTGCCATAAGAAATCAGCAAGCATCAATAATCCCGCCAGCACCGCCGCGCTTAACAGCACCTGAGCAGCGCCGACGCCGAAGATAGAGCGCCGCAGTTGCCAAAGCCGGGACGGATTGAGTTCGAGACCAATGATAAACATCAGAAACACGACGCCCAGTTCGGAAAAGTGCAGGATCTCGTCAACGTCGCTGATAAATCCCAGCCCCCACGGACCGATGGCGATTCCCGCCAGCAAATACCCTAGCACCGCGCCGATGCCCAGCCTGGCGGCTAACGGCACCGCCGCTACCGCTGCGAAGAGGAACAACACTCCCGCGGTCAATAAATCAGCACTTTCCATCAATAGCCTCCCGCGCTCACAGGATTCGCCAGCCACTCGCCATAGGCTTTCGCATGACTGGCCAGCGTCTGCGGCGACTGGCGGCGCGCCCAGTACACAATAATGGGCGGCATCCAGTGCATCCGGCACATGGCCGCGGTCAGTTCAAAAGGGCGGAGTACATCGCTCATTGGATAGCGGTTTAGCGCGTCATACCGGTAAGCGCTCTCCGGCTCGCCGGTCGTAATCACGCTACGCCAGTACTTTCCCACCAGTTGGTTTCCCCCTGGTCCGCTGGCGAACCCCCGACTCAAAACGCGATCAAGCCATTCTTTCAGTAAAGCCGGACAGCTATAGGTGTAAAGGGGATGCTGAAAAACAATGACGTCGTGCTCACGTAACAGGGCTTGTTCATAGGGCGTGTCGATAAAAAAATCAGGATAGCGCGCATAAAGATCGTGCACGGTTACGTTATTGTGCTGTATGGCCGGTTTAAGCAGTACCCGGTTAGCAACCGAGTCCTGAGATTCCGGATGGGCATACAACAGCAAGACTTTCGCTGGCTGAGACATCAATCCCCCTCCCGGTTGTTTTGGGTCGATACATGCCATTCTTCAGGCCGCTTCTACGTTGACAGCGTTTGTTCAACTCAGAAACGTACTCCATGTCCGCCGCAGGGGATTAATGAGAGATATTCTTGTCCCTCACCAAAGGCGGCCTGAATGATTTTGTGTATCGTTGTTGTTTTGAGCTACCATTGCGCTCCAGCGCGGCGGTACGCCCGAATATTACATTATCATAATGATAAATTAACATAGTCTGAACATACGGCGCCTTATGATTGTTTTCTCCTCGTTACAAATTCGTCGCGGCGTGCGCGTCCTACTGGACAATGCCTCGGCTACCATTAATCCAGGCCAGAAAGTCGGCCTGGTGGGTAAAAACGGCTGCGGTAAATCTACCCTGCTGGCATTGCTAAAAAATGAAATCAGCGCCGATGCCGGGAGTTTTACCCTGCCCGGAACCTGGCAATTAGCGTGGGTGAATCAGGAAACACCTGCGTTGCCTCAGCCAGCGATTGAGTATGTCATTGACGGCGACCGTGAATACCGGCATCTGGAGGCACAGCTTAACGACGCCAACGAACGTAACGACGGACATGCTATCGCCTCCATACATGGCAAGCTGGACGCCATCGACGCATGGACCGTTCGCTCGCGCGCCGCCAGCCTGCTACACGGTCTCGGCTTCTCTAACGATCAGCTGGAACGTCCGGTCAGCGACTTTTCCGGCGGCTGGCGGATGCGCCTTAACCTGGCTCAGGCGCTGATTTGCCGCTCCGATTTACTGCTGCTCGACGAACCGACCAACCACCTCGATCTGGATGCCGTTATCTGGCTGGAAAAATGGCTGAAGAGCTATCCGGGCACCCTGATTCTGATCTCCCACGATCGCGACTTTCTTGACCCGATAGTGGATAAAATTATCCATATCGAACAACAGACTCTGTTCGAGTACACCGGCAACTACAGCGCGTTTGAAGTTCAGCGCGCCACGCGCCTGGCGCAACAGCAGGCGATGTATGAGAGTCAGCAGGAGCGTGTGGCGCATCTGCAAAGCTACATCGACCGTTTCCGCGCTAAAGCGACCAAGGCCAAGCAGGCGCAAAGCCGTATCAAGATGCTGGAGCGTATGGAGCTGATTGCGCCGGCTCATGTCGACAACCCGTTCCATTTCAGCTTCCGCGCGCCGGAAAGCCTGCCGAACCCGCTGCTGAAGATGGAAAAAGTCAGCGCAGGTTATGGCGATCGCATCATTCTGGAATCCATCAAGCTGAACCTGGTGCCCGGCTCGCGTATCGGCCTGCTGGGTCGCAACGGCGCGGGGAAATCGACGCTGATCAAGCTGCTGGCGGGCGAACTGGAACCGTTGCACGGTGAAATCGGCCTCGCCAAAGGCATTAAGCTCGGCTACTTCGCCCAGCACCAACTGGAGTTCCTGCGCGCCGATGAATCCCCGCTGCAACATATGGCGCGTCTGGCGCCGCAGGAACTGGAGCAGAAGCTGCGCGACTATCTCGGCGGCTTCGGTTTCCAGGGCGACAAAGTAACGGAAGAGACGCAACGTTTCTCCGGCGGCGAGAAAGCGCGCCTGGTACTGGCGCTGATCGTCTGGCAGCGTCCAAATCTGCTACTGCTCGATGAACCGACCAACCACCTGGATCTCGACATGCGTCAGGCGCTCACCGAAGCGCTGATTGATTTCGAAGGCGCATTGGTCGTCGTGTCGCACGACCGCCACCTGATTCGCTCCACCACTGACGACCTCTATCTGGTTCACGACAAAAAGGTCGAACCGTTCGACGGCGACCTGGAGGATTATCAGCAATGGCTGAGCGACGTGCAGAAACAGGAAAACCAGGCCGACAACGCGCCGAAGGAAAACAACGCCAACAGCGCTCAGTCACGCAAAGATCAGAAGCGTCGCGAAGCCGAGCTACGCACTCTGACGCAACCGCTGCGTAAAGAGATTACCCGTCTGGAAAAAGAGATGGAAAAGCTCAACGCCCAGTTAGCGCAGGCGGAAGAGAAGCTCGGCGACAGCAGCCTGTATGACCCAAGCCGTAAAGCGGAGATGACCGAGTGCCTGCAACTGCAGGCCAGCGCCAAATCCGGGCTGGAAGAATGTGAAATGGCATGGCTTGAGGCGCAGGAGCAGCTTGAGCAGATGATGCAGAACGACTAAGAACCTATCCCATTAGGCTATTTTATTCGCCATTTTAGGGCCGGGCAGTGCTCGAAATCCTCACGTACTATGTGTACGCTCCGGTTTCTGCGCGCTGTCCGGCCCCAAACTGGCTTCAACAATTACGCCTACTGGGATAGGCTCTAACGCACGGGGCGGACGATGAACCTGTCTATCACCGATGACATTACCTTCCGCAAGCTCACCATCTTCATGATGCTTGTGGAGAAGGGTAACATCGCCCGCACCGCCGAGGCGCTGCACACGCTGGAAGAGAACGTTCGTGGTCCGCTGTTCGTCCATAAAGGCCTCTTCGGTACCCGTCCCGATATAAAGGTTACCGTTGCGGTCGGCAGCACCGGAACAGAAGCCTGCGTTATGTGATTTAGCGGCAAAGGTTGCCGTGATTTATTTTCGTCAGCGCGTCGTTCACGCCAAATAATTTAAACGTCACCTCATCAACGCCAAGATTTTTCAGACGCGCAGTGTGTTTTTTAATATAAGCCTGCGCCGTTTCTTCGGATTCAAACAAGTAAATGCCGCCAGCTTGCTGGTTTTTCTCGCTTTCTGTCCAGATTTTCCAGATGAAGCCCGGCTCCTCATTGATAGACTCCGCCAGCCCGACCAGTTGCTGAGTCATCTCCTCGCCAAAAGGGCCGCTAAAGTTAAAATGGATCTGTAAAAGTGTCTTCGACATGCCTTCTCCTTGAGTCACATAACTATCGTGTTGCCACACTACCACGATTAATTCGGCTGATGCAGGGGTTCACGCGATTTCTGTGGGGTATTGCGCGCGCCTTGCATACCGCCCCCTCTGGTGAAATGAGGCGCAATTTTATTTCGCCAGACGACCAATTGAACGTAAAATCACATATTGACTAATCTGTGAACCTTATGCGCGGTATAGTATTGTTTCCAATTATCAATTGTTCTGGTGCTATGGTTGAGATCACGTCCACAGAAATGACCCCGCCTGTCAATGACTCGCATGAATTTATTCCCATGCGTGGCATTCGTAATCGCCATTTACAAACTATGCTGCCGCGTTTAATCCGCCGCAAAGTGAAGTTCAACGCCCACTGGCAGCGGCTGGAGCTACCGGACGGCGATTTTGTCGATCTGGCATGGAGCGAAGATCCGCAACAGGCAAAGCATAAACCGCGGCTGGTGGTCTTTCACGGTCTGGAAGGCAGCCTGAACAGCCCCTATGCCCACGGGCTGATTGAGGCGGCGCAAAAGCGCGGCTGGCTGGGCGTGGTGATGCACTTTCGCGGCTGTAGCGGCGAGCCCAACCGTTTGAATCGTATTTACCACTCCGGTGAAACGGAGGATGGAGCCTGGTTTTTACGCTGGCTACAGCGGGAGTTCGGCGCCGTTCCGACAGCCGCCGTGGGCTATTCGCTCGGCGGTAATATGCTGGCGTGCCTGCTGGCGAAAGAAGGCCGCGATATTCCCATCGAGGCGGCGGTAATTGTTTCTGCACCTTTCGTTCTCGAAGCCTGTAGCTACCACATGGACAAAGGGTTTTCCCGCGTCTATCAGCGTTATTTGCTTAATCTGTTAAAAGCGAATGCGTCACGCAAGCTGGCGGCGTACCCCGGGTCGCTGCCGGTGAATCTGGCGCAACTGAAATCAATGCGCCGTATTCGCGAGTTTGACGACCTGATCACCGCGAAAATTCACGGCTTTGCCGACGCCATCGACTACTATCGTCAGTGTAGCGCCATGCCGTTGCTTAACCAGATTGCTAAACCGACGCTGATTATTCACGCTAAAGACGATCCGTTTATGGATCATCACGTGATCCCTAAAGCGGAAGATCTGCCCCCGCAGGTGGAGTATCAGCTGACTGAGCATGGCGGACACGTAGGATTTATCGGCGGTACGCCGCTGCGCCCTGAAATGTGGCTGGAACGCCGAATTCCTGACTGGCTGACAACGTACCTGGAGGCGTCATCATGATCATTCCCTGGCAGGGGCTCGCCCCCGACACGCTGGACAACCTGATCGAAAGCTTTGTGTTGCGCGAAGGCACCGATTATGGTGAACATGAACGTTCGCTTGAACAAAAAGTCGCTGACGTAAAACGCCAACTGCAATCCGGCGAGGCCGTGCTGGTATGGTCTGAATTACATGAAACGGTCAATATTATGCCGAAAAAGCAGTTTCGCGAATAAAACGCCTTTGCCGACAATACATTATTATTAAAGCTCAATCATGGAGTTGCCATGTCAGCCAAACATCCGGTGATAGCAGTAACAGGGTCAAGCGGCGCGGGGACCACCACCACCAGCCTCGCGTTTCGTAAAATTTTCGCGCAGTTAAATCTGCACGCCGCCGAGGTGGAAGGCGACAGTTTTCATCGTTACACCCGCCCGGAAATGGACATGGCGATCCGCAAAGCGCGTGACTCCGGGCGGCATATCAGCTATTTCGGGCCTGAAGCCAATGACTTCAGCCTACTGGAACATACCTTTATTGAGTACGGGCAGACGGGTAAAGGCCAGTCGCGTAAATATCTGCATACCTATGATGAAGCCGTACCGTGGAATCAGGTTCCCGGCACGTTTACGCCCTGGCAGCCGCTACCCGAACCGACCGATGTGCTGTTTTATGAAGGACTGCACGGCGGCGTCGTCACCCCGCAACATGATGTCGCGCGTCATGTTGATCTGTTGGTTGGCGTGGTGCCTATCGTCAACCTCGAGTGGATTCAGAAACTGATTCGCGACACCAGCGAGCGCGGACACTCCCGTGAAGCGGTGATGGATTCCGTGGTGCGTTCCATGGACGACTACATCAATTACATTACGCCGCAGTTCTCGCGTACCCATATTAACTTCCAGCGCGTACCGACCGTCGACACGTCCAATCCGTTCGCCGCAAAAGGTATTCCCTCGCTGGATGAGAGTTTTGTGGTGATCCATTTCCGCAATCTGGAAGGGATCGATTTTCCCTGGCTTCTGGCGATGCTCCAGGGCTCGTTCATTTCTCACATTAATACATTAGTGGTGCCGGGCGGCAAAATGGGGCTGGCGATGGAGCTGATTATGTTGCCGCTGGTGCAGCGATTAATGGAAGGCAAAAAAATCGAATAACCGCGGTGAAATGCCCGATGGCGCTACGCTTATCGGGCCTACGAGATAAAAACGGGTAGGCCGGATAAAGCCACGCCGCCATCCGGCATCACATGTTACGCCGCAATCACTTCATACGAATGGGTAATATTGACCGCTTTTTCCAGCATTAGCGCCACCGAGCAATATTTTTCCGCGGAGAGATCGACAGCGCGCGCGACGGCAGCCTCTTTCAGATCGCTGCCGGTAACGATAAAATGCAGATTAATGTGCGTAAACAGGCGCGGCGCGTCTTCCCGGCGCTCGGATGTCAGCTTCACTTCGCAGTTGGTGACATTCTGACGGCCCTTTTGCAGGATTGATACCACATCAATAGCGCTACATCCACCAGCCGCCATTAATACCATCTCCATCGGACTCGGCGCTTTGTCACCGGAGTTGCCATCCATTAAAATCTGGTGGCCGGAGGAGGACTCTCCGAGGAACGTGAGCCCTTCAACCCACTTTACACGCGCTTGCATATTTCGTAACTCCAATGTTTCAATTTTCCTGAAAGATTACGCGCATACAACAAAACTCGCAATGGAAGGCGACCTGGGTCATGCTGAAGCGAGACACCAGGAGACACACGGCGAAAGCTATGCTAAAACAGACAAGATGCTACAGTAATACATTGACGTACTGCATGTATGCAGAGGACATCACATTACAGGCTACAATCTATTTTCGTAGCCCCCTTCCTAGGTAGCGGGAAGTATATTTTTGCAACCCCAGAGACAGTGCCGTTTTCTGGCTCTGGAGACAGCTTATAACAGAGGATAACCGCGCATGGTGCTTGGCAAACCGCAAACAGACCCGACTCTTGAATGGTTCTTGTCTCATTGCCACATTCATAAGTACCCGTCAAAGAGCACGCTGATTCACCAGGGTGAAAAAGCAGAAACGCTGTACTACATCGTTAAAGGCTCCGTGGCAGTGCTGATCAAAGATGAAGAAGGGAAAGAAATGATCCTTTCTTATCTGAATCAGGGTGATTTTATTGGTGAACTGGGCCTGTTTGAAGAAGGCCAGGAACGCAGCGCCTGGGTACGTGCGAAAACCGCATGTGAGGTCGCTGAAATTTCCTACAAAAAATTTCGCCAATTAATCCAGGTCAACCCGGATATTCTGATGCGCCTCTCTTCCCAGATGGCTCGTCGCTTACAAGTCACCTCTGAAAAAGTAGGTAACCTCGCCTTCCTTGACGTCACCGGGCGTATCGCTCAGACGCTGCTGAATCTGGCGAAACAGCCCGATGCCATGACGCACCCGGATGGGATGCAGATCAAAATCACCCGTCAGGAAATTGGCCAGATCGTCGGCTGCTCCCGCGAAACCGTTGGTCGTATTTTGAAAATGCTGGAAGATCAAAACCTGATCTCCGCGCATGGCAAGACCATCGTCGTCTACGGCACCCGTTAATTCCGTCAGAATGGCGCGTTTTATCATGCGCCATTTTTGTTTGCATCGATGTGGCGAAGACTGATTTATCACCCAGAGATTAATTACGCACTACGGCAAACGCTGGTGCTGTGCCTGCCTGTGGCTGTCGGTTTATTGATAGGCCAGCTACACCTGGGCTTGCTTTTCTCTCTCGTTCCCGCCTGCTGCAACATTGCAGGTCTGGATACCCCGCACAAACGTTTTTTTAAACGCCTGATCATCGGCGCGTCGCTGTTCGCCGGATGCAGTCTGGTAACGCAACTTCTGCTGGCGGAATCCATCCCCCTGCCGTTGATCCTGACCGGGCTCACGCTGGTGCTTGGCGTGACGGCGGAAATTAACCCGCTTCACGCGCGGCTACTGCCAGCGTCGCTGATTGCCGCCATCTTTACCCTGAGCCTTGCGGGATACATGCCCGTCTGGGAGCCGCTGCTCATTTATGCGCTGGGCACGCTATGGTACGGCGTGTTTAACTGGTTTTGGTTCTGGCTATGGCGCGAACAGCCGCTGCGCGAGTCATTGAGTTTGTTATACCGTGAACTGGCCGATTATTGTGAAGCGAAATACAGCCTGCTCACCCAACATATCGATCCGGAAAAAGCGCTGCCTCCCCTGCTGATACGCCAGCAAAAAGCGGTCGATCTCATTACCCAGTGTTACCAACAGATGCATATGCTTTCGGCGCACAACAATAATGATTACAAGCGCCTGTTGCGGGCTTTTCAGGAAGCGATGGATTTGCAGGAGCACATCTCCGTCAGCTTGCATCAGCCGGAAGAGGTACAGAAACTGGTAGAACGCAGCCATGCGGAAGAGGTGATTCGCTGGAATGCGCAAACGGTCGCCGCCCGTCTGCGCGTGCTGGCGGATGACATTCTGTATCATCGTCTGCCGACGCGCTTCTCCATGGAAAAACAGATTGGCGCTCTGGAGAAGATCGCCAATCAGCATCCTGAAAATCCGGTAGGCCAGTTCTGCTATTGGCACTTCAGTCGAATCGCCCGTGTGCTGCGTACTCAGCGACCGCTGTACGCCCGCGACCTGATGGCCGATAAACAGCGTCGCCTGCCGTTACTTCCGGCGCTGAAAAATTATATGTCTCTTAAATCGCCGGCGCTACGCAACGCCGGACGCATCAGCGTGATGATGAGCATCGCCAGTCTGATGGGCAGCGCGTTGCACCTGCCCAAACCGTACTGGATCCTCATGACGGTGCTGTTTGTCACCCAAAACGGCTATGGCGCGACACGCGTGCGTATTCTGCACCGTTCGGTCGGAACGCTGGTCGGCCTGGTGATTGCCGGCGTCACGCTGCACTTACATATTCCCGAAAGCATTACGCTGGCGGTCATGCTGGTACTCACGCTGGCAAGTTATCTGATTATTCGTAAAAACTACGGCTGGGCGACGGTCGGCTTTACGGTGACGGCGGTATACACCATCCAGTTACTGACGCTAAACGGAGAGCAGTTTATTGTGCCGCGGCTGATCGATACGCTGATTGGCTGTTTAATTGCCTTTGGCGGCATGGTCTGGCTGTGGCCGCAATGGCAAAGCGGGCTATTACGTAAAAACGCCCATGATGCGCTGGAAGCCGATCAAGAAGCTATCCGACTGATCCTCAGTAACGATCCGCAGGCCACCCCGCTCGCTTATCAAAGAATGCGGGTCAACCAGGCGCATAACACGTTATTCAACTCGTTAAATCAGGCAATGCAGGAACCCGGATTCAATACCCACTATCTGTCGGATATGAAACTATGGGTCACGCACAGCCAGTTTATTGTCGAGCATATCAACGCTATGACGACGCTGGCGCGGGAACACACCATGCTGACGCCGGATCTGGCGCAGCGCTATCTGGAATCTTGCGAGATTGCGATTCAGCGCTGCCAGCAGCGCCTGGAGTACGACAGGCCAGGCGGCTCCGGCGATGTCAATATTCTGGAGTCGCCGGACATGCCGTCACATGGCTTATTGAGCACTCTGGAACAACATTTACAGCGCATCATTGGCCATCTGAACACCATGCACACCATTTCGTCGATGGCCTGGCGTCAGCGTCCGCATCACGGTATCTGGCTGAGTAAGCGGCTACGGGATACAAAAGGTTAAGACCGACTGCCGGATGCGCTACGCTTATCCGGCAATCCGCCATCAGGCAACCACCTTTCCTACCGCCTGCGCAAAGCGCTGCATTCCTTCATTGATATCCGCCTCTTCCACCACCAGCGACGGGGCAAAACGCATCACGTCTGCTCCGGCATTGAGCACCATCACACCGGCCTCCGCGCCTGCGTACAGAAAATCGCGCGCCCGACCTTTATACTTCGGCTTCAGTTCCGCGCCAATCAGCAGCCCCATGCCGCGAATATCGCTGAAAATGTCAAATTGCTCGTCAATCGCCTGCAAATGTTGCACAAACTGTTGCCGCTTAGTGTGAATGCCTTGTAGTACCTCTGGCGTATTAATAATATCGAATGCCGCGCCAGCCACCGCACAGGCCAGCGGATTGCCGCCATAGGTTGAACCATGCGAACCAACATGGAAGGCCGAGGCTATTTCCTGCGTGGTCAGCATGGCGCTCACCGGAAAACCGCCGCCTAACGCTTTGGCGCTGGTGAGGATATCCGGCGTGACGCCGTAGTGCATATAGGCAAACAGGTCTCCGGTGCGCCCCATCCCGCACTGCACTTCATCAAACACCAGCAACGCCTGATGCTCGTCACACAGGTCGCGTAACCCTTTGAGGAATTCCGGTGTAGCCGCCTGCACGCCGCCTTCACCCTGAATCGGCTCGACCACCACCGCGCAGGTGTGGTCATCCATTACCGCTTTCACCGCATGAAGATCGTTGAAGGGAACGTGAACAATATCGGCGGGTTTCGGCCCAAAGCCGTCGGAATATTTCGGCTGCCCGCCTACAGAGACGGTAAACAAGGAACGGCCATGAAAAGCGTTATGGAAGGCAATGATTTTCGTTTTGAACGGGCTATGGCGCACGCAGGCATAATGACGCGCCAGTTTAAAAGCGGTTTCGTTCGCTTCGGTGCCAGAATTCATAAACAGCACGCGCTCGGCAAACGTGGCGTCGATCAGTTTACGTCCCAGACGCAACGCCGGTTCATTGGTAAAAACGTTACTGGTATGCCACAAGGTTTCCCCCTGGGATTTCAGCACCTCGACCAGCGCCGGATGGCAATGGCCCAGCGCAGTCACTGCAATCCCGCCGGCGAAATCGATATACTCTTTGCCTTGCTGATCCCATACGCGACTGCCTTTACCTTTGACCGGAATAAAGTCCGCCGGTGCATAAACAGGCAGAATCACCTCATCAAAAGTTGCGCGCGTAATAGCCGTTTGTTCAGTTGCCATATCATTACCACCCGGTTAAGCAGAAAATTCAGTGAAATTATACTCACAAAATATGAATAAAAAATCACTCAATGACAACCATTAATCAACGTTGAAGAAAATTTTCCAGTAGCGCGTGTCCCTGTTCACTAAGAATACTTTCCGGGTGGAACTGCACGCCTTCCAGATCCCACTCGCGGTGGCGAATGCCCATAATCTCCTGCGTTTCGCTCCAGGCGGTGATCTCAAAACACTCTGGCAACGTGGCAGGGTCGACAATCAGCGAGTGGTAACGTGTCACGGTTAACGGGCTGGGCAATCCCCGAAACACGCCCTGTCCATTATGCGTAACAGATGACGTTTTACCGTGCATCACTTTCGCTGCCCGCACCACCGACGCGCCAAAGGCCTGCGCCATCGCCTGGTGCCCAAGGCAAACGCCCAGCATCGGAATACGTCCGGCATAATGGCGGATGACCGCCAGTGAAATGCCAGCGTCATTTGGCGTACAGGGGCCAGGAGAGATAACGATTTTTTGCGGGTTCAAAGCGTCAATGTGCGCCAGCGTCAGCGCATCATTGCGCCGAACCTGCACTTCCGCGCCCAGTTCACAAAAATACTGGTAGAGGTTCCAGGTAAAGGAATCATAGTTATCGATAAGCAGGATCATGGCGGCTCCGGGTGAGTAGAACCGCACTATTTTACTCAGTTTCGCGAGCTTCGCTTATCGCTTTCTGAAAAATCGCCTGCAAAGCGGAGAGATCGCCCATCGCGCCGCTCTGGTTCGCCTGCTTCCATGTTTCAACCGCAATACCTTGCCAACTCAGCGCATAGCCTGCATGTAACGCCAGCTGTTCAAAGAAGATGCGCTGCGCCAGCCCGCTCCCCAAACGAAACGGATGAAGCACGTTAATTTCACAGTAGTAATGCGCCAGCCGCTCGACAAACTTCTCGTGCGCCAGACCGACCAGATAGCCCTCTTCTTCCAGATCCTGCATCAGAGCATTGCCCTCTTTTTCGATATAGGCAAAGTGGCAGAAACGGGTATCGCCCTGGTAAATATCGACCTCCCGCAGTTGCCCTGCCCAGTCGAAAATATCCTGATAGAGCTGGCGATGAATCGCGCACAGATGAGGCAAGCCGCGTATCAGCGGCCCCAGTTCAATCGTGGCGGCGCGGAGCGCGGTCATTTCGTATGCCGCTTGCGCCAGTCGCTGGGCCTGATGAATCCCCAGCCGATTACGCATCACGTTCAGCCCCGGATAGAGGTACGGATCGCGCCCTTCGCCAAATTTATCGCTCATAGTGCCTCCGAAGCTCGTCAAGACGTGCCAGCGCTTCATCGGCGGTCAGGGTTACTAAGGGGATCTCAATACCTTCGAGACGGCGGCTTTGCTGGAAGTTAACGTTGCGCCGCTGTTCCCAAAAGCGTGACTTTTGTTTATCGGTAAGTTTCTTCACCGGGCCTCCCTGAATATGTCTGTGCTTGACCACAAGTATAAGCAGCAATTTCAGGTTACGCTGAGACAGGGAGAAAACGCGGGCGGCTCGCGCCCGCGCAGGCATGTTTTATGGCAGGACTTTCGCGGAAAGGATAACGACTGGTTTTGTCGGCACATTCTGATAAGGCCCGACATCGTGCGTCGGTACCTGTGAGATTTTATCGGCGACATCCATACCTTTTACCACTTTACCAAATACCGCATAGCCAAAGTCGCGCTGGCCGTGGTCGAGAAAAGCGTTATCCGCGACGTTAATAAAGAACTGGCTGGTGGCGCTGTCTTTATCTGCGGTGCGCGCCATCGCGATCGTGCCGCGAGTATTACGCAGACCGTTGTCGGCTTCATTCTTAATCGGCGGATTCGGTTTCTTCTGCTGCATCTGCTCGTTAAAACCACCGCCCTGAATCATAAAGCCAGGAATAACTCGGTGAAACGTAGTGTTGTTATAGAAACCACTGTTGACGTAATCGACAAAGTTTTTCACAGAAATCGGCGCTTTCTGGCTGTTCAGCTCCAGCTCAATATTCCCGGCGGAGGTGGTTAACAGCACATGAGGATCACCTTTTGCTGCCAACGCTACGGGAGAAAGAGCAGAAAGAGCGAAAACAGCTGCGACAGCCGCCAGAGTCGATTTGAGCATGAGATTTCCTTAAAGAGAGCAGAAATAAAGCAAGTGGAATGATTCTAAAGAGCCTTCCTGGGCCAGGCCAGCCCTTTACCTAATTTTACGTACATGAAACAAATGTAACGTTACGACGCAACGCCTTGTCCTTGCAATATGATGTGACAAACATCACATTAAAAAAT
This sequence comes from Salmonella sp. WC3, assembly GCF_042932255.1. Classification (NCBI taxonomy): domain Bacteria; kingdom Pseudomonadati; phylum Pseudomonadota; class Gammaproteobacteria; order Enterobacterales; family Enterobacteriaceae; genus Salmonella; species Salmonella sp. WC3. The sequence continues at coordinate 414,196 of NZ_CP170629.1, read as the reverse complement.
GTAATGAACATTACCATCACTAATAATTATTTAAATACATCACAAAAACGCCTAAAATCTGCCCGCTTAACGCGCCCTCCACGCGCTTCACTTCTCTTCAAGGCCAGACATGACTAACAGCAACCGCATCAAGCTCACATGGATCAGCTTTCTTTCCTACGCCCTGACCGGGGCGCTGGTGATTGTCACCGGGATGGTGATGGGAAATATCGCAGACTATTTTCATCTGCCCGTTTCCAGTATGAGTAACACCTTTACTTTTCTGAACGCCGGGATTTTGATCTCGATCTTCCTCAACGCGTGGCTGATGGAAATCGTCCCGCTGAAAACACAGCTACGCTTTGGTTTTATCCTGATGGTGCTGGCGGTGGCCGGGCTGATGTTCAGCCATAGCCTGGCGTTGTTCTCAGCGGCGATGTTTGTGCTGGGGCTGGTCAGCGGGATCACCATGTCGATTGGCACCTTCCTGATTACGCAACTGTATGAAGGGCGTCAGCGCGGTTCCCGACTGCTGTTTACCGACTCCTTCTTCAGCATGGCGGGGATGATTTTTCCTATGGTCGCCGCCTTCCTGCTGGCGCGTAGTATTGAGTGGTACTGGGTCTACGCCTGCATCGGCCTGGTCTACCTGGCGATTTTCATCCTGACCTTCGGCTGTGAATTTCCGGCGCTGGGTAAACATGCGCAGCACTCTCAGGCGCCTGTCGTCAAAGAAAAATGGGGCATTGGCGTACTGTTTCTGGCCGTCGCCGCGCTGTGCTATATCCTCGGTCAATTAGGCTTTATCTCCTGGGTGCCGGAATACGCCAAAGGCCTCGGCATGAGCCTGAATGACGCCGGGGCGCTGGTGAGTGATTTCTGGATGTCCTATATGTTCGGCATGTGGGCGTTCAGCTTTATCCTGCGCTTTTTCGATCTGCAACGCATCCTGACCGTACTGGCGGGTATGGCGGCGGTACTGATGTATCTGTTTATTACCGGCACGCAGGCGCATATGCCGTGGTTTATTCTGACGCTAGGCTTCTTCTCCAGCGCCATTTATACCTCCATCATTACGCTGGGATCGCAGCAAACGAAAGTGGCCTCGCCTAAGCTGGTTAACTTTATTCTGACCTGCGGCACCATCGGAACAATGCTGACCTTCGTCGTCACCGGCCCGATTGTAGCGCACAGCGGCCCACAGGCGGCGTTACTCACCGCGAATGGTCTGTATGCGGTGGTCTTTGTGATGTGCTTTGCGCTCGGCTTTGTCTCCCGTCATCGCCAGCATAGTTCGCCAGCGGCGCATTAATAATGATTGCCGGATGGCGACGCGATGCGTCTTATCCGGCCTACAGCGTAAGCTGTTGGTAGGCCGGATAAGGCGACGTCGCCCTCCGGCACTCTATCCCCCTCCTGACGAGGTAGACCTGTTGGTCTAAAAACCCTCATTTTGTATGTTATTTGTACAAACCTGAAAAGCCTGACAATTCCGCCACTTATAAAAATCCAGACAAATCAGCCATATACCCATTAAGAGGTATATAAAGGTGAATTTGATTTACATCAATAAGCGGGGTTGCTGAATCGTTAAGGTAGGCGGTAATAGAAAAGAAATCGAGGCAAAAATGAGCAAAGTCAGACTCGCTATTATCGGTAATGGTATGGTCGGCCACCGCTTTATTGAGGATCTCCTTGATAAATCCGACGCTAGCCTGTTCGACATTACCGTGTTCTGTGAAGAACCCCGTAAAGCCTATGACCGTGTCCACCTGTCATCCTACTTCTCTCACCACACCGCGGAAGAGCTCTCTCTGGTGCGTGAAGGATTTTACGAGAAGCACGGCGTAAAGGTACTGGTTGGCGAACGCGCAATTACCATTAACCGTCAGGAGAAAGTGATTCACTCCAGCGCGGGTCGTACCGTTTATTATGACAAGCTGATCATGGCGACCGGTTCATATCCGTGGATTCCGCCGATTAAAGGCTCCGAAACCCAGGATTGCTTCGTTTACCGTACCATTGAAGACCTCAACGCTATCGAAGCCTGCGCCCGTCGCAGCAAGCGCGGGGCGGTGGTCGGCGGCGGTCTGCTGGGGCTGGAAGCCGCTGGCGCGCTGAAAAACCTCGGCGTGGAAACGCACGTCATTGAATTTGCGCCAATGCTGATGGCGGAACAGCTCGATCAGATGGGCGGCGAGCAGCTACGTCGCAAGATCGAAAGCATGGGCGTGCGTGTACACACCAGTAAAAACACGCAAGAGATTGTTCAGCAGGGTAACGAAGCGCGTAAGACTATGCGTTTTGCCGACGGCAGCGAGCTGGAAGTCGATTTTATCGTCTTCTCTACCGGTATTCGCCCCCGCGACAAGCTGGCTACCCAGTGCGGTCTGGCCGTCGCGCAGCGCGGCGGTATCGTGATTAACGACACCTGCCAGACGTCCGACCCGGATATCTACGCTATCGGCGAGTGCGCCAGTTGGAACAACCGCGTTTACGGTCTGGTCGCACCAGGCTATAAAATGGCCCAGGTCGCCGTTGACCATATCCTCGGCAGTGCAAACGCCTTTGAAGGCGCGGATCTCAGCGCCAAGCTGAAGCTGCTGGGCGTGGACGTCGGCGGCATCGGCGACGCGCATGGCCGCACGCCGGGCGCGCGTAGTTACGTTTACCTCGATGAAAGCAAAGAAGTCTACAAACGTCTAATTGTCAGCGAAGATAACAAAACGCTGCTCGGCGCAGTACTGGTCGGCGACACCAGCGATTACGGCAATTTGCTGCAACTGGTACTGAACGCCATCGAACTGCCGGAAAACCCGGATTCGCTGATCCTGCCGTCGCACGCGGGCAGTGGTAAACCCGCTATCGGCGTGGATAAACTGCCGGACAGCGCGCAGATCTGCTCCTGCTTCGATGTGACTAAAGGCGATCTGATCGCCGCTATCAATAAAGGCTGCCATACCGTGGCGGCGCTGAAAGCGGAAACCAAAGCCGGAACCGGCTGCGGCGGCTGCATCCCGCTGGTGACGCAGGTACTGAACGCCGAACTGGCGAAACAGGGTATTGAAGTCAACAACAACCTGTGCGAGCACTTTGCTTATTCTCGTCAGGAACTGTTCCACTTAATCCGCGTGGAAGGTATCAAAACCTTTGAAGAACTGCTGGCGAAACACGGTAAAGGCTACGGCTGCGAAGTGTGTAAGCCGACCGTCGGTTCGCTGCTGGCGTCGTGCTGGAACGAATACATCCTCAAGCCGCAGCACACGCCGCTACAGGATACTAACGACAACTTCCTGGCGAATATCCAGAAAGACGGTACTTACTCGGTGATCCCGCGCTCGGCGGGCGGTGAAATCACCCCGGAAGGTCTGGTGGCCGTGGGGCGTATCGCCCGCGAGTTTAACCTCTATACCAAAATCACCGGTTCTCAGCGTATCGGTCTGTTTGGCGCGCAAAAAGACGATCTGCCGGAAATCTGGCGTCAACTGATTGAAGCCGGTTTCGAAACCGGTCACGCGTACGCCAAAGCGCTGCGGATGGCGAAAACCTGCGTCGGCAGCACCTGGTGCCGCTACGGCGTGGGCGACAGCGTCGGTTTCGGCGTGGAGCTGGAAAACCGCTACAAAGGCATTCGTACCCCGCACAAAATGAAGTTCGGCGTCTCCGGCTGTACCCGTGAATGTGCGGAAGCGCAGGGCAAAGATGTCGGCATTATCGCGACAGAAAAAGGCTGGAACCTGTACGTCTGCGGTAACGGCGGCATGAAACCGCGTCATGCGGATCTGCTGGCAGCCGATCTCGATCGCGACACGCTGATCAAGTACCTCGACCGCTTTATGATGTTCTACATCCGTACTGCCGACAAACTGACCCGTACCGCGCCGTGGCTGGATAACCTGGAAGGCGGCATTGAGTATCTGAAATCGGTCATCATCGACGACAAGCTGGGCCTGAACGAACATCTGGAAGAAGAGATGGCCCGTCTGCGTGAAGCGGTGGTCTGCGAGTGGACGGAGACCGTCAACACGCCAGCGGCGCAGGTTCGTTTCAAACACTTCATCAACAGCGACAAACGCGACCCAAATGTCCAGGTTGTGCCTGAACGCGAACAGCATCGTCCGGCCACGCCGTATGAACGCATCCCGGTCACTCTGGTGGAGGAAAACGCATGAGCCAGTGGCAAAACATCTGCAAAATCGATGACATCCTGCCGGGAACCGGCGTCTGCGCGCTGTCAGGCGGCGAGCAGGTGGCAATTTTCCGTCCTTACCATAGCGATCAGGTGTTCGCGATCAGCAACATCGACCCGTTCTTTGAGGCCAGCGTGCTGTCTCGTGGGCTGATTGCGGAACACCAGGGCGAACTGTGGGTCGCCAGCCCGTTGAAAAAGCAGCGCTTCCGCCTGAGCGATGGTTTATGCATGGAAGATGAGCAGTTTTCTGTGAAACATTACGACGCGCGGGTGAAAGACGGCGTGGTGCAGTTGCGCGGTTAATTATTTTTGGGAGGCGCAACGCCTCCCCTTTTTTGTATTTTTTTTCATTTTAATTGTTATCACAAAATCATTTGTACTGCATCGCGGCGGCAACTGAGCAAATCCCCAGGAACATAGTTCACTATGTGACTGGGGTGAGCGAGGGCAGCCAACAAAGAGGTAGTGCAAAGGATGAAGTGAGAAAAGGATAATCAAATGTTTACAGACACTATCAATAAGTGTGCGGCTAACGCTGCGCGCATCGCACGCCTGTCGGCGAATAATCCGCTCGGCTTCTGGGTCAGGTCGGCAATGGCCGGGGCTTATGTCGGTCTCGGCATCATTCTTATTTTCACCCTCGGCAATCTGCTCGACCCGTCCGTGCGTCCTTTGGTGATGGGAGCGACCTTCGGTATCGCCTTAACGCTGGTCATCATCGCCGGTTCCGAACTGTTTACCGGCCACACCATGTTCCTGACGCTGGGCGTCAAAGCAGGCACCATCAGCCACGGTCAAATGTGGGCTATCCTGCCGCAAACCTGGCTCGGCAACCTGGTCGGTTCCGTGTTTGTCGCCCTGCTTTACAGCTGGGGCGGCGGCAGTTTATTGCCGGTCGATACCAGCATCGTTCACTCAGTCGCGCTGGCGAAAACCACCGCGCCCGCCACGGTACTGTTCTTCAAAGGCGCGCTGTGTAACTGGCTGGTTTGTCTGGCAATCTGGATGGCAATCCGCACCGAAGGCACGGCAAAATTTCTTGCTATCTGGTGGTGTCTGCTGGCGTTTATCGCTTCCGGCTACGAGCACTCCGTCGCGAATATGACGCTGTTCGCCCTCTCCTGGTTTGGTCATCACAGCGACGCCTATACCCTGTCCGGAATCGGACACAACCTGTTATGGGTCACTCTGGGTAATACTTTGTCCGGCGTCGTGTTCATGGGATTGGGTTATTGGTATGCTACGCCGAAATCGGAGCGTCCTGTTCCGCAAAAAACCAACCAAATTAAGGTTACAGCCAACCATTAAGGGGTAATGTCGTGGACCATTTGCCTATATTTTGTCAATTACGCGACCGCGACTGTCTGATCGTCGGCGGTGGCGATGTCGCAGAACGCAAAGCACGGTTATTGCTGGAAGCAGGCGCACGTTTAACGGTCAATGCGCTAACCTTTATTCCACAGTTCACCGTATGGGCAAATGAAGGCATGTTGACTCTGGTTGAGGGACCGTTCGACGAAACGCTTCTCGACTCGTGTTGGCTGGCGATCGCGGCCACTGACGACGATACCGTCAACCAGCGCGTCAGCGACGCGGCGGAGTCACGCCGTATCTTCTGCAACGTGGTGGATGCGCCGAAAGCCGCCAGCTTTATCATGCCCTCAATTATTGACCGCTCGCCGCTGATGGTCGCCGTCTCCTCGGGCGGCACTTCCCCGGTGCTGGCGCGTCTGCTGCGCGAGAAACTGGAATCGCTGCTGCCGCAGCATCTGGGGCAGGTCGCGCGCTATGCCGGGCAACTCCGCGCCCGGGTGAAAAAGCAGTTTGCCACGATGGGCGAGCGTCGTCGCTTCTGGGAAAAATTTTTCGTCAATGACCGGCTGGCGCAGTCGCTGGCGAATGCCGACGAGAAAGCGGTTAACGCGACAACCGAACGCCTGTTTAGCGAACCGCTGGATCACCGTGGCGAAGTCGTGCTGGTCGGCGCCGGGCCGGGCGATGCCGGACTGCTGACGCTGAAAGGGTTACAACAAATCCAACAGGCGGATATCGTGGTTTACGATCGCCTCGTCTCCGACGACATTATGAACCTGGTACGCCGCGATGCCGATCGGGTCTTTGTGGGGAAACGCGCAGGTTACCACTGCGTCCCACAGGAGGAAATCAACCAGATCCTGCTGCGTGAAGCGCAAAAAGGTAAACGCGTGGTACGCCTGAAAGGCGGCGATCCCTTTATCTTTGGTCGCGGCGGCGAAGAGCTGGAAACGCTGTGTCATGCCGGTATTCCTTTCTCGGTAGTGCCGGGGATTACCGCGGCTTCCGGCTGCTCCGCCTACTCCGGTATTCCGCTAACCCATCGCGATTACGCCCAGAGCGTACGTCTGGTCACCGGTCACCTGAAAACCGGCGGCGAGCTGGACTGGGAAAACCTGGCGGCAGAAAAACAGACGCTGGTGTTCTACATGGGGCTGAATCAGGCAGCGACTATCCAGGAAAAACTGATCGCATTCGGTATGCAGGCCGATATGCCGGTTGCGCTGGTAGAAAACGGTACCTCCGTGAAGCAACGCGTCGTCCACGGTGTGCTGACGCAGCTTGGTGAATTAGCGCAACAGGTTGAAAGCCCGGCGCTGATTATCGTTGGCCGGGTCGTTGGCTTACGCGATAAATTAAATTGGTTCTCTAATTATTAATTAAAATAAAGCCCTGAATAACAGGGCTTTATTTTACAACCACTCGTAATCTCAAATTATTTTTACTTAAAAGTGAATTAAGAAACTAATTTTAAATACACCGGACAAATTTAAATAATAATAATTCTGCCTAAAAACCCTTTTACTCGTCAAATTCACCTCTTATTCATTCATACAATAAATAACACCGTTAAGCACTCAATTTGACCTGACCTGGTTATCGGGTGATAAAATAAACACTAAAGCATAATTTTTCTTCTGGCCATTTCATCATTGCCTGTACCGCTCTCTGCATATGTTTAGTACGCAAGGAAAATATTAATTAAGGATGAACCCTATGCAAAAGAAAAAACTTATTTCTATCGCTATCGCTTTAACGCTACAAAGTTATTACATTCCGGCCATCGCCGCAGAAAATAACGATGATGAAAAAGAATGTCCCAGTAATATCTCCTCCCTGCCTAAAGAAAAACGCGCAAAACTTTCACCGACCTGCCTTGCTACACCTGAAAATGATAATCACTGGGGCTGGGTTGCTGGCGGCGTTGCTGCACTGGTCGCAGGTGTGGCTATTGGCGTTGAAAATAACGGTGGCGGAGATTCTAATCATTCTTATACCCCCCCCTACGCCCGATAATGGCGGCGACGTTACCCCACCCGACGATGGCGGCAACGTCACCCCGCCTGACGATGGCGGCGATGACAATGTGATCCCGCCCGACGATAGCGGCGATGACGATGTAACCCCGCCCGACGATAGCGGCGATGACGATGTAACCCCACCCGACGATAGCGGCGATGACGATGTAACCCCACCCGACGATAGCGGCGATGACGATGTAACCCCGCCCGACGATAGCGGCGATGACGATGTAACCCCGCCTGATGATAGCGGCGATGACGATGTAACCCCGCCCGACGATAGCGGCGATGACGATGTGACCCCGCCCGACGATAGCGGCGATGACGATGTGACCCCGCCTGACGATAGCGGCGATGACGATGTAACCCCGCCCGACGATAGCGGCGATGACGATGTGACCCCGCCCGATGATAGCGGCGATGACGATGTAACCCCGCCCGATGATAGCGGCGATGACGACGACACGCCCCCAGATGACTCTGTTATTACCTTCAGCAACGGCGTCACCATCGATAAAGGCAAAGACACCCTGACCTTCGACAGCTTCAAACTGGATAACGGCAGCGTTCTTGAGGGTGCCGTGTGGAATTATTCAGAACAGGACAACCAGTGGCAGCTCACCACCGCGGACGGTAAAACGCTGAACGTCACCGGCTGGGACGTGACCGACGCCAATGCCGCCGTGATTGAAGGCCCCCAGGAAAACGGTCTCTACTGGAAGTACGACAGCCGGGGCTATCTGATTATTGCCGACGATAACACCACCGTTATCAGCGGCGATGACCAGGCGCATAATTCCGATCGCGGCATGGATATCAGCGGCCAGGATCGCACCGGCGTGATTATTTCCGGCGATAGAACCGTCAACACGCTCACCGGGGACTCCAGTGTGACCGACGGTGCCACCGGCATGGTTATCTCCGGTGACGGCACCACCAACACCATTTCGGGCCACTCCACGGTGGACAACGCCACCGGCGCGCTGATTTCCGGCAACGGCACCACCACCAATTTCGCCGGTGACATTGCCGTGAGCGGCGGCGGCACCGCCATCATCATCGACGGCGACAACGCCACGATTAAGAATACCGGTACCTCTAACATCAGCGGCGCAGGCTCCACCGGCACCGTCATTGACGGCAATAACGCCCGCGTCAACAATGACGGTGATATGACCATCACCGACGGCGGCACCGGCGGCCACATTACCGGCGACAACGTGGTTATCGATAACGCCGGGAGCACTACCGTCAGCGGCGCAGACGCCACGGCGCTGTATATCGAAGGCGACAACGCGCTCGTTATCAACGAAGGTAATCAAACTATCTCTGGCGGCGCCGTCGGTACGCGCATTGACGGCGACGACGCCCATACCACCAATACCGGTGATATCGCGGTGGATGGCGCGGTCTCTGCCGCCGTGATTATCAACGGCGACAACGGCAGCCTGACCCAGGCGGGCGATCTGCTGGTCACCGACGGCGCGATGGGCATCATCACCTACGGTACCGGAAATGAAGCAAAAAATACCGGCAACGCCACCGTACGTGATGCGGACTCGGTGGGTTTTGTGGTTGCAGGCGAAAAAAACACCTTCAAAAACAAAGGGGATATTGACGTCAGCCTTAACGGCACTGGCGCGCTGGTGAGCGGCGATATGTCGCAGGTTACGCTGGATGGCGATATTAACGTTGTCTCAGTCCAGGACAGCGAAGGCGTATTTAGCTCAGCGACAGGCGTGAACGTGAGCGGCGACAACAACGCCGTTGATATCACCGGCAACGTAAATATCAGCGCCGACTACGGGCAGGATGATCTGGCTGCCGGGGCTCCCCCGTTAACCGGCGTTGTTGTCGGCGGTAACGGCAATACCGTTACCCTTAATGGCGCGCTGAATATTGATGACAACGATCTGTCCGCCACCAGCGGACAATACCTGGACGTTGTTGGCCTGAGCGTAACAGGTGATGATAACGACGTTGAGATTGACGGCGGTATTAATATCACCCACAGCGAGGATCCACTTGATGGAACCTCTGCAGACATTACCGGCATCAGCGTCAGCGGTAACAGTACCGTTACGCTAAACGGTCATTCTACCATTGATACCAACACGGTAGTGGGGGGTCACGTTGTACTGGCGCGGGTCAACAACGGCGGCTCCCTGATTCTGGGTGATGACTCAGTTGTTGACGTTAATGTCAGTTATATACCCACAGGCTATTACACCTACAACGCGTTGCTGATGGCTGATGGCGAAGGCACATCAATTGAAAATAAAGGCGATATTACAAGCCATGGCGTGTATTCCGTCATTCGCGCAGATAACGGCGCGGAAGTCAGCAACAGCGGAGATATTTTTGTCTATGCGACCAGTAGCAACAGTAGTGAGGATCGTGCAGCCATCACAAGGGCTAGTGGCGAGGGATCGGCTGTTCATAACAAAGCCGGCGGCGATATCACCCTGATTTCTGATCAGACGCCGCAGGGCAGTGGAGGTATTGAAGTATACCCATTGAAATGGTACACCCACACCTTTTACGCCATGATGGCTTCGGATTATGGCGATGTCGTTAACGATGAGGGCGCCACGATCCATTTGCAGGGGGCAGGTGTATATGGCGTTACCGCCAGCCGAGGTAAAGCACTAAACGAAGGCGATATCTATCTGGATGGCCTTGTCCCGACGCTGGACGATGAAAATAACATCACCAGCACCAGCTACTGGCAGCCATCATCGCTCTATCTCACCAGCTCAGGAATGGTGGCGGGTTCCACCGATGCCGATGGCGACGCCACCGCCATCAACACCGGCAACATTACCGTCAACAACGCCGGGTTCGGCATGATGGCGCTTAATGGCGGCACCGCCATTAACCAGGGCGTGATCACCCTGACCGCCGATGACGGCGTGACCGGTCAGGCAGACGAGCTGGTCGGGATGGCGGCGCTCAACGGCGGCGTCGTCATCAACGACACCAGCGGCGTGATTAACATCGACGCCGATTACGGCCAGGCGTTTCTGAGCGACAGTTCCAGCTACATCATCAATAACGGCTCTATCAACCTTAACGGCAGCCCGATGGATGATACTGATTCACACATGGGCGGCACGCCAACGGACAAAATCTGGATTCAGTCTCTGCCCGGCAGCGGCGACAGCGACACCAGGACCTCCGACACAGGTTTCTTCACCGCCGGTACGCTGGCCAACTACGGTACTGAAACCCTGAACGGCGATGTGGACGTTAACGGGGGCTGGCTGTACAACGAAGCGGGCGCCTCGCTCACCGTCAACGGCACCGTGACGATTAACGGCGGGGCTAACGCGCTGGCTAACTACGGGACGCTGGACGCGGACGCTATTTCCACCTGGCACAGCCTCTTTAATGAAGCGGACGGCAGCATCACCACCGATCTGTTAACCCTTAATGGCGACGTTACTTTTTACAATAACGGCGATTTCACCGGCTCCATAGCGGGCACCAGCTACCAGCAGGAAATCGTCAATACTGGCGATATGACGGTGGCGGAAGATGGCAAATCGCTGGTCAGCGGCAGCTTCTATTTCTATAACGAAGAGGACGCAACGCTTACCAACAGCGGCAGCGCGGTGGAAGGCGGCGAGAACACCATCATCAATCTGACGCGCGCCAACGATTCGCTGACCCAGGTGAACAGCGGCACCATCACCGCCACTAACGGTTACAGCGCCATCACCACGGTCAACGGCAGCAATGACCCCAAATGGATCTGGAACACCGCAACCGGCGTGATTAACGGTATTAACCCGGATGCGCCGCTAATCAATTTGGGCCGCGGCTATAACTTCGGCAACCAGGGCACTATCAACGTGCAGGGCGATAACGCCGTGGCGATTAGCGGCGGCACCAGCAGTTATGTCATTAACCTGGTCAATAGCGGCACCATCAACGTCGGTACCGAGCAGGGCAAGGAGGACGGCACCAACGGCACCGGGCTTATCGGCATCAAAGGCAACGGTAATGCCACCACCATAAATAACACCGCAGACGGCGTGATTAACGTTTACGCGGATGACTCGTATGCGTTTGGCGGCACGACCAAAGCCATCATCAACAACGGCGAAATCAACCTGCTGTGCGACAGCGGCTGCGACATCTACGCGCCGGGTACTACGGGTACGCAGAACGACCATAACGGGACAGCGGACATCGCTATTCCGGATGCGACTACCGCCCCGACCGAGGGCAGCATCCCGACGCCGCCAGAGGATCCCAACGCGCCACAGCAGCTCTCCAACTATATTGTTGGCACCAACGCCGACGGTAGTTCCGGTACGCTGAAAGCCAATAACCTGGTGATTGGCGACAACGTGAAGGTGGATACCGGCTTTACCAGCGGTACGGCGGATACCACCGTGGTGGTGGATAACGCCTTCACCGGCAGCAATATCCAGGGCGCGGACAACATCACTTCCACCAGCGTGGTGTGGAACGCCCAGGGTAGCCAGGATGCCGACGGCAACGTTGACGTCACCATGACCAAAAACGCCTATGCCGATGTGGCGACCGACAGCTCGGTAAGCGACGTGGCGCAGGCGCTGGACGCCGGTTACACCAACAACGAGCTGTACACCAGCCTTAATGTGGGGACTACCGCCGAGCTGAACAGCGCACTCAAGCAGGTGAGCGGTGCTCAAGCCACCACGGTATTCCGTGAAGCGCGTGTACTCAGCAACCGCTTTACCATGCTGGCCGACGCCGCGCCGCAAATTAAAGATGGTCTGGCGTTCAACGTGGTGGCGAAAGGCGACCCACGTGCGGAGCTGGGCAACGACACCCAGTACGACATGCTGGCATTACGCCAGACGTTGGATCTCACCGCCAGCCAGAATCTGACGCTGGAGTACGGTATTGCGCGTCTGGATGGCGACGGTTCGAAAACTGCGGGCGATAACGGCCTGACAGGCGGCTACAGCCAGTTCTTTGGCCTGAAGCACAGCATGGCGTTTGATGAAGGTCTGGCGTGGAACAACAGCCTGCGTTATGACGTGCACAACCTCGACAGCAGCCGTTCTGTCGCTTATGGCGATGTCAACAAAATTGCCGATTCCGACATGCGTCAGCAGTACCTTGAGTTTCGCAGTGAAGGGGCGAAAACTTTCACCATGATGAGTGATACGCTGAAAGTCACGCCGTATGCCGGGGTGAAATTCCGTCACACCATGGAAGGAGGCTACAAAGAGCGCAGCGCCGGAGATTTTAACCTGTCCATGAACTCTGGCAACGAAACGGCGGTAGACTCTATTGTCGGCCTGAAGCTGGATTATGCCGGGAAAGACGGCTGGAGCGCCACCGCTACCCTAGAAGGCGGCCCGAACCTGAGCTACAGCAAGAGCCAGCGTACAGCGTCATTACAGGGTGCGGCGGGTCAATCGTTCGGCGTGGATGACGGTCAAAAAGGCGGCGGCATTAATGGCCTGGCAACCATCGGCGTGAAATATAGCAGCAATGATACCGCGCTACATCTGGATGCATACCAGTGGAAGGAAGACAGTATCAGCGATAAAGGCTTTATGCTTAACGTTAAGAAAACATTTCGTTAAATAAACGACATTATATAACACTAATACAGGCCGCTTATTATTAAGCGGCCTTTTTAAATCATATCCCCTGGTAAAGATAAAGTCCTTATTTGGACTACCTGTATAGTTTAATAATTGCTATCGTACTATACGCTAAATAGATCTTATATTTATTCCACCAGTAGTGCTCGTTTTATCAACAAGGATTTTGAAATGTTTAAATTTGTAAAAATTGCCGTTGTGGAGGGGTTCTGGCGACGCTCACTGCTTGTACTGGTCATATCGAAAACAAAAAAAATAACTGCAGCTATGATTATTTGCTGCACCCTGCAATTTCTATTTCTAAAATTATTGGCGGTTGCGGCCCGGCTGCCGATCAATAATAGAAACGACTGCGCAGATACAAAAAACCGGGATTTTCCCGGTTTTTTTACAGGTCTGATAAACGGTACGGCGCAAATGTCTTGTCCAACTTACGCTCGTTGGTAGGCCCGATAAGCTAGCGCCATCGGGCACGCAATAACCCTTACGGTTTCGCCACAAAGCCAATGGCTTCGTAAACGGCTTTCAGCGTTTCGGCTGCACGTGCGCTGGCTTTTTCCGCCCCGTCTTTCATCACCTTCTGCAAGAACGCTTCGTCGTTGCGGAAACGGTGATAGCGCTCCTGCAACTCAGACAACATTCCGGAAACCGCCTCCGCCACTTCGCCTTTCAAATGGCCATACATTTTACCTTCAAACTGTTTTTCCAGTTCAGGAATGCTCTGACCGGTCACGGCGGAAAGAATATCCAGCAGGTTAGAGACACCCGCTTTCTCTTTCACATCATAACGTACTACCGGCGGCTCGTCGGAGTCAGTGACCGCACGTTTGATTTTCTTCACTACCGATTTCGGATCTTCCAGCAGGCCGATCACGTTATTACGGTTATCGTCCGATTTGGACATTTTCTTCGTCGGCTCCAGCAGCGACATCACGCGCGCGCCGGATTTTGGAATAAACGGTTCCGGTACTTTGAAAATATCGCCATACAGCCCGTTAAAACGCTGGGCGATATCGCGGCTCAGTTCCAGATGCTGCTTCTGATCTTCGCCTACCGGCACCAGATTGGTTTGGTACAACAGAATGTCTGCCGCCATCAGCACCGGGTAATCAAACAGGCCGGCGTTAATGTTTTCCGCATAGCGCGCAGATTTATCTTTAAACTGCGTCATACGGCTCAGCTCGCCGAAATAGGTATAGCAGTTCAGCGCCCAGCCAAGCTGCGCATGTTCCGGCACATGGGACTGAACGAAAATAGTGCTCTTTTCAGGATCAATACCACATGCCAGGTACAGCGCCAGCGTATCCAGCGTCGCTTTACGTAGCTGCTGCGCGTCCTGACGCACGGTAATAGCATGTTGGTCTACGATGCAGTAGATGCAATGATAGTCATCCTGCATGTTTACCCACTGACGCAATGCCCCCATATAGTTGCCAATGGTCAATTCACCTGAGGGCTGTGCGCCACTAAAAACGATGGGCTTAGTCATTTTTTATTTCCTGGTTATCGCTATGCGGAAGCCCAAGTGCGGGCAAAAGATCGTTAAAACTGTCATAAATGACGTCCGGCTCGCTAAGAGCGATCGCTTCGCCATAATTGTAGCCGTATGTCAGGCCAACCGAAGGGCAGCCCGCCGCTTTTGCAGCCTGAATATCATTACGCGAATCGCCGACAAAAAGCATCTGCTCCGGCATCATGCCCAGCCGGCTTGCCACCAGCAACAGCGGCTCCGGATGCGGCTTCTTATTTTGCACATCATCGCCGCCGATAACCACACTAAAGTATTTGGCGATATCAAGCGATTCCAGCAACGGCGCGACGAACGGCGTCGGCTTATTCGTCACCAGACCTAATGACAATCCGCTGGCGTGCAGCGCGCCCAGCGTGTCGGCGACATGCGGAAATAAAAAAGTGCCCTCTTCCGCCACTTCGCCATAATACCTGTCGAACAGTTTACGCAGAATGCGTACCTGTTCCTCGGCAGGAATATCTTCATCAACGGGCGGTTTCCCCATCGTCTTACGCAGCGTGGCGCGCTCCTCGCGAGCCCAGGCCAGCGCGCGTTCCATCAATACGTCTGCGCCGTTACCAATCCAGGTAATCACGCGCTCCTCGCCCGCGACCGGCAGTTCCAGCGCATACAGCGCCATATCCACCGCCGCAGCAAGACCCGGCGCGCTATCCACCAGCGTACCGTCAAGATCAAAGGCGACGCCCCGAATATTCTGTAACTTATCCATGAGTTACCTTTGCCAGCTCACTGCGCATTTCATCAATTACTTTTTTGTAGTCGGGTTTATCGAAAATTGCCGACCCCGCAACAAACATGTCCGCACCTGCTGCGGCGATCTCGCCGATATTGTTCACCTTCACGCCGCCGTCCACTTCCAGGCGAATGTCGTAACCGGACGCATCAATGCGGCGACGCACTTCGCGCAGTTTATCCAGCGTCTGCGGAATAAAAGACTGGCCGCCGAAGCCTGGGTTCACGGACATCAGCAGGATCACATCCAGTTTGTCCATGACGTAATCGAGATAACTGAGCGGCGTTGCCGGGTTGAATACCAGCCCCGCTTTACAGCCGTGTTCTTTAATCAGCTGTAGCGTGCGGTCAACATGTTCGGAGGCTTCCGGGTGAAAGGTAATGATGCTCGCGCCAGCGGCGGCAAAGTCGGGCACGATACGGTCGACTGGCTTGACCATCAGGTGGACATCAATAGGCGCGGTAATACCGTACTGACGCAGGGATTTCAGCACCATCGGGCCGATAGTCAGGTTCGGCACATAGTGATTATCCATGACGTCAAAGTGTACAACATCAGCACCGGCAGCCAGCGCTTTGGCGGTGTCTTCACCCAGGCGAGCAAAATCAGCCGACAGAATTGAGGGGGCAATCAAATACTGTTTCATCCGCTTCTCCTTGAGAATTATTTTCTTGCAGGCGTTGCGACTCCTGGTTGGTACAGAGCCAGCAGTTCGTCCACCTTTTTACGTGTGCCGCCGTTGCTGCTTATACTGCGTCTAACTTTGACGACATGCAATTTTGCGAGTTGATACCACTCGCGTGTGAGCGCCGTATCATGGTTGGAAATGAGCACCGGTATCCGGTTACTGACCAGATTCTCAGCGATTTCCGCCAGATGCGCTTGTTGCGTCAGGCTAAAACTATTGGTGTGATACGCTGTGAAGTTAGCCGTGGCGGACAACGGCGCATAAGGCGGATCGCAATAGACCACCGACGACTTGTCCGCACGCGCCATACTGTCTGCGTATGACTCACAGTAAAAGAACGCATTCTGCGCTTTTTCTGCAAAGTGGTACAACTCCGCTTCCGGGAAGTAAGGTCTTTTATAACGACCAAACGGTACATTAAATTCCCCGCGTAAGTTATAGCGACAGAGTCCGTTATAACCGTAGCGGTTCAGATATAAAAACAGTACCGCCCGACGAAAGGGGTCCTGGCAGGTGTTGAACTCCTCGCGGAGTTGGTAATAGACCTCAGCCTGGTTAGTTTCAGGCATAAACAGCTCGCGCGAAGCCTGTACATACTCGTCAGTACGTAACTTCACTATGTTATAGAGGCTAATAAGGTCGCTGTTGATATCGGCGAGGATATAACGAGAAAAGTCGGTGTTAAGAAACACCGATCCGGCACCCACAAAAGGTTCGACAAGGCACTCGCCTTTTGGCAAATGTCGTTTGATATCATCAAGCAGAGGGTATTTTCCCCCTGCCCACTTCAAAAAAGCGCGATTTTTTTTCATGCTGACTAACTAATTACACCTTCTCCGGCTGTGGAGAAAGCTCCGACAGCATCCTGCGCTTTAGGCTGTGCCGCGTTGCTTTACGGCGCATTTGACGGTAGCAAATGCGCCCCTCGCGCCTGTCCTGAACAAAAATAGCTGTCAGCGACACTCACAGGCAATTGCAGGACACAGCCTGGATTATTTCAGATCGGCCTGAACCTGATGCAACGGTTTTGCCCACGGGTTTTTCGCCTGCACATCGGCAGGTAAGGTGGACACCGCACGTTTAGCATCTTCTTTCGAAGCATACATCCCCGTTACCAGCACATACCACGGTTGTCCATTACGCGTCGTCTCGTATACCACATAATTTTTCAGGTTCTCTTTCTTCGCCCAACCGTTCAGGTTGTCGTAATTTGAAGAACTACTGAGCTGCAATGTGTAGTGGCTGGATGGCGCGCTCTTTAACGCGCCAACGTTGCCGGCGCTTTTCCCGCCGCCTGCGACAGGCGTCGTCGAGGCTTGCGCTGGCTTCGCGGTTTGTACCGGCGCAGCGCTTGCCGTCGCTGTCGGCGCAGCCGTCGTGGTGGTCGCTTTCGGCGTCGCGGCTGGCGCTGCCGGTTCCGTACGTTTCACTGGCGCGACCGGTTTCTTCGGTTCCGCAGTCGTGGTTTTCGCCGTGGTCTGCGGTTTCTTAGGTTCAATGACGGCCTGTTTACGTTCCGGACGCGTGGTATGACGCTCGGTAGGTTCGCTAACCGCCGCCTGACGCGTCGTGCTGCCATTGCGAACTGGCGCGACGGTTGCAGGCTCTGTCGGCAACGTAGAGTTCACCGCAACATTGTTCATCTGCTCTGGATTCTGCGTCAGCGCATTATTCAGATCGCCCTGTACTTCCACGCGCTGCTGACCGTCAGCGACCACAGGTGACTGTCCCTGCGTCGGCGTTGAAGAAATCGGCGGCAACGAAATATCCTGCGACGTATTGCCCGCGGTTTGTTCTGCGGAGGTGGCGCCCGGCGCAGGCTGGGTCGCATTCGCCTGATCGGCGGCGTTACCGGAAAGATCGATACTCTTTTCGACAGAGGCCGACGGCTCGCTGGAAGACGTTGAGGGGGCTTTCAGCGCGGAGCCGATACCGATAATCAACAGCAGCAGCACCAGTACGCCAACGCCCATCATCATGTACTGACGAGAGGCTGGCTTATGGGTCGCTTTTTTACGCTTACGTGGGCGGCGTTCAACACGCTCTTCGTCCACCGTATCGTCTTCATCGGATTCGTACTCTTCTTCAACTTCAGGTTCTTCACTACGCGCTTTACGCGTACGCGTCGGACGGCGATCGTCGGCATCCAGATCAACGTCATCAAAGTTGATCTGCGGCTCATTATCGCGTTCTGAAGATTGACGAGAACGACCAGTACGACGATCGCTGGGATCGGGTTTCAGCTCGTCTTCTGGTTTGAATTCATCCATTTAACACCCCACTCAAAGGTTAATGCTTACGACATTGCACATAACCTGAAGCTAAAAGACTGACATCTACGCAATATCAGTCTGACCTTTCTTGTTGTTACGCCTGCTGACAGTCAGCAATCGCGCTAAGAACGACTTCGTGCGACACTCCGCCGCGCACTTCACTTTTCCCTATGGCCAGCGGAAGCACTAAACGCAGCTCCCCCGCTAACACTTTTTTATCTCGCAGCATGTGCGGCAAATAGTCCTGCGCGGACATCTCGCAAGGGCCATTGACTGGCAGCCCGGCCCGTTCGAGTAGAGCGATGATGCGCTGCGTATCAGCAGAACTGAACTGCCCCAAACGCTCGGATGCGCGCGCAGCCATCACTATACCTGCGGCAACGGCTTCACCATGTAACCAATTGCCATATCCCATTTCCGCTTCAATGGCGTGGCCAAAGGTATGTCCAAGATTCAGTAAAGCACGTAAGCCCGCTTCACGCTCGTCGGCGGCAACAACTTCGGCTTTCAGCTCGCAACAACGGCGAATACAGTACGCCATCGCCGGGCCGTCCAGACGCAATAGCGCATCCAGATTACCCTCAAGCCAGGTGAAGAAGTCTGCGTCGAGTATAATGCCGTATTTGATCACCTCTGCCAGCCCCGATGCCAGTTCGCGTGCGGGAAGCGTTTTCAGGCAATCAAGATCGACAACCACAGAAGCGGGTTGGTAAAACGCGCCAATCATGTTTTTGCCAAGGGGATGGTTGACGGCGGTTTTCCCGCCCACGGAAGAATCAACCTGCGACAGTAAGGTAGTTGGTACCTGGATGAAACGTACGCCTCGCTGGTAGCTGGCCGCCGCAAAACCGGTGAGATCGCCAATCACGCCGCCGCCAAGCGCGACCAGAGTGGTATCACGACCATGCGGTTTTTTCAGTAACGCCGTAAACACCGTATCCAGCACCGTCAGGCTCTTATACTGCTCGCCGTCAGGAAGAATCACGCTGTCTACGTTAACGCCCGCCCGTTCGAGTACGCCGCGAACCTTGTCCAGATAAAGCGGCGCCAGGGTTTCGTTGGTCACTAACATGACCTGATCGCCTGATTTCAGCGGCAAGAATGAAGCTGGTTCGTTAAACAAACCAGCCGCGATGGTGATCGGGTAACTACGTTCCCCGAGAGTGACTGTAATCCTCTCCATGACGCGACATCCACCTTAGTTACTTGTGCCCGCTTACCCAGCGTATTCTGCTTGAATTAGTTGCTTTCCAGCATATGAATAATCTGGTTTGCCACAACCTTAGCGCTTTGATCGTCGGTGCGAATGGTGACGTCGGCAATCTCTTCGTACAGCGGATTGCGTTCGTTAGCCAGCGCTTCCAGAACTTCGCGAGGCGGTGCTTCAACCTGCAACAGCGGGCGTTTTTTATCACGCTGCGTGCGCGCCAGTTGTTTTTCGATGGTCGTTTCAAGGTAGACCACGACGCCACGCGCGGAGAGACGGTTACGCGTTTCACGCGATTTTACAGAGCCACCGCCGGTTGCCAGCACAATACCCTGTTTTTCCGTCAATTCGTTGATAACTTTTTCTTCACGATTACGGAAGCCGTCTTCACCTTCAACATCGAAGACCCAGCCCACATCAGCTCCGGTTCGTTTCTCAATCTCTTGATCAGAATCGTAAAATTCCATATTGAGTTGTTGAGCTAACTGGCGCCCAATAGTGCTTTTTCCGGCACCCATAGGCCCAACCAGAAAGATATTGCGTTTCTCTGCCATTTTTTCGGTACTACTAAGACTATTCGTTAATGGTAAACCCGCTTCACAGACACCCAGCGCAGCAGGACATGAACTGAAACCTCATAAGATATTGCGAGAGTCAGACTGAAAATTATCTCAATACTCAAGCGGGTTTGGCAACTGAATAAATCACCAAGCCTGATTGTTGCAAAACCCGAGTTAGCGTTGCCGAATGGCGACCAGAACAACATATCCGGCCTACAAATTGCTCTACTTTCAAACAATTGTGCGCAATCCGCAGAACCAATACGTCTGCATCAGCGGACATTCAGCCGTTTATCATCGGTCTTATGCACACCTTCGGCAAGGCAAAGCGCATTAATCAATGCGTAAGCAACGAAAAGCACGACTCTCAAATCGGTACTCCTTGTATGCTAAATACATCCGCACGTCAAATCCCGCAGATGCGTTCAGTGCAAAAACAGCGCTTTTTTATGCATAAATTATTCTGTCGCCACCAGTCTGGGGGTGATAAACACCACTAATTCGCGTCGCTCGTCCTCTTTACCGTCATGGCGGAAGAGCTGACCAAGCCAGGGAATATCCCCCAACAGCGGCACGCTATCGCTACCCGATTTATTTTTTCGCGAAAAAATACCGCCCAGCGCCAGCGTCTCGCCGCTTTTTACCTCTACCTGCGTTTCAATTTCCTGTTTATCTATCGCCAGCACTTCGCCGTCAGCCTGTTGTAGTACCTGACCGGGAACATTCTGGCTGATATGTAACTTCAGGCGGATGCGCCCTTTTTGCAAAACGGTGGGCGTCACCTCCATCCCCAGCACCGCTTCTTTAAATTCCACGGAGGTCGCGCCGCTTTCGCCGCTGGAAACCTGATAAGGAATTTCGCTGCCTTGCTTGATACTGGCTGGCTGTAGATGCGAAGCCAGCAGCCGGGGGCTGGCGATAATATCCAACTGCTGCTTTTGTTCCAGCGCTGACAGCTCTAAATCCAGCAGGCGTCCGTTAATGCGCCCGATGTTAAACCCGACGCGTGAGGTGGCGGCGGCGACGGATAAATCACTGGAAAGCGTCGTCACGTCACCCACCGCGCCCGCTTGCGTCGCGTCAGCCAGCGTCCACTTTACGCCCAGTTCCCGTAGACTCTTTTCGTTAATGGTGACGATATGCGCCGCCAGCTCCACCTGCGCCACCGGCAGATCCATTTGCGATACCCATTTTTCCAGCTCCGCCAGGGCCGCGCGGTTATCGCGCAACAGCAGGCGGTTGGTGCGCTTATCTACCATGATGGTTCCCTTCGCGCTCAGGAGTTTCTCGCCCGCTTTCGCCAGTTCGCCGGCATCGGCGTATTGCAGGCTAATGCTGCGGTTTTCCAGCGGTAAATTAGCCTGAAGCCTTAACCGCTCGGCATCCTGCCGCGCACTGTGTTCTTTCTGCCAGGCCTGTGAATGAACATGGAGAATATTCCCCTCCTGACGTAGCACCAGCCCCGCGCTATTGACCACCGTCTGTAGCGCCTGTTTCCACGGCACATCCGTCAGATGTAGCGATAATGTCCCGCTGATGTCCGGCGACACCACCAGATTCTGCCGCTCCTGCTCGGCTAAAGTCTGCAAAACCTGCACCACAGGGACGTCATCAACCACCAGCGTCACTTTCGCCGCTTTTCCCGCCTGCGCGGCGGGCATCAAGGCTATCAGTATTATGGCTATCCATCGCTTCATTGTCCGCTCCCTGACGTAGCCACCGCCACTGCGGCGGCGCACAATTTTTACCGGTCGTTAACGTTAAGGCTTCCGCCGTCAGGCGGACAATCGTCCAACCGTTTTCCAGCGTCTGCCCTTCTTCCACTCGTCGCCATTTTTGCTGACTGTCTTTAAGAATGCCTGTCCATCGCTCGCCTTTACGCACCGCGCCCTGATACCGCCACTGCGAGAGTTCCGCTATCCGGCAGCGATCTTCCGGCGGGCGGAAGGGATCGCGCATTCCTGTCAACATCAGCAAACAAAAACAGAGCAATACACTGCGGCTAGCCTTCATTCGCCAGGCGCTCCAGTTGCAGCGTCATCAATAATTCCGCCCCCTCTTTACGCAATGAAAACCGACTTACGCTCATCTCGCTTTCGGCCAACCGGACAAACAGCGACGGCACCGCATCCCAGGACGTTTTCAGCGCCATTTCTCCCCCCTGCGCCGATGGCTGCCAGTGCAGCAAACGCAGGGGAGGCGCCAGGAAATCTAACGGCGAAAAAGGACGCGGATTTTCCACTGTGCGCCCGAAAAGCGGTTCAGCCGCGACGCTCAGACGGCGCAGATGACGCCACTGTTGCCGGGCGGCCTCGCGCTGCTGGCTTAACCGCGTTTGTTGCGTATCCAACGTTTTCCAGCCGGGATAGCCCACAGATAACGCAACCGTCAGCGTCAGGCACAGCACGCCTGCACACCAACAAAAAACCCGACCACGGAGCGACATCCCGTACCAGAGATCAAAGAGCGCGTTCACGGGCGGCGCTCCTCGTTAACTGATAATGGAACTGCCAGCGCCCTTGCGCATCCTGCCGCGTGGCGCCCGTGCGGTTTAGCGGAAAACTGACATAGTGACGAAGCGATGTCTCAAGCGTGAGCAGGGCGTCAAACGTTCTCGCCAGCCCTTCCAGCTCTAGCGTCTCTTGCTGATAATTGAGGCTTGTCAGCCATGCCTGCTCTGGCAACAGGTTGGCAAGGTCAGTCAAGATAGATTGCCAGGCTTGCGTCAGTTCACGCTGCGCCTGACGTTGTAATCGCGCCTGTTGCTGTCGCTGACGCTGCTGCAACTGCGGTATGTTCGCCGCAAGCGCCGTCGTGCGTCCGTTTTCCGCCGTCAGTAGCAGTTCATTAATCCTCCCCTCCTGCCAAAAAACCAACCGGGCGATCGTCGCGAGGCTTGCTATCAGCAGCAGGGACGCGCCCCATACCACGCACCACAGCCGCAGACGCGCTACGTAATGTTGGCGCCGCCAGGGGAGCAAATTGACAGAATGCGCCATCAGCGTATCTCCCCTATGGCTAAACCCAGCGCAATCGCAAAGCGATAACCGTCCGGCGGAACCGGCGGTTGGCGGACGGTTACGGCGCGCCAGGGGTCGAATTCGCCTTCGGCGCATAACGAAATATGTTCCGGCACGACGGATAACGTCGCGGCAAGGTCATGCAGCGTCGTCGCCTCTCACGCCGATTTACGCCCCCACGCATAGCGCGTCGCCCACAGCCACTGGCTCTCATCGCGCCAGACCAGACATTGCCGCCCCGAAGGTATAAACGGCAGCAAGCGCTGTAACGCGCAGGCATCGGGCGTTACAGCAGCGATGCGCACATTGATCGTTTGCGCCAGCGTTAACAGCTCTGAAATTTCTTTGCTTTGCACGGCGGTAACGTTGAACGCAGGGCTTAGCGCATCGTCCTGAAAGTCGAAACGCAATAAGTCCGGATCCATATCCAGCTCACGCGCCATCGTTTGTGAAAGCCATGCGACTTGCTCACGTTCCCGCAGACGCATCGGCGGATGTGGAAAAGCGCGTTGCAATGTCCGATTTGCGGGAAAAGAGAGATAAATACGGTGACGTAGCGGCAGCTCGCGGCTCCAGGGTCGCAGTACGTGAGCCAGCGATTGCGGGTCAGGAATCGTACCCTCTGCCGTGGAGACGTTCATCAGCGGCAGTCGCCACCAACGTTGCAGGGACCAGCCCGATGCGCCGCGAATAACGGCGATGGCCAGCGCTTCATGCTGCTGAATATGCAATCCTATTTGCCAGGTTTTAAAAGCCATAACGGTCGATCTCCTTATCACCCGTCGCGTTAACGGGTATATCAATGCGTCTGGCTTGCCTTTATACTACCGCGCGTTTGTTTATAAACTGCCCAAATGACACTAAATGGGAAATCTCCAGTGAAGTTCGTAAAGTATTTATTGATCCTTGCAGTATGTTGCATCCTGCTGGGAGCAGGCTCGATTTATGGCCTTTATCGCTATATTGAGCCACAGCTACCTGACGTCGCGACATTGAAAGATGTGCGTTTGCAAATTCCGATGCAGGTTTACAGCGCGGATGGCGAACTTATCGCGCAATATGGCGAAAAACGTCGTATTCCCGTTACGCTCGATCAAATTCCGCCGGAAATGATCAACGCCTTTATCGCCACCGAAGATAGCCGCTTTTATGAGCATCACGGCATTGACCCGGTAGGTATTTTCCGTGCGGCCAGCGTCGCGCTCTTCTCCGGTCACGCATCGCAGGGAGCAAGTACCATTACCCAGCAACTGGCGCGAAACTTCTTCCTTAGCCCCGAACGCACGCTGATGCGCAAGATCAAGGAAGCGTTTCTGGCGATTCGTATTGAGCAGTTGCTGAATAAAAATGAGATCCTCGAACTCTATCTGAACAAGATCTATCTCGGCTACCGCGCCTATGGCGTTGGCGCGGCGGCACAGGTCTACTTTGGTAAGACGGTCGATCAGCTTAGCCTAAGCGAAATGGCGGTTATCGCCGGGCTACCTAAAGCGCCTTCTACCTTTAACCCGCTCTACTCGATGGATCGGGCGATAGCGCGCCGTAACGTAGTGCTTTCGCGAATGTTAAGCGAGGGATATATCACTCAGGCGCAGTACGATCAGGCCCGTAGCGAACCTATCGACGCAAATTATCACGCGCCGGAAATCGCCTTCTCCGCGCCTTATCTGTCGGAAATGGTGCGCCAGGAAATGTATAACCGTTATGGCGAAAGCGCCTATGAAGATGGTTATCGTATTTACACGACCATCACCCGCAAAGTGCAGCAGGCCGCGCAACAGGCGGTGCGTAATAACGTGCTGGACTATGACATGCGCCACGGTTATCGCGGCCCGGCGAATGTGCTATGGAAAGTGGGCGAAACGGCGTGGGACAGTAAAAAAATTACCGATACGTTGAAAGCGTTGCCGACCTACGGACCGCTGCTTCCCGCCGTGGTCACCAGCGCTAATCCGCAAGAGGCGACCGCTACGCTTGCCGACGGTACGTCCGTTTCGCTACATATGGAAGGAATGCGTTGGGCGCGGCCTTACCGCTCGGATACACAGCAGGGGCCGACGCCGCGTAAAGTTACCGATGTCGTCCAGACAGGTCAGCAAATCTGGGTTCGTCAGGTGGATAACGACTGGTGGCTGGCGCAGGTACCGGAAGTGAACTCCGCGCTGGTTTCGCTTAACCCGCAAACAGGCGCGGTACTGGCGCTGGTCGGCGGTTTCGATTTTAATCAGAGTAAATTTAACCGCGCGACGCAAGCTTTGCGTCAGGTGGGGTCGAACATCAAACCGTTCCTCTACACCGCCGCAATGGATAAAGGGCTGACGCTCGCCAGTATGCTCAACGATGTGCCGATTTCCCGCTGGGACGCCGGGGCAGGTTCAGACTGGCGTCCGAAAAACTCCCCGCCGCAGTACGCCGGACCGATTCGTTTACGCCAGGGGCTGGGGCAGTCGAAAAACGTGGTGATGGTACGCGCCATGCGCGCCATGGGCGTCGACTATGCGGCGGAGTATCTGCAACGCTTCGGCTTCCCGGCGCAGAATATCGTGCATACCGAATCGCTGGCGCTGGGCTCCGCCTCCTTCACGCCGATGCAGGTTGCGCGCGGTTATGCGGTGATGGCGAACGGCGGTTTCCTGATCGACCCGTATTTCATCAGCAAGATTGAGAACGATCAGGGCGGCGTGATCTTCGAAGCGAAACCGAAAATCGCCTGCCCGGAGTGCGATATCCCGGTCATTTACGGCAATACGCAGAAATCCGACGTGCTGGAAAACACCAATGTGGAAGAGGTCGCGGTTTCGCAAGAGCAGCAAAACAGCGCCGTACCGATGCCTGAGCTGGAACAGGCAAACCAGGCGCTGGTCGCGCAAAACGGCACGCAGGAGTACGCGCCGCATGTGATCAATACGCCGCTGGCGTTTCTGATCAAAAGCGCGCTGAACACCAATATCTTCGGCGAACCCGGCTGGATGGGTACCGGCTGGCGTGCGGCGCGCGACCTTAAACGTCGCGATATCGGCGGCAAAACCGGTACGACCAACAGCTCGAAAGACGCATGGTTCTCCGGCTATGGTCCTGGCGTCGTCACTTCCGTATGGATCGGCTTTGACGATCACCGCCGTGATTTAGGCCGCACCACCGCTTCCGGCGCGATCAAAGATCAAATCTCCGGCTATGAGGGCGGCGCGAAGAGCGCGCAACCTGCATGGGACGCCTATATGAAAGCCGTGCTGGAAGGCGTGCCGGAACAGCCGCTAACGCCGCCGCCGGGCATCGTCACGGTGAATATCGACCGCAGTACCGGACAACTGGCGAGCGGCGGTAACAGCCGTGAAGAGTATTTCATCGAAGGCACGCAGCCGACACAACAGGCGGTACACGAGGTGGGAACCACCATTATTGATAATGGTGAAACACACGAACTGTTCTGATCAAAAAAGGCGCTCCGGCGCCTTTTTTATTGTGTTTAGCGGATGACGGCGAACGGGGAGACAAACTTTCCGTTGGCTTGATCAACGCCGCGCCATCAGGCAATTCGGCCCTGCGCTTTCAACCACTCGCGTACCAGAAACAGCGCGCTGACGTTGCGGGCCTCGTTAAAATCGGGGTCTTCCAGCAGATCCATTAAATGCGCCAGCGGCCAGCGTACCTGCGGCAATGGCTCAGGCTCGTCGCCTTCCAGCGACTCCGGATAGAGATCTTCCGCCACCACGATATTCATTTTGCTGGAAAAATAAGAGGGCGCCATGCTGAGTTTTTTTAAGAAGGTCAGGTTATGCGCGCCAAACCCGACCTCTTCTTTGAGCTCCCGGTTCGCCGCTTCAAAAACGGTCTCGCCCGGGTCGATCAATCCTTTCGAGAAGCCCAGCTCATAGGATTCGGTTCCCACCGCATACTCACGAATAAGAATCAGATGCTCATCAACGATCGGCACAATCATTACCGCCTCACGGGTTGATGGTCGCATACGTTCATACACGCGACGCACGCCGTTGCTGAACTCCAGATCCACGCTTTCTACGTTAAACAGTCGGGATTGTGCGACGGTTTCCACTTTCAGAATGGTGGGTTTTTGTAATGATTTGCTCATTGTGAGAATCTTTGCAGTGTAATCTGTGGTCATTGTGCGACATACCGCACGGTTTCGGCAATGCGAATTGCCGTTTATTTACATTTATGTAACGTAATAAAAATTAATTCTTATTTCAAATTAAAAGTCAATAGGTTGAAATAACTCCAGGAATTTGCTGATATTCCGTTTTTGGTGGTATTGCTATGATTTGCCTTCACTGGGATGCGCTTTACAATGCTCAAGTTCAACTCCACGCTTGCCGATAGCCAACCACAGAAAAATGTTTATTGGACAGGGTGCGACTGACCACGCCTGACAGACTTAGTAAGATGGGGAAAGCATGAGCACCATTCTGATTTTTATAGCTGCTTTGCTGGCCTGCTCTCTACTGGCAATATGGCGGTTCCGGGTAAAGTCCAGACGAGGGAGCTTACCGTGGATCAGTGCCTTTCAGGACGCGCAAACGCGTAAACTGTTGCCCGAAGAGCGCAGCGCGGTAGAAAACTATCTCGATAACCTTAGCCAGATCCAGCAAGTTCCGGGGCCGACAGGCGCCAGTGCTGCGCCCATCTCGCTGACGCTGAACGCGGAAAGCAACAGTGTCGTGATACTGACCCACTCCATCACCCGCTACGGCATTACCACTGACGATCCTAATAAATGGCGCTACTACCTCGACTCCGTCGAAGTCCATCTGCCGCCTTTCTGGGAACAGTACATCAATGATGAAAACAACGTTGAGCTGATCCTCACGGATACGCTGCCGCTGGTGATCTCTTTAAACGGCCATACGCTGCAAGAGTATATGCAGGAGTCGCGCGGCTACGCGCTACAGAATACGGCCTCTACGCAGGCGTCGATTCGCGGCGAAGAGAGCGAGCAGATTGAGCTGTTGAATATCCGTCAGGAGACCCACGAAGAATATGCGCTCAGCCGCCCGGCTGGCTTGCGCGAAGCGTTGTTAATCGTCGCCTCCTTTTTGTTATTCTTTTTCTGTCTGATAACGCCAGACGTTTTTGTACCGTGGATGATAGGCGGCGCTATCCTGCTGCTGGCAGCCGGATTTTGGGGGCTTTTTGCGCCGCCGTCGAAAAGCGCGCTGCGGGAAATTCACTGTCTGCGGGGAACGCCCCGCCGCTGGGGACTGTTTGGGGAGAATAATCAGGAGCAGATTAACAATATCTCCCTGGGCATCATCGACCTTATTTACCCTGCCCACTGGCAACCTTACATTACGCAGGATCTTGGGCAACAAACGGATATTGATATTTACCTTGATCGCCATGTCGCCCGCCAGGGCCGTTTTTTATCCCTGCATGATGAAGTGAAAAACTTCCCGTTGCAGCACTGGTTACGCAGCACTGTTATTGCTATCGGTTCGCTGCTGGTGTTGTTTATGCTGCTGTTCTGGATCCCGCTGGATATGCCAATTAAGTTCACGCTATCGTGGATGAAAGGCGCGCAAACCATTGAAGCGACAACGGTAAAACAGCTTGAAAAAGCTGGCGTGCGGGTGGGCGATACGCTGCACCTGAGCGGCAAAGGAATGTGTAATATTCATTCCGGGGCGACCTGGAGCGGGCAGTCTAACTCACCGTTTATGCCGTTCGATTGCTCGCAAATCATCTGGAATGACGCGCCTGCGCTACCGCTGCCGGAATCAGACCTGGTGAATAAAGCGATGGCGCTAAGCCAGGCGGTAAATCGTCAGCTCCATCCAAAACCCGAAGACGACTCGCGCGTCAGCGCATCTTTACGCTCCGCGATACAAAAATCGGGCATGGTATTATTAGATGACTTTGGCGATATTGTTCTGAAAACCGCTGATTTGTGCGCGGCGGAAGACGAGTGCGTGCGTCTGAAAAATGCGCTGGTTAATCTCGGTAACAGTAAGGACTGGAACGCGCTGGTGAAACGCGCGAACGCCGGCAAACTGGACGGCGTCAACGTGCTGCTACGCCCCGTAAGCGCAGAGTCGCTGGAAAATCTGGTCACGACCTCAACGGCGCCGTTTATTTCTCGCGAGACCGCGCGTGCCGCCCAGTCGCTGAATAGCCCCGCTCCCGGCGGATTCCTGATCGCCAGCGATGAAGGCAGCGAACTGGTTGATCAGGCCTGGCCGTCAACGCCGCTGTATGACTATCCCGCGCAGGAACAGTGGAGCGCCTTCCAGCGTCTGGCGCAAACGCTCATGCAGACGCCATTTAGCGCCGAGGGCATTGTCACCAGCGTGTATACCGATGCCAACGGCACGCAGCATATCAGCCTGCATCGTATCCCCGATAAATCCGGCTGGTGGCGTTACCTCGGCACCACGCTGCTGATGCTGGCAATGATAGTGAGCGCGGTCTACAACGGCCTTCAGGCGTTCAGACGTTATCAACGCCACCGTACCCG
Source organism: Salmonella sp. WC3 (assembly GCF_042932255.1). Taxonomy (NCBI): domain Bacteria; kingdom Pseudomonadati; phylum Pseudomonadota; class Gammaproteobacteria; order Enterobacterales; family Enterobacteriaceae; genus Salmonella; species Salmonella sp. WC3. The sequence goes on along the minus strand of NZ_CP170629.1, from coordinate 384,600 downwards.
TATGGCGGACATCCAGGAATACTATGAAAGCTGCCTCAATCCCAGGTTAACCGTCTCTCCGGAAAATCTCATCTGATAGCGCCGCCGTGCGACAGGGTATGCTACCCTGTCGCGCAAATTGCGTTACCCTGGAGTTCCCCATGCATATTGATATTGACTGGCAAAACGTGGATACCGTTTTGCTGGATATGGACGGCACGCTGCTCGATCTCGCGTTCGATAACTATTTCTGGCAAAAGCTGGTACCGGAAACCTACGGCGCGCAGCAGGGTATTTCGCCGCAGGACGCGCAGGAATATATTCGCCAGCAGTATCATGCCGTACAGCATACGCTAAACTGGTACTGTCTGGATTACTGGAGCGAGCGTCTGGGTCTGGATATTTGCGCCATGACGACGGCGCAAGGGCCGCGCGCCGTTTTGCGCGACGATACCGTACCGTTTCTGAATGCGTTAAAAGCCAGCGGAAAACGTCGGATTCTGCTCACCAATGCGCATCCACATAACCTGGCGGTGAAGCTGGAGCATACCGGTCTGGCCTCACACCTTGATTTATTACTTTCCACCCACACATTTGGTTATCCCAAAGAGGATCAGCGGTTATGGCGCGCTGTCACTGAGGAAACGGGAATAAGCGCAGAGAAAACGCTGTTTATCGATGACAGCGAACCGATTCTCGACGCCGCCGCCCGGTTTGGTATTCGCTACTGTCTTGGCGTGACGAATCCCGATTCCGGCCTGGCGGAAAAGCACTATACGCGCCATCCGTCCCTGAACGACTACCGCCGTCTGATCCCCTCGCTGATGTGAAGGAGACGCCATGAAAGAAAAGTCCTCCGTTGAGGTCAGACTGGATAAATGGCTGTGGGCCGCGCGTTTTTATAAAACCCGCGCGATGGCCCGCGAGATGATTGAAGGCGGTAAGGTGCATTACAACGGCCAGCGCAGTAAGCCGAGCAAAATCGTCGAACTGAACGCAACCCTTACCCTGCGTCAGGGAAATGACGAACGGACGGTGATCGTTAAAGCCATCACCGAACAGCGCCGTCCGGCCAGCGAAGCCGTCGCTCTGTATGAAGAGACGGCGGAAAGCGTGGAAAAACGCGAAAAAATGGCGCAGGCGCGCAAGCTTAACGCCCTGACCATGCCGCATCCGGACAGGCGACCGGACAAGAAAGAGCGCCGCGACCTGTTACGATTTAAACACGGCGACAGCGAATAACTGTCACCCGCAAGAGAGATGATTATGCCGCAACATGACCAATTACATCGTTATCTGTTTGAAAACTTTGCCGTTCGCGGCGAGCTGGTAACCGTTTCGGAAACCTTGCAACAGATCCTCGACAATCATAACTATCCGCAGCCGGTGAAAACTGTACTGGCCGAACTGCTGGTCGCCACTAGCCTGCTGACCGCGACGCTGAAGTTTGCTGGTGACATTACGGTACAGCTCCAGGGCGACGGGCCGTTAAGCCTGGCGGTGATCAATGGCAATAATCAGCAGCAGATGCGCGGCGTGGCTCGCGTTCAGGGCGACATCCCTGACAATGCGGATCTCAAAACGCTGGTTGGCAACGGCTATCTGGTGATCACCATTACGCCGGAAGAGGGTGAACGCTATCAGGGCGTGGTGGGTCTGGAAGGCGATACTCTGGCGGCGTGCCTGGAAGATTACTTCCTGCGCTCCGAGCAGTTGCCGACGCGCCTGTTTATCCGTACCGGCGATGTCGACGGTAAACCGGCGGCAGGTGGAATGTTGCTCCAGGTGATGCCGGCACAGAACGCGCAGGCTGAGGATTTCGACCATCTGGCTATGTTGACGGAAACCATTAAAAGCGAAGAGCTGCTGACGTTACCGGCAAATGACGTGCTGTGGCGTTTGTATCACGAAGAAGAAGTCACACTCTACGATCCGCAAGATGTTGAGTTCAAATGCACCTGTTCACGCGAACGTTGCGCGGGCGCGCTGAAAACATTGCCGGATGAAGAAGTGGACAGCATTCTGGCGGAAGACGGCGAAATCGATATGCACTGCGATTACTGCGGCAATCATTACCTGTTCAATGCGATGGATATCGCGGAGATCCGTAACAACGCCTCTCCTGCCGATCCACAGGTTCACTAATCGCCTCGTAGTCAGCAACGTCATTGCCTGATGGCGCTGCGCTTATCTGGCCTACAGCATCCCGCTCCGTAGGCCGGATAAGGCATTTATGCCGCCATCCGGCAAAAAGCTTACTCGTTGTAGTAATCCACATCCAACCGCTGACCATCAACAATGATATCGCGCCAGGCTTTGGGGGCTGAGTCTAACCGATGCCCGGCAATCGCGTGCAACAGTTGCGTCTTAGAAAACCCGTCCGGCAGTCGGGCGAACGCTTTCTGCGTCCATTTCCCCTCTTTTAAGCCGTAGACCTGGCTCTCGGCAACAATAAAGTTATACAGCACCTGCTCAGGCTGACCGTCGCCGTTAAGATCCTGACTCACCAGCACGCAGGCATCCGCTTCAAGGCAGGAATCGTCCGAATAACTCTGCTCTTTGACAAACGCCCAAAATGCGGCATCCGGCTTCTGGCTACCGGGCGCAATCATCACCACCCGCGCTAAATCGTCCGCCGTCGGAGAGACCTTATTTCTCTGCAAAAACGTCATCAGTTCACGATTGCGCTTTCTGTTCTGCGTAAACGCCTCGTCATCCCGCAACGATTTCAGCGCTTCCTGGCCAGGTTTGCCGCTGTGATCCAGCATATACAGGCTGATCTGATCCGCAGTAATTTTACCACTATGGTAACGCGCCATATGGCTGTTGACGCTAATACGCCAGACATCAAGTACAGGCGAGGCCAGCAACAGCAATATCACCAGCGTCAACAAAGAGACGCTCAGTATCACCTTGCCTTGCCACTCACCAGGGTCGCGTCCGCGGCGTAACAGACCGATCAGATAACCGAAGGACCATACCAGCAAGACAGACGCCGTCAGCGCGCCATACAGACGATCCGGCGTCCAGCCGTATTGCTGAATGCGTACCCATAACGCCCAGCCCGCCAGCAGCATATATATCGGGGCAACGCACAGCGAGGCGCTAATCATGCCGCGTAGTACGCGCGGATAGGGTAATACGCGCTTTTGCGGTTCATTGACAATCGCCACGAGGAGCAGCAGCATCAGCGTCAGCGTGGATAGCAGCCCCGCAGCGGAAACACGCGCAGAAATCGCCTCCAGTCCGGTAAAGGGTAACGTCACAATAAACAGCAATGCCAGCAGCGACACCACTGGCAGTAAACCTGTCGCGATCAGCGTCAGCAGCTTTTGCACCGCCGCCACAAGGCGCGACTGCGTGCGGGCGAGAATGACCGCCAGCGCCGTAATCAGGCCGATGGTCACATAAATAAAGGCTTCAGTTTCAAAGAAAAGGGTGCTGAAAAAGCGGATGCCCACCAGCCTGAATAGCGCGCTCCAGAGCAGAAGCACCAGCCAGAACAGTCCGTTGGCGACCAGGACGATAAACAATGTCAGTACGTTATGCCATAACCGCATATAAAACTGGGGATAACGCGCCGAACCGGTTTGCGAATGTAACTGATATTGCATCCAGGGTAATACCAGCATCGCCATCAACACAAGCCGGAGACCATACAGCCAGAGGAGCTCGGCCAGACGCCATTTCTCCACCGCCTCAACCTGCCATTTCAGCCAGCCGCTCATTGCCAGCACGACCACAAAGGTCAGCCCCAGCCAGCCCCACAGAGCGCGCTGTTTAAAAGAGACCACGGTAAGCAATAGCATTGACGACAACGCTATCGTCGCAGGCATACCATAGAACAGCCAGTCGCTATTTTGTGGTACCAGCCAGGCCATCAGCAGGTAGCACAAGACGCCCTGCAGCAAACCGGTGAGCAACATACCCCAGCGAGTAGTACGTGAAAGCGCTACACTTTCCATGTCGTTATCCAGAATGATGAGAAAGTCGCATTATTGCATCATCTGTTCACCGCCAGGCGTCGTCAGGCATAATTCAGAAAAAAACGCAGAGAGGTGAATCGATATTGTTAATGTTGGTGTTACGTAACTTTCTTACATGAATGCGATTACAGTCACATTATGTCGGTCAAAAACACTTCCTTTTAACGTTTTCAGAACATTTTCCACAACAAAAGTAGGTTTCCTGCCATAATAACCGCCGCTGCGTGACAGGAGTCACAGTGTTTTTCGTCAATCGTGATTTTGTCCAGATACGTAAATCTATGAGCCTTGTCGCGGTTAACCAACCTCAAAAAACCTTACTATTTTCGGTAATATATATTGGCTAAGGAGCAGTGATATGCGCGTTAACAATTTAACCCCGCAAGATCTCAAGGCTTATGGTATCAACGACGTCCAGGATATCGTTTACAATCCCAGCTACGACACCCTTTATCAGGAAGAACTTAATCCTGGTCTGGAAGGCTATGAGCGTGGCGTGTTAACTAACCTGGGCGCTGTTGCCGTTGATACCGGTATTTTTACCGGTCGTTCGCCTAAGGATAAGTATATTGTTCGCGACGACACCACGCGTGATACGCTGTGGTGGTCCGATAAGGGTAAAGGTAAAAACGATAATAAGCCGCTTTCCCAGGAAACCTGGCAACACCTGAAAGATCTGGTGACGCATCAGCTTTCCGGTAAACGCTTATTCATTGTTGATGCGTTCTGCGGCGCAAATGCCGATACGCGTCTTTCCGTGCGCTTTATTACGGAAGTCGCCTGGCAGGCCCACTTCGTTAAAAATATGTTCATTCGCCCAACGGACGAAGAGCTGGTAGGCTTCAAACCTGACTTTATTGTCATGAACGGCGCGAAGTGCACCAACCCGCAGTGGAAAGAGCAAGGGCTGAACTCGGAAAACTTTGTGGCGTTCAACCTGACTGAACGTATTCAGCTTATTGGCGGCACCTGGTACGGCGGCGAAATGAAAAAAGGGATGTTCTCGGTAATGAACTACCTGCTGCCGCTAAAAGGTATCGCCTCAATGCACTGTTCCGCCAACGTGGGTGAAAAAGGCGATGTCGCGGTCTTCTTCGGCCTTTCCGGTACCGGAAAAACCACTCTGTCCACCGACCCGAAACGTCGTCTGATTGGCGATGATGAGCACGGTTGGGATGACGACGGCGTGTTCAACTTTGAAGGCGGCTGCTACGCCAAAACCATCAAACTGTCGAAAGAAGCGGAGCCAGAAATTTATCATGCGATTCGCCGTGATGCGCTACTGGAAAACGTCACCGTGCGCGAAGACGGCACCGTAGATTTCGACGATGGTTCCAAAACCGAAAACACCCGCGTCTCTTACCCGATCTATCATATCGATAACATCGTTAAGCCCGTGTCCAAAGCAGGTCACGCCACCAAGGTTATCTTCCTGACGGCGGATGCTTTCGGCGTGTTGCCGCCGGTTTCCCGTTTAACCGCTAACCAGACGCAGTACCACTTCCTGTCGGGTTTCACCGCTAAACTGGCCGGCACCGAACGCGGCGTCACCGAACCGACCCCCACCTTCTCCGCCTGCTTCGGCGCCGCGTTCCTGACGCTGCACCCAACGCAGTATGCTGAGGTGCTGGTGAAACGTATGCAGGCAGCAGGCGCGCAGGCTTATCTGGTTAACACCGGCTGGAATGGCACCGGCAAACGTATCTCCATCAAAGATACGCGCGCGATTATCGACGCCATTCTGAACGGTTCTCTTGATAACGCGGAAACCTTCCGTCTGCCGCTGTTCGATCTGGCGATCCCGACTGAACTGCCAGGCGTGGATACCCACATTCTCGACCCACGTAACACCTACGCGTCGCCGGAACAATGGCAGGAAAAAGCCACCGCGCTGGCGAAACTGTTCATTGAGAACTTCGAGAAGTATACGGATACCCCGGCAGGCGAAGCGCTGGTTAGCGCCGGACCGAAGCTGTAAGGAACAGGCCGGATGGCGGCTTTGAACGGCGTCATCCAGCGTTAAGAAGAAAGGGAGGGTAATACCTCCCTTTCTTATGCCTCTTTTGTCGTCCCCTGGACGCGAGCCACAGGAACCGGTAGCCAGGCGCGAATCGACAATCCGCCACGCTCGCTGGTGCCAATCTCCAGCATCCCGTTATGGTTATCAATAATGCGCTGCACAATCGCCAGCCCCAGCCCTGTGCCGCTGGTACTACGGGCGCTGTCGCCACGCACAAAAGGCTGGAACAGATGTTTACGCTGCTCCGGCTTAATGCCCGGCCCGTCATCTTCTACCTGGAACCAGGCGCGATGCGACTCGGTGCCGCTGCTGACCTTAATCCAGCCGTTGCCATAGCGGGCAGCATTGACCACCATATTCGCCACCGCGCGCTTAATTGAGAGCGGGTGCATTTTCACCTGGATACTGCCTGCCTGAAGCGCAGTGTTAATCTCACGCTCATAGCCGCTTTCCGCCGCAATCACCTCGCCCAGCACGGAATTGAGATCCGCCATCTCCATTGGCATTTCCTGACCGGTACGCAGATAGTCAATAAACTGTTCGATAATGGCGTTACACTCTTCGATGTCTTTATTGATCGACTCCGCGAGATAACCGTCTTCCTCGCCCATCATCTCCGTCGCCAGACGAATACGGGTCAGCGGCGTGCGTAAGTCGTGGCTGACGCCCGCCATCAATAGCGTACGGTCATCGGCCAATTGTTTCACGCCGGCTGCCATATGGTTAAACGCCCGGGTCACAGAGCGCACCTCAGAGGCGCCATATTCACGCAGCGGCGGCGGAATAATTCCCTTCCCTACCTGCAAGGCGGCATGTTCAAGATCCACTAACGGTCGGTTCTGTATACGAATAAACAGCCACGCGCCGCCTATCGCCAGGAGCATGATCGCCAGCGTGTAACGGAAAAGCGGAGAAAAATCGCCCTGATGAATCTCGGTCAGCGGCACGCGCACCCAGATATTGGGCGACAGCCAGGTTTTGAGCCACACGACAGGCGAGCTTTTGTTGACCTCAACGCGCACTTCCGTCGGGCCGCCTAATTGCTGCGCCATCTGGTGGCTTAAGAATTCGTAGTGTTGCGCCCAACGCAGCCCGGCCTCTTCAGCGGCTTCGTTGGTGTAGAGAGAGATCCCCAGCTCGCGATAGATTTCCCGGCGAAACGCAGGCGGCACGACTAACTGCGTGCCGTCCTCCAGTTGCAGCTTATCGGTCATCAGCATACGGACTTCGTAAGCCAGAACCTTATTAAACTGCTGGAGGCTCGGCAAAATCGCGAAGTTCAGCACCACCAGGTAGGTCGTCACCAGGCTGACGAACAGCAAGGTGACGATGAGCAACAGCGTGCGGGCAAATGAACTTCGCGGCGAGAAGCGCATTCGCCTCATGCTTTAGAACCGTCCGGTACGAAGACGTAGCCCAGGCCCCAGACGGTCTGAATATAACGCGGATGCGCCGGATCTTCTTCCACCATACGGCGCAGGCGGGAGATCTGGACGTCGATGGAGCGTTCCATCGCGGAATACTCGCGGCCACGGGCCAGATTCATCAGCTTGTCGCGAGAGAGCGGCTCGCGCGGATGGCTGACTAACGCTTTCAGTACCGCAAACTCCCCGCTGGTCAGCGGCATCGGTTCATCTTCACGGAACATCTCGCGCGTACCGAGGTTCAGTTTAAACTTACCGAACGCGATAACGGCCTCTTCCTGCGACGGCGCGCCGGGCAGTTCGTTTGCCTGACGACGTAGCACGGCGCGAATACGCGCCAACAGCTCGCGCGGGTTAAACGGTTTAGGAATGTAGTCATCGGCGCCGATTTCCAGCCCGACGATACGGTCAACTTCTTCACCCTTCGCCGTGACCATAATGATCGGCATTGGATTACTTTGACTACGCAGGCGACGACAAATCGACAGACCATCTTCACCTGGCATCATTAAATCCAGTACCATGAGATGGAAAGATTCACGGGTCAGCAGACGATCCATCTGCTCGGCGTTAGCGACGCTTCGAACCTGGAAGCCCTGCTCGGTCAGATAACGTTCCAGTAGCGCCCGCAGACGCATATCGTCATCAACCACCAGAATCTTATAATTCTCTTGCATTGTCTGTACTCCCAAAGGTTCGCAACAAATGTAAGTGTGTATTCTTAAAAAAGCTCACGTGAGTCACCAGCAAATTCTGGTATGAATTTCAGGCTAAATTGTTACAAAGCATATTTAACAGCAGCTTAAATATACAATTAATCGGCAACCCCATTATTTATTCTGTCGGGACGATCACGTTATACCCCGTGTGCGCAATATCGACAGCAAAGGTAAATCAACGAGATGAAAACGCCCCTGATCACCCGCGAAGGGTACGAAACACTCAAACAAGAGCTCAATTATCTCTGGCGTGAAGAGCGCCCGGAGGTCACCAAAAAAGTGACCTGGGCTGCGAGTCTGGGCGACCGCAGCGAGAATGCCGACTATCAGTATAATAAAAAGCGCCTGCGTGAGATCGACAGACGCGTCAGATATCTGACCAAATGCATGGAAAATCTCAAAATCGTGGATTATTCCCCGCAGCAGGAGGGCAAAGTCTTCTTCGGCGCCTGGGTGGAAATTGAAAATGATGACGGCGATACGCTGAAGTACCGCATTGTCGGCTACGATGAAATTTTCGGACGTAAGGATTACATCTCTATCGACTCGCCGATGGCGCGGGCGCTACTGAAAAAAGAAGTGGGCGATCTGGCGGTGGTCAACACCCCTGTCGGCGAAGCAAACTGGTACGTCAATGCGATCGAATACGTCAAATAAGACAAGAAGAATCCTAAGCCCCCGCTGATGGCTGGCATTTTTGCCAGCCAATCCGTATAACTATCCCCTGATTTTTATCCTGAAGACGAAGCTAACCCATGATGAATGATTCTTTCTGCCGCATTATTGCGGGTGAAATCCAGGCAAATGCCGGGCAGGTTGAAGCTGCCGTTCGCCTGCTTGACGAAGGGAACACCGTGCCGTTTATCGCACGTTATCGTAAAGAAATCACCGGCGGTCTGGATGACACGCAGTTGCGTAACCTGGAAACGCGTCTGGTCTATCTGCGTGAGCTGGAAGACAGGCGTCAGGCCATCCTCAAGTCCATTTCCGAACAAGGCAAACTGACCGATGAGCTGGCTGGCGCCATCAACGCTACGTTAAGTAAGACCGAGCTCGAAGACCTCTACCTGCCCTATAAACCTAAACGCCGCACCCGTGGACAAATCGCCATTGAAGCCGGTCTTGAGCCGCTGGCCGATCTGCTCTGGAACGAGCCGTCCCACGATCCTGACGTGGAAGCGGCAAAGTACATTGATGGCGACAAAGGCGTGGCGGACACGAAAGCCGCGCTCGACGGCGCACGCTACATTCTGATGGAGCGCTTTGCCGAAGACGCCGCATTGCTGGCGAAAGTGCGTGATTACCTGTGGAAGAACGCCCATCTGGTCGCCACCGTCGTGAGCGGCAAAGAGGAAGAAGGGGCAAAATTCCGCGACTATTTCGACCATCATGAGCCCATTGCTAACGTCCCGTCTCACCGTGCGCTGGCCATGTTCCGTGGTCGTAACGAAGGCATTCTGCAACTTTCGCTCAATGCCGACCCACAGTTTGATGAGCCGCCAAAAGAAAGCTACTGCGAGCAAATCATCATGGACCATCTCGGCCTGCGGCTAAATAACGCCCCGGCGGATAGCTGGCGCAAAGGCGTAGTGAGCTGGACGTGGCGTATCAAAGTCTTAATGCACCTCGAAACCGAACTGATGGGCACCGTGCGCGAACGTGCGGAAGACGAAGCGATTAACGTGTTTGCGCGTAACCTGCACGACCTGCTGATGGCAGCCCCCGCAGGCCTGCGCGCCACGATGGGCCTTGATCCTGGCCTGCGTACCGGCGTAAAAGTCGCTGTCGTTGACGGCACCGGCAAGCTGGTGGCGACGGATACCATTTATCCGCATACCGGTCAGGCGGCCAAAGCGGCTACCGTGATCGCCGCGCTGTGCGAAAAATACCACGTCGAACTGGTCGCGATTGGCAACGGTACGGCCTCGCGTGAAACCGAACGCTTCTATCTCGACGTACAGAAACAGTTCCCGAACGTGACGGCGCAGAAAGTGATCGTCAGCGAAGCGGGGGCGTCCGTGTATTCCGCTTCTGAGCTGGCGGCGCAGGAGTTTCCGGATCTCGACGTCTCCCTGCGCGGCGCGGTCTCTATCGCCCGTCGTCTGCAGGATCCGCTGGCGGAACTGGTGAAAATCGATCCGAAATCCATCGGCGTCGGCCAATATCAACACGATGTCAGCCAGACGCAGCTGGCGCGTAAGCTGGATGCGGTGGTCGAAGACTGCGTAAACGCCGTCGGCGTCGATTTGAATACCGCCTCCGTGCCGCTGCTGACCCGCGTCGCGGGCTTAACGCGCATGATGGCGCAAAACATCGTCGCCTGGCGCGATGAGAACGGTCAGTTCCAGAATCGCCAGCAACTGTTGAAGGTGAGCCGTCTGGGGCCGAAAGCGTTTGAGCAGTGCGCGGGCTTCCTGCGTATTAACCACGGCGATAACCCGCTGGATGCCTCCACCGTCCACCCGGAAGCCTATCCGGTTGTCGAACGCATTCTGGCGGCGACGCAGCAAGCGCTAAAAGATCTGATGGGCAACAGCAACGAATTGCGTCACCTCAAGGCCGCTGATTTTACCGACGATAAATTCGGCGTGCCGACCGTGAGCGATATCATCAAAGAGCTGGAAAAACCGGGCCGCGACCCGCGTCCTGAATTTAAAACCGCGCAATTCGCCGATGGCGTCGAAACCATGAACGACCTGCTGCCGGGGATGATTCTGGAAGGGGCGGTCACTAACGTCACCAATTTCGGCGCATTTGTCGATATCGGCGTTCATCAGGATGGCCTGGTCCACATCTCTTCCCTGTCGACTAAGTTCGTCGACGATCCACACACCGTGGTAAAAGCGGGCGACATCGTGAAGGTGAAAGTGCTGGAAGTGGATCTGCAACGTAAGCGTATTGCGCTGACGATGCGTCTGGACGAACAGCCCGGTGAAACCGCCGCTCGCCGCGGCGGCGACGCCGATCGCGCTCAGGGCAACCGCCCGGCATCTAAAGCGGCGAAACCGCGCGGTCGTGACGCCCAGCCAGCCGGTAACAGCGCCATGATGGACGCGCTGGCAGCCGCAATGGGAAAAAAACGCTAATCGGGTAATACGCAGGCCGGGTTACTTCTTATCCGGCCTGCGATTTTGCAATACGTCCAACCCTTTCTTTTTTAATTAACAATTAAATCTTACCCATTAGAATCTGTTAATTAATTTCCTTCTGCTATCCGCACTATTAATTATCACTTTATTAACAGATGAAACCTTAATTAAACATTAAAAACGGTGGATATTTGCACAATAGGGGTATTTGCAAAAAGACAAATAAATGTTGAGCCATATCAACATCGGCGCAAATTATCGCTTATTTGTACATTCCGTCACATTTTAATCGTTGAAGATAGAAACCATTCTCATTATCATTGTGTTGTTGATTATTTACTCTTTCCTTCGTTGGCTAAACATCGGGTCTCCTGCCGCCCCCCTGAGCGCCGCATGAGGTATACATCCAGTTAGTAAGAAACAAGTAGGTCGTATGCAATTCACTCCTGACACTGCGTGGAAAATCACCGGCTTTGCGCGTGAAATCAGCCCGGCGTATCGTCAAAAACTGCTTTCGCTCGGCATGTTGCCCGGCTCTTCATTTAATGTCGTCCGCGTCGCGCCCTTAGGCGATCCGATCCATATCGAAACACGACGCGTGAGTCTGGTTTTGCGTAAAAAGGATTTGGCGTTAATAGAAGTGGAAGCGGTTTCCTGTTAATACAGTGAGTCTATAAAAATGAAAAAATTAACCATTGGTTTAATTGGTAATCCTAATTCCGGCAAGACCACCTTATTTAACCAACTCACCGGCGCGCGTCAGCGCGTGGGGAACTGGGCGGGCGTCACCGTCGAGCGTAAAGAGGGCCAGTTCGCGACAACTGACCACCAGGTCACGCTGGTAGATTTACCCGGCACCTATTCTCTGACGACCATCTCGTCACAAACCTCTCTCGACGAACAGATCGCCTGCCACTACATCCTGGGCGGCGACGCCGACCTGTTGATAAACGTTGTGGACGCCTCCAATCTGGAGCGCAACCTCTATTTGACGCTGCAACTGCTGGAGCTGGGTATACCCTGTATTGTCGCGCTCAACATGCTGGATATCGCCGAAAAACAGCAGGTTCGTATTGATGTCGACGCTCTGTCCACGCGTCTGGGTTGCCCTGTCGTACCGCTGGTATCGACTCGCGGCCGCGGTATCGAGGCGCTGAAACTGGCCATTGACCGTCACAACGCTAACGACAACGTCGAACTGGTGCATTATGCCCAGCCGCTGCTGCGCGAAGCGGATTTCCTGGCCGACGCGATGGCCCAGGAGATGCCTTTACAACAGCGCCGCTGGCTGGGTCTGCAAATGCTGGAGGGCGATATCTACAGCCGGGCTTACGCAGGCGAGGCGGCGCAAAACCTGGACACCTCCCTGGCCCGTCTGAAGGACGAAATGGACGACCCGGCGCTGCATATCGCCGACGCCCGTTACCAGTGTATCGCCGCTATTTGCGACGTGGTAAGTAATACCCTGACAGCCGAACCCAGCCGCTTCACCAGGGCGGTCGATAAAATTATCCTGAACCGCTTCCTCGGCTTACCGATTTTTTTGTTCGTGATGTACCTGATGTTCCTGCTCGCCATTAACATCGGCGGCGCGTTGCAACCCCTGTTTGATGCCGGTTCCGTCGCCATCTTTATTCATGGCATTCAATGGATTGGCTACACGCTGCACTTCCCGGATTGGTTAACCATCTTCCTGGCGCAAGGTCTTGGCGGCGGGATCAATACCGTCCTGCCGCTGGTGCCGCAAATCGGGATGATGTACCTGTTCCTCTCCTTCCTTGAAGACTCCGGTTATATGACGCGCGCGGCCTTCGTCATGGATCGCCTGATGCAGGCGCTGGGACTACCGGGTAAATCCTTCGTGCCGCTGATTGTCGGCTTCGGCTGTAATGTACCTTCCGTGATGGGCGCCCGCACGCTTGACGCTCCGCGCGAACGCCTGATGACCATCATGATGGCGCCGTTTATGTCCTGTGGCGCGCGCCTGGCGATTTTCGCCGTCTTTGCCGCCGCCTTCTTCGGGCAAAACGGCGCGCTGGCGGTCTTCTCGCTATACGTGCTGGGTATTGTCATGGCGGTATTAACCGGCCTGATGCTGAAACATACCATTATGCGCGGCGAAGCCTCTCCGTTTGTGATGGAGCTGCCGGTTTACCACGTACCGCATATCAAGAGCCTGATCATCCAGACCTGGCAACTCCTGAAAGGTTTTGTACTACGCGCCGGTAAAGTCATTATCATCGTGAGTATTTTCCTGAGCGCGTTTAACAGTTTCTCGCTGAGCGGCAAAATCGTCGATAACATTAATGACTCCGCCCTCGCCTCTGTAAGCCGGGTCATCACACCAGTCTTTAAACCGATCGGCGTCCATGAGGATAACTGGCAAGCGACCGTGGGTCTGTTTACGGGCGCCATGGCGAAAGAAGTTGTCGTCGGTACGCTGAACACGCTCTACACCGCCGAAAATATTCAGGACGAAGCGTTTAATCCTGCCGACTTCCACCTCGGCGATGAACTGCTGGGCGCGGTTGACGATACCAGGCAAAGCCTGAAAGACACCTTTAGCCTGAGCGTACTGGCTAACCCGATCGAAGCGAGTAAAGGTGACGGCGAAATGGCGACCGGCGCGATGGGCGTAATGGATCAAAAATTCGGCAGCGCCGCAGCGGCGTACTGTTACCTGATTTTCGTCCTGCTTTACGTACCGTGTATCTCGGTAATGGGCGCTATCGCCCGCGAGTCCAGCCGCGGCTGGATGGGCTTCTCCATCCTGTGGGGGCTGAATATCGCCTATTCGCTCGCCACGCTGTTCTACCAGGTTACCAGCTTCAGTCAACACCCGACATACAGCCTGATCTGTATTCTGGCAGTGATCGTCTTTAACGTTGTGGTGTTAAGCCTGTTACGCCGCGCCCGCAGCCGTGTAGACATTGAACTGCTGGCAACCCGCAAAAACGTCAGTTCCTGTTGTTCGGGCACTGCGGGCAATTGTCACTAAGGGATGTAAAAAATGGCTTCATTGATACAGGTTCGCGATCTACTGGCGCTGCGGGGGCGTATGGAAGCAACGCAAATCAGCCATACGCTGCACGCTCCGCAGCCCATGATCGACGCCATGCTGAATCAACTGGAGATCATGGGTAAAGCGGTACGTATCCCGGAAGAACCGGACGGCTGCCTTTCAGGCAGCTGTAAAAGTTGTCCGGAAGGTAAAGCCTGCCTGCGCGAATGGTGGGCCTTGCGTTAACCTTCGTCGGGTAGCGACGTAACGCGTCCTATCCGGCCTTTATTCCGCGTTATGTTGCCCGGTACGCGTCACGCTGCCGGGCAATTTTGCGTCATGTCTTCCACAAAGATGAAAGCGTTACCGCCGTGCGCATTTGTCTCCCCATGCGCCTCGCAAGCGCACTAATCCTCTACTGCAATCAGCCCGGTCTGCGCGTAGTGTCACGCCATTGAACTTCACCGATGATGGATCGATATGGCGACCTCAACAACATCCACGCCGCATGACGCGGTATTCAAACAGTTTTTATGCCACCCCGATACTGCACGGGATTTTTTGGAAATTCATCTCCCGACGACATTACGTCAAATCTGTAATCTGAATACGTTACGGCTGGAGTCCGGTAGCTTTATTGAAGAGGATTTACGCCCCCATTATTCCGATATTCTTTGGTCGCTGGAAACAAGTGAAGGTGAAGGTTACATTTACGTGGTTATTGAACATCAGAGTACGCCGGACGCGCATATGGCATTTCGGCTGATGCGTTACGCAATGGCTGCAATGCAACGGCACCTGGAGGCCGGGCATAAGACGTTGCCGTTAGTGGTGCCAATGCTGTTTTACCACGGAAACCGAAGCCCCTATCCGTTCTCATTATGCTGGCTGGATGAATTTGCCGACCCGGTGATGGCGCGTAAGCTATACGCCACCGCCTTTCCTCTGGTCGATATTACGGTCGTGCCGGACGACGAGATTATGCGGCACCGACGGTTCGCGCTGCTGGAACTCATACAAAAACACATCCGCCAGCGCGATCTGATGGGGCTTGTCGAACAGCTGGTCGCCCTGCTGGTTAAGGGATACGCTAATGACACCCAGCTTCAAAGTTTGTTTAATTACATGATGCACACTGGCGACGCCGCGCGCTTCAATACGTTTATCCGCCAGGTGGCTATGCGTATCCCACAGCATAAGGAGAAGATCATGACTATCGCAGACAAATTACGTCAGGAAGGACATCGTAACGGGTTACAGCAAGGCAAGCAGGAAGGCCAACGGCTCGCCGCATTGCGCATTGCCCGCTCCATGCTAAACGATGGTTTCGATCGCGATACCGTGCTTAGGGTTACCGGGCTGGCGCCTGCCGATCTGGCGTCTGAAAGCCATTAACCTTGCAGAATGGTCCGGGCCCGGCAACGCCCTGGTTACAGCGATGATTTTAGCGTCATCAGCGCCTGACAAAACGCCGCCGGATGCGAGATAAACGGCGCATGGGCCGCCTTCGCCATTATCTGTGATGTACTGTGCGGCCATAACGTATCGAGCAAAGGCACGATTTTACGCGGCACCAGACCGTCCAGATAACCATACAAACGCAAAAACGGCATGTTCACATTTTTAAGCGCTTCTCGTAGATCGACCGTTTTTAAGATTTCCAGTCCGCCATTGAGCACCTCTACATCCGGCATAGGCTGCGCCAGCACCACGCTTTTTAAGGTGCGGGCATCCTGACGCGCCGTCTCCGTCCCTAACGTTTGCAGCGCCAGAAAACGCTCCACCGTGCGCTGAAAATCGTCGCTAAGCTGCTGCTGGAATCCACCGAGGATTTCCGGTTTTATTCCCGGCCACCCCTCACGCGCGCTAAAGCATGGCGAAGAGGCGACTGTCACCAGCGCCTGAACGCGTTCAGGGTGGGTGAGCGCCATCTGACTCGCCACCAGGCCGCCCAGGCTCCAGCCAAGCCAGATAGCCTGGTCCGGCGCGTTTTTCGCTACCTGCGCCGTCATCTCTTCAAGCGTCATGGCGCCAAACCCCGAACTACGGCCATAGCCCGGCAAGTCGACCAGATGCAGCGTAAAATGCGAGCCGAGTTCCTCGCGAATGCAATGCCACACCTCCGCGTTCAATCCCCATCCGTGCAGCAGCACAAGATGACAATTTCCCTCGCCGTAGGTCTGCCACCAGATGTCATTCATCAGTTACTGTTCTCTTTTGTCTAACAAGGATGCACCTATGCTAACAGTACCGGGATTATGCTGGCTATGCCGAATGCCGCTGGCGTTAAGCCACTGGGGAATTTGTTCCGTATGCGCGCGCGCCGTTCGTCAGCGCGTCAGCCTGTGTCCGCAATGCGGATTACCTGCCGCGCATCCTTCGCTCCCCTGCGGTCGCTGCCTGCAAAAACCGCCGCCCTGGCAGCGTCTGGTGAGCGTCAGTGACTATACGCCGCCCTTGAGTTTACTGGTGCATCAGCTTAAATTTACCCGCCGCAGCGAAATTGCCGCCGCTCTGGCGCGTCTACTGTTGCAGGAAGTCCTCATGGCGCGCCGCAGCACTGGCTTGCAGCTTCCCGACAGAATCGTCAGCGTTCCGCTCTGGTCGCGCCGACACTGGCGGCGGGGGTTTAACCAAAGCGATCTGTTATGCCAACCGTTAGCGCACTGGCTGGGCTGCGCGTGGGACAGCCAGACCATCACGCGGGTACGGGCGACCGCAACACAACATCATCTCAGCGCCAGGTTACGTAAGCGCAATTTGAAAAACGCGTTTCGCCTTGAATTGCCGGTACAGGGTCTCCATATGGTTATTGTGGATGATGTCGTCACTACCGGAAGTACCGTCGCGGAAATCGCGCAACTGCTTTTGCGCAACGGCGCAGCGACTGTCCAGGTATGGTGCCTGTGTCGAACCTTGTAGAGCCTCGATGATGGGCGTATTATAACCAACTAAAATAGTCAACTATTAGGCCATTACTATGATCCGTATTTCCGATGCTGCACAAGCGCACTTTGCCAAACTGCTGGCAAATCAGGAAGAAGGGACGCAAATCCGCGTATTTGTCATTAATCCCGGCACTCCTAACGCAGAGTGCGGTGTTTCTTATTGTCCGCCCGACGCCGTAGAAGCCACCGATACTGCACTGAAATTTGACCTGTTGACCGTTTATGTCGATGAACTGAGCGCGCCCTATCTGGAAGACGCGGAAATTGATTTCGTGACCGACCAGCTAGGTTCTCAACTTACATTGAAAGCGCCAAACGCGAAGATGCGCAAAGTGGCCGATGACGCGCCGCTGATGGAGCGCGTGGAATATGCTCTGCAATCGCAGATTAACCCGCAGTTGGCGGGCCACGGCGGTCGCGTCTCGCTGATGGAAATTACCGATGAAGGCTATGCAATTCTGCAGTTTGGCGGCGGTTGTAACGGTTGCTCGATGGTTGACGTCACGCTGAAAGAAGGGATCGAGAAACAGTTGCTGAATGAATTCCCGGAACTGAAAGGGGTTCGCGATCTGACCGAACACCAGCGCGGCGAGCACTCCTACTACTAAGATTTTCCCCGCATCCATGCCCGATGGCCCTTGCGCCTGTCGGGCCTTGTCTGCCCCACCGTAGGCCGAATAAGGCGTATACGCCGCCATCCGGCGCTATCAGCCACATCTCAGAACGATGGTCCTTCTTCTTTCGCCGATAACATGACCTGTGTCTCATAATTTAAATTTTGCCTGCCAGGGTCATTTTCAACACCCAAATGTTACCCGTATCATTCTTATGGGCACCTAACATCCATATAACATCTGACTACGCTCATTCGTTTCAACGGTAATCAGTATTGGTGCTATTGCGACTCTGTTCCCGTCGGGAACAACAGGAATTTGTCGTCGAAACAATGACGTTACCCATAACAAAGTAAAGGCCAGGTAAATCATGCCATTAGTCATCGTTGCTATCGGTGTTATCTTGTTACTTCTTCTGATGATCCGCTTCAAAATGAACGGATTTATCGCCCTTGTCCTGGTAGCGCTCGCTGTCGGGTTGATGCAGGGAATGCCGCTGGATAAAGTCATCGGCTCCATCAAAGCCGGTGTCGGCGGTACGCTTGGCAGTCTGGCCCTGATTATGGGGTTCGGCGCCATGCTGGGCAAAATGCTTGCCGACTGCGGCGGCGCTCAACGTATCGCCACTACCCTGATCGCGAAATTTGGTAAAAAGCATATTCAGTGGGCCGTAGTGTTAACCGGCTTTACCGTCGGCTTCGCTCTGTTCTATGAAGTGGGCTTCGTTCTGATGCTGCCGCTGGTATTCACCATTGCCGCAGCAGCGAATATCCCGTTACTGTACGTCGGCGTGCCGATGGCCGCGGCGCTTTCCGTCACACACGGCCTCCTGCCGCCGCACCCGGGCCCAACCGCAATCGCCACGATTTTCCATGCCGATATGGGTAAGACGCTGCTGTTTGGTACGATTCTGGCAATCCCGACCGTGATCCTTGCCGGACCGGTTTACGCCCGTTTCCTGAAAGGTATCGATAAGCCGATCCCGGAAGGCCTGTACAGCGCGAAAACTTTTACGGAAGAAGAGATGCCGGGCTTTGGCGTCAGCGTCTGGACGTCGCTGGTTCCGGTTATTCTGATGGCGATGCGTGCGATTGCCGAGATGATTCTGCCAAAAGGCCACGCTTTCCTGCCCGTTGCCGAGTTCCTGGGCGACCCGGTAATGGCTACGTTAATTGCCGTACTGATTGCGATGTTCACCTTTGGCCTGAACCGCGGGCGTTCAATGGATCAGATTAACGATACGCTGGTCTCTTCCATCAAAATTATCGCCATGATGCTGCTGATCATCGGCGGCGGCGGCGCGTTCAAGCAGGTGCTGGTCGATAGCGGCGTGGATAAATACATCGCTTCAATGATGCATGAAACCAATGTCTCTCCGCTGTTAATGGCGTGGTCTATCGCGGCGGTGCTGCGTATCGCGCTGGGCTCCGCGACTGTCGCGGCGATTACCGCAGGCGGCATTGCGGCGCCGCTGATCGCCACTACCGGCGTTAGCCCTGAACTGATGGTTATCGCAGTCGGTTCCGGGAGCGTGATTTTCTCTCACGTCAACGACCCGGGCTTCTGGCTGTTCAAAGAGTATTTCAATTTGACTATCGGCGAGACCATTAAATCCTGGTCGATGCTGGAAACGATCATCTCCGTCTGCGGCCTGATCGGCTGTCTGCTGTTGGGTATGGTGGTTTAAGCGAGACAGCTTGTAGGCCGGATAAGGCAGCAATGTGCGCCAGGATTGCCTGATGGCGCTGCGCTTATCAGACCTACGTGCTCTCACCATAATAAAGCCGGGGAAATCCCCGGCTTTATTACTTCTTCTTCGCGGCCGCTTTTCGGCGCTTATCCAAATCCTTAATCAGCTTGTTTACGCCCTCATCGGCAAACATCTGCTCCAGCGTGGCGGTGAGCTTCCGCCGCCAGTTTTTATACTGATCGCTGGTGCCCGGTACGTTAACCGGATCGGCCATATCCAGCCAGTCCTCCGGCTGAAGCCCCAATAGACCGCTGTTACTGTCGGCGATATAGCGCTGAAGTCCGCGATTTAGCGTTGGCGTCATCGACATTAACGATGCCTTATGCCCGGCGCGTTTTGGCAGACAGCCATATTTATGCAGCGCGTCCAATAGCCCCTGTTTCGCCCGCTCGCGATCCTCATACAGCCCGCGCAGAATCACTTCATCCGGATAAAGCCCCAGAGCTTTACCCAACGTCAGGTCACCGCATTCCCAATAGCCGCGCAGCGTGGGGAGATCGTGCGTCGAGGCGACAGCCATCGATTGTTGCGGATACGCGCCTGGCGCGCGGAAGTTTTTCTCAAGGTCATTTTCAAACCACAGCACTTTATAAGAATAGACCCCGCTATCGCGCAGCTTGCCGACAATCTCAACTGGCACCGTCCCCAGATCTTCGCCTATCACCATACAACGGTGACGTTGGCTCTCCAGCGCCAGAATAGAAAGCAAATCATCTACCGGATAATGGACGTAAGCCCCCTGATCCGCTGTTTCGCCATACGGTATCCACCACAGACGCAGCAACGACATGACATGGTCAATGCGCAACGCGCCGCAGTTTTGCATATTGGCGCGCAGCAGGTAGATAAAGGGCTCATACGCCCGGGCGACAATGATATGCGGGTCCATTGGCGGCAACCCCCAGTTCTGACCGAGCGGGCCGAGGATATCCGGCGGCGCGCCGACAGATGCTTTCAGGCAGTACAGCTCCCGGTCGCACCAGGTTTCCGCGCCGCCTTCCGCTACGCCAACCGCCAGATCGCGGTACAGACCAATCGGTAGTTTAAAACTCTGGCAGGTATCCCAGCAGGCGGCGAATTGGCGCCAGGCCAGCCACTGAAGCCAGAGGTAAAACTCCACCTCTTCGCGGTGCGCTTCACAGAATTGTTTTACCGCGGGAGACTCTACCGACTGGTACGCCTCCGGCCAGGCTGGCCAGCCCCAGCGCTGCTCATCCTCTTTTACCTGATACGCATGCAGCGCGTCGAATGCCGCCTGCCAGTAAAGGCTCTCGCCTTCGCGGGCGATAAAGTGACGAAACTCCGCCATTTGCGCATCGTCGCGAGCGGCAAACCGCGTCCACGCCATCCGCAGCGCCGTGATTTTCAGCGCGGTAACGGTAGCGTAATCCACCCATTGCGCATCGCGCGCCTGTCGCAGCTTTTGCTGTGTGGCGGGCATTTGCCACCATGCCTGCGCCTCTTCGCTCAGGCGGAAATCTTCGACGGCGTTGACGTCGATATATATCACGTTCAGCCAGCGACGAGACGAGGGGCAGTAGGGACTGGCGCTCTCCGGATTCGCCGGATAAAGCGCGTGGATCGGATTCAGGCCGATAAACGCGCCGCCGCGTGTCGCCACGTCGACCAGCATCGACTTCAAATCGCCGAAATCGCCAATACCCCAGTTTTTTTCTGAACGCAGAGTATAAAGCTGGACGCAGGCCCCCCACAGTTTTTTCCCTTCCAGCAGCGCCTGCGGCTCATAGCATCGCGGCGGGGCGACGATAATACGGCAGTGCGTACGCTGTTCATCCTGGGTCAACGTCAGGGTGTGGTAGCCCTCCGGCAACGTAGCCGGCAGGTTAAGTTTTTTACCGCCCGTCACGCGCCCTTTGTAATGCTCGCCCTCTTCCGTAGTCAGCAGCCAGGAAAACTCACCGCGCCCCTCTACCGGCAACGCCATTTTTTTACCCGCGGTATAAACCTTCACATTCGGCACGACCGCCTGTGGTCCTGTTGTCGTGCCGTGCATCGCCGCCAGCAAACGTCTCTTGGTTTCAGCGCCAATAGACTGCGGTTTGCCATGAGCATTGATGTAACTGGGACTGATCCCCGCCGCCAGCGCGGCACTATCGAGACGTTTATTTTCCATCGCGCTCCCTTAGCGTTTTGCCTGCCAGATACGGGCCTGATAATCGCGAATAGAGCGATCGGAACTGAACATACCGCAGCGCGCGGTATTGAGGATCGCGGCGCGCGTCCACGCTTCCTGGTCACGATACAGCGCATCCACCTGCTTTTGCGCCTCGACATAAGCGGCGAAGTCCGCCATGACCAGGTACGGATCGCCCCCCTGTTTGCCGAGGCTATGCAGCATCTGGTCAAAGGCATGTTTATCGCCATCGCTGTATTGACCGCTTTCCAGCTCTTTTAGCACCGCATCCAGCACTTTGTCTTTTTTACGCCATTTCACCGGATCGTAGCCTTTGGCTTTGAGCGCCTTGACCTCTTCCACAGTATGGCCAAAGATAAAGATATTCTCTTCACCCACCTTCTCAGCGATTTCAACGTTAGCGCCGTCCAGCGTTCCCACAGTCAACGCCCCGTTCAGTGCCAGTTTCATGTTGCCGGTGCCGGACGCCTCTTTCCCGGCAGTAGAAATTTGCTCGGAAATATCCGCCGCCGGAATGAGCATTTCCGCCGCCGAGACGCAGTAATCCGGCAGGAAAACCACCTTCAGCTTATCACCCACCGCCGGGTCGTTATTAATGGCCTCCGCAACCTTATTGATAGCAAAAATGATGTTCTTCGCCAGGTAATAGCCCGGCGCCGCCTTCGCGCCAAACAGGAATACGCGCGGTACGCGGTCAGCCTGCGGGTTTTCGCGGATCTCTTTGTACAGCGCCAGAATATGCAACAGATTCAGATGCTGACGCTTGTACTCGTGCAGACGTTTGATCTGAATATCAAAAATCGCATGGCTCGAAATCTCAATCCCGGTACGGGCCTGGATAAATTTCACCAGCCGTTCTTTGTTCGCCCGTTTGATGTCGCGATACTGCTGACGGAACTTCGCATCGTCAGCGTATTTTTCGAGGTTGATCAACTGGTCGAGATCGTTAGCCCACTCTTTTTTCAGCGTTTTATCCAGCAACGCCGCAAGCTGCGGATTGCACTGTTTGATCCAGCGACGCGGCGTAATGCCGTTGGTGACATTGTGGAATTTGTTCGGCCAAAGCTGGTGATATTCCGGGAACAGATCTTTCACCACCAGATCGGAGTGCAGCGCCGCCACACCGTTGACCGCAAAGCCGCTGACCACGCACATATTGGCCATGCGTACCTGACGGTCATGCACCACCGCCAGTTTTGCCCATACCTGCTTATCGCCAGGCCAGGTGTTATCGACCAGCGTCTTAAAGCGATCGTTAATCTGCTTGATAATCTGCATATGACGCGGCAACAGCGCTTTGATTAACCTCTCGTCCCAGCACTCCAGCGCTTCCGGCATCAGGGTATGGTTGGTGTAGGCGAAGGTTTTGCTGGTGATAGCCCAGGCGTCATCCCAGCTCAGCTGGTGCTCGTCAATCAGCACGCGCAGCAGTTCAGGGATGGCAATAGTCGGGTGAGTATCGTTCAACTGAATGACCTCGTAATCCGCCAGCTCATGCAGTTTGCGTCCGGCCAGATGATGGCGACGCAGAATATCCGCTACCGAGCAGGCGCACTGGAAGTATTGCTGCATCAGACGCAGTTTTTTACCCGCCGTGTGGTTATCGTTGGGATAAAGCACCTTCGTCAGTTTTTCCGCATCGATACCCTGCTGTTCCGCCCGCAGGAAAGCGCCGTCGTTGAATTTGGTCAGATCAAACGGATGCGCGTGGGTCGCCTGCCACAAACGCAGCGGTTGCGCGACGCCGTTACGATAGCCTAACACCGGCAGATCCCAGGCCTGGCCTGTAATCACAAAACCGGGCTCCCAGCGCCCTTCTTTGGTGACTTTACCGCCGATCCCAACCTGGACGTCCAGCGCCTCGTTGTGGCGGAACCACGGATAGCTGCCGCGATGCCAGTCATCCGGCGCTTCCACCTGCTTGCCCTCAACAAATGACTGACGGAACAGCCCATACTGGTAGTTCAGACCATAGCCCGTAGCGGACTGCCCGACGGTGGCCATCGAATCGAGGAAGCAGGCGGCCAGACGTCCCAGACCACCGTTGCCGAGCGCCGGATCGACTTCCTCTTCCAGCAGATCGGTCAGATTAATATCGTGCGCTTTCAGCACATCGCTAACGTCTTGGTACCACCCCAGATTTAACAGGTTATTTCCCGTCAGGCGGCCAATCAAAAATTCCATCGAAATGTAGTTCACATGACGCTGGCCTTTCGTCGGCTGCACTACCGGTTGCGCGCTCAGTAATTCCGCCAGTGCGCCGCTAACGGCCTGCCACCACTGACGAGGCGTCATGTCGGACGCCGACAGTAAACCAAAACGCTGCCACTGACGCGTCAGGGCGGCCTGGAATTGATCTTTATTGAAGGTTGGCTGTGACATAGGAAATCCGTCCTCGGGTAATAAAACAACGTTATCGCTAGTTTGCCAGGCTCGATGTTGACCTTCCTCCTCCCGGCAATGATTAGGGAGGGAGGAGGAGCGGGGATGAGCATAAAAGTGTGATCGCCGCCACTTACCCCTGTATAAACGCGCCGATTCCTGTCAACGACACCCAGTGTTACGCATAATCAAATGAATAAACAGAAATAACAGTAAATCGCGAAGGGATATTTTCGAAGATTATATGAACGCCGAAATAGTTTCTTACCTGAAATATTCAGCAGCGGGAGGTTCACTAACTTAACATAATTAATTAAACGCCTGGTATCGCCATTGTGTTAAATCCGCATCCTGTCCAGGACATTATTTACAATAACGGAAATATGACCTCAGCCCAGCTCTGACGCTCGTTTCAACCGCGCCGAATACTTTTTTAATACCGTTATTTAGAATTGTGACAGAGTGCAAATTCAGACACATAAAAAGTCTGCTTAGCTTGCATTAAAATGCTTTCTGGCCGACCTTATATCTATTAATTACGAAGCGCAAAAAAAATCGCAGTTCCCCCCATTTTCCACAGTGAAGTGATTGCTATGTTGATTCCGTCTAAATTAAGTCGTCCGGTTCGTCTCGACCATACCGTGGTTCGTGAGCGGCTATTGGCTAAACTTTCCGGCGCGAACAATTTCAGGCTCGCCCTGGTAACCAGTCCTGCTGGCTATGGGAAAACCACGCTTGTCTCACAGTGGGCGGCGGGCAAAAATGAATTAGGCTGGTACTCTCTCGACGAAGGCGATAACCAGCAAGAGCGATTCGCCAGTTACTTAATTGCCGCTATCCAACAGGCCACCGGCGGACACTGCTCTACCAGCGAAGCGATGGCGCAAAAACGTCAGTACGCCAGCCTGACGTCCCTCTTCGCGCAGCTCTTTATTGAACTGGCGCAGTGGCATCGCCCGCTTTATCTGGTGATTGACGACTACCATTTGATTACCAATCCGGTGATTCACGACGCGATGCGCTTTTTCTTACGGCATCAGCCGGAAAATTTCACCCTGGTGGTGTTATCGCGTAATTTGCCGCAACTGGGCATCGCTAACCTGCGCGTGCGCGATCAGCTGTTGGAAATCGGCAGCCAGCAGTTGGCTTTTAACCATCAGGAAGCAAAGCAATTTTTTGACCGTCGTCTTTCGTCGCCCATTGAAGCCGCTGAGAGCAGCCGCATGTGCGACGATGTGGCAGGTTGGGCCACTGCGCTACAGTTGATCGCCCTTTCCGCGCGCCAGAACCATACCTCTGCGCATCACTCCGCCCGCCGTCTTGCCAGGATTAATGCCAGCCACCTTTCTGATTATCTGGTGGACGAAGTACTGGATAACGTGGATGTCAGCACCCGACATTTTTTACTTAAAAGCGCGATTTTACGCTCAATGAATGACGCGTTGATCGTGCGCGTGACCGGCGAAGAAAACGGCCAGATGCGGCTGGAGGAGATTGAGCGCCAGGGGTTATTCCTGCAACGCATGGACGACACGGGCGAATGGTTCAGCTATCACCCGTTGTTTGGTAGCTTTCTGCGCCAGCGTTGCCAGTGGGAACTGGCGGCGGAACTGCCGGAGATCCACCGCGCGGCCGCGGAAAGCTGGATGGAACAAGGTTTTCCCAGCGAAGCTATACATCATGCGCTGGCGGCGGGTGACGCGCAAATGCTGCGCGATATCCTGCTTAACCATGCGTGGGGGCTGTTTAATCACAGTGAACTGGCGCTGCTGGAAGAGTCATTAAAAGCGCTGCCGTGGGAAAGCCTGCTGGAAAATCCGCGGCTGGTGTTGTTACAGGCCTGGCTGATGCAAAGCCAACACCGCTACAGCGAAGTGAATACGCTGCTGGCGCGCGCCGAGCAAGAGATCAAAGGGGTCATGGACGGCACACTGCATGCTGAATTTAACGCGCTGCGCGCCCAGGTCGCCATCAACGACGGCAATCCGGAAGAGGCAGAGCGGCTGGCGAAACTGGCGCTGGATGAGCTTCCTCTCGCCTGGTTTTATAGCCGTATTGTCGCGACCTCCGTTCACGGCGAAGTGCTGCACTGTAAAGGCGATCTCAGCCAGTCTTTATCGCTGATGCAGCAAACCGAACAAATGGCGCGCCATCATGACGTCTGGCATTACGCGCTGTGGAGCTTAATTCAACAAAGCGAAATTCAGTTCGCCCAGGGATTCCTGCAGGCCGCATGGGAAACGCAGGAGAGAGCCTTCCAGTTGATCAAAGAGCAACATCTGGAACAACTGCCGATGCATGAGTTTCTGGTACGTATCCGCGCGCAATTGCTGTGGGCGTGGGCGCGCCTTGACGAAGCGGAGGCCTCGGCGCGCAGCGGTATCGCTGTGCTGTCCACCTTCCAGCCGCAACAACAGTTGCAGTGCCTGACGTTACTGGTGCAGTGCTCGCTGGCGCGCGGCGATCTGGATAATGCCCGTAGTCAGCTTAACCGACTGGAAAATTTATTAGGCAATGGTCGTTATCACTGCGACTGGATCTCTAACGCCGATAAAGTGCGTGTCATTTACTGGCAGTTAACCGGCGACAAGAAATCCGCCGCCAACTGGTTACGTCATACGCCCAAACCGGCGTTTGCCAATAACCATTTTCTGCAAGGACAATGGCGGAATATCGCCCGCGCGCAGATCCTGCTGGGCGAATTCGAGCCTGCGGAAATCGTGCTGGAAGAGTTAAATGAGAATGCCCGTAGCCTGCGCTTAATGAGCGATTTAAACCGCAATCTGCTGTTACTCAATCAGCTTTACTGGCAATCCGGGCGGAAAAACGACGCCCAGCGCGTATTGCTTGATGCCTTACAGCTCGCCAACCGCACCGGATTTATCAGCCATTTTGTGATTGAAGGCGAAGCCATGGCGCAACAATTGCGTCAGCTTATCCAGCTTAATACGCTGCCGGAGATGGAGCAGCATCGCGCGCAGCGCATCCTGCGAGAGATTAACCAACATCACCGGCATAAATTCGCCCATTTTGACGAAGGCTTCGTCGAGCGCCTGCTTAACCATCCGGATGTCCCGGAGCTTATTCGCACCAGCCCGCTCACCCAGCGTGAATGGCAGGTGTTAGGGCTTATCTATTCCGGTTACAGCAACGAACAGATTGCCGGCGAACTGGCGGTGGCCGCGACCACCATTAAGACGCATATCCGCAACCTCTACCAGAAACTCGGCGTCGCGCACCGTCAGGACGCGGTACAGCACGCGCAGCAGTTGCTGAAGATGATGGGGTATGGGGTTTAAATTAATGCCTGATGAGCTTATCAGGCCTACGATCACGCGCAGAGTGTAGGCCTGATAAGACAGTCTCTTTAACACAGCTCCAGTTGAATATGGTTCTCCGTCAACACCTGCATCACACCCGGCGGCGGCAGGGTATCGGTGTAGACCGCATCGACCATACTAATGCTGCCCATGTTTACCATCGCGTTACGGCCAAATTTAGAGTGATCCACCACCAGCATCACGTGGCGCGAATTTTCGATAATCGCGCGCTTGGTGCGTACCTCATGGTAGTCAAATTCCAGCAACGAGCCGTCGCTATCAATACCGCTAATACCGAGAATGCCGAAATCGAGACGGAACTGGGCGATAAAGTCCTGCGTCGCTTCGCCAATAATGCCGCCGTCGCGGCTGCGGAGTTCGCCGCCGGCGAGGATAATACGAAAATCCTCTTTCGCCATTAGCGTGTTCGCTACGTTTAAATTGTTGGTCACGATCCGCAAATTACTGTGCCCTAACAAGGCGTGCGCTACGGCTTCCGGCGTCGTGCCGATATCAATAAACAGCGTTGAACCATTGGGGATCTGGGCCGCGACTTTGCGAGCGATGCGCTCTTTTTCTTCCGTTTGCGTCGCCTTACGATCGTGCCACGGCGTGTTCACCGAGCTGGAGGGCAACGCCGCGCCGCCGTGGTGGCGCAAAATCATATTCTGTTCCGCCAGATCGTTAAGATCCCGACGAATGGTTTGCGGGCTGACAGAAAAATGCTCCACCAGCTCTTCCGTACTGACGTACCCCTGTTTTTTCACCAGTTCAATGATCGCGTCATGCCGTTGTGTTTGTTTCATGAATAATCTCTGAAAGTAACCAACCTTGCGCCGGATAGCGGCATTCGCCCTACCCGGCCTGGAAAAATATCTCGACCACAGGCCGGATACGCCTCACGTTCGTTTTCGCGCATTCAGCGTATCAACAAAGGCCATCGCTAAACCGACGATAAGCCCGGCGATGTGCGCGCCGTTCGCCATAGACATGCCAAACCAGTCAAACCAACCAGCGACTATCCACAATAATGCAAAAATAATTAAGCCGCGCTGGAGGTAAATTCCGCTTTGCGGATCGCGCTCTCCACGCAGCCACACGTAGCCCATCAGCGCATAGACGACGCCAGACAGCCCGCCAAACCACGGGCCGCTAAATTTCTGCTGTACATAGCCGCTTAGCAGCGCGCTTATCACCGTAATGACGATTAATTTACCGCTGCCCAGGCGCTTCTCTACCGCCCCGCCGAGATACCACCACCACAGCAGGTTAAAAAGAATATGCATCAGTGAGAAGTGCATAAAGATATGGGTGAAGTAGCGCCAGACTTCAAATTTTAAAACCGGATCGAACGGCCACGCCAGCCACACCATCACCGTCTGATCGCCGATGAGACTCATCGCGATATAGACCAGCACGCAGGCGAGCATCACGATCCAGGTAACAGGGCCGGCTCGTTCACGCAGCGTGGCGAGAAAGGGAAAACGGCGATAGCGTAGCCCGCTGTTAGTCTGCCCGGACTGCCAGCTAGCCGCCAGATAACGCGGATCGCCGGGATTTTCTATAAACCGCGCCAGCTCGCCCCGCACACGTTCGGCCTGCGATTCATCTGCCAACCAGATATCGCTTTGATTATGTTGCTGAATAGTAAGAATGACGCCCTGGGTGGCCATGTAATCAACAAATGCCTGCGCCACGCGAGGATTCGCAAAGGAAGTAATCATCAACATTATTGCTGTCGCTTAGTCCATACAAAAGAAGACAGTATATATACCCTTCTCGTCGGAGGCTGCATCTTTATGGGATTACGCGCCATTCGCGACATCGGCAGGGAAACGGCGATGCCAGGCCTCAAACCCGCCGTCAATGCTGTAAACCGCATCATAGCCTTGCTGGAGCAGATACTGCGCGGCGCCTTTACTACTGTTGCCGTGATAGCACATTACCATCACGGCGGTATCGAAACCATGCTCACGCATAAACGCGCCCAGCGTATCGTTAGTCAAGTGAAACGCCTGCGGCGCATGACCCATGGCATAACTTTGCGGATCGCGAATATCGACCAGCACCGCCGCGCCCTGGTGCAGTTTCTGATACGCCTCTTCTACAGTGATACATTCAAATTGTTCCATGAATCGCTCTTTCATTATTGCCGGTGAAGCCAATTAAGGCATTTTATCGCCCAGTGTACGTTGACGGAGTAGCTTAGCGCCATAATGTTATACATATCACTCTAAAATGTTTTTTCGATGTTACCAATAGCGCGTTTCTTTGCTATTATGTTCGATAACGAACATTTTTGAACTTTAACGAAAGTGCAAGAGGGCAGCATGGAAACCAAAGATCTGATCGTGATAGGCGGGGGCATTAACGGTGCAGGCATCGCGGCTGATGCCGCCGGACGCGGTTTGTCCGTACTCATGCTGGAAGCGCAGGATTTGGCCTGCGCAACCTCTTCCGCCAGTTCGAAACTTATCCACGGCGGCTTACGCTACCTTGAGCACTACGAGTTCCGTCTGGTCAGCGAAGCGCTGGCAGAACGTGAAGTGCTGTTGAAAATGGCGCCGCACATCGCCTTCCCGATGCGTTTTCGTCTGCCGCACCGCCCGCATTTACGTCCGGCCTGGATGATCCGTATCGGTCTGTTTATGTACGATCACCTCGGCAAACGTACCAGTTTACCCGGTTCCACCGGTGTGCGGTTTGGCGCAGATTCGGTGCTCAAACCGGAAATCGTGCGCGGATTCGAATATTCCGACTGCTGGGTAGACGATGCGCGTCTGGTGCTGGCTAACGCACAGATGGTGGTGCGTAAAGGCGGCGAAGTCCTTACCCGTACTCGCGCAACCGCCGCTCGTCGGGAAAATGGCCTGTGGATTGTCGAAGCGGAAGATATCGACACCGGTAAAAAATATGTCTGGCA
The DNA here is from genome assembly GCF_042932255.1 of Salmonella sp. WC3. Classification (NCBI taxonomy): domain Bacteria; kingdom Pseudomonadati; phylum Pseudomonadota; class Gammaproteobacteria; order Enterobacterales; family Enterobacteriaceae; genus Salmonella; species Salmonella sp. WC3. The sequence continues at coordinate 354,290 of NZ_CP170629.1, read as the reverse complement.
GGCGCGCGGACTGGTTAACGCCACCGGACCGTGGGTCAAACAGTTCTTCGACGAAGGGATGCACCTGCCGTCGCCGTATGGCATCCGCCTGATCAAAGGCAGCCATATCGTCGTGCCACGCGTCCATAATCAGAAGCAGGCGTATATTCTGCAAAACGAAGATAAGCGTATCGTCTTTGTCATTCCGTGGATGGAAGAGTTTTCGATCATTGGCACGACCGATGTCGAATATAAAGGCGATCCGAAAGCGGTAAAAATTGAAGAGAGCGAAATTAATTACCTGTTGAAGGTTTATAACGCGCACTTCCAGAAACAACTGGGGCGCGATGACATCGTCTGGACGTACTCCGGCGTCCGTCCGCTGTGCGATGATGAGTCCGACTCACCGCAGGCGATCACTCGCGATTATACCCTTGATATTCATGATGAAAACGGCAAAGCGCCGCTGCTTTCCGTGTTTGGCGGTAAGCTCACGACCTACCGTAAGCTGGCCGAACATGCGATGGAAAAACTGGCGTCTTATTATCCAGGCATCGGGCCGGCATGGACCAAAACGTGCGTACTGCCCGGCGGCGACATCGACGGCAGCCGCGAAGATTACGCGGCGAAGCTGCGTCGTCGTTATCCGTTCCTGACGGAATCGCTGGCGCGCCACTATTCGCGCACTTACGGCAGCAACACGGAGTGGATTCTCGGCGAAGCCACGTCGCTGCTTGATTTAGGCGAAGATTTCGGTCATGAGTTTTACGAAGCGGAACTCAAGTACCTGGTGGATCACGAATGGGTGCGCCGTACTGAAGACGCTATCTGGCGTCGCACCAAAGAAGGCATGTGGCTGACCGCCGAGCAGCAGTCCCGCATCACCCAGTGGCTGGCGGCGTATGTTGAGAAACACCAACTTTCACTGGCGTCGTAATAAAATCCGGGGCGGTTTATACCGCCCTTTTCGCCACATACCGCATTCACTCGCCGGGTTTTGTACAGACGGGCATATGATTAGTGATACGGTAGCGATCGACACTTATTTGGGTAATAAAGAAGGGTTTTGCCCGCGCTTCGCTATTCCAGAGAGTTTTCCCCGTTTTACACCAGCTTTTATGAGAACTGTTGGCATAATGAACCACGCTCTCCTCCCCCAGCACGCTTTCAAAATGCGCGCGTTTATCACCGTCGGCCACGCTAAAGTCAGCATAAAAAAGATTGCTGTCCAGGTTAAACGTCATTTCTATTTCACTGGCGGAAGATGGAAAGAACACAGGTAGCCAGGTCCAGATACCGGATTGCTCGGGTATAGCGGCATAATCAGGAAAATAGCTTACCTGGCGATCATCGCAGGCGGTCAGCACAGCGACGATGATTAATGCTGCGCCACACCGGAGGACCTGATTAATCAGCTCAGCAACAATATCTTTATGCCACGAAGTGGATTCACGCCGTGCAATACGAATATCAGCGCCGCTGGCCGGGTCTACGCCTACCCGTTCCACATATAATTTAACATCTTCCATTTAGTCCCTTTATTTCGCGGCCGGATACAGCGGCACATATCCCACATCCTGCACCAACTGCTGCCCCTGCGGGCTTAGAAACCAGTCCACCAGCTTTTGTGTTTCCGCTGTGGGGTGTTCACGGGTGACCATATAAACATCAACCGTGTACGGGTAACTGCCGTTACGAATATTTTCAACCGTCGGCGCAACATCGTTTATCGCCAGTAATTTAATCTCTTTATTGCTGTGCATCTGCGTAGCGTAATAACGAAAGGTATAGCCAATGGCGTTGTGCGTATTGCGATACTCAGCCACGATATCCACCATTTCCCCCATCGCGGTTGCCACTGATGTTGTTTGCGCTGGCATCAGCTTTGTTTCTTTCATTACCTTCGCCAGCATCGCCGTTTGGCTGCCAGAGTTTTCCGGTCGCTGCCAGGGCTTAATGTCGATTGCCTCTCCGCCTACCTCATTCCAGTGGGTGATTCTTCCGCTAAAAATGCCGCGAATTTGTACATCACTCAACGATGACACGGGATTGTTTTGGTTGACGATAAACACAAACGCTTCACGTGCAAAGGGGGTGTAAACCAGTTTTACGCCACTGGCCTCGGCCAATTGCTTTTGAGCAGTGGAAGGCTGGGCGACAAAAATAAGATCGGCATTGCCGTTAAGGATATTTTGATAGGCTTCAATGGTTCCCTGGTTTTCAAGGTAGTCTTCAGGGCAGATATCATCCGGAAAGCGCGTAAGCGCATAAAAAGCCGAGGCGTATAACGGCAAGCCAGCCGTTGCACCATCGAGCCGCGGCCAATTTTGGGTGAGCAGAAGTGTCGGTTCATCGCGCAGCCCGGTTAGCTTGTTGCCCCATGTGTGCGCCTGATAATCGCGGAAATAAAGATATTCACTGCTCTCGGGAGCGGGATACTTCACGGCATAAAGATGTGACTGGTATACGGCACAGCTCCCGAAAAACAGCAGGCAAATCACCAGCAGATTACGACAAGAGTAGCCCGCACCGCCGCGTAGCACTCCCCAACGCGCACCGCCATACCCTAATGCAAAACAGAGCTGCGAGCCAACCGGGATGAGCAACACTGCCCATACCCAGCCGTTGAAAAAGGATATTACGCTGGGTACTAACCAAAGCGTTTGCACCACCTGGGCGATGGGTTTACGCCCTATCGCGCGAATATTAAGATCGGTGAGAAACATCAGGATGACCCACCCCATCAGCACCACCAGAGCGGGCATAAGCAGGCAGCAATCACGCCATTCTGGATTTACCTCTGATGCATTTCCCTTTCCCCATATTCGGCCACAGAGAAAAATTAACCCCGCGCCCAGAAGCGCTACCGGGATAATGGTCGCCTCCTCAATAGATCGCGCGACGGGGATACTATTTTCAAGAACGCTAATGTACGCCCACATTCCCCCCACGATAATCGTAATAATGTTCACCAGCAGCGGCACGCCGATAAACGCCATTATGATTGACAAAAAAAGCCAATTAGCATTTTTCATTTTTCTATCCGCTAATCCCTGCGATAACGGAAGTATAAACCCGGTAGTCCTGAGCACCCCCCATGCATTTTTCTGAAATCGCGACGTTAAAACATTCACGATAGCGGCAGACAGAAGTTGAAAGTTCCGGCTGCCGTTTTTTATTTACAGGCTCACATTAACCTGCAAGATCGATCTTTTTCCGCGCCTGCCCAACAGCATCGGCGGCCCGCAATGCCGCCTGCACAGCCTCCGGCGTAATGGTAAACGGCTCGTTGTGTATCGTTTCCCCAGTTTGACAAGACGCCCTGGCAACGGCCAGCAGTTCATCATCGCTAACGCCAGCCAGACCAATATCCGCCAGCGTGGTGGGCAAGCCTATATCTTCACAAAATTGATAAACCTCCTCGATAAGCTCAGGCGCTCTATCGGTGAGCATAAGCATTGCCAGCGTGCCAAACGCAACCTTTTCCCCATGCCAGTATTTGTGCGTGGCGGGCAGTACCGTCAGACCGTTATGAATAGCGTGCGCCGCCGCCAGCCCACCGCTTTCAAAACCAAGCCCGGATAATAGCGTATTCGCTTCAATAACATGTTCGAGCGCCGGAGTAACCTGATGTTGTTCACAGGCAAGTTTCGCCAGGCGCCCATAGCGCATCAAGGTGGTGTAGCAAAAGCGCGCCAGCTCAAATGCGGTCATCGGTCCTGGCCTGGTGGTCATATTGCCAGCCCCTTTGATGCGGCAATCTTCCGCTTCAAACCAGGTTGCCAGCGCATCGCCTATCCCGGAAACCAAAAAGCGTACCGGCGCGGCAGCAATAATACTGCTGTCCACCAGCACAAGTGTCGGGTTACGTGGAATCATCAGGTAGCGTTTGAATTTCCCTTCTGGCGTATAGATAACAACCAGTGAACTGCACGGCGCATCCGTTGAGGCCAGAGTAGGAACCACGGCAATAGGCAACCGCAGGCTGGCGCCGGTTGCTTTTGCCGTATCCAGGGTTTTCCCACCCCCCATACCGACAATCACATCGGCGCCAATTTCCTGCGCGCGTGCGGAGATGCGAGCAATTTCCTCATCACTGCACTCGCTACTGAATACTTCGATATCAAATTCAATCACCCCGTGCAGTGCTGTTGCAACCGCATCCCGGTAGGTGCTGTGAACAACAGGATCCTGCAAAATCAGCGCCTTATGACCGAGTGCGGCCAATTCCTGCGGGAGATGCGTTGTCAACGCTCCTTTACCCTGAACATATCGTGACGGAAAGATCTCGGTAGTAACCATTGTTTCTCCTTAAAAAGCATTAAAGTTCAATATACAGAACATAAATTCCACATAAAGAATTTAATGCTGTTTACTCTGAACGCACAATGACCAGGTGAGAGCATAATCTTATCCTGTGAGGCAGCGCACAATTTTGGTTATGTATTAGACCGATGAGCAGTTTCCATTGGGTTATCCGCTCTTTCTCACCTTATCTCCGTTCATTTTTGAAGCAAATCACAAAATATAACCTTCCTTAGAGTATGGAATTGACGCTGTATGAATACGTCGGCATAGTGTCAATATGCAGAATAATAGTTCCATATACAGAACATAATTTTTTGATACTAAAGGGATGCAATGATGAGCATTGAAATAGAGAAACCGACCACACGAGGGCGCTGGCTGCATATTATTCCAGCCACGATCCTCGTTTATATCGTGGCCTATATGGACAGGACCAATATCGCCATTGGGATCGCAGGCGGCATGGATGAAGATTTAGGCATGACGGCTTCTTTTGCCGGTCTGGTCGCCGGGATCTTCTTTATTGGTTATATCTTCCTGCAAATTCCCGGCGGTCAGATAGCCGAGCGGCTAAGCGCCAAAAAGTTAATTGCCTGGACAATCGTCGCCTGGGGTGGCTTTGCCCTGCTGACCGGTTTTGTTCAGACACCGACGCAGTTGTTGATTATCCGCTTTGTGCTCGGCGTGGCGGAAGGTGCTGTGTATCCCGCCATTCTGGCGCTGATTGGCCACTGGTTCCCAAATGAGGAGCGCGCCAGGGCTATCGCCTATTTCCAGATGAACCTGGCCGTCGCTTCTATTATTACCGGGCCGCTTTCCGGCTGGCTTATTGAAACCTACGGCTGGCGGGAGATGTTTATCATCGAAGGCTTGCTCTCTCTGGGTCTGCTCTTTGTCTGGCTACCTTTGGTTTCCGATCACCCGCATCAGGCAAAGTGGCTGGATCCGAAAGAGCGCGCCTGGATCGAACAAAAATTGCTGGCCGATCGCGCGTTGAGTATTGGCGGAGAGCAAAGCAGCATTCGCGGCGTATTAAAAAGCATCAACCTGTGGAAGCTTGTCGGTATCTATTTCTTCGTACAGGTCGGCTTCTATGGCTTCGCGCTATGGATGCCAAATCTGATTAAACACCTGACCGGCAGCGGCATGACCATCGTTGGGGTACTCACCGCGGCACCTTACGTTCTGTGCATTATCGGTCAGTATTACATCGCCAAATGGTGTGATAAAACGATGAATCGCCGCCTTTACACGGCTATTCCTCTGCTGGGTTTCGCGGTCTGTCTCGCCCTCTCCTTATTACTGAAAGATAACGTCTGGCTCGCCTACGGCATGATGGTTATTTGCGGGTTCTTCCTGCAAGCCTATGCCGGTCCATTCTGGACGCTGCCTCCATTACTCTTCGCCCCCAACGTTCTGGGCGGCGTGCGCGGCACGATCAACGCCCAGGGCAACATCGGCGGCTTTATCGGTCCGTACCTCGTCGGGCTGTTAACGGTGACGTTCTCGCAAACAGCAGGAATGACCGTACTGGTTGCTGCCCTGCTTATCGCCGTTGGACTGCTTTTCAGCTTACCTTCTGTTACCGCTCGTCCTGCAGGTAGCAGCAACACACCTAACACCTCGACGCCGGGTGCGTCACTTAAACAGGAAGGAATCGCCAAATGAGCCAAAAATGTCAACATGCTCGCGACCTGTGGTCGCAGCTCGACGCCCTGCGTCTTGGAATGAATTACAGCAAAGAAGATGTCAATAAACTGCAGGTCCTGGTGGATGATTGCTATGGCGAAAGTCATCCGGGCAGTTTCCATCTTAACCAACTGGGCGATGAAGCCGTGCTGGGTGTTCATGAAAGCGGCGGTCGCGCGGTCCGTCACCATGTGACGGATATCTGCGACGGCTGGGGTCAGGGCCACGATGGGATGAATTACATCCTGGCATCTCGAGAAGCTATTGCCAACATGGTCGAAATTCATGCCTCAGTGGTGCCTTATGATGCCGGTATTCTGATCTCAAGCTGCGATAAATCTATCCCGGCGCATCTGATTGCCGCCGCACGCCTGAACCTGCCGCTGCTGCATATTCCTGGCGGTTCTATGCGTCCGGCACCGAATATGAGTACTTCTGACCTCGGCGGGATCACTGCTAAGTTGAAGAAAGGCGAAATCGGCATTCAGCAAGTGGAAGCCATGCAGCAATGCGGTTGCCCCACCGCCGGAGCCTGCCAGTTTATGGGAACGGCCAGTACCATGCAGTGCATGTCGGAGGCCTTGGGGCTGGCCCTGCCAGGCAGCGCTTTGCTGCCATCGACCCTGGCGGAAATTCGCCGCGTTGCCAGAACCGCAGGCCACCAAGCGCTGTATCTGGCGGAGAAAAATATCACCACCCATAAGATCCTGACTCCTGCGGCGTTTGAAAATGCTATCAAAGTCCATGCTGCTATTGGTGGCAGCACCAATGCGATGATCCACCTTCCGGCCATCGCTCATGAACTTGGATGGGAGCTGAAGCCCGAACTGTTTGATCGGATCAATAACGAAATCCCTTATCTGACCAATATTCAGCCCAGCGGTGAATACGTTACCGAAATGATGTGGTTCGCTGGCGGCGTGCCAATGGTGCAATGGTATCTGCGCGATTATCTGGATTTTGATGTTCTTACCGTGACTGGCCGTACGCTCGGCGACAACCTGGAAATGCTCCATCAATCCGGCTTCTTTACCCGCAACCACGGTTACCTCAACAATTACAAAGTCAGTCCGGAGGCGGTAATCCGTAAACCAGAAAATGCCACCAAAAAAGGGTCGATTGCGGTACTGAAAGGCAACATCGCGCCTGAAGGAGCGGTCATTAAATACGCGGCCTGTGCGCCGGATATGCACCACCATACCGGTCCTGCTCGGGTCTTTAACTCCGAAGAAGACGCTCAGCAGGCCATCATCCATAACCATATCGAACCCGGCGACGTCATTTTCATTCGCTACGAAGGCGCAAAAGGCTCTGGCGCACCGGAAATGCTGATGACCACCGATGCCATCGTGTATGACAAACGCCTCGACGGAAAAGTCGCATTGATTACCGACGGTCGTTTCTCTGGAGCAACCAGCGGGCCATGTGTCGGACACGTCTCGCCAGAAGCCGCTGATGGCGGGCCGATTGCCCTGGTGGAAGATGGTGATTTAATCGAAATGGATGTGAAAGGCCGCAAGCTCAATATTGTAGGGATCGACGGGATGCCTAAAACAGAAGAGGAAATACGCCGCTGTCTTGAAGAACGTCGAGCAAGCTGGAAGAAACCTGATTATTCAAACCGTCGCGGCGTCTTTAAACAGTTCACCGCTAATGCAACATCATTAATGGCCGGAGCCTGGCTTAAATAATATCCCTGGCGGGCTACGGCTCGCCTGTTTTAAGGATCAATACATGACTCAGATTACGAAATTTCACGGCGTATTTCCGCCAGTTCCGACCATTGTTAATGCGCAGGGAGAGTTAGATAAAGTCGGCATGGCAACCTTGCTGGATCATCTTATTGCAAACAAGGTCAATGGCGTATTACTGCTGGGCAGCGGGGGGGAATTTTGCCATATGACCAATGCGCTGCGTCTGGAAACCGCAGAGTTTTGCGTCCGTCATATTAACCGCCGTATTCCAGTACTATTAGGTATTAGCAGCACCAGCACGCAGGAAGTGATTGAGTATGGTCAGCATGCCGACCGACTCGAAGTCGATGCCGTGCTGGTACTCAATCCCTACTATGCCAGATTGACCGATGAGTATATTTATCATCATTTCAAAACCGTGGCTAATAACATAAAAAGCCCGGTCATTCTCTACAACTTTCCAGCATTGACGGGACAGGACCTTAGCGTTGATTTAATTACCCGGCTGGCGCAGGATCACCCCAATATTATCGGCATTAAGGATACCGTTGATAATATCAGCCATATTCGTGAAATCATCAATAATGTCAGGCCAGTGCGTCCGGACTTCGTTATTTTCTCCGGCTATGATGAATATATGATGGATACACTTATCTTAGGCGGCAACGGCGGGATCCCAGCGACAGCGAACTTTGCGCCGCAGCTAACCTGCGGGATCTACCGCGCGTGGTGTGAAAAAGAGTATGAGACAATGTTCGGATTACAGCGCAGGCTGTCCGCGCTTTCCACTATTTACAGCCTGGATTCACCTTTCTTCGGGATAATCAAAAAGGCAATTCAGCTTAGCGGAGTCGATATTTCAACTCATGTAATGCCCCCCGTTTTGCCGGCAAATGAAGAACATATTTCGAATTTGAAGCAGATCTTACAGCGTGCGGGACTTTAAGCTATGACGAAAGCGGGCTTCTTGCCCGCTGTGTCTTTTTATTTCAGCACATCAGACGCGTCAGGCTACGGCTGGCATCCATCATCAGCGTAGCAAGCGACTCGCGTTTATCATCGGGGATCTGGAACGTAACGCCGGATACGCTCAGGGCGGCGATCACTTTCCCCTGCGTATTGAATACCGGCACCGCAATGCAGCGCACGCCAAGGGAGTCTTCTTCGTTATCATAACCCCAGCCGCGACGGCGAATTCCTGCTAACTCCTGCTTAAGGATATTCACATCTGTGATCGTCGTATCCGTAAAACGCGTTAATATCTGATCTGGAGGCAGCAACTCCTCCAGCTCTTCCCCGCTAAGCCATGCAATCAGCACCTTCCCCAGCCCTGAGCTATGTAATGAGAGGCGCTTGCCCTCCCAGCTTCGAATCACAATAGCCTGTGGGCTTTCGACTTTCAGAAGATAAATGGGGGCATCGCCCTCCAGAACGCCAAGATGGCAGGTCAGGCCGGTGTTATCGCGAATCTCTTCAAGAATCGGTAACGCGATTTTTTTAATGTCATACTGTTCCGCCGCTTTATTACCTAATTCATACAGGCGTAGCCCCAGATAATACTTGTCTTTTTCCTGGCGTAATAACCCATGCTCCACCATGCCGTTGAGCAAAGATGAGGTACTGCTTTTCGCAATCCCTGAATTTTGATGGATCTGGGTAAACGTTGCGCCATCGCACTCCAGAAGGTAAGCAAATACGCGCATAATTTTATCGAGAGCCGGAATAGATGTCGTAATCTTTTTCATATTATTATCAATTAATTATGGATTTTTCTGCTAATACTATACACCAGTACTCAACCCTTTTTCCATGACAGAGACCAAGTGCCGCTAACAGATTCAGCAGACGAATATCGGCATACCCCCCGAATATACCACGATAAAAAACGGGGCCGTTTGGCCCCGTTCTCAAGCGTTAAACCGCTACAACCGCACCGGATCAATATGCCAGATATTTTCGGCATACTCTTTGATGGTTCTGTCCGATGAGAAGTAGCCCATATTGGCAATGTTGAGCATCGCTTTCGTCGTCCACTCTTCCGGGCGACGATACAACTCATCCACCTTATCCTGGCAGTCCACGTAGCTGCGGTAGTCCGCCAGCACCTGATAGTGATCGCCAAAGTTAATCAGCGAATCTACCAGATCGCGGTAACGGCCTGGCTCTTCCGGATTAAAGACGCCGCTACCAATCTGCGTCAGTACCTGATGTAGCTCTTCATCTTTTTCATAATAGTCGCGAGGCTTATAACCCTGCCTGCGCAACGCTTCCACCTCTTCGGCAGTATTACCGAAGATAAAGATATTCTCCTCGCCGACATGCTCCTGCATCTCTACGTTCGCGCCATCCAGCGTACCAATGGTGAGCGCGCCGTTCAGGGCAAATTTCATATTACTGGTGCCGGAAGCTTCTGTCCCTGCCAGCGAAATCTGCTCAGACAGGTCGGCAGCGGGAATGATCACCTGCGCCAGGCTGACGCTGTAGTTCGGGATAAACACCACTTTCAGCTTGTCGCCAATCTGCGGATCGTTGTTAATCACTTTCGCCACGTCGTTGATCAGATGAATAATGTGTTTTGCCATGTAATAGGCGGAAGCCGCCTTACCGGCAAAAATATTCACCCGCGGCACCCAGTCGGCCTCCGGATTTTCTTTAATGCGGTTATAGCGGGTAATGACATGCAGTACATTCATCAACTGCCGCTTGTATTCGTGAATACGCTTAATCTGCACGTCAAATAACGCTTTAGGGTTCACCACCACATTAAGCTGCTGCGCTATCACTATCGCCAGCCGTTTTTTATTTTCCAGCTTCGCCTGACGCACCGCATGATTGACCAGCGGATAATCACAATGCTGCTTCAGCTCGCTGAGCTGACTAAGATCGGTACGCCAGGTACGACCAATATTCTCATCCAGCACGTCAGAAAGCGGCGGGTTTGCCAGCGCCAGCCAGCGGCGCGGCGTAACGCCGTTAGTGACGTTACAAAAACGGGTCGGAAAAATCTTCGCAAAATCCGCGAACAGCGACTGCACCATCAGGTTGGAATGGAGTTCAGAAACGCCGTTGACTTTATGGCTGACCACCACCGCCAGCCAGGCCATCCGTACCCGGCGGCCGTTCGACTCATCAATAATCGACGCGCGTCCAAGCAGGCTGGTATCGTTGGGATATTGCTCCTGCAACGTTTTCAGGAAATAGTCGTTAATCTCGAAGATAATCTGCAGGTGACGGGGCAGAATTTTCCCCAGCATATCGACGGGCCAGGTTTCCAGCGCCTCGCTCATCAACGTATGGTTGGTATAAGAGAAGACCTGACAGCACACCTCAAACGCGTCGTCCCAGCTAAATTTATGTTCATCAATCAGCAGGCGCATCAGCTCCGGAATTGAAAGCACCGGATGCGTATCATTGAGGTGAATGGCGATTTTATCCGCCAGATTCTCATAGGTTTTATGCAGTTGATAATGACGGTGCAGGATATCCTGCACCGTCGCCGAGACCAGAAAATACTCCTGGCGCAGGCGTAGCTCTCGTCCGGAATAGGTGGAATCGTCCGGGTAGAGCACCCGTGAAACGTTCTCAGAGTGGTTTTTATCTTCCACCGCCGCAAAGTAGTCGCCCTGGTTGAATTTACCGAGGTTGATTTCACTACTGGCCTGCGCATTCCACAGCCGCAGTGTGTTAGTGGCGCCGGTGTCGTAACCGGGGATGATCTGATCATACGCGACGGCCAGAATCTCTTCCGTCTCAATCCAGCGCGCTTTTTTACCTTCCTGCTGAATGCGCCCGCCAAAAAGCACCTTATAGCGCGTATTGTGGCGCTTGAACTCCCACGGGTTGCCATATTCCAGCCAGTAATCCGGAGATTCTTTTTGCCGCCCGTCGACAATATTCTGCTTAAACATGCCGTAATCGTAGCGAATGCCATACCCGCGCCCCGGTAATCCTAGCGTCGCCAGCGAGTCCAGGAAGCAAGCCGCCAGCCGTCCTAAGCCGCCGTTACCAAGCCCTGGGTCATTCTCTTCATCGATCAGCTCTTCGAGATCTAAGCCCATGGCCTCCAGCGCGCCTTTAACGTCGTCATAAATGCCCAGCGAGAGCAGCGCGTTAGAGAGGGTACGACCAATCAAAAACTCCATCGACAGGTAATAAACCTGCCGGGTTTCCTGCGATAATTGGGCTCGATTAGAACGCAGCCAGCGCTCCACCAGACGATCGCGCACCGCGAACAATGTGGCGTTCAGCCATTCATGTTTATTGGCAATGACCGGGTCTTTACCAATCGTAAACATCAGCTTATAGGCAATAGAATGCTTAAGCGCCTCAACGCTGAGTGTGGGCGATGCATAAGTAAACGGAGCATTCATATAAATGATTCCTGGATGACTATTTCAAGCGATAGTACAGCTCGCGGTATGATTTCGCGGCAACTTGCCAGCTAAAATCCATCGCCATCGCCTGCCGTTGTACAAACCGCCAAAGCGAAGGCCGTGACCACAACACAAAAGCACGCCGAATCGCGCGTAGCAACGACCAGGCATTACTGTCTTCAAAGACAAAACCGCTGGCGATACCGTCCGCCAGATTTTCCAGCGAACTGTCGGAGACCGTATCGGCCAACCCCCCGGTACGCCGCACCAGAGGCAGCGTGCCATACTTTAAGCCATATAACTGCGTTAAGCCGCACGGTTCGAAACGACTGGGCACCAGAATAACGTCCGCGCCGCCCATAATGCGATGCGAGAAAGCTTCGTGATAGCCGATCTGTACGCCAACCTGCCCTGGGTGTTCCGCCGCCGCCGCGAGGAACCCTTCCTGAAGCACCGGATCGCCCGCGCCGAGTAGCGCCAACTGCCCGCCCTGCTCCAGCAGCCCCGGTAACGCCTCCAGCACCAGATCCAGACCTTTCTGGTTGGTCAGACGGCTTACCACGGCGAACAGCGGCACTTTGTCGTTAACCTTCAACCCCATCGCAATTTGTAGCTGACGCTTGTTTTCCGCCTTCTCTTCCAGGGTATCGCGCGTGTAGCGCGACGCCAGCAGCAGATCGGATTCCGGGTTCCAGATCTTCTCATCCACGCCGTTCAGTATGCCGGACAAGCGCCCTTCCAGATGACGCTGGCGCAGCAGGCCTTCCATACCATAAGCAAACTGCGGTTCAGTAATTTCACGCGCATAGGTCGGGCTCACCGCCGTTATATGGTCGGCATAGTACAAACCGGCCTTCAAAAAGGAGAGTTGTCCGTTGAACTCCAGCCCATGCATATTAAAGAATGACCACGGCAGTTCGATGTCATCCATATGCTTTGCATAAAACATGCCTTGATAGGCCAGGTTGTGTACGGTAAAGACCGATTTCGCCGGCCGCCCGCGCGCCGCCAGATAGGCGGGCGCCAGCCCGGCGTGCCAGTCATGGGCGTGCACCACGTCGGAGCGCCAGAATGGATCAAGTCCGCAGGCCATTTCACAGCCGACCCACCCTAACAGGGCAAAGCGCAGCACGTTATCGGTATAGGCATATAAATTCGTATCGTGATAGGGACTGCCTGGACGCTCGTACAGATGCGGCGCGTCGATCAGATAAATGCCCACGCCGTTATAATGCCCGAACAGCAGCGATATCTTACCTGCGAAAGTATCGCGGCGGCTCACCACATGCGCATCGGGTATCCCCCGACGGATATCGGGAAACCCAGGAAGCAGAACGCGAACATCAACACCATCCGCAATTTGTGCCGCAGGCAACGCGCCTATCACATCCGCCAGCCCCCCAGTCTTCAGCAGGGGGAACATCTCTGAACATACATGTAAAACCTGCATTATCGCTCCTGTTTGACCTGCAGTTTGCGCAGCATTTCACGCGTGACCAGTACAATACCTTCTTCTGAACGGTAGAAACGACGAGCGTCCTCTTCCGCATTTTCACCAATCACCATGCCTTCCGGGATAATACAGGCACGGTCAATAACACAGCGACGTAAACGGCAGGAGCGTCCTACCCAAACCTCAGGTAACAACACTGCCGAATCAATATTACAAAAAGAATTTATTCTCACCCGTGGGAAGAGCACAGATTGCACCACCACCGAACCGGAGATAATGCAGCCGCCGGAGACCAGCGAGTTCAGCGTCATACCGTGGCTACCTGAGCGGTCCTGCACGAATTTCGCAGGCGGTAGCGATTCCATATGCGTACGGATAGGCCAGTTCTGGTCATACATATCCAGCTCCGGCGTCACCGAGGCTAAATCCAGGTTCGCCTTCCAGTAAGCTTCCAGCGTACCTACATCGCGCCAGTACGGTTCGGCTTGCGGATCGGACTGCACGCAGGAGAGCGGGAAAGGATGCGCGTAAGCCATACCTTCGCGGGTGATTTTGGGGATAATGTCTTTACCGAAATCGTGGCTGGAAGCGTCATCTTTATCGTCTGCCGCCAGCAATTCATACAGGTAATCGGCGTCAAAAACGTAAATGCCCATACTGGCCAGCGATTTGCTGGCGTCACCAGGCATTGCGGGGGGATTCGCCGGTTTTTCGACAAAATCAATAATCTTGTCGCTTTCATCGACCGCCATCACGCCGAACGCCGTCGCTTCTTTGATCGGCACCGGCATACAGGCCACCGTGCAACGCGCGCCCTTTTCAACGTGATCGATCAACATACGCGAGTAGTCCTGCTTATAGATATGATCGCCTGCCAGGATGACGACATATTCCGCTTTATAGCGACGAATAATATCCAGGTTCTGGGTCACCGCGTCTGCCGTGCCGCGATACCAGTTTTCGCCCTTCATACGCTGTTGAGCTGGCAGCAGATCGACAAATTCGTTCATCTCTTCGCTAAACAGTGACCAGCCGCGCTGAATATGCTGCACCAGCGTGTGGGACTGATACTGAGTGATCACGCCGATACGGCGAATCCCGGAGTTCAGACAATTAGATAAGGCGAAATCGATGATGCGGAACTTCCCACCAAAGTGGACGGCTGGTTTGGCGCGTTTGTTCGTTAAATCTTTTAGACGCGTGCCGCGGCCGCCGGCCAGGATTAGGGCAACAGATTTCAATGGCAGCTGGCGCGCCAACATTACACGATCGTTCTTCTCTAAACTCACCATGATTAACTCCTTTTTTATCCTCTCTGGAACACACACAGTCCATGCTCAGGTCCCTGCCAGACCGCCGTTATCACCGGATTATCCTCTCCAGCGAATGGGGGAACGGCGCGCCATTCCCCTTCGGGTAAAACTATATCTGTCACCTCAAGCGTGGCATTTATCGCAATCAGAAAACGGTCCGACAACAGAATTTGCATCAGCTTAGGCCCGTTTTGCCACTCATCCGCACTCAAGGGTTGCGCGTTTTTATTTAGCCAACGCACGTTGCCATCGCCTTCTTCCCACCAGCTATTGCCGGTTAAAGCCGGTATCTGCTGACGCAAACGAATCAGCGCGGCGGTAAACGTGGTTAACCCACGATTTGCCTGCTGCCAGTCCAGCCAGGTTAAGGCATTATCCTGACAATAGGCGTTATTGTTGCCGTGCTGGCTATGGCCGTGTTCATCGCCTGCCAGCAGCATCGGCGTTCCCTGAGAGAGCAGTAGCGTCGCCAGCAGGGCATGAATGCTGTCGCGCCGCCGCTCCATTAAATCAAGCGGACCGCCTAATCCTTCTTTACCATGATTGTCGCTGTAATTGCTGTTGGTGCCGTCGCGATTTTCCTCACCGTTCGCCTCATTGTGTTTCTGATTGAAACAGACGCAGTCCCGGAGCGTAAAACCGTCATGCGCCGTGAGCAGATTGACAGAGGCGCCGGGCGTACGGCCATTGCGTTTAAACACATCGCTGGAAGCGGCGAAACGACAGGCAAACTCCCCGGTCGTCAGGTTACGCGGCAACCAGAATCGGCGGGCCGCATCGCGAAAATGGTCGTTCCACTCGGCAAACGGTGGCGGAAAATTCCCGACCTGATAGCCGCCCTCGCCAATATCCCACGGTTCAGCAATCAGCTTGACCGTTGATAACACAGGACACGCTTTAATCGCGGCGAACAGCGGCGCATCCTGGCGAAACGTCGGCGTGCGCCCCATGACGGACGCCAAATCAAAACGAAAACCATCGACATGACAGGTTTCCACCCAATAGCGCAAACACTCGCACGCGTATTCCACCACGCCGGGATGGCTTAAATTGAGCGTGTTGCCGCACCCCGTCCAGTTGTGATAATCGCCATCGTCCCTTATCCAATAATAGCTACGGTTATCAATTCCGCGCAGGGAGAAGGTTGGACCGTCCAGATCCAGCTCGGCGCTATGGTTTAATACGATGTCCAGAATGACCTCAATCCCCGCGCGATGCAGCGCTTTCACCGCATCGCGAAACTCGTCCAGCGCCGTCTCGGGCGAACTGGCCCAGGCGGGATGCAGCGCGAACATCGCCATCGGGTTGTAACCCCAATAATTGGTCAGTCCCATACGTTGCAGGCGCGGCTCGCTGGCAAACTGCGCCACCGGCAACAGTTCCAGCGCCGTAATGCCAAGCTGTTTGAAGTACGCCACCATGACCGGATGACCGAGCGCTTTATAGGTGCCGCGTATCTCCTGGGGGAGTTCCGGATGCAGATAGGTAAGCCCTTTGACATGCGCTTCATAGATGACCGTTTTTCCCCACGGCGTGCGCGGCGCGGCGTCATCTTCCCAGTCATAATGGTCGCTGATTACCACGCTTTTCGGCGCCACCGCCGCGTTATCGCGGTAGTCCGGTTCATCGTGTCCGCCGTGCAACAGCGGATGATCTTTTAGTTCGCCCTCGACCCGGCGCGCATAAGGGTCAAGCAGTAACTTCGCCGGATTAAACCGATGCCCCTGCGCTGGCTGCCACGGGCCATGTACGCGATAGCCATAGCGCAAACCTGGCCTGGCGCCTGCCAGATAACCATGCCAGACATCGCCGCGACGTCCTGGCAGGTCATAGCGACGCTCATTCCCTCGGGAATCAAAAACGCACAGCTCTACGCGCTCCGCATGGGCGGAAAAGAGCGTGAAATTCACGCCATGACCGTTATACGTTGCGCCATGCGGCGTTGCTTCGCCGATCGCAAGCTGCGTCATTCCCCCTCCCGCATCAGCCAGATCGTCGCCAACGGCGGTAACGTCAGGTTAAGAGAGTGCTGACGGCCATGGCTTTCGATCTCATCGCTGTGCACCACGCCGCCATTGCCGGTGTTGCTACCGTGATAATGCATCGAATCAGTATTGAGAATTTCACGCCAGCGTCCCGGCTGGTTGATGCCAAAGCGGTAGTCGTGGCGAGGAACGGGCGTAAAGTTGCTGGCGACGATGATCTCGTTACCGGCTTTATCACGGCGTACAAAAATCAGTACCGAGCGTTCATTGTCATCGACCACCAGCCACTCAAAGCCGTAAGCATCAAAATCCAGCTCATGCAACGCTTTATGATGGCGATAGGTGTGGTTGAGATCGCGTACCAGACGCTGAACCCCGTGGTGCCAGTTATCGCCCCCCTCCAGCAGGTGCCAGTCGAGGCTGGCGTCATGGTTCCACTCGCGTCCCTGGGCAAACTCATTCCCCATAAATAGCAGTTTCTTGCCGGGGAAGGCCCACATCCAGCCATAGTAAGCGCGCAGGTTAGCGAATTTTTGCCACGCATCGCCCGGCATACGATCGAGAATGGATTTCTTGCCGTGAACCACCTCATCGTGCGACAGCGGCAGAACAAAGTTTTCGGTATGGTTGTACAACATACCAAAGGTCAGCTTGTCGTGATGATACTGGCGGTACACCGGGTCCAGCTTCATGTAGTCCAGCGTGTCGTGCATCCAGCCCAGGTTCCACTTGTACCAGAACCCCAGGCCGCCCGTTTCCGGTGGACGCGTCACGCCAGAGAAGTCTGTCGACTCTTCCGCCATGCTGACCGCGCCGGGCACCTGCTCGCCAATAATGCGGTTGGTATTGCGCAGAAACTCAATGGCTTCCAGGTTTTCACGACCGCCGAACTCGTTCGGTATCCACTCGCCCTCTTTGCGGCTGTAGTCGCGGTAGATCATAGAGGCCACCGCATCGACACGCAGCGCATCAATCCCAAAACGCTCCATCCAGTACAGGGCGTTACCCACCAGATAATTACTGACTTCACGACGACCATAGTTGTAGATCAGCGTATTCCAGTCCTGGTGATAGCCCTCGCGCGGGTCGCTGTGCTCATAGAGGTGGGTGCCGTCAAACTCCGCGAGGCTAAATTCATCGGACGGGAAATGGCCCGGCACCCAGTCGAGAATGACGTTAAGGCCCGCCGCATGGGCCGCATTGATGAAATAGCGGAAGTCGTCCCGCGTACCAAAGCGGCGGGTCGGCGCGTAGAGGCCGGTCGGCTGGTAGCCCCAACTGCCGTCAAACGGATGTTCGTTGACCGGCAAGAGTTCAAGGTGCGTAAAGCCCATCCATTTGGCGTAAGGCACAAGCTGATCCGCCAGCTCACGATAGCTCAGCCAGAAATTGTTATCCGTATGGCGGCGCCATGAACCTAAATGCACCTCATAAATCGAGATCGGCGCATCAAACTGATTGGCTTTTTGTCGTTCTTCGCTTGGCGTCACTTTCTCCGGCAGTCCGCAAATCATCGACGCCGTTTCCGGACGCATCTGCGCCTCAAAAGCATAGGGATCGGCTTTAATGCGCAGATTACCGTTCGCATCAAGCAGCTCGAATTTATACAGTTGTCCATTATGCGCGCCGGGGATAAACAGCTCCCAAATACCGCTCTCTTTGCGCAGACGCATCGGGTGGCGACGCCCATCCCAATAGTTGAATTGCCCGACAACCGAAACGCGACGAGCATTAGGTGCCCAGACGGAGAAACGGGTGCCGGTGACGCCATCCATCGTATCGGCGTGCGCGCCCAGCGTTTCATAAGGACGCAGGTGGGTGCCTTCCGACAATAGCCAGGCATCCATTTCCTGTATTAATGGACCAAAACGGTAAGGATCGTCGATGAGGTTCTGCTGTCCGTGCCAGGTCACGGCGAGCTGATAGCGAAAGAAATTTTTACGTCGGGGTAAAACGCCGCAGAAAAAACCGCGAGCGTCGAGACATTCCAGTTTGCCGACTTTACGTCCGGTTTTGGGTTCAATCACCCATACGTCGGTGGCGTCAGGTAAGAGGGCGCGAACTTCTAGTCCGGCTTGGGTCTGGTGCATTCCGAGTACGGAAAAAGGGTCCGCAAAATGTCCTGCAATTAGCGCATTAATCACGTCTCTATCGATACGACTGGACATGGTTTGTCATCCTGTTTTGTGGCGTCACTCCATCTCACTGAATTCAACATCAGATAGTGACACTTCTTTGACCTGAACGGCGCAGCACACTGTGCATCCTATCTGCGTCGTCCTACCTTCAGGTTAGGCTTAATACCCGTGGGATTAAGCTACCCTTAAAGAATAGCCAATGCTCTGCTTAACTCCTGATAAAAATGAAACATCTGCGTTTACTCCTGTATTACGCAAAAAAAAGGGTGACGATGCACCCTACATATCAATCTGACGTCTGCTTGCCGACTACGCCTTATCTGGCGGATATTGCTGGATGGCGGCGCTGACGCGCCTTATCCGGCCTACAGAACCACACGCAGGCCCGATAAGCGCTGCAATAGCCACTACGCCAACTGGCGCAGCATTCGACGCAGCGGCTCGGCGGCGCCCCATAACAACTGGTCGCCTACGGTAAACGCCGACAAGAACTCTGGCCCCATGTTCAGCTTACGCAGACGACCAACCGGCGTAGTCAACGTGCCGGTCACCGCCGCCGGGGTTAATTCGCGCATAGTGATATCACGATCGTTCGGTACCACTTTCGCCCACGGATTATGTGCCGCCAGCAGTTCTTCCACAGTCGGAATGGATACCTCTTTTTTCAGCTTAATGGTGAACGCCTGGCTGTGACAGCGCAGCGCGCCGACGCGCACACACAAGCCATCAACCGGAATCACAGAGGCAGTATTGAGAATCTTGTTGGTTTCCGCCTGGCCTTTCCACTCTTCGCGGCTCTGGCCGTTATCGAGCTGTTTGTCGATCCAGGGGATCAGGCTTCCCGCCAGCGGTACGCCAAAGTTATCAACCGGCAGCTCGCCGCTGCGGGTCAATGCCGTAACTTTGCGTTCAATATCAAGAATTGCGGAAGACGGCGTCGCCAGTTCATCGGCGACATGGCCATACAACTGACCCATTTGGGTTAACAGCTCGCGCATATGGCGCGCGCCGCCGCCGGAGGCGGCCTGATAGGTCGCGACGGATACCCAGTCAACGAGATTATGGGCAAAGAGACCGCCCAGCGACATCAACATCAGGCTAACGGTACAGTTACCGCCCACAAAGGTCTTCACGCCATTGTTCAGGCCGTCGGTAATCACGTCCTGGTTGACCGGGTCGAGAATAATAATGGCATCATCTTTCATGCGCAGCGTAGAAGCCGCGTCAATCCAGTAACCCTGCCATCCGCTTTCGCGCAGCTTTGGATAAATTTCGTTGGTATAATCGCCGCCCTGGCAGGTCACGATGATATCGAGCGCTTTTAGCGCATCCAGATCAAAAGCGTCCTGTAGCGTGCCGGTGGAGGTGTCGCCGAAGGTGGGCGCCGCCTGTCCAAACTGGGAGGTAGAAAAGAAAACAGGGCGAATAGCGTCGAAATCGCGCTCCTCTACCATGCGTTGCATGAGAACAGAGCCGACCATTCCGCGCCAGCCGATAAAACCAACATTTTTCATAGCGTTTTTTTCCTGCAAAGAGATGTGCTGTGTATGCGCGCCAGTATCCTGTGGCGCATCCTTCACCATACAAAAAGCAGCCAAAGTCGCAAGTGAAATTAATCAATGATAGCGAAGCCATCAGTAATGCGACTTATCCTGCCTTACCGCGCAAGCAGAAAGTCCAGTGGCGATTATCAGGGAATTTGCGTTAGGAAGGGAATCATTTCCGTCGCTGTTTTATTGATCCTAATTATGGATCAGCGTAGAAATTTTCCTGCTTTTATGCGCGTACTGAAACATGGCGAGGCAAAATGTCGTTGGGCGATTGCCATGCACACCTCAATAAAAAACCGGGTAGCGATTACGCCTTACCCGGCTTACGGTGTCGATATGTGCCCGTTTCCAGGCCCGGTAAGCACAGCGCCACCGGGCAACAAGACTCAGCTCAGCAGTTGGAAAGCAATCATCCCGACAATCGCGCCGACCGTGCCGAGGATAGTTTCCATCATCGTCCAGGTCTTCAGCGTCTGCGCTTCGGTCGCGCCGGTAAATTTACCGAACAGCCAGAAGCCGGCGTCGTTAACATGAGAAACCACAATTGAACCGCCGGCGATACAGATAGAGAGCGCCGCCATCTGCGCGCCGGAGAAATTCAGTTGCTCAATGACCGGCATCACCAGACCAACCGCGGTTAAACACGCCACAGTCGCGGAACCCTGAATGATGCGCACCGCCGCCGCCAGCACAAAGCAGGTAATGGCAATCGGCAGTCCCATACCGGTTAACGCTTCGCCCAGCGCCGGGCCGACGCCGGAGTCAACCAGTACCTGTTTGAACACCCCGCCTGCGCCAATCACCAGCAGGATAATGCCCGCCGGTTGCAGCGCGTGGCCGCAGATTTCCATCACTTTGTCTTTCGGCATCCCCTGGCGCATCGCCAGGCCGTAAATCGCTACCAGACAAGCGACCAGAATCGCAGTGAAGGGGTGACCGATAAACTCAAACCATTCGTAAGCGGTGGAACCTTCCGGCACAAAACGCGCGGCGATCGTTTTCAGCCCTACCAGCACCAACGGCAGCAGGATCAGCGACAGGCTGAAGCCGAAAGAAGGCATTTTACCTTCACCCAGATGCGGCTCGGTAATGTCGTCAGGAATACGCAGCTCAACGTAGCGGCTGATAAAATTCCCCCACAGCGGCCCGGCGATAATCATGCCAGGAATGGCGGCGCACAGCCCAATCAGGATCATCCAGCCGAAATCAGCATGCATCTGAGAAGCCAGCAGCATCGGCGCAGGCCCAGGCAACAAAAACGCCGCGGCTGCCGCCACGCCCGCAAACAGCGGAATGACCAGCTTCACCAGGTTTGTGCCGGTATGACGCGCCATAGAGAATGCCACGCTTATCAGCAGCACAATCGCCACTTCAAAGAACAGCGGAAGCGCGCAAATCAGCCCGGCCAGGCCAATCGCATAGTGCGCGCGGTTATGACCAAAGGATTTAAGCATTTTCACGGCTATCTGATCGACCGCGCCGGTTTCATGCAGAATCTTGCCGAACATCGCCCCCAGCGCGACCACAATCGCCAGGAAGCCCAGCGTACCGCCCATCCCTTTTTCCATGGTCGCGGCGATTTTATCAAGCGGCATCCCTGAAAAAAGCCCCGCGCCCATCGAAACGACCATTAACGCGACGAAGGCGTGCATACGCGCCTTCATCACGAGAAACAGCAGCAGTAAGACGGAACCGACGGCGGTTAAAACCAGTGTTAATGTACTCACAGCGTACTGCCTTTATTGATGACCTCAATGGTGCTCGCCACGACGTCTTCCAGCGGCTGGTCGATATCCACCACCAGAACATCGCGTTCGTCGGCACCCGGCTCTTGCAGCGTTTCAAACTGCGTCACCAGCATCTGGGTTTTGAAGAAATGACCTTTGCGCGCTTTCAGACGGCTTTCAATGACGTCGAAATCACCTTTCAGATAGATAAAAGAGAGGTTCGGGTTTCCCTCGCGCAGCAGGTCACGATAATGTTTTTTCAGTGCGGAACAGACGATCAGCGAGATTTTATTGGTTCGCTGCATCGCGAAAGCGGCGTCGTTCAGCGCCTGTAACCACGGTTTGCGGTCATCATCATTCAACGGCTCGCCGGAAGCCATTTTTTCAATATTGCAGCGCGGATGCAGAAAATCGCCGTCCAGAAACGCGGCATGAAGCTGATGCGCCACGGCGCTTGCGACAGCGGATTTACCGCTGCCTGATACGCCCATCAGAACGTAAACGTGGTGATCATGATTAGTCGTGCTCAAAGCGGGCCCCCACTCTACAAGTTGCAAAATTTGTTACGGGTAACTGTTATCGGTAACATTGTCCAACCGCACCATTCACGACGCAATGACCATTCGTGCCAAAAGTGAATAAGTGTGAGCTACTTCAAAGTTGTCAGACTAAATAGATCCGCCCGGTGACAAGGTGAAACCTAAATCTAACATTTTCGGCGTGACCGTTTCGCCGCGAATGCGGGCTAACAAACGTTCCGCGCCAATGCTGCCCATTCGCTCGCGCGGCGTCAGGACGCTTGCCAGACGCGGTTCCATCACCTGGCCGATGTCATGACTGTGGAACCCGGCGATCGCCATGTCGTCCGGGATTTTTAGCCCCAGGCGCTGGCATTCGAAGGCCGCCCCCACCGCCAGGTCATCGTTGGTGCAAAAAATACCGTCAAGCTGTGGGTATTCGCGTCGCGCCTGGCGCATGAGTTCGATACCGGAAGAGTAGGATGAAGATTGCTCCATCATCACACTGTAAGGAACCAGGCCTGAGTCCCGCATCGCCTGTTCATAGCCCTTCTGCTTGATGATAGTACGTTCGTCGAGGCGCGCCCCCAGATAGGCGATATGACGATGACCACGCGCGATAATCGCGGCGGTCATCTGACGGGCGGCCTCGAAGTTGTCAAAACCGACGGCAATATCGAGACACGGCGACTGGCTGTCCATCAGTTCCACCACCGGAATCCCGGCGACTTCGATCATTTTTAAGGTGCGCGGCGTATGGGTACGCTCAGTGAGGATAAGACCGTCGATATTCCAGGAGAGCATCGATTCCAGGCGCTCCTGCTCCATCTCCGGTTTATAGCCGTAGTGCGCCAGCATGGTTTGATAACCATGCGCGTCGGTGACAGCCTCAATGCCGCGTAACACTTCCGCAAAGACCTGGTTGGTTAAAGACGGCAGCAGAACGCCAATGGCGCGGCTGGTGGCGTTGGAAAGAATGTCAGGCGCGCGATTAGGAATGTACCCGAGCTCATCAAGCGCAGCCGCAATTTTACCCCGCAGCGCGACGGAGACCTGCTCCGGATTACGCAAAAAACGGCTGACCGTCATTTTGGTCACGCCCACACGGTCGGCCACATCCTGAAGTACGGGTCTTTTCTTTTTCATCGTCCTGAAAGGTATAAAAGGGATAGATTTGCCCAGTTTACCACGGACGTGCGTGAACCTTCGCAGAGAAAAAAAGTCGTTTTTTTATTGTGAGAAATACACAAAATCATTCGAGTTGCATCAAGGCGGCGACGCAGTGACAAATTCGTCAGGAACGAATTTGAACAACCGAAGGTTGCCTCTGGTGAGGGACAAGGATGTCCCTCAGTAAATCCCCGGGAGCGTACATTAAGTACGCGACCGGGGTGAGCGACAAATCTGCCGGGAGCAGATTTGAACGCTGCTCGCAGCGGCCCCGAAGGGGCGAGGCCTATGGATGGGCCGAGTAATAAAGCCAACACAGATGCAGCTTGAAGGATGACGTGTATTTTTAGACTGGCGGCAAGTCAAACAACAACACTTCGCTGTCGCTGTCGGCATGAATCGAGATTGCCTGCTCATCCCAAATCGCCAGGCCGTCGCTGGTGGTGGCTTTAGTACCGTTAATGGTCACGTTACCTTTTACCACCTGGATCCAGACGCGGCGCTCGGCGGCAATCTGATGCACCGACTGCTCATCTTTGAGCAGCGCCCAGCGGTACAGCTCCATATCCTGGTGGACCTTCAGCGAACCATCGCGGGCATCTGGCGACAGCACCAGCTGCTTGCCCTGCGCGGCGTGATGCCGGTTTCTTGCGGAATGATCCAGATCTGGTACAGCCGCAGACGATCCGTTTTGCTCGGGTTGTACTCGGAGTGGCGAACGCCGGTCCCGGCGCTCATAATCTGGAATTCACCGGCCGGAACCTGTTCTTTATTGCCC
Organism: Salmonella sp. WC3; assembly: GCF_042932255.1. Classification (NCBI taxonomy): domain Bacteria; kingdom Pseudomonadati; phylum Pseudomonadota; class Gammaproteobacteria; order Enterobacterales; family Enterobacteriaceae; genus Salmonella; species Salmonella sp. WC3. Next base: position 329,615 of record NZ_CP170629.1, on the reverse strand, counting down.
ATACTGTCCTGGTGTTCTACAGCGCCTTCCAGTACATAGGTCAAAATTTCCATGTCTTTATGCGGATGCGTGCCGAACCCCTGGCCTGCGTCGATCACATCGTCGTTAATCACGCGCAGCGCCGAGAACCCCATAAAGTTCGGATCGTAATAATCGGCAAAAGAAAAGGTATGCCAGGAGTCAAGCCAGCCATGATTCGCATGACCGCGGTCGTTTGCTTTGCGTAAGTAGATCATTGTGTTCACCCACAGATGTTTTCGATGGAATAAGTGTGGACTCATTCCGTCCGGGATCATAGAGGGTGAAAATTGACTCCTCTGTTCAAAAAATATGAATAAGCGCAGAGGAGTCTGTAAGGGCTATTTAGCCAGGGTTATCGTCGCAGGCGTTGCCTGTTCGAAGGCACGTTCGAGGATTTCCAGGTTGGTAAGAACTTCAGATTCCTTGACGTAATTAGGCGTACCGACGGTCAACGTCTGGTACAGCGCATCATAGACGCGACCATAGTCACCCGTTTCCGGTTTCACCTCTTCTTTCACGGTCACGCCTTCATCGTTAACATATTCCAGCACACAGACGGATTCGTCAGCGGCGAAACCGGGTTCACCGGGCATAATGTTCGCTTTCAGGCTGGTTTCTTGTTGATCGATACCGTATTTCACAAACGAACCTTTGGTGCCGTGAACAATAAACTTCGGATAGTCGATTTTCACCAGATGGCTGGTTTTAACGATAGCCTTCAAATCGCCATAAAACAGTTGCGCTTCAAAGGTGTCATCCGGATTCGCTTTATTACGCAGGCTACGAATGTCATACGCGACATGATCCGGGCGGCCAAATAGCGAAATAATTTGATCCATGGTGTGGACGCCAAGTCCGTAGAAAGCGCCATCCTGCGGCAGGCCCGGTTTGGTTTCTGCTACCGGGCGGTAATAATCGAAATGGCTTTCAATTTCGACAATCTTGCCCAGTTTCCCGCTCTCAATCGCTTTTTTAGCAGTGAGAAAACAGGAATCAAAACGCCGATTCTGATATGGCGTGACGGTCAGTCCTTTGCTTCGCGCCAGGTCGAACAACACTTTTGCCTCCGCCAGCGTCGGCGTGAAAGGTTTCTCAACCAGCACATTTTTACCCGCTTCCAGCGCGCGTTTGGCGTATTCGAAATGGCTGTCAGCATGCGTACAGACGATCACCAGCTTTACCTGCGGATCGCCCAACACCTCATCCAGATCGCTGGTGAAGTGAATATGTGAATACTGTGGCGCCTGCTCTTCCGGTTTAGCGTGACGACGGAAAATATGTGCGACATGCCAGGTATCTTTACGATTCAGAACATAGGGGAGATGGTAACGGGTGGTACTTTTGCCGAATCCAATAAATGCGCAGTGTAAGGTCATGAGACGATCCTTTTGAAGATGATTGTTTACACCATAGCGCAAAGCGTGAGGAGACTGAATGTTGGATTCTTTGCCGGATGCGGCGTTGCCTTTTTGGGCCTACAAAAGCAGATGCCTCAAGATCGGGCGTAAGTGGCGCAGGCAGATTGTTCACGGCAAGCGCGCAGGGCCCGGAGCGTACTAAATGTACGTGAGGAGCACGAGCACTTCCCGGGGACAAAATGACAAGTAAGCCAGGCTGAAACAAAACCCAAAAAAAAAGCCAGCAAAAGCTGGCCAAAATAATACTGGAAGCAATGTGAGCAATGTCGTGCTTTCAGGTTCTCCGTAGGGGTTCCCCTGAACGCAAGGTAATAATAATCATTCTCATTCGCACTTGTCTACTTCTTTTTGCAAAAAAATGCGGTTGACGGAATTTTCTTTCTCAGCGAGTGTAAATACACAATTACCCCTGCAGGAGATAAGGAATGAGTGAAATAGTGATACGCCACGCTGAACCGAAAGATTACGACGCCATTCGTCAGATCCACGCCCAGCCGGAGGTGTATCACAACACGCTACAGGTTCCTCATCCTTCCCTCGAAATGTGGCAGGCGCGGCTAACCGAGCAAGCCGGGGTTAAACAACTGGTTGCCTGCATTGACGATATTGTCGTTGGCCATCTTTCTATTCAGGTCACCCAACGTCCCCGTCGCAGCCACGTGGCCGATTTTGGTATCTGCGTGGATGCCCGGTGGCACAATCGTGGCATTGCCAGCGCGCTGATCCGCACCATGATCGACATGTGCGATAACTGGCTGCGCGTTGACCGTATTGAGTTAACGGTGTTTGTTGATAACGAGCCCGCCGTGGCGGTGTATAAGAAGTACGGCTTTGAAATCGAAGGCACCGGTAAGAAATACGGCCTGCGCAACAGTGAGTACGTTGATGCGTACTTTATGGCGCGCGTGAAATAGCGCTTCCCCGCCCCACCCTGTGGGGCGAAACGTCACAAACCTTCACAACATTCCAGTTATTGCAACCTACTTCCCCTATATCAAAACAATAACCACCTGAACCGCATGGTTATTGCCGCTTTAAGCTTTATCACCGTTTTTTCCGTAATTTTAGCAATATCAATATTACATTTTTGTTTTTTTTTGGTTTCTGCCATCACTTTATGGTGACAATCACAACAATATACTCCTCCCGGGACTAATTTAACCACGGTGAGGTAAAAAATGAAATTTGAACGCCATCATAGAATATTGAAGGAGCTCAGTATTTCGGGAGTTGTAAAAGTTTCAAATCTGGCGAAAAGTCTCAAGGTAACAAAGGAAACTATTCGTTCAGATCTCAATGAACTTGCCGGACAGGGATATCTTACTCGCTGTCATGGTGGTGCATTTATTACCCTTGATTCTCTTGATAACGTCGCAAAAAATGAAATTGCTTATGTGCTGGAAAAATATGAATCAGCGCAGAAAATAAAAAAAGGTCTCTCTGCCATGAAAAATAATGTATGTGTTATTGGCTCGTTCAATGTTGATATTATCAGTTATCTACCGAGATTACCCTCAACGGGAGAATCATTGCTGGCCGATAAATTTATTTTTTCACCCGGCGGTAAGGGATGTAATCAGGCATTAGCAGCAAGCTATGCCGATTCTGATGTGCATTTTATTACTAAAGTCGGCTCAGATCATTTTAGTGATTACGCCATTAATTTTATAAACTCATCAAAAATCCATAAAAGTGTTATCTACCAGACCAAAGAAACACAAACAGGTACAGCAACCATCATGGTGAATGGAGATACCGGAGATAACGTCATCGCTATCTACCCTGGCGCCAACATGACAATTTCCCCTGATGAAATCACCATTCAGAAAGAAGCCATTGTTCATTCAGATATTGTTCTTGTCCAACTGGAGACGAATTACGAAGCGCTGCAGCAAACAATTCGTCTCGCACAAAAAAATGACATACCGGTCATCATCAATCCAGCGCCATACAATGACATGGTTAACACCATCATTGATAACATTGACTATATTACGCCAAATGAAACGGAAGCAGGCCTGCTGGCCAATATGGCGGTTAATGATATCGAATCAGCCAAATGCGCGGCCAAAATTATTCATCAGAAAGGCGTCAAAAATACCATTATTACATTAGGTAGCAAAGGTTCGCTTGCTTATGACGGCACACAATTCATCTATTCCCCGGCATTTCCGGCAGTTGTAAAAAATACGGCGGGAGCGGGTGACGCTTTCAATGGCGCCCTCGCATCTGGCCTTGCAAAAGGAAAGTCACTGGCATCCGCATTGTGCTACGCCAGCGCATTTGCCTCACTTGCGGTTGAAACGCCTAATGCCTCTGATATGCCGGAAAACGACTCCGTTCTTCATCGTATTCAGGGTTCACATTACAAACAAACTATATCTACTCACTAAATCAAGGAGCAGACTATGAACAATACGCAGAAAAAACTAAAGGTGCTCTTTATTGGAGAATCCTGGCATATTCATATGATTCATTCAAAAGGTTATGACAGTTTCACCTCCAGTAAATATGAAGAAGGCGCCACATGGTTACTGGAATGCTTGAGGAAGGGCGGCGTTGATATTGATTACATGCCTGCCCACACGGTACAAATTGCCTTTCCAGAGAGTATTGACGAATTAAACCGTTACGATGTGATTGTTATTAGCGACATTGGTAGTAATACCTTCCTGTTGCAAAACGAGACATTTTATCAGCTAAAAATAAAACCAAACGCTCTGGAGTCTATTAAAGAGTACGTCAAAAATGGCGGTGGACTACTCATGATTGGCGGTTATCTGTCATTCATGGGTATTGAGGCAAAAGCCAATTATAAGAACACCGTTCTTGCTGAGGTTCTGCCAGTTATTATGCTTGATGGCGATGACCGGGTAGAAAAGCCCGAGGGTATCTGTGCTGAGGCTGTCTCACCTGAACATCCTGTTGTTAACGGGTTCTCAGATTATCCGGTATTTCTTGGATATAACCAGGCCGTCGCCAGAGACGATGCCGATGTCGTATTAACAATAAATAATGACCCATTGTTAGTGTTCGGTGAATACCAACAGGGTAAAACCGCCTGCTTTATGAGCGACTGCTCCCCACACTGGGGAACCCAGCAGTTTATGTCATGGCCATTTTATACCGACCTGTGGGTCAACACGCTTCAATTCATCGCCAGAAAATAAAAAACAATGGAGTAACGAAAGTTACTCCTTTTATAAAATATAAGGATTGATGTATGAACAAGAATAAGTACTCAACCCCCTTACTGATGCTTGCCACCATATTAGCCGGTATGCTTTCCCCGATGCAGTCTGCCGTTAATGGGCAGTTAGGACATTGGTTACAAGACGGTAATGCTTGCGCAGTAATCTCGTTTGCCAGCGGTCTGGTCGTCATGTTTTTTATTATTATTGCGCGCAAAGAAACACGCCAGCAATTCGCCTCAATCCCTACTCTGATTAAAAAGAGAAAAATCCCGCTATGGAATTGGTTTGCAGGATTATGCGGGGCGATGGTCGTATTTTCTGAAGGCGCATCCGCCAGCGCGCTGGGCGTTGCCACCTTTCAAACGGCATTAATTTCCGCTCTGCTTCTTTCCGGCCTGCTGTGCGACCGTTTTGGCATCGGTGTGGAGGAGAAAAAATATTTTACGCCATGGCGCATTACTGGCGCATTGTTCGCCGTTATCGCCACCATTTTTGTCGTGTCGCCACAGTGGCACTCAACCTCGTTTATCCTGCTCGCTATCCTCCCCTTTTTGGCAGGGTTACTCGCTGGCTGGCAGCCTGCGGGGAATGCGAAAGTCGCCGAGGCAACGGGCTCCATGCTGGTGTCCATTACATGGAACTTCATCGTCGGCTTTTGTGTCCTGGGCGCGGCGCTGGCGATACGTATCGCATTAGGCCATGTCACCATCCAGTTACCCGATACATGGTGGATGTATCTCGGTAGTCCGCTGGGTCTGCTGTCCATCGGGCTAATGGCGATTCTGGTGAGAGGCTTAGGACTATTGATGCTGGGCGTAGCGTCAACAGCAGGCCAACTGCTTGGCTCAGTGCTAATTGATGAATTGATCCCTTCATTAGGCAATACGGTCTACCTGGTCACCATCATCGGTACGCTGTTCGCGTTAGTCGGTGCGATTGTGACCACCATCCCTGAATACAGAGCATCCAAAATGGCGCAAAGAATGGAGGTGTCAGAATGAAAGGTTTCCTGCAAACCGTAACAGGCCCGGTGGCGCATACGGATATGGGGCTGACGCTACCGCATGAACATCTGTTTAACGATCTGTCTTCGGTCGTAGACGAGCCACATTATGCTTTTTCACAGCAACTGGTGGGAAAGAAAGTCAGTGCTGACCTGCAGTGGGGGCTGAAACACGACCCATACTGCTGCGCCGATAACATGGACCGCAAAGAGATTGATGATGTTATCTTCGAAATCAATAACTTTATGTTTTTAGGCGGCAGGACGATTGTCGACGCCACCGGATCAGAATCCATTGGACGGGACGCCTCAGCGCTACGAGAAGTTGCCTTAAAAACGGGTTTGAATATCGTTGCGTCATCCGGACCTTATCTGGAGAAATTTGAAAGCACCCGGATCCATAAACCTGTTGAGCTGTTAGCCTCACTCATTGATAAAGAACTGAATCAGGGTATTGGCGAGACGGATATTCGCGCTGGCATGATCGGTGAAATCGGCGTATCCCCCGCGTTTACCCAAGCGGAGCGTAACAGCCTGCGGGCAGCGTCTCTGGCACAATGTAACAACCCCCACACGGCGATGAATATCCATATGCCAGGGTGGCTGCGGCTGGGGGATGAGGTGCTGGATATCGTGCTGGAAGAAATGAACGTCTCTCCGGCAAAAGTCTCGCTGGCGCATTCGGACCCTTCAGGAAAAGATGTCGTCTATCAACGTAAAATGCTCGACCGCGGCGTATGGCTTGAATTTGACATGATTGGTCTGGACATCACCTTTCCAAAAGAAGGTGTCGCGCCGGGCGTTCAGGAGACCGCAGATGCAGTAGCGAATCTGATTGCACTGGGTTACGCCGACCAAATCGTTTTAAGCCATGATGTTTTTCTCAAACAGATGTGGGCGAAAAATGGCGGAAATGGCTGGGGGTTTGTCCCGAATGTCTTCCTCGCCTATCTGGCTGCTCGCGGAGTAGACAACGATACTCTGCGCAAGCTTTGTATTGATAATCCAGCCCGATTACTCACGGCATAATCTGCAAATAGCCCGGTGTCTGACACCGGGCCTGGAATTAAAAATCAGTATCCCGCCGTTAAATCATCCACCGAACGCGGGTCGGAAGCGCCATACAGTTCACCATCCGGTCCAACCATAATACTTTGGGTGCTGCCCATCGCTTCTTTCAGCGCCACTTTCTGCCCTTTCTGTTCCAGCAACTTCAGCGTATCGGGACTGAAGCCCTTTTCTACCCGCAGTTCGTCCGGCAACCATTGATGATGGAAACGCGGCGCGTTGGTCGCTTCGGCGACGTTCATGCCAAAATCAATGCTGTTCACTACCATTTGCAGCACGGTAGTGATGATTCGACTCCCGCCAGGACTGCCGGTCACCAGCCAGGTTTTGCCATCTTTTACCATAATAGTGGGCGACATCGACGACAGCGGACGCTTCTTCGGACCGACCGCGTTAGCATCGCCGCCCACCAGGCCATAAACATTAGGTACACCGGGTTTAGCAGAAAAATCATCCATTTGATTATTCAGCAGAATACCGGTATTTCCCGCCACAATTCCTGTGCCGAAGGTGGTGTTCAGGGTATAGGTCACCGCCACGGCATTGCCGTCTTTATCCACCACCGAGAAGTGGGTGGTCTGGTTGCTTTCATACGGGGCGAGCTTGCCCGGTTTTATCTGGCTGGAAGGTTTGGCCTTGTTGATATCAATTTGATCGGCCAGCGTTTTCGCATAGGCTTTGTGGGTCAGCGCCTGCCACGGCACTTTCACAAAGTCCGGATCGCCCAGATACTCTGAGCGGTCAGCGTAGGCGTATTTTTCCGCTTCCGCCATGATTTGCATGGCATCGGCGCTGCCAAAGCCGTACTTCTTCATGTCGAAATTTTCAAGAATATTAAGGATCTGTACGATGTGAATACCGCCCGAGGATGGCGGCGGCATGGAGAAGACCTGATACCCGCGATAGTCACCGCTGATTGGCGTACGCTCAACGGCTTTATAGCTGGCTAAATCCTCTTTGGTCATCAGACCGCCGTTCTTGTGCATTTCCCCGGCAATCTGGTCGGCAATCGCCCCTTTATAAAACGCATCCGGGCCGTTTTCGGCAATCATTTCCAGGCTTTTCGCCAGATTCTTCTGGACCAGCTTATCGCCTTTTTTCAGCGGCTCGCCGTCTTTCCAGAAAATGGCTTTGCTGTTCTCATGGTTGGGGATCACTTCGCTGCCGTAAGTTTTTAAGTCGTCGGCCAGCGCATCGTTAACCACAAAACCCTCTTCCGCCAACTTCATCGCCGGACGCACCACTTTATTCAGCGGCATCGTGCCGTATTTCTCCAGCGCCAGCGAGAACCCCGCCACGGTACCCGGCGTACCGGATGCCAGATGCGACGTCAGCGACTTTTTCGCATCGGCGTTACCCTGATCGTCGAGGAACATATCACGGGTCGCGCCAGCAGGCGCCATTTCACGAAAATCGATCGTCGTGGTAGCGCCATCTTTAGTGCGCAGCAGCATAAATCCCCCGCCGCCCAGATTTCCGGCTTGCGGATGCGTGACAGCCAGCGCATAGCCCACGGCGACGGCGGCATCCACGGCATTACCGCCCTGCTTTAAGATATCCACGCCAACCTGCGTCGCCATTGCATCCACGGACGCCACCATCCCTTGCGTCGCCCGCACAGGATGAAAGACATCTTCTTCAACACCATAGGAGACTGGCGGCGCGACGGGAGGATTGGCCACCGCGCTAAACGTCCCCCCGGCCAGCAGAGCGGCGATCGCCACCCAGCGCATAAACGTTGGTTTCATCGTTGTTTTTCTCCAGATAAATGGGTGTATGTCCCGTTAAATCCTGGTCCACAACGCTTAAAAAATCATCATCATGGCGAAATAGAGGTACACTTAAAAAGAGGCCTCATCGGGAGGAGACGACAATGAAACGCTTACTACTTATTACGGCTTTGTTACCCTTTGCTGTATTGGCCCAGCCAATTAACACTATGAATAATCCTAATCAGCCAGGTTATCAGATCCCCAGCCAGCAGCGTATGCAGACGCAGATGCAAACGCAGCAGATTCAGCAGCAGGGTATGTTGAAACAACAGATGCAAACGCAGGCGCGCAGCCAGCAGCAAAATCTACAGTCGCAGTTGAATGCCAATACGCAGCGGGTTCAGCAGGGACAGCCGGGCAACGGTATGCTCGGTCAGCAAACGCTGCCCAATACGCAGGGCGGAATGCTCAGCGGCAGCGGAAATCCGGACCGGATGCTAAACCATTCCCAGCCAATGTTGCAGCAGGACAGCGGGACGCCGCAGCCTGACATCCCGCTGAAAACTATCAGCCCTTAAAACTGAAAGTGAGGGCCGATGTCATCAATGCGATCGGTGCAGATACAATCCACGCCCCAGCGCAGCAGCTCTGCCGCCCGCTGGGGCTGATTGACGGTATACACCAGAATCCGCAGACCCGCGGCCTTAATCTCTTGCACTCGCGTCTCATCGAGTAATTTATGGTTGAGATGGAGGGAAACACAGCCCAGACGGGTCGTCAGTTCACGCCAGTCTTCACGCCATTTATCCAGCAGTAACCCGCGCGGCAGTTCAGGTGCTGCCGCCTGCGCCGCCTCCAGCGCCTCTATCTCAAAGGAAGAAAGCAGCGGCGGCGTCATCCCGGCCCACAGTTCGCGGGCGGCCAACGCCACGACGCGTCCTGTTAGCTTTCCGCTCCCCGTTGTCGGTTTGATCTCAATATTCGCCATCATGCCGTGTTTACGGCAACGCTCCGCCACCTGCGAGAGCAGCGGCAGCGGCTCGCCTTTAAATTCGCCGCTAAACCAACCGCCAGCGTCCACACGCAATAAATCCTGCCAGTTCAACTCGCCCGCCACGCCCCAACCGTTGCTGGTGCGCTCCAGGTTATCGTCATGCAGCAGGAAAATTTCGCCGTCTTTCGACAGCTTGGCATCAAACTCAATCATGGTGTGCCCGTATCGCGCGCCCACGTCAATCGCCGCCAGAGTGTTTTCCGGCGCCAGTTTACCGCCGCCGCGATGGGCGACAATGTGGGGATAAGGCCAGTTACTCATACACGTTGTCCTGTTTCGCCATCAAAAAGATGCCGCTGATGTTCCGGCAGATGCAGCCATAGCGTACTGCCCGCCGCCGGGCGCTGCTGATGCGCCAACCGCACCACCAGTTTCTGATCGCCCCAGCGCCCATGCGCCAGATTATCCGCGCCCAGAATCTCCAGCGTGTCTACCGTTAACGGCACGCCGCCTTCCGCCTGCGAGCTTAACGCAATATGCTCCGGGCGGATACCCAGCGTCATTTTACGTCCGGCATGACCCCGATAGTCCGCACTTATCGGCAACGCCAGACCGCCAGGCAATTCGAAACGGTCGCCGGAAGCGCTGATAACGCCGTCCAACAGATTCATCGCCGGGCTGCCAATAAAGCTCGCCACGAAGCGACTGGCCGGTTTTTCATACACCTCTACCGGCGTGCCAATCTGTTCTGCGACGCCTTTATTCATCACCATCACCCGCTGGGCCAGCGTCATCGCCTCTACCTGATCGTGAGTAACATAGAGCGAGGTGGTACGAAGGCGACGATGCAGATGTTGTAACTCCAGACGCATCTGCACGCGCAGCTTGGCGTCGAGGTTAGAGAGCGGTTCGTCGAATAAAAAGACTGCCGGCTCGCGGACGATCGCGCGCCCCATTGCCACGCGCTGCCGTTGACCGCCGGAAAGCTCGCGTGGACGGCGTTTAAGCAGGCCGTCCAGCTCCAGAATGCGCGCCGCCTCCCGCACACGTTCTTCAATATGCGCTTTGCTCATACCACGAATTTTTAGTCCCCACGCCATGTTCTCCTCTACGCTCATATGGGGATAGAGAGCATAGTTCTGAAATACCATCGCGATGCCGCGATCTTTGGGCTCCATCTCGGTGACCCGTTTGCGATCAATCCAGATATCGCCGCTGGTCACGCGTTCCAGACCAGCCACCATCCGCAACAACGTTGATTTGCCGCAGCCGGACGGCCCGACCATCACGATAAATTCGCCATCCGCCACGTCCAGCGTCAGCGGTTGAATGACCTGGGTTTTGCCGTCCCAGCTTTTGGTTACTGCCTGTAGTTTTAAACCAGCCATTTTATTTCTCACTATCGACCAGGCCACGCACAAACGCGCGCTGCATGGCTAAAACGATGACAACCGGGGGAATAAGGGTCAGCAGCATTGCCGCCATCACCTGGTTCCATTGCGTGGTACCTTCGCCAGTGGCGATCATCCCTTTGATACCCGCTACGGCAGTGCCAAGATTCACGTCGGTGATAATCAACAGCGGCCACAGATACTGGTTCCAGCCGTAGATAAAGGTGATGACGAATAACGCCGCCAGGTTGGTTTTTGACAGCGGCAACACGATGTCGCGGAAAAAGCGCATCGGCGACGCGCCGTCAATACGGGCCGCCTCCACCAGTTCATCCGGAAGCGTCATAAAGAACTGACGAAACAGGAAAGTGGCGGTAGCGGACGCCATCAGCGGTAGCGTCAGACCGGCATAGCTGTCGAGCATTTTCAGGTTGGCGATCACTTCCACCGTCGGGAAGATACGCACTTCAACCGGCAACATCAGGGTGATAAAAATCATCCAGAAGAACAGGTTACGCAGGGGAAAACGAAACCAGACGATGGCGAATGCGGAAAGCATAGATACCGTGATTTTGCCTACCGTAATGCTGAACGCCATAATGAAACTGTTAAGCATCATCAGCCAGAATGGCGCGCTATTAACACCGACGCCGTTGACCCAAATAGTTTTGATATTCTCCAGTAACTGCGTGCCGGGAAGCAGCGTCATCGGCGTCTCAAACACCGCGCGGTCGTCCAGCGTCGCCGCGACAAACGCGACATACAGCGGAAACAAAATGACCGCGATCCCCAGAATCAGCATGGTATGGCTGAATATTGTCAGCCCGCGACGATTCTCTATCATTGGTAACGCACCTTACTTTCCACATAGCGGAACTGCACCACCGTCAGAATGATGACGAGGAACATCAACACCACCGACTGCGCGGCGGACGCCGAGAGATCCAGGCCGGTAAACCCTTCGCGATAAATCTTATAAATCAGCGTCGTGGTGGCTTGTACCGGCCCGCCGGCGGTCGCGGCGTCAATCACCGGGAAGGTGTCGAAAAAGGCGTACACCAGGTTGACCACCAGCAGGAAGAAACTGACCGGCGCAATAAGCGGCAAAGAAAGCCGGAAGAAACGACGAATCGGCCCGGCGCCGTCAATGGCCGCCGCTTCCACCAGCGAGCGGGGAATGGATTGCAGCGCGGCAAAGAAGAATAAAAAGTTGTAACTAATCTGCTTCCAGACTGACGCAAATACCACCAGGAACATCGCCTGACCGCTGTTTTGCGCGTGGTTCCAGTCATAGCCGAATTCGCCGAGGAAATGGGTGATTAATCCCCGCCCCGGGTTAAACAGGAAAATCCACAATACGGCGGCGACGGCGGGCGCGACGGCATAAGGCAGCAGCATCAGCGTCTGATAAAAACGGCTGCCGCGCACCACGTAATCCACCAGGGCGGCGAAAAACAACGAGACCAGCAGGCCGCTAAACGTGACCAGCGCGCTGAATTTAATCGTCGTCCAGAAGGCATCGAGATAATAACTGTCGTGAAAAAGCGCGACGAAATTCTCCAGCCCGACAAATTGGCTGGAAAAACCAAACGGATCGACGCTTTGCAGCGAATACCACAGCGCTTCGCCCGCAGGCCAGATAAAGAAAATAACGGTGATAACCAACTGCGGAGCAACCAGTAAATACGGCAGCCAGCGCGAGCGGAACACCGGACGGGATGATGACATGAAGATTCTTTTCCTGGAAGGTGCCGGATGGCGGTGCAAGCACCTTATCCGGCCTACAAACGCTGTAGGCCTGATAAGCGCAGCGCCATCAGGCACTTATACACTTAAGATTTGCTCGCTTTCTCAAAACGACGCAGCAACTGATTCCCGCGATCCACTGCGGTATCCAACGCCTGTTGTGGGGTTTTCTTCCCGGTCCAGACGCTTTCCAGCTCTTCGTCCACGATGGTACGAATCTGCGGCATATTGCCCAGACGCAAGCCTTTGGTGAAGGGTAACGGCGGCTTATTCAACATCTGGCGAGTGGCGATATCCGCACCGGGGTTTTTATCGTAATAACCCTGCTCGCGGGTCAGCTCGTAGGCGGCGGTGGTAATCGGCAGGTAGCCGGTTTTTTGATGCCATTCAGCAGCGTTTTCCGGTTTTGCCAGGAAGTCGAGGAATTTGGCGACGCCGGTATAGGTTTCTTTATCTTTACCCTGCATGACCCATAGGCTGGCTCCGCCGATAATAGCGTTTTGCGGCGCGCCCTTGATATCCGCGTCGTACGGCATCATACCCACGCCATAGTTAAATTTGGCATACTGGCGGATATTGGCGAGCGAGCCGGAGGACGCGGTTGTCATCGCGCAGTCACCGTTATAAAACTTCTCGGTAGACTCGTCCTTACGCCCAACATAGCTAAAATCGCCTTTTTTATTCATCTCTTCCAGCAGCGCGATATGTTTCACCTGCTCTGGCTTATTAAACTCCAGCACCGCATCTGTACCGTCAAAACCATTGTTTTTACTGGCGAAGGGGAGACCGTTCCAGGCGCTGAAGTTTTCCAGTTGGATCCAACCTTGCCAACCGCTGGCGTAACCGCATTTCATGCCTGCCGCTCTCAGTTTCGCGGTATAGTCAGCCAGCTCCTGCCAGGTTTTCGGCGGCTGTTCCGGATCTAAACCGGCTTTCTTAAAGGCGTCTTTGTTGTAGTACAGTACCGGCGTGGAGCTGTTAAAGGGCTGGGAGAGCAGATGCCCGCTTTTAGCATCGGTGTAGTAGCCTGCAACGGTTGGTACAAACTGGGACTCGTCAAAGTTAATACCGGCGTCTTTAAACACTTCATAAACCGGCTTAATGGCTTTCGAGGCCATCATGGTCGCTGTCCCAACCTCATAAACCTGCAATATTGCCGGCGCGTTGCCGGTACGGAATGCCGCGATCCCGACGCTCAGGTTCTGTTCATAGTTCCCCTTATAGACCGGAACGATTTTGTAATCCGGATTGGCCTGGTTGAAACGTTGCGCCAGTGAATCAACTTCTTTGCCTAACTCCCCTTCCATTGAATGCCAGAATGGAATAGTGGTGACGGCCAACGCCTGACCCGTAAATGCCAGACTCAGCGCCAGTCCTAAAGCTGTATGTCGTAACGATATCATCGGTTATCTCTCTTTTTGTGCCGGGATGCGCGATATCACGCGTTTTATGTTCGCGGGGGTAACATGACATGCTCGAATGACAGAAAAATAACTTTTTTATTACAAAAAAAAGATAGTAAGGCGACAGAGAGATGGCAAGGCAGTGAAAGCGCCGGAAAAGAAAAGTGGGAGCTACGGCACGGATAGGTACGACATTATTCTCGGGGGCGGCGCACATGCCGTAACCCAACCAGGCGGAGCGTCGCCGGGATTAACGTCTCAGGCACGTAAGCGAACGGCAATTTGCTCCAGCGTAAGCCGCCCTGCCGCCGCATCGACTGTCATATCGACAAAATCCGGATTCGCAGCGAGTGAGATCCCGTTACGCTTTAAAAACAGCAGCGTAATAAATAAGGCGGTACGTTTGTTACCATCATTGAAGATATGCCCACGGGATATAGCGAGCAAATGCATTGCCGCCAGCAGCCACACGTCGGTCACCCCTTCATATTCGATTTGATTGAGTACCCGATACATTAGCGCTTCCGCGCGGCCAGGATCAGGCATGCCTGTTACACCAGGCGTAACGCGGAGAAGCCTGTCGTGAAACTGAATTATCTCTTCCGCTGAGATAAGTTGTAGGGTCATTTATCCGCCAGCTTCCTGAGCTCATTGCCATGAACCGCCATAATGGCAGCAAACTCATCATCCATTCGCGCCGTCTGATAACGCTCAAACTCCTCGGCGCTGATGATCACTGCGGACTTATGCCCACGACGCGTGATGGTGACAGGGCCCGCCGTTACCGCGCTTTCCAGGACTTCGGCCAGATTTTGCCGCGCTTCGCTATAGTTAACCGTACGCATAAACACCTCCCCAGTTGTACATGTTTATTGTACAACAAACATGTACAAAAAAAGAGCCATCAGGCTCTTTTGAAAAATTTTACCGCTTGCCGTTACCGGGGGGCGGCGCACGCGCTTCCCCCTGGCACAGTCTAACCGCCCAGATAGGCGCTGCGCACCGCTTCGTTCGCCAGCAGCGCATCACCGGTATCGGATAGCACTACGTGGCCGTTTTCCAGCACATAACCGCGGTCGGCGAGCTTCAGCGCCTGGTTGGCGTTCTGCTCGACAAGGAAGATGGTCATACCCTGCTCGCGCAACTGCTCAATGGTGTCGAAGATCTGCTGGATGATGATCGGCGCCAGCCCCAGCGACGGTTCATCCAGCAGCAATAGCCTCGGCTGGCTCATCAGCGCGCGGCCAATCGCCAGCATCTGCTGTTCGCCGCCGGACATGGTGCCCGCTCGCTGGATACGGCGCTCATGCAGGCGCGGAAACAGCTCGTACACCCACTTGATACGCTCCTGAAACCGATCGCGCTCGGCAAAAAAACCGCCCATCGCCAGATTCTCTTCCACCGTCATCCGCGAGAAGACGCGCCGCCCTTCCGGCACTATCGCCACCGCTTCACGCATGATTTTCGCCGTCTGCCAGTCGGTGATGTCTTTACCGTCAAACACCACCCGTCCGCTGGAGGCGCGCGGATCGCCGCACAAGGTGCCAAGCAGCGTCGTTTTCCCCGCGCCGTTAGCGCCAATCAGGGTAACGATTTCCCCCTGGTTGATGTGCAGACTGACGTCGTGCAGCGCCTGAATCTTGCCGTAGTGGGCGCTGACTTTTTCAAACGTTAACATCGTTTTTTCCATCTTATGCCTCACCCAGATAAGCGCGGATGACGTCCGGGTTGTTGCGGATCTCTTCCGGCGTGCCGTTCGCCAGCGGCGTGCCCTGGTTCACCACGTAAATGCGATCGGAAATGCCCATCACCAGCTTCATATCGTGTTCAATCAGCAAGATAGTAGTGTTGTGATGGTTACGTAGTTCGGCAATCAGCTCATCCAGCTCTTTGGTCTCTTTCGGGTTAAGGCCGGCCGCCGGTTCGTCGAGCATCAGAATTTCTGGCTGCGTCACCATGCAGCGGGCAATCTCCAGCCGGCGCTGGTCGCCGTAGGCCAGATTACTGGCCTGGCGGTTGGCATGTTCCAGCAGGCCAATACGCTCAAGCCAGGTCGCCGCGCGGTCTGGTCCAGCGCTTCGCTTTGCGCGCGGCGGAAAGCGGGCGTTTTCAACAGGCCAGAAAAGAGGCCCGTTTTCAGTTGCTGGTGCTGCGCCACTAGCAGGTTTTCAATCACCGTCATTTCGCGAAACAGGCGCACATGCTGGAAAGTACGTACCACGCCCATGCGGGCGATCTGCTGGCCCGGCAATCCTTCCAGATGCCGCTCGCGCAACATGATCGTACCGCCTGTCGGCTTATAAAAACCGGTCAGGCAGTTAAACACCGTCGTTTTACCCGCGCCGTTAGGGCCAATCAGCGACACAATTTCCCGCTCACGCAATTCCAGCGATACATTGTTGACCGCCAGCAAACCGCCAAAGCGCATCATCAGGCCGTTAACCGCTAATAATGGCTGACTCATGCCTGCTCTCCTTTCGCCTGACCACTTTTCAGCTTCAACTGCGGACGCGTCATCGGCAGCAATCCCTGCGGGCGCCAGATCATCATCAACACCATCAAACCGCCGAGCATCAACATGCTGTATTCGTTGAAGTCGCGCATCAATTCGCGCGACACCACCAGCAGAACCGCCGCCAGGATCACCGCAAACTGCGAGCCCATTCCGCCCAGCACCACAATCGCCAGCACGAAGGCGGATTCGGCGAAGGTGAAGGATTCCGGGCTGACAAAGCCCTGGCGGGCGGCAAACAACGTCCCGGCGAAACCGGCAAACGCGGCGCTGATAGTAAAAGCGGTCAGCTTGATGCGCGTCGGGCTTAAACCTAATGAGCGACAGGCGATCTCATCTTCACGCAACGCTTCCCACGCCCGGCCCAACGGCATACGCAGCAGGCGGTTAATGACAAACAGCGACAGGACCACCAGCAACAGGGCCACCAGATAGAGGAAAATGACCCGGTCGGATGGGTCGTACTTCACGCCAAAGAAATTGCTGAAGGTATCCCAGCCGCCTTCTCGGGTGTTGCGGCTAAACTCCAGACCAAATAGCGTCGGTTTGGGGATCTGGCTGATACCGTTCGGGCCGCCGGTAATTTCCGTGTTGTTGAGCAGCAGGATACGGACGATTTCGCCGAAGCCGAGCGTCACAATCGCCAGATAGTCGCCGCGCAGACGCAGTACCGGGAAGCCGAGCAGGAAACCAGCAGCGGCGGAGACCAGTCCCGCCAGCGGCAGGCAGGTCCAGAAACCCAAACCATAATAGTGGTTGAGCAGCGCAAAGGTATAAGCGCCGATGGCGTAAAAGCCGCCGTAGCCCAATACCAGCAGACCGGACAGCCCCACCACCACGTTCAGCCCCAGACCGAGGATGATATAAATCATGGTCATGGTGGCGATATCGACGCTACCGCGCGACACCATAAACGGCCATGCCACGGCGATAACCAGCAGCGCCATCAGAAACAGCTTTTGCTTAACGGTAGAGCCATCGATCGCCGGCAGAATAAACTTCGGTCCGGAGACGTGCTTCACCGCTTTCTGGAACATCGGACGCAGCAACTGAAAGAAAAAAACCACTGCCGTACCGATAAAGATCCACTGCCAGCGGATGTCGGCGGCGGTATCCACCACCAGTTTGGTGCCGTCCAGCTCCAGTTGTACGCCCATGAAGACGCCAGCCAGAACGAAGAACATCGCCGCAGAGAACAGAGCCATCGCAATATGCATCGGTTTCATACTTTCTCTACCTCCGGACGCCCCAGGATACCGGTCGGCATCACCAGCAGTACCAGAATCAGCAGAGCGAACGATACGACATCTTTATATTCGGTACTTAAATATGCAGACGAGAGCGCTTCGGCGACGCCCAAAATCAGACCGCCGATCATCGCGCCCGGAATGCTGCCAATCCCGCCCAGCACCGCCGCGGTGAACGCTTTCATCCCGGCCATAAAACCGATGTAGGGGTTAATTACGCCATAGAACTGACCGAGCAGCACGCCCGCCACCGCCGCCATTGCCGCGCCGATAACAAACGTTAGCGCAATGACGCGGTCGGTATTAATGCCGAGCAGGCTGGCCATTTTCAGATCCTCCGCGCAGGCGCGGCAGGCGCGGCCCATCCGGGAGTAGCGAATGAAAATGGTGAGCGCCAGCATAGCCAGAAAGGTGACTATCCAGATAACCGCCTGCATGGTGGTGATGGACGCGGAAAAGTTTTCGCTGCTGCCCACAATCCACTGGCCGTTAAACAGGCTGGGTAACGCCACGTCGCGCGAACCTTCCGTCAGGCTGACGTAGTTTTGCAGGAAGATGGACATCCCGATGGCGGAAATCAGGGCAATCAGGCGCTTGGAGTTGCGCACGGGCCGGTAAGCGACTCGCTCGATACTCCAGCCGTAGGCGCTGGCAATAATAATCGCGCCGATAAATCCAGCGGCCACCAGGAGCCAACTGGTGTCTATTCCCATCATCATTAGCGCGGCGATGATCATAAAAGAGACGTAGCTGCCGATCATATACACCTCGCCATGAGCGAAGTTGATCATGCCGATAATGCCGTACACCATCGTATAACCGATAGCAATCAGCGCGTAGGTGCTCCCCAGCGTGACGCCGTTAAACATCTGCTGCAAGAAATAGAGAAACTGCTCGGACATAAGGTAACCTTTTTAAACCCGCCCGGCGTGCGGGCGGTGGGATAACTTATCTTCTGGCATTACTTCGCGACGGTTGACGAGCCGTCGGCGTGCCACTGGAAGACGCCAAATTCAAATCCCTTAAGATCGCCTTTTTCATCCCATTTCAGCGGCCCAATAACGGTATCAGCCCCGTTAGCTTTAAGATCTTTCACCAGATCCAGCGGAGCATGGCTGGCGCTACGCGTCATTGCGGTCGCCAGTGACTGGACGGCGGCGTAGGTGATCCAGACGTACGGACCGCTGGGATCTTTCTTGTCGGCTTTCAGCGCTTCGACAATCGCTTTATTCGCCGGGTCCTGGTCATAACGTTTTGGCATCGTCACCAACATGCCTTCCGCCGCACCGCCCGCAATATTGGACAGCGACGCGTTACCTACGCCTTCCGGCCCCATAAATTGCGTTTTCAGGCCATTAGCCCGCGCCTGGCGTAGCATCTGCCCCATTTCCGGGTAGTAGCCGCCGTAATACACAAAGTCGATATTCTCTTTTTGCAAGCGGGCAATCAGGGCGGAGAAATCTTTTTCGCCAGCGGTAATACCATCAAAAAAGACAATATTGGCATTGCCCTGCTTCAGGCCATCCTGCACGGAGCGCGCCAGTCCTTCGCCGTATTGCTGTTTATCGTGAATGATAGCGATGCGCTGCGGTTTCACCGTTTCCAGGATGTATTTCGCGGCCGTTGGCCCCTGGGAGGAGTCCAGGCCGGCGGTACGCATAATGTACTGATAGCCGCGCTGGGTCAGCTCCGGGTTAGTCGCCCCCGGGGAGATCATCAGAATACCTTCATCTTCATAGATATCGGATGCTGGCTGAGTAGAAGAAGAACACAAGTGACCAATAACGTACTGAATACCGTCGTTAACGATTTTGTTGGCCACCGCCACCGCCTGTTTTGGATCGCAGGCATCATCGTACTCTACGCCGACCAGCTTATCGCCTTTAATCCCGCCTTTCGCGTTGATGTCTTTAATGGCCTGGCGCGCGCCGTTAAATTCCATATCGCCCCATTGCGCTACCGGGCCGGACATCGCCCCGACTATGGCGACTTTAATATCATCTGCCATTGCCCCCTGCGAGACTGCTAATGCAACAATCCCTGCGATTATTGTTTTCGCTTTCCGTTTCATGTGCCTGTATCCCCATTCGTGATGTTATATGTTTTGTTTTTTGCTGGTTAAAAAGCAGACTGTACTTTTTATAAATGGTGCGCTTTTTACTGACTCATTAATGAGTTAGCGCAGCATTTAAAGCATAATAAGATTAAAATCTCTATTTTTCAGTCTATTAAGAAAAGATAATATTCTGCTTTTCGCTATAGATAAACAAAAAAAAGCATGCTTGTCAGCATAAAATAACGGCATATTAAGCGGAATAATTCACTAGCATTCAGGGAATTATGCTGCCTGTTTTCCATTCTCTAATGCTTCAAACTGTAATTATCGTTGTTAAAAAATTAATAACCTGGTAAATGACACAAAAAAGAGAAAGCATCTGGCCTGCCTGTTTCGGTACACTGATCGCATCTTTTGAAATCGGGACAAGCCGTCGATGAAGCTGACCATTCTTCGTTTAGAACACTTTAGCGCTCAGGATCAGATCGATCTGGGCAAAATCTGGCCGGAATATTCCGCCTCCTCATTAAGCGTAGATGAAACGCACCGGATTTATGCCGCGCGGTTTAATGAGCGTTTGTTGGGCGCCGTAAGAGTGACGCTGAGCGGAACGCAGGGCGCGCTGGATTCCTTACGCGTGCGTGAAATCACCCGTCGCCGCGGCGTCGGGCAATACCTGGTAGAAGAAGTCATCCGCGATAATCCCAACGTCTCGTCGTGGTGGATGGCGGATGTCGGTGTTGAAGACCGCAGCGTGATGGCCGCGTTTATGCAGGCGTTAGGTTTTACCGCCCAGCATGACGGCTGGGAGAAGCGCTAAAAGAAAGCCGGATGGCGCTGACGCTTATCCGGCCTACATGCCGGGAGAAAAGATAAAAACCACCTCGCAATTTTCCAAGAATTTCGCGTTGCAGGCAGGCGGCAAGTTATGAAATCCCCGGGAGCTTACATAAGTAAGTGACCGGGGTTGAATAACGTAGCCAACTCACCTGCAGCGCGAAAGGCGCCAGAAAATCACTTAGCGTCTGTCGCCGTACCATTCGCATGCCAGTCAAACACGCCGAACTCAAATCCTTTCAGATCGCCTTTCTCATCCCACGACAGCGGTCCCATTACGGTGTCGACCGTGGCGCCTTTCAGGTATTTGGCGATTTCCGCCGGATCGTCGGAGTGGTTCAGCCCCGCCTGCAACGATTGCAGCGCGGCGTAGGTGGTCCACACGAATGCGCCGCTAGGATCTTGTTTCTTGGCTTTGATGGCATCCACAATCGGTTTGTTCGCTGGCACCTGATCGTAGTTCTTCGGTTTGGTGACCAGTAAGCCTTCCGCCGACTCTCCGGCGATGTTAGACAGCGACACGTTCGCCACCCCTTCCGGCCCCATAAACTGGGTTTTCAGCCCTGCGGCGCGAGACTGACGCAGGATCTGCCCCATTTCCGGGTGATAACCGCCGTAGTAGACAAAGTCGATATTCTCTTTTTTCAGACGCGCTACCAGAGTGGAGAAATCTTTTTCGCCGGCGGTGATGCCGTCAAAGAATACGACGTTAACGCCGCCTTTCTTCAGACCGTCCTGCACCGCGCGCGCCAGCCCTTCGCCGTACTGCTGCTTATCGTGGATAATCGCGATGCGCTGCGGTTTTACCTTCTCCAGAATATACTTTGCCGCCGTTGGCCCCTGGTCAGAGTCCAGACCGGTGGTGCGCAAAACCAGCTTATAGCCGCGTGCGGTCAGCTCCGGCGCGGTCGCCGCCGGGGTTATCATCAGGATACCTTCGTCTTCGTAGATATCAGAGGCTGGCTGTGTGGAAGAGGAGCATAAGTGTCCGATAACATACTTGATGCCGTCGTTCACCACTTTGTTAGCGACAGCTACCGCCTGTTTCGGGTCGCAGGCGTCGTCATATTTCACCGCGACGAGCTTATCGCCTTTAATACCGCCTTTCGCATTGATATCGGCAATTGCCTGCTCCGCACCGGTAAATTCCTGGTCGCCATACTGCGCCACCGGACCGGACATCGCGCCGACAACCGCGACTTTAATGTCCTCTGCGAATGCCATATGGCTTAATGACAGGGCGATACATCCTGCCAATAACGTTTTACCCTTCATATTCATCCTGATAATCCCCATTATTCTGGTTGTTACGTGTGTTGTGGTGTTATTGTTCAGCACTTTATTTCGATTATTGGCTAGCTACCCGTGCTTTAGCAGCATACTCTGCTAAAACATACCCGATTTTTATTATTTTGGAATAGCTAAATTTACATCCAGATAACAGATTTGTGTCGGTGGGGGAGAGGAAGGGCCCGTAGGCCCGATAAGCGAAGTGCCATCGGGCAAACGTGTTGCCGGATGGCAGGGTAAACGCCTTATCCGGCCTACAAAAAACAAAACCCCCGAATTCACATTCGAGGGTTCATTGGCAATTCGCGAAGATTACGCTTCGATCGCAGCGCGAAGCTTTTTCATGGCGTTCTTTTCAAGCTGGCGCACACGCTCAGCGGAGACGCCGTAACGATCGGCCAGCTCCTGCAACGTAGACTTATTGTCTTCGTCCAGCCAGCGAGCGCGGATAATATCCTGGCTACGCTCGTCGAGCCCCTGCATCGCGTCGGTCAGTCGGTTGGCGGCCTGCTCTTCCCAGTTATCGTCTTCAATGCCGTCGGCAAAGTTAGACGATTTATCCTGCAGATACAGCACCGGCGCCATTGGCTGGCTGTCGGACTCATCGTCCGAAGACATGTCAAACGTCATGTCCTGCGCCGCCATACGCGACTCCATCTCACGCACGTCTTTACTGGAAACACCCAGTTCGCGCGCCACCATTTCAACCTCATCCTGATTAAACCAGCCCAGACGCTGCTTGGTTTTACGCAGATTAAAGAACAGCTTACGCTGCGCTTTCGTGGTTGCGACTTTAACGATACGCCAGTTACGCAGCACGTATTCGTGAATTTCTGCTTTAATCCAGTGTACGGCGAAGGAAACCAGGCGCACGCCTACTTCCGGGTTAAAACGACGTACGGCTTTCATCAGGCCGATGTTGCCTTCCTGGATCAAATCCGCCTGCGGCAGACCATAGCCCGCATAGTTACGAGCAATATGAACAACAAAGCGCAGGTGAGACAGGATCAGCGTTTTAGCTGCTTCCAGATCGCCCTGGTAATGCAGCCTTTCAGCCAATGCCCGCTCCTCGTCAGCCGATAACATCGGCCACGCGTTCGCCGCCCGGATATAAGATTCCAGGTTGCCAACAGGGGCTAAAGCTAAATTTTGCATTTCTTTGGTCATTCAAATCCTCTCAATCAGTATTGCCTGGCACCGTCAGCGAGCAACAACCGTGCCAAAGCCGATGAGCAACGAGAATATCACCCACTCTTTTATCAGACAGTGATTTTATCCACAAGTTCAATGTAACACTGTGCATAATTTGCACAAATCTTGTGACATAAAGATGACGCGCGGGGAAGAGACAACAGGGACTCTTTCCCTGCGAACGGAAGCCCATTGCAGGGAAAGATTATACCACGATTTTATCAATCGGGAGTAAAGTGACGTAAATGTTGCACCGTGGCCAGCCAGGCGGCGATCCAGCCAATCATGGAACAGACCAGCAGCAGCAACAGGCACTCATCGAACGATAAACCGTTGAGATCAAACTTCGTGCCGAAGACCTGCGCCACTTCAGTCACCGCCGATGATAAACGCATCACCAAAATTTCAGACAATATCAGTGAAAGAAACGCGCCGGAAAAACCGAGCAACGCGCCGCCGTAGAGGAACGGACGCAGGATAAAGCCATCGGTCGCGCCAATCAGCTTTTGCACGTTAATGGTATCGCGACGGGCAAAAATGCTCAGGCGCACGCTGTTGCCGATAACGAGGAAGACCGCCGCGACCATCAGCACGCCGATCATCGCCGACACGCGGCCCACCAGCCCGGTGAGCGCCGCCAGGCGCGCAAACCAGCTATCATCCATGCGGACTTCGTCAATGCCGTTAATCTGCGAGATACGGTCGCGCAGCGTATTAAGCGAGGCGGTACTCTGGAAGTCCAGCTTGGGGATCACCACCGCTACCGCCGGCAGCGGGTTCTCTTCCAGCATGTCCAGCGCGCCGCCAAAACCCGACCAGTTGCGGAATTCTCCCAGCGCGTCCTCACGGGACAGGTAGTTGACCTTCTCAACGCCCTGCTCGGCCTGAAGCTGCCCAACAACCCGCGCCGCCGCGTCATCATCCAGCGTTTTTTGCAGATAAACGGTGATCTGCGGCGACGGATAATACTGAGTCGCCGCCTGGTTGACGTTCTTATAGACCATGTAACAGACGCTGGGCAGCGTCAGGGAGATGGCGATCACCATCACCGTCAGAAACGTCGCCAGCGGTTTGCTTTTCAGATCTTGCAGCGCGCCGTGCCAGGCATAGCGCACCTGTTCATTAAAGACATTCGTTTTACGTGAGTTCGGTTTCGGTGTCGGCTTCTGGCGTCCTGGCGCGTTGCGCCCGCCGCCTGTTCCGCCGCGAGACTTACGCAGTCGATCCAGCCGTCCGCCGAACTGCCTGATTTGGTTAATCGCGTCGCGCCTATTCATTGGCCAGGCCTCCATGCAGATGTCCATCGCTCAGGACGAGCTGCCTATAGGAACGACGGGAGATAAGTCCAATATCGTGCGTCGCCATCAGTACCGTCACCCCTACGCGGTTAAACTCTTCAAACAGACGTAAAATCCCTTCCGACAACGCGTCGTCCAGGTTCCCGGTCGGTTCATCCGCCAGCAATACCGCTGGCTTATTGACCACCGCGCGGGCGATGCCCACGCGCTGTTGTTCGCCTCCGGAGAGTTGAATAGGGAAGTTTCTCGCTTTGTCCAGTAGTCCAACCTTATCCAGCGCCGCCGACACACGACGACGGATATCATCGCCGCTGGCGCCGGCAATGATTAACGGTATCGCCACATTGTCATAGACCGTGCGATCCATCAGCAGATGGTGATCCTGGAAAATCATCCCAATCTGGCGGCGCAAAAACGGCACTTCGCGGTTTTTCAGGCGCGTAATATCATGCCCGCTGAAGAAGATTTTGCCGGCGCTGGGCCGCTCAATCCCACAGATTAGCTTCAGCAGGGTACTTTTCCCCGCGCCGGAGTGGCCGGTCAGAAACGCCATCTCGCCTGGCCGCATATGGAATGTCACTCCCTGCAGCGCTTGTCTCCCGCCGAGATAGGCCTTGCTGACATGTTCAAAGCGAATCATTGTTAATCCTCTCGGGCAAAAAGTGCCTCAATAAAATCGTCCGCCTTAAACGGACGCAAATCCTCGATACGTTCGCCCACGCCAATGTAACGGATAGGAATGCCAAACTGGTCAGCTACCGAGAAAATCACCCCGCCTTTCGCCGTACCGTCCAGCTTGGTCAGGGTAATACCGGTTAAGCCTACCGCTTCATGGAACAGTTTGGCCTGGCTTACCGCGTTCTGTCCGGTGCTGGCGTCAATGGTCAGCATAACTTCATGTGGCGCTTCTTCGTCCAGCTTTTTCATGACGCGAACGATTTTTTTCAGCTCTTCCATCAGGTGCGACTTGTTCTGCAGACGCCCTGCCGTATCGGCAATTAACACATCCACATTACGCGCCTTCGCGGCCTGGATAGCGTCAAAAATCACCGAGGCGGAGTCCGCGCCGGTATGCTGGGCGATAACCGGAATGTTGTTACGCTGTCCCCAGACCTGTAGCTGTTCGACCGCCGCCGCGCGGAAAGTATCCCCCGCCGCCAGCATCACTGATTTACCCTGCTGCTCAAACTGGCGCGCCAGTTTACCGATAGTGGTGGTTTTACCCACGCCGTTCACGCCAACCATCAGAATAACAAAAGGCGTTTTACCTTCAATATTAAGCGGTTCGTCTACCTTCGCCAGAATCTCGCCCATCTCGTCTTTCAACAGACCATACAGCGCCTCGGCATCTTTAAGCTGTTTGCGGCTGGCGCCTTCCGTCAGATTAGCGATAATCTTACGCGTGGTTTCCACCCCGACATCAGCGATGAGCAACTGCTCTTCCAGCTCCTCGAACAAATCATCGTCGATTTTCTTGCCGCGGAACAGACTGATAAATCCGGAACCGAGATTTTCTTTGGTTTTCAGCAGACTGCGTTTCAGGCGGGCAAAGAAACCTTCTTTAGTCGGTTTTTCCTGCTCCTGAACGATCGCTTCCACCGGCGCGTCTTCTTCCGCCGGCGGAACAACCATCACCGCCTCTTCCGCCGCCTGAGCGGCCAGCGCCTGCGCTTCCAGCTCTTCGTCGGTGAATTTCGCCGCGTTTTCGCCCTCTTCTTCTACCGCGGCAATGACCTCTACGGTTTCCGCTTCGGCCTGCCACTCTTCCGGCGAGATAGCCTCGTCTTTGACCTCTTCCGGCAGCGGCAATTCCTCGCGTTCCACCGCGATCTGCGGCGCTGCCGTCTCAATGGCCGTCGCGGGCTCCGGCTCTACCGGCTGCGGTTTTTCGCTCTCCTGAACTTTCTCAGTAACGTCCACCACCTCTTCCGCAAAGGCTTCTGTTTCTGCTTTGCTGTGCGCGGGCGTTTGCGCGTCTACGTCTGCCGCCGTTTCAACAGGGGGCTCAACCGGTCGTTGTTCCTCAACAATCTGCTGTTCTTCGGTCTGTTCCTGCTTCTGCTCTTTATCACCGAAGCCCAACCAGGAAAAGAAGCCACGTTTTTTCTGTTTTGCCATCTGCGACTACACCCCTCGCGGCGCTATATACATGGAAGCTAAAAAAATGATGAAATAGTCTATCACTTAACTTAATTCACATCACCGCCTGGAATAACTTGCAACAGGCGGTTCGAGCAAGAGAAATGAAAAAACCGACTCACTCTGGCAGCGGCCAAATCCGCATTATTGGCGGGCAATGGCGTGGCCGTAAATTACCGGTTCCGGACAGCCCGGGTCTGCGTCCCACCACCGATCGCGTGCGCGAAACGTTATTTAACTGGCTGGCTCCGGTAATGGTAGACGCCCACTGTCTGGATTGCTTTGCCGGCAGCGGCGCGCTGGGTCTGGAAGCGCTATCACGTTATGCGGCCCAGGCAACGTTACTGGAAATGGATCGCGCCGTATCGCAGCAGTTGCAAAAAAATCTGGCGACGCTGAAAGCCAACAATGCTCGCGTCGTCAATACCAATACTCTGGCCTTCCTCAGCCAGCCGGGAACGCCGCATCACGTCGTCTTTGTCGACCCGCCGTTTCGTAAAGGGCTGCTGGAAGAGACGTTACAATTGCTGGAAACCCAGGGATGGCTGGCCGACGACGCGCTAATCTACGTAGAAAGCGAGGTGGAAAACGGTCTGCCGCCCGTTCCGGCGAACTGGGCATTGTATCGAGAAAAGGTGGCCGGACAGGTCGCTTATCGTCTGTATCAGCGCGACGCGCAAGGAGAAAATGATGTTGATTAATCTGGGCCGCTTATTAATGCTCTTCGTGTGGGCATTTTTGATTCTTAATCTGGTGCATCCCTTCCCGCGCCCACTCAATATCTTCGTCAACGTGGCGTTGGTGTTCATGGCGCTGATGCACGGTATGCAACTGGCGCTGCTGAAATCAACGATACCGAAAGAGGGTCCGCAGATGACGACGGGAGAAAAAATCCGCATTTTCCTGTTCGGCGTGTTTGAGCTGCTGGTCTGGCAGAAGAAGTTTAAGAACAAAAAATAACGTTTGCTGCCGGATGACGGTTCATTCGTTATCCGGGGTACGGCTAACAAACCCGACGAACCGCGTTCCCTTATAGCTCAGCGTACCTTGTTCGCCCACCGTCAAAGCGTGGTACTGCTGCGCTTGTAAACGGAACGTTTTTTCCAGACCGCCATTGAGCGGCTTAAAACTTGCCTCATAGCGCATACTGGTTCCCGCCGGGATCACTTCCTGCTGGCGAGAGCGTCGGTCGTTAACCGGCTTCTCCCGTTTATTGCTGACCACGACCTGATTTTGCTGTAACGGCGCCGCCTCATTAGCGGCTTTTTCCCGCCGTTGCTGAACGAAGCGAAACGACGCGGCAACTACGATTAATGCGATGATTATAATGAAGAAAAGCGGTGGCTTACTCATACTGTTAACCTGTCAGAAAATGCGGAAATAAGCATACCCTGCCCGTTATAGTGTTGTCATCTGACCGTCACGGCCTCTACACTGAATAATAGAGCCGCAAGCATACCGTTTGCGAAAAAATAACGAATTCAAGGAATTAAGATGCTTTGGTCGTTTATCGCTGTCTGTCTGTCCGCATGGCTGTATGTGGACGCCTCCTATCGCGGGCCAGCCTGGCAACGCTGGGTTTTTAAGCCCGTCACGTTATTACTATTGCTGTTACTGGCCTGGCAAGCGCCGATGTTTGACGCCATCAGTTATCTTGTGTTGGCCGGACTGTGCGCCTCG
This sequence comes from Salmonella sp. WC3, assembly GCF_042932255.1. Classification (NCBI taxonomy): domain Bacteria; kingdom Pseudomonadati; phylum Pseudomonadota; class Gammaproteobacteria; order Enterobacterales; family Enterobacteriaceae; genus Salmonella; species Salmonella sp. WC3. The sequence continues at coordinate 301,415 of NZ_CP170629.1, read as the reverse complement.
CTGGTCGGCGATGCGTTAACGCTCTTGCCGCGTCAACGCCTGCTGTACGCCGTCGGGGCATTTTTCTTATCGCATCTGCTCTACACCATTTATTTTGCCAGCCAAATGACGTTGTCGTTCTTCTGGCCGCTGCCGGTGGCGTTACTGATAGTCGGCGCGTTGCTTATCGCCGTTATCTGGACGCGACTGGAGGAGCTACGCTGGCCGGTATGTACTTTTATCGCCATGACTCTGGTCATGGTCTGGCTGGCGGGCGAACTGTGGTTCTTCCGCCCAACGGCGCCAGCCCTTTCGGCCTTTACCGGCGCGACGCTGCTGTTTATCGGCAATATCGTCTGGCTGGGTAGCCATTACCGCCGCCGTTTCCGGGCGGATAACGCGATTGCCGCCGCCTGCTACTTTGCCGGACACTTCCTGATTGTTCGCTCGCTGTACCTGTAAATAATAGCGCTTGACTCTGGAGTCGACTCCAGAGTGTATCCTCCGGTTAATGAGAAAATTATCATCAACCGGAGGACGTTATGTCGACCCCTGATACCGATGGCAAAAAAGTCCCGCCCTTTACCTCCTTCAGATTAGCCCCGGCGATACAGAAGGCCGATAGCTGCTGCTGCGAAGAACATTGCGCGTCCAGCGCGCCTGTTTCTACTGCCGTGGCAGGCACGCGCTATACCTGGAAAATCTCCGGCATGGACTGCGCCGCCTGCGCCCGAAAAGTGGAGAATGCGGTCCGCCAAATTCGCGGCGTCAACCAGGCGCAAGTGCTGTTCGCCACCGAAAAGTTAGTGGTCGATGCCGACGCCGACCTCCGCGCGCAAATTGAACGCGCCGTACAGAAGGCGGGTTATACCTTGCGTAGCGAAGATTCGCGCGACGCCGCGCCTGAATCTCGTCTTAAAGAGAACCTGCCGCTTATTACGCTGATCATTATGATGGCGATAAGCTGGGGGCTGGAGCAATTTAACCACCCGTTCGGCCAACTGGCCTTTATCGCCACCACCCTGGTCGGTCTGTATCCTATTGCCCGCCAGGCGCTGCGGCTGATGAAAAGCGGCAGTTGGTTCGCTATTGAAACGCTGATGAGCGTCGCCGCCATTGGCGCGCTGTTTATTGGCGCGACGGCGGAGGCGGCAATGGTATTGCTGCTGTTCCTCATCGGCGAGCGCCTGGAAGGATGGGCCGCCAGCCGCGCCCGTAAAGGCGTCGGCGCGTTAATGGCGCTTAAACCGGAAACGGCGACCCGTCTGCGCGACGGCGTACGGGAAGAGGTCGCTATTAATACCCTGCGACCGGGCGATATTATCGAAGTCGCCGCCGGGGGGCGTTTACCCGCCGACGGTAAACTGGTTTCCGGTTTCGCCAGCTTTGATGAAAGCGCGCTCACCGGCGAGTCTATCCCGGTGGAGCGCGCAACGGGCGACAAAGTCCCGGCAGGCGCGACCAGCGTTGACCGTCTCGTCACCCTGGAGGTGCTATCTGAACCTGGCGCCAGCGCGATTGACCGTATCCTGACGCTGATTGAAGAGGCGGAAGAGCGCCGTGCGCCCATTGAGCGGTTTATTGACCGTTTCAGCCGCATCTATACGCCAGTCATTATGGTCATCGCGCTGCTGGTGACGCTTATTCCGCCGCTGATGTTCGAGGGCGGCTGGCAGGAGTGGATTTATAAAGGGCTGACGCTGCTGCTCATCGGTTGCCCGTGCGCGCTGGTGATCTCCACGCCCGCGGCCATTACCTCCGGGCTGGCGGCGGCGGCACGGCGCGGCGCATTGATTAAAGGCGGCGCAGCGCTGGAGCAACTGGGCCGTATCACGCAGGTCGCCTTTGATAAAACCGGTACGTTGACCATTGGTAAACCACGGGTGACGGCGATTCATCCGGCAAGCGGTATCAGCGAGGCTGAACTGTTGGCGCTGGCGGCAGCCGTAGAACAAGGCGCTACGCACCCGCTGGCGCAGGCTATTGTCCGCGAAGCGCAGACACGCGATCTGGCGATCCCGACGGCGGAATCGCAGCGAACGCTGGCCGGCACCGGAATTGAAGCGCAGGTTAACGGCGAACGTATTCTGATTTGCGCGGCGGGAAAACAGCCTACGGCAGCGTTTGCCGGGCAAATTAGCGAACTGGAAAACGCCGGGCAGACGGTGGTTCTGGTGCTGCGTAACGAGACCGTTGTTGGCGTCCTCGCCCTCCAGGATACGTTGCGTGACGATGCGCGCGACGCCATCCGCGAACTGCATCAGTTAGGTGTTAACGGCGTGATTCTGACCGGCGATAACCCACGGGCGGCGGCAGCGATTGCCGGCGAGCTGGATCTGGCGTTTAAAGCCGGACTACTGCCGGAAGACAAGGTGCGGGCAGTCACCGCCCTTAACCAACAAGCGCCGCTGGCGATGGTGGGCGACGGCATTAATGATGCGCCCGCGATGAAAGCCGCCAGTATCGGAATTGCGATGGGCAGCGGTACTGACGTCGCGCTGGAAACGGCTGACGCCGCCCTTACTCATAACCGTCTGCGCGGGTTAGCGCAGATGATTACGCTGGCGCGCGCTACCCACGCGAATATCCGGCAGAACATCACCATTGCGCTGGGGCTGAAAGCTATTTTCCTGGTGACGACGCTACTGGGTTTTACCGGGCTATGGCTGGCAATCCTGGCGGATACGGGAGCCACGGTATTGGTGACCGCCAACGCGCTACGTTTGCTGCGTAAAAACTAATCTTCTCCCGCCCGGCGGCGTCGTGTCGCCGGGTTATCCCGCGATATTCCTTTCTTTGTACATATTATTCACGCGAAAATTATTTATTTTCTATTACTTATCAAACCATTAATCAGAAATAGCGTGATTTGATGTAAGGTTAATATTTATCCAACCGATATTGATCATACCGTCTACAAAATAAGGAATGTTAGGCACTATGAAAAATATCAAAGTCATCACCGGCGTTATCGCGACGCTGGGCATATTTAGCGCCTTATTGTTGGTGACAGGAATACTGTTTTATTCCGCCGTCAGCAGCGATCGGCTGAATTTCCAGAATGCGAGCGCGCTGAGTTACCAACAACAGGAACTGGGCGGCAGTTTTCAGACATTGATCGAAACCCGCGTCACCATTAACCGCGTGGCGATACGCATGTTAAAAAATCAGCGCGATCCCGCCTCACTGGACGCCATGAACACGCTGTTAACCAACGCTGGCGCGTCGCTCAACGAAGCGGAAAAGCATTTCAACAACTACGTGAACTCCGAAGCGATCGCGGGCAAAGATCCGGCGTTGGATGCCCAGGCCGAAGCCAGCTTTAAGCAGATGTATGACGTTTTGCAGCAGTCTATCCACTATCTTAAAGCCGATAATTACGCCGCCTATGGCAACCTTGACGCGCAAAAAGCGCAGGATGACATGGAGCAGGTATATGACCAGTGGCTCTCTCAAAATGCGCAATTAATAAAATTAGCCAGCGATCAGAATCAGAGCAGCTTTACCCAGATGCAATGGACGCTGGGGATAATTCTACTTATCGTACTCATCGTGCTGGCGTTTATCTGGCTGGGGCTGCAACGCGTTCTACTCCGCCCGCTGCAACGGATTATGGCGCACATTCAAACGATCGCCGACGGCGATCTTACCCATGAGATAGAGGCCGAAGGACGCAGTGAAATGGGCCAACTGGCCGCCGGTCTTAAAACGATGCAGCAGTCGTTAATCCGTACCGTCAGCGCGGTGCGCGATAACGCGGACTCTATCTATACTGGCGCAGGCGAAATTTCCGCCGGCAGCAGCGACCTCTCTTCCCGTACCGAACAACAGGCCTCGGCGCTGGAAGAGACCGCCGCCAGCATGGAACAGTTAACCGCCACGGTACGGCAAAACACCGATAACGCACGACAGGCGACGGGTCTGGCGAAAACCGCATCAGAAACCGCGCGTAAAGGAGGACGCGTGGTGGATAACGTAGTGAACACCATGAACGATATCGCCGAAAGTTCGGAAAAAATCGTGGACATCACCAGCGTGATTGACGGTATCGCCTTCCAGACTAATATCCTGGCGCTGAACGCCGCGGTAGAAGCCGCCCGTGCCGGCGAACAGGGGCGAGGATTCGCGGTCGTGGCCGGTACGCACGTTGGCCAGCCGTAGCGCGCAGGCCGCCAAAGAGATCAAAGTGCTGATTGAAAACTCCGTGTCGCGCATTGATACCGGCTCTACGCAGGTACGCGAAGCGGGAGAAACCATGAAAGAGATCGTCAACGCCGTGACCCGCGTGACCGATATTATGGGCGAAATCGCCTCTGCCTCCGATGAGCAAAGCAAAGGCATTGAGCAAGTGGCGCAGGCGGTATCGGAAATGGACAGCGTGACGCAGCAAAACGCCTCGCTGGTAGAGGAATCCGCAGCAGCGGCGGCGGCGCTGGAAGATCAGGCTAACGAACTTCGTCAGGCGGTCGCCGCGTTCCGCATCCAGAAACAGCCTCGTCGGGAGGCGTCGCCAACGACGTTAAGCAAAGGTTTAACGCCACAGCCCGCCGCAGAACAGGCGAACTGGGAAAGCTTCTAATCAGAATAGTATCTGCCGTGCGGTTAATGCGCTTTACGCAATAAATAGCGGTACGGCAGACCCTCCGTCTCTTGCGCCAGCAAATCGTGTTCCATAAAGGTACAGAACCCCGGAATATCACGCGTCGTCGCCGGATCGTCGGCGATAATCAGCAATGTTTCGCCAGTTTGCATGTTGCGCACCGTTTTGCGCACCATCATTACCGGTTCAGGGCAACGCAGCCCCAGGGCGTCAAGCGTATGGTCAGGGGAGGAAAACAGATCGCTCATCTTCGTCTCAATGGTAGAAAAACGGCGATATTTTACGCCCATCTTCGTCAGTAAGCCAGGCAGGTTAACGATTGCGTGAAAATTAGCCATTGCAATGCCAGCGCAAAACAGTATTATGCGGCGGTTCTTTATTGGGTTCCCTCACCCCATCCAACAAAAAGGTCACAATATGACTCCGTTTACACAATCACAGCGCGTAAAAGCGTTGTTCTGGCTATCGCTATTCCATTTACTGGTGATCATTTCCAGTAACTATCTGGTGCAGCTCCCTATCACTATTTTTGGTTTCCACACGACCTGGGGCGCGTTTAGTTTTCCTTTTATTTTTCTCGCCACCGATCTTACCGTGCGTATTTTTGGCGCACCTCTGGCGCGCCGCATTATCTTCGCCGTCATGATCCCTGCGCTGCTGGTGTCGTATGTGGTGTCATCGCTGTTCTATATGGGCGCCTGGCAAGGTTTCGCCGCGTTGGCGGACTTTAATCTGTTTGTCGCCCGTATCGCCGCCGCCAGCTTTATGGCCTACGCGCTGGGACAGATCCTTGATGTCCATGTGTTTAACCGCCTGCGCCAAAATCGTCGCTGGTGGCTGGCGCCGACTGCTTCAACGCTGTTTGGCAATATCAGCGATACCCTTGCCTTTTTCTTCATTGCGTTCTGGCGAAGCCCCGATGCGTTTATGGCCGAACACTGGATGGAAATTGCGCTGGTGGATTATTGCTTTAAGGTGCTCATCAGCATTATTTTCTTCCTGCCGATGTACGGCGTTCTACTGAATATGTTGCTGAAAAAGCTGGCAGATAAATCTGAAATTTCCCCATTACCGGCAAGTTAAAGGTTCGTTTTCCGAGTTGTGATAAGATGAGCGAATGAGCCGTTATGGCCGTTTATCGAAAGGAAGAAGTCAATGCGCAATTTGGTTAAATATGCCGGTATTGGCCTGCTGGTTATGGGGCTTGCGGCCTGTGATAACAACGATACAAAAGCGTCGGCAGAAAGCGCCGCCGCGGAAAGCCAGGCATCCGGTCAGCCCATCAGCCTGATGGATGGCAAACTCAGTTTCTCGCTGCCGGCGGATATGACCGATCAAAGCGGTAAGCTGGGCACCCAGGCGAATAATATGCACGTTTATTCTGACCCGACGGGCCAGAAAGCGGTGATTGTTATCGTCGGCGATAATACCGATGAAGCGTTGCCGGTGCTGGCAAACCGCCTGCTTGAGCAACAGCGTAGCCGCGACCCGCAGCTTCAGGTCGTCACCAATAAGTCTATTGAGCTCAAAGGCCATACGTTGCAACAACTGGACAGCATTATCTCCGCGAAGGGACAGACGGCGTATTCTTCCATCGTGCTGGGCAAAGTGGATAACCAATTGCTGACGATTCAGGTCACGCTGCCTGCGGACAATCAGCAAAAAGCGCAAACCACGGCTGAAAACATCATCAATACGTTGGTTATTAAGTAACCTTTACGACGATGATGCGGCCTCCGGCAGTGCAGACGGAGGCCGTTTTTTTAAGCGCCAGGTCAGCAATAGCGCCATCGCTACCAGCCCGGCCGCCGCCAGATAAATCACCGGCACGCCCGCCCAGGTCATCACCAGCCCCGCCAGCGGCCCGGTACCCCCCAAAGACATATCCATAAAGACGGTATAGGTCGCCAGCGCCGCGCCCTGGTTCTGCGGCGGCACGGCTTTGACGGCCACCACGCCCAGCGCCGGAAAGACCAGCGAAAACCCCATCCCCGTGAGTAAAACGCCGATTTTTGCCATCCACGGCATGGCTGCTGTCCCCACCAGTAACAGACCAATAATCTCCACGCCAAAGCAGATCATGGCGACATTCAACCCGCCTAAACGATTGATGCCGTTAGGGAACAGCAAACGCGTGCCGACAAACGCGACGCTAAATAACGTAAGCGCAAAGGCGGCGCCATCCCAACCTTTAGCATCATAAAATAAGGTAATAAACGTCGCGATGACGCCAAACCCTGCCGAGGCCAGCGCCAACGCCATACCATACAGCCAGACACGCCCCAGCACCGCGCGAAACGGCAGCGGCTTGCCTTTGTTCGCCTTCACCGACGGACGTGGAAGGGCTAACAGTATCGCCAACAGCGCCACGCCCATCACCGTTAGCGCCAGTCCCTGTAACCCGCCCCAGGCATAACACAGCACGCCCAGCGGCGCGCCCATCGCCATTGCGCCGTAGGTGACGATACCGTTCCAGGAGATAACCCGACCAATATGCAACGACCCGACGACGCCGATGCCCCACAGTGTTGAACCGGTGCCAGCAAAACTTTGCCCAATCCCTAAAATCACGCGACCCAGCCCCAGTAGCAACAAACTGATCATCGGCCAGGCGCTGGCGATATCCGCCAGCAGGTAGCCGAGTCCGCTTAAAAAACAGCCGCATAAGCCAAAGACAACGATTTTTTTCGGCCCTAATACATCCGCATACCGCCCGTCATGGGGACGGCTTAACAGAGTGGCGAAGTATTGCAGGCTGATAATAAGCCCCGCCCAGAACGCGCTGAATCCCATCGCATCATGCACATAGCCGGGCAAGACGGCGAGCGGCAGGCCGATGGTCAGGTAGCTGGCAAAGTTAAACATCACAATGGAGACAATACGCAGATTGAGGCGCAATCCGTTTAGCGCCGGTTCAGCGACGGGTTCGGGCATGAGTATCACCGCATTTTTACAACATGTTTTCTTTTCTATCATGGCGCGCGGTGAAAATCAGTAGTGAGATTCAGATTATCGGTATCAGGGCAGCCGCTACACTTAGAAAAAAACACAACAAGGAAAACTTCATGGCAACCGCTCAACCCGACAAAACGGGTATGCATATTCTGCTGAAACTGGCCTCCCTGGTTATTATTCTCGCCGGGATTCATGCCGCGGCGGATATTATTGTACAACTCTTGCTGGCGCTCTTTTTCGCCATCGTTCTTAACCCATTAGTGACCTGGTTTATTCGTCGGGGCGTGAAGCGACCGCTGGCGATTACTATCGTGGTGGTTGTCATGCTGATCGTGCTTACCGCGCTGGTGGGTGTGCTTGCCGCATCGCTTAATGAATTTATCGCTATGCTGCCTAAATACAGCAAGGAGCTGACTCGTAAAGTCTTACACCTTCAGGAGTTAATGCCCTTCCTGAATTTACATATGTCGCCGGAACGTATGCTCCGCGGGATGGATTCCGATAAAATCATGCTCTTCACCACAACATTAATGACCGGCGTATCGGGCGCGATGGCAAGCATTGTGCTGCTGGTGATGACCGTGGTTTTTATGCTGTTTGAGGTGCGTCACGTGCCTTATAAATTACGTTTCGCGCTAAACAATCCACAAATTCATATTGCCGGCCTGCACCGCGCCCTGAAAGGCGTCTCGCATTATCTGGCGCTGAAAACGCTGCTCAGTTTATGGACGGGCGCGATTATCTGGCTGGGGCTGGCGTTAATGGGTATTCAGTTTGCGCTAATGTGGGGCGTACTGGCTTTTTTGCTCAATTACGTTCCTAATATCGGCTCGGTGATTTCCGCCGTTCCCCCCATGATTCAGGCGCTGTTATTTAACGGTTTTTACGAGTGCGTACTGGTCGGCGCGCTCTTTTTGGTGGTCCATATGGTGATTGGCAACATTATGGAGCCACGCACGATGGGCCATCGTCTGGGGATGTCCACGCTGGTGGTATTTCTTTCGTTACTGGTCTGGGGATGGCTATTAGGCCCGGTCGGGATGCTCTTGTCCGTTCCTTTGACCAGCGTCTGCAAAATCTGGATGGAAACCACTAAAGGCGGCAGCAAACTGGCGATCTTACTGGGGCCAGGCCGACCGAAAAGCCGTTTACCGGGATGAGGCGACAGATGCTACAATCTCCTCTTCTTCATAGGCAACGTTGGTCCTGATATGTACCAGATCGTTCTGGGAAAAGTGTCAACATTAAGCGCAGGTCAATTGCCCGACGCGTTAATCGCTCAGGCGCCGCAGGGCGTTCGCCGGGCAAGCTGGCTGGCCGGGCGCGTGCTGCTTTCCCGTGCGTTCTCGCCGCTACCGGAGATGGTGTATGGCGAACAGGGTAAACCGGCTTTTTCCGCCGGAACGCCGCTGTGGTTTAACCTCAGCCATAGCGGCGACACTATTGCTCTGTTGCTTAGCGACGAAGGTGAAGTCGGCTGCGATATTGAAGTGATCCGCCCGCGCGATAACTGGCGTTCGCTGGCAAATGCGGTATTCAGCCTCGGCGAACATGCTGAAATGGAAGCGGAACGTCCGGAGCGACAACTGGCGGCCTTCTGGCGTATCTGGACGCGTAAAGAAGCCATCGTAAAACAACGCGGCGGCAGCGCCTGGCAAATCGTCAGCGTGGACAGCACGTTGCCCTCTGCCTTGTCGGTCAGCCAGTGTCAGCTCGATACGCTCAGTCTGGCAGTCTGTACCCCCACACCGTTTACGCTGACGCCGCAGACGATAACGAAAGCGCTATGACACATTAATTTTTCCCTCTGGCGGCGGACGTGTGTTACAAAATGCGGAGCTTCCCATGCGCCGACGCGCCATACCAAAAGGTTTAAGTCAGATGCAACGTGTCACCATCACCCTCGATGACGATTTACTGGAAACGCTGGACAGCCTGAGCCAGCGACGCGGCTATAACAATCGCTCCGAAGCGATCCGTGATATTTTGCGCGGCGCTCTGGCGCAGGAGGCCACCCAGGAACACGGTACACAGGGTTTCGCGGTACTTTCATATGTTTATGAACATGAGAAACGGGATTTAGCCAGCCGCATCGTCTCCACCCAGCATCATCATCATGATTTATCCGTCGCCACGCTGCACGTCCATATCAACCACGATGACTGTCTGGAGATCGCCGTTCTGAAGGGCGATATGGGCGACGTACAGCATTTTGCCGATGATGTTATCGCCCAGCGCGGCGTGCGCCACGGCCACTTGCAGTGTTTGCCGAAAGAAGACTAACGCCGGGGGCGCTTCGCTTGCCCGGCCTACGTTCGCACGTCGTCGTTTGTAGGCCGGATGAGGCGCAGCCGCCATCCGGCAATAATGTTTACGCCATTGTGCCAATCGTTTTTCTGAAGCGTAACAGCGCTATCAGGAAGAACACGCCGCCTATCGCCAGCAGGGTCAGGAACTGCGGCCAGACGATACTCAAACCTGCGCCGCGATAAAGAATAGCCTGGGCAAGGCTGACAAAATGCGTCGTCGGCATGGTCAGCATAATATCCTGCACCGCCTGCGGCATACTTTCGCGCGGCGTGGAACCGCCGGAAAGCATTTGTAGCGGCAACAGCACCAGAATCATTAATAACCCCAGTTGCGGCATCGAACGGGCGATGGTGCCCATAAAAATCCCAATTGAAGTGGTGGCGAACAGGCTCAGCGCTACGCCCAACATAAACAATGGGATCGATCCTTCAATCGGTACACCAAGTACGCCTTTCACCATCAGCATCAAAGACAAACCGGAAACCATCAGCACAACCAGCCCCATCGACCATACTTTTGCCATCATGATCTCAAAGGGCGTGACCGGCATCACCAACAGATGCTCTACCGTGCCGTGTTCTCGCTCGCGGATCAGCGCCGATCCGGTCAGCACTATCGCCAGCATGGTAATGTTGTTGATAATCGCCATCACGCCGCCAAACCACGCCGGGTCCAGATTCGGGTTAAAGCGCATCCGAATCTCCAGCGACACCGGCTGAACGTTATCTCCTCGCGCGCGCGCCACAAAGCTGTTGACCTCGCCGCTAATAATATTCTGGATATAACTGTTGCCGGTAAACGCCTGGCTCATGCGCGTCGCATCGACGTTAATCTGAATATCAGGCTGACGTCCGACCAGCACATCACGCTGGAAATTCGGCGGAATATTGACCGCAAAGGTATAGCGTCCGGCATCCAGTCCGGCATCCATTTCCGTTGCCGTAATCATCTCCGGCGGCAGAAACCACGGGCGGTAAAAACTATTCACAATACGGTTCGACAACTGAGACTGATCCATATCGGCGATGGCGATAGGGGCAAGATGCAACGAACCGGGCAGGACGGTAGCGGAGGAGTAAACCGAAATCGTAAAGGCGAAGACGATCAGCGCCAGCATCGCTTTGTCGCCCAGCAGACTGCTCAGTTCTTTAACGCCGAGGTTATAAATATTACGTAATCCGCGCATTACCCCTCCTGTTTTTTCAGCAGCAGAATGCTCAGACCCATCACCACCGGGACGGCAATCAGTAACGGCATAAATAACGGCCAGAGATCGGACAGATCCAACGCTTTGGAAAACGTCCCGCGCGCGATCGTCAGAAAATGACTGGTCGGGTAGATCTCGCCGATCCATCTTCCCGGTCCTTCCAGCGAAGCCACCGGATCGATCATGCCGGAAAATTGTGTTGCCGGAATGAGGGTAATAATCGACGTCCCAAAAATAGCGGCGATTTGGCTCTTCATAAACGTGGAGATCAGCAGCCCCAGACCGGTGGCGATGATGACATAAAGCAGCGCCGCGAGGGTAAGCGTGAGAAAGCTGCCTTTCAGCGGCACGCCGAACACAAAGACCGACAGCGCGCACAGTAGCAAGAAGTTCAGCATACCCAGCGCGATATACGGCAGTTGTTTACCCAGCAAAAATTCGCTGCGCGTCGTCGGCGTTACGTACAGATTAATCATCGACCCCAGCTCTTTCTCCCGCACCACGCTCAGGGCGCTAAGCATTGACGGGATCATCATGAGCAGCAGCGGAATGACCGCCGGAACGATAGCGGGCAGACTTTTCACATCCGGGTTATAACGATAGCGCGTTTCAATGTTGAGCAGCCCGGTCTGTTTAACCGGGTTCGGCTGACGACTTGCCGCCTCCTGCAGCCAGCTTTGGTGCATCGCCTGAACGTACCCCTTCACCGTCTCGGCGCGGCTGGGCATGGCGCCATCCACCCAGACGCCAATCTGCGCTGGCGTACCGCGAGCAATATCGCGGCCAAAATTAGGCGGGATCTCAATGGCAACCGCCAACTCTCCCGAACGCATCCGCCGGTCAAGCTCGTCATAGCTGGCGAGCGGCGGCTGTTCGATAAAATAGCGCGATCCCGCCAGATTGAGCGACCATGCCTGGCTGCTGACGGTTTGATCGCGGTCGAGGACGGCAAAACGCAGGTTCTCCACGTCCATACTGATGCCATAGCCCATAATCAGCATCAGAATTACCGTTCCCAGCAGCGCCAGCGTCGAGCGTACCGGATCGCGGCGTAGCTCCAGCGCTTCGCGGCGACTGTAGCTGAACAAACGCCGGAAGCTCAATCCCTGCCGCGACGGTTTACCTGACGCGGCAGGCGTCTGGGATGGCGGTATTGGGGTTTCAGGCGCCGCTCCCGCAGCTTCCTGTAGCCAGGAGATAAACGCCGCTTCCAGATTGGCCGCGCCCCGCTGTTGCACCAATTCCTGCGGCGTACCGCTGGCGAGCACTTTACCGGCGTGCATCAATGACATTCGGTCGCAACGTTCCGCTTCGTTCATAAAATGGGTCGAGATAAAAATCGTCACCTTATCCTGACGCGAAAGATCGACCATAAGCTGCCAGAACATATCCCTGGCGACCGGATCAACGCCGGACGTTGGCTCATCAAGAATCAGCATTTCCGGGCGATGGATCACCGCTACCGCCAGCGATAAACGCTGGCGGATACCGAGCGGCAACGAAGCGGGGAGCGTATCTTCCACCTCCGTTAGCATAAAGCGTTCGATCATCTGCGCGACGCGCGCCGGGATCTCCGCTGGCGGAATATGAAACAGGCGGGCATGAAGTTCCAGATTCTGCCGCACGGTGAGTTCGTTATAGAGCGAAAAAGCCTGCGACATATACCCGACCCGGCGACGAGTATCGATGTCGTTCGGGTCTACCGGCTGGCCAAATAGCCAGGCCTGGCCTTCGCTGGCGGGAAGCAGACCGGTCAGCATTTTCATGGTGGTCGATTTGCCGCAACCGTTTGAACCGAGGAAGCCAAAAATCTCGCCGCGCGGAATGCGGAAATTAACATGGTCAACCGCGACGAACTTACCGAAGCGCATGGTCAGATCTTTCGCCTCAATGGCCATCTCTTCCTGATCAGCGTGATACGGCGGGATCACCACTGGCTTATGCGCCTGGCGCTGCGCTTCTGGCAACAGGGCGATAAATGCCTGTTCCAGCGTCGCGCTATGGGTTTTTGCCCGCAGTTGCTGCGCGCTGCCGGTTGCCAGTATCTCGCCCGCATTCATCGCCACCAGCCAGTCAAAACGCTCCGCCTCTTCCATATAGGCCGTTGCGACCAACACGCTCATATTGGTCTGCCGTTGGCGGATACTGTCGATTAAGTCCCAGAACTGAGCGCGGGAGAGCGGGTCCACGCCGGTGGTAGGCTCATCAAGAATCAGCAATTCCGGGTCATGAATCAGCGCACAGCACAGCCCCAGCTTTTGTTTCATCCCACCGGACAGCTTCCCGGCAGGACGATCACGAAACGGCGCCAGGCCGGTGCTGTTCAGCAGCTCGGTAATACGCGCTTCGCGTTCAGCTTTGTCATGACCAAAGAGACGAGCGAAAAAATCGACGTTCTCATAAACCGATAGCGTGTGATAAAGGTTTTTCCCCAGCCCCTGCGGCATCCAGGCGATGCGCGGACAGACGTCGCGGCGATGTTTCGCATCGCGCATATCGCCGCCCAGGACGATAACGTTCCCTTGCTCAATCACCCGCGCGCCAGAAATCAGCGACAGCAGGCTCGACTTACCCACCCCGTCCGGACCAATCAGCCCGACCATACTACGGGCGGGAATGTCCAGCGTGATATTGTTCAGCGCGACCGTTTTTCCGTAATGCTGGCTCACCCCCTCAAGCTGCGCCACGGGAGGAACAGGCACCAGCTTCAGCGACGTCATTGCGACAGCCTCACGCTTAGAGCGTCAGGCCAGGGCACGCGCTCATCCAGACGAACCCAGGCCATTCCCGGCAAACCGGTTTTGACATATTCCAGATGCTGTCGCAGTAGCTCTGGCGGAATACGCGCTTTGACACGGAACATCAGCTTCAGCCGTTCATCGTGGGTTTCCACGGTTTTGGGTGTGAACTGCGCCACGCTGGCGACAAAACTGATCGTCGCCGGAATACGCAGATCCGGCGCGGCGTCCAGCACCAGTCGCGCTTCGCCGCCGATCTTCAACAACCCCGCCTGTTCGGTCGGCAGGAAAAATGTCATATAAACATCGCTGAGATCGACCATGTTCAACACCCGGCCGCCAGCCGATAACACTTCGCCCGGCTCCGCAACGCGGTACTGCACGCGTCCATCGCGCGGCGCTTTTAATTCGCTGTCGTCGATGTCGGCGACAATACGCCGCTCGGTCGCCTGCGCCGCTTCCACGCGCGTTTGCGCCTGGATAATACTGGTACGCGCCGCCTCAATCGCCGCTTTTGCCGCAGATACCTGCGCTTTGGCGGTCTCCAGGGCGGCGCGCGCGCTTTCCGCCGCCGCGCGATCGTCATCTAACTGTTGTACAGATACCGCGCCACGCTGCGACAGCGAACGGGAACGCACGTGACGTTTAGAGACGGAGTCCAGCTCAGCTTCCCGCTGTTTGACGACCGACTGCGCGGCGCGCATTTCACTCTGGCGTTGCTCCAGCAAGGCACGGGCGGCGGCAACCGCGCTTTCGGCCTCTTTAATCTGCGCAATCGCCTCCAGCCGCTGCTCCTGCAGCACGCGGGTATCCATTTTCGCCAGCACCTCGCCCTGACGAACGAACTGCCCTTCCGAAACGAGGATGGTATCAATACGCCCGGCAATCTTAGTGGCAATATCCACTTCGGTGGCTTCAATTCTGCCGTTGCTGGCGGCAAACCCCTCCGGTATTCCCGCAGGGCGCAGCATCCACCAGGCTATCGCGGCCACCGCCACAAGAATCCCCGCTCCCCACCACACCAGATGACGCTTCATTTTGTCCATAATCGACCCGCCGTAATCCCTGTTGTCTAACCATGCGTGTCACAAAGTCCGCCGGGCGTGCGCTCAGCGGGGGTTTCCATTCGGGATAAGAATGAAAAAAGAAAAGGGGCCAGACGACGAACAGACGCCGATGAAGCGCTCGCCGTCAAAGGGAGTGAATGATGTAGGTACCCGGAAAAGAGGGAGTAATGTTGTCATCATCAGCGTTCCTGGCCGTAAATGAAACACGCATACTCATAACTGCTATAAATCGATACTAACACCTCTGTCCGGGATGTCTATTCGCTTATTGTTTGTAATGGTACTTAGCGTTTTGCCGCCAAATCCTGCGCACAGGCCCAGGCGCTCGACCACGCCCACTGGAAGTTATAGCCGCCCAACCAGCCGGTGACGTCCATCACTTCGCCGATAAAATAGAGGCCCGGCACGCGGCGCGCTTCCATAGTCCGCGATGATAGTTCGTTTGTATCCACGCCGCCCAGCGTCACTTCCGCTGTCCGATAGCCTTCGGTGCCGTTAGGCTGCACTTGCCAGGCCGTAAGCGTGTCAACCAACGCCTGCTGGTCACGAACGTTCAACTGTCTGAGCGATACATCCGGGATGTGCCCCAACTGTTGTAAACACTCCACCAACCGTTTCGGCAGATGCATCGCCAGCGTGTTCTTCAGACTCTGGTTCGGGTGCGCGTTACGCTGTTCATTGAGAACGTCTTCCAGCGAGAGGTCCGGCAATAAGTTAATGCTCACTAACTCTCCCGGTTGCCAGTAGCTGGAAATCTGTAAAACAGCGGGGCCGGACAGCCCACGATGGGTAAAAAGTAGGTTTTCCCGAAATACCGTGCCATTGCGGGCGGTAATCACGCAGGGCACAGAGACGCCAGACAGCGTCTGGATCTGTTCTAACAGCGGCTTATGTAGCGTAAAGGGCACCAGCCCGGCGCGCGTCGGCAACACCTTGAGACCAAACTGTTCGGCGATTTTATAGCCAAACGGCGATGCGCCAAGCCCCGGCATCGACAGGCCGCCGCTGGCAATCACCAGCTTTTGCGTAGTCACCGTCTCGCCGTTCAACGCCAGTACGAAACCCGACTCATCACGCTCGACGCTCAATACCTCGCTACGCAGGCGCATCGTTACGCCGCCTTTGTCGCACTCGGCAACCAGCATATCGACAATGCGTTGGGCGGAATCATCGCAAAAAAGCTGTCCCAGCGTTTTCTCATGCCAGGCTATCCCATACCTGCCGACCAGATCGATAAAGTCCCACTGGGTATAGCGGGCTAACGCTGATTTACAAAAATGGGGGTTCTGGCTCAAATACGCAGCAGGCTCAACATAAAGATTAGTAAAGTTGCAGCGTCCACCGCCGGACATGAGGATTTTACGTCCTGGCTTCTTGCCATTATCGATGAGCAGCACGCGGCTACCCGCCTGTCCTGCCTGCGCGGCGCAAAACATGCCCGCTGCGCCAGCGCCTATAATAACGGCATCAAACCTTTCCACGTCGCCTTCCTCTCTCAAATTCGGGCGGGAATTGTAAAGTTTCCTCAGTGGTCGCACCAGCGCGAAAAGCGCCTGAAAATGGTATTTATCTGAAATATATAAGATAATTCTTTAGTGATATCAAACAAAGCACGAAGTACATCAAAAAAAGTCTATATTTCACTTTGCCCGCGCCGCCAAAGTCACTGATAATGCGCCGCGTTCATGTCCTCAAAATGGCGTAACGTCCTATGCTACATTTGTTTGCTGGCCTGGATTTACATACCGGGCTTTTATTATTGCTTGCTCTGGCTTTTGTGCTGTTCTACGAAGCGATTAACGGTTTCCATGACACAGCCAATGCAGTCGCAACCGTGATTTACACCCGTGCGATGCGTTCGCAGCTGGCGGTTGTCATGGCGGCGGTGTTTAACTTTTTTGGCGTTTTGCTGGGGGGTCTCAGCGTGGCGTATGCCATTGTGCATATGCTACCAACGGATCTCCTGCTCAACATGGGTTCCGCGCACGGCCTCGCTATGGTCTTTTCCATGTTGCTGGCGGCGATTATCTGGAACCTCGGCACCTGGTATTTCGGGTTGCCGGCGTCCAGTTCCCACACGCTGATTGGCGCCATTATCGGCATCGGTTTAACCAATGCGATGATGACCGGCACGTCAGTGGTGGATGCGCTTAACATCCCGAAAGTTATCAATATTTTCGGTTCACTCATTATCTCCCCTATTGTCGGTCTGGTATTCGCCGGCGGTCTGATTTTCTTGCTGCGCCGCTACTGGAGCGGTACTAAGAAACGCGCCCGTATCCACCTGACGCCAGCCGAACGTGAAAAGAAAGACGGCAAGAAAAAGCCGCCGTTCTGGACGCGTATCGCGCTGATCCTCTCAGCTATCGGCGTGGCGTTTTCGCATGGCGCGAACGATGGTCAGAAAGGCATTGGCCTGGTCATGCTGGTGCTGATTGGCGTCGCGCCTGCGGGTTTCGTGGTCAATATGAATGCCTCCAGCTACGAAATCACCCGTACGCGCGATGCTATCAACAATGTCGAAACGTACTTTGAGCAGCGTCCTGACCTGCTGAAAGCCGTCACCGGCGTTGACCAACTGATTCCGTCTCCGGAACCGGGCGCGACTGAACCGACTGAATTCCACTGCCATCCGGCTAACACCATTAACGCGCTTAACCGTGCGAAAGGGATGCTGGCAAACGTGGAAAGCTACGACAAGTTAAGCGTTGAACAGCGTAGTCAGTTGCGTCGCATTATGCTGTGCATTTCCGACACGACCGATAAAGTCGTGAAATTGCCTGGCGTAAGCAGCGATGACCAGCGCCTGCTGAAAAAGCTGAAGACCGATATGTTAAGCACCATTGAGTATGCGCCAGTGTGGATCATTATGGCAGTGGCGTTGGCGCTGGGTATTGGTACGATGATCGGCTGGCGTCGCGTGGCGACCACTATCGGCGAGAAAATTGGTAAAAAAGGCATGACGTATGCGCAGGGAATGTCGGCACAGATGACGGCGGCAGTCTCTATCGGTCTTGCCAGCTACACCGGTATGCCAGTTTCTACCACTCACGTACTCTCCTCTTCAGTGGCGGGAACCATGGTCGTTGATGGCGGCGGGTTGCAGCGTAAAACCGTGACCAGCATTCTGATGGCCTGGGTATTTACGTTACCGGCGGCGATTATTCTTTCCGGCGTGCTGTACTGGCTCTCCCTGAAGATTATTTAAGCCAAATGGGCCGGATAGCGCTGTCGCTAATCCGGCCTGTCAGGATGAAGCAACACAGGCCTGTCATCCGGGAGGCTTATCTAATACGAGCGGGTCAGGAAACTGGCCCGCTTTTTTTATTCAGTGCCAAATCATGAGCGCAATCAAGCTCACCACCACTAAACCGCATAACGCGCTGGTCAGCAGAAACTGGCGGCGCACGCGTTCACAACGGCGAATAAATTCTTCATCATGATGATCGCGATAGCGCTGAGCGTAGATATACCATACCAGGCGCACCTGTTTGTTGGGCTGACCATGCGTGGTAAAGAAGCCGCCGCCATCGACATATTGATAGAGCAAAGGATCGCAACCACGAAGTACCACTAACAGTGCGCGTAGCGATGAGAAATAGCGCGCCATATTAACAATGCAAACGACACATAAAGCCCAGAATAGTGAGACGGTGCTTATCATATCTCCTCCCCGGCGACCCGCCCACGGAGTTCCTCTCCGGGACTACCGCTCCCCGATACCCTGCCAGACAATCAGTGAAAGAGTACTACGAAAGCCGTCCATATTAGCGCTCCGCATTCGAACGGCTCTTATACACATTGTAGGAGATCAGTTAATTTTTTTACCAGAAGGTTAATCACTATCAATGCAATTCCCTGAAAATTTTGTTTAACTAACTGGCAAGCAAGGCAGATTGACGGATTATCCTGGTCGCTATAATGTAAGGATAGTTATGGTAAACGGCTGAGCTAGCCCCGCGCATAGAGTTCGCAGGACGCGGGTGACGCGGCGGCATAAGAAACGCCAGTAGCTCAATGGTCATCGACAACTTATGGAAGGAGTAACACTATGGCTTATAAACACATTCTTATCGCAGTTGATCTCTCCCCGGAAAGTAAAGTTCTGGTTGAAAAAGCGGTCTCTATGGCGCGCCCCTACAACGCGAAAATCTCCCTCATCCACGTTGATGTGAACTATTCTGACCTGTACACCGGTCTGATTGACGTCAATCTGGGCGATATGCAGAAACGTATCTCCGAAGAAACCCACCACGCGCTGACCGAGCTGTCTACCAACGCTGGCTACCCTATCACTGAAACCCTGAGCGGTAGCGGCGATTTGGGCCAGGTGCTGGTTGACGCCATCAAGAAATACGATATGGATCTGGTCGTTTGCGGTCATCACCAGGACTTCTGGAGCAAACTGATGTCTTCTGCGCGCCAGCTGATCAACACCGTTCACGTTGACATGCTGATTGTGCCGCTGCGCGACGAAGAAGAGTAATGCTTGCCGTGCCGGCTGGCGGCTAAGACCGCATCTGGTCTATAGTCAATCAGGTTGGCCTGAACCATCAGGCAAATTCCGGCTATCAACAACAACGCCCGCTTATGTGGGCGTTTTGTTTATCCCCCCTTCTTCGCAGTACTCAGTACATCATTCCAGCACACCAAACATAATTAGTGTGATCCATTAATTAGTTTGCATATCATTTGTATAATAACCTATTGATCAGGCTAATAACCGCAGTCTATATCAGGGTAAGTCTTTTCGGCGCGTTTTGATATACGCGCTCATACGTTTCGGGATGGCATTAAAAGGCGAAGGAATATGAATACAACTGCACCTACGGGCTTGCTGCAGCAACCTCGTCCATTCTTCATGATCTTTTTTGTAGAATTATGGGAACGATTTGGCTATTACGGCGTCCAGGGCATCCTGGCGGTCTTTTTCGTTAAACAATTGGGTTTTTCTCAGGAACAGGCCTTTATTACCTTTGGCGCTTTTGCGGCGCTGGTTTATGGCCTGATCTCCATCGGCGGCTATGTTGGCGACCATCTGTTAGGGACTAAACGCACCCTGGTCCTGGGCGCAATTGTGCTGGCGATTGGCTATTTTATGACCGGCATGTCGCTATTAAATCCCGATCTGATTTTTATCGCACTGGGTACGATTGCCGTGGGCAACGGGTTATTTAAAGCCAATCCCGCCAGCCTGCTCTCTAAATGCTATCAGCCTAAAGATCCCCGGCTGGATGGCGCTTTCACCCTGTTTTATATGTCGATTAACATCGGTTCTTTGTTATCGCTATCGCTGGCGCCGGTGATTGCCGATAAATTTGGCTATGCGGTGACCTATAATCTGTGCGGCGCTGGTTTAATTGTTGCGCTTCTGGTGTACTTCGCCTGCCGTGGCATGGTGAAAAATATCGGTTCTGAACCGGATCATAAACCGCTACGTTTTCGCAATTTTCTGCTGGTACTACTCGGCACCGTCGTCATGATTTTCCTCTGCGCCTGGCTGATGCACAACGTTAAGATTGCCAATCTGGTGCTCATCGTCCTTTCTATCGTCGTCACTATTTTCTTCTTTCGCGAAGCGTTTCGTCTGGATAAAACCGGCCGCAATAAAATGTTCGTGGCGTTTATTCTGATGATTGAAGCCGTGCTGTTTTACATTCTGTATGCGCAGATGCCTACCTCGCTGAACTTCTTTGCGATTAATAACGTGCATCATGAAATTCTTGGATTCGCCATTAACCCGGTGAGTTTTCAGGCGCTGAACCCATTCTGGGTGGTCGTCGCCAGTCCGGTACTGGCAGCGATTTACACCCGGCTGGGTAGCAAAGGCAAAGATCTGACTATGCCGATGAAGTTTACGCTCGGCATGTTCCTCTGCGCGCTGGGTTTTCTGACCGCCGCCGCCGCCGGGATGTGGTTTGCCGATGCGCAAGGACTGACGTCGCCGTGGTTTATCGTGCTGGTGTATCTGTTCCAGAGTCTGGGCGAGTTGCTGATTAGCGCGCTGGGACTGGCAATGGTCGCCGCTCTGGTGCCGCAGCATCTGATGGGCTTTATTCTGGGAATGTGGTTCCTGACCCAGGCTGCCGCCTTCCTGCTCGGCGGTTATGTGGCGACCTTCACTGCCGTACCGGAAAACATCACCGATCCGTTACAGACGCTGCCAATTTATACCGGCGTCTTTAGCAAAATTGGTCTGGTAACGCTGGCGGTCACCGTGGTGATGGCCATTATGGTGCCGTGGTTAAACCGAATGATTAATACGCCAGGTACCGAACAGTAATACTCAGTGCCGGATACGGCTTACGCCTTATCCGGCCTACAAATAATTGAGAATCGTAGGCCCGATAAGCGTAGCGCCATCGGGCAATCCGTTACTCCGTCAGAGGGGTTCCGGCATAAATATCAAACCGATGCCCTTTGGTAACGATGGCGTTGGGCGTCGCGACATCCGCCAGCGGCGGCGCATAATCGGGACGTTTGACCACCACGCGTTTGGTCGCCAACTGACGCGCCGGTTCCAGCAGTCCGTCGGCGTCTAAATCCGGCCCCACCAACGACTGAAACACCCGCATCTCTTTCTTCACCAGCGCGCTTTTCTGCCGGTGAGGAAACATCGGATCGAGGTAGACCACCTGCGGGCGCGGCGTGATATCAGTCAACGCCGTCAGGCTGGAAGCATGAATCAACTGCAAACGCTCCTGAAGCCAGCCGCCAATGTCCGCATCGGCATAGCCGCGCGTCAGACCGTCATCGAGCAGCGCGGCAACCACCGGGTTACGCTCCAGCATCCGCACGCGGCAGCCGACGGACGCCAGCACAAACGCATCGCGCCCCAGTCCGGCCGTGGCATCAACCACATCCGGCAGATAATCGCCTTTGATACCAACGGCTTTCGCCACCGCTTCGCCGCGCCCGCCGCCGAACTTACGTCGATGGGCCATCGCGCCGCCGACAAAATCGACGAAAATGCCGCCGAGCTTCGGTTCGTCGCGCTTGCGCAGCTCCAGATGTTGCGGCGTCAATACCAGCGCCATCGGGTTGTCTTCGTCATGCTCCAGTCCCCAGCGGGCAGCCAGAACAGATAAGGCGCCGTCTGTGGCGCCCGTTTCATCCATTAAGCAGATTTGCACGTAAAATCAGCCTTTAATCCCGTAATGCTCCAGCATCGCGTCCAGTTGTGGTTCACGGCCACGGAAGCGTTTAAAGAGTTCCATCGGCTCTTCAGAACCACCGCGAGTCAGGATGTTATCAAGGAACGACTGACCGGTCTCACGGTTGAAAATGCCTTCCTCCTCAAAGCGGGAATAAGCGTCCGCCGCCAGTACGTCGGCCCACAGATAGCTGTAGTAGCCTGCCGCATAGCCGCCAGCAAAGATATGGCTGAACGCATGTGGGAAACGGCCCCATGTCGGTGACGGCACCACGGCGACCTGTTTTTTGATTTCAAAGAGCGTCTCAAGAATTTTCGCTCCTTGCTGCGGATTAAATTCCGCATGCAGACGGAAATCAAACAGACCGAACTCCAGCTGACGCAGAATAAACAGCGCCGCCTGATAGTTTTTCGCCGCCAGCATTTTATCCAGCAGTTCCTTCGGCAACGGCTCGCCGGTTTCATAGTGGCCGGAAATAAACGCCAGCGCTTCCGGCTCCCAGCACCAGTTTTCCATAAACTGACTTGGCAGTTCGACCGCGTCCCACGGCACCCCGCTGATGCCGGAGACCCCGGCGGTCTCAATGCGGGTCAGCATATGATGCAGGCCATGACCAAACTCGTGGAACAGGGTGATCACTTCGTCATGGGTAAACAGAGCGGGTTTACCGTTCACCGGACGGTTGAAATTACAGGTCAGATAAGCGACCGGCTTTTGCAATGTGCCGTCCGCTTTACGCATCTGGCCGACACAGTCGTCCATCCACGCCCCGCCGCGTTTGTGTTCGCGCGCGTACAGGTCAAGGTAGAAGCTGCCGCGCAGCTCGTTATTTTCGTCATACAGTTCAAAGAAACGCACTTCCGGGTGCCAGACATCAACGTCAGTACGCTCTTTGGCAGTGATGCCGTAAATACGTTTCACCACTTCAAACAGGCCATTCACGGCTTTGTTTTCCGGGAAGTACGGACGTAGCTGCTCATCGCTGATGCTGTACAGGTGCTGTTTTTGCTTTTCACTGTAGTACGCGATATCCCACGATTGCAGTTCCTCAACGCCAAATTCGGCTTTGGCGAAGGCGCGCAGCTGGGCCAGCTCTTTTTCCCCCTGCGGACGGGCGCGTTTCGCCAGATCGGTTAAGAAATCGAGCACCTGCTGCGGATTTTCCGCCATTTTGGTGGCCAGCGATTCATGGGCATAATTTTCGAAGCCCAGCAGTTGCGCCAGTTCATGGCGCAGCGCAAGAATTTCTTCCATCACCGGGCTGTTATCCCACTTACCGGCGTTCGGCCCCTGGTCGGAGGCGCGAGTGGAATAGGCGCGATACATCTCTTCGCGCAACGCCTGGTTGTCGCAGTAGGTCATGACCGGCAGATAGCTCGGGATATCCAGAGTCAGCAGGTAACCTTCCTGCTCTTTGGCTTCCGCCTGGGCCTTCGCTGCCGCCAGAGCGCTTTCCGGCATTCCCGCCAGCTCGGCTTCGTCGGTGATGAGCTTCGTCCAGCCCATGGTGGCATCGAGCACATTATTGCTGTACTGGTTGCCCAGCTCAGACAGGCGAGTGGCGATTTCGCCGTAACGCTGCTGTTTCTCTTTCGGCAGACCAATGCCGGACAGTTCAAAATCACGCAGCGCGTTATCAACCGCTTTCTTCTGCGCGGTATTCAGCGTGGCGTAATGATCGCCGTCGCGCAGGTCGCGGTACGCGTTGTACAGTCCTTCATGCTGGCCAACCCAGGTGCTGTATTCCGACAGCAGCGGCAGCGTCTGTTCGTAGGCTTCACGCAGCTCCGGACTATTTTTCACCGAGTTTAAGTGGCTAATTGGCGAGAAAATACGCCCCAGAACATCGTCGGCTTCCGCCAACGGCTGGCAGAGGTTTTCCCAGCTATACGGCGCGCCATGCGCCACAACGCCTTCTACCGCCGCCCGGCAATCGGCCAACGCTTTGGTGACCGCAGGCACCACATGCTCCGGTTTAATTGCAGAAAAAGGCGGCAGTGAAAAAGACGTTAGTAATGGATTGGTCATATGCGCAGTCCTGTAGAAGAAGGTGAGTGGAGCGCGCTTTTGGCGCTCTCGCGATGAGATCTAGAATGGGGGATAGTAAGGGGAATTTCAATGATGGACAGCGTACAGACGTGGGTATCGCTGCAATAAGCCGCCCCTTTAACATCATCCCGGCTTACGTTTTATAAGCCGGGTGACAACGTCAGCGCGTTTTTCTCGCCATCTCGTAAGCAGCGGACAGATCCAGACGCTGCCAGAACTGTTGATCCTCGGTCTCGCCCGACAACGGATATCCTGCCGGTAACGCCGTCTCTTCCATTAACGCCTGACGCTGCGCTGGCGACAGGTTCGGCAGCGCTGTCTGTAGCAGAACATCGGCGCCTTTTGGTATTTTCAACGGCTGATGCTCGCCTTTCTGTTGCGGCAGGTTATAAGTCATGGTGAAGCGGTAGAAAGTATGCATGGCCGGATCGCGGTACGGATCGTCTTTTCCAGTCGATGCCGCGCATTCGACAATCGTCGTACCGCACTCTTTCACCAGCGCCTCGCGCAGTTGAGCGCGAGCTTCGTTGAATAACGTACGGTAATACGGATCGTTAAGATAATGCGCGACATTACGCTGCGCGACCATCCGCGCGCCCATCACATCCAGCGGATAGTGTACGCCAAGGACCAGGCGAGAATAGCCATAACGCGCGCCACGAATCACCAGCGCATCAAAGCGTTCCGGGATCATTTCCGCCATTAACAGCGCATCCGTATAACCGGTATTCGTGTGTCCGCTGGGGAAAGCACCGCCACCCGCGGTATAAGGATGACCATCTTTTACCACCACATCATCCGGCGTCAGATGGATAGTATTACCCGGCACCTGGAAAGGACGCGGGTAATGAAAATATTTTTTCGCCGCGCCGGTGCTGACTTCCGAGGCTTTAATCAACGCCGCCGCTTTGCCCAACTCACCTTTATCATAAGCGGCGAGAAATGCCCGCCCCAGCCGCGGCCCCATTGCGTCGCTCAGGAAATAGAGATACTCCACGCTTTCCGCATCCGCCAGCGCCTGGTGACGGGTATTAACATCGGCATCGTGATTAATCGCCGTCACCGTCGCCAGATTGTCTTTCAATACTGCTTCCGGCAATGTATTGAAGGCGGAAAGTAGGGTAATTCCCATCTGTTGATTCTCAGTAGTATGAAAATCATAACCGCTAGCCTGTAACCAGGCATTATCCGCCTGGATGGAATTCTGTCGCATCTGAGCCAGGGCGTCGCGAGTCAACGCGGCGGTATCGCCTTGTAATGCCTTACGCAACTGTGTCAGCCATTGAGCCTCAAGGTCATTAAAGGCGACGCTCGCCGAGTCGGGCGTCACGCTTTTCGCTATCGACTCCGCCTGGGACAGGGGAATATCTTTCGCCAGTGCCGGCATCGCCAGCGCCAGAGATGACGCCAGTACAGTAATGTGTAGTTTCATTATGGTTCCTTTCATTAAAAATAACGCCAGGTCAAAACCACTACCTTGCCCACAGGCGATGCTGGCCTGCGCAGTTGACGGTTTGATGATACGAACACGTCTTGCAATACTTTCACAACGCGCGAAACAACATGGCGGTACTGGGGTAATCTCTACGGATCTGCGGTAAACTATCGGCTAACTTGTTTACTTCCCGGAATATCTGCATCCATGCTCAGTTATCGTCACAGCTTTCACGCTGGCAACCACGCCGACGTCCTTAAACATACCGTTCAGAGCCTGATCATCGAGTCGCTAAAAGAGAAAGAAAAACCGTTTCTCTATCTGGACACGCACGCGGGCGCGGGGCGTTATCAATTGGGCAGCGAACATGCTGAACGTACCGGAGAGTATCTGGAAGGCATCGCCCGTATCTGGCAGCAGGACGATCTGCCCGCCGAACTGGAACCGTATATTAGCGTCGTAAAACATTTCAACCGCAGCGGGCAGTTACGCTACTATCCGGGCTCCCCGTTAATCGCCCGCCAGTTGCTGCGTGAGCAGGACAGTCTGCAACTCACGGAATTGCATCCCAGCGACTTCCCACTGTTGCGCGCGGAGTTTCAAAAAGACAACCGCGCCCGCGTGGAACGCGCTGACGGCTATCAGCAACTGAAAGCCAAATTACCGCCGGTTTCCCGCCGCGGTCTGATCCTCATTGACCCGCCTTATGAAATGAAAACCGACTACCAGGCGGTAGTCAGCGGCATCAGCGAGGGTTATAAACGTTTCGCCACCGGGACATACGCGCTATGGTATCCGGTGGTGCTCCGCCAGCAAATTAAGCGCATGATTCATGATCTGGAGGCCACCGGCATCCGTAAAATCCTGCAAATTGAGCTGGCGATCCGCCCGGACAGCGATCAGCGCGGGATGACGGCGTCCGGTATGATCGTGGTTAACCCGCCGTGGAAACTGGAGCAGCAGATGAACAACGTGCTACCGTGGCTGCACAGCAGGTTGGCGCCAAACGGTCACGGACACACTTCGGTAAGCTGGATCGTGCCGGAGTAATCACAGCCATCGGTGGAACCTTTCACCTTCAGGTATACAATCGCGAATATTTTGGCGGGTAGCGCAGAATCTATCCGTCCGACAACGAACATAAAGGAGCGGTCATGACCAAACACTATGATTACATCGCTATCGGCGGCGGCAGCGGCGGTATCGCCTCGATTAACCGCGCCGCTATGTACGGCCAGAAATGCGCGCTCATCGAAGCCAAAGAGCTGGGCGGTACCTGTGTTAACGTGGGCTGCGTGCCGAAGAAAGTGATGTGGCATGCCGCGCAGATTCGTGAAGCGATTCATCTGTATGGCCCGGACTACGGTTTTGACACCACGATTAATCAGTTCGACTGGAGCAAGCTGATTGCCAGCCGTACCGCGTATATTGACCGCATCCATACTTCATACGACAACGTGCTGGGCAAAAATAACGTGGATGTGATTAAAGGCTTTGCCCGCTTTGTCGATGCCAAAACCATTGAAGTGAACGGCGAAACCATCACCGCCGACCATATTTTGATCGCTACCGGCGGCCGTCCGAGCCATCCTGAGATTCCAGGCGTGGAATACGGCATTGATTCCGACGGTTTCTTTGCGCTGTCTGCCTTGCCGGAACGCGTCGCGGTGGTAGGCGCAGGTTATATCGCCGTTGAACTGGCTGGCGTTATCAACGCGCTGGGGGCGAAAACGCATCTGTTTGTCCGGAAACATGCGCCGCTGCGCAGTTTTGACCCGATGATTAGCGAAACGCTGGTTGAGGTGATGAACGCCGAAGGCCCGCAACTGCATACTCACGCCGTGCCGAAAGCGGTGGTGAAAAACGCCGACGGCAGTCTGACTTTGGAACTGGAAGATGGCCGTAGTGAAACCGTTGATTGCCTGATCTGGGCCATTGGTCGCGAACCGTCGACCGACAATATTAATCTGGCGGCAGCGGGCGTGAAAACCAATGAAAAAGGTTACATCATTGTCGATAAATTCCAGAATACCAACGTTGAAGGCATTTACGCCGTTGGCGACAATACTGGCGCGGTAGAACTAACGCCAGTCGCCGTCGCCGCCGGTCGCCGTCTCTCCGAACGCCTGTTTAACAACAAGCCGGACGAGCATCTGGACTACAGCAACATCCCGACCGTGGTCTTTAGCCATCCGCCTATCGGCACTGTCGGGTTAAGCGAGCCGCAGGCGCGCGAGCAGTACGGCGACGAGCAGGTGAAAGTCTATAAATCATCGTTTACCGCTATGTATACCGCGGTGACGACGCACCGCCAGCCGTGCCGTATGAAGTTGGTCTGCGTCGGGCCGGAAGAAAAAATTGTGGGTATCCACGGTATCGGCTTCGGCATGGATGAAATGTTGCAGGGCTTCGCAGTGGCGCTGAAGATGGGCGCTACCAAGAAAGACTTCGATAATACCGTCGCTATTCACCCGACCGCATCGGAAGAGTTTGTGACCATGCGTTAATATCTTGTGCGCCCATCTTCGAGGGTGGGCGCACAGGCCTTCATGATTAATACGTACTGAAATAACTCTGGATCAGTTCCGGATTACGCGTCTGAGTTAATGCCGTCATCAGCAACACTCGCGCCTTCGCCGGGTTGAGCGAGTCAGACACCAGTCCAGGCTGTCCTTTATCCAACGGTACTACGCCGTTTCCGGTGCGGGAAGCGCGCACCACGATAATCCCGGCTTTCTCCGCTTTTTTAATCCCCGCGTCGCTACGTACCGAGACCGAACCTGCGCCGGTTCCGGCATAAATAATACCGTCCGCGTGATGGGCGATCGCCGCATCATACATATATTCCGGATCGTCCTGATAGCCGTAAATAATCACCACATTGGGTAATTTTTTGATATTACGTACGTCAAAAACAGAGCGCAGAGTATGAATTTTTTCCACCCGCGTTTCGAACTGTGGCTGACCATTAACGATGACCCCCAGATAGCCCTCTTCCGGCGCTTTAAAGGTATCCAGAGTCGTGGCATTAGTTTTCGTCACAAAGCGCGCCGAACCAATACGATCGTTTAAAACCACCATCACACCGCGTCCCTTCGCATTCGGGTCAGCAGCCACCGTGACCGCTTCCAGCAGGTTCATTGCGCCATCGGCGCTGATTGCCGACGCGGGCCGCATTGCAGCGGTAAACACCACCGGTTTGTCGCTTTTCACGGTCAAATTAAGAAAGTAGGCGGTTTCATCGAGCGTGTCAGTGCCATGAGTAATGACCACACCGTCAACATCATCCCGCGCCAATAACGCATTCACCTTCTGTGAAAGTTTCAGGATAATATCGCTGGTCATATTTTCGCTACCAATATTCGCCACCTGTTCGCCGTCAACGCGAGCGATATTATTCATTTCCGGCACGGCGTTTATTAATGTTTGCACGCCAAGTTCACCGGATTTATATCCGGCGGTTTGTGTATTATTGGCTGCCGTCCCAGCGATAGTGCCGCCTGTCGCGAGAATAACAATATGCGGTAGTGACGTTGTGCTAAATACACAATGGCTGATGAGCAGCAACACGGCGGCCATGAAAACTCTGATTTTCATTTTCTTCCTCTGAATTAAAAATAATAAGTGACGTGTGCTATAAAAACATGAATAACAATCAGGCCAGAACCATTTTTCCTATTAACAGCCCGACAATGACCGAGACAATCACGTTAACTAATCCCGGACGCATAAAACTATGGTTAAGCACATATTTGCCGATACGCGTCGTACCGGTATCGTCAAACGCCAGCGCCGCCAGACACTGCCCCGCCACCGGAATAAAGAAATAGCCGTTAACGGCAGGCCAGGAGCCGATTAATGCATAAGCGGGCAACCCTAACGCCAGCCCCAGCGGCAACAGAATTAACGTCGTTGCCGCCTGGCTGCTGACCATAGCGGACACGAAAAACATCATAATGGCGATAAGCCAGGTATGCTGTTGCAATAGAGTTTGCACTTCTGCCTTAATCAACGCGATATGACCATTCACGAACGTCTCACTCATCCAGGCCAGGCCGAAGGCGCAGACAATCGCCAGCGCGCCCGCCCGAAATACCGTACCGCTGATAATCTGATCGACCTGCGGCCGACATAACAACACAATCAGGCAGGCAAAAGAGAGCATCGTAATCTGGATAGCGGCGGACATCGAAAGCGGTTGTAGCCCTTTCGCTGTTTCCACCATGGGCCGCAGCGCCGGAATCAGTCCTAACAGAACGATAACGATCGCGCTGGTCAGAAATAACGCCACCGACAATTTGGCGCGCGAAGTGACCACCGTATTTTTACTTTCTTTCTGCGCAGGTTTAATTAACCCTTCAGCAAGCCGACGTTGATATTCCGGATCGTCTTTTAACTCTTTTCCTTTATTAAAGGTCGCTATTGCCCCCATCGCTACGCCGATTAACGTGGCGGGCACGCAAATCATCATAATGGTTGAAATAGAGACGCCCAACGGCGCCATTAAACCAATCATCGCCGCCATGGCGGCAGATATAGGACTGGCGGTGATCGCCTGTTGCGATGCGATAACGGAAATAGATAAAGGACGTTCCGGTCGAATACCAGAATCCCGTGCGACTTCAGAAATAACCGGTAACAAGGTATAAACGACATGCCCCGTTCCTGACATAAAAGTGAAGAGATAACAGATAAACGGCGCTAATAACGTAATGTAACGAGGGTGGCGACGCAGAATTTTTTCCGCCAGTTTGACCAGTAAATCCAGCCCGCCGGAGGCCTGTAAAGAAGCGGCCGCCAGGACAACAGAAAGAATAATCAGAATAACATCAATCGGTGGCGTAGAAGGCGTCAAGCCAAAAATAAAAACCATCACGCCGACGCCTAACCCGCCGACCATCCCTAAAAATACGCCGCCGATCCTGGCGCCTATCATCAGGGCCACAAGGATAAAACATAATTCCGTCCAAAACATACTTCCTCCTGGGTTATCTGGAGTGAGTGTCGCTTTACATTGAGGGACGTAACCTATTGTGCAAACGGTTTACCAAAACCAAATGCGCCGTAATGAGATAACACCTGCGCCGCCGATTTCCCGCCCTGCCGCATGGCGCGTAACACGCTTTCTTTATCGGGTTCCGCCATACCCGATTGCAAAATGGAAAGCAAAAAACCGGTTAAGAAGGCGTCGCCTGCGCCCAGCGTATCGACAGGTTCGATATAAGCAGGTTGCCACTCCAGATAATCCGCGCCGGAAAAATAATAAACTTTTTCATGCCCGCAGGTGGCAATAATATGCCGACAGCCATAACGATAAAGTTTATTGAGTTTTATTTTGATTTCATCTGGCGATAACCCGCTACAGGAGACAAATCCATAATCTACCCACGGGCATACCTTTTCAAAATAGTCGTCTGTACCGCGCCCGGAAAAATCAAAAGAGAGTAAGACGGTTTGTTGTTTAATTTTCTCCAGTTCCGATTCCAGGTGGCCGTTAATACTGGAATGGACTAAGGTAAATTGTGATATATAGCGAAGATCGCCGTCAGACAGGCTAAAAGGATGTTCCCGCAATACGCCGTTTTTGTTGCTGGCGACAAATTGCCGATCGCCATGCGTGAGACGGATACAGGCATACCCATTTTCGCCGGTATAATGGCGGCTGTGAGAGATGTCTATCTGTAGCTGGTGTAATACATTCTGTACGTGCTGCGCGGCGTCGTCATTGCCAAACGCCCCCATAAACGCGCTGGGGATGCCTGCTAATTTCGCATAGACAGCAAAATTTAATGCATTACCGCCGGGGTACATGATGCCGGAATGCAGGTATTTATCGACAACGTTGTCGCCAATACCCAATACGCTGATGCTCATCATTATTCCTTGTTTGTCTTTACAATAAAAAGCGTCCCTGCTTTTTTATCCATCCTGATGTAATTAATATTCCACTTTCCACATATAGCGGCGTGTCGTTAACGGATGCTGGCGCGCCTCAGCTAACGCCCGATTGTAAACGGGATAAACGTTATTAAAGAGAGAGTGGTTAAAGTAATCAATAACCGTGGTTTTAATGGTCGATAGCCCCAGTTCTTTCGCATCGACAACTTCAATACGGCGGCCATATTTTTTCAGGAAGTTTAACGCGCGTTCATCCACCGCCCGCGTATTGCCCTCGGAAAACTGGAAGAAGAAAGGCGTATTCGCATCGGTAATTTCAAACGGCCCGTGGAAAAACTCACCGCTATGAATACAGGCGGAATGTATCCATTGCATTTCCATAAAGATGCAGATGCTCTGTAGGTAGGCTGCGCCATAGCCCGCGCCGCTGGCGACGGTATAAATGACTTTATCGTCTTTATATTCCTGCGCGAACGCCTGCGCGCGTTCCGCAACCTGCTCGCAAGCGCGCCAGACGATACGGTTGATTTTGCTGACGCCATCCTGAAAATCGTCGTAGTGCGCATACCCTTCCGTCTGCTGGAGCAGTTCGACCGCACTCAGCAGGCCTTTCATCGTTTTCTCTCCGGCAATATCTTTACCGTCGCCAAACGTGTACGTTTCCACATAGTCGCAATGCGCCACCAACGGTGAATCCATTATCCAGGTTAAACCAATGACCGGCGCGCCGTGCTGACGGGCGATTTCAGCCGCTTTGATTGTCTCTGGCGTATTACCTTTGTGGGAGGCGACAACCACAACGGCATTTTCTCCCAGCGCTACCGGCGGGTTGTTAATAAATTCTCCGCTGTTATACAGGCCGACAGTCAACGCTTTCGCTTCTTTTTCTAAAAATACTTTCGCCGGATAGAACGCCGCATAAGAACCGCCGCACGCCACGTAATAGACGTGTTTAACGCCTCCTTTCTCTGCCTGGCTGGTCACAATATTGCTAACTGTCTCTTTCATACCCATCATGCTTTCCTCTGGTTCCATCAATGATACAGGCGAGGATTCGCCATAAATGACTCATAATGTATTATTATTTTTATATGACATTTAAAGACATTTGATCAAGATGGAAAGCAAAAAAAATCGGGATCCGCGATCTGGATCCCGATTCAGCCTGCTCTTCGTTAGCGTAATGCTGACATCATACGGTAAACCGTATTTTATCGCCGACAATCAACTGTTGCGAAACGCAGGAGAGTTCTCCTTTGTTATCAATCATTTCACTTTTTATCAGGATCAGCGGATAACCCTCGTTGACGCCAAGATAATGGGCGACTTCAAAGCTGGCATAAACCAGTTCGATCATCTTACGGGAGTGGGTAAACCATAAATGGTATTTCTCGCGTAAGCATTCATACAAAGAGTGATTATTAAGATCTTCGTCCAGCAAAAACGCAAAACGTGGGGGAAGATGTACGGTTTCCAGCGATACCGCCACATCGTCGGCATAGCGGATACGTTCAATGACGACCGCTTTTTCGCCATCGTTCATATTCAGTAACGCTTTTGTCTCATCGTCTACCGATTCAAAAACGGATTTGATGGTGCGTGACCCCGGGCGACGTCCCTGGGACTGGCATAACTCGCTGAAACTCATGATGCCGGTCATGCTACGCTGAAATTTCTCACCAGAGACAAAGGTGCCTTTGCCGGAGACACGGGTCAGCAAATTTTCACGCGTCAGCGCATCCAACGCCTTACGGACCGTGACCCTGCTCACCTGCCAGCGCGCGCTCAGTTCATTTTCCGTCGGGATCTGCTGGCCTGGTTTATACTCTCCACGCGCAATGGCCTCTTTTAAGGCGGCTTCAAGCTGCTTATAAAGCGGTTTGGCGCTTTTACTGTCGGGTTGCTCGATCATTTGTATCCATTTGTATTATCATGGTGCCATAGCTTGTATTATAACTATTTACGTTACCTTTGCTTGTGAATCCACGCCATGCGGTGACGTAGTGATACCGCTATGAAACGAATGTTCTGATTTTAGGTCTGGGGCGGGCGTCATGAAAATAGGGTTTTCGCAATACTATTCAGTAAGTTATAAATTGTTTTTCTTGAGAGGTAAATTGCAAAATGTGATCTACCGCACACTTTGCCACTCAGGTATCGAAGCGAATGTCTACGCTTAATAGACAGCCGGGCAACACCCGTATCTTTTACGACGCAAGCCGGAGGTCCTTGTCATTATGCTCAACCAGAAATTAAACCCCACGCCTTCTGAAGATCTGACTATTGATGTCGATCTGCTTTATGAAACAGACCCGTGCGAGTTAAAGCTGGATGAAATGATCGAGGCGGAACCGGAGCCGGAGATGATCGAGGGGCTTCCCGCCTCTGACGCCCTGCCCCCTGCCGATCGGTATCTCGAACTGTTCGAGCATGTACAGTCAACAAAACTGTTTCCAGACAGTAAAACGTTCCCGGACTGCGCGCCGAAGATGGACCCGCTTGATATCTTGATCCGCTACCGTAAGGTCAGACGCCACCGTGATTTTGATTTACGCCGCTTCGTCGAGAACCATTTCTGGCTACCGGAAACCTTATCCAGCGAGTATGTCTCTAACCCCGAAAACTCGCTCAAAGAACATATTGACCAGCTTTGGCCGATACTGACGCGCGAACCGCAGGATCATATTCCGTGGTCTTCGCTGCTGGCGCTGCCGCAATCCTATATCGTGCCGGGAGGCCGTTTTAGCGAAACCTATTATTGGGACTCTTATTTTACCATGCTGGGTCTGGCGGAAAGCGGGCGCGAAGACTTACTTAAATGTATGGCGGATAATTTCGCCTGGATGATTGAAAACTATGGCCATATTCCCAACGGCAACCGGACCTATTATCTGAGCCGCTCGCAGCCGCCGGTTTTCGCCCTGATGGTTGAACTGTTCGAAGAAGATGGCGTGCGCGGCGCGCGGCGTTATCTCGACCATCTCAAAATGGAATACGCCTTCTGGATGGATGGCGCCGAATCGCTGGCGCTCAACCAGGCTTATCGCCACGTTGTGCGGATGCCGGACGGTTCCCTGCTGAACCGCTACTGGGACGATCGCGACACGCCGCGCGACGAGTCCTGGCTGGAAGATGTCGAAACCGCAAAACATTCCGGTCGTCCGCCCAATGAAGTCTACCGGGATTTGCGCGCCGGGGCGGCGTCCGGCTGGGACTATTCTTCACGCTGGCTACGCGATGCGGGCCGGCTTGCCAGCATACGTACGACCCAGTTTATCCCTATCGATTTGAACGCTTTTCTGTATAAACTGGAGAGCGCTATCGCCAATATTTCAGCGCTGAAAGGCGAACGTGACACCGAGGCGCTATTTCGCCAGAAAGCCAGCGATCGACGCGCCGCCGTAAACCATTATCTGTGGGATGATGAAAACGGCTGTTATCGGGACTATGACTGGCGACGCGAAGAAATGGCGCTCTTTTCCGCCGCCAGTATCGTGCCGCTGTATGTCGGTATGGCGAACCACGAGCAGGCCGACCGTCTGGCAAATGTGGTACGCAGCCGTCTGTTAACGCCCGGCGGGATTATGGCGACCGAATACGAAACCGGCGAACAGTGGGATAAACCGAACGGCTGGGCACCGCTGCAATGGATGGCGATTCAGGGCTTCAAACGGTATGGCGACGATATGCTGGGCGATGAAATCGCCCATAACTGGTTAAAAACAGTAAACCATTTTTATCAGGAGCACCATAAACTGATCGAGAAATACCATATTTCCGGCGGTACGCCCCGCGAAGGCGGCGGGGGCGAGTATCCGCTACAGGATGGGTTCGGCTGGACCAATGGCGTGGTGCGCCGCCTGATTGGCCTTTACGGAGAGCCTTAACCTGCTCCGGCCTCAGTGAATCGCATCATAAATGGCTGACTGAATTTTCAGCCATTTTTTATTGTCTGCGCTGGGCCGGGCCTGAGCGCGCAGTCGGGCCTGCTCCGTATCGTGCTGCTGGCGCGTCACAACAGCCGGAACGGTGCAAAACGTTTGCAAATAGGTTTTATGCATCGCGGTCAGCGGCGCGCCGCTCGACATGTCATGACTTAACGTTGTGATAAATCGTCGGCAGGGTTTGACCTCATCCATCAGCGCGGGATAACGCAACAACAGTTGCAGCACCTCGGTATGTCCTGCCGCAAACGCCTGCTCCGTCCACGCGAGCTGCCAGTTCATTCCGCCCTGGAGGAACAGCGCCGTCACCCGCGTATCATTGCGCTCTATCGCCGCCCGCATGGTAAACGCATCCCAGGTAATCCCCATATGATTGAGCGTCTCCCGCGCGGAAGGCGCCTCGCGCGGCGGTTCATCCTGCGCCATTGCGGGAGTTTGCCCGTTATCGGAGCCTGGCGACGGCGAACTAAATAGCCAGAACGCGCCCGCCAGTATCGCCAGCGTCATGACGCCAACCGCGCCCCACAAAGCGCCGGAAATAAGTTGCTCACGCTCTTCAGGCGTACGCGGAGGCCGCTTACGCGGTGGTTCTATGCTCTCGCTAATCTCATGCTTATCTCCCCCGGCCTGCCGATCTTTAAGCCGCGCGGTTTCCCAGAACTGGCGCAATTCACGTTCATCCGCCAGCAGAAACGAAGCGGGATTCACGCGGGTACGTTTTTCGGCATAGGCACGCTGGATGGGCCGAACGATTTGCTGATACTGAACGTTTAGCAGCATAAGCTGCGCTGAGGTGAGCGGCTGCCTGGCGATAACCTCGTTTCGCGCGAGGCGGCAATCATCCAGAAACATACGCAGGGTGGTGCGCGACTCGGCGAACAGCGTTAACGCTGAGGCGTCATTAAAAATTCTGACGTAATGACGGGCAAACAATTTTTTATCGACCACCATAAGCGCCAGTTCGCTGAACAACATGCCTTCCAGCGCATGTTGATCTTCTCCCTGTTTTAACCACTGGCGCAAACGGTCCGGGCCAAAATGTTGCTTGAGGTAGTGATTCAGCGACGCCCGATCCGGCCATGCGCGCGCAATAAGCGCTTTTAACGTCAGTTCTATCGCCCGAAGCTGACGCTGCGCCTCAAGATGCGCCTCCTGGTCGGGGTCTTCCAGCTCAGTTTGATACGTCAGTAGCGGCTGCTGCTGACGTAGATGTTCCAGCGAGGTGACAAAACGCAACGCGGCAAGGAGTTGATTTTCGCTCACCTCTTGCCCGCTGTCATACTGGGGAACATGCTGCTGAAGGTGACGCAGTTGCAGCATAAACTGGCTCAACTGCGCGTCATTTATCCGCAATTTTTTCGCCACCGCGCCCCAACCGCCCAGGTTAAGACGCGCCTGCTCAAGTTGTTCCATGAACCACCGGGGCTCTTTTCCCTCTGTGGTATGAATACCCAGCAGCAGCAGCAGGATTTCTATTGATGCCTGGCGGATAATCCCCAGGCTATGTTCAAAAGGCGCGCGTGTCGCCTGCGAAGCGCTATTCGTCATTATCTTCCCTAAAAAGACGATCCCGCGACGAGATCTTCGTTTTCTTTTAATTATGTTTTTTCATAGATATAACAGATTTAGCCACATTTCAGTGACTTAATCTTAATGATTGCAAATTTATAAGAAGATCGGTTACTAACCAAAAACATCAGTTTTTCATTCTGTCAACGCGGCGTGATGCTGAACGGCATAGACCTTTTCCCTGCCTGCGTTTGGCCGTCTGACCGCTAGCCACACGTGCAGCACACTTTATAATCGCGCTTTTTATGAGAAAGATGCCATGCCGCACATTTCATCTCGCTTTAGCTCCGCCTGCATCGCGTTTATTAAACAGTGGCAGGGTCTGTCGCTGGAAAAGTATCGCGATCGGCAGGGTAACTGGGTGATTGGTTACGGGCATATGTTGACGCCGGATGAGACGCTGACGTTCATTACGCCCGACCAGGCGGAGGCATTCTTGCTGGATGACCTCAATAGCTGCGATATGCTGCTACAGAATTGTTTGCCGGAACTTAATGATCGGTTTCAACGCGAAACGC
Source organism: Salmonella sp. WC3 (assembly GCF_042932255.1). Classification (NCBI taxonomy): domain Bacteria; kingdom Pseudomonadati; phylum Pseudomonadota; class Gammaproteobacteria; order Enterobacterales; family Enterobacteriaceae; genus Salmonella; species Salmonella sp. WC3. The sequence continues at coordinate 263,992 of NZ_CP170629.1, read as the reverse complement.
TTATTGCGCTGATGTTCAGTATCGGACATCAGCGTTTTTTATCATTAATCAATACGGGTGATATTTCACAGCCAGAAATAAGCGGACTACGAATTTAACGTCGTTAATTCGATTCATTTAACATCATGGCGGCCTGGGTACGATTTTTTACATCCAGCCGCCGGTAAAGCGACTCCAGATGCGCTTTAACCGTCCCGGTACTAATATTTAACGCCCGCCCAATTTGTTTATTTGATTCTCCTGCGGCAAGCATCTGTAAAATTTCCCGCTGGCGGGCGCTTAACGCTTTTATATCACGGGACTCCAGCTCCGTTGAATTTAACCAATCCCCCGGTAAAAACATCATCCCGCGAGCGACAGCATTGAGCGCAAGGACAAAGGTTTCGGCATCAGAATCGCGTGGCACCACGGCCTGAACGTTAAATTGCATGACTTCATGCAGCCACTTTTGACTGCCATCCATCGCCGTGATAATAATCTTCACCTCCGGAAATTGCTGCGCGATTCTTTGTAACACCTCGCGGCAAAATTCAGCATCTAGGCCGCTATCCAGCATGACCAGCGCATCCGGCGCGCTTTCTATTTTTTGCCAGAGTTCTTCTGCCTGACCGACACTCTGGATACTTATTCCTGGAATGTGCTGCTGCAAACTGATTTTCATTCCATGAATAAATATTGACTGCCTGTCAAACATGATTACCTGCATTACTTTTCTCCACCTGGGTAAGATAATAGTCTCAAGATGAGGAAGGGTATTACCCGTAGGGTAAAATAAGAAGTCGCCATTTGGTATAGGCCATTTTACCGATAGTCATTGGTTGAGGAAGGGAAAGGTTATGAATATTTACAGCTTCAACATCGGGATTACAGAATTCGCTAAAATTAGCGTTTTAAAGTAAGGAATATCTTATTAGCGTGAACAGTCAAGGCTAATTTGAATATTAATTTAATGAAGAGTACGCCTGGCGCGTCACAAAGGAAATATCTGCTTTTCACCTGATGTGTTACAAAAAATAAAGTAGCACATTTTGTTAAAAAATAGCCAATCCGCCTGAAAACCGCGACGATGGGTCAATGACAATACCGTGTATGTACATACATTTCTCTCTCCCACTACACCCGCGGCTATCAGCGTGTTTTACCGCTCTCGTCCCGTTTATCGGCTTTTTGGCGCTAAAATGCCTGGCCGGAAGGCGATAAATCCGCCGAGCAACGCGATCCGACGTATTCGTCACGCGAGCAATGATTGCGAAAGGGCTTATTAGATGCTAGAAAATCAATAAAACCAGCCGCTTCAACGTCACTGTTTCAATAAGAACAATAATAGAGCCTGATGATGGATAAAATATATGCAATGAAATTGTTTGTACGCGTGGCGGAACGGGAAAGTTTTTCCCGCGCAGCAGAGGATATCGGCCTTCCCAAAGGCAGCGTCTCACGGCAAATACAAGCGTTAGAACATCAACTGGGCATCCGCCTGCTCCACCGCACCACCCGGCGGGTACAGCTTACTCAGGACGGAATGGTTTACTACGAACGGGCAAAAGATCTGTTGAGTAACCTGGATGAACTGGAGGGTCTTTTCCAGCCTGATCCCGCCAGTATCAGCGGCAAAATACGGGTAGATATACCGCCATGTCTCGCAAACAGCCTTATCATGCCGCGCCTGCCCACTTTTTTGCATCAGTATCCCGGCATTGCGCTGGAACTTTGTAGTAGCGATCGACAGGTCGATTTACTACGGGAAGATTTCGACTGCGTGGTGCGCACAGAGCCGCTACATGCGCCAGGGATACTGACGCGCCCGCTTGGCAAACTGAGAAGGGTGAACTGCGCCAGCCCACAATACCTGGCGCGCTTTGGGTATCCAGAAAACCTTGACGATCTCGCCTCACATGCGATGGTGCATTATTCATTGACCCCGGGAGTCTCTTCACCGGGTTTTGCCTTTGAAACTCCCCACGGTATGCAGTGGGTAAAAACCGGCGGAATGCTAACGGTAAACAGTACAGAGACCTGGCATACGGCCTGTCTGGCAGGATTAGGGATCATTCAGACGCCGCGCATTGCTGTACGGGAGGCGTTACGCGCCGGAACGCTCATTGAAATTTTACCGCAATATCGCGCCGCTCCACTGCCGGTGACGCTGCATTATCCCCATCGCCGTAATCTTTCCCGCCGGGTACACCTGTTTATGGTATGGCTGACTGAAACCATTAAAGAGGCCGCAGAGTAGCCGCATTTTCAGCATCCACCGGGGAGAAGCTATACTGACATATTCTATTAATGATGAAGGACTACCGACCTGATGACGCAGGAAAATGACGTAAAACGCCCTATTCAGGAACTGGAGCACGACCCGATACAAAAAATAGAAACGCAGCCGCATGACGCCCCGGAAAAAAACGAAAAGGCAAATCAGGCGTTGCATTCCGTCACCACCCTGATGCAAAAAATTCAGCGTCAACCGATGGTGGCCCACCTCATTCGCGCGACCGAACGTTTTAACGATCGACTGGGTAATCAGTTTGGCGCGGCTATCACCTACTTTTCGTTTCTGTCGATGATCCCGATAATGATGGTGTCCTTTGCCGCAGCAGGTTTTATCCTCGCCTCGCACCCTAATCTACTGGAAGATATTTTCAGCAAGATATTGATGAATGTGAGCGATCCTACGCTGGCGTCCACGCTTAAAAATACGATTAATACGGCGGTTCAACAGCGTACCACGGTAGGGCTGGTCGGACTGGGTATCGCGCTCTATTCCGGCGTTAACTGGATGGGCAACCTGCGGGAAGCGATTCGTGCCCAGTCACGGGACGTCTGGGAGCGCAAGCCGCAGGATCAGGAGAAAATCTGGCTCAAATATCTGCGCGATTTTATCTCGCTGATTGGATTATTAATCGCTTTAATCATTACGCTGTCCATTACTTCCATCGCCGGTTCCGCCCAGCAGATGATCATCTCCGCCTTGTACCTCGACAGCATCGAATGGTTAAAACCGGCCTGGCATTTGATCGGTCTGGCCATCTCTATTTTTGCCAACTATCTACTTTTTTTCTGGATTTTCTGGCGACTGCCTCGCCATCGTCCCCGTAAAAAAGCGTTGATTCGCGGGACATTTATCGCCGCTATCGGTTTTGAGGTGATTAAAATCATTATGACCTATACGCTGCCGTCACTGGTGAAATCGCCTTCCGGCGCGGCGTTTGGCTCCGTACTCGGTCTGATGGCATTCTTCTACTTTTTTGCCCGCCTGACGTTATTCTGCGCGGCCTGGATAGCCACCGCCGAATACAAGGACGACCCGCGAATGCCGGGTAAAACGCAACGCTAGTCTGCGGCTTGCTGCCGAATGGCACGCACGGCGTCGTCATTCGGCCTACTGATGTGTAGATCCAGGCCGGGCAAGCAAAGCGTACCCGGCGGTACAATCAGGCACGTCCTTCCGCCTCATCTCATTGTTTCAGCATATAAATCCAGTAATTAACTTTTATTTAACCCGAAACCAGTTTTATCCACCAATTCTAAAATTATGTGAAGCATTTCATAGACGCAAAATGGCTGGCTTAAACATTATCCCCTTTTTGCGCTTTTTTTGACCATTTTTGGCTTTTGTTACACATTGAAATATAACTTTTGCTGTGCGTAATATGGCTATTCGTTCGCTAAAAATAAGAAAATAGTATGCAAGCAACCGCCACAACACTCGACCATGAGCAGGAACATGTTCCGGTAAACTCACGCAATAAAGTCGTTATTGCCTCGCTTATCGGCACCGCGATTGAGTTCTTCGACTTCTATATTTACGCCACCGCTGCGGTGATCGTGTTCCCCCTTATCTTCTTCCCCCAGGGCGATCCCACTGCGGCAACGCTACAATCGCTCGCCACCTTCGCTATCGCGTTTGTGGCGCGTCCGATTGGCTCTGCGCTATTCGGCCACTTCGGCGACCGGGTAGGCCGCAAAGTCACGCTGGTGGCTTCGCTGCTGACGATGGGGATCTCCACGGTCATTATCGGTCTGTTACCGGGCTACGCGACGATAGGTATTTTCGCGCCGCTGCTGCTGGCGCTGGCGCGTTTCGGTCAGGGACTGGGGCTGGGCGGCGAATGGGGCGGCGCAGCGTTATTAGCGACGGAGAATGCGCCGCCGCGCAAACGCGCGCTATATGGCTCCTTCCCGCAGTTGGGCGCGCCGATCGGCTTCTTTTTTGCCAATGGCACCTTCCTGTTGCTCTCCTGGCTGCTGACCGACGAGCAGTTTATGAGCTGGGGCTGGCGCGTGCCGTTTATCTTCTCGGCGGTGCTGGTGATTATCGGCCTGTATGTGCGCGTGTCTCTGCATGAAACGCCGGTGTTTGCGAAAGTCGCCGCAGCGAAAAAGCAGGTAAAAATACCGCTGGGCACGTTGCTGACGAAGCATGTCCGCGTAACCATTCTCGGCACGTTTATCATGCTGGCGACCTACACGCTGTTCTATATCATGACCGTCTATTCCATGACTTACAGCACGGCCGCCGCGCCGGTGGGGCTTGGCTTGCCGCGCAATGAAATACTGTGGATGCTGATGATGGCGGTGATTGGTTTCGGCGTGATGGTGCCCGTCGCCGGCCTGCTGGCGGACGCATTTGGTCGTCGGAAAAGCATGGTCATCATTACCACGCTCATCATTCTCTTCGCGTTGTTCGCCTTTACCCCGCTGCTGGGTTCAGGCAATCCAGCGCTGGTATTCGTGTTCCTGTTGTTAGGCCTGAGCCTGATGGGGCTGACCTTCGGCCCAATGGGAGCGCTGCTGCCGGAGCTATTTCCGACGGAAGTGCGCTATACCGGCGCATCGTTTTCCTACAATGTGTCATCGATTCTGGGCGCTTCCGTCGCGCCGTATATTGCCGCATGGCTGCAAAGCCACTACGGGCTGGCGGCGGTAGGGGTTTACCTGGCGTCAATGGCGGCGCTGACGCTGATTGCACTGCTATTAACCCATGAGACGCGTCATCAGGCGTTGTAATAGGGCGCCGGATGGCATCATCCGGCGCTACGTTTCACGTTACTGCTTCATCTGCGTTAAAATCGTCCGGCACTGATTGGCTTCGCCTTCAGAGGGCGAAATGAGCGCCAATAGCGCGGCGGCGGGCGTTACCAACGTCGCCAGCGCTGCCGCAACCGCGCCGCGCGCAATCAGCGGGCCGGGCTTGACGCCCGCCTGCGGATTTTTAAATGTCCCGCGCACGTACAGCGGCGATCGCAGCGTAATAATACGAATCCCCTTACTTTCCGGATCAATGGTTAAATCGAGCTGTTCAGAGGCGAAGCTCGCCGTACCGGTCACGTTAATCAACGCATTTTCTGTATCAAAAGCAAAAATTTGCGGTCGCGCCACGCCGTTCGCAATATTGAGATTCGCCGCCGCGCAGTTAACCCGCACTTCGTCATCGCCAAAAATCTGCCCGACAATATAGTTGCCGACGTTCAGCCCCACGATTTCCATCAGGTTGCGGCTAATCAATCCATCATTCATCAATAATTTGAGATTGCCGTTACTGTTGCCAAGCAGCGCGGCGACCGAGTTGCCCGTCCCGCGAATATCCGCATCGCCGTTCAGCTCGCCCAGCGTTTTCTGCATCAGTTCCACATCCGGCATCAGTTCTTTAAGCTTCAGCCGACGCGCCTGTATATCCGCCCGCCCCTGCATTGGCTTTTTATCCCCTTCCAGATGGATGTTGGAGACAATACTGCCGCCTGCCAGACCAAACTTCAGCGGCTGTAGACGTAAGTCGGCGTTTTTCAGAATGATATGGGTCGAAAGATCGCTAATCGGTAGACTGCCGCCATGCTCAATACATCGGCCTTTAAATCGGACATCGGCGTCCATGACGTCCCATTTGTCGGTTTCAAAGCGATCGTAAGGCAACACTTTATCCGCCGGCTGAACATTCTTCTCGCCTTTGCGCTGTTCAGACCGTTTCGACTGCTCAGCGTCTTTCCCGGAATCCACGCCAATCAGCGGCCCAAGATCGGCCAGTCGTAACTGGCGCGATTCGACATCGCCTTCCAGTTTAGGGCGCGGTTTACCGGTGGTATAAGTGAGGGAGCCGTGGATATCACTGTCGCCAATGCGCCCATTAAAACCGCGATAATCAAATACCGATGACTTTTCGGCGTCAATTTTCGCCACCAATCGCCCATCGGTCTCAAACGGCGGCGTATCCGGCAGCAGCACGCCGGTTAAATCATATAAATCGCCCAGTGAATCGCCAGAGAATTTAAGCCGCAGATCGACGCCGCCCATTTTCATCGGCTCGTTCACCACGCCGCTAAAAGCCACCCGCGTGTTGCCAGAGCGGAAATCGGCCTGCACAGGAAAAGGCGTACTTTCGCTGCGTAGCGCCAGCATACCGCCTATTTTCCCCGTACCGGTCAACGGTTCCCCGTTATAACGCCCCTGCGCCTTCAGGCCGAAGACATAGTCGCCCACGCTGGATTTGTCTGCTTTGCCTTTCGTTCCCGTCACTTCGCTGAACGGCAACGGTTTGCCTAACGGATCGATCAGAATAGTGATATCCGCTTTGCTGACCTTATCATCGATCGCGATTCGCCCCTGGTCGAAGAGAATATTATCCAGCCGGAAGGACCAGGCGGAAGGTTTAGCATTGGGGTCCGTATTCTTGTCTTGCGCGAGGTTAAAGGTCCAGTTATTGGTTTTCTCGGACAGACGAATAAGACGCGCGTCGGGTTTCACCAGTTTGATCCACGGCAGCCAGACGGTTTTGGTCAGGAGCGCCAGTGGGGCAAGCGTCGCCTCAACGCGTGGCAGATGCACCATCGTAACTTCCGGAATATCCGGCGGATTGCCGAGAATGACGTCTTCCGCGTGAACATGCGGCCACGGTACCCAGCTTCGCCAGCCGGTCTCCTGTTTTTGGCGTTCCCACACCACGCCTAAATCGCCGCGAATAGCGAAAGGCCGATTCAATTCGGTAGAGACTTTCTGGTTGATGGTCGGTTTGAGGCGGTTCCAGTCAAATGTTGCGATCAACAAAATCACTATGGCGATCAACAACAAGAAAGTCCCTGTGATGGCGGCGGTTATTTTGCCTGCTTTAGTCATGTGTTATTTCCTCACTTCTTCCCTTGCCTGTCCTAAAGATAGTTCAGCCAGACGAAAAAGGAGGATGACCGCGCCTCGTAATACCACGTATTACGGGAACAGTCTGGCGTTACAGGGTCAGAATCACCTCTTCGAGCGATATCAGCGGCACGGGTCGAGAAAGAAAATAGCCCTGGGCGGCAAAGGCGGGCGAACGCTGCACATCACGCCACTCTTCCAGCGTCTCCACGCCCTCGACAATAACGCCGCGGCAGTAGCGGTTCATCAGTTGCAGCAGCAGAGTGAACAGGTTGCGTCCCTCCGGGGACTGACGCAGCATGACGAACAGCTCGCGCGCCACTTTAATGTAGTCATAACGCACTTCGCTCAGCGCTGAAAAATTGGCCATACCAGTACCAAAATCATCCAGCCACAGCGGGCCGAACTCACACATCGAGGCGAAAGAGGAGTCTTTCGGCAAACGAATATGTTCCACCAGTTCGAAACGCAGCCAGGGTAAGCGCTCCATCGCGGCCAGAATGTCCGGCTGTCGTCGCATGGCAATCAGCGTAGGGCCATCGACATTGACCGATGCCAATAAGTGATGGCGAGTGAAAAAATCCGCTTTTTGTTCAAGCTGATGAAGTTGTTCTTTCACTACGTCAATGCGGTGTCGAACCGCTAACTCCGCGAAATAACGATCCGGGGCAATACGTCTGGAAGGGTTATCAGGATGGGTGACGACAGTGAGAAGTTCAACCGCCATCAGACGGCCATCCGTCTAGTATATCGGCTGGTAAGTATAGGCACGCTCGCATTGCAGCCAATAGCGCCGTTCCTGCAAATTCTCTATACCTGCATCAGGAACGCGTAGCTGCTGGATAACCTGCTTTATCATCTCAGTTGTCCTGTTAATGGGAGTGTGACTGTCCGGACTCGTCAAAGGTTATCGGCGTTCAGGCAGAGAACTTTACCCTCGGTCCCTGGCAAAATAAAAAACAGACCACGAAACTTGTTAAAAATACGCACTTGCTCAAAAAAATAATGGACCGATGTTTTAATATTATTGACCACTAAACATCCACAGCGCACACTAACGCTAATTTTTACAGATCAGGTTCACGACTATGTCTAAAAAGATTGCCGTGATTGGCGAATGCATGATTGAGCTGTCGCAGAAAGGCGCTGATGTTCAGCGCGGCTTCGGCGGCGACACGCTGAATACCTCCGTTTATATTGCCCGTCAGGTCGATTCTGCCGCTCTGGCCGTTCACTATGTGACGGCGCTGGGTACCGACAGTTTCAGCCAACAGATGCTGGAGGCGTGGCAGCATGAAAATGTGGATACCTCGCTAACGCAGCGGATGGAAAATCGCCTACCAGGCCTCTATTACATCGAAACCGATGACACTGGCGAGCGTACCTTCTACTACTGGCGTAACGAAGCGGCAGCGAAATTCTGGCTGGAGAGCGAGCAGTCAGCGGCTATCTGCAAGGCGCTGGCGACCTTCGATTATCTCTACCTGAGCGGCATTAGCCTCGCGATTTTAAGCCCGACCAGCCGTGATAAGCTGCTGTCTTTATTGCGTGAATGCCGGGCCAACGGCGGGAAAGTCATTTTTGATAATAACTATCGCCCGCGTTTATGGACAAGTCGCGAAGAAACGCAGCAGGTCTATCAAAAGATGCTGGAATGTACTGATATCGCCTTCCTGACACTGGACGATGAAGACGCGCTATGGGGTAAGCAACCGGTGGAAGAGGTCATTGCCCGCACCCATGCGGCAGGCGTGCAGGAAGTGGTGGTAAAACGCGGGGCGGACTCTTGCCTGGTCTCGATTCAGGGCGAGGCGCGCATTGACGTTCCGGCAGTAAAACTGCCGAAAGAGAAAGTGATAGACACCACTGCCGCAGGCGACTCCTTCAGCGCCGGTTATCTGGCCGTTCGTTTAACGGGCGGCAGCGCGACGGATGCCGCGAAGCGCGGACACCTGACGGCCAGCACGGTGATTCAGTACCGTGGGGCCATTATTCCGCACGACGCGATGCCGCAGTAAGTCATTTGCTCTTGCCCGGTGGCGCTGCGCTTACCGGGCCGACAGGCGGCAGCTTACTGTGCCGCCGGTGTCTCCGTCACTTCCGGATGCGCCTCATCTGCTTCAACAGCGGCGGCAGTTGCCGGAACCATGATTTCATCCCACGTCGCCTTTAACGCCTTCATATTAAATTCCGGCTCGCCTTGCGGTTGCAGCAAAATTAATGCCATCTCCTGCGATAGCTGCTGACGTAGATTCTGATTGAGCATATCGACGGTCAAGCTATTGAGGAAATTCTGACGCAGCTTCTGATACTGCTCCGGCGCGATATCCACCACCTGATTCTGCAGCGAACGCATTCGCTGTCCAGTCAAAATGTCAGTATCGGTACGCGCGTAGGTCGCGAACAGCTTTTGCAATTCGAGATTTTTCTGCGCCACCAGCGCAGTAAACTCCTCTTCCGACAAACCTTTATCGCGTACTTTCGCCAGTTCATTCGCCACCAGGCTCAAATTGGTATTGAGCTTATCATTAGGTGATTCAATGTTGATGGCGCACTGCGCGCGCAGGAACAGAACCCGGCAGTCAAACCCCAGACCAATATCTTTCGCGTTATTTTTAGTAAGCTCTTGCTGGATATGCCAGAACAGCGCTTCGCGCGCCAGATCCGCCTGCCAGTAGCGCAACAGCGCCGCCGACTCGCGAATCGGTTGCCACGGCGTATCCCACATAATGGAGAGACGATCCTGGCGCACCGCATCGGTCATAATGCTCACTGATTCCGCCCGCAGCGGCGAAAGCGTCGGCACCGGGGCGGGCGTTTCGCGTTTACCTTTCAGCGTACCGAACGTTTTATTGATCTGCTCGGCGACGGAGCGCGCATCAATGTTGCCGACAACAATCAGCGTCATGGCATCCGGGGTGTACCATTTTTCATAGAAAGCCTGAATTTTGGCTGCGTCTACCGGCTGCTTTAACGGTTCCGCGGGATCGTGCCCCAATAACGCCGACCCTTTCAGCCGATAACGCCACCAGCCCTCTTTAGTATCTGCTGGCCACGTCGCAACCATATCTTCGCTGCTTAACGCATGATTCACCGTCTCTGGCGTAATGGTTAATTTACCGGAGACGTTAGCCAGATAGGTCAGTGCTTCTTTCAGCAGATCGTTACGGTTATTGGGTAAACTGAGGTTATAGAGCGTGGAATCATAAGAAACAATAACGGGCGGCATGGGACGTTTCGGATCAAACCCTTGCTGCCATAAAGAACGTGCCTGTGCGGCATCCAGACCACCGCTTTGCGTCAGCGCGATACGGGGAATCGCATGGCTAAACCCGCTCTGTTGCGTACTTTCGGTGAGCGAACCGGTATTAACCTGTAGACGAACTTCAATACGATCGCTGGGGCGCTGAGGCGTAGCCAACACTTGCCACTGTAACCCATTAGCCAGCGTCCCCTGTTGCCATGCCGGATCGGGCTGGAGCGCATCTGCCTGCACATAGCCGGCAGAGGCCAACATCAACAGACTGCCCGCTAAGAGTCGAATTTTTGTGCCCTGCATGTGAACCCCTGATCAACAATCCTGGTAATAAAAAGACAGCCCCGGCAGGGATGCCTGAATATGACGTAAAAACACTTCGTGTTAGACCGCGAGAACCTAAAAATGTCACGGAAGAAGTGAAATAATCCCTAAGCATCATGCTGTATGCTTTGGGCGCAGGGGTCAATTATGCGCAAACACCCGCAGTCCTGGAAGGGACTACGGGCATAAGTGGCGAGATTAGGAGGAAATTTCGTGCGTTTTGCCATCCGGCGCACGATTATTAAGCACATCGTCCAGCTTTTGGTGATCTAACTCTTTCACCCATTTGGCAACCACCACCGTCGCCACGCCGTTACCCACCAGGTTAGTCAGCGCGCGCGCTTCGGACATAAAGCGGTCGATACCGAGGATTAACGCCAGTCCCGCCACCGGCAAATGACCTACGGCGGAGATAGTGGCCGCCAGCACGATAAAGCCGCTTCCGGTCACGCCCGCGGCACCTTTTGACGAGAGCAGCAACACGACCAGCAGCGTTATCTGGTGGAAGATATCCATATGGCTGTTGGTCGCCTGGGCGATAAACACCGCCGCCATCGTCAGGTAGATAGAGGTGCCATCAAGGTTGAACGAATACCCCGTCGGGATCACCAGCCCCACCACCGATTTACGGCACCCCAGTTTTTCCATCTTATCGAGCATACGCGGCAACGCTGACTCGGAAGAGGAGGTACCGAGCACAATGAGTAATTCTTCCCGGATATAGCGAATAAATTTAAAAATGCTAAAGCCCGTTACCCGTGCAATCGTCCCCAGCACCACCACCACGAAGAGAATACAGGTGATATAGAAGCAGATAATGAGCTGCCCCAGTTGCACCAGAGAACCGACGCCGTATTTACCGATGGTGAAGGCCATCGCGCCGAATGCGCCAATCGGCGCCAGGCGCATGATCATATTGATGATGCCGAAAATGACCTGCGAAAAACTCTCAATCACATTGAAAATGAGCTGGCCTTTGCTGCCCAAACGGTGCAGCGCAAAACCAAACAACACCGCAAACAGTAAGACCTGCAGAATGTTGCCGCTGGCAAACGCGCCGATCACGCTGCCCGGTATGACATCCATCAGGAAGGCAATAATGCCCTGCTCCTTGGCTTGTGCGGCATAAACGGCCACCGCCTGCGCATCCAGCGTTGCCGGATCGACGTTCATCCCGGCGCCAGGTTGCACAACGTTGACGATGATAAGACCGATAATCAGCGCAATCGTACTGACAATTTCAAAGTAAAGCAGCGCGACCGCGCCGGTACGCCCCACCGCTTTCATGCTTTCCATGCCTGCGATGCCCGTCACGACTGTACAGAAAATGACAGGAGCGATGATCATCTTAATGAGCTTAACGAACGCGTCGCCAAGCGGTTTCATTTGTGCGCCCAGTTCAGGATAGTAATGGCCAAGGAGAATACCAATGGCGATTGCTGTCAGGACCTGAAAATAAAGACTTTTGAACAGAGAGGTTTTCATAGGGTGTCCTTGAAGTAAAAACCACAGGTCTTGTAAGGTTATGAGTAACCTGCGGCCTTAAAATAACACCCACACAACATGACAGAAATGCGCCAGGATCATAATTGAAACAAAAATGTTAAAAAGTTTGAGCTGGCTCGCACAAGCGCGACCTTTTTTAACTTTTGTAATCAGAATTTTCGTGCGACAGATACCGTTCTTCAAAGATATCCGCGGGAACGGGCCGAGCAAACAGGAAGCCTTGCGCCACGTTGACTCCAGCCTGTTCCAGCCACGCGCGCTGCGCCTCGCTCTCCACGCCCTCGGCAATCAATTGTAAATTAAGACTGCGGGCCATCAGGATAATCGCCGTCACCATACTGTGATCATCCGGTAACCCATCGACAAACATTTTATCAATTTTAAGGATATCGACCGGTAGCGACTTCATATGCTGTAACTGGCGCAGCCCCGCGTAACCCATGCCAAAATCATCCAGTGCGATACGCACGCCAGCATTACGTAACGGACGTAAGATAGCGACGGCAGCGTGTGGATCGTCGATACGGCGGCTTTCAGTGACCTCAAGAATCAGCGTACCCGGTTGAATACGATAGCGATTTAACAATTCCAGCAGATCCGACACCATGCCAGGGTGCATGAGCTGTAACGCGGAAAGATTGACGGAGAGCGGCAATGTCACGCCGCGCTCCTGCCAGGCGGCAAGCTGGCGGCAGGACTCTTCCAGCACCCAATGGCCCACCGTGACCATCAGGCCGCAGGATTCAATGCGCTCAATCAGCCCCTCCGGCAATTCCCAGCTACCGTCCGGCTGTTGCATACGTAACAAGGCTTCGGCGCTTAATACGTTGCCGCTGCGCATCTCGACCTGCGGCTGCAACCAAATGGCAAACTGATGGTTATCCAGCGCGGTAAGGATATCGCTCTCTTCGGTAAGGCGCTGTTGAGCGGCCTCCATCTGCGCCGGGTCAAAGAACTGGATCTGATTTTTACCTTTTCGGCGCGCGGTAAACGCGGCGGAAACGGCGCGACCATAGAGCGCTTCGGCGGTCAGATCGCCATAATACATCGCAATGCCAATACTGCAGCTTGGGCGCAGTTGAATACCCTGGATGGGTAGTCGTTCATTAATGATAGTGAGTATTTGCTGACCTAATGTGATGGCGTGCCACGGCTCTTTAACGCCGTGGGCGATAATGGCAAAGTCATACCCGCTGACCTGCGTAAGCACCATGCGCGGCGCCAGCACCGACTTCAGCTTCTCAACCAGCGTCAGTAATAGAATCTCCCGCTGCGTTTCTTGCAGCACGCCTGCCGTGTCACGCAACGTTTCGCACGTCACGATGATAAGCGCGGTGGTCTGTTGGCGGGTGATAACCTGTTCCAGCAGCGCCATTAAAAAGGCTTTATTGGGCAGCTCGGAAACCGGAAAACGCATCGCGTTGTCCGTTTGCTCCTCGCGTTGACGCTGCATAAGCTGCTGGTTGAGGTTATAGCTGCGTACCAGCATCCCAATTTCATCATCCTGATGCAGACACGGCAACGCCAGCTGATGTCCGATCAGCTCCTGCTGCGGAATGTCGTTCAGCTCGCGGGCGATTTTGCGCAGCGGATGCACAATCAGGCGGTTTACGCACCAGGCGATGGCCACCGTCAGGATCAGCGATAAAAGTAAGTAAATGGTCACTAACGTAGAGAGCGCGCTCATGACGAACTTGTACATACGGTACGAATCCGCCTGCAATACAAGGTAGGCCAGAGGTTGCGGATTGGCGGGACGCTCCAGCGAATAAACCGGTAAAGAAATTTGTACCGGCAGTTCGAAGAGACGCGTCACCATAACCGGGACGGGGCGTTCAGGAATGAAGCGCTTACGCAACGCCTGGAACTGATTCGGCAATACCACATCGGCGCGACTCACCACGCCCGCAGGTTTAATACTTTCCAGAATGGTTTCCGCGCCGGGGAGATCCGCTTTTAAAATCGCGGAAGAAAGAGGTTCCCGAACAGATCGCGCGATGCTTTCCAGTTGCGTAGCCGTGTTGTAGCGGTTCTGCTGTACCAGATGGAACAACAAAACGGTGCAAAAGACAAAAACAAACACCATGACAACGGCCGCAACCATTGCCATCTGTTTAATTGTTAACGAGCGGCTGACGCGCAAATTGACTCTCCCTGGATATCCCGGACTGCCGCCTGAGTATACCCGATTGCAGCGGCATTAAGAGAGGCTGTATCTGAAAAGGACTTTTCTGAATAACGGTTAATGATAGCGTCTGATGGCGCTGCGCTTCTCAGGCCTACGACGCCTGTCAATTCGTAGGCCTGACGCAATGATTACCAGTCAGCGTAAGGCACCAGAGGCTGCGGCGGTAAATCCATATCCCCCTGCCAGCCCGCTGCGGAATAACGGACATACAGCAGCAGATGACTGGGGGTATAGTCTTTCGCCTGCTGAATATCGACAGCCGTACCCACAAACCAGTTGGCAGTGACCCGGCGTTCAATGAGCGCCCGCGCGGTATAGCCAAATCCCTGACTGCTGCCGCCGCCGTTGGTCTGGTCACGCGCATCCTCCTGATAATCCGCCGGGATCAAATTCATCAGCGGATAACGCGGCATGGTACGGGTGCGGGAGTGCGACCAGGATACCGAGCCGCCTAGCTCCCACGACCAGTTTTCCGTACGCTGCCGCCACATCACCGGCACCGCAAACGACAGGTATTCCTGCGGGCTATAATAACCGCCCTGACCCAGTGAATAACCGCTCAGATCTTTGTCGTAATGCCAGATCATGTTATTCAGCCCGACGGTAACGCGGCGGTTATTCTCGTTAATCACCTTATAGTAATAACCGGTCATCCAGCGCACGCGCCAGTTATCTTCCACATTTTTACCGCTCAACTGGTCGCCGCTGAGCGACGCCCAGACACCGTTTGCTTCGCCTTTATCATAGCTGAGACTGACGCCGCCGCCGTTGGCCCGCACGCCGCCCCATTTGGTGCCGGTATTGCTGCTGGCGTCCTTTTGCCCGCCAAACGCCAGCAGTGAGCTGGAGATCGGGCGACGATGCGCGTTCAGGGTATAACCCAACGGCCCGATATCGTCGCTATAGCTGACGCCGCCGACCACATCAACGACATTAAAGCCCATCGGCGTCGTGCCGATATCCCAGCGCCAGGTCTCATTCTGCCAGCCGACCGCCACGCTCGCGCCCGTATCGGCCTGGCTACGATGTCCGCTGCATTTCTCCAGCGTACAGGTACCCCAGTTATTATCGTATTTTCCATCCGCATCCGTAGAGAAGCGGCCAACATCCATATTCACCATATCAGTACGAAAGAACGCCCGTCCGTCCGACCAGGGCGCATCCACCTGAAGCATCGTGGTATGCGCCTTCAGATCGGAGTAACCGCCAGTCCCGCTCGACCCCCAATAATCGTGCGCCAACGTGACATTGAGATCCTGCTGACGGTACAACTCCGCCGCATCGCTACGCACGCCGCGTTTTAGCCAGTCATCTTTTTCATCATTGCGCGTCAGGCGGGTAAAGGTATCGTTATCCTGGGGAAGAACCGGCGTAATCGCTGCGGCGACCATTGCCTCTTTGTAGGTCTCCAGCGCCCGCTGCGGCTCGCCCGTTTGCGCCTGAAAAGCGGCGGCGTCACGCAATACCATCGCGCTTTCCATTGATGGCGGCTGTGCTTTTGCCTGCGGCGTAATGCGGTTGAAGGTCCGCGCCGCCGCCGTGATATCGCCAAGCTGGAGCTGCGCCAGCGCGCCGCGGCGTTATCGCCCTGTGCGATGTCGATTTCCACCCGCCCCAGCATGGCATCGACATTACCCGGTTCCCGCGCCAGAACGGCGTCATAAGCGGCGCGGGCCGCCGCATTATCGCCACGCTGCTGCGCCCAGTCCGCCAACGTTAACGCAATGCGCGTAGAGGGCGGCTGCTGACGTAACAACGCTTCCGCTTCGCGTTCTTTGCCGCTATCGCGCAAGCGGTTAGCGCTTTCCAGCACCTGGTTACTTTGCAATCGGCCCGCCAGTTCCTGAATATTGCTGTTCCACTGGCTGGTCGGCAGGGTATTGAGATGCGCCAGCGCCGCCCGGTCCCGATCGCTGCCGGAAAGATAAAGCCCATAAGCATAGACCTGTCCCGGATCGTTTGGCTTCTGCTGCGCCAGAGAGCGCATTTGCGCATCGGCCTGGGCGTGCTGCCCGGCCTGCCACAGATCGCGTGACAGTCGGTACGTCACCCACACGCTCCCCGGATCTAATGCCAGCCGACGACGGTGCAGTTCTGCGGCCTGCGCCCATTTGCCCTCGCTTTCCAGCGTTTCCGCCTGCTGCGCCAGACGGTCATTTTCCAGACTGCGTTCGATATCGTCGATACTGCGCCGCTGGCTGGCGGAAAGAGAAGCGATAAACGCGGCGGCTTTTTGCGGCGACTGCTGGCGATAAAGATTCGCCAGCCCGCGTACAGCATTGGTATTACCGCTATCCATACGCAGCGTCTGCTGATAATAACGTTCGGCGGCGGCATTATCTTTGCGCGCCATCGCCACATCCCCCAGCCCCAGCACCGCGTAGCTGTCGGTGTTATCCACTGCTCGCGCCTGCTGATAGAAACGCTCCGCCTGGGCCAGATTATTCGCTTTTAAGGCCGCGTCGCCCTGCTGAATTAACAGCCAGTAGCGATTGACCTTCAGCAGACTCTCCCACTTATCGCGGCTGCTGCTGTGCGGCGCTATCGCCAGCGCCTTTTCAAACTGCGCGACGGCGCGGGCGCGATCGCCACGCTGTGAGTATGCCTGCCCCAGCGCGCCGACCGCCTCGCTGTCGTCCTGCCGGGCGCTTACCGCCTGCTGCAATTGCGCAATGGCCTTACTGCCTTCTCCGGCATTAACCGCCGCGATGCCCTGCGAGCGCGCGCGGAACGCCGGATCGGCTAACTGTTTTTGCTGCTCGCTAAGCTGGGCGCGGGCGGCAGACACGCTATCGCCTTCGCTAAACTGCGTCAGATAGTCTTGCAACGCTTTTACGCTGGCGTCGCTCACCGGGAGATCTTTTATCTGCTGGTACCAGATGGCGGAGGCCGCGCTGCGTCCCGTACTGGATTTCGCCATCTGTTTTAGCACCGCAAATCCCTCATCGCGCCGCCCGCTGGCGAACAACAGTTGCGCCAGCGCATTTTGCAGAGCGTTATTACCCGGACTGACGGCGTTGATTTTCTGTAGCTGGTTAATCGCTTCGTGACGGCGGGCGGGCAATTTCGCCACGGTCGTCCAGTATTCGACCGCCAGTTCGCCCTCCGGCGGATAACCTTTAAACAGCTTGTCGTAGCTGGCGATCGCTTGTTCAGTATGGCCGGTCGTCGCCAGTAAACGCGCCTCCTGCAAAGACTGGCGTCCTTGCGGCGTGGAGAGCAGCATCGCGGTGCGGGAAGATTGATACGCCGTCGACTCCGGCGCCAGTTGCGCCAGCCGGTCAAGTAGCTTCTGCGCCCCGTCGCTATCCCCCTGGCGCAACAGATAGCGGAAACGGGCGGCGATAACCTGTGGATCATTGGGGTCGATCAGCTCCAGGCGATAGAGCGACTGACGGACTAAGTCCTCACGGTGCGTGGCCTCGCCCAGCCGAACCTGCTCCAGCAACTGTTGCTGCGCGGAGGTCGCTGCGCCGGCAAGCGGTGTTAGCGCCATACCAAGCGATAAACCCAACAATGCCCGAGAAACGCCCCTTTTGCCAGGTAAGGCGTTTCGACCGCCAGCCGGCAAAAAAGCGTGCATGAGACTTAACGTGAACTTACGCATTCCTGGCCCCAGTCAGGTAATAATTCACCTTTGACGGTGAAGCGAAAACGGTGCTGATCCCAGCCTTGTCCAAAGAGAGTCAGCATATAGTTGTAATAGGCATCGCTGCCAGGAAAATGGTCTGCGACCCGCTGTCGCTGCACGGCCTGGGCGTCGCGATTTTGCAGGAAAGGCAGTAAGGCGGCGGAAAACCCGACCGGCCCCGTCCCTTGCGCATTCCCGCTGACGACATCCACTTTCTCCGGTGGAACGCCGTTTTTCATCGTTAACGTCGCCATCGGTTTAAATCGCGCCAGTAAACGCGCTTTTTGCGGATCGCCATCATGCATCATTCCCGCCCATAAATAGACGCGAATCGCATCGTAGCTACTGATCAGCGTCTTTTCCGCTTTCAACTGCCAGCCTTGCTTGCTTTCATAACGCACCCAGTCCGGCGAGAAACCTTTCGGCGCGGTTTCCAGCAAAAGCCGCAAATTGGTTTCCCGTAACGTCGACCACGGCGCGCCAAAACGGCTAAAGTATTGCGCCAACTGCGGCGGCAGATAGCTTGGGTTAAAACGCCAGCTATTCGCCTCGGCAAAGCCGATTTTGCCAGGTAGCAGCATTGAGCCCAGCCCCGGCACATTCACGACCTCTTCGCGGGCGATGCGTTTTAGCAACGCCGTGCCCACCTCGGTATAACGCGTCTCTTTCCACAGACGACCGGCCTCCAGCAGCGACCATGCCATCCAGATATCGCCGTCGGACGCGGAGTTGCTGTCCAGCACCGACCAGGTGTCGGGATCTTTTTGCCCCCACAGCCAAGCGGGCAGATGTTCACGCAGCGATCCCTGCGCCAGATTGTTTTGCGTCCAGTTAAACAGTTGCGCGAACGCCGGTCGATCGTTCGCCGCCAGGGCAAAGAACATGGCGTAGCTTTGCCCTTCGGAGGTGGTAATTTTTCGCGCATCGCCCGGATCGATAACGCGTCCCTGCTGGCTAATGTAATCTTTCTTGAACTGTTCCCACGCAGGCCAGCTACAGGCCGCCTGCGCATTTATTGCCGTCAGCATGACGATCATCGTTATCCATCCGCGCAGCATAGTCATCATGCGTTACTCATGGTCAGGGTCGAGACGACGGCGACTGAGAATACGTAGCAGACGCCACAATACCCACGCCAGTAATACCACACTGAGGGCCGCCAGTACCGCCAGCAGCACCGGGTGATTCGCCAGCGCATACCACAGCCGCTCAAACCACGGCAGATGTCCGACGTAATAGATATCGCCAACGCGCAGACTGTGAACGCCGGACTCGCGGATCACCGCCACGGAACCAAACATCGCGGCGCGTTTACCGCTGTCGTTCACGGCGTCGTTCAGTAGCTGGTAGCCGCGCGGGCTGTCAGCCAGCAGAGCAATCACGCTGCGCTGATCATTAAACGGCGACTGGAAGCCCACCACCGCCGCCATCGGGCCGCTGGCGGTGACGGTGGACTGCGCATCCGCCGCGCGATCGGCCTCATCCGGCATAATCGACGGGAAAGCGGTCTGCCGCATCGGGGTTTTTACCCAGCTTTGTGTCGCCTGCACCAACAGATCGATACGCTTATCGTCTTTTAGCTTGCCCGGAATAGCGCCAATAATCAGCAGATCGGCGTCTTTGTCGGCTATCTGAGCGCTATCATCGGTGATTGTCAGATTAATTGCCGGGAAACCGGTCTGCCCGCCAATGGCGCCGACCGTATTCAGCAGCGTTTCCATTTGCGCTTCGGTTGGGGTCTTCGGCATCACCGCCAGCGTGTCAGACAAGTCGGCCATCCGGCTTAACGGGAAACCCGCATTGGCGAACGCGCGTAAATCCGGCATCGCGATAAAGTGGTAATATTTCGAAAAATCGATAGTGGAGTCATCCCCTATCACCACATGATTCGGTACCGGCTGGAAGGTAATACAGTTGTCCACCGACCCGCCCGGCATCGGATTCATGTAGCGGAAGTCAAAACGTAGTTGGTTCATCGCCCCCAGTTTGAGCGCCGGAATAGACACATCCGTTTTACCATCCAGCAGTCCCTGAAGTACCGGCAGGCGCAACAGGAGTCGATTAGTTTCCTGCGTGCTGTTAAGGCTAAAGGCTTGCAGGAACTGGTTATTCAGACTGATATCCAGCCGTGAACTGTCTTTGGTCGGCGGCGAGGTATAACGGTAGTTGAGATCCATATCAATACCGTTGCTACGCAGCAAATAGAGGTCCGGCGGCAGATTCAAAGAAACATTGATGGGTGCCGGCTCCAGCCCACTCGACTGGAGCTGCTCTTCATAGGTTTTCAGCTCGCCAAAAGTGACCGGGCGATCGGTACGCACCCAGTTCGGCGCATCATACGGTTTGCGCGCCAGCAGCGGTTTTACATCGTTGACCACCACGCTGGAACCACGGAAGAGAATATTCCCTTGCGCGATACCTTTTGCCGCTTGCAACAGGTCTTTATCATCACGGCCAAACACGACCAGCAACTTCACATACGGATTATCCGGATGGCTCATCATCTCGATAACCGGCGCGTTAACCGCAGGATGATCGCGCAGGAAATCGGGGCGTCGATCGTTGGTGGCGAACACGATCGCATTGCGATCCGGCAGGTGATTATATAACACCGGGAAGCGCTGACCGCGCCAGCCCGCCCGCGAGCCAAACCAGGACGCGACAATAGAAGCCGCCTGCTGCTGCGCCAGATCCGGCATGTCAGCAAACACTATCGGCAACGTCACCGGACGGTTATCCCGCGGATCGAAAAACGGCACCGGGAAGTGGGACAGATCGTTATTCACCGCCAGCATGTTACAGGTCAGATCCAGGGCGCTATTTCGCCCGATGTCTAACCACAGAGTACTGCTGGCCGGATTTTCACACACGTCGCGATAGTGGCCGACAAACTCCAGCCGCACCCGGTTAAAGTCGGTGATAAATAGCGGATTGATAGGTACCTGCGCCAGCGTCTTTTTCCCCAACTGCTCTTTTGTCACCGGCAGTACGCCCATCAGTTCATCATTGAGATAAACCTTGAGCTGCGACTGAACCGGCAGGAGCGACGGCGAGGGCGTATATTCCAGATTCAGCACCGCTTTCGACGCCACTTCATCGCTGCGCATACCAAATTCAATGCCGCCGTTAGGGTTAACGCCACGCAGCGCCATGCTGCCCGGCGGCGGCGCGATTTGCGCAAAGGTCAGCTTGACCTCGCGCGAAGGCGCGGTCTGCGCCACGACGGGCGCCTCAGTTGCGGGCGACGGCGCAGGCTCGGTGGGTTCAGCATTTATCAATGGCGGCGTAGCAGGCGCCGCCGCCGTCATGAAAGCAGGAAACGCGCTTAATCCTATTACCGCCGCACAAATCCAGGACAATTTTCTTTTCATCGCATTATCATCATTGTTGAGCCTGAGCCATAACCCGATCCGACGGCTGTATCGCCGCTTGCCGCTCCGGGCGACGCGGAATAAACGATACAATCCAGGCAATTAACGCCGTCAACGATCGGAAAATTACTTTTACTGAAGGCGGCGCGAATTCCGCGAGGTGGCGATATCCGCGGAAGCCCAGCTTCAGAATATCCAGCAAGCTTTCCAGCGGTTTATCTTCCGGGAAGCTATCTTGCCAAAGCGCCCACGTATCGGCGCGCGCGAAGGTACACTGCACAAAATCAATATGTTGTTTGATGGTGAGCGGCATCAGTTGTAGCCCGACCTCATTGCCCGTTACGCGCACCACCTGCGTTGGAAAGACATATTCCTGCTGCCCGCGTTTAAGCAACAGATTCACTTTCTGCCCTTCCAGCACCTGCGCCTGACCGTTGATCTTGATGCCTAACCCGCCGTCGGAGAAGTCATGTACGGTACAGGAGAACAAATGTCCATCTTCGCGGGCGATGGCCCCCGGCATGGCAATCTCGACCCGATGCGCGCGCCTGACCTGTTTACTCTCTACCGAAACCGCAACCGCGCCGCCGAGAATGACCAGGTTGTAGAAGACCCACACCAGGCTAACGATGACGGTCAGCGTTTCATTTTCCGGCCCGTAATAGTATCGCCATACGCCCGCCGCCACGCCGAGCAGGTTAAGCAAGACAAGGAAGATATACGGACGCGAGATTACCCAGTCGACGTACTTCTCTTCCACCAGCCCGCCTTTCGCCGTGACGTTAAATTTCCCTTTGTGCGGATTGATCAACGCGACCAGAGTCGGCGGTGCGATATACCATGCCAGTACCGTTTCATAGATTTCACTCCAGAAAGAGTGACGATACTTGCCCTGAATCTTCGAGTTAGTCAGGCTGGCGTGGACCATGTGCGGTATCACAAATAGCGCAATCATCAACGCAGGCGCATAAATGATATAGGCGTGCAGCAGCAGAAAAGCCAGCGGCGCGGTCAGAAAGATCAGGCGCGGAATGCCGGACAAGAAATGGAACATCGCGTTGAGGTAGCACAGCCGCTGCGCCAGTTTTAAGCCTTTACCAAACAGAGGGTTATCGAGGCGGAAAATTTGCACCATGCCCCGCGCCCAACGAATACGCTGCCCGATATGCGCCGACAGGCTTTCCGTCGCCAGCCCCGCCGCCTGCGGAATGCGCATATACGCTGAGGTATAACCTCGCCGGTGCAGCCGGAGCGATGTATGCGCATCTTCCGTCACCGTCTCAACGGCGATACCGCCAATCTCATCCAGCGGCTTACGGCGAATCACCGCGCACGATCCGCAAAAGAAAGTGGCGTCCCACATATCGTTACCGTCCTGCACCAGTCCGTAAAACAGCGTGCCTTCGTTAGGCGTTTTACGAAAACGTCCCAGGTTGCGCTCAAACGGGTCCGGGGAGAAGAAATGATGCGGCGTCTGCATCATCGCCAGCTGTTTTTCTTTCAGGAACCAGCCCATTGTCATTTGCAGAAACGAGCGTGTCGGCACATGGTCGCAATCGAAGATCGCCACAAACTCGCCTTTCGCGTGTTTTAGCGCATTGTTGATGTTGCCGGCTTTGGCGTGTTCATGCGTGGCGCGGGCAATGTAATGCACGCCAACATGTCGGGCAAACTGACGAAATGATTCGCGCCCGCCGTCATCAAGGATCCAGATATTCAGCTTGTCCTTCGGCCAGTCAATGCCAAGCGAAGCGTAAATGGTATTTTTGACCACGTTAAGGTCTTCGTTATAGGTCGGTACAAAAATATCCACCGTCGGCCACTGCGACATCTCTTTCGGCAACGGCACCGGTTGACGATTTAACGGCCACACCACCTGGAAGTACCCCAGCACCAGCACAATCCAGGCGTAGGTTTCCGCAAACAGCAGAATCAGCCCGCACACCAGACTGACCGGGTCGTCCCAATTTAGCGTCGAGGTATAGCGCCACCAGATATAACGACAGGAGACCGTTAGCGACAGCACGATGAGCATCAGCGCGGAAAAGCGTCCCGGCATACGTCGTACCAACAGCGCAACGCCCCACAGCAACAGCAGAAAGATAAATTGCGATAGCGGGTTAAATGGCTGCGTAATACAGATCAGCGCCAGTATCAGTGAAAAGGTCACGATAACGCCCAGAATAAAACGCCGGGCGCCGTTGCTAAGATGTCCCAGCTCTTTTTCCTTTTCCAGATGCGTTGTCTTTTGGCGCACCCGTTCCGGTAAGGTATCCATCCATTGATGGTAACGTCCACGAACGTCCTTCAGGCGCGCAAATGACCGCCAGCGCGGTTCATGACGTTCTTTAGTCGACGAGATCATCACCAGCCAGAGGGTCTGAATGAGGTAGCGGGCCGGGTCCAGCGGGCGCGGGCGGGCGGCGTTAATATGCGGGTAAAGCGCTTTATGCCCGTCGCGAATACGCTGCCAGCGCGGATGCTCAAGCGGAAACACTATCCACGCCAGAATCATCCACAGGCAGCCGAGCGCTGCGCTAAACGGCGGGATAAGCAGCCACCGGGAAAGGGCGCTCATCGCAGGCTCCCGGCGGACGTTTTGTCGCCCGCATCATGCAGCAGGCACCAGTTCGCCAGCGTTAACACCTCTTCGGCGGCTAACGAATCGCTGCGATATTCGCCTAACGGCTGTTTCGACGCAATGCACTCCGCCATCGCCTCATCGCGATGGATCACAATAGGCAGCAACCGGCGCTGGCTTTGCAGCCAGACCTGGTACAGATCGTCCTGTAACTGACTGCCAATGCGTAAGTCATTGATCAGAATATGCGCTCCGGCAGGCAATGCCTGCTGATGAAGGCGAATATGGCAGTTAGCGTCAACCTGGGCTATCGCCAGCGTATGGTCGCAGAGGCTCACCAGCTGCCGTGTCAGCGGTGACGCGCCGTAGGGCAAGTCCAGTAAAATCCAGCTATAACGCCCGCTCGCTTTCAGCGCCTGGATAGCCGATCCGATCTCTCCCAGCGTCTCCTGCCAGGCCTGCGGATTTTCCCGCTCTTGCGCGGTAAGCTGTCCAAACGGCAGTAGATCAAGCTGTGAGGTATAACGTAATCCGGCATCGCGCCAGTCCTGGCCGTCCAGCAACGATCGCGCCCAACCGCCCTGATGGACGAAGTCGACGTTAAACGACATGCGCAGCAGGTTATCGGGGCTGGCGTCAATCACCAGGACATTTTCCCCTAAGATTTGTAACGCCCAGGCGAGTGCTGCGGTGAGAGATGTGGTTCCCACCCCGCCGCGCACGCCCTGCAGTCCCAGAATCGCCATTCATGGCTTCCTTAATGAATGTGGTTGCGCAAATTCAGCCAGGAGTGGCCATCTTTTAATCGCCGCCGCCAACTGTTCGCGTTGGGAAATATCGGTATAATCTATTTCGGGTAGTGAAAACGCCTGGCTTAATGCCAGAAAATCATTTTGAAAAGTGTAGCCCAACGTTGGATCGGACTGAGCGCCAGGTTCATTGTTATACATTCTGGTTGCTCCTTTTTAAATATTTCTCACTGGCAGCATTACGCCCCGTCGTCAATACGGGAGAACGCGCATTTTTCATCTTTCCGTGACATCATTTATAATGTGTAAAAATGCAAAGCGCAGAGTTACAGGGCATCCTGCCGGGCAAATTGATTCACATGCTAAATCTGATGCGTTTTAATTTCAATGTTAGGTTTATTTCTGTGCTTTCGCTAGTAAACTGATAAACAGTTAAAATAGTGACATGAGGGACACTGTGGACCCCGTATTTTCTCTCGGCATCTCATCATTATGGGATGAACTGCGCCATATGCCAACCGGCGGCGTCTGGTGGGTTAACGCCGATCGCCAGCAAGATGCCATCAGCCTGGTGAATCAAACGATTGCGTCACAAACGGAGAATGCAAATGTCGCCGTCATCGGCATGGAAGGCGATCCTGGCAAAGTAATCAAATTAGATGAATCTCACGGTCCGGAGAAAATCCGCTTATTTACCATGCCGGATTCAGAAAAAGGGCTATACTCTTTGCCCCACGATTTGCTTTGTTCTGTTAACCCGACGCATTACTTTTTCATTCTTATTTGTGCAAATAACACGTGGCGGAATATAACGTCAGAAAGCCTGCATAAATGGCTGGAAAAAATGAATAAATGGACTCGTTTTCATCACTGTTCATTGTTGGTTATTAACCCTTGTAATAATAGCGATAAACAGTCCTCGTTGTTGATGGGCGAGTATCGCTCACTTTTCGGCCTCGCCAGTTTACGTTTTCAGGGCGACCAACATTTGTTCGATATTGCCTTCTGGTGTAACGAAAAAGGCGTCAGCGCCCGACAGCAGTTATTGCTGTGTCAGCAGGACGAACGCTGGACGCTATCCCATCAGGAGGAGACGGCAATTCAGCCGCGTAGCGACGAAAAACGCATTCTTAGCCACGTCGCCGTCCTTGAAGGCGCGCCGCCGCTCTCGGAACACTGGACGCTTTTCGACAATAACGAAGCGCTATTCAACGACGCGCGCACGGCGCAGGCCGCGACAATTATTTTTTCGCTTACACAGAACAACCAAATCGAGCCGCTTGCTCGTCGCATTCATACTTTGCGGCGCCAGCGGGGAAGCGCGCTGAAAATTGTCGTGCGCGAAAATATCGCCAGTTTGCGCGCCACCGATGAGCGCCTGCTGCTGGGCTGCGGCGCGAATATGATCATTCCCTGGAACGCCCCGCTTTCACGCTGTCTGACGCTTATTGAAAGCGTGCAGGGGCAGCAGTTCAGCCGTTACGTACCGGAAGACATCACCACGCTACTGTCGATGACGCAGCCGTTGAAACTGCGCGGTTTTCAGCCGTGGGATACCTTCTGCGATGCCATCCATACGATGATGAGCAACACCCTGCTCCCCGCCGACGGGAAAGGCGTTCTGGTCGCGCTGCGCCCGGTGCCGGGCATTCGGGTTGAGCAGGCGTTAACATTATGTCGGCCAAACAGAACCGGCGATATTATGACCATCGGCGGCAACCGTCTGGTGCTGTTTTTATCATTCTGCCGGGTCAACGATCTGGATACCGCGTTAAACCATATTTTCCCTTTGCCCACGGGCGATATTTTCTCTAATCGTATGGTCTGGTTCGAAGATAAACAAATCAGCGCCGAGCTGGTGCAGATGCGCTTATTGTCGCCGGAACTGTGGGGAACGCCGCTACCGCTGGCAAAACGCGCCGACCCGGTAATAAATGCCGAACACGATGGCCGCATCTGGCGTCGTATTCCTGAACCCCTGCGATTGCTCGACGACACCGCGGAGCGTGCATCATGATGACCATCAGCGATATCGTGCAAATTATTCTTTTTTGCGCGCTGATTTTCTTTCCGCTGGGGTATCTGGCGCGTCATTCGCTACGCCGTATCAGTGATACGACCCGGCTGCTATTTGCCAAACCTCGTTATGTAAAACCAGCCGGAACTCTGCGCCGCGCTACGAAAGTCAAGGCAGACAAAAAATGACTCAGCATACTCAAACTCCATCAATGCCTTCTCCGCTCTGGCAATACTGGCGCGGTCTTTCCGGCTGGAACTTCTATTTTCTGGTCAAGTTTGGCCTGCTGTGGGCAGGCTATCTGAATTTTCATCCTTTACTGAATTTGGTATTCATGGCGTTTCTGCTCATGCCAATACCAAAATATCGCCTTCACCGGTTGCGCCACTGGATTGCCATTCCCGTCGGCTTCGCGCTGTTCTGGCATGATACCTGGCTGCCCGGCCCGCAAAGCATTATGAGCCAGGGGACGCAGGTGGCGGAATTCAGCTCCGGTTATCTGCTCGATCTGATCGCCCGTTTTATTAACTGGCAAATGATCGGCGCCATCTTCGTACTGCTGGTTGCCTGGCTATTTTTATCACAGTGGATTCGGGTCACGGTGTTTGTGGTCGCCATCATGGTATGGCTGAATGTACTGACATTAACCGGCCCGGTTTTTACGCTGTGGCCGGCAGGCCAGCCAACCGATACGGTGACGACAACTGGCGGTAACGCGGCCGCTACCGTCGCGACAGCGGGCGATAAGCCGGTCATCGGCGATATGCCTGCGCAAACCGCGCCGTCGACGACCGCGAATCTGAACGCCTGGTTGAACACTTTCTATGCCGCGGAAGAAAAGCGGAAAACGACGTTCCCGGCGCAACCTCCGCCTGATGCGCAGCCGTTCGACCTATTGGTCATCAATATTTGTTCGCTCTCCTGGTCGGATGTCGAAGCGGCAGGCCTGATGTCACATCCGCTATGGTCGCACTTTGACATTTTGTTTAAACACTTTAATTCCGGTACGTCTTACAGCGGCCCGGCGGCCATTCGTCTGCTACGCGCCAGCTGTGGTCAACCTTCGCATACCCGACTTTATCAACCAGCCAATAACGAATGTTATCTGTTTGATAATCTGGCGAAACTGGGCTTTACTCAGCATCTGATGATGGATCATAACGGTGAATTTGGCGGCTTCCTGAAAGAAGTTCGCGAAAACGGCGGTATGCAGAGCGAACTGATGAACCAGTCCGGCCTGCCAACCGCCCTGCTGTCATTCGACGGCTCGCCGGTATATGACGATCTGGCGGTCCTGAACCGCTGGTTGACAGGGGAAGAACGTGAAGCCAATTCCCGCTCCGCGACTTTCTTTAACCTGCTGCCGCTGCACGATGGCAACCACTTCCCCGGCGTCAGCAAAACGGCGGATTATAAAATCCGCGCGCAGAAACTGTTCGATGAACTGGACGCCTTCTTCACCGAACTGGAGAAATCCGGGCGTAAGGTGATGGTGGTCGTCGTACCGGAGCACGGCGGCGCGCTGAAGGGCGACAGAATGCAGATCTCAGGCCTGCGCGATATTCCCAGCCCCTCCATCACCAACGTCCCGGCGGGCGTGAAATTTTTTGGCATGAAAGCCCCGCATGAGGGCGCGCCGATTGATATTAACCAGCCGAGCAGCTACCTGGCGATTTCCGAACTGGTCGTACGCGCCGTGGACGGTAAGCTCTTTACCGAAGACAGTGTGAACTGGAACAAGCTGACCAGCAATCTGCCGCAAACCGCGCCGGTTTCAGAAAACGCTAATGCGGTGGTGATTCAGTATCAGGGTAAGCCCTACGTTCGTCTGAATGGCGGCGACTGGGTGCCTTACCCGCAGTAAACCGAAAAAGGCCGCAAGGTTTCCCCTGCGGCCTGGTTCGGGCGCATGTTGCCATTACGGCGGACAGACGCTCAAAACGCGTTACTTCCTGTCACGTAGCCAGTTGACGATCACACTGGCGATAATGCCAGCAATGATCGGCGCCGCCAGATCGTGCCAGAAGGCCACGCCCAACTGCGTAAGCGTCATATAGCCGCCTTGTTGCAATGGCAACCGTTCGCGGCTATCCTTAAAGTGTTTGGGTTCAAGTTAGCCCCCGTCAGGTTGCCAGGTTTATACCAGTCAACGTGCGGGGGTTTTCTCTATCCAGCAACCTATGCCGCCGGGGATCAAGCCCCCGCAACATTGCGCCTCACCGGGTAAACCCGGCTTGCTGCTGATATTACGGCAAAATCCCCGGCACGGCACGGCGCTAACGTGCAATCTGCGTGACGCTTCGCAGACGACTACTTTTATTTGCCAGAATACATTCAGCATTTCTGAGGCTGGCAGTCAGCCGCTCAATTCTGTAAATTATGCCTCCTCGCGGCCAGTCCCGGTGATACCGAAACCCTCGTTCAGCATCCTGCGTCTATGACATATTCGCCTGTTGCGCCAGAGGAATGGCTAAAAGCAGGTATTACCGACGAACTTATCCGTCTTTCAGCGGGACCTGAAGATCCTGACGATATTATTCATGACCTTGAACGCGCCAGCAGAAAAGCAGCATTCTGACGATTGCTCGGCGAACCGCTGTCACCGGTTTGCCGCATCGGGTATCAAGGCACTATAGCCTGGTTATAGGCAGCATTCTTTATGAGAGAGCTGCGTATATTTTGGGCAGGGGGCTCTATGCAGGACGACACATTACCATTAAATAACAGTAACGCTACGACCACACCGCTTTCAACGAGATTACCGTTTACAAAATATGATTTTGGCTGGGTGCTCTTGTGTATCGGTATGGCAATCGGCGCCGGTACCGTCTTAATGCCAGTGCAAATCGGTCTCAAGGGGATCTGGGTATTTATTACCGCTTTTATCATCGCCTATCCCGCTACCTATATTGTGCAGGATATTTATCTAAAAACGTTATCTGAAAGCGAAACCTGTGACGATTATACGGATATTATCAGTCACTATCTTGGCAAAAACTGGGGCGTTTTTCTCGGTGTAATCTATTTTCTTATGATTATCCACGGGGTGTTTATTTACTCCCTGTCAGTGGTGTTTGATAGCGCCTCCTATATCAAAACCTTCGGCCTTACTGAGGCCGATCTTTCGCAGTCTATTATCTATAAAGTCGTGATTTTCGCCGTGCTGGTGGCGATTGCCTCCGGCGGGGAAAAGTTATTATTTAAAATTTCCGGCCCGATGGTGGTGGTAAAAGTCGGGATCATTGTGATATTCGGTTTCGCGATGATCCCACACTGGAATCTTGATAATATTTCCGCCTTTCCCGCCGCATCGGTTTTCTTTCGCGACGTACTGCTCACTATCCCATTTTGCTTCTTTTCTGCGGTCTTCATTCAGGTGCTAAACCCAATGAACATCGCCTATCGTAAGCGCGAGCCTGACCGTGTGCTGGCCACCCGGATGGCGATTCGCACGCATCGCATTAGCTATATTACGCTGATTGCCATTATTCTCTTTTTCTCGTTCTCGTTTACCTTTTCGATTAGCCATGAAGAGGCGGTATCAGCGTTCGAGCAGAATATTTCCGCCCTTGCGCTGGCAGCTCAGGTAATCCCTGGCCATATCATCCACATTACCTCTACCATCCTCAATATTTTTGCCGTACTTACCGCGTTCTTTGGTATTTATTTAGGTTTTCACGAAGCGCTTAAAGGTATTGTACTGAATGTATTGAGTCGTATTATGGATGTCAAAAATGTCAACCCACTGTTACTGACATCTGGAATCTGTGTCTTTATCGTGGTTACTCTGGTTATTTGGGTTTCGTTTCGCGTCTCAGTATTGGTCTTTTTCCAGTTAGGCAGTCCGCTTTATGGCATTGTCGCGTGTATTATTCCCTTTTTCCTGATTTATAAAGTAACGCAACTGGAAAAATTACGCGGCCTGAAAACCTGGCTTATTCTGTTATATGGAATATTGTTGTGCCTGTCGCCGTTATTAAAATTGCTTGAATAAGTCGTACCGGAGAGCCATGCCCGGTGGCGCTACGCTTACCAGGCCTACAGGTACGGTGTAGGCTTGATAAGGCGCAGCCGCCATCCGGCATAAAACGCAATTAACTCAGCGGTTTCTGCGGATTTTCATCCTGATCGACGGCAAAGCAGGCCACCAACTGGCCGTCGTACTCTTTAAGCTGCGGCTGTAACTGCGTACAGGGTCCGAAGCGACGGCTGCAGCGGGCGTTGAAGGCGCAGCCCGGCGGCGGGTTCAGCGGGCTCGGCAACTCGCCGGTCAGCTTAATCCGCTCACGGCGATCGTCCGGATTCAGCCGTGGCGTGGCGGAGAGCAACGCCTGGGTATAGGGATGACGTGGATTGTTAAAAATCTGCTCTTTGGTCCCTTTCTCCACGCAGCGGCCTAAGTACATGACCATCACTTCATCGGCGATGTGTTCCACCACCGACAGGTCGTGCGAGATAAAGACATAAGACAGCCCCATATCCTGTTGCAAATCCATCATCAGGTTCAGCACCTGGGCGCGCACCGACACGTCGAGCGCGGAGACCGGTTCGTCGGCAATCACTACGTCCGGATCAAGCATCAGACCGCGGGCGATAGCGATACGCTGACGCTGGCCGCCGGAGAACATATGCGGATAGCGGTCGTAGTGCTCGGTTTTCAGCCCCACCTTCGCCATCATCGCCAGCGCTTTTTCACGACGCTGCGCTTTACTCAGGCTGGTATTGATCAGCAACGGCTCTTCCAGAATTTGCCCCACTTTCTTGCGTGGATTCAGGGAACCGTAGGGGTTCTGAAACACAATCTGAATTTTCTGCCGCCGCAGTTTCTGCGCGTGCGGATCGTGTTTAAGCAGATCCTGCCCCTGGTAATAAAGCTCGCCGCCGGTTGGCGTTTCAATCATCGTCAGCAGGCGACCCAGTGTGGATTTTCCACAACCGGACTCCCCCACTACGGCCAGCGTTTTACCGCGTTCGAGGTTAAACGACACGCCATCCAGCGCTTTTACCAGCCGTTCCGGAGAAAAGATCCCCTTCTTCACCGGATAGTGTTTTTTCAGGTCGATAGCCCGCAACAGCGGCTGTTGCAAGGTGGCCTCATGCGTGCTCATAGTGTGGGCCTCCCGGCATCATCGAGTGGGTAATGACATTTTGACTGACGTCCATCGTCCAGTTGGTTGAGAGCAGGTTCTTCCGCACGACATCTGTCCGTGGCGTAGGGGCAGCGCGGGTTAAGCAGACAACCCGTCGGTCGGTCATATTTCCCCGGCACCACGCCCGGCAGCGACGCCAGACGCGCTTTGTCCTGAGCAAACTCTGGTAACGCGCGTAGCAGTGCCTGGGTGTAGGGATGACGCGGCGCGCGGAAAATATCCTGCGCAGCGCCGGTTTCGACGACCTGCCCGGCGTACATGACGATAATTTTGTGCGCCGCTTCCGCCACCAGCGCCAGGTCATGGGTAATCAGCACCAGCGCCATGTTCTCTTTTTGCTGCAACTCCAGCAGCAGCTCAATGATTTGCGCCTGAATGGTCACATCCAGCGCCGTGGTCGGTTCATCGGCAATTAACAGCTTTGGTCGACAGGCTATTGCCATCGCAATCATCACGCGCTGACTCATGCCGCCAGAAAGCTGGTGCGGATAGACATCCAGACGAGAAGCCGGATCGGGAATACCCACCTGGTTCAACAGGTCAATCGCTCGCTGACGACGGGTTTTCTTGTTCCCGCCCTGATGTACCTTGATGGCTTCCATAATCTGAAAGCCAACGGTATAGCAAGGATTGAGGCTGGTCATCGGGTCCTGGAAAATCATCGCCACTTCAGCGCCCACCAGGTTGCGACGTTCCTTCTCGGAAATGCGCTTCAGATCCTGTCCGTTAAAGAGCAGGTTTTCCGCCATCACGCGGCCTGGGTAATCGATAAGCCCCATAATCGCCAGCGAGCTGACGGATTTGCCGGAACCAGACTCGCCGACAATACCGACCACCTCACCCTGCTTCACGCTGTAGCTAATGCGGTCGACGGCTTTAAACGGTGTGCATTCGTCGCCGAAGTGCACCGATAATTGATCTACATTTAATAACGCCATCTCGAACCTCTTACTGCTTCAGTTTGGGATCGAGCGCGTCACGCAGACCGTCACCCATCAGGTTAAATGCCAGTACCGTCAGCAGAATCGCCAGCCCCGGGAAGGTCACGACCCACCAGGCGCTTTGCGCGAACTGCAATACGTCAGAGAGCATGGTGCCCCATTCCGGCGTAGGCGGCTGTGCGCCCATGCCAAGAAAGCCGAGGGCGGCCATATCGAGAATGGCGTTAGAGAAACCGAGCGATGCCTGAACGATCAGCGGCGCAAGGCAGTTCGGGAAAATATTGACGAACATCTGACGCATCGCGCCTGCGCCCGCCACGCGGGAGGCAGTCACATAATCGCGGTTCACCTCTACCAGAACCGCCGCGCGGGTTAAGCGGACATAGTGCGGCAGCGCCACAAACGTCAACGCCAGCGCAGCGTTGCCGATGGAGGGGCCGAAGATCGCTACCAGCACCAGAGCCAGCAGCAGGCTCGGCAGGGCCAGCATAATATCGACCACGCGCATGATGATGTTATCGACCAGACCGCCGAAGTAGCCCGCGACCAGGCCGAGAATAATCCCCATTACCAGCGACAGGACGACCACCAGACAGCCGACCAGCAGTGACAAACGCGCGCCATACATCAGGCGCGAGAGGACATCGCGACCAACATCATCCGTTCCCAGAATATGCGCCCAACTGCCGCCTTCCTGCCAGACCGGCGGCGCCAGCAGCGCATCGCGGAACTGCTCTGCCGGGTTGTACGGCGCAATAAAGTTGGCAAACACCGCAATCAGGATCACGATGAGAACATACGCCAGCCCGACGACCGCGCCTTTATTGCGTTTGAAATAGTGCCAGAACTCCCGCAATGGCGTCATGGGCGCCGGTGCGGCATTAACATTATTTTCAGTAACCTGTGACATGATGGCCCCTTACTTCTTATGCCGAATACGCGGGTTCACCACGCCGTACAGCAGGTCTACCAGCAGATTGACGAGAATAATCATCGTCGCTACCAGTAACACGCCGCCCTGCACTACCGGATAATCGCGGCGTTGCAGCGCATCGATCAGCCAGCGCCCCAGACCGGGCCACGAGAAGATAGTTTCTGTCAGAATCGCGCCCGCCAACAGCGTCCCGACCTGCAGGCCGATCACGGTGACGACTGGCAGCATAGCGTTACGCAGAGCATGGACGATAATGACGCGCATCCTGGTCAACCCTTTGGCGCGTGCGGTACGGATGTAATCCTCCCCCAGCACTTCCAGCATCGACGAACGGGTCATACGCACAATGACGGCCAGCGGGATTGTGCCGAGCACCATCGCAGGCAGGATCATATGCGCCAGCGCATCAATAAAGTTACCCTCTTCGCCCCAGATAGCGGTGTCGATCAGCATAAAGCCCGTCAACGGATTGGTATCATCAAGGAACACCATATCGCTCACGCGCCCGGAAACCGGCGTCAGGTTCCAGTGGACGGAGACCAGCATGATCAGCATCATGCCCCACCAGAAGATAGGCATAGAGTAACCGGTCAGCGCCAGGCCAACAGCAGTGTGATCGAAGATAGAACCGCGCTTCACTGCGGCCAGCACGCCCACCGGAATCCCCACGGCGACGGCAAAAATCATGGCGCAGACGCCAAGTTCCAGCGTCGCTTTAAAGCGAGGCACGAACTCGTCCCATACAGGGATTCGGCTTTTCAGCGAGATGCCTAAATCGCCATGCATCACCCCCCAGATATAATGGAGGTACTGCTGCCACATCGGTTTATCAAGACCGAGTTCAGCCAGCAGTTGAGCATGACGCTCAGGGGAAATACCTCGCTCACCCGCCATGATCATCACCGGATCGCCGGGGATCATGTGGACAAAGGCAAAGGTGAGAAGGGTAATACCGATAAACGTCGGGATAACGAGTCCCAAACGTCGGAGAATGAACTGCAACATAACCCGAATTCTCTCTCATGACCCACGGCCTGGAACCGTGAGTCTGTATTGCTCACAAATCTTATCCCACGCAAACTGCATCGCGGATAAAGCATTACGCCGGATGGCGCTGCGCTTATCCGGCCTACACAACACCGGGGCGCAGCGCTCTTTTAATTATTCGACAGAGACGTTTTCGAAGTGATGTTTGCCTAATGGATCAACCACATAGCCTTTAACTTCTTTACGCACTGGCTCATAAACCGTGGAGTGAGCGATGATCAGCGCTGGCGCCTGGTCATGCATCACAACCTGGGCCTGTTTATAGAGTTCAATACGCTTGTTGTGGTCATCGGTCGCACGCGCAGGCTGAATCAGGTCTTCAAACGGCTTGTAGCACCATTTTGAATAGTTGGAGCCTTGCTGGGCGGCATCGCAGCTGAACAGCGTGGCGAAGAAGTTATCCGGATCGCCATTATCGCCGGTCCAGCCCATCATCACCGTCTGGTGCTCGCCATCTTTAGCGCGCTTGAGGTATTCGCCCCATTCATAGGTGACAATTTTGGCCTGAACTCCAATCTTCGCCCAGTCCGCCTGGATCATTTCCGCCATACGACGCGCATTCGGGTTATAGGGACGCTGTACCGGCATCGCCCACAGATCGATGGTGAAGCCTTTTTCCAGACCGGCTTCTTTCAGCAGCGCCTTCGCTTTTTCCGGATCGTAGCCATAGTCTTTAATATCGTCGTTGTAGCCCCACATTGTCGGCGGGATCAGGTTTTTCGCCGCAACGCCCGCGCCCTGATAAACGGCTTTGATGATGGCCTCTTTATTCACGGCATAGGTCAACGCCTGGCGAACTTTGACATCATCCAGCGGTTTTTTCTGCACGTTATAGGAGAGATAACCCACGTTCAGACCGGCCTGCTCCATCAGGTTGATGTTTTTATCTTCTTTCATGCGCGCAATATCCGCCGGGTTCGGATACGGCATCACCTGACATTCGTTCTTCTGCAGTTTGGCGTAACGCACAGAGGCGTCAGGCGTGATGGAGAAGACCAGACGGTCAATCTGCGGCTTCGTGCCCCAGTAGCCGTCAAAGGCTTTGTAGAGAATGCGGGAGTCTTTCTGATATTGCAC
This sequence comes from Salmonella sp. WC3, assembly GCF_042932255.1. Taxonomy (NCBI): domain Bacteria; kingdom Pseudomonadati; phylum Pseudomonadota; class Gammaproteobacteria; order Enterobacterales; family Enterobacteriaceae; genus Salmonella; species Salmonella sp. WC3. The sequence continues at coordinate 228,092 of NZ_CP170629.1, read as the reverse complement.
CAGTTGGAACGGGCCAGTGCCGACCGGGTTCAGATCCACTTTTTCCGGCGTACCGGCTTTCAGCATGTTGTCAGCATATTCTTTGGAAAGAATAGAGGCGAAGTCCATGGCTAAATCGGCAAGGAACGGCGCTTCCGGACGCGTCAGCACAAACTGCACCGTGTGATCGTCGACCTTCTTCACTTCGCTAATCAGATCCGGCAGCCCCATGCCTTCAAAGTATTCATAGCTGCCGCCAGACACTTTATGGTACGGGTTCTGCTCGTTTTTCTGCCGGTCAAAAGAGAACACGACATCATCGGCGTTCAGCTCGCGCGTGGGTTTGAAATCCTTGCTGGATTGCCATTTCACCCCTTTACGTAGGTGGAACGTATAGGTTTTACCGTCTTCGCTGATATCCCACTTCTCAGCAAGACCCGGGATCACTTCCGTGGTGCCGGTTTTGAATTCAACCAGACGGTTATAGATAGGTACGGAGCTGGCATCATAGGTGGTGCCAGACGTAAAGAGCTGTGGGTTAAAGCCTTCCGGCGAGCCTTCTGAACAATAAACCAGGGTTTTGGCCTGCACGCTTGCTGCAACGGTCATGGCCACCAGGCTCAAACCAAGCTTCAGCATCCCTGACTTCTTCAAGGAAATACTCATTCTTCTGCTCCAATTGTGATGTATGTTGTTTTGCCCTTTGCAAAGGCTTTTACCGCCCGGCCTTTTTTGTTTTTTACCTGGTCAGGTCAGTAGTGAGAGGTGGGGATTCCGTTCGCATAATCAACTGAGTTGCAGTGCGGATTCTCCATAAAATGCCCCTCATTCCCTACAATCTGTCAATAGAATGTCAAAACGTCAATACAGGTAACCAGCTTTTACAACAACGGTGAGAATTAACAAACAAAGATTAAAAAAAGTTCAGAAGGGTATTTTCAGCAGGGAAATTTGTGCTATGGCCAGAAAGGCAGAGTTATTCACTTAATATTTTGCAACAGTTAGTGATTAACAATTAGACATTAATTGAAAAATTTCTTTCGATATGTTGATTATCTGAGCGATTAATACCACTAACGCTAAAACGCACAGGCGAAAATGCTGAGGTTATCCATAAGCCGTGTGCAAAAAAGAGTTATACGGACATTGAAAAACACCATCGAATATGTCACAAAATTGTAAATAAGTAGGCCGTCGTGCAGCCTACCGCGATCACAAAAACTAACTTTTGACCCTGGCCTGCGTGCGCTTTTCGCTCCAGTTAAACAACGAGTTCACCAGAATCGCCGTCAACGTCCCCGCTGCCATGCCGTTGCCAAAGACCATCTGTACGCCCGCCGGGAAATTCTGATACAGGCCGGGTACCAGTATAGGTAGCATTCCCATGGCCAGCCCCATCGCCAGCGCGTAGGTTTTACCCGGCGTATGCAGTGGCTCACGCGCAATCATATCAATACCGATAACCCCGATAATGCTGAAGACAATCACCGCCGTACCGCACACCACCGAACCTGGCAGACAGGTCGCCAGACGTACCAGCGGCGCGAATATGGCAATCAGGATTAACAATCCTCCGGCAGCCGCAGTCACGAAACGCGATTTCACATTAGTGGTGCGTACCACCCCAATATTTTCGCCGGAGGTGATAATTAAGGAGGTGCCAAAAATCCCCCCCAGCAGCGACATTACCGCATCACCACGAATGGTGCGTGGAATCGCCTGCTGCACATTTTGCGTGGAATTGACTATTTCCGCGGTCGCAATCGTTTGCCCGGTTGCTTCAGCCATAGAGATGACCGCGTAAATCAGTAACGGCAGCGAGGCGGAGAGATCAAAAATCGGCCAGCCGAACGGCAAAAGCTGTGGGAAACTAAACAGCGGCCCGTGACTCACACCGCTAAAATCGGTGCTGCCCAGCGCCATTCCCAGCAACTCTCCCGCTAAAAGGCCGAACATCACCGCCAGCTGGCGCAAAATACCGCTAAACGCCAGCGCGAAAATCAGCGTTATCAGGATAGTCCCCAGCGATAAAATGATACTGGTTGGATGAGCGAAGTCGGCGCTCCCTGGCTGGCCAATGATCAATCCGCCGTACAGGCGAATAAGGTTAATCGACACCATTAGCAGCATGATGCCAATGATAAAAGGGGGAAAATGGTGCAGGCAGCGGCGGAAAATCGGCAACGCGATAAAGTAGAACAGCGAGGTCAGAATTACGGCGCCAATCGCGGTCTGGATATTGGTCTGTAAAGCGATCGCAACGAAAATCGCAATCGGCGCGCCCCCCGGTACCATAATAAACGGCAAACGCGCGCCCACCCCTTTCACACCCAGGCTTTGCAAAATAGCGCCCAGACCGCACATCAGAAAGGTCGCGCTAAGTACCGAGGCGGTCACCGTATCGGTAAAGTGGAGCGCTTTGGCGATCAGAAAGACGGAGGTAATGGGGGTGGCGGCAACGACCAGCACATGCTGAAGCGCCAAAAGTAAGGTGGTTTGCCAGGGTAATGCATCGTTATCCGGCGTAGTAAGGCCAGGTTGCGGCATGATTAACTCCCATAAAACATCAAAAAAATAACCGCCAGCGCGGGCTGGCGGTCTGTATTATTTCAACCAACTAATGGCATCAGCGGCATAGCGATGCGCACGGAAGGCGCTGTTCTGTTTTCCAGGAATAATGCCTTTACTGAGGTGCTCCGGATATTCATTAAAGAACGGAATGATATATTCCCATACCGTTTCGCCTTCCGGGGTGACTTCAAACAGGCGGCCAAACGCCGATTCACAGATAAAGGTGTTGCCGTTCGCTAGCCGCTGCGCGCTCCCCATATACGGCGAGAAAAACGCCGGCGGGAAGATATCGCGATACTGCCAGGTAATCGCTTTGGTCTGCGGATCGAACTCCAGCACCGTGGAATGCGGCGAGGTGACGCCGGGACGCAGGTTGCCGTTATCGAAAACCAGAATCGACCCGCTCTCCATCTCAACCGGCGTGTGCTGCTGCGCTACCACTTCCGGCCCTGCATGCCAGATAACCTTCCCGCTCTCTTTATCCACGGCAATGACGCCGGAAGTGGTACGCAGGCTCATCAGTACCAGGCCATCACGGGTGACGGACAGGCCGTTAATCATCGGCCAGTGGCGGCGGTCGAAAATATCATGAATCGGGAAATCTTCCGGATTCAAATGCTCCCAGGCACGCCATTCCCAGACCACTTCACCGTCGCGATTGACCTCTTTGACGACGTCACTCTGAATCACGCCGTCCGGCGCATCGCGGCGCGGGTCGCCGCCGGTAACACGGGCGGCGATATCGGCAGGTAACGGCGACGCGGCGGTATACAGCAGATTACCGTTCGCCAACCATTGCGCATCATGGTGATGGAAGATGTCTTCATAGTGCCAGACGATTTCGTTATCCGGCGTCACTTCGTAGAAGTCGCCGCCGTGCCAGAGATCCCACGCCGGATAGAGGTTCGCTGAAGTGCGGTGGCTGCCGTTATAACCCAGATTACCATTCGGCAGCAGCACTGCATCACGCCCGGCGCGAACCGGAAGCTGCCACTGATGCGCGACTTCGCCCTGCTCGTCCACCAGGTAAACCCGCCCTTCGGCGGTTTGCGGCGCAAAAAGCGTATAGCCGCCAAAGCTCTTCGCCTTATCAGCGTAGATAAGGCCCGCCAGACGGCGTCCAAGGGTGAAAGTCGAGTCCTGAGTTAAGTGTGCCACATCGCCTCCTGAGGAATAAATTTGCGCCAAAATACCCCATTAAAACGTTTTAATGAAGAGTTTTTTACGATCCTCACTGAAAAAAAGCAAACGTTACCGTCTGGTAAATATGCTACCCTGTGCGCAAATTTTCGCAGGTCAGGAAGCAGATGGCTGTTCAAAATAAAAAACGCGCAAAGTTGATTGATGTTGCCCGCCATGCAGGCGTGTCGCCAGGAACGGTATCCAATGCCTTGCACAACACCCGCTTTGTCGAGCCGCAGACGCGACGGCGTATTGAAGAGGCCATTGTTGCGCTCAACTACACGCCGAATATTCGCGCTCGCCAGTTACGAACCGGCAAAACCAATACCATTGCTTTGCTCTCTTCGGTGCCGCTGGCGATTGCCTCCGGCGCATCACGACTGGGATTTATGATGGAGGTGGCGTTAACGTCCGCGATGATGGCGCTGGAAAAGCAGCATGCGCTGATTCTGGTGCCGCCGGGGGCAAATCCACTGGATGCCGTCAGCTTTGACGCGGCGATCCTGATTGAACCGGCGGAGAACGACCCGCAGCTCCAGACGCTGGCGCAAGCGGGCATTCCCTGCGTCACCATTGGCCGCACGCCGGGGACCGACACGCCTGTGCCGTGGGTTGAGCTGCACTCGGCGGCAACAGCACAGCTTCTGTTAACGCATCTGGAGGCCTCCGGTGCCAGCAAATGTGCGTTATTTGTCGGTAACACACGGCGAACATCAGTTCTGGAGAGCGAAGCGGCTTACCAGCGCTGGTGCGCGGGGCGCCAGGACCCCGTCGTCTACTCTCTCAATGAAAGCGAGGGTGAAAATGCCGGCTACCAGGCCGCGCAGCAGCTATTACAGGCGCATCCCGACGTTGACGGCGTGCTGGTGCTGATAGATACCTTTGCCAGCGGCGCGGTACGGGCTTTCCAGGAACAAGACATCGCCATACCTGAACAAATACGGGTGGTTACTCGCTATGACGGTATCCGCGCGCGCGAATCGCTGCCGCCGCTGACGGCAGTGAATATGCATCTTGATGAGGTGGCGCGACAGGCAATCACACTATTATTTGATTTGCTGGCGGGCAAGAAGGTCAGTCACAGCGACGGGATCATGCCTGAACTGGTGGTGCGAGCGTCAACCTGCCGGTGATAGAGGGTGGCTCGCCCTGCGGGCCGTTGCTGGCGCAACGTTTTCTCTCGCTTCGCTCGGGTCGAACCTCTTGCCCCCGGAGGTTCTCATCCTCGTCAGGTTTCAGATACAAAAAACCCTGCTCGTTGAGCAGGGTTTCTGAATTTGGTCGGTGATAGAGGATGACTCGCCACTGCGTGGCTCGCCCTGCGGGCCGTTGCTGACGCAACGTTCTCTCGCTTCGCTCGGGTCGAACCTCTTGCCCCCGGAGGTTCTCATCCTCGTCAGACTTCAGATACAAAAAAACCCTGCTCATTGAGCAGGGTTTCTGAATTTGGTCGGTGATAGAGGATTCGAACCTCCGACCCCTTCGTCCCGAACGAAGTGCGCTACCAGGCTGCGCCAATCACCGAATGCGGGCGCATCTTACTGCTCAGGCGCACGCCCGTCAATCCCTTAGTCGCAAAATACAATTCAATCGGCGAGAAAGTCGGCAGACAACCTACTTCGCGGCGACTTTCTGCGCATCGGGAATATGGCACCAGTTGTTGTTCTGGTTAATGCCGCCATCCGGCGATGTATACCCCAGGCAGCCCATTATCGTATCGTACAGCTCCACATGACGACGCGGCACTTTGATCTCCACCTGTTGTTTCAGGTGAGCGAACATCTGCGCATGTTGCGGACTGGCAAGATATTTATCCGACATCCATACCAGCATCGGAACACGGAATTGCTCCGGCGGCGCCATATTGCGCGGCGTACCGTGCAAATGTTCGCGTTCGTTAATCGACTCGCCGTGGTCAGCGGCGTAGAACACAATCGCTTTTTTATCACGTAGCTGATCGAACACACTGGTAATAAAGTGATCAACATAGGTCACGGAGTTATCGTAAGAGTTGATCATCTGCGCTTTCGTGCAGCCGCTATCGACCCCAATACATTCGGGCTTCCACTGAGCGTAGCTGCGCGGATAACGTTGCGTATAGTTAAAATGCGATCCCTTAGTATGCAGGATAATCAGATGTTTACCCTCCGGGTTCTGGGCAAGCGAGTTCTGCATCTCATCAATCAACAGCATGTCATCAACCGTTTTACCACGGTTACGCGGCTCGGCGCCAATCTGCTCGCGGTAGGAGATATTATCCGCCATGGTATTGCTATAAAACCACATCTCGCTCTGCATGGCGTACAGATCGGAACTGAATCCGAGCTGTTTGAGTACGGCAAAAACATTCTGCTCTTTTAACGTACGCTGCGGGTTATTATCCGCCCCACCTTCCCGTACAAACATACAGCGTAAAGAAAGCTTCGTCGCGGTATCGCAGGAATAGCCGCGGAATGCCGCCAGATTTTTTTCCTGCGCCAGCTTCGGCGTGGTATTACGCTCGTAGCCGAAAATCCCCATGTGATCCCAACGGGTCGTCTCACCGATAATGAAAACGACGTAGGTGTCATCCCCATCCTTCGGCGCAACATAGGTAAATTTCCTGGCCGGGTTTATTAACGAATTATTGTCTGACGACTCATCTACCTGCGCCCAGGCATACAGCCCTAACGCAGATAACCAGTTTGAGGGCAGGTAGGAGTTCGCCACCACGCCGCCATAGCTGGGTAAGTCGATGCCTGTCGCCCGTTCAACCTTTTTTTGCTGTATATCCAGCAGGCGGATAGGCGCCCACACCATTACGCCTGCGAGTACCACTACAGCGGCGCTGCGAAAACGCTGCCCCGGCGTACGTAGCTGGCGCAACAACGTGTAGCGACAGTGGTTACTCCAGATAAAGATGAGCGGAAGCACGCTCACGGCAATCAGCCACAATACAAAGTGCAGCCCCACCACCTCTTTCGAGAGATCGATATCGGTGGTCATAACAGACGCAATAATGCCGTAGCCAATCACCACGTTCAGGAAGGTCATGTAATAACTGGCGCCAGCGGAAAACAGCACCACCAGCGTGGCCAGCACACGCCAGACGCGTCGGCCAAACAGTGAAAGAAGACGAAGTAAGAAGAAAGTGACCAGCACCGTGGCGCCCAGTTCGACAACTGCGGAGAGGCCTTTCCAAATGGTAAATTCTTGTGCATAACTGCCGAAACGGCGGTAAAACACGGCGCAATTCATAAACAGACCGATATAGAGCGCAAGCAAGAAACTAAGTTTCTGTTGCGTCATCGATTTAATGTATCTCATGCAAACAAACCCTGGGAATCGGGATAAAAACGACCTGTACAACGATTCTGTAATCAAACAGGTAAATATGCGGCTAACGCAGATGTAAGAAAGTCTACAAGCACGGTTAAGTAGACCACAAGCAGAGGGGAAAGTGGCAACGGAGAGTGTGATCGGAGAAGATTTTTACAAAAAATCACTAAAAATGGAAAAGGGCCAGCGAACTGGCCCTCAGTGATTATTCGTATGTGACGCTAAAATTCACCGTCGCATTCGCTGTGCCAACGGTGGCATCCGGCTTAACAGGCACATAGCTGGCGATATAGTTCAGCTTGTTCGTACCATCAAACCAGACAGTGTGTTCGACAGGCGTAGAGTCGGTACTGGAGGGGTATTGTTGCTCCCCACCAGATGTTTTAATTTTTAACGCCACGCCCGTCGCGCCGCCGCTATCCAGGGCAAAAAGCGAGGGGTCAGTCGGGTCCGGAGAACCGTCCATCGTAACGCTGGCCTTTGTGGCATACGCGCAATCTTTTAAGCCGATGCTAAAGTTTTTCTGGTTCAGCTCTTTACCCACTTTTACCGGGCGCTGAAGCACCACGGTCTCCATATTGACGTCGATACTGTCGTTTTCCAGTTCACAGGTAGCCGCCTTAATAGTAATGGTAAAGTGGATATCACCAGCAGAACCGATATTAGACGGTGCCGCCATCGCGGAAGCGGTAAGCAGTAAACACGCTGGCATCAAAGCATGAAGGTTTTTCATCCTGCTTACTTCACATCAATACGCATGGTGGCAATTCCCTCGAAATCCCCGGCGGCCGGCAATTTGCCGGTGGTACTGATGGGGTAAGCCGAAATGGTCGTTGAGGCGGTACGGTGCGTGTCGTCAACAAGACCCGATACGCTCAGCTCCTGATTAACACTGGCGTCATTTGGCACCAAAATTTTACCGTTAGCGCCCTCAATGACGGCACCGATATCCGGGTTGCCCATGTCGATGGCATTCGAATCATTAGCGTTTGGCATTCCCTCAATACGCAGGAAGATCTTTATGCCATCCGAGATATTGGTGCATTTAAACTGCAGCTCTTTGGTGAATTTCGTGGCGTTCTTTGCAACTTGTCCTTTGCGATCTTTAAAATCAGTGGCCTTAAATTCCCCAAACGGAATTTCCAGCGTGCTGCCGCTGGAGAGTTCACAGCCCTGAGGTACCGTAATTGAACCACTGATATATACAGACGACGCAGGTATACTGCCATATACACTGGGTTTCTTTGTCACAAAAAGGTCCATTATTTTGGTGCTAGGTATAATACTTTCACCCACAAACGGATGGAGAATATAGAGCGATAAGTGACCTTTGCCACCGGATGTCCATATTGCATCTTTACTACTTGCATTTTGCGAACACTGAGAGCGGTTGTTTGTCAGGTTACCTACATTCTCAAACGGTGTGTTAACGTATTCTCCTCGTCCCCCCGAAATCAGTACATCGCTCGCAATGGCAATATTATTATTGATCTGGTAATAGGAGCGACTCTCTATATTCGTAACAAAGGCCAGAGGAACCACAGCCTTAAATAAGGTGTCATTTATAAGAGAGGTATCATCAGGGCATTCACAGGACATCGCATAGGTTCCACCTAAATTCCAGCTATCGAAATCTACGAAGGTCGCACCCGTTGTGTTCTTTGACGTATCTGAAACTGTTTTATTTATGGTGGCACTGAAGATATGTGTTCCACCTTCAGGAGTACATGGTCCAAAATCTGCCGCTGCCAGCGCCTGCCCCGAAAACAGCACCGACCCGCCCAACAGGCCCGTAAACATTATCAACTTTTTCAACATAATCGTTTCCTTCCCTGTTACCGGCAGACGGCATTCGCCATCACCACGCCGGTATTATCCTGTTGCTCCGGCAGCGTAAACGCCACGCGGCATTGCTGTGCCTGGTCTTTACCCCAGTTCACCTGAAGGGCACCTTTCTCCGGCATCCCGCTGATATAAAGCTGACCGTCTTCACCCACAATGCTGCTGGACTCTTTTGTGGTATCCAGCAGCGTGGCGGTAGCACCAAACGGCACCGCTTTGCCATTGGCCTGCGTCAGATTCATCAGCACGCGATAGCCCACTCGGGTATCGAAGCGGGCACGAACAATCGCGCCGCGTGTCGGCACTACGTTGACGGAGGCGGTATCCAGGTCAACCTGGTTGTTCAGACTGTCGCTTCGCAGTGAGACTTCCGTTTCACGGTACGGAGTAAGGTAAGGCACGACCGCATTACCCATCCAGTCCACTTCCACACCACCGTTGTTGATCACGTGCGCGCCGCGCGCGCCCGGCGCGGAGATAATGGCCATGGATTCACCCAGCGGTTGAGAAAGAGTGATACCTTCGCTATGGGCTATCACACCGCCGCGCAAACCGTAGTTCACCTGCTGGCCGTCACGGTTGTAGTTGTAACCCAGGCTGGCGCTACCCACGCCGCCCTGGTAATCCAGGTTCACGCTGCCGCTGTTACCCACGCCGTTGCTGCCGTAGCCTTCCTGCACACTATAGTTCAGGTTGTGGTCTTCCAGCGCGGTGCCGCTCACCCCTAACTGCTGGTTGGTTCGGCCATGCTGATCGGTCGTGAGGTGGTAGTTACTCCACACGCGTCCCAGTGGAATCGACATGGAGAATGACAGTAAACGATCGCTCTCATCCCACTCCGGGCTTTTCGTCCAGGTGTAAGCAACGCTGTAGTTCACGCGGCCAATACGGCCGTTATAACCGGCATTCAGCGAACGCTGTTTACCTTCATCGTTCCAGTAGTCCTGCTGCGTGACGTTAAAATAGACCGAGCCCCAGGCGCCCAGTTGCTGCGTCACGTTGCCCTGAATCTGACTACGTTTGTGGTACTGGCTATAAGAGCTGTCCGCATCGCTGCGCACATCCGTCGCTTCCTGGAAGGTGTAATAGCCGCTGGTCGAATACTTGTAACCCAGCAGACGGAAATCTGTACCGCTGTTAAAGCTCTTGGAGTAGAGGAAACGATAAGACTGACCTTCCGAATTATCCTCATTTGCCAGCTTGCTTTTTGCCTGGGTTACATCGATGGAGATCGCGCCGATATAGCCGAAGTTTTTACCTAATCCTCCCGCCAGCGAGTAATAGTCGTCAGAGAAGATCGCACCACCGTAAACGGTAAAGCCATATGGCAGGCCGTACATGGCATCAAGCTGCCCGAATTTCGGCTCGGCGCTGTTATAGTTCCCGGCACGGTATTCCCCGGCGGAAAGGCTGTACTTGAGATGGCCTTCACGCTGGAGGAGCGCCACCGAGGAGAACGGCTGAACGAACTTCTGCTCACTGCCGTCCGATTCTTTAATGGTGACCGTCAGGTCGCCGCTGTTTGAGGTTGGATACAGGTCGTTAATTTCAAACGCACCCGGCTGAACAAACGTACGGTAAATAACGTAGTTGTTCTGCTCAACGGTAACTTCGGCGTTACTTTTGGCAATACCCCGGATGACGGGCGCAAACCCGCGCTGGCTGTCAGGCAGCATCTCTTCGTCGGAAGTTAACTGCACACCGCGCATCTGAACGCTGTCAAAAATATCACCGGCAGTGGAGGTATCCCCCAACGTCAGCTGTGATTTCAACGGTACAATGGCACGGCTTAAGGATGTGCCAATGTTATCCCATGTGTTGTTACCGTCGTTTCGCGTCCAGGTGCTATAGTTACGTAACCGCCATGCCCCCAGGTTCATACCGCTGCGCAGATTCAGATAGTAGCTGTCGCTGTTGTAGCTGGTTTCACTGTCGTGTGCGTCATAGCTGGCGTTGCTGCCGGAAAAGTTATAATCCACCAGCAGGGCATTCACCCCTTCGTCCCACTGCGATTCTGGCACCGTACCGCGCGCTGTCTGCTTCATCGCAGCCTGCGGGAAGCTCATGATCAGGGTCTGGTCTGCAAAGTCGAAATGGCTGGCGGCCTGGGGAATAATGTCGTCAAAAGCAACACAGGCTTCAGGCGGGGCCATTTTCAGCGCCGGGAAGCTATCAATACGCACGCCCATATCTTCAAGCTGCACGCGGCTTAAGCACGGCACCAGGGATTCACCCATTTTTGCGCGCTGCGCCTCTGTCGCTGCCTTAAACTCCAGGGTGCGAGACTCCATTTTTTTTTCGTTGACCACCACCGAGACGCGGTATTTACCTGGCAGGTGTTCAGCTTTATTGGATTCATACATTGAAAGGTCAACGTGCTGATCAATACCCGGCACATCCTCCAGAAAGCGCGGGTTAAATGTTCCCGCATACGCGGGGAGCGTACCCGCTATCATCAGCGCAAGCGCAGACTGCGTGAAACGCGAGGTCTTATTGCCCAGAGGAAGATGCGTCCATGTCATAGTAATAATCCTTTAAAACGTGTTAGTTAACGCGCTGTGTCAACATGTCGCCAGCCGTGCCAAAGTCATTAATAATGTTGTATTTAACTTCGCTTACCTTGCCGGTGCCGGCTGGCAGTTCAATATTCAATGAGCCTTTTGCCGGAACCATTCCCGTTTTTTCAATATCACGGCCGTTGGCATAAAATTTATTAAACGTCAGGTTAAAGGCAGATGGGTTTTCCACTTTGATCTGGTTAGCCCCTGCGCTGGTGAACTGCAGTTTGTTCCAGCCGTCCATGCTATTGCCTTTCAGGCCCGCCGGGCGATAGAACAGTTTTAAGCGGGTACGTACGGCGATCTGCAGTACGTTTTTAGCTTCCGCGTCTTCACTTTTGGCAGGAATAGCTTTTACGTTAATCCAATAAACGGACTCGCGATCCTGCGGTAACGTGTTCGTCGTATTAACAATACGTAAAACGTTATTTTTAGTCGGGCTTAATTTAAATAACGGTGGAGTGATGATAAAGGGCGTCTTTTTATTACCGTTAGCATCATCAATCCATGACTGAATGAGAAATTCATCCGTGGTGCTTTTATTATTTACCGTAAGAGAAGCTTCCTTTCTACTACCGTCATAAATAACACGTGTGCTGCTTAATGCCACGCCTCCGGCAAAACTGTTTTGAGCAATCAACGCCAGCACCAGTGCTGTGCAAGATATCAAACGTGAGCGGTTCATGATTCTCTTCCTGAGCCTCCGCTGGAAAAAATGGCAACGGGATTTCCGTTGCCATTATGATTGTCTGTATTAACGAAAATTCGATTATTCGTAGGACAGGTTGAAGTCCACTTCTGCGTTACCGTAACCAGTGGTTACAGTATCTTTTGTTGCAACGTAGTTAGCGGTGTAGTACAGCACGGTCTGACCAGCAGCCAACGTAGTGGTGGATTTACCGGTGTTCATTTCAACAAGCTTGTTAGCGTTGTCGTAGATACCGATGCCCACGCCAGTTGCCGCACCTGCTTCAGTGTTAACAGAAACCAGTGTCGCATCGTCTGTATCACCAACGCCATTGAAGCTTACGTTAACTTTGGTATTAGAGGTGATGTCACAGTCTTCCAGTTTGATCTGGAAAGGCTTAGAAGAAGACTTGTCGCCAATGGCTTTGAAGATATTTTTCTTAACCTGACCCAGCACAACTTCCTGGTTCTGGGAGTCAGTAGAAACGACGCATGGCGCGTCAACGATTTCACCAGTGAATTTAATGGTGCCGTCACCAGATTCAGCAGCGAAAGCAGAAGTGGAAACTACAGCGAGAGCAGACAGAGCAAAAACAACCTTTTTCATTAAAAACTCCATTTATGACGGTAGATAACAGAACGCATCCTTAGGATTATCTGCATTCTGTGAGGAAATGGAGTGTATAGAGGTGGGTATTGGATACTATAATTAGTATATATAAAAATAATTGTTAGTTAATCTTAAAAAGAATAGAAATCAATATGTTACAAATGCAACGTACATAAATGTAATTTTTTATTAAGAATAAATTAATATATTATTTCTTCCTATTCATAAATAAGTTAAATGTCTTCCTTATTTATTAGACGTTTTTTTAACTACAATTGATTAGGTATTTGTGCTAAATAAAAAAAAGGGCACCAAATGGGTGCGCTGTACGCCTGGTGTTGCATGTGTTACGCAGACGCTTCGCTAACCCCCTCCCGCTGCGGCTGGCGAATAGTGGTGGAAAGTGCCAGCGAGATGATTAACAGCGCAAAGATAACGCAGAAGGTTAGCACCCTACTTCCGCCACAAGAGCTGTTATCACTGCGTTTCGATTATAATTTTTAAGTTAAAACCTGGCGCTCACCCCCAGGGTATACAAATAATCGCTATCCGTAGCGCTATTTTCCGCCTGGGAAAACGCCGCATACGCCGCCAGGTGCGGGTTAAGTAACACGTCCGCGCCTACGGTGACATCCAGCCAGTTTCCCGCCTGATTTCCTGCGGTCATACGACTCAACCCGGACTGCGCTTTCCAGATATTTTCCCCAAACTGTTGGTTATAGCTGATTTGCGCCCAGGGACGGACATCGCCGAACTGCGAGTTTACCCGCCAGCCTAACGTACTGACGCTGGCGTGCCATAACGGATCGGTAAGCGCTAATGTCGTCGCGCTATCGCCATATTCGTTATACATTGATGACGTCGAACCGTCGTAATGCAGCGCCGCGACCGGCCCAGTGGTTACGCGTCGGGAAAGCGGAAAATTCCAGCCCATACTGATACCGCTGGTCGCATCAAGCGGGGTTTCATCCGCCAGGCTAAGCACCGGACCCACCGTATTTTGCGTAGACTGAATACGTTCGGCCAGTATGTCGTTGTAATTCGGTTGGTGATCGCTGTCCCAGGTATAGCGTTCCGTCGTATGCCCCGGAGCCGCTTCAGCGATATATTCTTGTTGCCAGGCATACGTGGTATTGATAAAAAACGAGCAGGCCATAAGGCCCGCCAGACAACACAACGTCCGGCGACCACGGCGTTTTCTTACAATCATCAACGCGACTCCAGAGTAGAGCCGAATTCGGCGATATTATTGTCATTGAATGAAGGATGTCGGGCATCAGCCCTGTATTAACTATTGTCCTTTTAGCGGGCCCGTCAAGGCGGGTTGAAGGAAATTTTCGCGGTAACCACAATAACGAGGAAGTCTATGCAGCGTTGCGACTGGGTCAGCCAGGACCCCCTTTATATTGCCTATCATGATAACGAGTGGGGCGTACCGGAAACTGACAGCAGAAAGCTGTTTGAAATGATCTGTCTTGAAGGTCAACAGGCCGGTTTATCCTGGATCACCGTGCTTAAAAAGAGAGAGAACTATCGCGCCTGTTTTCATCAGTTTGACCCGGTACGCATCGCAGCTATGCAGGAGGAGGATGTTGAACGCCTGCTGCAGAACACGGGCATCATACGACATCGCGGTAAAATTCAGGCCATTATCAGTAACGCCCGCGCCTGGCTTGCGATGGAGCAAAACGGCGAGTCTTTCGCCGATTTTGTCTGGTCATTCGTTGATGGCCAGCCGCAGATCACCCAGGCGGCCAGCCTGGATAAGATCCCCACCTCAACACCTGCGTCCGATGCGCTTGCTAAGGCATTGAAAAAACGCGGTTTCAAGTTTGTCGGTACGACTATCTGTTACTCCTTTATGCAGGCGTGCGGACTGGTCAACGACCATATTACCGGCTGTTTTTGCCATCCGGGAGAAAAACATGATTCGCAAATCCCAGAGTGAAGACATGGCGTCTATTCTGGCGCTGTGGATGAAAAGTACCATTTATGCCCATCCCTTTATCGAAGAACGTTACTGGCACGAGAGCGAAGCAATTGTACGCGACGTCTATTTACCCGCCGCACAAACCTGGGTATGGGAGGAAAATGGACAACTGAAAGGCTTCGTCAGCGTACTGGAAGCCCGTTTTGTCGGGGCGCTGTTTGTCGCCCCCGACGCGTTAAGACACGGCATTGGCAAAGCGCTTCTGGAATATGTCCAGCAACGTTTTCCTCTGCTGAGCCTTGAGGTTTACCAGAAAAATCAATCCGCCGTAAACTTCTACCATGCGCTTGGTTTTCGTATTGAAGATAGCGCCTGGCAGGAGGATACCGCCCACCCCACCTGGATTATGAGTTGGCAGGCGGATCAAACGCCGTAAGCGGTAGCGCCGGGCCGGTATATTTCTCAAACCAGACCAGCGCGGTGTTGCCCGCACAACCGTTCCCCAGCCGGGAACTGGGAAGATCTTTTGTCAGGACGTTTACCGCGCCGTTTTTGCATATGCCGCCTGCGGTAGGTTCAGGGTCCGGCCATGCGCCTTCGTGAATACAGATAACGCCAGGCCGAATTCCATCGGTAACGACCGCGCCCGCCAGAACCTGCCCGCGATGATTCCAGACGCGTACCGTATCGCCATCGACGATTCCGCGCGTTGTCGCATCCTGCGGATGAATCGTCACCGGTTCGCGTCCGGCTACCGCATACCGCTCCCGTAACGAACTGTAGTTAAGCTGGCTATGTAGACGGTGCGCCGGATGTGCGGAAAGTAGCTGAACCTGCCCCGCATCGGCGTTCCCGTGCCACTCATCCGGCACCAGCCACATCGGATGACCGGGACAATCCGCGTAACCATAGCTGGCAATGCGCGCAGAATAGATTTCGATTTTGCCGCTGGCCGTTTTTAGCGGATGGTTATCAGGATCGCGGCGAAAATCCGCGAAGCGCACAAACTGAGCGTTGTCGGGATCTTCCGGCATCTCCAGTAAACGGTTAGCCTGCCAGAATGCGGCAAACGGCGGCAGCGTCACCCCCTGGCTGGCGCCACGCTGGGCGGCAATATTGTAGAAAGTCTCCAGCCACGCCAGCTCACTTTTTCCTTCGGTGAACCGAGCGTAACCGCCGACTTCCCACCGTTCGCTCAGTTCAGCAAAAACGTCAAAATCATTCCGCGCCTCCCACCGGGGCGACACGACCTGCTTCATCGGCGCCAAATGCTGATTGCTATAGTCGCCGGTCATGGTTAAATCGTTGCGCTCATAGCTGGTGGTCGCAGGTAGAACAATATCCGCGTGTTTCGCGGCGGCCGTCCAGAAACATTCCGAGATAACGACCAGTTCCGGTTTTTGCCACGCGCGAATCAGACGGTTGGTATCCTGATGATGGGTAAAGTTCGCGCCGCCCGCCCACCAGATAAAACGAATATCCGGGAAGCGGCGATCCATCCCATTGTGTTGGTAAAACCCACCGGGGTTTTCCAGCGCCTCGACAATACGCGCCACCGGTATTTTATCTACCGCATCGACCCCGCCAGGGATGCTTCCCTGCATCGAGGCTAACACGGCGGCGCGGCGCGTCGGGTTTCCGCCGTTAGCAAAATGATAAGAAAAACCAAACCCGCCGCCAGGCGTACCAATTTGCCCCAGCATTGCGGCCAGCGTAACGATCATCCAGTGCTTTTGCTCGCCGAACTGCTGACGCTGCATTCCCCAACCGGCCATCAACATGGTGGTGTTATGATGAAATATTTCCGCCAGTTCGCGGATTTTCACCGCAGAAACGCCGCAAATTTCCGCCGCCCATTCCGCTGTTTTGGCCGTACCGTCGGTCGTGCCCAAAAGATAGTCGGCGAAGCGGTCATAACCCGTCGTGCAGCGGGCAAGGAACGTTTCATCCTGCCAACCGTTTTCCACCAGCGTATGGGCGATCCCCAGCATTAACGCTACATCGGTGCCCATATGTGGGGCGATCCACTCCATCTTATCGCCAAAAAAGTCGACGCTTTCCGATCGCATCGGATCGATGCAGATCAGGCGCTTGCCGCTTTGTCGCAACGCCGCAAAATAGTCGAGCCCCTGTTCATCCGAGGCATTCCAGGCAATTTTCAGAGTATTCAGCGGGTTCGCGCTCCAGAGCACCACCACCTCGCTGTGTTCCAGCACCACCGGCCAGCTAGTCTGCTGCTGGTAAACCTCGTTGCCACCCACCACATAAGGCATGATAGCCTGCGCCGCGCCGGTGGAATAATCGCCAAGATGGCCGGTATACCCTCCCGCCAGCGCCATGTAACGCTGCAATAGCGTAGCCGCTTTATGCAATACGCCGTTCGAACGCCAACCGTAGGAGCCAGCGAAGATGGACGATGGTCCATAACTTTCGCGAATACGTTTGTGCTGAGCGTGGATCAGATCCAGCGCATCATCCCAACTTACGCGAACAAACTCATCCTGCCCGCGTATGCCTTGCGGCTTATCGGGAGAAGCCAGGAACCCTTTACGCACCATCGGGAAGCGAACCCGCGTTTTACTGTGTACCTGGTCATGCACAACGGTTTGCAGGGAATTTTGGTGTGCCGTCGGGAGTTCGCCATACGAGGCAAAAATGCGTTCTCCGTCGGTTTCAACGCGGACTGGCCCCCAGTGTGCGGCGGTCAATACCGAATGACGCGATGGTGCGTGGGTCAAGGTTCGCTCCTGAATTATTGGGATTATTTATTTTGCCGATCAATGTTACTTACAAATTTCAGAGTTTTCCCTGGAATTTTCTTCATGTGCAGACGTCATAATCAACCGCCACGGTCGCTGTGGTAAAAATAAAAAAGTGATAAGGATTTAAGATGAAAAAACGTGTATTTGTGATTGCTGCCATCGTGAGCGGCGCCCTGGCAGTATCTGGCTGCACAACAAACCCTTACACCGGCGAACGCGAAGCAGGTAAATCCGGCATTGGCGCGGGTATTGGATCGCTGGTCGGCGCAGGCATCGGCGCGCTCTCCTCCTCCAAAAAAGATCGCGGTAAAGGCGCGCTGATTGGCGCGGCGGCTGGCGCGGCGCTGGGCGGCGGCGTGGGTTACTACATGGACGTACAGGAAGCGAAACTGCGTGACAAAATGCGGGGCACAGGCGTTAGCGTGACGCGAAGCGGCGATAATATCATTCTGAATATGCCGAATAATGTCACCTTCGACAGCAGCAGCGCGACGCTGAAACCGGCAGGCGCTAACACGCTGACCGGCGTGGCGATGGTGCTGAAAGAGTATCCCAAGACCGCCGTCAATGTGGTGGGCTACACCGACAGTACCGGTAGCCACGATCTGAATATGCGTCTGTCGCAGCAGCGTGCTGACTCCGTCGCCAGTTCGCTGATCACCCAGGGCGTCGACGCCAGCCGTATCCGTACCAGCGGAATGGGTCCGGCGAACCCGATCGCCAGCAACAGTACGGCAGAAGGTAAGGCGCAAAACCGCCGCGTCGAAATTACCTTGAGTCCATTGCAGTAAACTACCGTACCGGGTAAGGCGGCATGCTTTACCCGGCCTGCATTATTCCCTCGCCAGACCGGATACACCTCGCATTATTCGGTATTCATTCACTATTTACCACGACACGGCTGCCGACAGCGGGGAAATCGGCTGGTCGATGATGGCTAAACGGGTTAATAATAAGCCTGTTCCGATTGGCGCATGCCGCGCTTACCTTTTGATTTACGGAGAGTCGCATGAAGCCGTCCATCATTCTCTACAAAACCCTGCCTGATGATTTGCTGCATCGCCTGGAGGCGCATTTTACCGTCACCCAGGTACCGAACCTGCATCCGGAAACGGTCGCGCGACACGCGCAGGCATTTGCCAGCGCGCAAGGCCTTCTGGGCACCAGCGAAACCGTTAACCGCGCGCTGCTGGAAAAAATGCCGGCGCTACGCGCGGCGTCGACCATCTCGGTGGGATACGATAATGTCGAGGTGGACGCCCTTACTGCCCGCAAAATAGTCCTGATGCACACGCCTGCCGTTTTGACGGAAACCGTTGCCGATACGGTGATGGCGTTGATGCTGGCCACTGCCCGCCGCGTGGTGGACGTCGCAGAACGGGTTAAGGCGGGTGAATGGACGGAAAGCATTGGCCCGGCATGGTTTGGCGTCGATGTGCATCACAAAACACTCGGTATCGTTGGGATGGGGCGTATCGGGATGGCGCTGGCGCAGCGAGCGCACTTTGGGTTTACCATGCCGGTTCTCTATCACGCCCGTCGGCGGCATCAGGAGGCAGAAGACCGGTTTAACGCCCGCTACTGCGATCTGGATACGTTGTTGCAGGAGGCTGATTTTGTCTGCGTGATCCTGCCGCTAACGGCAGAAACGCGACATCTGTTTGGCGCAACACAGTTTGCCAGAATGAAATCGTCCGCCATTTTTATTAATGCCGGACGCGGCCCGGTGGTCGATGAAAACGCGCTGATTGCCGCGCTGCAAAACGGTGAAATATATGCGGCAGGTCTGGATGTCTTTGAGCATGAACCGCTATCTGTGGATTCGCCCCTGCTGAACATGTCTAATGTCGTCGCGGTGCCGCATATTGGCTCGGCAACGCATGAGACGCGCTACAATATGATGGCCTGTGCGGTGGATAATTTGATTGATGCGCTGCAGGGAAAAATAGAGAAGAACTGCGTCAACCCGCAGGCGGCGGGATAACGCTACAGGCCCGATAAGCGCTGGCTTGCGCTTATCGGGCAGACTGTCATTACTGGGTCGCGTTTACCGCCGCCGTCCAGGCCTGATTAAACTCCTGATGCTGCGAGGCCAACGGCCCAATCAGCGCATTATATTGGCTGGCCTGCTGTGAGGTCGGGAACTGAATGCCGTTCGCGACAAAGCTCACCTGCTCGCCCTGTTGCGCAATATAATCGCCCACTTGTACCAACTGCTGCGTAAAGATCTGCGCCGCCGGGATCAGCGGCTGCAAAGCATCTGCCGGCACGGTAACTACTTTTTTGTAGACCTGATCAAACACAGGTTTCAGGTCATCGGCCTGCTTTAACGCGCCATGCGCGGCATCAGCCTGCAGTTTTGCATTCTGCAACTGTTGCGCCAGCACGCCTAACGAACCATTTGCCTGCCGCAGCGGCTCGCGTTGCGTCATATAATCCTGCGGAACGCGGATGGCGTTAACGCTATCGACCACCGGGCGCAGACCGGAATCCATCGCCTGGTTTACCTGCTGCGAGTAGCCATACAGTATCGCGTAATCAGACACGAACGGACCAAACTGTTTTTTCTGATCGGCCGTCAGCGTTGGCAAACGCTCTCCGCTACGCATTGCCGTATTCTGCAGGAAATCGACAAACGCTTTGCGCTGATCGCCTTCTTTATCAAAACACCCGCTCAGGCTAAACACCATTAATAACGCCACAACAGGCGCAAACCAGCGAGAGCAGGACTTACCTGTCGCCATTGTTAATACTCCTTTCACCCAAAAATGCGTACAACGACACCTGCGTGCCTGACGGCTTACAAGGATAGTCCAGGTCAGGCTTGCAGGATACCCTTTCCACGCGATCTTGTAGCGGAAAATTATGTTTATCTGCATCAATGCTTAATTTGTTATTTTATTGTTAATTTTTGACCTGACACTGCGATAAAAAACGCGGCAAGAAAGCTTTCCAGCGGGGGATGTAATATTTTTTTAATCTTTACAATTATTTTCTGAAAGACGGATATACCTTCCTGGATCAAATTGTTAGCGTCCTAAAAGTCGCGTAGCGTAAGGCATCGAAACGAATCGATAGCGCTTCCTGGCGGCGCGTCGCCCCCCACCCGCAAGTTTCCCGACTATTCTTAAGAGGCTTCGATGCATTTCACGATCCCGCTGTGTGATTTACAGGAGTTCTCAATGGAATATAAAGATCCGATGTTTGAGCTGCTGAGCAGCCTGGAACAAATTGTTTTTAAAGATGAAACGCGAAAGATCACCCTGACGCAAAAACCCAATCCTTTTACCGAATTTGAACAGTTACGGAGAGGAACGGGACTAAAAACAGATGAATTCGCCAGAGCGCTGGGCGTAACGGTTGCCATGGTTCAGGAATGGGAATCGAAACGCGAAAAACCCACGCCAGCAGAGCTTAAATTAATGCGCCTGATACAGGCGAACCCACGCTTAAGTAAGCAATTGATGGAGTAATTTTTACCCCTTTCTGTTTTTAACGGTCCTGCGTAAGGACCGTTTTCCCCGCCCGATTCCTGGCCTGGAGAAATAAAGTAAAATAAAAGTTGCATCGCCCGGCATTACATGAGTTAATGTGCTCAACGGTTTGACGTACAGACCATTAAAGCAGTTTAGTAAGGCAAGTCCCTTCAAGAGTTATCCATTAGATACCCCTCGTAGTGCGCATTTCCTTAACGCTTAAAAAATCTGTAAAGCACGCCATAACGCCGAAAGGCACACTTATTTTTTAAAAGGTAATACACTATGTCCGGTAAAATGACTGGTATCGTAAAATGGTTCAACGCTGATAAAGGCTTCGGCTTTATTACTCCTGATGACGGTTCTAAAGACGTGTTCGTACACTTCTCCGCTATTCAGAACGATGGTTACAAATCTCTGGACGAAGGTCAGAAAGTTTCCTTCACCATCGAAAGCGGCGCTAAAGGCCCGGCAGCTGGCAACGTAACCAGCCTGTAAGCTTAAAAAGCTCAGCATTTTGAATCCCTGCCTGATGGCGGGGATTTTTTTATTCCAATTCCCCCTCTCCCCCAGCATAACTTTGCATTACTTTACCCTGCGTCCCTTTGACCTTTCCCTTAGGGGAACCCCTATAGTAGGCAAGGAGATTGTTCACAAGGAATTGAAGTTATGTCGAAATCATCATGGTTATTACTTTTGGGTTTATGCGCCAGCGGCTCCGCGCTTGCGGCATCCTCAGAATCCGCTTTTCTGGCGCAACATGGGCTGGCGGGAAAAACGGTTGAGCAGATCGTGGATACGATTGATCAGACGCCGCAGAGCCGTCCTTTGCCTTACTCCGCGTCGATTACCAGTACCGAGCTCAAATTATCTGACGGAGAGCAGATTTATACGCTGCCGTTAGGCGACAAATTCTATCTCTCTTTTGCGCCCTATGAATGGCGGACACACCCCTGTTTTAACCACAGCCTTTCCGGCTGTCAGGGAGAAATGCCGAATAAACCGTTCACTGTAAAAGTGACAGACAGTAAAGGCGCTGTCATCGTACAAAAAGAGATGCAAAGCTATCGAAACGGATTTATCGGTGTTTGGCTACCGCGCAATATGGAAGGGACGCTCGAAGTAAGCTACAACGGTAAAACGGCGTCACATGCCATTGCCACCAGAGATGACAGCCAGACCTGTCTGACGGAATTACCATTACGTTAAAAAAATGCCCGATAACATAATGGGTTATCGGGCCTATAAAACGCCAACAAGATAAAATTAACAGGGTGCCTTGAGAATGCATAACGCCACAAGAATGGCAGAGGTGGCCTCACTTTGTACTGACCCCAAAAACCTGGACAGATTAACCGGGGCATCAGAGAAAGAGTATCCGTTTAATACATGGGCTCTTTTTTGTTTCTGACTATAACTAAATAACATTGTCCGCAATCGGATTATCCATTCCGTTGCTTTCTTGCATCACGCGGATTCCTGTCTCATCAATATTTTGTTCGTCGTATTCTTCCTGAATCTAACCTTAGACGTTCTATCAAATTATCGCTTATAGCGATTTGAACGTAACAGTCTTTGCATTCTATTGAGGGAGCCTAAGGAACAATGTTCGCTGCTGAGTTTGTGATGATTTGAAACCATGGTGAATGTAGAAATTTTTGGCTTCTTCGGTAAGTGCATGAACCATGATTGCACGTACACCAATATTCTCGGCAACCCGATAGCAACGAAGCACTGCATCATGAAGTAAATCAGCCCCAAGCCCTTTTCCATGGAATGAGAGATAGACAGCAAGACGGGCAAGTATAATGACAGGGATGGGATCTGGCATGTTACGCCGAAGGTTGCCTGTCGCTTCTGTATGGTTGACGCTACCGGTGGCCAGAGAGTAAAAACCGGCTACTTGCTTCGTGTCTTTCTTGCACACCACAAATGTTCTGGCCGCTCCGAGAGCCTGGTTTTTGAGGCCCTTTTGCTTCAACCAGTCATCGAGCACAGCTTCACCGCTGACGAACTCAGCTACCTGATGAAAAGCGGACAAAGGTTCTGGTGCTGTTACACGTCCCACTGAGGTTTCCTTGCCAGCAGTTTTTCGATAACGGGATCATCTGCGACCGGTGCATCAAGCAGATTGATGAACTCCTCATATTGCTCATCGTTAAAGTTAAATACACGGCGGTCAAGGATCACTTTCTCGGCAGCCTGGCAGGCCGTTTCCAGAATGAAATCTGTACGTGACTTGTGAAGGATTTCCGCAGCTGCATCAATGAGCGCCCGCTGCGATTCCTTAGCTCTAAGGTTAAGTTGAACATCTGATTTCATGAGACACCCTTTGTATAGCATTTGCTTTACAAGAATAGCACAACCACCATGTATAGCAAACGGTATACATCAAGTCGTCGTTTTTCATTTTTTGAATACTGATGTTCGCTTTGTGCCAGAAGCGGAAATTACCAGAGCCCCATTATATTAATCAATAAGTCGCACATCGGCCTAGTGAGTTTTATCCAAATAAGATTTTACAGCCAGTTATCATGGTAAACGTCATTATCAGATAAAAGAACTGGCGTTGTGAAAGCGAGGGAAAGCAACCTTTTCTGGCCAGCGTATAGATGACACCTGAAAGTAAAATAAACGCAGTTGTTGAAGATGGGAGTTCACTGAGTAAAATCCAGAATGAGCGATCCATCAATACATTTCACCGTTGCCAAAACGGAATGTTATATTTTGTTTTCTGGTGTCCCTCACGCCTCCCATGCTGAGCAAATTTTCAACAACGGTGTTTATTGACGAGCTCGGTATTTCATCATTAAAGAATGATTGTCTAACTGGTCCTGAAACCAAATCGACATTATTTATTCTCTCAAATGACATTTTCCCTGAGAAGCCAGAACTGCATAGTGAATGAAGCTGCATACGGATGAAGCCACTGACATATGCAGCAAACCACGGCCTGCTGAATATCGTTGTGTATTTTTTTTCTGAGGGCCATAGGTAGCTGTCCAGTTCTCTGCAGTTGTAGTTCAGTGTGTTTCCATCAATGTGTAAATATCCATACATTCTGAATCCAAACCATGGAAAGCTAATATGAGGATTGACTGTGTTGGTACGGCCCGCCAGAGCTGTCCGTTTGGCAAGCAACACTAAACATCTGTCTGTTTCATCGAGTACTTCATACCAGGAAACCGGAGCTGGCTCTCCCCAGTATTCTTCGTTGTACAGGCAATTATAGATCTGAACGATATCCAGAGCGTTTAATGTCATTATACGGTCATTCACCACAGCCTCTGTTAAGGTGCCCTTCAGCGCTGCTAATTGGGATAATCGTTGAAGATCAGATGCTGCCAGACGGTTTCTGTATGTCTGGAGTTCTTCTCGCATGTGAGCAACGATTTGCTGATCCTCGATAGCTATATCACTGGTGGTGTGATTTAGCAGATCTCCCCAGCTAGAAAACCGATAAAAATACGCGACCATCTCATAGGCATGGTTCAATTGAACATTGCAGTAATCCCTGAGGAAACGGGCTTGTTTGCGAAGCTGATCGAGTGAGGGGACATATCGGTGATTGTTAACATTGATGCGTGAGAGCATTGCATATGCCTTTTACAAATACTCTGCGGCCTGTAAACACAGAGCAAAGTTAAAAGGATATGCTCTGAAAACTAAGGGGTAAAAAGCGCGTTGGCGGATTTGTCTACAGGCTGACAGGTCTGCGCATAACCTGTTAATTAGGTTATTAAAAAATCCAGTTACAGTCAATAGTCTGTGTTAAATATGTGCTAATCACTTAACTGCCCCCCAAGGCAGCTAAAGTTTCATAACCCGTTTTCTACATATTTTATTCTTAGGGAAAGTGAAGTGCTATCAACGTCCGTTCCTCGCTCATAGCAGACATTTACGTGAGCGTATCCACCAACGTTCAGGTTTCCTGATAGCATCCCTGTACAGACCTTGTTAATTTCTTCCTGGATAGCTCTTTAGGCGCTATTCAACCGGGCTGAGTCCGTTAAATTTAAGGCTAATTCGTCGGGTATTGTAGTATCGTATGTAATCCTCAATAGCTATCTTAAGTTCATCAATATCCTTAAATTTACTGGTGTAAAAACTTTCTGATTTTAAAGTCCCGAAAAAACATTCTGCACAGGCATTATCAAGGCAGTTGCCTTTGCGGGACATACTTTGGATGATGCCAAACTCTCGTAACTGATACTGGTACCATTGATGACGGTATTGCCAGCCCTGATCTGAATGAAGAACCGGATTGGTACCCGCATCAAGTCTGGCAAATGCCTTCATGAGTATGTCATCGATCATCGGCATGGTTGGACGTTCTGAAATACTGTAGGGGATAGCTTCGTTATTGAAGAGATCAATAATGGGCGCAGTGCACTTTTGATTTATATACCCTTCATACTTCAAGTTGCTTATGTGTTGGCTACGCTCGCTCACCCCAGTCACATAGTTATCTATGCTCCTGGGGACTCACTCCCTTGCCGCCTTTAAGCAACTCGAATTATTTTGGGTATAGTCAGGTGGGGATTTTCTCTGTCTGCCTTTTGGTGAATACCTGAGACAAACAGTCTCAAGCACCCGCAGCTATTCTAACGCCAATATCCGTACCGCCAGCGTTAATGTATTCCTGAAATGATTCTTGCCAATCAATAGAGATAACCGCGTCTATGAGTTACAGAATTATTAGCGAATCAACTAATACTATTTATGTTATAAAAAAACCTGCCCGAGAGCAGGTTTTTGTTTATTTAACTGAACGCTTATTGCAGTAACGAAATATCCGCAACCTGCAGGAACAGTTCGCGTAGTTTCGACAACAGCGTCAGGCGGTTGATACGGATATCTTTCTCTTCCGCGTTCACCATGACATTTTCGAAGAATTCATCCACCGGCGCGCGCAGTGCCGCCAGCTCAATCAACGCTTCCTGATAACGACCATCGGCAAAGTACGGCTGAAGCTTATCACGCAGCACAACCAGATGTCTGGCCAACTCAATTTCCGCCGCTTCTTTCAGTACGGAGGCGTGGACGATATCGTTCAGCGGCTCAGTGGCTTTCGCCAGGATGTTGGAGACGCGCTTGTTCGCCGCCGCCAGCGCAGAGGCTTCTTCCAGGGTACGGAAGTGTGATACCGCTTTCATACGAGCATCGAAATCTGCCGGACGGGTCGGACGACGCGCCAGTACCGCCTGGATAGTGTCGACGGTGTAACCTTCATCCTGATACCAGGCGCGGAAGCGACCCAGCATAAAGTCGATCACATCATCGACTACGTTGGCATTGGTCAGCTTGTCGCCATACAGACGCATGGCTTCTTCGGTCAGCGTTTGCAGATCAAGGTTGAGGTTCTTCTCAACGATAATACGCAGCACGCCCAGCGCGGCACGACGCAGCGCAAACGGGTCTTTGTCGCCTTTCGGATGCTGACCAATACCGAAGATACCCGCCAGAGTATCCATCTTATCGGCGATCGCCAGCGCGCAGGCCACCGGGTTAGACGGCAGGTCATCACCGGCAAAGCGTGGCTGATACTGTTCGTTCAGCGCCACGGCCACATCTTCCGCTTCACCATCATGGCGCGCGTAGTGCATCCCCATCACGCCCTGGGTGTCGGTGAACTCGAAGACCATGTTGGTCATCAGGTCGCACTTGGAGAGCAGGCCCACACGAGTGGCGTGGTTGACGTCAGCGCCAATCTGACCGGCAATCCAGCCCGCCAGCGCCTGAATACGGTCGGTCTTGTCGCGCAGCGTGCCCAGCTGTTGCTGGAACAGCACGGTTTGCAGACGCGGCAGATGGTCTTCCAGACGTTTTTTACGGTCGGTATTGAAGAAGAATTCAGCATCTGCCAGACGCGGACGCACCACTTTCTCGTTACCGGAGATAATCAGGGTCGGATCCTTCGATTCGATGTTGGCGACGAAGATAAAGTTCGGCAGCAGCTTGCCCGCGTTGTCATAAACCGGGAAATACTTCTGGTCGCCCTTCATGGTGTACACCAGCGCTTCGGCAGGCACGGCGAGGAATTTCTCTTCGAATTTCGCCGTCAATACCACCGGCCATTCCACCAGCGAGGCCACTTCTTCCAGCAGGCTTTCGCTCAGGTCGGCATTACCGCCAATCTTGCGTGCCGCTTCTTCGGCGTCCGCTTTGATTTTGGCTTTACGCGCTTCGTAGTCGGCAATGACTTTACCGCGCTCCAGCAGAATTTGCGGGTACTGGTCAGCATTGTCGATAGTGAACTCCGGCTCACCCATAAAGCGGTGGCCGCGAATGACGCGGTCAGACTGAATACCCAGAATAGTCGCCGGAATGACCTTATCGCCCAGCAGCAGAGTCACAGTGTGCACCGGACGCACGAAGTGGACGTCAGACGCGCCCCAGCGCATCAGTTTCGGGATCGGTAGTTTCGCCAGCGAGGTGGCTACCATGTTCGGCACCAGAGCTTCGGTGCTTTCGCCCTTCACGTGGGCACGATACAGCAGCCATTCGCCTTTGTCGGTCTTCAGACGCTCGGCCTGATCAACGGTGATCCCGCAGCCGCGCGCCCAGCCTTCTGCCGCTTTGCTCGGTTTGCCTTCGGCGTCGAACGCCTGAGCAATCGCCGGACCACGTTTTTCGACTTCGCGATCGGGCTGAGATTCAGCAAGATTCGCCACTTTCAGCGCCAGACGGCGCGGGGCGGCAAACCATTCAACGTTACCGTGCGCGAGGCCGGCGTTATCCAGCTCCGCAGTGAAGTTCGCAGCAAAGGACTCAGCCAAACTGCGCAGTGCTTTTGGTGGCAGCTCTTCAGTGCCGATTTCCACCAGAAAAGTTTTCTCAGACATGGCCGCCTCTTACTTGTCTTTGTTGCACATCGGGAAGCCGAGGGCTTCACGGGAAGCATAATAAGCTTCTGCCACTGCTTTGGTCAGGGTGCGAATACGCAAAATGTAGCGCTGACGTTCGGTGACGGAGATAGCTTTACGCGCATCCAGCAGGTTGAAGCTATGGGCGGCTTTCAGAATACGCTCGTAGGCCGGCAGCGGCAGCGGGTTTTCCAGCGCCAGCAGCTGCTGGGCTTCTTTCTCATACTGCTCAAAGCAGGTGAATAAGAAATCCACATCGGCGTATTCAAAGTTATAGGTGGATTGCTCCACTTCGTTCTGATGGAATACGTCACCGTAGGTAGTTTTACCCAGCGGGCCATCGCTCCAGACCAGATCGTAAACGCTGTCCACGCCCTGGATATACATCGCCAGACGTTCCAGACCGTAGGTGATTTCACCGGTCACCGGCTTGCACTCCAGGCCGCCGACCTGCTGGAAGTAGGTGAACTGCGTCACTTCCATGCCATTCAGCCACACTTCCCAGCCGAGTCCCCAGGCACCCAGCGTCGGGTTCTCCCAGTTATCTTCCACGAAACGGATGTCGTGAATGGTCGGGTCCATACCCAGCTCTTTCAGAGAACCGAGGTACAGCTCCTGAATATTCTCCGGAGACGGTTTAATCACTACCTGGAACTGATAGTAGTGCTGTAAGCGGTTCGGGTTTTCGCCGTAGCGGCCATCGGTCGGACGACGAGAAGGCTGCACATAGGCAGTCGCCATCGGCTCTGGCCCCAGCGCGCGCAGGCAGGTCATTGGATGAGAAGTTCCCGCGCCGACTTCCATGTCCAATGGTTGAACAATGGTGCAGCCCTGGCGAGCCCAGTAATCCTGTAAGGTCAGGATCAAGCCCTGGAAGGTCCTGGTATCAAACTTTTGCATATTATTTCGTGCTGGATACGTGTGGATTTAAAGGAAGGAGCCAGTATACCCGCTGGATGCGAGATATACAGTATGAAACCGGTTTGTTTAGCGAAAATTGCCGGATTTCGCGGCATCACACCTCACCAGGCGCGGCTTTTACCGCATAGAAAGATGTAAAAACTGCCCATCTGCATCAAAAGAGCAGACAAAACTCTCTTTACGGAAAGTATTACCACGCATCTCATAGCTCCCCTGAAACTGTTCGAAACCGGTAACAGCAATTTTCTGTGCGCCAGTATTGTAACGCTGCGCCGCCTGAGCTTTACACAATGCTTCCATATCCAGCGTGCGTGTTGGGCTCACTTTACTCTGCTGGGCTTTTTGCGTCGGTGGCGGTGTCGCTGTGCATCCCACCAGAGCGATGGCTATCATCACAGAACAGAAATACTTCATTATCATTTTTATTACCGTCTGGTTTGCTGGTCAGTCTTATTATTAAGGTTTGTGGGTAGCAGACACATTGTGCGAATCTCCTTACACCATCACAAGATGTAGCGTAGAAAGTCGGATTTTTCCAGTGAGCCACCGCGCTGGAACTCTATTGAAACGGAAGCTGAGGAACTGATGCAGCCTAAAATTAACTGGATTGATAACCTGCGAGGGATCGCCTGTTTAATGGTAGTGATGATCCATACTACAACGTGGTACATCACCAACGCCCACAGCGTCAGCCCGCTAAACTGGGATATTGCGAATGTCCTGAATTCGGCTTCGCGCGTTAGCGTTCCCCTGTTTTTTATGATTTCAGGCTATCTTTTTTTTAGCGAGCGCTGCGCGCAACCGCGGCATTTTTTACGTATCGCCCTGTGCCTTATCTTTTACAGCGTTGTCGCCCTGGCTTACATTTCACTTTTTACTTCGATCAACGTCGAGCTTTCGCTAAAAAATGTGCTGCAAAAACCCGTGTTTTACCACCTGTGGTTTTTCTTTGCGATTGCGGTGATCTACCTGGTATCGCCATTAATCCAGGTAAAAAACGTGAGCGGCAAAATGCTCCTGATGCTGATGGTGATCATTGGTATTATTGCTAACCCAAATACTGTGCCGCAAAAAATCGGCGGCGTTGAATGGTTGCCCATCAATCTGTATATCAACGGCGACACGTTCTACTACATTCTCTACGGTATCCTGGGCCGCGCCATTGGCATGATGGAGACGCAAAAGCCATCGCTGACGCTTATCTGCGCTGCCCTGTTCATCATCGCGGTATTTGTTATTTCTCGCGGCACATTGCATGAATTACGCTGGCGCGGAAATTTTGCCGATACCTGGTATCTGTATTGCGGTCCCATGGTGTTTATTTGCGCCGTCTCACTGTTCACGGTAGTTAAAAATAAGCTGAATGCGCGGACGTTACCTGGACTGGGGCTTATCTCCCGCCACTCGCTGGGTATTTATGGTTTCCACGCGCTGATTATCCATGCGCTACGTACTAATGGTCTGGAGTTAAAACGTTGGCCGCCGTTAGACATCGTGTGGGTTTTTGCCGCGACGGTGACAGGAAGCCTGCTACTTTCCATGCTGTTACAGCGTATTGATAAACGGAAATGGGTTAGCTAAACGACAATGATGGCTCCGGCCATCATTCATCATCACTGCAGGAAGCGTAAAGATCGGTTCCATATATACTGACCCCCAGCGCCACCAGACACAGTATTTTCAGCGCGCCCGCCAGCGCCAGGTTAAATACGCCGACCGCGACCATGCCGATGCCAAGCAACAGCAAAGATTTGCAACGAGAAAGCAAGCGGCCATTTCCCGTGTGTTCCTGGCGAATTAAGACTGGAAAACCACACATGACGATTGCCGCAAAAAAATATCCCTTTTCGCTTAATGTATGACAGCCTGGCCACAGTCCCACCAGGTATACCACTGCACCGACAACTAACATTCCCAGGCCGAATATCCGTTTCCTGCGCGCAACGTGATCGTCCATCTCACTCTCCTTGTGGTTGTGTGAGACACATTAAGCGAAGAAATAGCGATGAAAAAGGCGCCTGCCCAGCAATAATATAAAAATCAGAAAACACACATACTTACTTCGATATAATTCAATAGAATCAATATTTACGGGAAATGCCTTTCAGCCAAAACCGAAAGGCATTCTGACTTATGACATCAACGGCAACAGCTGCTGATAGAGTCGACGGAAGGTTTCACGACGTTGTTGATAAACCGCATGACGCTGCGCATCAGGATAATGCGCCTGCTCCAGCGGCAACTGCGGCAATACATCGGCGAGCGGAGTCTGTTTATTCACCGCAATTTGCGCCAGACGCGCCGCGCCCAGCGCTGGCCCTACATCGCCGCCAGTACGATAATCAAGCTGTAGCCCGCTAATATCAGATAGCATCTGACGCCAGTATTCGCTGCGCGCCCCGCCGCCGATAAGCGTCACGCTGGCGGGTTTGACGCCGCAGGCGTGAACCACATCCATACCGTCCGCCAGAGCATATCCCACGCCCTCCAGTACCGCCCGCGCCAGTTCCGCCGGGCCATGCTGATGGGTTAAACCAAAGAAAACGCCTTTTGCCTGCGGATTATTGTGCGGCGTGCGCTCGCCGGACAGGTACGGCAAAAACCAGATCGAATCGGCATGCTCATCCGCCTGCTGTGCGGCGGCAATCAGCGCCGGGACGTTCTCCTGCCCGGTGAGTTTAGCCGCCCAGTCCAGACAAGAGGCGGCGCTCAACATCACAGACATTAAATGCCAGCGCTCCGGCAGCGCATGGCAAAAACTGTGTACTGCGCTCTCCGGTTTACTCAGAAAGCCGTCGCTGACGGCAAAATAGACGCCCGATGTTCCGAGTGAGAGCATCGCCTGTCCGGCATCGATCATTCCTACGCCGACCGCGCCAGCCGCATTGTCGCCGCCGCCTGCCACCACAGGTACTGCTGGCATTCCCCATGCTCTGGCGACCTCTGGCAGCAACGTTCCGGTAATGTCACTACCTTCAAATAACGCTGGCATCTGCTGTCGGGTTAAATGACAGGCGTTGAGCATAACGTCGCTCCAGTCGCGCTTTTTCACGTCCAGCCACATCGTTCCCGCCGCATCCGACATATCGCTGGCAAAGACGCCTGTCATTCGCAGCCGCAGAAAATCTTTCGGCAGCAGAACCTTGTCTATCTGGTAGAAAATATCCGGTTCGTGGCGCTGCACCCAAACTAATTTGGGCGCGGTAAAACCGGGCATCATCAGATTACCGGTTATCGCTCGCGACTGCGGCACCTGTTTTTCCAGCCAGGCGCACTCTTCGCTACAGCGTCCGTCATTCCATAAAATCGCTGGTCGCAGAACCTGCTGACGGCTATCAAGTAATGTCGCGCCATGCATTTGTCCGGCGATGCCCAACGCCCGGACGCCACTTAACGACTGTTGCCGACCTAAACCTTTAACCGCACGATCCGTCGCCTGCCACCACTGCTCTGGTTCCTGTTCCGACCATAAGGGATGCGGACGCGATACGGTCAGTTTTTCAGTATGCGTAGCCAGCACATCGCCCTGCTCATTCAACAGGATAGCTTTTACACCCGATGTACCAAGATCGATCCCGATATACATAGTGTGGGTTCCTTTACTGAAAGCGCCCGGCAGCGCTACGCTTACCGGGCTAATCACGACTACAGGCCGGGCTAACGCGGAGTCGCCCGGTAGATAGGGTTATTTATCAAACAGATAACGGTTAACCAGATTTTCTAACAGCTCCTGATGACCGCTTTGATGTACTGGCGCCAGATTATGCTGCTCCGCATACTGCGCCAGTTCGCCTAAGGAGAGTTGTCCTTTCAGAATCTGCTGACCCAGCTCGCCATTCCAGCCGGCATAGCGCTTCGCCACGCGTTTATCCAGCTCGCCGTCTTCAACCATACGCGCGGCGATTTTCAGCGACAACGCCATCGTATCCATCGCGCCGATATGACCGTAGAACAGATCGTATTTATCGGTGCTCTGGCGACGAACTTTGGCGTCGAAGTTGAGACCGCCCGTCGTGAATCCGCCCGCTTTCAGGATTTCGTACATCACCAGCGCGTTCTCTTCAACGCTAATCGGGAACTGATCGGTATCCCAGCCCAGTTGCGCATCGCCGCGGTTGGCGTCAACGGAGCCAAAAATACCCAGCGCGATAGCGGTCGCGATTTCATGGTGGAACGAATGGCCCGCCAGCGTCGCGTGGTTCGCCTCAATGTTCACTTTGATCTCTTTTTCCAGGCCGAACTGTTTGAGGAAGCCATAGACCGTTGCAACGTCATAATCATACTGATGTTTTGTCGGTTCCTGCGGTTTCGGTTCAATCAGCAGCGTGCCCTGGAAGCCCATTTTATGTTTGTGCTCGACCACCATTTGCATAAAGCGGCCAATCTGTTCGCGTTCCTGGCGCAGATCGGTATTCAGCAACGTTTCATAACCTTCGCGCCCGCCCCACAGGACGTAATTTTCGCCGCCCAGTTTATGCGTGGCGTTCATTGCCGTAACCACTTGCGTCGCTGCCCAGCTAAAGACTTCCGGGTCCGGGTTAGTGGCGGCGCCTGCGCCATAGCGCGGGTTGGTAAAGCAGTTCGCCGTTCCCCACAGCAGTTTTACGCCGCTCTGCTCCTGTTTCGCCACCAGCACATCCACCATCTGCGCGAAGTTGTTTTTATATTCTTTCAACGACGCGCCTTCCGGCGACACATCCACGTCATGGAAGCAATAAAAAGGCACATTCAGTTTGTGGAAAAATTCAAACGCCACGTCCGCTTTGCGTTTCGCCAGCTCCAGCGCTTCGCCCGGTTGCTGCCACGGACGATTAAACGCGCCTACACCAAACATATCCGCGCCGTTCCAGCAGAAGGTATGCCAGTAACAGGCCGCGAAACGCAGGTGATCTTCCATACGTTTACCTAAAACCAGCTCGTCGGGATTGTAATGACGAAATGCCAGCGGGTTAGTCGATTGAGGGCCTTCATAGCGAACACGATCGAGTTGGTCAAAATAAGCCTGCATAGTGAGCTCCATAATCAGATAAGACGGCAAGTAAACGACATAACGTCATACTGGAATTTCCTGATTTATTGCTCAATTACGTTATTTCACACCGCTATTAAGAGAATCCCCAAATGTGCTCTGGCTCTCAAAAAAACGCTGAAAACCACAGAAGAAAAAAGCGATCGCGATCGAATCCTGGCAAATAAACAAAAAACCGTAATATATAGATAAGAAATGACAATTGTCATCCGCCGTTTGCTGTGATGAATTTCGCATAACGTTTCAGGCGCAAAATAATTTGTCATCATTCGCCAGACCGTTATGTCAGCCGTTTTGATAGTATCCATGAGTCCAGGTTCACTTTTGCAGGATATATCCTCATGTTTGATAAACGTCACCGTATCACTCTGTTATTTAACGCGAATAAAGCCTATGACCGTCAGGTAGTGGAGGGGGTGGGTGAATATTTACAAGCCTCGCAATCCGAATGGGATATATTTATTGAGGAAGATTTCCGTGCCCGTATCGATAACATTAAAGAGTGGTTAGGCGACGGCGTTATTGCCGATTACGATGATGACGATATCGCGCAATTATTGGCCGATGTCGACGTACCCATTGTCGGGGTCGGCGGTTCTTACCATCTTGCTGAAAATTATCCCGCCGTTCATTACATCGCCACCGATAATCATGCGCTCGTTGAAAGCGCTTTCCTGCATTTAAAAGAAAAAGGCGTTAACCGCTTCGCGTTTTACGGTTTGCCCGACTCCAGCCGCAAACATTGGGCGGCGGAACGGGAATACGCCTTTCGCCAGCTGGTCGCCGAGGAAAAATACCGCGGCGTAGTCTATCAGGGACTGGAAACCGCGCCGGAAAACTGGCAGCACGCGCAAAATCGCCTCGCCGACTGGCTTCAGACGCTGCCGCCGCAAACCGGCATCATTGCCGTAACGGATGCCCGCGCCCGTCACGTATTGCAGGCCTGTGAACACCTGCATATTCCGGTGCCGGAAAAACTTTGCGTTATCGGTATTGATAACGAAGAGTTAACCCGTTACCTGTCGCGCGTCGCGCTTTCCTCCGTCGCGCAGGGGGCGCGGCAAATGGGTTATCAGGCGGCGAAACTGCTGCACCGTTTGCTGGCGCGCGAAGAGATGCCGTTACAGCGCATTCTGGTGCCGCCGGTGCGCGTCATTGCGCGCCGCTCGACAGACTATCGCTCCCTGACCGATCCGGCGGTTATCCAGGCGATGCACTTTATTCGTAACCATGCCTGTAAGGGCATTAAAGTCGAGCAAGTGCTGGACGCGGTTGGGATTTCACGTTCAAACCTGGAAAAACGTTTTAAGGAAGAAGTTGGCGAGACGATACATGCGCTGATCCACGCCGAAAAGCTGGAAAAAGCGCGTAGTTTGTTGATTTCCACCACGTTGGCGATAAACGAAATTTCGCAAATGTGCGGCTACCCGTCGCTGCAATATTTCTATTCGGTGTTTAAAAAGGAGTACGTCACTACGCCGAAGGAGTATCGCGACCAGCATAGTGAAGCGTTGTTGTAGTTTATCCAGCCTACAGATGCCTTGTAAGCCGGATAGCGTAGCGCCATCCGGCACACAGAATTACATATGCGCGGCGATCAGACGCTGGTTGTCCTGGTACATCGCGAACAAGTAGTTGTTATAGCGCGACCCCTGGGTAGAGTAACCCTTCAGCTTATGAATCATCGCCGTGGCGGTGACTTCCTGATCCGCCTTACGCAGTTGGGCGCGCGACTTGCGGAAAGAAGAATAAGCCGGATGCGTGTTCAGGTTGGCGACATACGCGCTCACCGACTCCTCAACCGACGCGAATTGCGAGTAACCTTTCACCTTACCCGGCGTATTGGTACAACGCCCTTTTGTGCACTTCATGCCGAACAGGTTATTGTTGCTACGCGCCAGTTTAGAGGTTCCCCAGCCGCTTTCCGCCGCCGCCATCGTCGCCACCATGCTGGTTGGGATAATGTCGACGCGCTCCAGCAACGTATTCCACGGAATACGACGCGTGTTGCCGGACCAGCTCACTTTATAGCGCTTCGCGATATCTTTCATACGCGCGCGTTCAGACGGCGACCAGCGGTTCTGGTACTGTTTTGAGATCAGCCAATTACGGTCCGCGGTAATCGCGGCATTTTGGCTGGTGATGTAAGGCATAACGGTCCGGAGAAACGCTTTTTTTCTGGGGGTTCCGGAAGGGTATTTTCGCAAATCAGGAAGTGAACTGCTCTTTGCACTATTGCGAGAATACTCTTGTTTACTGCTAACCTGTTTATAACTTGTCTCAGTTATGTGGGACTTTTGACTCGTTTGTGTTGCGTGCGTCTTTGCCAGCACCTCACCCGAAAATGCGATGGTGAGTAACATAAGAATCATTGCCCCATATCGTCGCATGGGAGTCAATATCATTAGGTCTCCTGGTCGGATTGATACATTCCAACACCTTTTATTTTTCACGAAGTTGAGGTTTGAACCCCAAATTCTAGCAAAAATAGGCTTAAAAAGCACCTCAGGGAATAGTCTTAATCCGAAACTATGTCAACTATTAACGATAACAGGCAGCAATAATGCCAATAAAATGTGGTGCTTATCGCAAATAGAGGCGTTTTTTTGCGCCTCGTCGCTCACCCTCGCGCCTCCTCCTGCGCGACTCTCTGCTGAGGAGGAGTTCATTCGCCTAAAAACCAGGCAAGCTGATGAATATTGCCCACAAAGGATAGCGTGATGAAACTTGCCGCCTTCGCTCTGACGCTGATACCCGGTATCGCGATCGCCTCATCATGGACCTCACCCGGTTTTCCGGCGTTCTCGACGCAGGAAACCGGGCGCTTTACCAGCCATGCTGCATTAACAAAAGGTACACGCGCGTTAACGCTCCATATTGACCAGCAGTGCTGGCAGCCCTCCGGCGCCATAAAACTCAACCAAATGTTGTCGTTAAAACCCTGCGAAGGCGCGCCACCGCAATGGCGTTTGTTTAAAGATGGCGACTATACGATAACGGTAGATACCCGCTCCGGTACGCCGACCCTGTTGTTATCGATAAAAACTGAACCTGAACGCACCGCGCAGCTCGCCCGCCAGTGTCCCGTCTGGGATGGTTCGCCGCTCACGCTGGATGTTCGCCAGACCTTTCCGGAAGGGACGGTAGTGCGCGATTATTACAGTGGTCAAACCGATACCGTCCAAAACGGGCAAATCACGCTGCGACCTGCCGACAGCCACGGGCTTTTATTGCTGGAACGCGCGGAAACCCATGCATCAGCGCCTTTTAACTGGCGCAACGCCACCGTTTATTTTGTGCTTACGGATCGCTTTCGCAATGGCGATCCAACCAACGACCACAGCTATGGTCGCCATAAGGATGGTATGCAAGAGATTGGCACTTTCCACGGCGGCGATTTACGCGGGTTGACGAGTCAACTGGACTATCTACAGCAATTAGGCGTGAACGCCTTGTGAATAAGCTCGCCGTTTGAACAGATCCACGGCTGGGTCGGCGGCGGAACAAAAGGCGATTTTCCTCATTACGCCTATCACGGCTATTACACTCAGGACTGGACGACGCTGGATGCCAATATGGGCAGCGAAGCCGATCTCCGCGCACTGGTCGACGGCGCGCACCAGCGCGGCATCCGTATTTTATTTGACGTAGTAATGAATCATGCCGGTTACGCCACGCTGGCGGATATGCAGGAGTATCAGTTCGGCGCGCTCTATTTATCCGGCGCGGAACGGCAAAAAATTCTCGGCGATCGCTGGACAAACTGGCGACCCACCGCCGGACAAAGCTGGCACAGCTTTAACGACTACATCAACTTCAGCGACAGCGCCGCCTGGGAAAAATGGTGGGGGAAAAAGTGGATTCGTACCGATATTGGCGACTACGACAGTCCGGGATTTGACGATTTAACCCTGTCGCTGGCCTTCCTGCCGGATATAAAAACGGAATCTACCACGCCTTCCGGTCTACCCGCGTTCTATGCCAACAAACCCGATACTAAAGCAAAGTTCATTGAAGGCTATACGCCACGGGATTATCTGACTCACTGGTTAAGCCAGTGGGTGCATGATTACGGCATTGACGGGTTCCGGGTCGATACTGCCAAAAACGTTGAGCTTCCTGCCTGGCAACAGCTAAAAACCCAGGCCAGCGCGGCGTTACGTGAATGGAAGCAGGCCAATCCGGACAAAGCGCTGGATAATAGCCCGTTCTGGATGACTGGCGAAGCGTGGGGCCACGGCGTCATGAAAAGTGATTATTATCGCTATGGTTTCGACGCGATGATCAATTTTGATTATCAGGAGCAGGCGGCGAAAGCGGTCGATTGCCTGGCGGAAATGGGGCCAGTCTGGCAGCAGATGGCGGATAAAATGCACGATTTCAACGTATTAAGTTACCTCTCCTCGCATGATACGCGCCTTTTCCGTGAGGGCGGTGATAAGGCGGCGGAACTGCTGCTGCTTTCGCCGGGCGCGGTGCAGATCTTTTACGGCGATGAATCCGCTCGTCCCTTCGGCCCCACCGGCTCCGACCCGCTGCAAGGCACCCGTTCAGATATGAACTGGCAGGACGTGAGCGGAAAGTCAGCCGCAGCCGTCGCGCACTGGCAGCGTATTAGCCAGTTCCGCGCCAGACATCCCGCCATCGGCGCAGGCCAACAAACCACGCTGACGCTAAAACACGGGTACGGTTTTGTACGCCAGTACGGCGACGATACGGTGATGGTCGTCTGGGCGGGCCGCCGCTAATCGTGGCGCTACCGGTCCCCTCGCGTACCGGTAGCCCCTTCAAAATAAAAAACTAACCTGATAAAAATTTGTAGCATAAAACATCAATACTACCGCCTGCCCCTCATTTGCGCCCCGCCATTTGTAGCGTTATGGTTATCCACTTTGACAGACAGTTCGATAGATCACCCGTTATGACATTTTCACTTTTCGGCGATAAATTTACCCGCCATTCAGGCATTACCCGCCTGATGGAGGATCTCAACGACGGCTTACGCACGCCAGGCGCCATCATGCTTGGCGGCGGTAACCCGGCACACATCCCTGCAATGCAGGATTATTTCCAGACGCTACTGACAGAGATGGTAGAAAGCGGCAAAGCCGCTGATGCGCTTTGTAATTATGACGGTCCCCAGGGAAAAACGGCGCTACTGAATGCACTGGCCGTACTGCTACGTGAAACGCTGGGATGGGATATCGAACCACAGAATATTGCGCTGACAAATGGCAGTCAGAGCGCGTTTTTCTACTTATTTAATCTCTTCGCCGGACGTCGCGCCGACGGCAGTACGAAAAAGGTACTATTCCCGCTTGCGCCGGAATACATCGGCTATGCAGATTCCGGTCTGGAAGACGACCTCTTCGTTTCGGCGCGCCCGAATATTGAGCTGCTGCCGGAAGGCCAGTTTAAGTATCACGTCGATTTTGAGCATCTGCACATCGGCGAAGAAACGGGGATGATTTGCGTCTCGCGCCCGACCAACCCAACCGGTAACGTTATCACCGACGAAGAGCTGATGAAGCTGGACAGACTGGCGAATCAGCACAACATCCCACTGGTGATTGATAACGCTTACGGTGTACCGTTTCCGGGCATTATCTTTAGCGAGGCGCGCCCGCTGTGGAACCCCAATATTATCCTATGCATGAGCCTCTCGAAGCTGGGGCTGCCCGGTTCCCGCTGCGGGATTATCATCGCCAATGATAAGACGATTACCGCCATTGCCAACATGAACGGCATCATCAGCCTTGCGCCCGGGGGCATGGGCCCGGCGATGATGTGCGAAATGATTAAGCGTAACGATCTGCTTCGGCTGTCGGAAACGGTTATCAAACCTTTCTACTATCAGCGCGTTCAACAGACGATCGCGATCATTCGTCGCTATTTATCCGAAGAACGCTGCCTGATTCATAAACCGGAAGGCGCAATATTTTTGTGGCTGTGGTTTAAAGATCTGCCGATTACCACCGAGCTACTCTATCAACGCTTGAAAGCGCGCGGCGTGCTGATGGTGCCAGGCCACTATTTCTTTCCCGGACTGGATAAACCCTGGCCGCACACACACCAGTGTATGCGGATGAACTACGTGCCTGAACCGGACAAAATCGAGGCGGGCGTAAAAATTCTGGCAGAAGAGATTGAACGCGCCTGGCGTGAAGGCTGACGGTTATTCCGGCCATTATGCAGGCCGGAACGATGTTCAGAAAGGTTGAGAATAGAGGCGCTGGCGCTGCACATTTGTTGCGTCAACGCACTGTAACGCACTGGTCGGGCAGGCTTCCACGCACGCCGGCCCCGCTTCCCGATGCCAGCAAAGATCGCATTTAATCGCCTGCGCGCCTGACGCGGACGTCACCACGGTCATCGCACCAAACGGGCAAGCCAGCATACAGCTTTTACAACCAATGCAGCGCGATGGCGTCACGAAGATATGCCCCCGATCACGGCGAATCGCCTGTACCGGGCAGACATTCGCGCACGGCGCGTCCTCACACTGATGGCAGACCGTGGCCGTGGTGAAGCTATCCTCTTTTATCACCCGGATACGCGGCACAAAGTCCGCCGTCGTCACCGCCGCGCTATTCTGCTGTTCCTGGTGCGACACCACGCAGGCGACCTCGCAGGTACGACACCCGATACACGCCGACGCATCCGCCATAATAAACCGGTTCATTGTTCTCCCCCTGCGTTAAAACGCCAGAATGCCAGAGAGCCATTCCCCGCCGCTTTGATCCCACTACGCAAACGGACAAATTTTGTCAGATGCCTGATAAAACCTGGCGAGCTGTCTTATTCGCGAACGGTAAATCCCAGCTCATTAGAGATAGCCTGTGCGGTTTCACGCAACGGTTTGAGCAGATTTTTCTCGCCGATCTGTTTTAGCCGTGACGTCGACAGCGAAATAGAAATGGCGTAAGGCACTCGATGGTGAATATCAAACACAGGCACGGCAATACAGGAGACGCCCAGTTCATTTTCTTCGCGGTCCATCGCCATGCTGGTTTCACGAATTTGCGCCAACTCATCGTACATTGCTGGTAAATCGGTAATGGTGTTGCGAGTCAGCGGCTGGATCTGATCTTTATGGTTTTCCCAGTAAGACGCCACATAATCCGGCTGACCAAACGCCATATAAATTTTCCCCATCGCCGAGCAGTACAGCGGCATATGCTGGCCAATGTAGGCACGCGTGCGCAGCATACCGGTGGTCGGTTCCAGCTTATAAATCAGGATAGCGTGGTCATCTTCACGGCTGGAAAAATTCACCGTCTCGCCGGTGGCCAGGTTGAGCGCCTCAAGGTGCGGTGCCGCAACGTGGATGATATTCAGCGATGACAGGGCTTTTTGGCCGACGGCAATAAACTTTGTCGTCAGACGGTAGCTTCCGGCCGCCGGCGCTGGCGTCACGTATCCGCAGGATTGAAGCCCCTGCAACAACCGATGGACGGTACTCTTGTTCAACCCCGCCAGCTCCGACAGGTGCGCCAGCGGGCAACCGTTCGGGTAGTTACTCAAAATTTCTATCAACATCAGGCCACGAAACAGGCTCTGACTCCCCGCAGGCTTCTCTTTATCGTTGTTCTGGCTCATCAGAAAACTCTCTCCTTTCTTGGGCGATCAGATGGTAGCTCAAAGTGTGTTGCAGTTCACGATATCAGCATAAAAAACATAACCCGATGATTTTAATCATTTTTAAAAACCTTCTCTGGCGTTGCCATGTCAATTTTTGATCTATATATTTGGAACTACATTTCGCATTATGAAATTTATAGACAAAAAAACATACTAAAATTTCTAACAATCGACCAGGAGAACAGGGATGAAAGTAACTTTCGAAGAGTTAAAAGGGGCCTTCTACCGCGTCTTGCGGTCGCGGAATATTGCGGAAGATACCGCCGACGCCTGCGCGGAAATGTTCGCTCGCACCACCGAGTCCGGTGTCTATTCCCACGGCGTGAACCGCTTTCCCCGCTTCATCCAGCAACTGGATAACGGCGACATTATTCCTGATGCTAAACCGCAGCGGGTTACCAGCCTCGGCGCCATCGAACAGTGGGATGCTCAGCGCGCTATCGGCAACCTGACGGCGAAAAAGATGATGGACCGGGCCATCGAGCTGGCTTCCGATCATGGTATTGGCCTGGTGGCGTTACGTAATGCTAACCACTGGATGCGCGGCGGCAGCTACGGCTGGCAGGCGGCGGAAAAAGGCTATATCGGCATTTGCTGGACCAACTCCATCGCCGTCATGCCGCCGTGGGGCGCGAAAGAGTGCCGTATCGGTACCAATCCGCTGATCGTCGCCATCCCTTCCACGCCGATCACGATGGTAGATATGTCGATGTCGATGTTCTCCTACGGCATGCTGGAGGTTAACCGTCTGGCGGGCCGCGAACTGCCGGTGGACGGCGGTTTCGACGATAACGGTCAGTTGACCAAAGAACCGGGCGTGATCGAGAAAAATCGCCGCATTTTACCGATGGGTTACTGGAAAGGATCTGGTCTGTCGATTGTGCTGGACATGATTGCCACCCTGCTTTCCAACGGCTCTTCCGTTGCCGAAGTGACCCAGGAAAACAGCGATGAATATGGCGTCTCGCAGATTTTCATCGCCATAGAAGTGGATAAGCTGATCGATGGCGCAACCCGCGACGCCAAACTGCAGCGGATTATGGATTTCATCACCACCGCTGAACGCGCCGACGACAACGTCGCGATTCGGCTGCCCGGCCACGAATTTACCAAACTGCTGGATGACAACCGCCGTCACGGTATCACCATTGACGACAGCGTCTGGGCTAAAATTCAGGCGCTGTAAGGAGCCACATCATGATTTTTGGACATATCGCTCAGCCTGATCCGTGCCGGTTACCGTCGGCCATAGAGCAGGCGCTCGATTTCCTGCGTAATACGGACTTTCGCACGCTCGAACCCGGCGTAGTGGAAATCGACGGCAAAAATATCTTCGCGCAGATTATCGATATGACCACCCGCGATGCTGCTGAAAATCGTCCGGAAGTCCATCGCCGCTATCTGGATATTCAGTTTCTGGCATGGGGTGAAGAGAAAATTGGGGTTGCCATTGATACCGGTAATAATCAAATCAGCGAGTCATTATTAGAACAGCGCGATATTATTTTTTATCACGACAGTGAACATGAATCATTCATTGAAATGATACCGGGAAGTTATGCCCTGTTTTTCCCGCAGGATGTTCATCGTCCAGGTTGTAATAAAAGCATTGCTACGCCGATACGGAAAATAGTCGTAAAAGTCGCCATAGACGTTTTATAAAATAGAGTTTACTGGAGCACAAAATGAAAAATAATACCGGTTATATTATCGGTGCGTACCCTTGTGCACCCTCATTTCACCAGAAGAGTGAAGAGGAAGAGACGGAATTCTGGCGGCAACTCTCTGATACTCCGGATATCCGGGGGCTGGAGCAGCCTTGTCTTGAACATCTTCACCCGCTCGGCGACGAGTGGTTATTGCGCCATACACCGGGAAACTGGCAAATCGTGGTCACCGCGATAATGGAAACCATGCGCCGCTGTAGCGAAAACGGCGGTTTTGGATTAGCGTCCAGTGACGAGGAACAGCGTAAAGCCTGCGTGGAATACTACCGTCATCTTTATCAGAAGATCAATAAAATCAATGGGAACAATACCGGCAAAGTCATAGCCCTTGAGCTTCATGCCGCCCCGCTGGCGGGCAATCCGAACGTGGCGCAGGCAACCGACGCCTTTGCGCGCTCATTAAAAGAGATTGCCAACTGGGACTGGTCCTGCGACCTGGTGCTTGAACACTGCGACGCGATGACCGGCCCCGCACCGCGCAAAGGATTCTTACCGTTGGTAAACGTACTGGAAACTATTGCCGACTATGACATAAGCGTCTGCATTAACTGGGCGCGCTCGGCTATTGAAGGGCGGGATACCTCTCTACCGCTGATCCACACGCAGCAGGCCAAACAGGCTGGAAAACTCGGGGCGCTGATGTTCTCCGGTACAACGCTGGATGGAGAATACGGCGAATGGCAGGACCTCCATGCTCCGTTTGCACCTTTCTGTCCACAAAGTCTGATGACGGAGAAACATGTTAAAGAACTGATTACCGCCGCCGCTCCCGAACTGTTGCAGTTTACCGGTATTAAATTGTTGGAAATCAATGCCAGTGCCGATATTAATCACCGCATAAATATATTACGCGATGGTATTAACATGATGAAAAAGGCCACACGCCGCTAACCTGAATTAAACATCATCACCTTAATTCTCGGCCTGCAACTCAACGTTGCGCCGACCTAATATAAACCAAACATAAGAAATTAAGTTCCACTATTCAGCATCGAAAGAAATAAGTTTCTATAACCTGATGGAGTCGTTATGAAGCGGGTACTTGAGGGCATACTTGCGGTATTAATTGCCGTACTTTCCTGCATTGTATTTATTAACGTTATTTTACGTTACGGTTTTGAGAGCAGTATTTTGTCGGTAGATGAACTATCACGTTATCTATTTGTATGGCTGACGTTTATTGGCGCCATCGTTGCATTTATGGATAACGCTCACGTTCAGGTCACTTTTGTGGTGGAAAAACTTTCGCCAGCGAATCAGCGTCGACTCTCGCTGCTGACACATTCGCTGATTTTATTGTTATGCATCGCATTAGGCTGGGGCAGCCTGCAAAAAGCGTTGCAGGACTGGAGCGATCACTCGCCAATCCTCGGTTTACCGATCGGCCTGATGTATATCGCCTGTCTGCCCACAAGCGTTGCCATCGCGTTAATCGAGCTGCGTCGGCTTTATCACTTAATAACGCGTAACGATTCCTTTCAACAACCACAGCAAGGAGCCTAATCATGGCCGTGGTGATATTTCTCTGCTGCCTGCTCGGCGGGATCGCGATAGGTTTACCCATCGCCTGGTCGCTGCTGCTTTGCGGCGCTGCTCTGATGGCATACCTGGATATGTTTGACGTGCAGATTATGGCGCAAACCCTGGTTAACGGCGCGGACAGTTTCTCCCTACTGGCCATTCCCTTTTTTGTTTTGGCCGGTGAAATCATGAACGCGGGCGGCCTG
This sequence comes from Salmonella sp. WC3, assembly GCF_042932255.1. Classification (NCBI taxonomy): domain Bacteria; kingdom Pseudomonadati; phylum Pseudomonadota; class Gammaproteobacteria; order Enterobacterales; family Enterobacteriaceae; genus Salmonella; species Salmonella sp. WC3. Next base: position 183,266 of record NZ_CP170629.1, on the reverse strand, counting down.
TCAAAGCGAATTGTCGACCTGCCGATGAAGCTGGTCGGCCATAAGCCCGGCGGCCTGGGCTACGTGGGCGTTATTGCGGCAATGATTATGGCCAGCCTTTCCGGCTCTGCGGTAGCAGATACCGCTGCGGTCGCCGCGCTGCTGGTGCCGATGATGCGCTCCGCAAACTACCCGATCAACCGCTCCGTTGGGTTAATCGCTTCCGGCGGGATCATTGCGCCAATTATTCCCCCCTCGATTCCTTTTATTATCTTCGGCGTTTCCAGCGGCTTGTCGATCAGCAAGCTGTTTATGGCCGGGATCGCACCGGGCATCATGATGGGCGCGGCGCTTATGCTCACCTGGTGGTGGCAGGCCGGGCGATTAAATCTCCCTTCTCAGCCTAAAGCAACACCGCGTGAAATCTGGCAATCATTGGTTTCAGGTATCTGGGCGCTGTTTTTACCGGTGATTATCATTGGCGGCTTCCGTTCCGGACTTTTCACGCCAACGGAGGCAGGGGCGGTCGCCGCGTTTTACGCCCTCTTTGTCGCCGTGGTTATCTATCGGGAATTAACGTTTTCCAGTCTCTACCACGTGCTGGTCAATGCCGCCAAAACGACGTCAGTCGTCATGTTTCTGGTGGCCGCGGCCCAGGTATCCGCCTGGCTGATTACGATCGCGGAATTACCCATGATGGTGTCAGATTTGCTGCAGCCGCTGGTCGACTCTCCGCGACTCTTATTTATCGTCATTATGATCTCAATTATGGTCGTCGGTATGGTGATGGATTTGACGCCAACGGTGTTAATTCTTACCCCTGTATTATTGCCATTAGTTAAAGAAGCCAATATTGACCCGATTTATTTCGGCGTCATGTTCATTATTAACTGCTCTATTGGATTAATCACACCGCCCGTTGGCAACGTCCTCAACGTTATTTCCGGGGTAGCAAAATTGAAATTTGATGACGCGGTAAGAGGCGTATTCCCTTACGTTGTCGTCCTGATGTCGCTGCTGGTTTTATTTATTTTTATTCCCGAGCTAATTATCACACCGCTTAAATGGATTAATTAAAGGATAATATTATGAAATTACACGTTATTGCTCGTTCATTATTGATAGCTGGTCTGACGGTTTTCAGCGTGTCGTCTCTGGCGGCGCAATCTTTACGTTTTGGTTATGAAACACCGCAAACTGACTCCCAACATATTGCCGCGAAAAAATTTAACGAATTATTAAAAGAAAAAACTAACGGCGAATTAACGCTAAAACTCTTTCCTGACAGCACATTAGGTAACGCCCAGGCAATGATCAGCGGGGTGCGCGGCGGAACCATTGATATGGAAATGTCCGGTTCGAACAATTTCACCGGTCTGGCCCCTGTATTCAACTTACTTGATGTCCCCTTCCTGTTTCGCGATACCGCGCATGCGCATAAAACGCTCGACGGTAAAGTCGGCGATGAACTGAAAAAATCACTCGATTCAAAAGGGTTAAAAGTCCTCGCCTACTGGGAAAACGGCTGGCGCGACGTCACCAACTCCCGCGCGCCGGTAAAAACGCCGGGCGATTTGAAAGGCTTAAAAATCCGCACTAACAACAGCCCAATGAATATCGCGGCCTTTAAAATCTTCGGCGCGAACCCTATTCCGATGCCGTTCTCCGAAGTCTATACCGGCCTCGAAACCCGTACGATTGATGCCCAGGAACACCCTATCAACGTCGTGTGGTCAGCGAAATTCTATGAGGTACAGAAATACCTCTCCCTCACTCATCACGCCTATTCGCCTCTGCTGCTGGTGATCAATAAAGCCAAATTCGACGCTTTAAGCCCGCAGCTCCAGGAGGCACTGCTGAGTTCCGCCAAAGAAGCGGGTGACTACCAGCGCAAACTGGTCGCCGAAGATCAGCAAAAAATTATCGATGGCATGAAAGAAGCCGGAGTTGAAGTCCTGACCGATATCGACCGTAAAGCCTTCAGCGATGCGCTGGGCAGCCAGGTGCGCGATATGTTCCTGAAAGACAACCCGCAGGGCGCCGATCTCCTGAAAGCCGTGGACGAGGTGCAATAAGTCATGAGCAACTACTGGCTGGGGTTAGATTGTGGTGGGAGTTGGCTAAAAGCCGGGTTGTACGATGGCGCAGGCCGGGAAGTAGCGGTGCAACGCCTGCCGCTGCACGCTTTAAGCCCGCAGCCAGGCTGGGTTGAACGCGATATGACCGAACTGTGGCAACAGTGCGGCTCGGTCATCAGCAAACTGCTGACGCACACGGGGGTGAGCGGCTCACAAATCCGCGGTCTGGGTATTTCCGCTCAGGGTAAGGGCCTGTTCCTGTTAGATAAAAGCGATCGGCCATTAGGTAAAGCGATACTCTCTTCCGACCGTCGCGCCATGGAAATTGTCCAGCGCTGGCAAAAAGAAGCGGTTCCGCAAAAACTCTACCCGCTGACTCGGCAAACCCTGTGGACCGGGCATCCAGTCTCCCTTTTACGCTGGGTAAAAGAGAATGAGCCGCAGCGCTACGCGCAGATAGGCAGCGTCATGATGACGCATGACTATCTGCGCTGGTGCTTAACCGGCGTGAAAGGCTGTGAGGAGAGCAACATCTCCGAGTCCAACCTCTACAACATGGCGACGGGCCAGTACGACCCGCGCCTGACCGAGTGGCTGGACATCAGTGAAATCGATAGCGCGCTGCCCCCCGTGGTGGGTTCAGCCGAAATATGCGGTGAGATCACCGCTCAGGCAGCCGCCATCACCGGTCTGGCAGTGGGTACCCCCGTCGTCGGCGGCCTGTTTGATGTGGTTTCCACCGCCCTTTGCGCCGGTATTGAGGATGAATCAACGCTCAATGCGGTGATGGGTACCTGGGCCGTCACCAGCGGCATCGCTCACGGTCTGCGCGACCATGAGGCCCATCCTTACGTCTATGGCCGCTACGTCAATGACGGGCAGTATATCGTTCACGAAGCCAGCCCGACCTCCTCCGGCAACCTCGAATGGTTTACCGCCCAGTGGGGCGACCTCTCTTTTGACGAGATCAACCAGGCGGTCGCCAGCCTGCCGAAAGCCGGTAGCGACCTCTTTTTTCTGCCGTTTCTCTACGGCAGCAATGCCGGGCTGGAGATGACCTGCGGCTTTTACGGCATGCAGGCGCTGCACACCCGCGCCCACCTGCTGCAGGCGATTTATGAAGGCGTGGTCTTCAGCCATATGACCCACCTCAACCGCATGCGTGAACGCTTTACCGACGTTTGCGCCCTGCGCGTTACCGGCGGCCCGGCCCACTCCGACGTCTGGATGCAGATGCTGGCGGACGTCAGCGGTTTACGCATTGAGCTGCCGCAGGTGGAGGAGACCGGCTGCTTCGGCGCGGCGCTGGCTGCCCGCGTCGGCACCGGCGTATATCGCGATTTCCGCGAGGCCCAACGCGACCTGCAGCACCCGGTGCGCACGCTGCTGCCGGACATGACCGCGCACGCCCTCTACCAGCGCAAATACCGCCAATACCAGGATTTGATTGAAGCACTACAGGGCTATCACGCCCGTATTAAGGAGCACGCATTATGAGCCGACCATTACTGCAACTGGCGCTCGACCACACCAGTCTGGAAGCAGCCCAACGCGATGTCGCCCTGCTACAGGATCATGTCGATATCGTTGAGGCCGGAACCATCCTTTGTTTAACCGAAGGCCTTAGCGCGGTGAAAGCCCTGCGAGCGCAGTGCCCGGAAAAAATCATCGTCGCCGACTGGAAAGTGGCCGATGCCGGTGAAACCCTGGCGCAGCAGGCTTTTAGCGCTGGCGCTAACTGGATGACTATCATCTGCGCCGCGCCGCTCGCGACCGTCGAGAAAGGCCATGCCGTCGCGCAATCCTGCGGCGGTGAAATTCAAATGGAGCTGTTCGGCAACTGGACGCTGGACGACGCCCGAGACTGGTATCACGTCGGGGTTCGCCAGGCGATTTACCACCGCGGACGCGATGCGCAGGCCAGCGGGCAGCAGTGGGGCGAAGCGGACCTGGCGCGTATGAAGGCGTTGTCCGACATCGGCCTTGAACTATCGATTACCGGCGGCATTACCCCAGCGGATCTGCCGCTGTTCCGCGACATTAACGTTAAGGCATTTATCGCCGGACGTGCGCTGGCAGGTGCCGCCCATCCGGCGCAGGTCGCCGCCGAATTCCACGCCCAAATTGACGCCATTTGGGGAGAAAAGCATGCGTAATCATCCATTAGGTATTTACGAGAAAGCACTGGCGAAAGATCTCAGTTGGCCAGAGCGGCTGGTGCTGGCAAAAAGCTGCGGTTTTGATTTTGTCGAGATGTCGGTGGATGAAACCGACGAACGTCTTTCTCGCCTGGAGTGGACGCCAGCCCAACGTGCATCGCTGGTGAACGCGATGCTGGAAAGCGGCGTCGCTATCCCGTCAATGTGTCTCTCCGCCCATCGCCGTTTCCCTTTTGGCAGCCGCGACGAAGCGGTACGCCAGCGGGCGCGTGAAATCATGACCAAAGCCATTCGCCTGGCGCGCGATCTCGGTATCCGCACCATTCAGCTGGCAGGTTACGACGTCTATTACGAAGAACACGACGAAGGCACCCAGCAACGTTTCGCCGAAGGGCTGGCGTGGGCGGTGGAACAGGCCGCAGCGGCGCAGGTGATGCTGGCGGTGGAGATCATGGATACCGCGTTTATGAACTCCATCAGCAAGTGGAAAAAGTGGGACGAGATGCTTTCGTCACCGTGGTTCACCGTCTACCCGGACGTCGGCAACCTCAGCGCCTGGGGGAACGACGTCACCGCCGAGCTGAAGCTGGGTATCGACCGTATCGCCGCTATCCACCTGAAAGACACGCTGCCAGTGACTGGTGACAGCCCCGGCCAGTTCCGCGACGTGCCGTTTGGCGAAGGATGCGTTGATTTTGTTGGCATCTTCAAAACGCTGCATGAGCTGAATTATCGCGGTTCATTTCTGATTGAGATGTGGACAGAGAAAGCCAGCGAGCCGGTGCTGGAAATTATCCAGGCGCGACGCTGGATTGAATCACGGATGCAGGAAGGAGGTTTCACATGTTAGAGCAACTGAAAGCCGAGGTGCTGGCGGCCAACCTGGCCCTCCCGGCGCACGGGCTGGTCACCTTTACCTGGGGCAACGTCAGCGCGGTCGATGAGACGCGCAAACTGATGGTCATCAAGCCTTCGGGCGTTGAATATGAGGTGATGACCGCCGACGATATGGTGGTGGTAGAGATCGCCAGCGGTAAGGTCGTTGAAGGCAACAAAAAACCGTCGTCCGATACCGCGACCCATCTGGCGCTCTATCGCCGCTATCCGCAGATCGGCGAGATCGTTCATACCCATTCCCGCCATGCGACGATCTGGTCGCAGGCCGGGCTCGATCTGCCCGCCTGGGGCACCACCCACGCCGACTATTTCTATGGCGCGATCCCCTGTACCCGACTGATGACCGTTGAGGAGATTAACGGCGAGTACGAGTATCAGACCGGCGAGGTGATTATTAAAACCTTTGAAGAGCGCGGTCTGGATCCGGCGCAAATCCCGGCGGTATTGGTTCATTCGCACGGCCCGTTTGCCTGGGGTAAAAATGCCGCCGATGCCGTCCACAACGCCGTGGTGCTTGAGGAGTGTGCCTATATGGGGCTGTTCTCGCGCCAGCTGGCCCCCCAACTGCCGGATATGCAACCGGAATTGCTCGATAAACACTATCTGCGTAAACACGGCGCGAATGCCTATTACGGGCAGTAATGCCGGCAGCCACAGCCTGTGTCAGATGGCGGCTGCGCCTTATCCGACCTACAAGATGTGCAATATCAATACGTTGTGATGAACTCTTGTAGGACCGATAAGCAAAGCGCCATCGGGCATTCAGTTTGCAACCGCGTTGTCAGAGGGCCAAAGATTATACTCAAGAATTAACGTGTTCCTTACTGTAGCGCCGCTTCCAGGCGGTAGGCGTCAGGCCGGTGTGCTTGCGGAAGATCTGGCGAAAGTAACCAACGTCATTAAAACCGCACCGTTCCGCCACCTCTTTTAACGAACGCGCGTCGCTAATCAGCAACTTTTCCGCCTCGCGCACCCACTGGCGGTGGATGGCTTCCGTTAGCGTAAGGTGAAATACCCGCCGATAAACGCGTCCCAGATAATCCACATTGCAATGCAGTTCTTTCGCCAGAACCGAGCTGGAAAGCGGCAGGTGATAGTGCGTTCGAATCAGCTGCTGCACTTTCCAGGCCAGCGACACGCCAGCGGCCTCGGCGTTTTCATTCTGCCGGGCGTCAACGGTGAGCTGCTGCAAAATCAGCAGCACGATGAACTCCAGCGCCGGGCTGCGCTGGTGCTTTTCCTGCTCGTTCATAAACTGGCGAAAAAGCGCAATCAGCGCCTGTGGATCGGCAACCTGGGTATGCTGCGGCACGGAAAGATGCGTCAGCCAGCGCGGGTCGCTGTCCGGCGCTTTGACCTCAAAATGGAGCCAGTAAAATTTAAGATCGGCGGGAAACTCCTCAACGCCAATATGGCGGCAATGCGGCCAAAGCAACAGGCTTTCCCCGGCGTCGACACAGAAAACACATTCTTCTTCCTGAATTTTCAGGCAGCCTTTTTCCACAAATATAATTTCCCACGATTGCAGACGCCTGGCAGGATGACGCCCAATGCCGCGAGAAATAAATAATCCGCCGTTTTGGACTTTAATCGGTAATGTCATGGATAATTCGAGCATTAATATGTCATTTCCCGCTCATTCAGCACCGTATTTCATATTAGCTTTTGATTATTAACTAAAAATAGTCCTTTCACTCGATCCATCTCACATTTTTAAATACGGGTCGGAATCGTCATCTTTTTTTACTCTTTTATCGCCTTGTCGCTCACCGCTATCTGGGCAAAATGAATCAGGTCATAACGCGAAAATAAAAATTACTGCCATAAAATACCCCGTCAGCGAGGAATATCTATGACCTCTACAGCCTTAAGGAGCACGAAATGAACGTACTGGAAGTCGATCTGCATAAACTGACGGTCAGCGATCCGTTCCTCGGACAGTATCAACAACTGGTTCGCGATGTGGTTATTCCTTACCAGTGGGATGCGTTAAACGATCGTATTCCAGAGGCTGAACCCAGCCATGCCATTGAAAATTTCCGCATTGCCGCAGGCCAGCAGACGGGCGACTTTTACGGCATGGTCTTTCAGGACAGCGACGTGGCGAAATGGCTGGAAGCGGTTGCCTGGTCACTGTGCCAGAAGCCCGATCCAGCGCTTGAGAAAACCGCCGATGAGGTGATTGAACTGGTGGCCGCCGCGCAGTGTGACGATGGCTATCTCAATACGTACTTTACGGCAAAAGCCCCGCAAGAACGCTGGAGCAACCTGGCGGAGTGCCATGAGCTTTATTGCGCCGGGCATCTGATTGAAGCGGGCGTCGCCTTCTTTCAGGCCACCAGCAAGCGTCGGCTGCTAGACGTCGTTTGTCGCCTGGCCGATCATATCGACAGCACTTTCGGCCCTGGCGAAAATCAGCTGCACGGCTATCCGGGCCACCCGGAAATTGAGCTGGCGCTGATGCGTCTGTATGAGGTAACAGAGCAGCCGCGCTATATGACGCTGGCAAGCTACTTTATCGGGCAGCGCGGCACCCAACCGCACTTCTACGACGAAGAGTACGAAAAACGCGGCCAGACCTCGTACTGGCACACCTACGGCCCGGCGTGGATGGTCAAAGACAAAGCCTACAGCCAGGCGCATCTGCCAATTTCGCAGCAGCAGACGGCCATTGGCCACGCGGTACGTTTTGTCTATCTGATGACTGGCGTGGCGCATCTCGCTCGCCTGAGCAACGATGAAGGCAAACGCCAGGACTGCCTGCGTCTGTGGAAAAATATGGCGCAGCGTCAGCTGTATATCACCGGAGGCATCGGTTCCCAGAGCAGCGGCGAAGCCTTTAGCAGCGATTACGATTTACCGAATGATTCGGTCTATGCGGAAAGTTGCGCTTCAATCGGCCTGATGATGTTCGCCCGCCGGATGCTGGAAATGGAAGCCGATAGCCAGTACGCCGACGTGATGGAGCGCGCGCTGTACAATACCGTCCTCGGTGGTATGGCGCTGGATGGCAAGCATTTCTTCTACGTCAACCCGCTGGAAGTGCATCCAAAATCGTTAAAATTCAACCATATTTACGATCACGTTAAGCCCATCCGCCAGCGCTGGTTTGGCTGCGCCTGCTGCCCGCCGAACATCGCCCGCGTGCTCACCTCTCTCGGTCACTACATCTACACGCCGCGTGCGGATGCGCTGTATATCAATATGTACGTGGGTAACAGCCTGGAAATACCCGTTGAAAATGGCGCGCTCAAACTGCGAATCAGCGGGAACTACCCGTGGCATGAGCAGGTGAAGATTGCCATCGACTCTGTGCAGCCGGTACGTCACACGCTGGCGCTACGCCTGCCGGACTGGTGCCCTGAGGCAAAAGTGACGCTCAACGGGCTGGAAGTGGAACAGGATATTCGCAAAGGTTATCTGCATATCCGTCGAACCTGGCAGGAGGGCGATACGATAACCCTGACGCTGCCGATGCCGGTTCGCCGCGTGTATGGCAATCCGCTGGCGCGTCACGTCGCCGGTAAGGTCGCTATTCAGCGCGGGCCGCTGGTCTATTGCCTTGAGCAGGCCGATAACGGCGAAGAACTGCATAATCTGTGGCTACCAAAAGAGAGTGAATTCCGGGTCTTTGAGGGCAAAGGGCTTTTTGCGCATAAGATGCTGATTCAGGCTGAAGGCGAGAAGCAAAGCGCCCCAGATGCGCAGCATCAGGCGTTGTGGCACTACGATAACGCACCGTCATCGCGCCAGCCGCAGACGCTAACGTTCATTCCATGGTTTAGCTGGGCCAACCGTGGCGAGGGCGAAATGCGGATTTGGGTTAACGAGCGGTAATACTGTGCCGGATGGCGGCTGCGCCTTATCCGGCCTACAAGATTTGCAATATCAGTATATTGCGATGAATTTTTGTAGGCCTGATAAGCGAAGCGCCATCAGACATGACCACCAGGCTAATATCAACGCGGTAGGCCCGATAAGCGCAGCGCCATCGGGCATTACCTCTTGCGTCAGAACAGCCCCAGAGGCTTATCGGAATAGCTCACCAGCAGGCACTTGGTTTGCTGGTAGTGTTCCAGCATCATCTTATGCGTTTCGCGCCCGATGCCCGACTGCTTATAGCCGCCGAACGCAGCATGTGCCGGATAGGCGTGATAGCAGTTGGTCCATACGCGCCCGGCCTGAATGCCGCGCCCCATCTTATAGGCCAGATTGCCGTTGCGGCTCCAGACGCCAGCGCCCAGGCCGTATTGGGTATCGTTAGCGATTTCCAGCGCCTCCTCCATGGTTTTAAAGGTGGTTACCGCCAGCACCGGGCCAAAGATCTCCTCCTGAAAGACGCGCATATTGTTCTTACCAAACAGGATAGTAGGCTCAAGGTAATAGCCCTCTTTAAGTTCGCCATCCAGTTCCTTGCGTCGCCCACCGGTCAGAATATCGGCCCCCTCTTTTTTACCGATATCGATATAATTGAGGATAGTCTCAAACTGGCCGTGGGAGACCTGTGCCCCCATCTGTGTACCGCTATCTAGCGGGTTCCCGCTGCGAATGCTCTCTACCCGGCGAATAGCGCGCTCCATAAAGCGCTCATAGATGGACTCCTGGACCAGCGCACGGCTTGGACAGGTACACACCTCGCCCTGGTTAAAGGCAAACAGGGCAAATCCCTCCAGCGCTTTATCAAAGAACGCATCTTCCTCATCCATCACGTCAGCAAAGAAGATATTGGGCGATTTACCGCCTAACTCCAGCGTCACAGGAATAATATTCTGCGTGGCGTACTGCATGATCTGTTGACCCACTTCCGTCGAACCGGTAAACGCCACCTTCGCGATACGTTTCGAGGTCGCCAGATATTCGCCAATCTCGCCGCCCGCGCCGTTCACGACGTTGACGACGCCCGGCGGTAACAGATCGCCAATGACTTCCATTAACAGCAGAACGGAAAGCGGCGTCAGGCGTGCCGGTTTAAGCACCACGCAGTTACCCGCCGCCAGCGCTGGCGCCATTTTCCAGCTTGCCATCAACAACGGAAAGTTCCACGGGATTATCTGCCCCACGACGCCAAGCGGTTCGTGAAAATGGTAGGCCACGGTTTCGCTATCAACTTCGCTAATCCCGCCCTCCTGCGCACGTATACAGGAGGCGAAATAGCGGAAATGATCGATCGCCAGCGGTACGTCGGCAGCGCTGGTTTCACGAATCGGTTTACCGTTATCCCAGGTTTCCGCTGTCGCCAACAGTTCGAGGTTTTGTTCCATCCGATCGGCGATCTTAAACAAGATAGCGGCACGGTCTTGTACTGACGTATGCGCCCACTTATCTTTCGCCTTATGCGCGGCGTCGAGCGCTAAATCGATATCTTTTTTACCGGAGGAAGCGACTTCACATAGCGGCTGGCCGGTCACTGGCGTCAGGTTTTGATAATATTCGCCGTCGGCGGGCGCAACCCAGTCACCACCAATAAAATTGTCATAGCGGGCTTTTAACTTCAGTGGGTACCCGTATTCACCTGGCTGAATACGTGTTGAAGGGGGATTGTTCGTCATGACCAACTCCTTATTGTAAAGGTACTCCACAAGGGTAGACGGTGCTGGTGAATTTTTCGCCAATGATTTCCCGCTTTACGACAGCAATCACGAATTACTTTCCTTTACGTTTCTCCGTCTGGTTTTAGCCATACTAAACAGGTGCCTGTTTAACGTACGGAGAACACTATGCAGCAATATATCGGTATTGATGTGGGAGGAACTCACGTCAAATATGGCGTGATTAACAGTGACGGCGAAGAATTAACCCATCATCAATTCGATACGCCAGAGGACGCCTCCACGTTTACCCGCAAATGGCAGGATGTGGTGGCGCGTTGCCAACAGGACTATGACATTGCGGCAATCGGGGTTAGTTTCCCCGGCCATATTAATCCCCATAACGGTCATGCGGCAAAAGCGGGCGCGCTGGCTTACCTGGATGACGTCAACCTGATGGAGTTGTTCAGCGGGCTGACCGATCTGCCGCTGGTCGTGGAGAACGACGCGAACTGTGCGGCGCTGGGCGAAATGTGGCGAGGTGCCGGGCAGCATTATGACAATCTGGTCTGTATTACCATTGGAACCGGCATTGGCGGCGGTATTATCGTCGGACGAGAACTGTATCGCGGCGCGCATTTTCACGCCGGTGAATTCGGCGTCATGCCGGTCGGGAACAATGGCGAAAGTATGCATAAAATCGCGTCAACCAGCGGATTAATGGCGTCGTGCCGCCAGGCGCTGGCGCTGCCTGCCGAAGAGATGCCGCCTGCGGATGTGATCTTCGAACGAATGGCGACCGATGTTCATCTGCGTGAGGCGGTCAATGACTGGGCGCGTTATCTTTCACGCGGCGTTTACAGCGTGATCTCTATGTTTGATCCGGGCGTGGTGCTGATCGGCGGAGGAATAAGCGAACAGGAAAAGCTCTACCCGCTCCTGACGCGGCATCTTGAAACGTTTGAAATGTGGGAGGCGCTCCAGGTGCCGATTCAGCCCTGCCAACTGGGAAATCAGGCGGGCAGGCTGGGCGCCGTCTGGCTGGCGCAGCAAAAGCTCGATCGAAGCTAACGTGTTACGCCTTATCCGGCCTGCATCGTCTACGCAGGCCCGGTAAGCGTCCGCGCCACCGGGCAAAGGCGTTACATCGCCGTGCGATAAAGTTCCACAATCTCATCGTGAGTCGCCTGAATAAGGCGCAAAGAATACGGGCAAAATTATTCTGATAACAGGTTCACGCTGGCTATTTTAAGAAGCCAGAAAAATAAAAAGCAACGCAATAATTGTATTGCTTCATTTGTTATTTAATTTAACCATTTCATTCTTTTTGCGGAAATAATAACGCATCACGTAATAAATGATCATTCCCACGACGTCGTGTAAATCCAATCCGGTCAAAATATTCAAGGATCTGAATGGCCAGTTTCCGCCCTACATTCAGCCTGTCGCGAAAATCCGCCGCACACGTTGATCCTCTCTCTTGATCCAGCTCGCGGATCATATTGGCGAAAGCGACAATCCGATCGTTACGATAGTACCGATCTTTTACGATCGCGGTAATGATGCCTTGCTGCGCCGCCTGCCGCAGCACCAGCCGCATAAATTGTTCTTCCGTTCCGGTCTCTTTCGCCAGATCGCGTACCCACCAGGGCTCATCGCCAAATAGCGGTTCAGCTTTTTGCCAGACGGCCTGCTGCTCATCGCTAAATCCCGCTTTATGATCCGGCAGATGCAACCAACCGTGATGGCTATGAATCAGGCCGTCGTCGCGCATCCGCTCGATCAGCATCAGAACCAGCGCTTCATCCTCCATTGGCAGGGCCATGCGGCGTAAACGCTCACGTCCCGGCCCCGGTTCATCGCGGTGCTGTTCGTGGTAGGTCGCCAGCGTATCAAGAATCTTACGCTGCCAGCGGGCGGCGACAGGCGCGCTTAACAGATTGTCTCCGGCCTGGATAAAACCATGTTGCTCAATAAGCTGACGCATACCGAGAGGATTAAGCTGACGCGCCCAACCGAAATCCGGCAGGTTGACGGCGCCGCGTTCCAGATGAATGGCCAACGCCGCGCTATCGTCCTGCGCGTCGGCAAGCGTTGAAAGCCAGTGCAAATAATCTGGCTTACGTTTACCGCGACGCGGCGCCTTAAGCGTCACCACGCGTGCGCCGGCAAGGGTGGCACGTGCGGAAATATCACGCAGCACCAGTCTGTCATTATCGGCCAGCCACAACGGCGTATCAAAGATCAGCTCGGCCAGCCCGCCTTCCAGCAAAGAGACGCGACCAGTCACATGGCTGGCGGCATGGTGAATATGTAGCGGTTGCCATTGGGAAAGCGGCGCATGAAGCGTCAGAGAAACGATCACCCGGGAAAAAGCCTCCCCCACCGGCGCATCGGAAAGCAGCCAGTCGCCGCGGTTAAGCTGCTCCTTCTCCACATCGCCCGCAATATTGAGCGCAATACGTTGCCCGGCATACGCATGGTCGGTAGGCTGATTTTGCGCGTGTAGACTTCGTACGCGCATCGGCGTATTAACGCCGGTCAACCATAGCGTATCGCCCACGTTTACCTCTCCGCTCAGCGCCGTTCCGGTCACCACTAGTCCCGCCCCTTTCACCGTAAACGCACGGTCGATAGCTAGGCGGAAGCGATGCTGCGCGGCGTGCAAACGTGCAGGAAGCTGCTGTAAATGAGCGCGAAGTTCTGCAATACCGCGTCCTTCATTGGCGGCGGTGACAAATACAACGGTATCGGTGAAGCCATAGTTGTCGAGCGCCGCCAGTACCTCTTCACGTACTTCACCGATACGCGCCTCGTCCACGCGATCGGCTTTGGTCAGCGCGACGGTGAGCTGGAGATTACCCGTCAGTTGTAGGATCTGTAAATGCTCGCGCGTTTGCGCCATGACGCCGTCATCACAGGCGACCACCAGCAAAGCGTGATCGATACCGCCTACGCCCGCCAGCATGTTAGAGAGGAATTTTTCATGCCCAGGCACATCGATAAAGCCCAGCACACGACCATCCGGCTGCGGCCAATAGGCGTAGCCCAGATCGATAGTCATCCCGCGTTTTTTCTCTTCCGGCAGGCGATCGGCATTGACTCCGGTAATCGCCTGGAGCAACGTCGTTTTACCGTGGTCTACGTGTCCGGCAGTTGCAATAATCATTTCAGCATCATCTCCATAAACCGGCTTTCGTCTTCAAGACAGCGCATATCCAGCCATAAACGGCCATCATAAATTCGGCCAATGACCGGTACAGGCAGCGTGCGCCAGCGGGCCGCCAGCGCCTCCAGCCGACTACCACGCCCGTCGTGCGGGGTAAAGGTCATGGCGGCGCTGGGAAGGCGGTCTACTGGTAATGAACCGCTGCCGATTTGCGACAGGCAGGGTTTAACCTCCAGCGCAAATTCATCGCCGTAACGTGCCGCCAGCCGCGCCTGTAACCGCTGCGCTTGTTCGCGAATCGACGCTTCACTGCGAGTTAACAGACGCAGGGTGGGTAATTTCTCCGCCAACGCTTCCGGGTGCAGATACAGACGTAACGTTGCCTCCAGCGCCGCCAGCGTCATTTTATCCGCACGCAGGGCGCGTTTCAGCGGATGGCTTTGCAGTTGGGCAATCATCGCTTTTTTGCCGACGATGATCCCGGCCTGCGGCCCGCCCAACAACTTATCGCCGGAGAAGCTTACCAGGCTGATGCCTGCGGCAATGAGCTGCTGCGGCATCGGCTCTTTGGGTAAGCCATATTGGCTTAAATCCACCAGCGAACCGCTGCCCAGATCCGCCACCACCGGAATATTCAGCTCTCGCCCGATTTCCGCCAGTTCCGCTTCCTCTACCGTTTTGGTAAAGCCCTCAATGCTGTAATTACTGGTATGCACCTTCATCAACAGCCCGGTATTTTCATTTACCGCCTGATGGTAATCTTTCGCGTGCGTCCGGTTGGTGGTGCCCACTTCATGCAACGTACAACCCGCCTGGCGCATAACATCAGGAATACGAAACGCGCCGCCGATTTCGACCAGCTCGCCACGCGAAACCACCACCTCTTTGCCGCTGGCGGTCGCCGCCAGCATCAGCAATACCGCCGCCGCATTGTTATTGACGATACAGGCGTCCTCCGCCCCGGTGATACGGCATAACAGCGTCGCCAGCGCCCGGTCGCGATGCCCCCGCCCGGCGCCATCCAAATCGTATTCCAGCGTCACCGGCGCGCACATCGCCTGCGTTACCGCCTCAATCGCTTCTTGCGCCTGCAATGCGCGGCCAAGATTGGTGTGCAACACCGTCCCCGTCAGGTTAATCACCGGGCGCAGCGCGCTTTGCGCCGCATTTTCCAGCCGGAGTTTCGCCTCTTGCGCCCAGTCTGCGTACCAGTCGGGAAGCGTTTGCGTATTCCGGATGACGTCGCGCGCGTCGTCAAGCATCCGCCTAAGCAGATCAACCACCTGGGTATGGCCATACCGATCGCGCAGAGAAAGAAAGGCGCTATCGTGCAATAAACGATCGATAGCAGGAAGCTGGCTGTAGAGTGTACGCGTTTCGCTTGTCATGAAAATGCCTGGCTGTTGGTGGCCCTCTCCTGGCGGGAGAGGGATATCGACATAAGGGGGATTGTAACGTGAGTTTGCTCAGGCGGACATAATGCGCGTCAAGCCTTTGGTGCTTCGGTGCGGGCAAAGCTTTCGCGTTGAAAAAGCGTTTCGACCAGTTTGACCAGGTGGGGGCGGCTAACACACCAGCCGGGCGCGACCCGGCGGAAGTTGAGATAGCCTACCGCACAGGCAATCGCGATAGTCGCCAGATTGACCGTATCCGTTTTTAGCGTCCCGTCGCTCAGATAACTTTCGAGCATATCCAGGCTCCGGTTGATTTTTTCCCGCTGGCGCAGCAGTTCCGTTTCCGATTGTTGCGCCGCCGGACGCGCCTGTTCGCGTACAGAAACCAACGCTGCATCCATAATGCCGTCAGCCAACGCTTCGAGCTGGCGAACTTTAAGCGCTGCCATCGGGTCACGCGGGAGCATCGCTGGCGCGATATCCAGCAGCTCAATATATTCCGCGATGATCGGCGAATCGAACCAATACTCCCCTTTCTCCGTCACCAGCGCTGGCACCTTACCCAGAGGGTTGTATTGCGCCACGCCGTTATTCGCCTCGTAGGGTAGTTCATTAATAAATTCGAAGGTGATGCCTTTTTCGAGCAGCAGAACAGAGATTTTGCGCACAAAAGGGCTGGTGTAGCTACCGATGAGTTTCATGCCGTGTCCTTTTTGCCAACCAGTAAAAATCATAGTATGGCTCAAATAAGACGAAAAGAGACGCAAAAGGAGGTTGCTGAATGACATAACGTGAGAGGGCTCGCGACAAAATGTTTGCCGGATCGTATTGACGTTACCCGGGCTTAAAATTTCTTGTGAAGAGGATCACAAAAATTCAACAAAGCACAAAAATAAAAATGTGAAATATCTCACATAAAATGACCTTTTAAGGGCTAAAAATTAGATTCGTTGTTTTTTTACACAGCCACTTTGTGATCAATATCACATCAATTACCTCTCTACCCCCTATATTTATGTGACGCAAATCACATAAATTGTCCCTGTCTGGACAGTTGAACGATTCAGTGCCAGATTGCGCAGTATCTACACTACAGGGTCCGGCTACCTCTGCCGCTACATTAACAAACCTCGGGCTTTCAGCCTGCGCGACAGCAACATAAGAAGGGGTGTTTTTATGTCATCCGATATTAAGATCAAAGTGCAAAGCTTTGGTCGATTCCTCAGCAATATGGTGATGCCTAATATCGGCGCGTTTATCGCGTGGGGTATTATCACCGCATTATTTATTCCAACAGGGTGGTTGCCTAACGAAACGCTGGCGAAACTGGTTGGTCCGATGATCACCTACCTGCTGCCGCTGCTCATCGGTTATACCGGCGGTCGTCTGGTTGGCGGCGAACGCGGCGGCGTAGTGGGCGCTATCACTACCATGGGCGTTATTGTCGGCGCGGATATGCCGATGTTCCTCGGCTCGATGATCGCCGGTCCATTAGGCGGCTACTGCATTAAGAAATTCGACAGTTGGGTAGACGGTAAGATCAAATCCGGTTTTGAGATGCTGGTGAACAACTTCTCCGCTGGCATTATCGGTATGATCCTCGCCATCCTGGCGTTCCTCGGTATTGGTCCGGCGGTTGAAGTCCTGTCCAAAATTCTGGCGGCGGGCGTTAACTTCATGGTGGCGCACGATATGCTGCCGCTGGCGTCCATTTTTGTTGAACCGGCGAAAATCCTGTTCCTCAATAACGCGATTAACCACGGCATCTTCTCACCGCTGGGTATCCAGCAGTCCCATGAGATGGGTAAATCCATCTTCTTCCTGATTGAAGCTAACCCGGGTCCGGGGATGGGCGTCCTGCTGGCGTACATGTTCTTCGGTCGCGGCAGCGCTAAACAGTCTGCGGGCGGCGCGGCAATTATCCACTTCCTGGGCGGTATCCACGAAATTTACTTCCCGTACGTGCTGATGAACCCACGTCTGATCCTGGCCGTTATCCTTGGCGGTATGACTGGCGTATTTACCCTGACCATCCTGAACGGCGGTCTGGTTTCTCCGGCTTCTCCTGGCTCCATTCTGGCCGTACTGGCGATGACGCCAAAAGGCGCTTACTTCGCTAACATCGCTGCCATCGTGGCGGCAATGGCGGTCTCCTTCGTGGTTTCTGCAATTCTGCTGAAAACCAGCAAAGTGAAAGAAGAAGATGACATTGAAGCGGCCACCCGTCGTATGCATGACATGAAAGCGGAATCTAAAGGCGCCTCTCCGCTGGCGGCTGGCGACGTGACCAACGACCTGAGCCATGTGCGTAAAATCATCGTGGCTTGCGATGCCGGTATGGGTTCCAGCGCGATGGGCGCAGGGGTACTGCGTAAGAAAGTACAGGATGCGGGCCTGAGCCAGATCTCCGTCACCAACAGCGCCATTAACAATCTGCCGCCGGATGTGGATCTGGTCATTACTCACCGTGACCTTACCGAGCGCGCGATGCGTCAGGTACCGCAGGCGCAGCATATTTCGCTGACCAACTTCCTGGATAGCGGCCTGTACACCAGCCTGACCGAACGTCTGGTTGCCGCACAGCGCCACAATACTAATGAAGAGAAAGTACGCGACCATCTGAAAGACAGCTTTGAGGAGGGTGATAACAACCTGTTCAAACTGGGTGCGGAGAATATCTTCCTGGGCCGTAAAGCCGCTAACAAAGAAGAGGCGATTCGCTTTGCCGGTGAACAACTGGTGAAAGGCGGCTATGTTGAGCCGGAATACGTCGAGGCGATGCTGGACCGCGAAAAGCTGACACCGACTTACCTCGGTGAATCCATCGCAGTTCCGCACGGTACGGTAGAAGCGAAAGACCGCGTGCTGAAAACCGGCGTGGTGTTCTGCCAGTATCCGGAAGGCGTACGCTTCGGTGAAGAAGAAGACGATATTGCCCGTCTGGTCATTGGTATCGCCGCACGTAACAATGAGCACATCCAGGTCATCACTAGCCTGACCAACGCGCTGGATGATGAATCCGTGATCGAACGTCTGGCGCACACCACCAGCGTGGATGAAGTGCTGGAACTGCTGGCAGGTAAAAAAGCTTAACAGTTAAGTATCCCCAAAATAGTTCGAGCTGCAGGAAGGCGGCAACGCAGTGAATCCCCAGGAGCGTACATAAGTACGTGACTGGGGTGAGCGAGGAGAGCCAACGCATCTGCAGTTCGAAATATGAAGGCGATATCCTCTCCCTTGTGGAGAGGGTTAGGTTGAGGGAAAAGCCTCACCCCAGCCCTCTCGGGTAAAAACATTAATGAAGGTTAATACTATGAAAGCATTACATTTTGGCGCAGGTAATATCGGTCGTGGCTTTATCGGCAAATTGCTGGCTGACGCGGGGATACAACTGACGTTTGCGGATGTAAACCAGGTCGTACTCGATGCCCTGAATGCCCGTCATAGCTATCAGGTTCATGTTGTGGGTGAAAATGAGCAGGTGGATACCGTTTCCGGCGTCAACGCTGTCAGCAGCATCGGCGATGATGTTGTCGACCTGATTGCCCACGTTGATTTAATCACCACTGCCGTGGGCCCGGTGGTGCTTGAGCGTATCGCTCCGGCTATCGCTAAAGGGCTGGTAAAACGTAAGGCGCAGGGCGTGGATGCCCCGCTGAATATCATCGCCTGCGAAAATATGGTGCGCGGCACCACGCAGCTCAAAGGTCATGTGATGAACGCGCTGGCGGATGGCGATAAAGCCTGGGTTGAACAGCACGTTGGCTTTGTCGATTCCGCCGTTGACCGTATTGTGCCGCCTTCCGCTTCCGCCACCCATGACCCGCTGGAAGTGACGGTAGAAACCTTCAGCGAGTGGATCGTCGATAAAACCCAGTTTAAAGGCGCATTGCCGACCATTCCGGGGATGGAGTTAACGGATAACCTGATGGCATTTGTCGAACGTAAACTCTTCACGCTGAACACGGGTCATGCTATAACCGCGTACCTCGGCAAATTAGCCGGTCATCAGACCATTCGCGACGCTATTCTCGATGAGAGTATTCGCGCGGTGGTGAAAGGCGCGATGGAAGAAAGCGGCGCGGTGCTGATCAAACGCTACGGTTTTGATGCCGACAAACATGCGGCATACATTCAGAAAATCCTCGGTCGTTTTGAAAACCCGTATCTGAAAGATGACGTCGAACGCGTAGGCCGTCAGCCGCTACGCAAACTCAGCGCGGGCGACCGTCTGATCAAACCGCTGCTTGGCACCCTGGAATATGGTCTGCCGCATGTGAATCTGGTCAAAGGGATCGCGGCGGCGATGCATTTCCGTAGTGATGAAGATCCGCAGGCGCAGGAGTTGGCGGTGCTGATTACCGAAAAAGGCCCGCAGGCCGCGCTGGCGCAAATTTCCGGGCTGGATGCCAATAGCGATGTGGTGGCGGAGGCGGTTAACGCATATAACGCGACCAAATGACGCAGAATCCGGCGCAGGTTAGCCTGCGCCCAAATAACAGATTGTCAGATATGCAGGCAATAATGGAACAAACCCAGGCCTTTGAAAATCGTGTGCTTGAGCGTCTGAATGCTGGCAAAACCGTACGGAGCTTCCTGATTACCGCCGTCGAGTTATTGACCGAGGCGGTGAATATTCTGGTGCTCCAGGTGTTTCGCAAAGACGACTATGCCGTGAAATACGCTGTGGAACCGTTGCTGGACGGCGACGGGCCGCTGGGCGATCTTTCGGTACGTCTGAAACTTATCTATGGCCTTGGCGTACTCAGCCGCACCGAATATGAAGATGCGGAGCTGTTAATGGCGCTGCGCGAAGAGCTGAATCACGACGGCAATGAGTACGCCTTTACCGACGATGAAATCCTCGGGCCGTTTGGCGAACTGCACTGCGTCATGGCGCTACCGCCGCCGCCGCATTTTGATACGTCCGACGCGGCGCTATACGCCATGCAAATTCAGCGCTACCAGCAGGCGGTGCGTTCGACGATGGTCCTCTCCCTGACCGAGCTGATTTCTAAAATCAGCTTAAAAAAGGCCTTTCAAAAGTAAATCCCGCCGTTAACCCCTTTCTTCTTCTTTTGGTCGGTACAGCCGCCGGTAATATTCCAGACGCTGCAAATAAATGGGCGCGCTCTCCGACGGCACCTCGGAAGGAACATAATCACGCGGCGGCGTTTTATTCAGGTATTCACGGAACGCCTGGCTGGACGCCATAAAATCGACGGCTTTATCAATAAGAAGTGGTACGTTCTCACCTATTTTTGCCATGATAGATCCTCCATGTGGGACCCGCGTCTGACTCCCGCGGTCGCTTATTTGAGTTTAGGATCAATTTAGCGTTGTCATTGAGGAAAATGTGCTTAATCGCTTTTCTTGTCGGCAAAAAGGCGCTTCATCTTTTCTTTCGAAAAAAATATTTTATTATCAATGAGATAAATAAATAATTAGCGATGTAATACTTACCGTAATTGATTATCTTTACGTCATGAGTTGTGAAGAATCACTCACTGCGCGCATACTATAGGATATCTATCCCATTTCTATCAGAAGCTATCCCATGAAAGAAGTCGAAAAAAACGAAATTAAACGCCTGAGCGATCGTCTTGACGCTATTCGCCACCAGCAGGCAGGTCTCTCTCTGGTTGAATCCGCCGATAAATACGCGGAGCTGGAAAAAGAAAAAGAGACGCTAGAAGCAGAAATTATCCGTCTGCGCGAAGTACACAGCCAGAAACTGAGTAAAGAAGCGCAGAAGCTGATGAACCTGCCGTTTCGCCGCGCGATCACTAAAAAAGAGCAGGCCGACATGGGCAAGTTGAAGAAAAGCGTGCGTGGCCTGATTGTTGTCCACCCGATGACGGCGCTGGGCCGGGAAATGGGGCTCAAAGAGATGACAGGTTTCGCGAAGAGCGAGTTCTAAACTTTCCGCATCCCAGGCTCTCAGGACACCCGTTGTACGGAGGATGTCTTGAGAGCATCGGGCTATATTCCGAATTTTTCATGGAAGTATTTACACCGATTATATACAAGTTCATTTTTAACGGTAATCCCTGCTTTTTCAGGATGAAAAATCCCACTATCGTGCCTGTTTGTATTTATACAATGAATTTTTTCATCCTCTTTTCTCATACCCCGCAGAATATGATTGACCCGCAAAATTAAATAACATTATCATCCCTGAAAAAAATCCCCATACATAAACATTATAATTATATTTTTATAAAGCATTGCTATGAGCAATTGATAAATAACGTCGGGTTTTTGCGCGCTTCTATAGAAGCGACGAATGTTTTCATTCTAACCATACGTTAATGAGTTATTGGCAATACTCGCTGAATGATGAGCTAGTTGTATAAATAACAGGTTAACTATTTATATTATATAAATTATTAACAAGGATATTTCATATGCACAAAAATGGAAAATTTATCTCCCTGCTTGCGTTGGGATTCACATTCTTTTTATCTGGTTATGATTACTTCGCAGATAAACACCTTGTTGAAGAAATGAAAGAACAACAAAAAGAACAAGAAACAAAGATAAACCTGTTAGAAAAACAACAAAAAGAACAAGAAACAAAGATAAACCTGTTAGAAAAACAACAAAAAGAACAAGAAGCAAATATAAATCTGTTAGAAAAACAACAAGCTACGATTATCAACACAACCAAAAAGGTCACCGAAGTCGTTGGCCGCGTTGAACGCAAACAACGGCTATTCGACTATACAGAACTGGACCCATCACAAACGCACTATTTTATTATTAACAACGGCAATATCGGATTAGCCGGGCGTATTCTATCTATTGAGCCAATAGATAATGGAAGTGTTATTCATCTTGATTTAGTTAACTTACTCAGCATTCCGGTATCAAACCTTGCGTTTAATATGACATGGGGTACGAAAAAACCTTCCGAGGCAAAAGATCTGCCTCGCTGGAAACAACTCCTGCTCAACACGAAAATGGACTCGACAATCGAACTCTTACCGGGAGCATGGACAAACGTCACGCTAACATTAAAAGGCGTATCGCCCAATAATCTTAAGTATCTAAAAATAGGTATTGACATGGAGAATGTCATATTCGACAGCATACAACCTATTAACGATACAAAAAAGAAGCCAAAAAAATAATAGCCATTGATACAATTATTTTAGAAAAGGAAATTACTCATTCATGAATAGAATATTTAAAGTCCTCCGGAATGCCGCTACGGGAACATTTGTTGTCACCAGCGAAACCGCAAAAAGCCGCGGCAAAAAAAACGGCCGCAGAAAGCTGGCGGTTTCCGCACTCATCGGTCTTAGCAGCATTATGGTTTCTGCGGATGCACTGGCCAACGCAGGAAACGATACAGGCGACGGCGTTACTCCAACGGGTACCCAGACTGGAGGAAAAGGGTGGATTGCAATTGGTACCGATGCCACAGCCAATACTTACACCAACGTTGATGGCGCAAGCGCCGCAATGGGTTATAAAGCCTCCGCGATGGGGAAATGGAGTACCGCCATTGGTTCCTACAGCCAGTCCACCGGCGACTCTTCGTTAGCGCTTGGCGTAAAATCGGTTTCAGCCGGTGACCGGGCCATTGCAATGGGCGCCTCATCCTCAGCCAGTGGAAGTTATTCAATGGCAATGGGCGTGTATGCCAATTCGAGCGGCGCAAAATCGGTTGCGTTAGGTTATAAATCTGTCGCGAGCGGAGCAACTTCCTCTGCATTAGGTTATCAAGCTACTGCGAGCGGCGACGACAGCGCTGCATTTGGTAATGGCGCAAAAGCGATAGGCACCAACTCAGTTGCCCTTGGCTCGGGCTCTGTCGCCCAGGAAGACAATTCCGTCGCCGTGGGTAACAGCACCACTCAGCGGCAGATCACCTACGTTGCTAAAGGCGACATCAATTCCACCAGTACCGATGCCGTTACAGGTGCGCAAATTTATTCTTTAAGTCAATCCGTCGCCGACCGACTCGGCGGAGGGGCTTCCGTTAATAGTGATGGTACAGTGAATGCCCCCCTCTACGAGGTAGGCACAGGCATCTACAATAATGTAGGCAGTGCATTAAGCGCACTTAACACTTCTATCACTAACACAGAGGCCTCTGTCGCAGGATTAGCCGAAGACGCGCTGTTGTGGGATGAAAGCATCAGCGCCTTTAGCGCTAGCCACACGGGAAACGCCAGCAAAATCACCAATCTGGCGGCGGGTACCCTGGCCGCTGACAGCACCGACGCCGTTAACGGCTCTCAGCTGTTTACCACCAACGAAAATGTGTCTCAGAACACCACTGATATCGCCACCAACACCACCAGCATCAACAACCTGAGCAATTCCGTCACCACGCTCACTGACGATGCCCTGCTGTGGGATGTTGACACTAGCGCATTCAACGCTAACCGCAACGGAAGCGCCAGTAAAATCATCAATGTCGCCGCCGGGGACCTTTCTGAGGACAGTACAGACGCGGTGAACGGCTCCCAGTTGTATGAAACCAATCAGAAGGTGGATCAAAACACCTCTGCTATCGCAGATATTAATACGTCCATCACCAATCTTAGCTCTGACAACCTGAGCTGGAATGAGACAACGAGTTCGTTCTCTGCCAGCCACGGAAGTAGTACGACAAACAAAATCACCAACGTTGCTGCCGGAGAGCTGTCTGAAGAAAGTACCGACGCCGTTAACGGATCGCAGCTGTTCGAAACCAATGAAAAAGTGGATCAGAACACGACCGATATCGCCGCCAATACCACTAACATCACTCAGAACAGCACCGCGATTGAGAACCTGAATACTTCTGTCTCCGACATTAATACGTCCATTACCGGCCTCACTGATAACGCTCTGTTATGGGACGAAGACATCGGCGCTTTCAGCGCAAACCACGGTGGAAGCACCAGTAAAATAACCAATGTCGCCGCCGGGGCGCTTTCTGAGGACAGTACAGACGCGGTAAACGGCTCACAGTTGTATGAAACTAACCAGAAGGTGGATCAAAACACCTCTGCTATCGCGGATATCAATACGTCCATCACCAATCTTGGTACCGATGCACTGAGCTGGGATGACGAAGAAGGCGCGTTCAGCGCCAGCCACGGTACCAGCGGTACCAATAAGATAACCAATGTGGCTGCAGGTGAAATCGCCAGTGACAGTACTGACGCTGTTAATGGCTCTCAGCTCTATGAAACTAACATGCTGATTTCTCAGTATAGTGAATCTATTAGCCAACTAGCCGGCGATACCAGCGAAACCTATATCACGGAAAATGGTACCGGCGTGAAATACATCCGTACGAATGATAATGGGCTTGAAGGCCAGGATGCATACGCAACGGGTAACGGCGCAACGGCAGTAGGTTACGACGCCGTCGCCTCTGGCGCTGGCAGTCTGGCTCTTGGCCAAAACAGCAGCAGCAGCATTGAGGGCAGTATCGCTTTGGGCAGTGGCTCCACCTCTAACCGCGCTATTACAACCGGTATACGAGAAACGAGCGTAACAAGCGATGGCGTCGTCATTGGCTACAATACAACAGACAGAAAGTTGCTGGGCGCGTTGTCATTGGGGACGGATGGAGAAAGCTATCGTCAAATTACCAACGTTGCTGACGGCTCTGAAGCGCAAGATGCGGTAACAGTTCGTCAGTTACAAAATGCCATTGGTGCGGTCACTACTACACCGACCAAGTACTACCACGCAAACTCAACGGAAGAAGATTCACTGGCTGTCGGAACTGACTCACTGGCAATGGGTGCGAAGACCATCGTCAATGCTGATGCAGGTATTGGTATTGGTCTGAATACACTGGTGATGGCTGATGCCATCAACGGTATTGCTATCGGTTCTAACGCACGCGCCAATCATGCAAACAGTATTGCAATGGGTAATGGTTCTCAGACCACTCGCGGCGCACAGACTGACTACACCGCCTACAACATGGACACACCGCAGAACTCTGTCGGTGAGTTCTCTGTCGGCAGTGAAGACGGCCAACGTCAGATCACTAACGTCGCGGCGGGTTCGGCAGATACCGATGCCGTTAACGTGAGTCAATTGAAAGTAACGGACGCGCAGGTTTCCAGGAATACCCAGAGCATTACTAACCTGAATACTCAGGTATCGAATCTGGATACCCGCGTCACCAATATCGAAAACGGCATTGGCGATATCGTCACTACCGGTAGCACCAAGTACTTCAAGACCAACACCGATGGCGCAGATGCAAATGCCCAGGGTGCGGACAGCGTCGCGATTGGCTCTGGCTCTATTGCTGCCGCTGAAAACAGCGTGGCGTTAGGCACAAATTCCGTCGCAGATGAAGCTAATACTGTGTCTGTCGGCTCTTCTACTCAACAACGCCGTATTACCAACGTTGCCGCAGGGGTGAACAACACTGACGCGGTTAATGTGGCGCAACTGAAAGCCTCAGAAGCAGGCTCCGTGCGTTATGAAACCAATGCAGATGGCTCGGTTAACTATAGCGTGCTCAACCTGGGAGACGGGAGTGGCGGCACCACTCGGATCGGCAATGTTTCAGCGGCGGTGAATGATACGGATGCGGTTAACTATGCGCAATTGAAACGCAGCATCGAAGAAGCAAACACCTATACCGACCAGAAAATGGGGGAAATGAACAGCAAAATCAAAGGTGTAGAAAACAAGATGAGCGGCGGTATCGCTTCAGCGATGGCGATGGCCGGTCTGCCACAAGCCTACGCCCCGGGCGCCAACATGACCTCGATTGCTGGCGGTACGTTTAATGGTGAAAGTGCCGTCGCCATTGGTGTCTCCATGGTAAGTGAAAGCGGGGGCTGGGTGTATAAACTGCAAGGAACCAGCAACAGCCAGGGCGATTACTCTGCAGCCATTGGCGCGGGCTTCCAGTGGTAATGAAGTAACAACACTCCCGACATCAAAGGCAATGGCATAATGCCATTGCCTTTTCACTTCCCTTTGTGGTCCTCTCCTCTCAATTGGCCCTACCAATTTTAGCCAGTTACCACAGCCTACTCACATTTCACTAAATTAACTCTACAATACCGTTGCCAATAAATAACATCTGGTTAACTATTTGTTGTCATTATCCATACACAACAATATTGGCAGGACCACTTTTTCACATAATGTGACTTCAACGAGATGAGCAAAGATTCATCCCATTATGCGTGTGGTTCTCAGGAGACCTGCAATGAACCTCTGGCAACAAAACTATGACCCGGCGGGTAATATCTGGCTTTCCAGCCTGATCGCATCGCTCCCAATCCTGTTCTTCTTTTTCGCCCTGATTAAACTCAAGCTGAAAGGCTACGTTGCCGCTTCGTGGACGGTGGTTATCGCGCTCGCCGTTGCGCTGCTGTTCTATAAAATGCCGGTCGATCACGCGCTGGCATCGGTCATGTATGGCTTCTTCTACGGGCTATGGCCGATAGCCTGGATAATCATCGCCGCGGTCTTTGTCTATAAAATTTCGGTCAAGACCGGGCAGTTTGACATTATTCGCTCGTCAATTCTGTCGATTACCCCCGACCAGCGTCTGCAAATGCTGATTGTCGGCTTCTGCTTCGGCGCGTTCCTTGAAGGCGCGGCAGGTTTCGGCGCGCCGGTGGCGATAACCGCCGCGCTGCTGGTGGGTCTGGGCTTTAATCCGCTGTATGCGGCAGGGCTGTGCCTGATTGTAAACACCGCGCCAGTCGCCTTTGGCGCGATGGGGATCCCGATTCTGGTTGCCGGACAGGTCACGGGCCTGGACAGCTTTGAAATCGGTCAGATGGTCGGTCGTCAGCTACCGTTCCTGACCATTATCGTCCTGTTCTGGATTATGGCGATTATGGACGGCTGGCGCGGCGTGAAAGAAACCTGGCCTGCGGTGATGGTCGCTGGCGGCTCGTTTGCTATCGCCCAGTATCTCAGCTCCAACTTTATCGGGCCGGAACTGCCGGACATCATCTCTTCACTGGTGTCTCTGGTGTGTCTGACGCTGTTCCTCAAACGCTGGCAGCCGGTACGCATCTTCCGCTTCGGCGATATGGGCGCGTCGCAGGTCGATCAGACGCTGGCCCGCACCCGCTATACGACAGGGCAAATTGTTCGCGCCTGGTCGCCGTTTCTGTTCCTGACCGCCACGGTCACTCTCTGGAGCGTACCGCCGTTTAAAGCGTTGTTTGCCCCCGGCGGCGCGCTGTATGACTGGGTAATTAACGTTCCGGTACCGTATCTCGATAAACTGGTCGCCCGTATGCCGCCGGTCGTACACGAAGCGACCGCTTACGCGGCGGTGTATAAATTTGACTGGTTCTCCGCCACCGGCACGGCGATCCTGTTTGCCGCGCTGTTGTCTATCGTCTGGCTGAAAATGAAGCCCTCAGCCGCAATCCAGACCTTTGGCAGCACGCTGAAAGAGCTGGCGTTGCCGATTTACTCCATCGGCATGGTGCTGGCGTTCGCGTTTATCTCGAACTATTCCGGGCTTTCCTCCACGCTGGCGTTAGCGCTGGCGCACACCGGCAGCGCCTTCACGTTCTTCTCGCCGTTCCTCGGCTGGCTGGGTGTCTTCCTGACCGGGTCCGACACCTCATCTAACGCGCTGTTTGCCTCTCTACAGGCTACCGCGGCGCAGCAAATCGGCGTCTCTGATGTGCTGATGGTGGCGGCGAACACCACTGGAGGCGTAACCGGGAAGATGATCTCGCCGCAGTCTATCGCCATCGCCTGCGCGGCGGTGGGACTGGTAGGGAAAGAGTCCGATCTGTTCCGTTTTACCGTCAAACACAGCCTGATCTTCACCTGTATGGTGGGCGTGATCACTACGCTTCAGGCCTATGTTTTAACCTGGATGATTCCGTGATTGTGATGCCAAAACGCCTGTCAGACGAGATTGCCTCTCGCGTGCGGGCGCTGATTGAAGAACAAAACCTGGAAGCGGGCATGAAATTGCCCGCCGAGCGCCAGTTGGCTCTACAGCTTGGCGTATCACGCAACTCTTTACGCGAAGCGCTGGCGAAGCTGGTCAGTGAAGGCGTGCTGGTGAGTCGTCGCGGCGGCGGGACATTTGTCCGCTGGCAGCACGAAACCTGGTCTGAACAGAATATCGTGCAACCGCTGAAAATGCTGATGGCGAACGATCCGGACTACAGTTTCGACATTCTGGAAGCCCGCCACGCCATTGAAGCCAGTACGGCCTGGCACGCCGCCATGCGTGCCACCGCTGCCGACAAAGAGAAAATCAGACTCTGCTTTGATGCGACGCTCAGCGAAGACCCGGATCTCGCCTCCCAGGCCGACGTGCGCTTTCATCTGGCGATCGCGGAAGCCTCGCACAATGTGGTGCTGTTGCAAACCATGCGCGGTTTCTTCGACGTCCTGCAATCCTCCGTCAAACAGAGTCGCCAGCGTATGTATCTCGTTCCGCCCGTATTCTCAAAGCTGACGGAACAACACCAGGCAGTGATGGACGCCATTCTGGACGGTAACGCCGAGGGCGCGCGTAAAGCGATGATGGCGCACCTCAGTTTTGTCCACACCACGATTAAACGATTTGATGAAGACCAGGCCCGCCAGGCGCGTATTACCCGCCTGCCCGGCGACCATAATGAGATGACCAGGGAGAATAAATCATGATTATTTCAGCAGCCAGCGATTATCGCGCCGCAACTCAGCGCACGTTGCCTCCTTTCCTCTTCCACTACATCGACGGCGGCGCGTATGCGGAATATACCCTGCGCCGAAATGTGGAAGACCTGTCGCAAGTCGCTCTGCGCCAGCGCGTGCTGAAAAATATGTCCGATTTAAGCCTGGAAACGACCCTGTTTAACGAAACGTTGTCGATGCCGGTGGCATTAGCGCCGGTAGGCCTGTGCGGCATGTACGCCCGTCGCGGCGAAGTACAGGCCGCCGCCGCCGCAGACGCAAAGGGCATTCCGTTCACCCTTTCCACC
Source organism: Salmonella sp. WC3 (assembly GCF_042932255.1). Lineage (NCBI taxonomy): Bacteria > Pseudomonadati > Pseudomonadota > Gammaproteobacteria > Enterobacterales > Enterobacteriaceae > Salmonella > Salmonella sp. WC3. The sequence goes on along the minus strand of NZ_CP170629.1, from coordinate 154,128 downwards.
GTCTCCGTCTGTCCGATTGAAGAAGTTGCACCAACCATTAAGCGCCCGATGTGGTTCCAGCTTTATGTACTGCGTGACCGGGGCTTTATGCGCAACGCGCTGGAACGTGCAAAAGCGGCGGGCTGCTCCACGCTGGTCTTTACCGTGGATATGCCAACGCCGGGCGCGCGCTACCGTGACGCCCACTCCGGGATGAGCGGCCCAAACGCGGCCATGCGCCGTTACTGGCAGGCGGTGATGCACCCTAAATGGGCGTGGGATGTCGGCCTGAACGGTCGCCCGCATGATTTAGGCAATATTTCCGCCTATCTGGGTAAACCGACCGGCCTTGAGGACTATATCGGCTGGCTGGCAAATAACTTCGATCCGTCCATCTCCTGGAAAGATCTGGAGTGGATACGCGAATTCTGGGACGGCCCAATGGTGATCAAAGGGATCCTCGATCCAGAAGATGCCCGCGATGCGGTACGTTTCGGCGCTGACGGTATCGTGGTGTCGAATCACGGCGGCCGCCAGCTCGATGGTGTGCTCTCTTCCGCCCGCGCCCTGCCCGCCATTGCCGATGCGGTGAAAGGCGATATCGCCATTCTGGCGGATAGCGGGATTCGTAACGGGCTGGATGTCGTGCGTATGATTGCGTTGGGGGCCGATACCGTACTGCTGGGTCGGGCCTATCTCTACGCGCTGGCGACGGCAGGAAAAGCGGGTGTCGCCAACCTGCTGGACCTGATTGAGAAAGAGATGAAGGTCGCCATGACCCTGACCGGCGCGAAATCCATTAGCGAAATCAGTGGCGATTCACTGGTGCAGGAACTGGGGAAAAGTTTGCCCACCGCGCTGGCGCCAATGAGCAAAGGCGATGCCGCCTGAACGCCTGGCGCGTGAGAGCCCGGTAAATTTCTGCTATTCTGCCCCCGCATTTAAGGGGGCATCATGCTTAACATCGTACTCTTCGAACCAGAAATCCCGCCGAATACCGGCAACATCATTCGTCTTTGCGCCAATACCGGCTTTCGTCTGCACATCATCGAACCGATGGGGTTTACCTGGGATGATAAGCGCTTACGCCGCGCAGGGCTGGACTATCACGAATTCGCCGCGGTTCAGCGCCATCACGATTATGCCGCCTTTGTCGCCGCCGAAAACCCGCAGCGCCTGTTTGCGTTGACGACAAAGGGGACGCCCGCCCATAGCGCCGTAAGCTATCAGGATGGCGATTATTTGATGTTTGGCCCGGAAACGCGCGGCCTGCCCGCCAGCATTCTCGATGCGTTGCCTAAAGAGCAGAAGATTCGCATTCCGATGATGCCGGATAGCCGTAGCATGAACCTGTCGAATGCGGTGTCGGTGGTGGTGTATGAAGCGTGGCGCCAGTTAGGATACTCCGGCGCGGTATTACGGTCGTAATATATTCAATGCCGGATGGCAGCTGACGCCTGATCCGGCCTGGCCGATCCCGATGGCATGTTCCCGTTTATGCGGACTCTCGCTCAATCAAATGAAAGCCAATATCCACAATAGCTTCTGCGCACGGTTTCTGTTCAATACGATCGGCCAACAGCGTAGCGGCGCGCTGACCAATGGCGCGTCTGTCAACGCTTACGGTAGTAATTGACGGTCGATTGCTGGCGGCAAAATCAAGGTCGCCAAAACCAATAACCGCTAAATCATGCGGGATGCGCAAACCACGGCTTTCCGCCTCCATCATCGCCCCCTGTGCCAGGGTATCAGAACTGCAAACAATGACATCAAACGTCCCTTCGTCAAAAAGCTGGCTTAAACCGCTGCGCCCCAGCGAAAGCGATGCCGGAAGGGGGACATCTACCTGCGGTACGGCATGAATAGCGTGGCGTTGAAGAACACTACATAACCCCTGCTTACGTTGCGCGGCTCGGCGATCGGCGGTCCACAACAAGCCGGGACGACGATAGCCCTTACTCAGAAGATACTCCCCCGTCGCCTGCCCGACTTTTTCATGGGAAAAACCGACCAGCATATCAAGCGGCGTGGGCGTTAAGTCCCAAATTTCCACCACCGGAATAGCCGCGTTCAGGATGACCTTTTTCAGTTCTATCGTGTGATGGATCCCGGTAAGCACCACGCCATCGGGGCGGCGGGAAAGCAGTGTCGCCACCAACTCCGCTTCCGTTTGTTCGGTATATCCCGCCACGCACAGCAATATGTGATATCCGCGTCGGGCCAGTTCATCGCTCAGTGACTGGATGGTATCGACAAACATGTTGTTGTTAATTTGCGGCACGACGACAGCGATTAATTTACTCCGTCGCGACGCCAGACCACCGGCTAACGCGTTGGGTATGTAGCCTGTGACGCGAACCGCCTGCATGACTTTCTCAACCGTTTTGGGGCGAACCAGTTGTGGCGAATTCAATGCCCGGCTGACTGTCATCGGAGACAGCCCGGCGCTACGTGCTACATCTTCCAGCGTCGGCGCACGAGGTGATTTGGTTCTCTTCACGTCTGATGCCCCTGCAAAGATTGGCTGATTTATCCGCGCATTATTCATCATGCCTGCGGCTATTGCCAGCTTCGCATCAGGAAAGGCCGTAAATACAGTAGCTTATCAAGCTCAGTCATTACAAAATGATAGCGCCATCATTTTGTATTATGCATTTCCCCAGATATTTTTGGATCGTGATCCATTTTGCAATAAATCCTGCTTTTTATACGACATATGTGATCAAATGTTCAAATCAACATCAACTTTCTGGATCCTGCGTTCGCTTAATAATAAAAATGTTAGCGCAATCATTTTGTGTTTATCAGGAGAAAAAAATGGCTTTAAGCGCGAATTCCGACGCCGTAACGTATGCAAAAGCGGCGAATACCAGAACCGCGGCAGAAACCGGCGATCGTATCGAATGGGTGAAGCTATCACTGGCTTTTCTACCGCTGGCGACGCCAGTGAGTGACGCGAAGGTACTGACCGGGCGCCAGAAACCTTTGACCGAAGTGGCAATCATCATTGCCGAAATCCGCAGTCGCGATGGCTTTGAGGGCGTTGGTTTTAGCTACTCCAAACGTGCTGGCGGCCAGGGTATTTATGCTCACGCCAAAGAGATAGCCGACAATCTACTGGGCGAAGACCCCAATGATATCGACAAAATATACACCAAGCTGCTGTGGGCCGGAGCCTCGGTGGGGCGTAGCGGGATGGCGGTACAGGCTATCTCCCCTATCGATATCGCCTTATGGGATATGAAGGCTAAACGTGCCGGTCTGCCACTGGCAAAACTGTTGGGCGCGCACCGCGACTCCGTTCAGTGTTACAACACCTCAGGGGGGTTCTTGCATACACCGCTCGATCAAGTGCTGAAAAATGTGGTGATTTCCCGCGAAAATGGCATTGGCGGTATTAAGTTGAAAGTCGGACAACCCAACTGCGCTGAGGATATTCGCCGCTTAACCGCAGTACGTGAAGCGCTTGGGGATGAGTTCCCGTTAATGGTTGACGCTAACCAGCAGTGGGATCGCGAAACGGCTATCCGCATGGGGCGTAAAATGGAACAGTTCAATCTTATCTGGATTGAAGAACCATTAGATGCTTACGACATCGAAGGCCACGCCCAGCTTGCTGCCGCGCTGGATACGCCTATCGCCACCGGGGAAATGCTGACCAGTTTCCGGGAACACGAGCAGTTGATTCTGGGCAATGCCAGCGATTTCGTTCAGCCAGATGCGCCGCGTGTCGGCGGTATCTCTCCGTTCCTGAAGATTATGGATCTGGCGGCGAAACACGGGCGTAAGCTGGCGCCGCACTTTGCGATGGAAGTACACCTGCACCTTTCCGCAGCGTATCCCCTGGAGCCGTGGCTGGAACATTTCGAGTGGCTGAACCCATTATTCAACGAGCAACTTGAGCTGCGCGATGGCCGCATGTGGATTTCCGATCGTCATGGTCTGGGTTTCACGCTCAGTGAACAAGCGCGCCGCTGGACACAATTAACATGTGAATTTGGCAAACGCCCTTAACCCGACTGGCGGGAATCCGTCCCGCCTCTCTTACCTTACAGGATGCATTCTGCCCTTATCTGAGGAGTAGATAATGAACACAATAATAAAGCGCACAAAAGTGCGTCATACCATTCTTATATTTTTATTTCTTGCTACCGTATTTAATTATGCGGATCGCGCAACTCTATCCGTAGTTGCCCCAATAATGAGTAAAGAATTAGGTTTTGATCCGGAAGCGATGGGCCTGGCCTTCTCCTCATTTGGTATTGCCTATGTCATTATGCAACTACCCGGCGGTTGGCTATTAGACCGCTACGGTTCACGACTGGTTTACGGTTGCGCATTGATTGGCTGGTCGTTAGTAACCATGTTTCAGGGAACGATCTATCTGTATGGCAGCCCATTAATTGTACTGGTTATTCTACGTCTGCTGATGGGCGCGATTGAAGCGCCTGCCTTTCCGGCGAACAGTCGTTTAAGCGTACAATGGTTTCCCAATAATGAACGAGGTTTCGTTACTTCAGTTTATCAGGCTGCGCAATATATCTCGCTGGGCATTATCACCCCGCTAATGACGATCATTCTGCATAATTTAAGCTGGCATTTTGTCTTCTATTATATTGGCGCTATTGGCGTGATGCTCGGTATATTCTGGTTAATGAAAGTCAAAGATCCGATGCACCATCCAAAAGTTAATCAAGCGGAAATTGACTATATTCGTAGCGGTGGTGGCGAGCCCTCTCTGGGCTGTAAAAAGGAGCCGCAGAAAATAACGTTCGCGCAGATTAAAACCGTCTGTGTTAACCGGATGATGATCGGTGTTTATATCGGGCAATTCTGCGTCACCTCTATCACCTGGTTCTTCCTGACCTGGTTCCCGACCTATCTGTACCAGGCGAAAGGCATGTCGATTCTGAAAGTCGGTTTTGTGGCCAGTATTCCAGCCATTGCCGGTTTTATTGGCGGCCTGCTCGGCGGCGTGTTCTCCGACTGGCTACTCAAACGCGGCTATAGCCTTACCGTCGCGCGGAAATTGCCTGTTATCTGCGGTATGTTGCTCTCTTGCGTAATTGTGATCGCCAACTACACCTCTTCAGAATTTGTGGTCATTGCGGCGATGAGTCTGGCCTTTTTTGCCAAAGGGTTTGGTAACCTGGGCTGGTGCGTACTCAGCGACACCTCGCCGAAGGAAGTTCTGGGTATTGCTGGCGGCGTATTTAACATGTGCGGCAATATGGCAAGCATCGTTACGCCACTGGTCATCGGCGTGATTCTTGCCAATACTCAGTCGTTCGACTTTGCCATTTTATACGTTGGCTCGATGGGACTTATTGGTCTCATTTCATATCTGTTTATCGTCGGCCCGCTGGATCGCATCACGCTGACATCATCCGCAGCCTGATTGTCCACATTGCGAATTCTTCGCTCCGCTGTTCCGGGATTGCACTCCATCGGAACAGCGTTTTTTAGTTGTACCGCGCAATTCAGATGCCGTCGCCATACTCAAACGTATGGTGTAGCCCGTTGAAATGCTGGTCCATATCCATCGACGGCTTATCGCTGCCCGGCTTGCCGACAATACGCGCCGGAACGCCTGCGGCGGTAGTGTGCGGCGGGACAGGCTGTAAAACGACGGAACCTGCGCCAATTTTCGCGCCGCGCCCCACCTCGATATTGCCGAGAATTTTCGCGCCCGCGCCAATCATCACGCCTTCGCGGATTTTAGGATGACGATCGCCGCTCGTTTTCCCGGTACCGCCCAGGGTGACGGATTGCAGGATCGACACATCATCTTCAATAACCGCCGTCTCCCCCACCACAATACCGGTGGCATGGTCGAGCATAATCCCGCGGCCAATTTTCGCTGCCGGGTGAATATCCACCTGAAACGAGACCGAAACCTGATTTTGCAGGAAGATAGCCAGCGCGCGGCGACCTTTATTCCACAACCAGTGACCAATGCGGTAGGCCTGTAGCGCATGAAAGCCTTTCAGATATAACAGTGGCGTGGAGTATTTATCCACCGCCGGATCGCGAGTGCGCACGGCCTGAATATCGCAGGCTGCCGACGCGATCATTTCCGGGTCGGCGGCATAGGCTTCTTCAACTACTTCACGGATAGCGATAGCGGGCATGATGGGCGAAGCCAGTTTATTTGCCAGCATATAGCTCAGCGCACTGCCCAGATTTTCATGCTTGAGTAGCGTGGCGTGATAAAAACTGGCCAACATAGGCTCACAGTCAGCTAAAGCGCGGGCTTCAGCTTTAATATTCTTCCAGACGATTTCCAGTTCTTCACACGGCATGGCTTACTCCAGACGGGCAGAAAACGACCAACCCGTTCTGTGCGGGTTGGGTCGTTTATGCAAACAGTTCCTTACGGCTAGTGGCGACTCAGCTCTTCCTTGCGGGCGCGACCTAATAACGTTAATGCTGCCTCGCGCGCGTTTTTTCCGCAATACAATACTTGATAAATTTCCTCGGTTATTGGCATTTCAACACCAAAACGGTGCGCCAATTCACGAACTTCTTTCGTATTGCGATAGCCTTCGACCACCTGGCCAATCTTATCCTGCGCGCCTTTAACGTCCATGCTCTGGCCAAGCATCACGCCAAAACGACGGTTGCGCGACTGGTTGTCGGTACAGGTCAGCACCAGATCGCCTAAACCCGCCATCCCCATAAAGGTGGCGGGATCGGCACCAAGCGCTGCGCCAAGCCGCGACATTTCGGTCAGTCCACGCGTGATTAGCGCCGTGCGGGCGTTCGCGCCGAAGCCGATGCCGTCAGACATCCCCGCGCCAATCGCAATCACGTTTTTCACCGCGCCGCCAAGCTGCACGCCGATAAAATCCGCATTGATATAGACGCGAAAACTTTTTCCGCAGTGCAACAGTTGCTGGAGATCGTCGGCAAAGGTCTCATCGGTTGAGGCCAGCGAGATTGCCGTCGGCAAACCCGCCGCCATCTCTTTAGCGAACGTCGGACCGGAAATCACCGCCAGCGGGATTTGATCGCCTAACGCCTCGCGAGCGACATCCTGCAACAGGCGCCCCGTTTCCGCTTCCAGGCCTTTGGTCGCCCATACCAGACGCGCATCCTGACGCATCAGCGGTTTAATCTGCCGCAGCACGTCGCTGAAAACATGGCTTGGCACCACCACCAGAATGTTACGACTGGCCGCCAGCGCGGTTGCTAAGTCGCTTTCCAGGTGTAACGTATCGGGAAAAGGCACATCGGGAAGGAACGCGACGTTGCAGCGATCGTGCTCCAGGGTCGCGATATGTTTTGGGTCATGGCCCCACAGGACAACCTGGTGGCCGTTTCTCGCCAGAGTGATGGCAAGAGCGGTGCCGTACGAGCCGGCACCGATGACTGTCATTGACGCATTACTTTGGTTCATCAGGCATCCTGATGTTCTTCAGTACCTTCGCCAGCCTGCTGCTGCAAATAGTTCATGAACAGCGCATCAAAGTTGACCGGCGCAAGGTTCAGTTGCGGGAACGTACCGCGTGAAACCAGGCTGGTGATGCATTCGCGAGCATACGGGAACAGAATGTTCGGGCAGTATGCGCCCAGGCAATGCGCCATCTGAGTGCCTTCAATACCGCTGATGGAGAAAATACCGGCCTGCTGAACTTCGCACAGGAACGAGGTTTCTTCCCCCAGGGAAGCCGTTACGGTAACACGCAGCACAACTTCATAAACGTCATCCGCCAGTTGGGAAGATGCCGTATCAAGATCCAGTTTAACCTCTGGCTGCCAATCTTTCTGGAAAACATGCGGTGCGTTTGGCGCTTCGAAAGAAACATCCTTGGTATAGATACGTTGGATCTGGAAAGCCATTTCAGTGTTATTTTGTTCTGACATGTGTAAAACCCTTTAGTGTTGTCCTTAAATACTTGAGTACGCCTTAACGCAACAGCGGATCCAGTCCACCACGCGCATCCAGCGCATACAAGTCGTCACAACCGCCAATGTGCTGTGCATCAATAAAAATTTGCGGAACCGTCGTTCGGCCACTACGTTTGATCATCTCTTCACGCTTCACGGCGTCGCCGTCAATCGCAATTTCCTGGAAACTCACGCCCTTGCTGTTTAACAGCGCCTTTGCACGATGGCAAAACGGGCAGGTTGCTTTGGTGTAGATTTCAATATTGGCCATGACTTCGCTCCTGTTTTTTACCCGATGGATTTCATGTCGACGCAAAGGCAAGTCATTCCCCTTGCGCCATGAAAACGACGGGTAATCACTTACCGCGCACCAGAGGCAGATTCTCGCCGCTCCAGCCTGCTACGCCTTCTTTCAACACAAAGACCTTTTCAAAGCCGGCTTTTGTCAGCGCGTTAGCGGATTCCTGGCACTGCATACCAGAACCGTCGACCACGATAATCGGCTTGTCTTTGTGCTTTTCCAGTTCGCCAACATTGTTGGCTTTGATTTCGCTCGGCAGCAAATTGGTCGCGCCAGCGATATGGCCTTTACGGAAATCGTCACGTTGACGTAAATCCACAACAACGGCGTCCTCTTTGTTGATAAGGCGCGTGGCTTCGCCGCGTGTAATCACCTTAACTTTTGAAGTCAGACCTTTGAACGTGGTAAATAAAACCGCCACCAGTAACGCAATCCAGGCGATACTCAGTATGGGATGACGGCCAACAAATTGCATAATTTCTTGCATGGGGGGTAACAACTCCCGACGTAGTGATTAAAAAACCAGGAAAGGAGTATACCTGTGCAGTGGCGCAAATACAGCCAGAGCGTGCACTGGAATGCATTTTTGCGGGGCGCTACGAAAAAAAATCACGCTATTACTTGCCTTCTCACGCCAGCGCGATCCCTTTCTTTGATCTTCTGAGGCTATTTTATCGATTCAGCTGTAGTAAAATTACGCAATTATTTTGTCTATTGAGTATGAGGTTGTCGCAATGTCGGTTTCTAAAAAACCTATGGTACTGGTGATTCTGGATGGCTACGGCTACCGTGAAGAACAGCAGGATAACGCTATCTTAAACGCCAAAACCCCGGTGATGGATGCTCTGTGGGCAAAACGTCCGCATACCCTGATCGACGCATCCGGTCTGGAAGTGGGTCTGCCTGACCGCCAGATGGGCAACTCCGAAGTGGGCCACGTTAACCTGGGCGCAGGCCGCATCGTTTATCAGGACCTGACGCGTCTGGACGTTGAAATTAAAGAACGTACTTTCTTTGCTAACCCAGTCCTGACCAATGCGGTAGACCAGGCGAAAAACGCCGGTAAAGCGGTTCATATTATGGGTCTGCTGTCCGCGGGCGGCGTCCACAGCCACGAAGATCACATTATGGCGATGGTGGAGCTGGCCGCAGAGCGCGGCGCAGAAAAAATCTATCTGCACGCCTTCCTCGACGGTCGCGACACGCCGCCGCGCAGCGCTGAAGCCTCGCTGAAAAAATTCGAAGACAAATTCGCCGCGCTGGGCAAAGGCCGCGTGGCGTCTATCGTCGGTCGTTACTACGCTATGGACCGCGACAACCGTTGGGATCGCGTGGAAAAAGCGTATGATCTGATGACCCTGGCCCAGGGCGAATTCCAGGCGGATACCGCTGTGGCTGGCCTGCAGGCCGCTTACGCTCGTGATGAAAACGATGAGTTTGTCAAAGCGACCGTTATCCGCGCCGAGGGCCAGGCTGATGCGGCGATGGAAGACGGCGACACGCTGATTTTCATGAACTTCCGCGCTGACCGCGCGCGCGAAATTACCCGCGCTTTCGTTAATGCTGATTTCGACGGCTTTGCGCGTAAGAAAGTGGTTAATCTGAACTTCGTGATGCTGACCGAATACGCCGCCGACATCAAAACTGCCGTTGCCTACCCACCAGCGTCGCTGGCGAATACCTTTGGCGAATGGATGGCGAAAAACGACAAAACTCAGCTGCGTATTTCCGAAACGGAAAAATATGCGCACGTAACCTTTTTCTTTAACGGCGGCGTAGAAGAACCGTTTGCTGGTGAAGAGCGTATTCTGATCAACTCACCGAAAGTGGCCACTTATGACCTGCAACCGGAAATGAGCTCTGCAGAATTGACTGAAAAATTGGTCGCGGCGATCGAAAGCGGTAAGTACGACACCATCATTTGTAACTATCCAAACGGCGATATGGTCGGTCATACCGGCGTGATGGAAGCCGCCATCAAAGCGGTGGAAGCGTTGGATAACTGCATTGAACAGGTAACAAAAGCGGTTGAGTCCGTTGGTGGACAACTGTTGATTACCGCGGACCACGGCAACGCGGAGCAGATGCGCGATCCGGCGACCGGTCAGGCGCATACCGCCCACACCAACCTGCCGGTGCCGCTGATTTATGTCGGCGAGAAAAACGTGAAGGCGGTCGAAGGCGGCAAACTTTCAGACATTGCGCCTACCATGCTGTCGCTGATGGGGATGGAAATCCCGCAAGAGATGACTGGTAAGCCGCTGTTCATCGTGGAATAATCCCTCCCCATGAGGGGAAAGGCGATTAACACCATTCAACAGGCCGTGAAACCAAGAACGTTTTCAGTCAGGCCTTTGTTCTACGCCAGCGTACTTAGCGCTGGCGTATTGTTGTGCGCCTTTTCCGCCCACGCGGATGACCGTGATCAACTCAAATCTATTCAGGCCGATATCGCCGCGAAAGAACGCGACGTACGCCAGCAGCAGCAGCAGCGCGCCAGCCTCCTGGCACAACTGAAAGCCCAGGAAGAGGCCATCTCGGCCGCAGCGCGTAAGCTGCGCGAAACGCAAAGCACTCTGGATCAGTTAAACGCGCAAATTGATGAGATGAACGCCTCAATTGCCAAACTGGAGCAGCAAAAAGCCAGCCAGGAGCGTAATCTCGCCGCACAGTTGGACGCCGCTTTCCGCCAGGGCGAACACACCGGCATTCAGCTTATTCTTAGCGGAGAAGAGAGCCAGCGTGGGCAACGCCTGCAGGCCTACTTCGGCTATCTGAACCAGGCGCGCCAGGAGACTATCGCCGAACTGAAGCAGACTCGCGAACAGGTCGCCACGCAAAAAGCCGAGCTGGAAGAGAAGCAAAGCCAACAACAAACGTTGCTGTATGAGCAGCGCGCCCAACAGGCGAAGCTGGAGCAGGCGCGTAATGAACGTAAGAAAACGCTTGCCGGACTGGAGTCGTCTATTCAGCAAGGCCAGCAACAGTTAAGCGAACTGCGCGCCAACGAATCACGCCTACGCAACAGTATCGCGCGGGCGGAAGCGGCGGCCAAAGCGCGAGCGGAGCGTGAAGCCCGCGAAGCGCAGGCGGTACGCGATAAGCAGCAGGAAGCCTCGCGTAAAGGCAGCACCTATAAGCCGACGGAAAGCAAGCGTTCGCTAATGTCCCGCACCGGCGGTCTGGGCGCGCCACGCGGTCAGGCATACTGGCCGGTACGCGGCCCGATATTACATCGCTATGGCGAACGGCTGCAGGGTGAGCTACGTTGGAAGGGGATGGTGATCGGCGCGTCGGAAGGCACCGAGGTCAAAGCCATCGCCGACGGCAGGGTGATTCTGGCGGACTGGCTGCAAGGCTATGGCCTGGTGGTGGTCGTGGAGCATGGTAAAGGTGATATGAGCCTTTACGGCTATAACCAGAGCGCGCTGGTCAGCGTAGGCGCGCAGGTGCGCGCCGGACAACCTATCGCCCTTGTGGGCAGTAGCGGCGGTCAGGGCAGACCCTCGCTTTATTTCGAAATTCGTCGCCAGGGTCAGGCCGTCAATCCACAGCCGTGGTTGGGAAGATAAGTTTTGCCTCAGTTTCGTCGCTCCATTCTCACGCTGGCCACTTTGCTGGCGTTTGCACATCCCGTTTTCGCTGGCAAGCTCGCCATCGTGATTGATGATTTTGGCTATCGCCCGCACACGGAAAACCAGGTTCTGGCGCTGCCGCCAAACATTTCCGTCGCCGTACTGCCCAACGCGCCGCACGCGCGCGAAATGGCAACTAAAGCCCACAATAGCGGGCATGAGGTGTTAATCCATCTGCCGATGGCGCCGCTAAGCAAACAGCCGCTGGAGAAGGATACGCTGCGACCAGATATGAGCAGCGATAAGATCGAGCGCATTATCCGCGAGGCGGTAAACAACGTGCCGTATGCCGTCGGGCTTAATAACCACATGGGCAGCGCAATGACTTCCAGCCTGTTCGGTATGCAAAAAGTTATGCAGGCGCTGGAACATTACAATCTCTATTTTCTCGACAGCATGACGATTGGCAATAGCCAGGCGATGCGCGCGGCATCCGGTACGGGTGTGAAAGTGATCAAGCGCAAAGTGTTCCTCGACGATACGCAAAACGAGACGGATATCCGTCGTCAGTTTAATCGCGCTATCGAACTGGCCCGTCGCAACGGTTCCGCTATCGCGATTGGTCATCCGCATCCCGCAACGGTGCGCGTGCTGCAACAGATGGTTTATCGCCTGCCGGCGGATATCACCCTGGTACGTCCAGGCAGCCTGCTCAACGAACCGCAGGTAGATACGTCCCGACCTGGTGTGACGCCGCAGAAAATTGACGCACCGCGCAATCCCTTCCGCGGCGTGAAGATGTGCAAGCCGAAAAAACCGCTGCAACCGGTCTACGCTACGCGCTTTTTCAGCGTCATCGGCGAGAGCATTACGCAAAGTTCCGTGGTTACCTGGTTTCAGCACCAGTGGCAAGGCTGGGGGAAAATCGCCGCGCCTAAAAACGTGAGCGCTAAGACAGATTGAGCGCCTTACGGGCCATACGACGGTGCGACAAGGTTTTGTCGCGCCATTGCCACAGCCGGAAGGACCAGAGCAGCGTCTGATAAGCTGCTTTCGCGCTGCGGACGTTAGCCATCATCCGTCTATACATGCCAGAAGTAAAAATTTCGGCAATCATACGCTGGCGGGTCAAAATATCAGGCTCTTTACGTACCGCATGACAAACGCGTAACGCTTCCCAGGTAATTTGCTGGCGAAATTCCGGGTAAATCGGAATACGACGGGCATAATCACGATTGAGCTTTTCTAATAATCGCGTAATTTTAATATAATGCCGCTGATAATTAAGATTTTTATTGCCTTGTCTTTGCAAACGGCTTACCGAATTATCATGCAGGAAATATTTATATAATGATTGTTCGGTATAACGTACGCGCGTGGCATTAAACATAACTTCCGTCGACCATAATATGTCCTGATGATGTAGTCCGGGAACGAAAGTAATATTGTTATCGGTAATTAACGCACGTCGATAAACGCCCATCCAGACAACATGCGTCCAGCGCCGCGAGGCCAACGCCATACGCAACCAATCCGGTCCGCTTAATACCCCGGTGGAACGCAGACGATCGGTCGGAATAGATTGCCAGGCGTGCCCGGTTTTTCGGACGCACCAGTCCGCATTACACTGCGCAACGTCCAGATCATCGTTAAGCGCCATAGTCATCAGCGTTTCATACATCTTCGGGTAGACCTGGTCATCCGCATCGACAAAGGCGACATAATCGCCGGTCGCCGCTTGCAGGCCAAGATTACGGGCGACAGATGCGCCAGCATTGGCCTGATGAAGCAGTCGAACATGTGGGTAATGTTCCGCGTAATGTTTTGCTATCTCAACGGAATGATCCGTCGATCCATCATTCACAATAATAATTTCCAGCGCCGACCACGTTTGCGCGATTAACGACGCCATGCAAGCATTAAAATCCGCTCCCGCATTATATAACGGGACAATGATACTCACTTTGGTTTTACTATTTTTCATAACGATTACCAGAAAAACCTTAATTTACCCTGCCTTTATACTGTGGCTCTATTAAGAAACTATTAAGCCGCCATAATTAATTTTTACAGTAAAAAGCAAGCACAAAACTCAGAGTAGAGCGTGACGTTAGCGAGTAAAATAAGAGTAAAGCGCAATTACGAATGCTTGATGTCTATGACAATTCTTTACGGCTTTCCAGATTTTCCCTAACAAAAAAGGTTGGCGAATGACACCAACCTTTTACGATGAAACGTATATCAGACCCGATAAAATTATCGGGTCTCTATACCCTTCATACTTCAAGTTGCTTATGTGTTGGCTACGGATTACTCGGCCCATCCATGGGCCTCGCCCTGACGGGCCGTCGCAAGCGACGTTCAAATCTGCTCCCGGCAGATTTGTCGTTCACCCCAGTCATATAGTTATCTATGCTCCTGGGGACTCACTCCCTTGCCGCCTTTAAGCAACTCGAATTATTTTGGGTATATACATATTAATCCCAGCTCAGAATAACTTTTCCTGACTGGCCTGAACGCATGGCATCAAAACCTTTCTGGAAATCATCAATAGAGAAACGATGGGTGATAATCGGTGACAGATCCAGACCGGACTGGATCAGCGCCGCCATTTTGTACCACGTTTCGAACATCTCACGACCATAAATACCTTTAATGAACAAGCCCTTAAAGATGACTTTTGTCCAGTCGATAGACATATCTGATGGCGGAATCCCCAGCATCGCAATACGACCGCCGTGATTCATGGTGTCCAGCATGGTACGAAACGCCGGCGGCGCGCCGGACATCTCCAGACCCACATCGAACCCTTCGGTCATTCCCAGCTCCGCCATGACGTCGTTCAGGCTCTCTTTCGCGACGTTGACCGCGCGGGTGACGCCCATTTTGCGCGCCAGCTCCAGACGGTATTCATTGACGTCAGTAATCACCACATGACGCGCGCCAACATGTTTCGCCACCGCGGCGGCCATTACGCCGATTGGCCCCGCCCCCGATACCAGTACATCTTCGCCGACCAGATCGAAAGACAGCGCCGTATGCACCGCATTACCAAACGGGTCGAAAATAGAGGCTAAATCATCAGAAATGTTATCCGGGATTTTAAACGCATTGAACGCCGGGATGACCAGGTATTCCGCAAAGCAGCCGGGACGGTTGACGCCCACGCCGGTGGTGTTGCGACACAGGTGAGTGCGACCGCCGCGGCAGTTGCGGCAATGACCGCAGGTGATGTGACCTTCGCCGGAGACGCGATCGCCGATTTTAAAGCCTTTCACTTCCTGACCGATGCCGACCACTTCGCCGACATATTCATGCCCCACGACCATCGGAACCGGGATGGTTTTTTGCGACCAGTCATCCCAGTTATAGATGTGAACGTCAGTACCGCAGATGGCTGTTTTACGGATTTTAATCAGCAAATCGTTATGGCCGACTTCCGGTTCCGGAACGTCGGTCATCCAGATGCCCTCTTCCGCTTTCAGTTTGGATAACGCTTTCATCTTACATCCTCAGGCAATCACGCCCAGTTGTTTACCAATACGCGTGAACGCGTCTACCGCACGCGTAATTTGCTCAGGCGTATGCGCCGCAGACATCTGGGTACGAATACGCGCCTGACCTTTTGGTACGACCGGATAGAAGAAACCGGTAACGTAAATGCCCTCTTTTTGCAGTTCGCGGGCAAATTTCTGCGCGACAACCGCATCTCCCAGCATTACCGGGATGATGGCGTGATCCGCGCCTGCCAGCGTAAATCCCGCGGCAGACATCTGCTCACGGAACTGCCGGGCGTTCGCCCACAAGCGATCGCGCAGTTCTGCGCCCGCTTCCACCATCTCCAACACTTTAATAGAAGCCGCCACGATTGCCGGCGCCAGGGAGTTGGAGAACAGATATGGGCGGGAACGCTGACGCAACCACTCAACGACCTCTTTACGCGCCGCGGTATAACCGCCGGATGCGCCGCCTAACGCTTTGCCCAGCGTACCGGTAATAATATCTACGCGGCCCATTACGTCGCAGTATTCATGGGAACCGCGACCGTTTTCGCCGACAAAGCCTACCGCGTGAGAATCATCAACCATCACCAGCGCATCGTATTTATCGGCCAGATCACAGACGCCTTTCAGATTGGCGATGACGCCATCCATTGAGAACACCCCGTCGGTGGCGATCAGGACATGACGCGCGCCGGCCTCACGCGCCTCTTTCAGCCGCGCTTCCAGCTCTGCCATATCGTTGTTGGCATAGCGATAGCGCTTCGCTTTACACAAACGCACGCCGTCAATGATAGACGCGTGGTTCAGCGCGTCGGAAATAATAGCGTCTTCCGCGCCCAGCAACGTCTCAAACAAGCCGCCGTTAGCGTCGAAACAGGAGGAATACAGAATCGCATCTTCCATGCCGAGGAAGCTTGCCAGCTTTTGCTCCAGCGCTTTGTGGCTATCCTGGGTGCCGCAGATAAAACGCACGGACGCCATACCGAAACCGTGGCTGTCCATACCCGCTTTTGCGGCATTAATCAGCTCAGGGTGATTCGCCAGCCCGAGGTAGTTATTGGCGCAAAAGTTAATAACGTGGCCTCCATCCGCCACGGTGATATCCGCCTGCTGCGCAGATGTAATAATGCGCTCTTCTTTAAACAATCCTTCCACCCGGGCGGTTTCCAGATCGTTGGTTAACTGTTTGTAAAAATCCCCACGCATTGCGATTCTCCAGACTGGGCAAATTTCAGCACATATTACCCAAAGCGATACGTTGATACGAGATGACGCGTCATCACTTCTTTAAAATGCAGCATAAATCACGCGTATCCTCACGGGTTATCAGTGAATGGATGAATAGTGTTATGATAAGAGCATTCATGTCTGAGACAGTCTCTGACACCATAATTCAAAGGTTACAGTTATGATCATCGTTACCGGCGGCGCGGGCTTTATCGGCAGCAATATCGTTAAGGCCCTGAATGATAAAGGTATCACCGATATTCTGGTGGTGGATAACCTGAAAGACGGCACCAAGTTTGTAAACCTGGTGGATCTGAACATTGCTGACTATATGGATAAGGAAGATTTCCTGATCCAGATTATGTCCGGAGAAGAGCTCGGCGATATCGAAGCTATTTTCCATGAAGGCGCCTGCTCTTCCACCACCGAGTGGGACGGCAAGTATATGATGGATAATAACTATCAATACTCCAAAGAGCTGCTGCACTATTGTCTTGAGCGCGAAATCCCGTTCCTCTATGCCTCTTCTGCCGCCACCTATGGCGGTCGCACGTCTGATTTCATCGAATCGCGCGAATACGAAAAACCGCTTAACGTTTACGGCTATTCTAAATTCCTGTTTGATGAATATGTGCGCCAGATCCTGCCAGAAGCGAACTCGCAGATTGTCGGTTTCCGCTATTTCAACGTCTATGGACCACGTGAAGGCCATAAAGGCAGCATGGCAAGCGTGGCATTTCATCTGAATACACAGTTAAACAACGGCGAAAGCCCGAAACTGTTTGAAGGCAGCGAAAACTTCAAGCGCGACTTCGTTTACGTGGGCGATGTGGCCGCCGTTAACCTGTGGTTCCTGGAAAGCGGTAAGTCCGGCATCTTTAACCTGGGCACAGGCCGTGCGGAATCTTTCCAGGCCGTCGCCGACGCGACGCTGGCATACCATAAAAAAGGCAGCATTGAATACATTCCGTTCCCGGATAAGCTGAAAGGCCGCTATCAGGCGTTTACGCAGGCGGATTTAACCAATCTACGCAACGCGGGCTACGACAAACCCTTTAAGACCGTCGCCGAAGGCGTCACGGAGTATATGGCCTGGCTGAACCGCGACGCGTAAGTATGAAAATTTTGGTCATTGGCCCGTCCTGGGTGGGCGACATGATGATGTCGCAAAGTCTCTATCGCACGCTTAAAGCGCGCTATCCCCAGGCGATAATCGACGTGATGGCGCCAGCCTGGTGCCGTCCGTTGTTATCGCGTATGCCGGAAGTTAACGAGGCGATACCCATGCCGCTGGGCCACGGCGCGCTGGAAATCGGCGAGCGCCGCAGATTGGGCCATAGCCTGCGAGAGAAGCGCTACGATCGCGCCTGGGTGTTGCCAAATTCGTTTAAATCGGCGCTGATTCCTTTCTTTGCCAATATCCCGCACCGTACCGGCTGGCGCGGCGAAATGCGCTATGGCCTGCTGAACGATGCGCGCGTCCTTGATAAGGACGCCTGGCCGCTGATGGTGGAGCGCTACGTGGCGCTGGCTTATGACAAGGGCGTGATGCGCACGGCGAAAGATCTGCCGCAGCCGCTACTCTGGCCGCAGCTCCAGGTTAGCGAGGGTGAAAAGTCGCTGATGTGCAGCGACTTTTCACTATCTTCTGAACGTCCTCTGATCGGCTTTTGCCCCGGCGCGGAATTTGGCCCGGCAAAACGTTGGCCGCACTATCACTACGCCGAACTGGCAAAGCAGCTCATTAACGAAGGGTATCAGGTCGTACTGTTTGGCTCGGCAAAAGACCATGAAGCCGGAAATGAGATCCTGGCAGCGCTGAATAGCGAGCAGCAGGCATGGTGTCGCAACCTGGCGGGGGAAACCCAGCTGGAACAGGCCGTCATTCTGATAGCCGCCTGTAAAGCCATCGTCACCAACGATTCCGGGCTGATGCACGTCGCGGCGGCGCTCGACCGCCCGCTGGTCGCCTTGTATGGCCCAAGTAGCCCGGATTTCACGCCACCGCTGTCTCATAAGGCCCGGGTGATTCGTCTCATTACGGGTTATCACAAAGTGCGTAAAGGCGATACGGCGCAAGGCTATCACCAGAGCCTGATCGATATCACGCCGCAGCGGGTTCTGGAAGAGCTTCATTCGCTGTTGTCGGAAGAGGGCGTTTAATGCGGGTTTTGATCGTTAAAACATCATCGATGGGCGACGTATTACATACCCTGCCTGCGCTTACCGACGCGCAACAGGCTATTCCAGGGATTCAATTTGACTGGGTTGTCGAAGAAGGGTTTGCGCAAATTCCGTCCTGGCACAGTGCTGTCGATCGCGTGATTCCCGTCGCTATTCGCCGTTGGCGCAAAGCCTGGTTTTCCGCGCCCATTAAAGCGGAACGCACAGCCTTTCATCGGGCGGTATGCGCATACCAATACGACGCTGTGATTGATGCGCAGGGGCTGGTGAAAAGCGCGGCGCTGGTGACGCGTCTGGCGCATGGGATAAAGCACGGTATGGACTGGAGTACTGCCCGCGAACCGCTGGCCAGCCTGTTTTATAACCGTAAACACCATATCGCAAAGCAACAACATGCGGTTGAGCGGACGCGCGAGCTGTTCGCCAAAAGCCTGGGATACGATAAACCGCAGTCGCAGGGCGATTATGCCATCGCAAAACATTTTCTGCATTGCCAGCAGGCGGTCAGCGATCCATATGCGGTATTTTTACATGCCACGACCCGCGATGATAAACACTGGCCGGAAGCAAACTGGCGCGAGCTTATCGGTATGGTGGGCAACACCGGATTACGGATAAAACTTCCCTGGGGCGCACCTCATGAGGAGGCCCGTGCTAAACGACTGGCCGAAGGCTTTGACTATGTGGATGTGTTACCGCGCATGAGCCTGGAGGAGGTCGCCAGAGTGCTGGCTGGCGCAAAATTTGTCGTATCGGTTGATACCGGCCTGAGCCATCTCACCGCCGCGCTCGACAGACCGAATATTACGCTATATGGCCCAACGGACCCTGGGTTAATTGGAGGTTATGGGAAGAACCAAATGGCATGCTGCTCACCAGAAAAAAACCTGGCGAATTTAGATGCCACAAGCGTATTTGGAAAGATTCATTAAAGAGACACTGTCTCATCCCAAACCTATTGTGGAGAAAAGATGCTAACCACATCATTAACGTTAAATAAAGAGAAATGGAAACCGATCTGGAATAAAGCGCTGGTTTTTCTTTTTGTTGCCACGTATTTTCTGGATGGTATTACGCGTTATAAACATTTGATAATCATACTTATGGTTATCACCGCGATTTATCAGGTCTCACGCTCACCGAAAAGTTTCCCCCCTCTTTTCAAAAATAGCGTATTTTATAGCGTAGCAGTATTATCATTAATCCTTGTTTATTCCATACTCATATCGCCAGATATGAAAGAAAGCTTCAAGGAATTTGAAAATACGGTACTGGAGGGTTTCTTATTATATACTTTATTAATTCCCGTACTATTAAAAGATGAAACAAAAGAAACGGTTGCGAAAATAGTACTTTTCTCCTTTTTAACAAGTTTAGGACTTCGCTGCCTTGCAGAGAGTATTCTGTATATCGAGGACTATAATAAAGGGATTATGCCATTCATAAGCTATGCGCATCGACATATGTCCGATTCCATGGTTTTCTTATTTCCAGCATTATTGAATATTTGGCTGTTTAGAAAAAATGCAATTAAGTTGGTTTTTTTGGTGCTTAGCGCCATCTACCTTTTCTTTATCCTGGGAACCCTATCGCGAGGGGCATGGTTGGCGGTGCTTATAGTAGGTGTTCTGTGGGCAATACTGAACCGCCAACGGAAGTTAATAGGAGTTGGTGCCATTTTATTAGCCATTATCGGCGCTTTGGTTATCACTCAACATAATAACAAACCAGACCCAGAACATTTACTGTATAAATTACAGCAGACAGATAGCTCATATCGTTATACTAACGGAACGCAGGGCACCGCGTGGATACTGATTCAGGAAAACCCGATCAAGGGCTACGGCTATGGTAATGATGTGTATGATAGTGTTTATAATAAACGCGTTGTCGATTATCCAACGTGGACCTTTAAAGAATCTATCGGTCCGCATAATACCATTCTGTACATCTGGTTTAGTGCAGGCATATTAGGTCTGGCGAGCCTGGCCTATTTATATGGCGCTATCATCAGGGAAACAGCCAGCTCTACCTTCAGGAAAGTAGAGATAAGCCCCTACAATGCTCATCTCTTGCTATTTTTATCTTTCGTCGGTTTTTATATCGTTCGTGGCAATTTTGAACAGGTCGATATTGCTCAAATTGGTATCATTACTGGTTTTCTGCTGGCGCTAAGAAATAGATAAAAAAACGCGCTGATACTTATTACGGTATCAGCGCGTTTTTCATCATCAGAACTCAATCACTTATCAAACCAGCTTTTCATTTGTTCCTCGAAACGCTGCGCTACATTTTCCCAACTGTATTTTGAAAACACCAGGGATTTTGCTTTTTCGGCAATCTGGTGGCGTTCCTTATCAGCAAGCGCACGGTTAATATCATTAATTATACTGTCGCTCGACATAGGCTCTGCGAGGTGATAGCCCGTTATGCCATCTAACACAAATTCGCTAATCCCCCCTTTTTTGCTGGCAAGAACCGCTTTTCCTGCTGCCATCGCTTCTACAGCCACCATGCAAAATGCTTCTTCAACCTGAGATGGCACAATAACCAGATCGGCTATATGATAGAAGTTATGCATCTGGTCAGGAGATTGCCCCCCAGCCATAATACAATCAGCTCCAATCTCTTTTGCGGCGTCCAGTACTTTCTTTTGATACTCTGCTTTTTCACCCTTGCGGCTTGCATAAGGGTCGCCAACAACGACAAGTTTAATATTACTTCTTAAGGTACGTAATTGTTTGAACGCCTGCAAAAGCAACAGGATGCCTTTATCAGGCGAAATTCTCCCGGCATATAAGAGAACGGTGGCATCTTCCGCAATATTTAATTGCTGACGAAGATTATCTTGTGGGTTTCTTTTATAAGTCTCAGCACAAAAACCATTAGGCACAATACTAACAGCAGCGGCGGGCAATCTTTCTTCATAAAACGCTTTAAGAAACTGACTGGGCACGATAATTTTTGCATCGTTATCAGGAAGTTCTGGTTCAAATGCGTTATGCATGTGCATAACCAGTTTTGCATTCGGATTGCGCTCTCTGATCTGCCGATACAGTTTCATACTATTATGAATAACAATGACGCTATCTTTCTGGGTAGTCACTTTATCTCTAATATTAAGGACGCGCTGGGAATAGGGTAGTGGGTCGAGACGAGTCCATTTCTGAAAAAGACGCTTATAAACTTTACTAAACCCAATGTAATGAATATCACAGTTATCGTTTATTTTATTATATTCAGGATAGCCAGCATTCTTTATACAAGCAATAGTACTCGGTATTGATAGTCGTTTTGCAACCTGGTAAATCCAGGTTTCTACCGCAGCCGCACCACGAGGAGGAATTGAAAATATAGGAGTAACAGTAAATATGATTTTTTTAATCATAATAGCTATAATCCAGAATAGTTAACTTTATAGAAAAAGAAATGTTATAGAAAAAGAAATGCGTGCCGAAGCAACGCAAAATAATGATTTATCTAGTGTCTAGACAATTTTATCGTAATATATTTCATCCTCAAGTTCCGAGGCTGTAATATATGGAATAATATCGTAATGAATTGCAGTATCATCTGATAAATTAAAGATATTTAAATCACTCACATTTTTTCTCATAAAAGTAAAAAATGGCAGTATTTTAAACAGGTCTTTACTAAGCTCAGATGGCATAGGGCTGGTAGATTCGTCATAGAAACGTGAGCAACTCCCTGTTAAGTCAAGCCCAGAACATATAATACGGCCATACTTGAGGGAATAGGCAACCTGAATAGCGGTATAAGCAATAGTATGGCAAGAGCAATACCCGATGCTGATATCCTTGCAAAATCCAGCCAGTCGCCCTCTTTTCGAAAGGGGAACTGAAATAAGTAATGCTTTATGAACCCGCTTGAGGATATTAAATTTAATTTTCTTTAAAAAGCCCCCTTTTTCTCGGCGATAAAAGGAGCGAATAATTAAACAGTTTTCTTCAATATATTTTTGATCATCCACTGAAGCCTGTTCGTACACATCAAGATTGACGATAGTAAACTGACTGTTACGGCTAAAGTTATAAAAATCTTCGCGCCGACGATGGAGGAAGCGAACATCCGTCAGAAGGTACAAAAATGGCTTGACGTTATTGTTTAGCAAATATTGAACAGAACCATTGACTGCAATGACATCTTTCATTCGTAACAAGGACAGCGGCGTCTTTCTGGACGTAGGACCAGAAAGAAAAATAATACAATCTTCAGCCGTTCTTTTCGCAATAAGTTGCAGAACATCGGCGTGAGTTATGAAGTTAACGCTGCCCATAAAAAACTCGTATGTTTATCATGCAACCTATAAATAAATGTTATATTCAATAACTAATATTACATCTCAAATTCTCTCAAGTATGTCATAACGCTGCAGCAAATAAAAGTCAGGCAGCCCCTTAAATTAAACCAAACGTGCTACATTGATCAGCGCTTTTCCTTACCCTTAATACGACGAAGGAAATTTCGAAGTTTTTTCTTATAAATCAATAAGTAAAATCCGATATCTCTCACATTATTTTTGATACCATAATGTCTTTCTAAATCAATACGATCCTTTGCTTTTCGTTGTCTGGAAGGTCTTTTTCCGGACAAATCAATAATTCTGATCTCATTGCCTTGCAGGATAAAGTTACCTTTATGGGGATCGCCCGAAACCATACCATGCTGATGCAGAGAATATATCGACTGTTTGATTTTTCCTCTCACTTCGTCAGAAATTTCTGGCATATCAACAAGTTCAATACCTTCAATATACTCAATTATCATCACGTATGTTTTTACATAGCGTAATGTTTTAATTTCCGCCAGCAGGTAAAAATCATTAAGCGCCGCAAACCCTTCACGCCGCACACGATCTGTCTGATGAAAAAGCTTTTCGTAGTAATCTCCTTTTACTAACGATTTGAAAAAGCGTTCAGTATTTTTTACTTTTGGACTAAATACTTTGAGAATATATTTTCCGTAGTCTGTATTAATCAATACAACTTTTGTATCTTCTATATTACGGAAGACTTTAATAACCTGATGATTATAAGATAGAAAATCTTTGAATATCTCAATGTATTTTTCACCGTCTTTTTTGACAAAGACGGTATAGTTTTTAATCTTTTTTTCAATAATCATAATGGAGATTTAGGCAGGGGAATTATTTGTGGAAAAGTTTACGATAAAGATATGCGCTTCCAGCCAGAAGGCCTTTAAAATAATGCACCTGCACGAGAAGATGTTTATATCGCTTCTTAAATTCAACTATGGTACGCGCATCTTTTGCAGGAGAATCTTTCCAGGGCGAGTTCAGTCGTGCATTTTTATAATAGATAACTGAAGGATAATTTGCCCAGGCATGCCATGGTTTTGTAGCGCCCGTATAATGAATTAAAACAGTATTATCATTAATTATATTGCTATATTTTTTATGTGACTTATCTTTCAACTCACTTTTGATAGTATAAATGGTATTATATGGTCGCGGCAGAAAAATGACTTTGTCCTGTAGGAGAATATTCAAAACATCCTGATCGGGATATTTAAAAGAGTCAGCCTCTTTACCTGCCAGAAGTAAAAATGCCTTTTCAGTTAAGGCATTCTCTTTCCATAGTTTCAGGTTAACAAAAACCACGCCGGAGTTAAAATAACCACCTTGTAAATTAAAAGCGCTTAATCTCTCATTTACCTTATTCTGGATGGAATCAACATCTTTTACGACCGCAGCGATCTTCTCTGTCAGATCAAGCTGTAAAAGATCTTGCAAAGATCCTTTGCATACAACATCGGCATCCAAATAAAGTAAGGTGTTTACCTTCTTGCTGAGATAATCGAAAGCAAATAAACGAAAATACATTGCTCTCGACCATACTTTAGTTTGAGGCAATACCTCAAGGCTTTCTACTTTAATAAGATAAAGAGAAATTTTTATGTGATGCTGTACGGCTAAACGCTCTATATACTTTACAAAACACGGGGAGTATGAATCACAAATAATGTGAAAAGCGAGCGGGATATTATTGTTTAATACAACTGAAGCGATTGATACCCCCACACCATCAAGATAGTTTTCATCAACGCCATAAGAAATGTTTAATACGTTATTATCATTATTATTACTTTCATCAAAAATTTTATATTCAGCTATTTCTATCTCAGGAAATGAATCCATTACATCACCTATGGGTTTTATTCAAGAAGTTTACGTTTAAAGTAGGCTATATAGTAATTTATACCCGAAGTATAATGCTTCTGATTAAACATATGCTTTGCCGCATAACGTAACTGATGGCTAGTGACTGGATTTAAAAGTGCACAATGAGACCATGGTGAGTTGCTCTTAGCCTGTAAAAAATATTGTGACACAGGATAAGCCCCCCAACTATGCCAGGGCTTCGTTGGTCCGATATAATGAACAAATACAGTCTCAGCATCGACTGGATTAATAACTGAATCTTTTAATTCATAGTTAAGACTAAATTGTGTATTAAATTTTTTATCAACAAAACGCGCTTTATTCACTAACAATATATTTAATACATCCTGATCAAGGTGCGTTATGCGCTGTACTACCTCCGGATCTTTTAGCATTTCAATCGCTTTCTTAGAGATATTTTCTGCGGTCCAAAGAGGTATGTTAATTAAAATAAAACCAGCATTAAAATAGCCAGAAACCAGCCCAGGCGTTGCCAGGCTAACCGAGCGCTTAGTCCACCACTCCAACTCGCCTTCAGAAACAACCGCCGCAAACTCATTTTCAGCGAAATTAAGATCAATAAGTTCTTGAATACTCCCTTTACATGCAATATCTGCATCCAGATAAAGTACTCTATCTGTTTTATCTGAAAAATAATCGGCGATAATGAATCTAAAGTATGTTGCATAGGTCCAGTTTTTGGTACTGGGTAGCGATTTTAAGCGCTCACAGTCGATCAGGTAAACAACAATCTGCGTAGCGTACTGTTTTGCTAATGCCTCAAATCGCTGCTGGTCTTCAGAGTCAAAGAAATCGGTAAAAACATGGAAAGCTAACGCCTTCTCTGGGTTAGCAAGGAGAACCGATGCAATAGAGACACCACAGCCAAAAAGAAAGTTTTTATCAATCCCATAAGCTATATTAAATTTATCAGCATCACTATGTTGTGCATAGTTATAATCTAAAGTCTGTTGAATGACTTCTTCTTCAAAATATTTTCTGCTCATAGTGATCACTTTTGTAATTTCGAGAATATCGCATTATTAAAATTTTTAAAATATAGCACATCGTAAAATCTCTCAATCGTGCCGGGAATAATATCATGCTGATATTTTATTTCACCAGAAATAACGCGATTAAGATGCCCTACAAAATCATCTATAGCCCCCGGGGTGTAAAGCTCACCATTCAAACCGGGTTTAATCATATCGCGCGGGCCAGACATACAATCAGAACTAATACACGGAATTCCATATGACATTGCTTCCAGCAGGGTCATAGGAAATCCCTCAAATGCAGAGGTAAGTAGTAACGCGGTGACATTTTTTATTTTTTGCTGTACAACTTGCCACGGCGCGCTTTGCCAACCGTACCAGATCACACGCTGCTCAATACCAAGCTCCCGACTATAGGACTGGCACTTTTCAAAATCTGAGCCATCACCAATAATATGTAACTGCCATTCCCCTGTCGTACGAGCTAAGCCATCAAATAAATCTTTAACTCTTTTCTGCCCTTCAAATTTAAGACGCCCTACATAGAGAAATACAGCGGGTTTATCGCACTCAGGCTGCGGCACAATGATTGTTTTAATAGAGACAGGATTATAAACGACGCTAATATCTTGCGCTGAGATACCCCGTGCCATCATCTGTTCTTTAATACCACTACTGATGGCCAGATGATAATCCGCGTACGTTATACATTCTGCATGTTTTTTATGGTCGAGCGAAAAATGCGGCCACGAGAAAATAGTAAACTGTTTACCACTTTTCTTTCGTGCTTTATTGGCATAAAGACATGAGATGACATCAATACATATCACAATATCTGGTGACGTTTCTTTCAGCCACTGACTAAAATTATAAACATGCTTAGCTCGACGAAGGAAACTTAATTTTATATTTGAGAATGATTGCGCATATTTAATCTCTTTTAGCCATGCTTTATCCATTTTGTCATTACGACAAAAGAAAAACATTTCACAGTTGATTTTCGGAGAGCTATTTTCAAACGTATGGATAACGTTGCTAATAACGGTTTCCATCCCTCCAAAACCGGATACCGCTTCGCCAATAAAAGCTATTTTCATATATACCCCAGAGTTAAAACCTTAATCTAAAGACTTTAGATATTAAATAGCAAAAATAGTAATATAACCCTATAGAGTAATTTTTACCTGACATCTCTCTTTTTGCTTTAAGGCGTAGTCAATATCTTTATTATTTTCGATAATGGAATATATTGCCACACCTGCTGGCATTATAAAACCATGATCAAAGCAAAGAGCAATGTCCAGTCTTCTTCCAAAAAAATCATCATGTTGAATTATGTTTTTTTGGTTTGAAATATAACTTTTAATGTTAGACATTCTGTCTATCCTTGTCTCACTCATAAATTACTCACTGAGTGCATAATTATTATAATTACAGATTTTTTCTTATTGTCCTTTCTTTAATTCGAGCGGCTTTAACATCTGCCTGATGAATCAACCCCGATTCTTTTTGCAAAATCTCTCGCAGGGGGAGAGAGAAATACTCACGCATAAACCGGAATATATCTCGCTGAGTCAGGCCAATATTCATTGAAGAAAAATAAAGCCCAATTAAATCTTTGTCACGCCAGCGAAGGGGAACGTGCTGGCGTATCTGCGCGCGATGCAGGTCGATTACGGAGATTTTTAAATCCTCTTCGCGACCAGTGAAAGGTAAATGCAGAAGAAAGTGGCAAATATAACAGTCGCGATGGTTAATTCCCCCGGCGTGCATTTTACGTACCATAGTCGCAACACGCTTAATGATCATCCACTTCACCTGCGCGTCCGGTGGATTAACAGCCCAGTCAGCACAGTAGTCTTCAAGGCTAATGGTAGGCGTTAAATCTTCGGTGATAATAAATGATGTTCTGGTTAGCGGGTTTACGCCTTTTTCACCAAAACCAACACCGTGCATCGTATCAACGCCCAGCTCATGTAGACGATGAATGGCGTGCCATTCTCTGTCAGCGCCCAGAACAGGCATACGTAACGAAATCAGGTTCTTCACAATTTCTTTCAGCGAAGTGCCTTTATGCCACTTCAGGAAGTAGCTTTTACCGTCCAGCTCAAACCGCAATGTTCGACGCGTCTCCAGCTCTCTGAACACTTCGCCCTGTAACGTTTTCACTTCCTCAAAAGCATCTTTACCGCGCCATAGTGTGGTTAACGGCGCTTTCAGCTCAACCATCTAAATCACCTGTAATAATATCTGCGGCCTTCTCCGGTAAGCTGTATAAATCCTGGGTATCAGCATAATACCGCGCATTTTCAGCCCAGGCGTTGCGTAAGGAAGGCTGTGTCAGCGCTTTGAGTAAAACCTCATTTAACGCATCCTGGCGGAATGGTTCAGTCATCGCTTCGCCACAGTTTGCATCCACAATATAATGTGCATAACCGCACACCGCGGTTGTCAGCACCGGCAAACCAGCAGTAATGGCTTCCAGCAAAACAATACCAGCAGCTTCCTGATAGGCTGGGTGCAGTAAAAGGTCGGCTGCCGCCATTAACTCCGCGATATCATTACGTCCGGAGAAAAAATGCACATTCGTGCCGACGCCGCTTCTTTCAGCCAGTGCTGCAAACTTCTTCGGCTTATCCTGCCCGACAACATAGAGCACCGTATTTTGCCGTAAAGATTCGGGTAGCGATGCCAGCGCTTCAATAGAGCGATCCACACCTTTACGGGTAAAGTCAGACCCTACTTGCAACAGTAATTTTTGCTGTTCTGAGATACCATTTTTCTGACGATAAATTTGACGACTGTTTGGGATCTGTTGGCTATATTTTCTGTCCGGGTAAATCCCCGGAGGAAGAATATGGAAACGCTCCGCTTCAGTCTGATAATGTTTTTGGAAGTCAGCAATCTGCTTATTCGTCAGCATTAATAGTTGCGTCGGCTTGCCGTGTTCAAACGTGGCGCGTTCAAAAGCAGCATAATGCCGATAGCGTGATGTCAGGCGATAGAAAAAACCTTTTTCCTGTGCGACTTTTTCGGCATAACACACGTCTGCGGCGTAATACACATCAAGGCCCGGCATCTTATTGAATCCAACCACCCGATCGACAGGGTGGTCGCGCAAATGGTGTTGCACCCAGGCATAATATTCTGCGTTACGACCGTGGTTCGTCCGGGATTTAACCGGCACGCGGATTAATTCAAAGTTATCCGGGCATTCCCCTTCCCATGACTGAGTATAAACACGAACCTGATGACCTCGCGCCGCCACGGTTTGGGCAATGCGCATAAAATCACGCTGCAGACCGCCAAAAGGAAAATACTTATATAAGCAAAAGGCAACTCTCATAGCAGGCTGTCCAAATCTATGGTGCGTGCCTCATGCGGCAGCATTTTTTCCGTCGCGGCGATAACATCTTCAGCCGGAATCACGGAAAGGTATTTTTTATTACGATCAAGCTCATGCCGTTCAGGCATCGGCTGATAATTGCCTGCCCAAAACTGAATGATGTCGTCGGTCCAGGGACGCCAGAACACATGATCCGTCGCGCCGAAAAGGCAAATGACCGGCGTTTTGACTGCTGCGGCAATATGACCAGGGGCCGAATCAACGCCGATAAAGAGATCCGCATGGTCAATCAACGCGCCCAATTCAGGAAAGCGAGTTTTACCCGCCAGACCAGTAACCGGTTTTGTTTCACAGCCGCGTGCAATAGCATCCACGCAGGCCATCTCGTCTGCGGCCGGGCCTGACGTCAGTACAACTTGATAACCGCGGCGCTGCACGGCATCAATAACCTGCGAGAATTTATCATTATCCCAGCACTTAAATAGCTGCCGTGCCGTAGGCTGAATAACAACATATTGTCGG
This sequence comes from Salmonella sp. WC3, assembly GCF_042932255.1. Lineage (NCBI taxonomy): Bacteria > Pseudomonadati > Pseudomonadota > Gammaproteobacteria > Enterobacterales > Enterobacteriaceae > Salmonella > Salmonella sp. WC3. The sequence continues at coordinate 124,404 of NZ_CP170629.1, read as the reverse complement.
GTCACACCAAGTTGTTTGAGCTGTTGTCGCATGTTTTCCCAATGTTCCGGGCGATAGCTCATGGTGGTTTCCGTGACATACTGTTTTAGCGCTAACGGCTTTAGCGCGGATAATGTGCGCTCAACAGCATGTTCTCCCGCATAAGGTACTAAATGCGTAAAGCTTTTTTTCCATAAAGCAGACTGACGATTACCGAAATCCTGCGAGATTTTTATTTTTGCGTTTAAAAAACGCACAATAAGCGCCACGCTCCACTGATCGGTGAGATTGACGACCAGATCATACGAGTTAGCACGCAATTTTTTGATTAACGATAGCGCGTTTTTGATCTTCTCTTTTGTTCCTGCGCCTTTGTTACTGATGCCGTAGAGTGCATTAATCTCCGGATTTTCCGACAATATCGGTATGGTGTTCTGGTAAAGAAGCACATCGATTTTTGCATCGGGATAATTCTGCTTCAGCGTGCTGATGACAGGGGTGGTAAGTAACATGTCTCCATGAAAACGCATTTTTATAATCAGAATTCTTCGAAATGGCTTTTCCACAAGCGACTCTTTGGTTGAAATTGTCCGGATAAATAAGCAGAAAAAAGCACGCTACCGCCCCAGGCTTCACAGCAACCCGATGGCTAATACCGCACTCATTTTAGATGCGCTAGTGTAACACTTCTTTCGCAGCAATCCGATACGAATAATTTTTATACACAATCATTTTTTTAATCATAAATTCAAAGAGATATTAATTTATCCCTCTCTTGTGAATGGTCATTCCCATTGTCTGGGGCGACAAGGGCGGCAAATTTCAATGGATTGCGTAAAAATGCAAAAATAATGGGGTTCAGCGCCTGGAATCCTCGCTTCTGAGCCAATTTGGCGCAAAAATGGGAAAAGTAATGGTAAAGCCCAGGCTAAATACATAGAATCCCCAGCACATCCATAAGTCAGCTATTTACTATGCTCGAATTGCTTTACACCGCTCTTCTCTACCTTATTCAGCCTCTGATCTGGATACGGCTTTGGGTGCGTGGACGTAAAGCGCCGGCCTATCGTAAGCGCTGGGGTGAACGCTACGGATTCTACCGCCGTCCGTTGAAACCGGGCGGAATCATGCTGCATTCCGTCTCGGTGGGCGAAACTCTGGCGGCCATCCCATTGGTCCGCGCTCTACGCCATCGCTATCCCGATCTGCCTATTACCGTAACGACCATGACGCCGACCGGCTCGGAGCGCGTCCAGTCCGCCTTTGGCAACGATGTTCAGCACGTTTACTTGCCTTATGATTTGCCCGATGCGCTCAATCGTTTCCTCAATAAGATTGATCCTAAGCTGGTATTGATCATGGAGACTGAGCTCTGGCCAAATCTGATTGCTGCGCTGCACAAACGTCATATTCCGCTGGTTATCGCTAATGCGCGGCTTTCCGCCCGCTCCGCCGCGGGTTATGCGAAGCTTGGCAAGTTTGTCCGTACGCTCCTGCGCCGTATCACCCTGATTGCCGCGCAAAACGAAGAAGATGGCGAACGCTTTGTGGCATTGGGCGCGAAGAACAATCAGGTCACGGTCACCGGCAGTCTGAAATTTGATATTTCAGTTACGCCACAACTGGCGGCTAAAGCCGTTACGCTACGCCGCCAGTGGGCGCCGCACCGTCCGGTCTGGATTGCCACCAGCACCCACGATGGCGAAGAGAGTATCGTTATCGCCGCTCACCAAGCGTTATTACATCAATTCCCGAATTTATTACTGATTCTGGTGCCCCGCCATCCGGAGCGTTTCCCGGATGCTATCAATCTTGTGCGTCAGGCAGGGTTAAGCTACATCACTCGCTCTTCGGGCGAAGTGCCGTCCGCCAGCACCCAGGTCGTGGTAGGCGATACCATGGGCGAATTAATGTTGCTCTATGGCATTGCCGATCTCGCCTTTGTTGGTGGTTCGCTGGTTGAACGCGGCGGTCATAACCCGCTGGAGGCTGCCGCTCATGCGATTCCGGTACTGATGGGTCCGCATACCTTTAACTTTAAAGATATTTGCGCCCGTCTGGATCAGGCGAGCGGACTTATCACGATTACCGATGCGGCTACGCTGGCAAAAGAAGTTTCCTCTTTACTGACCGACGCTGATTATCGTAATTTCTACGGACGTCACGCAGTTGAAGTGCTGTATCAAAATCAGGGCGCGCTCCAGCGTCTGCTGCAACTGCTGGAACCTTATCTGCCACCGAAAACGCATTGAGGACTGTCATGCAAAAACGGGCGATTTATCCAGGTACGTTTGATCCGATTACTAACGGTCATCTCGATATTGTGACGCGCGCAACGCAGATGTTCGACCATGTCATTCTGGCTATCGCCGCCAGCCCCGGCAAGAAACCCATGTTCACCCTGGACGAACGTGTGGCGCTGGCGCAAAAAGCGACCGCACACCTGGGTAACGTAGAGGTGGTGGGCTTTAGCGACCTGATGGCCAATTTCGCCCGCGACAGACAGGCGAATATCCTGATTCGTGGTCTGCGCGCGGTGGCGGATTTTGAATATGAAATGCAGTTGGCGCATATGAATCGCCATCTGATGCCGCAACTGGAAAGCGTTTTCCTGATGCCGTCCAAAGAGTGGTCGTTTATCTCATCGTCGCTGGTCAAAGAAGTGGCGCGCCATCAGGGCGATGTGACCCACTTTCTGCCGGACAATGTGCATCAGGCGCTAATGGATAAGTTGAAATAAGTATCCTTCCTTGCCGGCCTGGCGTTTTACTTCTGACAGTGACGGCAATAGAACGTCGCACGCTGTGCGTGTTTCGTTGCGACTATCGGCGTACCGCATACCCGACACGGCTCGCCTTTGCGCCCGTACACCTGCAACTCCTGCGCAAAATAGCCCGGTTTCCCATCGCTTTGCAGAAAATCCTTCAGCGTTGTCCCGCCTTGTTCAATAGAGCGCAGCAAAACGGCTTTAATCACCCGCGCCAGCAGATCGCACTCCTCTGTCGAGAGTGACGACGCCAGGCGGTCAGGGTGAATACCAGCGGCAAACAGCGACTCGCTGGCGTAGATATTCCCCACGCCGACCACCAGCTTGTTATCCATCAGCCAGGGTTTAATCGCCGTCTTCTTCTTCGCGCATTTCTGCTGCAAATATTCGCCATTAAACTCATCGCTTAGCGGCTCCGGTCCCAGATGCGCCAGTACGTTATGCCCTTCCAGCTCTTTGGTCCATAACCAGGCGCCAAAGCGGCGAGGATCGGTATAACGTAGAATTTTGCCGTTGCTCATCACCAAATCGACATGGTCGTGCTTTTCCGCCGGCAGCGCTTCCGGCAGTATCCGCAAGCTTCCCGACATCCCCAGGTGAATAATTATCCAGCCGTCAGGCAGCTCCAGCAGTAGATATTTAGCACGACGCTGAACGCTAAGGACGGGTGTATCGCTCAGACGATAAATTTCATCTGAAACCGGCCAGCGCAGACGGCCGTTACGGATATGGGCGTGCAGGATAGTAGCGCCAACTAAATGGGGTTCAATACCCCGGCGGCTGGTTTCAACTTCGGGTAATTCAGGCATAACGTCTCCGGCTGTGTGGCAGGTCTCATTAATATGGGGACGGCCAGAAAACAAAAAACCCCGCCGAAGCGAGGTTTTTGTTACATCAAAGCGAGAATTATTTGATTTTCGCTTCTTTGTAGATCACGTGCTGACGGACAACTGGATCGAATTTTTTCAGTTCCAGTTTTTCCGGTTTAGTACGTTTGTTCTTCGTAGTGGTATAGAAGTGACCAGTACCAGCAGAAGAAACCAGCTTGATTTTCTCACGAATACCTTTAGCCATGATTTATTTCCTCTTAGTACTTAGTACTTTTCGCCACGGGCACGCAGTTCAGACAGAACTGTTTCGATGCCTTTTTTATCGATGATACGCATACCTTTAGCAGATACACGCAGGGTGACAAAACGCTTCTCGCTCTCAACCCAGAAACGGTGAGAGTGCAGGTTAGGCAGGAAACGGCGTTTAGTCGCGTTCAGTGCGTGGGAACGGTTGTTACCGGTCACCGGACGCTTGCCAGTAACTTGGCAGACTCGGGACATGTCTATTCTCCAAAAATCAAATTAGCTCGAGCTTCGTATGGGGTATCGGCGCCTCGTCAGGCTTTACAGCCTGGTCATCGCGCAGTTCTATTGAACTCTCGATTGCCAGGCCCAAATGCCAAACCCGAGATTCTCAAAGGTGGCGTAGTATACGCTGACCCGGCGATATGCTCAAGTCCCGAACAGACAAAGATCCCGATGGATCGCGCAAAGAGTCTTAAATCCAGCCGCGTTCGGCAAAAGAAACGTACTCTCCGCGCCCAATTATCAGGTGATCGAGCACCCGGATATCCATAAACTGGCAACACTTTATCACGCGCTCAGTGATAAGTTTATCTGCTTTACTTGGCTCTGCGCAGCCTGAAGGGTGGTTATGCGCCAGAATGACCGCTGAAGCATTGAGTTTAATCGCTTCCCGAACAATCTCACGCGGATGCACCTCTACGTGGTTAAGCGTGCCGGAAAACAGGCGGCTGTGCTGGAGCACCCGGTGCTGGGCATCAAGGAAGATCACCAGAAAGATCTCACGCTCTTCGCCCGTCAGTTGGCTTTGCAGAAATTCCCGCGTCATTTCCGGACTCAGCAACGCACTTTCCTCATTCATGCGCACGCTGTAATAGCGCCTTGCCAGCTCAGCAATGCCTTTCAACTGCGCGAATTTCGCCAGGCCGATGCCGTTTACGCCGCGAAACTGCGCAAAGTCCGCCGACAGCAGGCCATACAGCGACCCAAAGTGCTGCAATATCTCTTTTGCCAACGTCATAACATCTTTTCCCGGCGTGCCGGTACGTAAAAAAAGCGCCAGCAACTCCACGTCGCTGAGGGAAGCAATGCCGGATCTGAGCATTTTTTCACGCGGTAATAATTCGTCCAACGTATCCATACGCGCACCTCCTTTTTTAAGGAAGCGGCATAGTGGCACAGCCTTTGGGAGAGATCGACGCCCCGATTTTGTTCTTGCGTAGCGCCTCGCAAAGTGGAGCGCAGGCAAAGACACGACGCCGTAGAGATTGTGATAAAATAGCCGCCTTTCAAAGTCACCCAACAGGAAAGACATGATGAGCCTGGCCGGTAAAAAAATTGTTCTCGGCGTTAGCGGCGGTATCGCTGCGTATAAAACGCCGGAGCTGGTGCGCCGTTTACGTGAGCGCGGCGCTGACGTGCGCGTGGCAATGACCGAGGCGGCAAAAGCCTTTATTACCCCCCTGAGCTTACAGGCAGTGTCGGGCTATCCCGTATCCGACAGTCTGCTTGACCCTGCCGCCGAAGCCGCGATGGGGCATATCGAGTTGGGGAAATGGGCCGACCTGGTGATTCTTGCCCCCGCGACCGCCGATCTGATCGCCCGTGTAGCATCGGGTATGGCTAATGATTTAGTCTCCACCATCTGCCTGGCGACGCCAGCCCCGGTGGCCGTTCTTCCGGCCATGAACCAACAGATGTACCGCGCTGCCGCCACGCAACATAATCTGGAGGTGCTCGCCTCTCGCGGCCTGTTCATTTGGGGGCCGGATAGCGGCAGTCAGGCGTGCGGCGATGTAGGCCCAGGCCGAATGCTGGACCCATTAGTTATCGTTGATAAGGCCGCCGCGCAAATCGCTGCCGTCAACGATTTGCGACATCTTAATATCATGATTACGGCAGGCCCGACGCGCGAACCGCTCGACCCGGTGCGTTATATTTCCAACCACAGCTCAGGTAAAATGGGCTTCGCTATTGCGGCGGCCGCAGCGCGTCGCGGCGCAAATGTCACGCTGGTCTCCGGCCCCGTTTCGTTACCAACGCCGCCTTTTGTAAAACGGGTTGATGTCATAACCGCGCTGGACATGGAAGCCGCTGTTCAGGCCGCCGTTCAACAGCAGCACATTTTCATTAGCTGCGCCGCCGTGGCTGACTATCGCGCAGAGACTATCGCCAGCGAAAAAATCAAAAAACAGGCGGCGCAAGGTGATGAATTACTAATAAAAATGGTCAAAAACCCGGACATTGTCGCCGGGGTGGCCGCACTCAGTGACAATCGCCCCTATGTTGTTGGGTTTGCCGCGGAAACGAATAATGTGGAAGAATACGCCCGGCAAAAACGTATCCGTAAAAACCTTGACCTGATTTGTGCAAATGATGTTTCTCTTTCAAATCAGGGATTTAATAGCGATAAAAACGCTTTACACCTTTTCTGGCAGGATGGAGATAAAGTCTTACCGCTTGAGCGGAAAGAACTCCTGGGCCAATTATTACTCGACGAGATCGTGACCCGTTATGATGAAAAAAATCGACGTTAAGATTCTGGACCCGCGTGTTGGTCAGCAGTTTCCGCTGCCGACTTATGCTACTTCTGGTTCTGCCGGACTTGACCTGCGCGCCTGTCTCGACGACGCCGTAGAACTGGCGCCTGGCGCAACGACGTTGGTGCCTACCGGATTGGCCATTCATATCGCCGATCCATCACTGGCGGCAGTCATGTTGCCGCGTTCTGGCCTGGGCCATAAACATGGTATCGTGCTGGGCAACCTGGTCGGGCTGATTGATTCCGATTATCAGGGGCAACTGATGGTTTCGATCTGGAACCGTGGTCAGGACAGTTTTACCATTGAACCGGGCGAACGTATCGCGCAAATGGTGTTTGTTCCGGTCGTTCAGGCCGAATTTAATCTGGTGGAAGCATTTGACGCCACCGAACGTGGCGAGGGCGGCTTCGGTCATTCTGGCCGTAAGTAAATTTTACGCATCCCCATAACGTCATAATACTGCCGCAAGCGCTGAGTTTGCGGTTATAGCGTGGGTGCTCGCCTGGCAAGTGCTTATTTTCAGGGGTATTTTGTAACATGGCAGAAAAACAAACTGCGAAAAGGAATCGTCGCGAAGAAATACTTCAGTCACTGGCGCTGATGCTTGAATCCAGCGATGGAAGCCAACGCATCACGACGGCAAAACTGGCGGCCTCGGTCGGCGTTTCCGAAGCGGCGCTATACCGCCATTTTCCCAGCAAGACCCGCATGTTCGATAGCCTGATTGAGTTTATCGAAGATAGTCTGATTACCCGTATCAATCTGATTTTAAAAGATGAAAAAAACACCAGCACGCGTTTGCGCCTGATTGTGTTGCTGATTCTGGGTTTTGGCGAACGCAACCCTGGCCTGACGCGCATTCTTACCGGGCATGCGCTGATGTTTGAACAGGATCGCCTGCAGGGGCGCATTAATCAGCTTTTTGAACGCATCGAAGCGCAGCTCCGCCAGGTGCTACGAGAAAAAAGAATGCGTGAAGGCGAAGGCTACACGACGGATGAAAATCTGCTGGCAAGCCAGCTGTTAGCCTTCTGTGAAGGTATGCTTTCACGGTTCGTGCGTAGCGAATTTAAATACCGCCCAACGGACGATTTCGACGCCCGCTGGCCGCTCATTGCCGCTCAGCTACAGTAACGCTGACTGGATAGTGGCTCACGCCTTATCCAGGCGACAGAAACATAAGCCCGGTAAAGCGCCACCGGGCAATTCGCTTACACGCCAAATTCTTCCCGGTATGCTCGCACAGCCGCCAGATGCTCAGCCATATCAGGTTTTTCTTCCAGATAGGCAATCAGGTCTTTCAGCGTAATGATGGAGATAACCTTACAGCCATAGTCGCGCTCCACTTCCTGAATCGCGGAAATCTCGCCGCGGCCACGTTCCTGACGATCCAGCGAAATCAGTACGCCAGCCAGCGTAGCCCCGTGCGCCTGAATAATCTCCATCGACTCGCGAATCGCCGTACCTGCGGTAATCACGTCATCCACCAGCATCACGCGGCCCTGTAGCGCGCTGCCCACCAGACTCCCGCCTTCGCCATGATCTTTTGCCTCTTTGCGGTTAAAGCAGTACGGCAGGTCTTTATCGTGATGTTCCGCCAGCGCAACCGCCGTCGTCGTCGCGATCGGAATACCTTTGTACGCGGGGCCAAACAGCAGATCAAATTCAATACCGGAATCCACCAGCGCTTCGGCATAAAAACGGCCTAACAACGCCAGGTCGCGCCCGGTATTAAACAGCCCGGCGTTGAAGAAATAGGGGCTTTTGCGCCCGGATTTCAGCGTAAACTCGCCAAACTTTAGCACCTGCTTGTTAAGCGCAAACTCAATAAACTGGCGCTGATACGGTTTCATGGATTCGCTCCTTTTCTTACTTTCATCATTTACGAACTTTACGGACAAAAAAAAGCGACTTTTCAGTCGCCTTAAAATCAATTTTCTAACGCCGCCTTCTGCGTCGCCACAATGGATTCAATTCCCCCTCGGGCCAGCGCCAACAAAGTGAGAAGTTCTTCATGGCTGAACGGCTCGCCTTCCGCGGTACCCTGAACTTCAATAATGCGGCCGTCTTCAGTCATCACGACGTTCATGTCGGTTTCTGCGGCGGAATCTTCAACATATTCCAGATCGCAGATCGCTTCGCCGTTAACGATGCCTACGGAAACCGCCGCCACCATGCCTTTCATCGGATTGGTTTTCAGCTTACCGTTGGCAACCAATTTATTCAGCGCATCCGCCAACGCCACGCAGGCACCGGTAATAGACGCTGTACGCGTACCGCCATCGGCCTGGATTACATCGCAGTCCAGCGTAATGGTAAATTCGCCGAGCGTTTTCAGATCGACCGCCGCACGCAGCGCACGCGCGATCAAACGCTGAATTTCCATAGTACGGCCGCCCTGCTTACCCTTTGCCGCTTCGCGCGCGTTACGGGTATGGGTAGCGCGAGGCAACATGCCATACTCTGCGGTGATCCACCCCTGGCCTTGTCCTTTCAGAAAACGTGGAACGCCCTCTTCAATGGAGGCAGTGCACAACACTTTGGTATCTCCAAATTCGACCAGTACCGAGCCTTCAGCGTGTTTTGTATAGTTACGGGTCAGGGTTACGGGACGCACCTGATTAGCGCTACGGCCTGCTGGACGCATATTGAGATCTCCGGCTTAAAACGAATGTGGCTGCGCATTATACGGACTTCCGATGGTTATTCCTATCCTGACAAGGCCTGGATAGCTATAATCCCCTCATCTCTCCTTTAAAAACGGGAACATCTATGATCCGCAGTATGACCGCCTACGCCCGGCGTGAAATCAAGGGTGAATGGGGTAGCGCGACCTGGGAAATGCGCTCGGTAAACCAGCGTTATCTGGAAACTTACTTTCGTCTGCCGGAACAGTTCCGTAGTCTTGAACCCGTCGTGCGCGAACGCATTCGTACACGCCTGACGCGCGGCAAAGTCGAATGTATGCTGCGTTTTGAACCCGATGCCAGCGCGCAAGGCGAGCTTATTCTGAATGAAAAGCTCGCGAAACAATTAGTTAGCGCCGCAAACTGGGTCAAAATGCAGAGCGACGAAGGGGAAATCAATCCAGTTGATATTTTGCGCTGGCCAGGTGTCATGGCGGCGCAAGAGCAGGATCTGGACGCGATTGCCGCAGAAATTTTAGCCGCGCTGGACGGTACCTTGGATGACTTTATCGTCGCGCGCGAAACGGAAGGCCAGGCGCTGAAAGCGCTGATTGAACAACGTCTGGAAGGCGTCAGCGCCGAAGTAGCGAAAGTCCGCGCGCATATGCCGGAAATCCTGCAATGGCAGCGTGAACGCCTGGTCGCGAAGCTGGAAGATGCTCAGGTTCAGTTGGAAAACAACCGTCTGGAGCAAGAGCTGGTGATGATGGCGCAACGCATTGATGTGGCGGAAGAGCTGGATCGTCTGGAAGCGCACGTCAAAGAGACTTACAACATTCTGAAGAAAAAAGAGGCGGTAGGTCGCCGTCTGGACTTCATGATGCAAGAATTTAACCGTGAGTCGAACACCCTGGCCTCCAAATCCATCAACGCTGATGTAACTAACTCCGCTATTGAATTAAAAGTGTTGATCGAGCAAATGCGCGAGCAGATCCAGAATATTGAATAATTCTGGCGCTCAATATGTCACAGAGCCCGCCTTATGCGGGCTCTCGCGTTTATCGGTAGTACGTTTTTAATTTCCGGCGAATAGCGTCGATAAGGCGCCGCTTCCACTCTACCGTCGAAGCCCGATACTGCATAAAAATAGCGCCTTCCGCCTGCTCCCCGGTAAGCGGCAGGACAAAAAGACCGCGCTTATCGGATAAATTTTCATACCAGGGGCGCGGTACAATCGCCATTAGCGGCGCCGACTGGACAGCAGGCGCAAGTTGACTGTAATCATGACAAACAAACGCCAGCGGACGTTCAAACCCGGCACGAGCCTGCTGCCTGTCCAGTTCGTTGTTCTCTTTTGTCCACGGCAAACAGTAAATGTGTTGATAATGCTGCAGATCAGCAAAATTCAACGCTGCGGCATTCTCCAGACGTGAACGCAATGGCGCGCCATAAACCGCGATCAAACGCGTCGTCCCCACCCGCTCGTAATGCAGAGCGCTGACCTGCTTTTGATGGTCGCCAATTGCCAGCACCAAATCAACCGAGCTATCCAACAGTTCATCACGCCAGGGTCGGCGGGCAAAAGGAAGGCACTCGATCACCGCCTGATGAAGATGACCTTTCTCTGCGAGAACGGGCGTAAGCAGCGCGTTCAATGCGGGAGGAAGTACCACCCGAAAACAACGGGAGCCGTTCTCTTTATCGCCAAATAGCTCCTCATTAAGCGAAACAAACACAGGCGCCAATTTGTCACGCAGCGCCTGCGCATAAGGAGTAGCAATCTGGCGGTTCCCTTCCCGTCGAAACAACGGATCGTTTAGCGCATCGCGCAATCTCATTAGCGCATGACTTACCGCAGAAGGCGACAAAGCCAGCTTTTGCGCCGTTTTCCCCGTAGAGCTCGTCTCCAGCAGCACATACAGTACTTTTAACAGGTTCATATCCATTTGCAGCAAGTTCATTAAACGTCTCTCTTATTGAACCTGGCTAAATTACTGCCAGGTATACTGCGGGCGCTTCAATCAGGAGAACATTATGAATCGCTATGCATTATTCTTTGTATGTATATTTTCAACATCAGCACTTCCTGCCATGGCGGCATTAGATCCTTCACAACCGTTATCACCCGCGCCTCCGTTATCACTGTTTAAAGCGTGGGCTAAGCCTATAAAGCCGTTTCAAATCACAGAAGGCGTGTGGTATGTCGGCACGGAAAATCTCTCTTCTATTCTGCTGACCACTCCGGCAGGGCATATTCTTATTGATGCGGGGTTGGATGAAAGCGCACCGCAAATTAAAGCGAATATTGAAGCGGCAGGATTCCGCCTCACAGACGTGCGCTATCTGTTGAATAGCCATGCGCGGCTGGATCAAGCGGGGGGCATGGCACGTTTGAAAGCGTGGAGCGGCGCACAATTGGTCGCCAGCCAACCCAACGCCGATCAGATGGCGAGGGGTGGACGACAGGATTTTGCGCTTGGCGATGCGCTCCCCTTTCCGCCCGTCATCACCGATAAAATTATCCACAACCAGGAAAGCATCAGCCTCGGAGGGATAACCGTGACAGCGCTATTCACGCCTGGACATCTACCCGGCTCAACCTCCTGGCGCGTAACGCTCCGCAACGGCAAGACGCTAATTTACGCAGATAGTCTCGCCACACCTGACTATCTGCTGATTAACAACAAAAATTACCCTGACCTGGTTACTGATATTCAGAGCAGCTTTAAGACACTGGCCGCCCAGCATGTTGATATCTTTATTGCCAACAAAGGTGACCGCTTCGGGCTACTGGAGAAACGACAGCAACTTCGCAACGGCGATACACAGGCTTTCTTTGATTCCAATGGCTTGCAACAGTATGTGGAACGCTCGCGCCAGCGCTTCATCACACAACTTACCGCACAGCAGCCATAATGAAATGATTCACCGGCGGCGCGTCCAGGGCGCCGTTCTTTTAAATTATCTAAGTCAAAACAGAAAAACCTCGCATACAATAAACCACAAAAATTATGTTCAATTTATTGATATTTATAATAAATAATTATTAATCATAAATTTAAAATCATTACTAAAATTTATTAATCGTGTAATGCCTTAGAAAATCTCAATCGTGATACAGCGCACAAATCGTTAATCTTCGCCCCCAGTAAATTAGGGGGAAATCATGCTGTTGCACGTTCTTTATTTAATTGGCATCACTGCCGAGGCCATGACGGGCGCACTCGCTGCGGGTCGTCGTCGCATGGATACATTCGGCGTAATTATTATTGCTACCGCCACCGCCATTGGTGGAGGCTCGGTTCGCGACATTCTGCTCGGTCACTATCCGCTGGGTTGGGTGAAGCATCCCGAATATGTCATTATTGTGGCGACTGCCGCTGTATTGACCACCATTGTTGCCCCCGTCATGCCCTATTTACGCAAGCTTTTCCTGGTACTTGACGCGCTGGGGTTGGTGGTTTTCTCTATTATTGGCGCTCAGATAGCCCTTGATATGGGCGAAGGGCCAATTATCGCCGTGGTAGCCGCCGTCACTACCGGCGTCTTTGGCGGCGTGCTCCGCGATATGTTCTGCAAACGCATTCCACTGGTGTTTCAAAAAGAGCTATATGCCGGCATTTCGTTCGCCTCGGCGGTGCTCTATATTGCGCTGCAACATTACGTCATGAATCCGGATGTCGTCGTTATCTCTACGCTACTGTTTGGCTTTACAGCAAGGTTATTAGCGCTACGTCTTAAACTTGGCCTGCCGGTATTTTATTACCGCCATGAAGGGCACTAAGACCCAAATCCGGGAATATGCTGAGCAGCCAGCCATCTGCTCAGCGTTTTGATCTGCGGATTATCCCGCCAGTCGATAACTCTCCCGGCACGGCGCTCGCCCGTCGCTGGCAACTGCCGCCAGTGTTGCTCTGTTCGCATTAATAACTGCTCCCATGAGCGATCGCCGCTGGCCTGTAATGCGGCCTGCGTTAAGGGGATATCCATCGCCATGATCCAGCGGGTAAACGGCTGCCGGCGCGCCAGGTTAAATTGCCGCCATATCTGCTCGCTTTTTCCTTTAGCAAAGCCTAGCGTGTTGGCTATTTGCGCTGACGTCAGGGCAAGCCAGGAGAAGATATGCTCAAAGCGATGCGTCTGATGCAAGGCCCGCCAGCTGGCTTCGCCCATTCCGTCCAGACCCAACGCCGACCGTGACCCCAGCCATACCAGCCTGGAGATAAACTGTTCCTGACACGTTTCCGACGCGTAAAAGCAGGTCAGCGAGTTGAAATGGCTATCAGGCGGTACAGGCTTACTCCGCTCACGACTCCGCCAGACGACCTCATCAAGCCGGGGAATGCCTTGCCCCGCCAGACTCACCAGGATCTGATCGCCCGGCGCGATATCCCACGCTTCCCAACGTTTCACAGAACCGATATTGACCCGCTGAACCCGCTTATCATCCAATATAACGGGGACAAGCGACGCTACTACGGTAATTTTGCCGCTTTTCCCCACCGAGAACTGAATAGCGCTCACTTGCGCGACCTGCGCTACTGGCGGATATTTCCATGCTGCCAGCCAGTCGCCCTGCCCGGGTCGCCAGTATTGTGACGCGGGTTCTTTAGCCATGCGTATCACTACGCCATCCGTCACAAAGGGCAACGCTGACGTCAGCCATGACTGGCGCGCCCGCTCGACCTCGCTGGCATCTTTTACCACCAGGGAATATTTCTTCGTCAGACTGAATCCAGCCTTAGCAAGTTGGCTTAATCTTTCGGGCATATTTGCCGGACCGTCCGGCCACGCCCAAATAAAAATACCCAACGAATTTAGCGCGGAGGCGTTATCCTGGCGCATTAACATTCCTGCGACTTTCGAGCGCGCATTCATCCCGCCCATCCGTTGCTGGATATGTCCCTCGCGCTGTAGAAAGATTTCGCCCTGCAACACCGCGTTAGCAAGCGCGCCTTGTGTTGTCTGCGGTATAGAGGGGATCAGGCGAATTTTTGGCGTCCAGTCCTCGCCTTGTAGTCCGTTACCCCGGCTGATAGCCCTGGTCAGTTTACCGTTTTGATAAACCAGCGTTACCGCTACACCATCCACTTTTGGTTGTACCCAAAGCTCGCTGCGCCCGCGCATCCACTGTTCTACCGCCTGTCGGTCCGCGAGTTTACGTACGCCCGTGTGCGCAACAGGGTGCATTGTTGTACCGTTTAACGGCGGTGAAACCGGAGTAGATGAAACATCCTGACCAACACAGCGTTGCCACTGAACCAGCCTTGCGCTGAGTTGGTCGTACACACTATCGTCAACCGCGCTAACCCCTTGTTTCCAGTAGATGTCATTCCAGTCAGCGAGCTGTTGCTGTAAACGGGCGATTTCTTCAGCGGCCCTTGCCGGCGGCTAGGCCGGGCAAAGCGCCCCACTCTGCGAATGCCACAATAAAATTCCCCACGCCATACTTTTCCATAATCTCATCACGACCTCCTGCGCACATTGCCCGGCAGGTATAGCGCTTTAGTGAATAAAAACCGACAGGTAAAAATGCATCATCCGAGCCGCTTTCCAGATTTTTTGGTGGGTTGCTGCAACGACGCGATAAAAGCGGAAAAAGGGACGCAAAATGCAATAATCTGGCGCAAAAAGTGTGACAAAGACTACGTCGCATAACGGCGATGTGTATAATAAGCCCGTATCAAGGCTCTATTTCGATAATCACAGACGTAAGATACTCATGGCTCAAGGTACGCTTTATATTGTTTCTGCCCCCAGTGGCGCGGGTAAATCCAGCCTGATTCAGGCTTTATTAAAAACCCAACCGTTGTATGACACTCAGGTTTCCGTTTCACATACCACGCGCGCGCCGCGTCCGGGTGAAGTGCACGGTGAGCACTATTTCTTTGTAAATCATGATGAGTTTAAAACCATGATTGGCAGGGAGGCGTTTCTGGAGCACGCGGAAGTGTTTGGCAATTACTACGGCACTTCGCGCGAAACCATTGAGCAAGTGCTGGCAACCGGCGTTGATGTTTTTCTGGATATCGACTGGCAGGGCGCCCAGCAAATTCGCGAAAAGATGCCGCAAGCACGCAGCATTTTTATTTTGCCGCCATCAAAGATCGAATTGGATCGCCGTTTACGCGGCCGCGGGCAAGATAGCGAAGAAGTCATTGCCAAACGAATGGCGCAAGCGGTTGCAGAAATGAGCCATTACGCCGAATATGATTATCTTATTGTGAATGACGACTTTGATACCGCGTTAAGCGACTTGAAAACCATCATTCGCGCTGAACGTCTGCGTATGAGCCGCCAAAAGCAGCGTCATGACGCTTTAATCAGCAAATTGTTGGCAGACTGAACCCACTTTCAGTATCATGCCCAGTCATTTCTTCACCTGTGGAGCATTTTAAGTATGGCACGCGTAACTGTTCAGGACGCTGTAGAGAAAATTGGTAACCGTTTTGACCTGGTACTGGTCGCCGCGCGTCGCGCTCGTCAGATGCAGGTAGGCGGAAAGGATCCGCTGGTACCGGAAGAAAACGATAAAACTACCGTTATCGCGCTGCGCGAAATCGAAGAAGGTCTGATTAACAACCAGATCCTCGACGTCCGCGAGCGCCAGGAACAGCAAGAGCAGGAAGCCGCTGAATTACAAGCCGTTACCGCTATTGCTGAAGGTCGTCGTTAATCACAAAGCGGGTCGCCCTTGTATCTGTTTGAAAGCCTGAATCAACTGATTCAAACCTACCTGCCGGAAGACCAGATTAAGCGTCTTCGGCAGGCGTATCTCGTTGCACGTGACGCTCACGAGGGCCAGACACGTTCAAGCGGTGAACCCTATATCACGCACCCGGTAGCGGTGGCCTGTATTCTGGCCGAGATGAAACTCGACTACGAAACGCTGATGGCCGCTCTGCTGCATGACGTGATTGAAGATACCCCCGCCACCTATCAGGACATGGAACAGCTTTTCGGTAAAAGCGTTGCCGAGCTGGTAGAGGGGGTGTCGAAACTTGATAAGCTCAAGTTCCGCGATAAGAAAGAGGCGCAGGCCGAAAACTTTCGCAAAATGATTATGGCGATGGTGCAGGATATCCGCGTCATCCTCATTAAGCTTGCTGACCGTACCCATAACATGCGCACGCTGGGCTCGTTACGCCCGGATAAACGTCGTCGTATTGCCCGTGAAACGCTGGAAATCTACAGTCCTCTGGCGCACCGTTTAGGTATTCATCACATCAAAACCGAGCTGGAAGAGCTGGGCTTTGAAGCGCTGTATCCCAATCGTTACCGCGTCATCAAAGAAGTGGTAAAAGCGGCGCGCGGCAACCGTAAAGAGATGATCCAAAAAATCCTCTCTGAAATCGAAGGACGTTTGCAAGAGGCGGGAATTCCGTGTCGCGTTAGCGGTCGCGAAAAACATCTTTACTCGATCTACTGCAAAATGGTGCTCAAAGAGCAGCGTTTTCACTCGATCATGGACATTTACGCTTTCCGCGTCATCGTTCATGACTCCGATACCTGCTATCGCGTACTCGGCCAGATGCACAGTCTCTATAAGCCGCGTCCGGGACGGGTGAAAGACTATATTGCCATTCCCAAAGCGAACGGCTATCAGTCTTTGCACACCTCGATGATCGGCCCGCACGGCGTTCCTGTTGAAGTCCAGATCCGTACCGAAGATATGGATCAGATGGCGGAAATGGGGGTCGCGGCGCACTGGGCGTATAAAGAACACGGTGAGACCAGCACCACGGCGCAGATCCGCGCCCAGCGCTGGATGCAGAGCCTGCTGGAGCTACAACAGAGCGCCGGTAGTTCGTTTGAATTTATCGAAAGCGTAAAATCCGATCTCTTCCCGGATGAGATTTACGTTTTCACCCCGGAAGGGCGCATTGTCGAACTGCCCGCTGGCGCTACGCCGGTGGATTTTGCCTATGCAGTGCATACCGACATCGGCCACGCCTGCGTCGGCGCGCGTGTCGACCGCCAGCCTTATCCGCTGTCGCAGCCGCTTAGCAGCGGTCAGACCGTCGAAATTATTACCGCGCCGGGCGCGCGTCCCAACGCCGCCTGGCTGAACTTTGTCGTCAGCTCTAAAGCGCGCGCTAAAATTCGTCAGTTGCTGAAAAACCTCAAACGTGATGACTCCGTAAGCCTGGGCCGTCGTCTGCTTAACCATGCTTTAGGCGGCAGTCGTAAGCTGGCGGAAATTCCGCAGGAAAATATTCAGCGCGAATTGGATCGTATGAAGCTGGCAACGCTTGACGATCTGCTGGCGGAAATCGGTCTCGGCAACGCGATGAGCGTAGTGGTCGCGAAAAATCTGCAGCAAGGCGAAGCCGTGGTGCCGACCGTTGCGCAATCGAATCACGGCCACCTGCCGATTAAAGGCGCGGATGGCGTGCTTATCACCTTTGCGAAGTGTTGTCGTCCGATCCCAGGCGACCCGATCATCGCTCACGTAAGCCCAGGTAAAGGACTGGTGATCCACCACGAATCCTGCCGTAATATCCGTGGATACCAGAAAGAGCCAGAGAAATTTATGGCGGTCGAATGGGACAAAGAGACGGAGCAGGAATTCATTACCGAAATCAAGGTGGAAATGTTTAACCATCAGGGCGCGCTGGCTAACCTGACGGCGGCGATTAATACCACCACCTCCAATATTCAAAGCCTGAATACTGAAGAGAAAGATGGTCGCGTCTATAGTACCTTTATTCGCCTTACCGCACGCGATCGCGTACATCTGGCGAATATCATGCGCAAAATCCGCGTGATGCCAGACGTTATTAAAGTCACCCGTAACCGAAACTAGCGCTATGAATCCAAAACGTTATGCGCGTATATGCGAAATGCTCGCCAGGCGTCAGCCTGATCTCACGGTCTGCATGGAGCAAGTCCACAAACCTCATAACGTTTCTGCAATCATTCGTACCGCAGATGCCGTTGGTGTCCATGAAGTCCATGCCATCTGGCCTGGTAGCCGGATGCGCACCATGGCTTCCGCGGCGGCGGGCAGCAACAGTTGGGTACAGGTGAAAACTCACCGTACCATTGGCGATGCGGTAGCCCATTTGAAAGGACGGGAAATGCAGATTCTGGCAACCCATCTTTCTGATAAGGCCGTAGACTTTCGCGAGATTGATTACACGCGCCCGACCTGTATTCTGATGGGTCAGGAGAAAACCGGTATTACTCAGGAAGCATTAGACCTGGCGGATCGGGATATCATCATTCCGATGATCGGCATGGTACAGTCGCTGAATGTTTCCGTCGCCTCCGCGCTCATTCTTTATGAAGCCCAGCGCCAGCGACAGAACGCGGGCATGTATCTGCGTGAAAATAGCATGTTGCCGGAAGATGAACAGCAGCGCCTGCTGTTTGAGGGTGGTTATCCGGTGCTGGCGAAAGTCGCTAAACGTAAAGGTCTGCCTTATCCTCGCGTCAATCAGCAGGGCGAAATCGACGCCGATGCTGACTGGTGGGCGACGATGCAGGCGGCAGGGTAATCACCATGTCAGGCCGCTTGTTAGACGCTGTTCCGCTCAATTCCCTGACAGGCGTCGGCGCAGCGCAAAGCAGTAAACTGGCGAAAATTGGCCTGCATACCGTGCAGGACCTCCTGCTCCACCTCCCTCTGCGTTACGAAGACCGTACCCATCTCTACCCTATTGGCGAACTGCTGCCTGGCATCTACGCCACCGTTGAAGGTGAAGTGCTGAACTGCAATATCACTTTCGGCGGTCGTCGGATGATGACCTGCCAGATTAGCGACGGTTCCGGCATTCTTACCATGCGCTTTTTCAATTTTAACGCGGCGATGAAAAACAGCCTGGCGACGGGACGACGTGTGCTGGCCTACGGGGAAGCGAAGCGCGGCAAGTATGGCGCAGAGATGATCCATCCGGAATATCGCCTGCAGGGCGATCTCAGCACGCCGGAACTTCAGGAAACGCTCACCCCCGTCTATCCGACCACCGAGGGCGTGAAGCAAGCGACACTGCGCAAGCTTACCGATCAGGCGCTGGAGTTGCTCGACACCTGCGCCATTGCCGAACTACTGCCGCCGGAACTGGCGCAGGGTATGATGAGCCTGCCGGAGGCGCTACGTACCTTGCATCACCCGCCGCCGACGCTCCAGCTCGCCGATTTAGAAACCGGCAAACACCCGGCGCAGCGGCGGCTTATTCTTGAAGAGCTACTGGCGCATAATCTCAGTATGCTGGCGCTTCGCGCAGGCGCGCAGCGCTATCACGCTCAGCCGCTAAGTACCAACAACATATTGAAAGACAAGCTGCTGGCGTCGTTGCCATTTAAACCCACCAGCGCGCAGGCGCGGGTGGTGGCAGAGATCGAACGTGATATGGCGCTCGATGTGCCGATGATGCGTCTGGTTCAGGGCGACGTCGGTTCAGGGAAAACGCTGGTTGCGGCGCTTGCCGCCTTGCGCGCTATTGCCCACGGTAAGCAGGTCGCGTTGATGGCGCCGACCGAACTGCTGGCTGAACAGCACGCAAATAATTTCCGCAACTGGTTCGAACCGTTGGGCGTTGAAGTGGGTTGGCTGGCCGGTAAGCAAAAAGGTAAAGCGCGTCAGGCGCAGCAAGAGGCTATTGCCAGCGGTCAGGTGCAGATGATTGTCGGCACCCACGCTATCTTTCAGGAACAGGTGCAGTTTAACGGGCTGGCGCTGGTCATTATCGATGAGCAGCACCGCTTTGGCGTCCACCAGCGGCTGGCATTGTGGGAAAAAGGCCAGCAGCAGGGCTTTCATCCGCATCAGTTGATTATGACCGCAACGCCCATTCCTCGCACCCTGGCGATGACTGCCTACGCCGATCTCGATACCTCGGTGATTGACGAGCTACCGCCGGGCCGTACCCCTGTCACTACCGTTGCGATTCCGGATACCCGTCGCCATGAAATCATTGATCGTGTGCGCAACGCCTGCACAACCGAAGGCCGTCAGGCCTACTGGGTCTGTACGCTGATTGAAGAATCTGACCTGCTGGAAGCGCAGGCGGCGGAAGCCACCTGGGAGGAGCTCAAGCTGGCGTTACCGGAGTTGAATATCGGCCTGGTACACGGCCGCATGAAGCCCGCCGAAAAACAGGCGGTGATGCAGGCCTTTAAGCAGGGTGAACTGCATCTGCTGGTCGCCACTACGGTGATTGAGGTGGGGGTCGATGTTCCTAACGCCAGCCTGATGATTATTGAAAACCCTGAGCGACTGGGCCTGGCGCAATTACACCAGCTCAGAGGGCGCGTTGGCCGTGGCGCGGTCGCGTCGCACTGCGTGCTGCTCTATAAATCGCCGTTGTCGAAAACGGCGCAGAAGCGTTTACAGGTATTGCGCGACAGCAACGACGGCTTTGTGATTGCACAAAAAGATTTAGAGATTCGCGGCCCGGGGGAATTACTGGGCACGCGCCAGACGGGTAACGCCGAATTTAAAGTAGCTGATTTGCTGCGCGATCAAGCCATGATCCCCGAAGTTCAGCGTATTGCCCGTCATATTCACGAACGTTATCCGCAGCAGGCACAAGCGCTGATTGAGCGCTGGATGCCGGAAACCGAACGTTATTCCAACGCCTAATCCTATTCGCCGCGCGACAGAGCCAACAGAAGATCCTCAATCTGGATAGCGATAACGTCCTGGGCTGCCAGGGCATCGCGCGAGATGCGCGTTGCCATCGCACTCTCCGGCTCGTCCCGCAGCATTTCCGCCGCCTTCTGCACCCCGTCGAGGATCATCTCCGGCGTTAACTGCCGGGTTAAAAACGCCAGATTATTTTCCAACCACGGTTCTTCCGTCGCACCTAATGGCGGTTGCCACTGCCACGAGCCTTCTAGCCAAAGCGGGTTAACCTCTACCGGATAAATTAAATGCGCGGCGTACTGCAACGCGCATACCGCTTTACCCGGCGTATCCAGTAACCACCACTGATTCCAGATCGAACGGATAAACGGCGCAATGCCGCCGAGAACATTGAAGGTATCCAGCCAGGTCAGCGGAGAGTTGAAACCGCGCTCGTGATTGATTCGCGCCAGCATGGTCTCCAGCAAAAAATGCCGTACCTGCTGACGCTGAGCGGCATCCATCATTTCCCGCCAGAGATAAGGCCGCCGTAACGCACGCAGGAAAGACTCCTCGAAGTGATCGCCATAGCCATGGGTTAACAGCGTTTCGCGCCAACAGGCAAGGCACAGCGGAAACAGATAACGAAACAATTCCGGCTGCATCGGCTCGTGATAAACCAGATTCAGCACATAATAAACGCTCAGATGCCAATCGGTAATCTGCCGCCAGTCCGTCGCCGCCAGCGCCTGCAACTCAGCATCGGCATAGTCAAACTCCGCTTCCCATACGTTAAGAACCGGCGGCTCATCGCCAAAAATATGACGACAGCGTTCACGCAGGGTTTCAGGTTGACGGCAACGTTTTTTCATCTTTATCCGGCAAACATTGGCAGCATCAGGTACAGCTTGATCACCAACGCATTGACGATATCGATAAAGAACGCGCCGACCATCGGCACCACCAGGAACGCCATATGCGAGGGGCCAAAACGGTCGGTAATCGCCTGCATATTAGCAATGGCGGTCGGCGTTGCGCCCAGGCCAAAACCACAGTGACCCGCCGCCAGCACCGCCGCATCGTAGTTTTTCCCCATCATGCGCCAGGTGACGAAGATCGCGTACAGCGCCATGAAGATGGTCTGTACCACCAGAATCGCCAGCATCGGCAGCGCCAGCGACGCCAGTTCCCACAGCTTCAGGCTCATCAGCGCCATTGCCAGGAACAGTGACAAACTCACGTTCCCCAGCACCGAAACAGCACGCTCAAATACGCGATAAAAACCCACCAGCGCCAGGCCATTGCTGAGGATCACCCCAACAAATAGCACACAAACAAAGACCGGCAGTTCAAGCACCGTTCCCGCCAGTAGCTGCGCTACGATTTTGCCCACGGTCAGACAGATAGCAATCAGGGCGATAGTTTCGATTAGCACCAGAGAGGTGATCATTCGGCCCACATCCGGCTTTTCAAAGGCCGTCGGCACGGCCTGATCGTCAGGCATTCCATCCGGCGTGGTGGAGTGTTTCACCAGATAACGCGCTACCGGGCCGCCAATCAACCCGCCCAGTACCAAGCCAAAGGTTGCACATGCCATCGCAACTTCGGTGGCACTGGCAAAACCATAACGTTCGACAAACAGTTTACTCCACGCCGCGCCGGTACCGTGTCCGCCGGACAGCGTAATTGACCCGGCAATCAGCCCCATTAACGGGTCCAGCCCCAACAGACTCGCCATGCCGATACCGATGGCATTCTGCATCAGCAGTAATCCGACCACGACGACCAGGAAGACGCCAACAACGCGTCCCCCCTTGCGCAGGCTGGCAAGGTTAGCGTTAAGGCCGATCGTCGCGAAAAACGCCAGCATCAACGGATCGCGCAGGGTCATATCAAAGTTGACCTCCCAACCGACGCTTTTTTTCAGTACCAGCAGAGCAACCGCGACCAGTAACCCCCCGCCACCGGCTCCGGAATCGTATATTTCTTCAGTAAGGAGACAGACTGGACCAGCTTGCGACCCAGTAGCAGCACCAGCGTGGCGGCGACAAGGGTCGATAAGGTATCGAGTTCAAACATTTAAAGCTCCTGTAGTGCGCTGTGACATGTGCGCACAAATCATTTCCTGAGTCAGTTTTTTAGCTCTTTGCGAGTCTTCGGCATGGATTTTAAGCAGAAAAAGGCAAAAAGTTATATAAAAAGGTGCATTTATCTTTTTTAAATATTAAGAATATTCGCTCGCAATCGTTTGCTTTTACCATCTGGTCAGATAAAATCACCGCTTTTCCACCACGAGAATGTCCCTGATGTCCGTTAACGCCATCGAGCCGGCAGATGCGCAACCGGTTGCGCAGACGCAAAACAGCGAATTAATTTACCGTCTTGAAGATCGACCGCCGCTCCCTCAAACCCTTTTTGCCGCTTGTCAGCATCTGCTGGCTATGTTTGTCGCGGTAATCACGCCAGCGCTGTTAATCTGCCAGGCGTTGGGTTTACCGGCGCAGGATACGCAGCACATTATCAGCATGTCGCTGTTCGCCTCCGGCGTAGCCTCTATTATTCAAATCAAAGCGTGGGGGCCGGTAGGATCGGGGCTGTTATCCATCCAGGGAACCAGTTTTAACTTTGTCGCCCCGCTGATTATGGGCGGTACCGCGCTGAAAACCGGCGGCGCGGACGTCCCGACGATGATGGCGGCGCTGTTCGGCACGCTGATGCTGGCAAGCTGCACCGAGATGGTGCTTTCTCGCATTCTACATCTGGCGCGCCGGATTATCACGCCGTTAGTCTCCGGCGTCGTGGTGATGATTATTGGCCTGTCGCTGATTCAGGTGGGGCTAACCTCCATCGGCGGCGGCTATGCCGCCATGAGCGACAACACCTTTGGCGCACCGAAAAACCTGCTGCTGGCCGGCGTCGTCCTGGCCATTATTATCCTGCTGAATCGGCAGCGTAATCCCTACCTGCGCGTGGCTTCTTTGGTTATTGCCATGGCGGCTGGCTATCTTTTGGCCTGGTTTATGGGCATGTTGCCTGAGAATAACGCGCCGGTCTCACAGGACATCCTGATGGTGCCGACCCCGCTGTATTATGGTCTGGGCATTGACTGGAACCTGTTACTGCCGTTGATGCTGGTCTTTATGATTACGTCGCTGGAGACTATCGGAGACATCACCGCTACCTCTGATGTCTCCGAGCAGCCGGTATCCGGCCCCTTGTACATGAAACGGCTAAAGGGCGGCGTACTGGCTAACGGCCTGAACTCATTTGTTTCAGCGGTATTTAATACGTTCCCGAATTCCTGTTTCGGTCAGAACAACGGCGTAATTCAGTTGACCGGCGTCGCCAGTCGCTATGTGGGATTTGTCGTCGCGCTGATGCTGATTGTGCTCGGCCTGTTCCCGGCGGTAAGCGGTTTTGTGCAGCATATCCCGGAACCGGTGCTCGGCGGCGCCACGTTGGTGATGTTCGGCACCATTGCCGCCTCCGGGGTACGTATTGTCTCGCGTGAGCCGCTGAACCGCCGCGCGATTCTGATTATCGCCCTGTCGCTGGCCGTGGGTCTTGGCGTTTCGCAACAGCCGCAGATCCTGCAGTTCGCGCCGGAATGGGTGAAAAATCTGCTCTCATCCGGAATTGCCGCTGGCGGCATCACGGCTATCGTGTTGAACCTGATTCTCCCGCCGGAAAAACCGTAAAAACCCTGCGGCGACGACACGATTCGCCGCTGCTGTAACGCTCTTTCACCATTCCTGTCTTGAGGATTGCACGCAAATCGTGCATAAATCCCCTATGTGCATTTCACGGGATGGAAGACCATGAAATTGATTGGGAGGTTGCTTCTCTACGTGCTGATCGCCTGTTTAGTGGTGATTTTCGGCTTTTATTTTCTGCTGCAAACGCGCCGGGGCGCAGATCATGTCAGCAACTGGGTATCAGAGAACAGCGGTTATCACCTCACATTCGACGTGATGGATCATCGTTTTTCCGCCCCATCCCATCTTTTACTGGAGAATGTGACCTTTGGTCGTGATGGTCAGCCTGCAACCCTGGTCGCGAAAACCGTAGATATCGGTCTGAGCATTCGCCAGTTAACCGCGCCGCTGCATGTCGACACGATTCTGTTACAGGACGGCACGCTGAATATTTCAGTGCAAACCGCCCCTTTCCCGTTTGAGGCCGACCGCCTGCAACTTCGCAATATGGCGCTCAATAGTCCCGGCAGCGAATGGCGGTTGAGCGCCCAGCGCGTTAACGGCGGCGTTATGCCCTGGCGCCCCGAAGCCGGTCGGGTATTAGGCAATAAAGCCCAGATCCAACTGAGCGCCGGTTCGCTAACGTTAAACGACGTTCCCGCCACTAATGTGCTTATTGAAGGCAGTATCGACCATAATCAGGTGATGTTAAACACCGTCGGCGCCGATATGGCGCGCGGAGCGTTAACCGACGTCGCCCGACGTAACGCTGATGGTAGTTGGGTCGTTGAAAATCTGCGGCTGAATGGTATTCGGTTACAAAGCGATAAATCCCTGAGCGAGTTTTTCGCGCCGCTTACTACGGTTCCATCTTTGCAGATTGGTCGTCTTGAAGTGACGGACTCCAGCCTGCAAGGACCAGACTGGGCTGTCACCGATCTTGACCTGAGTTTGCGCAATCTGACTCTGCGCAAAGAAGACTGGCAAAGTCAGGAAGGTAAATTATCGATGAACGCCAGCGAGTTTATTTACGGCTCGCTGCACTTGCTCGATCCAATCCTGAACGCCGAATTTTCACCACAGGGCGTTGCGCTACGCCAGTTCACTACCCGCTGGGAAGGCGGTATGGTCAGAACTTCCGGCGCCTGGTTACGCGAAGGCAAAGCGCTTATTCTGGACGATACCGCTATCGCCGGGCTGGAGTATACGCTGCCGGAAAACTGGAAGCAGTTATGGATGAAGCCGCTGCCCGACTGGTTGAACAGCCTGACGCTGAAAAAATTCAGCGCCAGCCGCAATCTGGTGATTGATATCGACCCGGCCTTCCCGTGGCAAATCACCGCTCTGGACGGCTACGGCGCAAACCTGGAGCTGGTACAACATCATCAATGGGGCGTCTGGAGCGGCAATGCGACCCTCAACGCCGCAGCGGCAACCTTTAACCGTGTGGACGTGCGCCGCCCGTCGCTGTCGTTGACGGCTAATGCCAGCACGGTCAACATCAGCGATCTGAGCGCGTTTACTGGAAAAGGGATACTGGAAGCCACTGCCAGCGTATCGCAACTGCCGCAGCGTCAGACGCAAATCAGCCTGAACGGACGCGGCGTACCAATGGATGTGCTACAGCAGTGGGGCTGGCCGGCATTACCGATTGCTGGCGATGGCAATATTCAGCTCACGGCCAGCGGCAATATTCAGGCCGATGCGCCGTTGAAACCGACGGTAAACGGGCAATTACACGCGGTCAACGCACAAAAGCAGCAGATAACACAGACGATGCAAGCGGGCGTGGTGTCCGGCGGGGAAGTTACGTCAACGGAGCCAGCGCTGTAATTGAGGGCTTGCCCGGTGGCGATGGCGCTTACCGGGCTTACGGTTCTTGCTCATTTGTAGGCCGGATAAGCGCAGCTCACGGCGCCATCCGGCGATTCAGATTTAAAGCGTAATTACCACTTCATTTCCCTGCGGGGTGACCACTACGCCCAGTTCACTTCCCGCATATGAACCGCATTTGGTACCGCTAATCTGCGTAATATTACGCAGACACAGCGTCCAGTTGCGCGCCTCGCCTTCGCCGCTCACCGTAATGGTATTGCCTGTGCGTTTCGCCTGCAGCGTAAAGATTGTCGAACCATCCGTAGCAGGGACTTCGCAGACCGCTTCGCAGCCGTCATCCAGATGGAATAACTGGAAGGCCGTACCCTCATGCCAGGCGTAATCGGGCTTCTGGCTATTGTTGCCCAGCGCCAGTAGCGTATTGTCACGCACGTACACTGGCAGGCTCAGGAAGTCATGCTGCTGTTTATGCCAGCGGCTGCCCTGCACTTCATCGTTGCGCCACAGGTGCGTCCAGCGGCCTTCTGGCAGGTAGAACTCCACGTCGCCCGCTTCACTAAATACCGGCGCTACCATGACCGCATCTCCCAGCATGTACTGGCGATCAAGATAATCACACGCCGGATCGTCCGGGAACTCCAGCATCATCGCCCGCATCATGGGCGTACCGGCTTCGTTGGCGCGCGCCGCTTCCCGATACAGATACGGCATCATCCGGCACTTCTGTTCGGTGAAGAAGCGCACCACGTCACAGGACTCGTCGTCATAGGCCCACGGAACCCGGTAGGATTTGCTACCGTGCAGGCGGCTGTGGCTGGAGAGTAAGCCGAATGCGCACCAACGCTTGTAGACATGCGCCGGCGCGGTATTCTCGAATCCGCCAATATCATGGCTCCAGAAACCAAACCCTGACAGGCCGATGGACAGCCCGCCGCGCAGGCTTTCCGCCATCGATTCGTAGTTGGCGTAGCAGTCGCCGCCCCAGTGCACCGGGAACTGTTGCGCGCCCACCGAGGCGGAACGGGCGAACAGCACCGCCTCTTCAACGCCGACGGTCTCTTTCAGCACGTTCCACACCAGTTCGTTGTAGATGTAGGCATAATGGTTGTGCATTTTCTGTGGATCTGAACCATCAAACCACTGCACATCCGTTGGAATGCGTTCGCCGAAGTCAGTTTTGAAGCAGTCCACTCCCATCTCCACCAGGCCCTTCAGCTTGTCGGCATACCATTCGCAGGCTTGCGGGTTGGTGAAGTCGTAAATCGCCAGTCCCGGCTGCCATTTATCCCACTGCCACAAGGAGCCGTCCGGGCGTTTTAGCAAATATCCTTTCTCTTTCAGCTCCTGGAAGACCGGGGATTTCTGGCCGATGTAGGGGTTAATCCACACGCAGACTTTCAGCCCTTTCGCTTTCAGGCGGCGAATCATCCCTTTCGGATCGGGGAAAGTCACCGGGTCCCATTCAAAATCGCACCACTGAAAAGCTTTCATCCAGAAACAGTCGAAGTGGAAGACGTGCAGCGGCAGATTGCGCTCGGCCATACCGTCGATAAAACTGTTAACGGTCGCTTCGTCGTAGTTGGTGGTGAATGAGGTGGTCAGCCACAGGCCAAACGACCAGGCGGGCGGCAGCGCCGGACGACCCGTAAATTGGGTATAGCGGTTCAGCACGTCTTTCGGGGTCGGGCCGTCGATGACGAAGTATTCCAGATACTCGCTCTCGACGCTGAACTGAACTTTGGAGACTTTCTCGGAGCCAATTTCAAACGCCACGCACTGCGGATGGTTTACCAGCACACCGTAGCCACGGTTGGTGATATAGAACGGGATGTTCTTGTAAGACTGTTCGGTACTGGTGCCGCCGTCGCGGTTCCAGGTCTCCACCGTCTGACCGTTACGCACCAGCGCGGTAAAGCGCTCGCCCAGCCCGTAGACGGTTTCGCCCACGCCGAGATCCAGACGCTCGAACATGTAGTTGCGCCCGCTATTGGTGTCCTGCACATAGCCGTTATTTTTCAACTGACTACCGGTGATACGTACACCGTTGCGCAGAAAATCCAGAGACCAGATCTCGCCTTTGGTGACGCGCACGCTCAGGCTGCCGCTCTTGAGTTCGGCAAATTCAGCGTTGTTCTGCATCTCTACGTTGATATCTTGCAAGACATTGAGCGGATAATGTGGGCCGTTATCCAAAGCGCCCTGGAAGTGTTCCATCCGTACACCTATCACTCCTTCCTGCGGCGAGAAAAAGCGCAGGGTAAACAACGGGGTATCCAGTTGCCAGGTTCGTTCGCGGACATCGCGCGGCGCGGCATAGACCACCATCTCATTCCCGTGCTGTTCAACGTCGAACACCTGAACCGGGTGAATCAAATTAAGGCCAGGCTGGATCAGCCAGTTTCCGTCGCTAATTTTCATAGTCTGTTCCTTTAGTTTTGCAATTCTTTATGGGTAAATTCTTGTTCGTTGCGGTGTGCGCCCTGCGCCAGTTGTTCCAGAATGGTTTTCAGGAACGGGCTTTTCAGGGTGTAGTAGCGTTTAGCGATCGCGGCGCTCAGCAGATAACAGATGGCCGGGACGATAGTGAACAGAGCGATGATGGTGCTGATCGTGGCGCTGTTTTGCGTTTTCGCCGCCGCGTCGTAACCGCCGCCTGCCAGCATCCAGCCAATCAGCGCCCCGCCGAGGGCAAGACCCAGTTTCAGCACGAACAACGTGCCGGCAAAACTGATCCCCGTCAGGCGTTTGCCGTTACACCATTCGCCATAGTCGACGGTGTCAGACATCATCACCCACTGGATAGGCGTGACTAACTGGTGCAATACGCCAATCACAAAGATAAAGACGAACATAGCGATCGTGGCGTGCATCGGTACGAAGAACATCGCCACGCTGATTACTGCGAGTAAGGCGTTGGTCCACCAGAAAACGCTCACTTTGCATTTCCAGTCGGTCAATGGTTTTGCCAGCGCCGAGCCAATCAGGTTGCCGACTCAATAGGTGGTGAGGAAGGCGACAAACACGCCCGGTTTGCCCAATATCCAGGTGACGTAATACATCATCGCCCCGCCGCGCACGCATACCGCCAGAATATTCAGGATGGTGAGCAGGCCGACTATGCGCCACTGGTCGTTGTGCCAGATATCACGCAGGTCTTCACGCATGGAGGTATGGGTGGCAGGCGCTTCAACGCGCTCTTTGGTGGTAAAGAAACAGAACGCCAGCATCAGGAACGCCACCACCGAGAGCGCCGCGATACCCCCCTGGAAGCCCAGCGCCTTATTCTCGCCGCCAATCAGTTTCACCAGAGGCATCATCAGTACGGTAGAGAGCATTCCGCCCGCCGTTGCCAGCACAAAGCGCCAGGATTGCAGGGCGCTGCGTTGGGTCATTGGTTATTACACCCCCCAACGCGCAGTAAGGGATGTTGACCACAGTGTACAGAAGGGTGAGCAACGTGTAGGTGATGGCGGCATAAATCATTTTGCCGTTCAGACTGAGATCCGGCGTGCTATAAGCCAGCACACAAGCGATACCAAACGGCAACGCGCCAAACAGCACCCAGGGTCGGAATTTGCCCCAGCGAGAGCGGGTGCGGTCGGCCAGCAGGCCCATACAAGGGTCGGAGATGGCATCAAGCGCACGCGCCAGTAAAAACATGGTGCCAACAAAACCAGCGGGAATGCCGAAAATATCGGTATAGAAGAACATCATATATAACATGACGTTATCAAAGATGATGTGGCTGGCGGCATCGCCCATACCATAGCCAATCTTCTCCTTAACGGAGAGAATTTCACTTTTCATTACGCATCCTTAACGCTCACTGATACCGGTTACAGTTTTTGTAAACCTTCCCTGCGAGCGTGAATATTCCGTTATTTGGTTATCAAATTACGATTCTTGTTTTCTGTGATCAGGGTAGCGTCAAAAAGTGTGATGAAATGTAACTAATGGATTTTATGGGGGTTTATATGAAACCGATCATGGCAGAAGGAAAGGGAAGTTAAAAAAGCACGGGAGGGGATGTGGAAACGCCAGGAAGTAGCTATAATGCGCGCGCCTCCATGTAGCAATCGAGGCGCGGAAGATCGTCGTCTCCGGTGAGGCGGCTGGACTTCAAATCCAGTTGGGGCCGCCAGCGGTCCCGGGCAGGTTCGACTCCTGTGATCTTCCGCCAAAATCCTTCTCTCATGCCCACCATTCGTCCTCTATTTCGGGACAAAGTATTTGCTTATTATTAAGACCAGTTCTTGCATATAATACGAAAGGAAAGGTGGAGAGAGAAAGTGGAATATTATTTTATTAATCACCATTTACCGATTGCTAAAACCAAACGTCCATTTATTGTGGGATATCGTCCGCAAAGAAGGGATAAAAGTACGCCAGAACTAACGCGGGCGGGACTTAACTAATCACCAAACGAACTTGTGGGTCATACTTACAGGCTCATCCTTTCTCAAAAGAGGTAACGCTTACCAGGCTAAAATTATGAGATCAACGTATAGAGCCATCTGGATAAAGATACATGCCTCCCTCCAGATACACGGGTTCTCCTTCGTCTACCGCTAAATTATGATATAGCGATTGCATTTCATCATCTGCACTTTCTTCCTGTTGGTTTTCAACTCGATAATAGGTATCTACATCATAGTTCTGTTTACGGAGATCGTCGTCGCTGTATACGCCAAGCCGTTTTTTTAAGCCTGTTATATTAAATATCCATTTTAACCCATCTTTAATATAATAGGCATCACCATAAGCATTTTCATCGGGGCATTCTTTATAGCCCATCCGCAATGCAACATCACAGCCATGCTTACCAACATATTTATAACTCATATCCCCCCCAATATGTTGCTTCAATATCCCGGATAAAATTCATAACGAAAACCTATCCTGATAACCTATGCCACATGGAGGATAGAATTTAAACTAAAGTACGCGTTATATTATCCTCTAAATCCGTATCAAGTATGCGTATTCTGTAGTAGGTAGTAATATGTTCTAATTTATTAATGTGAGTTATATATGAAGAGATTATTTACAGCGATGATTATCGCTTTTATTACCGTCACGGCATCATCCAGTGCGCTTGCCTGCCCAAAGGGTCAACATCCACATGGGGGTACAGGCTCACATCATAAGGGTGGATGGTGTTCATACGAGCAGTAACGTCGCAGCTTACTCATCTACTTGAAGGCACTATAGCCTTACGTTTATCAACGCAGGCGCTACGTTTGTCGATGCCGTAACTTTCTGAAGAAAAAACATGAACGAGTTGGTATCGATCGCAAAGAATATGGTTACCAGCAACAGTCACCTTGTCTCCAGGCTGTCGATATTCTACGGACACGACAGGAAAGGATTTTATTAATTCCTTATAAAAACCATGTTAATCAACAGGATAAATAGTTAAAACGTGATAAAAGGCGTAACCTTTACCCGCTTAAAGCGGGCAAGATTGCAGGCAAGAGATGTTATTATACTAAAACATAAAAACAGGTGAGGCTGGTGTAATGAGAATCGACAAACTTTCACTGCTTCACTTTCGTTGTTTCAGGCAGCTCGATATTACTTTTGATGAACACATTACGATTCTGGTTGCACCAAACGGCGCGGGCAAGACGACAGTACTGGATGCGGTACGCCTGGCGCTGTTCCCCTTTATTCGTGGCTTGCCGGCCTCTATGTAAAAGATAAATCGCTGGTGATCCGTACAGAAGATGTACGTCTGGTTTTCCGCCCTGAAGCGCTGAACATGGAAATGTCATCTCCGGTCATGATTACAGCTACCGGAGAATGGGAAAGCGGAAAGACGGCAACCTGGATGCTCGACAAGCGAGGAGAACAGCCGCCGCATGAAGATAAGACGGCGGCGCAGCTTACCCGTTGGGGTGAACAACTTCAGACGCTGGTGCGTGAAGAGCATAATTTGCTGCAGGTTGAACTTCTCCTAATGCTTTATCTGAGGACTGCTCGCTTGTGGTATCAGGAACGTTATGAGGCACAGCCTACTGAACAGCGTCTGGATAACAGCGCCTTTTCACGTTTGTCTGGTTATGACGATTGCCTCTCGGCCACATCAAACTATAAGCAATTTGAACAATGGTATAGCTGGTTATGGCTTAGCTACCGTGAACATCAAATCACACAACTTGAATCACCTTCAGCAAAGTTAAAAGAAGGTGTTCGTGTTCAGCGGATGAAAGAAGCTATTCAAGCCATCCAGCAAGCCATTAACTGTCTGACGCAGGAAGTGACTGGCTGGCACGATCTGGAATACAGCTCCAGCCATAACCAGCAATTGGTGATGAACCATCCACAGCACGGTAAGATTCCCTTATCCCAGCTCAGCGGCGGCCTGCGTAATGCGGTTGCGATGGTAGCGGATATCGCGTTTCGCTGTGTCAAACTCAACCCCCATTTACGCGATGAAGCCGCCTTAAAAACACAGGGGATTGTGCTGATCGATGAAGTCGATATGTTCCTGCACCCAGCCTGGCAGCAGCAAATTATCCAGTCTTTGCGCAGCGCATTTCCACTAATCCAGTTTATTGTCACTACCCATAGCCCGCAGGTTATCAGCACGGTAAAACGTGAGTCTGTTCGCCTACTTGAACAGGACGAGAAAGGTAATGGTCTGGCGTCAATACCACCGGGGCGACCTACGGCGAGCCAAGTAATGATGTACTGCACAGCGTGATGGGCGTCGATCCCCAACCTCCGGTTAAGGAACAGGATGTTTTCGAACGTGGGATTATCAATGTATTTAAGGGGTTAAGCCAAGAGTACAAAACCAATAATCCTTGTTATTTCGGCAAGAAGATTATCGTCAACAATCTGGTGAAGCATGACCGATGGGGCTACAGCCTGAACTGGGGCTGGCGACGCGACCAGCTCGCCGATCTGGAACGAATGCTCTACCTGCTGGATAGTAAAACCATTCCTGACAACCGGCATGATGTCTCTATCCGGTTTATGGACTTCGTGCGCGATAATCCGCGTGAGCAGGTCTTTGAAGACGATATGTTCACCATCCGCTACTTTCAGAAGGGCAGCGGACATATCACGTTTAAGCGTCTGGATCTGGTGGAGAAGATGAATGATATCGTGGCGAAGCATTATCCGGGGGCGCTGCCCGCAAAATAAACGCTATCTGCGTAATAAGCTTCACCAGGAATTTCTGGCATACTAGGCAGATTACGGCATTGCGAGTCAGATATAAGCGGAGGCGGCATGGCAGACAAATACTTAACCCAATCCCCGGCAGGCGAATTTGTTATGTTTGCCAGCGATGACGGTGAAGTTCGTGTGGAGTGCCGCTTTGAGCAAGAGACGCTATGGCTCCCTCAGGCAACCATCGCCAACCTTTATCAGATCACTCCCCAGGCAGTTACACAGCACATTAAAGCGATCTATGAAGAAGGCGAACTTGAGCAAAACGCAACCTGTAAGTCTTACTTACAAGTTCAACAGGAAGGTAGCCGTCAGGTAAGCCGCAACAGGCTTCACTACAGCCTGCCTGTCATCCTTGCTGTCGGCTACCGCGTTCGTTCCCCGCGCGGCACACAGTTCCGCCAGTGGGCAACCCAGACGCTCCAGAAATACCTGATCAAAGGTTTTGTGATGGACGATGAGCGCCTGAAAAATCCGCCCGTGGGTTCATCGGCTGTACCCGACTATTTTGATGAGATGCTGGAGCGTATCCGCGATATTCGCGCCAGCGAACGTCGGGTTTATTTGCGGGTACGAGAGATCTTTGCGTTAGCCGCCGACTATCAACCATCGCTCAAAGAAACCACGCAATTTTTTCAAACCATCCAGAACAAGTTGCATTTTGCCTGTACCGGACATACCGCTGCTGAACTCATTCATCAGCGTGCTGACGCCAGCCAGCCGCATATGGGGCTGACCAGCTATAAAGGTGAAGAGGTACGTAAGGGTGACGTGACGGTGGCAAAAAATTATCTCACTCAGGATGAAGTCAGCGAGCTTAACCGCGTAGTTAACATGTGGCTGGATTTTGCCGAGGATCAGGCCCGTCGTCGTCAGCAGATCTTTTTACGCGACTGGCAGGATAAGCTGGATCAGTTCCTGCAATTTAACGACCGTGAGGTTTTACAAGGCGCAGGTAAAGTCACTAAGAAAATGGCCGATGAAAAAGCGCAGGCGGAATATAGTCAGTTTGCTGAACAACAACGGCGCTTAAAAGAAGCCGAAGGTGAGAAGGATATCGCCGGTTTGCTACAATGGAAAACAGAACCTAAAAAGTAGCTCAGAATGCCCCGAACCCCACAAGCAAAATCATTTGGGGGCACAATAGTGGGCACCAGTAAAAATCCAACAAGATAAAAATCAATAAATTCAACAGACCAAGATATCAAATTAGACTCCTGTGATTGCATGATACCGTCGTGAATATGGCGGTTTTATCCAGGCGTAAAGACTGTGGGTAGTAATATCAAGACGTGTTGCGACGCTGGAGACAGAATGGCCGCGCTCAATAACCTGTTTTACCGCTTTAATTATAAACTCTTCGGGATAACGTTTACCGCTCATGGGCTCCTCTCTTTAAGCTATCTTAAATGACTCTGCGGTGTCTGTTAAACCTGTGGCGATTCATTTAATTTTTTGTACGTATCCCACATAATCGTGCTATTCACATTTAGAGATCACGTCATCGATCTGCTAACGAAGGAATCTCTATGTGTAAATCCCGTCTCACTGAGCATCAGAACATCGCCGTAATTAAGTTGGCCGAAGCCGGATGAATGGTTAAAGATATCTGCCCTGAGGCGGATATTTGTGAAGTGACTGACTATATCTATGGACATTGGGTTTCACCACATCCTGTTTCTCACTAATGTGCTCCGGGAAAGAGTTTTCATCAGATGAGCGATTGAAAAGAGAAGCCAGAAGCTGAAGTTGTTTCGACCAATAAGTCTGTCGGTTGCTCAGACTGTCACGATCAGAATTAAGTCAGATCAACTTATTGGCAAGGTATGACTCCCGGCGTTAAGTTACAAAATTTTCTCATGGCATTAGCATTACACCCTCTTAAAGTTTACATGCGTCTCTATAAAATAGTCTTAAATTTGTATATAAGAAGTTGATGAGAGCACAAATATCACCATTAAGTCATTGAATAACAATGCAATAAAAGAAAAAATCTTAAATTAGCTTTTAATAATAAGAATTCATTACAGGTTTACAGGAATTACTTTTATATTTCATCACATCACCCCGATAGTGACAAAGGCAGCAGACAGATGGTATTGAGAACCGTTATTTATCACTCTCATGATTTAGCAAATAGTGCTGTTTTAAGATTTTTTATGATACTGGAGATACTGTATAAAAATCTCAATGCGTGAAATACAAATACGAAATGATGTATTACGACTGTCGGATCTGTCATGGTTTTTTAAAGCTGTATTTTAGTGCTTTCCAGGAGTTTATGACACTGACAATATTTCGCGACTTTTGACAGTCGTAGTACTTTATATTATCTGGATTGACACATTTATTTACCAATGAAATATTAATAGAAACATCGACAGGAGTCGTTCAGGATGATGAGAAAGCCTTCACAAATTGTCCATTGCATTAGTTGCGATTTATCCTGTCAATTATTTCCTGACAGCGCAGTACGGGTGCAATACTGTCATAATGCGGCATTTTCCATCTGGCCAGATGGTAATGCTTTCCTGAAAAAAGGGTTTATTGAAAAGTTATTGCTTGATAGACACAACCATTTATCCAGCGGTTTTATCTTTGTTGATTTTTCTTTCCCGAATCTTCGACGATTTACCGATCTGCAATGGGCTGACGGTCTGGCAGACAGTGGAATGCATATTGTCCTGATTTCTGACAGAAGTTTAACTCCGCTGGCCAATTACTGGATTTTGAAAAGCAATAAAATACAAGGAATTATTTATTCCGATGACGATGATATTGTGCAACAGCAAAAGATGCACCGCTTGTTTACCGGTCGGCTTGCCAACAGTAAACGTGGACGAACGCTTAACTATACGGAATTTATATTACTGAAGCGCTTTGTATCAGGAATAAGTATTCAGCAGATTGTAAATATTGACAATATTGATATTAAGAAACTTTATGTGCATAAGCTGCGGCTTGAAAATAAGCTAGGGCATAGCATTCAGAAAATAATATCAAATATTTTATAGATCCGTTTCCATTTTTATTATTTCCATATTATTGCGATGTGGAAGACGCTTTACGCCATAATGCAGGAGGCAGAATGCCAACTCCCCAAAATTACTCATTCATCGCCATAGCGGTATCAGCAGCGTTAGCCTCTATGGTATTTCCCTCCCAGGCGGCCTGGGTTGACGTTGATAGTCTGCCATCCAGTGGGCTGGTCAGCCAGTTGCCGCCGAAATTACAGGCTATTATTCCCGCTCAGGCCAGTACCGGTTTCACCAAAGTCGGTACTATGCCCAACTACGTTTATCAGTGGAACACCGGCACCATCCCGGTTTATGGCAATGGCCTCACGCTTAATGGGCCGGGCGCGGAGGCGTTTGAACACACTGTCACGGTTATTCAGAACAGCGGGACGGGAAGTCCGGGCGTGATTTTTGGCAACGACCTGACCATTCGGACGCAGTCGGCGAATGCCGCGAATAATGGTAGAGACGTCGATGGCATCCGTACTCACGGCGCAAATACTCCGGATAACCCGGTATTTATTATTACCGGTGACCGTACCAACATCTACGTGGATGGTCAGGATGGTGACGGTATTAACGCCGGATATAACTCACTGGGCCAGGGTTGGACCGGATCGGCCAATATTTACGTCGGCGACGATCTGTATATCAAAACGACCGGTAGCCAGGGACGTGGCATTACAGCTAACGCCATGCGGGATGCGTCACGTGCCAAAAATACGATTGTCGTCGGCAATCGTGCACATATTGTTACTACCGGCGACAGTTCGGAGGGGCTGCGTACCGGACAAAGCGGTTCGTTGATTCGTCTGGGTGACGATGCAACCATCGAAACCTCCGGCGCATCCTCAACGGGGATTTACGCAGCATCCTCCTCCAGAACCGAGCTTGGCAACAACGCTACTATTACGGTGAACGGTGCCAGCGCACACGCGGTATATGCAACTAACGCTACCGTTAATTTGGGAGAGAATGCCACTATTAGCGTTAACAGCGCCAGTAAGGCTGCATCCTATAGTAAAGCTCCTGCCGGTTTATACGCCCTCTCCCGAGGCGCCATTAATCTGGCAGGCGGTGCGGCTATTACTATGGCGGGCGATAACAGTAGCGAAAGTTACGCCATCAGCACGGAGACTGGCGGCATTGTTGACGGTTCTTCAGGAGGTCGTTTCGTCATCGACGGTGATATTCGTGCTGCTGGCGCCACCGCTGCCAGCGGTACGCTACCGCAGCAGAACAGTACAATTAAGCTCAATATGACGGACAACTCGCGATGGGACGGGGCGTCGTACATCACCAGCGCTACGGCGGGCACAGGCGTTATCTCTGTACAAATGAGCGATGCGACCTGGAATATGACCAGCAGCTCAACGCTCACTGACCTGACGCTGAATAGTGGCGCAACCATTAACTTCAGCCATGAAGATGGCGAACCATGGCAAACGCTCACCATCAATGAAGATTATGTAGGCAACGGCGGTAAGCTGGTCTTTAATACTGTGCTCAACGATGATGATTCCGAAACGGACAGGCTGCAGGTTCTCGGCAATACTTCAGGCAACACATTTGTTGCAGTAAATAACATTGGAGGAGCCGGGGCGCAAACCATTGAAGGTATTGAAATTGTTAACGTTGCTGGCAATTCCAACGGTACTTTCGAAAAAGCAAGCCGTATTGTTGCCGGAGCCTATGACTACAACGTGGTGCAGAAAGGTAAAAACTGGTATCTGACCAGCTACATTGAGCCGGACGAACCGATTATTCCTGATCCAGTAGACCCTGTTATCCCTGACCCTGTCGTTCCCGATCCGGTGGACCCTGATCCAGTAGACCCGGTTATCCCTGACCCTGTGATTCCCGATCCGGTGGACCCTGATCCAGTAGACCCTGAGCCAGTAGACCCGGTCATCCCTGATCCGACAATTCCTGACATAGGGCAATCTGACACACCGCCGATAACAGAACATCAGTTCCGTCCGGAAGTGGGCAGCTATCTTGCCAACAACTATGCGGCAAATACGCTGTTCATGACGCGTCTCCATGACCGTCTGGGTGAAACCCAGTACACCGACATGCTGACGGGTGAGAAGAAGGTCACCAGCCTGTGGATGCGTAACGTCGGCGCCCATACTCGCTTCAACGATGGCAGCGGGCAGCTAAAAACCCGCATCAACAGCTATGTGTTACAACTGGGAGGCGATCTGGCACAGTGGAGCACTGACGGTCTTGACCGTTGGCATATTGGTGCAATAGCAGGTTATGCCAACAGCCAGAACCGCACGCTGTCGTCCGTGAGTGACTATCATTCCCGTGGTCAAGTCACCGGTTACAGCGTCGGCCTTTACGGCACCTGGTATGCTAACAATATCGATCGGTCTGGGGCTTATGTGGATACCTGGATGCTGTACAACTGGTTTGATAACAAGGTGATGGGTCAGGATCAGGCCGCTGAGAAATATAAATCCAAAGGAATTACCGCCTCGGTTGAAGCCGGTTACAGCTTCAGGTTAGGTGAAAGCGCGCATCAAAGCTACTGGTTGCAGCCCAAAGCGCAGGTGGTATGGATGGGCGTGCAGGCTGA
Organism: Salmonella sp. WC3; assembly: GCF_042932255.1. Lineage (NCBI taxonomy): Bacteria > Pseudomonadati > Pseudomonadota > Gammaproteobacteria > Enterobacterales > Enterobacteriaceae > Salmonella > Salmonella sp. WC3. The sequence continues at coordinate 85,535 of NZ_CP170629.1, read as the reverse complement.
CGACAATCGCGAAGCCAATGGTACCCTCGTCAAGGATGATACCGCCGGTAATCTGCTAACCCGCATGGGCGTAAAAGCCTATATTAACGGCCACAACGCTATTGATAACGATAAATCTCGAGAGTTCCAGCCGTTCGTGGAGGCTAACTGGATCCATAATACGCAGCCTGCCAACGTGAAGATGGACGATGTCAGCAGCGATATGCGTGGTACAAAAAATATTGGTGAACTGAAAGTGGGTATTGAAGGACAAATTACCCCGCGCCTGAACGTATGGGGTAACGTGGCGCAACAGGTAGGTGACCAGGGCTATAGTAATACCCAAGGCCTACTGGGGGTTAAATACAGTTTTTGATTCAGGTAACAACAGAGCCGCTGATCTTCAGCGGCTTTTACCCGGAAGCGCTTTCATTTGGCTGATACGTTCCATGAACGGCTCCCAAAACAGCTTAATGTGTACAGAAAAATATCGGGCGTTTCCCGATGGTGAACATAAAGCCACGATGGCCCTGAGTCAGGATGGTGTAACTGATACTTTTCCCTGGATAGACATAAAAATCGGGTAAAACCGTCTCGATAACCGCATCGGACAGTGTTTCGTCACGCGTGACTTTGTTGATATCCGTCGATATAAAATGGGTGCTGTCTTTATTTTCACTCCATACATAGGAAACATCACGGCGGATCACGCCGCTCATTTTATTATCGACGTAATACGTTCCGCTGATGGAAACCACCCCAGTACGTTTTTTCAGCGAATACATAAAATCCAGCGTCAGGTTAGCCTGAGTGTTGTTATAAAACACAATCACAGGCGCCGTACATTTCTCTGGATCCCGGTTCTTTTCCGTATACAAATGAACAAGATGCCCAAGCCCTACTCCCAGAAACAGTAGCGTCAGGCAGGCTAACATCAGTGCCTTTTTACCCATGTGTCACCCCGCGGAAAAAAAGCGTCACGCAGCCTGTATCACCGCGCGTTTTATAAGGTTGCTGACAAATCAATGCCGTAACCGCTGGGGTGCGACTGCTGGAAGGGAAATAGACCCATGGGTATTTCTGACAATCCATACCGGTTTTTAGAATCATTGACTTATAGCCTGCAAAGCGGCTACCGCTTTCGATATCTTCATTCCGCGAGAAAAAATGACAGCCCTGAGTTGTTTCAACCAGCGTGTAGCGATCGTAAAAATCCTTATCGGGAACGGTTTGCCAGCTTATAGTGCCAAGCAAAATACCAACAGCAAATGTCCCGGTCATCCAAAGTACAGGTACATAATGTTTAAACCAACGCCCTGACATACGCGGCGGCGTCTCACCCTTTTTTTCTATTGCCTGAGCGAAGTCTTTGCGGATGGTCATGAGGCTCACACCAGGCTCAATCTGAAAGCCTCTACGCGGAACCGTGATTATCAGCGTATCTTCATTTTCGCCAACGGTACGTAATCCGCGGCGAATAATGGAGATATTCTGATAAAGCGTATTTGCCGACACCACCATGCCGTCTTCTTCCCACACTTTTTGAAAGAATGTTTGTTGTGAGACGACGGAGGGGGCGTTTTCCAGCAGAAGGCGCAAGCAGCGGCTGGCGGGCGTTGTCAGAATAATGTTGAGATCTGGCCTCGATAATGACGCCAGGCGATTCATTTCTGGATTAAATTCAATATTATCGTTAATTATCCATAACATCGCATTGTTACCATGCCAAAACATAACGTAGTTGGAGAGGGTTAATAGACACCACTGAGTATAGTCTGATGCTGTGGCTGCGCAGCAGGACATGGATTGTCCCTTGCACATACCGATCATATAGAAGAGCGAGAGGCATAAGACATTAACAGGTAAGCGTAGACACCGCTTTTCTCATTATAGCAGACTCAGGGGTGAAAGTACGTTTGGTTTTCTTGTTCGTTAAGTCTCCTGTTTTGTATTGAGGTGAGAATATCACCTTTAATCAAGTGGCCAAATTTACTGTGCCGCTACGCTTTAATATCTCATAGATAAATCATGAGAAAATATATCCTGACAATCTATATCATATGAAGGACAGGGTTTTATTGAACGTGTTCTCTATAATGGCTTGTAATATCCAAAAAAGCGCATTCGTTATGTAGGGATAGTTTCCAATTTATTAAGAGTTACAGTAGCCATACTTAATAGCAGCACGCTTCCCACTTAATATTTAAGCTGTGCTTTATATTATTTAAATATAAATGAGTTAACTCTTAATTGAATTATTTCAAACTTATACTAAATAAGTTTAAAACTATCTATCAGAAACAATTTGTAGGGATATAGTCTGTTTTTTCAATAAATAATCCTCTCTGCCATGTAAAATAGAAACATTTATTCATAATATGAATATTGTTGTGATAACAGATTTGCGTGAAAGTAAATCGACTGAAGGTGATGCCGATGAATATTTCTTCAGAAAGAACTCAATAAGGTAATCCAGGATCGGCAACAGATTACTGTCATCAGCTTAAAAACGGAAATCGCCCCGGCGATTAATGACTTTAACACTGATAGTGATTATCAGTGAAAGGCAACAACAAGGAATGAATTATGTCTACACCCGCGAATTTTAACGGTCAACGCCCTGCCATTGATGCTAACGACGCAGTAATGCTGCTGATTGACCACCAAAGTGGCCTGTTTCAGACCGTCGGCGACATGCCGATGCCGGAATTACGCGCGCGCGCCGCGGCGCTGGCTAAGATCGCTACCTTATGCAATATGCCGGTCATTACTACCGCATCCGTACCACAGGGACCAAATGGTCCGCTGATTCCGGAAATCCATGCGAATGCACCCCACGCGCAATATGTCGCGCGTAAAGGGGAAATTAATGCCTGGGATAATGCCGATTTTGTACAAGCGGTAAAAGCGACAGGCCGTAAAACGCTGATCATCGCCGGTACTATTACCAGTGTCTGCATGGCTTTTCCAGCCATCAGCGCCGTCGCGGAAGGGTACAAGGTATTTGCGGTAATTGATGCCTCCGGTACGTACAGTAAAATGGCGCAGGAAATTACGATGGCCCGCGTGGTGCAGGCGGGCGTAGTACCAATGGATACCGCGGCGGTAGCCTCTGAGCTGCAACGTACCTGGAATCGGGAAGATGCCGCAGAATGGGCGGATGTATATACCAAAATATTCCCGGCTTATCAGCTACTGATTGAAAGTTATACCAAAGCGCAGGAAGTAGTAAAAAATAATGAACTGCTGGATTCTCAACGCGCATAAATAACGCCCTGAAGAGGCTAAATAGCCCCATTTAATGGGGCTATTTTACTTGCCATTTTGGACCTGGGCAGTGCTCGCCAAAACGCGTTAGCGTTTTGAACGCCGCTTGCGGCGGCCCGAAGGGCGAGCGTAGCGAGTCAAACCTCACGTACTACGTGTACGCTCCGGTTTTTGCGCGCTGTCCGTGTCCAAACTGGCTGCGCCAATAACGCCTGGTGGGATAGGCTCTTAATCAAATACGCCATTAATAATCGCCGTGACCACCGCGGTACTGAGCGCGATCAGCACCAGATTATCCCCAACGATTTTCCACTCATAGCCCGGATAATAAGGTAATTGTCCCAGCATAGACGCCGGCACCGTTTTTTTAGCGATTCCCGGCGGCAGCGGTTTTCCTCTCGCCAGATTTTTCGCAATCCCCGGTGGTAAAGACTGATAACCCGTCAGCCCTAAATTTACTGCCAGTTGCCTGGCGACAGAGTAGCTAATGTCCGACTCGACGTGATCCGGTTTACCGCCATTTTTACGGTGTTCCGTTCTTTGCCCGGCATTTCCTTTATGCCCGTTACCGTTATTACCCTGATTAGCCGCGTTATTACTATGTCCGCCGCCATTGCCATTTCCCGGATTCGCCAGCACAGGCGTAGCGCTCAGGGAAAACGTAATCAACGTCGCCAGGACGGCGGTTAAACCACGACGATTGTTCATGATATTGCCCTTCTGATGTGGGATACCATGAAAATAGCGCCCCGCCATAAAAAGAACAACTACATCGATTCTTATTTTAAGCGGGGCTCGCCAACAGCAGCTTATCGTATCCAGATAGTCAGTAAAATCAGGATGATTGCTATCAGGACAACCTGATAAAAAATTTTGTCCAACCCTCTTTTTTGCATGGCGTCACCTCGTTAGAAAACGATTTGCCAGAGGGCTAAACACAACACCAACAGGCTAATCAGTAAAAATATCAGCGCGATGATTTTATCGGGTGAGCGATTCATCTGGGCGATCCTCAAACATCATTAAAACCACTGGCCAAAGCGTTTGATATAAAAGCGCTTCATGCCTTGCGCCACCAGACAGTAGCTCAATAATGTCGCCACCAACCATGGGAAGTAGCTCAGTGGCAGCGGCTCCAGTCCAACCATCGCGCCCAGAGGTGAGAATGGAATATAAATGCCTATCGCCATAATCAAGCCGGTCGTCAATAATACCGGCAACGTCGCCCGACTTTGGATAAACGGTATTTTCTGCGTCCTTAGCATATGCACGACCAGTGTCTGCGAGAGCAGACCCTCAATAAACCAGCCGGACTGAAAGAGCGCCTGCGCCTCTACGTTATTAGCTGCAAAGACGTACCACATCAACGCAAAGGTTGTGATATCGAAAATAGAAGACGTTGGGCCAATCCATAGCATAAAACGGCCAATATTTTTCGCGTCCCATTTCCGCGGCTTACGCAGGAACTCTTTATCCATTTTGTCCCACGGCAACGACAACTGCGAAATATCGTACATCAAATTCTGGATCAACAGATGAATCGCCAGCATCGGCAGAAACGGAATAAACGCGCTGGCTACCAGTACCGAAAAAACATTGCCGAAATTAGAGCTGGCGGTCATATTCAGGTATTTAATGATATTGCCAAAGGTTTCCCGCCCTTTGATAACGCCTTCCTCAAGCACCATGAGATCTTTTTCCAGCAGAATAATATCTGATGACTCTTTAGCAATATCGGCGGCGCTATCGACGGAAATCCCCACATCCGCATCACGAAGCGCGGGCGCGTCGTTGATCCCATCTCCAAGAAAACCAACGGTATGACCATTTTTCTGTAGCGCTTGCAAAATACGCGTTTTTTGTAACGGCGTCAGCCGGGCGAATACTGCGCGTTTCTCCACCTCAGGCGCCAGTTCGGCATCTGACATCGCCTCAACCTGGGTTCCGGTCAGGATATCGTGCGTATCAATACCCACTTCCAGACAGATACGCGCCGTCACAACCGGATTATCGCCGGTGAGGACTTTGACCGCCACGCCGTTATCCCGCAACGCGGCAATAGCTTTTCCGGCGCTTTCTTTCGGCGGATCGAGAAAAGTGAGCATCCCTTCGATGGTAAGTTCGGTCTCATCCTCCACACTTAATGTCGGATTGTTCCCGGAACCATCCAGCTTACGTGTCGCTATCAGCAATACACGGAATCCCTGCGCATTGTAATCTTCGGTTTTCGCCAGCAGCAGCTCGCGGCGTGTTTCCGTCAGCGCCACTACACGATCGCCTTCGCGAAGATGGGTGGCTACCATCATCATCTCTTCAACGGCGCCTTTACAGATCAGGCATCTGTCTCCATGCTGCGTATCCTCCACCAGGACCGATACCCGGCGACGTACAAAGTCGAATGGCAGTTCATCGCGTTTAATGAAGCGTGCTTTTGTCGATGGTGCGATGCGGCCCTCGCCAAAACGCAGTATGGCGCGATCCATCACATTCCGTGCGCCGCTCTGGCTGCTACTATTCAGCCAGGCCAGCATCAATACCCGGCTGCTTTTTACACCGCTCACATCCAGATGATGCTCCAGAAAAATATTGTCCTGGGTTAAGGTGCCGGTTTTATCTGTACACAGCACATCCATCGCGCCGAAGTTTTGAATAGCGTTCAGGCGCTTGACGATCACTTTGCGCCGCGACATCGCAATCGCGCCTTTTGCCAGGTTGGAACTGACAATCATGGGCAACATTTCCGGCGTCAACCCCACCGCAACCGCCAGCGCGAACAGCGAAGCCTCTACCCAGTCTCCCTTACTGAAACCATTGATCAGCAGGACAACCGGCACCATGATCAGCATAAAGCGTATCAACAGCCAGCTCACGCTGTTGACTCCGCGATCGAAAGCCGTCTGGGTACGCGTACCCACAATGGATTTCGCCAGCGAGCCGAACCAGGTACGGCTTCCCGTCGCAACCACGACCGCTTGCGCTCTGCCGCTGGTTACATTGGTTCCCATCAGACAGATATTGCCCAAATCTAGCAGGCTTTTATCTTTATCAGGCAATTGCTCGCTGTCTTTACCTGCCACATCAGCCATAACATCGTATTTTTCTACGGGTAATGATTCACCACTAAGAATTGACTGACTGATAAAGAGATCGCGCGACGCCAGCAGTCGAACGTCGGCGGGCACCAGATCGCCTGCGGCCAGAAAAACCACATCGCCCGGCACCAGTTCTTCAATGGGAATCTCTTCCTGCACCGCGCCTATATTGCCCGGCCCACGACGCAACACCGTGGCGGTGGTGCGAACCATCTTTTTCAGCGCCTGTGCTGCTCTGTTAGTGCGAAACTCCTGCCAGAAACGCAATAACCCGCTCAAACTGACCATCGTCAGAATAATCAGCACGCCAGTGAGATCGGTCTCTTCGCCACGGCGTAACGGGAGCCAGTAATCCGTGATGAAACTAACCCCTGCCAATGCCATCAGAACGTAAATAAACGGGTTATTGAATGCCTGCAGAAGCTGAATCAGCGCCGGAGGAACTTGCTCATGCGCCACTTCATTGCGCCCATACACTTTCAACCGTTTGCTGGCCTCTTCTATCGTGAGGCCCTGACGATGGCTGTTCAGCCGCGCCAGTGTCTCCTCCGGGCTATGAAAAGCTTCCGCTTCGATCGGAAATACTTTTTTATGCTGCTTATCATTTTCTGACGCCGGGCGATTGAGTTTCCGGTTTTCAATGTTCATGTCAGTCATGATGAATCCCCAAAATTAAGGTGTAGTGTTTCCTGCATATCACGCCCGGGGAATAGCAAACTCACGATTTCAAGGTGAATGCCCCGGGAGAATTATCTATGCATAAAAAAGGTTATTGCTTACTCACTATTTTGAGTGGGTTTTATTTTATCGACTCGGGAATATCCATCATTCCCTCCTTATACGCCTGGCGTAATGTTGCAATTGAATAAAAAACTATTATTGACTATCAATGCTCCAGTGAATTGCGGTGATATTATCGTTATCACCTATTCTGGATATAATCAGTTCTCGCGTTTTACGATAATCAGCATGACCCACGAGCTCGGCACGAATTTCTTTATAGCCCTGTTCCTGAGCGGGGACCGAACCTAACCCTTGTAAACAGATCGCGGCCTCTTTTACGATATTCAGTAACCACTGACGAACCTCGCTTTCATCTTCTTTATTACAGGTTACTTTCAGGATATAACGTTTTTCTCCCTCGGCGGATACCGGGAGTTGATTTATACGCTGCGCCGCTTCACGCAGTAAAATATTGGCGCAAAGAATAATGATCGTCGCCGCCAGCGCATTTTTGAACTGCCCTAAGCCGCATAACACGCCGATGCCCGCCGAACACCATAGCGTTGCCGCAGTGTTCAGCCCGCGCACATTCATCCCTTCGCGCATGATGACGCCCGCCCCCAGAAAGCCAATCCCAGAGACAATCTGCGCCGCAATTCGCCCGGGGCTGTCTGGCGATGTCGTCATGGAGCTCAGAATAAAAACGGCGGCGCCTGTCGCCACCAGCGCATTAGTGCGTAATCCCGCCATACGTTGACGCCATTGTCTTTCCGCGCCAATCAGCGCGCCCAACAGCATAGCGGCCAGTAAATTCAAAATATAAGGAAACATTAACATACGTTCCTCCATTTTTTCTGGAAGAATAAGTACGTGCTATATTTAGCACACGACAAATTTCTGCCCTGAGGCAATTAGCGTCGTGTTAACGGCGGAGGAAATAAAGCGTGTTTAAACATGAACATGACGATTACCTCGCGACAATGCGCGTGTTGTAACATTATTGGGATGACAATCGTCACAAGGGGAGATTGCTGCCCACCGGTTCGGCAAGCAGCGCAGGAATAGCGTGCGTTAACTTGCCAGATGATTTACGTAAAAGTGACTGTCCAACATATTACTCCTGCATGAATTTGCGCTTATTATAGTCAGCCAATATGTTCCGTAAAGTGCAAAGGCGGCTTTAGTGACGTTCTGTTTAAGTTTGTTTGATATTTTTTCTTATGACAAAAAAATGACAATATTATGTCGATAACAAGCTCGTCTGAAATCATTAAACAATAAATTCCTGCTTAATACCGACGATAGCTCTGTTATGATGCCTGCACGTAAAAAAATAAAACAACATGACGAGGAAAAAATGGGTTCCACCAGAAAAGGGATGCTAAACGTCCTGATTGCCGCCGTATTGTGGGGGAGTTCAGGCGTTTGCGCGCAGTACATCATGGAGCAAAGCCGTATGTCGTCACAGTTCCTGACGATGATACGTTTGTTATTCGCCGGGCTGATACTGGTGACCTTCTCCTTTATGCACGGCGATAAGATATTTTCGATTCTTAAAAACCTCAAAGATGCACTGAGTCTGCTGATTTTCTCCGTGGTGGGCGCGCTCACCGTTCAGCTAACCTTCCTGCTCACGATTGAAAAATCCAATGCCGCCACCGCGACAGTGCTGCAATTTTTATCGCCGACCATTATTGTAGCGTGGTTTGCATTAGCGCGAAGAACACGACCAGGCATTCTGGTCTTAACCGCCATTCTTACATCGCTTATCGGCACCTTTTTACTGGTGACTCACGGTAATCCAACATCGCTGTCGATCTCTTCAGCCGCGCTGTTCTGGGGTATCGCCTCCGCATTTGCCGCCGCCTTTTATACGACCTGGCCTTCCAGGCTAATCGCCCAATACGGCACGCTGCCAGTGGTCGGCTGGAGTATGTCCTTTGGCGGCCTTATTCTGCTGCCCTTCTACGCTAAAGAAGGAACGCACTTTGCGGTGAGCGGCAGCCTGATTCTGGCCTTTTTCTACCTGGTGGTGATCGGTACATCGCTGACGTTCAGCCTGTATTTGAAAGGCGCGCAACTGATTGGTGGCCCCAAAGCCAGCATTTTAAGCTGCGCGGAACCGTTAAGCAGCGCCCTGCTGTCGCTACTGCTGTTGGGGATTAGTTTTACCTTGCCGGACTGGCTGGGCACGCTGCTCATTCTCTCGTCAGTGATTCTGATCTCCCTCGATTCCCGTCGACGCGCGCGGGCCGCTTAACGCCGTTGATAATCACGATGACCGGGCGGAAGAGGGAAAAGTTTAATGGCGCTTTGCCTTAATCTCTTCGTCAGAAAGCCCGGTAATCATCAGCACCATCTCTCGCTCGATCCCCTGTTCCAGCATCGTATGCGCAATACGCAAGGCTTCCTCCTGCTTACCTTGATGTATACCTTGCTGTATGCCTTGTTGCACGCCTTCACGCTTACCTTTTCTGCGCCCCGATTCACGTATTCTGTCTACGATCGTCATTAATCTCTCCTTGTGTTGGGGAACACGACGCGCCACCTCGCGGATAAACTTGCCAAAACGAGGCGTGCTGCCATGCTGTATTAGCAAATAATTAAACAGCGCTTTTAGCTGACTGTCATTAGCGTTTCCCGTAATCAGAAGTACCGCTAAGCGCTCGACCAATCCCATCAGGTCGCGTTGACGTATATGCTTTTGTACCAGTTCCAGCATCGCGATACGTCGATGCTGCATAATCTCGTTATCCGGCACCACCGTAATGTCTACCAGTGGAAATGCCGTCGCATAAAGCTGACGCGCCAGCGCAGGATCGTCAAACTCATCCAGCCAGCACAGCGAAAAGGGATACGGGCTTTTCGCGCCATGGTAAAACAGCATGGGAATCACCAGCGGTAACGTTTTATGACCAGCATCCAGATGGCGCTGCATCGCGGCAGTCGCGTAACGCATTAACCGGAACGCCATATGCGCGTCCGGCGTACTCTGATGCTCTATAACGACATAGATATAACCGTCGCCTTCACACGTTTTTAGCGACCAAAGGACATCGGAATAAAACGCGCGTAAATTTTTCTCGATAAAACTGTCCGGCGCCAGTTTCAACGTCGTCAGATCGCAACGTATTCTTAGCGAATGGGGAAGATGAATATTGAGAAAATCCCGCGCGGTATCCGGATGGCGTAAAAACGTTTTGAATACCGCATCATAAGGCGTGGACGTGGGGCTTTTTTTCATGGCGATCCGTCACCTGAGGAATAAGATGACGCCACTGTACTCGCCAAAAATACAGACAGCATTCAGGAAAATTTAACCCTGCGAGGAGGCTCGAAAGGGAATCACTGACGGCTGCAATACGTACATTTTTGCCCAGCCTGCTACGCATTATCGCCCGATAGCGTAACGCTAACCGGGCCTACAAATACACGTCATCTGTAGGCCAGGTAAACGTAGCGCTCTTCGGCGATAAATCTCACACCAGCGCTTTGACTATCTCCATCAACCGAATGACGTCTTCGGGGCGCGTATTGCCGGTTTGCGGATCGATAATCGAGCTGTAAACATGCGGCATGACGCGCGGCACGCCTGCTTCCAGGCAGGTTTGCAGGATAATACCGAAATTATCCAGTGAGATACCGCCGGTCGGCTCGATAAGCGTCATGCCGTGGCGGCCGGCGGTTGTCGCCAGCGCATAGAGTTCCGGTAACGACTTTTCGCCGCCCATCGGGAAAAACTTCGCCGCATGTGCGCCCATATCCTGCATCATGCGTACCGCCGCTTCACAGGAAACGCGGGCTGGCGTTCCCTGGCTGCTGCTGACGCCGGTAGAAATCACCACCTCGCCAGGCGTTCCCGTCGGGCTGACCAGGGCGTTGATATGCGTTTGCTCGCCGCCCGTCGCCGCCAGCGCGCCCGCCGCGAAGCCGCTGCCGGTAAAGGTCTGGTTGACATGGGCCGGGTGAGTATGGGCGGCAATCATCGCCGCTTTGTAGTACTGCGCCGGGTCGCCTGCGCCCAGACCCACTGAGATAGACGGCACCTCCGCCATCCAGCGTTTCACCTCCGGCACGCCCTCTTCTACCGTAGCGAACTGCGCGGAAAGTACGCCAATGACCGCATGGCCTTCGGCGGCTTCATAGATAGCCTTCGCGTTGGCGATATCCTTTGCCAGCACGTTAATCGCTACCCGCTGACGATAAAAATTAATCTGCTGCATGTTCTGCAATCTCCCTGAGTCGCGCCACAATCAATGCCATTTCCCCTTCAGCTACCGTGCGTGGATCGAGGCTAAAAACCCCCTGATGAAGCTGATATTTGCGGGCGTAAATCGCTATCTCGCCGCCGCGCAACTGCGCTTCGACGTCCTGCGCGTTCAGCCCCAATTCAGATGCGTTCACCCGCACACGAATACGCCAGATTGCACGCCCGGCCTCATCCTGTTCGATATCGGCATAAAGTCCATGGATGGCGGAAATCGCTTCCGCGACCGGCTGTAACTGTGCTGTGGTCACGGTCGTCTGGCCCTGGTGGTAATTCTCCAGCGCATACACCAGCCCAACCATGTTTTCCTTGCCGATTTTCATTGCTCTGGCAATCCCCTGGTGCTGCGCTTTGCAGGCGGCAATCCACGTTTTCTTGCCAGTAATAAAGCCGGAGGTTGGCGCATTAAAGGCTTTCGCGCCGCTATAGATAACCATATCCGCGCCGCTCGCCACCCAGCCGCGCAAATCCTCTTCCGCCGCGGCATCGACAATCAACGGCAGGTGGTTGGCCTGCGCCACCTGTACAAAATCGTCAATGCTCAACATGCCTTTCTGTACGCAATGGTGTGATTTCACATAGAGTAGCGCGGCGGTCTTTTCGTTAATGGCGCTTTCCAGTTGCCAGCGGGCCGCCAGATTGCTCGACCCCACTTCCACTATGCGCCCGCCGCCAAGACGAATGGCGCTGGTGACTGGCGCGCCGTAGTCCACATTATGCCCGCGCAGCATCACTACCTCATTGGCCATACCGCTACTGTCCGGCATCAGGTCGACGCGCGCCCGATCGCCGTGGGTGATAGCGGCAGCGACGGCAATGGCAATACCCGCCGAGGCGCACGAGGTGATATAGCTATCTTCAGCACCCGTATAGCGCGATACCAGTTCGCCGGTTTTTTCTACCAGCGCGTCAATCTCGACGAAAGCGGAAGCCGCGCGCGCGGTGGCCTGCATGACCTCCGGCGCGACGCTTGAGACGCCCAGAATGGTCATTTTGCCGCAGGCGTTAATGACCTTTTTCAACCCCAGTTGTTGATAGATATTCGGCGTCATGATTTACAGCACTCCCAACAACGAACAGACTATGCTCAGTGCGACAATCGACAGCAAAATGGTGGTGTAGCGCGGCCCTTTTTTTACCAGATAGAAGTAGATGGCGAATACCGCCGCCAGTGGCAGTAAGCCCGGCGCGATAGAGTCGAGGATCTGCTGAACCACCACTTCAGATCCTTTCAAGGCGCTAATTTTTAACGGCGTGGTGATTTTGACGTAGCTGGCGGAAAGCGCGCCCATCATGATCAAACCCAGCACGTTGGCCCCGTAGATCAGTTCTTTGATTCGCCCCCCTTGCAGCAGGCCGATAATCGAATCACGCCCCAGCGTATATCCCTTGTGGACCATACCGTAGCTGATCGCCAGGGTGATCGCCGGGTAGAGAATCAGCGGGATAATACCACCCATCGCGCTGCCATTTGCCGCGAACGGAATAAAGATCGCTATCAACAGCGGCATCACCGCCGCCCAGATAATCGAGTCGCCCATCCCGGCAAGCGGCCCCATCAGGCCAGTTTTAATGCCGGTGATAGACGAGTCGTTAATCGGCTCGCCGCGCGTTTTTTGTTCTTCCATGGCAATAGAGATGCCCTGAATCACCGCGCCGAAGGTCTGCTCGGAGTTAAAGAAGTTAAGGTGGCGTTTTAGCGCTTCTACCTGCTCCTCTTTTTGTGGGTAAAGTTTTTTGATGATCGGCGTCATCGAGGCGCAGAAAATCAGGCTTTGTAAGCGCTCATAGGAGCTGGAAACCTCGGCGCCCAGCCAGTAGATAAACCAGGCTTTGGTGATATCTGCTTTGGTCAGCGCCCCGCTTTCCCGCGCACGCTCAACCAGTTCATGTTGCATTACGTCACTGCTCATCATGCTGCTCCTTCATTTTTCGCCAGGCCTTTAATCAGGAAGGCGACACAGGTGCCGAAGATGGCCATCGCCATGATGTCGACCTTGAGGTACAACACCGCGAAGAACCCGCCGATAAACCACGGCAACAGGCTCTTTTTACCGATCACCATAATGGTGATGGCAAAGCCCAGCGCCGGCAGAATGCCGCCCATGATTTCAAAGGAGTGGGTTAACCAGTGCGGCATCAGTTTAAGGAAACTTTCCACCACATCCTGGCCAAAGTAGTTAGCGGCAAAGACCACCGGGAAGCGCAGCACCAGCCCCAGCAATGCCGGGTAAAGAAAGGCGCAACGCATGATGCCCGCCATGTTTGCCGTTTCCGCGTGTTTATCCGCCATATGCACCCAGGCGGCGTTCAGCGTGCGCCTAAGCTGATCGAGAAACACGCCAATCACGCCAAACGGGATTGCCAGCGCGATCGCCAGGTTTGGGTCCATACCGGCCTTCACCGCGATAGGAATGGAGATACAGGCCGCCAGCGCCGGGTCCGACGGCACGTTGCCGCCCGGCGTTGAGGTCACGCCCAAATAAACGAGCTGCATCCCTGCGCCGATGATCATCGCGGTCTGCATATTGCCAAGCAAAAGCCCGACAAATACCGCGATCACCACCGGTTGTAACAGCATCGCGGAGAAGGTGTAGCCGAGGCGTAAACGGGCAAACCAGTAATACAACCCCATCAGGCTTGCAAAGAGTAAGGTATCCATAGTGTTATCCTATACACTTCATCCTTCAGGCTGCCTCTTTGTTGGCTGCCTTCGCTCACCCCAGTCACTTACTTTAGTAAGCTCCAGGGGATTCACTCAGTTGCCGCCTTGATGCATCCAGAATGATTTTGTGTCTATTAAAGGGTTAGAATTTTTTCAGGATATCGTCGAGCGGCTGCGGCTTATCTTCCGGAATGGTCTGGAAAAATACCTGAACGCCACGGTTTTTCAGGTCGTTAAGAATGCCGACGTCTTTTTCATCCAGCGTAATATTCTGAAAAACCGCCTTGCGGTTTGGCCCGCCGCCGAGACCGCCAACCTGAATGCGGGTAACGTCAAAGCCCAGTTGTATGGCGTCCTGCACCGCTGCCAGTGAGGGAAAAAGCACCAGCACGTTACCGTCGCCAAGCTGATTTTCTTTCCATGCGGCGGCAAAACTCTGGTTGCCGAAGCAATCCACTTTGATATTTGGCGGCGCGGCCATCAGGTAGATATTTTTCGTAAACGGATCGGCGTCCAGTTCATCACTCACAACGGCTATCCGGTTCGCCTGAGATTGTCCGACCCACTTCGTGACAACCTGCCCATGAATGAGACGGCTGTCGATGCGGCATAAAACGATATTGGCCATGATGTTTTCCTTAGAGTGATTGTTGTAGCTGACGTACATGGGCGACCACATCCAGGCAGCTACTGCGCCCGGCCTCAACTAACTCGTCCACGCAGGCGGTTAGCATCCCTTGTTCGCGCCTGTCCAGCGCCTCCAGCAGTAGCGACGCATTCAGTCCGGCGATCACCGCCACCGGATAATCGGCGCTTAGCCGCGCCGCGACGTTGGACGTTGTGCCGCCGACAAAATCCGTCAGGATCAGCGAGCCTTCCGGCAGCGTTTTCACCATAGCCTCGACGCGTTGATAAAACTCGCCCAGCGTATCGACAGGCATTAACGCGATTTCCGTCACGCCTTTAATTTCGCCCGTGACCATACGCAGGCTGTTGCAAAGCGGTTGTCCCCAGCCGCCATGCGTCAGCAGCAGGATGTGGGGCAACGGTTGTGTGGTAGTCAAAATGGCCTCCTGGCGCAATTACATGAGAACACCGGCATATATTGCCCGGTGGCACTGCGCTTACCGGGCCTACAGGACACTCCCGGTAGGCCGGATAAGGCGTTTACGCCGCTATCCGGCATAACGCATCATCAGAAGAGCAAAGGTTGTGCCAGAATTTGTGTCACACGAGGAAGAAGAAAGGTCTGGCGAGGCGCGAAGCCCCGCCAGTAAAAGGATTAGCTATAGAGCAGTTCGTAGATATAAAAATATTCCGCATCCGATAAACGGATGGCGTAGGCGTCTTCGATGGGCAGAAAAGCGGATTTGATGACACTAAACGCACGCGCGTCCAGATTCGGCTGACTTTCCAACGCCATCTGTAACGGTTTTCGGTTAATCACAATACGCTCTACCATACAGCAGCAGTGGATCAGGAAGCGCAGTGTCACCTGGCGGCTTGGTTTCAGGGAAAGCGAAGACGTCAGATGGTTAAAAACGCCCTCCATCTCTTTCAGAATACGCTGCGGGTTAAGCACGGAAATATGGTTGATGATACTCTCCATCGTTAGCGCGCTGATAAAGCGCATGGCGCTGCGCTCCATCTCCAGACGGCGTTCAGCATTGGACAGATCGGGCGTTAACAGGCTCAACACCAGTTCCGGCCCTTGTTCGGAGAAAAGCTCTTCCAGCGAAATAAACGGAATATCCGGCAGCCCCGGCTGGAAAGTGCCGACAATCCCCGCCAGCCGCTCGCTGGCATTCAATGCCTGCTGAACGCGCTCCAGACTTCGTACCTCGTTATAATCAAGGATCACCATCCTGGTGTCCTGCGACATCAGTTCGCCAAAGCTCTCCTCCAGCACCTTTTTGATTTTTTCCGCCGTTCCCATGCCAGTAATACAGGAGATGACCAGCACTTTGCCGCCGTTCTCCTGCTGCGGCGTACAAAGCTGGCAGGGGATATTTTTACTCTGCAGGAGCGCCGTCAACTGTGGTAAGTCGCTGGTTTCATAGCTTAAATCCAGCCCGACTTCCAGTAGACTGGTCAGCGTGATGTTCGGCATGAGCAAAACATCTATCTGGAATAATTTACTGATGGTGCTGCCGAAATGGATCAATGAACCGATGTCCACCAACAGGATAAGCCGCCGATATTGGCGGGTTTGAATCATTTGGGTCAGCGTTTCCAGCGTGTCATGCACCGACTGTTCAAACGGCATGTCGATGGCGCTGAACAACTCGCGCTCCAGCACGCGGTTGACATATTGCGCCTGACTGGTGGCGGTGGTCGCGCCGTGGGCGATCAAAATGACCCCGCAGTCGGGGCTGGCATCGATGCGCTGACGATAATGGCGGCACTCTTTCAGGAACAGGCATAGCCAGACCACTTCCGTCGCCGGACACTGAATATGCAGCAGTTCGTTGATTTTCCGACACAGCAGCGTGGCGTTGTCATATTCGTCTTTGCAGCGATCCAGGATCAAACTGGAAGAGTAAAGCTGCGGGATCAGGCCGCGCTGCACGTAGCCTATCAGCGCCAGGAAGTGTTTACGCAGTGGGTTAACCAGATTTTCCGGCAGCGAAAAGCCCAACACCTGCTCTACGCAGCCAATCAGCAGCGTCACGCGCTCTTCAATCTGGTCGCCATAGCGCGGCGGATGCGCCACGCTGTCGCGGCTGTAGAGACCGTATTCAAAAATCGAGCTGAGTTTATTTTTCAGGATCGCCAGCGTCTCCGCCGGGGGGACGTTACTGTTGCGCAAATTAACATATTCGCGCGTCAGGAAGCTGTAAAAGAGGTCGCTCTCTTCAATTTCCGCCCCGGTCGCCAGCGACGTCTTCAATGCGGGCAGCGTGCGCGCGTCTATATTTAGCCGCGCTTTACCGTCAAACAGAGTATCCACCAATAGACGCTGTTCCGGCGTCGGGTTAACCGACATCTCCGCCAGCCGTTTATCCAGCTGTAGCGTGTCGTTATGCTCGGTCATTCCCGATGCCCACGCCTGAGCGCAAAGAAACTGAATATCGCTTTTTAGCTGACCGATATTGCCTTCCAGGGGTTTATTCAGCAACCAGAGCAACAACGGTTTATCAATGCTGACTGTGCGTTCTATTTTGCGGCTTTCCCGCTGTAAGAACCCCACGATCAGTTCGATCTGTTCTTCAACGGAGCGCTGGCGAATGCCCGGCAAATCAATGCATACCTGAATACGCCGCTGGAAAGTACGTAACAGCGCCGACCCGACCGGCTCGGTAGTGGCGCAAATCAGGCGTACCGAAATTGATCGCGGCTGGCTGCTCACGCCGAGCGGACGGTACTCGCCTTTATCCAGAATAGAGAACAGCTTTTCCTGCCCTTCATAAGACAGACGGTGCACCTCGTCCAGCAGCAGATAACCACCGTCCGCCTGCTCCACAAGGCCTGTTTTATGTTCATTCGCACCGGTAAACGCCCCCTGCCGATGACCAAACAGATGCGAGGAGAGCAGTTCCGGGTTATGGGCGTATTCCGCGCAGTTAAAGTAGACCAGCGGCGGGATAGCGCCGCTCGCCTGTTCACAGGCGAAACGGTGCATCAGTTCCGCAAAAAAGGTTTTACCGACGCCGGACGGCCCAGTAAGCAGAACGTGTAAACCGTGCGGATAGAGCACTGCCGCACGGCCTTTTTCTACCGCATCGCGCAGGCTGCGATCGTAACCAATCAGGCTGGTAAACGGATCGTCGGGCGCGTAATGCTCTTCATGCGGTAGCACATCCGCCACCGTTCGCACCTCGCGTTCAGACTCTTCCAGCTGTCGTCCCAGCAACGTTTCCAGCGCCTGGCGATGCAGAAAATAGACCGGGCGGCCACGGCTTTTGATTGCCAGGCCGTCATTCCATAACTGATTGAGATCTTTGCTGACGGAGTTACGCGCCAGCCCAAGATTGAAACCTATCGCCTCCGCCGTAAACGCCGTCTCCTGCGCCAAATCGGCAAGACATAGCCCGCGCGTCAGCCGTTCCAGCTCTCCCAGTACGATCTCAATACGTCTCATTACACTACCGCTTACGAAATAAAAGAGTAGTCAGAACATACACTATTCTGCCACGCAAGAAAGTGAAGGCGCAGCGAGAAACCGCCTTCCCACTTTTGCCTGACTTCAACGCCAACGGGTAGCACGCCCCGATGAGTGAACGTCGCGCGGTCTACACTTACTCTTGAAAAAGTGCAAACCGATAAGGATACCGTTTATGAAACGAAAAACGCTTCTGCTTATTGCCGCGCTTGTCGTGCTACCTGGCGTCACGTATGCCGACTCTCCGTTTAGCTCACTCCAGTCGGCGCATGAAAAAACCACGATTTTAAAGGATTTGCGCAAAATGTGTACGCCCAAAGGCGCGCTAACCGATGAAGCCTGGGAGAAAAAAATCATGGCGAGCGAGGGGAACCAGCAGCATATTCGGGAGGCGATGATCGCGATAGAGCGCAACAATCAGCATAACTACTGGCAGGCTCTCGGTAAGGTGGAATGCCCGGAGATGTAGCACACCTTTTCCGTTTTTTGGTCGCGAAAATGCGGACTGTAACCGGTTTCTATTCGCTAAAACCGCGTATTCTGGAGCGAATTTACGCGATCAAGGAGTACGACAATGCGATACCGTTTTCCCGATAACTTCTGGTGGGGCAGCGCCTGCTCAGCGTTGCAAACCGAAGGGGATAGTCTGAATGGCGGTAAAAGCCAGACCACGTGGGATGTGTGGTTCGAGCGCCAGCCGGGTCGTTTTCATCAGGGCATCGGTCCAGCGGAAACCTCAACGTTCTATCGCCACTGGAAGCAAGACATCGCGCTACTGAAACAGTTAAAACATAACAGTTTTCGCACCTCACTAAGCTGGGCGCGGCTCATTCCAGACGGCGTAGGCGAGGTGAATCCACAAGCGGTGAGCTTCTACAATCACGTCATCGACGAGCTACTGGCGCAGGGCATCAAGCCGTTTATTACGCTGTTCCATTTTGATATGCCGATGGTCATGCAGGAGAAAGGCGGCTGGGAAAATCGCGACGTCGTAGAGGCGTTTGGTCGGTACGCGCAAACGTGTTTTACCTTGTTTGGCGACCGCGTGAAGCACTGGTTTACCTTTAACGAGCCGATTGTGCCGGTGGAAGGCGGCTATTTGTACGACTTCCACTATCCCAATGTGGTGGATTTTAAACGTGCGGCCACCGTGGCGTACCATACCGTGCTGGCGCACTCGACCGCCGTGCGCGCCTGGCGCGCCGGGCGCTACGACGGTGAAATCGGCGTAGTGCTGAATCTGACGCCGTCCTACCCACGCTCGCAGCATCCCGCCGATGTGCAAGCCGCGCATCATGCGGATCTGTTATTCAACCGCAGTTTTCTTGACCCGGTATTAAAGGGAGAATACCCGGCGGACTTGGTGGCGCTGCTGAAAACCTATGACCAGTTGCCTGCCTGTCAGCCAGGCGACCGTCAGCTTATTGCCGACGGCAAAATCGATTTACTGGGGATTAACTATTATCAGCCGCGCCGCGTGAAATGCCGTGATACGGCGGTGAATCCGCAAGCGCCGTTTATGCCGGAGTGGTTATTTGACTATTACGACATGCCGGGGCGCAAGATGAACCCTTACCGCGGCTGGGAAATTTACGCGCCAGGAATTTACGACATCATCACCAACCTGCGGGATAATTACGGCAATCCGCGCTGTTTTATCTCCGAAAACGGGATGGGCGTTGAGAACGAGCAGCGTTTTGTGCAAGCGGGACAAATTCACGATGATTACCGGATTGACTTTATCTCTGAGCATCTTAAATGGCTGCATAAAGGCATTAGCGAGGGCTGTCACTGTCTTGGCTACCACATGTGGACCTTTATCGATAACTGGTCATGGCTGAACGGCTATAAAAATCGCTATGGTTTTGTACAACTGGATTTAGCCACCCAAACGCGCACGGTGAAAAAAAGCGGAGAATGGTTTGCCGCCACCGCAGAGCATAACGGTTTTGATTAAGCATTTATTATTGCCGGATAACGACTAACGTCGTATCCGGCCTACAAATGGCAGCAATATCAACTCATTGGCGTAATACGGACTTTCGCCGCCACGACTAACGCCGTCAACAGCATCAGACCGCCGGAAAGCGCCAGCGGCGAAAGCAGCCCGAAATTGTCGAGCGCATAACCGCCCACTGCCGCGCCACAGGTATTTGCCAGTTGAATCACCGCGACCTGGATGGAACCGGCTTTTTCCGCCTGATCGGCAAGGGAACGAGTGATCCACGTTGACCATCCCACCGGCACCAGCGCAAACGCCAGTCCCCAGATAATCGCTATTGCCGCCGCCACGGTTTTGTCGCTTCCCCACACAATGAGCGTCAGCGCGCTCAGCGCCAGTAGCAGCGGCGCACCGGCCAGCGCCAGTTTTACCGAACGTTTCAGGACATAAGATGAGAAAGAAGTGCCAACGAAGCTGGCAATACCAAAACTGAGCAACACCAGCGTCAGACCATCAACGTCAAAGCCCGCCAGATTCATATAGACCGGGCGAATATAGGTAAAGAAAGCGAACTGCCCGGCAAAAGACATAAAGATGGCGATCATCCCGGCCATCACGCCAGGGCGTTGCAACAGGCTAAACATATTCTGTTTCTGGTGAGAAGGTTCGCCCGGCAGCGACGGCAGTGATTTCACCACCCAGATGACGCACAGTACGCCCATCACCGCAGCGGCGTTAAAGACATTACGCCAGCCAATAATACCGCCCAAAAAACTGCCCAGCGGCGCGGCGATCACTAACGCGATGGAAACCGCGCCAAAAATCACCGACAGCGCTTTCGGCACGGTACGCGCGGGAACCAGTCGCATGGTCAGCGACGCCAACATCGCCCAGAATCCGCCCAGCGCCAACCCAAGACAGGCGCGGCCCAGCAACAGCAGCGTAAAGCTGCTGGCAAAGGAGACCATCAGACAAGAAGCCGTCAGCAAAACGGCGAACAGAATAACGATATAACGCCTGTCGGTCGCATGAATAATCTGGGTAATGAACAGGCTGGAAAACATCGCGACAAACGCCGTAACGGTGACCGACTGACCGGCGACGCCCTCGGAGATCCCCAGATCCTGCGCCATCGGCGTCAACAGACTAACGGGCAAAAACTCAACGGTAATCAGGCAGGCGACACAAAACGCCACGGCAAAAACGGCTGACCAGTTAGGCCTGGCAACCCCATCAGCGCGGAATTTTTCTGCGATATTTTCATTCATTGTGGTCACCTGCGTCGTTTTAGTGCGGAAAATCCACGCAGTGTAACATTACAAAATGTGATCTGATTAACGTTTTAGCAACTGACATTGTTGCGCTGCATTTTGCGAGGCTGGTCGAGCGTTGAGAATTATCTTCTCTCGCTGCGTGTAAAACCAAAAGGTAAGACATAGTGTATCACCTGGTGCTATACTTTAGATTACAGGATGTCAACCTGATGCGAATCTTCAAAACCAGGTGGTTTAACAGAGAAGCGAAGTCCCACACGATAAAAGACGACGAGTTAAGCGAGGCCATCAACGCCGTACTGCAAGGAAAAGCAGATAATCTCGGCGGCGGAGTTTATAAAAAACGTCTCAATCAAAACCGCGATCGCGCAATCGTGTTGGCAAAGGGAGGCGAACATTGGTTTTACACCTTCCTGTATGCCAAACAGGATATGGCCAACATTAGCTATCGCGAACTCGCGGGTTTCCGTGAGTTAGCAAAACACTATGCTTGCCTGACCGAAGATCAGATAACGGCACTCATTAATAACAAAGAACTGGTAGAGGTGCGCCATGTCAGCAAAAACTAAATTCAAAAGCCCTGCCTTTGAAGCGATTCATAGCGCGGCATCTGGATTATTTAGCGTGGAAGCCATTCCCCAAGAGACAATGCGTAGTTTTGACACGGCCTGCTTAAGCAGCATCAAAGACCTGCAGCCACTTGAAATAAAAGCGTTACGAGAAGAACTCAACGTTAGCCAGTCGGTTTTCGCTCGGTACCTGAATACCAGCGTATCAACGGTTCAAAAGTGGGAAAGCGGCGCCAAGCGTCCCAGCGGGATGTCACTGAAACTACTTAATGTTGTCCAAAAACACGGGCTAAAGGTGCTGGTATGAGGGTTTTACCGATGGTCTGTTAAGGCTATTCATACGATAATGAGTGCAGGAAGCCTCTACAACTTCCTGCGCCGTTTGACGGGAATTGCACTATACTGACTCACCAAAGCCATCAGCAAATGCAGATTTTAATTCATCCATAAAAGCCAGTTCATCCTGTCCATCACAAATTAAATCAATCATTGTGTTTCCCTTTACGCCAGCCCCCAAAATACTCATCATTCCTTTAATGGGAATTTCTTTGTCATTATTAACTAGCGTTAATGAAGACTGGTATTTTTTGACAATTTTCGCAAGTGTCGCGGCTGGCCGCGCATGAAGCCCCGTACTGTTCATAACGCGTACTGTTTGTCTAATCATATATTTTCCTTAAGAGACTTTGCGGAATGCTGAGTGATGTTTATTCATCATCTTAATTTTAGAATAAACATCATCCTCAACTGCCTGTTTTGCGTTCGCCATGACGCGTGCCAGATTAGCCTCGTTGTTATTATTTACCCAAGCCTTACCGACAGTAGTAATAAAGGCTTTGCGCAAATCACTCGCAATATTCACTTTGGCTACTTTGTAATTAACAAAGCTGCGAAGAATATCCGCGTCAATACCAGAACCTCCATGAATAACCAAAGGTACCGGACTGACAGACGCGATGCGTTGTAATAGCGGGATATCAATGCGTGGGATATCTTCAAGACCATGTACATTACCAATTGACACTGCCAGCATGTCGCACCCTGTCTCCTCAACAAAGCGCTGAACCTTCTCAGGTTCAGTTTTGCAGTCAGCCTCGCTGACATGATCATCTTCCTTACCCAGAATAGCGCCTAATTCCGCTTCGACGGGAACACCAAATGATTTACAGAAATCGACAGCTTCTCGGGTAAATGCAATATTTTCTTCGAACGGTAGCGCCGCGCCATCAATCATTACTGAGGTAAATCCGGCCCGGACAGCCTGCTTAACATCTTCCAGAGTTTTCCCATGATCCAGATGCAGGCTGACAGGAATATCCATTTTGTCGGCATGCCGCTTAACTATTTCATAAATGTAATCGTAACCTGAAAGCTGTGCATTAGTAGGAGCAATTTGAACAAAATTGGGCAATCCGGAACGTTCTATTGCATTAAGAATGGAAATTGTTGTCTCCAGGTTCGTTGTATTAAATGCACCCGCAAGGACATGTTTTTCCTGAATAAAATTGAGCAGGATCCTACCATTGACTAAAGGCATATTAACTCCAGATATTTATGTGAGCAGTGTAAGTAAATTATCGAACTAATGAGTTATCACAGTTATTCACCAATAAGCGCCCCTTCTTGCCGCAGTTTAAATTGGTAAAATGACAGCCATTGCTGCTGATATATTTTCAACTTTGCAGAACGAACCGCGTCAGGAAAATATCGCTCAGCCACAGGAACAGTCGGGGGGACAACATTCGGACAGGCTATCAACAATGCTCCAAGGGAGACGGTTTCATCAAAAGCAATGGCCTCAATTGGACACTGGAGGATGTCAGCCTTCAACTGGAGCCAGTATGGGTTTTTCACCGCAGGGCCAATGACTTTTACTGTCCTGCCCGCCGGGATATTAAAGCACCCGTGACAGTGTGCAAACTCCATCGCCAGGCCAATAAAGACACTCTCAAGCAGAGACTCCGGAGGAAGTGAATCCGTCAGACCAAAAAGCAGGCCACGAGTGTGCCGATTTTTATTTGGCGAACCCGAGCCCCGCAAATGAGGAATAAATACCGGCACATGCTCGACAGACCAGGAAGGTTTGAGGTATTGCTCCATGGCTTTTTCCAGGCCTGTGCTTATTTCCTTATCAGTTAAACGAAAGGTTTTTTTCACCCATTCAAGCGCATAACCGCCGACAGGCAGAGAAGCGAAAAGCGTGAAAAATTCACCATCGGAGTAACAACCATTTGCCAGCTTATCCCTGCGAGCCTGCACATCAAGCGTTGGCTGTGTATTCAGCAGTAAAATACCCTCTGTCGTGCCGGTAGAATTCAGCACATCGCCCGGTTGCATCTGTAATGCGCGGGCACCGACCATATGATCGTGTCCGGCCAGGGTAACTTTTACCTCATGTGGTAATCCCAACTCCTGCCTGAGCGTTGCCGTCACCCATCCAGCCACTTCACCCGGCTTTATCAACGGAGCCAGTACACCGAACGGTATGCCGAGAATCCCGGCAGCATTACGAGACCAGGTACGGCGAGCAATGTCCAGACACAACGTTCTACTGGCCAGGGATATTTCCGTCTTTTTCGCACCTGTCATTCGCCACAACAACACTTCTGGTGCATGTAACCAGCAGATATCTTTTCTTTCATGCAAGGAGTAGTTATCAAGCAACCATCTCATTTTAAATGCTGAGTAATTACTGTGAGGTGGCAATCCCGTTATAGAATACAGTTCTTCAGCCTCTGCCTTGCTTAATGACAAGAGATAAGATTCACCACGTCGATCATACCAGGCCAGCATCGGGGTAAGAATGACGCCCTCCTTATCCACAAAGACGCCAGACTCACCGAAACTCGCAATACTGATATTTTTTACCGGAAACGGTACTGAAGCCACCAGTTCAGCCATTACCAGTCGCAGTGCCTGCCACAGCGCTTCGATATCGAAATCTACCTCGCCTTTGTCCGACGATATTGTTGGCGTCGGAAACTTGCGGACCTCCAGAACTGACGCGTCATGACAGGAATAACAGCTGACTTTGCAGTTAGTTGTGCCAATGTCAATGACAAGCGCTGCGTGGTAATCAGGCATAGACCGTTCCTTTTGTCAGGCGAAAAACACCATAAATAATCAGCGCAAGCACAGGAATCAGCCCGATAGCAATAATATTTCCGTTGAATATTTCAAGCAGCCAGAAACGGAAGGGATTACCGCCATCAAGGAAGCTTGATACCTGACCACTTGACCCCTCAGCCATTTTGAAATTGACATCCTTAGCCATACCGGTAATAAATGGCGCAATTTTGGTCGCAATCCACAAGTCGGCGACAATAACAGGAATTGCGGTTATCACAGCCCGGAAAATATTGCCACGACATGCCAGTACAATCATGGAAGCCATGACTGCCAGGTTCGCAAGGTCTCCCAGTGGCAGGACTTTATTGCCAGGAAGAAGGAATGCAATAAAGACAGAGATGGGTGTCAGAATCAGTGCTGTAGATATAATGGCTGGGTTACCTACTGCTACCGCGATATCCAGTCCGATAAAGAGATCATCACGGCCAGGATATTTGGCATTCAAATATTTCTTAATGGCTTCAGACAGAGGTAATAAACCTTCCATCAAAATTCGTACCATACGCGGAAGAATGAACATGACACCGCCAATGCTGATCCCCAGCAACAGGATATGTTTAAAGTCATACCCGGCAATGATGCCCAACAAGACCCCCAGAATAGTACCCACCATCATAGGCTCGCCGAAGATTCCCATTTTTTTCTGAACGTTTTCCGGATCAATATGAATACGGTTAACGCCCGGGATCTTGTCGATAATTTTATCGAACAGCAATCCAATCGGAAAGAAGACAACAGATGACAGGGTCGGAAGTGAAATACCTTCCAGACCAAAGTACTTTGCCACTAATGGCGCAGACCAGTCCGCCAGTTTGAGAACCACGATCGCGGCAATAGCGGCTGCGGACAGACCCAAAACAAAACTCCCTGTGCTGTAGTAAACCAGCGTTCCAGCCAGGGCAAAGTGCCAGTAGTTCCACATGTCGACATCAACAGTACGTGTCTTATTCAGGGCCAGCATGGCGACATTAATCAGCATCGTCAGCGGGATGACAAAAGGTGCGATTGGCGAGCCCCAGGTAATTGCGGCCAATGGTGGCCAGCCTAAATCGACAACAGGAAGGCTAATACCAGTTCGCTCAACCATTGCCTGTGCAGCCGGGCCTACGTTGCTGGTAAGTATGTCAAAGATGGCATAAATTCCGACAAACCCTATTCCGACAATTAACGATGAGCGAAGTGCTTTAGCGGGTTTTACTTTGAAGAACAATGCCAGGAAAAAAAGGACCAGCGGCAATAAAACCGTTGGGCCAAATCCCAGGACATATTGCACAACGGTATAGAGAGTATGTGCTATATCATTCATATCCGACCTCTTATTCAGATGTGACCAGACCTCGCGTTAGCGCCTGGGTAATTTATCTGTTTTTTATTTATGAAATCAGGCTTGGCCTTTAAGGATTGAAACTATTTTTTCAAGAACTTTATCTTCACCTACTCCGGTAATGATTGGCA
Source organism: Salmonella sp. WC3 (assembly GCF_042932255.1). Lineage (NCBI taxonomy): Bacteria > Pseudomonadati > Pseudomonadota > Gammaproteobacteria > Enterobacterales > Enterobacteriaceae > Salmonella > Salmonella sp. WC3. The sequence continues at coordinate 59,071 of NZ_CP170629.1, read as the reverse complement.
GACCACTAACAACCGGAATATCCAGTTCATAAGGAACTTTCGTTGTTGATACAACCAAAGCTGCACCATCGGTATTGTTTGGCAATGAGGCTACATTAGTTTGTGAATAATTAACATCAAGCCCATTGTCTTTACAATATTCCATTACTTTTTCTGCCACAGCCGTGGAAGTAGCAACACCCGTTGCGCAAACAAATAGTATCATTTTACTCATACTTCACCTCTTTCAGATATGCGTGTGTAAATTGACTGATAAATTTCATCATCATTCATGACCAGTAACTGCTGCATAAAATCCTCATCCTGGATCACATCCATAATCCAACCCAGTACGTTGAGCTGCTTATTGCTTTCACCTAAAGCAAGCATAAAAACCACCCTGACAGGTATGGGATCTGGTTCCCCGCCCATATCTTCGAAATTGATGGGTTCTGCCAGTATTCCAACGCTAATGGCGTTTTGGCGAACATACTTGTGATCAGTATGTGGAATAGCGACGCCTACAGGCTCAACCGGTAGACCCGTTGGAAAATTCTGTTCTCGCATAATGACGTGATCGGCAAAATCAGATACAACCATACCATCGTTAATTAACGGGCTGGCAAGAGCCTTGATTATGTCATTCTGACTCACCTCTTTAGGGAGGTGGCGAACATAATGACGGCGAAAATGAATATCCTGCATAGATTCCTCTTTGCTAGTTAGGCATCCAGGCGCTGTAAAATAGTGCCAAGATAATATTTATTACCTTTTAACCAGACGTTACCAAAATCAATGGCCAATCCTCTAGAGAAAAATACCAACTGTTCCAAATGCAAAACAGGTGCGTCTTCACCAATATCAAGATAATGGCCTCGCTCATTACCAATTAATTTGGCTGCGTAACGGCTTTCAGAAAAACTTATTTTCTTATCAGATAATCTTTCTATTGCTGAAAATAAATTCTCCCTGGTAAAATCTACATCAATAATACCGGGGCAGAGATCAATGTTGATACGATTTTCAATCAACATGACTTTTTCATCGCCAATACAACGAAGGCGTTTAAGAAATAAAACATCTTGTCCCGGTTTGATACTCAGTTTCTCTGCTACAAAGCGGTTAGCGGGTTCCAGTCGGGAGGTTATGACGCTGGTTGTGAAGTTTATCTTCTGGCTGGCTAAGGCTTCAGCAAAGGAGAGCAAACCTTCACCCAGTGGGTAAGCAACATTTTCCTTCTTTACGAAAGTTCCTTTACCCTGCACTTGCACAAGAACACCTTCGCGGACAAGTTGGTCAACCGCTTTTTTAACGGTACCGCGACTCACCTCCAGCATATCCATGATTTGAAACTCTGAAGGTATCCGGTCATCCTCAACTAATTCTCCGCTATAAATACTTTCCCTTATCCACTCCACAACCTGTTGATACAGTGGGATGTGTGAACTTTTACTCAATGTTTTCATGGTGCGCGCCTAAACATTTAGAGTTGTCTATAGACAATCATGTACAACTTCGAGTTTATGATAAGAAATTTTGAGACAGGAGGTATGGCAAGGAGTCACAGTTTTAGTGTTCAAAACAAGATCACATTTCCGTGATATATGTCACGGAAATGATGAGCTATAAGTCTCTGACGTTTTGGCGTCGTTAGCGGTTATTCGGTGCGTTACTTCTGTGGTTAACCCTTAGCAAATACGATGGCAGCTACGCTTTATTTGGCTAACGATGAATCGCGTCTCCAGGCCGGATAAGCGCAGCGCCATCCGGCCGTTAATCGTGGCTCGCCGCCCTTGCCAGCCTCATTCATCTCGTCTTTTGTTAACGAGATAGTGAAGAGTATCAATGCAGCCAGTGGACACCCTCTTCCGGCTGAAAAAAGGCGTTATAGCGCAGTTGAAACGCGTTGATCTCCTGCATATCGGGTTCCATTTCGCGCAAAAAGCCCAGCGCCAGCCGTACCTGTGTATCGGTGATCGGCGCGGCTAAACGCGCTTTTTGCAGCAACCGATGCCACCGCTGCAAATTCTGATCGCCGCCATCGACAATCACCATTTGCCAGATTAGTAACACCTGAGCGGCATTTTGCAAATGCGACTCATCAGGGCGATGCAGATACTGTAAAAATTCACCGCCTGCCGTTTTACCCATCTGATCAATCATCGATTCTATCGGTACTACATCAATATTCAGACGTTCGCTCAGGCGGCGAATCGCCCGGCGGGTATCCGATGTCAGCACCCGAAAACCCACAATAAACACCACCACAAACGTGGCCAGAATCAACCAAATCATGCGCACATCCGTCACCAAACAGGATGCCCATCATAACGGTAAATTTATAACTGTCGACGTTCTGGCCTGTCAGGATGTGATTTATTAACGCCTGTCTTCATTTACGCCAGACACCGGATGTCCTGTCTGACGAACGCAAGGCATAAAAAAGCCCGGCGTTAAGCCGGGCAAAACGTTACCAAATGCACACATTTAAGCGATATTGACTTGCTGAATTTTTTTCTCACGGCGGATTTTGCGCTCTTCCATCACGGCGACCATCGCCATCAGGCAGATACAGCCGATCGCGGCGGCGTCCAGCGCGGCGAAGGTGCCCGCCCAGCCGGTCAGACCAAAAACGGGGGTGCCGTCGGCAATCATGCCCAGACCCAGCTTGGCAAAGCTATCGCCGATAAGATAAGCGAAGGTTCCCTTGATACCGTCCGCAGCGCCGATGGCTTTTTTCGGTACGAAACCGACTGCCGCCACGCCAATTAATAGCTGCGGCCCAAACACCAGGAAACCGAGCGCGAACAGCGAGGCCAGATAGACATACTGGTTGCTGGCGTGCTGGTAGACGCCGAGGGTGGCGATGATCAACGCCAGCGCCACACAGGCTACCAGCGCGCGACGACCGTTCGCCAGGTCAGAGAGCCAGCCCCACAGCAACGTGCCGACCAGCGCGCCCACTTCAAACAAGGTAAAGCCCTGAATCGCCACCTCTTTAGAAAGTTTCAGTTCCTGGAAGGCGTAGACGGTTGACCACTGGTCGATACCAATACGTACCACATACAGGAAGATATTGGAGAAGCACAGCAGCCAGATCACTTTGTTTTTCAACACATATTCAACAAAGATCTGCCACTTGGTCATTTCGTTTTCTTCAGTCTCTTTATCCTCTTCGCTGATCTCTTCGCCGAACAGTTCTTCAGCTTTACCCAGACCGTAAGATTCCGGGGAGTCGCTGCCAAAACGCAGACCGATAAAGCCAACAATCAGCGCGATAATCGACGGGAAGATAAACATGCCGATGACGTGACCGTCGAACAGGTAGTTAGCGCCGAACAGCGCCACGCCTGCCGCGCCCGCGCCGCCGAGGTTGTGGGAGATATTCCAGAAGCCGAGAAAGGTGCCGCGTTTACGACGCGGAGTCCATTTGGTGATGGTCGAGTAGCTGCACGATCCGCCGGTACTCTGGAAGAAACCGCTCAGGGCATAGAAAGCGATCATCAGAAACAGACTGGTTGACCCCGCGCCCATGCTGGCGCTGAAGCCGAGCATACAGATAGCGGAAAGGATCAACATAAACGGTAGAAACTGCTTGGTATTTTTACCGTCAGCGTAGTAGGAAACCAGCGTTTTCCCCACGCCGTAGGTGATCGAGAAGCCCAGGCCAATCATCCCCAGCTCGGTCATGCTCAACCCGTAGGTAGAGATCATGTCGTTCTGCGCGATGTTAAAGTTTTTGCGGATCAGGTACATGGTCAGGTAGCCGATAAAAACCACCAGATAGGACTGCATGAACGGCTTGAACCACATTTTACGCCGCACATCGAGCGGCAGATCCAGGGTCGGCTTGCGCACCTGGTTTAAGAAGGCCAGCATGGATTACTCCTGAGCTAATTTTTATACCTGCGAATGGCAGGCATTGTAAAAATCCACAGGAAAAGAGGCCTGCGACAGCGTCCAGGCAAAACCGGGAAAATTTCTTAGTTTTGCCCCATTCAGCGCAAAAAGGTGAGGTGCATCACTCTTCGCTGGTCTCGCGCGGGGCCTGAGCGTTCAGAAATGGCAGCAGCAATAGCGCAGAGATCCCCGCCGCGATGGCGATGACCGCAAAAAAACCGGTCCAGTGCCAGATCTTCAGCACTTTCGCTAACGGCCAGCCGGAAAGCGACGTGCCGAGATAGGCGAACAGGCCGACAAAGCCGGTGGCCGCGCCCGCCGCCTCTTTATGCGAGCACTCCGCCGCCGCCATGCCAATGAGCATCTGCGGGCCGAAGACAAAGAAACCGGTGGTGAAGAAACAGGCCGCCTGCATGACGTAGCTGGCGAATGGCATCAGCCACAGCGAACCCACAGAGAGCAGAATCCCGGCAGCGAAGATTAAATTCATCGGTCCGCGGTTACCGTTGAAGAGTTTGTCCGAGCCCCAGCCCGCCACCAGCGCGCCGATAAATCCCCCCAGCTCAAACATCGATACTGCCGTGTTGGCCGTGACCAAATCCACGCCCAGCGTCTCGGACATATACAGGTTGCCCCAGTCGTTGATCGCCGCGCGCACCACGTACACTAAGACATAACACAACGAAAGCAGCCAGATATAGGGATTCAACAGCACATATTTAGCGAGGATTTCTTTGCGGCTTAGTCCCGCGCCCTCTTGCTGTTGGGCGACCTCCAGCGCATCGTGCCGCCAGTCGCCTACCGGCGGTAAACCAATCGCCTGCGGACGGTCGCGCAGCCGCCAGCAGAGGACCATGCCCACCCCGATGGCAAGCAATCCGGCCACCATCATCCCGACGCGCCAGCCATAATGCAGGGCGACAGCAGCCATAACGAGAGGGATCAGCGCCCCGCCGACATTATGCGCGGTGTTCCATAACGCCCACCAGCCGCCGCGCTCGGTACGCGAGTACCAGGCGGTCAGCAAACGGGCGCAAACCGGCGATCCAAACCCCTGGAAAAAGGCGTTCAACGCCCATAGCAGAGCAAAGGCCCACAGCGAGGTCGAGAAGCCGAACAGAATATTCACTACGCCGGTCGCAATCAGCCCGATGCCCATAAAATAGCGAGCGTTAGAGCGATCGCTAACGATGCCGGAGACAAATTTCGACACCCCGTAGGTGATGTAAAACAGCGTCGCCAGCAGGCCTATATCGCTGCGACTCAGAATGCCGCTGGCAAGGATTTCCGGCGCGGCGGCGTTAAAGCTTTTACGGGTGAAATAGAACAGCGCGTAACCCAACCAAATGGTGATCAGGATGTGCCGCCGCCAGTAGCGATAGCGGACGTCAACCTCGTGCTTATCGGTGATGAGCGGCGCGTTGGCCGGGGCTTTTAAAAACGAAAGCATTATCCTTCCTTAAACGTAACGCTGGGGCAACGAGACGCTCACCCGCGTACCGTGGGTACAAGAGATGGTTAGCGTCCCGCCGAGCGCCGACACGCGTTCGCGCATTCCGGTCAGGCCGAAGCCCTGCTGCTGAGAGCCCGGCGGCAGGCCGCTGCCGTCATCCTCAATCACCAGCATCAGCCGCTCATCCTGCTGCCAGCCCTGGAGCGTCACCGCGCTGGCATTGGCATGTTTTACGATGTTATTCAGCCCTTCCTGACAGACGCGAAACAGCGTCACGCGCTGACTTTCACTCAGCGCCGTTTCGTCAATTCGCCAGTCGAGGTGACTGACAATACCGCGGCTTTCCAGCTCCATTTCGCGTAGCAGCGAACGGATGGCCTGCGCCAGCGTTAAGTCGTCTAGCTGGCGCGGGCGCAAGCGCCCCAGCAGGCGACGCACGGCGTCATACACGCCCAGCGAAAGCTGCTCGATAAGTTGCCCGCTCTGCTTCACGCCGCCGTTATCCGCCGCCAGTCGTTGCACAATGCCCGCCTGGGTTCGAATCGCGGTGATGGTCTGTCCGATGTCATCGTGCAGCTCACGCGCAACATCGCGCCGCACGCTCTCTTCAGTCTCCAGAAGACGCTCCGCCAGCCGATGGTTGCGCGCCAGCTCCTTTTGCAACGACTGGTTCAGCTCGCGCAGACGCTGAATGCCCGCGCCAAGCAGTAGCCCGGTCAGGCTTTGCGCCAACAGCGAAAGTAATAAATCGACGGGATGATCGTGCCAGGTCTGACTGGCAATCAGCGCGATAGCGTTCATCAGTGTGGCAATGAGCGCGCCCTGCCAGCCATAATGCCAGGCGAGCGCGATAATCGGCAACGCCAGGCAGAACGGCGTAAAGCGCGAAAGTTCAGCAGGTAACCCCAGTTGCAGCCACAGACTGACGATAAACAGCAGCAGATACCAGATCAGATGCCGCCCGCGCCAGTTTACCGGCTGCGATACCAGCGATGGTCCCAGCGGCAGCCAGGTAGTGCTGGTGAGATAGTGCCAGAAAACCAGGCAGATGGGGGCCAGCGTCAGACCACCCGTGAGGGTCAGCAGTAGCGCGTTCCATGCCGCTTCCCCCTGCCCCAGCCAGGGCAGAGATTGCAGTAGCGCCGCGGCGGTGAGGGCCGCGCCCTGAAGCAATAACGTGCGCCAGTCGCGCTGATGGCGGTAACGCGAAGTCAGCGCCACGGGCAGTAGCGTCAACACACCACCGATCATCAAAAGCGGCAGATGGGCCAGCGCAACTTCCTGCGCCAACCAGTACACCAGCAGCCACTCCGCGCCCAGCAATACTGGCCAGTATCCGCGCGGGCATTGCAGCATAAGTCCCAGGCGCAGGCCGAAGGGAAAGAGCAGCGCCGCCAGCTCCGGGCGCTCTACCAGATGCAGGCTGATGCTCCACAGGCAGAACCACGCGGCGGAGAAAATAAAAAAGCAGGCAGCAACGGTGATTAAACGGGAAAAAAAGGTGTTCATTACCAACCGTCAAACATGCGATGCGCCAGTTCAACGTCATTGCTGACGCCTAATTTTTCCAGCAGATTCGCGCGATGGACATGCACCGTTTTTGGCGACAGCCCCAGCTCGGCGGCAATCTCTTTTACCGCCATACCCTGGGCGAGTTTTTCCGCCACCTGACGCTCGCGTTTGGTCAGCGGATCTTGCCGACCCGCCGCCAGTTTCACGGCAATATCGGGGGTCAAATAGCAGCCGCCCGTCGCCACCGTATGCACCGCGGCGATCAGTTCATCCGGACTACAGCGTTTAGAGAGAAAACCGCGCGCGCCGGCGTTCAACGCCTGTTCCACCAGCGCCGGGCTATCGTGAACCGAGAGCATGATCGTCGCCATCCCTTTTGGCAGTTGGCTTAGCAGCTCCAGTCCGGAAATATCCGGCATCGAGATATCGCAGATACACACCTGTACGCCGCGCCCCGGTAAGCCTGCCAACGCTTCGCGCCCGGAACCAAACTCAGCGACCACCTGCAAATCGGGTTCCAGCCCCAGTAGCTGTGCAAAGCCGGAGCGGACGATAAGGTGGTCGTCGATAAGGGCAACGGTAATCATGGGTTCATCCTGGCGCTAAGGCATGCCTGATGGCGCTGCGCTTATCAGGCCTACGGGCAGGTGCCGTTGTAGGCCGGATAAGGCATTAATGCCGCCATCCGGCAAAAGCACTTACCTTAACGATAAGCGCGCGGCTGTTCAAGCCTTGAGCGGTCAGACAATGCCTGTCGTGACGGTGAACGTCCGGGTTTGCTGCGGTTCCAGTTGAAGCAAGGTTCCATTTCGCTGCGCCGCGAGAAAACCTTCAGGCCGACAGGTCGCGGGCAGGGCAAAGGCGGCTACCTGCTGATCGCCGTTATAAAGAATCCAGCGGGTCACGTAATTCAGCTCCGCGCTGGCGAAACGTGTCACGAACGTGGTGCCATCCGGGGCGATCATACTGAATTCCGGGGTATCCGTGTACTTGTCCAGTTCATCGGCGAAGAACACGATTTCCGGGTCGTAAAAGCCAGGCGCGTTGAGCGTTGCCAGCGAGGCTTCACCCTGCAAAAGCCGTTGATTAAACGCCAGCCACTGCGCCGTGGGTTTGACATGCGCCGGCACCGACTCGCGTAACTTCAGCGCGGTATCCGGGATATTCTGGCGGAACGTGGCGTTCGGCACATAGGCATAGTTCATGTGGCACATGTACTGTAGCGGCATGGCGACTGAAGCCAGGTTAGTCACGGTCATCTGAATATCAAACAGCGCGCTTGCTTTACGCATTACCACCGCAGGTTGCGCCTGATAATGATGACCGAACCCCATCACATACTCGTAGCGCCCGGTCACGCGCAGACTGTCGCCCTCTAACTCCAGCCAGGCGTCGTCCATGGCAGCGCAGGGCATCTCGCCGTGCAGCGGATGTGTATCTTCCGGCGACGGGCAGCCATTCGCCAATAGTCCGGAATGGAAAGCAAAGCAACCATACGTTGCCACCACTTCCGCAGCCGGCTTCGGCTGGCGGAACATGTTGCGCATAGTCAGATCATGACCGTCAAACTGCGCGTCCCAAATCATCTGCCCCATCCAGGGCAGAATCACCAGATGACCGCGGCTGTTTTGTATTTTCAGTCCTTCCACGCCGCTGGCGTAACGAAACGCCGTAACCGTAAAATCATCATTTTCCAGCAAGATACGCGGCTGCTCGTTAAAAAGCTCCCGCCATAATGTAATACGTGTTGTCATGGTTGATCTCCTCAGGACGCGGCGACTTCAGCCAGGTTGCCGCGCACTTTGCTTTCGCGCCAGAAGTAAACGCCAACGTAAACAAAGCACAGCATGGAAACCAGGAATGAGAGCTGTAGCGAGTGGAACATGTCCGCCACATAACCTTGAATCGCAGGAACCACCGCCGCGCCGACAATCGCCATCACGATGACCGCCCCCGCCATTTCGGTATGTTCGTTATCGACGGTATCGAGCGTTCCGGCATAAATGGTCGCCCAGCAGGGGCCAAACAGAACACTGACCAGCACCGCCACGTATACCGCGCTAAAGCTGGGCGCCAGCGCTACATAGGCCAGGAACAGCGCGCCGATCACAGAGTAAAGGATCAGGACTTTTTCCGGGTTAAAGCGTGTCATCAGAATGTTGGCGATAAACTTGCCGAGAAAAAAGCAGGCGAAGCTGTAGACCATAAAGGTTGAGGCATCGCGCTCATTGATATCGCCTAACTCCAGCGCCAGACGGATAGTGAACGACCAGACCGCCACCTGCATTCCCACATACAGGAACTGCGCCACAATACCGCGACGGAAACGGGCGTTGCTGGCGAGATAGCGTAGCGTATCCAGCGCCGAGGGGCGTTTATGACTCGCGGTTTGCGCGACTTTACAGGTCGGGAAACGCGTCAGCAGGAACAGTACCATCACCACTACCAGAACCATAATCATGTACTTATAGGGTTCCAGAGTGTTTTCCAGCATCAGCACCTTGAAGTTGTGGACTTGCTCGGCATTCATGCCCGCCATCTGTTTTTCTAGGCTTTCCCCTTCGGAAAAGACCAGATACTTACCCAATAAAATGCCTGCCGCCGCGCCGATCGGATAAAAGGTCTGGCTGATATTCAGCCGCAGCGTGGCGTAGGCTTTCGGCCCGATCATCGAACTGTAGGTGTTCGCCGCCGTTTCCAGGAAACTCAGGCCAATCGCAATGGCGAAAATCGCCGCGAGGAACATGGTGTAGGTCGCCATGTGCGACGCCGGGAAAAAGAGCGTACAGCCGACAATGTATAGCGTCAGGCCGATAAGTATCGCCACTTTATAACTGGTTTTTTTAATGACCAGCGAGGCCGGAATAGCAATTAAAAAATAACCGCCATAAAAGGCGCTTTGTACTAATGCCGAAGCAAAGTTGCTCAGCGAAAATACACTTTTAAATTGCGTAATCAGAATATCATTTAACGCGGCTGCGCATCCCCATAATGGGAATAAACAGGATAACAAAATAAACTGGAACAGAGGTGTCTTATTCAGATACCCGTCGGGCATCTGAACGATGTTTTTATCGTTCATAGTGCTACCTTTAACAGTGCAGGGTGATTGTTATTCGTTCAACGAAAGATACTCATTAAATTGCTCAATACTTGGATAAGAGGATTGGGTGCCTTTCCCGGTGACGCTGAAAGCGGCAAAGAGAACGGCTTTTTTCATGGCGGCTTCCACATCCCCGCTCTGGACGTAGTAATGCGCGAAACAGCCGATAAAGGCATCGCCCGCGCCGCTGGTATCAACAGCGTTCACTCTAAACGCCGGAACATGGACTTCCTGGTCACGCGTCATCCACAGCGCGCCTTTCTCGCCCATGGTGACAATAATATTGTTCAGCCCTTTATCTACCAGCGAACGTGCCGCTGCGCGAATATGGTCATAGGTATCCACTGGCATACCGGTTAATATTTCCAGCTCGGTTTCATTGGGTACAAAGAAATCGCATTTACAGGCATAAGACATATCTAATTCCCGTAATGCTGGCGCAGGGTTTAATAACACTTCAATCCCGTGTTTCTTGCCAAATTCTATTGCGTGATAAACCGTTTCAAGCTGAACTTCCAGTTGCAGAATAATAAGCTGGCATTTTTTTAAATCTTCCGCCGCGCGATCGATATCTTCCGGCGAGAGAAACTTGTTAGCGCCTTTGATGATCAGAATGCTGTTGCTGGAGTTGGCGTTGACGAAAATCGGCGCTACGCCACTGCTGGTACACGGTACTTTTTCTACATACGTCGTATTGATCCCCCAGGATTCGAGATTACGAATGGTGTTGTCGGCAAAAATATCATCGCCCACTTTGGTCAACATCAATACTTTTGAATTGAGCTTAGCGGCCGCCACGGCCTGGTTCGCCCCTTTTCCGCCGCAGCCGATTTTAAACGCCGGCGCTTCCAGAGTTTCCCCTTCTTTGGGCATCTGGTTGGTGTAGGTGATAAGGTCCACCATGTTAGAGCCAATAACCGCGATATCCATTTTACTCCCTCTCAGAAATCGTCACACGACAATGATATTAAAATAACATTATCATGTTACTTCCGTATCATTTGTGACTATGATCGCGATTAGAGGATCATTTTGCCATTTACTTCGTGAACAATCCCTGGCGGAACATACGCGCATTAAATCATTTTTAGGGTTACAATTTACTGAAAATTAACTATTTATTGTTATAAAACGCGAATAAACCCACTTTTATTTCCTGACGGCCGGACGTATAGTAGTGCCACACTGTAATGTTCTCAGAAACACATAAATGTTACTGATGGAACATAACAACATGATTTGTGGAGAGGGTGAATGGAGACCAAGCAAAAAGAACGTATCCGACGCTTGATGGAGCTACTGAAAAAGACCGATCGAATCCATCTGAAAGACGCCGCGCGGATACTGGAAGTTTCGGTGATGACCATTCGCCGCGATCTCAGCCAGGATGATGACCCTTTACCGCTGACGCTGCTCGGCGGCTATATCGTCATGGTAAATAAGCCTACGTCTTCAACCAATATGCCGCTGCCGGCGAAAAAGACGCATCATCGGGACGACCTTCCCGTTGCGATCCTGGCCGCCGGCCTGGTGCGTGAAAACGATCTGGTTTTTTTTGATAACGGTCCGGAAATGCCATTAGTTATCAGCATGATACCGGATGATATTACCTTTACCGGGATTTGCTACTCGCATCGGGTATTTATCGCGCTGAATGAAAAGCCTAATGCCACGGCGATTCTGTGCGGCGGCACCTATCGGGCCAAGAGCGATGCCTTTTATGATGCCAATAATCCTTCGGCGCTGGATTCGCTCAATCCGCGCAAAGTGTTTATTTCCGCCAGCGGCGTACATGAACATTTTGGCGTGAGCTGGTTTAACCCGGATGATCTTGCCGCCAAACGTAAAGCGATGGAGCGCGGTCTGCGCAAAATTTTGCTGGCGCGTCACGCCCTGTTTGATGAGGTCGCGCCTGCCAGCATTGGTCCGCTTTCTGCCTTTGATGTCCTGATTAGCGATCGCCCATTACCGACAGATTATGCCGTTCACTGTCGGAATGGTTCCGTCAAAGTCATCACGCCTGATTCGGAAAGTGAATAACTTACTCAAAAAAGACGGCAATTTTATTGAACATGGTGGGATCGGACTGGTTTCGTACCACCTTCGCCACGTCTTCCAGTTTATCGATCTGACTGATCATCTGTTCAAGCCGCTGATCGTCATTGACCAGAAGCCAGATGCGGCTCTGATCGCTACCCTGAATCGGTAAACAGAGAATACCCTCAACGTTGAAAGCGCGTCGGGCGAACAGCCCGCAGACGTGGGTCATCACGCCAGGGTGGTTGCGAACGGTCAGCTCCAGAATAACGTTATCATGTGATTGTTTCTGCATGGCTTATTCCCCCACCATCTCTGTATTTGCCGCGCCCGGCGGCACCATCGGATACACTTTTTCTTCTGCATCAATGCGCACATGGATCAACGCCGGTCCAGGACGACGAATGATAGCCTGCAACGCCGCCTGCGGATCGGCTTCGTTATTCAAATCACAGGTATCCAGACCAAACCCGGCGGCAATCTGCATAAAGTTGATGCTCCCCGGATAGGTCGCCGCAAAAACGCCCTGTTTATAGAACAGACTCTGTTGCTGATGTACCAGTCCCAGCGCGTCGTTATTCATCAGGATAATTTTCACATCCAACTGGTTTTCACTGGCGGTAGCCATCTCCTGAATATTCATCATCAAACTACCGTCGCCGGAAAAACACAGCACCTTGTTGCCCGGATTCGCCAGCGCCGCGCCAATCGCCGCGGGCAGACCAAACCCCATGGTACCCAGCCCGCCGGAAGTCAGCCACTGACGCGGACGGTTGAGCGGATAAGCCTGCGCGGTCCACATCTGATGCTGACCTACGTCAGTGGTAATAATCGCGTTGTCGTCCACACAGGCGGCGACCGCATTAATCAGCCCATAGTGACTAAGCGGGTTATTTTCCTGGGGAATACTGCAAGGGAATTCTTGCTGCAAGTCCGCCACCAACTGATGCCATGCTTCCCGCGGCTGTGCCTCGATATGGGGAATTAACTGTGCCAGTACATCATCGACATCCGCCTGAATAGCCACATGCGGCTGCTTAATTTTGCCTAACTCGGCGCGATCGATATCCACATGGATGATTTTGGCGTTCGGACAAAACTGCTCCGTTTTGCCAATCGCCCGGTCATCAAAACGCGCGCCCAGAACAATCAGTAAATCGGCCTCTTGCAGAATAAAATTGGTACTGCGCGCGCCGTGCATTCCCAGCATTCCTAACGACAGCGGATGCGCCTTAGGCAGCATTCCCAGCGCCATTAAGGTCATTGTCGTCGGCAGTTGCGCTTTTTCCGCCAGTTCGCGCACGCGTGTCGGCGCATTGATCACGCCGCCGCCCAGATACAGCACCGGACGCTTCGCCGCGTTAATCATTGCGGCGGCCTCGCGGATACTCTCCGCGCTAAACTCCGGCGGGGGTGATTTTTCCGCCGGCGACGGCAACGCATCCAGCTCAATGGTCGCCGTCTGCACATCTTTAGGAACGTCTATCCACACCGGGCCAGGACGCCCCGACTGCGCCAGACGAAAAGCATCGCTCATCACCTGAGGCAGCTCATTGATATTTCTGACCAGATAGTTGTGCTTGGTGATGGGGATAGAGATACCGTAGGTATCCACTTCCTGAAACGCGTCAGTACCGATCATGGACGCCGGAACTTGCCCGGTAATGCAGATTAACGGAATGGAATCCAAGCGCGCATCGGCAATGGCCGTGACCAGATTGGTCGCGCCCGGCCCGCTACAGGCCATACAAACAGCAGGTTTACCCTCCGTCCGCGCCATCCCCTGCGCAATAAACCCCGCGCCTTGTTCATGGCGCGCCAGAATATGACGGATTTGCGTGCTTTGGCTTAACGCGTCGTAAACGGGGAGGATCGAACCGCCGGGAATGCCGGTGACGATACGAATCCCCTGGCGCTCCAGAAAATGAACAATAAATTCCGCGCCCGTAAAGCGCTGAGGTGTAGATGTTGTGCCCGAACTTGCCATGCTCCATTCCTTTTATTCTGAGCCGACGTTCCGGGAAGGTGTCTTAAACAAAAAACCCCGCCCGGTTTGCGCCGGCGGGGTTTTGGAATCGTGTGTGTTCCGGACCCTACGGCGCATTGCCGACGACCACCACCACACGCACGACGACCACTGCGCGAGATGGCGCAGTTGTTAGTAGGGTCGCGTTCAGCATGGAAGGGTTCATTAGGGGCCTTGTCTGTTTGTTATTAACACGTTTTATACAAGCACAGCGCTTTCAGCATGACAACGGAAAAATTTTCATCTGCACAAAAATGCGTCAGCGATCACATTTTTCTACGAATTTACACGCTTTGAGTATAGGCGTAATAAGCGTAGCGCCCTCCGGTAATCGCCGGGATTGATGATTACGCGTTTCACAATGCCGGAAAACAAAAAACCTCGCCGAAGCGAGGTTCTTACAGCGTAATGCGGGTGGTAGCCGCGAAGCACACTGTGTTATGTCAACAGCAGAAGTATACGCGTTCTGTGCAGAACGCGCAATTTCGGCGCGAATTTTGATGAATTTGAGTATGGATCAGAAGCTCCGTTCTGTCTATAAATTACTGTTCATTTACACAGTACTTAACTATAATGTCTTTGACACAATGTGTTATGCGGGGGCCGCATCGTAAACCGGCGCAACGAAGTCCTGGCTGAAACGGGTGGTGCCGTCAGCGCCTTAACCCCCTCGTGAGCACACTGTGTTATGTCAACACGCACACTATTCCTCGCAAAAGGGATCGCGTGCGCAACAGCTGGCAACAGGCAGCGGAAAGGTACGTCGGCTGGCAGTGCTCCTTAACCACAGGAGACGCGTATGAGCGTAGTGGATATCACCATTCTTATCCTGAAACTCATTGTTGCAGCACTGCAACTGCTTGATGCTGTTCTGAAATACCTTAAGTAATTCAGATTCAAGCCGCACCGAAGGGGAGCGGGCAACCGCTCCCCTTTCACCTTATCCGCTGGTCTTTCGCTTCCCGGGTATGTTACGTTTTTATGACACCCTCAACGACGCCTGACGCTATGACCCTTTCCGTTTTCTGCATTTTGCTGTTCGCCGCGCTGCTACATGCCAGCTGGAACGCCATTGTCAAAGCGGGAAACGATAAGCTCTACGCCGCGATCGGCGTCAGCGGTTCCGCGGCGGTCATGGCATTGATCCTTTTGCCCTTCTCGCCGCAGCCAGCTCACGCCAGTATCCCTTTTTTAGCGGCCTCTACCGCGCTCCAGGTGGTGTATACCGTCCTGGTGGCGAAAACCTATCAGGTCTCGGACATGAGCCAGACCTATCCTCTTATGCGCGGCACCGCGCCGCTGCTGGTGGCGCTCATTAGCGTTCTGTTTCTTGGCGACAGCCTGTCGTCGATGGCCTGGGTCGGCATCGCAGTGATCTGCATGGCGATACTTGGGATGGCCTGTAATGGCCGCGCCAGTTCTCAACGTGGTGTCGTGCTGGCATTAACTAACGCCTGTTTTATTGCCGGATATACGCTGGTGGACGGGACCGGCGTAAGACTCTCCGAAACGGCGCTGGGCTATACGCTATGGTCATTTTTTCTCAACGGCGCCTGCCTGTTAACCTGGGCGATGATTGCGCGGCGGCGGGAAGCGTCGCGTTATCTGGCGCAACAGTGGAAAAAAGGCATTTTTGGCGGGATTGGCACTATGGGATCTTATGGGCTGGCGCTATGGGCTATGACCCAGGCGCCGCTGGCGGTGGTCGCCGCGCTGCGTGAGACGTCGATTTTATTCGGCGCGCTGATAGCCTGGCTGTTGCTTAAAGAGAAAGTGGCCGGGCTACGTCTGGTGGCGGCAGGCGGGATTGCCCTCGGGGCGATTTTACTCCGTCTGTCATGATTGCCCAATGACAGCCGCAGACGTAACACATTCTCGGCAACATTTGTTGCCGCTTTTGTTTACATATCCTGCCGTTCCTTCGTCTGCCATTGCTGGTTGCTGTCTGGCCTTCTTTTTCTGGTGTGATAGATTCCTCTCGCATTTATGGGAATGCGCAGCAAGTTATTCTTATTTTTTCTTTTTTTGAAAAGTAATCAGCGAAATGAAAAGGCAGAGAAACGTCAATTTGTTGTTGATGTTGGTGTTACTGGTGGCCGTAGGGCAGATGGCGCAAACCATTTATATTCCCGCCATCGCCGATATGGCACAAGCGCTAAACGTCCGGGAAGGCGCCGTCCAGAGCGTAATGGCTGCTTACCTCCTGACCTACGGCGTCTCGCAACTGTTTTACGGCCCGCTTTCCGACCGGGTTGGGCGCCGCCCCGTAATCCTCGTCGGCATGTCTATTTTTATGGTAGCGACCCTGTTCGCCATGACCACGCATAGTTTGACGGTGTTGATTGCCGCCAGCGCCATGCAAGGGATGGGAACCGGCGTTGGTGGAGTAATGGCGAGAACGCTCCCGCGCGATCTGTATGAAGGAACGCAACTTCGTCACGCCAATAGCCTGTTAAATATGGGGATTCTGGTTAGCCCGCTGTTAGCGCCGCTGATTGGCGGTCTGCTGGACACCCTGTGGAACTGGCGCGCGTGTTACGCTTTCCTGCTGGTGCTTTGCGCTGGCGTCACCTTCAGCATGGCGCGCTGGATGCCGGAAACCCGCCCCGCCGGCGCGCCGCGCACACGGCTGATCGCCAGCTATAAAACGCTGTTTGGCAACGGCGCATTTAACTGTTACCTGCTGATGCTAATCGGCGGGCTGGCTGGCATTGCGGTCTTTGAAGCCTGTTCCGGCGTGCTGATGGGGGCAGTATTAGGTCTCAGCAGTATGGTGGTAAGCATTCTGTTTATTCTGCCGATTCCGGCGGCGTTCTTCGGCGCCTGGTTTGCCGGACGCCCGAATAAACGCTTCTCAACCCTGATGTGGCAGTCAGTTATCTGCTGTCTGCTGGCAGGCCTTATGATGTGGATTCCCGGCTGGTTTGGCGTGATGAACGTCTGGACGCTACTCATCCCCGCTGCGCTGTTTTTCTTCGGCGCCGGGATGTTATTTCCACTGGCCACCAGCGGCGCGATGGAGCCGTTTCCGTTCCTCGCAGGCACCGCTGGCGCGCTGGTCGGCGGGCTGCAAAATATTGGTTCCGGCGTACTGGCGTGGCTTTCGGCAATGTTGCCGCAAAACGGTCAGGGCAGTCTGGGACTGTTGATGACCCTTATGGGATTGCTGATCCTGGCGTGCTGGCTGCCGCTGGCGTCACGGATATCGCATCAGGGACAGACGGTTTAACGTTCCCCTCGCCCGGCTTTTTGCCGGGCGTTTCACATTCCGGCGCGATCATCGCATTGAGCAGGGGCTCCTGCGCCGGACGCCACGCTCCTTCTTCGCCGTCATAAAACTGAGTATCCGCGTTTATCGCATACGGGATATGCGCTTTTTTCAGCTCGCAGGCCATAAAACGGGCAAACGCGAACTGTGAAGCGACCGGCGTCATTTTTATCGACTCTCCCGTCGCCCATCCGCCCACCCAGCTTGCATGGCCGGTCTTATGCTGCCAGCGAACCGCGGCATTAATCCGTGCCCGAATCGCCGCTTTTTCCGCCGCCGTGCCTGATGTCCACGGATATTTACCGCCGCTTTTCAGGGGGCCCCACGGGAAGATGTGCCACTCCGCCAGTACATAGTTCTGGCTTTGCGCCGGCAGTTTAAGCGCCGACAAATCCTCCGGCGCGGCGCGCATGCGGGGGGCAACGAAAATCATACGCTGTGGATCAATGGCGTGAATCAGGCGGATGGTTTTGTCATATACGCGATTCAGCGACGCCATATTATGATTAAGTTTGTCGGCAGGCTCATAAATGAGATCGAACCCCAGAAGCGGGGATGTCTGGCCAAAATAGCGCGCGACCACGCTCCACCAGTTAATCAGCTCCTTTTCATGGCTGGCGCTGGGATCGGTTTTATACGCATCCGCCTGATAGGCAATAATGGGTATGACGCCATAGTATTCGCAGGCTTCTACCAGCTTACGCAAATGGATGAGGCGCGCTTCCGTCGGCGCGCCTGCCACACGAATACGGACATGCGTTAACCCTTTTGCCTTAAAATCCCGCACGACCAACGGATCAAACTCACGAATACCCCGTTCCGTTCGCGCCCAGTCAACATCCATCCCAACGCCAAGCTGCTGCGCATAGCGCGCCGCCGTCAAAGGCATCGGTTTCGCATAGACGACCGCGCTGGTCAGCATGAGAGAGGCAATAAGCGGTTTAAACACGACGCCCCCTAAAATTTTTACCACGGTGATAGCACGTATTTAGCATATTCTCTCCCGGCAGGTGTAGCGGCAAAGCGTAATAAATCTTCACACCTGTTCCTGCAACCAGCGAATAAATGCCTCGATTTTCGGCCACTGCCTGCCAGGCAGAGTGGTGACATAATAATGCTGATGACATTTCAGCCTCATGTCACCAAAAGGCGCAATCAGTTCACCGCTGTCGAGACGCTTTTGCACCAGCCGTTTACGTCCCATCGCCACGCCAATGTGGTTCATCGCGGCAATCACTGCTAAATCAGAACGATCGAAGCCAATGCCGGATGAATCCGGCAAATTTACCGCAAAATGCTGCGCCCAACTGTGCCACTCATCGGTGCCAGAATCGTTACTCCACGCCTGTCTGTCGTGTAAGAGCGTACAGTGCCGCAGGTTATTCAGGTTGTCCTGCAAGGCGAAACGACGGGCGTAATCCGGGCTGCAAACGGGCAAAATCGCCTCATCCATTAAAAAATGGTGCGTGAGCTGCGCCGACGGCGCATCGTCAAAATAGATAGCCAGGTCAATGCCGGCACGCTGTAGGTTAACGTTATCGTTGCCGGTCAGCATAGTGAGAGAAATTGACGGATAGCGACGGGTAAAGTCCCCCAGCGCGGGCACCAGCCAGCACTGGGCGATAGAGGGGCGTGAATACACGGTCAACGTGCCGGACAGTTCCTGATTTTTGATATCGAGGATTTCCTGATTCAACGTATCCAGCGACGATTTCAGCGCCCAGAATACCCGTTTGCCTTCATGGGTAAGCTCCACTTTACGGTGAGAGCGGACAAATAGCTGGATTCCCAACTCGGCTTCCAGTTGATTGATACGATGGCTTACCGCACTGGGGCTTAACGACAGCTCATCTGCCGCCAGAGCAAAGGACTGGTGTCTGGCCGCGACTTCAAAAGTATAGAGTTTGGATAACTGCCAGCCGTTGAGTAAGCGGTTTCGGGTATCGCGAAGGGGTTCCATGGCAACCTCAGTCATCTTTTAATTTCCCGAAGTGTAAAAAAACGCGCTGAAAAAATCCGCACATAGATGAAGCAAAATGAACCATATCGCAAAATAAAGGCAATATTAGATGAAAATCACATAATTGATTCAATTTACATCATGTGAATGGCAAATTATATCGTTTGTCAGGGGGTGCTGTTTTTCTGTCCAATAAGAACAGATTAATCACAGGGTAGGTGAGATATGCACGCTCAAATCTGGGTAGTGAGCACGCTGCTGATCAGCATCGTGTTAATCGTATTGACCATCGTGAAGTTTAAATTCCACCCCTTCCTGGCGTTACTGCTCGCCAGTTTCTTTGTCGGCGCGATGATGGGCATGGGGCCGCTGGAGATGGTCACGGCGATAGAAAACGGAATAGGCGGTACGCTCGGTTTTCTGGCCGCCGTTATCGGTCTTGGCACCATCCTCGGCAAAATGATGGAGGTTTCCGGCGCGGCGGAACGCATCGGGCTTACGCTCCAGCGCTGCCGCTGGCTCTCTGCTGACGTGATCATGGTACTGGTGGGGCTGATTTGCGGTATCACGTTGTTCGTGGAAGTGGGCGTCGTGTTGCTCATCCCACTGGCGTTTTCTATCGCTAAAAAGACCCATACCTCGCTGCTGAAGTTGGCCATTCCGCTGTGTACCGCGCTGATGGCCGTCCATTGCGTGGTACCGCCGCATCCGGCTGCGCTGTTTGTCGCAAATAAACTGGGGGCGGATATCGGCTCGGTGATTGTCTACGGTCTGCTGGTCGGACTGATGGCCTCATTGGTCGGCGGCCCGCTGTTCTTAAAGTTTCTGGGTAATCGTCTGCCGTTCAAGCCCGTACCGACAGAGTTTGCGGATCTTGAAGTGCGCGCCGAAAACACCCTGCCGTCGCTGGGCGCAACGCTGTTTACCGTTCTGCTGCCGATTGGCCTGATGCTGGTGAAAACCGTCGCTGAACTGAATATGGCGAAAGACGGCACGTTGTATACGCTGCTGGAGTTTATCGGTAATCCGATCACCGCGATGTTTATCGCTGTCTTTGTGGCGTATTACATACTCGGTCTGCGCCAGCATATGGGTATGAGCGCGCTACTTACCCACACCGAAAACGGCTTTGGCGCCATTGCGAACATCCTGCTGATTATCGGCGCGGGCGGCGCGTTCAACGCCATTCTCAAAAGTAGCGGGCTGGCGGACACGCTGGCGGTGATCCTCTCAAATATGCATATGCACCCGATTCTGCTGGCGTGGCTGGTAGCGCTGATTCTGCACGCGGCGGTCGGCTCTGCGACGGTGGCGATGATGGGCGCCACGGCGATTGTTGCGCCCATGCTGCCGCTCTATCCTGACGTCAGCCCGGAGATCATCGCTATTGCCATCGGTTCCGGCGCCATTGGCTGCACGATCGTGACCGATTCCCTGTTCTGGCTGGTCAAGCAGTATTGCGGCGCTACGCTGAATGAAACGTTTAAATACTATACGACGGCCACGTTTATCGCATCTGTCGTTGCACTGGCTGG
Organism: Salmonella sp. WC3; assembly: GCF_042932255.1. Classification (NCBI taxonomy): domain Bacteria; kingdom Pseudomonadati; phylum Pseudomonadota; class Gammaproteobacteria; order Enterobacterales; family Enterobacteriaceae; genus Salmonella; species Salmonella sp. WC3. The sequence goes on along the minus strand of NZ_CP170629.1, from coordinate 38,298 downwards.
CACATTCCTGCTTTCCTTTATCATCTGATCGTAAAGAGACGTACTATGGAAAACATACAAAAGCTCATCGCCCGGTATCCTTTGGTCGAGGATCTGGTCGCCCTCAAAGAAACCACCTGGTTTAACCCGGGCGCCACCTCTCTTGCACAAGGTCTACCGTATGTCGGCCTGACGGAGCAGGACGTAAACGCCGCCCATGACCGTCTGGCGCGCTTTGCGCCGTATCTGGCGAAAGCGTTTCCGCAAACCGCCGCCGCTGGCGGCATGATCGAATCTGACGTGGTCGCTATTCCGGCCATGCAAAAGCGGCTGGAAAAAGAGTATGGGCAAACGATCGACGGTGAAATGCTGTTAAAAAAAGACAGTCACCTGGCAATCTCTGGTTCCATTAAAGCGCGCGGCGGCATCTACGAGGTGCTAACGCACGCGGAAAAACTGGCGCTGGAGGCGGGTCTGTTAACCACCGACGATGACTATAGCGTGTTGCTTTCGCCGGAATTTAAACAATTCTTCAGCCAGTACAGTATCGCCGTCGGTTCAACCGGCAATCTGGGGCTATCGATCGGTATCATGAGCGCCTGCATCGGTTTTAAAGTGACGGTACATATGTCTGCCGACGCCCGCGCCTGGAAAAAAGCGAAGCTGCGTAGCCACGGCGTGACGGTCGTAGAATACGAAGATGATTACGGCGTGGCGGTTGAGCAGGGCCGTAAAGCAGCGCAATCCGATCCAAACTGTTTCTTTATCGATGATGAAAACTCCCGCACGCTATTTCTGGGCTATGCGGTAGCGGGTCAGCGTTTGAAAGCGCAATTCGCGCAGCAGGGACGCGTCGTTGACGCCAGTCACCCACTGTTTGTTTATCTACCGTGCGGCGTTGGCGGCGGCCCTGGCGGCGTCGCCTTTGGCCTGAAACTGGCGTTTGGCGACAACGTCCACTGTTTCTTTGCCGAACCGACCCATTCACCCTGCATGTTACTCGGCGTTTATACCGGTCTGCACGATGCCATCTCAGTACAAGATATCGGTATTGATAACCTGACGGCGGCTGACGGCCTGGCGGTAGGTCGCGCTTCGGGCTTTGTTGGTCGGGCAATGGAGCGTCTGCTTGACGGCCTCTATACCTTAGACGATCAAACAATGTATGACATGCTGGGCTGGCTGGCGCAGGAGGAAGGAATTCGACTGGAGCCATCAGCTCTGGCGGGGATGGCCGGGCCACAGCGCATTTGCGCCTCCGTCGCGTATCAGCAAAGGCATGGATTCAGTCAGACGCAGCTCGGCAACGCGACGCATCTGGTATGGGCAACCGGGGGCGGCATGGTGCCGGAGGATGAAATGGAACAATACCTGGCGAAAGGACGCTAATACTCGCTCAGTGCCGGAAAGACGGCTGCGCCATCCGGCACGCCATCGCCTGATGGCGCTACGCTTATCAGGCCTGTGACGTTAACGCAGCATCGCCATCAACTCCTCCGGCGAGCGATGCTGTTTCAGTAAATCCCGCATCACCCGCATATGCGGCGAGGAGTAGTTAAAAAAGGTCTGGTAGCCCTCGCAAAGCTGATTTTTCCCCTGGCTATCCCGATGCTCAGGGCATCCGCCGCCGCAAAATCGTAATAAAGAACACTTCTGACATTCAGCGCTTAGCGGCGCCTTGTCCGGCGTTTTAGCACCATTCCTGCCGCCGCACCACTGCTGTAGCGTCTCATCAAAAAGGCGGACCGAGATACGCTGAATATCTTCACGTACCCAAATATCAAATACGCTATTTAAAAACCGCCCCCAGTCTGCTGAACACAATGAATCCTCGGTCAACATTCCGTTCCGGTCATGTTCCAACAATGGGATAAAATGGACATTGCGAATGCCGAGCCGTTGTAAGTTACGGTACAGTTGCTGAGGGCGCTGGCTATTCTGGCGATTTACGACGACCTGAATCTGGTCATCACTCACGACAATGTCCTGACGTCCTGTCATATAAAATTCCCGATAAATGCAATAAGTTGGCGAATATGGGTAACAGCAAACAGGATTGCGAGCGACAACACCGCGAGGGAGATCAAAAATTTGTCACGCACGACATGAGTTTCGGAAAAATCGCTATGCGCGACATCCATCAAATTACGACTCAGGGTATAACGCCAAAGAATCACCGCCACTATCGCCAGAACGCTGATCGACACCCAGAACAAGAACCCCGCCTGATGCCAGTGGTGCCTGACGGCTAACGCCATTAACGCCCCGTATCCCAGCAGCGTGCGAAACCAGGCCAGCGACGTACGCTCCGGTTGCAGTCCCGGATCGTTCTGCCGACGGGCTTTACGACTATCCGGCATACAGTACCAGCCCCATTACAATCACCGCGACAATCATCAAAATAACGCTGATGATCAACAGGCTGTGGGTATAGGGCAAATCCTCTTTCAGACGCATCGCTTTTTCATTACGTAACCAGCGTAGATAGCCATAAATCGCCAAGCCGCCCGCAAACAGACACAACAGTAGCGCCAGCAGTTCACGGATCACCGGCGTGGCAAAATCCGGGGCGAGCTGATCAAGACCGACGCCTGCCGCCAGAAATCCCAGCGAGGTGCGAATCCACGCCAGAAAGGTGCGCTCATTTGCCAGTGAGAAGCGATAATCCGGCGCTTCTCCGAGGCGGGAAATCTTCATGACGACTCCTTTTACGTTCTTATGTATTCCCGTTCGTTTTCAGAATACCACTCACGTTGTTGCTGATATGCTTCACATTATCCCGCAGCAAGGGAATCTTATTGCAAAATAACTGTAGTTCACTGGTGATGCGTTTTGGCGCAACCACGCTCATTGCCGCTATTTTTCATTTCAGTTGCGACCTTTTTCAACGCCACCGCCAGGAAAGGCATTATTGCCGAATTAAAAGCTGAAAAACCACCCGTCGCGACGAAAAAAAAGCGAAGAAGATTGATAACCAACTGAAATAAAATGGAATTATGCTCGTTGCCATTACGCTGATTAGCGCGTTCATTGAGGAAAGAGATAAGAAGAAGAGCAGAAGTGTGGCCGGTGCGGCGCGCATTATCCAGCCTGGATTTAACACAGTGCGTAGGCCGGATAAGCAACGCGCCATCAGGCGCTAACCCATTCCCCAAAAAATCACCGCCAGCAGTTGTGGCGTGATAATACGCAGGAACATCACTAACGGATAGACGGTCGCGTAAGAGAGCGCCGCCGCGCCGCTGGTGGCATGAAGATTGTTGGCAAATGCCAGCGCTGGCGGATCGGTCATCGAACCGGCCAGCATCCCGCACAGCGTCAGATAGTTCATTTTGGCAAAAATCCGCGCCAGCAGACCGACGGTAATCAACGGAATTGCGGTGATGAAAATACCGTAGCCAATCCAGCTTAATCCTTCGCCCTGCGTCAGCGTATCGACAAAATCGCCGCCGGATTTCAGCCCAACGACCTCCAGAAACAAAACGATGCCTAATTCACGCAGCGCGAGGTTGGCGCTCGGCGGCATAAACCAGTACAGCTTACCGATGCTGCCGATACGCCCCAAAATTAGCGCCATGATCAGCGGCCCGCCGGCCAGCCCCAGTTTTAAAGCGACCGGGAATCCCGGCACAAACAACGGGATTGACCCAAGCAGAACCCCTAATCCGATGCCGATAAACACCGGCAGCATCTGCACCTGCTGGAGTTTTTGCTGCGCGTTGCCGACCACATTGGCTACCGCATCAATCGAGGCAGGACGCCCCACCAGATTGAGAATGTCGCCAAACTGCAGGCTGGCGTCGCTGCTGGCGACCAGCTCAACGCCCGCGCGGTTAAGACGGGAGATAACCACGTCATAACGCTCTTTAAAGTGCAAATCGCGGATACGTTTGCCGAGCACTTTTTCGTTGGTGACGACCACACGCTCGACGCGTAAATCCGTGCCGCGCGTCGACAACGAGGTGTCCACTTCCTTGCCGATCACCAGTTGCGCGTTATGCAGGTCGGTAGATTGGCCGACGAGGTGCAGCAGGTCGCCTGCCTGGATAATCGTCCCCGGCGACGGCACCATCAGCGTGTCGTCACGTTTCAGGCGTGAGCAAATGATTTTATCGCTGTTCAGGATCGGCACATCCTGAATAGCCATATTATTGAGGTTCGGATTCTCGACACGGATATTCATTGTCTGAATTAATGAATGACCGTTAGCGAGAGAGGATTCGTGCTTCTGCGCCTCCGCCTCGACGTTAACGCGAAAAATCAGCCGCATCAGCCACATGGTGAGCAAAATACCGCAGATGCCAAACGGATACGCCATCGCATAGCTCATCCCCATCTGATCTACCAGATCCACTGGCGTTCCCAGATCGCGCAGGATTTGCTGACCCGCCCCTAACGCAGGCGTATTGGTGACTGCGCCGGAGAAAATCCCCAGTACCACCGGCAGCGGAATAGCGAAAATTTTATGCAGAATCGCGGTGACCAACCCGCCCATAATCACAATCAGAATGGCAAATAGATTCAGACGTAGCCCGGAGACGCGCAGCGAGGCGAAAAACCCCGGCCCCACCTGTATGCCGATGGTATAAACAAAAAGGATCAGGCCGAACTCCTGGATAAAGTGCAGCATATCGCCGCTCAGCGTCACCCCAGCCTGATCGACGAAGTGGCCGACGATAATACCGCCGAACAACACACCGCCAATACCAAAGCCGACACCGCGCACTTTAATGTTGCCGATCCATAAACCGACAACCGCCACCAACGCCAGAACGCTGACCGTCAATGCGATATCACTCATCTCATCTTCTCTTCCCTGTGAGTAACATTTCAATTTATAGGGATTATGACTGAACCGTTAAGGCATATATACAGCATGGCGCACATTCTCATGTTACAACACCGCCCAGACGTCCTGACTTCGGCAACGTCTTACCCTTTTTCGTGGCACAAAAAAGCCCCGCCATCTCTGGCGGGGCAAGGCAAGGAGCTTATTAGCTATTTAATGTGGAGCGTTCGTTAATGGCGATACGCTGCGGCGCAATGGTTTCCGGCTCGTTGCGGGTTAAATCAATATGCAGCAGGCCGTTGGTAAACGTCGCGCCGGAAACTTCCATATTTTCAGCCAGCGTAAAGCTCAGGCTAAAAGGCTGCATGACCAGGCCCTGATGTAACCATTTGGGCTCGTTTTCCGGCTGTTCCGGCGTGCCTTTCACTGTCAGGCGCGTGCCTTCCAGTTGAATATCCAGATCTTCCTGACGGAAACCGGCTAACGCTAAGGTGATGCGATAATGGTTATCGTCGCTTTTTTCGATGTTATAGGGCGGGAAGCTCTGGCTTTCGCCGCTGTTTTGCAGCGCATTGGCCAGCTTGTCAAAACCGATCCATTGACGCAGCAGTGGGGATAAATCGTAGTTACGCATAATCATTTCTCCTTCTAAGAAGCGAGTTTTTACCTTCACACTTTACGTGCGAATATGCTCCCTGACGGCGAGCATGGGATGACAGGCCGCGCAACGCGACCCGACGGAATCAGTTAATTTCGATACGGCGCGGTTTGTTCGCTTCCGGAATCACGCGCTCCAGTTCGATATACAGCAGCCCGTTGACCAGGTTTGCGCCGCGAACGTGAATGTTCTCCGCTAACTGGAACTTACGTTCAAAGTTACGCTCGGCAATGCCCTGATACAGGTAAGTACGTTCTTTCTGCTCGTCCGCATGAGCGCCTTTTACCACCAGTAAATTATCCTGGGCAGTAATCTCCAGTTCGCTTTCCGCGAAACCGGCAACGGCAATGGCGATGCGGTAGTGGTTTTCGTCTACCAGCTCAACGTTGTACGGAGGGTAGCCGCCATTACTTTGGCTTTGGTTATTTTCAAGCAGGTTAAACAGACGATCAAAACCAATGGCAGAACGGTACAGCGGGGATAAATCAAAGTTACGCATAATCATAAACTCCTGAAATCAGCGAGAATGTCAGACCTTCCATCATGGACAGGCCAGGATTGCCAGAACACCCATCAGGCGTGCCCTTCTATTCACTACGTCTTATAAATGGGTCTGAATACGTACTTTTCAAGTATTTTAATCCGACTTTTTTTTGCAGTTTATTGGCTATTGCATAGACTGGTTGGGACAGCACTGATTGTTAAAGTGCGATTACCGCCACAGTGCCACGTACTGGTGATGTTATTTTTAGCAACGGATCGCTATAACTCATCATGCAAATAACGACAACCAACAGATGAATGAGTGATGATAAAAAACGTGTGGTTAACGCTGATAATATGGAATGGGATGCTTTTATTAAGCGGTTGTTCAAGCGTCATGTCGCACACCGGCGGTAAAGAAGGCACTTATCCTGGCACGCGCGCCAGCGCTACGATGATCGGTAACGATGAGACAAACTGGGGCACCAAATCGTTGGCCATCCTGGATATGCCATTTACCGCCGTGATGGATACGATCCTTCTGCCGTGGGACATCTTCCGCAAAGACAGTTCGGTAAGATCGCGCGTAGAGAAAAGCGAGGAGGAGACGAAAATGACCAATGCCGTCATCCCCCCGGCGAAGATGCCTCCTCCCTGATTTATCGCCCGGTTTCCGTCACCCATAGCTGACGGAACCCTTTCACCTCTTCCATCCATGCGACGTGTCGCCCATCCGGTGAAAAAACGACGGCATCCGCAGACGGCGGGTTGTCGTGCCTGGCGGTTAAGAAGTCGATCCTCCCACTTTGTGCGTCACAGCAGGCAATCCGATTTTCCAGCACCAGTCCCAGCCATTTACCCGACGGATGCCAGTTAAACGCTGACTGTACGCCGGTCGCATGATGCGTTAACTGCCGGGGCTCGCCTCCCTGCGGCGATATCAGCCACAGTTGCGCTACGCCGTTATCGTCCCGCATCAAAAAGGCGATCGCCGTCGCCTGCGGATTACTGCGGACCCAGTGGCGTGGTTCGTTAGTGAGCCCAGGGTAAACACGCTGGTGAGTAAAGGTAAGACGCCGCTGAACTACGCCCAACGGCGGCGATGGCATCGTTGATTCGGTTCCCGTCAGCGGCGTGTCGCCTGCTTGTTTCCAGCCGTTTTCATGACACGGTAAATCGACAATAAACAGCTCCGGGACTTTTTTGCCCGTCAGCGACAGCGTATCGCCAATAAAGGCGATCTGGCGGTTGCCCACCCAGCCCTCTTCATAGGCGCGGTTAATGTCATCGCTGCCAGGTCTCGGCGCCGGCGTCGTGCGGCTAACCAGTACGCACCAGTGGCTACCGCTGTATTCGCGCGGATGCTGAACCGGCACCGTTACCGGCCCATACGGCGCGGCCACGCCGACATTACGCAGATCCAGCGCCGGATCGCGCTCATGCAGAACGTGGTCATTATAGGTAAAACTCACCAGCTCGCCGTTCGGGCTAAACACATGGACGTGACTGCCGCCGCGCAGCGCGCCGGGAGTATACGGCGCAGTAATATCCATCGCATCGAGGTTAGTCACACCCCCCGGCGTTGCAATAACGCCCCGGCGGTGGTGAAAATCGTAATGCCACGTCTCATCAGGGTTTTCAGGGCCATGAATAAACACATAGTGATTGTCGGCAGGATGCACCGTCACCACGCCGACATGCGCGCCCTGCACGGCGCGATAAATCACCTCCACGTCGCCGGTATGCACATTGACACGCTCAATGGTCTTGCCCGTAAATGACGCGCCTGAAGGCCGTACATCAAAGACCAGCCACTGGCTGTCAGGTGTCCAGGTATTGGTGTTGGTAAGCTGGTGATGGCGCGGCGTAAAGGTGATTTGTTTCATAGGATGTCCTGATAAGAGACGATGCTCGTCATCATACTTCACACGGGCTTCACTTTCAGGCTTTAGCGTATCGTTGGGATAGCCAGGCCCGATGGCGCCACGCCACCGGGCCGTCAGGGCATTATTTCTCCTGCGCCAGCCGGATACTGCGCTCTATCACCGCCCGCCGGGCGTCACCCGCCGGCAGCAGCTTCAGCATCATCTCCCAGGCCGCCACCGCCTCGCCAAAGCGCTGCTGCTCAAAGGCGCTGAACGCATACAGGCTTAACACCCGGATATCCGTGTGGTCGCGGCTCACCAGCCGGCGCAGCAGCTCCCCGCCGCGGCGGTTATCCTCCGGGTCGGACGAGCGCGTCAGCGCCTCCGCGTAGCCCAGCGCCGCATCGCTGTTTTTCGGGTCCAGACGGTAAGCGTTCGCATAGGCCCCGGTGGCGGTACCGGCATTACCCAGTACCATACCGGTGCGCCCCAGCATGAGCCAGCCCTCAACATTGCCGGCATCATTCTGCAGGCGGGTGCGCAGCCCCAGCGCCAGCCGCGCCATCTCCTCCTCATTCAGCGGCTGCGCCTGCGGGTCCAGCGCCCGCGCCAGCAGTCCCGGCGTCTGCGCCGTTGCCTGCTGCCAGGCCCTCACCTGCGGATAGCTGCCGGTCAGGGCGTAGCTGCCGGCGCCGACCGCCAGCGCAATGACGGCCCCCGGCACGTAAACGCCCCACCCGGCGCGCGCGCCGCAAACCGGGGTGTCCGCCGGCAGCGGCTCCCGGCGCAGGCGCACCCGCCGGCGCGTCCGGGCGACGATTATCCACCCGCCCGCCACGATGGCGGCCAGCGGCAGCACCCACAGCAGCACCGTCAGCGGGGTCAGCGGCGGGTCGTAGGTGACAAAGTTGCCGTAGCGCGCCACCATATAATCGATGATTTCCTGGCGGCTCTTCCCCTCCTGCATCAGGTCATACACCCTGCGACGCATGTCGGTGGCTATCATCGCGTTCGAGTCCGCAATGCTGTTGTTCTGGCATTTCGGGCAGCGCAGCTGCTCCGTGAGCTGGCGGAACTGCTGCTCCTGCGCTTCATCTTTAAACGGCATCACGTCGGTGGTTGCCCGCGCTGACCCGGCGATAACCAGCGCCAGCATCAGCATCACCATGCCCGGTAACAGTCTCATTGCGCCGCCTCCCGGCTGTATCTGTCCCACAGCGGTTTCAGTTCACTTTCCCATACCCGGGCATTCAAATCGCCCGCATGGCGGTAGCGGATAATCCCCCTGCCGTCGATGAGGAAGGTTTCCGGCGCGCCGTACACGCCCAGGTCCAGCCCCAGCATCCCGTCGCTGTCCGATAAACTCAGCGCATACGGGTTGCCCAGTTCCTTTAACCAGGCCACCGCCTTCGCCCGGTCGTCCTTATAGTTCAGCCCCACCACCCGGATACCCTGCGCGGCCAGCCGGTTCAGGTACTGATGCTCGGCGCGGCAGGTCGGGCACCAGGTGGCCCAGACGTTAAGCAGCACCGGTTTCCCCTGCGTCAGCACCTCCGCCTCATAGTACTGACCCGGTGTCTCCAGCGATTCCAGGCGGAACGCCGGCACCGGCTTCCCGGTCAGCGCCGATTCGAGATTCGTCGGGTCATCCCCCTGCGCGTTGCGCGTCAGCTGCCACAGCAGCGCCGCGGCAATCAGCAGAAAAATCAGTAACGGTAATAACAGTACGTTGCGTTTCATCCGGCCTCCGGCAATGGTTTACGGCGGCGGTAGCGCGGGTCCGCCAGGCACAGCAGTCCGCCCAGCGCCATCAGCAGCCCCCCGGCCCATATCCAGCGGACAAACGGTTTGTAGTACAGGCGCACGGCCCACGCGCCGTTGTCCAGCTCCTCCCCGAGCGCGGCGTACAGGTCGCGGGTCAGCCCGCCGTCAATCGCCGCCTCGGTCATCACCATCCGGCTGGTGTTGTAGAGCCGTTTCTCCGCGTGCAGCACCGCCTCCGGCTCGCCGTGGCGCGTCACCCCGATGAGGGCCACCCCGCCGCGGTAGTTGGGGCCGGTGATGTCCCGCACCTCCCGGAAGGTGAAGCGGTAGTCGTGAATGGTCACGCTGTCGCCCGCCCGCATCCGCACGTCACGCTCCACGCTGTAATTCTGGCTGAAGGCGATGCCGGTAATCGTCACCGCCAGCCCGAGGTGCGCCGCCACCATTCCCCAGTAGCTGAGAGAGGTTTTCGTGCCGCGGGACACGCGCTGTACGGCTTCGGCCACCGCCAGCACCGCAATCCAGCAGGCCATCGCCATCCCCACCGCCGTCATGGCGATGATTTTATCTTCCAGCAGCCATGGCAAAAGTACCGACAGCACCAGGGTGGTGACAACGGCAGCCCACAGCAGTTTCCTGATGTTACGCGGCCGGTCCCGACCCCAGCGCACCAGCGGCCCCACCCCCAGCAGCAGGGCAAAGGGGACCATCAGCCAGGTGAACATGGTGTTAAAGAACGGCTCCCCCACCGAAATGCTGCCCAGCCCCAGCTGTTTGTGCACCAGCGGCAGCAGGGTGCCCAGCAGCACCACCAGCATGGCGGCCATCAGCAGGACGTTGTTGCCGAGCAGCAACGACTCGCGCGACCACAGCGCGTTGTTCACCCGCGAACGCACCCTGTGCCCGCGCACGGCGAACAGCAGCAGCGAGCCGCCGGTGACCAGCACCATAAAGGCGAGGATAAACATCCCGCGCGCCGGGTCGGAGGCGAAGGCGTGCACCGACACCAGCACCCCGGAGCGCACCAGGAAGGTGCCCAGCAGGCACAGCGAGAAGGCGCAGATGGACAGCAGCAGCGTCCACGCCTTGAAGCCGGCGCGCTGTTCGGTGACCGCCAGCGAGTGCAGCAGGGCGGTGCCCGCCAGCCACGGCATAAAGGAGGCGTTCTCCACCGGGTCCCAGAACCACCAGCCGCCCCAGCCCAGCTCGTAGTAGGCCCACGCCGAGCCGAGCACGATGCCCAGCGTCAGGAACACCCACGCCGCCAGCGTCCACGGGCGGGCAAAACGGGTGAACGCGCTGTCCAGACGCCCGCTCAGCAGCGCGGCGATGGCGAAGGCGAAGGCCACCGAGAAGCCGACATAGCCCATGTACAGCAGCGGCGGGTGGAAAATCAGCCCCGGGTCCTGCAGCAGCGGGTTCAGGTCACGCCCCTCCACCGGAAAGGCCGGCAGCGTGCGGGCGAACGGGCCGGAAGTGAACAGGATGAACGCCAGAAAACCGGCGCAGACCATCCCCATCACCGCCAGCACCCGGGCGACGATATCCGCCGGCACCTGCCGGCTGAACACCGCCACCGCCAGGGTCCAGCCGCTCATCAGCAGCACCCACAGCAGCAGCGAGCCCTCGTGCGCCCCCCAGGTGGCGGCCACCCGGTACCACACCGGCAGCTGCGTGTTCGAGTTGCCGGCGACATAGGCCACGGTGAAGTCGTTAACCACAAAGGCGTGTACCAGCACGAAAAACGCGCCCGCCACGCAGATAAACAGCAGCCAGGCGAACACCCCGGCCGACGCCATCATCCGCGCGTCGCCGCGCGCCACGCCCCACAGCGGGTAAACGGACAGCAGCAGCGCCACGCCGAGCGCCAGGCACAGCAGCGCGTGGCCGTATTCAGGCATCATGATGAGGTGTCCTTATCAGCGCGTTGCGGGCGGCGGTGGTTTTCCTGCATCGCCTTTTCCACTTCCGGCGGGGTGTAGTTCTCGTCATGCTTGGCCAGCACCTCGTGCGCCAGGACGTGGTTGCCCTTCTCCAGGATGCCCTGCACCACCACCCCCTGCCCCTCGCGGAACAGGTCCGGCAGTATCCCCTCATAGCTCACCGTCACCGCCCCCTCGGCGTCGTAGAGGCTGAAGTTCACCTTCAGCGAGTCCGGGTCGCGCCTGACGCTGCCGGGCATCACCATCCCGCCGACGCGCAAACGCTGGCCCGCCGCCGGCAGCTGCTGCGTCTCGCGCTTGCCGTAGAGGATTTCGCCGGGGGTATAGAACAGGTCGATATTCGCGCGCAGCGCGTACAGGACCAGGGCGGTGGTCAGCGCCAGGCCCGCCAGCACCGCGCAGACCACCCATAGCCGGTTTTTACGTCGCAGGTTCACGCGGCCTCCTGTTGCGCCTGTGCGGCACGCATCCGCGCCTCGCGCGCCCGCTGCTGCGCCACGCCGCGCAGAATGGCCCGGCGCTGCAGCACCGTGTGCAGCGCCAGCAGCGCCAGCGGCGCCACGGTCATCGCCACCGCCAGCCAGACAAAAAAGGCGTACCCGCCCATGGCGAAAAAATCGCTCCACGATGAAAATGCCGGACTCACCGGTGCCCCCTTTTCAGTATCAGTTCGCTCACCCACGGGCGGCGTTTTTCCATCAGTAAAATCAGGTTGCGCATCCGCATCAGCGAAAGCGTCATAAAGAGCAGCAGGAAGCCGGCGATGGCCCAGCGCAGCGGCGAGCGCATCGCCGGGTCGATACTCTGCTGCATCCGCGTCGAGCCCTGGTGCAGGGTGTTCCACCACTCGACGGAATAGTGGATAACCGGCAGGTTCACCACGCCGACCAGCACCAGAATGCCCGCCGCGCGCCCGGCCATTTTACGGTCGTCAAAGGCGTGCCACAGGGCGATGACCCCGGCGTAGAGAAACAGCAGCACCAGCTCCGAGGTCAGGCGCGCGTCCCACACCCACCAGGTGCCCCACATCGGTTTGCCCCACGCCGCGCCGGTGACCAGCGCGATGAAGGTGTACACCGCCCCCACCGGCGCCATCGCCGCGACGGCAAGGCTGGCCATTTTCATCTGCCAGACCAGCCCGGTGAACGCCGCCACCGCCATCGCCGCATAGATACCCATCGACCAGATGGCCGCCGGGACATGCAGGTACATAATGCGGTAGCTCTCCCCCTGCTGGTAGTCCGCCGGGGCGAAACCAAAGCCCCGGACCCAGCCGGTGGCCAGCGCGATGATGCCGGCCGCCGCCAGCCACGGCACGAGCCTGCCGCAAATCTGATACAGCCGGGGCGGCGCCGCCAGCTGATGAAGGGTTTTCCACATAGTCGTCACCTGACCTCCTGAAACCAGTAAAATGTCCGTCGTGCCGGGGCGCTACTGCGTACTGATGCGCAGCGCCGCCGCGGTGGCGAACGGGCTTAACGTCGCGCTGCCCGCCAGCAGCGCCCCCAGCACCGCCAGATAGCCGTCAACGGGTAAATGCATCGATGCCGCATCCATCGCCGCGGCGGCGAAAATCAGCACCGGGACACTCAGCGGCAGCACCAGAATGCCCAGCAGGACGCCGCCGCGCCGCAGGCCGGCCGTCAGCGCGACGCCCGGCGCGGCGAGAAACCCCAGCGCCGGCGTGCCGAGCAGCAGCGTCAGCGCCATGATTTTCCAGCCGTACACGTCCATCCCCAGCAGCAGCGCCACCAGCGGGGAGAGCATCATCAGCGGCAGGCCGGTCACCGCCCAGTGGGCCAGCACCTTCGCCAGCACCACCGCCGGCAGCGGCACCGGCAGCAGCATCAGCTGCTCCAGGCTGCCGTCCTGCAGGTCGTCGCGAAACAGCCGCTCCAGCGCCAGCAGCGAGGCCAGCAGCGCCGCCACCTGGATGATGCCCGGCGCGATACGCGCCAGCAGCTGCGGCTGCGGCCCGACGCTTAACGGAAACAGAGTGATGACCATCAGGAAGAACCACAGCGGGCCGGCGATGTCCGCGCCGTGGCGGAACGCCACGCGCAGTTCGAGACAGAAGACACGCCACATCACAGCCCGGCCTCCCCGCCGGTCAGCACCAGGCGGCGGACGGTGTCCGCGGCCCCCGGCAGCGGCTGGTGGGTGGTGAGAATGACCATCCCGCCCTGCGCCGTGTGCGCCGCCATCCGTCGGGTGAGGCGCGCCACGCCGTTAACGTCAATGGCGGTGAACGGCTCGTCGAGCACCCACAGCGCGGCGCGGGTCAGCCACAGGCGGGCCAGCGCCACCCGGCGCTGCTGCCCGGCCGAGAGCCGGGCGACCGGCACGTCCTCAAATCCCGCCAGCCCGGCCTGCGCCAGCGCCTCCGGGAGACGCGCGCCGTCGCCGGGGTGGAAAAAGTGCAGGTTCTCCCGCGCCGTCAGGCGGGATTTAATCCCCGGCTGGTGCCCTATCCACAGCAGGCTGCGATGGAAGCTGTCGCGCACGCGGCGCAGGGGCTCGCCCTGCCAGTACACCTCCCCGCCGTCCGGGCGCGCCAGCCCGGTCAGCAGGCGCAGCAGGGTGGTTTTTCCGGCGCCGTTGCCGCCGGTGACCTGCACCCACTCCCCGGCCTCCACGGTGAACGACAGCCCGCGAAACAGCGTCCTCTCGTCCCGCTCGCAGTACAGATCTCTGGCTTCAAGCATCATTGTCATTGCGCATATTCAGGTTGATATGGCGTATAAACACCGGTCAGGCTTTCCAGGAAGGCGACGATATCGTCAATATCGTTTTGCGGCAGATCGGTGCCAACCTGGTAACGCAGCATCAGTTTTACCGCGCCATCCAGCGTCGGTACGTCGCCCCGATGGAAATAAGGCGCTGTTAACGCGACGTTGCGTAAGCCTGGGACTTTTTGCCGTAATTTATCGCGAACCTCTTTGGTGACGTTCATACGACCAATATCCGCTGCGGTAATTTCGCCAAAATTAAAGTCTCGCTTTAATCCCAATGGTTCAAAAGAGCGTCCGCCTAAAATGATACCGCCGTGACAGGTTGCACATTTATTCTCTTTAAATAATTGATAACCGTGTTTCTGTTGCGCGGTCAGCGCATTTTCATCTCCACGTAGCCATTTATCAAAGGCGGAATCCGGCGTTATCAACGTTTTTTCGAATTCGGCGATCGCATCAGTAATATTTTCCCCGGTAAATCCTTGCGGATAAACCGCCTGGAAATCTTTTTTCAGGACAGGATCTTTATCAAGCTTGCTAATAATTTCATCCCAGGATTTAGAAGCCATTTCAATAGGATTTAACGGTGGTCCGCCTGCTTGCTCCTGCAGGGTTGCAGCACGACCATCCCAAAATTGTTCGATATTAAATACGGAGTTGAATACCGTCGGCGCATTTATTGGTCCTACCGCACCGCCAACGCCAATTGAGGTTTTTCTGCCATCGACACCGCCCGCATTTAACGCGTGACAATGCGCACAGGATATTGTGCTATCGCCGGATAAACGTTCATCATGATAAAGACGGAAACCTAAGTCGACTTTTTTCGCATCGACGGGAATATTGCGCGGAATAGGCTGAACGGGTTCATTCCGGTGCGCCGGGTCGGTATCGGCGCTGGCATAGTTGCGCTCACGCTGATCGGCTATCCAGTTCAGGATGTCAGTACGCTCTTTATCGCTGACGCCCCCCGCCCAGTGCAGCGCGACATAGCGGGTTGGCGGCATAGTCTGATGTTGCATAACCCATTCAATTTTATTCAGTTCGCTTTGCGGCACCGGCGTATCCGCAATCAGGGCGGCCCGTACCGCCTCCAGGTTAAACGATTTGTAGCCAAGCTGGATATCGTAATCCATTAGCTGCTTTGCCACCGGAAAAGAGGAATAAAAAGGTAATTCAGCGGAAGGCGTATGACAATAATCACATCCTTTCTCCCTGAAATAACCCAGTATTTTATTATTTTCACCCACAACCGAGGCCTGCACATCGCTTTTTTTACTGCGCTGTTTGTCGTAATACCATACATACCCGGACAAACCTAAATAACATAACAGCCCAACGGTGATAACCGTTGTCGCATAGAGGGTAATTTTTTTCATATCACTATCCTTATGGGGTATTGCGGCATGATTAATTAAATTTTATTTTTTTACTCATGAGGCCCGTCAATACTAAATACAAACCCATCATGGATATTGATTGGTATCAATAATTACAATTGGCTAAACCTATAGATATGATAACCCCCGACTATCGTAAGATTTATTTTGCGATGCCCGTCACAGGGTTTATTCAGCCGCAACAATGGATAAATCCTATTTTCCGTCATCAAAACGAACGATAGCCAACAATAATTGACTTAACGCAGCATAAAAACCATAGGGATCATGCTTAAGGCAATTATTTGTAAATTCCGGAAGCCATTCCAGTAATGACGACAATGTTTTCTGGCGTAATTTATTCATTCTCCGTTGTTGGAACGATTCACCCAATGAAAAATGTAAATGGCTGAGTAATTCCAGATAAATCGCCAGGTGGTCGGTCGGCTCTTTAAAATCGTCGTTGACCTCCATCCCGGCTTCAAGCAATAAATGTTTAATCATGCCGGGTTCCTGCTGTGGGTATTGCGAGGCGTAGGGCAAGGCCGATTTTTTATCCGTCATCAGGAACAATCCGCAAAAATCTGCGGCCAGCTCCAGCTGCGCATCCTGGCGCAGGCTAAGCGCGGCAATTTTTTGTTCGAGTAACGCCACCGACGCCGCCAGCGCAGGCTGACGCTTTAACAGCGCCAGCCAGTCCGCGATCTCCGCGGACTGTAATTGTATTAACCCTTCATCATCCACTTCCCGGAAAAAGAGTAACGCCAGCCATGCATATACGCAGGCGTACTGTTCCTGAGCAAGCGCTGGCTGCTTAATCATGCGGATTCCCCTGCGATGCGGGTACATATTCACACTGCGCGACCATCTCGACCGGACCGTTAAACGCCGTGACGTTATCCATAGGGCCGGTATATTTTTCAATTTCCACCAGCGTCGTATGCGCGCTGGTCGCCTGCGCGAGCTGTGATGTACCGATATCCAGCGTTAATACGTTAGGGTTGCCGTACTTACATAACGCGTTGAGATCGCCGCCTTTATCAGGATCGTACCAGGCGCCTTCATGAATTCGCGCCACGCCCGGCGCATAGCGATCGGAAACTACCGCTCCCGCCAGTACCTGCCCGCGTGCATTGAATACCCGCACGATGTCACCGTTGCGGATCCCGCGCGCGCTGGCATCCTGTGGGTTAATAAAGACCGGCTCCTTGCCGCCAACGGCATATTGCTGACGCAGCGTTTCCGACTCGCACAGTTGGGAATGCAGACGGAAATCAGGGTGGACGGACTGTAAGTGCAGCGGCCAGCGCTGCGATCCCGGCCCGCCATGCGAGCGTTCGATTTTTTCGAACCACATGGGATGGCCCTGACAATCGTCGTATTGCATGTCGGCGATCGTTTTGGAGTAAATCTCGATCAAACCGCTTGGCGTGCCCAACGGCTCCAGGTCCGGATCTTCACGGAAAGCCTGATGGCGCACAAACATCTGCGGATGATCAAACTCGATGTACTCCTGTTGATTCCAGAACACCTCGAAAGTCGGTAAGTGGATACCGCGACCTTTTCCCTGCTGGCTCCCTTCCTGCCAGATGCGTTTCAGCCAGCCCATTTCATCAAGACCTTCCGTGAATGCCGCTTCACGGTTAAAGCGTCGGCAGAGATCGCGGAAAATATCAAAGTCGTTACGCGCTTCAAACTGCGGCGACACCACCTGTTTCATGGCGATAATGCCGCGGTTAGAGTGGTTGCCGAACTGATCGAGGTCGTTACGCTCAAATTGGGTGGTAGCCGGCAAAACGATATCCGCAAAGCGGCAGGTCGACGTCCACTGGTTATCAATAGCGATGACCGTTTCCAGCTTGCGCCAGCCTTCAATTATGCGGTTAATTTGTTGGTGTCGGTGGAACGGGTTGGTCCCGGCGAACACGCACATCTTCAGCGGCGGTAATTTAACCGATTTCCCGTTCCAGTTAATGATCTTGCCCGGTTCAAGAATGGCATCCATAAAACGCGCAATAGGAATGGTGCTGCTGTAGCCTTTGTAATCCGTGCTGTCGTGCACTGGCGGAACGGTCGTCGAACCGGAAAAGCCGCTTAAAATGATCCCTTTACGACCAGGCGTCCCGGCGCCGTTATAGTGCCAGCCAAAACCAAAGCCGCCGCCCGGTAAACCAATCTGTCCCAGCATTGCCGCCAGCACGACGACCATCCATGACCACTGTTCGCCATGCTGCATACGTTGTACGCACCAGCCAGCGATGATTTGCGTTCTGTCGCCCGCCATCTGCCGCGCCAACGCGCGGATGGTGTCGGCGTCAATACCGCACAGTTTTTCCGCCCAGGCGGCATCTTTGGGCTGTCCATCTTTCTCGCCCAGCAAATAGGGGAGGAACTGGTCAAAACCGACGCAGTAGTTATCGAGGAAATTTTTATCGTACAGTTTCTCGCTGTACAGGGTATGCGCCAGCGCCAGTTGTAACGGGACATCCGTCTGCGGGTTAATGGCGATATGTTTGACCTTATCGCGCCCCAGATAATCGTGCGTGGAGGTGACGACCGGGTCGATGCTGATGACCGAGATAGCGCCGCTGGCAACCTTCTCTTTTAATTGTTCATAGTACTGATAGACATCGTGATCCGGGCACCACCAGTTTGCCTGCTGGTTTTTCACCATATCAGAACCCCATAGCACAATCGTTTTACTGTTCTGTAAAACCAGAGGCCATGACGTTTGCTGCTCGTACACTTCCATTGAACCCACCACGCGAGGCAGAATCACCTGCGCCGCGCCGGTCGAATAGTCCCCTCCCGTGCTGACGCTATTGCCATGTAGCGCAATCGCGCGCGCCAGCATCCCGGAGGCGTTATGGAACATGCCGGTAGATTGCCAGCCGCTCGCCGTCAGTAACGCGCTCGGCCCGTAGGTTTTTTGCACCCGCTCCAGTTCCTGATAGAACAGATCCAGCGCTTCATCCCAGGAGACGCGCACAAAACGATTATCGCCGCGCTGCGAGGTGTCGCTTTGATGACCTTTGCGCATCCAGTCGACGCGCACCATCGGATAGCGAATACGCGCCGCGTTGTGGACGTGATCGGGCAGGCCGGCGATCATTTTGGACGGGTATTTATCCTGTTCAAACGGTTTTGCCGCCACAAATCGACCGTCAACCACCGTGGCGCGAATCGCCCCCCAGTGAGAGCCGGTAAGGATACCCTCTTTCGTCGCGGCGCCTGGCGCAACGGCATCCGCTGCGCGGGCGCTACGGGGCGTCAGCAGTGACGGCCCCAGCATTCCTGCCACCGTCAAACCGCCAAGCTGCGCCAGAAAACGTCGACGAGAGACGTGTAGCGTGTCCTTATTTTTCATTGTTTTCTCCCTTATCGCTGTGCGGCGTGTTGGTGGTATCAGACGCATTCATCTGGAGATATTTCAACAAGGTACGTTCTTCACGCTTATCCAGACTGGTGAAACCGATCATGCCGTTGAGCGTGCCGATCCAGCCGTTAGCGTCAAAGTGCGCTTTGTCCGGCGCGCCGTGACACTGATTACAGGTGCCGTTATAGAGGGAGTCGGCATAGGCCCAAATCGGTTTAATGTCATTTACCATGTCGCCTTTTTGCATCCACGCGGTTGCCTGTAATTTGCTCCACTGAGTATTAGTCGCCGCGACAGTGGTCTCTTCCAGCGTTTTCACATGCTGTTGCACATCGCCGCGAATCGAGGCGACAAAAATACGTTTACCGGGCAGCTGCGTCAGCACGCGCTGGCGACCGTCCGTCTCCGTCCAGCCTTCGATTTGCACTTGCAGCCAGTCACCGTCCCGTTTAAGGACTTTCACTTCAGAAGCAGGTAACAGCGAACCTGCCGGTTCTTTATCGCCTTTAGCGGCGTAAATCGGCTTGATATCCAGCGAATAGAGCGTATCGCCGTCATTATGCGTACTGGCGCTAGCGCGCAGTTCATCAAACTGTTTGCGGAAACCGCTGCTCATATCCGGTAGCTGGTGGGCAATCCCTTTATGGCAGTCGATGCAGGACTGATTTTCTTTCGCGGCGATTTTCATTTGCCGCGCCGCTTCCGGGTTCTGTTTCGCGTGATCCATCGCATCGTAGTTATGGCAGGAACGACAGGTCGCGGAGTTATTCTCTTTCATGCGCGCCCATTCACGCTCGGCAAGCTCGGCGCGTTTGGCTTCAAATTTTTCCGGGGTATCAATCGAGTGGGCGATAAATGTCTGGTAAAGATCGTTGCTGGCTTCCAGCTTACGTTTCACCATGCCTGGAATATCAGGGGGGATATGGCAATCGTGGCATTCCGCGCGTACGCCGGAAGCGTTCTGGAAATGTACGGACTGTTTATATTCCTGATACACCGGCTGCATACTATGGCAGCTGACGCAAAACTCTGTCGTACTGGTCAGTTTGATACCGACGTGAGGTAACACGATCAGCGCAACGCCGATCACAATCCCGACAATGACCAGCGCCAGTATCGACCAACGGGCGCTTGGCCTGAGTAGCGCTCTCCAGAGTTTTCGCATAATAGCCCCTGTAATTATATGGTTTAATGCGCAGATCTTATTCCGCAAATATGAACAGCGTCACTGGTCAGGATGAACGGGATACGGCAATATATGAACAGATATGAACAGAAAGAGACCGCGCGCAGGATGTCACATCACATTGTTATTGTTGAGGATGAACCTGTTACTCAGGCCAGATTACAGGCCTATTTTGAGCAGGAGGGGTATCGCGTTTCGGTGACCGACAGCGGCGCGGGCCTGCGTGACATCATGGAGCATGAGCACGTTTCGCTGATCCTGCTGGATATCAACCTCCCCGATGAAAACGGGTTGATGCTGACCAGGGCGCTACGCGAACGTTCCACGGTGGGCATTATTCTGGTGACGGGGCGTTGCGACCAAATCGACCGCATCGTCGGGCTGGAGATGGGCGCGGACGACTACGTCACCAAGCCGCTGGAACTGCGCGAGCTGGTAGTGCGGGTAAAAAATCTTTTGTGGCGTATCGATCTGGCCCGCCCCACGCCGCAAAATGCCAGTGAAAACTGCTATATGTTTTCCGGCTACTGCCTGAACGTGATGAATCACACGCTGGAGCACAACGGTGAAGCCATTAAGCTTACGCGCGCGGAGTACGAGCTGCTGCTGGCCTTTGTGACCAACCCAGGCAAAGTGCTGCATCGCGAACGTCTGCTGCGAATGCTTTCCGCCCGCCGCGTAGAGACTCCGGATCTCCGCACGATTGATGTCCTGGTTCGCCGCTTACGCCATAAAATTACGCCGGAGCTGCTGGTCACACAGCATGGCGAAGGCTACTTTTTAGCCTCGGAGGTGTATTGATACAAATAGACGGGCCGAAATCCCGGAGGCGATAGCGAACGACGAACGCGCGCGCTGTCGGCGTTGTTATGCGTCAAAATAAGCACCGGCGGGCTGATATTTTCAGGCACCGGTTGCCCCTGTAAGACCTTAATCGACTGCGTTATCGCTAATTCTCCCTGCCAGGCCATCTGATCGCTGAGCGCCATCAGGATATGGCCGCGTTTTAAACCGCGATAAACCTGATGCGTCAGATAAAATGAGACGATCGTGAGCGGAGTCGTCAAATTTCGCCCTTCGCCCATCGCCGCCTCCGCCGCTATCGCCGACCCGGCGACCACATTGGCGTCCGGATGACGCTCCAGCATTTCCTGGAGTAAGTTTCGCTGCACTTCAATGTCGTTATCGCCCCAGGCGATATCCACAATGTTGATGGCGCTGCCTTTAATTGCCTGACGAAAACCCGCCACCATCTCCTGACTGCCGCCAGCTTCCTCCGGCCCCGGGAAGAGTAAAACGTTAAGCGTTTTTCCTTTGCTCCACTGCACCAGGAAACGTCCCGGCAGATAACCCATCTGAAACCACGGCAGACCGACGTGAGTTGCCACGCTGGCGTCGCGTATCACGTTCGCCACTTCAATAACCGGCACATTACCGGCATACCGTTCCAGTTCCGGGAAACGAATGGTACTGCTGCCAAGCAGAATAGCGTCGGCGCCCCACTCCCGGCACTGCGTCATTTGCTGTTGTTGCGTCGCCAGTTGCCGATAGCCATTCGCTTCCAGCACTTTTAAATCAACGCCATACAATTTGGCCGCTTTTTGCATCCCGTAGTTGACGGACAACCAGTAAGAATCTTTCAGGCTGGGGTATAATGCGCACAGTTTCCAGGGTTTACTCGCATTGACTGACGTTTGCCGCCAGGGAATCGCCCGATCGGCGCGCGTCCAGTGTAGCAGTCCGGTTTCGGCTGACGCCGTTTCTACATTCGAGACGATGATTATCAAAAAAAAGAACGAAATAAGCGCGCGCATGATAGCCCCACCAGCAATAAGGTTTTATCCTAATGGTTTTTCCGGCGGCAACTCAACCCATTTCACCCGCGGCGCATAAATGTCAACGCCTTCACTGACCCGCAGATTATGGCTGGCCTTCGCCCTGATGGCGGCACTCACCCTGCTCAGCACCGTGATCGGCTGGATAAGCCTGCGCGTCATTAGTCAGGTGGAGCAAACCAATACGCAAGCGCTGCTCCCCACGATGAATATGGCCAGGCAGTTAAGCGAAGCCAGCGCTTACGAGCTCTTCTCCGCGCAAAATCTGACCAATGCCGACAGTGAGGGCGT
Organism: Salmonella sp. WC3; assembly: GCF_042932255.1. Lineage (NCBI taxonomy): Bacteria > Pseudomonadati > Pseudomonadota > Gammaproteobacteria > Enterobacterales > Enterobacteriaceae > Salmonella > Salmonella sp. WC3. The sequence goes on along the minus strand of NZ_CP170629.1, from coordinate 16,018 downwards.
TTGGCTGGCGCAGGGGAAGATGCTGAAAGCGCAAAGCCTTAAAATTAACCATCTTTTGCAGGCATTAAGCGAGCAGGGGTTTAATACCTCGGCCATCGCCCGGCAAGAAAAAGAGATTGCGCAAACGCTTGGGCAACAGGGAACGCTGGTCGGTGAAATTCTCACGCTGCGCGCACAGCAACAGCAGTTAAGCCGCCAGATTGCGGAGGCGGCGGAAAGCATTGCCGCCCAGGCTCACGGTCAGGCCAATAATGCAGCGACATCTGCGGGCGCCACCCAGGCCGGTATTTACGATCTTATCGAAAGCGGTAAAGGGGATCAGGCTGAACGCGCGCTTGACCGATTGATTGATATCGACCTTGAGTATGTGAATCAGATGAATGAGTTGCGGGTCAATGCCCTACGGTTTAAGCAGCTCATTGTGACCTTAAAAGACGCGCAAGGGCTGAGCGATGCCGAGGAAACCGATGAAAAACTTAATCAGTTGGTTAAAATTTTATCCCGCCGCCAGCAGCGTATAGAAGATCCTACCGTTCGCGCCCAAATCGCCGACGCGCTGGAGAAAATAAACCAGTACACCACGCTGGTTACCCTGTTTCGTAAGGAAAACGCCATCCGCGACCAGCTTCAAACGCTCATGGCCAATAACCTCTTCCAGTTTACCCGCTTCAGTACGGAAGTGTCGCAGTTGGTGAACGCCATCGAAAAACGAAACGAGGCTGGGTTAGCGCGTCTTACACACGCCAGTCAGCGTGGGCAAATAGGGTTAGTGATCTTAGGTATCCTGGCGCTGTGCTCATTAAGTTTTATTCTTTGGCGAGTGGTTTACCGTTCCGTATCCCGCCCGCTGGCGCAACAAACGCAGGCCTTACAGCGGTTACTGGAGGGCGATATTGACTCACCGTTTCCGGAGGCGGCTGGCGTCAGCGAACTGGATACCATCAGCCGTCTGATGGAAGCGTTTCGCGCCAACGTGCGCAAATTAAACCGCCATCGTGAGGATTTGGCGGAACAGGTGCGTTCGCAAACGGCGGAGCTTCATGCGCTGGTGCTGGAACACCGGCAGGCGCGCGCCGAAGCGGAAAAGGCCAACGAGGCGAAATCGACGTTCCTTGCCGCCATGAGCCATGAAATTCGCACGCCGCTTTACGGCATTCTCGGTACGGTACAATTGCTGGCCGATAAACCGCTCATGGCAAACTACCGCGACGACTTACAGGCCATTAATGATTCAGGCGAATCGCTACTGGCGATTCTTAACGATATTCTTGATTACTCGGCGATTGAAGTAGGCGGCACCAACGTTTCCATTAGCGAGGAACCGTTTGAACCGCGACAATTGTTGAATAGCGCGCTGCATTTAATGCACAGCCGCGTGCAGGTGGCGCTCATCGCCGACTTTAGCGAGCAACTCCCCTCCACGCTACAAGGCGATCCGCGCCGGATACGTCAAATTGTGATTAATCTTTTAAGTAATGCGGCGAAATTTACCGATCGCGGCAGCATAGTGCTGCGCACGTTTTGCGACGATCAGAGCTGGTTTATTGAGGTTGAAGATACCGGATGCGGTATCCCTGAAGCGAAGCTGACGGCTATTTTCAAACCGTTTGTGCAGGCGACAGGACGCCGGGGCGGGACGGGCCTGGGGCTGGCTATCAGCGCCAGCCTGGCAGAGGCGATGGGCGGGACGCTAACCGTCACCAGTACGCTTCATGTTGGCAGTTGTTTTCGTTTACAACTGCCGGTTCGCCACCCCAAACCCGCAAGCAAAAGTGCGTTCAGGAAACCAATAAATCTTAACGGATTACGCCTGTTGCTGATTGAAGATAATATGCTGACGCAGCGTATTACCGCTGAAATGCTCACGGGCAAAGGGGTGAAGGTCTCAGTAGCTGAAAGCGCGAATGACGCGCTACGCTGTTTAGCCGAAGGCGAGTCCTTTGATGTGGCGCTGGTGGATTTTGATTTGCCGGATTATGACGGCTTAACCCTGGCGCAGCAGTTGATGAGCCTGTATCCCGCCATGAAACGCATTGGTTTTAGCGCACATGTGATAGACGATAATCTTCGTCAGCGTACCGCCGGTCTTTTCTGCGGGATTATTCAAAAGCCCGTTCCCCGCGAAGAGCTTTACCGCATGATAGCGCACTATTTACAGGGCAAATCTCACAACGCGCGGGCGATGTTGAATGAACATCAGCTTGCCGGCGATATGGCGTCTGTCGGCCCGGAAAAACTCCGGCAATGGGTCGCCTTATTCAAAGACAGCGCGCTGCCTTTAGTCGAGGAGATCGAGGCGGCGCGCGCCATGAATGACGACGTTAACATTAAGCGGCTGGCGCATAAATTAAAAAGCGGCTGCGCCAGCCTGGGGATGACGCAGGCAACCGAAGCCTGTCGGGAGCTGGAATTGCAACCGCTTAGCGATATAGATATTAAAACTATCGTGACGCAGGGAGTGACGGCGCTCGACGCATGGATAGCCGATCATCCTTCGCCATGATGATTTCCGGCCCGCCACGGCCAACTTATCCGACGCGTTTCACATCGCCCACTAACAGGATGTAAGACAGCGCGCCCAGCAGGGCCACAACGGAGATATAGACCAGCGCCGGAGCAAAACCGTAGCTTTGCGCCAGATAACCAATCACTAACGGTACGCTAATCCCGCCCAACCCGCCGATAAAGTTAAACATACCGCCGGTAAGGCCAATCAACCGCATCGGCGCAAGCGAAGAGATTAACGACCAGGTAATGGACGCAAATCCGTTGCCGAAGAAAGCTATCGCCATCAATGCCATAATCCACAACGGATCGTTAGTGTAGTTAGCGCCCATAATGCATGTGGAGATGAGCAAACCGCAAATAATCGGCGTTTTGCGCGCCACGCCCAGCGAGAAGCCTTTTTTCACCAGTTTATCCGCCAGCCAGCCGGAGAGCAGTACGCCAAAAAAGGCAGCCAGGAACGGTACGGTCGTCATAAAGCCCGCTTTTAGCGCGGTAATGCCTTTTTCCTGGGTCAGATAATTAGGGAACCAGGTCAGAAAGAACCATAGCGTAGAGTTTACGGCGAACTGACCGAGGTAGACGCCCACCAGCTTACGATGGAACACCAGTTTCCAGTCGGCTTTCGTCAACGGCTGGCGGGCCTCTTTTTTCGCTGGCGCATCGCCATCCACCAGACCGCCGCCATCGCGAATATACTCCAGCTCCGCCTGGCTAAGGCTTTTCGTCAAACGCGGCGGTTGATAAACCTTAAACCAGACCAATGACCAGATAATCCCGATACCGCCGGTGACGATAAAGACCCAGTGCCAGCTCAGCATTTCCTGAATCCAGATCAGCAGCGGCGTAAGGAATGCCAGTCCGACGAACTGTCCGGAGGTGTAGAACCCGACTGCGGATGCGCGCTCATGCTCCGGAAACCAGCTAGTGACCATCCGGTTATTTGCCGGAAAGGCTGGTGCCTCGAAAATCCCGGTAATAGCGCGCAGGCCGATAAGCGACAATAGTCCCGTCGCAAACCCCTGCAATAGCGTCGCGACTGACCAGCCGAAGATAGCGATAAAATAGGTCAGCCGGGACCCAATACGGTCGAGAAACCAGCCGCCAGGGATCTGGCATAACGTATAGAGCCAGGCAAAAGCGGAGAAGACATAGCCCATTTCCGCTTTGGTAATGCCGAATTCTTTTTGAATATGCATGGAAGCCACGGCAAGGTTGGCGCGATCGACGTAGCAAATCACCACGGTAATAAAGATCATCACCAGCGTCAGATAGCGGCGACGCCCCGGCTGTGCTGCTGTAACTGAAATATCCATCGTCATCTGTCTCCAGATTCTGGGCATAGCGAGGCCGCTCACCATGCCCTGTAAATTACAGAGGGTGTGTTTTTATATTTAAATTGGGTTGCCCGGAGGGCGACGTTTGTTGAGCCTACAGCGTGGCGATCACCACTCGGCTACCGATCCGTCAGCGTGCCGCCACAACGGATTACGCCAATCCGGCGCGCTTTTGCTAAGTTCAATCACCCTGGCCTCGTCAATGTCTACGCCAAGACCCGGTTTGGTTAAGGGTTTAAAGAAGCCGCCGTCCATGCTGAAGTCTTCTTTGTTTTTCACAAAGTCGAGCAGCTCCGCGCCCTTGTTATAGTGAATGCCCATGCTCTGCTCCTGGAATACCGCGTTGCGCGAAACAAAATCGATATGCAGGCAGGCAGCCAGGGCAATTGGACCCAGCGGGCAATGCGGCGCCAGCGCCACATCATATGCTTCCGCCATTCCGGCGATTTTATAGCATTCGGTAATGCCGCCCGCGTGGGATAAATCCGGCTGTAGAATCGCCAACCCGCCCGCGTCCAGCACGCGTTTAAATTCAAAACGCGAGAACATACGTTCGCCTGCGGCAATCGGAATATGCGTTTGCGCTGCCAGGCGCGGATAATATTCCGCCTGTTCCGCCAGCACCGGCTCTTCAATAAACAGCGGACGATAGGGTTCCAGTTCTTTAATCAGCACCTTCGCCATCGGCGCGCTAACGCGACCGTGGAAATCGAGCCCAAACTCAATTTCACTGCCGAAAGCTTCGCGGATTTGCGCCACGGTATTGACCGCCGCATCCACCGCACGGGAGTTATCAATCACGCCCATCTCTTCACAGCCGTTCAGCTTGAAGGTGTCAAAACCAATACCGCGCAATTTTTCAATACCGTCAATGACGTCTGCCGGACGATCGCCGCCCACCCAGCTATAGGCCTTGATTTTGTCGCGCACCAGGCCGCCCATGAGCTGCCAGACCGGCGCATTCAACACCTTGCCTTTGATATCCCACAATGCCTGGTCAATACCGGCGATGGCGCTCATCATAATCGGGCCGCCGCGATAAAAACCGGCCCGGTACATTACCTGCCACAGGTCGTTGATACGCGCCGGATCTTTCCCTATCAGGTAGTCGGCAAACTCATGTACTGCCGCCTCAACAGTACGTGCCCGACCTTCAATGACCGGCTCTCCCCAGCCAACCACGCCTTCATCCGTTTCGATTTTCAGGAACATCCAACGTGGAGGTAAACGGTACGTGGTGATGTGAGTTATTTTCATTTCACTGCCTCTCGATACGCATTAACAAATGCCGCAGCCTGCTGCGCGGTGCGTTCAACGGATTGCCCGGCGCGATAGAGATCGCTACCCAGTCCCGCGCCCACACAGCCTGCTTTAATCCATTGCGCCAGGTTTTCCGGCGTCACGCCGCCGACGGCAAATAGCGGAACATCCGGCGGAAGTACCGCTTTCAGCGCGCTGATGTAGCCCGGACCAAACGCCGACGACGGGAAAATTTTTAACGCCTGTGCGCCTGCATCCAGCGCAGAAAAGGCTTCCGTTGCCGTGGCGCAGCCCGGACACACGGTCATGCCATAGCTCACCGCCCGGCGGATCACCTCCGGTTGGATATTCGGCGTGACGATCAGCTTGCAGCCCATCCCGGCAAGCTGGTCTACCTGTTCCGGTTTCAGTACGGTACCAGCGCCAATAAGCGCCCTGCCGCCATACGCCTTCACCACGGAAGAAATGCTTTTTTCCCACTGTGGGGAGTTAAGCGGAATTTCTATAGCGTCAAATCCCGCATCCACCACCGCGCCAACGTGCGCCAGGGCATCATCGGGCGTAATACCGCGTAAGATAGCGATGAGAGGGAGATTAGTTTGCCACTGCATGAGCGATGCTCCTTATTCCAGCCTGAAATGCCATATCGCCATCCACGGTTGAAACATCACGCCCAATAGCACTAAACGCCTGTTGGTAACGTGAGATCAGCGCGGGTCCAGCGACGAGAGTGATAGCCTGTTGCGCCGCGAAGGATTCGCTCATGCTGGCGACTTCCGCGCCAATCAACAGGCCGGAGAGGAAGTCGCTGACCTGCTCACGCGCAAGATGCCCCAACACGTGCGAGGCGCGAACCTCAAAAAGAGAAGGCAGGACGGCAGGAGAATTAAGACCGCGCTCCAGCCCCGCGGCATAGGCGTCGCCAGAAGCTTCCTGTTCCGGCAAACCAGCCCCGACCAGCGAGTGACGCAGCAACAAGTGATGGAGTTCGCCTGTCATCACAGTACGAAAATCATGAATTTGTTGCGTATCAGTCTATACCCATTTGCAATGCGTGCCGGGCATGACATAGACAGAAGAAGGAGAAAGTTCGCGGGCGCCAAGCAGTTGCGTCTCTTCGCCGCGCATCACGTTGTGGTTATCCTCGCGTGAGACACACAATCCGGGGATGATCCAGATGTTGTCGCCAACGGCGGTTAACTGTTCGCCAATAGCGGAGAACAGGGCGGGAACCGGCAGATAAGGCGCATTTTGCCAGCCTACGTTACTGCCGATCATGCCCGCCATTACCACGGGGGTGGCGCTGTCGCGCCAGTGTGTTGTGACTTCTGCTAACACCGCGTCAGGAGATTTACCGTTCAGGCGTGTAACGCCTGCTTCTGATTGCCTGCTCTCCAGGCATTTGTCGCCCTGGTAAAGCCAGGCGCGCAGATTGGTCGATCCCCAGTCAATTGCGATGTAGCGAGCTGTCATGTGATTTCCTTTAACCTTCGTGTCGAGCTGGCGATCATGGTTAATGCCGCCTGCTCTGCCGCATCGCCATCCTGATGCCGTATCGCATCGAATAGCGCCTTATGTTCCTGGAGCGTTTTCGGCATATTGGCCGCATCGCCCATCCAGGTCCGTTCAAATACCGCTCGCTGTAGCGAGCTGATCGCTACATTTAACTGTTGCAGTACCGGGTTATGCACCGACTGCAACACTGCTTCGTGATAGCGAATATCCGCCTCGTTAAACGCTTCCCGGTCCTGGTTGTTGGCAATCATGTCGTTTAGCGCCGACTCAATTTCAGCCAGATCGCTTGATGTTGCCCGTTCCGCCGCCCAGCGTGCTATTGCTGGCTCCACCAGGTTTCGTATTTCGCTCATCGCGCTGATAAGCCTCGGGTCGTAGTCGTTTTCCAGCACCCATTGCAGCACGTCGGTATCGAGATAATTCCACTGGTTACGCGGTGCGATAAACGCGCCGCGATAGCGCTTCATTTCAATTAGCCGCTTCGCCATAAGCGAACGAAACACTTCGCGAATGATGTTGCGAGACGTTTCAAACTCCTCGCACAGATCCGCTTCCGCTGGCAGCGCCGAACCGGGTACGTATTTACCGCTGACAATCTGTTTGCCCAGCGTGATAACGATGCGATCGGTTTTATTGAGAGTCATAGAGAGTCCTTGTGCTCGATGTGAACTCTCTTACTTTACCGCGATAGCTGAATTACGCCGCAATTTTGTAGTACTAGCGTGATATCAACCGTCGTTACCATGCCATCAATGTAGTACAACACAATTATGTTGTACTACAATTTAGATCACAAAAACGACAATTGGTTATGGGGACGTTATAAGACGTAAACGAAAGATATAAAAAAACCGCAGCAAGTGCGGGTCGTTAAGCGCGTATTTGCCCGATGGCGACTATGCCTTATCGGGCGGGGAAATGGCCGGATGAGTGATCGGGGTTCAGCACAAATTTTTCAATCGCCCAGGCAACACCATCTTCAAGGTTCGATTTAGTCACAAAGTTAGCCACCTCTTTGACCGACGGAATGGCGTTGTCCATTGCCACGCCCATACCGGCGTATTCGATCATCGCAATGTCGTTTTCCTGATCGCCAATCGCCATCACCTCCTCTGGCTTAATACCCAGCGCCTCGGCCAGTGATTTTACGCCGGTGCCTTTATTAACCCGTTTATCGAGGATTTCAAGGAAGTACGGCGCGCTTTTCAGCACGGTGTACTTTTCCTTCACCTCTGCCGGTATACGCGCAATCGCCCGGTCGAGAACGGCAGGCTCATCGATCATCATAACTTTCAGGAACTGAGTGTTCGGGTCCATCTTCTCCGCTTCACAAAATACCAGCGGAATGGTCGCCACATACGACTCATGCACCGTGTAGTAGCTGATATCGCGGTTAGCGGTATAAAGCGTATTTCGGTCTAATGCGTGGAAGTGAGAACCCACCTCACGGGACAGTTTTTCCAGGTAACGGTAGTCATCATAGCTGAGCGCCGTTTGCGCAACCGTACTGCCGTCCCCTGCTTTCTGCACCAGCGCCCCGTTATAGGTGATGCAATAATCGCCGGGCTGTTCCATGTGAAGTTCTTTCAGGTAACTGTGCACACCCGCATACGGACGGCCTGTGGTCAGCACCACGTTTACCCCTTTTTCACGCGCAGCGGCAATCGCGTTTTTAACCGCCGGAGAAATGGTGTGATCGGGCAGCAGAAGGGTGCCATCCATGTCGATAGCAATAAGTTTAATAGCCATGAAATCCCCGCATTAAATGAGTCCTGACTCATGCTAACGCGATTCCGCTCAAAAAACAGCAAAAGAGTCAGGGATAAAGGGGGATAAACTCTGGAAAAAGGATTCCTCTTTTGTCCGACATGATGAAGAGTTTAACGGTCTTTACAATGGTTGCTTCTATTGTGCATTGACCGATTTATCAGGCAATAACATACAGAAAAATAAAGGAGGTTATTGGGAAACTCACCGTCTATAGAAGAAAAAGAGACTGAGTGTCCCGTTAAACCATTTGAGGAATGAATAATTTGATGACAATTACCGTTAGTACTCTCTGAAAAAAATAAAAATAACACAGCTTTCGATTAAACGGCACACCGGTAAGAAAGCGCAGATAGAAAAAATAGCAATAAAATTAGCGGCGTGGTAATAATAACGAATATGACATGTAAGGAATACATTCATGAAAATAATTAAAATAATATCAGCCATTGCCATGAGTTATTTTTTAAGCGGCTGTATGACGTCATCTTTACTCGATACTATAAAAACGGAAAGCGCACCCACGACAGAAGTCTGGAAAACAGATGAAATAAAAAGTATCAAACCATCAACGACCACAAACGGAGAGGAAACGTGGACATTTGTTGGTGAAGACAATAATTATCAACTTGATATAAAAGATGATAATATCAACACAACAACCAGAAATTTCGTCACTTTACTGAATAATCCTCATATCGATAAAAGAATTATCGAATTTTCCAAACAGCTTTACTGTTCTACCGATAGTAAAAAAGGGAACAAACAAAATGAGTTTCATTGCGTCCGCCCTTCAGATATCAGCTACAGCTATAAGTCTTTGACGGAAGAAGAAAAATCAAAAGTCAGAGAGGCATTTTATGTACATGAAAACGATCCTGGCAGTCCTTTTTATTTTACGTTAGCAGGAAAAATCCAACCCAAAGATGCCGATAATGAAAATGAAATATTACTAAAATCTTCCCATAAAATAAATTTCACACGTGATAAGAAGCATTTCTCGGCTAAGGTTTTATTAATGCCATTCTCTATTATTGGCGATGTTGTCACTGCGCCCTTCCAGGCAATTGGCTATATTATTATCATGAATTCTTTACCGGCGATGCGCTACTAATAATAAAGAATGCCTGAATGTATTCAGGCATTCTATGTCAGCCTTACCTTGTCGGATGGCGGAGTAAATACTCTATCCAACCAACAAAGTATCTTTAATGCTAAACAATGGAAAATACATCAAGGATATATTATGAACAAATTATTAGAAATATTAATTTTAACGATACTTGTAGTGGCTATAATTCTTGGTATTGGATACGTCATTATATTGCACTCACTACCCCCGATGCGTTACTAAACCTCAGACTGCTGACAAACCTCCCAGGCGCTGTTAAATGTTGGGTTTCGCTCCCCCTAACCTACAGACTAAACCTCCCCCTTATATAAGGGAGAGGTTACGCGGGAATATTAAATATCGATATTCGCCGCTTTCAGGGCGTTCTCTTCGATAAAGGCACGACGCGGCTCAACGGCATCACCCATCAGCGTAGTGAACAGCTGGTCGGCAGCAATCGCATCTTTGACGGTCACGCGCAGCATACGGCGGCTTTCCGGGTCCATGGTGGTTTCCCACAGCTGATCCGGGTTCATTTCACCCAGACCTTTATAACGCTGGATAGCCAGACCGCGACGTGATTCTTTCACCAGCCACTCCAGCGCCTGCTCGAAGCTGGTTACCGGCTGGCGACGCTCGCCGCGTTCGATAAACGCGTCCTCTTCAATCAGACCGCGCAGCTTCTCGCCCAGCGTGCAGATACGACGATATTCCGCGCCGGTCACAAACTCGTGATCCAACGGATAATCGGTATCCACGCCATGCGTACGCACGCGAACGATCGGCTCGAACAGATTCTGTTCCGTATTAGTATGAACATCGAACTTCCACTGACTGCCGTGCTGCTCTTTCTCGTTCAGCTCGGTAATCAGCGCATTCACCCAGCGCGTTACAGTCTGCTCATCAGAAAGATCGGCTTCGGTCAGAGTTGGCTGATACACCAGCTCTTTGAGCAGCGCTTTCGGGAAGCGACGCTCCATACGACCAATCATTTTCTGCGTGGCGTTATATTCAGAGACCAGTTTTTCTAACGCTTCGCCGGATAGCGCCGGCGCATGAGCGTTCGCGTGCAGAGTCGCACCATCAAGCGCGATGGAAATCTGGTACTGATCCATCGCTTCGTCGTCTTTAATGTACTGTTCCTGCTTGCCTTTCTTGACTTTGTACAGCGGCGGCTGGGCAATGTAGACGTGGCCGCGTTCAACGATTTCCGGCATCTGACGATAGAAGAAGGTCAACAGCAGCGTACGGATGTGCGAGCCGTCGACGTCCGCATCGGTCATGATGATGATGCTGTGATAGCGCAGCTTGTCCGGGTTGTACTCGTCGCGACCGATACCGCAGCCCAGCGCGGTAATCAGCGTCGCCACTTCCTGAGAGGAGAGCATCTTGTCGAAGCGCGCTTTCTCGACGTTGAGGATTTTACCCTTCAGCGGCAGAATCGCCTGGTTCTTGCGGTTACGCCCCTGCTTCGCAGAGCCGCCCGCGGAGTCCCCTTCCACCAGGTACAGTTCGGACAGCGCCGGGTCGCGTTCCTGACAATCCGCCAGTTTGCCCGGCAGACCGGCTAAATCGAGCGCGCCTTTACGACGGGTCATTTCACGGGCGCGACGCGCCGCTTCACGCGCACGCGCGGCGTCGATAATTTTGCCGACGACGATTTTCGCGTCAGATGGGTTTTCCAGCAGGTATTCGCTCAGCAGTTCGTTCATCTGCTGTTCTACCGCCGATTTCACCTCGGAAGAGACCAGCTTATCTTTGGTCTGTGAGGAGAATTTCGGGTCCGGTACTTTTACGGAAACCACCGCAATCAGACCTTCACGGGCATCATCGCCGGTAGCGCTGACTTTAGCTTTTTTGCTGTAACCTTCTTTGTCCATATAGGCGTTCAGCGTACGGGTCATCGCCGCACGGAAGCCTGCCAGGTGGGTACCGCCGTCGCGCTGCGGAATGTTGTTGGTAAAGCAGTAGATGTTTTCCTGGAAACCGTCGTTCCACTGCAGCGCTACTTCCACGCCGATACCGTCTTTTTCGGTGGAGAAGTAGAAGATATTCGGGTGGATCGGCGTTTTATTCTTGTTCAGATATTCAACAAACGCCTTGATGCCGCCTTCGTAGTGGAAATGATCTTCTTTGCCATCGCGCTTGTCGCGCAGGCGGATGGAGACGCCTGAGTTCAGGAATGACAGTTCACGCAGGCGTTTCGCCAGGATCTCATATTCAAATTCAGTGACGTTGGTGAAGGTTTCGTGGCTCGGCCAGAAACGTACCATCGTGCCGGTTTTATCGGTATCGCCAGTGACGGCCAGGGGTGCCTGCGGCACGCCGTGCTCGTAGATCTGACGGTGAATTTTGCCATCTCGCTGGATAACCAGTTCCAGTTTTTGCGACAGAGCGTTGACTACCGAGACGCCCACGCCGTGCAGACCGCCGGAGACTTTATAGGAGTTATCGTCAAATTTACCGCCCGCGTGCAGAACGGTCATGATCACTTCCGCCGCCGAGACGCCTTCTTCCGGGTGAATCCCGGTAGGAATGCCACGGCCATCATCCGTTACGGACACGGAGTTATCGGCGTGAATAGTCACGACGATATCTTTACAGTGACCTGCGAGCGCTTCGTCGATAGCGTTATCTACCACCTCGAATACCATGTGGTGCAGACCGGTGCCGTCATCCGTGTCGCCGATATACATACCCGGGCGCTTACGCACCGCATCCAGCCCTTTCAGGACTTTGATACTGGAGGAGTCATAAGAATTCGACATCAACGTTTCTCGCTCATTTAATCTTGGGTTAATCCGTTATTTTACCCTTTTCCACGGTAAACATCTTCGAATTTTCATCCGACATGTCTATAACGTGTTCAGCGCTAATTGCGCTGACAAAGACCTGCGATTGCGTGGCTTTTAAGCGGCTGGCCAGCAGTCCGCGACGCGCATCGTCAAGTTCAGAGGCAAAATCATCTATCAGGTACAGGCAGCGCCGCCCGCTTTCGCGGGTGAGGAACTCGCCCTGCGCCAGACGTAAGGCGCACATCAATAACTTTAGCTGCCCGCGCGACAGGGTATCTTCCACCGGCGCGCCGTCGGCGCGAATGCGAAAGTCCGCTTTATGCGGCCCGTGCGCGGTGTAGGTCAACATACGGTCACGCTCAAAGCTTCGCTCCAGCACGTCCGCATAGTCTGTCTCTTTCTCCCAGCCGCGCTGGAAAGAGAACGTCAGGGAAAATTCAGGTAAAAACTGCTGACAGGTATCCGCCATGTCCTGTGCGATAGCGCTACTGTACTCCGCCCGCCAGGTACTAATTTGTTCCGCCAGCGGAATCAGCTCTTTATCCCACGGGCGCAATTGCTCATAACGACTCACCTGGCGCAGCGCGGCATTACGCTGTTTCAGCAATCGTTTCAGGTTGCTCCAGGCGGTGAAGAATCCGGCTTCGTTGTGAAAGCATCCCCAGTCAAGGAACGCTCTTCTGTATTTGGGGCCGCCGTTGAGTAAAGTAAACCCCTCCGGCGTAATCAACTGCATCGGCATTAAATGCGCCAGCTCCGCGATCTTGTGACCGTCGGTACCGTCGATACGGACTTTGCTGTCGCCCTGCTTATCTTTGGTTAAGCCAATCGACGTCTCACGCTCTTCGCCCTGCAGGCGCCCGTGAAGAACAAACGCTTCCTGCTCATGACGAATCACGCGGCCAGGCTGCAAACTGCGAAACGCCCGACCGTGGCCAAGCGTATAAATAGCTTCCAGCACGCTGGTTTTGCCGCTACCGTTGGCGCCAACCAGGAAATTAAAGCCGGGGGATAAAGCGAGATCCGCATTTTCTATGTTGCGGAAGTCTTTGATTAAAAGGCGCGTCAGTGACATATATTAGTACATTCGTCCAGGGGCGTGTGTGTCGCAGCCAGTTCGTCTACCGCCAGCGCGCAGAAAGCGGAGCGTACACGAAGTACGTGAGCATTTCGAGCACTGCCGGGAGGCGAAATGGCAAGTAAACCAGCCCCTTTTCAGATTCTACAGCCTCATTGGCATAACAACGTAGGCAGCACTCTGTGACGCCGCATCCTCAATCTGTACGCTGGATACGGAATCCGTCAGCATAATGCGCACGGTTTCGCACTTCAGCGCATTGAGCACGTCCAGCACGTAACTGACGTTAAAGCCGATTTCCATCTCCGTCCCGCCGTAGCTCACGTCCAGAATCTCTTCCGCTTCTTCCTGCTCCGGGTTATTGGCGGTGATTTTGAGCTGATTCTCACTGACGTACAGACGCACGCCGCGGAATTTCTCATTCGAGAGGATTGCCGCGCGGGCAAACGCCTGCTTGAGGATATCGCAGCCCGCTTCCAGATGTTTATCCGGATTCTTCGGCAGAACGCGACGGTAATCCGGGAAGCGACCATCCACCAGCTTCGAGGTAAAGATAAAGTCGCCGACGTGCGCGCGGATATTATTACTGCCGATCTGCACGCGCAGCGGGTTTTCGCCGCCGTCGAGCATACGCATCAGTTCAATCACGCCTTTACGCGGCACAATCACCGAGTGGCTGGGTAAAGACGCTTCCAGCGGCATTGAGCACACCGCCAGGCGGTGGCCGTCGGTCGCGACAGTGCGCAGTTCGCTACCTTCCGTTTCAAACAGCATACCGTTTAAGTAGTAGCGCACATCCTGATGAGCCATCGAAAACTGGGTCGCTTCAATCAGGCGCTTCATCGTGGCCTGCGGCAGCGTAAATTCAACTTCGCTTTGCCAGTCGTCAAGATTCGGGAAATCGGCGGCAGGCAGCGTAGACAGCGAGAAGCGGCTACGGCCAGAACGCACCAGCATCCGATCGCCTTCCAACTGAACGGCAATCTCCGCGCCCTCCGGCAGGCCGCGGCAGATATCAAAGAATTTCCGCGCCGGCACGGTAGTGGCGCCCGGCTCATGCGGCTGAGAAAGCGTAACGCGCGCGACCATCTCCATTTCAAGATCGGTGCCGGTCAGAGAAAGCGTACCGTCCGCTACCTGGAGGAGCAGGTTACCGAGAATCGGCAGCGTAGGACGACCGCCCAGCGGGCCGCTGACCTGCTGAAGCGGTTTTAATAAATGTTCACGTTCAACGGTAAATTTCATAGGATCACGACGACAATGTTCTGATTAAATTCGAAAAATCTTCTTTGATATCGTGGCTTTCTTCACGCAGTTGCTCAATTTTACGACAGGCATGAAGTACGGTAGTGTGGTCGCGCCCGCCAAACGCATCGCCGATTTCCGGCAGACTGTGGTTGGTGAGCTCTTTTGCCAGCGCCATAGCCATCTGGCGCGGACGTGCTACCGAGCGAGATCGACGCTTAGAAAGCAGATCCGCAATTTTGATTTTGTAATACTCGGCCACCGTCTTCTGAATATTGTCGATGGTGACCAGTTTTTCCTGCAACGCCAGTAAATCGCGCAGCGCTTCGCGCACAAAGTCGATAGTAATCGCCCGGCCGGTAAAGTTGGCATTGGCGATCACCCGGTTCAGCGCGCCTTCCAGTTCACGTACGTTAGAGCGTAGACGCTTGGCGATAAAGAACGCTACTTCGCCTGGCAGACGAATATCATTTTCGTCCGCTTTTTTCATCAGGATCGCCACGCGGGTTTCCAGCTCTGGCGGTTCGATCGCCACTGTCAGCCCCCAACCAAAGCGGGACTTGAGACGATCCTCAACGCCGTTGATCTCTTTCGGATAGCGATCCGACGTCAAAATGATCTGCTGATTGCCTTCCAGCAGAGCGTTAAAGGTATGGAAAAACTCTTCCTGGGATCGTTCTTTATTGGCGAAGAATTGAATATCGTCGATCAGCAATGCGTCAACGGAGCGGTAGTAGCGTTTAAACTCTTCGATGGCGTTATTTTGCAGGGCTTTTACCATGTCCTGCACAAAGCGCTCGGAGTGCATATACACGACTTTCGCGTTGGGTTTGCGCGCCATAATGCCGTTACCCACCGCGTGCAGCAGGTGAGTTTTACCCAGACCGGTGCCGCCATAGAGGAATAACGGGTTATAAGCGCCGCCAGGATTATCCGCCACCTGACGTGCCGCCGCGCGCGCCAGTTGGTTGGATTTACCTTCGACGAAGTTATCAAATGTATGTTTAACATTGACGTTGGAGCGGTAGGTCGGCTCCGCCGGCGCTGGTACGTTATCCCAGCCCGAACGGGCCGCAGGCGCTACGCGCTGCGGCTGCGCCGTCGTTGTCTGCGCAGGCGCGACAACGTTATGCACAGGCGTTTTTAGCGTTTGCGTAACGGGCTTTGTTCCCACTTCAAAACGCAGTTGTGGGGCATCCGCGCCGCAGAATGTGTTGAGTAATCCATTGATATTGTTGAGGTACTTATCTCTTACCCAATCGAGCACAAAACGGTTTGGCGCATACAAAGCCAGCGTGTTATCGCTCAGTTCCGCCTGCAACGGGCGTATCCACATACTGAATTCTGTGGCTGGTAACTCATCCTGCAATCGGGCAAGACACTGCTGCCAAAGCGAAAGTGACAC